>NZ_FMAR01000039.1 GCF_900094705.1 Chitinophaga costaii | reverse complement strand
ATCGGCAGGGTTAATAGAGAAAAAGTTCTTTGACATATTGGGAAAACAAGTTGTTTTATACAATACTTGATTAGGTAGAGATACATGATCAGACAGTATTGGTCATAGAATAAATAATATAAAATATTTAAAGCGAATAAGGGCGCATGGTGAATGCCTAGGCTTTAGGAGGCGAAGAAGGACGTGGTAAGCTGCGAAAAGCTACGGGGAGCCGCAAACAGGCGATATATCCGTAGGTATCCGAATGGGACAACCCAGTACGTTGAAGACGTATTATCCTGGAAAGGAGGCCAACGCAGAGAACTGAAACATCTAAGTACCTGCAGGAAAAGAAAATAATTAAATGATTCCCTAAGTAGTGGCGAGCGAACGGGGAAGAGCCCAAACCGGTATGGCGTGCTGTACCGGGGTTATAGGACTACTTTTAGAAAGTCACATCAAGTTGAAGTATCTGGAAAGATACACCATAGCAGGTGAAAGTCCTGTAGACAGAAATTGTGATAGACGTGTAGTATCCTGAGTAGCGCGAGACCGGAGAAATCTTGTGTGAATTTGCCAGCACCATCTGGAAAGGCTAAATACTCCCTAAAGACCGATAGTGAACCAGTACCGTAAGGGAAAGGTGAAAAGTACTCCGAACAGGAGAGTGAAATAGTACCTGAAACCGTGCGCTTACAAGCGGTCGGAGCCCATTATTGGGTGACGGCGTGCCTTTTGCATAATGAGCCTACGAGTTACACTTCACTGGCGAGGTTAAGTTCTATCAATAACGGAGCCGTAGCGAAAGCGAGTCCTAACAGGGCGTTATAGTCAGTGGGGGTAGACGCGAAACTTTGTGATCTATCCATGGGCAGGTTGAAGGTTTGGTAACACAAACTGGAGGACCGAACCCATTAGCGTTGAAAAGCTATGGGATGACCTGTGGATAGGGGTGAAAGGCCAATCAAACTGAGAGATAGCTCGTTCTCCCCGAAATGTTTTTAGGAACAGCCTCGTATAACAGAGGTATCATAGAGGTAGAGCTACTAATTGGGCTAGGGGGCTTCACCGCCTACCAAACCCTAATAAACTCCGAATGCTATGATATATTCTACGGGAGTGAGGCTGCGGGCGCTAAGGTCCGTGGCCGAGAGGGAAATAACCCAGACTAACAGCTAAGGTCCCTAATCGTATGTTAAGTTGAACAAACGCAGTTCAAACCCTATAACAGCCAGGATGTTGGCTTGGAAGCAGCCATTCATTTAAAGAGTGCGTAACAGCTCACTGGTCGAGGTTTTGGGCACGGAAAATAATCGGGCATCAAACATACAACCGAAGCTTTAGGATAGTCCTTTATTGGACTTATCGGTAGGGGAGCATTCTAAACTGCATTGAAGGTGTATCGCGAGATATGCTGGAGCGTTTAGAAAAGAAAATGTAGGCATAAGTAACGATAAATAAGATGAAAAATCTTATCACCGCAAGACTAAGGGTTCCTGATCAACGCTAATCGGATCAGGGTTAGTCGGGTCCTTAGGCAAAGCCGAGAGGCGCAGCTGATGGCAAACTGGTGAATATTCCAGTACCTGCAATAATTTCGATGTGGTAACGGAGTAGTGAAAGGACCGCGCACTTACGGAATAGTGCGTTAAAGGGTGTAGTTATACCATCTGTAGGCAAATCCGCAGAAGGTGATGAACCTGATAGTACAGCAAAGCTTCGGCCGCGTTGATAGTGTCCCTAAACAGACTTCCAAGAAAACCCTCTAAGGTTAGGTTATTGCAGCCCGTACCGTAAACCGACACAGGTAGTCGAGGAGAATATCCTAAGGTGCTCGAGTGATCCGTGGTAAAGGAACTAGGCAAATTGACGCTGTAACTTCGGGATAAGGCGTACCACCTTCTGGGTGGTCTCAGTAAAATGGTCCAACCAACTGTTTAACAAAAACACAGGGCCCTGCAAAATCGCAAGATGACGTATAGAGCCTGATACCTGCCCGGTGCTGGAAGGTTAAGGAAGGATGTTCGGAGCAATCCAAAGCTTCTGACTGAAGCCCCAGTAAACGGCGGCCGTAACTATAACGGTCCTAAGGTAGCGAAATTCCTTGTCGGGTAAGTTCCGACCTGCACGAATGGTCTAATGAGTTGGACACTGTCTCTACCACGAGCTCGGTGAAATTGTAGTATCGGTGAAGATGCCGGTTAATCGCAACGGGACGGAAAGACCCCGTGAACCTTCACTACAACTTAACATTGATTTTGAATGCCAGATGTGTAGGATAGTTGGGAGACTATGAATCAGCTTCGCTAGGAGTTGAGGAGTCAACGTTGAAATACCAACCTTCTGTTATTTAGAGTCTAATCCTCGCAAGAGGAGACATTGTTTGGTGGGTAGTTTGACTGGGGTGGTCGCCTCCTAAAAAGTAACGGAGGCTCGCAAAGGTACCCTCAGTACGGTTGGTAATCGTACGCAGAGCGCATTAGTAAAAGGGTGCTTGACTGTGAGGCTGACACGCCGAGCAGGAGCGAAAGCTGGCTAAAGTGATCCGGTGGTTTCCGTATGGAAGGGCCATCGCTCAAAGGATAAAAGGTACTCCGGGGATAACAGGCTGATCTCCCCCAAGAGCTCATATCGACGGGGAGGTTTGGCACCTCGATGTCGGTTCGTCACATCCTGGGGCTGGAGAAGGTCCCAAGGGTTCGGCTGTTCGCCGATTAAAGTGGCACGTGAACTGGGTTCAGAACGTCGCAAGACAGTTCGGTCCCTATCTGTTGTGATCGTTAGTAAATTGCGAGGACATGACCTTAGTACGAGAGGACCGGGTCGTACGTACCGCTGGTGTATCTGTTGTGCCGCCAGGTGCAGTGCAGAGTAGCTATGTACGGGCAAGATAAACGCTGAAAGCATCTAAGCGTGAAACTTACCTCAAGATGAGTTTACTTTTAAGGGCCGTCGGAGACTACGACGTTGATAGGTTACAGGTGTAAGGGTGGTAACATCGAAGCCGAGTAATACTAATTGCCCGTAAGCTTTAATTTTATTTTTTTATGATAGGCCTTATAGGTCCAGTAAGACAACTTCCCAATATGTAAATTATTAGCGTGAACGGTAAAACATTTGCGCAGGATGGATTTGTTGTGTCATCATGATACTCAAACCTTGCTGTAGCCTAGAGTTCACAATCAGAAGATATATCAATTTCTCATAAAAGCGAGTGAATTGAATTAAGATCTTATGGTGGTTTTGCCGAGGGTGTTCACCTCTTCCCATTCCGAACAGAGAAGTTAAGCCCCTCATGGCCGATGGTACTGCGCAATCATGCGGGAGAGTAGGTAGCTGCCATATTTATTTGAAA
>NZ_FMAR01000037.1 GCF_900094705.1 Chitinophaga costaii | reverse complement strand
ATGCCCTGTACTTGCTGCTGGCCTAATACGGTACGTGCCAGCGGGCCATATTTATAATACTGGTAAAATGCATCATGATCCCAGAATAGGCTGTCGCGGCTGGTTTCTACGTCGGTAATACGATTCTCTGCATCGTAACTATAGCGATGGTAATAAGCATCCGGCTGGCCGGGGTTGAAGCTTACTGTATTTACTTTTCCACTGATCAGGTCATAATTGTAAGCAATCTTTTTATAGTGACCCAAAGTGGAGTTGTCGCCTGTTATACCGGAGTTAAATTCCTGTAGTAACTCCTTCACATTTCCATGTACGTCATAGCTGTAATAAGTAGCGGAAGCGCGATCATACCCATCCTGTAATTGGGCCCCCGTGTTGTACACGGCACTCCAGGAAACCCTGTTCCGCAGGTTTTCTGCGTTCCACAGGTACCCTTCCAGTGGTGTGTGTGGCAGGTCGTAACTGGTGATGGTGATCTGCTCTTTGGAACTGGCCACATTGGCTATCCAGGTATCCAGGGCGCTTTCACTGCGGGATACCAGGTCTGTCATCGCGGTAGTACTCTTCAACTGTCCTACTTCTGTGATGCGGCCAAGATAGTCGAACCTTCATCAGTCGCCTCACACACTTACGATTAACATGATAACCGCTACTGCGTAATAGCACCGTTAGACGTCTTTCTCCATAAAATGCAGTCTTATAGTATTGTTCATCCAGAAAACGCATGATAGCCAGGTTTTCAGACGTTTCAGCCACAGGTTGGTAATACAGGCCACTACGATGTAAGTTGAGTAGTTGACACTGCTGCCGAACACTTAAGATATCATGCTGAGTCTCTATCATATTTCTGCGACGTTGTAAAGGGGCTACCGCAATTTTTTTTATAAAATCATTTTCCACTTTCAACTGGCCGATTTGAGCATACAGCTTTTCCAGTTTTTCTTCCTGCTGCTCATTATTACTACTGGAGCTGTCAGCATCAAAAGCACCAGCTAGTTTGGCTGCCGCTTCCCGCTTCCAGGTGTTTATTTGCGTAGGATGCAATTCATACTTCTTTGCGAGTTCTTCTACTGTACTGCGCTCTTTTAGGGCTTCCTGCACTACTTTTGCTTTGAAGTCCCCGCTAAATTTACGTCTGCTTTTCTTTGTCATGATTTGGCAATTTAAGATGTTCTAGTTTATCTTAACTACCGGCTCTGTTTTGTGGGACCATTATCATACTGAGACTTGGGGCCATTATAAACCTTTTTATACTCTGTTAACACGCTTGTTCCTCCATAAGTAATCCAACCTCCTTGGTATTTATTTTTTTGGAAAAAAATAGGACCAAAACGATTGTTGTCATTATCTCGCAACCAAACCTTAAATCCTACTTGTTGATTAAATAAATCCCGACTAAAATGTTTGCATATGGAGTCAATCAAAAACTGGCCTTTATAGTTGTCCTTTAAGTATTCTTCAATTTCACTTTTCCCTTGTTTTAAAGGCATTTGATGTTCACAAGATATAAATATAAATGAAAAAGCGAGTAAAAGTTGGACAAATTTATTCATATACTATCGTTTAATAAATATGGGTTGCACTTGATTTAACAAATCGGGATGATTAGCGTCAAATGAATGAGCTTCAACACTAGTTGCAATTTTATGATTTCCATAGTATTTGGAAACATCTATTTTCTGATTTTGTGTAAAATCATTACTAAAGAGGTTGAAATTTCTATAAGTCCGAAGAAAGGGAAGCATAATTTTACTTTTGTCTTTCATTACATTTGAAAGAGTTCTTTGAACTACATCTTCTTCATTGTATAACTGCAGATGTTTATTAATAGATTCCATATGTTCTCTTGGATTCTCATTAGCAAATGGAGTATTTTCTGCAGGGGTAGAAATTGTGATAATGTTAATTTTCATATCCTTGTATTCGGGTTTAGAGTCTAAATATTCTCTTAATTCATCTGCGGCTTGAATAGCAACATTTCCGCCGTGGCTATGTCCAATCAATGTAACAACCCCTTCTTTAGGATCAATTAAACCAGAACTAATAATATGTTGAACCAATGCATGTGCAGCAGTTTCCCTATCAGTATTTTGATTTAAGTAACCGTTTCCAGGTTTAGTTGCATTAGGCTGAATTTTTGCCACTCTAGTTCCCCATTCAAATGTTGCATCATATTTTGTATTTCCGGAAATCCTCAAATATTGAGGGATAGTTCCACTATTTTCAGTCCACCTCGAAGGATCACTGGCAGTTCCGTGGATAAAAAAAGCTTCTAACCCGTCTAAATCAATTGCCTGTAAAGGAGTATTTGAGGCGAACTGATAAGGCGTTAATTCAGGGTATTTCTTCTGCAAAAGATCCACACTCAAAAACTTCCCCACTTTCGGATCATACACCCGCATCCCATAATCCTGCTGATTCCCATCCCCCTTCACCTCATTATCATTCTCCTTCCCATTAAACCCATACCGATACCCCGCACTACTAAACGTCCGTCCCGGCTCCTGCATACCAAACGGATAATAATCCCCTGCACTTTGCACCTTTGGCGTATAGTCTACTACTTCATTTCCATTACTACTCCCTGGCAACTTAGCATCTCCGATGGTCGATAATACATTGCCCAAATGATTCCCCAGCTCATACACCTTCTCCCCACGTTTGAAATTAAACAGCACCCCATTATCCGTTGTTCCGGCTTCCTCCAGGTCTTTCTTACTTTCATCAATACCCAGGCGGCTACTGCCGTAGATATCTGTTTCTATTTGGGTAAGATGACCCGTATTCACGCTATTATCTCCACGGGTGTAAATGCTCATGACGTTGCCCGTTGCATCCCGCACATACCAGGTAAGCACCCCATTCACGGTTTTACTGATACGGTTTCCACTCACATCGTACGTGTAGTGGATGGTGGTAGCCGTACCTGTTGTTTTATGAATATCCGAAATTTTCCCGTAAACCGTCCACTTGATATCGTCGATGCTGCTCTGCTGGTCTTTTACCAAGTTGCCGATTGCATCGTAGTCATAGTTAGCATCTGCCTGGCTATCAATATCCTCCGTGTAAGCAGCAGGATCTACATCGTCTTTGATGTTGTCCAGTTTATTGGTGCCGGCCAGGTAGTTGTAGTGCATTTGATCCATGTTCAGCGATTGGCCGGCCCAGGTAGCATTACCATTACGGTTGTAGTGTAAGATATTCCCATTCGGGTCATAGGTCACCGTTTCGCCAAAGTCGGATACTGCTACCGGTGTCCAGTTGTTGGTGGCCACATTCAGGTTACGGATGGTTTGCATGCCGATGATACGGTTCAGCAGATCATAGCGGTAGTTGTATTGCAGCGGCTCGCCCACTTTCGGCAGG
>NZ_FMAR01000035.1 GCF_900094705.1 Chitinophaga costaii | reverse complement strand
CCTGCCGAAAGTGGGAGAGCCGCTCCAATACAACTACAGCTATGATCTGCTGAACCGTATCATCGGCATGCAAACCATCCGTAACCTGAATGTGGTCACCAACAACTGGACACCGGTAGCCGTATCCGACTTTGGGGAAACGGTGACCTATGACCCGAATGGGAATATCTTACACTACAACCGTAATGGTAATGCTACCTGGGCCGGCCAGTCGCTGAACATGGATCAAATGCACTACAACTACCTGGCCGGCACCAATAAACTGGACAACATCAAAGACGATGTAGATCTTGCTGCTTACACGACGGATATTGATAGCCAGGCAGATGGTAACTATGACTACGATGCAATCGGCAACCTCGTGAAAGACCAGCAGAGCAGCATCGACGATATCAAGTGGACGGTTTACGGGAAAATTTCGGATATTCATAAAACAACAGGTACGGCTACCACCATCCACTACACGTACGATGGGAGTGGAAACCGTATCAGTAAAACAGTGAATGGGGTGCTTACCTGGTATGTGCGGGATGCAACGGGCAATGTGATGAGCATTTACACCCGTGGTGATAATAGCGTGAATACGGGTCATCTTACCCAAATAGAAACAGATATCTACGGCAGTAGCCGGCTGGGTATTGATGAAAGTAAGAAAGACCTGGAGGAAGCCGGAGCAACAGATAATGGGGTGCTGTTTAATTTCCAACGTGGGGAGAAGGTGTATGAGCTGGGGAATCATTTGGGTAATGTACTATCGACCATCGGAGATGTTAAGCTGCCAGGGAGTAGTAATGGAAATGAAGTAGTAGACTATACGCCAAAGGTGCAAAGTGCAGGGGATTATTATCCGTTTGGTATGCAGGAACCGGGAAGGACGTTTAGTAGTGCGGGGTACCGGTATGGGTTTAATGGGAAGGAGAATGATAATGAAATCTATGGTGAAGGAAATGCCTATGATTTTGGAGAAAGAATACAAGACCCAAGAATAGGCAGGTGGTTAAGTGTTGACCCATTACAAGCAAAGTATCCAAATGAAAGTCCTTATAATTTCTGTTTAAATTCCCCAATAGCCTTCAAAGATGGTGATGGACGAGATGCAATATTGATAACTTTTCCAGATTATAGAATTGACCCAGAAATAAAAATCGGCACATGGAAAGCCCCTAAAGTAGGAGGTTTGGGGCATGCAGGTATTATGATAATTGACAATAATACGGGCAGGGCAACTTATTATGAGTATGGACGGTATAAAACAACTGACGGAACTAAGGGATTAGTTCGTAAATATGATGTAGGAAAAATTGTCTTTGGGAAGGATGGGAAAGCGACAGAGGAAAGTGTAAACGCTGCTATGGGTAAAATTTCCCAAAAATCAGGAGAAGGAGGTCGCATTAAAGGTGCGTATGTTATAAGTGATAAGTTTAAAGAAATGAAAGACTATGCTGATCAAAAGTATAATGAATCAAATCCAGGAAATCCTCAATACGATGCAAATAGACCACCATATTCATTATTGGGAAATAATTGTGGAACATTTGCGGCTGATGTTGTAAATCAAGATCCTAATGTTGACCAACCATCAATTTATACTCCAACCCCCAAAAATATAGTTTCAGAATACGTAGAAGAAGGGAATGCTGAGGTTCTTTATGATCCCACAACGAAGAAAACAACAATTGGAGAAGGTGATGAATCGGATGCTAAAAAAGACGGCAACACTAAAAGCACTACTAATACTAGTACCCAACAAAGTAATAATAGCACAAGAAATAAAAAAGCAACCAATACAAAAAGCAGCTTAAATAAATCTAAAATGAAGACATGATCAAAAAAATAATTTTTACTTTTGCTGGTATACTGCTATTAAGTGGGATTGTTTTTTTTCTATTGAAGTATGTTTTTAATACAAAGAATGCAGTTGCACCAGAAAGACCTAAATCAGTTCCTGAAACCGCAGTATGGAAAGGAGATTTTGACGAAGGTTTTTGGATTTTTTTGGCAGATACGATTGGGGACTCTGGACAGTATAGATTTAAAATATTTAGAGATTACAACGGTGAATTAGCATTTGACGGATTATTCAAATCTGCATCCCAATGTTCAAAATTTTCAAATAGGGAACAGCTTTTAAACCATATTAAACTCTTTGATTTTACTAAGGGATACCGATTAGTTATTGATGATAGCTGCTATTTAGGACCACAATTGCCGCCAATAGGAGGTAGTCTATGGAATATTGATAATTAAAAGCGGAATATATTCAGAGATATAACGGTGATTTTGCTAGATGGAATAGCGCGGTGGAGCCCGCACATAGTGTTTATGAAAAAGCTGTATTGAAGGATACTCCTTCATTAATGAGAGAATTAGCAAAAGAATACAATGCCAATAATGGTAATAATAAAAAATAAACAGGTAATTATATGATAATATTTAGATCATGACCGTCCTGTTAACTTAGGGGCAAGTTCTTTGAAAATATTGCTGGATAAGGGTTTGAAGGCACCGAAATTTCAAACGATTTTTACTGATTTGGAATTTTTGAATTACAATTAAATGTAATTCAACAACTTATGAATCAAGGCAAATACGTTTTCGCTCAATTAATCGAATTTTCATCACACAACGATTTTATTGGTTGTGTAGCAAAATATCAAGGCAATCACAGGGTAAAAACTTTCACCTGCTGGCATCAATTGCTATATATGGTTTTCGGACAGCTAGCCAATCGTGAAAGTCTAAGCGATTTAATCTTTTGCCTTCAATCACAACAAAACAAAAGCTATCACTTGGGTATGGGAACCGGTACTTCTAAGTCGAACTTGGCAAATGCAAACGAGAAAAGGGATTATCGAATTTATGAATCCTTTGCTGCTATTCTGGTGGGCCACGCACAAAGACTTGCGATGGGTAGCAGCACATTTGAACTTCCGATAACTGCTCCTGTATATGCAATCGATGCGACTGTCGTAGACCTTTGCCTAAATGTCTTTTGGTGGGCCAAATTCAGGCAGCGGAAGGGCGCTGTGAAATTGCATACGATGCTAGATATTAAAACAAATATCCCTACATTCATTTACATTACTGAAGGATCTGTTCATGACGTGAACGCATTAGATGTATTCCCATTGGAAACAGGCAGTTATTACGTGATGGACAAGGGTTACATTGATTTTAAACGACTCTATAGAATCCATCATGCGTGCGCTTATTTTGTCACAAGGGCCAAAGATAATTTTAAGTTTGTGAGAATATCTTCCAGCAAAGTAGATAAAAGTACAGGCATGAAATGTGACCAAAATGTTCGATTGAAAAATCATCTAGTTGCGCTTTCCTACCCCGAACTAATCAGACGCATTAAATACTATGATACTGAGACAGGTGTCGAATTTGTATTCATGACAAACAATTTTGAGTTAAGTCCCCTGGAGATCGCTTGATTATACAAGTACCGATGGATGATAGAGCTATTTTTCAAATGGATAAAGCAGCACTTGAAAGTAAAAGCATTTTGGGGCTATAGTATGAACGCAGTCAAAACACAGATCTACATTGCCATGATAACTTACTTATTGGTAGCCATTGTAAAATATAAAATGAACTTGAAACAATCGCAGTATGAAGTGCTACAAATATTAAGCATATCCCTTTTGTGCAAAACACCATTGAATGAATTGTTTTCAAAAACTGATCCGCAATATGTCAAAGAACTAAAACCTAATCAATTGAATATGTTTACTTTATAACGGGACGCTCATGTATTTAGATATATAATTTTGATTGCGGTTATTTTTTTTAGTAGTTGCGCAAATAAAAAAAACAACGATTAGAAGGTGCTTAGAAATCCCCTTAACATAGTTAAAGATGTTGATATAAAACTGAAGGACAGTTCCTTGTCATCTCATGCTGTATTGCAGCCAACTGTGGACTGCGATTCCTTAATTGATAGATTTATCCACAGCAGTACTTACAAAATTGATTTTGAGTCAAAGGATACTATTGAATATAGATCGGTTGTAAATGCTGTAAAAGATAGCATTATCACTATTGAAATAAGGTATATGTGTATGTTTAAAAATCAACCTAACCAATTTGCAATTGGTTGGGTTGATTTAAATCTTAAGGATGGCACACTAGTAGATATTACTAAAGATATTAATGAGCCAGTCAAGTTATCGTATGATGAAAAGATGTTGGATTCGGTAAAGAAAAATTGTGTTTTTACTAACTCAGACGACTAATCATTTGGGTTCTATAATGGTTCCCAGTCTCAAGACCGATAAATAAGTTTTCTTTTCTTTTTCAAGCGCTATATGATTGGCCGGGCTTGCCCGGTTAATCATATAGCGCAAGCTCTCGGCAGGGGTCAGGCAGCTATATTTATGTAAATATCTTGCGGTGTTTGGTAACCCCAAGGATTGATGTAGCCGTTTCTTTGTTGTAAAATTGTTGTGTGAAATTATAAGATCTTTTGCAGAAGCAGGAAGCAGTAACTTCAAGCCGCTGTATAATGGTAACATTGGCGCCATGAGTGTGAATCTGCCGAAAGTGGGAGAGCCACTGCAATACAACTACCGCTATGATCTGCTGAACCGTATCATTGGCATGCAAACCATCCGTAACCTGAATGTGGCCACCAACAACTGGACACCGGTAGCAGTATCCGACTTTGGCGAAACGGTGACCTATGACCCGAA
>NZ_FMAR01000041.1 GCF_900094705.1 Chitinophaga costaii | reverse complement strand
ACGGGCAACGTCATGAGCATTTACACCCGTGGAGATAATAGCGTGAATACGGGTCATCTTACCCAAATAGAAACAGATATCTACGGCAGTAGCCGCCTGGGTATTGATGAAAGTAAGAAAGACCTGGAGGAAGCCGGAACAACGGATAATGGGGTGCTGTTTAATTTCCAACGTGGGGAGAAGGTGTATGAGCTGGGGAATCATTTGGGTAATGTACTATCGACCATCGGAGATGCTAAGTTGCCAGGAAGTAGTAATGGAAATGAAATAGTTGACTATACGCCAAAGGTGCAAAGTGCGGGGGATTATTATCCGTTTGGTATGCAGGAACCGGGAAGGACGTTTAGTAGTGTGGGGTATAGGTATGGGTTTAATGGGCAGGAACATGATAGAGAAATAAATGAGAATATTACAACCGCTTTATTTTGGGAGTACGATAGTAGAATAGGAAGACGTTGGAATATAGATCCGAAACAAAAGGATTGGGAGAGTCCCTATTTATGCTTTGGCGGCAATCCAATTTTATTCTCAGACCTTAATGGCGACAAGGCAGGGAACGGCGACCCTACCCCAGTATATCATAGAACATCTTCTGCAAATGCAGCAAGCATCAAAGAAAATGGGTTTGACCCAGGTAAATCGAATAGAAATGCGTTTACATATTTTACAACAGATTTAAATGAGAAAGGAATTGGAAAACAAGCAGCCAATGCTAATACAGTTGTTGAGGCGACTGTTGATTTATCCAATGCGAAAACGATTACAAAGCAGCAAATGTCAGGATGGTTTAATGATGGGTTAAGTGCTGCAAACAAACAGTTTAATACAAAGTATTCATCAATATCCCAAGTCCCAGAGGCATTAAAGTCTACATATCAAAGTATTGCTGACGGGGTGCGGTATACTAAGCTTGCCGACTTTATGATAAATGATGGGGGTTCTGTATATCAAATAGGAGGAACAAAATCCGTAGCGGTATCAGAAGCTGGAATAAGCGGCGTTAATATAACACGCCTTAGTGGCTCAGGGGCGGCAGAGGCAATACAAGGGATGTCAAGACCTGCGTTAATGGTGAATTGGCAGCAGCATTAAAACAGTACGGGTCGGCTGTTAATACAATAAAGTGGGGTGGTCGTGCATGTATAGCTATTGCCGTGGCTGCAGATGTGTACGAGATTAGCCAAAGTGATAATGTAATGCGAACATTGAATATAAAAGTTGGCGGTTGGGCTGGTGCACTTACAGGTGCAAGTGCGTTTGCTACATGGGGCGGTGGAGCCGGTACGGTAGTGCCGGGTGCGGGGAATGCAGCAGGTGCTGTTGTTGGAGGTATTGTTGGCGGCCTTGTAGGTTATTTGGCAGGCTCAACAGCAACTCAGGTTGTTTATGATTATATGTTCACAAAAGGAGTTAGTGCTAAATAAAGAAGTATGAATAATTTAGAATTAATAAATATTTTTTATCGTCAGAATAAAGACATTCCTGAGTACATGGACATCTTTTTTGAAACAAACTTTGGAACACTTAAATATAATATTACAAGTTTGGACTTTAGAGAATTTAATGAGTTTGGCGAAATGAATCGAGGTGACGAGATTGATAACCTAAGGAATAAGTATGGGAAGCTTTATATTGATGAGGTACGTATAACCTATGACAGTAACATGTACTTATTAATATCGGGTAATTTTATTTTGGCGATAGAGTATATTCTTAACTCAAGTTTTACGCATAGTGTTCAGGAGTTTAGGGTTATTGAGGATATTCATGGCTCAAACAAATCCGAGTTTGACGATTTTAAAGAATTGGATATTGTAACTCTGCCATCTTTGCCAGTGTAGTTTAATAGAAAAAATGATTATCCGCTTAATTAAACTCTGTCCATAAATTACAATTTGTTGTAAATTAATTCATTATTATGTAATTATTGTTATGTAATGAACTTGGCCTATAAATCAGGACACCAAATTAAGCTGCCTTTGTTAAAAATATGTTTTCCATTTCAAATTCATATTCTGACGGTGACAAATATTGTAACGCCGATTGTTTTCTCGTTCTGTTGTACCATGTTTCGATATAGCGGAAAATTTTACTGATGGCTTCTTTCTAAATACTACATGAGGATAGATCATCTCGCGTTTAAGCGTGGAGTATCCCTCCGGCAAAGTACCGAACTTCTAAAAAGAGATCATACTAGCTTTGCTGTAAAAATAAAATGAAAAAAGAAGAGGTTCCTTCCGAAGTGATGTATAACCACATTCGTTTGTGGCAGCAAAGCGGTCAAAGCCAAAAATCTTATTGTCAGCAAGCCGGTATAACCTATCATGTTTTCCATTATTGGTACCACAAATACCGCCATGGGCAGCCCAACAGCAACAGTTTCATACAGCTATCACCAAGCTCAGTAACTAGTAGTGCTTTCGCAGCATGTTACCTATCCAATGGTGTCCGTATTGTTCTGCATCAACCAGTGCATGCCGATTACCTTAAAACGTTGGCAGGTTAATCATGTTACACTTATCAGCCAACTGTCGTTATTTTCTTTACCAGGGTACTGCAGATATGCGCAAAGGATTTGATTCCCTTAGCGGCATCGTTACTATCCAAATGCACTGAAACGTGTTGAGCGGCGATGTGTTTGTTTTTTTGAATCGCCGTAAAACCAGATTAAACTTTTGCTATGGGAAGGCGATGGTTTTGCTCTCTACCATAAGCGATTGGAACGCGGTACTTACGAACTGCCAGCAGTATCCGTATTAACCAGCTATCAACTCAGCCTGCTCCTACAGGGCGTTGTATTGATAAGTGTACGTCATCGAAAAAGATATCAACATACGGCTAAAATCATGCAATAATAGGCCACCCCAATGTAATATCTATATCGAATTTTACGATCTTTGCATCCCATGCAGGACGCTATAGATTATAAGACATTATATGAAGCACAGCAGGTAAAATTAAGC
>NZ_FMAR01000034.1 GCF_900094705.1 Chitinophaga costaii | reverse complement strand
GGAAATTGAATCAGGAAAATATGTAGAAAAATTCAGGCATTCGACAAAGTTAACCTTCAAACCAATACCGCCTTTTTAACTTCCCGGAGGGACACTTTGAAAAAGCAATTATGGCAACAAACTATTATCGCAAAAATTAATAACCAGGCCCATTTATTGGCCAAAGAACGAGTTGAAAATAAGTTGTTGCTGAACTTTGCAAAAGAAGTAAAAAGTGGAGATAGTGAAAATCATGAAGCCAGAGCAGCGGTCTATTATTGGAAGCATTTATTTCCACCCTTTTTAAATTTTAGCCGTGATCGCCATGGCCCTCCTCCCAACAACTTACTTAACTACGGCTATGCGATACTCAGGGCGGTAGTAGCGAGGAGTATCGTTGCATCCGGTTTACTACCAACCTTGGGTATTTTTCACCGTAACCAATACAATGCTTATTGCCTGGCAGATGATATCATGGAGCCTTACCGTCCATTCGTAGACAAGATAGTTTGTTCAATTATTAGCGCACAAGGTAAATACCTGGAAATGACACCCTCTATGAAAAAACAACTGCTGGGTATTCCCGCCATGGACGTTCAATTAGATGGGCAGAAAAGCCCCCTTTTGATTGCAGTACAACGAACCACCACTAGTCTTGCAAAATGTTATGAAGGAAAATCACGGAAAATCCTCTATCCGGTGCTTGAATAACAAATTGAATACTAATGCATTCAAGATTAAATGCATATCGCGTTATGTGGGTTCTCGTATTTTTCGATCTTCCGGTAGACACTCGAAAAGATCGTAAAAACTATGCAACATTTAGAAAGAAAATTCTACAGGACGGCTTTAGCATGTTCCAATTTAGTATGTACATCCGTCACTGTAGCAGCAAAGAAAATGCGGATGTACATATTAAAAGGGTAAAATCCATTTTGCCATTCCAAGGACATGTGGGAATTATGTGCGTAACAGACAAGCAATTTGGTATGATGGAAATATTCAGAGGACATTTAGAGGTGCGCGCACCGGATACCGTGCAACAGTTAGAACTATTCTAATAGGAAATAAAAAACGGGCGGATCGCCCGTTTTTTATTTCCTAAAAACAACCTTAAATCCTTTACTGTATTGAACTTTGAAGGATTGTGTTGTTTAAAAGCGAAACTACATAATAAAATGAAAGCAAATCACAACCGAAAAGAAAATAGCGAAACATAACACTTAGTTGTTTAAAAGCGAAACTACATAATAAAATGAAAGCAAATCACAACAAAGGAACTGCAGGAGCGAACCGGTATTACGTTGTTTAAAAGCGAAACTACATAATAAAATGAAAGCAAATCACAACTGTTCATCAACGGGTTTACCCTGGGATCATGTTGTTTAAAAGCGAAACTACATAATAAAATGAAAGCAAATCACAACCATTTGCGCCCATATATCCAATAAGTCGCGGTTGTTTAAAAGCGAAACTACATAATAAAATGAAAGCAAATCACAACTGGTACCTATGAATTGAACCAGCTCATTATGTTGTTTAAAAGCGAAACCACATAATAAAATGAAAGCAAATCACAACACTTAAGATTATAAGTACCATCGCCCTCGCGTTGTTTAAAAGCGAAACTACATAATAAAATGAAAGCAAATCACAACAGCTGAGTCTGTGATCTCTGAACCGATTGTGTTGTTTAAAAGCGAAACTACATAATAAAATGAAAGCAAATCACAACCAGCATCGTCTTTTTGTTGAAGCGTAAGGGGTTGTTTAAAAGCGAAACTACATAATAAAATGAAAGCAAATCACAACAAAAGCCTAGAAGATCAGGCGAAGTTCTTTGTTGTTTAAAAGCGAAACTACATAATAAAATGAAAGCAAATCACAACCCTTAATAACGTAGATAGCCGTCCTGCGGAGTTGTTTAAAAGCGAAACTACATAATAAAATGAAAGCAAATCACAACTCAGACCTGGAAGGCTTAAAAGACGAAGAGGGTTGTTTAAAAGCGAAACTACATAATAAAATGAAAGCAAATCACAACTAATGAAGGTAGCTACTAACTCTATCATTGAGTTGTTTAAAAGCGAAACTACATAATAAAATGAAAGCAAATCACAACAGCTGGTTAAGGAGGACCCAGCGGCCTATTGTTGTTTAAAAGCGAAACTACATAATAAAATGAAAGCAAATCACAACTGTTGGGACTTCCAAATAGCAGGAAATGACGTTGTTTAAAAGCGAAACTACATAATAAAATGAAAGCAAATCACAACTTGATAATCCGCACATCCCCAACGCGGCGGGTTGTTTAAAAGCGAAACTACATAATAAAATGAAAGCAAATCACAACAAATACTACTGGTGAAACCGACGGCCTACCGTTGTTTAAAAGCGAAACTGCATAATAAAATGAAAGCAAATCACAACGCATAGCCGTTGACCTGGACGCAGCCGGTGGTTGTTTAAAAGCGAAACTACATAATAAAATGAAAGCAAATCACAACCAATAGCTACTTATCAAGATTACACTTTGCGTTGTTTAAAAGCGAAACTACATAATAAAATGAAAGCAAATCACAACAGGAACTATCTATTCTTGAAATCCGGAAAAGTTGTTTAAAAGCGAAACTACATAATAAAATGAAAGCAAATCACAACGGAGACGTTTCAGATTGCTACCCGGCGCGCGTTGTTTAAAAGCGAAACTACATAATAAAATGAAAGCAAATCACAACCAGTAACAGTGCGAACAGCAAACGACACACTGTTGTTTAAAAGCGAAACTACATAATAAAATGAAAGCAAATCACAACAGTAAAAGATTATCTGTCCAGCTTCACTACGTTGTTTAAAAGCGAAACTACATAATAAAATGAAAGCAAATCACAACACCGGAGAGAAGGTCGATGACGTATTAACGTTGTTTAAAAGCGAAACTACATAATAAAATGAAAGCAAATCACAACAAATATAACGTCATCGTCAAATGCGTCCTTGTTGTTTAAAAGCGAAACTACATAATAAAATGAAAGCAAATCACAACCGTTACATTGCCGGAAATCCCCGAAATATGGTTGTTTAAAAGCGAAACTACATAATAAAATGAAAGCAAATCACAACACCGCGACAAAAACACGGAGGTGATGAATGTTGTTTAAAAGCGAAACTACATAATAAAATGAAAGCAAATCACAACGTAGTAAGAGGTACAGAGGATGTTTTGATAGTTGTTTAAAAGCGAAACTACATAATAAAATGAAAGCAAATCACAACTTGCATGTAGAAAGTTTCATTTAATTCATGTTGTTTAAAAGCGAAACTACATAATAAAATGAAAGCAAATCACAACTGGTTGTGAGTCATATTTAGGTACGGGAAAGTTGTTTAAAAGCGAAACTACATAATAAAATGAAAGCAAATCACAACAATTCTCCGTCTTTTAGTACCGAGTCCTCGGTTGTTTAAAAGCGAAACTACATAATAAAATGAAAGCAAATCACAACCGTCCCTAAAAAATACATTGCGTACATTACGTTGTTTAAAAGCGAAACTATATAATAAAATGAAAGCAAATCACAACTTATTCTTTAATCATAAAAAACAACCACATGTTGTTTAAAAGCGAAACTACATAATAAAATGAAAGCAAATCACAACATTTCTGCACCGTTAAAAAATTTCGTTTCGGTTGTTTAAAAGCGAAACTACATAATAAAATGAAAGCAAATCACAACAGCTATGCCTCGTTATTATAAGGACAAGATGTTGTTTAAAAGCGAAACTACATAATAAAATGAAAGCAAATCACAACCTACGCAAATGCGTAACTACCAAATTTATGTTGTTTAAAAGCGAAACTACATAATAAAATGAAAGCAAATCACAACCCAGCACCCCTATGATCGCTATCAACGCGAGTTGTTTAAAAGCGAAACTACATAATAAAATGAAAGCAAATCACAACTATGCCGGCGACGGCGCAAAACCATTGGTTGTTGTTTAAAAGCGAAACTACATAATAAAATGAAAGCAAATCACAACGGAAATAGACATGGCCGACATGCGCGTACGGTTGTTTAAAAGCGAAACTACATAATAAAATGAAAGCAAATCACAACCTACGCAAATGCGTAACTACCAAATTTATGTTGTTTAAAAGCGAAACTACATAATAAAATGAAAGCAAATCACAACCCAGCACCCCTATGATCGCTATCAACGCGAGTTGTTTAAAAGCGAAACTACATAATAAAATGAAAGCAAATCACAACTATGCCGGCGACGGCGCAAAACCATTGGTTGTTGTTTAAAAGCGAAACTACATAATAAAATGAAAGCAAATCACAACGCAGCTACTACTACTTCCCTTCCAAGTCGTGTTGTTTAAAAGCGAAACTACATAATAAAATGAAAGCAAATCACAACATCGCCACACAAAGCGTGGTAATCATTCTCGTTGTTTAAAAGCGAAACTACATAATAAAATGAAAGCAAATCACAACGCAATGCCTCGTTATTATAAGGACAAGATTGTTGTTTAAAAGCGAAACTACATAATAAAATGAAAGCAAATCACAACCCTAACCCGTCTAGGTATTCAGGGGTACGAGTTGTTTAAAAGCGAAACTACATAATAAAATGAAAGCAAATCACAACATTGAGTCGTATATCCTGCGTGCTTCCTTGTTGTTTAAAAGCGAAACTACATAATAAAATGAAAGCAAATCACAACCTTAAGGTAGGCCTTGTACATGTTTTGCCGGTTGTTTAAAAGCGAAACTACATAATAAAATGAAAGCAAATCACAACTATCAGGAGGGCGGCGTTTTTCACATTAAGGTTGTTTAAAAACGAAACTACATAATAAAATGAAAGCAAATCACAACCTACTGCCTACTTTATAGTAGGTAGTGCTTGTTGTTTAAAAGCGAAACTGAAATGGTCCAATAAATCCGGACAGTAAAGTTGCTTAAATTTGCAAAGCAATGACTGGAAGAAACACAAAAAAGACCCGTAGGAAATACGACGC
>NZ_FMAR01000036.1 GCF_900094705.1 Chitinophaga costaii | reverse complement strand
CGTGGTGGAGAGCCAGGCGGATATGGACCGGTTGAGTTATATTTACCCGAAGGATAATAACGGGCAACTAACGGCTAACCGTTTGCGGCATATCCAAGATGGGGTGAGCGGCAGCAATTACGCCAACAAGGACCTGGTGAACCAGGCTGCTGATAACTATCATTACGACAACATTGGCAACCTCACAGCAGATCCTGCGAACGGGGTGAGCCAGATCCAGTGGACGGTGTATGGGAAAATTTCGCATATCACGAAGACGAACGGGGATGCACTGAAATATACCTACGACGCTACAGGAAACAGGATTTATAAGGAGTATATTAGCGGAGGCGTCACCAGCCGGACCTGGTATGCAAGGGATGCGCAAGGTAACACGCTGGCGGTGTATGGGAATAAGAATGGGGACAGCCAGGTGTACTGGAATGAGCAGGATTTGTATGGCAGCAGCCGGCTGGGTACCTGGCAGGCGGGCATCACGCTGACAGCTGGCGCAGGGGCTACGGCCTGGAGCCAGGAAGGGTTATCCCGGTATGAGCTAACGAACCACCTGGGCAATGTGTTGTCTACCATCAGTGACCAGCGGGTGGGTGTGGATAATGATCATAATGGAGCGATAGATTATTATTTGCCTACGATTGCGAGTTATAGTGATTATACGCCGTTTGGGATGCAGATGGTGGATAGGAATGGGAGTACGGGGGGATATCGGTATGGGTTTAATGGGAAGGAGAATGATAATGAGGTGAAGGGGGATGGGAATCAGCAGGATTATGGGATGCGGGTGTATGATCCGAGAGTGGGAAGGTTTTTGAGTGTGGATCCGCTAACCAAAACATACCCTTGGTGGTCGCCTTATGCATTTGCGGGCAATAGCCCAATAGTAGCTGTAGATTTAGATGGGTTGGAAATTTGGATACCTCGCTTGATTCCATTAGAGCCAATTTTGACGCTGCCTAAGCCAGGGACAATAACTGTTCCTCTTCCTCCAGGTGAAATAGTTTTGCCTCCAGTTATGCCCTCCTTGCCTCGGGACTTGACTGTTGGACAACCTAAGAGAATGGAAGCATCTGAAGGAGCGAATCTCCCGATTGACTGGACTAATCCGCCAGCTTCACCTGGAGAATTGAGCAGCGAATGGGAAGACATTACGCATCCGAGCAACAAATCAGGAAGTAGAGATTTTTTAAATAATAAGACAAAAGAGAAAATCAGATGGGATCCGCGTAAAGACGGGGCGCCTGGCTGGGAGGGCAAAGACCATTGGCACAGGTATAATCCTAACTCCAGTAATAAAGGTGACTATTATCTGGATAAGTCTGGCAATCCAGTTCCCAAAGGATCAGGACCATCACACATAGGGATGCCGAAGATGTTGAATGAGATAATAGTATAACCTGAACCGGAAAAGAAAAATTGGTTCAAACGCACGCTTGATCGTGTAAAAGGGTGGCTTAATACTGAGGTGCCAGGGACAGAACCCTCAGAAAATAAAAACTCATATTTCTCATAAACTAAACATAGGCTTATGTTGATACTAAACGAAACCATTGAGGAACTACGAAAATTGGAGTTACATGATCAAGGGATTAATAGAATTGATTTTGATTTTAGTAAAAGAGAGATAACAATTTCTTTCTCGGTATATGAAGAATCAGCTTCTGATCATGTAGGTCTTATATATGAGTTTTCCGATGTTCGTTCTCTTATTATATCTCAAGTAGATTTAAAAACATTTTTAGACTTGGAGATACATTCTCATGAGGTTATTGCTAGGCCAGAAGGAGATTATAGTTTTCGTTTAGAAATGTTGCAGGGTATAGGTGATCCGTCTTCTGTTATATTTTTTTTATTTGGCCAATGTAGAAAATTATAGCAAAGGAATGATAATTGAAATGAATCACAATAAGAAAACCCGGCCACTGCGCCGGGTTTTAAGGCAGGTATGGCTGTGGGCGTGAGATTGCGCAGGTTTTTACCGGTATGGGTTTAATGGGAAGGAGAATGATAATGATAATGAGGTGAAGGGGGAGGGGAATAATATAGACTTTGGTGGGAGAGTGTATGATTCAAGAGTCGGAAGGTGGTTTCGGGTGGATCCTCAGGCAATAAAGTATCCGAGTTTGGCACCATATGTTTACGCAGTTAACAATCCTAATTATTTAATTGACCCAAATGGACAGGATGTAATACCTTCAAATTTTAAAGTGACTCGTTGGGCTGATGGTTCAATAACGGTGACAGGATCTGTGAAAATCACAATTCAAATATTGAATGTATCATCTAAAGTGAATAACGATATTGATTTAAGTGATATTCAGAATACGGTTCGCTCTAAGTTGACAGATTATCTTTATGGTCAAAAGTCTGGCAATCAAACAGGGCCATTTACAACAAAAAATAGAAGGTTAAAGAATACAAATGAGTATGTAAATAGAAAAGTAACCTATGATATAAAAACGGATATTGATGTTAGAGTTGTAGATAGAATAGATGATATTGATGATGGAGCAAATGTGCTATTGATTGTAGATAAGATTACTAATACTACTAAGGGAGATGTTTTAGGGGTTGCCCAAAGAGGGGGGAGAATTGCTCTAATGGAGGCTTCAGATTTGGCAAATTTTTCAAGGAGATCCGAAGGTTTGAAAACAGTAGTTCATGAGTTATTACATACTTTAGGAGCGTATGATCGGGGGGAAAATGACAAGGATATAATGAATGGTGAACCCAATAGTTGTTGGGATATACACAGTGAGCATGTCATGGAGGTGTGGCAAGAATCGCTAGGTCCTTGGAATTTCATTTGGGATCAAATAAACAAAAGAGGAGATATTAAGCCTGATGAACAAAATTCAACTAGCAGAAACGATGCGGCTAAATATTTGAAAGAAAAGGGAGCAGTTATAAATTTAAAATAAGAATGATTTCATGAAACGATTTTTATATATATGTTTTTTTTTGTTTCTCATGCTCTGCAAAAAATAATAACAAGACGGGCAAGGAATTAGTGGTCGAAAAATGTATTTCGTGCCATAATTACACGGCTCGAAGATCTATGTATAAACCGTCAATATTAGAAATGAAAGGAATGGGATTGAAATTTAGTTATATATATTCGGAAGCTTTATGCGATAATAATCATCTATTTCTTTTTAAAAATTTAACGAAAGCTGAGCGGGATAGTATTTTTGTTTTTATAATGAATCAGAAGAGTGATTTTGAAGATAAAAGAAAATGAGGATTGACTTATCAATAAATACTTATAGCGTGTTATGCTATTAGATGGAAAATTTGAATTTAGACAATAAGTATTTGTACTTTTTTTGGTGTAAAAATGTTATGCAATTGTATTGGGTAAATATAGAAAAAAGTAACTTGGAAGGGATGGGGAGGAGCGTTGTATAGTTGCAATTGCGCCCTACTATGGCATTCATTAAAAGCGTCATAAGAATTTACTTAAGCCAGTTTTCATTGGCATCAAAAAAGTCCTAAAGTGTTTCTTCAAAAGCTTTGCTAATCCCATTTTAATTTGCTAATTCCATTTCAAATTGATTGCACCACATCATCCAGATCAAACCGCGATTTTGGTGAAACGGTTGGATGATTCAAATCACTTGCGTCGGCATAGCCTACCGTAACCGCAAATAATGGCGTATAATCACTTTGGGGCAATAGCTGTTTATACGCGTTACGGTTAATGCCTTCCATGGGGGTGGCGTCCAGTCCCATACTGGCGCAGGCACTCAAAAAATAACCTAATGAAAGATAAACCTGGTTTACCATCCAGGATTTTGTAGCGACCATGCCATGTGCTTTTAACTGATGTTCATAGAAAGCAATCCAATCCGGGGGCAAAATGGAAATATTGCGTTTTTCAAAAAGTGGTAGATCTTCGATAACACTAAACACCACTAAAAGTCCAACATTGTGTATTCCTCCGCCAGCGCACAGGTCCAAATGAATTGAAAAGTCATCTATTTTTGCAGATAGCAAAATAAATTATAGATGCAATCACAATCTACGCTTCGCCGCCCCCGTATCCCTCCTTTGGAATACACATCATCATATTAAGGATTCTCCATCGGAGGGATACGACAGGCGGTAAAAGCCTACGAAGAACAAATCAAGTACGACGGGAACGGTAA
>NZ_FMAR01000012.1 GCF_900094705.1 Chitinophaga costaii | reverse complement strand
ACCGTGCTTCATACACCGTTTCCGCACGTCGATGAGATCTCCCACGGTAAGACGATAAACTTTCATTCCATCTACCCGCACCATCTACAGTACTAGGTCCGTGTAATCTTTGGGCTTCGCTTTGTTTGGCAAGCTTACCCCCACAGCTTCTGCCTAATGGTGTTCGTGTTCCTCGGGCCAGAACTTTGCCGACAGCTTCCTTCAGATTCCACCTCGCGATGGACACCCTTCCTCTTGGCTAATGGTTGGCGATTACATACCCCCATAACGGACTTACACCGTCTAGTTTATCGCCATGCGTGGCGCACCACAACAAGGGCACACCTTTCGGGTGCGCCCTGTTAAATATTTATTTGAATGACAGATAAACCTAAACATGCTTGCGAAGCTGCGTCACCACCGCCTGAATGTCTTTGGGCAAGGGGGCCTCTATCGTATAGGCTTGCCCGGTAGCATCTTCAAATTCGAGGCGAAAAGCATGCAAGGCCAGGCGGGCCAGCAGGGGCCTTTCTTCCTCGGTGAACTTACCCAAACGGTACTTCTTCTTAATGTCGGACAGCAGTACGGGTTTGGCTTTACCATATAGCTCGTCCATCACAATGGGATTGCCAATATGTTTCATATGCACCCTCACCTGGTGGGTACGGCCGGTATGAATTTGCACTTGAACCAGGCTATAGGCACCAAAATCTTCCAGCACTTCATAATCGGTGTGGGAGGCCTTTCCCTTGCGGGCCGTGGCCATTTTACCTTTAATGGCAGGGTGTTCAATAATGGGTTCCAGGATGCTACCTTTGGATGGCACAACCTGGCCGGTTACGAGGCCCTGATAAAACTTCCGCACACCTCGGCTTTCAAAAAGCTGGGAAAAATAACGGTGGGCCTCCGCATTGCGGGCAAAGAGTATAACGCCACTGGTGTCTTTATCCAGGCGGTGTACCACGAAAATTTCCCCGTATCTTTTTTGTAAAATACCCCGCAGCGATTGCAACTCACCGTCGTGCCTATCCGGGATGGTGAGCAGGCCGGAAGGCTTATTCACCACCACAAAGTCTGGTGTTTCTAATAAAATTTGTTCTTCTATGCGCATGTACCGGTTCCTATTTTTGCTTAAAATGCTTTAACAGGATCACTTCCTTGTCGCTAAGATAACGCCAGGAGCCTCGGTTCAGATTTTTCTTCGTGAGGCCTGCATACATCACACGATCCAGCTTCTCTACCTTATATTCCAGGCTTTCAAAAATGCGGCGAACAATACGGTTCTTCCCACTATGAATTTCAATACCAATGGTAGTTTTGTCCTTAACATCTACATAACCAAGTGCATCTACCATGGCAGGGCCGTCTTCCAGCGTAACACCATCTATGATCTTGTCGAAATCTGCTTTGGTCAATGCTTTGTCCAGGCCAACCTGGTATATTTTCTTGATATTGTTACTCGGGTGGGCCAGGCGTTGTGCCAGCTCTCCATCATTGGTAAGCAGCAGCAGGCCGGAAGTATTGCGATCCAGGCGGCCTACCGGGTACACACGTTGGTCTTCAGTGGCTTCCTCAATCAGTGCCATAACCGTTTGACGGCCTTCCGGATCGTCGGTGGTGGTGATGTATCCTTTGGGCTTATTCAGCAGGATATACACCAGGTCTTTTTGAATGACAATGCGTTTATCATTCAATTTCACGGCATCCCTGGCCGTTACTTTAAAGGCGGGTTCCGTAATCACGGTATCATTCACCGACACCTTGCCTTCTTTAATATAATCCACGGCTTTGCGGCGGGAGCAGATGCCGCAATGCGCCACAAACTTATTCAACGGCATTTCGCCGGGAGCCATGGTAGAAGGTTGCAGTTCGATCTTTTTGCGGATACGTTTAGCGGGTGCGGCAGCTGCGCCTTCTCCTGCCTCGCCTGCAAAACCTTCGCTTACGCCACTTTTATAATCTTTATGCGCCTGCTTGTCGGCAAAGCGGTCGTTGGTTTTATCAAAATATTTTTTACGGTTAAAGCCACTGGGTGTTTCCCGTTTGTCGCCTGCCGGTTTACGAGCGGGGCGACTTCCATCCTCCTCTGTGCGGGCACGGAAGCTACGTGTTGGCTGCCCCTGGCCATCATCAGCGCGGGGGCCGAAGCTGCGTTTGGGACGATCGTCACCTGTTGCGGAAGATGGTCCAGCACTGCGTTTGGGACGGTCTTCACCATCTGCAGCACGCGGGCCGAAGCTGCGTTTGGGACGGTCTTCACCATCTGCAGCACGTGGGCCGAAGCTGCGTTTGGGACGGTCTTCACCATCTGCAGCACGCGGGCCGAAGCTGCGTTTGGGACGGTCTTCATTTGCGTCGCCACGGGTACCAAAACTGCGTTTGGTACGGTCACTATCCCCCTCTTTTTTCGGACGGTCGCCAAAGCGGAAAGGACGTTTTTCGTCGGCACTACCATCTGTCTTACGGGAGCGGGAAGGACGGTCTTCACCGGGTTTGCCGGAGCGGAAAGATTTGCCAGCGCCGCCTTCTTTTTTAAAGCCGCCTTTTTTAGCATCTGCGCTGCGTGGGGAGGCAGCACGCTTGCCGCCAGGTCTGTTTGTTTTCATACTTGTGCATTATCTGCTGCATTCCTGCAGTACTTATAAAAATGAGCATCCCGCCCGGGAGGCAGGATGTCGTGGTGAAATGACGGAAATTATGCGATCTTATTAGCAAGTTGTCCGCAGGCAGCATCAATGTCTTTGCCACGGCTGCGGCGCAGGCGGGAGTTTACCCGGTGCTTACTCAGGTAGTCCATGAAGGCCTGTACTTTGTCTTCATCGGGCTTGGCAAAACGGCCACCATCTATCGGGTTGTACTCGATAATGTTTACCAGATCAGCTGGTACCTGGCGGTATACTTTGATCAGATCGTCCGCATCCTGTAGACTGTCGTTAAAATTGCGGAACAGGATATATTCGAAAGATATCTGACTTTCAGTTTGTTTGTAAAAGTAGTTGAGCGCATCGATCAGTGACTTAAGGTCGTTGGTTTCATTGATCGGCATAATCTCGTTGCGCTTAGTATCGTTGGCTGCATGCAGGGAGAGTGCCAGGTTAAAGCGCACTTTATCATCGCCCAACTGGCGGATCATTTTGGCAATACCCGCTGTGCTCACAGTAATACGCTTGGGCGACATGGCCAGGCCATCGGCAGCGGTAATACGCTCAATGGATTTAAGTACATTGTTATAATTGAGCAAAGGTTCACCCATGCCCATGTATACGATATTAGTAAGTTTCTTGCCACTGCTCTGCAAGGCTTGTTGGTTTAGCAGGGCTACCTCATCATAAATTTCGTCGAAGTTAAGATTGCGCTTGCGCCCCATGGTGCCGGTAGCGCAGAATTTACAGCTAAGGCTACAGCCCACTTGGGATGATACACAGGCTGTTTGCCGGGTTTCAGTAGGAATAAGTACGCCTTCCACAAAGTGACCATCATGCAGGCGGAAGCGGCTTTTCATGGTGCCATCTTCACTTTTTTGCAAGGTATCAACCGTTACTGCGGGCAGGGAAAAATTGTTTTCCAGCGATAAGCGCAGCGGCTTAGACAGGTTGGTCATGGCCTCAAAAGTGGGGGCATGTTTTAACCATAGCCATTCATAGACTTGCTTGGCGCGGAAGGGTTTTTCACCGATTTCTTGGAAGTACTGCTGGAGGGACGGCAAGTCATATTGCCGGATATTCTTTTTTTGTTCTGAATGCATTACAGATCGTTAACTGAGTAATTGGCTACCTTTCGGCAGTCGGATAAGCAACTGCAAAGATAGGGTAAAATAAGGGTATGGGAGTTGTAAAGTGCAATAAGTGAATAATGCGTTGGGGATAAGCTAGTTAAGTATACTGGCAGCAGGGAGACTTCCCAACTTCATGCCGGCCTGGTCTTCAGGCCGGAAGAAGGGATTGCTTATTGGGGGCACAGATGGAAAGAAAAAAAGCTTTTGGGGCTAGTTAGATGGAAAAAAGGGTATTCGATGAGAAAATCCGGTTAATAGATTTATATCAAATTACGGTGATCCCATCTCCTAGACCAGCCTCAATTTTTGAAAGGCTGTAATTTTTTCATGGGCGCGCGAAATATGCAGATAATTGGCGCACTCCTTTTGTTATATGTGGAAATTATGGCATGGTATGCAGCAGTTGCGCTGCTAACGTAAAAAAGGCTAAATTACCGGCCATTTCCACGGATTTTTATCATGGAACATTCAACAAATTATTTCCATCACATGCAAGCAGCTTACATCGTAGATGCCGTTCGTACGCCTATAGGCAAGTACGGGGGCGCCCTTCGCAACGTTCGGCCAGACGATCTCCTGGCGCACGTGATCAATGCCATACTTACCCGAAATGATAGTATAGACCCTGCTGGTATTGAAGATGTAATAGCCGGCGCCACCAACCAGGCAGGGGAAGATAGCCGCGATGTGGCCCGTATGGCCGCTCTCCTGGCCGGGCTGCCGGTATCAGTGGCTGGCAATACCGTAAACCGTCTTTGCGCCGCTGGTATGCAAGCGGTGATGGATGCCGCCCGCGCCGTAATGTGTAATGAAGGCGATGTATACCTGGCCGGCGGCGTAGAAAGCATGACCCGCGCCCCCCTTGTAATGCCCAAGGCCAATGGAGCTTTTAGCCGCAATACAGAGTTGTATGACTCCACCATCGGCTGGCGTTTCACCAATAAAAAACTGGCGCTACTATACCCTCCCTATTCCATGGGCGAAACGGCCGAAAATGTGGCCCGTCAATGGAAGATATCCCGCGAAGCACAAGACATTTTTGCCTTGCACAGCCAGCAGAAATATAAAACTGCCCTGCAAACCGGTAAGTGGGCAAAAGAAATTGTGCCGGTAGCCATTACCCCCAACAAAGAAGAGCAGGTAATTTTTGCCAAAGACGAGCCGCCACGCGATACCTCGCTGGAAAAACTGTCTGGCCTGAAACCCGTATTCGCCGCCGATGGCAGCGTTACCGCCGGCAACTCATCTGGCATAAACGATGGTGCTGCCATGGTGCTGGTCGTATCGGAAAGAGCACTGAAAATGTATGGGCTCACCCCCATCGCTCAGGTAAAATCCATGGCCGTTGCCGGTGTAGATCCTGCCATTATGGGAATAGGACCGGTGCCAGCTACGCGCAAGGCCTTGCTGCGCGCAGGTCTTAGCGTATCCAACCTGGATTTGATAGAACTGAACGAAGCCTTTGCCGCTCAATCCCTGGCCTGCATACAGGACCTGCAATTAGATCCCGCCAGGATTAATGTAAACGGCGGAGCTATTGCCATCGGCCATCCATTGGGCTGCTCCGGCGCGCGCATTACCGGTACGCTGCTGCACGAAATGCAGCGTTTATCAAATGCCCGGTACGGATTGGCCACCATGTGTGTGGGAGTAGGCCAGGGCGCCGCCATGATCTTTGAAAAAATGTAAAGTGCTAAACACTCATTAAAAAGGCGGCCCATTACGGACCGCCTTTTTTTAGTATCAAAAAATGTGAGGCTAATATTTATCTCCGCAAAATCCAGCGTTCCGGATTTTGCTTTTGCGTGCCTTTCCATATCTGCAATTCCACGATGCCAGCGTTTTCTTCCTCACTGTAACTGGCTACGCCCAGGCTTTGACCTGTTTTAATTTTATCTCCCTTCTTCACGCTTACGGACGCCAGGCGCACATAGTTGGTGAAATACTGGCCATGGCGTATCATCACTACATAACCAGCACCGGGTACTACCGCCACGGCAGCGACGTCTCCACCAAACACCGCTTTTACCCTGCCATTGCGATTGGTGGCTATTACTACGCCATCAAAATCTTCCACGATCTTCACATTCACCGGGTGTTGCTGCAAGCCAAAGTGATTAATGATGTGGCCTGCATCTACCGGCCATGGCAGCTTGCCCTGGTTGGCTTCAAAACTTTCGGACAGGGCCAATGCTTCGGGAGTGGCTTCCAGCCAGTTTTCCGCACGGGCGGGTTTTGCAGCGGTTTTGTCTTCTACCGCAGGCTTGCTTACCGTACTAGAAGGTGGCGTTTCAACCGCTACGTCTGGTTTATTATCGGCGGGTTTATTAGCCACTTTATTGGCGGCAGCAGCGGCTTTAGCGGCAGCGGCATCACGGGCAGCTTGTGCAGCGGCGGCTTCACGGGCTGCTTTTTCTCTGGCCCTACGTTCATCCTCTGCTTTTTTGCGGGCTATTTCTTCTTCGGCAGCTTTACGTCTTGCCTCCTCAATTTCACGGCGTATTACCGCACGAATGGCAGACTGTACTTCTGCGGCTTCTTTTTTACGCTGGTTAATAGCCTGTAACAATTCCTTTTCCCGGCCTTTAAGGTCATTGACCACCATATCCTTCTCTTTCTTATCAGCTTCCAGCGTTTGGCGTTCCTGCTCTTCATTTTTCAAGGCATCCGCACGTTTCAATTTCTGATTTTGCAGGTTACCAATCTTGGCTTGCAGTTGTTGTTCTGTTTCCACGATGTTATCTGCCTGGCGGCGGCGGTATTCCCGGTATTGCTTCAGGTATTGGTATCGCTTAATCGCGTCGTTAAAATTTTGCGCAGAGAAGATAAAGTTCATCATATCATAGGTACTCCGGTTCTTATACGCATACACCACCAGTTGGGCATATTGCGCTTTGAGTGTGTCCAGGTCTTTTTGCAGGGTCTTCACATCGCGCGAAGCATTGGAAATATCTTCATTGATAAAACCCAGCTCCCCATTAATGTTTTCGATCAGGCGGGTGCGCAGTACTATTTTATCGCGCAATGCGCGCAACTGGCCCATGTTTTCTTTGGTACTTTTCTTGGTTTCCCGCAACGCATCATTGGCATCGTCTATTTCTTTCTGCAACTCCCGTTTACGGCGCTCCAGGTCTTCCCGGGAGTTAGGTTGTCCTGTGTTTTGACCTAGCGACAGCACCGGCACCAGCAACACGATCCATATGAACGGGATAAATTTTTTAAGCTGCAACATGAATTATTTTATGGGTAAGTTATTGTACAGTGTATCCGCTGGCCGGTATGCTAAAAGGCAGGCTTACGGCCTGATCAAAGTCTGCCCGGTTAAAGTCCAGCCCTATCTTCGTGACATGTTTTTCTGAAACGAATATGCGGCGGCTATTGGCAAATTTATGTCCCTGCAGATCGTGGTAATCTCCATAAGTCAGCTCGCACGACCGTTTAGTGGCCAGGGTACTGTCTTTGTCTGTCACTTTGCTTTGCTGCAGGTTAAAGTCATCGGCAAATACATTGAATACGCTCATGAACGTGCCACCATTGCAGTCAAAGGAGATAACGGAAGGGGTACGCACAACATTGTACACAGAATCAGTAAAAAATACAGGATTGCCAACAATGAGGTCTTGCAAAGTATTAAAGTCCATAGGAATATTCAGGATATCATGCGCATCGGACAGCTTGCGCAAGATCAGCTTTTTTTCAAACTTATTGATCACCTTAAGGCTATCCGGCGTTATCAGCGCACGGGCCACTTCGCCCACGATTGGGGCGGAGATGGAGATCCACACGGCGCTGTCTTTGCGGATGCGAATGTTGGCGGTAAGGCTTAAAGACTTGCCTTGGTCGTTATCATAATCCAGTTTTAGTTTGGCCGAGAATGTGCTGAAACTGATATAGTGACGCTTAACACGTGCCAGCATGCGCTGGCGATATAAATCTGCTTCACTATTAGCGGCAGTGGCCGTATCGGTAGCTGTGGTATGGGCCGTTGTATCTGATACAAATACGGGCCGGGCAATGTGACGGGAATGGCGGCAGGCGCTTCCCAGCAGGCCGGTGAGCGTAATTAAAAATGTAATGGCAATATTGGTAAACGTCCTGTTCATTTGTACTTGTTTCTACCTCGTGTTGTCTAAAAAGAATGCCAGTTTACGGGTGTGCCGGCGTAACATCGGGGATATAACGTTTCTCCGCAATTTTACGTGCCAGTAGGGAGGAGTCGCCCCCCTTGTCCCGGGCTTTCTGCCAATATTCAACTGCCTTATCTGCGTCTTTTAAATTAAATAAAATATCGCCATAGTGCTCCAACATACCCGGGCTATCCTGGGAGGCGGGATACTGCAATGCCTTCTCCATCCACGTTTTGGCGTCTGTATAACGGCCCAAGCGAAAAAGTATCCATGCGTAGGTATCCATATAATTAGGGCTTTCCGGCTCCAGTTCCAGACTTGCGCGCGACATCTGTTCCGCTTTTTCTAATTGTACGCCGCGTACACTCAGGTAATAACTATAGTTGTTCAATACCAGCGGATCTTCCGGTTGCAAGGCCAGGGCCAGTTCGTAACTACTATCCGACTGCAGGTCATTATCCATCGCATGATAGGTATCGCCCAGCAGGGAGTAGATATTGGCCAGCATTTTTTTATCTGCACCTACTTCGATTGCTTTTTTCAAAGCGGCAATCGTTTCCGGATAGTGTTTCAGCAGATAATTGGCCATGCCATTAAAATAAAAGCCCATAAATTCATGGGGAAACCGGCGATTTACAAGATTGCTGGCATCCAGCAAGGCCTGGCTGTTGTTCATCCGGGAATAGATCAGCATTTCCTGGTACCACACCGTAAATCGGGAAGAATCCAGGGTAATGGCCTGGTTATAATCTGCCAGGGCGCTATCCAGCTGCTCTGTCTGCGAATAAATATCTCCCCGCAAAGCATATCCCTTCGCCGCTGTGGGATGAGCCTGCACAATAAGACTGCTGAGCGTAAGTGCCTCCCGTAGTTTACTGCTGTCTATGGTAGCCATTTGCAGAAAGGGGTAAATATAGGCCACCTTTTCATCAATACTGAAATCGGGGCTGGCAAAGGCCCGTGTCAGGTATTTCCAGTAGGTGGTGGTATCGTTATTTTTTTTCGCGTAGCTAGACAGGGCCATGAGTGCATGGGTATCGTTTGGGTCGCGGGAAAGAATGTATTCGTAATTTTTGCGTGCCTCTTCCGTGCGATCGTTGGCATCGTAAAGCGCTGCCAGAAGCTGGTAGTAGCGTAGCTCTGTAGGATTCTGGTTTATAAGTTGCTGAATTTCCGCAGCCGCTTCATCAATGCGGCTCAACTTCAGCAGCATGCGTTGTTTCTGGTACACTACTTCTTCAACTACTCCACTCCTTTTTTCAAGACTATCAAAAGCATCCAGGGCCCCTTCCGTATCGCCAGCACGGGATAGCAACAGCCCTTTATTATACAGGTAATCGTCGTTATCAGGGTATAGGCGGCTCAGGCGGTCGTAAATCAGGGCAGCACTATCGAAACGGCTATCATTGGTCAGTGCGTCTGCCAGATTTAGCTGGAACCAGCGATTTGTGGTGTCCATCGCAGCGGCGCGTTTGGCAAATCCCAGGGAATAGCTCTCATTATGCAACTGCGAAAACAGGCGCGATAACTCATAATAAACGGTAGCATTTTGCGGCTGCACACGCAGTACGTCGGAAAATTGAGAGACAGCCCGTTTGTAATCGCCAGCCATTTTGGAGCGCTGAGCCGCGAAGAACAAACTATCGGACCAGCGATGCAAAGCCGCCGTATCGCGGACATGCAGAACGGTACCAGTGGTATGTTTCGTGTTATTACAGGCGCTTGCCAAAAGTGCAAGGCTGATAAGGGCTATTCCAATTCGCATCGTTTAATCAGGATTTTCCGGTATGCCCAAAACCGCCACTGCCACGGGTGGTATCAGTCAATAAAGTTACTTCCAGCATGTGTACTTGCAAATAAGGTGCAATGATCATCTGCGCAATGCGGTCGCCAGAATGAATGGTCTGTGGCTCGTTGGAGAGATTAATGACGATGATCTTGATCTCGCCGCGATAGTCTGCATCTATAGTACCGGGAGTATTGAGCAAGGTAAGGCCCTGTTTAATAGCCAGCCCGCTACGGGGGCGCACCTGGGCTTCATAGCCTTCCGGCAGTTCCATGAACAAGCCCGTGGGAATCAGCGTACGCTCCAGCGATTGTAAGGTAACCGGCGCTTCCAGAAAAGCCCGCAAGTCCAACCCCGCACTACTGGCCGTAGCATATTCCGGCAATGGATTGTTGGATTGATTAATGATTTTTACAGTAATGGACATTTGACAAAGATATTAAATTGTATCAGGTACTCGGTACAATGTGTAATGTACTGCGAACCAATTTCAGCAAGCACCCAACCAGGCATGTTGCTGATACCGCATATAATTTATCGTGCCGCTTTTTCCAGCAACACAGAAGCATAGGCTACCACGCCCTCTTCCCGGCCTACGAAGCCAAGTTTTTCCGTGGTGGTGGCTTTGATGGAGACTTCCCCGATGGTAACTCCTGTTAGCTGGGCGATAATGGCCTGCATCTGCGGTACGTAGGGTTTTATCTTGGGTGCCTCTAGGCACAAAGTAGCGTCTATATTCACCACTGCATAGCCCTTCTCCGTGATCAGTTCCCTGGTGCGGGCCAGCAATAGTTTGCTGTCTATATTTTTATATTGCGCATCTGTGTCTGGGAAATGATGGCCGATATCGCCCAGGGCTGCGGCACCTAGCAGGGCATCGCAGATGGCGTGCAGTAATACGTCTGCATCGCTATGGCCCAACGCGCCTTTATGATGGTCTACCCGAACACCGCCCAGCCAGAAATCCCGCCCTTCCACAAGCTGGTGAAAGTCTACGCCTTGTCCAATTCTGAAATTACTCATCTAAAAATTTATTAGGTACTTTTTACAAATATAAATCCCCCGGTGCTGCGCAGCCGGGGGATGTCCATAAAATTTTGGTAAAGTTGATATCCGCCGAGTTTATTGTCCCTTGCCGGATAGGTTTACGGTAAGGGTAAGGCGAAGTGTGTTGGAAAGCGGATTACGCTGCGTACCATTACCGGAAGGAACAAGGTAGGAGAAGTTAGCGCCTACAATATCATATTTAATACCTACCCCCGCAGTAAAATATTTACGGTCGCCCTTGGTTTTGTATTCACTGTAGTACCCGGCACGTACAGCAAACATATTATTGTACCAGTATTCTGCCCCACCACTATACATCAGTTCATGTAGTTCTTCTTTAAAACCACCCGGAGCGTCGCCAAAAGAAGAGAACATACCCGCTACCACACCTTTGTTGCGGTAATCGCCGGAACTATCCGGGGTGGGTACCATCAGCTTATTAATGTCCAGCGTAAGGGTAATCTTATTAAACTCATCCAGGCCAAAAGTATAAGCCGTACCCACACCCAGGTTGGTAGGAAGAAAGTCTTTGTATTGTGCTGAAGACGTGTAGGAAATTTTTGTGCCGATATTGGTAATGGCAGCCCCGAAGGACCAGGTATTTTGGCTACCGTTATTATTATCAAATGTTTTGGTGTGGAATACGGAAACATCTGCTGCCACGGCCCGGCCAGCCCGGATGGAAGTGCCGCCCAGGGTTTGGCCATTGGCCAGGTTGGAATAGATGTAACGGCCAGCCAGCCCGATAGACCAGGTTTCGGTAAGCTTTCTGGCATAGCCAATATCGAAGGCATATTCACGGGGATGATATTCTCCGTTGGGGGTACCATTTAAGTCAGTGAACTCTATATTACCCAAAGAAAAATACCGGAGGGAAGCCCCAATGGCCTGGTTGTCGTCCAGTTTGGTGTAACCATTGAGGGTGGCCAGGAATACGTCGTTTACCAGTTCTTTGAGCCAGGGTGTATACGTAAGGCCCACACCGGATTTTTCTTCTGCAAAAGGAAGTTTGGAAAGGTTCCAATAAATGGAATTTACATCCGGTGATATAGCAAGTCCTGCATCGCCCATGGCACCACTGCGGGCATCCGGGGAAATGCGTAAGAAAGGAACGGCTGTATTGATGATCGATTCTCCTGTGCGCCCATCCGTTTCACCGGTAGATACCTGCGCCAGCGATACGGCATAAAAGCCAAGTATAGAAAAAGATGTGAACACAAGGCTCAATGTTACCTTACGGATCATGTAAAAATTATATTTGTTACCGGAGTAATAAATTATGCGTTATAAATATTCGTTATAATGCTGTCAGGATCAAGGAGGATTTGGAGTCTGGCAAGCGCCCGGTACAGCGAATTGCATACGACATCATAGGTTATAGCAAGATCAGTTTTCCTCCTAAGGCACGTTGTTGCCGGCCATTGTCAACGATTACATTGTAAAAGTACAATCCTGGTGGCAGTTTAGCGCCATTTTCTCCACGCCCATCCCATTGCACCCCATCAAAACGGCTCCCTGCAGCATTTATTGTATATATTATTTTTTTAACACGTCTGCCATCAATTGCATAGACTATTACGGAAATCCCCAGGTTGCCGCCCTCCTGATTGTGCTCAAATACAAACCTTGTCTGATCGTGAAAAGGATTGGGGTAGTTGTACACTTTCTCTGCCGCTAGTGTGGTATTGGTCATTACCACAAAATGCACCACAGCGGTGCTGGAGTTGTTGTAAGTATCCCAAGCTTTTACAGTTAGGGTATGCGGGCCTGTACTGAGGCCCGATAGCGGAAACCTTATGGAACCTGCCCCCGCACTATCTAGCGCGGCTTCGTAAAAATCGTTCAGTACAAAGAACGTGGTGGAGTCGTCAAGCACTGCTACAATATCATGCCCTACGCCCGTGCCTGTTAAATTAATGCCATGCAAATCCTGAAGATCAGCTAGCAGTACAGGATTTTGTCCGGTGAGGTCACCATCCCGGAAAGCCGTTGTGTTCATAAACAGCCGGATAACCGGCCCGGTATGATCAGTATCCGCCAACGGAGCGGTACCACCTACCTGGAATTGATGGTAAAACCCACCTCCGTCTAACGTGGCATTGCTAATATAATAGCTAATCTTCCCCGAACCTGCCTGGTAGTCTATATCCTGCGGCACTGCAAATGTAAAGGTAAACCTTCCATTTGAAACAGTTTGTTTGCCTTTGTATAAAATATTATGCTGTAAATTATACGTAGCAGGCGTACTACCCGCATCATTACCCCGTGTTACCATCCGGGCAGGCTTGTCGTATACGGTGATAACCAGCTCCCCCATATAGCTGGACTGTAACACCCCGGCAGCATCGGCAATATGGCCAGCCACCTGATATTGCCCTAATGCCATCAAAGTATCTGCCACACCACCCGCACCCTGCTGGCGAATGGAATCTGTTACTACCCGCAGCGCCGGGTATGCCAGCGTCAACGCCGGATCACCTAATAACTGAAATTTACGGCTATTGATAATATCTCCAAAATTATTATATACGCTATTCTTCGCATACATAAGGGCATTGCCCAGGCTAGGCAAATTACCTGTTGGACCTGGGGTTAGGGCTGCCTCAAGATAGCTCAGGTTGATGGTCTGGTTGGCATAAGCATACACGGCGCGGGTGGTGGTCATCAGTGCAATAGCGCCACCTTTTGGTTTCAGTACCAGGTACTCCCCCAGGGAGAGATAGTCAGGATTGTCGAAAGGAGCAAAGTCGCAAGTGGCAGTAATCAGGAGAGGCAGCCGATGGGCATTGTCCCAGGCGTCTACACTGGCCTGGTCCAACACATCTTCTTCGGCCAGGCGGCTGTAGTTGCCATGGCCGGTATAGTTCCAGATAAGAGTGCCCTTATAAATGCCCGCTGCAATGGCGTCGTTTACATCGGGATAACGGCTGCCGCCGGCACCACTCTGTTTGGCATAGGCATCCAGGTAAATCTTATCGATATTTAACTGGGCATCTTTCGCGCCGACCGTGTCTGCCAGCGCGTCTGCATTTTGCAGGTGCAGGTTGTCATCTCCATCATCGGCGGTAAAGGTGATGCCATTTCTCCAGGGGCCAAAATTATCCGGCGAAAGATACCCGGTGATCTTTTGCACCACCGCAGTAGCATCGTCGGGGCTGCGGGCAGGCAGCCTGCCAATGGCCAGTCGCATGGGCGTACCGGTATTGGTTTGGGAAATATCTGCGTTATCGTCTAGCAGCCCATAATAATCATCGCTCACGTAAGAATTTACCGGGTCCAGCGAGGCGTCGCTTTCATAGCTGGGCACCAGGTTATCGTTGCCTGGGTTGCGGCGTTTATAATCATAACTGGCTGCGCCTAACAGTAACAAGTACTGTGGCGCAGCCCCCCGGTCATACAGCATTTTCAGGAAATCGCGGATGGCAGTAGGGTCAGGATTACCACTGGCAAATTCCGTGTACAGGTCGCCCACGTGAACGACTTGCGTAGTCAGCCCATCGTGGGCGCTGTGGTAGGCCGCCAGTTGATGAGCAGCCTCCGCCAGCGCGGGTACTGTAATAATCATCAGGTTGGCAGCACCTATACCATGCAGGTCTTGATTGGGAACAATGCCCATGGCTATGGGGGTTTGCAGGTCTGCTGGGCGAAAAGCCATGTATTCCTGCAAGGTAGTCGCGTTGTCAGAAAAGGCCAGGGTACCCGCTTGCAGCCGGGTGTTCATTTGCACGGGATGAAGGATATCCGTAACATTCCAGACCTGGGTACTGGCATCGGACTGGGCCAGGTTTAAGGTACGCTGCTGGCCAATAGCTGCATTGTTCCGGAAAACCAACGCTCCTTTGGTGGGCAGGGTTAGTGGACACATCGCTTGTATTTCCAGGTAATCCAGCCACCCCAGTGCATTATTTCCCCCGCCAAATTGAAGCCCAACGCTGGCATCCCCCTGCTGTAGGGAGGCGGTAAATCCCGTAGCGGTAGCAGTGGCATAAGCCTCGAAAATATTACCGCTCACCGGGTTCATATTCACCACGCCCACCTGGCTGCCATTGAGCGTAATGCCAAAACTACTGTAGTCAAAACAGCGGGCAGCCAACCGCACATTTAGCAGCACCTGCCCGTTCACCGGCGCACCTGGAAGCTCAAAACGCACCACGCCAGCCATTTGCTGACCGGCAGCGCTACCAAATGCGGCACCAAACCATTGCTTTCCGCTATGCAAAAAATTGAGGCTATCCTTTTCAAAGAAATCCAGGTAATTATAAGTGGTGAGCGGCGCTACGGCTGCCACCGGTGTATTGTCGGTAGTCATCCGGCTGCCGGCTGTCCCCAGATGCAAAAAATAATAAGCGGTATCGCTGTAAAGGTTATACTGGTGGGAAAAAGTTTTACTACCTGCATCGTACAGCCAGGCATGGGGCCCAGGGGCATAAAAGGCAAGGTAATCGCTGCCGTTCAGGACACCATCTCCACCATCGGCAGCCTGCAGGGCCACTTCGGGCAGGTCGGCATAACGTGGTGTGGCGGTGGCTTCCGGCAGCATGCGACCGCCGCTACCGAATAATTGTATACTGGCAGTAGATAATCCTGTAGTGGAAATGCCCAGGCTACTGAGCAGGGTAAGGTCTATTTTATACACGCCCATGGCCGGCACCGCCAGTTTATACCAGCTCCCATCTGCCAGCACGGAATGGGCTGGCTGCACAGTACTCCCCATGGCAGACGCTTGCTTCGGTAGGGAAACCTGGACAGGAAATACCTGCCCGGACTCGCCCGCAACCGGTAGGGAGTCCCGGCAGAATACGCCCGGACCCGCCATGGAAGCAGATGCCCACATTGCAGCCAATACGCCGGGCAACAGCGCCAGGCGGCGGATATGGAAAAAGTAATCAGACATTCCAAGATTAATTAACAGTCGCCTAAAATAATGAATACCTTTCATACGTTATATTACCTTCCCTGCACCCTGGACCATTTACATAAATCCTTGATTAGAAAGCCAGATCCGGGTACTCAAAGGCAAATCATTACAGATTATTTATTTTTGATATAAAATAAAAAATGTTAAATTTGCGTTTACCATCAGTATATTTAATAAAATTCATAAAGCCGTATCGCATGCGTAGATTAACCTCCCTATCATTGCTTCTAGGCACCAGCGTGATGTTCTCGTTCACCGCGTGTAAGAACGGGGGATTGTTCGGGAAGAAAAAGGAAAGTTCCTCCGCCACCGGCTGGAGTTATAACGACCCAAAGATGGGTGGTTTCAGCGTTGCTAAAAATAAAGATCAGCAAACAGGTCCCGGTCTTGTATTTGTGCAGGGTGGTACTTTCGTGATGGGCGCTTCGGAACAAGACGTAATGGGCGACTGGAATAATATTCCCCGCCGCATTACGGTTTCGTCTTTTTATATTGACGAAACGGAAGTAGCAAACGTGCATTACCGCGAGTACCTGTTCTGGTTACAGCGCGTATACGGCGAATCTTTCCCCGATGTAGTGAGAAAAGCGCTGCCAGATACCCTGGTTTGGCGTAGTGAACTGGCTTACAACGAACCACTCGTAGAATATTATTTCCGCCATCCGGCTTATAACAACTATCCGGTGGTAGGCGTAAACTGGAAACAGGCGTCTGATTATGCAAAATGGCGCTCTAACCGGGTGAACGAAAAAATGCTGATGGATAAAGGCCTGCTTTCCAAAGCAGATGTAAACAGCCAGGCAGATGATAATACATTTGATACCAAATCTTACCTGGCCGGCCAGTACGAAGGCACCCCAGGTAAAATGTCTAAAGCTACCAAGTCTGAATTTAAGAACTCAGATGGCTCCCCCCGCACAGCCCAGTTTGAAGACGGCGTAATGTTACCCAACTACCGCCTCCCCACAGAAGCAGAATGGGAATATGCCGCCCTCGGTTATATTGGTCAGAACCCTGGCCCTTCCAAGAAAGAAGGCAAACGGGGCGAAGAGTTGATCATGAACCGCCAGGTATATAGCTGGGGTACTAACAACAGCGGCCTACGCGACATTCGCCGGGGTACCTGGCAAGGGCAGTTCCTGGCCAACTTTAAACGTGGCTCCGGTGATAACATGGGTATGGCCGGTGGTCTGAATGACCGCGCATCCATTCCCGGCCCGGTTACCTCTTTTTTCCCGAATACTTTTGGCATTTATAATATGTCTGGTAACGTGAGCGAATGGGTACTAGACGTATTCCGTCCATTAAGCCCGGTAGATGGGGACGACTTCAACTACTTCCGTGGTAATAAGTTCCAGACGCTATACCTGAATGGTGATAAAGAACCTGAAAAAGACAGCCTGGGTATGCTAAAAATGCGGGACGTTACCGACGAAGAAAGCGCCGGACGCCTGAACTACCAGAAAGGTGATGTAATTAACTACCTGGATGGTGACTCTCTCTCCCAAGTGGATTATGGTTATGGCATTACTTCCCTGATCAATGATAAATCCCGCGTAGTAAAAGGTGGCAGTTGGAACGACCGCGCCTACTGGCTATCTCCCGGCAACCGCCGTTACCTGCAGGAAGATTTTGCCACAAACACCATCGGCTTCCGCTGCGCCATGGACCGTGTAGGCAGCCCCGAAGGAAACAAATTTAAAACAGGTCAGATCTTCAAGAAACAAAGACAAAAAAGATAACAATCTTTATAGCGCATAAAAAAAGCCGGTCAATGACCGGCTTTTTTTATGCGCTTAGGTGCATGCACCATGTTTACACCCTGTTCTCCCACACTTGCAACACTTCTTCGGTGTGCATCTTGGTATCCGGCTTATCGATGATCTCATCGATAATGCCTTTTTCATTGATGAGGAAAGTGGTGCGGTGGGTACCATCGTACGTGCGTCCCATAAAGGTTTTGGAACCCCATACCCCGTAGGCCTTCACGATAGCCTGGCCTTCATCCACCAGCAGCGGAAAATTAAGATTAAACTTTTCGGAAAATTTTTTGTGGCTCTTCTGATCGTCGGTGCTTACGCCCAGCACTACATAACCCTTGCGCAGCAGCGCAGCATGATTGTCACGCAGATTGCAGGCCTGGGCAGTGCAGCCGGGTGTATTATCCTTAGGGTAAAAATAAAGGATCACTTTTTTACCACGGTAATCTCCCAGCGATATTTTGTTGCCATCCTGGTCGGTCGCCGTGAAGTCCGGGGCAGCGTCCCCTGGTTTTAAATGTTTCATGTCTATCTATTTCCGTTTGCAAAAATTTCGTTGTCAGCGTTTAAATTTCAGGGTGTAAGTGGCTACGTTATCCGTAAGATCAGTTACCTGCAAGACCAGGGTATGCTCACCCGGAGGGCAATGCTCATCGAAGGTGTAAGTAAGTACATCGTTCTTACGTGAACAAAGCAGCCATTGTCCATCCAGGGTACCGCAATAGGATTTTATACCCTTATTGTCGTGCATTGCAAAGGAGATCTTCGTAGCCTTTGCCATATTCATTCCCTGGGTTAATCTGCCCAGTGGTTTAATAGTAGGATTGGTTACATCTGTTTCCAGGTGAAAAGCGCCCAGTTCTTTAAAAACGGCCCGGTACCATCCGTTCTCCAGTTTTACCGGGGCTGCATTGTCTCCCATACCTTCCCGCACCATGATTATTTTATTAGTCAGTGCAGGCGGTATTGCTTTAGAAGGTTTTATACGCACGGTAAATGTATCGTGTACCGGCACCAGTGCAGATTGCAGATAGAAAACACTGGAATAATAGTTGGCGCCGGCGCCGGGTTTTTCCTTGTAATCGAAACAAAAAGAATCGTACACTTCATCCTCTCCCAGGGTAAATGCTACATTATCCTTTTCAAAAACATGGCGCAGGTTAGGGCGTATCATGTCTGCACAACTGTCGCTGAGGATTTCCTCACCACCCTTGAACTGAACGGCAAATTTTACCACACTGGTATTACCATAAGCATCTTTCACAGCTATTTCCAAAGGATGCACCCTACCATCGCTCAAACTTACGATACCGCTGCCTTTCAACGGATGATAGATATCGAGCTTATTGCCGGGCAATGCATACAGTAACTGTACAAAAGGCCCGCCACTTTTTTTCGTTTTATAATCCACGTGTGCATTGATGTAACGGGTTTCTTCATACCCGATATGGTCTAGTTGAAAACCAATGTCGGGCGTATGGTCTTGCAGCAGGATGGCTTCGTAAATACCGTTGGCATTTTCAGAATTATTCTGCCGGTCTATGGCCTGTACGCCCAGGCTGATCAGGCTGTGTGAGGTAGTGATAACGGGTTGTGCAGGAACGTATTCACCATTTATTTTTTTCACCGTAATGAGCTGGGGCGACTGCTGGTAAATGCTGGTATAACGGTTATAAATAGCAATGCGTTGCACCTCGGGCGCGCGCGTATCAGGTACGTCAAAACCAAAGAGCAGCGGATTTACGGGCTTGCCACTTTCGGTTTCGCGGATCTCGAAGTGCAGGTGGGGACCAGCGCTGCCGCCAGTGTTGCCGCTCCAGGCAATAAACTGGCCCTTCTTCACCGGAAACATAGCAGGCGGCAGGGTAAGGTCGCAGGCCCAGCTTTGGTTTTTATATTCCTGCTGTTTTACATATTGTTCCAGCGCCGGAAAGAAGCGGTTCAGGTGACCATGTACCGTGGTAAACCCATTAGGATGGGTGATATAAATAACATTGCCAAAACCGGTGTGCGACACCCCCACCCGGCTCACATATCCGTCGGCAGCGGCATGTACGGCTATGTTTTCCTGCTGATTGGTTTTGATGTCCATCCCGGAATGGAAATGGTTGGGACGCAGTTCACCAAAGTTGCCCGCCAGGGAAATAGGGATATCCAGCGGGTCGCGGAAGTAACCTTTAGGATAATTTTTTACAGGCATATCTTGAGCAGCCGCCAGCATGGGAGCGAGTAATAAGCAAAATCCGATGACTTTTTTCATAAATGTTTTCCGATGAAATGCAGTTGGTTACTGAATCATAACAATGATACCAAACATTTTTTAAATGCACGTCCTTTCACATATATGCATTTTTTTTTCTACTTTGGTAGCCTTAAAATGTGAGACCACATGTCCATTGAAGTAGCGCAGCTCAGCAAGATATATGGTGAACAAAAAGCAGTGGACAACATTTCTTTCTCCCTGAAGAAAGGAGAGATCGTGGGATTCCTGGGACCTAATGGCGCGGGAAAATCCACCACGATGAAAATGATCACTGGCTACCTGCCACCCAGTAGCGGGCATGCGGCGGTGTGTGGCTTCGATGCGGTGAAAGAACCCATGGAAGTGCGGCGGCGCGTGGGGTATTTACCGGAATCCAACCCGCTATACTTCGACATGTACGTACGTGAATTCCTGCGTTTCATTGCCGGTGTACACCAACTGGGCGCAGCCAGCGAGGCCCGCGTGGAGGAAATGATACAAGTAACGGGCCTGGCGCCCGAAAGCAGTAAAAAGATTGGTGCCTTGTCCAAAGGGTATAAACAGCGCGTAGGCTTGGCCCAGGCACTGCTGCACAATCCGGAAGTACTCATCCTGGACGAACCCACCTCCGGGCTGGATCCCAACCAATTGGTAGAAATCCGCCAATTAATTAAATCGCTTGGAGCAGACAAGACCGTTATTCTTTCTACCCACATCATGCAGGAGGTGGAAGCCATGTGCAGCCGTGTGCTGATTATTAATAAGGGCAAACTGGTCATGGACAATCCCATCGCCATGCTCCACCAAACCCGCAATAGCAGCGGTTCTATACAAGTTACCTTCGCGGAAGACACCGCGCAAGAAGAACTGGAAAACCTACAAGGCGTTTCCCACGTACAACGGGCGGAAGGTAATACCTGGATCTTATTCAGTGACGACGTGGAAAGCGTACGGAAAAACCTGCTACAATTTGCTTTGATAAATAACCGGAACATCCTTTCTTTGCAAAGCAATTCGCAAAGCCTGGAAAATATTTTCCGGGAACTAACAAAGTAAGATCCAGTGTAGGATAGCGGAACATAAGGAACATGCAAAGCCGTTGTTCCAACAACTATTTAATCACTGATTTTTCTTTAACCATATTAAAACATTTCAATTCTTAAAAAATGAGCATCATTTCAGCAATTCACGCCAGACAAATCCTCGACAGCCGTGGCAATCCCACCGTAGAAGTAGATGTAACCACAGAAGACGGTCATTTTGGCCGCGCCGCTGTGCCATCTGGCGCTTCTACCGGTAAGCACGAAGCAGTAGAACTGAGAGACAACGACAAGAGTGTATACATGGGCAAAGGCGTATTGCAGGCGGTAGCTAATGTAAATGATATCATCGCGGAAGAACTGATCGGATGGGACGTGAGCGACCAGTCGGGTATTGATAAAGCGCTGATTGAACTGGACGGCACCCCTAATAAAGCCAAGTTGGGCGCTAACGCCATGCTGGCCGTTTCCATGGCCGTGGCAAAAGCTGCTGCCGATGAAGTAGGCCTGCCCCTGTACCGCTACCTGGGTGGTGTAAACGCCTCTACCCTGCCGGTACCCATGATGAACATCATTAACGGTGGCGTACACGCCGATAACAAAATCGATTACCAGGAATTTATGATCGTACCCATCGGTGCCTCCTCTTTCTCAGAAGGCCTGCGCTGGGGCGTGGAAATTTTCCACCACCTGAAAACTGTGCTGAAAAAGAAAGGCTATAGCACCAACGTAGGTGACGAAGGCGGTTTCGCCCCCGAAATTCAAAGTAACGAAGAAGCCATCGAAACTGTACTGGCCGCTATCGAAGCAGCCGGTTACAAAGCAGGCTCCCAGATCGGTATTGCCCTGGACGCCGCCAGCAGCGAGATGTATAACGACGCCGACAAAACATACAAATTCTACAAATCTTCCGGCAAAGTGCTGACCAGCGATGAAATGGTAGCCTACTGGACAGAATGGGTAAACAAATATCCTATTATCTCCATTGAAGATGGTATGGCAGAAGACGACTGGGCAGGCTGGAAAAAACTGACCGAGACCATCGGCCATAAAGTACAATTGGTAGGCGACGATCTGTTCGTAACCAATGTAACCCGCCTCAAAGAAGGGATTGATAAGGGTATTGCCAATTCTATCCTGGTGAAAGTGAACCAGATTGGTACCGTAACGGAAACCATCAACGCGGTAAACATGGCCCATAAAGCCGGCTATACCTCCGTAATGAGCCACCGTAGCGGCGAAACAGAAGATACCACCATCTCCGACCTGGCAGTGGCCCTGAACTGCGGACAGATAAAGACCGGCTCTGCTTCCCGTACCGACCGTATCGCCAAGTACAACCAACTGATACGCATCGAAGAAGAATTGGGCGAAGTGGCCTATTATCCGGGAAATACTATTAAATTTGGCAAGTAAGTCAATGACCATTTCTGCTGGTTAAGCAGCAGGTAAACATACCGCCGGGTACTGACTTCCGAGTTAGTGCCCGGCGTTTTTTAAAGCTGTTTTTTATGGAAGAACAAGCCACCGCCACGCCATCACCCAAGTTTAAACTACCGCCCTACCTGCGTAATAAATACCTGCTTACCACTGTGGCGTTTGTGCTGTGGGTAGCCTTCTTCGACGAGCAAAACCTGCTGAACAGTTTCCACTTAAGCCAGGAATTAAGCAAACGCGAATCGCAAAAGACATTTTATATCAAAGAAATTGAGCAAACTAAGAAAGATGGCCAGGAATTGTTAGGCAGCCCAGCCGCCCTGGAGAAGTTTGCCCGGGAGAAATACCACTTTAAAAAGGACAACGAAGACCTTTTTATCGTGAACGAAAAGCAGTAAGGGATGTCCGGCCTTTCAAAATGGGCACATCCTGTGCATAATTTTTGAAAAGGTATAACAATACACTTCTTACATTGACCGTTATAAGAGCGTATATCCAAGATCACCTATAAACTATAATGCATGGATAATTCTACACCTCTTTCTGTTAACAATTCCTCAGCTGTAACTGGTAGCCAACAAAAACACACCACCCTCGTCTCTGCCGAACTCATTCTACCCGCTACAGAACAAGCGCATTTATCTGAAACATACGCCGCGCTGGACACGCTGCGCACCGCTCCCAGGGCTGCTGCGCTGAAAGCCATTTTTGCCTATGGCGGCAAAGAGAAAGTGGCGCAGTAATGACGAAAAAAGAGCGCTTCGACTTCGTGATCAGTTGGTTTGAACAACATGTTCCCGAAGCAGAAACCGAATTATTGTACGACAATCCCTACGAGCTGCTCGTGGCCGTCATCTTATCTGCCCAGTGTACGGATAAGCGCGTGAATATGACCACCCCGGCCATTTTCCGCCGCTACCCTACCGTAGAAAAACTGAGCAAAGCTAGCTTCGACGACCTGTTTCCGCTGATCCGCAGCATCAGTTACCCGAACAATAAGACTAAACACCTGATTGGCATGGCCGAAAAAGTGGTGCAAGACTTTCATGGAGAAATACCACACACCGTGGCGGAACTTATGACCTTGCCAGGCGTGGGCCGCAAAACGGCCAATGTGATCACCTCCGTGGTAGACAAGCAACCTAATATGGCCGTAGATACCCATGTGTTCCGGGTATCGGCCCGCATTGGCCTTACCACCCATGCCAAAACACCCCTGCAAACGGAACTGCAACTACTTAAATATATCCCGGAAGAAAAGGTACATATTGCCCATCACTGGATTATCCTGCATGGCCGCTATATCTGCGTGGCACGCAGTCCTAAATGTGGTGAATGCGGCTTAACGCCCGCCTGCAAGTATTACAACACCGTCGTAAAAAAAGAAGTAGCAAAGACATCCCTCAGGGCCTTGCCCCACCAGTCAACTAAAAAATGATGGGTGCTTTCTACATTTTTATTATCTTAACCAACGTTTTATTTACCTGTTTTAAAAGCCATACTTGCACGTTATGAAAGCTGCTACCCGACTTCAGTTGATGCTGATGATGTTTCTGGAATTTTTTATCTGGGGTGCCTGGTTCGTTACACTGGGAACCTTTGTTTTACACAATTTGCAGCATACCAATGATGGACATGTAGGGCAGGCATTCCTCTCCCAATCATTTGGCGCTATCATCGCCCCCTTTATCATAGGCCTCATTGCTGACCGGTATATAGCCGCTCAAATTATCCTGGGCATCCTCCACCTGCTGGGCGCAGCCCTGCTATGGTATGGCTCCACGCTCACAGACTTTACCGCGTTTTACCCGCTCATCATTCTTTACATGATCCTGTACATGCCCACATTGGCACTGGTAAACACGGTGTCTTTCCGGCAGATGAAAAATCCCAGCAAAGAATTCCCCCCCATCCGTACCCTGGGTACCCTAGGCTGGATCGTGGCAGGACTTACCATTGGATACCTGGCCTGGGAACAGAACGGAAAATTGGACCTTACTTTTAAAATGGCCGCTATTGCTTCGGTGCTGCTGGGCCTCCTTAGCTTTACCCTCCCTCATACACCTCCTACCCGCAAAAACCAGAAAATAACCTTCGGCGAAATCATTGGCCTGGATGCCTTGCGTTTGCTGAAGAATAAGTCTTACCTTATTTTCTTCCTCGCTTCTATTGCTATCTGTGTGCCCTTATCATTTTACTACAACTTCACCAACCCTTTCCTGAACGAGATCGGCATGAAGGCCGCCGCCGGTAAAATGGCCCTGGGACAAGGTTCTGAACTTATCTTTATGGTGATTATGCCCTTGCTGTTTGTAAGGCTGGGCGTGAAAAAAATGCTGGCCGTAGCCATGCTAGCCTGGGTGCTGCGCTATGTATTCTTCGCCTATGGAAACGTGGATGCAGGCTACTGGATGCTCATCGGGGGCATAGTGTTGCATGGGGTATGTTATGATTTCTTCTTCGTAACAGGACAGATCTATACAGACAACCTGGCCGGGCCTCAGTTTAAAAGCGCTGCCCAGGGCATGATTACACTGGCCACTTACGGCGTGGGCATGCTCATTGGCTCTTATATTTCCGGTCCTATTGTAAACAGTTACAAAACCGGTGAAACTAGCCATAACTGGACATCCGTATGGCTTATTCCGGCAGGCATTGCCTTAGTAGTACTGGTGCTTTTCGTATTATTATTCAAAGACCGGAACTTCATTCAGCAGGAAGATGACGAAGCTGTGGATTCGATTGGTGCATAGCACGATTAATTTTTAATGTGCTCCCCATAAATAGCGGGCATTAATCGTAATTATTTGTTGTTTGTTCCTGTCAAACAATCGATCATTGCTATTAATGCCCACCTTGTTTTTTATAAACGCACTACGTTGTTATTAAAACTTATTGATCATGAAAATTGCCATGCTAGGCTCGGGTTTCATCGGACGTTTTTATGCGGATGCGCTATTAGGTCAAAGAAGTAAAGACCAGATCACCAGTATTTATTCCCGCCGTGAAGAAAGTGCGCGCAAGTTTGCAGAAGATTATGCCGTTCCCCACTTCACCACGGATATGCTGGCGGCTATTCAACACCCCGAAGTAGAGGTGGTGTGCATTTCCCTGCCCAACAACCTGCACGAAGCCGCCGTGCTAGCCTGCTGCGCAGCAAAGAAAGCGGTAATCTGCACCAAACCCTTGGGCCGCAATGCCACTGAAGCCAAACGAATGCTGGAAGCGGTGGAACAAGCTGGTATTTTTCATGGATACCTGGAAGACCTGGTGTACACCCCCAAGTTCAACAAAGCCTTACTTAGTGTACAAAACGGGGCACTGGGACGTATTCTCTGGGCCAAGTCGCGCGAAACACACCCTGGCCCGCACAGCGAATGGTTTTGGGATAAGGAGCAGGCAGGCGGCGGCTGCATGCTGGACCTGGGCTGCCATTGCGTGGAAATAGCCCGCAGTTTCATCGGTAAAGACATTCGCCCAGTGGAGGTGATGTGTTGGGCCGATACCCAGGTGAAACCTATTGACGCCGAAGACCACGCCATTGCCCTGGTAAAGTATGAGAATGGCGCCATCGGCCAGTTTGAAGTGAGCTGGACCTTCCGTGGTGGTATGGACCTGCGCGATGAAGTAATGGGTACGGAAGGCACCATCTGGATCAATAATTTTTTGCGCACAGGCTTCGAAATGTTTACCACCGGCAAGGGTGCCGATTATGTGGCCGAAAAAGCGGAGAGCAACAGTGGCTGGCTGTTTCCCGTAGGCGATGAGATCAACGATCTTGGCTATAATCATATGTTCACCGATATGTTCCACTCTATTGAAAGCCAACAGCCGCCCCGCGAATCATTTTACGATGGTTATGTGGTAAACGCCATTCTGGACGCAGCCTACAAATCTGCCGCCACCAAGCAATGGGAGCCGGTGCAACTGGACATCTGGCGCGGCCAGACCGGCGTTACAAGTGGCAAAGCACTCACTGACTACGACGCCCAATATTACTTGATCAAAGAAGAAATTACGCACTTTGGCGCCCGGAAACTCATTCTAAAAGATAAACAAACGGGCCAGATCATCGAAAAGACGATTAACTAACGGTTAGGCATAAACGAAAAATAGCATCCGGCCTTCTTCAGGCCGGGTGCTATTTTTTTATGTAATCTTATGTTTTAAGAAACTAAACGAATGTAGGCTTTGCCAAAAGTGTGATTGATCTCTACTTCCACCAGTTTACCCTTTTCATAGCGGTACACATTGCGCTTGCCATCGGGAAGGGTAAGCTCATAACGGCTTTCGCCCAGGGCTTTCAATGCCAATATCTGTCCTTGTGCTTCCGAAAAAATGGAAGTAATGTGCGCAGGCTCCGTAAAATATAATTCACTTACGCAATGCAGCACAGCAGCTTCCGGCAACACAGATTTCTCATTATCATGACTGATGTTGTACGAATTGCCAGTGTGCTGGGTAAGGGTAATTTCGTCCGTGCCGGATTTGTTGCGCACATTGCGGGCATGATCCAGTATATTGTCGGTAAACTGTACTTCTAGATTGGTAGTGATACTGCCAAGAATACGGAACTCACTTTTGATAACGATCTTACGGTTGCTGCCTTGCTGCACTTGCTTGGCATTGACAAAGCCCACCGCATGATTGGCAAAAACAATTTGGTATTGCTGTGTTTGGGCATCGGCGTGCTTTACAATGAAGAAGGCACAAATTAATATCAACAGGTATTTCATAGTAACGCTACGTTCTGGTCCTATTTTTCTAAATATACAAAAAAATACCCGCAGCATGGTGGCTATTCCGTGTGAGGAGATAAAAGCACAAAAGCCGCTAGTACAGCGCATTGCGCTAGTGTACTAACGGCAAAAAGTAACCTTTTCTTACTTGTCAGCCAATAATTCTTTAATGCGTATCACGAGCTCGCTCTTAGTGATGGGTACGCCCATGATCTTGTTATAACCAATAGCGTCTATCAAAAATTGATCACGGATGATTTTGATAAGCTGGCCATTATTGATTTCCGGGATCAGCACCTTATCATAACTGTGCAAGATCTCCGCGAGGTTTTTCGGGAAAGGACGCAGGTGGCGCAGATGAGCGTGGGCCACAGAATACCCTTCTTCCAGCAGTTCCAGCACGGCACTTTTTATGGAGCCATAGGTAGAACCCCAGCCCAGTACCAGCACTTTACCCTTTTCCGGACCCAGTTCAATTTTCTGGTGTGGTATGAAATCGGCAATACGGTCTACCTTCTCCTGGCGAATCTTCACCATTACCTGGTGATTTTCCGGGTCGTAGCTTACGTTGCCGGTAATGTTTTGCTTTTCCAGACCACCTATACGGTGTTCCAGGCCAGGGGTACCCGGTACCGCCCAAGGGCGAACCAGCTTTTCATCGCGCTGGTATGGATAGAAATGCTCTTCTCCTTCTTCCAACTGGGTTTTGAACTTCACCTGGATTTTCGGCAGGCTGGCGGCTTTCGGAAAGCGCCAAGGCTCTGCACCATTGGCAATGTAGCCGTCGCTGAGGAAAATCACCGGTGTCATATGCTGCACCGCAATACGGTAGGCTTCAAACACCGCCTCAAAACAGTCGGAAGGCGTACTGGCGGAAATCACCGGCATGGGGCATTCCCCATTGCGACCATAGTAGGCCTGCAACAGATCGGATTGTTCGGTTTTGGTGGGCAGCCCCGTGGAAGGACCGCCGCGCTGCACGTCTATAATGAGTAAAGGAATTTCCAACATTACGGCCAGGCCCATAGCCTCGCCTTTCAACGCCATACCCGGGCCGGAAGTAGTGGTAATACCCATATGACCGCCATAAGAAGCGCCAATAGCGGAGGAAATGCCCGCAATCTCGTCTTCTGCCTGGAAGGTTTTAATGCCAAAATTTTTATACCGGCTCAGGTCGTGCAGGATGTCCGATGCCGGCGTAATGGGGTAGGTACCCAGAAACAAGGGCAGACCGGATTGCTGGCTAGCGGCAATGAGACCATAAGCCAGGGCGGTATTTCCGGTAATACTGCGGTAGGTACCCGGTTCCATGCGTGCCTTTTCTACGTGAAAACGAGTAGAAAAAGCCTCCACGGTATCTCCGTAATTATAACCTGCTTTCAGCACCTTCACGTTACTGTCAAGAATATCGGGTTTCTTCCCAAATTTATCGGTGAGGAAGGCCTCTGTATTGGCCATATCGCGGTCGTACAGCCAGTACAGGAAACCCAGTACAAACATGTTCTTGGCGCGATCTTTCTCCTTCATTCCCAGGGGGCTATCTTTCAGCGCTTCGCGGGTCATCTTGGTGATATCCATGGTGTGCAACTGGTAAGGAGCTAATGAACCATCTTCCAGCGGGTTAATTCCTTCCGGGTAATTGGCCAGGCGAAGGTTTTTGGAATCAAAACCATCCGTATTAGCGATGATGATCCCGCCTTTTTTCAAACCCTTCAAATTGGCTTTGAGCGCGGCAGCATTCATGGCCACCAGCACATCGCAGGCATCGCCCGGCGTAAAAATGCGGTTGGAGGAAAAGTGTAGTTGAAATCCACTTACCCCGGGCAGGGTGCCTATCGGAGCCCGTATTTCTGCCGGGAAGTCCGGGAAGGTACTAAGGTCGTTGCCAATTAAGGCCGTATTATTGGAAAACTGGGTACCGGTAAGTTGCATCCCGTCGCCACTATCCCCGGCGAACTTAATCACCACATCTTCAATCTGTTGAATCGGAGTATCGGACATTACTGTAATTTGAGCTGGTAAAGTTAGCAATTCGGCGGCTAGTATCGGAAAATCTCCGCAAAAAACAACCATTGCAAAAGTACACAATAATAGTAGACTGTTTCTTAGGTAATGGTAGAGGACTTGCCACTTACTAATATGCCAACGCTTGCCCTAAAGCGTGATTGCTGGCCTTTCTACAGCACTATGGGCATTACCAAAAGTTATGGAGCATTCTAATTAGTGATAACGTTTGTGCTTTTGTAATGCGGTAATGGTTACAAAGATTTAACCTAAAATGGCATACCCCTGTGGCATGGTGTTTGCAAAATTATTTTTAAAAGCTGCCACTACTGCTGGATTTGCGGGGATGAATTTTATTTGTACTGTAAGCTATGCCACCATATTCTTAAAGTAGTGTTAAAACAATGAAATCATACACCAATTCATTTAAATAAATCGTTTATGAAACATATACGCTTGGCCATGCTAATGGCATTGCTCGCTGGAATATTATATTCTTTTCATACTGCCAGCGGTTCAATTAGTGGCAAAATCTTACCGCCAGATGGAGCTTCAGAAGTGTGGGCCTTTGCCGGCAGCGACACCTTGAAAACTGCGGTATCTAATGGGGTGTTAAGTTTTGAAAATGTAACAGCCGGCACCTATACCATCATCGTTAATGCTAAAAGTCCATATAAGGATGCTACGATCCAGAATGTGAAAGTAGAAGACGATAAGGTCACGAATCTTGGAGATATAAAACTAGACCAGTAATACATCTTTATCAACACAATAGTTGGTTTTCATAGGGGTTAATCAAAAAGCCGGTTCCATACATCTGTATGGCCGGCTTCATTTTTTAGGTGAATATATTTCGTGTATCCCTTGTAGTTAGTTTTTATAAGCCTTCATGTAATAAACAACAACGCCCTGCAAAATTTTTGCAGGGCGTTGTTGTTTTTATTTTTACGCGGGTGATCAAACACCGCCCAGTTTGCATTTCTGCAGCACTTCCCAGGACTTGCCGTTGTGGCGCAGGAAGTACAAGTTATTCACCTTAAAGCTGGCTTTGTACTCTTTGTGTTCGTACTCTGGCCATGCCTTGTCGAATTGCTCGTCTAACAGGTCTTTAAATGCTACGGTAACGTGCGGCGTAAATCCGGTACGTGCCAGCATAGTAGAGAACCCGAATTCTTTACGCAAGAAGTTGATCAGCAGACGGTGCATAGCAGACATCGTTTCACTCTTCTCTACATTGATAAACAATACGCGGTTTTGTTTATTGGGGAAGGTGCCGAAACCGTTCAGGCTTACTTCAAAAGGGGCCTGGGTTTTGGCGAATTCCGTCAATTCATCGCAGAATGCTTTTTCCAGTGCCGGGTCTGCGGTGAAAGGTACCTGCAACGTAATATGTGGCAGTACTTTCAAGGCGTAAACGGGGCCAAATTTTTCGGCGAAGTCTTGTTTTATTTTGATAATCTCCTTACCTACTTCTGCAGTGGGCAGCAGGGCAATAAAGTAGATCTTGTTATCAGGTTTTGGAGTAAAACGTTGTGGCCGTCCACCAGCACCGGGGCGTCCACCCGGGCGTCCGGCACCAAAGCCTCCGCCACCGCGATTGTAGCCGCCGCCACCGCCTCCGCGATTGAAACCGCCGCCGCCGCCATAGCCGCCACCACCGCCACGGTTGTAGCCACCACCGCCACCGCGATCATAGCCACCACCGCCACCGCGATTGTAGCCACCACCGCCACCGCGATCATAGCCACCGCCGCCACCGCCACGGTTGTAGCCACCGCCACCACCGCCGCGATCATATCCACCGCCGCCGCCACGATTGTAGCCACCACCTTCGCGGTTGCCATAACCACCACCACCTTCACGGTTGCCATAACCACCACCACCTTCGCGGTTGCCGTAGCCACCACCGCCTTCACGGTTGCCGTAGCCACCACCGCCTTCGCGGTTGCCGTAACCACCGCCTTCGCGGTTGCCGTAGCCACCACCGCCTTCGCGGTTGCCGTAGCCACCACCGCCTTCGCGGTTGCCGTAGCCACCACCGCCTTCGCGGTTGCCGTAACCACCGCCACCTTCGCGGTTGCCATAGCCGCCGCCACGATTACCGTAGCCGCCACCATAACCACCACCGCCTTCGCGGTTGCCAAAGTTTTCGCGGTTGCCGAAGTTATCGCCTCCCTCTCGGTTGCCATAACCTCCACCACCTTCGCGGTTGTAATTAGGCCTGCTGTATGGCCTGCTTTCTGGATTAAATGGACGACTGTTAGTGTCATCTTTGTCGCTGTTGAACTCGCGATTCTCCCTGTTGTAGCCACCTGGTTTCTCTGAATTGGAATTAGGATCAGATTCTTTGTTGGTGTCCGGATTGTAAGGTTTGCGGGGGCGTTCGTTTCTCTCAAAATTCATCTTACTAAATTAAAACGTTTGAATATTAGAGATGATTTCATAAACATGAAATACATCCTGGTATGTGTTATAAATTGGCGCCGGTGCAAGCCGGATAACGCCGGGTTCTCTAAAATCTGCGATGATACCTGCTTTTGTGAGTTGCTGGTGAATGGCTTTGCCTTGGTTTCCGAAGAACAAAGATAGCTGCGCACCGCGTTCTGCACAATTTTTAGGTGTTAAAATTTCAAATGGTATACCCTTCAGTTGTTGAAGTAAATATTCCAGGTAACCGGTTAGGTGTAAACTTTTGGCACTCAATGCGGTAATAGTAGTTGCTCCAAATAACTGCAGGGAGGTTTTAAGCCCTACCATGTTAAATACCTGGGCCGTACTTAATTGCCAGCCTTCTGCCGATGCTTTGGGCACAAACCCTTTTTCCATGAGAAAACGGGTGCTTTCATCGTTTCCCCACCACCCTCCAGCCCTTGGATAGTCCAGTTTAGCGGCATGTTGCGCATGAATAAATGCGCCACCTACAGCCCCGGGTCCACCGTTGAGGTACTTATAAGAACACCACACCGCGAAGTCTACCTTCCAGTCGTGCAACTGTAAAGGTACATTGCCCACCGCGTGTGCCAGGTCGAAACCTGCAAAAGCGCCTGCCTTGTGTGTGGCGTCGGTTAAGGCTTTGATATCAAAAAGCTGCCCGGTGTAATAATTAATGCCGCCAAATAATAATAAGGCTAAGCTATCACTTTGTTCACTTATAGTCTGTAATATATCTTCTAAACGGATTAAATGTTCTCCCGGACGGGGCGCCACTTCTATGATAGCGTCTGCCGGATCATATCCGTATAATTTAACCTGTGTCTCTACGGCGTATTGATCGCTGGGAAAAGCGCCCGCCTCCATAATAATTTTATATCGCTGACCGGCTGGCCGGTAAAAACTCAGCATGAGCAAATGCAGATTCGTGGTCAGGGTATTCATGATAGATACTTCCTGCTCCTGCGCACCTATCAGCGGGGCCATAGGATTACGGCAAAACTGCTGGTAATACAACCAGGGATTTTCTGCCCTCCAATATCCTTCCACTGCATGCGTTTGCCAATCATCTAATTCCTGCTGTATGGCAGCTTTCAATGCCTTAGGTTGAAGCCCGAGTGAATTGCCACAAAGGTAAATAGCGTCTTTCCCGTTATGTTGAGGAAAATGAAATTGCTCTCTGAATATATTAAGTGAATCTTGCTGATCCTGGCTTACTGCATAGGATAAAGATGCTTGGTACGTCATCGTTACTTTCTTTCTGATCTTGCGCTATTGAACGGTTCCGGGCTTACCAGGTGGAAATTAAATAGTCACTTTTACTGCGATTGCATCCTCTAAATCGGCACAAATCCCAGGCCATAACCGCCTACCGGTTCATGGGCCATTCATTAATTTGGCCAGATTACGGCTTTTCTTGTTATAATTAGGAATGAAATAATACTGGTTTACCTCTCAAAATTTACCGATGTCTTTGTAGGATTTCAATGGTAATCTACACATTGTGTACGGCCTACCCCGTGGATAGCTTAATTTACTGGTTGTTTTTGGGACATTACATCTATTTCTCAAAGTGTGCAGTACAGACCGCTTTTCGGTTTTCCTATTACTAATTTTAATTAGTTGGTGCAGGCTAAGTATGCCAAATGTTATATCTCAATCTTTCAATAAGGATTCAAAAATAGGAAAGCCTTTTCAAATATAACAATGTTCTTTTGTTAAAGTTTGGTAAATGACCTTAAAATCCATAAATCTATTAAAAAAAGACACTTTTTCACCAAGATGAGCTGTTTTTGCCTGCTTTCATCCTGCTTTCAGACTTATTTATGTCTTGATCCCGGTATAACACCTCACTGGAAGCGGCCGGGCAGTATGCCTTCATTTACCCGCTTGTCCTAACATAACATTTTAAAGAACATATAAATAAGCAGGAATACTTTTCAAAAGTTTCGGCATTATTTTCCGGGAAGGCGGAGGCAACGGCAGGTGAAAACCTTATTTTTGAAGGGTTGTGGATACACGATTTACTCCACAACTATTTCTGCAGGTACTTTTGGAGCTCACCGTTATGCTAATATCTACTTATTTACGGGCCTGCAACACGCTATTTTAACACTGGGATACTCATTTCTTATGGCAAAGTTCAACTTCAATACTTTTACGTCGCGCCTGCTCCGCTACTTCTTCCAGGGCCTGCTCATCCTTGCACCGGTGGGCATTACCGCCTTTGCGATTTATTGGGGGTTTCAGACTATCGACAACCTCCTACCCTTAAATCTGCTGTCGGAACATACGCCACTTTACTTTCTGCGTTATAAAGGCGTAGGGTTTGTACTGGTATTGTTTATTATCGTATTGGTAGGTTACCTCAGTTCCTCCTTCATCCTGGGCCGGCTCTTCGACATCTTCGACCATGCGCTGGAACATATCCCCTTCGTAAAATATATTTACAGTTCTATTAAGGATGTTTTTGACGCCTTTGTGGGAGAGAAGAAAAAGTTTGACCACCCCGTACTGGCCCGTATTTATGGCGAGGATGTATGGGAAATAGGCTTTATTACCCAACAGGATATGGCGCACTTTGGGCTTACAGATCATATGGCAGTGTACTGCCCTCAATCTTATGCCATAGCGGGAAAGGTGTACCTGGTACCAAAACATAAGGTGAGGATCCTGGAAAATATAACGGCTGCGGAAGCCATGAAATTTGTAGTATCCGGGGGAGTTACCGGCAGTGTACACGCGCATATTATGGTGCCGGAAGATCCTGTAGCCGCTCCTGCCGGGACCAATACACCCGGATAAATATATCCTGCATGGCCGGGAGCAACGCCTGCCACCGGGGGTTATGCCACTTCTTCCGGGAGGGCTGTTCTGAAAGCCGTCCGGTAATAGCTGGGGGAAATGCGTAAATGCCGTAAAAAGGTGCGGCGCATAGATACCTGGCCCCCCAGGCCACATCTTTCTGCGATCTGTTCCATACTCAGGTCGGTATGTTCCAGGTATTGCCTGGCCACCTCCACCCTCAATTTTTCCAAGTATTTGGCGGGCGTCATGTGTTTTTCTTTCCCGAACACCCGCGCAAAATTACGCGGACTCATACTGGCCTGTGCGGCCATGTCTTCTACTTTAATATCTTGCTGAACATTTTTGATCAGCCAGGGGTGAATACGCGCTACCAGCGGGCTTTCCAGGTCGTACGAAGGAAGCAGGCTGCTAAATTGCACCTGGCCACCGGGCCGTTTTAAATGCAATACCAGCCGGCGTGCCACCTGCAGGGCCACCTCGCGGCCCAAGTCTTCCTCCACCAGCGCTATGGCCAGGTCCATCCCGGAGGTAACCCCACCGGAAGTATAAATATTACCATCTTTTACAAAAAATGGCGAGCTGTCTACCTTTACCTGCGGAAAATCCAGCGCCAGCCGTTCACAAGACTGCCAGTGTGTGGTAGCATGCCGGTTATTGAGGAGCCCCGCCCTGGCCAGCGCAAAGGCGCCCGAACATACAGAACCCATGCGCCGGATGGATGGATAATGCGCCTCCAGCCATTCAAAAAAGCCGGCACTTAACTGGTGCACCGCTGCTAAAGAAAAACCGCCAATCAGCAGGGTGTCTATAGGAAAATCTATATCCATCAGGTTGATGTGACAAGTTACGGCAATGCCTGAGGCGGTCATCACTTGCAGGTGGCCGGTGGCGGAAGCCAGCAGCAGCTCGTAAACCTCCTGATCCGGATGCTGTATGTTAGCGGCCGTTGCAAATACGTCGCTGGGCCCTGCAATGTCCAGCAGACGAGTGTTGGGCATGGCCAGCAGTACAATGGTCTTCTTCTTTACGGAGGACTTTTCAGTATGCATATGGTCAAAATTACAACAGGCCTACCAACTCTGAAATACGGTTGGATATACCCACTTCGTTATCGTACCAGGCCACCACCTTCACGGTTTTCTGAATGCTGCGGGTGAGGGTGCCATCTACAATAGAAGAATGGGTATTGCCCAATATGTCCGAAGATACGAAGGGTGCCTCCGTGTATTCCAGGATACCTTTCAGTGGGCCATCTGCATACTTTTTAAAGAGAGCGTTAAGTGTTGCTATAGACACTTCCTGGGTAAGATTTACCGTGAGGTCTACGATAGAGCCATCTATGACCGGCACCCTGTAAGAATAACCATCCATTTTTCCTTTAAGGTTGGGCAATACCTCGCCAATGGCCTTGGCAGCGCCGGTGCTGGTAGGAATAATGGAATGCGTGGCAGCGCGCGCCCGGCGCAGATCTCGGTGGGGTGCGTCCTGTAAATGCTGATCGGCGGTAAAGGCGTGTACGGTACTCATAAAACCGCTTTCTATACCATATTCTTTATCCAGGATAAATAACACCGGTGCAATGCTGCCCGTGGTGCAGGAGGCCGTACTGTAAATATTGTCGCCCCCAATCAGTTCATTATTAACCCCATGCACAATGGTCTTAACCCCGCCACTAGCAGGTGCGGTGATCAGTACTTTTTTAGCCCCGGCATCGATATGCGCTTGCGCCTTGCTCCGGTCGGTAAAACGGCCGGTGGATTCGATCACTACATCTACGTCCAGTTCTTTCCAGGGCAGTTTGGAAGGGTCTTTCTCGCTGAGGAAGCAGGTTTCTTTCCCATTTACCATCAGGCTGTTTTCGCCAGCCACAATGGTACCAGGGAAGCGGCCATGGGCGCTATCGTAGGTGAGCAGGTGGGCGAGGGTAGGCGTATCGGTCAGGTCGTTCACGGCTACGATGTCTATATTTTTGTCTTGCAGGGCGCGGAAGGTCATGCGGCCTATCCTGCCGAAACCATTGATGGCAACTTTCATATTTTTTCTATTTGTATTTCGGTATAAAGTTAGCGGGTATGGCGGCTGGCTGCAATGACATAAAATATACAGATCCTGCCAAACAGTGGGAACCAACTGTCTTGCGTGCGCTTTAACCCAGGTATTTCCCAGGCGATGGGTAAACGATGAGCAGGCTCACGGTGCAAGGAAGCATGGCTTCACATAAACGATAAATTCGGCAAGCACCCTCTACCAGGTAGTTAATAACGCGTTAATGGTTGTTTATAACCAGTCAGACAAAGAGAAAATATTTAATTTGAATGGTATGTTACTCCCCCGCTATTTGTTAACAACGCTGTTAATGCTATTGATGCCGGCATCATCCCTGGCCTGGGGATTCTTCGCGCACCAGCGCATCAACCGCATGGCGGTATTTGCCCTGCCACCACAGATGCTGGTATTTTACAAACCCCATATTGATTACATAACCCGGCACGCCACCGATCCAGACCAGCGCCGTTATGCAATGGCCGGAGAGGCGCCCCGCCATTTCATTGATATTGATCATTACGGTCAGCCGCCTTACAGCAACCTGCCGCGTGCCTGGAAAGAAGCCATTGCTTGTTATACGCTGGATACACTGAATCAGTACGGTGTTCTGCCTTGGCACCTGGAGCAGATGATGTATGCACTCACCAACGCTTTTATAGCCCGCGACGGGCGGCGTATTTTAAAACTCTCGGCAGACATTGGCCACTACATGGGCGATGCCCACGTACCCCTGCATGCCAGTACAAATCACAACGGACAATTGAGCGGGCAGGAAGGCATTCATGCCTTGTGGGAATCCCGCATACCGGAACTGTTTGCGGATACGGAATTCAGTTACTGGATAGGCACTGCACAATACCTTACCTCACCCCGGCAATTCATTTGGGAGGCTGTGATTTCCAGCGGACAGGCCGCCGACTCGGTACTTTCGGCAGAACAACTCCTGCGACAGCAATATCCGGAAGCAGAGCGGTATGCATTTGGTTTTCGCAAAGGCAAACTTACGCGTGATTACGCTTACGCCTATACGAAACAGTTTCATCAACTACTGAGTGGCATGGTGGCACGCCGCATGCGGGCCTCCATGGCAGGTGTGGCCAGTATCTGGTATACGGCCTGGGTAAATGCGGGACAGCCGGATTTACGAGGATTAAGGGTATAATATCCCTAAGGCCACCATGGGTTTAGCGCATTAACACTAAAGTTTATTCATTTTATACGGGGCCAAAACATGCTGCTACAAATGCTTTCATAGCTACCGGACAACAACTAACAATTGTAAATAAATTTTCAATTATTAATGATAGCAATAGCATCGCTTTCATTTTGCCAACACATTAACAATATCAAATATGTGTTGAACCGCTTTTTCAAAGAATAATCTATCTTTGTTTTACTGTCACACTTTAGCCATTCCTTATACCATAGCAAACTGCCGGATTACGTAAGCCCGGCGTATTTTTTCTATTTCCTCTGAAAAACCAGACAACGTGGAACAAAATAACGAAGCATTTAACCTTGACCGCAACATGAAGGTGCATAACTTTAACGCAGGCCCGTCTATATTACCCAACGAGGTATTATACAAGGCCAGCAAAGCGCTTATTGATTTTGAAGGCTCCGGCATGTCCATCCTGGAGATAGGACACCGTACGCCACCCTTCGTGGCCGTGATCGAAGAAGCTCGCAGCCTGGTAAGGGAACTCATGCAACTGGAAGACGACTTTGAAGTGCTCTTCCTGCATGGTGGCGCCAGTACGCAATTCCTGACCATCCCTATGAACCTGCTAGAAAGCGGGGAAACAGCCGCTTATACCGACACGGGTGTATGGTCATCCAAAGCGATCAAGGAAGCAAAATTGTTTGGCTATGTAGATGTGGTAAGCAGTTCCAAAGACCGTAACTACAATTTTATTCCCAAAGATTTTACGGTTCCTCCCCAGGCCAAGTATTTGCACATTACTACAAACAATACCATTTACGGCACCCAATGGCACCACATCCCTGAAACTGATGTGCCCCTGGTGGCTGATATGAGTTCAGATATCCTGAGCCGCAGCATGGACTTCAATAAATTTGCCCTCATTTATGGCGGCGTACAAAAGAACATGGGTGCTGCTGGCGCTACCGTGGTGGCTGTGCGCAAAAGCATACTGGGTAAGGTAACGCGCAATATCCCATCTATGCTGGACTACCGCGTACATATCGACAATGCGTCTATGTTTAATACACCCCCCGTATTCGCGGTTTACATTTCCATGCTCACCCTCCGCTGGCTGAAAGCACAGGGCGGCGTAGCAGCCATCGAAAAGATCAATGATCGGAAGGCAGCGCTGCTTTATGGAGAGATAGACGAGAATCCTCTATTCCGTGGCACCGTGGTAAAAGAAGACCGCAGCAAAATGAACGTTTGCTTTATCATGGACAAGCCGGAACTGGAAGAGGAATTCCTGAAATTCACCAAGAAAGAAGATATCGTAGGCATTAAAGGCCACCGCAGTGTGGGAGGCTTCCGCGCTTCTATTTACAATGCCCTGCCGCTGGATAGTGTGGAAGTAATGGTAGAGGCGATGAAGTATTTTAGCATGAAAAAAGCTTAAACGTTTTTTGAATAACCACTATGTTTTAAGAAAGGCACCGGGATATCCTGGTGCCTTTTCATTGTAGGCAGGAAGTCTTTTACCCCCCCCCTATGTGTAACAAGTTGATCCAAGTTTCCTTTCATGCCGAAGAGCGGTAACAATACGCCATGTTTTTATTCTGTGCGCAAGCTCTTCACCGGATTGGCCATCGCCGCCCGGATAGCCTGGTAGCTGATGGTACAAACCGTGATGAACAGGGCCACCGCCGATGCCGCCAGGAATATGCCAGCACCCAGGTGTATACGATAATTATATTGCTCCAGCCAGTGCTGTAAAAACATCCACGCCACCGGCGCAGCCAGTAAGCAACTTATTCCTACCAGCCATACAAAGTCTTTAGACAATAACATCCATAGCTGCCATATCGTAGCCCCCAGCACCTTGCGGATGCCGATTTCCCGTGTGCGCTGCGCTGCCATGTAAGTAGCCAGGGCAAAAAGGCCCAGGCAGGAGATCAGGATGGTAAGTCCTGCAAAAATGGCCGCCAGCGTACCCACCAGCTTTTCCAGCGCAAACTTGGCTGCATAGTCTGCGTCTACAAAGTTATACTCATACGGGTAAGCCGGATTATAGCGCTCGAATATAGCTGTCAACTTACCAATGGCAGCCACCGGTGCTACCTTGTTGGACAAGCGGTATAGCAGGTAATTACCCCGCCGCCCATGAACATATATGGCAGGGCTTACCGGCGTGTAAGGCGATTCCATAATAGCATCTTTTACCACCCCGATAATAGCTACTTGTTTTAATTCCGGGCCATGGGCACCTCCTTCGTAATATTTTACCAGCTTACCTACAGGGTCTTTAAGATGCATGGCCCGCACGGCCGCTTCGTTTACAATAATCACGCTACTATCGGCCTGGGCATTTTCCTGGAAGAAATTACGCCCTTCCAGCATTTGCATGCCGGTGGTGGCAAAATAATTTTTATCGATTTCCATAATACCGGTACCTAACTGGTTGGGGGTTTGCTTGCCCTCCCAGCCATCCAGCATGGTGTGGCTATCTACCCAGGTAGCCCCGGAGCTGGTAAGCGAAACACTTTCTACTACGCCGGATTGCATGATATCATTGCGCAGGGCGGCATAGTTGCGGTTCAGGTCTTCACTCATGGCCGTACTCACCAGCCGGTTGGTATTATATCCTTTAGGCCGGAGCTGCGCATACCTTATTTGCTGGTAGATGACAGATGCGGCAATGACCAAGGTAACAGAACAAACAAACTGCAGAACTACCAGCGCCTTACGGGGCAATACCATGGTATGGCTGGCCTGCAAGGTGCCTTTCAGCACCCGCACCGGCAGGAAAGAAGATAAGTAAAATGCAGGCCTGGCCCCCGCCAGCAGCCCGGTAAGCAGGAGATAGCCACCCATAACGAGCCAGAAACGGAGGTCGCTGAAAGGTATCCGTATGTCGCAAGCCGTTAGGCGGTTAAAATACGGTAGCGCTATGATTGCCAGTAAGAGGGCAAAAACAAAGGCTATACAGGTAAGCAGGTAGGATTCCAGTAAAAATTGCACAATAATCTCACTGCGGCTGGAGCCTACTACTTTACGCACCCCCACCTCCCTGGCCCGCCGGTCTGACCGGGCTGTGGCCAGGTTCACAAAATTTATGCAGGCAATCAGCAGCACCATGGCTCCGATAAGGCAAAACATGCGCACATACGCGATGAGGCCACTCCCATTTTGATCTTCCTGGTATTCCGTGTACAAATGCCAGCGGCTAGCGGGATAGAGGAAGGTAATAAAGTGCTGCATATTTACATCCTGCGAGCGCTTATAAAGCCCCGCAATCCTATGGTTCAGGGAAGCAAGATCCGTATGGGGCGCCAGCCTTACCCACATTTGGAAGGAGTTGTTGCCCCACTGGTTGCGGGAATTTGCTATCCAGTTACGGGTTTTTTCCAGAAAGGCAAATGGCAGCAGGTAGGCAAAACTAACCGTGGCCGTGGAAGGTATATCTTTCAGTATGCCGGTTACTTTTACACTGTTATCATTGTCTATCTTCACCAGCTTGCCCATCGGGTTTTCCTGCCCAAAAAGACTGCGGGCAGTAGCGGCGGTGAGTACAATGCTGTAAGGCTCCCGGAGGCAGGTAGCCGGGTCGCCGTCCAGCAGGGGATAGTCTAAAATGCGCAGGTAATCTGCCCCGGCACCTATGCCGCCCAGGTATAATTTTTTATTTTCAGCTATCAGGCTACGGTATTCCAACCAACCGCTTTCCGCTACGTAGCGGATGCCGGGCATACCGGTCAGTGCCTCCTTTACCGGCAGCGATACAGAAGGCTGCGTGCGGTCTAAGTCTAGTTGCTTTATATGGATCATTACCTGCGCCGCTTCCCGGTAGCCCGGAAAAAAACGGTCGTATTGAAACTGGTATACCGCCCACAGCCCAATGAGGAGCGCCACTGCCATGCCCAGTCCCAGGCCAAAAATATTAATGGCGCTATAGCCCTTATGATACCAGGTATTACGCCAGGCAATTTTCAGGTAACTTTTTATCATGCAAAGGAAATTTATAGTATTGCCGCAAAAATGTACCAAATACCGGAATCCATCATTATCAAGGAGATACAGGTAAGCACTGGCAGCAGCTTGTCCGGTTTTGATACAGCATTTGTTTGATTGTGAACAGAATAGCCGGGAAAAGCTACGCACGATTTCCTATTTTTACGGTTCACCAGTCTTTTACACACCTATCATGGCGATTATTCAACCGTTCAAGGGGCTGCGGCCCTTACCAGATCTGGCTTCCCGCGTGGCTGCGAAGCCTTACGATGTGCTGAGCGCTTTAGAAGCAAAGGAAGCCGCCCACGGCAACCCGTATTCTTTTTACCACGTTTCCAAATCAGAGATCGATTTACCCGACCATATCGACACCCACAGTCAGCAGGTGTATGATAAAGCCGCCGAAAACCTGCACCATATGATTCAGGAAGGTACACTCTTCCAGGACAACGTGCCCTGTTACTACATTTATAAACTGGTGATGGATGGCCGTTCGCAGGTAGGACTGGTGGCGGCTTCCGCCATATCGGACTATAACGCTGGCATTATCAAGAAACACGAATTTACCCGTCCGGATAAAGAGCTGGATCGCATTAACCATATCAAAACCACCAAGGCGCAAACGGGCAATGTGTTCCTGGCCTATAACGATGTGCCGGAGGTAAATGCCCTCATCGACCACTGGATGGAGCAACACCCTCCCGTGTATGAGTTTACCGCCGACGATAATATACAGCACACCGTATGGGTAGTAAACGAAACCGATGTGGTGAACAGCATAACCCAGTTGTTCCAGGAAAAAGTGCCCTGCACCTACATTGCCGATGGGCATCACCGTGCGGCCTCTGCCGCACTGGTGCAAAAGGAATACAGTAGCCTGGGTAACCTGCAACCGGCCGGCGCCGTGAATTATTTCCTGACCACCATTTTCCCGGCCAGCCAACTGGCCATCCTGGATTATAACCGCGTGGTGAAAGACTTGAACGGCCTGGCCCCGGCAGATTTTTTGTCGAAGCTGGAGTACGACTTCGATGTATTTGAAGTAGGTCATACGCCTAAAAAACCCAATGCCCTGCATGAATTTGGCATGTACCTGGGCGGCAGGTGGTATCATCTTATAGCCCGGGAAGGCACCTACACCACAGACCCCATCGGAGTGCTGGATGTAACGATCCTGTCTAACAATATACTGGACAAACAACTGGGCATTAAAGATCAGCGAACCGACAAAAGGATTGATTTTGTAGGTGGCATCCGGGGGCTGGGTGAGTTGGTAAAAAGAGTAGATAGCGGAGAAATGCAGGTAGCCTTTGCCCTGTACCCCGTTACCATCCAGCAGCTGTTTGACATTGCCGATAGTGGCAACGTGATGCCCCCCAAAAGCACCTGGTTTGAACCCAAACTGCGCGATGGGCTGATCACCCACCTGATCGCCTAAAGAAATGTAGGCTTGCGGCGGCCCTCCCAGCCGCCGTTTCCACCCTCCCGTTCGTTTGGTATTATTATTGGTAGATGGGCGCGGAACAGAAATACCTTATTTTTGACAGCAAACGACAGCGAAAAGGAATGACTATGCGGTTTTCTTTATGGAAAAGACTGATGGCCGGGGGCTTGCTCCTGCTCACGCACGCCGTGATGGCCCAAAGCCAGGACGCCAGCGAATTATTTAATACCGCACACAGCTTCCTGGTAGGAGGCGATTATAACAACGCCATCCTGGTGCTAAACCAGGCCTTACAGCAGGAGCCGGATAACTTACAGTTTAAAAAAGAACTGGGATTTGCCTACTACCTCAAGGGCGACATGTCCAAGGCCCGCAGCATTATAGACCCACTGATGGATAAGAAGGACGCCGATGTTCAACTGTTCCAGATAGCCGGCAATATTGCCCAGAGCCGCGATGATGTTAAAAGCGCCCAGAAGATTTACGACCGGGGCCTGCGCCGCTTTCCCAGTAGCGGGGAACTGCACAATGAAAACGGCCAACTGCAACTGAAGCTCCTGATGAACGATGCCGCCATTAAGAGCTGGATCACCGGCATCCGGGTAGATCCAAATTATCCCGGTAATTATTACAACGCTGCCCGCGCGTATTATTACATTGGCAAAGAACCGGTATGGGCTATCATTTATGGTGAAATTTTCCTGAACCTGGAAAGTTATACCGACCGCACCGTGGAAATCCGCGAACTGCTCCTGGAGTCTTACAAAAAGCTCTTCTCCGATGCCCGTCTTTTTGAAGCCGTGAATGACGACAACAGCGGCAAAAAAAGTAAACGCAGCCGCAGTGGCGAAGAAGACTTCCTGACCGCCTATAAAAAGATTTTGTCTAAACAGGCCATGGTGGTTACTACCGGCATAGATCCGGAGTCGCTTATTATGTTACGCACCCGCTTTCTGCTAGACTGGTATGCGTTTTACAGCGTAAAATTCCCCTACGCTCTTTTCGACTACCAGCAACAATTGCTGAAGGAAGGGCTTTTCGAGGCATACAATCAGTGGATATTTGGCCCCCCCTCTAACCAGGCCGCTTTCCGCTCATGGGCTAACCTGCACAAACCCTCCTACGATGCTTACATCCAGTTTCAGCGCGATCATCCCCTGAAACTGCGACCGGATGAGTATTATGGGAAATGATGGAAGCTGGTACCAAAAGGTAAAATATGGCAAAGGCTGCGCAGTAATTATTGCGCAGCCTTTTTCTTACCTTAGAAAAATACAACTTCCACGGAATGATCCACCAAAACATGCACATGCTGAATGCTGCCGTGAAGGCAATGCAGGCGCGTGGCTTCCACGCCCAGTACCCCGAACATCCGAAAGCATACAGCGAGGCTGCCCCTTCACAGGGTGAGGCTGCTTTTAATGCTGCTCTCCACCAACCTTTCAAAGCATTGCTTCAGACCGGCGAAACCGGCTGGGATGGCGGGGAAACATCGCCCTACACCCTGGAAACGGGGGGAGCTATCCACTTTTTACAACAGACACCTTGGTGCAAAGGGCCGCTATTGCCGCAAAAACATGGCGGCAAACGTAAAGCTGATCGACTATAACGGCGGCAGTGCATTTGGACGCTACGTGGAAGGGCTGGGAGAAAAGACTGTATTTACTGAAAAAGCTGCTGTAGACTCTGTCATCCCCGACGCTGTAAACGACCTGGATGCTGTATTAAAAAACCTGGTCCTTTTCCGTATGCCTCTACGCTGGCCAGATGTGTACGACCCCGCAGAACTTTTTCATTCCCGGATCCGGCGTACATACACCGGCGGGTAAAGTGGGGTATCACAAAAACATTGTATTTGTACCGTTGTCGCTGAATTTCACCGGTCCTATCTGGGTAACCAGCACGCGGCCTTCTCCGATTTTCATGTAACTGGGGGCAATCCGGCGGGCAATGCCAGTTTTACCAACCCGGAATTTATTACCCTGCGTTTTGTATGGGTAGGTTATAGGGAAATGATTAATTAGCCCTAATTTTGCATATAATTTCCGTTTTACACGCCCGTTCCTGTGGCGGGCATAACTCCAGATTACAGTTAAATTGGCAAAAACTAACGACGATGCATATACGATACTTATTAATGGCCCTATTATTTGGTTTACTCATGAGCGCTTGCCAGGAGGCGCCCAAGGCGGATGCTGCGTCCGTAACTACTGCCCAGGCAGTGGTGCCCATGGAAGGTGAACACCTTTCCTTGGACACCGCCCATAGCGAAATAGAATGGATTGGCACCAAGCCCACAGGCAAGCACCATGGGCGTTTTAAGCTCTCCAGCGGTACGGTATACCTCTCGAAAGATACCGTGAGCGGCGGCCACTTCGTGATTAATATGAAGTCGCTGGAAAACATAGACCTGCTGAGCGATACCGCCATGAAGAACAAACTGGAAAGTGAGCTGAAAGGCACCCAGTTTCTGGAGGTAGACAAATTTCCGGAAGCCATATTTGACATCACCGGCATTGCCCGCTGCCACCCCGGCAACGGCGATGGCCTGATCATGAAAGACGCCACCCATATGGTGCAAGGCAACCTTACCATTCGCCAGATCACGAAGAACATCAGCTTTCCGGTGAAGATAGACTTCACTGCAAAACATGTGATTACCGATGCAAATTTTAATATAGACCGTTCCCTGTGGGGCATGAACTATCGCATTGATAAATCTATGCAGGACAAACTGATTAACGCTACCGTAAATATTTCCTTACACATTGTGGCCAACCGCTAAGCGGGTGCCCTTCTATGCATAAAGGCTGCAAGCCCCGCCGCATTTGCGGTGATGGTTTGCAGCCTTTTGCGTACGGGATGTACACGTACATGCTTTGTTAAAAGCGGGCGGGATAGGACTTTCCGGCCCCCCTTTTATCCACAGTACTTGCTGGATAAGATAATTTAATTAAATTTATAATACACGCGTTATGATAAAATTTTCCCTTCTTTAAAAGAGGTTCATGCTGCGTGCATTTCACCTAACAATCAGCATATGCATCGACCCGAAAGATTATTTGACGTAATTGATTTCCAGCTCGAACATTCTCCCAAAGAAGATATGCTGGCAGCCAAAGTAAATGGAACCTGGGTAAAACATAGCACACAAGCCGTGAAGGCATTGACGGATAAATTAAGTTCGGGCCTGTTACAATTGGGCATCAGCGCCGGCAATTTAACCCCAGAAGGCCAGGACAAAATCAGCATCATTTCGCAAAACCGGCCCGAGTGGCTCATTACCGACCTGGCCATCCAGCAAACAGGTGCCGTGGTAACCCCCCTTTATCCTACCATTTCGGAACAGGAAATTGAATTCATGCTCACCGATGCGGCAGTAAAGATTGTTTTCGTGAGCGACCAGGCTATTTATGATAAAATAGCCGCCATCCGCACAAGGATACCCAGCCTTCAACATATTTTTTCTTTCGATAAATTAGACGGTGTACGCCACTGGAGCGAGGTTGCTGACATGGCCCGCGACGAAGACGCCGGCAAAATAGCAGCCATCAAGGCCCGTATTTTACCAGATCACCTGATGTCTATCATTTATACCTCCGGCACTACCGGCACCCCCAAGGGCGTGATGCTGACCCATCATAATGTAATGAGTAATATTGAGGCCTGCCAGCCTTACCTGCCCATTACAGCGCAGGCCCGCTCCCTGAGCTTTCTGCCGCTTAATCACATCTTTGAGCGCATGGTGTCTTACCTGTTTATGCGGGCTGGCGTTCCCATTTACTATGCAGAAAGTATGGACACCATTGCCGATAACCTGCGGGAAGTGAAACCCACTATTTTTACAACGGTACCCCGCCTGCTGGAAAAAGTGTATGAAAAGATCATGGCCAAAGGCCTGGAGCTAAAGGGTATAAAACGCGCGCTATTTTTCTGGGCGGTGAACCTGGGCAAAGAGTACGATATTAATAAACCCCTGGGCACCTGGTACAAACTACAACTGGCATTAGCCAACAAAATTATTTTCAGCAAATGGAGGGAAGCCCTGGGCGGGCGCATACAAGCCGTGGTAACCGGTGCCGCCGCCTGCCAGGTACGCCTGCTGAAGATATTCACTGCAGGCGGTATTCCTATCCTGGAAGGATATGGACTTACAGAAACATCGCCGGTGATCAGCGTAAACCGTTATCCCGTGGAAGACCGCATGTTCGGTACCGTAGGCCCGGTGATCAGCAGTGTTGAGGTGAAGATTGCCGACGACGGTGAGATCCTTTGCAAAGGCCCCGGTATTACCAAAGGTTACTATAAACGACCTGACCTTACCGCCACCGCCATAACCGAGGGCGGCTGGTTCCATACCGGTGATATCGGCGTGCTGGTGAACGATAAATTTTTAAAGATCACTGATCGCAAAAAAGAACTGTTCAAAACCTCCGGCGGCAAGTTCGTAGCGCCCCAGCCAATTGAGAATAAATTCCGGGAGTCTGTTTATATCGAGCAATTGATGGTGGTAGGGGAAGACCGTAAATTTACCGGAGCGCTCATTGTACCATCTTTTCACAACCTGCGCGACTGGTTCCAGAAAAAAGGCCTCCCCTACCCTGGTAATGAGCAGGCCATTCTGCTGCCGGAAGTGCATGCCCTCTATCAGCAAACGGTGGACCGCTACAACCAGTTTTTCAGTCACATTGAGCAGATAAAAAAGTTTCGGCTGCTGGCCCAGGAATGGACCACCGACAGCGGTGAAATGACGCCCACCATGAAGCTGAAACGGAAGGTGATTTTGGAGAAGTATAAAAACGAGATAGCACAGATTTATAGCCAGTCATAACCTTTTTTCCGTGAAAACCTGTATTTTTGCGGGCCTTCCGGTTTTGGGAGGATATTTGGGCCCGGTAGTTCAATGGATAGAATAGGAGTTTCCTAAACTCTAGATACAAGTTCGATCCTTGTCCGGGCTACGGAATAAAAAAAGTCAGCAAAATTGCTGACTTTTTTTATTACCAAAATGATATTTAGTACCTTTTCACCTTCACTTATTTAGAAAGTAATCATACATCTTTCCATTTAAGATAAAAACACAATATTACCAACAAAAAGGACTATTTACATTATCTTAAAGAAGATCAAAAAGCATTGGGAGCCTATACTAAATATCCCGTGCTTTCCGATAACATTATGACACTGCTTACAGATCCCTGCTGGAAGTTTCAGAAGCTTATGCGTAAATTGGAATATTAGACTAATTGCAAAAAACACCCTATTTGGAAACCATATATCTATCACCTGCGAAAACAATTTCAAAGGGCAAGTGTGAGTTTAGGCTTTAGCATTCCCATCAATATATTCGAAGAGGGGTTATGCATAGTCCATTACGGCAGTATTGTAGCAAGCAGGCATGCAAAAATCGGAAAAAATTGTACTATACACTCCTGCGTAAACATTGGCGGTAGTAGCGACCGCACAGCGGCAAAGATAGGGGACAATTGTTTCATAGGTCCTGGTGTAAAAATATTCAACACTATAGAAATAGGAAACAATGTAAAAATGGGGGCTAATGCAGTAGTGAATAAAAGCTTCGAAGACGGGAATGTGGTAATCGCGGGAACTCCTGCTAAAATAGTACGACAGCTAATTGCTACTTAGTTAATTATCAACCTACCAAACCCGTCATCAAACCTTGCCCCGTCAGCAAAGAGTTCCGCTGTTCGGTGCTTATAAATTCACCGCCTTACCATAAACAATCTACGCCTCTGCTGATATTACCACTTTGTCTGGGGCTTTCTCTACTTTATAAGAAAAGGAGTTGGCCAGCTTCATGAAGTACCGTTCGAAATAATGATAAACAAAATAGGATATTACGAGCGTCATTACTATAGTCATAGTCATCTTCCATCCTGGAGACAGTTGTAATACGGTATTCTCCATGGAAAATATACTTTTCTTAAGCATAAGATAAACGATAGGATGCAGCAGATAAACAGTATAGCTACATTCTCCCAGCAGCATCAATGATTTGTCAATAATACCGGGAAAACGATAGGTGCTTTTGTAAAGTGCAAAACAAATAAGAAAACAGCATATTGAAAATACGATACGATTTAGGCCCGCAGCAACATTTATGCCGTTGGGTGAATAAAAAGCAAATATTAAAGATGCAACAAGTAAAACGGATAAAGCACCTTTATTGGATAACTGTATTTTATAAGACCAATACCCTATTAGATACCCCCCCAAAAATAAAAACACTTGATTGAGCGGATTCACGTAGTCAATCCACTCCTGCCCCACCAGAATCTCGGGTTTCAATCTAAAAAAAGGGAAATATAAAAAGCACCCTAACAAAAACGCTGCAAATAAGTAAAGCCCGATTCGACTTTTCTTTGAAAGAAAAATAAAAACTGGAAAAAACAGGTAAAAAACAAGTTCATTTCCAATAGACCATGTTCCGGTGGCATAATAGCCCGTCCACCTGATTAGCCCAAATGCCCCTGTAAAATTAAGTAGTAACCCCCTCCATGTTGGCATAGTGCCATTCAATAATAGCGTTAATATGATCACTAGCCATAGTAACGGATATATACGAAAGAATCGTTTTAGGTAAAATCCCTTTAAATCATTAACAGATGGTATCATTTTTTCAAAATATACATGAAACAATGTTAAACCACTCAGCACGTAAAATATTGATACGCCATACACTCCAAATATCCCTAACGGCGAAAGCGGGTTATGAAGGTCGAGTTCCCAAGTAGACAAGTGATATATCATTATGCCAAAAGCGGAAAGTCCCCGTAAGTAATCCAAAGAGTAGAGGCGCTTGTAGCTATTCATAATTCTTTTTTATAGGTTTGATCCTGATTGTTAGCATTGTAAATGTATCAAAAAACAAAATATGCGTATGAGACAATATTTCATCCTGTTGTGCTCTTAATAAGATGAACTAACCTAATTATAGCTCATCGATCATTGTACAAATGCGTTTCCGATACTAGATGCGGAAAGGCACGGGACACCTTTTATACGCCTATGCAAAAGAGAAAGAGCTTACCGTATAGGATGTAAACAAGATACATCTCAGCCTTACGGCGGTCGCGGATAAGCAAAAACTGATAAAGGAGATTTACGCTTTGTTGCATGTTTATCGCAATGAATACATCCTGCAGACCAACACCCTTATTTCAGCAAACTAGCCCTTACATGCCGCTTCGATACCGCAGAAGTGATCTTTATTAAGCGCATGCTGCGGGTGGAACTGTTAGAAGCACTACGCAACCTGGTTACCAATGCACTGTTCAAAAAATTTGTAAGTAGTGGCTACCAGAGCATCAGCCGCCAACTTTATATAGACCTGGAACAAGTAGTTGTATGCAGTGTAACAGTATGCATATTGGCGGCCATGCCCGGCCTTCTTACAACCCATAAGCAATGGATACTTCTCCAATAATGCGAAAATCACGTTCCGGCAGCCGCCACTATTAAATAGCAGTCCAGCCTCCATCTATCACCAAGTTATGCCCAGTAATGTAATTGGCAGCTTCACTTAGAAGGAAGGCTACGGAGGGCGCAATATCCTGTGGGGTACCCAGTCTTCTCAATGGCACCTTGGCCTCATATTGGCGGACAAATTGAAATGGTTGATGATCAAAAATACCACCAGGAGAAATACAATTCACCCTTACTCCATGCGAACCATAATAAGCAGCTAGGTACCTGGTAAAATTAATTAGCCCTCCTTTTATAGCAGCATAAGCAGAAGGGTTAACAATAGTAGTCCCTTCGTATATGGAAAAATCGGGGCCTACGATCCCATAAATGGAGGCCACATTTATCAGGCTGCCATTCCTTTGCTTTTTCATTTGATTAAGGACCTGCTGACAACACTTAACATATCCTACAAGATGCCAGGTCACATTCTTTTCAAATGACTCCATCGATTCTTCACTAAATTCCTGTTTGCCCCAATCCGCTGTTCTCGGATATGCATTATTCACCCAGCCATCTATCCTTCCGAATTTATCGACAATCAGTTTTATGGCACTTTTAATGCTATCTACATCGGTGATATCAGCGTTAATATAATGTGTATTTATATCGGTTTCCCCGACCTTGTCTACAGCAATAACCAACGCTTCGTGGTTACGCAAATAAGTGATAAACTCACTTCCCAATAGTCCCATGCCGCCTGTAACGACAATAACCTTTTGTTTTATGTTATTCATTATTCAAACAAATTTTTAAAACATCGAAAGCTGACTGAATGTCATTCATCAGACTGCTATCATCCTTCAAACAGGATAAAAAGTATTTCATCTGTTCTCTATAAGTATAAAGAGCATCCACGTTAGCAGAAAACACTAGGTTATCATCATCCCATACCTTCTGCCCCTGAATATCCGCAATGATCGTTTTATCCTCGAAAACAATTTCAAAGGTCCGTTTCGCTTTCCGCCTATAGTAATTAAGAACTACATTAACTGTATACCCCTCATATTCCAGCAAATAGTTGGCATAATCAACAGCATTCAGATTCAGAGAAGACTTTCTAGTAAAAGTTGCTTTTGCAGATAACGGTTTCCCCAATAACCAGACAATGTAATCAAGTTCATGAATGAGATCAAGATGTACTCCCCCTCCCATTTCAGCATTAGCGCTATATACTTCCCTAAAATTAACTCCTGGTCTCCACTCGGGAAGATAAGAGCCCGCGTAAACATTTACTTCATTGATACGATGATCACCAGAGGCCAGCATATTTTTTAAAAAAATTATGCATGGATGAAATCGAAGATTGCAGGCGATATAGGTCTTAATCCCTCGTTTTACAAATTCTTCAACAAGTGTGTGTCCAGGTTGTAAAGCATGAAACAACGGCTTTTCAATAAAGACAGGTATCTGATATCCAAGTAACTTTTCTAATGTATAGTAATGGGTAGATGTGGGGTTGGCAACAATAATAAAATCGAACATAACACCAGCTTCTTCCATTGAAGTTATATTGGTTACACCAGGCACTATTTTATCGGACAGCCCACTTCGAAGTGCATAAATATTCGTACCTCCGCCACCAATCTCTAGCAGCACCCGGATATGTTTTTGACCGATAGATCCCAAGCCAAATATTAACACATTCATAGCATGAAACTGAGTTTCCCATTAAGCAATAAATACTCCATAAAGTCAAAATCCACAGGTTCATCCAGGTCAAAACAAGTGTGGGGTATTTCATATACCAAAGACTTGTCTGTTATCGCAGTTGTACACGGTCCATCGAAGAAGGCTCTTTTGTATATATAAAAAGAGGCATTCATGTCGTATACCCTTGGAGCAGATTGCCTGGTAACAAAGTCACCCTTTTTCGCAAGTCCAAAATAACCATCTTCATTTTGCTCCACCATATTGAAATATGGATTACGCTTGGCCGGACTTACTGAAAAAATATTAATTGCTTCAGGATCAGATTCAAGCATTCTGAAAGCCACGCTCACATCAACATGGGTTCTGAATGGAGATGTTACGTCCATATCAATAATATAGTCAAACTTTTTTCCTCGACTGGCCTCTTCGTACCTGAGTACATCCAAAATCACTGGAATTTTACCTATGGAGTCCGTTGCAAGATCAACAGGTCTTTTATAATCGGTATGCAATCCGTATTCCGCGGCTGCTTCTATTATTTCATTCGCATCGGAAGAAAGCGCTATTACACAATCCTTTCCTGCAGCAAAACTCTGCGCAGTTTCTATCGTATATCCAATCAATTTTTTACCTGCTAAAACACGGATATTTTTTCCTGGAATACCTTTAGATCCTCCTCGAGCACATATAGTTATGAGTATATACATCTTAAAATTTTATATGCCTTACATCGTTCTGCGCCTTTTCAAAATCTTCATGCCGGCCAATATCCAGCCAATATCCCAGAATGGGATAATGCACAACCTTCCGCTTCCCTGAAATCAACAACTCCATGAAATCCGTTGCATTAAAAAAAGTATTCACTTGTAATAATTCAAGCAATTCCTTTTTAAAAAGATATATACCACCATTTGAATAGTAACTATAAGTTGGCTTTTCGTGAAATGAGCGAACATTTCCATTATCAATTTCAAGTACTGCATAGGGAATTCTTACCTGATAAGGGATACTAGCCACCATTAAGTCTGCATCCGCTTCAATAAAAGATTTATAAAAGTCCGCGAAATCAATATTGGTTAAAAGATCCGAATTCATTAAAAGTATATGCTCCGTATTAAAAGAGGGTATTAAGCTAAGTGACCCGAATGTCCCTAATGGTATATTTTCCTCCACATACTCAATATGCACTCCTTTTAAAGATCCATCATTAAAATATTTTTTAATTTGATCACCCAAATACCGGACACTAATAATAATTCGGTCGATACCAAAATTAACCAACCTATCAATATTGTGTTCAATAATAGGTTTGCCGCCCACCTTCAACAATGGCTTCGGGCAATCTTTTGTAAGTGGCATTAACCTTTCTCCTTTCCCCCCTGCCATTATGACCGCGTCGAGCGGCAACATGGTTTCTCTTACGCGAAGATTAAGAATATCAACAATTTTATGCGCTTCATCAAGAATAGGGATAACTTTCAGATTCCGTCTTCGATAACCTTCAATCTCGGAAATAGTATAATCTCCTAAACGTATATATACCGGATTGGGTTGAATAAAAAATGTTATAGGATCATTTAAGGTAAGTCCTTTGATAAATCCCCGCCGGATGTCTCCATCTGTCATGGCACCCAAAAGCCTTTCATCGGCATCAATTACAAACAATATTGCATCAATACCCAATGTATTTAACTTCTTCAGCGCTTCTGTAACACTTTCCGTTTGATTAATTAAATGCTTACTAAATTCCATTATGCTTGGTCAAAGTATTTAAATAATAAAAAAGAGCTGCATAACACAACAACTTAGGGCTTCCACCATTCCATCAAGGCCGTCATCCAAACACTTAAAAACAAAAACTGAATCTATAATACTTCCCAAACGCTTAAATAGGATTCATTTTTTTGAATATATGTGAGGTTAGAATCACGTTTATATAGCAGAAACCCTGCCCATAAGTTACAAATCTATATAAAATAACACATAAATGTTGCCAAATAGAATCTGTTCTCAGGTATCGCTCTCATGCTTAACTCCGAAGGTAATGAAGTTACAACGACATCTTAAATTATATAAATATCCACTCAAGCATTTATTTTAAGTGTTTTCTTTTTTGAAACAATAGTTTCTTGTACCATATTTTTTCCATAAATGGTTTCTCTACCAATAAGAAAAAGAATATACTGATCAAGAGGGTTACAAACATCACAATCCACGCCAGCGCCACCCAATTAAAAGCATACCACTTACTGAATCGATATCTCATTATAGAATTTAATACAATGAAGATAATAGAGCAGTGAATTAAGTAAATCGTATAACACATACCTCCAATGGTAACCAATATCCGCTTACTAAAAACTGCCTTCCAGAATGGGGTAAACAACGTCACGTAATACAGAATAAAGATCATAAACGGCAATGCCAGCCCCCAAATAAACACCTGAAACCAGTTCTTGGACCCGGAAGGCGCATATAACCATATTGCAAACAACATTATACCTCCCAAAAGAGCCGCCAATCGTGGATTTATATGTAAATTCATCGGAACGAGATAAAGATCCGCTAATAAAAATCCTATCAGAAAATATTGTACCTGGTCATATAATAAACGGAATGGAGGTTGATAAAAGCTTTTTAACAGGATGAAAAGTACTGCACTCTGTATAATTTTGGTCCTCCGCGTGACAGTACTGGTAGATTTAAAAAATGCGGCAGCCAGCAATGTGGCCAGTATGTAAAACTGCACCTCTATTTCAAGGCTCCATGCTACGGGATTTACAGTTGGTAACACCAAACGCGGATGAAAAAAGTTAAATGTGTAGGTTAAAGAATGTAATAAATCTGGCAATAATACGCCAAATGCATATTTATGCTGAACAAATACAATATACGTAAACAACAATATCATTACCAGTATATAAGGAGGCTCCAGCCTGGTCACTCTTCTCAGAAAATATGTTTTGAGCTCGGGACGTTTACCTCCAGTGAGGTAATGTTTTGCAAAAGGCAATCCCAATATAAAGCCACTTATCACAAAAAAAAGCTGTACACCGTAACTTCCATGGCTAATATAATTCTTCCAGAACTCATGGTCACTGATAGCACTGTTATAAACCCCCGTATACTTTGTGTTGATGATGCCGTTTACATGGTATAGAAAAACAGAAAAAATTGCCACGAAGCGTAGTCAATCTATTCCGGAATAAGCTTTCCGGAGGAAGTTACCCTTTGCAATCTATTCAAGATAGCATCGCCTAAATATTTCAACATACTGTATATTTAAAGAATTCTAACATCACCTACCTAGTTATTATTAACGTGAAAATGCATTCTTTACCCTGCGTCCCATACCGACTACAGCATTCATTCCAGGCAATTCAATAAATCTGTAAGTAATTGAGCTAAGTGTTACCAATACCACACTTCAAGCGGTAATTACTATCCAGTACCCCAGGCAGATAACCCAATTGAAAACGGGAAACCCAGTACAAAACGGAATGTAACGGAAAGCACCAACCCATGCAAAAGATAAATGCTATAAGAATTTTGCCCTAACTGCCGAGAAGCAAGATGTGACAATATTCCAAACAACGTATTTCCACAAGCAAAGCAAGCAAATACTATCATCATACAAACATATGGAACAGGAGTATATATATTCTCGAACAACGTAACCACTATTGTGAGTAACAAAATTACCAGCACGGATGCCTAGTTACTGGAAACAATTTCCCGCAGACGTTCGTTACGGTTTGCATATGCAGCGATGATACCGCCAAAAAACATGGCAAATTTCCGGAAAGCACCTCCTGTAGAAAAGATAAAAACAATTGCTAAAAATCCTATTAAAATAATACCGGAAAGGATCAGTACAACAATCGATGTTTTGATCCTAAATAACAGAACGGCAAAGAAAGGCAGTGAAAAATAAAAAAGCCACTCAAATCCCAGACTCCATACAACAGCTGCCACAATTATATCGGGACCGGCCACCTCGTTAATATTCGGTTCCGAAAAAAAACCATCCCTTGCATTCGTTCAATACAACTGGTAATGGCTCCTGTAAAGTCCATCGCGAAATAGTAAATACTACGACCAGTAAAGCGAAAACTGTAGAAAGATATAAAGGAAAGATACGCATTATGCGCGATACATATATCTTCAACCAACCAATAGGTTTACTCCTAGCCGCCATCAATTTGAAAAAAAAGGAAAGAAGTAATCATAAAGGATAGTGACACACTGCTTGGTCCAAAATGGCTATATAATAAGGAAGGAGGTACAGACAATTTAATAGTAAGCAAGTAAAGAGGCCATAAAGATGAGTGGTGCAGTAATACAAAAACAGCCAGATAACCTCTAATAACGTCAACAGCCACATCCCTGGGGCGGAGCTACCCCCAACCAACGATATACCAAAGTACTTACTAGCAGGATGATTAATAAGATGGGCATAATAGGGATAAGGCTTACCGACGTCATTTAATTCATTTGAACGCTAAAATAAGCATCCTCTACTACTTTCCAAATTCCTTATTTTAACTCCTTCAATCGTTTTGTATGTTACCATCCGCTCTTCAGCATAATTTCGGACTGGGCACTGCTACGCAGGAGCGTTATGTTCCCATGTTCCACCAGCTGGAATTGCCGTCGCGTAGTTATGCTCAGAGAAGGCAAATATCCCAGAAAGCATTCCTATTGATCAAAGGCTGCACGCGTGTGGTTCAATAGCCAGGGCTGTTAGCTCACCTGCCCATTTTTCTTTGAAAAGGAAAATGTATTCATCTATCGAAAGCAACACCATAATGCCGTATATCTGCAGCAAATGATGAAAGTATTCTTTGATCGAAACTGCACTACCTGCAATTATTTACTTCCTTCATCCGTGATACACCCACCGAGCGTTATCAGTACCTGCTAGCGAAACATCCGGAAATGGTGCGCCTTGTGTCACAGCATTATATTGCTTCCTACCTGGGCATTACACCTGTGTCGCTCAGCCGTATCCGCAGCAAACTGCTGCGGGCGGCACGGCCTTAAACTATTCACCTGGCTAACGTAGCAGAAGCCTGGGTGTGGCGTGATGTATTAGTGATTGTAAATTAGTGTAAGGCATAAAAAAAGCGGGTGTTTCGTTCGTGAAACACCCGCTTTTTTTATGGGATACTGAATTTAATCATCTTCCTCCTCATCATCATCTTCTTCCAGCCATTCCAGGTAGCTATAGTACCAGTCTTCTAGCTCCTCCAGCAATTCTTCCTTTTTGGCCGGATCGTTTTTGAAAAATTCATCCACGTTATCGAGTTCTTCCACGATATCGATGTAGGCACGTTCCTCGTCTTCTTCTACTTCTACCCGTTTTGCGAAAAAGCGTGGCGGTTCTGTATGGAAGATATATTCATTATCCGGATCGGTGATCGGATCATCTGCAATCATAAACTTAGGTAATGCCATGGTCTGAATTTTTAGCGGTAAACGAATGTATTGATTATCCCGTTACAAAATTTGATCCATCCTGGCTTTTTCTATAAGCATGGCTGGTGGGCCGTTATAATGGCAGGATCATTAAATTAGCTTCCGCAATCTGTGGACAATACCGTTTCCTTATTTCTTCCTGCCACGTTTTTTAGCGGGCGGGACGCGTTTTTGAGATAGGTAGTCCTAATGTAATGCCGCCCAACAACATATAGCAGGTATAGTTACTAGCCGTACAGGGCCTGACAATGTGCAATACTGCTTGCATATGTTGTTATTTAAAGTAGTAATAGCAGCCATACCCATCATGCGGGGATGGGCCTTATGCGGCACGGACGCCATTTACCGTACGGTTTTGGTAGTAGTCTTGATAGTCATCTTGCCCATCACCATGGGGCGGAGGTCCTGCAATTGTATATCCAGGAATTTATCCGGGTGTTGGGCATCCATCACTACTTTTTTATTAGCATATGGTGCTGCTTTTACCAGCAGGTAGGCCTTATCAGGCAGCAGTGCAGCCATTTCCAATTTAAAGCATCCATTCGCATCTGTTTTTGTTTGCCTGGTAGTATTGCCCAGCAACACGGTCGCATTGGCAATGGGCCTGGACCCATTCTTTACACATCCTGAAATCACTGTGTAAGGCACCACTTCCCCTACTATCATTTGTTCGACGCCCGGCGGGCAACTCACCTGCTGCGTGGCCACGGGCTTTTGCTGCTGCGCATGCAGGCTGTCTGGCAGGGAAAGCAGCAACCAGGAAGCCAGCACTACCGCCGCTGGGAGCGTAGGCATGCGGAAGGGTACGCGGTGTGCAGGATGTAACACCAGCGGGCGTTCTAACTGTTGTGCCGCAAAGCGTCCACAGCAACCGCCGGCCAAACGGGTAATGGTAGCAAGCATGTCGGCATCGCTCATTTGTGTAAAATCGATCACCGTTTTCTGGCAGCTCCCGCAGAAACGGCCTCCCATGGCAGACTGCATGCCTTCCCATTCCTGGGAGCAGGGTGCATCAACCTGTAATTGCATGGATCTTTTCATAACAACAAGATTTTTAATGGATGAAAGGCCGTGTTGAAGCCAGATGTATTTACTGAAAGATGGTAAATGACCCGGTATTCCATAACGCTGCAACATTTTTCTCCAACAACTTCTTGCCGCGATTTCAAAATTTATTTGGCCAGTACAATGAAACAAACTAATTTTACACAATCAAATTGTGTACAATGCAAAATTTAACACTCGAGGATCATTTGTGTTTTACCATATACGCACTTTCCCGGCAATTCACCTGCGTGTACCGCCCGGCGTTGGATGCGTTGGGTATCACCTACCCGCAATACCTGGTAATGGTGCTGCTGTGGGAGCAGGATGGCCGCAGCGTAAAAGATTTGGGTGCACGCCTTTACCTGGACAGTGGTACCCTTACCCCACTGCTGAAGCGCCTGGAAGAAAAACAGTTGCTGCATCGCCAGCGGGACACCACCGACGAGCGCGTGGTGCTGGTACACCTTACCGCTGCAGGCAAGGCCCTGCAGGAACAGGCACCCACGGTAACCGGGGCATTGCAGGATAAAATGAATTTATCCCTGGACCAAATTAATGCCCTCCGGGGCCAGCTATCTACATTGCTACATAGCCTGGAACCTACTTATTAGACTCACTTAGACTCACATTTACTTCATCATAAAAAATTTATCAAATGGAAAAGTTGTATACGGCGAAAGCCACGGTAACCGGCGGACGTAATGGCCATGTAACCACCCCCAACGGAATTCTGGATGTAGACGTTAGGATGCCGAAAGAATTAGGCGGCCCTGCTGGTAATTATCCTAATCCCGAATTGTTTTTTGCCGCAGGATATGCTGCCTGCTTCGACAGCGCCCTGTCGATGGTGATACGCAATGAAAAGATCAGCGGCGTAGGCATCAACAATACCACGGCAGAAGTAAGCATTGGCAAAGACACCGATGGTGGTTTTGGTTTGTCTGTAGTTCTTACCGTGGAAATTCCCGGTGTAGATAAGGCAGTAGCGGAAGACCTGGCCCATAAAGCTCACCAGGTATGCCCCTACTCTAAGGCAACCCGCAATAACATCGACGTGCAGGTTATTGTAAAATAATCTACATAAAAAACTTTGCAAAAAAGGCCGCTACCCTCATGGGCAGCGGCTTTTTTGCGCCAATCCACTGCCATGGGCAGCTACAACTACAGCAGGTTGATAGCCCTCCATCCATTTGTTAACCGTTTGTTATCACCCCCCAAATGCTTACACTGACCAAGTCAAAACCAGCATTGGCGAAATCCTTCTTTGTAGCTTGGCAGCTCCGCCTATCTTTGTTATAGGTTTTTCATAGGATATGGTTAAAATTTTGAAGGCGGTGTTCTCACCGCCTTTTTTTATGCGACACTATGTGATTTTATAAATGAGATAAATTGATTATTTAGATTATCCTAATTTTGATACCTATGAAAACCCTGCCGCCTGCACTTGCGCGCCTTGCCCGCTTTGTTTCCGTTATCGGCCATCCGCTCCTGCTTGGCTCTCTCGTAGCCTTGTTCCTTTCTTTCCGGGCTTACGGCATACGACAGGCCATCATTGCTGCCGGTATTATTATTGGCGTAATTACACTGCCGGTTACGCTCTTTATTTACCGTAAGACCCGCAGTGGGGTGTACAGCAATTTCGACATATCGGTTCGCCAGCAACGCACCTCTTTTTATTTTTTCCTGATCGGGGCTTTTGTATTGGCCACCGCCATCCTGCTATTAACGCACCAGCCCTGGCCCCTTACCTTGGGCGTAGGGTTTGCATTGGGAATGATGGCAATATGTTTTGGGGTGAATTTTTTTATCAAAGCTTCCCTGCACAGCGCCATGGCCTTTTTCCTCTCGTTTACGGTAATGTTTTATAGTTACCCCCTGGGCGTGGCTATGCTTGTATTTGCGGTATTGGTAGGAATTTCCAGATTATTGCTGGGCCGGCACACCCTGCGGGAAATTTGCAGTGGCGGGATCATTGGCATACTTACCGGTCTGGGGCTTTTATGGGCCCTGTGTCCGGCAGCTTAAATAGTTGGCAACCATTACAACCAAACGCACTTATTATACGTTAATAACTCCATACCGCATGGTGAAAATGGTCACCCCCTTTCCCCTTATTTTTAATGTTTGTGTATGCATAATATTATTATTGCGGAGCAACGCGATCAAGTCGTTTTGATTGATGTACAGGATGTTTTCGAGCAAGTATTTCAGATACCGGTGAAGGCGCTGGCCAATATAAAGAAGGTGGATCAACGCCTGGTATCTGCCTGGATATACGAATTGCGGAATAAACGTTGGGCTACAGTACCTTTCCTGTACGACCTGGCCACCGCTATCCAGATTAAAGTACCTGACAACCAGATCGATTGGAAGCACACTTTTTATATTATTGAAAACGACGATTACCATCAGCAGGTAGCCACGTTGAAGGCGCTTTTTTCCACCTTCCCCCAGGAAAAGCCCGACGAGGATAAAGTGGCTTACTTCAAAAAGGAGCAAAGGCAAACCCGCTACCACGATGTTGAAATGGCCATCCTCCAGATTGTGCGGAACAACCTGGAAGATCATGCATTACCCTACCGTGGTAGCTGGACATGAGTACCCCTCTTTCTATTAACCGAATGATTACACCTGGTTTTATTAGCCCCGATCGCATTATTTCCCTATCCCCGTCCTATTTCTCTTTGCCTGTATGTACAAATAATTTAGGACATACCGGCCAATTCTTCTTGCAATCCATTCTTCCGGTCTTCAAGTCTTCTATTTTGCGTTATATTTGCGCCTCTTGATGTAAACGAACATGAAAGCATTGAACTTATTTGTGCGCTATCGCCTGCCTTTGGGCATTATTTTACTGATTGGCGGTATCGTGATGGGCATTACCATCGGCTGGTGGGAAGCTACTATCATTCTCTTCCTGGCCGTAATTTGCCTGGTAACGCATTTTATGCTAGGACCCATGCGCCTGGTGCAAGACGCCGTGGAAGCTGGCGATATGGAAGGTGCCATGCGCATCATGAATAGTATTAAATTTCCCAATTTATTATATAAGCCTATCCGCTCCGCCTATTATTTTATGCAGAGCAACCTGGCAATGACCAACCAGGATCTGGATAAGGCCGAAACCGCTATTCGCCAAAGCATTAAGTCTGGCAGCCCCCTGAAAGACCAGGAAGGCATGCAATATTTCCAGTTGGGCGCCATTGCCCTCCAGAAAAACGACATTAAAACGGCAGACACCAACCTGCGTAAAGCCCTTCGCCTGGGTTTGCCAGACAAGGAAAATCGCGCCGCTGCTCTCCTCCAGCTTACTACTATCGCCATGAACCGCCGCGAGTTTAAGGTGGCAAAAGATTTTTTCCGCCGGGCAAAGGCCGAAAAGCCTGCCACTAAGGAACTTGTAGCCCAGATTAAGGAGATCGATAAATATATTTCCCGGATGCCAGGCTGATGCTTCTTACCGCATAAAAAGAGGTTGCTTTTTACGAGGCAGCCTCTTTTTTTATGCGGCGCTGGGGGGGGCCGGTGAGGGCTTTTTGCCGTCTGTCCAAATTATTGTACGTTTGCAGGAGTCTTATTTTACTACAATTTTCTCTGAAAAATTATGTCTATTAAGCAATTTAATCCCCGGGTAGGTGTACTGCTGCTGTTTATTCTGGCAGCAGGCGTATTGCGCATAGCATTTGCCAAGGCTGGTGCAGGCCATCTTACACCGCTGAGCAATTTCTCGCCCATCGGCGCTATGGGACTTTTTGGCGGCGCTTACTTTGCGCAGAAATGGAAATCATACCTGTTTCCTTTGCTCACCCTGTTGCTGAGTGACGTGCTGATCAATAGTTTCTTCTATCCCAACTATTCATCCATGATCACGGGCATGCTGTACGATGGCTGGTATTTTACCTACCTCGCCTTTGCCGGCATGGTGCTTATGGGACAGTTAATTATTAAGAAAGTAACTGTATCTAACGTGGTGCTGGCGGCTGTTGCGGCCGCGTTTATCCACTGGATCATTTCCGATATTGGCCCCTGGAAGTTTGGCACCATCCCGGGTACCAGCCAGCCGTATGCACAGACCTTTGGCGGTTTCATTCACTGCCTGGTAATGGCCATACCTTTTGAGCTGAACCTGCTGTACGGTAACCTTATCTACGGCGCCTTCTTCTTTGGAACATTTGAGCTGATGCAGCGCCGCTTCCCGGTGTTGGCTAAGCAAAGCCTATAAATTCAGTAATCGGCTGCCGCAACCCGGCGGCCGATTTTTTCATCCACCCATTTCTCATACCCGGTTGTTCCGAGGCTTTCGGCCCCGGAACATTAAAAGGGAATCCGGTACTAAGCCGGAGCTATTCCCGTAGCTGTGATCCGCCGCACCTGCGTGTGCAATTGTGTTGGTCCTTACGCCACTGTTTTATGAACGGGAAGGCGACCAACACATAGCGGTAAGCCAGAAGACCTGCCGGTATGTTATTCCGTTTCCACCGCTTTCGGGTAAAAAGCGCAGAACATCTACCAGCCGGCCGGGTTTCCTGGCTTTCCGGTTTTTTATCTGCATTGCTTCCCCAGGCGGTTATTGTAAATCATGATCCGGTACAGGCAGATTCCTGTACCGGATTTTAGAGCGTTTATGTATTATCGCCCGCCTTACCGTTATCATTATCATATGTGCCGCATTGCCCTTTGCAGTGCGGGACTGCTTCTATGCGGGCGGGCCAAAGGGCAGCAAGTGTTCCGTGATAGCAGCCGGCACCTGCAGGGCGTGGAAGTAACCAGCCGCCTGGCCGATACCTCCTTGCGCGCTACCATGCCCGTGCAGCTTTTGGATAAGCAACAGTTAACACAACTGAACAGTCTTTCGGTAGCAGACGCCGCTAAGCATTTTTCCGGTGTAATAGTACGGGATTACGGTGGCCTGGGTGGACTCAAAACCGTGTCTGTTCGCAGCCTGGGCGCCAATCATACCGGGGTAATTTATGATGGAATGGCCATCAGTGATATACAAAGTGGGCAGATCGATTTAGGGAAATACTCAGCAGATAACCTCGCCCAGATGGCCTTATACAATGCCCAACCCACAGACCTGCTTTCACCGGCCCGTAACTATAGCTATGGGGCTGCACTGGTACTCACCACCGCTTCCCTGGCGCCAGACGGGCGGCAGCCTTTGCAGGTCCAGACACGCATAAAGAGCGGCTCCTTTGGGTATATTAATCCTGCCCTCACCGTTCATTATAAAGCATCGAAGCGTTATACGGCTTCCTTCAATGCAGACTACCGCAGCACCAAGGGCAACTATCCCTTCATTACCGACAATGGTATTGCCACCGAAAAGCAGCGCCGTGAAAATGCTGGTCTGCGCAGCCTGCGGCTGGAACAAGACAATCGTTTCGCCTGGAGCAACGCGTCTACCTTGCAGGTAAAGGTTTACTACTACGACGATTCCCAACAACTACCGGGTGCCGATATTTTATACAGCCCGCCCAGCCGCGATCATTTGTGGAACCGGCAGGCGTTTGTGCAAAGCACCTATTACAAACCATTCCGCGAAAACTGGCAACTGAAACTAAATGGTAAGTTTTCGTATACACATACCCGTTATTTAGATCCGGGGCTGGGCAATGGAGCCGGCCTGCAAGACAACCACTACAACAGTTATGAGGGCTATTTCTCTGCTGTGCTGGAACGTAGCCTGGGCAAGCATTTTATCCTGGCCTATGCCAGTGATGGCCTATACGATAAGCTGAATGCCAACGTGAAGGCCTATGCCTTTCCCGAGCGTTTTACCTTTCTCAATGCATTTACCGCCCGCTATCGCAGTCAGGCGCTAGAAGTACAGGGTAATATACTAAGCAATATTCTCAATGAATCCGTACAAACGGGCAGCACGGCGCAGCACCATAATTTGCTCACGCCGGCGCTAAGCCTTAGCTGGAAACCCTTCAGTGGAAACGATTTGCGGCTGCGGGCTTTTTACAAGCAAATATTCCGCGCCCCCACATTCGACGAACTGTATTACAGCACTTTTGGCAATCCTACCCTGAAGCCAGAATATGCCACCCAATATAACCTGGGTGCTACCTGGCAACGCAGCTTCTCCCAGGTATTATCCCTGCTGAGCCTGAGCGCAGATGGTTATTACAATGAGGTGAAAAACAAAATTATAACCCTGCCCGGCAAAAATGCTTATGCCTACAGTGTGCTGAATTTCGGCCAGGTACACATTACCGGGGTGGATGTAAATGCCCAACTATCGCTGCAACCCTGGCAGGGATGGGTATTTTCCGCCGCTGCCAATTATACCTATCAGCAGGTGCTCGATGTTACCCAACCTGGTACGCCGCAGTACAAAGATCAATTGCCCTACACCCCACGCAATACCGGCGGGCTGATGGCCGGGGTGGAAAAGAAAGGCTTTACGTTCAACTATAACCTGCTCTATGCAGGCTACCGCTACGCGCTCGGCGATAATACACCCTCTAATTATATGGAAGGATTTGCCGTACACGATCTCAACGCGGCTTACCACTTTCTGGAACACTGGAAGGTGATGGCTGCGCTGGACAATTTTACCAATAAACGCTATGCTATTATCCGCAATTTTCCCATGCCGGGAAGAAGCTACCAGCTTGGCATTCAATGGAACTATTAACAAAAAAATTTACTTAAAAAACACCCATACATGAACAAAAAAATATACCTGCTGGCGGTGGCCATAACCACCTTACTATATGCCTGTAAGAAAAATGATGTAACTGTACAGCCGCCGAAGGCCGATTCTGCCACTGGGCTCTATATCCTTACGGAAGGATCATTTAACAGCAATAATGCGAATCTTTCGTTTTATAATGTGAAGACCCAACAAGTAAATACCAATATTTTCAAGACCGCGAACAACCGCGATCTGGGAGATGTGGCAAACGATCTGGGAATTTATGGTAGCAAGATGTACATTGTTGTGAATAATTCTAACTCCATAGAAATCCTGGATGCTCATACTGTAAAATCCATCAAACATATTGACCTGAAAGACGCCAGCTTTCCTGACGGCTACCAGCCCCGCCGCATTGCCTTTGCCAATGGAAAGGCTTACGTAACCACCTACGTTGGTAAACTACTGGTCATAGATACTGCCTCTAACGCTATCATCCAATATGCGGATACCCGTGTAGGCTGCGAGGGAATTGCCATTACAAACAACAAAGCTTACATCAGCGTACCGGGTGTATACCCCAATACCGGCCAGACCATTTTATCTATTCTGGACCTGGGTACGTTGCAGGAGCTGAAAACTATTACAGTAGGGTCTAATCCCGGACCGGTATTGGCAGACCAATACCATCACTTGTATGTTGTATGTGCAGGCGATTATGCAACCATCCCGTCTTCCCTGTCCACCATCAACCTGCAGAACGATCAGTTGCAAAGCAACGATACCACTGTGCAGGCAGACAACATGGCTATTTATTATAACAAGGCCTATCTCTACAAAACCACTTACTTAGATGATTCTAAACAAAACATCATCACGTACGATGTAGAGCATGCTAAAGTTATTAACCGCAACTTTATTACCGACGGCACGGCCATTCATTTTTACTACGGTATTACTACCGACGAAGCCACTGGTGATGTATATGTAATCGATGCCTTAAGCTTCACTTCCTCTTCGGCCAAAGTGACCTGCTTCGATGCCAATGGCAAAACTAAGTTCAGCTTCGAACTGCCGGATTATGCATCCTTTGCCAGCAAAATAGCTTTCCTGCGCTAAGCGATGTAATGGCTGGCTACATACGATTTGTAGCCGGTCGTTTTTTACCTTCAAGGGTTGTGTATGATCGCCGTATCTTTTCTTCCTGCTGCTACGCAGATGATCTACGACATGGGTTTGCAAGACCTCCTGCATGGCGTTACATTTGAATGTCCCGCACCTGCCCTGGCACAACATCCCAAGGTGGTGCGCTGCGTGCTGGAAGGACATGATTATTCCAGCCAGGAGATAGACCGTATCTTCTCCGCATCGAAGGCCCAGGGCAAAAGTTTGTATTACGTGGATGAGCCGTTGCTGGCACAATTGGCGCCAGACGTAATCTTCACACAGGATGTTTGCGAAGTATGCCAGATCGATACGGCCTGCACACAACAGGCGGTACATAACCTGGCCAAACAACCCCTGCTGGTGGCCCTCACGCCCAATAATCTGGAGGATGTATTCCAATGCGCCATCACTATTGCTACGGCCTTGGCCCGGGAAGAAGCCGCTTACCGCTACCTGGCTGGTCTTACCCGGCGCACGGATATTATCCTGGATACGTTGCGTACCCACCGTGCGCCCCTTAAACGGGTAATGCTCCTGGAATGGATGGCCCCCATATACAATTGCGGGCATTGGATTCCCTTCCAGGTGGCGCAGGCCGGCGGGGTAGATATGCTTTCCAATCCCGCTGGCGATGCTATCGTCACGCCATGGGAAAAAATAGTGCGCTACGATCCGGAAGTATTGGTGATTGCCCCCTGCGGCTTTACGGTAAAACGCTCCCGGGAAGAGCTGCACCTGCTACGCAACCGCGAGGGCTGGCAACAGCTACAAGCCGTAAAAAATAAGGCCGTTTTCCTGGCCGATTACGACTTGTTTACCCAACCCAGTGCTAGTACGCTGGTAGAAGGGATCACATTGCTGGCGGCTCTTTTCCACCCTACGCTATTCCAGCTACCAGCCCAGTTGCAGGCCAAATGCCAGGCCCTGGATGAAACGCTGGTAGCATCCTAGCTTACTGCTGATTAAATATATATCCGTTTTCGAACGTTGTCATGGTGTAAAGCTGCCAGCTATATTTTCCTGCTGGCAGCTTTTTTTCGTATTTTTCGCTATGCTTTATCTTATTACTGGTGGGGCCCGATCCGGGAAGAGCCGCCATGCACAGGAACTGGCCCTACAGCTCTCCACACATCCCATATACGTGGCCACGGCGCGCATCTGGGACCAGGATTTTGAACAACGGGTACGCCATCACCAGCAGGAGCGCGGCCCGGAATGGACCACCTTCGAAGAGCAGGAACGGGTAAGTACTTTACCCATTCAAGGCAAGGTGGTAGTGATAGATTGCATAACCCTGTGGCTTACCAACCTTTTTGTAAAACACCAGTACGACACCACTCTCGCCCTGCAAGCCATCCAGACAGAAATATTAAACATGCAAAAGATGCAAGGACACTTTATTTTTGTAACCAATGAAATTGGCATGGGCATACACGCAGAAAGCGAAGCAGGACGTAAGTTCACCGATCTTCAGGGCTGGACTAACCAGTTTATAGCCCGCCTGGCGGATAAAGTGATACTCATGGTTTCCGGCTTGCCTATGACCATTAAATAAATGATCCCGTATGTTATCTACCTTACGCATTCCCGCCCTGGACAAATCTTTACAGGCGGAGCTTCAGCAGAAAATAGATCAGAAAACAAAACCACCCGGCTCTCTGGGACGCCTGGAAGCGCTGGCCCTGCAAGCAGGACTTATCCAGCAAAGCCTGCACCCTATGATGCACAAACCGGGCATCATCGTATTTGCTGGCGATCATGGCGTGGCGGAACTAGGGCTTGTAAACCCTTACCCACAAGCCGTTACCGCCCAGATGGTGTATAATTTTTTAAACGGGGGGGCTGCTATTAATATCTTTTGTGCGGTGCACAACCTCGGGCTTTGCGTGGTAGATGCAGGGGTAAACCACGACTTTGCTCCACACGCCGACCTGGTAGACCGAAAAGTAGCCAGGGGTACTCAGAACTATCTATTGGGCAAGGCCATGACGGAAAGCGCCTGTAATGAAGCCCTGGAAGCCGGTGCCGCACTGGTACGCGAAAAACAAGCTGCTGGCTGTAACGTGATTGGTTTTGGGGAAATGGGCATTGGCAACTCTGCTTCCGCGGCCCTGATCATGCACTGCATTACCGGCATCCCGCTGGAAGACTGTGTAGGTGCTGGTACCGGCAGCCATGCAGCACAGTTGGAGTTAAAGAAAAAAACCTTACAACAGGCGCTAGATAAACATGGTGTACCCACCGATGCATTGGACATACTGGCTACCTACGGCGGTTTTGAAATAGCCATGATCTGCGGTGCCATTCTACAGGCAGCCGCCCTCCGTATGATAGTGGTGATAGATGGGTTTATCGTTACGGCCGCTTTATTGGTAGCCTTCAAGGCGCAGCCTGCGGTGTTGGATTATTGCGTCTTTGCCCACGGCTCGCATGAAAAAGGGCATCGCGCCATGCTGGACTACCTGGGTGCACAGCCCCTGCTCCTGCTGGACCTGCGACTGGGTGAAGGTACCGGCGCTGCGCTGGCCATGCCCTTGCTACAATCCGCCATTGGTTTTTTAAACCACATGGCTACCTTCACGCAGGCAGGCGTGTCGGACCGTTCTACGCAGGCTTAGGAAAGACGGGTATTCCCGTATAGACAACTATGAAAAAACAATGGCAGCTATTGCTCACCGCCGTAATGTTTTACACACGCATCCGCGTGCCTGAAAGGATTAATCATGCTGCGGAGACACTCAATCTCGCTACAAAATATTTACCCCTTATCGGCTGGATTATAGGAGGGGCATGCGTGCTGGCGCTGTACCTGTTTTCATGGGCATTGCCTTACCCGGTGGCCCTGCTGCTTAGTATGGCGTTCTCTGTATGGCTTACCGGCGCATTTCATGAAGATGGCTTTGCCGATTGCTGCGACGGTTTTGGCGGTGGGTGGACGAAAGAAAAGATACTGGACATCATGAAAGACAGTCGCATCGGCACTTACGGCATGGTGGGACTGCTGCTGGTTATGCTCCTGAAATTTTTCTGCCTGTACAGCCTGGGCCTTCCCCATGCCATGCTGGCATTGTGTATAGCACACCCGCTGAGCCGCTTTGTAGCCGTAACGGTGATCTATACCGATAACTACGCGCGGGAAAATGAAGACGCCAAAGCCAAACCCGTGTCTAAAGGCATTGACAGCAGCGACTTGTTGCTGGCAGGCCTTTTCGCCATATTGCCCCTGCTGTCGCTATACTGGTGGACGCCATTTAGCTGGACAAGGGTGGGCGCACTTTGCGGTGGATGGCTGGTAGCCCTGGTGCTGGTAAGAGGTTACTTAGTGAGGCTCATGCGTAAATGGATAGGCGGTTACACGGGCGATTGCCTGGGCGCTGTGCAACAGGCTTCCGAAATTGCAATATACCTGCTCTGCTGTGTGCTGTGGCCAGCCACTATCTGAGCAAACCACCTACACAAATTTCACCGGCGTATAGCCGTTATCCCTTCGTATCTTTGCGTTTTTGTACCATGCGCATCTACTTAATCCGCCATACCACTCCTTCCATTCCCCGGGGTACCTGTTATGGGTTTACAGACCTGGACCTGGCTCCTACTTTTGAAACGGAAGCCAGCCGCCTGCTGCCCTTGCTGCCCACTGCGCCGCTTAGCGTATATGCAAGCCCGTTACAACGCTGCCACCGCCTTGCCCAGTTCCTGTTCCCATCGGCAACCATTGCGCTGGACCATCGATTAAAGGAACTTAATTTTGGCGACTGGGAAATGCAGCGCTGGGACAATTTGGGCGAAAACGCTTTACAGGAATGGATGACAGACTACGTACATACCCGCGTTCCCAATGGAGAAAGTTATAAAGACCTGTACACACGCTCCATAGAAAGCCTGCTGGAAATAGTTGCTGCCGGACAGGACAGCGCCATTGTAACACATGGTGGCGTAATCCGCAGTATATTGGCCTATGTGATGAACACTCCCCTGGAAAAATCGTTCGATACCCGTGTAGAATGGGGCCGCATGGCCCGGCTGGACTACGACGGACATACCTTCCGCGTGGCCGGCATCGATGAATAAGTGATGATGGAAATCTTATATTTGCAAAAACCCAATATCATGATAGCATTCGACTCCAGGCAAATCATTACAGTGTCCATCACATTGTTTGCCATGATTGACATCATGGGATCGTTGCCGGTACTGCTGTCGCTGCGCGAAAAAATGGGTCATATAGATTCTGTAAAGGCTACAGCGGCATCTGGTTTCCTGATGATATTATTCCTGTTAGTAGGCGAGCCTTTCCTGAAGCTACTGAGCGTAGATGAGCATTCCTTTGCCGTAGCGGGTTCTATCGTGATTTTCGTGATTGCCATGGAAATGATCCTGGGTTTTGAATTTTTCAAAGCCGATAGCGATGCCAAGACGGGAAGCCTTATCCCTATAGCATTTCCACTGATCGCAGGCAGTGGCACCCTCACTACTATCATGTCGCTGAAGGCCACCATCCATCCCAACAATATTTTCGTAGGCATCATCATCAATCTTATTATCATATTTGTAGTGTTAAGCTCTTTGAGTTTTATAGAGCGTATACTGGGCAAGGCAGGACTAATGGTGCTCCGTAAATTCTTTGGCGTTATCCTGCTGGCCATCGCTGTAGGCATCTTTAAAAGCAACGTAAACCTGATCAATGCAGGCGTTGCGCCACACTAAAAGTGGTTTGTTTATCTCTTTAAGAAACAGTATTTTTGCCCTCCACTACCGGTTCTGTAGTACAATGGATAGTATAAGGGTTTCCGAAGCCTTTGATGCAGGTTCGATCCCTGCCGGAACCACCACTTCAAAAAGGCCTGTCAATCTTGGGATTGACAGGCCTTTTTGCTTACACTCCTATTGAAGATAATTCTTTGCCAGTGTAGACGAAATTCTTCAATTCTTTGAATACTTGGGACTGCAGTTCCACAAGTGTCCGGAAGGGTGCGAGGTAAAGTACTCATTTGGTAGGTAAGGGAGGCATAAACAGTTAGTCCGTTGTCTTTGTCGGTCAATTAATTATGTGGGGCATTTTCCTACATTTTTTCATGGCACCATTCTTGAATTAAATAATATGTCTAAAAAACAACAACATATGAGCACTTTAAAAAACTGGAAAACCTTTTTCTTAGCCGCTGGCATGGGCATTTTCGCTACCGTAGGCGCACATGCACAGGGTGTAGACAGCACCGCTAAAAAAGTAGGTAACAAAACCGCAGAAATCGCGGTAAAGGGTGCCGCCACCATCACGCAAAAAGTATATAAGGGCAAAGAAGGTCCTAATGGTGAAACGGTATACATTACTAAAGATGATCGCAAATTTATCGTAAACGATAAAGGCAAAAGAGTGTATCTGAAAAAATCTCAGATTCACGATAAAAAAGACTAATTCTTCTTAAATCAAGGATTATAGCAGTTCTATGAATTGCAAAAGCAAGGGTTCAGGATCAAAAAATTTGAAATGCGTAAGCGATTCACTTTTTTTGATCCTGAACCATTTTTTTATGCAAGGTAATTTACTCGCTCAGTTCCAACCAGCGCATGCTTTTTTCATCCAATAACTGAATAACCTCCCCTATGCGACGGGTAAGCGGCTCTAATTGTTCATAAGGAAGGTCGCCGGCGCTCATTTTAGCATCGATCCCTTTCTTTTCTGCTTCCAGGTCAGCAATGTCTTTTTCCAGCAATTCCAATTCCCGTTTTTCTTTAAACGACATTTTTTTCTGCGGGGCAAGAGGCGCTGCCACCGGCGCGGCGGTAGCAGTGGGTGCTGCCGCGGCTACGGGTGCGGGCATTTCTTTTATCTTATCCTGGTCCTTTTCCCATTCGCGGTACTGGGTATAGTTACCGGGAAAATCTCGTACTACGCCATCCCCCTCGAAAACAAACAGGTGATCCACCAGCTTATCCATGAAATAACGGTCGTGGCTTACGATGAGAATGCATCCCTGGTAATTCAACAGAAAGTCTTCCAGGATACTCAGGGTAGGCAGATCCAAATCGTTGGTAGGCTCATCAAGGATCAGGAAGTTGGGGTTGCGGAATAGCAGGGAAAGCAGAAACAGGCGGCGCTTTTCTCCACCACTGAGCTTGGATATAAAAGTGTATTGTTTTTCTGGTGTAAATAAGAATAATTGCAGGAATTGGGCGGCGCTTACCTTGGTACCATCGGCCAGCGGAAAGTGTTCTGCAATATTTTTCACAAATTCAATCACCCGCATGTCTTCTTTCACGATCAGGCCTTGCTGGCTGTAGTTGCCGAAAACTACGGTTTCTCCCACATTGATCTTACCGGAATCCGCAGGTTCCAGGCCCATGAGCATGTTCAGGAAGGTAGATTTACCCACCCCATTTTTACCCACTACTCCTATCCGTTCACCTTTTTTGAAGGTATAGTCAAACCCCTTCAGAATGTGGAGATCCCCGAAAGATTTATAGACTTTTTTTAATTCCAGGATTTTACCACCCAGCCGGGTCATCTTCACATTCAGCTCCAGTTGTTGCTGCTCCAGGCGCTGACTGGCGCGCTTTTCTACGTCGTAAAAAGCGTCGATGCGGGACTTGCTTTTGGTGGTACGGGCCTTGGGCTGTTTGCGCATCCATTCCAGTTCCTTGCGGTATTGGTTACGCGCTTTCTCCGTGCTGCTCTTATCCATTTCTTCCCGGGCGGCCTTTTTTTCCAGGTAGTTTTCGTAGTTGCCTTTGTAAATGAAGAGCTGCTGCCGGTCTATTTCCATGATCTCGTTGCACACACTATCCAGGAAATAGCGGTCATGGGTTACTAACAGTAAGGTTACCCGCTCTTGATCCAGGTAATTTTCCAGCCACTCAATCATACTCACGTCCAGGTGGTTGGTAGGTTCATCCATGATGAGCAGGGTATGGGTATGCTCAAAACCAATGTCGATCAGCACTTTGGCCAGGGCTACCCTTTTCTGCTGCCCCCCCGAAAGGCTGCCCACAGGCTGGTCCAGTTGGTGAATATTGAGTTTGCCGAGGATCTGCTTCACCTTTGAGTCGAAGTGCCAGGCGTTGAGTTCGTCCATGCGGGCTATGGCGTCTGTTAATTTGTCCAGGTCGGGTTCCTGGTTGTCGTCGGTGAGCAGCTCATAATTTTTAATGGCCTGCAAAATTGGGTGGCTATAATTGAAGATATTCTCCAGCACCGACTTGTTAGGGTTAAAATCGGCCTGTTGTTCCAGCATTACCACTGTTACATCTTTGTGTATCCAGGATTTTCCGGAGTCGGGCACTTCCTTACCGCAGAGTATGCGCAGCAGGGTGCTTTTGCCGGTGCCGTTCAGGGCCACCAGGGCTATTTTGTCGCCTTCTTCAATGTGAAAGCTGATATTTTCGAATAATGGCGCAGCGCCGTAGGATTTGGTGAGCCCTTCTACCGTAACATAATGCATGGGGCAAAGTTACGTTTTGCTGGTGGGGTTAAAAAGTGCTTAATTTTTTCCACTGGCAAAAGCGGGTTGGATAGATAAATAACCGCCCCCTATATTCTTGTACAGTGCCCACTGTACCGTTGGGAGGTGTAAAGTGTGCAACGGACAACTTTATTAAGCTATGCCACAATCTTTTGAATTTATACGGGTACACAATGGTAAGCCTCCTGTGTGGCAGGAGGCTTTTTTGGGTAATTATTACTTTTAAAAATCGTAATATAATTGCCGGAAGGAGGCACGCAAGCCAATGCTAAAGATTAGCTCCTTTTTATCCATCACGTCATTGCTTTCCTTTCTGCCCGCCACTCCCAGCTCAATGCGCAAATTATTTTTAGGATTGAGCAGGTAAGAAAAGGTGCCTTGCACATAGAGCAGGTTAGTGGCTACTCCCTGGCCAATATGGTTGCCATATTCCAGGGTGCGGGTCTCATACGATTTATTAATATCGTGGCCGAAGTTAGTACCAGTGCTATCCAGGCCGTAATGGGCCAGCATGATCTCACCGCGCACAAACCAGCGGCGGTAGCGATAATCGGCCACGTTTACCCATTCAACAAAATTAGCCCCCAGAGGGTCGGTGAGTGGCTGTCCGTAGTGGCTATAGTTATTCAGCGTAGTACGCTGGGAAAAAGTAAAGGGCCGTGCAAAATTTATTTCTGTAAGCCCGTTCAGGTCTTTTACCTTAAAGGCGTCATTGGCCCGGAAACCCAACTGGCCACCAAATTTATTGCCCCACCAACCATTGCCGGCAGTAACTTCCTTAAATTTGAATTCATCGAGTATAAACTGGCCATACAGGCTGGAGTTTTTACCGGTAGCATATTTTAGGTTAAGCCCAATTAAAGCATTGTCTGGTGAGCCTACAGAAAATTCGACTGGCCGCAGAAACATAATGGGATTCAGGTAACTCATATCGAAACCGCGCTTGCCGGAAGAATCGGAGTCCTGCCAGATAATGGTTTCAAATAAACCGATGGAGAGTTTTTTACTCACGTTCCAATCCAGGTAATTGAACACCCCCCATTTTTTACGATAACCATTTTCGTAGGAAGCTTTGGGATAATCACGATCGATGAACTGGGCCCACATGGTGGTGTACTGTATCTTTCCCACTGTAGCCACTATTTTAAAATACGGATAGTTAAACGCTACATCGCTTAACAACATAGAACGGTAACCATCTCCTATAAAGTTTTTACCATATCCCAACTGCAGGTCAAGGAATTTAGCAGGTTTGTAATCTAGCAACGCAGAAACATAAGCAAAGTCAAACGCCTTGTTTCCGGAGTAGGGTTTCCATTCTCCCTGGCCAGGTACAACTCCAGTGGATCGGCCAAAAGCATCAATATACCCTGGAAATTTTCCCTGGTTTTCATAAAATTCAGAATAAAAGTGAAAGTTTTTACCCAACCTGCCCCCTACTATTACGCCACGGGTATTAAGCCATGTATTACTATTCACCGAACTGTGCCCTAATTGAAAATCCGGTAGGAAGTCTGCGTAAAAATCATAGTCGGGTTGGTTGTATTCCAGGAGGTGTTCGCTGAATAATTTACGGTGCCACCAACTGCGCTTCTTCGTGGAATCGCCCAATGGAGGCAGGTTCCAGGCGGGACGAACGTTATAATCACGCAGGGAAGAATGGAAACCTGAGGAATCGCCGGTGGCATGATAGAAACCTAAGGAATACTGATCGCCGGGGTTTTGTGCATATATACGACTGCCCATAGCCATGCAACAACACATGGTTAGCAGTACAGTCACAACATTCTTCATTTGCATGGGTCGTAGCGGTTTGCGTTGGAGATATTCGGCGATAAAGATAGCATTTTCAGCACTTTATCATTACAATGGCCATTATTTTATATTTAAAAAGTAAGGCCACGCTGCTACAATTTTTTTTGAATGCTATAGAGTGAGCTGGTCTTTTATACTTTCGTATACGGCACGGATACCGGGTTCCAACTCTATACTGGGCTTCCAGCCCAGTGCGTGGAGCTTACTTACATCCATCAATTTGCGGGGTGTACCATCCGGTTTGGAAGTATCAAAAACCAAGCGGCCTTTATAACCCGTGATTTTTTGCACCAGCTTTGCCAGCGCGGCAATACTAATATCATGTCCTATGCCAATATTAATGGGGCCGGGTTCATTGTAACGCTGCATCAAGAATACACAGGCATCGGCCATATCGTCTGCGTGCATGAATTCACGGAGAGGCGTACCGGTACCCCAAATCACTACTTCGGGGGCGCCGGTTACTTTGGCTGTATGAAATTTCCTTATTAGAGCAGGCAAAACGTGTGAATTTTGCAAGTCGTAGTTATCATTCGTGCCATACAAATTGGTAGGCATTACGGAGATAAAGTTAGCACCGTATTGCGCCCGGTAGGCGTCTGCCATTTTAATACCAGCTATTTTGGCAATGGCGTAAGGTTCGTTGGTAGGTTCCAGCAGACCAGTTAACAAATATTCTTCTTTAAGCGGCTGAGCCGCCAGTTTAGGATATATGCAAGAAGAGCCGAGGAACATCAGCTTCTTTACTCCGTTAATGTGTGCCGCATGAATCACATTATTCTGGATCATGAGGTTTTCGTATAAAAATTCAGCGCGGTAAGTATTATTAGCCACGATGCCGCCTACTTTGGCAGCGGCAAGAAAGACATATTCCGGCCTTTCCGTTTCAAAAAATGCTGCAACAGCCGCTTGTTGACGCAGATCTAACTCTGAAGAGGTACGATAAATAATGTTTTCATACCCATCCTGCTGCAATCTTCTCACGATGGCGGAACCTACCATTCCACGGTGGCCCGCCACGTATATCTTGTCTGCCTGTTGCATGTTTTATTCAAATTGGTTGAGTACTTTGTAGCCGGCATCTTTCAGCAACTTCTCGCGCTGGAATAATTCCAAATCGGCAGCTACCATTTCTTTTACCAGAGCAGGTAGATCGTATTGGGGCTTCCATCCTAATTTGCTTTGAGCTTTGGTAGGATCGCCAATCAGCAATTCCACCTCAGTGGGACGGAAGTAGCGGGGATCAATGCAAACCACTTCCTGACCAGGCTTTAATGCGGACTTTTCACCGACATTTTTTACGACACCTTTCTCCTGCACTCCTTCGCCTTCGAATTCAATGATCACTCCAACTTCGGCAAACGCCATGCGGATAAATTCCCGTACGGTAGTCGTAATACCAGTCGCAATCACATAGTCCTCCGGCGCATCTTGTTGCAGAATACGCCACATGGCCTCTACATAATCCTTCGCGTGGCCCCAGTCACGTTTGGCATCCAAATTCCCCATGAATAACTTATCCAGCATACCCAAATGCATTTTGGCTACAGCACGGGTAATTTTACGTGTCACAAAGGTTTCGCCACGCAGGGGACTTTCGTGATTGAAGAGGATGCCATTACAGGCATACATGCCATATGCCTCTCGATAGTTCACCGTAATCCAATAAGCATATAATTTGGCCACCGCATATGGAGAACGGGGATAAAAAGGAGTTGTTTCTTTTTGCGGCACTTCCTGCACCAAACCATATAATTCTGATGTGGAAGCCTGGTACACCCTCGTTTTTTGGGTGAGCCCCAACAGGCGCACGGCTTCCAAGATACGTAGCATGCCTAAACCGTCTGCATTGGCGGTGTACTCAGGTGTTTCAAAGCTTACCTGTACATGGCTCATGGCGCCGAGATTGTAGATCTCATCTGGCTGCACTTGCTGTATAATACGGATTAAATTAGTAGCATCCGTTAAGTCTCCATAGTGCAGGGTAAGCTTAACCTGCGCTTCATGTGGGTCCTGGTAAAGATGGTCGATGCGGTCGGTGTTGAAGAGAGAACTTCTTCGTTTAATGCCATGAACCTCATACCCCTTTTTCAGGAGGAGTTCTGTAAGGTAGGCACCATCTTGCCCGGTGATACCGGTGATGAGGGCAGTTTTCTTCATTAAAAGCATTTTAGCCAAAAATATGGACGGGGCTGCTGCCCCTGATTTGCTCGTCAAATATAGCTGTTAAGAATTTATCCACTGAAATGCTTATTCACCCACCCTGAGAAGATATAGAAAAATATTTTATATGTGTTAGGTTTTCACATGCAATTTCCTTGGCTTACCACTATATTCGGATAAATAATTACGTAAATGTTCACGGGAAGTCCGCGAAATTCATTTATATTCTTACCTTTTGGCCGAGTAAGAATCCAGTTGGCGCGGGAGCAGGTAAGCTTAGTATGAACTAAATAATAAAGATTATCATCCTTTTCCTTACCAATGACCTAATTTAGAAGTATAAATTCCGATGTCTTTAACGCTCTGTTAGATTCCTTAAAATGCTCATACAGTTTAATTTTAATATGTTATTACTTAGGGCCAGCCTTGTTGCCGTGGTATTTATTACCTCAACATTGTCATCTTGCAAAAAGGAAACCCGGCAGGAAGACTCGGGAAAGCAGACCGTCCTGACGCTAAATCCCGGCTATAACAATCCACGTAACAATGACGGCGATTTCGTCACTTTAAAAAATGGGGGATTATTGTTTGTTTACACGCATTTTACTGGTACATCCACCGAAGACGATGGCCCTGCATATCTGGCTAGCCGTTTTTCTTCCGACAGTGGCAAAACGTGGACAGTAAAAGATGAATTGGTGGCCACGCCAGACGATGGTGCGCCAAGCATTATGTGTGTATCGGTTTTGCGTTTACAAAATGGGAATATCGCGCTGCTATACTTGCGTAAAAAATCAATGCAAGACTGCATTCCCATGATACAAATTTCGACCGATGAAGCTTCAACGTGGAGCAAGCCTAAGGCAGTAATCACTGACAAACGCGGCTATTTTACTATAAATAACAATCGGGTGGTGCAATTGGCCAACGGTAGGCTGATTTTGCCTGTGTCTCAACATTATTTACTAAATGGCCCCCCGTGGTCTTTCCGGGGAGTATTGTTAGCATATTATTCTGATGATGACGGTGTTACCTGGAAATGCGGTAATGCCGCCCCTAACCCCAACGGAATTACTACGCAAGAACCAGGCGTAATACCTATGAAAAACGGTGACGTCTTAATGTTTATCCGTACCGACCAGAACGTACAATATTATTCACGATCAACCGATCAGGGACAAACATGGAGCCCTATACAACCAAGTCCTATTAAATCTCCCGTGGCACCGGCTTCGATCTCCCGTATTCCTACTACCGGTGATTTGCTGCTTGCCTGGAATAATAACGACGGTACCAACTATACGATTAAAGATCGCCGGACACCCTATAATATTGCTATTTCCACAGATGAAGGCAATTCCTGGCCAAGTATTATCACGCTTGAAAGTAATCCGGATGGATGGTATGCATACACCAGCATTCATTACATGGGTAAGTATGTATTCCTTGCTCATTCTGATGGTCGTGTGTCCAGAGGAACCCAGCAATCCGTTATCAGTATCACCAGACTCGACATTAATTGGATTTATAGCCAAATCAAATCCTAACTTACACCGGTGGTGAAAGTTAGGAGGTCATTTTGGTCCCCGCACTTTCAATATTCTTCCTTCTCCAGCATCAAAATCAAGTATCACACTGGTCGTTTTACTGCTACTATTATAGGTGGTAGTAACTTGATTGAAAGCTTTATTGCCAGATTTATAAGTGGAGTATGGTACTGAAGCGCTTACTTTGTTTTGGAAATTTCCCTTTAAGGTTATCTTCACCTTACTCACCATATTATCAAGCTTGTTTACGATCATCAGATTGTATTCCCCGGCATTATTCTGAGATTTAAAAATGCCTGCCATCATATTCTCGTTACTGATATCACTTATTAATAGTGTTTTCTTATCTAGTATCTGGCTGTCATCGATATCCTGACTGGTGAATGGTTGTTTAGATACATGGAAAACGCCCAAATTAGCAGATGACATGGCAATAGGCCCCCATACTTTGCTAAGGAAGCGATTGACCTTTTGTACCTGGTAATATTTCTTTGTAGGCTTATCGTTGAGGTCAACCAACGCTTCGCCCCAGGTAGCCCCGGGAATTGTCGCGTAAGTAAAATAAAGAATTCCCTTTACGCCGTACGCCAGCGGAGCAAATATCATAAAATTCATCTTATATTCATTAATCTCATCATAAGTAGCATGTTTGGTCGTAAGTACATAACACCATACGGGGCGACCTTTGGCTTTGTCCTGTAATATCCGAAGGTTATAAAAATAATTGGGTCTTAGCTGGCCATTATTCACAAATGGATAGAAATCGAACGATGCCACATCCAGCTTGAAGTCACGAGCAGAAAGATAATCGTCCAGATAACTTTCATATGAACTGCAAGAAGGAAAGCTGTTCACATTCAGCAAGTTCACGTAAGCCAGTTTATTGGGATCGGAGCTCTTAATATAATTTATCCAGTTTTTGATATCATCTTGTCTCGATACCGAGGGCTCGTCATAGACGAAATAGCCTTCAAAAGCACGTTTCTTTGGCGCTGACATTGTGGTTGTGGTACTTAACCATTGATTGGCCTTGGCATTGCTATAGCTATTATTTCCCTTTGCCCAGGACACCTCGTTCATCAACAATGTTTTCAGTCCCAGACTGCTCATGACGCGAAGTTTATAATCAACGAAACGTGGATTGTAGGTATGATCCATACCAGTCATCAGATTAAAATAAGCCGCCTTTACAAGGGCAATTTTTTTGGTATATATCGTCGTATCCGCCATATTCGGAGCGTCTTCTGGTCCGGGCATACGAGGGTCATAGAATGTCCCAATTATAAACCGGTCTTGTTTCCATTGCGCCTGGGCATTAGATACGGAGAGAAGCCCTACGGCCCAAAAGCCAAGCATCCTGATTTGATTTCCCAATTTTGGTAACATAGAGATTAAGTTTATTAAATGGAAATAGGAATTGAAGTGCCCCACTGTTTCATTTATACACCATAATTAAGCCAAGGTTCGCGTTTTAACCATTTTTTAATTACCAGAGTCGGATACATCTTGCTTACGGTTGTTGAGTGCCTGTATACTATTCATAACACGCCGGTTAAAATCGTCGCGTTCACCGTCTATAAGCCATCCCCATTTATTGAAATAGTTTAATGCTGATCTAATGTGATATTTAAGTAACTGGGGATTTGTGTAAGAGCCCTTTTCAAAACCATGGTAGATATGTACGGCCGGGTAAAAAAGGGTTTGCGCTACTTTATGTATACGACGAGTAAGATCCACATCCTCCAGGTACATAAAAAACCGGGTATCAAAAACGCCTACGGTAATTAATACCTCCGTCCTTAAAAACATAAAACAGCCCGAAAGGTTGGGCACGTTAAGATTATGTCGATAGTCAAAGTCAGCCAGTTCATAGCGCTCATTACGACGGATAGCCCAACGGGCATTTTTGAAAAAGCGGCGTCCAAACAGGTCGTACGGAGATGGCAATAATTTACAAAGGAGTTGGGGACTGCCATCGTTGTACAAAACCCTGGGTAAAAGCTGTCCCACTTCCGGATGCTGCTTCATGAATGCAAAAATCCGTTCCAGGATGTTTCCATCGAAAGTTACGTCTGGATTCAGCACCAGATGATAAGGTGCTTCCCGCAGTGCCCGATAAATAGCAATGTTATGGGCTGCACCAAAACCAATATTACCGTTATTAAAAATATATTCCACTCGGGAATCAGTAGATAAACTTCTCAGTTCATTGGATGGAGAATTATCTACCAGATACAATTTCACAGACATCCCTGTATCTAAGAAACTGCTAATTGCCTTATTAACAATTTCCCGGTCTGTTTTATATAAAACGATCGAAGCCGTGATATCAAAGTCCATTAATCATTAATTTTTTTGGCACTGCATGTTTTGTTTAACAACGATTTGTATAGCGCCAGATATCGGTTGCACATGGCAACGGCAGTATAATTTTCTAAAAATTTTCGTTTCACCTTTCCCGACAACTGCTGCCGTTCTCGGATGGCCTTATCCATACTATCACTTAGCCCTTTAATATCATAGAGTGGGTAAAATACCACTTCGTCCGATGCAAATAACTCTTTAAAAATACCAATGTTGGAACAGACAACTGGCATTCCATAACTAGCCGCCTCCAACAGTACCAATGGCATGCCCTCTGAGTAAGAAGTCATAGCATATACATCGAATAGTGGGTAATAAGCAGCCGCGTTGGCACGATACCCCAAAAACAGGCATCTATCCGCAACACCAAGACTAGCGGCCAATGCCTCAAGCGGTTTACGTTCTATCCCTTCACCAATAATGACTAAAGCAAATGAGGAATTCACTGTCAACATCTTCACCAGTTGTTCAAACCCTTTAATTCGGGTCACGTTCCCGATTCCTCCGGCAACTTTATATCTTTCCTTCAATGCATTAATAGCTGTCAGGTCAGCTGTATCGACCGCCATAGCCGCTGTATCTCCGTCAATGCGCCGGCCATTGTACGCGTATGTGAGAAGTTCTTTTTTTACAAGTGGGCTATAATATTGTTGCATATGTTGAGATAGACATACTACCTTATCAAAACGACTTAACATACAACACCAGATCACCCTTGCGAGGTGCGCCATCACCGGGCCGTAGCTGTTGCGCAAGTCTTCTTTCATATAACTATGTACTGTAGACAACAGCTTTATGCCACGCATTTTCCGGCGGTACAATGCAGCTTTTATATCCGGGCGCAACAGGTGCGTATGCAGAATATCGAAACGCATAATATTTATTTCCTTCAGCGATACAATTCGATGTACCGGGCAATCAAAAACTATTTCCTGAATGTCATCAAAATAAAATACTTCAATGGTCGCCTTATTACTTTTTACGATCTCATTCACTAAATTGCGGGCCATAATAATGGGCCCCTTATTGGCCAGCGAGGGCAATAACATGGCTATCCTCATACAATATCCTCCTCAATGATATTTTGTTCCAGTTGCCGTCTTCTTATTTCCATCCATTTGCAAACAACAAGGTTTACGACAAACAGTGGCGTCCAGATAATAACCACACTGTTAAGGAATATAAGGTTAGAAAGCAAGTAATTCCGATTCGTACGGGAACAATATACGATAAAGCCAAACACCAGAAAAAGCAGAACTGCGCCTTCTTCAGCGGTGAGCTTCATGTATTGATTGGACTCCCCCTTTTCAAAACCCATTTTTTCTATGTAGCCGGGAGAGTGCCCCAGTACAATATCCTTGATGCCAGATGTAGCCAATATAAGCAAGGTGGATTGCATACGACCTTCTCGGTCGCCCAGCGAAGATTTTCCCATCTTGTCCCCTATGTCATCTTTAGGCACCAATAAGTAAGCCAGCGGCAGACCTATGATGAATATCCAGGTAACGATATTGATCACACGTGCCCTGAAGCCCATTTTTTTCATCAGGATAAAGCCCAGATTAAGTCCCGAAATCAGTATCAATACCGCCAGAGCTCCAATGGATACAGTACTGGCCACCCCTCCGAATACGACGAATTTTGCGATAATGAAGGAAGCACCCCTTTTTCGAAAATAATTGTCCAGCAGGAAAAAGTTGGTGGTAAGGAACCAGCCCATAAAACTTGGCTCAAACATAAACCCGGCAACGCGGCCCACTATACCCGATTCGTACTGCCGGGGATCTATATACCCCAGCAATGGATTATAGTAATAATCATAATAGGCAAAGCCTCCGAGGTTTACTGGTCGGAAAGGGACCAGCGACAGGTTAAATGCAGCAAAACACATAATAGCCCACACAGAAATTAGCAGCACCAATACCAACATGTATCGACTTAGCGCAAAGCCTAGTTGAGGCATACGCTCCATGCACTTTAAAAGACATACTGCTAATATGATAAAAGCAATCACATAAGCAATATCGGGCAGCGAAGCCGGCGAATTCAAGTACCAGTTGCCTGCGAACAATAGCGTCAGCGGTACCATAGCTACCAAGAAAATTAAAATACTGCGCTTCCGGATGGAAAGCGTGATAAAAAAGGCCAAGAGTAACACCATGATACCAATACGCACGGGTGTTGGTATCAGTAGCGCCCCTACAAAGGGCTGATAAATAAAAATGAATACTGATATCAAAAATAAAATGATCGTTTCGAGCATGTTTCGTGCCTTTTTAGGTTAAAATGGCCTTCATCATTTGGTAAAGCCCTTTTAATTTAATATCCGTTACGCCCCAACGGACAGCCACACGAAAAGCTGTCCATGCTGCCTTTCGATCACCCAATCGGAGGTACATCCAGCCTTGCAGATAGCGTAGCACTGCCGTGGCCCGATGTAACGCCCGCGGCGTATCCGCCAGGTAAGGTAGGTAGCGATTATAAATATTTTCCAACCTTTTCAGTTGCTTGTCACTGGCCGTGCTGATATTACCTCCTCCTTCCCAGTAAGCTCCCAACGATCGGTGAATTACTTTAAACTGGTACGCTGCACGGGCTATACGTAGCCACAGATCAAAATCCTCCACCGCAATCATCATCTTGTCCTCCGAAAAACCGCCAAGAGACAGTATGATCTCTTTTTTAACGCACACACTGCTGGTTATAATACTATTACCCCTAGTCATTAGGTTATAGAATACCTTGGTCCCAAAGGCGAACGTTCTAATTCTATTACGGGGAGGTCGTCTCCCAATGATATCCACTTCGTGGCAAATAAAATCATATTGTTGGGTGAACGCATTACATTCGGCCAGCTTTTCAGGGTACCAATAATCATCAGAGTCCAGAAAACAAAGCCAGGGAGCCTGGGAATGTGCAATACCTACATTGCGCGGGTAAGCAGGCCCTCCCCAGTTTTCATTGAAAAAATATTGAACCGGCAGGGTGGTCGTAGCTTTGAAAGCCTCCACTACAGCAGCGGAATCATCTAAAGATCCATCATCACAAACCAGTATCTCAAAATCACGAAAAGTTTGAGCCTCCAATGATTCCAGGCAGGTTTTCAATTGCCCGGCACGGTTGTAAGTGGGTATGATAACAGAAAATTTCGCTTGCATGAAAGATAAGCACTTTTAAAAGGTATGATCGGTGCTGACCACCGTGAATAATTGATCATACGCACGCATAACATGTGTATTATTAAAACGGTTAAAGTAAATCTCTCGACTTCTTTGTGCCATTCTCAACCTTTCAGGTTCATCCCGCAACAATTTTACCAACGCCGAACAAAGAGCTGATGCATCCGAAGGAGGTACTATAAAACCATTATAGCCATCACGTATTTGTTCTGGAATACCAGCTATGCGGGTACCCAATACCGGTTTGCTCATGCACATAGCCTCTAGCACCACGTAGGGAAAGTCTTCGTTGGCTATGGAAGGGCAAACAAACAGGTCCATGTCCTTTATATAATCCAGGATATCATTCCGAAATCCCGGTAGGAAAATGTTCTTTTCCAATTCGCAGAAGCGGATCAATTCTTCCAGCACGCGCCTGTCCTCACCTTCCCCAAAAATAAAAACGGCGGGCAAAACCAAGTCAGGATATTGTGTTTTCAGTAAATGTATAGCGTTTATTAATACCGAAAATCCTTTACGGGCAGTGAGCAGGCCGACTCCACCTATTACGGGCACCCCTGCAGGCACTTGAAATTCCTGGCGCAGCCGACCCTTTAGTAATGTTATCTGTTGCTCTGTTTGGGCATTGAGAGTGTTGGGAATAGATTTCCATTTGGCTACATCAAACCCCCGAAGTTTCATCAATTGCTTACCTGCAGCTTGTGACGCAGTAACAAAAACCGTTACGTACTGGCCTATAAATTTATCCAGGCACCTGTCTAACCAGCCTTTGGAAGGAAATGCCAAGTTATTTACATTGAGGATAATATGTGAAATACCTGCCAAATGAGCAGCCACCACGGCTACACGGCAACTTCTTGCCCCCGGATAACCACCATTATTAATATATAAAATATCTGGTCCTGCTTTTTTAAAAGCATAATATTGTTGCCAGATATTAAAACAGTCATGCAAACCTAATAATTGAAATCCATAGCTTAGCAGATACCGCACCCACAAATATCGGGCACCAGGCAGGCCAGATTTTTTCCGCACCTGAGCCTGATTACCCCATTGGTTATAAGCGGAAAAGATGCGTAGCGGACGAATACCTGGTATACCAGTTAACTTCCGGGATACACCTTCCGCGTATATCGCATTCTTTGCGTAATAAAAACTTAAATCGTGATGATCCTTTATAGATGTTGCTTTGAGCATGTTCTCAATCACATTCTCGCTACCGCTAAATACAAAGCAATCACTATAGATGAGGACTTTTGACATTCGACTATAATAAAAATAATTAGTTGTTAAAAGTAGCTGCCACTACTACCGAGGCCTTGATAAATCTAGAAAATCATCGCTAAACCAACCCTATAAACCTTAGCCGGCCGCTCGCCCTGTACGAAGGTTTTGAAGAACAGTGTACATATACTTCCGGAACGTTGGCGTCGTAAGATAATAAATTCCTACTGCTAACATAGAAAGCACTCCGCCGATGGCTACCACTAAAATCAGATTTATCTTATTCTTTTCCTCTGGTAGATAACCCACCAGACTCCACAGCCCCAATATGAGCAAGACGGCCGGCAAAAAACCTGGTAGGATAAAAGTTTTGAAAAATTTCCATGTGTCGATTTGCAAAAATTGTTTGGAGTACCACCCATATACCAAAGCGCTAATCAGGAAGGCGAAAAGTTGGAACCAGGCAAATACCTCATAACCAAAATGAGAAAAAAACACCGCTACACCAAGCCAGAAAATAACGGGCTGAACGATTGCCAGAACATACAGCTTACGGATCTCTTTTCGAGCTATCAGCAACATACCCGCCGGGTAAGAAATGAAACCCCAAATATTACACATTGCAAGCACCTGCACCAGTCTTACGCTTTCATGAAATCCACTACCTACCCAGGAATATACTAAAGGTTTGCTTAGACAAACAATGGATAAAATCGGGAACACAACCACCGGTAGCATCAAGCATATCACCGATTGATAAAATCGCTTTAGCCCTTCCGTATCGTGCATTGCTATAAAGTGGTTGAAACGTGCGGCAAAAGGATTAAATAGCATACCCAAAATGGTTCGAAAAAACGACTGACAAGTAAGCCCTATCGAATAAAATGCCACTGCTTGTGCGCCAGAAAGGCGGGCAATAGAAAAGATATCCAGTTCGTAATATAATATCCAGGAAATGGTGATAAACAGCGTACTAAGGGCCAAGGGCTTTATCTCATCGAACAAAGGCCGTGAAAATCGAATAGAACGCGCAAAACATTTCAATCCTATTCCATAACGCCTGCCGGCTATGCCGAATCCAGTAAGCAGCCCCACCGCTGTGAGGCATTGTCCGAATAAAAAATACCCTACGATATTACTGTGCCCTGAGCGGTAGAAAAAAAACACGGAAACAATTTTGCAAAGATTAACAACCATCTGCACCCGCTGATAAATGAAATCCTGTAACCGTATGCCAAAGATAATGGCTAGGGCTCTTTGTAACACCACCATGGGAGCGAATAATGCCAGGATTACAAGCAATTGACGAGCAATTCTTACATAACCCTGATCATTAAGCCCCTTAATAAGCCAGGACGGGTGCACTGAGAGCACTAGTGTCGTTATCATGAAAAGTCCTACAAATATTAATAGGATGAATGATACAAGACCAATAATCTGCCGCTCCTCGGCCTGCTTTCCTCTTGCAAAAAATTCGCTGGCAAATTTAAACCCTGCATTCATAAAACCAAGGTCGGCATAAGACAGGAAAATGACAGAAGAAACACATATAGCGTATATTCCGTAGATACCCGGATGAGAGGATAGCTGTGGGATCACGACCATCAACGACAAAAGATTCAACAGTATAGAGAGTAACTGCCAAAAATATATCTTGAAATAGTTTTTCGTATATGATCGTTGCATAGCTAATGGCTCACAATGTTTTTAAAGCATTTAAAAATAAAGCTACCGTCTGCTGCTGCTCACTCTCACGCGATGTGAGATAATCGTATTTGTAACGGTCATATTTTTTCTTATCGATCACCAACTCCCCTGCTGGGACCAAAGGAGTTTCGTGATCCATATCGTAAAAGTATCCTCCTATGCTATCGCACATGAACCTCACCTGGTACTGACTAAAGACAGTACTAATCGTTTCATTATACAACATGAATACCGGCTTATAGTATAAAGCGCAAAAAGATATTGCACTGCTAACATGCGTGAGCACCAGTTCAGCGTACCGGATCAACAAGGCAGTTTCGTTTTTAACTAACCTCCGACCATTAAAAGGATTGCTAGCATAATCCGATTTGGGATGCGCTGCAATCACTACTTTCAACCCGTATGTAGCCTCCACCTTGTCAAGGAAGGCATTTAGTTTCTGAAAATATCTTTCTGATGGAACCTCCCCAAGGTTAAACAATTTCACGTCAGGATGATGGGGCAAATACTGATCGATGAACACTGCATACTTACCCGATATCAATTGCTGGTCCTGATTTTGCATTGCATGGTATTGATCGAAATCGAAATAGTTAATGTGAACCATCTTCGCGTGACGCAGATCGGCCTGCCAACCCATTCCTGTAGTCATAACTCCGTTCTTTCCCGCCACGAACAACACATCGTAAGGCCTTATTTTACCAAGCATCTTAGCACGTACAGCCATTTTATTTTTCAGAAAACGTATGGCCTTATAAACACTAAGATAGGCCATCGGATTGACCAAAAACCTTCTCAGTGGGTTTTCCATTAGGGAGGGTACCGGCAACATGCCTCTGGCAAAAAATCCTAGTTTAACTTTATACCGGCTAATGAAACGAAACAATGCATACGATTCATGATTATATGTCACATTCGTCAGCACGATCGTATCCTCCCGCTCGCTATCTTTTAATAAATTATCGAATGCATCCCAAGTGAGCACTTCAAGAATATAAGGTCGTTCAATAGTATGCCTGATCGTTTTACCAGATATGTTGCTAATATCGGCGTAAGTGACCCTATAGCCATTATTTAGCAACGCTTGAAGGTAGAAGTCCGTTTCAATCTTTTCAGACAACGGCAAGTATGTGAAAAAAACTATGTGATTTATCATTCATCCTATGTTAGCATGATGCTATCAAACCAGTTATGGTACTGATGTCATCATTATTTGCTTAAAGATATGCACCAATCCAAATTCAGCTTAAAACCATTCCAGTGGCAGATCAAAATCCGCGCTGAACTCTGCCCGTAAAAGGCTTTCATAAATTATAAATCATAAAAACGCTTCTTTAATAATATATTTAATGGAGTATTTTGAATGATTTCCACAATTTGCTCTGATGGATTACCCTTCCCATAAGGGCTTTCCATATTCTGCAGGCTTTGCCGAAAACCAGTATCAAAAGCTTGTCGAATTGCGCTACTGATAGAAACTACGTCCGGTTCACAATCTATTACACTCATTGCCTTAATTCTTCCCAGCTGACGATCACCGATGTTTACAGTTGGTTTCTTAAATGAAGGCACTTCCAGTATCCCACTTGACGAATTTCCAATTATAACATCCATATATTGTAATGCCGACAAATATCTTAACTGTCCAAGCGATGTGAATGCAATTGCCTTCTCTCTGTTCCTGGAAACATAGTCGTCTATAAGCTGGTTAATTATTCTTCCGTCAGTATCCGCATTCGCTTTTGTAAAAATCATCTTTACTCCCTGTAGCGCATCCAATGCCATCAGCAATGCGTTAAATTGTGACTCGGCGGATGACACCTCCAGTGTTACAGGATGGAAAGTTACAAGCACGTTCTTTTGCCCCAGCACAAAACCAATGCTATGCTCAAATTGTTCTTGATCAAGCAACTTAAGCCTATTGATATTCTCTATGCCAAGTGCTCCTACATTAAATACCCTATCTGGACTTTCTCCCAGTTGGATAACTCTCTTTCTGTATACCTCATTGGAAGTAAAATGCAGGTGGGACATTTTGGTAATGGAGTGGCGGATAGACTCGTCAATTACCCCTTCAGTAGCCTCGCCTCCATGACAGTGGGCAATAGGTATGCGGCTTATCATGGCAGCTGTAGCGGCAGCAAAAATTTCGAACCGATCACCCAAAAGTATTACTAGATCAGGCTCAAGAGCTACAAATGCTTCACTCATTCCAATAACCCCCAACCCCAAACTTTTATTGATGCCAATAGTGGTATCCGACGAGAGCAGCATTTCTACCTTTTTATCTATCACAAAACCATCTGCCTCTATTTGACGATAAGTGAGACCAAATTCAGGAGAAAGATGCATACCAGTAGCCACCACCTGCAAAGTGAAGCCAGACGTGGATTTCAACACCTTCATTAGCCAGTACAGCAGGCCATATTCGGCGCGGGTACCGGTTACTACACAGATCTTCTTATTGCTCATAAGGTGATCATTTCATCTTCTTCGAAATCACGTGGAGCTACCTGGCCGATCACCCGATCCCACTCCATACCACTGATACCGGTACCTGGTCGTTTTACAGTAAGATTGTCTTCTGTATAGTGCTCCCCTTTTGCAATGACCCGGCTGGCAACAATACTCTTACGCACAATAGCCATATTTTCTATTTCAGAAGGAGACGTTTGTTTAACACCATCACCTAGCGCTTTCTCAATATTACGGATAGCGGTCACCATGGCTATCAGATCCCGCGGCTCCAGGGAGGCCCTGTGGTCCGGCCCCTCCATGTTACTATCAAGGGTAAAATGTTTCTCTATCAGAACAGCACCCATGGCTACTGCGGCGATGGGTACTTCTATGCCCAACGTATGATCAGAATAACCGGTCGCAACCCCTGCAGCTTCGCGGATTGCCTCCATAGCGCGCAGATTAACATCCTGCATCGGGGTTGGGTATTGTGTATTACAATGCAGGATAGTTATACATTCTTTTTTTACACCGACATCTAGCAATACCTGCATGGCATCCAGCACTTCCTGCAAATCCGCCATACCGGTGGACATGACGATCTCCTGGAAGCTTTGTCCCATTTTCCGCAGGTATGGCAAATTAGTCAATTCGCCAGAAGGGATTTTGCCCAGCGTGATCCCTAGTTTCTTTAGCAAGTCTATACTTTCCAGGTCAAACGGAGTCGACAGGAATCTGATCCCTTTTTCTTTGCAGTAATCCAGTAATACATAATGGTCTTGTTCACTAAGCTCCAGCTTGCGCAACATGTCCACCTGGCTGTCTGCATTGCCTGTATTCGTTTGTTGGTATGCCGCCTTTGCAGCTGCCTTGCTGGCTATTTTATTTGCGTTAAATGTCTGAAACTTTACATAGTCAACACCTGCCGCAGCAGCTGCATCCACTAGTTTTTTAGCGTTTTCAAGACTCCCGTTATGATTTACGCCTGCTTCCGCGATAATGATCGTATGTCTCATTTGATATTCAATTTATGACAGGGGTTACCCACGTAAGTTCCTACTTCAGTAATATCGCTGATCACCACTGCACCAGCCCCAATAACGGCTGAAGCCGCAATGGTGATACCATTTGCCACCACGGCACCACTTCCAACAAACACCGCCTCCCCCACGTGACAATCCCCGTTTATCACCGCCATTGTAGACAGATGTACATGGTCCCCTAATATGCTGTCATGTTCTATGACGGCGCCTGTGTTGATAATGCAATTTGCACCGATAAAACTACCCGCATTGATCACGGTCCGGTGCATCACGATGGAACCTTCTCCAATCGTGACGCGGGTTGCCACAATAGCCGAGGGTGCAATTATAGTGGCAAGCGGTTTACCCAAAGCCTTCAATCGGGTGAAAAGCCGCTGACGTAATAGTGCACTCTTTATCTGACCGACTGTAATAAGAAACTGTGGACCTGCTGCCAGGGTCTCCAGTGCATCGTCCGTGCCGATCACCGGATAGCCAGCCAGTAGTGACCCCACTTTATCCGAAACATCCAAAATACCTGCAATTTCATATTGGCCGGTGGATTCGATCACCTCAATGCAGGATTTGCAATGCCCCCCGGCGCCGATCAGTATAAGGGATTGCCTAATCATTTTTCCAAAAAATTAGGTCTAACACTGCTGGGAATATTCACTACACGCGCCTCCAACCATTCAGCATTCCCGATAGGGCCATGCTGACAGTGGCAGTACATAGGCAGACGATTCATTAACTTCCAGATAGGTCGGGTCATCACCCTCCGCATATTGCTCATTTCCAGAAACACCTGCTGCTGCACGTGGTCCGGGAGAATGATGGTATTTAGCCAATAATTGGCGGTTGAATCCGACAATTCGCCGACGAACTGTATATCCGACCCTTCAAAGAATTGCGCGTAAGCATTAGCCAGTACCCGTTTATTTTCAACAAACGCATCCAACTGTTCCAGTTGGGCACAGGCTAAAGCCGCGTTCAGATTGGGCATACGGTAATTATAGCCAACTTCGTCATGTGTGAACTCATAAGCATGTGGAATTTTGGCCGTAGTAGAAATATGTTTGGCATGTCGGGCCACCGTTTCGTCATTGGTCACGATAGCACCACCACCGCCACAGGTCACGGTTTTATTACCATTAAAGCTAAAGGTACCTAACATGCCGAAGGTACCAGTATGCCGTCCCTTATAATAACTACCTAAAGATTCCGCGGCATCTTCGATAACCGTGATGTGGTATCGGTGGCAGATATTCACGATCTCGTCTATCCGCGCTGGGAAACCGAATGTATGCATAGGTACGCAGGCCGCAATGTGGCGACCGGTTGTTTTATTAATGCATTGCCCTTCGGCATTAATAATCGTTTCAGCTTGCAAGAATGCCTCCAGTGCGGTTGGTGAAAGTCCCATGGTATCTCTATCTACGTCTACAAATACAGGGACACCTCCCGCCTGGGCCACTGCATTCGCCGTGGCCACGAATGTAAGAGGTTGCGTAATCACTTCATCTCCGTAACCCACGCCAGCCAGCACCATGGATAGGTGAAGAGCAGCCGTGCCATTCACAATCGCAATAGCATATTTGGCTCCTGTGATGTCGCACATCATTTTTTCAAACTGCGTAACATACGCCCCTACCGAAGAAACAAAAGTAGAATCAATGGTATCCAGCAGGTACTTTTTTTCGTTACCGCCAAAGTAAGGCGTATGCAGGGGAATAAAACCTTCAGCTTCCTGGAACATTTTCCGGATAAAGTCTATAATACGCTCTGGGTTCATATACACGGCTAAATGTTATAGATATCTGCTTTATATGCTTTTAAATTTTCGGTCACCTTAAACCATTCAATCGTTTCACGCAGCCCCTGTCCCAGGGAATATTGCTGCTCCCAGCTCGTATGCTGGCTGATTTTCTCGTTAGAACCATATAGTCGGAAAACCTCACTCTTGCCGGGGCGTAACCGGTCTCCATCCTGTTCAACACTTGCTGCGGGATTTATTAATTGTATAAGATTTTCCGCTAATTCTCCCACACTGATTTCAGACTGGGTGGCTATATTGCAATCCTGCCCGATGAGACTATCCGCACAAGCAATGGAGGAAAATCCTCTTACGGTATCCTTTACATATACCAGGTCCCGAGTAGGGGTAATGTCCCCCAAGCAAATCCTATCATTCCCATTCAATAATTGTGTAATGATGGTGGGAATTACAGCTCGGGCAGACTGCCGGGGGCCATAGGTATTGAAGGGTCTTACGATGGTAACGGGCACATTGAAGCTGCGATAAAAAGACTCGGCAATACAGTCCGCACCGATCTTAGAAGCAGAATAAGGTGACTGCGGCTGACGTGGATGTTTTTCATCGATCGGTATATAAGTCGCTGTTCCATATACCTCGGAAGTAGAGGTAACCAGTACTCTTTCAACCGCCAAATCTTTTGCTGCCTGTACTATATTAAGCGTGCCTTTGACGTTGGTATCAATATAGGAATCGGGTGAGTGATAACTGAAAGGAATAGCAATGAGCGCCGCCAGATGAAATACAACCTCGGCTCCTTTCATGGCATTCCTTACGCCATTGGGATCACGAATATCTCCGGCAAAAATTTCAAGCCTGGACAGAATTTCCTTGGGAAAAGTATCCAACCATCCCCAACTGTTAAAAGAGTTGTAATTTACAAAGGCTTTTACCCGGCAGCCCTCTGCCATTAAATGTTCAACCAGATGGCTTCCAATAAAGCCATCTGCGCCAGTAACCAAAACTTTTTTACCTGATAAATTCATATTGACACAGCGATTATTCAAAGATATTTAATCCCAATTAATGGGTTTGTTACACTTATTCGAGTGCTTCTTTATATAGTTTTCTGAGAATAAGAATTACCAAAACAAAGAAACCTGCCAGGAAACCACCCACGATCAGTCCTTTCAGCTTGCCGAATTTCACCTTGTTCAAGGGCAAGATAGGTGTATCGATGACCTGGATCACCGGGGTTTCTTGCTCCATGGTCATACGGCTAAACTCTAGGTTTTTCACCACCTCGCCGTACATAGTCTGCAAGACCATCTTATCCCTTGTACCCAGTTCAGTTTCTACTGTAGCCAGCTGACGGGCAGGATTAATGTTCATATCTCTGGAACGGGCAATGGCATAGGATTTACTATTGAGCAATTGCTCCAGTGAATCTGCCTTTGCCTGCAATAAGTTCACGTTGGTCTGTGAACGCTTCGTCTTGGTGTCCACGTAAAAAGTAATTGCCTCCTGTACTAGCCTTTCTGTAAAGCATTTGGAAAAAATTTCAGCCCTAGAGGTTACCGCTACAGAAATGAAACTCAATTTTTTATCTGGCTTGGTTACTACCAGATTCTTTTTCACAATAGCAGAGAAGAGTACGTTTAAAATACTGTCCTGTATGCGGGTGTTTCCCTTGCCCAACTCTCTTGGGATAAAATGTAGGTTGACTAATTTCGGATCATGAACCCACGCCTTGCGCATTTCATAGGTATCGATATACATTTCAGCCAGCGAAGAAGTATCTTTTCCTGATATCAATGGCTCCAGCAATGTTTTTTCCACTATCAGTCTCGACTTAAGAAATTCAAGAATATTATCTCCGGAAAATACACCAGAAGACCCACCGCCACCAATATCAATTCCAAACTGACTGGCGATGCCGGCGTAAGCGCCCAACCCGCCAGACGATTTACCCTCCTCCACTACAAAAGTGAGTTCCCCTTCATATTCCGCCTTCTTAAAAGTGGCATACAATAATCCGAGGCAGGCCCCAATCAACACAACAATAAGGATACTAAGCCATTTGCTAAGCAGGTAACGATACCAGTCTCTTAATTTAAGCACCAACTCCTTCACCGAAACCTCGTCTTGATGCAATGTCTTTTTATGCTGTCCAACTTCCATTTGTTGCGAATAAATAAATTTATTTTTCACCTGATAGCAGGTTTACTTTAATAACGTAACAATAATGGCGGCTAATGCAGCTATACCCGTAGTGAAACCAATCAACTCCTGGGCATTAACTCCTGGCTTTATACTTTTTGCCGGCACATAAATTTCTGCACCCGGCTTTAATTTCGGATAGCTGTTGAAAAAGAATATTTTACGTGTGTTTTTCACTTCTCCATTCGCATATACTACGTAACTTCTGCGGCGTAAGGATTGTGAAGTAAATCCTCCGGCGCCTCTGATATATTCCCGGAATGATAAGGAGGCATCATAACGCTCTTTCTTTGGGAAATATACCTCTCCAAAAAGTTGAACCGTTTGTAACTTTTTCGGCACTTTAAGGATATCGCCGTTCTCCACAAGCAGATCATATTTGGAATGCGGATTAGCCATAACTTTTTGAAGGTTGATGTCTACTACCTGATAGTTACGCTCAATATTCTCACGAACCCTGTTATTCGTAGAACTATCCATCAATTTACTGTAAAACACGCCCAGTTTATTAGCCAGCAAAGCGCTGTCACTTCCATTCGTAAACGTCTTGCGCAAAAGCACCGCTCCTTCGGGGAAAGCTTCTGTTCGCAGGCCTCCCGCACGTCCGACAAGGTCTGATAAATGCTCTTTACGATTTTGGATGGTAAAATTGCCTGCATATACAACTTCACCATCTACATTTACAGTAGCTTGTTCACTGTAGGAGGGTTCTTTTCGAATGTACACCTGATCAAATGGTTCAAGTACAAAATTTAGATCCCCTTGGGCTGATGATAATTCCTTATTAAGATCAAATTGCTTAACGATTGCCATACTAGGATCTTGTGGATCGTACCCTTCTTTGCGGATGCGACGGGTCACTTCCACATGTTGAACAGAAGCCGCATCTTTCAGGCCACCGGCCATCAGGATAAGATCTTCCAGGCGCATACTATCGGCAAAATTGAAATATCCTTCATTATTCACTTCCCCGGAGATCTGCACCAGGTAGGCTTCCCGCAAGCCCTGCTTGGAATAAATCACCACACTGTCCTCACGCTGCAGCGGTATATCTGCTTTGCCGGATACCACGTCTCCCACATTGAAACTCAGCATGGCTGGCATATAATCACTTTTCAGGCGGCGTATGATGCCCCGGGTTAAACTGGCGTCCTCCTTTAAACCATCGGCTTTACGGATCAGGGCGCCCAGCGTCAATGCACTGTCCAGTTGATATTCTCCTGGATGAAATACAGCGCCGGCAATAGTAATGCGATTGGTGTAGCGGTTCACAATAGAATCCACCAGGAACAAATCACCCGTTTTCAGATGGAAAGTTCCGGCCTCCTGCGGCGTTACACTCACAATTTGCTTTTCATGATTATTTATCCGGGATGCCTTTATAACATCCTTGTATGCCATATCATTAAACCCGCCGGCAAAATGCAGTACGTCCGCCAATGTTTCTTCTGGCTTTACTTCAAAGATGGCAGGTCGCTTTACCGCACCTTGCAATTCTACATGAATGTCGTACGCATTTACCTTGATAATATCCTGGTCCTGCAACACAATGCTTTGGCGCAAATCCCCATTCATCAAGAAGGCATACAGATCAAAAGTTGCCGCCACCGCACCATTGCGATACACCTGAATATTACGGAATGAGCCATTTTCACTGGGCCCTCCGGATGCATATAGCGCATTCATCACAGTAGCCAAAGAAGGCAGGGAGTAATTACCGGGACGGTTCACTTCCCCAATCAGCAACACACGAATGGTGCGGATAGCGCCGAGAGAAATATTTACCACCGTTTGGCCGGTTTTGATACCGCTATAAATAGAGGAGAGTTGCTTGATAATACGAGCCTTCGCCTCTTCCATCGTAAGGCCATTTACATATACCGGGCCTAAGTTCGGAATACGAATATAACCCTCCGAGGTTACTTTTAATTTCTGTACATCATCAGAATAACCCGAAATGTCTATCAGTATTTCATCATTGGCTGCCAGGCGATAGTTGGTCGGCGTAGGCATACGCAGGTTGGGCTCAAAAGTAAGATTTTGGGAATTGAACAGTTCCGAACCGAATATTTTTTTCATGCGTCGGATCCGCTCCCGCTCTTCCATTCTGTCCTGCCAGTTCTGTTGTTGCGTTTTACGGACATAGTCTGCAGAGTCACTAAGCTGACGATCGGCATCCTCATCTTCATTGAAAATAGACTTTTTAATGGGAGAGTTTCCCATGGTGCCATCCAATTCCTTATCGAGATTCAACTGTTGGATACGCTGTTTCAATTTTTGGGTCTGTTCAGGTGAGATGCCCTGTTGCTGTCCATAACTATCAATGTCTCCAAAACTCAACCCTCTTTGCTTCATCTGCTGTACGGCCTGCCGTATCTGATCATCTGACAAATTATCCACATTCGTCTGCTGTAACTGGCTGGCCGAAATAGATGACGGGACCTGTGCAATCGCACACAAACTAAAAAACGCAAAAAAAGAAAGTAAAAAAAGTCTTTTCAACATGTGACTATCGGATAACGAACTTGAACTTTTCAGGGCTCCACGCTCTGTAGGTGAGCGTTTACCACAAAACATTTAAAAAATACGCGCAAAGCTATTAAAAATAACACAGAAATGTTATTCAGGCCTAAACTGACTGGTACTTAATGCTTTAGTTGGCTTCCTTTCCCTGCACGTGGCGGTAAATTAAGCAAAAAGCGCCCATTCCAATCTGTTAAATCTGCAATATTTCGTGCAATCTGGACCTTTCTAGCAAAAATATCTCCGGTTTTTAACAATCCGCACAGAAAGCGGATAAACCTTCCCAATTAACATTCCTATAATATACCTCTTCTCCCAACAGGTCCTCCCTCCATTATCACAAATACCAACCTCTACCATGTCAATCAGCCCCCATATTCCTCCTTTCTCCGAAAATAAAACCAACAATACCGCTGCCACCCCCAGATTTTTTCGTATCTTTTTAATACAGCAGGTATTTTTGTTTAAATTACAAACGAATAAAGTTAAACAACATGTCTACGACTGATTTCACAGTACTCCTCCTGGGCAATGCTGATTTTCTGAAACCTTTCGCCGTGACCCTCACCAAAGACCCCGAGCAGGCCAAAGATCTTTTTCAGGAAACGATGTACCGCGCCCTGGCCAACCAGGAGAAATACCTGGCAGGTACCAATATCCGGGCCTGGCTGTTTACCATCATGCGGAATATTTTCATCAATAATTACCGGCGCAAGACCAAACAATTGCTGTTTATGGATTACGCCTCCAATGATTTCCTGTTTAATTACCAGCAAACAGCTATAGGCAACAGTGCGGAAAGCAATATGAGAATAAAGGACATACAGGGCGCGGTACACGTATTGCCCGTCATTTTCAAAAAACCGTTCCAGTTGTATTTTGAGGGATTTAAGTATTATGAAATCGCCGACATTCTGTCCGAGCCACTAGGCACCATCAAAAGCCGTATTCACTTTGCCCGCCGTATGCTAAAGACCCAATTAGTCCGGCACTGACCCCTGCTTTCCCAAGCCAGCTTCCCAGAAATACAAATGGGAAAGCCCTTCAAGACTTCCCCACTGTTCCTTCGTATTCCTGTAAATATTTTTACGCCGTACGCCCGTACACCAGTCGCAAATACTGCTGTTTCAGTTTGGAATCGTAATACAATGCCATGGGCAATACCAGTGCGGGTATCCACAACAGTGCAGCATACGGGAAATAGCAGTAAGCAGCAATGAAAATCAGGGAGAACCTCGCATACTCCAGGTAAAACACCCAGCGTCGCTGCTCCAATATGGCCCCGCAGTTGATCAGGGTAATCAATATAAACAGTGTGATCAGCGCCTGCACAAAAGCAGGAATGTAGTATTCCAACAGCAAAAAGGTAAAAAGCCCGGCTAGTGTTATGGCGATCTGTATCACCACGTAATCATGCAACCGGCGGGTGGCCTGCACAGTATCGTTGCGCAACAGGTATTTCTCCTCCAGCTTAGGACGAATGGTGGGGTCCAGCAGGTCTGGCTTACCGAATATGAGTTTGATTTTGTTTTTAAAACCTTCAGTACGGCGCACCCCATGTAGCAATTCCAGGTAAAAATGAAAATGCTGCCACAGGAAGCTATGGCTTTCCAATGGTTTGGTAAGGCCATACACTGGTTCATGCGTTTCCGCTACAAAAGTCCCAAAAAGCTTATCCCATATAATAAATACATCACCGTAATTCTTATCCAGGTAATCTTCATCGCTGGCATGGTGTACACGATGGTGACTGGGCGTTACCAGAAAATATTCCAGGAATCCTAATTTGCCGATGGTACGGGTATGAATGAAGAATGGATACAGCCCATGCACCAGCAGCATGCTGGTGATCATACCCGGTGCGAAGCCCAGCACAGGTAATACCGCCCAAAAACCGGTACGGATAATGGCTTGGAACACAGTAATACGGGCAGATACCGTATAATTAAAATCGTCGCTCTGGTGATGTACCACATGAGCCGCCCAGAAAATATTCATTTCATGCGCCAGCCGGTGATACCAATACCAGATAAAGTCTGTGCAGATCAGCAGAGCTATCCATTGCAATATGCTGGACTTAAAATGGAAAAGGGCAAAGTGCTTATATAAATAGAGGTATACAAAATAAAAGATGCCGGTTGTAAAAGTATCTATTAATCTTTCCGCAATGCCCACGTTGAGATTGGAAATGGAATTGCGGAAGTTAAAATAATGTTTGCCGGTTTTACGGGAATACCACCACTCAGCGCCCATCAGCGCGAGGAATAACGGAATAGCAAAGGCCATCGGATTAAGGTGTTGCGGCACAGTGTACAATTTAATTTACAGGAACAGGTAAATGATGACGACGATCGCGGTGGCAGCAATCGTAAAGCCAGGTGGATGGCAATGCAATAATAGGAATATTATCCTAATACTCCATAGTTTTTGTAGACTAATAAGGAGTATTTGTCGATAAAATAGGCAAATGGGTCGGGAGGTAAATTAAAAATGCCGGCACATGGCCGGCATTTTTGTTAAAATTAGGGTAAACCGCTACTTAATGCACAGCTGCGGTAAGTACTTGTTCAGAAGCTAATTGTTTTTCCAGCCTTCTCATCTGGCGTATATGCCGTTCAATGTGCTTGGTCAGGAAGTAGATATACTGATAGATATCTAGTTTGCCTAGCTTATTTACAGACATATGTGTGTACACCAATCTACCTTCCCCATTTTTCAGCAGTGAAAGGTTATACATGCATTGCGCATATTGCTGTTTAAGCAGGTTGCGCACATCATTCATATTTTTTTGCCCGGTAGGTTCCATATGCTCCGGACGTATCCAACCGCCGTTGGTTTTACCCAAGGCATCGATCTCCTCGAACTTATGATCGTAATCGGCGGAAATGATTACGGTTTGCCCCGCCCGTTTACGCTCCAGCGCACGGCGGGTACTCTTGTTAATGATAAGCAAGAGAAAGTAATTGGTTAAACTGATATGTTCCAGTACCTCACGCACACTCCATTGATCCTTTGCCGGTTTGTAATCAACCAGCGCGGCTTCCTTGTCGAACCAGTGATCTAACTCTTTAAAATTTGTTTGCAATGCCTCTCTGACTGCCTGAATTACGTTTCTCATGATGTATCGGTTTTGTGCTTCACTGCTGTCAGGGCTTTGACAGCATTCGGCTATATATAAATGGTGTATTGTCTTGCTATTACATGATGAAGGACAAATACGACTGTTGTTGTTAATGAATATTAAAATATACCGTGGAAATCTAACATCTCGTTGTTCTGGATGGGGTCTTTAAAAACCATGGATACTTTAAAGAACTTTTATATTACAACCGCTCTGCCGGATTAATACTTACATTTTAATTGGAAGGGCTTTACATGTACCTACAACCAAAAACTGGATCTACCCTTCTGGTTCCGGGCAATAAAAAACCCGGCCTTTATTTGGTCCGGGAAGCGATACAGTGGTAAAGATGATCTTTACTATGGTATGCTTACCCTTCCCATTGTTGCCGCACAGGCAAATGACTTCCCTTGCATAATTCGTACCTGTTTTTTTACCAGGATTAAATTATACGACCTTGTGCCCATTTGTTGCTTTAGTGCTGCTTGTATTTTCATTACAAATCTTAAAAAGCAAAAGGTCCCATCACCTTTTAGTGCGGGACCTTAGTTTATACTGCTTGTAACTTTTCCTTCGTTAACAACCGGTTTCACCAGCCCGCAAACCCATACAGACCTGCTTTTTACAGGAAAGTGCATGTGCATTTATCATGTGTTTGCGTATTGTGTTCATTGAATTTCTTACTAAAACAAATGTACTCCTATTTTCGATATTTTCAATTTGAACTGAAAGTTTTTTTAAAGATTTTTTCCCTATTTCATTGGTTAGCTGCAAATTTATGACTGCGATTTTTTGCGGTTTTCTGCAAGCATTTACGACTTGTATTTTTAATCAATACGTTATAGAAGGCAGGAACATTACCTACCCAGCCTATGAAGCCATAAAAGGAATAATTGCATGTTTCTGGGAATCTAAATTTTAATGCGGGTTTAATTCAGGCCGAAATCCTTACTTCCTAAAATAAGGAAAGCTGTGCCTGCGGGCGGCGGAATAATTCGGTATTGAACTCAAATTTTTCCATGTTCAATCCCAGTCTTTTGGTATGTATCTTAAATTGTTGTTGGATCATCCCGGCCACATTGCCCTCTCCACGCATGCGGCGGCCAAATTCGCTATCGTTTACTGTGCCGCCATGGCAGCTTTCGATCAGGTGCCACACCTTATCCCCCCTGTCGGGAAAGTTCTTAAACAACCAGTCCTTGAAGATGATCTTTACCGCATCGTTCAGCCGTACAATGGTATAACCGGCCCATTTGGCACCTGCATGTGCAGCAGCTTCCAGCAGTTTAGGCATTTCGTGTTCATTGATACCGGGAATTAAAGGGGCTGTCATAACCCCCACCGGAATACCCAGCTCCGTAAGCTCTTTTAACACCTTCAGGCGCTGGAGGGCCGTAGCCGTACGCGGTTCCATTTTCTGCCGCAGGTCTTCGTCCAGGGTAGTAATGGATATATATACTACCACCAGGTTATCTTTGGCGAGCTGCTGCAATAAATACTTATCGCGCAGTACCAGGGAGTTTTTGGTAATGATGCCAATGGGCTGCTTGTATTCCAGCGCCACCTCCAGCAGTTGGCGGGTGATAAACATTTTTCTTTCCACAGGCTGGTAGCAGTCGGTATTGCCGGAAAGGCTCAGCGGTTTCACCTGCCAGTTTTTATTGTCGAGAAATTTGCGGAGTAATTCCGGCGCATTTTTCTTTACGATGATCTTGCGTTCAAAATCCAGCCCGGCGCTCAGCCCCCAGTACTGGTGCGCATTGCGCGCATAACAATAAATACAGCCATGTTCGCAGCCTTGATAGGGATTCATGGAATACCACATGCCCACGTCTGGGCTATCTACTTTATTGACCAGGGTCTTAGCATGTTCCTCCAATAGCTGGGTGGGCACATCGGCCTGCCACCATTCATCAATACCCTCGGGATGTTCCTGGGCATACTCTTCTGCTAAAAACCTGTTCTTCGGGTTCAGTTGTGCACCCCTGCCTTTATAATAGGCGTTCTCTGGCGATCCATTTTCAAACGGCAAGGTCATTACTAATTATTTTAGTAAAAGTACTAATTTATTTAGTGCCTACAAGTTTATTTTTTAACAAAAAAACCGCCCTGGTGAGAGCGGTTATGTTACTTTATTATACTGGCTACTATTTAAATGATGCCCAATTGCTCCATCAAAAAAGTAGCGTTCTTATTCCGCGCAATTCCTTTACGGATGCGGTAATCGAAAAACAGACCCGCATCAGAGATCGTGCTTTCAAAGCAATAATTTTTCACTTGCTGCGGGTGGGTGCTTTCCAGTTGACCCAACTCCAGGTCGTGCGTAGCAATCATGCCCAGGCAGTTGTATTGCAGGAATTGCTCCACCAGCTTGCGCGAGCCGGATAATTTATCCTCAGAATTGGTGCCTTTCAATATTTCATCAAGGATAATAAACACGCGTTGGCCTTTTTGCAGGGCGAATACTATTTGCTGCAACCGCAGCAGCTCGGCCTGAAAGTAGGAAGTATGTTTGGCAATAGAATCTTTAATACGCATGGAGGTCATTACCTCCATAGGCGCAAATAGGAAGCTGTCTGCCCCTACCGGTGCTCCGCACATGGCCAGCACCAGGTTGGCACCCACACTGCGCAGGAAGGTGCTTTTTCCGCTCATGTTAGAACCGGTGATGATAAGAAACTGGGTATTTCCGGTAAGCACGCAATCGTTCTTTACACAGGCTTCCGGCGCTATGAGAGGGTGGCAAAGTCCCGCAGCCACAATACCTTTCTCCGCTTCATTCAACACAGGATAAGCATACGTTGGATGGTTGTATGCAAAGGTGGCCAGGCTGTTCCAGGCCTCCATCTGGGCAATTACGGCCAGCCATTCTGGCACCTGGTCGCGATATTGGGCCTTCCACTTTTCCAGCGCATATGCGCAATGCAGGTCATACAAAAAGAAGGTGCCTAAAAACAAGGGTACCAGCAAATTGTTACGCTGGTCCAGCGCACTGCTGATGCGGGCCAGTTTACGCAAGGCCACATCAGCCTCCCGGGCTTGCTCCTGCTGGCTTTGCAGGCCGCCCACGGTGAAAGATTCGTTCCGGATGAGTAATAATATTTCTGCGAAACGGTATAATATTTTTTCCTGGCTGCCCAGTTGATGATGTTGCACAATCACTTTTTTACCAATGCTCACCAATAACACCGTATTACATCCCAGCATCACCATCAATGGATAGAAGTTGTGTAACACAATGGTAACCGCAATAGCCGTTAGGGTTAGCACCAGGCTTACGAAGCGTAGTATGTTCAGGCCCTTGTTGGGCAGAAAGTACAAGGGCATGGCCAGCCAGGCCTTCAGGCGATCGTGATCGCCGGCTTTTTCCCCGGTGAGGCTGCCCTGCGCCGCCAGCAGCTGCCGGAAATCCAGTTTCGGCGCCAGGTCTTTTACAACATCCTGCACGTCGGTAATGGCTGCGGCCTGTTGCAAGGGCATTTTTAGCATACTGGCCAGTTGCTCACTGCCCGACAAAGTGCCCGTGCGGTTCAGGTGCTGGTACAGGGAGGCCGGTCCAAAAAGATCAAGATCCCCGGAAAAGGCATGCTGCTCGTCGGAGAATGCCTGCCCATCGTCGAAACGCGATTCATGGTGCAAAACCAGGTGCAGCTCCTTTTCATTGAGTTGCAACAAGGCTTTTTGCAGGGCTTCATATTGTAGTGCGTGCTGATAACGGCGAAGGCTATACGCAAATATTACAAGCGCCGCCACCACGCCTACAGGCGCCAGCAACCAGGCGCCTGGCCCAAAACACTTGTACACGCAGGCTACCGCCGCAGCGAAGGCGAGCAGCCGGATGAAAGAGAGCCATTTCATCCGGGTGGCTGCATCGGCTAGCCTTACTTTAATCTCCCCGATCTTTTGTTCATAAATGATGGTTGGTTGCATGTTACATTCTGGCAGAAAGTGATGGGGCCAATACCCGTTTTTTAAATAATGGGGTGAAAATACAAAATATAGTAATCTGCCGGAATATGGAAACACCTAAAAAACAGAGGCGGAGCCCTACTGGTGGCCCATCTCTCAAATAGTTTTTTACTTGTTCAAAGTCACTCTTTTTATTAATAGTCCACTAACCCTATAGACTTTTAGTAATAATTTATATGTTTGTGTCCGGTTAACATCAAGGATGCCATGAATCATTCATCTATCAACCAAAGAAATGCCGCTGAAAGCAGGCAGCAAGTATACTGTATTTCGTTGTATAACAAGTGTTGTTGCTTTTAATTCTTATTGCGCTACCAGCAAATTATACGTTAATTGAATAAATGGAGCACCCGCTTCAATAGGCGCAGTATGCCACCTTCTGTCGTTTAGCGCGTCATGTCTCCTCTCTCCTGTTAAACAATGTAGTACCGTTGATAGGAACGCCTGTCAACAGGGTTCGTGTGCAGGTACCCGAACCTATGAATCATTCACTTACCAATATTGAATTATGAATGTTTTTACAAGTAAGCAGACCATGCGTCCCTTTAAACTATTGGTAGCATTTGCTGTCCTGCTGTGCATTCGACCTTTAGTATACGCACAGCAATCCCCCGTTTCCATTATTAATTCCAAGCTGGAAGGGAAGGTAGTGGACGAACGTACAGGAGACCCACTTCCCGGCGCCGTTGTTATTATTAAAAGTACTACACACGCCGTATCCACAGATGCTTCCGGCAATTTCAGATTTGCCACCGGCCAGAAATTCCCCTACGTCCTGATCGTAAGCTATATCGGGTACAAGAAGCAGGAGGTGGTCGTGAATGGCGGCCCTGTTACCGTCAGGCTCGCAGAGAATGTCAACGAATTATCGGAGATCGTCGTAAATGACACTTACTCCAGCCAAAGCAAAAAATCATATACCGGCTCAGCTGCCATCGTAAAAGGAGCCACTTTGGAGAACAAGCCGCTATCAAGCCCCCAGCTTGCTTTACAGGGCCAGGTAGCCGGGCTTGGGGTGGCTGTTACAAGTGGGCAGCCCGGTGCCAATGTGCAGGTACGTTTAAGAGGGCTTGGGTCTACCGCCTTAAGCTCTAACCCATTGTATGTAATTGATGGTATGATTGTAAACGCCGGCGACCTGTCGCGGCTAACGTCCGGCATTAACAATTCTTCCAATGCACTGGCCGGACTGAATGCAGATGATATTGAAAGCTATACGGTACTTAAAGATGCTTCCGCCACTTCGATCTACGGCTCCCGCGGATCAAACGGCGTGATCATTATCACTACCAAAAAGGGAAAGGTGGGCAAAGCCCAGGTGAACCTCGACGCAGAAACAGGCAATACCAGCACCATACCCCTGCCCGCCGCAGGTCAGCCGTTGAATGCCGACCAGTTTTCTACCTTGTTTATCGAAGGTCTGCGTAATGCGGGCACTTATACGCCCGATCAGATCGCGGCCCTGGCCGAAAGCTACGGCTTTAACAGCGGCAAGACGACCAACTGGCAGGATATTATTCACAGAACCGGCCGCCAGCAACAATACAATGTATCTGTGCGGGGAGGCAATGAAAATATAAAGGTCTTTCTATCGCTCGGTTACTTCGACCAGCAGGCCACGATTATAGGGTCGGCCCTGAAACGGGTGAACGGCCTGCTGAACGTTGACCAACGGATCAGCAAAAACATCAGCGTGGCAGCAGGGTTAAATGTGTCGAACGTTAATCAGCTATCGCCGGTAGGCACTACCGGCTCCTGGGCTAACCCGGTTTTCGCAGCTTCCATCCTGCGCCCTTTCCAGCGAGCATATAACGACGATGGCAGCATTAACTCCAGCAGCTCCAGTAATACCGGCTTCGTGGCACACTATAACCCTTTATGGATAGCCGCCTATGATAAGCATACCCTATCCCAAACAAGGGCCCTGGGCAATTTGAATGTTAACTGGCACATTTGGGACCAGCTCCGCTTTTCCAGCTATGCCAGTATTGATTATAACGTGCTGGAGGAAATTCAGTTTGAAAACCCGATACTGGGTAATTCTCAAAGCTCCAATGGATCTGCCTCGAATGCCTATAACCGGTATTTCAACTGGCTACTGCGCAACCAGTTAGACTACCGCTTTAATTTTTCAAAAGCCCAAGACTTCTATCTCAATCTTACCGCTGGTTACGAAGCCCAAAAATATTCTCGTTATGAACTCCGGGCCTCGGGAACGGGTTTTCCGCTGACCCAGCCCGACCTGAATGCGCTGGCCAATGCAGCCACACCCACGCTGGCTTCCGGCAGCTCTTCCGGTTCCACCTTTAATTCAGTGTACTTCCGAGGCAGCAGCAATTATAAGAACCGTTATTCGCTGAGCGCCACCTTCCGGCGGGATGCTTCTTCGGTATTTGGACTGGACAACCAATATGGTAATTTCTGGTCTATAGGAGGCGCCTGGAATATTGATGGAGAGCGTTTCTTTGAAAACCAACCAATATTATCAACCGCTAAGTTCCACACCTCTTTTGGTACCACCGGCAATGCACAGGGAATAGGCGATTATGCCGCACAACCGCTCGCCAGTTATGGTTCCAATTATGGCGGCGGCAATGGACAGAATTACAATGGCGTGGGCAATCCAGACCTGCAATGGGAGCAGCAAAAGAAATTTGATCTCGGTGTAGATGCAGGCCTGTTCGAAGACCGACTTATTTTCAATGTAGACTATTACCACAATAATATTTATAAGCTGATACAACAGGTATCCATATCCATGACCACCGGCTTTGCTAATATCCCATACGCCAACTCCGGCTCTATGCTTAACAAAGGAGTAGAGCTATCCGTAAGAGGGATACCAGTAAAAACAAAAAGCTTTAACTGGAATGCCAGCTTTAACATTGCCTTTAATAATAACCACGTGACCGACGTTGGCGGCAATACTTCGGTTATAAATGGCAATTACTATTTCCAGAAGGGGTATGATTATTATACCTATTACACGCGGCTTTACGCGGGTGTAAATCCGGATAATGGGGAAGCGCTGTGGTACACCGACGGAACGCGCACAAAAACCATCAACGATTATAACAAAGCCGCAAGGGTGCCTTATAAATCAGCCACCCCCAAATATTTCGGTGGCTTCAGCAATACGTTCTATTATAAAGGCATTGCCCTGAACGTGGATTTTTACTACAATTTCGGCAACTATATCGTTGACGGATGGTCTACCCGCTTTTACGACGGAAACTATTACACCTTTAACAAATACCAGCGCACCTACAACAACCGCTGGACAACGCCCGGCCAGGTTACTGATGTACCAAAATATATAGCAGGGGGCGGTTCAGGCGGACAAAACCAATCCCAAGCTTATTCTTCACGGTTTTTATATAAGGGCGATTTTATTAAGCTAAAGAATTTTACACTGGGGTATGATCTTAAAAAACTGCCTTATTTGCAACACTCCACCGCCATCAGCAAACTTTATGTGTACGTGCGCGGCACCAATCTATGGACCAAGACCTATGATAAAAAACTCCCGTACGATCCGGAATCAGGCACGGTAACCATCCCGCAATTCAAAACATATACCGTTGGTCTCAATGTTGGATTTTAAATATGACTTACATGAAAAAAATATATTGGAGCTTGCTACTCCCGGCAATAGTACTAACAGCATGCAAGAAAGATTTTCTCCGGCAGCAATCGGCCACTGCTGTCAACGCCTCTACCGCTATTAACACCGTGAATGATCTGGCAGACGCGGTGAATGGCATGTACACGGCATCGAAAAACAGCAGTTTATTTGGAGTGAACGTGCCAGTCCTCGGCGACCTGCTGGCGGATAATATATTTATCAGCAGCTCCAATTACGGGCAACTAACCAGCGATAATAACTATACTTTTATCGCCACCAGCGGGGAGGCTAATGGCATTTGGCTGCAAGGCTACAATACCATATTGCAGGCCAATCGTATCATTGCCGCCCCCATCGCATCGACCCCCACGGTAGACCAGTTGAAGGGAGAGGCCTATGCTATCAGGGCATTGACCTATCTTACGCTCGTCAATTATTTTGCAAAGCCAAACACCATTAGCCCGGATGCAGACGGCGTACCCATTATCACCATACCTACTTATGAAACGGGGCCTTATATCAAGCCCGCGCGCAACAGCGTGAAGGAAGTGTACGACCGGGTTATAACAGACCTGGACAGCGCTTTCCTGATCCTTCCCAACACCCCCATCGCGGCCAACATTCACGCTACCAACTCCAATTACATCTCAAAATATGCGGCGAAGGCCATTGAAGCCCGTGCCTTCCTATACCGGGGCGATTATGCAAATGCCCAGGCAGCGGCGCTCTTGGTGGTAACGCAAGGCGGCTATACCCTTACCACAACCGCCAGCGCCTTTAAATCGTTCTGGACCAGTGCTACCGCCACAGATGGAAAGGTGGAAACCATTTTTGAGCTTAATAATAACACAACGGGTGCGGTAAGCGGACTGGCCGATTTTTTCTCCCAGGCCGGCAACGGGGAAATGCTGTGCACGAAGGAACTATATGACCTCTACACGCCCACTGATTTGCGGAAAGGCCTGATCGTAAACGGCATTCGTAAAGGCAACGGGCAGCCGGCCTTCCTGGTCAATAAATATCCCAATGCTTCTAACCCGGATAAGGATGAGATTAAGATTATCCGTTATGCAGAAGTGCTGCTCACGCTGGCAGAAAGTTACGCGCGCACAGGCGATGAGACCAGCGCACGCAACTACCTGAACCAACTGGCCACGGTACGCGATCCTTCTTTTACAGGTTATGTATCCTCCGGCCAGCAGTTGCTGGATGACATCGTGAATGAGCGGCGCAAAGAACTGGCCTTTGAAGGCCTGCGGCTATTCGATCTTTACCGGCTTAACCAGGTGATCTATCGCCCTGCGCAGCCTTACAGCTATCCGGGCTATCCAGAGGTATCGCTAACGGATATTAGGCGATTACAGCCTATACCGCAGAACGAGGTAGACGTGAATCCAAATATCAAACAAAACCCAGGCTATTAACCTCCTTTTGATATTATTCAACTTTAATAAAATGCCATGAAAAAATTAATTGTCTTTTATGCCCTGATAGCGATGTTCGGCTATCACATTTCGCGGGCCCAGTCATCGCCGGTCACCGTCAAAAAATCAACTACCCGCCATGGACCAGAAAAAGGATCGCTGATCATCATCGGTGGTGGCGGTTCTACGCCTGCTATATGGGCCAAATTTGTGGAACTGGCTGGTGGAAAAGAAAAGGCCAATATCGTTGTAGTGACTACCGCTACCGGCGATTCGGCCGAATTTAGCCAGAGCAGCATTCGTTCTATCAAGAAAAATACAGGCGTGGAGCATGTAACCCTCCTGCACACCGGTGATCTTGCGGTGGCTAACTCCGACCAGTTTGTAGCCGCTATTAACCACGCAACCGCCGTTTTCTTTGATGGCGGCCGTCAATGGCGGCCAGCACAGTCTTATCTCAATACTAAAGCACACCAGGCCTTTCTGGATTTACTGGATCGCGGGGGCGTGATTGCCGGAAGCTCGGCAGGCGCCTCCATCCAGGGATCTTTCCTGTGGCGCGGCGACACCGAAGGGGCGCAAGTGCTGATAGGTGATCATACGCAGGGATTAGGCTTCCTAAAAAACTCCGCGATCGATCAGCATTTGCTGACCCGTAACCGCCAGTTTGATCTCACCGATTTTATCCGCCAGGCGCCAGAGCTTATCGGCATTGGGCTGGAGCAGGCCACTGCGATATGGGTACATCGCGATACGCTGGAAGTGATCGGTAAATCATATGTAGCCATTTATGACTATAACACCATCATTGGCAATGGCGTAAAACATGTAGTGAAAGATAAGGAAGTATTCACAGCATCCTCCGGTCCTTTCTTCTTTCTACATGAGGGCCAGCGCTATGATCTGAAAAACCGCCAGGTGATTGAGCCTGTTCCAACAGCTACCACCCGCCCGCTGGCTATTGGTAAGGAGCATAGCGCAAAAGCAGCGGCAGCAGGTTCCGCAGCAGCAGACGACTAACCTACACTCATTTAATCAAGCCACAAACGACAAATCCATGAAAAATTATATTGTATCCCTGCTGTTCTTCACCGCCTTTACTAGCGCACGGGCCCAGGAAGCCACTACAGGCACTAAAGACACCGCCCAGGTGAAAAAGGCACTGACCCCCATTAAGGTTTACCCGGCTATCCGTATTGACCCTGCCGCCACCACCAAACACGGTCCCGAAAAAGGTTCCTTGCTGATCATCGGTGGCAACGTAGGCGACAATAAAGCCATCTGGGAAAAATTTACCGAACTGGCCGGCGGAAAAGATAAAGCCGTTATCGTGGTAATAACCACTGCCGTAGGCGATTCTGCCGCTTTCGATCAACGCGACGTAGAAACAGTAAAAAAACAAACTGGTATCCACAACGTGACGTTACTACATGCCAAGCAACTGAGCGAGGCAAACAGCGAGCGATTTATCGAGCCATTGAAACACGCTACAGGCGTATATTTTGTCGGAGGCAGGCAGTGGCGTATTGCCGACGCTTACCTGAATACGCTTGCCCATAAAGCATTTTTTGATGTGTTAGACCGGGGCGGTGTAATTGCCGGCAGCTCTGCTGGCGCCAGTATTCAAGGTTCTTTTCTTTGGAGAGGAGATACCAAAGGACCCCAGATATTAATAGGCGATCACACGCAGGGACTTGGCTTCCTTAAAAATTCGGCCATTGACCAACACCTACTGCGACGCAACCGCCAGTTTGATCTGGTGGAACTCATCAAGGAATCTCCCAAACTGATCGGACTGGGCCTCGACGAAGCCACCGCAGTGGTGGTACAGCGGGACACGCTGGAAGTGATCGGCGAATCCTTTGTAGGCATATACGACTACAATACCATCATTGGTGCCAACGACAAGCATGTGGTCAACAACCAGGAAGTGTATGCCAATGCCAATGGCCCGTTCTTCTTCTTACATGCCGGACAAAAATATGACCTGGCCAAACGTAAAGTGATCGAAGTACCGCGTGTACAACGTAACGGCAACAAGCCCTCCACCCCGGCAACAAGTACCGATGCCGATGGAGATCATGCACAATAAGTATAGAATCTGCTTTAAAGTAAAAGGGGCTATCTCATGAGTGATATGGGATAGCCCTTTTCATAATACCTTATCCAATCCCTACATATTGCGCCGGTACTGGCCACCCACTTCGTAGAGCGCATGCGTGATCTCTCCAAGACTACAATGTTTCACGGTTTCCATGAGCGCTTCAAAGAGGTTGCCATTGTTCACGGCCACCTGCTGTAACTGCCGCAGCATGTCCTGGCTTTTTGCGGCGTGTCGCTGACGGAAGGCTTGCAGCGTATGAATTTGAAAATCTTTCTCCTCACTGGTAGAGCGGATTACCTCTTGCGGAATGATGGTGGGCGATCCGTTTTTATTGAGGAAAGTATTGACGCCAATAATGGGATATTCACCGGTATGTTTCTGCGTTTCGTAATGCAAGCTTTCTTCCTGTATCTTATTGCGCTGGTACATGCGCTCCATAGCACCCAGCACACCACCCCGTTCTGTAATGCGGCGAAATTCCAGCAACACCGCTTCTTCCACCAGGTCTGTCAGTTCTTCAATGAAGAAAGCACCTTGTATCGGGTTTTCATTTTTGGCAGTCCCTAGTTCCCGGTTGATGATGAGCTGAATGGCCATAGCCCTTCGCACGCTTTCTTCTGTAGGCGTGGTGATCGCCTCGTCGTAGGCATTGGTGTGCAGGGAATTGCAGTTGTCATAGATCGCGTACAAGGCTTGCAACGTGGTGCGGATATCATTGAAGTCGATCTCCTGCGCATGCAGACTACGACCGGAGGTCTGGATATGGTACTTTAGTTTTTGCGAACGGTCGTTGCCTTTGTATTTATTACGGATAGCCTTAGCCCAGATGCGGCGCGCCACGCGGCCTATCACGGCATATTCAGGATCCATACCATTGCTGAAGAAAAAAGAAAGGTTGGGCGCAAAATCATCAATGTGCATGCCCCTGCTCAAGAAATATTCCACATAGGTGAAACCATTGGACAGTGTAAAGGCCAGCTGCGTAATCGGGTTAGCGCCCGCTTCGGCAATATGGTAACCGGAAATGCTCACAGAATAAAAGTTCCGCACTTTTTCACGGATGAAATATTCCTGCACATCGCCCATCAGCTTCAGGGCAAATTCGGTAGAGAAGATGCAGGTATTCTGCGCCTGGTCTTCCTTTAAAATGTCTGCCTGCACCGTACCCCGCACGGTACTGAGTGCATGGGCTTTGAGGGATGCATATACCGCCGGCTCCAGCACTTCATCGCCGGAAATACCCAGCAAACCCAGGCCCAGGCCATCATTGCCCGTTGGCAGGGCACCGCTGTAGCGGGGTAATGAATCCCCTTGAAAACGCTGCGCTATCAATGCCTGCACCTGGCCGGTGAGGTGGTTTTCCCGAATGTATTTTTCACATTGCTGGTCAATGGCGGCATGCATGAAAAAGGCCAGCAGTACCGGTGCCGGCCCGTTGATGGTCATAGACACAGAGGTCTTTGGATCACAGAGATCAAAACCGCTGTACAGTTTCTTGGCATCGTCTACGGTGGCAATGCTTACGCCGGAGTTGCCTATTTTCCCATAAATGTCCGGACGGATGGCAGGGTCTTCCCCATACAGCGTTACACTATCGAAGGCGGTAGACAGGCGCTTGGCCGGCTGGTCCAGCGATACATAATGAAACCGTTTGTTGGTACGTTCCGGGCCGCCTTCTCCGGCAAACATGCGGGTAGGGTCTTCGCCTTCGCGCTTCAGTGGAAACACGCCGGCAGTATATGGAAATTCTCCCGGCAAATTTTCTTTTAACTGCCAGCGCAGCAGATCGCCCCAATCTTTATAGACGGGAAGACTGATCTTCGGGATGCGGGTACCGGAAAGGCTTTCCACGAACAGGGGCAGCTTAATTTCCTTGTCGCGTACTTTAAATACGTAGTGATCTGCTTTGTATTGGGCCACGAGTTGGGGCCAATTAACAATAAGTTGCCGGCAATCCGGATGCAGTTGTTTTTCCACCTGCGCTTGTATCTCGCGCAGCGCTACATGCTCGGTTAATTTCAATACACCACTGAGTTGATACCATTGGGTGGCAAGGGCGCATTGTTCCTCCAGCCAGGCAGCGTCTTGTTCCAGCGCTTCCGCAATTTCTGCAAGGTAACGTACCCTTGCCGGCGGAATAATCTGAGAGCGCGTAATTGCCTTCGATCCAGCCGTAGTAGCGAATTCACCAAACCGTACACCTGTTTTTTCGGTTATCACCGTAAAAAGTTTTTCAAAAAGCTGGTTCACCCCCGCGTCATTAAATTGGGAGGCTATGGTACCGATCACGGGCAATTGCTCCTCCTTGGCAGTCCATAGACTGTGATTGCGTTTGTATTGTTTAGCCACGTCGTGCAGGGCATCGAGGGAGCCGGCTTTGTCGAATTTATTAATGGCAATCACATCGGCATAATCGAGCATGTTTATCTTTTCCAATTGGGAAGCCGCACCATATTCGGGTGTCATTACATACAGGGCCACATCGCAATAATCGGTGATGGCGGTATCGCTCTGCCCAATGCCGGATGTTTCAAGGATGATGCAATCAAAGGCTGCCAGCTTGCAGATGTCGATGGCTTCCTGAATATGCTCGCTGATCGCTTTATCGCTTTCCCGTGTAGCCAGGGAGCGCATATAGGCACGGGGGTGATGAATGGCGTTCATGCGGATGCGGTCGCCCAGCAAGGCGCCGCCTGTTTTTTTCTTGGATGGGTCTACCGATATTACGGCAACAGTTTTGTTGGTAAAACGGGAAAGAAACCTGCGCACCAATTCATCCGTTACACTACTCTTGCCCGCCCCACCAGTGCCGGTAATGCCTAGCACGGGAATGGTTTTGTTTCCTTTGTATTTATCCAATGAAAGCAGTTGATTATTTTCCGCCAGTGTAATGGCCTGGGCAATATGTTTAGCTTCTTTTCCCGGAAGGGTTTTCACGGTGCCGTTCACCGATGCTACCGTGGCAAAATCGCATTGTTGCACCAGGTCTTCTATCATGCCATCCAGGCCCATCTGGCGGCCATCATCCGGTGAGTATAGGCGGGTTATGCCATAAGCATGCAAAGCTGCAATTTCGTCCGGCAGGATGGTGCCGCCGCCACCGCCGAAAATTTTTATGTGGCCGCAACCTTTTTGTTGTAGCAGGTCGTACATGTATTTGAAAAATTCTACGTGGCCTCCTTGGTAAGAGGTTACGGCAATGCCCTGCGCGTCTTCCTGGATGGCGCAGTCTACAATATCTTCCGCAGCGCGGTTATGGCCCAGGTGAATAACTTCGGCGCCCTTGCTTTGCATAATACGGCGCATAATATTAATGGCGGCATCGTGGCCATCGAATAAAGCCGCGGCCGTAACCAGGCGCACCTGGTGTTTTGGTGTATAAGACATGAGCCTGTTGGTGAGTTAGCTAAAAGTGGTAACCATAACGTGGAGGTTCCTGCCACACAAGGTACAAAAGTTCAATGTATCGCAGCTATTGCAACGAAGCATTCGTAAGGAAAGAAATGCACCGAAACCAGTGCCAGCGCAGATGATAGCCATAGTTTAGCTTGGCATTGAGTCAATGCACAAAAAAATTCCCTTGCACGAGCCGCGCAAGGGAATCATCTAAAATAACGGTCACCAGTACATACTTAAAAGTATCCCATCTGGAATTTCATAACGTGGAATTATAATCAGCTATAGATTGAGAAAAAATTTAATCAAATTGAATGGAATATCTTTTATCAGGTCGAATGGTCACTTTATATAACTTCCTTAACAATACGATGCGTATATTTTACACAATCTTAACCTAAATAATTGTTAAAAACAAATTTTTAGTGCTTTTTATTTTTCGGCCCCATCCTCCCAAATGCTTATTAGTCGTAGGTTTGACACTTATTGTACCACTTGCGCAAAGCATTTGATCACCCAATGATTGTGGCTGCATGCCTTGCTACTAACAGCGCTTCGTTTACTAAACCGTTTTAGCGAATCCAACCCAAAAGGTCTTCAGAAAAGCAACTTCCTTCCCATGAAATGGTGAGCTGATGTTAAGGAATATATCACATAAATATTTTTTTTGTGGGTAGAAGCCCCATCTGTTAATGCTGCATTTTGGAACTTATAACCAGGTTACTCCGTGTGCCTTCCATAAAACTTGGCCGGCCGGTGCGATACATTGTGTTCTGCCTCATGCAGATCCACCAGCAAGTTCATGGCCAATACTTTTTTACGGAAATTGCGCCGGTCTAGTTTGTAGTCTAATACGGCTTCGTACAAGTCTTGCAATTCACGGAAAGAAAAACGCCGGGGCAACAAACGCAGGTCTGTCGGCTGTTCTAGCAATTTATGCTGCAAGCGGGTGCGGGCTGCTTCCAGGATAGCTGTATGGTCAAAAGCCAGGAGCGGGCATGCTTTCACCGGGAACCAGCGCAATCCTTTGCCTTCCGGTAGCGATACATTATTTTCCCGCAAGTGTACCAGCGTTACATAAGCCACACTGATAACCCGCTCGATTGGATGACGCTTTACACTGCCAAAGGCTTGCAGTTGTTCCAAATGCGGCAATACTATTCCCGCATGCTCCTGCAATACACGGTGGGCAGCTACATCTAACTCCTCCTCCATTTGTAAGGCCCCGCCCGGCAAGGTCCAGCGGCCCTCACAGCCCGGCAGTGTGCATGGCATGAGTAATACGTTTAACTGGTCTTGTTCAGACCCAAAGATTACGCAATCGACAGATACAGTTAGGCTGCAATAGGAATCCTGATGAGGGCGCTCCTGCTGGCCGGAAAGGTTGTAGGCAACCATATACGTGGAATTAAATAACGCGGAATGAAACTTAAGATACGTAAAAAATGATATAAAAGATCGTGTAAGAGATACAATGTACCCGCTTTCATTTGAAAAGATAGCGATTGCAACTGTAATCCATGTATTGACTATAATGATAGCCGCTAGCCCCTTACCCCAGCCACTGGCGCAGGTTGCACAAAACAAAGCGCTTATACATAGTACATTATACACGGTACATGGTACATTTTTTTACCTTTACAAATATGTACACTAAAGACATCGCACTCGAACTCTCTGCTCTCGCCAAGTCGCTGCTGGTGCAAGTGGCCGCGCAGGATACCGGGGAGCTGGACGTTACCCTGGAAGGCCTTCGCCGGGTGATCCGTTATAACGATTACCGCTACTATATTCAAAGTGACCCGGTGCTGAGCGACTATGAATACGATCAGCTCTATGCTTGGCTTAGAAAACTGGAATCGGAGCATCCGGACAAGATAAGCCCCGACTCACCCACCCAGCGCGTAGCGCAGGGCCTCACGGCGTCTTTCCCCACGGTTCAGCACCTGGTCCCCATGCTTAGCCTGGAAAACTCCTATAACGCAGACGACCTGCTGGACTGGGATCGCAAAGCGCGCGAAGCCAGCGGGCTGGAAGCGATTGAGTATTGTGTGGAACCCAAGTTCGACGGTGCCAGCATTTCCTTGATTTATGAAAACGATCTGCTGGTACGCGGTGCCACCAGGGGCGATGGCGTAGCGGGCGACGATATTACGGTTAATATTAAACAGATCCGTTCCGTGCCACTCTCCGCACCTTTTTCGCAGTATGGTATCCACACCATTGAAGTGCGGGGCGAGGCCATGATCAACAAAGAAACGTTCAAGGCCTTTAATGAGCAACGTATAGCCGAAGGCCTGCCCCTACTGGCCAATCCTCGTAATGCCGCCTCCGGCTCGCTCCGCATGGTAGATCCCCGCGAAGTGGCCAAACGCGGACTCGAAGTGTTCCTCTATCACATGAGCTATCATACCATGGAACCCGGCCTGCCGGAACCCGTGGAAATACAAACCCACAGCAACACGCTGGACCTCCTGAACCAACTGGGCCTGCGCAGCCCCGCCAAGGAAAAACGGGTACTCACCGGCATACAGGCCGTCATTGATTATGTACTGGCCTTTGAACAAGACCGCGACAAACTGCCTTATGAAATAGATGGGATGGTGGTGAAGGTAAATGACTACGCCCTGCAAGACCGGTTAGGCATGACCACCCACCATCCCCGCTGGGCTATTGCCTATAAGTTCAAAGCCCGCCAGGCCACCAGCCGCCTGCTTCATGTAGAATTCCAGGTAGGCCGTACCGGCGCCGTTACGCCGGTGGCCAAAATAGACCCGGTTGCAATTGGGGGCGTAACAGTAGCTTCTATTTCCCTGCATAATGAAGATATGATCCGGGAAAAGGATGTGAAGATCGGCGATATGGTATTGGTAGAAAGAGCGGGTGATGTGATCCCTTACCTGGTAGCCTCCCTCCCCGATCTTCGTACCGGCAACGAAAAAGACATTGTATTCCCCACCCATTGCCCAGTATGCCACGACCCGCTATTCAAGCCGGAAGGGGAAAGCGTATGGCGCTGCATTAATATCAATTGCGAAGCACAGGTGGTAGAACGCATTATCCACTTTGTGAGCAAAGACGCCATGGACATCCGCAGCCTGGGCGATAGTAACGTACGCAAATTTTTTAGCCTGCACCTGCTAAAAGATATTCCGGGTATTTATGAACTAGACTTTTCACAGCTAGCCACGCTGGAAGGATTTGGCAAAAAATCGCTGACCAATCTGAAGGCAGCTATTGAGACATCCAAGACGCAACCGCTGCACCGGCTCATCTACGGATTAGGCATTCGCTACGTGGGCGAAACCACTGCCAAAACACTGGCCAACAGTGTGTCACATCTGCTGGATCTTAAAGGACGCACGGAAGCAGAATTACTTACCCTGGAAGATATAGGACCCAAAGTAGTGGGCAGTATCTTGCAGTTTTTCCAAAACGAAGACAACGTACAGATGCTGGAAAAGCTGGAACGGCAGGGCGTTTCCCTGGTTAATACCAAAAGCGCCGCGCCGGTAGAGGGTAACCTGAACGGGCAAACGTTTTTATTTACCGGCACCCTGGCTAAACTGAAACGTGCCGATGCAGAAGCCATGGTGGAAGCAGAGGGCGGCAAACTGCTGGGCAATGTAAGTAGCAAACTTAATTACCTGGTGGTAGGGGAAGACGCTGGCAGCAAATTGGAAAAAGCAAAAAAAATAAATACCGTTCGCATTTTAACGGAAGATGAATTTATTCTCCTCCTTCATAAATAATACTGCATGACCGACGAATTTTTTATGCAACAGGCCATGCGCGAGGCCCGCAAAGCTTTCGACGATGGAGAAGTACCCATCGGAGCCGTGGTGGTGGCCAATAACCAGGTGATAGGCCGGGGGTACAACCAGGTAGAAAAACTAAACGATTGTACTGCCCATGCAGAGATGATTGCGCTTACCGCCGCGTTCAATTACCTGGGTAGTAAATACCTCATGGATGCCACGTTATTCGTAACACTGGAACCCTGCCTCATGTGTGCAGGCGCACTGTACTGGAGCAAAATAGGCCGCATTGTGTATGCTGCAGCCGATGAAAAAAACAGCTATCGCCGCAGTACAGGTGGTCACAATCCCTTCCATCCCAAAACCAAACTGGAAACAGGGCCTTGTACGGAGGAAAGCCTGCAACTCATTAAAACATTTTTCTTGCAACGCCGCAACGGTAGCATGTAAAGCAGAAAGCCCAGGCGTAGTAGCCCGGGCTTTCTGCTTTACATGCTATAATAATGTTATGCCTTACCTTGATTAGCTGCATGGAGCTTGTTCATACCCATGAGTTGTTTCATAGTATGGTCCATGCTTTCAGAAGAACCATCCAGGAAGATCACATTACCTTTAGAGTTTTCAGAAAAATGTTTAATGGCTTCCGTCCACATGGAGAATAGTATTACGGAAGTGTCAAGATCTGCCGCCTGCATTTCCTTGGCTGCCACGCTCATACCTTTTGCCACCTCTTCGCGGAAGAGGGCCACACCCTGACCACGTAGCTGGGCTGCCTGTCTTTCCGCTTCTGCAGCGATTTTGATGGCATTGCCTTCTGCTTCTGCAGATTTGGTTTTGGTGATCAGCAAGGCCTGGCCTTCATTTTCGGCAGCGGCCTTCAGGTTGTTCGACGCCACTACCTGCGCCATAGAGCGCATAATCGCTTCATCAAACGTAATATCATTCATCTGCAAGTCTTGCAGATGATATCCCCATTCTTCCAAGCCACGGTCTATTTGCTCCTTTACATGCTCCGTGATGTCGCGGCGCAGGCTCAGTACTTCCGCCTGTCTTTTAGTGGCTACAAAACCACGGATAGACCCTTCAATAGTGCGGATCAGGGCCTGCATAAAACTTCTTTCATCCACAAATTTGAAGGCCACGTTCTTAATGGTTTCTTCTTCTTTGTTGAGTACAGAATACAGCAGCATGGCTTTAAAATACACATTGGCCTGGTCAAGTGTAATCGCCTGAAATTCCAGCTCCACGGAACGGTTCTGGATGGAAATGCGTTTATACACTTTTTCTACAAACGGTATCTTGAAAGTAAGACCAGGCGATAATACCCGCTGGTACTTTCCAAATACAGTCGTAACAGCAATGGTTCCTTGCTGAACGGCAACAAAACTACTCATTATCACTAAAACAGCGATAACTAACAGAACGATGAGGTAAACTGGCATAATGTAAATGGAATTTAGGATTTCACTATAAAAGTAATAAAATCCTAATCCATTTAGCTGGTAATAAAAAACTGGATGTTCCAAACAATTGAGAGAGGCCGGATAAGTGTAGAATACTACATGCATACATATCTACACTGACTAAAAATGTTTGGGGAATAAAAACTATGAATGAGGAGAATAGGGGTTTATAACAAAGAACAAAAAGGCTTTTGAGCAGGATGATTACAATTTTTGATATTTCTTTAAATATAGGTATGCGTCATCCAGTTCTATTTGTTTTAGTTGATAGGCCAATTTAGTACGGAGATCTTCTGTATCGGCCCGCACCTTCTTATAGGCTGATTTAAGTTGTTCGTATTTTTCAAGTATTTCCTCCGAAGAAGCGGTTTTATCCACTTGTAAAATTTCATAAGCGCTATCATCGGTTATCATGGTAATCGGGGGCTTTGCATGCAATTGATTTTTGATCTTTTAATCGAACACTAAATTAGTGGAGTTATAAAAGCAAGAAAATACCCAAGCTTGGGTATTTTTGGCCAAAACCTAAAATAAATTTAAAAAGGGTTAAAGGGGCAAAGGGGGTTAATATAATGATTTAATTCTATTGAAATCCAATACGTTTTGCCAGCGCTACCAGTTCTGTGCTGTTACGCACCTTCAATTTCAGGCGAATATTCTTCCGGTGTGTTTCTACGGTGTACCGGCTCAGGTTTAGTTCTGCGGCAATTTCTTTGTTGTTCTTTCCCTGTACGGCTAGGCCAAATACATCTTTCTCACGGGGGGTAAGTTTATTGAGCTGGTTTTCATTTTGACGGCGCAACACTTCCCGCATAGCCTCACTAAGCTGGATATTAGTATCCATAGCTAAGGTAAGGTCCAGGAAACAGCATATCACATCTTTTACGTTGCCATCTTCATCCCAATTAAAAGGCTTAGCCAGGCCCACCAGCCAATACCAATTGGTAGCGCCCTTGCGTCTAATGCGGGTAACGCCACCAAATACATCCTTAGCCCCAATAAAAGATTGCCGGGCCGTTTCAGCCAGGGAAAAATCTTCGGGGTGCATTATCTCACGGAAAAAATCCATGCCCATGCTTGTCATCTCCTCGAGGCTGTAACCCGTAGCTTCACTCATCGCACTGTTGCACCAGTACACGGTTTTCTTTGTATTGTTGGAAGCATAAAGTATTGCAGGTACTTCATCCACCACTCTTTCCAGCCATTGAACCCTTGCCTTTAGCGCTTCATTTTCCTGTTGCAATGCTGCAAAGGAAGAAGCCCTCTCCTTATCGGCGTCTTTCTGCATACGTACTTTTTTACACAAACAATAGATAAACTAACTGTAAAGATTATACGAAAACCTCCCTAGCGAATAAAAACGTTGTAACACTTAACGTAAATATAAAATAAAAACCAATATGAGCAAGCCTTTCGGCAAATTAAATGATTGTTCAAATCCGCTTTAGCGGCCAGATTGGAGCAATTTTTGTGCCTTTTATCCATTACCCGCAAGTTGGGCATTTTATAACTACCCATGGGGCCTCTAATTGTTAAATCTATCTTACAATTCTTTGCATCTTCTCCATAAGGCAGTAAATTTGATGCACCTCACTTAATAACGGGTAATTTTATTCATTCATAATAAAAACAGAGTTATGGCTTTTACACTTCCGAATTTACCGTATGCTACAGACGCACTGGAGCCCCATATCGATAAAACCACCATGGAAATCCATCATGGCAAACATCACCAGGCCTATGTAGACAACCTGAACAAAGCGATAGCAGGCACGGAAAACGAAAATAAATCTATCGAAGAGCTGGTGGCTAACGCCGGCAAGATCAGCCCCGCAGTACGCAACAACGGCGGCGGTCACTGGAACCACAGCTTTTTCTGGCAGATTATAGGCCCCAATGCTGGCGGCCAGCCTACCGGTGCCCTGGCAGACGCTATTACCAGCACCTTCGGCTCTTTCGACACCTTTAAAGAAAAGTTCAATGCCGCCGGCGCTACCCGCTTTGGTTCCGGCTGGGCATGGCTGATCGTAAAAGATGGCAAACTGGAAGTTACTTCTACCCCCAACCAGGATAACCCCCTGATGGATGTTGCCGAAGTAAAAGGTACACCTATATTGGGCGTAGACGTATGGGAACATGCTTACTACCTGAAATACCAGAACCGCCGCCCGGAATACCTGGCCGCTTTCTGGAATGTAGTAAACTGGGCAGCAGTAACCAAACGCTTCGAAGCCGCTAAATAAGCTAAGGCATTATACAAAGAGGAAAGGGCAAACCGGTGGTTTGCCCTTTCCTCTTTGTATATCGATACAAGTACACATGATAACTACCCTAATTTTTTGAGCTTCACATTCTTAAACCAGGCTTCATCCCCATGGTTTTGAAAATCCAGGTGGCCACTGTGAATAGCGCCATAGCTGGGTGTATCTTTCCATTTGCCGGTGGCCTTGTGCTGTTCCCAAGTGGATGTCCATAGTTCATATTGGGCAACCAGCTTACCATTCAGCCAGTGTTCCACTTTACCATGCTGTACAGAAATGCTGGTATGGTTCCACTGGCCGGCGGGGTGGGCAGCCAGGGTAAGCGGTGGGTCCATGGCATAGTTAGCGCCAGTTTGCTGCCAGGCTTCCAGCTTCTCCGGGTAGCCGGCATCGTCTATGAGCTGGTATTCCGGGCCGGTTTGGTAAGGCTCGGCCTGGGTTTCATTTACCAGGTATAAAATCCCGCTGTTGGCCCGGGGCGCTATTTTCCAGTCTAATTCCAATACAAAATTTTCGTAAACACTATCACTCAGCAGGTCCACACGGTGATGCCCGTTATGGGTTCCCAGGCAATGGATGCTGCCCTTGTCTGAGATCCAGGCATCGCCCGGTTGATGCTGATAGGGCCGCCAACCTTGCAAGTCATGGCCATTGTAAAGTAACTGCCACCCTTGGGCCTTTTCGCCGCTGGTAAGACGGTTGTCTGCCGCTTGTTCCCTTGCCGGTGTTGGACGTGTCCCACCAGGCTCTCTAAACATGGCAAAAACGGTTACGGTTAGTACAGCCAGGGCTGTAAAGTAAAAGATTCTATGCCTCATAGTGGAGCTATTTACAGAAAGGATATTTATTACTTGCCTTTCAGCAGCGCGGTGTACTGTGCTGGATTGTGCAGCACTGCCACGGCCTCCTTTACATCGTTATCCCAGGCCAGGCCTTTTTCTATACGGCCGCGTTGCAGGTAGTAGCGGCTCACGATTTCCTCTTCGAGCAGGTGCCTGATCTCTGTTTTATTTTTCAGTAAGTCTTGTTTTTTGTCATGTTTCATTTTTTGCTGTAAAGACTGGTATTCTGCGCTTACGGCATCAAAATATTTTTCTTTGCGGGCCGTGCTGGCAAAGGTTTCCAGGGCCTCTTCGCTACGGGTTTTATAACTGTAGTCCTTGCCGTCCAGGAATTGAACAAAATTATCAAATTCAGCGTCTGTGAGTGAGAAAGTGGCGGGCTGCGGCTGCTGGGGGTGCGCGTAGTAGTAGATCGTAGCATAGTCGAAAATATACTGACGGCGCAGCAAGGTTACGGCCACCTGGCTTAAGAATATGGGTTCTACTTTATCATCCGGCTCTATGCCGCCACCATCACGCACGGCGCGGCCACGCTGGGTGGTAAAGTTTTTGCGCAGCGAGTCGGGTACATAATCGGCCTCTCCATCTTCATTGCGGTGAGAGTAGTCGATGGCCTGTATACAGCGGCCACTGGGTGTATAATATTTTGCGGTCGTAACTTTCAATTTGGTGTTGTAAGGCAATGTCCGCGTGGTTTGTACCAGGCCCTTTCCAAAAGAGCGCTGCCCGATGATCACGCCCCTATCCAGATCCTGGATAGCGCCGGCCACGATTTCGGAAGCGGAGGCGGAAGAATGATTGGTTAGTACCACCAGCGGCAAGGTAAGGTCTATGGCCTGGCGCTCGGTTTTATAATCGTGGTCCCAATTCTTGATCCGTCCTTTGGTACGCACGATCAAGCGGTTTTTATCAATGAAGATATTGGATACTGCCACGGCTTCTTCCAGCAAACCGCCGGGGTTGCCCCTTAAATCTAAGATAAGGCCTTTCATACCAGGGTGGGCAGCCTTAAGTTTTTCAAAAGCGTCCTGCACCTGGTTGCCGCCGTTTTCGGTGAACTGGCTCATTTTTATATACCCCACATCTTCCCGGGTCATGCCGGCAAAAGCCACGGGCTTAACGTTGATCTCTTCGCGCACAATTTTTCTGTCGTGCTCCTCCCCGCTAATGGGGTTTTTGGTGCGCATGGCCAGGGTAGTGCCCGAAGCGCCTTTCAATAGTTTACTTACATCATCCTGTTTTAAGCCCAGCGTGTTATGCCCGTCCAGGGAGAGGATAATATCGCCTGGTTTTACACCGGCTTTGTACATGGGGCTACCTTCGTACACGTCGCTGATGACAGTTTTATTGCTATCGGTATTGATAGAAGCGCCTACACCGCCGTATTTGCCGGTGGCCATGAATTTCAATTCATCCAGGTTTTCCTCTGGAATGAAGTCGGTGTAGGGATCTGTTTCATCCAGCATGGCGTTTATACCTTTGTACATGAGCTGCTGGGCGGAGAGATCATCTACATAATACGTATTCAGCTCCCGGTAAAAGGCGGAGAAAATATCGAGGTTCTTAGAAATCTCGAAGTATTTATCTTCCCGTCTGAACGATACTGCCAGGGTGAACACCAGGAGTGCCGCCGTGAAAAACAGAAGTTGAGAGCGTTGCAGAAACCTGCGCATAGGACTAAATTAAAGGTGAGTGGTGAAATAGATGGCCCGGCTTACGGCACCGGATCATAGCCATGACCGCCCCAGGGGTGGCACGACAATATGCGTTTAATGGTCAGGTAACCGCCTTTAAAAATGCCGTACTTTTTAATAGCAGTGATCCCATAGGCAGAGCAGGTGGGCGTATAGCGGCACTTGCTGCCCAGGAGGGGAGAAATGCCCCACTGGTAAATTTTGATGAGAAAAATAAAAGGATATCCTAACCAGCGGCCCATTTACTTGTAGGGTAGATGATGAGTAGTAAAGTTAATGGATAGCGGGGAATGATGTATGTCTGGAAGGGTGATTTTAACATTTTACTGTGGGCTGCTTACGCTTCCAGCAGCACTTTGTCCAGGCGTGCTATAGCCTGTCCCATTTTTTTGTAGAGGGTTTCGTAATCAGTGATTTGCTTATCGGTGTAGAGGAAGAAAACGGACACCTGCAATTGGCGTTCGCGGAGATGGGCGTATAGCGGGGCTTTTTGCAGGCGCCAGCACTCCCGGCCCAGGCGTTTTATCCGGTTGCGGTCCACGGCATGGGGGAAATGCCTGGAGGGTGCCGTGAAACCCACTTGCACCGGAAAGGCTGGGGTGGGTAGCCCCCCCACCAGATAAATGACGCGGTAGGGAAAAACAGAAAACGCTTTTCCTTCTCGAAAAAGCGTTTCAATGAGTTTTTTGCTCTTTAACCTTTCTTCCCTGGTAAAAGAATAAGTTTTAATGGCAAATAGATTTATCCGCTAACTCTTATTTGAGTTTACGTTCGTCAGAAACAGTCAATTTTTTACGGCCTTTGGCTCTACGGGAAGCTAATACTTTACGGCCGTTAGCAGTTTCCATTCTCTTTCTGAAGCCATGAACGCTCTTTCTGCGTCTGTTATGCGGTTGAAAAGTACGTTTCATTTTGTTTTTTAGTTTTTACCTGTACTGTACTAGATGAAAAAGCCCCGTGGGACAAATCGCCCGTTTTAAAACGGAAGGCAAAGGTAGGGAGAAAAAATTAAAATGTAAAGGATGGCCGGATAAAATTTTTGAAGGCCCCGCCCCTGCCTGCTTTCCGGGCAGCCACGCCGGCAAAGCCGCACGGGACCAGCATGTCCGGAAAATGGGAAAGCGCCCCGCTACGCAGCAGGGCGCTTGTTATCCCAAAAAAGTTTATTATTTAATGCCCAGCTTAACCTTTACAGCAGGCATCAGGTCATCGCCCGGAGGAGATACCAGCAGGATGCCTGAAGAACCATCTATCACGTAGGTGTAGCCTTTTTCTTTGGAAGCATCTTCGATGGCTTTGCGAGCCTTGTCGTAGATGGGTTTCAACAGTTCGCTACGGCGCTGATCTATCTTCTGCTCAGCACTCTGGCGATAGTCTTCTATACGTTTCTGAATATCCTGTATCTCGCGGGCTTTCAGGTCTTTCATGTTATCAGTCATGGAAGCCGCTTTGTCGTTAAAGTCTTTGGTTTTGGCAGTATACTCATCCACCAGGGATTTGCCGTCTTTTTCCAGGCTTTCCTGGTACAATTGCAGCGAATCGGTTGCTTTTTTTGCTTCCGGCATTGCTTCTATCACTGCCTGCGCATTGATGTAACCTACTTTTGATTGTGCTTTTACAGCGGTGCTGGTCAGACCAGCAACAGCTACAACAGCAATCATTGCATACTTCTTCATGATGTTTTCAGTGTTTAAAAAAGTCTTTGATTGTGTTAGTATTTAAGGGAATTGCTTGAAATGTAGATACAGTTCTTTTTACAGGCAAAAGGTATTCAGGCAAGGGATCTGCGAAAACGACATGACGATAAAAACGTCCTGCCGGTTATAGCAGGACGCCTGGTATCAAAAGCTATTTAATTCCTAATTTCGTTTTCACCGCTGCCATCAGGTCGTCGCCGGGAGGCATAGAGAGCAGGATACCGGAAGAACTGTCAATTACATAACCATAACCTTTTTCCTTGGCCACGTCTTCGATGGCCTTGCGGGCCTTGTCGTAGATGGGTTTCAGTACTTCAGATTTCTTGGCATCGATCTTCTGTTCTGCGCTCTGGCGGTAATCTTCAATACGCTTCTGGATTTGCTGTACCTGTTCTGCCTTGGCTTGCTGCATATTAGCGCTCCATTTGGCGGAAGAGTCTTGAAAAGCCTTGGCCTGAGACTGGTATTCATCTACCAACGATTTGCCACCTTTATCCAGGTCTTCAGCATAGGACTGCAGAGAAGCCTGGGCTGTTTTGGTGTCTGGCATAGCTTCCACTACCGCCTGGGCATTGATGTAGCCGATTTTGCTTTGTGCCATGGCAGTTGCACTGAACAAGCCAGACAAAGCTACAACGGCAACACTTACGTACTTCTTCATAATCATATTTATGTGATAAAAACTTTATGGTTTACTGTCCTGCTTTTACCCCAAGTGTAGTCAGGATATCCTGGCTTTTGTCCAACTTAGGATCGGAGAAGATCACGGTTACGCCACCAGATTTGTCCAGCACAAAATCGTACAGGTGGCTGGCAGCCATTTTCTGCACGGCATTGTAAATCTTATCTTGTATGGGCTTTACCAACTCCTCTCGTTTTTTAAATAAATCTCCCTGGTAGCCAAAACGCTTTTGCTGTAAGGCTTTAGCTTCTTTTTCATGGGCTACGATGTCGTCCTGCCGTTTTTGTTTTAATTCCTCGGTCAGCATTACCTGCTCCGCCTGGTACGACTTATACATTTTATCTACTTCGGCAAACTTGGCGTCGATTTCTTTTTGCCATTGGTCTGCCACAGCGTCCAATTGTTTTTGGGCAGCTTTATAATCCGGGATATTCTCCAGGATGTATTTAGTATCTATAACGCAGTAACGCTGGGCGTTTGCCGCCAGGGCGGATACAACCACCAGGGCTGCGGTGAATAATAATTTTTTCATGCTACGATCAGGTTTAACAGGTTTGCCATGTTCCAATTCCGGCCACCACCAATTGTGTTGTTTGTCAGCACGGCAATGGATAGCCCCCGAAATTGGATTTGCAATATATTAATTTTATTGTCGAATCCAATGTCATTATTCCGGTTCGAAGCCCAGCATGAAGGTAAACTTGGCCGCATCCTTCAGGCCGGAACCTGGTTGCAGGCGGTCGAAACCAATACCATAATCGAACCCGAGCAATCCAAACATCGGCAGGTAGAAACGCATACCCAGCCCCGCAGAACGACGCAGGCGGAAGGGGTTGTAATCCTCTACGGTACGGTAACCATTAGCCGCTTCCAGGAAGGCCAGCCCAAAGATGGTGGAACTGGGGTTAAGGCTTATTGGATAGCGTAACTCCATGATGTATTTGTTGAAAACCGTGAAGCCTTCATAACCGGTAGGCTGCCCGTTTTCCGGATTCACTTTAGGATCGCTTGTGTAGTATACCGGGTAACCACGCTGGGAAATAATGTCGCGGTCGTAGATAGCAAAGTTGCTCAACCCATCTCCACCCAGTTCAAAACGGCCAAACGGAGATAATGTTGTCCGGTTATTATAACGGCTAATGATACCGTATTTAGCGGCCAGGCGCAGTACCAGGGTCTTGTTGTCTGAACGGGGTTTACTCAACGGCACATACCAGTCGAAGTTAAAACGGTATTTCTGGTATTCGATGAAACTAAACTGGTCTTTCAGCGATTCCTGCCGGTAGTCCTTAGTCGGGTTAAATATGGAGTAAGGTGGTGTAAGCTGCGCCGTAAGGTTAAAGCTGGAACCGGAAGTTGGGAAAATTGGCTGGCTTACGGAACTGCGGGCCAGGGTAAGCTTGATGCTAAAGTTATTGGCCGTACCGTTATCGAAACCAGGGATGTTAAAGTAATTATAGTTCTTCAACTTATACTGCTGGTAGTTCAGTGCATAAATAAAGGTAAAGTAGTCATCCGGCCATTTTAAAGACTTACCCATAGAAACGGAAGCACCCAATACCTTGAAATAAGCATTGTTGGAAATAGCCTTACCATAGATCGCCGCAGAATACGCGTTCGGGTTCTGGTAACTGCTATAGAAGTTCACGGAGAACTGGTTGCGGTGTTTGCCACCCAGCCAGGGTTCGGTGAAGGAGAAGTTGTAAGAGCGATACGCTTTACCATTGGAAGATACGCGCACAGACAGTTTCTGGCCATCGCCGCTCGGCAAGGGGTCCCAAGTATCTTTATTGAAGATATTACGCAGGGAGAAGTTATTGAAAGTAACCCCCAGCGTACCGGTAAGACCTATATAACCACCCCAACCAGCAGACAGTTCTAACTGGTCATTGGCTTTTTCTTCTACTTTATAATCGATATCCACGGTACCATCTTCCAGGTGGGGGATCGGGTTCATTTCTACGTGTTCGGGGTTGAAGAAGCCCAGGGCGGAAATTTCACGCTGTGAACGCATCAGATCTGCACGGCTAAATTTTTCACCGGGAATGGTGCGTAGCTCACGGCGGATTACGTGTTCGTTGGTCTTATCGTTCCCCGCTATGCGTACTTCTTTAATGGTGGCCTGCGGTCCTTCCACCATTCTCAGTTCAAAGTCGATGGTGTCTTTACGGATGGCTGTTTCCACAGGATCAATATGGAAGAAGAGGTAACCCTTGTCCATGTACAGGGAACTGATATCGGCGCCGCCTTCCGGCGACAATTGTTTACCAATTCTTTTTTCTAACAGCTCCATGTTGTATACGTCGCCTTTCTTGATGCCCAGGATTACGTTCAGCAGGGAATCGGGATAGCGGGTATTGCCTTTCCAGGCTATGTTACCGAAGTAATATTTCTTGCCTTCTTCGAAGCGGATGTCCACGTTCATATTACCGTTGCGGGTAAAGTAGGTAGTATCATCCACAATGGCGGCATCGCGGTAGCCTTTACTGTTGTAGAGGGCCAGCATCTTGTCTTTGTCTTCAGCATACTTACTGTCGTTAAACTTGGAAGAGCTGAAGAATTTAAAACGGAACCAAGGATCCAGCTCTTCGAAAGTGCGGGAGGGTACCAGGAAGCCAAAGTCTTGCCAGTAAGTATCTTTCAGGTCGGAAGAGTCTACATACACATGTTCCACATCGGGGTGCAAGGTAAAGTGGGTTTGCTCTTTGGTGCCTTTCATCTTCTTTCTGAGAGAAGCGTCGCTCAGCACCTCATTTCCCACGATATTGATGTTCTGGATATGTACCTTCTCTCCTTTCGAGATCGTGATAATGAGTTTTACACTGTTGGTCTGGCGGGGATCTGCCTGTTCTTCGAAAGACACGCCGATATTGCGGTAGCCTTTTTCTGCGTAGTATTTGCGTACTACGCCTACTGTATTTTGTTTCAGGCTTTCCGTTACCACACTGCCTTTACGAAGGGAAGCCTTAGTGGTGATCTCGTCCGATTCTGTTTTTTTCACGCCGTGAAAAACAAATTCAGACAGGCGGGGACGCTCCGTGAGGGCTATTTCCAGCCAGATCTTATTGCCTTCGATCTTAGTAATGTTAATGGCCACGTTGGCAAACAGGCGCTGACTCCACAGCGACTGGATGGTTTTTGCAAAGTGATCGCCGGGCAGTACTACTTTGTCGCCGGGGGAAATGCCTGCGATAGAGATGAGCAGTGATTTATCCAGGTATTGTGTACCGGACACGCTGATGTCTGCGATCTCATATTCTTGTGGACTGGCGTAGGTAAAGGGAGCTTCAGCAGGTAAGTTGTTGGCAGCAGGAACGGTGTCGGTACGCGGCTGTGTGGTCGCGGTATCTTTCTGCTGTGCAGACACACCTATGCTTACGCTGCAACATAAAGCTGTAGCCAAAAGGTGGCTGCTACGAAATAATTTCTTCATTCTGCTGTATTTGTTCACTGGTTTTGCCAAAGCGCCTTTCTCTTGTTTGATAATCCAGAATGGCCTGATAAAGATGTTCTTTGCGGAAGTCGGGCCAACGGGTGTTTGTGAAATAAAGTTCCGCGTAGGCCAATTGATATAAGAGGAAATTACTGATCCGGCATTCCCCGCTGGTGCGGATCATAAGTTCCGGATCGGGAAAATCCCGGGTGCTGAGGTATTGTTGCCATATAGCTGGCGTTACGGTAGCGGGGTCTAGTTTGCCGGATTTTGCATCCTCGGCCATACGTTTGGCAGCATTTACGATTTCCCAGCGCGCACTGTAGCTCAAGGCCATGATCAAGGTAAGTCCAGTGTTCTGAGCAGTGAGGCTTATGGCCTCGTTCAGTTCCGTAATGCAGCGCTGGGGCAACATTTCCAAGTCGCCGATCACTTGCAGCCGGATATTATTTTTGGTGAGGGTACTCACTTCCTTGCGGATGGTACTCACCAGCAGTTCCATAATACCATTTACTTCATATACAGGGCGGTCCCAGTTTTCGGTAGAAAAAGCGTACAGGGTCAGGTAACCCAACCCCAGTTCTGCACAGCCCTCTACGATGGTGCGCACACTTTCCACCCCCTCGTGGTGGCCGTAAAGCCTATCTTGCCCACGCTCCTTTGCCCAACGGCCATTTCCGTCCATAATAATGGCTATATGACGGGGTAACCGTTGCAAATCCAATTGTTCCTTCAAACTCATGAGTGTGTATAAAGCGTATTATACAAGATTTTACTAAAAGTGTGCAAAGATACAAAAATACCTGAATGCCTTTTTTAGCCAACCCCCGCCCCCTGTTTTAACGTACTTTTAACGGAAAATGCCCGCTGATAACGGGTTTCATGATAGCGCAGCTTTCACGGACGGGCAATTAGAATCGGCGGACCGGGAAAATACCCCGATCAACCGCGGACAAATAACGACCAGGTTTTCAGAACCTGCAATGGTAGGAAGTAAATAAAATACTGATGGTAAATTCCAGCGTAAGGTATTGATCCTTATCCCGGCTATTGCCCCGCTGGCGGCCAGGGTAACTAATGGCGTTGCCCAGGGCGGACGAACGATCCTGCAGGCGGTAGGCCACCGAGGGCGACCCGTCTTTATTGGGAGGGAACACCGAAGTGGCGGCATACGTGGTGCTTACATCGTCGAGATAATCCGTCTGGGCAAAGCGGTATAGGCATTCCATCCCTACATTCACTTTTTTAGATACATTGTACTTAAAACCGCCTCCAATCAGGAAAGCAGCCGATATCAGCCCGTAAGGCTTACGATCGGGGTATAGGGCAGAACCCTGGCCTTCCGTATGCAGCGGTTGTAAATAATATTTACGCCCATCGAGATAGGCGTAGGGATCGAAATGAAAAAGCGCCAATCCGCCGGTAAGGTACGGAGAAAAGCGGTAGGCCAGGCTGCCCGGCTCAAAACGGAAGAAGTTAAAATCACCCTGGAGCGAAAATTCTTCGATGTTGGTATTAAAACTCAGGTTACGCCGGTAATCGTATTCATTTTGTTTGTTGTTCACATCGGAATATCCTAGCTGCATAAAGCGCAGTTGGGCCCTCACCCCAATATAATCATTCATATAACGGCGGTAATAGATGCCCACGGAGGGTTTGGGCGCATTCAGGTGGAAATCGGGATTCAGGTCGCCAAAGTAATGGGCCGCCCCGATAGAGAATCCCAGTTCTCCTGTATACGACAGCTCTTGCTGTGCATGAACAGGCCTTCCCCACAGCACAGTGGCAGACAGTAGCACAGATATCAGGAACCGCCGGGGAGTATTATTGGATCTACGCATATTTGATTTACTAAAACGCGGGGAATGCAGATTTGGTATTAGGGTATAAATAAATGCATATGTGTGAAACAATCATTTGTGGGCCACTACCTGCCTGGTTACTACCGGTTACCAATAGCATTCCGAGCATCAATACCCCACAGCAATTTGTTGCGCAGGGTATGCAGGAAATTGCTATCCTCTAGCCTTAGCAGGCTAAGGGTAAATTCTTCCCGCCTCACAGCCAGTTGCACCGCACTGTCTATGATCTCCATGCGGCTGTCCAGGGTACAAATAAACTGGTCGCTACGGCCTTCCACCTCAAAGGAAATGATATTATTGTCCGGTACTACCAATGGACGCACATTTAAGTTATGCGGCGCCACGGGCGTGATCACAAAACTACCCGCTTCGGGAAATACCACCGGCCCCCCACAGCTCAGGGAATAACCAGTGCTGCCGGTGGGCGTACTCACAATCAGTCCATCGGCCCAGTAAGTATTGAGAAATTCGCCATTAAGATAGGTATGAATCTTCACCATGGCCGAAGTATCTTTTTTATGGATGGTAAATTCGTTCAGTGCATAGGGCACATCCCCAAACAGGGGAATGTTGGCATCCAGGTGCAGCAAACTCCGTTTATCCACTTCGTAGGTACGGTTCAGTAAAGCCTGTACCATGGCGGGTATTTCATCCTTGCCTATGCTGGCCAGGAATCCCAACCGGCCAAAGTTTATCCCCAGGATGGGAATATTGGTATCCCGCACATAGGAAAGGGTATCCAACAGGGTACCATCGCCGCCCAGGCTTATGAGGAACTCAATCTTGCCTTCCAGGTCGCTGGCACAGCTAAAGGTATCCAGCTCCTTTTCAAAGGGCAGGTGGGACTTTAACGTCTGGTAAAACGGTTCAAACACGATGGGTGTAATGCCATGGCTTTCCAGCTCCGCCAGCAGCAGTAATACATTGTCTACTTCTTCAGTAATAAATCCACGGCTGTACAGGGCAATTTGCATGAGGAACTTCTTTTAGCAGGAGCATCCGGCTACGGTAAATACCGCCAGCGGCGCGCCCCCGCTGATTACATATCAATCTTGGTGTGTAAAAATAGCCCTTTTTGACCTAACTGGTTGATGCTGTATTCCAACCGTAAACAAGTATCGTAAAAAGATACAATGTCCAATCCTACGCCGGCGGTATATAACATCTTGTTGTTCAGCATCCCATTGCCCGGTAGCTTGTTGTACACATAGCCCATATCGCCGTAGGCTTTGAGGAACAGGCGAAAGGGTATGCGGTTAAACTTGCCCGGCACCACCGGCAGGTGCAGGTTAAAATTCCAGGCCTCGTAGCGGAACGTACTTTGTGCCATGAAAAAGCTGGTGCCATCTATCACAAAATATTCCAATCCCCGCAGGAAGTCGTCGTTATACCCCAGGGCTTTCTGGTTAATGTAGGGCTGGTTTTCCGGCAGCATGGCCTGTCCCCGCGCACCCAGGGCGCCAAAGGTTTTGGCACCCAGTTGCCAGTACCTTGCGGCTCTGGCCCTCACTTGCCAGTCTTTTATATCGTCTATGGGCGGTATGCCACGGCGGCTAATGCTGGCCTGGTACTGTACGCCGCGCAACGGGTATTTCCAGCTATCAGCATTGATATAGGTAAGCAGGTACATGAGCTCCAGGTATTGCACCCTGCTACGTCCCCCACCCAGGTAGTTGGGGCGTAGCAGGGCTACGGAGTCTGCCAGGTCTTCATAATAATAATTCAGGAATACCTGGTGACGGGTATTGATCGCCTTGCGATAGCTGTATACCAGGCCCGCCGTATACTGGTGCTGAATGAAATCTCGGCTTTTGTAAAAAAGCTGTTTATTAAAGCTGGTGCTATCATTGATCTCGCGGTTACGGCTCAACGAAAAGTTAATGCCCAACCCATTATGATAATGTTTGTCGATGTAAGGCAGGGTGTAAGCCACAGTAAGTTTTTGCGTATAGCCCATTTGCGCCCCCACCACCAGGCGATCCATGCGACCGGTAAGGTTGCTATGGGTTACGCGCAGGCCCAGGTTCACCCGGTTCAGGCTATGGCCTTCGGCCACCCACCACTGGTTAAAATTGCGGTCGGCCAGTTTAAAGATGGGAAAAGGAATGATATACCAGCGCTCCCATACCTCAAACACCAGGTCTGCTTCCTTGCCCTTCCAGTTCTTGATATTGGCAGTCACGTTTAGAAAAAGGGAGGTATTGAGCAGTTGCTTGCGCCGGTCTTCCAGCGTTTGAGACAGGTCTTTGAGGTAAATGGTATCGCCTGGCACGGTACTTAGTTCCCGCAGCAGGATGGAGGTGCGGGTTTTCTTATTACCCTGTACCAGGATGTTGCGCACAATGAGGTACCCGGTATCTTTTACCGGCGCGGGGGAAACGCCCGCAGTCTGCGCGTGGGCTATGAAACCCGCCAGCAGCCCAAATATGAAAAGGCAACGTCGTAAATAAAACATGCATGAAACAGTGTAAGCAGGCGCTCAAATATAGACAAATATTGAGGCTAAGACTACCCTGCCGGCAAATTCACATTTATTTAGCCAGCAGGAATGCACCGTATCGCCAAAAGAAAAATAAAGTGGAACGCATGACTGCACCCAGCCTGAGGGAGGCTTCGTCCAGGTAAAGCCTACCTATACCGCGGTGAAGGCGTATAAATAACTAAATGAAAATGGAGTGAATGGGTAATAACACGTGTAAGATGCACCTACATGCTCATATAATTCATGAGCAGGTCGTAATTTTTCTTAAGCAGGTCTTCCTCCTGTTCTTCAGTGAAGATATAGCGAATGGTATAGTTAAACCGCTCGAAGGTAGCCACCAGCGCAGAAAGTTCCTGGCGGTTGGTCTTCAGCATCACCTCCATGCGACCATTAGAGGGAATGGTAAGGGTGTTCACACTGAGGATCGTTACATCGTTAGACTCGGCAATGCGGGCTATTTCAGTAAGGCTGTAATCGCGGGGGTCTACTTCCAGGCCAATGATACCGCCATGTTCCTTTACCGCATTATAAGCGGCCAGGGGCATCAGCAGGCTATCGCGGGTAATGACGCCCATATAATCGCCTTCTTTAGACAATACGGGCAAAGAAGTGAGTTTAAAATCTGCGAAAAGTTTAAGGGCCTCAAAAATGTGGGCCGTTTCACTTACGGCAGGTTTAAAATTGTTGTCTTCGATGGTTTCCAGCAGCAGGTCCGGGTCTTCCCAATCCATCACGTCTTCTTCCTCGATCAGTTGCTGGTATTTATTATCCACCACCAGGGGCAATTGCGTCAGATGAAATTCATTCATCAATCGCATGGCCCTAGCGCCTGTATCCTTTGGATGCAGCACCGGTACTACTGTTGATATAAGGTCCCTGGTCAGCATATCTAATATAATAACAAGTGATATTCCAAATACGGGGCCACGTTATGTACCCCAGTCCCTCTTCCTAAAATTAACGAACATTCCTGCAATATAGATGTACCGTTTGTGTAATAAACGGATAGTTGCTGCACCATTCCAAGGTACGGGTCTGTATAAAAGAAAGCTATTTAAGCCGGTGTAAAAAATCTTCGAGTACCTTATTAAACTCTCCAGGTACTTCCATCATAGGAGCATGGCCACATTTATCAATGAAGTGCAATTCTGAATTAGGGAGCAGGCGATGAAATTCTTCCCCCACCATAGGCGGTGTAATGGTATCGTTCTGGCCCCAGATCAGGCATACGGGCAGGGTAAGGGTACTAAGCTCTTCGCCGAGATTATGCCGGATGGCCGACTTGGCCAGGGCAATTACCTTGATAACTTTAAGCCGGTTACCCACTATCTCAAACACCTCGTCTACCAGTTCTTTGGTGGCCATGGCCGGGTCGTAGAAAGTAAGCTCGGTTTTTTTACGGATGTATTCGTAATCGCCCCGTTTGGGATAAGTTTCGCCCATGCCATTCTCAAATAAACCGGAACTACCCGTGAGGGTAAGTGACTTAATGGAGGTTTCCGGATGTTTCAGCAGGTATACCAAGGCTACGTGACCACCCAGAGAATTACCCAACAGGTGTGCGTTGGTATAACCTTGCATCTCGATAAATTTATGAACGAATTTCGACAACCCGCCTACGGTGGTATCAAGGATATTCAGATCAAATAACGGCAACAAAGGCACCACCACTTTATAGGATACCCGGAAATGTTCTATCAGATCCTTGAAATTGCTTAACGCTCCGAACAATCCATGCAGCAATATCAGCGGTTCTCCCTCCCCTTCTTCTATGAAATTAAACTTGCCTTTTGTTTTGATTTCGTAATCCATTGCCAAATCTTGAAGTCAATTTAATGCTAAAATAATTCTTTTTATTAATTCAAATGGTCTTTGAATTGAATACGATGTCTAAAATTACCGGGTGTTGCACTCCTGCTTATCCATTTTCGCCAGTGCTCAATTGCTGTTCCTGCAGGTGATGAGCGGCCTGTTCAAAAAAATGTTCCAGTTGGGCAAAAGCGTCTTTAAACAAGGGCATCAGCTTTCCCAGGGTATCTATGATCCAGGGGCCCCAGCCGGCTATCCATGGGTATACCACGGATTGCATTTTCATGGCAGGACTCAGCAGATTTAACTGATTAGCGATCCACAGCAATACACTATAACTGATCGTGTAAAGCAATACATATAAGACGATGCCCCCCAGCCGGTCTGCCCAGCCCAGCATGGCCAGTTTTACTAGCTTTTGCAAGGCGGTGGCGCCTAGCCTTACCAGTAATACTACCCCGATAAACAGGCCGATATAACAGGCCACCGGCACCCAACGGGCCTGCATGCTCCAATGTTGCTGTACATACAAAGCCGCTACGGCAGATAGTTTTAAAGCCACGGCAATACCTAGTAGCACGGCAACAAAAGAAAACACCGCTACAATAAGCCCTCTTGAAAAGCCTTTGTAAACGGCAATTACCAAAATGATCGCAAAAATAATATCAATGGTCATAAGGATACGTGCCGGTAATGAGTAGTACCTTCTATTGCCCGCTGCGGTAGGCTGGTTTTGTGTATGAGTGAGCAACAAGATCAACAGCCATGGAACATGGCCTGGTGGTAGGGCCGTTCCTGTTACATAGTTTCAGTCAGGTTATAGGCAAAGGCAGTGTCTCCGCCGATGTAAATCGTGCGACAAGTTATATTATTTGGCTAACAATTCCTTTACTATTCCGGAAACGATTTTACCATCTGCTTTTCCAGCCAGTTGTTTGGTGGCCACGCCCATCACCTTGCCCATATCTGCTGGCGAGCTGGCACCGGTTTCGGCGATGATGGCGGCAACGGCGGTGCGTATTTCGCTTTCGTCCAGTTGTTTGGGCAGGTAGCGATCTATTACAAGCAGTTCCTCTTCTTCTTTTTTAGCCAGGTCTTCTCGGTTTTGGGTGCGGAAAATTTCCAGGGAGTCTTTGCGCTGCTTAGCCAGTTTCTGGAGCAGCTTCAATTCGTCGGCAGCGGTTAGCTCGGCGCTGGCACCTTCGGCGGTTTTGGCCAGCAGTATGGCGGCCTTGATAGCGCGCAGGGCGCGGAGTTCGGCCTCTTGTCTGGCCAGCATGGCGGTTTTTATGGCACCGTTGATATCAAGTTCTAATGACATGTCGTTATATATTTTGTAGCCTTTCTAAATTAAGGGATGGCAGTTATTTCTTTTCCTGGGCCTGTTCCGCTTTTTGCTTTTCGTTGAATTTTTCGAAAAAGTCGCGGGCAAAGGTGCGCAGGTCTTCGGCCTGGTCGTGATAGGGCGTGGCACGTTTGTAGGTATCTGCCATAGTCATCATGGTCTGAAAAAAGAAGTCGGCCATTTCATCTACCATCATGTCTTTGGTCCAGAGGTCTATGCGCAGGGCTGTTTTTTCCTTGGCATCCCAGAAAGCGATCATCATGGCTTTGGCCTTGTTCTTATTTGCCTGGGCGCTGTCCGAGGCGCTCCATTCAATTTTCTCCGGCACACGCTGTTCGTCGAGCGCCACATTAATCTGAATTGTAGAAGATTTTGCCATGTGCGTTTAAAATTAAGGTCGTAAAGGTAGGGCTTATTGGGCATAAACGCATGCCGGCATTTGCCAGGCGGCCTGTGGGCATGGGCCATCTTGGCGGTGAGGGGGAAACACCTCTTCCTGCACTTTTAATTATAGTCGCTACGGCTTACAACCCCAGCATTGCTCCCACTTCCAATACAGTGCTATCCCAAGGCGGCAAATGAACGGTATCCGGCACCACGGCCAGGTGGCGGGCGCGCAGGTTTTCATCTTTGTAGAGCAGGATCAGTTTTTCTGCCAGGTCGTCTGACTGGGCAGGGTCTGCGTAGATCACGGCAGGGCCGCCAGCTTCGCGGGCTGCCGGGCTTTCGTAAGCGATCACTGGCACATTGCAGTGCAGGGCGTTATAGACTGGCAGGGCCAGGCCGTCGAAACGGTTGGTGAATAGCAGGCCGTAAGCGCCGGCTGTTAAAGTAGCCAGGGTGGCGGCATCGGGCTGCGGCAGCCATATCACGTCCTGGCGAAAACGGAAGGAAGTCAGGGAATCAATAATTTCCTGGCCAGCGGCGCTCACTTCGCCGGCCAGGATGAGCTTCACATTGCTGCGCAGCCGTTTTTTAAGGATGGAGTATGCTTTGAGTAAGGGCAAGGAATTGTTGCGCGGGTCTATGGTGCCCGTGGCCAGGAAGTATTCAGTGCCGCCGGCGTGTTCCTGCTTCACGGCCTGGCGGTCGTCCCATTCCAGGGGCCGGTACAGGGCGTTCTGGCCGGGGCGCACCAGGCGTACCTGCGCCGCAGCGGCGGGGGCCAGGGCCAACAGGGCATTACGCAGGGTTTCAGACAGAACGAGGATATGCCGGACCCTGGGCAATAGCTCGGCAGCTTTGGCCGCATCGGCATCCAATAACCAGCGGGCATGGGTGACTAACAGGGTCACCGGAACTTTCAGCTTGGCGGGCGGCAGCTCATTTACCACCAGCAATTGCTCCACCTTTTCTTTTTTCAATGCCCTGGGCAATTGCCACTCTTCCCAATAATAATGGTTCAGTACCGGCGAAATCACCAGCGGCTGGGCATTGACCGGCAGGCCGGCAGGGTTGAACGATTTTTTACTGATGAACAAAAAATTGTGAGATGGGTACTGCTGACATAGCCCGAACAAAATTTCCCGGACGGCATTGCCGGTATCTGTAGGACGGTCTGTCCACTGTCCTGCCGCTAAAACTGCCATTCGCATAGATCCAGATTCAATGGATGCAAACCTAAGTCACAATTTTCAAAACAGTATATAAAAAAGCAACCTGCTGGGTTGCTTTGCAAGGCGGCGTATCCGATCACTAGGCTTTATTGGTGATTTGAAATGTCTTGGTAACGGTATTTTCCGGGTTAGAAACGGAGGTGATGGTAATGGTAACGTTGCAGGTTTTGAGGTCTGGCAGGTTTACCAAAGTAATGCTAATGGGGGCAGTAGTTTGGGCTGGCATGGGAGGTTGTGGTATGTCGGTACCGCTCACGGTGGTAACTACTACTGTTACCGTTACGCCTGCTGCGGGCAGGGTAGAGGTAACGCCTACAGAGAAGGGGTAGGTTTCGCCAGGGGCAGCAGTAGGAGTAGATTCCGATACGCCATCCAGCTTCAGCACCAGGCCCTGTTCCTGCGGTTTTACATCACCATTGCCTTTATGCTTTTTGCTGCAAGCCATCAGGCCTGCCACCAGGAGAAAGAAACAAACGAAACGCGCTGCGCGTAGTGATGAAAAGGACATGGAGACAAATATTATATACTGGTAGATATGGTTTTTCGATAGGTTGCTTACTAATAAAATTAGATATTTTATTAATACAAACAAAGCATTCAGCGCTTTATTTACCAGAAGGAAATGCAGGTAGGTAAGTGTAGGCTGCGCCGCACTATTTCACATCCAGGGCATCGCGCAGTCCATTGCCCAGGAAATTAAAGGCCAGCACCAGCATCATAATGGCAAAACCCGGTGCCAGGGCCAGCATGGGGTTGTGGGTAATGATAAAATTATAATTTTCTTTGATCATCAGTCCCCAGGAAGGTTGTGGGGGCTGTACGCCTACGCCCAGGAAACTCAAACCCGCCTCTACCACGATAGCGGTAGCAAAATTGCCAGCGGCTACCACCATGACAGGGCCGGCTATATTGGGCAGTATGTGTACCCCAATAGTACGTGCATGCCCAAAACCCAGCGCCCGCGTGGCTTCTATGAAGGGCAGCTCCCGCAGCACTAATACCTGCCCACGGATGAGGCGGGCCACGCTCACCCACAGGGTAAGCCCCACGGCAATAAATACCTGCCAGAAACCTTTACCCAGCGCCAGGGTGATGGCAAACACCAACAGCAACGTAGGTATGGCCCAGATCACGTTCATGCCCCACATCACCACTTCATCTACCTTGCCACGGAAGTACCCCGCCAGGGCGCCCAGCAACACGCCTATGGTGAGGGATATCAGCACGGCTATGCAGCCTACGCTCAGACTTACCCGCGTACCCACGATCAGGCGGCTCAGGATGTCGCGCCCAAAACGGTCGGTGCCTAGCCAGTATGTACGCCGTATGATGAGCGGCCCCTTCCCGGCATTGGCTACCGGGCGGCTACCAGGGGTAAGGCTGGCCAGGGCATAGGCATCGCGGGCCGTGGTGGTCTCGTCTACATAACGCTCCACCAGCAGGCTATCGCTGGTGTACTGGTATTGTTTAATAGGAACCCAGGTGTAGGGATCCTCCGTACCATTCAGCAGCCGCTTCCATAAGCCGGTTGGGGGCGGGGCGGGTACCTTTGGAATGGCCAGCATGGTCACCGTAAAACCAGGATGGGCGCCATTGATCTCCAGCGTCATCCGGTTGGCATTGGGGGTATGATCGGGGGCCAGGAAGTAGGCGAAGATGCTCAGCAACGCTGCCAGCACAATCACGCACAGGCCCGCCGCCGCACCTTTATTGCGCAGCAGCCGTTGCAAAGCAGGTGAGCGGGCAGCCGTGGAGATCATGATTTTAAGATAAGGGTTTTCACCGTTTATTTCACCCGCCGTCCTTTCCACTCGTAAGTACCAAACTTACCCAGCCAGCCAGCCATGATCACGTACAGGATGTGCAGGGGCTGTCCGGGCAATAATATTTTGAGCAGGAAGCGGCGTTTAAAAAACTTTGTTACCGGCCAGAGAAAGTATAATTCCAGGAGTATTTTATAAGCACACAGGCCCGCCCACCACCACCACAGCGCCGTCATAAAGAGGGCGCACAGGGGCAGCACCACCAGGCAAACGTTCCAAAAATAAAAAATGACCAGTACGCGGATCAGGCTTTTGTCGTCGTACTTATCCGCCTTAGACGACCAGCGGATACGCTGGTTCATAAAGCCTTTCCAATTGTCGATGGGCAGGGTGTATACAATGGCTTCTTCCCGTGGAATGTATTCAATGCTGTTGGGATACACTTTAAATATCTTATACATGAGCAGCATGTCGTCGCCGGAGGCAATATTATCTATCCCATGAAATCCGTCTACCTCGTAAAATACGGCCTTTTCATACGCCAGGTTAGCCCCGTTGCACATACTGCCAGAATGCAGGGCGGAGGCGGCCCCGGTGATGCCCTGCATGGTAATAAAATCCAGCGACTGCCATTGCTTGAAAAAAGTATCCTCCCGGTGAAAGGCCACTGGAGCGGCAATGAACTTAGGCCTATTAAATTCATAACACTGCACAATAGAAGCGATCCATTCAGGCCCCATTACACAATCGGCATCAGTGGTTATAATGAGGTCGCCGGTGGAGATACCAATGGCTATTTCAATGGCTTTCTTTTTATACGCATTCAGCCGCTGGTCTATGCTGAAATGCTCCGACATCTGCAACAAGCGCACATAAGGTGCTGCACAGGCTTTTACCAGGGCAGCCGTATCGTCTGTAGAAAAATCGTCGATGATGATGATTTCCAGCAGGTGGGGAGGATATTGCTGGGCGGTAAGGGCCTGCAACAGTGGGGGAATATTTTCCGCTTCGTTGCGGGCAGGAATAATGACGGACACCCTGGTATGAAAGGCGGCTGCCGGCGGCGGGCAGGGCCGGCTCACCAGTCGCATCCAGCCATAGCGGTAGCGCAGCAGCAGGAAACCATACATCAGGCCCAGGGCCAGCATTAAACTTAGTAATATGTACATGCGTAGCGTCTACAAGTTATTATCGATCGTATAACCGAGCGATCCGTTAATTAATTGATGCCCCTTTTCCAGCACCATCGTTTTTACCGGGAAGGATGCGTGCTGGAACCGGCGGGCAAAAGCTGGCGGAATAATGCGGTCGTATTTGCCAAACACTTGCAGCAGCTTTACCTGGTATTGTTGCATACGAACTTCCACGTGCGGCAGGTTGGGCATCATGCGGCGCAAAGTAGTCCATACCCGGTACACCTGCAAGCGTTTATCCTCCGTATCCATCCGATGATAGGCAAATTTGTAAATGCTTTCGTTAATCCACCCAAGCCGCCGGGCCAGCAGCAGCAGTTTAAAAAAGAAGGCCGGATGATAACTCTGGTAGCGGAATATCCGGTTGCCCAGCCAGGTCTGCGTTACAAATACATGCCAGCGGTTTTTATATAGTCCATCCCCCGCCAGCAGCACCAGACCGTCTAATATGCCGGCCATCTCCTCCACAGCACATAGGGCCAGCCGCCCACCCATACTATACCCCAGCAACGTACACCGCTGATGGCCTTCCTGCTGTAGTAGCAGTGTCAGGATATGGTGCAGATCTTCCTTGGTCATAGGAGCCGGCCCTTCCCACCGGGTGCGCCCATGCAGGGGCATATCCAGGGCCACGAGCGTAAAGCGATGGGCCAGGCCTTCGGCCAATGGTAAGAAGTGTTCCGCACTTTCCCCAAAACCGTGCAGGCATACCAGCAACGCAGGCCCTTGGCCCACGCGGATGCCATGAAACGTATGGACCCCGTAGATAAGCTGAAAGTGCTGGTGCTGCATAAGCCCGCAATTTTAAACAACTTTTGCCAATTGCACCAAACTAAGTAAATTAGGAGTACACTAAAATTTCCACGCTATGGACGCAACCGTTGATAAACAGTCCCACCTGAAAGGCGCTGAATTTCTTGTAAAACCCACTACTCCCGCCGATACATTCATCCCCGAAGAATTTTCTGAAGAGCAGCGGATGATCAAGGAAATGGCCGAACAATTCATTAACGTAGAAGTAACGCCACTGCTGGAACGCATCGATAAACTGGAGGAAGGACTGATGCCCTCCCTGCTGGAAAAAGCCGGCGCACAAGGCTTGCTGGGTGCCGCCTTCCCGGAAGCTTACAATGGCTTAGGTAAAGATTTCGTGACCGCCACGCTGATCAATGAAGCACTGGGGGCTGGACATTCCTTTTCCGTAGCCATGGCCGCCCACACCGGCATTGGCTCCCTGCCCATCCTCTACTTTGGCACCGAAGCTCAGAAACAAAAATATATTCCCAAACTGGCCACCGGCGAAATGAAAGGCGCGTATGCCCTCACCGAACCCGGTTCCGGCTCGGATGCGCTGAGTGCCAAAACCACCGCCAAACTAAGCGACGACGGAAAATATTACATTCTGAACGGACAAAAAGCCTGGATTACCAATTCCGGATTTGCCGATGTATTTACCGTGTTCGCCAAGATAGACGGCGATAAGTTTACCGCCTTCATCCTTGAAAAAGGTACCCCCGGATTTACCCTGGGCGAAGAAGAACATAAAATGGGCATCAAAGGCTCGAGTACCCGCCAGATCTATTTCCAGGACGTAAAAGTGCCCGTGGAAAACTTACTGGGTGACATTGGAAAAGGCCACCTCATTGCCTTTAATATCCTGAACATAGGCCGCCTGAAACTTTGCGCTGCCGCCCTGGGCGGGTCCCGTAAAACGGCGGACATTACGGTGCAATATGCCGTTACCCGCGAACAGTTTAAACAACCCATTGCCAACTTCGGCGCCATTAAGCACAAACTAGCTGAAATGGTAATCCGCATCTGGACCAGCGAGGCTGCCCTGTACCGCACCGCCCACCTCATCGATTGGAAGGAAAAAGAACTGATGGCAGAAGGCAAATCCTTTGCCGAGGCCCTGCTGGGCGCCGCCGAGGAATATGCCGTAGAATGCGCCATCCTGAAGGTAAATGGCTCCGAAGTGCTGGACTACGTGGTGGATGAAGGTGTACAGATACACGGAGGAAATGGTTTCAGCGATGAATACGTGGTATCCAAGGCCTACCGCGATTCCCGCATCAACCGCATCTTTGAAGGCACCAATGAAATAAACCGCTTGCTCACGCTGGACATGACCCTGAAACGCGCCATGAAAGGGAAAATAGATCTCATGGGCCCTGCCTTTGCCGTGCAGAAGGAACTGGTGAGCATCCCAGATTTTGGCAGTGAAGACGATACCCCGTTTGCCAAAGAAACCAAACTGATTGTCAATTTTAAAAAGGCCATCCTGCTGGTAGCCGGTGCCGCCGCCCAGCAACTCATGCAAAAATTGCAGGACGAGCAGGAAATCCTGATGAACATAGCCGACATGGCCATTGAAACCTATGTAGCCGAAAGTGCGCTGCTGCGCCTGCAAAAATTACAGGATCTCCAGGGCGAAGCGGCCACCGCCCTGCAAGCCGATGTAGTACGCACTTACCTGTATGATGCTGCTGATAAAATTAATAAGGCCGGTAAAGATGCCATCAACGCCTTTGCCGAAGGCGATACACAACGTATGATGCTACTGGGCCTGAAACGCTTTACCAAAGCCGATGCATTTAATACCAAAGCCGCCCGCCGCCGTATTGCAGACGAGATGATTGCCCAGGGTAAATATTTTTTATAAAGCACTTGCATGCCATACAATATTTTGTGTATATAAGACCTTAAAACAATTTATTTTTCACTGAGTTATGAATTTTCAGGAAATCAAAATTTGCCACTTTAAAATACTTTTGCTCACTTTGGGAGGGTACTGGGAGGGCACTAGGTAAATTATACAAACATTAAATATAACACCAATACCATTGGTAATTTAGCCTATCCGCCCTAAAAACGGGCCTATAGTCGACAATCATTTTTGTATATGCACTAAATGTACATGTAAGATTGCGGAGGGGCGGCATTATTAAAGCTGTCTTTTAATAATAGAGGGGTCCTATATTTCCGGGTTTTTTTAATCTTTATAGCATACCCAACCTTCCTTTCGGCAAAATACGCAAAGAAAAATTCTTCAGAAATGCCGGAGAATTCCTTAGTTTTCTCCCATAATTTTCTAGGTTCAAGACTGAAAATATCATCAATTTCAAATTCACCTATAACTCTTTGAACGGGCGACGACGCATATACAACAACCGTTTTTATATTTGCTTTCTTGAAAATGGCTTTTCTAAATTCAAATTTTTTCTCACCGTCAAATATTTTGAAAGCATATTCTGGCTTAATCGATAATAGAACCTTCATTTTCCGTACGCATATTTTGTAATGTTATAAAAATCTTCCCTGCTTATTTTCCTAAAACCTCTAGGCATATCCAAAATCGAAGGTATTACACCATTTTCGTTTAACCACTTTAAATTTGGCCTTCTAGGAAAAGATGCCACATAAAGAAAGTTAACGATAAATGGCCTACTCTTCGGCTTATAGTTCCAGTGCTCTTTAAGAGAACCATCAGAGAATACACTTCTTTTGCGACATAAAGCAACAAAATGTTCTTCATCGGTTATATCTGTATTTATTGATTCTACAACACCAATTGTTGTAACTACACCGGAATATATTTTGGGGTAAGTGTCACCAGTTCGATAGAATACAATTATATCGCCGCTTTTTAAGTTTCTTTCTGATGAACGAGAGATATATACTTTACTTAATGCGTTACGATGAGGTTCATTTTCAATATATTCCTTGGGTGATTCAGTATTTAAAATTGAATCTGGAAATAACTCAGTGTGATAGCTGGGATAAATCGGCACAATGTAAATATCGCTTTCCTTAGAAAGGTAGGGGTATGTTATTTTAGGATGGTCTAAACTTATTGTCGCGTTTCGGTCAAATTCTCTGGTAAATACCTTTTCGTCTCCTGTTGGAGTTTTCTTGATACCATGATATTGAAAGCCCCATTCCTCAAGCAAAGCAATCAGCCTTTCGTGTTCCGTTGTTTTATCAAATATTGTTACATAGATGTGTCCCTCCGGGAAGTTAAAAACTGAATTTAGGTAAGATTATTATTTTAGCTTCTTACCAAAAATCAAAGCGATGGAACAGCAACAAGCTAATA
>NZ_FMAR01000051.1 GCF_900094705.1 Chitinophaga costaii | reverse complement strand
CCGATTTGGGCGATAGACTTAGATGGTCTTGAGAAAATAACAATCCATCAAAGAACATTTGCTCCATGGGATTATTTTGGTAATATTTTCCCTGATCAAAAACCGTATAAGGGTGATAATAGAGGTTTTAACATGTATTACAAGCAAGGTAACAAGTGGATTACATCTAGGATTGTGTCTGTTACTAAGTTGGATGTAGCGACAGCAAAGCAGATAGGTGAAACCGTAGTTTATAGTGATCCATCAATTGGGCCTAGAAATTTTTATGGTGAAGTAGGAAGTAGTACAGAAACTCCTGATCAATGGACAGAAATAGAAAAGCAGTTCACTGTGGAAAACGGGGAAAGCATAAGATATGGATCAAAAATTTCTATTAATATTCAGGGGCATGATGCGAGAGTAGAAGATTTTATGGCGCCAGATATTGACTGGACTGGCAAGTTAGATTTTGACAATAGGGAGCCAGGAATTCTGTCAATGCACGGTGGCTTAGATGGGAAGGGGTTTCCTGCTTATGAACAATTTATTGAAGACTCTAAAGGACAACGAATAATGACTTATACTCATATGGCACCGCCTAAGAAGCAGATATTTACATTGTTTGGCGGAACTATTACACAGGGGAGTAATTGGTTGAAAATTGGAGTTGATCAAAATGGAAATTTTACAGGAAAGTTAAAAGCATATGAGGCAGTGCCTCATACTGGATCTTTTTGGAGCGGGTTATTTAAGAAGACAAAATATCAATGGAATGAATATACAGTTGATCAATGGAATGAAAAGCAACTTAGTAAACCTGCAGCTAAAGATCGCCAATAAAAAGAATGGACCTGTATTGATTGTTGCACTATTTTTATTAGGATGCCATTCTCCAAAGGATATGAAAAAGGAGGTGTGGGAACTACCTTGCGGTTATAAAGGGTTTGCAACTGTTTATTTTGATGAATCGGCTAATGCGAGTGCTAATGATGATAGGGTTTATCATTTAGACACAAGCGGAGTGTCGGTGGTTGACTACCCTCTCAATGATGGTTTTGCTCCAAATTTAAAAGAATATGTTATTGTTGTGATGAAATGTGCTAATAAGATAGATACCTTGCCGTATTATAACAATGACGAATTAGATACAGTGAGAAGGAGTCGATATGCAACTCGTCTAATTGTTGGAAAGAAAGGGGATAAGTACTTTAGGAGTATCTACGTGGAAAATGGGAGTGTAAAATAAACTGTGTCATTTAATAATTCGTTGATAATCTGATCTCGTTGGGAAGTGATATTTTTTCTGATGATGCTGGGTTATATTCTGCCGCTGCAAAAAATGTCACTTTCTAACGAGACTTTACCCCAATCGCAATCGTAGCCGCTCGCCAAATCTAATTGATAATTGAGATAC
>NZ_FMAR01000033.1 GCF_900094705.1 Chitinophaga costaii | reverse complement strand
TTTCTACCTTTATCCAAGTTTATCTTTTGAGTGTCGTAACCCAAAATTATAAACTATTGGGGCGTAATTGCCCCTTTCTTATTTTTAACATAACATTTTTCCCGGACAATAGTGATAAAAAATTTAAATTCCTTTGACGTTCAAACACCTTAATGCGATTGCTTACATCTTTTTTTGCACTATTACAGGAATGGTTGGCTGTGCATCCTCTCAGGTTCCCCTGTCCAATGCTGAACTTCAACTTTCAAAGCAATTGGCTCTAGAATATCAATGTGAAGTAGAATTTCAACATGATTACGTAGCCTTAAAAAGCAATAGAAAAAATGGAGTTTTTTGGATTCAACTAAAAAGTATTAATAATGATCTTTGCTCAAAAGATAGCTCGTCTCTAAAAAAAATTGCAGCCGATATTACTGCACGGACTGAAAAAATATTATCTCATAAACAGAGCTATATCTCAGTCACTTTAAATTTTAAAACTACTACTGTATATCATAAACAAGGTTATAGTATCACTTGCGACAAAGATCTAAACATCGACCTTGCAGACTTGAACAACGTTCATATTATCTATTGGGATAATGGGAAATTATAATGGCCCCCGGCAGAGGGCTGGTGCTATCTTTATGTAAAGATCTTGCGGTGATTGATAACCCAAGGATTGATGTAGCCGTTCTTTGTTGAAAAAAATCCAGCTGTATTCCGGTAAACAAACTTACTCCGTATTCGTATACTTTCAGATAAATATTTTCATATTTCACACTTTTCCATAGCGCTCTATAAAAATATTGTCTACCGCACGGCCTTTCTCATCCATGCTGATTTTTATTTTAGGGCTCTTTAGCATACTTGTAAAGGCTTCACTGGTAAACTGGCTACCCTGTCGCTATTAAATATTTCAGGACAACCATGAAGCGCGATAGCTTTCTTCACAACATCTTTACACCGGTCTGCATTCATGGTATTGCTAATACTCCTATATACTACATAGCGAGTATGCAAATCGATTACAGCGCACAAATACATGAAACCTTTGTAGCACTCTCTAGTTACTTAATATAGCGCGGAACCCGCAACCGTAATCCCTTGCAATGGGTGCGTTAAAACCTTTCCACGTTACACCGGCAATATTGCCATTGTATTGTGGAATAGTGAAGCCTGCATCGTAGCCCAACTTTTTGCCGAAGTGATTGGCCTCGGTATTCGTGCCGGTAATGTAATCTTTGTTAATGGAGCTTAACCAGCCCTTTATAGTATACTCATTGTTAACTACTTCCAGGTTGTTGCCCAGTACTTTCTTCTTAAGTCTTCCTAATTCATCATAAGTGTTCTGGGAAACGATCACCGGCGTAGTGTCATTCACCTGTTTGGTTACTTTGGTCACGTGATTATGATCGTCATAAGTAAGTATGGTCAACACTTGTTCATCCGGTGCAATGCCGCTGCGCGGATTGGTAAGATGGGTGAAGGAGGAGAATACCTTGCCGGCAAAATCATACAAGCTGCTGGTCACTACAAGACCACCTTGCAAGTTGTCGCTAATGGCCTGTACCGGCCGGCCTTTGCTATCGTAATAAGAGGTGGTGGACAGCCACTGATCGGTGCCGAGCACGCGCACCTTTGTACCCGTTACCAGGCCGTTGGTCATCGTGCTGCTGATAGTCACCGGGGTAGCATAGGCGCTGTTACTGGCATCGGTCAAAAATCTCCAGCTTTTCAGCCTATTTTGTTATAAAGAATATGCAATTTATACAAACATATACTATTCATGATTGAGTTTATAAAAGTCCAAAAGATAACAAAATAATGTATTTTGAAGTAGTAATAGCCTCAATAAATATTTATTCAGGGTACAATGCTATGTCAATCCCGATACCAAGTTCTCCTGCAATAGAAATAAGTTCGGCAGGGAATTCGAAAGTTTTGTTCAACTTTTTCATAAAAAGTGGCGTGTCAAGATATACGCCAAAAACTACTGTTGCATAATCAATTCCCGGAAAGTTTTGAACAAAGGATAGTTGGTTGCGATTATTTTTTAAAAAGGAAATAGTATCCTTTATCTGCCTATCCAAATCCGTGAATGCAGCCTCGCTTACAGTAACTATTACGTTTGATCTTTCTCGAAGTCTTTTGCCTGTAGCTATTGGCTCTCCTTTTAAGGTTGCTTTTGCATTTTCAAGTGGAGCGACCTGTAGGTATTTTACCGCATCAAAATCTTTTCCTTCTAGCGAAAAAAAACAAGACATATTTTTTAATTTTTTACAACTATTATTACAAAGGTGCAATAAAGATTTTAAATGTTATTAAATAGGGTAAGCTTTCAGGATACTCCCCCTGATTGCTGGGTGAAGTTCACACTTAGTGAAATAGTCCCTCATCACAATGATAAAAGCCGCAGCAATGCGACTTTGTTGTTAGTTTATCTCACTGACTATTTTAGCAAAGGATAATTATATTTGTTTACTATAACAGGCACAGTTAACACTTTAAAACTTTTTGTTTGCTTATCAAAGTCATATTCTTGCATGTAGTATGCAGTCTGCTTACATAGCAAGTCAACAGATTTGTATACAGCAAATTCAAAAGAGAAATTATATTTTCCAGACAGTTTGCATGTTGTATAAAACTTCTTAGGTACTTTACTGTTTTTATTGAGCAGCTTAATATTGTAGTCTTTAGATACATTATTATTTTTATTTTTATTCCTAAATAAATCGCTGTACTTAAATTCCACCTCTTTGCTGCTATTTGGCAGAAACTTAACAAAATTATAAACAATTTGCTGATTACTTACTATTGCTTCATCCGTTGTAATTACTACGTCAGAATACTTTGTAAAAACATAAGGAATTATAGGAAGGAATGATAATTTGTAATGCCTTTTATTTAAATCAAACCTGTGAAGATACTTTGAACCTAAAAACTGTTGCTGCAAGTAACTGCTAAAAATATACAAAGTATCTTTTGTTGTATTAACAATAGTTACAGTTATTGCCGCTGTATCTTCTTTGTATGTTGCATAAAGACTATCAGGATAATATTTATTGAGACTGCTTAATTTATCCGCTGCTTTACATAAACAATATTCCCCACGTTCAATCTGAGCAGTCGCAACTGAAGAAAATAATAATAATAGTATTATTACAATATTTTTCATTGTATATTAATTTAATGCACAACGCTTCCTTGGTCAGTTGTTACTGTCCGGTTATGGGTTTCGTCATATTTTCTTGCAGTCATCGGGCTTGGAGTAAATGTTCCATCAGCATTTTTAGTTTTATTTATCGCTCTCGTAGCATTATCAAAGTCAATTACTCCGTTTTGCTTTTGCCCTGCATTAATGACATGCCCCATACCGTGCCACATGGCATTTTGTGGATTTGTAACTACTCCGTTATTGATAACAAAATTGGGTGAGTCGCCCGGCTGTGGAAATTTTCCTGAACCTCTTGTCTTGTAATAATTGTCTGTTACTTCAAATACTGTAATTGGTGAAGTTCCATTCGGGTCTACAACGATATAATTCTGTGAAAGCTTTGAATTTTCTTTTTTTAATGCTGTGGCTTCTCCTCCTGATTTAGATGGGTCAATGGTAATAGAATTTCCGTCTTTGTCTTTAACTGTGAGACTGCTTTCATAAACAACATTTGTTATTGTTGTTTCACCCATAACACCACTAAATTGATTATATACTGCTAATTCTTCTTTGGAGAAAGATTTGGTATCTCCATTATAAACAAGATTACCTGCTGCTGTATAACTAAAGTTCTTTGCATTGGCTCCAAAAATAGTTTGCAGGGCTTGCATATATTGTTCCCTGTATTTTTCAGCGACATTAACGCTGTCGCCATTGACATCAATAAGTACAATAGGGTTATTTGCTGCATAACTATACGGGCTGGCAGCAAAAGCTTTATCTGCAAATCTGTCTAAATTAAAAAACCGTCCTACCTGTGCATCGTAGTTCCTTGCACCAAAATCCAACCACTCCAACCCTGAACCATCTGTAAACTCTTTTCTTTGTTCTTCTTTACCGTTGTATTTGTATTTGTTTTCGGGTGCGCCGTTTAAAGCTTTTGAACTTATGCCACTCATAACTAACCCAAACGGATAATAATGCGTTTCCTCCAGCAACGGCCCACTGGTATGATTTACCACCAGATTATCAAAATACACATCCTGCCCCCTCTCATTACTCACGTAAATATAAATAAACCCGGTTGATTTAATCGTCATCGGACTAACGGCCAGCGTTTGCAGCGCTCCCGGCGATGCCTGTACCTGCCGGTCTCCACTGTTACTGCTCACCATATTGAACTGGTCATCAAACAATACAAAGTTCAGGTAGGCTTTAGGTTTGCTCGCATTGTCTTCACTACCCGGTGTCTGTTTAATCTGATCAAACACGCTACTATTCATTGTAGTGGAGGACATCGGGGAGCTGCTTCCCGTAGGCACATGCGCACCGTCTGCCTGTCCGCCGGTGGCAAAGGCCTGGAGCAAAGAGGTGATCATGTCCGCAGTTGAGGCGTAGCGGGTATTAGCCCCAGTATTGGTATAATACGCTTTTGTGCCGATGGTAATCACATCACCCGCCATTACGCGCAGCACGATAGAAGGTCCGGTCTTCTGTCCACTTTGGGCATTGAGCTTGGCGGCATAAGCATTGGGATTGGTCGTACCATCCGCGGGATAACCAGTGGGTAGCGCAGTCCGGGAATTATCAATATTACTGAACAAGGCATTTTCTACCGCGCTGTTGCCCGTTTCCAGGGTGGCTGCATATTGGGCCGTACTGGTTTCTGTGGTCAGCACTTCCCGGATATTGCCCAGGTGGTCCTTTAAGAAATAATCAAACACATATTGGGGGGCCTGGCCAGTTTTCGACACCAGGCGTACCCGGCCTTCTTCGTGGGGGATAAATTGCAGCGTATCGTTTTGGTAAACCATGCCAGTGACATAATCCGTGGTGGTTATTTTTGACGGTTGAACGGTATTGTCTGTTACAATTTTTCTTAGTTTATTACCGCCCGCATCATACACGTATTGTATAGTGCCCTTGGCGGTAATGGTTATCTGCTG
>NZ_FMAR01000022.1 GCF_900094705.1 Chitinophaga costaii | reverse complement strand
TTATGAATTATGAATTATGAATTATGAATTATGAATTATGAATTATGAATTATGAATTATGAATTATGAATTATGAATTATGAATTATGAATTATTTAATCATTTTTTTCTTTTTTTGCCTGAAGGTGTTGCGGCGGGCTCGTCGCAGCATTTGGTTTGGGCGTCTACTACGGCAATGAGGACCATGTTTACGATTTCACGTACGGTGCTGCCCAGTTGCAAGATGTGTACTGGTTTTTTCATGCCCAGCAAGATAGGACCAATGGAGTCGAAGCCTGCTACTTCTTTGAGCAGGTTGTAGGCAATATTGCCGGCAGAAAGGTTCGGGAAAATGAGGGTATTTACTTCCCCTTCAATTAACTCGCTGAAGGGGTAGTTGTCTTGCAGAATTTCTTTGTTGAATGCAATTGCTGCCTGCACTTCACCATCGCACACCAGGGTGGGGTCTTTTTGCTTTACCAGTTCACGTGCTTTGCTCACCAACTGGGCTTCGGGCGTTTGGCTGCTGCCAAAGTTGGAATAAGACACCATGGCTATACGCGGCGTAACGTTGAATTGCTTTACTTCTTCGGCCACCATCAGCGTAATGTCTGCCAGTTCTTCTGCGGTGGGGTTAAAATTTACCGTAGTATCCGCCAGGAATAGCGGGCCGCGTTTGGTGGTTACGATGTACATACCCGCCACGCGGTGGGCGCCTTCAGACATGCCGATCACCTGCAGGGCAGGGCGGATGGTATCAGGATACTTGCGGGTAAGACCGGAGATTAGGGCGTCTGCTTCTCCGGTTTCCACCATCATACAACCAAAGTAGTTGCGCTCGCGCATGATCTTCTTGGCTTCATAGCGATTAAAGCCTTTGCGCTGGCGCTTCTGGTAAAATAATTCGCCGAAATGATGACGCTTGTCATGCATTTCATCACTCTTGGGATCTATGATCACCACATCATCTATCTCGATACCGTGTTCGGCCATCAGACCACGGATCTTGTTTTCATTACCAAGCAAAATGGGATGGGCAATGCCTTCATCATTGACCACCTGTGCAGCTTTGAGGATCTTGATATTGTCTGCCTCCGCAAATACTACCTTGCGGGGGTCTTTGCGAGCTTTGGAACCAATTACGCGGAAGAGGTGATTATCGAGTCCCAGGCGGTTATTCAAGGTTTCTTTATACGCTTCCCAATCGGTAATGGGTGCCTGTGCTACGCCGCTATCCATGGCTGCTTTGGCCACGGCGGGCGCTACCGTAGACAGCAGGCGGGGATCCAGCGGTTTGGGAATAATGTAGGTAGGACCAAATACAATATTACGCTCGTTATAGGCCATGTTCACAATATCGGGAACGGCTGTTTTAGCCAGGTCTGCCAGGGCCCGTACGGCGGCCAGTTTCATGGCTTCATTGATCTGGGTGGCGCGCACGTCCAGGGCACCGCGGAAAATGTAAGGGAAGCCTAGCACATTGTTTACCTGGTTAGGATAATCTGTACGGCCGGTGGCCATTACAATATCCGGGCGGGCGGCGATGGCTACCTCATAAGTAATTTCCGGATCGGGATTGGCCATGGCAAACACGATGGGAAATTTGCCCATGCTGCGGATCATTTCCGCCGTTACCACATTGCCTACGGAAAGGCCTACAAAAACGTCGGCACCTTTCAGGGCCTCTTCCAGCCGGGTTACTTTAGAGCGGGTGGCAAATATTTTCTTAGCGTCGTCCAGATCGGTGCGGCTGGTATTGAGTACCCCATCTTTATCGAACATGATGAAATTTTCCGGCTTGGCACCCAGCGATACGTAAAGGCGTACACAAGCCATGGCGGCAGCTCCGGCACCGTTTATAACGATCTTTACCTTGTCTATTTTCTTTTTCACCACTTCCAAAGCATTCAGCAGGGCGGCAGCCGAGATAATGGCCGTACCATGCTGGTCATCGTGCATGATGGGTATCTTCAACTCCTGGCGCAGCCGTTCTTCAATGGCAAAACACTCCGGGCTTTTGATGTCTTCCAGGTTAATGCCGCCGAAGGTAGGTTCCAGGGCCTTTACCACGTTCACAAACTCGTCGACATTGGTGGTATTCAGTTCTATGTCAAATACGTCGATGTCTGCAAAAATTTTGAATAGTACGCCCTTCCCTTCCATCACGGGCTTGCTGGCTTCGGGGCCTATATTACCAAGACCCAGCACAGCGGTACCATTGCTGATCACGGCCACCAGGTTGCCTTTGGCGGTATATTTATAAACGTTTTCTACGTCTTGGGCTATTTCTTTACAAGGCTCCGCCACGCCGGGGGAGTAGGCCAGGGACAGGTCCCACTGGGTTTTGCTGTTCTTCGTCGGTATCACCTCAATCTTTCCCGGACGGCCCTGGGAATGGTAGTCCAGCGCGTCCTGCTTGTTCAATTTCTTCGCCATGATGGGATGCTTAGTTATGGGGGTGCAATATACGAAGATGTAACCAGTAGACGGGTATTATGTAGTGGGAAAAACGTGGTATTGGCGAGGACCCTGCCCCTGGGATAACGGGGGATTAACCGCCCGTCCGGGTTACCTGCCAGTTAGCCATCGGCTCGCCGGATGTCAACGCTTTAATGGCCAACCCTACCATTGCCTTGGCCATCCTTTTTTTGACGGTGGCCCAAAAGGAAAAAAAAGCAGTTCGTTAAAGCGCACCGGAAATATACATGGGCCTGAATGCTACTTAATACTTTTCCTTATTTTTACCGCATGATTCAACGGATACAATCGCTCTACTTATTACTGGCCGCCGCAGCCGGCGCTGCCACCTGGTATTTTCCACTATGGCATGCCACCCTCACTAACGGACAGCTTGCCGAGTTCCGCGCGCCCCAAAGCTATCTCGTTTTCATAGTGTACATGGTGATCGTGGCCCTGGCAGCCATCTGCATTTTCCTGTACAAGAACCGCAAACTGCAATTCCGCCTCACGGTGCTAGACCTGGTGCTGGCCATCGGAGCTACCGTGTTACAATATGTGAAGGTGGGCGAATATGCCACCCACTTCCAGGCCCTGAATACACCAGTGGTAACAGCCAGTTACCTACCCGCTGCCTTCCTGCCTATTGTGATCATTGTGCTGCTGTACCTGGCCGCACGGGGTATTTATAAGGATGAGAAATTAATTAAATCACTGGACCGGTTGCGGTGATATGCAACAGGTAAGAGAAAAAAAAGTGGCCTTTTTGAAGCGGGCCACTTTTTTTTGCCTGGAATATTTTTACTATTTACCCAAAGTTCGATATTTTAATCTACGATGAGTGCTGTATAAAGTATTTCATTCGGAATGTACCAGTATCACCCTTTTGATCATTAAAAGCCCTATAAAATACAGTAATTCCTGGATGCCATCTATACTGGTTATTTAAAAACATCCACAATCCCAAGCAGCTCCAGAACAATAAAATAACCAGTATCTTCTCCATTAAATTTGTCATTTACGCTTTATACGGAAAATGATAATTCCACCACCATCATCGCGTACACCATTGACGATATTTTTAACTTTCCAGGTAATCGGTCCGAGGCAATGGATGGCTTGCTACTACAACCATTAGTAGTAAAAGCACGAGCTACTATTCATTGACATTTCAATTGTTTTTCATTATGTTCTACCATTGGATAATTCACCTGTTTTTTGTTGATATTATTTTTCCGATAATAAAATCATGCAGCGTTAACTTGTTTACATTTTTCTTATAAAACCGATCAGACAAGCCTTTAAAAAAAAAGAGGTTGCCTCCTAAACAAAATGAGGCAATCTCTTTTTTTATGTCATCCTGCACAACCTTTAATGCACGTGGAACATGCGAAAATCTGCTTTGTAGGCAAAAGAGTCCTGGGTGTTATTTTGGAGGAGCATGCCTTGCATATACCCTTCCAGCGTATCATGGCGGGATTTGGTAATGAAAAAAACCAGGCTGTTGCTGTAGCTAGGATATGTGGGCGTTCCATTATTGAGTGAAACCTCAACATGTCCCGGAAAGGCACCCGTCGTATCTGCTTGTACCGGGCCCATATTCAACCAGATACCATAATAGGGCCGCAGACCTTTGGAAGTAGCCATGAATACATAACCAATATTAGTTAGGCTGAAGGCCAGGGAATCGGGGCCGGGCTGGCGATAGATTACCGTAGAGTCTTTTAGTGTAAATCGGAAATACTGGCCACTCACCGTATCCGGGTAGAGGGTCGTCACCGGGTCTACCGGATCAGGCACATCATCCTTTTCTGGATTGCAGCAATACAACAGGAAAGGGCCATGGGCAGGCTAACGATTTGGAGAAACTTTTTCATAGGTTAATGGAATATTTAGAGCCACAATATATAATAAATATTTATATAAGTAAGGCCTGTTTTCTATACCTATAACATGCCCGTGCGCTGAAAGAAGCAACCAGTACAAGTCTAGTTTTCGTTCGCCTTCATGACAGGTGTAAACTTTATTGTTTCCCCTGGCATTATCCTGCTACATATTGAAAGGATTGTGTTGTTATAACCGGCTAAGTAAAAATACTTTTACTTATTCAATAACGGCATATGAATTACGGACCAGCTACCATCAGCAACCTGCAAACAATTATCACGGAACAACAGGCTTTGGCAACACATATTGACATTTCCCAGCTCCAAAAATGCATAGACTATATTCAGCAGGCTAAGCGCATATTTTTTATGGGTACAGGCCGCAGTGGCCTTGCCCTGAAAATGGCCGCCATGCGGTTTATGCACCTGGGCTACCAGGTATATGTAGTAGGAGAAGTGGTAACTCCGGCCATTCTGGAAGGAGATATTTTGATAGCCGCCTCCGGCTCCGGCACCACCGCCACCGTACTGATCCCAGCGCAAAAGGCACAACAAAATAAAGCAAAGGTAATAGCCATCACAACAGCCCCCGAAAGTGCGTTGTCAAAATCTGCCGATTTAATACTGCACATTCCTGCAGCGGGTAAAACAGATTTTTCAGATACTGTTTCAAAGCAATATGCCGGCAGCTTATATGAGCAGTTCGTACTGCTGCTGCTGGATGCGGTATTTATGACCTTATGGCAACATTCCGGTAAGACAAAAGAAGATCTTTGGCCAAGACATGCCAACCTTGAATAATTTTTTTTACATCAATTTTTAATACACATAAAAATGGCAAAATTACAAGTAGCAATTGACCTGCTTTCTACGGAAGCAGCGCTGGAACTGGCAGCAAAAGTAGCACCCTATGTAGATATCATAGAACTGGGTACACCTTTGATTAAACAAGAAGGTTTGAAGGTGGTAACTGCCATGAAACAAGCCCATCCCGATAAACTGGTATTTGCAGATATGAAAACCGCCGACACCGGCGCACTAGAAGCGGAAATGGCTTTTAAAGCCGGCGCAGACCTGGTAACAGTAATGGGAACGGTAGATGATGCCACGGTGAAGGGTGCCGTGGAAGCTGCGAAGAAATATGGCAAACAGGTAGTGGTAGATACAATCGGTGTAAAAGACCGCGTGAAAAGAGCCAGGGAAGTAACTGCCTTTGGCGTTGCTTTTGTAGAATTGCACGCCGGACTGGACGAACAAGCTTTGCCCGGGTATTCTATCCAGAAACTTATTAACGAAGGCAAGGAAGCAGGCGTTCCGTTTTCTATTGCAGGCGGCGTAAATGCGGATAGCATTAAAGCAGTATTGGAAGCCGGCGCGGTAGTAGCCGTAGCTGGTAGCGCCATATACGGAGCCAGCGATCCCGCTAAGGCGGCAGAGGCTTTAAAGGCTGCATTTAAGTAATTCGGACATCATGCTTTATGAACGGAAAAGGGGCTATCCATGATAGTCCCTTTTTTTATTGGAAGGCATTGGGCCATTTTCAATTTGCTTTGTAGCAGACTACGATGCCTTTGTATTTTCCTTTTTGTATGCGGTGGGCGATAGGTTGGCATACTGCTTAAATATCCTGGTAAAATAGTTTGGATTGCTAAACCCTACAGCATACCCTATCTCCGCCATGCGTACATCCGGATTATTCCGGATAATTTTTTTTGCTTTCTCTACGCGAGCCTTATTGATAAAGTCGATGGGGGATATATTTAACTCTCTTTTAAACGCCCTGAAAAGAGAGGTATTGCTCATGGAAGCCTGCTGTGAAAGAGAGTCTATGGTAAGCGAACTATCCAGGTTTTCCCGGATGTAATGAATTACCTGCGCCAAGGTTCCGGTATTGTCCATTTCGCTAAACGATTCATCAGAAAGGTTCTGATTTTGGAATAATAATACCAGCAGTTCAGTTAGGGTAAGTTCTGCAATAATCCTGGCTTCCTGTGTATGTTGCGGTGCCAGGTGATAGAGCTTGAAAATAAGCTGGCTGATATCTTCATTAAACAGTAAGCTGTAATTTTTCATAGACAAATGCCAGGGCTTGCCATCTAAGCGGGGATGCCTTTCATTGAGGAGGTTCAGGGATTCCGCAATTTTTTCACGGTCTATGGTGAGGGAAAGACACTGGGTAGGATTTTTCAAGGTAGCATCCGGAAAATTCACTTCCATTTCCAACTGTGGCGGCACGATCATGGTATTGCCAGGCAGGTACTCAAAAGGTTGATCATTGCCCAACCGCATTATTTTCTTGCCCTTCAGTAGATTGTAAAAAATAGGTTCTGAAAAGGTTTGCTGAATGGTAGCACGCTCCACCGTTTCGAGGATGGATAATTCAAAAGAATCCATTCCGAAGCTCCGCTTGCTATCTACGCCTTGAATGATTGACTGTGACATTTGCTATAAAGTTACGAAAAAAGGAAGGCATAAGCTGCATTAATAAGGTTATATGGATTGCTATAATCTGGCAAGGTTGCGGCTGTAATTAATGCAACTAATATTCCGTTCCGCATCATGAGCAGCGATCATTATACAGGGTGATCGCTTTTCAAAAAAAAAGACTGCCCTTCATCGGCAGTCTTTTACATGATGCAGCAAGTGGCTACAAATATTTCCCCGTATAACTTTCCTTCACTTTCTTCAACCCCTCCGGCACGCCGGCGTACAGCAGGTTGCCGCCGCCTTCGCCGCCTTCCGGGCCAAGGTCCAGCACCCAGTCGGCACTGCGGATCACGTCGAGGTTATGCTCTATCACCAGGATGGAATGACCTTGTTCAATGAGTGCATTGAAGGAGGCCAGCAATTTTTTGATGTCGTGAAAATGAAGGCCCGTAGTGGGCTCATCAAAAATGAACAGGATGCTGCCCTGCGCCCGGCCTTTGCCCAGGAAGGAGGCCAGCTTCACGCGCTGCGCCTCACCGCCGCTGAGGGTATCGGAGCTTTGACCCAGCTTCACATAGCCCAGGCCTACGTCGCTCAGGGGCCGTATTTTATTGACCACATCTTTTTCATCTTTGAAAAAATCGATGGCATCATCCACCCCCATGTCCAGCACATCATAAATATTTTTGCCTTTGTAAGTGACTTCCAATACTTCCTCCTTGAAACGCTTGCCCCCGCAGCTTTCGCAGGTAAGATGCACGTCGGCCAGGAATTGCATTTCCACAATTACTTCGCCTTCCCCTTTGCAGGTATCGCAGCGGCCACCGTCTACATTGAAGGAGAAATGTTTGGGCTGGAAGCCGCGCATTTTACTCATAGGCTGACGGGCGTACAGGTCGCGGATCTCATCGTAAGCCTTGATATAGGTCACCGGGTTAGAGCGCGATGATTTGCCGATAGGATTCTGATCTACCATCTCCACGGAGGTAATGCTATCCAGGTCGCCGGTGAGGGCTTTGTACCGGCCTACCCGATCGGTGAATTCCCCTTTGAGTTTCATCAGGGCAGGATAAAGGATTTGCTTTACCAGCGTAGTTTTCCCCGATCCGCTTACGCCGCTTACTACGGTGAATACACCCAGTGGAAACTGTGCTGTTATGTTCTTAAGGTTATGCTGCCGGGCACCCTCTATGGTGATAGAGCGCTTCCATTTACGCAGGTGCTGCGGCGGATCAATGCTTAACTGGCCACTCAAATATTTGCCAGTAAGACTTTTTTTATCTTTTAATATTTGCTGGTAATTGCCTGCAAAAATTACTTCACCGCCCAGGTGACTGGCCAGGGGCCCCATGTCGATAATGTAATCTGCTTCCTGCATCATGAGGTCGTCGTGTTCCACCACCACCACGGTATTGCCCAGGTCACGCAGTTCCTTCAGCACGTGTATAAGACGGGCAGTATCGCGGGCGTGCAGACCTATGCTGGGCTCGTCGAGGATGTAGAGCGAATTGGTAAGGTTGCTACCCAGGGAACGGGTCAGCTGTATGCGTTGGCTTTCGCCGCCAGAGAGGGTATTGGCCAACCGGTTCAGGGTAAGATAACCCAGGCCTACATCCAGCAGGGTTTTAATGCGATGGTGCACTTCCAGCAAAATGCGTTTGCCCACTTGCTGGTCGTATTCATTTAGCTTCAGGGCATCAAACCAGGTATGCAGATCGCTCACGGGAATGTTTACCAGGTCGGCAATACTTTTCCCACTTATTTTGATGTAGAGTGCCTCCTGGCGCAAGCGGGCGCCGTGGCAGGTGGGGCATACCGTGCGGCCCCGGTAGCGGCTTTGCAGTACGCGGTACTGCACTTTGTACAGGTTTTGCTCCACCATTTTAAAGAACTCGTTAATCCCATAAAAGTGTTCATTACCGGTCCATAGCAGGTCGTATTGTTCGTCGGTCAGTTCGGCGATAGGCTTATGAATAGGGAAGTTAAACTTGCGCGATGCTTTGATCAGCGCTTCTTTGTACTCGCCCATCTTCTCCCCTCTCCAGGGCGCAATCGCGTTTTCAAACACGCTGAGCCGCTTATCGGGCATCACCAAATCTGCATCTATACCCAGCACCTGGCCAAATCCTTCGCAGGTGGGACAGGCACCGAAAGGGTTGTTAAAGGAAAACAAGTTGGGTACCGGCTCTTCAAACTGCATACCATCCAGTTCAAAGCGATTAGAAAAATGCAGCCATTTCTTGCCGTCCAGCTCCAGGTACACATGGCCTTCACTTTCATAAAAAGCCGTTTGTATACTATCTGCAATGCGGTGTTTGTCGTCTTCGTTAAAGTCTTTAACCACCATACGGTCTATGAGCACATAGGCCCCTTCCGGTACGGCAGGGCGCGTGGCTTCCAGTAATTCTTCTATGCGCAATAGCTGGCCAGGGCCTTCCTTAGCAGGGGCATACAGGCGCGAAAAACCTTTTTGCAGAAGGATGTTCAACTCCTCTTTGGCCTCGCGTTTGGCATGGTGAAGGAAAGGCACTCCTATCAGTAGTTTGGTGCCGGTTTTCATTTTGGTAATGGCATCCACTACATCGGCCACTTCATGCTTTTTTACCAGTTGGCCAGAAATGGGGCTGTAGGTTTTGCCAATGCGGGCAAAGAGCAATCGCAGGTAGTCATACAACTCTGTCATAGAACCTACAGTGCTGCGGGGGGTGCGGGTCACCACTTTCTGTTCTATGGCGATGGCCGGGCAAATACCCTTGATATAGTCTACATCGGGCTTGTTCATCCGCATGAGAAACTGGCGCGCATAGGAACTCAGGCTTTCTGCATAACGGCGCTGACCTTCGGCGTAGAGGGTGTTCATGGTGAGGCTGGACTTGCCCGAACCAGACACTCCTGTCACCACAATCAATTTATTACGGGGAATGGACACATTCACATTCTTCAGGTTATGCACCCGCGCTCCCTTGATGTAAATGGAGTCGGCGGCGCTTTCCGCGGTGGCTGCTGGCAGCACTTCCTGCTGTTTAATTTTAGTAGGCATACAAAAACAAATGTAAGCAATAGCGCGCGGTTATGAACGGGCGAAAGCAGGCGCAAGTTACAGGCACACTAGAAGAAACACAGCCACCGCAACTAACTACCTGCTCCGGAAATGCAGTACCCTAAACATACCTGGTTCACCACAAAATCCGGATATTTTTTCATCGATCATTCTACTTTATTTCAGTTGTAACTAAACAAGTCTTGTTAGCCAGCATAACCCGGCGGGATGGCTTGGTTTTTCCATTAGAAAACAAATATATTTTTCGATTAATATTAAATAAAATCTAACGCGATCGATCTTATCCTACTAACCCTTACCTGCCAACGTTTTGGATAACCCTTTTGTGTGATACAATAAAATACCGGGCGTGGTTTGTTTATGTCAAGTATTAAATTATATTTGCAATAACCGGATAGCCCGGCCCTATTCCTGATCCTATTTTCACCAGATTATTTCACTTAAATCTATGAGTATCGCATAAACCTCTACGCTAAACCGAAGCGCCTGTCCACAGGTACGTTTCCATTTATTTAAAATACACGATTTAGTAGACGTTTATGCAGATAACTTATAAACTAAGTGACGAGCAACTCATTTCTCTTTTCCAAAAAGGGAACAGCTTAGCCCTGGAAGAACTGGTGTACCGCCATAAGGACAAACTGTATACTTCCATCGTTTTGCTGGTGAAAGACGCCTTCCTCGCAGAAGATATTTTCCAGGACACTTTCATAAAGATTATTGATACCATCCGCGCCGAAAGGTATACGGAAAAGGGAAAGTTTCTCCCATGGGCTATGCGCATTGCGCACAACCTGTGCGTGGATCATTTCCGTAAAATAAAACGCACGCCCATTGTGCGTACCAGCGACGATAAAGATATTTTTAATGTTCTCAGCTTCAGCGAAAGCAGCGCGGAAGAAAAGTTGATCATTCGCCAGAGTCATGACCGGGTGCGCCGCATGCTGGACCTGCTACCCGAAGAGCAGCGAGAAGTGATCATCCTGCGGCATTACGCAGAGCTTTCTTTCAAAGAGATCGCCGACCTTACGAAAGTGAGCATCAATACGGCTTTGGGCCGCATGCGATATGGACTCATTAACCTCCGTAAGATGATGACGGAAAAACAAATTGCCTTATAAAACCATATCTATAAAACTTTTAGCTTGCCAGCGACGGGCGGCCGTGTAATTGCGACCGCTCGTTTTTTTGTGCCGGGTGATGACTTTTTACCACCCATGCCAGGCCTTAGCAGCCATGAAAGCTACCGCCACCCACGAAATTTCCCCAGCCATGCTATTAACTTTTTCCCATTTGCCATTGGCATTCCCCTCCTTTTGCTGTATCTTCACTCCATTAGTCCCAGATCCGAAAAAATTATACGGCTCCACGTCGTGCCCTCACATCGTACCAAAACTAACCACACTGTACAATTACAGCGAGGATTGCCTTTTGTGCACACCACAACAGGCGGCCCACCAACCATAGTGAACGTTCCATTCTAAACAACAACCTATAAATTTTCGTATGAAACAAAAACACCTGCTTCTGCTGTTGCTGCTGATGCCAGCCAGCTTATTTGCCCAGCCCCGTTTGCCCAAGGGCTATTTTTGGAAAAAACTGCCCAATGGCCTGGAAGTATTGGTCATAGAAAATGCCAAAGTACCACTAGCCACCATTGAAATTGCCGTGAAGAATGGCGCCTACACTGAAGGGCCGGAATATAGCGGACTTTCCCATCTCTTCGAGCACATGTTTTTCAAGGCCAACCGCGACTACCCCAACCAGGAAGTGTTCCTGAAACGCACCCAGGAACTGGGCGCTATCTGGAACGGCACCACCGGCGAAGAAAGGGTGAACTATTTCTTTACCTTCAACAAAGACAGCCTGGACGCCGGCCTTCGTTTTATGAACGCCGCCATCCGCTTTCCCATCTATCGTACAGAAGATATGCAGAAAGAACGCCCCGTGGTAGACGGCGAGTTCCAACGCGCAGAAAGTGATCCAGGTTTCCAGCTCTGGTACGCCTGCCAGTTAAAACTTTGGGGAGACCTGGTGACCCGTAAAAACCCAATTGGCGATCACCACATCATTAATACGGCTACACCAGAGAAGATGATGATCATCAAAAACAAATATTACTTCCCCAATAACTCTTTGCTCACTATTGCCGGCGATGTGAACCACGAAGAAGCATTCGCCAACGCCGAAAAGATTTTCGGCGACTGGGCCAGCAGCGGCTTTGATCCTATTGAAAAATACCCCATCCCTGAATTTGCACCGCTGCCCAGCAGTGAGTATTTCGTGAAGGAATCACCCATCGCACAAACGCCCTTTGCCATGTACTACTGGCAGGGTCCAGATACCCGCAAAGACTCCGCCGCCACCGTGGCCGCGGATGTATTCTCCACCATCCTGGCCCTGAACTCCTCCAAATGGCAACAGGCCCTGGTAGACAAAGGCCTGGCCACGGTGGCGCAGGTAAGCTACCAAACCGCCAAGTACGTAGGACCCATTAATATTTTCATAATGCCTAACCCTGCCAAAATGAAGGAGTGCCACGCAGAAGTACTTCGCCAAGTGGCCCTCTGGGATCAGGACGATTATTTCACCGACGAACAACTGGAAGACGCCAAACAAACGCTGCGCCGCAATAATATCCGCGCTAACGAAAAGCCATCTTCCTTGCCCAGCCAGGCTAGCTTTTCCTGGTGCAGCTCCTCCCTGGATTATTATAACGACTACGTGGATAATTGTTTAAAAGTAAGCCGCGCCGACATTAAGCGTTATGTAGATACTTACATCATCGGAAAACCAGTAGTGGCGGGCCTCATCATAAGCCCCGATATGAACAAGAGCATCAAAGCAGGTGAGTTTTTCAAAAACAATTAATCAACCTTTTCAAGTACTGATATTATGCAAATACGCTATAAATTTTCCTTCCTGCTTGCCATGCTGCTAAGCGCTTCCACGCTGCTGCAAGCCCAGAAAAAAGAGGCCTATGAAACCACCGTGGATGGTGTAAAGGTGATCGTACAGCCTAGCAATAACGACATCGTGGAAATACGAACCATCATTAAAGGCGGCGTACAAAATTATCCTGCCAACAAAGCTGGCATTGAAAACCTGGCCTTTACTGCCCTCACCGAATGCGGTACTGCCAAAGACGATAAAAACAGTTGGAAAAATAAACTAGATAAGGTGAGCGCCCAGGTGAGTGGCACTGCAGGTCAAAATTTTGCCACGCTGGGACTAAACTGTATCAAGAGCGACCTGGAAACGGTATGGCCCTTGTATGTAGACGCCCTCATCACGCCCCGTTTCGATAAAAAGGAGTTCGACCGTGTCCGCCAGGATGCCATCAATTCCCTGAAAGCACAAGCCTCCGAACCAGATTATGCCATTGAGCAATTGGCCAAGAAAACCGCGTTTGCGGGTAAAGACTACGCCAAAGATCCCGCCGGCACAGAAGCTACAGTGGCGCCACTTACCGATGCCGAAACCAAGGCTTACTACAACAGCATCCTTACCCGCAGCCGCATGCTTATTGTAGTGGTGGGCGATGTGGACCGCGCCAACCTGGAAGCCAAGCTGAAAGCAATGTTGGACAAAGTGCCGCAGGGTGCAGCCTTCTCGCTGAAGAAGGAGCTGTATACCCCTAAAGCCAATACTTTTAAGTCGGAAAAAAGAGATGTCGCTACTAATTATATTCAAGGTGTAACCAGCGCCCCACTGCCTGGTACGCCAGACTTTAACGCCTTCCAGCTAGCCATGCGCATTTTCTACGACCGCCACTTCCTGAATGTACGCACCAAGAACGGCCTGTCTTATGCACCAGGCGCCTACTTCGATGGCACCGCCACCGCCTCCGGCAACATCACCGTTTCTACCACAGACCCCAACCGCTACATTAGTGTGGCCCAACGCCTGATAGACAGTACCAAACAATTTGGTTTCAGTGAGGAAGAAGTGAAAGACATGAAATCATTTTTCGTAACCCGCTTCTATTACAGCGAAGAGACCAATGGCGCACAAGCCGCGTCCCTGGCCACAAACGAGATCCTGCACAATAACTGGCGCCGTGCCCTTACGTTGCATGAAGACGTAAAAAAACTTACGGTAAAAGATATTAACAACGCCTTCAATAAGTACATCAGCCATATTACCTGGGTGTATCAGGGCGATACCACCAAGGTAGATCCCAACCTGTTCATCCACCCAAAAACATTGCTGCCCAATGCAACGCTGAACAGTTCCAAACAATAAAATATCCTACACGCAAGTGTTCATAAAAAAAGTCCCGCCAGCGCGGGACCTTTTTTATGAACTTTATGATGCGTTTATTCACTCATAGCCATGTACTTTTCCAATGTGCGTTCGTACAGGGCTTCGTATTGAGGGATGATATGATCGATATGAAAACGTTCTGCCTGTGCCAGTGCGCCGGCGCGCAGGCGAGCCAGTAAAGCCTCATCACCCAGCAGACGCAGCACATTGACCGCCATGGCGTCTACATCGCCTACGGGGCTGGTGTAGCCGGTTTGCCCATCTATATTCACTTCAGGCAGTCCGCCTGCATTGGAAGAAATAACCGGCACCTGGGCCGCCATGGCTTCCAGCGCGGCAAGACCAAAACTTTCGTACTCCGAAGGCAGGAGAAACAGGTCGCTGATAGACATTACATCTTCCAACTGTTCCTGTTTGCCCACAAAGCGCACATCGGCACACAAATCCCAATCGCGGCACATACTCTCTATCTGCGGACGGTCTGGCCCATCACCCACCAGTAGCAGCTTGGCGGGCATTTGCTGCCTTACCTGCTTAAATATTTTCACCACATCTGGTACGCGTTTTACCTTACGGAAGTTAGATACATGCAATAATATTTTTTCATTATTGGGCGCTATAGCGTTGCGGAAATGTGGTAGGTCGCGGCGGCGGAAACGATGGGTGTCTACGAAATTGTAGATCACGTGAATATCTTTTTCAATATTAAAAAACTTATACGTTTCGTCCCGCAGATTGTCAGACACCGCCGTGATGGCGTCGCTTTCATTGATAGAAAAAGTAACCACCGGGGCATAAGTCTTGTCTTTACCCACCAGGGTGATATCGGTACCATGCAGGGTAGTGATAAAGGGAATACGTTTCCCCTGCTTGGCTACAATCTGCTTGGCCAGGTAGGCCGTAGAAGCGTGGGGGATGGCATAATGCACGTGTAGTAGATCCAGGTTGTTATTCAGGATTACATCCACCATGGTACTACTCAGTGCCGATTCGTAGGGAGGAAAATCGAACAGGGGGTAGGTAGGCACCTGCACCTCGTGATAATAAATATTGGCATGAAAAGCATTAAGCCTTACCGGCTGCTGATAAGTGATAAAGTGCACCTGGTGCCCCTTATCGGCCAGGGCCTTGCCCAATTCTGTAGCTAGTACACCACTACCTCCATATGTTGGATAACATACTATTCCAATCCGCATGAATTTTTCTTTTTTAGCAGCGCAGCCCGGTTTTGCTGAGGTAACCGAACTTTTAAAAGTCGCCTAAAGTAAACAAGTGTTTTTCGTTGTGACCCGGCATTTACTGCTATTTAATAAAGCAGTTAGCATTTTCAGGTATTACAGGTTATAATTTCCATGCCCATAGTGGGAGGTTTGTCAAAGGTAGCGTACTATTTCGGAATTCACCAGGGGGGAGTTGCAGGAGCCCCTGTAAATAGTTAGTTTTAAGCCCTCGTTTCGAGTCATATTTAAACCAAATAACCTGCGCGATGATGATGAAGCATTTCCTGTTGCCACTCGTATTTTTAACAAACTCGGTTGCCGCCCATGCACAGCAAGACGATTCCCTGCTGATCCGCCGGCTGGCAGACACGGTGCTGACTCATGGTGGCGCCTATGAAAACCTGCGTGTGCTTACTAAGCAAATTGGCGCCCGCCTGGCTGGCAGCCCGGCCACTTACAAAGCAGAAAAATGGGGCGCGGAAGCCCTGCGCAAAGCCGGCGCCGACACGGTGTATTTCCAGGACGTAATTGTTCCTCATTGGGTACGGGGCGGTAAGGATGAAGTCCGTATCCTCTCCAACCGCCGCGATTACGTGGCCCCCCTGGCCACGCTGGCCCTGGGAAATTCTAATGGCAGCGGAGAAAAAGGCGTAACGGCCCCCGTGATAGAGGTGAAGGATTTTGACGACCTGGAAGCCAAAAAAGACCAGCTCAAAGGCAAAATTGTTTTTTATAACTACCCCTTCAATCCCCGCTTCGTGGAAACGTTTAAGGCTTATAGCGATGCGGTACGCTACCGGGGCAGTGGTCCTAGCCGGGCGGCCAAGTATGGCGCCGTAGGGGTAGTAATCCGTTCCATGTCGCATGGCACCAACAATTTTCCCCATACCGGCGCCCTGCATTATAACGACTCCTTCCCCAAAATTCCCGCCCTGGCCCTTGGTCTGGAAGATGCAGACCGCCTGAGCGCCCGCATTAAAAACGACCCTTCCCTGAAACTATTCCTGCGCACCTGGGGCAAAATGCTACCTGATACCCTCGCGCACAATGTGATCGGGGAGATACGTGGGTCAGAATTCCCCGATCAGTATATTACCGTAGGAGGTCACTTGGACTCCTGGGACGTGAATGAAGGCGCCAACGACGATGGCACGGGCATTGTACAGAGCATACAGGTGCTGGAAGCATTTAAAAAATTAGGTCTTCACCCCAAACATACCATCCGCATTGTGTTATATGCCAATGAGGAAAATGCTACCAACGGTGGCCGCGAATACGCCAAGCAAGCCAAGCTGAAAGGGGAAAAACACGTATTCGCCCTGGAAAGCGACGCCGGCGGCTTTACACCCCGTGGCTTTTCCCTGGAAGTAACACCCGCGCAACGCGCTAAAGTAGCTTCCTGGATACCCCTGCTACAGCCCTACGGCGTATATACCGTAGCTGCGGAAGGTGCCGGCGAAGACGTAGGCTATCTGCGTCCGGCCATCGGCACACCGGTAGGAGAGCTGGAACCAGACTCCCAACGGTATTTCGATCTGCACCACGCCCCGAACGATGTCCTGGAGAATGTGAATAAACGGGAAATGGAACTGGGTGCCATCGAAATGAGCGCATTAATTTACCTGGTCGATAAATACGGATTGTAATCCCGATATTCGCCAGGGCATTTTTTCCTTATAAAACTAACACATGCGTAAATTCATTTTTATCTTAGTAGCCATTGTTGTGGTAGCGCTGTGCGCCTTCCTCGGATACCACTATTTCTATGTATTCGGCGACGGTGTGAAAGCCGGCGAACTGAACTTCTTTGTTAAAAAAGGTTATGTTTTTAAAACCTATGAAGGACGTCTCATACAAACAGGTTATAGAAGCAGCCAGCCAGGTGCCATACAGTCTAACGAATTTAATTTCTCCGTAAAAAACGAACACGTAGCCGAGCAATTGATGCGTGCCAGCGGCAAACAGGTGGAACTGCATTATAATGAATACCTGGGCCCCCTGCCCTGGAGAGGCATGAGCGAATTTGTGGTAGATAGTGTATACTCCATCTCCCCCGACCCGAATAACATTCAACTACTGCCAGCCCGATAGCACCGTAGCTTTCAGGCTAAAAAAATCCTGCTACGTTTTCCACGTAGCAGGATTTTTTTTTAAATCTATTTGCAGGCTTATAACTGCCCTGCCTCAGGCACATACAACAAAAATATAGCAGGCCGCTTATGCAGTTCCGGTGCAGGCAGGCGTTTCCACTCGCCAACAGTTTTTGTAAGGATAAACTGCTCATTGCCCGTAATTTCCACCGCCACACAAAGTAAAGTATGCGCAGCGCAATGGGCCAGCAGATCAGTAAACAGGGCATTATTGCGGTAAGGTGTTTCAATAAATATTTGCGTTTGATGCCATTTCGCCGAACGTTGTTCCAGCTCTTTTAACGCTTTTACCCGCGCACTTTTATCTACCGGTAGATAACCTGTAAATGCAAATTGCTGTCCATTCATGCCCGATGCCATCAGCGCCAGCAAAATAGAATTGGGTCCTACCAGGGGCATTACGGGCGCATTCACCTGGTGTGCCACTCCTACAATCAGGTGGCCGGGATCGGCAATAGCAGGGCATCCCGCCTCACTCATCATACCTATGTTGTGGCCTGCCAGCAATAATTTGCGGGCCAGCGCCACATCCGGAGGCTGGTTATTATTCATGGGATACAACTGCAAGTCGTCTATCACTATGCTACGATCCAGCGCCTTCATGTAACGGCGTGCGGTACGCTCGTTCTCCACGAAAAATATTTTCAGTTGCCGCACCACGCCCGTTACATAGGCCGGGATGGTTTCCAGGTGCTCATCTGCCAGTACCGTAGGTATCAGGTACACTTTGCCGGTATTGCTCATTATATCAGGCGTTTATCTTGTAAACTAAGTGTGCCGGCAATCACCGCGTAGGTGGGAGCCAGCATCCAACCCAGGATGGGGATGAACAGGAAAAGATAAAATATCAAACCATTGCCCACGGCCACACCTTTGTGCTGCTTTACAAATGAAATGGTCTGCGGCAAATCCATCTGGTGCCGGTCGCAGCTGTAATCCAGCATGGAGAAACCAAAGAAATAACATTCCATGAAAAAGGCCACCAGCGGGGTAATGATACCCACAATGGGTACAAAGGCTACTATTACCAACACCAGCATGCCTGCCGTCTGGTATAAAATATTCCGCCCGCAAAGCCGGATGCTGCGCAAGGTGTCTTGCCGGAGTTCCGCATAACCCACATCCGCTTTTTTTCGATGCAGGATAGCTCCTGTTTTCTCCGAAATAAAAGCAAATACCGGCGCCGCCACAATGAGGAATAAATTGCGGAAATAGGAAACGTACAATAACAAAAACAAACAGTGCACAGAAAACGAAAGAAGTAGAAACAACAAGCTTATCCATCCACTTTCAAAATCTTGTATCCAGTTTAGAAAAGGCAGTACATTAAGTAGATAGTTCACAAAAGCTGTGGAATAGCCCCACACGAAATAAATGCCCAGTACAAACAAAGCGCAGAAAATGATACCTGGCAACAATATCCATTGCCACAAGCGGTGTTGGAGTATAAACTGATGCGCTTTTCCGTATGATTGGATAGCGGCAATAACTTCTCTTAAAGAAAACAAAACTTCATTTTTTTGCTGATATTCAGGAAATCGTTGAAAGCGCGAAATTAGTATTATTTTTTAAGCATGCAGAAACTGAAACCTTCCTTTTACCGGCAACCCGATGTGCTGCAGGTGGCCAAATCCTTGCTGGGTCAGCATCTTGTAACCATCGTAAACGGGCAGCGCACTGCTGGCATGATCGTGGAAACCGAGGCCTACGCAGGTGCCACAGACCGGGCCTCCCACGCTTATGGCAACCGCCGTACCAAACGTACCGGGGTGATGTTTGACGAAGGGGGCGTAGCCTATGTGTATTTATGTTATGGGATTCATTATTTATTTAACGTGGTCACTAATGTGCAGGACATCCCTCACGCCGTGCTGGTCCGGGCGCTGCAACCCATAGAGGGCATAGACATCATGCTGGCGCGCACCCGCAAGCCTGCGCTGCAGTACTCCCTTACCAACGGTCCTGGCAGCCTTTGCAAAGCTATGCACATCACCACCGCCGATACAGGTCTTTCTCTCACGGGGGATAAAATTTTTATCGAAAAAGCAACCCCTATTAAAGCACAGGATATTATGGCCGGCACCCGTGTAGGGGTGGCCTATGCACAGGAAGATGCACGACTGCCTTACCGGTTTTGGATAAAGGGAAATCCATGGGTGAGCAAGGGGAAGGGATTGTAAGGGAGGATAGAAGAATGGATGAACAATAAATAAAAACGGCTCCCTGCAATGCAAGCCGCCATCTCTTCCCTATGTGTTTATCTTAAAATTTAGGGCATAAAGTTTTATACTTGTTGTTATCATCCCTGCGATGAATATAGATCACAGAAATTTCCATGCCCCCACGCGCATTAGACGCCGGTTTTAAGGAAGATATATTGGTATCGTAACTAATGCCCACCTGAAATCCTTTGATCTCCAACCCCACATAAGGATTAATGGCATCGCCAAAACGCACCCAGCTACCCACGTAAAACATGGTGGGATCGTCTGGCATACCATTGAGCAAAAAGCCATAGGCAGCACCAATCGTTTTTTCGGTGGCAGTACCTTGTTTCATATATAAAGCACTGGCAAAAATACGGTTGTTGCCATTCACCGGAAAGGAGCCACCCGCGTGGCCGGTAATGCGTTTATGAATGCGGTTCTCTTCCGTAAGATTGTTATAATGCGATTCGTAAGGCTGTGTAATATGATAATAAGAAAAGCCCGCATAAATATTAGATGCTTCACCTATCAGCCCATTGTAGAGGATACCAATATTAGGATCAAAATAATGCAGGGTAGGCTTTGTGATCGCTTCGGTAGGTGCTGAGCCGGGATTATTAAGCTGATCACTAAAAGTAAGTTTGCTAACATCCAGTCTTTTAATAACGTACGCGCCCTGCAAACCAATAGCAAGGGTATGATTCCCCTCAGGATCCAGGGATTTGTGGTAGGCCGTACTCAGTGCAAAATAGTTCGTAGTATAAGCACCCGCCTCACCCTGACGGTCATACATCGCAATTGCACCAACGCCCCAGATATCGTTCGGATTTATCACATTTTTAAGAATGCCGAAATCGGCAGACACCGTACCCGTGGTAAACGGGGCACCAATGCTGTTCCATTGTGAACGATAATTGCCCGCTATCCGGTAATCGCCGGAAAACAAGCCAGTAAATGCTGGGTTTAACGTAAGGGGTGAAGCAAAAAATTGTGAGAAATGAGGGTCTTGCGCCTTCAGCGAGGTAGAAAAGAATAGGAGGACAATTATAGTATATATTAATTTTTTCATATACGTTAGGCGTATAGGGTTTTCCCGGATAATGGTGAATAGTGAAGGTACGAAACCACTTTCATATCTCAAATTAAAATATATAACAAATTTATGATTTTAGATGGCCCGGCAACGCTAGAGCGGCCAGTATAGTTAGGACAAATAATAAATATACAGCGATGAATCTAATGTACTGGTTTTCTTTGGTTATTCTGTCGTTAAATTAAGTGGACAAAACCAGTATTTTTCCCGTTAAGCAGATTAACAGGTGACATCCTGCATAACCCGCCTGGCGGGCATTCCAGTGCTGGGAGCGAGGGTTAGTTTTGCAATTTATTCCCAAACGCCAGGTCGCCGGCATCGCCCAAACCGGGTACAATATAACCTTTGGCGGTAAGTTCGTCATCGATATCGCCTGCCCAGATGGTCAGGGGGCTGGTGGTGTTACGCTGCACATATTCAATCCCCACGGTACAGGCAATGGCTACCACTATGTGTATATGCAGGGGCTTACCCAACGATTCCAGGTGTTCAATGGTTTTTACCAGCGAAGCGCCCGTGGCCAGCATCGGATCAGAAATAATCAGTACCTGGCCTTCAATTGTAGGCGAGGAAACGTATTCCAGGCTAATGTCGAACGTACCGTCGTGGTGATGTTTGCGGTAAGCGGAAACAAATGCATGGTCTGCCTTGTCGAAGTAATGCAGCAACCCTTGGTGCAAAGCCAGGCCGGCACGCAGTATGGTGGCCAGCACTGGCTGGGAAGCCAGCACACGGCAATTGGCGATGCCCAATGGAGTCTGTATTTCCCGCGCTTCGTACTCCAGTGTTTTGCTGATTTCGTAAGCAGCTATTTCCCCTAATCTTTCCATATTCCGGCGGAAACGCATACGATCGGCCTGGATCGTAATGCTGCGAATTTCACTCAACCATTCTCCGACTAATGAATGCTGCTCACTTAAGTTTATGATCATGGGGATGCTTTTCGCTTGCAAAACTAGCTAAAATATTGACTTTCTCTTATGATACTTATGGGCTATATATTGCCTCCCTTTGCGGAGCCTGGCCCGCTGCTCGCCTAACTTTGCCGCAGAGAGCGGCTGGCATATTTTCCAGTACCTTTGCCAAAATTTTGGGAAATGGTATACAACGTGATCGGCGCCATGTCGGGCAGCTCACTGGATGGACTGGATATAGTACTTGCACAACTTACAGAGATCAGGGGGCAATGGACTTACGAAATAAAAGCGGCAGACACCCTGCCTTACCCTGCAGATTGGATGCAGCGCCTGTCTGGTGCCACCACACTTCCCGCTGCAGATTACCTGGTGCTGCATAGCGACTATGGCCGCTACACTGGTCAACAAATCCTGGCGTTTATTGAACGCCACGGTCTGCAACACCAGGTACATTTTATCGCCTCCCATGGTCATACCGCCTTTCATTTGCCCGCCATGCATACCACGGCCCAACTGGGCGATGGTGCCGCCATTGCGGCCATCACCAGCTTGCCGGTAATCAGCGACCTGCGCGCCATAGACCTGGCACTGGGTGGGCAAGGCGCTCCCATTGTACCCATCGGCGAAAAGTTATTATTTCCGGACTTTCAATACTGGCTGAACCTGGGGGGCATTGCCAATGTAAGCGCCATTACCGGTGCAGATCGCATAGCTTTCGATATTTGCCCGGCCAATCGTGTGCTGAATGCACTCTCGTTGCAGATGGGCCACGACTATGACGAAGGTGGTGGCCTGGCCGCAGCAGGTGAGGTGAATGAAGTGCTGCTGTCCACTTTACAGCAACTCCCCTACTACGCACTTCCCTATCCCAAATCGCTGGCCAACAGTTTTGGAATCGATACGGTACTCCCCCTGCTCACCTCCTCCGGCTTGTCTGTTCCAGACCAGTTGCGTACCTACACCGAACATATTGCACAGCAGATCGCACAGGCCATTGAACCCCTGCACCTGCATGCCGATGCCAGCCAGGCACCCTTTAACATGCTGGTCTCCGGCGGCGGCGCTTTTAATACATTTTTACTGGAAAGGATAGATGCACTGGTTAGCCCCTTTCGCATAGACCTGGTAGTGCCCGACGCACAGACCGTAAAATTTAAGGAGGCGCTGATCATGGCCCTTATCGGGGCACTGCGCTGGCGGCAGGAAGACAATGTATTGTCTTCTGTTACCGGTGCATCCCGCGATAGTATTGGCGGCGCACTGTGGATGGGTAGTCACTGACCTATTATTTTGCCGGCACGAACTTCACCACCGTATTATGAACGGGCGCCAGCGAATGCAGGTATGCATAAATGGCTTTCAGATCACTGGTATCCATACCACTGTACATGGTCCAGGCCATAGGCGTATTGAAGTCTTTTGGCGACGTAGGAATATTGCGACCAGTACTGTCGGCATATAATTTAAAGCGGCCTACAAACTGGCTTTCCGTCCAGCTGCCAATGCCTGTTGCCTGGTCGGGCGTAAGATTGGAGGATTGTAGTATGCCCTGGGGCAGCGCAAACACCCGGCCTCCGGCTAATGGCGTGCCTGTAAATTTTCCGTTTTCATATTTCGTATGGCAATCCTTGCACCCCGCTGCAGCCAGCAGGTATTTACCGTATGCAATAACATTGTTGCGGGCTGGCGCAGGCTGTGGGCTGGCCTTATGCGGCATGGTATGCAGCAGAATATTCACCGGGAAAGTGGCAGTACTGGAAGGTACATCACGTTGCACCGGTGCAAGGGTACGCAGGTAAGCAATAATGGAGGTGATATCGTCCTCGCTCATTTTACCGTAAGCATCGTAAGGCATCAGCGGGAAAATAGCGCGACCTTCTTTTGTTTGCCCGGTAGTGATGGCGCGGAATATTTCTCCATCCGTCCAGCTTTTCAAATGATAGGGGGTAATATTTTTTGCATAAAAAGTGCCGGGAAAGCCCATTTCCGGGGTAAAGCTTTCGCCACCGCCCCCCATTGGCTCACCTGCCACCGGCGGGCCTGAGAATTTTCCATAATCGCGGTGGGAATGGCAGTCCATACACACACATACATGATTGGCCAGGTATTGCCCACGGGCTATTTTTTCCGGACTCAATGTCACTTGTAGTTTAGGAGGCGGACCGGTATTGGGCAGCAATACACAAACATAAGCCACTATCAGGCCTATAATCAATAAGATCGCACCCAGTACGACCGCCATTTTACGGAGTACTTTTTGCATAATATAAATTGGGTTAACAAAAATAGAGAGAAGGCACCTTTTTTAGGGTACAAAATGACAGATGGCGCGCTTTTTTTCCTCCGTGGAGCAAAGTGGGTGATGGCTGTAATGCCTTAAGGCTCCACAACCGGCGTAAATGAAAAAGTATCGCCATTGAACAACCCCAGGTCGCTTAATTTCAAATGGGGAATTACCAATAGTGCCATGAATGAAAGTGTCATAAAAGGCGCCGCCAGTGTGCTACCCAGCGCTTTGGCAGCTTTGTCCATGGCGCTGTATTGGCTGGCCACTTGGTAACCATCCTGTGCGCTCATAAGACCCGCCACTGGCAAGGGCAATATTACAGGTGTGTTTTTGAGGGCTACGCTCACTCCTCCCTGCGCGCCAATTACAGCGTTGATGGCTTCCGCCAGGCTTTCATCATCTGCGCCCACGGCAATGATGTTATGACTATCGTGCGCCACGGAGGAAGCCATGGCACCCCATTTCAGCCCAAAGTTTTTAATAAACCCCAGCGCCACAGGTGCCTGCTTATAACGGTTCACCACGGCCAGTTTCAGGACATCCAGACTGGTGTTGGACACAACTTCGCCATCTACTACCGGCAGCGAGGCCAGTTCCGCATGGGTAATTAGTTCTCCCTCCAGCGCTACGATAACCTTTACGCGGGCCATACTACCAGTGGCGGATATACGTAAATCTTCCTTTCGTACTGGTGCTGCCTGAAAATGATTGATAGCCGAAGCTGCCACCCGCGCTATTTTAGTGACGCCATTTTCTGCCACCAATTCACCTTTGATGTAGGTCGCTTTTACATTAAAGGATTTGAGATTGTCTACAATAATAAAATCGGCCGGGTCGCCCATACGCAGCAAGCCGGTATCCAGGCCATAATGCAACACTGGGTTCACACAGGCGGCACGCAGGATATTAAATAAGGGAATACCGTGATCCAGCGCACGTTTCACCAGCACGTTGATGTGGCCTTCCACCAGATTGTCTGGATGTTTGTCGTCGCTGCAAAACATCATGTGTTCCGGCCAATCGTGCAGCAAAGGGATCAGTGCTTCAAAATTGCGCGCGGCACTACCTTCGCGGATCAGTATTTTCATGCCGCGCAGTAACTTTTCCAATGCCTCTTCGCGGGTAAAACATTCGTGATCGGTGCTAATGCCAGCCGCAATATAAGTGGCGGCGGCATCACCTCTCAAACCAGGGGCATGGCCGTCTACCGGCTTACCATATTTTTTTGCAGCTGCTATTTTCTGCAATACCTCCGGATCATTATTCAATACACCAGGGAAGTTCATCATTTCGGTCAGGTACTTCACATCCTCGCGTTGCAACAGGGCTTCCACATCTGCCGGACTTACAGTGGCGCCAGCCGTTTCGTATACGGTGGCAGGCACGCAGGAGGGCGCGCCAAAATAAAAGTGGAAAGGCACCTGCCGCCCATTTTCTATCATGTAATGCACACCAGGCACACCCATCACATTGGCAATCTCGTGCGGGTCGGATACCGTAGCCACGGTACCGTGTACCACGGCCAGGCGCGCAAATTCCGAAGGAATAAGCATGGAGCTTTCCACATGCACGTGTGCATCCACAAAACCCGGCAACAAATATTGTTCATATGTCCCGCTTACTGGCACAATTGTAGCAATACGTCCCTCTTTGATGGTAACGGTGGCCGGGTAAATGCGCTGGTGAAGAACGTCTACATAATTGCCGGTGAGCTGCATGGAATATTTGTATTGGTGAAACGGACTGAAAAGTACGAAGTTTTTGGCAGGATAAAACCTCCGCACATCGCCGTTCCACACTGGTAAATAGATTTTTATATTGACTTTAAAAGAATAAATTTGTCATACATAAATTTTATATTAAACTCACTTTTATGAAGAGCATAAAGCTGCTTACCCTCCTTTTTGTACTGAGCATTTCAGGCGCATATGCCCAGACAGCCGATGAATTGGTCAATAAATATGTGGTGGCCATGGGAGGCGCAGATAAACTAAAAGCACTGAAAACCGCTTATAATGAAGGCAGTGTTGAGGTGCAGGGCATGGAATTCCCGCTTAAAGTATGGAAAATCCAAAGCCAAGCCATGCGCATGGAATTTGATGCCATGGGTTCCACCAATATTCAGGTAATCACAAAAAACGGCGGCTGGACGCTTATGCCAGTGCAAGGACAGTCCGAGCCTACCGCGCTGGACAGTTCAAAAGCTAAATTGATGGAGTCCCAACTTAGCATCAATGGTGAATTATATGATTATAAAGCCAACGGCAAGAGAGTAGAATCCCTGGGCAAAGAAACGATAGACGGCGTAAATGCCTATAAACTGAAAGTAACTTCCAAAGATGGCGTTGAAGGTATTGCCTATCTGGATGCCACTACCTACTACCTCATCCGCACCGAAAACCACGTAACCGTACCCGGACAGGATGCTCCGATGGATGTAATTGTGAAAATGAGCGATTATAAAAAAACCGAAGATGGCTACTCCTACCCTTCTGTAACAGAGCAACCCGCCTCCGGTGTTAAGATACTCATTACCAAAGCAGAATATAATAAACCGGTAGACGATAGCCTGTTTAAAATGCCCGCCTCGAAATAATAGTAGTTACTATCATTGTGATGTAGCTTATATTCAAAAAGAAAAACAGCCTTGTTAGTTGTGCATTAAACGCACTAACAAGGCTGTTTTTCTTTGTTCAACATTCTTCAAATGCCCCGCTATTAATCCGGCAGTATACGATTATCTATTTATACAAAGCCGCCATTCTTTTTGCTTCATCGGCCAGGTCTTTAACCAGGCTTTGGGGCGCCAGCACCTTTAAATTGGCACCATAACTCAGCAGCAGCATGCGCAGTTCGGGATTCACCACCAATTGAAGTTTTACTTCGCAAGATTCTTCGGTATCCTTTACAATTTCCTGTGATGGATGGATGGGTTGAGACTTAATGTATTTGCCCTGTTGCGGCGTGAAACTTAGTCTCACTTCCTCCGGATCGCCGCCCGGCACAGTAATGCCGAGGGAATGCTGGAAGTAAGTGGCATCGTCAAAATTTTGGGCGTCAAAATGTTGGTTGGTGGGCCATAACTTTACAATACGATCCAACGCAAAGGTCAGTACACTGCCACCTTTGGCTTGCTGGCTTTTGCCAATGAGGTAAAAACGATGCTGATACTCCCGCAGGTGATAGGGTTCTACCCAATGTTCTTTAGGCTCGTCGCGGTTAAAGCTCTGGTAGGCTATACGGATTACCTCCAGCCCCTTAATAGCATCTACAATCTCAGGAATGAACTCAGCCCCCTTGTATTGCGTGGCGCGGGCAAAACGGATAAGTCCCTGGTTTTGCAACGCATCCCGATTCATTTTCAGGCTGGCGGCAATTTTTAAAATAGCATCCTCAAACTGTGCCACCACAGGCAGGCTGCGAAACTGCTCCAGGATGCCAATGGCAATCTCCAACCCTTGCAGGTCTGCCTCATCGATCGGGTTATTATTAATCGAATAACTCTCCTCTTCATAACGGTAAGTACCCGTTTTGCGATCATATAGAATAGGGGCAAAATAAGCCAGTTCCTGATCGTTGCGCATATCGTATATGTCTTGCTGGATAGCGCGGGTAGAAATATCTTTCCCCATTTTTTCCGATACAAAACCAATGAGGTGTTCCAGTGTGGGCTTGGGCAGGCGCTTGTTGCGCAACCGTTCGTCTATCCACCGGTAGCGCGACACTGCGTCCTTATTTTTAGGCATGTTTGGGTGTTTTAAGAGCTCAATTTACCCCTGAAATTTATTTTATAAAATTTTTTAACCTGCCCGCACTACGCACATTCCCTGCGTAATGGCCGGATACTTTTGTATTGTTATAAACACAGAACGGTATGAAAACATTACACACCAACACCGCTACTTACTACAACACCATTTCCATTACCCAGGTAATTATGGATGCTTCCAACTACCTGACCTTCTGGGGACAACTGCAAACCGAGGCTGGCTGGGTGGATTGTGATTTTGTGGCAAACTACGACGTGCTGAACCAAATGCTGCGCCACCAGGCCCCCCAAAGCGATCAATTGCAAATGATTATCGTGGAAAAACTGGAAGACATGCGCCAACGCCCTGATCAAATCCCGGAGATCATAGACCTGGAAACCATATTGGGCGGGCCGCTGACGTTCCATAAAATGACCTTTCAACTGAGCCGCCCCCGTGTAAAACAACAAGGCACCTGGGTAGAATATACCGGAGAACGTTGCTATTACATCCAGCAGATAATGCCCCTTGCTGCACCGGCACCCACTCCCAAGGCCGCGTACACCCAGCAGATAGACCATGCTATAACATTGCTGAGCCAACGTTATGCATTATACCTGGGTTACCTGGAAATTGAATTTGACGAAGTGGCCGCCCGTGAAGAAGCCGGACTCCAGGATGATCATAAATATACCATGGCCTATTGCGCATGGAAGCAACAGGCCGCCTGATCTGCTTAAGCGCTCCCCTAAATCGCTGAGTGCTGGCATACCTACTGCATAATCTAATGGCTTTTAAGTAAAGTATACTTCCCCTCCCACATAAATATCCAATATATGTTAGCCCCGTAGTAACCAGCCAGGCGTGGTGTTTGCTCCTTGGTAAAAAACAGCACTATGGCTATGGTTGCTGATATTTTGTTACCCTAAAAACTTGCCTTTTTCTGGATGAAGTGTTAACCCCTCATTTTTCCTATTTGCGACAACCAACCATAAACGCTAGCTTTGCAGCAGGTTTTTCCCCAGGCACTACTGCCCCAACAGAATGACTACCAAGGTTTCAGCAGAAATTAATGCTAAAACAATCTTAAAAGTCTATTAAGTTTGTAGGAAATACGTATTTTTGAACGCATAACGTAAAAATTTTTTGCTATGAGTTTAAGATTAGGCGATATCGCCCCTAATTTCCAGGCACAGACCTCTATTGGAGAAATCGATTTTTACGAATACCTTGGGGATAGCTGGGGTGTTTTGTTCTCCCATCCTGCAGACTATACGCCGGTTTGCACTACGGAACTGGGACGCACGGCACAACTGAAAAGTGAATTCGATAAAAGAAATGTAAAAGTATTGGCCGTAAGCGTAGATACTGTAGAACACCACAAAGGCTGGATAAAAGATATCAACGAAACGCAAAATACTCAGGTAGATTTTCCTATCATTGCAGATCCGGAGCGGAAAGTGGCTAATTTATATGGCATGATCCATCCGAATGCATCTGAGACATTTACCGTTCGCTCTTTATTCATTATCGGGCCCGATAAAAAAGTGAAGCTTACCATTACTTACCCGGCATCTACCGGCCGCAACTTCCTAGAAGTACTGCGCGTGATAGATTCCCTGCAACTAACTGCCAAGTACAGCGTTGCCACACCAGCAGACTGGAAAGATGGGGAAGATGTAATTGTAACACCAGCGGTGCCTACCGAAGAAATTCCGGCCCGCTTTCCGAAAGGACATAAAATAATTAAGCCTTACCTGAGAACTACTCCTCAGCCCAATAAATAAGGGCGGTAAGCAATTCCAGAAGGTCACCACCTTTTGTCAAGTATTTTTTTAATGGTTGGTTTTTGATTTTACGAAACGGGGATTTTTCCCCGTTTTTAATTTTTATACTCGTTTGTATTTCAATAGCTGCACCAGAAACGACTTTGCGGCCCATCCATTCGCTAAATGTATTTCCACAAGATCATATTACTGTACAATCGAGTAGGAAGGTAGGGATTAATTCCCTACCTGTCCTCTCACACCACCGTACGTACCGTTCGGTATACGGCGGTTCCTTAATTTAGTTCCGA
>NZ_FMAR01000053.1 GCF_900094705.1 Chitinophaga costaii | reverse complement strand
TGGGGGATTAATGTTAAAGCTGTTTTTTTGCGGATTAAATCAACATTTTGGAAGAGAGTTACCGTCAGTTAATAGAATTGCTTTTGCCCGCCGGGATGCTGGAATATTTCGAAATAACCAATACCACAAAGGATTCTAAGGGAATTAATATTTTCATGGAAGAGAAGAATATTATTCCATCTGAGTACAAGGATCAACCATTACATTCCAAGGGTTTTTTGCCCGAAATACAGGTGCAGGACTTTCCTATACGCGGTCAGAAAGTGGCGTTGTGTATTAAACGCCGCCGCTGGGAGGTTGTCCACACAGGGAAGATTGTTACAAGAAATTGGACACTGGTAAGATCAGGGGCACGAATGACTACGGAATTCGGGCTTTTTTTAAAAGGAATATTTGGATAATCATCCCATTAGTCCTGTGCAATTAGGTCATTTTTTTCAGGTCGATGGCAAACAATTACAACAACATTATAAAAACTATCTAAGTGATTATCAGCAATGGGGGCAGAAGGATCACGCTGCTGAGTGGATGTTGTTTGAGCAAAATATAGGCTCATATTTGAGCATAGACGAAACCGCTTTCTCCAGTGGGGAATTATATACCATTGTTACCAACAAAGCTGCAAAAGGCAGGAAAGGCGCTATAGTGGCCATGATAAAGGGAACACAAGCAGATTATCTTATCGAAATTTTAAAAAAGATCCCCAAACGGCTCCGGGCCAAAGTCACAGAAGTTACCATCGATATGTCTGCCAGTCTGAATTTGGCAATAAAGCGTTGTTTTCCCAATGCCCACCGCGTCATTGATCGGTTTCATGTCCAACAACTTGCCTTTGACGCTGTTCAGGAAACCCGCATCCAATACCGGTGGGAAGCCCTGGAACAGGAAAACACCGCATACGAGCAAGGAAAGGCACTAAAGCAAGCATATCAGCCGGAAATCCTTGTCAATGGAGACACCGTTAAACAACTACTAGCCCGAAGCAGGTATCTATTATTCAAGCATCCCCGTTTATGGACGCGGGAACAACGGCTGAGGGCCGAATTGCTCTTTGCTCGGTACCCGGTTATACAAAAAGCGTATCGATTATCTATTGGACTAGGAGACGTATACAGGGTATGTACCAGTAAAGAACAGGCTTTCAAACGGCTGGCATTATGGTATAATGATGTAGAAGAAACGGAGCTACCTTCCTTTAAAACCCTTGCCAGGACGGTACAGACGCATTATTTGGGCATTTTAAATTTCTTCAATAACAGGGCTACTAATGCTGCTGCGGAATCATTCAATGCGAAGGTAAAATCGTTC
>NZ_FMAR01000031.1 GCF_900094705.1 Chitinophaga costaii | reverse complement strand
AACAGTGAATACTTGCATGTAGATGAGACGCCGATAAAGGTGTTGGATAAAGACAAAAAAGGAGAAACCCACAGAGGATATTATTGGGTTTACCACAACTCGCTAAAAGATCTTGTGCTTTTTGACTACCAGCCGGGGCGTGGCCGGGAAGGACCATCGGCAATGCTTAAAGACTTTAAAGGTCACATACAGACGGATGGCTACAGTGGTTATAATTTCCTCCATAAAGAGGAGGGCATTACCCTGTTCCATTGCTGGGCGCATGCCAGGCGCAAGTTTTATGATGCTTTATTAAACGATGAAGCCAGGGCAACTTATGCCCTGGAGCAAATCCAGTTACTGTATACCATAGAGCGCAGTGCACGTGAAGCGGGGATGACTGCCCAGGAAGTATTGGTGCTACGACAGCGGGTAGCAGTGCCTGTTTTGCAGGCATTAAAGGAATGGATGGTAAAGACATACCAGGAGGTAACGCCAGCCAGTGTCATAGGAAAGGCATTGGCTTACACCCTTAAGTTGTGGGATGGCCTGACAGCATACGCCACAGACGGAAAGCTTAACATAGACAATAACCAGGTAGAGAATGCCATCAGGCCGGTAGCGGTAGGCAGAAAAAACTATTTGTTTGCCGGCAGCCACGAAGCAGCACAGCGGAGCGCTATGTTATACTCGCTGTTAGGCACCTGCAAACTACATCGAATCAATCCTTTTGAATGGATGAAGGATGTGTTGCAAAGAATAGGGACATACCCTGTAAATCAAATCAGCAACTTATTGCCGTATCAATGGAGATCTAGTAACTTATAAATGGGTGGTTCACCGGAGGGATCAAATGCACTACAACTACCTGGCCGGCTCCAATAAACTGGACAACATCAAAGACGATGTAGATCCTGCTGCTTACGCGGAGGATATTGATAGCCAGGTAGATGGTAACTATGACTACGATGCAATCGGCAATCTGGTGAAAGACCAGCAGAGCAGCATCGATGATATCAAGTGGGCGGTTTATGGAAAAATTTCGGATATTCATAAAACAACGGGTACGGCTACCACCATCCATTACACGTACGATGTGAGTGGAAACCGTATCAGTAAAACCGTGAATGGGGTACTTACCTGGTATGTGCGGGATGCAACGGGCAATGTGATGAGCATTTACACCCGTGGTGATAATAGCTTGAATACGGGTCATCTTACCCAAATAGAAACAGATATCTACGGCAGTAGCCGCCTGGGTATTGATGAAGGTAAGAAAGACCTGGAGGGAGTAGGAGCAACGGATAATGGGGTGCTGTTTAATTTCAGACGTGGGGAGAAGGTGTATGAGCTGGGGAATCATTTGGGTAATGTGTTATCGACCATTGGCGATGCTAAGCTGCCAGGGAGTAGTAATGGAAATGAAGTAGTAGACTATACGCCAAAGGTGCAAAGTGCAGGGGATTATTATCCGTTTGGTATGCAGGAACCGGGACGGACGTTTAGTAATGTGGGGTACAGGTATGGGTTTAACAAACAAGAACGTTCAGCTGAGATAAATGAGTGATACTGCTTCAGTAATCAGTAATAGATTGTTTCAAAGACCCGGTAGCTGCGCTTGTTATTAGCATCCGATATCGTACTCCGGGCTGGCGCGTTATCCAGCCCCAGGTGAGACAACTTGCCTTTGCAGGCCAGCATCCCCTCGCAAAGCTCTCGCAGCCCATTGCAATAGCTAAATACACCATATAACAATGTTACCAGGTGAACCCTTAAAGGGAGCCGCTTATAATAGCGGTTTGATTTATGCTTCCGGTTAGCAGAATATATTAGTGAATTTGGTATTACATCTAATATTTGTGACAAGACCGGCTGTCCGGGAAATTTTCTACCTTTATCCAAGTTTATCTTTTGAGTGTCGTAACCCAAAATTATAAACTATTGGGGCGTAATTGCCCCTTTCTTATTTTTAACACAACATTTTTCCCGAACAATAGTGATTTAAAATCACAAAAAACTGAAGATGGCACACCTTCATATGCAGCAACAGTTATCGGTGAATGGAGTTTATTAAATGGAACACTTTGGCGATATGATGATTATGGCAACATATCATATGGAATTTTTGGTAAAGCTGCAAATTTTCCCGACAATGATTTATACAAAGGCTCTAATTTAAATCAAATGTGGAAGGATATTTTTGGAGGAACAAGCGGAAATGGAGATGAGCAAAGAGATGTGTTAATGATAATGACAGGTATTGAGAATTATAAATATTTCCAAAAATAGCTTATGAGCAAACTGCTATGTATATTTAGTTTAACAATACTTATCCTAAGTTCTTGTACGCTATCGCAACAGCTTGTATCAAACTTAGAATTGAAAAACAACAAATATTACGGAACGGAAAGTGGGCAACTATTTTCAGGAAAAGCAATAACAAAATTTGACAATGGCATTATTTCAAGTTCCACGGAATTAAAAAACGGAATCCCCAATGGCAAATGGTTTGCTTATGGTTATAAAAATGAAGTAATACAAGAGGGGAAATATATTCCGATTTTTTCAGCCCAATTAGGAAATGAAAAAAAAATTGAAAGACTAAATGTTTGTTTTGGAAAAGAAGGGAATTACTTATTTATTGATGTGTATGCAATTGCAGATAAAAATCTAATAAGTGATACAATAAATTTAAAGAGAACAATAGAGCAATTTCTACAAAAGGAAAATATTATTAGTAATAAGGATAGTATAAATGAATTAAAGGTTGTTATTGGAGAGTTGGAATAGATATTTACGCCGGCGTTGGTGGAGTGTAAAATAAACTGTGTCATTTAATAATTCGTTGATAATCTGATCTCGTTGGGAAGTGATATTTTTTCTGATGATGCGGGAGTATAAAATAAACTATGTCATTTAATAATTCGTTGATAATCTGATCTCGTTAGGAAGTGATATTTTTTCTGATGATGCTGGGTTATATTCTGCCGCTGCAAAAAATGTCACTTTCTAACGAGACTTCATCCCAATCGCAATCGTAGCCGCTCGCCAAATCTAATTGATAATTGAGATACGGTCAAACTCCAGTTTTGTAAGGGTTGCGTCCACTTTTTTTGAATGTGCTGAGTTGCCAAATAGATCAGCTTCAGCAGGGACATATCCGAGGTAAAGGCGCCCTTTGTTTTAGTTACTTTGCGAACCTGGCGATGGAAGCCTTCAATAGTATTGGTGGTATAGATCAACTTGCGGATAGCTGCCGAATACTGAAAATAGGTCGTGAGTTTTTCCCAGTTGCGCCTCCAGGAATCAAGCACTACAGGATATTTTTTACCCCATTTCTCTCCTAATGCTTCCAGCTGATGGGCTGCCTCGTCTTTGGTGACGGCTTGGTAAACCGGCTTCAAATCATTAATGATATCAAGTGGACGGTTTACGGAAAAATTTCGGATATTCATAAAACAACAGGTACGGCTACGACTATTCATTACACGTACGATGTGAGTGGAAACCGTATCAGTAAAACAGTGAATGGGGTGCTTACCTGGTATGTGCGGGATGCAACGGGCAACGTCATGAGCATTTACACCCGTGGTGATAATAGCGTAAATACGGGACATCTTACCCAAATAGAAACAGATATCTACGGCAGTAGCCGGCTGGGTATTGATGAAAGTAAGAAAGACCTGGAGGAAGCCGGAGCAACGGATAATGGTGTGCTGTTTAATTTTCAACGTGGGGAGAAGGTGTATGAGCTGGGGAATCATTTGGGCAATGTGTTATCGACCATCGGAGATGCTAAGCTGCCAGGAAGTAGTAATGGAAATGAAGTAGTAGACTATACGCGAAAGGTGCAAAGTGCAGGTGATTATTATCCGTTTGGTATGCAGGAACCGGGAAGGACGTTTAGTAGTGTGAGATATAGGTATGGATTCAATGGACAAGAGAAATCGGACGAGATAAAAGGTGAAGGAAACTCCTACACAGCGGAGTTCTGGGAATATGATCCGGGTATAGGTAGAAGATGGAGCCTTGACCCCAAACCAATGATAGGAGTAAGCGAGTATGCTGCTTTTAATAGCAGTCCGATACAGTTTAGTGATCCTTTAGGAGATACATCAAAACCAAGCACCGCTCCGATAAGAATAATGGGTGCATTAAATGCCGTAGCAGGAGGAGGAGAAATTATTGCTGGAGCTACATTTGGAGTTACAACGTCCTGGACCGGTTTGGGTGCTGTCGTGGGCGGGGCAGGGGTAGTACATGGTTTAGATGTAGCGGCTGCGGGACTTACGCAACTAGCGAGCGGCAAAGAGACAAAATCCTATACACGACAAGCCATTGCAAGTGGTTTGTCATACGCGGGCGTTTCTGACAATAAGGCCGATGTCATCGCTAGTTATGTGGATATTGGATTGAGTATGGCCTTATCTGCCCGGTCTAGTATTCCAAAGGATGCTACATTTGTTGTGAGTCGGCCAGCAGTGCAAGTTGTGAAGGCAGAAACTCAAGCCGCTAAGACGGGACTTGCAAATCCACAGTTAGTTCAGAAATCTGCAACATTAGCAGAAAGAGCAATTGGAGGTACAGGAGGTGTTGCAGGTACTGCAAAACATCAATACGCATCTAAACTTTTAAATCGTTATCAAAGTATTTACGGTAATCGAGGATTAGAAACAGGGTTATACTTTAATAAAGGTGTTGGTAATCGTGGCTTCCTTGATGTTATTGACTATACGAATGGCATTATATACGATTTTAAGTTTGGTAAAGCTGTTATGAGCCCAGCACAATACAACAAATATTTTAACAACTTCGGATTACCGATACAAGTAATAAGACCGTAATAAAAAATGGCAATAGATAAAGAAATAAAGAAGAAAGTTACTGAGGATTGGTTAAATACTTTTTTTCAGCTTTCTGCATTTGCACAAAACAAATTATACAAAGTAGTTGGCGCTTGTATTATTGGGATAGAGTTGATTAAATCTCCTTTTTCAGAAGATTATAGCCCTTATTTTGTAATATATTCTTTATGGCAAAATGCTGCTAAAACTTGTTTAGTGGGTCCCCTTCTAATGAGGAGATTAAAAAATCCAAAAGGATTACAGTTTGATATTCCTTATGAAAAGCATACAACTTATTTTAATGAAGCTATCGACTGTTTTAAAAAGCAAATTCCAGTTTCATTGAATGGCGATATTACTTTGAAATCATTATTTGATTTTGTGGATAGCCTATTTGGTGATATGTTGGTCAAATCAAATTCAGCAGAACAAGCCAAACTATTTGAGTTAAAATTTTATGCAGCCTTGTATGTAGGAAATCAAATCCAAATGCAAAATGTATTAAATCAAATTGAGCAGTCAAGCAAAAGTTGGAATATGAATATGTTTGAAATGTGGTATGGTAAATTTGATTTGTGGCTTCAAAGTTTGCAGACAATCATATCCAACAGGGATGAATTTTTAAAGCAAATAGAAGTAAACAAGCAGGACAAGAAGATAGCAAAGTTGCAGAGTTCGGAACTCATTGTATAAGAATAGGACTTAACTACTGAAGTAGATGCCGCTAAGGGGGGAAGCAGTACAATATATAGAGCTATGTCACAGGCAGAAGTTAGCGATGTGGCAAAATTTGGCTTTAGGATGAAGGCGGGAGGATATGAAACAGGTAAATTATTTGCCCCGACACTTGATGAGGCTACTCAATTTGGTAAGTATAACTTTGGATTAGATGGCATTACCAATACAATTATGAAAGTCAGGGTTCCTAATAGTGTATTGAATGGAGCCACAAGATTTGGGGCTGATGGTATGAACGCAATATCAATTCCAGCTAATCAATTAAAATTTCTGCAAGGCACACCATTAAATTATAGTCCGTGGTTAAGATAAGAGCGCATATCAAACTTTACGAGAAAGGTCGAGAAACACCATTTAGTAATGGATATAGACCATTGTTTAATTTTATTGAAGAAATGAAAACATCTGGTAGAATTGATTTGATAGATAGAGAACAATTTTGTCCAGGAGAGGAAGGGGAAGTTGAAATTGTATTTTTGAACAAAGGCTATTTAGGTAGTGATTTTGATATAGGAAAAATGTTTCTTTTTGGAGAAGGTTCAGAACCTTTAGGAGAAGGAACTGTAAAAGAAATACTATAAGACAAAAGCCAGGACGTGCCGGGCTTTTGTTATTTATGAGTGTCTTGCCTTATGGAGTTTAGGGGTTCCGTACCTCTGTCAATGAAAGTTACGTTTTTATGAAAAATCTCGTAATGCGTGCATAGCCTTCTAAGAGCTTCTTTGAATATCAGAATATCACCGGCATATGCAGTTTGATAAATGAGTGTAACATTGGCGCCATGAGTGTGAACCTGCCGAAAGTGGGAGAGCCGCTGCAATACAACTACAGCTATGATCTGCTGAACCGTATCATCGGCATGCAAACCATCCGTAACCTGAATGTGGCCACCAACAACTGGACACCGGTAGCAGTATCCGACTTTGGCGAAACGGTGACCTATGACCCGAA
>NZ_FMAR01000032.1 GCF_900094705.1 Chitinophaga costaii | reverse complement strand
CCGAGTACGCGCACCTTTGTACCCGTTACCAGGCCGTTGGTCATCGTGCTGCTGGTAGTCACCGGGGTAGCATAGGCGCTGTTACTGGCATCGGTCGAAAATCTCCAACTTTTCAGCCTATTTTGTTATAAATAATATGCGATTTGGCTGATAAGTGCAACATGATTAACCTGCCAGCGTTTTAAGGTAATCGGCATGCACTGGATGATGCAGGACGATGCGGACACCATTCGATAGTTGACATGCTGCGAAAGAAATAATAACCAATGTGCTTGTTTACAGCTGTATAAAACTGCTGTCGGCGGGCTACCCATGGCGATATTTGTGGTATCAATAATGAAAAACATGATAAGCTATACCCGCTTGCTGGCAATAAGACGCAGTAATGGCTGCGGCTTTTTAACTTTCATTTTTTTTTGTTTTTATCATACCACTTTTTCCATTTGTCTAAGTCCTTTTGTGTAAATAAAATTGCTCCAAAATAATTCCCGTCTTTGCTGGCTTTTATTGCTGTGGTTTTCTCCATAAACTCAATAGCATTTTTACAAGTTGCGGATGTATCAAAAAAAATCGTCTTTGCTATAGAATCTAAAATTGTATAGTTATACTTGAAAGCCGAATCAAAATTATTATTCTTTTTCATACTGCTCTGCTGACCATTACAAGCTATAATATTTAAAAGCAGGAATACATAAAATAATATCAAACTTACTTTTTGTTTCATGATTATTATTTCTTTGGGTTTTCAATCTTAGAAGTTACGGAAGTTATATTATTGTCCTTGATTTTAACAGTGGCTGATATGTTCTGACCATTCTGAGCATAAGAAGTAATAAATGTTCCTGTTATTCTGCCTGACGCATCTTGACTTGCACCTGGAGCGACAGTTGTCGCACCTCTTACGGTACCGTTAATTGAATTTTCAGCGTTGATACCATCCTGATGTGCATCAGCATATCCTTTACCATCAAGTTGTTTTGATTGTTGTTCTATAAGCTCATGTCCCAATGCTCCTGCAGCAGATACTCCTTTGCCTGTTCCAAACTTGCCAACATCATCAACATCAACTTGAGATAGGGCATAACTACCAACAAGCACATCTCCTTTGCATACCGTAAAGCTAGGAAGTTTTGACAACAAAAAACCGCAGCTTCGATGCTGCGGCCTAATGTCATTAAGCCTTTATTATCTTCGTCTTCACTTGCCTATTAAAGCTCGGACAAAAATTACAATGGTTACCACAACATAACACAAACTCACCCATAACCATGTAATGAACGCTTTAAGATATTTCTCCTTGTCGTTTAGCGCCTCCCCGACTTTATTCATTGCCCTGGGCTCATCAACCTCATATTTTAACGAAGTATAGGTATCCAAAAGCTTCAATACAATAACAACAAAAAAAACAATAGATACTACTATAAACATTCGAAAAGGTATTTTCATTAGGTGTCTATTTATTCTCCTTAGGTTTAAAAACAGCCTCTATGCTAACAGAACCATTCCCTAGCCAAGAATTGGCCTGTCATTTTAAATGAGATCCGAGAGATCCCAGAATAATGAACCTATCATTTGTTGGCCCTGCCTTTTCCCCAATAATCTCAAAAGCATGTGATCCAGCAGTATTTAAAGCATCGCTCGCCGTAGTGGTACAGTTACAACTCAATAACTTATAATCGCCTGTTACATGCGCTCTTGAATCGTCTTTATACTCTCCTTTTTCAGGAAGCTTATCGGAAGAATTAAACTGGGCATCCATTACCTTATTTATTGCTTCATCCTTCACATTATTAATTGTAAACACTGTTGCACCAGTTCTCCAAACTTTTTCTGATTATAGTAAGCCGCATCTTGCCCTTGCAATTTTAAAAGTACGCCCGGCCCATTTTTTATAATACTTGGCCCCGATCCCTCATTTTGCCAGCGTATCTCCCTTAACTATAAACAGTCATTTTATCACCCTCTCCCGTGCTTATCCATGCATGGCCTGCCCCTGACGTTTCAACATACACTCTGGTAGTATCCCCCAATGGATCATTATAGCGAATAAGATTATTGTAAAATGCAGCGTAAAGACTTACAGAATCGGCTGGTTTAGGATCCAGAATATTAAACCGACCTATTTGAGGGTCATACATTCGGTATTGTGTCGAATACAACTCCAATCTCGACCCATCGCTAAACTCTTTATTTTGAGGCTCTGTTCCATTGTTAAAATGATATTTGTTCTCAGCGTATTGTGATTTCAGGGCTTTGTCGGAAACCCCTTGCATGACGAGCCCAAACGGATAATAATGCGTCTCCTCCAGCAACGGCCCACTGGTATGGTTCACCACTAAATTATCAAAATACACATCCTGCCCACTCTCATTACTCACGTAAATATAAATAAACCCGGTCGATTTAATCGTCATTGCACTAACGGCCAAAGTTTGCAGCGCCCCCGGCGATGCCTGTACCTGCCGGGTTCCACTATTACTGCTTACCATATTGAACTGGTCATCAAACAACACGAAGTTAAGTTAGGCTTTAGATTTGCTCGCATTGTCTTCACTACCCGGGGTCTGTTTATTCTGAACAAACACGCTACTATTCATGGTAGTGAAAGCTACCCATTAAACCGTAACGTATAATTGCACCTATCATCTCGAATGGAGTGATTGTTACAAAGGCCCCGATGTAGTAGAAACTGGATTTTCTTCGCCCTGTACAATTGGACTCAGCTGTAGTGATTGGTAAAAGCATTTGCCTTCCAGGAAAATAAATAGATTGCCTGGAAGGGGGCTAAATTGGGGAGCCTGATTTCTAGGTCAAGTTAAATATCTATAATTGTACCTATCATCTCGAATGGAGTGATTGTTACAAAGGCCCCGATGTAGTAGAAACTGGATTTTCTTCGCCCTGTACGATTGGATTAAGCTGTAGTGATTGGTAAAAAGTATTTGCCTTCCAGGAAAATAAATAGATTGCCTGGAAGGCAGCTTAAATGGGTGTCCTATTGCTAGGCAATTTAAATATTTATTAATTATTTAAAGTGTAATACCAATTATCATCAAACTTATTCATTCCATTTATATAAGTTTTCCAATAGGGTAAGCGAAGTTTTTTTAAATCTGGCACATAAATCATAGTTCCGTTAAAATCTTTCAAGTATATTTTAAACCCAATACCGTCATCTTTTAGATCACTTGTTATATCTCTAATATCCAACCTGTCCATCTCGGCAACTAGAATTGTTAGGGTAGCTGTTAATTCTTGGTTGTATAATTTACTACCTATTGTAGTGTCCTTTAAGCCTAGTATATCCGGAGTATACTCAATTTTTTCATCAGTAAGATGATATTTATTACCATCAATTACAAAAAAATATTTTTTTGTAATGTTGTTATTATGAGTAGAAAAAAAAATAATATTTTGCCCTCTGCTTCTTACTATACTCTTAGAAGAAAACATCTTGATGATTTTTTCTTTATTATTGTATACTTTTTGTAGTGCATTAATTTTAGATGAACAAGAATAGAGAAAAAAGACAAAAAAAAGTAATATATATCTCATTATATTTAATTTTGAAGAGGCCTCCAACTACTCATACCATTCATTAGTTTTTGCATATCTTGCTTTGCAGCTTCAATGACAGGCGGACTTGTGCTATATCCATTCCATATTGCTCTTTGATCTCCTGGAGAATCCCAAAAACCTGGAGTTCCATATGTATGATCTTGCCCTATTTTGAAGGACACTAAGTTAAGGTGCAAAAATCTTAATTTAGTAAAATGACATCCAGAAAGTGCTACAACAGGGCATTCAAGGAAGAGGCGGTTCGCCTGGCAGAAAAATCTGGGGTTACACAAGTAGCGTCAGATCTAGGGATACATCCCAATATGATCTATACTTGGAAGCGGCAACTGGCAGGAATTGGCGATAAGGCCTTTCCTGGCAATGGACGACCACTTGACCCGGAACTGAGTCAGTTAAAAAAAGAAAATGCGCGGATGAAGGAAGATGTCGAAATCTTAAAAAAAGCGGCGAGTATCTTTCTAAGCCGCTCCGGGAAAGATACTCAGTAATCAAGCAATTGGAGGAGCAACATGCTATTGAAGGGCTGTGTAGGTTGCTGAAATGCAGTCCCAGCGCATATTACAATTGGAGGAGTGGTAGAAGCCTACAAAGAGAAAACCATAGACCTCGGTTAGTCACCCTGGTAAGAACCACCTATTTTAAGTCAGAAAGGACCTATGGGAGCCCCAGGATTTATAAAGCTATCAAAGCAGCCAAAGTACCCTGTAGCAGGGCTCACGTGTCTAAGATCATGCAACAGGAACACATATGGGCAGTACATAAAAGAAAGTTCCGGGTAACGACTGAATCTGATCACGATTTGCCTGTGGCAGAAAATATACTAGCAAGAGATTTTACAGCCCTACGGCCGAATGAAAAGTGCGTATCAGATTAGTGCTTTCGCAGTCTGTTATCTATTAAATGGTATCCGCATATTCCTGCATCAACCTGTACATGCCGAATACCCTAAAAAGCTGGCAGGTTAGTCATGATATATTTATCAGCTAGCTCCACTTATTTTCTGTCAAGGGTAATTCAGATATGCATCAGGGATTTGTATAGTTCATTAAGATTTTCACCATCCAAATTCGCCGAAAAGTGATAATCGCCGATTTATTTGTCTCTATGAACCGCCGGAAAATAGATCTATATTTTGCTTTGGGAAGGCGATGGTTTTTGTCTGCCTTAATTGATAGGAGCGCAGCATTTGCGAACAGCCAGTATAATCAGTCAGCAAATCAGCCTGCTTTTACAGTTTGTTGTATTGAAAATTATCCGTTATCTTTAAATTAATTGTTCTATACTATAGATTATAAGAAATTCTACGAAGCATAGTAGTAAGGCTACTTGGAGCTGACTTTGCTTTAAAATCACTTTTTATGCCGTATGGCTAATGCATCGCTCTACAGCTCAAGCAATTTGAAATTATCACAAGACGACCTCGATAAAAAGTTGGTAACTTTAGAGCTTATAATCGGTAGGTACGATCGCAGAGAGATTAAGCCAGCCATTGAAATGGCAAAGAAAATAGCTGATGAACAGGAAGTGATCGTGGACTACTTGGACAGCGGACCCGAAATATGGTGCAGCATAAAAAATCTCCTCAAAAGAATGGAAAATATTGAGGCGCTTCCACCTAAAGAAAAATAGGTTGTGTATTATTCATTGGCATAGCTATTACCATTAACAAAATTAAAAGGGATATTCAAAATAAAAAATTATTATTGTCCGACTAAAATTGGGTAAAAAACAGAGAGTTCCCTTTGTCAATAAGGGTTACCGGTTAAAAATCGATTGTCACAAAATCAGGGGGTGTACCCCCTTTTCCATTAAGTTGAAAAAGCAAATGATGCATTGTGTGTCTTTCGCCAGGCCTTATAGGTATCTTTTATAAATTCCAGCAGTTCCACATAGCTCATTA
>NZ_FMAR01000030.1 GCF_900094705.1 Chitinophaga costaii | reverse complement strand
TTACCGTTCCCGTCGTACTTGATTTGTTCTTCGTAGGCTTTTACCGCCTGTCGTATCCCTCCGATGGAGAATCCTTAATATGATGATGTGTATTCAAAAGGAGGGATACGGGGGCGGCGAAGCGTAGATTGTGATTGCATCTATAATTTATTTTGCTATCTGCAAAAATAGATGACTATTCAATTCATTTGGACCTGTGCGCTGGCGGAGGAATATAAAATGTAGGACTTTTAGTGGTGTTTAGTGTTATCGAAGATCTACCACTTTTTGAAAAACGTAATATTTCCATTTTGCCCCCGGGTTGGATTGCTTTCTATGAACATCAGGTAAAAGCACATGGCATTGCCGCTACAAAATCCTGGATGGAAAACCAGGTATATCTTTCACTAGGTTATTTTTTGAGTGCCTGCGCCAGTATGGGGCTGGACGCCACCCCCATGGAAGGCATTAACCGTAACGCGTATAAACAGCTATTGTCCCAGAGCGAATACGCGCCATTATTTGCGGTTACGGTAGGCTATGCCGATGCAAGTGATTTGAATCATCCAACCGTTTTACCAAAATCGCGGTTTGATCTGGATGATGTGGTGCAATCAATTTAAAAATTTATATTTTTAATCAGGAACTTTAAAAAATGTTTTATAAAACAGACTGGTTTCGATGGTAGTTTATTGAAGGAAGTAAAATCCAGATGATGTAAAAAATCGCTTCATTTGCTTCGACCAAACAAACTCATTAAACACATCTATACAACCGTGGGATATATCCTCGGCGAAGCCTCCGATACTAACATATCCTAAAAAAACCTTCCAAGCTGCACCAACTTAAGGAGAGCAACAAACTCCCCAGGAATCGCCATTTACGGGTTGTTGCAAACGACAGAATACAAAAGACACACCGCGGAGTAGTTAACGATGACAACATCGAAACAGATAGTGTACGTTACAAAAGTTGTATCGACACGTTACAATTAGAATGAGCAACTATCAAATAGGGCAAAGAGAGGCTGTAAAATAAACTGTGTCAAAGATTAAAAATTAGGATCTTTGACACAGTTTATTTTACAGCCTCTTTCACAGCTTCGCTGTGTGGATTTGGCCCCTTCTTTTTACCTTGCTTTGCAAGGTTGGAATGAAAAAAACCCACTCAACGAGTGGCTTTAAGATTATTTTATTTTCAAAATATTTGAACTAATAGGATAGTTTATTTTCATTTCGTTTTTTTGTCTATCATTTGCATCAATGCCGACTTCAACGTATTGACTTACATTTTGTAAGCCCTTTGCAGTAGTCTTTTGTAAGGCATTGGCAAATTTCTCATCTCCGTATATTTTTATAAGTTGATATAAAATATATCCGTGGTCATATCCTGCTGCATCATTAATGTAATCAATTTTAAAAAAATATAATAACGCTGTACTATCTTTTTCAAATGCTTTATTCAAATTATTTACATAAGCTGAATATCTTTTACCCAAAGCAATTTCCAATGTATTTGAAATTGGTATTTTAGGTTGTTCTTTACAACTAAAAAGCAAAATACAGACTAAAATATAAAAGTTCTTTTTCATTTTAATTTCCTGTTTTCTTTGGTGTTGTACTTGATGGAGATTCGTCTGTAACTTTTAATGTTCCAAATTTCGTTTGCGTTGTAAAGGGTATATATTTTTGTTTGCCTCTGTTATCTGGAACTTGTTCAATCGTAGTATTATTTATCGCACCATTAATAATATTCCATTCTTCTGCCCTTTGCTCAGGTGTCATATTTGGGTCGTCTTTACAAAGCGTAACACAACCCCAACTTACTCTTCCTGGGTGTAAATTATAACCACTTCGTTTTTCTCCATCAGAATTAATCTCTCCTGGTCTATCATCTACTTTATCGTATGGATTTTTATCTTGTGGGTCTAATACAAAAAATGAATTATGGTCAGGGTTTGTATTTCCCTTATTTTCTAAAATGTTATATGTACCTGTTGAAATAGGCTTTTCCTTTGGTCTGCTTGGGTCTCCGTGTACTATTTGACTTCCATCTGAATGCCCACCAGTAAATACATTTTTAACAAGTATTCCATAATTTGCTTTTGCTTTATCAGCATCTGTTAGCTTACTATATTCTAAGGCACTGACAAATTTATTAGTGAGTTTAGGATTTACTTTACTAATGTCGGGAATTAATGCCAGTTGGCTTGTTGCTTTATTATAAACGGCATACGCCTCTAATCCATCTAAATCTATTGCCATTATTGGCGAATTACTTGCAAACTGGTATGGTGTAAGTTCTGGATATTTTTTTGCTAATGGGTCTATTGATTTGAAGCGTCCTAATCTTTTATCATATATCCTAAATCCATAATCTTGTTGTCCTTCTATCTCTTTATCGTCTTCCTTCCCATTGAACCCGTAACGGTACCCCCCCGCACTCCCATTCCTATCCACCATCTGCATTCCAAACGGCGTATAATCACTATAACTCGCAATCGTAGGCAGGTAATAATCTATCGTTCCATTATGATCATTATCCACACCCACCCGCTGGTCACTGATGGTAGACAACACATTCCCCAGGTGGTTCGTTAGCTCATAACGTGACAACCCTTCCTGGCTCCAGGCCGTAACCCCCGCGCCTGCCGTCAGCGTGATGCCTGGCTGCCAGGTACCCAGCCGGCTGCTCCCATACAAATCCTGCTCATTCCAGTACACCTGGCTGTCACCATTCTTATTTCCATACACCGCCAGCGTGTTACCTTGCGCATCCCGTGCATACCAGGTCCTGTTGGTGACGCCTCCGCTAATATACTCCTTATAAATCCTGTTTCCTGTAGCATCGTAGGTGTATTTCAGCGCATCCCCGTTCGTTTTCGTGATACGCGAAATCTTCCCGTACACCGTCCACTGGATCTGGCTCACCCCGTTTGCGGGGTCTGCTGTGAGGTTGCCAATGTTGTCGTAATGATAGTTATCAGCAGCTTGGTTCACCAGGTCTTTGTTAGCATAATTGCTGCCGCTCACCCCATCCAGGACATGCCGCAAACGGTTAGACGTCAGTTGCCCGTTATTATCCTTCGGGTAAATATAACTCAACCGGTCCATATCCGCCTGGCTCTCCACCACGTTGGTCGTAGTGGCATGAGAACCGTTGCGGTTAAAGAAAACAATATTACCGTTCCCGTCGTACTTGATTTGTTCTTCGTAGGCTTTAACCGCCTGTCGTATCCCTCCGATGGAGAATCCTTAATATGATGATGTGTATTCAAAAGGAGGGATACGGGGGCGGCGAAGCGTAGATTGTGATTGCATCTATAATTTATTTTGCTATCTGCAAAAATAGATGTCAGTTGCCTCTTCCAGGTATAGATCATATTAAGATGAATCACCAGATCTGACGCTACTTGGGCAACCCCAAATTTTCCTGCCAGGCGAATCGCCTCTTCCTTGAACGCCCTGTTGTAGCTCTTTCTTGATGTCATTTTACTAGATTAAGATTTTTGCACCTTAACTTAGTGTCTTTCAAAATAGGACAAGATCACTTTATATACCTACTTTTGACTTTTCACCTTAAATACAGGTGTTTTAGTACATAAAAAGGTGCAGTTATGGATAGTTTTGGTAAACGACTGACAGAATGCAGGAAGGCGAAAGACCTCTCCCAGAAAGACCTCGCAAAAGCTTTCAATATCTCGCACACCACCATCGGAAAATATGAACGCTATGAGATGATCCCTTCCATCAAAGCCCCTAAAAACTCCCACGGCTTCTGGATACCACCGTAAGGTATCAGGCCGGAGAAAATGAACAGGCCAACCTCTTTAACAACCCCGCCATGCTCAAGCGGCTCGAAGATATCGCCGCCCTGCCCCCTAAATAAAAAAAAAGCCTCCTCACCACCGTTGACCACTTCATCAAAGCTTCTAAATTCTCCATTTTATAAAAAAGACAGACCTATCAATCTTCATCAAAAGGTAAGTTCAAATGATAAAATTTTATAATTTTTTGTTTGCAGTATATACTCTCATTACGATAATTGTACTGATAATGCTTAAAATTGGTTTTTTGACATATTTAAATCAACTTACCGATTCGATAATTTTTATAATTCTCCTAATTGGATTACTCACTTCATTTTTTCTTAGATGGGGAATCAATAAAACAAAAAATAAAATGCAGATGACATTACTATTTACGTCTTCTGTATTTATACTACTTATGCTTTACTTTACCTTTGAAGACCTCAAAATAGTTTCATAAACATTCTATTATTTTATTTATTTTTCTTACTTTCCTCCTTCAAGTACTGACTATTATCAGAAGCCTGAACCTGCTTTAAAAATTCTTGCACATAATTATTGTCAAATGAATGAGCACCAAACCCTTTCTTTAATCCTCTATAAAATCTAGAAGCATCTACCTCAATTCTCTGATCTTTGGAATTAGGCCCGATGGGATAATAATCATCACCAGCTAATCCCCCTGAAACGGTATCAGTTTTATTCCAGATATTTAATAGCTTCCTTATTCCTCTCGCGTCTGCAGGATTTTCAGCATCGTCCATTTTAGTATTGTATTGGGCGTGCTGCGATGGTGTCAAGAAAATTTTGTTTGAAAGGCCTGTTGGGCTGCCACCAAATTTTACAGGTTGTATTTCGTGTATTTGTAACCCCTTAAACATTTCAGGGTTAGCCCTACGCATAGCTGCATTGGTTGAGTTAGCTAAATTTCGGGCAGAAGTATATTCTGCACCTTCTAATAATCTAAACGGTCTCGTTGGCTTAATGCCACCTGCAGGATATCCTTTCCAATTAAATACAGAGAATGAACCTTCTGCAAAGTTAGCTCCCCCCTTAGCGGCTTGAGTTTCTGCCTTCACAACTTGCACTGCTGGCCGACTCACAACAAATGTAGCATCCTTTGGAATACTAGCCCGGGCAGATAAGGCCATACTCAATCCAATATCCACATAACTAGCGATGCCATCGGCCTTATTGTCAGAAACCCCCACGTATGACAAACCACTTGCAATGGCTTGTTGTGTATAGGATTTTGTCTCCTTGCCGCTCGCTAGTTGCGTAAGTCCGGCAGCCGCTACATCTTAACCATGTACTACTCCTGCCGCTCCCACCATTGCACCCACACCAGTACAGGATGTTCCAACTCCACCTGCAGCTCCACCCAATATTAAACAGCACACCATTATCCGTTGTTCCGGCTTCCTCCAGGTCTTTCTTACTTTCATCAATATCCAGCCGGCTACTGCCGTAGATATCTGTTTCTATTTGGGTAAGATGACCCGTATTCACGCTGTTATCTCCACGGGTATAAATGCTCATGACATTGCCCGTTGCATCCCGCACATACCAGGTAAGTACCTCATTCACTGTTTTACTGATACGGTTTCCACTCACATCGTACGTGTAGTGGATGGTGGTAGCGGCACCTGTTGTTTTATGAATATCCGAAATTTTCCCGTAAACCGTCCACTTGATATCGTCGATGCTGCTCTGCTGGTCTTTTACCAGGTTGCCGATTGCATCGTAGTCATAGTTAGCATCTGCCTGGCTATCAATATCCTCCGTGTAAGCAGCAGGATCTACATCGTCCTTGATGTTGTCCAGTTTATTGGTGCCGGCCAGGTAGTTGTAATGCATTTGATCCATGTTCAGCGATTGGCCGGCCCAGGTAGCATTACCATTACGGTTGTAGTGTAAGATATTCCCATTCGGGTCACAGGTCACCGTTTCGCCAAAGTCGGATACTGATACCGGTGTCCAGTTGTTGGTGGCCACATTCAGGTTACGGATGGTTTGCATGCCGATGATACGGTTCAGCAGATCATAGCTGTAGTTGTATTGCAGCGGCTCTCCCACTTTCGGCAGATTCACACTCATGGCGCCAATGTTACCATTATACAGCGGTTTGAAGTTACTGCTTCCTGCTTCCGCAAAAGGTGTTACCGCTCCGATCGGTTTATAGTCTCCCAACCCATAGTAGTGTAGTGCGTAGCCAAATGCGTCCTTAGCGGTAGTAGTGTCATCGCCCCCCATTTCAAAACCGCTCTCCAGTGATGTACCGTTTACCCCTTTTATCCAGCCCTGCAACGTATAGGCGTAGTCCATGCCCTGGACTTGCTGCTGGCCTAATACGGTACGTGCCAGCGGGCCATATTTATAATACTGGTAAAATGCATCATGATCCCAGAACAGGCTGTCGCGGCTGGTTTCCACATCGGTAATACGATTCTCTGCATCGTAACTATAGCGATGGTAATAAGCCCGGCTGGCCGGGGTTGAAGCTTACTGTATTTACTTTTCCACTGATCATGTCATAATTGTAAGCGATCTTTTTATAGTGACCCAAGGTAGAGTTGTCGCCTGTTATACCGGAGTTAAATTTTTGTAGTAACTCCTTCACATTTCCATGTACATCATAGTTGTAATAAGTAGCGGAAGCGCGATCATACCCATCCTGCAATTGGGCCCCCGTGTTGTACACGGCACTCCAGGAAACCCTGTTCCGCAGGTTTTCTGCGTTCCACAGGTACCCTTCCAGTGGCGTGTGTGGCAGGTCATAACTGGTAATGGTGATCTGCTCTTTGGAGCTGGCCACATTGGCTATCCAGGTATCCAGGGCGCTTTCGTTGCGGGATATCAGGTCTGTCATCGCGGTAATACTCTTTAACTGCCCCACTTCTGTGATGCGGCCCAGATAGTCGAACCTTGTATAACTATAGTCGTTTGTCAGGAGTTGTTTGGCGTTCTACGAGGCAGCGATCCTGCCCAGGCGGTCGAACCAGAAGTGAATAAATGAGAAATTGACGTGTCCCTCCGGGAAGTTAAAAACTGAATTTAGGTAAGATTATTATTTTAGCTTCTTACCAAAAATCAAAGCGATGGAACAGCAACAAGCTAATA
>NZ_FMAR01000046.1 GCF_900094705.1 Chitinophaga costaii | reverse complement strand
GGAAATTGAATCAGGAAAATATGTAGAAAAATTCAGGCATTCGACAAAGTTAACCTTCAAACCAATACCGCCTTTTTAACTTCCCGGAGGGACACGTCCAATGTGAAAATGATTACAATTTGTACTTAGTAAATTAACTATATGATTCCCTCCATTATGGTTAAAAACTATAAAGCTTTTGGTCGTTGTAAGATTGCAATTAACCTCCAATATAAAAACATTGATAATATTATTAGCTACAACAGTTTCTTTTCTTATTTTTTCCTTCCAATAGCTAGAAATAAAAAGTATACTAGGAATTATTAAAAAAAATAATGGCAGATAAATTCTTTTGAACATTTATAGTGGGTTGTCAAAGGTTAAATTTATTTTGATTTATTTTTTGTCATGGCTTAGGTGGAGAAACCATCTGATCTCTAACTGTTGTTGCAGTTGTAGTTATAACGCCACCTTTAATGCCTTCCATCAATTTATTATAAGTTGAATTTACATTGTTTAAATTTTCCAGCTCTTTTTTAGCATTGGCAACAGCGGAAATTTTTCTTGTAGGCACCGTTCCGGTATTGGCCGCTAATGAATTCTCTGCTTGTTTTAATGTTTTTTCTGCTGACTTGGTACTAAAAAGGGCTTTTGATTCACCTTCTTGTATTGGCATTGCATCAACTGTTAATCAAATCCATTGACTTCGCCTTTAGTTCCCAATTGTTTGGCAGCACTAATGGTTCCGTTTGCAACTACGGTCTTAACCGTAAGCTCACTCCTGCCTCTTCATAGGCAGATAATCCAATGGTGATCGCTCCTGCTGCAGTTGCTGCAGTTGCTTGGATAACATTATAATCCCTCCAAATGGTACCCAACGTTGGTGTTTCTCCTTTAGCTGTAGACTGAACTAATGATGTAGAAATTTGAACGGCGGCATCAACTACAAATCCAATTATTGCTCCAACCAAACAACTAGGGCAGTCGCCTTTAGGATCTGCATTTAAAATAGGGCTATTTTTATTAGATACATAAGGTGACCATCTTTCCATGTTGTTAACGAGGTCATCGCTGCGCGGATCAATTTGCCACCATCTTCCTATTTGTGGGTCCAAGTCCCTCAATTGTGCTTCATATTCATCCAAGCTTAGAGCCGTATCCAATTCAATCCCATTGTACTTGATGGATTATCTTGCTTCATCAAAGCATGACTACTTATCCCCGCCATCGTCAACCCATACGGATAATAATGCGTCTCCTCCAGCAACGGCCCACTAATATGATTCACCACCAAATTATCAAAATACACATCCTGCCCACTCTCATTACTCACGTAAATATAAATAAACCCGGTTGATTTAATGGTCATGGCGCTAACGGCCAAAGTTTGCAGCGCTCCCGGCGATGCCTGTACCTGCCGGTTTCCGCTATTACTGCTTACCATATTGAACTGGTCATCAAACAATACGAAGTTCATGTAGGCTTTAGGTTTGCTTGCATTGTCTTCACTACCCGGGGTTTGTTTAATCTGATCAAACACGCTACTGTTCATAGTAGTGGAGGACATCGGGGAGCTGCTTCCCGTAGGCACATGCGCACCGTCTGCTTGTCCGCCGGTGGCAATGCCTGGAGCAAGGAGGTGATCATGTCCGCAGTGGAGGCGTAGCGGGTATTAGCCCCGGTATTGGTATAATATGCTTTTGTGCCGATGGTGATCACATCACCCGCCATTACACGTAGCACGATAGAAGGTCC
>NZ_FMAR01000029.1 GCF_900094705.1 Chitinophaga costaii | reverse complement strand
TTTATCTGTTTGCTAACTTTTATTACGCGATCGTTTGCATCATAGGCTTGGATAGTCAATATTTGTTCATCCGGTGCAATGCCGCTTTGTAGGTTAGCACAATCTGTTCTACACTCGGCATATCCTGACGACCAAACTCACTTTGCACACAACCACGCAACACGTCTTCTGCTGCTACCTTAATCAACTCAGGATGTTGCTCCAAAACGGTATCCAATAATCCAAACTCCGGGTTTCTAGCCCAATCTGGTTTGGAAAACTTTAAACGTAGTGGCTCGAATAAATGCATTTTCATAGACCCTTAAATAACAATAATTATTCCACAATAAATTGATTATTAATAAGTTGTAATTAATAGGCAGACTCTAATTAATCAATACCCATGTATATTCTTCCAACTACTGTGGATATTCTCACCAATTTTCTTCCTTCAATACTGAACCATTCATTTTAAAATAAATGGTATATCTATGGGGGATCAGATATATCTTTTTAATACTACCTTCACGTTGACCAAACTCGCCGATATTATTGTATTCAGGGGTGCCAAATATAAAATCGTAATCAAGTAACAATGGGTATAAATTTTTATTTACCAAAACATAACGATTTGAATCTTCAACCCATCGAATAATGTTCAAATCAGTATTATGCGTTAAAGGGATAACAGTGATATTATAAGAGTTTAGGGAATCCCTTTTTAATAAGAAAAATAATTTTTGTACTTCCTGTTTTGGAATAGATGTTAATATGTAGCGATTAAGGCGTACTTCAACACTATCTGGAAGAATGTACCATATTTTTTGAGATTGAGCGCGAACTGTGAATTGGGTGAAAATAAATATTATAGATACAATAATTATTTTTTTCATAGCTTATTAATTTGGTGTGCCGCTTTTTCCCCATATTTTTAATGCATCGGCTCCTATATTAAATGTTTTCTTGATTGTATGATTTTCTGTTCCACTAGTTGCTCCAACAATACGAGTAATAGTCCCGTCAGGATTTGCCCTGTTTATATTGGATGACTTTCCAACATGTCCCTTTCCAAACATTGCATTTACACCGTAAATAGGGATTTGTAAATCACTCGCGGTATGCTTGTCTTTAGGCGACATCGTTTTCTCTGTATAAGTCTCGGTTGAAGTAGACTCGGGATGACCATGCACTTGACCTATTAAAATTTTATTCCGCGGCTTTTCATTCGAATCTATATAATTTAATCCCTGTGAGGGGGCAGGAAAGGATGATACCGTCGATTCACCATTGGTTCCTGTAGCACCCGCCGTGGAAGAAATAGTAGCATTGCTCCTGTCAAGATAGAGATACGCCTGATGTTCTACCCCATCTTGAATTGACAAGTCTCCAACGGCTTGCACATCTGCCTGAATTTTTGCATCATCAACTTTAATAATACTACTGGCATCGGATGACTGCAGCTGTTCTGTAGCTTCATCATTGGTTGTTCCTTGATTGTTGCTTTTAATTTCATTAAACTTATCATCGTCTATTAATCGCATATTGGTAGACGATGCTCCGTCACTTCCGAGAAACTTACCATTCCTTTTGCTATAATAATCATCAAAAAACATCCCGTCTACATCAATAAACTTGATTGGATTATTGGCTCCGTAAGTATATGGACTCCATCTTCGCATTTTTTCTGTTAATGGGTCAATCGTATGCCATTGCCCTAACTGTTGATCATACATCCTTGCCCCGTAATCATATTCTTCCAAGCCACTTCCATCTGCAAATTCTCCATTTTGCAGTTCCTTCCCATTATATTTGTACTTGTTATCCAGCTTCCCTAACGCATGACTACTAATCCCCGCCATCGTCAACCCAAACGGATAATAATGCGTCTCCTCCAGCAATGGCCCACTGCTATGATTCACCACCAGATTATCAAAATACACATCCTGCCCACTCTCATTACTCACGTAAATATAAATAAACCCGGTCGATTTAATAGTCATCGGACTAACGGCCAAAGTTTGCAGCGCTCCCGGCGATGCCTGTACCTGCCGGTTTCCACTATTACTGCTCACCATATTGAACTGGTCATCAAACAACACGAAGTTCAGGTAGGCTTTAGGTTTGCTCGCATTGTCTTCACTACCCGTGGTCTGTTTAATCTGATCAAACACGCTACTGTTCATAGTAGTGGATGACATCGGGGAGCTGCTTCCCGTAGGCACGTGCGCACCGTCTGCCTGTCCGCCGGTGGCAAATGCCTGGAGCAAAGAGGTGATCATGTCCGCAGTAGAAGCGTAGCGGGTATTCGCACCGGTATTGGTATAATATGCTTTTATGCCGATAGTAATCACATCACCCGCCATTACACGTAGCACGATAGAAGGCCCGGTCTTCTGGCCACTTTGGGCATTGAGCTTGGCGGCATAAGTATTGGGATTGGTAGTACCATCCGCGGGATAACCGGTGGGCAGCGCAGTCCGGGTATTATCAATATTACTGAACAAGGCGTTTTCCACCGCGCTGTTGCCCGTTTCCAAGGTGGCGGCGTAAATGGCTGTATCACTTTTGGTGGTCAGCACTTCCCGGATATTGCCCAGGTGGTCCTTTAAGAAATAGTCAAAGACATATTGGGGGGCCTGACCGGTTTTCAACACCAGGCGTACCCGGCCTTCTTCGTGGGGGATGAACTGAAGGGTGTCATTTTGGTACACGATGCCACTGATATAATCGGTGGTGGTTATTTTGGCAGGACTGACGGTATTATCCGTTACTATTTTCCTCAATTTATCACCGACGGCACTATACACAAATTGTACAGTTCCTTTGCCGGTAATAGTCACTAGCTGGGGCAGGTTCAGGTAATTATAGGCAATGGTACTGATGGCCTTATTCTGGTCTGTTACCAGGTTGCCGTTGCCGTCATAGGTATGATCTGCAGTACCTGTTTGGTTACTGGTTTTATTCGCTGCCGGCTCATGGAAATTACCCAGGGTACTTGTTGGATCGGATATGCCGTCCCATACATATTGCAACTTATTGGTACTATCAATGGATTTGTAATGCAACTGGTCTACCGCCGTAATTTGCCCTGCCTTCAAACCATTTTGATTCATGGAAAGGATGTTGCCATTTCCATCATAAGAAAGGCTGCTCATGGTAAAGTCCACTTTATCGTTGGTATAGTCTGTGCTGCCGTTGTTCTGCTGCCTGAAGTCGGCGCTGGTAAGGCGGCTGGCCGCATCATAGCCATATCCGTATGCCCTTGCGATGGGCGCATTAAAACCTTTCCAGGTTACGCCGGAGATGTTGCCATTATACTGCGGGTTGGTAAAACCAGTGTTATAATTAATCTTTTCATGAGACCAAGTAGTATGGCATACTTCTTACCCAATTTTCCGCGGCAGAATATAACCGATCATCATCAGAAAAATATCACTTCCTAACGAGATCAGATTATTAACGAACTATTAAATGGCACAGTTTATTTTGCACTCCCCTGAGCAGTGTGCTTACTAATGTATAATACAAAATCCGCATTACTGCGACTTTTTGTTTATTGCTTCTGATAATGTCTTACCATCATTCAATATAATTTTTTCAAGAGGTATGTTTTTTGCAGGGTTTGCAAGCTTTAGTTTATTTTCTTCTAACTGGCTTTTTATTGCGACTTGAAAAGAATATGGCTTATGCCCATTTACCAGAATTTCAGATATTGAAAAATAGGGATCATACACTTTACCATCTTCTCCTTTAATAATAGGTACTGGTTTGCCGGAATTATTTTTTCCAACTTGCCAATTTCCTTTTGTAAGCCTGATAAGAAGTTCGCCGCAATAAGATACAAGAGGATAAAACATTTCAGCTTCATTTACTCCTTCTGATTCAAGCTTAGAATACATTTTATCAACATGCTTTAAAACATCTATACTGTAAGTAAATTTTTCATCAGGCACTCTAAAGAGTTTTTTAAACTTCTCTATATTGGAAACAACATTTAATATTACTTCTTCCGGCTTTGGGTCACTTAGAAACACCCTATCCATTTCTATGATATAGTTAAATAATTCGGCAAAAGGAATAATTTTCACATCCCTATCATTGTAAAAAATAATTGTTCTTTCATCCTTTTTAAGGATAAAAGCTTTTTCGGCTTTCAAATACTTCAAGACTTTAGGAACAATTGCCTTATGCTTATTTGATGATAAAAGCTCCTCAGCTTCTTTCATTGTTATTTTTGTTGCATTCATTTTTATTTTTTTATCATGTTCTTGTTGAGCATTAGCTTTAAACAAAAGCAAAAGTAAAACAAATAGTATTTAGGGGAATGGTGGTATATATTTATTAAGAAGTGTAACTGGCTAATTTTTCACTTTTATCAGCTTGTAAAGCTTGTTTTACCTGTAATAAAAGAAATCGGCACTTTAATTACATGTTCAATAAAATTTAAAACGAAGATAAGCTGATTAAATAAGAGGCTGTAAAATAAACTTTAAAAATTAGGATCTTTAAACAGTTTATTTTACTGCCTCGAGGCTTCTGCTGATTGGCTATAATCTACGTCACCATCTACTAGGGGCTTGATCGTATGAGAGTGGATAGTGGCTTGCACGTCCGTTGTCTTTTCATTCGGAAATACTGATGGCAAAACTTTATTGGGACTTTGTACATTGTCTTTAATAGTAGGATCAGGACCTGTAACAGACTCCACTACGTAACCGTTTATGTTGACGAGCGATGCTTCTTCTTTTTGCCCGCCGTTTGCTCGGGCTTTATCCAATACATCCAAGGCATCCTGTAAAATTTTATTACTTGGTAATCCCTTAACATTTTTTAATTGTGATCGAAAGCGTAATTATAGGGCGAGTGACGCCGCATCCTCTCTGAAAGCGGATCAATAGTAATCCACCTACCGATTTGAGGATCAAAGTTTTTGGCACCATAGTCGTACCAATCTAATCCAGAATTATCTCCGAACTCCTAATTATGTAATTCCTTCCCATTATACTTCACCCTATTCTCCTGATAATTTGACCCCTTCGACGCATTAGATGAGATCCCCCTCATTGTCAATCCAAATGGTTAATAATGATTTTATTTCAGAGAGTTTCTAATCCACTCTTCGCATAACCTTTGTAGATAAATCATAAATCAAATTACAGGGACTCACAAAAGTTGCTGTATCAAAAACAACTTTGCTCAACCTATGCTTATTCCAGGAATCCTCGAAAAGATGATAGGATTCATTATCATAATACATCATTTTAATAATTCCCGGAAAAATTTTAGGTTTAGTCGCTTTTGTGTTCGTATAAAGATTTAGTGTATCGTGCGTGACCTGAAAGTAAATAATACTTTCACCTTTGCCCAAACAAACATCTTGCTCGACGCTAAATCCAAGGCAGGGATCTTTCTTTTTACTAATATAATATACCATACCATCCACCCCCCATCCGAAACGATAACAATAAATTAAATCATTGTTTATTTTTCCCATAACATAGCGTTGATAATTCAAGCCAACATACGGATCTGTACATCCTGCTATAAGGATAATGACAATGTCTAAAAACCATATAGAAATTGTTGTCTTCATATTTATTATTTATCCCCGCCTGGGATATAAGAATTTAAATATCCTGCATCATATCCTCTGAGATTCTCCTACCGGTATACGGAATCTCTCCATAATAAGGTGCAGGTAGCTTTCACTACCACTGCTAAAAAATTAAAATCATAAAAAGCCACAGGTTCAACCAGCGGCTTTTTACTGTTACTAAATGGTTTATAAATATGTGTCCTGAGTTACCTCTCCGCACAATACTCAGAACATCAGGGGCTGCCTATTACATTACTTTTACTTTCGGTACCTGGCTTTTTTTGTTGAAAGATCCACGTACTCGTTTGCAAAATAAATAAGCGGATCAAGATAGCTTCTGAGTAAGTGAGATGTCAACCGCCCTCCATCCCAACCTTCCACTAATTTATAATGCCTCCCTACACTACTTTCAAGATACCATATAACTCCATCCTTTGCATCAGAAGGATTTTCTGAAGGGTTATTCCAAAAACCATTTTTAGTAAGAGTACCTACAAAATCATTCCAATCTTTTGCACCGAGATTTATAATTGTATCTTTTATAATCCCTTTTTGTTCAGAACTGATATCGAACTCCTTTATATTTGCATATATGGTATCGGTAAACTTATTCACACGTATTACTATTGGATTCTCAAAAGAGCGCAACCAGATAAACCTTATAAATTCTCCCCTACCGGTATATTTTTTCAGAACCGGTTCCCTCAGTTTAAAAAGAATGTCATCAGTCCAAGATCCATAAGAACCTGAAGTTGTATCTTGGGAAAAGTATTGAACTGACGTGTCATTAGGTATTAGTGGACTAAATTTATCAGCCATTACTTCTATTTTCCTACTCTTTTCCAAGCAAGCAAGTTGTGTAACACATAACAGTATTACTAGTAGTATATATTTCATATTGGTAATCTTAATATCTCGAAAATAGTTTTTGGTTGATTTGTTTGGATTTCAAATTTAGGTTCATTTTTATTGAAAATAATAGCACTTTGCCCATTTTGCCTTGTCTTGTCGTTGGGATCACTAGGAATCTCTGTACTAACTATGGAAGTTTCTTTAGTTTTGGGATCATACTTTTTCAGTGATCCATTAGGTGTTGCAACATAACCGACCATTCCTGTCCTATCATTTTTCTTTGTATCATGTTGGGAGAAATTGTTATCAGAATATGAGTTTCCGCTTATTGCGTTTCCATGAGTGTGTGCGTCAGCTACAGAAGTAGTACCTTGGGGTGCATCACTGACTGTTACCTGGGCATCTCCAGCTGCATTTGGAATTGAGTAACTAAAATAAGCTTTCCCATTCTCATCAGTTGCTTTATAGATTGTTGTGCCATATTCCCTTCCTTCAACTATGGAATTATCATTATAGAGCATCGCAAAATCTTTGACTGCTTCAGCTATTGATTTAAACTTGTCTCCAGGGTTTGATACCATCCTTCCGTCAGGGTCAATAAAGCGTAAAGGATTATCTATCGCATAACCATATGAAGAAAACCTTCTCATACTATCTGCAAGTGGGTCTATCGTATGCCACCTTCCTATCTGAGCATCATACATTCTCGCCCCGTAATCATACCACTCAGTCCCAGTCCCATCATTAAACTCTTTATTTTGTAATTCCTTCCCATTGTATTTGATTCTATTCGCGGAGTAATTTGCCCCTTTGAGTGCACTCGAACTAATCCCCGCCATCGTCAACCCAAACGGATAATAATGCGTCTCCTCCAGCAATGGCCCACTGGTATGGTTTACCACTAAATTATCAAAATACACATCCTGCCCACTCTCATTGCTCACGTAAATATAAATAAACCCGGTTGATTTAATAGTCATCGGACTAACGGCCAGCGTTTGCAGCGCCCCCGGCGATGCCTGTACCTGCCGGTTTCCACTGTTACTGCTCACCATATTGAACTGGTCATCAAACAATACGAAGTTCAGGTAGGCTTTAGGTTTGCTCGCGTTGTCTTCACTACCCGGGGTCTGTTTAATCTGATCAAACACGGTACTGTTCATAGTAGTGGATGACATAGGGGAGCTGCTTCCCGTAGGCACGTGCGCACCGTCTGCTTGTCCGCCGGAGGCAAATGCCTGGAGCAAAGAGGTGATCATGTCCGCAGTAGAGGCGTAGCGGGTATTAGCCCCGGTATTGGTATAATATGCTTTTGTGCCGATGGTGATCACATCCCCCGCCATTACACGTAGCACGATAGAAGGTCCGGTCTTCTGTCCACTTTGGGCATTGAGCTTGGCGGCATAAGCATTGGGATTGGTCGTGCCATCCGCGGGATAACCGGTGGGCAGCGCAGTCCGGGTATTATCAATATTGCTGAACAAGGCATTTTCCACCGCGCTGTTGCGCGTTTCCAGGGTGGCGGCGTAAATGGCTGTATCACTGGTGGTGGTCAGCACTTCCCGGATATTGCCCAGGTGGTCCTTTAAGAAATAGTCAAAGACATATTGGGGGGCCTGGCCAGTTTTCAACACCAGGCGTACCCGGCCTTCTTCGTGAGGGATAAACTGAAGCGTATCATTTTGGTACACGATGCCACTGATATAATCGGTGGTCGTTATTTTGGCAGGACTGACGGTATTATCCGTTACTATTTTCCTCAATTTATCACCGGCGGCACTATACACAAATTGTACAGTTCCTTTGCCGGTAATAGTCACTAGCTGGGGGAGGTTCAGGTGATTATAGGCAATGGTACTGATGGCCTTATTCTGGTCTGCTACCAGGTTGCCGTTGCCGTCATAGGTATAATCTGCAGTACCTGTTTGGTTACTGGTTTTATTTGCGGCCGGCTCATGGAAATCACCCAGGGTACTTGTTGGATCGGATATGCCGTCCCATACATATTGCAACTTATTGGAACTATCAATGGATTTGTAATGCAACTGGTCTACCGCCGTAATTTGGCCTGCCTTCAAACCATTTTGATTCATGGAAAGGATGTTGCCATTTCCATCATAAGAAAGGCTGCTCACGGTAAAATCCACTTTATCGTTGGTATAGTCTGTGCTGCCGTCGTTCTGCTGCCTGAAGTCGGCGCTGGTAAGGCGGCTGGCCGCATCATAGCCATATCCGTATGCCCTTGCGATGGGTGCATTAAAACCTTTCCAGGTTACGCCAGAGATATTGCCATTATACTGGGGGTTGGTAAAACCGGTGTTATAATTAATCTTTTCATGAGATCAAGTAGTATGGGATACTTCTTACCCAATTTTCCGTGGCAGAATATACCGATCATCATCAGAAAAAATATCACTTTCTAACTAAATCAGATTGATCGCTGAATTATTAAATGACACAGGTTATTTAACTCCTAACAAAGTATTATTAATTAGGTGTCCTGATTTTTAGGTCAAGTTCAACTCGTACTTTATCGTATATAACTCACTAAATATTTATGATCTCGTTTTGCAATTTATTATTCATGCTTTTCTTTAAATTTATTGACTCCTTCTTTTGAACTTCACTTCTTGAGTGATATTTTTAATTAAATATAAGAGTCCGATAATAAACAATATGACAGACAGTTGCATTCCTGTTTTTTCCGAATTTTCATAGCCATCGCCTTTCAAAATATACCAATTGTATTTTTCACTGTAAAAAACTTCTATCTGCTGTCCAATGGTGTCCCTCCGGGAAGTTAAAAACTGAATTTAGGTAAGATTATTATTTTAGCTTCTTACCAAAAATCAAAGCGATGGAACAGCAACAAGCTAATA
>NZ_FMAR01000028.1 GCF_900094705.1 Chitinophaga costaii | reverse complement strand
GTATTGTTTGATGACCAGTTCAATATGGTGAGCAGTAATAGTGGAAACCGGCAGGTACAGGCATCGCCGGGGGCGCTGCAAACGCTGGCCGTTAGTGCAATGACTATTAAATCCACCGGGTTTATTTATATTTACGTGAGTAATGAGAGTGGGCAGGATGTGTATTTTGATAATTTGGTGGTGAATCATACCAGTGGGCCGTTGCTGGAGGAGACGCATTATTATCCGTTTGGGTTGACGATGGCGGGGATATCCAGTCACGCCTTGCTAAAGTTAGATAACCGGTATAAGTATAATGGGAAGGAGTTGCAAAGTGAGGAGTTTGCAGATGGAAATGGATTAGAGGAATATGATTATGGAGCCAGATTTTATGACCCTGCAGTAGGAAGGTTTACGTCAATGGATCCACTATCAGAAAAAATGCGTCGTCATTCTCCTTATAATTATGCCTTCGATAATCCAATAAGATTTATTGACATAGACGGAATGTCTCCCGGCGATTTTTATAATAAAAATGGAGACCATCTGGGATCAGATGGCAACGCGGATCAAAAAAAATATGTTGTTGCTGATGAACAGGAAGCAAAACAGGTGGCGCAAACCGATAAGGAGAAGGGGACAACTCAAGTTTCGAATTTAAAAAGTGCTGTAGGCTTACCTAGTGATAAAGTTTTAGCTGCTGCTTTGGATGTGTTAAAACGCGCTACTTCAAACGGAGGGCAAAAAGAGGAGGCTTCTATCGTCAATAGAAATGGCTATGTTGCGGAGTCTGTCACAGGCCCAGAGCCGACTATTGAGAATGGTGTACAGACTGCACCCGATGTACTTCCAAAGGTATGGCCAGGGGACCCTGCATCTGCTGTACAGGCAACTATCCATTCTCATCCAGTAAAACCGCTTGTAGATGGAGATAGAGTATACGGCCAGTCTGCTAATAACCCATCACAGCAGGACCTTACGACGTTTAGTCAATTTAATTTGAATATTATTGTTGGCCCGTTGGGAGTTCTTGAGAACGTTACAAAAAATGAACGGGGGGAGATTCAGGGTACTTATAGGCCCAATGGGGTTGTCCTATATAATAGTAATGGAAAAGAACAGGTTTCGCTAACAGAAAAAGCCGTTAATAAAATTGTATCACATTAATATTGACCTTATGAAGAATTTTTTTTTCTTACTTTTTTTAACCTGCATGCTCCATTCTGCAAAAGGACAGGACAAAGGAAAGCATATCGATTTAATTCTAGTAATTGATGAACAAATATCTCAATCGATATCTGGAGTTAAAATTATTGTTAGGAATGGTGATTCCACAAAAACCTTGGAACCACTCTATTATCCAGGAAATCTAACATTCAATGAAGGAGAACTCGATTTATTAACAGACAAAAGTACGACTAGTATTTTCTTGGAGTTTAGAACCGCTGTTTATAAACCCAAAGATGAATACCGCTTTTATAAAATTGAAATGAAAAAACAATGGTTGGCGGACTATTATAACATTATTAAAATATATAACTTGAATAATAAAAAATATCAGAATCAGTTTGATGCTCCAAAAAACGGTGATAAATACGTCTATGAGTTGGCTTCCCCATCAAATTCCTTTCTTATAATAAGAAAAAAACCTGTGAGGTAGCGGTATCAAAAATAGTTGAAGGCTACCAATATTTGCCAAGTGCTTTGACAAAGCGCAGGAAGCGGGTAACGGAAATCGTGCGAGCAGAAAAACGAAAATCGACCTTTAATGATCAAAGCAAAAGGTGAGCAGCTGGACGTAATGAAAATGCAGGAGTGGTTGGCAGGAATGGATGCTCCCCAAATAAAGCCCTACGCGGCTGATTTAAAACAGCGAAGGTCCAGGGCCTACACTGCCGAAGCAATTATAAAAACGCTTGACAAGGATTATAAACGCAAAACCATTAAAATTGAGAACGTCTCTGACAATCTTTTTGGAGATTACTTTGCTAAGATACACCAGTTCATTTTCGGAATAACCCGGCCTGGCACGGATGGCGGCATCGAGCAGTACGTTGTCCGCATGACTGGTAAGCTGGCCCCTGTTGGTGGTACACCGGTCTTTTATCCCTTTGTATTTGAGGGCTGCCAACAACGACAGTTAAAAAAGGTGTTGGCAAATCTGTCCGGCCATTATAAAGCAAAGCTGGACGTTTCGGCAATGGCCCGTAGCGCCGGTATGACCGAGCGGGCGGCTTCCCAGCGTTTAAAATCGATACGGCCGATTATAGTTATGATGGCAATGGCAATCTTTCTACGGACAAAAACAAAGCCATTACCGCCATAAGTTATAATCACCTGAACCTGCCGCAGCAGGTCACCATTACGGCAAAGGGAACGATCCAATATGTGTATGATGCCGCCGGTACCAAACTGCGAAAGATCGTAACGGACAATACGGTAACTCCTGCGAAGGTCACCACCACAGACTACGTGGCTGGGGCCGTTTATGAGAACGATAACCTGCAGTTCCTGCCGCACGAAGAAGGCCGCATCCGGTTGCTTACCAAAACGGGGCAGGCGCCGCGATTCGTGTTCGATTACTTCTTAAAAGACCACCTAGGCAATATACGGGAGGTGCTGACTTCCAAAAGTGATACGACCGTGTATGCGGCTACCATGGAGACCGGCAACAGTGCGGTGGAGAATGCCTTGTTCAGCAATATCAATAATACCCGGACGGCCTTGCCAACCGGCTATCCTGCTGATAATAGCACCAACCCCAATGCCTATGTGGCCAAACTCAATGCCCAGAGCGGCCAGAAGATAGGCCCCTCGCTGGTGCTGCGGGTAATGGCCGGCGATACCGTTACGATTGGTACCAAGGCCTATTATACCAGCACGGCTGCTAATAATACCTATGCTACTGTGGCTGATGTGGTTACCGCTTTACTGCAGGCATTCAGCAGTGGCAGTGTGGCAGACGGTGCGCACATGGGTACCGGTAGTGGCTCGCCGATGTCGGCCGATATGAACAGCACCCTGTTTGGCCAGTTGAAACAACTACCGACCAGCGAGAACGCCGCTGGCAAGCCCAAGGCCTACCTGAATTTTGTATTGTTCGATGACCAGTTCAATATGGTGAGCACCAATAGCGGGAACCGGCAGGTGCAGGCCAGTCCTTCGGTGTTGCAAACGCTGGCGGTTACGCCGATGGTCATTAAAACGACGGGCTTTTTATATATTTACACGAGTAACGAGAGCAATCAGGATGTGTATTTTGATAACCTGGTGGTAAATCATACCAGTGGGCCGTTGCTGGAGGAGACGCATTATTATCCGTTTGGGTTGACGATGGCGGGGATAAGTAGTAAGGCCATCGGGAAACAGGAGAATCATTACAAGTATAATGGCAAAGAGTTGCAAAGTGGAGAATTTAGCGATGGAAGCGGGTTAGAGTGGAGTGATTATGGGGCAAGAATGTATGACGTGCAACTCGGGGAATGGAATGTAATAGATCCTCACGTTGATAAATACCCCGAGATATCGCCTTATAATTACGTTTTAAATAATCCCATTAAAGCTATTGATCCAAATGGGATGGACGTAACGGAGAATGCGGATGGTTGGACTATTACGGGGAGTGAGGATATAGCACGGGCGCTTAAATTGCTGGGAATCGGTAATAGTAACAGTAATTCTCAAAAAGAAAATGAGGGAGGTGACGGAGGACCAGGTGACGACAAAAAAAATAGCGGGAATAATTCGCAGGATAATACCGGGCCTTTTACCGTGGGATGGGAATGGTTAACAGGCACAGGAGCAAGGACGCACCACTTTACGGATGGAAGTAAATTTACGGAAATGCTTAGAAAACATGACCATATTGAAGACGCCAGGAAGAAGGTTGCGGAGGCATTGGCCGGCAATACCCTTGAAATAAATAAGCCATACGCTGATAACTACGTATTAGGAGGATTGAAAGGCGTCCCATTATACGTCAGGGATTATTCAACCTTATTAACAGGAGGGATTACCGGAAATTTAGCCGTTACTTATCTTGGTTCTTACGGGATGACCTATACGGTAGTTTCCATCGACAATCAAAATGGAACGGCCCAGGTAAAGTTCAATGTTTCAAACACTTCAACCATTGAATCCGCTACTCATCCTCCTGTGGTTGGTTATACATCCTGGTGGTCTAACAACATAGGTCAACCATTAAATAAATTTTTCTCAAATGGACCACTTTCAAAAACAACACAGGATTTTGAATGGACCGAAACAATTAAATTCCGATGAATGATATCATTTGCCGTATGACATTTAGTGTCTATGCTTTTTTACTTTTGGGATGTAGTGCCCCCACACCTACCCGGCAGGAGATAGTCGGGAAGTGGGCAGGTAATGGTGGCGCATCGGTTACTATTATGGAAGATGGGACATTTACAGGAAAGCACTTTCCATTTAAGAAGTTTTTTCCTCCTTCTTTTATTAAACCGCAGGATGCTGCAAGGACTGAATTCGATTGTGGAGGCACATGGGTTATAAAATATGAAAATCCATACTGGAAAGTTATATTGGATTTTAAAACATCATCCGTGCCGGGGTATTTATGTAACACTTCGCTCCTCATCGGAGGCGAAAATGGGGTTTTGGAAAATAGACCTCCCTGGTATCTCTATTATTGGCTGGAAGAGGAAGGAGGGGCCAGATTCAGGTTTTTAAAGGTACCCAATCCTAAAACACATTGACTGATTTTAAGTTAACTAATTTTCCTGGTTGCTCAGGTAACATTGAATTTTTTTGGCTATAAGGAGGTATTAGGTATGTGACTTAGTAAAAATGAATCTGCGGCCTACTGGATGAGTGTCCTTACGAATATAAATTGAAAGCCCGTAGCCTGGAATTAGAATGGTATGCGACGCAATTTAGAATGTATGACCCGCAGATTGGGAGATGGCATGTCGTTTGGCGATCGAAAAAGGGTAATATTGGGTGTTAAGGATAAATCCAAAACCATTGAAATAGAGAATTTTTACCAAAAAGATATGCGTGAACTGTTTGATGTGATTAATAAAATTTTGAATAAGGACTTGCAAATTAAATACAAACAGTCCTTTTAAAATATCTCCGTTTTCTACATGGGAATATTCCTAGCTTTACAGTATGGCAACTAGTTAGAGTCTGTCTCCCCCTGATTTTGTGACAATCTATTTTTAACCGGTAACCCTTATTGACAAAGGGATTCCTCTGTTTTTTACCCGATTTTAGTCGGACAACAATGTTTAATAATAATTAAATATTGAATAAATAATATTATAAAAATGACTAATCTAAAAGATAAATTGGTTAGGATTGAGAGAACACTCAATATATATAATAAGAGAGATGAACTTATAAGTGAGATCGAAATTGATATATCCTTGAACAAACTGCTTGAGATCGTTACCCCTAATGAAGACGATCCCGAATTATATAATGGATATGAATTAGACTCAAGTCAATTGCATAAAATCAATCAACTTAACAAGATAAAATTTAAAATTAATACAGAAGAAAAAACCTATCACTTGGTTTGTGGTGGTATTTATAATTGGTAATTAGATAAACTCTGATCTTGCCCTATTTTGAAGGACATTAAGTTAAGGTGAAAAAATCTTAATTTAGTAAAATGACATCAAGAGACTGAACTTGACTTAGCAATCAGGACACCCAATTAAGCCCCCTTCCAGGCAATCTATTTATTTACCTGGAAGGCAAATGCTTTTTACCAATCACTACAGCTTAGTCCAATCGTACAGGGCGAAGAAAATCCAGTTTCTACTACATCAGGGCCTTTGTAACAATCACTCCATTCGAGATGATAGGTGCAATTATACGTTACGGTACCTCCACTGCCAAGTATGGCCTGTGATAATGTATAGACTTTATGACCTGTTTCACAATTACCTAAAACAAGTCTCCTATCAGTACCTGTGCAAGCTACACAAACCGTATTAAAAGATATATTCACCCACCTGGTTGTATTGTAGGTGGGACTACATGGATTTAAATCAATCTGTTCCTGCTGCTGATAACCGGTACTTTGTCCATTTCCATCCAGCAGGCAGCGGGTAGCGGTGGCCGTATTTGACCATGCGGAAACATCCCTACAAATAGATGTATCCTGTGTGTCCACCCATTGATAAGTATTCCAGGTGCTACTATTTTTATTGAGATCCACATTCAGCGACTGTACGACATTAGTTACATAAGCAGCATTAGCGGCGCAAGGTTTACAGCGGGTCTGGCCGGCTGGTCTCCACACTGCGCTGGTAGTTCCAAAACCGGCCTGACGATAATCTGCTGCTTTCACAATATTTCGATCAATATCCCGTATGGCGGTCAGTTCCTCCAACGTATCATATTCATAGTAAGCAGTACGATTGTCGGGACCTGTTACACTGGTAACGCCCACTAAAGGATCATAGGTATAGCTTGTCATCTGACTGATGGCGGGATATAAACGCAATTCGTCTATTGTCACGGAACCACTTACCGTAATCGTTGTTGTGGTTTCCGGTAGCAGATGCTCATAGTAAGTCCAGCCGTTCCTCGCAGGACCTGCTGTAGCCGCCACCCCATTTACAGTTGCCGCGCCTCCGTTGCTCCAGTAAGACACTACCACCTTTTTACCCGGTGCGGGGATAATAAGCGACACACTACCATTACTTAAAGTGTAAGATTGTTGACCGGTGAAACCGGTATTACTTCTTACACCAGCAGGAACCGTCCAATTGCCATTGTCATTCGTTTCGAAACTGGTGAAAGCAATCTCTGAAGATCCAGCATTGGCTACCTTGGCGGTGAGTGCAGTATTGTTGTATCCCCAGATAAACCCATTAACATTCTGATCCTTTTGTATTATTTGAATAACATTGTTGTCGTTATCATACGAAAGGGTATTGATACGTTGAAAATAGGATGCAGGGAAATTTAATAATTTGGGGTACGTTGATGTAAGATTCAATGTTGCAGGAGCGAGTGGCACTGTGGTGGTGAGCTTGTATTGCTCCCGCTGTAAAATACTATTGCTGTCTACAGCAGATGTTCTGCGGTATAGGCTATAACCACCTGCAACTACCTGTCCATTCCGGCTAATAAATTGAGCCACTGGTACGTTCATGCTGGCATTTCTCATCTGCAGGCCCAATGAATCCGTACCGTTTATATCCTTTAGATCCAGTGAATAAATAACCTGACTCACGATGGTATCTGCATTGCTATCCCTTGTCTTTGAGGCGGTTTGACTAATGTGATTAGGGCTTTGGTAAAAGTACTGTGTAGTATCACTTTTCTTAAGCCCCGTAAGATCGTAGAAATCACTTATTTTTTGTTGTTGTAATACGGCCATTTTCCCAAGCACAGATGTGTGCATATACATATAAGACTGATCCGGGGGATACAACATACGATTACTCGGCTGTCCTGGTATCGGTAACCGTGGGGGACCTGCGTAATCACATATTTTGGTACTTAAAATTGTAGAAAGCTCCACCACGCGGTTTATGCCAGGATACCTAATTGCTAAATAGCTTTCACGTTCCTGGGAAATTAATTGATCATTGCTATTGTAAATACTTGTGCTTTTAGGCGTACCGGACAAAAGATTCTCCAACGGCTTTTTTTCCTGCCAGGGCGCCATTACATCCAACGCACCGATAGCACAATTATTATTGACATTATCACAAACATTAAAGTAAAAGGTAGAATCTGTATTGGTATCGTCATAAAACTCATACCGTGTATATCCATTTTTTATATTATTATGTACCTGTGCTTCCGTAACATATTTATACGTCACGTGGTAATTGCTGCCTGTACCAGTCTGGATATTATCCGTCGATAGCAGGTATTTAGGATGATTATAACTATTTCCACAATCCGGGAAACTGGCAGTTACATCTATTATAATCGATGGAGAAATATGCAGAAAACCAGAAGAGGTGGAGGAGCCAGGCAAAGTATAGGAAAATGTTTTTATAAGCGTATCATTCCGTACCGGGTCTATTTGCGCAATTTGCTTAACCCGAAGCCCTCCGATGGTATCCGTAATATTGAAATGATGATGCGGATCTATAATATACGTTTCAAAATCGCCTATCGACCCATTCATTAATCTCCCTACTGAGGCGGTATGTGGCTCGTAAGTGAGCTTCGTTTTTCCACCAGTCGGATAAATGATCTCATTGAGGATATCCCGCTGCATTTGCGGCCATGCAGGAGATCTGTTTATTGTATAACTTGATGTATCTTTAGGTAAAAGATAATCATCCTTAGGGATGGCTTTAGCTAAATATAATGAACCGGCATACGCATTACTGACGGCATCATTATAATACCCCCAAAAATCCTGTGCTAGTCCATTGAAAAAAGGTACAGAATCGTGCTCCCTACGCCGGTATATTTTTTGAAAGGATGTGTCGTAATAATTAAAGGTATAAGGTAACACCTGGGTATGTTGATAGTTCATTACCAACGCTTCCTTTAATTTAAGCCGGCCAGACTGAAAGCGGCCAAAATCAAATTGTATCTTTTTATATTTAGTTCCATTGGCGATATTGCCAACAACAATGGAATCTAATTTATTATAAGTCTCAATAGTATCCCCATTCAATTTCAACGTTGAATAATAAAAGTTCACTTGTTCTGTACGGGTAGTAATAGCTGAAATAGCTGGATCGGCCCCACTTCCACTTCCCCAACCCCGAATTCCATATCCGCAATCTTTGCAGGTGTCATACGTTGTCTGGTCAATAAAATCCTGCCTGGGCGATTTTGTATCATGGTAAACGACATCGGGAAGATACGTTAACATCACACTATCCTTCGTATTATGATTGACCACTTTAGTGAGCTGCCAGGAGTTTGGGCGTACTCCTGCTGTACCAAAATATACAAATCCTTTTGATGCGGTTGTTTCACCAAAATAATACGTAATTCCTTCTGGCGTAGTAATGGCCCAGGAATCAAAGTAATTATCAGTAAATTTACTGGACGCCGGGGCAGTATGCAGCACAGGAACAATTTTAAGATCCTTATTATAAGGAACTATAATAGGCACCCTCCCACTGCCGAAGAAGAATTTACCTGAATAATCGCCAAAATTAAAATAAAACCAATCCGGCCCATCATCATTGAGTCCATAAAACATCCAGTCAGACAGCGAACTGGGTATGGTTTGGCCTGTTTTCACTAATTGGTTATGGGTTGTTATATCGGACGACACCTGGGAGATATTGATACTATGACCATTGTCGATGAAATACCCTCCGTAGTAACGGAAACCTGATGCAACAGAATCTACGGGAGATTCCCACCATGTATGCCAATAGCCGGGGGTAGACCCGGATGATGGTGTATAAGAAGAATCCTTCCATTTGGCAATGACCAAACCCTCATCTGGATTGCCAACCACCGAGCGCGAAATCATGCCACCAGCCTTTAATGTCCACCCTAAGCCAAGTAAAGACGGTTCCTGGTCGGCCTTAATACCGGAAGTTTCATAATTGGCCGACAATGGAATTTTTATGGACTTCGAATTCACCACATGCAACGGTATGGAAATATTTGCCGAACCGGAATAATAACTTATCGGTACATCTACCATCTTTTGCATAGCAGCTACCGCAGGGGTTTTGGGAGAATAGTCGAATTGATCCCCACCTACTACTGATTGGGCATGAATATGTGAAAAAAAACCTGATAGCAGACAAAATACAAGCAGCCAGGGAAGCCGTCTGTTCATAAGTATAACATTAATGTATAGGTAAAAAATTTAAGCAGTGAGGTACACTGGCCTAACAAACGATTTAAGATAACAATAAACAAATCTAAAGTTTCACTTCCGGTTTTGCAAGCATTCTTTGTATAAAAAAAATTATTTTTTCAACGAACGTTGTTTTTGTTAAATCTAAATGTTTTTTTTGCATATTGTGTAACTATACTTGATGGAGCAACCCATCTTCCAGCATTATATACCTCTAGCATTTCCGTTTGACAAAGCTATATTTGCTTGATTGTTAATATGTTTGCTATTGCAGGCGTCTTTATTCACTGCGTTTCCAGGCATACAATGGTTGTTTATGATGCTATTGATTAAACAAGCATCGCAACAAAAGCCCTTTACCCGAAATAACATTATAACATCCCGTACTCATGTTAACTGCACCCGGCCTTTTTCGTTCGCTAACAATGGTTTCACTGGCTAGCACTTTATGGATAGCCAAATCATATGCGCAAAATGTTCCTGTAGCGAATACCCTTCCCTCCGCAACACCCGTTACTGTACCAGCGGCATATGTAAACATGCCCGGAAACTATATTCGCACGTATGAACCCAATATGATCACCACAGACCGGGTAGTAGTAGTTAACCCTGCCAATACAGTTAAACAGGTAAAACAAACCACGCAGTACGGAGATGGACTTGGCAGGAGCATCCAGACGGTTGCCAAGGGTTTTAGTCCATTAGGATACGACCTGGTATCCCCCACCCTATTCGATGGCTATGGCAGGGAGCAATACACATATCTGCCTTACGTTCAAACCGGCGCGAACGATGGAGCCTTTAAAACCAATCCCTTCAGCACCCAGCAAAGTTTTTATAGCAATGCCAGCTTAAATCCAGGCACCCAGGGAGAGCAGGTATTGTACCAGGAAAACCAATTTGAGTCATCCCCGCTGAACCGCACGCTTAAAAGCTTTTCGGCAGGTAATAGCTGGGCCTCTTCCGGCGGCAATCATCCTGTACAGCAACAATATTTGCTGAATACGACCACGGATGGCATCCGCATATGGAGAATGCCGGCTACGGGAAGTATTCCAACTTCCACCACCACCTTTCCCGCAGGAACCTTGATGAAAAATCTGACGATAGATGAACAGGGCCACCAGGTAGTGGAATTTAAAGACAATGCAGGTCATGTGATCCTGAAAAAAGTATCCATCAGCGGAACCGCAGATGGTCACAGCGGCTGGTTATGTACTTATTATGTATACGACGACCTGAATAACCTGCGATGCGTAATATCGCCCAAGGCGGTAAGCATTATTAGCACCAACTGGGTTATTCCGCAAATCGTTGCGGACGAACTTTGCTTTCAATACACTTATGACAATAAGAACCGGTTGATCGCAAAAAAAATCCCTGGGGCCGGGACGGTAGCAATGGTGTATGATACCCGTGATAGATTGGTTTTTACCCAGGATGCCAACATGCTTACCCAACACCAATGGCTGACAACATTTTATGATGCCTTAAACCGGCCAGTGATGACCGCTTTATATCCATCTACACAAACAGCCGCCCAACTGCAAAGCACATTGGATGCAGCACCTGGTGCAACGATTACCCTGTCTAATACTTTCCCAGGCCCTACAGACCTGGTGCTGGGTGTACGTACAACCGGGCAGGCGCTGTATGAAGCCCGTCAAACTATTACTTTCCAGGATGGCTTTAACTCAGAAACCAACGCGGAATTCACCGCGCAGATCAATCCCATCCTGCAAGGTAGTGCCGAACAGGTAACGGTGGTGAATCCCTTACCCAACATTACCGGCTACGACCCCATTACCTACACCTATTATGATAATTATACTTACACTGGAGTTAAAGCGCTACAGGCAGGTGATTTCTCCAAGCTCCAAGCCGACCCTGACAACAGCGCCTATGCCACCCCGGTAAGCACTAGCAGCAACCAGACCAATAGCCTGCCAACTGGCAACAAAGTGCGGGTACTAGGCACCGATCAATGGCTTACAACCACCACTTATTACGATAAAAAAGGCCGCCCCGTTCAAACAATCAGTGACAACCTGCAGGGAGGCCTGGTGGTGAACAGTACTTTATACGACTTCGCGGGTAAAGGACTCTCCACTTTCACGCACGTTACCAACCTACAAAGCGGCATTGCACCGGATGAACAAATATTGACTATCCAAGCCTATGATGCAAACGATCGCGTAATAAAAGTTAGCAAACAGATAAA
>NZ_FMAR01000027.1 GCF_900094705.1 Chitinophaga costaii | reverse complement strand
CCCGGCGGGCAAAAGCAATTCTATTAACTGACGGTAACTCTCTTCCAAAATGTTGATTTAATCCGCAAAAAAACAGCTTTAACATTAATCCCCCATGTTTTCAACTTGATCCACAATTTCACCTTCGTATTAAATAATTTAGTAGCGGCATCAGTCGTGCTATTATTGAGGGCATACATTACGTCCAGATAATGCGTTTGGCAAAGTATATCCTTAACTATTGAAAGACTTGCTTATTACAAAAAGAAACCAGGTATGGGCTATTGGTATTACTGAAATACCCATGCGCAAAGGTTTCATGTATCTAATGAGTTAGTTAGAAACTTTTTATCCTGCTGTTGTAAAGAATGCTGTAAAATATAGGCTCTTATTTTTTAGATTCAAACGCTAATAACAAATCCCGGAACACAGCGTTCCGGGATTTGTTATTAGCGCAAATATTTATGAATAGGGATGTTTACTCTCCATAACCAGGATTCTGTGTAAGGTTGTGGTTATTATTCCGGTCGTATTTAGGAATGGGATATAAAGCTGCATTAGTGGTCCATCCTTCTTTTACCTTACTCAATACAGCATCGGCGCGACCTGTTCTTCTCAGGTCGTTCCAGCGGTGACCATACTCGCCGAAGAGTTCTATCCGGCGTTCCTGTTCAACGGCCAGCAGTATGTCGGCCTGGCTAGAGGCGGTTGTTGCGGGCAGTCCGGCACGGCTGCGGATCACATTGATGGCTGCAATGGCGCCACTGAGATTATTTTGTTGGGCCTTTGCTTCTGCGCTTATCAGGTATTGCTCTGCCAGCCGGAGGTAGGTGCAATATTCTCCGTCATCGCCCTCATCCTCTGCAGATTGTTTGTATTTAAATGGGTAGTAATAGGTCGTTCCTTCATAGGTGCTGGTGCCTACCCAGTTGTCGAACCGCTTGTCTCCTGTTTCAAAAGCCTTTACGAGATAATCGCTCAGCAGGTAGTTGGGGATGGATTTGCTCCCAAAGCTATAATATTGACCCTCTTGTGTAAAGCCAACAAAGGCGGCAGGGGAGGCGGTTACTTGCCAGATAGCCTCCTGGTTGTTTTTTACAAAAATACCGCCCAGTTTTTCGGTACTAAGCAGGTTATATAATTCTGTGTGATTAATGACACTGTCGGCATTTAACTGTGCATTTGCCCAATCGCCTGCATACAGGTAAGCCCTTGACAGTAAGGCTTGGGCTACGTATTTGTTGGGCCGTGTACGTTCTCCATTTGCGTAGGAGTAATCTGTTAGCAGGTGATCCCTGGCGTCTGTGAGGTCTGAGATAATTTGTTTGTAAACATCTTCTTTCTTGCTGCGATAGAGGGTGTTGTTTTTCACTGCATCGGTTGTAGTTACAATGGGAACATCACCATATAAGTTCACCAGGTTGAAATGACAGAATGCTCTTACGAATTTGGCTTCGCTGATCGCTTCCGTTTTCATGGTGCTACTTATCGTGCCGGTGCTGTTTTGCACGCCTTCAATGATGGAATTGGCCTGGTAGATAGAGGAATAAAGATCGGCCCATAAGGCGGCCACTTTGTATTCGTCTGTCGCCAGGGTGTAGAAATAATAGGGATCGTAATCGCTGCTGGGAACATAAAATTTAAATTCATCGCTGGAGTTGCCGGTGAGAAAAGAAAGATTAAACTGGAGGTCGTACGAATTAGAGTACGCCATGGTGATATACATTCCTGAGATGGTAGACTTCAGCGTATTGTCTGTAGCAAAAGCAGTAGACGTAACCAACTGGTCGCTGGGTGCGTCTACATCGATGAATTTCTTGCAGCCTGCAGCCGACATGCCTAGGGCAATGAGTGCTGCTGCAAATATTTTAGGTGATTTGATTGTAAGTTTCATACCAATTTTTTTTGGCTTGATCGTTTATGTTAATCCTAGTTGTGGGTGGACGGCGCTTAGAGGGTCACCCTAAAACTAGAAGGAGAATTTAACGCCTGCAGTAAAGGTCTTCAGCGGCGGAATGTTCCCTGCAGGGCTTTCCGGGTCAAAGCCCCTGAACTTGGTGCCGGTGAAGAGATTTTGTCCTTGCAGGTATAGTTGGGCTGCACTCATTTTGATATGTTTTAACCAACTTTCGCTGAAGGTGTAGGATAACGATACATTTTTTACTCTCCAATAGGCACCGTTACTGAGTAAGGCATCCGACTGTGAATACTTCACGTAGGAGTTGTAGGCACTTCCATCGGTGTTGTATCCGAATGTTTTGGTAGCAATTTTACCATTGGTTTGCTTAAACAGATCGTAGATATAGGAGGATTTATTGGTAGCATCGTAACCGGGAGGGGTAGTGCTGCCGTAGTCGATGCTTTGCTTGGTAGCGTGTCCTACGAACTGCAATAGAACGTCTAGTGAAAAGCCTTTGTACCGGAAGGAGTTGTTCATCCCACCAAAGTAATCTGGATCTGATTTACCTACTGCTATTTTGTCGCCCAGGCCATTGGCCGCCAGGCCGTCTTCTGATAGCAGGGTGGTTCCATTCTTGTTGGCATCCAAAACAGTGGGCAATCCGGTAGTGGCTGATAGTCCGGTATAGTGCCACGCGTAGATGGTACTCATGGATTGTCCTACTACCATGTAGTTGATGTACCCGGTATTGGCAATAGTGGGGAAGGATACCAGTTTGCTTTGCGCAAAGCTGATGTTGATAGAGGTATTCCAGCTAAAGTTTTTGTTTTTGATGTTTTGAGTAGACAGCGTAAACTCCAGGCCTTTTCTCCGTATCAATGCGGGCAGGTTAGCATAGTAGGATGAAAAACCGGAAACTGTGGAGAGGGGATTGCTCACCAGGGGATTGTTCGTGTTGTTCACATACCAGGTGCCAGATACCAGTATCCTGTCTTTCAAAAATCCTAGATCCAAGGCGACTTCAGATTTTTTATTTACCTCCCATTTGAGGTTTGGATTGGCAATTTTACTGGGTACTAACCCTGATATGCCATTATACCCATAGTAGGTGGTTTGATAGGTGGAAAGGTATTGGTAGTTGGGTATCTGGTCGTTACCAGAGCTACCATAGCTTCCCCGCAGCTTTCCATAACTCAGGAACGAGAGCTTGTTTTTGATGAGATTTTCTTCAGAGAAGATCCATGCGGCGCCTACCGATCCAAAGCTGCCGAAGCGGTTATTGACACCAAATTTAGAAGAGCCATCATAGCGGTAGTTAATATTTACGATGTATTTATTGAGCCAGTTATAATTAGCCCTTCCGAAAACAGACTGGTATTTATATTCAGAACTGAAATTGGTAACATAAATGCTACCCGCAGCGGCTACAGAACCCAGTAATGCATCGGAAGTGTAGTGATTTGCCGAGATATAAAAAGGCTGCACATAACTATTATTCTGCAAGGTAGAACCTACCAGTACATTCAGCGTACCATCGCCAATCTTATGGGTGTAATCTGCCTGTGGTTCTACGTTCCAGGTTTCTGCATAGTTTTGCTGGAAGTAGGAATAAGGTAGATAAGTAGTATTAAAAGGGTTCAGCGATAAAGAAGAAACCTGGCTCTGGGCGTCGGTAAGCAGTTTGTTATAGGAGGTGCTTACTTTCAGGTTCAGCCCATGAACAGGGGTGTATTTCAGCATAATATTACCAATCAGGTTATTGGTCTTTGCTGTATAGCGGTCGTATTTATATTTGAGTGGATTATCATATGCCAATGAATATGTATTGAGATCAAACCAATACAAGTTTTTGCCGGTAGAGTCGTATAGCGGGAAATCGGGTGCCATGCTGAATGCTACGCTGGCCAGGTCAGTAGAGTAGCCCAACCTAGCAGTGTTGTTATTTTTGTCCACTGTCATTGTAGCAGAAATATTGGCCATAAATTTCCTGTCGGGAGAAGTGTGTTCTACAGACAAGTGAACGGCACCTCTGCCATATTTATAATCGCCCGGTATTACAGTAGTTTCTTTGTGATAAGTACCACTCAGGAGAAAATTAGTTTGGAAATTACCTCCGGAGAAACTCACCGCAGCATCCGTCAGATGTGCGGTGCGGCCTATCAGCGTTTTGGCAAAATCGGTAGTTTTGGTAGTATCCCACAGCACAAGATCTGGTGCGGTAGAAGCGGTAGGAGTCAGGTTAGAGTTATCAAAAGCCTGGTGACGCACTTCCAGGTATTGAGCGGTTGTCATATTATGCACCTTGTGCAGGTCTGACACCATTGAAATACCGCTATTAACGTTTACGTCCAATTTTGTTTTACCGGCTTTACCTTTTTTGGTGGTAATCAGTATAACTCCATTGGCACCTCTGCTGCCGTATATGGCGGTGGCGTCGGCGTCCTTGAGCACTTCTATGCTTTCAATATCGCCTGGATTCATGGTATTCAACGGGCTGCTTCCAAACGAAGGTTGCAGGAATCCTTTGGTATTTCCGCCGGCAGAATAAACAGGTTCAGAAAGGAAGGATACTCCATCGATAATATAAAGAGGCGCAGTTCCGGTAGCGGCCACGTTATTGATAGATGGCAATGAAGCGGCGGCACGTATCTGTACTTTGATGCCGGCGCCGGGGGTACCACTATTTTCCGTGATGAGCATGCCCGGCACCTGTCCGGCTAATACCTGCAACACGTTGGTGACCGGTTGTTTCGCAATATCTGCGGCAGTAACTTTCGTTACGGTGCCGGTATTGATACGCTGGCTGGTGGTTTGCCCATATGCCAATACCTGTACTTCGTCCAGCTTATTAACGGCTACTTTGAGCTGCACCGATATAACGCCTTTTTTGTCTTTCAAAGAAATTTCCTGTTTTTCGTACCCGATAGAGCTGATGATCAAGACATCATTTTCATTTACGTCCGATAAGGTAAATTCTCCTCTGAGATTGGTGGCAGTGCCGGTGCCGGTTCTTTTATTGATGACTGTGGCGGCATACAGTGGGCCGTTGTCACCGGCCACGTATCCTTTTATATCACCGGGCGGTGGCTGGGAAGCCACCGTTTCCGGTGCATTTTCCTGGGGCTTCAACACAATGGTTTTGCCTACAATGGCATAACTAAATGGTTGGTTTTTGAAACAAAGTTTTAATGCCTCTTCTATGGTGGCGTTTTGAATCGATACGTCTACTTTGGCAGTGGCATGCAGCCATTCGTCCCTGTACACAAAATAGTAGTTAGATTGATGCTCTATTTCTTTGAACACGGCATCTAAAGTAACATTGTGTGCGGAAATGTTGATGCGCTGGGCATATCCCCGGGCGCTTACCTGAAGGCAGGCTGCTAAAATAAAAAAGGCCGTCCACTTCATCGTCATCCATATTTTGGTTGAATTCCGCCTTTTTTCTCCTGGCGGGAAAAGTTTGCAATAAAAAGTCGATTGCATAGTTTTGCATTGTTTGGTTGATAAATAAGCAGTCTGTCAGATTGTAAAAAAATTGGCCAAATACTCGCCGGGAGTGGCTTCAACACTTCCGGTTTTTTTTACGAGTTTATTTCAGTACGGTTATGTTTTTTCCAGTTATTTTAAAATGTAATCCACTTAATTCCAGCACTTTCAATACCTCCGACAAGTTCATATCGCGGGGTACTTTTCCACTGATATGGCCGTTGGGAATACCATCTTCATAAGTAATTTCTACATCATACCAACGGGATAGTTGGCGCATAATGGCCGGCACATCGGCGCTGTTAAGCTGGAATAATCCATTTTTCCATGCAATTGCTTCCTCTGTATCTACATTGGGCAAAAGTTTAATAAGGCCGTTTGGCAGAGTTTGTGCCTGCTGACCAGGCTTCAGTACCAGGTTTGCGGCATGCAGGCTTACCTTTACAGCGCCTTCCAGCAGCGTAGTTTTCACGGTCTTTTCATCTGCATAGGCATTTACATTAAAGTGGGTACCCAGCACTTCAATTTTTGTATCCTCATTTATCAGGATGGAAAAAGGCTGCTTTTCATTTTGGGCTACTTCAAAATATACTTCACCCGTAATTTGTACGCTACGTTCCGGTGTATGAAAAACGGTGGGGTAGCGGATGGAAGACGCCGCGTTCAGCCAGGCTTTGGTGCCATCCGGCAGGGTTACCTGGAACTGGCGCCCCCGGGGCGTAGCTATCATATTATAGGCGACATCCGTCGTTTCCCCGGTTGGATCGTAGGTTAATTGTCCATTTTGTAAAAGCACCTTTGCGCCTTGCTGGGTGGCGATCACGCCATTGTGCAGGCTGTCGAGTACTAATTGCTGGCCATTGGCCAATGTTAGCACGGCTCCATTTTTTCCGGGAGCAATGACGGGCGCGGTGGTTTTTGCCGTTAGGATGGGTGCGTGTGACCGCTGCTGTAAAAACAAAAACAAGCTACCTCCGGTAATTAATATAAATAGGGCTGCGGCATAAGACAGCCTTCGTTTGCGTGTGTTTATAGGTACCACCGGCGTTATTTGCGCCTGTATTTTTTGCCAGATACGGTATTGATGCGCGGCTTCATCACTGACAAACTCTTCCGGCACGTTTTGGGGCATATCTTTCCCTTTTAGCCGGTACCATTCGGTGAATGCCTGCTTTTCTTCAGGGCTGATGGTACCCTGTAGCCATTTTTCAGCCAATTCCTGGTAGCGTTTCTCATCCATACTAAACATAAGTAAGGGAAAAGCGGCGATCCCTTACTTGACTACCCATATTTTTTTATTTTTTTTAAAAGAAGTGGAAAAAGGCTGCATCGTTCAATCCTTTTCGGATGCGGGCAAGCGCCCGTGTGATCTGGGTTTCCACGGTTTTGGAAGAGATATTAAGCTGGGTAGCAATTGCTTTGTGAGAATAACCTTGTTCCCGGCTGAGGCGGTAAATCAATTGGCATTTTTCGGGAAGGGCGTCTACTAATTGTTCCAGTTCTTGTAGCAGCTGGTTAAATTCCAGGCGTTGGCTGGTAGGGGTGGTGAAAGAAGGAGCGGCCTGAAGACCGCTTTCTAATTGATTACGACGGTTTCTCCTGGCTAGCAGGGTCATTACCTGGTATTTAACGGAGGCTGCCAGGTAGTGCTTTACAGAGCGGATTTCGGCAGTTTGGCGACGGGCCCATAAGTCGGTATAAATTTCCTGAACAATTTCTTCTGCTTCGGTGTAGTTGTCCAGTTTGGAAAGGGCCACAGAAAAAACAAGTTTCCAATACCGGTTATACAGCTCCTCGAAAGCCCTATGATCACCCTGTTGCAGGAGGCCCACCAATTCTCCATCATTATATCCAGTATATGAGACCATCAATCAGTTGTATGCAGTTACCAGGAATTTATAAAGCATGCGCAGGCAATTACCATTCATCCATTAGGATCTTGAATGACCCATTTTAAAGGTAGGGATTTTTTCTGTGTAATCGTGCGATGCGTGAAATTGAAGTATATCCACCGGCTAACATCTGCTCGCCAGGAATAAATAAAACATCAGATGTTTTATAAAACATCGTATGTTTGTATAAAATGTAATGCCATGAAGCGTGCCAGGCTGTCGGACCAAGTGGTGGAAAAGATCCGTGACGATATTCAACGTAAGCGTTACAAGCCGGGAGATAAAATTCCGGCGGAGCCGGCGTTAATGAAAATATATGCGGTGGGGCGCTCCACCATCCGCGAGGCGATCAAAAGCCTGGCAATGTCGGGTATTCTGAAGGTACAGCAGGGTGCAGGCACGTTTGTGAATGCCGACCTGGAAACAGCGAGCCTGGAACAACGTTTGCAAAGGGCAAATTTTGAAGAGATCAATGCCGTGCGGAAGTTGCTGGAAGAGGAAATTGTATCGTTGGCAGTTGCACATCATACACCGGCACAGCTGGCAGCCATCGGGGAGTGCCTCCTTGCCCGCAAAGAAGCCATAGCAGCAGAAGACCGGCAGGCGTGTACGGAGGCAGATATTGCTTTTCACATGGCGATAGCTCACGCGTCGGGCAATCGGGTGCTGGCTGGGCTATACCAGCATTTTACGGCTACTATCCGCTCATTTTTTTCCAAGCGCGCTTTGCAGGGCTTTGCTCATTTTGCTATGAGTCATCATTTGCATGAAGATCTTTTTAAGGCGATCAAAGCCAAACGCAAAAAGGCGGCCCTCGACATCATCCGCCATATCCTCGCTCATAATTATTAAAAACTACTGTAATGTCCATTCTTGCATTTACACTTATCTTACTGGCAGGCGCTTACCTGGCCGGTCTTGTAGGATCGCTGACCGGCTTAGGCGGGGGCGTGGTGGTGATCCCTTTGCTTACGCTGGTATTTCATATCGACATCCGCTATGCCATTGGTGCGGCCCTGTTGGCATCTATCGCTACCTCATCTGGTGCAGCCAGTGCTTATGTAAAAGAAGGCATTACCAATATACGCCTGGGTATGTTCCTGGAGATAGCCACGACCATTGGTGCCGTGATCGGCGCATTTATAGCAGTGTATACGCCTACCAATACAATTGCCATCTTGTTTGGCGCCATTTTATTGTTTTCGGCAGCAATGACCATTCGTAAGAAAAACCAGGAAGCGCTGGCCGTGGGTAGCAAGTGGTCGGTGAAATTCAAGCTCAATAGTAGTTATCCTACCAAAGATGGTGTAGTGCCTTATCAATTAAACCATGTTGGGGCAGGTTTTTCCATCATGACGTTAGCTGGCATCATGTCGGGTTTGCTGGGCATTGGGTCTGGCGCATTGAAAGTGCTGGCCATGGATACAACGATGCATATCCCTTTCAAGGTGAGTACTACTACGAGCAATTTTATGATCGGTGTTACGGCGGCGGCCAGCGCGGTGGTATATCTTCAGCGGGGTTATATGGACCCTGGCATTGCCTTCCCGGTGGTGCTGGGGGTGATAGGCGGTGCATTTACCGGGGCTAAATTGCTGGCCCGTATTGATCCCAAGCTGCTGCGATACCTTTTCTGTGCTGCTATTTCCTTTGTGGCTATCGAGATGATCTATAATGGTTATCATCATCAATTTTAAAGGCCTTCTTTAAAAATATAAAGTATGAAAAGAACTTCAAAAAGGTTTTTGGTAGACCACGATATAGAACAGATCATTGGCTGGCAATTACGGCTTGGAGTGATCACTGCCAGTGTTATCGTAGGTATTGGCGGGTTATTATATCTCATGCAGTCTGGCAGGCAGGCAAGACCACCTTATCATCAGTTCCTGGGTACTGCTGCGGGATTTACAACGCTAAAGGAAATTTTGACGGGGATGCAACAAGGAGATGCGAAGGCGTATGTCCAGCTGGGCGTGGTAATACTAATTCTTACACCTATTTTTCGCATAGCTTTTTCACTGGTGGGTTTTGTACTGGAGAAAGACAGGCTCTATATCTGTATTACGCTGATCGTGCTGGCGGTGATGATGATCAGTATTTTTGGCGGGTTAAAGGTGTAGTGGCGCTATTGAAACAAAAGGAAGGGTTGAGAAAATTTAAAGTATTACTACTGAAAAACATATTACCCGTGTAACGTTGCATCCAGTTTAACGGAAGTTTGGCGATGATGATACGTAACGCATATCGCGTTGGACTATTAGTTTGTGATGCTCACTAAATTATCGGATCCGGAATTTTTTGTTAGACAGAGGAAATTTTTGGAGGGTATGCTTATATTTACATACACAATAATTTAAATCTATGTTAATACAGAGAATGCAAGATGCCCTTAATGCCCAGGTGCTGATGGAGGCACAGAGTTCCCAGGCTTACCTGGCCATGGGCAGTTGGGCGGAAATACAACCTGGTCTGAAAGGTGTTACCCAGTTTTTCTTCCGGCACAGTGAAGAAGAACGGATGCACATGCTGAAGCTAATCCATTATATTAACGAAAGGGGCGGTTTTGCGGTAGTGCCTGCATTGGAAAAGCCGGTGCTTACCTTTGTTTCCCTGAAAAGTGCCTTCGATCAGCTTTATAAACATGAAGTAAAAGTGAGCGAAAGCATTAATAACCTTGTGGAAATAGCAAGAGAATTGAAGGATTATGCTACGGATCATTTCCTGCAATGGTATGTATTGGAACAAATGGAAGAAGAAAAACTGGCCAGGGATTGCAACGATAAGCTGGAACTCATTGGCGACGACAAGAGTGGGCTTTATCTTTTTGACCGCGACATCATGACCCTGGATCAATCTTAAGGTTTACGCATTAATATATGCCGTCATCCACGGCTATTCCGCTTACACTATTCAGCCCTGCCTGTTTTTACAGCGCAGGGCTTTGTATAAAGGGAGAAAGAAGCCCTAACGATGCATAACGGATATGCTGCTGTTTACAAAGATTCCCCGATATCACTGCTGGCAGTAATAACTTTTCTATTTACAAAAGTGTCAAGGATTATAGTGGTCCAATGCCCGGTACCTGGCGACTTCTTCCTTGCCGGCAACTGCGTTTCCTTTCCAAAATATTGGTAAGTCTACGTTATTGATGCCAGAAAATAGTAACTAACAGTAGGTAGAGGTTTATTATATTTAGCCTTCAAAAAAATATTGTATCGAATTATGCATCCTTTACCGTTATCAAAACGCCCGTTGGACATTGCGCTCATTGTCTTCTTTTGCGTCAATCTTTTTTTCATTACTTATATCGTAGACATTGAACAATTAATTATACCAGATGCATATCATTTTCAATATCCCTCCTGGCCGCCTGCCGTATTGGTGGACCTGGTCCATTGGTACGGTCATAATTTTGATCCGGTGTTGATGGCAAGACCAGCCTGGTGGCGCGCTACCATATGGATAGATGCTATTTTCTTTGGCCCTTTTTATGCGGTGGCTATTTATGCTTATGCCAAAGGGAAAAACTGGATACGGTTTGCCAGTATTGTGTGGGCATCTGTTATGCTGACAAATGTATTTATCATTTTATTTGAAGAAATAAACGGTGAGCATGCTACGCCACAGTTGAGCCGTGTACTACTGTCTAACGCAGCCTGGGTTATTTTCCCTGTTATTGTAATGTACAGGATGTGGTCTTCCGTTAATCCGTTTTCCGCCGCAAGTTCTGGTCAGCCAAAAAATTAATCCTGAATGTTTAAACAGAAATATGGTACTACGGCGTTGGTAGCCGGTGCATCTGAGGGCATGGGTGCAGCTTACGCCCATGCGCTGGCTAGCCGGGGAATGAACCTGGTGCTGATTGCCCGTCGTAAGGAGGAGCTGGAAGCCACCGCTGCGGACATTGCAACCCGGTATGGGGTGAAAGTATTGCCCGTAGTTTGCGACCTGGCAGCCCCGGATGCTACCCAACAAATCATCCATGTTATTGGCGATACTGCTATTGATTTCCTGGTATATAATGCTGCGTTATCTTTTATAGGGCCTTATCTTTCCACGGGCCCATCCACCCATTTGGATATAGCAGCGGTAAACGTTCAAACACCACTGGCCCTGCTACATTATTTTGGCGGTAAAATGGTGGCCCGCCGCCGGGGCGGCATTGTGATGATGGCGTCCCTGGCGGGTTTTCAAGGCTCCGGGTTTCTTGCCACTTATGGGGCCTCCAAGGCTTTTGACCGGGTGCTGGCGGAAGGGTTATGGTATGAATGGAAGCCTTTTGGGGTAGACGTGATTGCCTGCTGTGCTGGTGCTACGGCTACGCCTAATTACAATAATACCCATCCCCGGAAGGGCAGTTTCCTGGAGCCAAAAGCCCAGTTGCCAGCGCAGGTAGTGGAAGAATGTCTGCAAAAAATAGGCACTGTACCTTCCTTTGTGAGTGGCACTGGAAATAAACTGGTAAGCTTCTTATTGAGCCATGTTTTGCCAAGGAAAAAAACGGTGAAGATCATGGGGGATAGTATGCATAAAATATACGGATCGAAATGGGAATCCAATTAGGGATACTTGTAAAGTGGATCGTTATTGATAAAAATTAAAGCGTTTTATCACATGAAAGCGGATATGTTTCCCCTGACCAAACGGTCGATAGCCCTGGTGGCGGTAATGTGGTTTTTTCTCTTTCCGGCCAACATGGTGGCGCAGTCCAGGCTGCAGCAATTCGATGACCGGGTTTTAGAAAACTTGGAAACCACGAGGACACCATCGCAAACGGCGGTGTGGCGTACTGTTTCAGACGCCAACCTCTATGTGAATGTAGGTATTCCTGCCACTCTGCTTGTTACCGGGTTGATTAAAAACGACGCAGACATGAAGCAGAATGCGCTTTACATGGCCACTAACGCCATCAGCACGGAATTAATAAACCTGCTGATCAAGAAACTGGTGAAACGTCCCCGGCCTTTTATCACCAATATGCGCTTAACGCCAGTGTATAAGCCAGGTTCTTATTCCTTTCCATCCGGACATACCTCTTCTGCCTTCAGTTCCGGTGTTACACTAGCGCGTGCGTATCCCCACTGGTATATTATTGTACCGTCGCTGGTATGGGCTTCTGCGGTGGGATATTCCCGGATGTACCTGGGCGTACATTATCCCAGCGATGTGGCCACTGGTGCGCTATTGGGTACAGGCACCGCTTTTGCATTGGGATTTATGCGGCGCTGACCGCCTGCTTCCACCTATTTTATCACCGGCAGATAGGGAGGGGATTGATTTTTATCAAACCCCTTCAGACTTTCTATTTCAACAAGGAAAATGAATTTGCCTGTAATTATCCCAGTTTCTTGCCGCAGGTACCCGCTACCCGCTACGCGCAGGTTGTAGGCATGTGAATAGCCGGAATGCGTTCTATGTTTTTCCGATTACAATGCATGGGTAGCTGGCAATACCAACTTACCAAGCGATGTCCAATGGGTAGCGGGTGTATGTAACCGTAAAGCGGCGGAGATCATTTTGTAAACAGTTTCCGCCGTATGTCCCTGCGTCCGCTGATAGTGAATGGAAGTAGCGCCGGCAGATTTGGAGAGTTTTTGTCCATCCGGTTCCAACAGGAGGGGGTGATGATAAAAAGTGGCGTTGATAAAGGATGTTGCGTTCAATACGCTAGCAAGGTATTGCTGTGCAAGGGTAGCATCCCAAAGGTCTTTTCCTCTTACAATGAGGTCTACGCCAAAATGTTGGTCATCTACCAGGGAGGCAAGCTGGTAGGCAGGATAGCCGTCTTTTTTACGTACTACGAAATGCTGCATGGTAGCAGGTAATGGAGCAGTTATCGTTCCTTGCTCCAGTGTTTTTACTTGTAATGGAGTAAGGTCTGTGCGCAGCCGCCAGGCTGCATTCGGTGTATCCAGCGGGAGGTGTTTTGCCTGGCAGGTACCAGCATAACTCCCATCTGCACGCTGCCGCAAAATCTGAGCGCGGGAGCAGGTGCAGGCATAGACCATATCTTGTGCCACGAGTTTTTCCAAGGCTTCGTTGTAATACGATAGGCGCTTTAGTTGAGAGAAATGCTGTTGGTACGCTGTTGCATTTTGCGGGCCTTCGTTCCAGGGGATGTTAAGAAAGTGCAGGGTATCGAAGATGTCTTGTATATAAGCAGGTTGCACGCGCTCGCGATCCATATCGTCTATGCGCAGGAGTGTGTGCGCGCCGTAATACCGGGCAAGACTGGCCGTGAGCGCAAAGGAAAGCGCATTGCCGATATGAAGATACCCACTCGGTGTGGGCGCGAGGCGCGTGCGATGGAAGGTGGGTGATTGCATGGAGTGGGAAGGTACGAAAATTGAAGGTTTTGGGTGATGTGGGGGGGACTAAGGTGTTGATTTGTTTATAAATATTTAGTAGCTTGAAGTATCGCTATTTTTACCTGCTTAATTAAAAATGTACCCCTACTATAAATGATGGAAAACGCTGTTATTCTCTTGTATGCGGTTCCTTTTTGATTTATTTGATTGGTTGTTTTCAATGTGGTGCTATCGCTCAAAGGGAAAATATAAGCTTTTGGACTGCCTTTTTATTAGCCTTTTTCTTTTCCCCAATTGTTGGATATTTACATGTTGTCGCAAATCTATCTCCCGATAATTCAAAGGGAAATTTGAAAACTGAAGAGAATTGAGTAATGATTTGCTTTCATTTTATTATGTAGTTTTGCTTTTAAACCACCTGCTGTTTTTCGTAAGACTAAACATTCTAGTTGTGATTTGCTTTCATTTTATTATGTAGTTTCGCTTTTAAACAACTTTAACCCTGCGTAAAAGCTTGTCTGCCCGGTTGTGATTTGCTTTCATTTTATTATGTAGTTTCGCTTTTAAACAACTTGTTGCGCGGTGTTCCCGGCAAATCAATGTTGTGATTTGCTTTCATTTTATTATGTAGTTTGAGGTGGGTCGATTTTGCCGGACAGTGAAGTCTCTTAGGTTAAAGATATATTTTCCAAATGTAAGAAAGGGCTTTAAATTTAATTTGATCTGAA
>NZ_FMAR01000023.1 GCF_900094705.1 Chitinophaga costaii | reverse complement strand
GATTTTGTGACAATCGATTTTTAAGCGGTAACCCTTATTGACAAAGGGATCCCTCTGTTTTTTACCCAATTTTAGTCGGACAATAATGATTTTTTTTATTAGTATAAACATACCTGAGGATAAAAGAAATTATTATCAATGTATGGTTTTCGTTAATGACTCTTTGTACGTTAATAAGCGTTTTGATTCTCTGCCTTACCTATCAATAGGTTCTCCTGTAAAAATTATTTTTTTTAAGCTAAGCGCTGATGTAAGCATACCAGCCCGTTTTTTGGATACCTTAACTACCGATACGTTTTTCCCCAAATCTGATATGGCAAATAGCAGTAAAATTGACATTGTTTTTAATGACTCACTATTTAATTACCAGGTTTTTAATAATGACATCCTGAAAATAACAAAGGGGAAGTTTAAAATTTTTCGATCCAAAGGAAGGCCAATGGCCAATCATTGATATAAATGGAATATATGATTATGATAGGAATTGGAAGGAACAAAGGATTAAGTTCGAAATACCCGCATCATCCTGGCTAAACACCATATGATCGGTCTTACAGGTTGCGCCCACCTGTGGGCCGGCAATGAATGCAGTTGTTTTCATCTATTGTGTAAAAATGGTACCGGGTGTAATTATTCTATAGTGCCGGTAAAATCATAAGTGCCGGTATTTACAGACACGGTAGATTTTCCCGGTACATACACCGTCGCCTGAATGCCTTTAGGAATGACGACGTGCATTTTTATTTCCTTACCGTTCAAGGTCCAGTTGGATACAATATCACCATAGGTCGATGGATAGCGGGCCTTTACCCAGGTAAGGCCACCACCGGGGTGGGGGCGTATGACCAGCTGGCGGTATCCTGGTTGAGTAAGATCAATACCGGCCACCTCCCGGTACAACCAATCTCCCACCGCGCCATAGGCATAATGATTAAACGACACCTCCTGCAAAGTACTATCCGGCCGTTGTGCGTCCCATTTTTCCCAAATGGTAGTGGCCCCCATCTTCACCGGATACAGCCAGGAAGGGCTGGTATCCTGGTTCAGTAATGTAAAAGCCAGGTCGCTATATCCATGATCAGACAATGCAAATAAGAGGTAGGGTGTTCCCAGGAAACCGGTGGCAAGATGGTTGTTCCGGGCTGCTACCAATGCGGCCAGCTCCGCGGCGGCTGTAGGTTGCAGGCTGTCTGGCAGCATATTAAACTGCAACGCCAGTACATAGGCCGTTTGCGTCGGCGCAATTGTTACTTTTCCATCTTCCCCGATATAATGCGCCAGGAAGGCCTTCTTTATCTGTGACAACTGGTCTTCGTAATAGGCGATGTCTGCCGTATTTCCCAGCGTCCTGGCGGCAAGAATGACCAGTTGGATAGAGTAGGCCCAGTAACATTGGTCGATAAACGGAAGTGAGGTAGAATCTGCCGGCGCCATCCAGTCGCCAAATCCGCCGCTGGTCCAAAGGGTGTCGTGGCTTTTGCTGCGGATATGATCTACCCAGGCCTTCATGCCGGGATAGTGCCGTTGTAACACGGCCGTATCGTTATACACCAGGAAGTGCTGCCAGGGCAGGATAGTGGCTGCATCGCCCCAACCCGCCACTATCCTGGGGGGGCGGACATGTGCCTGGGCATATACATCTGGCACTACCAGGGGCATGGAGCCATCGGCCCCCTGTGCAACCGCCATATCTTCCATCCACTTTTCAAAAAAGGATTTTATGTTGTAATTGAAAGCTGCCGTCCGGAAAAATACCTGTGCATCTGCCGTCCAGCCCAATCGCTCACTGCGCTGCGGGCAGTCTGTAGGTACATCCAGGAAATTGCTTCTAAGGCTCCAAATGATATTGTGTTGCAATTGGTTCAGTAAAGGATTGGAGCAACTAAAGCTGCCGGCCGGCTGAATGTCGGAATATAAAGCCTCCGCCCTGAAGTCTTCCGGTTTCACCACACAGCCCTTCACCTTTACATACCGGAATCCATGCCAGGTAAAATGAGGGGCAAAAACCGTTGCATGATCATCCTTCAAAATATAACGATCGGTGGCCTGTGCCGCACGGAGATTTTTGGTGTATAAATTGCCGCTTTTATCCAGCATTTCCGCATGTTCCAGGGTAATCGTATCACCCGCATGCCCCTTCACTTTAAAGCGTACCCAGCCAGCAAGATTTTGCCCGAAGTCAATGACCTGTTCTCCCAGCGGGGTATTCAACACCTTCACCGGTGCAATGGATGCATGTATCTTCACCGGGGGGGCCACCGTAGGAATTAATACCTCCTTGGAATAATTGCCCACCACCACGCCCGTCCAGTTGATCGTTTGTATGCGGGCATCATCTGTTTCTCCATTGTAAATGTCGGCATATACAATAGGGCCACTACCACTGCGCCAACTGGTGTCCGACACGATCTCGGCATGGCTGCCATCTACATAAGTAATATCCAGTTGGAAAATAAGTCCCGCATCCTTCCCATATAAGTTCTTCGTCTGGCGATTGCCAAAAGCCCCGCGATACCAGCCCTCTCCAATGGTAACCTGTATATGGTTCTTACCTTTTTTCAATAACTTTTTTATATCATACTGCTGGTATTGAATGCGGCTATCATAGTTCGTAAACCCAGGGGTGAACCAGGCATCACCCACTCTTTTATCATTGAGGTAGGCTTCGTACAATCCATGCGCGCTAATGCTTACAGTAGCCGAGGCAATACGCTGTGAAGATTCGAAATCCTTCATAAACACCGGGCAGGCCCGCCTGTTCTGGTTTTCCGCATACCCGGGATTGATCCAGGATGCATGTGTGAAAAGGAGTTCCTGTCCCACCACCTTACTACCCACCAAACTACATACAGCCAAAAACAAACAGGAAGTGAAATAAAAACGAAGTAACATAGCAGGATTGAAATTGATTAGCGCGCAAAAAGTACATTTTCCACCTTTGCCATTCGTTAATTTTTAGTTATGGCAAAAAAATACGATCACCTGCTAAAATAATACTTCCCCCGCTCGCCCGTTGTAAATATATGGCTACCTACTGCACCCTCCCTGCACACATTTTTACTACATCACTATCCATCCCACCACCTACATCGCCAAGTCCATCATCACCACAAACAATCAGGCCCCACCACCCAAAAAACTAAATCACCGCCCCCTAATAATTTTAATATTTTTGTAAGCCAACACCCCCCATCATTAATAATTAATAATTCATCATTCATCATTCATAATTCATCATTAATAATTCATAATTCATAATTCATAATTCATAATTCATAATTCATAATTCATAATTCATAATTCATAATTCATAATTCATAATTAATATGAAGCGTTTATCCATACTCGCCTTATCCCTGCTCTCCACCTACGCCTTCGCCCAGCAGGGGGGTGGCTTTAACGGGATAGAAAGCAACCTGCAAAACCTCTTCCGCGTATCCGATGCCAAAAGCCGCTCCATCAGCCCGGAGAACTTCAACGGGGCCAAAGGCGGCGGGGGCATGGCCACCACCGGCACGGGCGCAGGCGCTTCGCGTGAGCTGGGCAGGGGCTGGAAAGTGAGCCCCAGTGTAGTGATCAAGGCACACACCACCTACACCGTTGCCGAGATCGATGGCCCTGGTTCTCTGCAACATATCTGGATGACACCCACTGGCAACTGGCGCTTTTCTATATTCCGTTTTTACTGGGACGATGAAACTACGCCTTCCGTGGAAGTGCCGGTAGGCGACTTTTTCGGCATGGGCTGGAACCAGTATGCGCCTTTGCAGTCGGCTGCCGTATGCGTAAACCCGGGGAGTGCTTTTAACTGTTACTGGCCCATGCCTTTCCGCAAAAAATGCCGCATCACCATGGAAAATATAGACGATCAGGATATGGTGTTGTATTACCAGGTAGACTACCTGCTCACCAAAGTGCCTGATGACGCCGCCTATTTTCACGCCCAGTTCCGCCGGGTAAATCCATTGCCTTATAAACAAAATTATGTGCTGGTAGACAGTATTCAGGGCAAAGGCCAGTACGTGGGTACTTACATGGCCTATGGTGCGCATAAAAATGGCTGGTGGGGCGAAGGGGAGATCAAATTCTATATGGATGGTGATACGGAATATCCCACCATATGCGGTACCGGTACCGAAGATTATTTCTGCGGCTCCTACGATTTCGACACCCGCACCACCAACGCTGCCGGCGTACAGGACTTGCAGTACACCCCTTACTCCAACGCCTATACGGGATTGCCCCAGGTGATAAAGGGGGATGGACATTATAACGTAGCCCAGCGTTTTGGCTTATACCGCTGGCACATCACCGACCCTGTACGTTTTGAAAAAAGCCTGAAGGTTACCCTGCAAGACCTGGGCTGGCGCGCAGGAGGCCGCTACCTGCCGCTGCAAGACGACATTGCCACCACCGTGTTCTGGTATCAGCAGGGGCCACATGGACCATTCCCCCGGCTACCCTCCAAAGATGAACTGGAAATTAATTAGCAATAGATGACCGAGGGGGCTAGGCATTCGGGAGGCATAATATTTATATTATATTATTTATTAATATGTATGTTGGCACAAAGAAGTACCGGCGGCACTAGCCCCTGCATAGTTATAAAATCAAACATCTATGCAACACCAGGGCAAGTAGTAGCGCTGATAAACGCTTATCTTTAATTGAATGTTTCACACGTATTCTATTTTCCTGCGTAAAGCGCTTTTTGTCTTGGTACTATTACTGATAGGCCCGCCCATGTGGTTGTGCGCGCAATCGCCTGTGTTTATGCTGCGTGCAGATAGCTTAGCCCAATATCCCCAGGGCTATCCCCTGCACCACCAGAACTGGGCGTTGAACCAGTTGCGAACCCTGCATCCTAATTTTGGGGTAAGAACGGCCCCGCCGGAATGGAAAGGATCGGGCAGGTTTACCTGTCGGTTTTTGGTAGACAGCAGCCTGCGTGGGCGGTTGCTGGCATTGCGCATTAACCATGATGGTGCATCGGTGATTTACCTGGACGGGCGCGAGATAGGCCGCATTGGGCAGATGGATGCCGGCCAGCAGTTGCGCGTTCCACAACGTTCGCCCTGGAACCTCTTCCCCTTTACCATCAACGACATGCAGCCGCATGAACTGCAACTATTGTATGCCAATAACAAAGCCTATTTCCCGGAGTTTACAGGGTTTCAGGTATGGGTAGATACTTACGAACACCTTTCCGCTACGCAGCTACAGCGGCTGCAATACAATGATGGATTGTTATTCAGCGTAGGGGCACAGGTAGCCCTGGTGTTTTTGCACATTTTCCTGTATATATTTTATCCCTGGCAGCGGCTTAATTTATATTACAGCATTTTTGTGGGTTTGTGTGCCGCCACCTTATACCTGCGCTATTTTGTGGCCAATACACTAAGCCCGCCCTATCAGTATCTGGCTGCCACTGTTTTTGATATAGCCATGATCTTGGCCATTTTTTTTGCCGCTGTATTGCTTTACAGTGTCAGTTATGGCAAGCTGCCCCTTCGCCGCATATGGGTATTGGGCATTATCGGGGTGCTGGTACTGGTTTATTATTTAGGCAACTTCCCCGAACTACCAGTTGAACCGACGGACTTATATTTTTTAATAGCAATTGCAGATGGGTTATGGGCCCTTGTGCGCGCGATCCGGCGCGGGGCAAAAAAAATGTGGCTCATAGGAGCGGGGATGTTCATAGTAGCTTTGTTTTTTTTCGGGGTAGGTGCCGATTTGCTGGGGTGGATGCATGGAGATGTTGCCCGCATTAACCAGTGGATGAGTATTGGTCTGCTGGCATTCCCGCTCACCTTTTCCATTTACCTGGCGCTGGATTTTGCAGATACCAACCGTAATCTTCGCCTGCGCCTGGAGGAAGTAGGGGCGCTTTCTGAGCGCAGTCGCCAGCAGGAAGCCGAAAAGCTATCCCTCATTACCGAGCAGGCGCGCCACCTGGAAATAACCGTGGCCGAGCGCACCCGTGAAGTGCGGGAACAGGCCGAGCAATTGCGCGAAATGGATGAGGTGAAATCCCGATTCGTAGTGAATCTCACGCACGAACTGCGCACGCCCTTATCATTGATCATGGGGCCGGCAGAACAGCTCTATACCTACGCCACTACGCCGGAAGAAAAAAAGAACGCAGCCCTCATTACCAGTAACGCCGAAAAGCTGCTCCGCCTCATTAACCAACTGTTAGACCTGAGCAAGCTGGAAGCTGGTAAAATGGAATTAAAAAAAGAACCCACGGATATTATCCAGCTCATACAAAAAACAATTGCAGCATTTGATGGGTTATCTGTACAAACCCAGGTGGATATACGGTTTAGCAGTGAGGAGGTATCGATCGTTACCCTGACCGATGCCGGTAAGCTGGAAATGATCCTGCATAACCTGCTTTCTAACGCTGTAAAATTTAGCCCCGCACATAGCCGCGTGCTGTTGAGCGCCCGGATGGAATGGGAAGCCGGGCAGTCCTTCCTGCATATCAGCGTATACGATAAAGGCATGGGCATTCCGGCCCACCAGTTGCCTTATGTGTTCGATCGCTTTTACCAGGCAGACGCCTCCGACCGGCGCAGTCACGAAGGCAGCGGTGTGGGGCTGGCCCTGACCAAAGAACTGGTGGACTTGCTGGGCGGCAATATCACAATACAAAGTCAGCCCGGATGGGGTACAGCAGTAAAGGTGATGCTGCCGCTGGAAAATATTAGTTATGAACCTTCTCTACCCGACGCCCAGTTGCGGGAAGAGGTGGGCGAACTGCCCGTGGTGCTGGTTATCGAAGACCACCGTGAGCTACGCGACTTTATTGCCCGCCTGCTGTCGGGTATGTTCCGGGTAATTACTGCGGCTGCCGGCACTGAAGGGCTGGTAGCCGCTACTCAGCAAATACCCGACCTCGTGATTACCGATCTGATGATGCCTGGCATGGATGGCTACCAGGTATGTGCCCAACTGAAGGAGCAAACGCTTACCAGCCACATACCGGTAATCATGCTCACTGCAAAAACAGCCGTGGAAAGTAAAACAGATGGCTGGCGCGCCGGAGCAGACGGATACCTTACTAAACCCTTTCACCAAAAGGAATTACTTGCCCTGGCCGAAAACCTCATTGCCGGTCGCAAACGTCTTTTTGAACAATACCAGCGGGAAGACGCCTGGGCCACCGCTCGCGAAGCACTGCCTTCCAGGGAGCAGCTGTTTATAGACCAGGTGAGAAACGTAATTGAGGCACACCTGGCAGACGATCAATTTAATGTAGACCTCCTGGCCCAGGCGGTGAACCTGAGCCGGGCCCAGTTGCACCGCAAATTAAAAGGCAGCATTGGCCAGTCGCCTGGCGATCTCATCCGGGTGGTAAGGCTGCAACATGCGTTACAGCTTTTAAAGGCCGGCACTGCCACGGTGTCGGAAATTGCTTACGAGGTTGGGTTCAATAGCCCGGCCAGTTTTTCTACCAGCTTTTCCGCCCACTTCGGTTATCCCCCCAGTGCCGCCAGGAAGTAATGCAGCGAAATCGAAATACATTGCAACGGCATCAAACGTATTTATGCCAACGACGCGCTTACTTTGTCTGAAATAATTGTCGCATGAAAAAAATGCTGATCGGCAGTGTGCTGGCCCTGGCCGCCGGCCTTTATGCCTTCACCGAAGCCCCGCATACCTTACAGGGCCGTTGGGAAAATGTAACCTCAACCAAAGACGGAACATACCGCTTCCTCGCCGTATTCCGGGCAGACGATACCTATGATGGCTTTATGAATGGGAAAGCATTTCTCACCGGCAAGTACCATTTCCAAAACGATACCCTTACCCTCAGCGACCACATTTGCCAGGAAGGATATACCGGAACTTACTTCGTTCAGTTCGTAACGCCGGATTCGCTGGTATTCCGCCTCATTAACGACACCTGCTCCATTCGCCGGGAAGGTACGGATGGTGTGACTTTTAAAAGATTGCCCGTTAAACCTTAAACGAAAAGGGCATGAAAAAGACAGGGGTCATTTTGTTGATCGGTGTTGGGTGGATGATCGCTGCATTCACCCATGAAACGCCGCTACCGGGTAGCACCGCTGCACTGGGTAGGAAATTATTTTTTGACCCCATTCTTTCCCGCACTTATACCATTAGTTGCGCCTCCTGCCACCAGCCGGCACATGCCTTTGCAGATACTTCTGCGGTAAGCACCGGCATTTTTAACCGCAAAGGAAAACGGAATACGCCATCGGCCATGAATACCCGTTTGCAGGTAAGTTTTTTTTGGGACGGGCGGGCCTCCACACTGGAAGAGCAGGCGCTCATCCCCATTGCCAATCCTGATGAAATGGGACTCCCGGTGGATGAGGCGGTGGCACGCCTGCAAAAAAATAAGTATTACCGTACTGCTTTTAAACAGTTGTTTCATGAAAATCCTTCCCGCGAAAACCTGGCGAAAGCGCTCGCCGGTTTTGAGCGCACGCTCGAAACCAATGATACGCCCTTTGACGACTGGCGCCTGCATGAAAACGAAGCGGCAGTAAGCGCCGCCGCTAAACGGGGTTTTGCCTTATTCAATGGGAAAGCCGAATGCATTAAATGTCATTTCGGACCAGATTTTAATAATGTAGAATTTCGCAGCATTGGTCTTTTTGACGGCAAACAACTAAACGATAGCGGGCGCGCCGCCATTACCCACCGTGCCACAGACCTGGGCAAATTTAAGATCGGCTCCCTGCGCAATATTGCACAAACAGCACCCTACATGCACAACGGTATGTTTAAAACCCTGGCGGAGGTGATCGATTATTATAATGATCCGGATAAAGTAGTTCCACATTCCATTAACCGCGATACCCTGCTGCAAAAACCATTAAGCCTCACAAACCGCGAAAAACAGGACCTGGAAGCATTTCTGCGCACCCTGAGCGGTAAGGAGATGTAGCTGTAGGGAAGGCGGTGTATTGTCAAGGAGGGAGGACGTTGTTTGAAATGGGTAGGATAAAGGCTAACTTGGAGTTGTAGTGGGCTTAGGGAAAGGAGAAGAGAGAGCTGCCTGCCAAGTTTTGTTTCTCCACTATATTTGCAATTAAGACAACATTAACTCATTTTACTTTCCAGACAAAACATATTTAGATTATCCATTCTTTAGGATGTTTGTTATTACTAGATAATATAAAATTCCTTCCACGCATCGCTCTTTTTCTTAAACGAGGAAGGGCCAGCCAGGAGGCCAGCCCATTACCATCGTTCTCTATTACAAACACTTACTGCGGGGTAAACTTAAAGGAGTGAATAATGATCTCTACCGCGGTAGCATTGCTGGGTGCAGCGCCCTGGTACAGCCATAGGTTCATGTGTATGGGCATGGCCAGCGTACTGATAGAATTGGGCGGATTGGCGCAGGTAACGCTGGTGATCTGGTTAGTATTGTCGTCATAAAAGCCTCCCAGTTCCTGGAAATACACCGAAGTAGCGCTGGTACGTTTAAATCGCTGGGTGGTGTAGGTGCCGCCCAGGGAGCTGCTGTAAGTGCTGTGCCAGTAGGCGCTGCTGCTCACCGTTTGTGCGGGGTACACCGTAAAATTGGTGTTGGGATTGGAGGCCACCCCCCACTTGGCATATTCAATATCCATCTCATCACGGCCATCGGTGCCGGAATAGTTAAAAAGACCAAACACTACGTTTTTGTCCAGTTGGTCAATGGCACCATCTACCCACCACTGGTAGGTGCCGTAGCCAAAGCTTTGTGTGCTGGTTACCTCGGCGCAGTACCAGTTGCTGCCCGATTTGGTAAGCTTGAGGTGCAGGTAGCCATTGGCGTCTACATAGGCATTGGTATCGCTCCAATAATTGGGGCCTGGGCCGGCGGTGCTGGTGCCGGAACTTTTCACCGTCCAGGTATAGCCGCTAAACGTAAGGGTTACCGCCCGGGGTGCTGTGCTGCCAGTATCTGTGGCTGTAAGGTTTTTTTTACAGGCTGCCAATGGCAGGAGGGCGAGTAGCAGGCAATGAATTTTTTTCATAAAAACCAGGTTGATGGGTGGAGAAAAAATAAATACACCTGGCCTGCAAAGTGTGCAGCGGCGATGTTCCCTACGAAAGTACAAGCGTCTGTGGCGGGAGGCTTTCCTATAGTCCGTGATTTCGGTAAGTCGGTACATTCCTGTTTCCCGCTCTTTTGTTTACCAGGGAAATGCATGATCTTTAAAGCACTAAAAAAGTGCAGGCATGGAAGCATTATTACAACAGCACCCTTCCGGTAAAGTGGTTTGGTTATACGGTTTATCCGGCGCGGGCAAGAGTACGCTGGCGAACTTACTCAAAGTACAGTTGCAAGAAGCCGGCTACCCGGCCGTAATATTAGATGGCGACCGCTTGCGCGGCGGTATGAACCGCGACCTTTCGTTTTCCGTGGAAGACCGGGCGGAGAATGTGCGCCGCACCGCCGAAATGGCTTGCGTGTTGGCAGAGCAGGACATCATCAGCATCTGTGCGCTGATCACTCCTTTAACGGCGCACCGGCAACTGGCCCGTGCCATTGCAGGGCCGGCCTATATGGAAGTGTTGGTAGATTGCAGCCTGGAAGAATGCCGCCGCCGCGATGTGAAAGGGTTGTACTGTCTTTCAGAACAGCAGAAGTTAAAACAGTTTACCGGCGTAGATGCTGCCTTTGAGCCAGACTATCAATCGGACCTGGTGATTAACACCGCCCTCACTACACCGGCAGCAGCCAGCGATCAATTATTCCGTTTTGTAAAGGCCCGCCTGGGCGCTTGCTGGACGGTGGCGCCCGGCGTTATGCCTTACAAATAAAACTACCGTTGCGCAGGTTGGATTTGTTGTACAGAAACGGTTGTCCGTCTGGTGTGGTAAGGGAGCCGCCTGCGGCGGTTACAATGGCCTGGCCGGCAGCCGTATCCCACTCCATAGTGGGGCCATGGCGGTAGTAAAGTTGTGCGCTGCCATCGGCCACCAGGCAAAATTTCAGTGCGCTGCCGGCAGCCATAAATTCCGTGACGCCATATTGTGCCTGCACCGCCGTTTCTTCCGGGGCGCTGTGCGTACGGCTGCCCACTGCTACCATAGGACTACTGCGTTTTATCACCTGTAATCTTTCTGCCGTGTTGCTTTCCGGATACCAGCGAAAGCTGCCTATGCCGGTACCGCCTATCCATAACCGCTCGCCTACGGGTTGGTAAATTAATCCCAAGATGGGGGTATGTCCTTGTATCAAGGCTATGTTCACAGTAAATTCTCCATTCCTTTTTATAAATTCCTTGGTACCGTCCAGCGGGTCTACGCACCAGAATAGGGGCCAATGTTGCCGTACGCTGTAGGCCACATCGCTGCCTTCTTCCGACAAGATGGGAATGCCCGGTGTATAAGCGGCCAGCGCTTGTATGATACTGGCATGGGAAGCCGCATCTGCCGCGGTAAGCGGCGACTGGTCTTCTTTCAACGTTACCTGCATGGTTTCGGGTGCGCGGTAGATATACAAAATGGCCTGGCCGGCTTGCTGGGCCATATGCAGCAGGGGGGCCAGTTCCAGCGTTTGTGCTGTGCCGGGAATAGTGAAAATAAGTGGAAGCAGATTGGAATGCATGTTTCAAAAATATTAATAGGTGATGGCCTGCCGGCTTTTAATGGCTTGGAGCAATTGTTCTTGCGGGGCTCTTTTTTCCAAGTCGTTGGCCGCTGCATCTTGCAGGCTTTGTTTTTTCAATGCATTGTTTGCTACCTCGTAACGGGCAATGGCCTCCTGGCTCAGCAGGGCAGTGTTGCTCCGGTCCGTATAGAGTGGGTAACCCAATGCCAGCAAGGCATCGCCGGCTACCAGTTCAAAAATTTCCAGGTCGTTGTCTTTGAAAGATTGCAGGAATTTACCTGTATTATTTTGCAGGAGAGGTTTTTCCAGGTTGCTCCACATGGCCCCTGCGGCGGCGGCGCTTTTGGAGGTACTGGAGGTATGGTATTCCAGCATATGATCGGTGTAGGTAATGCCCAGGAAATGACAGAGGGTCTGTATTTGTGCAACCGGTTGGCTGATCAGTTGTTCATAGCTGAGGGAAATGCAACGGGTTTCTGGCAACTGGGCCCGCAGCGCCAGGCAGGCTTCCTGGTCTTGCTGCCATTGACGGGCTATATGGTAAATATGTTTTTCTCCCACGATGGCCTTTTTAAAAGAGGCTGCTACATCGCGCCCATCGCGGTAAAGATAGATGTATTGCGCAATGCTGCCGTGCTGCTCCAGCGCAGCGGCATGGTACATATTGTTCATGCTTTTACAACACCACATGCTGGCCTGCTTAGCCAGCGCCGCTTGTTCGTAGATTAGCCGGTTGATCTCGTACAGCGAGTGTACACGTGACCGTTCAAACAAGGCTTCTTTGTCCAACACTACGCCCTCCCAGGGTACAGGGTTGGCGTTTACATAATCCACTACATCGCTGAGCAGGGTTTTGTAGTTAGCTTCGTGCAGCAGTAGTCCATAGCGAGGCAGCAGCGGCGCAAAGGTAACGAGCAGGTGGGGCGGATGTGGGGACGCCATTTCGGGCGACTGGTCCAGCATGACCCTTAATAAATTAGACCCCGATCTTTGGGTGCCAATCATCTGAATGCCTTTTATAACAGCCTGTTTCATGTTAAAAAGTTAAAACGGTGAATACAATGCCCAGCAGCAGCGCACCTGCCAGCAGGTACACGGGGCTGATCTTATAACGCAACGCCAGGAAAAAGGTGATAGCGCAAACGCCTATCAATAAAGGGTCTGCGGGCAATACCTGCAACAGCTTTACCGCGGATGCCAGCATCATACCCGTTACTACGGGCTTAATGCCAGCCAATATATTTTTAATCACCCCTTGATGTTGATGGATGGCATAAAACCTGGATACCGTGAGCATGAGCATGCAGGAGGGTAGGAAAGTTGCCACCAGCGCCACCAGCGCGCCCCCTATGCCTGCAAGCTTAAAACCGTAGAAGAGGGAACTTACCAGGATAGGGCCTGGCGTAAGCTGGCTGAAGGCAATGCCATCCAGGAAAGTTTGATCATTTACCCAATGAAGTTCATGCACCAGCACCGATTGCATGATGGGCACCATTACATACCCGCCGCCAAATAAGGAAAGGCTGATGCCGGAAAACACCAGGGCTATGCGGGCGTATAGTTGCTGACAATAACGGGCGGCATTGGCAAAATATGCCAGGGTGATAGCGCTCAGCGTTAAAATACTCAACAGGGTAGGGGTATCAAAACGGCGTGTATTCGTTTCCGTTATATCAGCTGCTGGTGCTGTCTTTCTTCCGTGTAATTGCAGCAGCCCGCCTGCCAATCCACCTGCCATTAGTAATATAATGGTTACCAGGTAGCCTTTCAGCAACACCAGCGCAGCAAAGGCGGCTACGCAAATAAACAGTTTTACATAACTTCCTTTTACATCCTTTTGATAAAACTGCCAGGCGGTGCTGATGATCAGGCCCGCCACGGTGCCCGCGGTGTAGCGCAGCAGGTGATCGTAGTGTGTGGCAAAGGCAAAGCGGAAATAGGCCCACGACAATAGCAGCATGGCCATTACGGCTGGCAGCAATACTGCGATAACGGCCACGGCAGCCCCGGTGCGGCCCCGCAGGCGGTAGCCGATGTAAGCCACTACGTTTACCGCCACTGGCCCTGGCAGCAGGCTGGCAATGCTGATGCCTTCGGCCAGCACCTCTGCGGGGATGGCTTTATCTTTCTCTACCAGTTGCCGCTGTATCATGGCCACCAGGGCCATGTAGCCGCCGAAAGACACAGCGCCCAGCCGCAAAAAAGTGCGCCACAGGTAGCCATAACTGGTGGTGGCCGGCGTGGGCAGGGTGAGGGTCTTATTCATGATATACCGGTTTGGGTGTTAGAAATCCGCTGGCTATTTCCAACCGGTAAGGATCGCCGGCGAGATTTATTTTCCAGTGCACTTGTCCCTGCAAATCTTCTATTAGGAACACGCGGGTATCGGTAAGGCAAAACAGCAAATGCTGGCTGTCCAGTACCTGCATGTTGCCTTTGGTGGCGGAAAAATATTGCTTGGGAATGGGGGTGTTCACCAGTACCCTCACGGTGTGCTGCACTGTGTCTAGCGCCAGCGATAAAGCACGGCCCTGCTTGCGGTTCATGCCATTGTCCAGCATAGTGAGCTGGCCGGCATCGTTCACCTGGATGGCGTGCTGGCCACTGAACACTGCACTATCCGGCAGGGCAAAATCGCCGCCCTGGCCCAGCTTCCACAGCACCTTGCCATCGGGATACCGTACTTTCCAGATCTGGCTGAAGTCGCGGAAGGAAATCAGGAAATCGCCGTTGGGTAAGCGGAACAGGGCATTGGCGTGGCCCCAGTCTTTTTTCTTTTTCAGGATATCTTTTTCATGCAGTGGGTCCAGGTGATCCAGGGAAGACCAGTGCCATATTTTTTTATCGTGGCGGTCAAACAGCACAATGGCATCGCCGTGAATGGTATCATTTGCCGCGCCCCCTACCGAAAGCAGGTTACGCAGTTGGGTGGTAAAGGTAAGGGCATACAATGCCTGGGCGGTGTCTGTTCTTACTTCATGGTGTACCAGTTCATCCATATCCCCATGACCGGTTTGTAAATGGCGCAGCACATGCCCCTGTAAATCGGTTTCTATGATCTCATCGCCGCCACTGGCAGGTATATTCTCCGATCCGGTAATACACAGGATGGTGTGTTGGGGTGTCCAGTGCGATACCTTTACCCCTTTTTTAAATGGCTCGTACCATACAATGTTTCCCTTGCTATTTAATATCACCAGCGAGCCGGGTTCTGTTAATATCTGGGTCAGGAAATACTGGTCTTTGATAGCCGGCGCAAAAGCAGTATCTACATATTCCAGGTCGAAGTAAGGTGTAGCATGGTATATCAGGCCGGTGTTGAAATTATGCACCTTGCCGGGCTGGCCGGGGTAGGGCGCCATCATTACCTGAAACTGGTAGCGGGTATCTGCCTCGGTATTGGTGATGGTGAGGGTGTCGTGCACCTGTGGGCTACTGGTGGTGGTGTAAAAAGTGTCGCGACTGTTCAGCTTCCAGTATCGCAGGTATAAGGGGCAGGGCTTACTACAGGTTACCATCACCTGAAAACGCAGGCGGTTGCCGGGAAGGTTTAGTAAGGCCACATGCTTAATACGGGGTGGCAGAAAATATTCATTGAGCGGTGCCCATATCCAAGCAACAATGGCGCCGGCTATTGCCAGCGCCAAAATGGCTATACGGAGTAGGGTGTGTTTTTTTAACCCCATAACGAACGTATAAAAAGTGGCAGCATACTGCCGGTTGGTGTTTGAATTTACTTGTAACGGCCTTGGTTGATCGTAGCGCTTAGCGACGTATTACTTTGTATTTCATTTTGCGGATAAGGATATAAAGCATAGTTAATATTAGCATCGTAAGTAGCGGCATTGCGCAGCAAGGGTACTACTTTTTCCCGGAATTTCAGCAGCACGTCGGTACCACCGCTGGCGCTTTTGCCCCAGCGGAGCAGGTCTTCCCGGCGACGGCCTTCCATGAAAAACTCTTTATTACGCTCCTCGAAAATCAGGTCGCGGAAAGTGCTTTTGGTATAATCACCAGGGCTCACCGTGCTTAGGCCAGAGCGGGTACGCACCTGGCTCACCAGGTTGGCCGCTTCCTCGGTTGGTCCATTCAGTTCATTGAGCGCTTCTGCCCTCGATAGCAATACATCTGCATAGCGCAAGATAGTTACGTTGTTGAAGCCCGCATAATTATAATTATTGGCAGCAGGATATTTCAGGTTGTACACGTAGGTGGCCAGTACCGTGTCTGGCGCAGTGCCGCCCACGCCGCCATATTCTACCGGCACGCTCATCACCTGGCCATACAACGTATGATATAGCCCGGTAAGGAGCTGGCGGCGGTCGTCGGTTTTATCAAAGATGGAATAGAATTGCAGGTGGATCGGGAAGTTGCCATAACCACGGTTCAGGTCCCAGGGGGTGGAATTAATACCAAAGCTATTGGAATTAATGCCATAAGCGCCGGGCTGGTTAGAAGATTTCAGTACGAAGATGAATTCTTTGTCCGACCGGTTAGTGGTATCAAACATTGCTTTTAAACCGCCTTCACTCTGTGGTTTCAGCCGGTAAGCGCCTGTTGATATCACGGATTGACATTCATCGGCGGCTTTCTGCCATTCACCCTGGCGTAAATACAGGCGGGCCAGCAGTGCATGGGCGGCCCCGCTGGTAGCACGGGCTATTTCAGTAGCACTGTAAGACGTAGGCAGGTTTTGCGTAGCAAATGTAAGGTCATTGATTATAGCGGTTTCTACGTCTGCCTGCGTGGCAAGCGGTGGGTTCAGGTCTGCCGGGGTAAAATCCGCAGAGGCTTTCAGGATCAGCGGCACATCGCCCCAGAGCGACGTGGCATCGTAGTAGGCCAGCGCACGCAGGAAACGTACTTCGCCCAGGTGCTGTTGCTTGAGTTGATCTGTGGCACCATTGGCTTTGTAATCAATACTGTTGACCAGTGCCTCCGCTTCATTGGCGCGTGAAATCATTTTAAAAATGCTCACCCATACGGCGTTGATAACGGAGTTAGACGGATTATACGTAAGCTGGTCCAGCTCTATGCCCTGGCGGGAGGTGATGGTGGTGGTCACCACGTCTGCGGGGTATTCATACAGCCAGTACAGGAAGCCGGCGTAGTAACCATAACCGCCATTGTCTTTTAGGGCGGCGTAGGTGCCTATTACTGCCTGGTTACCATTTTCCGGCTTGGAGAGCTTACTGGCGTCAAATACGGAATAGGTTTCGTCCTGCAACCCTTGCTTACAGCCATTCAGGGTGGCAATGGTCACCACAGACAGCAGCAGGATGTTATATATCTTTTTCATGTGCTTTGCTTATTGGTGGAAGTATTAGAAAGTAACTTTTGCGCCTAGTAAATACATCTTGTTTACCGGGTAGGCATTGAAGTCTATGCCCCGGCCGGCATTTTGGTTTTGCTGCTGGCTGTTTACCAGGTTGCCTACCTCCGGATCCAAGCCGGTGTACTTGGTCCATGTCCACAGGTTTTGTATGTTGGCATACACGCTCAGGGCAGCAATACCTACATGTTGCAGCCAGGCGGATGGCAGGTTATATGTGAGCGTTACATTCTTCATGCGTATGTAGTCGGAGCTTTCTACGAAGCGGGTATTTACCCAGCCACCGTAAGGATTACCATAAAAGCCGTTTGGCGGAATGGTGCCGCTAGGATTACTGGCAGACCAGGTATCTGTAACCACGGATTTTAGCGTGTTGCCCTGGGAAATAGGATTCATCAAATCTTCTTTCTGCAGGTTCAGCAACTTGCCGCCGGTTTGTGCCTGCATCACCACATCTAATGTGAAGTTGTGAAAACTGAAGGTATTGGTAAAGCCGTAGAAACTGGTAGGGATGCCGACTCCCAATATGCGGCGGTCGTTGGCATCTACAGTACCACTTTTATCTACATCGGCATATAGCGGTTCTCCTGGCGTAGCATTGGGCTGGGTGCTGAGTGCGGGGTCATTCTCTTGTACAATGCCCTTGTACACATACCCGTAAATAGACCCGATGGCCTGGCCCTTCCGGATAATGAAGGGTGTTTCAAAATCTGCTGCACCATCTGGTTTCAGGCTGCCTACATAAATGTCGGAATTGTTTTCACCCAACGACAGTACCTTATTACGGTTATGGCTATACGTTAACGTGCTGCTCCAACGGAACTTGCCATCTAGGTTCACCGTTTGCAGGGAAAGCTCTATGCCTTTGTTAGACACGCTGCCATCGTTGCCAAAAAGGGTTTGGAAGCCGGTAGAGGGTGCAATGCTACGGTCTAGCAACAGGCTGGTGGTTTTCTTGTCGTAGTAATCGGCTTCCAGGATAATGCGTTCTTTGAAGAAGCCTACATCAAGCCCTACATCCAGCGCACCGGTTTGTTCCCATTTCAGGTTGGGATTAGAAAGACTGGTGATGGCAATACCGCTCAGCTGATCCACACCATTCAGCGTATACTTGGAGCTATTGTCTGCCGCAAAGTTGGCGGAGGAAAGGCCAGAACGCACCCGGTCATTGCCGGTTACACCATAACTTACGCGCACCTTTCCGGAAGACAGGGCCTGGAAGTTTTTCACGAAGTTTTCTTCGCTGAAGCGCCAGGCGAACGACCCGGAAGGGAAATACCCCAGCTTATTGTTGGTGCCAAATACGGAGGAACCATCTATGCGGTAAATGCCCGTGAGGATGTATTTGTTTTTGTAATCATAATCTACCCGTCCAAACCAGCTCTTGCGGCGAATGCGGGTTTTGCTGGAATAGGCGGAAAACTGCTGCGCTGTGGCCAGGTTGTCGTACCCCAGTTCATCACTACTAAAATTGGTGGCGGTTATCCCTTCCTCCTCATAATAATAAGTTTGGGTGTTATAGCCTGCCAGGAATTTGAGGTGATGGTCGCGGATGTTGAAGCCGTAGGTAGCAGTAGGATTGAAAATCAGTTCCGACTCATTGATGTCTGTTACGGTGGCCAGCCCGTTACCAGATACCCCTGCGGGTACGGAGGCGGGGGCAAAATACTTGATCTTAGTGCTGTTCAGGTCTGCGCCCTGGTCAGATTGTATCACCAGGCCTTTAATGGGTTCATAGCGGAAGGAGAAATAGGCATTGGTGCGGTAGGCATAATTACCGCGTTTGGTGGCTGCTATAAAGTGCAGCGGGTTCTGTGCGTCTAGTTGTATGTTCTCACCCTCGCCGAATTCGGAGGCGGGGTTAGCTTTGATGGCTTGCTTCAAAAAACCATTGATAGTAGAAGGAGCCAGGGGCAGGTCGTTCTGAATGCCATAGTTGCCAAACACCCGGGCGCTCATCGTAAATTTATCGCCTACTTTCTGATCCAGGTTCACACGCGCACCCACACGCCGGTAGCGGGAGTTAATCACTACGCCCTGCTGGTCCAGGTAGTCCAGGCTGGAATACACGGAGGTATTAGGATTGCCGCCGGTGAAGCTAATGGTGTGGTTCTGTACATTGGCGGTGCGGAACAAAATACTTTGCCAGTCGGTACCGATGTAACCCGCTTTTAAAGAATCCAGGGTACTCTGGCTATAGGGAGGTGTGCTACCCTCGGCCAGGAACAAGGCGTTCAGCCGCGTAGCATTTTCGTAAGGCCCGGCCAGGTCAAAGCGGTTTATTATCTTTTGCTGTCCAAAGTAGCTGTGCAGGCTCAGGTTATTCTTTTTATTGCTACCATTTTTGGTGGTGACCAGCACTACACCATTGGCACCACGCGCGCCATAAATGGACGTAGAGGCGGCGTCTTTAAGAATGGAGATGGAGGCAATGTCTTCAGGATTGATGGTAAAACCCACGCCATCATTCGTCGGAAACCCATCTATCACATACAGCGGGCCGCTGTCTGCATTAATAGAATTAGTGCCGCGGATGCGGATGGTAAGTGGGGCACCAGGCGTGCCATTGCCCTGCGTTACCTGCACGCCGGAGGCCCGGCCTTGCAATAAGTTGGCCACGGAAAGGGAGTTCTTGTTCAGGTCTTCTGCATTGAGCGTCACGGCAGAACCGGCAAAGGTGCTTTTGTTTTTGCTGCCATAGCCTACTACCATTACTTCATTAAGGGCGCGGGTGCTGCGTTGCATCACTACGCTGATGTTGCGTGCATTGCTGATCTTTACTTCCCGGGTATCAAAACCCAGGTAGGTGAATACTAGCGTAGCATCCATTGCCACCTGTAGTTGAAACTGTCCGTTTGGCCCGGTTACGGTGCCATGGGAGGTGCCTTTTTCGGCAATGGTTACGCCGGGCAGCAGGTCGCCATTGGTGGCGCTCACCGTACCTGTTAATTTAAGTTGTTGTGCCCATACTGCGGGACTGTTACAAAAAAGCAGCAGGAGGCAGCACACGCAAATGCTCCTGAAGATCAAATTCATGTTCATGCGATAGAGATTTTGTGGTGAAAACACCGTTTTACATTACATCGTTTGGTTCATGGAAGGGGGTGATCTGGACCCAGTCTACATACATAAAAGCTTTATCGAAGTTGGCCTTCCGGATCCATTTGGGAAACCAGATGCCAATATTAAAATTGCTGGCGTGGGTGGGTATGTGTTCATAAGCTGTGTACAGGAGTCGTTCGTCATAATAATATTCTACACGGGCCTGCTGACCATTGCCACCCGTGTGCCAGTCGAACCGGTAGGTGTGGTACTGCCCGTCTGCCTGGTCGCCGAAATACAGGTCGTGGGTTTTATACTGGTCGGGATGTACGCCCGTCCAGTTAGTAACCAGTCCATAATGCAGATCGGAACTATCTGGCACCAGGGGAGCTTGGTTATGGCCGGGCATTTCAAAATCGATCTCATGATTCAGGTCATCATTTTCATAGTAAAATGTCCAGAAGGCAGATAATGCTCCAGGGTGAGGACATATTTTAGCGCGGATCACATAACTACCCGATGCATAGCGCTCGCGGCTGGTGAGGGCGCCGCCTATCCGGGTATTGAGTCCATGGCCTTTTACCGGGCCATGATACAGGCTGCCCAGCGCAGTCACTTCCAATGCGCCGTGTCGGGCGCGCACATTGGCCGGTACCACACCGCCATGAGTGGCTGGGCCTTCCGGCTCTCCCCATTTCTGATCCATGGCCCGCCAGGTACGGGTAGTGTCCAGGTAATTAAAATCGTCCCGCAGGGTTTGCGCCCGGGTTGCGGTGGCGGCGAGCAATAAGGCTATTGCCAGCAATTGCTTTCTCTTATACATAAATTCTGTGCTTATTTGAGGGTTTAAAACTACATGTCTTACCGGTTGCACACGTTCTGATAGTCCGGTTTTTATGCACTACCGTCCGAACATAGAAAAAACCCTGTTTTTTTTCTATATTTAGTGCAGAATCAATATCAATTGCTTTTTCATTTATTGAAAATGCGTACCTGTAATCTATATTTTATTTACTGACAATACCTGTAACCTGCGCCAAGGCAGGACAAGAATGCAATCAACCACGATTTAAATCACTTTAACAAGATGGTGTATGAGCAGAAGGTGTATGCTAACCCTCCTTTTATGGATGGTGACGTGTTATGAATGTATTGCACAAACCCAACCACTGCAATTTGAGCAGATTGGCATCGCCGACGGATTGTCGCAAAATACGGTACGTTGCATTTTTCAGGATCGCAAGGGTTTCCTCTGGTTTGGTACTAAAGACGGGCTGAATAAATATGACAGCTACCGTTTCTACACTTTTAAACGCAGCCCCCGGGATGAAAATTCCCTGGCCTCCAATGATATCAAGTGCATTATAGACGATACCGCCGGTCGTCTCTGGATAGCCACCTGGGATGGTGGGCTGAATTGTTACGACCCGGTATCCGGCCATTTTACCCGCTACCTGAAAAAAGAACATGGCAACAGCATCGCCAGTAATTTCCTGGAAGTGCTGAGCAGCGACGCCCAGGGCCGTATCTGGATAGGCACGGCAGATAGCGGCCTGGATTGCTTTGATACCCGCACTGGTGTTTTTCATAATTATCATTACGATCCCCACGACACGGCCAGCCTGAGCGACAACCGGGTGACTGCCATTTACACCGACCGGCAAGGGCAGTTATGGGTAGGCACCGCCAGCGGACTAAATCGCCTGGATGCCCGCACCGGTCGTTTTATTCGCATGCAGCGGGGTACTGCCCCCCACGCCCTCACCAACGATCATGTGAAGTTTGTGTATGAAGACCATAAGGGGCGCCTGTGGATAGGTAGCTACGATGGTGGCCTTCACCAGCTAGACCGTAACACCGGGTATTTCACAGTGTTCAATACGGCCAATAGCCAGTTATCCAGCGATGCCCTGCTGGGCGTGGCGGAAGACGGACAGGGTCGGTTATGGATAGGCACGGAAAATGGGGGACTTAATATTTTTGATCCCGCCACGGGTCATTTTTCTATTGTGAAAGCCCGCTATAATGATCCTACAGCCATCAGCAGTAATACCATTAATGCGGTGTACAACGACGACAAAGGCAATATGTGGATGGGTACCCTCAATGGAGGTATTGCCATGGCCAGGGCCGACCAGCAGCATTTCCTGCATTATAAATATGTACCGGGGCAAAACAGCCTGGCTAATAATACCGTGGCCTGTATTTATGAAGACAGTCATCACCAATATTGGATAGGTACAGATGGGGGAGGGCTGGATTGCTTTGATCCGCAAACGGGACGCTTCACCCACTTCAGTTACCAGCCCGGCCAGTCCGGCATTGGCAGTAATTACATCCTCTCCGTATGTGAAGACGCCGAAGGCAATCTCTGGCTGGGTTCCTGGGGCAATGGCATTACGGTGTACCACCCGCGCAGCAAAACATTCACCCAATTTAAACACCGGCCTGGCGATACTGCCAGTCTGAGTAGCAACTACGCCTTTCACCTGTTCCGCGACCGGCAGCAACGCCTGTGGATAGGTACTTACGGGGGCGGCCTGGATCTTTACGATGCCAAAGCAAATGCCTTCCGACACTATGCACACCGCGAAGGAGATGCCGCCAGCCTGGGAAATAATAATATCCTCACCCTGAATGAAGACCAGCAGGGAAGACTGCTGGTAGGTACCGATGGCGCAGGGCTTTCCATCCTGGATCCGCTTAGCAATTCCTTTTCCCACCTCAACACCGCCGGCACCCACCGCCTTAGTAATAACAGCATCAGCGATATTTATCCCGATCCGCAGGGCAATCTCTGGCTCACGACCAACGATGGACTGGATCGCATAGACGGGCATACCGGCCAGGTACATAATTATTTTAAGGAAGATGGACTGCCCAGCAACATGGTGGTCAGCGTGTTGCCCGATGGTGATCATCACTTGTGGATCGCTACAGACCATGGCTTGTCGCGCATGGACCTCCAGCAGCATACCTTCCGCAACTTTACCCAAGCCGATGGGCTTCAGTCTAATGAATTCAAATACTCCCGCTGCCTGGGTAGCAACGGGCAACTGTATTTTGGCGGCATCAATGGTTTCACTGCTTTTGATCCTGCTACGATTCATGATTTTAAATACGATCCGCCCATCGTTTTTACCGATTTCCAGGTATTTAATAAACACCTGCCGGCAGCGGCTAATATTACCTACAACCAGGAACTGGAATTATCTTACAAACAATCTGTATTCACCTTCGAATTTGCATCCCTGAACTATGTAGGGCGGGATGAAAAACAATATGCCTATACACTGGATGGGTTCGACAACCAATGGCATTCCCTGGGTACCCGCAATAACATTACCTATACCAACCTGGATCCCGGCACGTATACGCTGAAGGTGAAAGGCTATACAAATAATGGCGTCTTCTCCAACAAAATAGCGGAGGTGCGTATCGTTATTAAACCGCCCTACTGGCGCACCTGGTGGTTCAGGACAGGAACACTGCTCCTGCTGGCCGGTATAGTGCTGGCGCTGTTTTACCTGCGCGTGTACCAGATAAAACGGCATAACCGTCAACTGGAAACGCAGGTGTCTAAACGCACACAGGAACTTAAAGAGGCCAATGCCGTGCTGCAACAAAGCTATGCGCAGATCAAAGTACAAAACGCACAACTGGAAGCCTATAACAAAGTAGTGACCGACAAGTCTGACGAGATTATCCAGCAGCAGGCCCACATCCTGTTGCAAAACGCCCAGTTGGAAAATACAATAGAGCAGTTGGAGAAAAGCAATGCTACCAAAAACAAATTCCTGTCTATCCTCGCCCACGACCTGCGCAATCCCATTGCCGCCATTGCAGGCATTGCGCGCAACCTGAAAATGCAACTGCCCCAACTGCATAAGCACGATGTAGGGACTTATATTTCCACCATTGGTGATAGCGCTAAATCGGTGCTGGACCTGCTATTAAACCTGCTGGACTGGGCGCGCACCCAACAGGAAACCCTGCGCTGCCATCCGCAGGATGTGCCGCTCACCGCAACCATTGCCAGCACGCAATTACTGCTGGAACAGTTAATGCGCAACAAGAATATCTATTTTACCGTACAGGTGGCCCCGGATCAGGTGGTATGGGCCGATCCGCAGATGCTGGAAACGGTGCTGCGCAACCTGCTCAGTAATGCGATCAAATTTACCCCGCCCTATGGCCACATTCATATCACCGCCAGTCATGCGGCAAACGACGTGTTAATCACCGTGCGCGATACCGGCATGGGCATGTCTGCTGCCCAATTGGAAACCCTGTTCACCCCCGGTGCCTCTTCGGCAGCGGGTTCTAATGGGGAGCGGGGTACCGGGTTGGGACTGATTATCGTGAAAGAATTTGTAGAAGCAAATGGCGGTACCGTGTCTGTAAGCAGCTTGCTGAATGAAGGCACAACCTTCCAGTTACGCCTGCCCAAAGGTACTTACCGTTCGGATGATAGTAACGCCAACGGATATACGATTGCCTATGAATCGCTGCAAAGGGAAAAGCAGTTAGACCAGAAGCAGGAAAAACTCAGGGGCAAAAAGCTGCTTTATATAGACGATAACGCAGATATGCGGGCTTACCTCCACCTTATGTTATCGCCCGTGTTTAATGTAATGGCCGCGCCCAACGGGCAGGAAGGCATACAAACCGCCATCGAATTTCAACCCGATATTATTATCACGGATATGCTGATGCCCGTTATGGATGGCTTGGAATTGGCCCGCCGCCTGAAGCAAAATCCCCTGGTATCCCATATCCCTATTATACTGCTCACCAGCCAAACCGATGCCGCACACCAGCTCATGGGCTACGAAGCGGGGGTAGATGCTTACCTGACCAAACCCGTGGTGCAGAAACTATTCATTCAGGTAATCTATAACCTGATCACCAGCCGGGCCGACCTGCGCAGCCGCTTTGTACATTCGGAAGAGCTGTATCCCAATAGTGCCACCTATAATGCCCGCGACAAAGATTTCATGGATAAACTGATCACCTATATCGAAACGCACATTAACCAAAATACCCTCGATCATAAACAGCTTTGTGAACTGCTGGCCATGAGCCGGACTATTTTATACGCCAAGGTGAAAACACTTACCGGCTTGGGGGTACACGAGTTTATACAGTCTGTACGTATAAAAAAGGGACTACAGTTATTATTGGAAGGACGTTTAAATATTAACCAGGTGTCGTATGAAGTGGGATTTAATACCCCTTCTTATTTTTCTAAATGCTTTGTGAAACAATTTGGGATGGCGCCGAAAGAGTATATTGCACGCCTGCAAAGAGTGTAGTAAAGTCGGTAGCCAACTTCTGCCCGCTATACCGCGATTAAATAATTTGCCGGGCTATTATATTATTTTGCTAAATTATGGCGGATAATATTTTTTGGTATAGCATGGGAAATCAGGGTTATAACGATTCCCCAAAAAAAGGAAGTATGAGAATAAAGTTAATAATTGCCTTGTTACTAGTTACCCTAAAACTTCCACTGCTGGCGCAGGTAGTTGATTCCACAAATCTTACGGAAACCCAGCGTGATTTTTTACGGTTACCTGCTTTTTCTATTTACAAGGATAATTATTTCCTGACCGGATCTACCGTGGAACATTCGCCAAATAAGGATAACTCTGATATTAAATACCAAATCAGTTTCCGGCAATTATTATATCGCAAGCCTATATTTTTAAAGAGCTTTCCTTATTTAAGTTACACGCAAAAGTCTTTTTGGGATGTTTATAAATCATCAAAACCCTTTGCGGAAATAAACTTTAATCCAACCTTTGGCCTGTTAAGACCGTATAATAATAAGTATGGGATGAACTATATCACGGCTTCCCTGGAGCATGAGTCTAATGGGCGCGATAGTATATTTTCCAGGAGCTGGAACAGGATTTCCTTCGGGTGGCATACTTATTTAACGCAGAAACTGCAACTTTCCTTAGATCTGTGGATACCTTTCGGGTATAAAGATGATAACCCTGATCTGCTCCACTACGAAGGATTTGGACAAGTATCGCTATCCTATATGATAAAAGACGATAAATGGTTTGCAGATATCACCTTCCGGAAAGGCGACCAATGGAACTGGAAGGGCTATGTGCAGGGGCAGGTATCCTACCGGCTGTTTGCCAAGAGCAATGAGTACATTATGTTACAATGGTATGAAGGCTATGCCGAAAGCCTGATTGAATACCAAAGACGTACGGATATGGTGCGGATAGGGCTGCTGCTGCGGCCTAATAAAAACGTGTTCTTCTAGTTACGCTGTAATTCTACAAAAAACGTAGTGCTTTCTCCCACTACACTTTCAAACCATATTTTACCCCCGTTTGCTTCCACTATTTGTTTGGAGATGGCCAGGCCCAGCCCAAATGGCTGTTCTCCTGCCGTTCCGCGCCGTTGGGATTTGGTGAACATATCAAATATTTTATCCTTCAACTCTGGTGGAATACCAATGCCATGGTCTTTTACCGCAATCAAGATACTGTTTGTTTGCTCCGTAAGTTGCACGGCAATGATGCTTCCCTGGGGACTAAACTTAATGGCATTAGCGATCAGGTTACTAATTACCCGCCACATTTTCTCCCCATTAATAGAAATGGTTACATTGTTGGCTTGCAAGGTTATTTGCTGTTTTTTTGCCGCTGCTTTATGGTGCAGCATGTTAATGCAGTGTTGGAGCATTTGCCGGATTTCAACGGGTTCTTTTTTATGCTCCTCTGCCTGTGAATTCAGTTGCAGCAAGCTTTCTACCATATCAATGGAATTCTGCCCTGCGGTGAGGATCATTTTGAGCATCGTTACATCTTCTTCCAAACGATCGGGTACTTCTATCATCATACTTGCCAGTGACACAATCCCGCCGATAGGATTTCGTAAGTCATGCGCTACGATTTTCATCAAATTATTATTTTCCAACTGGCTTTGTTCCAACGCATTCAGTGCCAATTTCATTTGTGTGTTCTGTTCCAGGATATACTGGTGCTGCGCTGCAATGGATTTATTTTGTGCACTGATCTGCCGGTGTGCAAGCCGGGAGCGTTTCAAGCTGTGTAAGATGGCGAGTAATAGGATAACCGCCATCACAGAAAAGAGAATAAAGGTCCATAGGTAAAGCGTCTTTATCCGGTTATCCCGGTCTAGTAAGGCTACTTTGTAGGCTGCTTCCGTGCTATTAAAAGCTCCTTCCATATCTGCTGCCCTGAGATATTTTTCGGCCTTTCTGGTAGAATCTATGTAATTGTTAAATTTGCGCTCATAGAAGTAAGCAGAATCTATGCGTTTTGATTGATGAAAATAATCTCGTTGCACCGCATATAAATTCATAACTAAAATAGACTTTTCCCATTGCCGGATTTCGGTTTTCCCCAATGCTGAAATGAGCTGTTGGATAAGTAGTGCGGCTTCCTTAAGTTTAGCGGAACGTATGTATACAGAGGCCAGGTCCACTTTTGCTCCCAAAGCGTTAAACTGTCCAAAACCTGGCCGGTCATTAAGCCGGATACATGCTGTGAGATATTGGATAGCTTCAACATCCTGATTGCGGTACATGTAACTGGCTCCCAGGTCGCTGTAAATAATGCCACGCGCCCGCTGGATGGCTTCTTTTCGCTCAGGGAAATAACCTTCTTGCTTATCAAGCAAGTTCAGGGCTTGTTTGTAATAGGCGATAACGATGTCACCATTGCCTTTTAAAGTAGACTGTTCATAAGACAAGCCCAGCATATGGAGCAGGTGTTGAGGCATCATTAAGCGTTCTTCAAAACCGCCGTTACTGCCACAACTACTGTTTTCCATTAGCGCCTGCTTAAAATAGTTAATGGCTCGATCAAATTGCAGTTGTTTATAGCGTACCATAGCTAGCTTGTCGGTAAACTGTGCTAGGCTACAACTGTCCAGGTGGTGCTGAGCATAACTGCGGCCATCAAAATACAGGCGAAAGGCTTTCTCATATTTTTGCTCCGCCATGAGAACATCTCCTTGGGCAAATAGAGTAAGTGCGTAGGCTTTTTTATATGGAGATGACGGGCCTTGTAAAACCTGTACCATGCTATCTGTGTAAGCATGGGCCCTTGCAGTGTCGCCAGGATATTCCAGGTAAAATTTGTAAAAGAACTGATATTTTTTCCAGTGGTCTAGCTGGTCGGCATTGGGGAATACATGATAAGCCGAATCGAGATATGGGTGCAAAACGGATAGCTGACCGCTTTCTAATAATTCTTCCGCATGTTGAATAATGCTGTCGGCATGCGCCGGTTGGTTTTGTGGACTGGTAACGGGCTGCTGGCAGGCAGCTAATAAAATGATTAACAGAAATAAATATCTGCGCACCCTTTTAGAATGAATACTGTGGTGGGTGCAGGCGGTTATGGTCATGACTTTGCCTAACGGATTGATGACCAGAAAGGTAGTGATTATTTTTGGATACCCTGTTGAGGACGCCATTCATTTTGTTCATTCATTTATATCGGTGTAATAGAAGCGAAAGGATTTTTGGGGGTGTGGCTGGCTGCTTATTCCATGGTATATGGGGGTAGCAAATGGGGACTACGGATCAATTTAATTATGGAATGTTTGTATTAGCCTTTCATGCATGGGAAACGGGCTGCATTACGGTTATAATTTTTCACTTCTTTACAAATATTTAGAATTAGATATCCCAAAGTGATTAAAAAATTAAAATAGCCATCTGCATGCCTGTCCTTTCATTATTATATCCGTCGTTTACAAAAACATAACAATCGTATTTTTCGCTATTATAAACGTCTACTTGCTTACCAATGTAAAGCTGTTCACAATTTTTAGTCAGTTGTTTGTGAAGGAGTTACTACAGGAATTTAACTCCGGTATAACAGGCGACAACTCCACCTTGGGTCACTATAAAAAGATTGCTTACAATTATGACCTGGTCAGTGGAAAAGTAAATACAGTAAGCTTCAACCCCGGCCAGCCGGATGCATATTACCATCGCTATAGTTACGATGCAGAGAACCGTATTACCGATGTGGAAACCAGCCGTGACAGCCTATTCTGGGATCATGATGCATTTTACCAGTATTATAAATATGGCCCGCTGGCACGTACCGTGTTAGGCCAGCAGCAGGTACAGGGCAT
>NZ_FMAR01000008.1 GCF_900094705.1 Chitinophaga costaii | reverse complement strand
GGACACCCTTGCTCTTGGCTAATGGTTGGCGATTACATACCCCCATAACGGACTTACACCGTCTAGTTTATCGCCATGCGTGGCGCACCAAAAAAAATCGCCCCTCGGCGTGGCCGGGGGCGATTGTAAGAGGCTGCTTGTTTTTGCTCTTGCTATATAACAGAAAGGTCAGTCATTCCAGCCGGGCATTTTGTCAAGCGTAACAATGTTGTCGGAACTGTATAACGCCTTTATCTCGGCATCGGTATTATTTTCGAAGGTAAGTTCAGACCAACCCATAAAGAAGCACCATTTGTCCTGGGTACGCAACTCGCTGGCGGTAGGCAGGCGCTGGCATTCGCCAATGGCAAAGGGTTTGCCGGCAGCAGCCCGGGTCATAAGCTCGTACTTAGCTTGCGTGTAGCCACTTCCGTCGTACACATCCAGGGCAGCTACATCAAAATAAGAAGCCCCGGGATTGTAGTCGTTCACGTCGCCACTCAATGAGCTAAAGTCCTGTAAATCCCACACCCATATCAGGTTGGTAAGGCCCTTGGTCGTTACCATGTAATCGTGCATTAATTGGTAGAGCTTACGGGTTCCGCTAGCGCCAGAACGGCCACCCCACCAGAATGCACCCTGGTTCATTTCATGGAAAGGGCGCCATAACACTTCTACTTTCTTATCCTTCAGCTGTTGCAGGTATACGCATACTTCATCTATACGGCTTTTCCATTTCAGGTTCAGGGCCGAACCATCTGTGATAAGCTCTTCCCATTGTGCATCAGTAAGTTTGCTGAGTACCCCCTTCCCGTCGTCCCAATTGCAAGGCTCGTCCAGCGCGGGGTTGCAGGCATGCCACATAATATTTATTACCGCACCCTTATTCCACTGCCGCACTGCTTCATCAATCATTAACTGGCGGTTGTCAATATTGTCTGCCTGAAACAGGAAGTCACCGCTCCACAAAGCCGGATACTTGCCGGTAGTGGTCATAATCTTCTCAGTCCATATGGCGGGTGTGGTGTTTGGCTCGCGGTTATGCATGCCCGACAAGGTTTTCTTGCCAGATATTTCATACAGGTAGTTCAGCGATTTAAATGCCGTCTTCGGTGTATCCACTTCCGGTTGGCTTGTTTTATCACCACTCTTGCTGCAGGCAGTCATGCTAAGCAGGGAGGATAACAGGATCACACAAATGTTCATCAGCTTCATAAATTTTAGATTATGGTTTTCTCTTAACATCAATCCAGTACCGGTGAGGATTTTTCACAAATTTGTCCAGGTCGGAATAAATATTTGTCCAATCGTCTACTCCGCTTAATGTAAAGTCGAAGGAGTTGTCGGTAATTGTTTTGCTAAAACCATTGCCTAGATCTATCGTTGACGCGCCCTCAAATGTGGCCGTCGTCTTTTTCCCTTCTGCAGTAATAAAGCTTACCGTATTGGCTGCATAGTCGCGTTCCCAGGTACTGGTACCTTTGGGAATGGTACGGTAAAAATTATTCACGTCTGTGCTGGGTGTTTTAAAAACAAAGTTAGCATAGGTGCCGTCTGCGCCGGCATTGTTGGTAACGGTACCGGTGGTTTTACCATCACTTGTAACGCCTGTATATTCGAATGTAATTTCGTTGTCAAGTTCTTTATCCGGGCCATCGGTAGTACTCCAATCCCATGGTTTATCAGACATTTTAATTACCGCGCCACCACCATATTCAGGGCCTGTGCCACCATACACTACCAATTGCTGGATGGTGTAGGTGCCTAACAATGTTTCCGTAAAGGGTACAATTTCGACTGTCCACTCGCGGGTTTCACCTTCCTGTGATTTCACGGTATATTTAAAGCTATTGTTATTGGCGGCAAAATCAATTGGTTGGCCATTTGCTGGCGATACCGTGGCCTTGTAGGAAGTTTGTATATTTGCGATTACTTTACTCAAGTCTGTATTGTCCTGTACCAATACCTTCACCGAAGCTTTCGCACTGGCGCGGTCTATCGTAGCGGGTCCCACCTGGATCAAGCCTCCACCAAGGGTAATGGCCTCAATGGCACGTTCATTGCTTTTTACCCCATCGAATGGGTCTTTGGCGCAGCCAGCCAGTAAGCCAGCCGAAAGAAGGGCTATAAATATATATATACGTTTCATGTAGCGGCAGTTTTATTTTATCAAGGGATTAGTATCCAATTCACGCTGTGGTATCGGGAAGAAGTAAGCACCGCTGGTAATAGTTTTACCATATTTTTTTACCAACACTGCTTCCATACTGTTAGTACGACGCAGGTCGAATAAGCGATTGCCTTCAAAGGCCAGTTCCCATGCTCTTTCCTGGATCACTGCATTGCGGAAAGAGGTAACGTCCAGGGAAGGATTAAGATCCCCGATCGCCGCACGATTACGTATTTTGTTCACTGCTGCATAACCATCTGTGGTAGGGCCACAGGCTTCGGCATACACCAGCAAAATGTCGGAGTAGCGAATAATCGGTGAATTAGCACTGGAGGCATCTCCAATACGGTCTGGATCAATGAACTTGCGGGTAAATGGCCGGCTACTGCTGGTAATATCGAGTTGATAGGTTATTCCACCATTGGTATAAGAAGATACGATCAACTGCGTTTTGCGGCGATCTACATCATTATAGCTGGAGTATACTGCATTCTCCGTGCGGAAGTGTCCCCAGCCCTGGCCAATATTTATCTGCGCACTGCTAGGATCCAGTTGGTTGTAAAGAATCGTCATGGGCCGGTCGGCGGGCAGGAACATATTCGGCAGTTTAGAGAAACTTCCTTCGCGGTCGCCACTACGGTCTACAGCGGCATCGAAAATATGTTCGGTAACGGCTGCTTTTTTATACACGTCGATCGCAAAGATATCGGGCAGGCTTTCGGTGAAGTTGAAAGTAGATTGCCCATTAATCACTTTGCCAGCATATAATTTGGCTTGCGCATAATAATCGTCAGCACTGGCCACAAAGTCGTATCCAGGCGAGTTATACGCTTTAGAGGAAGCCAGGTGTAAATATACTTTAGCCAGCAGGCCTTCTACAGCCGGGCGGTTAGCGCGGCCTTCGCTGATACGCTCAGTGGTGAGCAGTTCATCGGCTTTTTGCAGGTCAGATATAATCTGGTCATAGATATCTTTGATGGGCGACTTGGCCATCGGAATCTGGGACGCGTCTTCGATAGTGGAAGTACGCAACGGTACTTCTCCAAACATACGCACGAGATTAAAGAAGTGAAGAGCGCGCAGGAAATAACCTTCACCTGTAATCTGATTGCGTTCCGATTCTACCATGCCAGGTATATTGGGTACATTGGCAATCACCGCGTTGGCACGCGCCACGCCACGGTACATGTATGTCCAGATATTATCCAGGTCGCTGTTGGTAGAAGTAGTGCGCAGTTCATCCAGCTCCAGGTTTCCAACACCAGCGTCACCTTTCTGGGTAAGATTTTCGGTAGGCAATTCTGTTACGATGTAGTATCCGCGCGAGTAGTAGCCTACTTCGGGCAGGATGGAATAGGCATAAATAATTGCAGCCCGGGCATCATCGGCAGTCTTATAGAATGTCTTGGAGTTGATCATGCCGTAAGGGTCTTCCTTCATCTTGGAACAACTGCTGCCTGCCATTACCAGGACTAGTGCAACCGCTGTACATTTTATAAAAAATTTCTTTTTCATCGTGGTCATTTTGGCGGATTTAGAAAATTATATTCAAGCCCAGGGATACAGAACGCGGACGCGGGTATGCGCCGGAATTGATACCGGACTCTCCTACTTCGGGATCAAATCCTTTATTGAATTTTGTAAACGTGTACAAGTTATTACCCGACAAGAATATGCGCAGGCTCTGCACCGCTTGGGTGCCACTGGTCTTGAGATTGTAGCCCACGGTTACGTTTTGAATACGAAGGAAGGAACCATCGGTAATATAAAAATCGGATGCACGATAGCCACGGGTGGCATTGGCACGGGGATATTCCTTGCTCGGGTTATCCAGTGTCCAGCGCTGCATCCAGCGGCTTGGGGTCATCTTTTGGAAATCCCACAAATCGTCGCCTTTTACCCCATATAACTGTAGGGATAGATCAAATTGTTTATACTTCAGGTTTGTATTGAAACTATAAAAGAAATCAGGATTAGGATTACCGATAATGGTACGGTCGTAAGAATCTACTACACCATCGGGCTTACCACTGGGACCAGAAATATCGAGGTATTTAATTTCCCCAGGCTGTGCATCTACGCCGGTAAGGCCTGCCGCAATGCCTTCATCGAGGGTTTGAATGATACCGGCCGTTTTATATCCATAAAAAGAAAACATTGGCTGACCCACGGTATAGGTACTAATCTGTTGGCGCACCGATTCATATAGGCTACCAATAAATACCTGGTTGCTTTCGCCCATTGCCAGTACTTTATTCCGGTTCAGCGTGAAATTACCGCCTACACTCCAGTTCAGGTCTTTGCTGTTAATGATCTCTGCATTGATGCCCAGTTCCACCCCACGGTTTTCCACTTCACCATCATTAATCCATTGCCGGTCGAAACCTGCGGAGGGAGCAATCGTTTTAAGGCGTAGCAGGTCGTTGGTACGTTTTATATAATAATCAGCCGTCAGTGTAAGACGCTGGTCGAAGAAGCCCACGTCCACCCCTACATCGAGCGACCGGGTGGTTTCCCATTTCAAACTGTTGTTTCCCAGGCCTTCTACAATCGTTCTGCCCTGTTCGTCGTTATCGCCTGCAAGACCAGGCCCAAAGCCCGTTTGGAAGGTAGTGCCGGTATAATATTTATTGGAACCATAGCGATCCAATGTTTGATAAGGACTAATACCCTGGTTACCAGTAAGGCCATAACTGCCGCGTAATTTCAGTTCGGAGAATACGCCCAGGTCTTTAATAAAATCTTCTTCACTCATCTTCCAGGCGATAGCGCCGGAGGGGAAGAATGCCCATTTGTTGTTAGAACCAAACTTGGTAGAACCATCTGCACGACCGGTAAAGGTAATGAGGTAACGGTCTTTGAAAGCATAGTTGCCACGACCATACCACGATGATAAACCATACCGTTGCAGATCGTTTGAAATCAGCATAGTACCGGCGGTAGAAAGGTTTTCATTTTGCAATACATCGTTTACAAAATTCTGTCCCACGAGGGTACTGAAGCGATTCGAAGTTTTCTGGTAAGAATATCCGGCCACAGCGGTTATGTCATGCTCGCCAAACTTCTTGGTAGCCGTGAAATAGTTTTCGGTAAGCAGATCGGAGTAGTTGGAGTTGCCAATAGAACCATAACTACCTTTATTATCAAGTGCGCGCTGGGTACTGTTTTTCGGATCGTACTGGTCTTGTACACTGTTGCCAAACTTAGAGTTTAGCGAGGTGCGGAACGACAACCAGTCGGTAATCTTTGCATTCACATACACATTCCCCAAAATGTCCACTGTTTTCGTCGTGTTCAACAATTGATTAGCGAGGGCAATAGGGTTACCGAAATCGGTAGCGCTGGTACGGAAGTAATTACCGGTAGAATCGTATACCGGAAAAATACGGCTGCGGCTCACGCCCAGTTGCTGGCCATTATTTTTCGTATAGGCGAGAATTACATTAGCGCCGGCGGTAATTGCTTTGGTAAGTTTTTGATCAAGGTTCAGGCGAGACGTATACTTTTCATAATTGTTTTTGATCACTGTGCCTTGCTCCTTGTAATAGTTACCGGAAATAGCATACTTCGTTTTCTCGCTACCCCCATCTGCCGTCAGGGTATAGTTCTGCGACAGGGGATTGCGGTATACGAGTTTTACCCAATCTGTATTCGTAGGCCACTTTGGTTTGTTGGGGTCCAAGCCGCGAAGCTCCGCAATGGAAGGGAAGTACACAAAGCCATCACCCACCGGGCGATAAATGCCAATATAAGGAACGTCTGCCGGAATCGCTCCCCCTGTAATGGCGGCTTCGTTTGAATAGGTGGCATCATCTACCGGGTCTTGCCAGATGTCGGGCTTATTAGCGCGGAACGAAATTGTTTCAAGGGTACTAAAGCTAATACGGCTCTGACCTGTACGGCCTTTACGGGTGGTCACCACGATCACCCCATTGGCGCCGCGCGATCCATAAATAGCTGCCGAGGAGGCGTCTTTCAATACTTCAATAGATTCAATATCGTCGGGATTTATCTGTTTCAGGTTGCCCGCATCACCCCAGGGGTAGCCGTCTACCACAAGCAAGGGATCTTTGGAACCATTCAGCGAACTGGCTCCGCGAATGCGGATCGTAGCCCCGCTGCCAGGCTGTCCGCCGCCGGTTGTTACCTGTACCCCGGCCACCTTACCTTGCAGTAATTGGTCTACCGAAGAAGCGGTGGTTTTGTTTAATTCACTTCCTTTAAGCGTGGCCACTGAGCCGGTTACATCGCTTTTCTTCACGGCACCATACCCCACTATCACCACGTTATTGAGGCTGTTTGGAGAGGCTTGTAAATTTACGGTGTAGGAGGCTTGCCCGTCGAGTACAATCTCTTTTTTGAGCATGCCCAGGTAAGTAACTACCAGTACTTTCCCTTCTGGTGGCGCATTTAAGGTAAAGCGGCCATCTGCATCGGTAGCAGTACCTGCTTTGGTGTCTTTAATAGAAACAGACGCACCGGGCAAAGGTTTTGACTGGTCGTCGAATACCCTTCCTGAAATCTTCTTTTGTTGCGCACTCGCGGAAAGTACGTGCAGGCATAAAATGAGGACGGTACTACAGCATGCAATGAAATTTTTCATACGGTAAGACGTGGATTTAGATAAGGACAAATGTAAGATGGGGACAAAGGCAATATTGATGTTATTTCGTCAAATTATGATGCGCGGCAAACAATGGCAGTTTTTAAAAACGGAGGTATCATAACAAAATACGGCCCGTTATTGCGAACCTGATTTTATCTTTTTGAAGGCAACTCTTAGGGCTGCCCCTGTAATAATTTATCCTCCTCTTAAGATCGTTTTTCCGTTCTGCGTAATTTTTATTTCCAAATATATAAACCCGCCCTCCGGCATGCCATCTATTTTTGCGCTGCAACCTAATAACCATAGACATATATGACCTGTTCTGTACTTAACAAGCCCAAAAGCTTGCTGCTCTTACTTTTCACCTGCCTTAGCCTAACCATAACCTTTGCCCAACAAACGCCCACCGGCACCCTTACCGGCACCGTGAACCTGCCAAATGGCCAACCGGCTGTGGCCATTACCGTTAGTATTCCATCCTTAAACCGGGGAACGGTTACCAACGAAGAGGGCCGCTATGCCCTGGAACAATTGGCGCCAGGCAATTACCTGCTGCGCCTTTCTGGTGTGGGGGTACAACAAACGGAACGCCACATTACCATCCGTGCCGGCCGTACCAGCAGCTTAAATGCCCACCTGGAAGCGCAAACCGGACAACTTAAGGAGGTGGCTATTACCAAATCCAAAAGCCGTTATAAGGTATAACGAACTGACCACGGACCCTAACACCGATCCGAACGACAGTTATGTAGTGGTGCTGGGCCAAACCAAAACACAGGGCCTAGAATTTGACCTGCGGGGCGAATTGCTGCCAGGCCTGAACCTGATTGCCAATTATGCTTATACGGATTCTAAAATCAGTGAAACCACCATGGATTTTCGCACTGCAAAAGTAGGCAACCGCGTGCCGGGATATGCTACGCACAATGCCAATGCCTGGTTAAGTTACAAACAAAACAAAGGCCCACTCAAAGGACTGGGACTGTCTGGTGGCTTCACCTACCTAATAGATCGCGATAGCTGGACCTGGGGTGGCCATGACGGCATTGCCAAATTACCGGATTATTTCCGGCTGGATGGTAGCGTGTTCTGGGAAAAAGGTAAAATCCGCTTAACAGTGAATGCCTACAACCTGCTGAACAAGTACCTGTACGACGGCTCCTGGGAAGACTGGGCTGGTTATTATTCCTGGCAAACAGAGGCCGGCACTAATTACCGCTTCAACATCAACTACCGCTTTTGATTTTCAGGTTGTATAAAAAGGACCGGCTTTGTTTAAGGCCGGTCTTTTGCATTTAATGAGTAGCTTCATTTATCGCCGGACTTTCACCGGGATCACCAGTTTAAGACCAGACCATACAGCGTTTACGGGGAATAATGTGTCGGGGCATTTTAAGACGCTATCACCGTGGCTGACTGGTATTATTAAAATCACTTATTCCTCCTGCATAGATTTTCGGAAATACGCTGGTATTTTATTGAATTAGGTATTAGCTTAGCCTAAGAAAATAAACTTATGAAAAGCGGCATCGCCAGAAGGTTGGCGGAATATATTCTCAACAATTACATTGGTAACTTCTTAGGGTTTGTGGTAGGGCTGCTTTCTACGAAACTGGTGTCTGCTTACTTCACCACCCGCAGTATTCATAACCTGTGGGGACTTACCACTCACAAGTCTATCGTTACTAAGCACACTTACACTACACTGGAATGGAGCATTTCCATCCTTATTGGTTTTATCATGTTTGAACTGGTGTCCAAATGGTTAAAGAAAACGGTGAACGACCTGCTGCCCAAGTACAGGCTTACCCGCTGGATGTCCCAGCCGGAAGAGGAAAACAGGGCTGCCCGCTAGGTGCCGTCCAGCTACCTTTATATTATTACAATAGTGGTGTTCTCGCCAAAGAGACCTAAAAGGAATCGTATTTTCAATTAGTTAAAACTGGTTAAACTTACTCACCCATTTGTCTTAACACCCCGCTCATAAATTAATGGGGGCGCTTTTCACGGTGCTACTGCTCGAGACAAAAGAACATGTCGGGCAACATTTCAATCCGCTTGCCGAGAAAAATATTAACGAAGCCAAGTCGTTGTTGCAACACTGCGGCATATCCGTCTAGGAAATTGCCTACTGCCTGGGATTTACAGAGCCGGCATATTTCAACAACTATTTTAAGAAACATACCGAGCTCTCTCCCGGCGCATACCGGAGAACGCAGGCCTGATGGCCATCTTTATCCGGGTTATTTATGCGGGTAGGTAATTGTGCGCATCATTCATTGGCTGCCCGCCGATAAAAACATAGCATCCTGCTAATAAAACAAGGGCCAGCACGCATTGCTGACCCTCCCTTTTTAGTGGTAGTAGACAGTAAATTTTTCCGGCCTTAGTCCCAATTAAACGTTACCGTTTGATTATCCAGTTTCCATTTTGCAGGGAATGCATTGTCCAGCCAGTCCAGTGGCTCGCCCACAGGTTGCGGTTTGGCGGCATCGGTAAAACATTGTTTAATAAATGCTTTTTGTTCCGCCCCCACAGCTGCTGGCTGTGCCGATATGAACAGTGGCGAGCTGCTTTGCGCCAATAGTTGCATCCATTGTTTATTCTTATCCCAGGGTATGGCGGTGGTAAGGCCTACACAATCGCCATCTACCTGGTAAAAATGCTGATGCTGCACCATCCTGAAACCCATCGTATTTACCCCCATTTCTTTGGTACGCTTCCATTCTTTACCACTAGTATCGTCGCCGGATCTATACAATTCAAATACGCCGGCAGATAAGTGGCTGATGGTATTGCAGCCAATCAGGTACATATCACCCGCCGCCACCCGTATGGCATGGTACAAATGTGAAATGATCTCCGCATTGGTTTTGGAAGCATCATTGAATTGCCAGCCTGGGGCAGTCATTGTATCATTCATCCCCGCCCCCCAGCGGCCAAAGAGGTCGAAAGTGGTATAATCATGTTTCACCAGCTCAAAACCCCATTGTTTGTACAGGCGGAAAATTTGTTGTACATACGCAATGTTTTCGTCGATCGTGGGGTCAAGTATTTGTCCACGGCCTTTAATAAACAAAGTTTCGCTTTCCCCAGGTTTAGGGAGCAGCGGCCGTGTCCACAATCCGGGGCGCATGCCCAGGTCTTTTATATTATTGACAAGCCCGGGCATATCAGGGAATTTATCATTTGTTCTGGCGTAATCGGTACCGAGCGACCATCCATCATCTACTACAGAAAAAGGCCTGTTGGATGTACTGGTGGCCAGCGGCGCTAATAGGGAGGTGTGTTTTAAAATAAGGTCGGCAGAGCTATTGCCATAGGCGAAATACCAGTCATTAATGCCATACACTGGCTGTTTTACCGTTAAAGGTTTATCGCACATTTGCTTGCAAAAACGGCGAACAGTGGCAAAAACATTTTCCTGCGCGGTGTTTCTCGTAGTAACGATATCTGCACCATGCAACTCCCGGCCGCCCAGCAGTACACCATTGCCGCCATTCCTGGTATCGAGGGTGAGGGATAAATTGCCTGCTGCTACCTGCCAATAACAGAAAGCGCTGCAACCAGTTTTTATCCCAAAACACAGGGTATCGACTCCATGTTGCTCAATACAATACCAGGGCAGTTTTTTACTGGCATCGATGGCATGAAAGCCCACATCGGCATAGGTGCGTTCCCAGGCATCGCCTAATATTTTGGTGGCCTGGGCAGTTGCAAATTTCCAAGAAAGTTGTACCTCTTTTACAGGCAATACAGGCGATTGAATATATACGGCTACGCTATCCTTCAACACTTTTAGCCGAACAATTACATCCCGGTAAGTCCACGTTTGCCCATCTACTGATTTCAAATCAACATACTCGTTATCAGACAATACTTTTACAGCATATGGCAGTTGAATAATGTGCTCACCCTTCCTAGCTGCATGTATATATTGGGTGGCAAGCAGGGACATCATGGATGCGCCTGTGAGTTTAATAAAATTTCTTCTATCCATTAATAGTTTTTTTGCGATAAAGACCCAGTGCTTTTTCTTTTCATGATTATGGTTTCGAGGCAGATTCATTTTCAGCCGACTTGAACCAGGTATACGGTACAGGCACGGGTTTGCTACCTTTATAGCTATAGGTTATCCCCAGCGTATAGCCGCCACCGTATTCTATAAAATTTACTGCGATAGGGTGCAGCCCTTGCCGCAAACCAGCTTGCCCACCTTTGGTCTTATCAGGGTGCAGGCCGTCATTATTGACGATTTCCTGTTTGCCTATATATAAAACGCCACCATCGTTGCAGGTAAGATAAAAAGTGTAAATACCGGTTTCCGGCACCTGGATATATCCATGTATTTTTAATCCAAAAGCAGGTGCCTGGATGGTAGTAGGAACTGCAATACTATCTATCGTAAATACACGATCCGGCACGCCCTTTATAGCGCTGGTTAATGGAAATTCTCCCTTGTAAAGTTCTGTCGTCAGCCCATTTTTAAGATGGGGAATAGTTTCCTGCCCGCTTAACTGCTGCGTACGGAAGTTGAGCGAATATACATCTCCCCTACGCCCTGTGGGAGTAAAAAGCGCCAGCTTCATGACAGCGGCGCGCGACAATACCACCGGTTGGTTCATCACAGGCGACGTTGCATCCGGCAGCGCACCATTCAGTGTATAATGCACTTTAAACCTGGGTAATGGGGAGGCTACGTAAAAACTGGTGGAATCAATAACGGCATAGTTTTCGGCCAGGTTATCCAGATCGGGCAAACGGTAGTGGATGTTTAACTGATCCAGGCGATCATATTGCGCATTCAATCTTTGCAAATAATCATCATAATTATACCGGTGGGTCCAGCCTATTTCCGCGAGTGCCGTGAGCCGTGGCATGGTCATATAGTCGGCCCTGTTTTCAGAGGGAATCATTTCTGTCCATAAATTGGCCTGTAATCCCATAATGTATTGTTGGGCCGCTGGAGAGAGGTGGTACAGCGCACTATCATAAGGATCATAATGATAAACAGCCGGCAATGTTTGTGCATCGGACAAAGCGTCAAAATACAGTGGGCCATCTGGCGTCATCACTATTTTATTGTGATTTTTTGCAGCCTGGGCCGGTGCCTGGGGCGCCCATGCGCGCCAAAACATCATTACTGCAGCACTATCTATCCCGCCTTCTATGATCTCGTCCCAACCAAGTAATGTTTTTCCTTTCGACTTAAAAAAGTCCAGCATGTAATCATTAAAATGGCTTTGAATCTGATTCATATCCGTATACCCCTTTTCTTTCATGAAGGCTTGAACCAACGGCGATTGGGCCCAATTTTTCTTATTCACCTCGTCGCCACCAATATGCAGGTAAGGGGAAGGGAAAAGGGCGGCTATTTCCGTAAAGATATCTTTTGCAAATTCCAGCACGGCCGGATTGCAGGGGCAAATAGGATTGGAAAAATTATGGGGATCGTTACTCACCAGTGTATCACAAGTAAGTTCGGGGTATATCCTTGCCGCCGCCATCATGTGGCCGGGCATATCTATTTCGGGAATTACTTCTATATGGCGGGAGGCGGCATAGCGAATAAAATTTCGCATTTCTTCCTGGGTGTAAAAGCCACCATACAGGGTTTGCCCATTCTTTTGCATTATATGGGCCGTATCAGGCATTAAATCGTTGTTGCCGGTTTCGAGGGCTTTTTTAATACAAGCCGAATCCTGGTTATTAAACGTGCGCCATGCGCCTTCCGAGGTTAAGCGAGGGTATTTTTTAATGGCGATGCGCCAACCCTGGTCGTCTGTTAAATGCAAGTGCAGTTTATTCAGTTTATACAAAGCCATCATGTCTGCATATTTCTCCAGGTAAGCAACAGAGAAAAAGTGACGTGATACATCCAGCATCATACCCCGCCAGGCAAACGCAGGCTGGTCGGCTATCTGCACACAGGGCAGGGTTAGTACATTCCCTTTACCTGTTTCTACATCGGCAGGTAGCAGTTGCCGCAAGGTTTCAATGGCATAAAACATACCAGCCGCCTCTTTGGCAGTGAGGATAATTTGTTGAGGGCTGATAGAAATCGTGTATGCTTCGGCGTTAGGAAGCGTACCATCCTGTTTCAGCAAGATTACGTTAAACTTTCCGGCGCTTTTTGTCTGTAATGCGCCGGCGCCCAGGTAATGCTGCATAAGTTGGGTTAAAAAGGTAATCTCATTAGCAAAAAAAGCATCGCCCGTAGTGGCCAGGGTAGTTTTGCTGTTGATTGTAAAAACACCCGGTTGTGGTAGGAGTTTGGCCGGGTAAGGTATGATGTTATAGTTCTTCTTCCCGGATTGCGCTTGTAGGGGGAGCCATGAAAGGAATAGCAGGAGCGCCGTAAGCAGCGCTTTAGCCGGTGCTTTAAAAGAAAGGACAGATACCGCTGTGATGGAATAAATGAATTTATGAATGTAGCAGCGTTTCATTATTTAATAGTTTTATTTCGATTTTTAATTTTACTGGTGAGTTGGCATCCGTAGTTCCATCGAAGGAAAGCTGGTGCCGGCCGGCGCTCAGTGCCGGGAGGGCGTTATGGATGGGAACTTCCCGCAGCAGGCGGCCTTTACGGTCATATATGCCGGCGTTAAGGGTATTATTAATCACCAGCGTTTGCCCTGCTTCCAGCGTAATGGGTAGGTGAATGCTCAGCGTATTGTCTATACCCACTACCGGATGTACAATATGGCCTTCCTCGCCCAAAGCATGCACCAGCACCTGGGGTGTTTGCTGGGAACGTATGTTTTGAAAATCCCAGCTTTGCAAGGTAGGCTGACCTGGCTGCAATACCCTTGCTTCATATTCAAATACAAACTTGCTAAACTCCTGCAAACGTACAGCACTATCGCTGGTTATTAAACGGGCATCATTTTCCGGGTTACGCAACCATTGTTGCTGTGCGTTTGTAAAAAGATGGCTACGCTGTGCAGCAGTCCAGGTGTTGATGCGGTGAATGATTTCCTCCATCTGCGGGTTGTTCAGGGCTTCTTTACGCAGCACCAGTGCATATCCGGCATTAAAACCTGCGGCGCGCGCCAGCATCCAGTCAATATCATCCGGGTTTGTCTGCGCAGTGATCAAAAACCATCCCAGCATGTTGGGAAGATAATTATTTTCATAAAAAGGCTGATTGGCCATGCGTACGTCCGACTGACTTTCGCGGAAGCCGCCATACCAGGGTTCCCCCCAATTAAGATAATTATTGAGGTGCCAGAAATAATGATTATCCCGGCTGGAACCAAATACTACGGGATGATCTACTTTGCGGAAAACTTCTTCCGCAAAGCTATTAAAGGATAGGTCGCCCATGCCACTGGCATAGGTGCCTTCATGCCCGTCAAAATCCATCTGGTCGGCGCCCGTTTCATTTATAAACCTGGCAATATTGTCTGCTATCTCCCGTTGCAGGGCCCAATCGGGAAAGAATACTTTGTAGGGATGGTCTATCAGCCTGGCCACTGGAGCATTGGCTTTATGCGCCGCCTTTGCGGTGCCAAATGCGCCCCTCAGGCAGCCTGTAAGCTGGTAAGGTGCCTGCGCCGTAACGTCCGTATAACTTACAATTTCATCCCCGATAAGCACACTATTTAAGTCACTACGCATACGGAAATACGTATCAGCATCCACCGTAATCGTTGTAACATCGGGCGTTATGGAAGCGACCAGCGTTGCGGCGCCCGCCTGCGCGAGCCGGTGGTCAGGACGAGGGCTTACAAAGCTGTCGTTGGTAGTGATAAAGTTGGTGAGGGTATGGAAACCCAGGCGGAGCCCCATCGCATGCGCCTTGTCTACACAGGATTTAAAGCCCTGCCGCCCGTGCGGGAATAAGGATGGCTTTAGTACGAAGTGACCCCAGGTATCGAAAGGATCTTCATGATATACGCCCGCCATGCCCATCTTTTTCGCGTAAGTGAGGAAGGTATCAATATTCTGTTCCGAGAAGGTGGTGATCATGTAAGGCCTCCCCGACTCTGGCGAAGTTTTAATCCAATCTCCCTTCCACCGGGCATATGGCAGCTGTTCCGTCAAAGTAATGGTTTTAATGACTGGCAACACATGGCCCGGCGCACACCCGAACAAGGCGATGGACGATCCTTGCAAGGCGCCATCAGGAATGGCTTTCACCGGCACGTTTGGCCAGCGGTTCCAAACTTTTATCTTCCTGTCTACGCTACGGTTAATGGCAAAAGCCTGCAACGAGGCGCCAAAAGGCCTGGCCGTGGCCGTGGTGCCACGGTCAAAGACGGCACCTTCTTCATTTTCCAGCACGCCGCCCGACGTACTTTTATGCAGACATTGCAGCCCGATGGCGTAAGCGGCGGTTCGCACCACGCCCACTGTATTGCCAATGGTATCTGCAAGTACAGTGTTAAAAGGCCCCCAGATTATGGCATCCATATTTTTGCTAACATCCACCACGGTAAAGACAAGATAGGACGGCCTGGCCTGCACTTTTATCCTGGCAGTGAGCTGACCCGCGTAATACAAAACAATATTGTCTTTTTCAAAAATAGCCTTTGTCGGGGATAAGGTAACGCCCTTTACCACAGCCTGTAATAAATATCCCGGTTCACTGGCAGCCGCATAATCCGTTGTGTTATCTTTTAGTGCTACCACCTGTCCAGTTTCACTAATATCTACCGAAAAGGAGGATGCTTTGTAATGCTGACCCAATGCTACCTGCATGCTAAAAAGAAATGCCAGACATACTACAACAACTTTAATCATTCTTTACGTTTTATAAATTCTAATGCTTTAAATGGGACATCTACCTATACCAAGGCGCTTAAGGCGCTTTTTTTAAGTCTTCCCACATAACCGTCCATGAGCCGTCTTTAGGAAATCCGGGTGTAGACAATTGCTGATCGCCATCCCAACCGGCAGCCATAAAGGCTACTGCATATAGCAGCGCGCCGTTGGTGGGGATATAAGGATAAGGGTTGCCCCCGCCTACAAAGCCATGCTTATCATACCCATTTTTGGGCGATGCATGTAATAACATATAAATCGCTTCCTTCGTTTCTCCAAGCCGTGCAGCAGTCATGGCCATTAGGGGAAAGTCCCAGCCCCATCCTGTATCAAACTTCCAGGTATCGAGTACTTTCCGGAAGGTATTTTTCATGATGGTGGTGTCTACCCCATCACCGGGCAGCAGACCATAAATGCCAAGCAATGCAGGATGCTCAAAATTATATTTGGTCCACATGCTATCTATATTTTCCCATTGTTCATAAAAATTGTCTCGCAGGGGAATAGGGCTCAGTTGCTGGTACACCTTGCTCCATAGCGGTTTTCCGGGCAGCCCGGCCTGCTGTCTGAGCAATTGCGCAGTGCGGAGTGCATACCGCCAGTATCCCAGCTCAAATGCCGGGTTCCGGTCTTTATAAAATTGATTGTTTTCCGGCGCAAAGGCGATGGGTGGTCCCAGCACATAGTGTTTGCTGGCAGTATCGAAACTGGGGTAAGAAGCCAGGAAGTCTGCCGAAGCATCTATAATATTCATCCATTTTTCAAGCGTTGCGGTGGTGGGATGGGCACGGTAATCCAGGTTAGCAAAAAACACAGGGTGAGGCTGCTGCCAAACCAGGAAGGCATGAATAGGATGCGGCCATTCCCTTCCATCTGGACCGGTACATTTCGGGAAGCGGGCACCTTTATACCCTTGCGTCGCAGCCCGTTGTTTTGCGGCCATCAGATTATCCTGGTACACGTGCAGGCTGTTGTTCAATAGCGACCACCGGTTCCACAGGGCATTGTGCGCATTGTGCCACAGGATCATTTCATAATGAAAACGACCATACCAGCTATTATTCACCAACCCCGTTTCCTGCGGCGGATACTGGCCGGCGGCATTTATGCGCATGATATACTGCGATAATATTATGCGTCTCTCCAATTCCATCCATTGCGAGTCCTTGCTATGGGAAAGGTCTATAAAACCACCACTGTTCCAGAACGACGGCCAATATTTTTGTGCATGTGCTTTTACTTCGGCAAAGGAAGGAAGGGGCTGTTTAATTTTCCAGGGGGCAAATGAAAAAACGTATTCAATTTCGTTGCTACCTGCGGGCATAAATTTATAACGGTGCGGCTTTTCTTTGGTGATGCTGTTTGGGCCCGTCCAACTGGCTTTTACTTCATATTGGGTACTGTCCATCACCCGGGAAAAGGTGACCTGTGACTTTTTATCTGCTACTAAAATAGTTTGATGCGATGCCGGCTTATTGTAATCTGACCCATTGCTAAAAACATTCAGGTTTGCATACGGGAAGTCAATGAACACGCCCAACCTTTTGGCGGCGATTAAAGGCGATGTGATTTTAAAGGCCACTATATCTTTATCAGGATCTGCTACCGTGGTTACCTGAACAGGTTGACCCTGAATCCGGAACGTGCTGACCGCCACTGCACTCCACAGGTCAAAGTATTGATCGGCGGCTTGTATATCGCCCGCTGTTACAGCCGTACCATTTTCCATTTTCATCCACAGTCCTATCCGGCCAAGGTTAAAGCGGTGTGGGTTTGCATCCAGCCAGGAAGACAATGCCGCTTGCTGTGGGTTAGGCAGGTCATAGGGCACCATCCGGCCCTGTATGTTGATGTTGGTTTGCTTAAAATCTGCCGCCGTAAAACCAGCGGGTAGCGGACTGCTATGCCAGCTCCATTGCGACATGGTGGTAAAGCTGTCGTTGAATGTCTGCATGCCGGTGGCGTCAAAACCATAAGCGAAATTGCCATTGCCCACCTGTGTAGGGCCGGGTTCCTGCAGATCGGTGATGTGATAGTTATGCCGCTGCACCACTTCTTTACGGTTTATTGTACCCTTTTTGAGTTGCTGACTGTATATGATGCCACTGGTAAGCAGCATGCCCACCACTGTTACTAATTTCTTCATATGCTGGTTTCTTGTACAAAACAAACAAAGTAACTTTTTAAAACAGCAGCGGAGTACCCGCTGCTGTCATCTGTAGGGTCAATATCCCGTCACCTGCGTGAGCGAGCCCTGGCTTTTATCTATTTCCGCATGGGGGAACGGCATGAGGTATTGCCAGTCATAGAACTTTCTGTCGATTACTTTGGTAATGGCATACGTTTTTGTGCCATCCTGCGCTTGCTGGATATTCATGCCTAGCAACGGTTTGTTTTCCGTTTCTTCCGCAATTTTCCAGCGTCTTACATCGAAGAAACGGTGTTCTTCAAATGCAAGTTCCACTCTCCGCTCGTTTTGAATTCTTTTCCGAAGCGCTTCGCCGGCATCTGTTACAGGCGGCATATTCACACTGGGTCGTGCCCTTACCATATTGATATACTGGCGGGCCACGTCTTCATGTCCCAATTCAAATTCCGCTTCCGCATAGTTGAGTAATATTTCGGCGTACCGGAAAAAAATCCATGGATTGGTAGGCAATACATTGGAGCCAGAAGGCGGTATGCTTTCCACCAAAAATTTTTTATAATAATAGGAGGTGAGGGAGGCGTTAAAACCATTGGAGGTCTCCGGAGAATCCTCTCCTCCATGGAATGTTTCTGTAACCCTGCCTGCCCATATAGAGCCGTCATGCAGGATGGAAGCATCCAATCTTGGATCTCTGCCGGCATAAGGATTGTTAGGATCGTAACCGGAAGCCGCATTCACCGTCAATGTACCATCCGGCTGCTCTGTATACGGCAACTGACCGGTGGCGGCCATTTCATAGGCGTTCACCAAATTCTGGCTTGGATTTTCCGCACCGTATCCGCCGGAACCGTTTCTGCCCTGCAGGAGATTAAAATTGGTATTGTTGGCCTGAGTGAAATAACGGGCAAAAATTATTTCTTTATTGTCGCTTAAAAAAGTACGCTGATAGTCGGAATTTAATTCGTACCCGGCACTTAGTAACGCGGCGGCAGCATCTGCAGCGGCCTGCCATTTGGTTTGGTCATGAGAAGGATTATTTAACTCACTGGCTGCATACAATAATACCCTCGACTTCAGCGCCTTGCAGGCATTGCCGGAAGCCTCTCCTTGCTGCGCATCCGGCTGATCGGCAGGCAATAGTTGGGCAGCGTCATCGAGTTCCTGTACTATAAATTGCAGGCAATCCTCATAGCTGGCCATAGACACCGAAAAATCGTCGTGCAGCTCAAATACACCGGTAATAAGGGGAACGCTGCCATAGCGCCAAATAAGATTAGCATATAGATACGCTCTCAAAAATTTCATTTCTCCCTTCGTGCCAATTTTAAAGGAAGAATCTACCGGGGCTTTATCAATTTTTGAAAAGAAGATATTGATGTCCCGCAGCGAAGAATAGGCAAAGTTGAAATAATTGATTTTTGTAGACATGCTACTTACATTATCTGCCGTGAGATTACCTTTCTGCACAAGCTGTAAGCTGCCATAATCATGAATATTAAATCCTTCGTCCCCGGCCGCGGCCAGCAAGTCTTGCTGAAAGCCATGCATCATTACCGCGGCATACGTTGCATTTACATACAGGCGAATTAAAGATGGGTCTGTCCAGGTGGCGGCATCTGATAACCTGTCTGTTGGCGTGAGGTCCAACTTATTACAGGAAACCGATAGCAGGATAATCCCAATAAGGTATATGATCTTTTTCATCCGTTTAATGATTTATGGTTTACCAAAGAAGCCATGAGCCGGCTAGTATTCCTGGCCGGCCCAATTGCCTCCAGAATGGTAGATATCTTTTTACTACTATTTACAGTGTTATACGTGCGCCAAAATTGAAAACCCGTTGTTGCGGATAATACCAGAAATCTGACGTTTCAGGATCAAAGCCCAACTTTTTCATATGGTCGGAAAGGATCAGGAGATTACTACCGCTGGCATATAGGCGCAGGTTCTTAATGTGTGCGCTATGGAGCCAGCTTTGTGGAAAGGTATAGCCTACTTCTACATTTTTTAATTTCAGGAAACCTGCATTTACCAGCCATTGCGTAGAGGTGGCGGTGTTATTATTGAATAACTCATAAGACGCTCTCGGCATGGTGGCATCGGTATGGTCTGGCGCCCAGCGTCCATTGGCCCTCCACGCTAAAAAGTTGCCAAAGGTATAGCTCATGATCGGGAAATACCCGTAGCCGCCGCCAAAATTCTGCTGTGCATTGGCCTGGCCCTGGAAAAGTATAGCCAGGTCAAAAGATTTATAAGAGAAATTGGCATTGAGACCAAACGTTATCTCCGGCACATTTGTTTCGTTTATCCTGATCTGGTCTTTAGAATCAATTACCTGATCTTTATTTACATCCTGGTATTTAATATCACCAGGCTGGGTACCTAAAAAATGTGGGTATTGATCAATAGCCGCTTGGTCTTTGAAAATGCCGATGGCTTTATAAAAGAGTTCTGCACCAATAGGCCTGCCGGTGGCAAGCTGGTATGGTTCCGCCGCCGGTTGTTCATCGCTGAAGATCACCTTGTTACTGGCGAAAGATACGTTGCCGGAAATATTGTACTTAAAGAGATGCTCATTATTGGTATGGGTAAGCACCAGTTCAAAACCTTTATTATCTACAATGCCCACATTTTCGTCAGGCAGACTAAGGCCGGTATAGCCCGGTACGATGGCGGAGCGTTTGGTTAATATATCAGAACGGCGCGTATTAAAATAGTCGAAGGAAACGCCCAGCATGCCATTCCAAAAAGTGGCGTCCACACCGGCGTTGGCCGTTTTAGCCCTTTCCCAGGTTATGTTCGGGTTGGGAACGCCTGTTTGCACCAGGCCAGTAACATCATTACCACCTATTACATAGTTGTTGCCGTAGGTATAGCTCTGCAGATATTGGAATGAGTTGACAAGGTCATTCCCCATCACGCCGTAAGATGCCCTTATTTTTAGGAAATTAACGACCTTGGAATCTTTCAGGAAATTTTCCTGGGATAATACCCAACCTGCCAACACACTGGGGAAAGTACCCCATCTTTTATCCTCCGGAAAATTGGGCGACCCGTCCCGCCGCACGGTAACTTCCGCCAGGTATTTGCGGGCAAAGTCGTAGGTTATTCTTCCAAAATAGTTCTTCCTGGCTCCTTGTGTTTCAGCGCCATCATTGCTTTGCTGGGTCTTATCGCTGCTGCCTGCAAATATTTCCGGCAAGGAGGAGGAGGGAAATCCTCCCCGGTATGCTACATCATAATTGCTCCGGATGGTTTGTTGTTCATAGGCCACCATAGCAGCAATATGATGCTCGCCAAAGGTACCTGTATAGTTAATGCGGGAAGTTAAATAGAACAAAGAACCGATATCCGTTCTGTCGGTCAGTTGGGGATTATTGGAACCGGAACCAGTCCTGATTTTTATATAGGTACCGTCTGTATTCTTGCTGTACACATAATCCGGCAGGTACCACGTTTTGGTAAACTTTACATTAGGATCGTAACTGCCACTGCCACTAATGGAAAGACCCTTCACCCATGGCAGATCCCACTGTGCCTTGAGGGTAGATTGCAGGGTGGTTGTTTTAACAGTTTGGTATCCGTTGGCATCTCCTAAACGGTTTATGATATCATCGTTATCGCGGTTGGGCTTCATATAATTAGTACCCGGCCAGTAAGGAAGCCAATTAGGTTGGTATAGAAATATATGGCTATTAATATCATTCATGCTTCTGTAGGGGTAATGATCATCATCAAAGCGCGCAGCTATGTCCATTCCTACCGTAAAGTTTTCGGCCACTTTCACTTCTACATTAGAGCGCAGGTTATATTGTTTTATCTTGGTAGAGCCAAATTTATACTGGCCATCCTGCATGATTTCGCCAAATGAAAGGCGGTAAGTAACGTTATTATTGCCTCCGGAAACGGCAATATCAGACCGGTGCTGGGGTGCATCGTGCCGGGTAAGGAATTTATACCAGTCGAAGTTGGCATGGTCTGGATCGGCATTCGTTTTAAATTTTTCAAGATCCTCCTGGCTATAGGGGGCCGTCCGTCCTTCCCCTTCTTCCACTTCGTTATACGCCTTAAAAAAGGTATAAGAATCGGCCATTTTAGGGCTGCGGGTAGGTCCGGTGAATCCCTGATTGAAGGATACATCCACCGAAGGCGCACTATTCAGGCTACCGCGCTTGGTGGTAACCAGGATCACCCCGTTGGCTGCCCTTGCGCCATAAATGGCTGCTGATGCGTCTTTCAATACGGTGATGCTTTCTATATCGCCTGGATTAATTTGCCCAAGTCCAGACCTTTCTACACCATCGATGATAACCAATGCGGAAGAATTACCCGTAGTACTTCTACCCCGGATGCTGATACTCGGATCGTCCCTTCCCGGTTCTCCTGTACGGTTATTGATGATAACGCCGGGTAAGCGGCCTTCCAATGAATTCGCCACGTTGGGCATGGGGCTTTTCACAATGTCACTTCCTTTCACCACGTCTACGGCACCAGTAAGCGTTGCTTTTTTCTGGCTACCATATCCCACTACCACAACATCATTCAAGCTGCCGGGTGCGGCGACCAATGCAATATTTATGATCCGGCTGCCGCCTATGGGTATCTCTCGTTGCTGATACCCTATAAAGGAAAATATAAGCGTATCCCGCGAAGACGCAGCATTCAGGGCATATTGGCCATTATCCTTGGTGGAGGTAATAATACCCGCCCGCTTTAACCGGACGGTAACAGATGGCATAGGCTGCCCGCGTTCATCCGTCACTTTCCCTGTGATGGAGTCTGTCAGTATCTTTATGCGTTCCGACTCCCCATTGGCCACACCATCTACGGAAGTAGCCGGATTTTTTGCGTTAACGGCCAGGCTGATGAAAAAAAGCCCTGTAACAAGAAAGTAAACATACATGCAACGCATTCGTTTCTCAAGAACCCTTTTTTCCATGAGTGTTAGTTTGAAATTGGTTTTTATGCTCAACTGAACGATGTTGCAATGACCATTAGCCGCGGCGGCCCATAGCAACGAAGCCCCTGAAGAGGCTGATTTTGATTGATAATTTTACGAGTTACTTAGTTACTTCCTGTTTTCTTACACCGAACAATAATCCCATGACAGGGTGTACTAAAACTACGTGGAATGAAGGCGTTGATATCCCGTTTTTCAGATGGAAATGTCACTGACTTTCCTGCAACGGTTGTTAGTAAATATGAAGGCGAAACTAATTCCAGATAAGGCCGAAAGCAATAGCCTAAACAGGCTATTTTAAAATCTGCGCCACTTTTCTGAGATGGCAGCAACAAACGGATGCCCGTAAATATCCGGCATATACCCTGATATAAGGTAAAGGTATAGGGAGATGGAAAAGACGGCGGCCATACGGTTGATGGCATGTTAATTAACACAGATTCGCTAAGGATGTAGCAGCCATGGCACTTATTTGCTGGATAGTTTTTATACAATCTTCTTTTGAATAGCGGTGGCTACCGCTTCAGAAACGCTGTGTACATGCAGCTTCTGGTAAATACTTTTGATGTGGTTATTCACCGTATTAATAGCGATGAACAATGCCGATGCGATCATTTTATGGCTGTACCCCTTCACCAGCAAATGAAGGATATCCATTTCACGGTTAGAAAGATTAAAAACTTCCTGGTTAGCCTTATCCGGCCTTTTATTAAAATATCCCAATACCTGTTTTGCAATGGATGGTGTCATCGGCGCTCCGCCATGAACGACTTCGATAATTCCTTCAATCAATTTATCATTCGGCGCGTTTTTCAAAATATAACCATCTGCGCCCGCCAGCAGGGCATTAAATATCTTCTCTTCGTCCTCAAATATCGTTTGCATAATGATAAGGGTAGCGGGATAGTGTTTTTTCAGCAACTTCACGCCTTCAATACCATCCATGCCGGGCATGTTTATATCCATTAAAACAACATCCGGAACGCTATTGCGCAAATATTCCACCAGCTTAATGCAATGCTCATAGTCGCCTATGCATTCCATATCCTGCCTCAAGCTGATCATTAACTTCAACGCATCCCGCCGGTGTTTATGATCGTCAAATATGGCGATTTTGATCATCTTAATTTTTTGAATGCTAAAACTACGCTGCTACCATAACCCCATAAAACCTATATAAATATAGCTCCGATGCCTGGTTTACGCAATAGCCCAATCAGGCTATTTTATCCTGCATGAAATTTCAACGTAACAGTGGTACCACAACCGGGCGTCGTATCCAGGCTCAAATCGCTCCGCAGTGTTTCTGCACGATGTTGCATATTAGCCAGCCCATTGCCAGTATTACGTAATTTTTCTTTGTCAAATCCCCTTCCGTCGTCTTTTATAGAAAGTAAGATAAATCCATTTTGCACGAGAAGGGATATCCATACGTTTTCCCCGTCTGCATATTTGGCAATGTTGTTGATTGCTTCTTTGTAAAGGAGATAAAACTCCCGCCGGCGTTCCATATTTAACTTCATGCGCCCAAGCGCTTCGTCAAAATCGAATTGTACGGTATAACCTTTTGCCTCCAGTAATTGAGAAGCCTGCTCCCGCATGCGAATAATGATACGGTCAAACGCATCATTCTTTGTATTGATATTCCAGACAATATCATTCATGGACGCCATGATTTCTGTAGCAAAGTCATTTATCTTATGAATCAACGGCTCATTATCGAAATCCACACTATTTACCTGCTCCTGCATAATTTTAGAATAGATGGCAATGGTGCTGATGGACGATCCTACTTCATCGTGCAAATCCCTGGCAATACGGTTGCGCAACTTTTCCAAACGCTTTAATTGGTATAACCGGTACCTGTACATCGCATAAATAACCGTACACGTGATGGTAGTAACCAACAAATAAAACCACCATGCCTTGTACCAGGGCGTTAAAATGATGACGGATATGGACTTTTTCTTATTGCTCCACAATGAACCCTCAAAACTGGCCTGTACAATAAAGTCGTATTTCCCTGGATCCAGGTTGGTATAGGTGGCTTCGTGGGCGGTGCTGGCGTATATCCAATCCTTGTCAAACCCATTCATTTTATAGCGGTACACAATATTTCCCTCCCGGCGGTAATCCATCGCGGCAAACTGGAAGGTGATAACGTTTTGTTTATATTTGAGCCTTAATTCTGCTGCATAATTGATGTTTGTATTTAACGGAGCATCCGGCGCTTTTATATTCACAGGCTTGTTAAATAGCCGGAAATCTGTGAATGAAATATCCGGCGGCTCCAAAGGTTTAATTTCTTTAGGATCAAAATAGTTAATACCGTTCATGCCGCCGAATACCAGCCAACCATTACTTGTTTTGCAATAGGCATACCGGTTAAATTCATTGCTTTGCAAACCATCGTCTGCATCATAATTCCTGAACTGGCTGGTGCTGTTATTAAACGCTGTCAGCCCTTTATTGGTGCTTAACCAAAGGTTGCCGTCATCGCCCGGCAGCATTCCATAAATCACATTATTGGCAAGCCCGTTTTTGGTGCTGTAACGAACAAATTTACCAGCCGATTTATCCAGCCGGTTAAGCCCACCGCCCTTGGTGCCAATCCATAAATACCGATGGGGATCGCTTACATCATTACAAATACAGTAAATGAAGTTGTTGCTGAGCGAAGTACTGTCATTGGGTTGAAAGTAATAATATTTCTCAATGCTATTCCTGGAAATACTATAACGAAAAAGGCCATGTATAGTACCTAACCACAAGGTGTCGCCGTCTTCGTAAATAGCCTGCAAAAAATCTTCCTCAAAATCACTTTGTTTTAACGGGTAATTAATGGTAGACAGATTGCCTGGAAGTGTAAGGTGGAAGAATTGTTGTTTCCTCCCAAACCAAAAAGTATTATGCCGGTCTATGTACAATGGAAAGATCTGACCAGATTGCGCTTGTTTCCACACTTTATAGGTGTGTTCTTCCTGTGTGAGAAGATTATAGGAGGTAATATTTCTCCCATCGGGTATCCATAACGTATTGGCAGTATCCTTGGTTAGCCTGAGTACATGATGATTCAGGAATTTCCGTTGCAGCGATGTAATAGCGCAATTACCTTGTTCCATCGCTGATTTATTTTCCTGCAGCGTAATTTTTTCAAAGTTATTCGTTACAATAATGCCCGGTTGCAGCTCCACTAGTTGGTATTGTCTCGTATTGGGTAATATATGATGAAAACGCTCTTTCTCGGGATCATACTTTAATATCCCATATCCGCCGGTACCAATCCATAACAGCCCCTGCCTATCAGAAAACATACACGTTGCTGTGCGGAGTGCATCTGTTTGCGAAGAGTCTGCCGGCTCATAATAACCCTGGGTATTATCGGGTATATGAATGCGCTTAATACCATGATTTTCTGCCATCCATAACATCTGGTTTTTAGCTATCACCGCTACATGTCCGGCAACATGATCTTTGTATTCATATAAGGTATGCGGGCGGTTTACATCGTAATTTGGAAACATTACTGCAGATTCGCTATTCATTAACAGGCTATGACTGGCGGCATCTTCCATCAGAACGGAAATAAAATTATTATGCCGCGCAGGCAGTACCGTTTTCTTCACGAAACGATAGGTATTATCTGTATTAAATACAAGCTCATATATCCTATTGGCCGTAGCAACATAAGTATGCCCCCGGCTATCTGTTAAAAAGCTGCCCCGAACAGGATCGCCAGGCTTTTTCTCATCAAAATTTTTATCCGCACGTATATGCGTAAAGGTTATAGTATTTTCCGAGAGGAAATCGCTATTTCGGGAAGCATGTTGCACCGGCAATATTTCCATTCGGTCTACGCCCAGGTAAGTACCAATCCATAAGGCACCGGTGTTGCTTTCACTGATTTCACCTACTTTGTCCGATAAGATGCCATGTTCTCCGGAGCTACGGAAATGATGAAAAGTATTGGTTTTTCGATCAAAATAATCCAGCCCATTATTCCGGGTGGCAATCCATAATCTTTGTTGAGAATCTTCAAAAACATAGGTCAGGTCATCGCTGGCAATGGAAGTAGGATCGTCCGGATTATGATGGTATACGGTGAAGGTGTAACCGTCGTACTTATTCAGCCCATCGCCGGTAGCAAACCACATAAAGCCCTGTTTATCCTGCATAATGCAACTAACATAACCCTGTGACAAACCGTCATTAATGGTGATAGACCTGAAATGCAGCGGCGTGGCGTCCTGCGCCCGTATACCAGCAGCGTACGTCAGCAATAGGTAAAATAGATAATATATATGCCATCTATTTGGGAAAAACATGTAAAATATTATTATAAAAACGATCTAAAACATTCAACAGCACATGGGAAAGCTGGCGGTATGATGAGAAGCCTGCTGATAGGTTAAGACAAGGATGAGTAATTTATGGCAATTTAGCCCGTTTGTGCCGATGATTATTGAAAATTTTAACAGCCACCCACTGCGCTGCGGTCCAGAATACCTACCATGCTGCCATCTGCCGTTTCGTGCCAGTCGCTGAGGGGTACGCCCTTACTGGTTTCGAATACTTATAGTACCAAGTCCGATTGGATATTCCAGACCGCTTCGTTTACGGATAATAAGGAAAACTTTAAGTTCTTCACAGGTCCGACAGGAGTTCCGGTGTGCGCCGATTTGTGTATCTTTCTGATATGATCCATTTTACCGCAGACATACAACAATTCCAGGACATGGGTGAAAAAACCCACTGGCGCTACATTCAGCTACCGGCTGCCGTTGCGGAGCAGCTGATGCCGGGCCAGAAAAAATCTTTCCGGGTGAAGGGCAAACTGGATCAACAGGCTTTTGCACAGCTTGCGCTGATACCCATAGGCGAAGGCACTTTTATCCTCCCCTTAAACGCCGCTATTCGCAAAAGCATTGGTAAAGACGCCGGGGCTACCCTGTCGGTACAAATAGCCGTAGACACCACCCCCATGCAGGTAAATGCCACTTTACTGGAATGCCTGCAAGACGAGCCAACAGCCCGGGCGTTTTTTGACACGCTGCCCCCCTCTCATCAAATGTATTTCAGTAATTGGATAGACAGCGCCAAAACGGAAGCTACCCAATCAAAACGTATAGCCGACACCGTTAATGCCCTTTTACGCAAACAACAATACGGCGAAATGATCCGGGCTAATAAGAAAAAAAATTCCTGATCACTAAAACATTCCCATATGTCACGCATCGCTATAGCAGGATACCGGTCCAAACCCGGCAAGGCCGGCGAGCTGGATACCCTTATGCGCACCCACCTACCCATTCTGCAACAAGCAAAACTGGCCACTGCCCGCGCTGCCATCATCCTGAAAGCAGAACACGGCACTGTGATCGAAGTATTTGAAGGGATATCGGAGTAGGCTATCCGGCAGCTGCATGCCAATGCCGCTGTACTGGCGATCTGGGGAAAATATGCAGCCTGATGCGATTATGTGCCGGCGGGCAATATTGCGGAGATGGGCCATATCTTCTACAGCTTTGCACCATTTGACTGCCCCCAATCTTTGGCATCGTTTTTAAGCCTTGTAGGGAAAACGCACGCATATGAGCAAGCTCACTTTTGCAGATATATTCACCATTGCCGGCATTGGCGTGGTAGCCGGCTCCCGGGCCTTGCTGGCTCCAGCCCTGGTAAGCCGTAAATTGCAACAGCAGAAAGACCTGGCACTGCATCAGCCCCATAAATCCATCCGGTTTAATAAAGCCAGCGTATGGACGGTCCTATCGGCCGGAGAGCTGGTGGGCGATAAACTTCCCATGGCCAAAGACCGCATCCTGCCCATGAGTCTCGTAGGCCGTGGCATTTCCGGCGGACTGGCTGGCGCGCAGGTAGGACATCAACTGAAACAAAAAGCGTGGGTGGGCGCCCTCATTGGCAGTGCCACTGCACTAGGTGCTACCTACCTGTTATGGTACGCCCGCACCCGGCTTACCAAACACACCAAAGTACCCGATACGGTAGCCGGGCTGGCGGAAGACGCGATGGTATTTTGCCTGGGCCATAAAGTGCTGCAACGTTTATGATCCGATAATCCCAGATGGTTTACTGACCTCTTTGCACTTGTACCAACAGCACATGCAGGATACCCGTTTAATAAAGTTGCTGTTTATAAGCCAACTCCCAACATAGCCTGATTTTGCTTTTGAGGAGGCAACAAAACCGCAGGCAGAAGGGAATAACTGCCAGTGACCAGCAACGATAATCCGGACGGCCGAGCCGCCAATGGCCGCTCCCCTCTTGTGATACTGCCACAGCTGGACCAGTTCTGAAACTATTCGAAACAAAGCAATAAATGGTTATTCGTCACTAGATAACCGTTGTTGGTCAAAATTTTAAATGAGCGTTCAAACAATTTCTTAACATTACATCCGTTTAAGAGGAACGCCATTCCAACACCTGATTACAGCAAGGCCACCCTAATTGGGCGGCCTTGTTTTTTTTTTGCGCTACCTTCCCAGTAACGGCGTTTTATAATGAACATCCGCATCGTGGCGTAATTTATTATTTTCTCCTGCTGTAATTTTTAGTGGATATCACATGCACAAAACAACCTGCTTACTAATAGTTAGCCTTTTTTTCTTTGTACACACGACCCGGGCTAACGGTCCTGCTTATACGAATACTGCCGATAAGCCAGTTAATAAGCCCCTCTACAGTCCACTAAATGGTGCAGGTCGCATCAGCCTGTTTACCGGCACCGATGATATACTTTTCCCAAACGCCGAAAAATTACGGGGTTTGCTGGTGCAGCTGGGCATTTACAGCAACTATTATGTGTATCGTTACATGATAAATACCTTCAGGCTGTTTAAAATGCCCGAAGCTAAACGGGCCACACAACAAATTGTCCAATTGATAAATAACTAACAATGGCCGGATTGTTGCAGTCTATAGAATGGAACCATTTTAATCCGATGAAATATGCCGGAATTACCCGATCTGCAAGTGTTCAGTCATAACTTACAGCGCCTGGTGGTGGGTAAAGAAGTGAAGCAAGTATTAGTGCAGTCTAAAAAAATCAAAGTACCAGTCTCCGCATTCAACGATACCCTGGCCGGGCAAACAATTAAAAAAGTATACCGCAGCGGTAAGGAGCTGTATTTTCAATTTTCCCAGGGCGATATGCTGGCATTACACCTCATGTTAAGAGGCCGGTTGCATTACGCAGCAGGCAATCAAAAACAAAAAGGCACGGTGCTGGCCCTGAACTTCCAGGATGGCAGTTCGTTGGTCATGACAGATTTTATGGGCGCGGCTCTTCCCTCCTTGAATCCTGAAGCCAGCACGGTACCAGATGCCCTGGAACTTACACTGCCTTACCTGAAGACGGTGTTGGAAGGTGCCCGCACCAGTATCAAAAATATTTTACTGGATCAGCAGCTAATCCGGGGCATAGGCAATGCCTATGCGGATGAAATACTTTGGGACGCAGGCATTTCACCCTTTTCCGTTGCCGGTAAAATACCAGCAGAACAGGTGAAGATACTGGCCCATTCTATTAAAACCGTGCTCAGCCAGTCGGAGAAAACCATTCTCAAAACCCACCCGGGCATCATTGCCGGCGAGGTAAGGGATTTTTTCCGGATACATAGCGCCAAACAAACTGCCAGCCCGGCCGGATCGCCCATAGAAATACAGGTGAAGGGCGGGCGTAAAACCTACTACACCGCTGAACAAATTTTATATAAATAGCAGGCTCATAATAACTTACTCCAAAGTAAAACGGCATTACATCCATTTATTTTGCGGCAAAAAGGATCAAAATAATAGGGATTATATCAGTGATTAACGAGGTGTTAACCAACCTGAGCGTTTAATTATCGTATTTGAATTATTTATTACGCTGCCTGTCCATGTCAAAAGACGGAATACCGGAGAGAAGATCTGCCATAAAAATTAATGCATCACCTGCTTAAAAACCGGCCCTTGCATTGGCTGGGAACTCAATTGAAAGATTTTAAAAAAGCTGTCTAATGTACGCCCCCTTTTTACTGGCTTCCGGCAAAAGGTCTGGTGCATTTTCTAACTAAAATTACAAGAATGTGAATTCAGTCTATCCACCCATCCCGGATGTTACAACGGCCGATTATCTGGCTGCTTACCTGAAGCTTCCCGCATCGCTGATCAGTTATATCTTACTGGAAAATGCGTATCAGCAAACGCATGCAGCCAGCTTACAGCACCTTCCCTGCCTGCCGCTGCACAAGCTGCTACAGCAGATGAAGGGAGATTATCAATTGCTGACAGGCTTTAACCGTTTATTCATTCAGTTCCGGGATGGCAGTACCTTATCCAGCGAAGGGGCTACGCTTACCTGGCAGGAATTTTTCCAGTACGCTTACATTCATTATACTCCCGCACAATTGCAGCGCATAGAGGAGCTTATCCAAACAGTGCTCCAAGGTCTCAAGCTCCTGGAGTCCAGGCCCCCGCATGCTTGATCTGCTATTACAACTCCGCGTCCAACCACAGGCTGGCGGCGCCTAGCAAATTGGCATGTTTCAGTTCAGAAACACTGATGCGCAGCCGCTCCACCGTTTTACCAAATTGTAAAGTGCGAATGCGCTCCCACATGGCTTCCTGGAAAAAAGGATACGTCTGGCCAATGGAACCTCCCAGGATAATCATTTCCGGATCATAAGTATAGAGAATCATTTTAATGGCATTGCCAATATGCGTTCCCAATTCAGCAAAAGCGGCCAGGCCATCAGACTCCCCACGCTGCGCTTTTTGGAAGAATATTTCGCCGGTAGACTGATGTACATTTTTAAAATACTGGCCACTGGCGTAATATTCGTAAAACTGATCCAGGTAAGCCACCATTCCAAACTCACCGGCGCCGCAGTTGGTACCGGAAAACAACTTGTCCTTCACTACAATACCGGCTCCCATACCGGTGCCAATGGCCAGGCCCACTACAGCGTGTACTCCTTTAGCTTTACCGAAATATTTTTCGCCCAACACAAAGCAGTTGGCATCATTATTCACCAGCACCGGCACCTTGTACCGCGCCTCCATGTGGGCTTTCAGCGGCACTTCCCGCCAGGAAGGAATATTTTGCACATCATACACAATACCTTCCTCCACATCCACCACGCTAGGTACCCCTATGCCTATAGCGGAAATACCCGGATGAAATAACTGGTCGGTAACGGAGTAAATATCTTCAAGTACGTGTTCCACCGGGCCGTTGGCCCTGATGCGAGTGGAGGCCAACTGTAACTCCTGCCCAGGCCCGGTCAGGCCTGCTCTTACATTGGTGCCACCGAGGTCTATCCCCAGGATGGTTTGTGATGTTTTCATGTCTTGTTAGTAAATAGAAGGGAACAAGATAGGCGTAATTAGTGAAAAAATATAATCACAGCCTCGCTGTATGTCCTTTTACATAGCATTCCGCCCATTTAGCGCATCATGTTGGGGTAAAAAGCGGTGCATGCTCCCCATATAGATGAATATGCCCCAGCGCCCCTGCCCACAGGCGGCGGGCTGCCACGGCAGGGAACGGCATTTTAACATTTCCTACCGCATCCCTTGGCACAACGCTTGCATAAATATTGACAACGCAACAATATCTTCTCACTATAAAATATACATTATGAAAAAGATTCTTCTCGCATCCCTCTTAGTAGGTGTGGCCGCAGCTGGTGTGATTATCTACCTCTCTAAAAATACGGATGCCCTCGACGAAATTGAAGATGCCGCAGACAGCGCCGAAGGAAAAATTAGCCGGCATGCCCGCAAAGCTGCCCGCACCGCAAAACGCGCGTTGAACGGTGCCTTAAACTAGGATGCGGGTATACTACAGGCATCATCCATCAGCATATAGCCAGTGTACATCTACAGGGATGTTGCTGGCTTTTTTTATGTCATTCCTTTTCTTGTACCTCCCCGAAATTTTATAGCATTTCAGGAAGCTATGATAATGGATTTTAAAAAACGACATGCGTAATAAGCGATCTCATCAAATAGGTAAGCCTCGCTGGCCTGCTTTCTGTTTTCCCGTAAAGTGCTGAATAATTGCTGGCTGCGGGGTCTTCACTGAAAATGGCTATATATTAAGTTTCAAAGCAATTTGTAGGTAGGATAATTTTTCTTCCTTGACCATCTTTAGTATAATGGCCTGGCGCGGGGGTTATTTCAGGAGGGCCTTCCGCAGCAGTTCTGCATACTGGGCGTTTCTTATTTATATTCTGTAGTATTTTATGAGGCTATTGGCTGACGGGCGTACTGATGAGAGACTTTCCATTTTATGGCCAGGTATTGTACCTGATCCAGGATCATGTTCCTAGCTTCACTGTATAGCCAGGATTCAAACCTGATTAAAAAAAGATGCTTCCGGTTTAACCACACTTTCAACAACACTCCTGAAGAATTTCTTCCGCAGTGGTGGTAGATTTTGCATACACTATGGCTACCCGGTAGATGTGGTCTTTATATCATTCAAACAACAGTTGAAAGGCCGAGTGGCTATCTTCAGAAAGCATCGCCAATAATTGATGTACACCCCGGTATACGCCAGAAGTTTTCAATTGTACGATTGCCGGTCTGCCACGTTTCTTGTTAATAGCAATTACATGTTGAAGCTAAAAATTTACGCCTGCCTGCTTTGGGGGTAATTGAATGACATAATGACTATCTGTTTTACAGGTTGCCCCTGATCAAATAAGGATGAACTGAAAGCAATCTTTTTAACTTTATAAATTTCAGGTAACTTCTCAGTACTTTTTATCAATACGCTTAAAATTGTAACGAAGACCCTGCTGCCAGTTGCAGCCGGGCCACCGTTACTTTCCTTCTCTTGTTGGCATGTGTCTTCTGCTGTTTTCAGCTAGTAATCTCTAAGTTGGCTGGCAAATCATCTCTTGTTCACATCATTCTCTCGTTGGCATTCATCTCATGTTGGCATCTGCACGGTTACGATATAGTGGTTGGCATTTGATCAATTCTATTTCCTAATAAAACCCAGTCGAAAGGCAGTAGTGATAAGCACTCTGTACTATTAAAGAACCTTCTAATAAAAAGCGTTCCAGGATAAGCGTTCTCCCAGACTTTTTCCGGATTCGTTGCGGGTAGGTTGTACCCTCTTTAACGCCCTGGTTACTTCTATAACAGGAAACACTAAAAAAAGGGTGATCCCATTTCCCCGTTTTCTGATTTTCTGGCAAAAAATCTTTAAAGAGGCCTCAAAATCCCCGTTTTTATCCAAACAACCTCCTAAAAACACCCTTATTTTAACATCCCGGTAACCAAAACAGCCTTAGCTTTGTATAGCACCCAAGCCTCCCACACCATCCACCGAAAAAATATTCTTATGGAGAAAAAACTCATTCGCGACGCATATAAAATGTATTGGCTGGAAAACGGCAATGCGCCGGTGTCCGTATTCGCACTCAGTAAGAGCCTGAACATACCGGAATCGGAGTTCTACGATCAATATTCTTCCCTGGAGGCTATTGAAAAGGATATCTGGCTGGCCATCTTTAATGATACGCTGGAACAATTGCAAAGTGACGAAACCTACCAGCAGTACAGTGCCTCCGAAAAACTCCTGGCTTTTTACTTCCTATGGGTACAAAATCTGAAAGAAAACCGCAGTTACCTGCTGCTACAAGAACGCCGCATTAAATTGCCCATCCTGCAATATGATCAACTGGACAGTTTCCGCAAAGCCTTCAAGGATTTTGCCGCCGGTATCATTAAAACCGGTTATGTTACCAATGAGATACAGGAACGTAAATACATTTCCGACAAATATGTACACGGCTTCTGGCTGCAAGCACTGTTTGTCTTGAAATACTGGCTGGACGACACCAGCGATCGTTTTGAAATGACAGATGCAGCCATCGAAAAAGCAGTAACCTTGAGCTTCCAGCTCATCGGCACTAACACGCTGGACAGCATCCTGGATTTCGGAAAATTTATCTTCTCCGGCAAACAATAGCCCGGCCCGCTTTTGTGTTTCATGTGACCTTTGCCAGCCGGCCCACGCCAACGCAGTTTGAATTATGAAAGAACAATCCAGCATTCCCACTTCCAAAGTAGAGCGCGCCAGCCGCTTTGTGAGTACCGGCCTTAAAGTAGGCACCAATTATATAAAACATTACACCCGCAAACTCATAGATCCTTCCACGACGAAGGATGCGCTGCATGAAGATAATGCGGAAGATATTTATAATACCCTCAGTAACCTCAAAGGAAGTGCCCTGAAAGCTGCACAAATGCTGAGTATGGACAAAGGCCTGCTGCCAAGGGCCTACACCGATAAGTTTGCCATGTCGCAATACAGCGCTCCGCCCCTGTCCGGACCACTGGTGGTAAATACCTTTCAAAAAACACTGGGCAAAACACCTTCCGCCCTGTTCGACACCTTTGAGCTGAAGGCCAGTAATGCTGCCTCTATTGGACAGGTACACAAGGCTACACTAGCCGGCAAAACCCTGGCGGTAAAGATCCAATACCCGGGAGTTGCCCATAGCGTACGCTCCGATCTTCGCCTCATAAAACCCTTTGCCATGCGTATTGCCGGGCTGAGCGAAGTAGATATGGATCAGTATTTTGAAGAAATTGAGAGCAAACTGCTAGAGGAAACGGACTACCACCTGGAACTAGAACGCTCTATAGAACTTTCTGCCCATTGCGCCCATATCCCTAATTTGGTATTTCCGCGTTACTACCCTGCACTTTCCTCCGACCGAATTATTACCATGGACTGGCTGCCGGGCCTGCACCTGAAGGAATTTTTGCAAACCAACCCCAGCCAGGAGGTACGCAATAAAATAGGACAGGCGTTGTGGGACTTTTACCAATTCCAAATGCACAGCCTGCGCAAAGTTCATGCAGACCCCCATCCCGGCAATTTCTTAATGCAGCCAGATGGAAGGCTGGGTATTTTCGACTTTGGCTGTGTAAAGGAAATTCCTGAAAATTTTTATTATAATTATTTCCAACTCACCGATCCCGAGGTATTGAAAGATGAAACGCGGCGCCGCAAAGTGTATCGCGAATTGGAAATGATACACGATAACGATTCCGAACAGGACATCCTGTTTTATGCAGGCCTGTTCCAACACCTCATTGACCTGCTGACCATCCCTTTCCGGCAGGAGCATTTCGACTTTGGCAACGATGCGTATTTTCAGGAAATGTATGATTATGTAGAATACCTGTCTAACTTGAAGGAATTAAAAGAATCAAAAGTAGCCAGGGGCAGCCGGCATTCACTCTATGTAAATCGCACTTATTTCGGACTGTACACCTTGCTCAACGACCTGCGGGCGCAAGTAATCACTGGTCAGGAACGGATTGGGAAATTCATGCAGCGATAGGCCTACCACCTTACAGGTGCTGCAATGCTATACCTGCTTAAAGCGGGCAAGTAAAAGGCAAATGGCCACTTACTTGCCCGCATATTTTATGGAATGATGATTGCACCATTTGCCAAAAGCAATCTCATGGCACAGGATATACAACAGGTAAGCCAGCGCATCGATGCCCTGCTGGAGCAGGTAAATGCGCAATTTGCGGCGCAGTTTCCAGGCTTGGATGCGCGCAAGCAGGTAAAATACTGGCCGGAAACCTTGGGTGAAAATGAACAAAGAGATACCCTGAACTACACTTTTGCAGCAACTTGTCCTCCCCAGGAAGCATTGCGCATGGCTATCCGTACTGCCCTGGCAGAAGGGGCCGCCCCGGATTATGGCCTGGCATCCACGCATTCCTAGCACACCTTTTATAAGGCTATTCAACAAGGCTCAAACCCAGGCATCCAAAAGATTCAGCAAGATTTTCTTCCTTACTTACAGGGGAAACGCTACGGCACTACTTAGCAAGCAAAATTCGGGGTGTTAGGCGATAAAGGATAGTGACGGTTATAAAATTCCGGATGCACGGACGCCTCAGCCTTAACTTAACTACCACCTGGCAACCCATGTGCCATGGGCGGCAGTTCAAATCCTTCTCCGGTTTGCCGGATCATTTCCAAGTGGGTAATCCGTAACATCCAGGTAAATAATCGTACATCTCCCGGTACAAAGTCACCAATGCCTTTTATAATATGTAAGAAAGCCGCCGACAGGATGGGTGCGGCTACCGATTCAGTTTTAACGGTTTTCAGGATATACCCGTAGAGGGCAGGCGCATACCGGTCGTAACACAGCGCAATCACCGTATGATCGCGTGCGGTAAGTCCGGCTATCCAATCCGCTTCAGTGAATTGCGCCGCATCGTTATATTGTTTGTAATGGTCAGCACCTGACATAGTTGAACATTGGGATAGTTCCCACCAGGCTAGAGCCGGGATAGTGGAACAGGATTTTTACTGTGTAATGTATCTATATTAAAAGTAAATGCTTCTTCCGATGATTTAATGTGACATTGGTCACACAGGCATTAATTATTGGAAGGTTTAACAAGCGAAATGCGACTCCTCGCCATACGCACCAGCCCTTGCCGCTCCATTTGTTTCAGCAGCCGGGATACTACTTCCCGCGATGTATTCATCTCGCGTGCCAACTCCTGGTGCGTCATCGTAATAAAGTTATTGCCAGCGGTTTTGCAGGATTCGCGGATATAATCCAGCAGGCGCTCGTCAAGCTTTTTAAATGCCAGGCTGTCGATGGCTCTAAAAAGGTCTTCAAACTTCTTCTCGCAGGTGTGCAGAATAAACCGGCGGAAAACTACTTGGTTTTCCATCCAGTTTTCCACAAAACTAGACGGGATGGCCAGTAAATGCGTTTCGGTTTCTGTTACCGCCTTAATCTTGCTTTTGTCGCCACCCAGACAGGCCAGTACCGACATGGCGCAGGTTTGCGACTGCTCCACATAATAAAGAAAAATTTCCTTGCCTTCTTCATCTACCCGGTAAATTCTGATAGACCCTTCCAATACAAAGGGTAATATTCTTACGTAGGCATCCGGCACCAGGATCACCTCGTCCGGCGGAATGGTCATGGGAGTGGCGTGTTGTTCAATAACCGATGTCATTTGGTCACCGAAAATGCGAATCAATTGTTGTTGAGTTGTGCTTCTCACGATACTAATGTTGAAGGGGTAAGTTGTGGTGTAAGGTTTTTAAAATTAGCTATAAGGCAATCATCACTCGTTAATATATTGTAATTACTATTATTACTGCAAAATAATCAGAAGTCCAATCTTCCCTAGAAACCCGGCTGGTACCGGAGGGTAATTCGTGTTCTTATACACTTTTCATAGCGGATATTTATTGTTTTATCACCGGCTTAAGATAGCCGTTATAGGAAATAGGCTGCCGGTTTGTACTGGCCACCTGCAAACTGGTACTCCCGTTAGTAAATACAGTTAATACGTATTGCTGCACATCCATTGATTCAATAGGTTTCAAAATGATAGTCCACCCACCCTTTTTGCGACTTTGCTGATCATAGGTTACCGTGGTGGTAAAGTCCAACGGACCTTTACTTGCATCTACCGGAGCCAAGTAGGAACGGCCCACATAAGGTAGGTAAGATATTAAGGTATCTCCATTCAATTTTATAGAGAAATCTGGTGTAACAGTGCGCATGCGGCCTGCCATGGGCATCATTTGTTGTGGTACAAAAATAAATTGACGGTCATGCAGGGCATTGGCTAGCAGCGCACTATCGACAGCGGCGGCCGATTTTTTTTGCTGGGCAGATACGGGAATCTGCAATAACAGAAGTCCCATAACGAACAGGCAAACGTATGGACGCCCACTTTGTCCTGCAATCATAATATTTGGTTTTCGGTACGGTATTATGGATCGGCGTATTCGTTGACAGCTTTAATTTACTAAATAAAAATGATTTCCAATAATTATGTACCAGGTACAGGCATAATGAACATAACTTTGGTGTAGTACAACGGGTACCAACTACCAGATATCTGGTATATAAATAATCTACAACAGCGTCACATGGCCCATTTCGGCAGACAGCCGGGAGAAATCTCTTTAAATATATATTGCTTAAACTATGCGTTAAAACATTTAATTTTTCGGATAAAGCGCTTCACTTTCCAAAGTATTTTGGATAGTTTATAATTACAAAAAGTACCAACATGCCCTCCTGCCCGCTTTATAAAGGCAAACTGATACGTAAGTAATACCTTGTTCACCCGCTATCATCTATTCTTAAAAACGTTCCATTAACACCTGGCACATACAACATAGTATCTTTTTATTCAATACTAGTCCTTGTCCCCTGGCCTGTACAATTTGTAAGCGGCTGAACTAAATTTAAGTATCTGTAACCTTACTTGCATTTCATGCCAACCAGTTATTTCCGGCCTGCTGATGGCTGGGCTTTGCCTGCCGCGACAACCTGTGCGCCTAAACGAACTGGCCGCTGAATTTATGGACTCCTTACTATTTTCAAACGCCCATAAAACATATTGGTTACCACTGCCAAACTGGTATGTGCAATACCAGCCTGTCAGCGCAGAAGCCCAACTGCGCTTTCGGCACCTACCTTTTCCAGCGGCATTTTCAGGGAGCAAAGCTGGGCATCGGAATAAAAAATATCGTCTACCTCGTATTGCGAAAACAAAGGCTGTAGGCTCTTGTTGTGGGAACCATTTACCTATACCCGCAGATCACCTACCGTTATCTGGTCGTTGTAGTAAGCTTCATAAGGCAGGGTGGTATGAAATTCATTACAACGAAAGGTAGTAAGCAACAGTACTTTGACGTTAACGGGATGGTCTTTATCCCCCTTCATGAAAGTATAGACCTCCTGCTGGGAGGCAATGGTGATATTGGTTTTCTCTCCCCCGGCAAATGCGGGTGCAATGGCATTCAGAAAAATGGACAGGAATAAGGCAAAGGGCTTAACACGCATAAAGTAAAAGAATAAGGGACAAAATGATAGTAAATATAATATAAATTTAATATGTAAATAATGTATTATCCCAGGCAACTAAGCAGGGCCATTCCTCACCAGTGAAATGCATTGTTTTACAGGCAGGCATTTTGTACATTAAGGGCATGACCAATGCTATTAGTCTTCCTGAATACTGGATGCGCGGCCCGGTGGCCGGCATACCCGGGCTATTGCAACCGGTGGCCCATGCCTTGTTGCAGGCCAGGGAGGAAGTAAATAAAGTGATGACAGATTTTCCACCCGAGCTTTTGTGGAAGAAACCTGCTGGCATGGCTTCTCCCGGGTTTCACCTCCAACACCTGCGCGGGGTATTGGACCGCCTGGCCACCTATGCCCGTGGAGAAATGCTAAGTCCCACCCAACTGGAAGCCCTGGGCTTTGAAGGAAAGGAAGAACATTCCCTTCACCCTAAAATATTACTGGAGAATTTTAACCGACAGATAGATCTTATGCTGGCTCAACTGGCCAACACAGACGCTGCTACGCTGGAAGATTTCCGGGGCGTGGGCCGGCAACAATTACCCAGTACTGTAATAGGCTTGCTTTTTCATGCTGCAGAACATACGATGCGGCACAATGGCCAACTACTGGTTACGGTGGCAGTACTGAAGGATGCCTTGTTGTAAAACGCGCATCACAAAAAAGACGATTGCAATGATGGCATTGAGATCGGAGGCTCCACCGATCAGCGATCGGTTACTATTTTAATATGGATGCCGCTTTCTTTGCGGGCTGGACAAGCTATAAAAAGTCCCAAAACTATCCGATAAGAAATACAGGCAGCTGCGAATCGTGGTTTATAGCATAGATCCACGCAAAGACAAGGAAGAGTTGCTCCGCAACTTCGACAAAATATTCCTGAAGCTGTTCCCGAATTTCGTGCGGGACATCAATACACTATTTCCGCCGGAAGACCAGATTATACTAAAAAACGGGGAGCTACTGAATACTGACCTGCGCATTTTTGCGCTGATCCGCATCGGGATTACGGAAACGGAGAAGATTGCGCAAATCCTGGAATATGCTGTAAAAACCATCTATTCTTATAAAACGCGGCTGAAAAATAAAGCGCTGGTGCCTAATGAAGTTTTCGAAGAAAGGGTCATGAATTTCAGAACGGTTTGAGGAATGGCTGCCCAATTATATATCTTGTTTCACCACTACTGCCGCAAAGCAGCCGGCTGCCAATTTTCTATCTTCAATTGTGTAAAAAAATCTTCCTCGCCTATTTCCAACACCTGGCCAGGTTGTAAATCTCCCAGCAACAGCGCTTCAATGGAAACCCTGATAAGCCGCAGGCACCGGTGGCCCGCGTTGCTGACCATTTTGCGTACCTGGTGGTATTTGCCTTCGGTAAGGGTGATGCGCAGCCAGGTAACCTTACCATAGTCTGGCGGCTCACCCAGGCGGGCAAATAAGTGGGCAGGGGGGGATACGATCTGCACGTTGCAGGGAGGCGTAGTATAAAACAGTCCACCCTTAATACGGATAGGAATGCCAGTTTGCAACAAGAGCAGCTTCTCTGCCGTTACAGCATGTTTTACTTTTACGAGATAAGTGCGTTCGTGGGGCACCTTACTATTAAACAGCAGCCGGGTAACCCGTTGGTTAGTAGTGAGCAACAACAATCCTTCGGAGTCTTTATCCAGCCGGCCAATGGCATGCGTACCTTCCGGGAAAGGAAAGTCCAATGCCCCCAGCATGGGCAGGTGCTGCTCGCCTTCGAAGCGGGTCATGAACTGCGACAACATGCCATGAGGCTTGTTGATGACAAAATATCGGTGGCGGGTGTTGTGCATAAACAGCAAAATTAAGGTATAAATTGTTTGTCATCGCTTGATGCCCTTGGTACAGACTGTACAAATTCATGGTTTTGCAGGTGACACCTGATTTGCGGGCGTTAAGAAACTCCTGCACCATGTACGCATTATTACTTTATGCTGCGGCCTTGCCGTATACATCAGTGGGCGTACGCACCACCAATACCCACCCTGGCCCTGGCACCAGCCTGGTAACGGGCGCCATGGTGGTAAAAATAGCGGACGAAACCATCCACACCGGCATGTTGCGGGGCAGCATCCGGCAAGGCGTCATTAAAGCACGATGGCTATTTTCCCAGGAAGACATACCAGATAGTATCGATGTAAATTTTAAACTGCAAGGCAACAAACTGATACAGCAACGCTACCACCTCCACACCAACACCCGGATAGAAACCATGCCCTACACCAGCGCTTTTGCCCTGGAATATATGCCATTGGCCTGCTTGCTGCCATTACAATAGAAACATTTATACCGTAAAGTGGGAAGATCACTGCCGGCTGTAATGCTATTGCTACCTAAGCAGATACTAACAGCAAGGCCTACACGCCATTTTACGGTATACCTGTACACTTCCCAACCATCCTAGTAGTCTGGTCTGCCAGCCGTTGTAAACGGGTGAAATAGCCAGTATACCCGATTGATAAACTACATTCAAGGGCAGCCGTTTGGATGAAGATATTTAGATTTTAGATGACAAGGGAAAAGTAGCGGTAAACAACATCATAGGTTTTACTTCACTGGGCAAATGAATCAATTCCTGGTAGCGGAAGCCGGTTCTTTCCAGCAGGCGGATGCAGCGTTCATTGGCAGGAAAGGTGAAGGCATATAACTGCGGAAACCCTAAAATGCTGCGGGCATAATCCATACAGGCGGTAAGGGCTTCGCGCGCAAAGCCCTGTCCTTCAAATGCCGGCAGAAAGGCAAATCCCACATCTGGCGCAACCAGGAAGGGCCGCCTAAAAAAGCCACACATGCCGATGGGCATTTTTTCCTGTTTCCCATACACCAGCCAGGGACCATAACCGTAGGCCTGGTAGCTTTGAAAGGGTACGTTTTGCAGATAGTTTTGCGCCGCAGTAAGATCGGTGATATGACGATCGCCGATGAATTGTATCCAGGTGGGGGTATTCAATAGTCGATGAATGAATACATCGTCTGTCAGCACAAACCGGCGCAGGGCTAGTCTGGGCGTATCAATAAAGTAGCGCATAGGTTTTATTCATCCATGCCATCGGTGAAGCTGCTACCCTTTTCGGTATTACTGCTGCTGGCCACCATGGCGTTCAGTGTATTGATCTCGTCGGTGGTGAAGAACCGCCACTTGCCAGGGGCCAGGTCTTTGAGCGTCATGCTCATGACACGGGTACGGCGCAGCGACTTCACATTGTAGCCCAGCGCTTCGCACATGCGGCGTATCTGCCGGTTTAATCCTTGAACAAGAATGATGCGAAACTGCTGCGCACCTTCCTGCTGCACGAAACATGGTTTGGTATAAACCCCCAGGATGCGCACACCACTGCGCATGGCTTTAATAAATTCCAGGTTAATGGGCTTATCTACCGTTACTACGTATTCTTTTTCGTGCTGGTTACCGGCACGCAATATTTTGTTCACAATATCACCATCGTTGGTCAGGAAAATCAATCCTTCTGATAATTTATCCAACCGACCGATGGGGAATATGCGGGATTTAAAATTAACGTAATCGATGATATTGGTTTTGTCTTTCTGATCGGTAGTACAGGTAATGCCTTTCGGTTTGTTGAGGGCTATATACACCGTAGCTTGCTTCTTCTTTAACCGTTCGCCATCAATTTCCACTACGTCGCCCTCCTCTACCCGATTGCCTTTTGAAGCTACATTATCGTTGATGGTAACGCGGCCCTGTTCTATATATTTATCAGCTTCCCGGCGACTACAGAAACCGGTATCGCTGATGTACTTATTAATGCTTTTGTCCATACAGGTATTGAAATGAGCTTACTACCAGCGAAATTACAAAAAAATGAGGGGCGCTTTCGGATGCATTGGAGCGCATGCAAAAAAAGTCTAAAATTATTTGGATGGAATGAAATAATGTCTATTTTTGCAGCCGCTTAAGCATACACAAATAAGCATAAGAACCGGTAGCTCAGTTGGTAGAGCAATACACTTTTAATGTATGGGTCTTGGGTTCGAGTCCCAACCGGTTCACCTCTTGGGACAAGTCAGAAAACATTTGATTTGTCCCATTTTTTTTGCATTGTAAAGCCTTATCAAACAGTAACAAAAGCCTCAATGCTTCGTTAACTCTTGTGGTTCGATAACGAAATCCGTTAAAAGTCAATTTTTCGGGCAACATCGAACCAACTATCTTTCTTTGCTAGGTTACAGTACCTTGCTCATATAAAGTATCCAGTTGCGATATATTTGAAATGGCCATATCCAGCAGAGTTTCAATGTTGATGGATGGACTTGCGGTGGCAGTTAACTTAGCTTCCATCCGGTTAATCTTCTCTTCTGTTTCGGATTCTATTGTCCGGTAATCGTCAGCCTCAATATCTCCTGTAAGTAACAACTCCCTCGCCTTAGATAATCTTCTGTTAGATTCCTCTAACTGTACTTTTAATTGCTGTACATCCGAACGCTGGTTTCTGGTCTTGCTTTTGTAAACCGTCGAAATAGCCTCTTTATAAAGTTTCAGTGAGCGCAACGGCCTTACATATTTTCTTATTTCATCGACAATCAATTCATTGGCTTCAGGAGCCTTATGCCTGAAGCCACAGGTAGCCGAACAATGGTAATAATGATAGTAATTTGTACGCCCTTTAGAGGCACTACCGGTAAGCAGCTCCGCATCGAGGACACAAAATGAAGCCACGTAGCGGCAGATTTCCATCAACAGCTATCTTTGTCCTCATTATCTTTTTGCGTCCATCTAATACATCCTGTGCATCATAAAACAACGCTTCAGAAATAAGCGGCTCATGCAACCCTTGTACTAAAAACTTTCTTCATCTTTATACTTCGCTATGAAGACCTTTCCGCCATAGACAGGATTACGGATAAAATTCCAAAATGTATTTTTGCTGCATTTCAGCCCTTTTGCCCGCGCCTCTTTCCATATCTGTTCTGTATTTAACTTACCGGCTGCGAGCTCACTAAACGCCCATCGCATTATTTCGGCTTCATCATCCTTAATTGCGATATATTTTTTACCTGTTTCTGTAACCTTACTACTATAACCCAGAGGAGCGATACCTATTACACGGCCTTCTTTCTTTGCCCTGCGCATACCGTGGAACACATTCAGTGCCCTGCGGTCGTTTTCAACTTCAGGTGCCGCGAGATAAAAAGCAAGCATCATCTTGTTTTCAGGAATCGAAAGGTCTAATGGTTGTTCGACCGCCTGGGGCTCAACGCCTAATCTTCGCAGTGTACTGATCATCTGATTACGGGAAGCTGGTTGCTCATTATACAGCATTTTAAGTTTTACAATTCATTAGCTTAGTTATACCGATGGCGTTTGCCTTTCTTTTTTTTGTTCGCAGCCTTGGGTATCTCAGGGCCATCATCTTCAGCAACTCCCTGCCTTTCATTTTTACCATCCTGTTTAACCGAATGGCATTCGCCTTCAGCCTGTTTTTCTGATTTCGACTGGCGGTTGTCAAGCCTCTGCATGCCGCTGTCATAAATATTGATCGTCTTAAATTGAGGTTGGCTTCGATGTATTGCTTTTGTTCAGTGCTGCCGTTTTTAAACGTAGCGGACTGGAGGTTGACCTTTCTGAGGGAATCTATCAGGTTTGCCTTAAAGTCATCATTGCCCAACTCTTTGATCGGATGTTTGCTCAATACTGCCTCCAGGTCATATCCATAATTTTCATGGTAGTGTTTCAGCTTAAAGTTGCCGTTATCATCGCTTTGCTTAAAGTCGGCCTGTAACCAGGCATTGTAAAGCTGGCCTTCCTTGCTGGTCAGGTCTTTATTGACTTATCTGCCCTCCATGAGGTTATAAGCTTACTTCAAAGTGATATTGCTGCCTTTGTTGATGTAAAAGGTCTGCTCCATTTTCTCCGCGCTGTTTCCGAGCAATGGTGATTTAGGAATATTCTGTATTTCTTTGTCTAAGATTCCAAGTTCTTGTGGTTCCGCATAAAATCCAAATGCTTTTCTCCTTTGCATTAATTTTACTGTTGCGAGTTCTATAATGTCGCGGAGATCATTGGCATTTGAGACTGGTGCGCTTTCAACCCGACGATTTGAATTTCTGTAATAAAGCATGTTTGCTTTCAATTCGCCATCCACATCACACTTAGAAAAAACCGGGATTTCTTTGAATGACATTACTTTTATCACGACATATATCCATTGGATAACTTACTTTGATCTCAACTGCTGGGTCAGTATATTTTAACATCTGATCTTTCATTATATCAACTTTATAAGAGTTAATATTAGCTTCGCTAACACCCTCAGCAAAAAAATTAAAGACATCTTCCCGTACACCTATAATAATATACCCACCATCCTTAAGATTTGACATGGCAATAAAATCTTAAGCCATTTTCTTTGCGTTCCATGAACAATCTTGTTTGAAATCAAGATCTGGGCTTTCTGTCTGTGCTTCTATGAGCTGTTCAAGTTCTTGCGTGGCAATAAAAATGGTTTAAAATGAGATATTTCCTCAATAATAGGCAAAAACATAAATAATATTTGTATCTTTGAGAAAATTTCTCATAAACAACCTATCATGCTACTCGAATTTTCTGTCGGCAATTATCTTTCATTTAAAACAAAAACGACACTTAGTTTATTGGCTACCCCCATAAAGGAGCATTTAGATACGAATATATTTTCCTCAAACCGCTACGATTTATTGAAGGGTGCTGTTATATATGGTGCGAATGCTAGTGGTAAAAGTAATTTTATTAAAGCTATGTCGACTATGCGAAGATTGGTCCTACAATCTTTTGAACAGTCATCAGCGGACGAATTAGATGTTATTCCGTTTCTATTAAATGTAGAAACTGAGAATACTCCCTCGTCTTTTGAGGCCATCTTTATAATTGATAATGTCCGCTATAGATATGGATTTGAAGTAGATAATAGAGCAGTGCATGCTGAATGGCTTTTTGAGGCACCAAAGCAAGCTGAAAAACCCCTATTTATCCGCGAAAATGATGGCATTGAAGTGATGAAGGGGTTTCCCGAAGGAAAAGATTTAGAAGAGCGCACAAGGGATAATGCTTTATTCCTAGCAGTAGCAGATCAATTCAATGGTAAGATTGCAAAAAAAATCATGCAATGGTATAATAATTTTTTCACTATTTCCGGCTTGAGCCATGAAGGATATAAAGGGGTAACATTCGGTATGCTGGAGAACAAACTCACCAGTTCCACCCTGCTTAATTTCTATAAAAAGTTAGATTTAGGCTTTGATGATATCAGCATCAGTAAGAAGCCTTTTGATCCTAAAGAACTTCCCAACGATATGCCGGAAAGTTTAGTAAAACAATTGGTTACTGATCTGGAAGGAGCATTTAAGATTGATATCAAAACCATCCATAAAAAATACAACTCTAAAGGTAAGCTTGTTGGCAATGTGGAATTTGACATGCGAAGCCAGGAATCTTCCGGTACGAACAAGCTTTTCAACATCTCCGGGCCTGTTTTCGATGTGCTGAATGATGGCGGTGTATTAGTTATTGATGAATTAGACGCAAGTTTGCACCCCCTATTAACACTTGCTGTTACTAAACTTTTCAACTCAAAAGAGTTTAACCAGAATAACGCACAGCTGATTTTTGCTACGCACGATACAAATTTATTGTATTATGGTAACTACCGGAGAGATCAGATTTATTTCGTTGAAAAAGATTCATACGGGTCATCTGATATGTATTCATTAGTAGAGTATAAAGAGGAAGGGAAAACTATACGTAAAGACCGCTCATTCGAAAAAGATTATATAGAAGGTCGTTATGGTGCTATTCCGTTTATTGGAAACCTATCAAATGTTGTTACGGAATGGCAAGAAAAATAAAAATCCCTAATGAGCGGTTAAAGCGATTTGCCAGGGAAGAGCAAAAACGAAAAAAAGATATACGATCTAAACGTAAATACTACCTTATAGTATGTGAGGGTGAAGCTACGGAGCCTAACTATTTTGAGGGACTGAAAAAAGATTTGCCTAAAGGGGTATTGACTGCTTACCAAATAGATATTGCTGGAACTGGAAGAAATACCCAGTCCCTGGTAGATGAGGCGTTTCGATTACAAAGTGCTTATGAAAAAAATACGACACGTAAAGTAGAAAGGTTGTGGGTAGTTTTTGATCGCGACAGCTTCTCAGCACAAGATTTTAACGCGACTATACAGCGTTGCAGTAATTCATCTTTGGGTTGCGCTTGGAGCAATGAAGCTTTCGAATTATGGTATCTATTGCATTTCCAATATTACGAGAACTCAATGTCTCGACAAGTTTATAAAGAGATGATCGAAAGTCATTTGAAACCAACCTTAGGTGAAGGTTTTCGATATGAAAAGAATAGTGAGCAGATGTACGCACTCCTAAAAGAATATGGAAGCTTAGAAGATGCGATGAGGAATGCTAAGAGATTAGCAGAACGATTTGCGGATAAAAAGGATTATGCAAATCATAATCCTTGTACAATGGTGTGGAAGCTGGTAGAGGAATTGTTAAAACTGAAAAATTAGATTATTAATATATATGTCATTATGAGTTATCACGACCCAATCCGTCAATCGAAATATTTAAGACAAACCTTATCTCAGGATAAGAAACCTGTGGGCTTTTTTATTTCGGCTGGATGTCCTTTAGCTGTTTCTATGCAAGAAGGCAAATGGCCATTGATTCCTGATGTTGCTGATTTAACCAAATATATTAAAGATAAAATCGACAAAGAAACATCGGTCATTGAGGGCGCTCCTCGAAGTTTAGCAGATATTTATTCGCAACTTATCGAGGAGGTGATAAAAACTGGAAAGACGAACCTGATTAACCGGGCAAGCCCGGCCAATCAGATAGCGCTTGAAAAACTAAGAAAACTTATTTATCGGTCCTGAACTGGGGGCCATTATAATTAAAGAAGTTTCTTGAGCAAGGCACATTAACTAAAGAAGACCTACTAAGCTATTACCACGGAGATGATGTGCGAGACAAATATCGAATAGTTGAAAAAGATATTGAGACTATGCTATAATAAGAAATAATGAACTACGAAAAAGCCTTATCTTTCTATAAAAACGACAAAACACTCCAGTTGTTGCGGGCGGAGCACTTCCCTCTGCTGGTCAGTTTTTTTCATCTGGTATTTAAACAGCAAGATAAGATCTCGTATTTACAGACGGAATTACAAGGTATTTTAGGAGATTACATCTTTTCACTACAACGGCAAGGTATCAGTGACTATAGTAAAACTCCCGTAGATTATTTGCATAAATGGGCGGAGCAAGGTTATTTACGAAGGTATTACGAAAGAGCGGACGAACCGGTATATGAACTTTCACCTGCTACGGAAAATGCATTGAAATGGCTGGAAGATCTGAATAAACAGCAATTCGTTGGAACGCACAGCCGACTCATCCAATTCTTCCATTTATTGCAACAGATAGTCAACACGACTTCCGGGCCTTATGAGCGTATCCAACAATTACAGGAGGAACGAAATAAGATTGACAAGGAAATCGAACAGATACGTCAGGGCAATTTCGCAAAGCCGTCCAGTACTCAAATAAAAGAAAACTATTTTTTAGCTGAAGAAACTGCGAAGCGTTTACTTTCTGATTTCCGGCAGGTAGAGGAAAATTTCAGGGAACTGGATACTCAGACCCGTCAAACCATTATTAAAAGCAGCTTAGCAAAAGCGGACTTACTTGACAATGTATTTCAGCAACAAGATTTCCTTTGGAACACCGATCAGGGAAAAAGTTTTAAGGCTTTCTGGGAGTTTTTGATGAGCGAGCAAATGCAGGAGGAACTGGAAGTATTATTGGAAAAGATCAACAACATACCTGCGATTTCTGAGATCAAAAAAGAACAAACCGTCGATAGGATAAAAACGAATCTCGTAGATGCTGGAGACAAGGTAAATCGTAGCAATGACGGATTAATTGAACAGCTCAGAAAATTTGTAGAGCAAAAAAATCTTTCTGAAAGCAGGCATATTCTTCATAGCATTGAGCAAATAGAAAGCCTGTTATTAGAGCATAAGGAATTCATTGATCAGCAGGAAATCTGGATGGAGATCGATGGTCTTTATAGGCCTTCATTTACAATGGATCGACCGCTTTTTAATCCACCAGTTAAAGTAGCCTTTCAGGATACAACCATTTCCGATGGGATTTCAACAGCAGATACCGACATGCTATTTGAACAATTTTATGTAGATATAGAGCTATTACGAAATAATGTAAAATCCCTGCTAAGAAACCATTCCCAGATTGCCCTCTCAGATCTACTAAATCACTATAAGCCTACCAAGGGAGTTGCTGAAATATTAGGCTACATGCAAATAGCTACAAATGAGGGTAAGCATTTCGTGAACCGCGATCAAAAGGAATATTTAATTATAGAAAATACGGCTACCGGTAAAACATATCGTATGCAAACCCCCGTCATCATCTTTAACCGATAAAATGGAATATAAATACGCTACAAGCCTCATTGCCTTATTAAAAGGAATAGTATATAACCATCAAAAAGAGGTATGGGAAAACTTATTGCAGTTTGAACCTGATATCAAGAAATATTTCGTACCGGTCGGACTCGAATTGTTCCTTGATAAAAGCGAAGGCTATGCGTTTCTACGGCAAAAGGAATGGGAGGAAGACGAGGTGCAATTGCCTAAAATGGCAGATAAACGGCAGCTTAATTTTCTGACCTCTTTAGTCTGCATCGTCTTAAGAAAATTCTTATTGGAGCATGATGCGCAGGGAGGTTCAGTGCGTTCTATCATTAGCGAACAGGAGATTATTAATCGCGTAAAAGTGTTTTTGCCAAGTGCTAATGATGAGGCGAAGCAACAGGAAAAGATAACGACAACGATTAATCGGGTAATAGACATTGGGTTTCTTAGAAAACTGGAAGACCAGGATAAAAATTATGAAATACACCGGATCATCAAGGGGTTTGTAAATGCGGATGTTGTAAACGATACTTTAAAAAGGTTCCAGAGCTATGCATTGGAAAAACAAGCAACTGAATAAGCTTTGATTATGGAGGAAATTTTTAATACCATACCGGACGAGGCCAATTTGGCGGGTTACCGACTTCAATATTTGGAAGTGCTCAATTGGGGTACATTTAACAAGGTTCGCTGGCAAATACAACCCAATGGACAGAATGCATTATTGACAGGAGATATAGGTTCAGGAAAATCTACCCTCGTGGATGCTTTGACCTGCCTTCTGGTGCCGCATAATAAGATTGTTTTTAATAAAGCGGCTGGGGCTGAAGGAAAAGAAAGAAATCTATTGAGTTATGTGAGGGGAGAATTCAAAAAAGAAAAGGAAGAAATTACCAAAACCGCGAAGAAAGTCTACCTGCGTGCAGATGACAATACATATACCGTAATTATTGGAAATTTTCATAACCAGGGTTATAATGAACACATTTGTCTTGCACAGTTCTTTTGGATAGGTAAAGAAGGAAAGGTAGAGAAACTGCTTATAATCAGCACCACGCCATTAAATATAAAGGATGATTTTCGGAATTTTACAGATATTAATGATCTGAGAAAGAAACTGCGAAATACGGATGGTGTGCAATTATTTAACGATAATTTCTCTCAATACAGCGAACATTTCCGGAGGCTTTTTGGAATGAACAGCGACAAGGCAATTGACCTGTTTTATCAAACTGTTTCAATGAAATCAGTTAGCAGTCTTACAGATTTTGTCCGTGAACAAATGTTGGAGAATACAGATGTGAAAGAGCAAATTAATGCTTTACTTAAACGGTTTGATGACCTTAACAAAGCCCATGCAGCAGTTGTACATACAAGGGAACAATACCTGATCTTGAAACCATTAACAGAAGCATGCATTGAATATGGAAATGTTACCAGGCAAATAGAGGATATCGAAGCCATGCTGGAAGTGATGCCAGTGTGGTTTGCCGAAAAGAAGTGGCAACTGCTGGTTCAGGCCATTGAAGATAATAATAATGAATTGGAAAAGGTGCAACAACAGCAGCAAAAAGTTTCACTGGAGCTGGATGGATTGGAAAACCGCAGGCAGACCATTATTCACGATATAGCCAATAATGGTGGAAAACGAATAGAGCAGATTGCCGGGGAAATTAAGCGGCATGAACAGGATAAAGGAACCAAGCAGAAGGAATTCGATGATTATGATCGTATTGCGTTGCAGGCCGGACTTAAAAGCGTGCAGGATGAGCATGAATTTGAAGAAAACATAAATAAAGCAAAGGAACTTGATAAAGAATGCGGGCAGCTTGAAGAGAGCCTCAGGGAGCAGCGTGACAACCAGGTGAGCGAACTTCGCAAGCAGGAAACAGAATATCTCCTGGAGCAAAAGGAACTTCAATCCTTAAAAGACCGTAAAACACAGATACCGGCATGGCTTGTAGGATTTCGTTCGCAATTATGTTATGATTTGCGTATCAATGAAGAAGATCTGCCTTTTGCAGGAGAACTATTGAAGGTTAATGAAGAAGAAACTCCATGGGAAGGCGCTATAGAAAAACTGCTACATGATTTGGGGATTAGCCTTCTGGTTCCTAAAAATCATTATCGAAGCGTAAGCAATTATGTAAATAACAACCCATTAAAGGGAGCTGACGGGCGGGGTATTAAATTAACTTACCTGGAGGCAGATTTGCATAATAGTAGTCGTATAATTAAGGATTTAGATCAAGACAGTATCGCTTACAAAATTGACATTAAACCTGATACACCATTTTACGATTGGCTGGAAGTTTATATACAGCGGAGCTTTGGAGACTATATCTGTACCGATGTAAGTGGCTTACAGCAGGTGTCTTTTGGTATTACGCAACAGGGTTTAATAAAAAGCGGACGTATAAGACATACAAAAGATGACCGCAAACGTATTGATGACAGACGCAACTATGTGTTGGGGTGGAGCAATACAGAAAAAATTAAAGTGTTGGAAGCTTCGGTTAATATGCTCGAAAAAAAGATCGATGAGCTACAAATCAAACGCAGGAACATTGAAACAAAAGAGAAAAAAAACAAAGATATAAAACAACTATTAGGGTTATTGCTTTATGTCAAAGATTTTTCCCGCATCAATTGGCAGTATCATGTGGCTAAAATTTACGATCTGGAACAGGAACGTAACGAATTGCTTCATAACAATGATCTTCTTGCTCAATTGCAACGTAATAAAAATGAGGTTGATCAACAAATCATTGATGCCAAAGCAAAGGAAAATCAATTAACGGAAAAAGTTGGAGGATTGAAAAACACTCTGCAAAACCATGAAGAACAGCAGCGGGCAGCGTATCAGCAAAAAGAACAGTTAGCCTTACCTCTTAAAGCAAAGTGGTATCCGTTGATTGAAGAAAAACTGACTGATATAAAAATTACGCTAAGAGGTATCGATAATAGGCAGGAAGAGTTTCGTAAGCAATTTCAAGGTGAAGGTGGCGAATTAAAAAAGCTGCGTGGTCGCCAGATGGGCTATCGCTCTTCCATTGAAAAACGGATGCGGGAAATCAAGGAACACTCCAGAGCTGAGTATAGCGAAATTGCCGAAAGTATTGATGCCCGGACAGAATATATTAAAAAGTTTGAACAAATCGTTTCCGAAGATTTAAAAAGGCATGAAGAGCGGTTCAAGGAAGAACTGAACAAAAATGTCATCAACAGCATCGCTGTGTTTGATAGCCAGTTGCAGAAACACGAAACGGATATCAAACAGAAAATTCGCACCATTAACCAACATCTATCGGAAATAGTTTATAACGCTTCACAGGATACCTACATCACCATTTTAATGGACGCCACTCCGAATAAAGAGGTACGTCTTTTCAGGGAAGAATTAAAAAAATGCTATATCCATTCGTTCAGCAGCAATAACGATCTGTACACAGAAGAAAAATATGAACAGGTCAAAAAAATATTGGATCGTTTTGCCAGCATGGAAAATGCTGATCGAGATTGGACTTCAACTGTCACGGATGTACGCCAATGGTTTGAGTTCAACGCAAGCGAACGTTTCAGGTTGGATGAAACTGAAAAAGAATTTTATGAAGGTTCAGGAGGCAAGAGCGGCGGACAGAAGGAAAAACTAGCCTACACCATTCTTGCCAGTGCATTGGCCTACCAGTTTGGGTTGCAGTTTGGAGAAAGCAAGAGCAGGAGTTTTCGTTTTGTTGTGATTGATGAAGCTTTCGGCAGAGGTAGCGATGAAAGCACGCGTTACGGGCTTGAATTGTTTAAAAAACTCAACCTCCAACTACTTATTGTTACACCACTGCAAAAAATACATGTAATAGAAGGTCATGTGAATTCATTTCACTTTGTAAGCAACAGAGAAGGAAACAATTCGCAGGTCAGTAACTTCACCAAAGAAGAATACGAAAGCGAACGCAATAAGCACAGCAGTATTTTCCAAAATACATCGGGTATATGATCAGTCCTGTTGAAATAAAAAAGCAGGCTTTGAGATGGTGGAAGCCGCTATTGCAAAGTTATATTTTGGAGGAGCCATTTTTCCCAAAAAGTATTGATCGTATCGGTAAAGTTAAATCTGGTCATATCACAGCGCGGTTTGAAATGCTGCTAGCGGAAATAGAAGAACTTTACCGCTATTCCAAAAACCAAACCGGAAAAGGCTATCTTGTTCAGACCGCCGGGCGGAATTTTAGACGAACAGGGAGCCATGAACTGCCAGACGCCATTGTTTTTGAAACCATTGATGATTATATATATTTCATAGGTTATAAAAAGGAATGGAGTATCTTCCTGGAAAACTATAGCACAATTATGAACATCACTCCAAGATTGAAAGACTGGGCTTTGAATAATTGTTTATGGTTAACGGATAAGGATATCGGGTGGAATGATGTGCTTAAGGTTTGCCAGTATTTTATTGAAACTCCTAGACCTGATCTTTATTTACGTCAATTGCCCATAGAAATTCATACAAAATTTATTGAGGAAAATAATGCGTTAATCCAATCTTTGCTTGACTTCCTTATTCCTGACCACATACGTTCACTTACACAAAAACGTTTTGCGGAACGTTTCTTTTTAAAATATGACGAACCTTTGATCAGGATGCGATTTCTGGAAGAAAACCAACAAGCAAACTTCAAGTTCAGGGATATCAGCATCCCCCTCTCAGATTTTGAAAAATTGGAATTGCTTGCGAAAAACGTTTTGATTGCAGAGAATAAAATGAACTTTTTGACCTTACCATTGATGCATTCCACCGTTGCGATATGGAGCGGTGGTGGCTTTAACATAGCATATCTCAAAAACGCGGATTGGCTATTGAACAAAAAAATTATTTATTGGGGTGACATTGATGAACATGGCTTTCAAATATTGCATCAGTTAAGAACTTACCATCCACATGCCAAAAGCGTAATGATGGACAGGACGACTTACGAGACATTTAATATTTATGCGGTGAGCGGATCACGTAATAAATCTCAAAATTTAAACCTATTGACTAAGGACGAAAATGACCTTTTCCAATATTTGAAAACGTTGGATAGCAACAACAGGCTAGAGCAAGAAAAAATTTCTCAGGTATATGCTGATAACTGTTTAAAAAGTGCTGTGGGAACCTCTTAAAATAAAATGAATGCACCACATGTTGTTGATTTTCCTTTTCATTATACGTTATCTAAGCAGCTAGAAGCTCACTAAGCAACTTCAGATCCTCGAATAAATGGTTCGAGTCCCAACCGGTTCACAAACGAGGATACTGTTTAAGTATCCTCGTTTCTATTTCAAGGCTATGTAGTTCATAGTTTATGTACTACTCAATAAAAAGTTGTTGTTCCAAATCAATATAGTTATTTCCTGTTTTTTAAATTCTTATTTATATCATAAGAACGGCTGTTAAATTACTGTTTTAAGAAAATGTTTATAATTTGTTTAGCAAACATAACATCAAGTTTAGTGGTCTTAATGAATAATTACCGGAACGAAAAATACCACATGCTTCAAAATTAGTTCCGGCACAATCCGTCCCGGTTCACTACCACCTTTCCACTATCCCATAAAGCAACCCATGTTGGAAACGTTCACCAAGGCCTTGTAAATCAAGCGGTCCATTTTATTTGAGGTGGTAGAGCAATTAAAATAATGATATCAAAAAATTAAAAATAGTTAGCCTCCCAAAACATTCTTCTTTCATGTTCAGGATCATTAACCAGTTCGATTGGGTCATTAAATATCATCGTCTTACGATCGGTTGTTGTATAGGCAGGCCATTGCAGTTGGGCCGATGAAGGATTGCCAGACCGTGCAAAATTTGCCCAGGCATTCGACATTACTGCTGTAAGACGGTCGCGTGATGGTCCTTTGGCAAGGATTTCTTCCCCAAACTCTGTGTTGCCAAACACAAAAGGAATCTCAATACCATGCGGCGATTTTAAGCACTTACCTAAAGCAGATGATTGATAATCCATCCGGTACATAAAAACTGGAGCCGCCTGCTGTTTTGATTTGCTTTCCGCAGTTACTACAGAACCATACCAGTAAGTGGCATCGCTAAGCACTGCTTCCAGTACATATGCTGGCGACGCATCCGGTAACAACTGTTTATAAAAGCTGTAAGCTTTGTCACCAACCTTTACCACCCTTGCGGCATGTTGCCTAGCTTGCTCCTCGCTATAATTTAACCATAGCGGGTTACCAATCAGAAACGTAGTCATTTCATTAAGGTCTGTACCAATTAAAAGGGGAATGTTTGCGCTATCAGCAGGAGCTTTGGGATAAAAAGGGTCCGTTAATACATTACGCCCGTCAACGGCTGGCGCCACTACAGATGAAAAATTGTTCACCGGAAATTCTACCTCGGAAACAACCTTAAAAATTTCATAGAGGGGTAACTCTTGAAATTTGGAAGCGTTATCCTTTGTTATGCCCAGTTTATCCGCTACCAGTTGGCTTACCTTTTTTGACGCGGCTAATGGAATGATGCGTTCCGCCGATCCACTTTGAACGATCGCTTTATGGAAAAGACCCTGTGCTTCAGGCATAGCCATTAATACACTTACTTTCCTGCCACCGCCGCTTTGCCCGAAAATGGTTACATTACCGGGATCTCCCCCAAATGCTGCAATATGCTGTTGAACCCATTTTAATGCCAGCACAATATCCAGCATTCCTGCATTGGCAGCATCCGCAAACGCTTCATCAAACTCGCCCAGGTTCAAAAAACCAGCAGCACCCAGGCGGTGATTTAAGGTCACGACCACCACCCCTTCTTTTTTACAAAGAAAGCTGCCGTCAAAAGCGACCGAAGCGCTGGAGCCCACCGAGAAACCGCCACCATGCAGCCACACCATTACAGGGCGTTTTTTGTTATCGGTACCAGACGTAAAAACATTAAGGTAAAGGCAGTCTTCGTCAAATTGTACCGGTATGGCAGAAAGGCCTGCCAAATCCAGCATAGCTTGAATTACACCGTTCACCTCAGCATTGTCAACCTTGGCGGCTGCATTAGCCCCACCCATTTTTAGAATGCCTTGGGGAGCTGAGTTTCCATAGTTAACAGCTTCCAGCACGCCTTGCCAAGGAGCCTTTGGAACAGGTGGTTTAAATCTGTTTACTCCTCCTGTTGATTCTCCATAGGGAATTCCCTTAAAGTTGAAACAGTCGTTTTCTGCTTTTCCCTGTAGCTTTCCCGCTACCGTATTGATGATTGGAGATAAGTTCATGTTCATGATGATAATTAAGTATTTTTATTTATTAAACAGGCATTTAATTTATCTCAATAACCGTTCCGCATTGGCCGCACCATAAGGCATTATCAGGTTATTTACCGGTAATTAAATATTGCTATATTCAAGGGTAGGTACAAGGTTTAGTAGTTTACTATATAACGAATCATGTTAATTTTCTTGTACGGATAATTATCGGCTAATGGCCGTTTATTGCTTAAATGCATTAATCCTTCCGGTAAGGCCAAAGGTCCTTCCTATTTTTCAATATACTAAACGATTAATTTCAATAGAAATCATTGATATTATCAATGATTAAAGTATTTTTGGAAATGGAGTTACGCCAATTGAAATATTTTATAAAGGCAGCCGAATTATTAAATTTTACGGCGGCAGCAGAGGCCTGTTTTATCACACAGGGTACGTTATCCCAACAGCTGAAACAGCTGGAAAACGATTTAAACATGCTGCTTTTTGACAGAATCGGAAAGCGGGTTAAACTGACGGAGGCGGGCAAGGTCTTTTTACCATTTGCACAACACACCGTCGCAGCATCCCAGCAGGGTAAACAAGCGCTAAATGATCTGCAGAATTTAAAAACGGGTGAACTGAAGATTGGAGCCACCCATGCACTAATACCCAGGTTAACGCCGGCACTCATCGCTTTCTCCGAAAAATTTCCAGGAATTATCGTATCCGTAGAATTTGGCACATCGGAAGTTTTATTGGGGCAATTAGAAGAGGGCCTGATTGACTTTGTTTTACTGCTGGGCAAAGTGAGCAAACCGGAACAGGTTGTTTCTTATCCACTGTTTACGTCCCAGCTTTCTTTGATTGTTAAAAACACCCATCCGCTGGCAGGCCGCCGCAAAATATCATTTAAGGATATTGTTCAGGTGCCACTTGTTTTGCCAGGTAAAGGTTTCCACACGAGAAAGTTTATAAATAAGATAATACAACAGGAGCAATTGAAGCTTGACATGCGGATGGAATTAAACGATATCCATACACTGGTTAACTTGGTAAAAACAGGGAAATGGGCTACGATACTTACTGCAGCAACTGTATCGAAACAGGAAGGATTAAAAGCAATACCAATAGGAGGTAAAGACAACGTGATGAAAGCATCCCTGATTTGGCCTAAAGATGCTTATCGCAAAAAATCCGCGATTGAATTGGGGAAATTGTTAATGGAGAAATAAAAAACGAAAAGTGAATGCCATCGTTTTTAATGATGCCTAGTGTGGTATTGGGCTTGTCATTTAAATTCACAATAAGCACTAATCGCAAAATCTTCTCTTAAAATATCTTTTATGAGCCATATTCGACTTAGACCACTGTTTAATTGAATAGAAATACCCATTTAATTTTTTAAATTTTTTACCTATGTACCTGCAATATGGCAGTATATATTTTGCGACAGCAATTTTCTATTTTGCAAAGTGAACTTGCCATGGACATCAGGACCTCCTCCTGGGTAAAATAGCTGGCTTACAGAACGCCCCCAACCGGGGTGATGGCCCGCTAGCTGATTGCAACCATAGCCCACACTGAGTACAGCTCTTGTAGTATGGATCCACAGATGGATGCTACTGCTGAAGCTCACAATATTTTATACAGCGAGCCGCTTCTTACTGGAATGCACTGTTATAGTTTTTTCTCAATGCCGTGGTATTAAATTATCAATTATGCGCTTTAATTTAGTACCTATTAAATAAAGCAAGATTAAATTCCTAGAAGGTAAAAAACAACCATCATCAGTATATGAATAATAATTTTTACATAAGCCGAACACGATATTTATTCGTTTTACTTTGGGTGTTTACCTGCTACACCGGTATGGCACAAATAAAACCAACTATTTTACCAGAACCGGTATCCGCCATTGCTGGTACGGGGGCATTCATCATTGACGAGCATACTTCCCTCATCATACCGCCGGATAATCCTGAACTTATGAGGTTGGGCCACCGTGTTAATGAATGGATCAACTCGTTGACAGGATATACCTTACCTGTAAAATATAAAGCAGCTGCCTCGGAGCGCTCTATCAAGATAATACTAAACCCCACGCTTAAAACTACCAGTAATGAGGAGGGTTACCAGCTTTCTATTACGAATAATGAATTAAAGCTGCAGGCACGTGAAACGGCAGGTATATTTTATGGTTTACAAACAATACGCCAACTGCTTCCTCTTTCAAATGAAGCCGGCAAGAGTTCATGTAGCCTGCCCATCATAGAAATTGTGGACTACCCCCGGTTTAAATGGAGAGGGCTGATGCTGGATGTAAGCAGACATTTTTTTTCGAAAGATTTCGTGAAAAAATATATTGATGACATGGCCCGCTATAAATTCAACATTTTCCATTGGCATTTAGCTGATGACCAGGGATGGCGCATAGAAATAAAATCTTTTCCGCGCCTAACGGAGGTTGGTGCTTGGCGGGTGCCCAGAACTGGGCAGTGGTGGTCATTTGAACCACCCCAAAAAGATGAAAAAGCTACTTATGGAGGATATTATACACAACAGGACATAAGGGAAATAGTTGCATATGCCGCCGAAAGGCATATCACCATTGTACCGGAGATCGATGTTCCCGGCCATTCACTGGCAGCCATTGCTGCTTATCCCTACTTGTCAGACACGAAAAACAATTATTACGTAAACCCAGGAAGTAAATTCTACAATATAGATGACAATACGTTAAATCCAGCAGACGAACGCGTGTACACTTTCCTTGAAAAAGTTTTTACAGAAATAGCGGCTTTGTTCCCGGGAGATTATATCCATATTGGTGGCGATGAATGTACAAAGCAATTCTGGAAACGTTCGACCATGATACAGCATTTTATGAAACAACAAGGGATACAAGACGAACAGGCACTGCAGAGCTACTTTATCAAAAGAGTAGAAAAAATCCTGAAAAAAAATCAGAAAAAATTAATCGGATGGGACGAAATCCTGGAAGGAGGATTGGCGCCGGAAGCAACGGTAATGAGCTGGCGGGGCATACAGGGAGGCATAGATGCCGCCAAACAAGGCCACCAGGTTATTTTTACACCCAGCGAAAATACTTACCTCGATTTATACCAGGGCGATCCGCAATTAGAACCCGATACATACAGTATGCTGCGTTTGAAAACAGCCTATCAATGGAACCCGGTACCTGCAGGCATAGACAGCACGCTGGTGCTGGGAGGCCAAGGCAATTTATGGACCGAGTCTGTACCAACCGAACGGCATGCAGAATACATGACATGGCCTCGCTCCCTGGCACTATCCGAAATTTTTTGGTCGCCATCATCCAAACAAAGCTGGACTTCTTTCCAGGAAAAATTAGCATACCACTACAAAATTTTAGATGCAGCACACATCAATTATTCCAGGGCAGCTTATGATGTACTTGCAACAGCCAAAAAAGATCAGCAGCAACAATTACTTGCATATCTTAGTACTGATATCGACAACCTTGATATTTATTATACCCTGGACAATACAAACCCTGACACCTCTTCTGCCCATTATACCGGAACGCCTATCCTTATTCCCAAAGGCATCTATCAATTGAGGGCACAGTCTTTCAACGGCAATACCGCCGTGGGGAAAATTTTGATTGTACCGCGCGATGTATTGGAAAAGAGGGCTAAATAACATGTTGGTTTGTCAAAAAATATGTTGTGAACTTGTTTAACCATGCGGCTTATCTTTTAAACATTCCTACCTGGTCATTCTAAAAAGTGTACAATTTTACTACTCACATATATTTTTTATCAAAATACGAACTGGGATTTAACAAATATAAAATTTTTCACTTCTTTTAACTGGCTATCATAAAAGTTGGATTATGACGGCATTAGAAGTAAGTACGGGCGCGTACTATACGGATATTATCGATAAAGAAGATCATAGGCTGTGGCAAATACAACAAATAGAAAATGGCAACAGCGTATTTGAAGGTACCGCTTACTCACAATGGAACGGGATTGAGTGGGATTAATATCTCCATCTACAATACGGCCAACGCCTCTACCGGCGCAACGGCTGACATAGCATCCAAAGCCACTATTCAAAAGGATGGCGATAAAGTAAAGGTTAGCCTGAAAGAGATATAATGATACGGCGATTTAAACCATAACCCTCCTTACTGTTTAGCAGCATGGGGCGTTAGCGATCAGGGCTTCCTCGGCGGCAGATAGCCCAGCCGCACCAAATCTGCGGTGGTGGATGCCGCGCGGGTTACGCCCATATCCATCACTATCAAATTGTCCGACACATCATTCACGTCCCGGTAATAATGATCGGTTACAATGAAACCTTTCGTGGCCCGCATTTCCTGGATGACTGCCTTGATGTTTTCTTTCTGTAAGGGATCTACCATAGAGAAAGGTTCGTCTAATAAAATAAAGTGCTGGAAAGAATGGATTGTCATTAAAAACTGTAAATACTTCTGCTCTCCCAGAGATAGGTGGCGTATTTTTTTAGTGACCAGCTTATACATGCCGGCCGTCCCCAATATACGATCTTGCGAAAGGGCATCTTCATATACCAATTGCACCAGTGAACTTACCGTAATATCTTTGGGCAATGTAATATCCTGCGGGCTGTAGGCGATGGCATGCCGGTGCGCCTGGCGCAGTTCCAGCAGGGCCCCGTCCAAACGCACATGGGCCATGGTGGGCCGTTGTATGCCAAACAATATTTTCAGCAAGGTAGACTTACCACTGCCATTACGGCCCAGCAATCCTATTACCTGGCCGGTGCGGCATTCCAGCTTTACTTCTTTCAAAATAATTTTACGGCGCACCCGGAACTCCACCGCATCTATCTCCAAATGGTGAAACATACACGCAATAAATAAATGATGAAACAAAGGGCGGCATTGATGATCCAGGCCCTGGAAAAGAGTGCCCACTTAGACCATCCCGCGTTGCGGTAAAAATAATATTCGATCTCCTGGAAGTAATGGAATACCCCTAAAGATACAAACATGCCCAGCGTGGCAGAAAGCCCCAGTGCAATGTTCAGGGTACTTATCAACCACACTAACACAAAAAACAGTACATTAAATCTGGTGATGTCCAGTAAATATTTATAAAAGATCATGGGCCATACAACTATTCGTAAGATTGATCCAGGCCCTGGAAAAGAGTGCCCACTTAGACCATCCCGCGTTGCGGTAAAAGTAATATTCGATCTCCTGGAAGTAATGGAATACCCCTAAAGATACAAACATGCCCAGCGTGGCAGAAAGCCCCAGTGCAATGTTCAGGGTACTTATCAACCACACTAACACAAAAAACAGTACATTAAATCTGGTGATGTCCAGTAAATATTTATAAAAGATCATGGGCCATACAACTATTCGTAAGATATTTCTTTATAGAACAGTTATGCTCCTGTCTGATAATTTTAACATTTATTTTCCATACTATAATTTAGCCAATTTACAGTCTCCTCTTTTATCCATCGATTGTATGTCAAAGGCCTGGCTTACCTTTGCGCCATGCGTTTATCAGCAGCTATCCAACTTCTTGATCATCCTGCCCTTCGAAGCATCATTGCCACCAGCCCGGTATGCTGGGCCGATCTCGGGTGCGGGGAAGGCCTTTTTACGGAAGCGCTCGCACATTTGCTACCCCGCCGCAGCGCCGTATATGGCGTAGATCTGCGGCCCAAATTACACAGCGATGTGGTGAATGGGGTGTCACTCATACCCTTCTATGCCGATTTTATCCGGATGCCCTTGCCTACAGAGGTAGATGGCTTTCTCCTGGCAAACGCCCTGCATTATGTAGAAGACAAGCCCGCCTTCTTTGGAACCTTAACTACTTATTATCGTAATTCCCCCCAAAAAGGCCCGTTGCTGATCGTTGAATATGATACCGACCGCCCTGTAGAACAATGGGTACCCTGGCCGGTAAGCTTTGCCTCCCTACGGCCCTTGCTACAGGCCGCCGGATGGGCTTCTGTTCAGCAATTGGGAACAGTGCAATCGGTGTATGGTGGCACCATGTATGCGGCGCTGGCATTGCCCTGATTATAAATGACCCAGCTATTGCCGGAGCGTACAATATTCTCCTTCTTCATACGTCTACCTACAGCAAGCGCCCATTACGCGCATTTTAAACTCATGGCAAAAAGACTTTATCTGGTTATTGTATTATGGCTCATGGCCGATCTTTATTTCTACCAGGCACTGCGCACCCTGTCAGGATCCGGCACTTTTTTATGGGTTTATTGGCTGGTAGATGGTTTATTGATGGGTGGCCTGGTAGCCGCTATTTTCCTGCCCCGTGGCTCCCGCTTGCAGCAGACCTTATTTTCCTGGCTGATGGGCGGCATATTGCTGGCATTTATTCCCCGCTTATTTTCAACGCCGCTACTCCTATTAGAAGACATCACCCGGCTGTTCCGTGGCTTTCCACCGAGATCAGTTTGGATAAGTGAGCTTGTGCTGGCATTGGCAGCAGTTATTTTTTTTATAGTATTGTTTGGCATTACGCGGGGCCGACATTTTTATAAAGTAAGGCGGGAAACTATCAGCTTCCCTGATTTGCCGGAAGCGTTCAACGGGTTTACCATCACCCAGATCACGGACGTACATTCCGGAAGCTTTACCAATGCAGCAGGGGTGCAAAAGGGGCTGGATCTTGTAAATGCCCAGCATAGCGATGTTATTCTATTTACGGGAGACCTGGTCAATAATAGGGCCACAGAAATGGATAGATGGATACCTGCCTTTGCAGGATTAAAAGCGCCCTTGGGCAAATTTTCGGTATTAGGCAATCATGATTACGGTGATTATGTGCAATGGGAATCGCCCGAAGCCAAGCAGGCCAACCTGGATCGCTTGAAGGAGGTACATACAGAAATTGGCTTCCGCCTGTTGCTGGACGAGGCCATCACCCTTAAAAAGGGCGGAGCGTCGATCGTGTTACTCGGCGTAGAAAACTGGGGCAAAGGGGGCTTCCACCAATACGGCGACCTGAAAAAAGCCTCCAGCGGTGTGCCGGAGAATGCTTTTAAGATCCTGCTATCGCATGATCCTTCTCACTGGGAGGGCGTAACGCTTGGCCATGATCAACATATCCACCTTACCCTCTCGGGGCACACGCATGGCATGCAATTCGGCATCGAATTGTTTGGTTTTAAATGGAGCCCCATCAAGTATGTTTATAAACAATGGGCCGGGCTATACCGGCAAGCAGGGCGTTTCCTCTACGTAAATCGTGGCTTTGGTTTCCTGGGGCTAAAGGGAAGAATTGGTATATGGCCGGAAATAACCGTCATTACTTTAAAACGGGACGCATAATTTTCCAACAAAAAGTATTAATCCTACCCCACTACAATGTGCATAAAACATCTACTCGGAATGTAAATAAGAAAGGCTTCAATAGCATACATTGAAGCCTTTCTTATGGTAGCTGCCTATTCAAAAAAACAGCCACCACATAATATTACGATCTACAAAAAATCACTTGGCTTTTTTAGCCACAAATTTGCCAAGCACCTTCCCTGCTTTGGCATATGCTTCGCCAATGCGGATTCCGGTAGCAAATATTCCTTTGCCACCCTCAATATCATTGAGCATGATTTTGCTAAGGACTTTCTTTTTATCGGCAGCATCATAAAAAATAATTTCCAGGTTCACGGCTGCTTTGCCGGAAGCAACCGCCACACTATAACCTACTTCAATGAAAGTGGTGTGTACCTCCATGATATATTTAGCAGTAGAGTCTTCACTTACCTTTATATCTGAATATTTGCTGAACAGTTCATTAAATTTTGGCTGGTAATGGACCTGCCTGTCATTATACCAGCTTTCTTCCCAGGCAACTCCGGTCCCAGGGGTTTTGGCTTCTTTTTCTGTTTTTCTTCTTTTAATGTAGGTGGCTTCCTTTCCATCTTTGCCTACCGTAAGGTTGTCGTAATTGTAGGTGACCGTTATTTCTTTCACACCTTTGAGGAACTTTAAATCGCCTTTAACCAGGTCTTGTGCCTGTAATTGAGTGCCTGCGGCCATTGACCCTGCCAGCAGCATCCATACAAAGAATCTTTTCATAAATAAGGGATAAAAAATATGCGTTAAAAAAAGGAAAACGGGATTAAAAAATGTTCAATACGCAGGGTTAATATCGGGCGCCTCCCCCTTGCTGACCAACCATTGAAATCAGGCATTCCGCCTGGTTTGCTACCAATAGAACATTGTATGGTTGCAAATAAAATACATTATAACGACATATTAAAATATTTAATACGTTTTAAAAAAATACCGGGCAGATGGTCGGTACCTGGTACTTGGGTTAAATACCAGCGCTAAAATTTAATTAGCAATTTTTCACTCGTAAGTTGATTGTCTTTGTAATATTCAAAATACCAAGCCCCGTTTCTTTTCAGCACAATGCCATGCGCGGATGCCTTTTCGGCAATGAAATAATCCTGTGCAGAAGTTTTGAGCAGCGTTAATACTATTTTAGGAATAGTATCGATAAGCTGGTACCCGTTCGCATTGGCCTGGGCATATAATGTGCCGGTGGCGTCCTTTGTTACTGCCGCTGCAGGGATTACGGCAGGAGCCGGTGCCGCTGTGGGAGCCGGTGCTACCGCTACCGTTTGCGCAGCTGTGGGCACTTCATTAATAGTTCCGTTATATGCATATGGAACGCCATCCAGGGAGGTAAAGGCGTCTTTCAGAGCCAGGTTAAAAGCAGGCTCATAATCTTTCTCCCTGCTTTTGCCTTCTTTACTTTTAAAAATTATATTGCCCTTACAATCTTTTAATAACAGGGTAAGGTTGGTAACAAACAATCCCTTTTTCTGCACTACTTCGGCTGTCAGCGCATTACACCGGTTGCCCGCCAGTGCGGTAGGTAGGGCGGCATTATCAAAATAAGTGGTGAACCCTTTTTCTTCCAACATGGTTTTGGTCACCGTATTTAATCCATACTGGTCGTTCTCTTTGGAAAAATTGAATTTTTCGGGTATCAGTACATATTTATAATCATTGATCGTTTGCTGGGCATGCCCGGCCAATGAAACGAGTGAAAAAAATAAGAACACATATCTTTTCATAATATAATTTGTATGCTAATGAAGGCGAATACAGGGCGGTAAGCTGCTGAATGGCTACTACATTTTAGTCGAGGAATGCTATATCCACATAATATTTCTTTGGGTTATTGCCATCTATATAAACGTCTAACTTTTTTTGCTGTGCTAATACAGCCGAAGGATCTGACCAGACATTTCCACTCTTGAAAGAGTGTGTAATGCCAGTGAGTGGATCTTTCCAGGCGCAGCGGATTACGTAAGGGTGAATTCTGTTTACCATAACGTAGGGATTTATCTCCACTCCCACCAAATCTGCCTGAACCAGCTGGCCTTTTTGTTTCAGGCTTTCGGCTCCGGAACGTCTTAATCTGGTCACAACCTGTGCTATTCCTCCCACCATACTGAACACAAATCCTAAAGCGCCCAGCACCATGGCACCAAAGTATTCGCTCCAGCCCCCTAGTGTTGGATCATCGGGATGCTTAGGGTCAAAATAAACATCCACCGATTCTCCCACTTTGTATGCCGGTGGATTGGAAGAGAAATTAGACACATAATGATGGGTGGCACCTGCGTTGTCGGTATAACGGATCACCGGTTTATAGGTAGTAGTATGGCTGCTCGATGCACTACTACCGCCGCTTTTACTGAGCAGGTCTTCCACTACGCCGGTGGTCTTCACCGCACTGGCTTTAAAGGAGTGTACATGGAAATAGATAAACAAAGCACCTCCTAAAAAAAGCAGGCCAATGATGAGGAAAATATTAAAAACAAGTATTACAGAACGGTTTTTCATACACTAACTTTATTATAACATTAGAGTACAAGATAATAAAACCCTGGACAGCCTGCATATGCGCCCCCTTCAAATCTTCTTTTTTTTGCTATTTTAAAGCGCCGATTGGGCGAATAATTGGTAGGAATTGAAGAGAGATGCAGGTTTACAACATGAAAAAGTGCTCCTGTAACAATAAAAAGCAGGAGATGAAGCCGCGCTTAAGATGCTTTACCATGCCTATAGCGGCCAGCTTTATGTGAACCTGCTCACACCCGTAAAGGACTAGCATGTGGCCGAAGAAATAGCGGTAATTATTGACGGATCTATAAAGGCCCCAATCCCGGAAGCTTGCTCAAAGAGCAATCATAATTTTTTCATAATTTCTACCCATATCATAGAAGTAGGTGAGGCGCTGAGCGAAAAATGTGATAACTTCCGGTTTTTTTACATGCCAACCATCATGGACGGAGTGCGGCCACGGTATACCTATCAGCTGACAAAAGGCATCACCACGGACCGGCAAGGCATGTTGATCATCGAAAATGAGGGCATTATCGGCTTATTAAACGCCAGGACCCCTGATTAATATGTTATCATTAACCAACTTAATATGCACATGAAAAATCTTGTTATCCTGGCTGCGGCATGCTTGCCGCTTACTGCCCTGGCACAAGGCAAATTTGTCTTGAAGGGGGAAGTAAAAAACCCAACAGTAACCCGGGCAGATCTCTTTTTCGTACCACCCGGCGGCCCACTGACCCACGATTCTGCGGTAGTGACAAATGGTAAATTTACCTTCAGCGGCGCACTGTCCGATATCGCGGAAGCTAGGTTAAACCTGAGCCACGATGGCAAACCGGCGCTCTTGCAGCAGCCCACAGACTCCAAAGCATTTTATCTGGAGCCTAAAACACTTTCCATTGTATCTACCACCGATTCGATCAAGAATGCCCACCTGGAACATTCTCCGCTGAACGATGTAAATGAACAATACATGGCCTCCATGAAACCGGCAAACATGCGCATGGATTCCCTGCAAAAAGACTATGCCAGCAAAACGCCCGAACAGCGCAATGATGAAGCCTACATACATTCCCTACAGGAACGCCAACAGGATATTCAACAGGAAATGACCGCCGTAAGCGAAAAGTTTTACCAAACGCACTTGCAGTCTTACATAGGCTTGGTAGCCTTCACTAACGTGGCAGACGTGGATAATAAAACGGAGGAGGTAAAAGCCAATTTCGCCAAATTTTCCCCGGAAGTAAAAGCCTCCACGCTGGGGAAAAACTTTTCCAAACAGATAGAGGCCAAAATGGCTACCGCAGTTGGCCAAATAGCGCCCGACTTTGCTTCCAAAGATCCCCAGGACAAATCGGTAAAACTGTCTGACTTCAAAGGCAAATATGTACTCCTCGATTTCTGGGCATCCTGGTGCGGACCCTGCCGTGCGGAAAACCCGAATGTAGTAGCAGTGTATTCAAAATTTAAGGACAAAAACTTTACGGTACTGGGCGTATCGCTGGATCGCCCCGGCGCTAAAGATGCCTGGACGAAAGCCATTGAAAAAGACGGACTGGCCTGGACACAGGTATCCGACCTGCAATTCTGGGATAGCCCTATTGCAAAGCAATACGGCATCCAATCTATCCCAGCCAATTTCCTGATAGACCCCACAGGGAAAATCGTTGCCAAAAATATGCGTGGCGAAGCACTGGAAAACAAATTGGCAGAATTGCTTAAATAATTAGCACTCCTAACTTTTAATAAAAAGAGGTTACCTCCTGCACAACGGAAGAGGTAGCCTCTTTTTATTTAGACTATCATATAAAAAAACACCAAGCAGCCCCATCCTCTTCTTGCTACAGCACCGTATTCTTCCCACTGTGCATTGACCACCACCCCCATCCATGGCCGGTTGAGCAAATACTCATTGGCATTAAAATTGAAATGGACCAAACTGTCACTCACTCATAATCACATCTAAATCTTGCACCATGAGTTTAACAACACCAAACGAAGGAAACTTAACAAAGAAGATTGAACAACAAACTGCAAAAATACCGTCTGTTGTTTTTTTAGGCGCTGCAATTTTATCGATGGCAGCATCCCTCACCCTGAAATGTACTAAACAACACAAAACAGCTTTGTTCGTGGGCCAATGGGCTGCACCATTTTTATTGCTTGGCATTTACAATAAGATCGTGAAAACGGAAGGACATGATTAATTGGTATTGTTGTATTTAAAAAGGGACTAAAACTGGTATGATCCATTTTTTTAGTCCCTTTTTTATGCCCGGAAACGTGGAAAAAGTTAATCGGTTTTCCCACTCCAATTTTCCTCATAATGCCACACCCGCCCCACCTTGTTTTTCCGGACGATTATTATTTTTTTTCTGTGAGCAAATATTTAACACTTTTGTACCCTCAACAATATTTGGAACGATATGAATCTTGCAGCATTGCAGAAAAGAAGTAATCATGTATGCGAACTTTGCGCCGCCACCGGGGCATTACAGGTGTATGAAGTACCTCCCACCGCCAGTAATATACCCGACCGGGAAATTTACATTTGTAACAAATGCCTGGCACAAATAGAACAGAAAGAAGAGATCGACAGCAACCACTGGCAGTGCCTCAGCACCGCTATGTGGAGCGAAGTGCCTGCTGTGCAGGTAGTTGCCTGGCGCCTGCTAAACCGCCTGCGTAATGAAAGCTGGGCAGCCGATAACCTGGACCTGATGTACCTGGATGATGCCACCCTTGCATGGGCCAAAGCAACCGGTGAACATGAAAGCGACCATACCCTGTCTTTACACAAAGACGCTAACGGCCAACTGCTGGCAAACGGCGATACCATTATTCTAACCAAATCGCTGGACGTTAAAGGATCGTCGGTAAATGCACGCCTGGGCACGGTGGTAAAAAACATTCGCCTCGACGCCAACGATACCAACTATGTGGAAGGTAAAATAGAAGGACAAAGCATTATGATCAAAACAATATACGTGCGCAAGCAAGGTGTTTAGCCTTTTATCCTACCTATCTGCCATGCTCATATAGGGGGGGGGGGTAAAGCAATGCTGTATCGCTTTACCCCTTTTTAAAACAGGCATAGCGTTAACAGGACCCGTTAATGGTTATTCTATTTATCTTTACATATTCTACTAATGGACCCGGATAAATACCTACTGCAAACACTCGCCAAAAGGCTCATGGCCCAAGGGTATGCCATAAAGCTTTCGCCGGTGAAAAATGAACTCACCGTGGCCGGAACGCTGGATATTGCCACCACCATCATACATTCTCCAGACTATCACCCCAGTCTTTTACACTTACTGGTGGTCACCAAAAATGAGACTTATTTTCCGGAAGGCATCACTGAAAACATGATCGGCACGGGTAGCTCCTTGCCTGACCAGGTAGATATGGTAGTAAACAATTACCTGCTCACTACCTTTCCCGCCATTACCGACAGTTTCCTGGATGGCCACGATCCGGAGATAGATTTTGCAGACAGTAAAAATATTTTATGGCATCCCAGGCCCGGCAGCCTTACCCTGCAAGGCAAGTGGACCGAAGAACCAGCCGGAGAGCCAATCCTGGATCTACTAAAGGAAAAGCTGCAACATACTTTACCTAATAAAAAACTGAACTGGTTGAAGGTACATGTAAATCGCTTCCAGGATCATGAGATCATTGCCGAATGCCTGCTAAACAATACCCCGTGGCCAGAAGGCCTGGAGGAAGTGCGCTGCTATGCCCGTCAATGGCCACACCCCGGCACCTTCCTGGGTCAAAAACAATTTTTCCTATTTCGCCGCTGCGACCAACACGACGAAAAGCCACTGTGATAAACAGGTGGGTGCTTTCCTTACTGCATCCTACCATGCAGATAACACTCCTTACAGAAGTCTTTTTCAGTGGCCACTAAAATCCTATTGGCACAGGATTTTCAGCATCTACTAACAAAATCTAATAATTATGGCTACTGTAAGTAAAAAAAGATCTCCATCAAAAGCAGTGCCTGCTGAGAAACCTGGCACCCCTAAATCCTTTCCTGTAAAGGATCAGCAGGCTACTCACAACCCTGAACCAGCTTTGCTTGCACTCTTTACAGATGAGCTAAAAGACATTTATTGGGCGGAAAACAAATTGGTTAAAACATTGCCCAACATGCAAAAGGCCGCAACAGCGCAGGCATTAAAATCCGCAATTGGCAAACACCTGGAACAAACGAAGGAACATGTAGCCCGGCTGGAAAAAGTATTTTCAATATTGGGCAAAAAAGCCCAGGCAAAAAAATGCGATGCCATGGAAGGGCTGGCTATGGAAGGCGAAAGTATTATTGAAGACACCGACGAAGGCACTGCTACGCGGGATGCTGGCATTATCATGGCCTCCCAGAAAGTCGAACATTATGAAATTGCTACCTACAGCGCATTGCAACAAATAGCCACCGTGTTGGGCCTTACTAACATTGCCAGCCTGCTGGCCACCACGCTGGAAGAAGAAAAGCAAACCGCTACCTCGCTTACTTCCATCGCGGAAAAGAATGTTTACGATAAGGCACTCGGAGAATAAGCAATCGTTTTCCCATTCCACTCACTCCCATCAAACACGTTACCATGGCAAAAAAACAAAGTGCCGACGGCACGCCGCACCCCGTGACTAATCCTAACAACACCGAAAATGCTAAAACAAAAGATTTACAGTCTAATACATCCGACGCTACAGATCAGCCAATGACCACCAACCATGGCGTAAAAATAAGTGACGATCAAAACTCCCTCAAAGCCGGCGATCGCGGGCCTTCATTACTGGAAGATTTTATTTTACGCGAAAAGATCACGCATTTCGATCATGAAAGAATACCGGAAAGAGTGGTACATGCTCGTGGTTCGGCAGCGCATGGTGTGTTTAAAGTATACCAATCGCAAGCCGCACTTACCAAGGCCGGCTTCCTCACTAACCCGGATATTGAAACGCCCGTATTTGTACGTTTCTCTACCGTAGCCGGCTCGCGCGGCTCTTCCGACCTGGCCCGGGATGCACGCGGCTTTGCGGTAAAGTTTTATACCCAGGAAGGAAATTTTGACCTGGTGGGCAACAACATACCAGTGTTCTTTATCCAGGACGCTATTAAATTTCCGGACCTCATACACGCTGTAAAACCGGAGCCGGATAATGAAATGCCCCAAGCCGCCAGCGCACACGATACCTTCTGGGACTTTATTTCACTCCTACCGGAAAGCGCCCATATGATCACCTGGGTAATGAGCGACCGCGCCATTCCCCGGAGCTACCGTATGATGGAAGGTTTTGGCGTACACACCTTCCGGCTGGTAAATGCAGAAGGGGTGTCACACTTTGTAAAGTTTCATTGGAAACCCTTATTAGGCGTACATTCCATAGCCTGGGACGAGGCGCAGATCATTTCTGGCAAAGACCCCGACTTTCACCGCCGGGATTTATGGAATGCAATAGAAAGCGGCAGTTATCCTGAATGGGAATTGGGCATACAAGTAGTGCCGGAAGCAGACGAGCATAAGTTTGATTTTGACCTGCTGGACCCCACCAAACTTATTCCCGAAGAACTGGTACCCGTGCAGCGTATTGGAAAAATGACGCTGAACCGTAACCCGGATAATTTTTTTGCCGAAACCGAACAAGTAGCTTTTCATATAGGCCACATTGTACCGGGTATAGACTTCACCAACGATCCGCTGCTGCAAGGCCGGTTGTTTTCGTATACCGATACGCAACTACTCCGTTTAGGCGGCCCTAATTTTCACGAAATCCCCATCAACCGCCCCATCGCTCCAGCACATAACAACCAGCGTGATGGCCATATGCGCCAGGAGATTAACCGTGGCAAAGCTAGTTACCATCCCAATTCGCTGGGAGGTGGCTGCCCCTTCCAGTCTGGCAAAATGCAGGGTGGTTTTACCTCCTACCCCGAACGCATAGACGCGCACAAGGTGCGGGAACGCAGTCCTAGTTTCTTAGATCACTTTAGCCAGGCCACCCTGTTTTACAACAGCCAAAGCGAGCCGGAAAAAAATCACATTATAGATGCTTTCAGTTTTGAACTGGGTAAGGTACAGTCAGTACCTATTCGGGAAAGAATGCTGCGCATTTTAGCAAAGGTAGACAGCGGGCTGGCCACCCATGTTGCATATGCCTTACGCCTGCACATTCCCAAGCAAAGCAATGAACCGCTGAACCAGGCCGTACCGGCAGATGCAGCCCCCGGCAGTTATGAACCGGTGGTGAAAGCCCCTTCGCAAGCTACCTCCGCGGCTTTGAGCATGGCCCACACGGTGAAAGACAACATCCGTACCCGGCAAGTAGCCATCCTGGCGGCAGATGGTGTAGACGCTACTTCGCTACTTACCATTAAAGACGCCCTCACGGCCCAGGGCGCCGTGGTGGAGGTAATAGCTCCCCGCCAAGGTTATATTATCGCAACAGACGACCAGCAGATACCCGTGGATAAAAGCCTGCTCACTACGGCATCGGTATTTTATGACGCCGTATACGTACCCGCCGGTACCAATAGTGTAGCCACGCTGGAAGCAGAGGCAGACGCCATCCATTTTCTGAATGAAGCCTTTAAACACTGTAAGGCCATTGCAGCAGATAAAGGCGCCTTGCAGGTGATAGAGGCTACTTATTTCAGCCGTAAACTACCACCAGACAATTCGGATGAAACGGTAAAAAGCCAGGGCATTGTGATCAGTGACAACCTTAAAAAGCTGGCCACGCAATTTATTGCCGCCATTGCCCAACACCGGTTCTGGGAACGCGAAAAGCCCCGGAAGATACCTGCTTAAATAACGAAAGAGGCTGTCCAATTGAACAGCCTCTTTTTGTTAGTAATTCGTTAGGAATACAAACCATCCTTAAATATTCGATGCCAATTCACCGCACCGCCCCTACCCACCACAGTAAGGGCAAATGCGCCCTGGCAGGCAGTTGAACAGGCCCCACAACCAGCCCTTGCTTATTCTTCCAGCAAAGTGCGACACTGCCGGGCTATTTCCAATTCTTCATTGGTGGGTACTACCAGCACCTTTGTTTTGGCATCGTGTGCGCTGATGTCGCGTATGCCTGGCTCGCGGGTGGCGTTGCGGGTGGCATCCAACGCTATACCCAGGAAATCCATGTCTTTACAAACCAATTCCCGCACCAGCGGATCGTTCTCCCCTACACCTGCCGTAAACACAATGGCATCCAGTCCATTCATGGCGGCGGCATAAGCGCCGATAAACTTCTTAATCCGATAGGCATACAGTGCGTAGGCAAGTTGCGCCTGCGGATCGCCAGCCTGCAACTGCTGGGTGATGTCCCGCATATCGCTGTGGCCTGTGAGTCCCGTCATGCCGCTTTGCTTATTCAGTAAGGTGCTGAGCTGCGCGGCGCTAAACTGCTTTTGCTCCATGAGGTATAACAATACAGATGCGTCGATGCTGCCGCTGCGGGTACCCATTACCAGCCCATCCAGCGGAGTAAGGCCCATGCTGGTATCTATGCTGCGCCCAGCTTGCACTGCCGCCATGCTACAGCCATTGCCCAGGTGAATGGTGATGAGCCGCGCATCTGGCTTACCCAGGAAAGACATCGCCTTGCCAGACACGTACTGATGGCTGATGCCGTGAAAGCCATATACCCGGATGCCGAAATCCTTATAAAACGATTCCGGGATGGCGTAATGAAAGGCTTTTGCCGGGAGGGTCTGGTGAAAAGCGGTATCAAAAACAGCTATCTGAATGGCTTGCGGAAATATTTTTTCCGCCACTTCAATGCCTTTGTAATGCCCGGGATTATGCAAAGGCGCCAGTGGGTACAGGTCTTTTATTTTGGCCTTCACGTCGGGGGTGATTACGGTGGTGCGGGTCAATGTTTCGCCCCCATGCACCACCCGATGTCCTACCACACCGATCTCGCCGGCGTGGTGTATTACGGCAATATCCGGCCGGGTAAGGAGCTCTCCTATTTCCAGCATACCGGCTTCGTGATCTGCCACGGGCCGGTCTATGTTAATGACTACTTCCTGGCCATCACGCAAAAATTTGTGGGTGATATGCCCATCGGCCAGCCCTATTCTTTCTACCAGCCCACTACACAGCGGGGCTTCGTTGGTGGCGGTAAACAATTGGTATTTAATAGAACTGCTACCGGAATTAATTACAAATATGTTCATGCAGGTTGACTTTGAATAGCGGTGATAATAACGGTATTAAACACATCATCTACGGTGCAGCCGCGACTCAGGTCGTTCACCGGTTTGTTAAGACCTTGCAACATAGGTCCAATGGCCAGTGCGCCGGTTTCCCGCTGCACAGCTTTGTAGGTATTATTGCCAGTGTTAAGGTCAGGGAAAATAAGTACGCTAGCCTGTCCGGCCACTTCCGATCCGGGCAGTTTTTGCCGGCCCACGGCGGGATCTACGGCGGCATCATATTGAATGGGGCCTTCCACCTTCAGGTCTGGGCGCTGTGCCCTCACCAGTTGGGTGGCCCTGCGCACCTTGTCTACATCTTCCCCTTCGCCGGAAGTACCGGAAGAATAAGAGAGCATGGCAATGCGGGGCGTAATGCCAAAGCGGGCGCCATTGTCTGCCGAGGAGATGGCAATCTCCGCCAGTTGCTCCGCAGTAGGATTAGGATTTACTGCACAATCGCCGAATACAGATACCCGGTCTGCCAAACACATAAAAAAGATGGAAGATACGGTGCTAATACCCGGTCTTGTTTTAATGAACTGCAAGGCGGGCCGTATGGTGTGCTGGGTAGTATGCACAGCGCCGGACACCATGCCATCTGCATGTCCCTTGTACACCATCATGGTGCCGAAATACGACACATCCGTCATCAGGTCGCGGGCGGTTTCCAGGGTGAGGTTTTTATTTTTGCGCAGCTCATACAGGGTGTTCACATAATCGTCGTACTGCGCGGAGGTGGCGGGATCTATAATGGGTACTGTGTTCACATCCAGGTCTATGCCCAGCCGTTTCACCGACGCGGCAATGTCGGTTACATTGCCCAGCAGCACCAGGTTCACCAGTTGCTGTGCCAGCAGGCGGGCGGCGGCTATCAGGATGCGATCGTCATTCCCTTCCGGCAGCACGATGGTTTTCTTTTCGCGCTTGGCCCACTGTGCCAACTGGTATTGGAACATGTGGGGGGTCATGGCGTCGGAGTGATAGGTGATGATCTTTTTATCGAGGGCGGCAACATCTATGAAGCGGTTAAAGGTTTCGATGGCCAGTTGTATTTTATGCGGATTATCTGGTGTAATGCGGGCTTTCACCTGGGCTACTTCGTGCGTCGTTTCAAACGTGCCGGTGCGCACGGCCATAATAGGCACTACGTTTTGCAGGCCTTCTATGAGCCGCATCACCGGCGCTTCGGGTATAGTGTCTGCGGTAAGTACAATACCGGCTACACGGGGGTAGCTGGAAGAAAGATTGGCTTGCAGGGAACTGATAATTATATCGCCCCGGTCGCCGGGAGTTACGATGAGTACATTTTCTTTGAGGTAGTGCAGGAAATTGGGCACCTGCATGGCGCCGGTCACGAAATGATCTACCTGGTTGCCCAGGTATTCCTGCCCAAATAACAAGCGGCCTTTCAGTTGAGCAAAAACATCGCCTACCGTAGGATTTTGCAGGGCCGCGTCCATGGGTACCACGGCGGCCAGCACCCCTTCCGGCAATTGTGCCGCCAGCAGTTGCCGCACGGAGGCTTCCTGTTCCGGTGCCACCTTATTGGCCACCACGGCCAATACCTGTATATCATGCTCCTGGTAAGCGCGGCAAAAGTTGAGTCCTTCCTGTATAATTTCTGCCGGGGTTTTGTTTTCGCCAGAGATCAGCAGCAAAGCGGGTGTGTTCAGGTTCTTGGCAATGAGGCGGTTGGTCTCAAACTCAAACGCGGCACCCTGGCCCACATAGTCGCTGCCTTCCACCACGATAAAATCGTATTGGGCTTCCAGGGCTTTATAGCGGGTAATGATGGCATCGATCATGGCACCCTGGCGCTGGTCTTTGAGCTGCTGCATGGTTTCCTGCCGGGTAAAAACGTATGACGCGGCGTAGGTTTGCTTCAGTTGAAAATAAGAAAGAACAGTACTGATATGCGGATCTGGCTGTTCCGGTGTATCGGAGAGTACCACGGGTTTTAAGTAACCTATCTTTTGGGTTCTACCCAGCAGCATATCTGCTAGCCCAAGGATGATCATAGATTTACCGCTGTACGGCTCTGCGGAGGCAATAAAAATGCTCTTTGTCAAAACAGTAATTTTTAAGATAAGCCCACCAAAGGGGCGGGCATCCTTTCCTGGCGAACCAACTTTGTGCCACCGAAATTAAGTTAATATCAGATGGAACGAATAGCAACTACCCTTTGTGCATAAAATACAATGGATATCCCACGCTCTTGGCGCTATTATTGCGCCGTTGCCATGGCCAGGCCATGACCAGGACGTTTTATTTATGGGTGACAGAGTCCTGATGATAAGCTTTAATATCAAATGTAAGCGCTATCGGTTGGATATTTGAATTGAGGATTGTTTTATACATTGACGAAGTGCTGTCAAGCGAAAAATCAATGTTAGAAACCTTTCTCATAAATAAACGGTCGTTCGGACCTTTTTCAAAACGTACATCTGTACTGTTGATCAAATCGCCTGCATAACCAGTCATCCGGTCTTTAGATCGCATATTCGCTCCAGCTTTAGATATTCGATTCACGATCAATATTTCTCGGCCTATAATACTGTCCGGCACCTCGAAGTAAGTTTTATCATCCAGCTGGTATACGATAAAAAGCCCAACAGAAGTTTTAGCTTTACTAGTTATAATGTTATTAAATGGCTGTGGCCCTTTTTTTTCGGCTGGGGTATTACTTTTTGTGGCAGGAAGGGAGGTGTCAGCTGTTGAAGCATAAACATGTACAAAACCGATACAAAGAAACAGCAGTATTATGATGATTTTTTTTTCCATTTGTTTTATAGAATATTAATTATTTATTACGATTATATAAATCTGCATAGTTTTTAATTATAGCCAGGTGTTTGAGTTAAATTAGGATCCGCTATGATGTCATTAGTTGGAATTGGCCAGTACTTCATATAACTATACCAAACACCTCCTTTTGCCGGGGCAACAACAGACATCACTTCATCCAGTTTTCCGGTCCGTTTTAGATCATAGAAGCGGTTTCCTTCTTCACCAAAAAATTCAACCTGGCGTTCGTGTAATATGGCTGTTAACAAGCCATCCGCAGTGGTGGCTTTTGTGGCGTCTAAACCTGCCCGCGATCTGATGGTATTAAGATCTTCCGTTGCCCCATCCATCTTGCTTAAATGTGCTCTTGCTTCGGCACGAATCAGGTATTGTTCAGCAAGGCGAAATAAAGTATAGTATTCAACGGGCGCGGTTTGCGCAGTGTTGGTCTTATACTTGTAGTAATAATAATAATCTGTGGCAGGACTCCCCCCACTTTCCGGTACACTGGATACGCCTATCCAGGTGGTAAAGCGTTTGTCGCCTGGTTCAAAAGCATTCAACAAGAAGGTATTCAGGTAAAAGTATATGCCGGCTTGTGCGGGCGTTTTTCCAATAGCAATTATATAGGTAATGGCATCATTAACAATATAGCTGCTTCCCAGAGGGGCCAGACCGAGAATAATTTCCTTACTGGTTGCCAGAAAAGTTTGGGATAGAGGTTCCAGATGATAAGCAGAATTATTAATTAATAAAGTTGATTGGATTTCGGCATTTGTCCAATCGTCATTATAAAGATAGGCCCTGGCTAAAAGTGCTGTTGCAGCTCCTTTGTTTGGAAGGGTCCGTTGGGTTGTAACCAAACCTGATGGTAAATAATAGTCATCTGTTAGCAGGGATTGTGCTTGTTGCAGATCGGCTATGATCAGTTCCATCACATCATTTATGGGCTTTCTTGATAGTGTTTTGTTCAACGAAGCATCAGATGATGTAACAATAGGAATTTCCCCATAGCTATTTGTTAATAAAAAATAGAAATAGGCCCTTAAGAAATAGGCCTGACCAAGCCATTGGTTTTTTTGTACGATGGTACTGGGCGCGTTTTTCATCCCTTCAATCACCAGATTGCATGTCCTTATCTGAGCATACCATAATATCCATAAAGTTGAGCCGCCGCTGGTTTCATCATATATGCCGGAATATAAGTTATTATATTGCATTGAAGTGGTTTGAAACGGGCGCAATTCATCTGTATACAAACCATAGTTTAAACCTAGCTGGTAAGAAGTGCTTATCATGTATAAATAGACCGGATTTAAAACCGCTGAAACAGCTTTATCATTGGCAAAAGCCTGATCTGCAGCAACCACGGTTGATGGCAGCGGTGTATCTATTAGTTTTTGGCAACCGGTACTACCACACAGCATCGATATAATTGCTATACCTGGAATTATTTTCCCGGCGTTCGGAAATTTTATCCTTAGTGAATTCATTTTATAAAAGTGTTAAATGTTAGTACTTATACCGAAAACGAAAACGCGTAATGGTGCCGTAACCGCTGACTGTGTTTCCGGATCAAGATTGCGGTACTTTGTAATGGTTAGTAAATTTTGCCCTTCCATGTATATTTTGAAATTGTTAAAACTTGTTTTTTTGAAAATAACATTACTCAGATCATAAGCAATATGAAGATTGGCCAGCCGTGCGTATGTACCGTTAACATATGCCCCGTTACTAGCAGCATAGTAATTGAACGATACCTGATTTTTTATGCTTTGTGTATACATTGGCAAGGTGGTAACATCTCCCGGGTGCTGCCATCTGCCAGTGTAATCAACTAATGGATTATTGTTCATTACACCCGGAAGCCCGGCTTGAGATTGCCAGTTTTTTGCCTTTTGATTTTTGAAGGAAATAAAGGCGTCTACATTAAACTTTTTATAGGTAAAGGAATTCTCTAGTCCGCCGTAATATTTGGGCGAAAGGTCGATGGTAAGATATTGATCATTACTAAAACCAGATGTCAACACTTTATCGCCATAATTGGGATTATGAGTAGAAGTGACACCATTTTTATCGGTAAAAAGATACCGACCGGTATTCGGATCAATGCCGGCATAATTATATACAGTAACAAAATTGGTAGTTTGCCCTATAATATAACCGGGTAACAAGGGGGCCAATGCCGCTTGCCCACCAGGAAAAGACAATAGCTTTGTACGGTCAAAACTAATATTGAATTTTGTAATCCACTTGAAGTTCTTGGTGGCAATATTTTGTGTAGTTAAATTCAATTCTATCCCTGATGAGCGTACAACAGAAGGATAATTGGCAATAATACCCTGATAGCCGCTTATACTCGGGATAAGTGCGGTAAGTAATTGATCTGATGCCATACTACGGTAAAAAGTAGGTTCAAAAACTATCCGATCCTTAACAAAACCTAGTTCAAAACCAATCTCTGATTTTTTATTGGTTTCCCAATGAAGATTGGGATTTGCCGGCAAACTGTTAGCTATTAACTGAGGTTGGCCCAGGTAGCCATTTTGTAAAAGTGTATAGGTATTCAGATATTGGTAGGGAGATATTGCATCGCCACCCGTAAGGCCATAGCTTGCCCTTATTTTGCCAAAACTGAGTACATTTAAATGATCTTGGAACCAACTTTCCTCAGTAAATAACCATGCGGCTCCAATGGAACCGAATTGGCCGAACCGGTGGGATACCCCGAATTTGGTGGAACCTTCATCACGGCCATTTATATTAACAATGTATTTGTTATCCCAATTAAAATTAATAGTAGAAAAAATACCTAGCGATTTATCCGGGTTGTCTGCATAAGTGGTACTTACGTTGGCCTGTGGTGCAAAAGAGGGATTAACCAGCAGCGCATCCGAAATAAAATTAGCACCGGTTATCGTTTGATTTGCTGCCTTTTGGGATAAAAATGTTCCCCCTGCAGTTATTTGCAAAGTGCCTTTTTTTGCCACTTTATGAGTATAGCTTAAATTGGGATCAACTGTGTAGGTAATGTTATTGGTGATATTAATCCTGCTATTGTTTGTAACACTACCTGCTAAAACCAACACAGGATTATATACGGTTGTAGGGTTAGCACTTAAAATTTTTTGGTCCATGGATGTATATCCTATCGTAACATTAATTGAGAAGTCTTTAAACGGCCGGTAAGAAAGGTTTAAAGACGAAATTAACTGCTTGGTGTTGTTAAAATAAATCTTGTTTACTGAGGCTGCAGGGTTACTTCCGGTGGACCAGTTTAAACTGCCATCAGCATTGTAAGTAGACGGAGCATCAGGAGCAAAAAGCACTCCGCTTCCTGAAGAAAAATCATAGGCAACCATGTCATTGTGATCTGCGTGATAACTAGCCCTCATGCCCAAGGAAAACTTTTTATTCAAACTCGAGGTATTAACAGCCAAATTGATAGTACCTGACATGTCTTTACCTTTGCCAAGTTGAATGCTGTGCATATCGCTAAAAACTCCGCCAAGCAGAAAGGATGAAATTTCATTACCACCACCATAGGAAATATTCGCTCGCTGGTTCCATCCATATTTACCTGATAACTCTTTTTGCCAATTGGTATATTTGGTGGTATCGTAAGAGAGAAGGTCAGGGGCATTGGCAATGGTTGGTACAATATTATCATTTTTGAATGCCTCACGCCTCATAGTAAGATATTGTGACGTATTCATCCTTTTAAGTACTTTACCGTTTGCTTGCACACCAGTATAAGTGTTTACTGTTAATGTTGGTCTACCTGGTTTTCCTTTTTTAGTGGTGATAATGATTACGCCGTATGCCCCCCGGGAACCATAAATTGCAGTAGCATCGGCATCTTTGAGTACGTTTACACTTTCTATAATTGAAGGATCTAGAAAATTAAGCGGATTTCCTCCCTGCGTTGCATTAGCAGTTGCTGTTTGTCCTGAAAAGCCAAGGTCTGTAATACCCGGAGGCATCTGGTTGGGATAAATAATACCGTCTACTACAATAAGTGGTGGAGCCTGGCTACTGGAAAATGTTGTTTTACCTCTTATATTGACGGAGAATGATCCGCCTGGTAATCCCGTGTTCTGCGTTATATTAAGGCCAACAACGCGGCCTTCAATCGCCTGTAAAACATTGGGAACAGGATTTTTTTCTATTTCCTTGCTGGTGATGGTAGTGATATTACCTGTAGATAATCTTTTGGTGGTTGTGCCGTAAGCGATGACTTGTACCTGGTCTAAATCATTGCTCCTGGCCTTCATTACAATGTCACCCAGATTAATTGCTACTAACTTGGTTACAGTGTTATGCCCGATGTATGAAATTGAAATCTCCGCTTTCGGATCAACATTCCTTAACAGGAAAGCACCATCCTGCCCGGAAATCGTTACAATACGTGATGCCACAGGTGTGTTATTTACAACAATTGTTGCGCCTAAGAGGGGAGCGCCTGTTTCATTAATGATACGTCCGTGTACATCAATAAGATTAGGTTTATTGACAGTTGCATCATTTGCCTGCAATATTTTTTTGCTGATTACAATGCCCTTATCATTAATTGTGTAGGAAAGGTTCATTCCCTTTAATACCTCTGAAAGTACTTGATCAATTGGAGCATTCTTAAATTCAGCCAATACTTTACGGTGACTATCTAGCGTTTTATCTGGATAAAATACTTCGTAACCAGTTTGTTTGGTTATTTCCTTGAAGAGCGTTTTTAATGTAACGTTTGATTGGTTAAACGTTAGACGTTGCGCAAAGGATGGAACTGCCTGGAAGAGAAGTGATATTATGCTGATGAGGGCAAATTTCATAACAGGCAAATTTATATGCCATGGCACATTTTGTATAATGCCTGTTTTGAAAGCATTAAATTTCATATTGCTGGTAATTTTGGTTGATAAGTAGTTTACTATGGACTGTGCCGATTTTAGGAATCGGTTGACTCAAAACATTGAACCGATTGGTGTTAATGCACTATACGGTTTTAAAAATCAGGTTGGCGGCTAGTGTGTTGATCGTAAATTTTTATCCATTATTTTAGATTTTAAGTAAATTATTTAGGCTGTTGTGCAGGCAATACAATAATTTTTCCTGCCTGAATATTAAAGTCTACTTCATTTGTGCGTTTTAAGCGATCTAATACCCTTGAAAAGTCGGATAGCTTAGAGATAGTTCCACTGAAGGTTATTTTTTTCAGGTCATCTGATTGGAAAACAACATCTACATTATACCACCGGCTGATACTTCGCATAATATTTTCCAATGATTCGCCAGAGAACATAAAATAACCATTCTTCCATGCAATGGCTTCTTCCATGTCGGCTTCATTTACAGCAATTTTTTCTGTTTCAATTTCTGTTATGGCTTCCTGTCCGGGCTTAAGTATGGCTGCTTGGCCTCCCTTTGTTATTTTAACGCTGCCCTGTAACAGGGTGGTTTTGGTTTTAGGCTCATCCTTGTACGCCTTGATGTTAAACTGCGTGCCTAAATCTTCTATAGTTTGCCCCTGGACGGTTACCTTAAAAGGTTGGGATGAGTTATGTTTTACCACAAAAAACGCTTCACCGGTAAGTGTAACCTTTCGCTCGCTTCCATTGAATGCAGCAGGATAGGTAATAGAAGAAGATGCGTTTATCCATACATCTGTACCATCAGCTAAAATTAAGTGGTATTGGCCGCCCCTAGGCGTAGACACTGTGTTGTATAAGTCTGCGGGCGTTGCATCTTGATCACCTGGCCTATATACTAGTGAGCCTTCACTAGTTTTATTCACAATAGTATTTCCCTGCCGGCCAATTTGGCCGTTCTTTGCATCGGTTAATATCACTTGTTCACCGTTGGCGAGGGTTAAAACAGCTTTATTGCTTCCGGGTAGTATTTCCTTATTCTTGACAATTAAGTGGTTATCAGGCTTATGGTACAGAAAGAAATAACTACTTACTATTAGCATTACCAACAAGGAAGCTGCTGCGGCAAGTGTGGGCAATAAACGGTATACGAGCTTTTTTTGCTTATCGTGTACGGGTAGCGCATTCCAGATATCAGTAAGTATATTATCTATTTCCTCGGCAGAAAGGTCAACTTTTCCGTGTGCACTGCGATGAATATACCAGCTTTCCAGTAAAGCTTTCTCTTTATCGGTGCAGTTACCTTCTATATATTTTTTCAGTAAATCTTTTGCGTTGATATTTTCCATACACTGCCCAGGATTTTATCCCGATGTATATGTATGACGAACAGAGGAGGCGTTGGGCGTAGATGAAAATAAAAAAAAACAAAAAATTATGACGAGTTAGGCGGCTTACTCCTATTTGACGGTTTTTTTTAATAAACTGTTATTTTATTAAAGCGATCTCATGCTTAACTACAGGAAGTAAATAAGATAGGTAAATACGCCTAATTTTAAGCGTAACATTTTAAGTGCATTATTGACCTGTTTTTTAACTGTCTTTTCGGACAGACCGAGTTTCTCGGCTATTTGGCGATGTGTTAAATTACCTTTTCTGCTTAATTCGAAAACCTCTCGCATTTTAGGGGGTAGCGCAGCAATCTCCCCTTCAATAATAGCCCGGAGTTCTTTTTCCCGAACCAGCTGATCCGTGATCATATCACCTTGAGAAATAAATGTCTGTAATGAAGATATGTACTCGGTTTCTACTTTTTTTCGTGCGATCAGATCAAAAATCTTGTTTCTTACTGCAGCATAAAGATAGGACGAGAGACTGACTGTTAAATTAAGCTGTTCACGTTTAGTCCACAAACGGGCGAAGATTTCCTGCACAACATCTTTAGCTTCTTCTTTTTCCCGAAGAAGGCGATAGGCATGAATAAATAATATGCCTTTAAAACGTTGATAGATTTCAGCATACGCATCCTTATCGCTATTGTTTAAAAGCATTACCAGGTCATTATCCGCCACTTTATTGTAATCAATCAATCCTTTTTATTTGAAACGAATATAGCAAAAAATAAATTTTAAAAAAGTACTGAAATAAGCGGGAGATTTTATCAAGTTAAAATAACAGTAATAGTAAAAAGTGCGAAAAACGTGTATCTGTAGGGGATTTTAAGCGATTTTCAATTAAGCTTTATAGACAGTTAAAAGGATTAAAAAGGTGAATTTTATTGGTTGGGGTATATTTGTAGTGGCAGGGGTGGTCTTAAACCTTTTGGCCAAAGCACCTAAATAGTGTGCCTTTTTTGGTGTCCAGCCGGTTCCTATTCATAATGCATAGAATTATCCGTCTTGTCGTTCTTAAGGTAATTTTTGAATAAGCCACTTGTTTGCAAACTTGCCCTTCTGCTAAAAAAGAAGTCACCTTTTTGAAGGACTTTTCTTTACACATTAGTTGTAGGTAATGAATGGCCTGGGGGTTAATGTTATGTAGGACGTATGCTATGGATCAATGCAACCATCCTACTTTAAGATAACAATTCAATAGGTAATACATCGGTTTACAATGTATTTTTGTCACCCTCTTTTCCCGTCCTGAATGTAGATTGATAGACCTGCATGCGGATGTAACCTACTCCGAATCTTACGTGAATTATTAAATTTCTATATCGCTACAAACAGGAAAGAGCTTGCTTGTACAGTTCGCTGCGCGGGCCTGGGGTGCGGGAAGCTGCGCCATTGAAGCGTTTGAGCAGGTAACGGGCCAGCAGTTTACAAACCATATCCATGTACTGGAAAATGTATCTGTAGCCTACCATCCGCAGTTTGGATTGCAATTGCAGCTCAACGATATTGAAGCCGCTTACACCCTAGGCCGTATAGAGCAGCAGCGGCATTGGCCACCATCACTATAACAGTATTGCCGATATAATGGTCCATATGCAGACTAAAACACCTACGGAGCCCAAGATAGGTAAATGCCCTGTTTTTTGCCGGGCCAGCGCAGGGTATTATCGGCAGGTACTGGGCGGCCCGGGAAGTATGGACAAGTATCCAGGAGAAATTTTTATTGCCGGCTTGTATTCTTTGTTGCAACTTTACAGACCGGCCTTTTCCCGGCATGTGTTATGCGGTAGCGCAAAAAAAATAAATAGCATGAAAGTTTTCCTAGCCATCCTCCTTTTGCTGGGCACCGGCCTAACCGCCTGTAGTCAATCGCCGGCGGCCAATACGCCCAATCCCTACTATTCCCGGACAGATACCTCCAAACTGAATGTACCGGACGCCACCTGGAAAAAAATACTCCCGGCAGACCTTTACGCGGTAGCCCGGGAAGCCAATACAGAAAGGGCCTTTACCGGCAAATACTGGAACTCGGATGAAAAGGGCACCTATTACTGCGCCGTATGCGGGAATGCCCTGTTCCGGTCTACGGCCAAGTTTTCCAGCGAATGCGGATGGCCCAGTTTCTTTGAGCCGCTCCGTAAAGACGCCACCCTTTACCTGCAAGACCATACCTACGGCATGGACCGTACAGAGGTGCGCTGCGGGCGCTGTGGCTCCCACCTGGGTCACATTTTCGACGATGGTCCCCCACCTACCTACAAACGGTATTGCATGAATTCTATCTCGCTTGATTTTGAACCGGATAGGAAAAAGAAATAGCGCCTCCCCGCTAGTGCCGTAGCGGTTTTTGAAGCGTGGCAGGAAAAAGGTTCCTGCTTTTAACCATAGAAATATTTGTTAATATTTATCGCTGGTTTGCTTATCTTTTTAACCTGTCTTAGATTGGGGCGGAAATGGACCCTGCGAATCTCTTGAAAACAACCACGCTACTTGTCACCCTGCTCTTCCTACAACTGGCCGCCGCTGCACAGCAGCAGCTAGTAAAGGGTACCGTGTACGAACGTTCTGCAAGATTTGGCATGGTGGGAGTCAGCGTAATGAGTACTTCCGGCAGAGGTACCGTTACCGATTCGCTGGGCCATTACAGTATTCGCCTGCCCGTAACAGACTCTATCAGTTTTTCTTACCAGGGCAAAGCTACGATGAAATTTCCCGTGCGCGAACTAGCCCCCAATCATCCCTTCGATATGAGCCTGCACGTGGATATTCACGTGCTGCCCACGGTGGTGGTGCAATCGCAACGCATTCACAACTACCGGCAAGACTCTATAGAGAACCGGGAGGAATATGCCAAAGTATTTAATTACCAGCGGGATTACCTTACGGCGGTAAATGGAGGGGCGGGCATTAACCTGGATCTTTTGTTTAGCCTCAAAAAAGCCAAACGCATGGAGCGCTTCCGCGAAAGGCTGGAAGCAGATGAGCGGGAAAAATATGTAGATCACCGCTTTAACAAAGACCTTATCCGGCAGATTACCGGCTTGCAACCGCCTGCTATCGATACTTTTATGGTAATATACCGCCCTAGTTTTGAAATGCTGCAAACTTTTGAGAACGATTACGACTACTATAAATATATACAGGACTGGGGTGAAACCTTTGGCCAGGAATGGCGTCGGCGCTATCATAAGTCGGCCTATACTAAATCGTACTAGCCGCGCGCTAACAGCCGGCCCTTCCCTTTTATAAACAAATGACACCGTGTTGCAAGAAACCTGCGTAGCAACCCCCATTTTTATTTATTATTTTTGCGCCGGCCATCGCTGACGGCGGGTTTCCGCAGGCGCTGTTTCTTTCCCATGGACTGCCATGGCAGCAGGAAGGGGCAGGACGCCGGCCATATACAGAACAATTATATTTGGAGTTACGCTAATGCCACGTTTATCTATGAAAAGATACCTTGCTGTATTACTTGCCTGTTATTATTTTTTATCCGCACAAACCATCTATGCCCAGCTGCCCGATGCAGCCAATCATCCCTGGAATGCCGATTGGATTGCTGCGCCCAATGATCCGGGCCATGCATATGGGGTGTATTACTTCCGTAAGAACATAAACCTGACCAGTAAACCCTCCACATTTATCATCCATGTGTCGGCAGACAACCGTTATAAACTGTATGTAAACGGTACGCTGGTATCGTTGGGTCCTGCGCGGGGCGATGCCTATGCCTGGAATTATGAAACGGTAGACCTGGCCCCTTACCTGACGGCGGGCAGTAACACCGTGGCCGCGCTGGTGTATAACGAGGCCGATGTGCGCCCCGAGGCGCAGATCAGTTTCCGCACCGGGTTTATCTTACAGGGCAATACCAGCGCAGAAGAATTGCTCAATACTAATCCCTCCTGGAAATGCATCCGCGATGCCGGGCATCAGCCGGTACCGGGTTGGTTTTTTGCCGCTAGCAAAGGAGAGTGGGTAGATATGCACCACGCTATAAAGGGTAATTGGGCCGCCCGCGATTATGACGACGGGGCCTGGCCTGCTGCCGCTAAGGTGGCGGATGGCCGGCTCAAAGGCACTGCCTGGGGCATAGAATGGGCTCTGGTACCTTCTACCCTGCCCGCCAGGGAAATAACCTACCAACGCCTGGCTGCACTTCGTATAGCCGATGGGGTGAGTGTACCGGCCACCTTCCCGGCGCAACAAACAGCTGTTACCATCCCCGCCCATACCACGGCTACTTTGTTGCTGGATCAGACGTTTGAAACGAATGCGTATGTAACGTTTAATTTCAGCGGCGGCAAAGACGCCGGCATATCTTTAGGCTATGCAGAAGCACTCTATGAGCCAGGCAGCCATGGCGAACGCAAAGGCAATCGCAATGACGTAACAGGCAAGGAGTTCATAGGCCGTACCGACAGCCTGCTGTCTGACGGAAGTCTGGGGCAAACCTTCACTACGTTGAACTTCCGCACCTACCGCTACATCCGGGTGGTGGTACATACCCAAAACGATCCGCTGGTGATAGATGACCTGTATGGCAACTTCACCGCCTACCCTTTTACCCGCAATGCCGTATTTAATACAGACAACAAAGAGATTTCCCAAATGCTGGACATTGGCTGGCGCACTGCCCGGCTGAATGCCTGGGAAACTTATACAGACTGTCCTTATTACGAACAATTGCAATACGTAGGTGATACCCGCATTCAAGCTATCATCTCTTATTACAACACCAGCGACGACCGGCTGGCGCGGAATGCTATTACCCAGATAGATCATTCCCGCCTGCCCGAAGGGCTTACCCGGAGCTGTTATCCCTCCAAAGGCACCCAACTTATTTCTACCTTCTCCTTATGGTATATCTGCATGTTGCACGACTACTGGATGTATCGCGGTGATAACAATTTCATTCAAGACAAATTGCTCGGCGAAAGAGGTGTACTGGATTTTTTTAGCAAATATCAGCAGGCCGATGGATCCCTGAAAAATACGCCCTACTGGGCATTTGTAGACTGGGCTGGCAACCTGGGCGGACAGGTAAAAGGCGCAGATGGCAGCGCCGCTATTTACGACCTGCAACTGCTGTGGGCCTACCAATGGGCGGCGGAAATGGAAAGCCACATCGGGCTGGCAGACTATGCGCGCTTGTACCACCAAAAGGCCACCCAGCTAAAAGCTACCATACAACGGAAGTACTGGGACCCTGCCAGGCAATTGTATGCTGATACCCGGGAGAAAAACGGTTATTCCCAACATGTGAATGCACTGGCCATCCTCACTGGCATGGTAGACAGTAACCACCTCGCGGCAGTAGCAAACGGTTTGCTGCATGATAATAGCCTAACCCAATGCTCGGTGTATTTTAAATATTACCTGCATCAAGCGCTGGTGAAGGCCGGCCTGGGCAATGATTACATGAAATGGCTGGACATTTACCGCGACAATATTGCCATGGGACTTACCACCTGGGCAGAGTATTCTGACCTGCATACTACCCGGTCCGACTGCCATGCCTGGGGCGCCAGTCCTAACATTGAATTTTTCAGGACCGTATTGGGCATTGACAGCGATGCGCCGGGCTTTAGTAAGATAAAAGTCACCCCTCACCTGGGTACGCTCACCAACGTAAGTGGCGAAATACCGCATCCCAACGGGAAGGTGGCCGTAGCCTACAACCTGGAAAATGGCAAATGGAAAATAAAGGTGGTGCTGCCGCAACATACCCAGGGAACGCTGGTGTGGAAATTTAAAACGTATGCGCTGAAAGCCGGGGAAAATACTTTTACGATATAACCGCCGGGACATTGCATGTGATACTAAACACCGGTTACAAATCATAAGCGACCCATGCAAAGGGGCATCTCAATACAGGAAGATGCCCCTTTGCATTTCAGGGGCTGCACCGCCAGCCAGGGCGATGCAGGCATGGATAGTGTGTAAAGCAGGGGCATTATTTTGCAGGAAATCAAAATATAAGACCCCGCTCATTCGTCTTCCTTTTTTATACCTCCATCCCTCCTGCTGAATAATTTATATCGAAAGCCGGCCAGAGAGGAATAGATTTGCAACTGTAAACGCCCATATTTACCCGTTTCAAAAACGCTTTTTACATGCGTCGTATGATTATTTTGTGGCTACTGGTCTTTAACAGTGTGGGCGCCTGCGCACAGGAGCAGCTTACGTTTACCTCACTAGACGATGTATTGGCCTACGCAGAGGCGCACAGCAGCACCTACCGCAACGCCACCCAGCAGGCCTTGCTCACCAAATACCAGACCCTGGCCGCCCAACTCTCTAAATGGAACTTAAAAGCAGACGCTAACTTTACGGCCACCGACAATACCAAACTACCCGTAAACTTCCTGCCTGCGCAGATCTTCGGCGGGCAGGAGGGCACATTCAGGGCCATTACCCTGGGGCAGCAATACGTGAGCATGGTCAGCACCTCGCCCCAGTTCGATCTGCTGAACCCTTATGCCATGGCCATGGTAAAGGTGTCCAGGGCCAATGAACAGCTTACCCGCATTAGTAACCAACTGAGTAAGAAAAGCCTTTGTGAAAGCATGGCCGCCGCTTACTACAACATACTGTCCTACGCCTGGCAAGGGGCCGCCTTGCGGCAAAGCCTGGTAAATGCAGATTCCCTCACCCAGATCATGCAGCGCAAACAGGCGGAAGGCATTGCCCGCACGCAAGACGTGAACAACGCCCTTGCCACCCAACTTTCCGTGAAAGACCACCTGCAACAACTGGAAATACAAATGGAGCAGGAAACAAACAACCTTAAACTGCTCTGCGATATACCCTCCGCCACACAGCTTACCATCACCACCGCCCAGCCGGCACCTGCCTTCGAGGCTAATTTAGCGGCCTCCAACAACCTGCTGCAACAGCAATACCTTTGGCAGCAAAAATACCGTAAGGCCGACCTGGAGGCCAATAAAAAATGGTTCCTGCCCACCCTTACCTTCATCAGCAATGTAGGCTGGAGCCAATATAGCAACAGCCGCTTCTTCGACCGCACGGCCTGGCCAGGCACGAATTACGTGGGCCTTAAACTGAGCCTGCCCCTGGCGCCGGATATTACCAAGGCCGCCACGGTGCGCTACGACCGCATATACATGCAGATCAATGATAACAACATCCAGCACTCCGCACTGCAAGACAGCATAAGCAACCGCCAGGTGGTGCTGGACTACCGGAAGGCTTTCACCAGCTATGAGTTGTCTGCCCGCATAGAATCCCTGAAAAAAGATGCTTACCAGAAGAACCTCGACATTTACCAGGAAGGCATTTTGTCGGCCACAGATCTGCTGCTGTCCTTCAACGATTGGCTGAACAGCAGCATCAATACGGTGACCCAACTGGCCGCCAGCGAATACGACCGATCCAGGATAAACATCAACAATACTTTCAAATGATACTTTCCCGCTTATTACCTGTTTGCATAAGCCTGACTGCACTTTGTGCCTGTGGCGGCAACAAAGGCATTACCCCACAGCACCGCGATATTACCGAAATGGTGTTTGCCTCCGGTGTGCTGGAAGCCTACGATCAGTATAACCTTACTGCTCAGCAAGACGGCTACCTGGTGCAACTGAAGTTCAACGAGGGCGACCTGGTAAATAAAGGACAGCCATTGGCCGTGATCGATAATCACCAGAACATACTAAACGCGCGCAGTGCGGAAGAACTGCACGGCATTGCAGCCCGCAATACCCAACCCAATGCGCCTGCTTTGTTACAGATACAGGCCAACATCCAATCGGCGGAAGCCAAACTGCAACTGGACCAGCAGCAGGCAGACCGCTACCAGCGCCTGTATCAGCACAACAGCGTGTCGCGCCTGGAATATGAGAATGCGCAGCTAGCCGCCGTAAGCTCCAAAGCCGCACTGGACGCCCTGCGGGAGCAATACAATAATCAAAAGATCAATGCACAGCAGCAGGAAGTAAGCCAGCGATTTATCAGTGGCGTAAACCAGGTGACCCAGGAACAAAACCAGATTAAGGCCGTAACATCCGGCAGGATCTATCAAAAACAAAAACAACTGGGCGACTATGTGCGCAAAGGCGATGTGATTGCCGTGATCGGCGATCCGGAGCTGATCTATGCCAAACTAAATGTTGATGAAACTAACATGGCCAAGCTGAAAGAAGGTCAGCCAGTGGTGATACGCCTCAATACTAACAAAAGCAAAACTTACCAGGCCACCATTCACCAGATACTGCCCTCCTTCGACGCTGCCAGCCAGTCGTTCCTGGTGAAAGCCTACTTTACCGACAGCCTGGATTTCCGCATAGCCGGCACCCAACTGGAGGCCAATGTGATTACCGGCGAAAAGAAAAATGCATTGGTCATCCCGCGGGCCTATCTGCAATATGGCAATACCGTGCTGCTCAAAAAAGGCAGGCAAAAGACCACCGTACAAACCGGCATTGTATCCAGCGATTGGGTAGAAATTCTGGGTGGTATTAATGAAAACACCGTTTTGATCCAGGACAACAAATAACAGATCATGGCAGGTACGCACCGGCACAATATCGATTCGGAAATATCCATCACCTACATCACCACCAGCCGAAAACTTACGGCAGTGGCGGCATTGGGCGTAACGATCGGTATTGCCATTTATATTTTCATGAACTCCATGGCGGCTGGTTTCTCGCGTAAATCAGACGCCAGCATTTTTAAGAATGTACCGCATATACGGGTGTACAAAGACGATGAGATTAGCACACCGCTAAGCCCTGCTACCCATTCGGGCAGCTTGCCCCTCATCGTAAATCCCCGTGTGATACCCGAAAGCCAAAAGATCATTAACCCCGACCAGGTACTAGCTCTGTTAAAACAACAACCAGAGGTAGTGATTGCCACCCCGCAGGTAGGGGTAGATGTATTTTACAACAGTGGCCGCACCCAGATTGCCGGCGTGGCATCCGGCGTAGAGATAGCAGAAGCAGACAAGATGTTCAGCATTAGCGAAACCATCGTGGAAGGCAGCATACAGGCCCTGAAAAACACGCCCAATGGTATGCTGGTGGGTGTAGGCGTGGCCAGTAAAATGAGTGTAAAAACCGGCGATAACATTACCATTACCTCCTCCCGCAACGTTACCAAGGTGATGAAAGTAGTGGGCATGTTCAAGACCAGTAATTCCAATACTGACAAGACCAAATCTTACATCAATATTAACAGCGCCCGCCAGCTAAAACAGGAAAGTCCCAGTTATGTGAGCGACATCGATGTGAATGTGAAAGATTATGACCATGCCCCAGCCTATTCCCAGCAGCTATCTTTCCTCACTGGATATAAGGCGGAAGACTGGAAGGCTGCCAATGAAACCCTGGTAGCCGCCGGGCGTATGCGCACCATCATGATCAATTTCATTTCCCTGAGTATATTGCTGGTGGCTGGTTTTGGCATTTATAATATTTTAAACATGACCATTAACCAAAAGATCAACGAGATCGCTATTCTCAAGGCCATGGGCTTCCAGGGGCGGGATGTGGTGCGCATTTTCGTGCAGCAGGCCATGCTGATTGGAGGGGTAGGTATTATTTTCGGGCTGCTCTGCTGTTCTACCATGATCTTCTTTCTATCCCGCGTGTATGTGGGGGGCGATATTGGCTACTTTCCCATCACCTACGAACCTGAAATGTATGCCCGTGGTATTTTATTTGGGCTGATCGTTACTTTCTTTGCCGGTTATTTTCCGGCGCGCAAGGCCGCAAATGTAGACCCCGTATCTATTTTCAGAAAATAATTATATGCAGCCAGAAATCATTTTGCAGGCAGATAAGATTGGAAAATATTTTTACGACCCCGAAAAATTCAGGGTGCTGAATGATATTTCTTTCCAGGTGAACCGGGGCGAATTTGTAACCCTGGTGGGCAAGTCGGGCAGTGGCAAATCTACCCTGCTGTACATTTTATCTACCATGGATACGGATTACGATGGCTTGCTCACCATACAAGGGGAACGGATCACGGGGCAGCAGCAACAACGCCTGGCGGCTTTGCGCAATGAAAAGATAGGGTTCGTATTCCAGTTTCACTACCTGCTGCCGGAATTCAGCTGCCTGCGCAATGTAATGATACCGGCCCTGCGGCTGGGAAAATACTCCAGGAAGGAAATAGAGGAAAGGGCGTATGCTAAGTTAAAAATGCTGGGATTGGAAGACCAGGCTTTGAAACTGTCTGCCAAGCTCTCTGGTGGCCAGCAGCAGCGGGTGGCCATTGCCCGCGCCCTTATCAACGATCCGCTGATCATTATGGGCGACGAGCCTACCGGCAATTTGGATAGCAAAAATACCGGTATCGTGTTCGACATTTTAAAAGACCTGGCGCACCACGACCAGCAAACCATTGTGGCCGTTACGCACGACAACGATTTTGCCCAAAAGAGCGACCGCACCATTGAATTGCAGGATGGGCAAGTGATCAGTACCCGGAAATTGTATTGAATAGCTTAAAGTGTATTGGGGATGGAAAAGTAAAAGCGGCTCCCCTTATCCAGCTCAGACTGCACCCATATCTGTCCATTGTGCAGTAACACAATCTTTTTTGCATAGGCCAGGCCAATGCCGGCCCCTGGGTATTCTTCTTTGGAATGCAGGCGCTGGAACATCATGAATATACTGGGAATATTATGCGCTGCTATACCAATACCATTATCCTCCACGCAAAATATCCATTTATCGGCAGCATATTCCGCAGACACCTTGATATGGGGTGGTATGCCGGGTTGAGAAAACTTGATAGCATTGCTGACCAGGTTTTGCAGTAACTGCCGTAATTCCACCCGGTAGCCACGCAGCAGGGGCAGCGTACCACTCTCCACGATAGCGCCGGCACTAGTAATGGTTTCGTAGAGATCCTGTTTCACTTCATCGAGCAGCAGATTAGTATCTACCTCACTCAAAGCTTTTTGTACGCCCAGCGTAGCATACTCCAGCATGTTGCGAATAAGTTCCCGCATGCGCGCGGCGGCTTTCATGACCCCTTCTATATACATGCGCCCTTGTTCCTCTACCATCGGCTGGTATTTGAGTTCAAACATAGAGAGGTAATGGGTGATGGTGCGCAAAGGCTGTTGCAGATCGTGGGAAGCGATGTAGGTAAGCTGTTCTATTTCGCGGTGCCGGGATTCCAGTTGCTGCAGGTAACGTTGCTGCGCTTCCTCCACATTTTTATGGGCGGTAATATCTTTGGTTACTTTGGAAAAGCCGATCACTTCCTGGTTTTCATCTTGAATAGCCGTAATAACAATGCTGCCCCAGAAGCGGGTTCCATCTTTGCGCAGCCGCCAGCCTTCGTCCCGGGCAGCACCTTTTTCCGAGGCGATTTTCAAAATTTCGGAAGGCCTGTCACTGTCCAAGTCTTCCGGCGTATAGAACACACGAAAATTCCTGCCGATGATCTCCTCGGCTTTGTAACCTTTTACTTTTTCGGCCCCTTTGTTCCAACTTTCAATATTGCCTTCTATATCCAGTAAAAGTACAGCATAGTCTTCGATCCCCTCCACCATTTTATGGGCAAGCATCCGTTTAGTGTCCATTTGTTGCATAGGTTGCACTTCTCATTTGTAGGTTTTGTGTTTTCTTACTATTGGCCCGCTTTTAACCCGGGCAGATGGATGGGTGATTTTTTCAGTCATGGCGGGTGGCGAACCACTGCATCCATGTTCCAGATAACCTGATAATAGCAAACTATCAGCCAAACAATTGTCTGCCCCAGACAATCCCACTTCACCCAGGGGCGTAATCCCTTAAAAACAGCCACCATACTGTACTTTAAACCCATGTATCCCACGGGGCCACTGGCCTGCACAGGAATTTTCGCCAATAGTAGCTGGCAGCGGCGTGGCACGCAACAGGGCGCTGCCCTGTTTGGGCATATCAGACTACAGTACGACGCACCCACCTGCCTCCCCCCTTCCCCGCAGCAACAACGCCCATCTCCCGGATACTGTGCCCTTGCCACGCCAGACTGTTCCAGTGTATGCGTGGCCGTGACCCCGTGTTACATCGCCTTCTGGCTATACAAATTGGCAATATCTCTCCCACAAAAAGGCCTCCACAAACTTTTTCAAATCTGGGAGGCCTTCTTCTATCAGCAATTATACTGCGGTTGGGCAGTTATTTCTTTTCAGGCATGTGCACGAGGCGGATAAAATTCGCATCGTTGAAATACAGGTTAGCAGCCTGTTTCAAGCGATCTACGGTTACACTTTTCAGGCGATCGTTAAAGCGCAGGATACTGCTCATGGGATCACCGTTCTGCAAATGGCTGGAAATGTATTGCATCCAGAAGCCATTGGAGCGCAGTTGTAATTCTACGCTACGGCTGGTTTCGGCGGTGAATTTGGTAAGGTCGTCTGTAGAAGGACCATTTGCTTTCAGCTTCGCAATTTCTTCCTGGGTAGCGGTAACGAGTTTTTCTACATTGGCCGGTGCGCAGGTAATCTGGATAGTGAAAGCATAACGCGACTGCGGCAGCTTGTTGAAGCTTACGCCGGCACGGGGTGAATAGGCACCGCCTTCCGCTTCGCGGATACGCTCAGTAATGCGATATTGCAGGATGGAACCCAGTGCAGACAAATCCATGTTATTATTCTCATTATAAGTGTACGGTCCACTGTAAATGAGATTTACGTTGGCTTTGTTGTCGTCTCCTTTGAACACGGTGGTGCTGAGCTTACCCTCGGGAATGTGAATGCCCAGGTCTTGCCAGGAAGAAGTGGCCGCGTGGCCAGGTAGTGCGCCGATGTATTGTTCTACCAGGGGAATTAATTTGCTGGTGTCTATGTTACCGGCAAAAATGAAGGTGAATGTACCTGCATTGGCAAAACGTTCTTTGTAAATGCGATAAGCTGCATCCTGGTTTATTTGTTCAATGCGCGCTTCCGTAACCGGCATGCGGCGGTAATGATGCATGCCCAGGATAGCGCTGGCACTGTCGGAAAACACTGCATCGGGGTTGTTGCTACGTCCTATCAGGCTGGCCTTTGAGCGGCTGATCATGCCATTAAATATCACCGTGTCTTTACGAGGAGCCGTAAACTCAAGGTAGAGCAGTTGCAAGGCTGTTTCCAGATCGGCGGGTGATGCACTACCCTGTATGCCATCGTAACGTTCCTGAATGAAAGGGGAAGCCTGGGCAGATTTACCGGTCAGCACTTTCGATAATGCTACGGGGTCCAGGTCGCCTAACCCATTGGAAGCAATCACCCCGGCCGCATTGGATGCAGACATGAACAGGCTGTCGGGATATAAAGAGGTACCGCCAGCACTGAAGCCAGTGAAGATGATCTCGTCGTTTTTATAATCAGTGGGTTTTACTAACACAGTAGCACCATTGCTCAGTGTATAGGAAAATACGCCAATGCTGTCAGGACCACTGCGTTTTATTACTTTACCAGCCATGGGCAAGGTTTTCAGCAGGCCATCGCCGCTAGCAGCTTCTTTCCAGGGTTCCAGCTTGGTATTGTTTACCGCCGCTATCCATTCATTCACGGTAGCTTCGGAAGGCAGGCTGGCTTTCTCTTTTTCCGGGGCCTGGATGTAGATGTCGCGATTAGTATTTTGAATAACCTTTTGTGCATACGCGTGTACTTCAGCAATAGTGATCTGGGGTAGTATTTCCTTTGCCAGTTCATATTCTGCACCAATGCCGGGAGCGGCTGTTCCTTTCAAAAAGTACTGCAAATATTCCCTCACATAAGCATTTGAAGAAGTTTTATCCCGCTCTTTGTACGCCATCTCATACTGTTGCAGCATATTTTTACGGGCACGGTCTAGCTCCGCTTCCGTGGGGCCATAGGCTTTCATACGTTGTACTTCCGTCCATGCGGCGGTAAAGGCGGCTTGCAGCTGGTTAGGTTTAGGCACAACGTTCAAAGAAAACCCGTGCAGGTTTGCCATAAAATCGTTACTGCTGGCGCCGGCTTGCAGGTAGGGCGGGTTGCCCTGGGTCATTATCTGTTCAAAACGTTCGTCAAAAGCGGCATTCATCACGGCTTCCACCAGTACACGATGGTAGTCTGCCTTTGTTTTCAGTTCCGTTCCGGGCAGTTTTATCAGCATTTCCAACTGCACGCGCTGTATTTCCGGGTCGGTGAATGCAAGGAACTGGTTTTTGCCGGTAAGTGGTATTTTATAAGTTTCCCGTACTTTTTCCTTCGCAGGGTTCTTTAACGTACCAAACAATTGTTTTACCTGCTGTTCCATGGCAGCTTCATCGATATCACCTACAACAATCAGCGCTTGCAGATCTGGCCGGTACCAATCCTGGTAAAATGCATGGAGGGTAGCCGGGGTAAATGATTTTAAAACACTTTCCAACCCTATGGGCAGGCGATCGGCATAGCGGCTATGGTTTACCTGCAAAGGCATGGCAATGTCCTGGAAACGCTGACCTGCACCATTGCGCAGACGTTTTTCTTCCAGCACCACGCCTCTTTCCTTGTCTATTTCCACGGGGTCCAGGGTAGCTTCACTAGCCCAGTCGCGCATGATCTGAAGACCATTGCGCAGGATACTGGTATCATCGGAAGGCAGGGGCAACTGGTATACTGTTTCATTAAAACTCGTGTAAGCATTAAGGTCAGCACCGAAACGCACACCAGATTTTTGCAGGTATTCTACCAATTCATTCTTTGGATAATGCGTGGTACCATTAAAGCTCATATGTTCCATCATATGGGCCAGGCCACGCTGGTTCTCAACTTCCTGCATGGACCCTATCTTATTCACGAGGTAAAATACCACGCGATGTTTAGGTTCTGTGTTTTTGCGGATGTAGTAAGTAAAACCGTTGGCAAGTTTCCCGGTGTGGACGGCCGGATCTAGTGGAAGAGATTGTGCATGGCCGCCTACAGGCATACCGGCGCACAGCGCAGCTAATGCCAGTATATTGGCATAGCCACGAAAGCTAAGTTTAGACATTGTTGTTTTTTTTAATCGTTGGTTTAGAATTCTTCCTCAAACCTACATCATTTCCAGAATTTGTTCATTACCGATAATCATCATTCCGTGCCGGTCATTGGTAATTCCTTCCTTTAAGCGGTAGGGATAACGGGGTATTGTTCCCTCCATAACGGTGGGCATATAGGCATATTGGCCGCCAATACGCTCCTTTTTAAGGGCTTCGCCTACTTCAATAATATGGGTAGAAATGAGGAAAAAGCAATGGCGGTAGGCCGCAAATGCGGCGGTTACCGCAAGCGTGGCATCGTATGCATCTTTTACATTGGTTCCCTTAAACAGTTCGTCAAAGATCACTACCAGGTCTTTCCCTGCTGCCACATCTTGGGCCACTGTTTTTACCCGCAGCACCTCGGCGTAAAAGTGGCTATAGCCCATGCTCAGGTTATCCGGCACGTTAATGGAGGAATACAGGCCGTCGCGCACGGAGAACTCCATGTGATGTGCTGCCACCGGAAAGCCCATGTGGGCCAGGTATACCGCAATGCCAAAAGATTTCATGAAGGTAGATTTGCCCGCCATGTTGGCCCCCGTGAGGAATAGCAGGTTGCTCTGGCTATCCAGGTCAATAGAATTGGCCACCGCATGTTCCAGCGCCGGATGGTACAGCGCCGTGGTGCGCACCAGATTTTGCGCTTTGGGCAATGCCCGTGCATAAGTGAAGTTGCGCGCCTTCGCCACCTCGCTCACGGCCATATACACATCCAACGCGTAAAGATGATTCAATATTTTTTCTATTTCATCGCGCAGGGCATTGCGCAGCAGGAAATCGTACCGGGCCTGTTGCCAGGCCGATAAGTGGCCAGATGCTGCCACTACCCCATCCAGTCGCTGGTTTGCCAGTAGTGCTTTGAGTTCCGTGGCCTGGGCATGGTAAGGACTGCCAGCGGTATCCAGCACGGCGGCAAAGGCCCGCAGGGAACGCAGTAGTTCCACGGTTGCAGCCATGCCATCCTGCAAAGCTGCAAACTGCCCGTCGCGCAGCAGGGTGGCCGTTATTTTCCTGCGCAGGCTCATGGCCAGTACCCACAGTTTGTTACCGCCTGTTCCCTGGCTCAGAAAGTTTTCCGCCCGGAGAAACACCGTCTGCGACACCGGAAAAACCAGGGCGTTGTCCTGGAAATAACGGAAAATACCACTGCGGATATTGATGGCATCCGGATCAGTAAGGGGTTGCTGAAACATGGACTCCAACAGCCGCTCGCCACCAGTGGTGCGCACTTTGTTAAACAGGTTATAGATAGACTGTGGCTTAAACTTGCCCAGCAAATTCAGATCTTCCAGCGTTTGTTTATCCGCAATAAAAGCCATAAACTTATTTTTTATGAAGACCAGCCTTCAGCATATCCAGGATGCCCTCATTGTGAATGATGACCATGCCATGGCGGTCGTCGGTGATGCCTTCTGCTAACGTGTACGTATATACGGGATGATGACCATTCATCCGGGTGGGCAAGTACAAGAAGCGCACGTTGGAACATTTTTCCCGCAGTACTTCCCCTGCTTCAATAATATGGGTAGAGATCACAAACAGACTATTGCGCTTGCGGGCAAAGGCCTGGGTGATGGCTATGGTGGCTTCGTACGCGTCTTTTACATTGGTACCCCGGAACAATTCATCAAATACGATGAACAGGTTTTTGCCCTGCCCCAGTTCGTACGCCATTTTTTTCACCCGCAGTACTTCCGCATAAAAATGACTGGCGCCCATGCCCAGGTTATCCGGCAGGTTAATGGTCGTGTAAATACCATCCAGCGCCGAAAACTCCATAACGCGCGCCGGCACCGGAAAGCCCATGTGGGCGAGGAACAGCGCGATGCTCAGCGATTTCATAAAGGTAGATTTGCCCGCCATATTGGCCCCCGTGAGAAACAATACATTGCTCTCCGGCGAAATATGCAGGTTGTTTGGCACGGCATTTTTCACCTGCGGATGGTATACCCCTTGCAGGTTTAATACCTGTCGTTCTTTGGGCAAGGCCTTCGGTGAAGCAAATCCCCGCGCTGCACCTACTTTGGCTACAGACAGGTATACATCTAGCTGGTAAATGTAGGTCAGCAAACGCTGTATGGCAGGGCGATGCCGGAAGCGAAACAATGTGTCGTAGGCCACCAGTTGGTCCTGCGAAAGTTTTGCAACACCGGCAAGGGCCAGCACGGGGGCAAAGTCTGGTGCTGCCAGCAAGGCATCTATTGCGTCTTTATCCAGCCGGTAGGGATGACCAGCAGCTATATCCAGCAAGCTTATAAATTGCGCCATGCCTTTGAGCAGCGCTGCCAATGCCTTTATGCCTTTATGGATCATCACGGTATCGCCATCCATGGCCACCAGGTGGGAAATTTTCCGGGCAATATTGGGCGCATCGCCAGTCAGTTTGCTGCGCTCATCCGTATTGGCCAGGTAAGGTGCTATCGCATCGAAATAACTGGCGGGGAAGGGAAAGTCTTTACCTGCAGCAGCAAAATATTGTATAATGCCACTGCGCCGGTTAATGGCCTTTTCGTCGGTAAGTGGATATTGAAACATTTCTTCCAGTACCGCCGCTCCACCACGGGTTACCGTGCGGTTAAAGATATGGTACACTGCATCGCTCCCATACTTGCCAAAAATATTGAGATCTTCCAGTGTTTGTTTATCGGTCGTGAATAGCATTTACATTTTTATTATGTACTGTAACAAGGATGATGGAAGGTGTGTAGCAGTACTTTATAACCCTCACCCGCACCCGTTTCTACCAGCTATTTCCGTTTGCGACGGATGAGCAGGATGGCTGCCACCAGCAGCACAGCGGCGGGCAGTATCCATACCAAGAACAACTTCAGGCGGGCAACGCCAGTACTGGTCATGTTCATGCGCTTGTCTTTTCCATCGGGCCGGGATGCGTCGATAGGAAACTGGCCGTAGCTTAACCAGCTAAACATGCCGGTATTGAAGAAAAAGTTGGCGGCTTTTACATTGTACCTTACAAGCTCAGCGTTGCTCATCAGATCTGCGTCGCCAATTACAATGATGCGCTGTTCTTTGTTATTCACCTGGCGCGTAAGACCCAGGGCGGTGGGGAAAGCTTTTTGTTCGTCCCCGTTGGCCGCCGTAAAAACAACGGTGGCAGAATCGGCTACCAGCTTACCTTTGGTTAACCAACTTTTCTTTTCATTGGTCACCAGCAGCGGGTGAACGGTAAAACCGCTGTCTGACGTATAAGACAAAGCAGTACCGCCAAGATTGGTTACCGGCACCGAATCGTTAAAAGCTTTTGCAAGCGATTTGGAAAAGGTAGCGGCAAAGGAAGATAGCTGCGGCGTGGCCAGGTCGGGGGCCATATCTTCGCTGGGTTGTACAATTTCTCCCTCCATAAGCTGTACGCCTACCTGTTGCAGCAATGGGTTTACTACGGACTGTTTGCCCGGCTCTCCCATTACCAGCAGGTTGCCTCCATCGTGAATGTAACGGCGTAATCTTTCCAGTGCCAGCGAACTGAATGCCATCTTGGGGTCTGCAATTACCAGCGCGGAAATATTGGTGGGAATGTCCTGGGTACTGGCATTCAAAGTATCCACATCAAAGCCCTGGTTCACCAGCGAATAACGGAAGGTGATAAGATTGGCCTGCCTATTTATTTCCCGGTCGCCCGTTTTCAGTATACTGCGTTCCAGCTCGCCGGTCAGGAAAACAATCTTCGGCATATGCGCCTGCATCAAGCGTTTCAATGCGGCAGCCACTTCCGTTTCACCGGGAAAAGTTACCTGGTCATCAAAAATGCGCAGGTAAGTAGTACGGCCTTTGTAATGCAGCTGCATTACAAAGCGGTTCAGTTCCGGTTTTAAATTAATGATACGGCGAATTTCGGCAGGCGTTTTATAATCAGACAGATCGATGTCGGAGCCTTTGGCAATTTGTTCCGCCACCTCGCGGGTATTTTTGCCTTTGTAAGCGCCAAACATCATCATGGAATTATCGTAAGAAGTATCGTAATAATTCACATACTTAAAATCAATATCCGGTTTAAAGCGCAAGTAGGGTTCCCATAACTGCAGGAAGCTGTTCCGCTGTTCGGGGAGTCCTACATAATAATACCTGCCGAGCAGGTTATTGTAAGCGGTGATTTCCAGTTTATCATTCCCCATTTCCTGCATAAGCTGTTGCACCGTGGGTGTGAGGGTATGCGTTTTTTGGGCGGTAGCGTCCAGATAGCCCACCAGTGCGGGCCGGCTCGTAATATAGCCCAGCACCATGCCTGAGATAACAACTGATACATAACGGAATACCTGTACAGCCAATGATTTAGACTCCATACCCGCTTTTAATTTCAGGATGGTAAGGCCCAGGAAAATGTACACGATAATCACAAAATAAAAAATATCCTTGGAGGTGATAAGGCCAACCAACATATGTTCCGTACGGCCCTGCAAAGACAGGAAATATGTGAAGTCGCGCACTACTGCTATGCCCTGCCACAACTTACCTATATAACTCAATACACCGATCATGACAAAGGTACTTACCGCAGCTACCACCTGGTAAGTGGTAAGACTGGACATAAACAAACCAATGGCAGCATAAGCGCACAGCAGCAGGTAGAAACCCAGTGCGCCCGACAAAAGCATAGACAGGTCTGCATGTTGCAAATTGAACTTTGCACATACGATAAAAATGCCCAGCATAAAAATCATCAGCAGGCTGTATACCATCATACTAAAGTATTTGCCCAGCACAATCTGCCATACTTTAATGGGGGAAGAATACAGGAGCTTAATGGTACCACTGCTGGTTTCCCGGCTAATGAGCCCCATGGTAAGCAGGGGAATATAGAAATATAATTTTTCCATCACACTGCTAAACACCCCACTACGGCCGCCAAATATACGGCCGGTGAGATCGTTCATATAGTCCAGTCCAAGGCCGCCTATCTCCTGCGTTCTCACATTACTTTCTACCATGCCGATATAGGCCATACCGCATTGCACCAAAAATACAATGATCAGGAACCAGGCAATGGGGGAATAAAACAAGGTAAGCAGTTCCGTTTTGGAAATTTTAAATACCGTCTTCATGAATGATTAAGATTGAAGGGATGTTTGATTCGACAATTGTTTGAATATCTCGTCCAGCGCGCTCTTATCGATGCTGATCTCCCGCAGGCGCCAGCCTTTTTGTACGCTGGCGGTAATGAGGCGTTCCGATATTTCCTGGTCGCCGTTGAAATACACGCGTACCTGCCTGGCCGTGAGGAAGTCTACTTTCGTCACCCCGCTCACGGCGAGCAGTTCCACTTCCGTGGGAGGGTTTTCCATGTGCAGCAGCACACTGTGCGGCTCTACGTAATTGTTGAATGCATCCATGCTATCGGAAAATACTATACGCCCGCCTTCAATCATTTTGATTTCCTTACAGAGTAACTGCACTTCCGATAAAATATGGGAAGAAAAGATCACCGCTCTATCTACCGCAATGTCTTTGATCAATGCCCTTACCTCGATGATCTGGTTGGGGTCCAGCCCATTGGTAGGCTCGTCGAGAACGACGAGCCTTGGCTTATGAATAATGGCCTGGGCTATGCCCACGCGCTGGCGGTAGCCGCCGGAAAGGTTGCGGATAAGGCGCTGGCTGAAATGCGCAATACCACACCTTTCTTTGGCCTCGTCCATGGCTGGTTTTATTTTTTCTTTGGGCATCAGGCGCAGATCTGCGCAGTAGTGCAGGTACTCGTTTACCGTAAGATCCATGTACAGCGGCGGGTTTTGCGGCAAGAAACCTATTTCCCGCTTAGCCTCCTGGGGATGTTCCCGCATATTGATGCCATGGATGTACACATTGCCTTCGGTTTGGTTTAGCGCCCCGCAGAGAATGTTCATCGTAGTGGATTTACCGGCCCCATTGGAGCCCAGCAAACCTACGATGCCGGTATCGGCAATCTCCATATTAATATCACGGATCGCCCAGGCTGTCGCGTATTTATGCGACAGGTGTTCGAGCTTTACTATCGTTTTCATGTTGATGATGTGTGGTGTGGCGGAAATAATTTTTATGGATTGTTTTCCATGCCGGGATTGGTTTCTATATACTTCGGGGGAAGCTGTAAAACCAAACGGTTGGGTTGGTTCAGGGTGTAGCTGGTAGTAGTGCCGTCTGTATTATAGTGTATATGCGTAAACGTTATACCGGCATACAGGGGATCTACCGAAAGCCGGCGCATATCGAACCAGCGATAGCCTTCCAGCGCAAATTCCCGGATACGCTCGTCGATGATAAAATGCACCAGGGCGGCCTGGCTGGCGGCTGCCACCGCCGGCACGGGGGCAATGTTTGCCGGCATGCGGTGGCTACGCAACACTTCCAGGTCGGCAATGGCGCCGGGCAGGTCGTTAAGACGGGCTTTGCATTCGGCCCGCAGCAGGTATAGTTCGGATAGCTGTAAGCCCCAGCGGGTATAGGTAGAACCATATTTACGCAATAACCCGTTGGGGTTAGAATTTCCATCCGGGTCATTCTGGGTGTATAGCAACAGGCGCAGGTCGCGGGGATCATAGAGCGCCTTGTCTTCGTTGCTCAACACCAGCCCATCGTTGCCCAACTGGTTGCCGCTAAAAGTGCTATTGATGAACATGCGGGTTACTACATCTTCTGTAAGATCAGTAAGACTATTAAAATTACTAGCAGGCCCAAAAGTAGGATCTATGGGTAAGAAAGCGCCACCTGGTGCAAATGTTTGGTTGTAGTCATACAGCGTAGTATTGCCAGCCGTGGCCAGGTCGGCAAAGGCGGCATTCAGCAATGGCAAAGCATCGCTGCTGCGACCCATAAAGAGGTACACCTTGCCCAACAGTCCTTCTGCGGCAGGCCGGGAAAAGCGGGTCTTGTACAACTGCTGCACTGGCAGGCCGGCTACGGCGTCTTTCAGATCCTGTATAATGAAATCATACATCTGCTGCACGGTTCCCCTGTTATACGTTACCCCCGTTACGGCGGCCTCCGTAATGATGGGAAACCCCGGATCGGTGGCCGCCGTGGCAGCTACATAGGGCTTCGCATAATAATTGATGAGCGAATAATTTAGGAAAGCACGATTGGCCTTGGCTTCGGCTTTGAGGGCCGTTTTTTGTGCATCGGTTCCTTCGGTAGCACCATCTACTTCACTGATCACCTTATTGAAGGTGTACATATACCCCAAACAGTTCGTAATAAAAAAAGGCAAAGGATCTTCTTCATAATTGATCTTATCCTGCCATTGGAACAGCCTTGCTTCGAAAGGTACAGGCAGGTTATCCTGGTAAGCGCCCAGGGCAGACACTTCGTCGCCCATCAGCACAGGTTCCTGCCAGCCACCGGCATATGGCTCGTTATAGAAGTTAGGGTCATTCATCAGCAAGTCGTAATCCGAGGTGGTCACCGCCACCTGGTTGCCTTGCGGAACTACCTCCAGGAAACTTTTTTTGCATTGGCTGAATACCAGTATAAGTGATATATATAGCGGCCAGGCGAGTATTTTTCTCATGATCCTGCTTAGTTTAAGGGTAATTTAAAAAGTGAGGTTCAGCCCCACGTTGTAAGCGTGTTTATAAGGAGGAAGGGCCCTGCCTCCGTAAGACAGTGATTGGTATTCCGGATCTATCCCATCGTGATTGGCCTTCCATATCATGAAGTTGGTCGTTTGCACATACACCTCCATACGCTGTATCTTCAGGGTGCGCAGGGTGCTGGGCGGCAGGGTGTATGCCAGCGTCATGTCGCGCAGCTTGGCATAAGAGGCGCTTACCACATTTAAGGTGCCTTTGGTGTAGAAGTCTGTATTTCTTCTATTGTAGCTCTGGTAGCCCGGCACGTAAGCAGGAATATTGGTATGCGCTTCGTCGCCCGGTTGTTTCCAGCGGTCCAGGAAGGAAGGTGCGTAGTTGTCCGAACCAAAGGAAGAACTGGCACCCAGCCGGCCCGTGTAGAAAGTATTTACATCCCGGCGCATTACATTACCTAAATTATAAATGATATTAGCCGTGAAGGAAAATGCTTTGTAAAGGAAAGTATTGGCGAGGTTTCCATTATACGGCGCCACGGTGGTGCCCATGTAATAAATATCGTTGATTGTGGGCGCAGTAGGCGATTTGGTGATCGTCTTGTCCGTGAGCCGGATCTGCGGATCGCCCATATTGTCCAGACCTGCAAATTTGTAAGCAAACAGCGGGTTGGTAGCAAAGCCTGGCAGGTAGGATACGCCTTGCATGCGGTAGCTTACCGTGTTTTGATAAGAATTGGGTATCCCTATGGCCACCAGCTTGTTTTTGTTATAACTAAACAGGAAGGTGCTGCTCCAGCTAAAGTTTTCCGTGACGATATTCTGTGTGTGTAAAGTAATTTCTATGCCTTGGTTGGTGTACTTTCCAAGGTTGCCTTTAGTACTGGTATAACCCGAGAAAGGGTTGAGCGGAGTGGACGCCAATAACCCATCGGAAATACGGTCGTACCACTCTATGGCACCGCTGATGCGGCGCTTCAGCACGGCAAAGTCAACGCCAATATTGGTAGTTTTAGTACGTTCCCAGGTTACACTCCGGTTGGCCGGACTGCTGATGCTCAGGGCATCGCCGGCCACACCACCGCTTTGCGATGCCGGCACGCTATACAATACATCCTGGTAAGTGGCGGCACCCAGGTAGGGCGAATTGCCGGTGATGCCATAGGTGGCACGCAGGGCCAGGTCGTTCAGCCATTTTACTGGTTGCAAAAATTCCTCACCAGCGATATGCCATTTGGCACCTGCACTCCAGGTAGGTTTATTCTGGGAAGACACATCACTGCCAAAGAGGTTACTATGGTCCTGCCGCCAGTTAAGGTCTACGCTATACTTATGGTTAAACGTGTAATTGCCCAAAGCAAAGTAAGAATTGTAACGGGTAAGAGTAGTATTGATCGTAAAGGGTTGCCTACTTAGGAAACCATAGCCGCTTACGGTACCAAACAAGCCCTGGCTCAGTGTTTTGTAATCTACCAGGGCGGAGCTGCCCAGTTGATTATTATAGCCATAAGAGGTAGCGTCGGTACGGTAGGTATAATCTTCCTGGGCCTCTTGGCCGGCCTGCAGGCTTAGTGCATCCTTGCCGCCCCGGGGGGTAGCGGTGTATACTAACTGGTTGCGTATGGTCCAGTTGCGCTGGTCGTTGTTGGTGGATATGTAGTAACCACCGGTAAGGGGCAGGTAATACACGGGCACAGCATTTACCGTGGGGGCCACCGTAAAGGCGATGTTGTTTTTGCGTTGGGCCAGGGTTTTATTGTCCTGGTAGTATTGATTACTACCGGGCGCTTTCTGGTAACCATAGGTGCCTTCAAAACGAATGCCTTTCCAGATTTCCACGGCGATATTGGCCGTAGCATTCAGGCTGAGATTATTGATATGCTGGTAGCCATATTTACGCTCGTTCATCGGGTTGTAATCCGTGTTAATACGGCTTCTTGCACCGTAATCGCGCCGCAGCGAGTCGGACAGTCCATACAGGTAGTTCATGTCCAGGTTATTCCCCTCGTTGTCGCGGAACATTTGATAGGGCAGGAAACCGTGAGAGATCGCTATCGCATTATCCTGGCTGCCAATGGTGTTGATCATCGTAGTATTAAGGCCTATGTGTACCCGGCTGCCGAGGTTCATATCCTGCGAAATGGCGATGCGGTAAGCGTTGCTCTTGGTACCCGGTGTATTACTTTGCGTGCCGGTATACCCCAGCGTAGCATAAAACGAATAAGCATTGGTACCGCCAGACACTGATAATGAATGATTGTCCGTAAGGGCAGGCTGGTATAAAAGATCTTTTACCTGCTTCCAGTTGTTAACAGACGCAAGGCTGTCCAGCCCTGCATTGGCCTGGGCCTGGGTGATTTTACCCCTGTACGCATCATACAGGAACTGATCGTGCGGTGCAATGGTGCTATAGGTAAGACTTCTATAAGGATAGGAAACCGGGTCAAAGATTTCCCTGGCCGCCTGAATAAATTGATGGCTATTCATCATAGGCTGGTAGCCAAAATTGGGTTTACCCTGGTAGTTCAGGTAACCGGAATAACTCACGGTAAGCCGCTGGTTCTTCGTACCGCTTTTGGTAGTTACCACGATGATACCGTTGGAAGCGCGGGCGCCCCAGATAGCGGCAGCCGCAGCGTCTTTCAATACGGTAATATCTTCTATATCGTCTGAATTCACTGCACTGAAGTCATGCACGATCACACCGTTCAGCACATACAGCGGCTGATCGCCGTTGGTATTGTCCGTACCTCGCAGCACGCTGGCATTTACGCTCGCGCCACTGCCGTTGCGGTTTACGATGGAAGCATTAAGCCCGGTCGTTACGACCAAACCGGCCACTTGTCCTTCCAGGCGTGCTACCAGGTCGTTCGTACCCACGCGCTCGTGAAATACTTTCATATCCGGTTTGCCAAAGGAGCCGGTAGCTCTTTCGGCGCTCAGCACCTGGTAACCGTTATTATACGTGACGGTAACGGAAGACAGGGCCACCGTGCGTTCCCGCATTATCACCGTCATAAAATCATTGATGGGCAGGGTTACCGGTTCATAACTTACGCTGCTAAACATCAGCGTATCACTCATAGCAAGATTGCGGAACTGGAACATGCCCTGCTCATTGGACACGGTTACCGTGCGGGCATGTTTGGCAATCACGGTAATACCGGGAATGGGGCGTCCTTTGCTGTCGCGCACTACGCCATGCACTTCACCGGGCGGCGTTTCCGCAGCCGGGGCTACAGCTACCGGTGCCGGGGCTTTACTGATGAAAACTGTTTTGCCTTCCAGGTAGTAAGACAAAGGTTGTTCGGCCAGCGCGGCTTTTAATGCCTGCTCCAGACTGGCGTTCGTTAGTTGCAGGGTCACGGCAGGCGTGCCTTGCAGGTCTTCCGTACGATAAAAGAATTTGTACCCGGTTTGTTGCCGGATGGCGGTAAATACTTTTTCCAGGGGCACTGCCTTGCCCGTGTAAGTTACCGTTTGCGCCATGGTGGTTGCACTTACCTGCAACACCAAAACGAAGAGCAGCACAACAGTCAGTTTCATCATTAAGCCGATTTTGGTTGACAAGCCCTGCCGATGCACACGGGGTAGTGGCATCAGGAGGACAAAGCATTTGAATTGCATACGTTGCCTTGTTTTAGCGTTAAAAATAGCAGCGCTGTGACACCTGTTTTTTTTGTAGGCATAGCATTCTCCGGGAGCCGGTGTAGGACGCCAATCTTTGCATCCGGCTTTGCGGTAATATGGCATGTCTTTTTAAAGCGGTACCTGCGTTCTACATGTTGGTTGAATTGAACGAAGCTGATGGAGATAAAGCTGTTGGCAATCGTTTGGTAGATACCGGTCTACAACAGTTTTGGTTGATACATACATCCCTTCTGTATAGGAGAGAAATAGCGGAGACGGGATGAAAAGCTGTGATTTTTACATACATTTACGTTGTTTAGTTTTGAGATAAGCAGAAATAGACACCTGTTTTACGAAAAACACAAACAAAAGCCGGGGTAGGACGCCAATCTTTGCACCCGGTTTTTTTTATGCTTTTACTTTTATAAAAATGCGGCTTATGGCTGGATGACCAGTTTGTTACCGTTCTCTATTTTATAATGAATGCTGGTCCGGGCCAGGCCATTGAGTACCTGCGACAACGTTAGCGACCGATCGATCTCCCCATTAAACCTATCTTTCGGAACAGCTCCCTCATACCTTACTTCTATATCGTACCAGCGCGCCAGTTGCCGCATTACTGTGGGCAGGTCTGCATTGTGAAAAGCAAAACTCCCCTCCTTCCAAGCCATCACGGTTTGTACATCCACGTCTTTTTCCAGCTTTATATAACTTGCCTGGTGAGGTACCTGGGCTTGTTCTCCGGGCAACAGCCGCTGCGAAGCACCGCTGGTCACTACCTTCACGGCGCCATCCAGCAGGGTGGTGTTCATACTGGCTTCATCAGGATAAGCATTGATGTTAAAGCGGGTGCCAAGCACCTGTATTTCCGTACCATCGCTCACCTGTACCCGGAAAGGCCTTCCGGCTTCCTGCGCCACTTCAAAATAGGCTTCTCCGCGCACGGAAACTTTTCTTTCGCTTCCGGCAAAACTTACCGGGTAGGTAAGACTGCTGGCAGCGTTCAGCCATACCTGCGTACCATCCGGCAGCACCAGTTGGTACTGGCGACCCCGGGGCGTGGTCATGGTATTGTAGGCCATTATTTTCGTATGTACATCCCCGTTATAAGACAATTGCCCGTTGTGCAATGTTACCTGCGCACCCTGCTGGGTAGCTACCACCCCATTGTGCAGGCTGTCCAGCACCACCTGGCTGCCATCTGCCAGGGTGAGCACGGCGCCGCTCCTGCCGGGGGCTACGTCCTGCTGTTGGGCGGTATTTATGTGGTGCATATGGCCCTCACTATTGTACCAAATGTAACCGCCCAAGATGCCCACTATCAGCACTGCTGCTGCCACCCACCAGTTCCTGCGTAAAAAGTGTACCCGGTGCACCACCCGCATCGGCAGCGGCTGGGAGGCTTCTTCCCGTATAGCCAGCAGCAACCGGTTATACATTTCCTCGCCGGTAGCAGACAGTTCTTCCTCCAAAGGTGCTACAGACGGCCCTTTTCGCAGGTCCAGCACCTCCAGGTAACGCTCCGCAAACACGCACTCCTCCGGGCTGGCAGTGCCGGCGGCATAACGTTCCAGGAGCTGGAAAAAGAACTGTTTATCCATATCGGTAGGATACTTCACGATGGCTGTTTTATATATAGTCAGGAAAAAAGGAAGATCTTCCCGACCTTCCCCCGTTTTTTTTGAAAATAATTATTTGTGGTGGGAAATGGTGGCCGCCAGCAGCAGCACTGGCAGCAAATGCCCAAAGTGGGCGCGTAGGAATTGTACCGCAATGCTAAGCTGATTCTGCACGGTTTTCTGGGAAATATCCAACTGGCTGGCTATTTCCTGCGTGGTAAGGTGCTGAAAATAATACCGTACAAAAATTTCCCGCCGCCGCTCCGGCAGCGCCGCTATCCAGGACGATAGCAAAGCGGTAAAATCTTTTTCCAGCAAAGCCTGGTCGGCGGCATACAGGGAGGCACCCGGGTTTTCGAGTACATCAAAAAAGAAGGTGTCTTTTTTGCCCACCATTTTATTAATAATGCGGTAATGCAGGGCTTTGCCCAGGTAGGCCGGCAGGTTGGTAATGGCCAGTGTTTCACGGCGGCGCCACAGGTCCAGGAAAACGTCGTGTACCACTTCTTTGCCCAGCGACGTATCCCCCAGCTTGCGGCCAGCAGTAATATATAGTTTCTCCCAATACCGCTGGAATAGCTTCCCAAAGGCAGCTTCAGACCCCGCAGCCATTTGCCGGATCAATTCCTGGTCGATATGTTCAGATTCACTAGACAATTGCGCAGCATAGTTGATGACCCATGCTGGTAAATTTAGTCAAAAAATATTTGGGCGGGTTGTCTTTATGAGGAAGGCCTGCCTGACTGCAACTACCACACATCGAAACCATATTTCTTATACACCTCCCTGGCCGCAGTACTTTGCAGGAAGTGCAGAAAATCTCTACCCGCTTGTGCATGCGGTGCATTTTTCATCACGCCGGCGGTGTATATGGCCGTAATATTTTCCTGGTCGGGTATAGGAATAAGATCTACCGGGTGGCCAATTAATTGCTGGTAATACACTTCAGAATACCATACCGGCCCGGCATCGCTCTGGTCGTACAGCACGCGCATGGGCGTTTGGCGGTGATGGATCTGGGTAAGGAAAGTACTGCCATCTTTTACCTTCGTGTTCATGATCGCTTGCCGCAGGCTATCCCCACCGGCTATTACAAAACAGTGTTGTAACTGCTGGCCAATGCCTTCCCAGGCGGGATTGGGCATACTAACGCGCACGCCTGCACGCCCCAGGTCTTTTAGCCCGTGAATGTGTTTGGGATTGCCCTGCTGTACCATGATGGCCAGCTTATTGGCCGTATAAGAAGCAGTATCGCTGAAGAGGGCCGCCATTTCGTGGAGCTGGCCCTTGCCGGCGGTGAATACGTCGGGGGGCAGGGTGATGTGCAGGTTGCCAATGGTAAGATCTCCCCCGGCTATCTGCCGGGCCAGGATGCCCGGCGGCAGCGTTTCTGCAAAGATGCGCTGGTAGGCAGGATAGGCCTTCTTAAAAGCGCTGAGCAGGTCGTCTATACACATAAACTGGTTACCGCCGAAGAATACCACCAGTTGCGGGTCATTGATATCGCCATACAAGTCGGGTATATTATCGATGCCAGGAACGGTAAATGACACCTTGCTTTGAGGCGGCGTATTCCAGGGTGGGTCATAATGGTGCTGCTGCGCATAGGTTGTAAGGCTGGCCGCAAGCAACACGGCCATCATGCTTAGTTTTCTTTTCATGGGTTTACGGTTTTACCACCGCCCAGTGTTCGGCCTGGCGCAGTATGAGTTCCCCATTGCCACTGGGCACCAGGGGAATAAAGTCGTATAACTGATCTGGGGAAACTTTTCTTTCCCGGATAGAATTGGCGCATTGCGCTACGATCACTCCTTTTTCAATCAGTTCCTTCAAATCGTTTTCGTACGCACTGCCTTTCAGCACTACATCTGTGCCGGCGGCAAAGGTAACCAGCTCTATGGTAACCTTGCCCTGCAAGCGCGGATCGTTCAGGGCATTGGTGATGTTACGAAAGGCTTTGATGACGATCTTGGGATCGTTGTTATCCAGTTGGTAAATGGCATTGTAGTGCAACTGCTTCGCCTGTGCACCGGCAAAAGCCTTATTGGCGGACAGTTTGCTGGTATCTGCCTGTGCATAGGCTGTGGTGGTAAGCAAGAGCAGGCATACGACCTGCATGGCTGTTTTTTTCATGATCTGTTATGTTTAATTGGGGAGAACAATTGAATAGGTTTAAACGGCCCATACTTATGTTGCTGTTCCGTATAGGGGTCTGCGTAAGGGCCAAAGGGATAATCCACCGGTTTTTGGGCCACCTGCTCCCAGTCTGTATGCTGGTCTTTGTGCGGGCGGGGCTGGCTATTAATAAAGGCGGCTACATCCCAGGCGGCTGCTTCGCTGAGCTGCGGGTGCTGGTAGTTTACCCCATAAGGCATATTGTTGCGCACAAAACCCGCCAGGGTGCCCAGGCGGTACATGCCCGCGCCATCATTATAACTATGTGGTCCCCACAGGGGCGGATATACGAAACCACCGTAGGCCCCGGCCTGTCCCTGCCCGTTATCGCCATGACAGCGCTGGCAGGTGGCGGCATAAATCTGTTTGCCCGCCTCCGGGTTGGCCGCACGATCCAGGTAGTCTAGCTTCATCATGCTGGTACCTTCCAGGGCCACTCCTTTGGGCACATCGCGGCCCAGCCATTGCAGGTAGGCGTAGATGGCTTTCATTTCATGGGTGCTGCTATCCAGTGGTTGCCCATTGAGGCTGCGCTCCAGGCAATCATTTACCCGGTCGTAAATAGTTTGCAGCGCATTATTCCGTGGCCGATACTGGGGATAGGTAGCATATACTTTACCGAAGTTATTACCAAAAGGCAGGGTACCTCCCTGCAAGTGGCAGTGCTGGCAGTTCATCCCATTGTTAAGGTGGGCCACTTTTCCCTGGGGGCCCAGGTAGTAGGCCGTATTCACCACCAGCGCATAGCCATACCGTACCAGGGAATCGTTGGGCAACTGATCTGCGCCGGGGCCTTGCCAGGGCGCATGCACTACCGTACGCGCCTGGTAGGCTGCAAAAGCCTGATCGGCTTCCTGCTGGCGGTAATAGCCTTTTATACAGTCGTGCGTTACTACGATGCCGATGATGAAAAAAAGTAAAACCGGGAACCAATGTTGTTTCATGTATTAATTGTATCCTTACGGCAAGGGCTATACCATGCCGAATGGCAAAGAAAATCGTGTGATAGCATACGCAACTGCCTACCGTTATACCGTAACAAGATACGCTACCTTCGTTTGCAAAAGAAATGGTTGTTGATAATTACGGGGGCATGAGCCCACCGCACTAATATTACAGTTCCTTTTTTAGTTGCAACTGCACCAATACAGGATTATCCCTGGCGTTACCCTTGTTAAAATAGGTTTGTAGTACCGCGGGCAATACTATGTTTTTATCCTTGTTCTCTTCTTTGGTCTTAAACATGGCCAGCGATGAAACACTAGTGTACAACGACGCCCCATCGCAATAGGCAAACCCTACATTATCAAAAATAGAACTAATGGTTTCATAAAAGGGCAGGTAATAAGACAACGCATCCGGCAAGATATGTTTGATGGCGAAAAGGTTGCCCGATGTAAGATTGTATAACAAATATTCTTCCTTATTGCTACTCATACTGCATTCCCTCCACAGCAAGTTATCACCTACCTGGTAGTAATTATTGAGAGAATAGATCAGGTCCCGGTGATCGTCCACATATTTTATTCTTTTCAGATTATAAACCGGATTGGTAAGAAAATCAGGAGGAAGGGACAAACTTTGCGGGAATATAAATTGATACGCCAGTCGAATGGTATGGGGCGTTACGGTGTACAAGCCGTATTCATAGGGCTTCGCTAAGAGAAAGGCCGTATCAATTCCCGAAGTAGTCATGGTGGTAAGGTTGGCAAGTATTACATCTATCTTCGTTTGTGCGGCCGTATAGGGCATACCCAAGGCATAAACAGGGTTACCATATTTGAGCAAAGACCAGTAATAAGCATTATAATATTTAGACGTGGTATCTATATTCAGGTAAGTGAAATAACTGATCACCTCTTTGGCTCCCACAAAAAAAGAATTTGAATATAAGGCGGGAAGACCCTCCGGGGTTATATTGGCATCCTGCTTCACCACCTTTCCATCCAGGTCGCAGTAAGTAATTGTTTGGTAGTTATCGCCGGAATAGGCCACCTGGTTGGTCCATTTGTTAACCATGAAGTGACCGATCCTCTGATCGCCTCCCTTAATCTTTGCATGGTATTTCCCGCTATTCGTAAAGATGAAAATAGCATTCTTATCATAGTCCAGTACAAGATAGTAACCATTTAAAATGGCCAACTGGCTTACCTCGCCTAACAAACTTTCCGGCGTAGTTTCCAGCGGGATATAATTGACGGAAGCAAACACATCGGACACATTGCCGCCCATAGTATTCGCCGGATCTATGCGGATAGTGGTAAAATGGCTGGTATCAGTAGGGATAATATCCTGGGCCGCTGCAACGCCTGCCCATAAAATCCATCCAAAGAGAAGCACGCTCCATTTAATAGGCATATTAAAGGTATTTACGGGGTTAATTTATTGGTCTTTTTTATGTAATCCAAACCGCCGGGGATAGTAAGCCAGGGTAAACAGGAAGTATTGTTGTAAAACATTGACTGTACCCGTTGTGATGCTGTTGTCGGTAATTGTATTGATTACATTTTTATGCTGATGTAATAAGTCCAGCCCGGAAAGCTTTACCTCCAGGTTATTTCCTTTTAAAAACCGGTAGCCCACATCTGTATTCCAGATGGTGAAATAAATATTGTGGGTATTGGTAGCCCTGTATTTATTAAAATCTATCCCTGATTTAGCAAACAAGCCCCTTGTCATCGTCCAGGCAATATACCCATAGGTTTTCCAGTTTTTGTAAGTGTAGGTGCTAATAGTAGCCCTGTTTAATTGTTGGTAAGAGAATGTTTCCCCCACCTGCGCCGTCAGCGATTTGTATTCATAAGTAAGGTCTGCACTGGCCAACCATGCATGTTGCCGTACTTCGTAGAACTGCCCATTCAGGCTGGACTTATTCTGTGTGTAATTAAAACTGGACTTACCAGCCACCTGCCACTGGTGGCCGTTTCGCTTAAATGCTTTCTGCAAAGATCCGTCTACCGAAGCATGGCGCTCCCCTTCAACGTTGATCGGGTAGCTAACACTCCTCCCCAACTGATCGAAATAACTGCTGTCGGTGATAAAATGTGCTGTTAATCCCATCTTGGCTTGCAACGATCCATTGAATGGATTTTTGGCCGCTACATTATTATAATCATAAGAAAACAACACATCGTGTACATAAGCAGGTTTTAAATGAATATTGCCGTAACTCAGGTAAGTTACATTGGCATCATCCACCAATGGTGCCAGTTGCTGCAAGGTAGGATAGGTTACGCTGGTGTTATACCGGAGGGCATACGTTTTCCGGAACTCTCCGGTCTGGTAGTTCCTGTACTGCAAACCAGCCGATGGAATGAAATAAAAATAAGCCCTGTTTATATTTTGAAACTGCTGCCGGGCCGTATTGGTCATGTTATAAAATTGTCCTTGCGCAAAGAAATTAATTGTCCAAGTATTAGCATACCGGTTTGTTAATATAAATTTCCTGCTTCTGGTAAAATTTAGCCCTGGCCTATCCTCCACTATCCGGGTATTTAAATGATTGCTAAGCTGGTTATTAAGTGCATATTGTTGACTGGTTTCGGAAAAATCGCTTACGGCATCGGTCTGTTTTGTTTGATCATACGCCAGTACATTTTTAAAATCTATCTGCGGGAAAGTTTGCTTATTGGATAACAATGGCAGGATATTGTAAAAATCGCTTTCCAGGCTATGGGTGGCCATCGTGGCGGAGGTACCATACTGCCGGTTAAATTGCTGGCGCTGGGTAGTATCCGTCGTAGTAAAGCGGGATATCCGGTTCTTGTCTTCATTGGATTGGCCCAGCTTAAACGCGTAGTGCAACGACATATTCAACGACCGGTTTTTATGAACGGCAAAGTCGTTGTAGCGCTGGGTTTGAAAGTCTATCGTCCCCGTTTGGCTGGTAGCGGTATTTTTAGTATCCTGGTCATCTATGCGCTCACTCCTATCCGCAGCCGAATCGCCGGCAGACTCCATTCGGAGGGTGCTATTGCTATGGAAAGAAGTATGCAGCAGGGTATAGTCCGTATGCAGCTTACTATGCACAAAATTTTTCTCATACGCTGCCCGAAATGCCTGCTCATTATTCCCGGAGCTTACCGCACTGGCAGTTGTTTGGGATAAATGACCATCCGTCCCAAAAAGCAGGGTAGTGTTTAACTGCTGATTCACCATGGCACGGTTGTCTGTCATAAAATACTCCACCTTCAAATCATTGGTATCAATGCCTTTCTCCAGCTTTTTTCCAAAATCGTGCAGCGCGGTAAATCCGGCAGCTTTAAACACCAAGGTACCTGGCTGTGTAAAGTCTGAATGATAATTATTGCCAATCCCCTCTCCTTTAAATGAATTGATCTCCACCAGTGTGTTGGCATTGGCCGCCGACTTGTTTACATTATTCAGTGCGCCCACCACACTGATTTGGTCTGTTGGCGAAAAGTAGCTGATCATCCCATTGGCATCATATCGCCGGGTGGTGCCAAGGCTGGCCCCTACTTTCCCAAAATAGCCGTCTTGCTGATCCTTTTTAAGCAGGATATTCATGTTGGTTTTAATATCGGTGGAATCCGTCTGGCTTTTAACGTCGTACACCTGCACTTGCTGCACGGCACCTTTCGGCAGGTTCTGCAAGGCTATTTTGCCACGGATATCAAAAAAAGGTTTGCCTTCTACCAGCAGTTTGTCAACCTTCTTTCCATTAACGGTTATAACCCCATCGTTCCAGATGGTAACACCGGGCAATTTCTTTAACATGTCTTCCACCACGGCATTAGAGTCCAGCTTAAAAGCGTCTGCATTAAATTCGAGGGTATCGCCCCGCATTTGCACCGGGGGTGGGGTACCCACAATCGTTACGCCTTGCAAGCCCACCGCCTGGCGGTTCATGGGGAAGATGTCCAGGTCTATTTCCCCGCTTTCGGGCGGGATGGTAAATTCCTTGCTGGCCGGGGCATACCCTACGTTGGTAGCAATGGCACGCAACAGTACCCCCACCGGTAATTTATTAAAAAGCACCCTTCCAAAATTATTGGACAACTGGAAGTTGACCAGCTTCCCCGTGGCTACAATATAAATGGATACGGTAGCCGCTGGCAACACATAATGATGTACACTATCCTTCACCTGTCCTTTTGCAATGCCCGTATGGGTTTGTGCCAATGCCGAGGAGGTACTTACAAACAAGAGCAGGGCTATGACAAGGCGTTTTGCGAAACAAGCTACCAGGGGAATATAACAAAACATTACCTTGTTTTCCGGCATTGCTAAAACAGTATTAGGAGAAAAAGTATTTACACAAGATATTATTTCAAAATGAATATCTCAATCAAATGCACAACGGCCATGCAGGAAATAATTCCTGTATGGCCGTTGTAATGATTATACAAGTGGCTATTTAGGCCGGCTCTATGTGTACCAATACATCTTTAATATGCAGCTCACTTTGCAGTAAGGTGTTTTTCACCGCATGAGCAATGTCGTGTCCCTCCTTTACACTGAGACTGCCCTGCACCTGTATGTGGATGTCTACAAAATATTCGAAGCCCATTTTGCGTACATAACATTTTTCTACCTGCTCCACATCCGGCAATCCGCTGGCCAACACCCGCACCTTTTCTACGATCTCCGCACCAGGTGCAGCATCCATCACTTCATTCAGCGCTGGGCGCAGCAACGCAATGGCATTGTAACCGATGATGCCACTGGCAATGAGGGCCGCCCAATCGTCTGCCGCCTCATATCCCTTGCCCAGCAAAATGGCCACCAATATGCCCACAAAAGCAGCCATGGAGGTAATGGCGTCGCTGCGATGATGGTAGGCATCCGACTTCACCGCCTGGCTATTGATCTCCTGTCCTACTTTTAATACATACCGGAACATGGCTTCCTTGATGAAAATCACTGCACCCAGGATAGCCAGCGTAAAGCGTTGGGGCAATTGGTGCGGGGTACGGATGAAGGTAATGGCATGCCATCCTATCCAAATGGCTGCCCCCAATAAAAATAAAGAGATCAGCACCGCCGCCAAAGGTTCCGCCTTGCCATGACCATAAGGATGTTCTTTATCCGCAGGTTTCATGGCAATGCGCAGGCCTATCCACAACAAGCCGGAGCTGAGTACATCGGAAGCTGTTTCCGAAGCATCGGCTACCAGTGCATAAGAATGGCCGAAATAACCCGCTGCCAGTTTTACAAACACCAGCACAATGCTGATTACAATACCCAGTAAGGTAGTGCGCATGGCCTTTACGGAAGGATGTACGTTGGTGGTTTGCATAGGCGGATTTTTAGAATCCCGCAAAAGTAAAGTGTGGTTTTGAAAGATAAATTTGGTTCTTTTCCAGGAGTACGTTTTAGGTGGGTGGTGCCGGGTACTTGGCCCTTGAAGCGGTTTTTATACTGGATGAATGTAAAAAAGTGCCAGCGCGGTTTTTCCGGCTTGCGGCAGAAGGGGCTCCGCTGCCACGGGGGCTTTCATTTTGCATCAGCAAAAAGAGAAAATCACCTGGCGGCTGCGGAAAATGGCTGCAATGTGCTGCGTTACGCTAAGGCAAACGGGCCGAGTGAAATGCAAAAGCCCATGCGCATTATCGCCCAAATTAAATCCCTCCCTTACTGCACCACCGTAAAAGAAATCTTATTCACTTTTTTTAACCCGCTCATATTGCTGGCAGTATATTCTACCGAATAATCTCCCGGCAGGGTTATGCGGTAGCCTGTTGCAAGGTCAATACTGGCGGAAGTGCTTTGGCCTGGCGCTACTGTAATGTAGGCGTCTGCCGGCGGGGGCATTACCCGTTTTGCCATGATGCCATGGTAAGGCAATAGTTCGCCGGCATTATTCAGGATGTCGAAGCAATCATTGCGAAAGCCTTCGAAGGGCGTTTCCCATTTCAGGAATTTCAATTCCTTATTACTGGGATTGGTAACGGTGAAAGTAAGCATCACCGGCCCGCCGGTTTTAATGGTAGAAGGCATGGTGATGACGGTCACCAGGTCGTTGCCGGCAGGGAGGGGTTGGATAGTTTTGCAGGCGGGTAAGGTGTATGCTGTTATGCAGGTGGCTGCCAGTACCAGGAAATGTCTTATCATGTAATGCGTACGTTAAAGCCGGCAAATTAGGGGAAAAGTTTGGATGTAGGGACATAATAAACCCGGGCCGTCCGGGGATTCTTAAAGGTAAGCAGGGCGGGGCTTACGCGAACCAAGGGCAGACCTGGTAATTATACGGCTGGCCGCTGGCAATACTTTCGGTGGATGGTTAGGTGGGTCGTACAAATACCTTTTCCAGCCTTGTTGCAATATCGGTGGGCGATTCAACAGCTTTCAGCGCCTTACAGGCCATATCCACCATGGCATGCCATAACATAAAACGTAACTACCTCAAAAATAAACCATTACCCAACTCCTACCCCTCACTATAATTAATCAACATGATTGATAGTAGATCAGGAATTGAGCTTGCCGCCAGGTAAAAATACCCACCAATATCCACTCCCATGCCGCTATCAGCGTCCCAGGTATGCTCCCCCATACCGGGCAGGGCTTTTGCCCGGCGAATTAAAATGCTGTTAAAAAAGTGTTTTTTACTCCTTATATTTATTTATATTATTTAATTTCTACACGTTGTAAATAATGCTTGCGTGGTGCATACATGTAGTGTTATATCTTGCGTTACGTTTCGTTTTAAATTCATCTTTTTCTTTATGTTGGTTTATAGCTATACAAATAATTTTTATGCGCTTCCTGGTGTTATAAGGGGATTTATACAAGAACACATAAACATGGATGATAACATGTAGATATATGTGTTATATTCTTTAATGAACTTAGTTCCGAGAATTAGCCATTTAATCTATATCCCTTAGGCAATTGCCCGATCCGTATAACGATATATGAGCGACACATTTCTTAGCCAGGCCCAACTGGAATATTTCTTTAATAAATATTACCGGTCTTTGTGCCAAATATCTTACAGCTATGTCAAAGACATGGACGTTGCTAAGGATATCGTGCAGGATTTCTTTATTAAATACTGGGAAAAATTCAATAATCAGGACATACTGATCAATTTTGAATCGTATGCGCATGTGGCGGTTAAAAACAGGAGCCTCAACCATATCAAAAGTGAGGAAGTAAAATTACGACATGAAAACAAAGCCCAGGATGTGTTGTATGAACCGGTGTTACTCCCGGAAGACACCCCACTAAACGGTACCGACCAGTATAAGATCAAATTACTGAAAGCCATTGACCAATTGCCTGCCGGGCAACGTACCGTATTTATGATGAGCGCAGTAGATGGTTTAAAATACATGGAGATTGCCGCGCAGATGAATATTTCGATCAATACCGTAAAAACGCATATCCGGAAGGCCTACCATACTATCCGGAAAAGTTGTACGGTATCCGCTATTTTGTTAATCCTCCTTGCCGGCATCACCCTATTTTCAAAAACAACTGTCTTTAAGTAGAATCATGGAAAATCATCCTAATAATCCGGAAATAGACTGGGAACAGATCCACCAGGCGCTGGAAGCGCAGGGAGACCAGCTTATGGCTGCCGGCAATACTGGTGAGCTGAAGGAGGCGGAAAAGGATCTGTTGCAGGAAATATTAAAGATCCGGACCCTGGCCGGGGAGCTAAAAGGTTGGGAAGAAGTGGACACTCCGTCGGAGCTGGCTGCTTTAAAATCGAAACTTTCCCTGCCCAACCAGGCCCCGGTAATGATGCCGGTATGGCGTCGAGCACTGCGTTATGCGGCCGTGATTGCCATACTGCTGGCCTTGGGCGGCAGCGCCTGGCTGTTTTTCCAGCCCCGGCACACCGCCCCAGGCACCATGGCCTACCTGACACTGGAAGCCCCCATCAATGAAACCCGCTTCTTTACCCTGCCAGATAGCAGTAAAGTTTGGCTGAATGCCGGCTCCCGCTTGCAATACCTGGCCAGTTTCGGGAAAACAGACCGCAAAGTGGACATGACCGGCGAAGCGTGTTTTGACGTGACCGCCGACGAAAAATTGCCCTTTACCGTGCGCGCGCACCAACAAACCGTGCAGGTTTTGGGAACCTTATTTAATATTAATGCCTACGGCGCACATATTATTACCACCCTTTCGGCCGGCAAAATAGCCGTAAGTGGCGTAAATGCCAATACTCCCCTGCAATACCTGGCCCCCGGCCAACAGGCAGCATTCGATACCCTTACCGGCCAGCTTCAGGTAAGTAACGGCAATCCGGCTAACGCACTGGCTTGGAAAGATGGACAACTTATTTTTACGGACGAACCCCTGCCTTCCCTCTTACAGCGATTAGGATTCCTATACGGCTATACCTTTATTGTAAAGAATGACCAATTAAATGATCTGCATTTTAACGTTCCTCCAATCCCCAAACCAGCGAACATAGTACCTTTGTTAGCGCTCATCAAATCCACCACTACATCCAACATTTCTTTTAAAGTAGATTCCCTGAAACACATAATTGAAGTGCAATAACACAATATTTTCCTTATTTTAGCCTGAACATCCAGCAGCTACGCGGATTGTAATTTTTATTGTTGCACCAAAGTCTTCTACCGCCAAAAATTTCCTAAAACCACGGTGGTTTAAAGCCTTGTATTATTACTCAACGGCTAAAATGCTCAATAGCAGATTGTGTGGCAAGAACAGGCGGCTCGTCGCTGTGGTATTGCCCCAGATAATCCTTACAATTGTTATACTCGCTTTGTCAGGAAGCCGGGCCGTCTATGCACAGTCGTCCCGCATTACCCTGCGGGTAAAGAACCAAACTGTAATACATGTTTTAAAACGCATCACCACTACTACCGGCATTACTTTTTTTTACAACCGCGAAGAACTGGAAAAATTACCCCGGGTTACGTTGCATGTAGTGGATGAAACGGCAGACAATATATTAAGCCTGTTATTAAAAGATCAACCATTACACGTACAGCATATTGGCCAGGTAATGGCCATTGTAACGGATAAAACGAGCGACAACGGGGCAGTATCCCGGCAAATTAGCGGGGTGGTGACCGACAAAAACGGCACCCCCCTTTCCCAAGCCAACATCGTGCAAGCAGGCACTACCAACGGTACGGTGAGCGATGTAGACGGCCGCTTCCGGCTGTCATTACAACCTATTCCTGCACAGGCATTGCAGGTGTCTTACCTGGGCATGCAATCCCAGCAGCTACCGGTAGGTACGCAATCCATCCTGCACGTTATTTTACAACCCGCCTTTACCGCAATGAATGAGGTGGTCATTAACGGCTACTCCTCGGTGAGACAAAAATATTCCGCCGCCTCCGTCACCAGCCTGAAAGTAGATGACCTGGACCGTAGCGACCAGCTTTCGGTAGATAATATGCTGCAAGGAAAAGTTCCAGGACTAAATATTAACATGAATAGTACGGTGCCAGGTGCAGCCCCCAAAATAAGGTTGCGCGGCACGGCCACTCTCATGGGCAGCCGCGAACCGGTATGGGTGATAGATGGTATTATTGCTAATCCTCCAGTGAAATTAGACCCCATGGATATTAATTCCCTGGACAATGTGAACCTGATGAGCAGTCCTGTGATAGGCCTGAACCCTATAGATATTGAACGCATAGATGTATTGAAAGACGCCGCCGCCGCCGCACTGTATGGTGTAAATGGCGGCAATGGCGTGATCGTGATCACCACCAAAAAAGGAAACTATCATCAAGGCCCCCAGGTATCCTTCTCCCAAATGCTCAATATTTCCGCCCGACCCACCTACCGCCACCTGAACCGTATGAATGCAGCAGAAAGAATGGACCTCTCCAAAGAAGCCATTGACAAAGGATTAAATTTTTCGAATGGGGTACTGCCGCAAAGTTTTGAGCAGGATTATACTGATTACAGCAAAGGAAAAATAACAGAAAATGAATTGCAACAACGGGAAAAGGAATATGCAGCGATGAATACGGATTGGTTTAACATTTTGTTTAACAACGGGGTGAGCCAACGCTATAATGTATCGATAACCGGGGGCGGCGATAAAACCGCGTATTATGCATCCCTGGGATATGCCAGCCAGCAAGGTCCCGCTATTTTCACCCATGCCCAGCAGTTTTCCGGCCTGTTACACATTACCCAACGCCTGGCACCCGGCCTGCAAACAGGGATCAAACTTTCGGGCACCCGGCATACCGGCGTATATCCCTACCAGTTAGACCCTTACCAATATGCATACAATACTGCCAGAACACTTCCCTACACTAAAAACGGCCAGCGCTTCTACTATAATCCCTCTTATTATACGCCCAACTGGTCGTTACAGGATTATGAAATGGATACTGCACAACTGTCGCAATTTAATATTGTGTCAGATATGGAGAACAGCCGTACCCGCACTTCGGTGAATACGTATAATGTAGTGGCGAATGCCGACTATACCTTCCTTAAATTTTTTAAAGTTCATGGGCTGTACGGTTTTGGAAGTTCTGATACCCGCAATAGCACCTATGCAGGTGAATCCACCTTTTACGTGGCTAACCGGTACCGACTGGGCCTGGCACCCAACATGCCTTATACCGATGGTGCCAAGAGCAATATCATCCTGCCCGCAGGTGGAGAATACCAGGAAACCAATACCGGCCAGTCCGATTATACCCTGCGCCATTCCCTGGAGTACAGCCGTGTACTAGGATCACATTTTATACAGGTAATGGCAGGCAATGAATTGCGGCAACTGAAATACACTATCAATAAGCTGTTCCTGATGGGCTATTATCCCGATAGCGGGAAAGTATCCCATCCGCCCGATGCAGCACAATACCCTTTGTACGAGGCGTTCATGCAGCAGTATGCCGATACGACCGTTCACCACCTCATCAAACAATACCGGCAGCTCAGTTGGTATGGTATGCTGGTGTATTCGTATAAAGACCGGTACACGATAAATTTTAATTTACGACAGGATGGCGCCAATTATTTTACCCAAATGAATGGAGGGGCTACGCAACGCACCTGGTCTGCTGCCTTTAAGTGGGATGTACTGAATGAACCCCGGTGGCAAAAGCTGCATCCTGCGGATATGCTGACTTTGCGGCTGTCTTATGGTTTCAATAACGGGCTGCCGGAAATAGATCCACCCCGCCTCACTATGTCCGACCCAGTAGCAGGCATCTCCGGCGAGGAGCAGGCGGTGATCAGCAATTTTGCCAACCCGGCGCTGCAATGGGAGAAAACTTATACCTACAACGCTGCAGCAGATTTTTCTTTTTTCCATAACCGGCTTAATGGCACCGTGGAAGCCTATCGCAAGAAAGCCAATAACCTGCTGGCCAACATTAATGTGGCGGAAGAGAATGGCGTAAATTCTTTCCTGCTCAACAGCGCCAGCGTGCTGAATCACGGGTTTGAATTCAGCCTGCAATACCAGGTTATCCAAAACAAGCGCTGGCAATGGAGCGTGGGCACCAATTTTGCGCTGAACTATACAAAAACATTAAAAACCAATTTTGCCGGCGACGGCATCATCGGCAACCAGCAGCAGTACCTCGATGGCAATATCATCCGTTCGGGTACAGATCCTAATACCGTGTATGCCTTCAAGTATACCGGCCTTGATAAAGCCGGCTCTCCTACGTTCCGGGGGATATATGATAGAGACTATACCGTGCAACCCACCGTAGCCGAATATTATGCCAACGTATTTGTGCCAGTGGGGCGCCGCATTCCTGCTGCAGACGGCAGTTTCTTTACCCGGCTGAGTTATAAGCGCTGGAGCCTGTCTGCCGTATGTTTAATAAAACTGGGCTATGTACAACGGCTATCTAACCTCTACGGTGCAGCCGGCTTTGTGCCTAACCCCGCAGAAAACGCCTCCCTGGATGTAACTAACAGATGGTCAAAACCCGGCGACGAAAGCCATACTAATATCCCCGCCCTGAACGGGCAGCTTGGCTGGCAGATCTATGACCAGCTTACCATGACCCTTATCCAGTACTATCACTTTGATCCTTCCTTTGCACAGACACTGCTACAGCAAGCTCCCCTATACCTGATATCTACCCAACTGGCAGAAATGTATAATAACAGCGACATCCGCACAGTGAATGCCAGCCATGTAAGATTGTCTACCCTCTCTTTACAATACACCCTTCCACAAGCGATGCCCAACAGAAAGCGTTCGTTCAAGGGCATGTCTTGTTATGTACAGGCGCACGATATTATGCTGGCCGCCAACAAAAAACTTCACGGTCAGGATCCGGAACTACCAGCCGGCACACTGCCACGACGGCCCTCCATGACCATTGGAACAGCAATAAATTTTTAGTATGCGAACATGTTACCTTACATATATTATTTACCTGCTAACCGCCAGCCTGCTGCTGGCCGGGTGCAAAAAAAAATACCTGGACAAACCGCCGGATAACCAACGCACACCTAAAACGGTAGCCGACTATTCGGCCATCCTGAATGGAGAGGGCTGGAATCGCGATATTTATACCCAGGGCAGCGGAGTATCTTTGTATTTCCTGGATATGCTCACTCCAGACATAGCAGAAAACATCGATACTGTACATAGTGATCTAGTGGATGGACGGGGTCCCTATTCCGCATTTTACACCTGGCAAAATTACTACGACGCCCAATACGATGAGCGACACTCCCCCTCATCCACCCTCAATGATACCTGGCTGGGCCTGTACAGGATTATCACGGCATGTAATGTAATTACAGATGCCGGTCAGCAAATACAGGGCAACGCAGCCGACCGGCAATTTCTGCTGGGGGATGCCTGTTTTAACAGGGCTTTGGCGTATTATTTCCTGGTAAATATTTTCGGGCATCCCTACGATCCGGCTAACCCCGACGACCCGATGGGCATACCCATTAAAACCACCAGCACCATAGAAAATGTGAATATTCCCCGTAGCACTGTGGGTGCCTGTTACGACCAGATACTGACCGACCTGCTCACCGCAACACAATGCCTGTCGGAGGCTGGCAAAACAAGTACTGTATTTCATTATTCCCCGGCGGCCGTGTACCTGCTGTATTCCAGGATATACTTATACATGCACAATTGGGAACAGGCCGTAGCGTATGCCGATAAATGCCTGGCTATACACCCGGTATTATATGATATATCTAATAAGAATTTTTTGTCTGGCAACTATTACACTTCTCCCTTCTTCACTCCGCAAAATCCTGAAATCATTTACACCTACTATTATGATCTTTCCGCCAGCGAGGTAAGTATTTTTGGAGAGGGCGAAAGCTTTGGCTTCCAGGTGGCACCGGCCTTGTTACAACAATATGCCACCGGCGACCAGCGACCTCCTTTGTTTTTTTACAAGAATTATTACGACCAGGTTTCTTATGTCGCGTATACTTTTTTGGCAGGCGGAACTTATTATAACTATTCATTCCGCAGCGCCGAAGCCTATCTGAACCGGGCGGAGGCCAATGCCCACCTGGGTGAAACAGGTAAAGCACTGGAAGACATTAACCTGTTGCAGCGCAACCGGGTAAAGAATGTAACACCGCTGAGCATCACCGATCCGCAAGCGTTATTACAAGCAATTGCCTTACAGCGCAGAAAGGAACTGGCTTTCCAATTACATTCCTGGTTTGATCTGCGACGCACAGACCAACCGGCTATCACACATTATTTCACCCCTGTAATAAATGACACCCTGCAGGCCCGGCAACAATTCATTCTGCAAAAAAATGATCCAGGCTATACCCTGGAAATACCGGCTGCCGCCTTGCAGGCAAACCCTGCTTTAAAGCCACTGGGGCTTACCACAAGGCTGCCGCAATAAGCACGCTTAATTAGGGAACAAGGGTAAATGTTTCCTCCGTCACCCTTTCGGCTCCTGAAGAATTGGTATAAGAAGTTTTCAAAAAAACATTTCCGGTGGACGTGTCATACGTATTTTCCAGCACTTGAAAAGATCCGGCCTGGATTTCGCTACTCATTGTAGCATCCGGCTCTACCTTCGTTATCTTTTGAGTGGTTTCATCAAAAGTGATCAGGTAACTCCAATCACTACTGCCCAGGTCTGCATAAAAGGCCGCTACCACCCCAACGGTATGCAGGGGATTGAAAGTTTTTCTAATAACCACATTAGAAATATTCGAAATGGTACCCTCTGCCGCGGTGGTCTTGTATAGAATGCGGTGAACACGCGCCAGATAAGTGCGGGCCAGCTTATACCCTGGCACGGTTATATGCTCTGTATCGCTAACGGCAGCCTTGATTAATGTCGCATTGGACCCATTATATTTTCCCTTCAGTACTATACTATCTTCGCTGGCAGCAATAACTTCAAATTCGAAATCGGAAGTTAATCCCTTACCAGATGCCGTATTAGGTAGTGTTCCGGTTTCAGGGTTGGCCAATTCGTGCAGGTAAGTATAAGTATCAAATATCAGTTCTGGGCGTTGCAGGGCCTTGAAACGATAGCTGCTCACAAATGCAGGGCGGTTCTCCCATTTAGTTTCCACCCGGTTGCTATCCATAAAACGGAACCAGAAAGGATACATCACTTCATTTTCTTCCGGATTGGGCCATATCAACGCCCTCCAACCATTGGGGGAAGCCACCAGCAAAGATTGGTAATCTGCCAACACGGTATTCAGCCTTTTATCCGGATCACCTAAATCCGCCTTGTCGTTATTTTTCTTGCAGGCTGTAACACTCAGGCAAAAGATGATTGTATAGAGCAGGTATTTTTTCATGTTTTGTTTTTTTATATCAGCATATAATGGCCGTCATGCTTAATGGCCCACTTTTTTTAACCCTTCCTGCACCTTGTTTTGCAAACTGTAAAAGTCGAGGTTGTACGCATCCTTAAAATAATCTACCACCAGTTTTTCTTTTGCTTTTAGTTTTGCAATGCCATCATCATTATTCAGACTATCCGGAAAATCGGGAAAGGGATGTTGTACCACGCTATCATAAGCGGCTTTCCCCATGATCAACATATAAGATGTTTGCTCTGCAAAATCCTCACCCGGTTCCTTCCTGGCATAATTAGATACAAAGCCAATTGTCCAGGAATTTTCCGCTGCCACCGTCCAGTTGCCCGAGTATCCGTCAGGAGTTACTTTATTAAATTCTATGGGGTATGCTTTTTTCTGGTTGAGGATGTGGGTGAACTCATGATGCATGAGATGGCCCATTTCAGACACTTGCGAAAAATTAGTTGGATCAAAACTATTGATGCCAAACAGCAGTATTTTAAGTCCCCCCTCTGCTAACCCCTGTACGGCGGAACCATCGGTTTGCACGGCCAGGCTTCCGGACAGCACAATTTGTTTGGGGCTGTATATTTTCATGAAGGAGCTATCGCCTGCCTCTTCATTGTATGGATTGATCCACATCCTGATAACAGCCTTTGCCGTGGGAATCACTTGCTCTTCCAAAGGTGGCACCAGGGTATATTCCATATCAAATTCAGACTGGTCCCACTTGTATTTCATTTCAATATTATTTGTCACTACCATCGAATCGTAGAGCCACTTATCAATGGGGCCCTGCGCCCAGGTGTCGCCGCCTAAACCGGTAATATCCGCGTTCAGTGCTTTGTCTTTCCGGCAGGCTGTGATGCTGCTGGTGATGATCAGTAAAAGAAGGACCGTTTTATAAAATTTCATCGTCAGGAGTTTATGGGTAAAGACGTTTTAAATATTAACGGGGATTAGGCGCAATGCCAGCACTCTGAGCCGATTCCGGAATTTGCAGGATCTTACGCGGATCATTGCCCAAAATGGTAGTGGTTTCGCCCCCTACTTCCTCATGTGTAACCGGTAGATTATACCGTAAAATATCCAACCAGCGCATGCCTTCTTGGATAAATTCCATTTGTTTTAAGTCCAGGATGGTTTGCACCAGGGCTTTTTGCGCGTCCAGACCGTAGAAATCCATCATTTTTTGGAGAGTAAGATTGTTGACAGAAGCGTCATAGCCACTAATGCGTTTGCTGAGAAACGCGTTCAGGTCTGCTATGGCGGCATCCGTATGGCCAGTCAGTGCATTGGCTTCCGCACGGTTAAACAGTACTTCTTCTGTAGTAAGCAGGGGAACATAAATGTAAGCGTAGCCAATTTCTGCACTTGTATATATAAAATTCTCCCGGAATTTTTCAAAACCATCATTATTCACGTTAGCACCGTAATAATAGATCGGATAATCCATAACTGCACCAGTAACATTACCGGAATAATAGATCGAAATAGTTCGCTCCCGGTTCAGTCCAAACTGGTAACCTATCCATGCCCTGGCCCATATGGAATTGGTCGTAGCCAGCAGCAGGTTAGCGCTTTCACTGGCGCTGGTGTAGTTTTCCAATCTTTCAGCACGGGTTAACTGCTGGAATGTACCGTTAATATCCCGGAGACGGTCTGCAGGATTACCACCCGGGAACACCTGGCTGGCGTATTGTATTACCTTGTTATAATCTTTTTTAAACAGGTAAAACCTAGCAGCAAAAGCATTAGCCGCGGCTTTATTAAAGTGGTAGGCTGGTATTTTAAAAGCCGCATTACTGATCAATGGAAGGCCTTCCAGCAAATCCTTTTCGATCATATCATACACATATTTCACGGTTTTCCTTTCATACTTTGCATACAGCGTAGTTTCCGGCACCAGTACGTAAGGTATGCCAGGGTCTGCACCGGCAGTGGTAGAGTCATACGTTTTTGCAAAAAAGGTGACCAGCATAAAATGCGCATAAGCCCGGGCAAGTAATGCCTCTCCTTTATAAGGTGCATAGGCAGGGTTATCACCGGCGGCTTCACAAGCTTGCAACGCCTGATTGGCAGCCGCAATCGCTTCATAACATCCTTGCCAGTACACATCCGGCGATCCCTTTTCCGTGCTGGCGTAATCGATGAAATGGTAAGCGTTAATATTTACACGCAAATCGCCGCTATACTGATCGCCGGCATGCTCCCGGTCGCCCACATTATCCGACATCGATTCGGCAAAACAGATATAATCATTGGCAGGATAGGCGGAGGTGAGCAGTTGTGCCACTTTTTCCGGGCTATCCAGTTTGGTGCGGTTGTCTGGCTGTACTTCTAGATATTTATTACACGCGGCCAGCATTAAACTACCTGCCATGAGCAGCGTACTGGCTATTTTCATATTTTTTTTCATACCTGATGCTGTTTTAAAATTCCTTACAAGCCTACTTTCAAGGAGAGTACTAACTGCCGCTGTAATGGCTGCGCCACGCCGCCGGCGTTGAAAAATTCGGGGTCCTGCCCTTTCAATTTAGGATCTGCATACAGCAACCACAGGTTACTACCCGATGCAGTAAGTGAAAGGTTATTAAACCCTATTTTGTTGGTAAACCTTTGTGGCAAATTGTAGGTGAGCGCTACATATTTCAGGCGCGCAAATCCACCGTCGGCCACCCGTGCGCTGGAATAGTTGTAAGCATTGTAAGGGTAAGCGCCGCCCATCCGGTAATTGGTAAGTGCGTCAATGATACCAGGAATGTTTGTATGGTTTTCATCACCCGGCAGTGTCCACCGGTCCAGAAATTCTTTGGGAAATGCGTCCAGGTCGGAGTAGGTAGATTTAAATACAGGGTTCAGCCTGATTTTATTACCTGCCTGGTAGGTGATCAGTACACTGAGGGAAAAGGTTTTGTAACGGAAACTATTGGTTATACCACCGGCCAGTGGCGGGTCTACAGGGCCTTCATATACCAGGTATTTGGTTTCTACATCCTGCAGGTTAATCTCCCTGCTAGTTTCCCCTTTTTCATTTACGAAAAGGGGGATGCCGGTAGTAGGCTCCAGTCCTTTGTAGTCTAGCGAAAACAGGCTGCTCACGGGATATCCATTTTTATTGCCACCTTCCGGCACTACCTGGTCAAAAATGATGGGTGTGTTGCGGGCATTCCGGATCTTATTCTTATTGTAACCAGCCGTTAGCGCTAGTTTCCATCCAAAATCTTTATTGCGAATAATTTCTCCGCCAATGGTCAGTTCCACACCCTTGGTAGACAGGTCGGCATAGTTGGCGAATTTAGTATCCTGACCACCGATGCCGGAGGTTTTAATATTTTCAATCAGATCAAATCCATTCTTTTTATACAGGTCTACGGTGGTGGTAAGCCTGCCATCAAAGAAGCCTGCATCTACGCCCACATTCAGGGAGTATTGTTTTTCCCAGGTGAGGTCTGCGTTTTCTAAGTCCTGGATATATATGCCGGGCTCAATTTCACTGGCATAAGGTCGCAGGGTATTTTGCGCTCTTAGTACCACGGAAGAATTAGTGGCGACACCAAGATCGGCGGTGAGACCATAACTCACCCGCAGTTTCAGCAGGTTGATATTTTTAGCCCTTTGAATAAATTTCTCCTGGTCAATATTCCACGCACCGCTGAGGCTCCAGGTAGGCAGCCAACGGGCGGTACGGGATTCGCCCAAACGGTTAGAACCGTCTGTGCGGATAGCCCCCGTAAAGTTATAACGGTTATTATAGGTGTAAGCGGCCGTACCATAAAACGCCGCATAACGGTCGTAGGTTTTCGACATACCGAAATAAGGCAAGTTAGCCTCCGCATCTTTTTTTAATGCCAGGTAATTGGCAATCACACTGCCACCATAATCATACTGGTAGCCATATCCGGTATTCACTGCATTTTGGCGGTCAGCATATTTTACTTCCTGTCCTATCAGTACATTCACATCGTGCAGGCCAAATGATTGGGTGTAATTCACACTATTGCGGAAGTTGTAGTTGGTCAGGGAATTTTCATTCCGGTTATACAATCCTCCTACCGGCAGCACGATCTGGGGCAAGGCATTTGGATCGTCCGGATCTTTGTACAAAAAACGGTTAGCGTTGGCAATAGTGGCATTATAATCCGCCCGGTAGGCCTCCGCTTTATTGGAATTTTCTTTTACAATATCTTCCTGGTTAGTTTTGGCATAGCGAATGGCGCCCAGGAAATCATAGCGGATGTGGGAGGTTATTTTGTAGGATAAACTACCCTGTAATTTTATATCCACCACCGAAAGGTTCAGGTAGTTATTTTTCAGTTCATTCAGGATATTGAAGGGCGCATAATTGCGGGTAAAATATTCCAGGTTGCCTGTTTCGTCATAGGCCGTCAGCGCCCGGCTGGTATTCAGCGCATAGTTGTATGGATTAATATCGAAGTCCCGGCTCATTTTCCCATAAAAGGCGTCGGTAGTACGGGCTACGGTACCGGGTGCACGCTGCTGCCTTACAGACCCGGTGGCGATCAGCGCGGCAGATACTTTGTTGGAAAAAGTAAAATTGTTCTGCGAATTAAAAGTGTAACGCTTTACATTATCGGCTACCGTCCACCCATTATCATTGTAAAACCCTACAGAGAAATAAGAGCGCATTTTATCAGAGCCGCCAGACAGGCTGATGGTATGCTCCTGTATTGTTGAATTACGGAAAAGAATATGGAACCAATCGGTATTGGCCTTGGCATAACGTTCTAGGAATTTACGCCGGCCATCCACCGTGTTTTCCAGCAGGAACTTTCCAGTGGTGGGGTCTATGGTCTGCAATTCGTCATACATTTTGCCATACACGCCCTTATCCGCAGCATTGCCCAGATCAGATAAATTTAAAAGGCCTTTACGGGCTATTTCCGCATCAACCGACATTTGATCGGCCGAGTTCATAATATTGAAATTATCATAACTGGGCCTTAGCTGGGAACTGAAATTACCGGTATAATTTACCACCAGGTTGCCGGTGCGGCCTTTCTTCGTATTAATAACCACCACCCCATTCATCGCGCGCGCACCGTAGAGCGAGGTAGCGGCGGCGTCTTTCAGAATGTAAATGTCTTCCACGTCATTCATATTTAAACCGGCCACGGAAGAGGCGAGCAAGGTAGATGGGTCGCCGCTGGACAACTGGTCGTTGGTAACATTGATCACATCTTCCAGTGCTATACCATCTACTACCCAAAGTGGTTTGTTTTCACCGGTCAGAGAAGTAACGCCCCGGATGCGTACCTTGGGCGCAGCACCAAAAGTACCCGACACGTTCTGCACAGATACGCCCGCTACTTTTCCTTCCAGCGCACGGCTTACATCGGTGGTACCATCCATGCGCACATCATCCCCTTTTATTTTAGTAGATGCCCCTGCAAATTTTCGCTTGTCTATTTCCTGGAAGCCGGTAACTACCACCTCTCCCAGCCCTTTGGCTGCGCCTACGCGTATCGTAATATCTACGCGGCGGGCACCTTTGATATTTCTTTCCACAGTTTCATAGCCGATAAAAGTGAATATCAGTTTATCATCTGCTGCCGCCATTATGGAGTACTCACCCGTTGCATTGGTCACTGCCACCTTCTGGGTTTTGGTGGCCCTGACCACAACACCCGGCGCTGGCGTTCCGTTCTCCTCCGTTACTTTTCCGGTTACCAGCATAGTAGTGTCCGCAGTAAAATCACGCACCAATAAGGAATGGGAAGCAGGTGCTGCAGCCGGTGATCTGGCAGCCATTAACAGAAAAAAGAAGGCAAAAACAGGTGAAAGGAGCCATCTGCTTTTCATAACGTTTCCGCTTACAGCATGAGGGTTGAGGTTGCTTGACGGGCAAACATAGTCCACCCGGAACTCTTTGTTAAAGTTCATGTACATAAATTGTAGTTAATGAATGTAAAGCCCTAATAAGGGCATGTTCTATTACCTGTTGATGCTACCAGGGCGGAAGGGGGGCTATTACGCCGCCTGATGATATTGGTTGATCTTGTTGTTTCAGCAGTATAACAGGCATAGCATAAAAAAGGGTGACGCAGGCGGAAAATATTTTAACAAATATTTTTTTTTCATTCCTGTCACCCTTTTTATCTATTCGATTGTCTTATGTATGTAGTGCAACACTTGAAATTAAATGGTTTTAAAAAAGAAGACCGGGCGCTCTCGTCCGGTCATTTATTATGACAGACCAATCTTAATATGATTATGCCGGGTTTTCGGCACCATTGACTTGTTCACCTTTTGATTGAGACAAAAAAAAACCGGATGATCCCATCCGGTTATTTTTTTGCTATAAAAAAAATGCTTGTTATATAAGAACCCTACTGCTGTTGCTGTTGTTGCTGCTGTATCAGCATATCATCCAGATAACGCTGATAGCTGTTTTTCCCATCACCCACCGATGGCTGCGGTTTGGAATATGCTACCTCCTTGGGCTGAAAATGTGGGTCATCAAAAGCCTCTTCATCATCATATCCTACCGATACATTTACCTCCAGTATATGCCCGGAGGGTCCATTATAGACGCCCTTCACCGGTGAGCAATCGCTGAAATTGCGGCCCACGGCGAGCCGCAGGTGTTTTTCGTTTGCAATACAGTTGTTCGTTGGGTCCAGGCCTAGCCAGCCATATCCTGGAATATAGGCCTCCGCCCAGGCGTGGGTGGCACCTTCTCCCCGCATACCATTTTTATTGGGGCAAATGTAACCGCTCACATATCGCGCAGGTATGTTGGTAAAGCGCAGCATGGTGGTGAGCACATGGGCAAAGTCCTGGCACACGCCGGCTTGCAGCCGCAAAATCTCGCTCAGCGTGGTGTCTACATTGGTAACCCCTTTAATATATTCAAAATTTTCGTATACGTAATTACAGAATTTCACGGCAATCTTAAACGGGGAATCTCCTTTTTCATTGAGCTCCATGGCGGCGTCTAACAGAAGGTCGGCCCCATCGAACAGGGGCTGCTTCAGGTAATCGATATAGGGCGTTTCCTGCGACAGTTCTTCCAGCATGCGCCATTGCTCTGTTACAAAAATATCGTCCAGGGGCAGGCGCTTGGGGGAGGTTTCAACATAGATTTTGGAATAGATACTTAACTGATTGTGCGGCTCGTGCTGGGTGAAAGTACCCACCTCGTTGCCATAATAATCTATAAAAACATCTACCTCCGGCGAGTTGGAAATATTAAGTTCATGCCGGATCACTTTCTGGTATTCATCCTTCAGGGGATACAGCATGATCTGGTTGGCGCTGTCGCGCACCGGCGCTTCGTAACGGTAGTTGGTGATATGTTTGATCTTGAAGAAAGGCATGTTGCTTGGCGGAAATTAAGAGTTGGCGAAATAATATTCATTGAGCAGGTTACCAATGCCATACAGTTCATTACGGATCTTGTACAGGTAATTGTTTAACCCCTCGGCCTTCATGCTATACACAGAACTATAGGTAATGGTGCTGTGCAGGCGGCCAATATTAAAAGAAAGATTATTATAATCTTCAATATTCTTTTCACTTTTCAGGCGTTCAAAATAGCGCTGTATGTTTTTCACCGCATACTTGGCAGAGCGGGGAAAATCGCTGTTCAGCATTACCAGCTCCAGCACCTGTTCGGCCTCAAACCCGCCCCGGTAAGATTTCAGGTACAGCTCGTACCCGCCCAGCGACAGCAGCAGGTGCTGCCAGTAGGAGGCATCCATCAGCAGATCGGGGTGGCTGGAAATGGTGGTGAACTTCGTATTTAAGATGTCTACCGATTGTATACTGCGTTCCAGGAATTTGCCGATGCTCATAAAACTACGGATTTCGCCGCGCTCCATGGTACTATCGGCTGTGCCGTAATAAAGCATTACCTGTTTGCCCAGCAGGTCCAGCGCCGTCATGGGATCATCTTTCTGTACGTACCACCGCAGTTTGGGTTCCCGCACCAGGTGATAATATTCATTCAGGCATTGCCAGAGGTCTTTTGTAATATGTTCCTGCACACTGCGGGCATTTTCCCGGGCAAGGGTTATCATGTTGATCACGGAGCAGGGGTTTTCCCGGCTAAAAAGCAGTTGTTCTAAAACCTGCCGGCTGTCGTCCTTTACGGCAGAGAGCTCGTCTGTGCTGCCGGCGGAAAAGATATTGATCACCGGGTCCCAGGTAAAAGCCTGTATATTATCCTGCGAGGAAGCATAATTGATCTTGAGCATCCTTAAAATACCATCGCTACGTTCTACATAACGACTGAGCCAGTACAGGCTTGATGCAACTCTACTTAACATAGGCGCTTATAATGATTTTTTGTTCAGCAAGATAAAACCCAGGTGTCTTTACTACCGCCACCCTGTGAGCTATTTACCACCAGGGAGCCTTCTTTAAGGGCTACACGGGTAAGGCCGCCCGGCACAATGGTAATGCCATCCGGCCCGTAGAGCGCATAAGGGCGCAGGTCTACACGCCGGGGCTGTAATACGCCATCGATATAACAGGGTGCGGTAGACAAACTAATGGTAGGCTGTGCGATGAAATTGCGGCCACCGTCTTTCCGTATTTCTTTTTTATACTTTTCTATTTCCTCTTCCGATGCTGCGTGCCCCATCAACATACCGTACCCCCCACTTTCATTGGTTTTCTTGATCACCATCTTATGCATGTTTTCAAATACGTAGGCGCGCTCATCGTGATTGCCAAGGCTATAGGTGGGCACGTTTTTGAGCAAGGGCGTTTCGTTCAGGTAGTATTTGATCATGTCGGGTACATAGCTATACACCGCTTTATCGTCTGCCACCCCATTGCCAATAGCGTTAATGATGGCCACGTTGCCCTTGCGGTAGGCACTCATCAGCCCTGCCACACCGAGCACACTATTAGGATTAAATACCAGGGGATCAATAAAATCATCGTCTACGCGGCGGTATATCACATCTACCTGCTGCAAACCAGTGGTGGTTTTCATAAACACTTTGTGATCGCGGATCACCAGGTCGCGACCCTCCACCAGCTCTACGCCCATTAAACGGGCCAGGGTGGTATGTTCATAATAAGCGGAGTTAAACATTCCAGGGCTTAGCAACACCACCGTGGGGTTAGATACCGCCCGCGGGGATAGCGACATGAGGTTTTTATATAACACCGCCGGGTATTCTGTTACACTGCGCACATTACATTGAGGGATCAGGTCTGGAAACAGGCGCTTGGTAATCTCCCGATTCTCCAGCATATAGCTTACGCCCGACGGGGTACGCAAGTTGTCTTCCAGCACATAAAAAGTACCGTCATAATCCCGGATAAGGTCTATCCCGGAAATATGCACATAAATATCATGGGGTACCTTCAACTGGTGCATTTCCCGTAAAAAATGAGGGCAGGAGTAAATTAATCCAGCGGGTATCACCTTGTCTTTGATGATAAACTGGTTGGTATACACATCTTTCAAAAACAGGTTCAGGGCCTTGAGCCGCTGTTTAATGCCCAGCTCAATAAAAGACCATTCCGTGGCAGTGATCACGCGGGGTATAATGTCGAATGGAAAGATTTTTTCAATGCCCTCCCCACTATCGTACACCGTAAATGTAATGCCCTGGCTCATGAACAGGCGTTTGGCCAGTTCCTCCTTTTTACTTAAATCGCTGGCAGATTCTTGCTCCAGGTAACGGATAATCTGGTGGTATTGTTCCCGCATACGGTCGCCGGCAATGTACATCTCGTCCCAGGTATTGGCAATCTGCGCATAGCTATTGAGGTTTACACTTCCCATATTTAATATGTTTTATTTACAATAGCCTTTCGCATATTGTCAATAAAATACACAGAAAATACGAGTAATAAAATATTTTTTGCATTTCCCATGAAGAAAACTGCAAATTTTATCGTATTAATATTTTTTAAATATAATATACAGCGGTCGTTATTACGAGTAGCTGCTCCAGGCGCTGGTTTTTATGATGGATGTCCCGTTGCTGCGCCTGTAAGCTCCTTGTCTTTTTTTTCTGTTTGGTAACTGATCTCCAGTTCTTCAATTTATTTACCTTCTAAATAATGAATCGTCTATGCATTTGCTGGTTTCAAAGTGGCGGATGGCGAAGATGTAATATTCTTGTGCAGCGTCTACGATAAATAGGTAAGCAATAATCCGGTGAAAGTGGAGGATAGTAGGCGTTCATCCGGCCAGTCCAGCACCTGTTCCATGCCATGAGCGGCAAGGCATAAAAGCATTAAAATAAGAGCCGCCTGGCGGCGGGGCGCTGGAAGAAAGCCAAAAACCCTTTAAATTTATCAGAAATTCACCCCGGCGTTCCTGACATTTTGTTCCGGCATTATGTGCCTTACAAAAGGAGGCTTCGTCCTACCGGATGTCGAGGCTTGTACCCGAGGGCCTTAAAAATTCCGGTCGTTTTGCTGAAATAAATTACCGTTCTTTATTTGTAAATACTTACTCACCTAAAAATCCCTGTTATGGCATTTCATTTCGTAACCGCAATAAAAAAATACCTTCCGGAAAACGTAGTAGCACAGGCGGCCCAGTATTATGGCGAAACACCTGCCAATGTACAAAAAGGTATAGACGCCATTATTCCCGTGTCGCTACTGGGTCTTCTGCAGCAAGTGGAGGGCGGCCATATGGCATCGCTGGTAGATTACTCCCACGATGCTTTTAAAAGTGGCATCCTGGAAAATGTGTCTAACGTCTTTAACCACACAGGCGGCGGCATACCATCCCTTGCCCCGTCCTTGCTGTCGGAAGTGTTTGGCAGCAGGCTGGGTACTATCGCCAACAGTATTACCACTTCCATAGGCCTTAAAGGAAGTACCACATCGGCCCTGCTGGGCACCATACTGCCACTGGCACTGGCCGTCATTCACAAACATGTGAATGAGAATGATATGAGCGCCGGCGCCATAGCCTCCCTGCTGGCCCAACAGAAGAAAGAGGTAGCCAGCAGCGTACCCCCAGAGATTAACCTGCAACAGCTGCTCGGCGACGCCGCCCCGGTGATCAACCGGCCCAACGGATTACCTGCCACCCGGAAAACTAACTGGGCCGGGCCATTGCTCATAGGCCTGCTGCTTATTATAGGGGTATGGTACTGGCTGCGCAGTTGCAATCAACCCAATGCCAGCAAGCCCATATCAGACACCATTACCACCACAGACCATAGCACCGGCACCGATACCGTGGTTACCCTCCGGTCAGCACCACTGCAACTAACCCTGCCCAATGGCGTGAAAATAGACGCCCTTAAAGGTGGGATAGAAGACCGGCTCATTGCCTTTATTAAAGACCCTTATACCGAAGCAGGCAAGGACATTTGGTTTGATTTTAATACGCTCAATTTCACTTTTGGTACGGCCAACATTTTGCCCAGCAGCCGCACAGAGTTGGAAAACATTGCACAGATATTAAAAGCCTATCCCAAAGTGAAGATCAAAATAGGCGGTTATACGGATAGAGTGGGTGAAGAAGCGGCGAACAAAAAACTGTCGCAAGCCCGCGCCGAAGCTGTGGCAAAGGCTTTGCGCGAAGAAGGCGTAGGCAGCCAGGTAACCGGAGCGGAGGGCTATGGCTCGCAATATGCGAAATATGCCGCCGATGCTCCCGAAGCAGACCGTATTAAAGACCGCAGAATATCGGTGAGTGTAAGAGAAAAATAAACACAACCATCGCAGGCATTGTATGTATGGCTTATCCGGGCTTAACCGGCCGCAGGATGGTGAGCGCCTCCATAGCCGCTTCCACGTCTAGCCCCACCTTGGGCATGGTACGCACCCATTGCGTTTTAATATCCGGCGGCAGCGCCTCCAGGGCACTATCATCGTCAATGATCACGTAATGGGTGTTGGCACCATAACGCCGCACCCATTCGGTTACATCTGCCAGCCGGCTATGCTGCCTGTTTTGCAATTTAAAATCATCCAGCACCTGAATACTTTGCAGGTGGGCACAGCGCTCGCTGAAGATCTTCCGCCAGCCCTCGTTGGAAAAGCGGTTACGGTAAGTGCTGGTTAAAATAATGTGCGCCTCACTGTATTGCAATAACCAGTCTAGTTGCTGCTGCGCCAGGGGACTAAATGCGTAAAATTCGCCTTGTTCCAGAGCCTCCGGACGCCAGCTTGCGGTAGTGACCATTACGCCATCGATGTCCAATAAAATTATTCGTTGTTCCATGATACATATAGGATAAATAGGCGCCTGCCAAGCGCCGACATACAAAAAGGTCCTATTATTAATTCCCCATTATCAGCCATTATATTTCATTACACATAACAAAGCCTTCCGCACAACTGGGTGCTGAAGGCTTTTCATAGCATATATGGTACCGTATGATTTTGCTATTTTTCTACAGTATGGACTACTCCCCGGAAGTACCCTGCAGATTCTGCGATCCCGGCCAATGGGTCTTGCATATCTTTCTCGAACTCAATACTACAAATACCAGCATATTTTATTTTATCCAATGCAAGGGCTAATGCCGCAAAATCAATAACACCCCGGCCTATTTCCACCGCTTTGCCATCTTGCTGCGCAGCCGTTACATCCTTGATGTGGAGGTCGAAGAGGCGGGTATGATAAGCAAGTGCCGCTTGTGCCGGATTTTCGCCGGCGCGGGTGGCATGGCCAATATCCATGCAAAGCCCTAAACGGCTATCCCGGTTTTTGATCAGATCGTACACAATCCTGGGCGCAGGATACAACTTATCTTCCGGCCCATGGTTATGAATGGCAAGTCGAATGTTGTATGCTTTTACTTTTTCTTCGGCATAATCGATCAGCTCCGGTGTGGGTACGCCTACTATCAGCGGCACCCCTACCCGCTTGGCATATTCAAAAGCCTCATCAACGGCCTCTTTGGTCTTCATGTAAATAACCCCTACTGCATACACCTTTACCCCTGCAGCGCTGATTTTGTCCAGCACTTCCTTTATCTTTTCCGGGCTGCTGTTTATAGGCAGGTGAATATCTTTAATAGAAAGATAGTTGATTGCCACCCGTTTCATAATGGCCAAGGACTGATCCAGGTCCAGCTTAGCAAAGGTATAACCTGCAATACCTACAGGCAAGCTGGTAGTTTTTCCGGCAGCAGACTTTGAATGGCGTGTATTCGCCACCGTTAGCAAGGGGGCCAGCGAGGTGGCGGCAAGACCTATGACTGATTGAAACAAGAAATTCCTCCTGGTATACATAACGGGTATATTAAGTTTCCGTGAAGATTACCGATGCACAGCATCCCGGTAATAAAGCCCGCTCAAGATGGTTATTTTTTTTGACTTTTTTCTTAAAAAATTTGAAAAAAATAAAAATAGGCAAAACGATTAAACCCGCTGCTACACCATTGCTTTATAAAACAGCAGCCTTAGCTACCGGAACAAAATCCTATCAAAAGATACGGCATATTTTGACCATTGTAGATGAGTATGGAGAGCATAAAAAGAAGCAGCTAATTGAAAGCAACTATCGCCAGATACTGTAAGACATTGGGTACAGTGAGGAAGAATATTTAATCTGCAATTAAAACAGTATGCTATTTGCGCTTTGTGGGCTTCGGCAGGTTTTGTTCGTGCCATAACCTGGTGAACGTAAAATATCATCAAGCGGTGAAACACCGTAAAAAAAAATTAAATTGTATTTTTTTGAACCACTGAATAAAGTTTCATCCTGAAGCGTAGCGCATATTTTAAAAACATGAAAAATATAGAAAAGTCAGATCCGTTTGCTGTAAGCACCTATCAAAACAATATGGGCATTGTTACTATACTTACCACTGAAACGGCCGTTTCAACAAAGGATAATATATCATTTGACGGGAAAACACTTTTAGCTAACTATGTTTATAATGATCATGCAGGGGATTACAATTTGCACTATACCCTGATCGATACAAGAGGAAAAACAGAAAGTTACCTGGAAGAAGCCGGCATATTGCCACATTTGTTCTTTAACCCGGAACAAAAGATGTATGTTTCATTAATACAAATCCAAGCCGATAAAGAACAAGCAATAAGCCTCCCGGTTTTTAACAGGGAAAAAATAGATCCTCCTAAGGCTGACAAATCCTTTACCGGAACATTTATTGGCGTTACAACACATGCTGCTATCTTTTATGACGTAGACCTGTTTTCAGATACAAGACCCGACAAGCTGCTAACGATTGAATATAATCAGGAAACCATCAAAAAGAAATGGAAAATCAACATTTCGTTACCGAAAAAAAACAAGACATTCCTTTCCGGCAATGACATTCATTTGCTGGCAAAGGAAGGCGATGGCTGGCTCCACAGGCAGATAGATGAAAAAGGAAATGAGAATAACCGGAGAATACTTATTTCAAAAACGAAGCATTTTTTGCAGGTTTTTTTTCTTTCTTTTGAAAAAGACTCCCTTCTATTGAAACAGGATTCCGAGAAATTGTTACTAGAAAAATGGGATGCAGCGGGCAACATAAGTACCATCCATTTACTTGATTTCCCCGACGCATTTTATAACACCTGGCGCCCGGTGAACATTGCAGCCAGTACCTATGTCATACAATTTAATACGGAGTATGGGAACGGTTGGCTAACAATACGGCAGGAACGAGTAATAGAATTGTTTTACAGAAAAGGTATGCAAAACTATGAGAATATCCTATCCGGAGAAATATGGGAAACGGAAGAAAAAAACCTGATTATTGCAGGCATCAACAAAACAACGGATCATGCATATGCAGTAATTTTTTATCCGAAGGCAGAAAATACATCATCCCCCAACAATAGGCTCATCCTATTAAACAGGCAAATAGCCAGCGAATTGTTTTAAGTACTGTCCAGCATCTAAAATACTTCGATTGTAGCATTCCAATAAGGCTCAGCAAGAAATACTAAAGCTGTGGAAACGTATTAGCTGTCAAACAAAGGCTTACAAAGCAACTAATTATTTAAAAAGCCGATGGCTATTCCTCCACCGGCAGGCCCTGCTGCATAGGTAGTATAATGGGGAAACCATAATCCGGGTGCAACAGCACCGATACCTGCATGCCATACACCGCGGCGATAGTAGATGCCTGTAACACTTCGCCAGGGCGGCCACTGGCCCAAATTCGGCCTTTGGCCAGCAGCAGGATATTGTTGGCAAACTGGGCTGCCAGGTTCAGGTCGTGCAATACAATGATTACCGTCAATCCTTTTGCGGCCAACTGTTGCACATACCCCAGGCATAACTGTTGGTGCAACAGGTCCATGCTGGCGGTAGGCTCATCCAGCAACAGGTACTTGCCTTGCAGGTGAGGCTGGTCCACATGCCGTAGTTGTACTAAAACACGGGCCAGTTGCACCCGTTGCTGCTCTCCGCCAGACAGGGTATGAAAATGTCGCATGGCCAGGTGGCCCAGTTGCAAGGCCTGCATAGTTTCCGTGACCAATTCCTGATCGCGGGCAGATGGCTGCCGGCTAAAATGCGGGTAGCGGCCCATCATCACCACTTCCCGCACGGTAAAGGGCAGGTTCACCGCGTATTGCTGGGTAAGTACCGCCCTTTCCAATGCCAGCTTCGCGGCCGGCCTGGAATGAATGTTTTGTTTATTGAACAACACCAGCCCTTCTCCCGGCAACACTTCGCCGGAGAGTACCCGCAGCAGGGTAGACTTTCCGGCCCCATTAGGCCCCAGCAGCACATGCACCTGTGCAGCGCCCAGCGTGGCGGAAATACTGTGTAAAATATGCCTGTTGCCCGCCTTGCAGGAAACATAATCGATCGTCATCATGATGCCCAGGTATTGAGTTGTCTTTTTTGTTTCATCAACATACCGATGAATAGCGGGGTGCCAAGGATGGCCGTTACAATACCCAGCGGCAGTTCTGCGGGCGCAATTAAAGTACGGCTCAGTACATCAGACAAGGTGAGTAAAGAGGCACCCAGCAAAAAACTGTTGGGCAGCAAGGCCCGGTGATCGCTGCCGGAAGCACTGCGTAAAATATGCGGCACAATCAGCCCTACAAAACCAATGATGCCCGATACCGCCACACAGGCGCCCACAAGCAGGGTAGCCAGCAGCATCACCCCTGCCTTGAGGCGTTTAACCGGAATACCCAGGTGGGCGGCGGCGGCTTCGCCCAGCGCAAATGCATTGAGCCACTTGGCCAGTCGTGGCAGCAGCAGTACCGGCACCACCACGAAGGGCAGCAGAGCCGCCACGGTAGCCCAGGTAGCCCCACCCAAGCTGCCCATGGTCCAGAAGGTAACACTGCGCAACTGATCGTTGTTGGCCATATAGGTAATAAGCCCGGTAAGTGCATTACACAGGGCATTAATACCCAGGCCGGCCAGCAGCAGGGTAGCCATGTGGGTGCTACCCCCACTGCGCGACAGGCGGAATACCAACAGGGCACTCAACACCGCACCCAGGAAGGTGGCCACGTTCATCCAGTAATAAGATACCCCGCTGAACACTACGATACATAACACGGCAAACAAAGCAGCACCCGCCGAAATGCCCACCAACCCTGGGTCTGCAAGGGGATTGCGGAACAAGCCTTGTATGGCCGCTCCCGCCATGGCCAGCGATCCGCCCACCATAACGCCCATGCATACACGGGGCAGGCGAATCTGCCATAGCACATTGGCTTCACTTTCCGTAAAAGATATGGGCAGGTGCAGGTGAAGTTTGTAAAGCAAAATAGCAACTACCCGTAGCAAAGGTATATGCATGGCCCCCATGCCGCAAGCCAGCAGCACCGATAGCACCAGCCCTGCAATTAATAGCACCCGCATCATCATCGTTGAATCTTATTGTGTAACTCTTGTAAGGCCTGCGGCAAGCGCAGGGTAAAACCAGTGAGCAGCTCCCCTTCCATGGTAATAAATCTTTTGTTTTTGCCCGCATTGGTCTGGGCTACGCCCGGCACCTTCAACAGTCCTTCCGCGCCCCCTATGCTGGCCAGTCCATCGGTAAACAGCAGCAGTACATCGGGATTAGCGGCTACGAGCGATTCGGCGGTTAAGGGCTTGTATTCCTTAAAATCTTTCATCGCATTTTCTCCGCCGGCCAGTACAATCATTTGTTCTACCGGCGTACCCGCGCCACCAGCCAGCAAGGTGCCGGCACCCCGCGCATAAATGAAGAGTACTTTTTGGTGCAAGGGAGCCAAGTGCAGGGCCTTCAGTTGCTGGTCAAACTGCTGCTGAATGACAGGCACCTTGGCACTCGTACCCGTGGCCGCCGCCACCTGTTGCAGCATTTGCCGGATACCGTTGGCAGACAGGGCCTGCGGCAGTGCCACCACATTGGCCTTTGCATTTTTTAACTGCTGTACCAGTAGCGGATCCAGTTGTTTTTCCAGCCCTATCACCAGCGTAGGATGTAAGGCCAGTACCCCTTCCGGCGATATATTGCGATTGTGGCCCACCTTGGGTTTACTCACCATCGCAGCCGGGTAGTTGCTGGTAATGTCGGTACCCACCACCTGCGATTCCAGGCCCAGGGCCCCCAGCACCTCGCTGATGCTGCCATTGAGCGATACAATGCGCTGCTGCGCCTGTACCGTGCCTACAAAAAATAAAAGTAACGTGAGTAGGTATTGCATGTATAAACGTATTTAAAAGGCAGTTCCCGGCAAGGGAAAACTTGCCGGGAATATTGCTGCCGATGGGTTTTATAGTGGGGTTATATAACTTAAGGCGTTACCTGGATCACCAGCTCGCTGAATCCAGTAGGCCCGTTAATGCCATCCGTAGTAGTATATAACGCCAGGCCGGGATAGGTGCCGGGGGCTATATCTGCGGGCAGTTGCAGCTCCACCTGGTCGTCGGAAATAACCCGCACCACTTTCACCGGTAACTCCTCAAACGTATCCAGGTTGGTGATGATAGAAGCCCCAATAGTGCCGCTCAGGTAAGTACCCTTTACAGTGAAAGTACCGCCAGGCTTCAGCAGGAAAGGACTACCCAGCTTATACAGCCAGGGGTATGGCTCGTTCACAACTTCAATGGCGTTACGGGCATTGGATTCACTGTTATATATAGTGTAAATGCCATTGGTCACCTTCACATCGTAAGTGCCAGCCGGTACGTTAGACAGTAATGCGTAATGAATGCTGGTACTATTCATATTCAGCAAAAGCGCCTGGTATTCCTTTTTATCCGATACCGCTACAAAGGTGATGCTAGTACGGGCGGTATCGGCCAGGAACCAATCTCCATTCAACACATTCTCCGGGCCTGTCCATAACTGCGACCCTGCCACTAGCGAAAATGAGGGCTTGGGCTGGCGCAGGTCTATATACAATTTATATTGCTGCTGTATGCCTGCCTCGGAGGTCACCGTATATACTTCTCCACTCTGAAAGGCGATGGCCTTGCCAGACACCGGTGCTATGGTGGCCTTTGCGGGCAGGATAATTTCTGGGCGTATACTATCCGGTAGCGTTTTATAGCTGGGCCAATACACGATAATACTATCGTGGCTGATGGTAGCCAACAGCGCGGTGTCGGGACTAAATTCCGTTATTTTAAAAGATTGAATATTCGTATAGCCGGATACGTTTACCGTATCGCCAGCAATAAGATGGTATTTATCAACGTATTCCTTACTACAGGAAGATAATACGCCTACCAGCCCTGCAAAAATAAAAATGAGTTGTTTCATAAAAACGTCTGCCTTGACCATTTAATTAAATTTTCTTGTAAGCGTAAGACACCGCGTCTGTGTAGGCGCCTGAGGTGCCACCTACAGCAAAGCTGCGTACATTGATAATATAGGCTTCCGGTGTGCCGGTGAGCGCGCTTGGAACGCTCACATAACTACTGCTGGTAGAATGCGAATCTTTCCAGATCACGATCACAGAATCTACAGTAGGTACACCTGTTACGTAGTGATAATAGCCCAGGCCAAAATTCACGCCGCTGAAGGTGCCGTTTACACCTACTACATTATACTTGGAATAACCGGTCGTATCCGGCGCTACGCCCAGGTTGGCATTCTTTACCGTAATCTTGTTTTTCACCACAGACCATGCCGAGCAGGTATCTGCAGCTGCCATGGTGCCAATGTAAAAACCACCGGTTACCGGGCGAACAAAACTGTTGGAGTAACCTTCCCATTGCACCACAGGACCGGTACCGCCGGCCAATGTTACAGTTTTAGGAGCCCAGGCGGTATAATAGCTAAAGCTGGTGCCGGTGCTGTTCACCACGGTGTCTTTTAAGGTGCAGGCAGTCACCGCGCGTGGATCGGTGCCCGTGCCGGGCGTGGCAATGGAATCGGCTTTTTTGGAGCAGGCACCCAGTAAAAGGGTGATGGCAGTAACGCCAGTTAACAAGGAGGAGCTTATAGTGATTTTCATTTGTTTGGTTTAAAGTGGGTGATGAATGGATTTTTTAGTGCCAGTCAGGGCAGACGTATATGAGAAGAAATTAATAGTTTATTGTACAAAACGTATTGGATACTGGGTGCGGGAAGACAGCGTATAGGAGCGCAGCTCCAGCCAGTAGTCCGTATCCGGCAGGAATAGGGCCTTATCGTTTTTGCCGATAGAGAAAGACATATTCGTGGTGGAATTTGTTGCATTTTCAAACTCATGGAATTTGTATACCTCCTTCCCACCTTTGTCTATTAGATAAAGAGAGGTGACACTGTATGAGGGCAATATGTTGGTGCCCGAAATACCCAGCGCAGCGCCGGCACCGGCAATGTTAAATACCGCCGTATTAGTTGCTGAAGACAGTTCGTTGAGTTGCAAATAAGCCTGCTGTATCACTGGCTGTACGGTGTAGGTAGTTTTGCTGCCGCTCTTGCCGGTTACCGTGTATAGGATCTTTGCCGTATCGAATACCGGCACCAGGGAATCAGATGTCGGGAAAATACTGGCGCCCTCCGGCAGTGTTACGTTCACTTCCAGAAACTGAAGCTGGTAGAAGTATGGCAGATACACGGTGATAGTCCTGGCGCTGTCGTTGATAGCGCCCTGTATATTCACCTCGCCGGTATTGCGTACCTTAAATGCAATGATGCGGCTGTCGGACAGGGTGGTAAGAGTATCCCGCACTGTGTCTGCTTTTTTATCGGACCACTTGTCTACCGTTTTGGTGCAGGCGGCCAGGCATGCTACCGCTAGCAGCAGGAAAAGCCATTGTTGCTTAATGATCATGGGTTTATGTTTATATAGAAAGGGTCTACTTCGTTTCAAATTTGGTACTGCCCTTGGGCACCATCAAATAGTCGAAATTGAAATACATATGTGGGGCATTCCGTGTCCATTTATCGATGGTGAGTGCGTCTTTGTAAACGGAGATCATTTTGATCTTGGCATAGTTCCCATTGGCCGTACGCACCACCAGGGTACGAGGGGCAATCTGGGTCTTGTCTGCCATCGTAACGCCATCGCCCAGCGCATACACGACATGTTGCTTATCATAACTGCCATCGCCTACCTTGGTGCCGCCAAAATCATAAATGTACCAGCCCGTACCCGTACCAAAATCGCCGGCGTTATCAGTCATGAACAGGTCTTTACCAGTTTTAAACTGGTCGTCGGAAGGAATATCCACTACATCGTCAAAGGCTTGGGCCAGGATCAGGATACCTCCGGTGGCACTAGAGCCACTGCCATAATTGGTTTGATCGGCGCCATTATTGCCCGCCAGCGCAGAGGAATACAGCGCGCCGAAAGACAAGTCCCAGCGGGTGGTTTTCTGATAACTTTCCGCAACCCGTTCGTTATTTTCAAGGCTGTAGTATAAAGTTACCTTGGGGGCAGTGGGATTACTGTCCGTCGTATCTCCCTGGAAATTTCTTACGCTGATTGTTTTATAAAAATTACCATAATCTGGTTTTTCTGGCTCCACTTTGTCGTCGTCTTTACCGCAGGAAATAACCGTGAGTCCTAGGAAGAAAACGAGGGCGTACTTGCATGCTGCTTTGTAAAAAGAAATCATCATCGTTGTAGTACTTTTTTTTCTGATGCAAATGTCTGCACAACCAATGGTCCTGTAAGGAGAAAGAGTTACCATCTACGGAAAAACGGACACACGCTCAAACCTAGTTCCACAGCAGTTTACAGAATATACCAACCGAATTTCCGTTTGGGGTAAGTAAGTTTTCCGCCAAAGATCCATGACAATGCCATGACATTATTAGCTTTGCAACATCACCTAATTATACAGCCATGAACAAACATTTTGTAGCCATTAACTACATTCATTGCATACCCTCCTTCCGTACCCGCTTCGAGGAGCTGTTTGCCACGCGGGCCCATGCCATAGACAGCATGCCGGGATTCATTAATATGCATGTACTGCGCCCGGAGGATACAGAAAGCCCTTACCTCATTGTGAGTTACTGGGAAACGGAAACTTCGTTTAAAGATTGGATGAAGTCTGACGCCTTTGTACAAGGCCATAAGCGTGGATTTGCAGAAATAGCCGCCGCAAAAGCCGAAGGTAGCCCCGCTCCCATGAAGAGTGATTTTAAAACATACGCCATCATCAGCGAATAGCTTCACCGGCGGGCATATACGTAAAAAGGGCCTCTCCTATTATGGGAGGCCCTTTTGTGTTTTACTGCATAACTAAGCGCATTTTGAGATGATCTATTTCAAAATGCTTGATACGGTATTAAATGTTAGATGGTTGTATAGGTACTTTTAGGAGTATTGAGCAGGGTGTTTATTTTCTTAATGAAAACATAAATTGAAGGTCCATTTCCTGTATAAATTCAAAGTCGTTAATCCAACGAATGCCCATGTTTTCGCAAACATTGGGGATTTTTATTTTGACAGTGTTTAATGCCGTAATTTTTTCTTCTTTTGTAACTACTGTCGCATTTTCATTTAGCGCATGTGCAATTATCCAAGGATCAGCTAATGAACGCGCTTTAGTATTATCAACCAGATTTCTATGAACTGGATTATTTGAATATATAGTTTGTAGGCAAATGGTAACGGGTCCTGATATTTTATGAATCGGGATCTTACTGTTCTTTAACCATTTTGATAAATCATCTTCGGTTCTTACAATTTCTTCATATACCATTTCAGGGATAAATATTATACCTTGTCTGCCTAACGTTATTAGAACATTCCAATAGTCAGGGCAGAATTTTGGATTATAATATTTTTGCCAAGCCTGAATTAGCACATTGGCATCAATACAGTATTTATGTGCCGTTGCATTTATCTATATAATTGGGCCTCTAGTTTTTGAAACTTATTTACCTGTACGTTCAATAAACTGCTTGCAACGGTCGGTTCAATGTACCCTCCACGAAATGCGTCCAAAACGGTTTGCGTAAAGAGCCGGCTGTTTCTATTTAACTGAAGAAGAAAATAATCAGGTCCCCCCTGCTTATCTTTCTGCCTTACCTTCTTTTCCAATTCGCGATGTAGGTAATCTTGATAGGCAAAATCCGCTTCTTTTTTTAGTTGCTGATAGGCGGAAATTGATATTAGTTTCAAATGCTTCAGTCTTACTAAAAGAGCATATGAACTTACGCCCAATGTCTTAGCCATGCTAAATACATCCTTTGCGTTTTGGGAAATATTTGCATGGAGATTCAATATAAAATTTTCTGGCATCAAGGCATTAGCGGCTACTTCATTACAAAAAAGCTCAATAGGTTGAAACTTTTCTCCGTTATTAATCTCCAGCTCCATCGCATTTGATATTCCTGTTGCTGCAATCCAAATATGAGCTATTTCATGAACAAGCGTGAAAAGTTGCGGGGCATTCCAATCCGCTGAATTAACAAAAACAAAGGGAGCATATCGGTCAGAAATAGCAAATCCCTGAATTTCGTCCGCATCAAGTTTTAATCTGGAATGTATAAAACTTGTCCTTGAAACAAAGATTCCATTTTTTTCTGCCGCATTTATCCACTCTTTTATTGGCGCGTCGGATTTATAATTCGGTGGATTAATATTTAATGTTTTAAGTATATCCTGCGCCACAATTTTGGGATTATCCTTCATGGAAAACCTTCCTACAAAAGGCAATGAAGCTTCTCCATTTTCAGCATAAACATTGCTTATCCATGCCTGCTTCTGTTGAATTTCACGTATTATAAAGATGGAGGAAGTCGTTAGGTCTTTAGCATCTTTTTTTCTGAAATCCTGTAGCGGTTGAAAATCCCTGGGAATTTCAGGTAAAAAAAATAAGGCAAAAGGTCGTTTGTACGCTTTTGCTAAAAACTGAGCTTGCTTAATAGTAGGCTGGCTTGTTCCATCTTCCCACTCCTGTAATTTATCCACCGTTACGGAAGCTTTGGCAGCAGCAATTTCTTTGGACATGCTGGCCGATTCCCTTGCCCACTTAAGAACGTTTGGTGTTATATATGCCTTGTCTGCCATGAGGTGCTAAAGGTAAAAAATTAAAAGGAATTCCGGCAGTTGTTATAGCGTTCACCCCCACACTCAGCATCATCAGAAAGGGAATATATCAATTAAAGGCCGTTCGGAGTTTAAGCATCTATTTCCCCTTTTTTTCCGCTTAACAGTTTATCCATAATTTTAACTTTCTCTCGTGCACTTTGCAATAAAGTTACTGGGAAAGACTAGCAACCCGGCGGCCCCCAACCCGGTGACATTCCCCCTCCCTCAAGCAGTAAAGCCCCCGGCGGTTAAAACCTTCTCACCTGGTTCGGCACAATATTAAAATGTTTCTTAAACGCGCGGGTAAAATGCGCCACGTGTTTGTAACCTGTGAGGTAAGCCACTTCCGATACGCTAAGCCCTTCCAGCAGCATTCTGCGGGCCTCTCCCATCTTCACCACGTGCAGGTAGCCAAATACGGTGGTGCCAAAAACTTCTTTGAATTGCTTTTTAAGATAGGCATCGTTGGTACCCACCTGGTGGGCCAGGTCTATCAGGGAACAGGGGCTATGCATATTTTGCACAATGATGTCGCGCACATGGTGCATACGGTCTATGTCTTCCTTCTTCAGCGCCTTGGGTGCCTTTACCTGTTTGGCCGCCGATAGTTGCAACTCATATTCTTCCAGTTGAATGGCCAGCAGCTCCGTGGTTTTGGCGCGCAGGTACAATTCTTTATATCGGCCGTCCAGCGGGCAGTTCAGCATATCATACAGGATGCTGCTATTTTTATACCGCAGCGACAGGTTGTTTTCGCTCATCGTAGCCGGCACATTATTTTCCAGGCTGTTATTGAACGCAGCGTAAAAGGGGTGTTGTTCCGGCAATAAGCGCAGCAGCAATTCGGGGCTGATACCCAGTTCAAAAATCTCCAGCGGCTCTCCAGCCTCCCATTGCAGGTGTAATTTTTCTTCCGGCAGGAACACGTAGTTGTATTCCTGTTTCTTGAACGTAGCAAAAGCGCGGGCGTTTTTTTCCAGCGCATAACTCTTAGAACCGCTGATGGTATAACTAAGTTGCAGGAAAGGCGATGTATTATCGATCAGTACCCTGCCTGCCTGAGCGGATTGCATTTTATAATAACCCAGGCAAATACCATCGGGGCTGCCCAGTTCATAGATCATGCCCTGGTGCCCTTCTCGATCCACCTGGCGGCGACTTTCACGCAACCGGGGTGCGTCTTTTTGATAGATATCGAAAGTACAGAACATTGGGTGCATGGTTTGTGGACGGTTGTTGGTCCTTTTTCATAAGGGGTGTGGTTCAGATTCTACCTGCAATGATAGCCAAAATAGGTGATGACCGCTTTACGCAGGCAGGAACACCCTTGATCCAAAAAGGAAAATTCCCGGCCCAGGAACACTTTAGACGGGAAAGTTTTCCGTTTGGGGTAAATACATTTCCGCCTGGGGTAAATGCTGTCGGCCTGCCCGCCTGTTTTTCCGTACCGGGTAATTCTTTCTCCGCAACGGGAGCGCAGTACGCTGCAAATTCGCAGCCCATGAAGCTGCATAAAGGACTAACCGTTTTATTAGCCTGGCTCCCCTGGGCTGCTGCCAGCGCCACCCTCCCTACAGACAGCCTGCCGCACCTGCGCAAACAGGCGCTGCGGGAAGTGGCCGTACAAGGCAGCACCCTGCACAAAGAAACCGACTTGATCAATATAAAAAACGTAGCTCAGCCGGTAACCATCATTACCCGCAAAACGATTGAAATGATGGGCAGCCGCCGCCTCGATGAAGTATTGCGGGAACAAACCGGCATGGCGGTGGTGAGCGACCTGGGAAGTGGCAACCGCTCCCTGGGCCTGCAAATGCAGGGATTTGGCGCTGCCTATATTATGATCCTGATCAATGGTCAGCCCATGACCGGCCGCTTCAATGGCAACTTCGACCTGTCCCGCATTAATGTGTCGGACATTGAGCGTATTGAGGTGATCAAAGGCGCCTCCAGCAGCCTGTTTGGCTGCGATGCGCTGGGTGGGGTCATCAATATCATTACCCGGCAGATAGTCACCCAAACGAAAGGCATGGCCAGCCTGCAACATGGCACCTACCAATCTACCGACGCCACGCTGGAAGCAGAAACCCCGCTGCTGCACCAAAAGGCAACGGCTTTTGTATCGGGCAATTATTACCATACCAATGGCTTTAATGTAAACACCCAATACCTGCAGCAAGGCAAAACAGCGCCCCCTTACAACAGCCTGAATATGCAAGGCCGCTTCCGCTACCAACTAAACGATGTGCATGCCCTGCTGCTCAATGCACGGGTGGCCAGCCGTAACTCTGTGATGGACCGGTCGTACGGCGCACAGGACTTCCGCGATAAATTGAACGAGCACGATATGAATATGATGGTGGCGCTCAATAGCCAGCTTCACCACGGCCCGCAGCTACTTACCCGTTATTACTTTACCCGCTATGCTACTAACCAGGCGGTGAAGGTGCAGCAGACCGGCACTACCCTGCAACAGAACGACTTCATTCAAAATATACACCGCGTGGAGCTGCAAGCCACGCAAGACCTGTTGCAACATACCCTCACCCTCACCGGGGGGGCCGGGGGCGACTACCAGCAACTACAAGACGTGGCCGCCGCCAGTCATAACAGCATGTATACTTATTTCGGCTATGCCCAGGCCAACTATAAACCCGTAGCTACCCTAAACCTTACCCTGGGCGCGCGGTACGATGGGAATAATATATTCGGCGGTAAGCTAAACCCCACGCTGGGCGCAGACTTACGGCCCGCAAGCTGGATGGCGCTGAAATTTTCCGTAGGGCAGGGTTTTAAAGCCCCCACCTATGCACAACTGTACCAGGTATTTACCAATCCTACCGAGGGTTATACGGTGATAGGGGCCAATGTATTTACCAAAAAGGCAAAGGAACTGGAGGCAGCAGGACTAATTCAGCAGGTACTGCCCGTGGCCGCCGGCATTCATGACCTGCAACCCGAAACGTCTACCTCCTGGAACCTGGGCATTACCCTGCAACCAGCCACCCAACTGGAATTTACAGCCAATGGTTTTTATAACAATATCCACCACCAGATTTTTAGTCAGCAGGTAGGCATTATGTCCAATGGGCAGCAACTGTATTCCTGGTTTAATATACAGGCGGCATTTACCACCGGCATAGAAACCTCCCTGCGATGGTCGCCGCTGAAGGGGCTTAGCCTTACCGGCGGCTATCAATACCTGATCGCAAAAGACAAGGGAGTGATCGATTCTATTAAAGCCGGCAGCAGCAAATACGGTCACCTGAACTACGGCACCATCACCGCTACACCCCGCGATTATTTTAACCTGCCGGGCAGAAGCCGCCACAGCGCCAATGTACAGGTATTTTACGAACTACGTCCCTGGGCCATGACCTACTCGCTGCGGGCCAGCTACCGGGGCAAATACGGCTTCATGGACCGCGATAACAATGGCTACATAGACCCCCACGATGTTTTTGTAAATGGCTACTTCCTGCTGAATGCCTCCGTGCAAAAACACCTGCTGCAAAAACGCCTTACCCTGCAACTGACGATCGACAATATTTTTAATTATACCGATTATCTCATGCCCGCACAACCTGGCCGCATGGTGCTGGCAGGTGCTACCTGGCGGTTTGCAGCACATCACATCAACGAAACAATTACACCATGATAAAGTACCTGCTATTTACCGGCATTGTATGCCTGGCCACCAACGCACAGGCACAGGACATTAAAACCCTGCGTAACATCAATGCCAGTCAGGGCACCACCTACCTGGACCTGCAACACGGCGATACCGTGAGCAGTAACCGCCATTGGGACATTGCCCTTTTTAAAACTACCCTGTCGGTAAATGAACCAGCCATCCTGCTGCATGCTAAGTTTGAGGAGCTGGTTAAAGCACCCGATGCCCCCTACCAGACAGACAGCGACACGCTGAAAGCCATTCCTACCGGCAGCGGCAAGGGCTGGTACCAATACAACATGGAAGAACATACCATCACCCCCTTGCCGGATAAAGTGATTGTACTGAAGGTAGATGACCAAACCTTCATTAAACTACAGATAGAAAGTTATTACAAAGATGGCAAGCCCTGGGAAGCCGGCGCTTATTACACCCTCCGCTACGCCATCCTGCATTAAACCAGCAATATGAAAAAGATTAGCATCCTGCTTTTGACCCTGGCCGCACTTTTCAGCGCCTGCACCAAAGACACGAAAGACACCATTTCCGAAGACGGTGCCAGCACCGTCATCACCGACTTGCCGGGCGATACCACCGCCCGCGTGGGCGGCAATTCGGCTGGCTTTAAAATCCTGTACTTCCGCTTCGCCACCGGCGCAAAAGTAACCGTGGCCGACGAAGACAAGGCCTCGCTACAATGGGACCTGGCCTTCACCGGCCCTTATAATTCGGAGGTGTATGTAAACAGTGGCACCTATGAATACAACCCCGGCTACAAAGGCCCTGGACAGGGCGCCATCGTGATTGTAAACCAGGATTACGACCAGGTAAACACAGCCCCGGACAACGCCGCCTTCAACAGCTCCACCGTATACAAAATAGGCTGGGACGCCGGCAACGGAGTAGGATGGTTTTTCTATTCGCTAGACAATCACATCGTAGTGCCTGTGCAGCACCGCACCTTTGTACTCCGCACCCCGGATGGCAAGTATGGCAAGCTGGAACTCATCAACGTATACAAGGGCAATCCACCCGTGGTGACCGACCTGTTCTGGCCTGCACCCTACTTCACCTTCCGCTATTATGTACAGCCAGATGGCAGCCGGAATATCCGTACCAAACAATAACAATCCCAACACCCAATACACCAACGGCCGGCCCTTACCATGCCGGCCATTTTTTTATATACCTGCTCACGCTTTTCGGGTAGGCAACCCCATAGTTGTTTTGTAGTAGTACTATTATAAAAGCGTGGGGGCGTGGCCGTAGCCGGCCCCTTTGCTGAAATCCATAAATATTTCTTTACATTTGTTCCACAACAGCGCTGTTCCGCAAGGGATGCAGCATTCACTACTAATCCATTACATGCAAACGACTACATCCAAACCCGTAGCCATCATTACCGGCGGCACCTCCGGCATTGGGAAGGCACTGGCCGAAAAATATATCCGGGAAGGCTACCAGGTGGCCGTATGCGCCCGCAAAGCGCCTGCCCTCCAAGCCTTGGTAAACGAACTGCATGCACCATCACTCTTTACCCAGGTAGCCGACGTAAGCCTGGAAGCCGATTGCAAATCTTTTATTGACGCAGTGTACAGCCAGTTTGGCCGCATCGATCTTTTGATCAATAACGCCGGCATTTCTATGCGCGCCCTCTTTAAAGATGCAGACGTGGCCGTGCTGAAAACACTGATGGACATTAATTTTTGGGGTACAGTGTACTGCACTAAGTTTGCCCTGCCCGCGCTGCTGGCCAGCAAAGGCACTGTAGTGGGCGTATCCTCTATTGCTGGTTACCGTGGACTGCCGGGTCGCACCGGTTACTCCGCCTCCAAGTTTGCCATGCAGGGATTTCTCGAAGCACTGCGCACCGAAAATCTGCACACCGGCTTAAACGTGATGTGGGTATGCCCTGGCTTTACGGCCTCTAATATCCGCAACACCGCCCTGAATCAAAGCGGTGCCGCACAAAGTGAAACACCGTTGGACGAAGGCAAACTAATGACCTCCACAGCGGTAGCCGTGGAAATTTATAAAGCCATCTCCAAAAGAAAACGTACCCTGGTGCTAACAGGCCAGGGCAAACTCACCGTATGGCTGAACAAACTCATACCCGGCATTGCCGATGGACTGGTGTTCAACCATTTTAAAAAAGAACCCGGATCGCCTTTGCAATAAGTGCTTCCGCTACTTTCATTTTTACCGGCAGGTATGCACCCACTTTCCCGGCTCTGTGATATACGCCGCATACCTGCACTCCCTTTTCCATGGCCCGCAGTGCCCTTCCCCAGATCATTTCAGCACAACACACAATATTTTTTACGCATTGCCTGGACCACTGCATGCCAGTTATCCACGTGATAAAAAAATACAAGGCTATCGCCATTTTATGACCGTTCTTTGCAGCGCGGCATTAAAATTGAAGCATATCACGCATCGCAGGGCTAACAGACCCATTTTATTCTCATCATGTCTATCATAACGCTTACATCGGATATCGGATTACAAGACTACCTGGTAGGCGCCATCAAAGGGCACCTTTGGCAGCATTGTCCCGATTGCCAGGTGATAGATATCTCCCATCACATCTCCCCGTTTAACTTACCCCAGGCTACCTATATCTGTAAAAGCGCCTTTGCTTTTTTCCCTGCCCGCACCTTTCATTTTGTACTCATTAATTTATTCGACCGCAAGCAGGACCACGTGCTGCTGGCCCGGCATAATGGCCAGTACATAGGCTGTGCAGACAATGGCCTGCTCACCATGATCACAGAAGGCATGCCCGAAATGGTCGTTCGCCTGCCACTGGATACACAGGGCCCGCGCAATACCTTTACCATTATCCATACCCTTATGCAAGCAGTAAAAGCCTTGCAGGCAGGGCAATCCCTGGCAGCATTGGGCGAGGTTACGCAAGACATTGTACTCAAAAACAAATTGCAACCCCTCACGGGCGACGACTATATTGAAGGGCAGATCATTCATATAGACAGCTTTGAGAATGTGGTGGTGAACATTACCCGTCACCAGTTTAATGCCGCTCGCAATGGCCGCCGCTTCTCCATCTTCTTCCGCCGCGATGAAGTGATCACCCAACTGAGTGAAACCTATGCCGACGTACCCGAAGGACATAAATTAGCCCTCTTTAATGCCGCCGGCTACCTGGAAATTGCCGTGAATAAAGGCAATGCCGCTGGCCTTTTCGGCCTGCAGGGCTTCCAGCGCGACCAGCTTATGCAGCAGGGATTGTCGGCACAACTATCTTTTTACCAGACCGTGCGCATCGTTTTTGAATAAATCACTTTCTCATGATACTCCGTATTGTAAAAATGAGCTTCCACCCCGATAAGGTAGCCATCTTCCTGGACCTGTTTGCCCGGCAACGCGCGCAGATAAGGGCATTCCCCGGCTGTACCCACCTGGAATTATGGGAGGCATTGCCCAACGGCCACACCCTCTTCACCTACAGTCATTGGGATAGCGAAGCCGCGCTGGAAGCCTACTGCCAGGCCCCTTTGTTCCAGGAAACCTGGACCGCCACCAAAGTATTATTCAACGCCCGGCCCGAAGCATGGAGCCTGTTGCAAAAAGGATAGCACGCCTGGCCGGGAGGATTACGCCAGGCATCCTCCTGCAAAATATACTTCCTTGTTAAAACACCGTTTAACCTTACCCAATATGCATATCCCTATTGTGGATACCCGCAAATTATCCCGCTCCCGTAAAATATACCTGGCCGTAGTGGCAGGCTTCCTGCTGTGCTGGGGACTGAATGTGGTATTAGCCCTGCACCTCCCCTCCCTGTTTTTCTTCATATCTTTTGCCATCTTATGCTGCACCTACTCGCTGCTGGGAGAAAATTATACCGTAACCGCCACCTTCCTGCCGGAACAACACACCCTCCGCGTGCTGCACCACAATGGCATCCTGGAAACCTGGTCGCTGATGGAATTGCGGCAAATACACCTTTGGCTGGACGGATTTGAAAACGACCGACGGAATACATTACGCTCCTTCCGCTACATTGCCGGCATTAACAATTATATTGAATTTGATGCCAATGGCCGCCACCATCATTACAACCTGCTGTTGCGGCGCGTCGATATTCCTGCCCTGAGGACCCTGGTACTCGCCTGGTTTCAGGCCGGCGCAGACCTGCGGCTAGACGACGCCACCCAGCCAGAAAATGGCTGGTAAGGCCGCCATATACCAGCAAAAACGCCTGGCAACCCCAGCCCCTTCACCCTTCAAAATTCAGTATCCGCCGACATATTTTCCCCAATCGCCTTCCGGTGAATGGCACATCCATTTATTACCTTAAATTGCGCCCGGCCACATTTAGTCTTGCCGGAGTGCCATTGTGCCCCTCATGAGGACCTGCAACTTTATCGCCTGGCGGCTTAATGAAACCTTAATCCTTTACCTTATTAGCTTTATACACTACTTTTTCTATTTTTGTCGGATTATTTTAAAACAACCGTATGAATTTTAACCGGATTAATAACATAGTAGGCTGGATCGTTTGTATCATTGCCTGTACTGTGTATGTAATGACCATGGAGGCGACAGGCAGTTTGTGGGACTGTGGTGAATTTATCTCAAGTATTTACAAAGTACAGGTACCTCACCCCCCCGGAGCGCCCTTGTTTGTGCTGATAGGCCGTATTTTCACCCTGCCGCTGAAACCTTCACAGGCTGCACTAGGCGTGAACTTTATGTCGGCTATTGCCAGTGGCTTTACCATCCTGTTTTTATTCTGGAGCATCACCCACTTTGCCCGCCGCCTACTACTGAAAACCGGTGAAGTGATGGCCAACGATAAAATGATTGCCATTATGGGCGCCGGCGCAGTAGGCGCACTGGCATATACTTTCTCCGATTCTTTCTGGTTCTCCGCCGTAGAAGGCGAAGTATACGCCATGTCTTCCCTCTTCACTGCGCTGGTATTCTGGCTCATGCTGAAATGGGAACACGAAGCAGACCGCCCCAATGCCGACCGCTACATTGTACTCATCGCTTTTATGATGGGCCTCTCTATCGGCGTTCACTTGCTTAACCTGCTTACCATCCCCGCTATGGTGATGATCTATTATTTCCGCCGCTACAAGGTAACCAGTTGGGGCATTTTCTGGGCTTTCGTAATGGGTTGTGTCATTACCGGCCTGGTACAAAAATTCCTAATCCAGGATACCATTAAAGCATCTGGTTTCATGGACGTGTTTTTCGTAAACAGCCTTCACCTGCCCTTCTTCTCTGGTTTTGCCTTCTACTTCATCGCACTGGTAGCCGTACTGGCTTATGGCTATGTGAATCCGAAAGTTGGGATCTATGGCCCGCTCATCCTGATGGCTTCTGTAATCCTTATCCCCGGCTTCAACGACGGCAATAACACCGGTGGCCTGATCCTGCGCATACTGATAACTGCTTTCCTGATAGCCATCCCCTACCTGCTCAAAGTAGCCGGTTACGCTATCAACTACAAACGCGTTAAACACAACACCCGTCTTACAGTAGCCAGCATCCTATTCCTGCTGCTGGGCTATTCTACCTATATCACTACCATGATCCGCTCTACGGCCAATCCTTCGGTAGACATGTATAACGTAGATAACCCCATTTCATTGGTAGGCTACCTGGGACGCGAACAGTATGGCGACTTCCCGCTGGTATACGGCCAGGTATTCACCGCCCGCCCGATCGACTACAAAGCCGGCGGCAATGTATACGCCCGCGGACCCAAAAACTACATCGTAACTGGTCAGAAAATGGACCCCGTATATGCTGATACCAGCAAGATGCTCTTCCCCCGCGTATGGGACGGCAGCAACGACCAGGGCCATGCAGATTACTATCGCGACTGGCTGGGACTGGCCCAAGGCCAATCGCCCAGCTATGCCGATAATATCAAATTCTTCCTGGGCTACCAGGTAAATTTTATGTATTTCCGCTATTTTATGTGGAACTTCTCTGGTAAGCAAAACGATGTGCAGGGCTATGGTAACCCCCGCGATGGCAACTGGATTACTGGTATCCCCATTATTGATGACCTGCTGTATGGCGACCAGTCGCTGATGCCGGATAGTCTTAAAAATAACAAGGCCCACAACGTATTATTTGGCCTGCCCCTTATCCTGGGTATCCTTGGTTTTGTATTCCAATACAAACGCAATTATAAAGACTGGCTGGTGGTAGGACTATTGTTCTTCTTCACCGGTTTTGCCATCGTAATTTATTTGAACCAGGCCGGCAACCAGCCGCGTGAACGTGACTACGCCTATGTGGGCTCGTTCTACGCCTTTGCCATCTGGATAGGCCTGGGCGTACTGGCCTTGTTCGACTGGCTGAAACCCAAGCTGAAAGGCGCTACGGCCGGCGCCGTAACCCTCGTAAGCCTGCTGGCCGTGCCGGTACTCATGGGATCACAGGAATGGGACGACCACGACCGCTCCCAGAAAACCCTGGCCCGCGATGTGGCCAAAGACTACCTGGAAAGCTGCCAACCTAACGCTATACTCTTTACCGTAGGCGATAATGATACCTACCCACTTTGGTATGCCCAGGAAGTAGAAGGCATCCGCACCGACATTAGGGTGATCAACTTAAGCCTGTTGGGTGTAGACTGGTACATAGACCAGCAGCGCGCCATGGTGAATAAATCCAAGGGGGTACCCATGAGCTGGAGCCCGGATAAATATGGTGGCGAAAACCGCAACTACATCCGCTTCTTCGACGATGGCCGCTTCCCGCAGAATAAGTTCTATAACCTGAAAGAAGTCGTTGCTTTCATGGGCAGCGATGAAGACGCCGCCAAAGTAATAGACCAGAACGAAGGCGAAAAAATGAACTACCTGCCCAGCCAGAAACTCTTTATCCCCGTAGATAAAGCATCTGTGCTGAAAAATGGCACCATCAGCGTGGCCGATACCGCCCGCCTGCTGCCCCAGCTTCCCTTCCAGATCAATAAGCAATACCTGCTGAAAAACGACCTGGCCCTGCTGGATATCATCGCGACCAATAACTGGGAACGCCCCATTTACTTCACCAGCCCCACCGATCTGGGCCTGAACGACTATTTGCAGACAGACGGCCTCACCTTCCACCTGGTGCCGATGCGCAAACAGGAGGCACAAGACCCCTTCGGTATGGATAATAATGTGAACGTACCAGTGGCTTATACCAATGTGATGACCAAATTCGATTTTGGAGGAGCCAATAAAAAAGGCACCTATTTCGATGAGCCTAACCGTAAACTGTTGCAATATGTGCGCAACGCTTATACAAAGGTGGGCATTGCACTGGCACAGGAAAACAGCAAGGAAAAAGCCCTGGCCGTGCTCAACAAAGCCGACAAAAACCTGCTGGAAAGTAATTTCCCCTATGCCATGGTAAGCCAGGGAAATACCCACAACTACTATTCCCTGCAAACGGTGTACGCCTACTACCTGGCAGGCGACAATAAGAAAGCCGGCGAAATAGCACAGGAAATCACCAAAGACTGCCAGCAGCAGATAACCTACTTCCGCAGCCTGTCACCCTTCCGCCAAACCAGCTCCCTGGAACAAGAGGCCCGTTCTTCCGAACAGTTCATCCAGTTGCTGCAACAGCTGAAGGTACAGTTCTCCGACGCCGGCAAGGCCCAGGAGCTGAAACAGCAAATAGACGCCGCCGCCGCTGCCGACAGTGGTGCCAAGCACTAAGCAAGCCTTCTTTTTTATAAGCATAGAAAATCCCTGCGTTGCAAGACGCAGGGATTTTTTTTACTCTCTAACTCCCGGAATGAAGGCACCCTGCGCTTATAATGAGGCTAGGATAAGCCCAGGATAAAGCATACCGCGCCCTTCATAAAAGAAAACATGCGCCAATATTGCGGAAAGCCGGATAACAACCGGTTAAATACTTCCCGGGAAAGCAGGCTACCCTTTTATAACTATTCTTTTAAATATTTCCTCCGCCAAACGGCTTCCTAACTGCCAGTCCTGGTTAAATAAACATGCACCCACCTTTATCCCTCCACCATTCCCCATGTTTTTTCCCTAATTTTAGTGAACAAATACCGCGAAGATTAGTTAAAACCGCTGCCGCCATACTACAGGGCCCTGCCCTTTGCCTGGGGCAGCTAAAAAAATGTGACGAATGAGAAGTATCTTCTTTGGAAAATTTAACCCGGACGACCATAAAAAATCTCCCTTCGACCGATTATTGAACGCTTTTACCCAACTCCTTACCTACACCAGCGGAGATGCTGCCGAAGCCCTGCGCTGGCTCACAGAACTGGATAAGGAATACCAACTGAGCGACAATGATTACGGGCTGGGCGACTTCATCCAGGACCTGCGCGATAAAGGTTATATCAAGGAAAATGAGCAAGACCAGGCCATTTCTATTACCGGTAAAACCGAGCAAACCATCCGCAAAAGCGCCCTGGAAGAAATTTTCGGGAAATTAAAAAAATCGCAGGCCGGCGATCATAATACCCGCCGCCCCGGTCAGGGCGACGAGATGAATGCCGACACCCGCCCCTACCAATTTGGCGACAGCGTGGAGCAAATTGACTTTACCGCCTCCATTCGCAATGCCCAGATTAACCATGGGGTGGAAAGTTTCAATATGTACCAGGATGATCTGGAAATCAAGGAAACCGACTTCAAAGCGCAAACCTCTACCGCGCTGATGATAGATCTCTCCCACTCCATGATCCTTTACGGGGAAGACCGCATTACCCCCGCCAAAAAAGTGGCCATGGCCCTCAGTGAGCTGATCACCACCCGCTATCCGAAAGACACGCTAGACATTATCGTGTTTGGCAACGACGCCTGGCAAATAGAGATCAAAGACCTGCCCTACCTCCAGGTAGGCCCCTACCACACCAACACCGTGGCTGGCCTTGAACTGGCTATGGACCTGCTGCGCCGCCGCCGCAATCCCAATAAGCAGATCTTCATGATCACGGATGGTAAACCCACCTGCCTGAAAATAGACGGCAAATATTACAAAAACAGCTATGGCCTGGACCGCAAGATCCTGAGTCGCACCCTGAACCTGGCCGCCCAATGCAAAAAACTTAAAATTCCCATCACCACCTTCATGGTAGCCACCGACCCGTGGTTACAAAAGTTTGTGCAGGAATTCACCGAAACCAACAATGGCAAAGCATTTTTCTCAGGCCTCGATAATTTGGGGCAGTTCCTCTTTCACGATTTTGAAAGTGGCAAACGTAAATTGATGCGCTAGGAAACTGAATCATAAAACAACAATTCAAGCACCAGATGAATATTAAGAACATCCAGACTTTTGGCCAGTTAAAGAAGAGTGGTTATAAAACAAAAACGGTAAAAGAAGAGATCCGGCAAAACCTGATTGGCAAACTGCAAAAGAAAGAAATTACTTTTCCCGGCATCGTTGGTTACGACGATACCGTAATTCCGGATACTGAACGCGCCTTACTCAGCCGGCATAACATCCTGTTCCTGGGCCTGCGGGGCCAGGCCAAGACCCGCATGGCACGCCAGATGACTTCCCTGCTCGATGAATATATTCCCATTGTGGCCGGCTCTGAAGTGAACGACAATCCTTTTGACCCGCTAAGCCGCCACGCCCGCGACCTGCTTTCCGAAAAGGGCGACGATACCCCTATTGAATGGATACACCGCGATGCCCGCTACGGCGAGAAACTCGCCACTCCTGATGTGTCGGTGGCAGACCTTATTGGCGATATTGACCCCATCAAAGCGGCCAATATGAAACTGAGTTATGCAGACGAACGGGTCATCCATTTCGGTATCATTCCCCGCTCTAACCGGGGCATTTTCGTGATCAACGAACTACCCGACCTCCAGGCCCGCATACAAGTGGGATTGTTCAATATCCTTCAGGAAGGCGATATCCAGATCCGTGGCTTTAAAGTACGCATGCCGCTGGATATACTGTTTGTCTTTACCGCTAACCCGGAAGACTATACTAACCGTGGTAGCATTGTAACGCCACTGAAAGACCGTATAGAAAGCCAGATCATTACCCACTATCCGAAAACGCTGGAAACCTCCCTGCTCATCACCGAACAGGAAGCCAATGTACATGCCGAACAACTCGGCAAAATACACATGACCGATGTGATCAAACGGCTCATTGAGCAGGTATCTTTCGAGGCCCGCAGCAGTGAACTGGTGGATAAGAAAAGTGGTGTGAGCGCCCGCCTTACCATTGCCGCTTACGAAAACGCGGTAAGCGCCGGCGAACGCAGGGCCATCATTAACCGCGAAAAAGAAACCTACGTACGCATTGCCGACCTGCTGGGCATAGTACCCGCCATTACCGGTAAGGTAGAACTGGTGTACGAAGGCGAGCAGGAAGGCCCGTTGCAGGTAGCTTACAACCTGCTGGACAAGGCAACCCGCACCATCTTTGCCAGCTACTTCCCCAACCCAGACACCTTCAAAAAACGGAAAGGACAGGCCGCACAGGAAAACCCTTACCGCTCCATTATCCAGTGGTTTGATAAAGGCAATTCCCTGCAATTCCTGCAAGACGCCACCGATCAGCAATATGAGGCCCAACTTTATTCCGTAGATGGCCTGCATGCCATCGTAAAGGCCAGCTACAAAAACAGCAGCGCCAAAGAAATATTGCAGCTCATGGAACTAGTCCTGCACGGACTGGCCGCCTACTCGCTGATCAGCAAGAAAACGCTGGAGAACGAAACACATTTCAGCGACTTGCTGGGTACCATGATGAATTTTAATGTAGGCAGCGAAGAAAGCGAAGAAGAATAATGAAACATGATTTTTAAGTATAAGCTCCGGCAGGTAGCCGGGGCTTTCTCCTATACGATACCTGCCGGGATGGTATACTTTTGTCTTCAATCAGCCTTGTAACGCCAACGTTTGCATTAATCTATGCAAGGCATTGCTTTCCTGCTTTTTTATTCGGAATTTTAGTAGCATAAACCGGGTAACAAAGGCCATTTGCGCATGTTATCTTTTCCCTTTCTTCCACGTAAAAACTGCATCATGACACATTCCCGCAGGCAATTTATCCGCACGGCCTCCATGCTGGCCGCTGGCGCTGGCCTCCTGTCTTCCTTCCCTTCCACGGCCCGCAGCATCCTAGGCGCCAATGATAAAATCCGCATTGGTGCCATTGGCATCAACGGCATGGGCTGGTCCGACCTTACGGCCCTGCTGCGAAATCCGCAGGCCCAGGTGGTGGCCCTCTGCGACGTAGACAAAAACGTATTGGACAAACGGGTGGCCGAACTGGCCCAGCAAAACATTTCCGTTAGAGCCTACAGCGATTATCGCAAGCTGCTGGACGATAAAGACGTAGACGCTGTAGTCATTGGCACGCCAGACCACTGGCACTGCCTCATCATGACCCAGGCCTGCGCCGCCGGCAAGGATGTGTACGTGGAAAAACCCATTGGCAACTCTATTGCCGAATGTAAGGCCATGGTAGCCGCCCAGCAAAAGTACAACCGCGTGGTGCAGGTGGGCCAGTGGCAACGTAGTCAACAGCATTTTAACGACGCCATTGCCTTTGTACACAGTGGCAAGCTAGGTTCCGTGCGCCTGGTAAAAGCCTGGGCCTATATGGGCTGGATGCATTCCATCCCCGTAAAGCCAGACAGCGCCCCACCACCAGGCGTGGATTACAAAGCCTGGCTGGGACCAGCACCCACCCGGCCTTTTAACCCCAACCGCTTTCACTTTAATTTCCGCTGGTATTGGGACTATGCCGGTGGCCTGATGACAGACTGGGGCGTTCACCTGCTAGACTACGCACTCCTGGGCATGAAGGCGGCACAACCCAAATCTGTGATGGCCGCCGGAGGGAAATTTGCCTATCCCGACGATGCCGCAGAAACGCCGGACACCCTTACCACTGTGTATGAATTTGATGGCTTTAACCTGCAATGGGAACACGCCATTGGTATAGATGGTGGCCCCTATGGCCGGGATCACGGCATTGCCTTCATTGGCAACAACGGCACCCTGGTGCTGGACCGGGGTGGATGGGAAGTAATTCCAGAGAAAGGAAAAATGGAAGCCGTACCCCGTCGCCTTAAATCAGACGACGGCCTGAACCTGCACACCACCAATTTCCTGGAGGTGGTGCAATCCCGCAAGCTGGAAAACCTGCACACGCCCATACAGGCAGGAGAACTGGTAGCCACCGTATCGCAGATGGGCAACATTGCCTACCGCACCGGCCAGCACCTGCACTGGGACGCCACGCACCAGCGCTTTTCCGAAAACGCAGCCAATACTTACCTGGCCAAAACCTACCACAACGGGTACCAGTTGCCTAAAGTGTAAGAAGTCTATTCCAGGCAGTAAAAGCCTTGCCACTACGATACGCCGTAAAATGCAACAAGTATTAAACAGAAAAGCGGAAAGCAAACCCATTGCTTTCCGCTTTTTCAAACATGCGGTTATATGTATTTACCTACGCAGTAATCCCTACTGCATAGTACAGGGTTCATTTTAAACGGGTAACCCTTCTTCTTCCAGCGTGCGCGTGAGGTATACGGCGTCGCTGATAGGATTGTCGTAATAAGCGGCAATGGGTTGAAAACCCAGGCTGGTATACAGCTTAATAGCTGGCCGCATATGCGCTAAAGTATCCAGTACAATACGTTTATAACCCAATACGCGGGCTTCTTCCAGCGCCGCTTCTGCCAGCGCACGGCCCACGCCCTGCTTTTTATACTGATCTCTTACAAATAATCGTTTCATTTCGCAAGTGGTATTGTCGAACGCGCGGATGGCTACCGAACCGGCCAACTTGCCATCCACCTTGGCAATAAAGAGCGCACCGGTGGGCGATGCATAACCTGCAGGTAACGTTTCCAGTTCTTCCTCAAATCCCTGGAATGTCAGATCTACGTCGAGCCATTGCGCATACTCACGGAAAAGTACCTTAACCTGATCCAACTCTGCCTGACTACTAACTTTAGATATACTTACCATACCTCAACATTGTTTTTTATTAGAAAGCAAAACGCCTCCTGGAACGCAGAAGGCATTAATGAGGCGAGGTTTCGATAAATGTTGATGCTAAAGCGAACCTTTTATTTTAGACGCTATGAACGATGCTTAAAACTTAAGTTGGCTTGTCATTGCACAAGAAGTAAAAAAACTGCACTATTTCCTGCCCTCTGTATAAAACCAGGGAAGGCAATTTAAGGAAAATAAATCAATAAAATGAATCCTTCATAAAATATTTAATTGCCGCTAATTCGTTGATAACAAATCAATAACAAAGCAGTACAGCCTGTAAATGACACGTTCATGCTATTATGTTAAGGCTGCTATCCATACAAAAATCACGGCAATACAGGCCGGTAATGCCTGTATTAAAAAAATACGCCTGGAAGCCGTTACCCCTCCAAAGATCCCTGCGATGATGATGCAGCAAAGAAAAAAAGTGGCCACGCTGCAATGCCAATGTGCATCGTTAATACATAAAGCCTATATCAGCCCTGCACTTAGAAAGCCGTTGTACAACCCTTGATTGGCGGCCAGCCCTTTGGTGGGTTCAAACAAATGCGCGGGAAAATTACGAAAGGTTTTACGCCCGGCAGTAGTCCAGGCAAACATTTCTATCCATAGAATATACAGGTGTTCCGCAGCCACCAGGGCTACCAGGATAGCGGCAACGATATGCATATAGGGTAGTTTTTAGCGGAAATTAGTACTTTCTTACACATGGTGCGCTTCTAGCAGCGCCCCAATATCTTTGACCAGTTGAATATCTATGCCCGGTGGGATCTCCGTGGGCAACACATTCCCCTCCGCATCGGTCTGGAATCGCACATCTGTGTCGTGGATATTCACGAGATAATTGATGCCCTGCGGCAAATTGGAGGGGAATACACGGAATTGTTCCAGGGTATCGTTATGGGTAAGTTTAATAAGAAATGGATCCATGGCAATGATGGTTTTGATACCTTTTTTAGTAGCAAGTTTGTGACCATTTTTTAGCGACAGGCTTAGATCCATTCACTGTTGATGAAGTCAGGCATATTTTACTTTCACCAGATCTGCCACCACTTTATCTATTGGCAGGGTAACTACCGCCGCAGAAAAATCTTCCCATGCTATCCAGCGGGCGCCTTCCACTTCGGTACGGTCTTCGGGTATCTCAAAATCGAATGGCTTATCCGACACCTTGGCCACAAAGGGAGAACGGGGCGCTACGCGGTAATAAATAGCAATGATCTGCGTGGTTTGGTCAAAGGCGGATATCTGGAAAAAATCGGTGGTATAAAGATGTTCTACCACGGTTATTTCCTGCTGCAATTCTTCCTGCCATTCCCGCACTACACATTGCAACGTGCCTTCGCCCAACTCCAGGCCACCACCCGGGAACTTAGTGTAGTAGCCTCCCCGGATATATTCATCCATCACCAGCACCTCGCGTTTTTCATTGATCATAATGCCATACACCCGTACATTGAACAAGGCCATAAAAAAGATATTAGGTATTTATACATGCGGCACCCTTTAGTCTAAGGCGATATTCCCTTCAAACACCAGTTTGGCGGGTCCACATAGCCAGATATCCTCGTAGGTATGAGGGCCGGTTTTGTTGAATTTTACCACCAGGTTGCCCCCCAGTGTTTTTACCGGGATGGTGTAGGTACGGGCCTCGGGGCCGGCATAAGTGAGGGCGGCCGCCGTAACGCCGGTGCCGCAGGAATAGGTTTCATCTTCCACCCCGCGTTCGTAAGTGCGAACAAAAATGCCATTCTCCGCCGGCATTGGCTCTACAAAATTCACGTTCGTTCCTACCGCCTTAAAACGCTCGTTGTAGCGAATGCTCCGTCCCTTTTCGTACACTTCGAAACCGGATAATTGAGACACATACTGTACATAATGAGGAGACCCCGTGTTCAGGTAAAAGAAAGCAGGATCTGTTTCTACGCTGTCTACGTTTTTCATCCGCAAGTTCACCCAATCCTCCCCTTCCAGGGTGGCTTCATGAGGGCCGTCGCTGGCTATGAAATGGATATGCTCCTGGTGGATGCCCATTTTCCAGGCAAAGGCCGTTAAGCAGCGGCCACCATTGCCGCACATGCTGCCGGGGCGGCCATCGGAGTTGTAATATTGCATTGCAAAGTCGTACCCTTCCTGCACCTGGAGCATCATTAACCCATCTCCTCCTACACCAAAACGCCGGTCGCACAACCCCTTGATCTGCTCCTCGGTAAGCCCGGTGTAGCGCCCATCGCGGTTGTCCAGGATCACGAAATCGTTGCCCGTACCCTGGTATTTGAAAAAGTGAATGTTCATACTGTAAAAGTAGGTAAAATGTACTTACTGCGCCAGTACCTCCAGTGCCCTGGTGATGAGTAGTTCCACCGCCGCAGCGCCGTCGTTACTGAACTGCTGCGCTATGCGGTTGGCCACGATGGCGCTGATAGACAGCGTTTCGTGCCCCAGCACACGACCCAGGCCATAAATACCGGAAGTTTCCATTTCAAAGTTGGTGATCCGGTGCTGTTCAAACCGGAACTGTGTGAGCTGGTCTATCAAATGCGGGTGCGACAGCGGCCCGCGCAATGCCCGACCCTGTGGGGCATAGAACCCAGGGCAGGTAACGGTAATGCCTGTATGAAAACCATCCTTGAACCTGGCCGCCAGTGCTTCGTTGGCGCTGATGATGTAAGGTACAGCCACCCCATTGCTTACCTCCACCTGCCCGCGGAACGATTGCAGCAGCAGCTTTTCGGCATCGGTATTTTCAAACAGGTAATATGGCAACAGATTATCTAACCCCAGCCCATAGGAAGATACCACAAAGGCATCCACCGGGATATCGCCCTGTAGTGCGCCGGAGGTACCCAGCCGCACTATCTGCAAACGGGTGAGCTGGTCTTTGATGGTGCGGGATGCAAAATCAATATTCACGAGTGCATCCAGTTCATTCAGCACAATGTCTATATTATCGGTGCCAATGCCGGTGGAGACTACGGAAATTCTTTTGCTACCAAGGTAACCGGTGTGCGTCACGAACTCGCGGTGCTGGGTGGTAAATTCTATGCGGTCGAAATGCTTGCTTACCGTAGGCACGCGATCCGGATCGCCTACCGTGATGATGGTAGTAGCCAGTTCTTCGGGCCTTACATCCAGGTGGTACACCGCGCCGCGGCTGTTGAGGATGAGTTCAGATTCTGCAATACGTTGGGCCATTTTGTTGTATATTTAGCGAAAGGCAATGAATTTGAAATTCGATTTGGCAAATATCCAAAATTTACTACTTTTGCAGTCCTGTAAAATTCAGCCGCATACAACATAAGCTGGATACGGGAAATACAGGGTATCGTGGCCGAGTGGCTAGGCAGAGGTCTGCAAAACCTCGTACAGCGGTTCGAATCCGCTCGATACCTCGGAATTTACAACTTAAAAGCCGCCCTCGTTGCGGCTTTTATTGTTAGGTGCCGGGCTTAGATGGCAACAAGATTTTGCATAATGTGCGAAAAGGTATAATTATTTGGCATGTTTGTATGCCATTGTTATACCCCCTCTACAATCTCATCCCCATGGCAATTTCATTTAAAAAAAACACTCCGAATTTAAATAAGTGATGCATCCCTACCCTACACCGCCAGCATGTAGTAATATTTTCCCTATCTGATATGGGTGCTCTTAGTAAGAATTTTATTATAAATATTTAGTTTTAGGAAATTCGTACTATTTTTGGTATTATCTTAGCATTGCATGTTACTCCCAAAGTACCCGCAAAATCAGTGCATATGTTGTCCACAAATAGTTACACACAAGATACTACTGACCGTGACAATTGGTTTGATACTTTAATTGCCTCTATTAAAGCAGACAAGCTCATGCTTGATACCAATACCGCTCCTCTCGACAAAATACAGCAATATGCAGTGTTCATGCAGGATAACGTGATAGAAGTGGCCAATTTTACTAAGAAGAAACTGGACGCCCTGATCGTGTCGGAAATTATTGTTACCTATTTTAAATTACTGAAAGAAACTTCCGGCCATCCCAAAAAACTTGCCTTAGACCTCAACATGCGCCAGGGAGAAATATTGACCTGGATAGAGATAGGTGATGGTCAGGAGGATTTTGAAGATGAACTATTACTTATTCAGGCGCAGATTAATGCAAAATATCATACAGCCGGTTATGATATGACCGCCACCATTGTAGAAGAATCAGATCATTTAACTATTCCCGCTCATTATAAGGTTATACTATAATTTTAATTCCCTTTTTTTGTGCCCCTGTCCGAAGACCACCTTTATCAAGCAAAAAGAAACATCCAATTTCTGGAGAAAATAAACAGGTTGGATGGCCCCGACGAACACATGGACTGGCAAGTGACGGCCTGTTTTTATGTGGCGGTGCACCTCGTAAACGCTCACCTTGCGGGTTATGGCATGCAATATCGAAAGCATGTAGATGTAGGCTATGCATTAAATCCTTATAACAAGGAAGACACGGCGCTTCCATTCAAAGAATATACAGCGTACGAAAAGCTGCAAGGGCTATCTAGGCGATCGCGCTATCTGGTACCAGAAAACGCAGCAGGCTCTTTAGATGCAGCCGCCTGCTATTGTGTGGAGGGACATTTAGCGAAGGCCTTTCGTTACTTGAATGTTTTAATGGTATATTTTAACCAAAAAAATAAATTTAAGCTAAAGCCCGTCAAAGTAAAATGTGCTGGTATCTCAAGGAACGAATTAACCCACATAAATGTTCAAAACGAGTAAAGGGGAAACTATTTATACCTGGATACTAATAACTTCCTATATATTAGCACAACATGGCTCCTATTGTAAAAAGACCGCATCGCTGCGGTCTTTTTTAATTTTATCCTGCATAAATTATCCTGCTACCACATCGGCCCCTGCTATGCTGCTGTCTTTGCCCATGGCGGCAGCTTTCATCTCTGCGGTGAGCGCTTTTCCAAAATATTTTTCAATGCGGTGTTCTATGAAATAGATCACCGGCGTGAGTACAATGGCACAGGTAAATTTAAACGAATAGTTCACCAGGCACACCGCCAGCACCAACTGCCAGCTCCAGTCTTTGCCCAGCTTGAAGGCGATGTACAGCACAATAAAGCTATCTACCAGTTGCGATACTACCGTAGAACCGGTAGCCCGCAGCCATACGTTTTTTTCCCCTGTTACGCGTTTAATACGGTGAAATACCGTTACGTCTACGATCTGGCTTACCAGGAAAGCGCAGATGCTACCCAGGATGATCCACATTCCCTGTCCGTAAATATTACTGTAGGCCGATTGCATATCCGGTACCTGCGGCTGCCCGGTACTTAGCCAGAAGGCCGCCGGGGGCGTTTTAATCGACAGGTAAAACATGAGAAAGGCATAACTGATCAAGGCCACCGCGATATAGGAAATGCGGCGCACGGCGCGAGGGCCATAATACTCATTTACAATATCAGTGATGATAAATTCCAACGGCCAAAGCAACACCCCACAGGTGAGATTATAAGAAAGTCCCGATTGGCCAAATAAGGTGAACGTATGCACAGGCAAACCCAAAGTACCTTCCAGTGAAAAGATTTTCCCGCCAATACATTCCGCGATCAGGGCATTGGCCACGAAGAAACTGGTAAAAATTATTAACAGCCGGGTGGGTTTGTCGCTTAGTAATTTCTTGATCATGTAAAGATTTGAAGGAGTAAAATAAAAACGTTACAAATAAAAACCCAGGGCGGTAAGGCTTTCCAGGAAATACGGTGCAGCAACAACAGCAACAGGGCACCCAGCAGGCTCACCACGTTCAGGTAAGGGGCTGCCAGCAACCCCAAAACAGCCAGCCCGCTGGTCAATCCTTTGAACTTCCCGGCCGTATCGATCCGTTGCAACACGGCGATCAGCAGGAAACAGCAGTTGCAAATGAATGCGAATTTTAAGAGAAATCTAACGAGTTGCATGCTCAAAATTATTCTAAAATAATATTTTTGCTACCTTGTCTGGATATTAAATAAATAAATATGAAGAACAACTGGCTGAAAGTGGCGTTGCCGCACTTCGTAGCTGCGCTGATTTTACTGCTCATAGCTGTTATCTATTGCAAACCGGTGCTCTCTGGCAAGGTGTTGAGCCAAAGCGATAATCTCAGTTGGCAGGCTTCCGCCAAGGAATCGCTCGATTATAAGGCCAAGCATGGCATTACGCCACTTTGGACTACCAGTGTGTTCAGCGGTATGCCCACTTACCAGCTCTCGGCAGAATCGCCCTACCAGCAACTGGCCTGGGTGCAGCCTATCTTTTCACTGGGGCTACCCAAACCCATTTCCTACTTTTTCCTGGCCGGTCTTGGCTTTTACCTGCTTGGTGTGGTGCTGGGAGCCAATCCTTACATATCGTTAGTGGGCGCTATTGGCTACGCTTACTCCACTTACGACCCCATTATCGTAGCAGTAGGACACGATTCCAAGATGATGGCCATGAGCTACCTGCCCTTCGTGATCGCCGGCCTGATGCTCATTTTACAAAAAAGATATTTCCTGGGCACTGGGGTGATGGCCTTATTCCTGAGTTACCTCATATCGGCCAATCATCTTCAGGTTACATATTACTTCTTCCTAATACTGGGCGTCATCTGCCTGGTATTTGCTATTTATAATATTATTGCCAAACAATACAAGCACCTGCTTATCTCGGCAGGCATGGTGATATTGTCCGTAGCGTTTGGCATTGGTTCCAATGCTATGGTGCTTTGGACAACCTATGAATATTCTAAAGCATCTAACCGGGGTGGCCAATCGGAACTTACTCCGCAGGAGCATGCAGATGGCGCCACTGCTGGCGTACCGGGTGGCAAAGACTATGCATTTTCCTGGAGTTATGGGGTGTTTGAGACCTTCACTTTCGTAGTGCCAAATTTATACGGCGGCAGCGATGGCGAAAAACTATCTGACGATTCCAATACCGCCAAAGCCCTCAAGAATATGGGCGTGCCAGACGCACAGGCCAGCCAGTTCCTGGCAAGGCTCCCTACTTACTGGGGCCAGCCGCTGGGCACTTCCGGGCCGGTATACTTGGGTGCCATCATCTGTTTCCTGGCCATCATGGGCTGGGTGCTGGTGCAAAGCTGGCATAAATGGTGGCTGCTGGCCACCAGTGTGGTGGGCATCTTGCTGGCATGGGGCAGCAATTTTTCTTCGCTCAATTATTTCCTGTTCGATCACCTTCCCTTTTACAGCAAGTTCCGCGCACCCTCTCAGGCGCTCATTATTCCCCAACTTAGCTTTGCCGTAATGGCCGCTTTGGGCCTGCAGGCGCTGATCAGCAATAGTTATACAAAACCCGAACTTTGGAAAAAAGTAAAACAGAGTGGCTACATCATGGCCGGTATCCTGGGCTTTTTGTTGCTGGCGTCTTTCTTCCTCTCCTTTTCCGGTGGGCGCGATGAAGAGTTGAAGCAACAAGCCGGCCCCGACCTGGTGGCCGCCATCATGAAAGACCGGGCGGCTATGTACCGCAGCGATCTTTTCCGCAGTATTTTCCTGGTGGCACTGGCTTTTGGACTTATTTATTTTTACCTGCAAAACAAGTTAAAGCAGGCCTACCTGCTCAGTGGTTTCGTAGTACTGGTGGCCATCGATCTGTTCCAGGTGGACCTTCGCTATCTTAACAGCGATAACTACCAGGATGACAACAGTTATGCGGCCAACTTTAAGCCCACTGCCGCCGATGAGCAAATACTGCAAGACAAGGATTATTACCGGGTACTGAACCTGGCCGACGGGCGCGATCCCTACCAGGACCCGGTGCCATCTTACTTCCATAAATCTATAGGCGGTTATCACCCGGCCAAACTTCAGCTATACGTAGACCTCATAGACCGGCAACTACGTAAGAACAATATCCGGGTATTAAATATGCTGAACACCCGCTACATCATCACCCCCAGCCAGGCTCCTGGCCAGCCCGGGCAGCCATCCGCCGGTGGAGAACCCGTAGCTCAGCGCAACCCTGAAGCATTGGGTAATGCCTGGTTTGTACAAAACATCGTATGGGCCGACAATGCCGATGCAGAGATGAAAATGCTGGACAGCCTGGACACCAGGCACACCGTGGTGATAGACAAACGTTATAAAGCCGAGGTAACCAACCCGCCCTCCCCGGTAATAGATTCGATTGCCAGCATACAACTTGTAAGCAATGACCTGAACAGCATTTCTTATACGTCGAATGCGCCGACAAACCAATATGCCGTTTTCTCCGAAATCTATTACAAAGCCGGCTGGAAAGCCTTCCTCGATGGCAAACAAGTACCTTACAGCCGCGTAAACTATTTACTCCGGGGCCTGTCGGTGCCAGCAGGCAAGCACGAGATCACCTTCAAATTTGAACCTACTTCTTACTATGCCGGTAGTAAAATTGCCATTTTCAGTTATGCCGCTACCCTGCTACTCGTGTTAGCAGGACTGGTGCTGGCCTACCGTACCCGTAAACAACCCCTGCCCGCATGATCGGGGTACTAGGCATAGCACCTTACAAAATACTACCCGCCAGGACCGGAGGAGAACGTTATATCACAGGTTTCTACGCGGCCCTGGCGGCCTGGTGCAGGCTGGAAGTGGTTTCGGTGAAGAAGAATGAAGCGCCTGCACTCCCCTACGTCCTGCACCGCCTATTTTCGGATAGCCCTGCCCGTTATATCAACCCTTTACAGGTGTTCCAACTTGCCCGCCTCATTCGCCGCGCGCAGTTGCAGGTGATACTGGTGGAGCATCCCTACATGGGCTGGATGGCGGTACTGTTGCGGCTTTTCACCGGAAAGCCCTTTGTAATACATTCCCATAATATTGAGGCCAATCGCTTTAAGACCCTGGGCAAATGGTGGTGGCCCCTGCTACGCGCCTACGAGGGATGGATACACCGCCGTGCCAACGGTAGTTTTTTCATTACATCCGAAGACGCGGACTATGCCATCCAGCATTACCGCGTAAAAGCGGCGCGCACCAGTGTAGTTACCTTTGGTATGGAAACGCCGGCACCCGTGGATAAAAATCATTACCGCGCCTTGCTGCTACAACGATACGCGCTAGACGCCCACACGGTCATTTATCAGTTCAATGGCTCACTGGGCTACCTTCCCAACGAACAGGCCGTGCGGCATATTCTGGAAGACATCCTCCCGCTGCTGCGGGCAAAGGCCACCTTTCCTTTTGTAATACTGGTATGCGGAGGTCATTTGCAGGAAACCCTTGTGCAAGCGATTGCCCAAACCAATGGGCAGGTAATTTATACCGGCTTCGTTGACCAGCTTGAAGACTATTTACGGGGATCGGATATTTTCATGAACCCGGTACTGGCAGGCGGCGGCATTAAAACAAAACTAGTGGAAGCCATTGCCTATGGCCTCACCGCAGTATCCTGCGAGAGCGGTGCCATAGGCGTACCTGCCAGTATAGCCGCCCCCAAACTAAAACTGGCCGCCGATCTTGATTGGCACACCTTTGTAGCCCGCCTGCTGGAAGTAACAGACGCCCAAGCCCCCGTACCACAAAGCTTCCGTGATTATTTTAACTGGGAAAACATTACCCGGCATGCTGCCGAAAAAATGGAAATGCTGGCGAAGCAATAGCCCTGTGGGTTAATAGCAAGTAATGAAAGAGGCCCCCTCCCCTACTCAAAGCACTTTATAAAAATGTGGGCGATCACGTATAATCGTAGGCGTTAGGCCCCACATTTTGGCCACGTTTATTGCCAGCCCATTGGCCAGCTTCCAATCGCGGAAGGGATTTCTTCCCCGGAAAAGGTTTTCCACAAAACTGCATATATAAAACACGGGGACATCCCAGGTATAGTTGAGCAGCAAAATCAAATACCATAATACCCCGTATTGCTTACGCACGCGCAGGTGGTTAGACAATATAATTTGCAGTCCTTTCTTGTCGAACAGGCCGTGGTAGCCTTTATCACGGGTATCGAAGGCAGCATTGGCCGTTTCTCCCTGCAAGTGAGTTACAAACAGGTCGCCAAAAATAGCTAGTTTACCGGCTTTGCGCAAGCGGCTACACCACTCTGTTTCTTCGGCGTAAAGGAAGAAGTCTTCATCCAGCAGGCCGGTTTGGGGCAATATGTCGGTCCTCACCATGAGGTAGGCACCATTTATCCAATCGACCTCCTGTACGCTGCCAGCCTGCAACACATTGGGCACCTTTGTTTTCAGGGCATAGCCCAGGGTGCGGATAAGGCCACCCCAGTAAGGCAGGGGCAGCAAGTGATTGAGCCCCCCTTTCATGAAATAATTGCCCGAGATCTGGGGCGTACCATCTTCATTGAGCAACTGCACCCCGCAGGCTACAAATTCGCGCAGCGCGAAGCGGGCCACGCACTGATCCAGTGCCTGCTGTAAGATCAACGTATCGGGATTGAGCAGCAAAATATAATCGCCTGTGGCTACACGGATGCCTGCATTATTGGCCCGTGCAAACCCCGCGTTGTAGCCCATCTGTATCCATTGCACCGCAGGATAGGCGGCCCGGATAACGTTTTCACTGGCATCGCCGGAAAGGTTGTCTACCACGATGATCTCGTAAGCAACTACACTGGTTTCCCGCTGAATGGAGCGAATGCAATCCACGATGAGCGCGGCGCTTTTATAATTGACAATGATGATGGACAACTGCATTACGCGCGTTTACGGAAAAAATAAGAAAGGGTCATGTATATCTTAGACACCACGCCCATGCGCAGCACCGGCAATGGCAGCCAGCGTTGCCGCCTTACCATCTGCAACACAGTGGGCGGAATGGGTACGGCCAGCCGGCTTACCTGAAGGTCTGCCGCCGACCTGATTTCCAGGTTGCGCAAGTTGCGCCAGAAAAAGTCGTACACATAAATATTATTGAGGGCTTTTACGCCCCGCTTTTGCAGCAGGTAATAATTCTCGGGTATTTCCACCTCCCGGTTGCGGAAGCAGTCTTGCGTGATCTGTTCTTCCCCGATGCCTACATTCACCAATATTTCATCGATGTACACAAAGCGTGGGTTGTTGCGCAGCACCTCCATATAAAAATCGATATCTACCACCCAGCGGGTGCGCAGGTCGTAGCGATATGGGGGCCGGTTGCGGTGCATGATCACGCTGGGAGGGCCAATGAAATTGGTTTGGAACAAATTCACCGGGTCTTCCTGCAGCAGTTTTTGATGAAAGGCGCTGCAATGTACATCCTGGGTGCGGCCAGTGGCCAGGAACTGGTTACGGTAGGCGCTGAACACAAAGTCGCAATCCGGGTGGGCGTCCAGTGCGTCTGCCATTTTTTGCAGGGCCAAAGGGGTTTCCAACCAGTCGTCGTCGTGCAGTATCTTAATGTATTCGCCAGTGGCCTTGTCGTAAGCGGTATTCCAATTGGCCGGCATGCCATGGGCGGGTGTATTCTTAAAATAACGGATGGGCAGGCGGTCATTGTATTCCTGCACCACTGCCTGCACGCTATCGTCCGGACTATCGTCGGTGATGATCAGCTCCCAGTTGGAGAACTGCTGCAACACCAGCGATTGGAGTGCCCGTTGCAGGAAGGCCGGATTTTTATATGCAGGAATGCAAACAGATACTTTCACGATGTGGTGCCGTTTTTAAACCGGTGGTAGGCCGGGAAAATAAAGAATTTAAGCCCCTCTTTCCAAAGTGCGGGGTGTATCGCCACCGCATTCAGCGCCAGCCAGCGCCGCCGCAAAGGTGCGCTGATGGCCTCTTTAAGCAGGCGGTTCAGCCAGAAGCGCTGCACGGCGGTTTCGGTGCCTGCGGGCGCTGCATCCAGGCTTACGGGCAAAGGTACGGTATTCCATTCCTGGTGAAAGCGGATGGCTTGCTCCACCCATGCATCCCCAAAATTGCCGGGCGAAAAATGCAATAGGTCAATATCGTACACCACCGCAGCGGTGAAGTGCTGGCTGGCCCGCAGGCTGAAATCGATATCGTAAAAATGGAAGCCCGGAATCACGCTGCTGAAGCGGGTTTGCTGCCACACCGTTTTGCGGGTGCAGAGCCATACGCCGTCCAGCGTTTTTACCGGCACGCGCAGGTCGGCGGCGTTACCGGGGTGCATCCATACCCTGGCGGGCGCGCCGGGGGTGGTTTGCAGCACATTGCAGCAGTCGTACGCCGGCTGTCCGCTGGCCCAGCCGGAAAGGGCGGCGCTTTTGTACCGGCTGCCAGCCAGGCCTATGAGGCCCAGGCCTGCATCTGCCGCAAAATGATCCTGCACCCGCTGGCCCCAGCCAGGGGTGTGCAATTCCACATCGTCGTGCATAAAGCAGAGCAAGTCGTATTGAGCGCTGGCAGCAGCCTGGTTGTAGGCAGCACACATGCCCCCTAAGGCAGCGGCATTAGGTACCAGCAACAGCTCATGTGGCACACCGATAGTGGCGGCTACATGTTGGGAGATGGTTTGGGCGCGTTGACTGTCAGGCGAACAAATGATAACGGAGATCATGCAAATATTTAGGGTAAGCGATAACAGAAAATATTTAACTGCACATCATAATCGCCCTTCCGCTGTTTGTCGGTGAAGGGATGTGGCAGGCAGGCGGCAGCTTCCCGGATGTAGTACACGAATCCTTTTTGCCGCACCAGCAGCAGCAGTTCTTCCAGTTCGCTGGTATGCTGAACATAGCCGTGGTATTCGAGGAACATATTTTCCACCTGGTGTAAAAAAGGAGCGCAGTCTTTCAATACGGCATATTCTGCGCCTTCAATATCTATCTTCAGGAGCTGCACGGTACGCTGGGCCAATATATCTGCCAGGCGAACGCAGGGAATCCTCACCATAGACGATGCGGTAGCGGCTTCCTCCCCTTCCACGATTTTGCTGGACAGGGTGCCACTGGCCTCGAAGGTGATAAAACCATTGTGCGTCCAGATGGCCTGCTGGTGCAGGGTCACATCATGGAATGTGGCAACGTTTTTTTGCAGCAGTTCAAAATTAGTTTGATCCGGTTCATAGGCCCATACCTCGGCCTGCGGGTAGCTGTTTTTAAAATACAGCACGCCCATTCCCATATTAGCACCGCAGTCGATGATAAAAGGGCGGTCGGTGTTACTATTGAATTTATAAATCTCATCGGCCAGTATTTCTTCCTGGCTGTGTAACAGTTCCAGTGGATTGCGGTACCAGAACTGCTGCCCGGCAATAGGAATATGGCGCAACTGCCCAGCCGGCTGATGTTTGAGGATAATACGCTGCGCACGACTAAACTCGTAAGGGCCTTTGCGGCGAAATACCTGCCGCCCTCTTTTCACTACAGCGCCCATAATTTTGGCGGCAAAAGAATTTTGCCGTTCTCGATTATCCATTACCTTTATATTTATTGTCGTTAAAGATATAACCTTCAGTCCGAAAAAGCCGTCTTAATGAGTGCGATCAAAAAGCAAAGCATCCTTTCTTCCCTGATCATCTACATTGGCTTTGCTATTGGTGCACTCAACACCCTGCTTTTTGTTAATCTTTTTACCCCGGAGCAATACGGCCTTACCCGCATTTTTGCGGATGTGTCTCAAACCTTTTACATCCTGGCCAGCCTGGGTAGCGTACCATTACTCTACAAATTTTATCCGTACTACCGCGACCGGCTGGAGCGCAAGGAGCGGGACTTGTTCTCGCTGTGCCTGGGCTTCAGTCTTATTGGCTTTACCTTATTGGTGATTGGCACCCTATTATTCAAAGGCCTGATCATCCGTAAATTTTCTGCCAATTCGCAGTTGTTCATCGACCACTTCAACCTGATCTATCCCCTGTCTTTTTTCCTGATGCTGTTTTCCCTGCTGGAAGCCCATGCCTGGAATATGCACCGATCGGCAGTAGCCAATTTTTATAAAGAACTGGGACTTCGCCTGTGTTACCTGGTAATAATCGTCCTGTTTGTATTAAAGTTTATCCCCTTCAGTACCTTCATCACCCTCTATTGCTGGGCCTTTGCTATTATTTTCCTGGGCCTGTTCATCTACCTGGCGCGTAAGCACGAAATTGAACTGACGCTTACCGTAAGCAAACTTACCCGCCGCATATTCCGCAGATTGCTGGCGTATAACAGTTTTGTATTCCTGGGTGCCACTTTTACCATCATTGCCAAAAGTATAGATACCGTTATGGTGGCCAGTATTGAAGGCATAGGCGCGGCAGGCGTTTTTTCTTTTTATATGTATATCACCTCACTGATGGAAGCCCCGCAGCGCGGTATTATATCCGCTTCCATTCCCGTGGTGGCTAAGGCCTGGAAAGATAAAAACCTGGCCAAAATACAATCACTATACCAGAAATCGTCTATCAACATGCTAGCTTTTTCCAGCTTTTTGCTGGGGCTTATCTGGCTGAATTTCGATAACGTTTTTTCCATCCTTCACCTTAAACCCACCTATTACCCGGCACGTTACCTGGTGTTATGGCTGGGTTTTAAAGTGCTGGTAGAACTTGGCACCGGCATCAACACACAAATACTGGCTACCAGCCGGTATTGGAAAATGGATTTTATATCCACTGTCGTTTTGCTGTTGTTGGAAATTCCGCTGAACTATATCCTGCTGAAAAGATTTGGGTTGAGCGGGCTGGCCGCAGCCAATCTTATTGCATATACTGTCTTTAATGGTATGCGTTTTATATTTATCTGGATTAAATTCGGGCTACAACCATTTACTTGGAAAACTTTGCAGGCATTGGCCATTGCACTGCTGGCCTATTTCCCAGCCAGTGCGGTGCGCCTCGGTAATCCCTGGCTGGATAGCGCGGTGCAAACCGTTGTTTTCCTGGTAATATTTACCTTGCCAACCCTGTACTTAAATATCTCCGAAGAAATCACCCAATTGGTGCAAACCACTTATCGGCGCGCCCTGCGGCTGCTGAAACGCTAAGCACTACAACCTCCCGCCCCCTGCATAATATTTTTTCCAGTACGGCTCATTCAGATCGCTGATCATTACCCCGCCGCTGGTGGAGGCGTGTACAAATTTGTCGTTGTCCAGGTAGTACCCTACATGGCTCACGTGCTTTTTGTAGATGCGGAAAAACACCAGGTCGCCCTGTTGTAAATTGGCTTTGCTGCTGATACGGCTGGTCTGCTGGTAGAGCTGTGCGGCAGTGCCGGTAGTATATTGCTGGTATACGGTGGCCAGCAGCGTACTCACAAACCCCGAGCAGTCGATGCCCGTTTTATCCTTGCCACCCATATGATAGGGGGTACCCCACCACTGCTCTATAAAGTCGTACAATTTTTCATTGCTCATGACCTCTTCCACCGGCACGTCCACCAGTTGGGCATACTTGAATTGCCAGGTGCGGGCATTTTCGATGTAGCCGCCATTGCCAGTCAGGTTGCTGCCTATGTTGCGATCGACTTCTCTGGCACTTTTGCCATGGTGGCCGTTAATGCGCTCCAGTTGCGTAGGCTTGCGAGCGGCATTGGCGGGTGTATTAGAAAGCCGGGTGGTGGTACAAGCACTGAGCAAACACCCTCCACACAAGGCAACTATCCCGAACCTGGCAAACTTTAGCATCATTTTAAATAGTCGAAATTTTTGCAATGTTAGGCAAAAAAAATGTATCAGGATTACCCGCACATTTATGTGGTACGCTTTATCCTGGGTGTTACCTGGGCGCTGACTAGCCTCACCATAGGCGCAAGGTAGGATCAAAATAGATCACGGTACGCTTTATCCAAAGCGTTTCGGACCCTTTGACCAGCCTCACAGTAGAATTAAATCAGGAAGCTCTGCGAGCTGCTTGCCTGCATTTTTTGTGGATAATTTTACAATTCATCAATTTGTTATCTGCGCTAACTAACAGACCTTTGGTCACTACGAGGCAACTAACCATTGCCTAGGCCAGCACCGATAGAGAAGCATATGAAATTTTCGCACCTACACGTACATACCCAATACTCCTTGCTGGACGGCGCTGCCGACATCAAGGGGCTTTATAAAAAATCCATGGCCAGCGGCATGCCGGCACTGGCCATCACCGATCATGGTAACATGTTTGGCGCATTCCAGTTCGTAGCCGAGGCCTACAATAATAAGCTGAACCCCGAAGATCCCAAGGACAAACGCCTGAAAGTGAAACCTATTGTGGGCTGCGAGTTTTACCTCGTGGAAAACCGCCACAAACGCTCCTTCACCCGAGAGGAAAAAGACGTGCGCTATCACCAGGTATTACTGGCTAAGGACGAAAAAGGATATAAAAACCTTATCAAACTGTGCTCCCTGGGTTATATGGAAGGGCTATACGGTAAGTATCCCCGGATCGACAAAGAATTGATACTCCAATACCACGAAGGCCTCATTGCCACCACCTGCTGCCTGGGCGCTTCTGTACCTAAGGTAATCCTCCGCCATGGCGAGGATGCTGGGGAAAAGGAATTCCGCTGGTGGCTGGACCTGTTTGGCGACGACTTTTACGTGGAGCTACAGCGCCACGGTATTCCCGACCAGGATAAGGTGAACATATCGCTGCTGAAATTTGCCGAGAAATACAATGTGAAGATCATTGCCTCCAATGACTCGCACTATGTAGACCAGGAAGATGCCAACGCGCACGATATCCTGCTATGCATTAACACCGGCGAAAAGAAAAGTACGCCTACCATGAAGGAATTTGCCGACGACGACGCCGGCTCCAAAAACCACCGCTTTGCTTTTTATAACGACCAGTTCTACTTCAAGACCACGGAAGAAATGACTAAGTTGTTCCATGACTTGCCACAAGCTATTGACAACACCAATGAAATCGTGGACAAAGTGCAGTTGCTGGACCTGAAACGCGACATTCTCCTACCCAACTTCCCCATTCCCCCCGAATTTTTCACCCAGGACCACTACCTGCGCCACCTCACCATGGAAGGCGCTAAGGAACGATATGCCGAGATGACGGCGGAAGTGGAGGAACGCCTGAACTTTGAGCTGGATGTGATTGAAAAGATGGGATTTGCAGGTTACTTCCTCATAGTATCCGATTTTATCAAGGCCGGGCGAGACCTGGGCGTATTCATCGGCCCGGGGCGCGGATCGGCTGCAGGCTCCGCAGTGGCCTATTGCATTGGCATTACCAATATAGACCCGATTAAATATAACCTCCTGTTCGAACGTTTCCTGAACCCGGAACGTAAGAGCATGCCCGATATCGATACGGACTTCGACGATGAAGGCCGGCAGAAAGTCATTGATTATGTAGTGCAGAAATATGGCAAAAACCAGGTGGCGCAGATCATTACCTACGGTACCATGGCTGCTAAAATGAGCATCAAAGACGTGGCCCGCGTGATGGACCTGCCCCTGCAGGATTCTAACGCCCTGGCCAAACTGGTGCCAGACAAACCGGGCATTCAACTGGATCGTATTTTTAACGCTCCCCTGGAAGGAGATAAGAGCCTGTCTGAGAAGGAAGGCCTGGGCGGGGAAGATATGGAGAACGTAAAGAAACTGCGGGAATTAATTAAGGGCGACGACCTGCAAGGCGAGGTGCTGCGCGAGGCCTGCGTACTGGAAGGCTCTGTACGCAACACCGGCATTCACGCGGCAGGTATCATTATTGCCCCCCAGGACCTGCACGACCTTATTCCCGTAAGTACGGCCAAAGATTCCGACCTGCTGGTGACCCAGTTTGAAGGCAGTATCATTGAAAGCGCCGGCGTTATTAAAATGGACTTCCTGGGACTTAAAACCCTTACCATTATCAAGGGCGCCCTGGCCATGATCAAGCAGAATTATGGGGTGGAGATCGATATCGATTACATCCCGCTGGATGATGCCAAAACCTATGAACTGTACCAGAAAGGTGAGACCAACGGTACTTTCCAGTTTGAATCGCCCGGCATGCAGAAATACCTGCGGGAACTGAAGCCCGACCGGTTCGACGACCTGATTGCCATGAACGCCCTGTACCGCCCGGGCCCGATAGAATATATTCCCACCTTTATCCGCCGTAAACACGGCCTGGAACCTACCGTATACGACCTGGACGCCATGGAGGAATTCCTGAACGATACCTACGGCATCACCGTGTACCAGGAACAGGTAATGCTACTCAGCCAAAAACTGGCCGGTTTCTCCAAAGGCGACGCAGACATATTACGCAAGGCCATGGGTAAAAAACAAAAGGCCGTACTGGACAAAATGAAGTCCCAGTTTATGAAAGGCTGCCAGGAGCGCGGCCACGATACTAAGATAGCCGACAAGGTATGGACCGACTGGGAAGCATTTGCTTCCTATGCGTTCAATAAATCGCACTCCACCTGCTATGCCCTGGTGGCTTACCAGACGGCTTTCCTCAAGGCCCACTACCCTGCCGAATATATGTCGGCGGTCCTTAACAACGCCAGCAATATTGAAAAGATCACCTTCTTCATGGAGGAGTGCAAGCGCATGGGCATCGACGTATTGCAGCCAGATGTAAATGAATCGTTCAAAGGTTTTGCCGTGAACCGCCAGGGTGCTATCCGGGTAGGGCTGGCAGGGCTTAAGGGCGTAGGTGAGGCAGCCATAGAAAACCTGATTGAAGAGCGCGCCAAAGAAGGCCCTTTCCGGTCTATTTTCGACATGATCAAACGGGTAAACCAACGCATGGTGAATAAAAAATCATTGGAAGCCATGGTGATGTCTGGTGCCTTCGATTGCTTCCCCGCCTTGCACCGCGCCCAGTATTTCCATAAAGCCGAAGGCGAGCCACTCAGCGGGCTCGACAAGATCGTAAAATTTGGCAACCAGGTAAGTGCCGGTGGTACTGCCGCAGGTAGCCTCTTCGCCATGGATGATATGCCCGACATTGAGCCACCCAAGATCGCCGCCTGCGATCCCTGGCCCCTGATCGTAAAGTTGAACTATGAGCGCGATATCACCGGCATTTATATTTCCGGCCACCCGCTGGATGATTATAAATTTGAGCTGCAACACTACAAAATGGACCGCATCCAGCAACTGCTGGACTACCAGGCGGAGATTACCACGCCCGGCAGTACCGGGGGCCGCAGCCGGGAGCGCAACTTCCGCCTGGCGGTATTTGTGACCAGCGCCGTAGAAAGGATATCCCGGAACAACCGCCAGTTTGGCGTGCTTACAGTGGAGGATTACTCCGGCAAATTTGAGTTTGCCCTGTGGAGCGAAGACTTTATCCGGTTCTCTTCTTATATGAAAAACGGGCTCTGCCTTTTCATTAATGGCGGGTTTAAGTCTAAACGCTATAATGAGAACGAGTACGAGTTTAAAGTGAACAATATTCAACTGCTACAGGAGGTAAAAAAAACCCATACCAGGCAGATTGTGCTGGTAACCATGCCCAAATTGCTCACTAAACCCACCGTAGATTTTCTGGTAGACAACGCCACCCGGCATCCGGGAAAGACGGAACTATTCCTGCAGCTTATAGATCGCGATGATAACCTGGCCATTAAGCTGCACACCTTTAACCGCCACCTGGAAATGAATGACGAACTGGCACAGTTCCTCAGCAGGCATGGCGATATCGATACGCACATCGAGATTTTCAATAGGTAGTGCCGTCAAAAATGCAGTACTTTGCACACGGATCGTTATTTGTTATAACTTTCCTGCTATAACCGGATTTAACAAAAAACTTAAAATACATTATATGGCACTTGAATTCACAGACTCAAATTTTCAGACAGAAGTGTTAAGCTCTGAACAATTGAGCGTAGTAGATTTCTGGGCAGAATGGTGTGGTCCTTGCCGCGCTATCGGTCCCGTGGTTGAAGAATTGTCTAAAGAGTATGCGGGCAAAGTAAAAGTTGGTAAAGTAAATGTGGACCAGAACCCACAGCTTTCAGTTGCTTACGGCATCACCAGCATTCCTGCTATCCTGTTCATCAAAAATGGTGAAGTAGTGGATAAGCAAGTAGGTGCTGCTCCCCGCGCCGTGATTGAGAAAAAAATACAGTCCCACCTGTAAGATATAAGCTGGATGTAATATTAACAAGCATAAACGCAGGCTGCAACGCCTGCGTTTTTTTTATGCCTATCCGCAAAAGGTAGGTAAGAAAATGCAGGCGAAGGAAGCCTGCATTTTTTTATTTCACCAGGGTTACGGTTCCTTTCCGCAGCAGTTTTTTATCCTGCGCACTGAAGAAGCTGTATTGGATCATGTATACATAGGACCCTATATCACAACGCCGGCCATTTACCGTACCATCCCAACCTAATTTGGGGCTGAGGGAATCAAACAACAAATTGCCCCAGCGGTTGTAAATGGAAAGGTGGTAGTTCGCAATACCCAGTGACGAGGGCATGAAAATATCATTCTGCCCATCGCCATTGGGCGAGAACGCGTTCGGTATGATCAGGCGTTCATTGTAGGAAAGATTTATTTTCACCGTGTCTTTCGTAATACAGTTCTTACCAGTCAGCGTTTCCAGCACATAGGTGGTGGGCTGTAGCGGTGTGGCAATGGTAGTGGCGCAGATATCGCAGGAAAGACCGGTGGCCGGTATCCATTGAAAATCGGGTGCATTGTTTTCCGCCACCAGCGGTACAGACTCACCTATGTTGATGGTGGTATCGCGGGTGAGGATATTAATCCGCTCCGTATTATTGTTCACCACCACCACGGCCGTATCTTCTCCACAACCATTAACATCGGTGATTCGAATGGGATAAGTACCTGCGCTAAGATTCATCACCTCATTACTGTCCATTACATCACCATTCCAATACACCGTATAAGGCGCGGTACCGCCTTGTGGGTCCCATAACACACTACCCCGCCCATCGCCACAGGCTTCATCGGTGGAGGTAGCCCGCAATGCCACGGGAGCCGGCTCCTGGATAGTTACTTGCAGGGTGTCGTAACAATAATCACTTTTAGTAACCACCTGGTGAGGGCCGGCAGCCAGGTTATTCCAGCTATTGGATGCCTGGAAAGCGCCACCATCTATTGCATAACTCAATGGCGGCTCACCACTCGTTAGCTGTACCGTAATACCCCCATCGCTACCCATGGCACAGGTTACGTTATTGCTGCTGGCGGTTGTTTTTAATATATCGGCCAATTGATCAATGGTGTAATCTACGTCTTGCGTTACGCAGCCCTTTGTATCCAGGATATGTACCTTATAAGTACCGGGGGGCAGTGGATCTATCGTGGCACCAGGTTGGGACACGTTGTCCAGGAAATATTCATAGGGCGCTGTGCCACCACTGGCCTGCAGTTGAAGGCTGCCCGTGAGGTGCTTGCAATCCAGCGATTGCACCTCTGCCGAAAGCAGCAGGGCAGGGTATTCAGTAACGGCTACCGGCTGCTCGGTGGTACAGCCGCCATTGAACACCGCTACAGAATAATCACCACTGGAAACAGTGATTGAAGGAGTTTCCGCATTGTTATTCCAAAGATAACGATTGGTAGTGCCAGCGGCAGTAGCATCCAGCGTAGTTTGGGTACCGGGGCAAATAATTTGATCGGTTAATGGGACTACGGGAGGGTCCAATACTACAATGTTTTTACAAAAAGTGCGCTGGGTAGTTAATAATTCATCCATCAATACATTCACCGTATAAGTTCCCGCCTTGTTGTAGGAAAATGCCGGGGGCGTGGCTACGTTAGAAGAAGCAATACTGGATTCCGTGCAGGGACTGAACACAATAGCGCTCATGGTATGATTACTCACATTGGTAATAAAGGAATACAAACTGGTACCTTCCCGGAACAGGGTGGAAATAGAATGCGGAAAACTCAAATTACCCAGGCTCCCCAATGTCTCACCAGTGATGGGCCCCTGTACTCCTTTGTCCAGCCGTATGCGGGCAATATCGTTGCTTTCATTATTTACCACCAGCCCAAAAGTGCCGCCGCAGTCGTGAATAATAGTAAGGTCGCGGGGCTTGTGCAACACGCCGCTGGGATTGGGCAGGTTTACCGCCGTAGGTGTATTCAACAGCGATGTACCGAAGTCCATACGGGTAATCGTTCCATCTGCCTCATTGGTCACATACACATACCAGTTGCCTTCGTCCTGGATGGCACAAATACCGGTCGGGTTATTTAATCCCCCGATGGTACCCAGGTTTGTTCCTACCGGCATTACACTAAAATCGCTGCCGAAATCAAACCGGGTGATGGTATTGTTTTCAAAATTGGTTGTAAAACCATACCAATGCCCATTGTCGCTGAACATATAAAAATCCACCGGGTAAGCCAGGTTGCCGATATTACCCCACACATTGGCACCACTGCTGCTGGTAGGTACGTCATCTGACGCCAGCGAGGGTCCCAAGTCTATGCGAACAATCTGCGGTGTGGTTTCCGCGGTACCTCCTACCAGCAGAATATGCCAGCCGGTAGCATCTTTGGCCAACTGTAATCCTTCGGCATGATTGGGTACAGCACCATTGCAATTGTTCCAGTTTATTGCTGTAGGTGTATTAAGCAGGCTATTACCAAAGTTCAGCTTCACCAGCCGTCCTTCGTTATTGGATACAAAACCATAAAAATTATTGCCTTCTTTGGCTGTCACGGAAAATACGGGGGAAAGCAGGTATTGCCCGGGATTGCCCAGGTTAGTGCCGGTAGGCGTGTTATAAAAGCCGCCAGAGCAGAAATTCCAGAAATAAGTGCTGGCGGTACTCACATCACTTACCTGAATAGGATCCCCCACACACACCGTATCCGGGGCGGTAAAAAGGGGTGTTTGGGCTATGGCCGGAGGTATAAAATGCAATAGCAGAATGCCCAAAGCTGCACAACGGGCTAACAATCGACTCGGTAAGGGAACGCGCATGATGAATAAATTCTGTCTTAGGGTATAGCGCACAAGATAATATATAAATGCGGATGAAATTACCACACGTTTTTGTTATTTACTCCGGCACATAGCCTGTATAGCAAGCAGCTATGACTGGCGTGCGGGGTGTCGCTACCTGGGCAATTCCCATACATGCGCCTTACAGCAGCCCCCCGCAAACTAAAACGCCCCAAAGCTGCGTTATAAGCCTAATCATGTGCATCCAAAAAAAATTGATCCTACATGGATACAAATATTAATTTTAATAAATAATTATCAAAATTCAACCAAAGTCGCTTACAGCCATAAAAAAACGTCATTTGTCCATTTTAGACATTTATCCTGTTTACATTTTATATTATTGCAATTAAATATGGCCTCGCCGGTGTAAGATATCTTTTACTGCCATAGTGCTTTTGAAACAGCCCCGGCGCGGCCCTGCCAGCAGATTGGCTATTGTAGGAGATGCCGGCAGCACATTCGCTTCAACTTATCAAACCCTTACCGATTTGCGTCGATATTTATTTCCCTTCCTGAGTATTTTGTGCTGCCATACCGTGGCGGCCCAGCAGCATTGTGGCTCCGCGGTGGCCTTACAGCATCAGTTTCAGCTACATCCTACACTGGCCCTGAAAGCCCAGCAAAACGCAGCCATGCTGCAGGAGCGTCTGCACACTATGCGCCTGCAACGCACTACGGCTACGCCCACCAATTTGGTGGTGCCGGTGGTCATCCACATTGTACTACCTGATCCTAGCATAGTAACAGCCGCTCAGATTGCGGAGCAAATGCAGGTACTCAACGAAGATTTTGCGGGCAGTAATGCCGACACCAGTGCCGTACCGGCGGTCTGGAAGCCCCTCATTGGCCATACCCATATCCAGTTTTGCCTGGCCCAGCGCACCCCTGGTGGCGATCCGGCCACCGGCGTGGTAAGGGTGGCTAGCAACCACGGTTCTTTTGACGTGTACGACGCGGCTGCGGCGGCAAAATATACCAGCCAGGGTGGCTCTGATGCCTGGGATACCGATAATTATTTCAACATCTGGGTATGCCAGTTATCCTCCGGCAACCTGGGCGTAGCCACGCCCCCGGATGGGTCGTTCCCGGCCGAGCAAGACGGTATAGTGGTAGATTATACTGGTTTTGGCAGCAGCGGTACTGCCCAGTCTCCCTACAACGGCGGACGTACTGTCACCCACGAAACCGGCCATTACTTCGGTATGAAACATATTTGGGGCGATGATGATGGAGATGGCGTGGCCCGCTGTACGACAGATGACGGCATTGACGATACCCCCCTCCAGGGCAAACGCAACTTTGACTGTCCCACCTTTCCCAAGCTGGACGCCTGTTCGCCTACCAGTCCTGGTATTATGTTCATGAATTATATGGACTATACCAACGATGCCTGCATGCACCTCTTCACCACCGACCAGGCTGCCTACATGGACAATGTATGGCAAACCCTGCGTACTTCCCTGATCACTTCCACCGGCTGCCAGCCGGTAACACTACAGCAACACGATGCCGAAGCCGCCGGCCTGCTCAGCCCTATGGACAAGGTGTGCGACAACCAGATAACGCCGGAATTCATCCTTAAAAATAAAGGCACTGACCCCCTCACTTCCGTAAAAATCACTTACACCATCAATGGCGGCTCGCCGGTGACTTACAACTGGACCGGCAACCTGGCCAGTCTGGCTACCACCACCCTATCGCTGCCATCTAGTGTGGTGGATACGGGGCATTTCGTCTTTACGCTATACACCGACCTGCCCAACGGCCTCGCCGATCAGGACCATAGCAACGATACTGCCCGCGGCAGTTTCCATTACGATGCCGATGGGGTATATCCGATGCTGGAAGGTTTTGAGGGCGAAGTATTTCCGCCGGATGGCTGGAAAATCAATAATCCCGATAACAGTTTTACCTGGGAGCTAACCCGGGATGCTGCTAAAAGCGGCAATAACGCCGTGGTGATGCGCAACCTGGGTTATGCCAGCAACGGGCCGGTAGACGACCTGCTGACGCCTGTTTTCAATGGGGGTACAGATTCTGTGTTCCTGTATTTTGACATTGCCGCCGCCACCCAGTCAGACATTCACGGTACCAATACCACCTGGGATACCCTGGCCATATTGGTGTCCAAAGATTGTGGGCTTACCTACGACAGCACTGGCTACCTCAAGGCTGGTGCCACCCTTGTAACGCGCACCACCCCGGTAACCCAGGAATACTACCCTACCGCCAGCGAGTGGCGCAGAGACTCGGTAAATCTTACCGCCCTGGTGCGCAATAGCCGCTACCAGGTGGTATTCCGCAACATCAGCAATTATGAGAACAATATTTACCTGGACAATATTAACATCGTAACCAAGGGCATCAATCCACTGCTCCAGGAAAAAGGCATCCTCTACTGGCCCAACCCTACTTCGGGACCTATTACCATTGCTTTTTACTCTGTTCCTACCGATCTGCAAAGCTTTGCCGTGTACGATGGGGCCGGCAGGCTAGTCATGAGTCGGCCCGCCAGCGCTATTGGATCCAACAACCGCATCACTTTTGATTTGGTAAATGAGGCAAATGGTGTTTATTTTGTAAAATTAATTTACCGGGATCGCAAGAAGACCTTTAAAATAGTGAAAGTACAATGACGACTAGCCAAGCATCTCCCGCCATCGCAGCCCTGCTGCAACAACCCACCCTGGACCCGGGCCTGAAAGCCGTAGCGGAAAAGGTACTAAGACAGGAAAGATTAACGCCCGAAGACGGCCTGCTGCTGTTTGAAAAAGCAGATGTAGGTTTTGCCGGCGCATTAGCCAATCATGTACGGGAGCGCATGCATGGCGACAATACCTATTTTAACCGCAATTTTCATATAGAGCCTACTAATGTTTGCATATTCACCTGCAAATTCTGCTCATATTCCCGCAGCTACAAGAACAAGGAAGACGGCTGGGAGCTTAGCATAGACGAGATGCTGGACATCGTCAAAAAATATGACGGGGAGCCTGTTACCGAAGTACACATTGTAGGCGGCGTACATCCGAAGATGAATTTGGATTTCTTTTGTGAATTGATCAGCAAGATCCGCGCCCACCGCCCGGACCTGCACATCAAGGGTTTTACTGCCGTGGAGCTGGATTATATGTTCCGCAAAGCAAAACTTACCGTGGAAGAAGGCATGAAAAAACTCAACGACGCCGGGTTACAATCTATGCCGGGCGGCGGTGCCGAGATCTTTCATCCCGACGTGCGCGCCCTTATCTGCCACGACAAGGTAGATGCTGATGGCTGGCTGGCCATTCACCGGGCCGCCCACAACCTGGGTATGCATACCAATGCCACCATGCTGTATGGACACGTAGAAACCTTTGCTCACCGCATAGACCACATGGAGCGCCTGCGGCAATTGCAGGACGAAACCCATGGTTTCAATACTTTTATTCCACTGAAGTTCCGCAATAAAGACAATGAAATGAATCATGTGCCCGAGTCTTCCATCATAGAAGACCTGCGCCTGTACGCCATTGCCCGCCTGTATTTGGATAACTTCCCCCATCTGAAAGCCTACTGGCCTATGCTGGGCCGCCAAACGGCGCAGCTCACGCTGGCCTTTGGGGTGAATGACCTGGACGGCACCATTGACGATACCACTAAGATCTATTCAATGGCAGGTGCTGAAGAACAAAATCCTTCCCTGAACACCGCGCAGCTAGCCATGCTTATTCGACAGGCTGGCCGCAGGCCCATTGAGCGGGATACGCTTTACAACGTGGTGAAAGATTATAGCGAAGCAACATTCACCGATGCAGAACTACTCGGCGCTTCCAAAAATTAATAACCGTATTACACAAATGGATCTATAAAATAACCCGCTGTTCCTTACAGCGGGTTTTTTATGGCCCCAAAAACGGTAGGGTTCCTACTTCAGTTGTAATAATTCCTCCATCGTAAAAGCCTTTTGCCGACCGGCATTGCGCTGCCTTATATTACGTATATCCGTTTCCGTTATAGGCCCTGCATTGTTTTTCCAGCACTGGCGGATATAACTGAGCAACTGGGCAATGTCGGCATCGGACAACTCTTTATTATTGCCAATAGCGGGCATATCGCCCGTGATCTCAGGGAAGGTTTTCCCGCTTACGCGCACCGGGCCGCCCAGGCCAAAAAGCACGATAGACATTAGTTTGCGGGAATCGCCATTCACCCAATCGGAACCATTGAGCGGGGGCGCCAGGGCATGAATACCATTGCCATCACCGCCGTGGCAGGTTTGGCATATGGTATTGAATAACTGCGCTCCCCGTGGATATTGCTTGGCAAGGCCCTTATTTTTTTCCGCCAGTTTGGCTTCCTCCGCGCGGTTGATAGCAGCTTGCAGGTGGCGATAAAATACAGCATTGGTATCGCGTTTCATTTGCAGGTAACTGGCCCGCCACGACAACTCCTTGTCTTTGGCATTACTAAGCAGTGCATCCGAAAGGTATGGATCGTTAGTGCCGGCCAGCGAAAGGGCAGCGGCCAGCACCCCGGCTTTGGGATACGCTTGCAGCGCAGGCATATCCAGTGCGGCAGCTACGGCCAGGTGGGGATCATTACCCACGGCGGTGGCTACGGCCTCGAAAATGGCCGCGCGGTTTTGTGCGTTTACGATGGATGGAATGACAGCCAATGCCTGAGTTTTTAACCGGTAAGTATTACTACTCATTAACAGTGGCGCTACCTCCGTCCATTGCAGGGCGCCCAAGCCTTCCAGTGTCCAGAGGGCGTGCAGCCAGGCGTTGCCCTGGGTATGGGTGAGCAATTGCTTTAAGGCGGGTACCAGCGCGGTGATATGCCCGTCTACAATCAGTTGCTGGGCCCTGTCGCGGCGCCAGCCATTTTCATCGGCCAGGGCTGCCAGCAGGCTATCTGGCGCTGTAGCCAACGGCCTGATGGCTGGCGAGCTACCGGCAGGCACCACGCGGTAAATGCGGCCACAGTTCAGCGGCTGGGTAAGCGCCCGGGTGCGTATCTCATTTTTCAGGTATTCGGTGAGATAGGTTTTATGTTGGATAATGCCCCGGTACATATCTACCACATACAGCGCTCCCTCCGGGCCATTATAGAGATTCACCGGGCGGAAACGTTCGTCATCGCTCGCCAGAAATTCTTTGCCAGCGTAGGCCTGGTGGCCACTAACCTTGTAAATACTGTCGGGCTGAAGGATATTGCGTTTTATGAGATTGCCGGCAGGTTCGGCCACAAATACATTGTTTTGGAAGGCTGCACCCAGCAAAGGGCTACGGTTCACCAGCGGGCCACAGGCCGCCGTGAAAGCGGTAAGGCGGCCACTATCGTCCAGTACGTCTTTTACATAACCCCTGTTTACGCCGGTATGGTGCAAAGGGTACACGCGGTTATCCGGAACAATTTCCTCATCATAGCCCCTCACCCGCTGCAAATGCGGGTTGCCAGCACCCAGGCCTGGGGCAAAGTAATCCCCTAGTACATTGGCTGAATTATTATTGTAAACCAAGCGGCCGTCGTCGTCCTGGCAAATGCCCCATTGACCACGGAAGTGGGTATTGCTGATTATCCAGCGCCCATTTTGCAGGCGGTAGCGTTTGGCAGACTTGGCATTGTAGATCCAGTTGTCCATCGCGCGGAACAGGCCATTGGGCTGATGCTCTACATTGCCTCCATCGGCATAGGCACTGTCTACCAGCGTACGTTTGCCGGGATGGTCCTGATTGTTTTCCACAAACCATAGCCGGGGAGGTTCAGCCACCAGCACCCCATTGCCCACCAGGCATACGGCCCGGGGCAGTACCAGGCTATCGAGGAAAACCCGGCGGGTATCCATCCGGCCATCGTGGTTGGTATCTGCCAGGATGACGATCTTACCATTCATATTGGCCTCCCCGGTGCCGGCGGTATCGGGCATATAGCTGGTCATTTCCACCACCCAGGCACGGCCCTTCTCATCGAAGCTCATGGCCACGGGGGCCACCACCAGCGGCTCGGCGGCCACCAATTGCACCTGGAGGGGTGATTCTACCCGCATATGGGCAATAGCGGCCTGTGCGTCCAGTACGGAGGCAGGCTGGTCCTTTATTGTAACTTTCTGTTTGCCAGGCTGACAGGCAAAAATGGCACATAACAGGCTTCCGGTCAATAAATAACGATAGTTCATGCAATGGTTTCGTAAACGTCAACAAAATAAGGAGGGATTTGCAGCAATCAAACAAGCCGGGGTAAAATAATTGGCGGGTTGTTCATAATCAGTGGTTTAGCAGGAAAATGGGGGTGTTAACAACTATTAACGTTTAGTGCGGGCTGCGCTGCGTATATTTGTTTGCTATGCCGGCACATGTTTTGTCTGTAATTCATCACTAAAAGGTAAAAACTATGACGCAATTGACTCCCGGAGAATGTTATCGGATTGGCTCTAGTGCTATTTCCTGGCTGAAAGAAAAATTAGGCAACCTTGATTTTATTGTAAAAGTAGTCGCGGTGGATCATGCAAAAGACCGTACTGCCTTTAAGTTGCAGCGTATTGTAGGCGTGATGGATGAGAACGCATTGGCAGTAGGTACTGTGAAGTCTTTTGTGGAAGCTATGCAGGGTGCGCAGGAAAACGAAGGCGCTGCTAATTTCCGTTATGAATCGCGTTTTTTAAATTGGGTGAATGAAGGCCGCGTAACCCGGTACCGCACACCTAAATTTGATTGGATGCCAGTACGTGGGAACTAACTACCACAAATTGTTGCGTTCACGATAAACTTTGAGGCTTCCAGGATGGAAGCCTTTTTTAATGTAATTTTATTTTTTTGAGTGGCTGTTCCAGGGCTTTTATTCTGTCATTTTGCTGAATAAGCAGCAGGGTGAGTTCTTCTACTTTTTGCAGCAGTTTAGCATTCATATCACCTACGTCTATTCCTTCCTTTTGCACATCGGCGGTGGTGGGAATGCCAGGCAGGTGCTTATTTACCTGGATATAGGTTTTTAACTCGGTCAAATCGGGCAAGGGATAATCATCGTCGAATACGAAATCAGCCCAGGGATTTACCGTAGTCACTTTTATTTTGCGGGCACCAATGGTGCCCTCCACGGCCAGTTTGTAAGGGCCGGGCGCCGTAGTACCAATGCCGATAGCACCCGTAAAATAATTAGTGCCACCCCCCAGGTAATATGCCGTACCGCTGCTGGTGAGGCCAGATTGATTTACAGTGGCACTGGGCGCTGTAAGTACATTGAAGGCCGTACCATTAGACAATGTTAATGGCAATGCATTGGCCACACCATCGTACAATACGGGCGCTGCGGCTCCGGCAGGGGCCGTGTAGAAATAAGTAGTGCCACCTCTTAGGTATACCATAAAACGCTTTGCCCCATCAACGCTGGAGATATCCAGCCAGTTAGCGATGAAAACGTTGGTAAAACCCACCCCAGTGCCCACCGTTTGAAAGATTTCAGCATTACAAAATGAGGATCCATTCCCCCAATTGGTGACGTGAAAACGGAAACGTGCAATAAGGGTACCAGCCCAGATGGAAGATGATGCATCTGTGTGGGTGTCTGCTCTACCTAATTGAAGTTCCGTGGCAACACTAGTCCCCCAAAGTACATCATTGAAAACTACCGGGTAAAACGTATCTGTTGTACCTCCCACGTGGAAGTTTCCATAAACTTGCGCAAACAAAGGGCTACCGCTCAATAAAACAAAGGCTAAGGCGAACCATTTTTTCATATGTCAGGGAGATAATTGATTAACAAATTAAGGGGAGTGTTTACGTTACGGGCGAGGAAAGTATAAGGAACATCGCCAGGGCGGTTAACAAATCAAAGCTATATTTTCCATTTCAAATTTACAATATCCCGGTAAAAATATTTTTCTTTCCGATTGTTTTTATGCCATTAAAGTGCTTCTTTTGTAATCGTATATCGTCAAACATTCCTGGCATCTGTTTTCCCGACTTCCTTAGAACTTGTAGCGATAGGGTTTGTTTTCCGACTTCCAAAATCATCATCCCTTTTCCCTGAAGCATAATTCCTGGCTATGTATGTGAAATTGCTTTTTTGTTTGTCCCTCTTGTGCTCCGGCCTTGTGCAGCGGGGCGTGTGCGCCACGCTGCAGGTAGACACCACTGCTGCGCAGACAGACAGTGTGCTGAAAACGGTGAACGCCGTTCCCGACAAATATTATAAACAAGTGACCGCCAAGACCCGGCAAATGACCGCCACGGTGCAACAACGCAGCCTACAGGCGGTAAACAGTATGCTGGAAAAGGAAAAGAAAATGCAGGCGAAACTTTCCCAGACAGATTCTGTGGCGGCAGTCCGGATTTTTAAACATGGTATTGATTCCCTGCAACATCTTCAAAGTCTATTGAAAAGCAAAATACCCTTTGCCGGCAAAGCCATGGCCTATGATGGATATATAGATAGCCTGCAAAATTCCCTGGGCTTCCTGAAGCAACTGAAACAAGGGGCCGGCACCCAAAAGCTGGATGGTGCGTTGCAAAGTGTAAATGGCCTGCAAGACCAGTTCCAGGCAGCAGACCAGGTAAAAAATTACCTCCAGTCACAAAAGGATTTCCTGAACACACAACTATCCCACTACAGCAACCTGGCAGGAGATCTCAAAGGCATTAACAAGGAGGCTTATTATTACACCCAGCAACTGAATGAATACAAGGAGCTCCTGCACGACAAAAAGAAGGCGGAAGCAAAGGCCGTGAGCCTGCTGCAACAACTGCCCGCCTACAAGGCCTTCCTGCAAAAACATTCCCAACTGGCTTCCCTGTTTAATCTTTCTGCCAATGGCGATGCTAACCTGGCCCAAAGCCTGGAAGGCCTGCAAACCCGCAGCGCCGTAGAACAGCTCCTCTCCCAACGCCTGGGTGGAGGCCCCAACGCATCGGCAGCCGTTAGCAACCAGATGGAGGCTGCCCGCAACCAGTTTAATGAACTGAAAAATAAGTTCCCCAACCTGGATAATGCCGGGGAAATGCCCAACTTTAAACCCAACGACATGAAGACCAAAAGCCTGCTGCAACGGCTGGAGTTTGGCGCTAATGTGCAGTTCCAGAAGTCTAGCCTGTACTTCCCCACTACCGGCGATTTTGCCGGGCAGGTGGCGTACAAGTTCACGAAGAAAGGCAGCATAGGACTGGGCGTTGCCTATAAACTGGGCATGGGTTCAGGATTTAACCATATCCGATTTAATAGCCAGGGTGTAGGACTTCGGTCGTTCATGGACTGGCAGATGAAGGGGAGCATTTATGCCAACGGCGGGTTTGAGGAGAATTACAATAATAACTTCGGCAGCGTAGCCGAATTGCGCAGATTTAAAGCGTGGACAGGTAGCGCACTACTAGGCGTGAGTAAGAAATATCAGCTCAATGCCAAGATGAAAGGGAATATTATGTTGTTGTATGATTTTCTTTGGAGTGTGCATACGCCTACTACGCAACCGGTGGTGTTGCGGATGGGGTATACGTTTTAGGAGGGGGGGGGATTTCCCCAAACAGATCGTGCGATTAATATCGCCATACATGCTTAGTTGCCTTTATTCATTGAATTCCCTTTATATGCCCATAAAAATAACTCCATTGATTTTTCGAATAGCGATACTTGTTGTTCTAACGAATATATTTTTACTGGCCGGGGTATCCGCCCAAAACAACGTTCCAAGCACCACTCTCCTCCCCGTGGCTACCCCCGTAGCCATTCCTACTGCCTATTCCAGTGCTACCGGTAATTACGTCCGTACTTATGATGTAAATATGATAACCGCTGATCCTAACGCCGTAATGGCGAGCGGCAATACTTCCAAACAAGTAACACAAACCACTGCCTATATGGACGGGCTGGGCAGACCACTGCAAACTGTCGTGAAAGGCGGCAGTCCGTTGGGCTACGATCTGGTGTCGCCCGTAATATATGATGCCTATGGCCGGGAGCAGTACCAATACCTGCCATATATTCATACCGGTAGCAGCGATGGCGCTTTTAAACTGGACCCCTTTACTGCGCAAAAGACTTTCTATCAAAACACCACCCTGAATCCTGGTGTTCAGGGTGAACAAATCTTTTACAGTGAAACACAGTACGAGCCTTCTCCCCTGAACAGGGTGCAAAAAACATTTTCCGCTGGCAATAGTTGGGCATCTACCGGTGCTAATCATCCTGTACAATTACAATACCTCACCAATAATGCGACCGATGCAGTACGCATCTGGAGTATGCCGGCCACGGGAAATATTCCCGTTTCAACCAGCACCTATCCCGCAGGAACTTTGTATAAAACGGTCACTACAGACGAACAAGGTCATCCATTGGTGGAGTTTAAAGATAAAAACGGACAGGTAATCCTTAAAAAAGTATCGCTGAGTAGTACTGCAGACGGGCATGCCGGCTGGCTCTGCACCTATTATGTGTATGACGACCTAGGTAATCTCCGTTTTGTGATGGCACCAAAAGCCGTTAGCCTCATCAGCAGTAATTGGGTCATTTCTTCCGCAATAGCTGACGGACTGTGTTTTCAATATACCTACGACGGCAGGAATCGCATGATCACTAAAAAAGTACCCGATGCCGGTATTGTTTCGATGGTGTATGATACCCGGGACCGTTTAGTTTTTACCCAGGACGCCAACCTACTTGCCGCCCATCAATGGATCACTACATTTTACGATGCCCTGAACCGGCCCGTGATGACGGCGCTGTATCCCTCTACCCAAACAGCCGCACAATTGCAGGCAACACTGAACAGTGCCACCGCATCATCCACTACGCTGACCAATACTTTTCCCGGCCTTACAGACCTGGTGCTGGGCGTACGCACAACCGGACAAACGCTGTATCAAGCCAGTCAAACCATAACATTTCAGGATGGGTTTACCTCCGAAACGAACGCGGAATTTACCGCCCAGATCAACCCCTCCCTGCAAGGCAATACCGAGCAGGTAACCGTAGTAAATCCTTTACCCGGCATTACCGGGTACCAGCCACTTACTTACACCTATTACGACAACTATACCTACAATGGCGCCAAGGCGCTACAGGCGGCTGATTTTTCCAAGCTGCAAGCCGATGCCAGTAACAGCGCCTATGCTACCCCGGTGACTACCAGCAGCACGATGACCAACGGCCTGGTAACGGGTACAAAGGTGCGCGTACTCGGCACCGATCAGTGGCTGACCACCACCTCTTATTACGATAGCAAAGGCCGCCCTGTACAGACCATTAGCGACAACTTGCAAGGCGGGCTTGTAGTGACCAGCAGCTTGTATGATTTTGCCGGCAAGGTACTCTCCTCGTACACCCATCTTACCAACCCGCGCAGCGGCATTGCACCGGATGAACAAGTGTTGACCATTCTTACTTATGACGATCATCATCACGTGTCCAAAGTAACCAAACAGGTGAATGGTGCAACGCCGGTGATCGTTTCTCAGAACACTTATGATGAATTAGGAAGACTTAAGAAAAAAGTACTGGGCAACAACCTGGAAGTACTTAACAATGAGTATACTATAAAGGGCTGGTTAAGCTCCATTAACAAAGATTACATTATCGGCACGAATACCGAGGCCAATCACTTCGGCGAAAAGTTGGGCTACGATGCAGGTTTCACTATTCCACAATACAATGGCAATATTGCCGGTGTAACGTGGAAAGGCTTTAACGCACCCATTGCAAGGGACTACGGCTATGCATATGATGC
>NZ_FMAR01000005.1 GCF_900094705.1 Chitinophaga costaii | reverse complement strand
TATTAGCTTGTTGCTGTTCCATCGCTTTGATTTTTGGTAAGAAGCTAAAATAATAATCTTACCTAAATTCAGTTTTTAACTTCCCGGAGGGACACTTTTCAAAGGAATGGATACTTCTACCTGTGCCTGGAATTTTTGACTTTGCAGGGTATGCCCATCCAGGTTCAGAAATAGTCCTACCGGGTGATGTGTAGCATCACAAGTAATCAATGCAACATTGTTCGCCAGTAATTTCGATATCAAAGCCTGCGTGATCGATATTTGTGGATGATCGAGAATGACAATGCCAATGTCTTCTATCGAGGCAGACTTTGATTCTTCGTCTTTTAAATCAACTACCAGCTGTTCATTGGCAGTTTTGAGATAGGCGGGATTACCAAAATATAAAGTTCTTTTAATCATTAGTTTAGTATTCGCCGGTTTTCACAATTTGACCAATATGATTGATTCGAACTTTTATTATTTTTTCAAATATAGGTAGACTTTTTACCTGTTTATAAGCGATGTCTTTTAATTCTTTCCTGTTTTCCACAGAAGTTTCGTAGATGTGCCGGAAATTATAATCTCTTATAATATTATTGCCATATTGTAGCCTTGAAAAATTTTGTACCCGGAAAAGATTGGCTGCTATTAATTTATTATTAGCAGGATTGTATAAGTCAATCTCTAAAGGATCAAACCCTTCATTCGGAAAAACGAAACATTCATTTTGTTTCAAGGAAAATAAAAACTGCCAGCCAAGCTCTTTATTTAGAGATTTGTCAATAATAGGAAGGCCTTGATTTACGCGGGCTACAGCCTCGTAAAAAGATACCACGTTGTCCTGCAGGTTGCCTGCTGCATCTCTGTAGATCGCAGCATGGTGGTTGTTGCCTGTACTCACAAAATCAGCAGGTGTACGATTGCCGTTATTATCCAGTATGGGCTTACCATGGTGATCTCTTTTATAGTGCAATGGTTCTGCGTTCGTTACCCCCGTGATGGTTACTCGCTTTATGCAAATGCCTTTAGACTCGTTCACCCATATTGGATTTTTATCAAGATTGTAAAAGGCTTCTTTTTCGTTGCCATTGTATGTTTCCAGTCGATGGTGTAATAAATTTCTAATACCAACGTCCACTATTTTCTCAATACTTTTGGCGTCTTTAAAATTTTCTGGGGTAATGTCTTTGCGGATGGTATACCCTTGTTCGATACTTACCAATTTGACAACGGGTGGTATCTTTTCCTGCTGTGTTGCATCAACGAAGAGGGGTGTCTTATCGAGACTGTTTTTTCCCGTAAAAGCTTTTTTAGGATCGTTACCGTTTTCTTCCAGTCTTTTTAATAGTGCATACCGGTACTTGGAATTAGCCACAGTTTGGATAAGTTGTGCATTAAACTTGGAGCTAACTTTTTCTTCATGTGTGACATATTTTTTTATTCTTCCATAAATGGTTTCTTTATGTAATTGTCCGCGAGGCGTCAGTTCTAATTTTACCTGTTCGCCATTCTTCGTTTTATACTTGTTTTTATTTTTGGTGAATACTTTATTTTTTGCTTTAAAGGAAATTAATAAGTGTTCCAGATGATGTTTGGCGGCTTGCCTGAAATCAGGCATGGGAAGTTTAAACCTGCGCTGGGTCTGACCTGTATCGTCTTTTACTTTTTCTGTTTCTTTTTGCTCTATACCAAAAATTTCTTTTCCTTTTTTATCATCAGATTTTCTGGCATTTAAGTTATTGAGGTATTGAATGTGACTATGTTTAGTGAATGCGATGGTTAGGGCGTCCATGGCGTGGTGGCGGTGATCGTTTCGTTTTGTCCAGTCTGTGATTCTTTCTTTTGTACTGCCGTCTTTTTTTTCGATTAATTCTGTTAGTCCCTGTTGGCGGTATTTGTCCATATTAAGTTCCTGCATAACATTTACCAGGCCCCAGTCTTCCCTCAATCGTTTAGTAATGCTGCCAGTGGTAGCTACTACGGTTCTGGTTACCTCCAAGAGCATTTGCCTTGCTTTTTTGGCAATATACTGGGTATCCCGCAGGTCGCGTTCAATGAAGCCTTGCCCGATCTCGGAAGCTTTCATCAATAGTTTTTTATACTTCCCTTTTCCAATACCTTCTTCGGGATTTTTTAGATTGATCTGGTGCAGCATTTCCACCCGGTTGATGTATTCCTGCACTTTATCTTCCCCGAAATAGGGGCCTATAAAATCCATGGCAGTCCTGTCTGCCTTATCGATATTTTCTTTTCTTACGCAGAGCGTTTTATTGGAGAAACTGTCATCAAATAAAATCGATTGCGGGATAATATGCTCTATATCAAAGTTTTTACCGAAAAGTTCTTCCCGTGGTATATAAGTATTCGAATACAGTGTTTTATACCCATTGTGCTTTAATTCCTGGTAGAGTTTATAACGGATAATATCGTTACGGGTAGGGTTTTTGATATTGTCTTCTTTAATCAGGATCTTTGTTATTCTCTCATGCTCTGTGTTGTTTTTAGTAATCTCCGTATTTAGTCTTTGTCGTTCCTGTACATTTTTTTTCAATTCACGGGCAAGCTCTATTCTTATCTCGTCTGGTTTACCAAGATAGGGGTCATCAAAAATAGTATTTAACAGGTTTATCAACTGGTTAAGTATTTTTTCAACCACCGGGTTCCGTAAACTGTTTTTGGGTAATATTGTTAGCCTGTCTTTTAATATTCGTTGCTCATTTTCTTCTTTTGATAAATAGGAAGAATGATTGTATCCTGCCAACGCACAGGCGGCACTATAGTGGTTTTCCTTAATGTGTGTGAAAATTTTCCGGATGGCCTTTGCACTTAGGCTTCCGTAATCCGTCTCGAGGGATACGTTGGCCAATATTTGTCCATGGGCATTGGTAAAACCAAATTTGGCCTGCAATAAATCCTGTAATTTTTTATTGCCGGAGGGTGAGTTATCACCTTCGTACGAATAAAGCAGGTGCCATAGTTGGTAAGCATGCTGTTGTTCAAAAGATTTTCCGGGGAGCGTTGCATTGAAATCGAGTAGGGATGTTTTAATATTAAGTGTTTCAAATATCTCCCGAACCATTTTTTTTATATCAGCAGCATCAACCGGAAGCTCGCTTAGTTTTATATCATCTTTATCCAATTTTAAACCTAGCAGGTCTTTCACTTCATATCCTTCCAGTTCAAGTATTTTGAGGTAGGCTTCGTAGAGTGCCTGGTTGGTCCTGTTGCCTTCCAGTTTCAGGAGGTTGCATTCCCATTCTTTGGGTTTGAATCCTAAAATAGTCAGGGCATTTTCTTTAGTGAGATCGCCTTTTACGTTTAGTTCATCAAACAGTAATTGTTTAGCATCCAGGTCAAGAAAATGGCGCTCTTTGGTAACTTTATGTTGTATTTCCATTCGACCAAGCGCCTGCCAGATTTTAAATTCCTGGAAAAGTGGCGATGATTTTGGCGCCACCTTATAACCCACTACTTTATCTCCCTGCAAAGGCTCCAGTATTCTTTTTTCAAATTCACAGATGCTCACCAGTTTTTTCTGCGACTTTAACTTGCGTTGGTAGAAGATCACAATATCCCGGATCTCTTCTTTGAGTGAAGGGGTGAGCATGGTATGGAATGTAGCCTGGGTTTCCCAAATGGTTTCAAATTCATCGAGGTAATCCTGCCGGTAAAATACCTGGCCGCTCAGGTTTGTATGAGGGTTTTGCTGTAGCAAGTTGTATTGATATTGGCCTACGGTTTGTTTGTTAAAAAAAAGTTCCTTACTACGATCGCTGATGGCGCCAAGATAGCCGCTAGAATTGGCTATGTTACTGTTTATATCTGTAATCACTGCGGCCACTTCTTCCTGGCTTAGCGGGGTAGTGATCGCCTGACTACGCCATTCGTAGGATTTCAGTTTTTTCTCCTCCCGTGAACCTTTAAACTCTGCGGTATTGAATCCATATTTGCCCCAGAAGCTCGCCGCCGTGGCTCGCTGGCCCTTGCCTGCTATATATTTCCGGAATTCATCCGTGAGTATGGCTTGATGAAATTGTTTTTGGAAAGTCCATACTTTTTCCATTTCCACTTGCAGGTCGGAGCGGTAGAAGTCGGGGAGCGTTTTCTTTCCTTGCAATAGTAATGTATAACACAACTGTCCAGGGGTAATATTTTCTTCGTACAGTTTTTTAGCCACCGCCATGCCGTCAATGGCTTGGCCATCCGCTTCCGTTTTAACTTTGCGGCTGCTACGATATCCTCTTTTCTTATTGAGCATGAGCAGTACACGCGCAAAATCTTCAAGAGGAATTTGCGCATATGCTGCCTTTGCCCGCAACGCGTGGGTGAGGTGGGTGGTGCCTTTGCCATCCTCTGCCAAAGCAGTGGTTTCCGTGATCAGTTTATTTTTAAGGAGTACATTGATAAGGTTTGTTCTACGCTGTTTGTAACGTTGCAGATTTCTTCTCATGCTACGCTTTAAGGTACGTTCGGCGGTTTCTGTAATGGGTTTTCCTTGTTCAAAATTTTTCAGCTCCTCTGTTGTAAGTGGATTTACCCTGGTGCCAATTCTTAATATGCGCGAATGGCCGTTTTCGTCTTCTATAACGTAGGCCCAGCCAATAGAGGTTACGCCAAGATCGATTCCAATGATTTTCTTTTCCATTAAGTAATTGATTTTAGATTTTTTGTTTTGATGAAGCCATGCGTGTTTTTTCGCTTTTGTTTATATACCCATGAAGGGGATTATAGGAGTATTGGGATTTTTTTAGCTTCAGCTAAAATTCAGGTGTTGGAATGCAATTCTTTTTGGTGCGTTTAAATTTTTAGTTCTATATTTGTCTTGAAGCAAATCGCAATAAGGGTTATCCCGTTGTGTAAACATCAAGTTGCCCTCGACTTTACGGGGGTTTTTTTATGCCCGGAAGTGCCGTTTTGAGAAAAATGATGAAGTCCTGAACTTTTAGTTTTCATACGTGTGCAAATGAAATTATTGTAAACAGGCCATGCAGATAAATCTGGAGTATTTGCGGTATGGGATATTTGCCGCAAACCATAGGAGGGATTTACTAAAGGGGTGTTTGTATACAAATCAATAGAAATATTCTGAGATTACAAAAATAAAAATACAAAAAAGCCTGGTTGAATTTCAACCAGGCTTTTTACAATATGCTATCCCTTTACTTTACCACATCTTCCAGTTCCACGTCTTCATCTACATCATCTTCGCCAGCCAGCAGTGCATCCTGTATCACCTCCTTTTGTACTTTACGGGAATCCAGGTGTTTATCTTTTGCTTTTTGCAGGTCGGCAAATAATACCTCCACGCATTCGCTCACGGAGGTTTCAAAATAAGCGCTTTGTTTTTTTACAAATGGATCGTTCCCTGGGATCTCCAGTCTTATTTCGCAGTAATTATTTTCAGGCATGCTTTCGGGTCCTTTAAACAGGGTTACGCGTGCGCTAACTACGCGATCGTTTTTAAGCGTCTGTAATTTTTCACCGATAAAGGTTTCCAGCGCAGGGCTGGCCGTGAATCCCAATGATTGAATAATAATCTCCATAATGATCTTATTTACCTAACATCCGCCAACATTGTGCCAGAGCGGTATACTACGTCCGTATTGTAAAAATGCTGGTAGTAGGAGTGTGTGCAGGTATGCATGCCATCATGTCTATTACATGCTGTTCCTGCATAATCGATTTTTCACGATTAAACGATTGGGTCGTTTTTATTTTCAGTCATGGGGTGGAAATTTCTTTTTTTTAAGCGGCTTTATGCTAATCATCTATACAAGTAACGCATGTCCTGAACAAGCTCATCCTGCCTTCAGTGAAAGCTATGGTTATGCCAGTTTGGCGCCCCAGCATTGATTTGTGTCGCCTGGTTGGCCCGGGAGAGCTAGTAAAAACTGCCCTTCTGGCCGGCTGTTTCGTGGTATGGTTTTTATGTATATTTAGGAAGAAAAACATCATATGTCATATAACAAACTCACCAACGAAGAAGCCAGGGTGATCCTGCACAAGGGAACGGAGCGTGCATTCACCGGCGAGTATACCGATAATAAGGCTAGTGGCACTTATGTGTGCCGGCAGTGTAATGCGCCGTTGTATCATTCTAAAGATAAATTTGATTCGCACTGTGGATGGCCTAGTTTTGATGATGAAATTCCGGGAGCTGTAAAACATGTCCCGGATGCAGACGGGCATCGCACGGAGATCCTTTGCGCTAACTGCGGCGGTCATCTGGGTCATGTATTTAAAGGGGAACGGCTTACGGCAAAAAATATCCGTCATTGTGTGAACTCCATCTCTATGAAGTTTATACCGGATCAGGAAGAAAAGAAGTAGGCAAACATACCATTGAAAGCGGATGACTCAAGTCAGGGTCATCCGCTTTTTTTTATGGAAGCGTAGTGCTGGCTAAACCCCCAGGGTCCCCTGTGTTAGCCATAATTAACTTGGTACGATTTAAAACTTGTGCTAATTTCGGTAAGTATATGCTGGAGCATGAGCATTAAAATTCCCCCATCACCATACTTTTTACAGTCCGGGTACTGCGGGCTTATGTGTTAACGACGAAGAAACGAAACAAACCGATTGGATGTGAAAACGATTTTATCCTGCTTTTTTTTGTTGTTGATGGCTGCTAACCGGCTTTCTGCGCAGGGCACTGAAAAAATGTTACGGTTATACGAGGACAATGATGGCCTGAACATCCGCTTCCTGCCCACTGATCAAGCATATACCAATGGTTTTCGCCTGGATTTCTTTTATACCAAAACAGGACGCGACCACTTCTTCCTCGATCGCCTGGCCCCAAAAGCGGGCAACAGCAGTATTAATGCTTATGGCTGGAGCGCCGCCCAATTAATGTTTACGCCAGACAGTCTTACCGAGTATAATTACCGTCCCAACGATTACGCTTATTCCACCGCTCTTTTTGCTATTCATAGTATTTATTCTTACAATCCGGTCAAAAAATATGCATTCCAATCGGAGCTTATTCTTGGTGTGCGTGGACCGGCTGCCGGCGGTGAAGCTACCCAGCGATTTATACATCACTTGTTTAAATTTGAACGCCCGCATGGATGGTCGCATCAACTGGAAAATAAATTGCTGGTAAATATAAACGTGCGTTTCGAGAAACAACTGTTGCAATGGGGATCGCATGTAGAACTGAGTGGAGGCACACAGGTAAGCGCAGGTACTATGATGAGTGGTGTGTCGCTATACCCTTTATTGCGTATTGGCAAAATGCAGCCTTACTACAACGGTTATATCCGGCAATACACCAACACACAACGGCCTAAAATTCCTCACCACGGCATATTGCAAGCCTATCTCATTTTCAGGCCGGAAATACAGTGGGTAGTTAATAATGCATTGCTGAACGGCCAGTTGCATGCAGAAGATCCGGTAAATGAATATAAGACGGTTATGATAGACCGCAGCAATGCCACCATACAGAAATTGGTTTATTCCCTGAATTACGGCGGCGTAGTTAGCTTTGGTGCCTTTGGCATTGCTTATACCCAAAACACTGCCACTGCATTGCTAAAACATGGTTACAGCCATGAATATGGTAACATTTCCTTATATTTTGCTTTTCATTGATCCTGGCGGAGCATAATAATCCAATTAAATCATTAGGGTTTAATGTCTTATCCTGGTAAGCAGGCTTGTTTACCGAATCGGCAAAAAGGGCTTAAATTTGTGCGATCAGGATTTAAAAGACCGGCAGCGTTTCCAAAGTAACAGGTACTGCGATTATCTCGAAAAGCAAAAGATTTATGGAATTAATGCATGCTCCCACTTACCAGGCGGCCCGCCAAGTGGCAGAACAAATAGAAATTCATTTTATCAAGCACCGGCGGTTGGCGCAGGACGCGAAAGAAGATTGTGTAGCGCCCGCGCCCAATGCGTTCGTGATTGAGAAAATCATCGATACGGCATTTTGGGCCAGCCTTAACCGGGAGGAGGGAAATGACACCCGCATCTCCCTGGCATTTATGCTTCCCTCCCAAACCAGCAATCCGTTGCTATTTGAGGAACCACTGCCCTTTACTTCCAAGGTGCTCACCAAATTGGCGCCCGGTGTAGAAAGGTCGGGCATTCATGTAGGTGTGTGGTATGAAGACGGAGAGTTATGTATTTGGGGCACTACCACCAGTGTGCCTAACCTCTGTTTTGTGGTGGATGTATCAGAACCGGGTTTGCTGGTGATCAAACACCGGCGTATTACCGGGCTGGGTAAATTCACCAATGTGGCTGTGTTAAGAGGCGACCAGGTAAAAATAATCGATGAAGATAGTGGTATGCAGCCAGATACACCGGCTATGCTTACCGCCTTGCTGGGTATCGATGCATCGCCGTTGTGGAACAATGGCGTGAATGTATTGATACAGATGGCCGTGTCCATGCGTGCGCATAGACATGGCGGTACATTGCTGGTAGTGCCCAATGCCAGTGATAAGTGGAGGGAAAGCATTATTCATCCCATGCAATACCCGGTGGCACCGGCATTTGGGGGTATTGCGGAACTTATCCGTAAAGACAATACCCTGGTCAGTGAATTGTTCTGGCAGAACGCTATTCGCCGGGAAGTGGAAAACCTGAGCGGCCTTACCGCTGTAGATGGTGCCACCGTGATCAATGAGGACATGGAGCTGATTGCATTTGGCGTAAAAACCTCCCGGGCAAAAAATGCAACCATCGTGGAAAAGGTGTTGATGTCGGAACCGGTGGTGGGTGGGCATTCTGTGGAGCTGCACGCATCCGCGATCGGAGGTACCCGTCATTTTTCTGCCGCGCAGTTTGTGCATGATCAGCATGATGCATTGGCACTGGTAGCATCACAGGATGGATATTTTACCATCTTTTCCTGGTCGCCGGCCCGGCAGGTGGTGCAGGCGCATCGCATAGATACGTTGTTATTATGATCATATAAATATCGCGAACGAAAGCCGTTATTCCTTGCCGGATAGCGGCTTTTTTTACCCGACTTGCTTTACAGCTATGTAGTGGACTACATGTATTTGTGAAGCAAATGCATATGTGTGCAAGCATTACTTGTTATTAAGAACATGTATTCTACGGAAAGTGTACAGATCATCTGATACTACCCATGAGGATTAGAAATGAGTTCGGGTTATTTAAGAAAAAATGCATGATAGGATTTGCGGATGTGAAATATTTGTTGCTATATTTGCACCCCGTTCCACGCTAAGGTGCGGTCGGAAAATGGATCGGTAGTTCAGTCGGTTAGAATGCCGCCCTGTCACGGCGGAGGTCGCGGGTTCGAGTCCCGTCCGGTCCGCATTATTCTTCTAAAACCCGCGCTGGTCGCGGGTTTTTCATTTTTACTCTATTTTTTACTCTATCTCATTCGCGAATCACACATTTTCTTGTTGCGACTTCACGCGGCTTAATTATAATTCACGAATAAAGGCTGTTTTCACACAGTACCTAGTTCCATTTTTACATAATATTTACTGGTTGATTTTCCCTTTCAATTTGCATAAAACATATTATATTTATATATAATTTTTGAATAGGCTAACTAAAATTTAAGCTTATGCATTTAAAGTTGTTCCATCCGGTTTCCTGACCGGAATTGTGATATGAAAGATAAATTTAATGGCCAATCATTAATGCTTGCTGTTTTAATGGATTTTAAATCCTGAATTTGATTCTTGTAACAAGAAATGGTTATCTCTTTTTATTGTTTTTTCGTGCTGTTCCAAAAGCAATAAAACCAAACTGAAAGTTTTGGAAAAAATGGAAGATTAAGTGAATATCCGAATATAAAATGCAGGTGGAAATTTAATATTGGCGTCTCGTGCGATCGCACAGTTATTTGCTTTAGGATATCTGGCTGCTCTGCAAAAAAATAAGGCTATGTAGTTAGAGAGATATCATACTACATAGCCTGTGTGACGGTAAATGACACGATCTGATAAACTATTTTAGGAATTCTTTGCTTTTGTAATTTGGATTAGGATGTTTATAAAATCCTTCACCCGTTGCCTCGCCTAATTTCCCCTTGTCAATATGTTCTGTTTTCAGGTAGGTAACTATCTTTTCAAGCGATGGATCTTTTGTGGTGTCATACATGAGCTTAAAAACGTTATAAACAGTGGTAAGGCCAATAGTGTCCATGAAAGAGAACGGGCCAAAAGGAGCATCCGTTGCAATCATCCAGGTTTTATCGATTGTTTGATAATCAGAAACACCGTTAACTAGCAGTCCTAAACCGGCTTGTAAAAATGGGACCAATAAGGTATTGAGTACATAACCAGCCTGTTCTTTATGCAGAATGATAGGCACCATGCCGATTGATTTAATAAATGCAGTGACAATGTCAAAGTATGTAGGGTCGGTAGCCGGGTGTCCCATTATTTCAGTAAGGTTATGCTTCCAAACTTCAATGCCAAAGTGCGTAGTAAGAAATTTCTCGGGCCTTCCAGTAAATTTGGCTAGCAAACTGGGCAGCATCGTAGAAGAATTTGTTGTAAATATTGTCTTCTCAGGCGCTAATTTAGCCAGCTGCGTATAAAAACTTTCTTTTATCTCAATGTTTTCTGGTACGGCCTCAATTACCAAATCCGCATCTTTAACAGCAAGTTCAAGGTTGGATGTGTAATCCAAATTGTTAAGGGCTGTCTTCAGCTGTTCATTCGTACTGCCGATATCTTTTTTATAGGCCTCACTAAGTATATTGAATTTTGATTTTGCTTTTTCCAGTACAGCATCATTGATGTCATATACCTTCACTTTATAGCCTTTATAAGCTATCTGAAAAGCAATCTGGTAACCCATCGTGCCACTGCCGGCTACAACTATATTTTTAATTTCCATTTCCTTGTTTTTTATTAATTATCCTATAATTAATTGCTCCATTATAAAGTTATGAAAAAATAATTAATAGTAATCATTCTTCATAATGCGGTACGGCTTCTTCTTAATTCTTTACTAATACTTCTGTTTGGCTATCCCCATAACATGTTTACTAAACTTCGTTTGGATAACAGTAAAACAAATAAATTGCTACATCACCCTGCACTATTTAACATTGCTTTTAAATGAATTACCCCATCTGTTAATGCTATAGGCCAGTATCTTGGTGATAAGGCTCTTAGGTTTAGGCAGCAGATATTCTTTTTTTCATCCATTCTCCTAACTCCTGCACTATGATAATGCTTCCTTAAGGCGCTTGTCTTTAAGTTGTTGTTCAGTTAGCTGCTGCTCTTTACACGCTGTTTCTATTTTATATTGCTAGGCTATCTCAGTAAGCACATGCTATACTCTGGATTTGTCATTAGTCTGCACGTCAAGCATTTTACGAAGTGCATGCGTAAGGCAGCACACCACAGTAATATCCTTGCCAACCACTTTTTCATATACCGCATAACCATCTGTTTGCAAATGGTCTTTAAACATTGGCATGATTTGAGAAGCTGCACTATGAACCATATCATATAGTTCGAAATAATTCCGCACCGTCAGCGTACTAGCTTCATGTTACGCTATTAGAACAAACATCTCTTGCTTCTTTGTTAATCTATTAGCTTGTTGCTGTTCCATCTATTTTATTTTTTGGTAGGAAACTAAAATAATAATCTTACCAAAATTCAGCTTTTAACTTCCTAGAGGTACACGATACTTTCCCCCCTCAGCCAAAGTTATCCTCAGCATCCGTTAATTCTTTTTTAGATTTTAAATAACCTTTTGAGTAGGACTACAAAAAATTATTCACATGTGTGTGAAATATATTTATATTTTGTATTTTTACCTGCTTGCTAACAATTTTAATGATCATCCTTTATGTACATATCTTATAAATTCATTGTTCACATTTAAATAATTAAAAAATGAAAAAGCTGTTTTTTGTATTAATCTGCACTGTGGTAGGTTTAAGCGCATCTGCCAATTCCCCGAAAAGTAAAAAGAATTCAATTGAGCCGATAAAAGTTGAAATAGGAATGCGAACAACTGAAAGCGCCTTCCGTATACAAAAATCATTTGTTTTCCATGACTCATGTGGTCAGACAATCACTGTGTATGTTAGTGCTCCAAATGGTACCTTTTGGGCTGATATGGGCTCTGTTGCAGGACACTATGTAGTTGATCACCTGGATAGTAATGGTTGCTTTCATGAAAATTGATAATAGGCTTGCCGGATAGTCCAAGACATACGTCAAGTCCAAAATAAGATATATCATATAAGGATGACACATTATTACCCCGAACACGCTTCGGGGTAATAATCTATTTAATTCTAATTATTATGTGGTACTTTCTGAGGTTTACTTTTATCGTTGTATTCTTATGTATAATCAGTTCTTTTAGGTATCCTAATGCCTACGAGGAACCTGGTGGAATTGCTATTTATCATTTTAACTATATTAGGGACACTACCAACCTTAGTGAGTTGTGGCAGGAAGACTTTCAATTAGTGTTTGATGGAAAAAAAAGCAGTTATATCAGCTACACAAAGAAGATTCAGGATTCGCTACAGCATGCGAAGATTGACGCTGCAATGCGGTCTGGTTCCGATAATATAGATATGGGTATAGTACACCCTTATACCTCCGAAAAAATTTATGTCTCGCAAGCAGAAAATTTCTTGTGTATTGCCAAACCTTTCAATGACAACAACTATCTGATAAGGGAAGAACTTGAAAAGATAGATTGGAAGATTTTTAAGGAGACTAAAAAGGTGCTCGGTTTCCATTGTCAAAAAGCTACAGGTATCTGTAAGGGACGGAGTTATACGGCCTGGTTTACGATAGACATCCCTGCTGGTTTCGGCCCCTGGAAGCTGCAGGGGCTGCCTGGCCTGATAATGGAAGCTTACGATGTAAGTCAAAGGATCCGGTTCGTCTGCACCAATGTTCAATTCACGGGTAGCGGTTCTGCTCATTTACCACTCGATCTGCCTAAAGACGCCATCGCTACTTCTCCTGCTGCATTTGCCAGGATGGAAAAAGCCTATAAAGAGGGCGTTTCCGGGAACAGTATGAATGGTGGTGAGGCTATCATAGAGCATGTTAAGGTTAATAACGACCAGTCCCCCCTAAATTTCAAAACACGTGTGGTAAACTTTCCTTTAGAATTAAATAGATAGATATCTACCCGGGTGGAAAAAATACGGCTCTTCCTTTTCTTCATTGTTTCTTTGCTATCATTGTCCAAGTTGTCCGCACAAGGTCAGCTGAGTGTAAAAGGTAGGGTAACCGATTCCATCGGTGGTCCGATCGCTAATGCGGCTGTTACCATAATCGATGAAGCAGGGACCGGCCTTTTTTTTGGTAAGACGGATGAAAAGGGTGCGTTTAAATGCCACCTTGTAACAGACAGTTACAAGTTATCCATCAAGGTCACTTGTCTTGGATTTCACCAGCAAACCGTTCCGCTCGGCCAATTATCCGATCAACCCTATACGATAGTGTTAAAGCAAACAATGGCTCAATTGAAAGAGATCATCGTTAAGTCTGACAATAGTATCAAGCTCTCCAGCGACACGTTAAAATATAAGGTGAAGGCATTCCGCGATCAGCAGGACAGGGTCATTGCAGATCTGATCAACAGGCTTCCAGGTATCCAGGTCGATGAACGGGGTGCGATTAGCTACAATGGCAAACCCATAAAGACCATCTACATTGACGGGGACAATTTGCTGGATGAAAAATATGGGATAGCTACGAAAACAATGCCTGTCGGTGCTGTTGACCAGGTGGAGGTCATCGAACGGGATCAACCTGTCAAGGCGTTGAACGGCTTTGTGACAACTAATGATATTTCTCTTAACCTGAAGCTCTCTGATAGCGCTAAAACGGTAATTTTTAACACTGGTCATGTAGGATCTGGAAACAAGGCCTATACAGCTGAACTGAATAATATCATTCTGAAGAAGGGTATAAAAAGCATGAATACGGTAAAGGCTAACAACGTTGGACTGGACCTGCTTAATGAGAACGCTGATATCGGTGTTTCCTTCGATAATGAGGTTGGTCTGAAGACCGTGCAACCTTACCTTTCTTTGGAATCTACATCGCATCCTACTGTTGACGATAAATATTACCTGAAGAACAATGACCTTGCAGGAGGAATAAACACCCTCTTTAAACCCGGGGCGGACTGGGGGCTGCGGTTAAATATTTATTCCCTAAAGCTTAAAAGAAAATATCGTGAAAGTTCATTAGTAAATTACTTCCTGCCAAATACAGATACTATAGGTTACGAAGAAATCCAAAATAATATATACAGGTCTGAACAATGGCAGTTCAAAGGGCAGGTTGAGAAGAACAGCCGGTCAGTTTATATCAGATCTACCACCAGATTGGATCTTCCCAAATGGGATCGCTCAGGCACAACTATTCAAAATGATTCGGCCCTTTCACAGCATCAACCTTCCAGGTATATCTCCCTGAGTAATGAGACCAGTGCAGTCAAAGGCATAGGAAGCAATCAGGTTATTCAATATAATGGCCTGGTTCAATATTATCAGATGAGGGAAAGTCTGAATATACATCCAGGCGTACAGGAGGCGGTCGTAAATAATAGCCTACCTTATCAAATGTTGGAGCAGCAGATGCTGACAAAAACTGTTTTCATTGATCAGTCTTTCTGGCTAAGGTCTAAACTAGGGCGGTTAGTTGTAAGTACTTCTTTAGGTACCTCTTTTGAACACAACAATTTAAGCAGCAATCTCTATAAAACAAGCGATGATCAACGCACAACTGAAGTTGGTAACGACTTCCGTAATAACACCGATCTTGACCATACGAATCTGCATAGCAAAACTTCTCTTATGTATGTGTTACCGGGCGGATGGATCATGGCCGAGGCAGATCCTTCGTTTCATGTAGTTCGGTATACGTCTATGGAAAAGGGCTTTGTTCATGAGAATCTATACTTTCTTCTGAATCCGTTATTGGAATACCGTAAGAAATTCGCACTGTACAATGAATTCAATTTAAGGTATGCGCAACGTACTGAATTTGGGCAAATCCAGGAGATCTATCCCGGAACGATCCTGGTAAATTACAGGCAATTCAGTGCAAACAACACGCCACTTCCCAAGAATGATGTTTATTCTTTAATGGCAAGATATACTTATCGAAAACCAATCCAGGTATTCTTCTGTAATCTAAGCATTAACTATGACCATACCTCCACTAACTTCATCAATTCCTATGTGGTGGAGAGAGGGTTGACAAAAACTACTGCCATCGATTACAGGAACAGGATGAACAGGTTTTCGATCAACGGAAACATTTCTAAATATCTTTTTTTTGCCGGTGTCAATCTTGCCGCCAATGGTGGATGGGGATTACGCAATGGTTATGGTTTTTACAATGATGAAGTGAGGCCTTTCATAACTTATGATGCCAACCTGGCTTTTACAGCGTCAAAAAAGCTGGTTAAGGAAGTAACGTTGTCGATGACAGGCGAAATAAGTGAATTTAACAATATACAGCAAACCACCCAATCAGAAAATATTCGCAATGAGACGGTAGCTTATCGGTTTAAAAGTGAATGGCGGCATAGCATAAGCGATCACCTTTCTTACCTGATCAATTACCATGTTAACGCTTATAGACAGAAACTCCAAAAGCCGGTGTCTAACCATTTTTTGGATGCAGAAGTCAGATACAGGCCATCAAAATGCAAATGCAGTTTCGAACTTCAATGTGTAAACCTGTTAAATCAGCACCTCTACCGGCAGACGAATGCCTACTCAAATCAATTATCGGTAGCCGAGATACCGCTGAGAGGCAGGACCTTTTTATTAACATGCCACTTTAACCTGTAGGACGGAAAGGAAATCTGTATATTCCAAACAGGGGATGCTCATAATAATAGCATGAGCATCAAAGCGGTTCTTGATAAGCCCATTCAATGATCTTGTGCAAGGACTGTCTTATTTGTTTTTGCCCTCTTTTAGAAGTAATGTCTATTCCACAGAAATGGGGACCATTCATTTCCGGATACAATGTCAGATAGTAAATGCCACTTATCAGGATCGCTGTGATAGCACGTATATTTTTTTTCTTAAAACGATGATCTGTGATTTGCGTAAAGAACGCTTCCCCAAAGAGCTCACGTTCCTTGTTCAGCTCTTTCAGCGGCTGCATATCCTCGCTCAGCCCCCAATGGATGATTTTACGCATCTCATCATTTTCCAATAAAGAGGTGTATTGCCGTTCGAGTATTTGATGCAACACTTCTTTACCATTATCCATTTTGCTTTGAGCGATCATTTGTTCTACCTGTGCAGCAGGGGTTTTCCAATAATCTTTACGGTCCAGGTAAGCTTTTATTAACCCTTCCAGACCTCCAAAATATTCATAGATCAGCCGTCGATCTAGTTGTGCTTTTTCCGCAACAGTTTTAACGTTCAGACCGGTAAATCCTTTTAATGAGAGGATTTCTCCTAATGCATCAATGAGCTTGAGCTCCGTTCTGGCTTTATTTCTTAGCGGGCCATTGGTGATCTTCCTAGACATAGCGTTGACGAATATTAAGATAGCAAAGTTACGCAATCAGGCTTGTTGATCTTCCAATAAAATTAGTATGGTAATGTGGGAATTGCTTGACCCAAAAGTACATCCCGACCGCTAGCGCCAGGAAGGTAACTACGTATGCAACAATTAATTATTGATATGACTTTTTTGCCCAACAATCCGGAACTACATTCGCCGGATAAAAATAATATATTTCATAGGAATATATTGGCAAAGAAATAGATATTAATTATCTTACTCTAGGTGGATCACACGCAAAAAAACAAAGCCTAAAAACACGAGCAGAGATTGTTGGGAAATTCTTTCCGATGAAACAGCAGCGAAGTTGCATGTTTATGTAAAGCAGTCCAGAGAAGAATGGGACTGGATTAATTAATAGATTCAAATGTTGTCATAGATTTTTGCAGCGCAAGCTACCTTTAAATGGAAGGGATTTGTTATTTCCATTGAACAGCTAATTGCTGCTGTTATTGCACCTTTTGAGGCATTGGAAGTAAGCGTAACGTCAACACGCTATCAATAAACATTGAAACAAAATGAAAAAAACAAGTTTAATAATTTTGACTATTGCGACATCATTCCTTTTTGGTTTCACATTTAAGACAATCATTACAAAACAAAATAAAAAAACCATGAAAAAAGTAACAGGAATTGGTGGTGTTTTTTTTAAATGCAAAGACCCCAAAAAAATGACAGAATGGTATAAAAATAATCTTGGGTTAAATACAAACCCGTGGGGAGGAGCAACTTTTGAATGGTTTGAAGGTACAGACAGCACCAAAAAAGGAACAACGCAATGGCAACCATTTCCCGAAGCCACAAAATATTTTGAACCTTCAACGCAGGACTTCATGATAAATTACAGGGTTGAAAATTTAGAAGAACTTGTTGAACAACTGAAAAAAAATGGTGTAACCATAGTTGACACTATTCAAACCGTTGACTTCGGTAAATTTATTCATATCCTTGACGCAGAAGGTAATAAAGTTGAATTGTGGGAGCCAAAAGATTAAGGACAGAAATTTTGTTTAACATATCAGCAGATTGTTTATAAAATACTTAAAACAAACAAAAAACCATACACCCAGCCCTGAACCATTATGGTTGTATCAATAAAAAAAGAAGAAGAAAAAAAGCTGCTGAGTTTTGTATCATTTCCCTCCTAAATTGCGGCCAGAGTTTTGTTACACAATTATATTTTACTAACACGCCCTGTTAGTGATTTTTGCATTTTTTTTATTGCAGATTACTTAAAAAATTAAGCGCCGGGAAAATTTTCCCCAGCGCTTCGTGGCACACAACCTCAATATGAACTCGCTTCTTATGCAGCAACGGTGGTAGCAATATCCTCGGCATTATTCAGTTTACGCCAGTTAAACAATTCTCTATCCACCCGTTTGTAAATAGGAAAAACCATCAGGAAGATAATCATACCTATGCCGATGATACAAGCCCATCCAAATAATTCTTTTATAGATTCAAGATTAGCCTGTACCCGGAAAACCTGGTAAGCGCTCAATGGGTCTGCATTGGGAGAATGTGCGCCATGGAAACGCTGTTGAAACAGCGGGTCGGCTTGGTCGCTCCAGGCTGCCAGCCGGTCTGTTAATTGTATGGGCCGGTAATACATCCACACTGAATAAATGCTTCCAAAAAACGCAGGTCCTAAATAAGTACGGGTAAAAATCAGCATCATCGATGCCACACCAAATTGAGCGGTGGAAAGTCCCACGGACAAATACAGGCCAATCGTCATGTAAGATGCAAGAATACCCATGCCCCGTATCACCAGGGGAAGCAGCATGGCAGTAGGTTCTGTTTGCGTGTCAATCATCAGGTAAAACATCCAGTCAGATATTACGTAACAAAGCAGCACAAATATCATCATCACCTTGAAGTTATTGAAATATTTGTAGTACCAAAAGCAAACCACTGCACCGAGCAGGTAACCGTAAATAGGGTAGGTGTTTACCCGGGCATTTTCAATCTGGTCACCTTTAAAAGCAATGCTCATCCACGGGCTAAGCAGGGATGATTGTGAGTAGAAAATGCAGTAAAAGAATATCATAGCAATACCAACCCAAACATTCCTGATGCCAAGCACGTTAAACTCCAGAATTCTATGTCTGAGCAATGCATTGCGTAACAGAAACAGCAGTAACAGGGATATGGTAAGCAAGGAAGCTACCTGTATACTGCTAGAGTCGAACCAGTCTTCTGTTCGCCCATAGGTCAGTACATAGGCAAACGACAGCATCCAGCCAGAGGCCAGGAAAAGGCTGAACCAATCAAATTTCCACATCGGTATTTTTCTACCCACAAAATTATTGTTTACCAATCCTATGGACAACAGTAGTGCAAAAAACAACATGAGGTTGGAAATGTGAAAAGAGAAATGCCAGCCAAATTTATCAGCAAGAAACACCTGAAATATTCCCGATAGTGGTGTTGTTAAAAGACTTATAGGATAATATACACAGTACATTTGAAAGCGCTGTGCACCGTTCGGCATTAAAATGGGGATAAGATTCACGACCATTAGAACCGAGCCGGTAAGCCGGATAGCACCGATGAAAAAAGTAGACAGTACAATGATAGCAGGGCTATCTGTTTGAGTCAGTAAAAAGTTTAGAAACATCAGCGACAAGCAAACTACCAGCAGAATTTGCTTTTGAGAAAAGTAACTACGCAGCTTGTTAAATGCAGCGAAAGAGGTAGCCATACCAGCCATGTAAGCATAACTGCACATGGAAGCATCAGCAGGATTTACCGCCAGGTCAGACACCATATACGAGGATATGGCGGTAGACAATCCGGAAGTAAAACTGATGCAAAGGCTCATGAAGATGATAAAATATACATCCAGTTTAGGGTTTACCCAATTATAAAACAGCCTGTCGCGCATATCCTTCTCCTGTTTTTTCGTTTTTATTATTTTTTCTTGGTAATCTGCACATTCATCCCGGCTGTGATCTTATCTAAGTTTTCTTTTTTGTTGTTTTCCGTAAATACAATTTTTACGGGAATCCTTTGTTGCACTTTGATAAAGTTGCCGGTAGCGTTATCAACAGGCACCGCAGAATAGCGGCTCCCGGTAGCGCCGGAAATAGCGTCTACTCTTCCTTCAAAAACAATACCTTTTAAAGCATCTGCTTTTATATCCAGGAGGTCGCCTACATGAACTTGATCTATTTGTTTTTCGGTATAATTTGCAGTGATCCATTTTTCGCCGTCCTGCACAATGGTGGCAATTGTTTGCCCTGGCTGTAGCAATTGTCCTTCCGCTATTTTTCTTCTACCCATAATGCCGTTGTAAGGCGCAGTAATGTAGCAATAGGAAACGTTTAACTGGGCCATTTCTACCATGGAACGAGCGCGGAGAATACTGGCGTCAGAAACATTTAATTTTTGGGAAGCGGTTTTGGTATTCAGCGTGGTGGATTGGCGTTGGCCCAGGAGTGCATTATATTTTGCCTGTAAGGCGTCGTAATCTGTTTTTACTTCGTCATATTGATATTGTGATATAACGTCAGATTTTAACAGATTTTCATAACGTTTCAGGTTGGTGGCCTGATTGTCCAGGCGCGCTTTTGCCTCTGCCAGATTTGCATCGGAAATAGAGGTGCTGTTTTCCGCCACATTTACATCTGCGGCCACCACTGTTTTGCCGGCTTGCGCATCTTGCAGGGATGCCAAAGATTGCTGCAATTGTATCTTATATTCCCTATCGTCGATCACCACCAGCGTATCGCCTTTATGCACGTGCTGATGTTCGTCAAATTTTATTTCCTTAATATAACCGACAATGCGGGTATTAATTGGATTGATGTATTCTTCTACCTGGGCATCGTCCGTATAGGCACGGTCGTTCAGGTGGAAATAGGTAATTAATCCCCAGCCGATGAGCACCACAATAAGGAGGATCGATAGCGAATTGAAAAAAATTCTCGACCACTTTGAATATTTTTTTTTCTGCTGATTTTCCTGTGACATATTTGTATTGAAATTAATATAGATAGTGTGTTTAAATTATTTTTCGTCCCAATTACCGGAAGTCTTCATTAAATTGAACCATTGATAGATGGTGCTTATACGGGCATTATTAAGGTTCAATTGTGAGGATAGCAGCGCCGTGCTGGCGTCGAGCATATCGGTGATCACAGAAAACTTGTTTAAATACTTTTGTTCCACCACCCGGTAGTTATCTTTCGCCAGATCATAACTTTCTTCCAGCGAATGATATTTTTCCCAGGCTTCTTGCATTTTTATATAAGCATTGTGAATGTCTATGGTGGATTTTTGTTCCAGCCAGTCTGTTTGTGTTTCCGCCAGCTTATAATTCATCTTTGCTTTTTCAATACGTCTTTTGCTCGTATACAGCGAGGCCACGTTATATTGCACCCGAACGCCCGCCATAGCATAGTGCATGAAAATATCGATGGGAGGAATGGAATATAAGAAGGGGCGTGCTATGGCATCGGTAGCAAACAGTGATACCTGCGGCAACCGCTCCGAACGGGCAATATTAATTTGCTTTTCAGCAATGTGTTGCTGTTGTTGCGCAACTTGTATTTCCGGCAGGCGATCCCGGCTGCTATCCAGGTAGGTTTGGATACCGGCGGCTTCAAATGTTTTTTGGTATAAAACCGTGTCCACGTCAATCACCGTATTTTCGGGTAATCCGATAACAATATTCAGATCATGATTGGCAATACGCGCGTTGTTATTCACTTCCGTTAGTTGCAATTTCAAATCCGTCAATTGTAATTGGCTTCTTACCACGTCGTTGTGGGTAAGCATTCCCTGTGCTACTAATTTTTGAATGTTGGAAAGCCTTTGTTCGGCCAGCGCAATATTTTGTTGGTACACCTTTTTTTGGTTGTACAGCGTAAACAGGTCTAAATATCGGGCCAATAGGAGGAATTGAATGTCTTCCTTATTTTTTTGATAATCTAAGGCAGCAATTTGCTCTTCCAGTTTGGACTGGGCAAGCTTGTTTCTTGTTTTGCCACCATTAAATACCGTGTAACCCGCTGCTAAGGAAAAATCCATGGAGGTATGCGGCATAATTACCGTTTCCATATAATTGTAATGGTTGTCCCAAACGTGTGCATTGCTGATATAGCCTACACTAGCACTTGCATTTAACTCAGGCAGATAAGCATCTTGTTTTTCAATAGCTGTGTTTTGTTTGCTAATGCCCATTTTTTGACGGGAAGCCTCCAGTTGTAAGCTGTTTCTTTCCGTCATGGCAAATAAAGAATCTACCGTTAACAACACATGATTTTCCTGCGCCGATACATTTCCCCGGCTGCAAAGCATACATGTCAATAAAATAAAAAGGTATTTTAGTCTCATCGTTTTAAGGCATACAGTTTGAAGTCAAACTAATGTTAAAAATTTTTAGCTGTTGATGATCGTATTTAAAGTATTAGTGAGCGACAAAATATCATCCATGGATAAGGGAATTTTGTTAATATCATATGTTTTATAAACATCAGGGTATAGATCTAATATAAACTGATGCCCTTTAGCACTTAAACCAATGATGTTGTTTCTGCGGTTATCAGGATTTGTTTTTCTTTCAATCATATCCCGTTTTAAAAGATTCGTTATTAAAGAGGTAAGCGTAGCCTTATTTTTACCGGTTTCATCGGCAATTTCCTGTTGGTTGGCCTCTCCCTTTTGTGCCAGAAATCTTAAAAAATATAATACCTGCATCATCTCGAAGGTAATATCGCTATAGCCGCGCTCAACAAGCTTTTTTTGCATTCTTTGCCGCAAATCCTGCCTTAGCTTTAAAACCGCATTAAAGAAATAATGCATTGTCTTCACTAATTGTTGATCATCCATGCTGCAAATTTAAAAAATAATAGTTAGAACTCAAACTGTTTGGCATCTAATCATTAGAAAACTTTAAAAAACAATAGGCAGGATAGTCAAAAATATGATATTAATATATTGAAAGTTATATACTAAAATATTATTTTTTATTTTACTTATTAAATATTATGGCTGGGTTTGGTTGTTTATGATGGGCTTGCTGTATGTTTAAGCAATCTCTTCTAAACAATGCCATGTTTGTTTCAACATATTAAAGAAGCGTCTGGTTGCAAAGGGGAATGGCCAGTTCAATGAAAATATAGTTGCTTCGTCTATCGTATATCCATAATGGTTATAGGCAGTTTGGCAATGAGCAATAATTTTAATGACTATTACGATTTGCCATTTGGGAATCCTCAACGGGTAAAAATATATTAAGTGTAATTTGACCCTTTATTAAATTATATTAATTTAGGCCTTCCAAAATCTACCAAATGAAGTTTTGCAAGCAAGTGTACTATACCATGATTGTGCTGCTGGGGCTATCAGGTCCTTTGTATTCCCAGGAAAAAAAACTGGAACTACATTCACCAGACGGCAGCATTAAATTATCCCTGCATATTGGAGACAAAATTTACTATACACTTTATAGCAATGAGGTAGCATTGCTGTCGGATAACCAGCTCCTGCTGCACCTGTCAGGAGAAACCCCGGGCGCTGCGCCCCACTTACTCAGTGCCAGCACCAGTAAGGGCGATGATAGCTTGCATCCTTACATTTCATGGAAGTATGCTGCGGTACGCAATCAGTATAATAGCCTGCTGTTGAAATTTAAAGGCAATTACGCGGTGGAATTGCGGGCATTTAACGACGGCGTGGCTTATCGTTTTATTACCAGTAAAAAAGACAGCATCCTGGTGAGCCAGGAGGAAGCGGGCATTCATTTCCCTGCCACCTACACCCTGCATCTGCAGCAGCCGCATAGCTTTGAAACTTCGTATGAAGAGCCTTATACTCACCTGGAATCTGACTCATGGAAGGCAGACGGCCGAATGGCCACACTGCCGGTGCTGATCGATACGAAAAGTAAGTATAAAATACTGATCAGCGAATCCGATCTCTCCGACTATCCCTGCCTGTTTTTTAAATCGAGTGGCAACAATGGTATGGAAGCCACCTTTCCCAAAGTACCACTCACGTTTAACGAGCGGGGCGATCGTAGCATTACTGTTACCAAGGAAGCCGATTACATCGCTAAAACCCGTGGCAGCAGAACCTTTCCCTGGCGCTATTTCGTAGTGACCAAAGACGATAAGGAACTTTTGGAAAACACGATGACGTTAAAGCTGGCCGCTAAAAGTAAACTCAAAGACCCTTCCTGGGTGAAGCCTGGACAGGCCAGTTGGGAATGGTGGAACGGCGCCAGTCCTTATGGTCCGGATGTAAATTTTGTAAGTGGCTGCAACCTGGCTACCTACAAATATTATATTGATTTTGCTTCCAAGTATGGCATTTCTTACATCGTGATGGATGAGGGTTGGGCTAAAACTACTACGGATCCTTTTACCCCCAATCCGGATGTAGACCTGCACGAGCTGGTGCGTTACGGCCAGGAAAAACACGTAGGTATTGTATTATGGCTTACCTGGCTAAGCGTGTACAATCATATGGATTTGTTCAAAACGTTTAAAGACTGGGGCATAAAAGGCGTGAAAATAGATTTTATGGATCGCAGCGATCAATGGATGGTAAACTTTTACGAGCGCGTGGCCAAAACCGCTGCCGAAAACCAGTTGTTCGTAGATTTTCATGGCGCGTTTAAACCCGCAGGGCTGGAGTATAAATATCCCAATGTGCTCTCGTATGAAGGGGTAAGGGGTATGGAACAAATGGGAGGCTGTAAGCCAGACAATAGCATTTACCTGCCCTTCATACGCAACGCCGTAGGTCCTATGGACTATACACCAGGCGCTATGTTAAGCATGCAGCCAGACGTGTATATTTCGGAACGCCCTAATGCAGCCACCATTGGGACCAGGGTTTACCAACTCGCATTATTCGTTGTGTTTGAAAGCGGCCTGCAAATGCTGGCAGACAACCCCACCTTGTACTACCGCAACGAGGATTGCACGGAATTTATTACCCAGGTACCCACCACCTGGGATGAAACCAAAGCACTGGTGGCAACTGCCGGTGAAGTAGCCGTGGTGGCCAAGCGCAAGCAAGACAAGTGGTTTATTGGCGGCATGACCAATGGTAAACAGGCGCAGCGGGAGGTTACCATCGGTTTTGATTTTCTCTCTCCTGGCAAAACTTACACCATGACCTATTTTGAAGACGGCATTAATGCCGGCACGCAAGCCATGGATTACCGGAAGAAAATCATGCAGGTTAAAAAGGGCGATACCCTGACCCTCCATATGGCCCGCAATGGCGGATGGGCGGCAGTGTTGCAATAAACTATTCCGGAGTAAAGTATACCGGGTGCATCAATGGGCCTTCCAGGCTGCCGGTGGGCAGGTTAGCGGCGTGCTGTTGTGGCACGTTGAAGGTATGGGTGGCATCCGGGCGGATAGAAAAAACGGAATTTAATACAGGCAAAAAATTAGCGTCGGTCCGGGCATCCCAATAACTTTCAAACATAGGCACAACCATGAATTCAAACTCAAAGCCATGTTGTGCTGGTATGTCTGCACTGAAAATATATGCGGCTAGTTCGTAAGTCATCATCAACTCACAGGTCTTAAATAGCTGGTAAAATGTTACATCCATTTTCATAGGTTATAATTCACCACAGACACCAGCCAGGAAGGCGTCGTTCCATAAAAACAACCTGCCGCGGAGAAGATTTAAAAGATGGCTGCGGGGCTAGTTTAAAAGCAGTTGTTGAGCGGAACTTGCCCCTGACTTTTGGTCTTACATCGCTCCGTATAAATGCACTATTTTCTTCGCCTTGGAAGGGCGGGCATTCATCCACGGGAATGCTATTGTATGCAGTGAAAATATTCTTGGAAATAAGTTTATTCGCCTTATCTTTTGGTGCGTTGCCCTTGCCGGCACTGGCGGGAAGAACGCGTTGAGCCGCCCCTGATTTAAACTGACTGTATGCAAGCAAATCAACCTTTGCAAAAACTGAATATTTTCAGCGTAGCGACTCCGCAAATGCGCACATTTCACATTACCTGGTTAATGTTTTTCGTTTGTTTCTTCGGGTGGTTTGGCCTGGCGCCTCTGATGCCAGCCATCCGGGAAGATTTGCATTTAAGCAAGGCGCAGGTAGGCAATATTATTATTGCATCGGTGTCGTCCACTATCATCGCCCGGCTGCTCATTGGCCGTTTCTGCGATACCTGGGGGCCTCGCAAAACGGCGGTGGCGCTGCTGCTCATAGGGTCATTGCCAGTGATGCTGGTGGGGCTGGCCAGGGATTATATTTCGTTTTTACTTTTCCGGTTTGCTATCGGCATTATCGGGGCCTCTTTTGTGATTACCCAGTTTCACACCGCCGTTATGTTTGCTCCCCGGCTGAAAGGTACGGCCAATGCGCTGACCGGTGGATGGGGCAACCTGGGTGGTGGAGTTACCAACATGGTGATGCCGCTTGTCTTTAGTGCCATCGTAGCTATGGGCCATACGCCGCATGCGGCATGGCGTTATGCCATGCTGCTGCCGGGGGTAATGATGTGGGGCGTTGCCTGGCTGTACTATCGCTACACGCAAGATACACCGGCAGGCAATTACAGCGATACGGGCCACAGGGTCCAAAAACAGAGGGCCGATTGGAGTATCCTGCGCGACAGGCGAGTTTGGGTGCTGGCGCTGGCATACAGCGTATGCTTTGGTATGGAAATAACTTTCGATAACGTGGCCTCCCTGCATTTCGTAGATGCGTTCGGGTTATCCCAGCAGCAAGCCGGTTTTTGGGCGGGCGTATTTGGGTTTATGAATGTATTTGCCCGTGCGTTGGGTGGCATCTGTGCCGACAGGATAGGGCTCCGGTATGGCCTGCGGGGTAAGGGTTGGTTGCTGGCAGGCGTATTGCTGCTGGAAGGTATAGGATTACTTTTATTTGCACAGGCGCAGAGCCTGGCAATGGCTATTGGTACGATGCTGTGTTTTGCCCTCTTCCTGAAGATGGCTAACGGCGCTACATACGCATTGGTGCCTTTTATACAGCTGCGCCAGGTGGGCCTGGTTAGCGGGGTAGTGGGGGCAGGCGGCAACCTGGGTGGTATGTTGTTTGGCTTTTTATTTAAATCGGAAACGCTTACGTATGTACAGGCATTTACCTGCACTGGTTTTATTGCGGTGGGAGTGGCCGGGCTGGTATTCCTCACGCATTTTGCCAGGCGGTCAGATGAGCAGACCAGTACCAGCCCGGCACCGGTATTGGCATAAATAGAATAAGCCCGCGGCAGGTCTTCTAAAAGATACATTGCCAGTGACCACCTTTCTTATTTCTCGCTAAATTAGTTTGAATTCAAACCAATATTCCTTAACTTTGGGTGCTATATAAAAACATGCTTGTCCCGTGGAATGAGGACAGTATGTTATTGGAAGGTTTAAAGATTATATTTTCCACGTAGCGGACATCCTTTTTGTATGATGAAACAACCACTTCCTTCGTTAGTTGAATATGGTCCCCGGAGGGTGATCATCACCATCACTGCCGTGGTGTGCGCATTGCTGGAAATTATTGATACCACCATCGTAAACGTAGCCCTGCCCGACATGCGGGGCAGCCTGGGCGCTACGCTCAATGAAGTAAGCTGGGTGATCACAGCTTACTCGCTAGCTAATGTAATTATCGTACCCATGACCAGTTGGCTTTCCCAGCAATTTGGGCGGCGCAATTACTTTGCGTCTTCGGTCATCTTATTTACCATCTGCTCTTTTTTATGTGGTAATGCCACCAATATTTGGGAGCTGGTTGTTTTCCGCTTCCTGCAAGGCATGGGCGGTGGCGCTTTGCTGGTTACTTCACAGACCATTATCACCGAAAGCTGGCCCCCGGAAAAACGTGCCACTGCACAGGCTATTTATACCTTGGGCGTTATCGTTGGGCCTACCCTGGGGCCGCCATTGGGGGGATATATTATTGATAATTATAGCTGGCCTTATATTTTTTATATCAACATCCCGATTGGGGTGATGGCAGCCCTGCTGGCGCTGCAATATGTGCGCAGCCCGCAGTACGAGCAGAAGCGGTCTGCCAGCCAGGTAGATTGGTGGGGCATTGTGTTCCTGGCTATCGGTATTTCTTCGCTGCAATATGTGCTGGAAAAAGGGCAGGAGGATGATTGGTTTAATAGTGCCGTGATTGTTACGCTCTGTGTGATGGCGGTGTTTTTCCTCTTCTTTTTTGTGTGGCGGCAACTGATCTATGAATACCCGATTGTAAACCTGCGGGTGCTGCGCAATGGCAACCTGCGCATCGGGGTGATCTTATCGTTCATCATGGGCTTTGGCCTGTTCGGATCTACTTTTGTAATTCCGCTGTACACCCAATCGCTGCTGGGGTGGACAGCCCAGCAATCAGGCATGCTGCAACTGCCCAGCACGTTGTTTGTAGCGGCTATGATGCCCGTGGTGGCCATGCTTATACAGCGGGGCGTGCCTCAGAAGTATCTCATTGCTATCGGCATGACGGTGTTTTTTATCTATAGTTATCTTTCTTATACTATCCTCACGCCCGATACCAGTGCTGGCAATTTCTTCTGGGTACTCATTGTACGCGGTTTTGGCCTGGGCCTGTTGTCTGTGCCGGTCAGCACTATGTCGCTTTCTACGCTGAAGGGCGCGGAAATAGGCCAGGGGGCTTCGTTTTCGGGCATGATGCGCCAACTGGGAGGCGCTTTTGGGGTGGCGCTGATCTCAACTTTCGTGACCCGGCAAACAGACCTGCACCGGAGTACGCTGGTAGCGCACCTGGACCCTACCAATCCCCAGGTGCAGGCCCGGGTTGGACAATTGGCCGCCGGCATGCGCAGCAAGGGTTTCGACCCCGGTACGGCCCAGCAAAAGGCCTATGCACTGATCGATGCATCGGTGACCAAGCAGGCTACGTTACTTTCTTATATGGATGTATTCTTGTGGGTGGGCATTATGTTTTTAGTATGTGTGCCTTTTGTATTGCTGTTCATTAAAACCTCCCGCAATAAAGTAAACCTGGCCGATGCCGCGCACTAATAAAAACGTAAATTAATAGCCTATGGCTTCCACAAACCTGGCAGCACTTGCCCGTGAACTGGGCCGCGCGATGGCCGAACAACGGACCTTTCTCCGGCAACAGATTCACCTTAAGATTAAGGAACACGACTTAAACATTACGTTTGAGTTACTGGAAGTAATGTCTTTCCTTAACCTGCACGATGGTGCTAATCAACAAGAGATTGCTGATGTGATGATCAAGGATAAATCCAGTATGACCTACCTGATAGATAACCTGGTGAAACGCGATATGGTAGCACGGCGGGAAGATGAGGTAGACCGTCGCAATAAACGGGTGTTCTTAACGGGAACCGGGCGGGCGTTGATGAATAAATTGGATCCATGGTTAACGGACATGTATGAAAAGGCTACTAATAATATCCCTGCTATGGATATAGAAAAAGCTATTTCGTTGGTTCATAGTATGAACAAAAAATTAAAGGAATCGTTATGAAAACATTACTCATCCCGGTGGATTTTACCACCACCACAGATAATGCCGTGACCTTTGGCGGGGCATGGGCCAAACGGTACGACTATGAACGCATTATTCTCTTGAAAACGTTTTACGACAATGTGTTCGATAACATCGTAGTATCTGCAGAATACGCGCCTGTGAACCAGGAATACCGCGCACAGGAGCGGCAGGAAGCCCGGGAAAAACTGGACCAGCTTTGTGAGCGGCTCCGCTCTCTGGCTGGCCCGGGCGTAACGGTGGTGACTGCCGAGAGCGAGGCACCGCTGCTACGCTCCATCCTGGAACTGGTGCAGGCAGAACGTCCTGAAATGATATTGCTGGGCAGCGACGATTATAAACATACCACTGGCAGTTTTATTGCAGGGCATGTAATCAGCATCGCTAAGGCCAGCCCGGTGCGCGTACTTATTGTACCGGCCAGCTATACCTACCGCCCCGTGGAAAAGGCCCTGGTGCCTTACGATTACAACGCGCTGTATCACCTTTCCAAACTCAATGCGCTCAAGACATCGCCATTGTGGGGCGACGTAAAATTGCTGGTGCTGAATATCGATCCCAAAGAACGGTACCGAAATCCCGATGAGGCATTCCGGAGCACTGAAGCAGATCTGCATAATTACCTGCAAAACTTTAATTTTTCGCTGCACTACCGCAATGATCAAAACATCATTGGCGGCATCATAGAATTTACCAAAGAACATGATGTGCAGTTGATACTTGCTATGCCTGGCCATTACAGTTTTTTGTATTCGCTCACGCACAAAAGCATTTCCGAAGGCATTTACAGGAATGCGCGGGTGCCGGTATTGATCTTAAAATAAAAGTTGCTAAAAAACGATGCAGGGGTAGTCTAATACTGGCTTCGTGTAAAAATATAAAACCCCGTGTACTAAAAAGCCTCCCGTTTTTAGCGGGAGGCTTTCAATTAGCGCCTGGTGCACCTGCTGGCCTACACCCTCCAAAGGTGGCCCATTGGGTTTCCCAGGACTTTATTTCTTGCTGTTGGCTATTTTTTTAAGGTACCTGCCACCTGGTGATGATTTAAAATTTTCACCCCCGAGGAAGCACTACAACGACGTGGCATTATTGGAGTGATGTAGCTGCCCCAATATACCTCGTAGGTCAGGTTATCCCTTTTGCAAGTTACGTTACCTGCACTTCCTGTAAGGTGCGGGTAGTGTCTTTAGATAAATGTTGCTGCTGTTGTTGTGCAGTGGCAGTTTGCAGGCCGCCTAATAGTAAAGCCAGTCCCAAAGTCCGGGCGTTGGTGTGCTTCATGATTACTGGTTATCTAAAGAAATTTATATAGCATTACCTGGTAGCGCAAAGGATAGGTAATGGCCACCAGTGGCATAATTTCAGGGCAAAGATGTAATGGAACAAAATGCCTACGCCCTCTCATCAGGAAATCTTTTTGCGCGATGCGAAAAAATCAGGGTCACACACAGGACCTAGAAAGCAGGGCATGCGGGCAATATGCTACAGACAGCTAATATATTTTTCATGATAGCAGGCCGCAACGTATGGACGTATGGGTGATAGCAGCTTATAATATCACCTCGTTCTTATAACCCTACGCCCCCGCCAGCCCGCTTATGTACCTTTGTTGCCTATTTTCGGGCATAACGTTGTACTTTCGGAGTTGTAAATCATAAGTAGGATGGGAACCACTAAAATAGGTTGGATAAGGCTGGGGAAAATGGGCATTCCTATGGTGCCGCACTTGTTGCAGGCGGGGTAGCCGGTTACTGTGTACAACCGAAGTAGCCACAAAACGGCAGGGCTGTAACATTCCGGCGCCATTACGGCCCCTTCGCCGAAAGTGCTGGCATAAAAAGCGGATATCATTTTCGTGATGGTTTCCGACGGTAAAGACATGCATAACCGCTTTACCGGGCCGGAAGGCTTACTGGCAGTGGGGGGCGGTGGCAGGATGGTAACGGTAATTAAACAGCTCAAATAGGCACGGTATGTGTGCGCACGATCATTTTTTAATAACAATATTTTCCTGCTATGGATGCTACCGGTATTGCATACAATGAATTTTTACATTATCCCGCTGCTCCTGTTGCGTTGAAAATGGCGGTGGCCGTGGGGATTGGTATGCTGGTAGGTATGGAAAGGAAGTGGTCACACAAGGAAGCAGGCATCCGTACGTTTGCCATTGTGGCCTTGCTGGGTATGTTGTCTGCCATCATAGGCGAAAACTATATTATTGCTTCCATGGTAGGCGTTTTCCTCCTGGTGATTGCCATGAATGCACGTAGCCTGATCGTGGAAAAAACGCTGGAGATCACTACCTCCGCTGCCCTGCTGGTAAATTATTTACTGGGCGTGCTGGTGGGCCTTGGTCATATCTTCACGCCGGTGGCAGGTGCTATTGCCATTACGATGTTGCTGGCCTGGAAAACAGAGCTGAACCGTTTTGCCGGTGGCCTGCTACCTTCCGAAATCCGCAGCGCCATTATATTAGGGCTTATTGGCTTCGTTATCTATCCAATTTTGCCAGACCGCTATATAGACCCCTGGCAACTCTTTAACCCCAGCGATGCCTGGATCAGCGTGATTGCCATTGCGGGTATTGGTTTTGTGAACTATGTATGCCTCCGGGTGTTTAGTACCACCGGCTTTTACATGGGTGCTATTTTTGGAGGGTTGGTCAACAGCAGCGCCACCGTAGCCGAAACCAGCACGCGGGTGCAGGCATCTGGTCAAACGGCCAGGATGAGTACTTTATGCCTGCTTACCACGATCGCCATGTTTGTACGCAACCTGATCATAGCGACCCTGTTTGCCCCAGCCTCCTTAACGGCTACGCTAGCACCTTTGCTGGCTATGTCGCTGGTGTCTGCACTCTTCATCCTGCGCGACCAGGTTACGCAAAATAAAAACGTGGAATATACACAGGAAGGCAACGAACTGAAACTCACTTCGCCTATTTCGGTAGGGAAAGTATTATGGTTTGGTATGTTATTCATCGTGATACAGGCGGGTGGTACCCTGCTTACGCAAGTCTTTGGCAGTTATGGTATCCTGGCCACTGGTATTTTCGGGGGGCTGGTGAGTAGCGCCAGCACTACGGCGGCCGCAGCCACCATGGCCATGCACGGCAAAATCACGGCTTCTATGGCGGGCAGTGTTGCCATTCTTTCTTCACTGGCCAGCGCTGCCATTAACCTGCCCATTGTCTGGCGTTCTATCAAAGACAAAGCGGTGGTGCGCAAAATTACCTGGCAACTAATGGTGATCATGGCCATCGGGATTGTGATGGTGCTGGCAGATCGTATTTTCCTTTTTTCAGACATGCTGCTGCGGCAATAAAGCAGGCCACGAGCGCAACACATGGTTGCGCAGGCGCAGAAAGGGTTTTTCCAAAACCGTATGTAGTATAAACGCCACCAGCAAACAGGCCAGCGTGGAGATCACAAAGGTGGCAGTGCTTTTTAAGTTCCACCCTTTTTGCGCCAGCCAGCCCTGAGTTATGTGCAGCACTATCTTGTGCGTAAGGTAAAGCACATAAGAAAGGGAAGCCACCTGCCACGTTAGGGTAAAACCACGCTTATACAGGAAGGAACTGCTGCACACCGCACCGGCCACCAGCAGGCCATACCCTGCATCTACCATCGGAAAACCCACGATGGAAGCCAGGTAGGTTTTAGGGTCGGCACATACTACATAGGCGGCAACAAGTACCGCCCCGCCCGCAGTTATCAGGTAGTTGCCATAAGGCTGCAAGCGGGCGCGCAGGGTGGGTTTAAACTGGAAGAGCGCCGCAATGGAAACGCCCATCAGCAACCCATCCAACCGGCTGAACGTAGGATAATAAAGCCATTTGTACCAATATGCCCACCCGTCATCCTGGTCGGTAAAAGGCTTTACCCCATAATGCCAGCATAACATCCGGATGCCAATGCCCGCCATAAAAAGAAATACCAGCAGCCAAATGCCTTTGCGGAGTAGATTAAAATACACCAGCCCAATCAGCACCAGCGGCAGCAGCAAATAAAACTGTTCTTCTATACAAAGTGACCATGCGTGGGAAAAGGTGCCTTGTGTGCGCAGGTCTAGTCCCAGGTTTTGGGTAAAGGTCAGGTACTTCCACAAGGGCGCCAGCGCCTCCCGTTCGCGGAAGGATGGCAGCGAAAAGTATACGATCACAGTCAGCAGGTAAGCGGGTATAATGCGGAAGAAACGCTTAATGAAAAATTCCCGGAATGAAATGGCCTGTCCCCGCCCGATGGTGGCGAACAACTGCGACGCAATTAAATAACCGCTCAGCACAAAGAAAAGATCTACCCCCGTCCAGCCAAATTTACTGATCCTGTTCACCCAATCCGGATGCGGGAACATACCGCCATAATGATATAAAAACACGAAGGTAATTGCAAATGCACGCAGGTGGTCCAGGCCGTGCAGGTGCCGGTGCGCAGTAGCGGTGGTGGTGGCCATTAAAATAATTGTGTGCCGCAAAAGTGCAGAAAAAAAACAGGCAGGTCGCTACAATGTGATGAATGGAGGTAGTAAGGTATGAAAATACCTAAAGGCGGCTTGTACAGGGGCTTCATTCATTTAACCAGTACGGTGCGTAAGCCATTATCTGCTACCTGCTGCGATGGTCACAGCGGGGCATTGCCGCTGTGGAAAGCGTGGATCATCCTGCAATGAAAGCGGTGTGGCTTAGTCCAGCCCCGGACCTTCCTGCTCGGCCAGTATAGCCTTGCATTTCTGTACGAATGCGCGGCCATTTTTCCACTCAAACGCGTGGTACACCATATCGTCGTACGTGGTACCCAGCCCGTATACTTTGTGGGAGGGATGGTGCAGCTTCCACTTAGGCTCCTCCACATGGGTGGGCCACCAGAAGCGCACGGTGCCTTGCTGCAGGCGTACCTGCTCGGTAAGGTTTTGGGCGGCGGCTACCTGGTCGGTGGGGTGCAGGTCTGGATAGTGCAGTTCTTTGAGGTAAGCCGTGGAAATGGCATAGAAAAAAGGCGATACATACAGGTTACAGACATCCTGGAGATGATGGGCCGTTTGCGCACAACCTACTATGGTGTGGGGTTCCAGCAGGTCTGTAATGAGTTTGTTCAGCCACATTCTTTTGGTGGGAATACAGTCGATATCAAAAAAAATCAGGTAATCGGTATCCGTTACCCGGCGGCAAATGTCGTTGAGAAAATCGGTGGGTGTCATGGCAGCATCCATCACCTGGTTCACGCTCAGGCCAAATTTCTCGGACACTGAACGTTGGTACACCGGGATGTCTGGCGCTACGGCTGCGTTATAAAAAGAAAAAAATTTTAAACAGCGATCTTTCATTGGGATACAGCGACATCACCATCAATTGAATGCTGATAATAGGCAATCTGCCGGATAGTGCAGCAAGGGTACACCGGCCTTATGGCGGAGTAGGCAGGCCCTTTAAGCAGTGTCCTTTATTCACCTTTAAGACTTTTTACAGGATTGATCAGCGCCGCACGGATGGCCTGTGCGCTCACGGTGAGCAACGCGATGAAGATGGCTATAAAGCCCGCCAGCAAAAATATCCAGCCATTGATCTCTACACGGTAGGCAAAATCATAGAGCCAGGCATGCATACACCAATAAGCCAGGGGGCTGGCAATGAGCAGGGCAATGAGGACCAGTTTCAAAAAATCGCCGGAGAGCAGCGCTGTAATATTTATCACTGAAGCACCCAGTATCTTACGGATGCCAATTTCCCGCACCCTTTGTTGGGCGGCAAAAGCAGCCAGCCCAAACAATCCCAGGCAGGAGATAAAAATGGAGATGCCGGTGAAGGTACTTACGATGGCGGCAGTTTGTTGCTCCGCACGATAATTACGCTGGAAGTCCTGATCCAGGAAGCTATATTCAAAGGGCTCGTTGGGCAGCACGGACCGCCATTGCTGGTTTACCCAGGCCAGTGTTTTATCTACCCGGCCCGCAGGCACATGTACGATCAGGTAGTTAAAATCCTGTTCCCGCCCGCGCAGAAAGCCGTAGGGCTGTATTGCATGGTGCAAGTCTTCAAAATGAAAGTCCCTGACCACACCGATGATCTGGTAAACGGCTGGTGGCACGCCAGGCGCGTCCCATTGTAAACGCTGGCCAATGGCCTTTTCCAAGGGAATGTTTAGTTTGCGCAGGGTGGCTTCATTCACCACCATACGGTTGTTGGTATCAGCAGGAAAGGTTTCGGAAAACAAGCGGCCTTTCAGGAGGGTAAAGCCCATGAGCTGTAGATAATCGGGCGCAATGGCGCTGGCTTTGATCTGCTGCACTTCGCTCACCGGGTCTTCTACTTTATGAACCCCAAATCCTGCAGGGTTCAGGATGCCGGGGTAGTAATCGGTGCCGGCAGCGCCTGTTGCCAGGTGGCTTTGGAGCAGCTGGTTGTGCAGTGTAGCATATTGCCGCCGGCTTTCCCTGCTATGCAATGGAATGACGATCTGCTGGTCTTTACGGAAGCCCAGCGGGCGCTCACGGAGGTAACGCATCTGCTGCCGGATGACGAGGGTGGCCAGCACCAGGCATATGGATATTACGAATTGGAATACCACCAATGCGCGACGCAAGGTGGTGGCGGACATAGAATTATTAAACCGGCCCTTGAGTACTTGTATGGGGTTAAACACCGATAAATAAAAGGCTGGGTAACTGCCTGCCAGCAAACCGGTGGCCAGGGCCAGCAATCCGAAAGCCGCCGCCATGCGCACATCTAACAGGTTGGTAATGGTAAAAGTTTTGCCGGTAAGCTGATTAAACAGGGGCAGCAGTCCTGCCACCATTGCCACCGCCACCACCAGCGCCAGCAGGCAAAGTACCATAGACTCGCCCAAAAACTGGCGGATAAGGCCGCCCCGGCCCGCACCCATCACTTTGCGGATGCCCACTTCAGCTGCCCGCCGCGTAGCCCGCGCAGTGGCCAGGTTCATAAAATTAATGCAGGCAATAAGCAGGGTAAATACTGCTATACTGCCCAGTATGTAGAGATAGCTCCTGCTGCTGGTACTGGTCACTACCTGTGGCAGCCGGTCGTACAAATGAATGCTGGTAACCGGTAGGAGAGAGATGCTTCTGGCGTACCCGGCGGCTTGCAGTTCTTTGTTAGCATAACGTTCCATGAAGGCTGGAAACTTGCGTTCCAGCGCTTTATAGTCGGTGCCGGGGCGCAGGCGCAGGTAGGTGAAGAACATGTTATTGAACGAAAAATTCAATGGTCGCTCACGCAGGAAATTGCCCACCCAGCCTTTGCCCATGGGTACAAAAAACAGGGCGTCAATATGAGATCGGGCGCTTTCATCTTTATACACGCCGGTCACGGTAAAGGTTTCATCTAGTCCGGTAGAGCCGCCAATGGTCAGGAGTTGATGGAGGGCCGGTTGGTTGCCAAAGAATTTATGGGCCAGCACATCAGAAAGTACCACCGCGTTAGGATCTTGTAAGGCCGTAGCAGCACTGCCTTCGGTGAATTGGTAGGTGAATAACTGGAAAAAGGAGGTGTCTACCTGGTAGCCACGGGTTTCATAAAAAGACTGCAAGGGCTTGCCGGCTATGCGGGTTTGGAAAAGGGTTTTGCCTTCTATCACGTTGGCAAACACCCGGGTCACGGCTTCAATCTCCGGGAAACTGGCCTTCAGCGCCCCTGCATAGGCACCGGAGATGGTGGCATTTTCCTTATTGCCCGCATTGTTTAATAGGTTTTTACTTTTGAGGAAGTAGAGGTCCTTCGCATATTGCTGATGACGGTCGTACTGCATTTCACTGCGGATGTAAAGCAGCAGCAACATGCAGCAGGTCATGCCGATGGCCAGCCCAAATACGTTGATGGCGGAAAACAATTTATTGCGCAGCAGGTTGCGCAGGGCAATTTTGAGGTAGTTGGTGAACATACGGATGGCTGGCTAAGAAAATGCCATGTTTTATGCAGGTTCGTTATCAGTTGGTTACAATTAGCGGCAGGAACAGCGGTGACCGTTTTCGTACAGTAGGCGTGCGTTTTTGGGCGTTACTCCCTTGCAATGAGGTGCTTGGCCCGGCAATATTCCATGGCTTCTTCAATACTATTTACCTGAAACTTCCGCAAAATATTCATGCGGTGGGCCTCAATGGTGCGGATGCTGATGTCTAAAGATTCTGCAATGTCTTTATTAGTTTTTCCCTGATCTATGAGCCGCAGAATCTGTTCCTCCCGGCGCGATAAAGTTATCTCCGCCGCAGGGCTACTGGCGGGCGTGGTGGCCTGTTTGGCGTCCAGGTATTTCTTTACCAGGATATCACTTACTTCCCCGATAAAATAATATTTGCCATTGGCTACACTGCGAATGGCGCTAAGGAATATTTTATTGCTGGTGTCTTTGAGGATATATCCGCTGGCACCCATTTCCAGCGCAGCAGCTACATAGTCAGGTTCATTGAATAAGCTGAAAAAAAGAATGTTGCTTTTATGGCTGGCTTTGAGCAGGGCTGTACTGGTTTCCAGGCCGTTTATGCCCGGCATGCGGATGTCCATGATGATCACATCGGGGTGCAGGTTGTGCAGCAGTTGGAGGGCATCTTCGCCATTAGTGGCTTCGCCGATCACTTCCATATCCAGCTCGCTGTTGATAAGCTGTTTTAAACCGTTGCGGAAAATTTCGTGGTCGTCCACCAAAAAAACAGACATTTTCTTCATCACTAAAAACTAATTTCTAATTGGATAATAGTACCGAGCCCTGGCTGGGTGTTAATGTTTAAGGTGCCGCCCAGCAAGGCTGCCCGCTCTTTCATGTTGCGTAGGCCGTTATTTTTTGTAAGCTCCCGCGAAAATGCACTGCCTTCATCAAAATAAAATCCTTTCCCGTTGTCACGTATCATCAGGTGAAGGAAGTGCGGATTACTGTCAATGTGTACCTCTATGGTGCCGGCATCCGCATGTTTAATGGCATTATTCAGCGCTTCCTGCAATATACGGTATATGCCTATCTCCACCTCTTTGGGCAGGGTGCCGGGCATTAATCTTTCTTCCAGCAGGAAGTGAATGTTGCGCGCCGTGTGCCGGCAAGTATTAATCAGTTCTTCCATGGCGGAGCGCAAGCCAAAGTCGTCCAGTACACTGGGCAGCAGGTCGGAACAAATGCGCTTGGTTTCATGGATAATGCCCGACAGTAGGTTATTCACCATCGAGATTTCTGCGTCTTTCACCACGGCCCGGTCTTCTATTTGTTCCATTTTCATGCGCAGGCTGGTCATCATCTGGCCTATGCCGTCGTGTATTTCCGCCGCTATACGTTTGCGTTCTTTTTCCTGTCCGCTAATGATGGCGTAGGAGCGGATTTTTTGTTCCATATCCTGGCGCACCAGTTTTTCTTCCGTTAGCTGTCGTATCTCGCGCTCGTTGTTTTTACGGCGGGTAATGTCGTTGCACACGGCCATGTACTGGTATAACGCGCCGGTATGGTCAAATATAGGCATCAGCGTTACATCCAGCCAAAAGCCGGTGCCGTCTTTAGCATGGTCAAATACCTCGCCCTGCCATACCTCATGCCGTCGCGCAGGGTCGCGCAGGTGTTCGTATATGATGCTTTCGCCACTGCCCATGTTGTTATAAAATAAGGGTTTGCCGCCCAGTTCCAGCATGCTGTATTTGGTAACATGGCAATACTTGTCGTTGGCATAAATGATGGTGCCGGTATGGTCTGTCTTTACCAGGTAGGTGGCCTTTTCCAATGCATAATTCACTTCCCGCAGTTCGTTGTGCGACTTCTCCATTTGCCGGTTGGCATCCTGCAATTGAGCCGCCAGTGCTGCCGATTTTTCTTCGGATGCCATCAGGCCTTTGATGATCCGTTTAATGCGTATCGCCACAGGGTAAAAGATAACCAGCACTTCTATCAGGAGGGTGCACAGCACAAGACCCAGCATCAGGTATTCTATTTGTTTGAGCTTACGCACCCGCTCTTTGGAAAAACGGTCGTAGTCGAACACAATGAGTTCCATCCCCAGCAGGTAAGACTTTTCATAACTCAGTATGGTTTCCACATAAGGCCGTATCTCCGCGGTGGTAAAGGGTTTGTTGTTGTACAATACCTGAAGCATACCGTTGCCGGCTTCCCAGATTTCCTGGTGGGGGGTATGGATGATGTCAAACATTTGTTGCAACTCATCCTGGTCGTTGGCTGGCAGATTCAGGAAGTTGCTGCCGTTTTGCAAGCCCTGGTGCGACTTCTGCCACTGCATGAGCGTGTTGGTAAATTCCTTGCGGTTGGTTTCCACGTCGCGCCCGGATTCCAGCAGCAGGGCCAGTTTGCTCAGGGTTTGGCTATAGGTGCGCAACCGGGCCGCAAAGTTAATCACGTGCGAGTCGTTGATCTGGTGATCCAGGTATTGCTGTATTACAATCTGGCTGCCAATGCTCAATACCGCAATGGTAGTGAGCGCCGCAGCGTACATCGCCGTGAAGTACTTAAATATTTTACGATCTTCCGATACAGGCAGCATAAACCAGATTTTGGTAGGAGGTAGAAGATTCCCGTTTGTAGTAAGTGTGTTTATGCATGGCATACCCCACCACCTACAATGCACGGCATGCCTTGTCCATAAAAGTATAAAATTTACCCGCCTTTTAAAACAGGGAAATCCGCCCTGTCCGGGCGGACCTGCCGCTAGGTTCATATTATCATGTAGCCGTTACATAGCGATGTATTGCTGCAAAGTAGCGGCGGTAAAGTCACCGGCGTTGCCATTGGCTATCATTTGTCCGCGGTCCATAAAATAATAATGGTCGCTTACCTGCTGTGCAAAATCAATTTTTTGCTCCACCAGCAGGATAGAAAGGCCTTTGTCTTTTACCAACTGGCGCAGGATCTGGGCAATCTCCTGGGCAATGGAGGGCTGAATGCCTTCGGTGGGTTCATCGAGCAGTAGTAGGGAAGGACGGCTTACCAGGGCACGGGCAATGGCCAGCTGCTGTTGCTGCCCGCCGCTAAGGTTACCGCCCAGCCGCTTGCGAAAATCTTTGAGTATGGGAAACAGGCTGTAAATTTCGTCTTCCGGCAACCCCGCCTTGCGATGGGCGCTAGCTTCCAGGCCTAGCTGCAGGTTTTCATAAACGGTTAATTTGGGAATAATTTCCCGGCCCTGCGGTACGTAAGCAATGCCGGCCTTCGCTTTTTTAAAGGGCGGCAGCTTGGAAACATCCTGCCCGTGAAAGTGGATATGCCCATCTTTTACAGGGAGCAGGCCCATGATCGTTTTTAGCAGGGTGGTCTTACCTACACCGTTGCGTCCCATTACGGTAGTTACCCGGGCGGGTTGCAGGGTCATGTTCACGCCCCATAAAATGGTACTTTGGCCGTAGGCCGCCACTACCTGGTCAATTATCAGTTCGCTCATATTATTTCCAGTTGAGGGTTGGTGCGGCCCAGGTAACAATCAATCACCCGCTGATCGTTCCGGACCACGGAAAAGGTGTCTTCCATGAGCAACCTGCCACTAACGAGTACGGTTACACGCTCTTTTGCTATCTGCTGCACAAATTGCATATCATGCTCTATCACGATGATGCTGTGATCGTTGGATAGCTCCAGCAGCAGGGCGCCGGTTTTTTCAGTTTCTTCCGTAGAAAGGCCTGCTGCCGGCTCGTCTACCAGCATCAGTTTAGGATCCTGTAGCACCACGATGGCTATTTCTAACCACTGCTGCTGCCCATGGGACAGGGAGCCGGCCAGTTTTTGCAACTGGGGTACCAACCCAACTTTTTCCGCCACTTGATGCAGGCGGTCGTTCAGTTCACGGGTGGCTTTGAAAAACAGGGAAGAGAAAATGTCTTTTTTCATGCGGGCGGCCAGCAGCAGGTTGTCGTAAACAGAAAGTCCGGGAAATACCGAAGGCTTTTGAAACTTGCGGCCTATGCCCAGCCGCGCAATCTGCACTTCAGTTTTGCCAGTGATGAGGGTGTCGTTAAAAAACACCTGCCCCTTGTCGGCCTTGGTTTTGCCGCAGAGAATGTCCAGGAAGGTAGACTTGCCCGCTCCATTGGGCCCTATGATAACGCGCAGTTCTTTGTCGCGCAGGGAAAATTGTGAAAGGGCCAGTGCATGTACACCGCCGAAAGACACCGCCAAATCTTTTACACTGAGTAACATACAGGATCAGTTTTATAGTCAGGAAATTGCGGCCCGCCGCAGTTTGTAGGCCGTCCACTTTTGCCAGGCCATATCTACCACGCCCACCAGCCCCTTGTCGAAGAAGAGTACCGTGATTACGAAGAAGAAGCCTAAAATATATAACCAGGAATCGGGAAACAGGCTGGTGCAAATACTGTACAGGTAGTTTACCAGCAAAGCCCCGATCACAGCACCTTTCAGATTACCCCGCCCACCCAGGGCTACCCACATCACCATTTCCACGGAAGCTTTTACATCCATACGCCCGGGGGTGATGATGCCGGTCTGCGGCACGTACAACATGCCCGCCACGGCCGCCAGCAGCGCTGCTACCACAAATACGGCCAGCTTATAGTCGTTCACATTATACGCCGCATAACTAATGCGCGACTCGCTGTCGCGGATGGCCAGGAGTACCTTTCCGAACTTGGAATGCACCATACGGTTACATAAAAAATAAGCCCCACACAGCACCGCCAGCGATAGCCCATACAATGCCATCTTGGTACCGGTGTCGGCTAAACGAAAACCCAGCAGGGTCTTGAAATCGGTGAGCCCGTTGGTGCCACCCAGTTTGGTTTCATTGCGCAGAAACAACAACCACATGGCCAGGGCCAGTGCCTGTGTAATAATGGCCATGTACACCCCTTTAATGCGGCTGCGGAATAATACATAGCCTATTAGGAAGGCAAACAATGCCGGCACCACCAGGCATAAGACCAGGGTAAGGCCGGAAGATTGGAAGGGTATCCAGGCCAGGGGCAGCGTTTCTATTTTGTTCCACACCATAAAATCCGGTACGGTAGCGCCATTGGCGGCAGTGGTTTTGAGTAACATGTGCATGGCTATGCCATAACTGCCCAAACAAAAGAAAAAGGCTTGGCACATGGAGAGAATGCCCGTATAGCCCCAGATCAGGTCAATGCCCAATGCCGCGATGGCAAAGCAAAAGTAACGTCCCCACAAAGAAATGGTGTTGGTGCTGACCAGCCCGGCTACATGGCCCAGCGGCAGTATCACAGCAAACACCAGTAGGAAAATGATATAGTAAATAAGGTCTTTCTTTTTCATACAAAACAATTAATCTTCCGCAAGCCGGCCCTTGTCGGGAAACAGTCCCTTGGGCTTGTATTGCATGAATAACATAATGAACAGCAGGATAAACACTTTGCCGTATACGGCCTGGAAAAACGATTCAAATAACTTAGTCAGGAAGCCAATGCCCAGGCCCGCCACAATAGTACCTGCCAATTTACCCACACCGCCCGTTACCACTACCAGGAAGGAATCTACAATGTAGGTCTGGCCCATATCCGGCACCACGTTGCCTATCAGCGTCATGGCGCAGCCGGCAATGCCGGCCAGCCCGGAGCCAATGAAAAAAGTTACTGCCGCCACGCGCCGGGTTTCTATGCCCAGGCAGGCGCTCATTTGCCGGTTCTGGGTTACGGCGCGTATCTGCATGCCCAGGCGGGTACGGTATAACATGCCGTAGGTGAGGGCCACCACACCGGTGGTAAGGGTAATGATGAAAATGCGGTTGTAAGGCAGTACCAGATGGGGCAATATTTGCCAACCGCCGGATAGTACCGTAGGCGTTTTCACGGCTGTGAGATCGCCGAAAATACTGCGCGCCGCTTGTATCAGAATGAGGCTTACGCCCCAGGTGGCCAGGAGGCTTTCCAGCGGTTTGCTGTACAGGTGGCGGATCACCAGCCTTTCCAGTAACAGGCCCAAAAGTCCCGCCACGACAAAGGATACGGGCAGTGATATAAAGAAAGCCCAGTCTGAATGGGAGTGAAAGATGTTCCCGAAAATACACTGCACGACATAGGTGGTATACGCCCCTATCATAAGAAACTCACCATGCGCCATGTTGATAATGCCGGCCAGCCCATACACGATGGAAAGGCCCAGTGCAATTAAAATTAAAATACTGCCCAGGCTTAATCCGCTGAAAAAGTTTTGAATTTTTTGCAGCCGGTCGTACCGGGTTTCCAATGCCACGGCCTGTTGTGCCGTATAGGCATTCAGGTCTTTGCCCAGCGTGCCGTTGTGTGCATAGGTGCGCAACATGGTGGCGGCATTGTCGCTCCAGTTCATTACAATGCTGTCTATGTAAGCCCTGGCCGTAGCCGCATGTTGGGCGTGCTGCAATTGCAGGCTGTAATAAATGTCTTTGCCCGTACGAAGGGCTTCTGCATCGGTTTCCTGTGCCAGCGCCGCCTGTAGGTAGGGCAACTGGTCTATTTGTTGGTTTTGTTGTAACTGGCTGTAAGCAAGTATTCTTTTTTGTGGCGTAGTGCTGAATAAATTGAGCAAAGGCAGCACAGGCGTGAGCAACAGGCGGTTGCCACGGGATATCTTTACTTCGGTAAGGCCGGAACTGCCGGTAGTAGCAGGATGGCCATGATCGTCGTTCACCAGTTGATAAGGAGGTAGTAAAGAAAGTAACAACACCTTGCCGCTGTCTATCGCTGTGGGTTCGTCGCTTTGGGGGGTCACGGGTTGGCCGTTAAGGCGGTACAGGCGCATGTCGTTGATGGCCCGTAATAAGGGGAAAGCCTCTGTAGGCCGCAGGGCCACAAGCCGGGATATGCCCACTCCGCAGAGCGAATCGGAACCGTCCAGGATATAACGAAGGTATATGCCGGTGCTATCAGTTTGTGCGCGCAACAAAGGGCGCTGGAATAATAAGCAGAAAATAAAAAGCCCTGTAATCCTCACTGTCTTCATACGATCGGGTAAAATTTCCAGAAAATCATTTTATCAATGGCAAAACGGTTAGGATAAAAAAACAGTTCCGCCACCGCAGTGGCGGAACTGTGCTACAATTATTTACTGATGGTATAAACGCCCTGGTGGGAAGTCCAGTCGCATCCTTTATTGGGAGAAGTCAATGGAGAGAAAGGCTGCGGCGTAACCAGGCTGTCGGTTTTGGAGATAATGTCGAACTGTCCGTCTGGTTTTATTTCGCCGATGATCACCGGTTTGGCGAGGTGGTGGTTGCCGGCATCCATTTTCACTACACCGTCTGGAGAGTCAAATGCCAGTCCGGCCAGTGCGGAGCGTACTTTGGCTACGTCAAAAGATCCTGCTTTTTCTGCGGCCTTGGCCCAGAGGTATACGCCGGTATATGCCCAGCAGATCGGATCATCGGTTACGCGCTTGTTGCCGCCAGGCAGGCCTTTCTTTTCGCAAAAGGCCTTGAAGTTGGCAACAAATTCCTTGTTTTCCGGCAGGTCTACCGACTGGAAGTAGTTCCAGGCAGCGAGGTGTCCTACCAGGAATTCTGTATCCATAGAACGAAGTTCATCTTCTGCCACGGAGAAGGCCATGATAGGGCAGGTGGCAGCGCTGAGGCCCTGGTTGGCAAATTCCTTGTAGAAGGGCACGTTGGAATCGCCATTGATGGTAGAGAGCACGCAAGCCTTTCCATCTGCGGCAAAGCGTTTTACTTTAGACACAATGGTCTGGTAATCCTGGTGATGGAAGGGGGTATATTCTTCAATGATATTTTCCTTAGGTACGCCTTTAGACAAGAGGTAAGCCTTCAGGATTTTATTAGCTGTGCGGGGAAATACATAGTCGGTGCCCAGCAGGTAAAACTTTTTATAACCACCGCCCTTTTCACTCATGAGGTATTCGGCAGCAGGTATCAATTGCTGGTTGGGCGTGGCGCCGGTGGCGATCACGTTGTTGGAGCATTCTTCGCCTTCATATTGCACGGGGTAAAACAGCAGGCCATTGTTTTCCTCAAACACGGGCAGCACCGACTTGCGGGATACCGATGTCCAGCAGCCGAAAACGGCGGCCACTTTTTTCTCCAACAATAGTTCCTTGGCTTTCTCGGCAAAGAGGTCCCAGTCGGAAGCCGGGTCTACGATCACGGGTTCTATTTTTTTGCCCAGCACACCGCCTTTGGCATTGATCTCGTCTACGGCCATTTGCACCGCGTCTTTGAGCGATACTTCGGAAATGGCCATCGTGCCACTCAGGGAGTGCAGTACCCCGATCTTCACCGTTTCCTGCGTGGTGGCGGTAGAATCGGTGGTGCCGCTTTTATGGCTGCTGCTATTACAGGCACTGAAGGCCAAGGCAAGGCCCAGCAGGGGGAAAGAAAGCGCCTTGATGGTGGATGGGAAGCTAAGTTTCATGGTAATAATTTGTGAATGATAGAGCGAGTTTGAATTGTTGGTTGAAAAACAGGTTTAGAAAATAAAGAACTGCACCTGTAGCCATACCTGGCCATAGGTTTGCTTATCGTAGACGCCTTCAGTGGGCGTGGCTACGTGGTACGACCGTGCGGTGTAAGACAGGCGCAGGTTAGTGGTGGAACCGTTAAAGAAGTAATTCAGACCGCCTCCATATACAGCAGAAGAATTAAGCTTATTGTAAGCAGAAGGGTCCACGCCATTGGTTTGTTCCGCTGCGGCATCAATGTGCTGATTTTCGAACCGGATCCAGGGCTGAAGTTTCGGCTCCTTAAAATAATACCCCAATTCGAGATATTGTACAGTTTGTTTTGGAATGAGGGTGGCAAAAGAATATTTCGAGTCCAGGTTAGTGCCGCCGGTCATGTACTGGAAGGCGGCATTAAGTGTAAGCGAACCGGCATCGCCCAGGGGATGATCGAAAAACACGTCGGTGCTGAAGTTGTAATAACTGGCCTGCTCGTCCCAGCCGGCGCCCCAGGACAGTGTTTTGCCTTTACCCAGCTTAGTGCCCGCATAGTAATAATCTTTGTCCGGGTCCAGGAAGTTATACACTACCCGGCCCACGGTGCGCAGGGGTGCGCCGCCGTCTATATTGCGGCCGGTGAATACGCCTACACGGTATTCCAGCTTGTCATTGGCCAGGAAGCCACGGGCGTTTACGCCCAGGTCGCGGCCAAAGTTGCCTTGCAGCGGGCTGTTGGCAAACAGGTTATAAGGGTACTGGAAATACGTAAAGTCGTTGGCCATGAGTCCACCGGCTCCTTGCAGGCCGTTGCGGTTATTGGATACCAGTTGCATACCGGCCACCAGGGAAAAGGCGTTAGCAAAATCATACTCGTACTGCGCATCCAGGATAATGGGCGCCACTTTTACATTCTTAACGCCGCTGCTTAGTTGGGTGCCGATGGCGGAGGGGAGATCTGTTTCCATAAAAAAGCTGCCTTTTTTGGAAAGCTGCCCGCCCACCAATACACGGGCGCGGTACACCGAAAAGCCTTTATTCCAACCCTTGCTGTCGGCATCGGTACTGGGTGCGCCAAAGCCACTTTGCTCTGCGGAGGCAAACATATGAACGATAGCGCCTACCTGTATGCTGGGCTTAAAAGGCGCCTCTTCTGCCGGGGCAGTGGTGAGGCGGGCCTCAATGGAATCTGGTTTGCGTTTTACGGAATCCACTGGGGAGGTATTCAGGGAAGCTGGCAGTTCCAGCAGGAAAGTCCCTCTTTTCTTGCCGCTTTTCTTTTTGGGCGGGTGAGTGCCGTCGCCTGCCCATACCAGTGGGCTCAGGGTAGTAAGGCCAATTAACAGGATGGCAATATGAAAGATTTTCATAAATGTGTGTTTGGATGGTGAATTACTTAGGTAATAATTTTGGTTGACGGTAGATCTACTTAAGTATAAAATTACGCGTTGAGTTGGTTAAAACAAGCATTTTTTGTCTGGAAAGGCCAAATTTTTCATAAGTGTTTGTATTTTATATCAGATATATTTTATTATAATATGAATGGTTGTTAGTCGTGGAAATACTTAATTGACAATGATTTTCCCATTTTTACGTACGTAATTACCCCGTTCTTCAATATTATATATAAATTAAATGTAATATATTTAGTCTAGGTATTTGTGTTTTTAGTACGCTATCCATGACCCTTATTGTGCAGGGCTAGCCGTATATCCGTCAGAAGGCTAATAAGACTGATCTTTACCTTATAAAGTCAAAAGAAAGATGACAGGCAAATATGACCGGGTAATTGCTGCCCTGTAAAAAGAAATGATAAGGGAAACCGGCATTTACCTTTCAAAAGACCGGTTATAACAATTGTTAAATCTGCTTAAAAACAAGGCTCTTGCCGGCATTTACCTTTCAAAAGACCGGTTATAACAATCATTAACGTACCTATAGATAAACAATCCGCCTGCATTTACCTTTCAAAAGACCGGTTATAACAATTACATCTCCCAGCGGTAAGCGCCGTTGAAAGCGGCGGCATGTTCTTTGCGCCCCCTTTCGCCATGGCCGATTCCCAAAAATTTTCCGGTTTTGTGCGCGTGCGCGGAGCCCGCGAGCATAACCTGCAACAAGTAGACGTAAACATTCCCCGCGATGCACTGGTAGTGTTCACCGGCGTATCTGGCAGTGGCAAGTCGTCCCTGGCCTTTGGAACCCTTTATGCAGAAGCGCAGCGCCGCTACCTGGAGTCGGTGTCGCCCTATGCACGGCGGCTGTTTCACCAGATGGAGGTACCCCAGGTAGATGAGATTGATGGCTTACCGCCGGCGGTAGCTTTGCAGCAGCAACGGGGTGCGCCCACTACCCGCTCTTCTGTGGGCAGCGTTACCACCTTATCTAACCTGCTGCGCATGCTGTACTCGCGGGCAGGCGTTTATCCCAAAGGGCAGCCCATCGTTTATGCAGAAGGTTTTTCCCCCAATACGCCGGAAGGTGCCTGCCCGCACTGCCATGGCCTGGGCCGGGTGTATGAAGTAACCGAAAAAACCATGGTGCCAGATAATCATCTCACCATCCGCGAGCGTGCCGTGGCCGCCTGGCCCACGGCCTGGCAGGGCCAGAACCTGCGCGATATACTGGTGACGATGGGGATTGACGTGGATATTCCCTGGAAAGACTTGCCTAAAAAGACACGCGACTGGATACTGTTTACCGATGAAACGCCCACTGTACCTGTATACGCCGGCCTTACGCCGGAACAAACGCAGCGGGCGCTGAAACGCAAGGAAGAACCCAGTTACATGGGTACTTTCACCGGTGCGCAGCGGTATATTCTGCACACCTTTGCCAATACCCAAAGTGCGTTGATGAAAAAACGGGTATCGCAGTTTATGCTAAGCGCAGCATGCCCGGTATGCGATGGAAAGCGGCTTAAGCAGGCATCGCTGAACGTGAAGTTTGCAGGACTGGATATCGCAGAGATGTCGCGGCTACCAATGGCAAAGGTAGCGGCCCTGATGGAGGAAATTTTACGGGCAGACCAGCCCCGCGATGCAGCACATCCGGAGAAGGCGCTGGTGAAGCAGCGCATTGCAGAAGATCTGCTGGGTCGCTTGCAGGTGCTGCTAGACCTGGGACTGGGATATCTTTCCCTGGAACGCAGCACGCCCACCTTATCCCCCGGCGAGCTGCAGCGCCTGCGCCTGGCCACCCAGGTGCGCTCTAATTTATTCGGCGTGGTGTATGTACTGGACGAACCTTCTGCCGGATTGCATCCCGCAGATACAGCAGCGCTGCTGCGTGCGCTGGACAAATTAAAAGCCTCCGGTAATTCACTCTTCGTGGTGGAGCATGAACTGGATGTAGTGCGTCATGCCGATTGGATCGTGGATGTAGGGCCCGATGCAGGTACGGAAGGGGGGCGGGTGCTGTATAGCGGTCCGCCCGCCGGACTGGCGGATGTGGCAGATTCCCGTACCCGCGCATTTTTGTTTGCCGACGGTCCGTTTAATAGTCCCCCACGCCGCGAGGCAGCGGGCTGGCTTCAGCTTAAAGATATATCGCGGAATAACCTGCATCACCTGGATGTGGCTTTTCCGCTGGGCGTTATGACCAGCGTAACGGGCATTTCCGGTTCAGGCAAATCCAGCCTGGTAAGCCAGGTGCTGGTAGAACTGGTGGCCGATGCCCTGGGCCTGGCTACCCCTCCTGCGGAAGAAGATGCCTCCCTGGATGCGCCGCCGCCGCTCACCCTGGGCGGACGCATTACTGCCGGTATGGATCGCATTAAAAGGCTGGTGCAGGTAGATCAGCAGCCCATTGGCCGTACGCCCCGCTCTAACCTGGCTACTTACACGGGCTTGTTTGATCACGTGCGCAAACTCTTTGCCGCTACCAAAACCGCCAAGGCCCGCCATTACGATGCAGGCCGCTTTTCGTTCAACGTGGCCAAGGGCCGTTGTGAAACCTGCGAGGGCGAAGGCTTTGTAATGGTGGAATTGCTTTTCCTGCCCAGCGTGTATGCACCCTGCCCTACCTGCCAGGGCAGCCGTTACAACGCCTCTACCCTGGAAGTTAAATACCAGGGTAAAAATATTGCCGAAGTGTTGGCCATGACGGTGCAGGAGGCGTATGAATTTTTTGCTACAGAAGTTCCCGTTCGGAGGGCGCTGCACGTATTGCGGGAGGTAGGTTTGGGTTACCTGCGCCTGGGGCAGCCCGCCACGGAACTGTCTGGGGGTGAGGCCCAGCGCATTAAGCTGGCTACAGAACTGCAGCGCGCCAGCCATGGCAGCACCTTCTATGTGCTCGACGAGCCTACCACCGGCCTGCATCCCAGCGATGTGGAGCGCCTGGTGGCCCAGTTAGAGGGGCTGGTGGCCAATGGCAATACCGTGATAGTGGTAGAACATGATATGCGGGTAATCGCCGGCAGCGATTGGGTGATAGATGTAGGGCCTGGCGCGGGTGAAGAAGGTGGTACTATCGTATTTGCCGGAATACCGGAACAGCTGGCCCGGCACCCCGCTAGCCGCACGGCGCCTTACCTGGCAAAATTTTTACAAGGTGGCTGAGAAAGGTAGTTGCATTGCCCATTAGTTGCTGTAGCTATTCTGGCAAAATAGCGTATGACTTTACATACAAAAGTCCGGTACTTCATGTAGGAAGTGCCGGACTTTTTTTATCGCAGGCTGTGTTTATTATTTCAATACCACCGTAAAACTATCCGGCTTGACCAGGAATGCATCTTTACATTCTTTAGAACAAAACCCCAGTATTTTGTTTTTGTAATGAAGGGTATCCTCAATACCTGCCTTTACCGGCATACCACAGGATGGATCTTTTTTATTGTCTACCATTGCCGCGTCAAATTTGGAAACGGCTTTAGCTGGCATTGCTGCAGGTGTAGGAGCAGCAGTAGTCGTATCGGTAGTGGAAGTGGCCGGTGCAGAAGCAGTATTACAACTGGTGGCCAGCATCAGGCCAAACAAACCAATGATAATTTTCATGAGTAAGCTGTTTATAGGTGTAGTACAAAGCTAGGAAGGTTTACCGGAAAAATTTCATGAAACCTTTGAGGGTATAAAATGGAAACACCATTGCGTAAAAGCTTATCTAGTTATGCATAAATAGGATATAGTGATTTGATAATTACCTGCCGGAAAAATTGGTTCTTCAATCCGTGAAATTGGAATTGATACATCTGTTGCGTGACCGTAGCTTTGCGGAGTCAATTGATCATATAGCAATCGCGATTGGATTAAAGCATATTAAAAAGGAAACAAAATGAAAAACAGATTCAAATCAGGACTCGCCGCATTGGCATCTTTACTCGTATTTTCTTTAACCACGAACGCACAAACAGTCGATAAAAAAGCAGCTACTACCGATGATAAACCAAAATGGATTTACAGTGTAGGGGTAGATGCTGGTATTCCCATCGGCGATTTTCACGATTATTATGATTGGTCACTGGGTGGCTCGCTTGAAGCAAACCTTGCTATTATACAACGTAAACTTTATGTGTCACTGAATGCCGGTTACAGCAATGTATTCGCAAAAGATGATGTGGTTCCCGGTGTTAAAGGCCAGGATCTTTCCCTGATTCCCATCAAGGCAGGTCTGCGCTACTACCCGTTCAACACCGTTAGTAAACTGTATGTTCAAGGTCTTGCAGGTGTTAGCATCTTGGCTAACAAGAGCGATGTAGGTGCAGATAAATCTGCTGCTTTCGCTTATGCACCGCAGATTGGTTACCTTTTTCAGTTAGGTAAAAACCATAACTACCTGGACGTTGCCGTTAAATGGGAAGGTACTTCCAAATTTGCTGATGGCGATGCTTCCGAGTACAACAACCTGGGGCTGCATGTAGCATATGCCTTCGGATCTAAAAAATAAGTAAGGCTATAATTAGTTGCTATATGAAAAGAGGCTATTTCCTACGGGAGATAGCCTCTGTCTATTATATATGAGCTGGTATTTATAATCCTCGTTTGTATTCCGATGGATTGGCCCCGGTAATATTTTTGAAAAAACGGCTGAAGTGGGAACTGGTGTCAAAGTTCAGGCGTTCGGATATTTCTTTTACGCTCAGCGCGGAGGTGGTGAGTAAATGCCGCGCATCCAGGTGCAGGCGGCGGTGAATAAAATACAGCGCATTCTTGCCAGTTTCATGTTTTACCACTTCACTCAGGTGTTTGGCAGAAACAAACAGCATGTCGGCATATTCCTGCACGGTGCGTTTTTGCAGGTAATGGGCATCTACCAGTTGTAGAAAATCCGTGTAAAGTTGATGCTGCCGGGTAAGTGGATGGGCCTGGTCGCTGCTGCATTTTACAATGGCGCGGTTCATTTCATAGAGTAGTTCCATGAGTAGTAAGCGGCTCATCTGCAAATGAAAACGGTCTGCCTGTTGTTGCTCCCGGTACATTTTCCGGAATAGCTGGAGAATGCGTTCATAATGCGGTTCTGGCAGCGCATGCAGGGGAGGACACTCTGAATTGGCATATAGCAGGGCCTCCAGGGCATAGTCTTTGAAAAAGGAATCTGCCAGGAATTCTTTTTTAAAGAGGATGCTGAATAATTGCAGGTCGGCGGAGCTGTTTTCGAAATAATGAGTGTAGTGCGGTGCTACCAGGTAGAGGGTATGCGGTTTTACTTCCATGGTAAAAGGGCCAATGATCTTGGTGGCCTTACCCCGCAGGCAAAGTACGATGGCGTAGTGGTCGCTTTTTATAGGTATTCCCTCAGGGTGACTTCCTTCCTGCCAGTGCAGGGCAAAGTGGTCTGGAGGAATATCCGGTAATGTGTTCGGTAATAAGCCTGGAACCAGGTCCGGGGGGGCTATAGTGTAATTGCTCATCTTCTTACTTAAAGTTTGTGCTGTCGATTCGCCGCAATTTACGATACCCGGGGCATTTATGGCGCATTTTAAAATTACCTGCAAAACCAACGTCGTTACAGTTAGTTTATTGCCACCGCTTATATGGCCACTAAGCAGTCACCAGTCCATGTATTGTCTTATACAGTCGGTTGATCCGGGGAAACTTTTATAGTGCTTTGGAATGAAGGGGTGTTCTGTAACCCCATGCAAGGCCTCTGGCCTTGGCTTCTGCACCCACAAATACTGCCGGACGGCGCGCCTCCTGTGAAGGGAAGTTGTGAGTATTCAGGGCTGCCATTTGCGCAGCATATTTTAATAGAATGTTAAAAAAGTGGCCCTGGTTTGCCGGTCAGGTGGTTGGTAAAATAGCCATGGTACAGGATTTAAAGCTATTCTTCATGGGCTGCGTATAGCCGTTCCTGTTTACAATTAACATATAATTTAGTTTTGGCTGCGTAATGTTATGCTATCAAAAATTACGGCATAAAAGCGGCCTTTCATCTTGTTTGTTAGGGTAGCATAATTCCCCGGAGCATCTTTGTTTCGTATATTCATTAAAAAATGTTGCGGATATGCATTTGTCTATTTTTACTGATAGCATATGCACCGGTGTCGCTGCGGGCGCAACATGCCGCACTGAGTAGTGGGTCCATTCGCAGTTGGCTGGACAGCACACGATCCCTGCCACTGGCAGGGGGGAGGCGCACGGCGGCCTGTTATGAAATGTTGTGGTACGATTTCCGGGTAGCTCGAACAGCAACGGTGGAATGGATGTATGGAGAACTTATAATTCCTGGTGGAACGGTTGTACCTTATAGCTATTACTGCCTCTTGTCTGCCGATGGGTTTTACGCCGGCCTGCAACAAAAGCGGGAAGGGCGGCAATTTATTTTTTCTGTGTGGGATGCCGGTGGCGGAAAAAACAATGCCGCTAAAATGCCGGCAGATAGCCAGGCCGTTCTGCTACAGGCGGGCCACAGCGTATTACTGGGCCGTTTTGGCGGAGAAGGCAGCGGGGTACAAACGCGCTGGCTGTTTAATTGGCAAACCGATTCAGCGTATAAATTACTCACGCATTTGCAGTGCGATACGGTTGCACAAACCACCACCATCACTTTATTTTTCCACGATGGTCAGCGGTGGAAGATGATAGCCAAAGTGAGGCGGCCCCATTTTATTTCCACGACTAAAGGTTACGCTTCCTTTCTGGAAGATTGGTCTGGCCGGGGCGACCGGCGGCGCAGGGCGGTATTTTACCGGCAGCAGTGGGTCCGCACCACGGATGGCGTTTGGAAGCAGCCGGCATATGCTATGGTGATGAACTACACGAAAAAGAAAGTATTTAATTACGGTGCCGTGAGCTGCACAGACGGTGGTTATTTCCTGGTAACCGGCGCGGGATTTACCAATTTTTATGCACCAGATAAAACCCGGCTTCCTTACCTGGGTGGGGGAAGCCCGCCGGTAGCGGTGCTGCCGGAATGAGCAGGTGGGCTACACAGCGATAGGGCGGGTGCACGGATCATACCGTACACCCGCCCTTTTTTTATACAGCAGTACCTGCTTACTCCACTACTGTACCATCCGGGATCTCGTCGTTGGCATGGGCAATCACCCGGTCGCCGGGGTGAATATTGCCGTACACTTCCAGGCTGCCGGCCTGGGAGTTGCCGGTGGTAACGGCGGTGCGCCGGGCTTTGTGCGCGGATACCAGCAGCACATATCGGCCATCGGTGCTGGTTACCACGGCTGTATTGGGTACAATGCAGGCCGGCGCATTGGCATGGGTGTCCAGGAGTACATCGGCATACATGCCGGCAGATAGTTGTTGTTTGGGATTGGGCACGTCTGCTTCTATGCGTTCGGCACGGTATTGCAGGTTCATATTGCCAGACTTGCGGCTTATGCTTGCATTAAAAGTAAGGCCGGGAAAAGCGCTGAGGCGGAAATGCAAGGTGTCTTTTATGGACAGGGTGCCGGCTACTGCTTCGGGAACGTCTACTTGCAGGCGGAGGTGCTGGAGCGATTTCAGTTCCAGCATGGGCTTGTCTTTACTCACATCACTCACCAGTGCGCCGGGGTGTACGTTGCGTTGGGTAATCACGCCATCGAAAGGAGCCGTTACCCGCAGGTAGCTTCGCAGGGTTTCCTGCATTTGCCAGTTGGCATAAGCAGCATTGGCCAGTGCGCTGTCTGCCTGGGCTTTGGTGCGGGTGGCTGTAATATCCAGGGGCGACACGGCGCCGGCCGTTTGGGCGGCTTCCTGCAGGCGGGCGTATCGCTCACTACTGAGGGAGCAATCTGCCTTGGCCGTGGCATACTTTTCTTTGGCTTGCAGGCAGGCCTGCTCCAGTTCGGGCGCTTCCAGGGTCATGAGCAGGGCGCCTTTTTTAACAGGGCTGCCAATGTCTACCAGCACCTGCTGCACATACCCGTTTACCTTCGGGAAGATGCTAACTTCTTCATAAGCCGCCAGTTGGCCAGGCAGCGTCATTTGCCGGGAAAGGCTTCCGGCAGTGGCTTCCACCACCGTGTAGGCCGGCGCTTTGGGCTGGCTGGGGGTAGTGATCACCTGCCCATGTCGCCCGCCACAGGACGCGCAAAAAATAAGTGTCAGGGAAAGCAATAATATAGTACGCATATGATCAATAATTAGGTAGTCAATTAATATAAAAGGATCACCGCCACGGGCTTTAGGGAAGGGGGGCCTGTGCCGTTTCTTCCGGTGGCAGGAGTGATATAGAGGTAAACGAAGTGCGTTGCTGCACCCAGCCATATACGAGTGGCACGATGAGCAGGGCGGCCAGGGTGGAGGCTATCAACCCCCCTATCACGGCGCGTCCCAGCGGGGCAGACATATCGCCCGATTCTCCCAGGCCGCTGGCCATGGGTATCATACCGGCTATCATGGCCAGGCTGGTCATGAGTATGGGGCGCAGGCGGATGCCGGCGCTCACGATGGCTGCCTTGAATGGATCTTTATATTCCAGCCGCAATTTCTCTGCGTTGGTAACGATCAGGATGGCATTGGCCACCGATACGCCCGTACTCATGATGATGCCCATATAAGATTGCAGGTTCAGTGTGGCGCCGGTGGCCAGCAATGCGAGCAAAGCACCCAGTATTACCGCTGGTACGGTAGAAAGCACCGTAATAGCCAGGCCAAAAGACTGGTAATTGGCGGCCATTAGCAGCAGTATCACTACGATGGCTGCCAGCAGCCCGTTTTGCAGGGAGTTCATGGTTTCGGTGAGCAGGGAAGACATGCCTTTGATCTCCGTTACCAGCCCGGTGGGAGGGATGCCGGCGTTTTTCACGGCCTTTTCTACCGCCGCGGTGGCGCTGCCCAGGTCTTTGCCGGCAATGTTAGCGCTGATGGTCACAAAGCGGCGGGGGCCATTGCGATCGTATTCACCGGGCAGGGTATCTACTTGCAGGGTGGCTACATCGGAGAGGATGGGGCGGGTCTGCCCTTTTACCAGGGGGATGGCGGCCAGTTCTTCGGGGGAGTTCATCTGGTATTCCGGCACCTGTACCTGTGTTTGATAGGTGTAAGCGGAACGCTCGTCCAGCCAGAGGTTTTTATTGGTATAACGGCTGGAAGAAGTAGCGGCCGTAATGCTCTTCGCGGCCATGTCTGGGGAAACGCCCATCAGGGCCAGTTGCTGCCGGTCCAGGCGGATGTTCAGCACTGGCACATGCAGGGGCTGGGCTATCTGTACATCCCGCAGGAAGGGCACCTTTTGTAGCTGGGCCAGCACTTTGCCGGAGAAGGATGCAATATCTTCCATATTCTTGCCGGCCACACGCACTTCAATGGGGGTGGAGGCGCCTTGCGCCATGATCTTTTCAGTGAGTTCAATGGGTTCAAAGGAGATCCGCAATTGTGGGTAGCGGGCTGCAATGGCCTTTCGCAACTGTTCCTGCAGGGTGGCTGTTTTAACGCGATAGTCTTCATCCAGGTTTAGCTGTATAACGGCTTCGTGTGTGCCGCTGTTGAAGATGTACAGGTTGCTAGTACCAAAATTGCTGGGTACCAGGCCCACGTAGGCAGAGGAAATGGCCACGTGGTGCAGCACCATCGAATCTATCAGGGCCAGTACGCCCTTGGTGGCCTGTTCGGTTACTTCCAGGCGGGTGCCGTCTGGCTCGCGCAGGCGCAGTTGAAGCTGACCGTTGTTGGTCTTGGGCAGCAGGTCTTTCCCAATGCCCCAAAAACAGGTGCCCGCTGCCAACAATACCAGTACGGCGTAGAGGCTTACCCATAATTTTCGGGTAGGCATTCCCGTAGTAAGTAGATGTATCAGCCCGTTTTTTAGGCGCTGGAAAAAGCCATTATTTTCTGGGTGTTGCTGTTCGCGCAGGGTGTGATGGTTTACCTCCATTACTTCCCCGGCATCCAGGGCCAGGCCAGCGTGGGCGTGTTGTTGAAACATATCGGCTTTCAGCAGCCAGTTGGCTACGATAGGCACCAGCGTTTGTGCTGCCACAAAGGAAATGATCATGGCAAAACCGATCGACAACGACAGCGGCAGGAACATGGCCCTGGGCACGCCGGTCATGATAAAGGCCGGTGCAAATACGGCCAGTATGCACAGTAAGATGAGCAGCAGCGGTACGGTAATTTCCCTGCATGCATCATAAATCGCCTGTCGTTTTTCTTTGCCCATTTCCAGGTGCTGGTGAATGTTTTCGATGGTTACGGTAGCCTGGTCTACGAGGATGCCGATGGCCAGGGAAAGGCCGCTCAGGGTCATCATATTAATCGTTTGCCCGCTCCACTTTAAAAACAACAGGCTGCTGATGATGGCCACGGGAATGGTCACCACCACGGTAACGCTGCTGCGCCAGTCGCGCAGGAAGAGCAGTACCATGAGGCCAGTAAGGATGGCGCCTAGTATGCCTTCGGTCATCAGGCTTTTGGCAGCGTTGATCACGAAGATAGATTGGTCGAAAGCGTAGGTTACATCCACATCGGCGGGCAGCAGGCTTTTCATGTCGGGAATGCGCTGGCGCAGGGTCTGTACTACATCCCAGGTGCTGGCATCGGCGGTTTTTACCACGGGGATGTATACGGAGCGTTTGCCGTTTACCAGGGCATAATCTACTGTGATGTCTGCCCCGTCAGACACGGTGGCTACATTATGTACAAACACGGCCCTGCCCCCATCGCTTTTCACGGGGATGTCTTCAAACTGCTGCACTTTTTCTTCGAGTGAGTTGATGCTGGTGACGTACATGGTACTGTCTTGCCGCAGGTTGCCGGAGGGAGTAATGCTGTTGTTTTGCGTGATGGCCTGCACCACTTCATCGGCAGAGAGGTTGTAGCTGCGCAGTTTTCCTGGGTCTACGTTGATGAGTACCGTGCGTGCGTTGGAGCCGAAGGGAGGCGGGGCAGACATGCCCGGCACGGTGGCAAACAGTGGCCGCACGCGGGTAATGGCCAGGTCAAAGATTTCTTTGAGTGGGCGGGTTTTACTACTGAATACCAGCTCGCCCACGGGCAGCGACGAGGCGTCGAAACGCACTACCTGCGGGGGTAGGGCACCGGGCGGAAAAAAGGCCGCGGTACGGTTCACCTGCAAGGCTACTTGTGCAGAGGCTTCGGCCATGTCGGTATTTTCGTAAAAGGTGAGCTTCAGGAGAGTGAGTCCTTGAATGTTTTTACTCTCGATATTTTTAATGCCGTTCACATACAGGAACTGGTCCTGCATGCGGGTGGCGAAGAATCCTTCCATTTGTTTGGCAGACATGCCGCCGTATTGCTCTATTACGTAGATGGTAGGACTGTTCAGTTTTGGAAAAATATCGATGGGTATAGTGCGGAATGCCAGGCCGGCAAATAATAAGAGGCCGGCAAACAGCACTACGATGGTGATGGGTCTTTGTAAGGCTGTTTTTACCATGTGGGGGAGTGTTGGATTTGTTGAATAAAATCATCCAGTGTGCCGGTGGCAGCGGCTTTTTCCAGGTGCTGGAGATACCAGTCGCCCAGCGTTTGTACATAATCGGTCTGGGAGCGGTACAGTACATAGGTGGCGTTGGTCAGGTCTATCAGGTTGGCCATGCCGGCCTTATACTGGGCCAGTTTCTGCTGGTATACGGCTGCGGCTGCGTTGAGTTGCAGGGGCAGTTGTGCCAGATTATTGCGGGTGGCGGCGATGGCTGCCGCTGCTTTGGCTTCGCTGGTTTGCAGGAATGCCTGCTGCTGCTCCAGTTCATCCTGGCCGGCCAGCGACTGGAAGTGGGCCATGGCCAGCTTGCTGCGTCGGCGGAAGGGGCTTACCAGGTCGTAGGTAAAGGCCAGGCCCACGCCGTAATTGAAGCGCTGGTAGCCGAAACCATCTGCTACTGTTTTAAACTGGTCGTTGTACCCAATGCTGGAGCCACGGGCCCACAGGCTGCCGGCCAGCAGTAGTTTCGGCGTAAAATGCTTGCTGGTAGCGCGCTCGGTGGCGGCGTACACGGCTACATGGCGGCGATAATATTCGAGTAGCGGATTGGCCATGCTGTCTGTCGGCAAAAAAAGTGTATCCGTTGCCGTTAGTATATGTGCGTCGTAGGCTAATGGCAGCGAATCGCGGCCATTGCGCAGGGGTGCTCCAAAACCGGTGCGGAGCGAATCCAGCGCGAGGTTTTCGGCGGGAATGCCGCTGAGATAGGCCATTTCAGCGCGCAGTTGTTGCCACAGCGCCTGCTGCTGGTTATAGCCGATGCGGGTACGGGCCATCTCGGCGCTGGCCAGGCTGGAGTCTACACCGGCGCTAATGCCGCTGGCGGTAAGGGCCTTGATCACCTGGAAAATGTGCTGGTAGCGATCCAGGTTTTGCTGGTCGTTTTGCAATTGAAACTGGGCCTTAAGCAGGTTAAAATAGAGGCGGCACACCTGCCATTTCAGGAGGTAGGTGGTGCGGTTCAGGTCTGCCTGTTGCCACTGTTGGCCCGCCTGGGCCTGGGCCATGCGGGCGTTTTTATAACCGAAATCGGTGAGGGTGTATTCACTGTAAATGCTGGCCAGGTTGGCCCCGGCGGGCTGGTAAATATTATCGGCCCGCACCCCCGCGGAAGAGGAAGGAATGGGCGCCATTGGCAGGTAGCTGCCGGCCAGGGAGTTGTCGGTAGATAGGTTTACCTGGTCACTGGCGATAACTGTGGGCAGATAGCTGTTGCGTACATCAGCTATGCCGGCAGTGGCACCATTCACCAGGGCTTCCTTTTGCCGGATGGCAGGAAAGTGTTGCACAGCTGCGGCAGTAAGTTGCAGCAGGGTATAGGCCCGCGTTTGCGCGTGCCCGGAAGTAACGGCCAGCAAGGTAAGGCAGCCATAGCCCACAAGATGGCGGATGCTACGGCGCATGCTGCCGCACTTCCCGGTATGGAAAGTAGGCATGTATAACGTTCTAATTAAAAAGGAAAATGGGTTTGTACAAAATGTTTAACAATCCTGGGCAGGGGGGCCGCGCAACGATGTATGCAGGCGGATGGTAGACAGGAGGTTGCTGTCATAGAAATTATACAGGCGTACTATTTCCAGGTAGGAAATTACCGGAGGTTTCGGCCATTTGCTGGCAAAGTTTACGCTGGTAGATTGAAAACGTTTGTTGAGGCGGATATGCACCTTGGTTTCCGGCGTGGGGTGTGAGGCGGAAATAATGTGGTGTTGGGAGACCGAAAGCACCTGGGCCGGCAGTACCGTGGTATCGCCCACATCAAAATTACGCAGGCATTGCACCAGAAAAAATATGGCAAATAACCCTGTTGAACAACAGGCAGCGATATATTGAAGCCATTTTGTGCGGGTGCGGTATTGCATGGAAGTAAAGGTACTGAAAATAGGGGAGGGCCGTTGTTAATAAATGCGGCTCACCTCCAAGGCACAAAAAAGCCGCCCTGTTTACGGACGGCTTTCTGCTTAAATGATTTAATAAAATAAAGATGACTGGTTAAATATGTTTAACGTGCTGCAGTTTTACCGTTACTAAATAGGTGCCAGATTGATAGATGTTGAACTGGAACCGCGGATTGGCGCTGTAAATATGGTCTGTAGTAGGCGTATACCCAGCGTCGAACTGTACGAACTGGCTGGGAATGCGGTAGTATATCAGGTAGCCATAAGTACTCTGCTGTAGCGGGAAGGGCGTAGTTTCATAGTTACACGTCATGGTAGAGTCGGTGTATACGAGCGGGTGAAACTGGGCGTAGCTCTGGAAATCGCTACGGTCGCCACGGCGGATGATCTCTCCAGCAGCGGGATTAAAAGGCTTGCCGTCGGAACCTACTATTTTCAGGATTACATCGGTACCTTCTAAAGACAAGCGTTCTATCGTTACCAGGGGTACGCCGATATCTCCGTTATCATTTGCGTTATCCTTAAACCAGGCGCCGCCGCCATCGCCAATATGGTAAGCAGGTGTGTCTACCAGTGTAAAGGTGGCGATGTTCTTATATATCTTGGAACCATTTTCATTAGTTGCCGATACGTCGAATTCATACGTGCCCAGGGGCGAGTTCACAGAGGTGCCATAGAACGTAAATGCACCGGTATGTGTGTCGAAACTGTACACCGGGGAGTTCACGAGATGGCGTTTCTGGTTCAGCAGGTCGATGGAAGTATCGGTCTTAGCGTCGAACTTGGCCAGCCACTCGTAGTGGTCATATTTCAGGTCCAGGGAGTCTGCGTGTTTGTGTGTAACAGCGTCCCGGATGTCGAGTAGCTTATAGGTCACTGGCGCGCTGGAGCCATCGTTAGACACTGCATCGGTTTGCTGGATAAGACCCCGGCCTATGCGGATCGGATTGTCTATATAACGGATCTGGTCACTCAGATATCCGTTCTGAACTTTTGTGCAACCCGCCGCCGCCGCAATGGCAAGCAGGGCGCATCCAAAAAATTTTATCGTGCTTTTCATATAATCAGGTATGAATAAATGATTAATTGTATTGGTTCTGGAAGTAAGTCCAGGTGTGTGCATTATTCAGCACATGCAATACCCCGGTGGTGGTGATGATACCACTGGTCTGGCAGCGCGTTTTCAGGAGCTGGTCATCCTGCAACCCACCAATGCCGGTAGAATCTGTAGGAATAGTTTCTCCGGGCGAATCGGCGATCATCTTGTTCAGGTACAGGATGAGCGGTGCCTGGGTAAAGATGTCGTTCGTGTACGAATTATCGGGTACCAGGTTTACCATCCGTACTTCCCCGTCGTTGGCGGTGAACAGGCGGCCAGAGGTGTTCTGGTCGGCATTCAGGATGCGGTCTTTAAACATATAAGCACGCAGTGAATCCTTCAACGATGCATAGTCCAGGGAATCGAAGGTATACACCAGGTTTTCGTCATTTAGCTTTGTTTCCAGGTCGCTTTTTTTCGCATCGATGTAATGATCTATGCTATAGTTGGAAACGGCAAAGAAAGTACCGGCAGCATTTACTTCATCTTTCAGGCCCGTACGGTCTATGAGCAGCACCAGGGTATCGAAGAGTTTATTGGTCTTCAGATAATCGTAGGTGGTAAGGTTCACATGCGGGTCCAGGACGGTGCCGCCTATGGTATAATCCCTTTTGCAAGAGAAAACCGATACTGCAACCAGGGCCAGGAGTGGCAGAAATAATTTATGTTTCATAATTTGTTTTTTAAAGATTACAGTTTTCCTCTCCAATAAGGCGTTTGCACCAGTGTAGGATCATCTTTGAACATATTCGGATCTACCGGCCATAACCAGCCGCCACTGGGATCACCATTACTGAACTGTTCAGACGGGAAGTGTTGGTTGTAGACGGTAATTTTTTTAGTTCTAACGAGATCATAATAAGACTGTCCTTCAAAATAAAGCTCTCGCAGGCGTTCTTCCAATACTATAGTTTCCAGGTCATCGCTAATCAACTTATCATCCAGGCCAGCTCTTTCTCTTACAGCATTCAGCAGTGGCAGCGCTTCCGATTTGCGACCCAGGGCAACCAGGGCTTCCGCACGCAGCAGCATAATATCTGCCAGGCGGAAAATTGGGAGGTTATTGCTCAGGATCATATTGCTGCTAGACACGTAGGCAATGTTGGAATATTTGATGATCTGTCCATTGTTTTCCAGCTTTGGAAAGTGAAAGAAATCGCGGTAACGCACATCATTGAGGGTATCTGAATTATCCCAGAGTGTATTGATGTAATCTGTATTGGTCCACCATTGCAACCCGTCTTTATTTGTGATGTAGGGGTCTTTCATGGTATAACCTGCCTGGTTCAGATTACCATCGTAATCGTAAATGGCAATCCCTTCACTTTGCGCATCGCTGATATTGATTTCAAAGATGCCTTCCATGCTTTTTCCAATGAACACCTTTTTGTAGTTCATAGAGTCCAGCAGGCTGTAACCACCCTGGGTAATTACCTGGTCTGCGGCTTTTTCACTGCCGGCGTAATCATGTCTCCAGGCACGGATATGGGCTTCCAGGGCGTATGCGCTGCCTTTGTTGGCACGCACGGCCCTTTGAGATTCATCTGTATAACCCCAGTCCAGCAAAGATTCGGCTTTGGCCACATCTGCCAGGCATTGATCCAACACGGAATCTGCCGGGGAACGGGGAATGTTTTTTACCGTGGTTACATCCAGGTCTGGTTCCAGTTTCAGGGGAACGTCGCCCCAGATACGGCTCATGTAGAAGTACACATAAGCGCGCAGGAAGTAGCCTTCCCCGATGATGTGGTTTTTACTTTCACTGTTAAACAGTCCCTCGTCAATATCTGGCACCTTGGTGATGATGAGGTTTATCTGTTGCAATATTTGGTAATACTGCTGCCAGTTCCAGTTATGGCTTTGCACATTCAGACCGGTAAACTGGCCGGAGGTAATGGCAGAATGCCAGGCATCATTATCGCATACGAGTTCACCAGAAGGAATGTCGCCGTAAGTGTGCCAGCTCATATCATTTAATAATGCTTTGCGCAGCAAGGCATAGGCGCCTGCATTAGCGGTTTTGGCATCCAGCTCCGTTTTGAAGTAGGCGCCGGTATAAGTGGAGTTGTAGGGTTCCTGGTCCAGTATCTTTTTACAGGAAGTGGCCCCCGTCACCGCCGCCACTATCAGGGCAGCACATGCGCTATATAAAAAAAGTTTTTTCATTGATCCTGTTTTTGTCGTTGATTAAAGGCTGATGTCCAGGCCGAGGGTGAATTTTTTCGGGATGGGGTAGCCACTACCGCTATACACGCCAAATGCGTTTACTTCTTCTGCATCCGGAACGTTTTTAGAAGCTTGCCAGATGTATACGTTATCCAGCATGCCATACACGCGGATGCGTTTCATATGCAGGCGCTCCACTACGGCAGGCGACAGGGAGTAAGACAGCGATACGTTTTTCACGCGGAAGTAATCGCCCTTTTCCAGCCACGCAGAGCTTACGGCGGCGTATTTATAACGGGTGCCGGATACGGAGCTGAGAGAAGGATATTTGGCATTATCACCGGGGTTCTGCCAATAATCAATACCGCTCAGGTCTGGCATGGCGTGCAGGCTCAGGGAGTGGTAAGGATTGGAGTTGCCGTCATCGGTGGGTACCAGTTGGGAGAGCTTACCAGCCAGGTAATCATTATAAATAGTACGGCCCGCAGTGAATACGCAGAATACATTCAGCGTAAAACCTTTGTAGCTGAATACGTTACTCCAGCCACCGGTTACTTTCGGGTTGGGATCGCCGGCTATGATGTAGTCGGTGCTATTAAGTGTACCGTCTCCATTAGTATCCTGCCAGATTGGATCGCCACCCTTAAAGGGGTAACCGTAGAAAGAGGACGTTTTGGCCGTAACCGGATTAAATGGAACGTCATCGTCTGTTTTGTAAATGCCGGTTTGTTTGAACACGTTGTATGAATTCAGGGCATGGCCTCTTCTCAACAGGTATTTATCCAGGTAGATGTCGCGGCCACCATTGGGAAGGTCGGTCACCAGGTTGGAGTTGTGCGCCAGGTTGAGGATCATTTGCCACTGGAACTTATGTTGTGGCTTAAAGATGTTGGCAATAAACTGTGCTTCAATACCCGTATTGCGGATGCCAATCGCATTGGCCGTAATGGTGGAGTAACCCGTGGTTACAGGTACAGCCAGGGTAAAGATACCACCGGTGGTTTGCTTAATGTAAGCATCGCCTACGAAGTTGAAGCGACCATCAAACATGGTGAGATCAAGGCCCACGTTGTATTGCTTGGTTTTTGCCCAGCTCAGCTTATTATTGGTCAGGCCAGCATTGTAGTTCAGGGCTACGGTGGGAACACCATTGTAAGTATAGGCCGTGTTGTTGCCGGTAACAGGGCTGGAAGAGCCGCTGAAGCTACCGTCTGCTACGGAGTAAGTATTGTAGGAGAGGTACATATCACCGCCATCTGGTTGGGCACCGTTCACACCAAAGCTGCCGCGCAGTTTCAGGAGGGTGAGCCAGTTGGCATATTTTTTCATCCAGGGCTCATCGCTGATGATCCAGCCTGCGGATACAGAGGGGAAATAACCCCAACGGTTGTCCGAACCAAAGCGGGAAGAAGCATCGGCATTAAATACGCCGGAGAGCAGGTAACGGTTTTTATAGCCATAGTTTACCCGTGCAAAACCAGTCTGGATACCGCTCTGTAACAGGTCGGTGCGGGTATCCGCCAGGTTTTTATCTACCACCGTCACCGTGTGGATCTGGTCATTGGGAATGCCGATGGCAGAAGCGCTGGTCATACGGTATTGGCTGTATTCCGTGTTCTGGCCTACCAGTACATTCAGGGTATGATCTTTACCAAACTGCGTGGAGTACTGGAGGGTATTGTACATCAGGTAGTAGAAGCTGTTGTCTTCAAAGCTGGTTGCTTCGCCGGTGCCATCCCTGCGTACGGTGCTGGGTGTGTAGGTATCGCGGCGGCTGTTGCTCACGGTGTAAGACAGCGTGGTGTTAAAGCTGAAGTGTTTGGAAATCTTCCAGTCCAGGATAGGGCTGATAGACAGGTTATTGTTAATGTTGTCGTCTGTGCTCTTGCCGGAGTCGCCAAAAATATATTCTTTATTGGCGGGCGTGAGGTAGAGCAGAGAAGTAGGCAGGTAGCTGTTGGCATAGTAACCTCCATCGAAGGCGCTGTAACTACCGGTAGACTGATTAATGGAACGCGGACGGTCCAGGCGGTAGTAACGGATCTGGGTATTAATGGTCAGGTTCTTGGCCAGGTTCAATCCCAGGGTGGTATTGAACGCATATCTTTTCAGGCCGGATTTTTTTATGATACCTTCTTCGTTGTAGTAATCCAGTCCATAACGGTAAGTCACCTTATCGCCGCCGCCGGTAATGGCCAGGTTGTAATCGCCCACATAACCAGTCTGGTACATTTGTCCCTGATAGTCATTGGCGTTATTAAAGGCCGTGTTCAAGCTATCGGTCAGGATCTGGGGCAGGTCGTCCAGGTTATCCCAACTGCCGTAGTGATTAATGAGGGCCATCTTGGCACGGCGTTCTTCGGCGCCAATCACCACTTTATCCAGTTGGGGTCTTTCCGTGAAGCCATGGTAAGTGGTGAAGTCTATTTTCGTACGGCCAGCTACGCCTTTTTTGGTGGTAATAATGATGACCCCGCCAGCACCGCGGGAGCCGTAGATGGCGGAAGCGGAAGCATCTTTAAGGATGTCTATCTGGGCAATGTCATTGATGGCGATACCGGCCAGCACGTCGGTGTTGGTACCATCGCCGTAGGCAATGGCGGCCAGGTCTTCCGTGTTTTGGGGTACCCCGTCTATCACATATAAGGGGCCGCTCAGGGCGCGGGCCTGACTGGCACGTCCGGCCGCGTCTGCCATATTATTGTTAATGCTGCGGCTCACGGCAGTATTACCACGCATCACTACATTACTTCTTACGCCAGGCTCACCGGAGAAATTCTGTACGTCCAGCCCTGGAGCGCGGCCCTGGAGCAACGCGTCGAAAGTAGGCGTAGGAATGTCGGCCATCGATTTCGGGTTCACGGAGGTAACGGCCGCCGTAACATTCCGGCGTGAGGTTTCCTGGTAACCAATCACCACCACATCACTGAGTTGCTTCTGGTCTGCTTTCAGTGAAATGCTCAGTTGCGCGTTGCCGCTTTGCGCTTTTACGGTTTGCGGCAGGTAACCGATGTAAGAGAAAGTGATGGTACTGCCTTCCGCAGCTTTAATAGAGAAAGCGCCATCTGTGTTGCTCACGGCGCCGCCCTTCGTACCCGAAACCGTAATGGTTACGCCCACGAGTCGCGTGCCATCGGCAGCATCTTTAACAACCCCCGTCACATTAATCGGAGGGCCTTGCGCTACCACCCGCATGGTGGTAAAAGAAAGTACGATCGTTAAAAGCATAAAGCCCCAACGATGGCTGTTTTTTGCAAAATTAACAGTCATGAAAATTGTGTTTTGTGAGCTGAAGAAAAGACGAAGAAATTTTTAGATAAACGGTTGAATCATTTGGCTGAAAGTGCTGAAATTTTAAATAGTTTATGACATGATAATACCAGGAGCATGTTGCATCGTTTTGCGATGTTACATACACTAAATATCCGGTCTGTGGATGATTTACAAAGGCGACTGAACGGTTGGTTGATTGCCCGGAATGCCATGCCTGGCAAACCTTAGCTACACTTTTTTACGCGCTTGAAATGATTGGCCATACGGTTTCTACATACTTCGGTTATGCTTTACCACCCATTCCAGGGAGGCGATTGGTCTTATCCTACTTGTCCTACATAACTACATAACAAACGTAGGTAATATTCAAGATTAATGCAAGCGAATTTAACAAAATTTTTTAAAAAAAATCGATTTAGCAAATCAAATTGAGGCTTAGAGTCTTGTGAAAAACGATTTAGCTAATGGTAAATGCTAAATGTTTGACTGCCAATATTGGAACATTTCCCTGTAAGATTATCTTGTTGGAGATCATAAGGAAATGTTGCCCAAGCACGCTTATTGTAGGCCGGGAAAAGTCGGCCTTGCTACCGCGTTAATTTTCCGCTGCATCCCCATTTCGCATCATGTACTGTGCTGGTGTCTGCATGTAAAGCAACCCTTAGGGGGGAGAAAGATTGACATACGTTATTGGCATCATTTCCAGGATTACCCCCCTGCAAACCGTAGTAAACTTTGCTGCGGGCAGGCAACACCTCCGGTACGTCTCCCGCAAGATCATACTGGTGTCCCTGCCGCTGGTGCAAAACATGCCCGCGCCGAACAACAATGGCCACCGCATAATTGGCGAGATTTCGTATTTTGCCGCCGCCAGGGTGTAATACCAACAATCCTAAAATACAGTTGCTTACATGTATTTATTTACCCGCATACCCCTCATCACCGCAGTTTTTATTACCTTGTCCCATCAAGCTATGGCACAAGACTCTACCCGCACCACCTACGACGGGCCTTATGTATTTTATATCGACGGCGACCTGCATGTACAGCATATCCGCGACACGACCGTACACACCGATACCCTCTCTGCCGAGATGAAACCCGGCCTGGCACTGCCAGTTATTTTCAGCGACCTGCCTGCCTGGAATTTTGAAGTACCATTACAGACGGAATTGCACAGTCCGCCAGTACAATATGCTGCTCCCGAAAAAGTACTCATCCTCTCCGATATAGAAGGCGAATTCGGGGCCTTCCGCGCCCTGCTGCTAGCCAATAAAGTGATCGATGAACAGTATAATTGGACCTTCGGCAAGGGACACCTCGTGATCGCTGGCGACCTCTTCGACCGTGGCAGTACAGTGGTGGAATACCTATGGCTGCTCTACAAACTGGAACAGGTGGCACCCCTGGATGGCGGTTATGTACACGTGATACTGGGCAATCACGATATTATGAACCTGAGCGGCGATTTCCGCTACGTGCAGCCTAAATATGCTGCCCATGCCACGCTGCTGCAGCGCAGCTACCACGACCTCTATTCCGAAAACACAGAACTGGGCCGCTGGCTACGCACTAAAAATATTGTGGAAAAAATAGGCGACCTGCTGGTCCTGCACGGCGGCGTATCCCCGGCAGTGAATGAAAGGGCTATGTCACTGGCCGATATCAACGCGAGCAGCCGCCCCTTTTACGCCACCCCCCACGCACAGGTGCCAGACAGTATGCAGCTTTTCCTGGGCCGCAACGGCCTGTTCTGGTACCGGGGCTACTTTGCCGAACCCAGGGCTTCCCAGCAAACGGTAGATAGTACCCTGCAATTGTATGGCGTGCATAAAATTGTGGTAGGGCATACGATCGTCGACAGCCTGGTGACCACCCATTACGAAGGCAAGGTGATCGCTGTGGATGTGAACCAGCACGAAGGCATTCACCAGGCCTTGCTGATAGAACGCGGCAAGTACTACCGCGTTAACGAGAAAGGCAACCGGGAGCTGCTGGATCCTAAAAAATAAACGTTTCGCAAATTAATATCACCATGCTTTTTACCATCGCACTACTGCTATTCCCACTCCGCGCCGATACCGGCTACCAAACGTACTGCAACAACCGTTTTGATTTTTGCGTGGAATATAACGCTTCCTTCCAGGGCGCCGGCGAGTCTGGCAACGAAGACGGGCAGGTGTTTTTTAGCCCGGATAAAAAGGCCAGCCTGTCTGCCTGGGGCAACCTCCTGCTGGAAGATACAGACGCCGATCCGGCCACCGATAAGGTTACCATGAGCTACGCCGCTAGCAAGGCCGCCAAAGACCTGCGTACGGTTACCTACAAAAGCGTACACGATACCTGGTTCATTCTCTCCGGCACCGATGCCAAAGGAAATATCGTGTACGAAAAGAAAACCCTCCGCAAAATTGCCTACCTGGGAGATGCAACGCCCCAAACCATGGTGTGGCACACCTTCGTGTATAAGTACCCCGCCGCACAGCAGGCTGTATATGGAGGGTTTTGTGCCAAAGTGGCCCAGTTTAAATAAGCCGGAACACCCTGCACCGCTTCATTGCATTTTCACCACGTTTTTTATATTTTACGGACCATGTTGCAGGAGGAAGATAACCGGTTGTATTGGGAGCAGGTCCGGAACGGTGACAAGGAGGCGCTGTTTGGGCTGTACAACAACACCTATTTTCATTTGCTGCGTTTCGGCCTGAAATGCTGCGCAGACGACGAGCTGGTAAAGGATTGTGTGAACCAACTATTCCTGAGCCTATGGGATAAGCGCGCCCGCCTGCCCGCCGTGGAGCAAGTGCGGGCTTATTTATTTACCGCCCTGCGCAACGCCCTTCTCGACCAGCAAACCTACCAGGCCCGCCAGGGCGCTGCCGCCCGCAATATGGCCAGCGAAGCAGAAGGCAGCGAATTATCTTATGAAGAGATCATCATCCGCGTGCAGCATGATGAGGAGCTGAAGCGCAAGCTGCACCTGGCCTTGCAGTTACTCACCCCCCGCCAGACGGAGCTTATACGCCTCAAATTTTTTGAAGGCTTGAGTTATGAACAGATCGCCGCCCAAACAGAGCAGACGATTAAAACGGCGTATAATACGGTGTATGATGCGATCAAGGTGTTGCGGCATGCGCTGAAGTAGATAATTTTTCCCCAAACAGTTGTTGCTAGGTATATCGTAAAAGGCTGTTTTTTATATTCCACTTTCTGCTGTTAATAATTTAGTATCCTGCTTTGGCCTCGCTGCATTATTTTATCCTTGCAAGGGATAACTTCTTTGAAAATCCATCGCTAAAAGATAATAGCGCGAAGTGTCTTAAGAAAGCTTCCAACAAAAACAAAAAAAAAGGCCCCCCATCCTTAGGAAAAGCGCAACATTCCTCCGTCTATATTACAAATGCATTCCATGGACTTCTCCCAATACAGCATAGAGGATTTCGTTTGCGACGAAAGCTTCCAGTCATATTGTACCGGCGCAAACCCGGCACAGGTGCTGTTCTGGGAGGCTTTCGCCGCAGAGCACCCTGCGCGCCAGGCAGACATGGACACCGCTAAACAACTGGTGCAAATCCTAACAGCCCACCAAGGCAACCGGCTGGAACAGCTACAACAGCTTCGCCAGGGCATGGCCCAAAGCGCCCGGTTGCAAACCTTGCTCGCCGCGCGCCTGCCAGACCAAGCATCCGCCCTTCCCGCGCGCCGCCGCTACCGCGCAGTAACTGCCGTTGCAGCAGCTATAATCGTGCTCGTAGTGAGTGTGGCTACTTTTAAATACGTAACAACCCAGCCTTCTCAACCTATCGCCCACTTTAGCGTTCTTACGTTTGCTGCTGGCAGCGCCCCGCGTAAAACGGTGGTGCTGCCCGATGGCAGCGTGATCACCCTGCGCAGTCAGAGCAAAGCCGTGTTGGATACCGGCTTCAATCAAAGCAACCGCACCCTAACCCTGGAAGGAGAGGCCTTCTTTGATGTGAAGCAGGATGCCGCCCACCCCTTCATTGTACATACGCAGCAAGCAGCCATCACCGTGCTGGGTACCCAGTTCAACGTGCGTGCATGGCCGGGCAAGGGTGCCACCGAAACGGCCCTCTTTCGCGGACAGGTGTCTGTATTGGCCAATGGTGCCACTACGCCGCCCGTATTGCTGGCACCCCATGAAAAACTGGTAGTGGAAAACATACCCGCTTCCCCCGCAAAAAGGGCGGCCAATCAGCCGATGAAAGTGCTGCCATTGAACGGCAGGACCGCACAGGAAAATGCATGGGTGCATAGCCGCCTGGAAATAGAGAATGAACCACTGAAAGCTATCGCTGCCAAACTGGAAAAATGGTATGGCATCCCCATTGTTTTTGAAGGGGATGAGGTGCAGCAATACCGCTACAGTGGCACTTTTGACAGTGAAAGTATTGTAGAGGCATTGAAGGCGCTGCAATTATCCTATGCCTTCAGTTTTAAAATGGAACATGGCAAAATCATCATCCGGAAGTAAGCAATAATACCTGTAACATACATATCAACCAAATACTCATACCTGTCTTCCAAAAAAACACAGGGGCAATGCGCCAACATTGCCCCCGTTAAGGTAGGTCCGGGAAAATGCAATAAGGATTATTCATTTCACTAAACCCAACCAAATTTATGCGAAAAATCGCTGTTTGTCGCCGGGAACTTCACTCCCGCCGGGCGAGGCAATTCCTCTTGACTATGAAATTGACATCGCTTTTGCTTTTAGTGGCCTGTATGCAGGTTGTAGCCAAAGGGTACGCGCAGGAAAAAATTACCCTGCGGCTGCAAAATGCAGGCATTATTCAGGTTCTCAAAGCTGTGGAGCAACAAACGGACTACCGTTTCGTGTACCACAACGAAAGCCTGGCTGCCGCGCCCCGCGTTACGGTGAGCGCCCATGCCGCTTCGCTGGAGGAGGTGTTGCGACAGGCATTTGCCGGCACACAGCTTACCTATGCCCTCAAAGAAAATGGCCTGGTAGTGCTGTATGCCAATGCCAGCAAAATGCAAGACCATATTATTCGCGGTAAGGTAACGGGCGCAGACAACCTGCCCCTGCCGGGTGTAACGGTACGCGTTACCGGCACCAATACCGGCGCGGTAACGGATGCCAGTGGCCACTATGTGCTCACGCTGCCGGAAGACGCCAAAACACTAGACTTCACGCTGGTGGGCTATGTCAAACAACAACTGGCCATCGGCAGCCGCACGGTGCTGGATGTACAGATGGAGGTAGATGTGCAAACATTGAACAGTATAACGGTTACCGGCTATACGAATTATACCCGCGATAAATCGGTGAGCGCCACCGCTGTGGTGGGGGAAGATAAGATTGCCGAAGTACCCATGGCTACGTTCGATAACATCTTGCAAGCCCGGGTACCCGGGCTGGTGGTGACTTCCGGCTCCGGACAGCCCGGCACCAGTGCCAACGTGGTGCTGCGGGGCGTAGGTACGCTGGCGGGCAATTCGCAGTTGCTCTACGTGCTGGATGGTGTACCTATTGAACCGGATTACCTGCAAGGCATTAACCCCAATGATATAGCCTCGGTAACGGTGTTGAAAGACGCCGCCTCCACCGCCCTTTATGGATCGCGGGGTGCCAATGGGGTGCTGGTTATCACCACCCGCAAAGGAAAGGCTGGCAAGCCTACCCTGGAATACCGCTCCCAATACGGCTTTTCAGACCTGCCTACCGCACACTATGGTATGATGAACACACAGCAACGCCTGGAGTTTGAACACCAGGTAGGCTTGGAACAAGGCCAGGACCTGGGGGCCGGTTGGGAATATTCCCGCGATAACCCGGACAATGAAAACCTTACTGCCGAGGAGCTTGCGGTGCTGGATCACAAGTTAGACAGTGTTCGTAAAATCAATACCGACTGGCGCAAAGTACTGCTGCAAAAAGGCCAGTTCTCCCAGCAACAAATGGCCCTTAGCGGGGGCAACGACCAGGTGCGTTTTTATACCTCCCTGGATTATTACAAACAAAACGGCCTCGTAAAAAGATCGGGCTTGGAACGGTATACTTTTAAGCATAACATGGATTTTAACCTGGATCGTTTTACGGGCAATATTAACTTGAGCGTAGGGTATGCCAACAGTCGCTACATATCCCGCGAGGGCAGTAGTAAGGTGGCCAATCCGGTAGCATCCACCTTTTATGCCTTGCCCTATGAATCGCCTTACGCGCCAGATGGCACGCTGATCACTTCCGATATTGCCAGCGATTATGGCGCCATTGGCGACCGGGAAGGCAGCAACGCGTTAGACCAGATACTCAATGCAACCAGCAAAGAAGGACAATTAAAAGGCCTGCTTAGCGGTGCTTTTAACTACCGCATTGCCAACGGCCTGGTGGCCAAGACCCGTTTGGGAATAGACTACCGCGATATTGTATCCGAAAGATTTGTGAACCCCGACAGCCATGCCGGCCGCAGTGTAGATAAAGGCGGGGAAGGCAGCTACGGCGAAGGTCTGAGCCGCAACACGGCACTGATCTCTACCTCCGGTTTAACGTATGCCAATATCTTTGCTCAAAAACACGACCTGGAAGTATCCGCTTACTTCGAATACAACCAGCGCCGCCTGCATCGCTTTAATTACACGGGCTATGGCCTGGACGAACGCCTGCCTTATTCTGCCGGCGCCATCACGCCCGGAACGCCAGACAATGCTTTTATTCCCGATGTAAGTGGCTCCCGCACTGCTTACGGTCTGGTGTCTTACATGGCCCTGGGCCGTTATACCTTCCATGAAAAATACACGGTGAATGCAAGCCTGCGTTACGATGGTTCCTCCACCGTACCGGTAGACCAGCGCTGGCACCCGTTTTATGCTGTGGGCCTGGGATGGGAAGCAAAGAAGGAAGATTTTTTGAAGAACGTAACCACCATCAACGACCTGCGTTTCCGCGCCAGTTACGGTACAGTGGCCAGTCCCTTTGGCAGTGCATATGGTTACTTTGCCTCCTTTGGTACTACCACTTACGGAGGCATTCCTGCACAGGTACCCGTGGCACCAGGCTATCCGCAGTATGATTGGGAATATGCCCGCGAGCTAAACATAGGGGTAGACCTGGGCCTGTTTAATAACCGCCTCCGACTGGTGGCCGATGTGTACAATAAGAAAACCTACAACCTATTTGTAGAGCAGCCCCTGTCGCTTACCTCCGGCTTTGAAAGCCTGTTGCTCAACGTAGGCGCCATGCGCAACCGGGGAGTGGAAGCAGATCTGCAGGGCGATATCATCCGCCACCGCAACTTTAAATGGCAGGTGGGTGTAAACGTAGGATATAATAAAAATAAGATCACCGACCTGGGTAAAACCGGTGAATTTCTCTACGGCAGCAACTCCACTGTACTCATTCGTGAAGGCCTGCCCTATGGTACCCAATACGCCCCTAAATGGGCGGGCGTAGACCCCGAAACCGGCAGGGGCCTTTACTATGATCACGATGGAAAAGTGTCTACCGATTATGACGATGTAAATCAAAACTTCACCCTGGGCAGTTATATTCCCGCACTCACCGGCGGATTTAATACCAGCCTTACCTGGAAAGGATTGTACGGCAGCGCGCTCTTTGCCTTCACCGGCCATCACATGCGCTACAACAACGAAGATTATTATAACGAAAACGAAAAATACAACACCAGCAACCAAACCACCCGCGAGTTATACCACCGCTGGCGCAAGGAAGGCGATCATGCCATCCTGCCCAGCCTCGATTACTCCCGTCATTATTCCAGCCTGGATATACAGGAAGCACGCTACCTGCGCCTGCGCAATGTGAGCATTGGCTACCACCTGCCCAAAAACCTGCTGGCCCGCTGGGGCAACGGGTTTATTAAAGATGTAAACATTTACGTGCAGGGCCAGAACCTGGTTACCTGGACCAAATGGAAAGGCTTTGATCCAGAAAACAGCGACAACGAAGCCCTCTTTGCCTACCCGAATCCTAAGACCTACACGGCTGGTTTAAATCTTAACTTTTAATGCTGCAGCACATGAAACTTAAATATATTTTATTGTATTGCGTAGGTGCGTTCACGTTAGTTATTTGCGCCTGTTCCGGTAAGTTGGATTTAAAACCTACTGATGAACTGGATGCCTCCACCGCCTACAAAACCGTAACAGACCTGAACAAAGGCCTGCTCGGCGCATATGCAGGCGTGAGCTTTGCCTACATCCGCAACTCCGCCCTCACCAGCGACGAATGTACCCTGCCGGCCGATAATACCTCCGGTCGCAATATCGATACCTACCGCTGGCAGAACGATGCCTCCAATACCACCATCACCGCGCCTTGGGAGCAGAACTATATCGTGATAGACCGCCTGAACCGCGTACTGGCTGCGGCAGACAACATTAACCTGAAAGCCGGTGAGGAAGCGCTGCGCAATCAATACAAGGCAGAACTGCTGGCCCTGCGCGCTTATTGCCACTTCGACCTGCTGCGCAATTTTGCTGAAGCCTATCACACCGGCGCCCTGGGTGTGCCTTACATGTTTTCCGCTGGCATTGGTTCGCCTGCGCGGGATAATTATGAAATAGTGTTGCAGGACATTCATGCCGACCTGGCCGCCGCCAAAGCCCTGATGCCCGCCGACTTTACCGATGTAACCCGCATTACAGCCCCGGCTATCAGCGCCATACAGGCCAGGGTAGCGCTCTATAACCAGGAGTGGGACAGTGCCCGCCTATATAGCACAGAGGCTATCAACGCCGTACCGCTGGCCACTAAAGCATCCTATGGACAGATATGGCTGGACCAGGGAACGGAGGAAGTGATCTGGAAAAATAAACGCACCACCGACGACGCGCTTTATATTGGCGATATCTTTTATGATTATGGCAATGGCGTAGCCTTGTACGTGCCTTCTTTTGAATTACTGGATAAGTTCGATAAAGACAACGATATCCGTTTCCCCTGGGTGGCCCTGGAAAACCCGGACAACACCCCCGGCCTGGCACCTTACATCGTGAATAAATACCAGCCCGAAGCCAGCGTGGTAAACCTGGCAGACAGCAAATTATTCCGCACCGGCGAAATGTATTTGATCCGCGCCGAAGCACGCGCCGAACTGGACGACCTGGCCGGTGCCGCTGCCGATCTGAATGCCCTGAGAGCCGCCCGCATCAATGGTTATACACCGGTGTCGCTGCCGGATAGATCCAGCGCCATCGACGCTATTTATGCAGAACGTTTTAAAGAGCTGGCCTTTGAAGGCCACCGCTATTACGATCTGCGCCGCCGCAATCTTACCATCACCCGCGAGCCGGCAGATGTAGTTAACGCCGCCGGCGCCATAACCCTGCAACCCACCGACAAAGGATATATTTATCCCATTCCCGATGCGGAAATGAAGGCGAATAAAAACATGCAACAAAATCCTTAATGCAACGGAAAGATGTATTACCTGCTATGCAATGCAGGCGTAACCAATGCCAGTTATCCACTGCTGTAATTGCTGTAATGATCAACATACTTTCATAGCATACCGCCGCTTGCATAGTACGGGATACGTCGTCAAAAAATAACAAACCATGAAATGCCTGCTTATCAGTTTTGCAATACTTATTTCATTACCCATTGTGGCCCAGCGCAGACCTGCTTCAGTAGGGGTGCTGGGCGATACCGCCGATGTGCAAACGCCCACCCGGGGCGGGCTGGCACTGATAGGTGGCGGGGGCAACGTGCGGGGTGCATTCCAATGGATGCTGCAACGCAGCGGTGGTGGCGATGTAGTAGTACTGCGCGCCACCGGCAACGATAGTTATAACTACGACATCGATAGCGTAGGGAAAGTAAATTCCGTAGAAACCTTGGTGATCAACAGCCGCGCACTGGCAGATAATGATACCGTGGCCCGCATTATCCGCAACGCGGAAATGCTGTTTATTGCCGGCGGCGATCAGTCTAACTATTACCGCTATTGGAAAAATACTAAAACCAGCGCGGCCATCGATTACCTGATGAACGTAAAACAGGTGCCGGTAGGCGGTACCAGCGCCGGCTGCGCATCGCTAAGCGGTTTCTTTTACAGCGGCGATATCAGCGCCGTATCGGCCAAAGTATTAAACAACCCGTTTGATAGCAGCGTTACCCTTCATCAAAATGATTTCCTGCATCCGCCGTTTTTATCCAACGTACTCACCGATCAGCATTATGTAACGCGCAAACGCGCGGGGAGGCACGTTACCTTCCTGAGCCGCATTATTACCGATTGGCAGGTATTCCCCTACGGCATAGCGCCCGATGAAAGAACGGCGGTATGTATCGACGAAAAAGGACAGGCTACCGTGATAGGGGAGAACAAGGCCTACTTTATCCTTACCGATGCCCGCAAGGCCCCCGAGCGCTGCCAGCCAGGACAACCCCTGCAATGGGAGCAGCACCAGCATGCGCTGAAAGTATATGAAATACAGGCCAGTCCCACCGGCCATGGGCATTTCAGCGTAGCAAACTTCCGGGAAAACCAGGCCCGGGGCGGCCAGTGGTACTGGTGGTGGGTAAAAGATGGGATATTGCATACACAGTTAAAAAATTAGCACCACTATGAAGCGTATTTTCATTTGGATAAACTTACTACTGCTCCCGGCTACCGCCGTGCGCGCGCAGGAGAAACGCTATGCCATGGTGATACATGGCGGGGCCGGCACCATCCTGCAAAAAAACATGACGCCGGAAAAGGAAGCCGCTTATAAGGCCGCCCTTACCCTGGCTTTACAAACGGGATACAACCTGTTGAAAAGCGGCCATAGCAGCCTGGATGCCGTGGAAGCGGCGGTGAAAATGTTGGAAGATAACCCGCTGTTCAACGCCGGCAAAGGCTCTGTATTCACCCACGATGGACGCAACGAAATGGACGCCGCCATCATGAACGGTAAAACTCTGCAAGCGGGTGCCGTGGCCGGCGTTACTAATATTAAAAACCCGGTAAGTGCGGCCCGTGCCGTGATGGAAAAATCGGAACATGTACTGCTCACTGGCCCCGGTGCAGAACAATTTGCCAAAGAAGCTGGCCTGGAAATAGTAGACCCCGCCTACTTCCGCACCGAAGAGCGCTGGAAGCAATTGCAGGAAGCCCTGCACGACGATTCCATCAAAGCAACCCAGGCACATGCGCTGAACGACAAACTGGGCATCCGCAACCGGGATTATAAATTTGGCACTGTGGGCGCCGTAGCCCTGGATCACGCGGGCAACCTGGCCGCCGCCACCAGCACCGGCGGCATGACGGACAAAAAATATGGCCGCGTGGGCGATTCACCCATCATTGGCGCCGGCACATATGCCAATAATAACACCGTGGCCGTATCCTGCACCGGCTGGGGCGAATTTTATATCCGCAACGTAGTAGCCTACGACCTGAGCGCGCAAATGGAATACAAGGGCCTGGGCGTAGCGGCCGCCGGGCAGTCGGTGATTCGTAAGGTAGGAACCCTGGGCGGCGATGGCGGGCTCATTGCGCTGGATAAGCAAGGGCATATGGCCATGCCCTTCAATACCGAAGGCATGTACCGGGGCGCTATTACGCAGGATGGCAAGATTGAGGTATACATCTATAAATAAACAAAACGCTGGCTTCATTAGTGCGGTGAAATGCCTTGTTTAGCCAGCGCGCTATTAAGAGTTAATATAGCCGAGTATTACCCCCGTGGTACGCTTTAAAGCATACCCGGTAAATTCACCATTTCCCATGACTCCCCGATCCATTACGGCTAATTTATAAGCGATCATAAAATATTTAAAATCAAATTGCAGTACCCTTTTAAACTCAAAAATAATCACATAGAAATTCCATAGAATTATGCTAATGTATACAGCTTAATAATGTCAAGTTTCGGGTAATTCATTCCGGATAGTATAAAATATTTAATGATCCGATACGACAACCGGTTTTTGCACTTCGCCTGTTTTGCGTTTTTTGATAGTAATGATCACGAGCGGAATACAGCAGGCGTTCGTGATTGCTAGCAGCAGAAAAGCATCCATATAACTCATTAGGTAGGTTTGCCGGACAACCGTATTTTCCAGGGCAGCCATGGATTGTTGCATGGCCTTCAGATAACTGGCACCATGCGCCATCATATTGCTGACAATCCCGTGTATGCGCTGTTGCGTTGCAAGGTCGCTAGCTGTTACATGGGTAATCAATGCCGTGCGGTTATTCGCTGCCCGGTTAGCAATGTAAGTGTTGATCAGCGCAATGCCGAAAGATCCGCCCATTTGGCGCATCATGTTATTAAGCGCGGCACCCTGAGGAATATCCTGCGGCTTCAGTTCAGAAACAGCAAGTGCCGTAAGCGGAACGATCAAGAGCGCTGCACCCAAACCGCGAAACACTAATGGAATAAAAAAATAAGCGCTGCCAGTCTCCAAGTTCGATTTGGACATTAAAAATCCAAAGACAGCCGAGAACAGGAAGCCGGTAATAATTAGAAACTGTGGCCGGATGCCGCTCTGCAATATTTTACCCAAGAATGGAGAGATCACCGCAGCCATTAATGTCCCTGGCAGCAACATGGTGCCTGTTTGAAAGGCTGAATAACCAATGATGCGCTGCGCGTATAAAGGGAATACGAAGACCGCGCTAAATAGACCGAAGCCGAGCACAAAGGTCATGATGGCGGAAAGAGATAACGTTGCGCTTTTCAACACCCGCAGGTTAATAACCGGAAATTCAATGCGCAGTTCCCACCAGATCAATAGCGCAAGTGCGAAGCCGGCCAGAACAGTCAATACGATAATATAGGTAGCAGCAAACCAATCATCCGTTTCACCACGCTCCAAAACAATCTGCAGTGCACCGACGCCTACTGCCAGCAAAAATATCCCGAACCAGTCTATCGATCTGTTGTCTGTGGATGCATTTGTGGGGCGGAGATATAGGAAGGAAAGGAGTGCCGCCATCAGTCCAATGGGAATATTGACATAGAATATCCATTGCCAGCTCATGTTGTCAACAATATAGCCGCCCATAACCGGTCCGATGGAGGGGCCTATGATTACGCCCAGACTGAATATGCCACTGGCAAGGCCCCGTTCTTTTGGAGGAAATGTTTCAAAAAGGATAGCCTGGGAGGTCGATAGCAGTGCGCCCCCGCCTATGCCTTGCAGAAACCGGAAAGCCACCAGTTCCCAAAGGTTGCCAGAGCATCCGCAAAGCGCAGAGGCGATAGTAAACAGCAAAATAGAACCAATATAGTACTGCTTTCGGCCTATTTTTTCCGCCAGGAAACTGGTCATCGGAATAATGATCACATTCGCGATCGCATAAGAAGTAATCACCCATGCAGTATCTTCCAGTGATGCGCCAAGGTTTCCGCTCATAGTATTAATCGATACATTAACGATGGTCGTGTCTATAAGTTCGATGATAGTGGAAGTGATGATCGTGACAACAATTATCCATTTTCTAAAACCTGTTTCCATTGTAGCTTAATTATAATGTTTGTAACTTCGTGACAAAGTTAAACTAGTTATTGTAATTTAGTTACAATCATTGTCATGTAATTACAATTTATGTTATGGGAGAAAAAAAAATAAATACTGCTGATATGAACATCCTGACGGATGTTAATTTCCTAGTATCCGTTATTGTAGCGATCGGTGAAGTTGCCAATATTACAGGTGTCCCGCAACGCAAAATCCGCTACTGGGATGAAAAAGGGTATATTGAGCCGGTAGACAAAACGGCCACTTATCGCCAATACGATTACCTGAATATCAAGCGCATCGTGCTTATCAAAGAGTTGTTGGATGAGGGGTTCACGCTGGAAACGGCCGCTAAAAAAGTGGTTGAGCGTTGCGCTAAGGTGGAAGAGGTTTTTCAAAGGCTCAAAAATCAATCTTCCTGATTATCTAATTGCCCTTAATTATGCAGTTTCTTAAGGTTGATCCTATGGTTTAGGATGGCCTTTTTCATTTTTGATTGCTTGCCAGATCATTTTCTGCATTTATATTTTTAGACATTCGGGGATCGCCGCAGTACAAATTTTTGTGATAGGACATGAATTCAGGCTTGTTGGCAGAAAAGCGGCCTTTATTTTCCAAAGATCAGGTTGCCTCCTCCGAAAAGGCCTAACTTCTTTCTAGGTAGCCCCAATCCACTGGCATGTTATTACCGTACATAAACAATAGCATGACTGCCACCAACAGATTGCAAGCACTGCAAGGGCATATTGATATAAAATGGATCATACTAAACTGCGGTTATCAACAAGCCTTGCCTAAAAGTTAACTCCCGGTTAACGGTTTTTTTTTCTCCTGAAAGCAGGATGAACTTTATTATCTTGAGCGTAGAAATGGATCTAATTACACAAGCAAACACTACAAAATGATGCCAAGCGATTTCCCTAATTGCTTATTTTGCTAAACCGGGATGCTAAAAACAGCACCTGTACACACAGATTGTCATATTAATATTTTCCATTATGTTGAATCTGGATCTGCTGGATGATTCACAAATACTGGAGGCGGTAGCGGGGCATAACGAAGCGGCATTTTCGCTGTTATACAAGCGTTATCAGCAAAAGGTCTATGCGACCGCCTACTTTCTGCTGCGCGACGAAACGGAAGCGCACGACTTAATGCAGGATGTATTCTGGACTATCTGGGAAAAAAGGCGCGATATAGACCCGGACCGTCCCTTTCAGCCTTACATCCTTACCATTACCCGGAATAAATCTACCAACCGCCTGAAACGCGCAAAATTATTGCAGCGTACCAAGCATAATTATAAATATGTGAAAGACAGCACGGAAACGCAGCGACCTGGTATAGAACTGTCTGAACTGGCAGCCCAGATCCGTTCCGCTATTGCCGACATCCCGGCCCCTGCCGCCCGGCGGGCCTTTGAACTTTCCTACCTGGAAAACAAATCACAAAAGGAAATTGCCGATGAAATGAACATCAGTCTCGGCACCGTTAAAAATCAGGTCAGTCGTGCCCTGAAAGTGGTGCGCGAAAAATTAAGTAACATTAACAAATAGCGCGTGTTACTTATCGCCACTTTTTTTGTATAGTTATTGATATGGAGCCTTACCGCCAACAAATTGAAGATTTACTGATTGACGAGCAACTGGGTACCATTAGTGAGCCGAACCGGCAACTTTTGGACAGCCTGTTGGCCGCCCACCCAGACGCGCAAGCAATCCGGGAGGAAGTGAAGGCAGCCTTCCAGGACGATCGGGGCCAGCATGCCCTTCACCTGCCGGAACAGCCCGTAGAAGGGGTGTTTGCCCATGGCCGGCAAAAGAAAATCCGTACCCGGATCAGGGTAATCTCCAGCATCGCTGCCGCAGCCGCCGTGCTGCTGTTGGTGTATTTCCGGTTTATGCCGTCCGGTAGCCTGCCCACCGCCCAACCCACAGCCCCCCTTGCCGCTATTAATAACAAACATATCCGCCTCACCCTGGCCAACGGCGAAACCGTAGACCTCTCTAACAGTGGCCCCCAGGTGCAGGTGAATAACGTAACAGTTCACAACCAGCAGCATACCCTCAGTTTCAGCGACGTACCGCCCTCCGCGCAATGGGCTACGCTGGTAGTACCCGTGGGAAAAGATTACAAGGTAAACCTCGCCGATGGTTCGGAAGTATGGCTCAATTCGGCCACCAGCATCCGCTTCCCCCTGCAATTTACCGGCAATACCCGCGAGGTGACGATTAACGGGGAAGCCTATGTGAAAGTAGCGCCCCATGCAGACAAGCCTTTTATCTTACACCTGCCCCACAGCACCGTACACGTGCTGGGTACGGAGTTCAATGTAAATACCTACGATTCTGGTCAAACCCGCCTGGCGCTGGTGAAAGGTGCCGTAAACGTGGCCCTGCCCCGGCAAACGGTGTCTGTAAAACCCGGCTTCCAGCTAGTAGCCTCTCCCGCCGCTGCCGCCGCCCAGGAACCGTTTGATCCAAAAGTAATTTTGGGCTGGCGCGAAGGCATTTACATTTACCAAAACGCGTCCTTGCAGGAACTGGGCCGCATCCTGAACCGCTGGTTCGGGGTAGATGTGGTGCTGGATAATGAGGAGGTGACGTCTATGCGGTTTAATGGCGTTATTCATCGGGATGATAAGATTGAGGAATACCTGAGTAACTTGGAGTATACCAATGGTCCTGCTTATTATATCAAGGATAAAGTGGTGCATTTTAAGTAGTGTATTTTTAAGGGAATGTTACGCATGCTTTTTACGGCAGTTGTCCTTCTTTGAAGCAGGCCGCCTTCGCACATAACCTCCGCTGCTATCTTTTAAGGTCCTAAAACCCGCTATGGTGGCTTCGCTGCATTATTCCCCCTTTGAAGGGCATGGGGATATCATCCGCACACATCATCCGCTGTTATCTTTTGTGATGGATTAAATAATCACGCTACGATAAAGCAGTAACCTGGAGTTACATAAAATGTTTTTCATTATTCTCCGCTAACATCTTTTGTGGTAATCCGGCTTGCGCCGGGATTTGCTCCGCTGCCGCGGGGGCCTTCTTTTTTGCTGGTGCAAAAAAGAAGCAAATGAGCGTAAGCGAATTCATAAGGCCCCGTAAAAAAATAAAAATGACCCGAATAAAAAAGCACCTGGCGGCTGCGGAAAATGGCTAAAATTTACTGCGCTTCGCTACGGCAAACGAAGCTTACTATTAAGCGGCGGAGATTTCTATTGGGCGATTGTGCGCTTGGGCTTCTGTCCTACGCTCGGCCCGTTTACCGCTTTACGCTCCACTGCGTAAATTTTTTAAACGCCATTTTCCTAAGGCCGCTAATGCTTTGCATACGATCATCTTTCCACTTGCTAAATGGAAAGTCTTCGTATACCATTCGCAGTAATCCTCCACTGCCATAAAACCCGCTATGGTGGCTCCGCTGCATTATTCCCCCTTTGAAGGGCATGGGGATATCATCCGCACTTATCATCGCTGTTATCTTTTGTGATGGATTAAATAATAACGCTACGACAAAGCAGTAACCTGGAGTTACATAAAATGTTTTTCATTATTCTCCGCTAACATCTTTTGTGGTAATCCGGCTTGCGCCGGGATTTGCTCCGCTGCCGCGGGGGCCTTCTTTTTTGCTGGTGCAAAAAAGAAGCAAAAAAGCACCTGGCGGCTGCGGAAAATGGCTAAAATTTACTGCGCTACGCTACGGCAAACGAAGCTTACTATTTAGCGTTGGATTTCTATTTGGCGATTGTGCGCTTGGGCTTTTGTACTACCCTCTGCCCGTATGCCGCTTAACGCTCCACTGCGTAAATTTTTTAACGCCATTTTCCTAAGGCCGCAAATGCTTTGCATACGATCTGCTTTCCTCTTGCTAACAATAAATGCTTTGCATACGATCTACTTTCCACTTGCTAAATGGAAAGTCTTCGTATACCATTCGCATCATTCCTCAAAGCTATAAAAACCGCTATGGTGGCTTCGCTGAATTTGTCCCCTTTTAAGGGGGATGACCTTCGCGTATATCATTCGTACACATCATCCGCTGTTATCTTTTGGGATGGATTAAATGCTAATTCTACGATAAAGTAGACAATCTTCAGTTAAGTAAAAAAGATACTCATTATCATATACTTTTTATGTTGGTCATTTTATCCTTATGAATTTTCTTACGCTCATGTGCTACGCTATACACGGTCAAAAAGATAAGTTTTCGCAGTATCGATATACATCAACTGGTGCATGCTGCATGTACATAAATGATGGTAGCGGATGATAAGTGCGGATGATATACGCGAAGGTTCCCTGTCCCTTCAAGGGGACAAATGTATCTGAGCCACCACAGAGAGTTATGGCATTTGAGGAATAATGAAAATGGTATGCGAAGACTTTCCATTTAGCAAGAGGAAAGATGATAGTATGCAAAAAATTTAGCGGCCTTAGGAAAATGGCGTTAAGAAATTTACGCAGTGGAGCGTAAGGCGGCAAACGGGCCGAGGGTAGGACAGAAGCCCAAGCGCACAATCGCCCAATAGAAATCTCGCCGCTTAATAGTAAGCTCGTTTGCCGTAGCGAAGCGCAGTAAATTTTAGCCATTTTCCGCCGCCGCAGGTGCTTTTTTGCTTCTTTTTTGCACCAGCAAAAAAGAAGGCCCCCGCGGCAGCGGAGCAAATCCCGGCGCGCGCCGGATTACCACAAAAGATGTTAGCAGAAGATATTGGGAAACCTTTTATATAACTCCAGGTTACTACTTTTGCACCAGCAAAATGAAAGCCCCCGCGGCAGCGGAGCAAATCCCGGCGCAAACCGGATTACCACAAAAGATGTTAGCAGAAGATATTGGGAAACCTTTTATATAACTCCAGGTCACTACTTTTGCACCAGCAAAAAAGAAAGCCCCCGCGGCAGCGGAGCAAATCCCATCGCGCGCCGGAAAAAACGCGTAAATGAATGTAAAACTTCCTTAAAACCAAGACAAGGATCAATGTAAAACCATTTCCCCATATTGTATGCAGCACATTTTTTGCAGCATCACCTGCAAAAAACATATGCTCACTGTAACCGCCCTCATACATGCCAAACGCGATACCGCCATGATAGACCAACTCCGCGACCTGTTGCAAACCCTCCTCACCGAAACCCGCAAGGAACCAGGTTGCCTCCAATATGAAATATTCCAAACCGAGCGCGATGAAGCCATGTTTATTGTACAGGAAAAATGGGCATCGGAAGAGGATTTTAACGCCCACTCCAGCCAGCTGCACTTTACGATGTTTGTGACCCTGGCCACCCCACTTTTTGCAGAGCAACTGGAGGTGTACCGCCTGCAGCCATTGGCATAAATGTTCGGGAAACGAGCAGGGCCTGCGATAATAGAAGCGGCAAAGCAGGAAGCAATTACCATAACACCTGCGGCTGGGCAATATTTAAGGATTGTTATTAATAAAATTCAGCGCCTGTTGTAAGATCACATCTTGCTGATGCTGCAGGTCGAAAATATGGATGCTTACCGGGATGGTAATGGGGATGCCTTGGCGTTGGATAGGCGTGCCATTGAGGGCATAACTGCCCTGGGCGGTGAAGGTTACCTGATGACTGTCTGCCAGGGGCAGTTGGGTAACCGGGCCCAGGGCGCCGGCGGTAGGAGTACCTACGATGGTGGCACGCCGGGTGCTTTGCAGCAGCATGGCGGCCCATTCGGCCAGGTCCTGGGTGTGCTCATTTACCAGCAGTATAATCTTGCCGGGGTAATGGGCAGCGTTACTCTTGATGCCGATGTAATGATTATCATCGCTGCCATGGCTGGCCAGTTGGTAGTGGAAGGTGCCAGGCAGGGGGAAGTAAGGGGCAGTTACGAAGGCATACGGCACCCGGTCCGTGAGCAGGTAGCGGGGTACTTCGTAGATCACGGTGGTATCGGTTACCGGCTCCCGTAGGTCAAAGATGATGGCCTTGGTTTTCATCATTGTTTGCAGGATGCTGTCGGTATTGCCGGGGTGCAACCTGGCAAAGTGGATGTAGCCAATGTTGTTGTCCAGCATACGGGCCGGGGGTACGGTGAGCAGGGTATCGGGCTGGGATTTGATCTTGTCGGGCCGTTTGCATTTTGCTTTAAACTTACGGCCTTCCAGGGTATAACATACCAGCGTCATATCTGGCTTGTCGCTATTCAGCAAAAGGGGCTGCATATCGCGCAGTCGGGCACCGGGGGAGGAAGCGGGCACATAGGGCCACAGGTATTGGATGCGGTCTGCCAGGCGAACGCCGTCTACCTCATCTATCACCACACCGGGTTTTATGTCTGTGCCTTTCAGGGCGCTGCTATCGGTAATGCGCATCACTACCGCTTTATTGTCGATGATATACACCGTAAAGGGGGCCGGGTAGCGGCCTGCTACGGCGTAAGCAGCATCGGGTAGTAGCTGGGTTTGGGAGTCGTTGGCGGCGGCCACCATCTGGGCCAGGGCGCGCTCGTAGGCGGCGGCATCGCGGGCGTTCAGGAAGGCCTCGGTGAGCGGCTCCAGTACGCGGGGCCAGGGGGTGCCAATCAGGTATTTATAGGGGTAATAATGCTGGATCACGTTCCAGTAGCGAAACAGCGACAGCAGCCGGTAAGCCGGGTCGGGGAAGGGCGATTGCGTATAGGCGGCCTCGTTAGCCGGGGCATATACGCTGTCTATCGCAGCACCGGTGCGCACGTAATGGTTTTGTAGGCGGGCGGGATGCCGGGCAATGTAGCGGAGTTGTATTTGCTGGGTATCGGTGAGGTTATGATCATCGCTAATCCAGGCCGTATCAAAATTGCGATACATGATGGCCATACTGTCGTATAGCCGGAGGGGTGGTGCCGGATCGGCGCCGGCCAGGTTCAGCAGGTGCTGGATCTCAGCGGTAATGACCGGTGTTTTCCGGGCATTGAGGATGCGGGGAATGGCATGCAGCAGCACGGTATCCCAATCGTATTGGCCGCCAGCCACAGCGGGATGGTAATACTTGAGCAGCCCCCAAACTTTGGCTTCGGTGGCAAGCTGGGAGGCAGCAGATTGTGCCTGCAGGCCACCGCACACCAAAAGGAGGGAGAGTAGCAGCGGTATTACTTTCATGTATTCGTCCTTTTTGGGGACGAAGATAACAAAATCGTGCCGGGGCTGGCAGACTTATACAATAGGGTGCTTAGGAAGCGTGATCCCCTGTTATGCTGACTGCGGGCAACAAGTGGAATGGTTGATATTAGTTAAGCGGTGCCGCTCTTCCGCGGATGAATTCCGCGCTTATCATCCGCACTTATCATTCTCTATCATCTTCTATGATAAATTAAATACTAACGCTACGATAAAGCTCACAACCGGTAACTTCTTTTTTGCTACTGTTTGCATTTGCAACAACAAAAGCCGGAAAGCATTTCCCGGCGCTTTCCGCATTCTTTCAAAAAAAGATATGAGCGGATGATTAGCGCGAAGGGCATCCCCCAGCCCCCTTCAAAGGGGGACAATTGCAGCGGAGCTACTATGGCAGGTTTGATGGTATTGAAGAAGATGAAAGTGATGTTATGCGAAGACTTTGCAGTTAGCAAGAGGAAAGCAGATAGTATGCAAAGATTTTAGCGGCCTTAGGAAAATGGCGTTAAAAAATTTACGCAGTGGAGCGTTAAGCGGCAAACGGGTCGAGGCTTGTAAAAAAGCCCAAACGCACAATCGCCAAATAGAAATCCAACGCTAAATAGTAAACTTCGTTTGCCGTAGCGAAGCGCAGTAAATTTTAGCCATTTTCCGCAGCCGCCAGGTGCTTTTTGTTTCTTTTTGCACCAGCAAAAAGAAAGCCCCCCGCGGCAGCGGAATGCCCCTCCCCGGTGCAAGCCGGATTACCACAAAAGATGTCAGCGATAAATAATGGAAACCCTTTTATATAACTCCAGTTTACTACTTTATCGTAGCGTTAATATTTAATCAATCACAAAAGACAGTAGCGATGATAAGCGCGAAGGTCGCCCCCTTCAAAGGGGGGACTAAATGCAGCGGAGCCTCCGTGACGGGTTCTGCGGAAAGAATATAATTAAATGTCAGGCAAGGTAGGCGGTGGATGTATCCTAAAATTGGCAGGGATATTATAGGGCTTAAAGCGCAGTAAGCCCTTTGTTTCAATACAATACAGTTGAAATTAATATATGTCGCATTAAACTGAACAATATTTCTCAAAATAATCCGTTAAAAAATTACTTTCCGCCATGGGCGTGGCTTTGCCCTATTTTTGCCGGCGTTCACATTAAATTAACAACCGGTAACCGCAGAATAAGGAAATTTAACCTTGTATAAGGGTGCTGAAGCCATGTGCTTTTTCCAAAACAATTGATCCAGCAAGGCGTTGAATGATAGCGCAGGGAAGGGGGGCCTGCCCCGGGAGCAACGCCGATTACCAAGGCACTGTATAGATTAGGTCATATTATTTGTTATCTGAAAAATACTGTCATGCGTTTTCAAATTGCCGATTCACCCGGTGCGCTGGAGCTATCAGCACTGCCCGTCCCGGAAAACTATCAGAAGTTTGTTTACAAATTTGCCGAGCCACAGTATATCGCGCATCCCCAGGTGGATATCATCCTGCAGGAAACGAAGGTTCATGATTTTGTTATTGCCAGTCATGTGATCGTAGTGAAAGAAGCGGTGATGCTGTTGTCTAAGGTTGCAAAAACAGACTGCATGCTGTTTTCTATGCTGAAAGGCGCGATAGAATGTAGCCTGCCGGGATTCCCGCAACCAGTATGGTTTATGCAAGGCCAGTACTTCCTGTTATGTGTGAACAAAGGTGCCTACCGCACTTATCTGGAACCCGGCATTTACCAGTCGTTTTACGTGACGGTACCGGCCTCCTTCCTCACGGAAATTACACCGGTGGAAGATCCCATTCTCAGCATTACCCGGCATGCCAACCAGTCTGCGGCCCTCACCGGCAACCTGTGGTACCCGCTGTACGAATCGATCGATGAGCTGCGGAACAATACCGCGCGTTCGGCGGTGCACGACCAGCGACTGGTGAATATCATAGAACAAATGTTGCTGCTGGTCATAGACCGCAAGCGGGGTTTTGGCCATAACGATTCCCGCTCTATCATCGACGAATCGGTGCTGGTGTCTGTGCAGCATTACATTAACTTTCACCTGCAGGAACCCCTAAACCTGCAAGCCCTGGCGCGCCGCTTTAACCTGCAACCCCTGGAATTGCAGGAAATGTTTTTGCGCCGGTCGCAGGCCACGATTGAAGAATTTGTCTTTGGTCACCGCATGGAGCTGGCCCGGCAACTGATGCTGCATTCGAAGATGCCGATTGGGGAGATTATGGAGGAAACCGGTTTTACCCGCCGGGCCGTGTTTTCCAAGGCTTATAAAGAGTGCTTCAAAGAATTTCCCATGGATTCGCGCCGGCCCTGGAAACGGGTGAACAGAAAGAAATAGTCAACAAGCCCGCCCAGGAAGCAGGATCATTTTTTAAATAACCATAAAAAAATGATACCTCTGCGTGTTACTTTTTTGCGTGTCCATTGTATTGTTATTTTGGAAGGCCGCCAAGGCCACAGGCTTTTACCCAATAGACACGTTAAAAGACAACTGCGTTTACCCGGTAAACGTGCTGACGCAACAACTACACCCCGGCAGCTCACCATGCGAAGCCGCAAATTCGGATGGTTTCTTTCAGAAAATAATGATTCCCCAAACGACCACAGGCAAGCCTTTATAACTTCCTGTGCTGTGTACCGTTGCCTCAAAAAATACAATCACTATCTTATAATACCGGCAATATAGCCGTGTCACCCCTGCTAACTTACTTGCACCCCGCTTGCAGATCCATTTGGCGGTGCCCTGGTGTGAGTAGGCATCGTGTCTTCGTTCCGGCTTTTTCTGGCCAGGACATCCTGGGGTGATGCGGTTATATTTTCCCGGAGGCTGCCGCGGTAGGTTATACGGAAACGCTTTTTAAATGGCAACATGCCTATCAACCCCATATGCGCTGCAGGCCCTGGCTTGCGGCCATATGGCATTAGGGAAATAACTCGTTTTGTATTTGCTGCATACACGTTATAAAAATAAAATGACACAACAAAATCACCGGCCCCGCTGGAGCCAACTGATACATTTGCTGCATCCCCGGCAGGCTAAGCCCAACCGGATAAATTTTACCACCCGCCTGGAAGCCCGGGACATCCCTGTACCCCTGCAATGCCTGGCGCCCCGGTTGGCCAAGACCCATTGCGTGGGCCTGCACCGCTCCATCCTGCTGCAAAGCAGCTACGACAACCAGGGCCTGCCCCTGGGCATGATGCAGGTATACAACAATGGCCTGCCACCCCAGGCCCCTAAAATGCTGGAAGACATTGTAGCCCTGGTATGCTGCCTGTACGGCGGGGCCAATTGTAATATCGTGGGGGAAGGACCTTTGCATTTCCGCCAGGGCCGCTATTATTTCACCCGCGTGAAGAACGACTACAATGAATGCCACTTCTTCCCAGGGCTGTCGGTGTATTATTATGTACTGCTGCCGCCCTGGCTGGTGGAGCAACTGCTGACCCGCGAGGCGTTCATGCACTCCGGCGTGTTGCAGGCGCTCTACCAGGCCACGCAGCGCAATAAAACCGTACTGATAGACATGCCCCACCAGGTGATCACGGAGCCAATGGCCCAGCTCCTGGCCCTGCTGCAACGCCTGCCCTTGCAGGATGAGGGGCAGGAACAGGTGATCTTCAATAAAACGGTGGCCCTGGTGGAAGAAGCCATTACCCAGGCCGGCAGGGGCAACGCCCACATCCCACCGGTAAGCCACGGGATGGACGAGCTGTTTACCGGCGCGGAAGCCGGCTACCGGGAGCAGTTGCGCCAGGAAGCCCTGATGGCCTGGTGCCCGGCCTGGGTGCTGGCCGGGTGGAGATACATGCGCAAATTGAAGGGAATGCATTGGTAGTGAGGCGACTATTTTCTAGCGGGTGTTTGCTGCTGGAAATAGTGATGCATTTGTTGAAAGTTTTTTTGAAAATGGATGTTACCTTTTTGCGCATCGATTGTAAAGTACTCGAAGGGTCGGGAATGCAAAATTACGGCACCTGCCTCCGGAACGTTTCCCCGGAGTGATGATAATACTGCTACATCCGGAAGATGAAGCAGTGTTTACTTTCTCTTTTGATTGTTAATACCAAGCTTGATTTCGTTTTTCACTATCCTATAAGATCCCGGGATATGGATCGGAGGTGTTTTTTGCTGGCATTATAAGGTTTTATGATGAACGTTTTTACTTGTCAGTAAGGACATACATTGATCCATATGCCGATCTTGGCCTTTCTAGGCCAGGATGATTTTTTAAAATAGATGCTCAGATTTTATTTTGTACGGGTTAGTGGAAGGAATGCTTAGATGAGTATGTTTTAGTCTTATTGATAAGCTCAATATTATTTACAGAGGAAAATTTATTTTTTCCTGTAAAAGGGAAGCACGTGGAGTAACTATTTTTTGTATGGCGGATTACAATTGATTTATCCATCATGGGTGACCGGGATGATACCCTAGTTTTTTTAGCGTAATCTTTATAAAGTCTTTTCTATATGTTAATACTAAACGCCGCCCTGGCGTTTATTCATCCTGGTGTGATGTGATGCCCTGAATTAAACCATCATTACTAACTAACATCTGATTGTCATGAAGCTTTCCTTCTGCTGTTTGCTGCGCGCGAACTGCCTTGTGCTGTGGCTACCCCTTACGTTGGCAGCATCTTTTTTGTGTGAAAATCTTCATGCGGCTGCTGCTACGGATACTACGAAGGATAAGCCGGCAGCAAGTGTTGTGGTGGCTGGGCCCCAGCAGGTAAAGCCCCTGCAGGTGGGTGACAAGGTGCCGGACATGACGTTCCAGATGATGAATTATCCCTCGCCTACCGCACGGCTTTCTGATTTTAAGGGAAAGCTGGTGATATTGGATTTTTGGGCTACTTGGTGTACTACGTGTATTGGACACTTTCCGGAGAATGAAAGATTGCAGAAAGAATTTGGAGATAAGATCCAGATATTGCTGGTGAATGCTTCCAATACAGGAGATAAGCAAGAAAAGATTGAAAGCTTTTTAGCCAAGCAGCGCTCGATACACGGTAAAAATCTTTCATTGCCGATCGTGGTAAGCGATACCATGGCCAATAACTATTTCCCTCATAAATTTATTCCCCACTATGCCTGGATTGGGGAAGACGGAAATGTAATGGCCATTACGGCACCGGGTGATGTGAACGATAAAAATATTCAAGCCGTACTGGTTGGAAAGGCGGTGGACATGTTCACCAAAGATGATAAAAAAATAGTAGATGATTTTAGCACTCCTTTCCTGGTAAAGGATGTGGGTTTAATCAACGATTTACAAACTTTTTCCATTTTTACCGGCAAGCTGAATATGGATTTGCCCGTGCAAATCAATAAAATGGACGCGGATGCCCGGCTTTGTATGGGTACAAGAATGTTTAATACCCCACTAATTTCCTATTTTTCTACTGCTTATCCTGAAATGAATCCTATTCCATATAATAGGCTAATTGTAAATGTTTCGGATAGTTTGTTGAACAGAGATTTAACAGACTTCCAGCAATCCCGTGTTTTTTGTTATGAATTTATTACCAAAAAGGGACAGCCGCTGGATGTGGTATTGCACAAATATTTGAGGGAGGATCTATCCAGGACCTTTCATTGCCACGGTTATGTAGAAAACCGGACGGTTACCTGTTATGTGATATCTGGTATAGCCGCAAAAATAGCCGCTGGAAAAAAGAAAGATCCGGATAGTACGGCTCCGGGGGAATTAATGTTGTCTGATTTTTTGAACAAGGTAAATTATAATTGGAAAACCCCCATTGTCAGTGATATAACGATGCCTGATCGTGCTATCAACAAAATAAGGGTGCCGGAAAAGGTGGATGATTTTGCGGCCCTAAAGCGAAACTTGAATCTTGCAGGCTATGATATTACAGCCGATAAAAGAAGCCTCCCTTATTTTGTTATTGCAGATAATTAACCCCCATCCCTATCAGTAGACTCTATTTTTTTTAACGTATTATAGAAATAGCTGTAATGAATGTAAGCAAGAATTATTTGAGATGCTTTCTATGGAACGCGTTTCAGACTGCCATCCTATTCTTTGCCTTGCCGCTGTATGCCTTGGCCGCTGATAACGCCGATCCCAGGGTTACAATTATCGCGAAGCATATCGCCTTGCGGGAGGTCATAAAAAAGATAGAACAACAATCCAACCTGCGCTTCCAGGTAAATGTTAGCGCAGGAGAGTTAAGTGACCCGGTGAATTGCAATTTCAGCAATGCCCCCTTGTCTATCGTCATGGATTCCATATTTGGCACTAGGGGATATACCTGGAAGTATCTGAAGGAGGTGATCTATCTCCGGAAAACGGTGCCGGTGGCGGATGCCTTCCCTTCCACCCATCTTTTAGGGAATGATACAACCGCTACAACACTGGCATTGCAGGTGGTAGACGAAAAGGGCAATCCCGTTCCTGCTGCCACTATTGCGGTGCCTGGAAAAAATAGGGGCACTATTACAGACTCTTATGGAAGGGCGGTAATAAGCAACCTGGCAATGGGAGAAACGATCTGGGTCACCAGCCTGGGGTTCGAAAAATTTAAAATAGCCTTCAACGGCCAGCAATTTTTAAGCGTGCGTTTAAGGATTGCGTCCAATGCATTGAACGAGGTAAAGGTAGTATCCAATGGGTTCCAGGATATACCCAAAGAACGTTCAACGGGTTCCTTTGAGAAAATTGATACCAAGTTATTAAACCAGCAGGTAGGCACTAATATCCTGGACCGGCTGAACGGGGTGGCCAGCGGGGTGCTGTTTGATCCCGTTCATGCCAGTGGGGCTCAGGCCAATATTATGGTGCGGGGGTTAAGTACCATCAATGCCTCCAGGGATCCGTTAATCGTGGTAGACAATTTCGTGTATGCAGGTGATATTAACTCCATTAATCCCAACGATGTACTGTCTATTACCATCTTAAAGGACGCCGCTGCGTCTTCTATCTGGGGAGCGCGTGCAGGCAACGGGGTGATTGTGATCACGACTAAAAAGGGGGAATATAATCATGGCTTAAAAGTAGAACTAAATTCCAATATCGCGATCGGCAACAAGCCAGATCTTTATTCTATACCGCAAATGGCTTCTTCCGATATGGTAGACGTGCAAACCATGCTTTTTAATAACGGGGTGTACGCGGGTCCGGAACAGAGTCGTTCCCGGCCGGTACTACCGCCTGCCGTAGAAATATTGATCGCCCAAAGGGATGGCAAAATTACCGCAGACCAGGCGAATGCGCAACTAGATGTGTTAAGGGGGCATGATGGACGGAGCGATTACAATAAATATGTATACCAACCTTCCGTTAACCAGCAATATGCGTTGAGTGTAAGTGGCGGAAACGAGCGTGCCAATTATTATGTATCAGGAGGATATGATCATGGCCTGAGTACTTTAAAAGCACTGTCTGACCGGGTAAGTTTCCGATCAGGGTATGGATTTAAGGTGTTTAAAAAGGTAGATGTAAAGTTGAATATGAATTATACTACCAGTCGTTCCCAAAATGGGGAAATTGGCTACTCTGCAAGTGACTATCCTTACAGAATGCTGAAAGACGCATCCGGCAAGGAATTGCCTGTTTACAAGTATAGGGCGCCCTATATTGATACAGTGGGAGGAGGGAAGTTATTGGACTGGAATTATTATCCCCTGGAAGACTGGAAACATTCTACTTCCACGCAAAAAAATAATGATTTGGTATTGGGTGCTTCGCTGAGCTATAAGATATGGCGGGGTTTGGGCGTAAGCCTTTCCTATCAGTATGAAAGCCAGCAGGGAATTTCAAGAAGCCTGGATGATGTACAGAGTTTCAGTACACGGGATTTAATTAACCGATTTACGCAAATAGATCTGGGAACTGGAGTTATAAAGTATATTGTACCAAGGGGAGGGGTATTATCCTCCAGCAATAGTAATCTGGTGGCACAAAATATCCGGGGGCAGCTCAACTATACCAATGAATGGAATCAGAATGCGGTATCTGCGATCGTGGGTGCTGAAATTTCTAATGCGCGCACGGGGGGGGACCAATCCCGTATTTATGGCTACACGGAAGATCCGCTTCAGTTCACCACCGTGGACATTCTAAATCCTTATCCCACTTTTATCAACGGAAGGTATAGTTATATTGCTTCCTACTTATCCAGTGTATCGCCCTATAATATCACCCGGTTTTTATCCTTTTATGGCAATGCTTCCTATACCTATCATGAAAAATATACAGTTTCTATCAGTGGGCGAAAGGATGCTTCCAATATTTTTGGCGTAAATACCAATAATAAGTGGAAGCCATTGTGGTCAGCGGGCCTGAGCTGGAACCTGGGCAAGGAAAACTTTTATCACTGGGATTTCCTACCGGTATTAAGGCCCCGGGTTACCTACGGTTTTAGCGGCAACGTAAACACTGGCCTGGTGGCCAAGACGGTGACTCAATATCAAACAGGGGCCTATTATACAAATCTTCCTTATGTAACGGTGTCTCAATTTGGCGACCCTTCTTTGCGGTGGGAGACGGTGGGGATGTTGAATATTGGGTTGGATTTTGAAATTAAACGTCAAATATTGTCTGGTAGTATGGAGTATTATAGAAAGAAGGCTACAGACCTGTATGGGCCTGACCAGATAGACGCTACTGCAGGTTTAATGAAATCAACGATCACCAGGAATGTAGCGAACATGCGGGCGAATGGGGTGGATGTTACGCTGAACAGCCAGAATATCAGGGGGGTGTTTTCCTGGACCACTCGTTATTTGTTTAACTTTTACACGGATAAAATTACGAAATATAACAACCCGGTATATGCCAGCAGCAATTATGTAGGCGGAGGCAGTGTTACACCTATTGTGGGAAGGCCCGTGTATGCGGTTACCTCTTATAAATCGGCCGGCTTGGATCCGCAGACAGGTGATCCGAGGGGTATTTTAAATGGGAAACCCAGTGAGGACTACCGGGCCATTGCAAACGATAGTTCGCTGAAAAGTATTGCTTTTAACGGTACGAGCCTGCCACGCTTTAATGGTAGCCTGAGTAATTCTTTCACTTATAAAGGGATTAGCCTGGATGTGAACTTAGTGTACAAGGCGGGCTACAAATTTATCAGGAGTTCCATTGATTATGATCAATTGTTTAACGGGGGTGCCGGGCATGCAGATTTTTCCAAACGATGGCAAAAACCAGGAGATGAGTTAAAAACCACCGTGCCCTCCATGGTGTATCCTAATACTGCTGTTGGTAGGGCAACGTTTTATAATGTATCCTCTGATTTACTGACAAGTGGTGCCTTTATCCGGCTTCAATATATTAATCTTAATTACGACCTGATGTACAGCCTGATCAGGAAAAGCAGTCTTTCCCAGCTACAGCTTTATTTCAATGCCAGCAATCTAGGCCTCGTTTGGAAGGCAAATAAACAACATATTGATCCCGATTTTCCATCCGGTATGCCAACACCTGCTTCTTTTGCATGTGGTGTAAGAGCTGCTTTTTAAAAGAAAACAATACGACGTATGAAAAAAAAATATATTGCTGCCGGAATACTGTTTGTATGGATTTTTACAGGATGTACTGATTTTTTGAACCAAAAAAGCAATGGTAGTCTGACGGTTCCTAACGCTATATCTGACGCACAAGGACTCTTGGATGATGTTCTAAACATTAACTTAAGAATGCCCTCTTTCGGAGAAGCTTCTGCGGATAACTATTACCTTACTACAACGATATTCGATAGTTTTTCGGGGTCAGATTATGTCAATCTTTATACTTGGGGGCCGGACCTCTTTTTTACTCACACTAGTAATGATGAGTGGACTTTGGTATATGGCGCGGTTGAAAAAGTAAATATAGCGCTGGAAACATTGGCCAAGAACAAGAGAACGGATAAAAATGCAAAAGAATTTGATAACGCCAGGGGGTGTGCCCTGTTTTTCAGGGGATTTATTTTCTGGAAAATTGCCTGTATTTGGGCAAAGGCATATAGTGAAGCAACAAAGGACCAGGATCTAGGCATTCCGCTGCGGCTATCTTCCGATTATAATATAGTGTCGGTTAGAGGAACGGTTTCGGATACGTATAGCCAGGTATTGAAGGATCTTACCGAAGCCGTCTCTTTATTGCCAGCACAGGGTTTATTTGTACAACGGCCCTCTAAGGCCGCTGCATATGGCGCCTTAGCGGAGGTGTATTTATCTATGCGTCAATATGAAAGAGCGGGTAAATATGCAGATTCCTGTTTGCAATTGTCTAACGGGTTGATAGACTATAATACGATCAGCATATCGGAATCTACGCCTTTTCCTGCTGATAATAAAGAAGTAATAATGTACCTAGTGAGTCTGGGTATTATAACTAATCCTTACTATATGAGTGTTGATAGTACACTTTACAGGTCTTATAAAACCGGGGATCTGAGAAAAGATATTTTTTTTCAGCGGACATCTGATACAACCTTCACATTTAAAGGGAGTTATGGCTTAGATGGGGCTGGGTTTTCGGGAATTGCTACGGACGAAATGTACCTGGTAAGAGCGGAATGTTATGCAAGGGATGGGAAAATAGATATGGCAATAGAAGATCTGAATACGTTACTCAGCAAACGTTTTACACCTAGTACATTTGTTCCGGTTGTAGCGGATAATGCTCAAATAGCCATTAATCTTGTACTTGCAGAAAGGAGAAAAGAACTTCCCTTCAGGGACCTCAGATGGATTGATATTAAAAGGTTAAATCTTGAAGGGGCTAATATAGCACTCAAACGAGTGGAACATGGTATATCTTATGATTTGCCTCCAAATGACAATAGATTTGCGCTTCCGCTGCCGTTTTCAGTGGTAAATATATCCGGTATGAAGCAAAATCCGAGATGACGGATTCCTAGACATCAACTTGCGATCAGTCTATCAATTATGATACAAATGGATATAATTTCAAAAGATTGATTCGTTTCCTGATAAATGAATATGGTTTCAGAATTTTTATATTTGTTTCAGAGGTTACATTTTAGTAACCTCTGAAACAAATTGAGTTTTAAAGGCTATAAATCCTTGCTATGTGAGGCGATTACGTTAGTGCCAGGGTCTCCTGCTCCGGAAGGGAAAGAGCCAGTATTAGCAGTGAAATGCGTAGCATCTGTAGCAATGGCCGGTATTTTCTCTGTTGGTTTGTTTGAAGCGGATACTATAGTGGTGGTTATGCCACAAGCTTGAACGCTACCGATACATGAACTAGGTGTTGAAACCAAAGTCCAGTTATTCACATTAGTTACAAGAGATGCACTTGTTACTGGGGTGGTGCCAATATATCTGTACAGGTAAACGGCACGGTGAGTCTTGGTGTTAGCTTTAGTAGCGGCAACACCGGCAATGGCTGCAGTTACGGCCAGTGCGGAATAGATCACTTTTTTCATTTTAGTTTGTTTTAAAAGTTAAAAAATAATTGATGATTTGCCATTGATCGGATGGCACGTGCTGTTAACTGATCAGGTCAACAGTTCGGTATTCGCGAATCTTTTTTGTACGTCAATTGTCCGTGTTAAAATTATTCAGCCAGGCTTATGTTAAAGTCGTTTAATGGTATGTCTTTTTTGTTTAACCTTTTTTCAGTGTAAATACCCCAAATGGAAATAATAAGAAAGGCCATGTTAAAAAAGATATGTTGTGTCCACGTTAAGTATTTAATAATTCCGCCACAAGAGCAGGGGAGATGCTTTCCAGAAGTTACGAGTGCCGTTAAATAGATTTCAAAAGCTACCAGCAGTAATCCGCTAAACCAAAACCCTAATTTTCTGTATTTAGGTATTATTAACAGTATGCAGATTAAAACTTCCCCTATTGGTAATGCCCATGTAAACCAACTGCTGTTGTCTGCCAGCAATTTCCAAGGGGATTCCCTCAATTGAGAGATGAATCGTGCATGTTCTACTAGCTTAGAAAGACCTGTATACAAGAATAAAAAAATTAATAATGCGGATAGGATATCGGATACTTTTTGGGTGAACATATGATTACTTATTTTCCGTTTTAATTTAATACATCTGTTAATTTTTATTTTATGACATATATTAATCTGTTGTGTATATGTTGCCAAATCTGCGTGGTAATGCCTAAGCTGGTTAAACTAAAACTGTAGAATATTTAGGAAAATGGTGTGTCTTTAATTGCTAATTGCTTTTGTAAAGATGCATTGATTTTTGAACTGTTAATGATCTTATTGGTTTACTATACTGATCATTATGAAATGCGATGAAATTGAGATCTTATATGATAATACTGTAACGTGTATAATGGGTAGTTATACAACACATTAAGTTCCCCAGTTTGGCTAAGTGATATAGATGCTCTTTTTACCTGAAAAAATGAAAATATATCTGTATTAGACAATGAAAAGGCTGGCCTTGTTTTTAACATTGGCTATGGCAACAACTGCAATAGCCATTACAATTGCTAGTGCCGGATAAGGTACCTTTTTCATTGTTGTCTGATTTAATGAAATGAATGATTTAAAATATGCCTCAACGCATTATTATTGTCCATGTCTTTTAGAAATTACCAATTTCTAAAGATCCTCACTATAGCTAGCAATTACGTTAGTGCCAGAAGCGCCTATTGTTCCTGATGGGAAGCTGCCAGTGTTAGCCGTATAGTAAAAGGCTCCTGTAAAGATAGGGGGTATTTTAGCTGATGGATGGTTTGATGTGGCAGAGGGTGGTATAGTGGTAGTTACACCGCATGGCTGAAGAGTGCCTGTGCACCACAAAGCAGTTGTTGTCACAGTCCAGTTAGTCACGTTAGTTACCTGAGATGCGGTTGTTACTGGACGACTTCCAATATACCTGTACAGATAAACGGAGCGGTGAGTATTGTTGTTAGCTTTGGAAGCGGCAATACCAGCAATGGCTGTGGTTACTGCCAGCGCGGAATAAAATACCTTTTTCATTTTTTTTGTTTTAATGAGTGGATGAATATCATAATGATTCCTTATCAGGAGATTTAGTACAATTAGGCTCCATGTTCAAAAAATTCAATCATTTACATACGAAGCACTATATACTTCTGTAATGCCTTTATCCCAGTCGGGTGATACGGTAAACCTGGGAGAAGGACCACTAATTGTTTGCAGGGCAGGTAATTTCCTGGTAGGTCTTTTACCGAAAGGCCAGGTGTTCGTGATCGTTGTGTTTACTTCGCAGGCCTGTATTACATCCACGCAATCCTCTGAAGGTGGCCCTGCCACGTAGGTCCAATTATTAACATTGGTCACCAAAGACGCCGCACTGACCGGGTAAGCCCCTATATATTTGTACACATAGCTAAGCCTGTTATGGGTGGTGGCGCGGGCGCTGTGGCCGGCATAAACGGCTAATGCTGCCGCCAGGGTGGAATAGATGCTTATTTTCATGGTTTTTGTTTTTATTGTTTAGAGGTAATGTGTAAGGATAAAAAAGGAATGAGATCGCAATTTCTACGCAGATCAAAATACCGGTTTCTAATTTTCTTACCTGGCATAACATGTAAAAGTTTGCTACTTGCATCTTATTACCCTACATGGAATCGTTGTGCTGATGGCCTCTATAAATTTCTTCTACTAATGTATAAATACTAACTGCAATGTTATTTCAGTAGTTAGGTGTTTCCGGGATACCGGGATAAACCCTTTTTGGTGGCCAGTTTAGCTTTTTAAAACCACCTTCCAACACTGCAGCTGCATTGCAGTACACCATGCTTACTTTATCCGTAAAATACTTTATGGAAGCCTACTTAACCCGCACCGGCAATCCTTTCCTGGATTTGCTACATACCCATGCGCTTGTTGCAGAACAGATAGATCCTTATTTTATAGTAGGCGATCTGCCCGCGCGTGGTTGGGTGTTACATATATCCGTTGTTACGGCGGATGCGTATGAATTGTTGGCTGCTGTATTGCCTTTCTTAAAAGAGGCCGGTGTTGCATTTGCGATGCCTGTGGAACCCCTGCAAGTGATGAATATGTGTTCTGGCCTGTATGGCAATGCCAATATTGGTAAAGTGATCAGCATATACCCGGTGGAGGATGCACAGGCATTGGCCCTGGCGGAGCAACTGGTGGCCATGACCAAAGGAGTGGGCGGGCCACGGGTGCCTACAGGCATCTACCTGGGTGGAACAGTCTATGCATCAACGGAGCGGTTAGTCGCAGCAGATGCATCCAATCCGGTTAAGGACACCGGCCATCCGTCGTTATTGCCGGATGGCGTAACCTGGCCCTTTGCAAGCCTTGCTTCGCCCATCCGCCCAAAACGGCCCCGTAAATTAAAAGGGAAATATGTAGCCTTCGATGTGCTGAAACAAGATCCGAAAGGCAGTGTGATCAAAGCAATCCGCCGGAGGCATGTGTTAGACTTCAAGTGGGTGATTGTAAAAATGGGCAATAAACACATGTGTTCCGATTCGGCCAAGCAGGATATACGCACCCGGCTGCGTTGGCAACAAACGATAGCCGGCAGGGTAGGGAAACACATGCACACGCCGGCCGTATATGAGTATTTTGAAATAGACGACGACGGTTACCTGGTGATGGAATACATTAAAGGAACACCCTTGCGGCAGTTTGTGCTGGATTTTTATAAACGGAACATCTGGTTGCAGCTTCCCACCCCGGTGCATACCTCCCTGATCGATAAATTGATAGAAATCGTAGGCATAGCCCGCGCACTGCATGCGCTGGGATTGGTGCACCGGGACCTGACCACCATGAATTTTATGATGAAGAAAGGGCAGTTATACCTGCTGGACATGGAACTGGTGTATTCTTTGACAGACAACTATCCCATGCCGGTATTTGGTGTAGGCAGCAAAGGTTATATGTCGCCGGAGCAGGAAGCCCGGGCAGTACCCACCGTGAAAGAAGATATTTTCGCGATAGGCGGCATCATGCAGAAGTTCTTTACCGGCCTGGATTCTTATCGCCTCTGGACGCCTGATAAAGTGGCCTTGCAACAGCGCATGTACTTCTTCCTGCAGGATGAGGAGATGGCTGCCCTGGTGGCTGCCTGCCTGCAGGTAGATCCGCTGCAAAGGCCCACCCTCGACACGATAGAAGCAGGGTTGCAACAGTTTAAAACCCGCCTGCTGCAAAAAACATACAGTAATCCTGGCAGCAAAGCAGATGTGTCCACGATCCGTACTACCATTCAGGCTGCCATCACCGGGTTAAGTGGGGTACTCACTAACAACGGCTATTGGGCCTCCAAGAGCCAGGAGCAGGCCGTACTGAACCCGAATGAGCAAAGCGACTACCTGCTGTATGGAGGCCTGCATCATGGGGCGATGGGCGTTCTTTATTTGCTATCCAGGGTACAGGAAATGGGATTCGATATCAGCCCCTGCAAAGAAGTAATGCAAACAAGTTGGGCCCTCATCTCGGAACACTACCTGCAGCAGGCAGACCGGCAGGCACCCGGCCTGGGCGATGGCATGGCAGGCATTGCGGTGGCCCTCCTCGTTACGGCCAAAGCAGGATTGTTGCCCCCTGGATGGGATGCCCCGGCACTAATGCTGGCCTGCTTTCAAACCGTAGCGGCGGGGCTGGAATTGATGAAAGGGCTGTCTGGCCTGGGCCTGGGGGTGGCCTTGCTCGCACCCGCGCAACCCAAATTGCTGGTGCTTATACCCGAAATACTAGGCCCTATTCTTAACCAGCAAACCACAGCAGGTAACTGGCTTTTTCCCAACGCCGTTGCGGGAGATAGGCCCATGAGTTACCCAGGCCTTATGAATGGCAATGCAGGCATCACTTATTTCCTCTTGCTATATTGGGAAGCCACCCATGATGCAGCTGTGGAGCTACCCATCCGCAACGCCCTGCGTTACCAAAGGAATGATTTTAAGATGAAGCAGGGAAAGTTAATAAGCCATGAAGATCCCCCGCTCACGCTTTTTTATGGCATCAGCGGCGTGGCACTCACCTTCATCAAAGCCTTCGAAATTTTTAAAGACCCGGCAGATCGTAAAATGGCAGAAGACCTGCTGGGCTTTATGCCAGAGAAAGTTTTAGTGGATAACCTCACCACCTCCTACGGCATCACCGGCATCGGAGAAGTGTACCTGGAGGCTTACCGGATATTCGGCGATGAGCAGTGGTTGAACCGGGCAGATTACATTGCCCAGGCCCTCTTGCACATGACCAAAACCAGCGACGATGGCGGCAAGTACTGGCTTACCGACCCAAGCCTGGAACAATACCCCGTACCAGACCTGATGATTGGCAATGCCGGCATTGTACACTTTTTGTTGCGCTACCTGGAACCCGCAAAATATGGCTTCCCGATGTTGAGTATTTGATGAACAAAAAAAAATGGCGGTGCTTTTCACACCGCCATTTTCCTTTCATCACTCGGCAAATGATGAAAATACTTCTTATACTCCCGTGTAAAATTAGTAGGCTCCTCATACCCCACCTTAAACGCAATAAGCCCAATGGGCAGGTTCGTGGTGCGCAGCAACTCCCTCGCCTTCTCCATCCTTTTCCGGATCAGGTACTCCGAAAAATTCTCTCCTGTCAGCGCCTTAAACTGTTGTTTGATGCAGGACTCACTCAGCGCATAACCTTTCGCAATACGCGATAAAGTAAGCAGTTCATCCAAATGGGTATCAATATAAGCCTTGATCGTGGCCATCAGTTGTTGGGTGCGGGGCACTGGCTTATCCGGCTGGTACAGCGATTCCAGCACAATAGTGAGCAGTTGCAGTATCCGGCCCTGCAACCGGATCTGGGCCAGCACTCCTTTGTGGGGACACTGGCGGATGGCTTCAATTTCCTGGTAGATCTCCGGTAACAAAATACCGGCATCCGGCAGTACCGGCGAGCTTTCTACCTGCAAGGCTTTTTCCAGGAGGGTTTGCAACGCCGTGGCGGCAGGGGCTATTTTTTCCAACAGGTGCTGGGAAAGGTCTATGTGAAAAGACACATAACGTCCTGGCTTCACAAAAATGCGGTGGGGGGCGGGGGTGATCTCGAAGAAATTAAACTGTCCCTGTACCAGTTCCACGGGCATATCCGGTGCCAGCACGCAAGCCAGGTTGCCCTGCAGCATACAGTGCAAGGTAGCAATAGGCTCCACCACCACCGGATGCAGCACGGCATCCAGCTTCCCGATAATCGTATGCGAAGCAATGGTACATCCTTCGATCACAATTTGCTGGTCGATGATGTCCACGCCGGGAGAGCGCGTGCAGGTAGCTTTCGCAAATGGGTATAGCAATGACTGGTAATGTTTGGGCACATCGGGCGTGACATGGATCAACTTTGCCGGCACGTCCAGGATTTCAAATGTCATCATGGTTAACGGGTCTCTCGTGATGGTAAAATATGGAACGTTGTTATCTCCTGCTAATTTATTGTGCATCACTGCAATACCGCCACATCCTGCAATTTTTACCAACAATTTGGGAAATACTTTTTATACCGCGGTGGCTTGTTTTATTTGGGAGCAAACCTATTGTATGCCGGAGCAGGCAGGCCATGAAAAAGCCCGTGGGGGATAGTCCACGGGCAATGTAGGCGTACGAATGCGAAAATCAAAAAACTACAGCGCCACCTCCTTCGCCGAAATCGTGGCTGGCACCACGGCGGGTGCGCTGGGGGTGTACTCTGGCTCTATATCCTCCGGTGCCATATCCAGTATCCACCCGCTTTGCCGCATCCAGGCAAACAGGTTCTTCGTCCACTGTTCCGTAGGGATGGTACCGGCAAATGCATGGCCTACATTATCCAGTCCTTCTATGTGGGCATCCACCCCATGCATTTTCAGTTGATTGTAAAACACGATACTGTTGCGCGGCGATACGATCGAATCGTTCTTCGCATAGATCAGGTAAGTAGGCGGTGTTTGATCCGTAACATGGAGTTCATTGGAAAACTGCGCCTCTAGCGCCGCCGTGGGCGCGGTGCCCAGCAGTCGCTCCCGCGTGGCGGCGGGTGCCAATGGGTCTTTCATACTGATCACCGGGCATACCAGGATCATAAAATCTGGTCGCACGCTGTTGTTGTTCATGCGGGGTACGTACGCAGTATCGAACTGGGTGCCGGCCATGGCGGCCAGGTGTCCACCCGCGGAGAAGCCCATCACCCCAATGCGGTCTGGGTCCACCAGCAGGTCTTTGGCAGCCGAACGGGCCAGTTGAATGGCTTGCTGTGCATCCTGGATGGGGCCAATGCTGGGGTCTTTCATCGTAGTGCTGTCGGGCAGGCGATACCGCACAATAAACGCCGTAACATTCTGTTTCACCAGCTCCATGCCAATGGCCTTGCCTTCGCGTTCATACTCCTCATAGTTATACCCATCGCCGGGAAAAATAATCACCGCGCTGGTGCGCAGTTTGTGTTGTTTGGGGGTGAGGATAAGCAGGTATGGTTTGGACACCTGCCTAACCTGGGCGTAGTTATTACTCCAGGTCTCGTCCGTAAAATGCCCGGTAGAATTAGGGATGCCGGCTTCATACAGGGGCGTGTCAAAACCTTGTGCGTGGAGGTGCAGGGATGTGCATAGCAGTAACAGCCATGCACCGGATTGGAGTTGCATGAAAATAGGGTTTTAGAAAATGAAGATACGTAAAATAGCCAGCGCTCCCTACAGCGCCACTTCCTTGGCCGGTGTAGTAGCCGGTACCTGGGGTGGGGTGGGGGCTGCATCCGGCTCTAAGTCTTCCGGTGCCATGTCCAGTATCCACCCGCTTTGCCGCATCCAGGCAAACAGGTTCTTCATCCACTGCTCCGCGGGTATCCTCCCGGCAAACCCATGCCCGCCGTGTTCCAGCGCTTCGATGTGGGCATCTACCCCATGCATTTTTAATTGCTGGTAAAACACCGTACTGTTGCGCGGCGATACCATGTCATCGTCCTTCGCATAAATGAGATAGGTGGGCGGCGTTTTATCCGTAACATGCAATTCGTTGGAGAACTGCGCCTCCAGCGCCTCCGAAGGCGAGGCCCCCAGCAATCTTTTCCGCGAATCGGCATGTGCCAGCGGGTCTTTCATACTGATCACAGGGTATACCAGTATCATAAAATCGGGGCGCACGCTGCTGCCATCCAGGCGGGGGGCATACACCGAATCGAACTGGGTACCGGCCATGGCAGCCAGGTGTCCGCCGGCAGAGAAGCCCATCACCCCAATGCGGTCTGGGTCCAGCAGCAGGTTTTTGGCCTCCGCGCGTACCAGTTGCACTGCCTGTTGGGCGTCCTGTATGGGGCCAATGGCGGGGTTTAGCATCGTAGCGCTATCCGGCAGGCGGTAGCGCACAATAAAGGCTGTTACGTTTTGCTTTACCAGTTCCATCCCAATGGCTTTGCCCTCGCGTTCAAACACCTCGCTGCTATAACCGCCGCCCGGGAAAATAATCACGGCGCTGGTGAGCATCTTGTGTTGTTTCGGCGAGAGGATCAGCATGTAGGGTTTGGATACCATCCTTACTTCGCTGTAATCTTTGGTCCAGGAATCTGCTGTATAATGGCCGGTAGCATTAGGGATGCCGGTGGTGTACAGCGGGGTGTCAAAAATTTGTGCATGGATTTTCAGGGATGTGCAAAGCATGAACAGCAATGCACAGGTTTTAGGATACATTGTGTCGTGGTTTGTTCGGGGATGAAGATACGGCAAAAACCCTTTATACGCAGCATCATACGCCGCCGGATGCTAAAATGTAGCAGCCCGCGGTAGGGGATTTAAAAACTAAAGGGCCAGCTAAAAAGCCGGCCCTTGTTCCATGTGTGTTTCTATTTACTAACAAAAATTAAAATCGGTGTTGATGATGATCTTGCCGCCTGCACATGACCGCCAAAGCGGGATGTAAAGGGAAAAGCCAGTGGGAAGGTGGTGATTGGATCGTTCCTGTGGCGGTGGGCCACTGGAAACATAAGTTCAGCATAACGTTGAAATTTATCCAAATATTGCCGGCCCGGCTTGTTGGCAGATCGCTTGCTTCCTTGTTCCAACCACCGGCAAAGTGCTGAGTGTAACCTTTACTTCCGTCTGGTTGGAGAATCGGCGCCCCAAATTTACCATTCTGAACGTTAATTACGAAATAATATGCAATACCCCGGTGGCTAAGGCCTTTCCGCGGGATGAGCGGGCGCAGGGGGCTGTTGACGGGGTGTATAGGGCTGTCAGGCGGGGCATAAAAGGCCTATTGTGTCCAAGCGACGTAAAGGGCTGGATCATTCCTGCCTTTCGTCGTTACATTTTTACCTATCCTCTATTTCCCATGGGGTTTACAAAAATGGCGTACTAACTTTGGCGCTGTAAGTAAAAGACCTATATGAAAAGATTGTCGTTGCTGCTTGGCATGCTCTTGATCTGTTACGCTGCGTTCGCGCAATTTGGCGCCTTGCCCGGCGGGGGCAAAGGGGCGCAGGCGCCGCCCAAGATAGGCCATGTATTTGGCCGCGTGGTAGACCAGGACGGCAAACCCGTTCCTGAAGTGGCCGTCATCCTCCTGCAAAACCGCTACGATTCCATCACCAAAAAGAGAAAAGATTTCCTGTTTAAAGGCGTTAATACCACCGGCAAAGGCGAGTTTTCCTTTGAAGAGCTGCCCATCATGGGGCCGCCCATGAAACTGAAGATCTCCCTCATCGGTTACAAAACCATAGAACTGCCGGTGGCCTTCCAGTTAAAAATGCCCGCCGGCGGGATGAAGGCCCCCCAGGACCCTGCCAAGGCCATGGCCGCCGCCAGCGATGCACTCAGCCAGTTTGAAAAAGACCTGGGCGTCATCAAAATGGAAACCGACAGCCATACCCTGGAGGGCGTTACTGTAACCGGCAGTAAGCCACTCATGCAAATGGACATCGACAAAAAGGTGTTCAACGTAGAAAAAAACATCGTGAGCGTAGGCGGTACCGCGGTAGACGTGATGCGCAATGTGCCTTCCGTGCAGGTGGATATTGATGGCAATGTGAAACTGCGCAACGCCGTTCCCCAGATCTACGTAGAAGGTCGTCCCACCACCCTTTCCCTGGACCAGATCCCGGCAGACGCCATCGAAAGCGTGGAGGTGATCACCAACCCTTCCGCCAAGTACGACGCTTCTGGCGGTAATGCGGGCATCCTCAACATCATCCTTAAAAAGAACCGCAAGACCGGCTATAACGGCAACGTCATGGCCGGGGCAGATATCCGCGGCGGCTACAACGGAGGCGGTAGTTTTAACGTGCGCCAGGGTAAATTTAACGTCACCGCCACGGCCATGGTCAATGCCATGCGCAACAAAACTACCGGCACCACCGACCGGACCAACTTTGGCGATACTGCTGTACACATAGACCAGGAAAATAACAACAAGACCAACGGCCAGTTTGTTTTCGGTAACCTGGGCCTGGATTATTTTGCCACCAACCATACCTCCTTTTCCATCGCCGGCATTAAAGTGCATGGCAAGTTTAAACCAGGAGAGGTGATCGACATCAACACCGACAGCCTGCTGCCCAGCGGTACGGTGAACAACTTCAGCCAGCGCCTCACCCACAGCGCCCGCGAGTTCAATGCCAACGGCCTGCAAGCAGGCTTCAAACATTCTTTCGCCAAAGAAGGAGAGGAGTGGACGGCAGACCTTAACTATTTTTCCGGCCGCAGCAAGTTCAACGCAGATTATAATACCAATTACTACGATGCTTCCCACACCCTCGACGGCACCCAGTTGCAGCAGCAAATAGGCACCGGCAAAAATAAGTTCCTCACCATACAGACGGACTACGTAAAGCCATTTACCGCCAAAACCAAGCTGGAAGCAGGTTTGCGCGCACAGATACGCAACACCGAAAACTATAACGATACCTACGTGCAATACAACGGCATGGGCACCCCCGTACTCCTGGCCGGCGCCACCAGCGATTATAAGAACCACGACAACGTGTACGCCGCCTATGCATCCGTAACCAGTGGATTCGGGAACTTCGGCTACCAACTGGGCCTGCGGGGAGAAAGTTCTAACTACGATGGTAAGCTCACTAACACCGGTCAAAAATTCAGTAACCGCTATCCCATTAGCCTGTTTCCCTCCGTGTTCCTGAGCCAGAAACTGAAACACGACCAGGAGTTGCAACTGAGTTACACCCGCCGCGTGAACCGGCCCAATTTCTTCCAGTTGATCCCGTACACCGATTTCACCGACAGCCTCAATATCACCCGTGGTAATCCCGACCTGGTGCCGGAATTTACCAACAGCGTGGAAGGCTCTTACAGCAAGACGTTCAAGGGAAACCACAACATCCTTTTTTCCTTGTATTACAAACATACCAACGACCTGATCACCCGCTACCTGCAAGCTGGCATCAACCCCGGCACTGGCAAAAGTGATATCATCAATACCTACATCAACGCCAGTTCCAGCTACACCACCGGTGCAGAATTTACCTCCACAAACCCCGTGACCAAGTGGCTGGACATCACCACCAATGTGAACGTGTACAACGGCAAGATCAACGCCCCCGACAGCCTGGCCTCTGTAGAACAGGATGCGATGTGGAGCTGGTTTGGTAAATTCAACAGCAATGTGAAATTGCCGAAGAACTTTTCCGTACAAATATCGGCCGACTACCAGTCCAAGACTAACCTGCCTATCAACAACAACCAGCAGCAGTTTGGCCCGCCCAGCTCCGCGCAAAGTGCTTCCCAGGGTTACATCCGTTCCTTCTGGGGCATGGACGCCGCCGTGAAGAAAACCTTCCTGAAAAACAATGCCGCAGCGGTAACGCTTAGTATCAGTGACATCTTCCGCACCCGTTTAAACAGCCAATTTTCCCAAAGCGAGTACTTCGTTCAGAACTACGCCCGCCTGGCCAACCCCCAGCTCGTGAAGCTGAACTTCACCTACCGCTTTGGTAAAATCGACACCGCCGTATTTAAGCGCAAGAACATGAAGATGCAAGGAGAGGGCATGCAGGGGGCTTCTATGGGGCAGTAAGGGGGAGGCTGTAGCGGAGCCTAATTGCTATGGCTTCGGCTTGCGCCGGGAGTTACATTCCGCTGCCGCGGGGGCCTTCTTTTTTGCTGGTGCAAAAGCAGTAACCTGGAGTTACATAAAATGTTTTTCATTATCCTCCGCTAACATCTTTTGTGGTAATCCGGCTTGCGCCGGGAGGGTATTCCGCTGCCGCGGGGGCCTTCTTTTTTGCTGGTGCAAAAAAGAAGCAAATGAGCGTAAGCGAATTCATAAGGCCCCGTAAAAAATAAAAATGACCCGAATAAAAAAGCACCTGCGGCTGCGGAAAATGGCTAAAATTTACTGCGCTTCGCTACGGCAAACGAAGCTTACTATTAAGCGTTGGATTTCTATTGAGCGAATGTGCGCTTGGGCTGCTGTGCTATCTTCTGCCCGTTTGCCGCTTTACGCTCCGCTGCGTAAATTTCTTCACGCCATTTTCCTAAGGCCGCTAAATGCTTTGCATACTAGCGGCTTCCATCTTGCTGCTATCCTGCATCAACATGAATCCTTTGAAATCCGGCATGGTGGCTCCGCTGCATTTGTTCCCTTTTGAAGGGGGTAGGGGGATGACCTTCGCGCCTATCACGCATATATCAGCCGCTACCATCAATAAAGTGCATGCAGTATACACCAGGAGATGTATTCCGAGGCTGCGAAGACTTATCATCTTGCTGGTACATAGCGTAGCAAATAAGCGTAAGAAAATTCATGGGGAGTTGTAAAAAGATAAAATGATCAGCATAAAAATTCTGAGAAAGTGGATAACTTTTTTTTATATATCAACAGGTTGTCTGCTGTATCGAAACGTTAGTATTTAAATAAATAGAAAAGATCAAAGCGGATGATCAGTGCGCGTGATAAGCGCGAAGGTCATCCCCCTACCCCCTTCAAAGGGGAACAAATGCAGCGGAGCCACCATGCCGGATTTCAAAGGATTCATGTTGATGCAGGATAGCAGCAAGATGGAAGCCGCTAGTATGCAAAGCATTTAGCGGCCTTAGGAAAATGGCGTCAAGAAATTTACGCAGTGGAGCGTAAAGCGGCAAACGGGCAGAAGAAAGAACAGCGGCCCAGCCGCACTATCGCAAAATAGAAAACGAAACGCTAAATAGTAAGCTTCGTTTGCCGTAGCGAAGCGCAGTAAATTTTAGCCATTTTCCGCAGCCGCAGGTGCTTTTTTGCTTCTTTTTTGCACCAGCAAAAAAGAAGGCCCCCGCGGCAGCGGAATGTAACTCCCGGCGCAAGCCGGATTACCCACAAAGTATGTGGATAATCTCCCCAAAGAAAAACCCCCACAAGATAATCTCCATAACCCCTCTCTCCCCACAAACAAAATTCCCATCACCACTCATCCCAAAACCCCTCCTATTTCTAACACAAAACAATAGATTTACGACTTACCCAATACAGTCAACTAAAATCTTGCTCAAAACCGCTCATGAAAAAAGTAATATTGCTACTGGCCGGATGGGCCATAGCCACGGGTGCCTATGCCCAGGATAACGCGCTGTGGCTGCGCCACCCCGCCATTTCCCCCGATGGTCAAACCATTGCCGTAGGCTTCAAAGGAGACATCTATTTGGTGCCGGTAGCTGGTGGCACCGCTGTACCTCTTACCGTACATCCCGCCATGGACATGACACCCGTGTGGAGCCACGATGGTAAAAGCATCGCCTTTGCCAGCGATCGTTTTGGCAACTTCGATGTATTTGTCATCCCGGTAACCGGCGGTACGCCCAAGCGGCTCACCTACAACAGTATGCCGGATTACCCCTACGACTTTACCCCGGATAATAAAGCCGTGTTATTTGGCAGTCCGCGTACCACTACGGCGGCCAGCATCCGTTTCAACAACCGTATCTTCAACAACCTGTACACCGTGCCGGTAACGGGGGGCAGTCCGCAGTTGCTCAGCGCTGCCGGTGCGGAACTGGCGCATTACAATGCCAGCGGCACCCAGGTGATTTTCCAAGACCGCAAGGGCTATGAAGATGCCTACCGCAAACATCACCTTTCCGCCGTAACCCGTGATATCTGGGTGTACGACCTGAATAAAAAATCCTACACGCAGATATCTTCTTATGCGGGGGAAGACCGGGAGCCGGTATTTTCCGGCAAGGAAAGCGCGTATTACCTGAGCGAACGCAATGGCATTTCCCAAAACATCTATAAAGTATCCCTCGCCGATACCAGCAAAATAACACAGCTCACCCACTTCGATAAACATCCTGTGCGTGACTTGTCGGTATCCGCCAACAACACAATATGTTTCACCTATAACGGGGAAGTATACACGCTTCAACCCGGTGCCCAGCCACAGAAGCTATCCATCCGGGTGCAGAACGATGGCGGTGATATGGTAGAGAAAAACATTCCCGTGACCGGCAACCTTACCGAATTTGCGTTGAGTCCTAATGGCAAAGAGATCGCCTTCGTATCGCGGGGAGAAGTGTATGTGACCAACGTAGAAGGTTCGCTCACCAAAAGGATTACCAACACGCCGCAACAGGAGCGCATGGTGGCCTGGAGCCCTGATGGGAAGTCGTTGGTCTATGCGGCAGAGCGCCGGCACAACTGGGATATCTATCGTGCTACCCTGGCCCGCGCCGATGAGCCTTATTTTTATGCCTCCACGGTGATCCACGAAGAACCGCTTATTGCCACCAAAGCGGAAGAATTTCAACCTTCGTTTTCGCCGGATGGCAAGGAACTGGCCTATGTGGAAGACCGCAACGTACTGCGCGTGTACAACCTGGCCAGCAAACAAACCCGCACTGTATTGCCCAAAGGACATAATCACTCTTACTCCGATGGCGATTGGGATTTCAGTTGGAGTCCCGATGGTAAGTGGCTGCTGGCCGATGACCAGCAGGATCGCTTTGGCAACAGCAATGCCGCCCTCATTCCCGCAGACGGCAAAGGCAGCATCAATTACCCAGTAAACAGTGGCTTTGGAGAAGGCAATGCCAAGTGGAGTGCCGATGGTAAAGTACTAACCTGGGAAAGCGCCCGCGAAGGCCGTAAATCCCTGGCCATCCAGGGCAGCCGCGAAGTAGATATTTACGCCGCATTTTTTGATAAAGAGGCCTACGACCGGTTCAATTTATCCAAAGATGAATTTAACCTGCTGTTGGAAAAAGAAGAGCAGGCCAAAAAATCCGGCAACGCCGATTCCCTCCGTAAAGTGAAAACGGATACCACCGCTAAAAAGAGTACACCGCTGGATCTGGAACACCTGGACGACCGCCAATTGCGTTTCACCATCAACAGCGCCAGCATCAGCGATTATGTGCTGAATAAAGATGCCAGTAAAGTTTTTTACCTGGCCGCTTTTGAGAAAGGCTTCGACCTATGGGTCACCGAGCCGCGTACGCATGAAACAAAAATCCTCGCCAAATTGGGTGGCACCGGCACCAGCCTTGCACTGAGCAAAGACGGCAAAACCCTCTACGCCAGCAACCACGGTTCGTTGGTAAAAGTAGATGTAGAATCGGGCAAGATAACCCCCATTGCTACCAATGCGGAAATGGTGTTGAATGCTGCCGAAGAACGCGCCTATATATTTGAACACGCCTGGCGCCAGGTGAAGGAGAAATTCTACGATCCCAACATTCATGGCATCGATTGGGAAATGTACCGCGATAATTACGCGCGTTTCCTGCCCTACATCAATAACAACTACGACTTCCAGGAACTACTGAGCGAACTACTCGGAGAGCTGAACGGATCGCATACGGGTGGCCGTTATTCACCGGTACGGCCCGATGGCGATGCCACCGCCAGCCTGGGACTTTTCTACGACGAAAACGGTGCCAGCAAAGGCCTCCTGATTACGGATGTGATGGAAGGTGGACCTTTCGATAAGGCCAGCAGTAAAGTGAAAAAGGGCGACATCATAGAGCAGATCGATGGACAGCCAATAGCCGATGCCCCCGACTGGGCCCAGCTACTGAACCGCAAGGCTGGCAAAAACACGCTGGTAGCCCTGTACAATCCTGCTACCGGCACCCGCTGGTTTGAAACCGTAAAACCGGTCACGGTAGGCGAAGAGAGCGAGTTGCTTTACAAACGTTGGGTAAACCGGCAGCGGGCCATCGTAGAAAAACTCAGTGGCGGCAAAGTAGGTTATATCCATGTACGCGCCATGAACGACGCCAGTTTCCGCGCCGTGTTCGACGAAGCCATGGGGCGCAACCGCAACAAGCAAGCCCTCATCATCGACACCCGCTTTAACGGGGGCGGATGGCTGCATGATGACCTGAACACCTTCCTGAGCGGCAAAAAATACCTGTCCTTCGCCCCGCAGGGCGACCTGCTAAAAGGCGGAGAACCTATGAACCGCTGGCAGCAGCCAAGTTGCGTGTTGATCAGCCAGGGTAACTACAGCGATGCCTTCATATTCCCTTATGTGTACAAACAGAATGGGGTAGGTAAGCTTATTGGTATGCCCGTAGCTGGCACTGGCACAGCCGTATGGTGGGAAACCCAGATAGATCCAACCATCGTATTTGGTATCCCCATGGTAGCCACCATCGGCAAAGAAGGCCGCCCCACGGAGAACCTGCAAGTAGAACCCGACATCCGCGTACCCCTGCCTTACAACGACTTCCTGGAAGGGAAAGATCCCCAACTGGAAGCAGCCGTAAAAGAGATGTTGCAGGAAATAAAATAGGAGTTGTTTTTAGATTAAATAGAAGGGGCGCCACTGCAAAGTGGTGCCTTTTTGTTTTTTGGAGCAATTCATAATTTGGATATAAGTCCTGCTTCAAAATCAGTGAATAGGGTTAAATAATTTTTTATTACGGCCATTAACCATTTGAAGGATTTACTTCCTTTAACATACCAGATGCTTCGCGTAGATCTCCGCTGCGCTTGAAGGGGGATTTGAGAAGATGACAGCTGTTTTCCGGCATGCGCCGGGAGGGGTGCCGCTGCCGCGGGGGCCTACTTTTTGCTGGTGCAAAAAGTAGCAAAAAGCACCTGGCGGCTGCGGAAAATGGCTGAAATTTACTCCATTACGCTACGGCAAACGAGCTAACTATTAAGCGGCGGGATTTCTATTTTGCGATGGTGCGCTTGGGCTTCTGTACTACCCTCGGCCCGTTTGCCGCTTTACGCTCCATTGCGTAAATTCCTGAACGCCATTTTCCTAAGGCCGCAAGTCTTCACATACCATTCCCTTCAATCTTCATCACTGCAAAGTCTTCGCATACCATTCCCTTCAATCTTCATCACTGCAAAGTCTTCGCATACCATTCCCTTTAATAAATTCGATATTATAAAGCCACCATGGCGGATTTGAGTAGAATAATTATTAAAAAAAATGTAAGCAAGATGGAAGTAGATAGTATGCAAAGATTTAGCGGCCTTAGGAAAATGGCGTAAAGAAATTTACGGTGTGGAGCGTAAAGCGGCAAACGGGTAGAGGGTAGTACAAAAGCCCAAGCGCACCTTCGCAAAATAGAAATCCCTCCGCTTAATAGTAAGCTTCGTTTGCCGTAGCGGAGCGCCGTAAATTTCAGCCATTTTCCGCAGCCGCCAGGTGCTTTTTTATTCGGGTCATTTTTATTTTTTACGGGGCCTTATGAATTCGCTTACGCTCATTTGCTTCTTTTTTGCACCAGCAAAAAAGAAGGCCCCCGCGGCAGCGGAATGCCCCTCCCGGCGCACGCCGGGAAACAACACCGGAAAACAACACCAGAAAACAACACCGGAAAACATGCGCTGATAAAACCACCACAAAAACAAACAAAGCTTGCTACAACACAATCTCCTCCCCATCATCCGGCACCAGCACCTGCTCCACCAGATCCTGCTCCAGCAAATACTCCCGTAAAATCTCCCGGGTCAAAAAACAATGATTCACCGTATCCATGTGCACGGCAATGACGTGGGCTTGTGGTGCGGCTTGCGTTACAGCAAGAATATCTTCCGCCGTCATGGTAATAGGGCCGCCTTCCAGGAATTGTGCAGCGCCTGCATTCACAATAATATAATCGGGTTGGTACAACGTAATGGCGGCAGCCACTTCGGGACACCAAATGGTATCGCCGGCCAAATACACCGTCATTTCCGGTGTTTTAAAAATTACGCCCGATACGGCACCCATGCGCTGACCTACGGCGCCGGTTCCATGCTGGCCGCTGGTGCGGAACAACTGTACTGCGCCCAGCTTTGTGCCCTGTACATCTTGTACGTTGGTATATCCCTGTGCTTGCAGCAAAGCAATACTCTCCGGCTGCGTGAGCAACAATTTATCTTTCGAAATGAGTGCCTTCGCGGCATCGTCCCAATGATCGCGGTGCAGGTGCGTAACGATCACCGCGTCGGCAGCAATGAGGAGGGATTGTATTTGTGCGGGGGGCAGTGGCAGGTCCAGCATGGGAATGGGGATATCATTGCCGGCCTGCGGTATGGGTGGATAGGCGTTTCGGTCGCCCAGAAAAGGATCTATCAAAAAACGTTGTCCATGAAGTTGCAGCAATAAGGTGGCGTGCCGTATTAATTGTAGCATGTAGATATAGTGACTTTTGAATGGTGATACGCATTTAAAGATATCAAAATAAGGAAATAGCTGTATGCATTAATAAATAAACAAAAAGGCCTTCTCAAAAAATGAGAAGGCCCTTACTGCTTTTGTCAACTGCACGGATGTCTTAATTGTTAGCAGATTGCTTGCCTACAACTTGATATTCTACCCCGTTGCCCTGGTTAATCTGCTGGTAGTACATCCCATCAGGTGCCAGGAAAAGCGTTTGCCCGTTGATGGTTACTTCCCGGCAACCTTCCGGCAGTTCCGGTATAGTAGGAGTGGTATTATTGTCATATTGACCCTGGGCGGCTTGTTCCTGTTGTTGCACATTATCGCCCGGATCTAGGTGGCCATTTTTACCGGCAATCACGTAACCCTGGTTGCCATTGGCATCGGTGCTGGGATAATAGAACGTGCCGTTAAAGAAATAGTACACGGTGCCGTTTACATCCACTTGCTCTGCGCGGCTGGGCAGGGTGGGTACAAAGGAACCTACCGGTGCATCTACTATTTCGTAGATGTTATTATAATTGCGGTAGTAAATACCATCGTAATAATAATACGGACCATATCCCGTAGAGATAGTGAAAAAGCCCAAGGGTAAAATGCTTAAGTGAAATCCGATAGAAGGACCCCACCAGCGGAACGGGTGGTAATATGGGTGGTAAATGTAAGGACGGGGATAAAAATACGGGCGATAGCCGTGATAATAACCAGGTCCGCCATTAAAATGACCACCACCATGATAGTAGCCCCCACCCCCATAAAATCCACGGGGACGATTATTAGCAAAAGAACGGGCAGGAGGCGAATAGCTGCGCACGGAAGACATTCCTCCTGGACGGCCACCGGCAAAATCACGGCCACCGCCGCCACCGCCTACATTACCACGGGAGGGTGCAGAAAAATTACCACCTCCCGGATTGCCCACACGGGAAGGTGATGGTGAAAAACTACGGCCACCGCCACCGCCGCCAAAATTGCCCCCACGGGAAGGAGCGGGTGAAAAACTACGGCCTCCACCGCCGCCGCCAGCATTGCCGCCACGGGAAGGGGCCGGAGAAAAACTACGGCCACCACCGCCGCCCATACTACGGCCACCGCCACCACCGCCGCCGCGATTGCCGCCGCCGCCCCCGCCACGGTTTCCACCGTCACGCTGGGCATCTACATTGGTAAAGGAAAGAGAGAGCACTAATATACTGCTGAGGATAATATTTAACTTTTTCATTAGACAGAAATTTAAACGGTACACTTTGTAGTGGTAGTAATCCGGTGATGCTATGCGGATCACTACTTATTAAGACCTGCTACAGGAAGGGAAGTTACATGCTTAAACGTATTTTAATCTTTCTTTAGCATTTAAGCAGGCGTTTTTAAGTGCTTTTTAAGTTATGGCGGATGCATAGTATAATTTTAATAGCAAGTGATAATATGCAAAATCATTGCCGGATTTGCCCATTTTTTCCACCATGGGCTTGCACGCTTGCAAATGCTTTGTAATCAAGCACTACAGAGATTGTTATTTACTGTTAATGCCGTTGATCAGCGCTGGTAAAAAAAAATGCGATCGCTGCGATCGCATTTTCAGGTGTATAAAATCGTTTTAAGCCCACTTTAATTTCTTACTTGTCCATTGCCATACACAAACCATTTTTCCGTGACCAGTTTTTCCAATGCAAAAGGACCACGGGCGTGCAGTTTTTGGGTAGAAATACCAATCTCCGCGCCCAGTCCAAATACGCCTCCATCAGTAAATCGCGTGGAAGCGTTCACGTAAACGGCAGCGGCGTCCAGCTCATGCAGGAAACGTTCGGTGGCGGCAGCATCTTTTGAGAGAATGGCTTCCGAATGTTTGGAAGAATGCTGGCGGATATGTGCTAACGCTGCTTCCAGGCCACTTGTCACTTTTATAGAACACTTGAAGTCCAGGAATTCCCTGCCAAAGTCTCCGGGTGCGGCGGCTTGCAGGAAAGGGTATTGTGCGGTTTGTAAAATGGGTAATGCAATTTCATCGGCAAATATTTCCACCTTGTACGCAGCCAGTTGCGGTGCCAGCAGGGGCAGGAAATCTGCTGCCACCTCGGCATCCACGAGTACCGTATCCAGCGCGTTGCAAGCAGAAGGGCGTGATACTTTGGCGTTGGTTACCACGGCGGCTGCCTGTTCCAGATCGGCGGTTTTCTCCACGTAGGTATGGCATACGCCTGCACCGGTTTCTATGACCGGCACCTTGGCATGATCGCGTACAAACTGTATTAACTGTTGAGAGCCACGTGGGATAATGATATCAATATAACCGTTGGCTTCCAGCATTTCCTTCACCAGTTCCCGGTCGGTAGGCATGAGTTGCACGGCGGCTGGATGTATGCCCTGCTTTTGTAGCGCCTCTTGTAAAATAGCTACGAGAATGGTGTTGGTATAAAATGCATCCGATCCGCCGCGCAGCAGGCAGGCATTGCCGGAGCGCAGGCAAAGCCCTGCTACATCAATAGTTACATTGGGTCGCGATTCATAAATTACTCCTACTACGCCCAGGGGTACCGTCTTTTTTTGCACCAGCAGGCCGTTGTCCAGCTTTTTTTCGCTGATCAGTTGGTGGGCCGGGTCGGGTAGCTTGCTGATATCGATCATCGTGTCTGCCAGCGCAGCAATGCGGGCAGCATCCAATAGTAAGCGGTCTTTTTTAGGATCGCTGTCTGGTATGCGATCCAGGTCTTTTTTATTCTCCGCCACAATGGCATCGCTTTGTTGTAATAGCAAGGCAGCTACTTGGCGCAGGAGCTGCTGCTTCTGCGCATCTGCCAGCGTGCGCAGCGCGGTGGCTGCCTGCTGGGCGTTTTCAAGTAAGGGGAGCAGTTGAATACTGGTAGGTTCCATGGTAAAAAATGTAACAGGTAATTTAATCATTACAACAACACGATATCATCGGCATGTGCTACCTCCACCTGTTGCAAATGCCCGAGGTGCAGCGAGGAGGAGGCTACCTTGGCCCTGGCCACGGCAAATACGTTTTTCTCCAGGTCCACAATTTCGAATACTTCACCGCAGTCGAACGGCTCCAATACCGCTTTAATGCCTACGGCCAAGAGGCTATGCCGCTTGTGCAGGGCAGTGGCGGCGCCGCTGTCTACCTGCACCCTGCCGGTTACCAGGCTGCCGCTGGCCAGCCATTTTTTGCGGGCGGGCATGCTACAGGGCTGGGGCAGGCAGCGGGTGCCTGCCTTGCCGGCCATGGCGTTCAGGATGCCGTCGGGGGTATTGATGCCGAAGATCACAACTTCAATACCCATGCGGGTGGCCAGGCGGGCAAAGGTAAGTTTAGACACCATGCCGCCCAGTCCGAGCGACGATTTTTTCGTGTCTGCCAATCCCAGTGCCGCTTCGTCTATCACATCGATCTGGGGTACTATCTGGCCGGAGGCATCCAGCACGCCGGCCACAGAGGTGCTAAACAGCAGCTTCTCCGCCCCAAAACCCACGGCAATGAGGGTGGCCAGTTCATCGTTGTCCGAAAACTTTAACTCCGTATCGCTCACCACATCGTTTTCGTTGGCAATAGGAATGAGTCCATTAGACCATAATTCTTCGTATGTTTTTTTAAGCTGCAGGAATTGCGGTCGGTTAGAAAAGTGGGTACGTTCGCAAAGGCTTTGGGCAATGGCAATGCCATACGGGGCAAAATACGCCGCATATTGCTGGAGCAAAATAGGATTGCCAATAGCGGCAGCCGCTTTGCGCTCGCTGATGGTGCCGCTGTATGATTGGAGGTGCTTCCTGCCCGCCGCTACCGCGCCAGACGATACCAGCACAATGTTGAATTGCGGTTGCAACGCCGCCGACTGGCGGGCAATTTCCGCGATCATCGTGGCATTCAGCTCTCCCTGTGGCCCCGTAATGGAGGCCGTTCCAAATTTTATGACGAGTATAGGCTTATTCATGGGCGTACAAAATATTGAAAAGCAGCCACAAATTCAAAGATCATCCTACATGGCGGTAAGCCCGGCAAGATGGGTTAACAGTAAATAACAGTCTGGTAGCGGCCTGCGGCATGATTTGTGGGTGCTTGGCTGTGGTTCAATTCCTTTTTCACGTACTAATTATGAAGCATATAACCTTCAAATGCATATTTCTTTTTACCATCCTCTGTTGCTGCTACTGTAAGCCGCTACAAGCACAGGATACCGCCAAATGGAGCTTGCAACAGTGCCTGGACTATGCAGCGCGCAATAACATCACCATTAACACCCTTCGTTTGCAGCAACGGTCCGGCGAGCAGGATGTGCTGCTGGCCAAGGCGGCCAAACTGCCCAATCTTACCGGTAGCGGCACCCAAAACCTGCAACATGGCAAAGTATTCAGCGTAGACGGCAGCGCCGAATCGCAATGGACGCTCTCCGGCAGTTATGGCCTAAGTAGTGGCATCACTATTTTTAACGGGCAGTACCTCAACAACGATATCCGGCAAAAACAACTCCTCTTACAACAAGCCGCTTACAATATTGAACAAGGCATGAATGATATTACCATGAATATCACCACTGCCTACCTGAATATATTACTGGCCAAAGAAACCATCCTTTACCAGCAGGATCTGCTCAACACCGCCGTGGCCCAGGTGAAACAAAGCCAGGACCGTTACAATGTAGGCAGCATTGCCCTCCGCGACCTGGCAGAACTACAGGCGCAGCAGGCCAACGACCGCTACCAACTGGTGAACGCCCTGAACCAACACCGCCAGTACCTGCTAAACCTGAAGCAACTGCTGCAACTGCCCTACGACTCTACCTTCGACATTGTGTCGCCCGATACGCTGATGGCCAATGCATTGCCCACCCCCTTGCGCCAAGCGCAGGAAACCGCCCTGGCCCAACGCCCGGAAGTGAAGAGCAGTGAACTGAATGTTCAGGCCGCGCAGTTAGATTTGGCCAAGGCACGATCAGGCTACCTGCCCACCCTGACCGCCGGCGCTAATGTAGCCACCAGCTACGCCCGCGATCCGGATTATACCTACCTCAAACAACTGGACAACAACTTCTACCAGCAAATAGGCCTCACCTTGTCCGTACCCATTTTTACGCGGCGGGTGGTGAAGACCAACGTAGAAAAATCGAAAATAGAAATTGCGCAGGCCCAACTGGATTTACAAAATACCAGGACCACGCTGGCCCAAAACGTAGAGCAGGCCTACATCAACGTGCAGGGGGCGCAAAGCCAGTACGATGCGGCCGTAGAGCAGTTGCGCTACTCCCAGGAAAGCTACCGCATTGCTACCGCTGCCTTGCAGGTAGGGCAATACAACACCGTTGATTACCTGCTGCAAAAAAACCTGTACGTACAAGCTTTGCAGAACTACATACAGGCTAAATACAATGCAGCATTAAGCATCCGCATTTATGACTTTTACCGGGGCATCCCCATCAAATTATAAAAGAAAGGCACTATGAAAAAATACCGGCGTGTCATCATCATTGTAAGTATCATCGTGGCGCTGCTGCTGGTGTGGGTGTTCTTCTTCCGCAAGAAGGCCCAGCCCGTGGTATTGGATACCGAACAGCCCACCACGGGTTACATCGCCACCAGCGTAACCGCCACCGGCACCGTACAGCCCGTGGATACGGTGGCCGTAGGTACCCAGGTATCCGGCACCGCAGCAAAAATTTATGCCGACTTCAACTCCACCGTGAAGCAGGGTCAGATATTGGCAGAACTGGATAAGTCGTTGTTCCAGGCACAGGTAGATCAGTACCGGGCCAACCTGGCCAATGCTCAGAGCAACGTGGTGTACCAGCAAAGTAATTACGCCCGCCAGGAACAGTTGTACAAGCTGGGCGCCATCAGCCGTGCGGATTACGACAACGCTACCTATGCCATCAACGCTGCAAAGGCCAGCGTGGAAAGCGTGCGGGCCCAGTTGCAATCCGCAGTAAAGAACCTATCTTTTGCCACCATTTACTCCCCCATAGATGGCGTGGTACTGTCGCGCAACATCAGCGTGGGACAAACCGTGGCGGCCAGTTTCAATACACCCACTCTCTTCATCATCGCCAAAGACATTTCTAAAATGCAGGTGCAGGCCAATGTAGACGAAGCCGATATTGGCGAGGTACAAAAAGACCAGCGGGTTACCTTTACGGTGGATGCTTACCTGGAGGATGTGTTCACCGGAGGTGTGCAGGAAATCCGGCTGAAACCTACAGTAAGTTCCAACGTGGTAACTTATACCACCATCATCAACGCTACCAACAACGACCAGAAGCTGAAACCCGGTATGACGGCCAATGTGACCATCTATACCAAAGAGGTGGAAAATGCCTTACTCATTTCCGTGAAAGCCCTCAAATTCACACCAGACGAATCGCTCGCAAAAGAATACACCATCTTGCCGGCAGATACCGCCGCCAAGCGTCACCATGGCGATATTGCCCACAAAATGCGCCCGCCCGCCCTCAGCGATACAGCCGGCACCAAACATAAAGACACCACCATCTTGCAGGCCTCCGAAACGGCCTACGTATGGGTATTACACGATAAAACACTCACCGAAAAAAGAATACGCACGGGGCTAAACGACGATACCCGGGTGCAGGTATTAAAGGGCTTATCCACCGGTGATGTAGTCGTAGACGGGATACAGATCCCGCAGGCGAAAGGCGCTGCTGTTCCCGCAGCCAAGAGTCCCTTTATGCCTGCACGCAGAGGCGGGGGAGGCCGGCCACGATGAGCAAAAAGATTTTAGAACTGCATGAACTGAAACGCGAATTTCACATGGGCACCGAAATTGTACGGGCGTTGAAGGGCGTTACCTTCGATGTATTTGCCGGCGAATTCGTGACCATCATGGGCAGCAGCGGCTCTGGCAAAACCACCCTGCTCAACACCCTGGGTTGCCTGGATAAGCCCACCAGTGGCTCCTACCTGCTGGATGGCGTAAACGTGGGTCAACAATCACGCAATGAACTGGCGCTGCTGCGCAACCGTAAAATAGGGTTCGTATTTCAAGCCTATAATTTACTGGCACGTACCACAGCCCTGGAAAATGTAGAACTACCCTTGCTGTATAATCCCGACATCAAACACCACGACCGTCGCGAGAAGGCCATAAAAGCCCTGGAAGCAGTAAAATTGGGCGATCGCCTGGATCACCTGCCCAACCAGCTTTCCGGCGGGCAGCAGCAGCGTGTGGCCATTGCCCGCGCCCTGGTAAACGAGCCGGTAATGATACTGGCCGACGAAGCCACCGGCAACCTGGATACCCGCACCTCTTACGAAATCATGGCGCTCATGCAGGAACTAAACCAAACGCAGGGCAAAACCATCGTATTCGTGACCCATGAGCCAGACATCGCCGCCTTCAGCAGCCGCACGATCATGCTGAAAGATGGGAGAGTGGTGAAAGATGCCAAAAATGAAAACGTGCGCAATGCGAAGGAAGCCCTGGCGGCACTGCCGGTGGCGGAGGATTATTAATCTTTAATTTTTGCCCGCAATGAATGTCTTAAACCTGTTCCGCATAGCCCTTATAGCCCTGCAACGCAACAAGCTGCGGGCCTTCCTTACCATGCTCGGCATCATCATCGGTGTGGCGGCAGTAATAGCCATGGTGGCCATCGGGCAGGGGTCTAAACAGAGCATTCACGACCAGTTGTCTAACATGGGTTCTAACATGATCACCATCCTGCCGGCCAGTAACCTTACCGGTGGGGCGCGTATAGACGCCTCCAGCTTGCAAACCCTGACCATAGACGATATCAATGCCCTGCAAAGAAAGGCCGAATACCTGAGCGCCATTTCACCCGTGTCTAGCACGAAAGGGCAGTCTATTAACGGTGCCCTGAACTGGCCTACCAGCATGCAGGGCGTAGCCCCCGAATATTTCGACATCCGCAAGCTGGTGCTCAAAGACGGCATCCTTTTTTCCGACAACGATGTGAAGGCAGCTGCCAAGGTATGCGTACTGGGGCAAACGGTGGTCAGCAACCTGTTTCCCAACGGCGAAGATCCCATTGGCAAAGTGATCCGCTTTAACCGGATTCCCTTCACCGTTATCGGCGTGCTGGTGGCCAAAGGCGAAAGTGCTTTCGGGCAAGACCAGGACGATATTATCGTGGCACCCTATACCACTGTGCAAAAGCGTATCCTGGCCACCATTTATTTTCAGAACATTGTAGCCTCTTCCACCAGCGAAGAAACTAGCGATGCCGCCACCACCGAGATCAACGACATATTGCGGACTACCCACCGGCTAAAAGCAGCAGATGAAAATGATTTTTCCGTGCGCACCATGGCCGAGTTAATCAGCACCCTCAGTTCCACCAGCCAGTTACTCACCGTACTGCTCACCGCTATTGCCGGCATTTCTTTGGTCATTGGCGGCATTGGCATTATGAATATCATGTACGTGAGTGTTACGGAACGTACCAAAGAAATTGGGCTGCGCATGTCTATCGGGGCCAGGGGCATCGATATTTTACTGCAATTCCTGATAGAAGCCATTGTGATCAGCGTTACCGGTGGATTGATCGGTATTTTGCTGGGCGTAACCGTTTCTGTACTGATCAATGTATTACTGAGCTGGCCTACCCTGATCTCCGAATCATCCATCATTTTATCTTTCCTGGTATGCGCCATTACCGGCGTATTTTTCGGCTATTACCCTGCGCAGAAGGCCTCCCGCCTGGATCCTATAGAGGCATTGCGCTACGAATAAAATTGCACCGGCCTAAGAATCGCTATTTCGCGACAATAGATAAATATGATTTTTTATGTATATTGTGCCTTGAAAGTCCTATTGTCAGGTATTTTAAAGAAGATAACGCCTACGATAATCCTGGAGATCCTAACACATCCAACGATCCTATTGCCCATGAGTAACAATTATGATCCCGTATTAGCGAGCGGTAAAAAAATTCTCTGCATAGAAGATAATCCACTGGAGCAAATGTTGCTGACCCGTGTTCTGAAGATCATCGGTCTCGATGCTTGTATGGCCTCTACCGCATTGGAAGGACTGAATATGGCCGCCGCCATTGATCCCGGCCTGATCCTCCTGGATATGCACCTGCCCGAAATGGATGGCAGCGAAGTGTTGCAACGCCTCCGCAAACAAACCCATCTCAATAAAGTGCCGGTGGTGATGGTCACCGCCAATGTATGGGGCAATGAAAAGCAGGAACTGCTGGACGCTGGTGCCAGTGAGGTTCTCACTAAACCGATTTTGCCCGAAGTATTAAGGCAAACGTTACACCGGTTGATGTAATGCCTTCCCCATTTTTAAAGGCGGACAACTGCTTCCCCGTAACTGCTTTTAATGGTAAGTCACTTATCTTCCTTCTCGCCAAGGCCTTTTGCTAAATCGATTTTACCACTGGCATGTACCCGCAACCACTAATCCCGTTTTTACGCAGATAGTGTAACCCTCCCGTACCTCCATTATCCTTGCGCTATTTTGGTAGTGAAATTTTACCAATCATTTAAAGCAATCCGCCATGAAGAAAATGTTGCTGCTACTGGGTGTGCCGGTGTCGTTACTGGCCCTCCGCGTACAAGCGCAAACCCAGCCAGCCCAGGCATCCACCGGCCATTGGAAAGAACACTGGTTCGAACACAAAGAAGACCTCCAGCTTAAGTTTCAAAACGAAGAAGTAAAGGTGTATTTTGACAGCGGTATGCCCAATGTAACCTGGCCCTTCGATTATATGAGCCAGGTATGGGCCTACACCAAAAAGACTTATGGCAATTTTGGCAAAGATCCGCAGTTATACTGCATCTTTCACGCCACAACCTATAGCGGTGGCCATCCTAGCACCTACTTCGATGCCAGCCATGACTACCACAATACCATCGACGTAGGTTACACCGCGCCCAACGCGTGGACCACCGGCGCTGGCAATGATTTAGACATGTGTACCCATGAAGTAGGGCACATCGTGGAAGGCGCCACCCATGGCATTCATAACTCCCCGGCTTTTCATATTTGGGGCGATAGCAAATGGATGGAGATCTACATCTACGACGTATACAAAGGCCTGGGCCGCACTGCCGACGCCACCCGTTGGTACAACATGATGATGAAGGGTACCGACAACCGCCCCCGTGCCGGCACTCACTGGTTTAAGGATTGGTTTTTCCCGATTTACGACCAGTATGGGGGCACCCAAGTATTGCAACAATACTTCCTGTTGCAAGCCCGCTATTTTCCTAAAAATGGCCAGCAATATAGCCGCGACATGAACATGGGTGAATTTGTTCACTTCTGGAGTGGCGCTGCCGGCCAGGACCTCCAACCCCTGGCTGCCCAAGCCTTCGGTTGGAACGACGACCTGACCCGTGAACTGGCCGCCGCCCGCAAGGACTTTCCGGATTTGCAGTATAAAAAATAATTGCTTTTTACAGCCACTAAAAAAGCCGCCGCATTTTATTGGGGCGGCCTTTTTTGTGGTTACTGGTTTCCGGCTTGCGCCGGGAGGGGCGCCGCTGCCGCGGTGGGCCTTCTTTTTTGACGCCATTTTTCTAAGGCCGCTAAATGCTTTGCATACCATCTACTTCCATCTTGCTTCTATCCCGCATCAACATAAATTCGCTGAAATCCCATGGCGGATTTGATCGCTTCAAATGATGGAAGAGATGGTATGCGAAGACTTTACAATTTTAGAAAATGAAGGCGGATGGACTGCGAAGACTTTCCAGTTAGCAAGATTATAGCAGATAGTATGCAAAGCATTTAGCGGCTTTAGGAAAATGGCGTCAAGAAATTTACGCAGTGGAGCGTAAAGCGGCAAACGGGCCGAGGGTAGTACAAAAGCCCAAGCGCACATTCGCCCAATAGAAATATCGCCGCTAAATAGTAAGCTTCGTTTGCCGTAGCGAAGCGCAGTAAATTTTAGCCATTTTCCGCAGCCGCCAGGTGCTTTTTTGCTTCTTTTTTGCACCAGCAAAAAAGAAGGCCCCCGCGGCATCGGAATGCCCCTCCCGGCGCAAGCCGGATTGCCACAAAAGATGATAGATGATACACGCGAAGCTCATCCCCCAGCCCCCTTCAAATGGGGACCAAATGCAGCGGAGCTACCAGCGCGGGTTTGATGGCCTTGTAGGAATGAAGCGGATGGTATACGAAGACTTTCCAGTTAGCAAGATTATAGCAGATAGTATGCAAAGCATTTAGCGGCTTTAGGAAAATGGCGTCAAGAAATTTACGCAGTGGAGCGTAAAGCGGCAAACGGGGCGAGGGTAGTACAAAAGCCCAAGCGCACCATCGCAAAATAGAAATCCCGCCGCTAAATAGTAAGCTTCGTTTGCCGTAGCGCAACGGAGTAAATTTTAGCCATTTCCCGCAGCCGCCAGGTGCTTTTTTATTCGGGTCATTTTTATTTTTTTACGGGGCCTTATGAATTCGCTTACGCTCATTTGCTTCTTTTTTGCACCAGCAAAAAAGAAGGCCCCCGCGGCAGCGGAATGCGCCTCCCGGCGCACGCCGAAAAACGCAACCAAATTCCCAAAACGCAACAATAAAAAATGCGAAGCCCCAACAAAACAACCAAGCGTAATTACACCAAATAAGTAACCCCTTCCCGCGCAATATCTGTTTGCGGAAACACAGGCCTGCTCTCTGTCAGGAACACCTCTACCTCTGCATATTTCGAAGAAAAATGCCCCAACAATAAACGACCCACCTTTCCGTGCGCCGCGAGGGTAGCGGCCTGGAATGCAGTACTGTGGTATCGTTCCCAGGCCCGGGTTTCCATGTCGTGCAGGTAAGTAGCTTCATGGTAAACAAGGTCGGCACCGCTAATGTGTGGCAGCAGCAGCTCCTCGTTATAGCGGGTATCGGCGCAGAATACATAGCTTTTGCCTTTGGGGGGGGCAGTTGTCACCCAATCATTTTGCACTACCGTGCCATCTTTGCGGGTATAGTCTAGTCCTTCCGAGAGTTTGCTATAATAAGCAGACGGTACTTCGTACAGGCGTGCCTGTTCGGCATTAATTCGGCGTTTGTGTTTTACAAAATCGAAGCGGAAACCATAGCAGGGAATGCGGTGATCGGTAGGAAAATAACTCACCTCTAGATCCTTTTCGCGGAAGAGGATGCCGGCACCTTCCGGGGTGAGAGGGGTAAAATGCAATTCAAAATTGAGCGTAGTGTTTGCCACATCCATTTGTATTTGAAGAATGGCTTGCAATGCTGGTGGACCATATAAAAAAAGGGGTTCGGTGCGGCCCAGCAGGCTGATGGTATTAATAAATCCAATCAGACCAAAATAATGATCGCCGTGGAGATGGCTGATGAAGATACGTTGAATACGGCTACGACGAACTTTGTACCGGGCCATTTGTAATTGGGTACCTTCTCCGCAGTCTACCAGCATCAATTGGTCATTGCAGGTAATCACTTGGGCTGTAGGATGCCTGTCTAAAGTAGGTAGCGCAGAATTATTTCCTAAAATCGTAACAGCGAACATAAGGCAATGTAATAAAAATTGTAGAAGGTGCGATGGAACAGGCAGTTATGCAGGCCAAATTGAGTGATTTCAAAAGAAAATAAAACAAATTATCCACTCATTTTGCACTATTCCGAAAGATAGTAGTAGAGAAAATAAGCACGGTGATGCGAATAATTAATCAGCCTGAAAGGCTGTATGGTGGCCATTTTGATAAAGCAGGCCACAAAATTAATGTGGCGGTAGATTACTTGATACAGTACAGTTCGCAATGTATTTTTTTCCCTAATTCCGTGTTAATAATACAGTTTCACCTGTACGTGTTAATAAAAGTTCAGTAAGGAATCGTAAATTAGTTTAACGCCGCTATGCTATGAAAACCATCCGGGGAAAGACCGGTCTGAAACGCATAACTGCCTGTACATTTTCATTCACCCATTGTAATACTCAAAACAGGCAAACCGAATAGCTTACTTATTCTTTAGATGATGCGTTGTCATCATCTTCCAGGCTTAGTTCCCTTTCCAGCTCTTCCATCATAATGATGTCGACAGCTTCTGAAAGGGTGGGCGTAATATTCAGGAAACCAGGATAGGCAGCTTCCAGTTGGGAGGCAATAGCAGGGGCTACACCAGTCAGGCAGCTAGAATGCCCTTGGTCGTAAGCATGCTGGTAAACTGCTAAAATGGCTTTTACCCCTTCCGGCGTGGCCGATGTTACTGAGGATAAGTCCAGCAGCAGGTTTTGGTCAACATAAATGGGATCGGAAATGGTGATTTCGAGCAGGCAGGCTGCCATATTAGCATCCATTACAGCCATTTCCGGCCTAAAGATCACCAGTTTTTCTTTGGTATCAATTTTGAACTTCATGAATCAATTGGTTGTTTTTTTTAAAGCTTCCCGTCTTAATTTGCCGCAAAAAGATTGTATGTCTCACCCTTTCTTTGAACGACCAATTACCCCGGTTACCAAGGGCACAAAAGTATAGCTTATGTGTAATGTTTAATGGTAAAGTAAATCAAATTTATTCGCTAATATTGTATTAACCAGCCCCTGTAAGGGAATTCATAATTTAATAATTGCTACAATGGACCAGAATTTTTCACCGCAAGTAAAGGAGATCATTTCGTTCAGCAGGGAGGAGGCTTTACGCTTAGGAAATGATTTCATCGGTACCGAGCACCTCCTGCTGGGTGTCATCCGGGAAGGAGAGGGGACGGCTGTCAAAATTTTGCAAGCGCTGAATGTAGACTTATATGAACTTCGCAAAGAAGTAGAACTGGCTGTGAAAGATAAGACAGGCAAGAACATTGCGAACATCAATAGTTTACCACTCACCAAGCAGGCAGAAAAGGTCATCCGTGTTACTGTTCTGGAAGCAAAGGCCCTCAAAAGCCCTACCGTGGAAACAGAACACCTGATGCTTTCCATACTCAAAAATAAAGAAAACGTTTGCACACAGATCTTACAACAGTTCGACGTGGACTACGATACTTTTAAAAATGAACTGGGCTTCGTGAAATCATCCGAGCCGAAAGCAGAATTTGACGATCCCGGAGAGGAAGAATTTGAAGACGAACGCAAAAGCTATTCCTCCAAAGCCAAACAAGCCAATACCAAATCTAAAACACCGGTACTGGATAACTTTGGCCGCGACATCACCAAACTCGCCGAAAGCGGCAGCCTCGATCCCATCGTAGGCCGTGAGCAGGAAATAGAACGCGTATCGCAGATACTTTCCCGCCGTAAAAAGAATAACCCTATCCTGATCGGGGAACCCGGTGTAGGTAAAACCGCCATCGTGGAAGGCCTGGCCCTCCGCATTGTGCAGCGCAAGGTAAGCCGTGTGCTGTTCGACAAAAGGGTGGTAAGCCTGGATCTGGCCGCCCTGGTGGCCGGTACCAAGTACCGCGGACAGTTTGAAGAAAGGATGAAAGCCATCATGAACGAACTGGAAAAGAACCGCGACGTGATCCTCTTTATTGATGAGATTCACACGATTGTGGGTGCAGGTGGCGCTTCCGGCTCGCTAGACGCTTCCAATATCTTTAAACCAGCCCTGGCCCGTGGGGAACTCCAGTGCATTGGCGCTTCCACCCTCGACGAGTACCGCATGTACATCGAAAAAGATGGCGCCCTGGACCGTCGCTTCCAGAAAGTAATGGTAGATCCGCCTACCGTGGAAGAAACCATACAGATCCTCAACAACATCAAGCCGCGTTATGAAGAATACCATAACGTAAGCTATAATCAGGAAGCCATCGACGCCTGCGTGAAGCTGAGCGACCGTTACATGACGGACCGCCTGCTGCCCGATAAAGCCATAGACGTGCTGGATGAAGTAGGCGCCCGCGTGCACTTGAAGAACATTAACGTGCCGCAGACTATCCTCGACCTGGAAAAACAGATCGAAGACATCAAGCAGGAAAAAAATAAGGTAGTGAAGAGCCAGCGCTTTGAAGAAGCTGCCGCCCTCCGCGATACCGAAAAGAAACTGGGCGAAGATCTCGAGAAGGCCAAAGCCAATTGGGAAGAAGAAGTAAAACACAAACGCTACCCGATAGACGAAGAGGCCATTGCCGAGGTAGTCAGCATGATGACCGGCATCCCGGTGAAACGGATGGTGCAGGCAGAAACCGACAAGCTGCGTCGCATGGGTGAAGACCTGAAAGGTGCAGTAGTAGGCCAGGACGAGGCTATCCTGAAAGTAACCAAGGCTATACAGCGTAACCGCGTGGGCCTGAAAGATCCGAAGAAACCAATCGGTACCTTCATCTTCCTCGGACCTACCGGTGTGGGTAAAACGGAATTGGCCAAATCACTGGCCCGCTATATGTTCGACTCCGAAGATGCGTTGATCCGCATAGACATGAGCGAATACATGGAGAAATTCTCCGTAAGCCGCCTGATCGGTGCCCCTCCGGGATATGTAGGTTACGAAGAAGGCGGTCAGCTCACCGAAAAAGTGCGCCGCAAACCTTACTCCGTGATCCTGCTGGATGAAATCGAAAAAGCCCACCCGGACATCTATAACCTGCTGTTGCAGGTACTGGACGATGGTATCCTAACCGATGGCCTGGGCCGTAAGGTGGACTTTAAGAATACCCTCATCATCATGACTTCCAACATTGGTGCCCGCCAGTTGAAAGACTTCGGTGCCGGCGTAGGGTTCTCTACGACCAACCGGATTGCCAACGAGGAAGAAAATACCAAGGCGGTGATCGAGAAAGCGCTGAAACGCACCTTCTCCCCAGAGTTCCTGAATAGAATTGACGATGTGATCATCTTCAATTCCTTGTCTAAAGAGCATATCTACACCATCATCGATATTACGATGCAGAGTGTGTTGAAACGCTTGATCAACCTGGGTTTCAGCCTGGAGCTGACCGAAGAGGCCAAAGGCTTCCTCGCAGAAAAAGGATACGACCAGCAGTTTGGCGCAAGGCCGCTGCACCGGGCTATCCAGAAATACCTGGAAGATCCCTTGGCCGAAGAGATCCTTAACATGAATATTCACAATGGAGATATTCTGATCGCCGACCTGGATAAAGAAAATCAGAAATTGATCTTTACGCTGAAGAATCCTTCTAAGAGTAAATCAGAGAAATCAGAAGCATAATTTTCAAATAAAAAATAATCCTGCAAATGGCTGCTCCCGCTAAAAATGGAGGCAGCCATTTTTTTTAACCCGGCCCTTCCTGCATCTCCCACCTGCCTTGTACCCACTATAATTTTTTCCTACTTTTGTAGCTGCTGATGAAAAAAATTGTAATTACGATAGATGGTTACTCTTCCTGTGGAAAGAGTACCCTGGCCCGCCAACTAGCCCGCCAGTTGAATTATGTGTATATCGATAGCGGTGCCATGTACCGTGCCATAACCCTGTATTTCATATACAATGGGGTGCAGTGGGAACAGCCGGAAGCAGTTGCCGCTGCCCTGTCTAATATAGAATTGGAATTCTTGCCCAATGATCAAACCGGCTTTTCTGAAATACATCTCAACGGAGAAAATGTAGAGCACCAAATCCGCGAAATGCTGGTGGCAGACAAAGTGAGCGATGTAGCCGCCATTGGCGCGGTGCGCAGCTTTGCCGTGGCCCAGCAGCAAAAAATGGGCATTCACAAAGGCATTATCATGGATGGGCGCGACATTGGCACCACTGTATTTCCCCTGGCGGAGCTCAAGATCTTCATGACAGCAGATACCGCCATCCGTGTAGAACGCCGCTTCAGGGAGCTATTTGCTAACAACCCCCTGATCACCATCCAGGAAGTAAAAGAAAATCTGGAGCGCCGGGATTATATTGATACTAACCGCGCCATAAGCCCCCTGCGTAAAGCTGAGGACGCTATCGTGTTGGATAACAGTAACTTAACCATGGACGAGCAATTAGTGCTAGCCATGCAGTGGGTAGAAGATATCTTACTCCTGCAATCTTCCTGAAATTTATTTTCGTAATTGTTAAAAAGAGTTTTTACATTTGTCATGTCACCCGCCCACGCGATGGTGAGTATAACCTTAATAGTTTTCCCACATCCTCTCGAAAAAACTTACCCGTACTACCGCCGGTAAATATAATGATGCCTGAAATAGCTCGTTCCCGGAATGTTGTAGCACCCGTACCTAATTCACAAGCTTAAGCATTGGTCTTATAATTTGTTACGTAATCCGTGATATAGTGTTACAATGGCCCTGTGACGTATGAAATTTACAAGTATCGTTCAAGATAACTTCACCTGATTTGAAGCCGTATCCTGACTACTATATCCAACAAAAGACCCTTTGCTATTAACCGTATTAGAATTTGACACTTTATAAAAGAACAAGCTACAGCAGTATGCTGCATACGTAGTTGAAAGTTTAATGTGGAGTAGGGCCACTGCGCCCGCTCCATGTTTTCAGTAGGTGTATTCGGTTAATAGGAAGAAGGGGCGAATTCTTTCGCCCTTTCGCTTTTTTAAAACCGTTCTGTCCAGATACTGCCTCCAACGGCCACCATAAAAAAAGCCATGCCACACTATGTTGCACTCGGAAAGGGTAGGTGCGTATCAATAAAAAATTTAACTTGTGAGCGCACTATACACCATTTCATGTCCGCTAAGTTCTTATTATGGTTCGGGCTGCTATTCCTCGTTTCTCTAACGGTTATCGCCCAGGATGAAGCTACCGTTATGCACAGTATTGATTCCGTCCACAAGATGGCTGCCGATACCAATCGTGTGCGTGCCTTACTCTCCTTAGGCCGCAAATGGGCTGCTTATTTCGATAATAAAAAAACGGATAATATTTGCTGGCAGGAAGCCATCGCCTTGTCGCAACAGTTGCGTTATAACCGTGGCCTGGCCGATGCCTATAACGAAATTGGTACCGACAAAAGAAACCGCTCCCAATACATCCTGGCTGCCGACTACCACGAAAAGGCCATGAAATATGCAGAAGAAACCCATGACGATCACCTCATTGCCAGTTCCCTGAACAGCATTGGCGTAGACTACCGCCGCCTGGACAATCTCGAAAAAGCATTCGACTTTCATTACCGCGCCTTACAGGTGGCAGAGAAAATAAATGATACCCGCAACATTTGTGTGGCTACCAACAGTATTGGGAACATTGAGCTAACTGATGGTAAGAACGAAGACGCCATTGCCCAATTTAATCGCTCCCTGCACCTGGAAGAAGCGGCCAACAACCCGTTGGGCATCGCCATTAACCTGGGTAACCTGGGCTACGCCTACCAGGCTTTGAAAAAGACCGACCTGGCCATCGATTACTTTAAACGCTCCCTGGCGGTAAACCAGGGGATGAAAAATAACATCGGCATCGCCATTTGCTACAATGCCCTTGGATCGGCCTACCAGGACAAAAAAGACTATGCCACAGCCATGGATTATTTGCAAAAAGCCCTGACGGTGAATGACCATGTAGACGATAAAATACACATCGCCGAAAGTTACCTGAGCATCGGCAAGTTGCTGGCCAAGCAGGGCAAACACGAAGAAGCCCTCACCAATATGCAACAATCCGTAGACATCAGCCGCCAGTGGGGTTTTAAGGCCATGCTGATAGATGCTTACCAGGCCCTGGCCGGGGAATACAAAAGCAGCCGCGATTTTGAAAAATCGCTGGAAGCCATGAATCACTCTCTTACTTACAAAGATAGCCTGATCGCTGATAAATCGGCCACCGCCCTGGCCCAGATGCATACGATTTATGCAGTAGACCGGAAAGACAGCCAGATTAAATCCCTGGAACATGATAAACAGGTGAGTGAACTAAAACGGAAACGTAACGTGATCGTGGTATTTTCACTGGTGATCTTTACCATAGCGCTGATTGTAGGCGGTTTCTTTTACATCCGCCACCGCAACCTGAAGGTGAATCGCCGTACCTTGCAATTAGAACTGCGTTCCTTGCGTGCACAGATGAACCCCCACTTTATATTTAACTCCCTTAGTTCCATTCATCGGTATATTTGGAGCAATAACCAGGAAGAGGCTTCCGATTACCTGACCAAGTTTTCCCGCCTTATGCGCATGATACTGGATAATACCCAGCATACTTTTATATCGCTGAATAAAGAACTGGAATCATTGCAGCTTTACCTGGACCTGGAATCGCTGCGCTGCAACAACGCTTTTGAATATCACATTAATGTGGCCGACCAGCTAAATGGGGAAGAGGTGCTTATTCCACCCATGATCATCCAGCCATACGTGGAAAACGCCATCTGGCACGGCCTGGTACACCGCCCCGAAAAAGGCCGGTTAGACATAGACATCAAAGTAGAGAATAGGCTGATGACCTGCAAGGTAACCGACAATGGTATAGGCCGTAAATTGGCCATGGAAATAAAGGAACGGAAAGGTAAAACACATCATTCCATGGGCATGAAAGTGACCATGGGCCGGATAGAATTGATCCGCAAGATGAATAACTCTAAAGATGCCAATGTAAAGATCAACGACCTGGCAGATAACCAGGGAAACCCCACCGGCACTGAGGTTGTGGTAGTGCTACCCGTGGAGTTTATTTTTTAAAACTATTATTCTACTCCACTATGAGCGAAATTAAAGCCATTATCGTAGATGACGAGCAGCATTGCATTGAAGCACTGCAAACCATGCTGCAAAAAAAATGTCCTGGCGTAACCGTACTGGCAGGGGCCCGTAGTGTAAAAGAGGCCCGCAACCTGGTAGAAGAAATGCAGCCTGACCTGGTATTCCTGGACGTGGAAATGCCTCACCAAAACGGGTTTGAGCTGTTAAAACTCTTTGATAAAATCAATTTCGACGTAATTTTTACCACCGCTTATGAGCAGTACGCCCTCAAAGCCATTAAATTCAATGCCCTTGATTACCTGCTGAAACCTTTCAGCATCAAGGAACTGCAGGATGCCCTTGAAAAGTTCCGCGAAAAACGTAACAGTGGCGCGCCCCGGGAAACCAACGACTCACCGCTGGAGGTATTTTTGCAAAACATGAAGACACTGCAACAAAACCATAAAAAAATAGCCCTGCCCACCATCAATGGGTTGGTATTTATGCCGGTGCAGAATATCGTGCGCTGCGAGTCAACGGGCAATTATACTAAAATCTTTTTTACCGATAAGAAACACCTGATGGTGTCTAAGCCACTCAAGGAGTTCGAAGAGCTGCTGACGGATATAAATTTCTTCAGGATACACAACAGCCATCTCATAAACTTGCAGCAAATGCAGTCTTACATACAAGGAGAGGGCGGTTTTGCCCTGATGAGCGATGGAACACAGGTAGAAGTGTCGCGGCGCAGAAAGGCAGAATTTTTGAAGAAAGCAATGCATTTTTAGGCCGGATATCCGCAATTACCAACCAGTTACGTTAAATAATCCGCCAGTTACGAATTAATGGTTGTACTACCCTGAATCAAAGTATACTTTTGAAACGCGAATCTATGTAACACTGCATATATAAAATTTTTTCACTGCATACGTGCAAACTACCCCCAAAGAAGAAAGGCACCTCCGGGTGTCTTTTTTGTTAGCAGCAAATCAGCCCCCTTTACTTAAATCGCCGCTTCCAGTTTTTCCTCCGCGTTATAAAACCGCGCAATCTTACGGATTACGCCTTCTACCAACGCGTCGGGGCAGGAGGCCCCGCTGGTGAGCAGGATACTGACCGGGCCTTGCTCCGGCAAAAAAGTATTGGATTGCAATTCTTGCTTATGATGAAAATCATAGTGCAGGATCGCTGCACGAGAGAGTATCTTTTCCTCAGAAGAAATAAAGTAAGTAGGTAAACGTGCTTCGCACAATTCCACAAGGTGGGAGGTGTTGGAACTATTGTATCCGCCTACTACGATGGCCAGATCGGCCGGTTGCTGCAGCATGCCGGTTACGGCGCTCTGGTTATCATTGGTGGCGTAGCAAAGCGTATCGCGGGTATCTGCAAAACGTTCATGAATGGTGGCCGGCGTAAGCTGGTAGTGTTGCTGCATCACATCACGGATGTAATCGGCAATGGCCTGAGTTTCGGTGGCCAGCATGGTAGTTTGGTTTACCACGCCTACTCGCTGCAGGTGCTGCACAACATCGAAACCGGTGGAATACTGCCCTTTAAACCGTTCGTAAAACAGGGAGGCGGGCTGGGTTCCGGTGATGAAATCGGCCAGCAACCGGGCTTCGCTAATGTCTTTCACCACCACCGTAGGTGTGCCTGCCTGGCTGTGGGAGAAGGTGGCGCGGGTTTCTTCGTGGCCTGGCTTGCCATGCACGATCACGGTATAATCTTTCTGGCCTATCTGCCCGGCCTTGTTCCAAACTCTTTCCACGAAAGGACAGGTGGTATTGTATTGCAGGGGTATTATGCCCAGGGATGTTAGTTTTGCTTCTATCTCCAGGGTGGTGCCAAAGGCGGGGATAATCACCACATCGGCTGCTTTCAGTTGCTCCCAGGGAATGAGCTGGCGGCCGGAAGTGTCCATGAGAAATTGTACACCACGGCTTAGCAAGTCGTTATTTACATGCGGGTTGTGGATCATTTCACTGAGCAGGAAAATGCGTTTGTCCGGGTTTTCTTCAATGGTGCGGAAGGCGATTTCAATAGCGTTTTCCACCCCGTAACAGAAGCCGAAGTGACGGGCCAGCAAAATGCGTACGGCACCCAGGTCCAGCACCGTGGGCGTAAAATCTTTTTTCATGCGGTCCTGCTCCTTGCGCTTGTTTTTAATAGCGCTGATGAGCGGGCTGCGGTATATGACAGGAACTTCAAATGTTTTCATGTTACAAACTATCGGCCTGCAAGATACGAAATCACTTATTGCACATTTAGCAAAAAGGCGCTCCGTGATGGGGCGCCTTTTTGATTGGAAGAAGGCTCCTGGCTAAGGGCATTGTTCCACTTATGCATAAAGTTTAGTTTTCTTTACTAAATTTTTCAAGGAAGGCTTTTTCATCGGAACTAAGGCTATGGTAGCCCCGCTCATTGATCTTGTCCAGCAGTTCATCCAGGTGACGCTGTGGGTTTTCCTCTTTTTTTATCACGCGCAGCGGTGATTTCTTCGGCTTAAAATTGCCGGCTTTGCGGTGCTGCTGCACTTTAGGTTTTAGGGTAATGCGGGGGCGGTTGCCCAGTTTATCAAAAAGATATACCAAGGGAGCGGCCATGTCCCGGCCACCCTGTAATAACTTAATATAACTGAATCCCAGCAGGGCTCCTCCCAGATGGGCAAACATGCCGCCAGGATTGGCGTAAGGAATGGTGATCAGGTCCAGCACCACGATAGCCAGCGCCAGCCATTTCAAGCGGATGGAGCCAATGAACAACAACCCGATCTCGTAATTGGGGGTAAGGGTAGCACAGGATACCAGCAAACACATAACCGATGCGGAAGCCCCGATCAGGGTAGCATGGGCTACGAATGGCTGCAGGGTGGGCAGGTAATTAAATGCCAGTACAAACGCCAGCGCCCCCGCCAAGCTGCCGAGGATGTATACCGGCAGCACCCGCTGATTGCCAAGGAAAGAGCGGAACAAATTACCAAACCAGTAAAGATTGAGCATATTAAAAAAGAGGTGGAAAAGGCCTTCGTGGGTAAACATATAGGTAAATACACCCCAGGGTTGCCGCAGCAGGGTGGGATAGAAGCTATGAAGCGCCAGTTTATCCGACAAAAAAACACTTACCATGCCGAAGCTGCCACTAAAAAAAGCCAGTACATTTACAAGCCCTACCACCACGAAAACCAGGATGTTCCAAAAAAGCAGGTGGTTAACTGCATTGCCTTGCTTAAGCCAATACTTTATATCAGATTGAAAAGAAGTCCCGTTCATATTATATGGGAAATTAGCATAAATAACTTGAATTCTAATGCGGAGAGCGGCTAAAAAAATGCCAAACTTTCACCAGGGTTGTGGCCTGCCGGATAGCCCATTTTTGCCTGCCATATTTACACGGCTTTGTACAGAAAAAGTAAACTGGGGCGGTTTTTCCTGGGGCTGCCAGCTAAGATTTAAGTTACGAAAAATGCGCGGTAGGCAGATGGAAAATTTTACACCATGCCTAACCGGGCCTGCGGGTAAATGACGCCGGGACCATCATGGGCAAACGGTCCTATATCCATTGAACACAAAATAAAATCAGGGCGTAAGCAAAGTTTCGATGAGCAACAGAAACTATTAAATCTTACATTGTTTCGTATAATATTGATAATTAAATAGTTATGAGGATGAAAAAGTGGAGGGATTTCGGCGGAAAGGCGTATCTTTGCAGTCCTTTTGAAACCCGGTACGGACAAAACCGTGCTGCACTAAAACTCTCAAAAGGTTTATATTTTGGAAGAAAACAACATTGCTAACAATGAAAACGCTGAACAACAGGCGCCTGCGGAAGTAATTGCCCCGGCTGCTACAGCGACAACAAAAGCTCCTGAACCTGTTGTAGAAACCGCCCACGATGATTTTGACTGGAGCGTAGACAAAAGAAACGTTTCTTCTTACACCAAAGAAGAAAAAATCAAGTACGACAAAACTTACGAGAACACTTTCAAAGTGATCGAGGAGAATGGTCTGCTGACGGGTACGATAGTAGGTTTAACAAAGACCGACGTAGTGATCAACATCGGTTTTAAATCTGATGGTCTTATTTCCCTCAACGAATTCCGTGACCTGCAAGGTAGTATCCACATCGGCGACGAAGTGGAAGTGCTGGTAGTAGAGAAAGAAGATAGAGACGGCAACTTGCACCTGAGCCGCAAACAAGCCCGCCAACAGCGTGCCTGGGAGCGCATCGTGGAAGTGTATCGCACTGGCGAAGTGGTTACGGGTACCGTTACCAGCAAAACTAAAGGCGGCCTGATCGTGGACGTTTATGGCATGGAAACCTTCCTGCCAGGTTCTCAGATCGATGTGAAACCGGTAACTGATTACGATCAGTTCGTAGGTAAAACCATGGAGTTTAAGGTGGTGAAAGTAAATGAAGCCATCCGCAACGCCGTAGTATCTCACAAAGCCCTGATCGAAAGCGACATCGAACAACAACGTGTAGACATCATCTCCAAACTGGAAAAAGGCCAGGTATTGGAAGGTACGATCAAGAATATCACCGACTTCGGTGCCTTCATCGATCTGGGTGGTCTGGACGGCCTGTTGTACATTACTGATATTAGCTGGGGCCGTATTTCTCACCCAAGCGAAGTGCTGGCCATGGATCAGAAGATCAACGTGGTGGTACTGGACTTTGATGATGAGAAAAAACGCATCAGCCTGGGCTACAAACAACTGACCCCGCATCCGTGGGATACTTTGCCAGCTACCATTTCTGAAGGTGCCAAAGTAAAAGGTAAAGTAGTGAACATCGAAGATTACGGAGCATTCCTGGAAATTCTGCCTGGTGTAGAAGGACTGGTACACGTATCCGAAATCTCCTGGGCTTCTACCCCGATCAATGCGAAGGAATTCTTCAAATTGGGCGAAGAGTATGAAGCAGTGGTAGTAACCCTGAGCAAGGAAGAACGCAAAATGAGCTTGTCTATCAAGCAACTGACCGAAGACCCATGGTCTACGATCGAAGTGAAATTCCCGCTCGAAAGCCGTCACAAAGGTATCGTGAAGAACATCACACCTTATGGCGTATTCGTAGAATTGCAGACCGGCATCGGTGGTATGATCCATATCTCCGACCTGAGCTGGATCAAACGTTTCAATCACCCGAGCGAATACACGAAAGTGGGCAACGAGATTGATATCGTGATCCTGGGCATTGACAAGGACAACCGCAAATTGAGCCTTGGCCACAAACAAATCGAAGAAGATCCATGGAATACTTTTGAAACCATCTTCCCGATTGGATCTATCCATGAAGGTACCGTGGTGAAGAAAGATGAGAAAGGCGCTACCGTTCAGTTGCAATATGGCCTGGAAGCTTACGCTCCCGCCCGTCATCTGCGCACTGAAGACGACAAGCCTATCAACGTGGAAGATGTGAAACCTTTCCAGATCATCGAATTCGATCGCAGCGAAAAACGCATCCTGGTTTCTCACACCAAGGTTTGGGAACAAGCTAAACACGAAGAAAAAGAAGCGGTGCAGAAAGAAAAACGTGTAGAAGCAGACAAAACCCGCAAGGCAGTGAAGACCATCCAGAGCAAAGTAGAAAAAACTACTTTAGGCGACCTGGGTGCCCTGGCTGAACTGAGAGAAAAACTCAAACAGAACGAAGGCGACGAGAAGCCTGCTGCTGGTACTGAACCCGCTGCTGAGTAATCGGTATAGCTTTCTTGAAATAGTTTACATGAAAAGGCCCGGGCATTTGTCCGGGCCTTTTTTGTTTCCAGGATTTTGCTGCTTCTGTTTTTTGAGGTTTAGTAACAATGTTATAAATTAGGCACTTAATCCCTATACCCATGCGCAGTATGTTGCTAGCCCTATTCCTTTGTGTAGGAACCTTTTCTGTATTTGCCCAAAAGACGGTTTTAAAATACCCGTTTGAATTTCGTAAAGTCTATTTCCTCGATCCGGGAACTTACGATGCTAATTTTCTTAATAACGGTCAGTCAGACCGCTTTGCGCTGGTGCTCAAAGACCAGAAACATTGCAGCTATGTGCTGGTGGATGGCGATTTTAAAGTAGTGAACAAATTTGACCAGGACCTTGACCTGAAGTTCTTTAGCGCTGGAGCGGATCGTTATGAAGGCGGCACCAGCGATGGCAATGTGTACAATTTTGCTTTCAGCAATGGCGAAAAAACCTATAAGCTGGAACAAGTGGATTTTGATAAGAACAGCATCACCCACAAGCCACTTTTTGAGCTCATGAAAAGTGAAAAACAGGTAGCTGCTTTCAGCGAGCAAAATGTATTTTACGTGATAGGTGCTAACGATGATGCCGGCCAGCTGCAGTTCCATATGATGGATGGTAAAGGTAAGGTGGTGGTAAAACGGGTAGCGCTAAAGGTTCCTGCCGATGCCGGTAAAAAGCGGGATCAGGTATCGGAATACCTGAAGAACTCCCGGTTGATACAGGGCAGCATGGAACCGGATTTTTCATTGGTTACTACAGATTCAAAAATATTTAGTCAGGCAGGTAAACTCTATATTGTGGTAAACGTAAAGGACCACCCCACCCATGTAACCACCATAGACCTGGTAGATTTCAAGGTGCAGGAAAAGTTTTATGATTACAAAAGTGTGCTGGCTGGGGATGACAAGGGCGGTGTTTATGTAAATTCCTATGTAAAAGACAATACACTTTTTTCGTTGGTGCTGAACAAAAAGAATATTCATATTGTGCAGTTCAACCTGGAAAGTGGCCAATTGATAGACAATCTGGAAATTAATAGCGAAAATTACCAGTCGCTCATGTCGCAGCTGCCGGCCACGGAAACCCGCAAGGGAAAGAAAGAATCGGAGAAGGAAGTGAGCAGCTTTAATAGCCTCCTGAAAACCATGAATAAAGGTACGGAAGGATTAATGGTAACTGCTGACAAAGATGGTCAGTACGTACTCACCGTGGGTACTTACGATTTCCTCAAAGTACCTGTGGGGTCGGGGTCGGGCCACTATGGACCATATGCTGGTCCAGGAGCAAGGGATGCAGGCTCGCCACAGACGCCCTTTTATTACACACCCGGTAAAACGATCTATAGTTCCAATAATGCTAAATACTATACCGCTACTACATTCAGTCTGCTGATGGACCCTGCATCCGGTAAGGTTAAACGGGGCAAGGTGCCCCCGCCCGTTTCAGACAAGGTTAAGGATTATCTAGAAACAGTTGATCAGCAGAATGCCAAAGCCCAGATTCAGTTCAATATCGGAGACAAACAATATTTCGGGTATTATAATAAGGAAGCGAAAGCCTATATCATAGCCCAGATCAAGGTGTCGATGTAAAACATACTGCACGGAGCATGCTGAAAAGAATGTTCTATAAAGCCTTTCAAATGGAAAAAGGCGGCGCATATGGTGAGGGTAGTGAAAAAGTATCCTATTAAATTATGAACATTCATAAAGGGGCAGCAGCAGTTATTTTCTGCCCCTTTTGTTATTTTATACAACAGTAATATGCCGGAGAAATTTACCCTTTTGCAGTATACTTACTGCAACCCTGCCAGCACCGTTTCATTAAAATCCAGCAAACTTTTCAGCTTCACATCTGCCAGTCCAAACCTGGGCTGGTCGCGTACATGTTCGTCTGGTACCACCACTACTTTCATGCGGGCAGCTTTGGCGGCCGTCATGCCTGCGGCAGAATCTTCAAACGCCAGGCATTGCAGCACGTCGCTGCCCAGTGCTTTGGCACAGGCAATGTATACGGCGGGATGGGGTTTTCCATGGCTTTCAAATTCTGCGGAGGTTACCGCATCGAAGTAGTTGCGGATCTTAAAATGATCCAGCACTGCATCGATGAGGCGAATGGGAGAGGAGGAGGCCAGGCCCACCTTGAATGGGCGTTGCTTAAAAAAATCCAGGATATAGGTCATGCCTTCCATGGGGCGACCCTGTTCAATGATCTTGCGGGTTACGGTATCCAAAATATCATTGGTCACCTTGTCGGGCGAGGCGCTATCCCATTTAAAATGATTGTGCCAGTAGGTTACCACCTCCTGGGTGCGTAGCCCGGTGGTCTGTGCATATTGTTCCTGGGTCAAGTTTACGCCCAGTTTTGCAAATACTTCCTGCATGGCTGCGCCCCAGAGTGGTTCTGAATCTATCAGCAGCCCGTCCATGTCAAATATTACCGTATTGATCATTGTGTAAGTCTTTTCGTGATTGCCGCCGCAAAGATAATCCGAAGTTTTTCCGCTTTTTGTCATTTTAGTGGGCGCAAGTTATTTTACCTGGAATAGGATAACCGGAAGTTATACACCATAACTAAAACGAATGTGGCTACCAATACCCGGGAACGGAGTCTCTCTCTAAAATGGAAATGCAGTATGGTGGCCGCTTTTGAGCCTATCACATTCCCTCCTCAGCCCTGCTGCCGGGGGCGGTTGAACAAATCGCAAAAACACCCCCCTTTTTTTAAGCATATTTCTTTTGCATTGTACCCACCGTTCCTTACATTTGTATTAGTCTACAAACTAGATGGGGAATATGGGGAGGCAGCAAAGATCATATACCAGCTCACCGATATTGAAAGAGCCTTCCTTCCCGATAAGGAGGCTTTTATTTTTTAGTGCAATCGAACACCGATATAAAATTTACCACCAAATCTGATTTATCATGCAAAGTTTCAGAACCGAACTCGAAAACCCGGTCGTGGAGCGCGATATTATCGAACTCGAAAAGAAAATACGCCTCTACCGTGAAGGACAGATCCCGGACGAAAAGTTCCGAAGCCTGCGCCTGGCCCGGGGTGTATACGGCCAACGCCAGGCTGGCGTGCAGATGGTGCGCATTAAACTTCCTTATGGTAAGATGACGCTGGCCCAGTGGAAGCGCATTGCCGACGTATCGGACGAATATTCTACCGGCAATCTTCACCTCACTACCCGCCAGGATGTACAGATTCATTTTGTAAGCCTGGAGCGTACCCCTGAATTATGGTCTAAACTAGACCTCGACGATATTACTATCCGCGAAGCCTGTGGCAATACGGTGCGCAATATTACCGCGTCCGACAGGGCCGGTATAGACCCGCAGGAGCCTTTCGACATAACGCCTTATGCTGATGCAGCTTTCCGTTACTTCCTGCGCAATCCCATATGCCAGGACATGGGGCGTAAGGTGAAAATTGCCTTTTCTTCCAGCGATGCCGATACTGCCTGGTCTTTTATGCACGATATTGGCCTGATACCCAAGATACAGGATGTAAAGGGCGTACCTACCCGTGGTTTTAAGGTGATGGTAGGCGGTGGCCTGGGCGCACAGCCCCATTTGGCCAAGGTAGCTTTTGACTTCCTGGAAGCCGACTTGCTCCTGCCTTATATTGAAAACGTACTGCGCGTGTTTGACCGTTATGGAGAGCGCGCCAGCCGCCACAAGGCCCGTTTGAAATTCCTGATCCAGAAAATTGGGATGGAAGAATTTGTACGCCTGGTAGAAGAAGAACATTTGGCCCTGAAGGCCCAGCGCCTGCCCATAGACGCTGCCGCCTGGCCAGACACCCAGGCTCCGCAAGGCACGCCCGGCACAGCTTACAGCATTAAAAACCCGGTAAAATATGAGGCCTGGAAACGCAGTAATGTGATCCAGCAAAAACAAGCCGGCTACCTGGCGGCCTACATTAAAGTACCGCTGGGCAACATTCGCTCCGACGAATCGCGTTACCTGATCGGCAAACTGCATGGCGTAATAGCCGACGACGTGCGCGTGACGGCCAACCAGGGCCTGCTGCTAAAATTCATTCAACCTGGTAACCTTCCTTATGTGTACAGCGTGTTGGAAGAAGTGGGGTATGCCACTCCCGGTTTTGACAGTGTGTCCGACATTACGGCCTGCCCTGGTACCGACACCTGTAACCTGGCTATTTCCAGCAGCACCGGCATTGCGGCGGCCCTGGAACAGGTGATTGAAGAGGAGTTTCCCGAACTGGTATTTAATAAAGACATTAAGATTAAAATAAGCGGCTGTATGAATAGCTGCGGCCAGCATAGTATTGCCAGCATTGGCTTTCATGGCTCTTCCCTGAAAAGCGCGGGTAAGGTACTACCTGCCCTGCAAGTACTCTTGGGCGGCGGTATAGTGGGTAATGGCGAAGGCCGGGTAGCCGACAAGGTGATTAAAGTGCCCAGCAAACGCGGTCCGGATGTGCTGCGCACGCTGCTGAACGACTATGGTACCCATGCGCTGGATGCCGAAAAATTTAACGAATACTACGATCGTAAGACCGAGAAATATTTTTACGAGCTGCTGAAGCCCCTCACTGAGCTGCAAAGCTTGTCAGAGGAGGATTTCGTAGACTGGGGCCAGGCGCAAGACTATGCCACCGCTATAGGAGTAGGCGAGTGCGCCGGTGTGGTAATAGACCTGGTGGCCACCCTGCTTTATGAAGCAGAGGAAAAGCTGGAACTCGGCATGGAAGCTATTGGCAAGGGGCAGTATGCAGACGGCATTTACCATGCCTACTCCGTATTTGTACAAGCTGCCAAGGCCCTGCTGCTGGGCGAAGGGGTAGCCTGCAACACCCAGATCGGCATTATCAACGATTTTGAGAAAAACCTAGTGGCCACAGGCCGCTTTGATGTGGCCGATTTTAAGGAGCAGGTATTGCAGATCAATGCACAGGCACCCACCGCGGCTTTTGCCAGACAATATTTTCAACAGGCCCAGGCCTTTTATAAACAAGCGCAGTTGTTCCGCGAAAACAACGCCGTAGGTTCCGTGATCGCACAATAAAATACTGCTATCCGGTTGCGCAAAGAAGCATTACATTCAGTGGGGAACGATGCCCATCGTCGTTCCCCCATTTATAACTTAATCTAAAGCCGGACGTATGCAAAACATTCAACCCAAACTTACCCTCGTAGGAGCTGGTCCTGGTGACCCGGATCTCATTACGGTAAAGGGATTCAAAGCCATCCAGCAGGCCCGCGTGATCTTATACGATGCGCTGTCTAACAACGAATTGCTGGAGCATGCACCGGCCAACTGCCTGAAACGTTTTGTAGGCAAGCGCGCAGGCATGTATGTGTATACACAAGATGAGATCAACCGGATGATCGTTAAATATGCCCTCACTTACGGCAGCGTGGTGCGCCTTAAGGGTGGCGACGCCTTTGTGTTTGGCCGTGGCCAGGAAGAACTGTCCTTTGCCCAGCAGTTCGATATTGCCGTGGAAGTGATTCCCGGCATCACTTCCGCCATTGCTGTTCCGGGGATCAACAAAATACCCGTCACTGCGCGCAACGTGAGCGAAGGTTTTTGGGTCATTACAGGTACCACCCAGCGCGGCGAATTATCCCGCGACCTGGAAAATGCCATTCATGCTAACACCACTGTAGTAGTGCTGATGGGGATGAGCAAGCTGGATGATATTGCCGCCGAGTACCTGCGCCATGGTAAGGGAAATACTCCCGCCGCCATTATCCAGGACGGCACCCTACCAGCTCAGAAAATAGGGGTAGGCAATGTTAGCGACCTGCAGGAAATAGCCCGCAAGCAAGACCTGCGTAATCCCGCCATTATTGTGATAGGGGAGGTAGTTCGATTTCATGAGGCATTCCAGCATGTTGTAAAAGAAATTAAAATGGCTGTTTAAAACTTGCATATGACCGTTTAAATGAATAGATTAGAGTAGTGTTGCAACAAATCAATTAAATACCTGTGTGATGGCCGATAATAACTTGTTTCCCGTGTTTTTCAAGGTAGACCGCCTCAATGTGCTGGTGGTAGGAGGGGGTAATGTGGGTGTGGAGAAGGTAGGAGCTTTGTTGAGCAACTGTCCCACCGCCAGGCTAACCATCGTAGCCACTTGGTTTCGCCCAGAACTGGATGCGCTAGTGAAAGATTATCCGCACGTAACCGTTATTCAAAAGCCTTTTTCCTGCGGCGACCTTTTTGGGAAAGACCTGGTGATTGCCGCCACCAATGATCATGCGCTTAATGTAGAGATCTGGGAAAAAGCCCGTTCCTGCAAAGTACTCATTAACGTTGCCGATACCCCCGAGTTATGCGATTTTTATTTAGGGGCCGTGGTACAGAAGGGAAACCTTAAGATCGCCATCTCCACCAATGGCAAATCTCCCACCGTGGCCAAACGCTTGCGCCAGGTGCTACAAGAATGCCTGCCCGACTCACTGGACCAGGTACTGGAAAAACTTCACCTTATCCGCAACCGCCTCGCCGGCGATTTTACCGCCAAGGTAGACAAACTCAATGCACTCACCGATGTACTGGTAGAAAGCGAAACAGAAAAACACTGATCTTTTTACCGGACTTTGATTAGATACTGCTTGCCGCAATGGGCAGGCTTTTTGTGTTTATGAAAAGGGCTACTTTTATTACTAAATTCCGGATGATGACGAGCGAGCAGCAACAAATTATTGATCGTACGGTGGCTTACGTGCAGCAGGAACTGGCCCATGCAGAGGGTGGCCACGACTGGTTTCATATTTACCGGGTGTGGAAGCAGGCCTTACACATCGCCCAGGCAGAGCAGGCCAATGTATTTGTTGTGTCGCTGGCTGCCCTGCTACACGATATTGCAGATGCCAAATTCCATCATAATGACGACACCATTGGCCCGGCCAAGGCACAGGCCTTTTTGCTGACCCAGGATATTGCCCAAGACATCGTGCATCACGTGGTGGCCATCGTGGAAAACATTTCCTTCAAGGGTGGCAAAACACAGCGCAGCTTCCACTCCAAAGAGCTGGATGTGGTGCAGGACGCCGACCGGCTGGATGCCATTGGCGCCATCGGTATAGCCAGGACCTTTCACTACGGTGGTTACAAACATCGCGCAATTTATGACCCGTCCATCCCCCCTAACCTGGAGATGGACGTTACCCAATATCGCAATAGCCAGGCGCCCACGCTGAATCATTTTTACGAAAAATTATTGCTGCTCAAAGACCGTATGAACACAGACTCCGGTAAAGTACTGGCCGCCGCGCGCCACCAATTTATGGAGGAATACCTGCACCGGTTTTACAAAGAATGGGAAGGGGAAGCCTAGTGCAGCGTACTTTAAATGCAGGGCTTTGATCATCTCCAGAAAACAGGATGTACCTTGCGGCTTTAAATCCTACATATTCACATCAAGCATCATCTAAAGATATGGCCGATAATATTTTAAGCGCTGCCGACCTGGAGGCCCTGCGCCAGTTGCAGGAACGTTCTAAAGAAGCTTACCGCGAATTGCAGCGTTTCCGTATAGAGGTATATCCTTACATGAGTATGGATGACAGGGTACAGTTTTGGGCCGGTGAAATGGAACGTAGTATGCATTGGACTGATGAGGTAGGGGAGGAAGAAGGGCCGGCAGCCATTGATCCGCAAAACCAGGCAGCCCCATTGGACCTCAGCTTCTTTGATCAGCACTGGTACGACGAATGCATAGGTTTTGATAAGGATTTCGATAAAATATTGGTAAAAGTAGCGCCGCTCATCGGGCTAGACCTGGGGGGCTTGCAGATAAAGCGAAAAAAATAAACGCAGGACAGGTCTGCGCAGTATATTTAATTTTTAGGTGCAGGGGCTACAACTGGTCATAAAATAACGCTTTCAACTCCGAAGCGTCCTGCGGCTTCATGCGGCCACTCAGTACCAACCGGAGCTGGCGCCGCCGCATGGCACCTTCAAACAATAGTTTCTCCTCCTCCGTTTCCGGGATCACCGCTGGTACCGGCCGGGAATTACCATTAGGGTCCAGGGCCACGAAAGTCATAAAGGCCTCATTGGATTTGTAGCGGGATTGCTGCACGGGATCTTCGCCCCATACTTTCATGTGTACTTCCATGGAGGTATTGAAGGCCCGGGTTACCTTGGCTTCAATATGCACCACATTACCCAGTTTGATGGGATTTTCAAAAGAAATATTATCTACCGAAGCGGTAACCGTAGGCGCTGCACAGTGTTTCATGGCGGCCAGGGCAGAAGCGATGTCCATCCAGTACATGAGGCGGCCTCCCATCAGGTTACCGAAGGTATTGGTATCATTGGGCAGCACCAGTTCTGTCATCTGGATCAATGAGTCGTTCGACTTCTTGGGCATAAGCGTCATACTTTCTATGTTTACCGGCCTGCAAAATTAAGTAAAAAGCGCTAAGGTGCGGTGAGGCATTGTCTTTTGTTTATTTAAAATACGGGGGCAAATATTCAACAAAACCCGCTAAGTGGCGGGCTGTGCCTTAAAAATGGTAGGTATGGTCAGCCTGGGTTGCCATTTCCAAAAATTCCGGGGTGCGGGGAAATTTATCGGCGGCAAAGCCATCTTCACTTTTTTGCATTTCCCTGTGCAGCTTTAAAAGTGGCCACCATGGATGGTTTAGGGCCAAGGCGCCTACCAAGTGCGGTGGCAGCGGGCGGGGTGTTTTTCATTTTTTTCACTTTTTTGCTGTAGCTTTGCATGACCTTCGGAAGTGATACTTGACAGGTACAACATCATACATCTGCACTTCTTTCATGCTTCTTTTGGTCAAGTAGCTAGATTCTCAGAATATCAATATTATGGCAAAATATATCTTCGTGACGGGAGGTGTGACATCCTCTTTGGGTAAAGGAATTATTGCGGCTTCGCTGGCAAAATTGCTGCAAGCCCGTGGTTTCAATGTGACCATTCAGAAATTTGATCCTTATATCAACGTGGATCCCGGTACCCTAAACCCTTATGAGCATGGAGAGTGTTATGTTACGGAAGATGGCGCGGAGACCGATCTGGATCTTGGTCACTATGAGCGTTTCCTGAACAAACCTACTTCCCAGGCCAATAATGTGACCACTGGCCGCATTTACCAAACCGTGATCAACAAAGAGCGGGAAGGCGCTTACCTGGGCAAAACCGTACAGGTAATCCCCCATATTACCGATGAGATCAAACGCCGCATTTTACTATTAGGCAAAGACAGCAAATACGACATCGTGATTACTGAACTGGGCGGCACGGTGGGTGATATTGAATCCCTGCCTTACATTGAAGCAGTGCGCCAGTTGCAATGGGAGCTGGGCGAAGAAGAATGCCTGGTTATTCACCTTACCCTCATTCCTTACCTGCGGGCGGCCAAAGAGTTGAAGACCAAGCCTACCCAGCATTCTGTGCGCCTACTCAGCGAGTATGGTGTACACCCCGACGTCCTCGTATGCCGCACCGAAGAACCGATGTACAGCGATTTGAAAAAGAAGATAGCGCTGTTCTGTAACGTAACGGTAGAATCGGTTATCGAGGCCAACGACGTAAACACTATTTATGAAGTGCCGTTGGAAATGCTGCGGGAAAAGCTGGATGTGATCTGCATGAAGAAACTGAACCTGCCCATGACCAAAGAACCAGAACTGGTAAAATGGCGCGAGTTCCTCGACAAACTGAAATACCCCAAATCCAAGATCACCATTGGCCTGATTGGCAAATACGTAGAATTGCAGGATGCCTATAAATCTATCCTGGAATCTTTTGTACATGCTGGTGCGGTGAATGAGTGCAAGGTAGTGGTGGAAAACATTCACTCCGAATATATTACCCCGGAGAATGTATATGAGAAACTGAAAAACCTGGACGGCCTGCTGGTAGCGCCAGGCTTTGGCCACCGGGGCATTGAAGGAAAGATCACGGCTATCCGGTATGCAAGGGAAAATAACCTGCCATTCTTCGGTATTTGCCTGGGCATGCAAATGAGTGTGGTGGAATACGCCCGCCATGTTATTGGCCTGAAAGAAGCCCACAGCTATGAAATGAATACAGCATCGCCCTACCCGGTGATAAATCTGATGGAAGAGCAGAAAAAAATTACTTCCAAAGGTGGAACTATGCGCCTGGGCGCCTATGCCTGCGATCTGAAGCCCGGCACTAAGGCGGCGCAGATTTATGGCACCACCCATATCAGCGAGCGTCATCGCCACCGCTATGAGTTCAACAATGACTTTGTGGAGCAATTTGAACAGGCAGGCATGGTACTATCCGGCAAGAATCCGGAAAGCGGGTTGGTGGAAATGATAGAACTGCCCCATCATCCATTTTTTGTGGGCTGCCAGTTTCACCCGGAACTGAAAAGCACCGTAGAAGCCCCGGCCCCGCTATTTGTGAGCTTTGTGAAAGCGGCCAAGCAATATGCAGAGAACAAGCAAAGTAACAAGCAACAGCTGGTGGAAGAACACCAGTAAGCAGTTGTAATACTATTAAAAAGCGGTCACTGCTACGGCAATGGCCGCTTTTTTTTATGGCTGAAAAGCCTATGCTTCTTGCTTCTCCAGCTCCGCCTGTAGCCAGGCTGTCCGGTCTTTAGTAGCGGAGAGATCCAGTTCCTGGTATTGCTCGAAAGGTATTTCCCGGAAACGGATTTCCAGGCCAATGGAGGTATTTTCTTCAATGAAATCCTGCACATAAGGAAAACGGCCCAGCACGGCTACGGTATGGCCTTTCATAACATCTTCCACAGCTTTGAGCTTGCCCCTGATGCCGCCAGACTTGCTCAGGAAGTGCAGCAACGCGGCTTCCTGCAAGGCGGCGAATGCTGTACCCCGGGCGGAGATTACGATGTAGCCGATGTCTATCCCTTTGTAAGTGGAGGCCTGGGTGTTCCAGCCTTTCTGGGTTTTCCACCAATTGTAATCGATCTCGTAATTGTGGGGGGCTGGTTCGTACAGTATCTCGTGGCCGGCGGTCATATATTCCGTTACCTCGGGGGGCAGGCGCAGGGCATGTGCTTCCAGGTAATGCACCAGGCCCTCGGGCCATACATATTTGCCATCGGTAAATTCCATGCTGCCCAGGCGACCCGTACGGGGCCCGTCGCAGCGAAAGCGGCACCAGCTTTGGCCCATGTAGGTATAAGGCATGGGCTTGCCTGCTTTCAGATGGACCAGCACCTGCTGGCGGATGGCAGCATCCCAGTTGTGGTCAGTAAACCAGGCAGGATCTGGATAATCGGTTTCATAGACGCTCTGCCAGTAGCCGATCATGGTAAGGGAGTGTTTCATACTTGCAGCAATTATATAAAATATTTCTATAATGCAATATACGGGCTTACGTTGGCTTTAACCGAAAAATAACCCCTGTTTGCCTAAAATCCTTTGTTGGCCGGTGTAATTCATAATTAGATGCTTACCTTTGCTGCCTAAATTTTAATTGCATTTCATGGACAGAAATTCGGTCATTGGCTTTGTTTTACTGGGTGCGTTGCTGGTCGCCTACCTGACTATCAGCAACCGCCAGGAGAGTGCGGCCAAACTTGAAAAAATCCGCAAGGATTCTATTGCCCAGGCTAATTTGCCTAAAACAGCTCCTGTGGATACAGTGGCCCAAGCTGCCGGCGTTGCCGTGGATAGCGCTCGACTGGCCGGTGAATATGGGACCTTTGCTGCTGCAGCCGGTGGCAATGAGCAGACCACCATCCTTGAAAATAACGTGGTAAAGATCATCTTCACCAATAAAGGAGGCGATGCCCAAAGCGTACAACTCAAAAATTTTAAAACTTTCGATGGCGGTCCACTGATGCTGCAGGAAGGTTCACTGAACCGCCTGGCCCTGCAACTGCCTGCTGCCGGTCATACCCTTAATACTGCCGACCTTTATTTCACCCCCGCTTATACGGAGGTTAACGGTGCTAAAACCTTGACTTACCATCTGCCTACCTCCAACCCGGAGCAATACCTGGAATACATTTATACTTTACAGCCTAACAGTTATCTTGTAGACTTTACCGTGCGGGCAGTAGGACTGGAAAATGTACTGGTTCCCGGCACCAATGCACTTACCATGCAATGGAATGCCCAGGCTGGCAAACAGGAACAGGACATGCAAAACGAGCGGACCAACAACCAGGTGCATTACCAGACCGAAGCCGGCAAGCACGATTTCTTCACCCTGTCCCGCACCAGCCACGAGCAATTGAGCAATCCTTTACAGTGGGTTAGCTTTAAACAACAGTTCTTTAACGTGGCGCTAATTGCAAAAGACAAGCATAACTTCAACAGCGCAGATTTTAATACCCAGGTACCAGAAAGTGGTAACATCGTAGGTATTTCTTATGCTACGTTGCAACTGCCGTATGACCGTAGCCATGATTTCCGTTTTCCCATGGAAATTTATTACGGGCCTAATCACTATAAAACGCTGAAGTCTTATAATATTGGCCTGGAAAACATTATCCCACTGGGTTCTGGCATTTTCTTCTGGGTGAAATATGTAAACAAATGGGTAATTATACCCGTGTTTAACTTCCTCAGCGGATTTATCCACAACTATGGTGTTATTATTATCCTGCTTACCATTTTCATTCGCCTGCTTATTTCTCCGTTCACTTACCAGAGTTACGTGTCGCAGGCTAAAATGAAGGTGTTGAAACCGGAGTTGGATGAGCTGCGCGCCAAGTATGCTGACGATCAACAGGCTTTTGGCGTGGAGCAGATGAAATTGTTCAAGAGCGCCGGCGTAAGTCCACTGGGCGGCTGTTTGCCCGCCTTGCTGCAACTGCCTATCCTGGTGGCGATGTACAACTTTTTCCCTTCTTCCATTGAGTTGCGTCAGCAAAGTTTCCTGTGGGCAAAGGATTTAAGTACTTACGATTCTATTCTGAATTTCTCTTTCAATATTCCTTTCTATGGCAATCATGTGAGCCTGTTTACCCTGCTCATGACCGCCACCAGTTTGATCCTGGCCTTCTACAACCGTGGTATGGCCGACCAGAGCAACCCGGTGATGAAGTATATGCCTTTTGTATTTCCGATCATGCTGCTGGGTATTTTCAATAAACTCGCGGCTGCATTGACCTTCTATTATTTCCTGTCTAACACCATCAGCATCATCCTGCAATGGGTGCTGCAAAATTTGGTGATAGATCATGCCAAGATCCATGCACAGATACAGGAAAATAAAAAGAAGCCTACCACCAAAAGCAAGTGGGCAGAGCGTTTGGAAGAAATGCAAAAACGCCAGCAAGAAGCGCAGCGGGGCAAAAAATAAGGTAGCCGCTACGTTTTTGAAAACCAGAAAATCTAATCATACCAGCCCGGTTACGGGCCATATAAAAAGGCCTGATGCGGTAACTCCCATCAGGCCTTTTTGTGGGTGAGTGAATCAGGAAGCGTGCTAAGGTTTGATGAATGTTTAAGGCCATTAATAGCAAGCGGCTATATGTAGAAGTGTTTAGCTCAGATAGCAAAAAAAACGCGCATCCGGAAAAAGATGCGCGTTTTTCGTAGGTGCATATACGTTATTGTCCGTCTTTTTTAGGCGGATTGGTTTTGGCAGGTGGTTGGGCGGGAGTTTTGTTCTCGCCTGTTTTTTCCTTTTGGCCGGGTTGCTGGGTAGGCTCGCCATAGTCGCTTACATCCAGATAATCGGCGGCGTTGCCATTGCCCTGGTCATCGATCTGTGCATCCGGCGGCACATTGCTATCGTAATTCAGGTTAATATCGTTATGCATACCGGCAGGGATGGAGAAGGTAGATTTGGGATCAATTTTCAGTGATTTATCCGCATACACTTTCTGCATAAAGTAGGCCCAGATGGGCAGGCCGGTATTGGCACCCTGGCCCATAGCAGTGGTGCTAAAGTGCAGATAGTTATTTTCACAACCTACCCAGGCGCCGGCCAGGAGTTGTGGGGTGTAGCCCAGGAACCAACCGTCGGTATTATCATTGGTAGTTCCGGTTTTGCCGGCCATTTCGCCCTGTAAGTTATAGCGGAAACGCACGCGGGCACCAGTGCCGCCGGGGGCCGTTACCCCTTCCATCATTTTCACCATAGTGTAAGCTTCGGTTTCACTGATCACCTCGCGTTTTACGGGCGCAAAGGTTTCCAGGATATTGCCATTGCGGTCTTCAATGCGGGTAATGTAGATCGGTTTAGAAATGATGCCGCGGGCCGGGAACATGGTGTAAGCCTGCAGCATTTCATAGAGCGACAGTTCCGGCGTACCCAGTGCAATGGAAGGGTAGGCGGGTACACGGCCTCCAAAGCCCACTTTATTATTGGCAAAATCGGCCACGGCTTGTGGCGTTAATTGTTTGATTAAATAGGCTGAGACCAGGTTCAGCGACTGCGCCAGTGCGCCTGCCATGGTAATGTTGCCGCCTACAGAACCTTCGGAATTGTGATTGAGGGTCCAGTTGCCAATGGTAATAGGTTCATTGGGCAACATGGTATTGGGCGACATCCCGTTCATAATGGCAAAGCAATACAGGAATGGCTTGAATGTAGAGCCCACCTGTCGGCGGGTCTTCATCACGTGATCATTTTTAAAGTAACGGAAATCAGGGCCACCCACCCAGGCTTTCACCTCGCCGCTTTCCGGGTCCATGGCCATAAAACCGGTTTGCAGGAACTCCCGCATGTAGCGGATAGAATCCATGGGAGTCATTACGGTATCGATCTCATTCATACTTGGATCTGTAGCACTTCTCCAGCCAAAAACCTTCATTTTGGTAGGGGTAGAAAAAGCTTTTTTAATCGCTGCATCGCTGGCATTGTCATCCTGCATACTTTGGTAGCGGTCGGATTCTTTCATGAATTTATCGAGGTCGCCGCTGCGTTTGTCCCATACTTTGCCGGACTTGATATTGCTTTGTAAAAAGAAGGATTTTTGCAGGGTTTTTAAGTGCTGGGCTACAGCTTCTTCTGCATACAACTGCATGCGGGTATTGATGGTAGTATAGATCTTCAGGCCGTCGCGATAAATGTTATAATCGCTGCCGTCGTTCTTTTTATTTTTCTTGCACCAATCCTTGATCTCGTCGCGCAGCACCTCCCGGAAGTAGGGGGCCAGACCATTGTTGTGATCAATTTTATTATAGTGCAGGATAATGGGTTTGCTCTTGGCTTCCTGTGCTTGCGCGAGGGTGATGGAGCCATTGTCTTCCATATTTTCGATCACCGTATTGCGGCGGTTCATGGCGTTTTGCGGATTGCGGCGTGGGTTATAGAGGGTGTTGCCTTTGAGCATACCCACCAGCGTGGCGGCTTCCTCTATAGAAAGGTGGGCGGCGTCTTTACTGAAAAAAGTGCGGGCGCCGTTTTCAATGCCATATACATTATCGCCGAAGGCTACGGTATTAAGGTAAAGGGTAATGATTTCTTCTTTGGTGAAATTGCGTTCCAGCTTCACCGCCATAATCCATTCCTGAAGTTTTTGGAAAGAGCGGGCAAATATGCTGGATGAACGCTTTTTACCGGATTGGTCCAGTTGCAGGTTTAGGGCCAGTTGCTGGGTAATGGTGCTGGAACCGCGTTTTTTACCGATAGCCAGGTAAAAGGGAATAGCAGCAGTGCCGTAGGCATCAATGCCGGAGTGATCGTAAAAACGGCGGTCTTCCGTGGCAATGAGTGCGTTGATCACATTGGGAGAAATGTCTTTATAGTCACTGTTAGACCGGTCTACCATGTAATACTTACCGAGAATGGTGCCATCGTCGGCGATGACTTCAGAGGCGAGGGCGGCTTGCGGGTTTTCCAGGTCTTCCAGGGCAGGAATGTTGCCGATGATCCGGAAATTGAACAGGAGCAGAAGCAGGACGAACAGGCCGATCCCGCTGAAGACCGTGATCCACAATATTTTCACCGAACGTTTCATTGATGCGTGTTATTTGGCTTTGGTTATAAGTTGGGAGCAAACCGGCGTGTAGTGCGGCTGCGCGTATTACAGTGTTTGAAACGGCGTGTGGTGCAAACATCGATCCAGATGTCATATTAAAATAAAATTGCGCACGTTTCTCCTGCAAAGCTATTAAAAAAAGGGCGTAGGTAGCAGGTATTATATGTTAAGTACCGGTAGCCCAGGCGGCTGTTTTGCGAGGAGCAAAGTAGCTGTGCCTACCTTTTTACTGCTGGGTCATGTAATTTTGCTGGAAGAATTGCATATAACCCTGCAGGTCTTTGGTACTGTTTAGCAGTATGAAGTTGTCCCTGGAAATGATAAACATTTGATAGTCTGTTTCCCGCACGCGTGGAATAATCTTATCGGGAGCGGCGATCCGTAGCTCATCGTAATATTCCAGCGAGGCGTTCTCGTTGGGGAACAGCCGGAATATGAGCATGATATCGGTGGGTGTCAGCACAAAGCTGCTGACTTCTATTTTATCATTTGGATGCTGGGCAGCATTGTATCGGGTAAACTGGTTCAGCACGTCTTCCAGCAGCGCTTTGTCTACGCGGGTAAAGCGCAGTACTACGAAGTGTGGTACTGCGGCGGTTTCGTTGGGCAGTTTATAAGGTGTCACCGGTTTGGGGGGTGGCAGGTTGGCCTTGGCAATAGAATCGGCCTGTATCTTTGCCAGGGAATCGGCGGCGGTTTTCATCAGGGAATCCTGCAGGGCCTTGTTGCGCAGGGAGTCCAGGTGCATTTGCTGGCGCTGCCAGGGATAAATCATGCTTACGTGTTCGTCTACCACCTGTCCATTATTGTTTTGCCGTTGTACCTGCAAGTGGGTCAGGTAGTCTGTTACCTGCTGGCGGCGGCTCAGGGCATCCAGGATAGCAAGTGCCTGCTGCTGAATAGCGGTATCCAGCGGGTATTTTTTCACCACGGTTTGGAGGGCGGCAGTACCACGGGTGGCGGAGGTATCTATTTTAATATACGTGATGGCTTGCAGCAGGTCTATCTTGGATTGCAGGCTGCTGTAGCCGTAAGTAGTATCGATCTTGCTGATCTGGTCCAGCGCCTCGGGGTAGCGGCCCGTGAGGTATTGAAGATAGGCGGTGTCGTAGGCGGCAGCAATCTCGCGGATCTTACCGGCATTGGTATCGGCTGGTTTATTGCCATACTGGATGATGTTGGCGAAATTGGATGTGGGGTATTGGGTAAGGATGATCTGCTTGTATTTATTCGACCTATCCTGTTGGTTCAATTGGCCATACCAGATGTAGAGGGAGTAAAGCACTTCTTCTTTCTTAGGGTGGTCAGGATATTTAATGAGCAGCGAATCGTACGTTTCGATGGCCATCTGCGCATCTTCCAGTTTGTCATGATAGATCTTTCCAAGATCAAACATTGCATCCTGTTGTTTTACCCGGGAGGCCTGGAGTTTTTCCGTTGTAAGGGGTAGGTTTTTCACGAGCAATTGAGCAGAAATGCTGTCTGGTTTCACATCGCTGGTGAGCAGCAGGGCCGGATCTATGGTAGCATCTGGTTTAGGTTCCAGCGACACGGGTGTACCGGCGGAGGAGCGTTGCCAGTTATCGGCCAGTGGGCGGTTGCCCCAGCGTTTTTTAAACTCTGTGAAGCCGACGGACTTGCTGTTAGGATTATAAAAATACCATTCTGCCTGGTTAGCGTCTATGCTATTATTGCCGGGCATGGGCACGCCAGACACCAGTTGCTGGCCGGGTAGGTTGGGATTGTAGTTGTAATTATTTCCTGGCGAGTTGGCAGCCAGTTCCTGCTGGGTGGCTTGTTGTTTTAGCTGGGCCACCAGCACTTGCAGGTACTTCACCCGGTCGGGCTCCGACATGGCCGCAATACGTTGCAGGCTATCTTCCTGGCGGATGATGGCTTTCTTTTTCACTACATCGTCCAGTACATTTTTGCGGGTGTTTACCAGCTTGGCCTCGGCAAAATCAGGCGTCATGAAGGTAGCGGTGCTATCATAATATTTGCGGGCCTGGGTGTAGTCTTTCCCGTTGTAATAAATATCTGCCAGCGCCTTGTAGGTCATGGTGCGCTGAAACATATTGTCGCTGCCTGCGCGCAGGCTTTTTTGCAACAGGGCGATGGCTTCCGGGGGGTGTTTATATTCGGCCTGGAGCAAGGCCATGTTGTAATAAATAATATCGTGGTAAATGGTGAAGCGGTCTTTTTTAAGCATGTTTTGGAGAATGGCCATGCTCTGTTCCAGCGATCCGCCCGATGCGCCGGCATTCATGCCGGCAATGGCCAGGCGGGCCTGGAAATCCATGATAGGATCTGGTTTCAGGGCTACCACGTGGTGGTATTCTGCCAGGGCCGAGTCGCGTTTGTGAAAGCGCTGGTACAATTGTCCCAGAATAAAGCGCATACGGGCTTTCGCATATTTATCGCCTTTGGTATCCGCGGCTTTACGCAGTGGGGCGATAGCTTCTGCGTATTTTTCCTGACGGTAAAGGCTATAGGCCTGTACTTCGGCTAGGCCGGGTTGCAAGCGTTTTGGATAATTGGGATCGTTGATCAGCACATTTATGAGCGAGCGTACTTCGTCGTAGTTTTCCTGTTCCAGCAGGGTGCGTGCCCGCCAGAGGAAGGCATCGTTGCGTACGGCTTTATGCTGGAAGAAACGGAAAAAGCCTTTGGTCTTTTCCTTGGTAGCTACTGTAATGGCCGTACCGTTGCGGTTATTTTCATTACTGCCCACAATGGCTTTGTACTGCGATTTGGACTTGGGCGCGTACTTGGTGTTGATAAAACGGAAGGTAGCATCGGCATTCGGGTAGTCTGCCAGGTAATAGTAGGCTTCGCCAATGAGCAGGTAAGCATCCGGTATCCATTTGCCCCGTGGATCGTGCAGTTGTATGCCGGTAGACGCTTTGATGATCACGGAGTCCAGGTCGGTATTATTAATGCCCAGGTTTTTCACGTTGTACGGGTAAAAGGGCAGCAGGTGATTATAATCGTCCTGCCATTGGAGGCCAATGCCCCGCACGGCGGCATTCATTTTTTGTTTGGCGTGGAAGTAGTAATTATAGCGGGTTTCCATGTTCTGGAAAAACTTCCGGTTCCAGGTCCATTTTTTATCTGCCATGATCTCGGAAGGCAGGCGCTGGTTAGTGCGTATTACGGGCATATTATTTCGCTGATAGGCGGGGCGCTGCTTGCCACTGGTGGCACCACTGCCGGTAGGTGCTTGCGGAAGGGCGTTTGGGAACTTACTATTGGCCGGCGTGTTGTTATACTGGCCGTTTTGGTTCTGGCTGTTTTGCGTGTTTTGTTGCTGTACCTGCCCGGGCAGGGTGGGTGCGGTGATCACAGGCACATCATTGGAAGGTACCGTAACCGGTGTTTTGGGTACGATGGGCGTTGTAGTGGGCGTAGTTGGGTAGGTAACCTGCGCATGCAGCACGGATGCACCTGCGAAGCAACAAAAGAATATAGTATGGAAAAATAAGGAAATAACGCTGTTACGCTTCATGGGTGCCAGGGTAGTAAGATCTATATATAAACTGCCTGGAGGCAAAAATATTTTTAAAGATAGGATATTTATTTCTCCGGGAAACAACTGGCTATCAATTCCGGCCAGCCGCCGCAGGGACGGAGCAGGGGCTATGTATGATTATTTTTTTTAATAATAAAACAATAATCCCGGGCACATACCGTTTGTCGTACGCCCGTCATATGTTCAAATTTCGTAATTGTTATTTCGTGATCAAATGTATAACTTACAGCGTATAAAGCCGTAAACAAACGTATGTCAAGCCGCGACCTAAAGAGTAAGAAGAAGGCGAGTAACCTGCAAAGACTGAATCACAAGTACCGGCTGGTGATCATGAATGACGATACGTATGAAGAGGTAACGGCTTTCCGCTTATCGCGCAAGAGTGTGTATATTGCTTTGAGTACCTTATTTGTTTTGCTGGTAACGATTACGGTATCCACCATTGTATTTACGCCGCTGCGTTATTACATTCCCGGATATGGCGATCTGAAACAGCGCCGTGAATTTATTCACCTGAAGCTGCGCACTGATTCGCTAGAGCAGGCCTTGCGGCAACACGATCAATACCTGGACGGACTGAAGAAAATGATTACGGGCGATGTGCCCAAAGCCTTGGATACCACTACCATTAAAGTTCCTAAAGTAGACAACAGTACCTATTAAATATTCCAATTTTTAATTATATTACATCTAATTGAAAACCTTTAAGACCTATCTATGTTTAGTAATAACAACCGCAACGCTAAGAGCGAAAGCAAAATTACCCTGCCTACGAGCAATGTTAATATCATTGGCAATGGCACTTCCATCCAGGGCGATATCGTTTGTGAAGGGGATATCCGGATAGACGGCCAGGTGAATGGGCTGGTATCTACCAAGGCCAAGATTGTAGTAGGGCCAGAAGGCGAGATTACCGGTGACCTGGTATGCGGCAGTGCCGATGTACTGGGCAAGGTAACCGGCATCATTAAGGTGGAAGAATTATTATTTCTGAAGGGTAGCGCCCTGGTGAAAGGAGATGTGTACACCACGCATTTCGAAATGGAGCCTTCGGCCAAATTTAATGGCCGTTGCTACATGGACGCCAACGACGTAGCGCCTGAAACCGGCAGACATGGAAGATCCGTTATCGCAGAAGAAGCAGGCAACGAAGCCTGATAGTAAGCTTTTATATTATTCGGGAATGGCATTCCAAATGGTGGCGCTCCTGGGGCTGGCAGTATTTGCCGGCATCCGGCTAGACCGTTGGACAGGTTGGTTGTTCCCATTATTTACTATTGTGCTGCCACTGGCCGCCCTGGGTATTATTTTGTACCAGATTGTAAAGGATACCGGTAAGCGGAAATGAAAGGTAATCGGTGTACTTTTGTATAAAAGGGCCTAGTTCCGAATAACGTAATGAATAAATTTTTGCTCCGCCTGGTGCTGGTTTGTCTGCTGATTACAGGTGTTTTATTTTTTGGGAAATCCTGGTTGTTAGCCAACGGTCTTCATTTTAGCATATTACTGCTCGGCAATATCCTGCTGGCACTGATCTCCGCACTTAGTTTTTACATGACCCGCAAAGGGAAGGAATCCAACAACTCTAATTTATTTGTGCGTATGGTGATGGGCGCCATGCTGCTAAAGATGATGTGCATGCTGCTGGGAGTATTGCTGTACGTACTGGCCTACCGCCCGTTTATCAGCAAGCCTACCATTTTTATACTGCTGGGTATGTACATCGTGTACACGGTAGTGGAAACTGCCAGTTCCTTCCGGCTTAATAAAACCCGCAGCTAATCATGGCCGCCAAACAGGAAGCTCCATTACATGCACTGGCAGCCTACCTGCCAGCGGGTACTTCGGAAGAAGTGATGCCTTTTATCCTGGAATACAAGGTACACCTTACCATTACCCGCGAGCGGCAGAGCATTCTGGGCGATTACCGCCATCCCTACGACGGCAGTGGTCACCGGATCAGCATTAACGGCAATCTTAATCCTTACGCTTTTCTCATTACCCTGCTGCATGAAATTGCCCACCTGGTTACCTGGGTGAAATATGCCAACCGCGTAGCGGCTCATGGCAAAGAGTGGAAGCATGAATTTGCCGAAATTTTACGGCATATCATTGGCAGGGGTTTTATGCCAACAGACGTGGAAGCTGCTATCATGGCCGGCATTCACAGCCCGGCTGCCAGCTCCTGCGCAGATGAAAACCTGATGCGGGTGTTGCGCCGCTATGATCCACAGAAGGTGAACCATTTCTTCGTGGAGCAGCTACCGGAAGGCGCAATATTTAAGACCAAGGATGGCAGGATATTCCGTAAGGGAGCGCGCATCCGCAAACGTTTCCGCTGCGAGGAGATCGCCACCAAACGGGTATACCTTTTTAGCCCCGTGTATGAAGTAGAGGCTGCGGAAGCATAGGTATAGCCCCCTTACCTTTATTGCCCACCACCAGACAATGATCTCCCTTATTTCATATTTTATTTTTTCTTAATTTAGTATCCTTATCCAGATACCGCTTTGTTGCTATACCAAACACGCAAAACCTATGAAAGCCTTTCTATTCAGCCTTCTGACCCTTTGTGGGTGCGGGGGCGCCTTTGCACAGGACTCCTTGCTGAACCAGCAATCTTTTAAGCTATTGGACAATGGAGACATTCGCGAAGACAACCAGTTCAATACCGATAATGCTTATGCCTTTGCCGTGGCAGCCAATTGGGATGATTCCTTGCACCAGTTGGTGGTAGGCATTTTAAAACATAAAAAAGAAGGCCTGAACCTGCCCATGGGCGACCTGGATAAAAAACTGCTGGTAAAATACCTGGATGCCAATCTAAACCTGATCAGCGAAAAAGAATGGCCGCTTGGCAACATGGGCGGCTTTAAATACAATAACGAAAAATGGTTCCTGCTACTCAAAGGCCACGTACCCCAGTTGTTTAAAGAACAGAAATGGGATACGCTGGTAAACCGTAAAATAGAACCACGGGCAGATAGTTTCGTGTACACGGCTTATGATGTAAATTTTTCGCTGGGGGGCATGCTGCATGGCAAAACGCCCGAAGGCATTGCTTTGCAGCACAAACTGGAACTGGACAGCCTGCCCAAAGGCTTGCATAAATCGCCCGGCTGCGATAGTGCCGTGATTGCGCCGGATGGAACGCTCACCCAGGTTTTTAGCTTGCCAGCGCCGGAGGATAAATACGGGGTGTACAAAAATTTCTATTTCGTGAAAGTAGACCGTAGCGGTCATGTTTTACGCACAGATTCGGTACGCTATGGGGTGAACCGGCAGCCGTCGTTGCCCACTTTTGTGTACGATGAACATGCCAAGTACCGTGGACTGCTATACGTGTTTGGCCGCCTCCAGGATGTGAAGGAAAAGTACCAGGATTCGGTGAAGAAACGTTACAACATAGTGTTTGTAAACGATAGTGGCCGCGTAGCTTTTAAAAGTAGCTTTGAAGCCGGTTTATTTGAGAAGAAAGCCGAATATCCTTTTGTGTTCAATACCGCTGTGTTTTTTCAAGAGCAACTGAAAGTATTGGGCTACCTGAATTTGCCAGACAGCACCGGCCTGGCCGTACTAAATTTCGACACCAGCGGTGTGTTCCAGGGCAGCGGCGGTTTTTTGCCCATGGAGGAACTGCAAAGTAAACTGGGAGAAGATAGTACCGCCGATAAAACCGCCCTCATGCACTGCCGCGTGGTATATTTTTCTTCTGATAGTACGGATGCCAATAAGAATAATTGTTTGCTGCGTTTCTACCATCTGTTTCCCGCGCATAAAAGCACGCCGGAACACGTGGAATATGCAGGTTATGGGGTGATGCGCCTCAGCGACCGCAAAGCGCAGTTCGTGAAATACCTTCCCTTGATCAAGGGTGTAACCGATCCAGGCTCGCTGGAAATGATTAAGCCCTTCCGGGAAAAACTGATGTTCACCAACGCCGTTAGCCGGCAGAGCGCCTTGCTGAATAAGGATCTCAGCGGGTTGCTGCTATTACAGGACCCTACGGATTTTCATCCGCAATATGGGCCGGTGCTGCGCATGAACCCGGAGAACAATTGTATGTATGCATTTTCCATGAAGAAAAATGTATTGGTCATTAAAACGATTAAGCTTTAAATTATAGAAGCATGGCATGCATAAAAAAAACCAACCGGCGTACTGCAGGTTGGTTTTTTTTATGCATAGATATAATACATTACTCCAGGTTTACATATCGGTCGCGTGGGTATTTCACGGTATATTTTAAATTCATTTTCTTTTCAGCCGACGGTTCCAGGTTCAGGTCCCAATTCACCTGGCCTGTGTTGGGCGTTTCTGTGGCGCCGCTAAACGATACGTGGCTGATCTCTACATCTTTGGCAGACGACAGCGGCACCTGGTCCTGCACGGTGATGTGAATGGGTACACCTTTATTGTTTTTTACCCGCAGTTCGTAGGCACGTTCGGCGGTGTTATTGTTGGCAAGAAACTGTTTTTTGCTGTATTCTTTTTGTAACACACGATTTACTACCACCTGTTTATCCACGCCCAGCGAGAGGTTTAGCGTATCGCCGGCGCTTTGCAGGTCTAGCAGGGAGCGGCCCAGGTAGGTGCCTTCAAAAAATATACTGGCTTCACCTTCCAGCAGGTTTAATTCTTCCCAATTGATGATGCTGGCGGTAAGATAAGCGGCTTTGTCCAGCCGGGGTGCGGTGTAATACTGGAAGTTGGCGGGTACCTGCAATTCTTTAATATCTACGGTATATGGCTTGCCATCGCTGGCGATGGTGTAGGGCAGTTCTATATCGTAAGTGAAGGTGGTGGAGCTAAAAGTTTGCGTAATGGCGATGGGAATGGTAGCCGGGGCTGCATTCAGTGTACTTATGCCACGAATGGTGACGCCGGCTTCTTTCCCTTGCAGCGTGCTTGTGATACTTTTTTTAGCCTGCCTTCCATAACCTACCACTACTACATCATCGAGGGTCTCTTTGGTAGAACGCAGTTGAATGCTTTTAAAATCGGCACCATTAGCATTTATTTCTTCCGGTTCATACCCTATATAGCTAAAGCGCAGCCGCTGCGGGCCGTCCGGCATTTGCAGGGAAAAACTACCATCGGCTCCGGAAACGGTGCCAATGGTACGATCTGACACCTGTACGCTCACGCCGGCCAGGGGAGAGCCCTGCTCGTCCAGCACGCGGCCCCTGACCTCATGGGCGCGGGCGGCCTGCTGAATGGCTTGCTGGTACTGCATTTGCGAGGGGCTGTTGTAGGTGTAAATATACCAAGGGCTGAGCGTAGGCTTATCGGTGCGCTCTTTAGGATTGCCGGTGCTCAGGCTAAGTTTTACGTTCTTCCATTCTTCCCCGCATTGCTGGAATACGCGGGCTTTGTATTGCAGGGTGAGAGGGTTGGTAATGCTTTGAACACGGATGTCGTAATTAGGATACCAACCGGCATGCTCCACCACGTAACGGATGGTGAATTTTGCAGTAAGGGCGTTCTTACTGTTGACCGTTACCAGGATATCGCTGGTGGGATTTTTCTTTACCTGTTGCAGTGCGACTAATTGAAGGTTGATGTTATCCACGCTATTTTCCATGGAGGCAATGTTTTTTTCGATCAACTGCTGTTTGTCTGCGATCTCAGACAGCCTGGCCCGCTGAAAGTCCATAGCTTCTTTGAGTTCGGCGGTTTTAACACCGTTGTTAGTGCCACCAATGCTTTGGTTTTTGCTCATCATAGTGGCTTCTTCCGCATAGACGTGCAATAAATTTTTTTCGTGTTTCAGTTTATCGTTCAGCTCATCGCGTTGATTTTCCAGGGTGGTGATTTCTGTGCGTTGCACTTGTTCCTGTAAAAAATTTTTTTGTGATGCAACAGATAGAATGGTAAACGCGCCATCGCCCTGTACCTGTATGCTTTTTTCATCGATGTCCGGGGAAAGGCCGTTGAAGGTGATGGTGTTGGCACCAGGCAGGAGGGCCACCGTGGCGGTGCGGGTTACCTGAGCGCCCTTTATAAATACGGTAACCTGCTGAATGGTAGAGGGGGAGGGCTTTTTAGGTTCTGCCATGGCACCATGGGCCAGGCATAAGGCGGCTAATAATAGATGGCTCATAACTATGAATTTGCGTATAGGATGCTAACGACATTGCCAATTCCATAAAACGATTTTTCCGGGAACAAAAAAAACTGCGAAGTGCAGGCAGGTTAAAGGCGTGCAGTTTCGCAGTGATATAACTATAAAGTTGAATTACAATTTCTCAATTTCCGAAGCCTGCCAATGTTCCGTTTTCGCTTTTTCTACATCAAGGTTGGCTTGCTGGCGCATATGTTCTTTGTCGATGGCGGCTTGCACGCGTTGTGCGCGGGTTTGCTCACGGATGTCTTTTCTTTCTTCGGATTGCTGGCGGCGGTGGGCCATGCGGTCTTTGCGTTCCATTTCGTAATTAAACTCATGTTGTTCCAGCAAATCGTCGTAAGGGCCGCGCAGGGAAATGAGTTTTACGAACACGGGAGCGGTTTCCAGGGCAATGAATAACAGCATAATAAACCCGTTGGCCCAGCGGATGGGTGTGCTTCTTTCGGTGATATGACCCAGGGCGTCCAGGCGGGAGGCCAGGCCATCCAAGCGTCCGCGGCCCATGGCCATTATGTCTGCCTTCATAGAAGAATCAATGGCGGCCAGTTGGTGTTGTTTATCGCGTATTTGCGCGGTGTTGGCACTATCCAGGTGCTGCAGGTCGGCGGAGGCTTTGTCGGCATCGGTTTTTTTTGCTTTGTAAATGGGGCCCAGGTTTTTTACCCGGGAGCCGCCGGTGCCATCTGCTTCCTGCTGGGCCAGCAGCATAAGGCCATCGCGGCGGGCGGCCTGGGTGGTGATGGCACCTTGCAGGGTGTCTATATCGTGGCGCAGTTCTGCACTGCGGGCGGCGTAACGGGCTTTTACCAGGTCTTCCTGCTGTTTGTACACCTGCTGCTCCATGCTCAGTAATTCGGCGTGTATCTCTTTTTCAAAGATTTTCAGCTCCAGCGGTTTGGAGATGACCACGGCAATAAGTACAGCCAGGATGATACGCGGTAATGCCAGCAGAAGTTCCTGTCCGAAGCGTGCGCGTTTTTTCATGCCCGATACGATGTAGCGATCCAGGTTAAAGATCATGAGTCCCCAGATGGCGCCAAACAGAATGGCGGACCAGGCTTGTTCAAACACCGTCCATAGCGCGTAGCCAGCAGAGAGGGCGGCCAGCAGGCCGGTGAAAAAAATAGTCCCCCCAATGCCCCCGTATTTATTGGTGTCGGCCGGTGCACGCCGGAGCATGGAGGGATGAGCCCCGGAGCAAAACAAAAAGAATTGGCGGATGCGTTGCATACTTGTATGGATATAACAGAGAATAAATATACGGGTGCTGTTTTCAGCACAAGTCTGGGTAGATAAGGAAGGACTATGAAGGTAAGAAAATTGTGAGAGTGGGTGGTTACTAAATGTTGAACCACCTGGTTGGCGGGGCCAACGCTGCCTTTCTGTGGGATGAACAGGGATAATTGGCTGAGGGGATATAAAAAAACGGCCGCACGATAAGGTGTGGCCGTTGGGCTATGATAATTTAAAAAATTAAGCGTTTACGGCTTTGCCCACCAGTTCCGCCGCTTCACTGAGCAGGATGGCGGATTGAACTTTCAGGCCACTTTTTTCGATCAGTTCCTTTGCTTCGGCGGCGTTGGTGCCTTGTAAGCGTACGATGATAGGTACGGTGATATTGCCAATGCTCTGGTAAGCGTCGATAACACCCTGTGCTACCCGGTCGCAGCGAACAATGCCGCCAAAGATATTGATCAGAATAGCTTTCACCTTCGGATCGCGGAGGATGATGCGGAAACCGGCTTCTACGGTCTGGGCATTGGCAGTACCGCCTACGTCCAGGAAGTTGGCGGGTTCGCCACCGCTCAGTTTAATCATGTCCATGGTGGCCATGGCCAGGCCAGCACCGTTCACCATACAACCTACGTTGCCGTCTAGTTTCACGAAGTTCAGGTTGTATTTACCAGCTTCTACTTCGGTGGGGTCTTCTTCGGTGATATCGCGCAGCGCTTCCAGGTCGGGGTGGCGCATGATAGCGTTGTCATCAATATTCATCTTACAATCTACTGCTACGATCTTGTCGTCGCTGGTTTTAAACAGCGGGTTGATTTCCAGCATACTGGCATCCACACCCACATAGGCATTGTAAAGATTGGTCACAAATTTCACCAGGTTCTTAAAGGCATTGCCCGTTACGCCCAGGTTAAAGGCAATCTTGCGTGCCTGGAAGGGCTGCAAGCCGCCGGAGGGATGTACCCACTCTTTAAAAATTTTGTCGGGGGTATTATGTGCTACCTCTTCGATATCCATACCGCCTTCGGTAGAGTACATGATAACGTTCTGTCCTTTGGCGCGGTCTAGCAGGATGGAGAGGTAATATTCTTTTACGGGGTTGGGGCCGGGATAATAAACGTCCTGGGCCACCAGTACTTTATTTACCAGCTTGCCGGCGGGGCCGGTCTGGATAGTTACCAGGGTGCCACCCAGCAGATTGCCGGCAATGGTTTTAATATCTTCTGCATTCTTACCTACGGCTACGCCGCGTTGTTCTTTACCAATGATCTTACCTTTACCACGGCCCCCGGCATGGATCTGCGCTTTCACCACTGCAAACTCGTTACCATATTGTACTTTCAGGTTCTTGTAAGCTTCTGCCGCTAGTTCTGGCGTGTCTACCGGAATTCCTTCCTGCACCGGTACATTATATTTTTTCAATAGTTCTTTGGCCTGGTACTCGTGTAAGTTCATCGGAATAAAATTTGGCGCTAATTTAGCGCATATTGCCTTATTAAAAAATAACTTTGCGCGGGGCGGTAAAAATGCCGGCCAGCTTTACCCAATATAATACACGCATATCAACAGCACCAGATGAGTGATCTTTTAAGCCAGATACGGGCAGCCAGCAATTTTTTACGGCCATTTCTGAAAGCGGTTCCCCGGGCGGGCATCATCCTGGGTAGTGGGTTGGGCAACCTGGTGGGTGATATGGAAGACCGGCAGGAGATACCTTATGAACAGATACCTCATTTCCCGCCTTCCACCGTGGAGGGCCATTCCGGTACCCTCATACTGGGAACCCTGGGAGGCCATTATGTGATAGCCATGGCAGGCCGCTACCATTATTATGAAGGCTACACCATGCAGCAGGTTACCTTTCCGGTGCGGGTAATGAAGGCACTGGGCGTAGACACGCTGCTGCTCAGCAATGCGGCTGGGGGGATGAACGAAGCCTTTTCGGTGGGAGACCTGATGATCATCACCGATCATATTAATTTACAGCCAGAACACCCGCTGCATGGGAAGAACATCCCGGAACTGGGCCCCCGTTTTCCCGACATGAGCGAAGCCTATTCCCAACAACTCGTTAAAAAAGCGGAGCAGGTGGCTGCCGCTCATCATATTTCAGTGCATAAAGGCGTTTATGTGGGGGTGCAAGGGCCTACCTTCGAAACCCGCGCCGAATACCGTTATATGCACCGCATAGGAGGAGACGCCGTAGGCATGAGTACTGTACCTGAAGTGATCGTAGCCATCCATGGCGGCATGAAAGTGTTTGCCATGAGCGTAATCACCGACCTTGGCATTGTGCCGGAAGGGCATGAAAATAAAGTATCACACGAGGAAGTACTGGCCGCCGCAAAGGCTGCGGAACCAAAGCTGACATTGATATTCCGGGAATTGATCCAACAATTGTAATTTTTACTGAATCCGCAGCATGAGGAAAATATGTTTGATAGGCTGTTTACTGATATGTTCCGCACTTTCCGGGATAGCGCAGATCAATACTGGTCGGTTTAGTGGTATGGGAGGCAGCAGTGGCACCAAACCGGATACTTCCCAACACTCCCTTCCCCCTGACACCCTTACGCTCAAGTATTATTTCCTGGGCGACCCCACACCGCACACCATCGATTCTGCGGCCAATGATTTTTCGAAGTACCTGCAAATACCCGCGTATTACCACACGCTGGGCAATAACGGGAATGCCGCCCAGTCGCTGTTCTTTACCCCCCGCATGCAGGATGGTTTCGACGCCGGCTTTCATAGCTACGACATTTACGAGTTTAACCACGATAACGCCCGCTTTTATTTTACCACCCGCCCTTACACGGAACTGCAATACCTGGTAGGCTCCAAGCAGGAGCAGATTATAGACGCCATGCATACGCAGAATCGCGGAGAGCGGATTAACTTCTCGTTCGAATACCGCAAGGTAAACTCGCCCGGCTATTACCAGAATCAAAGCTCTAATCATAACCTGCTGCGGGTTACGGTGCGCACCCTGAGTAAAAACAAACGGTATCACACAGAAGTAAGCTGGTATAGTAATAAAATAAACAGCGGCGAGAACGGCGGTATCCGCAGCGATACCTTCCTGACCAATTCCCGTTTTAAAGACCGCCTTACCATCCCGGTAAATGTAGGTGGCCCGGCTACCGAGAGCGCCACCCTATTTGGCAGCAGCAGTATGAACGTGAAAACGGCTTACAAACAAAGTGGTATCCTGTTTTCCCATGGGTACGACTGGGGCAAGGGCGATTCCATAGAGATTAACGATAGTACGGATTATTACCAGTTTGACCCCAAGTTCCGTGTGCAACACACGCTGAGTTACAGTAGCAACACCTACGAATACCTGGACATACAGCCCGATTCGGCTATCAGTTATTACAGCCAGCATTACGACTTTGCACCTGTTTTTACCAATAAGCAACTGGAGGCCCTGCATAAATGGACTATTTTATCCAACGATCTGAGTGTGGTGCAGTTTCCGTTGCGCGGTAGCCAGGCGCAGTTTATCAAAATAGGGGCTACTTTCGAAACCATCAAGGGCAGTTTCCCGGATGTGGCGGTAAATTTTAATAACGTGATGCTACATGGGGAATACCGCAACCTAACCCGCAACCACCTGTGGGACTTCCAGGCAAAAGGCGATTTTTATACCGCAGGTGTTAATACCGGTGATTATAGCCTTACCGCTAGCCTGAGCCGCTACCTGAGCCGCACCCTGGGTAATGTGAAGCTGGCATTCCGCAACGTGAACAGTGAACCTGGTTATGCCTTCCGCTATTTCCAGAACACCCGCAACACCTGGTATAACTATGGCCTGAACAAGCAAAATTATTCCCAGTTTAGTTTCGTGGCAGACAACCCCCGCCTGATGTACAACCTATCTGCCAATTACTACATCTTTAATAATTACACCTACCTGAAAGATTTTTACCACCCGGCACAGGCACCGCTGTTTAATCTGTTGCAGGTAATGTTCACCAAGCAAATCGTTATCCGCAAGCACCTGAACTGGTACATGGACTATGCTTTCCAGCAGTTCCAGGGCAATACGCCTTTTCACGTGCCTGCCGGGTGGACGCGGCAGCGCTTTACCTTTGAACGGACGCTGTACCTGAACCTGAACCTAGTAACCGGCATAGAAGTAAAGTACAATACGCCTTATTTCGCCGATACTTATTCCAACATTTTTGGCATGTTTGTGCCCCAGGATAGCCAGAAGATCAGCATGAACAGTCCTGAATTTGATGCTTTCGTAAACTTCCGGATTAAATCGTTCTGGGCTTATATCCGGGGCGAAAACCTTAACAGCTTTTTTGCCAAAAACAATTACGCAGCACCCAGTTACGCCTATCCTAACTTCCTGCTGCGGGTAGGACTGCGCTGGGCATTCGTAAATTAATGCCCGGTCTGGCGGCCCCTTGTGTATCACCGGATGTAAAAAACGGTCTGTTTAATCGTATCCGGATTTATCGCAAAGTAGTATCTTGCAGAGAGGTCCTTATTAAAATAATTGAAGATGAAAGCGATTGTAACCGTGCTGAGATTTGTACAGTCTTTATTTGTGAAAAAAAATTGTTGTAAATAAAACCAAACCTTTACACCAAAAACGCAGCGCAGGTGGCGTACTGTTTGCCTAACAGTTTTTCGCGGTCCATGCATATGTTGGCTTCTCCCTTCCGCGCACCACTGAATTTTACAGCATGAAATATAAATTTACCTATAGCTTGTTATGCCTGGTTATTGGTGCAACGGCCTGCAAAACCCGCGCGCCCAAGCAAAAAGAGATTGTCAAAAATGTGGTAGAATTAGGTACTGCGGTACCTGCAAATATCCAGGAGCGTTTGAGCTACCTGGCCGATAACAACGGTAAAATGGAAGACAGCCTTACTGCCTTCCGTCTTTCTGCCATCCAGGAATTTTATCAGCAACATGCCAATGCCCCGCAGTGGTCTGCCAAAGGCATAGCCCTGCCCATGTTTGACACGATGTATAACCGGATTGTTAATGCTGACGAGGTGGGCCTGCTGCCGGACCGTTTCCATTATAAAATTTTGCGCCAAGCCGTGGACCAGCTGCGCCGCAATGCAGACAGCGCCAAAATGGACGCTGCGCTCTGGGGCCGGGTAGATGTGATGCTGACCGATGCTTTTATGAAAATGGTTTCCGGCTTGCATTTCGGGGTAACGCCCCGCGACAGTATTACCCTGCGCCGAGATTCGCTGTATACTGATACGGCACTGGTGCAAATGCTTTCCCAGGCGCTGGAAACGCACCGCATTGGAATAGTACTGGACCAGGTGCAACCTGGCCACGAAGCTTATTTGCAATTGAAGGATGCCCTGAAAAATTTCAAAGAAAAATATAAAACACTTTCCTGGGACACCCTGCCCCTGACGATCACCGATACCCTGGCCTTTCGCAGCCAGCTTCGCCAGCGGCTTATACAAACAGGGCATATGGATACGCTGAGCCGCGACCAGGATACGGTACAGTTGCAGGCCGGCATAAAAGCCTTCCAGGAAGAGTTTAATATGTATGCCGATGGCAAAGCCGGCAAAAAAACCTTACAGGCCCTCAATCGCCCCTACAGCGACTGGATGGAGCAAGCGGCCGTGAACCTGGACCGGTGGCGCAAGCTGCCGGATAGCCTGCCCCACCGTTATATTTTCGTGAACCTGCCGGGCTTCTGGATGCACGTGGTAGAAGACGGTGAGGTAGCATTGGCATCGCGCATTATTGTAGGGGCACCCAAAACGCGCTCCCCGCTACTCACCTCCACGCTCACCAATTTCCAGCTATACCCCTACTGGCGCGTACCTTTTAGTATTACCGTGAAGGAAATGATCCCTGCCATAAAACGCAATATCAATTACCTGGCGAAAAAGAATCTCCAGGTGATCGGCAAAGACGGGCAGGAAGTAGATCCTTCCAAGATAGATTGGAGCCGCATGGGCCAGCACTACTTCCCTTACACCCTGCGCCAGATGGATGGGGAGGACAATTCGCTGGGGGTAATGAAATTTAATTTCTTTAATAAATACAGCGTGTACCTGCACGATACCAATAACCGTGGATTGTTTAAAAACGCCTTCCGTGCGTTAAGCCATGGTTGTGTGAGGGTGCAGCAATGGGATAGTCTTGCCAACTACCTGGTGAGCAGCGATAGTACGCACCCCTTCCTGAGAGATAGCATTAAAGTATGGTTGGCCAGGGGAGAACGTAAACAGGTGGATCTTAGAAACCGCATCCCTGTATATTTCCGCTACTTTACGGCGGAGGCGGGCGAAAACGGAAAGCTGCGCTTTAATGAAGATATTTATGGGGAAGACAAAATAGCCCGGCGCTGGCTGGAAACCGAATAAGCACATCCCCACAGCTATATTATTAAAAAAGCCTTGCAGCATGCTGTAAGGCTTTTTTAATGCTGGTGAATATGTGCTTATTCCGCTTTTTTATTTTTGTCTTTATCGCTGTCTTCGTTAAAAGGTGTGGGTTGGTCTGCTGCGTGCGGTAGAGATGCCTGGCTTTGGAGGTGATAGATCACCGCCTTGTCGGGAAAGGCATCACCCACCTTATCGAGATACACGTTGGTGTCCATGTATTCAAAGAAAGGCACCTTGTCGAAGGCCAGCGCCAGTTCCACCAGTTTGCTCACTTTGTGATCGAACTCGCCGTTCAGTATCTGGGTAATATACCCTTTAGATACGCCGAGTTTGGCCGCCAGTTGCGTTTTGGTGAGCTGGTGCTCTATGCGGTAATGTTCGAGAAGGTGGTGCACCTGTGATTGAATTTGTGCAAGCCAGTATGCTTTGTCCTTGAGAGTTGCTTCCCTGGTAGTCATAACGTTGTTTTGACTCCGGTCTGTATAAGCCGGAGCGGAGTAAAGTGCATTAATTTTTTCGGTCGGACTGAGATCATGTAGCCCGGATTATTGATGAAAAATTAGTTGCTGTCATTGGTACCTGAAATCTACGCTTTGGGGGATAGGCCTGGCAGTGGAGCGGCGCTACTATAAATATAAGTTTTATTGCCATCACTTTGAGGTGTTTTTTTTGGGAAAGTTCCGGCGGCGGAATAAGACAATGTATATGGCAGGTAAGCCGGTGTGCGGATGGGACATGGCATATTACAGGACCCCGGTTATGGTAGCCGGGGCCTTGTAGCATGAGGAAGGGGGGCTTATTTTAATTTAGCTTGCAGGGCGTTATCCAATTCCTGCAGGAATTCTTCCGTGTAGAGGTAATCACGGCCATGTTCTACCTTATTACCGTGAATGCAGATGGCCAGGTCTTTGGTCATTTTTCCGTTTTCTACGGTTTCAATGCATACCTGCTCCAAGGAATGGCAAAAGTTGATCAGCGGTAGGTTGTTATCCAGCCGCCCCCGGAACTCCAGGCCACGGGTCCACGCGAAGATAGAAGCGATTGGGTTGGTAGAGGTGGGTTTGCCTGCCTGGTGATCGCGGTAGTGGCGGGTTACGGTGCCGTGGGCGGCTTCCGCTTCCATTACCTTACCGTCTGGCGTTACCAGGGTGGAGGTCATGAGCCCCAGGGAGCCAAAGCCTTGTGCTACGGTGTCTGACTGTACATCGCCATCGTAGTTTTTGCAGGCCCATACAAAATTTCCATGCCATTTTAAAGCGCTGGCCACCATATCATCGATGAGGCGATGCTCGTAGGTAATGCCAGCTGTCTGGAAGGAGGTCTTAAACTCGTTCTGGTAGATTTCTTCAAAAATGTCTTTAAAACGCCCATCGTATTTTTTAAGGATGGTATTTTTTGTACTGAGGTAAAGGGGCCATTTTTTAATCAGGGCCTGGTTAAAACAGGCGCGGGCAAAGCCTTTGATGGATTCGTCGGTATTGTACATGGCTAGGGCCACGCCATCGCCTTTAAAGTTGTACACTTCGTGTTCAATCACTTCTCCATTATCGCCTTCAAACCGGATCGTTAGTTTGCCTTTGCCTTTGGTGACAAAATCGGTGGCGCGGTATTGGTCGCCAAAAGCATGGCGGCCAATACAGATAGGCGCCGTCCAGTTGGGTACCAGTCGGGGTACATTGCGGGTTACGATAGGCTCGCGGAACACTGTGCCGTCGAGGATGTTACGGATGGTGCCATTGGGCGATTTCCACATCTGTTTCAGGTTAAATTCCTTCACGCGGGCTTCGTCTGGTGTGATGGTGGCGCATTTAATGCCTACGCCGTACTGGCGAATGGCATGGGCCGCATCGATGGTTACCTGGTCGTTGGTCTGATCGCGGTATTCGATACCCAGGTCATAGTATTTTATATCCACGTCCAGGTAAGGCGTAATTAATTTGTCTTTGATGAATTTCCAGATGATACGCGTCATCTCGTCCCCATCCAGTTCTACGACGGGGTGGGCTACTTTAATTTTTTCAGCCATTGGTGAGAATTGTTTTTAGGTTTCGGCCCCGTGGAGGGCAAATGTTTTATAACGTGGTACTTCAGAACTTCAAATATAAAGCTCCGGATAGAATTTGCCATAACAATTTACATGGCGGGTTTCTTGGGTTTCCATGGGGTAGCACTGCGGGAAGAAGGGGCAAAAAAAAATCCCGGGATACAGTGTGCATCCCGGGATTTATTAAGAAAATATAGCCGGCTTAGAGGTTTTTAATGATCTCATCTGCAAACTCGCTGCACTTCACCAGGGTGGCGTCGTCCATGAGGTTGTAGAAGTCTACCGTTACGCGCTTGCTGGAAATGGCGGTAGAGAGTGCTTTGGTAATAAGATTGGCCGCTTCTATCCAGCCCAGGTATTCCAACATCATGACGCCGCTCAGGATAACGGAAGAGGGGTTCATCGTATCGGTATTGGCAAAGCGGGGTGCGGTGCCATGCGTAGCCTCGAATACGGCGTGGCCGGTGAGGTAGTTGATATTGCCACCCGGTGCAATACCAATGCCGCCCACGGCGGCTGCCAGTGCATCGGAAATATAATCGCCGTTCAGGTTTAGCGTAGCTACTACAGAGAAGTCCTGTGGGGCCAGCAGGATTTGCTGTAAGAAGTTATCAGCGATCACGTCGTTCACAATGATTTTGCCTTCGGCTTTGGCCTGGGCTATTTCTTTCTTAGCGGCATCTTCTCCACTGGCGGCTTTGGTTTTTTCCCATTGTTCCCAGGTGTACACTTTATCGCCAAACTCGCGTTCTGCCAGTGCATACCCCCAGGTTTTGAAACCACCTTCGGTAAATTTCATGATGTTGCCCTTGTGCACGATGGTTACAGAAGGCAGCTTGTGTGCTACCGCGTGTTTCAGGGCGGCGCGCACCAGGCGTTCGGTGCCTTCTTTAGAAACGGGTTTAATGCCCAGGGAGGAAGTTTCCGGGAAGCGGATTTTCTTCACGCCCAATTCGTTTTGGAGGAAGTGCAGCAGTTTCTTGGCTTCCGGCGTGCCTTCCATATACTCGATACCGGCATAGATATCTTCGGTGTTTTCCCGGAAGATCACCATGTTCACACGTTCGGGATGTTTTACCGGGGAAGGTACCTGGTCGAACCAACGCACGGGCCGTACGCAGGCGTAGAGATCCAGTTCCTGGCGCATCGCCACGTTAAGGGAGCGAATGCCACCACCTACGGGCGTAGTTAAAGGGCCTTTGATAGAAACAAGGTAGGTCTTCAAATCGGCCAGGGTAGCCGCTGGCATCCATTCGCCTGTTTGCTGGAAGGCTTTTTCACCTGCTAATACTTCTTTCCATGCTATTTTCCTGTCTTCGCCATAGGCCTTTTTTACGGCCGCATCAAAAACGCGCACGCTGGCATTCCAGATGTCTGGCCCAATGCCGTCGCCAATGATAAAAGGAATAATGGGTTGAGAAGGTACCTGTAGTTGTCCGTTGCTGATGGAGATTTTTTCTGCCGGCATAAACATTTGCTTTATGCGTTACGTAAATAGTTAATAATCGGGTGCAAAGGTAGGCCTTTTCAGGTTTAGGTTTTCACATAATTGATCCTGTTACAATTATTAATGCCACGTAGCACGTATAATGAACAGATTACTATTAATTTGTAGCGGTATTTTATTTCCACTTCATTTTTTAAGCAAATGTCAGCAACCAACCAACCTGAAAAAGTTTTTCCGGTACATAACTACCTGGCCCTGGGCGACAGTTATACCATTGGAGAAATGGTGAACGAAGACCAGCGTTTTCCGGAGCAAACTGCCGCTCTTTTGCAAGCGCAAGGCATTGCCCTGGCACCGCCCCGCATCATTGCCCGTACCGGCTGGACAACCGACGAACTGGCTGATGCCATCCGCGCGGCGCAGATAACGGATACTTTTAGCCTGGTTACTTTACTCATTGGGGTAAACAATCAATACCGGGGACGCACGGTAGAAAATTATGCACCGGAATTTGAGGCGTTACTGGAACAGGCCATCGCCTTCGCCGGCGGCAGGCAGGATCACGTGGTAGTGCTCTCCATTCCCGACTGGGGGGTAACGCCATTTGGCGCGGGTCGCAACCCCGAAAAGATAACCGCGGAGATCAACGCTTATAATGCTGCCAACCGGCGCATTACGGCCACCCTGGGCGCCCATTATACCGATATTACACCGGGCAGCCGCAAGGCCGCTACAGATGCCAGTTTGTTGGTAGCAGACGGCTTGCACCCTTCGGGTAAGGAATACCGCTTATGGGCAGCGGCGCTGGCCGCACTGGCCGCCCCGTGGCTGCGCCGGTAAAAACGCTTCCGGATATTTCACCGCCGATTTACCGCAGTTCACCGGAAGTCGGCTTTTTTTTGCCTAAATCAGCTTCCTTTACCCAATGGGGCATTGTAGTTTTGTTTCATCAAATTAAGCACAATGGAAAAGCAAGACGTCGCAGATAACGAACGCAGGAGAGATGGAAGGGGCAGGCATGTTGGCGGGCTGGTATTGGTAATAGTAGGTATTTTCCTCTTGTTGCACAACCTGAATCTAGATCTTCCCCGCTGGGTGTTTTCCTGGCCTAGTTTACTGATACTGGTGGGTATACTCGTGGGTGTTAGGCAGCAATTCCGCAGCATTAATTGGCTGGCCATGATCTGTATAGGCAGTGTGTTTTTGTTTCGTGACATAGCGCCAGACTTCTTCGCCATCCGGGAGGAGCTTATCTGGCCCGTTGTACTCATTGTTGTAGGGGTGCTTATTTACCTCCGCAATTCCTTTCATCCCGACGGCGGTCATTGCGATGCCCGCGAGGAGCGGAGACGCCGCTGGGATAGCAGCTTCCGACCACCAGTACCACCCGTGCCTCCCTTCCAACATTCCGAAAACTTTCAGGAAACAGGACAGTTCCGGAAAGAAGGATATATGCATCATGAAACCACAGACGACGATTATGTATATGGCTCGGCTATTTTCAGCGGAACGCAGAAAACTGTATTGTCCAAGCATTTTCAGGGAGGTAACTTAACGGCCATGTTTGGTGGCCTGGAAGTGAATTTAATGCAGGCAGATTTTTCCGGTACGGCTGTACTGCATGTTACCGTATTCTGCGGAGGAGCAGAGATCATAGTACCGGGCAACTGGACGGTGCGCCTGGATGAAACTACGCTGTTTGGTGGTTCCGAAGATTCCCGTCCGGCCTCCTTGCTTTCGCCCGACCCGTCGAAGGTGCTTATTATCCGTGGCAGTTGCCTGTTTGGCGGATTGGAAGTTAAAAGTTATTAAAAAGATATCCTTCAAAAGCTTCCTCCATCGCCTGCCGCCATGGGCCGTGGGGGCGGCTTTAATCAACACTTTAAATCAAACGGTATGAATTGGTTTGTAGCAAAAGTAGTGTACCAGATCATTAGCGGCGAAGGAAACCACGCGCCACAATTTGATGAACAACTGCGCCTTATTAGCGCCACTAGTAAAGCCGATGCCTGGAAAAAAGCCAACGATATCGGTGAGGAAGGCCAGTATGCTTTCCAGAACCAGCAACATCAAAAAGTAGAATGGAAATTTATTAACGTACCCGAAATTTACCCGATCAGTGAGTTGAAAGATGGTATGGAACTATATTCAAGAATAGAGGAACCCGGCAATGTAGCGGATTACCTGGCCTGGTTACGCACAAAATCTTCGCAGTGGAATACTCCCTCACCGCTTGCCTTCCTTCCTTCCTGATATAAATTTCTGACCCTTGCGCTTACTGCCCGATAAACCGATTAACTGGAGTTTTATTGCCGGCCTGCTGCTGGTGATGAGCATAGACTACCTGGTGGTATGGAAATGGTTTCAAATGCCTGCTTACATGGCCACCTGGGAAAGCCTGTTTGTGGCCTGGTTATCCTGCGCTACGCTGGCTATCCGGTATAACCTGAAATATTACCGCCCGCAAAAACAGAAATTCCTGTATGTAAAATTCGTGGCCGGTGTGCTAACAGTATTATTCTGCTGCGCCTATGCAATGCTCATGAATAAGTTGTATCCGGAAGCTTCCTCCTATCTTACCTGGCTTAATTACAGCCTGCCCGTGCGCATGGTAATTGGCTGGCTGGTAATTACGAATGCGGGCAATCGCAGCCTGCTCTGGTACGACCTCCAGGCCCAGCGCGAACTGGAAGCAAGGCGTAAAGTACTGGAAGACCTCTCGCGCGATGCAGAGCTGTTTAAACTGCGCCAGCAATTGCAGCCACACTTTTTATTCAACAGTTTAAACTCTATCAATGCCCTCATTGCGCTTCGTCCGCAGGAGGCCAGGCAGATGGTGCTAAAGCTATCCGACTTTTTCCGGGGATCGCTGAAGCGGGAAGATGAAAAATGGATACCCTTACCAGATGAACTGCAATACCTGGAATTGTATCTCGATATAGAAAAAGTGCGCTTTGGCCACCGGCTGTCTACACTGGTAAGTTGTGATGATGCTGCCTGTAGTTCGCTGGTGCCGCCCATGCTGCTGCAACCGGTGGTGGAAAATGCAATCAAATACGGACTATACGATACGCTAGATCCGATCACGATCACGATCCGTGGATGGCGGGAGCAGGGTATACTGTACATTGAGGTCAATAATCCCTACGACGCTTCGTTGCAACAACAGCCGAACAAGGGTATTGGATTTGGGCTCAGCTCCATCCGCAGGCGTTTGTACCTGCTATTTGCCCGGCAAGACTTACTGGAAACAGCTGCTGCCAACAATATATTTACCACACTCATTAAAGTACCGCAACCTTATGATAAAAGCGATCATCATTGACGATGAACCACTGGCCCGGGCGGTGGTGAAGGAGTACCTGGCAAGCTATACACAAATTACTTTGCTGCAGGAATGTGGCGATGGCTTTGAGGGCTTGAAAGCCATACAGCAACACCAGCCCGACCTGCTTTTCTTGGATGTACAGATGCCCAAGATCAATGGTTTTGAAATGCTGGAACTGGTGGAACACCTGCCGTCTGTAATCTTTACCACGGCCTTTGAGGAACATGCCATCCGCGCGTTCGAGGTGAATGCGGTAGACTACCTGCTGAAACCCTTTTCTAAAGAACGGTTTGACAAAGCCCTGCAAAAATGGATAGGTACATCCGAAAGTGTACGCAACCTGGCCACCGCGCAGGTAATAGCAGTGGCGGGAACCTCGCCCCTGCAAAGCAACCGCATTGTGGTGAAGCTTAATGGAAAGATCAAGATCATCCCGGTACAGGATGTATATTACCTGGAAGCGGCAGACGATTATGTGAAGGTGGTGACGGAAGAAGGCGCGTTCCTGAAAAATAAAACCATGTCTTTCTTTGAGCAACTTTTGGATATGGCGCAATTTGCCCGCGTGCACCGTTCTTATATCCTGAATGTAAACCAGGTAACCCGCATAGAGCCGTATGAAAAAGAAAATCACCTTGCCATTCTAAAATCTGGTGCCAAAATCCCGGTAAGCAAAACAGGATACCCCAAACTAAAAGCAGCGCTTGGATTGTAGGTGTTTTTACCCCATGTTTTGCCTCATTGCACCACCAGTACGGGTATTTTCACAGCATGCCTTACCTGGTTGGCCGTTTCCCCGAATATCCAATCTTTAAGCCCCTTATGGCCATGGCCGCCCAGGATGAGGAAATCAATTTTTTCTTCTGATACAATACGGGCTATTTCCTTCGCCCTTTGCCGGTAGCCCAGTACAGCCCTGGCTTGCAGGCCACGGTGGGTGAGTACGGCGGCATAATTTTCCAATTGCTCCCGGTCCTTGCGGGTCTCAAAATCGTCGGACTCCCGGCCCAGCCATCCGGCGGGCGCACTTTCCACCACGTGGATGAGAATATATTGGGTACTACTGTTGCCATTGCGCAATGCACTGGCAATTACCTTTTCATCGTGCTGACTAAAATCCAATGCTATGCCTATGCAATGATAGTCTGGTGCCTGTAATTCACCCCAAGGTTTTTGCTCCTGATGAATGCTGGTGATCTTTTGCTCCCGCCGGCGCTGCAACAAGGGATACAGCAGGGTAATGAACAACAGGGTAACAATGCCAATGGTGGCCAGTACGATCAGGATATCGATGAAGGTATTACCCGGCTTTTGTACATAATTCCAGGCGGCCGAACCTACCATGCGGAGGTTCAGGTACACCAGTACTAGCGCTACTAGCCAGCTGACCACCACGGTGCGGGGTTTGATGGCAAAAACCCCCATGCTTTTTTTATCGCTCACAAAATGGATCAGTGGGATCACGGCAAAGCCTAGTTGAAAACTTAGCAGCACTTGGCTAAACACCAGCAGGCTATTGATCTCCTCATCGCCAAAAAGCCACAGCGTGATCAGTGCGGGTAAAATGGCCAGCATACGGGTGAGCATGCGGCGCAGCCAGGGGTTAATGCGCAGGTGCAAGTATCCTTCCATGACGATTTGCCCTGCCAGTGTGCCGGTTACTGTAGAACTCTGCCCTGCGGCAATAAGTGCAACGGCAAATAAGATGGGTGCCAGCGTGCCCAGCTTAGGCGACAATAATTTGTAAGCGTCCTGGATGGCGGCTACCTCGTGGTGACCACTTTTAAAAAATACCGTGGCGGCCAGGATGAGAATGGCAGCATTTACCAGGAAGGCCAGGTTCAGTGCAATGGTGCTATCCCAGACATTGAGGCACAGTGACTGCCGTATGCCTTCTTCATTGCGTTTTATCTTGCGCGTTTGCACCAGGGCACTATGCAGGTATAAGTTATGCGGCATTACCGTGGCACCGATAATGCCAATGGCAATGTACAATGCGTTGGCATCGGGCAGGCCAGGTACAAACCCAAGTATCACTTCGCCCAGCCTGGGCCTGGCCATGACCAGCTGCCATAAAAATGATACGCCGATCACGGCTACCAGGGCAATAATAAATGCTTCCATTTTGCGCATGCCAAATCGTTGAAGCACCAGCAGCAGTAAGGTATCCAGTACGGTGAGAGATACGCCCCAGATGAGTGGTAGGCCAAAAAGTAATTGCAGGCCAATGGCCATGCCCAGTACCTCCGCCATGTCTGTAGCGGCAATGGCGATCTCGGCAAATATATACAGTATAAAATTTACGGTTTTAGGATAGGTATCGCGGTTGGCCTGGGCCAGGTCGCGCCCACCTACAATGCCCAGGCGGGCGGCATGACTTTGCAGCAACAAGGCCATGAGGTTGCTCATCAGTAACACCCAGATGAGGGTGTAGCCGTACTGGCTGCCCCCGGCCAGGTCGGTAGCCCAGTTGCCAGGGTCCATATACCCTACACTCACGAGGTAGGCTGGTCCAAAGAAGGCCAGTATTTTACGCCACTTTGATTTTAAAGTAGTATCTACGCTCTCGTGTACATCGCCCAGTGAGGTGGCAGGATGAAGTTCAGACATTATTTAGGTATCTAAAAATTAATTTAGGTAAATCTAACATTTTTAGAGCGGATGTCAAAGTGGGAAAGACGGGGAGTTTGCATGTATTTTTTTGTGGTATAATTACTACTTTTTTGGGCGATGCTTCCAGGAAAGCATTTACCGTAAGGGCCGCAGTGCCAGGTATAGGCCACCGGCCCGCATGGTTTATTTTAATCATACCAGATTTATATCTAACTTTTGGCCCGAATTTAAACACTGCATGAAACAGATCCTCCTAGCCATTTTCATCCTGGGCATCTGCCTCAGCGCCTGTCATACCAAAAAAGCCAAAGTGCTGCATGGCGATCCGCAGACCTTCGATGAATTTAAAAGTATGTTTACACCGGCTGCTGCGCCCTTTAAGCTGCCTGCCGATACCCTGGCCATCAAGCTGCCAGATAGCCTGGCCTTGAAGCCGGCTACGGTACAGCGTTTCCTGAACGACACCATTGGCCAGCATGCATTTGCCCCCGGGGTAAAGCGGCATTTTTATCCGTTATATTATTTTCAAACCGGCGAAAAGGACAATATTATCCAATACCTGGTGCTGAAGGTATCTGGCAGTGGCCAAAGCCTCGCCTACCTCTGCATTGCCAGTAAAAAAGGGGTGTACCTCAACAGTCTGCCTGTAGGCCGTGTAAGCAACGCCGATCAGCAGGTGCAGTATTTTTCGTTGGATAGCAAATCCACCATCCGCGTTACCACGGAAGACCAGGTAAATGGGCAAACGGCGCAAAAGGAAGAAGTGTTTGCGGCTTATCCTGATGGCCGTATCGCCCTTATATTAACCAACAGCAGCGGCCCGGTAAGCCCGGAAAAAGCATTTAACCCAATAGACACCCTGCCCCGCAAGCACAAACTATCCGGTGATTATGCGGCCGGGAGCGATGGGGTAATTTCCATCCGCGATGGCAAGGATGCCAAAACATTTCTATTCTTCATTAGCTTTTCTAAAAATAAAGGTGGCTGTACTGGCGAACTGAATGGTACCGGTACTTTCACCGGTGTTAATAAAGGCGAGTACAAAGACAAATCATCCTCCTGCGGCATTACTTTCCGGTTCTCGGCGGGTGCGGTGAATATTAAGGAGGAAGGCGGCTGCGGTGCCTACCGGGGCATTAAATGTTTCTTTGACGGGGTGTATGTAAAGAAAATAAAAAAGGGTAGTAAGTAGTTATTTTTGGGTGATTCATGTAAGACACAGCGGTGATAACGATGGCAGTACCATGGTTATCACCGCTGTTGTAATGTATGGCATATTCAGTATGGCATAAAGTACCGGATGCCTGTCAGTCAATACATTTTCGTATATTAGTTAATTAGCCTGGACTTAGCTCAACAGATTGTCGCATATTCTTTTACCAATTACCAAACACATTTGCTCATGAAACGTGTCACCGGTATCGGCGGGATCTTCTTTAAAAGTAATGATCCCGAAAAAATGAAAGCATGGTATGGCAAGCATCTTGGCCTGCCCGTTACAGAATGGGGTGCTACATTCACTTGGAAAGAAGCCAATGAAGGTGCTAAACAGCGTCATACGGTATGGAGTCCCTTTCCGGCAGACTCTGACTATTTTGCGCCTAGCGATAAGTCTTGCATGTTTAATTATATCGTGGAAGACCTGGATGCGTTGCTGGCGCAGCTAAAACTGGAAGGTGTGCAGGTAATAGGAGAGGTGGAGACCTACGATTACGGAAAATTTGGCTGGGTGCTGGACCCCGAAGGAAATAAAATTGAACTGTGGCAGCCCATGGGAGGATTTTAACAAAGCGCCGGAACGATGCAGGGTGGCAGGAGCTTAATGCTCCTGTATTCTCCGCACAAATTCATCCCGTGGAATAAACCGCGCCCCAAATGATTCCAGGTGCGGGGTGTACACCTGGCAATCTACCAGTTGCATGCCCTGCGCCGCATAGGTATGCACAAAAGTGATGAAGGCCGCTTTAGACGCATTACTCACGGTTGAAAACATAGATTCGCCAAAAAAAGTGTGACCCAACAACAAGCCATATAGTCCGCCTACCAATGTAGCGCCTAGCCAACATTCTACAGAGTGCGCCACACCCAGGGTATGTAATTCGGTATAAGCCTGCTGCATGTCGGGGTTGAGCCAGGTGCCATCCTGTCCAGGGCGGGGTGTGCCACTGCAACCACGGATCACATCGGTAAATGCTTGGTTAAAAGTGATATGGAATACTTTTTTTTTCAGTACCTGTTTCATGCTGGCAGATACTTTCAGTTCGTCCGGAAAGAGTACAAAACGTGGATCGGGACTCCACCACAGGATAGGCTCTTCAGAATACCAGGGGAAAATGCCAGCCTGATAAGCTGCGAGAATGCGCCCAGCCTGCAGGTCGCCACCCACCGCCAGCAGGCCGTCTTCGTCTGCTTCGTGCAGAGGCGGAAAAATAAATTGTTTGGGAAGCCGGTAGATCATACACGTTCTAAAAAAGAAATTCCAAACTGCACCGCATGTGTGTAAGTTTGGAATGGAGCAATAAGGTTTTAAAAAAAGCGATTCAGGTGCCTACTGTTTCCTCCACGGTGGCATTAATGCCCCGGTCCAGCAAAGCCTCACAGAGAGGGCGCAGTTGGTTGAAATTGCCTTCTTTTACGGCGTACTTGCCATTATTATGAATGATGAGTGCGCACTGTTCGGCTTGTTCAAAAGCGTGACCGCACACTTCCATCAGCGACTGGATCACCCAGTCGAAAGTATTTACATGATCGTTCCATACAATGAGTTGGAAAGGAAACTGAATTTCTTCAGCTAACATGGTATCTTCCCATTGCTGGGGACTATATGTTTTTTCCGGTTGTTGTCCCATTATCTTTCTACCTGTTTACACACAAAAATACGCGATCTTGGGCATTGTTAATAGTGAAATGTTCGAACGGAAACCTGTAAATTGGTATATAGCACCTATAGTGTTGGCCCGATAATGGGCTAATATGGATATTTACGATCAGCATTTTCAGCTATTACCGAAACCAAGCGCCCATGCATCCATCGAACGGCATTTTATTGACTTTAAATACGCATTTACCGCTCACCGATCCTATACCGATTTACTCGCTGGTATTATTCATTATTTTATTGGCGCCCATAATCCTGCGTAAGTTCCGTATTCCCAGTATAGTAGGGCTTATCCTGGCAGGCATGCTGATTGGAGATCACGGTTTTAAATTGATTGAAAAGGGCAGCATAGATCTTTTTGGGAAGGCCGGGTTATTGTACATTATGTTCCTGGCCGGTTTGGAGTTGGATATGACCGAATTCCGCAAAAACCGCCACCGCAGCCTGGTGTTTGGAAGTTTTACCTTTTTTATTCCCCTTATTCTCGGATACTTTGTGTGCACCTATGTGTTGCATTTTAATTTCATGGCCACCCTGCTGGTATCCAGCATGTTTGCCACCCACACCCTCGTGGCATACCCGCTGGCCAGCAGCCTGGGCATCTCCAAAAACGAAGCCGTTACCGTGGCCGTGGGCGGCACCATCATTACCGATACAGCGGTGCTGCTCATCCTGGCGGTGATTACTGGCGCAGCGGCGGGCAATCTGAACACCGCTTTCTGGATACGCTTGAGCATTTCCCTAGCCATTTTCGCCGTTACCATTCTATGGGGTTTCCCCCTGTTGGGGCGCTGGTTTTTCAAAAAGATCAAGGACGATAAAACCTCCCACTTCATTTTCGTGCTGGGCCTAGTATTCCTGGCCGGCTTCCTGGCGGAGCTGGCCGGTGTGGAAAGCATTATCGGCGCTTTTTTGGCGGGGCTGGCACTTAACACCCTGATCCCGCACACCTCTCCCTTAATGAACCGCATAGAGTTTGTAGGCAATGCCCTTTTCATTCCTTTTTTCCTGATCAGCGTGGGCATGCTGGTAGACCTGCGTGTACTGCTGGACGGGCCGGAGGCCCTGATCATCGCCGGCGTACTCACCATGCTGGCCCTGGTGAGCAAATGGCTGGCGGCATTATTTACCCAATTGGTATTCCGTTATTCGCGTACGCAGCGCAATATTATATTTGGCCTGAGCAGCGCTCATGCTGCCGCTACCATTGCGGTAATCCTCATTGGCTTTAACATGGGGATCATCGACAAAAATGTATTGAATGGCACGGTTGTGCTTATCCTCATTACCTGTTTGGTGGCCTCGTTTGTGACAGCCAGTGCTGGCCGTAAACTGGCCATGGTGGCGGATAATGAGCCTGTGGCAGACAATGCGGGAACAGAGCGCATCCTGGTGCCGGTGTCTAACCCGCTGCGCATAGAATCTTTGCTAGACTTTGCCGTAATGATCAAAGACCCGCAGGCCGGTACGCCCATTTACCCGCTGGCCGTGGTGCATGACGATAGCGCCTCCAAAGACAAGATACTCCACACTGGTAAGATGATGGAAAAAGCCGTGATGTATGCCGCCGCAACGGAAAGTACTGTGCAGGTGGTGACCCGGGTAGACCTTAATGTGGCAGACGGTATAGCCCGCGCCGTAAAGGAATTACTCATTACTGATGTAGTACTGGGATGGACGGAGCGCTCCAGTACCACCGACCGTTTGTTCGGTACCATCTTCGGCACTACGCTAGACAATATACTGCAAGGCGTTTGGGAAACAGTTTATGTGTGCGCCTTTCATCAACCGCTGAACATAACGCAGCGGCTGGTGCTGGTACTGCCGCACAATGCCTGTTATGAAGCCGGCTTCCAGCATTATTTGCAAAAAGCGGTGATGCTAAGCAAACAGGCCGGTGCCCGTATGGTGGTATGCTGCACGCCCGAAACCCGCGTACGCATAGAGGCCTGGCTGCGCGCCACCCGTACCAGCGTATCCCTGACGTACCGTGCTTTTGGCGAAGCCGAAGACCTGTTGGAGCTGGCCGGCGAACTATCGGACGACGACCTGCTGATGATGGTTACTGCCCGTAAAGGCACCCTGTCTTACAGCAAATACCTGGATAACCTGCCAGCAAGATTGAGCCGCAGCTTTAAAAACAACAATATTATCCTGCTATATCCCGAACAGGCCGCCCTGGATTATAACGAGCCGGGTCTGCGTCCGGAAGACCTTACACTGGCGCCTATACAGGAACAACTGGCCAACCTGAGCCGGCTGGGCCGCGCAGTGAGAAGTGTTTTTAAACGCAGGCGTAAAAATTGATGAACGCGTTGCTAAAAAGAGCTCTAATCGTCCCTTTTTCGTTACCTGTTTGCAGGGGTAATGAATGCCAACGTTTTAAATTATTAACCTCCGGAAAGCTTACTGGCAGCAGGTTTTAAGAAACGGTATAATGGGAGTTGAAAAAATATTTGGTAGAATAAAAATACTTTCTACCTTTGCAATCCCATCGAACGAAAAGCGCTGGTGGTGAAAGAAAAGAGGGGAGTTTAGCTCAGTTGGTTCAGAGCATCTGCCTTACAAGCAGAGGGTCGGCGGTTCGACCCCGTCAACTCCCACACCTTATGCTTTACGCTGCAAAGCGGGACAAGTGAAACGAAATTTTTAGTAAAGGGAGTTTAGCTCAGTTGGTTCAGAGCATCTGCCTTACAAGCAGAGGGTCGGCGGTTCGACCCCGTCAACTCCCACACAAGCCTCGGTATTTTGCCGGGGCTTTTTTGTTTTTGGAAATAAAGAATTTTTGTTTTGCCTGGCTAAAAAAATAGTAGAAAAAAATAATCAGTTCATCTTTTTAGTGGAAAAAATAATCATAAATGATGGTTTATTAGAAAAAAGTGATCGAGTGGCCCTAATTCTATTAGAAAATATCTAGCAATGTATTTCCGCTAAAAATTAAATCTGACGCTAGCCACTACCTGCCGGGGCCTTAAATACAATTCATTGTAATAACGGATATATTGATAATTATATTGGTTAATATATTGCCGGGCGTTGAGCACATTTACAACCGTTAAAGACAGATCAGTCTTGGTTTTGGGCAATGTAACCATGTATTTTAAATTCACTAAAAGCTTATTAGACTGCACCGCAGGGCGGCTGGTAAAATAATCCAGTTTTGACGTTAAGCTTTGCCCTTTTAAAGGATAAAAATTCATTTTCAGGGAATGGTTCATGCTGGTCACCGCATGCAGATCCATTCCTGGATAAGAGGAGATGGAATAGTTGTAATCGAATTTATACGCAAAGTCGAACCAGGCCAGCGAACTATTTATTACATCTAAAGAAAGCCCTGCACTGGTAGCATGCAGGCTTGCAAAACTATCGTTCAGGTATTGATCTGAAAGACTGGTATTAAAACGGCCTTTCACCTTTACGATGGATTGGATACCGGTAATTAATTTAGATACCCCCATAGTGCTGGTAAATACATTCCGGTTGTTACCAATGGGCAACATTTCATTTACCGTTAGGCCAAGACTATCAATGGATGTTTCATTGATGAAATTATTGTAAGACCGAATATAGGAAACAGACAGGTTGGAAAACCATGCTTTACGAATATCCTCATACGTCGAATAAAAACTATAGGCCATGGTGTTGCCCTGAGACACTACGCCAGCCAATGAGCGATTCATGGATTGGAACGATTGTAAAATATATCCTTTATACAGATTGCCCTGGCTTCCAAAGTCGTTCTTGTAGCTTACGGAGCCATAAAAATTCCAACGCAGGGTAGGTTTAAACCTTATCGTGAATGTAGGGTCCAGGGTAAGTTTCCGGGTGGTGGTTGAGTCGGATTTTATATGGTTATATTGGTTCGAAAATGTTTGCCAATTTAGCGGGGTTGATAATTCGAACAGCCAGTTCCTTTTTTCTACGCGGAAGCCAGGGCTTAGATAAAACTTGGTATGTATAAACGCATCATTGTTTTGAAAAATCTTGGACAGATTGGGATTTACATCCGTGGCCAACGCGCTTTTTAAAAGTCTATTTTCAAATAGGAAACCACCTTTGAAGTCGATAGTAAGTAAGTGAAGTTTCTTTATGAAGTGTAAAAAATTATCTGTTGTAAAGTAGTGAAAATTCACCTGCTGGAAAGCCTGTTGATAGTCGATACCTGTATTTAATATTTTGGTGAATTGCCCGGGGGAAATTACCAGGTTTTCTGGCGTGCGCTTATAAAAAGTAGATGAATTGATACCCATCAGTTGCTTTCCCACTTTGAGGGTGAGTTTAAAATCATTGGAAAGGGAAGTCACTTGCTCTTTGTTTACCTGGGATATATCTGTAGTGTCATTTCTGGTATCCCAGCCTTCATTTTTGTTCCATTTGGCATCTACTATTAGCTGATCTTTCAGGAATATATTTTTTTCATTTTTTTCCAGGGATAAGCCACCGGTAAGGTTATTAAGGTGGTATATATTTTTTACAGCCTCTGTTATGGTTACCGTCTGGGCTGGGAGCATCATTGTAGTGCTATTGTAACTTTTATTATCCTGCGCATCATGGATATAGGTTAAACTGCCCCGGAGTTGAAGATTGTTCTGGGTTTTATATAAAATATTGGTGCTGGCCATCTTCACATTATTTTGCAGCCAGGTCGATTGATCTACGGGTGGATGACCGGCATCCATAACACTGACATACCTATCTGCAGCATATGCTTCGCCAGCCTTTTCATTGATTTGGTCTTTTAATTGGTCGGATACATCATTCCCGGTATTATTGACCTGAATGGTATTCACCATTTGAAAATGCTTGTAAAAGGACATGGGCGTAAGCGATACATCCCAAAGCGCGGGGCTTGCCCCCACGCCTATATTTCCGGATCCGGTAGTGGTATGTTTTTTTAATACTACATTTAAGGACGCTTTATCGGATGGTACTAAAGAATCTAAGATCTTAGTGGGCTGGTCATTTTCCACGATCTGAACTTTTTTCACATTTTCCAGTGGCAGATTGTTAGTGATCAGGCCATACCGGCCTCCCATCAGGTCCAGCCCATTTACATAAAATTTTTGCAAAGGGTTTCCCTGGTAATAAATCTGGTTGCCCTTCATTTCCATGCCCGGCAGCTTTTTTATAATATCGGCAAGAACCCGGTCGTTTTTTGTTGCAAAGGAATCTGCTGCATAGTCTACCGTATCTTTTCTTTTCAGAATTCCTTTATTGATATCATGGATGGTTATCTCTGGAAGTACCTGGTCTTTATTTACCAGTTTTATGATGATTGGATTGGCCTTATGGAATAGTGATAATAACTCGGTTGTAAAACCTACATGCGAGAACTTAAGTACCAGACTATCCGTGTTGGGCGCATGAACAGTAAAATGGAAACGGCCTTGTGCATCTGTAATTCCAAAATTGAGTATTTGGGTGGAATGTGCCACGCTGCACACAATGCTGGTTCCCGCGATAGGCTTGCCGGTGGCAGCTTCTGTAACAATCCCTGTTATAGCTTGCTGGCAAAGCGCCTTGTTGCTCCAACAAGTAAGCAGTATCATTACAACTAGGCAACTTCGGAACAAATAAGCCATATCATCCATTCGTTATAAAAAATTCATCACTATTTTAGGCGGGATGATTATTCATTTAAGGCAGTTCTATCCAATTATTATCTTCCTTTGCTCGCTTTGCATTGGATGCTTTTAACTTCTCTTTTACCTGGGGATCTATTCCTTCAAAGTCGCCTTTGGCTTCTTTAAGCTGATAACCATTGAACAAGAAGTATTTTTTATCTTTAAAGAAGGTGGGCTTATCGATCTGCGTGTACGGAAGTTCTTTATAGTAATTAATAATAACATGGGTATGCTTATTGGCAATGCCTTCCAGTGTAAAACTCCAATACTCCTTTTCGTCGGCAATTTTAACGATAAGGCCCGGTAAGCCGCAAAACTTATAAGGACCATCCGATATGGGGATATCATTGCAAAACCAGGCTGTCCAATTGCGGTGACCATAACCGGCTAACAGCGCCTTTTGGCAATGGAGTCCGTTTATCGTGAGCGTGTCCGCCATTAGTTCCCAATGCATGGCTTCTTTAGGTTCTTTATAGTTGGAGATCCGGGTGCTAGAAATTATCTCCTCCATATAGCTGATGTCTGATGGCGTCTTCACAATGTTGTAATAAAGGGATGTTCGGTAGGTCTGCAACACCTTCATAATGCCCGCGATGTTGTTATTAATATAGGGTAAATATGCCGCAGAGTCTCTCATTCCGGTATTCACTGATCTAAATAACGACATGGAATCATTGGTCAATAATTCCATGTCCTCACTTTTGATATTAGTGAGGTCATTACTATCTGGCTTGTATACGATTTTATAAACGATTTGATTGTTAAATGTTTGTTGTAAATTTTTTTGGGCAATGCTGTTGTTCCATTGTATAAGTAATGTGCATACCAGGGCCAAAATCGATTTTCTATGCATGTTGCCGGGTGGGTTAGCCATAAAAATAAACTATATTCTAGTGATTTTTTATTTTTTTCTATATACGTGGCCTCAACGAACAAGTATTGGGTAGGTAACCCGCAGATAGCCCAGGGAAGGTAGGGGTAAAAAAAAACGCCGCTTCTTTACAAAGCGGCGATTTCGTATAGCTGTTACCGTAACTCCCAGTTCACAATTTCATTTTTCCAATCTTCCCGGAAGGGCGTGGTTACCTTGATGTAATTATCGGTGTAGCCATCCATGTAGCCATTTCGGTTAAATATCTCAAACAGTACGGGGCGTGTTTGACCTATATGCTGGGCGTGGAAGTATTGCTGTTTTTTGTGGCTCAGGTTGCGCAGTGATTTATTGCGTTCGTTGCGTACGTGTACGGGTACTACGGGTTGTATATCCAGCGCGCTAGTCTGGGGCCTTTCGGAGTAGGTGAATACGTGCAGGTAAGACACGTCCAGTGCGTGCAGGAAATCGTAGGTTTCCTGGAAGAGCGGGTCTGTTTCGGAAGGAAAGCCTACGATCACATCCACGCCAATGGCGCAATGCGGCATTTTTTCCTTGATGCGTTGTACCTTTTCTGCATATAGTTCGCGGCGGTAGCGCCGGCGCATAAGGCCCAGTATTTCGTTGCTCCCGCTTTGTAAAGGGATGTGGAAATGGGGCATGAACTTTTTACTGGCGGCCACAAAATCTATGATCTCGTTGCTCAGCAGGTTAGGCTCAATGGAGGAAATGCGGTAACGGTCTATGCCGGCAGTAGCTTCCAGGGCCTGTACTAGTTCAAAGAAAGATTCCTCCTTTTTTTTACCGCCTTCCAATCCTTTTCCGAAATCGCCGAGGTTTACCCCGGTTAGTACAATCTCACGCACCCCGCCGGCTGCCAGTTCACGTACCTGTGCGATCACATTTTCCACGCTGTTGCTGCGGCTTTTGCCGCGAGCCATGGGAATGGTACAGAAGGCGCAGGTATAATCGCAGCCGTCCTGCACTTTCAGGAAAGTACGGGTGCGGTCGGTGAGGGAATAGGAGGGGTGGAAGGTGTTTACGGCTTCGATATCGCAGGAGCATATTTTGGCGCTATTGCCTTTGGTAAGCTCTTTGAGATGGTGTACTATGTTAAATTTTTCGGCGGCGCCCAATACCAGGTCTACGCCTTCAATGTTGGCAATTTCTGCGGGTTTCAATTGCGCATAACAACCGGTGATCACCACCCTACTTTCCGGCGCACGGCGCTGTATGCGGCGTACCAGGTGGCGGCACTCCTTATCTGCATTGTCGGTTACGGAGCAGGTATTGATCACATATACGTCTGCGGTAGACTCGAAGTCTGTTTTGATAAAGCCGTCCTGCTCCAGCAGCCTGCCAATGGTGGAGGTTTCGGAGAAGTTCAGCTTACAACCCAGGGTATGAAAAGCTACTGTTTTGGCCGTTGTCATAAGGGCGCAAAGTTACGGATTTTGGTAGTTTGCCGCCACCTTCCTTGCCGGGCATTTAAAAATGAGCATTCAGCTGTGGATTACAAATAATAAATTTCTACATTTGTTGCCTTTCAAATACATCCGTATGAAGTATTATGCGCTCAGCGCGAGGCATTTAGCCTGTTTGTTTTTGTTCCTGTCCGGTATGTTGCTGGCCAGTGGCTGTCAGCAAACCAGTGTATCCCATCAGGATTCCAGCTTTAAAAAACGCATAAACCCAGCCAGCACCGACGGGCTGGATCGCCACGCCCATCTGGTGTACACCAAACATGCGCGGTGCCGGATGGACTGCCGCCACATTACGGAGGGAGAGATCCTAGAAATTTTGGAATATGGCGAGGTGAACCGGGGCAAATCCAATCCGAAAGACCATCCCTGTCCTACGTTTGCACTGGAAGGGCATACCCACGAAGGCCAGCATTTGCGGGTAGTGTTTGCGCCCTGCGACAAAGATACCAAGGTGGTGACCTGCATAGACCTGGATGCGGAATGGAGTTGCGCCTGCAATTAAAATGAAGGAGACCTGCGTGGATTGTTGTAATTTTCAGCGCTGGTTTCCGTTGCATGAAACAGGCAGCCATGAAACAATTTTAAAGACCTGCCCTGCGGGCCTTCAATTTTAAATTATTTATGCGTTTTTTATCGAAAACAATCCGGTGGGTGTATGTAATATGGGCCTCTTTTTGGTTTATCGGCATTATGTTATTGATCCTGCCATTTATCATCGTGTTTTCCTTTTTTGGAAGGATAACCGGGGGCAATGTCATTTATTATTTCCTATGGTTTTGGTCGCGCACCTGGTTTCCACTGGTAGGCATGCCGGTACAAAAAATATATGTGGGCGGTCGTAATGATGGGGAATCGCTGATGTATGCAGTGAACCACACTTCTTATCTTGATGCAGCACTGGCGGTAGGGCAGGTGCGCCTGCCTTTCCGTCCGCTGGGCAAAATAGAAATGCAGAAAATTCCCATCTTCGGATTTATCTACAAACACGCCGTGGTAACGGTAGACCGTTCCAGTGCCCGCGACCGCGCATTGAGCGTGCGAAAAATGATGGATATGCTGCGACAGGGTGTATCCATCCTGATTTTCCCGGAGGGCAGCACCAACACCAGTGGGCAACCGCTTACGCCTTTTCATAATGGGGCATTTAAAATAGCGATTGAAACACAAACCAACATTAAACCCATTCTTTTTATTGATAACGTAGACCGCCTGCCCGAAGGGAAAGGGCTGCTTGCTTTAAATCCCGGTAAGGTGCGCATCGTGTACCTGCCGGTGATCCCTGTAAAAGGACTTACCGTAGCCGACCTGCCGGCTTTAAAACAGCAGGTGTACGAAGCCATGGAAACTACCTTACGCCAATACCATACTTACCCCGAAATCACCGTAAAGGCTTGATATACGCCGATATCATATTGCCGCTAGCACTGCCCCGGATCTATACTTACAGCGTTCCTGCTGAGATGGAAGGGCAGTTACAGCCCGGTAGCCGGGTAGCCGTGCCGCTGGGTAAGCAGAAGAAGTATGCCGGTATTATCCGCGCTGTACATACACAGGCCCCCACTTATAAAACTAAACCCATATTAGACCTGCTGGATAAAGACCCCGTAGTGTATCCCACCCAATTAGCCTTCTGGGCCTGGCTGGCGGAGTATTATATGTGTTCGGAAGGGGAGGTGCTGAATGCAGCGCTGCCCGCCCACCTTAAACTGTCGAGCGAGTCGGTGCTGCTGCTGAACCAAGCCTACGGAGAAGATTTTTCGCTCCTGAGCGACGATGAATACCTGATTGCAGAAGCCCTGCAAATCCGGCAGGAACTGCGTATTGGTGAGGTGCAGCTGATCCTCGACAAATCGGATGTGTACAGCGTGATCAAGAAACTGATCGAAAAAAAAGTATGCCTTATTTACGAAGAGCTGCGCGAGGTATACAAGGAGAAGAAGGAAAATTATGTATTGCTACAGGAACCATATCATGGCGATGAAGCGTTGTCGGCCCTGTTTAATGAGATGGGCCGTGCGCCTAAGCAAATGGAATTGCTGCTGGCCTACCTGCACCTGGTAAAAACACAAGGTTCCGTTGTTCAAAGCGAATTGCTGAAGAAGAGCGGCGCCAGCGCCGCCCAACTGAAAGGCCTGGTGGATAAAGGCGTATTGCGCATAGAGCAACGTACGGTAGACCGTGTGCCCATGGGCAAAACTGCAATGCAATTGCAATCAGACCTTAGTCCCGCCCAGGAAAAAGCCTGGGAAACGCTGCAACAGCAGATGGAGCAAAAAGCAGTGACGCTGCTGCATGGAGTTACCTCCAGTGGCAAAACACAGCTATACGTGCGCATGATCGAAAAGGTGCTGCAACAGGCCCAACAGGTGTTGTACCTGCTGCCGGAGATTGCGCTCACGGCCCAGATCATCCGCCGGTTGCAGAAACATTTTGGTGGCAAAATTGGTATCTACCATTCTAAATTCAGCAACAACGAGCGGGTGGAAATATGGAACAAGGTAAAGTCTGGTGAAATACAACTGGTAGTAGGCGCGCGTTCCAGCCTGCTACTGCCCTTCCGCGACTTGGGCCTGATAATACTGGATGAAGAACACGATGGTTCTTTTAAGCAGCAAGATCCCGCACCCCGCTATCATGCCCGCGATGCCGCCATTTATTACGCCGCCCTTTTCAAAGCCAAAGTATTGCTGGGCTCTGCCACGCCTTCGCTGGAATCTTACTTCAATGCGCAGCAGGGCAAGTTTGGCCTGGTAACGCTGAGCGAACGTTTCGGTGGCATGCAGATGCCCGAAATCGAAATTGTGGATATGAAAAAGGAAATGGTGGACAAAACAGTAGACGGTAATTTTTCCTCTATACTAAAAGCCGCCATCAGCCACACATTGGAAGAAAAGAAGCAGGTTATTCTATTCCAGAACCGGCGGGGATATGCACCCTTCCTGTTGTGTACCACCTGCGGCTGGATACCTGATTGCAAAAACTGCGATGTATCACTCACCTATCATAAACACCGCGACAAACTGCACTGCCACTACTGCGGCACGCAATATCCCTACATCTACACCTGCGCAGCCTGTGGCAGCCAAACGCTGGTGCCGAAGAGTTTTGGTACCGAGAAGATAGAAGATGATCTGATACAGGCATTTCCCGAAGCCCGCATAGCCCGTATGGATGTAGATTCGGTGCGCAATAAAGACAGTCATAATAAACTCATCCAGCAATTGGAAAAGCAGGAAATAGATTTGTTGGTAGGTACGCAAATGGTGGTGAAGGGGCTGGACTTTGATCATGTAAATTTGGTAGGAGTCCTAAGTGCTGATAGTTTATTGAGTTATCCCGATTTCCGGGTTAATGAGCGTGCTTTCCAGCTCATGGAGCAGGTGAGCGGGCGGGCGGGGCGAAAGCATGAAAAAGGGAAAGTGCTGATACAGGCCAGCAATACCCAGCATCCCATTTTGCAATACGTGATAGCCCACGATTACATAGCCATGTACGATGCAGAACTTCAGGAGCGGCAGCGTTTTGGCTACCCGCCTTATTTCCGCCTGTTGCGCATTACCCTGAAACACAAAGACCAGAAAGTGGTAGAACAGGCCGCGCAGCTACTGGCTGGCTGGATACAACCCACACCAGGCATATACCTCGTAGGGCCAGCTGCGCCGCTAGTAAGCCGGGTGCGCAATTATTATTTGCAGGAAATATTACTGAAACTGCCGCGGGATTCCCGCGTGCTGGCCGATACTAAAAACAGGCTCAAAGAGCTGTTTGCCCAGCTTACGGCAGAAAAGAAATTCCGTTCGGTGTTTATCCAGCCGGATGTGGATTGTGTTTAAGCCTTGCCCAATTGTGCAATAGCATCCGATTCATACACATGAATGCCTTCAGCTTTCCGCTGGGCAATGACGATCATAGCGCGGGCCACCTTGGCGGCTGGTATGCCTTTGTATTTGCGCAGCCGCCGGCCCAGCAAAAACAGCGATACCACCGGCAGGAGTGCGCCCGCGACGATCTCCATGGGCCGGCGTTCTTCCCGCTGGCCCATTAAAAAGGAGGGGCGGAAAATATGCACGCCATAAAAACCGGTTTGTTGTATGGCGCGCTCCACCTCGCCTTTGGTACGGAGATAAAAATTGCTGCTGCTAATGCCCGCCCCGATAGCGGATATTAATAAAAATTGCTGCACGCCCTGTGCTTTGGCAAAGGCAGCCGCCCTGGCGGGAATATCGTAATCCACCGCGCGGAAAGCCGCCTGGCTGCCCGCTTTGCGGATGGTAGTGCCTATACAGCAAAAAACAACTTCGCCCTGCATGGCCTCCCGGAAAGCAGCATCGTTATTAAAATCCAGTACAACCGTTTCCAGCTTGGCATCCTCTAAGGCCAACGGTTGGCGCACCAGCGCACGCACATGGGTACACGCTGCGTCCTGGATCAGTTGCTGGAGAAGCTGGTGGCCCGTAAGACCGGAACCACCCAGTACAATTGCAGTGAAAGACATATCTTAGCAATTAATAAAAGTGCTGGCGCTGGCCCCTTCCTGTGGTAGCCGGTACGCGCTATAAGACTACAAATTAATCCTATTTATAGTTATTTATGCAAGTGTTATCAAACGTTTCTTTACAACCTTATAATACCTTCGGATTAGATACGCCGGCCCGTTATTTCACTGCTTTCGAAAGGCTGGATCAGTTGCAGGAAGCCCTGCAATGGCCGGCTGCGCAAGGGCTTCCCACCCTGGTACTCGGTGGTGGCAGCAATATCCTGCTCACGAAAGCATTTGACGGGCTGGTGCTGAAAAACGAATTAAAGGGCATTAGCGTAGTAAAGGAAGATGATGAATTTGTGTACATAAAAGCTGGCGCGGGAGAGCAATGGCATGGCTTTGTACTGCATTCCATTGCCCAAGGCCTGGGTGGACTGGAAAACCTGTCGCTCATACCGGGCAATGTAGGTGCCAGCCCTATGCAAAACATCGGGGCTTACGGGGTAGAGATTAAGGACGTTTTTGATTCGTTGGAAGCCTGGCACTTGCAGGATAAAACCGTGGTGACTTTTCATCATGCCGATTGCGCCTTCGGCTACCGGGAGAGTGTATTTAAGCAGGCCTACAAGGGACAGTTTGTGATATTGTCGGTCACTTTTAAACTGCGCAAGCATCCGCAATTCCATACCAGCTATGGCGCCATTAACACCGAGCTGGAACAGATGGGGGTTACGGAACTATCGGTGCAGGCCATCAGCCAGGCGGTGATCAACATCCGTTCTTCCAAACTACCCGACCCCAAAAAGATTGGCAATGCCGGCAGCTTCTTTAAAAACCCTACGGTGTCTGAAATGCATTACAAGGTGCTGAAAGGTTCTTTCCCTGAGGTGGTGGCCTACCCCGCTGGGCAAAACGCCTATAAACTGGCGGCGGGCTGGCTCATTGAGCAATGCGGCTGGAAAGGCTACCGCGAAGGCGATGCCGGCGTGCATGAAAAACAAGCCCTGGTACTGGTCAATTATGGCAAGGCCAGTGGTCAGGATATTTACCGCTTGTCTACCAAGATCCTGCAAAGCGTGCAACTGCGTTTTGGCGTACTGCTGGAACGGGAAGTAAATATTATCTAACTGTCTCCCTTTTGCGGAGCTTCCTGTTTACCTGCTCTTTCCCTTACAATTTTCGCTACAATTTTCTCCGCATGCTCCCGCGAATTTTCTATGAACCACACATGCGTATCCAATCCGCCGCACACTACGCCTGCCAGGTACAGGTTGGGAAGATTGGTTTCCATGGTGTCTGGGTTATAGGTCGGACATTGATTGGATGCAGGTGCTATTTCAATGCCTGTATCCGCCAGGAATGGCAGGTCGGGGCGGTAGCCGGTCATAGCCAGTACGTAATCATTGGGAATGGTAACCAGGCCGTCGGGTGTCTGAATGTCTACACTGTCGGGGCGAATGGCGGTGAGCGATGAATGAAAATAAACCTTTACGCTGCCTTCCTTTATCCGGTTTTCCATATCGGGGCGCACCCAGTATTTTACCCGGCTGCCAATTTCTCCGTCGCGGATCACCATGGTTACGTGGGCACCTTTGCGATAGGTTTCCAAAGCCGCGTCCACGCTGGAATTGTTAGCGCCCACCACCACTACGTGCTGCATGGTGTAGAAATGGGGTTCTTTATAATAATGGGTTACTTTAGGCAAGTCTTCGCCGGGAATATCCAACCTGTTTTCTATATCAAAAAAACCGGTGGCAATCACTACATGTGTAGCAGTGTAAGTAGCTTTTTCGGTAATTACCGTATATCCGTTACCGTTAGTTGTTACTTTTTCTACCTTTTCAAAAAGATTTACGTGCAGTTTGTGCGCGGTAGCTACGCGGCGGTAATATTCCATGGCTTCCAGCCGGCTGGGGCGGCGGTTGATGGAAACAAAAGGAATACCACCAATCTCCAGCCTTTCCGAAGTGGAGAAAAAGGTCATGTGTACGGGGTAGTTATACAGGGAATTTACCAAGGTGCCTTTTTCTATCACCACGTATTTCAGGTTGGCCTGCTGTGCTGCCAATGCAGTGGCCAGGCCAATAGGCCCTGCACCAATGATCAGCACGTCGTATGCAAAAGTAGTTTGTTCCATATGCTCCTATCCTTAGGCCGGATGGCTGATTATGAACCATCCTGGCGGGTTATGTTATGCTGATGTAATGCCGTTCCGGTGAGCGATCAGGTGTGCTGCCATTCCAGGTTGTAGCAATGGGAATGTGCATGCTTTCCGGTATGTTATACTCTTCCAAGGCCTGTTTGCGGCTGGCCGGGAAGGTTACTACAAATTTACTACATCCGGGTAAGAAACAGTATTGTTTTGGGGCGCCTGTGTTATGTGCTGCTGCCGGAGATATTGGGCAGGGCGTAAGCAGGGTTCACTGGCCTGGCAATAACTCGGCCACGGCAATGCGTTGATATTCGAAACCTTTCATGGCGGCTGCTTTCTGCTTGCCAAAGTAAGCATACCGGTAATCGGCGGCGCCACCATCATAAAGTAATTTAAAATGCCGGGCGGTCAAATAAGCTTCCAGTTTATCTGGTAATATGCCAAACGTCCACTGCTCGCGGTTCCTGGCCAGTGTTCTAAACAGCTTGCTGGTGCCAGAGAACGCGCCGGTGTTATCTATTACACGCTTGTCCATATAAGTAAATACCACCCGGGTACCTGCTGGAAATCCTTTGATGTAGCGCAGTACGTCGTTTACCGCCGCTTCGGTGATATAGTTAGTTAATTCTTCTACCACAAACAAGGTTTTATAATAAGCGCGTTGCAGCATGGCAGGGGCTATGGCACCCAGTTGTGCGTCATTAAAATCCACCGCCACGTAATCCACCGGTTTAATGGGCAGGTTGCCTTCTTTTTCATAAAAACGGCCTATTTGTTTTTTTTTTAATTGCTGTGTGCAGGGATGGTCTACTTCTACAAACTGAACATTGGGCAGCAACAGGCGATGGGCCCGGCAATCATACCCGGCGCCGAGTAAAATCACCTGGTTAATATCACTTTGTGCGGCCTGGGCAATGGTATCATCTATAAAACGGGTGCGGGCAATGCCGGCGGTAAATGCGCCTGTCCAGTACCTTTCTATGTAAGCGATGAGCAATTGGCGCAGCAGGGGCAGGCGGGCTATCCGGGCGGCCAGTTTTAGCCAGCCATGCAGAAAATATATGGAGAATGGATCGTTGAACAATCTGTGGCCGGGGTGCTGCGCAGATTCAATTGCCCGGAAAAGGGCCATGTAAGCGGCGGTTCTGCTGGTTTTCACCAATGGCATTGTACAAAAGGGTTTGGGATGACCCTTCAAAATATTAAATATTTTTCATCGGATAGTGAAGTGCTTGTTAATAGAGGTGCGTGCAGGGCAGTTATGGTGCAGGGGTAGCAAAAAAGCCCCGGGTGGGGCTTCTGGCAGTAATAAGTAAGGTCATCCTGTTCGTAATTTACAGGGTATCAGCGGTCGTCATCGCTATAATTAAAGTCGTCGTCTTCATCGTCCCAATCTTCATCATCTTCCAGCAGGAGGGCGGCTTCAGAGCCAGGTTCTATGCCTTCTGCCCGCCAGCGGCCCACAATCTGGCTGATCTTTTCGGACACTGGTTCAAAGCCGGCAATGGGCAGTCCATTGAGCAGCACCTGTACATCAAAATTTTCCAGGAGCAGGTCGTAACATTCTTCTAATACGTCTACCGATTTGCCAGGTACATTGCGCAGGGCGTTGTAAGAAAGGCGTACCGCATCGAAGGGGCCAGCATGTTGGATAGCTTCTTCACCACGGATCATGGGAAACAGCCATACAATCACATCATCACCAGCTTCTTCTTCATTAAGTATCCCGAAGAAGTCATGTATTTGCTCAAAGCCCAGGTGGGCCAGCTGTTCGAAGTTGCGGGTTTTAGCCGGAAACTTTGCATGCTCCGTGCCGGTAATCAGGAACAGATCGCCCAGGCCTGGCCTATCCTGTTTAAATTTAAAGTCGATTAAGATGTCTTCATCCATATCACTATATTTTTAACTGGCTATACTGACGTATTTCCCAAAATTTAAAAGTCAATTCCAAGCAGGTGCAATTTGCGATTTACAATTTCCACCAGCAAATAAAAATTATGCGTACACCTGGGCTGTAATAGTACGGTATGCCCGCAGGTATTTATTTAGGCGGCTAATGTCTTTTTCCGTAAGCTCGGGAATGCGGCGTATATCCATATTGTCGGTCAGGTCGTTCAGCTTTACGGCGCAGGAAAGCTTGTTTTGCAAGGTACGGTTTACAAAATGATCGTAGTCTTCCTCCTCGGAAAGTTTGGTGACTCCCCGCAAAGCTGCTATGAGCGTGGGGTCCAGGCCTTCAGCTGCCAGTTGTTCAAAGCTCCATGCTGTATCTTCTACCACATCGTGCAACACACCTACAATTTTTTCCGCATCGGTTTTTCCCAGGTTCATTACCCGTAATACGTGGCCAATGTAAGGGGCGCCATATTTGTCTTTTTGTCCTGCGTGCGCAGCTACCGCAATGGCTATGGCTCTCTCAAGTGTTATCATATAGTGGATGTTAGGAAGTTCCCGGCTATGGCGGGGGGGCCGGTTATTCTATAAAATGTTCTTTTAAAGATAAGCATTCCAGGGAATAATTTTTCCCGGCTGGGGTAGAAAACGTAAAAAGCCCGTGCCTGGGTAGGCGCGGGCTTTTATGATGGAAAGCATTTTGTTAGCTGAAGGAAGAACTTATGGGAGTTCTTCGTATTATGTTGCGGAGCATGTGCTATGTTGCTCTTTAAAAACGATGTCTTACAAAAGCCTCCATGGCGGCGTATTTCTGTAAACCCAGGCGGTCGTACAGGTCGGCCGTGTTGGCATTGCGGTCTTCTGCGCGCTGCCAGAACTCCCGGAGGTCGGAGCCCTGGAATGGTACTACGTCCTTCTGGCTCTGGTGGATAAAAATGCCCAGTCGTTTCTGCAATACCTGGTCGGGGCTCATGGGTACGGCCATCTCTATTTCATGAACGTCCCATTCTTGCCAGGCGCCTTTGTACAGCCATACCCAGCAATCTTTCATCCATGCTTCATTTTTCAAAATCTGCAAGGCTGCGAAAATAGCATCCAGGCATACTTTGTGGGTGCCATGAGGATCGGCCAGGTCGCCGGCGCAGTAAATCTGGTGCGGTTTTATTTTTCGTATAAGGTCTACCGTTAGCTGGATGTCTTCATCGCCCAAAGGTTTCTTTTCCACCAGGCCGGTTTCATAGAACGGCAGGTTCATAAAGTGTACATTTTCTTCAGGAATGCCTACGTACCGGCAGGTGGCTTTGGCTTCGCAGCGGCGGATGAGGCCTTTAATGGCGCGGATCTCCGGCGTATCTTTTTCGCTGGGTTTCTTCAGGCGGATAAATGCCTTTGCATTTTCCAGGATCTTGGAGCTGGTACTGCGATCCACATCGAACATGGTATCGAAGCCCACGGCAAAGTCCACGAAGCGGAGCAAGAACTCGTCTGTTACTGCAATATTGCCAGAAGTTTGGTAGCCCACGTGTACATCGTGTCCCTGTTCGTGCAGGCGAATGAAGGTGCCCCCCATGGAAATGATGTCGTCATCCGGGTGAGGGGAGAAGATGAGTACCCGCTTGCTGGCCGGTTCCGGGCGTTCCGGGTGGTTGGGCAGGTTGGCGTGTGGCTTACCGCCGGGCCATCCGGTAATGGTATCACGGATAGCGTTCAGCTCTTTAATATTGAGCTCATAGGCCGATCCATATTGTACGATCAGGTCGTTGAGTCCATTCTCATTATAGTCTTTGTCGGTGAGCATGAGAATGGGTTTGTTGAGCTTCAGCGCCAGGCCTGTTACGGCTTTGCGAATGAGCAGCGGTGTCCATTCACAATCGCCGGTGAGCCATGGCTCTTTATAGCGGGTAAGTTCCAGTGCAGCAGATTCCTCGATAACAAATTTGGTGTTAGGATGCTGTTGCAACAGGGAGGCTGGCACGTGTTCGGAGCTGGAGCCTTCTACACTGCGGGCTACAATTTTAGCCTTATGCGATCCCCAGGCCAGCAGCACGATCTTTTTAGCCTTCAATATGGTGCCTATACCCATGCTAATGGCCAGGCGCGGCACCTGGCTCATGTTGCTAAAGTCGTATCCATTGGCCAGGCGGGTAGAGTTGTCGAGTGTTACCAGGCGGGTGTGGGAATTGATGGAAGATCCTGGCTCGTTAAAGCCAATGTGTCCGTTGTTGCCAATGCCCAGTACTTGCAGGTCTATGCCGCCTACAGATTCAATGTGTTGGTCATACTGCTCGCAATAAGCCTTCATTTTGTCTTTGGGCAGGGTGCCATCGGGTATAAAATACTGGCCTTCCGGAATATCAATATGGTTGAAGAGTTGTTCTTTCATGAACCGGTGATAGCTCTGTAGCGCGTCTGGTTCCAGGGGATAATATTCATCCAGGTTAAAAGTGATAACATTCTTGAAACTGAGGCCTTCTTCTTTATGGAGGCGTACCAGTTCTGCGTATAAATACTTCGGTGTAGAGCCGGTAGCCAACCCCAATATGCATCGTTGATTAGCGGCTTGTTTTTCCCGGATGAGCGCTGCAATCTCGGCGGCAACTGCTTTGGAACCCTCTTTGGCGGTAGGGTAAATTTCCACGGCAATTTGCTCGAAACTGTCGATCAGTTCAATTTCCTGGTGGTGAATGGTCATAAGTAAATTTGTTTGATGCTTTAAAAATGGAAATGGAAAATTAAAACAAATACGTTAACCTTGTATGCGTTTTTAAAAAGATTGCCCTACTTTTTAAATTTGTGCAATTTAATGGGGTAGGTATCCCTACTGCTACTCCTTAAAATGCTATTATTCAGTAATTTAAGAAAATGTAAGGGGTAAGCTTTTTTGGAAATTCTTCAAGGAGGGCCAATCCGGTGATTAACCTTTTTGCGTACATAGGGGTGGCTGGGATACCTTAATAAACCATTATACAGCTACCTAAACCAATAAGGTCTGTATTTTGTTGAGCAGTTTCATCATCCCAGTTATGCTATGTTTGCTTTCCTTATTCTATTGCAACTCTAGCCCACTATAACATCTTTTTATTGGTGTAGGAGTCAATAAAAGCAGCTTCGGCTGAAACCGGCATGTGTAAACGTGTCGGTTTTTTTGTTTTCCGCGTACTGCGGGCGGAATAAATCAAACGCCTGCATGGGCAAGCAGGCGTTTGTGCAGGTGGCATTTATTTTCGCATTAGTTTTTTACGACCGGTTTTGGAGCTGTAGGATCTAACACGTGTTTGGCGTAGTGAACGTTTTTCAAATCTAGCCGTGCAGCGTGTACTTTGAGTCGTTTCAGGAAATCGTCGTAGTGCTTGCGGTCTGGCTGGGTCCATGCTACTTCTGCCACGGCGCAGGCACGGGGATAGGCCATATATTCGGCGTAGTCGGTGGTAGGAATATATTCCGTCCACAGGTTGGCCTGGGCACCAATGATATAATGGTATTCATCGGGTTGCAGGGAATCTGTGGGTACAGGATCATAACTATATACCTGGCCTACCGGCAGGAAGCCGCCGATAGATAACGGCTCGTCTTTGTCTATGGATTGGGCATGGTCAATGTAGAGATACTTACCGGGCGTCATGATTACGTTATGATGCTGGCGTGCTGCGGCAATGCCGCCTTCAATGCCTCTCCAGCTCATCACGGTGGCATTGGGGGCCAGGCCACCTTCCAGTATTTCGTCCCAACCAATGATCTGCTTGCCTTTACTGTTTAGATATTTTTCAATGCGCTGTACAAAATAGCTCTGCAAGGCGTGTTCATCTTTGAGGCCTTCAGCTTTTATGCGGGCCTGGCATTTAGGGCATTTTTCCCAGCGGTCTTTGGGACATTCGTCGCCTCCAATGTGTACGTAGGTGGAAGGGAAGAGTGGCAGCACTTCATCCAGCACGTTTTCTAGGAAGGTAAATACACTGTCATTGCCAGCGCAATACACATCATGCAGCACGCCCCAGTGCGTGGCCGTTTCATAGGGGCCACCCGTGCAGCCCAGATAGGGATAAGCGGCCAGTGCAGCCTGTGCATGGCCGGGCATTTCAATTTCAGGTATTACGGTAACATGTCGGTCTGCAGCGTATTGCACTACGGCTTTTACCTGGTCCTGTGTATAATAACCTCCGTAGGGTGTGCCGTCGTACTTGCCATCGCGGTAGTGGCCTACGCTGGTTTCCTTGCGCTGGCTGGCTACTTCCTGGAGGCGGGGATAACGTTTTATTTCTATGCGCCAGCCCTGGTCGTCAGTGAGATGCCAGTGAAAGGTATTCATCTTCTGCATAGAAAGCAGGTCAATATATTTTTTTATAAAATCCACGGGAAACATATGCCTCGAAACGTCCAGCATCATGCCCCGGTAGGCGAAGCGCGGATAGTCGAGTATGTACACGGCAGGCACCTGCATGGCCATTGCCTTTTCAATGGGCAGCAATTGGATAAGGGTTTGTATACCGTAGAAGGTACCGGCGGGATCGTAGCCCCTCACCTTGATGCGGTTTTTATCTACAGTGAGCGTATAGCCTTCCCGGTGAGTAGTGTCATGACCTGTTTCCAGGATAATAGAATTGGCAGCTCCGTTTTCCCGGATGGGCAAGGCATACCCGGTTAGGGGCTTCAGCCACTCATTGAAGAGGGCGGCAGCCGTTTTATCGCTTTCATTATTGGCCACCAGCACCGTTTTGCTGGTAAGCAGGAAGGAACCTGCTTTCTCGGTTACCTGTACCGGTAGCGGAATAATGCTGACCTGCCCTTTGGGCACTTTGGATACCTGGGCAAAAGCAGCGTTGGCGCAGCACAACAGTAGCATGCAACAAAGCCGTTGCAAAGTATTTGTATTCATACGGTAAAGTTTAGCACTGCCTGTTAGTATAGGTCAGCGTAAGTCAATTAATAAGGTTCCGTGCTGTGTTGTTAGTACAGGCAAAATAGAAACGATCAGTATGTACGTGGAATGATGAGTGAAAAAATAATAAAAATCCGGGAAGAAAGTCAAAAATATTTGGGAGGTAATCATGGATGCCTGGAGGAGGTAGGGCTAACAAACAGTTACTGGCTGGCTTTCCATGCTTCCCATGCTTGTTGGGCTTCGGTACGTATCTTTTTCACTTCGCTGGCCTGGGTAATGGCAATGCCGTATTCTGGTACGCCGGGAATGCCGCCCATACTTACCTGCGGGTTGCGGTATACCATGCGGCTTTCTACATAGGCCTTGGCGGTAGTATGGTATTCATTAGCGCCGGTAGCAGTTACCAATGAGGCTATATTGTGAGACCGCACGCCACTACCCACCATGATAATAATGCGCCCTGCAGCTTGCTGTACCAGGGTTGCCAAAAGTGGGGCGCCCTCTGTTGCCGTGTTGCGCTGGCCGCTGGTAAGTATGCGTTCACAGCCGGTGTCAATAATATCTTCCATCGCCTGTATGGGGTTTACCGTCATGTCGAAAGCGCGGTGAAAGGTAACGCCCATGGGCCAGGCCAGCGATACCAGTTGCTTGGTCCGGACCTTATCTACCTGGCCATCCGCGGTGAGCAGTCCTATCACCACCCCGTTGCAGCCCAGTTGTTTGCACAGCGCAATGTCTTTTTGCATCAGTGCAAATTCCAGGTCATCGTACAAAAAATCGCCACCCCGGGGGCGGATAATGGGATAGAGTTCAATATGCAACTGCTCGCGGGCCATGGCTATGGTGGCGTAACTGGGTGTGGTGCCACCTTCCAGCAAGTTGTCGCACAGCTCTACCCGCTGTGCGCCGCCTTGCTGGGCGGCGATGGCGGAGGCCAGGGAATTGGCGCATATTTCGAGTACTACAGGCATGGAGTTTTAGCTTTCTTTGAAATAAAATGAACTGTTTAGAAGCACGTTTTTATCGGCGGCGGTGCATACAGCATAACTAAAACCTTTTTGCAGGCAGTAGGCGCCATATTCCCCTTTTTTATTGAGGGCCAGGAAGCCCACTTGCAGTTGGGAGGCGCGTTGCTTATTTTTCTTTACGATGCGCTCCACTGCCTCCTGGCAGGCCTTTTCCGGGGGGTAGCCCTGGCGCATCAGCTCCACCACAAGATGGCTGCCGCAAATGCGGATCACTTCTTCGCCTACTCCGGTAGCAGTAGCGCCGCCTACTTCATTATCTATGTACAAACCCGCGCCAATAATGGGAGAGTCGCCTACGCGCCCGTGCATTTTAAATGCCATGCCGCTGGTGGTGCAGGCGCCAGACAAATTGCCCTGCGCGTCCATGGCCAGCATGCCAATGGTATCATGATTATATTGATTGCCCGGAAGGCGCAAAGGATTAAACGTCGTAGATACGTTACCGTTATACGATTTGTTTTCAATATTGATCTGCGGTTTGTATTCGGAAGTTTTCAACCATTCTTTCCAAGCCTTTTCGGCGTCGGGGGTCAGCAGGGTTACTTTGGGAAAGCCCTGGGCCTGGGCAAACTGAAAAGCGCCATCGCCTACTATCATAACATGGGGTGTTTTTTCCATCACAGCGCGGGCCACGGAAATGGCGTGCACAATGTTTTCCAACGCCGCCACGGAGCCGCAGTTGCCCATTTCGTCCATAATGCAGGCGTCCAGCGTAACGCGGCCATCACGGTCGGGATATCCACCGTAGCCGATGGTGGAGATCTTTGGATCGGCCTCGGGTATTTTTACACCGGCTTCCACGGCATCGAGGGCGCGACCTTTATTGGATAAGACCTCCCAGGCACCTTTATTGGCCGTAAGGCCAAAATCCCAGGTAGAAATAACAATAGGCTTATTCAGCACTGGCCCGTATGCCGCAGCCCTGGCAGCTCCTTTCAGCGAAAAGGCGGCTGCCGTGGTGGCGGCCATTCTCAAAAAATTTCTTCTGTTATGCATGGTAGGTAGTGTGATGGTGGTCACGGTTAAAACTACAAAAGGCAGCGGGATTTATCGAAAATAAAATCCATAAAAAAACCCTGCGCGCTGGCAGGGTTTTTTAGAAAAGAAATATGTCTTATGCATCCATTGCTTAAGGTTGCGGTGTTTCTGCTTTTTGGTCTGTTTTCATTTCCCAGGCCAGTGCACTGGCGCCCAAAATGGCGGCATCGCTTTCTTTAAGTTCGGAGAAAACCAGTTTTACCTTATTCTGGAAAATAGGCAGCAGGTTAATTTCCATATGGTGGCGCACAGGCCGCATGATCATGTCGCCCGCTTTGGTGAGGCCACCGAAAAGAACAATCGCTTCGGGGGAAGAGAACATAACGAAGTTTGCCAGCGCCGCGCCCAGAACCATGCCGGTGTATTCGTACACTTCTATGGCCAGGGGATCGCCTTGTTTGGCAGCTTCAAAGATCACTTTTGAATCTACCAGTTCGCGGGGAGTATGCCGCAGCATACTATCCTGTTCGGGGCGGCTATCCATAAATTCCAGGGCGGTGAGCATTACGCCGGTAGCAGAGGCGTACGATTCCAGGGAGCCCCGCATGCCGGTGCCGGCGTGAACGCGGCCACCGGGTATCACAATACAATGACCCAGCTCTCCGGCAAAACCATCGTGGCCGTAGATCAACTGACCGTTGGCTACGATGCCGCTGCCTACGCCAGTACCCAAGGTGATGGTAATAAAATCCTTCATGCCGCGCGCAGCGCCATAGGTCATTTCCCCGATGGCGGCTGCATTGGCGTCATTGGTCAGCACAGCAGGTACGTCGAAATAATCCTGTAGCAGATTGGCCAGCGGGATGATACCTCGCCAGCGTAGGTTAGGCGCGTAATCGATGGTACCCGTGTAGTAGTTGCCATTGGGTGCGCCCACACCAATCCCACGGATGTTATCTTTCCCACCCACCTTGTCGATGAGTACATCAAGGCGTTCCTTCAATTCATTTAAAAAGGAGGTGATGTCTCCATGTGCTTTAGTTGACATTTTGCCGTCGTACAAAATATTGCCACGACGATCTACGATACCAAACACGGTGTTCGTTCCACCAATATCAATGCCCACCGCTAACTGCTGACTCATAATCGATGCCCTGAGATTTTAAAATTGATTTTACGCGGAATGCAAAGAATGCAACGTAAGCAAAGCATAACGCCGGAATAATGTAAGACAAGTGGATGCCGATAGCCGGAATGTCTGCCAGACCACCCTGTACCGGAGGGATCAGCGAACCGCCCAAAATCATCAGTACCAGGAAAGAAGAAGCCTGACCGGTGTATTTGCCCAGACCAGTAATAGCCAGGGAATAAATGCATGGCCACATTACGGAGCAGAACAAGCCACCGCTTACAAATGCAAAGGTAGAAACATATCCGGTAGTAAAAATACCAAAGAGCATAAAAGCTACCCCCAGTATGCCGAAGATCATGAGGGTTTTGGCTGGTTTGTCTTGCGCAGCCAGGAAACCTATAATCTGAATTACAATGCAAATGACGTAAGGATAAAGATTGCTTACATCCGTACCTTTTAATACGTTAGCACCCAACACCACGCCGTAGGCAACGAATGGAACAATGACCGACAGTATTTTGCGGGTGCTGGCCGTTACATTAAATACGCTGATAGCAGCGGTCCAGCGGCCTATCATGAGGCTGCCCCAGAACAGGGATACGAAAGGATCCAGTTCCGACTCCTTCAGCCCGTGTTCCGTGAGGAAACCGGGATGCCGGAGCAGGGCGCCCATATTACTGGCAATAGATACTTCCACACCTACATAAATAAAGATGGCCAGCATACCCAATACCAATTGCGGATATTTCATAGCGCCCCAGCCTTCTCCGTGGCCCACCTGTGCGGCGGATTTAGAATAAAGGATGGTCCCGATGATACCCACAATACCAATGATAAAGCATACCAGTTCCTGTTTTAATACCAGGCCTACAAGTATCAGGATAAACATACCGGTAATCCAGGCAAGGCTGCGGCTGGCTTTGGGAGAACTTTCGAAATGTTCATCGGCGTTGGTAGCAGAAGGCATTTTGGTAATGGCAAAAATGCCTGCTGCCAGCAGAAACAGCACGATGAGCAGGATGTACAGTGTGTTAATGCTGGTAATATTAGCATCGTCCGGGCTACCACCTGCTGCGCCAAAAAGCAGGCGGCTTACGATGATGGGACCTATGGTGGTACCGAAGGAGTTTACCCCGCCGGCCAGGCTCAGGCGGTTAGCGCCTTGCTCGGGGTTACCCAGCAGAACGGCAAACGGATTGGCCGCGGTTTGTTGCAGGGAGAAGCCCAGGGCCACTATGAATAGTGCACCCAGGATGAGGGCAAAATATCCGAAGGTCACGGTTTGATGGTGTGCGGTACCCAGCTCCGTAACGATGGACTCAATATTGGCCGTAGAAAAGTTGGCGCTGTATTCTTTCTTTTCTTCATCTTTCGTGAAGTTATTACCCTGTACGATAGACAGCAGTTGCGGATCGGTAATATATTGATCTGCCTGGGCACCGAATGGCACTATCAGTGCATACTCACCGTCTTTGGCTTCCTTACGGATCTTCACAGAATGATCGGTGGTCTGCAATTGCTGTTCTGTGGTGAATTTAGTGATATCCTCCACGGTTCCCTGGATGGGTACAATACGTTCTTTATTCACCGCAGGGATCATTACAATAGATCCGAACACGGAAATCAGCAGCCCGTAAATGATGCCTTTTTTGTAACCGATCTTATTGAGAAGATCAACTTTACGCGCAGCAGAGTAGAAGTACAGGATCAGCGATCCAATAAAATAAGCACTATAGAACGCGAAGTCGATCAACTGCGATTCCAGTTGCGTAAGATTGAAGTGCGATTTACAAAACGGAATAAAAATACTGTTGGAAGCGGCCAGAAATCCCCAGAAAAAGAAAACCAGAATTAACACAAAAAAGGAGGGATGCGTGCCTTGTTTTTGTTGCTGCGACATAAGTGAATTAAAAGATTTCAGTAAAATTAGGTGCTAAATGTAGAAATTATTTTTTTATAATGCTTTTAAAGTTAGAAATCTTTGCTGTAGAAAACCCCTATCATTAAATAATATTTAAATCCCATCAAAGTTTCCAATGCGGGACCACCGGATTATATCCATAAATTTTAGTCTGCTGCCTTTTTACCCAGGTTATTGGATTTTTTTATACTTTTAGGTGTAAGATTTACCCTTATTATTGTAGGAATGGTACAACAAGTTTCCCAGAAATTCCATGCGTTATTTGGAAAAACGCCTTTGATTGTTAGTTCTCCTGGCCGCATTAACCTGATCGGAGAGCATACGGATTATAACAACGGCTTTGTTATGCCGGCGGCCATTGATAAACGTATTGTATATGGAGTGCAGCTCAATGGCACACAAACCTGTACGGCACACGCCGTGTATAAGAACGAGACCATTAGCTTTTCTTTAGACCAGGTGAAACCTACACCGGGATGGATCAATTACCTGCTGGGGGTGGTGTATGAGCTTCAGCAGCGTGGGTATGTGGTACCAGGTTTCGACTGTGTGGTGGATGGCGATATTCCCGTAGGGGCAGGCCTGAGTTCCTCCGCTGCGGTGGAGGGGGGGCTGGTGATGGCCCTTAACGAACTGATGGGGCTGGGTCTGAGCCGTATAGATATGGCGCTGATCGGTCAAAAGGCGGAACATACCTTCCCGGGGGTACTTTGTGGTATTATGGATCAGTTTGCTAATTTGCATGGACGTAAAGACCAGGTAATATTATTGGATTGCCGTTCACTGGAATACCAGTATTTCCCTTTTCAATTCCCGGATTATAAAATAGTGTTGTGTAACACCATGGTGCATCACTCGCTGGCCAGTTCGGAGTACAATGTGCGCCGGCAGCAGTGCGAAGCCGGGGTGTCTGCCATACAGGCCCTTCACCCAGGGGTGTTATCGCTGCGCGATGCTACCCTGGAACAACTGCAGGCGGTGCGGGAACAGGTGGGCGAAGAGGTGTTTCAGCGCTGCCAGTTTGTGATCGGAGAAATAGCCCGTACCCAGGAAGCCGGCCCCCTGCTGGAAAAGGGTAACCTGCCGGCATTCGGGAAACTTATGTATGAAACCCATGAAGGGTTGAGCCGGGACTATGGTGTGAGTAGTCCGGAACTGGATCTGCTGGTGGAATTGGCCCGGTTAAGGCCGGAAGTAGCGGGTGCCCGCATGATGGGAGGCGGTTTTGGCGGCTGTACCATTAACCTGGTACAATCTGCTGCCGTTCCCGGTTTTGTGGCATATATAGCGGATCGCTACCAGCAGGAAACTGGCAAAAAACCGGAGGTGTACGTTACCACCATTCAAGACGGCACTACAGTAATACACGGCAAGGCCTTGCAGGATTAAACGCCTGCCCGCTTCTGCTGCCGGGTGAAGGGCAGGGTCTTTCTCTAAAAGTATAAATCGTATTTTCTTATAAACCAATGTTCTGCCACTGCGGCAGGACATTTTTTTTAACGGTTTGCTTTCAAAAAAGTTAGACCTATATAAATAATAATGTTATAACTTTGCGATCCTAAACTAAAGATGATTTAATTCACAATTAAATGCTGAACTGAAGTTGAAAAACTTTGCAACCCATCACTACATCTCTGCTTTCCACCCGGCATTACAATCCGGTGTGGTTACTCTTGGGTTCAATCTTTTTGTGTTCTTGTGCCGACGACCTCGTATTTGATAGCTTTCGCCGCTCCAGCAAGCTATCGCATCGTTCCCCGGCTCGCCATTTTGGGCGTTCCCCCCGGATTTGGAATGATTTTTAATACCCTTTACTCCTTTATTTATTGCTTCACCGTTTTCAATTGAATAAGTTGGAAAATCCGAATATTATTGTCAGGGTAGCTACTCCTGATGATGCACACTATGCAAAAACCATCACCGACGAGATGGAATCGTCTGCCAAGGCGCGTGGAACTGGTATTGCCAAACGCTCGCCCGATTATGTGGTGCTTAAAATGCAGGAAGGAAAGGCCGTGATTGCCCTCACCGATAAAGGTGAATGGGTAGGTTTCTGCTATATCGAAGCCTGGGGACACGAAAAATTTGTGGCCAATTCCGGCCTGATCGTAAATCCCGCCTTCCGGGGTCATGGCGTGGCCAAGTCTATCAAGGAAAGAATTTTCCAGCTCTCCCGCGAAAAATATCCAGACGCCAAGATCTTTGGTCTCACTACCGGCCTGGCAGTTATGAAAATAAACAGCGATTTGGGTTACGAGCCTGTAACTTATTCTGAGCTTACCGATGACAACGAATTCTGGAAAGGTTGCCAAAGCTGCGTGAACTTTGATATCCTAACTGCCAAGGGCCGTAAGAACTGTCTTTGCACGGCGATGTTGTATGATCCTGCAGAGAAAGGAAAGGTGGAAGAGAAACAGACCGAATCCACGGAAGCAGTGGCTGCTGCCGAAAAACAGTTGTCTGTAACCATGCATGGCGCCATACACCAGGTAAGACGCAAACGTGCTTATAAAAAGGATTTTAAACTGTTTGAGCGCTGGTTGCGCTACAAAAAATATGTGCTGCTGAATTCCCGCAAAGAAGGGCGGGATAACCATCAAAAGCGCCGGTTCTTCTTATTTAATTTATTCTGATTTTTAGATTTTCACTACCAACTACAAAACTATCATGAAAAAAGTTGTATTAGGCTTTAGCGGCGGATTAGATACTTCTTACTGTGTTAAATACCTGACCGAAGAGAAGGGCTATGAAGTGCATTCCATCATTGTAAATACCGGTGGTTTTACAAAGGAAGAGCTGGAAGAAACCGAAAAGCGCGCGTACAGCCTGGGGGTGAAATCGCACAAGACCGTGGATGCGGTGAAGTCTTACTATGATAAGGTGATCAAATACCTCATCTTCGGCAATGTCTTAAAAAATAATACCTATCCCCTCAGCGTAAGTGCCGAACGTATGAGCCAGGCACTGGCCATCGCCGAATACGTAAAAGAAACCGGTGCCACTGCCGTAGCGCATGGCAGCACAGGAGCCGGCAACGACCAGGTGCGTTTTGACATGATCTTTCATATCATGATCCCGGGTGTAGAGATCATCACCCCCATCCGCGACCTGAAACTGAGCCGGGAGGAAGAAATAGCCTACCTGAAATCCAAAGGGGTGGCTATGAACTTCGACAAGGCCATGTATTCCATCAACAAAGGCATTTGGGGTACTTCCGTTGGCGGAAAGGAAACCCTTACCAGCAATGGTTTCTTGCCAGAAAACGCCTGGCCTACCCAGCTTACCAAACAGGAAGCTACCGATGTGAAACTGGTATTTGAAAAGGGGGAATTGAAAGGGGTGAACGACCAAACGTTTGATCATCCGTCTGCAGCCATCCAATATTTGCAAACCATTGCCGGTCCGTATGCGATCGGAAGAGATATTCATGTGGGCGATACCATTATCGGTATTAAAGGCCGCGTAGGCTTTGAAGCCGCCGCGCCAATGGTGATCCTTAAATCACACCACGCCCTGGAAAAACATGTACTTACTAAATGGCAACTGAGCTGGAAAGATCAATTGGCGCAGTTTTACGGCAACTGGCTGCATGAAGGCCAGATACTAGACCCGGTAATGCGCGACATCGAAGCTTTCCTGGAAAATACCCAGCAGCACGTAAGCGGCGAAGTGTTTGTTACCTTGCTGCCTTACCGTTTCCAGGTAAAGGGCATCCAATCGCCCTATGACTTGATGAGCAGCAAGTTTGGCAAATATGGGGAGATGAACAGTGGCTGGAGCGGAGAGGACGTACGGGGCTTCAGCAAGATCTTTGGTAATCAGACAATGATCTGGCACCAGATTGCGACGTCTAATCAATAAATTTATTCCTGGAGCCGGCTTTACCACCGGCACCTGTATTTAACAGATATGAGTAAGATAGTTATCAGAGCAGGCATCATTGGCGGCGCAGGGTACACCGGCGGCGAGGCAATCCGTTTATTGCTGAACCATCCTAATGTACACCTGGTATTTGTGCACAGCCGCAGCAATGCGGGCAAGCCGGTATTTTCCGTGCATGCAGACCTGCTGGGTGATACCGACCTCAATTTTACCGATGCGTTGCAAGATGATATCGATGTACTTTTTCTGTGCCTGGGCCATGGCGAATCTTTAAAGTTCCTGCAAAGCACACCGGTGCCTAACCACGTAAAGGTGATCGATTTGAGCCAGGATTTCCGGCTGGGTGAAACTGTCAACGGGCGTTCCTTCGTGTATGGCCTGCCGGAACTGCAACGGGATGTCATTGCACAGGCCAGCAATATTGCCAATCCTGGTTGCTTTGCCACTGGTATACAACTGGGCCTGTTGCCGCTTGCCAACGCGGGGTTGCTCACCACTGTACATACTACCGGCATTACCGGCAGCACCGGGGCGGGCCAGCGTTTGCAGGAAACCAGCCATTTTACCTGGCGGGCCAATAACATTTCCACTTACAAAGTGCTGAACCATCAGCATTTGAAAGAAATACGGCGCAGCTTACAACAGTTGCAACAAGGGTATAACAGCCCGGTGCATTTTGTGCCGGTGCGGGGCGATTACCCGCGCGGCATTTGGGTGACCTCTTATTTACAGAGCAACCTCTCTTTGCAAGAAGCTTTACATCTTTATAACAGTTATTACGCTACACATCCTTTTACGCATGTGAGCGAAAAACAGATCGATCTGAAACAGGTAGTCAACACCAATAAATGTTTGGTGCAGTTGGAAAAACAAGATGACCAGCTCATCATTCATACCATTGAAGACAACTTGTTGAAAGGCGCTTCAGGACAGGCAGTCCAGAATATGAACCTTTTATTCGGGCTGGAAGAAACAGCAGGACTGAAGTTGAAATCGATCGTGTTTTAGGCAAGGGGTCACCAGGAATGGGGGCTGCGTAAAAAGTTCTTTTTTTCACTTAAAAATGTCGTCAGGAAGCCCTCCGACGCAATTTAAAGTTATGAAGCTTTTCGACGTTTACCCGGTCAATGACATTATCATTGACAAAGGCCAGGGATCTTATGTCTGGGACGACAAAGGTCAAAAGTACCTGGACATGTACGGCGGTCATGCCGTGATCTCCATTGGCCACACGCAACCGAATTATGTAAAACGCCTGGAGGAGCAATTGCACAAAGTGGGATTTTATTCCAATTCCGTACGCATTCCTTTGCAGGTAGAACTGGCGGCCAAGCTGGGTAAGGTATCCGGCAAGGAAGACTACCAGCTATTCCTGTGCAACTCTGGTGCAGAAGCCAATGAAAATGCGTTGAAACTCGCTTCTTTCCACACCGGTCGCAAAAAGGTCATCGCCTTCCGCAAATCCTTTCATGGCCGTACCTCCCTGGCAGTAGCCGTGACCGACAACCCCAAGATTGTAGCGCCAATTAACCAGACGGATCATGTGATCTTCCTGCCCTGGGAAGACCAGGCCGCGCTGGAAAAAACGTTTGCCGAACAAGGCCAGGACATTGCCGCTGTGATCATCGAAGGCATACAGGGCGTTGGAGGTATTAATGTAGCCAGCGAATCCTTTCTCCAAAAAATACGCAGTCTTTGCAATACGTATAAATCCGTGTACATCGCGGATGCCGTGCAGTGTGGTTATGGCCGCAGTGGTAAGTTCTTTTCCCATGATTATGCCGGTGTAAATGCAGACATCTACACCATGGCCAAGGGGATGGGCAATGGTTTTCCGGTAGGGGGCATCATCATTGCGCCCCATATCCAGTCTTCTTACGGCATGTTGGGTACTACCTTTGGCGGCAACCACCTGGCCTGTGCCGCTGCGCTGGCGGTACTGGAGGTGATAGCGCAGGAGCAGCTTATCCAGAACGCGTTGCAAGTAGGGCAATATATCATAGACCAGGTAGTAACCTTCCCCAACGTAAAAGAAGTGAGAGGCCGTGGTTTAATGATCGGTATTGAACTGCCGGAGTCGCTGGCGCATGTGCGGAAAGAACTGTTATTCACCCACAAGATTTTTACCGGTGAAGCCAAGCCAAACGTGATCCGTTTGCTGCCCAGCCTCGCCCTGCGGAAAGAAGATGCCGACATCTTCCTCCAGGCGCTTCACGCAATATTAAAAAATAGCTAAGTCGTTTATAAGGAATCAGCAGTTTGTTGCAGGATGGCCAGGCAGCCCATTGCAGGGCTTACCGGGCCGCCGGGCAACATCCTGCCTTTTACGCTGTTTCCCCGTTGTTTGTATGCCTTACCCATTCACGTCTAACATTTACCAAGAATGAAACAATTCATTTCCGTAACGGATGTACCATCTGTTCCGCGGCTCGCGGAGATTGCACTGGATTACAAAAAAAATCCTTACAAGGATAAAGGCATAGGTGAAAATAAAAAGCTGGGCATGATCTTCCTGAACCCCAGCCTGCGTACCCGCCTCAGCACGCAGGTGGCGGCCAGCAACCTGGGCATGGAAGCCATTGTATTTAACATCGACAAAGAAGGATGGGCGCTGGAAATGAAGGATGGTGTGATAATGAGCGGCAATACCACTGAGCATGTAAAAGAAGCAGCCGCCGTGATGGGCCAGTACTTCGATATCCTTTCCATCCGTACTTTTCCTGGCCTGAAAAATAAGGATGAAGATTATACAGAAAAATACATTCACCAGTTCATTAAATACGCCGGTAAGCCCGTGGTGAGCCTGGAAAGTGCCACCCTGCATCCTTTGCAGAGCCTTACCGACCTAATCACCATTAAAGAACGCTGGAACCAGCCGCGCAAACCCAAAGTGGTGATGACATGGGCACCGCACGTAAAAGCCCTGCCACAAGCCGTTCCCAACTCTTTTGCAGAGTGGATGAACGCCTGGGGTGAAGTAGACTTTACCATCACCCACCCGGAAGGGTATGAGCTGGACCCGAAGTTCAGCGGGCAGGCCCATATCGAGTATAACCAGGATAAGGCCCTGGAAGGCGCAGACTTCGTGTATGTAAAGAACTGGTCTAGCTATGTAGATTATGGCAAAATACTCAATACCGATCCTCACTGGCAGTTTACCAATGAAAAACTGCGCCATACTAACGATGCCCGGGTAATGCACTGCCTGCCGGTGCGCCGCAATGTGGTGATTGCCGACGAAGTGCTGGATGGCCCGAATGCCATCGTGATTCCCGAGGCGGGAAACCGCGTATGGGCGGCACAGGCCGTATTGAGCGAAATACTGAAACACGGAAAATAATGATAGATCTTTTCGTCATAAAAGTAGGTGGCAATGTACTGGACAATGCTCCTTTGTTGCAGCAGTTCCTGCAAAACATTGCTACCATTCCCGGTAAAAAAATCCTGATACACGGCGGTGGCAAAATTGCCACCCGTATCGGTGACCAGTTGGGCATTGTATCTAATTACATCAATGGGCGCCGTATTACAGATGCTGCTACAATAGACCTGGTGACCATGGTGTATGGTGGCCTGGTAAATAAGCAACTGGTAGCGCAACTGCAAGCCTTGGGCTGTAATGCTATTGGCATGACTGGTGCGGATGCAAATATCATCCCGGCCAGGAAGCGACCGGTGAAGGAGATCGACTATGGTTTTGTGGGCGATATTACCACGAAGGACCTTCATGTACAACCGCTGCAAGCTATGCTGGATGCCGGCCTTACCCCCGTGTTTGCCCCCCTGACCCATGATGGCAAAGGGCAGATGCTCAATACCAATGCAGACACCATTGCCGCTTCCCTGGCCATTGCCTTGTCTGCCTTTTACAAAGTGCGCCTGATCTACTGTTTTGAAAAGAAAGGTGTATTGCGCGATGCCAGCGATGATGAGGCGGTTATTCATCTCATTAACCGCACCATCTACCAGGACCTGCTGGAAAATAAAATTCTTACAGACGGCATTTTGCCTAAATTAGAAAATGCCTTCTCGGCCATTGAAAGCGGTGTTACCGAAGTACTAATTGGCCACGCCGATGATGTGCTGCGCAATACCACCCGTGAAGTGGCCGGTACCTTAATCTGCTGATTTATGTGGAATGAACAATTATATACTGATGCCGTAAAGCTGTTGCAGCAACTGGTTCGCACGCCCTCCATTAGCCGAGAAGAGCAGGGTACGGCGGGCGTATTGGGGGCTTTCCTACAGGATTGCGGCATCCCGTTTCAGCAGCATTTAAATAACGTATGGGCGAAGAACAAATACTTCGATGCAAGCAAGCCTACTATTTTATTCAATTCTCACCACGATACGGTAAAACCTAATCCACAATATACCCGCGATCCTTTTGATGGCGCCCTGGAAGGCGACCGGCTTTTTGGATTGGGCAGTAACGATGCTGGTGGATGTTTGGTAAGCCTGCTGGCGGCTTTCCGTCATTTTTACGACCAGCAACATTTAAAGTATAATATCATCATCGCGGCTACTGCTGAAGAAGAAATCAGTGGGATAAACGGTATTGAAAGTATCCTGGACCAGCTTCCGCCGTTGGAACTGGCCATGGTGGGAGAACCCACACTTACGCAACTGGCCGTGGCGGAAAAAGGTCTGATGGTGCTGGATTGTACCAGCTATGGGCGCGCGGGCCATGCGGCGCGCGAAGAAGGAGAGAATGCCCTGTACAAAGCCTTGACAGACATCACCTGGTTTAAAGATTACCGCTTCGAAAAGGTGTCGCCGGTACTGGGGCCTGTGAAGATGAGTGTAACGGTGATCAATACCTCTAACAAGGCGCATAACGTGGTGCCGGCAGATTGTAGTTTTGTGGTAGATGTGCGCGTAACGGAAATGTACACGCTGGAGCAAGTGCTGGACACGGTAAAGGCCCATGTGCAATGTGAAGTGAAAGCCCGTTCTATCCGTATGCGCCCCTCCGGCATCCCGCTGAACCATCCGCTGGTGCAGGCAGGGGTGGCCATGGGTAAGCAGTGTTACGGCTCGCCCACTACTTCCGACCAGGCGCTGATACCTTACCCGTCTATCAAGATCGGGCCGGGGGATTCGGCCCGCTCCCATACTGCGGATGAATTTATCTATGTGCAGGAGATCAGGGAAGGTATTGATACTTACATCCGGTTGGTAACCGCTATCTTGTAAATAGGGAAGACAGTGGGGTATATACTGATTGTTTTTTTGTAAATGGATCATTATAATGGACTTTAATATTACACTTGAAAATAAACGCGTGCGACTGCAACCCTTGCAATTGGCGGATTTCGAGGCATTGAAGCCCATTGCCCTGCTGCCGGAATTATGGAAAGTGGCGCTCAATGCTATTGATGACGGCGCAGCTTTGCAAGGCTACCTGGAAAAAGCAGTACAGGACAGACAGCGCCAAGCGGCCATTCCTTTCCTGGTATTCGACAAACAGAAACGCTGCGTAGCCGGCAGTACCCGCTTTATGGCGATAGACCTGCCCAACAAAAGGGTGGAAATTGGGTCTACCTGGATACACCCTTCGCTGCAAGGCACGGGGCTGAATAAGGCCATGAAATATGCCATGCTGCAATATGCATTTGAAACAGCAGGCCTGAACCGCGTAGAGCTGAAAACAGATGAGCGCAATCAGCTTTCACAGAATGCCATGCGCAGCATCGGGGCACAATATGAAGGCACCTTGCGGCAGCACGCCATCACCAGTAGTGGGTTTGTACGCAATACCATGTACTTCAGCATCCTGGCTGCGGAATGGCCGGACGTGAAGCGCCGCATATTTGCGCAGTATGATTTTGTAACTGGATGATGGCAGGGTCATAAAATGAATATTTGTGAAAAATGATTTTGACCATGTTATGCACAGATCGTAAGCGAACGGAAAACTTACGATCATGGCACAACGGGGTTTACCAGTGGTTTGTATACCTGCATCTACTGCCATCGGAAAGCGGAGGATGCAGATGATCAACAATACAAAGGGTTTTTGGTGTGCCGTAACCGGCTATCGCTATAGGCCCAATGATTCACCTTAAAAGATCAATTTTCAACGATATGAAACTTTGGCAAAAAGATAAAACATCCCTGGCGGCGGTAGAGCAATTCACCGTAGGCAAAGACCGGGAGATGGATACCTACCTCGCACCATTTGATGTACTGGGATCTATTGCACATATTACCATGTTGCAAAGTATTGGCTTGCTCACTGCCGATGAGCTGGTGGTACTTAAACAGGAACTGCGCAACATTTATAAAGAAATAGCTGCCGGTCAATTTAAACTGGCCGATGATGTGGAAGATATTCACTCCCAGGTAGAATTGCTGCTCACCCAACGCCTGGGTGATGTAGGTAAGAAAATTCATAGTGGCCGCTCCCGCAACGACCAGGTGCTGGTGGATGTAAAGCTTTACCTACGGCATGAGATCGAGGAGATAGTAGCCGAGGTGCAGCAAACTTTTGACCTGCTGCAATCGCTGAGTGAGCAGCATAAAAATGTATTGTTACCTGGCTACACCCACCTGCAGGTGGCCATGCCTTCCTCTTTCGGGCTTTGGTTTGGCGCTTATGCGGAAGCCCTGATAGATGATCTCACCGTACTGCACAGTGCTTACAACGTGGTGAATAAAAACCCGCTAGGATCGGCAGCAGGTTATGGTTCCTCTTTTCCGCTGAACCGCACCATGACTACTCAATTGCTCGGCTTTGAAACCCTGAATTACAACGTGGTGTACGCGCAGATGGGCCGTGGTAAAACGGAAAAGATCGTAGCTTTTGCCCTGGGCAACTTGGGTGCCACCCTAGCGAAGATGTCTATGGACGCTACCTTGTTCATGAACCAAAATTTTGCTTTCATCAGCTTCCCAGACGAGCTGACCACCGGCTCCAGCATTATGCCCCACAAAAAAAATCCGGATGTGTGGGAGCTGGTGCGTTCGCATGGCAATAAGCTGCAGGCATTACCCAATGAAATTGCCATGATGATCACCAACCTGCCCAGTGGCTATCACCGCGACCTTCAATTGCTGAAGGAAAATTTGTTCCCCGCTTTCCAGACTTTAAAAAATTGTTTCCAGGTGGTTCGCCTCATGCTGGAAAATATCCGCGTAAAGAATAATATCCTGGAGGACGACAAATATAAATACCTGTTCAGCGTGGAAGTAGTGAACAAGCTGGCCCTGCAAGGTGTGCCTTTCCGTGAAGCATACAAGCAGGTGGGCTTGGATATAGAAAAAGGAACCTTTCAACCTGATAAGCAGGTGCAACATACTCACGAGGGTAGCATTGGCAACCTGAATACAGCGGAAATAAAACAACATATGAACAACATCGTTGGGGCGTTTGTATTCCGCGATGTGCATGCTGCTTTTGATGCATTGCTGAAAGAGTAGCCTTGAAATTTTTTAATGATAAATGGCCTGCTGCGTTTAGTAGCAGGCTTTTTTTATTGCGACATAAGTAGCGTCATGTTTTTCCCCGACATATATCAACCCTCCAAAAATACATTCTATTTTCAACATAATGCTAAAAATATTAGCATTAACAAAAGGTTTACATCCAAAAAAAAGACCCCGCATATTGCGAGGCCTTATGGTTGATAGGATGTGATATCGGTAAATGACTAAAATGCCAGGTGTACACCACCCATGATGTTGAAACCCGCCATGGGAGCGTAGTAATTATCTGCTGCAATTTTACCGTCCTGTATGTAAGCATAAGTAGAACCGGATGGCTCATACAGGCGGTTAAAAATATTGTTCAGCATGAGTTGTAAACCCAGTTCCTTAAATATCCGCTGTGGTACGGTATAATTAAACCGCAGGCTGCTTACAAAATAGTCGCTCAGTTTAGTATTGGCATCCTGTGCGGAAGTATTGTCCATGTATTGACGGCTCACATATTTACCCAGCCAGTTTATTTCAAGGTGTTGCAAAGGTTTTGCCGTAAGCGTATAACCTGCTACCAGCCAGGGAGAGAAGGCTATGTCGGTATGATGATAGGCCTTTTCCGTTTGGCTGCCATCATCGTAATTGTCGATGAAGGCGGTGAAGTCTTGGATCTTATTGCGGGAAAATGCTGCATTGGCCTCCAGGGAGAAAATGGGTCCTAGTTCCACGCTGCCCTGTACTTCTACCCCGGCACGATAACTCTTCGGGATATTGATGCGGGTGTAAGCGCCTACGTCATTAAGGCGGCCAGTTTGCACAAGCTGATCTTTGTAATGCATGTAAAACAAATTACCCTGGAAGCTGGCTTTTTGTGTGCGCAAAACATAACCGGCTTCCACATCGCCCAGCTTTTCCGGTTTGGCAATGCTTTGTTTATTATTCTCGTAATCGTCGCGGTTAGGCTCGTGATGGCTGATGGAAAAGGAAGCAAATACGTGGCTTTGGGTATTAATGTTGTACGTAAGGCCCACTTTAGGATTAAAGAAATTGTAATTATTATGCTGCTGCAAGTCGGGCCGGTCGTCGAAACCTAGGATGTCGTATTTCACATACCGGTATTGTAGATCCAGGAAGCCGCGGAGGCGACCGGCAAGGCGGGCATCGCCCTTCCAATAGATATTGAAATCTGTTTTGTGCGCATAGTTTTCGTAATAGGTATGGTCGTTGTTTACACCGCCGTTTTGTGCCCAGTTTACAAGGCCATAATGTTTTCCATCGTATTTACTGAACCCACCGCCCAGGCTCCAGTTCAGCCATTGGCCGGTATTGTTCAGGGAGAAAATGCCTCCATAAAAATAGTTATCCAGCCACAGTTGGCGTACCAGGTCGGAGCTATCTACCGTGGTAGTGCCATATACAGGTGATGCAATACCATAATCTGCGTAGGCCTGCCCGGCTTTGTATTCCTCATAATAGCCACGCCCCCGTGTCAGGAAGGCCGCCACACTAAAGTTCCAGCGGTCATTAATGGCTTGGTTCAGGAATAGCTGGTAGTAATCCTGTTGGTAATTGTCTGTTTGATTATTATATGGAGTTCCCGGTTTTTCGGTGCCTTCCAGGTTCAGCGTGCGATGGGTGGCCATTGAATCTTCGGGAACGCCGTACCAGGCCTGGTATGTTTTTTCTTTGCCAGAAAGTATATTGAAACGAATAGCGGTTTTCTTAGAGATGTAGGCCGCCGAGGTGTAAAACGATTTCAGGTTGGAAGTAGCACGATCAATATACCCATCGGAGCTGATCATAGACAGGCGGGTATCGATAGTAAAGTGTCCGTTGATAAGGCCGGAACCTGCTTTCACCGTATGTTTCCAGGTATTAAATGTACCATAGCTGTTGTCGGTTTCTGCATAGGCTTTGTCGCGCAGTTCGTTGGTACTGATATTGAGCGTGGCGCCAAATGCACCGGCCCCATTGGTGGAAGTGCCTACCCCGCGTTGGATTTGTATACTGTTAGTCGAGGAGGCCAGGTCTGGAATATCCACGAAGTAAGCGCCTTGTGCTTCGGCATCGTTTACCGGGATGCCATTCAGTGTAAGGTTAATGCGGGAAATATCCGATCCACGGATGCGTATTCCCGTATAGCCGACACCGTTACCTGCGTCGGAATTAATTACCACGCTGGTTTCCTGGCCCAGCAGGAAGGGCAGGTCTTGACCAAGGTTTTGTTTTTTAATATCGTCTGCGCTGATCTCTGTAGTAGTAAAGGGTGCATTTTTACCTGCCCGCAGGCTGGTAATTTCTACCGGCGTTACGAAAAGTCCTTTTTCTTCGAGTGTAATGTCTACGCTGGTATTGACCTGTACGGAAATGGGCTGTTTATACGGCGTGAAGCCAAGATAGGTGGCACTCAGGGTGTAATTGCCTTTTGGTACGGAAATACGGTAGTGGCCGGCGGCATCGGTGTATACGCCGCTCACCTGGCGGGATTGAAGGCTTACGCTTACGCCTTCCAGCGGGCGATGATGAAGGTTGTCGGTAATGGTACCGCTCACGATGGTTTGCGCGCTGGCTTGCAGGGATAGGCCTGTGAACAGTAGCAGCATCCAGTGTTTCATGAATTTGTACTATTTTAAAATGATCAATAAAAATGCCATTGCTACGCCGTGGATATACCTGCATTGGTGCAGGCAAACCAGCGATGCAGGTCGCGGCGGGTAAGTCCAATAAGAGGTAAGTAAATGTTCGCTTACCTTTCCTAAACAGCATTACCTGGTCAGGTTCACGGGTTTGATCTCAGCCTGATAGTAAGGCACCCCGAGGTGAAACTGTATGTTTAGATAAATAGCGTTGGCTACCAGTTTCCGATGTCAAAGGTAATTAGCAAATTGAACAATTGCCTAAAAATTTTTTTGTTTGCTAAAAAAATTAGCTAATTTCGGTTTCTCCGACCCCATAACCTTGCCTTGCTTTTTTGTTAACTCTTATTCGTTAACTCTTTTAAAAAATCACTTGCAATGATCAAACTACAGATGATTGGCCATCTGGGCAGGAATGCTATCCGTGGCCAGGTAAACGGCAAATCGGTACTAAATTTCAGCTTGGCGCACACCGAACGTTTTAAGAACTTCCAAGGAGAAGACATGCAACGTACCACCTGGGCAGAATGCTCGCTCTGGGAGCGTGAAGCACTGGCTCCCTACCTACAACAAGGCTCCTACGTGTATGTAGAAGGTATCCCGCATTTGGATACTTATACAAACAAGAAAGGAGAAACGGTTACCTCACTGCGCCTGCGCGTTACTACCGTGCAATTGTTGAGCAAACGCGAAGCTACAGAAGCAAATGCCGTGATCCCTGATACAGGCACGGAAGTTAGCGTAGAAACAGCCGTTCATGCCGGCACGGATACGGTAGAGGAACTGCCTTTTTGATAAAGATAAAAGGCTGTATGTTCGGAGCATACAGCCTTTAACTTTTTGGTTCCCATGTATCCGAAAGGCGCCATACTGCAAGCTTTTCAGCGAGTGCAGGAAATTAAATTTGGCAGCTATACTGAACTATCCTAATATTGCATCCACATTGCGAGATAGAGCAGAGGTAGCTCGTCGGGCTCATAACCCGAAGGTCAATGGTTCGAATCCGTTTCTCGCTACAACAAGAGAATTTTCAGGCAAATCCTGTAGATTCTCTTTTTTTTTGGAGGGATAAATGCTATGCCTGTAACGCAAAGTCCAAGTTAACATTCCTGTTACGGATCGCTGAAAATGCCCTATGGGCAACTAACCAAGCAGCAGCACCTTTTTATAACATGCTGTTGCCATGTGGTTGTTTGGATAATAGTGGAAATAACAGGCTGCATATTTTAAAAGCGACCAAGCGCCGGCAATTGCTGGCACTTGGTCGCTTTTATCTTTTGTTGTTTTCATCGCAGTGCTGTACCCTTGTGAAAGTTACAAGTTGCACGAGTGGTATCACCGTGTACCGGCCTGATGCGGATAGTTAAAAAAAATTAGTTCACCTTGGTTAAAGTAGCCTTAAAATTTCCGTGCGTAACAGGCGCATTATCCCCTTCATAATTATAAGATAGGCCGGAGAAAGTACCGCTGATCACTTGTTTTATACTATCGTAAGCAGTCACCTGTATGGTTACTACGTTGCCTTGTTCCAAAGAGGTGGCAGCAAAAATAACATCGCCATTGCTTTTCGTTAAGGAGAAATTATTACCGATGTCGGATGTGGCATAAGTGCCGGGCACAATGTTATTGTCCGGAAACTGAATACTCAGGGCAAAGATGGGATGTGAGGATCCGCTGGTCGGCAAACCTGCCACATCTACCCGTGCACCACCAGCATAAAGAATGGTACCGACCTTCACCGGCCCGGTGAAGGTGTGATCATTGGCGGTAAACTGCCAATAGTTTTTTGCATCGTCATTAGGCTTTGATGCATCATGATCTTTTTTGCAGGCAGAAAGGGCTAAAAGGGATAGCAGGCCAGCCTACAAAACTTTTTACATAGGAAATTGGGTTTAAGAATGGATTAAATATATTAAATTTATTTAATATATCAATGCGATACCACTTTTAATCCTACTATAGAACAGATAAGGGTTGTTATAAAAAACAACCGCCAGCAGGTGGCGGGCTCTTTAAAAACTATAATGCCCACCATTACCGTACCCACTGCACCAATGCCCGTCCACACGGCATAAGCGGTACCGATGGGTAATGTTTGTATAGCTTTCATCAGCAAAGCCATGCTCAATACCAGCGATAGAATAAAACCTCCATACCAGCCATACATGGGCAAGCCGCTCAGCCCTTTTACTTTCTCCAGGCAGAAAGTAAATGCCACTTCAAACAGTCCGGCGAAGACGAGTAAGATCCAATTCATGTGTGTGTTTTTAATTCGGGGCACTAATGCATCCTGACAAATTTCGTAAAATAAAACGAGCAGCGCCTGTTGCCGGCAGCGCTGCTTAGTGATTATAGTGTTATATGGTTTATTGGTAATGGTTGTGCTTTGCGCATGATCTTCCATCAATGAACAGGGGGTTTTCTTCCAGCCATGTATGGAAAGGGAATAAAAAAAGCAGGCATGTTTCCATACCTGCTCTCTTTAAAATTTTGGGTGAACTAAGATAACTTGGCAATAATAGCATCCGTATCATCTATCTGTCCTATCCTAGGAAAAATAGTGTTCAGGCTATTTTCCTGTGCGCTGGCTACCATATCGGTCATAGCGTCTTTGGCGAAGGTTATGTTATAACCTAGTTCGGCGGCCTGGCGGGCAGTGCCTTCCACCCCAATGCTGGTGGATACGCCGCTGAGTACAATACCAGTCACCCCTTTGGCCTGTAAGATTTCGTGGAGTCCGGTCTCAAAGAAAGCGCCCCAGCTGTGTTTGGTCACGAAGATATCGGTAGGCAGGGTACCAATTTCCGGCACAATATCCAGGAAGTCAGCGGGCAATTCCGCACGTCCATGAGAGGGGGCGTCCTTGCGCGCATCCGGGTTCTTGAATTTGCCCGGATCTACGTTTACGGCAACCACTGGTTGGCCGGCTTTATGGAAAGCCGCCACCAGCTTTGCGTTCTGTGCCAGTACGTTGGCCATTGGGTTTACCGTTGGGTAGGCAGTAATACCTTTTTGTAAGTCAATAATCACCAAAGCGGTGTGTGGATCAAGTGCTGTTACCATGTTATAAAATTGATTTAGGTGAGGAGGTAACCACAATTTGTTGCAGTCTTGTGGTTATATTTTGTTTTTTTATGTAATGGAAATAGGAGTACCCGATGATTAAAGAAATAATGCCTTGTGCCAGCACCATGTTTTCTACGCCTGTATATTGCGATAAAAATCCGATGATCAATCCGCCCACCGGTTGCAGGCCGAAAAAGGCCATTGCGTAAAAACTGATCACCCGCCCTCGCATTTCCGGCGTTACGGTAGTTTGAATAATGGTATTGGCCATCGTTACTTGACCCATCATGCCGAAAGCCGCTATCACGGCAAATGCCAGGGCAAGCAGGTAAATGGTGGTATGCGAGAAAAGGATCAGCCCCGCGCCAAATATGAAAGAATCTATCGCCATAATTTTTCGCATATCATGACCTGGTTTCAGGGAGGCCAGGTACAATCCGCCACAAATGGCGCCCAGGCCGATAGCACTGTCTATCGCGCCAAAAGTAGAAGCGGTGCCGTGAAAAATATCTTTGGCATATACAGGTATCAGCGTTGCAAAAGGCAGTACAAATAAACTATTGAAGGCCAATATCAGCAATACCGTGGCAATAGCCGGTGTAGCTTTAATGTAAGCAAATCCTTCTTTCAATTGTCCTATGCCGCCTTTGTTGCGCAATGAGTTTTCTCGCTGCGGGAGTTTCATCATTAACAAGGATGCAATCACTGCGATAAAGCTGGCTGCATTAAGGCCAAAACAAACATCCGTTCCCAGGTATTCCATCGCCAAACCCGCTATGCCAGGACCAATGAGGCGGGAGAGGTTTACCATTGAAGAATTGAGCGCCAGCGCATTTGGCAGATCTTTTTTATCATCTACCATCTCGTATACCAGCGACTGGCGGGCAGGCACATCAAACGCATTTACAATGCCCAGCACCACACTCAGCCCCAAAATTTCCCACACGGTATATACTTTAAAATATACCAGCACGGTAAGGGCAAGGGCCTGGAGCATGGAAACAACCTGGGTTATCAGTAATAATTTATGGCGGTTATACCGGTCGGCAGCCACGCCACCCAGGAAAGAAAAAACAAAAGAGGGAAACATGGTGGCAAAAAGCGATACGCCCAGCATCCATTTGGATTTAGTAAGGTCGTATACCACCCAGCTTACGGCAGTTTTTTGCATCCAGGTACCCAGCAGGGACACGGATTGACCGGTGAAAAAAAGCCGGTAATTGCGGCTGCGGAATGCAGAAAAGGTGGTAATGTTCATATCCTGGTTTCAGTTCTATTATTCGTCCGTTATTCGTAATCAACTAACTTGGTTAGTATATCAATAATGCTGCGCAGGCGGGCCTGCTCTTCTGCTGTAGTGGTATGCTCCAAAGCCTTTAGCAGCCATTCCTCCCGCTGACTGCGCGCTTGCAGTACGGTGTCTTTTCCTACTTGTGAAAGGGAAATAATGGCTTTGCGGCCATCGGTGGCAGAGGGCTTGCGAATGATGTAACCTAACTCCAGCAGGTGGGCCAGTATCTGCGACATAGATGCGGTCGTTACCTTTTCCATGGCAGCCAGCTCGCTGGGCAACAGTTCCTTATGGCTGTCCAGCAACCCCATCACCGAACGTTCTGTGAGCGACAAATGCACGCTGAGCGAAGATTTGGTGCGTAATTTCTTCACTAGCCGGGTTACTACGGTGCGCAGATCGGAAACAAGTTGCTGATTTTGCTTACTGGACATATAGTTAATTAAACTTGTAAGGTTACTTAATAAAGTTACTGGATTATTTTTAGCCGCGCGTATAAAATGGAGGCGGTTTTGATTAAAAAAGGATTAAAAAATGGGACAATGCCAGGCCACGAAACCCCCAAGGCCTACAAAACTATATAGCAATGGCACAGCCAGGTGGTTGACAGCCAGTTAATTCAAAAAACATTTGGCTTATAATTTAAACTATCCTACATTTGCACCCACATTGCGAGGTAGAGCAGAGGTAGCTCGTCGGGCTCATAACCCGAAGGTCAGTGGTTCGAATCCGCTCCTCGCTACAAATATTTCAAGGAAGAAGCCGAAGAAATTCGGCTTTTTTTATTGGTGGCAGGCCCTGCAACCTCCTTCCCGATTTTTTCAGGAAATTTGCGGATCAAAATTGATGAAGTGCTTTTCTGTTTCGAAAGGCGCTTTCGAAAGCAGACATATGCATAAAGCCGGTTTTGTAAATATCTTTGGTAAGCCCAATGCGGGAAAAAGCACATTGCTTAATGCGCTGATCGGGGAAAAGCTCGCCATCACTTCGCATAAGGTACAAACCACCCGTCACCGTATCACCGGCATCGTTACAGAGCCTGGTTACCAAATCATCTTTTCCGATACCCCTGGTATCATTGATCCTAAGTACAAACTGCACGAAAAAATGATGGGTGCCGTAAGATCGGCCCTGGAAGACGCAGATGTAGCCTTGCTCATTGCAGATGCCCGCACGGATTTTGAGGAAAATGTAGCGCTGTTTGATTCCCTGAAACTTAAAGCACCCATCCTGCTTGTACTGAATAAAATAGACCTGCTGCCGCCCACAGAGCAGGCGCTGCTCCAGGAAAAATGGACGGCCTGGGGGAAAGCCAAAAAGGTAGTGGCCATCTCCGCACTGAAACAAGAAGGTATAAAAGCCTTGATGGAAGGCATTGTAGCGCTGCTGCCGGCAGGGGAAGCTTTTTACCCGGAAGATACCCTCACCGATCGCTCTACCCGCTTTTTTGTAGCCGAGTTGATCCGGGAAAAAATTTTCCAGTTATACAGTGAAGAAATACCCTACCATACAGCCGTGGTAGTAACGGAATTTAAGGAAAAAAATACGCTCACTAAAATAGCTGCAGAGATTATAGTGACCCGCGAAACGCAGAAAGGCATTATCGTTGGCGAGCATGGCAAAGGCATCAAAGAAATTGGTTCCAAAGCCAGGGTAGATATTGAACAATTCATCAGTCAAAAAGTATTCCTGGAACTGCATGTAAGAGTGCGGGGCAAATGGAGGGATAGTGATCTCTATCTCAAAGAATACGGATATTAATAAATAGTGACAACCACTTCAAAACACAAGGTATGGCCGGATTTACCGTAGCAATAGTAGGACGCCCCAACGTGGGCAAATCAACCCTGTTCAATCGCCTGATTGAGCAGCGCAAAGCCATCGTAGACGACATAAGCGGGGTAACCCGCGACCGCCAGTACGGCCTGGCCGAATGGAATGGTAAAACGTTCAACGTAATTGATACCGGCGGTTTTGTGCCGAACAGTGAGGATGTTTTTGAAAAGGAAATCCGCAAGCAGGTGGTTATTGCCATGCAGGAAGCCAATCTTATTCTCTTCATGTGCGACGTTACCACCGGCATCACCGACCTGGACGCGGCCATGGCAGACCTGCTGCGGCGTTCCGATAAGCCGGTCATTACCGTGATCAATAAGGTAGACAATGCCCAACGCCAGTTAGACGCCAATGAATTTTACAGCCTGGGACTAGACCCACTGCATTTTTTGTCGTCTATAAGTGGCAGCGGCACTGGCGAACTGCTGGATGATGTGACCGCCCATATCACAGAAGATCTCAACACAGTGAAGCCGGAAACAGAGTTGCCCAAGATCGCTATCATCGGTCAGCCTAACGTGGGCAAGTCCTCCCTGCTAAACGCCCTGGTGGGTGAGGAGCGCAACATTGTGAGCGACATTGCCGGCACTACCCGCGATACTATTCACACACATTATAAATTATATCAAAAGGATTTCATCCTGATAGATACGGCAGGTATTCGCCGTAAAACTAAAGTGCATGAAGACCTGGAATTTTATTCGGTCATCCGCGCCATTAAAGCGATGGACGAAGCAGATGTGTGTATGTTGTTGCTGGATGCCGAAAAAGGACTTACCGCGCAAGACCTCAGCATCTTTAGCCTGGCCACCCGCAAGGGTAAAGGCATTGTGGTGCTGGTAAATAAGTGGGACCTGATAGAAAAAGCCACCAACTCTGCCCGCGACTATGAGGAGATGCTGAAAAAACGTTTCGCTCCCTTCACAGACGTGCCGATTATTTTTACCTCCGTTATTGAGAAACAACGCATTTTCAAAGCCATTGAAATAGCGCTGGACGTGTATGATAACCGCCGCCAAAAGATTCCAACCTCCAAGCTGAATGATATCATGCTGAAAGCCATCGAATCTTATAAACCACCGGTGGTGCGTGGTACCCAGATCAAAATCAAGTATGTAACGCAACTGCCCACTTATACGCCCGCCTTTGCATTTTTTTGTAACCTGCCCGAAGATGTGAAACAGCCGTACAAGAACTATCTCGAAAACCAGTTGCGCGGTAAGTTCAATTTCTCCGGTGTGCCGGTGAGGTTATTTTTCCGCAAGAAATAATTACCTGAAAATGTAAGAAAGAAAGCCTCCATATAGGGAGGCTTTTTTATGCTGGATATATCTTTGCACCAATAAGATAAAGCAGGTACAATGGTCCCCATTCACCCATTTATCTTAAAATTACCTTAAAATTTGCTGGATTTTGGCCTTAATTATACATATTATATAAAAATGTGTTTTAAATTTAAATAATATGCTTATATTTGCGGCGTTTAAACAAAACTTGATCATGAAAAAATTATTCGTATTAGCACTGGCTGGCGGTATGTTCGCAGCTTGCAACAGCGGTAACGGTTCTACTTCTTCCGACTCTACTACTGTTAAAACTGATTCTGTAACTACTGTTGCTCCTGCTGCTGATTCTGCTGCAGTTCCTGCGGCTGATTCACTGAAGGTTGATTCTGCTGTAACTGCTGCTGTAGATACCGTTAAGACTAAGGTTGAAGTTAAGACTGAAAAGAAAGAAGTTAAGAAATAGTGCTTAACTGCTTCAGAAAAAAATTATTCCCTGCACCTGCGTGTAGGGATTTTTTTTTGCCTCTCTCGCATAACAAAAAAAGGTGCATCGCCATTGGGAATGCACCTTTTTTATAAGCTGTTAATAAAAGAAGGGTTATGGATGTTGCAATACTTCGATAGCCTTGTGTACCATTGCATCATTAGCATTATTAATCAGTAAATAACCTTCATTACGGAATAACTGTTTGGCGAATAATGCCTTCATCCGTTGCTTTACCACTACCGCCTCGCTTTCCCGTATGTCCTGTACGCCAGGTACGCTATCTGCCACGGCAAAGGCTTTCAGTTCGGAAAAGAGGGCGTCGCTAATTTGAAAACGTTTATTGAAATCTTCCGCATTGTGGTAATTCGCAAATTCGGGGAGGTGGGCGCTGTAATAACGGGCGGTGAACTGGTTCATCACATCACGGATGTATAATTTTGTAACCAGGGGAGTGAACCGGCTGGTATCGATGGGAATAAAAATATCGGGGGTAATGCCACCACCGCCATACACGGTGCGTCCTTTGGCGGTGTGGTAAGGCACGGTGTCTGTTGGTTTAATGCTGTCTTTATTCAGCAATTCACCATGGTTGTAGCGGTTCAGGATATCCTCATCGTATGCGGCGCGTCCATTGGTATAAGATTTTTGTATGCAACGGCCACTGGGAATATAGTAGCGGGCAATGGTGAGGCGTAGCGCGCCGCCGTTGCTCAGGCCGTACTGTTCTTGCACCAGGCCTTTGCCAAAGGTGCGGCGGCCTATCACCGTGCCACGGTCCCAATCCTGAATGGCACCGGCCAATATTTCGCTGGCGCTGGCAGAACCTTCATCGGTAAGAATGGCTAAGGGACCGTCTTCAAACACGCCGGGTTTGTTACATTTATATTCAGCCTTTGGATAATTGCTGCCTTTGGAATAAAGGATTAATTTATTGTCAGATAATAGTTCGTCGGCAATGTTAGTCGCCGCCTCCAGGTAACCGCCTGGGTTTTGGCGAAGGTCTATGATCAGGTCTTTAAGGCCCTGGCCTTTGAGTTTAGTAATGGCATCCATAAACTCTTTGTAGGTAGTGGCGGAAAACTTGCTGATTTTGATATACCCTACACCGGGTGCAGTCATGTAAGCCGCATCAACACTGTACAGCGGAATAATGCCACGGGTAATCTGCATATCCAGCAATTTCTGTCCACGTAGCACGGTCACTTTCACCTTAGATTCCTCAGGGCCACGCAGCAGTTTGCGAATGCCCTCCACGGTAATGCCGTTGCCGGCCACGGTGCTGTCGTTTACTTTAATAATGCGGTCGCCGCTGCGCACGGCCATTTTATCTGCCGGGCTGCCGGTAAGTACGGATACAATATTCACGGTATCGGCAATTACATTGATCTCTACACCAATGCCCTGGGTGTTGCCTTCCAGGTTATCGTTTACGTCGGCCAGGTTGGCAGGGGGAATATACACGGAGTGTGGGTCCAGGTGGGAGAGTATGCCTTCTATGGCTTCCTGTTGCAGATCGGCCGCCTGTAAGGTGTCTACATATTTAGCTTTCAGCAAATTGATGACTTCCTGTAAAGGTGTTTGGTTACGGTTAAAAAGGCCCATGTTGCCATTCTGAGAACCGGGCATTTTATGTCCCAGGTACATGCCCAAGGCTAAAACTCCCGCCATTAAAAGCGGTAAAAATACCTGCAACTTCCTGTTATTAGCCATACGCCTTGCTACCGATTTGTTTAAATGGATGCGTTTTAATTAAATTGTGGCAAAAATAGCACAATTCAACGCAAATGGTGGTTGGCATTTTTATTTCCTAAAAGACCGCAAAATGCAGGTGAAAACAATATTGGTCGCCGATAGCGGCTCTACCAAGACCGATTGGTGCCTGGTGGAAGATGGCCACCGTCGTACATTCAGCACGCAGGGTATCAGCCCCTATTTCCAGACGCCTGCGCAGGTACAAGAAATTATCCAGACGGAATTGGTGCGCCAATATCCGGCCCTGTTGCAAGTACACGAACTATATTTTTACGGTACCGGTTTGCTGGCACCTGCCAATGCCCGCATGGTGGAAGACGCGCTGCAAGCCGTATTTACCCAAACCAATATCTCCGTAAACCACGACCTGATGGGTGCCGCCCGTGGCCTTTGTGGCCGCCATCCCGGTGTGGTGAGTATCCTGGGTACCGGTTCCAATTCCTGTTTTTATGATGGCATCACTATCGTGAAAAATAATCCGGGCCTGGGTTATGTGCTGGGCGATGAAGGTAGTGGCGCCTATCTCGGCAAGCGCCTGCTTCAATATTATTTATACGATAGTTTCGACGAGGAGCTGAAATTTAAGTTTGATGCAAAATACCAGGTGACCCGCGATCAAATCCTGGAAAACGTATACCGTAAACCATTGGCCAATCGATACCTGGCGTCTTTTGCCGGCTTTCTCACCGAAAACAGGGGCCACTTCCTGATAGAAAATGCGCTGGAAGATGGCATAAACGAATTTTTCTTCAACCACTTGTACAAATACCGGGAAAGCTGGACCAGCCCTTTATATTTTTCCGGCGGCATCGCCCACGCCTTCCGTGATGTAATCCAAACGCTGTGCGAACTGTATGAATTACAGCTTGGCACTATCGTACGCTCTCCGCTGGAAGGCCTGGTAAACTTTCATGGCGAATAGCCGGGAAAAAGGATGTACCATATTGCTGTACCGCATACTTAGCTAATCATCTAATTATTTATCCGCTGCATAGTACCGGGTACTGTGCACAAATTTTTACCCATGTTCCAACGCATTACTGAGCAACCTTCCCACTACCGCCATTTAGAAAAAATGAGTTTAACGGAATTGCTGGAAAATATTAACAAGGAAGACCAAAGTGTGCCTTTGGCCGTGAAAAAAGCGATTCCGCAAATTGAGCAATTAGCTGCAGCCATCGCAGATAAAATGCTGGCCGGTGGCCGGTTGTTTTACCTGGGAGCGGGTACCAGCGGGCGTTTGGGCATTGTAGATGCTTCGGAGTGTCCACCCACCTTTGGGGTACCTCATGGTTGGGTGATTGGTATTATTGCCGGGGGCGATGGTGCCATCCGCAAGGCCGTAGAGTTTGCGGAAGACGACCGTGAACAGGGCTGGAAAGACCTGCGGGAATGTGATGTGTCTGAAAAAGATGTAGTAGTGGGTATTGCCGCCAGCGGCACCACCCCCTACGTAATCAGCGCCTTGGCGGCCTGCCGCCAGCGGGGCATTACCACCGGCAGCATTAGTTGCAACCCGGATACCCCCTTGTCTGCGGAGGCCGATTATCCCGTGGAGGTGGTGGTAGGCCCTGAGTTTGTAACGGGTAGCACCCGTATGAAAAGCGGCACCGCGCAGAAGCTGGTACTCAATATGCTCTCTACTACGGTGATGATACAACTGGGCAGGGTAGCCGATAATAAAATGGTGAATATGCAGTTGAGCAATGAGAAACTGATAGATCGGGGGGTGCATATGTTGATGGACAATGCTGGTATCGCCGATTATGCCACCGCCAAAACCCTGCTGCTGCAATATGGTAGTGTGAAGAAAGCAACGGAAAATTATAAGCCGTAAGCGGCGGAGAAAAACAGCTAAAAATATTGGCTGCACCTATGCAGCATAAATCGTTCCATAAACGGGGCAATCCTAAGCCGCTGCTGCAAAGTAGCGGTTTTTTTTATAACAAAGGATTTTAAATTTCTACCCAAAAAAACGACATTTGAAAGGTGCGTAATCCCGCACAATACAAGGAATTTTTAGTGACCCATATCAGGATAGTTATGCATGACATTGAACCTTTTTATAACTGGCGGCACCTGTATACAGCAGAGGAGGATGAGCTGTCGCCTTTTTACGGGAGGGAATATAGTGAGTTTGAATATTCCAACACCGTTTATAATTATTATATCCATCCACAGTGGGACGAATTTGGCGCGCGCAATCTTTACATGAAGGTGTTATTTGCCGACTATCAGTTTAATTACGCAATTATTGAACTGATCGGCGAGTGGAACGATTGCATAGAGAACGATATCATGACCCTGAAGCGGGATGTGGTGGACATATTCATCGCCCAGGGCATTTACAAATTTATCCTCATTACCGAAAACGTACTCAACTTCCATTCTTCCGACGATTGTTATTACGAAGAATGGTGGGATGATATTAAGGACGAAGGCGGCTGGATGGTAAGTGTAGATATGCCGGAGCAAACCCGCCAGGAATTTGAAAACGCCCACCTGGATAATTACATTCATCTGCTAGACATAGACAAATGGCGCACTTACCAGCCACAACACCTCTATAATTTGATCGACAATATGATGCTGCGCAGGCTTGAATAAAAAAAGCGCTACAACAAAGATGGTGCTGCTAACTAATATTATTTTACCGCAAAGATCTAATAGGAAGGTTATTTTTTACTACATTGTACATATTACCTTGTACTTACTACATACTATATTTTAATAAAGCGTATTTTAGGCACAGTGAATGCGTCTATGGGCAATACCTGAGAAATATCATTTGGTTTTAATTTTTCCTGCTTTAAATTTGCCCGGTTATTTGTCATTTATAATTCATCACGTCACTCAAGGAAGCTTAGATAATTACTATGAAGTGGTCACAATTCTTCGGTACCTCCATAGGAAAGAAGTTATTGGTAGGTGCTACCGGCTTTTTCCTGTGCAGCTTTGTACTGGTACATCTTGCAGGCAATTTTCAGTTACTGTACAACGACAACGGCGAAGCTTTCAATGCCTACGCTGCCTTTATGGGTCATAATCACCTGATCCAGTTCATTGCATGGGGGCTTAAATTGGTGATCCTGTTACATGCCGGTATAGCTTTACAACTTACCTTCCGCAACCGTGCCGCCCGTCCTGTACGCTATGCAGTGAATCCTGGTAATCAAACTTCTTCCTGGTTCAGCCGCCAAATGGCGATCATGGGCAGTATCCTGCTGATCTTTATTATTATTCACCTCAAAGACTTCTGGTACTTATTCCATTATGGCGAAGTGCCAACGGTAACTTACAAAGGGGAAGAATATAAAGATCTCTACCAGGTGGTACAGGTGGCGTTCAAAGAATTGTGGATTGTGATCATCTACGTAATTGGTATGATTGCCCTGAGCTTCCACCTGGTGCATGGCTTTAAGAGTGCCTGCCAGACCTTTGGCCTTAACCATGTAAAATATAACGGGTTGCTGAACTTTATCGGCGTATGGATCTTTGGAATAGCCGTTCCGGTAGGTTTCGCCATCATCCCGTTGATCATCTATTTCAAATAATTCAGTAAAGCAAGGATATTATGTTGAACGCAAAAATTCCTGCCGGTTCATTAAATGATAAATGGAACGACTATAAAGGACATTGTAAGCTGGTAAACCCGGCCAACAAGCGCAAGCTGGAGGTGATCATCGTGGGTACTGGCCTGGCGGGCGCTTCGGCGGCTGCTTCTTTGGGAGAGTTGGGATATAAAGTAAAAGCATTCTGTTTTCAAGACAGCGCCCGCCGTGCGCATAGCATCGCGGCACAGGGCGGTATCAATGCGGCCAAGAATTACCAGAACGATGGCGATTCCGTTTTCCGCTTATTTTACGACACCGTAAAAGGGGGCGACTACCGCGCCCGCGAGGCTAACGTACACCGGCTGGCAGAAGTGAGCACAAATATTATTGACCAATGCGTGGCGCAGGGCGTACCCTTTGCCCGCGAATATGGGGGCCTGCTGAGCAACCGCTCTTTTGGCGGTACCCAGGTGCAGCGTACCTTTTACGCCGCCGGCCAAACCGGCCAGCAGCTTTTGCTGGGCGCCTATTCCGCGCTGCAGCGGCAGGTGTCGCTGGGCAACGTGGAAATGTTTGCCCGCCATGAAATGCTGGATATTGTAAAGATAGACGGCAAGGCCCGCGGCATCATTGCCCGCGACCTGGTAACCGGCAAGCTGGAACGCCACTTCGGCCACGCAGTGCTGCTCTGCACAGGCGGTTATGGTAATGTGTTCTACCTGTCTACCAACGCCATGGGATCTAACGTAACCGCCGCCTGGAAGGCACACCGCCAGGGCGCTTACTTTGGCAATCCCTGCTTTACACAAATACACCCCACTTGCATACCGGTGTCTGGCGACCACCAGTCTAAGCTTACGCTGATGTCGGAATCACTGCGCAACGATGGCCGTATCTGGGTGCCAAAGAAAAAAGACGATCCCCGCAAGCCTAACGAAATACCGGAAGAAGAAAGAGATTATTACCTGGAACGCCGCTACCCGGCCTTCGGTAACCTGGTGCCCCGCGACGTGGCATCGCGTGCGGCCAAGGAAAGATGCGACGCCGGTTATGGTGTGGGTTCTTCCAAACAAGCCGTGTACCTCGATTTCTCCGAAGCCTTCAGCCGTTACGGCCATATCGAGGCTGGTAAACGCGGTATCCACAACGCAGACGCTAATATGCTTTATAAACTGGGCGTAGAAGTGGTGACGGAGAAATACGGTAACCTCTTTGAAATGTACGCTAAGATCACCGGGGAAGACCCTTACGTAGTGCCTATGCGCATTTATCCTGCGGTACATTACACCATGGGCGGTCTCTGGGTGGATTACGAATTACAAACCTCCATTCCAGGCTTGTACGCCCTGGGCGAAGCAAATTTCTCCGACCACGGTGCTAACCGCCTCGGTGCATCTGCATTGATGCAGGGCCTCGCAGACGGCTATTTTGTGATCCCTTACACCCTGGGCAATAACCTGGCGGATGATATCTCTACCAAGGCTATTCCTACTACCCACCCCGCATTTGAAGCAGCAGAAAAGGCCGTGCAAGCCACTATCGATACCTTCCTGAACATTAAAGGTACTAAGTCGGTAGACCACTTCCACAAGAAGCTCGGTAAAATCATGTGGGAAAAATGCGGTATGGCCCGCAATGAAGCCAACCTCAAAGAAGCCATCGTTGAAATACAGGAACTGCGCAAAGAATTCTGGAAAGATGTGCGGGTGCCGGGTACTGCCAATGAGTTTAACCCCGAATTGGAAAAGGCTGGCCGCGTGGCCGACTTCCTGGAACTGGGTGAGCTGATGTGCCTCGATGCGCTGAACCGCCGGGAATCCTGCGGTGGCCACTTCCGGGAAGAATCGCAAACAGAAGACGGAGAGGCCAAACGCGACGACGAAAACTTTTCCTACGTTTCCGCCTGGGAATACAAAGGGGATGGTCAATATGAACTGCATAAGGAAGCACTGGAATTTGTGGAATGCAAACCCACCCAGCGTAATTACAAGTAAGGGAAGCTTTTTATCATTACTACAAACCATTTAACAATGGAACATTATAACATGAACCTGAACCTTAAGGTTTGGAGACAAAAAAATAAGAACGACAAAGGTGGTTTTGAAAATTACCAGGTACCCGGCATTTCTTCTGAAATGTCTTTCCTGGAAATGTTCGACGTATTGAACGAGCGCCTGATTAACGAAGGCAAAGAGCCGATCGCGTTTGATCATGATTGCCGGGAAGGTATCTGCGGCTCCTGTTCTATGCATATCAATGGCCGTGCGCACGGTCCCTGGGCTGGTACCACTACTTGCCAGCTTCACATGCGCGCTTTCAAAGATGGCGATACCATTACCGTAGAACCCTGGAGAGCCGGCTCTTTCCCAGTGATCAAAGACCTTACGGTAGATCGTAGCGCCTTTGACCGTATTATCGAAGCGGGTGGTTTTATCTCGGTAAATACGGGCAATGCCGTGGATGCCAATGCCATTCCGATCGATAAGGACAAGGCCGATGCAGCATTCGCTGCTGCCGCCTGTATTGGTTGCGGTGCCTGTGTGGCGGCTTGCAAAAATGCCTCCGCCATGCTCTTCGTTTCCGCGAAAGTATCCCAACTGGCCCTGCTTCCACAAGGACATCCGGAAAAAGAATCCCGCGCCCTGAACATGGTAGCCCAGATGGATAAAGAAGGATTTGGCTCCTGCACCAACACGGGTGCTTGCGAAGCGGAATGCCCTAAACAAATTTCCCTGACCAACATCGCCCGCCTGAACCGCGAGTTCATCGCCGCCGGTGCTGTCAGCAAGTAAGCATGTAACTGTAATCGTAATAAAAGGTAAGGCCTGCGCAATCCGTGCAGGCCTTTTTGTTGTATCCCCCTGTACGTTGTGCCTCCCTACCATTCTTCCTGCAAATTTGCATCTCCCGGATTTTATGCTTATATTTTACAGTATTAATCCATGTTATAAATTAACTCCATATGTCCAGTCAATCCCGCCGAACTTTTATCCGCCAAGCTGGCGGTGCAGCACTACTTTTGGGCGTACACCCCTTTTCTTCCCTTGCAAAGCCATTTTCTACCAATGATAAGATCCGCATTGGCTGTATAGGCATGGGTATCATGGGCTTTGGCGATGTGGCTTGCGCCCTGCAGGTACCGGGTGTGGAACTTGCAGGCGTAGCCGATCTGTATGATGGCCGCCTGGCCCATGCGAAAGAGTTGTATGGGCCAGGCCTTTTTACTACCCGCGACTACCGCCAGTTGCTGTCCCGCAAAGACATAGACGCCGTGATCGTGGCCACGCCCGATTTCTGGCATGACACCATTTCCATTGCTGCGATGGAAGCCGGCAAGGCCGTGTATTGTGAAAAGCCAATGGTGCAGCAGATTGCCGAAGGCCACCAAGTGATAGATACCCAGCGCCGCACCAAGGCAGTATTCCAGGTGGGTAGCCAGCGGGTAAGCAGCCTGGCATTTGCTAAGGCACAGGAGCATTTCCGGGCGGGTAATATCGGTAAGCTGAACATGGTGGAAGCGCACATGGACCGGCACGATGCCCTGGGCGCCTGGCAATATTCCATCCCTACAGACGCCTCGCCCAGCACGGTGGATTACGACACCTATTTAAAAGATACCGCCAAAGTAGGCTGGGATCCTAAAAGGTTTTTCCGTTGGCGCAATTATCAGGCTTATGGCACCGGCATTCCCGGCGATCTTTTCGTACACCTCATCTCTGGCCTGCATTTGATTACTGGTAGCAAAGGTCCCAGCCGCATTTTTGCAAGCGGTAGCCTCTCATACTGGAAAGATGGCCGCGATGTGCCGGATGTAATGACCGCCATTTTTGAATACCCCGAAACCAGCCAGCATCCGCAGTTTCAACTAACGCTCCGCGTAAACTTTGCCGACGGGGGCGGGGGAGGGGAAGCCACCCGGCTCATAGGCTCCGAAGGCGTGTTGGAACTAACAGACCGCAGTGTACGCCTTCAAAAAAGAGGCCTGCCCAAAGCCCCCGGATATGATGGCTGGGACTCGTTCAGTACCTATACCAAAGCAGAACAGGAAGCCTACGTTCGCCAATACAACAAAACTTACAGTGCTGCAGACCAGCAAACCCCTGCACCAACCTCGGAATTTTATGCTGTACCGGAAGGCTACGACGACCGCTTGGATCATTTTAAAAACTTTTTCGCAGGCGTACGCAGCGGACAGCAGATTGTGGAAGACGCCTCCTTTGGGCTCCGCGCCGCTGGCCCGGCCATTCTTACTAACCAGAGTTATTTCGGACGCAAAGAAATTAAATGGGACGCCGATAAAATGCAAGTGATTTAAAGCGCACCCTATTCATGCAGGGAAGCATGCATTAAAACTCCATCTTCCCACACATTACTTCTTCCCCATAAAATATCCTCGCCATTTTTTCAAAAATGGCCGGATCATCTGTAGTCAGGAAAGCGCGCGACTGGTTCTTGCTCAGGCGTACCTCCATTTCCGGATGCCGCTGCAAATAATCGGTCAGGCTGTGCGCCACAATCTTGCCCTGGGAGATCACCGTAATGCCACCCGGCACGTATTGTTTGATCTTGTGCATGAGCAGCGGGTAATGCGTGCAGCCCAGTATCAGCGTATCAATTTCTGCATCGTGTTCCAGGATATGGTTTAGGTGTTTCTGTACGAAATAATCCGCGCCGGCGCCTTCATGTTCGTTATTTTCAATAAGTGGCACCCACAGCGGGCAGGCCTCCTGGTATACCTTTACGTCCGGGAAAAATTTATGGATCTCGATAGGATAGGATTCAGAATTTACCGTGCCATTGGTAGCCAGTATGCCCACCTTGCCGGTTTGCGTGAGGGTGCCTACCAGTTCGGAGGTGGGCCGTATTACCCCCAGCACGCGGCGGGTAGGATCTTCCATGAAGGGCAGGTCTTTCTGCTGGATGGTACGCAAAGCCTTGGCAGATGCGGTGTTGCAGGCCAGTATTACCAGCGGGCAGCCCATGGAAAAAAGCTGCTGCACACATTCCAGCGTGTATTCGTGGATTACCTCGAAGCCACGGTTACCATAGGGAGCACGGGCGTTATCGCCTAGGTACAGGTAGTCGTACTGCGGCAGTGTGGCCATAATTTCTTTCAGTACGGTAAGCCCGCCATAGCCCGAATCAAATACACCGATGGGTCCTTGCATAAAATAGATTGAGGTATAAAATTAATCAATTTATACCGGTCGCATTAAATGCCTCAGTTTGTCGTGTTAAACAACATCGGTTTTTTATAGTTGATAAAGGTTCTTTCAATGGGCAACAGCATCCCCTGGCCTCGGGGCTTAGTGAATGTTTAATTGCAGCACCATTTATTTATTGATTTTAACCCCCTGCCCGGTCAGGTCATAGATTTCCTGGATCTCATGCAGGATATGTTCAAAGTCTATCTTAAGGTCTTTCAGTAGGCCGTTATGGATATCGAATACCCATCCGTGAACAGTGGGATAACCATCTTTAATGTAAGATTGCTGTACTGCGGCAGTTTTGATCACGTTAATGCATTGCTCCTGCACGTTCAACTCCACCAGGCGGTCGTACCGCTGTGCTTCGTCGGTAATCAGGTTCAGCTCCTCCTTGTGTAGCCGGTATACATCGCGGATGTTGCGCAGCCATGGATTTAGGATGCCCAGGTCTTCCGACTGCATAGCGGCTTTTACGCCGCCGCACTGGTAATGCCCGCATACCACGATATGTCTTACCTGTAAGTGGCGTACCGCATAATTGATCACCGACATCACGTTCAAATCGGCATTCACCACCAGGTTGGCTATATTGCGGTGCACGAATACCTCGCCGGCCCCCAGGCCCATGATCTCGTTAGTGGGTACACGGCTGTCGCTACACCCAATGTAGAGGTATTCAGGCTGCTGACCACCGGCTAGTCTTTCAAAGAATAGCGCGTCATTGGCTTTGTGCTCGGCTACCCATTGCCGGTTATTCTCAAAAATCTGTTCGTATTTGGTCATGGTTGGTTTCGTTTGTGGGTTACATGCCTGGGGCAAGTTTGAATTTTAAGGACTAAGTTAAAGAACAAAAGATAATTTCCAACTGCAACAAAATGCCGGTCTGGTAAGCCGGCCTGTGCCCACATTGGCGGCCCGGGCCTTAACGGCATATTAACACCACCCATACATCATCAAAATGCTAATAAATACTTACTTTTGCGGCTTCAAATCCATTTATTAGCGCATGATCAGTGTAAAAAATGTTTCTCTGTCTTACGGCAAAAGGGTGTTGTTTGATGAAGTTAACCTGAATTTTACCAAAGGCAATTGTTATGGGGTTATTGGTGCCAACGGTGCTGGTAAATCCACCTTCCTCAAAATATTGTCCGGCGAAATAGAGCCCAACAAAGGTTCCGTAGAGATCACCCCTGGCGAGCGCATGAGCGTGCTGTCGCAGAACCACTTTGGTTTTGACGATGTAACTGTACTTAACGCCGTGATGATGGGTAATAAAAAGCTTTGGGAAATAGCCCTGGAGCGCGATACCATCTATGCGAAGGCCGATTTCACCGAAGAAGACGGTATGCGCGCCGGCGAGTTGGAAGCCGAGTACGGCGAAATGGGCGGCTACACCGCCGAAAGCGACGCTGCTTCCATGCTGTCTGACCTGGGTGTAAAAGAAGACCTGCACGGCTCCCTGATGGGCGACATTAGCGGTAACCTGAAAGTTCGGGTACTATTGGCGCAGGCGATCTTCGGCAATCCCGATATCCTGCTGCTGGATGAACCTACGAACGACCTGGACGTAGAAACCATTGGCTGGCTGGAAAATTTCCTGGCCGATTATGAAAATATCGTGATCGTGGTATCCCACGACCGTCACTTCCTAGATGCCATCTGTACCCACGTGGCGGATGTAGACCGCGCCAAAATCCAGATCTTTACCGGTAACTACTCCTTCTGGTACGAGTCTTCCCAGTTAATCGCCCGCCAGGTGGCCGATAAGAACAAGAAGATGGAAGACAAACGCAAAGACTTGCTGGACTTCATTGCCCGCTTCTCTGCGAATGCTTCTAAAAGTAAACAAGCCACTTCCCGTAAGAAAGCCCTGGATAAGCTGGTAATAGAAGACATTCAGCCTTCCAACCGTAAATACCCAGGTATTATCTTTAAACAGCAGCGGGAAGTTGGTAACCAAATACTCAACGTAGAAAAACTGGAAAAGAAAGCAGACGGCGGCAAGCTGTTTAGCGACGTCAGTTTCTCTGTAAACAAGGGCGATAAAATTGCCTTCCTGTCGCGCGAACACGTAGCCCTTACCACTTTTTTCCAGGTGATCAATGGCGAGGTGAAGGCCGACGGCGGTAAATATGAGTGGGGTACCACCGTTACCACCGCTTACCTGCCCAATGATAATAGCCAGTATTTTCAAAATAACCTAAACCTCATGGACTGGCTGCGCCAGTTTGTACCCCCTCACATCACCGCCGATGTAGACGAGGCTTTCTTGCGTGGCTTCCTGGGTAAAATGCTTTTCAGCGGCGATGAGATCATGAAGAAAACATCGGTGCTGAGTGGTGGTGAAAAAGTGCGCTGTATGATTTCCCGCATGATGCTGCAAGATCCTAACGTGCTGGTACTGGACGAGCCTACCAACCACTTGGATCTGGAATCTATCCAGTCTTTCAATGAAAGCATGATCAACTACAAAGGCATTGTACTCTTTACCACCCATGACCATACATTTATGCAGTCGGTGGCCAACCGTATCATTGAGCTTACGCCCAAAGGTATTATAGATCGCCTCATGACCTTCGACGAATACCTGGCGGATGAAAGGGTAAAAGCGCTGAGAGCAGAAATGTATAGTTAAAAGGCTGAACTATTTTTAAAAAGCTTTATTACAATAGTTGAAACCACCAGTTGTTAGCAACCGGTGGTTTTTTTTGTAGCTGAAATCCTTTAGAGGAGTAGGTTTCAGCGACCCGATATATTTGATCCCATTAAAAAAGCCACTTGCTATTTGCAGGTGGCTTTCTATTAATACACAACAATCTTTTATAACAAGCTGTAGCAATATTCTTTTAATTTTTTAAGTACTACATGCTATTTAGCAGAGATAATCTTCCAGTACTTTCAATTTACTTTTATCCAAAGGTTTTGTAATATAAGCAGTCAGCTCCGGGATGGTTTGTACCTTTTGCATGTCCCGCAGATCTATTGAGGAAGAACACATTACGATCGGGATGTGTTTGGGTATGCTGGTTTTAATATCCCGGTATGCATCCAGGAAATCCCAGCCACTCATACGTTGCATGTTCATATCCAGGATAATTAGAGAAGGCAGGGAATCAGAAGCTACCGGTGCGGTGAGGGTTTCCAGCGCGTCTTCTGCAGACAAGAATGAAGTAACAGACACTTGCCCGAACTGTTGGCCCATCATTTTTTTAATGATAAAATGAAATATTTCATCATCATCAACTACGTACACGAGCTTGGGTGTATCTTCCATGCTTATTAAATTTAGGAGAGGCGACATTTAATGCTGGTTTTGTATGGTCTTCATTTAAGCAAAACTGGGTTAATCCACGTGAACTTCCATCACTACATTTGCTAGTCTACAGTTTTTAGTTTAATGATCATTCTCTCGAGCCTTCACTGAAAAGTTTTTGGTGTACGCTCTGCATTACGTATAAATGATGGGCAAAGAAACTTAATTTTATTTTATTTTATATATATATTTTTATCAATAACCAATATTTAACAAAATTTACAAGTCATTAACGAACGAAAAAAGGCGAAACCGGATGGTTTCGCCTTCGTTATGAATAAATTATTATTGTTTTGCTTAGAACAAGCCGCCTTTTTTCAGGGTCACATTCCCACTACCGATGAGGTAGCCAAGGTTGTAAATGTCTACCTTATATTCACCGGGTTTAAAGTCGGAATTTTGTTTCCAGTCTACATGTGCTTCTTTGGTAGTACCAGACACATAATCGATGGTGGTTTTGGCGGTGTACAATTTTTCAGTACCATCCTGCAGGGTAAAGCGGCCACTGCCCAGGGCTTCTACTGCCAGCGGCGTACCGTCGGGTGCGGTTATAGCTACATAAATATCTTTCTGACCACTGGTAGCAATACGGTTGTCCAGGTCAAAGCTTACCCGCATCAGGTCTGCACGTTTGGCTTTGGAAGTTTCACTTTCCTTGCCGTTCCGTTTCAGGTTAATAGGAGTCATTTTTATATTGGATGCATGTAATACAGAACCTACTTCGGCTACTTTGCTGAGGGAATCTTTTACAACGCTTACAGAGTCGCGTTGTTTGCGGGCCACATCCCTTTCACCGGTAAGCACTACTTTTTCGCCTTCCAGTTTTTCAATGGTAGCCTGGTAATCTTCAATGTTAGATTTAAGTTTATTAATCAGGTCCTGTGCTTCTTTCAGTTGGGCAGCGGTGGCATTTTTATTGGCCAGTATGCTTTGGATGCGGGCCTTCATATCATTCACTTCCTTATCTTTGGTTTTCACCAGGCTGTCCATGCGGCTGTTCTGAGAAATCAAATCATCCAGTCGGGCATTGGCTGCATTGTATTCTTGTTGCAGTGCATCGCGGGAAGAAGAAATAGAATCGATCTGCGTATTCTTTTCGGTAATGGCTGTATTGGAATTGTGTTTATCGTACAACATATATATCCAGGTACCTGCCAGTGCGGCTATCAGAATTCCGTAGATAATGGCGTTTTTGCTACGAGGTTTTTCAGGTCCGCCTGAATTGGAGGAAGGTCCTGGTGCAGGCGCATTAAACGTGTTCTCTGTCATAAATTATTTGTTTTATGTTAGTTGTATGGTTAAAAATGTTAATGCAAATTAAGGGCGTTCTGCGCGTATTTTAGCAATAAATATTAAATTTTTTTAAAGGTGCTGCAAAACATAGCCTTAGATCAATTACTCCTGCTAGACATAGAGACGACCCCCGCATATCAAAGGTTTTCCCAGGTGCCGGCGGCGCTACAACCGCTTTGGTTGGACAAAATGACAAAAACTGCGCCAGATTCAACTGATCCGGAGGAGACTTACGGTAACCGGGCGGGCATTTTTGCAGAATTTGGCAAGATTGTCTGCATTTCAGTAGGTTTTTTTCATGTGGAAAATGGTCGGCATCAGCTTAGGATAAAATCATTTGCCAGTGATGATGAAGCTGCTTTGCTCATTGATTTTTTACAATTGGTACAAAAGTTTCATACCAGATTCCCCCGTTTTCAATTTGCAGGGCATAATATCAAGGAATTCGATATTCCTTACATTTGCCGCCGCAGTGTGATCAACCAATGTGCACTGCCACCCGCCCTGCACATCCATGGTTTTAAACCCTGGGAACTACCTATGCTGGATACCATGCAGTTGTGGCGTTTTGGCGATTTCAAGAATTATACCTCGCTGCGCCTGCTCACGGCTGTGCTGAATATTCCCACGCCTAAAGACGATATCGATGGCAGCATGGTGGCCAAAGTGTATTGGGAAGAGCATAACCTGCAGCGCATTGCCGACTACTGCCAGAAAGACGTGGTGGCCGTAGCCCAGTTGCTGCTGCGTTTTAAATGCCTGCCACTTATTTTACCAGAAGATGTGATACTGGCCTAAAGCCCGCAATAAATTATGGATTACAACGATATTATCCAGGAATGGAAGAACAAGCATTACCGCCCGCTGTACTGGCTGGAAGGGGAGGAGGATTTTTTCATTGACCAGGTAACCACCTTTGCCGAAGATAAATTACTGGACGAAGCAGAGAAGGGTTTTAACCTTACGGTGCTGTATGGTAAAGACGCCGACTGGAGTACGGTGGTAAATGCCTGCCGCCGCTATCCCATGTTTGCCGACAAACAGGTGGTGATCCTTAAAGAAGCGCAGGGTATGCGCGACCTCCTGAAATTGGAAGCCTACATTGAAAACCCCTTGTCCAGCACCATTTTCGTGGTAGCCCATAAACAGGGTAAAATAGATGGCCGAAGCAAACTCTCTAAGATCATCAAAGAAAAGGGGGTTATGCTCACCACCAAAAAAATGTATGATAACCAATTGCCGGCCTGGGTAGAAGCCTATGTGCGCGGCCGGGGCCTGGCCATTTCACAAAAGGCGGGTATACTGCTGGTAGACCATATCGGCAACGACCTGTCGCGCATAGCCAATGAAATAGATAAGCTGCTGGTAAACCTGCCGGAAGGCAAAAAGATAGATGAAAGCGATATAGAAAAATATGTAGGCATCAGCAAAGAATATAATGTCTTTGAACTACAAAATGCCGTGGGATTAAAAGACGGTGCCAAGGTGATGCGCATTGTACAATATTTTGCAGCCAATCCTAAAGCCGGTCCTATCCAGATGGTTATTCCCGCGCTATATAATTTCTTTGCAAAGGTGAATATGATTTTCGGCGTAAAAGGGGGTGAAAAAGAAATTGCCGGCGCACTAGGCGTACATCCCTTTTTTGTAAAGGACTATACCGCCGCTGCCCGTGCCTATGGCGCAGATGGGAGTGAACGCGCTATCCTGCTGCTGCATGCTTACAACCTGCGTAGCATTGGCATCAACGACAGTGGGGTAGCGGACGGGGAATTGATGAAGGAGTTATTGTTTAAAGTAATGTACTAAGCAGTAGTTCCTGCGAAATAATCTTTTCCTGCTTTCCAGGAAGGCCGGAATTTTTTTTGTTGTTCAGGCAGGTATTGGCCTACGTTTCAGGCCAGGATAGTTTTGGCCCTTGCGGAGTCTTTATCCATTTGTTCAATAAGTGCCTTTACATCGTCGAACTTGCGGTTGGGACGCAGGTATTCGATGAATTGAATATGAATTACCTGGTCGTAGAGGTCGCCCTGGAAATCGAAGAGGTGGGCTTCCAGGCGAACGTCGGCACCATTAAAGGTGGGGCGGGTGCCAATGCTCATAACGCCGGGGCGCCAGTTGGTTTCCTGCTGCAATTGCACCCGGATGGCATAAATGCCTTCTGCGGGAATAAGTTTGCGGGCATCGGGCAGTTGCACATTGGCCGTTGGATAGCCTAACTGACGGCCCATTTTATCGCCATGCATGACCGTGCCGCTGATGCAGTAAGGATACCCCAACAGTTCATTGGCCAAGGCTACTTGGCCGGCTTCGAGGTTTGCGCGGATCTTGGTGGAGCTTACCGTGAGGTCGTGTACCACCTGCTCAGGTATTTCTATCAGTTCATATCCATAGCGGGTTTGTTCCTGTTCCAGCAGCGGTAGGCCGCCTTCGCGGTTATGGCCAAAGCGGTGATCGTACCCGATGATGATGGTATGGGGGTGAAAACGGGCAATGAGGAAATCTGCAATATAATCGCTGGCGCTCATGCCAGCAAAGGCCATGGTGAAGGGTACTACCACCAGGTGGTCTATGCCGCACTGCTCCAGCAGCGCTATTTTCTCCGGCAGGGTGGTGAGAATGTGAATGGGCTTGTCCTGTGGGCGCAGCACTTCCCGGGGATGGGGGTCAAAGGTAATGATCACCTTTTCGCCACCACTGGTTTTAGCCGACTTGTCCAGCTGTTGCAATATATAACGGTGGCCCGTGTGAACCCCGTCGAACGTGCCGATTGTAATAACTGCACGATAAAAATCAGGCAATTGCCCCAAATCCCGGTGAACCTGCATAAAATCTAATCCAATACAAAACGATGGGCAAATCTAAAGGTTTTGGGCAGAATCTGTTAACTTTGCCTTTCTTTAAAAAAAGTTAATAGTTAAAAGCCGAAAGGAAACGGTGTGTAGGCCTTCCCTTTAATCCTTAGCCATTAACGCATTACGTACCATGGATCAGAATCTGTACAGCCAGCGTGGGGTATCTGCGGCCAAAGAAGATGTGCATAATGCCATCCGTAATATCGATAAGGGGCTTTTCCCTAAAGCCTTCTGCAAGGTGGTGCCCGATGTGCTGGGCGGCGATAATGCCTGGTGTAATATTATGCATGCCGATGGTGCCGGTACTAAGTCCAGCCTGGCCTACACCTACTGGAAAGAAACCGGCGACCTGGGAGTATGGAAAGGCATTGCCCAGGATGCTATTATTATGAACCTGGACGATCTGCTTTGCGTGGGTGCAACTGAAAATATTCTACTTTCTTCTACCATAGGCCGTAATAAAAACCTGGTACCCGGTGAAGTGATTGCCGCTATCATCAACGGCACAGAGGAAATTCTTGCAGCCCTGCGGGAACATGGTATTTCCATTCACTCCACAGGTGGCGAAACCGCCGATGTGGGCGATCTGGTACGCACCATCATTGTAGACAGCACGGTAACCTGCCGTATGCCCCGCAACCAGGTGATCTCTAACGACCGCATACAAGCCGGTGATGTAGTGGTGGGACTGGCCTCCTATGGGCAGGCATCCTACGAAACGGCTTACAACGGTGGTATGGGCAGCAACGGCCTTACCTCTGCCCGGCACGATGTATTTAATAAAACCATCGCCACAAAATATCCGGAAAGCTTTGACCCGGCCATACCGGCAAACCTGGTATTCAGCGGCAAAAAGGCAATGACCGATAAGATAGATATTCCCGGCTTTGGCGCCATAGACGCAGGTAAGTTGGTACTATCGCCCACCCGCACCTATGCACCGGTGATCAAAAAAGTGTTGGAACAATTTCGCCCGCAGGTTCATGGTATGGTGCATTGCAGTGGTGGCGCACAGACCAAGGTGCTGCATTTCATTGAAAAGCTGCATGTGATCAAGGATAACCTGTTCCCCATTCCGCCTTTGTTCCAGCTTATTCAGGAACAGTCTGGCACGGGTTGGAAAGAAATGTACCAGGTGTTCAACATGGGCCACCGCATGGAAATTTATGTACCGGAAAATATTGCAGCAGCCATCATTGCGCTGGCTAACAGTTTCCATATTGAAGCACAGGTTGTGGGTCGCGTAGAAGCTGCGCCCACCCGGCAGGTAACGGTAAAAGCACCAGCGGGAACGTTTATCTATCACTAAGTATCTTTTAGCAAATAGCACAGGGCGAAGCATGGTAAAAATGCTTCGCCCTTTTTTATGTGGCTAGGATGTTATTGAATTATTCTTGCGGATCTATATGCAATGGAATGATAACCTGCACGGCTACCGGATGGCCATGCACCGTGCCAGGCAGCCAGTGGGGCATGCGTTTTATCACCCGGAAGGCTTCTTCCTCCAGGCCGCCACCTGTGGGTTGTCCTATATACTTTAAATCCCGGATGTTGCCCTGCGCAGTTACTACAAATTGAAGGCGTAGGGTGCCTACTATTCCATTATCTGCCGCCATTTTGGGATAATGCAGCTCCTGGGAAAAATATTTGAGCAGGGCTTCCTGCCCACCAGGGAAAGTGGGGAGGTAAGGCAGGTATACAAAAATAGTATCGCCATCCGGCGTTTTATAAAATGTTGCACTGCTATCTGCCATCCAGGTGACAACGGGGGCTTGATAAGGAGCCTTGTAATGCAGGCCGCCCCTAGTTACCAGCTCCTCTGAGTGGTCGTATACCTGCACGGACGCAATGCTGTCTGTGGGTATTGCATGGAGATAAGCAGGTGTAACCCACCCATTGGATTGGCTAGCAGCTGTGCAAGAAAACAGCAGGCAACTGGTGAGGAGCAGCAGGGATATTTTCATGTTATTGTAAAGAAAAGATCACCGGAAGATTGAACCGCACCGATGTGGGTACATCATTTTTGGTACCGGGTTCCCAATCTGGCATGTTAGCCACTACCCGTATAGCTTCGGCATCGAAGTAAGATTGTGGCTCACCGGCTACTTTTACATTGGTTACTTTACCTTCCTGGTTCACAATAAATTGTACCTGCACCACCCCCTGCATGCGCTTGCGTCTTGCTATTTCGGGATATTGAATATGAGATAGCAGGTAATTATTCAATGCATTTTCGCCACCTGGAAAAGCAGGAGGTTTCATGGTATGGCCCACCGTTACCTGTTGCACCGGTGCGCCGGTAGGCGTGAAGTACATTGTCTGATCGTGGGAGAATACAACCGATAGGATAATGACTGCACCACCCGGCACTTCGTTTTGTAAAGCAGGTGCCCAACTAGGCATCGTTTTTACCAGCCGGAGTGCTTCACTATTCAAGGCCGGGCTGCTGCTGAAAATAATTTCGGGATGCTGCATTTTACCCTTTTCATTGAGGTGAAATTTTACATTCACGAAGCCGGAATCAGTCGTGGCAGGATATTTCAGGTTAGTACCAACATAACGGCGCAAAGCATCCTCCCCGCCAGGAAAAAAGGGTTCGGCTTCTGTGTACATGCTGTAAGTGCCAGATCGCAGCAGCGGCGTTGGATGGTCGTACTGGGTGAGTGGATGGGGCAATAGGGTATCAGTGGGAGCCAGCACCGACAGTTGCAGGCAAAGCAGGAGGGAGTAAATCATGTCCTAACGGAATTAATTGGCTAAAGATAATATATTAAAACTAAAGCACATGTAGTTGCGCAGCACTTCGGTCGCTGGTTTGGCAAATCTATACAAGAATTTTAAGTAGACAACAACATTCAGATGGGTGGCAGTCCGGCAGCTACTGCTGGCCGATATGGTGCTTGGTGACGCATGTTTTCCATCCCTAAGGCCTGCTATGGGGTAAACTATTTTTTTAGTTTTTGTCAAAATTGATGGCTAACAACTATTTTTGTTTCCTATAGTTAAAAGCCAGCAGCATGATCGATGAACAGCCCATTATACAGTTATCTAACGCCAATATTTACCAGGGTCAGTCGCTGATCTTGTCGGATGTAAACATCAGCGTGAATAAGGGAGAGTTTGTTTACCTGATTGGCAAAACGGGTACGGGCAAATCCAGCTTACTGAAAACCCTGTACGGGGACTTGCCTTTCCATGAAGGTTCCTGCCAGGTAGTAGGGTTTGACCTTAAAAAAATGGATTGGAAAAAGGTGCCTTACCTGCGCCGTAACCTGGGGGTGGTGTTCCAGGATTTCCAGTTACTAAACGACCGGAATGTACACGATAACCTGAAATTTGCCCTGAAGGCCACCGGCTGGCAGGATAAAAAAGAAATGGAGGATAAAATAACGGATGTGCTGGACAAGGTGGGGCTGGGTACCAAGGGCTTTAAAATGCCCTATGAGCTTTCCGGTGGAGAGCAGCAACGGGTAGACATTGCCCGGGCTATGCTGAACTCGCCCAAGCTAATCCTGGCGGACGAACCTACCGGCAACCTGGATCCTGAAACTTCCGACGGTATTATGCAACTACTGTTTCGTATTTGCCGGGAAGATGATACCGCCATTGTAATGGCTACTCACGACTACATTGTGCTGCAAAAATTTCCAAGCAGGGTATTGCGCACCGAGAACGGACAGGTGATCGATAACGCTGCCGTAAATTTTTCCTAGACCAGATAGCACGCCACGTTTATGCTACCATGCCTTTTAAATAATTGAATTTCAGTAATTTATTTCGAGCAGGACGGGTGGCTTCCAGGACTTGGCCGGGAGGGATTTTGTATTTCATTTTGGTGTTTGGAAATATTAATCCTACTTTTGCACGGTAAAATACCGACTTAATAAAATTCATTTATTTCTAAGATGTCTTATTTAACTGTTGAAAAGAAAGCTAATATTTTTAAGGAATTCGGTGGAAGTGAGAAAAATACCGGCTCTATCGAAGCGCAGATCGCTTTATTGACTGAGCGTATCACTAGCATTTCTGCTCACCTGAAGAATAACAAAAAAGATTTTTCCACTAACCGTGGTTTGATGAAAATGGTAGGTCAGCGTAAACGCCTCCTGTCCTATCTGTCTAAAACTAACCTCTCCGGTTACCGTGCCCTGATCGAGAAATTAGGTATCAGAAAGTAATCATTACCCGATGTATAGCGCTATTCCCAACTCTTTACGGTTGGGAATAGTTTTTTTATGTAGACCTTTTTAATTTCCCAAATTTTATGAATCTAACACCTGTTTCCGTTAAGTTCGATATAGGAGACGGTCGTATAGTGACTATTGAAACTGGCAAGTTAGCCCGCCAGGCCGATGGAGCTGTGACCGTTCGTTTAGGTAACGCTATTTTGCTGGCTACCGTAGTAGCTGCCAAAGAACCAAAGCCCGGACAATCGTTTTTCCCGCTTACAGTGGATTACATGGAGAAATTTGCCTCCGCAGGCCGTATTCCCGGATCTTTTTTCAAAAGGGAAGGTCGTTTGTCCGATTCTGAAGTATTGATTTCCCGTTTAATAGACCGCGCCCTGCGCCCGCTTTTCCCGGATGATTATCTCTGCGAAGTGCAGGTGCTGGTAACCCTCATTTCTTCCGATCCTGAAGTGATGCCCGACGCGCTGGCTTGCCTGGCGGCTTCCGCTGCCCTGGCCGTTTCCGACGTACCCATCCAGGAAATTATTTCCGAAGTGAGAGTAGCCCGCGTGGGCGGTTCCCTGGTAGTAAACCCGAACCGCAGCCAGTTGGCTACTGCCGATATGGACTTTATCATTGCCGCTACCGACAAGAATATTATGATGGTGGAAGGGGAGAGTAAAGAGTGCCAGGAAGAGGATTTAATTGCCGCTATTGAAACCGGACACGCAGCCATTAAAATTCAGGTGAAAGCCCAGCAGGAGCTGCATGCCCTGGTTGGCAGCCCTGCCAAACGTGCCATCGAAGCGCCTCACAAAAACGAAGAACTGAAAGCGAAGATCACCGCTTTTGCCAAGGATAAAATTTATAAGGTGGCCAAAGCCGCTTTGGGTAAACACGAGCGCACCGATGCTTTCAAGGCTATCGGCGAAGAGCTGAAAGTGTTCCTGGGCGAAGAACTGCCGGAAGAAGATAAACCGCTGGTAAAGGAATACCTGCACGACCTGGAAAAAGAAGTGGTGCGCAACATGATCCTGGACGACAAGGTTCGCCTGGATGGCCGCGCCCTGGATGAAGTACGCCCGCTGGCGATGGAGGTAGATTACCTGCCTTCTCCGCACGGTGCCGCCCTGTTCACCCGCGGCGAAACCCAGTCGCTTACCACTGTAACCCTGGGTACCGGCGATGATGAGCTGCTGATAGAAAGCGCTGCCGTTTCCAACTATTCTAAATTTATCCTCCACTATAACTTCCCGCCTTTCTCTACCGGTGAAGTGAAAATGATGCGCGGCCCTGGCCGTCGCGAAGTGGGCCACGGTAACCTGGCCATGCGTTCCCTGAAACAGATGATGCCAGGTAGCGACTACGCCTATACGGTGCGCGTGGTGTCTGATATTCTCGAATCAAACGGTTCCTCTTCTATGGCCACTGTATGTGCGGGTTCGCTCGCACTGATGGATGCCGGCGTTCCCCTTCCCAAGCACGTGAGTGGTGTGGCAATGGGGCTCATTGCCCGTCCTTCGGACAATAAATGGGCAGTACTCACCGACATTCTCGGCGATGAAGATCACTTAGGTGATATGGACTTTAAAGTAACCGGTACCCGCGATGGTATTTGCGGCATACAGATGGACATTAAAGTAGATGGACTGAGCATGGATGTGATGCGCGCGGCATTGGAACAAGCACAACGTGGCCGTCTGCATATTATAGACGCCATGTACCAGTGTATAGACAAAGCCCGTACGGAACCCAAACCGCATGCACCTCGCATGGAGAAAATCGTTATCGATCGCGAATTTATTGGCGCGGTGATAGGGCCCGGTGGAAAAATTATCCAAGAAATTCAGCGTACTACCGGTACAACGATCAATATAGAAGAAGTAGGCGAAACCGGCGAAGTAAGCATCTTCTCCGCCCAGGCAGAAGGGTTGCAAAAAGCCCTGGAATGGGTGAAAGGTATTGTAGCCATTCCGGAAGTAGGCGAAACATACGAGTCTACCGTTAAATCGATCATGCCATATGGTGCTTTCGTAGAATTTATGCCAGGCAAACAAGGCCTGTTACATATTTCCGAAGTGAGCTGGAAACGCCTGGACGATCTTGAAGGTGTGCTGAACGAAGGTGATGTGATCAAGGTAAAGCTGGTGGGAACAGATCCTAAAACCGGTAAGTTTAAACTGAGCCGCAAGGTATTATTGCCTAAACCCGAAGGTTATGTAGAACGCGAAGAGCGGGACGACCGGGGTGGTGATCGCGGTTTCCGTGGCGGTGATCGCCGTGATGATCGTGGCCGTGGTGGCCGTGACGATCGCGGTGGCCGTGGTGGAGATCGCCGGGACGACCGTGGATTCCGCGGCGGAGATCGCAGGGATGATCGCGCACCGAGAGAAGATCGCGGTCCGCGGACCAACGAAGACCGTTTTAATAACCGTCCGTCTGATGCGCCTGCGCAACAGGATGGACCGGTGTTTGATGGTCCCAGCTTTGACGAATAGTTTTTTGATATCATTTCAAAGGCCCCGCTGCAACACAGCGGGGCCTTTTTTTTGCATCATCTCTTCCATAAAATAGCCCTGCAGGCATAATCTGCAGGGCATTCGTATAAGTTGATGAATTATTTTTTAGAAGTGTTGATTATTGGCTCTGTGTAAATATCCTGTTCCCGCAGGATCTCTTTGCCGTCTGCAAATTTGTAAATACGGTAGTTGCGGCCATTAATATCATGGTTGGCAAAAAGGTACTTGGTGACCGGAGCCTTTACATTTTTTTCAACCAGGTGTACCTTGCCCTGTTGCAGCAGTTGCGGCAGGATCTCATCGATATAAGGTTGTAAAATGCCGGGGCCATTTGTCCAGAAATAGTTGAAATTATTTACATCATAAACCAGGGGCTGGCCCGGTACGGTAGTCCAGAAGGCGATGGCCTGGCTGTAGTGATTTTGCACATCCTGCTCGGTGAGGTGGGCAAACTGCACATTTTGGTAAACCTTAGGACTGTATTTCCGTTGTTGAAGGGCCGTGTCCAACATTTTAAAGTAATCGTCCAATGCATGTCGATCAATATACAACACTGCATTTTCCCGTTTATACACGATAGAATCCTCAAAAGGTTGTGGCTGGATTTTGATGATATTAGGTTTTTCTTCATCCTGCTGGGCAAACACGGCCAGCGCGGAAAGCAGGAGCGGCAGCAAAGCCGTCAGGTTTTTTTTCATAGGGAATGTATTAAAATTTGAACAAATATAATAAATTTAGATTATGTTTGTAGGGTGCTGGGGTTAGGCATGCTGTGTATTGCTGAAGCCATATCCTGACAAATGTTTACGTAACGATCTTTGAGAAAAACCGTTTTATCCTATGGAAGCCATTAAAAATCAAACCGGTAACATTATATTTGCCGGTATGACATACATGGCAGTCACCATTTATCAATCTGCTGAGCTGGCGGAAATTCTCATTGCCCGGCTGGTGAATATTGGCTACGAAGGGTTTGAGGAAAAGGAGCAGGAGTTGATCGCTTTTATTCCTTTTGATAATTACAGTGCCCAAGCATTGGAGGAAATACTGGGAGAGTATGGAATGGCTTACCAGGCCGAAGGCATGGCCGATACCAATTGGAACGCTGTTTGGGAAAGCAATTTTCAGCCGGTGCTGGTAGACGATTTTTGCGGTATCCGTGCCGGTTTTCATCCGCCTTTTGCGCCGCCTCCTACCCATGAAATCGTGATTACGCCGAAAATGTCATTTGGCACCGGGCATCATGCCACTACCTTTTCTATGATCAGGCTATTGAAAGGACTGCCGCTGGACGGTAAGCGGGTGTTTGATTTTGGTACGGGTACAGGCATACTGGCCATCCTGGCGGAAAAGCTGGGTGCTTCTCACATAGATGCCATCGATATTGATGAATGGGCGGTCAATAATACGCGGGAAAATATAGCCGCCAACGACTGCTATCATATAAACATCTATCAGGCCGATACGCTGGATGGCATAAATGACACATACGAGGTATTGCTTGCGAACATAAATCGTAATATTTTACTGGGGTTCATGGGGGCAATGCGCCGCCTATTACAACCTGGTGGCACCCTGCTGCTGAGCGGCATACTTACTTCTGATATACCTGTAATTTTAGCATCGGCAGCACAGCACGGATTTATTCAGCAACAACAAGTAGAAAAAGATAATTGGGTGGCGATGGCACTCGTAGCGGCCTGATGTGAAATATTAAAAATATATACTATGAAATCCCTTGATTAACTAAGTTTTGGATTATTTCCAGGTCATATTTTGACAATCCTTTAACACTTTATTACTTATCTTCGTTACCTAACTTATCGTGATGACTGAATTCTTGCTATTGATCTGTGCCTATTTGATTGGCTCTATTCCCACAGCAGTGTGGGTGAGTAAGGGTGTATTCGGAATGGATATCCGGGAATATGGCAGTGGAAATGCAGGTGCTACGAATACTTTCCGTGTGCTGGGTCCTAAGGCGGGCAGTTTCGTTATGCTGATAGACATGCTGAAAGGCGTGTTGGCTGTAAGGCTTTCCTACATGCTCAATTTTTACGATAATCCTGATCATCTCACTGAGCTGGTAAATTTTCAGATTGGCCTGGGTCTGGTAGCCGTGATCGGGCATATTTTTCCTATCTGGGCAAGTTTTCGTGGCGGTAAAGGTATTGCCACCCTGTTTGGCCTGGTATTGGCCATACAGCCTTTGGTAGCCCTTAGTTGTGTAGGCGTATTCCTGCTTATCTTGTTCCTTACCCGTTATGTTTCACTCAGTTCTATTATTGCCAGCATAGCTTTTCCGGTACTTATCCTGTATATTTTTAATGAGCAGGAACTTTATTACCGCGTATTTGCCATTGCCGTGGCGCTGATGGTGGTTCTTACCCACCAGAAGAATATTGTTCGCTTGTTTAACGGGAATGAAAACAAGGTGCCCTTGTTCCGCAACCGGAGCATGTTTCGCCGAAATAATGAAGAATAACCAACCTGAAATAATATTGGAAAGCCATCCTAAGGGGTGGCTTTTTTTATGGAGTAATATGGGTGCAGTGCTGCTTTATAATTTTTATATTATTAAAAAATTACCGGCTTATGGCTGACCGTGAAGGGCATAAATTTTGCGTTCTTTGCAGTAACATTGCAATAGTATACACATCATTTATACTGTACTGATATATGAAAAAATATTCTCTCCTGCTTGCAGGTGCTTTTATGCTAACAGCCTGTTCCCGGGTTCCTATCACCGGTCGCAAGCAATTAAACCTTATCCCGGAAAGCACCATGAATACGATGGCGCTCCAGGAATACCAGACTTTTTTATCCTCCAATAAAACGGTGTCTTCCGGTACCAGTGGCGATGCCCAGATGGTGCAGCGGGTAGGTCGCCGTATAGCCGATGCCGTTACCCAATACATGACCAAGCAGGGATTGCAGGCCCAGATTGCTGATTACAAATGGGAGTTTAACCTGGTAAGTAGCAAGGAAGTGAATGCCTGGTGTATGCCGGGCGGCAAAGTGGTGGTGTACACTGGCTTATTGCCAGTTACCCAGAACGAAACGGCACTTGCCTGTGTTTTGGGGCATGAGATATCGCATGCCATTGCGCGGCATGGAAACGAGCGTATGAGCCAGGGCCTGGTGGCGCAGGGAATACAGATAGCTGGTTCGGTAGCATTGAATAGAAACCCGGTGGCACAAAACCTGTTCAATCAATCTTATGGGGTGGCTAGCCCACTGGGGTTATTGGCCTATTCCCGCCAGAACGAGCTGGAGGCAGATCACCTGGGAATTATATTCATGGCCATGGCGGGTTACGATCCGCAGCAGGCCATACCTTTCTGGCAGCGTATGGCGGCCCAATCTGGTTCCAAGCCCAATGAGTTAATAAGTACCCACCCCAGCGATGATAGACGTATTGCGGAGTTACAGCGGGAAATGCCGGAAGCGATGCGGTATTATAAAAAGCCAGTGTAAATTTTCACCACACATAAACAATTCCCGCAGTCCTATGGATGGCGGGAATTGTTTTTTATAGGCAGGGTGATGTCGACTTTATGATTCGAGGACTTTATCGGGTAATATGTCTACTACTTTGCGTTGTTTATGTATTTTCATTTTCTCCGGTATCTGGGAGAGGATTTCTTTTTTGAAGGCTTCGATCAGTGCTTGTTTAATGAAGTAACGGTGAGTTACCAGGCTAATCTCGCGCACAGGTTCGGGCGACTTGAAATATCGTACCATGCTGAGCTGGCGCTGGGTAAGATCTTGCAAGGAAAGTTCTGGCAGGATGGTAAAGCCTTCATTCAGATCTACCATGCGTTTTAAGGTTTCCACGCTGCCGGTGTTATACTCCAGGTTTTTATATTCGCCCATGGTGAATTTGTCGCGGCATATATTGAGCACCTGGTTGCGCATGCAATGTCCTTCGTTGAGCAGCCATACTTCTTTTACATCCAGGTCTTCTGGTTTAATGACTTTTTTCTCAAATAGCTTATTGGATTTGGAAGTATATACCACAAACGATTCGTAAAATAGCTGATGCTCTTCGATATGCTGGTTGTGCAGGGGAGTGGCCAGTACACCGCAATCCAATAGCTCTTGTTTCAAGTGTTGTACGATCTGTTCGGTGGGGTATTCCCATATCTCCAATTTTACTTTGGGATATTTTTTCATGAAAGCCGTGAGAATACGCGGTAGCAGGTAAGGCGCCAAGGTAGGAATAATGCCTACGCGCAGGTTGCCCTGTATCTCTTTTTTCTGATCGGAAATGATCTCCCGGATGCGGGCATTTTCCTTGATGATCACGCGGCCCTGCGCTACTATTGCACTGCCAATTTCCGTTGGCACCACGGGCAGTTTGCTACGATCAAATATTTTAATACCCAATTCATCTTCCAGCTTTTGTATTTGCATACTCAGCGTGGGTTGTGTCACAAAACACTTTTCTGCGGCTACGACAAAACTCCGGTATGTCTCCACTGCCACGATGTATTCCAATTGTACGGTTGTCATAGGCCAAAATTATCAATGCAAAGGTATTGATAAAATCTATCAATATTCAATATCTTATAAATTATTACACAGATGGGCAAGGTGTCGTAAAATGCATGGGAAGGCTAGTAGGATGCGCAAATGCTGGGGTTCTGTTCTTGCTTTATACACTACCCGGAACCTTATTGTGCTGCCGTGCATGTAGCTGTAAAGCGGCTATTCAGTGCAGCCGGTACGACTTATTTTTTGGGGCTTTGTGGTTTGAGTACAAGTTTTTTGCAGGCTGTGTAATGCAAGCGAAGAGGCGGCTTTCATGGAGCAGCATACAGCAGGCTTTTGTGCTGGTATACAACAAAAACGGCGAACGGTATAAACCATCGCCGTTTTTATGGTGTAAACAGGTTGATGCAATTGGTCTATAATACGCGGTAGCGGTATTTGATTTTATCCGTATTAATGTACAGTTCCTTAATGTTGATAGAAGCTTGTATTTCGTTTACCGCTTCTGTTTTAAGGTCGCGGAACTCGGCTTGTTTTGTTTCGATGGTGCTTTTATCGCTCAAACCGTTGTCCTGTGCCAGTTTCAGGGAAATATTCACCTTGGAGTAATAAGAATCCAGCAGGGTGAAATATTCGTTGTACAGGTTTTCAAAGCGCTTGCTTTGCAGCACCAGGTCTTCCATCTGGTTATTCACTTCCTTCAGGTTAGGATTTTCGCGCAGTAGTTTTTCGTAGTCAATTTTTTTGCCCACAGTATATTTTGTTTCCAGGTCGCTGAAAAAGTCGATCACTTTGTCTTTCTTGAAATCGAAAAAGAAGGTGTTTAGTGTTTCACCGATGGATTTATTGCCTCTTTCCGGCAGTTTAAATTTGAGTACGCTGGCGGTGAACATCAGGTGATCGTAGAGATTGTCTTGCAGCAGGTTTAACTGATCTTTATTGAAGTTCAGGCCATATTCAAATTTCTGATTAGCGTCGTTGAGGGCGGCGTAGTAGATCACATATTTATTGAGTTCCTTTTCAAAACTGGCCAGGGCTTCTTTGCTGATGGCTTTGTTGTTCACACTTACAGCGTGCAGGAAGTTCATGATCGAGTTGGCAATGGCCAGGGGCGGGGTCAGCGAGGTGAAGCTCTGAAAAATAGGGCTGCTGATGATAGACATGGTAGATTCCATGATCTTGCCACCACGGTCGTTTTTCTCAGTCTTGCCTTTGAGGATCACTTTTTGAACCAGTTCAGAAATACGGTCGCTGTAAGAAAAGCCAAGGGCTTTGCTCTCCGGGTTATTGAGCGAAGTGATGAAAACATCTAAATTGTTAGTAGTAGTTCTGGATTTAAGGTCAATGATTTTTTTATTCATCAGGTAGTACGTTTCGCTGGCATTGATAATGTTATTTTTTATCAGCTCGTACTTGGTGATGTTGTCTACCTCGCGTCCTTGCAACAGGCTTTGGATAACGTTGGAGTTTTGCCGGTCGTTGTCCTGCACCTGTTGCAATTGCTCCATCATTTTCCGGAGGGTAGTATCTTGTGCTTGTTTTGATACCAATGGTTTGGGTACATCGGGATCTTGAGCGTAAGCGGTAAAAGTGGCTCCTGTAAAAATAAAGCTTAAAATAAGCAGGCTTTTAAAGCGCATGTTCCGCAGTTTTTTTACAAATATACCCCTAAAAGGCACTTGTTGAGGCGGGTGATCTAGCAGGGGTGTTTGTAGGTTTGTTTCCGGCTTATGAAGCATGGTGTGTCAGCTTTTTTAACATGTTTTTAAAGAAAATATAATGCCAAAATGATGATGGGCAAAGATAATAATGTATTTTATGAATGTGTAAAATACATATCTAATAGTTGTTATGGATAGAGTTAGGTTAATTTTTTATAGGTAATTAAGAATAAATCTATCCGTAGATTGCGGACTAATTCATAATGTTCGTGAATAGAAAAGACCAATGGCAGTTAGCTAAAAAATACCTGCGGTACCGTTTTGGTGCAGGTAATCGGCATTCGGTACACTCGCCTTTTGTTTACGCCATTGCAGATAAGCTGTTACGGGACCACAAGCCCCAGGCGGCTTTCCGGCAGATAGAAGGTTTGCGTAAGTCGTTGTTGTCCAGCAAGGAAACTGTAACCGTAACCGACCTGGGCGCTGGTTCCCAGGTAGCGGGGGGCAACGTGCGCCGTATCAGCGATATTACAAAGTATGCCGCCAAGCCGGCCAAATTTGGCCAATTCTTTTACCGCGCCGTGGCTTATTTTCAACCCAAATATTTGCTGGAACTAGGCACTTCCATGGGTCTCAGTACGGCTTATATGGCTAGCGCCAACCCGGCCGCCACTGTAATTACCATTGAGGGTTGTCCTAATATTACGCAAAAAGCCAAAGAAAACTTTGCCCGCCTGGGACTGCAAAACATCCGGCAGGTAACGGGCAATTTCGATACCGTGCTGCCCGAGGTGCTGGACACCATTCCTTCGCTGGATTGGGTATTTATTGACGGCAACCATCGCGCAGCGCCCACTATGGCCTATTTCGAAGCATGCCTGCCCAAAGTGCATGACGATACGGTGCTTATCTTTGACGATATTCACTGGACGGCAGATATGGAAAAAGCGTGGGATTACATCAAGTCTCACCCGCAGGTGACTACTACGATAGACCTGTTTTTTATAGGGTTGGTATTTTTCAAAAAAGACATGAAGGCCAGGCAGCATTACGTGCTTAAATATTAAACGCAGATCGCCCGCAGACACTAGGTTGCGGGCGATCTACTTTTATAGGTGTTTTGCGTAATTACGCGATGGCTTTCATGCTGTCTTTGGCTGCGGCAATTGTTTTGTCCAAGTCTTCCTGCGACAGTGCATTGGAAATAAACCAGCTTTCAAATGCGGAAGGTGGCAGGTACACGCCGCGTTCTAGCATAGCGTGGAAGAAAAGTTTAAACAGTTCATTGTTGGCCCCCGCTGCCGCCGTAAAATCAATGATGGGATATTCTGCAAAATGCACGCTCATCATAGAGCCCAACTGATTTACCTGGTGTACGATACCGGCTTCGGTAAAAACTTGCTTGAGGCCTTGCACCAGGTAAGCAGACTTTTCTTCCAGTTGTGTATAAATTTCCGGGTGCAGGTCCAGTGTAGAGAGCATGGTATAACCAGCGATCATGGCGATGGGGTTGCCGCTCAGGGTACCTGCCTGGTATACCTTTCCAACCGGGGCTACCCATTCCATGATTTCTTTGCGTCCGGCAAATGCGCCAACTGGCATGCCGCCGCCGATGATCTTACCAAAGGTGAGGAGGTCGGCCCGGATGCCCAGGCGTTCCTGCGCGCCGCCCCTTGCCAGGCGGAAACCGGTCATTACTTCATCAAAAATAAGGAGGATGTGATGGGTATCACATAGCGTGCGAAGGCCTTCCAGGAAGCCCGGCTGAGGCAGAATGCAGCCCATATTGCCCGCCACTGGCTCTACGATGATAGCGGCAATACTGTCTGGATTTTCTTCTATCAATTGTTGTACGGCGGGCAGGTTGTTGTACGGCGCGGTAAGGGTATCGTTGGCCACGGCCTGTGTAACGCCGGGGATAGACTGAATATCCAGCGTAGCCACGCCGCTACCAGCGCTAACAAGGAAGCTGTCTGCATGCCCATGATAGTTACCCTCAAACTTGATGAACTTATTTTTGCCGGTGTAGCCACGTGCTATGCGCAGGGCAGACATGCAGGCTTCGGTACCGGAATTTACCATACGCACCATGTCTATATTAGGCACCATACTTACTATAAGCTCCGCCATTTTTATTTCCAGTTCCGTAGGTGTACCGAAAGAAGTGGAGTAGGTAGCATATTCCTGTATGGCTTTCAGCACTGGCTCGTAGGCATGGCCCAGTATCATGGGCCCCCAGGAGTTGATGTAATCCAGGTAGGTATTTCCATCTACATCGTGCAGATAGGCCCCTTTGGCCGATTGCATGAACACGGGGCTGCCTCCTACGCCTTTAAACGCGCGTACGGGGGAATTTACTCCGCCGGGTATTACCTGGCGGGCTCTTTCGAATAAGGTCTGGCTATTTTGGAACATGGCGGTAAGTTAGTAGTTGTTGATCAATTTAGCCGCTTCCTTGGCATAGTAGGTAGCGATCAGGTCGGCACCTGCGCGCTTCATGCTGGTGAAGCTTTCAATGAATGCCTTTTCTTCGTTTAGCCATCCCCGTTGTGCCGCTGCTTTAATCATGGCATATTCGCCGCTTACATGATATGCGCTCACGGGTACGTTTACGCGGTCTTTAATGATGCGCATAATATCCAGGTATGCCATAGCGGGTTTTACCATCACGATATCGGCGCCTTCTTCAATATCCATAAGGGTTTCCTTAATGGCTTCGCGGCTGTTGGCGTAGTCCATCTGGTAGGTTTTTTTATCGCCGAAACCGGGGGCGGAATCCAGTGCATCGCGGAAGGGGCCGTAAAAACAGGAGGCATATTTGGCGCTGTAGGCCATGATGCCGGTATGTACGAAGTGATGGTCTTCCAATATTTGGCGGATGGCCAGGGTGCGGCCGTCCATCATATCGCTGGGGGCTACAAAATCGGCGCCGGCCTGTGCGTGGCTGAGGCTCATGCGGGTGAGCACGTCTACGGTGGCGTCGTTTACGATGGTTTCGCCTTCAACGATGCCATCGTGGCCGTAAATAGAATAAGGGTCTAGTGCAACGTCTGTCATCACAATCATTTCCGGCAACGCGTCTTTAATGGCGCGGATGCTGCGTTGCATGAGTCCATCGGGATTTACGGCTTCGGTGCCTTTGTTGTCTTTCAGTTCATCGGGACATTTGATGAAGAGTAAAACGCTTTTAACGCCCAGGCTCCACAATTCTTTTACTTCTGTGATGGTGCCATCGATAGACCGGCGGAATGAGCCGGGCATAGAACTAATTTCTTCTGTTACGTGATTGCCTTCGGTCACAAATAGTGGGGCAATAAAATCGGATGGTTTCAAAAAATTTTCGGCCACCATGCTACGGATGGCGGGTGATGTTCTGAGTATCCTGTTACGTCTGATCATGATATATATTTTGCACGGGCGGCTTTCGCTGTCCGCTGTGGAAAATGCATTATTGCGCCCACTGACGTGGTTGTAAATACGCCACCAATTGGGCTTCTGGGCTACCAGGCTGTGGGTGGTAGTCGTATTCCCAACGGGCCAGTGGCGGCAGGCTCATTAAAATAGATTCAATGCGGCCGTTGGTTTTCAGGCCAAACAAGGTACCCCGGTCGTGGATGAGATTAAACTCCACATAACGCCCGCGCCGGTAAGCCTGCCAGTTGCGGTGAGCCTGGGTATATACCTTGTCTTTGGTACGCTGCACAATAGGCAGATAAGCTTCCAGAAAGGCCTCTCCATTCGCTTTAGAGAATGCCAGGCGGGCCTGAGCGTCTGTAGTATCGTTGGGCCGCAGGTAATCGAAGAAGATACCACCAATGCCCCGGGCTTCATTGCCCCGGTGTTTGTTGATGAAATACTCGTCGCAGGCCTGTTTGTATTTCGGGTAAAGGGCTGTCCCGAAAGGATCGCAGGCGTTTTTAAAGGTTTGGTGAAAGTGAATGCCATCACCTTCATCGAGGTAGTAAGGGGTAAGGTCGGCGCCGCCGCCAAACCAACTGTCTTTTAGCAAGCCGTTGGCATCATACAGTTCGAAGTAGCGGAAATTGGCGTGTACGGTGGGTACAAAGGGATTGAGCGGGTGCATAACCAGGGAAATACCGGCTGCCAGGAAATTGGAATCAGTTACATTAAATTGCCTGGCCATGGCTTCCGGCAGCTCGCCGTGTACTACGGAAGTGCTTACGCCGCCTTTTTCAAACACCTTCCCATCGGCGATCACGCGGGTTTTTCCGCCGCCGCCACCCGGGCGCTCCCAGGCGTCTTCGCGAAATGCCGCCTGGCCGTCTATCTCCTCAAACGCTGCACAGATGCGGTCTTGAAGTGAATGTATGAAGGTGATGAATTCGTTTTTTACTGACATGTGAACGGGTAATGTTAGGTATTATATACCAGGTGCAGCGATGGAAGTGTTGGTATATTTGCCATCCGCTGTTTGGCTACTGGTACATTTTAATGTTGGTATGCTTTTATTGTTTCAACGAAGGCACGTGCATGGTCTACGGGTACGTTTGGCAAAATGCCGTGACCCAGGTTGGCAATGTGGCGATGAGGGCCAAATTCCTGTAGCATCCGTTTAGTGGCTTTTTCTATTTCCGGAATGGGCGCCAGCAGGTTGGCCGGGTCAAAATTGCCTTGCAAGGTTACCTGAGAGCCAGCCATCTGGCGGGCCAATTGTGGCTTAATACCCCAGTCTATGCCCAACCCGGAGGCTCCTGTGGCGGCCATTTCTTCCAGTGCAAACCAGGCACCTTTGGCGAATACGATGACCGGTGCGATGTCTTTCAGCGCGGCCACGATCTGGCGGATGTATTGTAAAGAAAAATTTTCAAAGTCGTGTGGGCTTAACAGGCCGCCCCAGGAATCAAATATTTGCACGGTATCGGCGCCGGACCTGATTTGTTCGCGTAGGTAAGCGATAGTAGTATCGGTAATCATTTGCAGCAGCGCGTGGGCTACGGCGGGTTGTTGAAAGCAAAAGCCTTTGGCCTCGTCGAAGGTTTTGGAGCCTTTGCCCTGCACCATGTAACAAAGAATGGTAAACGGGGCGCCGGCAAAACCGATCAGCGGTACGCGGCCATTCAATGTTTTTTTGATCAGTTGCAGCGCCTCGAATACATAACTCAGGCGATCATTTACATCGGGTACCTGTATGCGTTTCAGGTCTTCTGCAGTTTTGATGGGATGGGGCAGCAGTGGGCCTAGTTTTTCGATCAGTTGTACTTCCAGGCCCATGGCCTGGGGTACTACCAGGATGTCAGAAAAAAGAATGGCGGCGTCTACGCCTACCTGGTCTACCGGCATCACCGTAATTTCAGTGGCCAGCTCCGGTGTCTGGCAGCGTTCGAAGAAAGAATATTTATCGCGCAGTTTGATGTAGTCTGGCAGGAAGCGACCGGCTTGTCGCATCATCCATACTGGTGTGCGGCTGGTTTTTTCGCCCCGTAATGCTTGTAACAAAAGATTGTTCTTTAATGCGCTCATGCGTTGCTGTTGTAATGATGTTCTAAATGATCGATAGCCATTTGCAGCAGGGTAGCGGCAGCCGGGTTATCGGCGGTAATAATATCGTTATGAGTAGTGGCCTGCAAGGCTGCGCCGGTGGTGTGTCCGATGGCAAAACACCGGGTAGTGGAGGGCAATGCATTCACCGAAAAAAAGCTTTTCACTGCGGTGGGGCTGAAGAAAAGCAGGGCATCGTAGTGATTATTTATTTTTTGTGGCGTGGCGGTATTATGATACACGATCCTTTCGGATACGTGGATACCGTTTTCGCGCAAACGTGTGGGAATGGTATCTCTCCGTTGATCGCCACAGAGGTAATACACTTCCTTCAGGGCTGGGAATTCCAGGAGCTGGGTGGCCAGCGCATCGGCATGAGGCGCTGTAAGCACCACCGTGGCTTGTTCTGGCAAAGCAGCGCGGGTAGCCCCTTCCAGGCAGGCAATCTGCCAATGGTGGTGAGGCGGTGTTATGTGGGCAAATGCCCTGGCCGCATTGGCACTGGTAAAAACCAGTAACGCATGGGCAGGGATAGCGGCCACAATACCAGCAACTGCTTCGTCAGCTAGCAGGGAAATGTCAATAAAATCCAGCATGTCCAGTTGCACGCCTGCGCGTGTGGCCAGCCCGGCCACGCCGGGGGATAAAACTTTGGTACTGAGTATGCGGAATGGTTTATTGAGCATTGCGCGACAAAGTTACGATGTCTGCGGCGCCCTGTTCCAGTAATATTTTGGCGGCGGCGGCGCCCAGGTCGTATGCCGTGGTGGCGTGTGCCGTACGTGCTATGGTGAGCGTTTGTGTGCCGTCGGGGCTGCACACTTCCCCATTAAACTGAATATTATTGTTCGTAGCTACATAGGCGTAGGCGCTGATCGGGGTGGTACAGCCGCCCATGAGCGTACGAAGGAAATCTCTTTCTATATGGGTGCAAAGCCGGGTAGGGGCGTGGTTAAAGGAGGTGCAGGCCTGGCGGGAAAATTTATCATCCTCGCGGCACACGGCCACCACGGCACCTTGTGCGGGTGCAGGCAGCATCCAGTCTAACTCCACTGCGTTGGCAGGGCGGAGGCCTATGCGTTCCAGGCCAGCTGCAGCGAAGATGGCCCCGTTCCAGGGTTCACTGTTTAATTTTTGCAGGCGGGTATTCACATTACCCCGCAGGTTATGCAACTGGTGTTGCGGGAAGCGGCGTAGCCACTGTGCCTTGCGGCGGGTGCTGCTGGTGGCAATGTGGGCCACGTAATCGGCCTGCTGCATCCAGCGAACGTCTTCTTTATATACCAGGAGATCCTTCACTGGACCACGTTCCAGGACGGCTGCGGTAACAATATTTTTGGGCATTTGGGTGGGTACGTCTTTGAGGGAATGTACCGCAATGTCTATACGGCCGCTGAGCAGGGCTGCATCCAGTGTTTTTGTAAAAATGCCTTGTACACCTATTTCATAAAGAGGCGTTACCAGGTCGATATCGCCTTCGCTTTTGATGGGTACCAGCACGGTGCTGTAACCGGCGGCGTGTAGTAAATCCTGTACCCGGTGGGCCTGCCATAATGCAAGCTGGCTTTCACGGGTTCCTATCCGAATCTGTTGTTGCATGTATTAATCCTGGTTCACACCGGCTTCAAAAATATCGTTGATCAATGCGATGTACTGGTCGCTCTTCTCTGTATCCCTGCGCACTTTTCCCGCCATCAGATTGATCATTTTTTGTATAATACGGGAAGAAACTTCTTCTATATCCTCTAATTGAAAACCGGCGTTATTTTTTTGTTGCTGAATTTCTTTGCTATGTATTTCCGTTAACTTCTCTTTCACGGCTTTAAGTACCACGGCGTGTTTGCGCATGCGGAACCAGTAGAGGAATTCCTGCATATGCTCATCAATAATGGCGATGGCTTTGGGAATTTCGTGTTGGCGCATTTGCAGGGTTTCATCCTGCACTTTTGAAAGTTCATCTACATTTACAACCTGCACATGGGGGAGTGTTCTTACTTTATCTTCCACGTTAAAGGGAATGGAAAGATCTATCACAAATTTGGGGGAAGTATTTTCGAAGTAGCGGGCCAATACGGTAGGTTGTGGAGCATTGGTGGCTACCAGTATTACGTCTGCTGCATGCAGTACAGGTTCCAGTGATTCTATGGGGGCGTGCTGCAAACCATGGGCACAGGCAAATTCTACTGCTGCGGCTGCGGTGCGGTTTACCAGGGTAATATTGGAAGTGCCCAGGTAATCCATCATGTTTTTGCAGGTATTGCGGCCTATCTTTCCTACGCCCAGCAATACGATGTTTTTATTTTTAATATCGGGTACCCTGTTTCCCAGCAAACGTACGGCAGCAAATGCTACAGATACGGTGCCGGCGCTGAGGGAGGTTTCATTCTTAATCAGTTTGGATACTTGTACCACACTGTTGACCAGTCTTTCCAGGAATCCGCCCAGGCATTGCTGTTGTTTGGAAAATTTGGCGGCGTTGCGTATCTGACCTACAACTTCATAATCACCCAGTATCTGAGAATCCAGCCCGGTGCCTACCTGATAGAGATGACGGATGGCTTCTTCCCCTTTTTTAACGTAAGCGATCTGTTCAAACTGTTCCAGGTTTCCATTGGTTTCCCGGCAGAGCAGTTCCATAAAATCTTGCGCCTGATTGGCAAAACCGTATATCTCCGTCCTGTTGCACGTAGAAAGTATGAAGAAGTCGTTTAGTTGCACACTCTTTCCATGAGCTAAAAGTTGTTCATACTGCGATGGATTGATCGCAAATAAACCACGGATAGCGGCATCTGTTTTTTTGTAATTAATCCCGACGACGAAAAAATTGGCTATATCTCTTGAATGACTGACCTGCATTTTCTTTCTAATAAGCTTCCGGATGCAAATGTACTTGCACGCATCGCAATGCCAACGGGGTAGCTGTCACTTGTATGTCATTTCTATCCCTGTAAAGTAAGTACACGGAAAAATGATTTTCGTCATCTTTACATTTAATGCTGGATTCAACAATTATATGACATTTGTTGTCCGGGAAACCCGTGTACAACAGGTTACATTTGCAGCAATTTCGGACAAGCACTAATATGGAAGCAGTAACAGACAAGGGGATCATTTTAATGAATTTAGGTTCGCCAGAGAGTACGGAGGTGCCCGATGTGAAGCGGTATCTGATGGAGTTTCTGATGGATAAAAAGGTGATTGATTATCCTTATCTGTTACGTTTATTACTGGTAGGCGGCATCATTGTACCGCGTCGTTCGCCCCAGAGTGCGGAGGCTTACAAACGTATTTGGTGGCCGGAAGGTTCGCCCCTGGTGGTGCTTACCAAGCAACTGCAAGCTGCTGTGCAGGACGAATTGCAAGACATACCCGTTACCATTGCCATGCGTTATGGCAATCCCTCTCCGCAAGCTGCTTATGATGAGCTGCTGGCTAAAAATCCCCGCTTAAAGGAGGTGATCTTGTTGCCCTTATATCCACATTACGCTATGTCTTCCTATGAAACGGCGGTGGATTATGCCAAGGCGATCCATAAAAGGAAAAAATACAAATTTAAACTAACCACCATACCACCTTATTACGGGAATGAGGATTACATACAGGCGCAGGCTGCTTGTATGCAACCTTATCTGGAACAAGACTATGATCATGTATTGTTTAGTTACCACGGGGTACCGGAAAGGCATATACGAAAAGGCGATATCACCAAAACGCATTGCCTGAAAGTGGATGATTGTTGCCATGTGGCATCGCCGGCGCACGAATTTTGTTATCGTCACCAGGTATTTCACACTTCCGAAAGGGTGGCTGCTGCACTGAACCTGCCCAAAGAGAAGTGGGGCATTTCTTTCCAGTCCCGGCTGGGAAAGGAGCAGTGGTTGCTACCATATACAGCCAGCCGCCTTACCGAGCTGCCCGCCGAAGGCAAGAAAAAATTGCTGGTGGTATGTCCGGCCTTTGTATCTGATTGCCTGGAAACCCTGGAGGAGATTGGTATGGAAGGCAAGCACAGTTTCCTGGAAAGCGGGGGGGAAAGCTTTACAATGATTCCCTGCATGAACCTGCATCCGATGTGGGTACAAGCTATTGGGAAATGGTGCAGGCAACTTATCCAACCATAAAGTTCAACAAAAACTATTTTTGCTCACATCCTTTGCTAGTTGCTCCGTCATTCTTTTGTGCTGTAAAGCCTATAGTGCTTAATTTTTTCAGATTATGAACAAGCAACATCCTGTTATCGTTGTGGGGGGGGGATTGTCCGGGCTTAGTCTGGGGTATGCCCTCCAGCAGCAAGGAGTTCCCTATCGTGTATTAGAAGCCTCCGGCCGTCCGGGAGGTGTGATTAAATCCCTGCATGTAGCGGGCTTTGAACTGGATGCAGGACCTAATAGCATTGCCATGTCGCCAGCGCTCCGCGCGTATTTTGAGGGGCTTGGCCTGGGTGAGCTGCTTGTAGAAGCCAGTGCAGCCGGCAAGCATCGTTTCCTGGTGCGCAATAACAAAGTACATGCTATATCTCCGCATCCCTTCAAGATTATTAGTTCCAGATTCCTGAGCGGGGCCGCGAAGTGGCGCTTATTCACTGAAATTTTCCGCAAGCGTGGTGCTGCCAATACAGAAGAAACTGTGGCGGATTTCGTGACGCGCCGGTTTGGGAAGGAGATAGCCACCTACGTTTTTGATCCGGTATTATCGGGCATTTATGCGGGCAATGTGGATCGCTTGTCTATACAGGAAGTAATGCCCATGCTGTCAGACTGGGAAAAGCAATATGGCAGTGTTATAAAAGGCATGATGAAAAGTAAAGGCATGGGAGGTCGAAAAATTGTGACGATGAAAGGGGGCAACGGGTTGCTGGCCGATAGGCTGGGAGCCTTACTGGGAAAGGATTTGCAACTGAATAATAAAGTTACCGGTGTATGGCTGGCCGAAGATGGGAGTTATGAACTGAGTGTTTCCATCAATGGGCTCGTGTCTACGCTCAAAGCATCGCAGGTGGTATTTGCCGCCCCGGCCTATGCCACGGCTTATGCCATTGAAACGTTGGACTACTCGCTGGCGGCTGCTTTGCGCCAGATCGAATACCCTGCTATGGGGGTGCTGCACCTGGGATATGATAAAAATGAGTTGCCAGCTATTCCCGATGGTTTTGGTTTTTTGGTGCCTTCCGCCGAGCAAAAACATTTTCTGGGCCTGATTTATAACAGTGCTATTTTCCCCTTTAAGGCACCGGAAGGCAAGGTGCTTTTTACGGTATTCATAGGTGGCGCCCAGCAACAGGAAGTATTACAGCAACCTGCCGAAATGTTGCAGCAGCAGGTGATTGCGGAAGTGAATGCCTTACTCGGTATAAAAGTACAGCCGGTCATGAAAAACTTCCAGGTATGGGAGAAGGCTATACCCCAGCTAAACGTAGGTTACGCGGAGGTGCGTAATAAAGTGGCCCGTTTCGAAGCGGGGCATCCGGGTCTGTATGTTGCGGGAAATTATGTGCAGGGTGTATCAGTACCCAATATTATTTCCAGCGCCGAAAAACTGGCGGGAAGGATCCGGGATGCGCAATAATTCCATGCCTTAGTGTTTATGCGCGGGAAACTGCGTATGCTTAAAGAAATTTTACAGAAAGCGCTGGAATGGCGCAGCACGGAATGATTTTTGAATAACGGGAAGCGATATAGCTGCAATAAGCCTTCAAATTCAACGTTTAAGGCCAAATACATAGCGGGAGCGTAGTTGGGGGTTGTCAATTTTAACGCCTATATTCGTTCCCATAAAAAGAAAATTACCAGGAATATGTTAAAAACGATTATGACATGGGCAGTGTTGGCAATGGGTACCGCGGCGGGTGTACAGGCGCAGGATACATTGCAGGTGCAGGGAACAACGCCCAATCTTTTCCTGTCGCATAAGGTCAGGAAAGGGGAAACTTTTTATAGCCTGAGCCGCGCATATGGATTGCCGGCCAAGGATATTGCCACGATCAATAAACTGCCTTTTGAAAAAGGAGTGCAAATAGGAGAGAGCGTGAAAATTCCGCTAACGGCGGCCAACTTCACCCAGGCAGCCAGCAGCGCCCCCGGCGCCAGCTTGCATCCGGTATACCACCGGGTGGCCGAAAAGGAAACGTTGTACCGGGTAAGCCAAAATTATAATAAAGTACCTATCGATAATATCCGTCACTGGAATAACTTTTCCGGCGATGGTTTGCAGAAAGACAGTTATGTAGTGATTGGTTATGTAAAAGGCGGCGCCAGTGCGGCTGCCCTGGCACATGGCGGTGTTGCATCCGTTCCCCCTGCCACGGTGGCACCACCACCACCGGTAGCTAGTACGGAACCGGCTGCCAAACCGCAGCCTTCCACTCCGGAGGTTTCTAAACCAGTAGCTACTACTCCGGCAGCAACAACTGCACCACCTGCTACCGCCACTCCTGCCAGCGATCCTGCCCCGGTGATTGCTATGCCGGTGAGTACGCCGGCTGGTGTGAGCTTTGAAAGTATTTTCAGCCAGCAAATCAAAGGTAAGGATGTAAAGACGGAGAAAGGTCCTGGCGGCTGGTTTAAGAGCAATGCGGTGTTAAATTCCGGCAAGTACTACGCGTTGCATAACTCCGCACCCCGTGGCACTATTATCAAAGTAACTAATCCGCTGAATGGTAAATTTATTTACGCCAAGGTGCTGGATGCTATCCCGCAACTGAAGCAGAATGCAGGACTTATCATTAAGCTGAGCGACGCTTCCATGGCGGCATTGTCTACTTCGGATGCTAAATTCTATTGTGAGCTGAGTTACGTGGAGTAATCATTACAGATTAAATATTTTTATCAATGGCCTGTTTTGCGACAGGCCTTTTTTTTATGCGAAGCGGTAACCTCTTAAAAATTCTTCCACTTCCATTTGTTTTTTGCCTTCCAGTTGCAGGGTTAGTATTTGTAAATATCCATCCGGGGTAGCGAATTTCAGGAAGGTCTTATGGTCGGAGAGCGGCGTTCCTGGCGCTTCCTGGGGGATAGTGAGTTCTTTTGCAGCTTTGAAGATCTTCAGTGTTTTATGGTGCAGCATTGTCCACGCGGTAGGATAGGGGCTAAGGCCGCGTACCAGGTTATAGATTTCGGCTACGGGTTTTTCCCAATTGATCTGGCAGTCTTCTTTAAAGATCTTTGGAGCATGTTTGGCATTGACTACCGTAGGCTGAGGGGTTTCCTGGAAATTGCCACTGGCAAGGGCTTCCACGGTTTTCAGCAGCAGGGAGGCGCCGGTTTGCATGAGGTCGTCGTGCAACTCACCAGCGGTTTCGTCTTCCCGGATGGGTACAGTAGCACTAAATAAGATATTACCGGTATCGATAGCCTGTTGCAATTTAAAGGTGGTAACGCCGGATTGTTTTTCGCCATTGATCACGGCCCAGTTGATCGGTGCTGCGCCGCGATAGTCAGGCAGCAGGGAAGCATGAACGTTGATAGTACCCATTGGTGGCATATTCCACACTACTTCCGGCAGCATACGAAAAGCCACCACCACTTGCAGGTCTGCCTGCAGGGCGCGGAGGGCGGCGAGAAACTCCTCATTTTTCAGTTTTTCCGGTTGTAATACCGGGATGTTATGGGCGGTAGCATATTTTTTCACCGCGCTTTCGCTGAGCTGTAGGCCGCGTCCGGCGGGCTTGTCCGGCGCAGTGATCACGCCTACAATGTTATAATGGTGCTGCACTAAGGTATCGAGGGAGGCCACCGCGAAGTCGGGTGTACCCATAAAAACGATGCGAATATTAGAATTTGCCATGGTGCCAATCGGTTTAAACTATTCTGCGTAAAGTAAATATTTTTTGCGGATGGCCTTAAAGCGGGCCAGCCCTGGTGCCCAGCTTGCGCGGATTTCCGCTGCGGTTTTACCTGCTACCAGTTGCTTGCGCAATTGGGTGCCCCCAGCCAGCTTGTCGAAGAAAGGAGTGAAGAAGGTGGCTTTGTCTGGATATAACTGGTAGGCGGTGATCAGCCATTGCAATTGTAATTGGTGTCCGTATTTTTTATACACTTCGCCGGCATCTCCCTGCAGGTTGAAGCCGTAACAGCGTTGGTTTTGCAGGACGGGGGTTTTGGCTCCGGGCCTGCTTTCTGGGGTGAAATGATAACCTGCATCAGGAAATAGTGGTGAGCCAAATTGCTGAAAGGGCTTATCGGTGCCACGGCCTACGCTGATGGGTGTACCCTCGAACAAGCAGAGCGAAGGATAGAGATAGGTGGCGCTGGCATTGGGCAGGTTGGGCGAAGGCATTATTGGAATATCGTAGCGGGTATGGTGGGTGTAATGCAGGCAGGGTATCACCGTGAGTTCACATTGTTCGTGATGGGCTAGCCATTTTTCACCATTCAGCAGTTGGGCGTATTCGCCGGTGGTCATACCGTGAACGATGGGAATGGGCTGCATGCCTACAAAAGAGCGAAAGGCCGTGTCCAGGATGGGACCATCTACATAAGACCCGTTGGGATTGGGCCGGTCCAGCACCAGCAGGGGCTTGTGGTTTTCTGCTGCGGCCTCCATAAGCTCCTGGAGGGAGGAAATGTAGGTGTAAAAGCGGGCGCCTACATCCTGTATGTCAAAGATTAGTATATCTACATTGGAGAGGTCGGCGGCGGTTGCTTTGTGGTGGCCGCCATAGAGCGAAACGATGGGCAGGCCGGTTTTTTCATCGCTGCTGTTGTTCACTGATTCGCCGGCGTCTGCATTGCCGCGGAAGCCATGTTCCGGGCTTAATATCTTCACCACATTTACGTGCAGGGCCAGCAGGGAATCTACCAGGTGGGTAGGGCCTATGGTAGCCGTTTGGTTTACCAGAAGCGCCACCCGCTTGCCTTTGAGCAGGGGTAGGTAACTGGCGGTACAGGCCGCACCCGTAATGATGGTGCTGGACTGGGCGTTGCTATACAGCGCCAGGCTGCAACAGGCTAAGAGCAGGAGGAAGTATCGCATAGATGTAAAGGTCAAATTCCCGTTGGCAAATTCCAAATCAACAGGTGTATTCGCCAGGGAAAACATATGTTAGATACTGTTAATATGACAGGTATTCTGCCGCCCAAAAGCGTTGCTAATGTCATTTTTACTTACCTTGCGGATACATTAATCAACGATTTAAAATTTAATTATGCAAACAGTAAAACAGGGCGATACCGTGCGTGTACACTACCATGGCCGTTTGGACAATGGTAACACTTTCGATTCTTCGGAAGGCCGCGCACCGCTGGAATTTACGGTGGGTGCTGGCATGGTGATCAAGGGATTCGACAATGGCGTGATCGACATGAAGATTGGCGATAAAAGAACCTTGCACATACCCGTAGATGACGCTTATGGCCCGAAGAATCAGGAAATGGTGCTGGATTTTCCAAAATCCAATATTCCATCCGATATGAAGCCTGAAATTGGCATGGACCTTCAGATGAGCAATAATGAAGGCCAGGTATTCCAGGTGAAAGTAGTAGGTATTAACGAAGAGTTTATTACCCTGGACGCCAACCATCCGCTGGCAGGCGAGCCGCTGACGTTTGATATTGAACTCGTAGAGATCGTATAATTGCACTTTACCCATAACCGTTCCGCTTTACTTTTTTTGTTGGATTACCGGCAGGAGAGGTAAAGCGGAACTTATTTTATCCTCCCATGCATGCATGAAAGTGTAGACTGTGCCCGCTGCGGTGCCCATTTTGAATGTAAGGTGGGCAATATAACCCAATGTCAGTGCCAGGCCGTAACGCTCACCGATGAAGACCGTCGGTATATCCGTACGCAGTATGAAACCTGCCTGTGTGCAAAATGCCTGTTGGCCTTACGCAATGAGCGTAAGCATTTGCCCTGGTGGCTACAGGTGCAGCAGGCCTTTAAACAATTTGGTAAGCGGTGAAGGAACGGTAACATGCGTTATGCCTACCCTATAAACTACCGGGTAAGTATCCGGTATAATTTTACTATCATGTTTGAAAATTATGCTTATACAGTGGCGGAGCGCTTTCTGCGTTACGTTCAGATTGATACACAGTCCGATCCTTTAAGTGAAAGCTTTCCTTCCACGGAAAAACAAAAAGATTTGGGACGCTTGCTGGTGGCAGAATTGCAGGCGTTAGGAATTGTGGATGCCCATCTCGATGAATGGGGATATGTGTACGCCACCCTGCCAGGTAATACGCCTAAAAAAGTGCCGGTGATCTGTTTTTGTTCCCATATGGACACTTCCAGCGATTGCAGTGGCGCTCAGGTAAAGCCCATCGTTCATCATCACTATGCCGGCCAGGATATTGTGTTGCCCGATGATCCTGCGCAGGTAATCCGCACCGCCGATCATCCTTACCTGCTGCAAAAAACCGGCGACGACATCATTACCGCCAGCGGCCTTACGCTGCTGGGGGCCGACGATAAAGCCGGCGTGGCTGCCATTATGGATGCTACCTGTTTTCTGCTGCAACATCCGGAAGTAAAACATGGAGATATCCGCATTCTTTTTACCCCCGATGAAGAAGTGGGCCGTGGCGTGAACCACCTGGATATGCAAAAACTCGGTGCTCAATTTGGCTATACGCTGGATGGAGGAGAACTAGGCTCGCTGGAAGATGAAAATTTTTCGGCAGATGGTGCCAAGATCGTGATCGAAGGCGTAAGTGTACATCCCGGCACTGCAAAAGGCAGGTTGGTGAGTGCCATTAAAATTGCGGCGGAAGTGCTGGCAGCATTACCGGCAGATAGCCGTTCGCCCGAAACTACCGAAGGCCGGGAGGGCTTTATACACCCTGTGCGTGTAGAAGGCGTAGTGGAAAGGGCAGAGATCGATTTTATTATACGTGATTTTGATACACCTGCATTGCAGGAACATGCGGATTTCCTGCGGAGTGTATTGAATAAGGTAATGACCCGCTATCCCACGGCCAGGGCCACGCTCCAGGTGAAGGAGCAGTACCGCAATATGAAAGAAATATTGGACCAATACCCACAGGTGGTGGAATATGCCAGCATTGCTATGCGCAAGGCCATGATAGCCCCGGTGAACCTGCCCATCCGGGGTGGTACGGATGGCTCCCGGCTTTCTTTTATGGGCTTGCCCTGTCCTAATATTTTTACCGGTGAAATGGCCCTGCATGGCAAACAGGAATATGTGAGCATACAGGATATGCAGAAGGCCGTGCAAACGATTGTATACCTTGCCCAAACCTGGGAAGCGCACCTTTAAGGCGTTCGTATAGGCGGTCTCCTTTTGACTTTCCGCTAAAATAATTTGGGGCAAGCGACGTTTTTATTAGTACTTTAAATGCTTATTGATACTTTTGCAAGGCTAAACTGCATAACATGTTCCTGGGAGTTTTATCATTCATGATGGATACGCTTTTACAACCTAAAGCCGATACCGTGGCGCGTGCCACGGATGTTGCAACGGCAGCTGCCACGCCTCACCTAGACCTGCTCGAACTGCTCAAAAGCGGGGGTGTATTAATGATACCCCTGGGTGTACTGTCGCTCATTGCCGTGTTTGTGTTTGTAGAGCGTTACCTCACCATTACCAAGGCTGGCCGCTTGCAAAGCAATTTTATGCCGATGATACGGGATCATATTTCCAGTGGCAATATTGCTGCTGCACGCTCGCTGTCTAAAAATACCAATAGCCCTATTGCCCGTATGATAGACAAAGGTATACAGCGCATTGGCAAACCGATTGACAATATTGAAAAGTCTATGGAGAATGTAGGCAAGCTCGAAATTTATAAGATGGAAAAGAACCTTACCATTCTTTCCATCATTGCAGGCATTGCGCCGATGTTCGGCTTCCTGGGTACCATTGCAGGTATGATACAGACCTTTTTCAACATTTCCATTACTTCCGACATTACGCTGAGCACCATCGCTTCCGGTATTTATGTGAAGATGGTGACCTCCGCATCGGGTCTTATCATTGGTATTATTGCTTTCATCGGTTCCAGCTACCTGAATGCGCAGATTGATAAGGTGATTAATAAAATGGAAACGGCTTCCTCCGATTTTATCGACATTTTGCAGGAACCGACCGCTTCTCAACCTAACAAATTCTGATCATGAACCTGAGAAACAGCAGGCGTAAACGGGCAGTAGAAATGCACAACTCGGCGTTGAACGATATTTTGTTCATCCTGCTGTTGTTCTTCCTGATCGTATCTACCCTGGCCAACCCCAACGTGATCAAGCTTAACTTGCCCAAGGCCAAGACCAATACCAAGTCCAAGCAAACAGTGGTGGTGAGTATTAACGGCAACCGTGAGTTTTTCGTGGGTACTGCCAAGGTATCTTTCGATCAGCTAAAGACTTCGCTGATACCGGCCTTAAAGCGGGAAAACATTGACCCTACGATTGTGATCAATGCAGAAAAATCTGTACCGGTGGAAGATGTAGTGAGTGTAATGGAAGTGGCCCGGGAAATTGGTGCCAAGGTGGTACTGGCTACGGCCCACCCCACCAGCGGCGCGCCGCCCTTGCATGAATAACTTTTTCGCATTGCATAAAAAAAGCGGCGTACCTACCTGGTGCGCCGCTTTAGTTTTTAATGGCCAGTATCATGCGGTCTTTCCCAAAAATATCCTGCTTCAGTGTAACCCGGCTGAAACCGAGTGTAGTTAACAGTTCCAGTGTTTCGGGGCCTTTGGCTTCATTGATCTCGAAGAACAATTTTCCCCCGCTTACCAGTTTTTGCCGGGCCAGTATGCCAATGGCGCGGTAAAAGAGCAAGGCATCGTCGTTGGGAACAAACAGGGCCAGGGAAGGTTCAAAGTTTACCACCTGTGGCATCATGCCTGCTTTTTCTTCTTCCAAAATGTAGGGTGGATTGCTAACGATGATATCGAAGGTGGGCAATGCCTGGGTGGCTGCCGTATCGAGTGCGTTGAGCAGGTAGAAGTGGATGGAAGTACCCAGCCGGTGGGCATTTTCACGGGCTATATCCAGCGCGCCAGCACTAATATCTATGGCATGTATGGTGGCCAGGGGCAATTCTTTTTTCAGGGCAATGGGTATGCAACCGCTTCCGGTGCCGATGTCGATCATGCGTACCTCCTTACTGCCGGCGGCTTTCACTTCTTTTACTATCCATTCCACCAGTTCCTCGGTTTCCGGACGGGGAATGAGTACTTGCTCATTGACGATGAACTCCATTCCGTAAAACCAACTGCGGCCCGTTACATAATGAACGGGCTGCCCCTGTAGCAGGGCGGTGGTGGCGGCATCCAGCGCTTGCTCCTGCTCCGGTGGCAGGGATTGGTCTTTGTGCAGGATACGGTCTAATTTGGAGAAGCCGGTAATATGCTCCAGGATCATGTGTGCAATATTTTGGGCTTCCCGCGTTTCGTACAGCGGTTGCAGGGCTTGTGAAACCCGGGCAAAAGCGGCCTGAATGGTTATTGACATGCGGCAAATGTAAGGCTAGTAAGGAAAATCGCCGGCGAAACGATATTTTTGCAAACTTATCACATCATTTTTTTACATGGAAGAGGGCCGGGATAAAATTTTTATGGAGCGATGCCTGCAACTGGCACAGCTAGGGGCGGGGCATGTAGCGCCCAACCCCATGGTGGGTGCCGTGCTGGTACATGATGGCCGCATTATAGGCGAGGGTTATCATCGCCAGTATGGACAGGCACATGCGGAGGTAAACTGCCTTGCCAGTGTGCGCCCCGAAGACCGTGCATTGATCCCACAATCTACCCTTTACGTAAGCCTGGAGCCTTGCGCCCATCATGGCAAAACGCCACCTTGTGCAGACCTGATTGTGCGGGAGCAAATCCCGGCCTGTGTGATTGGTTGTGTAGACATCTTTGCGAAGGTGGCGGGCAAAGGCATTGCCCGGCTGGAAGCTGCCGGCATTCGCGTAAAGACAGGGATGCTGGAGCGGGCATGCCAGGAGTTGAACCGCCGCTTCTTCACCTTTCACGGGCAAACGCGCCCTTATGTGGTACTGAAGTGGGCGCAATCGGCCAATGGATTGTTGGGGGCCGCCGGCGGGCAGCCGGTGCGCATTTCCCACCCCGTTACCGATAGGCTGGTACATAAATGGAGAAGCGAGGAAGCCGCCATCCTGGTAGGCACCCACACCGCACTGACAGACAATCCGAGGCTGAATAACCGCCACTGGACAGGCGCTCAGCCCTTACGCGTGGTGATAGACCTGCACGATAAAGTGCCGGCTACTCACCAGGTGTACGACTCCTTGATCCCCACTGTATTTGTAAGCACCCGCGCCAAAGCAGGACAAGATCAGATCCTAATAAACGAAGGAGCGCCTTTGTTGCCGCAACTACTGGCGCAACTGCATGCACGCAGTGTTCAGAGTGTGCTGGTGGAAGGCGGCGCCTTCACCCTGCAACAATTTATCGACAGTGGCCTTTGGGACGAAGCCCGGGTAATTGTGGGAGCTGCATCCATACCCCAGGGAGTGCGTGCCCCGGTGCTTACCCAGGCCAGCCTGGAACAAACGCTGCCGCTGGAAAGCGACCAGTTATTTTTTTACCGCCATTGGTAACAAGCCACCCCGCAGTTCATGGAAGTTTATTTTACGATAGAAAAGACCGCCACGGCGGCATTCAAGGATAAGGGCAGCAAATTTATTTCCTACGCTTACCCGGTAAAAACCCCGGAGCAAGTAAAGGAGTTTTTGCAGGAGGTGAAGAAGGAACATCCTAAAGCCACCCACCACTGCTACGCCTACCGGCTGGGTACCGACGGCCTGGCCTTTCGAGCCAATGATGATGGAGAGCCTTCCGGTAGTGCGGGTAAGCCCATTTTAAACCAGATAGACAGTAAAGACCTGACGGACGTGCTGGTGATTGTGGTGCGCTATTTTGGCGGTACATTACTGGGGGTGCCAGGCCTCATCAACGCATACAAAACGGCTACCGCGCTGGTGTTGCAACTGATACCCGCCATGCAGAAAAATGTAGAGGCCACCATTACGCTGGACTTTGATTATACCATGCTCAATGATATTATGAGAATAGTGCGGGCGCACCACTGCACCGTAATTGCGCAAGACCTGCAATTGTTTTGCTCCATGAAAATTGGCGTACCGAAATCCAACCTGGAATTGTGCTTGCTGAAATTAAAAGATTTGCGGGGGGTAGAAGTGAAGGCAAAGTAGCAGCATCATCCGGCAAAGCGCTCACTCACCACCAGGTCTTTACTGCCCGCTGAATACTTATAAAATCCTTCTCCGCTTTTTACGCCCAGGTATCCTGCCGTCACCATATTCACCAGCAAGGGGCAGGGTGCATATTTGGGATTGCCGAAACCATCGTGCAATACCTGTAAAATAGACAGGCATACATCCAGTCCAATAAAGTCTGCCAGTTGCAGGGGGCCCATGGGATGGGCCATGCCCAGCTTCATTACCGTATCAATCTCCGTTATCCCGGCTACACCTTCGTACAGGGAATAAATGGCTTCATTGATCATTGGCATGAGTATGCGGTTGGCAATAAAACCGGGATAGTCGTTTACCACACAGGGTACTTTGCCCAACTGTTCGGAGAGGGCGACAATTTCCGCTGTTACACTTTTCGTAGTGGCGTACCCGTTAATTATTTCCACCAGTTTCATGACCGGCACGGGATTCATAAAGTGCATACCGATTACCTGGCCGGGGCGTTTGGTGGCGGCGGCTATGCGGGTGATGGAAATAGAAGATGTATTGGTAGCCAGGATGGTGGCTGCCGGGGCATGCTGGTCCAGCTCCTCGAAGATCTTTAGTTTCAGCCCTATATTTTCTGTAGCGGCTTCTACCACCAGGTGGGCCGCTGCCACGCCGGCAGCAATGCTGGTAAAGGTGGTGATGTTTTGCAGGGTGCTGTTTTTTACGTCTTCCGTAATGCCGCCTTTAGACAACTGGCGGTCCAGGTTTTTGGAGATAGTCTGCAAAGCCTTGTCCAGCGCAGGCTGCGACACATCGATCAGGTGAACGGAGCATCCATGCTGGGCAAATACATGGGCAATGCCATTGCCCATAGTACCTGCCCCGATAACGGCAATTTGTTTCATGGTGTATGAAAATGATTTAGAAAAGCAATATAACTATAAAAAAAATGAGCCATTCTCCACGCAGGAAAATGGCCCGTTTCTATTTTTTATCACCGCCCCGAGTATTGGCCGGAGGCTATGCTAATCATCTTTGTTCTTGAAATCGCCCCGCTTCCATGCCTGGATAAACTGGGCCCAGGCCAAGGGGTTAAATATATTTTGCGGGGGCGACTGCCCGGCGTAGTAAAGCGATTGTGCCTGGCGCTGGAAATAAGTGTTGGTGGCCTCGTGCGCATCTGCCGGCGTGAAGCGCGACAGGGCATGCAGCTTGGCCGCTTCGGTATTTTTACGGGCTATTTCGTAATAATCATCCGGTATATCGCCGTAAGCAAAGGCCCGGTCAAACTCTTCCCGGGTAGGGTAAGGGTGAATGATGGTAACCGGGAGGTAGGTAGTGTCTTCGGTAAGCAGTTGGATCACGGAATAATTGTTGCCAGGCAGGTTTTCGGGAATGTGATAGTCCACCTTCTTAAATCCAATGGCAGTAAATGCCAGCGTATCGCCTTTAAAGGCTACGATAGAAAACACGCCCTGGCTGTTGGAGATAGTACCCCGGTGCTGGCCCCTGATCACCACGCTTACTGCAGGAATAGCCCGGAGGCTGTCCGCAGTCATAGTAATGCCGGAAATTTGGATAATACTGTCCTTGAAAGCCGTGATCTGGGCTTTGAGAAACAGTGGAGAAAGTGTAAATAATAACAGTATGTAAATTTTCCTGAGCATCACCCCGCTAATATAGTGAAATGTTTAATCTGATTAATAACCGCTTATACAAAAGCAGGCCAGCACTTTGTGAAAATTGACGGCTCATAAAAAAATGGCATAGGAAACCTTCAAAAAGCCGCCGGTAAAATAATCTTCAATTAGGTTAACTTTGCTGTAGGAATATGAACTTTAACACGAAATTATGATAACGAAAGAGCAGATTTTACAGGCCCTCAGCAATGTGGAGGAGCCTGATCTGGGCAAGGATCTGGTGACGTTGAATATGGTGAAAGATATTGAGATAGCAGGTAATGACGTAAATTTTACGGTGGTGCTTACTACACCTGCCTGCCCTATGAAAGATCTGATCCACAATGCATGTGTGAATGCGGTGCATCACCTTGTGAGCAAAGATGCGGTGGTGAAAATTAAAATGACGGCCAACGTAGTAACGGGTCGCAAGGATGGTAAAGGGGTATTGCCCAAAGTAAAAAACGTAATCGTCGTAGCCTCCGGGAAAGGTGGCGTGGGTAAGTCTACCGTTGCGACCAATCTAGCCCTGGCCCTGGCCGAAGGCGGTGCCTCGGTAGGGTTGATGGATGCTGATATTTACGGCCCTTCTGTACCTATTATGTTCGGTGTGCGCGGCGAGCGCCCGATGATGGTAGACGTGGATGGTAAAGGCATGATCATGCCCATGGAGAAATTCGGCATCAAGTTCATGTCTATCGGGCTGCTGATAGATGAGCGGCAGGCGGTGGTGTGGCGCGGCCCTATGGCCAGCAGCGCACTGCGTCAGTTCATCACCGATGTGTATTGGGATGAGCTGGACTACTTAATCATTGACACCCCTCCCGGCACGGGCGATGTACACCTGACCTTGGTGCAAACTATTCCGGTAACCGGCGTGGTGGTGGTAACTACCCCGCAGGACGTAGCCCTGTCTGATACCAAGAAAGGGATTACCATGTTTAGTGGTGCCCAGATCAATGTGCCTATTCTCGGCCTGGTAGAAAATATGGCTTATTTTACCCCGGAAGAGTTGCCCAACAATAAATATTACATCTTTGGCAAAGACGGTGGCCGCCAGTTGGCAGAAGACCTGGAAATTCCTTTCCTCGGACAAATTCCGCTGGTACAAAGCATCCGCGAAGGCGGGGACGAAGGCATACCGGCCCTGGTGGGCAAAGAGCCTGCCACCCGCAGGGCCTTTATGGATATAGCCGGCAGCGTGGCCCGCAGTGTGGCCATGCGCAACGCCAACATAGCGCCTTCAAAGATTGTAGAGATCGTGGTGTAAAGCTGATGCTGCAATATATTTTGTGCTACCAATGTTCGAGGCGTTATGCCCGGATGTTGGTAGCATTTTTTATATATTTTCATAAATACTGCTACTAAAAAGTGAACATGGGCAGGCTTTGTAAATGACGGTGTATCAACGTAAACGGGGGCAGGGCAACCGGGCATCTGCTATCCGATATTTATATTATAAAATATTATATATATCATACAGATCAGCCGTGGTGGCGGCGTAATAGCAAGCTCTTCTATTGTATTGATCTTCAAATATTTCCCCGGTTTTTGTCGGGAAAAAAACAGAACTTTAAATCGATGACTGGTTTGCCTGGCCGGTATGTTATGACCTTATTCCATTTGGCGCAGGGATTACTTATTTTTGCGCCCCAAATACACTGCTATATGAATCGACAGGAACTTGTGCATACGATCAGGGAAAAACAATCTTACTTGTGTATCGGTTTGGATACGGACTTGCACCGTATTCCCCGTCACCTGCACGCGCATGCAGACCCAGTGTTTGCATTTAACAAAGCCATTATTGATGCCACCAAGGATTTGTGTGTATCCTACAAGATTAACACGGCCTTTTATGAATGCATGGGCATCCGGGGATGGGAAACGCTGCAGCGCACCATCGAGTACATTCCTGAAGGCATTTTCACTATTGCCGATGCCAAGCGTGGCGATATTGGCAATACCGCCACCCAGTACGCCAAAACGTTTTTCGACACTTTTCAATTTGACTCTGTAACGGTGGCGCCTTACATGGGCAAGGACAGTGTAACGCCTTTCCTGGAATTTTCCGGCAAGTGGGCCATCCTGCTGGGCCTTACATCAAATGAGGGGAGTGGGGATTTCCAGTTGCAGCGCATGGAAGGTGGGGAATATCTTTACGAAAAAGTATTAAGGGCCGGCACTTCCTGGGGTAGTGCGGACAACCTGATGTTTGTAGTAGGTGCTACCCAAACAGAACAGATGGCTCGCATCCGCGCCCTTGTACCGGATCATTTTTTCCTGGTACCTGGTGTGGGTGCACAGGGGGGCGATCTGGCACAGATTTCACAACTGGGGATGAACAAAGATTGTGGCTTGCTGGTGAATGTAAGCCGGGGCATTATCTACGCTGGTAATGGCGAAGACTTTGCTACGGATGCCCGCCAGGCCGCCCAGCAATACCAAACGGCCATGGCCGACTTGCTGGCCCGTACCACGCAGACGGTAGGCGTTTAACATTATCCTGATCGTATAACGGAGAAGCCTGGTGATTGCCAGGCTTCTTTGTTGTAAGGCAGTTTGTTATCTAGTATTTATTTGTGATCTTCATAAGGATTTCACGTTATCACAATCCTCCATTATGCAAGACTTGTTTCAGTCGCCCGACTACTTTGGCATAGATGAGTTGCTTACTACCGAGCAGCTGATGGTGCGCACGGTGGTGCGGGATTTTGTGAAAAAAGAAATATCGCCTATCATTGAAGATGCCTGCCAGCAGGCGGTGTTCCCGCAGCAAATTATTAAGGGTTTGGGCGCTGTGGGTTGCTTTGGGCCTACCATCCCGTTGGAATACGGCGGCGGGGGCATGGACTACATGTCTTACGGATTAATGATGCAGGAACTGGAGCGGGGCGACAGCGGGGTACGTTCTACGGCATCGGTGCAGGGCTCTTTAGTGATGTTTCCGATTTATGGTTTTGGCAACGAGGCGCAGAAGCGCAAGTACCTGCCCAAGCTGGCTACGGGTGAATGGATGGGCTGCTTTGGGCTTACTGAGCCAGATTTTGGATCTAACCCGGCAGGTATGCGCACGCATTACAAAGACGCCGGCGACCATGTGGTGCTGAATGGTGCTAAGATGTGGATATCCAATGCCCCTTTTGCCGACATTGCTGTGGTATGGGCTAAAGATGAGGAAGGCAAAGTGCGTGGCCTGATCGTGGAGCGGGGTATGGAAGGCTTTACCACGCCGGAGATCAAAGGTAAGTGGAGCCTGCGCGCCAGTGCTACCGGCGAGCTGGTATTTGACAATGTGAAAGTACCGAAGGAAAATATCCTGCCCAACGTGGTGGGCTTGCGCGGGCCGCTCAGTTGCCTGTCTTCGGCGCGTTTCGGCATTGCCTGGGGTGCTATTGGTGCAGCCATGGATTGTTATGACGCCGCGCTGCGTTATGCAAAACAACGGATACAGTTTGACCGGCCCATAGCAGGTTTTCAGCTTACGCAGAAAAAGCTGGCGGAGATGATCACTGAAATATCCAAAGCGCAGCTCATGAATTGGCGGCTGGCAGTATTGCGGGATCAGAACAAAGCTACGCCCGCGCAAATTTCTATGGCCAAGCGCAATGCCTGCGACACGGCCTTACACATTGCCCGGGAAGCCCGCCAGATTTTAGGGGGCATGGGCATTACCGGCGAATACCCCATTATGCGCCATATGATGAACCTGGAAAGTGTGATCACCTACGAAGGCACCCACGATATTCATTTGCTCATTACCGGGCAGGATATTACGGGCATCAATGCGATTTCCTGACAACTTTATGCTACCTGTTTTTCATCAAAAAAGACCGTACACATTGGTGGTGTACGGTCTTTATTTTTAAGCGAATGCCGGTATTAAGCGATTGCCTGCGACATTTTAACCCGCGCAGCTTTTGCGGCGGCGATCATGTTTTCCAGTGCGGCCTTTGTTTCCGGCCAGGCCCTGGTTTTGAGGCCGCAGTCGGGATTTACCCAAATGTTTTTAACGGGCAGCAAGGCGGCTGCTTTTTCCAGCAGTGCCTCCATTTCCGCTACAGACGGTACTCTGGGCGAATGAATGTCGTACACGCCGGGGCCTATTTCATTGGGGTATTTAAAGCCGGCAAATGCTTCCAGCAACTCCATTTGCGAGCGAGAAGTTTCGATGGTGATCACATCTGCGTCCATGGCGGCGATGTGGGCAATGATGTCATTGAACTCGCTGTAACACATATGGGTGTGTATTTGCGTTTGGTCCTGCACGCCACTGGCCGATATGCGGAAGGCCTTCACGGCCCATTCCAGGTAGGCGGCACGGTCTTGCTGCCGCAGGGGCAAGCCTTCTCGGATAGCAGGTTCGTCTATCTGTATAATAGCGATGCCGGCGGCTTCCAGCGCTACCACCTCATCGCGGATGGCCAGTGCTATCTGATTTGCCGTAACGGAGCGCGGCTGATCATCGCGTACGAAAGACCATTGCAGGATAGTAACCGGGCCAGTAAGCATGCCCTTCATCCACTGGCGGGTGTGGGACTGTGCAAAACTGCTCCAACGCACCGTCATATCTGCCGGGCGCCATACATCACCGAAGATCACGGGTGGCTTTACACAGCGGCTGCCGTAGCTTTGTACCCAACCATTGGTAGTGAATAAAAAGCCTGCTAGCTGTTCGCCAAAATATTCCACCATATCATTGCGCTCAAATTCACCATGTACCAGTACATCTAAACCTACTGCTTCCTGCCAGCGGATAATTTCTATTGTAGCTTGTTCCAGGGCCGATTCATATTGCGCCTGCGTAAGCTCTCCTTTTTTCCAACGCGCCCTGAGCTGACGGATATCTGCCGTTTGCGGGAAAGATCCTATCGTAGTGGTGGGGAATAAAGGCAATTTAAAGCGGGCATGCTGAAGGCGCTGCCGCGCTGCGAAAGGTTGGGTACGGGTGGCGTCTTGCTCCGTAAGTGCCGCTACCCTGTTCTTCACGGCAGGTTGGTGAATGCGAGTAGAGGTGCGGCGCTGCTCCATAGCTTGTTGGTTAGCGAGCAGCAGGCTGGTATTGCCTTCCAGGATGGCGTGCAGTTCGCTCATCTCCTGTAATTTTTGTTTGGCAAAGGCCATCCAGTTGCGCACTTCATCCGGCAGTTTTACTTCTGCATCGAGGTCGAAAGGTGAATGCAATAAAGAGCAGGAAGGGGCAATCATAACCCGCGCTGAGCCCAGTACTTCCACGGCACGTTGCAGCAATGTTTTTGATTTTTCGTAATCGTTTTTCCAGATGTTGCGTCCATCTATTACACCCAGGGAAAGGCTTACTTCCGCAGGAAGTGCCTGTAACACCGTTTCCAATTGCTGCGGCGCACGTACCAGGTCTATATGCAGGGCGCTCACCGGCAGGCCTGTTGCCAGTGCGGTATTATCACCCAGCGCACCGAAATAGGTGGTGAGTAATATCTTGATGTGAGGGCAATTTTTTTTGATCTCCGCATAGGCATAGTGAAACGCTTGTTGTTGCGCTTCGGTAAGGTCCATAGCCAGGAAAGGCTCGTCCAGTTGTACCCATTCTACCTGGTAGTCAGCCTGCAATTTATTAAGGATGTCTACATATACCGGCACCAGGTTTTTGATCAGATCTATCTTATTAAAGCCGGCTTCTTTTTCTTTCCCGAGCAGTAAATAAGATACGGGGCCAATGAGTACCGGCTTGGGTACATGGCCCAGGAAGTGGCGTGCAGCGCCGGTTTCGGCGAACACCTTGTTGGAAAAAATGCGGAAGGTTTGATGGGCTTTGAATTCAGGTACAATGTAATGGTAATTGGTATCAAACCACTTGGTCATTTCCATGGCTGTGATGTCCAGTCCATCGCGCTGGTAGCCGCGGGCCATGGCAAAGTAGAGATCTATCTCCGCATTGTTTGCCACGTCTGTAACCACGGGTGTGTAGCGGTCGGGGATAGCGCCCAGCAGCAGCGACATGTCCAGCACCTGGTCGTACAGGCTAAAATCGTTGCAGGGTACCAGGTCTACGCCGGCATCTTTTTGCAACTGGAGATTGGCTTCGCGCACCTGTGTGGCGGCCATGAACAAAGCGGAACGGGAAAGCTGGCCGGACCAATAACCTTCACAGGCTTTTTTAAGTTCCCGGCGAGGGCCTACACGGGGGTAGCCCAGGTTGTTTTTCAGCATACGCATAAAACTGGTTTAAAACATTAAATAAATTAATGTCCTTACGTTTGATGAGTATGCTTTCGGAAGTAAAAGACAGGAAAGGACACCACGGGGCGATGAGTAGGAGCTACCCGGCGCACGCGGTCCTGACGATTGCTTTAAACTGCGAAAGCATTAGTCCGTATTCAAGGTAAGTATCTGGCTTACCCGCTATGGAAGCGGGTTTACAGTTGCGCAACAGCCCGTGATTTGCACACGGTTCCTTTTTCCTACCGGGTATTACACCGGCAACCTGGAAGACGTTATTTTCGGTAAAGAACACCCAAAGTAAGTAAACTTGCAGGAGACGGGCAAGTAACTTTACAACATTTCTTATTGTGGCCGGGGCAGTATGCCCTTTTCGTACAGCACTTCCGCCAGTGCTGCTGCGTTGGTAAATACCACGCTTTCTATGCCCAATGCTTCGGCTGCGGCCACGTTGCGGGCATTGTCGTCGATGAACAGTGTATGGTGGCGGTCTATGTGGTAACGTTCCAGCAGCAGTTCATAAAAGGCCGGCGTGGGTTTGCGCATACCTTCCTGGCCCGATACCACGATGCCATCGAACCATTGAAGAAAGGGATAGTTTTCTAGCGCAATGGGAAAGGTTTCTGCGCTCCAGTTGGTGAGGGCGTAACAATGCAGGCCAGGCTGTTGTTTTAACTGGTGGAATAGCTCCACCGTTTCGCCGATGGGGCCTGCCAGCATTTCGCGCCAGCGGCCATAATAAGCGCGGATGGGTGTTTCATGTTGAGGATGCATTTTTACCAGCTGTTCCGTGCCTTCTGCCAGCGATCGTCCGGCATCCTGCATTTCGTTCCAGTCGGAGGTGGCTACGTGCGAAAGGAAGTGATCGATCTCTGTTTCTGTGTCAAAAATTTTACGGTACAGTAAGCGTGGATTCCAGTCTATCAGTACGGCGCCTAAATCAAAAATGATGGAGGTGTAGCGCATAGCTTATTTTTTATCGGTTTATTCTTCCAGGAGATCAGCGGCGTCTTCCAGTAGTTTCAGATCTACCGAATCGCTGCCGGCAATACCTTCGATAGAGCCTTTGATATGGGCAGCATTCAGCATTACCTTTTCGAGTTGTTTTTCGCGGGCTTTCCATATCTTTTCCATGGCTTCCCTTTCTTTAATGATAGAATTGCGCATGGCCAGGAAGCCTTCGCGGATGGCCTTCCATTGTTCGGCAAATTCGCCACTGGTCAGGTAGGCATAGAGCATGTGAACTTTATCGCCTTTATTTTCTTGCGTTTTCATGGCGGAAGATATCCGGATCACGCCATCGCGCAGTACATGGGCCAGGCTTTTTACTTCGGCGAAGGTGCATACCCAAACGCCTTCTTTTTCGCCAAAGCGTTCCAGTTCTTTGGGTAAGGTTTGGGTAACCAGCACGGCTACTTCAATGCCGTTGCCGCGCATATCCGCTTTCAGTTTTTCCACCCAGTCTTTGCCAAATTCCTTGGTGCGTTTGCTTTCATACATAATCTTTCCGCATTCCTGGCCATACTGGTTGCGTATTACCTGTATGCAGTCGGCCCCGCGCACGCCTTTGCCCACGGGTACTACTTCGTCGAAGGGGAAGGTGGCGCGCAGCATTTCTTCCAGCGCCAGTTCCTGTGCTTCGCCTTGTAGCTGCATGGAACCTTGTTCGGCTTTCTGCCGCATTTCTTCGGCCAGGCGGCGCTGGTCTTCAAATTTCTTTTCCATTTCGCGGAGGCGAAGCTGGTATTCGGTGTCTTTTAACTGGCTGCGTTCGGCTTCTTCTTTGCGGATGGCTTCAGTGAGTTGGTTGCGTTGTTCCAACAGGCGTTTTTGCAATTGCAGTTCCAGCTCCTGCTCTTTGTTCAGTAGCTCCTGTTCTTTTTTGAGGAATGCTAATTCTTTCTGGCGGGCGTTGCGCAATTTTTCTTCCATTTCCTGCTGGGATTGCTGTGCCAATTGCAGGCGATTTTCAAAGTCGCCCATCATTTCCTTGCGGATGGTTTCGCTGAGGCTTTGCTGCAGGCGGGATTTTTCGGTTTGGAGGCGTTGCTGCAGTTCTTGTTCCTGTTGGCTTTTTTGTAGTTCTATTTGCTGTCGGAGGGAAGCTACCTGGGTTTTTTCCGCCTGGAGGGCCTCCATGCGTTTGCGCCATTCCACTTCCATTTTACCGCGCATATCTTTTTCGATATCTGCGGCAAAGGCGTCTTCCATCACAAACTGGTGTTTGCAGCTCGGGCAGGTGATTGATGTTCCCATGTGATCTATGTTTTGTACGGCTGTAAAATAGCAGTGCAGTGCGCATTGTATCTGCGATGTGCAAAGGTAATAAAACTGCCATTGTGGGGGTGGATGCGGATATAAAAAAGGAAGGGTGGTGGCCCTTCCTGGAAATATGTGTTGATCAAAGATATGTTGCAGGCGGTTATTCGAGGTCGAGGTCTTCTTCGTCAAATTCGTAGAGCGGATCGTCCGGATCTGCGCCATCGTCCAGAAGTACGGAAAGCAGGAGGGCGTTTTTGGTAGTGTCGTGGTGAAGTACTTTGTATTCAATAAGCTGCCAGCCTTCAGCGAGGAGGGCATCGATTTGAGGCAGTTCGTTCACCAGCACAGCGCCCTGTTGATCGGGGCTGCCAGCCGGAGGTTGGATTTTGTCCAGCAGGAGTGTAACGATGATGATTTTCTGCATAAAAGCCTGGTTTTAGTGCCCGAATATACGATAAGGAGCGGAGGGTGCGGGTAAGAAAATTTTAAAAAAAAGAAGGCGGAGGCAACTTAAATTTGTCTATGTTGAAAATCCATGTATTTTTGCACCTCCTTACCAAATGCGAAGGTGGCGAAATTGGTAGACGCGCTACTTTGAGGTGGTAGTGCTCGAAAGGGCTTGGGAGTTCGAATCTCCTCCTTCGCACGAAAGCAACTAACGACCCGCTCTAAGAGCGGGTTTTCTGTTTTATGACCCTAACGGGGACACAGAAAATATAAGTTTGTTACCGATAATAGGACATTATAGTTGAAGGATCTGTTTTAACTGTTCCATTGCTAGGGGCTTTTGTGTTATGCTCCTGTTTTTTGGAGCAAATGACCGTAAAAAGCGCTTACTCATTATCATTTACCTGCAGGTGGGTCAACATGCCAGCATGACAATGGCACATCGTGACCAAAAGTGCAACCTGGGTGGGGCAACATCCCAGAATTGATGAATAAAAATTTTGGAAGACCTTCAAAATTGGTGGGTCAGCATCCCAGAATGGTGGGTGAGCATAAAACAGAATGATGGGTCAACATAAAACAGAATCTACAATCGTACTATAGAGAATGCCTTGTCTCTGTATTGGAGCAATGGGCCGGTCGAAGGAAATGTAAACAGGCTTAAAATGATTAAAAGGCAGATGTATGGAAGAGCAGGTTTTGAATTACTTAGAAAGCTGGTTTTGTTTGCACCGTTTTAATCACCAAAATTGGGGAAGAACCGAGTTCACCAGAATCTACAATTGCAATGCTTCATCAATGATTTGTCTAATCTTTTTATTATTCAATTGTGTCTTAAACTCAACCTTATATCCATCAATTGTTAGCTGATTAAAGAACACTCTTGCACAATCAATTTTTGCTAGTTCAATACCTCTCAATGAAGTTTGATTTTCTACATCCTTTGTTTCTATAATCACATTTAAAATCTTTTCTCCGTTATCCTTTTTAACTACATACATAAAATCGGGGCTATTTCAGCCTTAAAACGCTCCACATCAAAAGACCCATCAGCCTTAAAGCAAGAGGGGAAATGCTCCTTTAATACTGCCAACTGTTTACTGTTTACTGTTGGGTGTTGTGTTTTCGTTTTGTTGTTCTATATCTTTTATCATCTTCTTATTTTATGATCTTGCAAAAATTATTAAAGGTGCCATGTCTCCACTATCTGCCGCTTTCAATGCTTTTAAATATTTCTTTCTCTGGTCGCCCAGCTTTACCAGGTTTGCAGCCCCCCATGTAAACACTGTCAAACCAAACATCTTTTCAATAATTATATCTGCCATCAAACGGCTATGCCTTCCGTTGCCGTTGGGAAAACAATGAATGCATACAATACGATGCTTAAAGCGTATGGCAATTTCATCTGGCGGATAGGTGTTGTGCTCAGTCCAATATTTTGCATCGGCTAACAAATGGTGCAGGTCTGTTGGTATCTGCCATTTGTCAACACCAATGTTTTTATTTGTTTTTCTAAAATCACCCGCCCATGCCCATATATCACCGTACATTCTTTTATGCACATTTCTTACAAAGTCTTCCGTAAAGATTGCCTCCTGTTTAAACTTTCTTTTTAAAGTCCAGAGGATTGCCTGTTCAATATTCTGCTGTTCAAATTCATCCAGTTCGCCACGGGTAGCGATGGTGGCAATTTTCAGCCCTTCTTTTTCATCTTCGTCCAGCGGTGTTTGCCCGTCCTGATATTCCAGGTCTAATCCCATAATGTTTTGGGCATTTCGTTTTTAATTTCGGTTGCTCTTTCCTCTATTGCCTTTTCAATCCTGGCGCTTGAATTTTCCTGATCTTCCAATTTCATCGTATTGGAAGTGCGTAGCACAATTTGCCTTGCCAGCTCTTTTGCTTTTCTTTCGATCAATGCATCCAGCGAACCATCTTTGGGCACAAAGCCATAGATCAACTGCATATCTAAAGCGGCGGCAGTTTCCCGAAGAGATTTTATGGTAATAGCACCATCTTTTTCCCGCTGCTCCATTTCCTGCACACTTTGCCGTGTAATGGAAAGGCGGCTGCTCAACTGTTGCAGGCTCATGCCAATGGCAGTTCGTACCGCTTTAATCCAGCCGGTAGGCGGCGGAGCAATCTTTTGCAAGCTGTTATAAACCAGCATTTTATCATTCAGTTGCTGTATTTGTAATGATTTCTTAGCCATATTTGTAAGGTTATGTCCTGACCAATCAAAACAAATATAAGGAAATAGCCTGACAATTGTAAGAGGAAATGAAGGTTTTACCCTGACAGATTTAGCCTCCTTGTAAGAGGATTGGTAACTTAACTTTTTATTAAGATTCAGCAGGGGGCCATGTGTATGCCAGCAAACAGGGAGTTCCTCAAGGCGGCCCGCTAAGTCCATTCTTATCCAATATTATCCTCGATAAGCTGGACAAGGAGTTGGAAAAGCGGGGTCACCGTTATGTACGGTATGCAGATGACTGTAGCATTTACGTAAAGACCAAACGTTCCGGGGATCGTGTGATGGAGAGTATAACCCGTTACATAGAAAAGGAATTGAAGTTAAAAGTAAATGCTGAAAAGAGCAGCGTAAGACGTCCCTGGACGATGAAATTACTCGGCTTCACCTTTTATCATAAGAAGGGAGAGAAGGGAATTGGCATTCATAGCAAAAGCATCGTGGTTTACAAGGACAAAATCCGGGGGATTACAAGCCGAAGTAAGCCTTATGCGATGTCTCAGCGTATGGATCGAATTGGTCAACTAAATATGGGTTGGGGTCATTACTTCAAGCTAAGCGAAGCCAAATCGGTGTTTGAAGAACTGGACAAGTGGGTAAGAAGTCGTCTGTGTTTATGTTACTGGCAACAATGGAAAAGGGAACGAACGCGGGTGGCGGGGTTAATCAGATTGGGGATACCTCCCCATACGGCTTATCAGTGGGCAAACACACGCAAAGGCAAATGGCGTACGGCCCAGCGTCCAATACTTAAACGCGCTTTGAGCAACAACTACTTAAAGGAAGAAGGCTTTATCAGTCTACTAGACATAGTAAAGCCTTCCTTGAAAACCGTTAATGTTTAATGAACCGCCGTATGCCGAACGGCACTTACGGTGGTGTGAGAGGACAGTGAGGGAACTAATCCCTCACTTCCTACTCAATAAAACAAATTCGATGTGTAGAATTTTGTAGTTTTAAGCGGAAACTCATGCTATCATAATTTAATGTACAATGCGGAAGTGTGCTTTAATATTTCTCTTTTTATTTCTTATTACAAAATATGGATATGCACAAAAAATTGATAGGAAGTCTGTTATTAAACGACACGATATTTATCAAAACAGTTGCGACACTTTATCTGCTATAACCATTGGCAATGGAGGGTTTGCTTTCACGGCCGATGTTACCGGATTGCAAACATTTTATAAAGCCTATGCCCACGGAGTGCCACTCGGTACACAGTCGGACTGGGGATGGCATTCTTTTCCAAATACGAAAGATCTTACGATAGCACAAACTTATAAATACTATCCGTTATACGGCAAAAAAGACGTATCCTATTCCGTGCAATCTAACGAAGCCAGCGCGGCGGTTGAATATTTCCGGGTAAACCCCCACCGGCTACAGTTAGGCAATGTGGGGTTTGTGTTTTTGATGAAGAATGGAGATACCGCCACTTTAAAGGATATAAAAGATATAAAGCAGCACCTGGATATTTATAAGGGCTTATTGGAAAGTCAATTCACCGTGGAGGGTGTACCGGTAAATGTGGTGACGGTGGCCAACCAGGAAGCAGATGGTATTTCTTTTACAGTAGCATCGCCGTTAATAAAATTGCACCGGCTTTTTGTACGGGTAGCCTTTCCCTATCCTACCGGTAATTTTGAGGATATGGGTGATTATTTTCCCCCTACCGCCTCACAGCAATCTGCTTTCTATGGCAACACGCATAGCGGCGGCACCTTTAAACACAGCCTGGATACGACCCGTTATTATGTAAATGCCCACTGGAACCAGGATGTGGTGATGGATTCTTCCAGCAACTTTTATTATATCAGGCCTAGGAATATCGGGAAGTCTAATCGATTTGAAGTTAATTTAGTTTTTAGCCCGACAGAAATAAATAATAAAGAACTTTTTGACAAAGTAAAGGACCATAATATTATGGCCTGGAAGCGTTTCTGGGAGTCTGGCGGCGCTATAGATTTTACGGGAAGCACGGATAAGAGGGCGTTTGAACTGGAGCGCCGCATTATACTTTCCCAATATTTAACAAAGGTCCAGTGTGCAGGAATTTATCCCCCGCAGGAAACCGGGCTTACTTACAACAGTTGGTACGGCAAGCCTCATTTGGAAATGTACTGGTGGCATGCTGCGCATTTTGCTTTTTGGGGAAGGCCACAACTGTTGGAGAAAAGTTTTGATTGGTTTATTACGGTAGCCGGCAAGGCAAAAGCTATCGCCAGCCGGCAGGGTTTTGACGGTGTGCGCTGGCAGAAGATGACCAGTCCACAGGGCGATGAATCGCCGGCTTCTGTAGGGAATTTCCTGATCTGGCAGCAACCGCATTTCATTTATCTCGCCGAGTTGTTGTACCGCACCATGCCCCAAAAGGCCGCCATGCTTAGCAAGTATGGAACGCTGGTAGCTGCCACGGCGGATTTTATGGCATCGTTCGTAGTATATGATACGGCTACACATCACTATAATTTAGGGAAAGGACTTATTCCGGCACAGGAATGTTTTAATCCTTTTGACACTTACAACCCACCCTATGAATTAGCTTATTGGAGCTGGGCTTTAAAGGTTGCACAGGAATGGAGAGTGAGAAGCGGGCTACCGCGCAAACAAGCCTGGGACGATGTGATAAACCATTTATCGCCCTTGCCCCAGCAAGATGGTTTGTACCTTGCAGCGGGCAATGCTACCGACAGTTACAGTGACGCAAGCCATTATACCAAAGACCATCCTGCGGTGCTGGCTGCATTGGCCACCATACCGGTTGCTAACGGATTGGACACCGCTATTATGCATCATACCTTCGACACCATTAATAAAGTATGGCATTGGGAAACCACTTGGGGCTGGGATTATCCTCTCATGGCGATGACGGCCACCCGGTTACAACTGAAAGATCAGGCCGTGGATATGCTGATGCGGCATGTGCAGAAAAACACCTACCTGCCCAATGGGAATAATTACCAGGATAATACGCTCAGGATTTATTTGCCGGGCAACGGTGGGCTGCTTTCCGCGATTGCATTGATGTGCGCGGGCTACGATGGCTGTCCCGTTAAAACACCGGGTTTTAATAACCAAACATGGCGGGTTAAATGGGAGGGATTAAATCCTATGCCATAGCTTTTGATTAAATAAGCAAGGCTTTTTTTAAACTATATTATTCATACGATCGCTGTTGCAGCACAAACAAAACGCTTTAGAAATCAATGACAATATTGGGGAATAAGATTGGTCGGATTTTATCATTATCCATCGCATTATCAGGGACCTTACCTGCGCAAGCCCAACAAATTACAGCACCAGCAGAATTGCGGATAGATCTGTTGTTGCATGCAGACAAAGTGTGGAAAAACGGGTTGGAGGTGAAGCAAAGCTTAGCAGCCGCCGCGCAGCAACCCGATGTTTATCAAACAGCCCGTATCGCTAACGAGCAGCCGTTGTTTTCCTGGGTAATCAATGGCGATGCGCCCGGCGCTTATCAAACAGCCTATCATATCCTGGTAGCCTCCACCGCCCAGAAGTTAGCAGCTGGTATTGGAGACGTGTGGGACGCTGGCAAAATATTATCCGGCGATCAACTTGGCATTGCGTATAAAGGCAAAGCACTGCGTCCAAACACGGTGTACTATTGGAAAGTAAAAATATGGGACAACAAGGGAATGCCAACAGCGTATTCCAAGGGGGCTTCATTTCTTACCGATAGTATCTTGAAATCTTATCAGGTGCCTTTTACGCCATTAGTAAAATCTGAGCAGGAGCCTATCCTGGAAAAACAATTGAGTAATGGAAACAGCTTCTATGATTTTGGAAAGGATGCTTTCAGTCAGTTGTTCCTGGTGGTGCAAGCAGGCGTTGGGCAGGATACATTACGCGTGCATGTGGGGGAAGCGTTAGATGCGAATGGACATGTGGATAGAAGGCCGAAAGGTTCCCTGCGTTATCAACTATTAAAAATTCCTTTAAAGCAGGGAAAGTATCCTTACTATCCTGAATTTAAGCCAAGCAGGTATAATACAGGTCCCAGGGCTATTCGCATGCCCGGATATATCGGCGAGGTATTTCCTTTCCGGTATGTGGAAATAGAAAAAACGGGAACAGATATCCAGGTGATGAACCCTGGGCGTTATGCGGTACACTATATTTTTAATGATAGTGCTACCATATTTCAAAGTGCAGATACCGTGTTGAACAGCGTTTGGGCGTTGAGCAAATACACCATGAAGGCCACCAGCTTTACTGGTTTTTATGTGGATGGAGACCGGGAGCGTACGCCTTACGAAGCGGATGCACTGATTAACCAGTTGTCGCACTATGCCTCGGATGCGGAGTATAATATGGCCAAGCGATCATTGGAATATCTTATTTATCATGCTACCTGGCCTACAGAATGGTCCTTGCAAAACTTGCTGATTGCCTGGAATGATTATATGTATTCGGGGGATATCCGTACCGTAAAGGCGCTTTATGAAGCATTGAAGCCCAAAACCTTGTTGGCATTGAGCCGCCCGGATGGGTTAATCAGTACCCGTACCGGAAAGCAAGACAGCGCCTTTGCCAAGTCCATTCACCTGATAGATTTTGATGGTAAAACGGTGATGCGGGATATTGTAGACTGGCCGCAGAAAGGCGGGGTGGGTTTAGCGCCCACTGCTATTGGAGAAACCGATAATTTTGAATTTACCGATTATAATGCCGTGGTGAACGGATTTCATTACCAGGCCCTGGTGTGTATGAAAAACCTGGCAGCTGCTTTAGGGAAAAAGGAAGATGTGGTATTTTATGAACAGCAGGTAGCAAAAGTAAAACAAGCATTTCAGCGCAGCTTTATCGATCCTGCATCGGGGCTTGTAAAAGATGGGGAAAGCACAACGCATGCTTCCTTGCATGCCAATATGATAGCGCTGGCTTTTGGCTTAGTGCCGCCGGAAAACAGGGAGAAGGTGTTATCTTTTATGCAGTCGAGAGGAATGGCTTGCAGCGTATATGGTGCACAATTTTTAATGGACGCGCTGTATGATGCCAATGACGCTGATTACGCGTTAAAGTTATTAACGTCTACGGATATACGTAGCTGGTACAATATGATCCGCACCGGCTCCACCATGACAACGGAGGGCTGGGATATGATATACAAAGGCAACCAGGACTGGAACCATGCCTGGGGTGCGGCACCGGCCAATATTATTGTAGAAAAATTAATGGGGGTAACGCCTTTGTCACCTGCTTTCGGTAAGATTGAAATAAAACCTCATGCCGGAACATTGCGCCATGCATCTTTACAACTGGCCACTTTAAGAGGAGCTGTAACAGTGCGCTTTGAGCAGCAGGATTCGTCATTCCGGCTGGAAACCCATTTGCCATTCAATACCAGCGGCGTAATTTATTTGCCCCGCCGTGCTGCATCCGATGTGGTTTTTAGAAACGGTAAAAAAGTGACAGCTTCGCCAGCAGGAGAATTTTGGATGTTTAAGGACGTGCGTGCAGGGAAAGATAATTGGACGGTTCAATATAATCAGCCAAAAAATGCCGGTTATACCGTGCAATAGTTTTCAACAGTGTAGTACAATAAAAGCACGGGCGATGACACCTTTCATGACAGTATGATTTTAATCAGCAGATAATGTTATTGTTTTATGGGTATGAAAAATTTTAAATTAAATACAGGCTTTTTCACTTTGTCGGTATGGGTGTTATGTGTATGGACGTGTCGTCCTTTATTGGCGCAAACTCCCAAGCAATATAACATCTCGGACTACGGAGCCGTGAGCGATGCACACACGGTCAATACAAAAATTATTCAAAAAGTAATTGATAAGGCTCATGAAAATGGTGGTGGAACAGTGGTAGTTCCCCGGGGAAAATTCCTCACTGGTAGTCTGGAAATGAAGAGCAATGTAACCCTGCATTTACAAGAAGGGGCTTTCTTATTGGGCAATACCGACCCGTTTGATTATAAAGAAGTGGCCATGCCGGGCCACCCCGTTAGCCCTAAACAGGATGATAATTCAGCTATGGCACTGCTGGTAGCCTACCGTGCCGATAATATTGCCGTTACAGGACCGGGTACAATAGATGGGCAGGGAACAGCGCTGGCGTTGAATATAGACAGCCTGTATCACCTGGGTCTTATCAAAGACCCCAATTATGCAACCTGGGGAAACCGTCCGAATGAAAAGGTGCGTCCTAAACTTTTCCGTTTTTCTTTATGCAATCATGTAACGATACAAGACGCCACCTTAAAAAATGCAGCCTGCTGGGGCTTGTCGTTTGAATTGTGTACGCATCTTAAGTTAAACAAACTGTTCGTTACTAACCGGGCATATTGGAACAATGATGGGATGGACATTACCGATTGTAAAAATGTACAGATTACAGACTGCGATATCAATTCCGCAGATGACGGCATTTGTTTAAAGTCTTATTTTCCTGGAAACAGTAACGATTCGATTTACATCGCCAATTGCACGGTGCGTTCGGGGGCAAGTGCCGTTAAATTTGGAACGGCCTCTTATGGTGGATTTAAAAATGTTACCATCAACCATATTAAAATCTTTGATACTTATCGTTCTGCTATTGCCATTGAATCGGTGGATGGTGGTGATATAGAAAACATTAAAGTGACCAACATTGTGGCGAAAAATACCGGTAATGCCATTTTTATACGGCTGGGAAACAGGATCAAGCAAACGCCGGGAAAAGTAGAAAATATATACCTGGGGAATATTAACGTGCAAATTCCTTTTGGCAGACCGGATATTGCTTACGACCTCCGGGCGGAAGAACCTGCTTATCACAATCCTTTTGCTTCTTCCATCACTGGCATTCCTGGTTATGCTGTTAAAAATGTTACACTGGAAAATGTAACCATCACCTATCCCGGAAGAGCATCAAAAGGGCAGGCCTATTTTCCTTTAAGCAGGCTGGAACAATTTCCGGAAAAAATAAACAACTATCCCGAGTTCTCCATGTTCGGGGAAATGCCTGCCTGGGGTTTTTACCTGCGGCATGTAGATGATATTAAGATGAAGAACATTACCCTTAAATTAGATAATACAGATTTTAGGCCCCCCTTTATTTTTGACGATGTGAAAAATATTGAACTTACTAAAATTGTGGTGCCGGCACCTGATCAGCCCGACCAGATCATTTTAAGGAACAGTCAAAACTTCTCTATAAAAGAATCCGGGACACTCATTGGGAAGCAAATGCCCTGATGATAAATCACCCTGGAATGAGGTAAAGTAAATCGCTAGCTGGCTGCGCGAATCGCCGCACACGGCTTAACAGATGTGCTTACTTTTTACCCTTCTTTTTTACCACGGGTTTACGCACGGAAGAATCCCGGATAATCAGTTTAGTTTTTAACTGCACACAGGGCGCTTTGCGATTGGTATAATCCGGTTTAGCACCGCTCTGTAATTCCTGTAATAGTAGCCGGGCAGATTCACGGCCAATGTCCAGTGTAGGTTGTGATACAGTGGTAAGCCGGGGAAATACCAGTTGTGCAGAAAAGTCGTTGCTAAAGCCTACAATGGCAATGTCTTCCGGGATAGACCAGCCCTTTTCCTTTACCACTTCCATGGCGGCGATGGCAGTGGGGTCGTTAATGGCAAAGAGCGCATCGGGTGGCGCCGGTAGTTCCAGGAAGTGTTTCATATAAATCCTCACCTTTTCAATCGTGAGATCATAGGAGAGCATCAGCCCTGGATCTATGGGTATCTTGTGTTTCTTCAAGGCGTCGAGATAGCCTTGGCGGCGCAGGCGGGAATTGATCAGGGAATCTGGCCCTGCCAGGTGTGCAATGCGCCGCCTTCCGGTTTTGATCAGGTGTTCCACTGCCTCCAGCGCTGCGCTATAATCATCCACCACCACGTTAGGTACATTTAATTCTTCGCTCACCCGGTTAAAAAATACCAGCGGAATACCGTGCCGCTGCACCAGCCTGAAATGATCGAAGTTGCGGGTTTCCTTGGTATGCGACGCAATAATACCATCCACCCGGTAAGACAGCAGCAGTTTCACATTGGCCACCTCCATATCGTACGACTCATTGTTATGACAGATCACCACCTGGTAGCCCGCTGCCTGGAACACTTCCTGCGCGCCCAAAATAACCGAGGGGAAATAAGTAGACATAAATTCAGGTACCAGCACGCCAATGGTATTGGTATGATGGCGGGTAAGGCCCAGCGCCAGTGAATTGCGCTGGTAGTCCATTTGCTGCGCCAGGTCTAATACCGCTTTCCGCGTTTGTGCATGCACGTTAGGATGCCCCGTAAGCGCCCTGGATACGGTGGATTTGGAAATATTTAACTGTTTGGCAATATCGATGATAGACGTGTACTTCGTTTTCATGATGAGGGGGTATAATACGTACACCCGCCGGAACCGTTTTTTTTCGCAGGCAGGAAGGCTATTTTCCAAATATAAGCAATTGGGAACATTCCCAAAAAAATGGGATCGTTCCCAAAATAAATTTTAATCTAAAATACTTTGTGATGTGAATTTGTTTCCTAAAATTGAGGCCGATAAGTTTAATTCCATGTTATACTATACCGCTTTTCCGCAACAGCCTTATTTTTCAGGCCGTCAGTAGGGAGGTCACAAATTCCACGTCTATGCATACACGTTTACCGGCATTCCGGTGGCTACTATTGGGAATATTCCCAATTCTCCTATTTCCATTCCGGGCTTTTTCCCAGTCCCACCTTATTAAGGGTAAAGTATTGGCTGCCGACAACAGTCTTCCACTGGTAGGTGTTTCCGTGCGGGTGTTACATGCATCCGAGGGTACCGTTACCAATGTGGATGGCGCTTTTACCCTTACTACCACACAGGCGCATCCTGTGCTTTCCTTTTCTTTCACCGGTTATCTTACCAAAGAACTCACCATTACCAATCAGCAAACAGTGGCCGTATCGCTGGAAGTAGATCCGAAGGCGCTGGGAGAAGTAGTGGTAGTAGGGTATGGTACCCAGCGCAAAGGCGACGTAGCCGGCGCCATATCGTCGGTCAAGTCTGCCGATATCCGCCAGACGCCCGTTTCCAACGTGGTGCAGGGTATTCAGGGCCGCGTACCTGGCGTACAGGTTACCCAGAATTCTGCTGCACCAGGGGGCAGCATCAGCATGCGCATTCGCGGTGTAAACTCTATCAATGGTACTTCAGAACCCTTGTATGTAGTAGATGGGGTACAATTGTCCAACACACCCCTTACCAGCGATGGTGCGGGCGGCGTTACACAAATAAGCCCGCTGTCTATGGTTAATCCCGATGATATAGAATCGGTAGCTGTATTGAAAGATGCTTCTGCTACGGCTATTTATGGCGCACGTGGTGCAAACGGTGTGGTACTTATTACTACTCGTCGCGGCCAGTTGGGCAAGTCGGTGGTAACCTACAATGGTTATTACGGAGAGCAGGAAACCACGAAACGCATGCATATGATGGATGCTTCCCAGTTTGCACAATTGGAAAACGATATCTATCATACCAATGTGTATGATGATCCCGCTTCGCTGGGCAAGGGCATCGACTGGCAGGATCAAATACTGCGTACGGCCCCCATCCAGAACCACCAGATCGCGGTATCCGGTGGCAGCGACAAAACACAGTTTGCCATGTCGGGCAACTACTTCAAACAGGAAGGGGTTATTATCAATTCCAATTTTACCCGCTATGCTTTCCGCCTCAACCTGGACCACCGGTTAAGCAAGCTTTTGAAGGTTGGTACCAGCCTCTATACTTCTTACAATGTAAACAATAGCATTCCTACCGGTTCTTCCAGCCTGGATGCGCCGGCAGTAACTACCAGCATCCTGGGCGCTGCACTGGGCGCACCGCCTACCTTGCAGCCCTATAAACCCGATGGCACAGAATGGCCTTTCGGCGACCAGATGGATGGCCGCTACCGCGAGGTAGTAAACCCGCTGGGCCTTGCACAGATACTGAACCAGGATAAAACGAGCCAGACACTGGCCAATATTTACGCAGAAATAACGCCCTTCAAAGGCTTCACTTACCGGGCTAATTTTGACCCTGTGATTTCCAGCACCCTGCATGATTATTATTCTCCCCGCAGTATCATGAACTCCGCTGATCTGGCGGGGGGCGGTGGTACGGCGGCCAAAACGAATGTAAACAACGTGGTGCTACTACATGAAAGCATTTTTACCTACGAAACAAAAATCAAGACAAGCCATTCCCTGAAATTTACCGGCGTATTTGCCACCCAGTCTAACAATACCAACAACAATACCATTAATGCGTCTAACTTTCCCAACGATGCCACGAAAAACGAAGCCGTGCAACTGGCGGTGAACCGTACTGTGAGCAGCGCCCGCAGCAAAGACCGGTTAGATTCTTACATGGGCCGTATCAACTACGCTTTCAAAAACCGTTACCTGGTAGACCTGATTGCCCGCGCAGACGGCGCTACTAAGTTTGGGGAAAATAATAAGTACGGCTTCTTTCCCGCCGCCGCTGTGGGTTGGCGTATTTCAGAAGAGCCGTTTATGAAAGACGTGCGCGTGATCGACAACCTGAAATTGAGAGGCAGTTATGGCCTTACCGGCAATGCCGGTGCTATTGGCCCTTATCAATCACTGGCCACGGTAAGCGCTACTAACACCTATTACTTCAACCATGCTGCTGCCAGTGGCATTGCGCCCACGGGCATTCCAAATGCAGACCTACGCTGGGAAAAATCATTGCAGGCAGATATCGGTATAGACCTGAGCCTGTGGAATTCCCGCCTGAACTTTACCGCCGATGTGTATAACAAGAAAACAAAAGACCTGTTGTTTGTGCAACAACTGCCACTGTCTTCCGGTTATGGCAGCATTACCGGCAACTTTGCCAGCCTGCAAAACAGGGGCGTGGAAATGGCGGTAGATGCGGTAATCTTCAATGGCGCATTTAAATGGAATGTAGCGGCCAATATCACTATCAACCGCAACAAGCTCTTAAGCCTTACCGGCGGCTTACAGGAATATACCGTGAGCAACTACAGCGTACTACAGGTAGGCCAGCCCCTGGGCCTGTTTAAGACCTACCTGTTCAACGGTATTTACCAAACCGGCGATTCGGTGCTGCCTGGCTCTGGCAGCCGCATTGGGGGCGTGAAGGTGAAAGATGTAAATACCGATGGTCAGATCACTGCAGACGACCAAAAGGTGATTGGCAATGCCAATCCTTCTTTTATCTACGGCTTTTCCACCAACTTAAGCTTCAAGGGATTTGACCTGAGCGCCTTCTTTTCCGGCGTGCAGGGCAACAAGGTATATAACCTGATCCGCTACACGTTTGAAAATCCGCTGGGCAACCGTAATATGTATGCTGCGCTGGCAAACCGCTGGTCGCCTACCAACCCTAGTAATGAATACGTGAGCGGCTTCCAGGGTGGCCGTATACCACTTACCGACCGTTTCCTGGAGAATGGTTCTTACCTGCGGTGCAAGAACATTACGCTGGGTTACCACGTGCCTTTCAAAAAGGTGGTATCCTCCGCCAGGATATATGCCAGTGTGAATAACCTGTTTACCATTACCAAATACAGCGGCTTTGATCCTGAAGTGAATACGTTCGGCAATTCCAATACCCTGATCGGGGTGGATAACCTGGTGTATCCGCTGGCAAGGTCTTACCTCCTGGGAGTACAGGTTTCTTTCTAAAAAAATATGGGGCTGCCGGAAGGCAGGAACAATAAAAGCTTTACAATATGCAACGGAAAATATGGATATACAGTGCCTTACTTTGCCTGCTGGCAGTGGGATTGGGCGCTTGTAAACTAAATGAAACACCTTATTCGTCCATTTATACGAATACGTTTTACAAAACCTCTCAGGATGCGGAAGCCGCACTCACCGCCGCCTATGCATCGGTGGCAGACCTGTATGGAGGTCCTTCTGCGGTGCTGATTGCCGATTTCAGCGCAGACCAGGTATATCCCCGCCCGGTAGTGGGCCGCGATACCTACCCGCTATACAGTTATGACCCAGCCTATACCACGGTGGTAAGTTATGGCCGTACTAATGAGTCGCCCATAGATACCTGGACCAATTGTTACAAGGGTATAGAAAATGCCAACTGGGTAATTACCAAAGTACCGGCTACGAACATGGACACCGTGCGCCGCGCCCAGATTGTGGCAGAAGCCCTGTACCTGCGCGCCTTCTTTCACTGGATGCTCACCAAAAACTTTGGCAACGTGGTAGTAAGAACCCAGCCCAGCCAATCGCTGGCAGATGCTTACGTAGCCAAGAGCGATGCAAAGGACGTGTATGTGCGTATTTACAAGGATCTGGATTCTGCCATCATGTTCCTGCCAGACTATACCGCCGGTGGGGTAAAAGGAAGGCCTTCCAAACAGGTAGCACAGGCCCTGTATGCCAAGGCGGCCCTGTTTAATGAAGATTGGGCCACCGCCTTGCAAATGGCACAGCAGGTAATTAATAGCAACCGGTATGAATTGATGACAGATGTACGCGATGTGTATGACCCGGCTAAGGAAGACGCAGCCCGCCAGGAAAATATGTGGGCCTTCGAAGCAGAATCGGCCTCGCCCGCCCGCAGCAGCCAGATTATGAGCCTGTACGGCCCGGCCAATAGTGATGCGCCAGCTTATGGCTCCTCTTCTTATGGCTCTGCCTTCGCTTATCAATCATTCTTCGATTCGTTCGATCCAAAGGACGCCCGGCGTTTGCTGCTCGATACGTTTTACATTAACCGCCAGGGCGCAGTGGTACACCAGGCCAGCATTACACCCATTACCAAGCATGGTGTGCTGGTGAAAAAATACATGGACCCCAATTCCATCGGGGGAAGCCATAGCACCAACATTCCCATCCTGCGCCTGGCAGATGTGTACCTCATTGCAGCAGAAGCGGAGGCCAGGCTGCATGGTGCCACCAGTACGGCCTATGGCTATATTAACCTGGTAAGGCACCGCGCCCACCTGGACGATCTGCCCGCGGGTTTATCTGCCGATGCGTTGATCGCCGCCATACTACAGGAACGTAGCTGGGAACTGTTTGCCGAAGCAGACCGTTGGTATGATCTTACCCGCACCAATACTTTCCTGCAAGTAATTCCACATGCGGTAAACGATGTATTCCCCGCCCGTGCGCCGCAGGCCAAACACCAGTACTTTCCCATTCCGCAGCAGGAGATCAATGCCAATGCAAAACTGGTACAAAACGATCCGTGGAAATAAAATAATCAGCGCATTAAAATGGTTATAACTGCTACGGCTACACGTTAAACGATAAACATGGCTTCTTTTTTATTACTGCTGTCATTATTCCTGCCATCCCTGCCGCCACAGCGGCAACTGATACTGGTAGCAGGGCAAAGCAACTGCACCGGGCATGGCGATAAAACACAGTCGGTAGCTGCCGGGCCGGCTGCCTTTGAATACCGCGGGTCTACCGGCACGCTGGTACCTTTAAAAGATCCGGTAGGAGAGCAGGTCGATCATTTCGAAGCAGCGGCTTCCGGCAGTGCCTGGCCTGCTTTTGCACAGGCCTGGCACGCGCAGACCGGCGATACCGTAATCATCGTACCCACCTCCCGGGGCGGCAGCTCCTGTCATGAAAAGGCCCGGCTGGGCGCTATGGATACCTGGGACAACAGTGGTACCCTCTTTGCCGCTGCCGTGGCCAAAACCAAAGCCGCCATGCGCGCCACCGGCCTTCCCCTCAAATGCATCATCTGGGTGCAGGGCGAGCGGGATGCCAATGCTATCAACGATGGACATTTAACCACCGCTGAATATAAAGCGGCGCTCCAGCAGGTGGTACACCGTTTCCGGGAAGCCCTCGGTGCGCAACTGCCTTTTTACATCGTGAAAACAGGCTATTACGCAAACCATTCCCAGGCAGGTTTCCACGAGGTGCAGCGCATACAAAGTGAAGTGGCTAACGCAGACCCATACACGAAGATAGTGTTTGAAGATGCAGGCACTTTCCTGGATAAAAAGTGGATGACAGATGAAATACATTATAATCAAACAGGCCTTAATACTTTAGGCGCCGCGGTGGCCAGGAATATCCTGCAACTGACGGCCACGCCGCAAAATGCAACGCATGGCAAAGCAAAATAAACGGATAAAATACTTTGTAGCAGGCATATGGCTACTTCTCACCTGCGCACCCCGGCTGCAAGCCCAGGAGGTAGTAGGGTTGCATAGCAGCGCCATCAACCTGCAATGGCGGCGCGGTGCAGATGGTTACCACCTGGCCAGCGGCAGCGTAGGAAATGGGCTGCCATTGCAACACCTCTCCGGCGCATACACGATCTTATATTCCGCTACCGCGCCAGACACCGCCTCCTGGCAGGATAAACTGGGCGCTCGGGAACGTGATTTTCCCGGCGCTATTTATCACTATCTCACAGCATCCTGGCGCGATAACCTGCGCCCGGTGCCGATGAATACTGCCGGCACGGCCCTGTCATTTTTTCCCGGTACAGCACAGCAACGCAGTGATAGCGCCATCGTATTCAGCGGGCAAACTTCCGCTGCTACGGTGCAGGCTACCTGGCGGATAGACCCGGTATATGCCAACGATATTGAGGTAACCATGGTACTCACGGCCCAACAAGCCGGTTATTATTCCCTGGCTTCCCCCACGTTGATGACGACCCCGGAAGCGGCGCTGGACTGGGGCATGATTCCCGGCATCTTCATGGGCCATCATATGCAGCACGACCTGGTGCTGGGCTATGCCTATGGCCAGGGTATTCCCGATAAGCCGGTGATCGTGCGGGAACGTACAGCCAGTACTTTGTCGCCCCTCATCCGTAACCGCGCCGGCATTACCCTTGCAGTAATACCCGCCCCCGGCACGGGACGCGATCCCTGGGAGCAGGACCAGATCACCCACTCCCAATGGAAGCTGGGCCTGTCGCTCATGAACCGCGCCGGCGCACTCACACCTACCCTGTACCATCCCGTGCTGGGGCAGGAAGGATCTTACCTGAAGGAAGGGGAGCAGCGTACGTTTACATTTCGTTATACCCTGCAGGCGGCCAATTGGTATACCGTGTACAAACACGCCATCAACGACGTGTACCGTTTCTCCGCATTCCTGGACTTGAAACAAACCAAACATTCGCTCTCCGACCGTATGATGGCCATGCTGCATTATGTAGACAACGACAGCACTTCCTTATGGAGGCTGGAGCAATATAACGGGCTTACCATTGGTGCACAATCTTACATGGGCGGCGTAGTAGGCTCCGACAAAGACGCCATGAAAAACGCCGACTACGGTGCCATGTGGATGCTGGCCCATATGACGGAAGATACCGCGTTGGCCCACCAGCGACTGCCGTATGCACTGAACTTTAAATTGGTACAGCAGCAGCAAGCACCCGGCTTTTTCCAAGGTGCTGCCACCGGGCAGTATTTCCTGTGGAAGTCTAAACAATTCACGGAAGAGTGGGGGCCTTATGTAGAGCCGATTGGCCTTACTTATTACACCCTGCTGGACATGGGCAATATCCTGCTGTTTGAACCAGGTAATGAAACCCTGAAAGATAGATTGCGCCTGGGGGCCGACAAATTATTATCCTGGCAATATCCCGATGGGCATTGGCAGGTAGCTTATGATCACAGCAGCACGCAGCCGGAATTTACCGACCTGGCAGACCTACGTCCTACCTTTTACGGACTGATGGTAGCTTACCGTATTTTAAAAGATGAAAAATATTTAAAAGCCGCCTGCAAAGGGGCCGATTGGTTCATCACCCATGCGGTGGAGCAGGCCAGTTTCCTGGGCGTGTGCGGTGATACACGTTTTGCGCCAGACTTTGCCACCGGCCAAAGTGCGCAGGCGTTGCTAGACCTCTACACCCTTACCCGGGAAAAAAAATACCAGGATGCGGCCATTGCCACCGCCCGGTTATACACGGCCTCCATTTACACCCAGCCCATTCCTTCCCGCGACATGAAGTCGGTGAACGGACATCCCCGGCAAGACTGGGAGATCAGCCAGGCCGGCCTTAGTTTTGAACATGGAGGAACCATTGGATCTGCCAATGGGAATGGACCTATTTTGCTGGCTAGCCATGCCGGTATGTTTGTCAGGATGTATGCCCTCACCCACGATCGTATTTTCCTGGATATGGCCAGGGCAGCGGCCTGGGGCCGCGATGCATTTGTTGACCAGCCCACGCAGGTAGCTTCTTACTACTGGCGCACCATGGATCACGGTGCGGGTCCCTACCCGCATCATGCCTGGTGGCAGATAGGGTGGATTACCGATTACCTGCTCGCAGAAATAACGCTACGCAGCCACGGCGGCATTACTTTTCCCAGTGGTTTCATTACCCCCAAAGTAGGGCCTCACCTGAGTTATGGCTTTGCGCCGGGTCATATTTTCGGACATACTGCTGCCCTGCATATAACAGATGGTATGCTGGTGGTAAATCATCCGCAGGTAGATTACATGAGCGCCTGGGATGGGGTGCATAAAAAACTATACGTGATGCTGCTCAACGATGCCACCCACGCCTTGCAGGCAGGGGTTACGCTACAGGCACACCGGGTGCTGCCCGGCCAGCAAAGCAGCGTTAACTCCGTACAACTGCTGGACGAAAATGGGAAAACTTTGCAAACGCTGGCAGATAAAGGCACCTGGACCATTCCACTGCCCGCCACCGGCTTGCGGATAATCGTGATCAGTTTCTAACCTGCATGTTTATTTTTTTTAATCAATGCTAAAGGGCAAGCGCTTCCATTCATGACTTCAACGATCGATACAACCGTAATATTTATTTTCTCCGCATTTGTGCTGCTGATCGGGATGCTCTTTGTACGCACTGGGCGCAATATGAAATCTTTCTTTGCGGGCGGAGAGGCTGTGCCCTGGTTTATTGGCGGACTCTCTTTGTTCATGAGCTTTTTCTCTGCCGGCACTTTCGTGGCCTGGGGGTCTGTGGCCTACAAATATGGCTGGGTAGCGGTTACCATCCAATGGACCATGTGCCTGGGCGGCCTTATTACCGGGTTGCTGCTGGCCCCCCGCTGGAAACGTACCGGCGCATTAACGGCCGCCGAGTTTGTAAAACAGCGTTTAGGCGTACCCGTGCAGCAGTTCTATATCTACATTTTTATGCTCGTGTCGCTGCTGAACAAAGGCTCGGTGCTGTATCCCGTAGCCCTGCTGGTGAGTGTATCCCTGGGTTTTCCGCTGCCAGCCTGCACGCTGGCCCTGGGGCTGATGATGATTGCCTACACAGCCATCGGCGGGTTGTGGGCGGTGATGGTGACCGACATCCTGCAATTTGTAATCCTTACCGCCGCTGTACTGATAGTACTGCCGCTGGCATTGCAGCATGCAGGGGGCTGGCATCATTTCGTGAATAATGTACCGCCCGATTTCTTTCATAGATTGAATGGTGAATACACGCTCACTTTCATGTTTGCCTTTGCCCTGTACCACATCGGTTACATTGGCGGCAACTGGACGTTTGTGCAGCGCTACACCAGCGTAGACACGCCCGCTGCGGCCCGTAAGGTAGCCTTTCTCTTTGCCGGGTTGTATGTGATCAGCCCGGTGATCTGGATGTTGCCGCCTATGATTTACAAAAGCATAAACTCCTCTTTAGTGGGCCTGCAAACCGAGAGTGCTTACCTGCAAGTGTGCCGGCTGGTATTGCCACCGGGGCTTATGGGGCTCATGCTTACCGGCATGTATTTTTCTACTTCGGCTACGGCCAATACCACGCTGAACGTAACCTCCGCCGTATTCACCAACGATATTTATAAGGGGCTGATCAATCCCGGTGCATCCAATAAAAAACTCATCGGCGTAGGGCGCTTGTCTTCTTTTATACTGGGGCTGGGTATGATAGGGATTGCCCTGCTGGTGCCGGCTGCGGGCGGTATGATAGAAGTGGTGTTGAGCATTGCCGCCATCACCGGCGGGCCTTTGCTGCTGCCCCCGGTTTGGGCTTTGTTTTCTAAACAACTCAACGGCAAAACGGCTTATATTATTTCCGCCTTTAGCCTGGGCATGAACCTGGTATTTAAATTCATCACCCCCTGGCTTTTTCACCTGAAACTAGACCGTGCTGGAGAAATGTTGTTGGGCATGGGCTTGCCCCTCTTCCTGCTGCTGGTATATGAATTTATCGTACGCGCCGGTAAGCCGGTGAGCGATGAATACCTGCGCTACGCCCAAAGCCGGCTGGTGCAAAAGGAAGCCGCCAATCCCGAAGAAGTATTGGCCATCCGCCGGCAAAACCGTTTCGGATTGCAGGTGATTGCCTTTGCACTGGCCTTCACGGCGCTGTTGTTATTCGTACTAAGTTTTATCACTCCTTCGGGCAAAAAACTGGTGGCCTGCATTGCCGCTGTTATCCTGCTTACGGCTTTCATACCGCTGCGCGCTTCCCGGCGCATCAGCATCGGGTAGGCCAGGCCTGGAACCTATGTTATTTACCTGGAAAAAATACTGCGCTATGCAAAGAAAAAAATTATACCACTTTTATTTACTAACCGGCCTGTTATGGCTGCTCTCCATGAGTGCCACACAGGCAGCAGATACCCTGCAACTTCCCAAACAAAACTGGTTGTTTGCCATAGATCCGCTGCGGGTGGGCGAAGCGCAGCAATGGTACCATACAGATTTTAAAAGCCAAGACTGGGATAAGGTGAACCTGCCCCATTGTTTTTCTACTGACCCCCGTTACTTTTTTTACACCGGTGCGGCGTGGTACCGGCAGCAATTGGACTTGCAGGATGTACCTGCCAACCGGCGACTGTTCCTACACTTTGGCGCAGTGTTTTATAAATGCAAGGTCTATCTCAACGATCAGTTGGTAGGTGGCCACGAGGGCGGCTATACGCCGTTTGAAGTGGAGCTTACCGCTAAGCTGAACGCCGGCAAAAATGTGGTGGCTATATGGGTAGACAACAGTTGGGATACCACCACCATACCCGGCGCGCGCCGGGGGGTGGAGGTAGACGATCCCATTGCCAACCAGGTAGTACCCTGGATTAATTACGGCGGCATTACCCGGGAATGCTGGTTGCTGAGCAGGCCTGCCCAATTTATACAACGGGTGAAAATAGAAGCCACGCCAGACCTGGCCAAAGGCAGCGCCCGCCTCACGGTGCATGCCCTGCTCAGCGAAGACAGTCACCTGCCATTGCAATACACCATCATAGACCCGCAGGGAAAAACCATTCGTTGTAAGTGGACTAACGCTAACGGATATACGCTTACAAGCCTGCCCGCTGCCGCTGTAAAACTGTGGGACCAGGATCATCCATTTTTATACCATCTCCAATGCATAGCTGGTACAGACACCCTGGTGCAATCCTTTGCCATCCGCAAAGTGGAAGTAAAAGGTACCCGGTTCCTCCTGAACGGGCATCCCATAAAAATGGGTGGGGCCAACCGTCCACTGGATTATCCCGGCCTGGGCTCCATGGAACCCGATTCGGTGATTGCCAAAGACATGGGCCTGATGAAAGCCGCTGGCATGGAATTTAGCCGCTTCTGTCATTACCCCGTATCGGAAAATACGCTGAACTGGATGGATGAACACGGCATGCTGATCATAGAAGAAGCGGGCAACTGGCAGCTGGCCCCCGCACAAATGGCCGATCCGGCCATCCGGAAAACCTATGCGCAACAGCTCCGGGAAATGATTACCCGCGACTGGAACCATCCCTGCATTATTGCCTGGAGCGTAGGCAATGAATTTCATTCCTACCGCCCGGAAGGCATTCAATGGGTAAAAGACATGAAAGCATTCGCCCAGGCACTGGATAGCCCCCGGTTAGTAACATTTGCCAGCCGCTTTGTGAGCAGCCCCCGGCTGGTAAATAAACCGGAAGACGAAGCCTCTAACTATGTAGATTTTATCAGCGCTAACATTTATGGCAACTATGCCGCGCAGTTGGAACATGTGCATGCCATTTATCCCAACAAGCCTGTATTCGTGAGCGAGTTTGGCATCCGTACCGATAAGGTAAAGTCGGAGGCCCACCGCATAGCGCATGTGAAGGAAGCTATGGAAGCATTCCGGCAGGCAGACTACGTGATCGGGGCCTGCCTCTGGACGTTCAACGATTACCTGAGCCGTTTCCCCGGCACAGATGCCAATGGTTACCGGCCCTGGGGCGCAGTAGACCCCAACCGTAATAAGCGGGGGCTGTACGATTATTTACAGGAAGCCTTTGCTCCCCTGGTTATCACACAGGCCGGCTGGAAACAGCAGGCGCTGGTGGTGCAGGTGAGCGCCCGCAATGATTTTCCCCTGTACCCCACGGAAGGGTACAAGCTGCAATACAATGGCAGCGAAGTAACCATACCAGCCTTGCAGCCCGGGGAGCAGGCTACCGTAACCCTGCCTGCTACGGCCAGCCCACAGGCCCTGCTTACGCTGATAAGGCCCGGTGGGTTTGTTATTCATAGTGAAAAAATACAGTGATATAATGATGATCAAAGAACAGTTCAGTGAAAAAAGAGACCCGCGTACCGAACACCTGGAAGCGGAGTTGGTAGTAGTAGGAGGCGGACTAGCGGGTGTATGTGCTGCCATCACCGCCGCGCGTACAGGCGTGCGCGTTATATTGGTACAAGACCGGCCTTTGCTAGGCGGCAATGCCTCCAGCGAAATCCGGTTATGGATACTGGGCGCTACTTCGCATATGGGCAACAATAACCGCTGGGCCAGGGAAGGCGGTATGGTGGATGAGATACTGGTAGAAAACATGTGGCGCAATCCCGAAGGAAACCCCGTGATTTTTGACACCATCCTGCTGGAAAAAGTATCGCAGGAAGCCAATATCCACCTGCTGCTCAATACCGTGGTGTACGACCTCGAAAAACAAGCCCCCGACGTAATAAGCCGGGTAACGGCCTTCTGTAGCCAGAATAGCATCCGCTATATTTTAAGTGCGCCTTTCTTTTGCGATGCATCGGGCGATGGGATCGTGGCTTTCCAGGCCGGCGCCGCCTTTCGCATGGGGGCCGAGATAGCCTCAGAATTTGGAGAAAAGTTTGCCCCCTCGCAAGATTATGGGGAACTGCTGGGCCACTCGCTGTACTTCTATTCCAAAGACACCGGCGTGCCAGTTACCTTTGTGCCGCCCGCCTACGCCCTCGAAAATATTACCGATATACCCCGCTACCGCCGCCTCAACGCGCGGGAGCAGGGTTGCCAACTTTGGTGGATAGAATACGGTGGCCGCCTGGACACCGTACACGATACAGAAAAAATAAAATGGGAACTGTGGAAGGTGATCTATGGCGTATGGGATCATATCAAAAACTCGGGCCAGTTTCCCGAAGCCGAAACGCTCACCCTGGAATGGGTGGGTATGATACCCGGTAAGCGGGAGAGCCGCCGCTTTGAAGGCGATTACATCCTCACCCAGCAAGACGTGGTGGAACAACGCACCCATGCAGATGCAGTGGCCTTCGGGGGCTGGTCTATAGACCTGCATCCGGCAGACGGCGTGTTCAGCGAAAAGCCTGCATGTAACCAATGGCATAGCAAAGGCATTTACCAGATACCTTACCGCTGCCTGTACAGCCGCAACCTGCGTAACCTTTTCCTGGCGGGCCGCATCATCAGTGTATCGCACGTGGCCTTTGGCTCTTCCAGGGTAATGGCCACCGGGGCTTATGCAGGGCAGGCCGCCGCCATGGCCGCTGTGCTGTGCCTGCGGGAAAAGCTGGAACCCCGCCAATTATTAGAGCCGCCGCATATGCAACACCTGCAAACGGCCCTGTTAAAGATCGGGCAATTTATCCCGGGCCTGGCCCTGCACGATGATAAAGACCTGGTATTACAAGCCACCCTGCAGGCTTCCAGCGAATATGTGCTGCAAGCACTGCCCGCCGATGGCAGTTATATTTCCCTGGCAGATGCTTCCGGCCAAATGCTGCCCCTGCCAGCTGGCCCGGTACCCGGCATCACCGTGTACGCACTGGCCACGGAAGATACCTGGCTGGATGTGGAACTACGTACTACCAGCACCGTTAGCCACCATACCCCAGATGTAACCCTGCAAACCCTGCGCCTGCCCCTGACAAAAGGCGTACAGCCGGTACCGTTAGTCTTTCATACCACCCTGGCCCGGGCAGGATACGTGTTTATTTGTTTCGGGAAAAATAATCTTGTATCGTTACAGACCAGCAGCCTGCGGATGACGGGGGTATTGTCGGTGTTCAATAAAACCAATCCTGCCGTGTCTAACTTTGGCAAGCAGGAACCGCCAGACAACATCGGTATGGACGCCTTTGAATTTTGGTGTCCCGAACGCCGCCCGGGCGGCAAGAACCTGGCCCTGCAACTCAGCCAGGGCATAGCCGCTTTTGGGGTAGAAAATATCCGCAATGGGATAAACCGGCCGGTGCTTCAGCCCAACGCCTGGCTGGCCGATCCCGCAGATCCGGCTCCTTCGCTTACCATCACCTGGGAGCAGCCCCAAGCTATCCGGGAGGTGGCCCTCGCTTTCGACACCGATTGGGACCATCCCATGGAGTCGGTGCTGATGGGGCATCCGGAAAGGACCATGCCCTTCTGTGTAAAAGCTTTTACCCTGCAAGACGAAGCAGGGAATATCCTGTACCAAACAACGGACAACCACCAAACCCTTCGGCACATTACACTGGCCAGCCCGGTCAGTACCCGCCAGCTTACCCTGCGCATCACCCACATGCAGGGGGCGGTGCCGCCCGGCTTGTTTGGGGTGCGCTGTTATGCATAAGCTGCAAAAGCTTAAAAATACTATCCGGCTACCTGCGAACGAACACGCGTGCGCGGGTAGCCGGTTATTCCCCTGGTCGCCCATGCAAAGTCTCATCATCGCCTGGGTTAAAGCGTAGCGGGTAGGATAAATCCCTTGTTAAGCGTACCAATGTTCCTTATTTCCTCAGCCATACCCGGAAGGTAGTACCCTTCCCAACTTCTGAAGAACGGACGCTGATTTTGCCCTGGTGGTAATCTTCGATAATGCGCCGTGCCAGGGACAGGCCCAGGCCCCAGCCCCGTTTCTTGGTGCTGAAGCCGGGTTTAAACACCTTTTCAAAATTGGCCTTGGGAATTCCCTTGCCCGTATCGCTCACGTCGATAATGATGTGGGTGGGGTGGTCTTCTATGCGTACGTAAATGTCGCCCTTGCCGCTTTCCATAGCGTCCAGGGCGTTTTTGAGCAGGTTTTCCAGCACCCAGTCAAATAACGGGGGCGATATCATGGCCATAATTTCCTGGGTGGGCTTTTCTACGCGAAACTGTATCTTTTGCGAAGCCCTTTTGCGGATATAGCCCACCATGTTCTCCACCTGCTGGGTAATTTCCGTTTCCTCCAGGCGGGGTACGCTGCCAATCTTGGAGAAGCGGTCTGCAATCAGTTTCAGGCGATCCAGGTCTTTTCGCAGTTCAGCTACTAATGGGGCGTTTCCGGGTGTTTCCCGGAGTATTTCCAGCCAGGCCTCCATAGACGACAGGGGGGTGCCCAGCTGGTGGGCAGTTTCCTTGGCCCAGCCCACCCATACCTGGTTTTGCGTAGCCCGGTTAGTGCTGGACAGGGCCAGCAGCACCACTCCTATGAATACCGCCACTACGGCCAGTTGTATGTAAGGATAGTAGCGCACCATTTTCAGGATGAGCGAATCGCCATAATAAATGGAGTTGTATAACTTCAGGTTCCGGTCTATGTCCAGCCGGAAGGGGGGATGTTGCTTTTTAAAATCGGCCAGCGATTCCGCCAGGTACTGCGGGTTATGGGCCATCCGGGCAGAATCCAGGTTGCGGCTGTCGATGATATTGCCATCTTGGTCGGTAAGAATAAGGGGAATGGTATTGTTATTTGTTACAATCTCAATCGCCAGGTTTAAATTGGCGTCAGAAGGGGAAGAGGTAAACAACGTTCGGGTGGCAGCCACCCAGGTAGCCACCTTTTTGGTTTCCTCCTGTTCTATCCTGGTACTCAGGTTATTCACGAACCAGATGGTTACCACCACGATGAACACGGCACTTGCATATAAAAAAAGTCTGCCGCCGATGTATTGTTTAAACATAGTAATAATTAAGAAAAGGCCGGACGCCGGGGCAAAAAAGCATTTTGCGTAAAGCTAAATTATCTCCGTCTTTGTTGCATATTTGCAACACAAAAAACATTTGTTCACGCAAAAAACGAGAAAATCCTTGCCGGTATTGCCATCCGTAGCAGTTGTGATCCTGAACTGGAACGGCAGGAGCTTTTTAGAACAGTTCCTGCCTTCCGTGTGCCAATCTACCTACGGCAATTTACAGCTTATCCTGGCGGATAATGCCTCCTCCGACGATAGCGTGGACTATGTGCGGGCGCATTTCCCACAGGTAAGTATTATTCAACATACGACCAACAGTGGTTTTGCGGGCGGATATAACGAGGCCTTGCAGCAGGTGAAGGCGGATATTTACGTACTCTTGAACCAGGACGTGGAAGTAACGCCCGGCTGGATAGAGCCGGTGGTAGCCCAGATGGAGGCTAATAAGGCCATTGGTGCTTGCCAGCCTAAATTGCGGGCCTTTGCCAGCAAAGACTATTTCGAATATGCCGGCGCTGCAGGTGGCTGGATGGATATCTTAGGGTACACCTTCTGCCGGGGCCGTATTTTATATTGTACCGAGCCAGACAAGGGCCAGTACAACGATGCCCAGGAAATTTTCTGGGCATCCGGGGCAGCCCTTTTCATCCGTGCGGAATGTTTTCATGCAGTAGGCGGGTTCGATGCTTATTTCTTTGCCCATATGGAAGAGGTAGACCTGTGCTGGCGGTTGCAAAGGGCGGGCTACCAGGTGGCGTACTGTCCGGCTTCGCTGGTATACCATGTGGGTGGGGGTAGCCTGCCCCAAGGTAATCCGCGTAAGTTATACCTGAATTTCCGCAACAACCTGATGATGCTGCACAAAAACCTGCACCCGGCAGAACGCAATATCATTTTTATGCAGCGCTTTTTCCTCGACATCCTGGCTGCTGTGAAAAGCTTGGTATCCGGCAAGCCCCGGGATACGAAAGCCATTTACCTGGCCTACCGCCATTTCCGGCGCTGGCGCAAAACCTACGATGCCAGCCAAGACACCCTGCCCCGCCTTCGCCTCTACGACCTGAAGGGGGTTTTTCACGGCATCATGATCTGGCGCTACTATTTTTTACAGCGCAAAACCTTTACGGAGCTAACCCGGCAATGAGTCCGGCACATATTTAATCGGAATTTACTTTGATTTTTACACGACATCATGTAAGTTTGCAGAGCGAAAAATATAGATATGGAAAATACCGTAGAGAATAAGAAAGATTTTACACGCAACTGGGTAGCTTCTTCCCGTTTCCTGTTTTACGTAAGCCTTTTCTGCCTGGTTTTCTTTGTGCTGGCGGGCTGCTATAACTTGTACGTACATCACTACCAGGGAAAACCTGCGGTTAACGTTCCGGATAATACCCTGTACGATCCTAAATATAAATAAGCAAGCATTTAGTTAATATATTTTTTAAAGCCACTGTAGCCTTACAGTGGCTTTTTTGTTGCATGCAGGTGAAGCCATCGCACCCACATAAGCCAGTGCGCTATCATCGCTGTATAAATAAATAGTCTACTAGATTTGTAGGATAATTAAACTTGTGTTATATTTGCTTTCACAACATCAACCAAAAAGGGAGCTTTCAACTTCTTTGGAAACTTATTCATATTGATAGATATATTTACCGAGCCACCAACAAAGGGTAAACAACATAAACCATACTAACAACTTTTTTCAACCAACTTAAAATTGTTCGGGGATCGTGTGCCTTGTCTGCACAGTAAAACTGCTCAATCAAATATTAACGTAAAAAAAAAGCGAGAGTGTTCGCGCACTCCCGCATCATGTCAAGACAAACAGATTCTACTCATTTAATCTTAACAAATCAAAGCTATGGAAAAAAGTCCACATGTAAAATGTCGATTTAGTGGCCATTCGGCCCGTCCAGTGACCGTTTTCAAGGGTTATCTGCCTTCACTTTCCTTCCTTTCCGACAGTTGTTGTTGCTGCTGTAGCCACAGGTAATCTATGCCAACGATACCTGTTTTCCAGTCGTTTTTTCCTGCTTCCGGGAAAAGACAGGGCACTTATTGTCTACACTTCTCCTTTTCTTAACTGCATCTGCTCATGACCACTGATAAATTCCTTGCCAGGCCGGCCAGCCTGGTGCTGTATTTCCTTTTATCTATTGCCTCGGCTTCCGCACAGCAGGTGACGCAGGTAAGCGGCACTGTAACCAGCGAAGATGGCGCGCCGCTCGATGGTGTAAGTATTATTTTTTCTGAAAAACACAGTAAAGGCACCATTACCGATAAAGATGGCACCTTCCGCCTGTCTGTACCACCCGGTGGACGTCATATCGAATTTTCCCTGCTCGGTTATGCACCGCAGCAACTACCCATTACCGGTGCCGGACCTTATAACATCCATCTGAAAAAGGGTGGCGAAATAGGGCTGGATGGCGTAGTGGTAGTAGGGTACGCACAGCAAAAGCGTAGCACCACTGCCGGCGTTGTATCTACCATCAATGCCGTGGCGCTGAAAGATATACACGGCGCTGGTTTTAACGAACGCCTGCAAGGCATTACGCCGGGCCTGCAAATTTCTTCCAACTCCGGTGTGGAAGGCGGCAGCGCACTGGTACGCCTGCGCGGCGCTACCTCTATCAATGCCGGCAATGATCCGCTCTACATTATCGATGGCGTAGCCATTTCAAGCACACCCCTGCAAACGCTGGGACAGGGTGGACAAACCACCAACCCCCTGGCCGACATCAATCCTAACGACATACAGGACGTGCAAGTGTTAAAAGACGCCAATGCTACTGCCATGTACGGATCGAGGGCGGCCAATGGGGTGATCATCATTACCACCAAACGGGGTGACCGCAACGGTAAAACAAAGGTAGCCCTGAACACAGAATATGGCTGGGGACATTACCCCAAGCTTTGGAGCCTGGTGACCGGTCCCCAACATGCAGCAATTATCAACCAGGCCTACCTCAACGACGGGGGAGCACCCAGTGGCCTGCCTTTCCCGGTAACAGACACCATCGGTACTTACGACCGCCTGCACCTTATTTTCAGAACGGCAGAACAAACCACAAACAACATTGAAGTTTCCGGCGGTAATGGCAAAACCAAGTTTTACCTGGGCGGCGATTTCACCAACCAGCAGTCTATTTTAAAACTACAGGACTTCCAGCGCATGGGCTTCCGGGTAAACATAGACCACACGCTGAACAAATCATTGACCATTGGGGTTAGTACCAGTTATACCTATACGAAAAGAAGCCTTTCGCCCAATGGTGATACCGGTGGCATTCTCAACACCGGCCTGCACACGCCCACCCTTACGCCCATCTTTAAACCAGATGGTAGTTATAACAACGGCGAGCGTTTCAACAATCCTTATATTTTATTCGCCAATAACAACGACCACGCCTATGGCAAACACCTTATTGCCAATGGGTATGTGAAATGGAGAATACTGCCCAACCTGAGCTTCCGATCTTCCTGGAGCCTGGATAACAACGACTACCACGAGTTTGTATACTACAATGCCAACCTCACCTCCGGTAAGTCTACCAGTGGCCGCGCAATAGATGCCAACACGTCTAACGTAACCTGGATAGGCGAGCAGGTATTTAACTACAACGTGGCTTTCAATAGCAAGCATAACCTGTCTGTATTTGCAGGCAATACCTTGCAGAAAAGCACCTACCAGAGCGCCAGCATTACCGGTACCAACTTTCCGAGCATTTCCTTCTCCGCCATTTCTTCTGCCGCCATCGTAACAGGCAGTACCACCGGCGATATCAATGCAGGACTCATCTCTTATTTTGCAGGGGCCAATTATAGCTATGACGATAAGTACATCTTCGATGCTAACCTGCGTACAGATGCTTCTTCGCGTTTTGGCGCTAACAATCGCTGGGGTAGATTTCCTTCCCTGGGTGCAGCGTGGCGCATAGGAGAAGAAAAATTTATAAAGCAGCACCTGACCTGGGTGGATGAGCTGAAACTCAAGGCCAGCCTGGGCTGGACGGGTAATCAAAACATTGCCAACTTTGCCTCCGAAGGGCTGTGGTCTGGTGGCAACAACTACCAGGACAATCCCGGTATTGCCCCCTCTCAGCTAGCCAATCCCAACCTGAAATGGGAAACCACCCGCCAATGGGATCTGGGGCTGCAAGCCGGCGTGTTAAACAACCGCCTGCGGTTTGAATTTAACTACTACGACAAACAAACTTCCGACCTGCTACTCAGCGTACCCATTCCTGCCAAGACCGGCTTCACCTCCATTTACGATAACGTGGGCGCCGTGAGCAACAAAGGCTTTGAGTTTGAAATAGCTTCTACCAATATTTCTAACAAAAACTTCCAGTGGACCACCACGTTCAACATTGCCCACAACCAGAACCTGGTGACCAAACTGCCCACCGCTTTTACACAATATAACCGCGACTGGGTGAAGTTGCAGCAGGGTTATTCTATGTACTCTTTCTGGTTGTATAAACAACTGTATGTAGATCCCAAAACCGGCAATGCCGTGTACCAGGATGTAGACCACGACGGAAAGATCACCACTGCCGACCGGCAGATTGTAGGCAATGCCTTCCCCAAATTTTTCGGGGGCTTCAGCAATAGCCTGTCGTATAAAAATTTTGATCTCAACTTCTTCCTTTATTTCTCCCAGGGCAACAAGGTGTTTAACATGAACCGCTACTTCCAGGAGCACGCTGGCAACCGGGGTACTTCCTGGTCTATGCAGGCCAGCATGTTGCGTGCCTGGAAGAAGGAAGGCGATGTGACAGACATTCCCCGCCTCACCAACAAGGCCAATCCCGACGGCAGTTTCAATCACAACTTTGAAAGCAGCCGTTTCCTGGAAGACGCTTCCTTTATCCGTCTCAAAAATGTGGCCCTGGGTTATACCTTGCCGGCCCGCATTACCAACCGGGTGGGCATTGAGCGCCTGCGTGCCTATGTAAACGTGACCAATCTGTTCACCATCACCAAATATTCCGGCGCAGATCCGGAAGTGAATGTGGCGCAGGATTATTCTAACCAAACCGTGCAGGGACTGGACTTTTCCATGGCGCCTCATCCGCGCACGATCAACATCGGCTTAAATGTTACTTTTTAAAGCAGGAACAATGAAAACATCAACTATCACCAGGAACTTCATACTGGTAGTTTTAGGAAGCGCGGTAGTCGCGGTGGCTTCCTGCAAAAAAACTTTCCTCGAAGTATCCTCGGCACAAAATATCTCCGACAATGTGGCCATCGTAGACTCGGCCAGTGCGCTAACCGCCACCCTGGGCGTTTACGACGGTTTACAAAATTCGTATTACTATGGTGGTGACGGCCTGGCTGCTGCCACCTTCCTGAGCAGCGGCGATGGCCTTTGGGTAGGTACACTCAATTATTACAACGACTTTACCACCCATGCCTACCGGTCGGACAATACACTGTTATACCGCATCTGGTCGCAGATCTATGTGACCATTAACCGCGCTAATCATGTAATAGCCAAAGTGCCGGCCCTGGATGGCAAGCTGATTTCCGACACTAAGAAAAATCAATATGTTGGTGAGGCGTATGTTATCCGCGCATTGGCCTTCTTTGACCTGGGGCGCACCTGGGGCAATATTCCGCTGGTGCTGAACCCCACCTCCGATCCCAGTGATGTGAAAGGCATTCAGCAAAGCAACCAGCAGCAGGTATATGCACAGGTAGAACAAGACCTCCTGGCCGCAGAGCCCCTGCTGCCGGCTGGTGTGAATCGAAACCGCATTACCCAAAACACGGTGTACGCTTTCCTGGCCCGCCTGTATCTCTACACCAAACAGTACGACCAGGCCGAAACCTATGCTACAAAAATCATTAGCAATTCTAATTATAGTTTGATAGACTGGAACACCTTTATCAACAACAAGGCTACCAACGAATCAATCTTCGAACTGCAATTCACTACCGCCGATCCCAGTTCCCATAACGGTAGCTGGAGTAGTGTGAATTACCGCAACCAGTTTTGCCCGAACAAGGGTTTGTACAACCTGGTACAAGACCCCTCCACGGGTGGCGACCGAAAGGCCCTGATCCGCGATGTTTCCACGCCGGCCATCACCAACTATTTTGTGCAGCAGTTGTACTGGCGTACCAATGGCGATAACCCGACCTACATTTTCCGCCTGGCCGAGCAATACCTGATCCGCGCAGAAGCCCGCCTGAACAAGCCTGCGCCAGATTATACCGGAGCCTTGCAAGACCTTAATGCGGTGCGCCAGCGCGCCCAGGTAACGGCGCTTACCTTTAAAGACAGCCCAACCCTGCAAAGCGATATCCTGGCCGAAAGGAGGGTAGAGTTTGCCCTGGAGCCACAACGCTGGTACGACCTGGTACGCACCAAAACCGCCGCCACGGCGATAAGTCTTACCGACACCACGAAATACATTTTCCCCATACCATATAACGACCTGGCTGCCGATCCCGATCTGCACCAGAACCCAAATTATTAAAAGACAAAACCGCCTTATCATGACGCAGTTTACCGCATCTATTACCCAGGGTGAAAACCGTACCATCACGGAGTTCCAGCTTCATGATGGACTGCGATACCGTTTTGGGTTTCAATTAGGCTTTGTGTGGTTATTATTGCTAACGCTGCCCCTGGATCCTTTTTACTACCGGCAGTTGTTTTCCGTACGCGATAGTGGGCTGCACTTCCAGGACCTGTTCCGGATTACAGACTACACGCCCTTCTGGGGCCAGTATCATGCCTGGGGCCTGGCGGCATTTACGGGCTGGCTATGGGCCTTGCTGGCAGCGCTGCCACTGGCAATAGTGTGGAACCGGCTGGATAAAAAATTTGAAGCACACTATCCCCAATGGCTATACGCCGTACGCGTAATACTTCGCTACCGCCTGGCCACTGCACTGCTGGCCTATGGATTTTTGCTGCTGTTTCCCCTGCAGGTACCCTTTCCCAGCCTGAGCGAACTGCATACCAAATACGGCGACTTTCTGCCCTGGAAAATATACTACCACTCTTTGGGCGTGTCATCAACAGGGTATGAGTGTACATTGGGTTTCATTGAAATCGTATCTGGGCTTTTATTGCTGGGCCGGCGTACGGCGGTAGTGGGTGCGGGCATTGCGGCTGCCACGCTGATCAATGTAGTACTGGCCAACTTTGCCTACGACCTGGGGCAGCACGTACTGAGCGTGTACCTGCTGCTGCTGGCGGCAGTGTTACTGCTGTACGACGTGCCGCGCCTGTACCAGCTATTGGTTAAAGAAACCCGGGCTAGGGCAGACCGGTTTGTGCCGGCATTTACCGACCGTAGCATCATCTGGCGGCGCTGGGCCAAGGTAGCCTTCACCTTGTTCTTCCTCGTATATGCAGTCCTCGCCTATAGCAGTTACCATTCCGACCGCTGGCCCTATCCCGGCAAGCCTGGGCTGGCAAAGGCGGCAGGCTTTTATAACGTGCGCCATTTCGTGATAGACGGGCAGGAGCTGCCCTACTCACTCACCGATACCCTGCGCTGGCAAAACGTAGTGCTGGAGCAGTGGAACACGCTGAGCATTCATGGGGTACAGCGTGTACGACCCAACTTACAAGGACCTGCCATAGACTATCAGCGCGATTATGAAAACCAGGGCAATGGAGGCCGCCGCTTTTATAGCTATACCACCAGCGGAGAAGATATACTACTGGTGAATAAAAACGATCCTGCCGACAGCATCGCTTTCCGGCTGCAACGGCCCAATGAAGCTACCATCCTGCTGGACGCGGCACGCTACCACGGCCATACGCTGCATGTACAGCTAGACCTGCAGGATAAAACGTACCTGCTGCACCTGGGCCGGCGCAAACCGGTGACCGTGTTTTAACCAATTTAAACAACACAACATGACACAGACTATAGACCGTGCATGGACCAAGGGCGAGAAATTCCTGTTCCGGGTAGCCTTCGCTTTCTTTCTCCTGCTCATCTTTCCGCTGGATCTCACCTGGTACGACCGGTTGTTCCATCCCCGGTCGTTCTTCTGGATACTCTCTTCCCTGGCGGGTTACCGGGCCAATTTTATTACCCTCACTTCTGAGAGTGCACGATGGGGCATAGCCGGCTATGCTACTTGGGGCGCGGCCCTGCTGGGCGCACTAATTATAGCTGGCGGATGGACCTTCCTGGTCAGGAAAAATGAACCGGAAAATTATAACCGGCTGTACTACTGGCTGCGCGTAGTAGTGCGCTATCGCATAGCGCTGGGCATCATTGCATTTGGCTTCCTCAAATTTTATCCCATGCAAATGCCGCCCCCTGCTATCTCCAACCTCGAAACAGATCTGGGCGATTACAATACGTATAAATTGTACTGGCAGCAAGTGGGCGTATCCATATGGTATGAAGTCGTGTTGGGCCTCGTGGAAATCGTGGGTGGTATTTTATTGTTTTTCCGTGGCACCACGGCTTTGGGTGCTGTTATCAATATTGGCGTACTGGGTAATATTGCCCATGCCAATTTAGCCTACGATGGCGCTGTGCATGTATACAGCTCTTTTTTTGTACTGCTGTCGCTTTTTATACTGGTGCCTTACGTGGCCCCGTTATGGAAACTGCTGATTAAACAGGAAGACGTTTCGCTACAACTTTACAGGCCGGCCTGGAAGTCACGAGCGCAGCAGATTTGGGCGCACACGGTCAAATATGTAATTGTGTTTTTCTTTACCATCCTGTATGGCATTTTGCGCTACGATGTGCATTTTAAACAGGGCAACCTGAAAGACCCGATCACACCGGGCCTGGCAAAAGCAGCAGGGGTATACAACGTGACTACCTTTAAACTTAATGGCCAGGATCTGCCTTACTCGCCGCTGGATTCTGTGCGCTGGTCGCAGGTGATTTTTGAAAAATGGAGTACACTGGTGTACAAAGTACATAAGCCTTTCGCTATTTCCCTGCCCAATGGCGATCCCCAACCCAAAGATGTAGACCGTAGTTATGAACTGGCCGGCGTGGCCGGCGGCAACCGCTTCCTCTACTACCGCGCCGATACTGCCAATGGCCTGCTATACCTGCAAGACAAGGCGCAGAAAACCGCCTGGGAAGACCGTAACAAACCCACCAAACCTAGTAACAAAACACCTGAAAAAACAAAATCAAAAGAAGAAGACGCTCCGCAACTGGTATGGCATTTTACCCGCCAGGGCAGCGAGCGTATTATCCTCTCCGGGCTGAGCGAACGTAAAGACAGTATCTACGCGGTGCTGGACCGGGTACCAATTGATTATCCACTGCAACTAAAAAGAAGCCAGTTATAAAATGAAAAAATTATGTTCCGCAATCATCGCCCTGCTCCTTACCGTTAGCGTGCAGGCAACACCCACCAAGGTTTTAGTAAGGGTGAAAGCCAAAGATGCAAAGTTTATCGGCACCGGCATAGGTGGCGCGCTGGTGTTGATCAAAGACCACCTTACCGGCGAGCTATTGGCCAAAGGTCTTACCAAGGGCAGCTCCGGCAGCACCGACGTAATCCTGAAAACAGCACTGATCCGGGGTCAAAGTATTGTGGATGCGCAAACCGCCGTTTTCGAAGCCAACATAGACATCCAGGATCCCACACTAATAGACATTAGCGTGGTAGCGCCGGTAAACCGGCTTAATGCGGCGGTAAATGGCAGCACACAACTGTGGCTGCTGCCCGGCAAAAACATTGCCGGCGATGGGGTGATTATAGAATTGTCTGGTTACATCCTCGACATACTGACACCTAATTCCCACCAGCTTATTGCGCTGGATAGCATTAAATCGCATAGCCTGGATATTAAAGTAAGCCTCACCATGCTGTGCGGATGCCCCATCAGCAAAGGCGGCGTGTGGGATGCCGATCACATAGAGATCAAAGCCATCCTGAAAAAAGAAGGCGTTACCACAGGCACCTTCCCGCTGAACAAACTGCCCGGCAATAATCTTTTCAATGGCCAGGTACCCATAGCTGGCAAAGGAAATTATGAAGTGCTGGTGTACGCATACGATGCCGCTACCAACAATACCGGTCTTGATCGCATTAACTTCGTTATTCAATAAGCCATGAAAAAATGGATCACCACGGTTTTGCTGGCCGTTAGCGCCAGCAGCCTTTGGGCGCATACCCTGCCCGAAACAGACAGTATAGTGTACCAGGACAAGGCGGTGCAGGTTACCCAGTTCAACGACGCCGGCCTGGCACATTTTTCTTATGCCATCCTGGCCAATGGGCAGCTTATTATTGTAGATCCCGGTCGCAATCCAGCCATCTACCTGGCTTTTGCCAGGCAAAAGAAAGCACGTATTGCCGGTGTTATAGAAACCCATCCGCATGCAGATTTTGCCAGTTCGCACAATGAACTGCATAAATTTACAGGTGCACGCATTTACACCAGCAGCCTGGTAAAACCTGGCTATACCTACACCCGCTTCGATGAGAACGATCACATTGCCCTGGGCGGAACGGTAGCGTTGCGTGCCATCTTCACGCCCGGGCATGCTCCGGATGCTATAGCTGCGGTGCTGACTGAAAATGACAAAGACATTGCCGTGTTCTCCGGCGATGCCCTGCTCATTGGCGACGTGGGCCGGCCAGACCTGCGTTCCTACAATGGCGACGTGGCAACGCAACGGGAGGTGCTGGCGCATAAAATGTATCATACTGTATGGGAGAAATTTGCGGTGCTGAACGACGATGTGTTGCTGCTGCCCACCCATGGCGCAGGATCGCTTTGTGGTAAGTCTATGCGCAAGGCCAATGTTTCTACCATTGGTTATGAGCGGGCGCATAACTACGCCTTCCAGCTTAAAGACGAAGACGTATTTGTAAAAACACTACTCGCCGACCTGCCGGCCATTCCCGCCTACTTTCCGTACGACGTGGCCCTGAATGTGGCTGGGGTGCCAGATTTCCTGCCTGGTGTGCAAGGTGTACCCCTGCTGCCACCCAATAAAAATCCCGATACCACCGCGCTGATCGTGGATGGCCGGGCCGGGCCATTGTTTAAACAGTCTTACCTGCGCAACGCAATTAATATCCAGGATGGAAGGCGGTTTGAAACCTGGTTGGGTACTGTAGTAGGCCCGGATCAGCGGTTTTATATTACTGCAGAAAACGAGGCCCAGCTCAGAGTACTTATTGAAAAAGCGGCCAAGATAGGGTACGAATCCAAACTGCTGGGAGCCTTCGTGTACAACGATGTGCAGGGCGCTCATTTTCCTGTGTTGGATACTACCCAACGGTTAAACGTGCACGCCTATACGATTATTGACGTACGTACGCCCAAAGAAGCCAAAGACAATCCCCTTTTCCCGGATGCTTTGAACATACCGCTGGACCAGCTAAGCCGCCGGATAGGGGAGATACCTGCCGGTAAGCCTATCCTGGTGCATTGCGAGTCGGGCTACCGCTCTGCTACGGGCAGCAGTATTATTAAAAAATACCTGCCAGCCGCTGAAGTGCTGGACCTGGGTACCGCTGTAAAATCATACGAGGGTAAGCATTAGTTTAGTACTTTACGCGGGAAAAACCAAGGAAAACCATGGCGATGGAATATGATGCAGTAGTAGTTGGATCGGGACCTAACGGGCTGGCAGCTGCGATTGCACTGCAACAGGCAAATTTATCGGTACTGGTTATAGAAGGGCATACAACGCCAGGCGGCGGCCTGCGCACAGCAGAATTGGTAGGCCCGGGTTATTGGTCGGATGTATGTTCGGCCATTCATCCTATGGCCGCCGGTTCTCCCTTTTTGCAAACCCTGCCGCTGCAACAGTTTGGGCTGGAATACATTCACCCGCCGGTGCTGGCCGCCCATCCGCAGGACGATGGCAGCGCAGCCGTTTTGCTGCGCGACCTTGATGCCACGGTAGCGGCACTAGGTGCCGACGGTGCGGCTTACCGCAGCCTCCTGCAGCCTGTGGTGAAGTGCTGGCCAGCCATTGCGCCGGATATATTGGGGCCTTTGCCCTTGCCAAAACATCCGCTGGATATGGCAGCCTTTGGATTTAAAGCCTTACAGTCTGCCACCAGCATTGCCCATCGCTTTAAAACCGAAGCTGCCAAAGGCCTGTGGGCTGGCATGGCAGCACATAGCTTCCTGCCGCTGCAAACGGCCACCACCGCTGCCGTAGGCCTGGTGTTAATGGCCAATGGACACCTGGGTGGATGGCCCCTGGCAAAAGGAGGTTCGCAAGGTATTGCCAAGGCTATGCTGGCCTACTTTCAATCGCTGGGTGGCAAAGTGGAAACAGGCCGCTTTATTCATTCACTGGAAGAACTGCCCAAAGCAAAGGCCGTGTTGTTCGACATTGCTCCCCGGCAATTGCTCGATATGGCAGGTGTATCGCTCCCCGCATTTTATCGCTGGCAGTTAAAAAAATACCGTTATGGGCCGGGTGTGTTTAAGGTAGACTGGGCGCTCGGTGGCCCGGTGCCTTTTACCGCGCAGCAGTGCAAAGCCGCCGGTACTGTACATCTGGGAGGTACACTCGCAGAAATTGCGCGTTCGGAATCGGATGTAAATGCGGGGAAATTAAATGATAACCCCTTCGTGCTGCTGGCACAGCAAAGCCTGTTCGACGCCACCCGCGCACCAGCGGGAAAACAAGTATTGTGGGGCTACTGCCATGTACCCGCTGGCAGCACTGCCGATCGTACGGCCATCATAGAAAAACAGATCGAAAGATATGCGCCTGGATTCCGGGATCTTATTATTGATAAACACACTTATAATACCCAGGAATTAGAGGCTTACAATCCCAACTACATTGGCGGTGATATTAACGGTGGCATACTCGATATCTGGCAACTCTTTACGCGGCCTGCGTTGCGCGCTTCGCCTTATCGTACCGGTGTAAAAGGTTTGTATCTCTGCTCTGCCTCCACACCGCCTGGCGGTGGCGTGCATGGCATGTGTGGTTTTCACGCAGCACGCCGTGCGCTCAAAGATATCTGGCATATTACGCTGCCTGTTCCCCGCAAACAAGGATAACCCGAAAATAAAACGCCCGGCAGGTAAATCCTGGCCGGGCGTTTTACGGGCAATACGTTTATTACAATAAAAAAGGCCAGCACGATTGATGTGCTGGCCTTTTACTGAATGAGCGGAAGACCGGGCTCGAACCGGCCACCCCGACCTTGGCAAGGTCGTGCTCTACCAAATGAGCTACTTCCGCAGGTGTGTATGGGTAGAAAAAGTTGTCAATTTATGCCCCGCTTGCTGGCCCTTTTAGCCTGTAATGCTTTACTGTATTGTGTTTTGGGATTGCAAAGATAGGAAACAGAAATTAATCGCCAAATATTTTTACAGAAATGCTGATTTTTTTGGGCAAGGGGCAGGGCCGGTGGCTGCCAATGCTACCTCCAGTAGGATATGCCTTTTCAAGTGCCTACGTTTATACAAGGGATACATAAATATTGGAGGCCGTTAATAAAAACATACAGGGTCTTATAATTTTTTCTAATTTCATTCTATCAACTGTTGCAGTAATACACGGCTACAGAATAGTTATTCCGTGGAGGGGTGTTTTTAAGCTATAACACTGTAGCCGGCATAGTACGACATACATAATATCAACATTTTTGTACGGAGGAGACGACCAGATCCAATTTATAAGTGGAACCATGTAATACCGGGGGAACCAACCAACAACTTTTCCGATTTATCTATTGTGTTGTCATGCTTTATCCTGTGAAGACCTGGAAACCTTTATGCTAATCATAAAATTCAACTGATGGCTTTGCCGCTGTATATGTAGTTATGCCATGAAGGCCTTGGGGCGAATCATGTTATGCCTAAAAAAATAAAAGGGGGCGTGATATGGAAAAAATGAACATGCCGGCATCTTGTATAAGAAACAAAACAATAAATATCATACACGGCGTATAACCATCACCGTGAGGGAAACTGTTGCTCAAAGATTGTGAATACTGTAAAATGTAGAACAATTAACAACAGATCCCGCTTGTTGAGGCGGGGTCTTTATTTTATGCATGTGTAGGCCGTCATCATGCGCGGTATGGGTGTCGTAGGAAAAAGATCGCAACACGTATTTCGTTATACCCATACTATTTCCCTGAACGCCGGCAGGTAGTTACCCTGAAAGTTGGCCTTTCATCCTAACTCCGAAAAAGCTGCTGGTGTAATGAAATAAAATAAAGGACACAACTATTTAAATTTAAACCGAAAGGCTGCTTGCCACTACGCTGGCAAGGGGCCTTTTGTCATTTACAGGAAGGACGCTGTGATTATAGTTTCGTACGCTTGTCAAGCGGGGTATAATTGCCCCAAAGCCTTCGCCCGCTTTGCGCGGTATCCATAACAGGTTCGCTTACCAACCTGTTTTTACAGGGCGTCGTTTTGTTTTTAAGCCATAATGGGAGGATATTTGCAGCATGCCAATTGTTCGTCATTCCGGCTACCAGCCGCCCCTATTGCTACGCAACCGTCACCTGCTCACCATTTACCCCACTTTGTGCAGGTGGGTAAAACCCGTCGCATATACCCGGGAGCGTATAATCCTTCCTGACAGCGATTTTCTGGACCTGGATTTCAGCAAGGTAAACAGTGACCGCCTGGTGCTGGTGCTGCATGGGTTAGAGGGCGATGCTCAACGCAAATATGTGAAGGGGATGGTATCACTTTTTAACCAGCAGGGATATGACGCGGCGGCGATGAATTTCCGGGGCTGTAGTGGAGAGCCAAATAAAGCCCTGCGCTTTTACCATAGTGGCGACACTGGCGATCTGGATGCGGTGCTGCATCATTTGGAGGCGGTTTATCCTTATAAGGCCATTTACCTGATCGGGTTTTCCCTGGGTGGCAACGTAGTACTCAAATATACGGGTGAAAAAGGAAGGGATATATCTCCCCTGATACGTGCCACCGTGGCCATTTCTGTGCCCGTAGACCTGGCCAATAGCGCGATTGAGCTGGAGAAAAAACAGAACAATATTTACATGCAGCGTTTCATCCGCTCCCTGGGTGAAAAACTGGCCGCCAAGGCAAAATTATTTCCCAACGAAATTAACCTGGACGGATATGCCGCTATCAACACCTTTCGCCAGTTCGACAACCGTTATACTGCGCCCCTGCATGGCTTCCCCAATGCAGCAGTATACTGGGCCAGCAGTAGTGCTATAAGGGTGTTGCACCAGGTGGCTATACCTACGTTACTCATCAATGCCCAGGACGACCCCTTCCTGGGAGCGGGCTGTTATCCCTACGACATTGCAGAAAAAAGCGCCCACTTTTTCCTGGAAACGCCCCGCTATGGAGGGCATGTGGGTTTCGTAAACTTCGGCGTGTCCAGCTACTGGACAGAACGGCGGGCGCTTGATTTTATCCGTACGCATGGCGCATCATGATGCCATGTTGATATTCATTGATAAAAGTGGCAGGCCTACCTTTTTTCCGTAGATCATTTTTCGTGTATCCCTGCCGTGATTACCCCTGCGTAATGTGTAATCCCGCTTCATTATTTATCTAGCAAAAACAGCGGCTATTCGTCCGCTAAAAGTATTGGATATAGGAAAATACACCGGCGTATTTTTTGTTCTACGGTTTTAGTATTAAAAAAAATATAGAAACGAAAGTGTTAGTGGTCTATAATTTCGTAATTTTCGGCCTACTTAACCTACTTTGAACGGTTATTCGTTGCATTTAACCTGTATTGTTTAACATCACAAACGCAGCACGTAAGGTTATATTACCAATTAAAATAACCTGTGCTGTTTAGGAAAAATCATTCATATGAAACTTGTATCTGTAAAAGGGAATTTACTACTTGCCGCTTGTTTGATTACCATGACTGCACATGCCCAGTTAGGAAACTTACTACAAAAGGCCAAAGATAAAGGGACACAGAAAGCTTCGGAAGCTATTGATAAAAAGTTAGACGGGAAAACATCCGGTAACAATACGACCGGATCAGATAGTGAAGAAGCCGCTGCCAATGGAACAACCAATAGCCACAAACGCCTCAGCGTGGAAAGTGTTTTTGACTTTGTACCTGCCGATTCCGTATTATATACCAGCCGCTTCGATATGTTGCCAACAGGCGTATTGCCGGCAGCCTGGAAAACCAATGGCAGCGGGCAGTTAGTGAAGGTGGGAGAATTTCCTGGTAGCTGGTTGCAGGTCCAGGAAAATGCCACTTACAAGCTTAAACAAAATCTTATCCTACCCGAAAATGGTACCATCGAATTTGATATTCTGACCAGTTGCGATAAAGTGAAAGACCTTTCCCCTGTTCAATTTGGCGTTGCCGAAAATAACAGCGTGAGCGATTGGAATGAAGGCGATATTGCCCATGTGGAGCTGATGTACTACAATGACAACGAAGTTTCCTCCTTCGCGCATTTTGGAAATAAATACAACAGTGTCACGTTCGATCTCAATCCGTATGCAAATGCTAAAATGCATGTATCTATCGTATTGAAGGGGCAGCAAATGAAAGTGTACCTCGACAAAACGAAGGTGTTGGATGCTCAAATGTTTAAAGAAAATGCCCGCAAATATTTTTACTTCAGCGCTCCGCTGGAAATGAAAAATGATGCTAAGGTTTTCTTTGGTAATGTGCGTATTGCAGAATAAGCACTCATCTAAAAAATAGTAAAACAATTACATATTATAAAAAGGCCTGAAAGCATTGCTGGCAGGCCTTTTTTGTTGCCCTGTTCCCTGGATGTCGTAGCCGCCGGCTATTTTCGTGACAATGAGATAACAATTTGTGTCAGTTATTTTATCACGCGTTTCAGAATGCGGATTTATATATTCAAATTTGTGAAAACCTTCCGGAGCTTTCGCATGGATACGACCAAATCAAGATCATCCTTTCTCATTTTTATTTTAGGAACACTCACGGCTTTAGGGCCATTTTCTATCGATATGTATCTGCCGGGTTTTCCGGCCATCGCCAAAGACCTGGGCGTGCGCGACACCGAAGTCGGCTTGTCGCTGTCCAGTTACTTCGTGGGCATTGCTGCCGGGCAAATACTGTATGGGCCTTTACTGGACAGGTTTGGGCGCAAACGCCCGCTCTACATTGGCCTGGCCGTGTACATACTGGCGTCCATAGGTTGTATGTTGTCGCATAGCCTGAATAGCCTGGTGATCCTGCGTTTTGTGCAGGCCGTGGGTAGCTGCGCGGCTACTGTGGCGGCGGTGGCCATGGTGCGCGATATTTTTCCGGTGAAAGACAATGCCCGGGTATTTGCCTTACTCATGCTGGTAGTAGGTGCATCGCCTATGCTGGCCCCCACTATCGGTGGGTATGTAAGCGCTGGCATTGGCTGGCATTATATCTTTGCGATCCTTGGCGGGATGGGGATACTCACGCTGATAGCCAGCATTTGGTGGCTACCCTCTAGCTACCGGCCAGATCTTACCCTGTCGCTAAAGCCATTACCCATTTTAAAAAACTTCTGGTTGGTGCTGCGCGAGCCGCAGTTTTTCACCTATGCCTTTACCGGCGCTATAGCTTTTGCAGGCCTGTTTGTATACGTTTCCGGCTCTTCCCATGTGCTGATGCAGGTATATCACCTTACGGACAAGCAGTTTGGTTGGATATTCGCCTTTTTATCTGTAGGACTCATCGGGGCTAACCAGCTCAATAATGTAGCCTTGCGGTTTTATACCAGCCAGCAGGTAGTGCCTATGGCGCTGCTGGTGCAGTCGTTGTCGGGCCTGGCGTTGCTGGTGCTGGCGCTGAATGGGTGGCTGTCGCTACCGGTGCTCATCGTACTCTTATTTATATACCTCAGTGGCATAGGTTTTACCAATCCCAACGCAGCCGCCTTATCGCTGGCCCCTTTTGAAAGAAACGCGGGCAGTGCATCTGCCATGATGGGTGCCCTGCAAATGGGTTGTGGAGCATTGGCTTCCCTGGTGGTAAGCCTGTTTCACAGCACCAGCGCAGTGCCTATGACTGCCACCATGTGTGCATCCGGCATACTGGCCCTGGTCATTTTGCTCATAGGACGCCGCCAGATAGCCGGCCCGGTGCTGGCTGGCCAGGCCAGCGGCGTGCTGCACTAGGGTATGGTCCGGGAATATCCCTCTTTTCCTTTGCATTTTAACCTGCCTGGTGAAGAATAAGCTATTAGCGTATATGCGAAAGCGTTATATTTTTCTTCCTAAAGGCGCTTTGAATCAGCATCAACCGCATGAGCCTGCACCTGCATTTTTCCAGCGATGAGCGATGTGGCAGGCGGATGCTGTGTTACAGTATGTGGGTGTCTTTTGTTTTGTAGCGATGCAGTATGCGCACCACCGGGACTGATTGTATCCTTACCCGATCTCGAAATTAAAATCTTTTGTCATTACTATCCTGCCTTCTGTTTCGGCCCCGTGGCCCGGCACTTGCAGTCCTTTGATCTTGGCTGTTTTACTTTTAGTGAGAAGGTCTGTCACCTGTTTTTCGCTGAGCTTTTTGCCCATCATTTCAAAAGGCAGTTTAAAACCGCATACCTGAAAGTTAGCGCAGCCATAGGCGGCATGGCCTTTTTTGAGCAAGTGTACTTTGCATTTGGGACAATAAAGAGCGTCTATGGAAATGGCCGGTTTAGGTTCTTTTTTGGGTTTGGGTTCCTTCTCCACTTCCGGCGGAGTTTCAGGTGTGAGCGTGATCACCTTGTAGGCATTGTTCTTTACCTCTCTGGTCAGCTCCATCACCATGGCGATCAGTTCCTGTTTAAATGTTTCCATGGCGTACTCGCCTTTCTCAATAAGGCGTAGTTTACGTTCCCAGTTGCCCGTTAGTTCGGCGCTTTTCAGCAATTCGTTCTGGATAGTATCGATCAGTTCTATGCCGGTTTGGGTGGCATAAATATTCTTCTTTCTTTTTTCAATGTATTTGCGGCGGAACAATGTTTCGATGATATTAGCGCGGGTAGATGGGCGGCCAATGCCGTTGTCTTTCAGTAGCTCCCGCATTTCCTCGTCTTCCACCTGCTTGCCTGCCGTTTCCATAGCCCTCAGCAAAGTGGCTTCTGTAAAGGGTTTGGGTGGGGTCGTTTTGCCTTGGTGTACTTTGGGTATATGAGGTCCGCTTTCACCCACCACGAAAATGGGGAGGGTCTTTTCTTCTTCCTCGCCTTCTTTTTTGTCCGGCACATCGTTGGCATAAACTTCCCGCCAGCCGGGTGTTATAATTTGCTTGCCCGTGGCCTTAAATGGCACCTGGCCTACCTTACCCAGCACCGTGGTGTTAGACACTTTACACTCCGGGTAAAATGCGGCGATGAAGCGGCGGGCCACCAGGTCGTACACGCGTTTCTCTTCCAGCGGCAAACCCTGTGGATACATGCCGGTGGGTATAATGGCGTGGTGGTCGGTTACTTTTTTGTCGTCGAATACCGACTTTAATTTGGGAATAGGATGGGCCAGGAGGGGGGCAGTGAGTGCGCTGTAGGGCGTGAGATCCTGCAAAATGCCCGCAATTTTTGGATGCAGGTCTTCGGAGAGGTAAGTGGTATCTACCCGGGGATAAGTAACCAGTTTTTTCTCATACAGGTTTTGGATCAATTTCAATGTATCGTCTGCGGAGTAGCCGAATTTTTTATTGGCTTCCACTTGCAGGGCTGTCAGGTCAAACAAGCGGGGATTGCCTTCCCTGCCTTCCTTCCTTTCAAAAGAAGTGATCTCGAAAGGATGTTCTTTCAGGTAGGCCAGGCCTTTATTGGCCTTGTCGGCGCTCTTAAGCCGGTCTATGGCGGCGGTAAATTCTGTTTCGCGGTAAATGGTTTTCAGCTCCCAATACTCTTCCTGCACAAACGCGTTGATCTCCTTTTGGCGGGCCACTATCATGGCCAGGGTGGGGGTTTGCACACGGCCAATGGAGAGTATGATCTTGCCGGTACCAAATTTTTTGGTGAACAAGCGGGTGGCATTCATGCCCAGCAGCCAGTCGCCAATGGCGCGGGCGCTGCCGGCGGCATATAAATTATTATAGAGCGCCCCATCTTTCAACGCGTTGAAACCCTCTTTAATGGCCTGTTCCGTGAGGGAGGATATCCACAATCTTTTTACGGGTTTGGTGTTCTGAGCTTTGAGCAGTACCCACCGTTGTATTAATTCCCCTTCCTGCCCGGCATCACCGCAGTTTATCACCTCATCGCATTGCTCCACCAGTTGGGCAATCACCTTAAATTGTTTTTGTACGCCGGGATTGTCTATCAATTTTATGCCGAAGCTGGCGGGTATCATGGGCAGGTCTTCCAGCCGCCAGTACTTCCACTGGTCGTAATAATCATGGGGTTCCTTGAGTGTGCAGAAGTGTCCGAACGTCCAGGTTACCTGATAGTCGTTGCCTTCGTAATAGCCTTCCTTCCGTTGCTTCGCACCGAGTATTTCAGCAATATCCCTGGCCACACTTGGTTTTTCTGCAATGCAAAGTTTCATGATATTAAAATAAAGGGAACGAAGATCGGATTTTTAAATATAAAACGGGCTAAACCCGCCCTGCTGTTAATTTATAAACGAATGCGCAGAAACTTCCGTGGTGCACCGTAATTATTTAAGGGAACTTTGAAAGGTAGCAATACTGTACAATGCGCTACTATAACAAGCATGAATTTTCCAATAAAATTATACGGCCATGATGGTCAAAATGGTTAGCGGTCAACGCCAGTAAAAAGTTAAAGGATTAAATGGGGTACAAAAAAATAAGGCTTCGATTTCTATCGAAGCCTTTGCTGTGGGAACTTGCTACCTGTAGCCTGCACCCTACCGCGCAATATGAATACCATCACTCACTGGCTTCCTCGCCTTTTTCGCCTAGTTTAACAATGTCGCCGGGCTGAAACAGGATGGCCTGCAGGGTTTCTTTCCATTTGGGTTTCTGGCGCAGCAAAAATTCTAGGTCCATACCAAAATGTTTAAATTCTTCATGTTGCGCATTCTGCATGATAGCTTTGGCATCCTTGTCTTTTTCCAGGGCAATGCGTTGTTCATACCAACTGATGGCTTCACCTTCTTCAATCAGGGAGGTGATCATACGGGCAAAAGTGCGTACTTTTTCCGGCAGTTCCTGCGCGGGTTCATGGTATTGTTCTGTAGCCATATGGGGTGGTTAAGGTGAAAGAAAAAGGGTACATTCTTTTTACCCTAAAAATCATTCCATGTCTATAATGCCGGGACTGCTGGAGTTTTAAATAGTGCCTGTGGGGATTAAAGAAACAACTATTCAGCGCCCGGTTTTGCTGGAAAAATGGCTTGTTATATGCATGGGATTGATTATTTTGTTACATGCCTCTGTCCTTGCGCAAATTTATTCAACGATTGTTCCGGGCCCCTATGATACGCCTGGCGGACAAGCTTTCTTCGCGGCCCGATAAAGCCGCGGTATTTAAAGCCCTTTCCACGCTGTATGATGATATAGAAAATGGAAAAACTACCCGTGGCCGCATACAGCCTTTTGATCCGGACAAGGCCCGTTACATCATCTTTTCCGACGAACACAAAGGCGGCAAAGATGAAGCCGACGATTTCATGCCGGCAGAAAGTAATTACATCGCCGCCCTGCAACACTACTATGCGGAAGGATTTACCTTTATCAACCTGGGCGACTGCGAGGAATTATGGGAAAACAAACCCGCCGTAACCCTTGATAAAAACAAGGCCTCCCTGGATGAAGAAGTAAAGTTTTTGCAAGCTGGCCGTTACCACCGCATGTTTGGCAACCACGACCTGGAATGGGGTTATGCAGTGCCGGAAAATCTTTACCTGAAACCGGTCTTTGGTCCTTCGCTGGAAGTAAAAGAAGGCCTCATCCTGCGCGCTACCATGCAGCAGCAAACGGCGTCTATTTTCCTCACCCATGGTCACCAGGGCGACCAGCGCAGTGATGGCAACGCCTTCAGTAAATGGGTAGTGGCGGCCATCTGGACACCCATACAGCGCTACCTGGAAATTAGCCTGAACACTCCTTCCGATTCTTTTGAACTGGCCGATGCTCATAACATCATTATGTATGAATGGAGTGCTACCCGCCGTAACAGGGTGCTCATCTCCGGGCATACACATAAGCCGGTATTTGCTTCGCTGGATCATATTGACCGGCTGAACAAACAACTCCAAAAAGCACAGGCCGAAAACAATACCACGTTGATGGCCGAACTTCAAATAGCCCTGGACACCCGGCGCAAAGAATATGCTGGCAAGCAGCAAGTAAAAACCATGGCGCATCCCAGTTATTTTAACACCGGCTGCTGCTGTTTTAGTGACGGCGATTGTACCGGCATAGAGATCGCCGATGGATTTATCCGCCTGGTAAAGTGGAAAGACAATGGCCATGGTACGGAACGCATGGTGCTGGAAGAATCGCCGCTGTTTTACCTCTTCGATCAATTGTAAGTGAGCGGGAATCTTTAATTTCGCGGGCAATGAAGGAGGAGATCAAAGTAAGTGTTATCATTGCCACCTGGAATGCTGCCCACCTGCTGCCGGCCTGCCTGGACAGTATTGCAGCGGTGCAGGTGCCAGGCCTGGAAATAGTGATTGCAGACGGCGGTAGCAAAGACAATACGGTGGCGCTCCTGGAAGCGTTTAAGAAGGTGCCCCTGCATTATATTAGCGAGCCGGATAAAGGCATTTACGATGCGCTGAACAAGGGCGTATCACAGGCCCACGGCAAGTGGTTGTACTTCATGGGGGCGGATGACCGGCTGCTGCCCGGCTTCGCCAACCTTTGCCAAAAATTGCAGGATGAACATACTGTTTATTACGGCAACACCGTTCCCGTTTACGGTCCCGAAAAACCTGCTTATACCTTACTGGTAGGCGAGTTTACCCCCTGGCGGCTGGCACAATACTGCATGAATCACCAGCAGATAATATACCCGGCCAGTGTGTTTGCCAAATATCAATATCCCCTGAAATATAAAGTGTTTGGCGATTATGCACTGAACCTGCAGGTGTGGGGGGATCCGCATTTTCCGAAAGTATTTTACCCGATCAATATTGCCGGCTATTACATGGGCGGACTTTCTTCTTTTCATAACGATACGGTTTTTAAAAAAGACAAGGCCCGTATTATTTTGCATAGCATGGGTTGGTGGACTTACCTTCGCTTTTTGATCAAACGTTTTAAGCGCAGGCATTTACAGGGCCATCCCGTTTTTTTTTAATGATATGAAGACCAGCATTGATATTGTGATTCCATCTTTCCGCCTGGAAGAAAAATACATTTTACCTATTCTGCAATTGCAGCCGCCTGCGGACGCCGATGTGAAATTTTACCTCGTGGTAGACAATCCTGCGGTACATCCTTCGCCCGCCATCCGGGCATTGGTGGATAATGTACGTGTATTCCTCCACATCAACCAACGCAACCAGGGCGCCGCCATTACCCGCAATGCCGGACTGGAAGCGGGTGCTGGCCAGTGGGTGCTTTTCCTGGACGATGATATACTGGTGCCTGCCAATCTATTGCAAACCTATGCCACCGCTGCTATTACACAACCGGAAGAAATTGGTTTCATTGGCCTTATCACTTTTCCTCCGGCGCAATCCACCTTTACCCAAGCCATTGACGCAAGTGGTTCTATGGACATTTTTCGTATATCGCTAGACCGGGAAGCTTTTGCCTGGGGCGCTACGGCCAATATTATGGTAAAGCGCAGCGCGATGGGGCCGGTGCGTTTCTCTACTGCCTATCCTAAATCTGGTGGAGGAGAAGACGTAGACTTTTTTATCAATGTGCGCCAACGCAATGACTATAAAGATTTTCGAAGCCTGCCCCTGGCCGCCGTAGAACATCCCTGGTGGAATAACAACCGGGTAAATTATCAACGCCCTTACCGGTATGGCATAGGCAATAGCTGGTTGCCTAAGCTAAATCCGCGTTATGCTTACCACGATATGCTGGATACGCCGGAAACATTGCTGGTGGCGGCCTTGGTCACGGTGGTGGTGTCCATTGTACATCCGTCGGCGCTGGGTGTTATGCTGGTAGCAATGGCCGGCATTATCGTAATAGAGTTTATCGCTACCAGTGTGCAGGTGTGGAAGCGCAAGGGGAGGGTAAATGTACAGACCTTGTATTACGTGATGATGCTCCGGCTAGCGCACGATGGAGGTATGCTGGCGGGTAAATTAAAACGAGGGGAGTGGTGGCGCATAGGACAGCGCTTTCATTACGATGGTGTGATCAACAAATTATATTTTTACCGGTCTAACACCTATCGTACCATCAAATGGATACTGTATCCATTGCTGGCGTGGATGGTCTGGCGGCATTTTTAAATTTGTGCCAGGCCGTTGGCAGACATTCTTCTTTTACTCAGCAAGGTTTCGTGGTAAATACGTTCATTGCTGTCTGTAAAATGTTTGGAATTAATATTATGGTTCAGGTGATAGCACACCGCCGCCAGTTTAAGTCTTTCTTTTTTCACCCCCGAATTAATGAGGCGGGCGGCAAATTCATGGTCTTCATAACCCCAGCCCGTAAAAAGATTATCATATCCATTTACCGCGATGTAATCATTTTTCCAGAACGCCAGGTTGCAGGCTTTAATGTTGTGCGAGCTTTCCGGGTCTGCCTTAATAAGTGCAGACAAGAAAGGAATGCGCAGGGCATTGAGACGGTTGTTGATGCCCTTGCCAAAGAAGTGAAATTTGCAGCGTTTTTGTCCCAGTGCCTCGCGGGTGCGGGCGTCATCCAGTAGTACGCGGCTACCTTGTACAAAACGTGCTGCACGCGCATTCTTCACGTGGTCTTCTACAAACCTGCGGTGCAGGATAATATCGCCATCTATCTGAATGATGTAATCAGAAGCTGCCTGTTGCATGGCTTTGTTGAGGATGGTGCTTTTGCGGAAGCCTTTATCCTCATGCCATACATGCTTTACCGGGATATTAAAGACGCCCTGGTATTTCCGGATCACTGCTTCCGTTTCTTTTCCGGAACCATCATCTGCAATAAGGATCTCATCCGCCTGGCGGGTTTGTTGCTGTAAGCTAAATAATACGCAGTCCAGCGCTTTGGGCCAATTGTAGGTTGAAATCAAAATACCAACGCTGATATTTATGTTTTTCATGCTTTTTCACTTTAAACGATATGTAAAATTTATGGGCCATGCATGCCTTTTCCACCGGTTTAATTGGGCGAAAAAGTTTGCATTTCAATGAGTTTACGGTAAAGACCAGGACGTTCTACTAATTCCTGGTGGGTGCCTTGTTCCACCACCTGTCCTTGTTCCAGCACGATGATGAGATCGGCGTTTTGAATGGTACTGAGGCGGTGGGCAATGATGAGGGAAGTTCGGTTTTTCATCAGGTTGTTCAGTGCCTCCTGTACCAGCTTTTCCGATTCCGTATCTAGTGCGGAGGTAGCTTCATCCAGCAACATAATGGGTGGATTGCGCAGTACTGCCCGGGCTATGCAGATGCGTTGCCGCTGTCCACCGGAAAGTTTAGTCCCCTTATCGCCAATGTTGGTTTGGTAACCTTGTTCAGTAGCGATAATAAAATTATGGGCGTTGGCTACCCGGGCGGCTGCTTCTACCTCGGCTATGGTGGCGTCTGGATTAGCAAAGGCGATGTTGTTAAAAATGGTATCGTTAAACAAAATAGATTCCTGGTTTACGACGCCCATGAGATTGCGCAGTTGGTGGGTTTGCAAAGTTTCCAGGTCTTGCCCGTCTAGGAGGATACGGCCCGACTTCGGTACGGTAAAACGGGGGATCAGGTCCATCAAAGTAGACTTGCCCCCACCGGAAGGGCCTACCAGCGCCACCGATTTGCCTTTGGGAATGGTGAGGGTAATGCCGTGCAATACTTCTTTCTCGCCATAAGCAAAAGCCACGTTTTCGAAATGGATGTTATCGTTAAAACTGGAAATGGGTTTGGCATTGGGGGCATCCACGATTTGCGGCTTTTCATCGATCAGGGCCAGTACGCGTTCGCCAGCGGCAATGCCGGAATGAATATTACTAAACGAGGTAGATAAAGCCTTGGCTGGCCGCATGATCTGGGAGTACAGCGCGATGTAGGCCACGAAACTGGCCGCTGTCATAGTGCTGGTGCCGGATAATACCTGGTAGCCACCGTACAGCACAATAATGGCCACCATTATAACGCCCATAGTTTCAGATACCGGCGATGCCAGCTGCTGCCGGCGGGCCATGGAACGTATAATGTTGGAATAACGGATGTTCTCGTCATTGAAACGTTGGGTAGTATAGTTGGTAGCATTAAACGCTTTCACAATGCGCATACCGTTCAGCGCTTCATCCAGGTAGCTGATCATGTTGCCATAAGCTTGATGCGATGCGGAGGCCTGCTTTTTCAGGTTTTTTACAATGCGGGCAATGATCAGGCCCGCCACCGGCACCACCAGCATGGAAAAAAGGGTGAGCTTGTAAGAAATCATCAGCAACATCACCAGGTAGGCAATGATCGTGACGGGTTCTTTGAAGATCACTTGCAGGGTACCGGTTACGGAAAACTGCACCACCTGCACGTCGGATGCTATTTTGGAAATGATATCCCCCTTCCGTTCATTGCTAAAATAGCCCAGGTGCAGATCCATTACGTTATTGAAAACAGACCGGCGCAGGTTTAGCAAGGTATTGATACGGAGGTTCTCCATCGTTCGTTCTGATAAATAGCGGAACACATTTCCCAGCACCACAGAAAGAATGATCACACCGCACACATACTGCAGGGTCACGAATGTATTGCCACGGGCATTGATAACGCTGATATAATAATTAAATGTTTTAAATACGTCCATGAAGTGTGCCGGTTTGGGTAGTATGGCATGTGTACCCGGATTAAACAACACGGTGAGCAAAGGCGCCAGTAAGGCCAGGTTTAAGGTGCTGAACAATACGGATAATGCGGTAAAAATGATATATGGTATTGCGTATTTTCCAATTGGTCGGGCAAATGATAGTAGCCGGAAATATGTCTTCATGTTTAATTCAATAGTCCAAAAAACCAAAGGTAGGCTTATCCTCCTGCTCGTAATCATGCCGCTCCCTCGGTTGCCCGTAAGTTTCCTTACATTAATACTAGCAAGCGCCGGTTTTGATTACGTACAATGCTGAAAGTAAGCCAGCGCCTGCCCTGTAATAGCCGGGTCTGGAAGTATACCTGCATCCTGCTGCCTTAGCGTGCCATTGAAACGACCCTAAGCGGCAGAATGTTACAAGTAGCAGCCTACAATTTTGAGTTATGAAAAAGTTTGTGTTAAAAAATATACCATCTGCGTGTTTCAGGTGTTATGTTTTTTTCAATATTTCAAATTAAAAGCAAATGGTAAATGATGGGTGAACATGTACCTATACGATTAACATTAATCATGAAATAATAAGAATGATACGCTATTTAAATAAGGTTCAAAATTTGCGCCATGTTTGCCCGTTGGTTATTATGCCGGGCTTAAGCCGGGTTGCTTCCCCTCGATGCAATATGTATATAATTTTTTATAATATGAAATTTAATTGTTTTCTAATTTTGCCATAATTAAATGCGTTAAAATCGGATTAAAGCCAGCGCTTTCCTTACTTTACTTTTATAAATATTTCATCAATGCAAATCAAGGCCATCATTACGGGCGCTACCGGCATGGTAGGCGAGGGCGTGTTGCACGCATGCCTGCAAGACCCCCAGGTAGTGTCGGTGCTGGTGCTAAACCGTAAGCCATTGGGCCTTTCCCATCCCAAGCTTCGCGAAGTACTGCACAGCGACTTCTTCGACCTTTCTGCCGTGGAGGGTCAATTGGCGGGTTATAATGCCTGTTTTTTTTGCCTGGGCGTAACAGCTGTGGGAATGAAGGAGCCAGATTATTTCCGGCTTACCTACACACTTACCCTGCATGTGGCTGAAACCCTGGTGCGGGTAAATCCGGGGATGACCTTCTGTTATGTGTCTGGCGGGGGAACGGATACCTCGGAGCGTGGCCGAATAATGTGGGCCAGGGTAAAGGGTAAAACAGAAAACGATTTAGGCAAGTTGCCCTTTAAAGCCGAATATAATTTTCGTCCCGGCTTTTTGAAACCAGATCCGGGTGCGAAATATGTGCATTCTTTTTATAAATATATTAATTGGATGTATCCTCTTGGCAGGGCACTTTATCCCAAAGGATTTTGTAGCCTGCGTGAGCTGGGGCTAGCCATGCTGCAAGTGGTGGAACAGGGTGCTGGCAAAAAAGCATTAAACGGGAAAGACATCATTGCACTGGCGGCTGCACGGTAGGGAGGCAAGCAACCGGAAAACGGTAAAAGAAAAAGCAGGGCGAAAACGCCCCGCCTGACATTCTAATTTGTACTATTTGCTGCCAAATGAAATGTTATTCAACAAATCATTCTTACCCAAACAACAATTAACGTTGGCTTTTGTTGAGCTGCTGACCAAAAATATTTTTTTTACATGGGTGGTTGTGCAGCAGGTCATTAGCTTATGGCCATTTGACAGTCGCGGCGTTATTGGGGGTATAAAGCTCCGTTGCCAGGATCCTGTTTAACGATTACGCCCGGTAGCATCATAGTTACCGGGCGTAATAATTTATAAACAAGCCATGCGTGTTATTATTTAATTTCGAAAACATAGGTGCCTGCCGGCTTGCGGAAGTTAGCGCCCATTGCTTTTCCCTGTTCGTACACCTGCTGTCCCGGAGCTGGCTCCAGGCTAATGGTAGCGGAGCTGCTGGCGGGGATGGTAATGGTATAGGACACGCCGCTGCCCACGCGTTTCCAGGAAGAGGTAATGGTGCCATAAGGGCCTTCGTGGCTGGCTTCGAAGTGATCCAGCCCATTTACGAAATGAGGGCGCAGCAATATGTTTTTAAAACCGGGGGCCTTTTCATCAGGGAAAATGCCGGCCACGCCTTTATACAACCAGGCGCCAATTTCGCCAAACATGATATGGTTGCGCGAAATATCGGAAGCTGCATCCAGGGGCCAGTTTTCCTGGAGGGTAGTAGCGCCGTTCTGTATCCACCATCCCCAGGAAGGGAAATCGCGCTGGGCGGCTATTTTGTAAGCATCTAGCGCGTAGCCGTTTTCACTAAGCGCGTTCAATATGCTTTTGGTGCCGAGCAGCCCTACATCCAGGTGGAAGTTGTCGCTGACCACCCGTTGGTGTAGATTGGCAGCCACTTTGGCTTTCAGAGAGTCTGGCGTAAGCCCCCAATAGAGGGCTGCACTGAGTTCTGTTTGAAAGCCATCGGCATACATACCTGTGGCAGGGTTCAGGTATTTAGTGTTGAATGCGTTTTTGATGTAGGCGGCCAGTGCGGTGTAATGCGCATAGTCCTCGTTTTTACCCAACAGTTTCGCAGTTTTGGCCAGGATCGTTACGTCGGCGAAGTAGTAGCAGGAAGAGGTAAATGTTACCGGCGATTTGGATTTTACCGGCACCCAATCGCCCAAACCCCAGGTGGTAAGGCCACTGGGGCTAATCTCCGTGATATGGTCTACGTACCGTTTTATATTGTCATAACAATCGGACAGTAATTTGTGATCGCCATAAAACAGGTAGATGTTCCAGGGTATAATGGCAATGGTGCTGGTCCAGTCGGGGCCATTGCCCCACTCGTAGCCCCAGCCGTTGGTAGGAACGATGGAGGGTAGTACGCCGTTGGGCTGTTGTTCATCCCGGTGGTCTGCCATCCATTTTTCGTACACCGTAATGCCATCGAAATTATAAAGTCCTGTTTCGGAGGCAATGTGGGCATCGCCGGTCCAGCCGTTTTTTTCCCGCTGCGGGCAGTCGGTAGGGTAGCCGAACAGGTTAGAGAGGTAAGAGTTGTTAGTGGCCCACCAGAGTTTGTTGATCATCGTATCTGAAGTATTGATATGCCCCGTTACCGGCACATTACTGTGCATGAAATAAGCGGTGAGGTCTTCTTTTTTCAGTTGCAACGGGTGATCAGCGGTTATCTCTACGTATTGAAATCCTTTGTAGTTAAAGCGGGGCATAAAAGTTTCCGGTCCTTTGCCGCTCAGGGTATAGATGTCTGTCTGGAATGGATCGGTATTGTCTGTAGGCCGGTAGTGTACATCAATATTAGACAGGTCTACATGGCCATTGGCATACAACCGTTCACCGTGTTTCAGGCGCACCACCGTACCGGCAGGGCCGTCTACAGTAAGTTGGCTTACGCCGGCAATGTTGCGGCCCAGGTCAAACACATAATCGGTATCGTTAAAAGTATGCAGTGTTTGGGTAGGGATGGTTTCTACCTGCTCCACGGGCGGCAGGGCCTGGGCTACGATATGGTTAGAGGGGGCCGTGCGGTAGTACACGTTTTTCCAGGCGCTGTCGTTAAACTGGGTGGTGTTCCAGCCGGGTTGCTCATTGCGGGCATCGTAATGCTCGGCCGTATAAATGCTGTTGAACACCACGGGGCTTAGAGAAGTCTTCCAGCTTTCATCGCTGGTAATGGTGGCGGTGCTGCCATCGGTATAAGTTATGCGCAGGTCCAGGCAAAAGGCAGGACGGTTGCGCCAGGGCGCTTTGTGGAAGTCCCATACGGCGGTACTTTGCAGGTTATACCAGCCATTGCCCAGCAGTACGCCAATAGCGTTCTTGCCGGCTTGAAGCTGCGGGGTTACGTCGTAGGTTACATACAACGTGCGACGGTCAAAACGGGTATACATAGGATCCAGGCGGTGGTTGCCAATGCGCTGCCCATTGATGTACAACTCGTACAGGCCGGCCACGGCCAGGTAGGCGCGGGCAGAAGCTATGGGCTTGCTGGCGTTGAACACCTTCCGGAAACTGCCAGCAGGCTTCAGGTTAATGTTGGGATGATCGCTGATCCAAGACCCTTTCCAGTGTTGCTGGTCCATCATACCGGTTTCGAATGAGGAAACGACGGTGCGGGTTGGTTGTCCATGCTGGTCCCACAGTGTTACGCTCCAGTAATATTTGGTAAAGGGTTGCAGCGGCTGCCCGTTATAGCTGCTTTGAATGGCGCTGCCCACTACCCGTCCGGTATTCCAGACATCTTTTTTGCCCAGCATAAGGGAGTCGGTGGCTACATGTAGTTGGTAGGCGGTTTGCAGCGCGCCGTTACGGGCGTCGTCCAGTTTCCAGGACAGGCGGGGATGGGCGGCGTCTATGCCCAGGGGGCGTACCAGGTATTCGCAGGTAAGGGCTGCCGGTTGGCCGGGTGAGGCAGCGGGTGAAGGGAGTGGTGTGGCGCTGGCGGTAGGCGCATAAATAAGGCTGGCAATAAGCAGTGCAGCCAGGTAGTGAAAGCGTTGGTTCATGAAAAGCAGTTTTTTACGCAAGTGGCGTGATGGTTTCGTGGCGGTAAATTTACAGCTTTGATCTGGTGGATTTGCAGGAAAACAATATCTGACTTCCCCACAGGAAAAGTGTCCTGTACTGGCAGGATGGTGAGGGGCAGCCTTTTCGGCAGGAAGGGTACTGGCAGGGGAGTAAGATAAAAAAAGGAGGCTGTCTCATAAATGAATGAAACAGCCTCCCCGTTATGATGCATGGGCCATTAGCCCTTCATGATACTTAGGTGGTTTATGTAGGCAAGTATCCCTGTAAGTAGGTTAAAAATCGATGGAGTAATTAACAGAAACGGTGCGGCCCCGGCCCTGATAATAAAACATTTCCGGAAGTTTATAGCCTGCATACAATACTGTGGACCGCTGGCTCCAGATAGTCTGGTATTTTGTGTTAATCAGGTTTTGCACCCCAACATTTATTTTGCCCACAGGTAACTTATAACCTACAAAAAGATCACTCAGGTTAAATGCTTTCAGCTCGTTGCCGTCCTCATCTCCTAAATTGAAACTATTGGTGTTCTGGTACCGGAAATTCCACTTCCCAATACCATAACTGATATAGGACACCAATTTAGAAGGACTAGCATAAGCTATATTCTGCTTGGCCCAATGCGTAGAATCTGTTTTCGTTTTGGTGATGATCCATTGCCCGCTAACGCCAATTTCAACGTGTTTAATCGTGTAAGATACCGCGCCTTCCAGGCCCATTGTTCTTACCTTATTGTCATAGATCAGCACCTGATAAGTGGTGCCATCTGTTCTGCGGTCTTTGTTAGACTGGCTTAGGTAAACAGAAGCCTGTCCATTAAAGCCACCATGATGCGAGCGGTAGCCAACTTCATAGAGATTGGTTTTTATACCTTGCAGCGCCGCGTTATCAATGCTGAAGTATTTAGATAAGTCCCAGTTTTCTGTAGTGGTGTTATATTTATAGGTTCCTGTACCAAAATATTTGGCAGGGTCTGCCAGCGAAACTCCCTGGGAAAATGAGAACCATGCCTGGTCATTTACCGATGGTTTGTACAGCAGCTTGGCATTGGCAATTGCCATGTCGTAGGATTTAGACCCACCAGGTATGGCGCTGGCCGTTTTGCCCCTGCCATAGGCAATGTAAGCAGCTTGCTTGTAGGCTATGAAATTATCCAAATGGATATCTGAATTTTGGTAACGTATTCCTGCATCCAATTGTAATACGGGAAGAATTTTAAAGGAGCCTTGCAGATAACCGCTTAAGGTGGTGGTTTTAACATGCGGGTAACGAGGCACCGTGGCGAATTGTTTATTCACCAGGCCACCGGAAGTTAATGACTCCGAAATATCAAACAGCCCCTGGTTGCCAGTAAAAGATTCGAAATCGGCATCCACGCCATATATCAGGCCAAACCGGTTCCAGTCTTTTGAAAGCACCACTTTAGCACCTCCATAATTTGTGTTTTGACGGGAGGCCGACATAAACAAAGAGGAAGCGCCAGACGATAGGATGGTAGTGCTAGGAAAGGCGTAAAAATCCAGTCTTTCCGTTCTGTAAGCTCCTTGAATATACAGCCTTTGGCCACCTAATATATTATTCCCGGTATAAGCCAGATTAGCCATATATCGTTCTGTTTTTGGAACGATGTCTGAGTGGAATCCATCTTTCATAGCAAGTAAAGATCCATTGCCGGTAGCATAGGCTTTCAGGCTGTCGCCCAGGTACAAACTACGGTCGCCATTTGTTTTTGAATCGTAATATTGTACTGTTGCCGTCAACGAATGCTGATCATTAAATTTATAACTTCCGGATCCCATTACATTGATCGTCCTGTTATATTGCAGGTCGGTTTGGGTAATGTCTGTAAAGATCTGTTCATTATTGCCTCCATAAGAAGCGCCGTTTTGCTGGTAGCTGATGGCAGCCCTGCCGCTCCATTTACGGCCCATGCCCTGTATAGCTTGTGCAATGCGCCAATCATGATCGTCCGAATGTCTTAAGCCAGCACGGGCGCCCACTTCTGTGGAGCCACCAAATCCCATATGGGAGGCTTTCTTGGTAATGATATTGATAATACCACCGGTAGCATCGCCTCCGTAAATGGAACTGGCACCAGACAAAACTTCTATGCGGGCAATGTTAAACGGGTCAATGGCATCCAACTGGCGGCTTATGGTTCTTAAACTATTAATGGATACACCATCGATCATTATCAGTACGGAACGGCCCCGAAGATTTTGCCCATAGTTGGAACGTCCCTGTGCACCTATGTCCAAACCAGGAACGAGTATACCAAGCATTTCTTTCAAGGGAACGCCATTTTTGGCCTGTTCCTGTATCCTGCTTTCACCCAGAACCCATACGGTTCCTGCTATATCAGCAATCCTGCTTACTTTACGGGATGCCACCGCCACTTCAGCCAGATTAGTGATACTATCGCTTTGGGTGGCTGTTTGTGCCCACCCGGTTATTCCTGAAATAATGAAGGCTGAGAAAAGGGATAATTTTTTGTAAATGCTACTCATTTTTTTATTTGGTTTCAATTTTCTCAAAAGTAGTATTTGGAAAGCCGGCTCATTTTCGAGATCAGGAAAAATTGTATAGTACTTATGGTGGACTGTTAACACACTTTACTCACCTTGAAAAAAAGTTTTTGGCTTATAGATGAAGGGCAACCGGCTAAAGGAATGTGTAATTAACAAGGGTATGGTAAGAGCGTTACTTAGCTGGGGGGCTTGTGTAACAGTGGGTTAATACAGGTAATATTAAAACTTTCTGAAGGCGGGATCAATTCCTGAAAAGTAACCTACTGATCCTATATTCACTTTCCTAATCGGGAAAAAATTTATGAAACGTATTATTGAAAAAACGATTGCTTCGATAAAAAAATATCGCTACTATAACAAAAGGCTGCCTCCTTATGAAGAAGACAGCCTCTTTGATTAATGAATGGGTTTTAAGGGAAATTATATTTCGCCCTTCTTTAACTGTCCCACGGCGTAATCTACGGCCCTTGCTGTGAGTGCCATATAAGTGAGGGAAGGATTTTGAGTGGAGGTAGAGGTCATGCAGGAGCCATCGGTTACGAACACATTTTCGCAGGCGTGCATTTGGTTCCATTTGTTTAGTATGGAAGTCTTAGGATCCAGGCCCATGCGCGCGCCGCCCATTTCGTGGATATCCAGCCCAGGTGCCTGTTTGGAGTCATCTACACGGATGTTGGTGAAGCCTGCTTTGGTGTACATTTCGGTCATTTGTTCCTGGAAGTCTTTCACCATTTTTTCATCATTGTCGTCGTAGCTGATATTGATATCCAGCAGGGGCATGCCCCATTCATCTTTTTTATTCGGGTCCAGCGATAAGGTGTTGGTTACTTTAGGGATGGTTTCCCCCATCATGTGAGAGCCTACGTACCAGGGGCCCAGTTCTTTAGACGCCAGTTGGTCCTTCAGTTCTTGGCCAAAACCATCTGTACTGTATTGGAGGTCGCGACCTGCGCCAAAGCCTGCTGCATACCCGCGCAGGAAGTCGGTTTCCTGTTTGTGTACGTTGCGGAAACGTGGTATGTAACCGCTGGTGGGCCTGCGGCCTACATCGTTAAGGTGCTTAAATCTTTCGTCTTCACAGATGGCGTTAATGTGGGCGCGGTAGTTGTGAAAGGCCACATACTTACCCAGCACACCGCTGTCATTGCCCAGTCCTTGAGGAAAGCGGCGGGAGGTAGAATTTAAGAGTAGCAGGTTCGTATTGAACGCGGCGGCATTTACAAAAATGATCTTAGCGTAATATTCGGTCACGGACTTGGTATGCGCATCTATCACCCGTACGCCGGTGGCTTTGTTCTTAGTATCGTCGTAAATAATTTCCTGTACCACACTATCGGGGCGCAGGGTCATATTGCCTGTTTTTAATGCCCAGGGAATGGTGGAAGAATTGCTGCTAAAATAACCGCCAAAGGGGCATCCTCGTTGGCACAAGGTACGGTTCTGGCACTGCACGCGGCCTTGCTGGGTGTGGATTTCCTGCGGGTCGGTGAGGTGGGCGCAACGGCCATAGATCACGTGGCGGCCATCATAATTTTTGGCTACCACGCCTTTAAAATATTTTTCTACATCGTTAAGTCCTTCGGCGGGTAAAAATTCGCCGTCGGGTAGTACATCGATGCCGTCTTTATCACCGCTGATGCCGGCAAATTTCTCTACGTAACTATACCATGGCGCCAGGTCTTTATAGCGGATGGGCCAGTCTACCGCAAAACCATCGCGGGCCGGGCCTTCAAAATCAAAATCGCTCCAGCGTTGGGTTTGCCTGGCCCACAGCAGGCTTTTGCCGCCTACCTGGTATCCTCTTATCCAATCGAAAGGTTTGGTTTGAATGTAGGGATGTTCGGTATCTTTTACGAAGAAGTGCATAGCGTCTTCGCGGAAAGCGTAGCAGCGGCTCACCACGGGATTTTTGTCTACGATGTCTTGCGGTACCTGGCCATGGTGGGTAAATTCCCAGGGCATCATGTTGGTGGTGGGATAATCTTTATTGTGAACCACATTGCGGCCACGTTCCAGCACCAGGGTTTTTAATCCTTTGTCGCAAAGTTCCTTGGCGGCCCATCCGCCGCTGATGCCAGAGCCAATCACGATGGCGTCGAAGGTCCGGTTTTGTATAGAGTCGTTGGTATTACCCATGATTTGTAATTGCATTTAAAAAAAGAAAAAAATCACACTGCCTGGCTGGGAATGTATTTGCCGGGAATCTGCTGGTACACCTGTACTTTGGTGAGGAAGTATTGCGATCCGGTGTAAGCTTGCAGGGTCAGGTATTTCATCGTATGATAAAAATATGCAGCATCATTGGTGGCCGCATCCTTAGTATTGTTGGCGGCGGTAATGATGGCGGTTTGTTCCTGCGGTGTGCAGGCGGTAAATGATTTTTTGTACTGTGCCTGTACCTGGTCGGTAAATTGTTGCATGCCTTTCAGAAAGCGTTCGCGGTCTTCCTGTTTATAGCAATCATTGAGCATGGTCAGTGCATACTTGTCGGCCTGCACTGCTTTGGCGCCAGGGGTGGCATTATCGGGTACGATCACCTGGGCAATGCCGCTCATCAGGGCCAGTTGGTCCTCGTCGATGGGTACTTTTTCGTACCCGGCAATTTTTTTCTTGCTGTGTGACAAACAGGAGGGAAGCAGGGCTGCACCGGCAGCGATGATCACAAATTGTTTGAGGGCAGCACGTCTGGAAACATTCATAACATACATTTAGTAAACGTCGCGGGTTGGCTGCGCATGGTAGCTTTCCTTGATAGATACTTCCTTTCGGAACAGCGGATAAGGTAATAAAAAAACGAATAAAGCAGGAGGAAATTGTGACGAAGGGCAGGAAGATAGGGGGCTGGGTACGCCCGGCCATGCTGCCAGTGCTGTTTTTGCCCTAAGCTTGCTATAAAAATTGTGTCGCCTGTATGTAATTTGCACGCAATAATGTAGTCTGGGAAGTAAAAAACGTAATGGGATCATGGTGGATTTGCGCCGGGGGCAATGCAAGGGCGTAGGCCACTGATTAATGGAGGTACAGGCCTGAGTTGTTACAACACGAGTTGCTGGTGCAGGCGTAACAAGGTATTGGCCGGGTCTATGCTAAAGCCGGGATGTACCTTAGATGTTTGTACAATGGTGCTGCGGGTGGCGGTAAGCCAGCGAAAACGCGCAGCTATGTCTAACCGGCCAATGGGGCCGCCGGCGGCCGTTCCCTGGCAGATCTGCTCAAATGCGCACAGCACGGCGCGTAGCTCCCCGATGTCGGGGGCGTCGGTAAATACTTGCAGACGTCGCTCGTCGATGGTAAACAGGATTTGTAAAAATTTCTTTTGCCGGCAATAGAGGATTACACCAACATTGAGAAACTCTTCGCGCTCTACGCGGGGTACCACGCGGATGACGGCGTACTCAAATAAGTGTTTGTCTGGCATGTGCAGCGGCGTTTACAAAAATTTCGGAATGGGCAATACGTTGGGTGATAAACTGGAAGTATACCTCCCGGAGTACTTCCGGCGGTTCGGTTTGTGGGCCACCGGTAAGCCATTCGTCGGGAATGGTATTTACGATGGTACGCACCCTTGCCGGGGTAAGGATAGCTTTATACTGGGCGTCTACGGCGGCCAGGTCTGCTGCTTGTGGCAGCAATACATGATCTTTCACCTGTGCAAAGGGGCGAATGGCCTGTTCGGCCCAGTTGTCCCAGGAATGATGAAAATATAATGCGGCGCCATGATCTATCAGCCATAGTTCCTGGTGCCACAGCAGCATATTGGTATTGCGCGCGGTGCGATCTACATTGGTTAGCAGGCAATCCAGCCACACGATTTTAGATGCCAGCAGGGATTCTATCACCGTTACTGTAGGATCGTAGGTAATGGAGCCGGAAAGGTAGTGCAGGCCCAGGTTTAGTCCTTCGCTGGCCCGCAGCAGGTCCTGTATTTCCTCATCGCCTTCCGTGCGGCCAAAGGCCTCGTCCAGTTGGGCAAATACGATCTCGGGTATCTTCAGGCCCACGGCCCTGGCCATTTCCCCGCCCAATAATTCCGCAATCAGGGCCTTCAGGCCCTGGCCGGCACCCCGGAATTTAAGTACGTATAAAAACCCATCGTCTGCTTCAGCGATGGCCGGCAGCGATCCGCCTTCCCGCAGGGGCGTCACGTAGCGGATCACATTCACCTTTCTGAGTTGTAAAGCATTGTCCTGCATGAGCGCAAAGGTAAATGAACAAACAGCCTTCTCCAAGGCGGATATGGGGTAAACGCGCAACCTAACAATAAACCGTTCTGGTGGCAACAATGTGGGTAACCGTTTGCCCGGCAACCAGCCTGCTAATGCCGGCCATCAGCCCGGTCTGGAGACCGCGTAAGCTTTATCAGCCCGATAGCCCATCCACCCTTACCAGTGCCAGCCAGTTTAACACAAGGCCTGGCGACCCGGGTGCGGCACCCAGCCACCCGCCCAGTTTTGATGCACACCCGCCATATGACGTGGGTAGGCAAGTTATCGGGAGTATGGGATGGGTTATTACCGCTCCACATATGCCTTTGTTTTCACCACTGGTAGCTATTTCCCCAAACCTCTGAAGAGTTTGTAGGAAGCTATATTTCACCACTAAACTTCAGCTCCCCTGCTCTAAAAAATACCATGCTCCTGTAAGATACTCCTGCTTACCATTCTTTTTGCTGATAATCCTGAAAATTCACAGCTGAAATATACCATGCGTATGCTCAACAGTGCCGCCGAGGCATTGAATTTGCTTTTCTACAAATAGTTGCAACCCGACCTAATCTTTCCAGATTTGCATCTCCCTGTGGTAAACGGTGAGTGGTTGCTGGCAGCGATGAGGTAGTAGGGATAATTGAAAAGATAAACCGGTGGTTTTCCTGATTAGCAGCTGCTATCATCCCATTTTTCAATATATACGGAAGCCAGGCACCACAGATGGCTATATCAAAACGGAAATTAGGAAGCGCTGTTTGTACTGTTGCATACTATACCGGCCATTCACCAGGTCCGGACTTCATTTAAACAAGTTTGTCTGATGCTGTTGCCTGAAAATAAATCCAACAACACATTTTGTTTCACAGAGGGAGGCGGTGAAATGGGTGCCCTCACCCGGGCCTATAACTGGGACGCCAGTACGTTGGGTACACCGGACCAGTGGCCACAATCACTGCGCACCACTTTGAGCATTGTGCTGCATGCGGCCTCACCTATGTTTCTGTGCTGGGGCGATGAGCTGATCTGTTTTTATAATGATGCCTTCCGGCCCAGCCTTGGTGCGCAAGGTATACATCCTGCAGTGGGTAAATGCGGGGAAGACTTGTGGCTGGACAAGTGGCAACAGGTTTACCCATTGTTATTACAGGTGATGCAAACGGGTGAACCTGTTTGGTGGGAAGATCAGCTCGTGCCTTATCCCCGCAATGGGAAAATTGAAGACCGTTACTGGACTTTCAGTTATGGCCCTGCTTATGGCGACAATGGCTGCATTCATGGTGTGTTGATAATTGGCACAGAAACAACTGTCAAAGTGCAGGTAGTCAATAAACTATCTGCCGCTACAGAACAAGTGGTGGAAGAGCGTACCCGCGTGCTAACGGAGGTAAACAGCAGCCTGGAACGCTCTAACGCGGCGCTGGCACAGTTTGCCTACATCGCCTCCCACGACTTGCAGGAGCCGGCGCGGAAGATGAGCAACTTTGCACAGTTGCTGGAACGCCACCTCGGTCAGCACCTGGACGATCATAGCGCTGGTTATATATCCCGCATTAAACGCTCTGCTTCGCGCATGCTGGCGCTGATCAAAGAATTGCTGACGTATGCTGCACTGGCTGATGAGCAGCCTGGTTTTGCCCGGGTAAGTTTGCAACAGGTGATGGAAGGCGTGTGCGCGGATTTTGATTTACTCATTGAACAAAAAAATGCCCAGGTGCAAGTGCAGGCCTTGCCGGAGATAGAAGCCGTTGCATTGCAGATGACCCAACTCTTCGGTAACCTGTTATCTAATGCCTTAAAATATACCCGCCCTGCGGTGCAGCCGGTGATCAGCATCACGGCAGTAGAAACAGATGGCCGGGTCTGGTTTCCGGAAGCTGCTGCCGGCACCTGTTATTATCGTGTAGAGGTAAAAGACAATGGCATTGGGTTTAGCCAGGAACACGCTGCCCGGATTTTTGAAATTTTTCAGCGCCTGCATGGCAAGGCCGATTTTGAGGGTACAGGCATTGGGTTAGCTATTTGCCAGAAAATAGTGTTGAACCATCACGGAGTTATTTTTGCGCAGTCGGAAGAGGGGGTGGGCAGCCGTTTTGTGCTGGTATTGCCGGCCGTGCAGCCACCCCGTTAAAAAGGCGAAAAGGTCGCATCCTGGAACGCTGTTCACAAAGAAAATCCAAATGCATATCATCCGTGGCATTTGCTAGACTACCAAAATACTAGCAATTTGGGCCGGCACCACATACCTCTACTTAACTATCCTCTACCGCAAAAACGGGCCGCCACTTATGCAGCGGCATCCATCCTGTTTTATTATCATCAACTATCGTGATCGTTCATCCCTGATTTTCTTTCAGCAGGTATTCACAATATAAATAATACTGAAAACAGGTACTATCACTCCGATAATTGATGCGCTGGTTACCGGTTGCTATGCATAAATTTAAATTTTAATTGTAATCAATTTTAACGGAAGTATCTATTACCTTTTTACGCACTGCAGGCCTCGTGGCGATCCGGGATCAAGCGCTTTTGCTGGCATACAGCAGGCATAAAGGCACCTGGTACCTGCCCGGGGGTGAGGTGTATGCAGGAGAAACCACCACGGAGGCACTGGTGCGCGAAATCCGGGAAGAGTTGAATGTGGAGCTAAACCTGGCCCGTTTGAAGCTGTATGACCGCATCAAGGAGAGGCCGGCGGGGCGTGGATAGACCAGGATTGTTTCATGTACCACCTGGAGGAAGATATTATTCCTGGCCATGAAATTGAAGAAGTTGCTTATTTTAGCCCTGACATATACCTGCAAGAACCCCACCAGGTAGCAGGTGTTATACACGTTTTTGAAAAGCTGGCCCGCGATAGCATTGTGAGGCCGGTATAACGGATACCATCAATTTAATGAAGTATGAAAAAAAACTTTAAGCTCATCATCGCCACCATGGCAGCATTTGGGCCACTGATGACGCAAGCACAGCAAAATGCAAAACCGGAAGACACGGAGTTATGGACACCCGTGCCTGCCAAAGTAACTCCCGCCAAAGTTAACACAGAAGGAGCACCCTCAGATGCCATCGTACTGTTTGATGGCAAAGACCTGGACCAGTGGGTATCTGCGGCAGACCGGGAAAAACCAGCAGACTGGTTCGTGAAAAAAGGCATACTTACAGTAAACAAGAGCGGTTTGGGCAACATTGAAACCAAAAAGTCCTTTAAAAATTACCAATTGCACATTGAATGGCGTGTTCCCGCAGACATTTCCGGCGAAGGCCAGGCAAGGGGCAACAGCGGCGTTTTCCTGGCTTCTTTGGGCAAGGGTGATGCTGGTTACGAACTGCAAGTGCTCGATAACTATGAAAACAAGACTTATGTAAATGGGATGGCAGGCAGCATTTACAAGCAATTTGCACCGCTGGTAAATCCTTCCCTGAAAGCCGGCGAATGGCAGTCGTATGACGTGATCTGGACGGCCCCTGTATTTAACGAAGATGGATCGGTAAGATCTCCGGCGCGTGTTACCGTATCATTTAACGGTGTATTGGTACAGAACAATACCGAGCTGCTTGGTCCCACGCAGTATATTGGCAAACCTTCTTACTCCGTTAAACACGATGCTGTTCCAATCAAATTGCAGGCACATGGCGACAAGAGCTTGCCGATCAGCTTCCGCAATATATGGGTGCGGGAATTGTAGGATATGAACATTATAAAATAATAAAGCACCTTTAAAAGTGCCGAATTTCAATTGAAATAAATAGCCCCGGTTACGGAAGTGGCCGGGGATTTTTTATGAATAGGTGCCGCTATCATTTCCTGTCAGCCCCGCGGAAACTTCCAATTTTGCAATTCAATCTGTAGGGTGTGTTATGCCCTTTTTTTAGGTATATAAATAGCGGTCACTTGTCAGGGTAAAAAAAATTAATAATTTTAAAAACTAACCCTATATTTGCCTGATAGAACAGAATAGAACAAACCAATAAGTTCCACTACCGCGTTTGAAAATCAACAAGTTAGTTGTATGTATAGCAACTTTTCCAGAACGGTTATGTATGCAGCCAATGCCCATCTTTAGTTGTAATGGGTAGCCGTATCTATGCACGTTATACCTACCAAAAGCCACCTTTATAAACCACTTTATGCTACACGTTATGCATGCAAAAATTGCTTCCAAAATGCTATGGCTGCTCCTGTCGATCGGCGTAATACTACTCGCTGGCGCACCACTTTTCGCCCAGGACGGCGGTAAGATTGCTGGCGTTGTGACGGATATCCAGGGCGAGCCGCTTCCCGGCGTTTCTGTGAAACTATCCGGCACACAAACCGGTGCCATTACCGATGCGAAGGGCACCTTTTCCATTAACACCAGCAATAAAAACGGTACGCTGGAATTCAGCTTCGTAGGATATGAGCCGCAGTTGCTTCCTATTTCCGGACAGACTATGCTCCAGGTGAAGATGAAACAGGCTACCGCTACCGTTGATGAAGTGGTAGTGGTAGGCGCGCTGGTAAAAAAGACGGACCTCACCGGGGCGGTAGTGAATGTAGATTCAAAGGCCCTGCTGCAACGTCCTGCTACCAATGTGTTGCAAGGCTTACAGGGAAATGCAGCCGGTGTTTTTATCAGCAACGGTACCCGCCCCAGTGACGATGCCTCCATCAAGATCAGGGGTACCAATACCATTAATGCCGGTTCTTCCCCCATATTTGTGGTGGATGGCGTGGTGATGGAAAACAACCAGGGCGGTTTTAGTGCCGTGAATGTAAATGATGTGGCCTCTGTGCAGGTACTCAAAGATGCCTCAGCTACCGCTTTGTATGGTTCCCGGGGGGCCAATGGAGTAGTGGTGATCACTACCAAGAAAGGCCAGCGGAGGGGAGGAGACGGGCTGATTACCTACGATACCTGGGTAGGCTTTTCCAACTTCACCCAAATGCCGAAGACACTCAATGCGCAACAACTCTTTGCCCTGCGCACCGACGCTTACGCCAACGGCTATATGAAAGATAACCCTACGGCCAACCGGCAGGATTATATATACAATACATTGTTGAAAAGCAATATTGCCTTCTCTAACCAGGAATTTGATACCTACAATAAAAAACAAAGTTACAACTGGCTGGACCAGGTAACCCGTACCGGCTTTCAGCAAAACCACGCACTTAGTTTTTCCGGCGGGTCAGACCGGGGCGTATTTTACCTGAGTTTTGGATATGCCGGCAATAAAGGTGTTGTGGATGAAACCAAACAGGATAAATACACCGGTCGTTTTAACGCAGACTACAATGTGAAAAAATGGCTAAAAGTTGGTACCAACACGGGTTTTACCCGCACCAACGATAATATGCCTTCCGACGATGTGTATGGTAAGGCACTGAATGGCAACCCGCTGCTCGATTATCATCCTTACGAAGACCCGGCAACCCGGTATACAACCGATTACCTGACTACCTACTACCGCGCGCATGGGGAACAGAATAATAATGACTTTAACCCCTTTAACTCGCTGGAAATAGACCGTAACCGTACCCGCAACCGTATTACGTCTTCCAACTATCTGAACATTAATCCCATCAAAGGCCTGGATATCCGTTCCACCTATTCGCTGGATTACGGGGCGCAGGACTGGTTCGAATTTACCCCGCACAGCATACAGGAAGCCATCCGCAACTACAATGGCGATGCGCGCGCCAAACACGAACGCTGGAGCGATACCTACTGGCAGTGGGACAATACCATTACTTACAACACTACCTTTGCTACCGATCATAAATTCACCGCTTTGGTGGGTACCAGTTCCAGCAAACGCAGTTCCAATTATACCTTGGCGCAAGGCGACCGTTTTGCCAGCGACGACCTTTCCTACCACGACCTGGGCGGTGCGGCCGCCGTGGAGAAATCGGTGCTGGGTTCTGATTTTTATGAATATTCTCTGCTCTCTTTTTTGGGCCGGGTGAATTACAGCTATAAAGATAAATACCTACTGACCGCCACCGCGCGGTACGATGGTTCTTCCCGTTTTGCAGCCGGCCACCGTTGGGGCCTGTTCCCTTCCATATCTGCTGCATGGAATGTTACGCAGGAAGATTTCATGAAAAACTCCTCCATCTTTAGCCTCCTGAAACTGCGGGTGGGATATGGCGTGGTAGGTAACCAGGATATCAATAACTACGCGTATCAAACGCTGTATGGTTCTAAGGTAGACAATGGCAATGCGCTGATTGTGAATGATGGCCGCCGGGGCAATCCGGACATCACCTGGGAAAAACAAAAACAAAGCAACCTGGGCCTGGATATGGGCTTCTTTAAATCGCGCCTGACCGTTACTGCGGACGCATTTTATATAAACAACGACAACCTCTTGCTAGACCGCTCCCTGGCCACCACCACAGGTTATACCCAAGAATGGCAGAACATTGGCCGGGTAAACAATAAAGGCATGGAGTTTTCTGTGAATGGCCAGATCATCGAAAAGAAAAATTTTAACTGGTCCGTATCCGCCAACATATCCTTTGATAAAAACACGGTGAAACAGCTCTATGGCGATGCCACAGAAATATATAACATCAGTGGCAACGCCATACAGCGCGAAGGCAATATCTTCCTGGGCAAATCGTTGCACACGATTTATACCTTACGCTCCGGCGGCATTGCACAGGAAAGCAACCGTGCACAGTGGGAGCATCTGAACTACAATGGCAAAACCGTTGCTTTGGGCGATCTTTTTGCACAAGACCTCTCCGGCCCCAATGGTAAACCCGATGGCATTGTAAACCAGTACGACCTGTCGGTAGTAGCGAAAGAAGATCCTAAATTTTATGGCGGCTTCTCCACTACCCTGAATTATAAGGCATTTGGCCTGAATGCAGTATTTACCTATTCTTCCGGCGCCAAAAAGATCAGCAGCTATTATGAAGGCCTGATCAACAGCACGGGCGAAAGCATGGCTTCCGCCGATCTATTGAACCGCTGGACGCCCGAACATACCAATACCAATATCCCCCGGGTGATTGCCAATACCAGCTATAACCGCTATAATCCTTCCGACATGGATTACTCCATCCAGAACGCTTCTTTCCTGCGCCTGTCTGCACTAACGCTGTCGTATAACCTGCCTGAGAAATTACTCACGGCCTGGCACCTGAACAACCTGCGGCTGTATGCTACCGGCTCTAACCTGTTTTGCCTTACGCACTACAAAGGGTTGGATCCTGAAACCGGCGACTATGGCTATCCGCCGATCAAGATGTTTGTGTTTGGATTGAATATTGGTTTTTAATGCTAAAAGCAAAAAAAATATGAAACGTACTATAAAATGGGCCCTCATAGCAGGATTAATCATGGTGGTTTCGTCTTGCAAAAAATTCCTGGACGAACAAAGCATAACTAAACTGGACGAGAATAAAGTATATGCTGACCTGGACCTGGTAGAAACCAGCCTGAAAGGGATTTATGCCAACTGGAAAGCAGTGCGCACAGATGAACAGGGTACTATCATGATGATGGGTACCGACGAAATACAGCAAGGTGCTTACCAGATGAAAAGCGATGCGCAGAAGGGAGGCCTGGATCGTTACGATGCCAACCTGAATTCTACCCTTACTTACAACGCCAACCAATGGAATATCCGCTGGCCGCTGGTAAATGAAGCTGCAAAGATTATCCGTGGATTGGGCAAGGATTCCCTGACCGCTGGCACTAAGGAAGCCTCTTTATATGGGGAAGCCTGCTTTGTGCGCGGTTTCGTAGACTTTGAACTGGCTATGTACTGGGGGGAAATTCCCATTCGTGACCTGGATCGAGAAGCTGAACTGGGCGACCGCCGCCAGCCGCTCAACGATGTTTGGAAGTTTATCTTGGACGACCTTACCAAAGCGGCCACCTATTGCCCAACCACCAATGATCCCGGACGCGCCACGCTGGGCGCGGCATGGGCTATGCTGGGCAAGGCATATATGGCAGCACCCGTATCCACCGGCCTGCGCGATTTTACAAAAGCCAGCCAGTGCTTCGAAAAAATGATGAGCAATTATTCGCTGGTACCCTACAAAGACCTGTGGGATTATAGTAAGGCCAACTCGGCAGAGGCTATCCTGGAATTCCAGTTTGGCCCTGTATCGCCCAACAATAATAAGATCCAGTTCCAGATTGGTTCCCGCGCGGTGCAATCTTTCTTTGGTGATGGCTGCTATTATTCTGGTTACGATAAGATTGTACCTACCGTACATGCTTATGAAACCGTGGCCAATGGTGGTGTATGGGAAGATGGCGATCTGCGGAAAGATGAAAGCATCCGTTACGACTTTACGTATTATGGCGTAACACCTACCTTGCAAAACCTTACCTGGGAAGATTTGGGCAATGATTACGATGAGCTAATGCCCCACATAAAAAAATACGAAGACTTCCGCACAGACAGTCACAGCGACGAGAAGATCAATAATATGTGGAACTCTGGTAAGAACATTCCCATATTGCGCCTGGGTGATATTAAACTCTGTTACGCAGAATGCCTCAACGAAATAGGCAAAACCCCGGATGCCGTTAACGTAGTAAACGAAGTAAGAACCCGTGCCTGGGGTGGTGTACTGCCAGAAGATAAAAAATGGAAAACCATGTCGCAGGATGCTTTCCGGACCAATATCATGGAAGAACGTATCCGCGAACTATTTGCAGAAGACTGGCGGCGCATAGATCTCATCCGCACCGGCAAGTTTGTAGAGCTGGTGAAGGCCCGCAACAAATGGACTAAACAATCCGGTACCATCCAGGATTATAACACCATATTCCCCATACCCGATACAGAAATGAAACTGAATAGCGATATTGGACCAGAAGACCAGAACCCTGGTTACAACTAAGCGATAAACGGAAACTTAAACCGCAGTACCCGGTCATCTTTACACCATGATGGGGACTGCTTTTGCGCGATAAGTTATGAAGCACTTTTTGAAATCAATCCTACAGTTGACCAGCGCAGTAGCCCTGCTGTTAGGGGCGCAGGCGGCCAAGGCTGCCGCCCCTGGCCCGTGGAAAATTAGCTATGACAAAGCCAGTAAGTCGGTACAGATTACCCGGGCTGCCGGCAGTGTACATATTCAATTATATGCTACTTACAAATGGGATGGCCGACTGGTTACCACCCGCGAATATGCGGGCAGCACACTGTTGCAAAAGCCGGTACGGGATGCTTTTGGCAAAGGCACCCTGGTGCAGGTAATTTTCCGCGACGATCAGCTGCCCACGTTGGTACAATCGTTTTACCAGTATGCCGGCAAAGATTATGTACTCACCGATTTCACCCTGGAAAGCAAATCCGGCACCATTGCCTCCAATTACATGGCACCCGTAAATATGGTAGACATGACGCAATCGCTGGGCACTGGCTACCTGCGCGCTTTATTCGTACCATTTGATAACGATAAATGGGTACGCTTTCAATCGCACCCGCTGGACTTCAACAGCCTGACCAGTTATGAAACAACGGCGGTGTTTAATACCACCACCCGCAAAGGACTGGTAGTAGGCGCAGTAGATCATGACTTTTGGAAATCGGCCGTGGTGATGCATAAAACGGAAAACGATCCTACCTACGCACTAACCTGCTATGGCGGCGCAGCAGATTCCACCACCCGCGACCTGTTGCCGCATGGTGCCAGGGAAGGACATATCATCCAATCACCAAAAGTAATGATCGGCGTATTCAACGACTGGCGTACCGGCATGGAAACATTCGGGGCTGCCAATGCCGTCCTTACACCCAGGAAAGCCTGGTCCAAAGCCATGCCCATGGGCTGGAACAGTTGGGGTGTGCTACAGTTTAAAATTAATTACCAAAAAGCACTGGAAGTATCCGATTTCTTTAAAACATACCTGCAACCCCAGCACTTTGCCAATGCAGACAATGAAGTGGTAATAGGCCTGGACTCCGGCTGGGATAGCTTCACGGAGGAACAACTCAAATCATTTGTGGGCCATTGTAAGGCCAACGGACAGATGGCGGGCATTTACTGGACGCCCTTTGCAGACTGGGGTAAAAACCCGGAAGGTACCATCAAAGAAGCACCTGCCTATAAATTCAAAGATGTATATTTATACGCCCATGGCCAGCCGCAGGATCTGGATGGGGCATATGCCATAGATCCTACGCATCCTGCCATTGCTGCGCGCATGAAGGCCGTATCGGCCTTGTTTCACCGCTGCGGGTTCCAATACGTAAAAGTAGACTTCATGGCCCACGGCGCTATGGGTGCCGATAAATGGTATAACCCTACCGTGAAAAGCGGTATACAGGCCTACAACTACGGCATGCAGTTGTTGGATCAATACTTTGGCGATATGTACATCAACCTTTCCATTGCACCCATTTTCCCAGCCCAATATGCACAATCGCGCCGCATTGCCTGCGATGCCTGGAACAAGATGAAGGATACTGAATATACCTTGAACGCCGTTTCTTATGGTTGGTGGATCAACCAGCTATACCGCTATAACGATGCCGACCACGTGGTGCTGCAAAAGGCCACGGAGGGCGAAAATCGCGCCAGGGTTACTTCCGCAGTGATCACCGGGTTATTTATTTCCGGAGACGATTTTAGCAAAGAGGGGAGTGAAGAAGGGAAAGAAAAGGCCAAGCAGTTTTTAACCAATGAAGCCGTGAATGCCCTGGCCCAGGGTCATAGCTTCCGCCCCGTGGAAGGCAATGGGGAGCGCTCTGAAGAGCAGTTTACCCTGAGCGATGGTCATGGCAATACCTACTATGCCATTTTCAATTATTCCGAAAATGCGCGTACCTTAAAAATTCCGCTCGAAAGATTGGGATTAGACCCTTCCAAACCTTACCAGGTAAGGGATTTATGGTCCAAGACCGGTATCGATGCTGCCGCAACGCTTACTGTTCCGGCAAAAGACGTGCGTTTGTTGAAAATAAATGCGCAGTAAAAGATCATCCATCTGGTGATTACAGGCCCAAACATTCATAAAATTTTAATCATGAGGAAAAAGGTATTTTCCATATTGCTGCTGTTTATCATTGTAACCTCTGTAAAAGTAAAATCGCAAACCATTCGTATATCCACCAGCGAAACGGACCTGGTATTGCAAACCGCTGCCAACGGACGCCTCTATCAGTTGTACCTGGGTCCCCGGCTGGCAGATCAATCGGAATATGGCAAACTATCCGCCACCTTAAGATCCAAATCAGATGGGCAGGCCTGGGAGGCTTATCCCGTGTCTGGTACAGAAACTTTTTTTGAACCAGCCTTTGCCATCCAGCACAACGATGGCAATATGACCACCGTGCTGAAATACGTTTCCCATACGGTAAAACAAATAGACGACAACGTTACCGAAACGGTGATCCTGTTGAAAGATGAGGTATACCCGGTGCAGGTAAAATTGTTTTATACCACCTTCGCTAAAGAAAATATCATTAAAGCCTGGACGGAGATCAGCCACGACGAAAGAAAGCCGGTGACCATTAGCCGTTACGCCTCGTCTATGTTATACCTGAACGGGCCACAATACTTCCTCACTACCTTCAGCGGCGACTGGGCCCGGGAAGTAAACATGAGTACCGCCCCGCTGAATTTCGGAAAGAAGATCATCGACTCCAAACTGGGCACCCGGGCAGATCTGCACGTGTCACCCTTCTTCACCGTGGGCATGGGCGATACGCCGCAGGAAAACGAAGGACAGGTGCTAATGGGTACCCTGGCCTGGACGGGCAATTTCCGTTTCACGTTTGAAGTAGATAATGAAAATCACCTGCGCGTAATTTCCGGTATCAATCCTTATGCATCGGATTACAAGCTCGATGCGGGAAAGGTATTTACCACGCCGGCTTTTATATTCACCCTGAGCGACCAGGGCACTGGCAAAGGCAGCCGCAACCTGCAACGCTGGGCGCGCAATTACCAGTTGAAAGACGGTACCAAAGACCGCTTAACCCTGCTCAATAACTGGGAAACGACCGGCTTTGATTTTGATGAGCCAAAACTAGATTCTCTCATGGTGGAAGCCAAGTATCTGGGTGTAGATATGTTCCTGCTGGATGATGGATGGTTTGGTAACAAATACCCCCGCCACAGCGATACACAGGGCCTGGGCGACTGGGAGGTTACCAAAAGCAAACTGCCCAACGGGGTGCCTGCTATGGTAAAAGCGGCAAAAAATGCCGGGGTTAAATTCGGTATCTGGATAGAACCGGAAATGGTGAGCGAAAAAAGTGAACTATTTGAAAAACATCCCGGGTGGGTGATCATGCAGCCCAACCGCGAGCGCTATTATTACCGTAACCAACTGGTGCTGGACCTGAGCAACCCTGCCGTACAGGATCATGTGTTTAATGTGGTAGATAAACTGATGACTGAAAATCCGGATCTGGCCTACCTGAAATGGGATTGCAACAGCCCGGTGACCAACATTTATTCCCCTTATCTCAAAGACCGGCAGAATAATTTATATATAGATTATGTAAGGGGTTTGTACAAAGTGCTGGACCGCATTAAAGCCAAATACCCTGGCCTGCCCATGATGTTATGTTCAGGTGGCGGTGGTCGTACCGATTATGGAGGGCTTCAATATTTTACAGAATTCTGGTGCAGCGACAATACCGATCCGGTAGAACGTTTGTTTATCCAATGGGGATATTCCCAGTTTTTCCCATCAAAAGCCATGGTAGCCCACGTAACTAGCTGGAACAGCCAGGCCAGCATTAAATTCCGTACCGATGTAGCCATGATGTGTAAGCTTGGTTTCGACATCAACGTAAAAGAATTAAGACCCGAAGAACAGGCATTTTGTAAATCGGCCGTAGCTACCTATAATCGCGTTAAAAATATTAACTTCGAAGGCAACCAGTACCGGCTTGTTTCACCTTATGAAAGTAACCATACTGCTGTAATGTATGTGAATGAGGCGCAGCAACAGGCTTTATTATACACGTATGATATTTATCCGCGTTATGCAGAAAACCTGCTGCCGGTTAAATTAAAGGGCCTGCATCCAGCCAGGCATTACCGTGTAAAAGAAATTAACCTTATGCCTGGCACCACGTCTACCATCGCCTGCAATGATAAAGTATATTCAGGCGACTTCCTGATGAAAATAGGGTTGGATGTGTTTACTGCAGGTAAGCTCAATAGCCGCATACTGGAACTGGTAGCAGTGGATTAACGGAAGCGCAGGGGCATGGAAGTAAATAAAAACCCAATGAAAACGATATTTGAAAAGATACAGGAGCTGGATGATCTGCCTTCCTATTCCAAACACGAGCGGTTTGTAGAAGGCATCATCAATGCGATTGATGAACGGATTGTTGGCATTGGTGATGCATTGCCTTCTGTGAACGCCATGATCTCCGGGCTGGGATATGCCAGGGAAACCGTCATCAAAGGATACCGGGAGCTGCAAAGCCGCGGCCTCATTGAATCCAAAAACCGGCTGGGCTATTTCGTATCGGACGATAACACCCAGCAATCCCTGAAAGTGGCCTTGCTGATGTATACGATCGATACTTTCCAGGAACAGTTTTACCGCAGCTTCCGAAACGAACTGGGGGTGAATGTACACCTGGATGTATTCTTTCATCATGGCAACATCGAAGTATTTGAAACCATGCTGTCGCTGGTGAAAGGCCGGTACGGCATGTACGTGATCTCACCCGTACACCATCCCCGCACCAAAGCGTTGCTCAGTACTATTCCCCGGAATAAACTGGTGATGTTTGACCGCTTTGAACCGCTGGATGGCGACTTCAATTATGTGGTGCAGGAATTTGAGCGTTCCTCCTTTGCCATCTTTGAACAACTGGCAGACGTTATTAAGCGCTACAAACGGATGGTGTTTTTCCATAACCCCGATTCCCTGTTTCCGCCGGAAATTGTGCGCTCCTTCCAAAAATTTACCCGCAAACATCATATCAATGGGCAAGTACTCCGGGAGTATATTCCAGGATCGGTGGAGAAAGGGGTGGTGTATTACGTAAATGAAAATGCGGAGCTGTGGAATTTATTAAAGGATTGTAATATTAAAAAACTGCAACCAGGAAAGGATATTGGTATTCTTTCGCACAATGATGAACCGGTAAAAGAGATTGTGGGCAACGGCATTACTACTTACTCCGCCAGTTTCACCGAGATGGGAAAACTGGCGGCACAGGCAGTGCTGAACCGGGAACCCATTCACGAGGTGATTCCTACAGCACTTATAAGACGAAACTCGCTTTGAAATTATGAATGCAGCGTCTGTGCTCAGCTTTATCCTGTTTACGGTGACGGTGGCTATTATCTCGTGGTATAAAACCAGGAAGGAAAACCTGCAAACCTCCACAGGCCTTTTCTTTGCCAACCGCAACCTGGGTTTCCTGGTAGTGGGCGGCGCCCTGTTCTTTACCAACATCAGCGCGGTACAATTTATTGGGGAGAATGAACTGGTGTACACCAATAATATGAGTGTAATGGCCTGGGGGCTGTCGTCGGTGTTTGCCATGCTGCTGGTGTCGGAATTTATTATGCCGGTATACCTGCGCAGCGGCATTTCCACCACGCCCGATTTCCTGGAAGAAAGATACGATGCCGGCACCAAGCGCTTTGTTTCTATAATTTTCCTGGTGAGTTATATCGTGAACATGCTGCCCTCTGTGCTGTATAGCGGGGCCATTGCGTTCAACGGGTTGTTTCATGTATCTGAAACATTTCATATCGGTTACTGGCAAACCATTTGGTTGCTGGTGTGGCTTATTGGCTTCATTGGCTGTTTGTATACCGTATTGGGCGGCCTAAAAGCCGTGGCCATCTCCGATACGGTATTGGGCGTGGCTATGTTTGCCGGCGGCATGGTACTGCCTTATCTGGGTTTAAAATACCTGGGGCATGGCAGTGTGGCCCATGGATTTAATACCCTGCTCACCAGCCATAACACCCACCTGAACGCCATTGGCGGCCCTCATGATGCGGTGCCGTTTGCCACTATCTTCACGGGCATGCTGCTGGTAAACCTGTATTACTGGGGTACCGAACAATACATTGTACAGCAGGCCCTGGCTTCCAGAAACCTTGCGGAGAGCCAGAAAGGTATTGCCGTGGCTTCGTTGGGAAAAATTATTTCCCCCCTCTTGCTGAATATTCCGGGCCTTATCGCCGTGCAGCTTTATACCCACCTGCACAATACGGCGGAGGTGTTCCCACAGTTCGTAAGCGATGTATGCCCGCCGGTACTCACGGGTTACATGGCCGCCATTACCTTCGGCGCCGCCCTCACCACTTTCAATGCAGGGTTAAACAGCACCAGCACCCTTTTTGTACTTAATTTATACAAACCCCTGAAAGCCTGGCAACAAAAGCCGGTCACCGAGCGGCAGTTGGTAAATGCCGGCAAGCGTTTTGAATTACTGGTGTGTTTTTTGGCCATGATCATTGCCCCCTTCATTGCTTTTGCGAAGCAGGGATTATATACTTACCTGCAAATGGTAAGCGGTTTTTTTAGTGTGCCGATATTCACCATCCTGGTGGTAGGCCTGGTGCATAAAAGGGTGCCGGCCATTGCCGCCAAAATAGGCCTTACTTTTTTTATCCTGACGTATGCAGCTTCGCAATTATTCATCGACACGGGGCTGCATTTCCTGCATGTGCTGGCCATATTGTTTGTACTGACGGTGTTGCTAATGCTGGCCATTGGCGCATGGCGCCCCATGCCAGTACCTTTTGTGCAGCAGTGGAATAACGTGGTAGACCTGCAACCCTGGAAGTACCGGCATTTGTATGCAGTGCTGCTGATTATCGCCATGATAGGGGTGTTTGTACTGTTTTCGCCATGGGGGCTGGCGAGGTAATAGCTCTCATTTTGCCCGGCCTCACTTTAAACTTGACTATTCTAAAAATGCGTGGGAAGCAGAATCTTTAAGCCAGATTTTGGAGATTTTCCAGTTTTTTAAAGACGGTAAAACGTTAAAGGAAATATTTATAAGCATACTATACAGATTGAAAGAATAATTGAAACGTTATTGTGCTCATAAATTCGTAGAGAAGTATTACCAATGAATGCTGGTGGGCTACAGCCATGGCTACGACCGGCTGAACCGCCTGCGCAACAATAGAATTTTATATGAAGCAAATAGTCGATCAAATAAATGAAAGAATTAGACAATTGGAATTTGCAGACGCATATATTTATTCTTTTTGCAAAAATGTATTGTCGATTGCAGTTAGTCAAGATTTTTTTTATTATCATAACTTTTTGATAAAATTTACGAACGTATTCGCAATGGATTGTAAGTTTTCCTGGAGCGTTGATGCAAGTATAAATAGGGAAATGATTGAGTTGATCGAAGGGGCTGATGCGGATATTATAAATCTTAAATATCATGTCGAAATAGGCAACTATATTTTCCGGATTACAACGGAAGACTTGGATCAATTTTATATTGCTGCAGAAGAGATTGAACTGGTTGATGTGGTTGTGAAATACTACGAATAATCATTGAAATAATATCCATCAGATCAGGAAGGTGAAAGGCTTTGCTGAAATTTTAATTTACGATAATTGGACCATTACCGGTATTGATCAAAGGGAATAAAGCAACCAAATTAGATTCACGACATGGATAAAAGGATATATTTTTAGGACAATATTATAATTTGATAAATCTGATACAATGAATATTTCAAGCAGCAGGAATATGGCCAGCAGCTAAAAAAGCTGCTATCGATGGAATGTCCGCCAACGATATCTTATTGCACGAAATTAGATACAATTCTTCCACTGGAAGTGCAATAATAATTCAACATCATTGAAAATGAAACAAAAAGACATATTAAAAGCAATTCGTTTGGTAATTGATAACGAGTTAGAGAAATTGGGGTTTGTATTTAAAAGTAAAATGGGGGGTTATGTTAAATTTCATGCTGAAAGCCAATTGTATTTCGAGATTTCTTTCCTTTTTTTAGATACTGCTGATTATGATACTGTATTGACCCCCTAAATGGCTGGACTAAATTATTAAATCAATTTAGTCACTTAAATTTAGGGTACTATGGCAAAACAACGCAGAAGCTTTTCAG
>NZ_FMAR01000038.1 GCF_900094705.1 Chitinophaga costaii | reverse complement strand
CCTGCGCCTGCTGTCAGCGTGATGCCTGGCTGCCAGGTACCCAGCCGGCTGCTCCCATACAAATCCTGCTCATTCCAGTACACCTGGCTGTCACCATTCTTATTCCCATACACCGCCAGCGTGTTGCCTTGCGCATCCCGGGCATACCAGGTCCGGCTGGTGACGCCTCCGCTAATATACTCCTTATAAATCCTGTTTCCTGTAGCGTCGTAGGTATATTTCAGCGCATCCCCGTTCGTTTTCGTGATATGCGAAATTTTCCCGTATACCGTCCACTGGATCTGGCTCACCCCGTTTGCAGGATCTGCCGTAAGGTTGCCAATATTGTCGTAATGATAATTATCAGCAGCCTGGTTCACCAGGTCTTTGTTGGCGTAATTGCTGCCGCTCACCCCATCCAGGATATGCCGCAAACGGTTAGCCGTTAGTTGCCCGTTATTATCCTTCGGGTAAATATAACTCAACCGGTCCATATCCGCCTGGCTCTCCACCACGTTGGCCGTAGTGGCATGGGAGCCGTTGCGGTTAAAGAAAACAATATTACCGTTCCCGTCGTACTTGATTTGTTCTTCGTAGGCTTTTACCGCCTGCGCCGCGCTCCAGGTGGTGCCAGCGCCGCTCAGCACATGCTGCTGCATATGCAGTAAACGGTTCAACTGGTCATAATGATAGGCATACCCCACCGGTGTACCGCTGGTTAAATTACTGTAGGAAAGTGTGCTGCTACTGATATTGCCATTGAACAACGCCTGTCCGCCCACGTCTCCCGTCTGGTGCTGGTAGGATAGTCCCAGCGCGGTAGCAGCACTATTAATAGCCTGGTAGTCATTATCAAAGTAATTGAGCGAAAAGGAGATTGCATCCCGTGCGATGGTGGAAGGGCTGCCGCTAATGCCATCTCCCGACAAAGAGAGCCTTTACCTCAGATATGGCCCCTGCTGAAGCTGATTTATTTGGCAACTCAGCACATTCAAAAAAAGTGGACGAAATCCTTACAAAACTTGAGCTTGACCTTATCTCAATTATCAATTAGATATGGCGAGCGGCTACGATTGCGATTGGGGTAAGCTCTCGTTTGGAAGTGACATATTTTGCAACGGCAAAATATAATCCAGCATCATCAAAAAAATATCACTTCTCAACGCGATCAGATTTATCGATGAATTATTAAATGACACATTTTATTTTACACTCACACAAAAAAAATTTAACTTCCCAACGCGACCAGATTTATCGATTAACTATTAAATGACAAGTTTACTTCACACTCCACACAACACGCTATACTACTTAATCTGCCTCCAAACTTCTTGATATCTCAATAGTACTATAGCGGCATCGTCATGTTTATTCTGCCTAACCACTTTCAATAACATAGCGAAGTATTCTTCCAAAGCTATCCTACATGCTTCTAGCCATTCATCCGTCCTTAAAACAAAATCATAAAAAAAATGTTCCCCTCTTTTTGACTGATCCATTTTTTCTTTATTGAAATAGGAAAGCTGTATTTCAGCCATCCCATTTTTCCGAATTGTTAGAATTTCATTTATTCCAAATTCAATAGATAATAGATCAGTATTACTATAATCATTAAACCAATCCTCATAGTATTTACCTTCCAGCCAATACAAAGTATTCAATAAAAAAGTTGTCGCCTTCATCACATTATAAAAACCATAAGAATTAAATATAGTATTGAATCCGCGAATAGTTATAGAAAACCCTCCTAATGAAGCCAAAAATCCACTATTAGTATATTCCTCTTTCTCCATAAAATCCGCATCATTACATAATTCATAATAACTGGTTACTCTTCCAGCATATGAACAATAAAGGCATAATATTTCTAGTTTATTGTATTCTTTCATAAAAATTATTCTTCTTTATTAAAAATCCACTCGTAAACAGTTTCTGTTGTCTTTTCACCAACCCATGCACCACTTATTGCGCCTCCAAGAGTAAACGCTGCATGTCCGAACCATCCCCATGGCCCGCCCATGTCACCGCCAACGCTGGCGTAAGCAGCGGCCGCCGTCGTTCCGCCAGCCCAAGCCCCAGCCCATCTGCCACCTACTTTGGTTATTGTCTTTGCTTTATTTTGGCTGCTATAAATTTCATATATATCAGCAGCCGCAGCTACAACTAATAAAGTTCTCCCTCCCCATTTCACATACTTAGTTACACTTCCAAATCTCCTCAACGCCGCTTCTCCAGCTCCAAGAGCTGGAGTTTCAACAGATGACATGTAACGTCCAATATGTTTCAAAGCCTTGCCCGCGCTAACACCTTCAATTTCTGCCAAAGAATTGAGAGAAGTTTGCATCTCCTCGCTAAAAGTTCCATCAATCGATTTATTTTTAGCTATGTTTTCAAATATTGTTTCCCCCGATGCCCCATTAGCCTTTGCAGCTCGTAAAATCGCCGCCTCACTTTTTGATATATTTGTTATGCCCTCACCTTCTACTGGATAAAAGTGTCCAGTTTTAATATTTATATTCCATTTAGTACCATTACTAAGAACTACATCGACTTCAGTTTTGCCAGTTTTTGAAGCTACCTCTAAAGCTTCGGCATGAAGCTTCTCTATCGCATCCCTAGACTGCCAAGCAGGGTTAGTTACTATTGAATTAGGTTGATTTACCGGCGCGCTTTTACTAAAGTTTCCGCTTAACAGATGCCGCTCTTTAAAATGCTCCCAATCTAATTTTGGAGGATCTCCAAGCCCTAAATAATCAACTCCACTTATAGGATTATTTCTATGATATACAAATGGCGATTGCCATGGATAATCAAGACTTTTTGGGTCTATAGATTTAAAACGTCCAATACGGGGATCATATTCTCTAAATTCAAAATTTACAGAATTTTCATCCGCCACAATCTCATTATCATTCTCCTTCCCATTAAACCCATATCGATATCCCCCCGCACTCCCATTCCTATCCACCATCTGCATCCCAAACGGCGTATAGTCACTATAACTCGCAATAGTCGGCAAATAATAATCTATCGTTCCATTATGATCATTATCCACCCCTACCCGCTGGTCACTGATGGTAGACAACACATTACCCAGGTGGTTCGTTAGCTCATACCGGGATAATCCTTCCTGGTTCCAGGCGATAGCCCCTGTGCCTGCTGTCAGCGTGATGCCTGGCTGCCAGATACCCAGCCGGCTGCTCCCATACAAATCCTGCTCATTCCAGTACACCTGGCTGTCACCATTCTTATTCCCATACACCGCCAGCGTGTTGCCTTGCGCATCCCGGGCATACCAGGTCCGGCTGGTGACGCCTCCGCTAATATACTCCTTATAAATCCGGTTTCCTGTAGCGTCGTAGGTATATTT
>NZ_FMAR01000004.1 GCF_900094705.1 Chitinophaga costaii | reverse complement strand
GCTTAATTTTACCTGCTGTGCTTAGTATAATGTCTTATAATCTATAGCGTCCTGCATGGGATGCAAAGATCGTAAAATTCGATATAGATATTACAAGGGGCAGCTTATTATCCATTAATTTTAGCCGTATGTTGATATCTTTTTCGATGACGTACACTTTTCAATACAGCGCCCTGTAGGAGCAGGCTGAGTTGATGGCTGGTTAATACGGATACAGCTGGTAGTTCGTAAGTACCGCGTTCCAATCGCTTATGGTAGAGAGCAAAACCATCGCCTTCCCATAGCAAAAGTTTAATCTGGTTTTTACGGCGATTCAAAAAAACAAAACATCGCCGCTCAACACGTTTCCTTGCATTTGGATGGTAAGGATGCCGCTAAGGGAATCAAATTCTTTGCGCATATCTGCATTACCCTGGTAAAGAAAATAACGACAGTTGGCTGATAGGTGTAACATGATTAACCTGCCAGCGTTTTAAGGTAATCGGCATGCACTGGTTGATGCAGAATAATACGGGCACCATTGGATAGGTAACATTCTGAGAAAGCACTACTCGCCACTGTGCTTTTTGATAGCTGTATAAAACTGTTACCGGTGGGCCATGGCGGTATTTGTGGTACCAATAGTGGAAAACATGATAGGCTATACCGGCTTGCTGACATTGTAGCAACTTCAGTTCTTCCCTTTCAGCTTTTTCACCTCCTTATCAAAGTCACTTTCAAAATTCTGGTCTTGAATAACCCTGAATTTCTTATATTCCTTCTCAGCTAATTTTATTGCTACTTCATGGCTTACTTTGCCAGCATCTTTCAAAATCTGGTATTCGTTAAATTTAAGAAAAGCGTCCAGTCTATCTACCCACTCTCGCATTTTCATGGGAATTTGTCTTGCCGCTTGGTTTTCTGCATAATCAAGGTACATGGTAACAATGCGTTCCAGTTCTTTGATTTCCTTCTCTATCAGGTAATTTTTTGCTACGGCAATATCCGTTTTTAAAATCTTCCCGTTCGGTGCATTCTTCCACGTCTGCAAGCCCATGTTCGGTTTATCGGCACTTACCCTTTCAGCAATGATACCGGCAGCAGTTTTACCAGATATAGCGAAATGTAATTTATTCTGAACCGTTTTAAAGAACTTCTGAGTAATTTCTGCGTCTTTGTTATAGTCTATACTGCATTGCTCGTATATGTCAGTTATTTTGAGGTAAAAACGTCTTTCACTAGCCAGTATTTCCCTGATACGCTCCAGGAGTTCATCAAAGTAGTCCTTGCCAAAACGTTTGCCCTGTTTAAGTCTTTCATCATCTAATACAAAGCCTTTAATAATGAACTCACGGAGTGTTTTGGAAGCCCAAATACGGAATTGAGTAGCCTGATAACTGTTTACTCGATAGCCAACGGCTATAATGGCATCCAGATTAAAGAAATCCACATCACGGGCAACATCCCTACTACCTTCTTTTTGAACTATCCGGATTTTCCGGATAGTTGCTTCTCTTTGCAATTCTCCGGTATTGTAAATATTTTGTAGGTGTTCATTTATCGTTCTTACATCTACCCCAAATACTTCGGCCATCTTCTTCTGGCTTAGCCAAAAGGTTTCATCATTAAAGAATACCTCAATTTTAATATCCCCTTCTGGTGAAGTGTAAAAAATAATTTCATTATTCTGTGGTATGTTGCCGCTTGCCATCTTTTTAAGCATTTAATCAATAACCCAATCAAAAAAGCTATTTATAATATCTCTCCATCTCTTCAAATTTCCCCATCAACTTCGCTACCAATTCGGATTTCTTTATAAAGTATTTCGCTCCTTTTGCAATTGTACCTTCTTTTAATGAAACTGTAAATCTTCTCTTATTTTTCGCGTTAACTGATATAGCAGTGGAGTTACTTTCATAGTCTTTCAAAGGAATAAATAAAATACGGTCTTCCATTTCTAAAGTGGCAGGATTAAAAGCAGCTCCAACAATGTAAAAGCTAAACCTATTTTATTTATAATGCTCCTATAAATATACGCAAACGATCAATTAACTAAACAAAAAAGGCCAGAGAAAAATCTCCGACCTTTAAAGCTTGTGCCCAGAACAGGAATCGAACCTGCACTCCCTTTCGAAAACAAGATTTTGAGTCTAGCGCGTCTACCAATTCCGCCATCTGGGCAATACAGCTATCCTTTAGCTGCGGGATGCAAAAGTAAAAAAATCCCTTTTAATACCAAATTTATTTTCCGGCCTCACTCCTCCTCCATTTCCTGCCCGCTCAGTTGCGAGTGTAACCGCGATTCATCAAAATCCATTTCCCGTTCTAGCTTCAGCACCTGATCTGCCGGGAACTTGCCTTCGCGGTACAGTGTTGATAGGATCTCCCGTTTATATACCGTCACATCCAGTTGGGCGTGGGCTACCTGCGACAGAAAGCTGTTAAAGTCGGCGGCCGTACCTTCCCCTTTATCCGTGGGGTCGTGCAACCAGTATATCCTTAACTCGTAGAGTTTGCGCACCTGGTCTAGCACCGCATTGTCGAAACCCTTTGCTGGCAGTTGCTGGTTGATATAGTCCAGCGCGCTGGTATTAATGAGTAAGCGTAATTTCTTTTCCTCCTCCTGTGTGTTGGCCCCTGTATCTATCTTCAGCCATTTTATCAAAAGGGGTAATGTTAGGCCTTGTCCTACCAGGGTTACTACAATCACCACGAAAGTGATAAAGATCAGCATAGAGCGGTTGGGGAATGGCAGGCCGTTATCCATCAGTACGGGCAGTGCCATGGCTGTGGCCAGCGATACAACGCCCCGCATGCCCGACCAGGAAAGGATGATCACATTTTTCCAGGTAAATACCTGCTCCTGCTGGTGCAGGGGCGATGCCAGCAACGACGGCATAAAAAGGGCTGGCGCAATAAAGAGCATCCTGGCCACGATGGTTACCGCGCTAATGAAAAGTCCATACCGGATCAACTCACCTATTCTAAAACCGGGCAAGCCTGCGGCAATCTGTGACAACTGTATCCCTATCAATATAAAGATGATGCCGTTCAGCAGAAATCCGATCACATCCCATAATGAATTGGTTTGGGTGCGGCCCTGGTAGCTGAAGATCTTGGAAGACATCCAGGAAATGACCAGCCCGGCGCTCACCACGGCCAGCACCCCGGAACATCCTATCTTTTCCGCCACCGGGTAAGCGATAAAAGGACAGATGAGCGAAAGGATACTTTCTACCATCGGATTTTTACGGATATTCTTCAGGATAAACGCAAATGCATATCCCGTAGCAAGGCCCACCAATATGCCGCCCAAAGTGACCAACACAAACTGCAACCCTGCTTTCCAGAGTACAAATCCGGTTGTGACTACAGCCGCCAGTGCATGCCGGTATATCACCAAAGCCGAGGCGTCGTTTACCAGGCTCTCCCCTTCCAGTATCGTTACCAGTCGCTTATTTAATCCCATACCTTTTACAATGCTGCTGGCAGAAACGGCATCGGGGGGCGAAACAATGGCACCCAGCACAAAGGCTACCGGCCAACTAACGCCGGGTAAAAAATAGTGGGCTGCAAAAGCCACGGCCACGGCGGTAACCAGCACCAACCCGATGGCCAGCCGCGTAATAGGCCGCAGGGATGCCTTGAAATCCGGCCAGGATGTATCCCACCCCGCACGGAACAATAGCGGTGGCAGTACCAGCAGGAATATAATGTTGGGATTAAAATCAATCACGGGCAATCCTGGTATAAACCCCAGCACCAATCCTCCCAGCACCAGCAATATAGGGTATGATATCTTTTTAATATGCCCGGCCACCACAGACAAAATAGCCAGGGCCACTACAATAAAAATAATAGGTGTCATTTCCAACATACGCCTGTATCTATATTTAGCTAGTTATCTCAACCCGGTGAAATTAATCATTTTTTCGCCTATCAGTTCCGGCAACGTTTTCTATAAATGACTGAAATCATCCTGCGCTCTGCTACAAGTCATTAACTACTGCTAGCATGCAGCCTACCTTTAACATGTAAAATTGCAGTATATGAAAACGCTTTCAATGACCTCCCCTGTTAAAACGGTGAATCCGTTTAATAACGAAATACTCCGGGAATTCGACATACTGACCGACGAACAGATCGATCAAAAAATAGAACTCGCAGACCTGGCCTTCCAAAGCTGGCGTAAAACGCCGAAAGCCAAACGCGCACAACTGCTGCATGCGGTAGCCAAGATATTGCGCAGCCGGAAGGTAGAACTGGGCAAGCTTGCTACCCTGGAAATGGGTAAACTCCTGAAGGAAAGCATTGCAGAAGTGTTGCTATGTGCCGATATATTCGATTACTATGCCGATAATGGGGAACGCTTCCTGGCAGATCATCCCCTCGATACTAAAATGGGCAGTGCTTTTTTAAGTTATGAACCCATTGGGGTATTGCTGAGCATACAGCCATGGAATTTCCCTTTCTACCAGATCACCCGCTCTGCTGCGCCTAATTTGATGGCGGGCAATACCATGCTGCTGAAACACGCCTCTAACGTGCCGCAGTGTGCGCAGATCATGGAAGACATTTTTGAAGAAGCCGGCGCACCGGCAGGCGTTTACCAAAACCTGTTTATCCCCGGCAGCAGCATAGATAAACTGGTGGCAGACAAGCGCATAAAGGCCGTAACGCTTACTGGCAGCGAACCCGCCGGGGCTTCTATTGCATCGGCCGCCGGAAAAAATGTAAAAAAATCAACCTTAGAACTGGGTGGCAGTGATGCCTTGATTGTACTGAACGATGCCAATATAGAACAAGCTGCCGAAGCGGCCGTAAGAGGTCGTATCTGGAATGCTGGCCAGGTCTGTGTATCGCCCAAACGGGTGATTGTGGAAGCAGGCATTGCCGACGCCTTCCTGGAGGTAGTGAAAGCAAAGTTCCAGGCCCTGGTAGTAGGTGATCCACTGGACGAAAAAACAGACCTGGCCCCGTTGAGCAGTGAAAAGGCGGTACAGGATGTTATCCGCCAGGTAGAAAAAGCCGTATTTGGCGGTGCCCGCCTGGTGTATGGCGGTCATCGTATAGATCGCCCTGGTGCCTTTATGGAGCCTACCATCCTGACTGATATACAGCCCGACAATGTTGTGTACCAGCAAGAAGTGTTTGGACCGGTTTTCATGTTATACAAAGTTAAAAACGAACAGGAAGCCATCACGCTGGCCAATGCCACCGAGTTTGGTCTGGGCGGTAGTGTATTCAGCACCAACGAAGCCAGGGCCGTAAATGTGGCCAGGCAGATAGATACCGGCATGGTGTATATTAATCATGTAACCGGCATCGCACCGGAACTGCCCTTCGGCGGCACTAAACATTCAGGCTATGGCCGGGAACAATCACCCGCAGGCATATACGAATTTGTAAATGCAAAACTAATAAGGGTTACACAACCACAGAACGCTTACTAAGATACACACGATACCCGCGCAAAGACTGGCCTGGCTGGCCGTCTTTGCGCTATCAGGAAGCACTGCCTACGCGGCAAATAAGGAAGTAGCATTACAGCAATTACAGGTCATTATAAAAAATGATCCAGTCAGGATCATGTCTCAATCTGTTATACGTCTTTTTATTTCGCCAGCAATAATATATCCGCTATACGTCCTGCCCAGGCTTACGCAAGCCGGGTAATGACCATTCTTTGCCTCACATTAACCAATTAAAAAACAAACACTATGCAATTCAGGAAAAAGCCTTATCAGATTATTTTGATCGCGGCCTTGTTGTGCACGGGCATTGTGCTCTATGGTACGGCTTGCACACACGACGACGCGGTGCTACCAGCATCTTACAGTGGAGGCAGCGCCACCGATCCTACTAACTATGTAACGCGCGGATCAGATGTGATCACCTTCAGTACTACCGCAGGCACAGGGGTGTATACTTTCGATAAAGTACACTCCAATGTAATGTGGGAATCCCGCTTCCTGGGCTCCGGCGCTATCCTGTCTGGCCGTTTCAACTGGTTTGGTTTTAATACGTTCAATTTTGATGAAGCCACTCCAGCCAATACTACGTTTACCGCCTGGGTACAGCTTAACCAGGTGAATACCGGCGAACCAGCCAGGGATGGCGGCTGTCTTTTAACAGCATTCAACACAACGGCTACGGCAGATATTCCGGTATCGGGCGAGCCTACGAACGATTTTAACCGCGCCCTCATCCAATCCAAAACAGTGACGTACAATCCTACAGAAAATATTTATGATGTAGTATGCGATCTCACTTTTATGGGTGTTACCAAAGAGGTGAAGGCTAAGCTGGGTTATGCTGGTAAAGGCACCTATCCCGGCACCACCAACTTGCTGCGCGGGTTTGATCTCCGGTTTTCCCTCTCCATCACCACCTTCCCGCTGAAAGCAGACCAGGATGAGGTGAACGATAACATAGACATTGTTGCCAACGCCAATTTCAAACAATAATCCAGCAAACATGAAACGACTCACCCTAATAGCCGCTATGATCCTGGCTGCCACCGGCACTTTCCTGCTGGCAGGATGTTACAAAGACGTAATACTGCCGGATAGCGCCAGCAGCGGCAGCGGATCAAGCAGCGGTAGTGGTACTACCACCGTTCCTGCCGACTCTGTGACGTTCGCCAAATATATTGTTCCCCTTTTCAGTAGCAATTGCACCACCTGCCACTCCGGCAATGAATCGCCCGACCTGCGTGCGGCCAATGCCTACAATGCATTGACCAGCGGCAAGTATGTAGTAAGCGGCGATGCCGCCAGCAGTGTGCTGTATCAAAAAGTGTCCTCTGGCGAAATGCCTCCCGGCGGTGGTTTAAAACAAAGCGATGTGGATCTGATTAAAAACTGGATTAACAACGGGGCCCTGAATAATTAAATCATGATTAAAGGAAATGGCATGAACAACTATATAAACATCTTGCAGCCTAAAAATATACTCCGGCGAATGCTGTTGCCTGTACTGCTGCTGCCTGCGATCCTGCAAACGGCCACCGCACAGGATACCAAGACAGATACCATCCCGGTGGCCCAGCCAGATACTACCGTGCAGGAAGCTCCCGTACGCAAATGGGGCAAGCCAGTAAGAAATACTTTTGAAAGCATATGGCTCATCGACGCACAAACCGTGGAAGTACCAGTAAAAGGCACCTTTGAAATGGACTTCCGCCACCGCTTTGGGCTGGTAAACAATGGCTATAAAGATTTTTATGGCCTGTTTTCCTCCGCCAATATAGGCCTGAATGCCAACTATGTTCCCATTAAAAACCTGCTGATTGGCGTAGCCCTCACCAAGTACGACATGACCTGGGAAGGATACCTTAAGTACGCCCTGCTGCGGCAGGTAAGGTCTGGTGCGGGATCGCCGGTAAGTGTTACCTACTACGGCAACATGGCCATTGAGAGCCGGCAAAGTGATACCTACAATTACTTCTCCGACCGTATGTCTTACTTCCACCAGCTTATGGTGGCCCGTAAGATCACCGAAAAGCTTTCGCTACAGGTAGCGGGTGGCTGGTCACACTTCAATGTGGTGCAGGGCTACTCACCTTATGCAGGTAAATTTTTAAAGGAAAAGCCCAATGATCACTTTGTATTTTCTGCAGGTGGCCGGTACAAGCTCAAAGAATCTATGGCCATTGTAGCCAGCTACGATCAGCCACTCACGAAAGACAATGTAGGCAACGCCCATCCCAACCTTTCTTTGGGATTGGAGATGTCTACCAGCGGGCATACTTTTCAATTTTTTGTCGGCAACTACAGTTACCTGACACCACAACGGAATGTCGTTTTCAATCAAAATGATTTTACGAAAAAACAATTTCTGATCGGGTTTAACATCACCCGGTTATGGAATTATTGACCCTCCAATTGCAGTAATCATTAAAAACAAAACAACATGAAAATCAGCATCCTGAAAAGCAGCCCGTTTTTATTGGCCACGGCTTTTGCAGCACTGTCTTTTGCGTTACCGGGAGATCCCTGGGTAGTGCCGGACAAAAACGCCAAAACGCCCAACCCGATCAAAACGAGCGCCCAGTCCATCGCCGATGGTAAAGCCCTTTGGGCCAAGAACTGCCAAAGCTGTCATGGCAAGGCCGGTGAAGGCGACGGCTCCAAAGCCGCGCAGTTAAAAACACTGCCACCCAGTTTTGCCAGTGCCGATTTTCAGAAACAACCAGACGGCGCTATTTTCTACAAAACGAGTGAAGGCCGTGGCGACATGCCTTCCTTCAAGAAAAAGCTGCCGGATGCGGAAGACATCTGGAATTTGGTAAACTACATGCGCACCTTCAAGAAATAAGATCTGGTAAGCTGTACATTAAAAACCGGCTTGCCAGGCAAGCCGGTTTCACCGCTAAATGAAGTATATGCCTAACGATAAAGCCATCAAACGGCGCTCCTTTGTGGGATGGATAGGCTTGGCCATAGCAGGTTTTGCCGGCCTTTCCCTGTTTAGAAAGAAAAGCCCGCCCGCACCGCCACCAGCGTGGATGACCATGCTTACAGAAGATGGCCGCCTGGTGCAGATCAATGCCGCCGTGTTGAAACAGCAGCCTAAGAAAAAAATAACGAACGAGGAATTGCGTACCTGGGTTAAAAAGAAACCCTGATACTTTTATTCACTAACTACAACGCAAAGTCATGAGCGAATCAACGAATGGATCACAAAGCAGGCGCGCCTTCCTTTCCGGCGCTGCACTCACCGCTGTTACCGTGGCGGCCGCAGCCTGCAACGGTCTTAAAGACCCTTTCTCCACCCAGGCCGAAGACCAGCAGGTGGCGCCTACGGGCGAAAAGGTAAAATTGTTGTCGGTCAACGGGGAGGTGATAGAAGTAGACAAGGCCTTTCTAAAACCGGTGCCCCATATGCCCAGCGTGTCCAACAGCGAAGCCAGGATAGGCATACCCGGTAAAAAGTTTGTGATGGTGATAGACCTGGCCCGTTGTAAAAACCTGAAACATTGCCAGGCTTCTTGTAATCATATGCACCATATCCAGGATGGACAAAACTGGATTAAGGTACAGAAGATGAAGGAGTCTGCCTACACGGCCCCTTACTGGCAGCCCACCACTTGTATGCATTGCGATGAGCCGCCTTGCGTGAAGGTATGCCCCGTAGATGCTACTTTTAAAAGACAAGATGGTATTGTACTCATCGATAGCGACCGCTGTATAGGCTGCCGCTTTTGTATGGCTGCCTGCCCCTACTCTACCCGCGTATTTAACTGGAACGAGCCAGTGCTGCCGGAAGAAATAGCAGAAACACCTTATTCCCCGGAAACCAGCGTACCGCAGAAAAAAGGCACTGTGGGCAAATGTGATTTTTGCCCGGACATGACCCGCCAGGGCGAGCTGCCCCATTGCGTGTCTGCCTGCCCGAACGGGGTGTTCTTTTTTGGCGACCTGAATGAAGATAGCGTAACCAATGGCGCAGAAACATTCCGCTTCAGCGACCTGGTAAGAGATAAAGCCGGCTACCGCCTGATGGAAGACCTGGGTACCAAACCCAATGTATATTACCTGCCGCCGGTAAACAGGAATTTCCCGATTGAAGCAGGAGAAGAAAATGATAAAGGATAATCCGGCCAGCCACCAAACTAAAAAAGTATTATTGTGGAAAAAGCATTAAAAATACCCGACGAACAGATCATAGCCGACCTCCTGCCCCGTAAATTTGGTAAAACGGGGCAGCTATGGGTGGGCCTATTGATGTGTATTTGCCTGCTGGGCGTATATGCCTACTACCGCCAGTTGCGGTATGGACTAGGCGTAACCGCCATGCGGGATTATGTTTCCTGGGGATTATATATTTCCAACTTCGTTTTTTTTGTAGCCATTAGCCTGGTAGGCTCCTTAATTACTGCTATCCTGCGGCTGGCCAATGTAAAATGGAGCACACCGCTCACCAGGATAGCAGAAATGATTGCCATTGCCGCCATCATGTTTGCCGCCCTCATCATCATCATCGATATGGGCCGGCCGGAAAGGCTGCTTAATGTATTTGTACATGGGCGTATTCAATCGCCCATTATCTGGGATGTGGTGGTGATCACCACGTATTTTTTCATCAGCTTCCTGTTGCTGTACCTCCCCTTGCTGCCGGATATTAAAATACTGCTTAGCAGCCCATCTGCCGCTACCCGCCCTTTTCAGAAGTTGTACCGCGTCATGGGATCTTTCTGGAAAGGTACCTACGCCCAAACGCTTATCAGCGATAAGGCCATCAATATCCTTTGCATTACCATCATCCCGGTGGCATTCGGTATCCATACCGTTACCTCCTGGCTCTTTGCCACCACCTTCCGTCCTGGGTGGGATAGCACCAACTTTGGCGCTTACTTTATTTCCGGCGCATTCCTGGCTGGCAGCGGCGCGGTGGTAGTAGCCATGTTTGTAGTCCGGAAGGCCTACCAGATGGATGATTACATTACCGACGACCACTTCGACAAGATGGGCAAAATAGTGGTGTTACTGGCGCTGGTGTACCTATACTTTAATATCAGCGAATACCTGCTGCCTGCCTTTAAGATGAAGGAAGACGAAGAAGCCCACCTGAAAGAACTTTTTGTCGGCGATTGGGCCGTAAAGTTCTGGACCACCATTTTGGTATCCATGATCCTGCCGATGCTGCTATTGTTATTTAAAAGCGGCAGAAAACCATTGCCCATGTTCATAGCCGGTATTATGATCGTAACCGGTGCCTGGTTCAAGCGATACATTATCGTAGTGCCTTCTATGCTCCATCCTTTCCTGCCTATGCATGATGTGCCGCTGTCTTACAAAAGTTATTTCCCCAGTTGGGAAGAATGGGCCATCGCCTGTGGTTCGCTGGCGGGCGGTATGCTGGTGATTACCCTGCTGGTCCGGATATTCCCGATCGTACCGATTCATGAAACAATGGTAGAAAAGAAAGCAAACTGATATGAAAAAGATATGCATCTTATATGGCCGCCTGGCAGGCGGGTTGCTGCTTTCGCTACTAGCTGGAGCAGCGCAGGCCCAGGCCCAGGCCCAACCACCAGCATTGCTGCTTAAGCTGGATTACTTCAACAATGCCAACAGTGTTCCCTACCTGCAAGTAACAGCCACGGAAAAGGCAGACGGCAAGCTGGAGCCGCTGAAAGCCCTGCCCGTACAACTGTACTTAAACGACAGCGTGCCGGCCAATCGCATTGGCCGTGTAGTGACCAACGAGGCCGGGAAAGCTTTTGCCACCCTGCCGCCCTCCCTGCAAGCGGCCTGGAACGCGGGCGACAAACTAAATTTCATTGCTATCAGCACCCCCACCCACTCTTTCGGGGCGCAAACCAAGATCATTGAAATCACCAAAGCCCGTTTAATTTTAGACACTGTAGCTGGCCAGGACGGTGCCCGCACACTGCTGGTTACTGTACAGGAATTGCAGGGCGATAGTGCCGTGAATGTAAAGGACGTAGAAGTAAAGATAGGCGTACAACGCCAGGCCTCCTTCTTGCCCATTGGCGATGACGCTTCCTACACCACCGATTCTACCGGCACTGCCACCGCTACCTTTGCCCGCGACAGCCTGCCCGGCGATGCCAAAGGCAATCTTGTGCTGGGTGCAAGAATAGAAGACAATGATAGCTATGGCAACATCAGCGTACTGAAAACACTGCCATGGGGGAGGGCAAAAAGCCTGGACCATTTCGGGTTTAATACCCGCTCATTATGGGCAGTAAGCGCCAAGGCACCACTGGCATTGCTTATCATAGCATTTACCATGATCCTGGCCGTATGGGGTATAATCATCTACCTGGTATTCCAGATTTTCCGGATAAAAAAATTGGGCGAAACAGCCCCTTCTTGAAATTAATATGGGGTGTTCTTCAGATATTTACGCTAACTTTTGCTCCACAAATAACCGTCATTGCAAGCAGGCGGCCAGCAACATTTATCTGAAGTACACCGCATACAGGAACTATGAAAAGATCAGCCACCCTCTCTTCGAAAATTAAATCCACTTTAAAAATACTAGGCCCCGGCCTCATTACCGGTGCCAGCGATGACGATCCTTCTGGCATAGCCACTTACACCCAAACCGGCGCCCAGTTTGGCTACACCACCCTTTGGACGGCCCTCATTACCTTCCCCCTCATGGCCGCTATCCAGGGCATGTGCGCCCGCATAGGATTGGTAACCTCCCAAGGCCTTACTGTAACTTTAAGAAATCATTATTCCAAGCCTGTACTGTACCTGATGCTTTTGTTTGGATTTCCCGCCATCACGCTCAACATAGGCGCAGATATCCAGGGCATGGGTGCCGTGGCCAACATGCTATTCCCTACAATACCAGTGAGTGTTTTCAGCGTGTTATTTACCGGCATGCTGATGTTCATCATCATCCTGTTCCCCTATCAGCGCATTGCCGCCATCTTGAAATGGCTTTGTATCTCCCTATTGCTGTATTTGATCGTGCCGTTTATGATCAAACAAAACTGGGCATTGATTGCGCGAAATACCTTTATCCCTACCCTCCATTTCAATAAGGATTTTCTTTCCATTCTTGTAGCCATCTTAGGCACTACCATTTCTCCCTATTTATTTTTCTGGCAGGCCACCATGGAAGCAGAAGACCGGAAGCACAGTAAAAAGATCATGGTAGACAAGCAAGTGCTGGACGACATGCGCAAGGATGTAAATATTGGCATGCTATTGTCCAACGTGGTAATGTTTTTCATTATCCTTACAGCGGCCAGTGTACTCTTCCCGGCAGGCATTCGACAGGTGGATACAGTAGACCAGGCAGCCAAAGCACTAGAGCCTTTGGTAGGAAGGTTTGCCTACCTGATATTTGCCGTGGGCGTTATTGGTACCGGCTTCTTAGGCATACCGGTGCTGGCAGGCTCCCAAGCTTACATGCTGGCAGAAACCTTTGGTTGGCAGGCCGGCCTGGACGAAAAATTTCCACAGGCAAAACCTTTTTATATATCCATTATTTTATCCTTACTGGTAGGCTTGTCGTTAAACTTCATCGGCATCAGCCCTATTCAGTCCCTCCTGTATACCGCTATCCTGTATGGCCTTACCGCACCGGTACTCATCGGTATCATCCTGCACATCGGTAACAACAAAAAGATCATGCAGGACAAAACCAACAGTACGTTATCAAACATCCTGGGCGGCCTTACTTTCCTCATCATGACAGCGGCGGCAGTGGCCTTGTTGTATTTCCAGTTTACCTGATAGCAGCCATACCGGTGGCTATCCGCTGTGTATCCATTCCGGTGCCGGCCTTTTCTCCGGAGCAGGATAAGCCCCCACTTTATACCCCTGCCGTAAGCATTCACGATAGCATACCCAAAACCCCTCGCCAGCAAAAGATTTCCGAAAACGATTTCGTAAATAAACCCTGCCAAATATTAGTTAATCTTCTCGTACTGGCCGTTATTTGTCTGCGTAATGCATACCCACGTATGCTTAATAAATACATATCCGCCTAAATACATTTTCCGCTAGCCCAAAACGAAGCATCAGCCTAATTAACTACCACAAACTGCAAACGCCCACCACGTTCCCGCGAACGCGCAGGGCAATGACGTGCCCGTTTTACCTGTAACAGATAGCTACCACTATTATCATAACCCGTTGGCCTGGTAAAGACCTGTATTGCTTACACCCTCAAACCATAAATTCCAGTATCATGAAAAGGAACCTCCTTTATGCATTTATTACGAGCGGCCTGCTAGCCATATGCTGCGTGGTGTACACCAGTTGCTCCAAAAAAGAAGCGGCAGCCACCAACGGGTCGCAAGTAGCGCGGCCCGCAGCCATCACCTCTTTTAACCACCCGGGCGTATTAAACAACACGGCCAGCCTGGACCTCATTGCCGCGCAGGCCAATGGCGGCAACACTGCCCGCCTTTCTGCCTACCAAAAAGTACTGGATTATGTAAACGGGCAAACGGTGCCTACAACTTTCTACGCCACCGTTACCGTAGGCTCTAATGGTGTGAGCACTGCCTCCAAAGACCAGATCCGCCGGGATGCAGAACTGGCTTATGCGCTGGCCTTACGCTGGGCCAAAACCGGGTCGGCCACCTACGCCCAGCAGTGCATACAAATCCTGAATGGCTGGTCTTATACCTTTCAGAACTATGCCCTGGTACCCAATGCCGGCACCAACGCTTACCAACCCGGCCTGGAAGCCTCCTGGACCACGCCTACCTTTGTAGCTGCCGCCGAGATTATGCGCTATTATAAAATTAACGGCACCACCGGCAGCGGATGGTCGCAAGCCGACATCGACCAGTTTGGCGTTTACCTGAATAATGTGAAGAACAATTACATTAACAATATGCCCGTGTACAACAACAATTGGAACGCATCCATGGGCTACGCCAAAATGGCCATTGGCGTATTCCTGAACAGCGTGTCTGTGTATGAAAATGGAAAGGCTGCCGTGCTGCAATACCTGCCCATTATTATAGACAGCAGTGGTTACATTGGCGAAATGTGCGACCGCAACGACTGTGTACACTACCAGTATTCCCTTACCGCCTTTTCCTATGCCGCAGAAATAGCCACCATACAAGGCGACAACTCCATCTGGACGGCCAATTCCAGCCGTATCAGCGCGGGTTACGACTTTATGCGCACCGCTTATACCGGGGCTTATTGCGGGGTATGTGCTACATCCAGCCCGGTATTTCCCGGCACCGAAGTGGCCAACCATCACTACAATACGGCAAACCTGAACTACCTGCGCGGCCTGCAAGCCCCATTGGGCATACCCAACGACCGCACTTTCCTGGGCTTCACTACTTATACCCACTACAACGTGAGCGTAAGCAATTTCTAAAAAATAACTAACCTGTTTTGCACATTGGGCGGCCCTAAAAGGCGAGCCCAATATGCTTGCGGCATGGTTTAAAAAAGATCTGCTATACAAAGGCGGCCATTTAGATGGGCCGCCTTTGTTATGATGAAGGGTGGTTACCTCCACCGGACCACCATTTAAAATTTCCCATTCAAAAAATAAATTTTGTATCATTACATATCGCCCTTATATGGCTACCACAGACATTTAATGAATGGGACAGGACGTTTTTTCTCTTTCAGCGGCACAGGTAACGGAGGCGCTCCAACACCGCGATCCGCTTGTATTTCAGCAACTGTATAATGCCTGTAGCGAGGAACTCTACCTCCTGGCTTACCGTTGGCTGAAAGATAACGGCCTGGCCAGGGATATGGTTCACAACCTGTTCGTACATCTTTGGGAAAAGGGCACCACCCTTACCATTACAGGGCATGTCCGCCATTACCTTTTCCGCGCCATTACTAACCAGTGTATTAATGAACTAAAACGGCAGCAACGCCAGCTGGGCGAAGAATTGTTGCAATTTGAGCGCGACCCGGCCTCCCTCTATGAAAGTGCCGACTATATTCTCCTTCAGAAAGAATTGTTACAACACCTGCGTACCCTGCCACCCCGCTGCCGGGAAATATTTATACTGAGCCGCATCCATGGGTTAGAACCTCAGGAAATCGCGCAAAAACTTGGTATTACCCTGAATACCATCTATTTCCAGCTATCCGTAGCCCTTAAAACCCTACGCCCGCTCCTGCTCCCCAAAAAAAAGTTGGAATAAACATCAAAGTTTAGGTCTCCCCGCATGTCATAATAGTATAAGCATATGGAAAACGAGCAGTATACCATCGTCATTGATCATCTTAGTGATCCTGGGAACCAGGAAAAGCAAGCCGCTTTACAAGCATGGTTAGACGAATCCGCAGATAACTGCACCTTGTATAACGAACTGAAAGCCGTGTGGGATGCCAGCACACAGTTACCGTCCTTAAGTTTCGACAAGGCTACGGAGTGGGAAACACTACGCCGGGAACTGCAGATGGCGCCTACCCACAAAGTTTATCCTTTGCAAGCTACCCGCAACAAGTGGTGGCGTATAGCTGCCGTAGCACTGCCACTGCTGGTTTTGGGCAGTTATGTTTTGCTGCACCGGCAGCAGGAACAATGGCAGGCCTATACCGCCAAAGGCAACACCATAGATAGCCTGCACCTCCCCGATGGATCGGTGGTATACCTGCAACCTGGCACTGCATTGACCTATAACTTACACGGAACAAGCCGGCAGGTAAAATTGCAAACCGGCGAAGCTTTTTTCGACGTTATCAAAGACGAACAGCATCCTTTTAGCCTGCAGGTGCCAGATGCTACCATTTCCGTACTGGGCACCGCTTTCAACGTAAAAACAGCGCCCGGTTACAGCGACGTAACCGTGCGCGATGGTAAGGTAAGTGTGGGCATAGACAACCAATCACCCGTGATCCTTATTGCAGGCAACATGGCAGTTGTAGCACAACACAGCGTGCACAAACAACCGGGCGACTATAGTTACCGTTATGGATGGACCAGCCACGACCTGGCCTTCACCGACCAACCAGTAAGCACCGTATTAAAAACATTAGAACAATATTACCAGGTACGGCTGCAATTGCAGGACACAAGCCTGCTCCATAACCGCATTACTATACGTTTCAATCAATTACCACTGCCCGAAGCATTACTGGTAATGGGCGAAATGCTGGACCTGCAAGCCAAGCCATTAACAACACACGCATATCTGTTTACTAACAAATAATAGTACCCTCAAAAGGTACACCTGTAAAAGAATCAACGACCAAGGATCTATCGCGTAATTCGCATTTATCGATGTTTTTCAACCAAACGGCATAAGCCGGTCTGCATTGTATTGCTCATCTGTAACTTAAGTCGCGCCGCAGGCTTTGGCCTACCTGTTGCACGCCGGATAAGGATGTATGGCATACCTGTAATGAGTGCTTTATATGACTATTAAAACACCAAGCGAAATGAAATTATTCCCCTGTATGCTCATGCTCTGCATGATGGTGTGCACCTTGCTGCCATTGCGCGGCCAGGATAAGGCCAACGCCTTATCTCAGAAGATTTCTATTGATGTAGCAAACAAACCGGCACAAGACATTTTACAACTAATCGAAAAACAGGCCGGTGTTTCCTTTGCCTATCCTAACTCGGTAGTGGCCAACCAGCATACGTTTTCCATTCGTCAAAAAAACATTGCCATCAGTGCGGTGCTGCAGCAACTATTTCCAGCCAACCAGTTTACCATTAAAGCTATTGGTAAAAACATCATTATTAAACAAACGGAAGTACATACCTCCAATACGCCTGATACCAGCAAGCCCCGCACCATCGACATGAATACCGTGGTGGTAACGGCCCTGGGCATTGGTCGCCAGGAACGATCCTTGGGATATGCCTTTACCGATGTAAAGGGCAGCGAGCTTACCAAAGTACGGGAAACCAATCCCATGGAAGCTCTCAGCGGCAAGGTGGCCGGCCTCGATGTGAATACAACCAACAGCGGCGTAGGCGGGTCCGTAAAAGTAACCTTGCGCGGCGTAAAGGTGATTGGCGGCGACAACCAACCACTCTATGTTATAGACGGTATTCCGATCAACAACTCTTCGCCCGGGCAGGCAGATACCTACGGTGGGTATGACCTGGGAGACGGCTCCTCCATCATCAATCCTGACGAAATTGCCACTATCTCGGTACTCAAAGGCGGTGCCGCAGCCGCTCTTTACGGCAGTCGCGCAGCCAATGGGGTAATACTCATTACCACCAAAAAGGGCAGTCACAAAGGATTTGAATTAGAATTTACCTCCAATGCTGTGGTAGAAAAACTAAACAACAGTTACGACTTCCAAGACCAATATGGTAGTGGCCGCGATGGCCTGCTACCCCGGGACGTAGCTACCGCCCGCGGCTATTCGCAGGCAAGTTGGGGACCCAAACTCAATGCCGACAGCATGGTATGGCTATGGAATGGAAAGCAGGTACCTTATGTAAACGCACATAACAATATCGAAAACTTTTTCCGCGATGGGCTTACCCTCACCAACTCCCTGGCGATTGCCTCCGGCAATGATAAAACGCAAATGCGCTTTACTTATACCAACATTCATAATGACGATATTGTACCAAAGAGTGGTCTTATCCGCCATAACTTTTCCATCCGCGGTACTTCCCAGCTTACCGACAAGTTCACGATAGACGCTAAATTGGCCTATCTCAACGAAAACGTAGACAACCGCCCCGCACTGTCAGACAATCCGAATAACATAGGATATGTATTGAGTGGCATTGCACCCAATATCGACATCAACTGGCTCAAAGATTATAAAGATCCCGTTACCGGCTATTATATTAACTGGAACAATAACTCTTACCAGGTAAACCCTTACTGGGCCATTAATGAACAGCCCAATAGCAGTAAGCAAGACCGCCTGAATGGTTTTGTACTATTAAAATATCAACTGCTGCCCACCTTATCTATCCAGGGCCGCACCGGTACAGATTATTCCAAATTCAGCTTCCGCGAATTCATGGAATACTCTACCCCCTTTAACCAGACAGGTGCTATCGCGATCAAAGATCGCACCCTGCGCGAAACCAACAGTGAGTTGATGCTGAACTTCGGTAAGCAGGTCAAAAAGATCTGGATAGGCGCCAACCTGGGCACCAACCGCATGGATTATACAGAAGACTTGTTGAATACTACCGGGCGTGATATCAGTGTGATGGGGGTAAAGAGTATCAACAACTTTCAAACGAAACTCAGTAACGAACTACTGAATCACAAACGCATTAACTCGGTGTACGGGGCACTGAACCTTGCTTACGAAACCCTCATTTACCTCGACATTACGGGCAGAAACGACTGGTCTTCCACCCTGGCTAAAAACAATAACTCCTTTTTCTACCCTTCTGTATCCACCAGCTTTGTATTCTCTGAACTGATCCGGAAGAATAACATTTTGAACTTTGGTAAAGTACGCTTCTCCCTGGCGCAAACGGGTACAGACGCTATTGATCCTTACCAACTTAAACTTACTTATGGCAGCAACCCGGATATGCCTACTGTGGGTGGCTACGCCATTGGGGGCGTGGCGGTAGACAAGGTACCGTTCAACGAACTGAAGCCCAGCATCAGCAGGTCTTACGAAGTGGGTACCAACCTGGTGTTCCTCAACAGCCGGATAAACCTGGATGTAACCTGGTACCAGTCTAATACCCGCAATCAAATCCTGAGCGCCCCCATATCCACCACCAGCGGGTATTCTACCGCAGTGATCAATTCCGGCAACGTGCAAAATAAAGGACTGGAAGTAACCCTGCAAGTAAAACCCATTGTTACCACAAATTTCAGTTGGGACCTGAGCGCCAACTATGCACGTAACCGCAATAAGATCGTAGCCCTAAGCCCCCTGGTATCCGGCTATTACACCCTGGCCTCTGCCCGCTGGGCCAACGCCAGCATAGTAGCCAAAGAAGGCGATGAATACGGCATTATTGTGGGCCGCAAATACCTGCGCAACGATGCAGGCCAAATGATACTCGATGCCAACAACCTGCCCCAGTACGATCCGGTGGATGCAAAGCTGGGTAATGGCCAATACAAATGGATTGGCGGTATATCAAACCGATTCACCTTTAAAAATATTTCGCTCAACATATTACTCGATATCAAACAGGGAGGCAGCATTTACTCCATGACCAACTTACTGGCTTACGCCAATGGCAGGCAGAAAGGCACCTTGAAAGGCCGCGAAGGCTGGGCCGCTTCAGAAAATGCCAGGCTGGCCGCAGGTGCTACCTCCGAAGCATGGACCGCAACGGGTGGCCTGCCGGTGACGGGCGTGCAGCAAACTGGTACCGATGCAAATGGCAAACCCACTTACATAGATGTAAGCGGCTTTGTAAACCCACAGGCCTACTGGCAGCGTGTTACCGACAATATTCCGGAACCATTTATTTATGACGCTTCTTTTGTAAAAATACGCCAGGTGAACCTTGATTATACCTTCCCCAAATCAATGTTTACCGGCACCGTGGTGCGCGAAATCTCGCTTTCGCTGGTGGCCCGCAACCTGTTTACCATCAGCAAACACATTCCCAACGTAGATCCGGAATCAAGCTACAACAATAGCAACGGACAGGGCTTCGAATACGGATCCTTGCCTACCCGCAGATCTTATGGCATCAACCTTTTTGCAAAATTTTAAAATGATAACAATGAGACGTAACAGGTATACGCTTTTCCTCTTCATAGCTACGGCATTGTTGTTCAGCAGTTGCACCAAGAACTTCGATTCCATCAATACCGACCCTACCAAAGGCAGCAGCATTGCGCCCGGGCAGCAACTGGCCTCCGCTGCTTATTATTTGAACGGTGGCCGCGAAATGGGGTATCCCAACCTTTACCTTTTACTGCCCAGGGTACAATACCTGAACGGCAGTTGGGGCATGCGTTCGGGTAGTAAATATATTCGCGACGACTTTTACGACGAACGAATTTGGGAAATATTTTACGGCAAAAGCGTCAAACAATTAGTAGACATGATCGAGCGTATAAAAGGCGACTCGGCCCTGGTGAACTATGTTGCAGCAGGCCGTATTCTCAAGGTTTATATCTTCTCCGTACTTACTGACAACTACGGCGACATTCCTTACAAACAAGCCGGCATGGCATACTACGACAAGGTATACACGCCAGTGTACGATAAGCAAGAAGATATTTACCCTGATTTTTTTAAAGAACTCGATGAAGCCACCGCTCAATTCAACAACAGCAGCGATCCTATTTCAAATGATATCGTGTATGATGGCGATATTAATAAATGGAAAAAACTGGCCAATTCCCTGCGCCTGCGCCTGGGCATGCGTCTTAGCAAACGCGATCCGGCTACGGCGGCCATCCAGGTAAAGAAGGCTTTCGACGCCGGCGTAATGGCCAGTGCAGACGACAACTTCAAAATTATTCACGAAGCCTACAATTTCCCCGACCTGCGCGGCAATGGACTGAGCCAAGCCTTACAGGAAGAACAAACCTATAATTATACCATTGGCTGTAGCACCTTCGTGGATTACCTGAAGGCAGAAAACGATCCCCGTATTGCTTCCTTCTTCGTAAACAAAGACGCAAACGGAGCCGATATTACCGCCAAAACAAACTACCTGTCCATAACCCCCGGCTTATATTGGTGGGATAACTGGTCTGATTATGTAGCGCCGGACGGCAGTTCCATTCCCCAGGGCAACAAATACACGCTGATAGCATCGCCATTTTATGCCTTGCAAGCTCCTTTCCTGCATATGGGATATGCAGAAACAGAACTTCTACTGGCAGAAGCCGCCGCCCGTGGATGGATATCCGACAACGCCAACGACCACTACCAACTGGGCATCCGTGCCGCGATGAAACAGTTGGAAATATATCCTGGCATGGTACCGGTAAACAGCGCCGCAGTTGACGCTTTCGTAACAGCACACCCTTTGGACCCGGCTACGGCAATTGAGCAAATTAATATGCAGAAATGGGTAGCCCTATTCCCCAATGGATATGAAGCCTTTGCCAACCAACGCCGCACCGGGTACCCCGTACTGGCACCCATTGAAGACGTAGGCGGTGAGTCGGAAACCGGTGGAAAACCCTTCCTCCGACTGTTTTACCCGAGTACAGAAGCGTATAACAATACGAACAACTATAACGATGCGATAGGCCGCATTGGCGGGAAGAATGACTGGATGCAACCGGTGTGGTGGGACAAACAATAACGAGCAAACGGATAGCCCAATAGACTAAAACAATTCTCATTCATTAAAATCCATTATCCATGAAGCAATTCGCATTGATATTGCTGATGTCCGCTGCATGCTATAGCTGTAGCAAAGAATCAACAAAGACCACTGAAACCTCCAATAATACAGCCCCCCGCGCTGCGCTTACGGACCGTACGATTTCCTTTAGTGGGATTACCTGGACGGTTCGCAGCGAAAGCGGAACCAGCGGCCCTGGCCCCAACTACTGGAGTAACAGCTCCAGCAGTGTATGGGTGGATGAAAATGGCTGGCTACACCTGAAACTACGCAAAGATGCCTCCACCGGACATTGGCTTTGCGCAGAAGTATACTCTAATTCTACCTTTGGCTACGGTACCTATTCCTGGCAGGTAGAAGGCCGTGTAGACCTCCTCGATAAAAACCTGGTATTTGGCCTGTTTAATTACAAAGCCGGAGCAGATGGATTTCACGAAGTGGATATTGAATTTTCACGCTGGGGTAACTCCAGCTATCCAAATTACAACTACACCGTGTACCCCTCCACCACGCACACGCCAGCGTCGGTATCCGCCACTAATGAGTTATCACTCTCTGGCACTTATACCACGCACACTTTCACCCGCACCAGCTCTGCGGTATCTTTCAAAGGTTACCACGGCTTTACCAATGCCGCCGCCAATGCTTTCTTCCCTTGGACCACGCCTTCCGGCTTCCCGGTAAGCAGCCTGTCACTCCCCATACACATGAACCTATGGCTGGTAGATGGTGCAGCACCATCCAATGGTCAGTCTGTAGAGCTGATCGTTCATAACTTTACCTTTACACCACAGTAATAGAGAACAAATATCCGTTTGCTGAAAACGCTATACACGCCTACGGTATAGCGTTTTCTTTTATTGAACTCTTCAACATGTACAGATGAAAAATACCTGCCTTCTTTTTACACTTCTCCTGGTGGCCACTACAGCCTGCTCTAAAGGTATGCATCGCAATGCCACCTATCCACCCACAGATAGTATGCGTATACTGGGTTACTATAACAGCGACAACCATTGGTATGAAAATATCAGCGGGTTAGATCTCACCAAACTGACAGATCTGAACATCGCTTTCTTAAATCCCAACACAGCCGGCACTTTTAGCGACTACAACCTCGAAAACCTAGAAAAAGTAGTAGCACTTGCCCATGCAAAAAAAATCAGGGTGTACTTCGCCATAGGCGGCGGCAATCCACCCGCTACACTGGCCTCACAGCTTACCCCGGCTAACCGGGCCGCTTTTATAAACAACATTATACAACTAGCCAACAACCTTAATTTTGACGGTGTAGATGTAGACCTGGAAAACAACCTGATCACAGACGATACCGCAAGGTATGGCAGTTTTATACGCGAGGTATCGGCCGCACTGAAAGCCCATCACAAACTACTTTCTGCGGCACTGGTAACATGGAGTAGTGGTCCCAGATATATTGCCACAGCCACTTTGCAGCAATTCGACTATATCAACATTATGTCGTACGACTCCACCGGTGTATGGAATACCCAAAAACCTGGGCAACATTCAAGCTATACGCTGGCGATAAATGACTTCCAGTTTTTTAGATCACGCGGTATCCCGGCTCATCGACTACTACTGGGTGTACCCTTTTACGGATACGCGTTTGGCCCGGGTTATCCGTCGCCAGACAGTGATGGCAGCTTCACCTACCGCGACATTGTACATAACTTCCCCGGATCAGAAAACCTGGATACCGTGGTAGTGCCAGGTAAGGGTACCATTTACTACAATGGCTTGCCCACCATCCAACAGAAAGCGGCCTATGCCAAAGCGCAGGGTGCAGCCGGTATCATGATCTGGGAACTACAGCAAGATTTACCTGCCAGCGACACAAAATCACTGCTATCGGGCATCTATCGAACAATACATTAAGCATTTTAACTAGCACATTTTTAAGTACCGTTAATGATTTTTTATAAAAGGATATTGCATATAAATAAGTTATTTATAAATCCGTTATTCCGGATAAATTTATCAAGGACAACGAATTTCCATCCTTAAAATTACTTTGCACCGAAAGCAGTTAAATAGTTTTGCCACCGGATTGTTCACATTTTGCGGAAGTATTAGCGACATAGGGAGCATTCATTATATTACTACATGGTTATTTTTTCAGGAAATACTAGCCCATATGCTATGGCGGCCTGGATATATCGGGGCCGTTTTGTTTGGTCAGGTTAAACACAATGCAGGCATTTACTGCCAGCGTCCAGATGGGGGTCAGGATGGAATAAATGACCTGGCAGGAGCCATCCGGACAACCCCTTTTTATTATTTTATCTATGGTTAGTATTAAATTCATAACGATTTATCGTAACTTCCATTGTTTAACAGGTGGAGAACTTTGTACAATATACCGATCAACAATTGCTGTCCTTATTAAAGGACAGCAGCCAAGGTGCTTACACCCAAATCTACGATCGTTACCACGGGCTGTTATATATTTATGCCTGCAAAATCACAAAGGAAGAAAGCGAAGCCGAAGATATTGTACAGGATGTGTTCGTGTACCTGTGGGATAAACGAAAAACAATAATATTTGAAAAGTCTTTGTCAGCCTATCTTTATAGCGCGGTCAGGTATAAATTTTTTGATTTACTGGATCACAAAAAAGTGAGAACAAATTATAGCGCCTCCTTCCAAAACTTCACAGAAAATTTTCCAGTCCAGGCAGATCAAATCTTGCGGGAAAAAGAACTTTCAGCGCTTATTGAAAAGGAAATAGCATGCTTGCCCGACAAAATGCGGAATGTCTTTGAACTTAGCCGAAAACACCATTTGTCGCATAGAGAAATCGCTGAAATCTTACATATTTCTCAAAAAACGGTAAAAAATCAAGTCAATAACGCATTAAAAGAGCTTCGCGTAAAGTTGAGTACACTCTTTACGTGGTTGTTTTGACCCATACTTATTTTTTTAAAAAAAACAGCATTTGAGCTGGGCCCTCACTCCTTTTAAACCTACATATATCAAAATCGTCTTTACGGAAGGAGGTAAATGGAACGAAAATACTCACCCGAAGAATTAATTAAACGTTACCAAGCAGGAACCTGCAACGAGGAGGAGAAAGCCCTTGTTGAAAGTTGGCATATCCATGACTTGTCGCAAAGTGATTTTATGCCTTCCTTTCAAAGTATAGAGCGGGCCAATGCAAAAACGCGTCAGGCCATCATGGCACATACCCGCGAATACACTGTTGTTCTAAAAATATGGCCGCGTCTTGCGGTGGCTGCCTCTTTGTTAATCTGTTTAGGCATTGCAGCCTATATTTTTTCAACTAAATCAACTATATCCGTTGTAAAGACCACTCAGCTACCCGATATCGCACCGGGTGGAAATAAGGCGATCCTCACTTTATCCAATGGCAGGCAAATTAATTTGTACGGCGCTAAAAATGGCGAACTTGCTTTAGAGGGCCAAACCAGTATACATAAGACTGCAGACGGCAACGTAACCTACCGGCCAGCTACGGGCCAGGCAAGTGCCATCGATATAGTGGAATATAATACGATGAGCGCGCCCATTGGTGGCCAATACCAATTGATACTGGCAGATGGCACCAAGGCGTGGCTAAACGCTGCATCTTCCATCAAATATCCTACAGCTTTCCCCGGGAAAGAACGAAAAGTAGAAGTTACCGGTGAGGTATACTTTGAGGTGGCGCATAATGCGGCTAAACCCTTCATCGTTGTTGCTAACGAACAGGTTGTCGAGGTGTTAGGAACACACTTTAACATCAATGCCTATCCCGACGAAGCAAACGTTAAGACAACGCTACTGGAAGGATCGGTGAAAATTGTAGCAGGAAAAAATAGCGTGGTTATCAAACCCGGGCAGCAATCAACCACCCGGAGTGGTCGAATAACCGTTGGTCCGGCAGACCTTGACGAAGCGGTAGCGTGGAAAAATGGGTACTTCCAGTTTAAGGATGAAAAGATAGCAAGTATTATGCGCAAGCTTTCCCGCTGGTACAATATTGATGTCCAATATGAGGGAAAAGTTTCTGAAGAGGGTTTTAATGGTGCAATATCCAGGTTTAAAAATATCAGCCAAGTTTTAAAGATGCTTGAGAAAACCAAAGTCGTTCATTTCAAAATAGAAGGAAGGAGGGTCACTATTACCCAGTAAAATTATTGGGCCGGCGAGTTATAAAACTTGACGAAGGGCATCTTGTGCCCCGCCGAAATTGACAAATAAAAAAAGTCATTCCGAGTCAACCCGGAATGACTTGTAAGGAGTCTTCATAAATAACTTTAAGTATTTAAGAACCGCGTTAAGCCGCTCATCTGGACAATGCATAGGCAATACGCAAAACTCACTCTATACAAATGTACAAATCTTATCTTAGGATTTTTGTGCAGCCGCCCGGCTGTACCCGTCAAATTATGCTGACTATGAAGTTAACTATCCTTTTTCTGATCACGGCCATCCTCCAGGTTAGCGGGTCTGCGCACGCACAAAAAGTTAGTTTATCGGAAAAGAATGCCCCTTTAGAACAGGTTTTCTATAAAATACGGGTGCAAACCGGTTACGACATCCTATTTACCACCTCTTTACTAAAAGGCGCAAAGCCTGTAACCATTACGGTGAAGAACGGCGATCTGAACGATGTGCTAAAGCAGATTTTTGAAGGACAATCTCTGGAATTTTCTATCGAAGATAAATCGGTGGTTGTTTCACAAAAACCCAAAACGGTGCTGGAAAAATTCAGCGATGTATATGTCCTGCCCATAGATATCCATGGGCGGGTAATCAGCGATTCTAGGAGCATACCGCTCGTTGGCGCCACCGTTATCAATAAGATGAACAAGCATGCCGTGATCACAGACAGCAACGGAATGTTTCAATTCACCAATGAATCGCCTGAAGCGGTGTTAGAAATCTCATTTGTAGGCTACGTTACGCAACAGGTAAAAGTGACCCGTGAAAACGCGGCTAACGTTACTATTGTTATGAAAGCCAATACGAGCAATCTTCAGGAGATCGCCGTGGTATCAAACGGTTATCAAACCATCGCCAGGGAACGAAGCGCCGGCTCATTTGCCAAACCAGATATGAGCATCATCGAAAACCGTTCCAACAGTATGAATATTTTACAGCGTTTAGACGGATTAGTACCTGGCTTAACGATTAATAACGCCCCGGGACAAACCCCTTATTTGATCAGGGGTTTAACAAGCGTATCCATCAGTCCGGCCCCTTTGTACGTAGTGGATGGCATTCCCCTCACAGACATTTCCAACATCAACCCGCAGGATGTTGCGGATATTACTGTACTGAAAGACGCCACGGCGGCTTCTATCTGGGGATCGAGGGCAGCCAACGGTGTAATTGTTATCGTTACCAAAAAAGGAACCAGGAGCAGTAAGCTTAAGGTTTCTTATGATGCCTTTGTTAATATACAGGGCAAGCCAGATATCAATTATTTCCCGGTATTAAATAGCCAGCAATTTATACAGGCTGCCAGGGAAACCTTCGATCCGGTTGCTTTTCCTTATGCCACTGTTACCTCCTTTCCATCGGCAGGTGCCGGACTGGCCCCTCACGAGGATATCTTATATAACCAGTATCTGGGCAACATCAGCGCTGCACAGGCCAATAAGAGCCTCGACAGTTTGGCGGCTATCAGCAATAACCACCAGATCAAAGACTTGTTTTATCGCAATGCGTTGCTGATGAACCATACGCTCTCTGTTTCAGGCGGCCAGCATAATTATGGGTTTTATGGGTCCATGAGCTATACAGATAATCAGTTAAGCGGTCCCGGGCAAACAAATAATACTTATAAAATTAACCTGCGGCAGGATTTTAACGTTGGCAGGCGTATCCAACTTAATCTGATCACCGACCTCACCGAGAACGCTACCAGCACGCCACGTAACATCAGCCCTACCGATCAGTTTTATCCATACCAGTTATTCCGGGACAATGCAGGCAACAATTTATCAATGCCTTTTATGACATCGTTGCCCGAGGCCACCAGGATCGATTTCCAGACGCGCAGCCGCATTAACCTGGACTATAACCCGCTCAATGAAGTGAATTACGGATACACCAAGACCGATATGCTAACCAGCCGTAATATCTTAGGCGTTAATGTGAAACTAATAGACGGGCTGACCTTTGAAGGCAGTTATGGTTATATTAAAGGCAATACCCGTACGCGTAGCTATGATAGCGACAAAAGTTTTAAGGTGAGGTCGCAGGTGGTACAATTTACCATAGCACCCACGGCTGCTTCCACACCAGTATATAATATGCCGGCAACCGGTGGTAATTATTCGGTGACGATGTTGAATCAGCAGAACTGGACTGTGCGCAACCAATTAGATTATAATAAAAATTGGGGAAACGGGTTACATCAGTTGACTGTTTTGGTAGGCCAGGAAGCGCAGGAACAATATAGTGTTACCAATGTCAGCACCGTATACGGCTGGAATCCATCGCTGCAAACAAGTGGGCTGGTAGATTATAAAACCTTGGCCTCGGCCATTGGCGGCGTGGTTTGGCCCAATTACGTAGCAAGCTATAGCTACCTGAGTACTCCTTACACCGTAGGCCAGTCAGAAACGCAAAGCCGGTTTTCTTCTTATTATGCTAATGCCGCTTACACCTTTAACCATAAATATACCGCCAACGGCAGCTACCGGGTAGACCGGAGCAACAACTTTGGCCTGGATGCAGCTGCACAAAACAAACCAGTTTGGAGCGCAGGCGCCAAATGGCTAATCAGCGACGAAGCATTTATGAAGCGGGTGAAATGGGTAGATAATCTGGCCTTGCGCGCCACCTATGGCCTGACAGGCAATGCCCCCACTCCGGGTACCGCCGCTTCTTATGATATTATAAGCGCGTCTGGTAGCAGTTTTCTACCAAATGGCAGAGGATTGAACATTTACACCCCGGCAAACAGGAAGCTAACCTGGGAAAGCACCGCTACGATAAACCTGGGACTCGATTTTGCCGTACTGAACAATCGTTTAAGTGGCTCGGTAGACGTTTACCGCAAGAAAACAGATAATTTATTGGGTAATGTAATGATTAATGGATTTACAGGATATACCAACGTTTTTGGCAATCTGGGCAACCTTCAAAATAAGGGGATTGAAGTTAGCCTGAACTCGGTAAACATACAGCATAAAGATTTTAGCTGGTCTACCATGCTAAATGTTGCCTATAACAAAAATAAGATCACCAGTTTAAACATCAATACCTCTCCGATAACCACGGGCAGTCAAATGATATCCCAACAGTTTTTGACGGGCTATCCTGGCTATGCATTATTTGCTTACCAATTTGCAGGCTTGGACAACCTGGGAGATCCACAAGTTTTCCTGACAGATGGTACGGTTACTAAAACGCCCAATGTACCCACAAAAACGGACGTTAAATACATGGGCAGCTCGCAGCCATCTTGGAGTGGAGGCTTTTCCAACAACTTCAACTATCGTTCTTTTGGGCTTAGCATCAACGCTATTTTCAATTTGGGAGATGTGATGAGGAGGGATGTCAATAATTTTTATTCCGGAAGATTATCGCACAATACGCTTGGGGCCGGCTTTACCTCCGGCAATGTTAGCGCCGAATTTAACAACCGGTGGCAAAAGCCAGGGGACGAATCTTTTACTAACGTGCCATCGTTTGTAGCCAATTCCACCTTGAGTGATTCCCGGCGCGATGTTGCCTATTATACCCGCGCAGACGTTAATGTGGTGAGTGCATCCTTTATAAAATTGCGGGATATTAATTTAACCTATAGCCTGCCGCAGTTTTTACTCAAAAAAATTAATGCAGACCAGATTACCTTCCGCGCAGGAATATCCAACTTGATGCTTTGGAAGGCCAACAAATATGATATCGATCCGGAATTTCAATATGCAAGTGGCGGCACCAGAACGATGCCAGCCAGCCAGCGCGCATTGTCGTTTGGTTTAAATGTTAGATTTTAAAATAATCAGGAATGAAACATAATCATCTATATAGCAAAGTTGCGCTCATCGTAATGCTGGCGGTATTTTCCTGCACCGGCTGTAAAAAAAGCTTTCTGGAGACCGTGCCCAAAGGGAAATTAGTGGCCCAGACAGTATCTGACTATGACGGGCTCTTAAATACGCTCAATTTGTTAAATGTTCTTAGTGCAAATGCACAAATCAACATGGGCGATGAGGTAGCGGCGGTAGAGCCTTATTTTACCGCATCGGTATTAAAAACGCAGGCAAGTTTCCGGTGGGAGCCAATGCTGTACCAACCCTCTGATGATGGTGGTGAAACAGTGGTACCCTTGCAAAACATTTACCTTTATAATAAAATAATAACCGAGTTACCTGGCGCTTCCGGCGGCACCGACCAGCAAAAACTTTCCATAGCAGCAGAAGCCATGGCCGGCCGCGCGTGGACCTATTTTTTGCTGATTAATTACTATGGAAAACCTTATAGTACTTCTACCGCAGCAACAGATCCAGGATTTCCTATTATACAAACAGCCGACGTTACCACAACTACCTTCACCAGAAAAAACGTTCAGCAGGTGTACGACTTTATTATTAACGACCTGGTAACGGCTATCCCAAACTTGCCTGCGCAGATAACTTACCGTACCCGTATGTCTAAAGCCGCAGCCGAGGCCATTCTGGGGAAAGTATATACCTTCATGGGCCGCTTTAAAGACGCATTGCCACTTTTAAACGCTGCTATTACTGATCTGGATAACCAGGCCATCCCGGTAAGGCTGTACGATTATAACGTGGAATTTAATACCGGGGGCACTTTTTTACCGATTAGCCTTATAACGGGCCCTTCCTATCCTTTGCTGCCGAATAATTACGAGAATGTATATGCGAAACAAATTGTTAATCCCTGGACCTTCAATAATAATGAAATTGTGATTAGCCCACAAACTGCTGCTTTATTTGGTGCTACTGATTTACGATTGAAATTTTATGCTAGCTCCACCTATTCTTCAAGGTTGCCTTACCCGGTCGCCGGACTAATGAGAAAGCAGCAATCATCTCAGACACAAATCGGTGTGTTGGTGCCGGAACTCTATTTACTTAGGGCCGAATGTAAATGCAGGACCAATGACCTGGCAGGCGCTAAAGCAGATGTGGAAACGTTGCGCGGGAAAAGAATGCCCGCCGCAGACGCCATGATTCCTGCTGCCATTGCTGGTGCGCAAATGCCTTTACTTAATTTTATACTCGACGAGCGTGTGCGTGAATTTGCCGTGGATGGCTTCCGGTGGTTTGATATGCGCAGGCTATCAGTAGACCCCCTTTTCCAGGGAAAAACCTATACACATGTTTTATATGCTGAAACTGGAGACACCACGCAATTTCAGCTATCACCAGAGCGGCTTGTTTTACGCATTCCGCAAAAACTAATGGATCAGAACCCTGGCCTTGAAAATAATCCATAATTAAAAAAAGTATTCATGCGAAAAATAATTTTAGCATTGGTTGGCCTGTTGCCGCTTGCAGGAATGGCGCAAAGCGGATATACCATATCCGGTAAATTGTCCGGATTAAACGTACCCGCAATGGCCTATCTTGCCACGGTACAAGGCAGTGCATACAAAGACAAAGACTCGGTGGAAGTTAAAGATGGCGCATTTCGCTTTACTGGAATGGTTGCGGAGCCTGAACCAGCATTAATCGCTATCCGGCAAAGCGGGGGGACACCCGCCACGCAGAACGATCAGTTGAGTTTTTTTTTGGAAAATACGAATATCTCCATTACTGGTAACGATTCCATTAAAAACGCGATCATCAGCGGCTCAGTAATCAATAAAGATAAACGGGAATTGGAAGCATCGATCATGCCATTAATCCAAACCATTAGTAAACTTAATCATGCATTCAGGGGGAAGCCGAAGGATGAAGCCTTTAAAAAAGCCTCCGACAGTGTGAGCAGATTGGTAGCAGAAATCAAAGACAATCAGTTAAAATTTGTCGAATCGCACCTTAATTCTTTTATGGGTTTATACACCTTTAACATTAATATCCTTGACGCTCATTTCGATCCGGCAACGGCAGCACCACTATTTCATCAATTTTCACCCGCCCTCCAATCGTCGCCACTGGGCAAACGCACCCTCGAAAAAATCGAGATCGCAAAAAGGCGCCAAACAGGCATAAAAGCAACCGATTTTACACAACTTGATATAAATGGTAAACCTTTTAAACTGTCCTCATTGAAAGGGAAATATATATTGGTAGATTTTTGGGCCAGTTGGTGTGCGCCATGCCGGGCCGAAAACCCCAACCTTTTAAAAGCGTATCAGCAAATGAAGGGGAAAAACTTTGAAGTGGTCGGCGTATCCCTCGATCAGGACCAAAAATCCTGGGAGTATGCTGTGAAAACAGACCAGCTTCCCTGGATACACGTCTGTGACTTGAAAGGATGGAAGAACGAAGTTGCTGAGATGTATGGGATTACTGCCGTACCGCAAAACCTGCTCATCGATCCGGAGGGGGTAATTATTGCGAAAAATCTTCACGGCGAAGACCTTATCACTAAATTATCAGCTTTAATCAAATAACGCCTGCTAGGCGCAAAATACGGCCATGAAAAAAGTACTTATAACAATACTTAGCCTGATACCTTGTTGGGTAGCCGCTCAGGATAAATTTGAAATATCAGGCAAATTTCTGCATGCAGGAAGTAATAAAATGGTGATGTTGACCTACGTAAATAGTGAAGGAAAAATTGCAAAAGATAGTGCAGTATTAAAAAACGATACGTTCAGGATCGCTGGCACCACAGCGTTTGGCAATAAGTCGTATCTCGCTTTGGTACCGCTTAAGGACAGCCTTACCCATCAAAGGCAATCAGATGAACAGACATTCTATCTGGAGAAGGGTAAGTATCGTGTAACCGGCACAGACAGTATTGCCACAGCAAAAATTACAGGTGCCCAAGCTCAAACCGACTATCTTTTATTTTCCAGTGAAATAGATACGCTGATCGCACAATACAAGGCACTCACAGCACGGTATTATAAGGCAAGAGCTGAGAAAGATACTGCTACACTGCAACAAATAGCAGTAGAAGGCAAGCCCCTGGGCATTAAGATAAATGCCACGATTGATTCTTTTATTTTCCACCATCCGGATTCTTATGTAAGCCTTGACTTGGTGGTTTCCGAAAAAGCATCTGTCATTGACCAGAAAAATTTCGATCCCTTTTATAATGTGCTCAGCAAAAGGGTGCTGGCGAGCTTTTCAGGGCAAAAATTGATGGCCAAGTATGAAAAGGCCCGGCAACTGTTCATTGGCCAGCCGTTCGACTTTACTCAGGAAGATGCGGAAGGAAAACTGTTTAAGCTTTCCTCCTTACGTGGCAAGTATGTTTTGGTCGATTTTTGGGCTAGCTGGTGCGCGCCATGTCGTGCAGAGAATCCACATTTGCTGAAAGCTTACCAGGCGCTTAAGAATAAGAATTTTGAAGTAGTAGGCGTATCCCTCGACGAGAAAAAAGCCAATTGGCTAAAGGCAATAGCTATGGATGGAATGCCCTGGGTGCAGGTAAGCGACCTAAAAGGCTGGAAAAGTGAGATTGCGATTAAGTACAGTATTACGGCAATTCCGCAGAATGTCCTCATCGATCCCAAAGGGGTTATTATTGCCAAGAATCTGAGAGGCGAGGATCTAGATAGCCAGCTTGCAAAATTGATTAACTAATAAGGAAGGCATCGACAAGGTAAATAATATTTCAATGTAATTAACCCATACTACTGGCCGCTGCGGTACCTTACACCGCACAGCGGCCTTTTTTATGCCCCCACTGCGCCTGGTTTTAAACCTTCTTTAGTAACACAACTAACAATAAACTTCCTGACAAAATTTGATTTTTTGTCAGTAATATCTATCTTTGCAGAAAGCGAAACTTTTATGGCATCTACCCTGCACATACAGGATGAAATCCTTCCTGAACAAATTCTCCAGGCCACCCTGCAGTTATACCTGAAGCATGGGCTGAAGAAGGTAACCATGGATGACGTATCAAAAGTGATCGGCAAAAGCCGGAGCGTTCTTTATTATTACTATAAAAACAAGGACGAGATATTTGACGCCGTGATGGAAATGCTGATCCGTAACGTAGTAGCGGAGATTAAGCAGGCGGTAGACAAGGCCAGGTCTATACAGGGTAAAATACGCGCATTTGGCCTGGTAAAAATTAAAGTGTCGGAAGACAAACAAGCAGTTTTTGCAGCCATGGAATCCGGCATGAACGCCGATGAAATATCCAGGCATACCAAAACCATTAATGATATACATATTCAATTAATGAATGCAGAATCAGACCTGCTCAAAGCGGTTTTTGCAGAAGGCATGCAGAAAGGGGAAATCCGTCCGTTAACAGCCATGGAACAGGATACCCTTATCTTTATCCTGCTCAGCGGCATCCGGGGCATACGGCGGGAAATGAGGAACAAAGAAGATTTCAGCCATTTAAAACCAACGGTAGATGTGCTGACGGCCATGACGATGAAGTGGCTGAACGGTTAAAATTTTTTTTGCAGCAAAACTGACATTTTATCAATTATTGTCAGATAGTTCATAAAAAAGGATTTATTATATGGCAGGTTTAAGCAACATGAGCATGTTTAAGGCATTCAGAAGCTCTAATTACACCTTATATTTTTGGGGACGTTCAGTTTCCCAGTTTGGTACCTGGATGCAGCGCACGGCGGTGGTTTGGGTGATTTATTCGCTTACCCACTCTGCTTTTATGCTAGGACTTACCATATTTGCCGAGCAATTTCCCTCCTTTTTCCTCTCTATTTTCGGCGGCATTGCTGCCGACCGGTACAATCGTTATACCATTATTGAATTATGCCAGGTTGTATCCATGATACAGTCTGCCCTGCTGGCTGTACTGGTTATGACCGGGCATTATGTGATATGGGAAATTCTTACCCTGAGCGTTTTACTGGGCATTATCAATGCATTTGATATTCCTGCCCGGCAGGCCCTCATTCACGAGGTGTTATATGAGGAATCCGACTTGCCCAATGCACTTTCTTTAACGTCTGCCATGGCCAGCCTGGCCAAACTGCTAGGTCCTGCCCTATCCGGCATCATCCTTGAAAAATGTGGGGCCAGTATTTGCTTTTTGTTAAATGCGGCTAGTTTTGGCGGAGTGATGATTTCTGTTATGCTGATGAAATTGCCGGCCTATAAGCCACCTGCCATCAAGAAGAAGGTATTTGCAGATTTGTACGAGGGTTTTGCTTATCTTGTAAAAACCCCCTCCATAGGATTGGTTATTTTAATGCTGGCCATTGTAAGCCTGCTGGTGATGCCGTACGATACGCTGATACCGGTATATGCAAAAGTAATTTTCAAAGGCAATGCAGCTACTTTTGGATATATCACCAGTTTTATCGGCGTAGGGGCTGTGTGCGGCACCATCCTTATGTCGTTCTTAAAAAAAGGAGCCAATCTTAAAATGCACTTGCTGGTAAGCATTGTTATCCTGGGACTGGGACTGATCGCTTTTTCCCATACCAGCTATTTCCCACTGGCTATGTTATTTGCCACCATTACGGGTTTCGGCACCGTGGCCCAGGGTACGCTGAGCAATATAATTATTCAGTCGGAAAGCCCCCATGAAATGAGGGGCAGGGCTATCAGTATTATGATCATGGCCATGTTTGGTATGCTGCCGATAGGAAGCCTGGTGGTAGGAGCATTATCACAAAAAATTGGCGCGCCCAATACCCTGCTATGCCAGGGAATCATAGGGCTGGTAATAGCCGCCGTGTTTTTTAATATACTCCGTATACCCAAGGCGGTTAATATCCCTGCATTGCAGGCAGATGAAACGGAGGAAGCTATCATTGAAAAAGTATAAATCAATTCATCAAATAAAATTCGAATAATGGAACCATCTGTAAAAACAGCATTACTGGTCATGGACATGCAATCGTCGGTATTGAGTAATCATGCAAACGCCCCTACCCTGGTGGCTAATGTATCGAAAGCCATTGCACACGCACGGCAGCACAGCATACCTGTCATTTTTATAGCCGTGAGTTTCCGGGCAGGACTTCCTGAAGTAAGTGCCAACAACAAGGGGTTTTCTACCTTCTTACAAAAAGAGCAGTGGACGCCCGAGTTTGCAACGGAGCATGTGAAAATTCATCCAGGCCTGGCGGTACAGCCAGCAGACATAATGGTGGTGAAACGCCGGGTAAGTGCTTTCACTGGTAGCGACCTGGAAGTAATATTGCGTTCCAACAACATACAGCACCTGGTACTTACGGGATATGCCACCAGCGGCGTAGTACTCTCCACCCTGCGGGAAGCCGCCGACAAAGATTACCAGCTTACAGTACTGGAAGACTGTTGTAATGATTGGGATGAAGAAGTACACCGGGTTTTAACGACCAAAGTCTTTGTATGGCAAGCAGACGTACTTCCCCTGGCGCAATGGCTGCAATAATGCCTTCATAATCTTAATATCCCCAGCGGATGGTAAGGCTTTGATGGGATGAACGCACGCCGGAAAAACAGCGCCAGAAGCCATTCTACAAAAAAATCTTTTTCACGCAACACATCAGCCCTGTAAAAAAAGCCCTACACCGCCCGGGCATTCATAGGACGGGTGCCACCGCCTTCCCGCCGCTGCGCTTGCAACTTCATATCAAAGGCACTGCACACGTTCCGGATAAATTGTTTTCCTATATGCGTTACCGTTAGTACATTTCCTTGAAGGGTCACCAGGCCATCTGCTTCCAACCCGCGCAATTCCGGCAAGGTATATTCTTTTAACCAGTCAAGGTCTGCCCCCAGCAAGCGGGTACGGCCTTTGCAGGCAATATCCAGAATATATTTTTTGCAAGACAAATCGCGATGGTCCAGTAAATATCCTTTGCGGATGGGCAGGATATTTTCGCGCACCGAGCGGTAATATCCTTCCAGCGTTTTATCGTTTTGGGCAAAGGCGTCATTACTGCCACTGATAGCAGACACGCCCAGCCCCAGCAACAGCGGGCTATCCGACACCGTGTAGCCCATAAAGTTGCGGTGCAGACGTCCCTCTATTTTGGCCATGCACAGCTCATCATCGGGCAGGGCAAAATGATCCATGCCTACATCCTCATACCCATTTTCCAAGAATAATTGTTTGCCCAGGTGGTACAACTCCAGCTTCAACTCCGCCGGTGGCAGGTCGCTTTCATCGAAAAGTCGCTGCCCTTTTGCGGTCCAGGGTACATGGGCATAACTGTAAAAAGCCACGCGGTCTGGACGCAGGCTAATGCAATCCAGCACCGTATGGGCCATACTATCCAGCGTTTGCAGGGGCAGGCCGTAGATCAGGTCATAATTTACAGAAGTATAACCGATGTCCCTTGCCTGCTGGGTCACCAGTTCCACCGTTTCAAAAGGCTGCATGCGGTTTATTATGCGCTGCACCAGCGGATCATTATCCTGCACACCGAGGCTCAGCCGCCGGAAACCCTTATTATACAATACCCGGAGATGGGCCACCGTTGTATTGAGCGGGTGGGCCTCCACGCTAAATTCGTGCTGCGGGTGTAACTCACATCCATCCAGCAGCTTATCCAGCAGGTATTCCAGCCGTTGCGCAGAGAAAAAAGTAGGCGTGCCCCCACCCAGGTGCAGGCTGCGTACCACTGGCGCGTCAGGCATTTGCAACCGGTACAGTGCCCATTCTGCCAGCAAGGCGGAAATATATTCTTCCTCCACGTTGTGGTTAGTGGTAATCCGTTTATTACATCCGCAATAGGTACACAGCGATTCACAAAATGGCAGGTGCAGGTACAGGGCAATGCCTTCCCTGGCATTCACCTCACTAAAGCAGCGCAGCCACGCAGCATTCCAGTCGCTGGTAGCCATACCTTCCTTCCAGTAAGGCACCGTAGGATAACTGGTGTAACGGGGTACGGGTACATTATATTTTTGCAGCAAGTCTAACGCAGCGATCATAACATTAAGGTATGTATCGCAAACATAGCCCAGGCAAAAAGGTGGCTCAATGATTTTCGTCATATTTTCAAATGATTAAATCCGCCAACTTTGGGCGGTGCATATAGCGCCTTACCCACAACCGCTCATTATATGAAAACATACTGCGTTGTATCCGACTGCCAGCACTGCGAACAGCACCTCACTTCCATCCTGTGCAAATCCAGCGAGCAATACCTGGAACTGTTTAATCTGCAAAAAGTAAGCAGCCATTATAAAAAGGGACAGGTAATTTTCAACGAAGGGGCCTATCCATTTGGTATCTATTGCATTAACAACGGCAAAATCAAACTTTCCCGCCAGGGCGACGATGGCAAGGAACACATTACCCGCCTGCTGAGGGGAGGCGATGTGCTGGGCTACCGCGCCCTGCTGAGTGGCAGCCGGTACAATGCTTCTGCTGTAGTATTGGAAGATACTCAGGTATGTTTTATTCCGAAAGACCTATTCATTACCGCCCTGAAAAACGATGTCGTATTATCGTTTGAAGTAATGAAACTACTCAGTACGGAGCTACAGCGCGCCGAGCTAAAAATCACCCACTTGGCCCAGAAACCGGTGCGGGAGCGGCTGGCGGAGACCTTATTATTTATCAAGGAAACCTATGGTTATGAAGCAGATGGCGCTACACTCAATGTACGCCTCTCCCGTGAGGAAATCGCCAACCTGGTAGGTACCGCTACAGAATCCACCATCCGTTTGTTATCTGAATTCCGGAAAGACGGCCTGATAGAACTGGATGGTAAAAAGATCAGCTTCATGAACGTAAACGCCATCGTAAAAACCGCCAACCTCCAGGACTGACCATGATCATAGTCCGGTATGATAAAAATCATACCGGCTGCTAACCTCCACCCTTCCGCGCCGCCGCCCATCAGTCTACTTTGCAATAAATTCCCTTTTATGCAAATGACGCCCGCCGATCATGAACTGCAAGCATACTCTACCGAATCGCTTTGTGAACTGATCGCAGAAAGATACCACACCCACATTAGCCAGGCCTGCATGCACCTGCAGGACCACGTGCTGCACAATACCTACATTCTTTCCCTACCCGACACTAACGTAGAACTGGCCCATCTGCTCTTCGCCAAAATGCAGGACGAGCTTAAACACCTTTTCCTTAAAGAATCCGGTATTTTATTTCCCTGCATCCGCAAACACTTTGCCGGCAACGATTCCTGCAATGCACCGCGCTGCACTAAATACACCGTTATCCAAACCATTACAGACCAGCAAATGCAAATACTTTCCCTGCTCAACCGCATTAAGCGACTGCTGCTGCTGGACGATATGCTGTATATAAAAAACACAGCGTTGAAAACCTGCCGCGACCAGTTCATCGCAATGGAGGCCGACATCCGCCAGTGGATGTATATAGAACAAACCCTGCTCTTTCCCTGGTTAGATTCCATGTATTGTATCACAGCTTCAAAATTATAAGATGGCGGTAGTTACACAGGCTAAATGTTATCATTGCGGCGACAATTGCGGCCACTTTCCCATACGCATACAAGACCACTCTTTTTGCTGTGAGGGATGTAAAACCGTGTATGAGCTATTGCAGGCGCACGACATGGGAGATTATTACACCCTGGCCAATGCGCCCGGCATGTCCCAAAAAGAAGAAGTCCGTAAAGACAAATTTGCCTTTCTGGACCAGGCATCTATTGCGCAGGCGCTGCTACAGTATCACGACGATCAGGAAACCCATATCGTCCTTTACCTGCCACAAATACATTGCAGCAGTTGTTTATGGCTGCTGGAAAACCTGCACCAGCTCCATGCCGGTATTGCCAGCAGCCGCGTAAATTTTGCCCGGAAAGAAGCAAGCATTATTTTCCATCACCAGCAGATCAGTTTACGCGAAGTGGCAGAACTACTCTCCCACATTGGATACGAACCCGCCATTAGCTTACAGCAATTACAGGGGCAGTCCAAGCCCGTTATAGACCATACTAAACGGTATAAACTGGGTGTGGCGGGTTTTTGCTTTGCCAACATTATGCTGTTTAGCTTCCCGGAATACCTGGGCATTGATAGCAATGACGAACAGTTGCGCCACCTGTTCTGGTGGATGAACGTGGCCTTGAGCATACCCGTTGTTTTTTACAGCGCCTCCGAATTTTATGTGACCGCCTGGAAAAATCTCCGCCATGGATTTCTTCACATAGACCTGCCCATTGTAGCAGCCATCATCGTTACCTTCGCGCGCAGCCTGTATGAAGTATTTACCCAAACCGGCGGCGGTTACTTCGATTCTATGAGCGGCATTGTATTCCTCATGCTGGTGGGCCGGGTATTGCAGGATAAAACCTACCAGCAATTTAATTTTGAAAGAGATTATACTGCCTATTTCCCCGTAGCGGTAACCCGGCTAAGTGAGGGGCAGGAAAGAGCCGTAGCCCTGCCAGACATCCACGTAAACGACACCTTGCGCATCCATCATGGAGAGCTCATTCCCGCCGATGGCATCATCATGTCTGGCAATAGCCAGATCGATTATAGTTTTGTAACCGGCGAAAGCATGCCCGTGCTGAAAGAAGCAGGGGAGATCGTATACGCTGGCGGCAAATCCATGGGAGGTGTAGTAGAACTGCTGGTCATAAAACCCGTAGCCCAAAGTTATCTTACCAGCTTGTGGAACAAAGCCGAAATGAAGGAAACACCCCCTGTCCAAAAATCATTCGTACACCTGCTCAGTAAATATTTTACCGCAGGAGTATTTGCCATTGCCACTGCCGCCGCCCTGTACTGGCAACTGCATAATGCCGCCAAGGCCTGGAATGTATTTACCGCAGTGCTTATCGTGGCCTGCCCCTGCGCGTTATTGCTGAGCAATACTTTCACCAACGGTAATATACTGCGCCTGCTGGGTCATCATGGCTTTTACCTGCGCAATGCACAGGTGATAGAAAACCTGGCCAAGAGCGACTTCATCGTATTCGACAAAACCGGTACACTAACGGATACGCGGCAGCAGCAGGTACACTTCGAAGGGGATGAACTCACCTACCAGCAAAAGCTACAACTCGCCACCCTGGCTGCACAGTCGGGCCATCCACTTAGCAGGGCCATTGTGGCTCATCTAAATATGCCTGCCCGCAGCACCATAACCGGTTTCCTGGAAATCCCAGGAGAAGGCATGCTCATGGGACGCGGTGAAGAACAGGTAGCCATGGGCGCGCGCAAATTTATCGTGGGAGACGCCACCCCTTCCGACCCCAACACCTCCGTATACGCCTCCATAGGTGGGCATTTGTTAGGATGCTTCCGCATACATAATCAATACCGTATCCGCATAGACCAATGCCTGCTGCAACTCAAAAAAAATTTCCGCCTGGCTGTAATCAGTGGCGACAACAACGGCGAAGCTTATCCACTGCAACAACTGCTAGGCACGGGAACGGATATACGTTTTCGTCAAACACCAGCCAGTAAACTGCGATTTATCCAATCCCTTCAGGCCAAAGGACACCAGGTAATTATGGTGGGCGACGGGCTTAATGATGCAGGTGCGCTCAAGCAGGCCCACACCGGCATTTCGGTAAGCGATCATCACAACAACTTTACACCCGCCAGCGATGCCATTATTGCCGCTGCATCGCTCCCCCTCCTGCCGCAACTACTGCGGCTTTGCAGGGCCAACCGATACATCATCCTGTTTGCTTTTTTCATATCCATCCTTTATAACCTCGCCGGCATTTACTTTGCAGTTACGGCACGCCTCTCTCCTATGATTGCGGCCATACTTATGCCGTGCAGCAGCATCAGCATCGTAGCTATTACGGCAGGTTTCAGCAACGGGCTGGCCCGCCTGACACTGCTCAATAAACCAACTGACGAAAGTCATACAGCTGCATAAATAAACTCATTGCCCTCCGTGCTGCAACAGGCTAATTTTACGCCCTAAATCAGTGCATGATGAGTGTCATTATTCTTTTACTCTTGTCCAGCATAAGCGTTGCCGCTTTATTCCTGGCGGGTTTCCTGTGGAGTGTAAAAAGTGGCCAATACGACGATGCAGATAGTCCACCCGTAAGAATCCTCTTTGATCCTTCCTCTAAAACAGCCGACAATATTTTAGATCATGAATGAAAATGTATCCCTTGCCGACAGCCCGTCGCAGCCACCAGACATGGGCCACAAATCCCTCCAGGTAGAACAATTCTCCTACGACAACAAGTCAGTACAGCTCTTTGCTTTTGCCACCATATTCTGGAGCGTCATCGGTATGCTGGCTGGTTTACTGGCCGCCGTAGAACTATATTACCCAGGTGCAAACCTTAATTTACCTGCTACCACCTTTGGCCGCGTAAGGCCGGTGCATACCAATGCGGTGATCTTTGCCTTCGTGGGCAATGGTATTTTTATGGGCGTGTATTATTCTTTGCAAAGGCTTTGCAAGGCGCGCATGTTCAGCGATAAGCTGAGCCGCATTCATTTCTGGGGTTGGCAAACCATTATCGTAGTGGGTGCCGTATCGCTGCTGGCAGGTTATACTTCCGGTAAGGAATATGCAGAGCTGGAATGGCCGGTAGACATCGCTATCACCTTTATATGGGTAATCTTCGGCATTAATATCTTTGGCACCATTTTAAAAAGAAGGGAAAGCCATCTCTATGTAGCCATTTGGTTTTATATAGCCACCTGGGTAACGGTGGCCATGCTACATATCGTAAATTCATTTGAACGGCCCTTCAGTTGGTTCAAGAGCTACAGTTGGTATGCCGGCGTGCAGGATGCGCTCGTGCAGTGGTGGTACGGACATAATGCAGTAGCTTTTTTCCTGACCACGCCCTACCTGGGACTCATGTATTATTTCCTGCCCAAAGCTGCCAACCGGCCGGTATATAGCTACCGCCTGTCCATCATTCACTTCTGGTCACTCATTTTTATTTATATCTGGGCCGGGCCTCACCACCTGCTCTACACCGCCCTGCCAGACTGGGCGCAAAGCCTGGGCGTGGTGTTCAGCGTAATGCTCATTGCTCCCAGTTGGGGCGGCATGCTCAATGGATTGTTTACCCTGCGCGGCGCCTGGGATAAAGTGCGGGAAGATCCTATCCTGAAGTTTATGGTGGTAGCCGTAACTTGTTATGGCATGGCCACTTTAGAAGGACCTATGCTCAGTTTGAAAAGCGTGAACGCTATTTCCCACTTTACCGATTGGACCATTGCACACGTACATATTGGCGCACTGGGATGGAACGGATTTCTCACCTTCGGTGTATTGTACTGGATACTGCCCCGTATTTACAACACCCCGCTCTATTCTAAAAAACTGGCAGGCACCCACTTTTGGTTTGGGACCATCGGCATAGTGCTGTATGCGGTACCACTGTACTGGGCAGGTTTTACGCAAAGTATGATGTGGAAGTCATTCACCGAAGAAGGACAATTAAAATACCAGTTCCTGGAAACAGTTACGCAAATCATCCCCCTATACATTACACGCAGCATAGGCGGCACTCTCTACCTCTCCGGTGTGCTAATCATGGTATACAACCTTTATAAAACCGTAAAGGCCGGACACCTTGTTAAGGATGAAGCCACCTCTGCCTACCCACTGCCCAAGGCGATCACCACCCATGGTAAAGAACACTGGCACCGCTGGATAGAAAGAAGACCTGTGCAAATGCTGGTACTTAGCCTAGTGGCCGTGGCCATCGGCGGTATCCTGGAAATGGTACCTACCTTCTTAATTAAAAGTAACATTCCCACCATCGCTGCCGTGAAACCATACACCCCACTGGAGCTACAGGGACGTGATATTTATATCCGCGAAGGCTGCTATAACTGCCACTCGCAAATGATACGCCCCTTCCGGGATGAAGTGGCCCGTTATGGCGATTATAGCAAAGCAGGAGAATTTGTATACGACCATCCCTTCCAGTGGGGCAGCAAGCGCACCGGTCCGGATCTGGCGCGGGAGGGCGGCAAATACCCCGACAGCTGGCACTATAACCACATGATGGATCCCCGCATTATGAGCCCAGGTTCCATTATGCCCAATTATCCCTGGCTGCTCTCCAATGAAATTGATACGGCATCCACCGCCGCCAAGATAAGGGCCATGCAATCCCTGGGTGTGCCTTACCGCAGTGGATATGATGCATTGGCCAATACAGACCTGCAAACACAGGCCCGCGGCATCCGCGAACAGTTGGCAAAGGACAAGATCAAAACTGCACCCAATGCAGAAATACTAGCCGTTATCGCCTACCTGCAACGCCTGGGTACCGATATCAAATCTGTAAAACCTTAATCATGAAATTCATCAACTACCTCGAAAAAATTACCGGTGTAGATATTTATGCGATGAGTGCCTTCGGTATTTTTTTTACCATTTTTATAGTGATGGCCATATGGGCCTTCAAAGCCGACCGCCAGCTCCTTACCAAGATCAATTCCTTACCGCTCGATAATCAATAAGCATGCGACCTACATTATTATTACCCTTGCTATCGGCCGATGCGCTGCACAATCCACTGGGGGTAGTGCTTACCTGCGTGATCATGGCCCTTGGCCTCATCATCGTACTGCTGGCCTATGTACTGAACGGCGCGGCTGAGGTGTACCGTGAAAATGAAAAACAAAAAGAAAAAGCAGCCGCCGGCAACGTTCCGCCCACAGCCCTGCTGCTCTTGGCTCCCATCCTGGCTGATGTAGCAGAACCCGCCCCCATAGTGCATTCCTTTTCTGGCCTTCCGCCTTTTATTTATTATACACTGGTGCTGGTCATCGCTTTTGAAATAGGGGTAGTGCTGGTATTGTTGTTTTTGCTGCGCAACCTCCTGCATGTAGAAAAAATAAAACAAGCCATACCGGTGCCAGCCCACCAATGGAAGCAACTATGGTTCAAGATAAACCGATTTAAACCCATGCAGGAAGAGGCCACGCTCGATACAGGCCACGACTACGATGGCATTCGTGAACTGGACAACCGCCTGCCCGGCTGGTGGCTGTACGGGTTTTATGCCTGCATGGTTTTCGCCATGGCGTATTTATGGCGCTACCACGTATCGCACAACGCTCCCTTAAGTGCAGAAGAATACCAGATTTCCGTGGCAGATGCCGCAGCAGCAAAAGCAGCCTACCTTGCCAAAGCCGCTAACCAGGTAGATGAAAATACCGTGAAACTACTTACTGACGCCAGCGACCTCGCCGCAGGCAAAAAGGTATTCACCACTACCTGCTTTGCCTGCCATGGCGCAGATGGCGGCGGCGGCGTAGGCCCCAACCTGACCGACAACTACTGGCTGCATGGCGGCGACTTACAGTCTATTTTTAAAACCATTAAATATGGTTGGCCCGACAAGGGCATGAAAAGCTGGAAAGATGATTACTCGCCCCAGCAAATAGCACAAATTGCGAGTTACGTAAAATCGCTGCATGGTAGCAAACCCGCTGCACCAAAGGAACCGCAGGGTACATTGACAAACGAATAGCCATGGAAAGTTTTCGGGATCACCTCGCCACGATGGATGAACAGGGAAAACGCAAATGGATTTTTGCGCAGCAACCCAAGGGCCGTTTTTATCGTTATCGCAAAACACTTAGTTACGTTTACTTCCTGATTTTTTTGGGGCTGCCTTTTATACAAGTGCATGGGCAGCCCTTTTTAATGATCAACATACCCGCAGGCCGTTTTATCCTGTTTGGCAAGATCTTCTGGCCACAGGATTTTTTTGTGCTGGGATTGTTGATGATCACGTTTATTTTTTTCATCATTCTTTTCACCGCTGCTTTCGGACGTTTGTTTTGTGGGTGGGTATGCCCGCAGACTAATTTTATGGAACTGCTTTTTCGACGCGTGGAATATTGGATAGCAGGCAATGCCAATGAGCAACGCACCCTCCGCGCACAACCCTGGACCGCCCGGAAAATAAAGGTGATGATCTTTAAACATACCGTGTTTTTCTGGTTGTCTTTTATCATTGCCAATTTCTTCCTGGCCTACATTATCGGACTGCCGGCGCTGTGGAAAATCGTCACCGCTCCCCTGTCGGATCACCTGGGTGGCTTTTTGGCTATCCTATTATTCAGCGCCGTGTTCTACGGCGTATATGCTTTTTTTCGCGAGCAGGTATGTACCGTGGTATGCCCCTATGGCCGGCTACAAGGCGTATTACAGGACAAAAACAGCCTTATCGTAGCCTATAACTATAAACGGGGGGAACCCCGGCACAAACCCGCCAAAACCGCTGCCAGCCACTTTGGCGATTGCATAGACTGCCTCCAGTGTGTAAAGGTTTGTCCCACGGGCATAGATATACGCAATGGCTTGCAGATGGAGTGCGTAGGCTGCACCGCCTGCATAGACGCCTGCGACCATGTGATGGAAAAAATTGGCAAACCTACAAAGCTGATCAGCTACGCATCGGAATACGGCATCGCAGAAAATGCTCCACTGCGGTACACACCGCGTATGAAAACCTACACCCTGCTTTGCCTGCTTATTCTTTGTCTGGATAGCTTCCTGCTACTCAGCCGCAAGGCAGTAGATACTACTATCATGCGTACACCCGGCCTGCTATACCAGGAAAGGGGAACAGACAGTGTGAGCAATCTGTATAATCTCACTGCCGTTAACAAAACCACGCAAAATGTGCCGCTCACCATACGGGTAGAAAGTCCTGCTGGCGGACAGGTACAAATGATCGGCAAACCTGCCGTACTGGTAAAAGCGGAAACGCAGGGTGCCGGCACCTTTTTTATCGTGCTGCCCGCCCGTATCATCCGGCAGCAAAAGACCATGGTGCGGCTGGGCATGTATGCGAATGGAAAAAAAATTGGCACACAAACTACGGCCTTTATCGGCCCGGTACAATAACATTTAAATCACACAATGATGAACTGGGGTTACGGATTAACGATGGCTTTTTGCGGTTTCGCCTTGCTGATAGGCACCCTCGTGTACAAGGCCACCCACACTAAATTTGAGTTGGTGTCTGAAAAATATTACGACGATGAAATTCACTTTCAGCAACAGATAGACCGCGCCCGCAATGCGGCCAAACGCACTGCTGTAACCATCTCCCAAGACAACCAGGCGGTTACCCTGCAATTTCCTGACAGCCTGCCCAGCGGGCAGGCCTGGTTTTACTACCCTACCAACGCACAGCACGACCGGCACTTTGCCATTGCAACGGCTAATGGTATACAACGTATTGCCAAATCACAATTGCAAAAAGGCCATTGCTGGGTAAAGCTGCAATGGAAAACCGACACCCAGTTTTATTATACAGAACAGGAATTTAAAATCAATTAATGCAACAATGAACGTAGGTATTATAGCAGGCGCTTTGGTGTTGGGTTTTGTGAGCAGCGCCCACTGTGTGGGTATGTGCGGCCCGCTGGTCATGGCCCTGCCGCTGCAATTACTACCCCCTGCCCGTAAAATGAGTGGGCTACTATTGTACCACAGCGGCCGCATAGCCATGTATACCTTACTGGGTGCCGCTTTCGGACTGGTGGGAACCCAGTTTTACCTGGCCGGATGGCAACAACTATTATCCGTGGTGGCAGGTGTTCTTTTATTATTGTTTGCCTTGTCGGCCTTACTGCCGCAATGGTTCCACTGGACACAAGGGCTGCCATCGTGGCAACGTTTTTTACAATCCCTCATCCTCCGGCTGTTGCGCCATCCCCGGCCGGTTTCCATGCTTGTACTCGGCGCACTCAACGGGTTGCTCCCCTGCGGCATGGTGTACATGGCCATTGCAGGCGCATTGGTACTTGGGGGGTTAACCAATGGAATGATCTTCATGACAGCATATGGCGCAGGCACTTTACCTGCCCTGTTATTATTATCCCTGGCCAGTTGGAAGATAAGCGCCACCTGGCGGCAATACCTCCGCAGGTTGGCCCCTTATGCAGGCTTGCTGCTGGCTACTTTACTGATTGCCCGCGGGCTGTACCCGGATACACCGCATTTCCTGCTGCGGCATTTTATTACCTGCGCCCCGCAAAAAAGATACTGATACTCCAACCTTCCATCTTTTTCAGTACTCAGATCTGCACAAAATCCCTGATGTTATTTTTCCTTGCTAATGTATACTTAGCCTTTGGCATCAGGTTGCTCTATGCCACTCTCCGGCCGTGGCAGAGCAGAGCCAGCGCCATGACAATTTTTTTCATAGAACTATTTTTTGTTAAAAGTAAAAGAACGGTTCCAGGCAAACCATCTCATTTTCAGCTTTTGTATTGTTCATATTAGGCTTGCTTTGAGCCAGGTACAGCCACAAAACAACAATGTCTACAGATCTTTCCTTACAGGTCCCAACCCCATAAAAAAAGCCCACTGCAAAAAATTACAGTGGGCCTATTTTATTCATTAGAAATTCACTTACCATGGGTCACATCGGCCAATACCGGGAAGTGATCAGAAGGCATCCGCACCGTGCCGGTATCGCCCTCCTTACTGCGGTACGTGTCATCCAGGATACCATACCGTTGTACGGTAAAATCTTTCGTCAGGAAGATGTGATCAATACGGCTATTCGTCACCAGGTTGGGCTTATAACCATTGAAAGATCCTGTCAACGCATATCTAAACAGGGTTGTTTCATAAGCATCAAACAATACCCCACTGGTGGCCAGCAACTGGTACGATTCACTGGTCTGGTCCACATTGAAATCACCGGTCAGGATCACAGGACGGCCGTGGGTCATATCTTTGATCTTTTTCAAGATCAGCTTGGCGCTTTCCGCACGGGCCTTTACTCCAATGTGGTCCATGTGCAGATTAAACATGTAGAAAGTGTAGCCGGTTTTAATTTCTTTAAACAAGCCCCAAGAGCAAATGCGTGGCAGCACGGCGTCCCATCCTTTGTTAGGACGGTCTTCGATTTCCGATAACCAGAAATCGCCTTTTTGCGTTACTTTAAATTTACGGGTGTCGTAGAAAATAGCGGAGTGTTCGCCCCCGTCTTTCCCATCGTCGCGGCCTACACCTATGTAATCAAAACCCTGCAGGCTGTCTTTCAGGTTATCTAACTGGTGTTTCAACCCTTCCTGGGTACCAAAGATATCAAACCCGTGAAAGCGCAACAGGTGGGCAATCACCGGGTATCTTTGTTGCCACCCATTGCCATTGTTTACATCTTCTTTATTATCGTTACGCAGGTTGTAGGTACCTACTGTAAATTGCTGCGCCCCTGCGGCTTGCCATCCGAAAATCACACAAACCAGGCTTATCCAAAAACTCTTTTTCATAATAATCATTTATTGTAGAACATAAAATTAACGATTTTCCCAACCCGGATTTTGTTGCAGGTTACTATTCAACTGGATGGCAGCATACGGGATGGGATATAAATACATAAAGTTTTCAAACTGGCGCAGTGTGGCATCCTGCCAGTGCAGTTCTCCAGCGGTGCCATCAGCCAGTTGTTGCGGGTTAGTTACGCCGCCCACCATGGCGCCTACGTTAATGTAAGTAACGCCGGCTACCGGGTTGGTAGGCGCTGTATCCTGGTAAAAGCATACATCCAGCACACCGTCTGCGTTCAGGTCCATAGGTACATTCAGGGCCGGCACATACATGCCATTCCATTTGTTCAGTAGCAGGTCGCCGTGCGCCCAACGCACCAGGTCATAATAGCGAAAGCCTTCCAGGGCCAGCTCAATGGCGCGCTCCCGCCGTATTTCCAACAGCACAGGATCATTGATGTCGGGATAGTAACGGGTATGCATATAAGGATCTACTATCGTGGGCAGGGTATTGGCATTGGCAATACCAGCGCGGCTACGCAGGGCGCCAATGGTCTGCGACCAAACAGTACCGTCCATTTCGCCCAACTCGGCCTTGGCTTCTGCATAGTTCAGCAATATTTCTGCATACCGCATGAGCTCAATACTATTCGTGTTATTAGCGCCTGCATCATAGTACATATCATCCAGGCACCATTTAATAGGCTGGTAACCGGTGTAAGTATAAGAAAATACCGGCGGCCCAGCTACTACTTTACCACTGTTAGTACGGGTATACCCTGCCAGGCGGATGGTTTGGCCCAGGCGCAGGTCGCGCTGCTGGGTCTCATGTGCCAGCGTCATGGTATCATGGCCCGGCACGCTGGTAAATGGAGTGCCATCTATATTCAGGTAGGTGTTTATAAAATCGCGCGTGAAGCTAAACCGGGGACCATACGTTGCGCTGGTGAAATACCAGTTGGCATCATTCATTTTTCCCAACGTGCTGCTGGCAATGTTGGCCAGCATTACCTCATTTGCTACCGGTGATGCGCTGATAAACAGGTTGCGGTAGGACATAGTGCCCTGGTTAAGCGAATAACGGCCAGCGTCTATCACAGCCTTGGCCGCAGCAGCAGCCTGTTGCAGCAGTTCATTAGAGCCGGGCAGCGAATCATGGCGGTATTTGCGGTAAGTACCTTCAAAAAGACACACGCGTGATTTAAAACCATATACAACAGCCTGGGTAATGGTGCTGCGGGTAGCGTCGTCGGTAGCCGTAATATGAGAGGCGGCATAGTCCAGGTCTGCGATCACGGAATCCATCACCAGCACCCGGGAATCGCGGCCGGCATACAGGGCGCTGTCGTTCACCGCCAGCGGGTGGCCTATCCAGGGTACATCACCATAGCGTTTTATTTTATCGAAATAAAAATAAGCACGGAAGAAACGGGCCAGCCCCTGGTAATTATCGCGGATGGCCTGCGGCACCGCGGAATTGTTATTGTTAACAATGAAATAATTGACGTTGCGCAAATTACCCCAACTCCAGCTATTTTCCAGGCGGGACGTGTACACGTTGGCACGGATGAAGTCCGGCACAGCAGTTACCGCACCGTAGTCAGACAACGAACAATCGGTTTTATAAGGGGTATTTATGTCTGGCAGGAAATCGTAAAAAGAGGTGGTGTATAATTTCAGACCTGCCTCACTGCTAAACACCGCGTCGCTGGAAGCACTGGACTGTGGCGTCTGATCCAGGCTTTTCGTACAGCCGGCCAGCACGGCGGCGCCCAGTATCACGGCAGCCCATTGTTTTTTATATGGTATATGCATTACACTAAATTTTGAAAAGTAGGTTATAAAGAAACTTGTAAGCCAAACGTAAAGCTCTTCAGGATCGGATAGTTATTACCATTACCGGTGTTACTACCACCCGTGAGTAATACGTCAGATTTACCAATATTCTCTACGTCTATGTTACGGGTAAGTTTATACAGCGGAGAAGCCGTCCACAGGTTTTCTCCGGAAAGGAAAAAACGGGCGCTTTGCAGGTGAACCCTTGAAACCATGTACAGTGGCAGGTTGTAGCCCACTTGCAGGTTTTTAAGGCGGATGTAACGTACATTTTGCAAATACTTGTTCTGTGCGATTGCCAGCTCGCCCCCACCCTGTGCCACATAACCACGGTAACGCGGAAAGTAAGCGTTCGGATTGTCTGCTGTCCAGATCTTGCCCTGCTGGTATTTCAGCGCATAGTTGTAAGGACGGTTGTACTGCCCCCAGAAAGCATCTGCTTCTCCACCTGGAAACCAATCCTGTTTACCCACTCCCTGAAAGAATGCACCGATGGAGAAATTGTTCCATGAAGCATCCAGTTTAATACCATAGGTGTAACGCGGCGTACTGTTGCCTATGATGCGCTGGTCGCCAGGATTACTTTTAGTGTTGGCCCCGTTATTAATCTTATTATCGCCGTTCAGATCCTTAAATTTCAGATCCCCCTCCAGCCAATGACCGGTGGTGGAAGATTTATATTGGGTCTGAGTTTGCGCACTGTTGGCGTAATCCGCATCTTTGGCCGTCATGAAACCGTCGTTCACTAAACCCCAAATCTCTCCCAGGTGCTCGCCGGCATAATAATCAGAAAGGGTACCGGTAGCATTGTTGTAACGCAAAATAGTAGCATGGTAGTCAGACATCCACACGCCCGCGCTATAATGAAAAGGCTTATTTGCCACCTGGAAATGATCTGTCCAGGTAAGATTGGCTTCCCAGCCCAAGGTCTTCATATCAGCATAATTGCCCTTCGGCGTGCTGGTACCAAATACATCTGGCAAGGTGGGACCTACCGTAAACATATTCGTGGTCTTGCGCTCGTAAATATCACCGCTGAAAGTGAGGCGGTCCGACAGCAAAGCCAGGTCCAGCCCCGCATCCACCGTGCGGGCGGTTTCCCAGGTAAGTCCATCGGGTACTACATTTGGCTGTGCCGTTTTCTGCGGCAATACACCACCGATTACCCGGCTGGATTGGGCTATATTAAATACTTCCTGGTAGGCATAAGAAGCAATATTACCATTACCTAACGATCCGAAAGAACCGCGGATCTTCACGTCGGAAATGATCTTCGGAGACAGGTGCCAGAAAGGCTCCTGCGAAAGCCGCCAACCGGCAGATACCGAAGGGAAAAAGGCATAACGCTGGTTGGCTGGAAACTTGGAAGAACCATCATAACGCCCGTTAAACTCCACCAGGTAGCGGTCTTTATAAGCATAGTTCAGGCGGCCAAAACCACCCAGTATAGCCCACTTGTCGTAAGCCCCTATCGTGTTTATGTTTTGACCCAATGCAAGGTTCAGGTTATCAGCTCCGGAAAATGCAAGCCCATTGCGCATAGCAGAAAAGCTGGAAAATACAGACTGCTCGTAATTGTAGCCGGCCAGGGCTTTAATGTAATGCCCTCCAAAATGATTTTCATACTCACCATAAATATTGGTGGCCGTGTACTGCGTACGGGCAGAGAGATTTTGCAAATCGTTATAAGCCGTGCCCACATAGGCCGTTACGCCCGGCGCAGTGCTGTAAGGCACCGGCACACGGCGCTGGGTTTCGCCATTATTGAAAATCTGGAAGGTGAAGTCGCCCTTAACACGGAAATGATCATGGTTAAATTTCGCCTCAAAACCAGTGGTGTTACGGATTTGCTGGTTGGTAGTGTCTATACCGTTTTTACCATACACAAAATCACCTACTGTGTAAGCAGCCGAAAAAGTGAGCGAGCCATCCGGGTTAAAAAGCACGGCAGATGGATGCGCCTCATCGGCCATATTTCGCCAGATGCCGCCAGATTCACCCACGTTCAGCGGGTTGTGGTAAGATCGGGACGCAAAGTCGGTGCTGTTGTTCACCTGTAGCCAGGGCAATACCTGTACACTCCCTTTTGCACGGAAGTTGTACATCTTATAGTTGTCGGAGTTGTAACGGAACAGTCCCTCCTGCCCATAATAACGGCCTGTGATGTAGTAACTCGCTTTGGCACTGCTGCCAGATACAGACAGGTTCTGGTCTGTAGAGAAACTGTGATTTTTATACAACAATTTATACCAATCGGTATTTCCATAATAAACATAGTTACCATCGGTACCCACCACGGTTTTGGGCAGGTTGGGATTATCGTTACGGTTTTTATACTCCGCGAGGTAGGCCGCCGAAATGGGCTGGGTTTTATTTATGTTTTGCGGCGATTGGGAATAGTCGTTCCAGGCAGACCATGCATTATTAAATTGGGTGGCATATTCATACCCATTGCTCACAATGTCAGGAACAGAAGTAGGGCTTTTAAGCGAATAATTAGAAGAATAAGTCACCGAAGTTTTGTCTTTCGTAGGGTTCTTCGTGGTGATGAGTACCACGCCAAAGGCTGCACGTGCGCCGTAAATGGCGGCGGAAGAAGCATCCTTCAATACCGTAACACTGGCCACGTCGTTCGGGTTTATCAGGCTGGGATCGCCCTGCACACCGTCTATCAGCACCAGCGCGCTACCGCCCTGGCCAATGGAAGTATTACCGCGTATGTTGTACGAGGGAGATTGAATAGGCTTACCATCGCCCATCACCAGGTTCAGGTTGGGAATAGCACCCTGTAGTCCCTGGGTAATATTAGGAATAGAACGGTTGCTCAACACTTCCCCACTCACCTGCGCTACCGCCCCGGTAAGGTTCGCTTTTTTCTGTGTGCCGTAACCCACTACTACCAGATCGTTGAGGGAAGCAATCCGGATTTTCATTTTCACATCCATCGTTACCTGTTCACTGGCAGGCAAGGTGTCATTTGTAAAGCCAACATAGCTGAACACCAGTTGCGCCCCTGCACCGGCACTAATGCTAAAGTTGCCCTTTGCATCTGTGCTGGTGCCAAGATTAGTACCTAATACTTTTACCGAAACGCCGGGCAATCCCTGGCCGCTTTGATCGGCTACCCTGCCAGTGGCTTTGTGGATCTGCGCATTCGCGCCTACCACACCGCCAGCCAGGCAAAGCATACAAAACCATTTTTTCATGGTGCTTTTGTTGTTTAAGAGAAGTTGGAAAAACAAAAATTTGATGGTGCGAAATAAGGAACAGGGTATTAACGAAAGGGATAACGGGTGATTAACAAGGCGCAGGACACGCCTAACAAAACCCTTACTAGTGGCCATTTACAGGGCGTTAACCCCCATTAACCGGTGGAGGATGCGGGCTTTTCTTAAAGTAAAGTTAACATTGATACCTACCCAACCTTAGGTAGAAAGCGGTTATTTTGAGTCGTGAAGTATTTCAGCTATATCCGCCATATTTTCTATTATCTACTACCGGTCATTGCCTGTGCCCAGGAAGGATACGGCGTAAAATTTTCTGACAAAAATAGGGTTCCCGAAAATCGATCCGCGCTGGAGATAAGCGGGAAACACCCGGCCTGTCAGCGGCTAAACGCCCCCATCAACTTGCCTTTCATTAACACCAATAATGATGCAGGGCTTTATTATTGCACACAAACTGGCGAACTGGTAGCGGTAACCTACTATACGCCAGATAACAGGGTGATTAAGATAAAAAGGTATCCCTTACTCATGCCGGTAAGCATCTTACAACAATACCATCAAAATAGGCCCTGGTGGCTTATACCAAATAGCATGCGCTTCACCGGCGCAATACTGCTGCTGCTGCTGGCCGGCCTGTACCTGCTGCGTAGGCGCAAGATCATAGCCAGCCCCCTAGCAGATACCATACCGCCTATCCCCACGGTGCAGGAACCATTGATAACACAAGCTGTTACGCCAGCCCCCATCGCGGTGCATAACATTGCGATCAATACGCCCGCGCCGGCAGCTACTATTCATCTCTTCGGCCCGTTTACCATACTCGATAATACAGGAAAAGACATTACCCGTTTATTCAGCCCATTGGTAAAAGAACTTTTCCTGCTCCTATTATTGCCCAACATTACCGGACATGCAGGCATTACTTCAGAAAGACTGTCGGAAATACTTTGGCCCAATATGACGCCCGCAGCAGCAAAGAATAACAGATCGGTAAACATCGCTAAACTAAGAGGCATTCTCGAAAAGATAGGCAACTGCAGCCTGATCAAGGAAAAAGGAAGGTGGCAATTGCTATTTGATGCAGACAGCATACAGATAGACGTCCAAGCCTGGCAACAATTACCGCCCCTGGATCAAAACAACTCGGCACACATCAGATTCCTGCAGCGGGGCCTCTTCCTGGAAGGCATGGAATACAGTTGGCTGGATAACTATAAACAGGAAATAAACCAGCAGGTCATTACCCAACTAGACGCCTACCTGCATCTCCACGCAGCAGCTGCCCTACCATCTACTGTAATCGACATCTGCAACTGCCTGCTGCATTTCGATGCTCTCAGCGAAGAAGCCGTCCTATACAAATGCCGCGCACTGGTGCAGCTTCACCAACACGCATCTGCCCGGAAGCTGTACCAGCATTTCCAGGAAGAATACCAGGCCATCTACGGAGAGAAATTTGAGCGCGAATATACGCAGGCGCTCACAGGGGAAATATAATGCCAGCCCCGGCAGAGGCTCCTTTTTCACTACCGCATGCTAGTCTTTAAAAGCCTGCCCTTAAAAGGATTACCATCTCCTGACATACCAGCCTGGGAGAACTGCCGTATTTACAGTACATTTGCGCGGCATTAAACAAATCATGAGTAACATAACAGCATACCGCAAATTATTGGGCGTTAGTAAAACGACCGAGGTAAAGGAATTGAAAACCATTTACCGCAACCTGATGAAAGAATGGCATCCCGACAAATTTGCCACCGCAGCAGAAGCCGCCAAACTGGAAGCTGAAGCCAAAAGCAAGGAACTGATCGAAGCCTACAACTTTCTCGTAAGCGTAGCTCCAGAAACCATAGAACAGGCATTACCCCAATACACCGAAACGGTGAATGCTTCGCCCGTGGCCGACTTCTCTTTCACTAAATCCACGCTCACTTTGGTTTTCCAGGACGGCAGCAGCTACGAATATTTTGATGTGCCAAAAGCCATTTATGTGAAGTTGATCAACTCAGACACGCCCGGCCGCTTCTGCCGCCGCCACGTATTTCATGAATACGTTTACCGCAAAGTGGCTAAGGCCATGGAAGTATAAATCCAATCATAGCAATTGTAATCAATAAAAATGGCCGGAAATTGTTCCCGGCCATTTTCATATATACCTACCCGTTAACGGTCTGGCAAAATTACATGAAAAGTAGTGCCATGCCCCGGTTCTGATTCCGCAAATAAATACCCGCCGTGGTTGGTCACTATACGCCGGCACAATGCCAGGCCAATGCCCGAACCCGGGTAAATTTCCCGCCCATGCAGGCGTTTAAATACTTCGAAAATCTGCTCGGTATACTGCACCTCAAAGCCAATTCCATTGTCCGTAAACGTAATCTCGTAGTAGTTAGATAACGTGTCAGGTTTCACATACTTTGACACCTCATCGTGCGAAATAGGACGGCCATGAATTTCAATATGAGGGTGCCTGCCTGGATCAGTAAATTTTAATGCATTACTTAGCAAGTTGTAAAACAATTGGTTCATTTGCAGGCTGGAAGCCCGTATAGTAGGCAGTTTGCCAATATGAACATAGGCTTTTTTTTCCTTTATTATCAGTTCAAAATCATTCTCCACCGCCATCATAATACGGGTAAGATTGGTAGGCTTAAAAACAGGGTCCGACTTCAACAGGCGAGAAAATTCCAACAAGTCCTTAATTAGCAAAGCCATGCGCTGCGCAGAAAAAATGATCTTATCCACCAACGGTTCTACATCGTCAGACAAGTTTTCACGGGAAAGCAGCATGCTGCTGAATACTTGTATTTTTCGGAGCGGCTCCTGTAAGTCGTGAGAAGCCACATATGCATATTGTTCCAGTTCCAGGTTAGACCGCAACAGGTTGTCATTGCTTTCCTGCAATTCTTCATTCGTGGCCGCCAGTTCTTCATTGGATGCCGCCAGTTCTTCTGTAGATGCGGCCAGTTCTTCTGTGCGCTCCGCTACCTCCCGTTCCAGCATACGCTCTGCTTCCCGCTGAATGGTTATATCCTGTGTAGTACCCAATACAAGGTAACATTGCTCTTCTTCGTTAAAAAATGCCTGGCCCTGGGTATGCATGAAATAGAAATCGCCGGTCTTGATATTATGCATTTCATATTCCACATTCACACGTCCGTCGCTGCCAGGTTTCATAGCTTTGGTAAGGGCTTCTTGCAACTTTCCAGGATCGTTCATGCCATGGTACACGTCTTGCAAATGCACTTCCTGGAATGCCGGAACACCCATCCACGACCTTATCCTGTTAGAACACGTGAATTTATCGGTAAGAGGATGATATTGCCAGGTACCCAAATTCGCAATTTCCACAGCACTTTGCAAGGTTTTTTGCGCCTCCATTTCTTTATGCCGCATCAATACCTGCCCGGTTACATCAATGGCCACTACCATTACACCGCGGGGCTTTCCGTCTGGTTCTAACAAAGGAGCCATTACATAATTAAAGTAGGCATCCGCCAGAACCCCGTTACGTTGTAACATTATTTTTGATTCATAACCATGATAGGGCTGGGCGGTGTCATACACATTTTGCACCAAGGAAAAGATCCCCTGCGTTTTTAACTCCGGCAATCCTTCTAATAATGGCAAATTTATGATAGATTCATTTTTACCCCATAAATCCAATATATGCAGGTTGGCCGTTTCAATAATTAAATCCCGGCCTTTGAGCAAAGAAATACCTACCGGTGCCTGCTTCAATATAGTACGGAACAGCGTCTCACTATTGCGCAATGCTTCCTGCGAAGCCAGCTCGCTGCGCATGTCACGCGCCACCATGGCCAGTGCAATAGGCCTGCCGTTTAGCGGACTATCCAGCCTGAAAATATGGGAATGCACAGGAATACATTCACCCGTTTTCAGGTTGCTATAATGCTGCATACCTTCCCACTTTGCATCCTGCAATGCAGCTTCTATCTCATTCCCTTTAAATGCCCGGCAAAGATCTTTAAGGTTTCGAGAAAGGCCCTCCTCTTTACTGCCCAACCCCAAAACTTCTATGGCTGTGGCATTCGCATAGGTAATGTTCAAAAGAAGATCCACCGTGAGGATAATGTCGCTGCTCTTTTCTACCAGCGTTACTAATTTTTGCTGTTCCTTCCGTCCCTTCACCTCCGCCTCTATGTTGATCACAATGCCATGAAAAGAAGTTAGCTCGTCATGTGAATCTTTATAATACTGGCCCACTACTTTTATCCAATGAACAGATCCGTCTTTCCACACAAACCGTGCATCATAGCGCAACCGCAAAGTTTCGATGGCAATAGCATAAGCCTTTTCCTGTACAGACCGGTCGTCTGGATGCACCTGTTCAAAGAACATTTCCCTGGTAGCCTCGGCATCCGGATCGCCCGTGAGCAGGTAGGCAACAGAAGAAGAACTCATTATCTGCCCCGTCATAAAATCTATAGAAAAAGAACCTGCACCGGCAGCTTCCAGCGCAAGCTGGGCGTGCCTTTCTGCAATCTCCATTTTTTCCATAGTCCGGATGGATTCGGAAATGTCGCGCGCAATACCGGAGAATCTAACGGCCTCGCCTTTTTCGTTAAAAATGGCACGCCCTTGCGACTGTAACCAGGTTTCTTTGCCTGTATCCGGATTTACAGTGCGGTAGCGCATGTCGTAATACCCGCCAGATGATGGATGCAAAGCGGTATTTATAGCTTGCCGAACCGCTTCCCGGTCGTCATTTTGTACATATTGAAAGGTGTCTGTGAAACTTGCGTGGTCAGTAGAAGTAAATCCAAACAATACCTTGCAGCGTTCATCCCAGAATACTCTATTGCGGGCAACGTCCACATCCCAGGTACCAATACCAGCTGCATTCAGCACATAACGGAGTTGGTCTTCACCAGCCAGCAAATCATTCTCAGGCATGTCTATTTAAAATTTAATGCAAAATACCAAATCCTGTGCCTATTCCTTATGCTGCACGTTTCGTGGAATATAGCCACTATCCAGCTTTTACGGCTGCCCATGTTCGCAACGGCGCCACCTCCTGCTTCCTGGCATTACTAAATATTTTGCTCCATTCCATGCCTGTATTTATCTGATTTTTAAATGAAGGATGCTGGTTAGCCCATAACCCTTACAACCCGCAATTTCCACTGAACAACCACCTGATATATATTTTAATATTTTTACACATTTCCTTATAATTTTATACACATACGCCATTTCCCCTCTTTTCACAGCTAAATTTGCCAGCAACTTATTTTATCCAAATACCAGAAAGACCATGAAAAAGATTTGCTTGTTCCCGCTATTGCTTTATTGCATGGCTATGAAACCCGGGCCACATGCGTCCAACTACGATTTCCAGGAAAAACATGCTGTTGCCCTAAAATCTTCGCCCAAAAAGCCGAAGCAGTGTAACCCCCGCACAGCCGTTAAAAGGCAGCCACCACACACTAATGAAGCCGCCCCTTCCGAATTGCAGCAATTTAATGAAGCCAGTTTTACCATCACCCGCTGGCAATACGGCGACCTCGACGCAGACAATAACAAACGAGACGCGCTGATTTTGCTCACCGATACCCAGGAAGCCGATAGCAACTACCGCGATCTGACGCTAAAACCCAGGACAGTAAAACTACTCATTCGGGGCGCTAACGGCAAGCTGAGGGAAGTAATGAAAAACAACCATTGCCTGGCCAACAAGGAAGAAGGCGGGGCTAGTGGTATAGATCCTTTCTGAAAATTTATCATACAACATGGCACTTTCACCCTGGCCGAGCAAAGCGGCTTCGGCAGCCTGCACTTCGAAGTATACACCACCTTTGAATACGACGGTGTGCGCCACTGGAACCTCCACAATCGCACCGAAATCGGGTATCGCTACCTTAAACAGATCGGCAAAAAAACAAAAACAACTAAACAATTAGCCAAAGCAGATTTTGAACATTACACGATTGAATAAGTGCCGGTTATCCTTGGGCATTCTTCCGCCTCAAAGGGCGAAAGAATGCCTCCCTCTTTTTTGCTTCCTTGTACCCCATACATGCTATACTTTTTCTCCTTAAATTACCAGATGGAAAAACAATTTCGCATAGGGCTGATCCGGGAGGCCAAAATTCCACAAGATAACCGGGTAGCCTTTACCCCCCTGCAATGCCACTGGATACAGCAGCACTACCCCCACGTAAAAATGATCGCACAACCCTCGCCCCATCGTTGCTATACCGATGCTGAATATACCGCCGCCGGCATTGAAGTAGCCGACGATATGGAGCACTGCGACATTTTATTAGGTATAAAAGAAGTACCACCCGAACTGCTAATAGCTGGCAAAACCTACCTGTTTTTTTCCCACACTAAGAAAAAACAACCTTATAACCAGCAGCTGTTGCAAACCATCGCATCAAAAAACATTACCCTTGTCGATTATGAATGCCTCACCCACAGCGACGGACAGCGCATGTTGGGTTTCGGTTTTTTTGCCGGCGTTGTAGGCGCACACAATGGCCTCATGACCTATGGGCAGCGCACCGGCACCTTTCACCTCAAACGGGTACATGCCTGCCACGACTTCCAAGAACTGATCAGTCACTACTTTGGCGTAAAACTACCTCCCATGAAAATCGCCATCACCGGATCAGGCCGCGTTACTGCAGGCACATTGGAAATTATGGGGCTCCTGGGCATTAAATATGTAACACCCGATGCCCTGCTCATGCAGGATTTCGAATACCCCGTATACACCCAGCTTAAAGCAGGGGAGCTATATCTTCACAGGAAGGACAAAACCTACAACCGGCTGGACTTTCACCACCACCCCGAAAATTACGAATGCCGCTTCCGCCCCTTCGTACGAGCCGCCGACCTGTTGATCAACGGTATTTACTGGGACGAGCGCATGGAGCCATTATTCAGTTGGGAAGACCTGAAAAGCCCTCACTTCCGCATTCAAGTGATCGCCGACATCACCGACGATGCCAGCGGCTCCATTCCCTGCAACCTGGGCGATGGCACTATCGATGCACCCGTGTACGGCGTAAACCGCCAGCAACGCAGCAAAACCGCTCCCCACCTGGCTGGCAGCGTAGACATGATGTGTGTAGGTAACCTGCCCAACGAATTGCCCCGCGATGCCTCTCACTATTTCGGCGACCAATTAATGAAATATGTTTTTGATGAATTGCTCTTGCCCAAATCAGAATTGTTACAGCGGGCTACTATTATAAAAAAAGGTAGCCTTACCCCAGTGTTTAGCTACCTGCAAGATTACCTGTCAAACCGCCAGTAATAAAAAAACCCTCCAGGAAAAAAGCCCCTGGAGGGTAAACCTTTATAAAAAACTTATACCCACATCCAGCAATAAAGCTGCACCGAAAAAAGTGTTTTTTTAATTAATATTGCTCACCTGGTCAAACATCACCTCCGTACAACAACCAGCGATGCACCACATACACAGCAGTTGGTAAACAATATTCCATCTTACCAATTTTTTTTACGGTTTTATATAACAAAGGCTACGCTGGCTTTTAGTGGTTGTTCCATAAAATTGTCCTTTTGTTTTTGACAGGATAAAGTTGGCGCAGGCGCGCCGTTTAAAAATGATCCAGTACGAAAAATACAGTAAAACTAGATCTGCTTTTATAATGCATGATCCTTACTCTCATAGCAAGCCAACTTACAAATACAAATAATAATCCTTCAGTAAATCTGTAAATGCCGGCGTATATTGCCTGGCTTCCCCGTAAATCTCCATCTCCTCTACTGCCGCCTCCACGGCCCTATCCGTAAAAATTCCAATGCTACGGAACAACGGCGCCCCCATCCTATTCCGAATATGTAAAGCCCGTTGTAAATGATAACCCTCTGCCATCGCCAGCGCTTGAAATGTAGCAAAAGAAATGTTTGGCAACAGCACCGCGAATGCTCCGCCCGCACGCAGTTGCAATTTTATTACCCCCAGCAATTCGGGAAACCGTAAACGGGTAGCATGCATGGCCTGATTACGCAAGGCATCGCCACTTTTCAGATCATCCTCATAAAAAGGTGGATTTGTAACAATAAAATCAAACGGCGCAGGGGCCACGAAAGAGCGAACATCCCCACAAACCGCCTCCAGCCGTTCCTTCCACGGCGACGCCGCAAAATTCTCCTTCGCCTGAAGGCAAGCAACTGCATCCATTTCCACCCCTACAAAAGAAGCCCCGCTTTGCTGCGCCCCCATCAAACTCAGTAACCCTGTACCCGTCCCAATATCCAACACCCTTTCTACTCCCTTACTTCCCCTCAAATACCGCGCACTATAACCCCCCAACAAACAAGCATCCGTACAAACCTTCATCGCACAGCGCTCCTGCATTACCACAAACTGCTTAAACTTAAAATAATGATTGCCCATAACCCATCCTAAAAAAATAACAACCAGCAACTCCCCCCAACATTCATAATTATAAATTCATAATTCACAATTCATAATTCATAATTCATAATTCACAATTCATAATTAAGAATTCATAATTCATAATTCATAATTCATAATTAGGTACGTGGACTCGGCACCACATCCAGCCCAACAAACTCTCCGGCCAGATACTTATAATGCGCGGTAATGGCAATCATCGCTGCATTGTCTGTACAATATTCAAACTTAGGAATAAACACTTGCCATCCTTGCGCTGCACCCATGGCTAAAATAGCCTTGCGCAAGCCACTATTGGCACTTACGCCGCCTGCAATGCCTATTTGCCGAACGCCGGTTTCCTGTGCGGCCTTCCGTAGTTTATTCAACAAAATACTAACAATCCTTTCCTGGATGCTGGCGCAGATATCATGCAAATGATGTTCAATAAATAAAGGATCCTTTTGTAAATTCTCCTGTAAAAAATACAGGATGCCCGTCTTTAATCCGCTGAAAGAAAAGTCTAGCCCAGGTATCTGTGGTTCGGTAAATTTAAAGCGGTGGGCATTGCCCAGTTGTGCATATTTATCAATTAAGGGGCCACCAGGGTAAGGTAGTCCCAGCAGCTTGGCGCTCTTATCGAAAGCCTCGCCGGCAGCATCATCTAACGTCTTGCCGATGATCTCCATATGCAGGTAATCCTTGCACAACACAATTTGGGTATGGCCACCGGAAACTGTCAGGCAAAGGAAGGGAAAAGCAGGTGTAGGAGCTTCAATAAAATTTGCCATCACATGGGCATCCATATGTTGTACGGCAATAAGGGGAAGGTTCAGCGCAAGAGCCATGGCCTTGGCAAAACAACTGCCTACCAACAAGGAACCAATAAGGCCAGGCGATTGGGTAAAAGCAATAGCCGTAAGATCCGAAGTTGCAATACCAGCTGTTTTCAAAGCCTGATCCACCACAGGCACTATATTTTCCTGGTGAGCGCGGGAAGCCAGCTCCGGCACCACCCCGCCATATTGCTCATGTACCGTTTGGTTGGCAATGAAATTGGAATAAATCCTGCCGTCTTTAATCACAGCAGCGCTGGTTTCATCGCAGGAAGATTCTATAGCCAGAATATTAATAGACATGCCCGCAAAGGTAACAAAATGTAGTATCCCAGAACTCAGTTGCTCCGGATGGCCACTACCGCATTGAGCCGGGAGGCGTTAAATGCCGGGATAAAACCTGATAATATACCGGTGATCACAGATACCAGCAGCCCCAGGATAATATTGCCCGCCGTCATGATCAGCTCAAATGAGGTGAATTTATTTACCAGTGCAGTAAGCCCCCAGATAATAAGAATGCCCAGCGTTCCGCCCACCAGGCAAAGCATGATAGATTCCAGCAAAAATTCAGACAAGATAATACGCTGCCGCGCTCCTATTGCCTTTTTCAACCCGATGATCTTGGTACGCTCTTTTACCGTTACAAACATAATATTGGCAATCCCAAAACCGCCTACAATCAATGCAAAACCGCCGATAAAAATACCGCCCAGGTTAATGTTGCCGAAAATGTCATTTAACTGGCTACTCACCGTGGATATTTCATTTAACGCAAAATCATCCTCCTGCCGGGGTTTTAACCGGTGACCCGCCCGTAGGGTGCCTCGTAGTTCATCCTTTAGTTGCTCCACCGGCGTGCCGGCCCTGGCTTTAGCCATGATAAAAGGATCCGCATTTTGCCGCTCGTCTACGATGGTGCGGCCAAAGAAATAAGGTACGATCCCTGAATTATCGAAATTAATGCCCCCTACCAGGCTGGAACCCTTTTTTACCAGCGTACCCACCACCCGGCAGGGACGACCGGCAAACCGGACTATTTTACCGATGGCCTGCTCCGGCGTGGAAAATAACGCCTCCCTTACATTGCCCCCTATTACCACCACATTGGCCCCGCTGCTAACCTCCATTGGAGAAAAATAACGGCCACCATTAATTTTCATTTCCTGGATATGGTCAAAATCCTGGGTCACCGCATCCATCTCCACCTGGTCTACATAAGCATCCCCATATTCAATTTTTTTGCCCGAAGCCGAAAACATGAAAGTAATAGCCTCCGCCCCCGACACTTTAGCCTGCAAGTTTTTTAACTCGGCATACTTGGGTTCCGGCCGGTTCATGTACTTCCACCAGGGATACTCTCCCCCACCGCCCCATGGCCATTTCTGCACATAGATCACATCACTGCCCAGGGCTGCCACGTCCCGGCGCACATTGTATTCAAGACTGGCGGTAAGGGTCAACACGGCCGTAATGCAGAAAATGCCAATCGTAACGCCCAATAACGACAAAAAGGTGCGGAGTTTATTGGCCCACATTTCCTGCACAGCCATCACCAGGCTACTGGATAAAATCTTCAGGGTGGAGAACATGACCAAATTTACTGAAAAATGAATAATGTATCCCCGTTATATGTCTATGTTACGCAAGCGGTTAAAATGAGCCGCCAGAAAGGGCTTACAAGAAAAGATTAGCATAAAAACAACCTGCCCCCACCCCTCCTGCCACCGCATGCGGAATACCACCTACCTAATACTTGATACATTTAAGTACCTTTGCACCTATTTTTAAAACAATGAAGTACGACCTCGAGATCGATAAAAGGAAAACATTTGCCATTATCGCCCACCCGGATGCCGGTAAAACCACGCTCACAGAAAAGTTCCTCCTGTTTGGCGGCGCTATTCAGACAGCCGGTGCGGTAAAATCCAACAAAATTAAGAAACACACCACCTCCGATTTCATGGAGATTGAACGCCAGAGAGGTATCTCGGTGGCCACCTCCGTGATGACCTTCGAGTACCGCGATATCCTGGTGAACCTGCTGGATACCCCCGGTCACAAGGATTTTGCCGAAGATACCTACCGCACCCTTACCGCAGTAGACAGCGTTGTGCTGGTGATAGACTGCGTAAAAGGCGTGGAAGAACAAACCGAACGCCTTATGGAAGTATGCCGTATGCGGGATACCCCGGTGATCATTTTCGTAAACAAAATGGACCGCGACGGTAAAAATCCATTCGACTTGCTGGATGAACTGGAAGAAAAACTCAACATCCGCGTACGCCCCCTGAGCTGGCCCATTAATGGCGGCACCGATTTCCGGGGCGTGTATAACCTTTATGAAAAAAGCTTCGTAGCCTTTGCCCCCAACCGCAAAGCTACCGACGAAGACATTGTTCCCCTCCCCGACCTGCGCAGCAATTTTGTAGATGAATACTTCAATGAAAAAGACGCCAGCCAGCTGCGCAATGATGTGGAACTGATAGAAGGCGTGTATGATGAATTTGACAAACAACCTTACCTGGAAGGCAAACTGGCCCCGGTGTTTTTTGGCAGCGCCGTAAACAACTTCGGCGTGAAAGACCTGCTGGACGCCTTTGTGGAAATAGGCCCCGCACCCCGCAACAGACCGGCCAACACCCGCGAGATCGATGTGCATGAAGACAAATTCAGCGGGTTTATTTTTAAGATCCATGCCAACCTAGACCCCCGACACCGCGACCGTATCGCGTTCCTCCGCGTGTGTTCCGGCAAATTCGAAAGGAATAAATTCTTCCACCATGTACGCTTAAACAAGGATGTACGTTTCGCAAACCCTTACAGCTTCCTGGCCCGGGAAAAAAATATAGTGGACGATGCCTTCCCCGGCGACGTAGTAGGCCTGTTCGATACCGGCAACTTTAAGATCGGCGATACACTCACGGAAGGTGAAAACTTCTATTTTACTGGTATCCCAAGCTTCTCTCCAGAACTGTTTAAGGAACTGGTGAATAAAGACCCGCTTAAGACTAAACAACTGGAAAAAGGCATCAACCAGCTTACCGACGAAGGCGTAGCCCAGCTCTTTACCCAACATGGCGGCAACCGTAAGATTATCGGCTGCGTGGGCGACCTCCAGTTTGAGGTAATCCAATACCGGCTACTCCAGGAGTACGGTGCCTCCTGCGTTTTTAATAGCCTCCCCTTCTTCAAAGCCTGCTGGATTACTGGCCCAAAAGACAAGGTGGAGGAATTTATCCGCTTTAAACAGGCCAATGTGGTAACAGACAAAGACGGCCACCTGGTATACCTGGCCCAGTCAGAATGGTATCTCAACACCGAGCGCGCTAACAACCCAGACATTGAGTTCCACTTTACCTCCGAAATTCACAAATAAGACGATCTTATAAAAACAATGCCCGGACAAATTTCGTTGTCCGGGCATTTTTATAAAATTATTTCATCAGCCTTTCCCGGAAGAGCCAGGAACACGTACCCCACCCCTACACTGCTCCGCGCATTATCCCACATTCACAATGGCTTCGGTGCCATACATCTGCTGCTTATACTTATGCGAGGGAGATGCTACAAACCCGCCCAGCCCTAGAAAAGGCCATTTGGCATCTACACTGGCAATTGTTTTATCATCTGCCACGATAATATTGGGCCAGTCGCGCTGGAAGTTGTCGAACGCTTTTGTTTTCAGCGTGCCATCCAGTCCTATGCCACTCACAGTTTTACCATCGGCATTGGTATAGCGCACCACAAAGTTATCCCGCTTAGGATCCAGGTTATTACAGAAGCGCCATAGCGAAGATGCCAGGTCATTCACGTCTACCGTATGCTCTAAGTAAAGAATCATTTTTATGCCTTGCACGGCGGGCAGTTTATACAGCGCTTCATTCAACGCAGCAATGTGGCCTAAACGATTCTTTTCCACCGCCACCAGCAGGCAGGAAATATCCGCCGCCAGTAAGGCTGCATTCACCCCTTTAATCTCCGGGAAGCTAGCCCGGAGGGCGCTTACATCCAGTGTTCCATTGTAGCGCACATAGGTTTCATCACCTGTTTCTTCTTCAAATTTACGGGTGCCGTCTATGCACATTTTACCGCCAAAACCCATCTTGGAGCAGGAGTGGTCCAGCACATCCATAGGCCCCTGGCTAAAATAAATATCCCGGCTGGGGTCCAGGTGGCGAAACAGGTACTGCGCCAGTTTTTTGTAATCATGCAGGCCGCATTGCTCATCAGTTACCACCAGTATTTTGTTAAACATCATTTGCCCCGCGCCCCACATGGCGTTCATGGTTTTCTGGGCCTGGCCGGCGTAGTCTTTCTTGATCTGGGCAATCACCAGGTTATGAAACACACCCTCCACAGGCATTTCCATGTCTATGATCTCAGGCACCAATGTCATTTTAATGGGAGCCAGAAATATCCGTTCCGTGGCTTTGCCTATCCAGGCATCTTCCTGCGGCGGAATACCCACGATGGTGGCTGGATACACCGCATCTTTACGATGCGTTATAGCCGTTACATGAAAACGCGGATACCAATCTGCCAGCGAATAATAACCGGTGTGATCGCCAAAAGGTCCTTCCCATACCGGTTCTTCTTCCGGCAATACATATCCTTCTATCACAAAATCAGCATCTGCCGGCACTTCCAGCTCGGGTTGGGTAATGCATTTTACCAGCTCTACTTTTTTCTTGCGCAGAAAACCGGCTAGCATATATTCATCTACGTTCTCCGGCAGAGGCGCCGTGGCAGAATAGGTATACACCGGGTCGCCGCCGAGGATAACGGCAACGGGCATACGCTTATTCAGTTTTTTATATTCGGAAAAATGTTTGGCAGATACCTTGTGTTTGTGCCAGTGCATACCCGTCATGTCTTTTTCAAATACCTGCATACGGTACATACCCACGTTGCGGGTGCCGGTATGAGGGTCTTTGGTGTGGATAACCGGCAGGGTAATGAAAGGACCTCCATCTTTGGGCCAGCAAGTAAGTACGGGCAGCTTTCCCAAATCGGGACTGGCCATCACTACTTCCTGACAACTCCCCTTGCCGCTTACTATCTTGGGCATCCAGGAAGCAAACTGTCCCAACTTAGGCAGCATGGATAATTTATCGAGTATGCTTTCCTTGGGTTTGGAAAGCAATTTAAACAGGTTTTCAATTTCCTTGGCTACATCATCTAGCTCGCCCACACCCAGGGCCAGGCACATTCTTTTATAACTGCCCATGGAATTGATCAGCACCGGGAAGTCGTAGCCGGTATTTTCAAATAGCAGGGCCTTGCCGCCACCAGGCTGCTTGCTAACCCGGTCTGTAATTTCCGAGATCTCCAGGTGAGGATCTACATATTCCTTGATCCTTACTAACTCGCCTGCCGCTTCCAGGGTATCGATAAAGTGCTTCAGATGCTTGTACGCCATAATAGCGCAAAAGTAAGCATTTGAGTACAGAAAACGGAAGCAGCCTGTAACGCAGAAAGGCCGGAACGTTTTACACATTCCGGCCTTTCTGCTATTTGGAAAAAATCACCATCTTCTATAATAATGTCCACGCGATCTTTCTCTTACCATTACCACATTATCACAATAGTAGCGGGGGCGCGGGCGATAATAAGTCCTTACATATACCGGTGCGGGTGCAGCCACCACAACGGGCACAGGACGGCAATAACGCGGCGCCGGCGCATAATATACCGGAGGCGGCGGAGGTGCTACCACAACCGGAACAGGTATGCGAGGAACCGGTAAAGGGATATGTATAGCGGCATGGATAAATACCTGGGCAACGCTCCGGCTGCTAACAGCCAGACCAGCGATCAGGAATGTAAGGAAGAATACTTTTTTCATCACAGCTGAATTTTAATGTTGCTTAAATAAATAGGTGTATCCGGTTAATAATTTAGCGATGGTAATGATGTACGGTATGCGGTCTTGGATGATGACGGTAATGATGGTAATGATGATGATAACGGTGATGCACCGGGTGCGGTGGCCGTCCCGGACGCGGATGTGGCGGCACAGGAAATCCAGCAGGATGCGGAGGTGCCGGTGGCCGGTGTTGTGCATTCGTTACCGCCGTAATGGCAAATAGCAGGAAAGTAACCAGGAATAGGATGCGTTTCATATAAAATATTTTTTAGGCAATACAACACAAAGTTTGATGCAACCAACCACCCTCTATACCTGCATACCATCTCCCTGATGGTCGCACTGGCAAAGACTTTTAGCCAGTTACAAACTTTTTGTTTTCCTGTCTGATTAGTAATAGGCCAAAAGCATGCCAATAGAAAAAATCCGCCTTAAAAGCAGCTTAAATTGCAGCCTTACATGGCTGCACGTAAAATAAAGGAGGCACAAGGCAGGTATGGCCGGTTATAAAAGTTATTTAATATCAAAGGGTAACATGCTAACCGGCAAAAATAAAAGTGGTGTAAGAAATCTTTCCTTACATCACGAAAATAATATTGAAACCGCTTTTAAAACTTCGGACAGGAGGAAACTTTTTGTTTGCCCCAATGACCATACCCGTTTTTACTGCCAAAGCGGTACGTAACCGTAAGGCCGGAAAAGCTGTACCAGTCTTTTTGTTTTGGATTACCCCGCACGGTGCCATCTGGGGGATAAGTCCCAGGTGTATTATTCTTGGTGACTTCGTCGCCGCGATAAGCAAATTGGGCAGCGGTAGCGCCGCGCTCATAGAGCAACGTGTTTTGGTCTACATAGGTTTTGCTCACGTCATCAATATAATCCGTGAAAGTTTTGCGCAAACCTACCTCCACGCCCATCATAATCCGCTCGGAAACCATCCATTTAAAACCTATACCAAATGGTATAGACACTGCAACCAGATTATACATGGAACGGTCTGGATATTGAGGCAAACCTTCCCCTTCAGTGGAAAGGCGGCGAAGCTTAATGGTATTGCCCGCAGCGTCGCGGGTAGTAGGATAAAAGCTAAACAAGCCTACACCGGCAAATACATAAGGCGTAAAACCCGTTTCTTCAATATCCAGCAGATTACCCTCCGCAATAAGGCTTCCTTCCCATATCGGGGAACGGAAACTCAAATTGCGCGCCTGCAAGTCCTTCGCACTGTTAGTACTATCCGCCCCGGATACACGTCCATAGTAAAGGCCCAGGCGCAAGGTCAGGTGGGGATTGATATCGCGTTTAATCATGAGTCCTGCTGAAAATCCGGTGTATTTGAAATCTATCCGCTTTTCAGCAAGATCGCCACTATAATTGCTGGCGCCCAGGAAAATACCGGCATGCCAAGACTGTGCTATCCCGTAATGGGAAATCAATACAAGTACCAGTAATAAGACGGGGAACTTTTTCAAAGGAATTTTGATTTAGCGTGATATGGCTGACCAGATATAAACGCGTCTATCATCAAAAAATTATACGGGTACAGCCGGGCGCTAAATTAATCTTTTCTGCCAAAAAACACTCCCGCCCGCTCATCCGCCCCTGCTTCCTGGCAAGAATGCATTCGTCTATGAATTATTAAGAAGTAAGTCATACAACCACATCACCTAGCTCTCACTGAAAATCCGCCACAGTGGTAGGATCCCTTAATGCATTACAAAAAAATAAAATGTAAATAAAAAATAATACTTAAATTTTAATTATGTTTTGACGTCTATTTTTGTTGTCTGCTTTATCTATTTTAATAAAATAGTGAACCTAAAATACGCTATTTTGTTATGCAGATTTTTCTGGCTTCCACCTCCCCACACGCCTGTTGATGACTGATTTTCGCTAAGTTACCTATTAAAAAAGACAGATCTGACAACTATATTACATATATATTGTTCTACCAACCTATCCTGACACATGTACGAATTGTTTTATTATTTGATGCTAATATGTTTAATTTGTACGTAAAGTTTTAAAAATAACCCTCGATTTGTTATCCGTTTAATATCCGTTTAGTTACCTGGTTTATTGATCAATTCTGTTCCGCAACGATTATTGAAAAGCATCACGCAAACGCATTTATTTATGGGGACCATTAAACCCAGCACACAACAACAGCATTGGAACATGGTGTACAAGGCTATCAATTTTGCCGACAACCATCTCTCCGAGCCTATCACGCTTAAAGACGCTGCGGCCAATTTATACATGTCGTACAGCCACTTCTATCATGTTTTCGAAAAATTGGCAGGAGAGCCTTATGGCCATTATATTAAACGCCATCGCCTTGAAATGGCAGCCGGCCTGCTGCGGTATGCAGGTTACAGTATTGGCGAGGTAGGCGAACGTTGTGGATATGCCACCAAAGCTTCATTCTCAAAGGCGTTTGCCAGCTATTTCTCCAACAGTGCCACCGACTTTCGCCGCCTGCGCGAGCTGCAAAACGAAAAAAGAACCCTGCACCTCACCGCCAGCAAAATAGCGCCCTCCACCCAGCCATTTTTTGAGAACCAAATCGTGCAGGAGGTGACGCTGCCATCCTTCATCTTATATTATGACCTGGTACCCCGCGAAAACGACCCCATTGGCCAATTAGTGCAGGGGGTGCCACAATATGATCACAAGTTCCACGAAATCCTTGAAAAGATACAATTGCCCAATGCCCGGGTAATTACCGGTACCCTGGATGCTATACCTGTGACAAACTACGAGCAGTTGTATATGTATTTTGGCCTGCTGGTTCCGGTACAGGAATTGGCCGCCCATCAATACATCCGGTCCACTTACCAGGACCAGCTCCTCAGCAAAGAGCTGGCGGGTGGGCGCTACCTGCAGGTTACGGTACAAACAAACTTCGTGGTGGCTGGTATGCAACTTTATGGCCTCATTGAGCGGATACACACAGAGGGATACTATAAATTAAGCAGTAACAATTTTTTCCTTGGAATTATTCAACCAGGTACTTACGAACTGAATGTTCCCGTGATCTAAGCCGGCTGGCAAACGGCACAGATATTGTAAAAATCGGTCATTGTCCATTTCTTCGGACAATGACTTTTTTATTGTACATTCAGCTAGGCTGTTTAAAAAATCTCCAAATACACTGTATGAATGAAGTAAAGCTCCCCTTCAATGCGCGACTCACGTATACACTTTTATCCCTCATTTTAATCGTTTTTATTGCCCATATTGGTCAAAGCATTATTGTGCCATTGATCTTTGCCTTCCTGCTGGCGGTCATGTTGCTACCCCTGTCTAATTTTCTGGAGCGCAAGGGCTTTCCTCGCTGGCTGGCCGCGTTGGTCAGTTTGTTTGTCTTTATATTTGTGCTGATGGCTATTATCAGCTTGCTGGGCAGTCAAATGGCTTCCTTCATATCCGACTTCCCCGCCCTGCAAAAACAGGTGATGCAAACGGCCTCCTCTGCTCAGCAATGGGTATGGCGCCACTTTCATATAGATGTAGTCCGGCAAACCAACTATCTGGAAAAGGCTGCCCTGGGCACCCTGGGTTCCGCCACTACCTTTATCAGCGAAACCTTTTTATCCATTTCGGCATTGCTCATCTTCTGCGTGTTCGTTATGCTATATTCCTTCTTTCTCCTGCTATACCGTTCCCTGCTGCTTACCTTCCTCGTAAAGTTGATCCAGGAACAGCACCGCGACAAATTACTGGATATAGTAGCCCAAACCCGCTATATCATTAAAAGTTATGTTAGTGGCCTGATGCTGGAAATGCTGATCGTAGCTGTGCTGAACTGTGTACTATTTACCATCCTGGGTATAAAGTATGGGCTACTGCTAGGTATTATGGCCGCCATTTTTAACCTGGTGCCTTATCTGGGTATTTTTACCGCCATTATTATTAGTATGCTAATTACCATGACCACCGGCCCCATGCTAGGGGCTATCCAGGTAGGCCTGGCCCTGTTCCTGGTACACCTGGTAGATTCTAATATTTTACTGCCCCGCATTGTGGGGTCTAAGGTGAAGATAAATGCACTGGTAACCATCATTGGCGTGGTACTGGGTAATATGCTATGGGGCATTTCCGGCATGTTCCTGGCCATTCCTATCATCGCCATCATGAAAATCATCTTTGAACACATCGATTACCTGAGCGCCTGGGCCTTACTGCTTGGCGACATGCCCCACCCACGCAAAACCGACGTAAAGACAGTGCCAGCAGATAAATCAAATGTGAAGGAAGACAACACTACCTTATAAACGCCGCAAATTTTTAATTGATAAATATAAATCCAGCCCACAAGCTGGATTTTATATTTTAACCACTGGCAATTATGCTTTTTTGCCACTACCCCAGCCTTGTAACTTGAAAATCATACCCACTACCCAACTTTCGTTGCCTTAATCATTGGCGCAGGCAAGGATCATTTTATATACTTACCACGCTACTTAACGGCTGCCGCTAGCCTTACACTATCCGGCGGAGAGATAGCCTGCTCCCTTCTTAAGACAACTAAGCTGCACTAACTGTCACAGACAACCCATTCCTTCCATCCGCCCGAAATCAAAAAGGGCGCCTCTTACAAGACGCCCCTTTTTTCACTCAAATTGTATGGCTTACATTTTTATGCTTTCTTAGCTTGTACCGGCTCATTGTCGCGCACTACATGGCGATAGCTCCAGTAGAACACGATCGGGAATACAAACAGTACAAAGATGGAATTGGTGATTAATCCTCCGATAACCACACGGGCCAACGGACGGGCCGTTTCGGAACCAATACCATGGCTGATGGCGGCAGGCAGCAGGCCTATGGCGGCCATCATGGCCGTCATGATAATAGGTCGTATCAAGGCCTCCACGCCGGAGCGGATGGCCGTCTGCAAATCATGCTCGTCTGTAAGGTGCATGGTACGCATATTTTCCTTAAAACGCGACAACAAGATTACCCCGTTCTGCACACAAATGCCAAACAAAGCGATAAAGCCTATACCCCCGGAAATACTGAAGTTGATACCCGTGATCCAAATGGAAAATATCCCACCGATAATAGCAAACGGCACGTTGATCAGCACCAGGCCCGCATCTTTAAAGGAACCAAACAGGATATAAAGGATCAGGAAAATGAGCAACAGGGAAATAGGAACCACTTGCGTAAGGCGTTTAGTAGCACGCTGCTGGTTCTCGAAATCGCCTGCCCATTCCAGGGAGTAACCTTTCGGTATATGAATGGCGGCATTTACCTTAGCCTGTGCCTCAGCAATGGTGCTACCCATGTCGCGGCCACGCACGGAGAACTTAATGGCCCCATAACGCATGTGCTTGTCGCGGTAAATTATGCTAGGCCCCAGGATATGCTGCACGTCGGCAATTTCCTTAAGGGGTATTTTGTTCCCGCGAATGGTGGGTACCATCAGACTACCGATGGCATCTTCATTCTCCCTGAAGGCTTCCGGGTAGCGAATGCGCAGGTCAAAATAACGCTCGCCTTCATAAATACGGGTGGCAGACTTACCCCCAATGGCCATTTCAATCACACTGTTGGCGTCTTCGGTGGTTACACCGTATAGCGCCATTTTTTGCTGATCGAGGTTAATACGCAATTCCGGCTGACCCAGGTTGCGCAAAATGCCAAGATCCGCGATGCCAGATACTTTTGAAAGAATGGCCTGTATGGAATCTTCTTTTTCTTCTACCAGTTTAAAGTCGTCACCAAAGAGCTTCACTACAATAGAACCTTTCACACCAGATACCGCCTCTTCCACGTTGTCGGTAATCGGCTGCGAGAAGTTGAGGGAAATACCGGGCAGGTCGGCCAGGCGTTTGTTCATACGGTCTATCAACTCTTGTTTGGAAATGTGGCTTTTCCAATCGTCTTCAGGGTATATATCCACGTGAAACTCCATATTGTAAAAACCGGTTGCATCGGTACCATCATTAGGACGGCCAGTTTGCGACATCACTTGTTTTACTTCAGGGAATTCGATGAGGCGTTTGCGGATCACGTTGGCCAGTTTCACCGACTCGTCTAGCGAAGTACTGAGCGGCCCGGTGGCGCGGATGTAAATAGCGCCTTCATTGAGCTGTGGCAGAAATTCTGTACCCAGAAAGGAAAAGCAGTACAGCCCCCCCGCCAGAACAATCATAGCAATAGGAAACACCACCTTCCTGTTACGGAAGCTGGCGTTGAAGGTGCCCAACACCACGCGGTGAATGAAGCGGATGAATACCGTGTCTTTTTCCCGTACGTTTTTGCGAAGCAATACACTGGCCAGGGCCGGCACCAAAGTAAAGGTGAGGATCAGAGCACCCAGCAGCGCAAAACCCAATGTCCAGGCCAGCGGCGAGAACATTTTACCTTCCACTTTTTCAAAGGTAAAAATAGGCAGCAAGCCGGTAATGATAATCATCTTGGCGAAGAAAATACCTTTACCGTTTACCAGGCTGGCCTTGCGGATCATACCCAGTTTACTCAGCTTGTTAAATTTCTCCATACCATCCTTGTGTGCACGGTGGTCCAGCATCACGAAGATGCCCTCCACCATTACCACCGCCCCGTCTATGATAATACCGAAGTCTATCGCCCCCATCGATAACAGGTTGGCCGACATGCCTTTTAACTTCATACACACGAAAGCAAAAAGCAATGCCAGCGGGATGATCAGGCCCACAATAAAGGTGGTGCGCCAATCGGCCATGAAAAGGAATACAATGACCGTTACGAAAATGATGCCTTCCAGCATATTGTGAATAACGGTATGTAAAGCAAAGTGGATGAGGTCTTCGCGATTATAAAATGGTTTGATCTTTACGTCGTCAGGTAATATCTTTTCATTCAGCTCGTCTACTTTCAGTTTCAGTGCATCGATCACATTAGAAGGGTTTTCGCCCTTCCGCATTACTACAATGCCTTCCACCACGTCGTTGTCTTTATCACGACCTACTTGCCCCAGGCGGGGCAAGCTGCTGATAGCCACATCGGCTACGTCTTTCACCAAGATGGGGGTGCCGTTAATGTTGTCTACAATCACGTTCTTGATCTCGTCTACACTGTTCAGGATACCAATGCCGCGTACCACGTAAGCCTGCCCATTTTTCACAATTACATCGCCCCCTACGTTTACGTTACTTTTGGAAAGGGCCTCAAACATTTCCTTGGCGGAGATATTGTACTGCACGGCCTTGTCGGGGTCCATGGTTACCTGGTAGCTTTTTACCGAACCCCCAAAGCTCACAATGTCTGCCACACCAGGTACGGCCAGCAGGTTGCGCTCCACCACCCAGTCCTGCACTGTCTTGAGCTCCTGCGTGGTGAGTTTGTTGCTGGACAGGGAATAGCGGAATATCTCACCGGTAGGACCATAAGGCGGCTCAATTTCAGGATCCACACCATCCGGTAGGTCGGCCGAGGGCAGGTTGTTATTTACCTGCACGCGGGCAAAATCGTCTTTAATATCGTCGTCAAAGATCACTTTCACTACAGAAAGTCCGAACAGGGAAGAAGAACGGATGCTGGTTTTGCCCTGGTTACGGTTCATGGCAATCTCAATGGGACGGGTCACAAATTTTTCCACTTCCTCTGCGGAACGGCCTGGCCATTGGGTAATGAGGGTCACCGAGGTATTCGTTACATCCGGAAAAGCGTCTATGCCGATCTGGTTGAAGCTAATAAAGCCCCATACCGCCAGCCCGAGCGCCGCCGCAAAAACGAAGTATTTATTCTTTAGCGAAAATGCTAATACTGCTTTTATGACTTTGTTCATTGTTCGTTTGTTTTGTGGGAAGCCTGCCTGGGCATGGCGCGCAGCGAAGAAACACTACGCCCCTGCCGCATTCCAACGGATTATTTTTTCAGCGACTCGTAAATGAATACCTGGCGGGAAGCAACTATTTCATCGCCTTCTTTAAGACCACTGGTTACATAAGCACGGTCTTCCACTGTACGGCCCACGGTAATTTCACGGACGGCCACTTTAGGTTCGCCGTGCGTGAGTACCAGCACGTATTGCTTATCGTTGTCGAAGATGATGCCCCGGCTAGGAATGCTCACGCCTTCTGTACTGGCATGCCGCTGGGCTTTTACGCTGACGAACATTTCGGGTTTCAGCAGGTAATCAGGATTGTCTATGCTCACCCGGGCTTTCATTACTTTATTATCCGGATCCAGCACGTTGTACACTTTCTGCACTTTACCATTAAATATTTTGTCGGGGTAAGAGAGGGTGGTGATGGCTACATTATCGCCTTCCCGCACATTGGCAATGTCAGACTCATACACATTGATCATGGCCCATACCGTATGCAGGTTCGCAATTACAAAAATGGGCTCGGTATTATCGGGACGCCACTGCATGTGCTCTGCACCGGAACGGGCTATCACGAAACCCGTGATGGGCGATTTCACCAGGTAGTCCGACTTGGCATTGCCACCACCATTAATGGAAAGCACGGTGCTGGAACGATTTAGTTGCGCCTCAGCGGTGGCGTAGGCGGCACGGGCTTCTTCCAGTTCTTTCTGGGAAGAGAGGCCACTTTTATAAAATGATTCAGCCACATCAAGATTGCGCTTAGCCGTAGCCAAGGCGTTTTTATTCACCGTTTCATCGGCGGTATAGCCTGCCATTTCTGCGGAATGCAGCACGGCCAGGGTTTGACCAGCAGTAACCAAATCGCCGGATTGCGCCTTCATATTAGTTACTACACCACTTACCATGGGGAATATACGGGCCACTTCGTCTTCATTGGGCGCTATCTTACCGGTAAGCGACACTTCGCTTTCGATAGGATGGGCGGTAGCGGTGTCTATGCGTAAACTGTGCAACAGGGAGTCTGTCAGTACCCAACCTTGTTCCTCGCCGCTTTCTTCCGGCTTGTGCGATGTACAGGCGGTGAGTGCGGCGGCTAGTAGGCCTATACCTAATACGGAAGTAACGATGTGTTGTTTAAAAATATATGGCATGAGGATGCATTTTAGAGTTGAAAAATGGAGGAGCCTGTGGAGTAGTTCACGTTTTCCAGCGCCTGGAGTTCGTTGTAGCGAAGGTTGTTGAGTTTCAACACCGTTTCACGATAAGAATCGTAGAGGTCAATGAACTCTAGCAGGTTCAGGTTATGCGCCTGGAAGTTTTTTTGCACTTCCCCCAGCAAGTGGTTATAGTCACTGGCAAAAGCCGGATCTACCTGTTGCAGCATTTGCTGGGTGCGGAGGGCCTGCTGATAGCTATCCATCACGTCATGCTCTAATTGATCCTGGGTGCCTTGCAGTTGTAGTTTGCTGCTCTCCAGGGAAGCATGGGCCATTTTAATATTACCCTGGTTGCGGTTCCAGGCCGGTACCGGGATGGAAAGCGAAAGGCCATTATAGTTAGGGCGGAAATTACCCTGGCGGTCGTAGGTAAGCCCCACGGCTACATCAGGTATGGCCAGGGAACGCTGCAAGCGCAAATTCAGGTCGTTGTAGTTCACATTTTCCTGCGCCATTTTTAGATCGTAGCGGTTGGCGCGGGCGCTGTCCAGTAGCTGCGGATAACTAAACACTGTAACAGCAGGTGGTTGCAGCGCACCATCGGGCAGCACAGGCTTCACCGGCGTGGTGGCTGGTATACGCAGCAGTTGCTGCAAGTCGCTCAGTGTGGATTGAAGATCCTGGTGGGCCTGCGCCTCATCGCTTTGCAGATCGTAGAGCAAGGAGCGGATGCGCAACACATCTTTAAGGGACACGTTGCCTTGCTTTAGCTGGTCTTCAAATGCATGTAATATTTTTTGCAGGGAAATGATCTGCTCCCCATAAAGATTAATGGATTGCTCAGCGAAATACAACCGGTAGAAATCATCCCGCAGGGTGAATCGCAAGGTGCGGAGCAGGTCGTAAAACTGATACTCCGTCATCCGGGAGCCGCTCTGTGCCACCTTTACCGCCCGGTTACGCTGGCCGGCAATCTTAAATACTTGCGACAACTGCGCCGCTCTTTCTCCTTCGGAAGAGAAATCCAGTACCCGGCTGTTGTTCTGGTTATACAATACGTTTTCCAGGTAAAGAGTGGGATTATCCCAGAGACGGGCTGTAACGATGGTGGCCTGGGCAGAGTCCAGGCTGTAGCGTTGGGCCAATAAGGGAATGTTCTTTTGCAAAAGCTGCTGTTCTGCCTGCGGAAGCGTCAGCGATAGCGTATCTGCCTGCTGGGCCATGCTGCGCTGAAAGCAAAAGACTAAGGGAAACAATATTAAAAAGCGACAGATCATACGTATACTAATTTCGGACGCAAAGATCATATGCAATAAGTTGTGATGTATTAAAACAGCATTAAAAAGCTATTAAAAAAGAATGTTAGCTTTTAATTAACAATGTTTTGGTAGAATATGATAATGAATTATCACAATGGTTTGTAAATAGCTACTATAAATAACGTATGCCATCAAAAATTAGTTGCAGCTTCCGGGGATAAGGAGCAAATGCTGGGATTGGCTATTCAATTATTTAAACCGTATATGAAACACACTCCCCACCCCCGGCTCACTCTCCACTTCAATTTTTGCGCTATGCAGCTCCAGTATTTTCTGCGATAAGGCCAGCCCAATCCCATACCCGTCGTAAGCATAGGCATTGGGTGCGCGAAAAAGCGGCAAAAAAATATTTTTTAAATCCCCGGGGGCAATGCCTATACCCTGGTCGCGAATCTCTATATGCAATTGCGGCTCCAGGCGCAGCGTTACTGTTACCGGTTTATAATCGGAGAATTTAAATGCGTTCTTAAGAATATTCTGGAAAGCTAGTTCCAGCAAGGCCTCATTACCCATTACACTCAGAGGCCCTGAATCTTCCGGCAGGTTCTCAAAATGAAGCTGCACCAAGCCTGGTGGTTTTTCCTTAGCCCATTCAATTTGCAATGCAATGAGCAGCTCATCCAGGCGGATGGCATAAGGTGCCACACCGGGCAGGGAAAAATCTGTTTTGGTAAGCTGCAGCAGTCCATCAGTTATACTTTTGAGTTTCACCGATTCATCTAACACAGAATGCAAGGTTTCCAGATAAACCTCCGGCTGCCGGGATTTCTGCAAGGTCACCTCTATTTCACCAATGATGGTGGTAAGGGGAGTGCGCAATTCGTGGGAGGCATTGCTTACAAAAGACCGCTGCGTATTAAACGCCGCCTCCAGGTGGGCCAGCAGTTCGTTAAAATTAGCCGCTAGCTCGTCTACTTCATCTTTATTGCGCGCCCGCCGTACGCGGTGGTGCAAATTGGTGGCGCGGATACGCTGTACCTGGCGGTTGATGTTGGCAATGGGCTGCAAGGCCCGGAAGGCAAACCATTGCCCGGCAAAAAAGATGAGCAGCAGGCTTAAGGCAAAGGTGCTGATCAGGATGGCCAGCAAGGTGTGCAACTGCCGCCTCCCCGCCACGTCCGGGGCAGTTACGATCACCACGTAATTTCCCTGATTATCGGTATAGTATATGCCTACCGCCGGCTGGTCGTTCACCCTGAAATATAAAAGCCGGTCTTTCCGGACAGCACTGAGTAAAGACAGTTTCCAATTATAATAGGTATTGTCTATAAATACGGCTTTATTCGCATCATCATAAATATTACTGACTTCGTCGGGAATGCTGTTAAGGTATTTTTTTTGAATTTCCTGGAACTTGCGCTTGGCCAATTCGTCTTTTTCCAGGTACACCTGCGCCGTAATCAGGGCGCGGTCTTGCAACTGCCCGTAAAAAGACGTAGCAATGTAGTGAGAGGATAAAAAGTAAATGAGGCTGAAAATGGCCAGCAGCAATACCCCGCAGATCAGGGCAAACTGTAGCGACAGCCGGTGGCGAATTTTCATAATGGCAATGCTTTCGACCGGGTGAATGACTACAGTAAGGAAGTGTTAATGGCACAGCATCAGGCGGTAGCTCCTTTTACTTTCAGCACATACCCCATACCCACTACGGTGTGGATGAGGCGTTCGCCCGTGAAGCCTTTTTCAATCTTATTCCGCAGGTAATTTACATAAACGTCTATAGTATTGGTACCGCTATCGAAGTCTAGTCCCCACACTACTTCCGCTATGTAAGCCCGTGATAATACTTTCTGGGGATTGCGCATAAACAGCTCCAGCAAAGCATATTCCTTGGCCGTCAGCACAATTTCTTTGCCTTCTCGGTGGCCCATTTTTGTATGGGTATCAAGTTGCAGATCTTCAAATTCCAGCGTTACTTTTTCCGCCTGATCCTGGCGGTAACGGCGGCGGGTAAGGGCCTGGATGCGGGCCAGCAGTTCGGAAAAATGAAACGGTTTAGACAGGTAGTCGTCTGCCCCTGCATACAAACCATCTACCACATCGTTGGTGGCGCTCAGGGCGGTGAGCATGAGAATAGGCGTTTGGATATTCTGCCCACGGATGCGCTTACACAATTCTAGGCCATTTAATCCGGGCAACATCACATCCAGAATTAACAAGTCATACGAGTGCTGGGCTACAATCTTCTCTCCGGCAAGGCCGTCGTAGACCACCTCCACTTGGTGCTGTTGTTCTTCCAGCCCACGTTTTATAAAAGCCGCCACCTTTGGCTCATCTTCGATCAGTAGTATTTTCATGGGTAAGCTTTCTCCAGTGCTAATTAATCAACCTGGCATCAATTTCCAAAAATGATAACGCTTTTCAACACTTTGTCAGACAGCAATTTACCCAGATAGTTTAGTATTTCCAGTAAATGGGGAGAAGTCTAATGCCGCTCTAATTTAAAGCCATAACACCGCTAACTTGCTGCTAATTCTTCACGATCAATTATTTGTATTACTTCGGATGTACAGGGCAGTTATTAAAAAAAACAACATATTACCACTGTCCAGCTAAGCCAACAATGCAAGAATACCCAATCATTTAAATCTCAGTAAATTGATATTCAATAATATATTTAAAGTTACTTACAATAGTATTCCAAATTAAATTATGAGTTATAGCCGGTTACACATCCAGGACATTAAACCACCATGCCCCCTTATTCCTGCCCATCAATGGTCATTATGGATAAGCTGGTGCGCATTATCATGGTTTATACGCAGCGTTACCTGAATAGTGCCTGCAAGATGCCATGCTTTATCCAAGACATGAAAAAACTAGCCTAAAGTCTTCAGGCCAACTCCATAATCCCGCCTTATATTTGTGCTACTGGCCTACTTTTACTTAAATAACATTTCCATGTGGTGGCGCTACGCATTACTCTCCGCATTCTTTGCCTCCCTCACGGCCATTCTGGCAAAAAAAGGGGTGACAGGCATATCTTCCGATCTGGCTACCGCCATCCGCACGGTTATCATCCTGGTGATAGCCTGGGGTATTGTACTGGCCCGCAATGAGGAGAAAGGACTGCCCTTACTGAGCCGGAACAACTGGATCTTCCTATTGCTGTCCGGGGTGGCTACCGGCCTTTCCTGGATATTTTATTTCAAGGCCCTGCAATCGGGCAAGGTTTCACAGGTAGCGCCGCTGGATAAGCTGAGTGTGGCGATCACCATTGTGCTGGCGGCCATTTTTCTCCACGAAACAATTACCATTAAAACCGCCATCGCAGCCATACTTATCATTTCCGGCACCCTGGTTCTCATCTTTTAAAACTAAAAAGCCCGTTCTCGGAATAACGGGCCACTATCTTCCTATTCAGGAACTATTAAGCTGTTACCGCCAATGGCGCTACCTCGTATACGCAGCGGCGGTCGCCGCCTACGATATGATGTTTACGGGCAATGGTAGCCAGCCCACCCATAATTTGTTGGAATATACGGAGTTCAGACTCACAGATACCGGGGCATTCTTTGGCGGCGGAGCAGATGGGGCAATGGTTTTCGATGAACAGGTAGGCATCCCCATGTGCCTGCCATTCCGCCAAAAAGCCTTCCCGGCTACGGATGGCGGCAAACTGCTCCAGCCTGGCAGGAATATCATCTATGCCTGCCAGCTGTTCCATGTATTTATCTGCCGCCAGCTTCTCGCGGGCATTCATTACTTGTTGCAGGGCCTCATCGCCCAGAAGTTGCTGAATGGTTTGAATAAGCTGTATGGATAGATCTGCATGGGCGTCGGGGAAGCGCGTATGGCCGGCAGCCGTAAGTTGCCAGCTTTGCACCGGGCGGCCTACGCCCCGGGATGCCGCAGTTTCGGCCTGTACCAAACCAGCGGCCGCCAGCTTTTGCAGTTGCAACCGAGCGCCTTCGTGGGTGATGCCCAACGACTGCGCCACGGCAGCAGCCGAAAGCGGACCTTTGGTCTTCAACAACATTAAAAAACGCTCGGCCGTATGCAGGTGCATGGCAATATAATTTTCCAAGTGAGTACTTGTATTATTCTCAAATGTCGTAAATTTGTATCAGTTTAAAAAATACTGTAAGGCACAACACTTATAGCCCAATCGATACTCCCTATATTATTATACCGGGAAAGATTGTAGCTTTGTCGCCTTGTAGTACCGGATGATAAATTTCAATATTTTTAATATGAATTTACCTTCCGGTTTTAGTCTGTTTCTAACTTAAAAAACGGGACATATGATAACGATATCAACAAAAGCCCAGGATTACGTAGTACGGCAAATGGCGCAGGAAGGTGTAACAGCAGACGCATTTTTGCGGGTAGGTGTTAAAGGAGGTGGTTGTTCCGGCCTGGAATACCAAATGTCGTTCGACACCAACCTGAAAGACAGCGACCAGGTATTTGAAGATAAAGGCATGAAGATAGTAGTAGATATGAAGAGTCTTTTATATCTCTACGGCACGGAGCTAGATTACTCAGATGGTCTTAATGGCAAAGGCCTGGTGTTTAACAACCCCAATGCTACCCGTACCTGTAGCTGTGGCGAAAGCTTTGCAGTGTAGTACAATATGAACAGCCGCCATTCATCTTTTAGTGCGGCGGCACACCTGGTTCCAGCAAGGCATTCCATTTTGCCGGCGCCCAAATGATTCCAAGAAGAGAACATGAAAAATAGCAACGATATCATCGACGACATTGCGAGTAAAGAGTACGAGTTCGGCTTTACGACGGATATCGAAATGGAGATTGCGCCTAAAGGGCTCAGTGAAGATACCATCCGTTTCATCTCCGCCAAAAAGAACGAACCCGAATGGTTACTACAATGGCGCCTGAAGGCCTATGCCGCATTTCTCAAAATGAAAATGCCCGCCTGGCAACATTTTGATATGCCGCAGATCGACTTTCAGAATGTATCTTATTATGCCGCACCCAAGCAAAAAAAGCAGCTTAACAGCCTGGATGAAGTAGATCCGGAGTTGCTGGCTACTTTTGCCAAACTGGGTATCCCGCTTAATGAACAGAAAATGATGACAGGGGTGGCCGTAGACGCCGTATTCGACAGCGTTTCCGTAGCCACCACGTATAAAGGTAAGCTCAAAGAACTGGGCATTATCTTTTGCTCCTTTGGCGAAGCCGTACAGGAGCATCCCGAATTGGTAAAGCAATACCTGGGTTCTGTAGTACCCCATTCCGACAATATCTTCGCAGCACTGAATGCAGCCGTATTTTCCGACGGCTCTTTCGTATACATTCCAAAAGGCGTTCGCAGCCCCATGGAATTGTCTACTTATTTCCGCATCAATGCCGAAAACACCGGCCAGTTTGAACGTACCCTGATCATAGCCGACGACGATGCATATGTGAGTTACCTGGAAGGCTGCACCGCCCCCCAGCGCGATGAAAACCAACTGCACGCTGCTGTGGTTGAAATTGTAACGTTGGAACGCGCAGAAGTAAAATACTCCACCGTACAAAACTGGTACCCTGGTGATAAAGACGGTAAAGGTGGTATTTACAACTTTGTTACTAAACGCGGCATCTGCCGTGGCGCACATAGCAAAATCTCCTGGACGCAGGTTGAAACGGGTTCTTCCATCACCTGGAAATATCCTAGCGTAATCCTGCAGGGCGACCATTCACAGGGAGAATTTTACTCCGTAGCCGTAACACGCAACCGCCAGATAGCCGATACCGGCACCAAAATGATACATATGGGCAAAAATACCCGTAGCCGTATCATTTCCAAAGGCATCTCCGCCGGCCATGGCGATAATAGCTACCGTGGCCTGGTAAAGATAGGCCCGCGGGCACAATCCGCCAGAAACTTTACGCAGTGCGACTCCCTGCTGATCGGTGATCAGTGCGGCGCACACACGTTTCCTTATATTGAAAGCCGTAATAATACCGCCACCGTGGAACATGAAGCCACCACGTCCAAGATCGGGGAAGACCAAATCTTTTACCTGAACGCACGCGGTATAGACACCGAGAAGGCCGTGGCCCTCATTGTAAACGGTTATGCTAAGGAAGTACTGAATCAGCTACCCATGGAATTTGCGGTAGAAGCTCAAAAATTGTTATCCATCACCCTCGAGGGTAGTGTGGGTTAAAGAAGCAAAAAACACAAGCACAAACAAGTATTATGTTATCAATTAGAAACCTGCATGCGGAAGTTGAAGGTAAACAGATTCTTAAAGGTATAAACCTGGAAATAAACCGGGGTGAGATCCATGCCATTATGGGTCCCAACGGCTCCGGCAAAAGTTCCCTGGCCTCTGTACTGGCGGGTCGTGAAAACTACACGGTAACGCAGGGCGAAATAATTTTTGAAGGACAGGACCTCCTGGAAATGGCTCCCGAAGTACGCGCCCGTGAAGGTATCTTCCTGGCTTTCCAGTACCCGGTAGAAATTCCTGGCGTGTCCAATATCACTTTCCTGAAAACTGCCGTGAACGAAATGCGCGCTTACAAAGGCCTGCCGCCCATGGAAGCCCGTGATTTCCTGAAATATACCAAGGAAAAACAGCAACTGGTAAGCTTCGACGCCAACCTGATGAACCGCTCTCTGAATGAAGGTTTTTCCGGCGGCGAAAAGAAACGCAATGAAATTCTGCAATTGGCCATGCTGGAGCCCAAGCTCTCCATCCTGGACGAAACAGATTCCGGACTTGATATCGATGCCCTCCGCATTGTATCCAATGGCGTGAATAAACTCCGGAACAGCGACAACGCTTTCGTGATGATTACGCACTACCAGCGCCTGTTGGAATACATCGTGCCCGATTTCGTGCATGTTCTGTACAACGGACAAATCGTAAAAACCGGCACTAAAGAACTGGCGCTGGAGCTGGAAGAAAAAGGATACGACTGGCTGAAAGAAGCATATCACCTGAAAGAATCTGTTTAATCTGTATCATGACAAACGAGGTAACCACTCCATTTTATAATTACATCGTGGATGGCTTCCCGGGTTTCCTGGATGCCACACCAGGCAATTTTTTGCCACTGCGCGAAGAAGCTTTTACCCGCTTCAAAACGCTGGGGCTGCCTACCACGAAAGCGGAAGACTGGCGTTATACCAACGTACAGTTATTCCTTAAAGATCCCTTCACCTTCTCCCCTGTTGCCGGCACGGTAACGGAAACGCAACTGGCACCCGCCAGCATTGTAGGCCTGGATGCCTACCGCGTGGTGCTGGTGAATGGCCATTTTCAGGAAAACCTTTCTACCTTACCTGCTATTAAAGGCGTTACCATAGAGCCCCTGGCTGCTGCGGCCACCCGCCCGTTGGTGCAGGAACACCTGGGCCAGCACATTCACCTACAGGATCAGCCCTTTGCAGCACTCAACACCGCCCTTTTTACCGGTGGACTGTTTATAGAAGTGGCAGCCAATGTGATTGTAGACAAACCCATATACCTGCTAAACGTTTATACCACTACCCATAAAAACGCCTTTATCCAGCCCCGCAATCTCTGGATAATCCATACCAATGCGGCCCTGGAAATCGTAGAATCTGTACTAGACCTCAGTGATAATGGTATTGTACTGGTTAATGGCGTTACGGAGACTATCGTAAAAGAGAATGCAGAATTTTCTCACTACAATCTCCAAATGGCGGCAAAAGATGGCCGTTATATTCACTACACGGCTACTGAACAGGAACAGTATAGCCGCTACCATCATTTTAACTTTACCCTGCCTGCGGCTTCCTTCACGCGCAATAACCTGAGCGTAGCGCTTCATGGCAACTACACCGAAAGCAATATGCTCGGCCTGTATGTAGCCAACGATGCGCAGCACGTAGACAATCATACTTTTGTAGATCACCTGCGGCCTAATTGCAATAGCAATGAGTTGTACAAGGGGGTACTGCTTGATAGCGCGAAGGCCGTATTCACCGGTCGTATTCATGTAAACCAGATCGCACAAAAGACCAATGCATTCCAGCAGAACAGTAACCTGCTGCTGAGCGACAAAGCCGACATCAATTCCCAGCCACAGCTGGAAATATATGCAGACGATGTAAAATGCAGCCACGGATTTACCGTTGGGCAGTTTAACCAGGAAGCCCTGTTTTACCTGCGCAGCCGGGGTATTGGCGAAGAAGCCGCCCGCAATATGCTGGTGGGTGCCTTTGCCTACGATATCACCGACCAGGTAAAAATACCGGCAGTACAGGATTACATCATTTCGCATATCGAAGAATCCATCGTAATTAATTAAGGCCTGTAGCTTTTAGCTATTAGCTTTTAGCCGTTAGCGAATAGTTGTTAGCAGCCAAAGCTGACCACTAAAAGCTAACCGCTAAAAGCTTTTTTTATGATATCATCTGCTACCGACACCGCTCCCCTCGCATACGATGTAGCGCGCTTGCGCCAGGATTTTCCCATCCTACGCCAACAAGTGTATGGCAAACCGCTCATTTATTTAGACAGTGCCGCTACTACCCAAAAGCCCAACATCGTGCTGCAAACGCTGCAGGACTATTACACCGGCTATAATAGTAACGTACACCGGGGCGTACACCATCTTTCCCAGATAGCCACCGAGGCTTACGAAGAAAGCCGCCGTATCATTGCCCGTTATATCAATGCAGCCCATAACCATGAGGTGATCTTCACCAAAGGCACTACAGATAGCATTAACCTGGTGGCCAATGTATTTGGCCGCAAGATCATCCGCAAGGGCGATACTGTGATCATTTCCGCCATAGAACATCACTCCAACATTGTACCCTGGCAGATCGTTTGCGAAGAACGCGAAGCCACACTGCGCATTATTCCGGTAAATGAGCGCGGCGAACTGGAAATGGAAGCCTACGAGGCCATGCTGGATGATACGGTGAAAATTGTAGCCTGCACCTACGTATCCAATACCCTTGGCACCGTAAATCCTGTGCAGGACATCATTCGCCTGGCCCATGCCAAAGGCATTCCTGTGCTGCTGGACGGCGCTCAGGCCATTCAGCACAGACAAGTAGATGTACAAGCGCTGGACGTAGACTTCCTCGCCTTCTCCGGCCATAAACTATACGGCCCTACCGGCATCGGCGTGCTGTATGGCAAGTCTGAATGGCTCAACAAACTGCCTCCTTACCAGGGCGGCGGCGACATGATCAAGACCGTTACGTTTGCCAAAACCATTTATAACGAACTGCCCTATAAATTTGAAGCCGGTACGCCCGATATTTCCGGTGCTATTGGTTTGGGGGCGGCTGTAAAATACGTGCAGGGCATTGGCGTGGCCAACATTGGTGCCTGGGAAACACACCTGCTCCAATACGCCCTGGAGGCGCTTTCCAGCATAGATGGCATCCGTTTCATTGGCCAGGCCAGCCACCGTGCAGGAGCCATTTCTTTCCTGGTAAAAGACATTCACCCTTACGATCTCGGCGAGCTGCTGGATAAGCAGGGCATCGCTGTACGCACCGGCCACCACTGCACAGAACCTATTATGGACTTCTTCAAAATACCCGGTACCGTACGCGCCTCCTTTGGCCTGTACAATACCACCGAGGAAATAGATCACCTGGTAACTGCGGTAAAAAAGGCCGCAACAATGCTGGGGTAATTTCCAACTAACGCTAACGGATATACGAAATGACGATTAACGAAACACAGGACGAGCTAATATCTGATTTTTCATTCTTCGATGAATGGATGGATAAATACGAACATATTATTTCCCTGGGCAAAAATTTACCCCTCATAGATCCGCAGTACAAAACGCCCGACAACCTCATTAAAGGTTGCCAGTCGCAGGTATGGCTGCACACAGAACTGGTGGATGGTAAGCTGGTATTTACTGCCGATAGCGATGCCATCATCACTAAAGGGTTGGTAAGCCTCCTGGTAAGCGTATTATCTAACCACACGCCCAAAGAGATTGTAGACGCCGATATTTATTTTATCGATAAAATAGGCCTGAGCAGTCACCTCTCGCCTACCCGGTCCAACGGATTACTGAGTATGCTAAAACAAATGAAATTATACGCGCTCGCCTATCAAACTAAGGCTGGTAGCGGTTCCTGAGTCATAAAAGATAAAAAGATGAGCGAACCTTTAAGAGACCAGATAGAAACTGTTTTAAAAACAGTTTTTGACCCGGAGATCCCCGTAAATATCTGGGAACTGGGCCTGGTATATGAAGTAAAAGTAGCAGACGATCATAATGTAAAGATCACCATGACCCTCACCGCCCCGGCCTGCCCGGTGGCCGGCGATATTATCCGGGAAGTGGAAGATAAAGTGCGCGCCCTCGAAGATGTGGGTGATGTACACGTACACCTCACCTTCGACCCACCATGGAATAAAGAAATGATGAGCGAAGAAGCCAAGCTGGAACTTGGTTTTATGTAAAATACTGCTTTGCCAGGCACTAAAAAGGCCGCACGCTACGGGGTGCGGCCTTTTTATATGCATGAGAGACGAGTTATAAACGAGGGAAAAAGTTATATGAACTATCAGACCATCGTGGGAATGTAATGGCTACAATAAGTGATAAAAAGATAGAAGTAGATAATGGTGATGGTACGGTAGCTTATTATAATGCGGATGTGGTTAGTGCGAATGATTATTATCCATTTGGATCATTGATGCCCGCTCGAACGTATAGTACAAGTGAGAAATATCGTTATGGGTTTAATGGGAAGGAAAATGATAATGAGGTCAAGGGTGATGGGAATCAAATGAATTATGGGATGAGGATTTATGATCCACGTATTGGGCGGTTCCTATCTGCGGATCCGCTAATGAAAAATTATCCGTGGTATACACCTTATCAGTTTGCGGGTAATACACCCATACAGGCTATAGACCTTGATGGTGGAGAAGAAAAGCGTTATACTCTTACCTACAAGCATGGAACTACGACTTTAAAGCAAACCTCTATACAAGAAACAGCAGCAATACCGATGTGGTTGCGCATAGCAACAATAGGTCTCGGCCCAAATTCATTTAAAATTCCTGAACGGGCAATAGTTGATTATGAAGGCAAAAAATATTACATTGGTTTTAGCGGTTCATACGGCAGAGGAAATGAAAACGGAATGGCTTTATTCAAAGAGTTTGAGAAAAACCCAGATGCCTCTCTTTTTCCAAAAATGTTTCTTGACGAGGATAGGTCATATAATGTAGAGGCTTTTAGTATATCAATACAATTGCAGAACAATATTGCAATGTATGGACCATTAACAGAAGGAGCATGGTACACTAGGACATTAGAAGATGCGAAAATTTCAACAGTATATAGGACACAAGGTGGAGAGCTTCCTAATGCAAGTAGATCAAGAATTTCTTTCGACAAGAATGGAGGGATAAATATAGAGGGGATGAAATGCTATATGTAACATTGAATGACAAAGCGCATCAAGTATATTTCTATCAAAAAAGAGGTGGTTCAGAAAAGGGTGCACAAATTGCTTCGTTTAAAATACCACAAAGTTTAGCAGATGAGATTGTGGCAAATGGAGTTCCTCAAGCTCAAGGCAAGGCGAAACCTGGTAGGCCTCAAATATCGGATCCGACCAGATCAAATAGCGCCTATGGATTACCTAAAACATATATTGATAAATTACGACAACAAGCAATATCAGGCACCGGGAAAACAGAAACACTTAATCAATGACAATACAACAGAAAATAGAAGAAGGTTATATATTCGGCTGTATCAAATTTCAGGAACATTGTTCTTTGTATTTGATGCCAATCGCCTATTGGATATTGGATTATAAAAAATATGATCCCTCATATAATCCTAATGATTGGGAATTTATTTTTCGCAATAATATTCTTACAGTAAATGATAATAATATTAATGAATTTATGATCGCGATAGAGATTGATAAAACTCAACCAGATACTTTTTCTGGAATGAATTATATTTTGAATTTTTTTATAGATTTTGACAATAATTTTTTTGTTAGCTCCTATGATGACATTGGAATAGAACAATATGTTCCCGATAATTGGCATAGCCAGTATGGCGATCCAACAGAGTATTTACCTTCCCAATGTAAAAGCTTAATTTGAGGAAATTTGTTGTAGGCAAGGCTAAATTGAATATCCTAGAAAAGTGTTTTACCAATAGAATACTGATTACGTAATGAAACGATTATAACTGTGAGAAGCCGGTGTTTTGATGTCACTCCACTTTCTGCATCGGAAAGCGCTTTTACTACAATTTGCACCACCGCTTAAGAAACAATCACAATTTCCTTCTCCTCCGCTACCGGCCCCACCAATAGCTGGATGCCGAGTTCCTGCTCCAGCCGGGTGATGGTTTCCAGCGTAAGGTTTTCATGCCCTTTTACGATCTTGCTCACCTGCTGCGGCGACACCCCCAGCCTTCCGGCCAGGTCTTTCTGGGTAAGGCCCTGGGCCTTTAAGGCTTCCAGCACTTTCAGGGCAATGATAGCGGATTTTTTTAGCCAGGCCCGGTTTTCGCGGCGGGCCCTGACCTGCTCCGGCCAGTTAGAAACCTCACCAGCTGAGATGTCTGCAAGCTTTTTGTTGATATTGTTCATGATCGTAAGTATTAATATTTTTAAAAAAATATATTTACGCACCCTACTTTAATCTTCCTGATAGGTATTCAAATCTTCCGGAAAATGAATGCCCTGCTCTTGCAACCAACCTTTGGTAATAGCCAGTTTTCTTAATTCCTGCTGCAAGTGCGGCCTGTGCATATCCTGGGTAAGCTTAATGGCCCCACCCGTCACTAAAAAGCAATTTCTGTCCAGCCTTATAGCATACAGGCGCAACCATCCATTCCTAAGCCTGGCCTTACTTTTCTGATGAAAACCTACCGCATATTCAAAGTTATGGAGGGGCTTAAATAAATGTTCCAGGGAACCGCCCCTATGCAAACATCCTTGCTCCCAATAGGTGTACAAGGCGTCTTCCATGCCCGCTGCTTCTTCAAAGGTTTTTAATACGGCGTTATTTACATTGACCTGCCGGAAATATCCGCTACACAAGTCATCTTCATTGCGGGTGAAGAAGTTTTTCAGCCACTCCACATCATTAATGGCGTTAAAGAACTTATCAAATTCATGCTGGGGCTCTCCGGGAAGCTGTATGGACCACAGCCCATTATTTCCCTCCACGAATATACAAACAATTTTCATGATCTACCTATAGGTTAACAATTTTTTTCCTCCGTCTCAAAAATAAGGGATAAAGGAAATGGGTTGAAAGTTTATGGCGTCATTAACAAGGAATTAACTGATTAATTTACAACCCATTACAAAAGCTACCTATAGCCAGGAAAATCCGATAAAATAAAATACTCAATTCCGCACCAGCAGCACCGCACCGGTTTGTTTACGGTCCTGCGCCTGCATGTCGCGGTAGGTTAGCACCCACACATAGGCGCCGGCGTCCTGCAACTGGCCTTTGAAATAGCCGTCCCATGCGGTATTGGGGTCTGCAGTGTCAAAAAGCTGCTGGCCCCAGCGGTTGAAGATGGTGAGCCGGTAGTGGAGAATCGTGGCGTAAGACTGGGGCTTGAACACATCGTTATGCCCATCGTTGTTGGGGGAAAAGGCGTTCGGTACCATCACGGCGCAGCGGGTGTCGTCGCGTGTTACGGAGGCTGCCGTTTTTATTTCGCAGTGTTGGGCGTCGCTCACCACCACTTCATAATTACCGGCATCCAGGCGGTACCAGGTATTTTCTGTTTGCCAGTGCGCACCATCTATGCTGAAGCTATAGGGAGGTATGCCACCTTCTGGTACCACGGTAATCTGCGGCTCATTATTATCACAGCTTACCGGGTGTATGGCGATGGAATTTATTTGCAGGGAAGCTGGGTTGTCGATAGTAATCTGTTCTATAGTTGTGGCGCAACCCATGGCATCCTGTACGGTGGCCTGGTAGGTGCCGGCAGCCAGGTGGCTGAACTGTGGCGTATCCTGTACGGTACGGTCATTTATACTAAAAGTGTAAGGCGCTACACCCCCAGCCGCCTGCAAAGTAATGGATGCATCGGTACGATCGGCACAGGTGGGGAGGGTAACCTTGGGCACCACTTGAAGCATCGTGGCCTGTATGATTACCGTGCGGTTGCTTATTACGCCCTGTGGATCGGTAACCTGCACATTGTATTTTCCGGCAGGCAGGTGGGCTACGCTGGCTGTGGTGTAATTGCCAGGTGTCCATAAATATTGGTAACCATCGCCATTGTCGGACACTTTCACGCGGGCGCTGCCATTGTTACTGCCAGCGCAGGTATTGGTACTTTCGGTGCTAATGACGGGCAGGGCATGTAAGGTGTTGGAAAAATTGTCGAAAAGGACGGCAGTGTACTTACTGCTGGGGCATCCGGCATCGTTGTCGGGCCCTACCAGTATATATTTAAAATCGGTAGTAGGTGTAAATTCAGCCGTATAGCGCCGCCAGTCCTTGTGCATGAAACCTTCAATATGCCAGAGCAGCACCTGTTTTTCGCCAGCATTATTGCTACCATAAATCGCAAAAGAACCACTGCAAATGCCGGTAGAATAATAGGCAGGATATGCCAGGTCAAATGAAACAGCGTACGTAACGCCAGCCTTCAGTGGGGTGGATAGTTGCTGGCCAATGGCTTCATCATAGTAAGAAGCGTGCAAGCAGCCTGCATAACTTTGACCATTGGAAGCGGGTTGGTGAATATCGCCAATTCCAGGCTGAATGTCTGGTGTTTGGCCATAAGTAAACCATCCCCTGGGTGCAGCATCTACTTTGGGAGCATCTTCCAGCGAGGGATTGGTGAGCGGTATATCTACGCCCGCAACGGTGCGCTCTTGGCCGCCATTCAGCGCCTGCGCATATACATTAACGCCAAACCCGTTCAATAAAACTAGTAATAATAAGTAAGTCGTGGCGGTAAGCACGTAGCTCCGCAGTCTTGCATCTTTCATACGATGAAGCATAAGTGGCAAAGGCGGCAATCCCTGGATTACCCTATTTTAATAATGACACCGGCATAGGTGTCTTGATGGCATAGTAAACTGCTGCAGCATGGCATTGGCATAGCACCCGTAAGAGCAGCAGGTTTGGGAATAAAGGAGGCTTGCTCCACTGCAATTTGGCATCGGTAACTGCGGAAGGGGCTCTAAATTGGCTTCGGATAATACATCCTTCCGTTGGTTCTAATCGTTGGCATTGTTCTCCTTACCTGGCATAGGTAACTAAAAGTTAGCATAAGTTTTTGGGCTAGCCTGGCTTGACAGAGATTGTTGTCAAACACGGAATAGAACCCTTAATTTTGTATATTCATTTTACCATCCCTTTTGAATGATATGCTTTGTAGCATTTTCTTTATCAAAGGTAAATTACCCGTATTTACATTATTGTTATTGATACGTTATTAATGTTATTGATATGTTATTTTGATTACCCAACCAAGCTGGCACTATCCTCCGGAAGCCATGGGTGGGCCTTTCGCCAGCATATAATATAATAAAGAAATAGTATAAAGTTTTTTTCATGTTGTTCTTTAATCGGCCTTCCCCCCTGGTGCAAACAGACGGTTTTTTATCCTCTATCGGCACTGATATTCATTCTCACCTATTGCCCGCCGTAGACGACGGCGTGCAGGAAGCCGCAACAGCCGTGCATTTCATTCGGCAGTTGCAGGCGTGGGGTATCCGCCAGATTATTACAACACCCCATATCAAAGCAGCACGTTTTGATAATACACCCGCTACTTTACAACCCGCCTATGAGATATTGCAGCAACAACTGCAGGCCGATGCCCTACATGTGCCACTACGGTATGCCGCAGAATATTACCTGGATGAAAATTTTCAACAGCGGCTGGCACAACCCCTTCTCACACTGAAAGACAACTTATTATTGGTAGAAATATCTTTTTTATGGCCACCTACTGCCCTCCACCAATGGATATTTGACCTGATCAGCGCTGGCTACCAGCCTCTCCTGGCCCACCCCGAACGGTATGGATATATGCATGAGGACTTTAGCCAGTATGAAAACCTGAAAGCAAGAGGGGTGCAATTGCAATTAAACCTGCTTTCCCTGACTGGATATTATGGAAAACCCGTTCAGAAAGTGGCCCGGCAATTAGTAGACGCAAAACTTATTGATTATGTGGGTACAGACCTCCACCACAATAGGCACCTGGAGGCGCTGGATGCATTGGGCAGGAATAAAAAAATGGTGCGCTTGCTGGAGCAATATGGTTTTAAAAACAATGCATTATAACAATCCTGCATCCTATGCCCAACCTGCTTTAAACAGGGTCGCCAGGCCCAAAATGGCCTGGCGACAAATGTAATGGTATGTATACTCCCGTATTAGAGCCGGGCATCTACCAGGCTACGATCAATCAATGCCTTAGTGTCGAAAATAACGGCATTGTTGCGCTTAAATTTCTGATAATCAAATGTGGCAAACTCGCGGTGGGATACTGCAATGATAATGGCATCGTATACTACGGTATTATCCAGTGTTTTGTGTATATCCACGCCATACTCCGCCTTTACTTCTTCTACATCGGCCCAGGGATCGTAGATATCTACGCTTAGCCCAAAATGCGTAAGCTCGTGGTAAATATCCACCACGCGGGTATTCCGCACGTCGGGGCAATTTTCCTTAAAAGTAACACCTAGGATCAGGGCCTTGGCGCCTTTAATTTTGTGGTCTTTTTCAATCATCAGCTTCACCACTTTATTGGCTACAAACTGGCCCATCATATCATTTACCCGGCGACCGGAAAGGATTACCTGCGGATGGTAACCGAGTGCCTGCGCTTTGTGCGCGAGGTAATAAGGATCTACGCCTATGCAATGACCGCCTACCAATCCTGGCTTGTATTTTAAAAAGTTCCACTTCGTACCCGCCGCCTCAATCACATCGTTGGTGTCAATGCCTATGCGGTCGAAGATCAGGGCCAGTTCATTCACAAAAGAAATATTTACATCACGCTGTGCATTCTCAATGGCTTTGGAAGCCTCGGCCACCTTGATACTGGAAGCCCGGTGGGTACCTGCTTCAATAATAGAGCCATACAGATCGTCTACACGCTGCGCAATTTCAGGGTTGGAACCGCTGGTTACTTTTTTGATCTTCGTGAGCGTATTCACCTTATCACCGGGGTTAATACGTTCTGGCGAATACCCGGCAAAGAAATCTTTGTTGAATGTTAGTTTGGAAACAGCCTCCAGCACCGGAACACAATCTTCTTCTGTGCAGCCGGGATATACGGTAGATTCATAGATCACAATATCTCCTGCTTTCAGGATGCTGCCCAGCATCTCAGACGCCTTTATCAGCGGGCGAAGGTCGGGGGCCTTAAACTGGTCGATGGGAGTAGGCACCGTTACGATAAAGGTGTTATACTGACGGAGGTCTTCCTTGTTAAAAGAGAAATGCAGGCCGGCATGCGCCTTTTTATCTTTGCGCAGGGCAATCACGCCATGCAGGGCTTCCAGGTCGGCCTCCTGCGTGCGGTCTTTACCTTCGCTCAGCTCTTCAATGCGTTCCTTATTTATATCAAAACCAAGTGTATCGTACTGTTTCCCGAATTCAATGGCCAGTGGCAAACCCACATAACCTAAACCGATAATTGCTATTTTGGCGTTTTCCACCTTTCCTTTAAGAACCTGGTCCATATAATTTGCTGGTTTGGGATATTTTTTTGGTGATTAATTATTTTGAACAATGTTATTTATAACGCTATTAAAGTTTTGCTTTAACGGAAGGCTATATTCGTATCCGTTACTTTCCAGCCCTACTGGCAGTTTTTTACGTATACAACCAGACCGGGCAGCCTCCATGGTGAGCATTTTGTTGGACATAACAACCATATACGCCTGCAAATCAGGTGCAATCCCAACTATACCAAGGTAGCTGCAAGGTACTGATAATATTGGAACGTAAGGTGAGGCCCCTGCCTGTCCGGTAGTGAAAATAGCACAAATCCCGGGATAAGCCTTGGCGGCTACTGGTAGTTTCCTGTAAAACATGGGCAGTACCGCTACCCTACCCTGCCGCTGAAAAATAAAGACGCCCATGCTGGTAAAACATTTTCCGGTTTATCTTTTTTAGGCAGCTCAGGCCAGTGGCCACTTTACGGAAATCTGGTCACAGTTGGATATTGTAATTTGGTATCACCCCATCACCATTAAATCAGAAGCTTATGCTATTGCCGTTAACCTACGGAGGAAAGGGAATCCATTATGAAGATGTATTGCCACCCCATTGTGAAAGATACCGTATTGCGCATACCACGTTGAATGCAGCGCAACTGGACGGCCTTACTATTCTTATACAAACAGCCCGGCTGCCCCACAGTCAGATTACCCTTACGCACTTACTGGCCACTGCACCACACGAACTTGCATTTAACACCTCCAAACAGTCAGCCGTCATGTTCTTTGCGTTGAAAGGCAAGCTAGACCTGCATGGAAGCGATGGAGCCACCTTACATTTACAGCATGCACATTACAACATTTTTCGCATGGACCGTAGCAACGGGCATGTGCTACTATCTAGGGGCAAGCACATTTTGCTAACCATTGCATTTGACAAACAATACCTGCCTCAATACGCCGCTAATTTTCCACGCCTACAGCATTTTCAGGATGCCGGTACCGTAGGCTGGCTACCTTTATATGCCCAGCACCGCGCCATAGGGCTAGATATGCAGCGCACCATTGGCAGCCTCCGGCACTGCGCCTTAGACGGTGCCGCCCGCGATTATTTCATGGAGGCCAAGGTAGTAGAACTGCTGATGACAGCGCTGTATGAAACGCCGGATAAGGTAACACCCCGGCAGATCATGATGCTAAAAAAAAAGGACCAGGAAATACTGGCCAATGCCAGAAACCTGCTACTGAAAAACATAGACGAACATATCAGTACACTAGAGTTGGCGCGCCGCATTGGCATGAATGACTTCAAGCTGAAGAGGGGCTTTAAACAACTATTCGGCACCACTATTTTTGAATTTGTATCTACTGCACGTATGGAAGAAGCTAAACGCCTGTTGCGCGAAACAGACCTGCCCATTAAGAGTATTGCCGCGGGCGCAGGGTATAAAAATATGAGCAATTTCATTGCAGCCTTTAAACGCCGCAATGGCCTTCCTCCGGGCGATTTTAAGCGTAAAAGCTTCCAGCGCATGCTATTGGGTGCATAACGATAAACACCCTGTCCCAAACTCACCCTTCATGGTTGGCGGAGCCACCGGGAAGATGGGACAGGTAGTTGTGTTAATGATAAAAAGCGAATGCTTACATTTTTCCCGGATATATCCGCAGGAACACTTCACCCGACCAGGGATTTTTACCATACAAGTTGTCCAGCCGGTGGTCTGCCGCGTAACCAGTAGCCTGGGCGCCGGCAGCAAAGCGCGTTTGCCCGATGTGAAACAAGTCGCGGTTTAAACCCAGCGTCAATGCATTCACCGGAAATATGGCATCGTGGCCGAAACCGGCGTTATCCAGGTTTAGTTCTTCGGCATCTTTCTGTACAAATTCGTACCGGGTATACAGCGCCCATTTCTTCAGTCGCAAGGCGGCTTCCAGCAGGACGCCACTTTCTCCGTCATTGCCTTTTACCTTGTTAAGTCCATATAGCGCCGTTACATCCAGCGCGTGGTAGTTCTTTAATGGCAGGCTATAAATGCCGGATACCGTTGTGCGGTGTACATTCTCATCCGGATGCAGGTCTTCAGGGCCTTTAATATAACCATGCGACACCTGAAAGCTCCAATTTTCCGAAGGGGCAAACGACAGGCGGCCACTGTAGGAGTCGAAGCGCATTTTATCAAAATCGTAGCGGTGCTCGTTCGGCTCCCGGCCTGTGAAGGAGGATACTTCCAGCTTCCATTTATCATAACGGTACCCCACGGTAGCTACCCCAAACGTTATATGGGTACCATCGTTCCAATGATGGGTGAGTGGCGCATCCGGCATATACTGTGCAGATGCCCTGTGCATAAAAGCTACAGAACCCAGCGCCGGCTCCCCGGGATAGCCAAAGTAAAAGGTGAGGTCTGATCTTTCATTAAAGGCATACGTATAGGCTACAGACAATTCAGAGAACAAGTCGTGAGGGTGCTGATAGTCTACCAATGGTTGCCCCCTATAACTTTCGCCCGTTTGAAACAGTAGCGGGTAGCCGTGATTGCCGCCAATGGCAGCATCCAGCGACAACATGGTGCTAAAATGAAAGAGTCCTTTCTGCCCTATTTTGCGCTGGCCCATAAACATCAGCCAGTTGGGCGCATCCCACTTCTCCCCGCCCCGGGAGCCTTTGCTACCAATGTCCTGGTGTTCATAACGCAGGAAGATATTGCCATGCAGCATATACATCCATTTTTTTGACATGAACATATAACCATACATGGGTGATGCATCGGGTAGCCAACCGGTACCGGAACCATTGCGGTTCATAGGCAGGTTCAAGGAAAAGGAGTGTCCCATGGGCATGTCCATATTCATATCCATACCAGGCATACTATCATTGGCCATTGGGGTGCTATCTGTTTGCATAGTGTGCATGGCATGCGTTTCATGCTGGGCACTGACTGTGAGGGCGTAAAAATATAATATAGAGAACAACAGTGCTGGCTTGCGCGTCATATATTTCAATTGTGTGTTGATAGAAAACTATTTTTCCACCTGGTGTTACTATACCTGGCGATATTTAGTGAGCGGGAAAGTCATCAGATCCTGAACACACAATTTTTGAGAAATACCGGCATTTCCGGCCCAGGCGGCCTTACAAAAATGTTTTTTACACTGTAGCCGTGAAAGGCCAGCGCGATGGGGCTAAAATGGTAAAGTATAAATGGTAAGATAACAGAAAACTGATCCGGCAGAAACGGCAGGCTGGTAGCGGATACCACAAGGTCCTGTTTTTCCGTACTGGTGCATTGGGGAACATCGCCGCAGCAGTTATTACCAGGTTTTTTATGCATACCACAGGATGGGCAGGTAGCACTGGGCCTGGCTTCCCGGAGACCCCAACCAATGATTTTACCCATGCAGTAATGCAGGTGTACGGTAGCCCCGCTGGCCGTACCCAGGTAAAAGATGATCCATAAAAGTAGCAAGGCTTTTTTCATGAAAACAAAAGTAGGTAATGTACTTTACAATGAACATGATACGCTGATCGTTTTGTGAAGACTTCGTACCTTGTACCGCATTACTTTATAAAAAAAATAAAACCGGATGTCAAAATTATTTTCTCCCTTAACGATAGGTTCCGTTACATTGAAAAACCGGGTGGTAGTATCACCTATGTGTGAGTACTCCAGCTATGATGGATTTGCCAACGACTGGCATTTGGTGCACCTGGGTAGCCGCGCAGTAGGTGGGGCCGGCCTAATACTCACAGAAGCAGCCGCCGTATTGCCCGAAGGGCGCATTACGTCGCACGACCTGGGTATCTGGAAAGATGACCATATTGAATACCTACAACGTATTACTAATTTTATAAAAGATCAAGGCGCGGTGGCTGGTATACAACTGGCACATGCTGGCCGCAAAGCCAGTACCATGCGACCCTGGGAAGGCAATAGCAAGGTACCGGAACTCGAAGGCGGCTGGGTGCCGGACGCACCGAGCGCGGTACCATTTAAAGACAATTATCCCGTACCCATGGCCCTGGACCTGGCCGGCATAGCCCGCATTACGGATGCCTTCCGGCAGTCGGCAGCACGCGCGCTGAAAGCAGGATTTCAGGTGGTGGAAATACATGCAGCTCATGGATACCTGCTACATGAATTTTTATCCCCTTTCAGCAATGAACGTCACGATGATTACGGTGGCAGTTTTGAAAACCGTATCCGGTTGCTGCTGGAAGTAGTGGATGCTGTTCAGCAATCATGGCCGGCAGACCATCCGCTTTTTGTACGCATTTCTGCTACCGATTGGGCAGAAGGCGGCTGGACGGCGGAAGACTCCGTGAATCTTGCTGCTATCCTCAAAAATAAAGGAGTACATGTAATAGACTGTTCTTCCGGTGGCAACCTCCCTACAGCAAAAATTCCCATTGGCCCTGGATACCAGGTACCATTTGCAGACCTGGTGCGCAAAGTGGGCATTCTCACTGGTGCAGTAGGCATGATCACTACTGCCGAACAGGCTGAGTCCATTTTGCAGGAAGGTAAAGCAGACCTTATCATCATGGCGCGGGAACTGCTGCGCAATCCCTACTTCCCGCTATATGCGGCAAAGGCGCTGGGTGATGATATAAAATGGCCTATTCAATACGATCGCGCTAAACTTTAACAGCACCATTTAAGCTAAAAAGGACCGGGGGGAATATCCTTCCGGTATTTTTATGCAATAAATAAACTGGGAAAATGCATTAACGTATTTATTTACAGTTAGCCAGGCAAGAAAGGGTTAGATAATATTTACCTGCCACATCAGGCCATAGCTGCGCTCCTGTTTAATTCCAAGCGAGCTCCATTGTAGAAATTTGTGGAGAATTCTTCCCAGCATTACCCAACAGCTTGGTATAATGTGCATGGAAATGTTTTGCTATAGGTTCAAACTGCCACAGCACAAAATTTTAATTAGTGCTGGTTACTGCAACAAAAACTACCCAATATTTTTAGAATTGCCGGCAAGAAAACATAGTGTTAAAAAGCACCAATAATATACCCGGGCAAAAAGTAAGTCACTACCCATTTACTTACACAATAATTGCAAAATAATTCAGGTAGTGACTTATAAAAAGTTATTGCTGGTCGGTAGATTGTCTTTTTTTCCTGTTCTGGTGTGCTGCTTCTCCGCCTTTACGACCTATTTCCGCCATATGACGGGAGTCGCGGCTAACGGCCATACCGCCCTTGCGACCAGCGGCGCGTGCTTCTTCCGAATCGAATTGATGAGCAGTTCCTTTGGCATGTGCAGCCTGGCCGCCCTTGCTTGCTATTGCTTTTTGTTTTTCAGGATCCATCGCCGCAAATCCACGATGTGATGTTTTACTTACATGCTGATGTGTACCTACATTACTGTTATTCATGACTTTTTAGTTTTTTGGGTTACGAAGGTAAATGTGAACATTCGCTGCGATAATAAATAAGAGAAAACGCGTTTACGTAAAAAAAAGAGCCAAGAACTATGCCATGCCGGTATTTGCGCCCATGCAGCAGCTAAAGGATTTTCCTCGCCATATATATAGGAGTACTCCGGCAGGATTCCTGTCCAACAATCGGTATAAAGGTCAGCAAATAGTACTTTCCGGGGAGCCTCATCCCCACCACAATCCCCACTCTACAATATATTGATTATGATAATGTTATATTAAAAAAATATGTAAGAAATGTAAACTTAGCATGATAAGCCTGATAAGAAAAAAAATGCATCAAATCCTACACCTGCGCAGGGTTTATGCAGTTTGTATATAAAAACATAGTAACATCACCCAATGCCAGCTTACCGCTAGGTTGCTCCAAATAAAAAGTCAGTAAAATCAATTTTCTTACGTCCATAGAGTTTGTAATTTTCTATCATATAAACTTTAAACCTGTAAAAACAAGCATTATGAAGCACACCAAATTCCTCTCCCTGGCCTTGTTGCTGGCCATAGGTAGCACCTTTAGCGTAGCCGCCCAAGACAGTACCAAGATGAAACACAAAGCTAAAAAGATGTGGGAAAGTTCGGATTCAACCGTACATAAAACCAAAAACCACATGCACAAGAAAATGAGTAATGACAGCATGATGCAAAAACCATAAGCACCCTGCTACTGTAAAGAACGGTCAAGGCCGCTAGTCATCCCGTATATTCTCCGGGGAGACTGGCGGCTTTTTTTATATAGGAAGAGGCATTATTTTTGCGGCTGTCTCCGCTTGATATGCGTAAATAGCCTGCTGCCAGCTTGTGCCATCCCGCAAGATCGATGCATGCTTTAAAACATGAGTGCTAATGAGCTGCCATATCCATTTGGAATTTGAGGAAGTGGATTTTACCTTTAAGCGCAAGTTTTCATGTTGTACTTACTTTAAAAAATCCGGCCAATAGTAGGCCCCCTATACTTAAGCATCGAATTTTAAAAAATTATACGGTTCAAATGAACAGCACTTTTAAGCGCAACTTACTTATCGGCTTTGGTTTGTCTTTATTGCTATTGCTAATGAGTTCTATAGCTTCCTACACCAGTATCCAGCACCTGCTGCGCAGTGCTTTCTGGGTGGATCACACCAACCAGGTGACGATAGGCCTGGACCATGTTAAGAATTATGTGGAAGGAGCCGAAACTGGACAGCGAGGTTTTCTGCTCACCGGCGACGACCAATACCTGGAACCTTTTTATGGTGCTTTTGATAGCGCCCGCGCCAATATCCGGAAAGTAAGCGACCTTACCAGCGACAACCCACCGCAAACGGTGAGTGCCAACCAATTATTACTGGTCATAAACCAGCTCTCAGCCCTTCAGCTGGCGATGATGCAAGAACACCGGGCAGGCAGGCCGCTGAGCATCGACAGTCTGCGAAAAAGCAAAATGTTCATGGACAGCGTGCGGGGAATTGTAAGCACCATGGAGAGCCGCGAACAACGCCTTATGGTGCAGCGCACGGAACAAATGCGGAAATTTGCCCTCTACACCCCCGCTTTTATCATCCTGGCTGCCATCCTTTCTTTACTCATCACCATTTTCTTTTATAGCCGGGTAAAACGCGACTTCGACGAGAAAGAAAAAATGCAGGGTGCCCTGCAAAAGAAAGATATGGATATTGCCCGCCGAATTGGCATTATCCGGGAAATTGCTTCAAGTATTGCAGGCGGAAACTACGCCGTCCGGGTAAGCGACATGGAATCGGATGCGCTGGGTAATGTGAGTGTAGCGTTGAATGCCATGGCCAACTCCCTGGAAACCTCTTTTACCCAACTGGCTAATAAAGAATGGTTGCAAACCGGGGTGGCTAATCTTAATAATAAAATGGTGGGCGAAAAAGATGTGCAATTCTTAGCCTCCCAGATCGTAGAGTTTGTAACAGTATATATACACGGCATTGCCGGTGGGCTGTACCTGGTTAATAATGATGAATTACTTCACCTCTCCGCTGGTTATGCGCTAGATAAAACAGTGCGTGATCGCCCGCTACGCCTGGGCGAAGGCCTTGCTGGCCAATGCGCCCTGAATGGAGAAGTAATCCGTCTCGATAATATTGAACCGGCTGATATTCACGTGAGCATTGCTGGTGGAGACCTTACACCCCGCCACCTGATCGTATATCCCATTTTTTACGAACGCCAGGTGAAAGGTGTGCTGGAAATTGCTTCCCTCACCCCTTTCTCCGACAACGACCTTATCTTCCTGCAAAACGTGTCGCATAATATTGGTTTGGTAATCGTAGCCGCTGAAAACCGTAACCGCATGCAGGAATTGCTGGAAGAAACCCAGGCGCAGTCTGAGGAGCTGCAATCCCAACACTCCGAATTGGAAAACATCAATGCAGAACTGGAAATGCAGACCCAGAAATTGCAAACGTCTGAAGAAGAATTGAAGGTACAACAGGAAGAACTGCAACAAGCTAACCGGGAACTGGAAGAACGTTCTAAACTGCTGCAAGACCGCAACCAGGTGATCCTGGAGCGTAACCTGGAAATACAACGGAAGGCAGAAGAACTGGAATTAAGCACCCGCTATAAATCGGAGTTTCTTGCAAATATGTCGCACGAACTGCGTACACCACTGAACTCCATATTGCTGTTAAGCCGGCTCATTGCTGAAAACAATGAAGGCAACCTTTCCTCCGACCAGGTAGAATCTGCAGAGGTCATCCTGAGTTCTGGCAAAGGCCTGCTAAACCTGATCGACGAGATACTAGACCTTTCCCGCATTGAGTCCGGCAAAATGGAATTGGAATACAACGAAGTGCCGGTGAAGGTTATCGCGGCAGATATGCAGTCGCTCTTTACCCCCATTGCCCGCGAAAAAGGATTGGAATTTAATGTTGATATAGACCCCTTATTACCTTCTCTCATAGAGACGGATAAAATGCGGTTGGAACAGATCCTGAAAAACCTGATATCTAACGCCCTCAAATTTACCGCCGCAGGCAGCGTGACCCTGCAATTTGCCTCTCTCGCAGGCGACGCAAATAGCGTAAAAATGTCTGTACGCGACACAGGCATTGGCGTACCTATAGATAAACAATCCGTGATCTTTGAAGCTTTCCAACAGGCAGACGGCAGCACCCGCCGAAAATATGGCGGCACGGGCCTGGGACTGTCTATTAGCCGGGAACTGGCCAAGTTACTGAATGGAGAAATACACCTGCATAGTGTGATAAATGAAGGCAGTGAATTCAGCCTGATCATTCCTTTGAACAAACCCTGGGAAGCCAACGCCTTTACCCCATCGGCTTCTCCGGCCAGCACACCCATGGTGCCGGTGCCTGCGTCCATAGCATATCCTACCCATGACGTTCCCACGCCCCGACTTACGGCCAAGGTTATACCGCAGGATATACCAGACGATCGCGACAACCTCCAAGCAAATGACACTATTGTGCTGATCGTGGAAGACGATACGCCATTCGCACATGCCTTGCTGGACTTTACTCACCAACGGGGCTTCAAGGGCCTGGTATCAGTGCGTGGCGACCTGGCCATGGAAATGGCTTTGCAATACAAACCCGCCGCTATTCTGCTCGATATTGTATTGCCCATAAAAGACGGATGGGAAGTGATGGCGGAATTAAAGGAAAACCCGCAAACCCGCCACATACCGGTACACATTATGAGTTCCATGGAGGTGAAACGGGAAAGCCTGCAGAAAGGTGCTGTAGATTTTTCTACCAAGCCTTTCAACATAGAACGTATGCAGGAAATTTTCCAGAAACTGGAAGACGTGCTAAGTCATAATCCAAAGAAGGTGCTGATCGTGGAAGAAAATATTAAACATGCAAAAGCCCTTTCTTATTTTCTTGCCTCTTTTGATGTACAAACGGAGATTACACATGACATTAAGGAAAGCATTATCCGGCTGCAAGATCCGGATGTAAACTGTGTGATCCTGGACATGACACTCACCGACAAGCAGGCGTATGACGCCCTGGAGCCTATTAAACAAAACCCTGGCCTGGAAAACCTGCCTATTATCATTTTCACGGGCCGCAACCTTTCCAAATCGGAAGAAAACCAGATCAAGCAATACGCGGATAGCATCGTGGTAAAAACAGCCCACTCCTACCAGCGCATCCTGGATGAAGTAGCGCTGTTTCTCCATCTTATCCAGGAAAAAAACGACCTGTACAAAAGCACTACCAGCCGCCACGCTACTATAAAGGAAGCGCTGGAAGGCAAAACCGTTCTCATAGCCGACGACGATGTACGCAATATCTTCTCCCTTACCAAGGCGCTGGAACAACACAAGATGAAGATCATCTCTGCGCTGGATGGGAAGGAAGCATTAGCCCAGCTGGAAAAATATCCGCAGGTAGACATTGTTCTCATGGACATGATGATGCCAGAAATGGATGGCTACACTGCCATCCGGAATATCCGCCAGCAACAACGCTTTAAAGGGCTTCCCGTGCTGGCAGTTACTGCCAAAACCATGAATGGCGACCGGGAAAAATGTATTGAAGCCGGTGCATCAGACTACATTTCCAAACCAGTGGATGTAGACCAACTAATATCGCTATTACGGGTATGGCTATACGAATAGCAAGAGATTAATAGATGTGCACCGCAAAAATGGTGCAATATACAACCCATCAAAGCATTGCAGGCAGCCGAATAACCACTAACCGACATGGCTAAAAAAGGAACACCCCAAAAAATTTTCATAAAAAAAGCTGCCACAAAATGGCCGCTTTTTTTATGCCTTCACTTCATCTGATCTGGTCATAAAACGCTAAAACTGCATCTGTTTTATTTCAAAGACTTTAATCATTTTTGTAAAAATGAAACGACTATGCAACCTTTTCCTATTTACCAGGTAGATGCTTTCACCAGCACGCCGCTCAGGGGCAATCCTGCCGCAGTATGCCTGTTGACAACCCCGCTGCCGGATATTACATTACAGGCCATTGCAGCGGAGAATAACCTCGCGGAAACTGCATTTCTTGTACCACAGGCGCATGGCTACCATTTGCGCTGGTTTACGCCCACCGCGGAAGTACCGCTATGCGGGCATGCCACCCTGGCTAGTGCGCATGTGCTTTGGGAAACTGGCAGGGCCGCCCTGCCGGATGCAATACACTTCCATACCCTGAGCGGAACGCTGCTGGCTTCCCGCGATGCGGATGGCGCTATTACCTTAGACTTCCCGGTGTCTCCCGGCAAAGCGGTGGAGTTACCTTCGGCCATACAACAAGCCATACCGGCCCGGATTGTCCATGCAAGCTCCCATGGAGACCGGTATGTGCTGGAACTGGAAAATGCCGAAGCAGTGGAAACATTACAACCAGATTTCACCGTGATTAAAGCCACTGGAGGCGTAGTAATTACTGCAAGGGGCAAGACCGGCACCCCATATGATTTTATCTCCCGTTTTTTTGCCAGCCATATCGGCATCGATGAAGATCCGGTAACCGGATCGGCCCACTGCTGCCTGGCGGCTTACTGGGCACCTTTGCTGGGCAAAAAAGACTTCCGGGCATACCAGGCTTCTGCCAGAGGTGGAGAAATGCGGGTACAACTCGTTGGCGACCGGGTATTGATGACAGGGAATGCGGTAACAGTACTGAAAGGGGAATTTGTCAGGTATGAATAATATTTGCGCGCTGAAGAAAGCGTGTTATTTTAATTTCTCCGGATCAGTTACAAAATTCAGAAAGGAATGAAATTTTTCCTGGTAACGGCGCTTGTCTAATTTGTAATAATAAGCTCCCTTTTTAGAGCTTTCTTTCTCTTTCTCCTTTTGTTTTACCAGCAAGCCAGTAGACAGAATTTTGCGGCTGAAATTACGTTTGTCGAAGGTAGCTTCATATACCGATTCATAGAGCTGTTGTAATTGTGGAATAGTAAAACGGGCAGGCAGCAATTCGAACAATATGGGATGAATGGCGGCTTTATAACGCAAGCGTTCTTTGGCCAGCGCTACCATGCTATCGTGGTCAAAAATAAGCGGGGGCGCTTCTCGCAAGTCGAACCAGGCGGCCTGGTATTCGTTGCTGAGCTGCTGCTTGTATTGATTAATATCGATGAGGGCAAAATAAGCAACAGATACCGTTCGTTCCTTGGGGTCGCGGTCAGGGTGGTCAAAAGCGGCCAGTTGCTCCAGATACACCCCTTCCAGGCCGGTCAGCAATGTAAGGATGCGGGCAGCGGCCACGGGCAGGTCTTCGCCTGGCTGCACAAAACCGCCGGCCAGCGTCCATTTACCCTTGGCAGGTTCAAAACTGCGCTTCACCACTAACTGCCGCATACTGCTGCCATCGAAACCAAAAATGATGCAATCTACCGCTATCAGTACATGCTTTTGGCGAGTGTATCCTATCATACCATAATGTTAAACTTAAGAACTACGAATATAATAAATACACCCGCTTTCTCCTCCATTTTTCAACACATCGTTTAGAATCCGAACTGTTGCAAACGGTAAGAAAATGATAACAGGAAATAACGTGACAAGCGATTGTTACGTGTATCGGTAATCACCGGACCAATTACGGTATGATATACGCCTGTATTTTCATTAAAAAGATCAAATCCCTGCAAACGGATGGCGGCTTTATTACCATTCAATAGCTGGCATTCCAGGTAAAGATTTACCACCAACGGATTAACACCTACCCCGCTGCTATAGCCGCTGTTAATACTTTTACTACCATTATATCCCACAATAAAATGTTTGCCGATATAATTCTTACCATACAATTCCAACACGATAGAATGGGTGGTGGAATTATACCCACCAGGTGTGCTGTATAGCGTACGGTTGTTTACGTATGTGCCGGAAAGTTCTGCTTCTATCAGGTCTGGCAGGTTTACCCGCAGCCTGGCGCCCTGACTCCAAACCCAGTTGCGGCCTAGTTGGCGCAGGTCGTTGGTATAGGAAATATTGTTATTATAACTTACCCCGCCGGTAAGTGTGGTGGTAAACTTACGGTTAAAAAAAGGCTGTGCGTAGGAGTAATACCCGTTGGCCATGTAGGCTCCGTTGGTATTAAGATAGCGGGTTTCCTGAATTACGGTATTACTCATCTGCGACAGGTGGGCGGAGTCGTTTATAATGTTATTCACAATTCGGTTGCCGGTGGTACTGCCGTTGATATTAATAAAAAAGGTATTGCCTTTTTTCATATCGAAGCGGCGGTATTGCAAGCCCACAGATTGGGTAAATTCGGGTTTCAGGTTAGGATTGCCCACAACAGGGTACTGCGGGTTGGAAAGATCAGTAACGGGCATAAGCTGCATAAAACCTGGCTGGCTACTGCTACCATTATAGTTCATAGAAAAGGCTTCGCTGTTATTGAAATTATACGTGTATCGCGCCGTAGGTATAAAGTTGAAAGCCGTTTTGCGGGTCGAAAAATCAGGGTGCGTAGAGGTGCCGCTCAGCACCAGGGGCTGTCCTGTGAGGCCCACGGTTATATTATGCTTTTTTAATTTCAGGTTATAATTCAATGACAGCCGTTGGGTAATGAACAGGTAGTTGTAACGGTTGCTTTGTGAATCCACCCGCGTTTTCACGGCTGCCGGATCAATATTCCAGGTTTCCCGCAGGGTGTTGCTGCTGGCGCTGTTAAAACTGTAATTAAACTCCAGTAAACTAAAGGTATCAATAGGCGCTGTATAAGAAAGGCGGGCCATCACGTTGTTATTGCCATTATTACTGTTTACCTGCTGGTGCAGGGAAGTATCTAAGTCAACACTATCTACGTAACCAATGTGGGTGAGCGTGCGGGTATCCTGCAATGATTTACTGTCTGTACGGCTGTAGGTAGCCGTAATATTAAGGTTACGGCCTTTTTTCAAAAAGCGGTGGTTGTACAGGATGGTACCATTTACGGAAGGGCTTTTAGTGGTATTGACGCTATTAGTAGTACCATCGGATATCTTGATGGGGTACAGGTTATTTTGTTCTATATGAAACTGGCTAACGCTGCCGGCATCGCCATTGTTCCAGGAAAGGTTGGGAGATATTTTCAGGAAGTTCAGGGTATCTATCTTGTATTCCAGGTTGTAATTCAGGTTATGGCTTTTATTGGTAGCAGCGCTGCTATTATTTTGATTGTTAATATTCACATAACTGGCATCTATGGTTTGCTGTGCGGTAACGCCGGTCACCAGCGACTTGGAGTCGGAATAACTGTAGCTGCCGTAGCCCATCAGTTTCTTACTGAACTGATCGCGGTAATTGATGCCGGCGGAATGCGAAAGTGTGCTGCCATCGCTGCCACTAATGCCACCATTATCGCCAAAGCTGAATGCAGCCGCGTTGGTATTATTAAAATCCCCAACTACAGAAAGCTGCCGTTCGCCTTTGAAGCGGTTTACATTCATGGCACCCAGGTATCGCCCACTGGTACCCCCTGCCAGGGTGGCATTGCCAAAAGCGCCGTTTTGTTTGTCTGGCTTCAGGGTAAGGTTGATGATCTTTTGCGGCACTCCGGTTTTTACACCAGAAAGATTGGCCGCGTCGCCATAATCATCGATCACCTGTAATTTATCAATGATATCGGCAGGCAGATTTTTGAGCGCTTTGTTAACATCGGTGCCAAAAAAATCTTTGCCATTCACGCGGATGCGGGTTATCTCTTTTCCCTGTGCAGTTACCTTGCCACTATGGTCTACATCCACTCCAGGCAGGCGTTTCACCACCTCCCCCACACTACTTCCGGCGCGTACAGGATAGGCGGCGGTGCTATATTCCACCGTATCGCCATGAAAAGAAACAGCCATCGCAGCACCTTTCACCGTAACGGCTTTCAGTTGATGTACGTTGGGTTGCAGAATGATAGTCCCCACAAGGACTACGCTATCCTTTTCCGGAAATGAATAATCCTGCTTAAATCCGGCATAACTCATCATATAAACCAGCATGCTGAAGCGGGACCCGGTAACGTGAGGAATGTCAAAACTACCGTCGTCATGGGTAATGGTGCTGAGGGTATCGTGGGCAATAACCAGGCGTACACTGGCACCAGGCAGCAACAGGCCGGTGGAGTCGCGTACCATCCCTTTTACTACGCGATGCGTGGTTTGGGCAGAAGCGGCAAGCCCTGCCAGTAAAAAGGTCACAAACAGCAGTAGCCTGGTACAATTCATAATAGTCAGCGTCAAGCAATCCTAGCCAAACATTTACGCGGGATAACAAGATTCCTGCCGGGTACACTACCCGTCCTTTTTCAGCGACATCGGTTGGCGATGGACCCTAGGTTAAATAAATGGCAATGTTAAGCTATGCAGCGGCCCAAAACTTTGCAGGGCATATTTTTATGCGCAAGTTTAAATTAGCGGGATATTCCTTCAATGAATGGTACCGCTCCCGCGCAATAATAACGAAACCGGCTGCACAGATAATACATTTGGCACCTTTCGCTAAAATGGATGCTAGATGACCCTATTCCCGCAAAAAAAGGCGGAATACCAAGACCAACCTGGCATTCCGCCTTTCAGCATATTATCGTTTTGGGAAAAGGTGTTATAAATTACACGTGTCCCTGCACGTCGTGGTCGGGTACAGAGTTGTACTTTTCCTTCATTTTTTCTAGCTTTTCTTTACCATAAGCCCATTTGGTAATAGACATATACAGCACCGGTACCATAAAAATGGCCAGGAAGGTGGCTGCCAGCATACCGCCCAATACTGTGATACCCATGGTTCTGCGGGAGAAGGCACCTGCACCGGATGCAAAAGCCAGCGGCAGGACACCCAGCAAAAACGCCAGGGAGGTCATAATAATCGGGCGCAAGCGCAGCTTGGCTGCTTCCACAGTGGCTGTCACTACATCCATACCACGGTCTACACGCTCTTTGGCAAACTCCACGATCAGGATAGCGTTCTTGGCGGCCAGCCCTATCAGGGTGATCAAACCGATCTGTGCATATACATTGTTGGTGATCGTAGGTCCAGCCAGGGTAAGCGCCAGGATGGCCCCAAACACGCCCAGGGGTACGGCCAGCAACACCGAGAAGGGTACAGACCAGCTTTCGTACAGGGCGGCCAGGAACAAGAATACGAACACGATGGAAAGTGCGAAAATATAAATGGTCTTAGATCCGGAAAGAATTTCCTCGCGGCTCAAACCGGAGAACTCATAACCATAACCATCAGGCAACGTCTTAGCTGCTACATCTTGCAGGGCGGCAATGGCGTCGCCAGAGCTATAACCCGGGGCGGCATTACCATTTATTTCCGCAGACCGGAATAGGTTATAGTGGGAAATTACCGGCGCGCTTTCTATTACTTTATAGGATGTAAGCGTGCTGAGGGGTACCATGCTACCCGCGTTATTACGCACATAATATTTACCCAGGTCGCTGATGCTGCCACGGAAACTGCTGTCGGCCTGCGCCAGCACACGGAAGTTACGGCCATAGATGGTAAAGTCATTGATGTACACAGAGCCCATGTACGTTTGCAGCGCAGAGGCGATATCAGATATCTTTACACCCAGCTTCTTGGCTTTTTCACGGTCTATCTCCAGGGAGTAGCCAGGGGTGCGGGCCGTGAAGAAGGTGAAAGGGCGTGCCAGTTCCTTACGGGCGCTGGCAGCGGTTATGAAATTACGCAACACCGTTTCAAACTGTTTGATATCACCGCTACCCCCTTTCTGTTCCAGCTCAAAGGAATAACCGCCCGTGTTACCCAAACCAGGGATGGCGGGTGGTGGTATCACCACCACGTTAGCTTCTTTGAAACGCGACAGTTTAGCCTGTAAACTCGCTACCAGGGCAAAGATCTGCTGGGATTTCTCTTTACGTTCGTCCCAGGGTTTCAACTGGCAGAAAATGGTGGCGGAGTTCGACTTGGTGGCAAAGTTAATGGCATTCAAACCGCCCAATGCAGCGTAATGCCTGATCTCTGGCACACTGTCCAGCGTACGCATTATTTCACGCAGCTCTTGCACCGTACGCTCTGTAGCAGAAGATTCCGGCATATCGTAAGTAATGATAATACGCCCATCATCTTCCGTTGGAATGAAACCGGTAGCCTTATTGCGGAATAATAATATGGCGGCTACAATAATTAGCACCAGCATCACCAGTGCAACACTGGAACGGCGCAGTACCTTCTTCACGCCCAGTGAGTACCGGGAGGTAAGATGACCAAACCATATGTTAAACTTGAAGAAGAATTTATTAAGACCACGGGATTCCCCGCTCAGGTTCATGGGTTTCAGCAGCAGCGTACACAAGGCCGGCGTAAGCGATAGTGCTACAAAAGCGGAAATCAGTACAGAGATCGCAATGGTGATCGCGAACTGCTGATACAAACGACCTACTATGCCGGGGATAAAACCCACCGGTACAAACACCGCGCACAAGATCAGGGCGATGGCGACTACCGGCCCGGATATTTCCTCCATGGCCCTATGGGTGGCATCTTTGGGAGACATGCCTTCATGGTCCATATTATGCTGCACCGCTTCCACCACTACGATCGCATCATCCACCACAATACCAATGGCCAGTACGAAACCAAACAGGGTAAGGGTATTGATGGTAAAGCCTAGCGGGAAGAAAAAGATAAAGGTAGCAATGATAGATACCGGAATGGCCAGTACCGGAATGAGGGTGGCGCGCCAGCTTTGCAGGAAGAGGAACACCACCACAATTACAAGGATCAGGGCGACGACCAGTGTTTCTACCACTTCATGAATAGAAACGCGTACCACCGTTACAGCCTCGAACGGAACTACATAATCTACGTCCTGGGGGAATACCTTTTTCAATTGTTCCATGGTGGCGACCACGGCATCTGCTGTAGAGATAGCGTTACTACCAGGAGCCTGGTACACCAGCAGGTAAGAGGCGCGTTTACCATCCACGAAGGAGTTACCGGCGTAATTGAATTTACCCAGTTCCACGCGGGCTACATCTTTCATATATACCACTGCTCCATCACTGGGGCGGGTCTTGATGATAATGTTACCAAATTCTTCCGGAGTTACTAAACGGCCTTTCACAATGATAGAATACTCGAACGTTTGTCCCATCTGCTGTGGCGGCGAGCCTACGGAACCGGAAGCAATCTGCTGGTTCTGCTCTGTAATAGCAGCGCGTATATCATCTGAGGTAACGCCCATCTCCGCCAGTTTGGAGGGGTTGAGCCAGATACGCATCGAGAAGTCGTCTGCACGGGTGAAGATATCCCCTACTCCATTGGCACGCAGCAAGGCATCTTTCAGGTAGATATTTGCATAGTTATCCAGGAAAGTAATGTTGTGCGACCCCTTCGGAGAATATAAGGCCACCAGCATCAGAATACTGGGGTTACGCTTTCTAACCGTAAGGCCTAAACGCTGTACTTCCTGCGGCAACGTGGGGGTGGCAATACCAACGCGGTTCTGCACATCCAGGGCGGCGATGTTAATGTCCGTACCTACTTCAAAGTTCACCGTGAGAGACATAGCGCCTGCACTTGTAGAGTTGGAAGTCATGTAGGTCATACCAGGTGTACCATTTATCTGCACTTCCACCGGGGTGGCGGTGGTTTGCTCCACCGTTTGCGCATCGGCACCCGTATAGGTACCAGTAACCTGCACAGTAGGAGGCGAAATTTCGGGGTATTGCCCGATCGGCAGGTTCATCATTGCCAGCAGGCCTACCAGCACCAGTACTACCGAGATCACAATGGCGGTCACCGGCCTGCGTATAAAAGTATCTGCAATCATAATCTTCGCTGTTTGAGCTGTTGAATCAAATATCCGTCAATCATTTCCATGCGGTGGACCGTATAAACGGTCCGTTTCCGACGGCTTTGCTTAGTGGTTGGCCGGTTTTTCACCAGCAGCGGGCTTTGCGGCTGGTGTAGCGCTAGCGGCGGGTGCTGCTCCTGCGGAAGTGTTGTTTTGATCTGGCGGCGACACCACGGAAATCTTGCCACTATCGCGCAACCGCTGGAAGCCTTCCGTGATCACCTGATCGCCGGCATTAATACCGTCCAGAATCACCACGCGATCCCTGATCTTGGGACCCATGTGTACTTTTCTTTGCAGTCCGATAGAATCTTTCGCAACAAACACAAAGAATTCACCCATTTGTTCCGTAATGGCCTTGTAAGGAATGATCAGCCGCTGGCCGGAAAGGTCGTTAAGCACGTGCATGCTTACACTCATACCATCTTTCAGCAGGTCTTTCGGATTCGGCACTTCCACCTTAATGTTGATGGTAGCTGTTTGGTTATCCACGCCACGATCTATTGCATACAGGTGGCCGTTTTGGTTATACATTGTGCCATCGGGCAGTTGTATCTTAAAAGTAGAATCGTTAGTACCACCCTTGCGGTTTTCATAAGCTACGAAGCGGGATATTTCCGTTTGATTCACCACAAACTGTACGGTAATCGGATCTTCGGTGGAAATAGTATTGAGCAGCGTAGTGCCAGGGCTTACCTGGGCGCCAAGTTTAACCTGTGAAATACCAATGCGACCGGTGAAAGGCGCGCGGATGGTTGCGTAATCCAGGTCTGTAGCTGCACTGCGCACGGCAGCTTCCGCCACCTCTAACTGTGCTTTCTGGGTTTCGAAGGTCGCTACAGCATTATCCACTACCTGCTTAGCGATAGCGTCCTGCTCTGCCAGTTTATTATAGCGATCAATGTCTTTCTGCGCTCTCACGAGGTTAGCCTTCGCACTGGCTACATTAGCTACGGCCTGGTTGTAAGCAGCTTCGTATTTGCGACGGTCTATTTCATACAGGGGCTTGCCTTTCTGTACTACCTGTCCTTCCTGGAAGAAAATTCCGGTGATAAAGCCAGAAACCTGGGCCCGTAATTCTACGGTATTCAATGCCAGCACCGTGGCGGGATATTTATCGTAATAAACAGCGTCGGTATCGACTACAGGCGCTATTTGTACAGGCGTTGCCGGGTTAGGAGGCGGCGTATTGGATGGGCCATGACAAGCCGTCCAGCTCAGGGAGCCGGCCACACAGATCAATAAAAGAGAGTGCTGTTTCATTCTGTCAGTATAAAGTATGATGTCTAAAGATGCTTGTATCGTTCAATGTACACTATTAACGGTAAGATGTAGTAACCCTTGGGTACGTTATACCGGAAACATAGTACTCTGTTTAAAACGTTTGCGGTGTAAGCGTGCCAAGGGAGCGCTGAAGGTCTACCTTGGCAGACAGTACAGCGTACAGGGCGTTAAAATAGTTGAGTTGCGCAGTGCGGAGATCCGATTCGGCCACAATCACATCCAGGTAGGTTTTTACGCCTTCCCGGTATTGAAGATTTACCGTGGTATACACATCGGAGGCCAGTTCTACGTTTTCTTTAAGCACAAAGAAATCGTTGAGATTACCCTTATACGTAGCCATGGCCTGTGTATATTCCGTATTGATCTGCTCTTTCAATTGGGCAACATCCCAATTAGAACGGGCCAGTTGCAATTCTGCAATACGAATATTCTGGGTACGCTTGGTACCCTGGAAAATGGGCAGCGACAACTGCAAACCCGCATAGGAGTTTGGATAATCAGTATTGTACGTTTTACTGAACTGTTCGTTGAAATAGGCCAGGTTATAGTTTGCAAAGGCAGACACGGTGGGCAGGAAGCTCCAACGGTTGTATCGAAGTTCAGCCTGTAACAGTTGCTGTGTAGTTTGTTCCAACTGGTATTCAATACGGTTGTCGTATACTACCTGGGTGCTGGTGTCTAGCGAAATGGCTTGCTGCACCATGGTAGCAGAATCGTACACCAGGTTCAGCGTGCCGGATACGGGATATCCCATTTCCTGTTTCAGGGTGGCATACTTGGCATTGAGAATTTCTGAAGCGCTTTTTAATTGAGACTTGGCATTGTTAAGCGAGATCTGTGCCTGTTTGTAATCCACCTTGTCTGTAATACCACCCTGGTATTGGTTGTAGGCGTCCCGGAGGCTACGTTGCAGCCGGATGGTATCTTCTACCAGCACCTGTATTTGGCGCTGGGTAAGCAGCACATCATAATAGGCCTTGCTTACGTTTGAGATCGTTACGATCTGGTTGTTCACCGTATTCTGCCGGGCTTGCAGGCGAACGGTTTTTGCGGTGCTGCTAGCCAGCAACACATCCCGGTTGAAAATGTTTTGCGTAAGCCCAGCGCCCACAACAGAGGTATTCTCTACCCCTTGCTGTATAATGTTTCCTCCAAAGTTAGACTTGGGCAACTGGAAATAGTGCTGGAAATTGTAGTTCAGCCCGATTTGAGGGTACCAATCTGCCAATTTACTTTTTACGGTGCGATCGGTGATGGCTTCATCGATCTGGGATTGCTTCAGGGCAGGCTGGTGAACCAGCGCATACTGTACGCAATCATGCACAGTAGCCTGGGCCAGCAGGGAATCTGTGGTTTGTGCCTGAACGCGGAAATGGAACGCTAAAACGCCCATGACCGATAGCACACTCATAATGGCTCTTTTCATAATTAGCTTTTGACAATCAAATGCGGCTTATACCAATCAAAAAATAAAAGACGATAATAGCAGGCAGCATAACGGCTATTCTTTTACAAAAAATAAAACGACGACTATGAACAATGGCACCATGCTCCGCGCTGTATCCAGCAGCCGGGTTTTTACAAAGAACCATGATAAGTACAACTTTTCATACCAGAATGTTCTAATATACAATAAAAGGTTTCCTTTATGCCTCATACGGAAAACTGTCAGGGGGCCGGGCTCCGGGACAGTATCGCATGTAAAAAAGTTTTCATATTAAGCGATTATCACTAATAAGTAGTTGCAGGTTGAGGTAAATCAAAATTAGCCTTATATTTATTAATTCTGTGCAAGAAAATTTCAGGATGGTAAAAAAAGCGGATTATTGGGAAGGGAGTATTAAATAGGAAGTATTAAATAAGGTTAAAAACCAGGCCAATATTTTTTTTACCATGCATTCCCTGTACCGGCCAATTGATGCCTGGTATCACTGCCAGGTACCAAATTTAATATTTTACCACTTGTAAAAAACCATTTTTGAACTCCCGGTTTCTGCTTATTTTCACAGCCGTAGCATTTCTCATAAAGTATTGAATTAACGCTTCTAGCTATTACTGTACTGCGTATCAACCTGCATACTATACCCTGCATGTGCTTCCACATGACTATGTAAGGCTGTATAACCTGTAGTTAAGTACTTTATAATACTTTTTTAAGTGATTTTTAATGCAATCCGATTGCGCCCCGGCTTTTTATAGGGTAGCTTTGTCATTCCTTTAATCTGAACCAAAACGAAAAATGCAAATCCGGGTATCCTACTTACTGGGGGCTGCTTTGTTGTTAATGGCCAATTTGCCTTTGTCTGCCCAGACAATTTATACCCTGCAAAAAGCCTTGCAAACTGCCAAAGCCACCAACCCAGTACTCAAAACGCAAAGCTTCGATGTGCATATCGCCGAAAGCGATATTACCTCCGCAAAGCTCCGGCCCAATCTCAACCTCAGCAACCAAACGCTGCAACAGGTAGACAAATACGCCCCTAACACGAGCTGGGCCAGCGGCTATAACCGGCAAACCCTCTGGCAGCTTGCAAAGCCCATCCAATGGCCCAACCAACGCAAGTACAAAATTGATGTGGCAAACCAACGCTTTGCCGTTTCCCAAAAGAATTATGCCGAAGAAGAACGCAACCTTTTCCTGGAAGTAGGTGCCAAATGGCTGGATGTATGGACCGCCCAACGCCAGTTAGAACTGCTGAAAGTAGCCAATTCTAATGTAGACAGCCTGGTGGCGATCAACAGGCTGCGCCAGGAAAAACAAGTGATTACTACCACCGAACTATATCGCACCCAGTTACTGTCTAACCAGTATCGCCTGCAAATCATCAATGCACAGCAAACTTTCGACAACGAACTGAAAAACCTAAAGCTACTTTTAGGCGTAGCCGACAGTGTAGCTATCGACACCACAGACACCTTCACCACCATATTTGGCGGCAATGCAGATCAACTGTTGCAGCAGGCCCTCTCCAACCGTACCGATCTGCAACTGGCCAATGCCGCTATGACCGCCAGCGCCAGCAACGTGCAGTACCAGAAATCACTGGCCGCCCCGCAACCACTGGTGGGTGTTATCTATAATCCGCAGAATAAAGTACAGTACGTTGGTTTTACCGCCGCCATAGACCTTCCCTTCTGGAACCGCAACCAGGGCGAGATCCGCAAATCGCAGTACGTTCAGCAGCAAAGTGCGCAGAACCTACAGGCCATTCAACTGCAGATTAATACCGAAGTGCAAACGGCCTACAACAGCTTTGTAACCCAGCAGCATAACCTGGATAACTTTACCCAGGTGCTGGCCCAGTCGGAGAACATTTTGAGCAGCGTGCGCTATGCCTACCTGAAAGGCGGCACCACTATCGTGGATTACCTGGAGGCACAAAGAAGCTGGCTGGAAACCCGCCAGGGATATTATGACACCGTGGATGCTTACCGTAAAGCTTACATACAACTTTTATACGCGACCGGATTGATTAACCAATTAGCTCAATAATGCACATGAAAAGTACTTTTTATATAATTGCCGCCCTGGCTATTTTGAGCGCCTGCAAGGAAAAGCCTAAAGCACCCGTGGTGATGGGTTTTATACGCCCCGAGATCCGCGACAACGGACGGGTGATCTCTTTCCCGGACGATAGCACAACCCTGGCGTTCTTCCAAACGGAAACCCTGGGCATGGATACCCTTTCTGCCAATTACAACGCGCCTGCGCACGTAGCCGCCACTGTGGTACCTTCTACGGAAAATGCAGGCCATAACCTGGTATTGTTTGACGATGAAGACCTCACCGCCAGCTATACCGGGCTAATCCAACACCAGATTGCCATTAACCAGATATCCAATGTAAACATCCGCCAGAAGCAGATCGACTACGATCGCCTTAAAGATCTTTCCGAGCATGGCGCTGCCACCGGCAAAGATGTGCTGGACGCCCAAACGGCCCTGGCTATGGAGCATACCAACCTGCAAAATGAAAAAACTGGTATCATTGAACAGGAAGCCAAATTAAAAGAAGCCGGCTTCGACCCACAAACCCTGCTCAATGCAAAAGCAGGCCAGGTATGGGTAACCTGCGACGTGCCCGAAAGTCAGCTTAATAAACTGAAAGTAGGCGGCACCGCCATTGTTCATTTTTCCTCTTTCCCGGATGAATCTTTTCCCGGCCGCATCGAATCGTTTGGTGACGTGGTGGACGATGTAACCCGTATGGTAAAAATGCGTATTTCCCTGCCTAATAGCCAAAACCGCTTTAAAGCTGGCATGTTCGCTTCCGTATCGTTTGGCATGAGCGAAGGCAAATTGCTAAGTATCCCACAAGCCTCCATCGTAACGGTGCAGGGCAAGAATTACGCCTTTGTGCAAGATTCTGTAAATGTGTTTGAACGGCGCGAAATTGTAAGTGGTCAGCAGATCGGCGACCGGGTGGTAATCTTCAGCGGCCTGCAATCTGGCGACAAAGTCGTGAATAAAGGCGCCATGCAATTAAAAGGTTTATCATTCGGCTACTAATAAAAATCTTATTCAAGCTATGCTACAGGCACAGATCTACATCGATAAAGACGAACTATGGGGCATGCAGCCCCTGTACCAGTTCATCATGCACTTCCTGCTGGAACAAAATGCCGCAGGGGCCACAGCCTTCCGCGGCCAGTGGGGATTTGGCAGCCAGCACCGGCTGAAACGTCCCGACCGGCTATTTTCTTTCGATGAACCACCCATGCTCATCTCCTTCATCGATGCCGATGAGAAAGTAATGCAGATCATAACCGAATTAAGAAAACACTACAAGGGGGGACTTATCGTCACCAACAAAGTAGAGCAATGGTAAAGAATGATTAGGAATATTCTCATACAAGCACTCAATACCCGCTGGGCGGTGATCGCCGGTGCCCTGGTGTTAATGATAGGCGGTATCATCTGCTTTAAGTTGATGAAGATCGAAGCCTATCCCGACATTGCAGATACCAACGTAATCGTGATCGCGCCCTATGAAGGCCGCGCCGCCGAGGAAGTGGAACAGCAGGTAACCGTTCCACTGGAACGCGCCCTTAATTCTGTACCCAACGTAACCTCCCGCCGCAGCCGCACCATCTTTGGACTGAGCCTCGTGCAACTGAATTTTGAAGATGGCGTGAGCGATTATTTTGCCCGCGCCCAGGTGAATGAACGCCTGGCCACCGCCGAACTGCCGGATGGTGTAGTACCCGAATTAGGCCCCCTTACTTCTGCCGTAGGCGAAATTTTCCGCTACGTGGTGGAAGCGCCGCCTACTTACACCCCCATGCAACTCCGCGACCTGCAAGACTGGGTGATCCGCCCATACCTGCTGCAAACACCAGGCGTGGCCGACATCGTAACGTTTGGCGGCCCGGTGAAACAATTTCACGTACTCACCTCGCCCGAGAAATTACGCAAGTACAATCTTACCCTGGCCCAACTGATGGACGCCGTGGCTAAGAACAACCAGAATACCGGGGGAAATATTGTAGAGCGCGGCGGACAAGGTTTTGCCGTACGTGGCCTGGGAGCCCTGAAAAGTACCCAGGATATTGAAAGTATTGTGCTGACCAATATCAACGGAATTCCTGTATACCTGCGCGATGTAGCCAGCGTGGAAATAAACCCGCCGCCTCCACAAGGCATCCTGGGTTATACCAATGCTACCGCCCATGTGAATGAAAACAGTGGCGTGGAAGGTATTATTTCCATGCGTCGCGGTGAAAACCCCACCGAGGTACTCAAAGCCATGACGCAGAAGATGAAAGACCTGCAGGACAATGAACTGCCGAAAGATGTGCACCTGCGCGTGGTATACGATCGCAGTACCCTGGTAAATTATACACTGACCACCGTATCGCATACACTGTTTGAAGGTATCAGCATCGTGATCATTATTCTCATTCTTTTCCTGGGCAACATCCGCTCGGCGCTGGTGGTAGCACTTACTATCCCCTTCTCCCTGTTGTTTGCCTTTATCCTCATGCGCCTCACCGGCGTACCGGCCAACCTGCTTTCCCTCGGCGCCATAGACTTCGGCATCATTGTGGACGGGGCCTGTGTAATGGCAGCCCATCTGATCCATAAATTTAAACACGCCACACCGGAAGAAAAAGCAGAGGGCATTGTAAAACTTACCCTGAACGCCGCACAGGAAGTGGGCCGCGAAATATTCTTCTCTGTTACCATCATTATCCTGGCCTACCTGCCCATCCTCACCATGCAGCGCGTGGAAGGTAAGCTCTTTTCACCCATGGCCATTACCCTTGCATTTGCAGTAATTGGTTCTATGATCGCCGCGTTGACCATCATCCCGGTACTCATTTCCTTTGCGTATAAAAAAGAATTACTGAAAACGGATGACCCGCATAAAAACCCGGGCTTCCTGGCCCGCTATTCTTTTCTAAGCTGGCTGGAACGCAAGTACGCGGTGGCGGTGAATAAGGTGTTGCAACATTCCAAACCTTTTTTAATCGTTGGTTTTGCCATCGTATTTATATTACTAAGCCTGGGCCGCAAGGTGGGTACAGAGTTCCTGCCCGCCCTGGACGAAGGGTCTATCTTCATGCGCTCTTTCCTGCCAGCAGGTACTAATATTCATGAAAATCAGAAAATTGCGCCGGTGATCCGCAGTATTGCGGCCAGCCATCCGCAGATCGAAACCGTAATCACCCAAAGCGGCCGTAATGACGATGGTACAGATCCCTTTCCCAGCAACCGTACCGAAATACTCATGATGCTAAAAGATTACAGCGGATGGGTACACGACACTACCAAGGCAGAGCTGGTGGAAACAATTAAAACCCAGATACAGCGGGCATTGCCAGGCGCACAGCTGTCTTTTGGCCAGCCTATCATTGACCAGGTAACGGAGATCGTAAATGGCTCCGCAGCCGATCTGGCCATTGAAATTTCCGGCGATGACCTGATCTATATGCGCCAGGTGGCAGACTCTGTGGTGAGCATTGTACGCAATATTCCGGGTGCTACGGAAACGGGTATAGAACAGGAAGGCCAGCAAGACCAGTTGTCTATCAAAATAGACCGCCAGGCGGCCGCCCGCTACGGCATTAATGTAGCAGACATCCAGACCATGGTGGAAGCAGCCATTGGCGGCAAACAGGTATCGAGCCTGTATGACGGCACTAAGAAATATGATGTGATTGTGCGCTATTATCCGCAGGAACGCAATAATATTGATGTGATCCGATCCCTTCAGGTACCAACTCCCAGCGGTGCCCTCATCCCGATGAACCAACTGGCCGATATACAGCTGACACCCGGTCAGACCAATATTTATCGTGGCGACAACAAACGGCTGCTCACCGTAAAAACAAACATCCGTGGCCGCGACCAGGGCAGTTTTGTAGCGGAAGCGCAAAAGAAGGTGGGTGCCGCCATTCACATGCCACAAGGCTACACCGTGGCCTACGGCGGCCAGTTCGAAAACCTGGAACGCGCCAGTAAACAATTGGCCATTGCTATCCCGCTTACCGTGGTGATTGTTTTATTGGTACTGTTTATCCTGTTCCGCAACATCCGCTATGCGCTCATGACGTTTGCCTGTATCTTCTTTGCATTGGCCGGCGGTATTTCCGCATTGCTGATAAGGGGATATAACTTTAACGTATCGGCCGGCGTAGGTTTTGTATCGCTGTTTGGTATTTCGGTGATGGCAGGCGTATTGCTCATTTCTTCGTATAACCGGGAACGGGAGATGTTCCCACGGGAAGACCTACGCAGCGTAGTAAGCCGCGCTTCCTCCCAGCAATTGCGGGCGGTAATGATGATGCTGATCGTAGCCATCATCGGCCTCATTCCGGCTGCAAAATCGTCTGGCATAGGCTCCGATGTGCAACGCCCCCTGGCTACGGTGATCATCGGCGGATTAACGACCACGTTGTTGTTTACCCCCTTCCTGCTGCCGCCGTTCTATTATTGGATAGAACAGCGCAAACTGAATAAGGATGCAAAGAAACCACCGGTAGAAGCATAACTAAGCATTGTATAATGGCGAAGAAGGCGCCTTCCATGCAGGAGGGCGCCTTCTTTATTTTACCACATATTCTCCGTAAGTTTAAACCCACATTGTACATTTTTAACATCCTATTATGATAGACCAGGAAGAAATAGACAACCTGCTGGCTGCATCCGCACTGGATCGCGTGGAGTATTGCATTGAACAAATCGTGGAAGCAGCACAGGTGTGGGTGTTGGGTACCGAAAGCGGGTTTACCATGTTTACACAAGACGAACAGGGCGTATTTCCGGTATGGCCGTATGCCGAATTCGCGGAGTTACTGCGCACCGGCGAAGAAAAACCCGAAGCCATTGCATTGGAGCGCTTCTTACAACACTACCTCCCCCACTTTAAAGAGCAGGGTTATAAAATCGCCATCATGCCGCTGCCCACCGGCAAAGGCGTGGTAGTGTCTACGCACGACTTCGCGGAATACATTCAAGTGGCCCAGGAGGCCGATGATGCGTTTTGATATTCATGCAGGGTGCAAGGATTATAGGCGGAAGCGCGGTATATTTCTATGTTTTTTTGCACTACTCAGCGACTAAACGCCTACTAGCGGCATTGACATATGAATGCCAGATAAAAACGTTACACAAAAAAAACCGCCCCTACAAACTGGGCGGCCTTCTTCATAACAATCACTTTATCAATTATTGACGGCGGGAGCATCTGCAGGCGCTGTCCAGTTGTTGTTTTTGATATTAGCATCCGGCAGGTAATGGTCGGGGTCCAGGCTTACAGACACCACATCATCGCCGGTCCATTTGTAGCTGAAGATGGTGTTACGCATCCATATATCAATGGGCAATGATACACGCTCCGTTTTGCCGGTTTTGGTCTTGATCTCCATTACTACCGGCATAGCCATAGGCTCCATATTTTCGATGGTAATGATTGTGGCTTTCCGGAAGGAATCGTATTTCACTTCGCGTATGGCCTGGTCTAGTTTCCAGGTGTTGTAGAACCATTCTCTCCAGAACCAGTTCAGGTCTTCCCCAGCCACATTTTCGATGGTGCGGAAGAAATCATCTGGCTGCGGATGTTTGTAAGCCCACCGTTCTACGTAAGTGCGGAATGCGCGGTCAAAACGTTCTTTACCAATTACGTATTCACGCAGGATGGTAAGACCGGCGCTGGGTTTCATATAGAGCAGTATTCCGATGTTGCGTTCTTTCATCGCATCTGGGGCGGTCATCACCGGTTCAAAAATAGGACTGGTGTACATGCCGGCTGCCAGGGTAAAATTCTGGCGCTGTTCCCTAAATTCATTATGGTTGTAACCTTCTTTGCTCAGGGTATTGATGAAGGTGTTGAATCCCTCATCCATCCAGCCATACAGCCTTTCATTACTGCCCACGATCATGGGAAACCAGGTATGCCCAAATTCGTGATCGGTTACGTCATAAAGTTCGGCACCATGCGAGCGGTAACCGCAGAATACGATACCGGGATATTCCATACCACTTACATTACCTGCCACGTTGGTAGCGGCAGGGTAAGGATATTCAAACCATTTGTTGGAATTAAATTCTATGGAAGCCTTGGCAAATTTAGCGGCATTGTTCCATCCATCATTAGCAATACTTTCTACCGGATAAGCGGCGATAGACAAAGACTTTTTACCGCTGGGCAGGTTAATGCGGGCTGCATCTACTACAAATGCCGCCGATGCGCCCCAGGCTACGTCGTGTGCATTTTTCATCTGAAAATGCCAGGTCAGGTCTTTTTTGGCCGGGCGTGATTTGGGATCTGTCACTTCTTCCGCACTGCGAATGGTGATGGTGCTATCGCTCTTTTTGGCCAGCTCCCAGCGTTTCACTTGTTCGGGTGTGTATACTTCGGCAGCGTTTAGCAGTTCGCCGGAGCATACCACAATGTTGCGGGCTGGCGCTGTGATCTTAATATCATAGTTACCATATTCCAGGTAAAATTCACCAGGACCGGTATAGGGCTTGGTATTCCAGCCCAGGATGTCATCGTATACGCATACACGGGGAAACCATTGGGCAATGGCGAACACCTTACCATTTTTGGTGGTGAGTACACCATTACGGTCTGCACCGTAATCGGGCGTGATATAACTGTATTCGATTTTTACCTGCAATTTACCGCCATTAGCTGCCAGTGCAGTGGGCAGCAGTATCTGGATGCGGGTATCGGTGATGATATATTGTGCGGTGGCTTCAGCGCTTTTGCCGCCTGCCCCACTAGAGATTTTGATGGATTTGATTTTATATCCTCCATCAAACACCTTACCCTTAGTGTCGTAACGGCTGGGGCCTGCTCCCAGGATGGCCGCGCCGCGGGAATCCTTTTGGAAAAGATTTTCATCGGCCTGCATCCATATGAAGGAAAGCTTGTCCGGGCTATTGTTCACATAGGTCATCACCTCACTACCGGTGATCTCGTTCGTGCTGTCGTTCAGCGTGGCATTGAGCTGGTAGTCTGCCATGTTTTGCCAGTATTTGGCACCCGGAGCGCCGCTGGCTGAGCGGGTTTCTGTACCGTTTTTGGTATAAAACACAGGGTTAAATAACGCCTTGTAATCGTAATGATTTACGGGCTTTGCAGTGTCGGCGGGTGCCTGGGCAAAAACCGGCATCCCCGCACAAAGGGCAAATACGCCGGATAGAATGGTACGCTTCATCTTGTTGGTTTAGATTAATGCAATCCCCGGAATTTGTAATGGTTGATCGCAATGAACAAGATAATTACAAATTACCGCATATTATCGCAGTGAGGATTACAGGTTGTATTTAATGATGATTGGCTAATATATACACCGCGAAAACCACCGCCAGGATGCCGATGACTAGCAGTGCGATCTTGAGGGCGCTATAGGGCCGTTCACCGGCCACCTCGCCTGTGCAGGCATTTACTACTACATGATACAGCTTGTTATTGTATCGATAGGCGCTAATCCATACCGGCAGCAGGATGTATTTCAGCCCCAGGTCTTTATAATCGGTGTTATAATTATCAATGCGTTGCTCATCTCCGCCAATATCGTCCTGAATATCTCCCTGTATTACAGGATCCATGCGGTCTTTTGCCACCTGTAAGGCCTGCGGCGCGGCAATACTATACATTTCGGAACGGAAACCGCTGAGAAACCTTTCGTCGAAACCCACCAGGTCTTCCAAACGCCAGGGTTCTAATTGGGTGGCTAGTTTTTGCGGCAGCGAGGGGCTGGCAGATACCAGCACATCGCGGAAGGCGTGCTGCACCCGGCCACTCACCGAATACCAACGTGTATGCCGCTGTTCATAAGTTTCGGTACGGCTTTCCCCATTTACCGTTACCGTACGGGTTTCAGTGGTGTAATAATATTCCCCGCGTTCGCCCTGGTAGGCGGTGTAGGTATTGGTATCGAAACTCCAGTAGGGAATATAGATGCCTTTGAGCTGCTGGGAGGTGATATTGTTCGACTTCTTCACCAAATCGGACGGAGCAAACCATAGCTTCTTCAACCAGTGGCCAAAGTTATCATAAGCAGCCTGCTGCTTCACCGCAAAGGGCAATACGTAATGCGGTTTGGGAATGGTCATCTGTGTGGCTTGTGCAATCACCAGCGGGGAGGCACAGAAAGGGCAGGTATCCGATGTAACATTAGGCAACAAAGTGGTGGATGCTCCACAACTGCTGCATTTTACCACATTGGCTGTTTCGCCAGTCTGCGGCGTTATGGCCGTCGCTATGTATTTTTCATAGTCTACTACCATGATGGTTACAGGTGCAATATCGATTTTGTTCACTGTCCCGCAATAATCGCAGGTAAGGCTTTCAGTGCCGGGCGCGTAATGAAGGGCGGCGCCGCAACTAGCGCACTTCAGGGTATTTTGTAAGGTATTGGCTGTCTTTTCTTCAAAAGGCATTGGAGGAGAAAGCTATAAGTGAAATAGTATACAGACAAGAACAACCCGCGCGCAGCCATTACGGTCTGCGCGCGGGGAAAATATGATTATGCTGTATGATTAAGGCAAAGGTGGGGGTACACTACCCAGTAAAACAGCTACTTCCGGCAGCGTACTGGCGGCCGCCCAGGCACCCATACCCGCTTTCCATACCAGGGTTTGCGCGTTCAGCCGGCCACCCACTGCCAGTTGTTGCAGGGTAGCCAGGTCGTAAGGCCCTTCCTGCTGGCCGTTGATGGCCAGGAATATCTGGGCAGCCGGGGGCGGTGGCGGCGGAGCGCCTGCTCCGGCATTACCGGCTGTAGCATTGCCCGGAAATTGGTTTTGCTGAAATACGTTACCCATCTGGCTACCCATAGCCGCTCCAAGCCCTACGCCAATACCGGCACCGGCCAGCCCGCCTCCACTGGGATTCTTTGCGGCATCGCCCATAGCATTGGCGGCCTGGAACTGTGCATAAGCGCCCAGGTTGCCAATGATACCCATGCTGCTGCGCTTGTCCAGCGCGGCCTCTACTTCTTCGGGCAGGGAAATATTTTCGATCAGGAATTTAGTGAGGTCCAGGCCCAGTTCATTAAACTCAGGCTTAATTTTTTCGGTGATCAACGCCGATACCTCGTCGTACTTGGCGGCCAGATCCAGCACAGGAATTTTCGCTTCCGCAATGGCGTCCATTCCACGGCTCACGGCCAGGTTACGGAGTTGTTCGTTAATATCCTCTACGGTAAATTCCGGGTTGGTGGCTGCAATTTCTTTCAGGAATTGACCCGCGTCTTTCACGCGGAAGGCATAGCTGCCAAAGGCCCGCAACCGCACAGGGCCAAATTCTGCATCGCGCAGCATCACTGGGTTTTTAGTACCCCATTTCTGGTTGGTGAACTGGCGGGTGCTTACAAAAAACACATCGGCCTTGAAAGGGCTGTTGAAGCCATACCCCCAACCCTTTAGGGTGCTGAGAATAGGCAGGTTCTGGGTGGTGAGCGTATACATGCCGGGCTGGAAAATATCGGCAATTTTACCCTCATTGATAAAGACGGCCAACTGCGATTCCCTCACCGTTAGTTTGGCGTTCATCTTGATCTCGTTCTGGTAGCGGGGAAATTTCCATACCAGGGTGTCACTGGTATTGTCTACCCACTCAATAATATCAATAAACTCGTTCCTCAGTTTGTCAAATATACCCATGGCGGTGGTTTTTATTGGGCATGAAATTACGTGAATTTATGGAAACGGGATATGGACTTCAATGACGAAACATGAAAGCCAGGATTTTATATGGTTTGTGTAAATAAACATGCCTGCTTTTTACGCAACACCAAGGTTTCCCCTTTATTAATTTTCAATGATTTGCTTTTTAATATCCCCCATTTCCGTTTTCAATTGTTTATTTTCCAGTTGCAGGGCGTCTACTTTTTTATTCAGTTCTATCAGATATAAAGTCTGCTCTTCCAGCTTTTTTAATAGTAGTTTGTTCATCTCTCCTACATCAAGTCCTTGGGTTGTTACTGTATCTCCAGCGGGTAAGTCCGGCAGGTGATGATGGGCTTTCACATAGGCTTCGAGCCATTGTAAGGAAGGTAATTGATAGCCATTCTCAAATACATAATCCGCCCAGCCGGTCATCGTTACCTTTACTTTTTGTGCAGTGATCAGTCCCTTCACGGACAGCAAAGATTGTGGCGTAAGCGTACCGATACCTACATTGCCACTACCGTCTATCACCAGGTCATCACCATAACTCCAACTGGTGGTATCACCAGTTTTAGTAAACTGGCGGCGGGTACCCAATATCATTTTGCCTACTGCCTGCCCGTTTGCCGTATTACCAGCTACGGTAAGGATGCGCCCCTGTCCATAGGGATTGCTACCATCGGTATTTGCAGGCAACGCAAATTCCAGTGAGGCTCCTTTATTAGCTAAACGACCGCCAGTAGGCGCTTCTACAATAACATCCCCACTCAAATTGGCGGTAGCGTTAATATCGCTGCCAGTATTATTAGCCTTCACATATAATTTTGCGGCTGGCCCCAAAGTGCCAATGCCTACATTTCCCTGGAAAGCAACCGGGTCGGCAGCCAAAAAGGGTAAAGGACTTGTCACGTCAGCACCAGACACCAGCGTCAGCATTTCGTTATAGGCATAACCGGTGAAAGAAAAAGAGGAAATAATTGAACCGTTATTGATGGCTAGGGCTAAGTATTTTTTCGCGTTATAGGTTACATAGGCTAAAAAGGTCGGCTCATTGTAACTAACTACGCTGCCCCTGTCGGTATTATAGGCCGAAGCGGTATTTACTTCTATAGTCACTTTACGATTCCAGCCAGTAGTAGCACCTCTGATGCCGGTAATTTTTCCCATAATATAATGTTCTGCCAGCAGAGTGCCATTATATGCCTCGTGCAGCAAAATATAATCAATACCCGTTGCATCCCTTGTTGATCCGGAAATACCCCTGTCAACATAGTAATAGCGATTGTTCACAAAATAGGAACCGGCCGTAGTAGTTTGACCGAATACCTGAATGGCGGTCATCAGACAGCCAATAAAACCCAATAATACATAAGTTAAAAAGCGGTTCATAACATATAAGGGATTGGTATAAAATGAGGGATGATATTTTTATCTTAAAGAGATACTTTCCATATTAAATGTTCTTGGGCTTAAACCTGTGCCCACCCGGGTGTCAGGACAAACAACAACATTACCAGGGTAAATTTACTCATGTGTGTAATTTAGGTATAAACAAAACAAACAAACCCAACATGAAGGGCTATAGCAAATGAAATGCTGAAAAAAACGTCAGTAAAACAAAGATTAACAATAAAAACGATATTTCTATATTGTATCCTAGTTTTTTTTTCCTGCCCTACTCTAGCACCCGGTATTGCACAAACGCAATACGCTTCCCGTCTGGCGACCAGCTAGGCACATTGATAGTACCCTGCCCGCCCAAAAATACATCCGTGAGGTCGCGGATGCTGTGGTCTTGCAAATTATACAAACGCAGTTTCACTTGTTTGCCGAAGGGATGATCTCCGTGCTGGCGTTCCAGGTAGGTAATGGTTACAAACTGTGTCCCGTCTGGGGAGAGGTGGGCGAACCAGTTATCATATTGATCCTGTAATACCGGCTCCTGGCCGCTGCCATCGGGGTGGATGCGCCATATTTCCATCGTACTGTCGCGGTAAGCATTGTAGTAAATGTACTGCCCGTCGGGCGAATATTCGGGCCCATCATCCAGGCCGGGGTTGGTGGTGAGCCGGGTTTCAGATCCACCCGTTACTGGGATCGTATAAACATCGAAGTTACCATTGCGTGCTGCGCAATAGGCCAGTGTTTTACCATCCGGCGACCAGCCATGCCAGTAAGAAGGGCTACCTGTGGTTACTTGCCGTGAAGCGCCGCCACAAGAAGGGATAATGGATATCTGGGATGCAAAAAATCCGGTATCGCCCACAGTACCATGATGAGAAATGGCCAGCCAGTCCCCATCTGGTGAAAATCCATGATCGTTGTTAAGCGCCCTGGCTTTGCCGGTGGAAAGTTCGCAAAGTACTACATTTTTAAGTGTCATTTTTTGTCCTTCCGGCCAGCGTAGTGTGTAGAGCTTGCCATTGCTGTTTACCACCAGACAAACCCCACTGGGGGCCCAATTGGGTGCTTCCATATGGCGACTGCCTTTATAAAGTGTAGCAATGCTGCCGCTGGCAATGTCCAGTACCTGCACGGTACTTTCTATCCTATTTCGGTCCTGCCCAAAAAGGTGATGGCAGAGGATTAATAAACAGCAGGTCCACAAAGTAAGTTTCATAACATGGATTTGTATGATTAAAATACGACATCCCTGTTACATCCGGCACTATTAATTTAAGAATAACCGCGTTAGCGTTGCAGCAGCTCCTGAATGGCGGGATCGGTATAGTCTTTTATAGCGGCCAGCACATTGGAATATTGGGCAAAGTCCTGCGGCTCGTGCAAAGTAGTTAGCACGATCGCCTTCATGCCTGCATTCAACGCAGCCTCTATGCCTTTGGGCGCGTCCTCAAATACAATGCAGCGTGCGGGATTTACGCCCAATTGCTGCGCGCATTGCAGGAACACATCCGGGTGAGGTTTGCTATGCACCACATCCAGAGCATTTACGATCACCGGGAAGTAACTGCGCAATTTCAAATTGTCTACCACGAAATCGATATTAAATGGAATGGCCGCTGTACCAATGGCCATTTTTATACCTTTAGCCTTTGCCGCGTCCAGCATGGGGGCCAGGCCCTCTATGAGTTTAAGATGCGGCTTATATGCTTGCTGATAAGCCTTTTCTTTATCCATGGCAATGGCATCCATCTGCGCCTGGGTAAAATGACCTTTACCAAATACGCGGCCCAGCAATTCTTCGTTCTTACCATACATCTGCAGCTTCACCTGTTCGTTGGTAAGATTTGCTTTTAGTTCGTTGTTCAGTACATTGGCCCAGGCGATCAGGTGAAAGCCCATATCGTCTATCATGGTACCGTTCATATCAAACAAAAATGCTTCGGGGGTAAAGTCTAATGACAGCATCCTATTTCAGTTAGTTAGTAAAACAACAATGGGCCTTTGCGGCCCATTGTTACAAGTAATTTATTTGCCTTTGCGCTGTAGTACTTTTTGCACGGCGGCTACGATGTGGGCATCATCCAGGCCATATTTTTTCATGAGTTGATCAGGTGTGCCGCTTTCTCCAAAGCTATCATTTACGGCCACATATTCCATCGGAATGGGATCGTGTTTCACCAATACCTGTGCAATGCTATCACCCAGGCCACCCAGGCGGTTGTGCTCTTCTGCACTCACCACACAGCGTGTTTTGGCAACAGATTTTAAGATAGCTGCTTCGTCCAGTGGTTTTATAGTGTGGATGTTGATGATTTCCGCATCTATTCCCATTTCAGCCAATATTTCGCCGGCTTTGATCGCTTCCCAAACCAGGTGGCCGGTAGCTACGATGGTTACGTCTTTGCCTTCGTTTACAATCCAGGCTTTGCCAATCTCAAATTTTTGATCGGCAGCCGTAAAGATAGGCACTACCGGGCGTCCAAACCGCAGGTATACCGGGCCTTCATAATCGGCGATGGCAATGGTGGCTGCTTTGGTCTGGTTGTAATCACAAGGGTTGATCACGGTCATACCGGGCAGCATTTTCATCAGGCCAATATCTTCCAGGATCTGGTGGGTGGCACCGTCTTCTCCCAGCGTAAGACCTGCGTGGGATGCGCAGATCTTCACATTCTTGTTAGAATAAGCTACCGATTGGCGGATCTGGTCGTACACACGGCCCGTAGAGAAGTTGGCAAAAGTGCCGGTAAAAGGAATATAACCGCCTATGGTCATACCGGCGGCCATGCCAATCATATTAGCTTCCGCAATACCTACCTGGGTAAAACGTTCCGGGAATGCCTTAATAAAAGCTTCCATTTTCAGGGAGCCGATCAGGTCAGCGCACAGCGCCACTACCTTATCATTGCGCTGGCCCGCTTCCAGCAGTCCGGCGCCAAAGCCGGAACGGGTATCTTTCTTTTCGGTGAAAGTATATTTTTTCATGCTTGTCTGTTTACTGTACAGCGTACCAGGTACGATGCACAAGGCTGATAATAGCGAAGATTCAATCCGGGTAATATCTTAATAATCCTTTTCCGTCGATATTAGCTGCGCGAGTGCGGCGGCTAGTTGCTCGTCGTTAGGTGCAGCACCGTGCCACTTGTGGGTGCCCATCATGAAGTCCACACCGTGGCCCATGTTCGTGTGCATCAGGATCATTACCGGTTTACCTTTGCCGGTGCGAGATTTGGCTTCTTCCAAGCCGTTTACAACAGCTTGCATATCGTTGCCATTTATCTCCATCACATCCCAGCCAAAAGCTTCCCACTTTGCATGCAGGTTGCCGAGCGACAGCACTTTTTCGGTAGGCCCATCAATCTGCTGACCGTTGTAATCTACAGTGGAGATCAGGTTATCTACTTTATTGTGGGCAGCAAACATAGCTGCTTCCCATATCTGTCCTTCCTGCAATTCGCCATCACCATGGAGGGAGAATACCAGTTGAGGATCTTTATTAAGCTTTTTAGCATGAGCAGCGCCGATGGCTACAGACAAGCCTTGACCCAGGGAGCCGGAGGCTATGCGTACACCTGGCAGGTGTTCATGGGTGGTAGGATGGCCTTGCAGGCGGCTGTTCAGCTTACGGAACGTAGCCAGTTCGCTTACTGGGAAATAACCGGCGCGGGCCAGCACGGAATACCATACCGGGGAAATGTGGCCGTTAGACAGGAAAAAAAGGTCTTCGCCAATACCGTCCATCGTGAAGGTAGGATTACGCTTCATGATCTGGAAGTAAAGGGCTACAAAATAGTCGGTGCAACCCAGGGAACCGCCGGGGTGGCCCGATTGAGACTGGTGAACCATGCGAACGATGTCGCGGCGCACCTGTGCAGCAATATTGCTTAATGCTTGAACATTCATGCCAGTAAAAATTTTGTCCGGTCAGAATTGCCGGAGAAAGTGGATGGTATCAGGATGTGGTGTAAATCACGCGGCAGGACACTCTCGGGAGAGAGTACCCTGCCGGCGTAAAAAGTATACTACATTTTTTTTGCGTCTTCCAGGAATTTAGCCAGACCAATGTCGGTAAGCGGGTGCTTCAGCAGCGCCAGGATAGCGTCCAGGGGGCAGGTACAAACGTCTGCGCCCAGTTCTGCACATTGGATAATGTGGTTGGCGTTACGGATAGAAGCCGCCAGGATTTCGGTAGTGAAACCTTGCAGGCTGTAGATATTGGCAATCTGGCCAATCAACTGAGTGCCTTCCCAACCACTGTCGTCTATACGGCCAATGAAAGGAGAAACGTAAGTAGCGCCAGCTTTTGCCGCCAGGATAGCCTGACCGGCAGAGAATACCAGCGTACAGTTGGTTTTGATACCGTTGTCGGTGAACCATTTAATGGCTTTAATACCATCCTTGATCATAGGCACCTTCACGATGATGTTCTTATGAATGGCCGCGAGTTTCTTGCCTTCTTCCACGATACTGGCGAAGTCGGTAGAAAGTACCTCAGCGCTGATATCGCCGTTGGGCACGATTTCGCAGATTGTTTTATAATGGTTAATGATGTTTTCCGTTCCCTTGATGCCTTCTTTAGCCATCAGGGAAGGATTGGTAGTTACCCCGTCGAGAATACCCAGGTCCTGGGCTTCCTTAATGTGCGCCAGGTTGGCGGTGTCAATAAAGAATTTCATGTCTGATGTTTTATTATTTGTCCTTTTGTAAAATCCAACATCAAAGAAAGGCATTTATCATGGAAAACGAAAGGATTAAGTAGAAGAAATATAAAAAAGCCACCATTTGATCCTATATATCCCAGGACCGCATGCCGCGCCCACGGCGCTATAACGCCCGCCTGGCGGCGCTGAATACTATCCTGGAAGATAGTAGGGAGCATGGCCGGCGAACGTTGTGTTTTTAATTTTTTTTTGTTAAGGCGGCATGCCGTATTGGCAGCGCCCCCGTTTTGCACGCCAGTTTAGGAGATTATTTTTCCAGGAAATGAACCTCACGCATCACCTGCAACTGGGCGGCAGCCATTTCCGGGGTAATATCGCGCTGGGGGCTGGCCAGCATTTCATAACCTACCATAAACTTCTTCACCGTGGCAGAACGCAGCAGGGGTGGATAAAAATGCATATGCCAGTGCCATCCGGGGTAGGCCCCATCATTTACCGGTGCCTGGTGCATACCGGCAGAATAAGGAAAAGAGGTCTGGAACAGGTTATCGTACCGCGTAGTAAGCCGTTTCAGGATGCTGGCCAGGGCTGCCTGCTCCGCGGGCGTAAACTCCCGGATGTCTGCCACCTGACGGCGGCTGATGATCATTGTTTCATATGGCCATACCGCCCAGAAAGGTACCAGCGCCACAAAATGTTCGTTCTCACAAACGATCCGCTCCTTTTTTTTCTCCTCCAGCGCCAGGTAATCGGCCAGCAGACTACGATGATTTTTTTCATAATAGGCCTGTTGCTGCCGGGTTTCTTTTACCAGCTCCGTAGGCACCTCGCTTTGGGCCCAGATCTGGCCATGTGGGTGTGGATTGCTGCAACCCATGATCTCGCCTTTATTCTCGAAAATCTGGATATAACGAATAGAAGGGTTGGCGGCGAGGTTTACATATTCTTCCTTCCACAGCTGCACCACCTTTTCGATAGCTGCTAATTCCATTTGCGGCAACGTGAGATCGTGGCGGGGAGAAAAACAAATCACCCGGCACTGCCCTTGCTGGCTGTGGGCAATCAGCAACCCATCTTCTTCAAACCGGCCCTCCGGCGTACCGGGAATAAGGGCGGCAAAATCATTGGTAAACGCATAGGGCTCCGTATACACCGGGTTCTCCACCCCTTCCGCGCGGTGATTGCCTGGGCATAGGTAGCAGTCTGCCATATAAGCCGGGCGTTGCAAGCCGGCGGCGGCTTCTACCTTACCCTGCCAGGGACGTTTATTGCGATGAGGAGAAACCAATACCCATTCAGCAGTGAGCAGGTTGTAGCGGGTATGCACGTTTTGCAGTAAATCGGCTGCCATAATAGTGGAATGTTGGATAAGGTTTAAAAGATAGCCCTGAGCCAATGCCCCCGGGCGGTCTCGCAAAAGAACAACATTTTTTATAATAAGCGTACTTTTTACGTCTAAAATTTTATCTATGGCATTGGTTTTTCAAACCCTGTAAGTTCAGTGCTATTATTGCGTAAATAATATGTATATTTTAAGCTGAATATCAACGGTGGCATTGTACTTGAAAACAGTGATTGTATGAATAATATGCGCATTTACCTAACAAATCAGCTACAGTCTACGGATCCATCCAAAGCAACAACAAAACAACCTGCACCATCGCTGCCTGCAGAGGAGGAGATTATTGCAGATGGTTCTGCCGGTGCTTTTGAAGCTACAGAAATAGTTTCGGAAGAAGATCTACATCCCCATCCCACTCACGACGAAAAAATTAGTAAGGATTACTATTGAATGAGTATATTGTTGATCAGGAGGAGAACAGTTGCACAGAATGACTTGTAGTACCATTACTACAAATTGGATTTTTCTATGTATTATAAAACATTACACTGTAAATTGCGGTCTTTATAGCTATTAAGAAAGTGTCCCTGAAAAGCTGCATTTATCAGCATGTAGCTGCCCGTGAGCCCTGATTTGACCCAAATCATTTAAGATAGAAAGACTCCTATGACTAATATTTTAATTGCTGATGACCATACTATAGTGAGGCTCGGTATTACGATCATTATTCGTGATATGCTACCCAAGGTATACATCAGGGATGTCGATAATTTTGATCTGGCGTTAAAGGAGATGGCCAAACGCCATTACGACCTGATCATACTCGATATTAATATTCCGGGTGGCGACAATTTGCAAATGATAGACGTGCTGCGGTTGCGCCAGCCTAAGATTAAGATTCTTATTTTTTCTGCTTATGATGAAGAACTTTACGCCCTCCGCTATTTACAGGCAGGTGCCGATGGTTACCTGGTAAAACATTCTTCTGAACATGAGATCAAAACTGCCCTCCACCAAATACTTAATAACGAAAAATATTTAAGCTCCAACATTCGTCAGCACCTGGTAAATGGTAATGTAAAAACGCGGCCCACGGGCAATCCTCTCCTGGCCCTTTCTAACCGCGAAACGGAAGTGATGCAGCTACTCATTAAAGGCAGCAGTGTAGCCGATATCTCCAAAACACTGCATCTCCAGCTCTCTACCGTAAGCACTTATAAAACCAGGATTTTCGCCAAACTTGAAGTGTCAAATATTATAGAACTAGCTGATACGGTTAGGATGTATAGCAACAACTAAATAATTTTTCATTTTATACCAGATAAATAAACGCCCGCGCAAGTTACCTGCGCGGGCGTTTGCCATTTTGCAACGATTATTCCTGTAAATGTACATGCAGGCATTTTTAAAAGACATCCCCTGTATTTCTGACACGTGGAATTGCTATCGTTATTTGTATGCAACGATCACCTCGGCCACTGTTCCATTTTCATTGCTGCTCATTTTTAGCCGGCCATGAATCTCTGCGAGCAACTCTTTTACAATGATAAGTCCCAGGCCATTTTCCGCCGGATAAGGTGGTGTATCTACGCTTAGTGGTTGGTTCACCCAGTCCATCCAGCCCGCATGCATACCCACCCCGCTGTCTGCAATTTCCAGGCATACCTGGCCGTCTTTTACGGTGGCGGTTATGCGAACCGTGCCGGATTCTGTGAATTTGATAGCGTTATCCATTAAATTATGGAGAATAATAGCGAGCATAGTGCGGTCGTTGCGTAGCGTAAGCGAGTCATCTATGTCATTTTCTATATCAATGTTTTTGGCCGCTGCCATGTTTGTAAAGATGCTGGCCTTTTCTGCCACCAGCGCCCGTAGGGCAATAGGTTCCTGCACATTGTGTTTATTCTGCGCATGCAGTTTTACGTATTGCAGCAAATTGTCCAACAGTTGGTACATACGGTAAGTGGCGTCATAAAAAGCGGCGGCATCGGCTTGTAACCCGCCTGCAGTAGAGGTAATGCGGCTGCTTAGCGCACGGGCAGAAATAAGCAGGTAGTACAGGGGGCTTTTTATATCGTGGAGAATAGCCGTAATCAGGCGTTCTTGCACGCGCATTTGTTGCCTCAACAACGTTTCCAATTGTCCTAACCTTATCACGGAATGCTGCATGGCTTCATATTCCACCTGCATTTTCCGGAGTTCCTGCCGGTCTTTGCGGCGCTTATTCAGCAAGTCCAGGCGTACTAGCCCCAGCACCAGCAGCAGCATAGCCACCAATACAATCCCCCATTGTCCATAAGTCAGTATCAGTAACAGGGGAAAGCCCAGTACGGCTACCTGTACACCAGGTTGATGCGGCAAAGGCCCAACGGAGAAAGCCGTTACCGTAAAGGCCGGGCATTCAATATAATGCCTGCTCGCGGCAGCGGGAGCTCCGCACGGTGTATGCAAGGGCAAAAGCGCAATTAAACACGAAACGATTAAATTCATACCAAATTCCCACAAAAGCAGTACCCCGTATGCACCGGCCCCATCGCGTTTTCCTGCAATAAGCCGGAACAATGGAGCAGCGGTTGATAAAAATATGCAGATAGCACAAGTCAAAGTCGGTTCTGGGATAACATCAGTGCAATCGGGTTAATGAAGAATCTGAGTTGGCAGCAATTTTAAACCAGGAAGACGAATGCTTATGCAATCAAACATTTATTCTTTAATGGACCATGCTACTATACAGAACGTCCTACGTCACGGTTTGCAGCGGCTCCGGAGCTGTATGTAAATCGTAACTGACTGTAAAGTCTATCTGATTATCGGCAGCTTGTATGCACGGCAAAAGTGGTGAAGCACCCGTGATGGAAATGGAGCTGGATGGCATATAAGTAACTGATAAGTAGATCAGGCAAGTCTGGCAGCAGGCATAGTAATTATTTACAAACTTAACAATTTTCACAAAAAACGTGAAATTAATCCATTCGCTCCAATGTGCAGCACATCCGGCTATCAGCCCCGGATTACTTTGCCGGTTAGAATGGAGCCGCAAATTAGCGCTACCTCAAAAAACTATCTGTAGTTTATTTTCTACAGTTGCAAATAAACGTATACACAACTCGTAAAAACCGCCACCATGCTACATTTTAAACTTATACTCCTTATTTGTTATTGTCCGTTAACAATCCTACCGTTTTGCATAAAAACACTGTCAAAAATTTTATTAATTTTCTTCTTTACATCAGCCTAAAAAAATTGTTTTGCCTGCAAGCTGTTGCCTTGCAATTAAATGTTCAGAAAAGAAAAAAGCTAAAACTGGTGGTACAATATTAGGAAGGGAACTGCATTATATTATTTCGATCCAAAGGCATAAATTGGAATAGTTGCACCTAAGCTGCGAAGTGGAGGCAAAATTAAGGGGGCATTTGCTAACAAGTTGTAGTATAATTGCTACAAATAAGCCTGCTTGTTCTGTTTAGTTTTGCATGAACGAACCTGTATAAGCGGTCGAATAATTACTATTGAAAACTTTACCCAGCCAATGACCTGCCATCGATTTTTCCCTATACTGCATTAAACTTATTTTCAATCGCTTTATTAGATATAAGGATAAAATGACGACCGCCTATTCTTGGGCGGTTTTTTTTACCTATAGTCAATGGCACAGGATGTGCTATCTGTTTTCGCAGACTCTACTTATTCACTAACATTAAAACAGCGATATGAAAGCAATCTGTTTTTCTTTATTAGCATTTTCCAGCCTGCTCCTGACCAGTTGTCAAGCCATTGGCGACATTTTTAAAACAGGCGTATGGGTGGGTATATTACTGGTAGCCGTGGTTGTTTTCGTAATTATCTGGCTAATTTCCCGGAGGCGTAGTTAATACGTTCCTCCACACGATAGTGGGCATACCACGCAGTCCTGCAAAGGATTTGTGCGATATGCTCATTTTTTATTTCACTTTACCTTGGGCCGCTACGGCAGCGGTAGCACTGGCAATGTGGGCAGCATCGCCCAGGTAGTATTTACGGAGCGGGCGCAGGTCTTCGCCCATTTCATATACCAGCGGTATGCCCGTGGGAATATTGAGGTCTGCAATGTCGGCATCAGGAATATGATCCAGGAACTTTACCAAGGCACGCAGGCTGTTGCCGTGGGCAGCGATGATAATTTTTTTGCCCGCGCGCACCATGGGTGCTATCTCCGTTTCCCAATACGGCACCACCCTTTTTACCGTGTCCTTGAGCGACTCGTAGCGGGGCAGCAGCGCCGCTGCTATATTTGCATAACGGGGATCTTTTCCGGGAAAACGCGCGTCGCCAGGTTCCAATGCCGGAGGAGGAATATCGTAGCTGCGGCGCCAGATATGCACCTGTTCTTCCCCATATTGGTGGGCCGTTTCGGCTTTGTTGAGCCCCTGTAATGCTCCATAATGGCGCTCATTCAACTTCCAGGACTTCACTACCGGTATCCACAGCTGATCCATTTCATCCAGGCATAGATCCAGCGTTTTAATGGCGCGCTTCAGCACGGAAGTATAGGCCATATCAAATGTATACCCTCCCTGATGAAGCAGACGGCCCGCCTGGCGGGCTTCTTCCTGGCCTTTGGGCGTAAGGTCTACATCTGTCCACCCGGTAAACCGGTTTTCCTGGTTCCAGGTACTTTCTCCGTGGCGTAATAATACAAGTTGGGTCATCTGTTTCATGTTTTAGCACATTCTATATCAATCCTGGCCATCCCGCAATAAAGCTTATTTTTCAACAAATAGGGCGACCTGCTGTTTTTAGTTCATTACCTGTTAAGGGCTGATATTTACGGGAGAACAACCATACAATTTTTCTTAAATTTAAGTAAGTACGGGCATAATTGCCCATTGGATATTTATTATCGGTAATCCTGGAAATGAAAAGCAATAGCCGGTACTTGGCTTCTGCTCGCATTCCCTACACTTCGCGGACACCCTCTCTACCGCTCTGGATGGACCACTCATTATTTATCTCACACCCTATATACCTGCGCAAGGGCAGTAAACATTTCTTCAACCATTCCTACCGGTATTGTTTTCAACTTAACTCTTATAAATTATCTATGAAAAGTGAATATAACATGACCTTTCGTTAAAATCCGTAGTATTCCGTATGGAAAACTATCCTACTTTGTAACTTGATCCACGCTTTATTGCCGGCAAGCCGGAATAATGGTACAAACGCACCTGTTAATGTCGAAACGTCCGCTAGGGGTGGCTGTGATACTGGTCACTGCCCTCTTTTTTTTATGGGGATTTGCATTGAATCTTAACCCCATTCTCATTCCACATTTGAAAAAAGCCTGCCAGCTATCCGATATTCAGTCGTCGCTGATCGATGCTTCTTCTTACCTGGCCTATTTTTTCATGGCCCTGCCAGCGGGCCTTTTCATGAAAAGGTATGGATACAAAAAAGGTATTCTTACCGGGCTACTACTTTTTGCGGCAGGAGCATTGCTATTTTACCCGGCGGCCTCCCTACGCTGGTATGCATTTTTCCTGGCAGCCATTTTTATCATTGCCTGCGGTTGCACCTTCCTGGAATCTGCCGCTAATCCGTATATGACAGAGCTGGGCGAAATGGAACAACCGGGCAAGGGAATACACCTGCTCAACTTCGCCCAATCTTTCAATGGGCTGGCCGCCTGTCTGGCGCCGCTGCTGGGGCGTCAGTTCATACTGTCTGGCACCACCTTTACAGAGGCCCAGCTTAAAGCCATGCCCACAGCAGCTTTACAAAATTATTTGCAACACGAGGCTGGGGCGGTACAAATACCTTACCTGCTCATTGGCTTGGTTGTACTAGGGGTAGCGCTGGTGTGCTGGCGTACCGCATTGCCTGAAGCACATGCGCCCCAGGAAACCAGAAAACTGGACTGGGCAGTGCTGAAACAGCCCAACCTGCGCCTGGGTGTCATTGCCCAATTCTTTTACGTGGGTGCACAGGTAAGCGTAAGCAGCTTCTTCATCCGCTTTGCATGGCATGCCGCGCGGATCAATGAAAAAAATGCGGCCTTACTATTATCATTTTTCCTGCTGGCATTTATGTCAGGGCGTTTCATCGGCACAGTGCTCATGCGTTTTATTGCACCGGCCAGGTTGTTGCTACTATACAGCATCATTAATATTTTATTATTGGTGGTAGCAATTTTTGCGCGGGGTTATGTAGCCGTGTATGCCCTGGGCGGGGTGGAATTTTTCATGTCGGTCATGTATCCTACTATCTTCGCATTAAGCATTCGCGGGCTGGGACACCGTTCTAAGGAAGGTACTTCTTTCCTTGTTATGGCTATTGCAGGAGGAGCCGTATTTCCCGTACTCCTTGGTTATATTTCTGATCTCACCCAAAATATACAATGGGCCTATGCAGTGCCTGCTGTATGTTTCATGGTGGTAAGCTCGTTTGCTATAAAAAATATTGGTGTAAAACAAGTCACGCTTTCTACAGCGCATTAATTATCTTCCCGTCATGAAAAAACACTGTCTGGCTCTGGACCTGATCAACGACCCGCAGGCCATCAACGCCTACGATGCTTGGCACCAAAAAGTTTGGCCCGAAGTGCTGCAAAGCATCCGCGCATCTGGCATTCAGCGCATGGAAATATACCGTACTGGCAACCGTTTGTTTATGATCATGGAAACCACGGACGATTTCTCTTTTGCCCGCAAAGCGGCTGCCGACGCCGCCAACGAGCGGGTGCAGGCCTGGGAAACCCTGATGGAGCAGTACCAGCAGCGCCTGCCCTTTGCCAATGAAGGCGAAAAGTGGAAATTGATGGAAAAAATCTTAGATTATTGACGGTTTCAGCTACCACTTCGCACTAAACAGTGGCGGCTGGTACATAATTCCTTGTATACCATATCAGTACTCCGTTTCGTATGCTAAAAATCGATACGCATCAACATTTCTGGAAATTTGATCCCGTGCGGGATAGCTGGATCACGGCAGATATGGCCGTGATCGGGCATGATTTCCTGCCGGATGCCCTGCGCCCGTTGATGCACCAGCATGGCATCTATGATGGCATTGCCATACAGGCAGACCAATCGCTGTTGGAAAATGATTTTCTGCTGTCGCTGGCTAACAGCTGCGATCATATCCGGGGCATTGTAGGATGGATAGACCCCCGGTCGCCCCGCCTCCACGAACTGCTGGAGCATTACCGGCAGTTCACTTTAATTAAAGGCTTCCGTTATATTTTACAGGGGGAGGAAGACCGCGCCCTCATGTTACAACCCGCATTCAAAAAAGGATTGAAAATACTGGCCCAATATGGCTACATCTTTGAAATAGTGGTGTATCCTGATCAACTGGTGCATATACCCGCGCTGGCCATGGATTTGCCGGAACAACGTTTTATGCTGAACCATCTGGGTAAACCCGCTATCCGCAGCCGGCAACTGGAGCCTTGGCGGCAGTGCCTGGAAAAAATTGCCGCACAGGAAAATGTGTATTGCAAACTTTCCGGGCTGGTTACGGAAGCAGACTGGCTGGAATGGAAACCTGAAGATTTTCGTCCCTACCTGGATGTTGTATGGAAAGTCTTTGGCGCACAGCGCATACTGTTTGGCAGCGACTGGCCGGTGTGTTTATTATCTGGCACGTACGAACAGGTACATAACCTTGCAGCAGATTTTATAAGCCGCTTTTCACTAGCCGAACAAGCAGCTTTCTGGCATGGCAACGCCCAACGTTTTTATCAACTCTGATTTTTTTACCAACCATATGGATCTTCAACTACAACACAAAGTGATCGTCGTTTCCGGAGGCGCTAAAGGCATTGGCAACGGCATTGTAAATGTATTGGCTACGGAAGGCGCTATTCCGGTTATTATTGGCCGCGATAGGCAGGACAACGAAGCAGCTATTGCCCACATCACTTCCCTGGGCGCATCCGGCATTGCTATCACCGCCGAGCTTACCGACCCCACAGCTTGCGAGCAAGCCATCAAAACCGTACTGAACGCCTACGGTCGTATAGACGGACTGGTAAATAATGCCGGGCTGAATGACGGCGTAAGCCTGGAAAATGGCAACTACGAGGGTTTCATTACCTCACTGCACCGCAACGTGGTACATTATTATTTGCTGGCCCATTACGCGCTGCCGGCGTTAAAAATTTCACAGGGTGCCATCGTGAACATCAGTTCAAAAACCGCCGAAACCGGCCAGGGCGGAACATCTGCCTATGCCGCCTCCAATGGGGCGCGCAACGCACTTACACGCGAGTGGGCAGTAGAACTACTCAAATACAACATCCGGGTAAATGCCGTGATTGTAGCCGAATGCTGGACTCCCCAATACGAAAGTTGGATAAAAACCTTGCCAGATCCAGAAGCCAAACTAAACGAGATCACCCAGCGCATTCCATTGCAACACCGAATGACTACGATCGAAGAAATTGCCAACACCACTGTATTCCTGCTGTCTGCAAAATCCAGCCATACCACGGGCCAACTCATTCATGTAGATGGCGGCTATGTACACCTAGACCGCTCCCTGGCCAATGCCTGATGGAATGTTTTCAAAAAATACCGGATGGGTGCTGTATTTTATTGCCAGCGGTTGAATATTTATATGTTAAAACTCATTTTGTTTCGTATTTTGGTAGCGACACGATTATTTAAAATTTCACCTTATGACTACACGCCGTGATTTTCTCCGCAGCACTACCCTTCTTTCTGCGGCTGCACTACTCGCCCCCCGTTTAATGGCAAATGCCGCTAGTACCAAAACCTTGATCGGCCTTCAACTTTACACGTTACGGGACGACGCGATAAAAGATATTAAAGGTACCATTGCCGCCATTCAACAAGCAGGATACACTAACCTGGAACTTTTTGGGTACAATAAGCGCCTGTATTTTGGCCTGAGTGTAAAAGACTTTAGCGCGCTGCTGAAAGCTCATCAGTTAAAGACCACCAGCGCCCATTATGGGCTGCACGATTTCCTGTCTACCGGCAATGAAGAAGAGTTGAAATACGTGATCGAAGACGCAAAAATACTGGGCCATGATTTCGTAACCATTCCTTATCTACAGGATTCCCTGCGCACTACTGCCGACAACTTCAAGCAACTGGCAGATCGCTTTAACAAGGCCGGCCAGTTGGTCAATGCAGCCGGGATGAAACTGGCTTATCATAATCACAATTTCGAGTTCACCGATTATAATGGCACCACCGGTTACGAGATCCTGCTCAGTAACACCGATCCCAAACTGGTGCATTTTGAAATGGATATTTATTGGGTGGTATATGCGGGTATTAAGCCCCTGGACCTATTTAAGCAACATCCTGGCCGTTTTCCCATGTGGCATATTAAAGACATGCGCCTGGAACCACAAAAAGAATCCTGCGAGGTAGGCAAAGGTGTGATCGACTTTAAAGATATTTTTAAATACAAAAAAGAGGCTGGGTTTGAAAATTTCTTTGTGGAACAGGAGGCCTACACCGCCGCTCCACCAAAAGATGCAATCATTACCAGCATTAACTATATCAAAAAAAACCTGGTGTAATAGCTGGTTTTTTTATCAAACATAATCGCCCGCGTTACAGTAACGTGGGCGATTGTATTTAACAGGTATTGTACTGTGATCAGGTATCAAATACACTGTTATCCCACTTGGAGCCAGCCTGGCTACTATTTGGTTACGGAACCATGTATTTTACAATAGCAAGGCTATTGCAAAATCGTTTCCTGCCCCATTTTCGTCATCACTTCCTGCAGGGTTTCATTGAGCAGGGCGGTGCGTGTGGCCACGTCTTCCTGCCATACTTCCCGGCTTTCCAGGTCTTCGATCAGGGTGTAGAGTTTGATAATAGAAAGATTGTGTATGCTGGGACGCATTTTGTGCACCACGCTTTTAATCGTTGACAGGTCTTTGGCCAGGATAGCCTTTTCCAAATCGCGGATATAAGGAGGCGTAATATCCATGAATACACTGATCATACGTTTAATGAAAGCGGTATTATTGCCGGCCATTTTCTGAAGACCGGCCAGGGAATATAAAGGGCTGTTGTTGTGTGCGGCCATGGCGGGTTCCAGGGCATTTACCCGCTGGTTGCCAACTTTACCAAGCAGGCGCAGGATGGTGGAAATAAGTTCCTCTTCATTGACCGGCTTTACCAGCCATTCGTTCATCCCGGCTTGCAGGCATTTTTCGCGTTCTCCTTGCAATGCATTGGCAGTGAGGGCAATGATTGGAATTTGCAGCCGCAGGTCTTTACGAATATGTTTGGCAGCATCGTAGCCATTCATCACCGGCATCTGTATATCCATCAGCACTACATCCACATCATTGCCCAGCAGTACGTTCAGGGCCTGCCGCCCGTCTGTTGCTTCTAGTACGGTGGCACCATGATTTCGTAGCAGGGAGCCAGCCACCAGGCGGTTAAATTCGTTATCTTCTACCACCAGCACCCGCACCCGTTTCAGTTCGTCTGCTGGTTTGCTAAACACTGCTTCTTTCGGTGCAGGGGCTTCACCGGTTTTAAATGTCAGATCGAAGTACACCGTGGTACCTTTATGCTTTTCACTTTCAATGCTTATCTGCCCGCCCATTAGCCCTATCAGCTGCCGGGTGATAGCCAGCCCCAGCCCGGTGCCGCCATACTCCCGCGTTCCGGTGCCATCTTCCTGGGAGAAACTTTGAAAAACGCGGTCCAGGTAATCTTTAGAAATGCCGATGCCAGTATCTTTCACTTCAAAAAACAGCCGTACTCCGTCATCCAGCAATGTTGTGCGTATGGAAACCTTTACCCAACCGAGGTCGGTAAATTTTACGGCATTGTTTACCAGGTTTAACAATATTTGGTTCAGCCGGTAAGGATCTCCCTTCAGGAATTGCGGGGTTTGATCGGTTAGTTTTACTTCCAGCAGCAGATTTTTTTCTTTCAAATGTGGCTGCATGGTAGCTTGCATCTGGTACACCAGTTCAAAAAGGTCGAAATTTACTTCCTTGAGTTGCAGCTTGCCAGCTTCCATTTTGGAAAAGTCCAGGATATCGTTAATGATGACCAGTAAGTTTTCTGCCGATCGGTGTATTACTTTCAGGTAGCCCTCCTGCTGCTCATTCAGCGGCGTTTGTTGCATGAGCTCTGACATACCGAGAATGCCGTTCATGGGGGTGCGGATCTCATGACTCATGTTAGCAAAAAATATTTCCTTGGCTTTGGATGATTCCTCGGCTTTAAGATTTGCTTCGCGCAATTCCACTTCCAGTTTTTTCTGTGCGGTAATGTCCAGGTGAATATTAATAGCGCCTGTTTGCACGTGCTTATCATCGTATAGTGGCGCACCACTGATCAGCAGCCATTTCACATGGCCACGCCGGTCGCGGGTGCGGATTTCGTAGGCATCGGAAACACCTTTTTTACGCAGCACATTTTTTTCGCGCATGAGTGATACGTTTTCGCCCCGCAGCAATATACTATACACTGAGCGGCCTATCAGATCATCCAGGGTATAACCGGTAATGTCGCAGAAGCGCTGATTGGCATAAAGAATATTTTCCTGATTGTCTGTTTCCAGTAATCCCAGGTTCATATTCTCTATAATATTACGGTACTTCTCCTCGCTGGATTTCAGTTTTTCCCCGGCCCTTACCTGCTCCGTTACATCGCGAAAGCGCCACAGGGTACCTAGGAAATGCTGGCCTTCATTAATTAGGATATAATCGCGTTCCAGGATACGCTGGTCATTGAGCAGCAATATTTCATTGAGTACCGTTTCCTGGTGCTGTACCAAGTTGTCGATACCTGGCAGGAAGGCCGTTGGATCGTTGAATTTATTCGCCAAGGCGCGCCAAACTATTTTGGTGGCGCGTTGCAACAGGAACTGGGCATCGCGATGAATGCCAAACAAGTGGCAGAAAGTATCATTTACCAGTTGGGTATTGCCCTGTTGGTCTTCCAGCAATATAGCTTCGTGCAGGTTAGATAATACGGAAAACAGCCGGTTGGAATCTTGTTCCAGCTTACGTTGCATTTGTTCAACCCAGCGCCTGCTGGCCACTTTTTCGGTCACATCTTCAGATATGGAGAGATAGTGCAATACGGCTCCCTGCTCATCCCGTACTGGCTGGGCCGTTGTTTTAACCCAATAAGGTTCACCGTTTTTCTTGCAACCTTCGTATTCGCCTTCATATTCCAAGGAGGTGGCCATTTGGTGCGCCATATAATCTAGCGCCTTTACTGAAATCCTGTCTTTATGAGATGATAATAATTCCAATGGATTTTGGCCTAGCACTTCCTCCAGAGTATATCCGGTAAATTCAAGAAAACTGGGGCTCATCCATATAATGCGATTGTCCAGCCCCTTTATCATGATGAGGTGTTTGGCTTGCTCCATCATCATGGCTAGCATGGCTGTATTGGGCGTAAGGGGCAACATACCTGCTGGCAGCACTGTGGCCACGTGCTGTTGAGCCGCCAGTTGTTGCCGCAAAGCTTCTAGTTCAGCTTCGACCTTGCGGATATTGAGCTGCAAAGCCGTGATTTTTTCTCCTTCGCTTCCCATATTGTAGCGGTTTATTCGATTTCTCCTTTTTGCATCATTTTGTAAATGGTAGACCGGCCAATATCCAGTTTCTCGGCCACCAGCACTACATTGTCGTGGTACCTGGTAAGATAATTTTTAATGATCAACCGGGTATATTCCCGCAACGTCATTTCTTTTCCTTCCAGGGGATCGCGGGATACGTCGCTCATAAACGTGATGTCGGCGGCTTCTATCTGTTGCTGATCCGACATCACCGCAGCCAGTTCTACCGCAGCTTTTAGCTCGCGCACATTACCTGGGAAAGGGTATTGCAGCAGTTTCCGGCGGGCATCGGTGGAGAGTTTGTATTCGGGAAGTTTGTTCTCTTTGCTGTAGGCTTTGAGAAAATAGTGGGCTAGCAACAATATGTCTTCCCGCCGGTCGCGCAGCGGGGGCAGCATGATGGGCAGTCCTGCAATCCGGTAGTAAAGATCTTCCCGGAGGTTTCCTTTACGCACTTCTTCTGCCAGGTTTTTATGCGTGGCTACCACCAGGCGAAAATCCAGTTTCACGCGGATGTTGCCGCCTAAGCGGTGTAGTTCTTTTTCCTGTAGTACCCGCAGCAATTTGCTTTGAATGCCCAGGTCCATCTCCCCTATTTCATCCAGGAAAAGCGTACCGCCATTGGCATCTTCAAACTTACCGGTTTTGCGCTGCTGTGCGCCGGTGAAGGCACCTTTTTCGTAGCCAAACAATTCGCTTTCCACCAGTTCTTTGGGTATAGCGGCCATGTTTACGGCCACAAAAGCTTGTTGCGACCGGGCGGAGTGATAATGCACTGCTTTGGCCACCAATTCTTTGCCAGTACCCGTTTCACCAGTAATGGACACATTGATGGTAGATGCCGCCGCTTTGTCTATCAGGCGAAATACCTGTTTAATAGCGGCACTGCTACCGATGATGGTATTGGCATAATCGTATTTTGTTTTAAGTTCCGCCTTCAACTCGCTGATCTCTTCTTTCAGCGAAAGATTTTCGCGGATGCGGATAATGGATTTCCATAACAGATCCTTGGTATGATCATCTTTCACCAGGTAATCGTCTACCCCCAGTTTCAGCAGGCTCACGGCGGTGGTAACCTTGTCTTGCGCGCTAATTACGATCACCGGCAGGTTGGGCTGCTGGGCTTTTATTTTTTTGAAAAGCTCTTCGCCATTAAGGTCGGGCAGGGAAAAATCGATGGTCACCAGGTCGGGTTTATGTTGTAACTGCAACAAGCATTCTTTACCTGTTTTCAGTAAGGTTACTTCATAATCCGGATTAAGTCCCAAATGATATTGCAGTATCTCGCCATACCAGGGATCGTCTTCTACAATGAAAATCTTGAACAAAAGCAGGCGTTTTAGGAGAATGTTCTAAAGGGTCTTTGAAGATAAGCAATTTTGATGCAAGAAACAGGAGAAGGCCGAGGTAAATTTGCAGTATCCGTGCTAAGGGAAACAATGTCTGTAAAACGAAAAAGCCGGGGGAAATCCCCCAGCTCGCCTACATAAACGGAAACCATGCTAAAAAAAATAATCTCTTGATGCCTTTCGAAATGGTTATCAGCAACTGGCAATGCATTACCGGTGAATAAATTGCGAAGAAGATTTGCTTTCCAGGTCTTAACAGTTGCTTTCCCCCAGGCTGCCCCCTCCGCAAATCATACCAGGTGATTGTTTAGGTTTAGATAAAAAATCAGATAAAGGATAAAATAAAAACCGCTTGTTACAAAGAATAGTTCCGGGTTATTCGTTCTTCTCCTGCGCACTATCTCCCCCGGAACCAACTCCATGTAACCTCATTCATCAAACATTCCATACAACTTTTGCAAGCGCTATGAATAAAAGGGTTGTATCATTCTTCACCCCATCGTTTTCACCAACCCTTTCTTCATCTTTCAGTCACTTCGTCTAATAATGGATTTTTCATAGGCAATCGAGAAACGATTCATTAGCATTGTTTTCCACGTCATTCATCTTTGGGTTTTTCCAGGTATAGGTATATAATCATTTAGTAATATTTTAAGTACCCGCATAAATTGGTAGTACACTTTTATTTTTTCTTAAACAGAAATAGATAGTAAAAATGTCCCAACCAGCATCGCCGCTACTTCATGTTGTGGGTGTATAGCAGCCGGCGATGCAATGGCACCAGTTCATACGCACGGGACAACTATTTTTTTTACGGGCAGCGCCCATGAATGCTAACACTTAAAAAAAATGTTTGGTGTGGCTATCCATTCAAATAGTTAAATCAGGAAAAAGCGGGAGGGCTTCGGATGTATCCGTATCAGGTAATCCTGCACGGTGAATATCCGGTTCATTACCTCCAAGATCTTGGGCATTAGGGCTGCTTCTTTGGTGATATAATCGAAGGCACCACCCTTCACAGCTTCTATTCCCATTTTTTTATCATACCTGCCACTGATAAATACCACATATATATTGGGATCGTATCGTTTAATTTTTTCCAATATCTCCAAACCTGTTAAGACACCGGGCTGATGGTCCAATAATATAATATCAGGTTCTTCCTTTAGCATTTCCAATACCGCTTCCCCGGAAGAAAAACCCATGATATTTTTATATCCTTGGGCATCTAAAAAAGCAGTGTACATCGTAAGGCTGAATGAATCATCGTCTACCAGGAAAATCTTACGTTTAAACTTGTCGACCATACATCCCTTATTTGATGGGTATAAAGCGAACCGAGTGCCAATTGGCACAGACCGCATAAAACCCGCTACCAGCAAAGGTTTCATGAAATGCTTATCGACTGGAGTAGGTCTACTATCTGGAAATCCGTCCAGATTCTGGAAAAAATTGGAATGCCCGGGTCCTGCTGATCTAGCCGAAGTTATTACTACGGCAGTGTCTGCCACAACAAGGCAACGATTGGGTATGTGCTGAACATTATTATTTCAATTCATATTTAAGCGGTTAACGAACAGTAAGGCAGCAAACAGTAATAAAAAAGCCCTGAAGCATTGGCGTTATTTAACGATGCGAGTATTATCTTAGCTGATCAATACCTGCCAACAACATTTTTACAACACACAACATTGTTATTCACAGGCTATTACAATTTACAGAACAATTTGGGAGGCCAGCAATTCCCTATACCGTAGCCAGCAAATATTTGCCAGGGCCGGCATTCATTAGGACAGCAGCATGAAACAAAAACCGCAGCGGGATAAAATTAACAGAAGGCTACTCAGCCTGCTGAACCAGACGCAGCTACGCGATCATACCGGTAGTTGGGAATGGAAGCAGGATGCAGGTGTTTATGTTTGGTCCGATGCGCTGTTCACCCTACACGACCTTCCCAAACCTTACGATAACGAAATTGCAACCACGGCGGCCCATGCATTTATGACGCCTAAAGACCGGGCCTTATTCGAAGCCCATCTTGCCGGGTTGCTGCCTGGCGGCAGGGTACAGTTTCCCTGCCGCATCCGCTTTCCGGGCGGCGAAAAAAGGAAAGTGCTGATCACGGCTTATCGCCTGGCAGACCAGGAAGGCAACGATACCATTTTTGGAGAATACAAGTTTCTACCGGTAGTGGTGAAGCAGGCTAACAGCACCCAACACATTGCTGCAGTGCCGGTTAATAACGCTTACGGATACACGAAAATTATCGGCGGTACCGCCGATAATGTGCCGCCGGAAATTGCAGCACAACTACGCGCGGCGGAACATCTTACAACGCTTAATGCAACTTTGCAGGAAAAAAACCGGCAACTGGAAAGTATGAATGATGAACTGATGTCCTTTTCATACATTGCCAGCCACGATCTGCGCGAGCCTCTCCGCAAGCTCCAGCTCTTCGGCAACATGTTGCTACAGCAGCACCGTGCCGACCTACCCGATATCGTTAAAGAATACCTGGGTAAAATAGACCTGGCTGCTCAGCGCATGAATACGCTGATAGATGATGTACTCATATTTTCCCGCATAAACGAACGTACCGATATGCCCACGCCGGTAGACCTAATAGACATCCTGGCCCAAGTGCGGGAAGATCTGTATGAGCCCGTGACCCGTTATTGCGCCCTGCTGCATCCTTTTGATTTACCCGTGGTGATGGCGCATGCGTCTACTCTATATTTGCTGTTCTTCCATTTCATTTCCAACAGTCTTAAATTCCGTAAGCCCGATCTATCTCCGGTGATCATTATCCGTGGGCAGGTAAAAGCGCCATGGGAATGGCCGGGTACCCAGCCTGCGCCGGAACAACCCTGGCTGCAACTGTCTTTCACCGACAATGGCATAGGCTTCGAAGAAAAATATCAGGAAACCGCTTTTAAAATGTTCCAGCGCCTGCACGATAAAGACCTGTATCCCGGCACCGGCATAGGCCTGGCTATCTGTAAAAAAGTGGCGGCTACTTACCAGGGGTATATTGATGTAAAAAGCGAAGTGGGCAAGGGTACCACATTTACCTGCTATCTACAGTTGGATATCGTGGCATAATGTGGAGCATTTTTTAAACAGATAGGTCCATACAAACAAGGTGGCTCCTGCTAATAAAAGTTTACCTCGCATTGACGCATTTTCACTTGTAACTCCTGGCCCTGAAAATTACCGTGGCGGGTATGGCGCTGTACATCCTGCTGATGATGGGTATATTGCAGCGCGTGAAAAAGGCATGAATAAATGGGGAATATTTATTTATATTGATTGCGATATGAAAAAAATAATCTTCCTGCTCGTGTTGCTATTCACCGGTGTGCCGCCCTGCCTGGGCCATCCTAAAAAACCTATGCGAGTGCTAGTGCTGGCTGATTCGGGCGGCGGCCACATCCTCTTTTCCCAACGCGGCCATGTGTGGCTGGAACAGGAGTTGAATAAAGATCACCGTTTTGTTTTTGACTACATTACCTCACCCGATGTGATCAACGACTCGTTGCTGGCATTGTACCCGCTCTTCATTCAACTTGATTATCCCCCCTACCCCTGGACGGCGGTGGCGCAGGCGGCCATGGAAAAATACATTAGCCAGGGCCTGGGCGGATGGATTGGTTTCCACCATCCCACCCTGCTGGGTGTTTTCGACGGGTATCCCATGTGGCAATGGTTTTCTGATTTCATGGGCGGCATTCAGTTCAAAGCTCATATTCCTGGTGGCGCCACGGCACAACTAACGGTGGAAATGCCCAAACATCCCGTGATGAAAGGCGTGCCCACTACTTTTATGACCAAAGACGAATGGTATATTTACGATAAAAGCCCCCGGCCCCAGGTACAGGTATTGGCCAGTATAGACGAAGCTACTTATCAACCTGCCAAGGACGTTAAGATGGGCGATCATCCCGTGATATGGACCAATGCGCACGTGAAGGCCCGCAACCTGTACATTGCCATGGGCCATTTTCCGGAACTGTTCGACGATCCTGCCTTTACCACTATTTTCCGCAACGCGGTGTACTGGGCTGCCCGGCAATAATTTAATAACCCTTCAAATTCACCTGATATGGATTCCACGGTAGTAAGTTTTGGAGAAGTGTTATGGGACATATTCCCGCATGCAGCCCGCATTGGCGGCGCACCGCTGAATGTAGCGTATAATTTAACCAAGCAAGGCATAAGCTGCACCATGATCAGCCGCATAGGCAGGGACGAAAGGGGCGAACAACTACGCGCGCAGCTACAGGACTGGCAAATGCCTGTTACCGGCATCCAGCAAGACGAAGACCAGCCTACCGGCACCGTCATCGCTGGCTTCGATGCCCAGGGAGAGCCGCATTACGATATTATTCAACCGGCTGCCTGGGATTATATCACCTGGCAACCTTCTTACGAAGCTGTGCTGCAATCGGCAGATGCCTTTATATTTGGTAGTCTCAGCGCGCGGCATGCAGTAACGCGCAAAACTTTATTCACCGCCCTGGAAACCGCGAGGGTAAAGGTATTCGACGTGAACCTGCGGACACCGTTCTACTCCTTCCCGCTCATCCGCTCTTTGTTAGAAAAGGCCAATATTCTCAAAGTAAGCTTAGGCGAACTGAAACAAATACTTACCTGGCTAGACAAATCTTATATCGCTGAGGCAGATGGGGTACATTATTTACAGGATGTATTTAAGATACCGGAAATACTGCTTACCAAAGGCGTACGCGGATCGGTGTATTATGCCAAGGGTTATCACCAGGTATTTGCTGCGGTACCGGTAACCGTGCAGGACACGGTAGGCAGTGGAGATGCATTTCTGGCGGGATTCCTGGCCAGTAAGCTACAACAACAGGGTCCACTAAAGGCAATGCAAAACGCGGCCTTGTTAAGTGCCTTCATTACCAGCAGGGAGGGTGCCTGCCCCCCGTATAGTTTCGAGGAATACCAGCAATTTGTGGCGGCGCATCCATTGTAGGAAAGTTTTCCTGGATTACTCTTTTCTCTACTTTTTAGGCAGATATGATCATGGCCTGCGCTGAGGCGCGGAGAAAGGCAGCTTCACAAATAAATATTACCCCATAGACTTTGTAGACTAATAATTTTACTTATTTTTGCCTTGGTATAAGCATAAAGCTATATCCGCTTTCCCGGGTCGGACTGCGTCATTATCAACTCATCAGTATGAAGATGTCACACTACCACTCGTTAGCGACATTTTTTCAACCCAATTACCACTTTCCTGCTAAGGGTTGTTGTTGCTATTGCCAAGGCTGTTAGGGCTGTATTTCCATTAACGGTGTTCCCAGCTCTATAATGATTTGTACCAGCGATTGTACCGAAGTGTATTTCAGCACTAAAAGATCCACCGAAAATTCAGCGGATATGCCACTTCCCCTTTGACTTCGCCGGGTATTAGAGGCACTGCCGCCGGCGCAACGGATTTCGTTATTCCTGGCACTGCAAGAGCATGGCGAAGCGCAGATAGGCGGGCTTTATAAAAACGGGAAGATGCAGCGCCTTTTTGATAAAAGCATATTATATAAAACCGCGTATATGACATCGCAAGACATCTTATTATTAGCCAGAAAGATCATCGTGGGCATCCTGCTTGTAGTGGGGCCTTTGCTCGTCTTTTTCATCGCCCTGCGACTGCTTCAACACTTTTTGTAAACCACTGTAAACGCACTTTTATGAAACTGGAGCAACAAACAGCCAGGGCTATTACACGGGATCTGCTTGTAAGCGTATTCCTGTATGCCCTACCGGTAGCGCTGATGGCACTTAGTTTTAAAATCACCGGAAACAAGCCATGGCTGGCCGCTCACACCGATCCTTCGCTGCACTTTAAGGCGCCGGCATTGGTAGAAGCTATCTTTAACAACTTGAGTTCCTGGGGGCTGCCGGTAATTGCCCTGGGGCTGGGTGTGGCAGAATTTGCGTTGGGACTCTATGCCAACAAGTGGAGCAAAAATGAGCGTATACTGGACATGGTATGTTTTGTATTGCCCCGCGTGGTTATCACCCCTACGGTAACATTCTTTTCCCTGAAATTATTGCCCCTGATATTGCCCAACCTGAAAAACGTCTTAACGTGGATACCTTTTGTATGGGCGGCGCTGATTATTGCGGTGTTCGACGATCTTACACAATACTGGTACCACCGCCTGCACCACCAGGTGCCCTGGTTGTGGCGCTTTCACCGCACTCACCATTCTGCGCCCTACATGGGCATGGCCATGGCCGGAAGGCAAAATATCGTTTACAGTTTTTTCTTTTCGCAGATATACCTTACCGCCACGCTTACTTACCTGGGCCTTGGATATGCCGCACTGTTTGTAACCGTCATTAAATCCCTGATCACCACTGGCGCGCATTCCAGCATACCCTGGGATAAGCCATTTTACAAATACAAAGTGCTTCACCCGGCTGCCTGGGTGCTGGAAAGACTGATCTCTACCCCTGCCACCCACCATGCCCACCATGCGGATACGGATGGAGATGGTGTAGGACATTATAAAGGCAACTTTGGTAACATGTTTTTCCTCTGGGATGTTATTTTCGGCACCGGCATCATCACCCGCCGTTACCCGCAATCTTTTGGTATCAAACATTACAAACAGGAAGAATGGTATGCGCAGTTTATGTGGCCCATTTTCAAATCCCAAAAAATGGGGAGTGAATTATCTGCAGGCGGCCCCATGGTGGGCGATGCGCCGGGTCTGCGGGTAGAAACAACACTGGAAATACCGCGCTACGAAAAAGAATCCGTCCATACCTATACCAACGGGTAACTTAAGCACGTGCGTAGCTTACGCGCTGTATTTATAAATAGCCATCTTCTTCAATAAGGGTCGGTTTTTTCCACGCCAAAGCTCCTCCCCTATGCTGGCTGTTCGTTGCCTGCCGCCGGGCGGCCATGGGTTAAATTAAAGGCGTAAGCCCCACAACTGTTTATCCATTTGAATTTATTTTTAGCCAATAATTATGGGCTTATAATTATCTTAGTTGTATAATTATTTTTCATTTATTCCTATTAATACATGAGATCCACGTTATATCTCGCCTTGCTCCTGCTGGCCCTCATGGCTTGCCAGCCTGCAATCCGCCCCACCACGGTGGCCACCGATTCCCTGCACGCAGAAACTTTAAACGGCACCTATAAGCTTTTGTCTGCCCTAATCATAACGAAAGGCGATACCCAACAAACCTTTCCAGTAGCCAACCAGGAAATGGTAAAGCTTTTTAACGGGACCCACTTTGCCTTCCTGAAACACGATCTCACCCAGGGGCAGGGCAACAACCCTGTATTTGAAGCAGGAGAAGGCACTTTCACCCTGCATAATCATCATTATACGGAGCATCTCGTGTATTGCAATTATCGAGCGTGGGAAAACCAGGATTTTAGTTTTACGCTTACCCAACAGGGCGACACCCTTATTCAGAAGGGCATTGAAAAGATAGACAGCCTGCAGGTGGATCATGAAATTGTGGAAACCTATTTAAAACAACCTTAGTATTTTTTCCGCCCACCTATATTCAAAAAACAAAAAATCATGTCACTTCTCATCCACCGCACCGCAAAGTCATTTGCATTTTTAGGCTATTGAAATGTTTATAAATTGGCGATGCAAGGCAACTCAACGTTACAGTAAATCTGGCAGTATCCGTTTATCGTTCAAAAATCTGATATGCTGCGGCAGGCCTACTTACCACCCAGTTAAAGGCCATGATAGGCATGGAGGCGGCGCTACCGGGCAAACAAAGTTTTGATGGTACGTTCGAAGACTTTGTGGTAACGCCAATAAAGTAATTTTCCTTATCGTGCATGCTGCTGCGCAAGATAATGTGTACAGGCAGCCGGATAGTCTGTTTGCACACCGGGTACGCCGGCGTCCAGGGCCTTGCTCCAAATAGCAGGGCCTTCGTCATTGGCCTCTACATCCAGCCATACCGCCACGCCCCGGTTTTTGAACACGGCGAGCATTTCCGGTGTGTATTGGCCAATGGAGCCATTTACAGCCGCGGCGGGATATTCGTCCAGGAATGCATTGAGCGCAGGGGCATCTTTTATTGTATCCGGCACATTAGCCACCAGGGGCATTTCCGGCGCCAGCTTTCTCCATTCTTTAAATTGTGCTATTGTATTGGGATACACGACCACCTGCTGTTCCATGTGCAGGGCCTTGATCATGCGCCAGGTCATGTTTACGTCTGCCTCCTTAAAATCCAGGTATACATTTACTTTCCCCCTACAGGCCAGCAACACCTCCTTAAAACTGGGTACATGATATTTTTTATGATGTGCATCGTCCGGGATGGTCAGCGATGTTATCTTGTCGTAGGTAAGATCGGCTACGTTGCCTTTGCCATTGGTCATGCGGTCTACCGAAGCATGGTGCATGATCACCTGACCACTATCTGCTGTAGTGCGCAGGTCTGTTTCAATATAATCTACCCCGGCCTTTATGGCGCTATTGTAGGCTTCCAGGGTATTTTCCGGGAAATTTACATGATCACCCCTATGGGCAATGACTACCGTTTTATGCTTTACGGCCGGCAGTGAAGGGTGTACAGTTTGTGCAAAGGTGGCCATGCCTGCCAGGGAAGCAAAGCATGCCAGGAGAAAAAAACGCATGAGCAATAGTTTTACAATAATGACGGCCATAGCCGGCGCATCTGCAAAACTATTGGAATAATACAGGGATGAAATCCTTTTGCTCTTAAAGTTATGTTAATGCCTGCATGTAAATGCCAATGCATAATAGTCGTAATACTCGCCTGCATAGCGCGGCGGAGCTACTTACAATTTTTTAAAACGAATGCGTAATTCTTCTTCTTCCAAATCCAGCAGGCGATGGTGTTTGCGGATTAATTCTTCGTCGATATCTACGTCCTTATTAATATTTTGCAGCACCTTCCGTTTTTCCGCCAGCAGGTGCAGGAATACCTCCTGGTAAGCATCCTGCGCAGCCTTATCTGATATGCCGTCTTGTTCGAACTCTGTTTTGATCTTACCTTTTAGCCGTTGCAGCGACTTATTGGCGACCAGTAAATCTCCAAACTGGCCTTCCAATAAGTCCATGCTATTTTCGCCCAATTGTCGGCGGATGAATGCTTCCTGTTCTTCGGGCGGCAGCGTTTTGCCGGGTTCCTCCAGGTGCAGCCAGCGCAGTAAAGCCGGCAGGGTAAGTCCTTGCACTACCAGGGTCACCATAATTACTACGAACGTGATGAAGAGGATAAGATTGCGCTGTGGGAAGGGCTGACCATTGTCCATCAGGATGGGGATAGAAAGCGCTGCAGCCAGCGACACCACGCCGCGCATGCCGGCCCATCCAAAAGCCAGCGGCATCCGCCAGCCTGGATTTTTATCTGCCGTGTTGATATAACGGCTGATAAAAATGGTAAACGCGGAAGAACCCAGCGTACACAGGATGCGGGTTACGATCAGGATCAGGGAGATGAGCAGGCCATACCCGATCGCATCCGAAATACTCACGGCCCCCAGATCGCTTACAATGCCCGGCAGTTGTAAGCCGATCAGCATGAACACAATACCATTGAATACAAAACCTAGCGTAGACCAAACGTTGGACCCTTCCAACCGGCTGCGGTGGGACAGGATTACATCACTGCGAAAGGAAAGATACAAGCCTCCGGCCACCACAGACAGTACACCAGACACATGAAAATACTCTGCCACCAGGTACATCACATAGGGAGCCGTGAGGGTGAGTACAACGTCCATTTTGGCCGTGGTAGGCAGCCAGCGGTGTACTACATAATATAACACCCCGATAGCCAGGCCGCACAGGATGCCCAAAACGATCACCACCACAAAACTGAGTGCGGCTTCATGAAATACAAAACGTCCGCTATCCACTGCAATCAGGGCAAAGCGGAAAACAATTAAACTTGAAGCATCATTGAGCAGGCTTTCTCCTTCCACAATAGACTGGAGGGCGCGCGGGGCTTTTACATTTTTCAGGATGGCGGATGCCGACACCGCATCTGGCGGAGAGATAATACCGCCCAGTAAAAATCCCAGCGCCATGGTAAACCCTGGCAGCAGGTAACTGGATACGATTGCCACAATAAAGGCTGTAACAATAACGATGAGAAATGCAAAACTGGAGATGACCCGGCGCCATCGCCATAACTCTTTCCAGCTGGTATTCCATGCCGCCTCAAACAGCAAAGGCGGGAGAAATATGATGAACACCACTTCCGGGTGTATCTTCACCGAAGGCATGCCTGGAATAAGACTCAGCGCCAAGCCGCCCAATACCAGTACGATGGGATAAGCCATCCTCAGCTTTTGGGCCAGCATTATCAGAAAAATAATAAGTAGGATGAGTAAGAGATATAAGCCAAAAAACTGCTGCATAGCTAAAAGAATTTTGTAAACGATGCCTTTCGTAAGTTAGGAAATTCTCCCTCATTTCCTTCATGCACAGGCCGCTGGCAGTTTAATATAAATAAATCTTACCCAACTGTCTGAACAGCCGGATAAGATCATTCTCCCATCCTATTTTCGCTAGGGCTAAAACTTCAGGGCTGCAAAGTCAAAACCGCCTTTCAAAACCTGTAACCTAAGCTGGTGGCGACCTTTGACCAAGTGCACTTTTGTAGTGCTCACTGCCTGCCAGGCAGTGCCGGCGGGCGATGACTGAGGCGGGGTCAGCGCTTTGCCATTTTCGGTCCACTGGAACTGGCCTTCGCCGCGTACCAGGGTTTGCAAAGCATAATTACGTGTATCCGTAACCGTTATATTGTATTGCAACCACTCTCCATCTTCGGTATGGCCTACGTAGTACGCATTAGTATGGGCAGTATCGTTGTAAATATCCACCCCGTCGTTGCGGTATACGCCGCCCCGGTTGCCCACGCTGGCGTGGCCGGTAGAGATGCGGTAATTGCCGCTATCTTTATCGAAATAAGCCACCCCATTACGCCCCAGGTCGTAATCGGCGGCGGCAATGGTAGTGCCGGGCGCGGCTATATTGGCTTTGAAGGCAATGGCTTCCAGGCTGTGCGGCTGGCGGATCATAGCGTCTATCACATCCCGGTGTACAATGTTGTGCCGGATGTCGGTGGCATTGGCCAATTCCAGCAGCGCATGGTAAGCGCTGTCTGCATCTGGCGGGGTGCTACGTTTGCCGTTCCAATAGTCTACCAGTGCGTCGTAGCCCTTGTTGGATGGTATTTGCAGCGGGTTATTAATGCCCAGTTTTTTAAGTGGCCACCAGCTCCAGCCAATGTTATTACTTTCAAACAATGTGATGGCATCGGTAAACCAGGTATTGGAGTTTTCGCCGGTTTCTCCCAGCCATATAGGTACTTGCAGTCGTTGGCGGTAGCGCAGCATATGGCCGATGGAGGCAGTGTCATTATTATTCCAGTATTTATGAAAACTCAGCACCATGTTCTTATCCCACAGACCGTCATTGAGCATTCCATTATAATTATTACCCCAGGCGTTGCCCTCTATGATGATGATATGTTCTTTATCTACACTGCGGATAGCTTCTGTAATCCTTACCAGCAGGGCCTTTAGCGGGCCATTTGTTTTTTCTCCGATGCCGTTGGGGTCTTTCTCCTGGTTATCGAAGCCCCAATTGGGTTCGTTCAGCAAATCGTAACCAGCAATGGTGGCTTCGTGTGCATACCGGGTAGCCAGTTTTTTCCAAAGGGCCACCGTTTTATCCTGATCTGCTACTTGCTGCCACAGTGAGGGCTTGTCTCCATCGCGATCGGAGATATTGAGGTCGTTCCCCTGGCCGCCGGGTGCGGCGTGTAGGTCCAGGATGAGGTAGATACCGGCAGCCTTACACCAGGCCACCAGGCTATCCGTCATGGTGAACCCCTTATCCAGCCAGGTTTGCTGGCCGGGTACCGGCTCTTTGTCGGCAGGCAGGGTATACAGGTTAAAATGCATGGGCAGGCGCACCTGATTAAATCCCCAGGCTTTCAGCGAGTCGATATCGGCTTTCGTGGTGTGATGTGCCAGCCAGGTATCGTAAAATTCCTGCGTTTGTGCGGGTGTGAGTAGGCGGGCAATACGCTCGCGGATCTTATGTTGCTGGCCGTCTTTGCCGAGGTGTAGCATATAACCTTCCTGTAACATATAGCCACCCAGGCCAATGCCCCGGAACAGCACATTTTCTCCCCGGTCGTTTACAATTTTTTCGCCCTGGGTATGCAGTATGCCCTGCGCACCCAGCTTTTGCGTGGTAATCGCTATCAGCAACAATAGCGGAAGTACATATTTTTTCATGTGGAATTTAGTTAAATCGTTTTTGCAGTCAGGCCGCAGCCTGCCAAGATAATACATAAATACAATCCCTCGCCTTGATCGTACGAAATCGTTTTCGCTCCTACCAATAATCGCAGGGTAATATGGGAGCTTTTAACAACGGGTAGCCTACCCTGTTTGGGTCTTTGTAAGTGGTTATGATGACGGGCTGTTCGTTGCTGTAGCATGGATGCGGTCGGTGCATCCGGGAAATTCGGACAAGCCTTCGGGAATTGCCGGTATTTCCCGGGCCTCCAGTATAAGATAGTTTTACTTATCATAAAATCACTCACATGAAAATGAAATCAACAGCTTATTTAGCAACCTTAGCACTGCCATTTGCGTTTGCATCGTGCAAAAAAGATCACCATTCTACTCCGGCTCAGTCTGCCACAATTAGTATTGAAAATGTGTTGAACTCCAAACCCCTGGTGGAATCCGGCACTTTCCAGGGCGATGGTTCGCCTGCCGTTATTCTTCCCGGCAGTGCAGTAACCATTCATTTCTCCGCCGCCAAGGGAGAAACGCTCACTTTCGCCACCATGTACGGTTGGTCTAATGACTTGTTTTTTGCGCCGGAAAATCCTGGCATTGCCGTATATGACGCAGCCGGAAACCCCATTGAGGGCGACGTATCTGACCAGATAAAACTGTGGGATAATGGAACCCGTATTAATCAAATGCCTGGCGCAAGCGTTAATCATCCCGGCACGGCAGACAATAAAAATGTTACCGAAGTGCAGGGGACAGATGCGCAGGGAAACACGTATTTGCCCGCTTCTCAATTGGTAAATGCAACCCTGGTGTACAATGGTAATTCTTACTTTACCCTTACATTAAAAAATAAATCCGGTGGCACCAAAAACGAAACGCCGTTGAGTCCGGGTGTATGGGCCGTTTCCTACATCGTAGGCGGCAACCTGCTGAATGCAGCTCCGCTGTACACAAAAGGACAACCTACTGCCAATGGGCTTACCAATATTGCCGAATCGGGAGACAACTCGGTGCTGAGCACCTATATAGCTGCCAATACCGGCATTTTCACGCCACTCTCTCCCGTGCTGGTGGTGATTTACCAGGGTGATACCAATCCTTTTTATAAGGAAGGTGAAGCCGATCGCGGAGAAGGGCTGAAAGAGCTGGCTCAACAGGGCGATGCCAGCATCCTGGCTGCCGCATTAAAAACAAAAGCAGGCGTGAAATCCGTGTACGTATTACCGGCAGCATCTAGTACTGTATTGTTGCCCGTAATTGGTGAAACCGCCGGCAGCACTGTATCCCAGGCCATTAGTGTTACAGCGGGCGATCGCATTGCCATTGCTACCATGTATGGTTTTTCCAATGACTGGTTTTTTGCTACCACTGGCAATGGGGTGGATGCTACTTTAAAAGGCGATATCTCTTCCAGCATAGCCCTGTATGACGATGGCACCGCCATAGACCAATACCCCGGCGCAGGCATCACTCAGTTTAATTTAGCCGGCACCCCACTTACAGAAAATAAACCTATTGCCCTGGTACCTAACCCAAATGCTTTTAATACTTTACCGGCGATCAACAATTTTATCCGCGTAAAAATCCAGTAAGCAAAGATTACGTACATCTATTTAGGGGGTAATTTTATGAGATTTCAATTTGATGAAAGCGGGAATGATGGCCGCTTTACAGTAATGGTACACGAGCCGGCCCTTTGTGGAGACGGTATTGCCAACGGACAGGGGGATACGACCAATACTATTGTTTATAATGGCCACCAAGCCCAAACAGTGATCATTGACCAGGTGCCATACATAATACCTACCAACGCAGTACTGACCCTCATGGCCAACCAGCACTTCCGCTTTGAACATCCGGAACAGCTGATTGCATGGCAGTTTAACCGAAATTTTTATTGCATTGCCGATCATGATTCTGAGGTGGGATGCGTTGGATTTCTCTTTTATGGTATACAGCACCCGCTCATTTTGCCGCTCTCATGTGATGAGATAAAAAACATAGAGATTATCCAGATGCTTTGCCTGGATGACATGTCTATTAAAGACCGCATGCAGGGTGAAATGCTGCGTACGTTATTAAAACGGCTCATCATCAACATTACCCGCATCGCCAAGAAACAAACTGAAAATTACGAACGCTTTCCAGACGAGAAAATGGACATTGTTCGCAAGTTTAATCTCCTGCTGGAAGCAAATTTCCGGCAGGAACACGAAGTACAGTTTTATGCCAGCGCTTTAAATAAATCGCCTAAAACCCTGGCCAATCTTTTTGCTATTTTTAATCACCCGGCACCGTCTAAGCTTATCCAGCGCCGGATTATCCAGGAAGCCAGGCGTTATTTGCATTACACCCAATTGTCTGGCAAGGAAATCGCTTATGCGCTGGGGTTTGTAAGTCCGGCCCATTTTAGCCGTTTTTTTAAACAACATACAGGCGGCAATATTTCTCATTTCCGTGACATGGCTAGTTAACAAATTTTGCCTGATCGGCAGGTTACCCCTTCAAATAAAAACACCGTCGCTGTTTGGCGACGGTGTTTTTCCTATCTCACATTTCCAATTAAGATTTATAATAGTTCACTTTGGCTTCGCGTACATCATGATCGCGGGCCGCTTTGAACGCTCTTACTTTTTCTCTTCTTTCCTTGCCACTTAATGTCTTATCCATTCTCACAGACTGTATCTTATCAGCATAATCATTTTTAATTTCCTGTACTTGCATATCCAATTTGGAAGGAGGGTAAGCTCCTACAGCATAGGGATAACCAAACGGGTAGCCAAATCCATAATAACCAAACGGGGAGAAATACGGATTATAATACCCGAAGCCGCCATGCACGATCACCACTGGGCGGCCACCTCCATGAAACCCACCTCTGCCGGGGCCTGCGGGCGCTGCGGAAGCGCTCGAAACGATTGCCATCGCAAATAGTGCTATAATAATCTTTTTCATCTTTTTAGGATTTAGTACCTATTAGACGGTTACTACACCCAATAATTTAATCCTTTTTTCATTTTAGCATTCCATTAACAACCTCGCCGATTTTGTTGCGGGCCTTGCTTTTTGCTGACTATATTTTGTAGCGCCAGCCCACATAAGCCATGCGCCCTGTAACCGGCCCACACACCAGGGAGGCATCGAAATAAGGACTGAAAGGCTGATCGGCAGCCACAATGGCACCCCGCTGGAAGTAATTGCCAATGTTTTCCACCCCTACATAAAAGTCCATGGGGCGTTTTTTGCCGAAAGTTTTACTTACCTGTGCATTCATCATCACGAAAGCGTTGGAGTAATCTGTCAGTTGGTAAGGAGCAGGATTACCGGCAGTACTGGGAATGCGTTTGCGACCGTTGTAATTAATGGTGTAGTCGAACTTCCACCCATCGGTGGCATAGTCAAAGGCTGCAAAAGCGCGATTGCTTGACAGCAGCGGGCGTTCCAGCAAATGACCGCTGTAGGTGGTTTTCACATCGAAGTAACGGTAAGCCAGGTGAATGTCTAATTTTTTCACTGGCGAAACTTGGAGGCCCACCTGCAAACTGTTGGAGTAGGATTTGCCATCCAGGTTATAGAAGCGTACCAGGCGAGGATTTTCGAGGTCCGTCACCACCTGGTTAGTAAAGTCGTTGCGAAAGAAATCTACACTGGCGGAAGCATCGTTATCAAAGAGGCGAAATTTCTGGTCAATGCTAAGGCCTTTATTCCAGGCTACTTCTGGTTTCAAACCATAAGCGTAGCCACTGGATGCGCCCAATATTTCTACCTGGCGGTTGCTCACAAACACGCTCATGTTTTCTGCAAAGATATTAGCCGTACGTTGTCCACGCCCCCCACTGACCCGCAGGGTGGTACCAGGAAAAGGCTCGTAGCGTACGTTCAATCGGGGTGTAAAAAAAGTGCCGAACAGGTTATGATGATCACCCCGTATACCCGCCACCACAGTTACTTTATCGGAAGGGGTATAGGTATATTCAAAGAATGCACCGGCTACAATTTCATTCCGTTTGTAATGATCGCGCTTAAATGTTTCGTCATATTTGTCGTACAAGAAACTAGCGCCGGTCTTGAATTTGTGCTTGGTATTGTTGATGATAGACTGGTAGATCAGATTACTGTAAAAGTTTTGTTGTTGTGCATTGTAGGTGGTAAGACCGAAATAGGAATCCTGCTGGTGGTCTATGGCGGAAAGTTGCAGGCCTATGCTTTTGTAAGTTTGCTGGGGAAACACATACCCGATTTTTCCAAACACTTCATAGCGCTGGGTATGAATGCCCAGGCCATACAAATTGGTCGAAAATTTATCGGTAGCGGGCCGGTAGCCGGTTTGTCCGCCGGTTTTATCATCGTTTAGCACCTTTACGCCAAACTGGGTCATAAAGCCTTTACCATCGTCGTATTTCCAGCGGTCTACCAGGTTAAACTGGTTGCCGGTAGGCAGGTCGCGAAAGCCGTCTTTGTTCATGTCCAGCCCTTTATTTTCGAGGAAGTCGTCGTGCAGCAATAGTGCGGTAGACCATTTCCCATTCAGTTTGTGCGCAAGGTCCAGGTTTAGGTCAACTTTCCCATTACTGTTGCCATATACGTTGGCAGACAACTGGTCGGTGGTTTCGGGTTTGCGCAGCTCTACATTAATCTGGCCGGCAATGCTTTCGTACCCGTTCACAACAGAGCCAGTACCCTTGGTTAATTGAATAGATTCTACCCAGGGACCGGCTATGGAGTTAAGCCCCAGTGGGGTTGCCAGGCCGCGGGGGCCTGGCAAATTTTCCACGGTGAGCTGCGTATAGTTGCCAGACAGGCCAAGCAATTGAATTTGCTTGGAGCCAGTCACGGCATCATTATACGACACATCCACGGAAGGATTGGTTTCAAAACTTTCACTCAGGTTGCAGCAGGCTGCTTTGAGTAATTCTTTGTCGGTCATAATCTCCGTGCGAATGGGATTGAGCCCGGAAATATAAGCCGAATGTGTGCGGGAGCTTACTGTTACCTCTTTTAGCTGGGCTGTTTTAGTGGCGGCACTATCTGCGGATGGCGTGTCGCCCATTGCACGGTGTTCCGGGGTATCGGCGGCAGCGTCGGTACTTTCCCGGTAATGACAGCAGGATGGCAATGCGTTATATGCGTTGTCGCTAGCCTTCCTGTTTTCCAGGTCATGCCCTGCGGCAATGATCTTGTCTTGGATGGTGGTAAGGTTTACCTGTTGCGGGAGGTAGGTCAGTGTTAACTGCTTGCTCGCTACGTCCCAATTTGCGGAAGTAACGCCCTTTCCTTTTACAGCGGTTTCTATGCGGTGCTTACATTGGCCGCATTCTCCAAATACTTTGAACACAACCGTAGTATCGGCCTGCTGGGCATAAGCGCCAGCGCTGGTTAACAACAACAGTAAGAGGATCAACTTTTTAAAAGCAATCATGAGGTGGTAGAATTTGATGAATAAGGGTATTACACAGGTGGCCAGGAAGGTCACGTGTCATACATTTACTTGCGGGGTAAGGCAAGCATCAAATTCTGTAGGTGCAGTGAAGCAGATAGAGGGGAATATCCGGCAGCGGAGGCGGTGCATTGCTGCGATTGGCGGCCAACAGGTCATGAACGGATAAGGCCAGTTCCGGTGCAAAATGCCCGAAAGACGGCAGGATAGCCACCTGGCCAAACGCTACGGGTGCCGTGTCGCTGTGCTGGTGGGTGTCTTTTATTTTATGGAACTGGTATTTTGTTTTGCAGCAACCATCGCCTTCTATGGCCTTTTTATTGGGTTCTTCGTGGATGGAAGCAGAGAGAGAGGCTAATTTACCACAGCAATAGAACCCCTTTACGCCTACCCCGGTAATGCCGGCGACGTAAACGAAAAGGAGTAAAAGTGTGGCGAATTTCTTCATAGCCCAAAGGTAAGGTAATTTAGCATTTGGCAATATCGTCCTGAAAAAAACTACCAGTCAGCCTCCTATGCTGTAAAAATACTGGTCTCTACCCGCCCTACCCCGCCCTGATCATAGGAAATGTAACTGCTGAATAGCGGGTGCTGTTGTATATTATGGGAGCAATACAGCTTTCGTGGGAAAAAATATGTAAGTTGATGCCCAGATATAATAACAAACATATGCGCCTCCTACCCAGACACTACTTACTATTAATCATTGGCCTGCCTGCCATGGCCCAAACGCCTAAAAAAGGACTGCACTTCACCAGCAGCATCCAGCAAAAGATCACGGTGTACAACGGCACCATTTTCGTAAATGGCAACAAGGCTCACCAGCTAGACCCGGAAGCGATTAATTACGGTAGCAAGCGTAACCGCCTCGTGGAAAACGAGGGTACTGTGTTCCTCTTCCTGGACATTGCCCCTCTCCAAAAGCTGTATGTTTTTCGCATTGATCATTCTAATGCCGATTCCGTATTGAGCGCCGCCAGCTCCGATGTAAAAGACCTGGATCACGACGGCTTGCTGGAGTTTGGTGGCAGCGATGCCACACAAGCATATCCATCGGCAGACTCCGCGTATTATGTGCCTACACATTATTACGAGATAGCCCGCGGACGCATTACGCCCGATGCCGAGCTTACACAGAAAATGGATAAAAAAATAAACGGCGTGTACCTTGCAAACCCACTTAACCCAAACGGACAGTGTTGTAAGGTTATTCCCAAAAAACATTAGCCAGGAAATAGCGGCTAAGAATTATGAATTATGAATTATGAATTATGAATTATGAATTATAAATTATGAATTATGAATGATGAATTATAACTTTTTTTACTGCTAACTTTAAATGAGGGGGAAATATAATGTCAATACCTTACCTGGGACAACAGATTCATTGTGTCACAAATTTTCAGGACCTGGTGGCTACCCCATTTAGTGGAGCAGTTAATGCGGTTTGCTGGACGCGTAAATTAGTAGGTGACTTTTCTGAAATTGTTGAGAAGGTAGCGCATAATGGGAATATAACGATAGTGGAACAGGATGATCTTCGTGCACTTTTATTGAGCGAACAAGGACAACTGGCCCGAGAAATGCTTTTACATGACATGAAAGCATTGGAAGCTCAGGGTGCCTCGCCCATGCTGAATGTGATCAATCAGTATGACCGGGACGATATCAATTCGTTTTTCCCAACGGATGTGTATTCTTTTCATGCAGACTATGCTCCCGAACCGCTCGATACCTTTTTATGCACTTATTATGGCGAGCCAAGTGAAATATTACCCAATTCACAGGCAGTAAAGAAAGTGCTTATCCCGGAAATACGGGATGCCCTTCAACAACAATACCATGGAGCGTCAGAAGATTTTGAATTTTTCTTAAGTGAACATTGCTATGATTTACACTACCAGCCTATACCTAATGCTTGTCCAATAAAAGTAGGGCTTGGCAACCTCTGGCGGTTGGCGGTTGATTATCCTGGTAGTCCCGTTCTTCCTTGCATTCACCGTGCACCCCGAGAAAAGCCTGGACAACCCAGGTTATTACTGATCTGCTGAACAACCTTGCAGGGTAAAATACCATATAAAGACATAAGGAAAAGCACAACACGAAAACAGGTAGATCCATTGAAAGAATGCGATACAATTGAAGAAGCAATATCTACAGATAGCATTTCAAATTGCCTTTACCAAGCATTCAAAAACGCAGCGCAAAAAAGCCTTCAAGTAATAACCTGAAGGCTTTTTAAATGTGTCGGGACGACTAGATTCGAACTAGCGACCTCTTGCACCCCATGCAAGCGCGCTACCGGGCTGCGCTACGTCCCGAATCCGGTGACCGGCTTCTCTGCCAGCGGGAGGCAAAAGTAATCAAATAAATCATTTTTTAAAATTTTTCTGTCATTCTTATGCAGTATAATGAACCAAAAATATCCAGTAAGCGGGTAGGATATTCCTGTATTGCACTATCCAGCACACCCTATCCATAAGCCAGTAAGACCATGTGTACAAATGGTAAAATAAAATTTCATATTTTCATTATTTGTATTTTTGATTATGATCATGAATGAGATAGCATCTTATATTGAATCCTCTGCAAATAATACCTCTCTCCTGGAAGAGAAAAATTTTGAGGCGCGCATGGAGGTAACGGATTTCTTGGATTTTCAAGTATTGGGGCAGCTTGCAGCCATGCAGCAACAGCCCGCACAGGCAGAACAAGCATTGCTGCTCCAGCACCAGGCATACCACTTAAAATCAGCCATGGAAGCCATTGATGCCAAGTTATTCCAAAGGCTCCGTGCAGACATCCGCGCAGCAAAATACAGCGGACAGGCGTTCAAAAACCTCATCAATTCATATGTAAAATTTAACAACGATCATAACGAATACACTGAAATAAGCGCCTACGATAGCCTGGATGTCCTGATCAATGGTCTATCCAACATCCCTACCATGCCGGTGCAGACCAAAAACCTGGAACCAGAAATGATCACGTTTTATAAAACGCCCGCCAGGGTGGTGTTTGAACTGGTAGAGAAGGTACAATTCAGGGAAGAAGACGTTTTTTTTGATATAGGCGCCGGCCTTGGACAAGTATCTATACTGGTAAACCTACTCACCGGTATAAAGGTGAGGGGCGTGGAATTTGAACCTGCATTTTACAACTATGCGCAGGAATGCGCTGCTGCACTTCAATTATCGAATGTGCTATTTTTAAATGAGGACGCAAGAAATACAGACTATTCCACCGGCACCGTTTTTTTTATGTTCACCCCATTCAAAGGAGAAATTCTGCAAGCAGTATTAGCGCTGTTGCAGCAAGAATCCCTTCACAGAAAAATTAAACTTGTCACCTACGGACCATGCACCCCCTATGTATCTTTACAGCCTTGGCTGGCATTTGATAACTCAGGGAATGATGACATTTACAGGCTAACGGTTTTTAACAGTTTATAAATCTGCTACTGGGCTTCCTTCAATTCCAGCATAAATAAAGAAGACCTATCAAACGCCTCTAAGTCTATGACCTATAGACGTTTTTTATTTTAGTGAAAGCATTTGGCACAAAAAAAAATTGCGCTATATTATATTCCTCCGGGTTAATACCCCACTATACAAGCATGTGTTCTAATATCCGGTACTTTGACTTATTTTTATAAAAAAAATCAGGATTGAAGTGATCATCATTTACTGCAAAAAGCATTTGACCCGGCACATTCTTTTCTGACAGCCCAACACGTTATTTCCATCAAAAAACTAATCCCATTAAGCATACATTTCCACGTATAACAACCTCCATGATTCACTAATTACCCTGACAAAGTGCACAATTTTTTGGCCCCATCATCAATTCCACAAACCAATAAATCCATTTTATGAACAATGTTTTATTTCGCAAAGTGCGTAAGTTATGCTACTTATTACTGCTGATAGCGGGCATAACCCATGCACAGACGAGAACTGTTACCGGTAGGGTAATAGACGAAAAAGGCGATCCGATTCCCGGCGCCACCATACAGATCAAGGGCACCAATAGTGGTACAGCAGCAGGCGCGGATGGTACGTTTAAGGTGAACGCCGCCGACAATGCTACCACACTCATCATCTCTTATGTAGGTTACCCCCGCCAGGAGATTAGCATTGCCGGTAAAACCAATGTGACCGTTGTATTACAGGCAAACAGCACCCAACTTACCGATGTGGTGGTAGTGGGATATGGCACCGTGCGTAAAAAAGACCTCACCGGCGCTGTTGCATCCATACAGGCCAAGGATTTTAACAAGGGCACCTTTACCGCACCAGACCAGCTCGTGCAGGGCAAGGTAGCCGGTGTACAAATAGTATCCAACAGCGGGCAGCCCGGTGCCGCCACCACCGTAAGGATCCGGGGAAATGCCGCATTAACAGGCACCGGCCAGCCACTGTATGTAGTGGATGGGGTACCACTGGACGGTCGTTCCGCCAGGCCTAGCGTAAATGTGCCAGAGCTCGGAAACATTCCCGGGGGTAATGCGCTTAACTTTATTAACCCGTTTGATATTGCCTCCGTGGATGTATTAAAAGACGCATCCGCCACCGCCATTTACGGGTCCAGGGCAGCCTATGGCGTAGTGCTTATTACCACTAAAAGAGGCCAGATCGGCGAGCCTAAACTGGATATAGGCGCTTCTGTAGGCGTTAGTAATATTATGCGCCGAATTGATGTGCTGGATGGTGCACAGTACCGGCAGGCATTACAGAAATGGGACCTGGGTACCACCAACGATAAAGGTGCAAACGTAGATGCGCTGGACGCCATACTCCGTACCGCTGTTACCCAAAACTACAACGTAGGCGTGAGTGGCGGCACAGAAAATGCCAAATACCGCGTTTCAGGCGGCATGCTGGACCAACAGGGCATTGTTAAAAACTCCGACTTTAAAAAATACAGCTTTGGCCTGAACGCTGGTTTTAAATTCCTGCGCAGCAAAAGACTGGGGATTGATGTGAACATGATCGCCAATCAATACCAGGAAAATATCCCTCCCATTTCCAACGACGCCGGTTTTTCCAACAGCCTTATAGGCCAGGCATTGCAATGGAACCCTACCGAAGCATTATACAATGATGATGGTACCCTGAATATTAAACAAGGCAGCAGCGCAGTGAACCCCGTAGCCATGTTGCAGGTGTACCACGATAAAACAAAGGTGACCACCATCCTGGCTAGTGTATCGCCCTACTTTAAGATCACCAACGACCTGGAGTACCGTATGCAATACAGCGTAAACTATAGCAGCGGCAACAGGCGAACATCGGTGGAAGGTGGCATTAACCTAAACACCTTTGGCATTAATGTAAATCCGCCATCAGGCCTGGGTTGGGCTAACATCGGGAATACTGAATTAACCACCCAACAGTTTACCCATACGCTGACTTATAATAAAGCGCTTACTACAAACCTGCACCTGAATGCGCTGATAGGGTACGAGTATATGAAATTCCAGAACAAGGGTGCTTACATGAACGGCCTGGGCCCCGCACAGCCTGGCGGTTTTGGCAACTATGGGCTGGATATCACAAATTACATCCAGTACTCCAATGCAGCCGGCCGGGTGATCACTTCCTTTGCAGATCCCATTTCAGAACTGCAATCCTACTTTGGCAGGGTAAACTTAAACCTGAAAGATCGCTACCTGCTAACCGGAACCTTAAGATCAGATGGTTCCACCAAATTTGGGCGTAACAACCGTTATGGTTATTTCCCCTCTTTTGCAGTTGCATGGAACATCAGTAACGAAAGTTTCTTTACCAAAGGTTTTGTAACCAACCTAAAACTGAGAGGCGGCTGGGGCCGTACCGGCAACCAGGAGTTTCCTGCGGGTGGTTCACAGGCCAGGAACTCTTTTCTGCCAAATGGTGTACTTAGCAAAACAAGCAATGAAAATGATGACCTGAAATGGCAGTCCGATAAGCAATACAACATAGGGCTGGACTTCTCCATTATACACGACCGCATCACCGGTGCTGTTGATTATTTTAATAAAACAACCTCCGACCTGCTATACCCTACAGTAGCCATACAACCTGCCGCTTCACAATCTACCATCACCTGGAAGAACCTGGATGGACAGATCATTAACAAAGGCTTTGAAGTTATGGTGAACGCCAGCATTGTACAGGGTAAAGACTTTAGCTGGGACCTGGGCGTAAACGCCACCTTCCTTAAAAATAATGTAAGCAGGATGTCGGCCCCCATTTACACCGGCCAGCTAAACGGGCAGGGCGTTTCCGGCACGCTAGTAGAAATCATTAACAACGGCCTGCCTATTAACGGCTTTTATACCCGCACCTATGGTGGTATGGATAAAGATGGGCAGTCCATTTACCCGAATGGCGATAGTTTAAGCTACCAGGGAAACCCCAATCCCACCCGGCTGCTGGGCATCACCACCACGCTGGCGTATAAGAAACTAACACTTACCGCTAACATGAACGGCGCTTTTGGTCATAAGATCTATAACAACACCTTCAATACCGTGGTGAACTTAAGCAACCTCCGGGCTGCGCGTAATATAGCCGTAGCCGTTTTAGACGCTCCTATACAAGAAGCGCTCTCCAACAGGGTTACCTCCTCTTCCCGTTTTATTGAGAATGGCAATTACATGAAGATGGCCAACGTAACCCTGTCTTATACCATCGGGGATATTGGTAATGTGATAAAAGGTATGAATGTATATTTCACAGGGCAGAATCTCTTTGTGCTTACCAAATTCAAGGGCTTTGACCCGGAAGTGAATGTTGACAAGAGCAGCGGTACGCCTGGCGCAGATGCCAAAACAGGCATATCCACCTCCGGTGGAGTGCCATCAGCAGGCATAGAGTATCAACCCTACCCCTCCGCCCGTACGTTCACGCTGGGTGTTAATTTTTCACTTTAATCTAAAAAACTGGTTTATATGAAACACCTAAAGATAATAACCCTCCTCTCTGGTATCCTGTTATGGACGGGATGCACCAAGCTGGATGAAAAGCTTCAAGGGGAAGCCACCAACGAACAGGTAAGCGGCAGTAGCGGTTCCGCAGAGGCACTGCTAAGAGGCGTTTACAACGCCATGCGCCTGCCCTATCAAAGCAATGACCAGGTATTTGCGCTGTCGGAAATGAGCACCGATGAGTTGATAGCCCCCACCCGCGGCGGCGACTGGGATGACAATGGCGTATGGCGCGTATTACACTCCCATCAATGGGATGGCGATAACATTCACATACGCGACGCTTTTAATAACCTCGGTGGTGTAGTGTACACCGCAACCGACATCCTGCAGTTCAATCCTTCTACGCAACAAGCCGCGGAAGCCCGCTTTCTCAGGGCTTTTGCGATGTTCAGCATACTGGACTTTTTTGACCAGGTACCTTACAGAGACCCCGGTGAACAAGTAACCGAAGCAGCAAGGGTAAGAACCGGCACCGCAGCGCTGGATTATATTATAAGTGAAGTAAATGAAGTAATGCCCAACCTGCCGGATGTGGCTACTGCCAGGGCCAATATCACGAAAGCCAATAAAGACGCAGCCCGTGTACTGCTGATGAAGTGCTACCTGAACAAAGGCGTGTTTGCCAATCGTGCAACACCCACCTTTGATAACACCGATCTGGCGAAAGTGGTCACACTGGCAGATGAGATTATTAACAGCGGGCAGTATACTTTCAGCGCCAGCTACTTTGATAATTTTTCACCTACCAATGGCAGCCTGTCCAAAGAGAATATTTTCACCGCGGAAAATATAGGCGGGGTAGACGCCGGCGGTCTGAATGCCATTTGGCATACCGTCATGCACTATAACCAGGCGCCTCCAGGCTGGAATGGCTGGGCTACACTGTCTGATTTTTACAACAAATTTACCGCGAACGATGTAAGAAGAGGCGTGGCCTACCCCACCGGCACAGGCGGCCCTGCCAACCCAGGTAAGCGTGTAAATGTAGGTTTCCTGGTAGGGCAACAATATAACCTGACAACAGATGAGCCGCTGCAAGACAGAACCGGCGCCCCCCTCATCTTCACCCCGGAAGTGAGCAGCATTGAAACAGGCAACAACCTGGAAGTAACTGGCATCAGGGTATTAAAATACAGTCCTGATTATGCAAACGATGGAAGCGGGAAGGTAGATAATGATTTTGTATACTATCGCTATCCCGATGTATTGCTGATGAAAGCGGAAGCCCTGCTGCGCCAGTCAAATGCCGCCGGCGCATTGCCGCTGGTGAACCAGGTGCGTACGGCCCGTGGCGTAGCCGCACTGACCTCGGTAGACCTGGATGAACTGCTGGATGAAAGGGGCCGGGAATTTTACTGGGAATGCTCCCGCCGCCTGGACCTGGTGCGTTTTGGAAAGTTCCTGCAACCCTGGCAAGAGAAACCCACCGATGCTCCCAGGAACCTACTCTTTCCGATTCCCAACCAGCAGCTGGCCGTTAATGCCAACCTGAAAAGGAACCCTGGATACTAATAACACCATGTTCCGGCTTCATGCTTTGCCTGTTTTGGAACAATGCATTTCTTGTAAAATGAAATACTGATTGCCGATCTTATTGCAAACGGCTTATTTAAGGTACTTATTAATGATGGACACAAGACTTACTCCTGTGTCAAATCTAGGGTCAATAGGTGTATCACCTATTGACCCTTTTAAATTTCCGTTGGGTGGATTTGGGGGATTTTTTCCTATGTCGGGAGTTGCCGGGTTGAATATCTGTCAGAAGACCGGCTGCTGGCGTTTGCAGGGGTCGCCTTACTATTGCCACCAGCACCATTAGTGGCAAGTGGCTTTTAGCAATTTGCTTGCTGATGTCTTTTAGTTAAACGACTGTCTGAATTCTAAAGGCGAAACGCTAGTTTTTGTCCCGAAAAGTTTGCTGAACGATTGTGAATGTTCAAAGCCCAATTCATAAGCAATTTCAGAAACAGAAAGGTTAGTCGTTGATAATTTTTCTTTGGCTTTTTCTATGATTGCGTTCTGAATGTATTGTTGTGTGTTTAGCCCTGTTAATGATCGCAACATATCGCTTAAATAGCGTTGTGATATTTTTAATGCTGAACTAATATTTTTAACAGATGGCAATTTGTTTTCTTCCTCAAAATAATGATATAACAACTTGTCCAACGAAGTAATAATGTCGTGATTGACGGCTTTTCTTGTTATAAATTGTCTGTCGTAAAAACGATTACTGTAATTCAATAATAATTCTAACTGCGAAACCAATACGTCGTGGCTGAACTTGTCAATATTAGTATTTAGTTCACTTGCTATCACAGCGAATAAATTAGCTATAATTTCCTTTTCTTTAGCCGATAAAAACAAGGCCTCGGAAACATCGTAAGCGAAAAATCCGTATTGATTGATTGTATTTCCTAATGGATAATTGCGTATAAAGTCCGAATGAAAATACAAAGCAATACCTTCATAGCTTTCTATATCTTCTGGTGGAAAAACAATTTGTCTAGGTTTCACAAATGCTAATCCGCCTTCTTCAAAATCGTAATATCCTTGTCCGTATTTTATGTGTCCTACGAATGTAGGCTTAAAAGAAATTTTATAAAAATCGAAACTTGTTTTTTGCCCTTTTGGAAATATTTCGGGTGAGACATTATTGTAATCAACCAATGTAATCAATGGGTGCAATGGCGCAGGAAGCCCCAATGCCCGCATAAGTTGCGATATACTTTTAATATGATTTATGTTAGATTTTCGTTGCATATTTCCTTGTTACAAATGTAATCAATTGTTTTGACGGACATATTGCTTCACTGGTGTGAAAATTTTTGTATGCAAGCCCATTGCTCGGCTTGCATACAAAAAATTTTAGGGTTGCCCACACTTCGTGTTGCTTTATGATCTATCTATTTGTTTTTCTAAAACTTCGGGATAGCGCTCCCCCACCAGTGTGATTCCATCCACTGTTGTATTGATCTTTGCAAGTTCATCAGCTGTTAATACAATATTTGTACTGCCAATATTTTCATCTAAAGGATGCAATTTTGTAGTCCCTGGAATGGGTACTATCCAAGACTTTTGAGCTAAGATCCAAGCCAATGCTAATTGTCCGGTTGAAACATTTTTCTGGTTAGCAATTTCAGAAAGTGCATCCACTAAAACCAGATTGGCTTTTATGTTTTCTTCACTGAAACGAGGAATAACATTTCTGCGGTCAGCATCCGCTAATTTTGAATGTATTGTACCTGTCAGGAAGCCTTTGCCCAAAGGACTGAATGGAACGAAACCAATTCCTAACTCTTCTAATGTTGGCATGATTTCACGTTCAGGTTCCCGCCAAAACAAAGAGTATTCGCTTTGTAAAGCTGTTACAGGTTGAATCGAATGCGCCATGCGAATAGTTTTTGCACCTGCTTCCGATAAACCGAAATATAGAACTTTACCCTCTTGTATTAAGTCTTTTACTGTTCCGGCAACATCTTCTATTGGAACATTCGGATCTACTCTGTGCTGATATAGCAGATCAATGTAATCCGTTTTTAATCTTTTTAAAGATGCTTCGACTACTGCCCTGATAGTTTCGGGCCTGCTATCTAAACCTGTTGTTGGTCTGGCATCTTTACAACCAAATTTTGTTGCTATAATAACCTCTTTTCTATATGGCTGTAATCCTTCTCCAACAATCTCTTCATTGGTGTAAGGTCCGTAAGCTTCTGCAGTATCAAAAAATGTGATTCCCCTTTCCACTGCGTTGCGCAGTAGTGTTATGGCATCTTTTTTATCAAGACCTTTTCCATCCAAAAAGTTTAAACCCATACAACCAAATCCCAATGCAGAAACTTCCAATCCGCTATTTCCTAATTTTCTTTTTTGCATAATTTTATTTTAATTGTTTTTTAAAAACCGACTTAAATATCAAGCACAAAATTCTTGATTGTCAGTTTCTAAAAAGTAGTTGAATTGGTAATTATTGTAGTCAAATTGTATAGGGTGGTAGTCCGTTTTGTCTTGACCCATTTACCTACATGAGTATGGCAGATTGCATTGGTCGGAACCGGAGCGAGTACAGCCTTTTACTAAAATAGATTAAGTTTACAGTGACTTACGCACCAAACGTTGGAAAATAGTAACACGCACCATGACCGGGATCTACTTTTACGCATTGCCAATGGCGATGAAAAGGCATTCGCGCAGTTTGTAGCTTTGTACGCAGACAGGCTTTACACCTTTATATTTAGGATTACCAACAACCTGGGGGAATCGGAAGAGTTAGTGCAGGATATTTTCATTCAGCTCTGGCAGACCCGCGAAACGCTGCCTGCCGTACAAAACCCCGGGGCATTTTTATATGTCCTTTCAAAAAACAGGGCCAGCAATGCCCTCAAACGCCTCATCAATGAGCGTAACAAACAAGCCCGCTGGCAAATACAGGATTTACGGTCGACTTAGGGGGATACCGACGCCGACAAATGGAATTTACTGGATAAAGACATAGATGAGCTCCATGCCCAACGGAAGAAAATCTGGCAAAGGAGCCGTATAAACCACATGACGTATGCGGAAATAGCCGCTACGCTTGGCATTGGCAAAGATGCGGTCAATAAATCCCTGCAGGCGGCCAGTAAGAATATTGCCAACTATATCATTAAGCACCAGGATATACTATCGGTGCTTCTTTTCCTCTTTTTTTAAAATTTTTTCCCGGCAACTACCTTTGCCGTAGTTGGAGTTGTCATTATATTATAAGCGACCTGCATAAAATTTTATTTCTTCATAATAGTTTTCTAACTGGATATATAATTTTGCAGGTATCTAATTTTGATCGAACATATAAAAACCAGCATCATAGCCAAGTTCTTGAGCTTTCTTAGTAGGTTCGCCTTCAAAGCTTGGCCATTTAACATCTATAAATATGTCATGATAGATTTGATAACCATCAAAGCCCACCCTGGCTTCTGGCCATAATAAACCATTATTTCCAGCAACGTACCCATCGCTATAATTACCAACATCCCCTGACTGACCCAAAAGTGTGTATCCCATCCTATTAGTAGTTATAAAATTCCGATTTCCATGATATTTCCGGCCACTGCACTTCCAGCGACAGATCTAAAAGCCGCCACAAACTGATTTTGGAGGCGCTCATATTAACGTTTACTGCCTTTTGCCATTCTTGCCTTTGGCATCCTCATCCCTTATATATGGAGCTAAAAAATGCCCGTAAACCAACTGTTTACGAGCATTCAGGAAGTGATAAAACCACCTCAGAAGGTATTTGTCGGGACGACTAGATTCGAACTAGCGACCTCTTGCACCCCATGCAAGCGCGCTACCGGGCTGCGCTACGTCCCGAATCTGGTAACTAATTATTACCGAGCGGGACGCAAAACTAATGAAATAATTTAGCTTCCAAAATTTTTCTGCCACTAAACAAGCCCTGGCAGCCACAGCCATATTATATCTCCATAAGCAGCCACAACATTAAGCCTAATAAGCTCCCTAACGCCTCCTATCCAATGCCCAGGCAACATGCAGGTACTACCCAACATAAATCAAGGGCTTACCCTAAATCCAGGTATACCCCAGGATGAAGTATTTCAAAGCCGGAACATCTCCAGGATAGGCTCCCCACTCCCCACCCTGTAGTGGCAAAAAAGCCCCTTTCAGCCTGCTTGTAGTGGTAATGTAGTGCCTCAAAACTAGGATTTCCCCTTGATACTCCGCAAATTTGAGCATCATCTGTAGGGAAGGCCCAGCCACCCTACAACCGTCCAAAATCCTTCGCACGATGAAAATACTTTGGTCAATCCTATGCTGCGCTTTCCTGTGCGGCACCGCCGCCACCCTACCGGGAGAGGGGCATCCTACGCTCGCCATCGGCAGCACGGCCCCAGACTTTAACCTGCCGGATGTAAGCGGCAAAACCTACTCCCTGGCCTCCTTTAAAAGCGCCAAGGTGCTGGTCATAGTTTTTACCTGCAACCACTGCCCTACCGCCCAGGCCTATGAAGACCGCCTTATCCAGCTGACTAACGACTATAAAAACAAAGGTGTAGCCGTAGTTGCCATCAATCCTAACGACGACAAGGCCCTTCGGCTGGACGAACTGGATTTCTCTGACCTGGGCGACTCCTTTGAAGACATGAAAGTGCGGGCCCGCGAAAAAGCGTTCAATTTCCCCTATCTCTACGATGGTGCTACCCAGGCAGTGGCCAAATTATATGGTCCAGTAGCCACGCCCCATGTTTTCATTTTCGATGCTGCCCGTAAGCTGGTATATAATGGCCGTTTCGATGACACCGAATCGCCCTTTAAAACCCCGGTAAATAATGATACCCGCAATGCTATTAACGCCCTGCTCAGTGGCCAGGAAGTGCCGGTGAAAACCACCAAGATTTTCGGCTGCTCGGTAAAGTGGGCAGAAAAACGCGACGACGTAGCCAAGGCCCGGGAAGCCTGGGCCAAAGAACCCGTAACGGTAGACAGCATAGACGTAAAAGGCATCCAGGAGCTGGTAAAAAATAATGGGGACAAACTGCGCCTCATCAATGTATGGGCCACCTGGTGCGGACCTTGCACCAAGGAATTCCCCGACTTCATCGACATGTTCCGTATGTACCGCGACCGCGATTTTGAATTCATCAGCATTAGCGCAGACAATGCCGCCAAAAGTCCACAGGTATTGAAGTTCCTGCAAAAGCAACAGGCTTCCTGCAAAAACTATCAATTTACCGTCGACGATAAATATAAACTCATTGAAGCCATCGATACCAGCTGGCAGGGCGCACTGCCCTATACCCTGCTGGTGGAACCCGGTGGTAAGATCGTGTATAAACAACAAGGCCCGGTAGACCCCTACCTGCTGAAAAAAACTATTGTCAACAATCACCTGATCGGCAAATACCCATAAGTGTTGGAAAGAAAATTTATCATCGCCACCCACGGCCACTTTGCCACGGGGGTGAAATCATCGCTGGACATTATCATTGGAGAAACCAGTAACATCACATTGATCACGGCTTATACAGATGGCAACGAAGGCATCACAAAAGAACTGGATGCAGCTTTACAAGGGTTGGCAGCCAACGAAGAGCTGATCATTTTTACGGATCTGCTGGGCGGCAGCATTACCAACCAAGTATTGCAACAGGCTTTGCGCGAACGGGTTCATATTGTGGCGGGCTTTAACCTCGCCCTGCTCCTTGAAATAATGATGGCAGACACAGATACGCCTACCGCCACCATCATTGGCGAAGCTATAACCCATGCGCGTGAGCAACTGGTGTATGTGAATAATTTAATACCGGAAAGATGATCAAGTTATTAAGAATAGACGACCGGCTGGTACACGGACAAGTAGCCATGGCCTGGACACCCGCGCTGGGCGTAGATTGCCTGGTGGTGGCCAATGATAAGGTAGCGAAAGATGAATTTATTAAGATGACCCTGGGCATAGCCCGGCCGCCATCTGCCCGCCTGCTGGTGAAGTCCGTGGCAGATGCCATTACCTTCCTGCAAGACGAGCGTAGTAAACCGCTGAAAGTGCTGGTGCTGGTGAATGCCGTGCAGGACGCACATACCCTGGCTAATGCCCTGCCAGAAATCACTTCGATCAATTTTGGCGGTATCCGTACCCGCGAGGGCGCCAGGCTGGTTTCTAAAGCAGTGGCGCTTACCGAGGGCGATATTACCCTTTCACGGGAGCTGCTCGCCAAGGGCCTGGAATTGGAAGTACGGCAGGTTCCCACCGACAAAAAAACTGCATTGGAAACACTCATATAACGTAAACGACTATACGTAGTATTATATCCACCAAAATAATTTGCATTTTGCTAACAACTTTTATCCTCCTGACGCTCGTTGCCATGTTTGGGCATGCAGAAGATTTTCTCGGCACCTCCCTGCTGAGCCGTCCGCTGGTGCTGGGCCCCCTGGTAGGGCTGGTGCTGGGCGATGTAAGCCAGGGCATCATTATCGGCGGCACGTTGGAGCTTATTTTTATGGGCAATATCAAGGTGGGGGCCGCCATTCCGCCAGACGTGATCACGGGTGGCGTACTGGGAACTGCCTTTGCCATCATGAGCGGCAAAGGACCTGCCATTGCACTGGCACTGGCCGTACCCATTTCCATCCTGGCAGAAATGATACTCAGCGGGCTGTTTGTAGTCCGGCCCATGTTTAATAAAAAGTTCATGCGCTATGCCGAAGCGGGGAATTATAAAAAAGTGCAGCAACTGCATGTGGCATCAGGCCTATTAAAACCTTTGCTCATGGGCCTTATCACGCTGCTCTCATTGCAACTGGGTGCAGACGCCATGAAAACGCTGCTGGACAAAATACCGGCCTGGGTGAATACCGGCCTGCAAGTTGCGGGCAATATGTTGCCGGCGCTGGGCTTTGCCCTGCTCATGAACCTGATGTTTAATAAAAAGGTAGCTCCCTACTTTTTCCTCGGTTTCATGCTGGCTGCTTATTTAAAACTACCTGTCATCGCAATTGGCGGCTTTGGCGTTATAATTGCTCTTGTGATCACCGGCATTACCCACCAGCCAGCCCCCGTTACAGATGAGGATGAATTCGGGGCACCGGAAGAAAGTCACGAACCCGCTACCCCGGCCAGTTTGCCCGATAAGGTAATTCGCAGCCTTTTCTTTCGCTCCATGGCCCTGGAAGCCAATTTTAATTTTGAGACCTGGCAAAATACCGGCTTCGCATTTTCCATTATCCCCGTTCTGAAACGGCTGTACAAAAGCAAAGACGATATGGCCCGGGCGCTGAAAAGACACCTCACGTTTTTCAATACCAGTCCATACGGGTCTACGCTCATCATCGGCATTACCGCCGCCATGGAGGAGCAAAACAGCCAGTCGCCCGAGTTCGACGAAGCATCTATCAATGCCGTGAAACTTGGGCTGATGGGGCCTTTGGCCGGCGTGTTCGACTCGCTGTTCTGGGGTACTTTTAAAGTCATTGCCGCAGGCGTGGGTACTTCTCTGGCACTCAAGGGCAGCATTTTAGGACCTATCCTCTTCCTGTTGATTTTTAATGTACCCCACTTGTTACTGCGCTATAACCTCACCTTTACCGGTTATAAAGCAGGCAATAAGTTCCTGCAAAACCTGGCTAAGAGTCATGTCATGGACCGCCTCACCAATGGTGCCGCCATCCTGGGATTGATGGTGGTAGGTGCTATGCCGGCAACGCTTATAAATATTAGCACACCGCTGGTCATTGGCAACGCAGATGCCGGCGTGCCGGTGCAGAGTATTCTGAACCAGGTGGCTCCGGCCCTCTTACCCCTGGCACTTACCTTTGCCGTTTTTTACGGTTTGAAGAAAAATATTAAAACTACTTATTTACTCTTAGGCTTACTGGTACTGGGTTTTGTGGGCAGTATGCTGCACGTGTTTGCCTAAGGGTTGAAACGATAAAACATGAAAGGAATTGGCGTATCACCGGGCATTGCTATTGGCAAGGCCCGGGTATTGAGAAAGCAGGAGGCGGCTGTTACCGGCATTTTGCTGAAGACCGATGCAGAAACGCAGGAGGCCATCCACCAGTTCGACCAGGCGGTAAAAGACGCCATGGCGGAGGTGGAAGGCCTTAAAAATATGCCCCACAAAACTTTGCTGCAGGCAGAACTGGACCTGCTCGACACGCAGCTCGAGTTGCTCAGCGATCCGCAGATCAGGAGCGATGTGGTGGAGAAGATCACACGGGAACGCCTCAACGCCCACGATGCCATTCTCTTGGTGATCCGCGACGTTGTACAAATGTTCCGCTCTTTGAAAGATGAATATATGAATGCCCGCTCCGCAGATATGGAAGACATTGGACAGCGGTTACTGGCCCAGCTCCGGCAGGGTACACACAAAGCCCCGCTTGCATTTGCGCCCAATACTATTTTGATTGCGGAAGACATAGCCCCCTCCGATACCATTGCCATAGATACGCGCCACGTCATTGGATTTGCCACCCAAACCGGCGGGCAAACCTCCCACGCCGCTATCATTGCCAAGACGCGGGGACTGCCCGCCGTGGTAGGTTGCGGACAGGCTCTGGAACAGGTAAAGGATAACGACATTGTAATTGTAGATGGGGCTAAGGGACAAGTGTTATGCAATCCCGACACCACCACCATCAGCGATTATATCCTGCAGCGGGAAGCACAGGTGCAACAACAACAGCAGTTGCTTTCCCTCAAAGACCTGCCCTGCCGCACCCTGGATGGCACGGATATTACCCTGCTGGGCAATATCTCCGGAGCCGCTGATCTGGAGGGGGTATTTGACCACTTCGGCATGGGTGCCGGATTGCTGCGCACAGAAATGCTGTTCATGGGCCGCAACAATTTCCCCACCGAAGAAGAACAATTTCAATTTTATAAAGCCGCCGCCCTGCAAGCCATGGGAAAGCCGGTCACCATACGCACCATTGATATTGGGGGCGATAAGCAACTGCCCTACTATGCGTTGCCGGTGGAGCAAAATCCTTTCCTGGGCTATCGCGCCATCCGCCTGTGTTTGGGGGAATGGAAGGATATCTTCCGCACCCAGTTAAGGGCCATTTTACGGGCCAGCGCATTCGGACAGCTGAAGGTAATGTTTCCCATGATCGCTAACCTGCAGGAACTGCGCGACGCCAAATCCATTCTGGAAGCGGAAAAGCAGGCATTGAAAATGGAAGGCATTCCTTACAATGCCCATATGGCCGCAGGCATCATGATAGAAGTACCCTCCGCCGCCGTAATGGCCGATATGCTGGCGAAGGAGTGCGATTTTTTCAGCATTGGCACCAACGACCTATGTCAGTACACACTGGCGGCAGACCGTATGAATGAAAAGGTGGCCTACCTGTACGATCCCTACAACCCGGGTGTGCTGCGGCTTATCGCCAACGTGATTGCGCAGGGGCGACGCCATCACATCCCGGTGAGCCTGTGCGGAGAACTGGCCGCCGATCCCACTGCCACACTCCTGTTGCTGGGCATGGGCTTGCGACAATTTTCCATGAGCGCCGCCAGCATCCCGGCCATCAAACATATTATCCTGCAACGCAGTGTGGAGGAAGCCGAAAATATTTACGAGCAGGTGATGCAAATGGGTACTACCCAGGATATCACCCAATATTTACAAGCCGTTACACCATGATTTCAAAAGACTATGTGATTTATTCTGCAGCGGGCATTCACGCCAGACCCGCCACGGCATTGATTAAGCTGGCAAAGACCTACCAATCGGTAATTAGCTTAAAGAAGGGCGATAAAACGGTACGGCTCAATAGTATGCTCAATATACTGGCCATGGCTACCCAAGCAGGCGACACGCTCACCGTGCTGGTGGAAGGGCCGGATGAAACGGAGGCCGCCGCCGCCATCGACACTTTTTTTACGGAACAATTAAAAAATTTATAAGTAAGGCATGAAAATAACGATAGAGAAAGATGAACGCGCATTCGACGTAACCGCTGCCTGGCGCATCATTGCGCAGATGCTGGAAAAACCTGCGGCAGTTATTGGCCTGTCTACCGGACAAACCACCATCAACATGCACGCTATCGTGTCGGAGATCCATCAGCAATATCCGTTTGATGTATCGAACATCACGTTATTCAACGTAGACGAGCTCACCAACCTGCCCCGTAGCTATAGCGGCAGTTGTTATACCATGATATGGAATCAGCTGGCGGGTCCGTTGGGCCTTCCTCCAGAAAACTTTATCATGCCGCCCACTATGTCCGATGATTTTGAAAGAGAAGCGCGTGACTTTGAAGCGGCCTTGTCGGCCCGGGGAGGTGCAGACCTGCAAATGCTGGGCATTGGCGCCAATGGGCATATTGGCATTAACCAACCTGGCACCCCCTTCGAAAGTCAGACCTGGGTATCGCCCATGGACCCCGATTTTGAAGCAAGGGTGCGCCGCGAAACACAGGTGCCGCCCTCCACTGTACTGGGCGGACTTACCCGGGGCATTAAAGAAATCATGCACACCCGCAAGCTCATACTGATTGCCAAAGGCGCTCATAAGGCAGACATCATTGAACAGGCCATCTTAGGCCCTGTAACCACCGACATTCCTGCATCGGTTGTGCAACTGCACCCAAACTGTGAAATATTATTAGATGCCGCGGCGGCATCAAAAATTGCCAGCCGTGTGCAGCATTTACTTAGGTGATAAAGCGGAGTGGTAGCCTCTTTACTCACCCGGCGCAAGTGTAACAGCTTGCGCCTTTTTTATGTGTGTACATTCCTGCGTACCTTATTCAGCACCTGTATGAAGGCTATACCACGATGGATCTCCGGTTGCAGGGTGAGAATTACTTTATGCAGGGAGGGCTGGAAATATTCGGCCAGGGTAAGCATATAAAGGCCGGCTTGCGGGTTAAAATCTGCTCCAATTTTATAAGCGCTTTCCTTAATGGCCGCACGTTGTCGATCGAAGGGTACTTTGGAGTGCACGTATTCCGCATGTTGTAGTTCGCCGGTAATAAAGGGTACCGTCCATTCCACGCAATGGGCAATGGAGGCTTTGTTAGTCCCTACATAATGATAATAATCTTTACCCGTGGCCCGCTGGATAATCACCGCCAGTTTGATTAAGGGCTCCAGGTTGTACAACTGGTAGTGCAAAGCATCTCGCTCCGCAAAGCCTATCCCCGACCCATCCGGCAGCAGGTTGTTTTGTATTTGATCTTCCCTGGAATTTGCGCCAGCAGCCAGCGCGCCAGGTCTGCGGCGGCCTTGTCGTTCTGGTAGGCGGCAGGCAATCGGCCATTCACATATTCATTATAAAGCCAGGGATCGCCTACGGCAAATACTTTGCCTTTGCCATACTTTATGGTGGCTGCTATCACGGCACCATTCTTCGCCTTCAATGATGGCCGGGCAGGGCCTTTCAGGCTAATGCTGGCCACATCTTTGAGAAATATTTTTTGAGCAGTGGTAAAAATCGGATCGTTTTGCGGGTAGATAGCGCCATCTTCAAAATGCGCATCGTCCACCACATGGTTTTGCAGGTCGTCATTGAAGTGCAGGCCAAATACCGCCGCCAGGTGGTTAAGATGAGGCAATTCTGCATTAGCGCTGTCATTGGCCATCAACACCAGTATGCCGCCGGCCTTCACCCATTTTTGGATGGCAGCGATCTGATGGCTTTCAATAAGGTTGGGATGGGCGGTTTCCTTTTGAGTATCCGGGTCTGCAATGATGTACACATTGGCCTTCAGGGTAGCGGCGCTGGGAGCCACTTCCAGGGTTTGCAGGGTGGCGCCCTGCTGGCGGAAGATCTGTCCCCAGATAGAAAAACCGGTATTGGTAGTGTCTTCCCAACGATAATGGAAAGGTACTTTTTCACCGCCTCCCGGGGGCGTGCGCAGCTCATGGTTAAAGTAAGCATCCACCATCACCGTTTGCGCACTGGCGGTAGCCGCATACAAGCTGGCAATAAGCAGGTACAATATCTTTTTCAAACAACTATTTTTTAAGCGGATGAACGTGGCGCGTTTGTTCAAAAATAGGGCTATTACAGGATGGCTGGATAATTTTTTACAAAATCGTTTTCGGGTAAGTTGTAGACCAATGCGGCAAACAATCAATTCCGCCGCGAAGAATTTCTTTCAAATAAACTAGTAGGCAGCACCCTTGTTTCAAATTGCGTAACAGGATATTTGCTTTTAATGAGGCTGATGAGCAGCTCCATCGCTTGCTTACCTATTTCAAAAGCGGGTTGCACCACGCAACTCAGGGAGGGGTTCAGTACCTCGCCCAACAGGGTGTTCGTAAACCCCAGCAAAGCAACTTGCTGCGGAATGGCTATATTTTTTTTATGGAGTAGGGAAAGTACTGAAGTGGTAATACGGTCCGATGCCGTGAAAATAGCGTCTGGCCGCTGTTCCATGGCCAGCAGGGCATCCACCGCCTGTTCTATCTCCGGAAAATCTTTGCCGCCATGCATGCAGTAATGGATATACGATTCATTCAGTGGCAGACCATAATCGGTGATGGCTTGTTTATAACCGTTCAGGCGGCCGCCGGTAATAGACAACTGCGCAGGGCTGGTAATATGGGCAATACGCTGGTAGCCTGCTTGCAGCAAGTGCATGGTGGCTTCGTAAGCGCCTTTATAATTATCGACTGTTACTTTATGGGTGTTGATCTCGTCTGATACGCGATCGAAGAAAACGATAGGCAGGCCTTTTTTGTGCAGGCTTTTCAGGTGTTCTACATCCCTGGTTTCGGCGCTGAGGGAAATGAGCAAACCGTCTATGGAGCGATGGGTCAGGTGATTTACATTTTTTAATTCCAGGTCGAACAGCTCGTGGGTCTGGGTAATGAAAATATTGTATCCTTCCTCATAAGCAACGGATTCTATCCCATTGATCACCTGTGAATAAAACTGGTTATCGATAGAGGATACTACAATCCCAATAGACTTGCTATGACCTTTCTTAAGGCTTTGGGCAATTGGGTTTGGACGGTAATTATGCTCCTCCGCATATGCAGACACCAGCTTCTTGGTTTTTTCGCTGATCTCGTAACTATCCCGCAAGGCTTTGGAAACAGTAGATACAGAAAGTTTTAGCTCCCTGGCTATATCCCTGATGGTAATGGCGTCAAGATTCATATGCGCTCGCGGCAACAGTTTTTACGAAAGAATTTCATAACATGTTCTTGGAGTAAAGTACAACAAATTATTTAATTCCAGGGCGCAGGAGCGCGTGGTCATTCATTCGTGCAGCACTACCGGGCGAAATCGTGGCACCAATGGCTTCATGATGCACCAAGGCACCAGGTAAGCGAAGGCGCAAACGCAGAACAACACCAGGTAAGCGGTAGGTGGAGTGGCGTGGTAATGCTGGTTTAGCCGGCCAGCTAATTGCTGAAACAGCACGCCGCCAATGCTTCCCTCCATACTGCCAATGCCGGTTACCAAGCCTACGGCCTTTTTAGGGAACATGTCGGACACGGTATGGCTGTCATACGCGCCCGGTACACTTCCCATCCTTTGTTGAAGAACAACATGGGTACACTGCCGCCAAACACACTGACCGTGATGGCCACCCCATACACAATGAAGGTGGGCAACATCACTTCATGGCCGGTCATGCCAAATTGTTTTTTCAAGTAGTCTGGCAGCCAGAAAAGCAGGAACCACCCAATGCCATCTGTTCAAACAAAGACCAACAGATGAGCGACAAGGCCAACCCAAGTTTAGTGCCGATACGGTTTATCACCCAACCCGCCAGAATGGTCATACCTGCATAAAAAGCAGTGAACGAGGAAGTGATATCGGCAAATGCAATGTTGGTCCACCCGAAGCCTCCTTGGGCTACAGGCGTACAAAAATATTCCTTCAGGTAGGAAATCACCTGCCGGTCCATGTAATTAATGGTCGTGGAGAAAAGCAACAGGATAACAATTACCCAGCGGTATCCCTTCTTTTCATTTTTCATAACGTAGGGGAGCTGTAAAACAATGGACAAAAGCGGGTGGATTATACGCCGCCGAAAATGGAGAAGCCGCCGTCTACACAAATCATCGCCCCGGTAACGAAGGCCGACGCATCACTGAGCAGCCACACCAGGGCGCCAATCAGTTCATCAGGATGACCGAAGCGTTTGAAGGGTGTTTGCCGGATTGCCAACTCGCCACGGGGAGTATATCCACCTTCCGGTTTGGTGAGCAGACTGCGGTTTTGTTCCGTGAGAAAAAAGCCCGGTGCAATGGCGTTCATCCGGATGGCATCGCCATAACGGTTGGCCAGTTCCACGGCAAACCACTGGTTGTAACAATCCAATGCGGCTTTCCCCATATTATAGCCCAGCACCTTGGTGATGGCCCGTTTAGAATTCATGGAGGAAATATTCACGATACTGCCGGAACCTGTTTGGGAAATGGCTTCCCCAAAAACCTGTGTGGGCAGCACGGAACCCCATATGTTGATGTCCATGGCTTTTTTCATGCCTTCCAGGTTCATGCTAAACACGTCTTGCTCCGGCTGTAATACTCCTTCAGGAATGTTGCCACCCGCACCGTTTACCAGCCCGTCTATACGGCCAAAAGCAGCGAGTACCTTTTCTTTGGCGGCTTTTAACTCGCCCTCGTTCAATACATCGGCTACCAGCCCAATGGCTTTGCCACCAGCTTTATTAATAGCTGCTGCGCGTTCTTCCGCTACAGCGGCATTGCGGCCCAGGATACCTACGGCGCCGCCGGCTTCTACAACACCTTTTACGAAGGATCCACCAAGAATACCGGTGCCACCGGTTACGATTACTACTTTGTTGGCTAAGGAGAAATTATTGCTCACGATTCCGTTTTTGAGAAAGTTAAAACATATCAGCGATACGAATAGCATCCATATCCGTATAATCCAGGTTTTCACCCGCCATGCCCCAGATGAAACTATAACTGGCTGTAGCGCTGCCGGTATGAATGCTCCATGGCGGCGATACAATGGCTTCATAGTTCTGCAACAACACATGGCGGGTTTCGTGGCCTTCGCCCATGTAGTGAAATATTTTGTCTTCCGCCGGCAGGTCAAAGTAAAAATAAGCTTCCATGCGGCGGTCGTGAACATGCGCGGGCATGGTGTTCCAGATGCTGCCGTTATGCAGGATGGTAAGGCCCATCACTAGCTGGCAGCTTTGAATGCCATCGAGGTGAATGTATTTATGAATGGTGCGCAGATTCGCATGGGTGCTGTTGCCCGTATGCACCTTTGCAGCAGCTGCATAGGTAAGCAAGGTAGTAGGATAAGTGGTGTGGGCAGGTGCGGAAAGCAGGAAAAACACAGCAGGAAGGCCTACGTCTTTGCTGCGGAAAGTAACGTGCTTCGCGCCTTTTCCCACGTACAAACAATCAAGTTTCTGCATATAATATGAGGCCCCATCTACCGTCACCTGGCCTTCACCACCTACGTTGATGATGCCTATTTCGCGGCGCTCCAGGAAATATTCCGACCGCAGGTTGGGATAATTTTTAAGGGTAAGCGTTTGCTGTACAGGATGAACACCCCCTACTATCATCCGGTCGTAATGGGTATAAACACTCACCAGTTGGTCGGGCTGAATTAATTTATCTAGCAGGAAACGTTCTCTGATCGTTGCAGTATCATAATGCTTAAAATCAGTTGGATGCACTCCGTGAAGAACTCTCAATTGAAAATGTTTTAAAGTTTCAGTAACGTGAATAATACCGCAATGCTACAATTATGAGCGTTATTTTAAAAAGATTTGAAGGTTAATTTCTACGCAAACGTTGTAGATAAGGTATGAAAATAATCTATAATCCGGGGGGTAAAACCAATGTGCTACAACGTTTTCGTAATTTTAGGGGTGGTATGCCGGGTGATCTAAAGGAAAAAGAATTTAATATTGAACGGGGCACTGCCCTATTATTCACACAAGACCATGTGTACGATGTCCATGCGTATTCCACCTTATGCCCGTACTTTTTCCCTGCTGCTGGTTGCCTTACTAGCAGGCCTTTTATCAGTTGCACAAACTACTTCCGCCAGTGAAAAAGCCGCCCGCCAGTGGGTAAGCTACCGTGGCTGGCAGCCCGGCTACGTCCTCCCGGTGTACGACTCCGTAAACGCCCGGGAATTTTTTCAGCAATACCATGCCCACAAAGCGGCATGGGACAAAGCCCTTGCTTTCCTAGCCGATCCTAATACCGTAACATTGGATCCCGGCAAATATCCTATTGCCGGCGATACCGTGTACGCCTCTATTACTGAAGGCCCGTCCAAAACATTGGAGCAGGCCGGTTGGGAATCGCATCGCAAATATATAGACCTGCAATATGTGCTACGGGGCAAAGAACAGATCAGCGTAGTACCAATTGAAAAGGCCACCGTAGTGCACCCTTACGAAGCCACCAGAGACGGCGCCAGCTATACCGCCACTGGCACGGATTACATTGCCGCTCCCGGCACCTTCTACCTGTTTTTTCCCCACGATGTACATCGCCCCAACGTACAAGTGAACGGTTACGATATTGTAAAAAAACTGGTGATTAAGATTAGGTATTTTGCAGCTAGCACATTGTAGCAGTATTGCAGACCCTACCAGGTATCCGTTACAATAAACGATCAACTAACAATAGATGAAGATGGCAGAAAGTACTATTTTTCAAGAATCGGAGCATACTCCCTGGCAGGAACTTGGCGGAGGTCTTTCCCGGCAGGTATTGGGTTATAACGGTCAGCTTATGCTGGTGAAAGTACGTTTTGAAAAAGGCGGCATCGGTGCATTACATCATCATCCGCATACGCAGGTGACCTATGTGGCCAATGGCCGCTTCGAGGCCACTATTGGAGATTTGAAGCAAACCGTAACCACCGGCGACGGCTTTTATGTACCGCCAAATGTATGCATGGTGTAGTATGTCTGGAAGCCGGTATGCTGATCGATTCTTTTCATCCCGCCCGGGAAGATCTTTTATAGTGTTATGTTTTAGTATAACCATCCTATGATCCATCATTCCCATAAATAAAAAAATGATGCGCTCCCGTTAGTACAAACAAGTGGCAACCTTTTTATTTCCCCCATTTTATGAGTATTTTAACCGCCTAACCACGACGGTACATGAAGGAACGCCTCCTCCTGCTGCTTACTCTACTACTGCCACTTTGGGCCTACGCCCAGAACGCTATTGGCGTGCCTGGCATTACTCATTACACGCCCTTACAATTTGCCGCCGATCCACAGATATGGGACATCAGCCAGGATGCACAAGGTATCCTCTATTTTGCCAACGATGATGGACTGCTTACCTTCAACGGAAGCTATTGGAAACAATATCCACTGCCCAACAAATCCACCGTAAAAGCCCTGGCTATCGATGCCGCTGGCAGGATATACACCGGCGGACAGGACGAACTAGGTTATTTTTACCCCGATGAAAACGGCTCCCTGCGTTTTCATTCGCTTAAGCAATTCATTCCCTCTAACGAACGTCAGTTTGCAGATATTTGGGATGTGGCCACCATACGCGACGAAGTATATTTCCGTACCAACGAATCTATTTTCCAGTTAAAAGATACCACCATCAAAGCCTTCGATGCGCCCCACCAGTGGCAGCTACTCACCATAGCCGGTGGTAAAATATTTGCCGCAGACCAGGAACAAGGTTTGCTGGTATTCCATGGCGGGCAGTGGAAGCCTGCCTGTAAACCCTTACCCGGTCTACGTCTTACAGGCATCACTACCTACCGCCACGACACCTTGCTGGTATCCACCCTGCAACACGGGCTCTTTTTACTGCACGACAGTACTTTGAAAGCCTTTCCATCGCAGGTTGCCAACATCCTTCACCTGGACCGGCTAGACGCTACTCATTTCGCTATTGGCACGCTGGAAGACGGCTGTTATGTAATAGACGATAAAGGCCAATTGGTGCAGCAGTTCTCCCGCAAGGAAGGCCTGCAAAACAATAGCATCCAACATATCTTCCAGGATCGCGACCTCCACCTCTGGCTGGGATTGAAAAGTGGCATCGACTTCGTTACTTACCACTCGGCCGTAAAACATATTTATCCCGACCGCGACAATCAACTTACTACCTATACCGCCCGGGTGTTAGATAACAATTTATACATTGGCACATCCAATGGGCTGTTTGCTACCGCGCTGCATGCGGTGGATACAGACCTGAGCACGGAGAAAGGTGTATTTACCGAAATAGCGCATACAAAAGGTAAAGCCTGGGGACTGACCGAAATAGACCATCAATTGCTACTGGCGCATAGTGAAGGGGTTTTCCAGGTGAAGGGCAATACCGCTACTCCCCTGCTATCGCGGCCCGGTAGCTGGACCGTGGCAGCCATTCCTGCCAGTCACGACCTGGTGGTGGGTACCTACACCGGCCTGCACCTGCTACAGTATGCAGCCCCACACCTCAAAGACGGTGGGTCTGTAGATGGATTATACGAATCGCTGCATTACCTGGCACCGGAGGATAATACCATTTGGGCCTCCCATCCCTATCGCGGCGTATTTAAACTGGACCTGGCACCAGACCATCAAACCATTGTACAAAACCGCCTCTTCACCCAAAACGATGGACTACCCGCTACCCGTAACAATTACGTATACACGCTGCATGGCCGCATGGTCGTTGCTACAGAAAAAGGAGTGTATACTTACAATCCAGCCACCCACCGCTTTGCGCCCGACAAACAATACGACGCTTATTTTCACAACGTACCCCTGCAATATGTAACCCAAGATAGCAGCGGCAATATTTGGTTTGTAAGCGCTGCAGAAGTGGGCGTAGTGGATGTACACAAACCATCTAATGGCAAACCGTTTTCTATCGTGTATTTCCCGGAAATGAGCGGGCAGATGCCCAATGACAATGCCTTCATTTACCCATACAACCGGGAAAATATTTTTATCGGCTCCAATGCCGGCATGTTTCACCTGAACTACAATGACTACCTTGCTGAAACCCAGCCGGTATCGGCACTTGTAAGTGCGGTAAGGGCTACTGCGGCTGGCCGCGACAGCCTGGTGTTTGGTGGCTACGCCGTACATGAACCGGCGGCCAACCTGGAAGATGCCCGCCACGGACCCGGCTTTCCAAACAAATGGAATAGCTTTCACTTCGAATACAGCAGCACCCAATTCAACAAGCATATCCAGTACAGCTACCAGTTACAAGGCTTCGACAACAATTGGTCCGGCTGGTCGTCCAAAACAGAAAAGGATTATACCAACCTACCTTATGGCGCCTATACCTTCCGGGTGCGCGCCCGTAATAACCTGGGCAACGTGTCTGCCCCAGCGGCTTTTCCTTTCGTGATAAGGCCCGCCTGGTACCAGACCATCACGGCATTTATTATTTACGGATGCCTGCTGGCTACCCTTATTTATTACTTGCTGAACTGGCAGGAAAGCCGCTTAACCCGCCAGCAGCAGCAGCGTCAGGAAGAACAGGAGCGCCAGCTTTACCTGCAGCAACTGGAACTGGACAGGAATGAAAAAGAAATTATTTCCCTGCAAAAAAACCAACTGGCCGCGCAGGTGGATTTTAAAAATAAGGAACTGGCCACAGTAACCATGCTGCTTGTAGAACGCCGCACCCTGTTATCTAAAATCCGGGATGAACTGAACAAATTATTAAAAACCTTGCAGCCCAACATATCTACCGAGTTTAAGGCCCTGCTCCGCATGCTGGATAATGCTGAAAAAGGGGAAGACGACTGGCAACAATTTGCGATTCATTTTGATGAAGTGCACAGTAACTTTCTCTCCACGTTAAAGAAAAAATACCCGGTGCTAAGCCCCACAGACCTGAAACTTTGCGCCTACCTGCGCATTAACTTAAGTTCAAAGGAAATTGCACAACTGCTAAATATCTCCGCCAAGAGCGTGGAGGTGAGCCGATACCGCCTGCGCAAAAAACTGGAACTGCCCACGGAGGTTAATTTGTTTGATTTTCTTTTGCAGGTAACGGATTAAGAGCAGTAGCACTCCCTTTCCTTCGTTTGCCCTCTGCACCAAATTGAATAGAGGGCCAATGAATGGTTTACGGGAAACAAATCAAATATTTTTCAGGTGCCGGAACACCCTGTCATCCTGCTTTTGGGCAGATAGTATAGCAATGACACATACTGTACAGGCGGCACTTCGTTATATGCCATTTAACTAAATCTGCAAAAGAGGAAGTCATGCAGGCTTCCTCTTTTTATATATTCAAAGTTTTACTTTCACGCCTAATTTCGTGAGCATCCTGGCCAACTGTACCATGAGCAAGGCAAACACAAAGGATTTTAATAGCCCCCATCCACCGGTCATTATAATGTCCGGGAGGCGGATGGGCGTCAGGAAAACGGCGTAGGCAAAGTAAGGCATGAGGTAACAAAGCAAGGTATCCGTACCGGCAGTTTTTATAAAGGCAAACCAGTTGGCATGACCTTTCACATCCGTGATATAAAAAACCAGCAAGAACATGGCTATGGTAATTGCGCTGCATATCAATATCCAGCTAGGCGTGCATTGTATCTTGGAAATTCCGTCCAGTGGGCGTAAAGCAAAACCAGCCGCCAGCAGTACCGCTGCAATAATGAAGAAGTACAGCATCATCTTTTTCCACGCACCCGCCGCGATAAATTTGCGGAACAACTGCGAAATCACCACACCACCGATCACCAGGGCAGTAAGACCACCTTCTCCCAGTGGGCCAATGATTTCCCGCAGCACAGCGCTTTGAGGTAATACATGGGCGTGATTGGCAATACACAAACCCAGCATCAGCGCCCAGGCCAACAGGTTCACCCCCAGGCGGTCGCCGGAAAAAGCATACACCAGTGCGCCCACCAGATAAGACCAGCCAATAAGCCCGAGAATGCCCCACCAGGAATGTTCAAACGTATGAAGTTCACCATTGCGTCCACCCCGGAAAATATAAACCATATACAGCAGCACGGCTATAGCCACTACTTGCAGGCCACGGGCCAACAGCTTATTCCAGGAAGTGGGATAAGTATTCCAGATAACAATAAAGCAAGTGCACCCAATCACATCAAACATCGTGGAAGACATGCCCGTGGCGGCGATATTCAGCTCCTCCGAGTTGACCAGGTAGGTACCCATCACCACCAGCGCAATGGTGCGCAGGATGATATGCCCTACCAACTGCCCCACGTTATCGCCCTTAGACTTACGATGGGCAATAGCGTATGGGATAGACAGGCCCATGATGAAAAGAAAGGCAGGAAATACCGTATCAGCCAGGCCCATACCATCCTCATGCGCCCCTACATGCTCCAGCCAGCCGGGAATGTCCTTTAAGGTCCAGAGATCGTTTACAAAGATCATCAGCACCATGGTGATGGCCCGCAGTATATCGATAGCGGCCACGCGCTGTTTGACAATGGTTGTTTGCATGTACTTCTTTTTAATAATGGGAATTGTTCTGGGAGCAAAGTCTTATCAGGGCAGCGTTTTATTGATTTGGTCCAACAGGTATTGTTTCAGGTCGGAGTCGTATTCCCAGAACATCACCCCGCCCATGTTGTGGGATATTACGTATGCACATTTGTTTTTCACTGACCATTCGTCGTCGTAGGTAATGAATACATGGGTAGTGGGATTAAATAGATAAGCAGCCTTGGCTGTTTCATCATGAAATTCCTGAAAACCTTTTTTATTGACCAGGCTATCCTTCAGGAATGTATATCCGCCTCCGTGCGTAGTTTTAATAACGGCATCTCCCAGGCCGCGTTTACTAGTATCGGCCACGATGGCGCCGCGCCCGTAGAAGGCAATGCCCATCACCAGCTTGCTGTAAGGCACGCCTGCAGCATGAAACCATTGCACCGTACTATCGGCACTGCCATGTGCAGCATATGCTTTTGAGGCGTACAGGCTGGTGTGGTGGCCGGCTACGGGACCGCCATAGTTATCATAGGTCATGAGATTCACGTAGTCCAGGTATTGCGCAGCCTTGCCCATTTCGGTGTGGTCTACAAAGTCTTTGGAGCCGCCTACCGCGCAAGTGAGGTAAAGGTGTTTGCCCACTGCTTTTTCCAACGTATCCAGGCTGCTGCGCAGGGCCTGGAACATGAGCGTATAATTTTGCGTATCCTCTGGGCGGAATATGTTGCCTTCCTCACCGGGAATGGCCGGGTATTCCCAGTCGATGTCTACTCCATCCAGTTTATACTTTCGCACAATGTCTACTGCACTGGTGGCGAAGGCGGTGCGGGAAGTGTCCGTCAGCACAGCATCCGAAAAGTTTTCGCTCCAGGCCCACCCACCGATGGAGATTATGATCTTGAGGGCAGGATTTTTTTCTTTCAGGGCGTTCAGATGGCGGAAGTTCACGGTATCAGTAGCTTCGTTGCCCAACACGGCACGGTTGTGCTGCACGTTTACAAATGCATAGTTGATATGGGTAAGTTTTTCAGCGGCAATATTGTAGGTGTTGGCCAAACCCTTGTACCCGCCTACGTATCCGATGATCACCTTTTGATGCTTCCCTTTTGCGGGCGGCTCTGTTAGTGACATGCAGAATGCGGCAAGCACACAAAGGGGTATAAGTTTCTTAAACATACTTCAAGTATTATCAAGCATGACAGGCCATGCCAATGTTTGTTAGTAAATAGCTGGCGCGTGGACCGCCTCCTACTGATAGAGACGGGGCAGAGCATTTTCTCATCGGCTCGCCCCTTATTTATTTTTCCGGCACGTCGGCCATGGCGGCCAGGGCCTGTAGCAGCCAGGCGGCATGTGGTATCCATTGCTCCGTCCACCGCCATTCGTTGCCTTCGGCTTCCGTTTTAAAATCTATGCCGCTACCATCGGGATTCCCATCTTTGCCGGTAATGCCGTTAGACACCCCGCCTCTTTCGGAACCATGGCCATAGTTAGCCTGCATATAGGGTACGTTTTTGCTGCCAAACTGGTACATGAAACACAGGTTGTAAGGATTGCAACCCAGTATCCAGGACACTTGCTGTGCCGCGTAAGTGGCCAGTGCTGGTGTAACGCCAAAGGCGCCTTTACCGGGATATACCAGCCTGCCGCCCACAATAGCCGCCGTGGCCAGGGAACCCAGGCGGGCATTTTCGCCCTGCCACCACCAGCCGGTTTCATTTTCATGCGGGATAAAAAAACCATCTTTCACTGCGCCTTTGAATAAAAAAGACTGGCGGGCATATCCAAACGGGTTACTAACGTTAGCGGATACACGTAGATTATAGTCTAATGCCTTCCGGATGGTACCCAAAGCAGCGGCGCGGGCGGCAACATCCTGCTCCTTGTCTAAGTAGCGCGCCAGCGCTACTACCGGCATACCAGCATCAGATGCATGCCAGAAAGGCCTGTCTGCATCATTGGCAATGAAATAGCCGGCCTCACTCATCCGGCCATGGAGGTGCTGAGCGCGTTTGCGGGCCTCATCGCGGTACAAGGGCTTGCCAGTGGCTATCCACAGCTCCGTGGCGGCCATCAACGCGCAGTAATCGTCAATAATATTTTCTTTATGGTCATCATCATACCGGGTATTATTCACCAGCAGGTGGGCAAAGGCGCGTTCTGCACCGGCCAGGTATTGTGCGTTAGTAAAATCGCCATGCACCTTTAGCCGTGAAGCACGGGCCAGGGCAGCAATGCCCATGCCACCACCCTCGCGGAAAGCGCACTGGTAATCATTGGTCGTAACACTATTGGCCAGCAAACCTACCACCCTTCTTTCTTTAGGATCTTTTTTGAAATAGGTAAATAGCGTCATATAAAAATAACCCGAGTCCGAAAGATCACGCAGGATATAGTCTGCGCCCCAGCAGGCTTCGTTTTCTATAGAATCTTTTACGCCCCACTGGGTAAGCAGGTGGGGTATGCGTTCCCGGGCGCTGAGTAAAGACCAGGTGACCAGCGGTATTTGCTGTGGTGACATGAAATTAGCGTAGGCCAGGTGGGAAAAGTACTTGCTCACGTCGCCAGAAGCATCGCACCAACCACCGCGCAGGTCTACCGTTTGGTTGCTGCCAAAGAGCTGTGCGTGGGCGTCTGCCGCCCACTCCTCCGGCGTATTGGCTTTTTGCTTATTGTAATAGTGCAGGATGGCGGGAATGGCCAGGGAAGTGAGTGCATGTTCACCAATAGCAAAGGCGTCGGAAAGAAGGTCGTTGACCTTGATTTTATACGTACCCGCTTTTTCAAAACGGGAAAAATCGGCGGGATAAAAATACCGGTTACTACCCCACTCCGGTACCTGCTGGGGCTTGCCCAGGGGTAGTGTGGTTACGGTGGCCCCGCTTTGAGCATCTATTAGCAGGAACACGCCCGTGGTGATCGAGGGCCCGTCTGTTTCCACGATGGCTATTTTAGGGCCTTTTTTTTCAAAAGCTACCTGGTTTACATGGATGGTATTGTCTGCAAAGGCTGGCAGGAAACGGCAGAGCAACAGTAATAAAAAGATATTTTTCATAGCGTTCGTTTAAGCATGCTGGTTATAAAAGTTTTCATTGTTGCTCCGCAGCCCAGTTTATAGCATTCTTTAGCAGCAGCGTAAAATTAGGATCGCTGCATAAACTGGCATCGTGACCAATGCCAATATAAACCATCCGGCGAAATTTTTCATTCACCCAGATGATGGGATGATCGCCCATGGGCTTATTAGGGTGATAAGTGGTTTCGTCTGCGGTAGCGAGTACGCGCACCTGGCCTCGGGGGCTTTTGTCGAATTCGTACCACTCGTCGGAGATCTCAAATTTGGCAGGCAGCCCCTTGGTTATGGGGTGGGTATGGTCTTCTACGATCACGGTTCCCTTTTGAAAAGCAGGATGAGGCCAATAAATGACCCCGCCCATAAATCCCTCAAACCACTGCCAGTAAGGCGTGCCCGGTGCCAGGAACGACTTGCCGGTGAGGCCTGCGGCGTGAATGCCCACCCAGCCTTTGCCAGACTCGATATACTGTTGTAAAGCCTGTTGTGCTGCTACCGGTATATCGAAAGGTGCTTCCTGCAATTGCACCACTACGGCATACTGACGCAGGTTAGCGGCGTTCAACACGGAGGCATCGTCGGTAATGCTAATCTGGAAATGATTTTCCCTGGCCATCTCTTCCAGCATGGGCCGGGCAGCCTTCATCATCTGCCGATGGTCTTCTACCGGCGAGAGCAGGGCCAGTACTTTAAAGGATGGGGGCGCTCCTTGAGCATTCCCATTAAAGGCGGCCAGCAGTAAGCCGGCGCATAGGCATAAGCGTTGAATCATGACAGCTATTTTTAGTTCCGTTTAAAACAAGCAATACCGGCAAGCCCCAAAAGGCCCACCGGTATTGGTATTCCGTAGTGCGATGTAATTTCTACTTTTTATCCCACCATAGTTTGGTGCCACCATTGTCCGGGCCTCCCAGCAGATTGGCTACAGCCTGCTCTACCGCAGCGGCATTGTTGGTCGTTTCACTCTGGGGGAAAGGCAGGCGGCGAATATGCGCAGCCGTGCTAATAGTACCCCCACTGTAATTCACCACCACGGGAAACAGTTTCGGGTAGCCTGTTCTGCGGTATTCTGCCCAGGCCTCTTCGCCATCAGGATACAGCGCCAACCATTTTTGGGTGATGATGCGTTCCAGTTTCTTTTCAAAAGTATCGCCTTCATCCCATTTGATGGTAATGGTACTTAAGTCTGGCGAACCTTCGGCCACATTATTCACCGGGTTTTTAGGATCTGTGTAGGCACTGGGTTTGCTCACATTATCCGCCAGGTATGTATCTGCCGAGCCAATGCTATACTGGGCAAACGAAGTGGATACCCCCTTTTCGTACAGCGATTGTACCGTGCCATCTCCCATATTCCAGCCCCTCAATTTGCCTTCTGCACGCAGGAAATAACCTTCCGCCGCCACCATCAAGGTAACCAGGTCGGTATAGGTAAAATTCAATTTTGAAAACGCCTGGTAATCGCTACCATTGATAATATCGATACCACTGCGTATGCCTTTATATCCGGCAGTGCCTTCTGAAGAGGACAGGAAATATTTACCAATGCGCGGGTCGGAATATCCTACCATAAACGACTCCATCTGGGCGTTCATACTGATATCGTTCCAGTCCAGTGTGATATCTGCCAGGGGATTCAGGTAAGTAGTGCCGTTCACCATATTCACGCGGGGAATATCGTCATTGGAGGCAATAATGCCATAACTGTTGCTCACTGCAGCTTCCGCTTGTTCCTTCGCCAGGTCAGCATCTGCATACACAACGCGCATAGCCAGTCGCAGGCGCAGGCTGTTGGCAAACTTTATCCATTTCGTATAGTCGCCCCCGTAAATAAGGTCAAAACTGGCGAAAGGCGTGGTACCCGGATGATCTGCCACGAAAGCAGACAATACCTGTACAGACGAATCCAGTTCCTGGAAAAAGGATTTATAAATAGTAGCCTGGTCATCATATTGGGCAGTAAAGCCACCCGCGCCATAGCGGGTGTAAGGCAATGGCCCGTACACGTCTGTAACCCGGTGCAAGGCCGCCACTTTGATGATATTGGCCACGGCATAAAAATCGGGTTTGCTTTGTTCTGCACGTTGTTTAATCACCAGCCAGTTACTCATCACATGGCTGTAGGCCAAGTCAAACGTAGTGGAATTCCAACTGGGTATCAATGCATAGTTATTATTATTCTTGCCGCCCACAAAAGGATCGCCAGACATCATATAGCCGGAATAGAGATCGGCATTCAGGTTTTGTTGCAACTGGTATTCCCAATCCACTGTACGGATAATGGAGAGCTGCATGTCGGGGAAAAAGGAACCTACATCCTGGCCATCGCCCTTCAACTGCTCTTCCGTTACCTTGTTGGGATCTGTATTGTATTGTTCAAACTTTTTGGTACAGGCGCTCAAAGTTGCGGCGGCCAGGGCCAGCCACAAGCAAGTGTGCGCTTTAAATATATGACGTTGTATGGATTTCATGGGTGCTGCTTTAAGAGTGAATTAGAAACTAACATTCAGGTTAAAACCTATGCTGCGCGTGCTGGGCATGCCAAACATATCGATCCCTTGCAGCGAGTTGCCGGTAGACAGCGTTGCGTCCGGATCGTAGGGTGCTTTCTTGTAAAAGAAGAAAACATTGCGGGCCACCACAGACAGGCGGATAGATTTTGTTACATTATTCAATTTGCTGCCAGGCAAAGTATACCCCAGCGACGCTTCGCGCAAACGCACGTTGGTAGCGGAATATGCGTACAGTGCCAGTGCGCCGGTACGGTTACCAATTAATTGATAATAGCTTTTAGCATCGATCTGTTTTCCATTCACCATCACGCCACCGGCATCCCGTGCCCGGCCAGTAGCGGCCGATACACCATAGTAATCCAGATAAGCCTCCGTCATGTCTACCACCTTACCACCAAAACGTCCATCTATCAACAGGTTCAGGTTCCAGTTTTTGAACGTGAATGCGTTATTAAAGCCCAGCATGAACTTGGGATTGGGATTGCCTACATAATCATAATCCTTATTTTGCCCCAGCTCTGCCAATACCGGTAGCCCGTTATCGTCTACCTGTATAACACCCTTGTCGTCTTTTTTAATTCCACGGGCGTAGATATCGCCAAACTGCCCGCCCTTCCTGGCTTCCAGGAAATAGCTATCGAAGCTGGTAAACACATAACTGTCTAGTTCATTGTGTTCTCCCGTTGAAGGATCGATGAAATCGTAGAGATCAATGATTTTATTACGGTTCAGGGAAAAATTCACCGATGCATTCCAGGTGAAGTTGGGGCCAAATTGGTCGCGGTAACCCAGCACGCCCTCAAAGCCCTCGTTCTGCACATTACCGGAGTTAATATAATAGCCATCATAACCACTACCCCGCGATGCCGGCACGCTGAAGAACTGGTTATAAGAATTCGTTTTATAGACCGTAAGATCCAGGCTCAGCTTGTCATTTATAAAACGCCATTCTGTACCAGCCTCCCACGATTTGGTACGCTCCGGTTTGAGGGTGGTGAAGGGTTTGTAGGTGAAGTTAGACAGGTTACCATTATCCATGCTAAACTGTGCAGGGTCTGTACTCACATAGGATGGGGGTGCATTGCCCACTTCACTGTAAGAGGCTCTTACTTTGGCAAAGGTGATCCAGCTGGGCAAATGAGCCATGCTGCTGATCACTGCCGTAAGCCCTACAGATGGGTAAAAGAACGCTTCATTATTCGTAAAGGCCAACGCAGAAGCCCAGTCGTTGCGGCCCGTGGCTTCCAGGAACAGCATGTCCTTATATCCCAGGGTGGCGCTTCCAAATACAGATTGGGTCTGCGACCGCTGCGGCGTAGTTTGGTTCAGCGACATCACACTGCGATCCATATTGGAAATGTTGAAGAAGTTGGGAATTTTCAGCAATTTGCCATAGAAGCCACCAAAACTCAAGCCGTTGTTTTGATGATCCGTAAGGCTTGCACCCAACGTAGCGGTAAGACTCCAATTCGTCCATTTTTTATTGGCGTTCAGCAGCAGGTCTACGTATGTCTGGGTGTTATGACCTTCGCTGTAATTATAGTTGCCCAGCGAACCGGCAATTACGCCTACGGTGCTGGCATACAGTTTTTGCTCGTAGGTACGGTTGTTACGGTCTGCCTTCACGCGGCCTTCCAGGTTCAGCCAGTTGGTAATGTTATACTTTGCCGTGATAGAGGCCATCAAACGATCCAGTTTTGTGACTGTAGGATTGCGGTAAGCAATCCAGTAAGGGTTTTGCTGATCGTTGCCGGAATAAGGCCAGTTCTGTACATAGATCTGGCGCACGGAATCATATTGTTCAAAAGTTTTGTAGGGCGTAAAGTCCTGGCTGCGGGGAAACAGGTATGCACCGTTCAGCGCATTAGAATATAATCCAATGCTGGGACGGTCGTTAGAACGCTGGGTAATAAAATTCACGCTTTCATCCAGGCTTAGTTTATTGTCCAGATAAGAAGTGGTATTGCGCAGCGAAAAGTTATTTTTCAGGTATTCATTTGCGGGCATAATACCTTTTGAATACGTATTGCTATAGGAAATATAGGTTTGGTTCCGGTCATTGCCGGTGGTCACCGCAACAGAGTTGATCGTGGTGGCACCGGTCTCAAAAAAGTCTTTCGGCTGGTTCTTCGCCGGCGCTTTGTCGCCCCAGGATTCCGGCGACAAGGCACCTCCTGTAGATGGTGCGCTTTGACCGTAGGTATTCTGGAATTTAGGCAGGGAGATCGGGTTTTCAAACGTGGTAGCGGAAGTGAGGCTCAGGCTGGTTTTGCCGGCCTTGCCCTTTTTAGTGGTGATGAGGATCACGCCATTGGCAGCCTGGCTGCCATACAAAGCACTGGCAGATGCACCTTTCAGTACACTGATGCTTTCAATATCGTCTGGATTGATGTTGGAAATACCGTCTCCCCCATCCTGCCCGCTCCAGCCATCCGAGGGCTGGCCAGTGGTATTAGACGACAGCGGAATCCCATCTACCACATACAGCACATTGTTACTGCCATTTAAAGATTTACTTCCGCGCAAAACTACCTTGGTGGAGCCTCCCACGCCAGAAGAGCTGCGATTAATTTGCAGACCAGCCACCTTGCCGGTAAGACTGTTCACAAAACTGGCGTCCTTCACGGTTTCCAGCTCCTTTCCATTTACTTGCTGGAATTCGTATGTCAGAGACTTGGATTGCTTTTCAATACCCAGCGCGGTCACCACCAGGGTGTTTAACTGGCTGATGTTTTCGTCCAGCACTACGGTGATAACGTCTTCACCACCCACAGTTATTTCCTTGCGTTCATAACCTACGTAGGTGAATACCAACACATCGCCACGGCTGGCATTGATGATAAAAGTGCCTTTAGCGTCTGTTTGCAGCCCCCTTTTGGTGTTGGCCACCTGCACGGAAACACCTACCAGCGGTTGCCCGCTTTTGTCGGTTACTTTACCTTTAATGGGCTGGTCCTCGTCCTCCCAATGGGTAGGCGCAATCACCACCAGCCGTTCATTCATTCTCTTGAAATGCAGGCTGGTATTGGACAGCAGCGACTCCAGCACCTCCAGGGCGGGCTTCTCCTTCACAGAAAGGGAGATACTGGCGGAGGGCAGGTCTGCCATGTCATAAAGGAAACGCAGGTTGCTTTCTGCAGCCAGCATACTCAATGCTTTAGCCAGCGGTACATCCTCCATATGCATGGTTACCTTTGTGTCTTGCGAATACACATTGGCCGTTACACGCAGGCAAAAAGCGAACATTAAAATAAAGGACAATCGCATAGTCAGCAATAGTTGACGGGGTAGTACAGGGCACAGAAATCCCGTACGAAAACTGTTTTTTTTCATAAATTAGCCATGAATGGAGTGAATAATCATCAAGGCAGGCTTAAGCCCCTGCCTGTTGTTTACAACGATTCAGCGGGGAATGCAGCAACATTTCCCGTTTTTTTTACAGGTAAGTCGTCAGGTTGAATTCAGCATTAACAATGTTTTAGATCGACTGATTTTGGTTGTTATCGATGTTTAATGGCTGCCCTGATGTTTTGTTATTGTGGTAGTGGTTTATTCAGGTCAGTATATAGAAACAGTACTATCCATAATTTTAAAATGAAAAGGGTGAATACACTGCATGGCCATTAAAGCCTGCTCCAGCGACTCGTCTTCAAAGGTGCCGGTGAAATGAAAACTGGCTAGTTTTTTATCTGCCAATGTAATACGGCAGTTATACCAGCGCTCCATTTTTACGACTGCCGCTAAGAAACTTTCGTCCTGAAATACCAGCGTATTATTCACCCACGATATTTCCGGGTTCAATGTTTTGTGATGTAGGGCAATTGGCCTCACTACAGTTATCTGACAGGTAGGCGAAATAGCATCTATACCCATCAGGGATTTATGCGGCACTTTGCGCACTATCATTTTCTGGTTGGGCCGCAGGTATATCGCCGATTTACTAAGATCGTTCCACTCCACGGCCACACTACCAGAAATCAGCGTAGTTTCTAATAGCTCGTCCTCGGGATAAGCGCGTACGTTTACCACCGTTCCCAATACATTTACTTGTATATCTGAAGTATGTATGATAAAGGGTTTGCCGGGCATGGGCGCTACTTCAAAATATCCTTCGCCTGCAAGAGTTACCTCCCTTACATGTGCAGCATCTCCATCTGCGGCATAGGTAAGTTTACTTCCCGCATTGAGCCATACGGAACTGCCATCGGGTAATAATAATTTACTGCGGGAGCCTTTGTGCGTTACCAGCTCTCGATGAGCCAGGGGCAATGATTTGAAAGATCGTTGCAGCAGGAACCACAAGGCAGTAAAACATACAAACATAGCAGCCACCGCCACCACCGCGCGTTTCCATCTGTAAAGCTCCAACGTGGGCGTATGTACCTGCTGGGCGGTTTTACTTTCCAGCCGCGCCCACTGATGACGAAAGGCCATCTCCGCCATGGCCTGGTCTTCCGGCTTTTCACTGAGTTTCCACACCGAAGCCAGCACCTCCATGGTGTAACGCGCTTCCGGAGTTTCCCGGAGCAACCGTTCCAATTCAGCCATTTCGGCTGCAGTAGCTTCTCCCGCTACTTTTTTACCCATGAGGTACCAGGTCCTGTCTTTATCCATTACCTAAAGGACAACCAGTTTGTAAAAAATAACTAAAGCTTAGGAAAAAAAATCAAGAAAGGCATCTGTAGTTGTAACGCCTCCACAAAATGCGGGAATAATAAATAGGTAGGAAATGAAAGGGGTAATAAACTATAGGTCTCACACTTCCCGCAGCAGATAAGTGCCCAGGTTAAGGTGAATGGCGGCTCCGATCTTTTTGCAGGCAATGGCCATTTGCGCGGCTACCGTACTGTGTGAAATGTCGAGAATGTGGGCCACCTCCTTGTATTTAAGCCCATCCTCCCGGATCAGTTTAAATATCAGCCTACAGCGCGGGGGCAGCTGCTGTATGGCCTGGTTACACTTATGCAGTAGTTCTGTACTGATGAAAATTTCTTCTGGATTATGCACAGTAACAAGCGCGCTCACCGTCATATCATCCAGGTCTAAAGTGGCCTGACGCTGCTGTTTTTTAAGATAATTCAAGGCTATATTGCGCGTGCTTACATAGAGATATACTTTCAGGTTCACGATCGTATGCAGCTTCTCCCGCTGCTGCCAGATATTCATCAGCACGTCTGATGCAATCTCCTCGGCAGACTGCTGCGATTTCACAATGGCGAAGGCAAATTGTTTAAGCGGAGGATAAAAATGCACGAACAACCGGCGGAAGGATTGCTGGCTGCTTGCCTCCGCGATTTGCTTTAGGTGATATTGCAGTTCAATGTCAGTGCACATTATCCCGAAAATAGAAAAGTACCGCTGTTAAAACTGATATTTTTTTAGCCAATATTAAAAATACCATCCCCAGGCCGCCATTTATTTGCGCTACCTTTGCGCAAACAAAAAAAAGTAATGGCAAGTACAAAGATTACGGTGAATAACAATGGCTCCCTGAAAATAGAAGGCGATTTTGAGATCGTAGACCGGAATGGTCAGGCTTACGACCTCAATGGCCGCAACGTAATATCGCTATGCCGCTGCGGGATGTCGCAAAACAAACCCTTCTGCGACGGCGCCCATAAAGGACACTTTGAACACGATGCCATCGCGTTCCAATTGCCGCCCAAAAAACAATAACAACCTACCGGAAGCCCTGCCCACTTCATGATACACGGCAGGGCTTTTATTCATAACACACCCCGTAATTTTGCTTAATTTTAAAGGTAACCTACTCACCCCCATAAATTCCTCTTCATGCATAACGAAAAAGTAAAAATCACCGGCACAGAAATCCTTTCTAACAACTGGTTCACACTCAAAAAAATTACTTACGAATACCAAAAAACAAATGGCATCTGGCAAATCCAGCACCGCGAAGCCTACGACCGGGGCAATGGGGCAGTAATCCTGCTCTACAATACAGCCCGCAAAACAGTAATACTCACCCGGCAATTCCGCCTACCCACTTTTATCAATGGCAATGAAACCGGCATGCTGATAGAAGCCTGCGCAGGCCTGCTGGACAAAGACGATCCCGCCGCATGCATCCTGCGCGAAACGGAAGAAGAAACCGGTTATAAGATTGCCAATCCCCACAAAATTTTCGAAGCATATATGTCGCCAGGAAGCGTCACAGAAATACTGCATTTTTTTGTAGCCGCTTACGATCATACGATGAAAGCACACAATGGGGGCGGTCTTGAACAGGAGCAGGAAGATATTGAAGTACTGGAAATGGAGGCTTCCCTGGCCCTGGAAATGATGAAAGACGGGCGCATTAAAGATGCTAAAACTATTATATTACTGCAATACGCTGTATTGCATCAATTGATCTGAGTAAACAACCTACTTTAACAAACGTCCCACAGTTAACTTAAAGTTGATATGCATAATCATTTATTACTTTGACATCACCCCGGAAAATAAAAAATTTATATACAACATATCCCACGTTTATTTACCTTCCTGTATATTTATAAATGCCCGTTTTACGGCCATCGAGGCCATGTTGAGTAAATACCTACATGAAAAGAACACTATGCCTGCTCTTCCATGTGTTATGTGTCTTTTTATGGGCACATGGACAAACACAGCAGCCTTACATCCTTAATGGGAACGCTACGCAGCGTTCCTGCAACTGTTATCAGCTTACACCAGCTACTACTTTTGCCAGCGGCACCGTCTGGAATAAAAATAAAATAGACCTAAGCCAGTCTTTTAATTACGTATTTGATGTGAACCTGGGCTGCGATACCAATGGGGCCGATGGCATTGCCTTTATTTTGCAAACGGAAGGCACTAACTTGGGAGCCAATGGCCAGGGTATTGGATTTGAAGGCATTAGCCCCTCGCTTGGCGTATTGATAGACACCTACCAGAATACCTCCGAAAACGATCCTGCTTATGATCACCTGGCCATACAGATGAACGGGCTTACCAATCACCAGGGTACGGGCAACCTGGCCGGCCCGGTGCAGGTGCTGGATGGGGTGAATAATATAAAAGACTGCCAGTGGCACCTGTTGCGCATTCACTGGGATGCCACTACACACACGCTGGAAATAAGTGTTGATAACCAGGTTCGCCTGTCTATCCAGAAAGACCTGGTGCACGATATTTTTAATGACGCTCCTTCCGTATTCTGGGGATTTGCCGGCTCTACGGGCGGTCGTACCAACGTACAGCAATTTTGCGCAGCCCTGCGGCCTGCTTTTGATTTTGACGCTTCCCAAATCCTCTGCGACGGCACCCCGGTGACCTTTGAAAACAGCTCCAGTTCTTTCGGCGAAATAACACGTTGGTATTGGGACCTGGGCGATGGTACCATCTACAATGGCGCTCAACCGCCAGCTCACCTATACCCCGGTGCCGGCATTTATTCCGTTAAATTTGTGATACAGGACAATAGTGGTTGCATCAGCGACACCCTTACAACCAGCGTCACCATTGGATCTTACCCAAAGGCCAATTTTACGCCAGACACCCTTTGCCTGGATGCCACTCCCCTACAACTCAGCGATGCATCCACGGTGGCCGTAGGCACGCTCAATAATTGGCAATGGGACTTTGGCAATGGGAACACCTACTCCGGCAGCAGCGTAACAATACCCTTCACCACCACCGGCAACTATCCCGTAACACTGACCGCCACCACGAAAGAGGGCTGCAACAATACCATCTCCAAAGTACTGCGCATAGCACCCTCCCCGTCGGTAGGCGGCACCTCCAGCAATGTTTGCCTGGGCGATGCCTCCATCTTCAAAGGAGAAAATTTGACCCCCGCTATTAGTATCCGTACCTGGACCTGGGATATGAACAATGGCAGCACCAGCGATGGGCAAAACACCCGTTATACCTACTCCCAGGCGGGCGATTATAATGTGGTGCTGCACGCCACCAGCGATGAAGGTTGCGAAGCCCTGTCGTCTGCCATTCCCATCACCGTACTGGCAGTTAAGGCCGATGCCGGTAAAGACACCATCGTAGCCATTGGCCAGCCTTTACAATTGTTCTCCCATGCCACTAACATTGCCACGGCACAATATACCTGGTCGCCCGCCACAGGACTGAACGATCCTAACAGCGCCAGCCCGGTAGCCATACTGAATGCAGACCAGACCTACCAACTCACGGTAAGTTCGCCCGAAGGATGCCAGGATGAAGACTTCATAAACATCAAAGTGTATAAAGGGCCTGAATTTTATGTACCCAACGCATTTTCGCCCAACGGAGATGGAAAGAACGATTATTTTAAAGCCATTGCCGCAGGCATTCCTAAAATCGATTTCTTCCGCATATGGAACCGCTGGGGGGAACTGGTGTTCTTTACCAGCGACCTCACGGTACCCTGGGATGGTACCATAAAAGGAAAACCTGCCGATATAGCCACTTATGTATGGATGATACAAGGTGTGGACTATACCGGCAGGCGTTTTAGCCGCCAGGGTACCGTTACGTTGGTACGTTAGCGTGCTTATGCTCGTATATGCCTTGCCGTTATCTGCGTTCGTTATATACGCCAAATTCATCGATGCCCGGTGCCTCATCAAACTTATCGATGAGGATGCGCACTTTGCCGCCATACACGCGGTCGAAGCGGTGAATTTTCACGCGGCTGGTATTATTGCCGGTGAGCAGTGGTTTCCAGGCGCCGTTCTCAAAATATTCTATCCGGTACTGCTGAATGTGATGGCTGGTTTCAGTAATGGCAATGGTGTTAAACGCTTCGTCTTTATCGAATACTACTTCAAACCAGGGATGCTGCACGATACTGTTAGACTGCCAGGCAGAATTAAAATCATCGTCAGTAGCGAAGTCCATGATGTTATAATCGTAGCTGTAGCTGGCATTGGTAGGCTGGTGTTTGGCTATGTTATGGGAAATAATGGGAGCATCGTGAGGGGGTAATTCCGCAATAGGTCCTTCATTTTTCCAGCTTTTACCAATGGCACTCAGCGCTGCCAGGGCATTATCATCAATCAGTCCATCACGATTAGGCGCGGCGTTCAGGATGAAGGTGCAGTAAGCATTATTAAGGGGTTTCAGCAGGTCGTTCACCAGCATATTCGGGTCTTTCACCGGCTTGGTGGGGAAGGTGGTTTTCCAGAACCAGGCATCGTTCAGCGGCAGGCAGGTGAGCGCGGGTAGCTGGTTACTTTCCTTGGAAATGCGCTGGCCGGCACCTAGTTCATAAGACTTGATATCGGTATACATCAGCGCTTCCGCCGGGTATTTGGCAGAATTAAGGTCCATCACCAGGCAGCTGGGCTGCAAGGTTTTGATCAGCCGGTAAATTTCCTCGAAAGGCACCGCATCGTACGATATCCTGGACCATGGCGCATCCCAGCCATCTATGATGAGGGCGGGAATTTCTCCGTAATTGGTCAGCAACTCGGTAAGCTGGGCCTTGATCATTTCCACATCTTCCCGGGTAATAAAGCCAGGCCTGATCTTATGATGGGTGTCCAGTATAGAAAAATACAGGCAGGGTTTAATGCCCTGTGCGCGGAAGGCGTTTACATATTCCCGCACTACATCGCGCTTCAGGGGGCTGTGCATCACGTTGTAATCTGTGGTTTTAGTATCCCAGATACAAAAGCCACTATGATGTTTGGTGGTAAGACAGGCATAGGCCATATTCGCCGACTTGGCGGCTTTGGCCCACTGGTTGCAGTCCAGCTTTTTCGGATTAAAGATGGCTGGCGAGGCATCGGGATCGGGCCAGTCCTGGTTGAAGAAGGTTGGAATGTTGAAGTGAATGAACATACCGAAACGCATATCCTCGAACTGCTGCTGCAATTGGGGAAGTGCCGGAGAGGCAGGAGCTACCTGCTGGGCCACCGCGCTGGTGGCGGCTAAGAGACCCAAGGCCAACAGGCCCTGGCGAAAGTGATGGTTGATATTCATGCAGTATATATATAAAATTTTGGAAGGTTTCCTGGGCCAATGTTACACATCTTCATCCGGATTTACCAGTGAATTTTAAGCCTTGAAATGATAGTATTGCAAAGAGCCAAAATACTATCAATTCCCTAAAACGCTGCTGCCAGCCACACCTACTTTCCAATTTCACCTGGCCAGACTAAATTATCTTTGTTACTTTTAGCAAAACGCTTCGTTTCATGCATTGCTCCCGGAACTTTTTTACCCTGCTGGCCGGCGCCACCCTGCTGGCCGCCTGTCAGACCAAACCTACCGTCCAGGAAAAACCGAAGGACATCCTTTCCGCAGACCTGGATAACACCACCCGTCCCTCCGCAGATTTCTTCCAATACGCCAACGGTGGCTGGATCAGCAAAAACCCTATTCCCGGCGAGGAAAGTAGCTGGGGTATCGGTAATCTGGTGATCAATGAAAACCTGAAACGCCTCAAAGTCATCAACCTCCAGGCCGATTCGGCCAAAGCTGCCAAAGGCACCCCCCAGCAGAAAATCGGCGACTTCTGGCATGCCGCCATGGATAGCGCCAATATAGAAGCCAAAGGCCTGACACCCCTGCAACCTTATTTCGAAAAAATAGAGGCCATCACCGATACGCATACACTGATGGCCACCATGGCCTACCTGCATAAAATAGGCGTAAGTCCCATGCTAAGCCTGTTTGTTATGCAGGACGAAAAAAACAGTGAGGTGAATGCTTTGTATTACTGGCAATCGGGCCTATACCTGCCGGAACGCGAGTACTACCTGAAAAAAGACAACACCTCTTTAAAGATTATTGCCAGCTACCAACAGCTAATCACTCACTTCCTCACCATGAGTGGTGTACCTGCCGACACCGCCGCCATCCAGGCGGCGCGCATCCTGCAACTGGAAACCAGCCTTGCCAAAGTACACCGCAAACGGGAAGACCTGCGTGACCCCTATAAGAATTACCATAAAATGGCTACCACCGCACTGTATAAACTGGCGCCTAACCTAGACATGCCCCAATACTTACAGGCATTGCATGCCGAAAAACTGGATTCCATTATCATAGGCCAGCCGGAATATTACACCGCGTTGAGCAACCTGATAAAATCTACTCCCATCGATACCTGGAAAGCCCTATTGCGCTTCCGCCTCATCGATCAGTTTAGCGATGCCCTGCCCAATGCATACGGCGTAGCATCCTTCCAGTTTAAAAAGCTGCTCACCGGCGCCACCGAACGCAAGCCACGCTGGAAACGGACGCTGCTCCATGAAGAAGACGTAATGGGCGAATTACTGGGCCAGTTGTTCGTAAAAGAATACTTCAACGCCACCGCCAAAAAACGCTACGAAGACCTGGTAGAAGCCATTCGCAACGCCTACAAGATCCGCATCCAGCAACTCACCTGGATGAGCGACAGCACCAAGCAAAAGGCGCTGGTAAAATTGTTCGCCATTAAGAAAAAAGTAGGGTATCCCGATAAATGGAAAGATTTCTCCTCCCTGGACATCACTCCGGATAGTTATGTGCAAAACCTGATCAATGGCAATGCCTTCTGGATACGGTATAACTTTAATAAACTGGGCAAACCCGTAAACCGCGACGAATGGGACATGACGCCCCAAACCTATAACGCCTACTACAACCCATCCAATAACGAGATCGTTCTGCCGGCAGGCATCTTTACCGTACCCGGCTACCGCGATGAGCAACTGGACGACGCCCTGGTATACGGCTATGCCGGCGCATCCACCATTGGCCACGAGATAACCCACGGCTTCGACGATCAGGGCCGCCAGTTCGACGAAAAGGGCAACCTCAAAAACTGGTGGAACAAAGCCGATGAAGAGAAATTTAACACCCGCGCCGAAGTAATGGTAAAACAATTCAACAATTTCCTGGTAATAGATACGTTTAAGATTAATGGAAAGGCCACCCTGGGCGAAAACATTGCCGACCTGGGCGGCATTCTGTTGGGATGGGACGCTTTTCAACAAACAACACAGTTCAAACACAACGACAGCATAGGAGGACTCTCTCCCGCACAACGCTATTTCCTTGGCTATGGCCTGGGATGGCTACAGCATAATACGAATGAATCACTCCGCAACCAGGCCTTAACGGACGCGCACGCTCCCGCCAAATTCCGGGTGAACGGACCTTTCCAAAGTGTAGACGCGTTCTACAAAATTTTCAATGTACAACCCACCGATAAAATGTATTTACCAGATAGCCTGCGGGTACACATATGGTAATAAAAAAAACCTACACCTGTATGCATAAACAAACAAGTTTCCAGTGGAGCATGGACGCGGAACCCCACAAGGGCCGCACTAAAACAATCATTCAAGAGCACCCGGGCATCCGCACCCTGATCGGCAAAAACCCTTATACTTTTGCCATCATCTTGTTTTGCGTGGCTTTCCAAATAGGCATCAGCTATCTCGTTAAAGACGGCCCCTGGTGGCTGGTTTTCCTGCTGGCCTATGTGGCCGGGGCCTTTGCCTGCCATACGCTATTTGTATGTATTCACGAATGCGCGCATAACCTGGTCTTTAAAAACCGAATGGCCAATAGTATTGCGGCGATTATTGCTAACCTGCCGCTCGTGTTTCCAAGTGCCATTTCCTTCCAGAAATACCACCTTAAACACCACTCCTACCAGGGCGTGGAGGCGATGGACGCTGATATGCCCTATCGCTGGGAAGCTAGGCTTATCAACAATTCGGTGCTGGGCAAAGCCATCTGGCTGCTCTTCTACCCCATCTTCCAGATGCTGCGCCCCGTACGCCTGAAGGAAATATCCCTGATGGACAAATGGACGGTTATTAACATGGTGGTGCAAGTAGCCTTCATGGCTGTTTTCATTTACTTTTTCGGTGCCAAGGCCCTGGTATATCTGATCACCAGCTTTTTCTTTTCCGTAGGGCTGCACCCGCTGGGCGCACGCTGGATACAAGAGCATTTCCTCACCCATGGCGACCAGGAAACCAAGAGTTACTATGGCGTATTAAATACCGTGAACCTGAATGTGGGCTATCATAATGAACATCACGACTTCCCTTCTATACCCTGGAATAAATTACCCGAGCTGAAAAAAATGGGCGGAGAACATTATACATCACTGGGCAGTCATCGTTCTTACACAGTATTGTTGTTCCAGTTTTTATTTGACCGCAACCTGGGCGTGTACTCACGGATGGCCAGGGATAACCGGGGGAAAAATGTAAAGGTGAAGTAGTGGAATAACGAACGCCTAAAAATAATTTTTCTTTAAACACTTATCTACAACGTAGTATTCCGGGATATGGCTATACCACACAAGTCATATCCCGTATAAGCCATCTGACTTTCCAGCTGTTCACGCACACATGCATTTTAACCCAGGTTGCGCAAGGAGAGCAAACCACGCCGTGATCCCTTCCCGATTACTAAAAAAATTAGTCTCCACCGCCTCCAATTTTCCTATCTTACCGCCCAAAATTAAACCTGCTTTGAACCTTACGGAAGAACAAATTATAGCCATGGCGCCCGACCATGCAGCGAAGCAGGCCGGCCAGGGGCTTGCCACGCCCGCCGTATGGGTGAGCAAGGGCGCCAATGACACCGCCATCTGGGGCTTATGCCAGGGCAGCGGCAGCAAGCCGTATCAAACCCGGGTAAACCTGTCTGACTATACCAATAAATGCTCTTGCCCTAGCCGTAAATTTCCCTGCAAACATAGCCTAGGCCTGCTGTTGCATTACGCACGCCATCGCGCCGAATTTACCGACCATAACGCCCCTACCTGGGTAACAGAATGGCTGCAAAAGGGCAACGACCGCGAAGCCAAAAAAGCCGCAAAAACCAGCCAAATCGTAGATGAAAATGCCCGCGAAAAACGCCAGGAGGCCCGCCACCTAAAAGTGAGCGACGGCGTGGAAGAACTGCTGCGCTGGATCAAGGACTTACTGCACAACGGCCTGGTACAACTGCCCGAAAAAGGCAGCCCCTTCCTCGACAACATCACCCGCCGCATGGTAGATGCACAGGCCCCCGGCCTGGCCACCCTGCTGCGGGAACTCAGCGATATAAACTACTACCGCGAAGGCTGGCCCGCCGCAGCGTTGGAACAACTAGGCCGCCTATACCTGGCCGCCAAAGGATATCAACACATAGACGCACTACCCCAGCATTTGCAACAAGATGTGCGTACCATGATAGGGTTCCCGCAAAGTCAGGATACCCTGAAAGCCATGCCTGGCGTGCAAGACCACTGGATAGTGCTGGGCAAGGAACGCTCCCGGGAAGAACAGCTTACCGTGGAACGCAACTGGCTGTATGGATTGCACACCGGCCAATATGCATTGGTGCTGCAATTTTACGCGCGCAACCAGCAACCCACCTTCAGCGCACTACCGGGTATGATCATCGATGCGGAACTGGTGTTTTTCCCATCCTCCACGCCATTACGCGCCATGGTAAAACACCAGCATGGCAACAAAGACGGTACACCCATTCAGGGCCTGCCGAACTGGCTGGCGGTGCTGGAATGGCAAACCAGGGTACAAAGCCAACAACCCTTCGGCACCCAATACCCATGCATCATAGAAGGCCTGCGCCCTCTGTTGCATGCCGGCCAGTGGTACCTGCAAGACGCCCAGGGACAATGCATGCAACTGGAACCTCCCTATACCGGACTGTGGAAATGGCTAAGCATTAGCGGGGGTACCCCCCTGCAAACCGCCGTATTAGGCAAAGGCAACTGCTACCGGTTATTGGGTGCCTGGAACCATAACGACTACAAATTATTATATGCAAACGTGGAATAACCTGGTCAATATCGCCCTGCTGGGCACCGCCAAAAGGCAGCCTTCGCGGCAGGAACTTCCCCCAGACTTACAACCCATCTGGGATGCCATTCTGGACACGCAGCCAACTAATGCCGATGCATTTTTACAACTCGCCGCCGTAACATCAGCCTACCGGCAAAATGGCCTGCTGCCCATGGCCGCTACCGACAATACCCTTACCATAGCGCCAGCGGAAACACAGGCTTATTGCAGCGCCTTTGCCATGAGCGTACTACACGATGTGCTGGCCGAAGAAAGTGTTCCCTTGCTGCAGTATTGGCTGATCCAATGCGCAGCCAGGTCACAATTGGTATGGCCTGAATTTGTACCAGACCTGTTACAGCGTGCTGCCCACCATGCACCCCTCCGCCCACTGGTAAGTCAATGTAGTGGCGCCCGCGGTGCCTGGCTGGCCGGGCTGAATGCCGACTGGAACTTTGCCCGGACCACCGATGCCGCTACCCGCTGGCAAACCGGTACCCTTAACCACCGACTGGAAGTACTATGCGAGCAGCGCCAGGAAGATCCCGCCAAAGGCAGGGAACTGCTGATGGAAACCTGGAACCAGGAGAACGCCGCCACCCGCGCCGCACTACTATCGCAAATGGAAACCGGGCTGGGTAAAAAAGACCTGCCCTGGCTGGAAAGCCTGCTGAACGATAGAAGCCAGCAAGTAAAAGAGGAAGCCCTACGCCTCCTGGGCCTTATCCCCGAATCGCCACTGGTATTGCAGTACTGGAATGCCTTGCAGCAAGCTGTAACCCTGACTAAAGGCCGGTCTGTAATGGGCTTGGGCGGCAAAAAAACAATACGCTTGGCCTGGCCACCAGATGCAGATCCAGGCATTTTTAAACACGGCATCCAGCAACTAAGCAACCAAAAAAAATTCACAGACGATGAATTTATCATATATCAACTTATGGAAGCCGTGCCGCCCGGATGGTGGGAAGATGCCTTCCAGGCCGACCCCGCAGACATCATCGGCTGGCTGGAAGCAGGCCATAAAAAATTCGTAAAAGCACTGGCCAGCGCCGCCCTTCGTTTTAAAGACCAACGCTGGATGATAGCCCTGGCCGAACACGCCACTACGTTTTATATAGAAACCCTGGAATTTTTGCCGGAACACCTGCAAGACCGCTTTGCCGTTACGGCCTTCCAGACAGACCCCGAAACTACGCTGCACATTGCCGGCACCTATGCCCGCAAATGGCCGCTGGACCTGGCCCGTGCCATCTTCAGCTTTACCGCCAGCCAGCCATACCAATACAGCAAACAATTTTACCAGTTGCAGGTACGCCGCATACCAGAAGCCATTGCCCCCGAATTGGAAAAACTGGGTCCGAAAGAACCCTATACCCAACATGTGTGGAACGGCATGCGACACTACATTCAAAAACTCATTGACATAAAAGCCAACACCATCCGCGCTTTTAATCCGTAACCAGTAAATGCTCTATATGTCAGCTATTTTACGCGGGCACGCCGAACAGCTATATGCCCAGGAATTGGAAGAACTAAAAAAACAAGACAACGGCTCCAGGCCGGAGAACTGGCTGCTATCACCGCCAGCGGTGGTTGCCTACCTGATGGGCGGCACGCTGAAAAATGGGTTTGAGGTAAGTCCTAAATACATCGGCAACCGCCGTTTGATGGAAATAGCGGTGGCTACCCTCACTACAGACCGCGCCCTGCTGCTCTACGGGCTGCCTGGCACCGCCAAAAGCTGGGTGAGCGAACACCTTTCCGCCGCCATCAGCGGCGATTCTACCATGATGGTACAGGGCACTGCCGGTACCAGCGAAGAGTCTATACGCTATGGCTGGAACTATGCACGCCTGCTGGCCGAAGGCCCTACGGAAAATGCCCTCGTGGCCACACCCGTTATGCGCGCCATGCAACTGGGCAAAATAGTCCGCATCGAAGAACTTACCCGCATTGGTGCCGATGTACAGGATGCCCTGATCACCATTCTCTCGGAGAAATCATTGCCCATCCCTGAACTCAATACCGAAGTTCAAGCGGTGCGAGGCTTCAACGTAATTGCTACCGCCAATAACCGCGACAAAGGCGTGAACGAACTGTCCAGCGCCCTGAAACGCCGCTTCAACACCGTTATCCTGCCCGTACCCGACAGTATAGAGGAGGAGATAAATATTGTAAAGCGCCGGGTAGAAAGCTATGAAAAAGTAATGCAGCTACCCGCCGAACTGCCCGCGCTCCAGGAAATCCGCCGCGTGGTAACCATGTTCCGGGAGCTGCGCAACGGCGTTACTGCCGATGGCAAAACCAAGATCAAAACACCCAGCGGCACCCTCAGCACCGCAGAAGCCATTTCGGTCATGAATAGCGGACTATCCATGGCCGCCTATTTTGGCGATGGCCGCCTTACCGCCGCCGACCTGGCAGCAGGCATCATCGGCGCCGTGATCAAAGACCCCATGCAGGATAAACTAATATGGCAGGAATACGTGGAAACCGTGATCAAAACCCGCGATGAATGGAAAGACCTTTACCGCGCCTGCCGCGACCTGGCATAACCGATTTTTAAAGTGAAACTGAAACACACCACATGGCAACCCATGTTTTAGGCATACGACACCACGGACCCGGCTCCGCGCGCAATGTGCGCCGGTTCCTGGAAACCCTGCAGCCCGATATTGTGCTGGTTGAAGGCCCGCCAGATGCAGATCCCATCCTGCAATGGGTGAACAACGCGGCCATGAAACCGCCAGTAGCCATCCTTTGCTTTCAACCAGACCAGTTGCTGCACAGCGTATTTTACCCCTTCGCGGAGTTCTCGCCGGAGTGGCAGGCCATTCTTTATGCCCGGCAGCATAATATTCCCGTACGTTTTATGGACCTGCCCGTGGCCCATGTATTTGCACTGGAACAACAGTGGCAGGAAAAACGCGATCATGAAAAAGCTGCATCCACACCATCTACCAGCATTACCCATGCCGCAGCTACCGATACAGCACCCCTCCCCGCCTTCACCCACGATCCGGTAGCACACCTGGCCAGGGCAGCGGGTTTTAGCGATGGAGAAAAATGGTGGGAACATATGTTCGAGTTCCGGCAGGATAATGAACAGGTATTTGAAGCTGTAACAGAAGCCATGCAGGTATTGCGCGAAGCCTATCCCAAAAAAGACGCTTACATGGAGCGCCTGCGTGAAGCCTGGATGCGCAAAACCATTCGACAGGCAGAAAAAGAAATGTATACTACCGCCGCCGTAATTTGCGGCGCCTGGCACGCCCCCGCCCTGCAAAACATGCCCAAACAAAAGGAGGATAACGACCTGCTCAAAAACCTCCCTAAAGTAAAAGTGGAATGCACCTGGATACCCTGGACCTACAATCGCCTGAGTTTTGACAGCGGTTATGGAGCCGGTATCCATTCGCCTGGCTGGTATCATCACACCTGGCACTACCCTGCCGACGACGGTACCCGCTGGATGGCCAAAGTAGCCGCCCTGCTGCGTGAAAAACAAATGGATACTTCTGTGGCCCACGTGATAGAAGCCGTGCGCCTGGCGGAGTCGCTGGCTGCGCTGCGCGGACTGAGCAAGGCCGGCCTCGAAGAGCTGAACGAGGCCACCCTCAGTGTGTTGTGCCATGGAGAGCCTATGCTCCTGGAACTCATTCACAACACGCTCATCGTAAGCGATACCATCGGCGAAGTACCTACCGATATTCCAAAACCACCCCTGCAAAGTGATATTGAAAAAACGCAGAAGCGGCTAAGACTGCCCGCCACCGCAGATTTCAAAGACTACACGCTGGACCTCCGCAAAGAAAACGACCTGGAACGCAGCATATTCCTGCACCGCCTGCAACTGCTGGGCATTCCCTGGGGAGAAAACCAGGCCGTGGCCGGCAAAGGCACTTTTAAAGAACAATGGCGACTGCAATGGGAACCGGAATATGCCATCACCATCATCGAAAAAGGCAATTGGGGCAATACCGTGCAAGAAGCCGCCACCCAATACGTGCATCACCAGGCGCAGGAAGCCAACAGCCTGACCATGGTATGCGGCCTGCTCGCCAATGCCATGCCCGCAGCACTGCCCCAGGCCGTGGAAACGCTTATCCACTGCATTAACAACCTGGCCGCCGCTACCGGCGATGTGTTGCAACTCATGGAGGTAGTACCCGGCCTGGTAAACGTGGCCCGCTATGGCAACGTGCGCAATACAGATGCGGATATGGTGACCAACATTACCAGCAGCATGATCATCCGGATATGCATTAGCCTCCCCGCTGCCTGCACCGCATTGGACGAAACAGCGGCGCAGGCACTCACCGGGCAACTCTACAAAATGGACGACGCCATCCGCCTGCTCCAGCAGTCAGCTATTACTGAACCCTGGCAGCAAACCCTGTACACCATTGCCCGGCAAGACAGCGCCACCCCTATGGTAAAAGGGTATGCCACCCGCCTCCTGGCAGACCATCAATTGCTGCAGGGCGAAGCACTGATGCAATGTTTTTACTTCGGCATGTCGCACGCGCAAACGCCTGCCAGCAGCGCCGCCTGGCTGGAAGGTTTCCTGAAAGGCAGCGGTACCTTCCTGCTGCTGGACCCCCAATTATGGCACGTTATCCATCATTGGGTGAGCCAGTTGACGCCCGCCGTGTTCGAGGAAGTACTGCCTTTACTCCGCCGTACTTTCTCTCACTTTACGCCCGCCGAACGCCGTAAGCTGGGCGAAAAAGCCAAACAGACCAACAGACAGGCCCCACCAACCACCAACCAGGAAAACGACGCCTTTGACCCCGCAAGAGCATGGCGGGGCGTACCGGTAGTTCTGCAATTATTAGGCATTCAAATCAACAAACCATGAGTAACGCCAACGCACCTACGAACAATGCTACAGCAGCCGCGATGAACCATGAACAAGAACTCCACAAATGGCGCTTAATACTGGGCGGTCATGAAAATGACGGTACCGGCGTAGCCCTGGAAGACCGACTCCTCCAAATGGATAAGACCCTGGAAGCTCTCTATGATCAAGACCGTACCGGCGGCCTGGGTCCATCTTCCCCCAATGTGAGCCGCTGGCTGGGTGATATCCGTACCTTTTTCCCCTCGGCGGTAGTGCAGGTAATGCAGCAGGATGCACTGAAACGACTTAACCTCACCCAGATGCTGTTTGAAAAAGAAATGTTGGAAAATGTAACGCCCGATGTGAACCTGGTGGCCACCCTCCTGAGCCTGAGCCGCGTAATACCCGACCGCACCAAAGACACTGCCCGCATGGTGGTAAGAAAAGTGGTGGATGCCCTGTTGCAAAAACTTACCCATCCCACCCAACAAGCCATTAATGGCAGTTTAAACCGTAGTGTGCGTAACCATCGCCCACGCCATCATGAAATAAACTGGCCTGCCACCATCCTCAAAAACTTACAGCACTACCAGCCCGATTATCAAACGGTTATCCCGGAAACCCTGGTGGGATATGGCCGTCGCCGCAATGCACTGAAAGATATAGTACTCTGTGTAGACCAAAGTGGTTCCATGGGCAGCTCGGTAGTATATTCCGGCATCTTTGGCGCTGTGATGGCCTCTATACCGGCCGTAAACACGCACATGATCGTTTTCGACACCGCCGTAGCCGATCTCACCGAGGAACTCAGCGACCCGGTAGAACTGCTTTTCGGTGTACAACTGGGTGGTGGCACCGATATACAATTGGCTCTGGGTTATTGCCAGCAACTTATTTCCCGCCCCTCAGACACTGTCATGGTATTGATCACCGACCTGTTCGAAGGCGGCAACACCGACAACCTACGCAAACGCGCCACCTCCCTGGTTTCCGCCGGCGTACAGCTCATTGTTTTATTAGCGCTTAGCGATGATGGTGCGCCGCATTACGATCATGGCAATGCCCGGTTTTTAGCCACCCTCGGCATCCCTGTTTTTGCCTGCACGCCGGACAAATTTCCCGACCTCATGGCGGCCGCTTTGAACAAACAAGACATTTCCCAATGGGCCGCTCAGGAAAACATTCCGCTAAAAAAATAGCGCACTGTTTATGCTACTTATGATCAAAAATATCAACGCGTGATATCCTTAATTTAGTTTTCAGTGACGCTTTTTGTCTTTAGATTTTTTTTCGTAAAATAACTATCTGTACTGTTTGCCGGCAGCCAAGTTTCGCAACAACTTCCATGCCCCCACTTTTTCGATATCTTTGCCCAAACCTCCCCTGTATGCTGAAGCAAATAACCCTCTCCCTTTGCTTGTTACTGCTATCCTTCCAAACCCCGGATATCATAACAGCCATCCAGCACAAATGCCAGGAAATCGACGCCGCAAAGCCTTCCTTTGCCCACCTCAAAAAAAACGAAGACGGCATTAGCGCCGAAGGTGCCGCCATAGACGGCTATTATGATATCAGCGGCTTTCGTATCATCACAGAATCGGTGTACGCTGTAAATAGCCAAAATAAAACAACGCTTTATTTTGATCCTAAAAACCAGCTCATCCTGGTCGACGACCGCCTCATTACCTACGCCGTACCCATGTACGACACTACCTTCAACCTGAAAGACAGCCGCACGGTAGCCTCCCGATATTATTTCAACCAACGCAAAATGGTAAAATGGTTAGGGCCCAGGGCTAAAGACAGCACGCATAAAAAATACGCCGACCAGCAAGCCGCCTGGCTGGATTATGCAGATAATATGGTAAAACAAATGACGAAATACTATATAAAAAATTCGCCACCCAACCAGCGCTATCTTCCCCTTACCGGAAATTAATACCACCATAAAAAGAAACGCCCGAGAAAATTCGCAGGCGCTTTTCCCGGTTACACACAACACACATTTAAATATGGAAAGCCTCCCAGGCACCAGCGGTAGTACGGTTGCAGGTCATGGCCTGCGTACCGTTTTCGCTGGATATGTACTTACCATTATTGCCAATCAATGAGATGGTGCCATCCGGTTGTACCTGCCAGGTAAACTTCTCCCAGTCGCCGACGGTAGTACGGTTGCAGGTGATGGCCTGGGTACCGTCTTCACTGCTCACATATTTGCCCATGCTGCGCAACGATACTTTTCCATTGCCGGCATCTAACACGGTGAACTTCTCCCAGTCGTCTGCTGTGGTACGGTTACAGGTCATAGCCTGCGTGCCGTTTTCACCACTTACATACAAGCCGTTGCTGCCCTTCAGCGAAATAACCGACCCAATGGGTGGGGCGCTGGTGTTAGTCATATTGTACACGCGCACATAATCCACCAGCATGGTGGTGGGAAGGGCGCCATCATTAATGGTATTGCCTGGCAAATCGCCGCCCACGGCCAGGTTCAGGATAATATAAAAAGGATTGTGAAAAGCACCTGTGTTGTTGATATTATTAGCAATATTGCCCGTCACGTAATTCGTGCCATCCACATACCAGCGAATGCTGCTGGCGTCCCACTCTACCGCATACACGTGATAGTCGGTGGCAGTAGCGCCCGTGCTGCCACCATATTGCACATGGCCGCTGCCCGCATCCCAATGCATAGTACCCAAAATGGTGTTGTTGGTATTCACCTGTTCCATAATATCGATCTCCCCACATTTGGGCCAGCCTACATTAGGGTCACTGATATTGGCCCCGAGCATCCAGAAAGCGGGCCACATGCCTTGTACACCAGGCAGTTTTATACGGGCCTCTATGCGGCCATAAGTAGGTTGAAACTTGCCGGCAGTGGTCAGCTTGGCCGACGTGTAAGGCTGTCCGCCCACACTTTGTTTACGGGCGGTAATTACCAGGTTGCCCCCGGTTACGGTGGCATTGGCAGATTGGTAGTATTCCTGCTCATTATTCACCCCGGGATTACCGTTGTCAATATTCCAGTTACTGGTATTAACGGAGGAACCATCAAATTCGTCCTGCCATACCAACTGGTAGGTAACGGCCCTGGCAGCGGTGGGCAATGTGGAAGAAGGGGTACTGCCTGTGTCCAGGTTTTTGTTGCAGGACAGCAAACAAATGGCGCTCATCAGGAAGCCGCCGGTTAACATGGCTTTTTTCATAACTTAATTTTTAAGTGATAAATGGATTACAGCAAACCCGGCATGATGGGGGCATGCCAGGTAAAAATAACGGGTTATAACGTGGTAGTTATGCATACAGCGTATAAAAAGCATACGGGGGTAGTAGCAGCTGCGATAATACGCCATCTGGAAGAATACGGCAAAAAAATTTTCCGGAAAAGGCCCGCTGCCGCCATGTTGCAGCCGGCTGCAAAAAAATCCGTTTGGGGTAACAGAATTTTTATAAATTGATCCCGCTATAATTGTTAAATCGTGTAGCAGATATACTTCCCATTCAGAATCCATTCAATACATGCCCATGTTCCGTGGCCTTTTTTACTGCCTGCTTTTATTATGTATGACCAGGGGAATTATGGCCCAGGAAAAAATTAACCTGTATGCCGGGGCTGGCTACCAAAACAGTAATTCCCGCTGGTCTATAGCGGGCAATAGTAACGGCGGCAACCCCAATATTTATTCGGAACTGATCTGGAAAAACCTGCAAAGCGCCACCGTGCAGGTGGGCGGCACTTACCGTTTTTATAAGCAATGGGGCCTGCGCGCCGAATATGGAGAAGCCTTTATACAAGGTGGCCGTGTTACCGACACCGACTACGGCGCAGACAACCGGCAGCAGCCCGTTTACAAAGGGGTGTTTAAAGACGATAAAGGCCATTTCACCTCCTTCCATGCCGCGCTGACTTACACCTTCCAGCTGCACCACTGGTACCTTACTCCAATGCTGGGATATGTATACAACCGGCAGGCCCTCTATATCCTGCCCTCCCACGCCGGCGACCCGTCTGACCTGCACAGCACCTATAACGCCCGCTGGCAGGGACTGCTGGTTGGCGTGGAGGCCATGTTTTATGCCGGTAAGCGCATGACCATCTGCCCCTCGCTGCAATACGATCCCCTGCAATACGATGCCACCGCCAATTGGAACCTGATCACCCAGTTCAGTCACCCGAAAAGCTTTACCCACGCCGCCAACGGGTATACACTGCAACCAGCTTTACAAGTAAATTATACCGTGCATACCCATGTGAAAATATTTGCCCGCGCACAATATGCCTATTGGAAAACCGGCCACGGCACCGATAAATTATTCCTAACCACTGGCGAAACTGATGTAACGCAACTGAACGGCGTAATCCGCCATGAGGGAGGAGCACTTCTGGGTATCATGTTCACCTGGTAACTCTGCCTGCTTTCATTTGCCTGTCCTTCCTCTCCATGCAGACATTCAAGGCCCCATTTTGCCGGGCATCACCACCTAGGTTTCTGGTTACATCGCCAATAAAATAGCCACCGGAAAAACCCGGTGGCCATCTGGCAAGTTTTGCCAGCAGATCTTTTGATGGACAACCCAGCCCTTCGCTGTGATTAGGCAGCGAAGGCCGGAAGTTTCCATGACTTATCTGTAGATTGCATGAATACCTCCTTTTCTTTGATGAGTTTTAAAGTTACGCAAAAAACAAACAAGAAACTGCACCAGCTCGCCTACATGCGCACCACCGCATTTCATGATAAAAATGCTACCAGTTATCCGCCCAAACCCGCCGCGAACGTAGAAATCCCCCTATTGTAAATCCCGTAGGTTTGCGCTTGTTTTTTGGGGTCCACGGGCCTAATTTTACACCCGGTTGTTAACAAAAAAATCCTATTCACCCATTACACCTGCTGAATTTTTAAGTAGCCCCAAAAAACAACGGCCCACTATACAGGCTCCCTATTCATGGGAGCCTGCATCTTGGGAAAAAAAATCAGCCCCGGCTGTAAAAATGATATACTTCGCTTATCCAATAATTTATTATTTGTCCGCCCACTATCATTTTAATTGATACCCTCATCTTATATATCGATGAGGCTCCTGCCACGTGTGATGGCAGGCCCACCCAAAAGCCCCAACTGGCAGACATATTACCCAATCATGACCCCGCTGTGGCGTGGATACCTCACTTGTTTTAATTTCGTTAAAAATGATCCGCCCTATTGGATATGCCATAGTTATAGCATCAATCGGCTATCTTTGCTCAACTAACTGACTGACAAATATCATTCAGCAACGTTTTAGTAAATTTTATTTTTGTGTCATGAACAACATGGTAAAACAAGACCGTAAGCCACCGATCTGGCTTCACCAGGTGGATTTCCTTGGAATACACGCCCTGCCACTGCTGGCTATCTTCACCCACGTCACTACTTTCGACTGGATTCTTTGTGCATCGTTATACGTAGTGCGCATGTTCTTTGTAACAGCGGGCTATCACCGATATTTTTCGCATCGCACCTTTAAAACCAGCCGCTTTTTCCAGTTTATCCTGGCAGGGGGCGCGCAGAGCAGCCTGCAAAAAGGCGCATTGTGGTGGGCCTCCAATCACCGCATTCACCATAAACACAGTGATACCCCTGAAGACCCGCATTCCGCTAACGTGTACGGCTTCTGGTATGCCCACATCGGCTGGATCATGGGTCCCGAACACAAGGCTACCCGCTTTGACCTGATTAAAGATTTCAAAAACCGCGAGCTGGTATGGCTCAATAAATGGCACTGGGTTCCTGCCTTTGTATTGGCAGTAGCCTGCTACTTCGTAGGGAATAAGGTTAACGGCGGCAGCTTCTTTGCCTTCCATGCAGGTCTGAGTACCCTGCTCATTGGGTTTTTTCTGAGTACCATCTTTTTGTACCATGGAACCTTCACCATCAACTCGCTGATGCACAAATGGGGCCGCCCCCGTTATGTAACCGGCGATTACAGCAAGAATAGTCCTATCCTGGCCCTCATTACCCTGGGCGAAGGCTGGCATAATAACCACCACTACTACCAGAGCGCTGCACGGCAGGGCTTTTACTGGTGGGAGTTTGATATCACCTACTACACCTTGCGTACCCTGGGCCTCTTTGGCATAATATGGGACATCCGGGAAGTACCCAAGAAAGTACAGGAAAGCAATAAAATTAAAGACCTGAAACAAAAACCGGCCACCGAAAAAGCATTGGCAGAAAATTAATACACAGGTTAAATCATTCTATTTTTAAAAATGCCGGCGACTCACCTCACCGGCATTTTATTTTCACGGGTGCTTCCTGTCTTACAAAAACCCGCGGAAGACTTATCTTTACCCCCAGAGGGTTTGTCTGTTTATGATGAGACGTGTTTTTTTATTAGGTTGGTTACTACTCACTGGTTACAACGCCCTGCGCGCACAACAGCCCGTGTCTATCAGCGCCGGGCAAGACCAGCATATTTTTACCTACGGAGAAATTCAGTGGCTGGAAGATAGCCTGCAACCCAAGTCCTTCGCACAGATTCTGGCACTACCCGACACCGCCTTCCGCGATAGCCATACCAGCACCCCCGGCAATACCAAACCCAACGTATATTACTGGTACCGCATAAAAATCCAACACGATCCGGGTATTAACAAACAATATATCCTCGAATTCTTCGACCAAACCATAGACGACCTGCTGGCCTTTATGCCCGACAGCCTGGGCCATTATCACGCTGTGCAACTAGGCGACGCTTACCCCTTCGCCCAACGCACCTTCCGCCACAAAAACTTTGAACTGCAGCTAGACAATAGTTACCCCGGCGCACCGGTATACTACTTCCGCGTGCGTTCCGCCCAAACGGCAGATATGATAGTGGTGCTGCGTTCCATGAACAAATTCATTGCCTACGCCCTCACTGAATACATCACTTTCGGCCTATTCTATGGAATGATCCTGGTCTTTTGTTTCTACAACCTGATCATGTTAATCGCCATGCGCCAGCGCCAATACTTATGGTATGTCCTATATATTATCAGCATAGGGTTTTACGAAATGAGTGCCGATGGAATTGCCTACCAATACATCTGGCCCCATGCACCACTGTGGAACCAGTACGCCTATGCCGTACCCTTATGCTGTATGAGCGTTTTTGCCCTGTCCTTTACCCGGTCTTTATTATATATTAAAGTCCGCGCGCCAAGGCTAAACCAATTCATTATCAGCGTGATAGTAATCAGGTTATTATTTTTTGCTTACTGCTATTGCTTTAACCGCTACTGGTTTAACTATAAATTCATTGAGATCATCCCGCTGGCGCTGGCCTTTGGCAGTGGCATTTATATTTACCAACATGGCTACCGCGCCGCACGTTTTTTTGTGCTGGGGTATAGCTTCCTGTTTGCCGGGTTTATGTTGAAATTCTTTATCATGCTGGGCTATAGCTGGCTGAATTTCGGAGCCTTCAGTTACTACAGCCTGAGCTGCTGTTTTATCCTGGAAATGTTTTTCCTCTCCTTCGCCATAGGCGACAAGCTGCGCCTGCTAAAGAAGAAAAAAGAAAAAGCCCAGCAGGAAATCATTCGCCAGATGACCGTGCATGCCCGCCTAAAAGACAGCCTGAACCAGCAGCTGGAACAGCAGGTAAAAGAGCGTACCCAGGAACTGGAGGAAAAAACACGCCTGATTGAAGCCCAGAACCATGAGTTGCTAGATAAAAACCACCTGATTGAAGCCCAGAACCATGAGTTGAACGACGCCAACCACTTGCTGCAATTACAATCCAGGGAAATTCAGCGCATGAACACCATGCTGGAAGAAGACAACCAGCAACTACTGCACAATGTGGAAAAGGTAAGACGCGCCCGGGCTTTGAGCGCTCCAGTAGATTTTGAAGAATTTAGCCGCACCTACCCCGATAATGAAAGTTGCTTCCGCTTCCTGGCAGCATTAAAGTGGGGCAACAGCTACCATTGCCATAAGTGTGGTCATGACCATTACTTTGCCGGTCACGCTCCCTTTAGCCGGCGCTGCTCCAAGTGCAATTACGAAGAGTCTGTAATGGCCAATACCATTTTCCAGAATACCCGCATTCCCATTAATAAGGCCTTTTATATGATATTCCTGGTGTATACCACCAAAGGCAAGATTTCCTCCCACAAACTCAGCGAAATGCTGGACATACGCCAAAGCACCTGCTGGAGCTACCAGCATAAGGTGAAAACTATTATGGAAGAGCGGAAAAAAGAACTAAAGCAGGCCGATGCCAGTGGCTGGAGCCGGCTGGTGTTATAACCGGCAGGTTTCCTGCATCAATATCCTGGCACTCCCTACCTTACTATAACTGCATGCTATTTTCAAGATGCCTTTATCTTGGGCGCTGATGCTATTCCCTGGTCGTCCTCTACCTCACTTTAATTTTCAAGGTGCTATCATCCCGGGCGCAAGTAGCACGATGCAGTCAGTTTTTACAGATTTGCGAGGGGAAGTAACCTGCTTCTTAAAATTTAGTTTCCTGTAATAGAGCGTATCGTTTTCCTCATGGCTGATTTTATCTTATCCAATTAATTGCTTGATTACCGGGGCTTTCTAGTGATCTTCATCACGGTATTGAAGCGGATCAAAAATTTAATAACTTGTTAATTATCAACCGTTTAATCAAAAATTAATTTGTTTTTATACCCTACATCGCTGTATTTTTGTATTGTTAAAATTGTGTTATAATCCGGTCATGTTATGAAACCAACAATTGTATAGCCACTGCTCGGCAAACGCAAACGATCCTAACAGCAACCGGTGATCGTCCCTTTCTAAAACTTTTATTGCACACGTTATGAAGCTAAAGTTTCTGGCCTTCCTGGCCTTGCTGCTGACAGTTAGTATGCTGTCTATCGCGCAAAACATTTCCGTACACGGTTCGGTGAGTGATACCCTGGGCAATTCCTTGCCAGGTGTAACCATCCGCGTAGTGGGTACCGCCAATGGTACCACCACCGATGTGAAAGGTGAATTTACCTTAAATGCACCGGGTACCGCCTCATTGGAATTTTCCTACATTGGTTATAAGACCGCTACCGTGGCCATTGGCAACCGGGAAAACCTCATTGTGCACCTGAGCGCTTTAGGCACCGATCTAAACCAGGTAGTGGTGGTAGGGTATGGCACCCAACGCAAAAAAGACCTTACCGGCTCCGTGTCGGTGGTGAATGCGGCCGACTTTGCCAACCGCCCTATTGTAAATGCGGCAGAAGCCCTGCAAGGCAAGGCCGCCGGCGTACAGGTAACCTCCGTATCTGGTAAACCAGGCGCCGGGCTGTCTATTCGCATCCGCGGTTCCTCCTCTATCAGTTCGGGCAATGACCCGCTGTATGTGGTAGACGGTATTATCACGCCAGACATCAATGCGTATAACGCAGACGATATAGAGTCGTTTTCCGTACTGAAAGACGCCGCCTCCACCGCCATTTATGGTACCCGTGCGGCCAACGGGGTGGTGATCATCACCACCAAAAAAGGCCGCTCCGGCAAAGATAAGATCGACGTATCTGCCTATTGGGGTGATAGCAAGCCTACCAAAATGCTGCACGTGCTGAATGCAAAGCAGTACCAGTCCTATATGAATGAAAGCTTTGGCGAAGGTACCATCAGCGATTCCCTGGTAAATGCCGTAGACATTAACTGGCCCGACGAGGCCATTCGTCATGGCAACCAGCAGAACTACCACGTAGCCGCTTCCGGTGGTTCGGAAAAAACCCAACACTACATTTCCGTAGATTACAATAACCAGGTAGGGATGATACGCCCCTCTAAATTTGACCGCCTTACCGGCAGGGTGAACATCAACAGCCAGGCTACCAAATGGCTGACGGTGACCTCCTCTACTATTATCTCGCGGGTAAATAATAACGACGTAACCGATAACCTGAGCAGCGCCAAAGGTGGTGTAGTGGCCTCTGCCCTTACTACCCCACCCACGGTACCCGAATACGCCGCCAACGGATGGATAGGTGCAAACCCTTCCACCGGTTGGGAAAATCCCCTGGGCGCTATCAAAGGCTCCCGCACTAATAATACCAACGACCGCCTGGTGAGCAACCTGGGTGCAGATATCAAGATCTTTAAAGACCTGGTGGTATCCTCCCACTTCGGCATTGACTATAAAAACGATAAAGGCACCTACTTCCTGGACCCCTTCCTGACCAACTATGGCCGTGGACAGGGCGGTTCTTTGTCGCAGACCACTTCTACAGAACTGAGCTGGCTGAGCGAGCAAACCGTTAAGTACAACCACCGCTGGGGAAAAAGCAATTTTGGCGCACTGGCCGGCTGGACTGTACAGAACTCAGATTGGCAGCAGACTTACATCTCCGCCAGCCGTTTGGATGATGAAAACCGGTTCAAACCCTTCAATACCATGTGGCAGCTTACCCACGTAAAGGGTCTGCCGAGCATTAGCCAGGACCAATGGGCGCTCATCTCCTACCTGGGTCGCGTGAATTATGATTGGGATGGTAAATATCTTTTCGAAGCCAATATCCGCGATGATAAATCTTCTAAGTTCAGTCCGGACAACCGTAACGCCGCCTTCCCTTCCGTGTCTGTAGGCTGGAGAATTTCCCAGGAACCATTTATGCAAAATGTGCGCTTTGTGAACGACCTGAAATTACGGGCAGGCTGGGGTCAGAACGGTAACCAGGAGGGCATTGGCAGCTACGATTGGCGCAGCCTCTACACCTATAACCTGGTAACTGATAACGAACCGTTATCTACCAACCCCTCCAATATCGCCTCTAACGACCTGAGATGGGAAACCACTTCCCAGACCAACGTAGGGTTTGATGCCAGCCTCCTAAACAACCGGCTGACTGTAACCGGTGATTTTTATTGGAAAAAAACCAAAAATGTGCTGCTACCTATATACCTCTCCGGAGAGATCGTGTCTAGCGTGGTGGTAAACCAGGCCCAATTGCGGAACGTTGGCCAGGAAGTGGCCATTTCCAGCAAGAATATTGTAGGTAAAGACTTTAACTGGAGCACCGACTTCAATATCTCCTTTAACCAAAATACAGTGCAGGCGCTCAATGGCGACATTACATCCATGCCCAGCTTTGGTAGCATTTATGGCCGTGGTAATGCCATTAACCTGATTGTAGGTCATCCGTTGGGTGAGTTCTATGGTTATATAGCCGGCGGTGTAGATCCAAATACCGGCCAGGAACTGTACCGCACCAGCACCGGCGAATTGGCCCCCTACGGCTCTACCGATGGTAAAGGTGTAAAACCCTCCGATCGCCGCCTGCTGGGCAATGCGCAACCTACCTTTGTGTATGGCTTGACCAATAACCTGAGTTACAAAAACTTTAACCTGTCTGTATTCATTCAGGGTTCTCAGGGTAATAAGATTTACAACGGTATGCGCACGGAACTGGAAGGCATGATGAATACCTCCAACCAAAGCACTGCCGTGCTGCACCGCTGGAAACAAGTAGGCGACATCACAGACATCCCGGCAGTTAGCCCCAACAGTGTGAATAACTCGGTGATCTCTACCCGCTTCCTGGAAAACGGTTCTTACCTCCGCTTCAAAACCATTACCCTGTCTTACAACATACCTGAACGCATCCTGAACCACATTGGCATTGGGTCTGCATCTGTTTACATATCCGGTCAGAACCTGATTACCATTACTAAATACACTGGCTTCGACCCCGAAGTAAGCAGTTATGCAGGACCTAGCAACAGCAGCGTAGACCGTAACGTTTCTTTGGGTATAGACAATGGCGCTTATCCGCAGGCTAAGACATTCCTGGCAGGTATTAATATCAGTTTAAAATAAAGCGGCATCCGTAAATTTTTAAACACCTTCAAATTGAATCGTAACATGAAAAATATATTCCGCTATAAGATTTCCATCCTGGTACTGGCCGCCGGTGCATGGACTAGTTGCAACAAATTACTGGATAAAGATCCCACCACACAGGGCATCCGTACCACCGATTCTACTACCATCAGCGCCACACAGGCAGAGGCCTCTATGCAGGGCCTTTACCAGTACTACAAAAACGACGTACAGGAATGGTCTATTTTCGATAAGATCACCAATGGCGATGTGATTGCTGACAACTGCTACGCGGGTGGCGACAATTCCGACAACATTACGCTGGATCAATTTTCAGCCAATTCCCTGAATGGAAACGTGAACCGCGACTTTGCAGATGGCTATGCCTTTATAGGCCGTGCCAACATCACCATTCACGATGTGTCGCGCAGTGTAGACCCGGCCCTTACGGAAGCCCGCCGCGCGCAAATCCTGTCCGAAGCCATGTTTATGCGTGCCTTCAACTATTTTGACCTGGTGCAGTTATATGGCCGTATTCCTTTAAAACTGGAACCTTCCGACAACAGCAGCGCAGAAGCCCTGATCAATTCTTCCCTGAAACCGCAGGTAGGTTCAGACACCATCTACCAGGCCATCCTGAACGACCTTTGGTATGCAAAAGAACATGCCCAGGAAATCGGGGCTACCTCTTCCAAATACATTGTTTCCAAAGGTGCCGTATGGGCCCTACTGGCCAAAGTATATGCCACCATGCCTACGCCCAACTGGGACTCTGTAAGCTACTACTGCGATCAGGTAATCCCGCATTACAGCCTGGTAAGCGATTATACTTACCTGTGGGATAACAAGCATAAAAGCAACACAGAAGCCATCTGGGAAATGGTGTACGATGGTTATGACAGCGGCGATAAAATCGGCGACTGGATACCCTCCATCTTTGTGGGCATGGATGACGTTACCAAACAATTTATAGGTGGTGGCTGGAAAAAATTCAGCACCCCGACCAACGACCTGGTAAACCTCTTTGTGAAAGATGGCGATAGCATACGCTTACACGCTTCTATTACCTTCCTCAACGTATCCGGACAATTTACCGACAACTACTGGCCTGTAAGCCGTTATCCTTTCATCACCAAGTATAATGATCCTAACCATGGTGTGAACGACTATTACCCGCTGCGCCTTCCGGACATCCTGTTACTGAAAGCAGAGGCACTGGTACAGAAAGGCGATATAAACAGCGCGATGGACCTGGTAAAACAAATCCGCGCTCGCGTAAGCCTGGGGGCTAAAACAGCTACCAGTGCAGACCAGGCCAACCAGGTAATTGCCGATGAAAGACGCGAGGAACTGGCCTTTGAAGGACACCGCTGGTTTGATCTGCTGCGCACCGGAAAGGCACAGCAGGTAATGGAAGCGCAAAAAGACGGCAACGGCGTATCCCTGGGCTACAATGTACCTGATTACCGGCTGGTGCTGCCCATTCCACAAAACCAGATAGATCTTAATCCAAGACTTACGCAAAATCCAAATTACTAAATATTACTACCTGCAGGGCCGGCCTTCAAAAGTCCGGCCCTGCTTACTTTATAACGTGAACGAATAAACGTACTATGTACACGTTCACTACATCGTTTTCGTCCAATTTTTAACGGAATACCGCCACTGCCTTCTTTTTTGACACTGAATCTTGTACTTTGTACCGTATTCATATTCCACGTAAAAAACGATTGATCTTACCTAAAAGCATTTCCATGAAGTACACCGGATGGTACGGCATTATAGCCGGCTGCTGCTGCATTTTTTCTGCACAGGCACAGCAAAAGCCCACAACCTTGCCCTTAACAAAACGTAGCATTGTTGTTTATAAAACCGCCGCCAACACGCAACTCCGCATTACTCCTACCGATACCCTGCACTTTACGCCACTGGGCCAGCCCCTGGAAACGCAGGTATGTGTGTTCGTAGACCCTACCCACCGCTTCCAGACCGTGGTAGGTTTCGGCGGTGCCATTACAGACGCTGCTGCAGAAGTGTTTGGCAAACTGCCCGCTGCCAGCCAGCAGGAACTGCTCACGGCCTATTACGACCCGCAGCAAGGCATTGGCTACAACCTGGTGCGCACCACCATTGCCAGCAGCGACTTTTCCAGCGGGTCTTATGCTTACGTGCAGGAAGGCGATGCGGCGCTAAAAACGTTTAACATAGATCACGACCGCCAGTTCCGCATTCCCCTCATTAAAGCGGCCATGAAAACCGCCGGCGGCAAGCTGGATGTATTTGCCACGCCATGGTCGCCCTACGGCTGGATGAAAACGAACAATAATGTGTTGCAGGGTGGTAAATTACTACCTCAGTTCCGCCAGGCCTGGGCCAATCATTATGTGAAATTTATACAGGCCTACGAAAAAGAAGGCATTCCCATCTGGGGCCTGTCTGTACAGAACGAGCCCATGGCCACCCAAAAATGGGAGTCCTGCATATTTACCGGCGAAGAAGAAAGAGATTTTATCAAATCTTTCCTGGGCCCTACCCTCCAACGCGCAGGATATGGTAGCAAAAAACTCATGGCCTGGGATCATAACCGCGACCTGATTTACCAGCGCGCCTCCACCGTACTGAATGACCCCGCCGCCGCCAAATACTTATGGGGCGTGGCTTTCCATTGGTACGAAAACTGGTCGGGCGGCGCTAAGATGCTGGAAAACGTAGCCCGCGTACACGAAGCATTTCCCAACACCCACCTGATGTTTACCGAAGGTTGTATTGAAAAATTCAACTGGGATAAAATAGCCGACTGGCAATACGGGGAGATCTATGGACAAAACATTATTTCCGACTTTAATAACGGCACCGTAGGCTGGACAGACTGGAACATCCTGCTGGACGAGCAGGGCGGCCCTAACCACGTAGGCAACTACTGCATGGCGCCCATACATGCCAAGGATGGCAAATTGTATTACAGCAATGCATTTTACTATATTGGCCATTTCTCCAAATTCGTGAAGGCCGGCGCCAAACGCATTGCGGCCACTCCCAGCCGCAGCAAACTACTCAGCACTGCGTTCGTGAACCCCGATGGCAAAACCGTGGTGGAAGTGATGAACCAGAGCGATGAAGCAGTTCCTTTTTACCTGTGGGTGAATGGACAGGCTGCTACAACCAATAGCCTGCCCCACTCTATGACCACTTTTGTGTACTGATTTTTTTTGATCCTGATATAAGTGATGATGAACAATACCTATTGCCGGTATGCCTGGATGATGGCCTTCGTATTGGCCGGCGCTACTGCCTGTAAAACTTCCCGCCCTGCGGGCTTTACCCCGCCACCCGCCGCTTCGCAAGCCGTGGAATGCTGGCTCACGGATCCAGACAGTACGGCCCGTTTGGAGTACCAGCCTGTTATCCATTTCAGCAACACCGCTTCGGCAGCGCCGCTGATCACCCTTAACGAGCAGGAAACCTACCAGACCATGGATGGATTTGGCTGTACCCTCACAGGCGGCAGCGCCACCCTGATCATGCAGATGGATGCCGCTTCCCGGCAGAAGCTGTTGCAGGAGCTGTTTGGCAAAGGACCCAACCGGCTGAACATGAGTTACCTGCGCATCAGCATCGCGGCGTCCGATATGAATGCCAGCGTATTTTCGTACGATGATATGCCCACCGGGCAAACCGATACTACGCTGGCCCACTTCACTTTAGGCCCCGATCAAAACGACGTGGTGCCGGTGCTGCAACAAATATTGAAGATAAACCCTATGCTGAAAATACTGGGTTCACCGTGGTCGGCTCCTGTATGGATGAAGGATAACGGCGATACCCGTGGCGGCAGTTTGTTGCCCCGCTATTATGGTGCGTATGCCCGCTACTTTGTACGCTACATCCAGGCCATGAAGGCCAACGGTATTCCCATCAACGCCATCACGGTGCAGAACGAACCCTTGCACCCCGGCAATAATCCCAGTATGAAAATGCTGCCTGAAGACCAGGCCGCATTTGTACGCGACGCACTGGGACCAGCTTTTGAAAGGGCACATATTAAAACCAAGATTATCATCTACGATCATAACTGTGACCGGCCAGATTACCCCATCACCGTGCTTAACGACCCGGAGGCCAACAAGTATATTGACGGCAGCGCCTTTCACCTTTATGGTGGTAAGATAGAAGCGATGAGCGAAGTGCATAACGCATTTCCTAATAAAAACATTTACTTCACCGAGCAGTGGATCGGTGCGCCCGGTCACCTGAAAAAAGACCTGGACGAACACATCCGCCTGCTCACTATTGGCGCTTCCCGTAACTGGGCCCGCACGGTACTGGAATGGAACCTCGCCGCAGACCCGCATCAAAACCCGCACACCGACCGGGGCGGCTGCAATGGTTGCCTAGGTGCCATCACGCTAGACGCTAGCAACGTAGTACGCAACCCTGCCTATTACATCATTGGGCATGCCGCGGCCTTTGTACTGCCCGGCGCTGTTCGCATAGCCAGCAATACCAGTGAAGAACTACCCAACGTAGCCTTTAAACGCCCCGATGGCAAGCAGGTATTGATTGTGCTGAACCATAGCCAGCAGGCACAGACCTTTACAGTAGTAACTAACAAAGGAAATTTTCAAGGGAGCTTGCATGCGGGTGCCGTAGCAACCTATTTGTGGTAAAAATGTGTGTTTCATTCCTCGTATCAAAAGGTCGCAATATATACTTGCGACCTTTTTCTGGGTGAATAAACCGCCCATCATTTTGAGGAGCAACACTTTCAGGGCCTCCAAAAAATACCGGGTAACATACCAGCCTATAAAAAAAAGCAACATCTTCCAGACTACCTACAATAAACCCAAAACGTTTGTCTTTGTCTTATTTATTTGGAGTGCAAAACAAGAAATCTATACAAACAAGGCAGCAGGCATTCAGGTATCAGGGCAATGTAATCAACACTTTTTCTATCCGGTGATCCTCCATCTTCAAAATCTTAAACTTCACATTATGCGCCGCTATCTCCTCTCCTTCCGTGGGGATGCGTTGCCATTTCTCCAGCAGCATGGCCGCCAGGGTCAGGAACTGCCGCTCATTTACCGGCACCCAATCTATACCCAGCGCCTCCTTTAAAGTGTATAAGCGCACAGCACCCGGCGCTATCCAGGTTTTGGGCGATTGCTGTTGCAGGTATGGATTTTCTTTACCCGTGTTGCGCAGGTTGCCAAACAATGCAGAACCTACATCGTAAATGGTGATCACGCCTTCAAAGTTTCCAAACTCGTTCACCACTACCCCAAAGGGCCACATACTTACCTGGAACTGCTGGAACACAATGGGCAAAGGTTGATGAATGGCGATAAAACAAGGCACTTTCAGTAACTCGGCCAAAGACTTTTCCGGGTACATAAAAAACTCCTTCGACATGATCACCCCGGTGATGCGGTCTTTGTCATCGTGGTACACCGGGAAGCAGGTAAAGTCGTACTTGCGCAGCAACACGGCCATTTCCTCCCGGGACATATCATCGCGGAGCGCTACCACCAAGTGGCGGGGTGTCATGATATACTGGGCTTTCAGGTCGTTAAAGTTAAAAACATTTTGGTGCAGCTTCAGCTCATTTTTCTCCAGGATGCCCTGTTTGTAGGCGGTACTGAGCATGGTGCGCAGGTCGCCTTCTGTAATGGTTTCTTTCTTGTCGTTTTTAATGCCGAATGCCTTGAGTAGTAGTTGTGTGCTTACAGTAAGCAATTTCACAAAAGGATAAGTGAGGCGGGTAAACCAGTACAGCGAAGTGCTGATAAACAGCGCCGTGCGATGCGGAAATTGCAGGGCCAGCGATTTGGGAATCAATTCACCCAGTACAATGGTAATGTAGGTAATGATCCCTATGCTCAACACCAGCCCAGTAATATGGGCCACGTTTGCATGCATACCCCAGCGCAGTAATACAGGCGATACCCACAATGCCAGCCGCTCCCCGCCATATAACCCTTCAATAATGCCCACCAGGGTAATGCCTACCTGAATGGAGCTGAGAAATTCCTCCGGGTCGTTGAGCAGGGAAAGAGTGCGGGCGGCCTGCTGGTTGCCTTCCTCGGCTTCTTCGGTGAGCCGGCCTTTGTTTACCGATACCAGCGCAATCTCCGCCAGGGAAAAATAACCGTTTAAAACGATCAGCAAAATGATAATAAACCAGAATAGCAGCATAGCACAGAATTGGCATCAATATTCAGACCGGAAAATACGTCCCGCCCCATTTGTAAAAAAACAATGATATCCATCATCAGGTTAAAAAATTGCAGCGGAAACAAAACCTTACAACAGCAAATTAGCGTATATATGGACTTTAACCTACGCGCTCCTATAAAATTTACCCTTTAAAATCGTCCCCCTATGGGCCATCATTTTCACCTCGTCAACTATGACAAGGTTATGCAGATCGTTCATGAATGGATGGAGGTAAGGTAATGCATAAGGAAGCGATACAACTCCATCACCAGCAACTGCGTTACGAAGCTTTTTTAAGTTTCGCCACCAGCTTAAGCAACTGCAACGATATACCAGGCGTAAGAAAGGTGTTAAGTATCCACCTGAAAAGGATAGTAGATTTTTTTGTACTTACTTTTTATGTGAAATACGGAAACACGGTGCTACATTTTAAAATAACCAAGAGCAGTAGTTCCTATGTGAAGGCCGAAGCGGCCGTAAGGGCCGGCACGTTTGAAGCCGGTGTGGCTGCCACAGGGCTACCCCTTCACCTTTCCGGCCAGGCATTGCTACGGCACCCGCTTTTACACAGCGCACATTTTTCACACACGCGCATACAGCATGTGTACGCTCTGCCGCTGCTGCACACACCAAATATGTACCTCGTGGTGGCAGCAGCATCGACCCATCCCCAACACACGCCCGCCGCAGATGAAAATTTCCTTCGCCTCATTGGCCAATCTTTATACTGCAAGCTTTCTCAGCTTTTGCTACAGGCTCATATAGATGATCTGCAATCCAGGCTGGAACAACAGCGAGCCGAAATCACGCGGCTCAATCAAAGCCTGGAAATGAGCATCCGGGTAGCTACGGAAAAACTGGTCAGTAGCAATGAGGAATTACGCAGCTTGTTTTATCACACTGCGCACGAATTCAGGGCACCGCTCATGAACATCCTGGCACATGCTAACCTGGCAGAAATGTTATTCACCGACCCGCACGTATTAGAAATGTTTGCCGGCAACCGTGCGGCTGTGCATAACCTGGATCGCATGCTGGTAAAATTAAACTCCCTCAGCAACGATGCCAGCCAGACTAAATTTGAAACAATAGACTTTCATAAAATTTTCACCGCCTTGCTGCATCGTTTCGATGCAGCCATCACAGCGCAAAACGCCCGCATATCCCTGCACGATCAAAGCATCCTGCCCTTATATTCCAATGCCCGCATGATCAGCAACATCCTGGAATACCTGTTGGAAAATGCCTTGTTATATTCCCGTGGGCAACCCGTTATTAGCTTGAAAATTCTGAACCTGGAAGGGCAATGTCTTATCACCCTGCAAGACAATGGGCAGGGCATTCCAGCAGCCCTGCACGAAAGGGTATTTGACATGTACTTTCGCGGAAACGCCGCCTCCACCGGCCATGGGCTGGGCCTTTATGTGGCCCGTAAGCTGGTGGGGCAGCTACAGGGTTCCATATGGCTGGAAAGCGAAAGCAACGCCTATACCCGGGTGCATGTAAGTTTCCCCAGCACCCACCCATGAACAGGCAGCAACCCGCATATGTACCAGCAAATACTTTGTTAAATTCCCGACCCGTCCTAAAAACTCCCTCTTGCAAAAGCGGTTTCGCTGATTATTATTTACATTTGCCCCGATTTGAAATCTAGCATGCAAATTTTAGTCAAACAAGCCACCATCATATGGCCCGCATCTTCTCTGCACGGGCTTCAGCAAGATATTTTAATTGATCAGGGTACAATTGCCGCCATAGGTCAGGGTCTTTCGGCACCTAACGCCCGCGTGATAGCAGGTGCTGGCCTGCATGTATCACCTGGATGGGTCGATGTATTTGCCCACTTCAGCGACCCGGGCGAAGAGCATAAGGAAGACCTGCAAAGCGGCATGCGTGCGGCGGCAAAGGGTGGCTTCACTACGGTGATGATTGTGCCTAATACCCAGCCCGCGCTGTACACCAAGCCTCAGATAGAATATATACACAGCAGGAGCCGGGGCAGCGCTGTACAAGTATTGCCCATAGGCGCAGTGTCCAAAAATCTGGAAGGCACTGCGCTGGCAGAAATGTACGAAATGCAGCACGCAGGTGCCATCGCCTTCTCCGATGGCCTGAAACCTATTCAGTCTTCTGGTATCCTGCTCAAAGCCCTCCAATACGTAAAAGCTTTCAATGGCATCGTAATACAACTGCCCGACGATAAAAACATCTCGGCCCACGGCCTCATGCACGAAGGCATTTTCAGCACCCGGCTGGGCATGCCTGGCAAACCCGCTATTGCCGAAGAACTTATGGTACAGCGCGACATTGACCTGGCAAAATATACAGGCTCCCGCCTGCACCTCACCGGCATCAGCACCCGCAAGTCTGTGGAGCTGGTAGCCGCTGCCAAGGCCGACGGCATACAGGTAACCTGCTCGGTAACGCCCTACCACCTAAGCCTTACCGATGGCGCCCTCTGGGAATACAATACTAACCTTAAAGTAAATCCTCCCCTGCGCACCCAGGACGATGTGGACGCCCTGCGCGAAGCCGTGCAGGCCGGCCTGATCGACTGCTTTGCTACCCATCATCTGCCACAGGACTGGGACGCCAAAGAGGTGGAATTTGAATACGCCAAAAATGGCATGATAGGCCTGGAAAGCGCCTTCGGTGTGCTGCGAAAACACCTGCCAGCACTCCCCCTGGAGCAACTGGTAGCCATGCTTGCAACCCAGCCCCGCCAGCTCTTCGGACTGGAGGCTCCCCGGCTAGAAACCGGCGCAATAGCTAATCTTACGGTATTTGATCCGGAAACCGAGTGGACCTTTACCGAACAAGACATTGCCTCCAGGTCTAAAAATTCCGCGTATCTTGGCACCGTGCTGAAAGGCAAAGTCCTGGGCGTGATCAATGGCAGCCTATCCAACTTTTAAATTGTATCCATGGAAGACAACACGCAAAATCCAGGGCTAAAGTGGGGACTCCTGTCAGGTGCCCTGCTCATCGCTACCCACCTGGCCTTTTTTATGGCCGGCAGTAACCAGCAGTTTGGCCTGGCCTACACACTAACGGCTTTCTTCATTATACTCATAGGGGCAGTGGTAGCCGGGATCATACAACGCCGCCACTTCGGCGGCTTCATTGCGTTTCGCCCGGTGCTGAAGCAAACTTTTCTGGTTTGCGTCATCAGCATCACCCTGTTTTGCGTGTACCAGTACGTTTATTATAACTTTATAGACATCACGGCGGCCGATAAAGAACGCACCTTCAACGTGCAGGTGATTCGCAAAATGATGACCACCTTCCAGTCTAAACCCAACGAGATTGCCGATGCGGTTAAAAATTTGGAAGCCACCGATTATCACATGACAATCGGCGTATTTTTCTATAAATTGGTGCAATACATTATCCGTTATTTTGTATTGGCATGCATTGTGTCCCTGATCATTCGCCGGAAAGCACCGGTGACATCAAACATTTAACCATATCAACTTTAGTATGGACATATCCGTGATCGTTCCGTTAAAAAACGAAGAAGAATCACTGCCAGAGCTGGCAGCCTGGATTGCGCGCGTGATGCAGGACAACAATTTTTCCTACGACATCTGGATGATAGACGACGGCAGCACCGACCGCTCCTGGGAAGTGATCCGCGAACTATCTGACGCCAACCACCATATCAAAGGCATTAAGTTTCAACGCAACTACGGCAAATCTGCCGCCCTCAACGAAGGCTTCCGCCAGGCACAGGGCGATGTGATCATCACGATGGACGCCGACCTGCAAGACAGTCCGGACGAAATACCGGAACTATACCGTATGATCATAACAGATAAATACGACCTTGTGAGCGGCTGGAAAAAGAAACGGTATGATAATGCCGTTACCAAAAACCTGCCTTCCAAATTATATAATTACGCCACCACCCGCATGAGCGGCATTAAACTGCACGACATGAACTGCGGCCTCAAATCTTATAACCGCAAGGTGGTAAAATGTATAGAAGTGTATGGCGAAATGCATCGCTACATTCCCGTACTGGCTAAGTGGAGCGGCTTTCGCCGGATCGGCGAAAAAGTGGTGGAACACCGCGCCCGCAAATATGGCGTGAGTAAGTTTGGGCTGGAACGCTTTATCAACGGCTTCCTGGACCTGGCCTCCATCATGTTTATCGGTAAGTTTGGGAAGCGCCCCATGCATTTTTTTGGCGCACTGGGCTTCCTGTTTTTCTTTATCGGCTTTGTGATTGCCGGCTACCTGGCCTTCGCCAAGCTGGCGTTCGACCAGTATAAAATGACCGAGCGCCCCATTTTCTTCCTGGCCCTCCTGGCCATGATCATCGGCTCCCAGCTATTCCTCACTGGCTTTATCGGTGAGCTGGTAACGCGCAACGCGCCCGAACGGAATAATTACCTGATAGAAGAACAAATCGGCTAATGGCAACACAAAAAATAATTATACTCGGCACTGCCTTCCCCTACCGGGGAGGCATTGCCGCTTACAACGAGCGCCTGGCCCGGGAGCTGCAGCTGCAGGCCGAAGTGGAAATATGGACCTTCACCCTCCAGTATCCCCAATTTCTTTTCCCCGGCCAAAGCCAGTATGCCACCGACCCTGCGCCCACCGACCTCCACATTCGCCGCCTGGTGAACGCCGTGAACCCACTGAACTGGCTGCGCATAGGTCGCATGATGAAGCAATTTGCTCCAGACCTGGTGATTGTGAAATTCTGGCTGCCCTTCATGGGTCCTGCCCTGGGTACTATCCTGCGCATCGGTAAGAAAAACGCCCGCCATACGAAGGTGATTTCCATTCTGGACAATATGATCCCCCACGAAAAACGCCCCGGAGACGTGGCCTTTTCCAAATATTTCCTGAAACCGGTAGACGCCTTCATTGCCATGAGTCAGAAGGTGCTGGACGACCTGCGGCTGTTTGAACCTGCCAAACCCGCCAGCCTCGTACCCCACCCCATCTATGACAATTACGGCCCCATCATCCCCAAGGCAGAAGCCCGCAAACACCTGCACTTGGACCCCGACCAACGTTATATCCTGTTCTTTGGCTTCATCCGCAAATACAAGGGCCTGGACCTGCTGCTGCAAGCCATGGCCGACCCCCGCATCATTGCCGCCAACATTAAATGCATAGTAGCCGGCGAATTCTACGAAGACGCCGCGCCCTACCAAGCACTGATGGAACAACTAAACCTGGGAGACCGGGTGCTGCTGCACACCGATTTTATTCCCAACGACGCGGTAAAAGACTATTTCTGCGCCGCCGACCTGGTAGTACAACCCTATAAAAGCGCTACCCAAAGCGGTATTTCACAAATTGCTTATCATTTTGAGAAGCCCATGGTGGTAACCAGCGTAGGTGGACTCACCGAAATGGTACCCCACGGCGTGGTAGGCTATCAAACCGAGCCGGTACCAGCAGACATTGCCACTGCTATTGTAAAATATTACAACGAAGCACAGGAAGCCCCTATGACAGCCGCCGTAAGGGCTGCCAAACTCCAGTATTCCTGGAGCCGCATTGCCACGGAAATCCATACCTTAGCATCCCTTTAAACTTTGTTATACGGTGATCTACAGAAGCAAAGCGCCGCTACGCATCGGCCTGGCCGGGGGTGGCACGGACGTAAGTCCTTATTCCGATCTTTATGGCGGCGCCATTCTTAACGCCACCATTTCTTTATATGCCCGCGCCGCGATAGAACCGCTGGATAACGGGCAAGTGATCTTCGATGCTGAAGACCGGGGCGAACAACTGACCTACCCGGCATCTATGCAACTGCCCATAGACGGCCAGTTGGATATTCTGAAGGGTGTAGCCAACCGGGTGATGAAAGAATACTGCCAGCAACCCCTCAGCTTCCGGCTCACCACCTTTGTGGACGCCCCCGCCGGATCTGGCCTGGGCACCTCCTCTACCCTGGTAGTAGCCGTGCTGGGCGCTTTCGTGGAATGGCTAAAACTGCCCCTGGGAGAATACGATATTGCCCAGCTCGCCTATGGCATAGAACGGGAAGACTTACAACAAGCAGGTGGCAAACAAGACCAATACGCCGCCACCTTCGGGGGCGTTAATTTTATGGAATTTTACGATAACCGCGTCATCGTAAACCCTTTGCGCATCAAGGACAAATATTTGTATGAGCTGGAAAACAACCTCCTGCTGTATTACACCTCCACCAGCCGCTTAAGTAGCAGTATTATCAGTGAGCAGCAAAAAAATGTGAGCGAGAAAAAAGACGCCTCCATAGATGCCATGCACCACCTGAAAGAACAAGCCGTAATGATGAAAGAAGCCTTGCTGCGAGGGGAAATTCACAAAATTGGCGAGATTTTAGATTATGGGTTTCAACATAAAAAGCAAATGGCCAAAGGAATCTCCAACCAGCAACTGGACAACCTGTATGAAGCCGCCCGCCAGGCGGGGGCTTCCGGCGGAAAAATTTCCGGTGCAGGCGGCGGCGGCTTTATGATTTTCTATTGCCCGGGCAATACCCGTTTTAAAGTAGCCAACACCTTAAAAGCACATGGCGGTCATTTGAAAAGATATCATTTCACGCACCATGGGCTGCATACCTGGAGCCTGTAACGCACTACACCACACTTATGACCCAGTTCGAAAAAATTCAGCTCACCTTCCGGGAAAGCATCCATGTAAAAGAAGCCATCATTAAGGACGAACACCTGCTGCAAACGATCTCCCTGGTGGCGCAGATCATCACCAAAAGCCTGGAAACCGGCCACAAGCTGTTGTTTTGTGGCAACGGCGGTTCCGCCTCCGATGCACAACACCTGGCCGCAGAATTTTCAGGGCGTTTTTATAAAGACCGCACGCCCCTCTATGCAGAGGCCCTGCATTGTAATACTTCCTACCTCACCGCCGTGGCCAATGACTACGGGTTTGATCATATATATGCCCGCGCCGTTAAAGCAATGGGCAAGCAAAACGATGTGCTGGTAGCCATTTCTACCTCCGGCAATTCTGAAAATATCCTGCAGGCCATGAAAGCAGCCAAAGACAAAAAAATGATCGTGGTGGCCATGACGGGCCTGAGTGGTGGCAAAATGAAAAGCACCTGCGACTACCTGCTTAATATGCCCTCTACAGACACGCCCCGCATCCAGGAGGCCCATATTACTGTAGGCCATATTATTTGCGAAATCGTAGAAAACAACCTGTTCGAATAATGGTGCGCGCATGTATCATACTGGCAGGTGGCCTGGGCACCCGCTTACGCAGCGTGGTGGCCAACAAGCCGAAATGCCTCGCCCCCATGGGCGGCCAGCCTTTCCTGTATTACCTTTTTCAGTACCTGCATACCCAGGGTATCACCCATGCCGTGTTATCCCTCGGTTACCTTGCTGAACAAGTCATTCAATGGTGTGAAAACACGCCCCTGCCCCTGCATGTATCCTTTGCCGTAGAGCAGGAGCCACTGGGTACCGGTGGTGCCATCCTCCATGCCATGCCTTACCTGGAAGAAGATACCTTTGCCATCTTCAACGGCGACACCTTTTTCGATGTACCACTACCGGCCATGCTGGCCTTTGCACAGGCGCACAACAGCCAGCTTACCCTGGCGCTGAAACCCATGGAAAAGTTTGAGCGTTACGGCAGCATTGTACTGGACACCACAGGCCGCATCACCGCCTTCCGCGAAAAACAATACCAGGAAAAAGGCCTCATCAATGGCGGCGTATACCTTACCAGCCAGCATTACCTGAAAAGCCTTTCCCTGCCCACCGCCTTCTCCTTCGAAACACAAGTACTAACGCCACAATCCGCCGCCGGCGAACTTCATGGCTTCATCAGCCCTACTTATTTTATAGACATTGGCATACCCGAAGACTTCACCCAAGCGGCCCATGACCTGGTTAAAATGTTCCCATAGTCATGGAAGGGAATCTATGAATGTAGGAAGATGAAAGCGGAGGATATACGAAGATTTTGCAGCCTTAGAAAAGAAGGATGCAGAACTTTGCGGACAAAAAGATGGAAGCCATAGTTATGCAAAGATTTTGCGGCCTTAGGAAAATGGCATTCAGAAATTTACGTAGTGGAGCATAAAGTGGCAAACGGGCCTAGGGAAATACAAGAGCCAGCGCGCACAATCGCAAAAGAAAAATCCAACGCTAAATAGCTTGTTTACCGTAGCGAAACGCTGTAAATTTCAGCCATTTCCCGCAGCCACCAGTTGCATTTTATCCAGGCATTTTTACGGGGTTTCATGAATTCGCTTACGCTCATTTGCATTTTTTGCACCAGCAAAAAATGGCCCCCATGGCAGCGGCCCCCCTCCAGGCGAATGCCGGAATAGCCCAAAAGCACCCTTAAACGAAAAAAAAGAACTATGCAACTACCTGTTATCGATAACACCTGGACACTGTTCCTGGATCGCGATGGCGTCATCAATGAAGAGATCCACCATGGCTATGTCCTGCACTGGAATATGTTCCATTTCACCGAAGGCGCACCTCAAGCACTGGGTATGCTGGCGCGCCGGTTTACCCGCATAGTGGTCGTCACCAACCAGCGTTGCATCGGCAAAGGGTTGCTTACCACGGAAGGCTTACAGGACATTCACCAACGTATGCAGCAAGCTATCCTTCCATCGGGCGGGCGCATAGACCGTATTTACCATTGCCCCGACCTGGATGCCCACAGCCCCTGCCGCAAACCGCAGCCCGGCATGGCTTTGCAGGCGCAACATGATTTTCCGGAGATTAATTTCTCCCGCAGTATCATGGTGGGCAATACCGGGAGCGACATGCAGTTTGGAAAGCAACTCGGCATGTACACCGTCTTCATTCCCTCTACCCAGCCACACCTACTCTTTCCGCATCCCTTGCAGGATGCACGGTACGATAGTTTGTTGCACTTTGCCAAAGCCATACAATAAATCACGTAATTGCCACGTATAATCACCAATACTTTCCTGCATGACAAAAAAATTCAGCTCCCTGCTCCTGTTGCTCTGTTTAAGCCTGCAAGCATTGCATGCCCAAAAGCTATTGCCCCAGGACGAAAAAGCCCTGCGCCGTTCGCAAGACACCCTGCAAAAAGTAGCCGACCAAATGCTGCACGGTTTAAATGACAATATCAAACAAAATGCCCTAGAAGCTTTTATTCCCAAACTGGTGCGCGCACTTAAAACCAACAACTCCTTTTATTTCCCTTTCGATTCCCTGCAAACTATTTCCATTAAATATCCAAAAGACAGCACCTTCCGCATTTTCACCTGGCTACAGGAAACAGACAACGGCTTTTTTCAACACCACGGCGCCATCCAGTTAAATACGCCCGATGGTAGCCTGAAACTCTTTGCCCTCATAGACAGTAGCGACGCTATCGTAAACAGGGACACCATTACCAGTAACAAGGCCTGGTATGGATGCCTCTATTATAACATCGTACAAACCCACTTTTTTAACCAAGAATATTATACCCTACTGGGATGGGATGGTAACAATCCCCGCAGCCAAAAAAAACTACTGGAAATGCTGACCTTCAAAAACGGTCAGCCCGTTTTTGGCGGTCCCTATTTCAGCTTTGAAGAAGATACGGTAAAGCGCCCCACCCAAAACCGTTTTTTCCTGGAATACAAAAAGGAAGCAGCCGTTATGCTAAACTTTAGTGCCGACATGGATGAAATTGTGTTCGACCACCTCATTTCGGAAATCAATGAGCCTTCCAAGAAATTCACCTATGTACCCGACATGGACTATGAGGCGTTTAAATGGAAAGGTGGCAAATGGGTACATATTGATAAGATTTTCCACGACGCCCTGCCCAATGGAAAACCACCCATCCCTGTTCCGCTGGATATGAAAAGCAAAGACAATACCCACATCCAGTCTGAAGAAGAGGTACAGGCCCAAAAAGCCGCCGAAGCAGCCGCCCAGCAGCCCGCTACCAAAAAGAAACCCGGAAAAAAACAATAATACTTTCTATACCCTTTATTGGGTGATAAACCCCGGCTCAGATCCTTGCAATAAAAAGCCCTCCGCTGCGAAAGCTGCGGAGGGCGCTACCAGGCGCGAGGTCATGGATTAAAATAATTCTCCTTGCACCGCACCATCGTCCGGGTCTTCTTCTTCGTTCAGCAGTTCTATACTTACAAAGTCATCGCCGGCAATGCGTGTCCCTACCGTCTTCCAGCCCGTTACTTCCACAAATTCATTCAACTCAAATTGTTCTTCTTCCGGATTACGTTTCTTACCGGTTTTCAATAACAACAAGGGCGATTCTACGGTGGTCACCAGCTCCAGGTAGTTGCCAGTACCTTCCTTGATAAATTGGAATTTATTATGCAGCGTCTGCGTTTCAATTTTAAAACGTTTGGCGTTGTATTGTTTTTTATCAGCATCGTAATAAATGGCTGAAACAATTTTCTCTGGGTTAAATTTTTCAATATACATCACCATGGCCGTTTCATACCGGTTAGTAAGCTCATAATTGGTAAGCTCGTAAGTACCGTTTTTATTAATGACCAGAATTTTATCTTCCCCTTCAAAACTTCCAATGTATACCCCGCGTTCTTCAATGTTCAGGCGGCCCGTAGCATCGTCATACCAAATTTTCATGCCCGCCAGGGTAGATACGCCGGCTTCCTTGAACTTCACCCCTTTCACGGCATATTTCGTGAGCTGGTTACCCATAGAATTACGGCCTTTGATATCCAGCGTTTCAAAATAGAAATCAAATTCCTTTTTACGGGCAGGGCTATTGGGACTGAGTTTTACGGTCACCACTTCCGCTTCCCCGTTGGGATTGGCGGAAAAATAATACACCTTGGTATGTTTATCCCCCTTACCAGCCAGTTCGTATTCCTTGTCACGGGTAATGCCTGTTACGTTGAAGCGTTTGGCATACGTAACACCGCTGATGCCATCTACATAAATCATGTTGTAGGTGGTGCGTTCATCATTTTTGCGGAACACGGCTATGTGAATTATGTCCTTGCCTACGAAGGTTTTTTCGGCCACTTTGGTGATGAGCATCTTGCCATTACGTAGAAACACGATGATATTATCCAGGTCGGAACAATCTGCTACAAATTCATCTTTCTTGAGCGAGGTGCCAATAAAACCTTCGGCGCGGTTCACATAAATCTTAGTATTAGCCATAGCCACCTGCTGCACCTGGATGGTATCGAAGGTCTTAAGCTCCGTTTTGCGCTCGCGACCCTTGCCATATTTCTTCAGCAGGTTTTCATAATAAGTCACCGCAAAATCGGTCAGGTTGGCCAGGTCAAATTTCACTTGCTTAATATCTGCTTCTATAGCCTTGATCTGTTCGTTCAGTTCATTGATGTCGAGACGGTAAATGCGCCGCACGGGCTTTTCAGTGAGCTTCACAATATCTTCCCGCTCAATGGGTCGTTTCAACAATTTCTTGTAAGGCCCAAATGCTTTATCGATGGCCTGTAGCACAGTTTCCCAGTCTTTGTGTTTCTGCTCCAGTTCTTTGTATATCTGCTTTTCAAAGAAGATCTTTTCCAGGGAGGTATAATGCCATTTGTTTTCCAGTTCTGCCAGCTTAATCTTCAATTCTTCCTGCAACAATAACTTGGTCAGATCAGTCGATTGCCGCAACAGGTCGGAAGCCGTTACAAAGCGGGGTTTGTCTTCTATGATCACGCAGGCATTGGGCGAAATGGAAATTTCACAATCGGTAAAGGCATACAGTGCATCGATGGTAATGTCTGGCGAAATGCCAGGGGCCAGGTGCACCTCTATCTCTACCTCGGCAGCAGTATTGTCTACCACCTTTTTTATTTTTATTTTCCCGTTGTCATTGGCCTTTACAATGCTCTCCATCAATTGGGTAGTGGTGATCCCGTAAGGCACGTCTTTAATGAGCAGGGTCTTTTTATCTTTTTCTTCAATGTGAGCGCGCACCCTTACTTTGCCTCCCCGCTTGCCGTCGTTGTAGTTGCCGGCATCCAGCATACCGCCAGTCATGAAGTCGGGGTATAGTTCAAATTTTTTGCCCCGCAGGTATTTGATAGAAGCATCGATCAGCTCACAAAAGTTGTGGGGTAATATTTTGGTAGAAAGTCCCACCGCAATACCTTCTGCGCCCTGTGCCAGCAGCAGCGGAAATTTAGCAGGCAGCGCCAGTGGCTCGTTTTTACGGCCGTCATAACTTAACTGCCATACGGTGGTCTTTGCGTTGAACAAAACCTCCAGTGCAAACTTAGAGAGGCGGGCCTCGATGTAACGGGCTGCCGCAGCATCGTCGCCGGTACGCACATCACCCCAGTTACCCTGGGTTTCTATCAGCAAGTCCTTTTGACCCATATTCACGATCGCGTCGCTGATAGAAGCATCGCCATGCGGATGGTATTGCATGGTTTGCCCAATGATGTTGGCTACTTTATTAAAGCGGCCATCATCCATTTCTTTCATGGCATGCATAATACGGCGCTGTACCGGTTTTAGCCCGTCTTCCACCGCCGGTACCGCCCGTTCCAGGATTACGTAGGAGGCATAATCCAGGAACCAGTTTTCGTACATACCGCCAACATGTATGACGCCTTGCAATGATTCATCGGAGGCCGTTCCATTTTCTAATTCGCTCATGAGTATGTTGCATCTTTACGTTTACAATGAATATATGCAGCCAGGGTGATGGTGTCACTAAAGCGCATAGTGTCGCCTATTTCAACAAGTCCGTTTTCCAAATCCTCACCGAGTCTGCCTGTACATCTGCCAGGCTGTTCAACTCCAGGAAACTGCAATCCGTTACGGCAATTAACTGATGCCACAATAGCTTTGGCACTTCCACCCTGGCAGGGGCCTCGATCGTAAGCACTTCCAGGTGAGCGCGATTATCCAGTGTACACCAGTGCAATTCCGCTTTCCCGCTCAGTAGAAATAGTATTTCCGGATCTTTGTGGGCGCTTTTGCCTGTATGATAGTGCTGCCCGCTGCTGCTGCCAGCCTTGCGGTAACACAGGATAAACTCACCTGTACGAAAGCTTTCCAAGGTATAATTTTCGCCCCGGTCGTCTTTGCCAGTGAGGTGTAAGGCAGTTACTTTGATCATACTTCAGCATTTTCCGGCGCGGAGGTTACTGCCCCCGGCACCTGCACTTCAAAATCTTTGAGGGATTTAAACTCCCCTTTACTTTCCAGGATACCCTGTTTCACCAACTCTTTTAAGCGCCATACCAGGAAAGCCTCTGCCACCGGGTATTTCAGCTTGCTGATCAACTGGCTCACCACTTTATTGGCTTTCATAGACTCCTTACCCACGATCGCCACCAGGTCTTTGTCGTAGAAGGAAACGGTTTCGCCTTTCAGTTTTTTGCCGCCTTCCAACAGGCGTACGCCGGCATTTTCATTCATCAGCCTTTTCCATTCGTCGCCATCCAGTTCAAATTCCGCCAGCGATACAGGACGGGCCAGCTTTTTGGCCTTCACAAACTCCTTGGGCAGTATCTGGCTCAGGTGGGTAGGATAAAATAAGTTGCCCTTTTCATTCAGGAAAGGAAGGTTGTTCAGATAAATGATCTGTACGCGGCCAGCAAAGTCGTACAACTGGTTCACCAGCCAAAAATAACCGCTAACATCCCGGGCATTCTGCCCTGCCCAGATAAACAATTGCAGTTCCGGATCGGCCTTAAGTAAGGCTTTTAGCTCCTTGAACAGCAGTACATCCTGTGGCAGGTCTGCCAGGGGCGTAAGGCCCGCCGGTACCGGCGATAAATTGGGATGCTCCACGGGTACAGGCGGTGGAGTTACATCGTTTACTTGATCCCACCACTGCTGGCGGGCCTGCTGGCCATCCCGGGTATCCAGAATGAACAGCGGCCCTACAGACAAGTCGTCCTCAAAACACAGGATTTCCGACTGAAGACTATTATCCAGCTCAAAAGCCGCAGATAAAGCCGTTACCGAAGATGCTCCAAATACTATATGCATGTATGTCAATTACAAAACATCAAAACCAACCGGTCTTTGATGGAATTTAAATAAAAAAAACTTCCTGCCTTTGTATTCCCTGACAGGAAAAGAAGGCCTTACAATCTTCACCAAATCCCTATGCCTCTGCCGGGGTTTCCTCATCGATCAGGTCTTTTTCATACCGCAGGTTGCCAATGATAAACTCTTGGCGGGTCTGGGTATTTTTGCCCATGTAGTATTCCAGCAGTTTCTGGATATGTACGTCCTTGGATAAAATGATCGGATCTTTCTTCATATCTGCGCCAATGAAACGGCCAAATTCATCCGGTGAAATCTCTCCCAATCCTTTAAAACGGGTGATCTCAGGCTTGCCTCCTAGCTTCTTCACCGCTGCTTGTTTTTCACTTTCATCATAGCAGTAAATGGTTTGCTGCTTGTTCCGCACGCGGAAAAGCGGTGTTTCCAATATAAATACATGTCCGTTTTTCACCAGGTCAGGGAAAAATTGCAGGAAAAACGTAAGCAGCAGCAGGCGAATATGCATACCATCCACATCGGCATCAGTGGCAATTACAATATTGTTATAGCGCAGGTCATCCAGGCCTTCTTCAATATTGAGGGCATGCTGTAGCAGGTTAAATTCTTCGTTCTCATACACAATCTTCTTGGTAAGCCCATAACAGTTCAAAGGCTTACCACGCAGGCTAAACACTGCCTGGTTTTCCACGTTCCGCGATTTGGTGATGGAGCCACTTGCAGAATCGCCTTCAGTAATAAAGAGGGTAGTTTCCCGGCGTTTCATTTCCTGTATATCCTTGTCCTTGCCGCTCAGTTCATCATTTAAATGAAAACGGCAATCCCGCAGTTTGCGGTTATGCAGGTTAGCTTTTTTTGCACGCTCATTGGCTAGTTTTTTAATACCGGCCAGTTCCTTGCGTTCGCGCTCGCTTTGCTCTATGCGTTTTTTCAATGCATCGGCCGTAGAAGGATTGCGGTGCAGGTAATCATCCAGGTGTTTGGAAAGGAAGTCCAGCACGAAGGCCTTCATCGACTGCCCCCCTTCTGATACCGTCATAGAACCCAGTTTGGTCTTAGTCTGCGATTCAAACACTGGCTCCTGCACACGCACCGACACCGCTGCACAAATGCTGGCGCGGATATCGGTAGCGTCGTAGTCTTTTTTGTAAAAGTCGCGGATGGTTTTTACATAAGCCTCCCGGAAAGCCGCCAGGTGGGTACCGCCCTGGGTGGTATGCTGCCCGTTTACGAAGGAATAATATTCTTCACCATAGGCATTTTCGTGGGTAATGGCCACTTCAATATCTTCTCCCCGCAAATGAATAATGGGATAACGCAACTCCTCTTCGGTAGTCTGGCGTTTCAGCAGGTCCAGCAGGCCATTTTTAGAGATATATTTTGTGCCGTTAAACAAAATGGTTAACCCCGCATTCAAATAGCAATAGTTCCATATCTGGGTTTCCAGGTATTCCGGAATATAACGGTAGTTCTTGAACACGGTATCGTCTGGCACAAATGTAACCATTGTACCGTTTGGCTCGGAAGTAGCTACCTCTTTATGCTCTTTAGAAAGTACGCCCCGCTCAAATTCCGCGATACGGGTACGCCCTTCACGGATAGATTGTACTTTAAAGTAGGAAGACAGGGCATTCACCGCCTTGGTACCTACCCCATTCAGCCCCACCGATTTCTGGAAGGCTTTGCTGTCGTACTTCGCACCAGTGTTTATCTTACTTACTACATCCACGACTTTGCCCAGGGGTATGCCCCGGCCATAATCGCGCACCGTCACATTGTGTTCCGTCACTTTAATTTCCACCTGCTTACCATACCCCATCGTGTGCTCGTCAATACAGTTGTCTACCACCTCTTTAATCAGGATATAAATGCCATCGTCCATGCTGGATCCATCTCCCAGTTTACCGATATACATACCCGGACGCAGCCGGATATGCTCCCGCCAGTCCAACGACCGGATGGAGTCTTCAGTATACGATGCAAACATGTCTTTATTGTCCGTATTTGCCATAACTACTTAAATTCCAGTTTCTATTGAATGGGAATACCCGCACACTCCATTCTTGCAGCGGCAACTTACTAAAACTTTTAGCAAAACCCGCTTATTGGCAAAAATAATAGTTTGCCGGTATTTGCCAAGTTTAAGTTATTCACCGGTATAACTGCTACGCCTGCCTAAAATAATATATAAATATTCTCTATGTTAATTCTTTTTCGCTAATCTGCTGTATTATTCACCAATTTGTATAAGAAAACCCAAGAAGCAGGGGCATTTTACATAATTATTCAAAAAATAATTATATAAAATTTATTTTATTTAAAATAATTACTATATTTACTCAACACTATCCCTGACTGATTTTAACGAACTTAACCTAACTATAAAACCTTTATCCTATGCAATCATTGTTATACTTCCTGTTGTTTTCCGCACCATTGACCGTTATTTTCCTCCTCATCCGGAGAGAACAGCAGTCTATGCAACGCATTAACCATACCTTCGTCAAATTAGTGCAGAAATTCGAATCCTGGCAGATGTTGCGCTAGGAGTTTGCTGCATGATTTCCCTTTTTACTTTTTGTAAACCATATCCTAATATAAATCCGATTCTTATGAAATTTGGTCTGTTGTTTAAACTGGCCTGCCTGCTCATTGCAGCCATGGTTCTATGCGTTCACCTGGCAAATCAGTATCTCCGTAGGTTGCAACTCAGGAAAGCACCTGTACGTAAATACTAGCGTCCACCTTCTTCTTGGCCGGTTTCCGGCGCCGAATTTTCACCTTTCCTACACGAAAAGGAATGACCCCGTCCCGGTGCGGTGTCATTCTTTTTTACACTTTACCCCAATAAAAAAGCGAGGCAATTACCTCGCTTTTTCGTCTGTATTATTTTTCCGGAATGATTACCGGTTATAGTATTTGTTCACCGCGTCGGTCCTGCTCCTTACGTGCAGTTTCTCATAAATGTTGTGCACATGTCTTCTCACCGTTTCAATGCTGATAAACAGATTGCTGGCGATCTCTTTGTAAAGAAAACCCTTGGACAACTGATCCAGTATTTCTTTCTCACGGCTGGTCAGCGCTTCCAGGGCAGGATTTGGTTTGGCTTGTTTCTGAAAATATGCCACTACCCTGCGGGCTATCTGGCTGCTCATGGGCGAGCCGCCATGGTGCACTTCCATGATCGCCTCCAGGAGTTCGCCGGGGCTGGTTTTTTTCAAAATATATCCACTGGCGCCGGCCTCCAGCGCTTGAAAGATTTTCTCATCATCTTCGTAAACGGTGAGCATCATGAATTGCATGTCCTGAAATTCTCCTTTCAGTCTCGCAATGCATTCAATGCCATTCATGCCACCCGGCAGGTTGAAATCCATCAATACCACATTGGGCAGCAAGGCCGGAATTTGCTCTACTGCGGTCTCTCCATTGTTGAAGGCGCCTACACAGGCATACCCTTCTGAACCGTTTATTAGCAATTCCATGGCAGTTCGAATATCATGGTTATCTTCCACAATGGCCACTGATATAATATCCATGGATCCCTGGGACTTCTTTTTTGAATAAACAGTCATTGTATTTAATTGGTTCAATTGGGCTAAATTCTTATAGCGAATGTAGTCTAATTTAGCGGTATATCTAACAGCACAGTAGTACCCTTATTGGTAGAAATGTCGGCATAACCACCGACCGCTTGCATGCGCTTTTGTATATTCTTGAGACCGTTGCCAAAGAGGCGCACCTTTTCAGGATCAAACCCCCTGCCATTATCCCGAATGAGGATGGTCATTTTACTGTCTTCAATCTTTAGCTCAATGATTACTTCCGTAGCCTGCGCATGCTTCATCACATTGTTGACCGATTCTTTTACCGCCAGGTAAATATTGCGACGGGTACCACCACTCAGTTTAATGTCAGGAATGCTTTCGGGAATGTAAAATGCATGTTCAATGTGCGCATGTTCCAGGAAGTCTGCCACGAAACTGCGCATATAAGCTATAAGGTTCTCCAGCGAATCGTTGCTGGAATTCATGGCCCAGATAATTTCACCCATTTTGTCTACCAGCTCGCCCGCCGCCTCAGAAATACGTTCTATTTCCTTGGTCTGCGATGGGTCGTGGATTTTTCGCTTGGCAATCTCGCTGAGCAACCGGATGGTACTCAGCCCCGAACCCAAATCGTCGTGCATATCGCTGGAAATGCGGGCGCGCTCCTGGTCTACCGCCTGCTCTTTTTCCAACTTCAGCTTTTCATGACGGATCTTATAATCGAGGTATAAAGTGGAAAAATAATATGCAATGCCCAATAGTAATAATAACAACAGGAAACGGAACCACAGCGTTTGCCAGAAAGGCACGCGGATCACAATTTCCAGCGAGGTGGAGGTGCCACTCCAGATATCGTCATTGTTGGAAGCTCTTACCTTAAAAACATAGTTGCCGGGCCGCAAATTTGTATAACGCGCCATCTTAAAGGTGCCAGCTTCCACCCAGTCGTCGTCTGCCCCTTCCAGCATGTACTGCATGGAATTTTTGAGCGGGTTGGTAAATTCCAATGGCACATATTCGATAGCAATGGTATTCTGGTTGTAAGGAAGTTCAATGTGTTTGAGCAATGACACCGCCGTGTCTGAATCGTAAGGCCGATCCAGCACTTCAAGGGATTTGATGATTACATTAGGTACAAAAGGATTGTTCTTAAAATTCTTCGGATAGAAGCCATTGACACCACGAATGCCACCAAAGAAAAGTTCACCATCTAAAGATTTAAAATAAGCTCCGGTATTAAATTCATTACTCTGCAACCCATCTACATGGGTGTAGGTATAAATTTCATTGGTCACGGTATTGATCACAGACAGGCCTTTGTTGTGGCTTACCCATACACGGTCTTTGTCGTCTAGCAATACACCGTAAAGAAAATCATTCACCAAAGAAGGATTGTCGAAGCTGTTGTAATGCTGCTGAATAAAGTATTGCTGATCCAGGATAAAAAGACCCCGGTTTGTCGCTACCAGCAATTGTTTGTGCGCGTTTTTATTGATAGACTTCACCACAGTACCGGAAGGCAGCGGAATGGTGCGCCAGTTGCCCAAAGCGCCATCTTTTACATACAACGATGCTTTAGTACCTGCATATTGATTACCCTCATAGTCCTCAAAAAAACAGGTCAGACTTTCATGCACAAACTGGTGCACGATAGCAGCCTTATACTCCCCTGCCTCCTCGGTAAATTTCAGCAGGTATTCACCATCGTTAAAATATACCTCTCCATTGGGCCGCTTAAACACAAATGGCCAATCACTGTGTTGCGCAGGCAGGCCTAGCTCGTTTATCTTATTGGTGAGGTCTACATATTTTTTTGTATTCACCTCGAACAATCCAATATGCATGCGCTGGAAATGAAACCAGATATGATTTTCATCCTCCCGGCACATGGCACTCAAATTGTCTGCCGGGAAAAAGCCGGGCGAAGTTTCGTTGGAAATACGCTCCACAAAATGCCCGTCTGGCGCATAAATATCCAACCCGTCGAACATCATGCCTACAAACAGGCGGCCATCATCGTGTTTGTAAATGGCCTTTACCATGTTGTGGGTAATGTAAGGCGAACGGTATTGATTAAATACTTTTCTATGCGGGGAATATTTCTTGATGCCGTCTCCATCCGTACCTACCCACATGTTGTCTGCCGCATCGCGGTACAAGTAATTTACGTTATTGAGGGAACGGTTCTCAAAGGTGTTAAACGTCACAATGTGCTGCACAATAGCATGCTGCGCTACGTTGTATACCAGCACACCGTCGTTGCCGCCTATCCACACATTGCCAGCATGATCCATTTCCAACACCTGGGGAATGAAGGGTTGATTAAACACGTTGTGAATATTGTAGGCCAGGTCGGTATACCGGTTTAAGCGTTTGTTGAAAATGGTGATATGCCCTTCGCTTACAATCAGCAGCGAATCGCGGTTCAGGCTGCGCATCACGGTGTTATCCCCAATGGTAGGCACGCAATAGGTAAGTATCCTGGCACTGCGGGTATCCATAGCTAGCAACTCTCCCCGGAGGCGGTTCATCCAGATGGTGGTGCCGTCTTTTACGACAGATTCAGGCAGATGATCCTGGGTGAATCCACGGGGATACATCACTATTTTTTTCACCGAGTAGCTGGAATCGTTCAGTACATAGAGGCCCAAAGCAGGACGCCATATAAATAACTCCCTGGTAGCGGTGTCTTCGCCCAGTATCACAAACTTGCGGAGAAAATCGCGCTCCGTTTCGTTTACATTAGTGGTATCATGAAATACTTCCCGGAAAGAGTTGCGGTATTTGTCGTACAGGGAAATGCCGCAGTTATGGGATACCAATAACTGGTGGCGGCTATTGTTGAAAAACAGGTATTGCTTATATCCTTTGAGATCAAACCGGTTGATAACGGCACGGCCACCATTTGCAGCCCGGTGTACCAGGTCGCCCGCGCCATGGCGCAACTCGTCGCCTACACTGGGATTATAACGGTATTCATTGAAATCATACCCATCGAAACGGTTGATCCCATCGCGCGTAGCAATCCAGAGGAAGCCCTGGTCGTCCTGTATGATATTGTAAACGGTACTTTGGGATAGGCCCTCGTTCACCCCATATGCATCGAAAATGTAGCTCTTCTCCTGGGTTTGAGCATGCAAAGTCGGCATAAAACCTGCTACACTCAGGAGAAGGATGGCGAATAGCCGTATAATTGACGACATGTAATATAATAGGTGTCTGTGAAGCTATCTTGCAAATATATAATTCTAGGCGAACCTTTTAACTCATTTTATATTTTTCTTACTTTGAGCGCAGGTTTATCCTCCACTTTTGATAAACTGTCAACGACCTATGACTTTACACCGTATGCGTAACCTGTTTTGTAACGGTGCGTGGCTGCTCACCAGCTTATCCGCCTTGGCACAACGTGCAACGATCGCTCCCATACACACCAGTACCAATGCCAGTTTCAGGGGCTTGTCTGTGGTGAATGCCCACACCATCTGGGTATCCGGCACGGGTGGTACGGTGGGCAGAAGCCTGGATGGTGGCCATAGCTGGCAATGGCAGCACACCGCTGCCTGCGATTCCTGCGACTGGCGCAGCATTGCTGCACGGAGCGATCAAGAAGCTTTTGTGATCAATGCCGGCTCACCTGCCAGGCTATTGCACACTACAGATGGAGGCATTACCTGGGAACAGCAATATTATAATGACGACCCAAAAGCATTTTTTGATTGCCTGCAATTTGATGATCGCCAATACGGATTTGCAGTGGGCGACCCTATCGGGGCGCATTTTATGATACTGTACACCTTTGATGGTGGTAAAAGCTGGCAGGCCCCCCGGGAAGGCCGCCCCCCGGCGCACGAAGGCGACGCCGCATTTGCCGCCAGCAATAGCAATATTGTTTTTTTACCTGGCCATATCCCCTGCTTTATCACCGGCGGCACGAAGAGTTATTTCATTAGCGGTCACCAGCCCGCCATGGCCGATACCTGCCTGTCTTGCTATTTATCACCAGATAAATTAAATCATCCAGCATGGAAGGGATGGCAAATAAAGGAGCTTCCTTTGCTACAGGGACAATCCACCACCGGTGCCTTTGCCATCGCCTTTTCGGCCAACCGGGAAATCGGCGTGGTAGTAGGCGGCGACTATGCACACGATACTATACGCACCGGCAACTGTGCTCTTACCCACGATGGCGGACGCAACTGGGAGCCAGCCACCACAACCCCTTGGGGATACTGCTCCGGCGTTACTTTCATTACCACGAATTGGTTAGTGGCCACGGGCACTTCCGGCACAGGTATGTCGGAAGATGGCGGCAAAAATTGGCATAAGCTAAACTCCGCCGGTTTTAATACCGTAAAAAATCTGGGTGATGGCCGGCACGCCATCCTGGCCGGCGGCCATGGCAAAATAGCCCTACTGGAAATAGAAGAATAAAATAAACAGGTTGTATTTTACCCCAATGATTTGTATTTTAAAGTATTAGGAAGCAACTTCATCGTAAATACCCACCTCCGTGCAAAAAAAAGGTGGCCATACCTGGAAAGGCGCGCCACCGGAATAATAGATTAAAGCAAAAAGTAAATTTATGAGGAAGATACTTACTTGTCATAACAACACCATACCACCTTATTGCCAACTTTTATCTGCCAAATATCAAGGCTATTCGCGGGAAATTTGAGCAACTGCCCAACCCATTAAATTTTATTAATTTCATGCCCGCCTTTGGCATCAGAAAATGTGATATATGCAAATTGAAACTTCGTCAAGTAAATATTCTGTCAAACACTTTCCCGACAGCGTGCGGGAGTGGAAGCAAGAGGGCAATTACTTCAATTTTACCACCACCGAAACCATCCTGGAAGTACGGGTCATCACCGATAAAATTGTGCGTTTCCGTTACGCCGCAGATGGCACTTTCCAGCGGGAATTTTCCTACGCAACGAGCCACAAACTGGAAGATGCACCCATTTATTTCCAACTCCATGAATTTGAAGAAGTATTTGAAATAGAAACAGCGGCCATTAAGGTATTCATCGCTAAAGATAATCTCCGCATCACCATTACCGACCTGGAAGGCCGCATTATTAACCAGGACGAATTGGGCTTTCACTGGCAATATTACTTGCAAAAAGGCGGTAAAATTGTGTATTGCAGCAAAATTATCCAGGAAGATGAATCCTTTTTTGGCCTGGGCGATAAACCCACCGCACTGAACCTGCGCGGCAAACGCCTGGAAAACTATGGTACCGATGCCTATGGCTTCCAGAAAGATACCGATCCACTCTATCGCAATATTCCTTTTTACTATGGCCTGCACAATGGCATTGGATACGGAATATTTTTCGATAATACCTTCCGCACCCTCTTCGATTTTGGTAAAGAAAGAGATGATGTAGCCAGCTTCTGGGCCAGGGGTGGGGAAATGAATTATTACTTTATTTATGGACCGGAACTATTGCAGGTAGCAGAATCCTACACCCGCATTACCGGCACACCGGAACTGCCACCCCTGTGGACGCTGGGCTATCACCAATGCCGCTGGAGCTACTTCCCCGACAAACGCGTAAACGAGATTGCCGCCGAATTCCGCAAACGAAAGATCCCTTGCGACGTACTTTACCTGGACATCGATTACATGGAAGGCTTCCGCTGCTTCACCTGGAGTAAAGAAGGCTTCCCCGATCCGGCCACATTTATTAAAGAACTATCCAAAATGGGCTTTAAAATCGTGGTTATTATAGACCCCGGCATTAAGGTAGATCCGGATTATTTTGTATACCAGGAAGGTATTAAAAACAATTATTTCTGTAAACGGGCCGATGGAGCACTGATGGAAGGCGATGTGTGGCCGGGCAAATGCGTATTCCCCGATTTTACCAACCCCGTGGTGCGGAAATGGTGGGCCGATCTTTTCGCCAGCTTGGTGGAATATGGCGTGCGCGGTGTATGGAACGATATGAACGAACCAGCCGTTTTTGAAATGGGTACCTTTCCCGAAGATGTACGCCATGACTACGACGGCGAACAAGTAAGTCACCGTAAAGCCCATAATATTTATGGTCACTTGATGACCATGGCCAGCGCCGCAGGCATGAAAAAACACCTCATGCCCAACCGTCCTTTCCTCATTACCCGCTCTTGCTATGCGGGTGCACAACGGTTTACTTCCGTATGGACGGGCGACAACGTAGCCAGTTGGGAACACCTGTGGCTGGCCGCTGTGCAATGCCAGCGCCTGGCCGTAAGCGGCATATCGCATGCCGGCAGTGATATCGGAGGTTTCATCGGCGAGCCAGATGGGGAACTATACACCCGCTGGATACAACTGGCCACCTTTCACCCCCTCATGCGCACACACTCAGCCAGTAATGAAACCGGTTTCAACCAGGAACCCTGGAGCTTCGGGAGTAAGTATGAATTCATCGTCAAAAAATTTATTCAGCTACGCTACCATCTCCTGCCCTACTTCTATACCACCTACTGGCAATACTCTACACTGGGTACCCCTATGCTGCGCCCCATCGCATTTGTGTCGCAGCACGATCCGCTTACCCACCACCGCAACGACGAGTTCATGTTTGGCGATGCCCTGTTGGTGAGCCACGTAAGCGAAGCAGGCATGAAAGAAAAAGCGGTATATCTACCAGCAGGAAAATGGTACTACTATTTTTCTAACCAGGTATTTGAAGGTGGCCAGATCGTTACCATACCTACTCCACTTGATGAAATCCCCCTGTTCGTTAAAGCCGGTATGGTGCTTACGAAATACCCGAAAATGCAATATGTAGGCGAGCAGGCAGTAGCAGAACTTTCGCTGAACGTGTATTACAGCGATGAGGTGGCCAACAGCGTTTTGTATGAAGACGCCGGTGATAATTATGGTTATAAAAACGACCAGTTTAATATCATCCGCTTCCGCCAGGTGTCCAACGCGCAGGAGTTTAAATTGAAAAAGAAGTTTCATGGCAAATACAAGAACACGTATAAAACCCAGAAAGTAATTATTCACGGTCTGCCATTTACTCCCAAGGAATACGTAGTAGATGGAAAAGCGTTTTCCCTCACCGCCAGGAACCTGGCCGTAGGTATTGTGAAAATCCCGCTTGACAGGAAGTTTGAAGAATTAATTGTACGATAAGATCACGATCAAATTTCTCACAAAAAGGCCCGGCATTTGCCAGGCCTTTTTTTATGATCGAAAAAAAAGCACGTATATTCTATCCCAAAAATCATTGCATGATGATGGCCTTTGGTATAAAGTGAAAACACCTTCTACCAATCATTCATTAACTTCCTTTCTTTAATCAATACGGAAAGCAGCCATAACAGTAGGCTGAAACATGGTAACACAGCGGGCTAAAAAAATTAAGGCACTGTAGATTGAAATCTCAGTGCCTTCTCATAACCTATGCCAACTTTAGAGTTAATACAAATATATAGTCTTATAAACCAGCTATTGCATTGCTTAATTGAATGAACAAAATGAATAGATTTTATTAAAATGATCCATTTAAAAACATTTAATGAGTCTGCTTAATAACAAATTATTAACCATGCAACGAGAATTTTTATGTATTTAAAAGGGGTATTCAATATTTTCAACAGTATTCCCGCTCCTGCCTGCTATTGCAGCCCATCAAACATTTTACACCTTTTATGCACACCCATAAATATTTATTTGAATGTGTTTTATCTTGCATAGGATAATCAAGTTTACCTATGAACGATTTGCTAACCTGGACCAATACCCTAGAAAGCAGGCGTAACGCGCTGGAGGCCCGCCTATATGCTGCCCGTATCGCCGACCTTGAAATCACTGTGTTATCTTACTTGGATATTGCTCAATGGCACTTCCGGGAAGCTTCCTCCGCCGCCGCCCGCATGCTGGTATTGTATGCTTTGTCACTGGCTGCTTATAAACCTGATAAGCGCGGGACTATTGTTATATGGCTACAGCAACAAGCGCTTTTCATTTATCTTACGCCGCAGGAAAAAGCCTTCCTCCAAAGCAATGCTACCGACGCCAGAACCCTGGCTAAATATAGTTGGAGCCTGGAAGGCGCTTACATCCTGGCCTGGACTATGGATCTGGTACCCCTATCCCCGGATCCCGCCAGCGAAGCGCCCATTGCCTCCCTGCTATCCCACATTCCACATCTCCATGCCGATACCGCCGGCTTTATAAACCATTGCCACTACCGGGAAAAGGAAGAGCTGGTGGACGAATATATTTTTAACGATCTGGCCGTATTGCACCTGCGCCGTCTCTATGAACAAGGTGCCCGTACCGTGCAGCAACTTCACCCCATGGCCCTCTATGAACGCCGCAATGCGCTGAAATGGATTACGGCAGGTAAGCCTTAACCAACCCTCTTAAATTTTAATGCCCCTGATCTTTTGCAGTTAACAAAAGACAGGGGCAAAGCAGCTAATAGCAACAAGCAATTTTTTATAATAAAGTAACATACACAACGGCATGATGACCGCTGAAATAGGCTAGCAGATAGCCTTAGGACAGCCTATACCAGTATATTAAAATAAAAAAAGCACAGCGCGCCAAATATACACAGCACACATAGTACTCTCCATATACCATATAAGTATAACTCTTCGGATACGGCTGATTTAATATAGGTTTTCATAGTAATGATCTTAGGTGACGAACATTGGTTTTCACATACTAGGCTGGGGCATTATTAGCCTGCTAAGGATCTCTTCATTCGGATTAAACACAATATAATAATCCATTTATAAATATAATCTATTCATTTTATTCATTCAGTCGCCACTAAATTATTAAACTTTAAAGTATTATTAATCAATTTATTTAGAGGAAAACTTCTGGCTCTCATTGGCTAAATGTAGCTCTCCCAGCATAAAAACGGCCCGCAGACCCTGCCCATGGGGCAAAGGCCTGCAGGCCGGTTCCATTCAAAAAGAAGCGGTTATTTATGCAGGGTAATTTTGGGCAATTTGGTCGTTTCGCCTCCTTTGATAGCTATGTTAGCAATCGTTGTATCGCTGTACCCATTCGAGGCATTGACATAGAGGCTATAAGTGCCTTCCGTTACGCCCCGGATAGAGAAGTCGCCCCCTCTCCAGGGAATGGCGTACAGGGTATCGGTGGCGCCATAAAGCGATATTACCGGTTGTGCCGCATCCGGCCCTACATTGCCACTGATGGAACCAAATTGATTAGGGATGAATACACGAATAAAAGGATTAAGAATAAAGTGTCCCCTGAAAATTTCCAGTACAGAATGGTTTACATCAAAATCCAGCCAGAGGCGGTAGCTGCCCGAAGAAAAGTTTTCCCAATCACTACGGCGCAAGTTGATGATTACCTTGTGCTGCCCACTCCAGGTATACAGCGGATAAGTTACGCTGTCTTTCACCAGGCTGTTGTTATCGCCAATGGTGATGCGGATACGGGTTACATCACCTTTTATAACATTCCCATCGCCCAGCAGGGTGTCGGTACCATTGCGCAGGTCCAGCAGGTTGTATACTCCAGCACGGATGGCCAACGTATCCCACACAGTGCAATGTTGGTGATCCCACTGACCATTGTCCCACCCACAACGATTGGGCTGGTTGCTCAACTGGCTGCTATCGGTCGTACAGGTATCTACCAGTACCTCCACAGCACGAATGTCCAGGTTCACCGCATCGAAATAAGCAGGATCATCCGAGAGGTAGATGTTTAGTTTTTGGTGGTTTGCATCCGGAGCATTGCCGGCTGCACTTTCATTTTTGTTACAGGCACAAAGGCCCATGAGTAAAAGCGCCACCAGGGCCAGCGGCCAGGCGCGGAGTTGGAGTTGCATACACTAGGTTTTAAAATAATGAAATGGTTAATAAAGGTGTTATGGTTTATTGCATAATAAGTAACTGGTGTTTCAATGTAAGCTTCACTATAAGTCCTTTGCAGGAACAATTTTTTTAGATGCGGCGCGCCCCGCAAGGTTTAAAACTGCTTAAAATTTTTATATCCGGTAGTGCATGTTTGGCTAAATTGCTGATGATGTTTTTTCTACCAGTTATTTATAACGTATGCCAGCCGTTGCTTGGTATTTTCAGCGGAAAATGTCCTGGCCGGGAAATGGTGGCACCTATGAAATGATATCCCAGACTACTACCCAAAAAGGCTGTACCCGCGTGGTAAAGCCTTCTCTAAGTACAGTTTCCTATTTCTTTTTCTTTAGCACCAAAGCCCCCAATGGCGGGGCGTCCAGGGTGAGTTTAAAGGGCTGGCCGTTATAGAACGCTGCTTCGGTTTTTATGGGTGCCGTATTGCCTACGCCACTGCCGCCGTACATATTGTCGTCGCTGTTCAGCACTACCTCCCAAGTGCCTTCCTCCCGCAGCCCAAGGGGATATTGCAGTCGGGGTACCGGTGTCATATTTAACACAATCAGTAATTGGTCTTTCTCCATTTTCCCATGCCGTGCATAGGCGATCACGCTGTTATCGTAATCATGGATGTTCACCCACTCAAATCCTTCGAACTCAAATTGTTTTTCATACAGTCCGGGATGGGTAGTGTAGAGTTGGTTCAAGGCCTTTACGTAATGCTGCAAACCCTCGTGCGGTGCATATTGCAGCAGGTTCCAGTACAATTCGGCTTTATAATCCCACTCCCCCGTTTGCCCAAATTCACCGCCCATGAAAAGCAGTTTGGTACCAGGATGGGTAAACATATACGTGTACATGGTGCGCAGGTTGGCGAATTTCTGCCAATCGTCGCCCGGCATTTTATAAAGTAAGGACGATTTGCCATGTACTACTTCATCATGGCTTAGGGGAAGCATAAAGTTTTCGGAAAATGCATAGGCAATGCTAAAACTGAATTGATCCTGCAACACCTTGCGGTATAATGGATCGGTTTTAAAATAACGCAGGGTATCATTCATCCAGCCCATCATCCATTTTTGCCCAAACCCAAGCCCTCCGGAAAATACAGGCCTAGACACCCCATAAAATGAGGTAGATTCTTCGGCTATCATCTGCACATCGGGAAACTGGTCGTAGATATAGGTATTCATATCCTGGAGAAAGGTAATAGCCTCCAGGTTTTCCGGGCCGCCGTGCACATTGGGTTCCCAGGTGCCGGCGGGCCGCGAATAGTTTAGGTGAATAACGGATGCCACGGCATCTACCCGCAGGCCGTCTATATGAAATTTATCCAGCCAGAACACGGCATTGCTGGTCAGGAAGGCCTTTACTTCGTTGCGGGCGTAATTAAAAATATAAGAGTTCCAATCAGGATGATACCCCTTGCGCAAATCTTCAGATTCGTACACATACGATCCGTCGAAACGGTACAGCCCGTGTTCATCGTAGGGGAAATGGGATGGCACCCAATCGAGGATCACGCCCACGCCTGCCTGGTGAAAGGCATCTACCATGGCCATGAATGCAATTGGTGAACCATAACGGCTGGTAGGCGCAAAATAACCGGTTATCTGATAGCCCCAGGAACCATCAAACGGGTGTTCCATGATGGGCATCAGCTCTACGTGCGTAAAGCCCATTCCGGCCACGTAAGGCACTAGCATCTCGGTGATCTCCTGGTAGGAATAAAACACTTCATGATTGTTCAGATCCGGGCGCCGCCAGCTTCCTAAGTGTACTTCATACACCGACATGGGGCTTTGCAAGCTGTTTTTCTTGTAGCGGTCCTTCATCCACTTTTTATCTTTCCACTTATATTCGAGGGTAGTCGTTACCGACGCGGTTTTAGGACGCAATTCCCACTCGTTGGCATACGGATCGCCTTTATATATTTGCTCGCCGGTGGTGGATAGAATGAAGTACTTGTATTTCACACCCAGGCCCACACCGGCCACCATCCCTTCCCAAATGCCACTGCGGTCCCAACGGGGCAGCAATACATGACTTTTAGGGTTCCAGTCGTTAAAATCGCCTACTACGCTTACACTTTTGGCATTGGGTGCCCATACGGCAAAGGAGGTGCCGGCCAGCCCTTCATGGGTTACGGTGTGGGCGCCAAATTTTTCATACAGCCTGTAATGCCTGCCTTCTCCAAACAGGGCGATATCGAACTCGGTGAAGCGGGAAAAGGGAATGATCCCGGAAGATACGGGTTCGCTAGTTTGTTTGCTGTTGCTCTTTTTTCCTTTGCTGGCCATGTGAAGGGTAATATTGAAACGTGAAGTAACTACAAGATACGATGTAAAGCGCAAACCCGGCCAGGCCGGCGGCACTTTATACCTGTATTGCTTTAAGTAGTAACCTTAAAATCCATACCAACAAAAAAGGATGGCTCTATTACCTAGAGACATCCTTTTTCTATTTAGCTTACATGCCAGCCCGCACAACATATACGAAACTGTCTGATTTTCCTTAATGTTTGCTTGCTCAGCTTGACTTTTTGCCTTTATAGCTGGGACGACCGCTGCTGTATTCACGACGGCCTCCACCGCCTTCGCGGTCGCCGTAGCTCTTCCTGCGATCACCACCACCATAAGAACGGCTGCCGCCACTGTTGCCACGATAGCCGCCGCCACCGCGCTTATCACCATCCTGCGACATTTCTATGCGCACGCTGCGACCGTTGTAGTTCAGATCTGTGAAAGATTTCTGTACCTGTTCCAGCACATCGTTCTCCACTTCGAAGAAAGAATACACACCTTTAAGGTCTATGCGGCCAATCTTATTGCCTTTCAGCCCAGTGCTGTCGCACAGGTAACGCAGCATGTCGCCACGGTTAAAATCGTCCACGGAACCAAGGTTAATGAACAGGCGGGTAAAGCGGCCAGAGCTGCGCTGCGACATGGTATTGGTATCACCTGCTTCGCCACGGCGTACTTCCTTCACATTCAGGTCTTCCGCATTTTCATAATAAGCCAGGAATTCATTGAATTCCAGGGAAGCAAAACGCTTAATCAGCTCTTCCTTACTCATCTGCTGAAATTCTTCGTAGATGCGTTCCAGGTAGGGTTCTATCTGTTCATCGTTTACTGTTACATTATGCACTTTATGCACAAGGCCAAACAATTGTTTTTCGCAAACGGCAAATCCGTCTGGCACTTCTGCCTTCACGAATTTCTTACCCAGTACGCGTTCTATCTGGCGGATCTTACCTACATCGCGGCCGGTAATGATGGCGATTGATACGCCAGACTTACCTGCACGGCCTGTACGGCCAGAGCGGTGGGTGTAGTTTTCCACATCATCGGGCAGCTCGTAGTTGATTACGTGCGTAACGCTGTCTACATCTATACCACGGGCGGCAACATCTGTAGCTACCAGCACCTGCAAACCTCTTTCGCGGAAGCGCTTCATTACTTTATCACGCTGCTGCTGGGTAAGATCGCCATGCAGGGCATCGGCGTTATAACCATCACGGATCAGGGATTCTGCAATTTCCTGGGAGTCCAGTTTGGTGCGGGTAAAAATAATACCGAAGATATCGGGATTATAATCTACAATACGTTTCAGCGCAGCATATTTATCTCGCGGACGAACCACATAGTATTCATGCTCAATATTAACGTTACCGCTGTTTTTGGTACCAACCGTCAATTCAAACGGATCGTTCATGTATTTCTGTGCAATGCGGCGTACTTCCTGCGGCATGGTAGCGGAAAACAACCAGGTGGTTTTTTCTGCCGGTGTCTTGGAGAGTATATTGTTAATATCTTCCTGGAAGCCCATGTTCAGCATTTCGTCTGCTTCATCCAATATGGCGTAGCGAACGGAATCGAAGTTGATCGCACCGCGATCAATGATGTCGAGCAAACGGCCAGGGGTAGCCACGATAATGTGGGCACCACGTTTAATTTCACGTAGCTGCTGCACAATACTGGCGCCGCCATATACCGCTACGATGCTCACATCGCCCAGGTATTTACTGAAATTCTTAAGGTCATTGGCAATCTGCAAACACAGTTCGCGGGTGGGGCAAAGGATCAGACTCTGAGGAGCCCTGAGCTTTACATTCAATTGGTGCAGTAAAGGCAGGCCAAATGCTGCTGTTTTACCGGTGCCCGTCTGGGCAAGACCTACAAAGTCCCGGTCACCACCTAATAAAACCGGGATGGCTTTTTCCTGAATAGGCGTTGGGGATACAAATCCTAAGTCCGTTACGGCTTTTAAGATGTCTTCCTGCAGGCCTAATGATTCAAATGTTATCATTGATTGTATTTAATGCCTCAAACAGAGGCCATGTATGCCGCAATGAGCGGTAAAAAAGTTATGCTGCTTAATCCACCAGTTCACCTTCCAGGTCGTAATCGTAAGCTTTGGTAATGCGAACGTTCACGAACTCGCCTGGTTGCAACCGTTTGGTGGTGGTAATGATTACTTCATTATCCACTTCCACGGAGTCGAACTCGGTGCGGGCCAGGTAGCGGCCACTTTCTTTTTTGTCTACCAGCACGGTAAATACCTGCCCTACCTTGGCTTGGTTCTTTTCGAGGCTGATCTCCTGTTGTACTTCCATGATCTCCTGAGCGCGACGTTCTTTTTCATCGGCAGGGATCGTATCTTCCAATGCGTAGGCACTGGTATTTTCTTCGTGACTGTAAGTAAATACACCTACCCGGTCAAAGCGCATTTTTTCGAGGAACGCTTTCAGTTCTTCAATGTCTTCTAGGGTTTCTCCCGGAAAACCTACGATCAGCGTGGTGCGGATGCAGATGCCAGGTACCAGTGCACGCATTTCGGTGATGAGCCGTTCCATTTCCTCGCGGGTTATCTGGCGCTTCATCGCTTTGAGCATGTTATTGGCGGCATGCTGCAAAGGCATGTCTATGTATTTGCAAATATTATCGCGGGTGCGGATCACGTCCAGCACTTCCATGGGAAATTTGCTGGGATAAGCATAATGCAGTCGGATCCATTTCAGGCCGGGAACGTCGGCAATAGCATTTAACAAGTCGGCCAGGCGGCGCTCTTTGTAGAGGTCTAGCCCATAATAGGTAAGCTCCTGGGCAATCAACATCACTTCCCGCACGCCCATCTTCACCAGCTTTTCCGCTTCCCGTACCAGCTCCTCAATGGGGCGGGATACATGTCCTCCCCGCATGAGCGGGATAGCGCAGAAAGAGCAGGTCCTGTTACAGCCTTCCGCAATTTTCAGGTAGGCGTAGTGAGAGGGGGTGCTGAGCAAGCGCTCACCAATCAACTCCGCTTTATAATCTGCATTGAATTTTTTAAGTAAGGCGGGCATTTCCAAAGTACCGAACCAAGCGTCTACCCCGGGAATTTCCGTTTCCAGATCGCCCCGGTAACGGGCGCTCAGGCAACCAGTCACATATACCTTATCCAGCTTGCCGCGCTCTTTTAGCTCCACCTGGTCCAAAATGGTGTTGATAGATTCTTCTTTTGCTTTATCGATAAAACCACAAGTATTGATCACCACGATGTTATGATCGCGTTTGGCATTTTCATGCACCACGTCTATATCATTGGCCCGCAACTGACCACTCAGCACTTCTGAGTCTACCAGATTTTTGGAACAACCGAGCGTAATAATATTAACCTTGTCTTTCTTTAAAGTTTTTGTCTTCAATTCGTGCGTTTTTAGATAAAACGGCAGCCAGATTGCTAGCCGAAACAGCCACGAAGACACCGGACACGAACAGACAAAAAGAAGAATTATGTAGTGTGTGTTATGGGAGCCTTAGTGGCAAGGGACTGTACCGCCCCTCCCAAAGGATTCGCAAAGTTAGTAATAATTTTTCGTATTTACTAGTAGTGGGGAGGAATATGCCTACCGGGATAATTATAAGGCCACCGCCAGGGCGCACCTGGCCTGTAGGCGATCTTTTCCAACCAAGATGCTGGATATACAATCACACCGCCCTGCCACCAGGGCGGTCATATGCAGGAGTTTAAGCCCCAGGATTTAGTTGTAGATGGAGGATCACTCTCCTGCCGCCACCCCTATCTTCTCTAATAGTTTGTTGGCCCGCGCCTTAGCCACTTTACGCTTATAATGATACCACCATACCGGTGCCATTTTAATCAGCAGGTTATTCATGCCCCGCAATCCTACCAGGTGATAGGCCCCGTTTAATTTACCGATAAGCCGCTGGTCCAGGGCCCGCAGGCTCATGGCAAAACCACTGTCAATGTATTCCATATGATGCCAGTAGCCTGCCGGCATGAAAAGCGTTTCGCCGTGCTGCAAGGTTTCGGTGTAAGCCTGGGCGTATTCGAGGGCTGGAAATTGTTTAGTATCCAGGTGCTCATGCCAGTTTACAAAAGAAGCTGCACTCTCCACCGTCAACGGCATGCGGTAGATATAGGGTGCCTGGCTGTTTTCCAGCAATAAGAGGCGTTTGCGGCCTATAAACTGGGTGTGAAAAATGTGCGACAGGTCTATATCGTAATGCATATGCGCCACCGATCCTGCCCCACCCACAAACAACATCGGGAATTTATGCAGGAACCCCTTTGCATATTCGTCAGGAAAGGTAAAGTCCTTCACGAGCTGGGGAGCGTGCTGAAAAATATTAAATAGGAATATACGCAGTTCCACCGGGCCCTGCTGGATCATGTCCAGGTAATCTCCAAATTTAATGTATTCATCGGCTCCATTTACCAGGGTGTTTGCACCGGCGCGGGTATTGTTGTAAACGCCTACCGTTTGCTCCCCAACAATGGACTTAAAATAGTCCCATGTCCATTTGTGCAAGGCTTCCCAATTTTTGGAAAGACCGGAAATAATCACTGGTTTGCGGGGCAGGTAGTATTTTTCTCTGAATACTGCCGGCGTTATGTCGGCTACCCGTTCGATTTGCTGAATTTTCATACAGGTTGATCTAGTGACGCTATTTAATACAAGTTGTACTAGTAGGCTGGTGTAAAGTTCATTAACGCAGAAAAGTCATGCCAAACTGTGTCCACACGGGGCTTATCTATTGTTGGCATAGCTTATAAGCAGTTAACACATTCCCATAAATTTAAATAAAAAAGGTCCCGCACGTGCGAGACCTTACTATATTATGAACAATCTATCTCTGTGATATGCACCAAGGGATGAGCAGGTACGGCCTCTTTGCACTAAAGGTTCCATGATAAATTATAAGCTTTTAGGAGCTTTTAATTAGATCTACCTGTTCTCCTAGGAGGTAATATTTTCTGCCAATGAATTACGATGCATCTTTTGGGCGGCCATTTTTACCGCTTTCACTTCTTTCGCCCTTTGACGGAGAACTTCTATGTTTTTAGGCACTTGTTCTTTCATACAGCAATATTTTGTCTTACAAAAATAAAGAAAAAAGGAAATAGTGTACAACGATTTAGGATGGTACAATGGCCCTCGTTACTATGAAACAGCATTGTAATCGCTCTTTAGGTCTATGGTCAGGTCATTATTTTAAATTAAAATCACATCCTGGTTCCACATACTTCAGATGGGGCTGGCGGAGCAAAGAACTTAGCTGTTGGTACTAAATAGGGAGTCTACAAAGGCTTCCTTGTCGAATACTTGGAGGTCTTCCATGCGCTCGCCAATGCCAATGTATTTAACGGGTATCTTAAACTGGTTGGTAATAGACAATACTACCCCACCCTTGGCCGTGCCATCCAGCTTGGTAATAGCCAGGGAGGTTACTTCTGTAGCGGCGGTAAATTGCTTGGCCTGCTCCACGGCATTTTGGCCGGTAGAGCCGTCTAAAACCAATAAAACTTCGTGCGGAGCGTCTGGCAATACCTTTTTCATGACACGTTTTATTTTGGTCAGTTCGTCCATGAGGTATACCTTATTATGCAGGCGGCCAGCGGTGTCTATGATAATCACGTCTACGTCTTTAGAAGCCCCGCTTTGCACTGCATCGAAGGCTACCGCGCCGGGGTCGGAACCCATTTGCTGCTTCACGATGGGTACGCCTACGCGCTCACTCCATACAGTAAGTTGGTCCACTGCAGCAGCACGAAAGGTATCTGCGGCACCTAGCAATACAGACTTGCCAGCCTTTTTATAGTTATAAGCCAGTTTGCCAATAGTGGTGGTTTTGCCTACCCCATTTACACCTACCACCATAATCACATAAGGTTTTATACCGGCGGGTGTGTCAAAATCGCGGAAGCCGCTGTCGGGGGCGTCTACCAGCAGGCTGGAGATTTCTTCTTTAAGGATGTTATTGAGTTCGCTGGTACCCAGGTATTTGTCTTTGGCTACGCGGGCTTCTATTTTGTTAATGATCTGCACCGTGGTAGTAACCCCTACATCGGCCCCTACCAGGGCTTCTTCCAGATTATCGAGTACTTCAGTGTCTACGGTTGATTTGCCGGCAATGGCCCGGCCTATCTTTGACAAAAAGCCTTCTTTTGTCTTCTGTAATCCTTGGTCCAGGCTTTCCTTCTTTTCCCGGGAGAATAATTTATTGAAGAAACTCATAGTCTTTAGTTTGGGCCAATAAAGGTAATTGGTTTAACGTTACCGTTCTCCCAACAACACGAAAAGCTGTCCAGCGAGGGACAGCTTCTGTGAGTATAATGTAGTAAAGCCGAATTACTTAGCGTTGATGTGCTCCTGAACCTTGTCTTTATGCACGATAGCTTCCTTGAAAGTATAGGCGCCAGTTTTCGGAGAGCGAACGGCTTTGATTACCTTGGTCCACACCTTAGATTCGGCGGCGGCCTTGGTATCCTTTACTTTAGCGTTCTTTGAAGCTCCTTTTGCCATGATATTATTAGATTAAAAGTTAAAGTGAATCGTCAAAAGTTACCTGTTAATTGCTAATCGCGTGGACCTACATCCAACATACCAACGATTAACGCTCAACACTTAACAATCAATTATTTTATTTCCTTGTGAACAGTAACTTTCCGCAAAATCGGATTGTACTTTTTCAACTCCAGGCGTTCCGGAGTATTCTTTTTGTTTTTGTTGCTGATGTAGCGGGAAGTGCCGGGCAAACCTGTTGATTTGTGTTCCGTGCATTCCAGAATTACCTGCACCCTGTTACCTTTCTTTGCCATTTTTTATTCAAATTAAATGTGTTCCTAACAAAATTAGATAGCCTGACCGGCTGCACGCAGTTCTTTTACCACGGTATACAGGCCGTTTTTATTGATGGTACGGATTGCATCAGCAGATACCTTCAATGAAATCCAACGATCTTCTTCCGCGAGGAAAAAACGTTTCTTCTGCAGGTTGGGCAGAAATCTTCTCTTAGTTTTAATGTTAGAGAAAGAAACGCTATTACCTGTAATCGGCTTCTTTCCTGTCACCTGACATACTCTTGCCATTTTTCAAAAAATTTTGGACTGCAAAGGTCGATTTTTTTTATTGATTTAGCAAATAAACTGAATTTAATTTATTCACATTTAAAACGTCTGTCCACATCAGCAGGCAGCGCTACATCTTTACGCCTCATTTCCAGGACCTTACAAAAAGGCAGTGCCGGTCAGTTTGCGACGGTACCCTGGGAAGCGGATGCAAAAATAAACAAGTTTTATTGCTTTATCACTATAACGGCGATAAAAAAGCAAAACTTATTATAAAGCATGTAAATTGTTGATTTTAAATTATTTGCAAAACACGATGCCTATTCAGCATAATTGCCTGGATATAGCGCCTGCGATAAATCGCACCAGGAAGGATGCGCCGCTAATTTTGCCAGTGGAATTACACATTATGCTTACCGCATGCATTTACAGCAATACGATCAGGCTACGCATTACCGCGCCCAGGCGTACACTGTCCAGGATGCGCTGCTGGGTGGTGCCATGTTTCAGCAAGGCTGCTTCGTGGCTGGTCACGCACATTTCGCAGCCGTTCAGAGTAGATACCACCAGGCTAAGCAGTTCAAAAAACTCTTTGCCCAGTACAGGATTGGCCATGATGCTCATGCGGATGCCTGCAGGAGTTTCGTTGTAAAATTCTTTATTTACGAAGTGGCGGAAACGATAAAACACGTTATTGGCCGCCATTAAAGAAGCGCAGCTAATGGTTTCAGCAATCTCCTTTTCCGTAGCACCCTGGGCCGTGGCCAGCGTGGTAAGAGAAGCCTGTAAGTCGCTTTGTTTTTCATTCACTGACACCGCCAGGCCTATAAGATAGGCTTCTTTTTTAGTCAGGGTAGCCGCTTCTAGCGAGTTAGTTATATTAATTTTCAGGTCTTTTAAGTACCGGGCATCGGTATTGGCCAGCATTTGCAGGCGCACGGAGATATTGGTCAAACCCACTGCCTGCAACAGTTGCAGGGCGGTATCGTTATTGGAGGTGGCGAACATATTAAGTGTTTTGGGTGTATAAAAAAGGCCGGAAGCAGCACCTGGGAGGACCCTGCCTTACTTCCGGCCTTGTAAAAAGAACCTCCGGCCATACAACCGGCGGCTCACCATGTATTTAATTATGCGAGGGTAGCTTCGCCTTTCTGCCAGTTGCAGGGGCACAGCTCATCTGTTTGCAAAGCATCCAGTACACGCAATACTTCTTTTACATTACGGCCTACACTCAGGTCGTACAAGGAAACCCAGCGCACAATGCCTTCCGGATCTACGATGAAGGTAGCACGGTAGGCCACTTTTTCATTAGCTTCCAGGATACCCAATTCTTCCGCCAGCGATTTGGAAGTGTCGGCCAGCATAGGGAATGTCAAGTCTTTCAGGTCTGCATGATCTTTTCTCCAGGCTAAGTGTACATTTTCGCTGTCGGTAGACGCGCCGATCAGGATGGCTTCGCGGTCTGTAAAATCAGCGTGATGTTTGTTGAACTCAGCGATTTCGGTAGGGCAAACAAAGGTAAAATCCTTAGGCCACCAGAACATCACCAGCCATTTGCCTGAATTCTTCAGTTCTTCGGAAGACAGTTCATAAAATTCTTTCCCTTTTTCAATGGAAACAACTGCTGTCTTTTTGAAATCTGGGAAAACGGAACCCAGGGATAAAACTTGATTTTTCATTTTGAATCGATTATATATAAGAGTTGAATAATTATAGAATAATATGTTATTCGAATGTTATTAGTTTGGGTGAGCCTGCTATTTGTTGTAATTTTAGGGTCAAATACAGGCTTTTCGTTAATGTTACGCAAAGATGATCTGCTACCGCCAATAATTCAAATAGATTTTTAAAATATCTCATTGGATTTCTCTATATGGCTAATCCATAACATGCGAAAATTCGTACATATTACTAAGAAATGAAACTGGGCTAAAGCCCGCCCCGCTTGCAGCAAACAACACCAATTGACATACCGAATACAACCAAAAATCTTTGATAACGAGTAAATATTAGTTTAAGAATAATCCCACTATTTCTCGCTGATCATTGATCCCAAAGATTTGACCAAACGTTAACATTTTCCTTGCGCACTCCACCATGGTGGCTTACTGCTTTTTTAAGCTAATGCAGGAGCTTTTTACTTGTTTAACGCTACAAATTGGCACAGTATTTAGTTAATTATGTATTCACTTTAAATAGCCCGGACATGAAATTAAGAAATGTACTCATCGTGATTATTACGGTAGGTTTAGCTTTGATTCCGTTTATCAAAAACAGTTTCATCAAACAGGATGAATTTGATGCTACACAAGATCTGTTCATCTAGTACCAAACCGCTTCCTTACTGATTGTAAGCTGCTCGATGCAGCGTATCGCGTCATCATTATACAGCGCGGCCTTTTAACCCATTATTCTAATCCGACAAGACCTGAATTGCATGCAGCCGGTGCATAAATGCCGTCCTGCCATATAGGAGGCTTATTGCGTCATACAAGCAGGTAAAATAGTTATATACCGCAGGCAATTCTTTTTATACAATATACTAACCGCCTTACCACAGTTCGCTGTGTAAGGCGGTTTTTGCTTTAAACATCTTCCAGCCATGAGCAATATTTTACTCATCCAAGGCCAACAAGAAACGCAGCCTGCTTACACGGACTGCGTTTTTTTCGTATAAGCGATCCCGTTAGCTCACCGTCATCAGCAGGTTTTGGAAGTTTTTGATGCCGATAACCTTCTGGGTGGTAAATCCTTCGGCATATTCTACCCCAATCATTTTCCCAAACATGCGGTTACGGTGTAAAACACTTTCAAAAAAGGCGGCAGAAGAAATGTAGGTCTGCGGCTCGTTATCCTTGCCTTCGGCGAGGAACTGGGTTTTAAAGCATTTGATCGCCTCAATCTTAGTTTGAATTACGGCGGAGATGTCTACCACCAGGGTAGGCTCCTGGTAGGTGTCCTGGATAAAATGAAAGACCTGTTTAGGGCGCCAGGCGGCTTGGGGCAGCCCATCGTTTCCCAGGGTTTCCACTTTGCGCAGGCCGGCCAGGAAGCAACTGTCTGCAATAAGTTTGGCAGCACGGCCATGGTCGGGATGGCGGTCGTGGAAGGCATTGGCCAGCACTACTTCGGGTTGGTATTTACGGATGGCGCGGATAATGGCCAGTTGTTCCGGTTTTGCATTTTCGAAGAACCCGTCGGCTAAGCCCAGGTTTTCCCGGGCATGCAGGCCCAGGATAGCCGTGGAGGCGGCGGCTTCTGCGGCGCGGGTCTCTGCCGTACCACGGGTACCCAGCTCTCCGCGGGTGAGGTCTATCACCCCAACTTTTTGTCCTTGTAAGGCATGAGCCAGCAAGGTGCCGGCACAGCCCAGTTCCACATCGTCAGGGTGTGCTGCGATGGCGAGTAAATCCAGTTTCATGGTCCACAGGTGATTTGGTGTGTGGGCGCAAAGATAAGAATAGCGCAGGCATTCTGTGCTGTAAAGGCCTAATAATCACCCATAGACCGGGTGTCGGTGAGGTGGCCATTGTCATAGTCCAGTTCTTCATTCACTGTACCAGCGGGGCCAAAATACTGCCAGGTACCGGTTTTCAGCGGTACAAACACGGTACGTTCGCTAAAACGCTCCTCCCCTGTTACGGGATCTATTATATGGTGAGAAAGGGTAGACGGCTCGGGTACGGCTTTGTAATATCCTTTAAAAATAAGGCGGTGACTGGTACTAATGCGCTGCTCTACAAACAGGGTCCCCTGGCAATCGCTGGCGTATATTTTCAGATAATGACCATCTGCTTGTGGCAGGGAGAAGGTGTCTTTCAGGGCCTTCACCGGCACATCTATGTCCAGGGTATCGAGGTAAATGAGGTGTGGGCAAAGGGATGATGGGGAGGATGGCTGCGCCACTGCGGCAACGGTTGTTTTCTTGCGCTGTTGCGCCATAACAGTAACATATAGCCCCATGCAGAATAAGAATAAGAATAGGTATTTCATAGTGGGATTTATTTCGCAGTAATTACGCCCCCACCTCCATGAGCGGCACCACTGCTGGTGCTGGTGGTGATGAGTACCCCAGCCACCTTGTCTTTTACGCCATAGATGCGTTGCAAGTCTTTGGGTTGCATCACGGAAATAGCACGTAGTTCGGTGAGCTGGATGGCAGACAATTCTCCTTCCGGGTTAATGGTCAGCAGGCGGCCATTGAGTACGTAGGCAAAATGAGTGTCGTCCCCTTTATTTTCGGTGAGCAGTTGCTTGTAGGCAGCAGAACTATTGGCGAAGAGGGCGGTGTAATGCTTACGGGCAAAGACCTTGGTCTCTATATAAATCACGCCGTTGGCGGCCCTTTCGCCATATTTACGCACTACGCCTGCGCCGGAAACGACGGAAATTGAAGCTATTTTTTCCGGGGAAAGGTCGTGCATGCTGCCGAGTCCTACGGCTACGCTATCTACCACGTAAAAGGTGCTGTCGTTTTCCGGGCTGCCATTTTCAGGGGTACCCGTCTGAGCCTGGGCGCTAAAGGCGGCCAGCAGTATTACACATAGTACGGTCCATTTCATCACGGTTCAAATTTTCTGTCCTTTAATTATAGGCGTGCAGGGAATGATAGACCTCTATTTCCTGTACGATGTCTTCAATGTCTTTATCTTCCTGGAGATCGTATTCGCTTTTCAGGTCGCCCCCCACGAAGAAAGCCACTGTTTGCCAGAGCCGGGCGTTAAAACCTCCCTTCAGCTCTTTGATAATATCATAGCAGTTCTGGCCAGTTTGCCGGTTGATAAGTTTCATGAGTACCTTACCCTGGTATACGCTCAGGTCTTCCAGTTTGTTGCCAAATTTAGCCTTCATTTCCTTTTCCTTGCTCTCCAGAAAGGCTTTGCGTGCGCGTTTATCGGGCATGGAGGCCAGTTTGGCGTTCACGTCTTTTAGTATATTGGCGGCGGTGAGGGCATAAGGGTAGGTTACATATACCGCATTGCGCAGGCGGGTCCATCGGGCGCGCTCTTTCACAAAACGCCTGGGCAATTTATCGTATACTTCTGTAAATGGCAGGGTGATTTCGGGAATAAGCTCGCCATCGTACATCACGGTAGCCAGGGGAATGGTGTCTGTAGCTGTGCGCTGATGCTGGGCTAACGCGCCGGAACCCCACAACGTGAGGACAAGCAGGCTAATAATAATTTGTAAAAAACGGCGCATACTCCAAAGTTAATAGTAAATCGGCAATTCCCTTTCCCGGGAAGATTAAACTTAGGTTGTAATTATAACGTATCAACGCGCAGCAGCGTTACAATAATATACAACTCTGTGCCGGAACGGAATATTAATCTTCCAGGGGGCGCAGGTGGAGGGTGTTTTCCATAAAATGATAGATGGCGGTTTCCACTGCGGGAATGTCTTTGCTGGTAAGAGCGCAACCCAGCACGTGGGTGCCGGCATTGGGTATAGCCACGGCCAGTTTCAAGCTGTCTGGCGTGCCCAGCGCCTGCTGCATATTCAGGATGGCGCTTACCCTTACGGTGGGGTCTTGCTCCTGCTGGTTTTTGTAATAATATAAATTGAGTACCGGCTGGTGTACCGCTTGAAAAGTACCGGGCGTCATACTGGATTCCAGCAATTCTTCCAGTTCACTCACGGCCTCCAGCCGGTATTTTGTGTACCAATAGCGGGCTTGCATTTCGTTTTTGGCAGGGGCTATGTTATAGTCGCTTTGTTTTATCATGCGGGACATGGCCAGTCCCCAATGGTTATTGGCCAGGAAGGCCAGGGGTTGGTTAATCTCGATATTGGGACTCATGTTAATCACCGCATACACATCGGCGGGAAATTTGGCTGCCAGCAGAAGGGCCAGGGTGCCACCGGTGGAAGTACCTACCAAAATTACTTTGTGTCCCAGGGCCTTCCCTATTTGCAAGGCCTCCTTGGCGTCTTCCCATAGACCAGTGGCCGTCATGGTGAGTAAAGGTGCCGCAGTGTCCAGGCCGTGACCGTCCAGGCGGGTGAGGAACAAGTTGCAACCATAGCGGGCCGCCAGGCGGCGATGTACAGGGTCGCCTTCCTCCTGGCTTGCGGAAAAGCCGTGCAGGTATACGATACTGTACTCGGTCTTATGTTGGTCATCTCCATGGCACCATACAATACGGGCCTGGTTGTCTGGCTTGAGGCAGTGCTGGCTTTCTTTGCTTTGGATGTATGCCATGAGCGACCGTGCATTTTGCGGTACAGATGGCAGTACAAGCGAATATTGGGGACGAGGCGGACAGGGCCCTAGCAGGTAGGCGCTGCCCAGGAGTAAGGTAACTGATAATACAGTACGAAGCCAGATAGGCATAGCCATCTATTTAGCAGGTAATCGTCGGGGAAATTCGTCTGGATAAAGGTATTGAAAATGGCGACGGGGTAGATTACTAAATCGTGGTATTTTGGGGGATTGCCCCCCTGCGAAATAGGTGCGGTCCAATACTGCGATACCTCGATCATACAGGCACTGCCTGCATTTATCATGGACATTTACCACTCCCCCTTCCTTTCAAATAGCACATTGTCGCATTTTCTTAGTTTTAATTATATCAAAAAACCTACCGTATGCAACGTTTTATATGGATGTTCTCCATTTGCTTATTACCACTGTTTGTGAAAGCGCAGACCGCACCGGCTGCCACAGATGTATTGAAAAACGCGGAAGCAAAGGCCGCGAAAGCGCATAAAAATGTATTGATCATATTTCATGCCTCCTGGTGTCATTGGTGCCATGAAATGGATTCTGCTATTGCGGATGCTGCCTGCAAGCCTTTTTTCGAGCGCAGTTTTGTTTTGGAACACCTCACTGTATCTGAATCGCCCCAAAATAAAAATCTGGAAAATCCCGGTGCAGATGTTTTGCTGAAGCAGTATACGAATGGGAAGGAGTCTGGCATCCCCTTTTGGGTGATACTGGACCCCAAAGGCAATTTGCTGGCAGATTCCAGGCAGCCTGGCACCGGCGAAAATATTGGCTGCCCAACCACCGCTGCTGATGTAGCCCAACTGAAAAGCATCCTGGTAAAAACAGGCAAAGGATCACCCACAGAAATTAACACAATCGGTGAAAGATTTGCACGGATTGGAAAATAATAGCGTACAAACTGTGATTATCAAAAACGGGCTGCCTTCGAAGAAAGGTGGCCCGTTTTTGTAAGTATGCAAGCAAGATTTCATTCCACTTTAAAGTAAAAACGGATGTTGCCAAATTGTACTTCCGGGGCATCGGGGCTGGCGTTGTACTTAATGCGGCGGGCGGCATCCAGCGCAATGCTGATCTGCTGCGGATTATTCAGGGTAGAGCCGCGCAGGCTGTGGGTGGCTTCGATTACATTGCCATCACGGTCTACTTTAATATTTACGGCTACGTAACCACTTTCGGAGCCATTGTAGGTAACAGTAGGACGGCCTACCAGGTTACGGCCAGTAAGGCGGAAGTCGGACTTGCCGCCACCCAGGCCACCGCCCGTGTATCCGCCACCGTTAGGATTACCGCCAATGGCACCCCGGTCTCCCGGCTGGCCGGTATTGCCCTCACCTTTTGAGTTATTGCTCCCTTCTGCACCATTACCGCTGTTTTTATTAGCAAAGGTGCCGCCGGTAGCCACCGCTTTGGCATGCCGCTCTGGCGGTGCCGGTGTAGGCGGAGCTTCTACTGGCTTAGGATGTTTTACTTTTTCAGGTTTTGGATCTAGTTCTTTGGGAAACTCCTTGGGCGGAGGTACGGGCTTGGTGGGCTTGGTTACCGCCGGTGCGTCTTCTTCGTCCTGGGTAGCAATATCCTGCGGAGGCGTGGTATTTTGCGCGGCGGTGGGTGCCGTGTTTTGTACCGCAGGTTCCTGTGCGGGCGCATTACTAGGCGGGTTGGGATTTAGCGGCTGCTCCTCTCCCATGCCCTGATCGGAGGTGCCTAGGTTCACTTCCATGCCCAGGTCTTGGTTAGGCAAGGGTGGTGGTGCGGCAAAACCTGGCAATAACCAGAAAGCCAGTAACAGCAATGCATGCACTGCAATGGTAATGCCGAGTGCTTTCAGGTTCTTGGCCATATTTTGTTCCTTCGTCTGCATAATCCAAAGTTAATAAAAAAACAAGTGGAGCTATAAGTGCCCTAATAAAAATTCGTTTGTGGCATACAATGAAAAAATCCCACTGCTGGCTGGCAGTGGGATTCTTGATCATATAAACGAAATAGTTAGTGCGCGAAATCTTTTTCATAATCACCCTGGATACGTTCCATGGGTGGGTTGAAGTAGCCAAATTTTACATTTGGAAATTCTTCGTGAATAAGCTCCATAAGCTGCTTCATGCCTAGACATTCTCCGGGATCGGCAATGTTTAGTTTACCCAGGTACCAATCGGGATCTATATTGAAATTGCGCCATTGGATCATATTCAAATCTGTATCGATAATTAGCTGGCGCAGGGCTTCATATTCGGCCACACTATCTGTAAGGCCGGGGAATACGAAATAATTAATAGATGTCCAGCCACCGAAGGAGCGCACTACTTTCAAGCTTTCCACGATATCGGAGAAGTGGTAATTGTTAGGCCGGTAGTAAGGCGTATACCATTGTTCCTGGGCGGAGTTCAGGCTTACGCGTATGCTGTTCAGCCCTGCTTCGCAAAGCGCGCGCACGGCGTCTGGCTTGGAACCGTTGGTGTTAATATTAATGCTGCCCTTGGGCGTGTGTTTGCGGATTTCTTTGATAGACTCCCGGAGGGTTTCCCACATGAGCAAGGGTTCTCCTTCGCAGCCCTGGCCAAAGCTCACGATCGGGAATGGCGCCTGCTCCAGGTGCGGAACAGTATATTCTACAATCTCTTCCGCTGTGGGTTTAAAACGCAGCCGGTCCTGGGTAGATACGATGGTTTCTTCTTCGGGTTGGAAGGAAATGCAGCCAATACAGTTAGCATTGCAGGCCGGCGAAGAAGGAATTGGACATTCCCAGCGGCCCATGAAGTAATTGCGCGCGGCGGGACAATGATAAGTAAGGGCACAGTTTTGCGCCAGGTGCTGCACCAGGCGGTTATGCGGGTAGGCGTTCATTAAAGCTTGAACACCTTCTTTCACTTTTTTATCGTCGAAACCAGCGTTTTCCTGGCGGATATCGCTTTCAATGCGGATAGCGGGTACGTAAAATTTGCCCTCCCACCAACCTACGGCGGTATAGCAGAACAATGGCAGGGTGGGCGCATCTGGCATGGTTTCATAAGCGGCAATGTAAGCGCCGGTGTGCGCGGGAGGAATAAAGGCGGCCACTGCCCATCCCTTTTCGCACAGCATCATTTCGCCCGTTTCCACGTTGATGCCAATGCCCCGGCGACCGGGTAGCTCGTATAAAGAGCCGCCCTGCGGCAGTTCTATCCATTCCGATGCATCTATCGGCCATGCATCCCAGCCACTGCGGCCCGTCACATGCAGGGAAGTATCTTCGAAGATATTTCCCTCACCATCGGAATAGAGAATGTAAGGCGTCATGTTTGAATTATGAATTATGAATTATGAATTAGAGGCGGCTTTGGCAGAAGGTGTTGATGGACTCCTGTTCCGAGGTGGTAAGGTCGTCTAGCACTTCTACTTGAAGGATTTTATTGTTTTTAAAATCCAGGGTGAAAAGATCGTTGCGGAGTACGGCATTTTGAAGGACGGTCCAGCTAAAGTTCTTTTCGGAAAAGGTGGCCGGTAAGGTAACGCCCATGGTGTCCAGGCGGGCGAAGGCCGGTTGTAATATTTTATATTCGGTGTATCCAACATATGCAATGCCGATGCCTACCAGCAGGAGTAAACCTGCAATGTCTGGTTTGCCGTGCGATAGGAAATAGAGGCTGCCGGTAAAGCAGGTGAAGGCCTGTACCACCCGGACCATGCTGTTTACCTGCCCAAATTTACGGAAACGGCGCAGTACAAAAGGCAGCAATATGCTGCCCAACCCCAGCAGGATGAAAAACGCGGCCATCAAATAGTTGGGCTGCGCTCCCTGGTATACCCCAATGGCATTGAACAAAAATAAAATCCCCACCAGGCCATGCATCATAGGCTGCAAGCGCAGCCTTGTAAGCGTGGATGGATGGAGGATGCGAAACTTATACATCGGGACGAAATTATGCGCCGTAAACAAAAGGCCGTTACCGGCAGGCGCAGGGCAGGCATTACCTGCATCCATCGCCGTGGCGGTACTGGCCTGGAAAATATCACATATGCTGGCTTACCAGCAGGTTGCACAGTTTAAACAATACGCGGGCGCCTACATTCGCATCCCACTCGTCGTGTTTGGGCCCTACTTCATTAAGATCAAACCCTATGATGGTGCGGCCGCTGGCTAATACACGGTTAAACAGGTAGTACACCTGCTCACACTCAAAACCGCCTGGTACTGGTGTGCCGGTATTTGGACATAACTTGGGGTCCAGGCCGTCGATGTCGAAGCTGATGAACACTTGTTGCGGCAGGGCTTCTACGATATTGTCGCAGATAGATTTCCAGGTTTCGCCTTCAAACTGGCGTTCCTTAATATTTTTATCGAAGAAGGTTTTAACACGGCCATTGCTTTCGTTGATGAAATTTACTTCCTCATCGCAATAGTCGCGGATGCCCACCTGCACCAGTTTGGATATCTGGGGAATTTCGTTGAGGGCATTGTACATGATGGAGGCGTGGGAATACTGGAAGCCTTCGTAGCCATTGCGCAGATCGCAGTGGGCATCTATCTGAAGAATGCCGTACTCGCCTTTTTTCTCGGCGATGGCTTTAAAGTATCCCAGCGGTGTACTGTGGTCGCCCCCCACGAGGCCTACCAATTTTCCTTTATCCAGCAATTCCTTGCTTTGCTTGTAGACCCATTCATTCATGGTATTAGTGCCATTGCACACATCTACCAGCGTTTTTCTCAGGAAAGGATTTTCAGCAATGTCGCCACCTTCTGTCAGGAATTTCAGGTATAGTTCGGCCTCTTTGCGGAGGTAATCGCTGCGTAGCAACAGTGTTTTATCTGACTGGCGCATGTAAAAACCTTGTTTCCAGCCTTCTACTACATCCGGATCGTAGAGGTCTACCTGGAGCGAAGCTTTAAATATATGTTCCGGGGCACGGGAAGTACCCTGGTTGTAGGAAACCGTTACTTCCCAGGGAACGGGCAGTATCACCAGTTTTGCCTCTTCTTCCGTGAAAGGCAAGCCAAATACGTTGTTAGACAACAACCCTACTGAGTTGGGGTCAAATTGCGATAAATCAGCCATCATTTTCAATTTCGGGTGGCAAAGATAACCTATTTCCAGGTTCCATGCAGTTAAGTTGTCGTAGCAAGCTTACCGGAAGGAGGGCTGCACTGTACGGATAGTTGATACCACTAATTTGTTAATGAAATGCCAAATCATTATATCCTGACTTTTATCATACTATATTCCGCACATTATTAGGATATAAGCAAAGGCAAAAGCCTTACCAGGCGGGGGATTTCGCCCTGATCGTCCCGGGCTGACACCCTAGTTGACAGGCCTACCGTATAAATAAAAAATATACTCCTCAACGGCATTTTGGCGTAATTTCGCGACTGGATAAGTCTAATAAAGGATGAAAAAAACAAATATAATACTGCTAGTCGTCGTGGCTATTTCTATTGCAGTGATTGTAACCATGGTAGGTGATTTCAGTACCTACGAAACATTTGCCACCGCCAGCAGCAGTGCAGGCAAGGATTACAAGGTGATTAGCGTGGTAGATACCACCCGTGCTATGGAATACAATGCTTTAAAGGACGCCAATTTATTTAGTTTTTATGCCAAGGACAAATCCGGCCAGATCCGTAAAGTGGTCTTTTCCGGCACCAAACCCACAGATTTTGAAAAAGCCGAATCGGTGGTACTCACGGGCAAAATTGTAGGTAATGAATTTCATTGCCGGGAAATTCAGATGAAATGCCCGTCTAAATATAAAAAAGACCAGGTGGCTATTGGTAAAACTATTTAATCCGTTATCTCTTTAGCATTTTATATCCGGGCGTATGGCCGGGGAGCGCGAAGAGCTGCTGCCTTACTGTGCTACACCTCCTACTAATAATACTGTAAGACGTTGGAAACTACATTTATAGGTGAACATTTAATTCCCGGGCAAATAGGACATTTTTTTGCCGTTCTATCGCTGGTAGCGTCGCTGGTGGCGATGACTGCCTATTATAATGCCACCCGCGCCACGGAAACGGCCACACAGCTTTCCTGGCAGCGAATGGCCCGTTGGAGTTTTGTGATACAGGCACTGTCTGTATTTGCAGTATTCAGCGCACTGTTTTATATTTTGTACCATCATTTATTCGAATACAAATATGTATGGCGCAATTCCTCGCGCAACATGCTCACCGCCTACCTGTTTTCCAGCTTTTGGAGCGACCAGGAAGGCAGCTTTCTGTTGTGGAGTTTCTGGCAAAGCATATTGGGGTTGGTATTGATGCGTACCGCCAAAACCTGGGAACGCCCGGTGATGACAGTGATGAGCTTTGCCCAGTTCTGCCTGGCCACTATGTTAATTGGCATTTACTTCTTTGGCTATAAAGTGGGTAGCAACCCCTTTGCGCTACTGCGGCAAACCGAAGAAAACCAGGCGGCGCCTATCTTTCAATTAAAAAATTACCTCGACTTTGTAAAAGACGGCAATGGCCTGAACCCGCTGCTGCAAAATTATTGGATGGTGATTCACCCACCGGTATTGTTCCTGGGCTTTGCTTCTACCATCGTACCCTTTGCCTTTGCTTTTGCCGGCTTATGGACCCGCCGTTTCAGCGAATGGATAAAACCCGTACTGCCCTGGGCTTTGTTCTCCGCTATGGTGCTGGGTACTGGTATTATGATGGGGGCTGCTTGGGCGTATGAATCGCTCTCCTTTGGGGGCTACTGGGCCTGGGACCCAGTGGAAAATGCTTCGTTGGTACCCTGGATCACGCTGGTGGCAGGCATCCACACCCTGCTGGCCTACAAAAGCAGCGGGCAGTCGCTTAAGATCACCTTCTTCTTTTTCTTCATCACCTTCGTACTCATTTTATACTCCACCTTCCTCACGCGCAGCGGCATTCTGGGCGACACTTCCGTACACGCCTTCACCGATCTGGGCATGACGCAGCAATTGCTGTGGTTCATGCTGGCCTTCCTGGTGCCGGCTTTTGGCCTGATGATCTATCACAGGAAAGCTATCCCTACGGTACACAAAGAGGAAAGCACTTATAGCCGGGAGTTCTGGATGTTTGTAGCATCGCTGGTGTTACTCATGGCCGCTATCCAGATCACCTTTACCACCTCCATTCCGGTGTGGAATAAGATACTGAACGGCACGGGGCTGATGAAGCTGTTTCACATGAAGGATATTGCACCGCCCATTGAGCCGGTGTTCCATTACAATAAAATACAGATATGGATTGCCATTGTAATAGGTTGCTTCACGGCGGTAATACAATACCTGAAATACAAGGAAACACCCAAAGGATATGCCTGGCGAAAGATATGGCTGCCTACTGCGCTCTCCGTTGTATTTACCGTACTGATAGCTACGCTAGAGCATATTAATTACTCCGTGTATGGCACTGGTTTTCTTATTGCGATTTATACCATGCTGTATGCCAGCGTATATGCCGTGGTGGCCAATATTAATTACATCATCGGTATCCTGAAAGGCAATTTTAAAGCTGCGGGTGCATCGGTGGCCCACATTGGCTTTGGCCTTATCCTGCTGGGCATATTGCTTTCTTCTGCTAAAAAAGAAGTGATCTCTATCGACAATATGAAGATACTGGATGGTTACTTCGCCAAAGAATCAAAGGAAAATAGCCGCGAGAACCTGATGCTGCCGCTGAACATGCCCATGCAAATGGGTAACTACCACGCCACCTACGTGGGGGATAGCATAGTAGAAGGCGACTTTAAAACCTATTACCGCGTACGCTATGAAAAGACGGACGAACAAGGCAATGTTACCGAACGCTTCACTTTGTATCCTGATGCGTTTATTAACCGGAAAGGTGCCGCCAGCCTGGTGGCTAATCCATCGAGCAAACATTATCTGACCAAGGATATCTTCACCTACCTTACTTCCCTGCCAGACCCAGACGCTTATAAAGATACCGCCCAATATGTGGCACATGATATAAAACCCGGCGATTCTATTTTCTTCTCCCAGGGCTACATGGTACTGCGTGCTATACAGCCTCACCCCGAAACGAAAAACTATAAGCCGAAGGATGGCGAAATGGCCGTAAGCGCAAAACTAGATGTATACAGCAGCAATAACCAGGAGCAATATAAACTGGAACCGGTGTATTTCATCCGCGACAGTGCTTATCAATACAATGTAGACGATACATTAAGCGCTATGTCGCTGTACGTGAAGTTCGACAAGATTATGCCTACCAGCAACAATGAAGCAAAGGTGCAGATACAGGTGAAAGACTCGGGTGGTACGCAGCGCAACTATATTGTGATGAAGGCTATGATATTCCCTTACATTAATGTATTGTGGATGGGGGTATTAATCATGATCACCGGCTTTTTCATGAGCATAGTGCAGCGGGTAAAACAAAACCGCCGCGTAGAGAAAACGACGAATACCCGCAAGCATAAACCAGTACAGGTATAATTAACCTGCCCATGTATACAGGCCTACGGCTATTCTATTCCCCTAAAATTAAACAAATGATTTCCAGCGGTTGCCGGTAAAAACTGGCGGATCGCTGGAATTTATTTTGTATTTAGTTTCCCGTAAATTGCATATTCATATTAAAAATAAATATATTTACCAACGCGAATGGCCGAGATGTAATCAATAAACTATCTCAATCAATTGAACTGAAACGCGTTGGTAAGAAAAGCACCGCATTTGGCACAAGAATATGTACTCTTGTAATGGACTTATTTTATAAACGCATATACGCTACGAAAACCTATGCGCCGCCTATTCACTGTATTTTTATTATTTATTCCGACAAGTATTGCCTTGGCGCAGACCTTTGGGGGGTATAGCACCAGCCCGGATGCCGGCATTTATGGCATTCTTACCAACCCGGCTACCGCTGCCAGCACCCATTTTAAATGGGATGTGAACATCGCAGGTGCTTCAGCGGCTTTGGGTAATACTTATGCCGGTTTTGCCAAAAGCGCCCTGCGTACGGATTCATTAAAACTGGGTACAGACTACTTCCCGGATACTACCTCCAACCTATACCAGTTTGCCTGGGCACAGGCAGACATTCTTATGCCTTCGGTCATGTATTCCATCGACGAAACCCAGTCGCTTGCCTTTACCTGGCGGGTGCGCGGGGCTGCAAACTGGGGGCCATTCAGCCCACGGCTACTTAATTTTGCCACCGTGCATTTTCCAAACAGCCAATATATCGGTCAAACGCTAGACATGGGTCATGTGGCTGGCACTTTCAATACCTGGAACGAGTTTGGGTTCACCTATGCCCGCGTATTAATGGAATCTACCTTCTCGCGGATCAAGGGCGGTGTTACCCTGAAATACCTGAGTGGCATCGCCTCTGGCTATGCGATCGTGTCTAACACTACCTTGCGCCTGAACAGCCCTACCAGCATGACGATAGATGGGGGGCACCTGGTGTATGGCTATACGGAGAACCTGGCGCGGGAAAGCCATCCGGACGAGCATTATTACAACCTGGGGCGCTATCCTGGCGTAGGGGCCGATATTGGTTTCACGTGGGAATGGCGGCCCGATTCGGAAGGTGGCGACGGCGCCGACTATGGAGGCAACGATTACTTTAATGACGATGCAGACGCTTACCGTTTACGTATAGGCGTATCCGTTACCGACATCGGCGGCATTAATTATAACAACGATTTATACAATACCAGCCTAAACCTGGATAAGCCCGACATTGATCCCCGCCTTCTAAACAAAAGCCGTGGTGAAAGTTATAAACACTGGTCCAACCGGGTAAAACAATACTTCACCAACGACCCGGTGCAACGCAGCAGTTATTACATGCAACTGCCCACCGCCCTGCATCTTTCTGCCGATTATCAGTTTGGCGGTGGATGGGCCTTGAGCGGCAACGCTGTATTTGGTTTAAACACCAACGCCAAAACCGATTTCCGCAATAACATGATCACCATAGCACAGCTTACGCCCCGCTACGAACATGGCTGGTGGAGTGCCTTCCTGCCTATGAGCGTGAACCGCTACCAGGGGGTAGATGTAGGCATGGGCCTGCGCTTAGGCCCGGTAATCCTGGGTAGCGGCAGTATCTTCTCCGACCTGGCCAGCAGCCATATAAAACGTGCAGACTTTTTCCTGGCGGTGCGCCTGCCCCTGGGCAATAGTAAACAAGGCAAAACGCGGGAAGAAAAACGAGCCATTCGCCAGGTGGAATGCGCTTTTTAATATCTACATCCTTCTTTTTTCCAGCGATCACTGGCCTGGTAATAAGCCACCCGGCCAGCCGTTTTCCTATCGTGGTTGGCAATGTCAAATCCTGTATTTTTGTGCGGGATCATTGCACGTAAACCATCGATCTGTAAGCCATGGACTATTCGCAAACACTGGACTTTCTCTATAACCAACTGCCTGTATTTACCAAACAAGGTGCCTCCGCCATCCGCAAGGGACTGGACAATACACTGGCGCTATGCGCAGCGTTGGGCAATCCGGAAAAACAATTTAAATCCGTACACATAGCCGGCACTAACGGTAAAGGCTCTACGAGCCATATGTTGGCAGCCATTTTCCAGGAAGCCGGTTATAAAACAGGGCTTTACACCTCTCCTCACCTCAAGGATTTTCGTGAGCGCATCCGCGTGAATGGCAGTATGATAGATCCGTTATTTGTGGTGGATATTGTAGCACGTTTGCAACCTGCTATACAGGAATTACAGCCCTCCTTTTTTGAGGTAACGGTAGCTATGGCCTTCTCCTATTTTGCAGAGCAGGGGGTAGACATTGCCATTGTTGAAGTGGGGCTGGGCGGGCGTTTGGATAGTACCAACGTCATTACGCCATCGCTATCCCTGATCACCAATATCAGTTATGACCATATGCAATTGCTGGGCAATACCCTACCGGAAATTGCCACGGAAAAGGCTGGCATTATAAAACCTGGTGTGCCGGTGGTGATCAGCGAAACGCAGACCGAAGTAGCGTCCGTATTCTATAACACGGCCACCTCCCTTCAAGCCCCGTTACATTATGCAGACCAGGAATTCCTGGTGCAAGATAGCCAGCCCAAAGGCACGCACCTGCAACTAGCTATTTTACACACACCCACCGATCATGCGCGCACGATAGACCTTGACCTGGGTGGCCAGTACCAGGAAAAGAATGTACTGGGCGTACTCATGGCGGTGAAACTTCTCCAGCAGCAAGGCTGGCACCTGCCCGAAGAGGGTATATACCAGGCCCTCTCCCACGTAAAACAACTCACAGGCTTGCATGGCCGCTGGGAAGTGATACAGCAACACCCGCTCACAGTATTGGATGTAGGACATAATGAAGCAGGCATCACGGAGATTGTGCAGCAATTAAGCCGGCAGGTATATAACCAGCTTCACATCGTAATTGGTTTTGTAAAAGATAAAGACATTGAAAAGGTACTTTCTTTGCTGCCCAAAACGGCGCATTATTATTTCTGCCAGGCCCAGATAGAACGAGCGCTGGAAGCAGACGTACTTACCCGGATGGCGTTACATCACGGCTTGCTGGGGCATACCTTTGCTAATGTGCAACTGGCCTATCATGCCGCACAACAAGCTGCCCATGCGGAGGATATGATATTGGTATGCGGCAGCTTTTTTATTGTAGGTGAAATATAATAACGCTTACTATTTAGTATTGAGTTAACTGGTACACTCATAAATTTTAAAAAGAGAAAAGCAGCGACATGGTCACTGCTTTTCTCTTTTTAAAACGGTATTGTTTTTACATTTTTATATGTCCTGTTCTCTCCAGTGCGTACAGCAGGTTAGTAACGTGTAGTGCCTGTACTATTTTATGGTCGCGCAGCAATTGTTTTACCTCATCTACACTCAGCTCCATTACGGCTATTTCCTCATTATCATCCAGGTCTTGTTCCTGCACTTTTACGCCACCGGTAGCCAGGAACATGTGGGTAACATTATTATTGGTGCTGGCGTTGGCAGATACGTTGCCAAGGTATGCTATATGTTCAAAAGAGAAGCCGGTTTCTTCCAGCAGCTCCCGTTGCATGGCCACCGTGGGCGATGCGTCTTCGGGGTCCATTGTGCCACCGGGCAGTTCGGTAATGGTTTGGCCATAGGCCTGGCGAAATTGGCGTATGATGAGTATCTTGCCTTCCTTCGTGAAAGCCACGGCATTTACCCAATCGCGGTACTCCAGCACGTAGTAAGGGTCTACAATCTTTCCATCTGGCTTCTGGCATTTATCACGACGGGCGGTAAGCCATTCGTCTTTAAAGAGGTAGGTCGATTCAAGTGTTTTCCAATCCATTGGATCCATGATCGTAAGTTTTATTTTTTACCAGCCCATGCGCTCCTTCAGGCGGATAATGTGCATGAGGTGATGGCGTCCGTGCCAGGCATAATTGCCGGCAATTTCTTTGAGTTTAAACGTCTTTTTACTGGCAGGATGGATAAAAGTGCGCTCCCATTGTTCCGGGCTGAGGTTGTCCATCAACACCGTCCAGCGTTTGTGCAGGGCGTGCAATAAGGTGTTGGAAACATTGATGGCCGTTTGTTTTGTGTCTGGCAGTTCGGCCCACGCTCCTTCCTCATATGGTTTAATGGTGGGATTGTCTTCTGTGAGAGCTAGTTTAAAGCGGGTGTAGGCATTGATGTGGCTATCTGCCACGTGATGCACCACCTGTGCTACGTTCCAGCCGCCGGGACGGTAGGGTGTAAGCAATTGGGCCTCGTCCAGATTCTGTACCGCAATTTCCAGGAGGGTAGGCAGATGGCGGATATCATTGATCCAACCTTCCAGTACGTGTTGGAAAATCTCCTCCGGCCATTCAAAATGCCCGATGGGATATTTTAAAACTTCTATATCGTCGGTTTCCATGGGCTGTAAGCGGGTGGTTTAATTTTCGCGTATATTCTTACCCGTTAGTTGAATAAATACATCTTCGAGGTTGGCCTTCTTCACTTGTTTGGGTCTTTCAAAACCGGAAGACACCAATTGGTCTATCAGTGCATCGGGCGAATCGATAGCGATGATTTGGCCACTGTCTACAATAGCACAGCGGTCGCAAAGAAATTCTGCCTCGTCCATGTAATGGGTGGTGATGACCACCGTGGTGCCGTGGGCGCGTACCTGCTGGATAAGCTCCCAAAGATTGCGGCGGGCCTGCGGATCAAGACCAGTAGTAGGCTCGTCCAGGAAGATGATCTTAGGTTTATTTATGAGGGTGGTGGCGATGGAAAACCGTTGTTTTTGTCCCCCGGAAAGTTCTTTGAATTTGGCTTTGGCTTTATCTTCCAGGTTAAAGCGGCTCAGTAGCTCTGTGGCGTTCACAGGTTGGTTGTAAAGGCCGCTAAAAAGGTCTATAAGCTCCGTGAGGGTAAGTCCAGGGTAGTAACCGGAGGTCTGTAACTGCACGCCAATGCGGGTTTTGATGGCTTCGGGCGATTTGTCGAGATCTAGCCCGTCTACAAGCACCTTGCCTGCCGTTTTTTCGCGCAGGGTTTCAATGATCTCCAGGGTAGTGGATTTGCCAGCGCCGTTAGGTCCTAGCAGGCCAAAAATTTCTCCTTCGAATACATCGAAACTAATCCCTTTCACCGCGGTAAAGTCGCCATATTGCTTCACCAGTTCTTTCACTTCAATGATCTTTTTCCTTTCCATGCGGGCAAGGTACGCCAGATTCGGAATTTATACAATGGTTCATATCATAAATATCGATAGCTTTTGCTTTGCGGCAGCGGTCGGCGGCAGGGTCTAAAAAAATAACGGCAGTCTCGCCATGAGACTGCCGCCGGCATATGCCTGATTCCGCGTTAAGTTATTGGTTAATGAAAAGCTGGGTGAAATAGATCACCCCTCCTTTTCCCGGTGCCGTACCGATGCCGGAAAGGTTGTATTTGCCTTCCATATTCTTACGGTGGCCGGGGCTATGTATCCAGCCATTCACGACCCCTTCTGCATCCAGGTTACCATAGGCCACGTTTTCGGCGGCCGCGCTTACCCGGCCTTTGAGCTTACTGTAAGTGGCCACCCGGTCTTCAAAGCCATCATGCCCGAAGGGTGTAATGCCATCAGCCATTTGCTGGCTATGCATTTCGGCCAGGCTGTCCATCAGCTTATTGGCCTGTAGTGGTGGCAGCCCTTTGGAGCTGCGATACTTGTTTACATAAAAAAGAATTTGCGCATTTAACGTAGCAGCGTCGGTACGGGCGGTTTTCACAGTAGTCTTGGCGGGTGGCATGGCGCCACGGGAGCAGGCGGCTGCCGGGCTTCCCGTTACGACCACCGCAGCAAAGAGCGCGATAAGGTGGTGTGTTTTCAAGGTATAAACGATTTTATTACAAATGGTATTTGCAAAAATAATACCGGCTGTAAAACGTTACTCCTGCTGAAATTATTGCGCTTCGCTAAACAGATGATGTACCCCTTCCATCATGGTTCTGGAACCAATGAAAATAGGTATCCGCTGGTGCAGCTTTGCAGGCTGCACGTCGAGCAATCGCTGTCCTGGTGCAGATAGGGACATGCCGCCGGCTTTCTCCACCAGGAAGGACATGGGGTTGCATTCATAACAAAGCCGTAAACGGCCGTGGTGGTATTGGCCAAAGGCGGGATAGAGGAACACCCCGCCCTGGATGAGCGTACGGTGTATTTCGGCCACCATACATCCTACAGCGCGATGCCGGTACACCTTTTCCTGGGCTGTTTTGGCCATAAAACTATCTATCACCTGGCGCACGGGCGCTTCGTACAAGTGGTAATAACCCATGTTCACCGAAAAAATATCGCCGGCTTCCGGGCATTTTAAATTAGGGTGCGACAAACAAAATTCCCCGATGGCCGGGTCTAACGTGAAGCCCTGCACGGAGCGGCGGGTGGCATATACCAGCATGGTGGAGGAGCCGTAAATGATGTAACCCGCCGCAATCTGGGCGCTTCCCGGCTGAAGAAAATCTTCCAGCTTACAGGGTGTGCCTTCGGGAGTAATGCGGCGGTATACCGAAAAGATGGTGCCGATGCTAATGTTCACATCGATATTGCCCGAACCATCCAGCGGATCAATAAGTACCACATACTTGGATTGCATGGAATGTTCATCCAGGAAAGGAATGAAGTCTTCATTTTCTTCGGAGGCCATCCCGCAACAATAAATGCTGGTACGGAGGGCATCGATAAACTGCCCGTTGGCAAATTCATCGAGTTTCTTCACCGATTCGCCCTGTACGTTGGTGCGTCCGGCTTCGCCGAGAATGTCTGCAATGCCGGCTTTATTTACGGCTACGTTTACGCGTTTGGCCGCCAGTCCTATGCCGCGCAATAGTCCGGAGAGCTGTCCGGTGGCACCTGGAAAATTACGTAACTCCTGGATGGTAAATTCATCCAGGGTCATGACGCTTTGCTTGCTGTTCATAACGAAGAGTTGTTTTGGTGTGGTTGTTGAACTTAATGATTATAAGGTAAAACTAAAATGAATGGGGCGAATGTAGGATAATTCGCGCTAAACAGCCACCCCCTGCCCCCTCCCTGCCAGGCTTTCCTAACGGGATTGTCATTTCCTAATGGGATTCTTTAGCGAAAATCCGGCAATTGCCGTACTTTGTCGCGCATTAATTAGCGTAGATCAATTCAATATGAAGGTTTTTAAATTTGGCGGTGCAAGCCTTGCCAGCATTGAACGCATACAACAGGTAGCCGCCATCGTGCGCAGTTTTGCGGGGGAAAAGCTGCTGATCGTGATCTCTGCCATGGGCAAAACCACCAACGATCTGGAAAAGGTAGTACAGCATTTCTATAATGGCCAAAAGGAACTGGCCCTGCAGCTACTAACCCATATCGAAGCGCAACACGTAGCCGTGGCAAAGCAGTTGCTGCAAAACCCTGCCCACCCGGTGTATCATCAATTGCAGCAATTTTTTACGGAAGCAGAATGGACCATCGGCGAAACGCCGGTACAAATGTATGATTACTATTACGATCAGTTAGTAAGCCTGGGCGAACTGCTAAGCACCGCTATCGTGAGTGCCTACTTTAATGAAAACGGTTTACAGAATGCCTGGGTAGATGTACGCGACATTTTTCGCACGGACGATAACTACCGGGATGCGAATATAGACTGGGAAGTAACCCAGCGCAACGTCACCGAAAAAATCCTGCCTTTGTTCAATGCGGTACCCCTGGTAATTTCCCAGGGCTTCATCGGCAGCACCGATGAAAACGAAAGTGTGACGCTGGGAAGGGAAGGTAGTGATTATAGTGCAGCGGTATTTGCCAACCTGCTCAATGCCGAAAGCCAAACCATCTGGAAAGATGTGGAAGGTCTCAAAAACGCCGACCCTAAACTGTTCCCCAACACGGTGAACATTCCCCAGATCACCTATAGCGAGGTGATAGAGATGGCTTACTACGGCGCCCAGGTTATTCACCCTAAAACCATAAAACCACTGCAAAACAAGCATATCCCGCTATATGTAAAGTGCTTCCTAAACAAAGACCTTCCGGGCACCAAGATCAGCGATACCGCCAATACAGCTCAACTGCCGCCCCTCATCGTTTTAAAACAGCAGCAGGTATTATTGTCTATCATCACCAAAGATTTCGGTTTCGTTACCGAGAAAAGCATCAGCGGTATTTACGACATTTTCCACCGGTTGAAAATACAGATCAACCTTATGCAAAATGCAGCCATCAGTTTTTCTTGCTGCATAGACCATAATCCAGAAAAGATAGCCGCCTTGATTAAAGCTCTCCAGGCTGGTTTTAAGGTTACTTACAACGAAGGGTTGTCGCTGCTCACCGTTCGTCATTATAACCAACCGCTTCTGGACGAATTACTCAAAGGCCGGGAAGCACTGCTGGAACAAAGGTCCCGTCATACGGTGCAAGTCGTGTATTAGAAGCAGCTACCATATCCGCTATAAAATGGCCGCCCACTGCTGTAGTTATTCCACTACATCACCAGGCGGCTAATCTTTTTTTATTACCAAAACCTCCACTCCTGGCTAGTTTCAGCACCACAAGACAAGTTGTTTAAAAATAATTAACCCCTCCCTGCAACCTTTTTCAATATCATCCGTCTTTTTAATGTAGATCAGTTGCAAAGGCCAAAAGTACCATCCGAAAAAAGCACTTTCCCTTCTCAGCTACATCTTACAACAAAGGTTTGTTTATCACAATTTCTGTCAACGATCAACTGTAGTGGGTGGGCCACCCCGCCATCACCTTATTCAAAGATTTTATAACTGCTGCATATATGAAGCATTATTTACTTGCAGGACTATTGCTCCTGGCTGGAATGACCCTGCGCGCCCAAAATAAACAAACGGACAATGGTACTGTACAATTAGCCGTACAGGACGCCCAAGGAAAAGGCTTGCCGTTTGTTACACTCCTGGTTAAAAAAGCACAGGACTCCTCCCTGGTAAAAGGCGAGTTGAGTACTGAAACCGGCCATGTGGCTGTAGACAAATTACCTTACGGACATTTTTTCGTGGAGGCTTCGCTGATGGGGTATCAAACAGTGCAAACCAAAACGTTTATCATAGATGCTGCTCATCCTTCCGCCAGGCTTAGTAACATCATCCTCCTTGTTAGCACCAAAAACCTGCAAGCAGTAAATGTGGTAGGTCAAAAACCATTCATTGAGCGCGTGGGAGGTACCACCACACTCAATGTAGAGAATAGTGTTTCCGGTACCGGCTCTACCGCACTGGAAATTTTGCGCAAAGCCCCCGGCGTAACCATCGATAAAGATGATAACATTTTGCTAAAAGGCCAGGGTGGCGCCACCGTTATGCTCGATGGGCGCCTCACCCACCTCAGCGGCGACCAGTTGGCCAACCTGCTTAAAAATATGAGCAGCGAAACCATCGCTTCCATAGAGATCATTACCAACCCTTCTGCCAAGTACGACGCCGCCGGTAGCACAGGCATCATTAATATTAAAACCAAGAAAAGCAAACTCACCGGCCTCAATGGCTCAGTAAATGCAACCGCCGGAAAAGGCATGTATGGCCGCTATAACGCCGGCACCAACATCAATTACATGACCAATAAGTTGAACCTGTTTGGCAACTATCACTATACCAATAACCATAAAGGTACCACCCGCGCCCTGGACCGCGAAGTAGCTGGCGATCCAAATGACCTGCTATTTCAACAACGTGTAAAAGAAATACATCACTACAGCAGTAATAACTATAAGGCGGGTATCGATTATTTCCTGACCAAAAAACAAACACTGGGCTTTATGTTTAACGGCTATAACAGCCAATGGCAGAACAACCGCCCCAGTAACACCTCCATCCGTAATGTGGGCATGGACATTGATTCGGTGCTGCATTCCCGTACTACCAATGATGAGCATTATAAAAACCAGACGTACAACCTGAATTATAAGGCCACGCTGGATTCCCTGGGCAAAGAAATTACTTTCGACGGCGACTTCGCCCGGTTCAGGAATACCGGGCTGGAACACCTGAACGACAGCATGTATAACCAGGCACAGGAAAAGTACACAGCCATTAACGGTATCCGTGACAATACAAAAACCAGCATCCGCATTGCCACCGCAAAAATAGATGCCACGCTGCCTTTCAACAAAACCACCAAATTAGACGCCGGCCTGAAAATGAGCTTTGTAAAAACAGACAACGACCTCCGCTACGACTCGCTTCGGGAGAGCCACTACCAGTTTGCCCCTTCACAAAGTAACCAGTTCATATACAAGGAAAATGTTTATGCAGCCTATGCCATGCTAAAACATTCATTCAAAAAGACCGATGTTGTAGTTGGCCTGCGCGCTGAACAAACATCCGCCACCGGCATTTCTCCCACCCTGACCAGCAGCTTTAAACGCTCTTATTTAGACCTGTTCCCTAATCTGTCTGTAGACCAAAAACTGGACAGTTTGCACAAGGTGGGCATTTCCTATTCGCGCCGCATTAACCGCCCGCAGTACGACCAACTGAACCCCTTCCTGTTCTTCTTAGATAAATTCCTGTATGGCTCTGGCAATCCTAACCTGATGCCCGAGTATATGAACAAACTGGAAGCTGCCTATACCTTCAAAGACAAGTACATTTTAACACTGGGATACCGCCATTCCAAATCCCTGATTAATGAATACATGTCTAACGATACTGTTACCAAAGTGGCCTACGATACCCAAATTAACTACGACAATTCCGATGGGTGGGACCTGGCTGTGACCATACCGGTGGATATCACCAAGTGGTGGAATTCCAGTAACAATGCCAATGTGAACCACACCAATTACCGCTTGAAATACGACCCGGTAAACCATCAGTTACTGAACTTTTCTAACACCAATTTCAACTACGGTTTTAACAGTAACAATACCTTCACGGTGAGCAAGGCCGTGAAGCTGGAACTCAGTGGTTACTACTACTCCAAATTTGCCGAAGGGTTGTGGAAAGGAAAGGCTCAATATTCGGTGAACATAGGCGCACAATATGTATTCCTGGATAAGAAGGCTACATTGAAACTCAATGTCCAAGATATTTTCAACACGCAGCAGTTTATTGGCGGCACTCATACTCCCCAACTAAACATCGACATCCGCAATAGCTGGGACAGCCGTTCTGCATCACTGAGCTTTACTTACCGCTTTGGTAAAACGGATGTGAAACCCATCCGGGAACATCGCTCTGATGAAGAAAACCGCGTGAAAGGAAACTAACGTACAGGCCTTGTTCCACGGCGGATGGTGTAGAGGGATCGGCATCGTTGGATGCTAACAAGGAGTGCAGATCGTAATGCATCATTCGCCGTGGGATTTTTTCGGATTTGTACTACCAAGTACGGGCGCAGGATTTTTCCTGCGCCCTTTTTGTTTTAGCTTTATGGATGCCCTCCTTGCAATGTGGGCCGTAAATCCCATTTCTGATCCTGTTAATTTTATTCTTTTAGCACCAGCTTTCAGGACGTCAATGGAAATCCGCAATAAACCCAGGCATCATCCATGATAAGCGCCGGAAATATATTTCTCCAGGTTTTGAATGGTATGCTGCTGCTCACGCATGATTTGCTTCACCAGATCGCCGATAGACACCAGTCCTACTAGCCGTTGCTGGGCATCAACCACGGGTAGATGCCGGATATGCTTATCTGTCATAAGCTGCATGCAGTGTTCCAATGTGTCTTCTTCCCTTACCGAAATGGGATGTTCGGACATGATGTCGTGAATAAATGTTTCGCGGGAATTGCGGCCTTTTAGTACCACACGGCGTGCATAGTCCCGTTCGGAAAACACGCCGAGGAAATGGCCGCCAGCATCCAATACCATGAGGGCCCCCACATTATAATTTACCAGCGCTTCCAGCGCCTGGTACACCGAATTGTCCGGTTGAATGGTGTACACTGCATGGCCCTTCACCTGCAGGATTTGTTTTACGGTAGTCATGTGCTGGAGTTTAGCGATGAAAGATTATAATTTTGGAAAACAGGAATAAAGACGAACGTCCATGTTAAGAAACGGGGAAATAATTATAGTACTTATCAAAGTGGAATATGTGCTATTTCTAAGATAATAAAAAAGCCAGATATGGGATGTTAACGGTTGGGTGCAGGATATATTTAAAAATGTTTAATACAAAAAGGCCGCTCCTAATGGAACGGCCACTGTTATTGGCTGACAAAAATAATTAAATGTTGCCTTTCTTCATTTCCTTCACGGCATAATCCACCGCCCTGGCGGTCATGGCCATATAGGTAAGGGAAGGATTTACGCAGGCGGCAGATACCATGGAGGCTCCGTCTGTTACGAACACGTTCTTTACGCTATGCATCTGGTTGTACCCATTGAGAATAGAGGTTTTAGGATCGCGTCCCATGCGGGCAGTACCCATTTCATGAATGGCCATGCCGGGATAAGATCCGCCGTCGTAGGTCTTCACATCTTTCAACCCGGCGGCTTCCAGCATTTCGGCTGCGTCGTTCATCATATCCTTGCGCATTTTCTGCTCGTTTTCCTTGAATTCGGCGTGAAACTTCAGCACAGGCTGCCCCCAGGCGTCTTTGGTGGAGTTATCCAGCGTTACGTAGTTATCTTCGTAAGGCAGGCATTCTCCGAAACCGCCCAGGCCCATACTCCAGTCGCCTGGTTCGGTGAGCATTTCCTTAAAGTCTTTACCTACGCCAATTTCTGCGATACCCCGCGCCCATCCTTCCCGGCTGGCACCGCCCTGGTAGCCGAAGCCACGCAGATAGTCGCGCTTATCGCTACCAATGTTGCGATAGCGGGGAATGTAAATACCATTGGCACGGCGGCCAAAGTAATATTTATCGTCGAACCCTTCCACTTTACCGGAGGCACCGGTACGGAAGTGGTGGTCCATCAGGTATTTACCCAGTACACCACTATCGTTGCCCAATCCATTAGGGAAACGGTTGGAGATAGAGTTCATCAGCACGAATGTAGAACCCAGGGTAGAGCCATTCACAAACACGATCTTGGCGTAATATTCGGTTACTTCCTTGCTGTGTTTATCAATCACGCGCACGCCGGTAGCTTTGCCGGCTTTTTCGTCATAAATTATAGAATTTACAATACTATCCGGACGCAGGGTGAGTTTGCCGGTAGCTACGGCAGCAGGCAGTGTAGATGACTGCGTACTGAAGTAGGCCCCGAATGGACAGCCCCGGCTGCACAAATTGCGGTACTGGCAGTTGGTACGGCCAGGCAGGGGCTCCGTGATATTGGCCACCCGGCCAATGGTCATGCGGCGGTTAGAAAATTTGCCTTCTATACTGTGTTTTACCGCTTCTTCCACACAATTCATGGCCATAGGCGGCATGAAATGACTGTCGGGAAGCTGAGGCAGCTTTTCTGCCTGGCCACTCACGCCAATGAAGCGTTCTACATAGGTATACCAGGCTTCCAGGTCTTTATAACGGATGGGCCAGTCTATGGCAATGCCATCTTTCAGGTTAGCCTCAAAATCCAGATCACTCCAGCGGTAGCTCTGGCGGCCCCACATAATAGATTTGCCTCCCACGATATCTGGGCGATACCAGTCGAAGCGTTTTTCCTCGTTATAAGGCGATTCGCTGTCGTTGATCCAATATTTTTCATTGTGTTCGCTATAAGGATAGTCGCGGCTCAGTTTGGGATGAGTTTCCCGCTGTTCTACTGTAATGCGTCCCCGGTGAGGGAACTCCCACGGGTCTTTGGTCGCCGTTTCGTAATCTTTTACGTGTTCCAGTTTTTTGCCACGGTCCAGCATCAATACGGTAAGACCATGTTCGGTAAGCTCTTTAGCGGCCCAACCACCGCTTACGCCAGATCCAATTACGATGGCGTCATAAGTATTTTGCGCGGCTGCTTTTACGTTTAAGTTCATGTGGAAATATTTTCGTCTGTATCGCACCCGGGCGCACTAGGTCGTGGGTTTGATGGCTTCCTTGTTAAATAAGTAATATACACGAATAAGGGGAATACAGGTACTACATTGCCCAGGCCTTTTCGCCTTTTTTATAGGGCAGGCAGGGATCAAATCTGGTAGGTACTGCCACATAACGCAGCGCCTCGGTAGCACCCGGTTTTGAGGTAAAGTAACCTAGTAATGTAAGTTCCTTAATTACTTGGAAATAATGAGGGCCAGCGCCATCTTTCTTGGGCTGCTGATTGTAAGCGACCCTTTCTTTATCAATACCGGTGAGCAACTGTGTACGCTGCTCCGGCGTAAGATCAATGAAGTTTTTGGAAAATTGTTTATTACTGGCTTCATCTATCTGCTTCAGGCCGTCCAGCACCCGTTGTTGGTCTTCAGGCTTGTAGCAATCATTCAGCATGGTAATAATAAATGCATCCACCCCGGCGGCTTTAGCGCCAGGCGTATTGGTTGTAGGGATGATGGTTTCTGCTACTTCTGATAGCAGGGCCTTGGTTTCCGGCGCTTGTAAAGCATAGTTCTTTGGACCCGTTTTACAACCATTCAGCGCAGCTAAAGTGGAGGCAGAAACGGCCGTACCCAGCAGGATGGCAACGCTTCTGATGGCTTCTCTTCTGTTCATGGTGTTGAGTTGGATAAGTGGAATTAAACCTATTCCCAACAAGTTGAAAAAAATTTCTGACATTTCAAGGGCTTAATTGATAAATGGGACATTTTTACGCTTATTCGCTCATGCTAAGTATTTACCAGTAAGGGATTGGCGCAGAAATTAAATTTTTCTAATGCAGGCTTTCATTGCGTCAAAATGACCTAATTCAGGCTACAGGGGGCCATAGCGGGCAAAAGAAAAAGCCAGCAAGTTCCCCAAGGAATTGCTGGCTTATACAGGGTATTTTGGTTATATTATTTTTCACTACTACTTGCAACGAATGAGCCTGCTTAGGGGAGGCAAAGGCCGCGCCTGCCTACATTACATATTTCCCCTGGGCGTCTGTCATGATCACCGGTATGCGGTGATGCTTTTCAAAATATTCGTAGGCCGTTCGCAGTTTATTCCAGAACTGCTCATCGTTATCATTGGTACACACTTTATTCATCAGATAACCGGTAGAACCCGTATTACTAAACTTCACCGGATAAACATGCACCGGGATAAAATCTTCTCCGGCGTTTTTGGCATTCACCGCCATGATATATACTTCGTCTATATATTCATCGCTGAGTGGAATACAGCCAATCGTTACACAGTTGCCGTGTATATAAATTTCATTGCCCGGTCTTTTGGGATCGCTTAAGATGCGGTCGGAATAGTTCGGATAATTAATACCCAGCGACAGGTGATAATTACTGTTAGGATTAAAATCATTGATATAATAAAATCCTTCCGGTACCTGAAGGTCGCCCTCATGGCGCTTTGGCCCCATCTTGCCCGACAGGGTGCATACCCGGTAAGTTTTAAACAGCCGGAAGGTATCGGCAATATTATTCTTTACCCATATTTCCAGCTCACTATCCAGCTTAAAAGAGCGGAGGTAAATATATTTGGCTGGATAGGTAAGCCCTTTTTTTTCAAATTCTTTTCTCAACGCCTCTTCCTTCATACGGTAAGCGTCTCCCACTTTAGGAAATAGTTTCTGGTTCTCCAAAAAGGATTGTTGTGCATGCAACGTTCCGGCAAGCAACAGCAGCGACAGGGATAAGGTAGTCCATTTCATCATAATGACACAACTTCTTCTTTATCTGTTAGCCAGGTGAAACCAGGCGATGAAATACATAAGACAAGCCAGCAACAAGTATAATACTGCACTACCCTTACGTCCTAGGAAACGCACTGCGTAATGCTGGTGGCCCCTGAAAACCAGGAAAGCCGTAATACTCTGGAAAATGCCCCCCAATAAAAATATTACACCAATTATTATATGGCTGTTCATAACAACGTAAAGCCGGGCGGATTATTTTATCGGTTCCGGGTCAGGTACAAATTTAACAAAAAAGCCGGGCTTTTGGCAGCATGCAGCCAATAGTGTATTTTGTTTTTAACAAGAATTTATGGCACTTTTCTTCTTCACCTCCTTAAAATAGGTTCAGTTGCAGCATATGCTCTGAAATCCAAGGCGCTGCGGGAATGGAACAGACCGTTTCAAAACATTTGGACCCGCAAGATCAGTACCAGGCGGCTCATTGCATTGATCAGTACAAGGTTGCCAAAAGAAAAGGCACCTGCCTGCGCAGATGCCTCCCTTTTGATTTATAAACATCAGAACACCTTACAAATTACCCCTTAACTCCTGCTCCCGCTCAATTGATTCGAACAGCGCCTTGAAATTACCTTTACCGAAAGATACGGCTCCCTTGCGCTGGATGATTTCGAAGAACACTGTAGGGCGGTCTTGCAATGGTTTGGTAAAGATTTGCAAAAGATAACCTTCATCATCCCGGTCTACCAATATGCCCAACCGTTCCAGCGAAGCAATGTCTTCATCGATCTTGCCTACGCGTCTTTGTAGATCTGCATAATAAGTATTTGGTACGGAGAGAAACTCTACGCCCCGGGCCTGCAAGTCGGATACGGTTTTAATGATATCATTGGTGGCAATCGCTACGTGCTGTACGCCGGGACCACCGTAGAAATCCAAGTATTCTTCTATCTGGGATTTTTTCTTTCCTTCGGCGGGTTCATTAATCGGGAATTTCACGCGGCCATTGCCATTGCTCATCACCTTGCTCATCAGGGCGGAATACTCCGTGGATATATCTGCATCGTCGAAAGAAATGAGATTACGGAAGCCCATTACTTTTTCATAGAAATCTACCCAGGTGTTCATTTCATTCCACCCTACATTTCCTACGCAATGGTCTACATATTGCAGGCCTGCATCGGCAGGATTGTAGGCGCTTTTTACTGCTTTGTAACCGGGCAGGAAAGCGCCTTTGTAGTCTTTTCTTTCAATGAACAAGTGTACCGTTTCTCCATAGGTGTAAATGCCGCTGCGCACTACCTCTCCAAATTCATCTTTCTCCGTAACTGGCTCCAGATAAGGCTTTGCGCCACGTTTTATTGTTTCTTCAAAAGCGCTGCGGGCATCGTCTACCCAAAGCGCCAGCACTTTAATGGCGTCGCCGTGTTTATCTACATGGCGGGCAATGTCGGAATCGGCATACATGGCCGTGGTCAATACAAACCGTAGCTTGTTTTGCACCAGCACATAAGAAGAGCGGTCGCGCACCCCCGTTTCTGGACCGGCATAAGCCACTGTCTGGAAGCCGAAAGCGGTCTTGTAGAAGTGGGCGGCCTGCTTGGCGTTGCCCACATAAAACTCTACGTAATCGGTGCCATTCAGCGGCAGGAAATCTTCCTGGGTGGCGATGGCGGGATGGTTTGCAAGTGTAGATTCCATGTTCATGTTGTTGTAACGGATTGGTTGGTTTTGACTTTATGAAACGAGTAATAATGCTTGTAAATGTTTATTAATAAAATCAATTTCCTCCGACGATAATCTTACCTGTACGGCGCGGGCGTTTTGTAAGGCCTGGTCTGCATTACGCGCACCCACCAGGGCAGCGCTAATGCCTGGCCGTTCTATAGTCCAGCGGATAACAAGCTGGCCCAGGGTGGCGTTTTTGCTTTCTGCCAATGGTTTGATCTTGGCCAGGAAGTCGTTGATACGGCGCACGTTCTCGGGCTGGTAAGACCGGGTGCTGCCCCGGTTATCGCCTTCGGCAAATACATGCCCCGGGCGAATTTTTCCGGTGAGAATACCCCGCTGCAACGGACTGTATGCCAGTATGCCAATGTTCTCCCGGATGGCGTACGGCACTACTTCATGCTCAATGCCTTTCTCCACCATGCTGTAAGGCACCTGGTTTGAAGCCAGTGGGATGACGGCATGTGCGCGTTTCATCTGTGACACGTTATAATTGCACACGCCTGCTTCCAGTATTTTACCCTGTTCCTGCAAGCGCAACACGGCTTCATAGGTTTCTTCTATGGGCGTAGTGCTGTCGTGCCAGTGAATCTGATACAGGTCTATGTAATCGGTACGAAGGCGGCGGAGGCTGTCTTCACATTCCTTAATCACACTATCCCTGCCGGCATATTTGTATACGTCAATGGCATTGCCCTGATTGTCTTTACTTTTCATGGCCAGTTCTCCATGCGGGGAGGCCAGATCCCAGCGCATACCAAATTTGGTCAGCACTTGTACTTTATCGCGGTTTACGCCTTGCAAGGCCTCTCCTACTAGTTCTTCACTGTAACCCTGCCCGTAGATCGGGGCGGTATCGATAGAAGTTACTCCCTCGTCGATGGAGGTTTGGATAGCTTTGATGGCGTCTTTATGTTCACTGCCACCCCACATCCATCCACCAATAGCCCAGGCGCCGAATGTTACGGCAGATACAGATACATTGCTCTTTCCAAGTTGACGGTATTCCATAATTTGTGTTTTTAGTAGGTTGTATTAATTAAAAGGTAATTGCGTTTATGATAGCATTTTCCTGCTTGATAGATTCTTTGGCCTGCATTACCATTTTATTAATACACATACATGGCAGCGGCTATTCCGTCCAGCTCTTCACATAATCTGCATCTTCAATACCCAGGGCCGCTGTGGTGATCTGCAAGGGGTGGAAGGTATCGACCATAACGGCCAGCTCCTTCGTTTCCCGGGCGCCAATGCTTTTTTCCACTGCGCCGGGATGCGGCCCATGCGGAATGCCTGCAGGATGCAGGGTGATCATACCCCTTGTCACGTGTTTGCGGCTCATAAAATCGCCATCTACATAATATAAGACCTCGTCGCTATCAATATTGCTATGATTATACGGCGCGGGGATAGATTGCGGGTGGTAATCGAACAGGCGTGGACAGAACGAACACACTACAAAATTAGTGCCTTCAAAAGTTTGATGTACCGGTGGCGGCTGGTGTATGCGACCCGTGATGGGCTCAAAGTCGTGGATGGAAAAAGCAAAGGGATATTCGCAGCCATCCCAGCCTACCACATCGAACGGATGATGCGCATAATGAATGGGATACAGGACACCCTTCTTTTTCACGCGAATTACAAAATCGCCCGCCTGATCTATGGTCTGAAGGTTTTGCGGCTGCCGTATATCGCGCTCACAAAAGGGCGCATGCTCCAGTAGCTGCCCGTATTTGCTCAGGTATCGCTTTGGGTAGCGGATAGGACTGAAAGACTCTACGATAAAAAGCCGGTTGTCTGCACTGGCAAAAGATAATTGGTAAATAGTACCGCGCGGCACCACCAGGTAATCGCCATATCCAAAGGTCAACACTCCATATTGGGAATGCAGTACACCACTGCCTTCGTGGATAAACAATAGTTCGTCTGCATCGGCATTTTTATACCAATAGCCATCCATGCTATGACGGGGAGCGGCCAGGGAAATATGCACATCGCTATTCACCAGCACCGGCGTACGGCTTTGCAGATAATCGTCTTGAGGGGTTATGTGGAAACCTTGGAAGCTACGGTGTTTCAACATTTTCTCCTCCGCCACCTGGGGTGCTACATCATAAGGCGTTTCCACCGAAAGTATCTCGGTGGGCGGATGGCAGTGGTAAAGCAATGAGGAATTGCCTGAGAAGCCTTCCGTGGAAAAAAGCTGCTCGGCAAACAAACCTCCATCCGGCTTTCTAAACTGGGTATGCCGCTTGTGCGGGATACGGCCAGCCTGGTGATAATGCGGCATGACTGGAAATTGAAATCAGGAAATATAAAGTGGAATATGCAAATTCATTATACACTACACCTGCCATCCAGAGCAGCAAGCAGGTACAAAAAAAACAGGGCATTACATTCTGCGGGGATATGCATTACATCGTCGAATCCATAGCCAGGGTGGCCATGAGGCAATAGTAGCGTAGTTGAATGCTATTTTTCAGTAACGATGACAAAATGAAGGTGATTTGTATGGCTAATGTACGGGATTTCACGGTAAAGCCACAAAAAATAGTGCGCATCTGGTAAATACTGGCCCCCCTGCGCAGTAAAAATGCAGCCAGGCCCTGTAATAGACGCAGCGGGCATTAGTTGCTACAGCATTTAATCAAAAAACAACACCATCTTTAAATAATTTCAAAAGTTTGACAAATGCTATTGCAATTGTCCTTGTTATTTCGCACTTTTGTTTCCAGAAAGTCATTAACACGCAGTGTACAGCATATCCACATATCACTTTTCCTCTCCTTGCAGCGTTCCTGCAACAGGCTTCACTGTGGCTTTTGGCGGTAGCTTTATGATTACTACCACCATTATTACAACCCTTCGGGGTTAATATTCACATATCGTCCTCCGACCAGTTAACTGGTACACCGCCGGCAAAGCTCCGGACCTTTCCAACATCAACTTTTTTCAAACATGCAAGTATTAAAATTCGGCGGTACCTCCGTAGGTAACGCAAAGGCCATCGAAAAGGTTTGCCATATCCTTCAGCATCACAAACCAGGTGGCCGTTATGCCATTGTAGTTTCCGCGATGAGCGGCGTTACCGACCAGCTCATTCAATGCGGCACACTCGCCGCCAAAGGACAAGAAAACTACAAACGCATCCTGGAAGATATTGAAATCAAACATTTCGATACCATCCGCACCCTATTTCCCATTACTATACACAGTGGCCTTATCAGCCAGGTAAAGAAAAGGCTCAATTCACTGGAAACCCTGGCCGATGGCATATTTCAAGTGGGCGAACTTTCCAAACGCACGCTAGACAAAATTATGAGCTTTGGCGAGCTGGTATCCTCTTATCTGGTAGCCGAGAAACTGAAACAATTGGGACTCTCCGCCACCTGGAAAGATAGCCGCGAACTTATTCTTACGGACGACCGCTTTGGCAATGCCCAGGTAGATTTTACGGCTACCAATCATCAATTACAACAGTTTTTTGCCAGCAGCCCCGCAGCATATACAGTGCTGCCGGGCTTTGTAGCCGCCACCGCAGAAAACGAAACAACCACCCTGGGGCGCGGCGGCTCCGACTATACCGCCGCCATCGTGGCAGCTGCTGTAAATGCAAGCCTGCTGGACATCTGGACCGACGTAAGCGGCATGATGACCGCCGATCCACGACTGGTATCACAGGCATTGCCCATTGCACACATCTCTTATGAAGAAGCCATGGAACTCTCCCACTTTGGTGCCAAGGTGATTTACCCACCTACCATCCAACCGGTCATGAACAAACGTATTCCTATCTGGATCAAAAATACCTTTGCGCCTGATGATCACGGTACTCTTATTCAAAACAGCACTGAGCGAAACTACCCCGTAACGGGCATATCGGGCATACAACATATTGCATTGCTTACCCTTGAAGGCAGTGGCATGGTGGGCATTCCCGGCTTCTCCAAACGCCTATTCGACGCGTTGCTGCATGCCCGCATTAACGTGATCCTCATCACCCAAAGTTCTTCAGAACATTCCATTACCGTAGGCATACACGAGGCAGACATGCTGAAAGCCAAAGCGGCGGTAGACGACGAATTTGGACAGGAGATCCACGAAAAGAAAATAGAACCCCTGCTGGTGGAGCGCGACCTGAGCATCATTGCAGTAGTAGGCGATAAAATGAAGAATCACCACGGCACCAGTGGCAAACTGTTTGGCGCCCTGGGCCGCAATGGCATTAACATTCGCGCCATTGCACAGGGATCTACCGAAAAAAATATCTCTACCGTTATCCATAAAAACGATATTAAAAAAGCGCTGAACGTACTGCACGAGGCTTTCTTTGAAACACCTACCAAACAGGTGAACCTGTTTATTGCCGGCGTGGGTAATGTGGGCAGCAAACTACTGGAGCAATTACACCAGCAGCACGCCTACCTGGAATCTGAACTAGGCTTGCACATTCGCGTGATCGGGGTGGCCAACAGTAAGCAAATGGCTTTCCGTGAAAAAGGCATTGCCTCCGGCGAATGGCGGGATGCACTGGTAGCCGGCGACCAGATGGAAATGAGCGCATTTGTACAACAGGCTAAAAAACTCAACCTGCGCAACAGCGTGTTTGTAGACAATACCGCCAGCCCCGCCGTGGCCGCCGTGTACAGCGAATTTTTACAACATGGTATATCGGTAGTCACCTGCAATAAAATTGCCTGTTCTTCCGGTTATGCCAATTATAAAAAACTGAAAGACCTGGCCCGCCAGTTCAATGCATCTTTCCTGTTCGAAACCAATGTAGGCGCCGGATTGCCGGTGATCAATACCCTGAACGATATGATACGCAGCGGCGACCAGGTGCGCAGCATACAGGCCGTACTGTCTGGAAGCCTCAACTTCGTGTTCAATCATTTCGTGGGCAATGCCAACTTCCGCGATGTTGTAAAGGCCGCGCAAGACGAAGGTTATACCGAACCCGATCCGCGCATAGACCTAAGCGGCGTAGATGTGGCCCGCAAAATTCTTATCCTGGCAAGGGAAAGCGGGGTGCCACTGGAAATGGAAGATATCGTAAACAATTCCTTCCTTCCGGAAGCAGCCTTGTATGCACCCTCTGTGCCAGCCTTTTATGAACAACTGGATGTATTTGCCGATTATTTCAATGGCCTGCGCAACGCCGCCGAAAAAGAAGGCAAACGCTTAAAGTTTGTAGCCGCTTATGAAGATGGCAAAGCCTCCGTGGGCCTGCAAGCAGTAGGGCCAGATCATCCCTTCTATAATTTGCAGGGCAAGGATAACATCGTACTCTTTACCACGGCCCGGTATGCCGAGCAGCCCCTCATGGTGAAGGGCGCAGGCGCGGGGGCCGATGTAACGGCCTCCGGTATCTTTGCAGACATCATCCGCACGGCGCGGTAATTCATTTTTCCATCTTAAATATTACTAACGACTCCTTCATATGGATACAGACTGTATAAAAATATTTGCGCCCGCCACCGTAGCCAACGTAGCCTGTGGCTTCGACGTAATTGGCCTGGCCATCGATGCCCCCGGCGACGAAATTATCCTGCGCAAAACAGACACACCTGGCATTGTAATCAAAGCCATTCACGGCGCAGACCTGCCGCTGGATCCCTTGTTGAATGTATGCGGCGTGGCCGCCCAGCACTTCCTTAAAAAACTGGACCAGCCAGATGCCGGTGTGGAAATGGAAATTTTTAAAAACATTGCTCCCGGCAGCGGTATTGGCTCCAGCGCCGCCAGCAGCGCCGGTGCCGCGGTAGGCCTAAATGAACTGTTTGGCCGCCCTTTCGACAACAAACAACTCATTCGCTTCGCCATGGAAGGCGAACGGCTGGCCAGCGGTGCTGCGCATGCAGACAATGTAGCGCCGGCCATCATGGGCGGGTTTACGCTGGTACGCAGTTACCAGCCGCTGGACATTACCGCCTTGCACACCCCGGCAGCATTATGGGTAACCGTTATTCATCCGCAGATAGAAGTAAAAACATCCGACGCCCGCGCCATCCTCAAACAAAAAGTGCTGATGACAGACGCCATTAAACAATGGGGCAATGTGGCAGCCCTGGTGGCCGGCTTGTACCAGGAAGATTACGGACTCATCTCCCGCTCGCTGGAAGATGTGATTGTGGAACCGGTGCGTGCTATCCTAATACCTGCTTTCCATGAACTAAAAATAAAATGTAAGGAAGCCGGCGCACTAGGTGGGGGCATTTCCGGCAGCGGCCCATCCGTATTCATGCTGAGCCGGGGTGAAATCATTGCCCGCCAGGTGCGCGATGTGATGAATGAAGTATATGCACCCCTGGGGGTAGATTATAACATCTATGTATCCCCCATCAGCACCCAGGGTTCCCGGGTAATACCGATGTAACCAGGCGGCATTCCACCGGCTACAAAAAATGGCAGCAATCATCGTATAAACAATAAAATAATGCAGTATTATAGCCTAAATAACCACGCACTAAAAGTTTCCTTCACCACCGCAGTGGTGCAGGGTCTGGCCCCTGACCGTGGCCTGTATTTCCCCGAGTCGCTTCCCGCACCTGACTTACATTTTATACAAGCCCTCGAAAAATATAGTGACCAGGAAATTGCCTACCAGGTAATAGCCCCCTTCGTTGGCGATGATATACCGGAAACCGTTTTAAAGCAGATCATCAGCGACACGCTGAGCTTTCCTTTCCCGGTGAATGAAGTAGAGCCTAACGTATATGCGTTGGAGTTATTCCACGGTCCTACACTGGCATTTAAAGATGTGGGTGCGCGTTTTATGGCAGGCTGCCTGGGATACCTGCTGCGCAACGATCAGCGCCCTGTTACCGTTCTGGTAGCCACTTCCGGCGATACCGGAGGCGCCGTAGCCGCCGGCTTCCACCAGGTACCGGGCATTAATGTGGTGATCCTCTACCCCTCAGGTAAGGTAAGCACCCTACAGGAAAAGCAACTCACCACCCTGGGTGGCAACATCCGGGCGCTGGAGGTACAAGGCAGCTTCGACGACTGCCAACGCATGGTTAAAAGTGCCTTCCTCGATGCAGCGCTACAGCAACATGTACTGCTTACTTCCGCCAATTCTATTAATGTGGCCCGCTGGCTACCACAAATGTTTTACTATTTCCTGGCGGTGAAACAACTTAAAGCACTGGGTAAGCAAAACCCGGTATTCTCAGTACCCAGTGGCAACTTTGGCAATATCTGCGCAGGCATCTTGGCATCTATTTTAGGGCTTCCTATCGCACACTTCATTGCCGCTACCAACGTAAACGATACCGTGCCCCGCTATTTGGAAAACGGTGATTATAAACCTTCCGCCCCCATCGCTACCCTCAGTAACGCTATGGACGTGGCAGAGCCGAGCAATTTTGTGCGTGTGCTGCAATTGTTCGAACAAAATTTTCCCGCATTACAGGCAAAACTTTCCGGCTACGCTTTCGACGATACTGCTACGGTACAGGCCATGGAAGCTATGTATAAAAATAATGGCTACCTACTGGACCCGCATGGCGCAGTAGGTTACCTGGGCCTCAAAAAATACCTGGCCCTACACCCGGAGACCACCGGCGTTTTCCTGGAAACAGCCCACCCGGTAAAGTTTGCCGACACCGCACCCCATGCGCTGAAAGCCCACATTCACATCCCCGCACGGGTACAGGCGCTATATGACCTACCCAAACAAAGCATTCCGCTCCCGGCAACAGATGAGGCATTAAAGGCCTGGTTGCTGCAACAATAAAAAGTAGGTCAACTGGGTATACCTGCGCCGCAACTATGTACTGTTGCGGCGCTTTTTTTTCAGACCAAAGGATACAAATCCAACGCATATGGCAGCATAAAAACTAATCCCTCTTTTCGTAGCTTTACGCACTATGAAAAAAATCTGTTTAATATTCCTGCTGGCTGCTGTAGCCTGCCAGCAAAAGAAACAGCCCGTACAGCAAACTGCTACTCACCCTGCCGCCGCCAACGATTCGGCGCTGTATGCACCAGGAATAGCACCCCTCACCGATTCTATTCAACGGTTTCCTACCGCCTCCTCTTTGTATTACCGCCGGGGCCTCCTGCTCTTCAATACCCAGCCTTCCCTGGCACTGGCCGACCTGGAAAAGGCTACCAGCCTGAATGCCAGCGTACCAGACTTCCCCGCCGCCGCCGGCGAAGCCGCTATTAATAATGAATTATACCCGAAGGCCATCGCTTATTTCCGCCAGGCACTGGCCCTCTCGCCGGCAGACAATTACCTGAAATACCGCCTATCACTGGCCCTCATCGAAAACAAAAATTACCATAGTGCAGACAGTGCGGTGAATGAACTGGCTAAGGACGTACACTCCCGCGACCGCGCCGGCTACCTTCGCGCCCGGATGGCAGAAGAACAAAAAGACACCAGCGCCGCCATTAACTACCTTACAGACGCCATAAGCCTGGCCGGCAAAAACAGCCAGTTCGACGCCGTGATGGAACTAGGCTACCTGCTGAGCGCCCGTAACATGCCCAAAGCATTACAATATTTTCTGCTAGCCGCCCAGATAGACCCTACCAGCGGTGATCCTATGATGGCTACCGGCGATTTCCTGCAAGCCCAAAAGAATTACCCTGCCGCCATAGAAGCGTATAAACAATGTATCCTCGCTGATGCAGCATATACGAACGCCTACTTTGCCCTGGGCGACATTGCCCGCCTGCAGCAAAGATGGAAGGAAGGTGGCCTGTATTATGGCATGGCCGCCAAAACCGCCCCCACCAGTGCTACGGCCTATTACCTGCGCGGTCTATGCGAAGAAAAATTGGGCAACAAAACCGCCGCCAAAGAGGATTATTATAAAGCCCTGTCTTTCCAAAAATCTTACCCCGAGGCCCAAGCTGCCCTGGACCGGGTAAAAGGATAAATACGCACCGATCGCGCAACGCCTTGTGAAAGCCGGTAATTATTCTTTATTATTGCACTGAACCTAAATGAATGTTAAATCCATGCCTAACAGACCGCTTTATATAGCTCCTTCCTTGCTGGCGGCAGATTTCCTCCATATTGATCAGGCCGTGGACCTGATCAACGATAGTGAGGCAGACTGGCTCCACCTCGATGTAATGGACGGACGCTTTGTACCTAACATCAGCTTTGGCATGCCCATCATCGCCGCTGTAAAGAAAAGGATTAAAAAAACCTGTGACGTACACCTCATGATTGTAGAGCCGGAAAAATATGCCGCCGATTTTAAAAAGGCCGGCGCCGACCTACTCACCGTACACTACGAGGTATGCCCCCACCTGCACCGTAATATTCAGCAGATAAAAGACCTGGGCATGAAGGCTGGCGTGGCCATCAACCCCCACACCACCATCTCGCAACTGGAAAACATTATTACCGATGTAGACCTGATATTGGTGATGAGCGTAAACCCGGGCTTTGGCGGACAAACCTTCATCCCGCAGACCTACCAGAAACTTCATGAGCTGCGCAAGCTGATTGACCAAACGGGCGCTTCCGCGCTTATAGAAGTAGATGGTGGCATTAGCGCCCATAACGCAGCAGAAATTGTGGCCGCCGGCGCAGACGTGCTGGTAGCGGGTAGCAGCGTATTTGGCGCACCCGATCCACGCGCGGCCATCCATGCATTAAAAACGGCAACGAAATAATTCCGTCGCCGCAGCAAATAAAAAAGCCCTGTACGCATTGTATAGGGCTGTTGCTTTTATATAATTTGTTCGCTATCCTTATTGCTCCTGCCCTTCTTCCAGCAGTTTCATCATCACCCCATGCGCCAGCGGTTTGGTGAGATAACCATTTACAAAATGATATTGGCTCACCCTTTCCTTATCCTTCTCATCAATGGAGGAAGTAAGTACATAAATCCGCACCCCTTGCGGAATCTGGTTATAGAAGGTTGCATATTCATTAAGAAAATCCCATCCATCCATCACCGGCATATTCAAGTCCAGCAGGATAAGGTCTGGCATAGCGGCGGCGTCCTGCAAATGTTCTTTTAAGTATGTAAGTACCTCCTCTGCATCACAAAATTTCATGATCTGCTTGGCCACACCTAACCGTTCTAACATGATCTGTGAGATCTGCTGATGAATGGGATCATCGTCTACAATAAAAATCATGTTAAAGGCCTTCATGCTCATAATAGGGATCATTCGGCCTTAAAAGTAATGATAAATTTCGTACCTGCGCCCAAAGTACTTTCCGCGCGTATGCTGCCGCCCATCGCCTCTACCTGGCTTTTGGTGATAAAAAGCCCAATGCCCTTTGCATCTTTATTCTTATGAAAAGTTTTACGGAAACCAAATAATTTACTTCCAAACCGGTCCATATCAATGCCCACGCCATTATCTTCCGCCGTAAGTACTACGAAATCGTCTTCCCGCCGGGCTTGCAAATGCAGCTTGGGCGGCCTTTCCGGCGAGCGGTACCGGATAGCGTTCGTAATCATGTTTTGGATAATGCTATCCAGGTACACCTTCGGATATTCAATACCAGGCGCTTCTTCAAAATCGGTGGTCAGCTGCATGCCACTGGTTTCTATATCCATATAAAGGATCTCACGGAGGTGCTGCACCCGGTCGGCAAAGTTCAGCCACTCTCGCTCCACATTCACATCTTTCCGGATTTGCACCACTTCTACCAGGTCGTTCAACGTTTCATCTATTTTTTTGATCACTTCATGCAGCATACCCAGGTACAGCTCTTTTTCCTGCTGGGCCAATGCTTCGTTGTGCATTTGCATGAGCGCTTTCAGGTTGGCAATGGGCGCACGCAGGTTGTGCGAGGTGATGTGGGCAAATTCTTCCAGTTGCTTGTTTTGCTTCAGCAGGTTTTTATTCAGGCTGTTTAGTTGCTCATTAGCCTTGCGCAGCTCTTTCGACATTTTTTTGCTGTCGGTAATGTCACGGAAAAATACCGATACACCACCTTCCCGCATGGGCGCAATCAAGAAATCGTACCAGCGATCTACGCGCTGGAAATAACTGTTAAAAGATTGCGATGCCCTGCGGTTAATGCTCTCATTGAGACGGGCATGGAAAGTAGTATTCACCATCCACGGAAGCAGTTCAAAAATATTGCTGTCTGTACGCACCGACCGGCCGATGATCTGCTGGGCCTTACGATTAAGGTAAGTTACGCGGCCATCGTCTTCAATGGCAGCATACCCCATATCGATAGAATCGAAGAAAAGGCGCATCATTTCCTGGTTGCGCGTGAGCTGGCCTCTCATCTGGTATTGCTCGGTGATGTCTTGCACCACACCATAGATACGCACCAGTTTATTGTTTTCATACACAGGGCGGCCTATGGCGCGTACCCGCTTTGTATTGTTGCGGGCTGTGCGCAGGGTAAGCTGCACATCATTGGGCTTCTTGCCTTGTATAATGGCCTTCACCATACCGCGCAGCAAGGCCTGCGATTCTTCTGCATAAAAGGCTTGCAGGCGGGTGAAGGTGATGGGCGGGTACAATGGTATCTCGTGGATCTTGTACGTTTCATCGCTCCAGCGCAGGTGTTTCTTGCGTACGTCCAGCTCCCAGCCGCCAATCTTGCCGATCTCGCCGGTTTGCAAAAGCAACTCCTGCGACTTGGTGTTTTCGCTTTCCTGGCGTTTCTTCTCGGTCACATCATTCATCAGTGCCACTACGATCAAATCTTTATCCACTGGGTCTTCCACGGGAAAAATGGTCATGTCTATATACACCTCGCGGCGTACATTGGTCCATTTCTGTTCGCGGCTAAAGTCCAGTTTTTTCTCCACGCGGATCATCTTGTTTTTTTGCAAAACTTCCATAAACAGGTTGTCCAATTGGAAAAGGCGGGAAAAAGGATCGCTGAGAATATTATATTGTTCTACAGAATTTTCAACTATAGGTGAATTAAAAAATGTTCGCTGCGTCTGGTTTACCCGCTGGATAAAGCCAAAGTTATCGAACTGGATATAACCCATGGGTAGGTTCTCGATGATATTGTCCAACAAACGCTGGTTCTTTTCCACGGCTATTTTAGCGAGTTTCTTATCCGTGATTTCGTCCAGTATGAGAAACAGGAAGGTCACTTCGTTGGCAGCACTGAGAATGGGAAATACCGTAGCTTCGTAGTAAGCAGGCGATACACGGGTGATATTGCCTTGTAGCTCTTCTTTATATTTAAGCAGTAGTTCCTTTTTCACAGCTTCCTTGCGGTTCAGCACTTCGAGAAACAGGTCGCACAAGCCATTGCGCTGGTAATACGGATCGCTGAGCAGGTTGTAGCCAGGCTGCGTCATCACCGGATGATCATTCCCCCATATCTGGCGCTGCATTTTATTCATGTCTATACTAAGTCCCTGCGGACTGAATTCCTGCAATCCTATGGGCAGTTTTTCCAGCACATCGCGGAAGAAGCGCTCATTTTCGCGCAGTTGTATTTCCTTTAGCTTGCGCTCCGTCACGTCAAAGCCAATCACCACATAGCCGGTGATAAGCTGGCGTTCATCTACCATAGGAGTAAAGGTGGCATCTATCCAAATACTACGTTTATCCTGTAAAATTATAGCCAGTTCACTGCGCCAGGTTTGACCAGCTGCCAGGCTGCCTCCCAGTGCTTGCCAGTCGGGTATATGGGGTGGTGCAATCAAGTCGGCAAAAGAACGACCTCTAAGCAGCGGCTCAGGCTGCTGTAGTACATTACACGCATGGGCATAAGCAGATACAATGTGCCAGGTGGTATCCAGCATCAACACCAGCGCACAACTATTAATTGCTTGCTGTATGCTCTGTAGTTGAAAGTCGGACCGGCGCAGGTCGTTATAGTAATTGAGCTCATTACTGATATTACGGCAAATAAAAAAGGCCGCCTCCACTTCTCCACTTTCACTTAAAAGCGGTTTAAAGCTGATCTCAAAATGAGCAGGGGCCTGTCCCGGCAACCTTACAGCGTTTACAAACTGAAATGATTCTCCCAGCAGTGCGCGGTGCCAGTCGGGGGGCTGATGCCCAAAGAGAGGAATCTTATTGCCTAATGCTTTGAGATTATCACCCTTTCTTAATGCAATACCCTGATATTTTAAGATTTCCGCTCCGAATGCCGCGTTCATATCCAGCAGACAGCAATTTTTATCATATACCGCCACCGGATCCCGGATCACATCCAGGATTTGCTTCATCATCGCAATGTTCATAGGCATATGTAAGAGATCATAAAAATAACTAATATATTCATTAAAACACAATCTATTATAGAAAACCGTGTCTTCTACCGCACCCAATTTGGTAAAACTCAATATCTTTGAACCCGCTCCGGGGCAGGTTGGAGGTTTGATAATAGTCAGCAACCTCCTCTGGGGCCAGGGAGATCTCTGAGTAGTTAGGCAGCAGCGTAAAAAACTATAACTATTTAATAACTAGCCGATTACGAAAAGTTGTCATGGAATCAATATAAACCATCATAAAAAATCTGAGGATGAAAGTACTAATTATTATGGGTTCTGAAAGCGACAAACCTGTAATGCAAGAGTCACAAAACTTTTTAAATTATTTTAACATTGAAAGTGAAATGGTGGTGGCGTCTGCCCACCGGAATCCGGACAAGGTGCGCGAATTGTGCATGAATGCCGCAGGTAATGGTTTTGGTGCCGTGATCGCAGCCGCCGGTATGGCCGCCGCCCTGCCAGGCGTGGTAGCAGCCTACACCTCACTACCTGTATTGGGTGTGCCCCTGGAAGGTGGCTTACCCGGTGGTGTAGACGCCCTATATTCTATTGTACAGATGCCAGCCGGCCTGCCCGTTGGCACTTTGGCAGTAGGTAAGGCAGGTGCCCGCAATGCCGCCGTATTGGCAGCCCGCATTTTTGCATTAAGCGATAAAGCGGTGGCAGAAAAAGTGGAAGCTTTTAAAGCCCAGGGCTACAAACTGTAAGTATCTACTTGCATTTAAAACAGCCTACGGCCCAGTGCCCACTGCTGGATGAAATATTTAACTTTTACGGAAGAGGCCTCAATTTCCAAAAGACCCTAGCTAAAGGCGAGCTGTCATACAGCTTCCTGCTCGTCTTTTGGAAATTGTTTTTTTATGGGAACCCGTACTGGCTGCGGATGTTATCTTTCCTACACCAATATTAATAACGGTATAACAGGCATTAGCTATTACGTTCTTCTTGCCTTTTTCAGTACGATTGTAACAACTGCCGGAATGGGTTTGCCGCGTTAATTCTTTAAACGATTGCCCTTTAAGTTTATCTGACTTACTGTGTGCCGGGGCGTGGTAAATGGCAGCGCAAATAGTGTACTATTACTATGCAAATTTATTTATCCCCTTGCTGTGCAGAAATAATTAATTATAAACTAATTTTTAACATGTTTTGCAAGCTTTTTGCTTGTAAATTGGGATAATACCTGAGGCAGATAACTGCCGGGCGTAATTACTTAGCTTAGCCGACCTTCATGATAATTCATCGCAGCGGGACTTCAGCCGCCAGGCCGCTGAATGACGCCCGCTATAAGTTCGCACCTACTGTTGCTGGCTGGCTATGCCAACCACGGCACCTCTCTAAGTCTAAGGGCGCCTTCACCTTATTTCATCATTAAATTTTCTTACCGTTGACGGAATCTATTATTAACCTGGACAGTATCAATCCTATTGAGTTTTTCGGTGTCAACAATGGAAAACTGGATTTACTGAAGAAAAAGTTTCCCTTACTTAAAATCCTCTCCCGTGGAACGCAACTTAAATTATCCGGATCGGCAGAAGAAGTCAATGTAGCCAGTGAAAAGATCAGCCAGATCGTACAATACCTGGAACGCAATGGCAACCTCAGCGAAAATTATTTTGAACAGATCCTGGGCGATGAAGAAAGCGTGGATAGTTTTAAAGATCGCAATCCAAACGAAGTATTGGTATTCGGACCCAATGGCCGTAACGTGAAAGCCCGGACTGCCGGCCAAAAGCGGATGGTGCAACTGGTAGACAAGAACGATATTGTGTTTGCCATAGGCCCTGCCGGTACCGGTAAAACCTACACTGCCGTAGCCCTGGCGGTACGCGCGCTCAAGAACAAGGCCGTGCGCAAGATCATCCTTACCCGCCCCGCCGTGGAAGCGGGCGAAAGCCTGGGTTTCCTGCCCGGCGACCTGAAAGAAAAGATCGATCCTTACCTGCGCCCTCTCTATGATGCGCTGGACGATATGATTCCGGCAGACAAACTCACGTACTTTATGACCAACCGGGTGATAGAGATTGCGCCTCTGGCCTATATGCGCGGTCGCACGCTGGATCATGCCTTTATTATTCTGGACGAGGCCCAAAACGCCACCGACCTGCAACTGAAAATGTTCCTGACACGTATTGGTTCTAATGCTAAGGCCATCATCACCGGCGATATGACCCAGATAGACCTTCCCAAAAATCAACGTTCCGGCCTGGAAAAAGCCAGTCGTATCCTGATGGGGGTAGACGGTATAGGTAATCTGCGCCTGGATGAAGAAGATGTGGTAAGGCACCGCCTGGTGAAAGCCATCATCCGCGCCTACGATGCGGCCCAGGAAGAGGAAGACCAGCCAAGACCTTATGTGAATGTGCAACGCACTAAACTGGCGGAGTAAAAGGCCGCCCATACTATAATTAAATGCTTCCCGGAAGATGATGTCTGTAAACCGGGAAGCATTTTATGACCTTTTGTACCCATGCCGCCCCTCAAAATCTAGCGTTTGCCGTCAAATTTGGGGACCTTGCAGCAAACTTTTGCTTTTTCAATCTTTCTGAATAATTTTGTAAGTGATTTAATCACACTGTCGCATGACTTACCGGCCTTATCTTAATTATATCTTCGTCTTTGCTACTTTGTTGTTGACCAGTTGCTCCAAACATGCGTCCCCACAAGATGTGGCCCTGAACTTCATGCATGCCATTCAGCAATCAAATTTTGAACTGGCCAAAAAATACGCCACCAAAGAGTCCCAACAAGTGATTAGCCTCTATGCTATCTTCGACGACCGCCGCAACAGTGCCGAACGCGATAAGATTCGCCAAGCAGAGATTAGCATTGTTAACCACCAGGAAAAAGGCGATCAGGCTACGGTAACTGTCCTCAATTCTTCTTCCAAAAAAGAAGAATTGTTACAACTGGTTAAAGAAAGCGGCCAGTGGAAGATTTCCCTGACTTTAGAAAGCATTATCCCCAACTCACCGGGCACCGCTCCTACAGATAGCCTGGCTCCCGCCGTTAACTATCCGTCAGATAGTTCCAGTAATACCGACCAGGGTAAAAGCCACTAATTTTATTATTTTGCTCCTTTCGCTGATATTTTTTTAGCTATTCCGCAGGAGTTGCTTAATTTTGCGCTTCCTTACGGGGCCATGCTGTTTTGTGCCAACGATCTACAGCGCGGCTACCAGGAGTTACACACACATTTAACTAAACGCTAGTATTAAATGACGACGACAAATCCATGGCATAGCGTGTCTCCGGGCGATGCCGCACCGAAAACGGTCAACGCTATTATCGAAATCCCGAAAGGTTCCCGCGCCAAATATGAATTGGATAAAGAAAGCGGCCTGCTAAAACTGGACCGCGTACTGTATTCCTCCGTGTACTACCCGGCCAATTATGGCTTTATCCCGCAATCTTACTGCGACGATCATGATCCGCTGGATATCCTGGTGCTTTCTCAGGTGGAATGCGTGCCCATGTGTATCATTGAAGCAAAGGTAATTGGTGTGATGCAGATGGTAGACGGCGGCGAAGCCGATGACAAGATCATCGCAGTAGCCTCCCACGACATGAGCGTAAACCACATTAACGACATCAGCGAACTGCCGCAACACTTCCTGGAAGAAATGCGCCATTTCTTTGAAGAATACAAAAAACTGGAAAAGAAAACCGTAAAAGTGGAAGAATTTCAAAACAAAGAAAAAGCTTTCCAAATTATCGACGACGCATTTAAACTGTACCAGGAGAATTTTTAATGTTCATTGAACATTGTTCAAGGTACCAGATAATACGACTATTAAGAGAGGCCGGCAGCGTAACAAAAGTTACGTTGCCGGCCTCTATATCGTTATACCTGCTTTAATTACGGGTATTTGCGCCACGTGTGGGCTAATACGTAACTTGTTTAATAATTGTTCTTTGACCCTCACCGAAGTACTCTTACGCAATTGGTCGTACATAATGCTTTATATATGGTACTTAATACAATCGCTTAATAATTCTAAGCCGGTGTGTTCTTTCTCCGGTATCGGCATGAATGATTCCTTGCGTATCGATGGCGTCTACCCTCACTTTTCCAGAGGCATGTAGTATTTCATGGTCGTTGAGCAATATGCCTACATGCGTAATGCGGCCTTCGGCGTTATCGAAGAAGGCCAGATCGCCCAGGCGGGCTTCCTGTAAGAAGTCTAGCACCTGGCCTTGGGTGGCCTGCTGATAAGCGTCGCGCAACAGGGGAATGCCCAGGAGACGGTAAATGGTTTGGGTAAATCCGGAGCAGTCTACCCCAAAAACGGTACGGCCGCCCCAGAGATAAGCGGTATTGAGGTAGGTGAATGCAAGCGCCCGAAGCTGCTGCCGGAATAGCTCGCTGCCGGGATGATGATGAGGAAGGGCCGCTAGCGCATCGCCAAACGATACGTTGGTAAGGCCCCAGGTTGCCGCTTCGCTCCCTTTTAGCACACAGCCAAAGGGCAGCCACATGGGTTGGCCATTTACCGTGATGGTGTTTGCCCAGCCTTTGGCATAGTGCGTGGCAGGCGCTTCATAAGCTTCCAAGGTAATGGACGCTATGTGGGAACCGGTAATGAACCCTTCGTACCCATCGTACTGATGGCGAATTTTCACCCACCCGTTTTCTGCTTCGTGCAATACTTCCATGCAGTCGCCAAATAATGTTTGGGAGATCATTTCACTTACATGCGCAGCCTCCTTGCGTAAGGGGGATACGGGAACAACGGTAATGGCGTATGGCATATTAATTGTATAAAATGTTTTATATAATCCCAGGGATAAAAGCGTAAATTATAAAGAATATTTTTCTATGCAGCAGCAGTTAAATAATTTATCCGACAAGGAACTTATTGTTCGCAACAAAAAGGGCAAAGATCCCGAAGCGGAAGCCGTGCTGCTGGAGCGTTACGGCCACCTGATAGTGGCCGCCTGCCTTCCCTGGCTCAATGCAGAACGTAATGCGGGCATAGTATTTCCGGCCCTCCTGGAGAAACTGCGCAGTGGCCTTAAAACCGATGCTATTTACAAAGTGAATGAATGGCTGCACCAATATATCCGCAATATGCAAAACAAGCAGGATAAGCCACTGGCCTATCCTTCCCGTGAAAAACGCTCCCTGCTGGGTGTAGAACAGGCCGTGGAAAGCGCCCTCACCAACACGATTAGCACCGACAGCATGGCCAACCGCCTGGCCAATGCCATGGGTACCCTATCTAAAGACGAACAACAGGCGCTGACAGGCTTTTACATCGATGGAAAGTCTTTCAACGATATGGCAAAAACAAGGAATATCACGACCGAAAAAGTACGCCTGGCACTCAAGTCGGCCAAGCGTAAATTAGCAGTACAAATGATGGAACAAACTTATGGCCAGTAATGTACCCGCCAACCCGAAATTGCTGAGAATATTCACTCCGGTGCGTTGCCTGAACCGCGACCAGATGCCCCGTTATATTGAAGGCAAACTGACGGACCTGGAGAAGCACCTGGTAGAGCAACACCTGGTAGACTGTGACCTGTGCAACGAAGCGCTTCGTATCCTGGAAAATGATACCCACCGGGGCCGTTATAACACCCTGGTAACACAATTGCAGCAATATATCCGGATAAATATAAAACCAGCATCACAGGTTAAGAAAAAAGAAACGGCCATCCGCAAGGAACGCAACCGCGAAAGCATGCTGGCCATCTTTTGGATGATTGCCTTTATATTACTAATTGCTGGCGGCATATATGTGTACAATGGCTTCCAGCGGGAGCAGTTACAAACGGCCGGCCTACCCCCAGATCGCTCTTCCACCGCTATACCAGCCAATACAGCCACCGACCTGCAACACCCTTCCGCCCGCCACTCCGATACGATCGCTCAAGCTGGGGCTACGCCCATTTTGGCTTCCGTAACAACGCAGGCCAACGCCATGCAGCCCTCCACCCCAGCCAGACATACGGACAGTGTCCGGAAGGCTGCTATCCCGCTTGCCATACCCCAGCATAAAGACAGTGCAAGCGCCCCCATTAAGAAGACTACTGACAGTACCGCCAAAGCGCCCTTACTGACCAAAGCGCCGGATTCTTCCAAAAAGATAACCGACGATAAAAAAGAGGAGGATAAAAAGCCCGAGCCTAAAAAACCCGAGCCTAAAAAAGAAGAACCGAAGAAAGAAGAACCGAAGAAAAACGAAACAACCAAACCTGAAGCCACTAAAAAGAAAGACGACACACCGCCTAGTAACTCGCTCGATGAGTTCATGTACAAAGCAGCCCGCGTATCGCAGCAGGATGGCGATCTGAATGAGGCCATAGCCCGTTACAAAAATATCGTAAACTCATCCAGCCCCAAATATGTGGAACTGGCCACATACCAGATTGCCCAGTGTTACAAAGCACAGGGCCATCATAGCAAGGCCAAACGTATGTTTAAGGAAGTAATTAAAATGAATGGTAGTATGAAAACCCAAGCGCAGCAAGCCATAGACTCCGACAAATCAGATGCAGACTAAGTGACTGCATGGCAATTATACCGGCCTGTTATCCTCGCGGATAGCAGGCATTTGTTTTTTTAAGGCATGGTAGCGTATTATTTTTATGGAAATGTAGGCGCACTTGCGTCTTTTGGATATTATCTTTAGCCTGTGACTCAACCACTGCACACCGATATCAGCGATCAGGACCTGCTCCGGCGATACACTGCCGATGGAGACAGCTATTGGGTGGGCGTACTTTTTGACCGGTATGCGCTTCAGCTACTGGGCGTGTGTATGAAATACCTGAAAAACGAGGAAGACGCCCGCGACGCCGTTCAGCAGATTTTCCTGAAAGTATTGTCAGATATTCATAAACACGAGGTCGTGTATTTCCATGCCTGGATTTACCAGGTATCCAAAAACTACTGCCTAATGCAGTTGCGTCATCCTGAGCGCCGCCATCCCGCTGAGCTTACGGAGCAATATTCCGAACAGGCGGCCGCCCCCCTGGAAAGCACCCTCAACCCGGTAGAGCGGGAAGCGGCGCTGGAACATATGGAGGCTGCCCTGCAGCAACTTAATGAGCCGCAGCGCATTTGTATAACCCGTTTTTACCTGGAAAAACAATCTTACCAGGAAATTGCCGACAGCACCGATTATTCGTTACTGCAAGTGAAAAGCCACATTCAGAACGGAAAACGTAACCTGCGGTTATTCATGGAAAAACAGGGCGCATTTAAGTCCTAGTGTTTACATTTACAAGGCATATGAAAGCATCTTTCGACGATATTTTTGTGACAACGGATTGCCCCAGCCAGGAGCAACTACTTGACTATGTGCAGGGCAAGTTGAATCCGGAAGAGCGCCATGCCATAGAACACCACCTGGCCAGCTGCGAAATGTGCAGCGAAGCACTGGAAGGTTTGCAATCTATTCATCAAAAAGAAAAGATTTCCGGCTGGCTCCAAGAAATGAAGGGAAACATGCTGCATAAATTGCGTAAGAAAAACCGCCAGCGCCGCCCGGTGGACTTTAATATTGTGCAAGTATTGATTATCCTGGCAGTTATCTTTATAGTGCTATCCCTGTTCTTTAGTTACTACTATTACAGCCGGCACTAAAGCAATGCCGGATAATAAAGAAAAAGGTGGCCACTACTGATCACCTTTTTTATGCGTCCAGGAGCCGCTTTTATGGCATTAATACAATTGCCGGTCGCCTTTATCCTTCCAGTTTTGAAACACCCTTAAAGCGCCCGCAGAGGGCATTGCAATCAATGGTATTTTGCGCTCCGCATGTGGGCGGTTAAATTCTTCGTAAATAAAAGAATCATCAAATTGAATAGCGGCGGCATCGGCCTTGGTATTGGCGAAATACACCCGTTGCGGGCGGGCCCAGTAAATGGCACCCAGGCACATGGGACAGGGTTCGCAAGAAGTATAGATCTCGCATTGATGAAGCTGAAAGGTTTGCAGGTTTTTGCAAGCGTCGCGAATGGCCATAACCTCGGCGTGAGCGGTAGGATCGTTGGTACGCAGCACCTGGTTCCAACCCCTGCCCACGATGGCATCGCCCTGCACTACAATTGCACCAAAAGGGCCGCCATCACCGCTTTCCATTCCTTCGGCAGAAAGGGCTATTGCGATGTCCATAAAGTGTTTTTCTCTATCTCCTGTCATAAGCTCAAATGTAACGGTTAATGGGCAAAAAATAACCCGGCGAAGAATCGCCGGGTATCATGTAACTGTATATCGTCGTATTTATAGAAAATTGAATTGTTCTTTTAATGAACGCTCGCAGTAACGGTATTATTGGCTGAAGCGTTTCTTACTACTACAACTCCATCAAAAACATCAATCAGTACCGGTTTACTCTTATCCACATCGCCGGCCAGTATTTTTTTACTGAGCAGGTTAATGATCTCTTTCTGAATTAAACGCTTTAGCGGACGGGCACCGAATTGCGGGTCAAATCCTTGCTCTGCGAGGTAATCAAGTGTATAGTTTGAAAACTCCAATACTATGCCATTCTTCGCTACCAGCTCTTTGAGTTGTTGTAATTGTATGTTAATAATTCCCTTCACTTCGGAACGCATCAATGGCTGGAACATAATCACTTCATCTACACGGTTTAAGAACTCCGGACGAATGGTTACCTTTAGTAAATTCATTACTTCTTCCTTCGTCTTTTCTACAATATCTTCTACGTCGTGATCTGTCACTTTTTCAAACCTTTCCTGTATAATGTGACTACCCAGATTACTGGTCATGATGATAATGGTATTTTTAAAATTTACCACCCGGCCTTTGTTATCTGTAAGCCTGCCATCATCCAGCACCTGCAATAAAATGTTAAAGACATCCGGATGTGCTTTTTCGATTTCGTCCAGCAATACAACGGAGTAAGGTTTGCGGCGTACCGCTTCGGTCAGTTGGCCACCTTCATCGTAGCCTACATATCCCGGAGGTGCACCCACCAGGCGGCTTACGCTATGTTTTTCCTGGTATTCACTCATATCGATACGCGTCATCATAGCGTCGTCGTCAAACAGATAGGCTGCCAGGGCTTTGGCCAGTTCCGTTTTACCCACCCCGGTAGTACCCAGGAAAATAAAGGAGCCAATGGGCTTCTTAGGGTCTTGCAAACCTGCGCGGCTGCGGCGGATGGCGTCTGCTACGGCGGTAATAGCTTCTTCCTGTCCTACTACACGGTTATGCAGTTCGGTTTCGAGGCTGAGCAACTTATCTTTTTCGCTTTGCAACATGCGGGCTACCGGTATGCCAGTGGCTTTAGACACATTCTCTGCAATATCTTCGGCGTCTACTTCTTCTTTCAGCAGGCGTTTGTGTGAAATGCTCATACTATTTAGTTCCGCCGTAAACTGCTGTACCAGCGCTTCCTGTTCTTTTACTTTACCATAACGGATTTCGGCTACGCGGCCATATTCGCCATTTCGTTCTGCCTGGTCTGCTTCCTGTTTCAGATTTTCGATGGCGGCTTTAGCGCTTTGTACTTTGTCTACAATTTCTTTTTCCTGCTGCCATTTTGCTTTGAAGGTATTACGGTCTTCACTTAGTCGGGCTATTTCTGAATTCAGGTCGCTAAGCTTTTGATCGTCATTTTCACGTTTAATCGCTTCGCGTTCTATTTCCAACTGCCGGATGCGGCGTTCCAGTTCGTCCAATTCTTCCGGCATGGAATTCATTTCCAGTCGCAATTTGGCGGCGCTTTCATCGATCAGGTCAATGGCCTTATCTGGCAGAAAACGATCTGTGATATAGCGGTGCGACATTTCCACAGCGGCAATGATGGCTTCATCTTTTATCAGCACGTGGTGATGGCTTTCATACCGTTCTTTTAATCCACGCAGAATGGAGATGGCGTCTTCCACGGAAGGCTCATCTACCAGCACTCTTTGAAAGCGGCGTTCCAGTGCTTTATCCTTTTCAAAATATTTTTGGTATTCGTTCAGCGTAGTGGCACCAATAGCACGCAGCTCCCCGCGGGCCAGGGCGGGCTTCAATATATTGGCTGCATCCATAGCGCCTTCCATGGCACCTGCGCCTACCAGCGTATGGATTTCGTCGATAAAGAGGATGATATTACCATCACTTTCCGCCACTTCTTTCACCACAGCTTTTAAACGTTCTTCAAATTCGCCGCGGTATTTGGCGCCCGCCATAAGCGAGCCCATATCGAGGGCAAAGATGATACGGGATTTCAGGTTGTCCGGCACATCGCCGCTGATGATGCGGTGGGCCAATCCTTCGGCGATGGCAGTTTTACCAACACCTGGCTCCCCTACGAGGATAGGGTTATTTTTAGAGCGGCGGCTCAGGATATGCAGGGTCCGGCGAATTTCTTCGTCGCGGCCAATCACCGGGTCTAACTTACCGGCGCGGGCCAGTTCGTTGAGGTTCTTGGCGTATTTCTGTAAGCTGTTAAATTGTGCATCGGAGGTTTGCGAATTCACGGTTTGCCCTTTCCGCAATTCACGAATGGCAGCCTTCAGTCCCTTTTCGGTAAGGCCCGCATCCTTTAAGGCTTTGGCGGCATCGTCGCTGCCAGTAAGTATACCCAGCAGCAGGTGTTCCACACTCACGAATTCGTCTTTAAATTCGGTAATGGCGGCACTCGCCCGCAGCATAGCATTGTTGGCTTCGAGGCTCAGCATTTGGCCTGCCTCGCCATTGCTGGCTTTAGCATATTTGCGCAGGGCTTCTTCCAGTTTGCTTTGTAGCAACACGATATTCACATCATTTTTCTTCAGCAGGTAGTCAATGGCATTGTCGTCATCATCTAACAGCGCTTTCAGCAAGTGTCCCGTTTCCAGGGATTGATGTTGCAGGTTAAATGCAATTTGCTGCGCCCGTTGAAGGGTTTCCTGTGATTTAATGGTGAAGTTATTCAGGTTCATACGTTTAATTTCCTTTTGTAAAAAAAGCATTGGGATTTACGGGATCCAATTCCCCGTATTGCTTTCCCTTTAAGCAACAAATTATACACCAGTTGGAAGAATCGGTTATTCTGTCATTTTAAATTATAAAAAACTGATTTTTTGCCAGTTAGTAGCAAAAAATACTGCCATTTGAGGTCATATGGACTGCGCTGTGGACAAGGCTGGGCATGCTTTTGGCACTAAAATACAGCTACCGCGAAATAACAAACTGGGGGCATCATCTTTTTGAAGAAAGAATACCCTACCTGGACGCACAGGTGACTGCCTATACCGGTGTACAATAATCTTCTGCCTTATTACAGCACGGCCCCTCACAATCGTAGCCGCCGCGGACGCATTTTCCCCATTGCGCTGTTCGCGGTACGCTTGATCATCGTGGCAGCATCCTGGTTTTTCCTTTCCGGTAGGCATGACGGCGCACAAAACAAGTTTACCACCACGATAACCACCTCCCAAAAACGGATACCATTAAACATTAATCGATAGCCTGCCAGCCAGGTCTATAAAAAACAAAAACCAACCTGTCCATATGCAGGTTGGTATATATTTTTATAGGGCGTATAAATTTATCGATCAAAGGTAATAGCCATGCGGGCCTACTGTTTCACAAACACCACCTTTGCATGGTCTGCTTTATAAATGCCATCGAAAAATTCTACCGCAGAAAGGTAGGTACTGGCGGGGAAAATGCCATTGCGTTGTTTATAATCGCGGATATAGGTAAGGGTATTATCTTTCACTTGTAGCTCTGCGTGATAATCCCCGAAAACGCTGTGCAGGTCCGTGTTTTTGGGGAAAGACTCCGGTGTGTAACCGAGCGGCAGGGAGAATACCGTTGTATCGGAATCATGAATAGCATTAAACAATTGCAGGTTGCCCGTACGGACAGAATCTTTAGAGAGCCTGAAGCCGGAACGGTTCAGCACATTCGGTTGTAAAAAGAGGCGCTTACCGGTGATCTGTGCATAGTTATTTACCGTAAGCTGCATATGCTCGTCAATGGCCGGAATTTTTCCGGGCCATTCAGTCCAGGTATAACTGTTTATATCGTAACTGGGCAGGCTGTATTGCTCTTTAAGAATTTTCAAAATGCGCTCCTGCGAAACGTTGTGATTGCGGCCATGCAAGTTGTCTTGCTCCTCGCCGGTACTGCGGGTAAAACAATCCATAACGGCATTGCCGGTTTCGTCTACCTTCACGGTAAGGCGACGTAGTTCCTTATTGCTGTCCATGTTATAAATGGGTGTGTGCACCAGGGTGCCTCCTTTTTCGTTCACCGCCAGGCAGTAACGGTTAGAAGTAAAGGCGCCCAGGTAACCAGGAAATAGCGTTTGACTGGTACATTCCAGCCAGGTGGTATCTTTTCCTTGCGGCACCATAAGTATCACGTGATTAAACTGGTCGCTGGTAAAATCGGGGATGAAATCTGTTTCATAATTGCCCCCGTGAATCAACACCTGGCAGGAAGGTATACCAGCGGCTTTCAGGAGGCTATACATGTAGTTAGAAAGGGCCTTACAATCGCCATAACCCTTTTTGCTCACGTAGCCTGCGTCGAAGGTTTGCAGGCCGCCAATGCCCAGCTGTACACTCACATAGCGGGTATTTTGCTGTAAGTAATTATATAAAGCGCTGATCTTGGCATTGTTGTCTTTCAGTGTATCGGTGAGCTGGTGAACTTTGGCCAGGACGGGTTCTGGCAGTACGTCGCGGCCGGCATTCAGTGTGTAAAAGAACTTACCCATATTATCCCAGCTATTCATGTTGCCCTTATACTGCTGCATAACAAAATCACCTGGACCGGTGATCACGTTAGGACTGCGGCGGCTCCAGGCTTCGGCCAGTATTTCGTGGTGTACGGCAGCTACATTACTCACTTCCCAGTCGTACTGATGCATACCCTTTTCCGGTGTGCTTTCTTTTGGCTTACCGATATGTTCCGTTCGATAACGTAGCGGGTAGTTGTCTGGCAACTGTACAGTGAATGTGCTATGCTGTACAGCCACCCAGTCATAGTCCTGCGGGCGCCAGCGGGGAAACTGGAAGCTGTTGTAATTTTTCACCTCTACCTCATACTCTACCGTGTAAGGGTAACTATTGTAATCGAAGTTGTAGCTTTTATAGCGGGCGTCGGTCATCATGGTGCCATCATCAACATCGCTGCCGTCGCGGATATCGGATGATTTGAGTTTGCGTATTTGCTGACCCGACGGATCATATAACACTCCTTTAATGCTGCGGATCTCGCGCATGCCTGGCTGGTACCAATTTGCTATATGGCCGTAGTGGTCGCCCTGGGGATCTAGCACCGTTACCACATAGTGATTGATCTCCCGGGTGCGGTCTGCATCCTCCATGCGAAATACAAGGCTTTCTTCCCTTATAACTGCGTGTGCATTTTTTTTAAGGCTGTCGGGAATGCCGGCCACCGTGTAAAGCGGCGCTTTGTCCTGGGCGTGTACAACACCAAAGCCTGCCAGGAATAAGAGCGTCCAGCATGTTGTTACTTTCATCAGGCTTTCTTTTTCAGCACGATCTGTTCGGCTTCTTTTTTAACAATATAATTATAAAATTCCCGCAGATCATTGTACTCTTCTGGTTTAAAGTTGGCCCGGTTCAGGCGGATTACGCAGCGAAGCTGTAGGCTGCTGCCACTACCCTGCACCAAATATTGAAATATGCCATCGGCATCATTCAGTTTTACCAAAGCGGGTTTGGGCAGCTCTTCAATTTCGTAATTATCGGGCAGCTGCAAATTTAGGGTATAGATCTCGTTGATCAGGTAGGGAATCTCCACCGGGTAGCGGCGTTCTGCTGCGGCAAATGGATTTTCTTTTTGAACCTCCCCCCACAATGGTGCCAGGTAAATATGATCTTCATCGCCCCCCTGTAGTTTAAACTCAAAACTCTCCGTAAGCGGTATGTCCAGGCTATCCAGGTTCTCCATGTTGGTTTCGCTGATAGCAGCATCGCTGGCAAAAGCCTTGCCGGCGTTTTTGAAAAATTCTTCTTTACCTTTTGTCTTTACCGCTTCTCGGATGCTGTAGGAGGAATAGTAACCGGGCAATTGCTGATAGCTGCCGCTGATATCGCCACTTTTGTCCAATACAGCCATCACGCTGGTAACGGATTGCTCCTTTATGGAATCGGCGACGAAATACACAGGTGGTACATCGGGTGTAAGCAGTCGGGCATGACCGTTGTAGCATTCCAGTGGCAGGTGATTGAAGCCCAATAAAGGTTTAGAAGCGTCCATCACATATTCATTGTCGCCATCCTGCAGGTAAGTTATCGTATAATTAAAACGGCGCAAAATAGGATACAACGCTAAAGTAATACCGTGATCGCGGGTGCTGAGGATAATAGGCCAGGACTCCAGGCCGGCGCGGCGCAGCATGGCCACCAGTAGGAGGTTTAGCTCTGCACTGTTGCCCTTCTTGTTATTGAAAACCGTTTTTACGGAGGTGGCGTCCATGGTTAACCGTTCGTTATCTGTACAGGTAAAATTTTTCTGAACGTAGGTATAGAGGCGCCGGGCCTTTTCTTCGTTGTTGCTGGCGCCGGCAGTCACGCTGTTCACCACATCGGCCAGGAAGCCATTGTTTTTGTCGATAGTGGCACCAAAATATTCGCTTTCCATCAAACGTTCTCGCAGCTTGGACCAGCTACCCATTCTGTTTTTGGTAACCCCGTCTGGCGTGGTGATAGAGCCTAGCTGAAACTCGATTGACTGCACATGGTTGCGCAGGGTTGTGGTATAATGTTCGACGCGCAGGGCAGGCATGTTATGGCTAATAAAACGCCAGTCGGTTACCTTTGCCTCCATGTTCACCGTTTCTGTGCGTCCGGATGCCCCATCTGGCTCATAGCGGAAGTTGAAATTCTGACGCCGGTCGCTGTGGCTTTCGTTGACGGAATAATAACCTTGGCGCAGAAACACGAAGTTGAACCATTCAGGTATGCTCACGTTATATTCTGTCCAGATACGGGGGTATTCTCCTTGAAAGATCCAGCCGGGCAGATTGGATTCGGAAAAGGAGTGCGTGGAGTAAGTCACCTCTATGATAGAACCTTCTTTCACATTAGGCAGGGTGAATTTCTCTTCAAAAAGATCCTCGCTTAGTTTATTAATGAAAACGGATTTGCTATCCAGTTTTGTTTCCGTTACTTGCCCATTTTCCAGGTTGTACGTCACGGCTTTGAGGTCGGACACCCTGTCGTCGGTACTGTTAGAATATCCTTTGTTGAGGTATATGGAAAAATTGGCAGCATCATAGCCGGCTTTATGTAATATATGTACGCGGGTGTACCGCTTAAACATAACTTCCAGCAAACCGCTGTTGCCATTGTATTCTGTATTGCCCACATCTGCCAGGATGACTGCATCGGCCGCGGAATCGATGGCGTAAACTTTGGGCTTAAAATCTTCCGGAGTTACCTTCCCAAAACGGTAAGGCAATTTCTCTTTTTCCTTTTTATCCTGGGCATGGATTGGAGTTACAAACAGGGCCGCACAGAGGCCCAACAAGCAAATAATAGGTGGCTTCATACAGTTTTAAGGGTATTTAGGTAAAAGGGTATTTATATTTTCGGTAATGTTGGGTAATCTAACAACTATTCGTTGTGGTCCGGGATGATGCTCAAATGTTACAATCTCCATTCGTGAACAACGCTAAAATAGTTATTTATTTTTTAGTTCCCGCTTGCCCCGTATAGTTTTTATCTGTTTTTTTCATTTCTTCCTCAGCACAATCTGCTCTGCTTCCTTCTTCACAATATAATCGTAAAAGTTACGCAATGCTTCATATTCTTCCGGCATAAAACTAGCCCTCGTAAAATTGATCATGGTGCGAAGTTGAACAAGATTGCCGTCTTGCTGAATAACATAGCGAAACACCGCACTCCCGTCGGGCAATTTAATGGTGGCAGCATGGGGTAGTTCATCCACCACATAATTATCTGGCAGCAGGCAATTAAGGGTGTACACTTCGTTGTGTACATAAGGCATTTCCACCGGGTAACGCCTTTCCATGGCAGAAAAGGGATTGGTGGTGGTGGCCGCGCCCAGTACAAGTGTAAGGTAAATACGCGCTACATCCTCTGAGCCCTTTAATTCGAAGTCAAAATTTTCGGTGACTGATTTATCCAGGCTATCCAGGTCTGCCAGCACCAGGTTGCTCACCTGGGCATCGGGGTTCAGGTTGTGTTGCAGCTTTTTCAGAAATGCTTCCTGCCCATTTTCTTTAAGGTCGTGGCGGATATCAAAAGAGTTATGATATCCTTCCTGTTCGCTAAAAGCGCCTTGCAGATTGCCGTTTGCATCCAGGGACACGCGCACGGAAGTAATGGTGGTTTCTATTAGGGAATCGCTGTAAAAGTATCGCGCTGGGGCTTCGGGACTCATCAGGCGTGCATGGCCGTTGTAGCAGTATAGTGGCAACTTACCAAAGCCTAATAAGGAAATGGAAGCATCCAATGCATATTCATTACCATCCACCTGCACCCAGGCAAGGGTATAGTTAAAGCGGCGATGAATGGGGTATTGCTCATAGGTTTTACCATGCTGGCGGGTGCTGAGGATCAGGGGCCAGGACAACAGGCCAGCTTGTTTGTACATGGCTACGAGCAGAAGATTAATATCGGTGCTATTACCCCGGCGGCTATTAAATACCTGGCGTAAGCTGCTCCCTTTCATGAAAAGGTCGTCGCGCTCCGTGCAGGTAAAATTACGCTGCACCCAGGTATACAGGGCCTTGGCGCGTTCCAGTTCACTATGCGCGCCAGCAGTTACTGTTTTGATGGTTTCGTTTAGAAAGAAATTATCTTTAGTCAATGGCTCCCCAAAGGTTTCGTCTTTAAACATTTCTTCCTGCATTTGCGGCCAGGTGGCCAGGATTTTTTTCTCGTCGCTATTGGGATAATGCACGGAGGCCAACTGGAATTCAATGCGGGAAATGTGGTTGCGCAAGGTAGTGGTAAACCTTTCATCGCGCAGGCCTGGGAGGTTGTGTCCCGTAAAAACGTGATCGGTTACCCCAGCGCTGGCAGTACCCCGCTCTGACAAAGCACCCAGCGCATTGGAGGGCTGGTAATTGAAGGCAAAAGTGGCCACCCTGCTGGTAGCTTTGTAAGGAATATCATAATAGCCCTGGCGTAAAAATACAAAGCTGTACCATTGCGGAATACTTAAAGCATACTCGCTCCATATGCGGGGGTAATAACCCTGGAAGTCCCAACTGGGGGGCGTTCTATCTACAAAATTAGAGCGGGTATAACTCACTTCCACGATCGTTCCTTCCTTTACGGCAGGCATGGAAAATTTCTTCACGACCCAGCGACCATCTTCTTCTTTTTCGGTAAAAACTGATTTGCTGTCTAGTTTTGTGGCCACCACCTGACCGTTTTCCAGGTTATAGGAAACGGCTTTCAGTTCAGACAGGTCATCGGCTTTTCCATTGCCACCGCCCTGGTAAAGATGTATTTCGAAATTAGCGGCATCATAGCCGCTTTTCTGGAGAATATGAATACGGGTGTACCGCTTAAAAACCATCTCCATCTCTCCGCTACGGTCGTTATAATAAGCCTTGCCTACATCTGCCAGGTACACCGCGCTGGCACCTGTATCCACCGCGTAGCGGATGGGTTTAAAATCTTCGGGAGATACCTTACCAAATTGATAAGGATTTTTTTCCTGGGCGTGGAGGGGCATAAAAAAGCCCATAAACAGCAGAGTGGTAAAAACAAAACAACGCAACATACAACCTGACAAATTCACTTGAGGGATACTACTGGCGGACAGGCCGCCCCGGCTAAATTCCAATCCAAGGTCACGGGGTAAAGATATATAAAATTTGACGCCGTGTGCTAGGAGTCAGATTTTTGTAGCTTTGCAAACATGAACCATGCAGCGCGGCATACCACATTTATCAAGCAACAAGCGGCGGCGCTGGGCTTCGACCATTGCGGCATTGCACAGGCCGTACAATTGGAAGACGACGCCCGTCGCCTGGAACGGTGGCTACAACAGGGTATGCATGGCGGCATGCAATACATGGAAAACTATTTCGACTTACGCATAGATCCCCGCAAACTAGTGCCGGGTGCGCAATCGGTCATCACCCTCCTGCTCAACTATTATCCCGAAACCTTGCAACGACCTGACGCGCCGCAGATCGCCAAATATGCCTACGGGGCCGATTATCACGAGGTGATCCGGGCCAGGTTAAACCAATTGCTGGCTAAAATGCAAACTGAAATAGGCCATATAGCCGGCCGGGGCTTTATAGATTCTGCGCCCGTGCTGGAACGCAGTTGGGCGCAGCGCAGCGGATTAGGATGGATAGGCAAAAACGGCAATATTATTCACAAGCAAGCCGGCTCCTTCTTTTTTATCGCCACCCTCATTGTAGACATTCCCCTGCAGTACGACGGTCCGGTGGCCAACCATTGCGGTAACTGCACCCGCTGCCTGGACGCCTGCCCCACCGGAGCGCTGGCTGCACCGGGCGTAGTAGATGGCAGCCGCTGTATTTCTTACCTCACCATTGAACTAAAAGACCTGCTTATTCCTGAAAGCTTTGCAGGACAAATGCAGAACTGGGCTTTCGGCTGTGATATATGCCAGGATGTATGCCCATGGAACCGGTTTGCACGCCCCCACCAGCAGGAGGCTTTTAAGCCACTACCAGTTATCTTAAACCTTAGTACCCGGGAATGGGAAGACATGTCAGAAGAAGCTTTCCGTAAGTTGTTTAAACATTCCGCCATTAAACGAAGCAAACACCGGGGTCTACAAAGAAATCTACAATTTTTAAAGCTAAAAGGCTAAGGGATACTGGGTTTGTACCCTGTTTACCGGGCAATTGCAGGATGTATACCTTTACCACTGCCTGATGAACAACAAGATTTTTTACAAACTTTTTATATCATTAACAAATCGTTCACTATAAAGCCTTTTGCGCCTCCTATCTTTATTTAGTTGATATTAAAGAGCAAAATTATATAAGGGTGCATTATCTAGTGCGCCCTTTTTTTGTCCTCCCCTGTGTAAAACACGTGGAATACTTCCCGGCCTCACTTTTGGATAAGCCTGCCGCTCCTATTAATTTTACAAGTATGGAAACAAGCCAACTTTTTATGGTTTTGCTGGGTTGCAAGCCTGCAGGACGGCATATTGAACAACACGATATTTTCTTTGGTATAGCCCCCGATATGAAAGCGCTGACACCCCATTTCCTGGACTTCTGGCCCAACGCCGGCAAGCTGCATGTGGATGGTTATCGTCCCGTGACTGTTGTAGAAGGTCACCGTATTCGCGTGGTACCGAAGCAGCCAACCCACCCGGAGGCGCCTAAACTTTTTTTTCTAAACCTGGGTGGGTACAAAGCAGGTGAACTGGAGGAATATCATTATAAAATGCTGAGCGTTAACACCCACCCCAGCGATGCTATAAACCGTGCCAAAGCCACCACCTTTTATAAACATACCGGCGGGCTAACCCTCAGCCCACATATCGACGATCAGTACGGAGTGGATGTAGATGATATTTTCAACGTAGAAGATATCCTGCCTCCCGCCTTCCGGGAGCACTATAGCCTGGAAATTACAGCGGAACCAGGTTTGCGTGACGTGGACGAATTGAAACTGGGTTATATTAAACTAAATATGCTCTGACTGCCCTCAATTGTTTACCAGCTCTACCTGGCTAACAGCAGGCTTATTAAGGCAAAATGTTTCGCTGAAAATATTTGGCCTTAATAAAAAAAAACACTAAACTTGCTGTGAGAATATAAGTGTTTAACATTAACGTGATATTCAAAATAAGTGCTTAACATTAAAACTTACAACGCAATATTCATAGTGTTAGATTAAAACTTACGAAGCAATTTTACACCGATAGATGTCCATGTCATTTATTCATCAATAATAGTTAGGCAGTAGTGTTTCATCAAAGCCTGTCTTACAGGTTTTTCATCCTTGTATCCATTTGTGATAAAAGCATTTCCTATATTTTACCTTGAAGTTTCTTTTTTAGACTAAGATTTTTTTATGAAGATATTTTGGCCCGCAGGCATCCTTTCACATGGTGGCATGCAGGTATTAAATTTTTGAGCGATGTCAAAGGCACGATAATCCGTCGTGTCAATTAACCCCAAAGTAAGGTCCCGCTTCCATAGCGGGACTTATTATTTACCCCCTTACTGTCATTGCACTTTCTTCTAGCTTACGGCTGTTATGCTGCTGCAATACGGGGAGCAGTAAAATAAAGGTTGATCCCTCTCCTTCCTGGCTGTGGGCACCAATGAGTCCCTGGTGTTTTTCAATGACCTTTTTAGCAATGGCCAGGCCTATGCCAGTACCTTCGTATTCTTCACGGGCATTCAGGCGTTGAAAAATAGTAAAAATCTTATCAAGGTATTTTTCATTAAACCCTATTCCATTATCCTGGATAAGAATGCGGCACCAGTCGCCGTGCGGATCCGGGGAGGCGTTCAGATCTTTATCTGCCACGAGTGTAGCGCTGATGCGGATTTCCGGTCTAACTCCTTTTTTATTGAACTTGAGCGAGTTACTAATAATATTTTGAAATACCTGCCTCATCTGTCCGGGTATTGCCTCAACTTGAGGAATATCAGCCACAAAAATCACAGCTTCCTTTTCCTGGATAGAAAGTTCCAGGTCGCTAAGGATGTCTGTAATAGTTTGATTAAGCTGCACCGGCTCAAAAACGCTATCCACGCTCAGCCGGCTATAACCCAGCAAGTCATTAATGAGCTTACTCATGCGTTCACTACTATTGATAATGCGGGCAATATACTGTAGCGACTCGTCTTCCCGGCCCAGGTGGCGATCCCTTAGAATGGAACTAAAAAGCTGAATTTTGCGAAGTGGTTCTTTGAGGTCGTGCGAGGCTACGGAAGCAAATTGCTGCAGGTCGTGGTTACTCACTTCCAGGGCCAGGTTCATGGCTTGAAGCGCTTCTGTGCGTTCCTGCACCCGCTGTTCCAGGATCTCGTTAGCTTGTTTCTGATGGGCAATATCGGTGAAGGTACCAACCCACTTTACCGTTTGCGTACCTTCCTTTACAGGCGTTACCCGTAGCAGATGGCAGCGGTAATCAGCATTAATATGTTTATTGTTTAGGCTACGTCTTTTAATATACACCTCTGCTTCGAGCGATTGGCCGGAGGCCAACGCCCGGGCCAGTTGCTGCTCTAAAGGCGTTTGCCCGGGCAAGGTTTCGGGCCAGGAAAACAAATCCGGACTGTAAGCGTACCAATGCTGGTTGGCATAATCCAGGGTACCATCTGCCCGGGCGGTAAAAGCAATCTGAGGAATACTTTCCAATATGCTGTGCAATTCCCGCACGGTTTCGTTGAGAGAGGCCTGGGCTTGTTTGCGCACGTCTATTTCTTCTTGCAGGGATACCTGCATTTCGCTGAGTTGCTTGGTTTGCTCGTAAAGTTTATAGAAGGTTTTTACTTTTAACAGCAGGATGTCTGGGTCTACAGGCTTGGTAATATAATCTATACCACCGGAGGCATAACCCCTGGTCACGAATTTCTTATCTTTATTTACTGCCGAAAGAAATATGATAGGTACATCCTTCGCCTTACTGTAGCCGGAAATGGCTTCGGCCACCTCAAAACCATCCATGCTGGGCATTTGCACGTCGAGGATAATGAGTATATAGCTGTTTTTAAGAATTTTTTTCAGTGCTTCTTCCCCCGACAAAGCTGTGTCTACTTCAAAGTTGTACAGCTCTAAAGTTTTTTTTAGCGAGAATATATTTTCTGGTTTATCGTCAACGATCAGGATCATATTCCGAAAGTTCATTTTTGGTGAGTCAGTATCGCTGATCACTATTGATTGAGATGAGGCGCATATTTCCCCATTTTACAAAGCAGCAAAGGTATACGTTAAAATTTCACAGGTCGTTAGTGCCTTGCCTATAAAAATGGCTAAGAAATCCATCAAATACTAAGCCAAAGTTGCCACTGACGGGCCATTCTACCGGGTTACTGCTGCGAATTTGTTGATAAAAGGAGCTATTTCTTTGACTTGGAGGATTTTGTCTACCCCACCTTGTTCCACAGCTTGCTGGGGCATATAGCGAACTTCTGCAGAATTGGGATCTTGAACGGCCACCATACCACCCATTTTATGCACATGATGCAGGCCTAGCACACCGTCTGCATTGGCACCGGAGAGCAGGATGGCCAGCAAACGAGGACCGTAAAGGCGCGCGGCACTGGAAAAAGTAACGTCTATACTAGGTCGGGAAAAATTTATTTTTTCAGAATAGTCTAGGCTGAGGGAACCATTACTTTCCAGTAGCAGGTGATAGTCTGGCGGCGCCAAATATATAGTGCCGGGTTGCAAAAGGTCCTTTTCTTCGACCTCCTTTACAAGCAGCCTGGTGCGGGAGCTGAACAAATCTATTAATACGGAATCTGCATAACTTTTACGATGCAGCACAATTATAATCGCCACTGCCAATGGCACGTCGAGCCCCGGAAGCATTTGCAACAGTACTTCTAGGCTTCCGGCACTTCCGCCGATGACTACCAGTGAGAGAGGGTTCATCATACTTACTTTCAATTATTTGGGAACGTCTTGCAGGAATGGCTAACGTTTATATACTCACCTTTCTCCAGATTTTTTCCCGTTTATCTATTTGCCGGAATTTATGCACTTCCGCTGTAAATTTCAACGTTTCCTTAGATCCTAATCCAAGATAACCCAACTGCTCCAAACTTTCGCTAAAAAGCTTCAGCACCTTGTCTTGCAAATCTTTGTTGAAATATATCAGTACGTTCCGGCAAATAATGAGTTGAAACTCATTGAACGATCCATCGGTCACTAAATTATGCGGGGCAAAGATCACTTTGCGACATAGGCTTTCGTTAAATTTTGCATAATCGTATTTGGCCGAATAGTAAGCGCTGAAATCGTGCTGCCCTCCGCTGGCTATGTAATTTTGAGAATACTGTTGCATGTTGGCGATAGGGAAAATGCCTTTACGGGCTTTTTCCAGTACTGCCGTATTGATATCGGTGGCATAGATCACCGATTTATGCAGGAGATTAGCTTCCTGAAGCAGTATGGCCATAGAATATACTTCTTCGCCAGTACTACAGCCGGCATGCCAGATTCGGATGAACGGGTAGGTGGCCAGCATGGGCAGCACTTGTTTGCGCAACGCCAGATAGAATGAAGGATCACGGAACATTTCTGTAACATTTACCGTGATTTCTTCTACAAAATGCTGGATGTAAGCCGGATCATTGCGTACCCGGTAACGAAATTCCGCAAAGCTGGGAAAGCGATCCATACTAAACAACCGGTTAATACGACGCTGCATACTGGCCAGTGAATAGTCAGTAAAGTCGTAACCATAACATTCAAGCATGTCATTGAGCAACACACCAATCTCCTCTTCCTTAACAGCGTTCAATTCCACGTTAAATAGATAAATAGTCCTTTAATTGTCCAATCAGCACATCAATGTTAATCGGTTTTGAAATATAGGCATTAGCGCCAGCTTCCAAACATTTTTCACGGTCGCCCACCATAGCCTGTGCGGTTACAGAAATGATGGGAATGGATTGTTTTCCTGGAAGGGCGCGCAATAGCTGAATTGCTTCATAACCATCAATTTCCGGCATCATCATGTCCAGTAGCACCACCTCTATTTCCGGTTGCTTTCTTAACATGGCCATACCATCTTTCACGCTGGTGGCGGATAAGGTGGTAAATCCTTTGGCTTTCAACACAGCCTGCAAGGCAAAAATATTGCGGGAATCGTCGTCAATAATTAAAATTCTATTCACGGGTTTGTTATTGTTTTTAGAAGTATGAGGGACACCAAGCTGCATTAGTATTTTTTACCTTTATCATATAACCATACACGTAGCAAAGATAATAACTGGTCTACATCCACGGGCTTGGAAATATAATCGGAAGCACCCGCAGCTATACATTTTTCCCGGTCGCCCATCATTACTTTGGCGGTTACTGCGATCACCGGCAATTGCCTCCATTTATGGTTATCACGAATGTGTGCAATGGTTTCGTAACCATCCATTTCGGGCATCATCATATCCATCAGCACTATATCTACCGGGTGCAGCTCCAATTGGTCCAGTGCCTCCTTCCCGTCTATGGCGGAGATCACGTTCATATGATGCTTTTCCAGCGACTTGGTTAATGAATAAATATTACGCACATCATCATCGGCCACCAATACAGTTTTCCCATTAAGTACTTCATTCAAGCCATTTCCCATCGGTGATTTACTGCGGGGGGTGGCGGAAATGTTTTGCTCCTCCACCAAATGAAGGAACAGTGAAATTTCGTCCAGGATGCGCTGGTAAGAATGTGCTGTTTTAATCACGATAGAGTCTGCATATTGGTGAATGCGCTGCTCTTCCAACTTACTAAGGTTTTTGCCCGTAAAAATAACAACCGGCACGCTTTCCATGCCAGCGCTAACTTTCAGGGCCTCCAGGGTTTCATATATCCTGGGATCAGGGATGCCCATATCCAATATTACACAATCGATATCTTTTTCCAACAGCAATTTTAAGCCATCGTCTAACCGCTCAATAATCTCGGTGTTTACCTGGTAAGTTCCGAGAAAATAGGCTAATGCTTTTGCATGTTGGGCATTCTCCTCCACGATCAATACTTTCTTTGGATGCTTATTCAAAACGTATTCCAGTTTTGCAAACACATCGGGAAGCTGTTCGAAAGCCACGGGTTTATTAATAAAGTCTATCGCGCCATGGTTGAGACTTTCTTTTTTCATCTCCATACTAGACATCATATGCACGGGTATGGGCCGGGTAAGCGGGTCGCTTTTCAATGCGTCCATCACCTGCCAGCCATCCTTTATGGGCAGCATAATATCCAGCAGAATGCCTAAAGGGCGAAATTCGCGGGCCAGTTGTATACCCTGGTCGCCCCGTACTGCTACCAAGCCCTTATAACCCCGGGCGCGGGTATAGTCTAGCAGCGCTTTGGCAAAAGCCCTATCGTCTTCAATAATCAGAATTATTTTATCGCCGGCATGTAGCTGCGCCCTGTCATCGGGTACGGGTTCCGGAATGAAATCGGCTATGTAGTGGGCTGGCTCGGCCTGGGCTACAGAAACCGGCTGTACCACCCTTTCGGGGGCTGCCACTACCGGTGCCGGTGCCACGGGCAGCACGGCTGGTTTTGCAATTGGCACTACCACGATGAAGGTACTACCCTCTTCAGGCACACTTTCCACCGCTATTCGGCCACCCAGCAGTTTCGTGATCTCCCGGCTGATGCTCAGTCCTAACCCGGTGCCACCAAATTGGCGGCGGGTGGTGCCATCTGCCTGACGGAAGGCCTCGAAAATCACATCTTGTTTTTCCAATGGAATACCAATACCTGTATCTTTTACGCGAAACTGTACCTCTTCTGCCCCCAGTGCAGACACCTGCAAATAGATGCCCCCCTTTTGGGTAAATTTCAACGCATTACTCAATAAATTTTTCAATACCTGGTCTAGTCGCTGCCGGTCTGTTTCAATAAATTCCGGGGTGCCTTCCTGGAGTTCCCAAAAAATTTCCAACCCTTTTTCCCGGGCCATGGGATTGTACAACGCCTTGAGATCTTCTAGGAGCAATGCTAGTTTTACCGGCTGGTATTCCAGCTCCATCTTACCGCTTTCTATTTTACTAAGGTCTAATATTTCATCGATTAGCGATAGCAGGCCTTTACCGCTTTTAAGGATCACTTGCGCATATTCTACCTGTTCTTCGTTGAGATTGCGTCCATGATTTTCCTCCAGGAGCCGGGAAAGCAGCAGGATAGAATTGAGGGGCGTGCGTAACTCATGGCTCATGTTGGCCATGAACTCCGATTTATAACGCGTACTCTGGGTCAAGGCTTCGGCCTGCCTTTGTATGTCGAGATTGCGGGCAGTAATTACCTGGTTCATTTCTTCCAGCAATCGGCTGCGCGCAGTTAGTTCCGCGTTATTCTGTTGTAGTTCTTCCTGCTGCACGCGTAGTTCTTCATCGGATGCCTGTAGTTTTTGTGTTTGGAAAGACAGTTCTTTATTGAGGGCTTCCAGTTCGCTGTGTTGGGTTTGCAATTCTTCGGTCTGGGACTGTGTTTCTTCCAGCAGTTCCTGCATGCGCAAGCGGCCGCGGGCCGACTGTAAGGCAATGGCGATACTGCCTGCGGCTTCCTCCACGTATTCCTTGGTGCCGCTAGCAAAGGGCTGGGTAGCGCCCAGTTCTACCACACCTTCCACCTGCCGGTTATGCAGGAGCGGCACGATAAGGGTATGGGCAGGCATGGTTTCGGCAGTGGCGCTGCTGATGCGGATAAAATCATCGGCGGTATGTTGCAGCAGCAACACTTGCCGTTTTTCGGCGGCCTCGCCCAGCAGGGTTTTTCCTATGGCAATGTGCTCCGGCACCGGGAAACGTTCGTTAAGGGCATATCCGGCGCTAAACTCCAGCCATTGCTGGTTGCGGATGTACAGCACACCCACATGCGCCTGGAGATAATTGGCCAGGGTATGTAGGGCTACCTTGCCCAGGGATTGCAGGTCGTTTTCTACAATTAGTTTTTCACTCAATTCATTTAGCCCGGTTTGTACCCAGAGCGCCTGGTTGTTATTATCCTGGTAGGCCTTAAGATCGTTGCGCATGCGTACCAGCGCCTGCCCCAGCAAATCCTCCGCGCTGCGGGGTTTGATAACTACATTTAAACGCCCCTGCCCAATGTCGTTGGCGGCTTGGGCCAGTTGTACATTGTGCTGGTCTATCTGCGCAAATGCCTTGGTAAGCTGCCCAATAGAATCGCGGGTATAGGCAGGCAGCTTTACACCGGTGGCCCCCCTGGCAATGCGGATAGCTGCCCCTTCCAGCTCCCGGAGCTGGGCCGCCATGTTGCGCAGGGTACTGCCAATAATGTACAATACCAGCCCAATCAATAATATAAGTATAATAAAACTCCGGATGCGTAGATAGGACTGCCGATCATAAATTTTTCCTGTACTGCTGTTAATGTTTGCTATCAGGTTTGTTTCTACCTCTTTCAGTGGGCGCAATCCATTAATGCTATTAGCCCACCAGTTTTCCGGCTGCATTGCCTGGTCTATCTGTCGGCTACTTATAAAACGCCCGATCACATCCATGGTAGTATGATAGGCATCATTCTCGGATGCGCGTTGCCAGGCCACTTTTATTTCTGAGGGAGCTTGCTCGTCAAATTCGGCCAACAAAGAATTATAAATTTCCAGGTTGCTTTGCATTTGTTCCACATCGGCGAAGTCGTTGCTGCCCTTAACCAGGAGCATGTACAGGTCTAGCCGCATAATGCCCAGATAGGTAGTCATCTGCGACAGGATGTTTTTGGCACGTAGGTAGGGATTTAGCTGGCGGGCAGCGGGAATATCCGGTAAGTTATTGATAACAAGCCCATTGAGTCTCAAGATGATGGCGGAAAAATACTGCATGGCTGCATGCTGGCTCATCTCATTATTATCCATCAGCTTACGTTTGGCATTTAGCAAAGCAAGCAATGAGTTGTTTTCAAAATTGGTAGCAGGTATTTGAAGCTTGGTTTCCAGGTTGTTAATAGCGGCGTCAGTTTTGCTGCGTTGCAACAACATTTCATTGACATTGTCACTGTGAGAAAAGTAATAGCGCACAGTATAGCGACGTTCCTTCTGTAGCTCATCTACAATATTCATGATGCCTATCGTTTCGGCTACGCCCACCCTGAGTTGTTGAACAGCCTTAACCTCCTCGGTTTGTCTAAACAAAAGCTGAACGGAGAAATAGACCATACAAACCAAGGGTATAAGCACAACTAGAGAAAGCTTAACGTGGAGGGGTAAGCGTTGAAAAAAATTTCTCATATAAACGATGTGGGGATACTGTTCCTACTAATAAATTAAACATTATTTTAAATGTACACCAATTGTAGATGCAATAAGCACATGACATGCCAAATAAAAACAGGCACCCGAATGGGCGCCTGCGTAAAATTGGCTAGGTTATGAATAAAAAAAAAATTGAGTAGATTGAGTATGCAAGTTAAAATTAATATTAGTTAACAGGTTGTTAACGATGCCAGATCATCTTAGCTTTTTATCTTTACTCCTATAAAATACCACATGCCACAACAAAGTGCAGGCATCTTACTTTACCGCTTTTATCAGGCACACTTGGAAGTTTTACTCGTACACCCTGGCGGCCCTTTCTGGGCGCGCAAGGATGTTGGTGTCTGGTCTATCCCCAAAGGACTAATTGATACAAACGAAAATCCGCTGGCTGCCGCGCAGCGGGAATTTGCAGAAGAAACCGGCCACACGCTTGCCGGGCCATTCCATACTTTACAACCCATCCGGCAAAAAACCGGGAAAGTAATATACGCCTGGGCTACTGCCGGCAACCTGGATGCCGCCGCTATTACCAGCAACACCTTTACCATGGAGTGGCCCCCAAAATCCGGTATTCAAAAATCTTTCCCGGAAGTAGACAAGGCAGGCTGGTTTGATATTTCCACGGCCAGGGAAAAAATCCTTCCTTCGCAGGTGGCCTTGCTTAACGAGCTGGAACAACTATTGGCATAAACCTGCCCACTGCCCCCATCATAGCCGCCTAATACTTGGCTAATCTCCACTTGCAACACTTACCCACTTTTACTATCTTGTTGTCACTTTCTCATTTTTTAGGTTGCCAGGCCTACCATTGCCACCACGGTGGGCCAGGCACCGGATAAGCCGCTTTAACGGGCCTCCCGGCACAACTATTATTTATATGCTCTATCCAAAAAATATATGGCGCCATACTGCAGAAGTTCTACTGCTCGCAGTAATGGCAGGTGGTTGCCACCAAACGGCTACCAATACGGCCAGCACCTTCTCTATAGATACTAGTGGCAAAGCATCGCGTAGCTTGACCTGCATTAACCCGGCATCACGATCTGCACTCATGGCGCAAAAAAGTAATAACGGCGGCAGTCAGCCAGTAGCCGGCCAGTCGCCGGCCCAGGCAGGCGTGCTGGATACTGCACATTGGCCAGCTAAGCCCTGGCCCCCTCATATGGTTTGGATTCCTGCCGGCCATTTTATTATGGGCGGCGTGGGCAGCGAGGCCCGCAAGGATGAATATCCCGTACACCCGGTAAAAATAACAGGCTTCTGGATGGATAAAACAGAGCTTACCATTGGTGCGTTTAAACGTTTTGTGCGGGCCACTGGTTTCATTACTGAGGCAGAAAAAACACCGCAATGGTCGCAACTTAAACAGCAGCTACCCCCTGGCACCCCGGAGCCGGAGCCAGGTACCCTTCTAGCAGGCGGGCTGGTATTTACAAAAACCGATGGAGCGGTACCGCTGGATAATATTGCACGCTGGTGGCAGTATGTACCTGGGGCCAACTGGCGACATCCCAATGGGCCTGCCAGCGATGTGTGGAGCACCTCCCAATTCGACAACCATCCGGTAACCCAGGTATGCTGGTACGATGCCGTGGCTTATTGTAAATGGGCGCACAAACGCCTGCCCAGTGAAGCAGAATGGGAGTACGCCTGCAGGGGCGGGCTGTCGGCCAAAGAATTTGCCTGGGGCGACGACGCTCCTTCCGCTACAAATATCAAAGCCAATTTATGGGAGGGTGATTTCCCTTATAAAAACCTGCTACATGACGGCTATGAGCTGAGCGCCCCGGTAATGTCGTATAGTCCTAATGGTTATGGTCTTTACGATATGATAGGTAATGTATGGGAATGGTGCAGCGATTGGTACCGCCCCGATACCTATTCCCAAGTTCTGCCCAACGCCACCGATCCTGCAGGCCCTTCCAAAGCCTACGATCCGGATGAACCTTATGCACAAAAAAAGGTAATCAGGGGGGGCAGTTTTCTGTGTAACATTCATTACTGCGCAAGCTACCGGCCTTCGGCACGAATGAAAACCGACCCCTATTCGGGGGAAAACCATACCGGCTTCCGCCCTGTAATGAGCGAAGAGGAATGGCGAAAAAGTAACCATCTGCTGGCCAGTAAGTAGTAAGATAAGGAAGAAGATATAACTTAACCTGAACAGCGATAACATGCCTTCATAAAAAAAGGCATCCGCAGTTGCGAAAGCCCATTCCGGTGCCAACCGGTTACATATTATAAACTTAGTAAGATTTTACAAAATAAATAAAGTAGTGCTTTTACCCTGCGTTATAGCCGGAATACTAACAACACCAATAACATACAGATCAAAGATACGGTCAGTAAATCCGCTGCCCTCATACACAACAAGGCTGTTTTTACCTTACGCTTTTCCGTAACATCCTGTGTCATGAACATGTAACTCCGCAAAGCTTTGCTATTCACCCGGCGATACCAGTCGAATTTAATGTGAGAATGCGCTGATCGCTGCAAACGGCCCAACATAAATACGGCCACCAGCATAAATACAAAAACAAAAACAACGCAAGCAATTAAACAAGATGCAATAATATCAGACATAAGTTTAAGATTCAACCATTCAACATCTCATCATAAGCTACTCATATGCCACTGTTAAGATAATAAATTTTCTATTACATAATAAATATGCCATTTATTTTTGAGCTGCGTGTAACCATTGCCGGTAGCCACTTTCAGCAAGTTGATCATCTTACTTCACTTCATTATATTAAATAAATTATTATAATAAAATCATTTCACATATCAACAACCCTATAAATAATTAGCTTATAAAAAAAATGCAACAGACATTTACCGGACCTTTTTTCAGGTCTGGCAAATATCTGTTGCAGTAACTACTCACCACCATTATAAAAACTTAATCATGCTGTACGGTAGGCTTTAGTATTTTGTACATCACCGGTGTTACCAAACGTGTAAGAATGGTAGAACTGATTAAACCTCCAATAAGTACCCAGGCCAGTGGAGAATACAATGGACTGCGTTCCATCACCAGCGGAATAAGGCCACCAATCGCAGTGAGTGTGGTGAGAATAATAGGCAGAAAACGGGTTTCCCCGGCTTCCTGGATGGCTGCTTCCAAGTCCATACCACCTGCACGTAGCTGGTTGGTATAGTCTACCAGCAAAATACTGTTCTTCACCTCAATACCCGCCAGCGCTATAATTCCGATTACGGATATGAAGGAAAGTGTATTACCCGTAATAAGCAGGATAGCTACCGTACCCACGATGCCCAATGGAATGACAGACAGCACAATGAGCGTGCTTTTAAAGGTCTTAAACTCCAGCAGCAAAATGCCTAGGAATGCAAAGACGGTGATCACGATAATAGTACCCAGGTTACCAAAACTTTCTTGGCTGCTTTCTACTTCGCCCGCCATCATATAGTTGTAGCCGCTAGGAAACTGTAATTGTTGCAAGCCTGCTTCTATCTGTTGGGTGGTTACAGCGGTGTTGTAGCCGTTTTTCACGAAGCTGGTCACCAGTGCATAACGGTTTTTGTTGTAATGCTTAATCTGTGGCACAGAGGTTTCAAATTCCAGGGAGGCCAGTTGCTGAAGTGGTACCATAGCGCCGCCTGGTGTGGGAATATAAATTTTATTAAATGCCTCCAGCGTTTGGTGCTGATCGCGGGGCAGCGAAAGGTTAATAAAATAGTTATCCCCCTTTTCATCTTTATACTGGGCCACGTTAAGGCCTGCAATGCCCATGCGCACCATGCGGTCTATATCGCTGGTGGCTATACCCAGCAAGGCTGCCTTGTCTTTATTTATCAGAAGGTGAATGTCTGTTTTGTAAGTTTGCAAGGGGTTGTTCACGTAGATGGTGCCGGGTGTGCGGTGCATCAGCTCTTCTACGCGGGCGCTCAGATTGCGCAAGGTGTCCAGGTTATCGCCAAACAAACGGATGGCGATGGGCGCTTCCTGCGCAGGGCCTTGTTCAAACTGTTTCACTTCAATTTTAGCATCAGGATAATGATCAAAACGAAGTCGCAGCGTATCTACCAACCTTTCCATTTCCGGTACCTCTATTGGATGCAGGCGAATGAAAAACTGCGCAAAGTTGGCCGCTTCGTTATGCTGCGCCTGGTTGTAATATACCGCCGGATTGCCTTTGCCGGTATTGCTAAACACGGTCTGGATATCCTGGTGCAGCAGCAATTCTCTTTCCACGAAGCGGGACACGCTGTCTGTTTTATCCAAGCTGGTACCCAGCGGTGTTTCTATATTAATAAGGAACATGGGTTTTTCCGAACGCGGAAACAATCCAAAGCCCACTACTTTAAACAACAGGCAGCTTACCATAAACAAAGCTGCCGCAAATGCAAGCGTCCAATAGGGTTTGCCTAATGCCAGGTGCAGCAGGGGGCGATAGGAACCATTGATGGCCTTTTGCAATTTACGCAGCACGATATTGCCGTCTGCATGTGCATGCGAGCGTAAAATAAGGCGGGATAGGAAGGGTACGATCGTGAGGGATACAAATAACGATGCCAGTACCGTCGTCACCACCGCCATGGGCAGGCTGCGGATAAAATCGCCGGCACCTTCCGGCAAGAAGAGGATGGGCAGGAAGGATACGATGAGGATGGCCGTACATCCCAGCACAGCTACGCTGATCTGCTTTGTGGCGTCTATGGCGGCGCGTATGGGCGTGGCACCCTGGCGCAGATAACGTTCTATGTTTTCTATAACTACAATGCTATCGTCTACCAGTAATCCTAGTGCCACAACCATCCCTACAATGCTTAACTGGTTAATGGTGAAACCCAGCATTTGCAAAAGGAACAAACCAATGGCTATAGAGAGTGGGATGGATATCATTACCACCGAAGAAGCGCGCCAGCCCAGAGGAATAAGGGTTATGGCCACCAGGAGGATGGCAATAAGGAAGTCGCGCCCAAAGTGAGAGAGCCGTTTCTCTACATCCCTGGCTTGTACAAAACCTTCTTCCAGTTGCATACTGCCTGGCAAGTTCTTTTTAAAATCAGCAATGATGGGTTCTACGGCTTTATTGATCTGCAGGATATTGGTACGTTCCTTTTCATTGGCTGAAATAAACACACCGCGTTTGCCATTATATCGGGTAATATAACTAGGCTCCTCGTCATCCATGCGCACGTCTGCCAGGTCGTGCAGGAATACCATTTTATCGCCGGCGGCGGTGATCACTGTATTGCTGATCTCGGCTAAGCTGGCATAATCGCCATTGGTTTTAATATTGAACCGCTTGCCACCTGCGTCTATGTTACCGCCGGGAATGTTTAGCGCACCAGCCTGCACTGCGGCAATGATACGGTTTAGCGGAATGCGTTGCTGGGCCATCTTCTCCAGGTCTATAGATACCCGGATCTGTTGCTGCGGATACCCGTGAATTTCCACTTTTTTCAGATCCTCCACCTTTTCCAATTGGGTCTTCAACGCATCGGCCACATCCCACAATTGTTTGTAGGTGGCGCTTTCACTGGTAAGGGCCAGTTGGTATGTATTTACGTTAGACGACGCTGATTTTTTCACGTCCAGGCTTAGCAGCGCTTCCGGCAAAGCACTACGAATACTGTTCAACTCCCGCACCACCTCGTTGTATTTATCATCGGCATTGGTCTTGTAATCAAATTCCAGGTCGGTAACCGAAAGACCGTCGTTGATATCGGAACGAATACGTTTTATATCAGATAGTTCGTGCAGTTTATCTTCAATGGGCTTAGCAACCAGCTTCTCCATATCATTAGGACTAGTGCCAGGATATACGGCGATGATGGTGAAGCGGGCCACCTTAAACGGTGGATCTTCCCCCCTCGGCATATTGAGCAGGGAGGTAAGTCCCAGGGCCAGTACCATCAGGAAAATGACGATGGTAAACTGGTAATTTTTTACGGAAAATTCGGTAATACGCATAACGGTAATTTTAAAGTGCGTAAGTATTAATGCATTTCTGTTACAAATGAATTTTCCCGGAGAAAGGAAGCGCCGTCTGTCACCACGCGCGAAATATTTTCTAGGCCTTTATCCACACCCACTGCGTCTTTCAACTGGCAGGAGATATTTACTGCGTGCCGTGTTACCGATTTACCATCTGCATTAATCGTATATACGTAAGCGGTAGTATGGTTTACTTCGGTAATGGCTGCTACCGGAATAAAAAACAGGGGTACGGCATGCGAGGGATAAATACTGATTTTGGCCGTGAGTCCATTGGCTAGGGTAAAATCACCGGGCAATACTTTTAATTTAATGGGAAAGGTGCCAGTAGCCGGATCGGCCTCCTCTCCCCTTTCTGTGAGAATGGCCTTCCATGTTTTACCGGGATAAGCATCCAGTTGCAGTGTAGCGGTGTCGCCCACGGCCAGGCGGGCCCAATCGCGGTCTGCCACGCCGCTGCGGATCACCCAATCGCTGGCATTGGTGCTGTTAATCACATATACCGTTTGGCCGGGGGCGGCCACTTCGCCGGTGTTCATCATTTTATGAAGTACGCGGCCAGACTGGTTGGCGTAAATGGCGGCGTATTGTTCATTGAACCGGGCGATGTGAAGTGCCTGTTGGGCTATGTCTACATCGGTCTGGCTATTCTCCAGTTCTTCCCGCGTAGCGGTGCTATCGTTATATAAATTTTCTGTGCGTTTTTGCCGGCGCATTGCCTTGTCAAAACTTTGCTGGGCCTGCATAGCCTGTGCATGGATTTCGGTGATATTCAAGGTACCCAATAGTTGACCAGCATGTACCGCATCGCCTTCATCCACATGGAGCTGGGCAATGACGCCGCCAGTCTTAAACGATAACCTGGCCTCTTTATCAGACCCAATGGTGCCGCTGCTCACAATGGGCGCTACATACTGGCGTTGCTCCACAGCGGCAGTTTTTACTGGCGTGCGCACGATGGTTTCTTCCTTTGCGGGCGCTGCACCGCCACAAGATACCAGCAACACGATGGCGGGAAGGCCATAAAAAAATAACTGTTTCATGCTATAATGTTTTGTGTGTTGTATAAATTTTTATAAAGGATAAGCGGCGGTTACCTGCTCCAGTTCCGCCTCCCGAGTGAGTACTTCAGTAAGGGCCAGTTGGTAAGCCAGTTGGCTATTCACAAATTGCGTAAAGGCGTCGCTCACTTCCAGGAGCAGTACCAGGCCTTCGGCATAGCGTACTTTGGTTTCCCGGTAATACTCCCTGGTGGCGCTTTGACTAGCGAGGGCACTTCCCAGACGTGCCTGTGCATTGTGCAGGTTCGTTTGCGCCGTGGTAAGCTCCAGGGCAAGCTGCTGCTGGGTTTCGGCTAGTTGGTTTTGCAGGGAACTGCGGTCTACTTCCGCTTGCTTTAATTGCGCTCTGCGCTGGTTACCATTGAATAAAGTCCATTTCAAAGACACTCCGCCAAACAGGTAGCGCTGGTCGGAACTAAAAGTGTATCCAGTACCCTGGTAGCCCCCGTTGATAAAAGTGGAGAGTTCGGGAACGTAAGCTGCTTGTTTCATTTTCACCTGCAGGTTAGTTTGTGTTAGACCGCTTTGCAGCACCTTCAGCTCATCCCTGCCGGTTACTGCTGCTGCGGAAAGCGCAGGCACCGTATCCGGCAAAGCGGCCGCATATACCGAAGTATCTGCGGGGATAGGCGTTTCCAGGGGCTGGTTTAGCAAGAAATTGAAGTAAGCTTTAGCCACTTGAACATCATTGGTGGCGGCGGTCAGCAATGCATCGTTTTGATGAATGTCTGCATCCACTTTCAGGAGGTTGCCTCTCAGGGCTTTGCCGTTATTTACCAGCGATGAGGTGCTGCGGTACTGTTCTTTCAGCAAGGTGGCCGCATTGTTGTAGATATCCTGCTGGCGCAGGCTGTTCAGGTAATTGTAGTAAGCAGCTTTCAGATCTTTCACCAGGTTGCGTTTGTATACATTCACCATTGCCTGTTGCTGGGTAATCATCTCCCGGTGTATTTTATAGTTATACCAGATTTCTGTATTGATCAGTGCCATGCTGGCCTGCAGGCGGGTATCCTGAAAATTGTTGGGCAGGAACAAGACTTGCTGATTAGGAATATTGGAAAATTTTTGTCCCTGTTGCAATTGATTCAACGACTGGTAAATAGGATTAAACAAATCGCCCAGGGGCAGGTCTATTTTACGTCCCCCGTTGGCGTAGTTATAGTCTGATAAAAAAGAGAGCGAAGGATAAAACAGGCCTTTGGCTTCTTGAAGGGCTAGTTGGGCTTTTTCCAAACTTTGCTGCTGTCGCTGCAGTGAAAGATTGCTTTGCAATCCCTGCCGGATGTACTGCTCCAGCACGGGCAGCTGGGCCAACACGCTGCCCATGGCGACAAGCAGCAGGCAAGTAGTGAGCAATAAATTTTTCATGATGATTAGTTTAAAGTGAATGTTATTTACTTAATGAACATTGTTCACTAGATAAGTAAAAAATAAAAGGCTTATTGCCTTTCGTTTATAAAATGAACATTGTTAAGCTATAAATTCTAAAAAAAACGGATGCGCTCATCCGAATTTATATTGTCAAAACCCCCTAGACAATTCCCTAAATACCACTCTTTGGCGGAAAGTGCAGCAAATATTACCCTTCTTCAATAATGATTGCCTTTAAATAGGCGTCTACTGCATCCTTCAGAAAATTATCCATTGTAAAAGGGGTCAGCACCTTACATTCTATCATGATGAGGCGCTTACGGTGGTACAATGATATTAGCCCATGCAGGGTACTCCAGCATAACATAGCGCCAATCTCTGCATTTTCATAACGTACCCGTTTTTGCGCAATGCAGGCTGCCAGGATAGATTGCAGGACTTCCAGCGAATCAGTTCCTGCCTGGAAGTCGTGTTCGTCGTGTACCATTTCCATGGGTTTGCGCATTATGAACATCAGGTCATAATAACTGGGATTTTCCGCAGCAAAGTTCATATACAACAGGGCCACTTCCCGCAGCGCGCCAACAGGGTTAGTGTCCGGGAGGTTTTGCATGTGGGCTAATTTATCCAGCAGTTTTTGAAAGCCCTGCGACATCAATTCATGAAACAAATCTGTCTTGTCTTTAAAGTACAGGTAAATAGTACCCACGCTGTACTCTATCTTTTCCGCAATACCGCGCAGGGAAGTTTTTTCATATCCATCCTGGATGAACATGGCAGCCGCAGCCTCCAGTATTTTGGCCCGCATTTCCTGCCGCTCCCGGTCTTTCCTTTCTGTAATACCCATGAAAATTTATTGACAACGCAAAAATACTGAACACTGTTCAGTATTTCAATTAATTTTTATAAATATTACTAACAAGTTAATTATTAATGTATTAATATTAATCTGGGCCATTATTATAAGTGCCTAGTAAAAGCTAACAAGCTTAAGGTAGTAAGAATAGCTATGTCCACAAGCAAAAATCACCAATTAAGGAATAATGAACACGTATTACTTACCTAGCATTCTTTTTTACGCCTGGTTTCATATAGAGGTGATTAATTAAGAAGGCGGTGATCGCACCGCCTTCTTATATGCCCCACCATGCCGCATAACTTTTACTGGACTGGTTTTATTCTTTTCCCAGGCTTTGCACCGGGTTCACCATAGCCGCTTTGATTGCCTGGTAGCTAACGGTAAGCAGGGCAATGGCTACCGATAGCAAACACGTCATGGCAAATATCCACCATTGTAAAGTAACCCGGTATTCGTATCCTTGTAGCCATTTGTGCATGACCCAATAGGCCAAGGGCGTTGCCAGTAAGAACGAAACAATGACCAGCTTCACAAAATCCATAGATAATAAAGCCGTAATGCCCGCTACCGAAGCACCCAGTACTTTCCGCACGCCAATTTCTTTTGTCCTGTTTTCCGCCATATAGGTAGCCAGCCCAAATAATCCCAGGCAGGAAATAAAAATGGTAAGCCCTGCAAATAATGCAGCTAAAGTTCCCTGGCGCTGCTCGTTAGCAAATTTCTTCGCATAGGCCTGGTCTGTGAACTGATAGTTGAAAGGATAATCCGGGTTGTATTTTTTAAAAATAGCGGCTACTTTTTCCAGGTTTTTAATCATGCTATTGTTTCCATTTAATTTTATCAGTATCACCTGGAAATTTAAAAAGCTACTCTTGGCCCCACAAATTAATATGGGCCTGGTAGGCTCATAAGGGCTGGTGAATATAAAATCTTTAATTACACCTACTATGTGCCAATTCACGCCAAGGTCCGATACCGTTTTACCGATAGGGTCTTTGAACTGCATAACCTTCAACGCCGATTCATTAATGATTAGCCCTAACGAATCTGTCGGGAATTTCTTAAGGTCGAAGTCACGCCCCTGCACAAACTGTAATCCTGCAGTGGCCCCCAAGCCGTCATCCGATAAATACCGGTCGAAAGAGGTGTGGTTGTTTGGGTCTTTTCCTTCCCATCCCTGCCCCCATCCATTGCTCCATCTTTCGGTGAGCGGGGAGTTTGTTTTGGTCATGGAGGTGGCAACACCCGCAGAGAGCAATTCATTTTTTATGAGCGCATAATGACGGGGAATATCACCCGTCATGAAAAGATAGATAAGGTTATCCTTGATATACCCTGTTTTCCGGTTACGGGCATAATCTATTTGCTGCTTTATCACGATGGTGCAAATGATTAACACAATGGCAAAGGAAAACTGCAACACCACCAGCGCCTTCCTAGGTGTTACCAATGCATGTGCTTTTTTAAAGGTGCCTTTTAATACCTGTATGGGCTGAAAAGCGGAGAGAAAGAAGGCCGGATAACTACCGGCCAGTAATCCCGTAAACAGGATAAAGCCACCAATGGCTACCCAGGTAATGGCACTTCCAAAGTTAATGAACAATCTTTTATCTGTAAGTTGGTTATAGGCAGGCAGGCTTACCTGTACCAACAGCAGGGCTACTATGCCGGCCAGCAGGGCCAGGAAAACAGATTCGCCGATGAACTGGGCAATCAGTGCACTTTTCTGCGCGCCTACTACTTTTCGTATTCCAACTTCCTTGGCCCGTTTTTCACTGCGTGCAGTGCTTAGGTTCATAAAATTAATGCAGGCAATTAATAATATAAAACCGGCTATTATAGTAAAGAGTTTTACAAACGTAATACGGCCACCATTGTCTTCCACCCCATTGGTAAAACTGGAGTACAAACGCCACCGTTGCATCGGATAAATGAACAGTTCCCACTTCATGGTTTTGGCCTCCTCACTGTAACGTTGCTTCAGCACTTTTAGTTTGGCCGCCACAGTAGCATAATTGGTATGGGGCTTCAGCATCACAAATGTAAGGGTACTGTTATCGCTCCAACCCAAATCCGTTCCTTCCCGGTATTTTAAATAAGACCGGGGTAATAAATAATCAAAGTCAAACCGGGTATTGTTAGGGAGATCTTTTAAAATACCTGACACCGTCATTTGATCCTCATTATTGATCTTGATGATTTTTCCGATCGCATCCTTGTTTCCAAATAGGCGCTTAGCCGTTTTTTCCGTCAGCACAATGGTATGCATATCATTCAGTGCGGTGGTAGGATTACCCTCCATCATGGGAAAATCAAACATCTGTAGAAACCCGGTATCTACGATATTGCCCGTCATCTGTAGCTTTGTATCTCCTACAGACAGCAGTCCTTTATGTAGAATGAACCTAACCACGCGTGCTACTTCCGGCAGGTCTTTTACCAGCGCAGGCGCCAGCGGGGCAGGTACAGAATTCCAGCAAGAAATTTCACCACCCATTGACACGCGATTCCAAACCTCGTATATCCGGTCTTTATTTTGGTGGAATGCATCGTAACTTCTTTCATTTTGTACCCACAGCAAAATAAGTATTGCAGCCGCCATCCCTATGGCAAGGCCTGTAATATTGATGATAGAAAACCCTTTATTACGCAACAGGTTCCGGAAAACAACCTTAAAGAAATTATGCATCATATGCCTGAATTATTTATGGAACATTATGACCTCCGTGGTGGTACACCAAGACAATGCCGGATAATGACGGCATTGATTTTCAGGATGATATTTAAAATCCACAAAAGCAAATGTTCACTTTCGGTACATAACCCTTCCGTTATTGAACACCCTTATGGCAGGGAGCTCCGCCTCCACCCCCTTCACCCGCAGGAAGCGATGTAATAACCTGTTTTGCAGCGGGTATTTTGATAGGAAATATAAACATAAAAGCGGCGATGTTTCCACCGCCGCTTCATCTATTTATTTTCACCTATCTTGTCTTTATCTTTGAAGTATTACCGGGTTGTATATCCCCCATTTGCAAAGATAGTCTGACCCGTTATCCACCAGCCTTTGGTCACCAAAAATTCTACCAGGGGTGCAATGTCTTTGATATCTGTTAATCCGCCTAAAGCGGATGCAGATTTATGATAAGCAACGGCATCTTCTGATTCCTGTCCATAAAAAAAAGGGGTATCCATGGGACCCGGCGCTACCGATGTTACTGATATTCCCCTGCTGCCAAACTCCTTAGCAGCTGCCCTGGTAAAGTCTTCTACCGGTGCCTTCGCACCTGCATAAGTGGAATAATAACCAGTAAAAGCAGCCAGCAAGGAAGTAACGATGGTACAGATCTTCCCATTATCATTTAATTCTTTGCCAGCTTCCTGTATAAAAAAGTAGGCTACTTTTGAATTAATATCAAACATACTATCGTACTCAGATTCTGAAGTATCGCTGTAGGGCTTCTTTAATACCTTACCTACAGTATTAATGGCGACATCTATACCGCCATATTTCGCCTTGGTTTCGGCAAAAAAACGCCTAATATTATCTACCTGCGTAAGATCGGCCTGGAACAAAAAGGCCTCTCCACCTGCATTACTAATGTCTGCCAGCGTTTGCGCCGCATCTGCCTTTGTTGCATCGCTGTTATAATGAATGGCCACTTTTGCGCCCAGTTTTGCGAAGTTACGGCTGAGTAGCCCGCCCAAGTTTTTAGCGCCCCCCGCAATCAATACTACTTTTCCTTTTATATCATTATCCCTTAACATACTCTTATGACTTTACTCCTAATTGAAATATACTGGCAAGCTTTTCTGTGCATAATGTTCAATAGCCGGTATACTTCTAAAACAGCAAGAAGACAAAAAAGGGTGATGAGAGAAAAATAAAAGGCTCATTTTTTTTATACGGATAATCTGCCAGATAAGGGCATGTTTCTTACTGATACAGCGTTTGGCGGCAGTAATTTTTTTTTATTTAAATAAATAAAACTCCCAGATATAGGATCGTTTCCAGCATCAAAAACCATTACGGAATAATCATCCGGTTACTGCGTAAACGACTACCATGTAAGTACTTGACACAGAATACCCATGAATGTTCCTATTTCCACAAGGCAATACAATACATTACTGTTGGGCTTTGCCGCCGATTTGTTAAGCGTTTGTTATCACGGTGCTTTTTCACACATTCACCAACAAAAATATATCCTTCACCAAATGTTACTTGACAGGTTGGCAACCCATCCTATATTTGCATCAGGTTTTTCATAGGATATGGTTAAAATTTTTGAAGGCGGTGATCTCACCGCTTTTTTTATGCCCCTATAGGAAGCAGCGCCCGCCTAATTTTATTTCAGAGAATATGGAATCCGACTCTTCCACGCATCTTATTACCAAACTTGGCAATTATTTATCCTTATTACCTCATTTTTTTATTTCATAGGATATGGTTTTAAACACTTAGGCGGCGATCTCACCGCCTTTTTCTATTAACCTGGAGAGCCTTGATAAATATGCATGGAAATGCTGGGGCATGACAACGCCTGCCGGGAAAACCAGGCAGCTTTTACATCCTATGAATGTGCAGGTAAAATAACGTTAATCTAAGAACAGGTTAAAAAAATGGATTGATAACAAAATAACTGGAACCTATTGCTGAGAGCAAATCTGTCTAAAAATAAATGGTACAACTATTACAGGCAGCCTGCCTAGTACAGAATATGCTTTATAAATTTTGTGCGGCTGTGTGCAGCAGTGAAGTTCTCCAAATGGTGAAACAACGGAAATTTTTAATGCCGGCACTTGTCATGAAACATGTAATGCTCAATATTAGCTGCAATGTCTGCCAGCAGTGACAAACTAGCCCGGGTGCGGTCGCCGGCAGCGCGCAGGTAACCATCCAGGTCATGCGCGAAAAACACTTCTTCGCCGTTCACATTGACTTTAAATTTTTTACTATTCCCGGCAATAAAAGGGAGTACGTCAAACCTGTTACGCCGGATATTGATTGTAAATGCACCCATAGTCATTGATTTTTTATGTTTATTCCTCAGGGAAATATATTTCAAAGCATGTGCCACACAGGACATATAAAATAAAAAATTATATAACTGGAAGGTCTAAAAAAAAGGGGTTATTAGTACTTTGAAGTTACGCAGGGTTCAGAATTAAACCAAATCTATCGCATAATCTTACGGCTAATTCAAAAAAAAATTGATTTATGCGGCTGCATCTTTGGTTTCCTTGCCTGTGCCTGCTATGGCCAACAGTAGTTTTGTCTCAATCTTCCCTTGCCCGTTATCATGTGATGCAAGAATTTGCTATTGGCGGTAGCGGCGGCTGGGACTATCTCAGCGTGGATGCATCCGCCCATCGGTTATATATTTCGCACGGCAACCAGGTGGAGGTGCGCGACAGCCGCAATGGCGACTCCATTGGGGTACTGACTGGCTTATCCGGCGTACACGGCATAGCCTTGGTACCAGCGCTGCAGAAGGGCTTTATCAGTAATGGCAAGAATAATAGCATCCTGGTATTCCATACTATCAACCTCAAAGCGGGGGCCAGCATTCCTGCCGGCCAGCATCCTGACGCTATTTATTATGATCCGTTTTCCCAGCGGGTATTCGTGGGCAATGGACACAGCAATAGCCTCACTGTAATAGATCCGGACAAAGAAATGGTGGTGGCCACCATAGCCTTACCGGGCAAGCCTGAATCTATGGTGGCAGATACAGGCAAACTGTACGTTAATATAGAAGATAAAAACAGCATCGTGGTGATCGATACCAAAACCCTGCAACGCAGTGCAACCTGGCCGCTCACCCGTGGGCATGAACCCTCTGGCCTGGCCATCGACCTCAAAACAAAAAGACTGTTTGCCGGTTGTGGCAATAAGTTATTGTGTGTGGTTGATGCCACCAATGGCCGCAACATTATTCAACTCCCTATTGGCGACGAATGCGACGGCGTGGTATTTGACCCCGCCCGCAACACCGCCTTCAGTGCCAATGGTGAAGGCAATATCACGGCAGTGGAAGAGTTGAACCCAGCTAAATATCATATAGCCTTCACAATACCCACACAGCACAGCGCCCGCACCATTGCGCTGGATCCTGAAACACACTACTTATATCTTCCTGCCGCAGTGGTAAAACCGGTGGCCACTGGCCATCCCCAAGCCTTGCCCGGCACATTCAGGGTATTGGTCGTGGGCGAATAAAAGAGTAGGCATATAAACAAAAAAGTGCGCTCATTTTCCGGGAAGATGACTGCGTTTTTTAGAAGGCTCATTTATTTGCCACTTCCCGCAGGTAGGTTGCCAATTTATTGACCGCCGTAGCAGCCACCACTACCTGGTCTGCAGCTTCTTTCCATTGACGCTGCTCTATGGCTTCACGTACGCCAGGTAAGGTTTTTACCCCATAACCAGTGTAATAACCTGGAGCATAAATAGTGTGCTTATACCAAGTCCGTTTGGGTAGCCCTTCGCTGGTAAGCAATTGCTGCTCTGCGCGGTAAAGGCCCTCATTGAAAGCAGGGGAAGCAGCACCAGCGGCCTGCCGCGCTGCGATGGTATCGGCGGCTAGTTGCAAGGCTACCAGGGCGTTCTGCAAAGGAGAGAAATCTACAAAAGGCACTTCCGCCCGCAGTAGTGGCGCCTTGGTAGCGTTTTGGGGATCGGAAGCCAGGTCGTACTGGCCGGAGCGGATTAGTTTATTTTCTATCGCCGTGTTGGTACGCTGCGCTTCGGTGGCAGCCACCAAGTCGTCCAGGTAGTTGCTGATGGTTTTATGCAGGGTGCGAAAATCAAAGGGCAGGGTAACGGCACCGGCTAAACGTAGTACGATGCGGCCCGCTACCTGGGCCAGCGCGCGCTGGTAGGCAAAGGTGGGATCTTTAAAGCGCATAAAATCATCGTACGAATCGTAGATGGAATGATATTCTCCGCCGCCATCTTCGCCGCCAAAACCCAGATTTAGCGAAGGTACGCCGGTGTGCTGCAAAAACGGAGAATAGTCGGATCCAGAACCCAGGGCGTCTATAGTAAGGGTGCTGGCGTCCAGCAGTTCTTTTTTGGCTTTGGTATTGTCTGCATGAACGAGCTTGGCGGCACGGGCCCGCTCCCAGAGCGATACATGGGTCTCAGGATCGGTTACTCCGCGGCTTACTTCATTCACTAATGGTTGCAATGCGTGCGATCCGGCAGCCTCTAAAAAGCCGCGTCCGTTGTTATCAGTATTGATATAAGCCACTGCCTTTTTCTGTAGGGCTGCTGCATGAGTTTCTACCCATTCTGTAGAACCCAACAGCCCCTGCTCCTCCCCATCCCAGGCGCAGTATACGAGGGTGCGGGCCGGGCGGTAACCTTGCCTGGCCAGTGCGCCGATGGCCTGGGCTTCTTCCAGCATGGCCGACAGGCCAGTAACGGGATCGGAGGCACCATTTATCCAGGCGTCGTGGTGATTACCGCGTACCACCCACTCATCGGGATAGCGGGCTCCTTTGAAAGTGGCAATCACATCGTAGGCCGGTTTTAGGCCCCAGTCGAACGCCAGGGTGAGATGTACGCTGGCACCCTGGCCGCCAATGTGATAAGTAATGGGCAGGCCTCCCCGCCAGGTAGCGGGCGCCACCGGGCCTTGCAGGGCAGCCAGCAATGGCTGTGCATCATGATAACTGATGGGAAGCACGGGCATTTTCAGCAAGTTGGGCGCTTTGCTGCGATCCAGTCGCTTTGCATCAGCGGTAGCACCTATGCCAGGCGTGAGGGGATCGCCAGGGTATACCACGAAATCCATGACAGAACCACGCTGTACGCCGTATTCATTTTTATATGGGCCTTTCGGGTACACATCGCCCTGAAAATACCCATCGTCGTGGGGATCAGAATAAATGAGGCAGCCAATGGCACCATGCTCCTGGGCCACCTTGGGTTTTATGCCACGCCAAGCGCGGCCATACCGGGCTATTACGATTTTGCCTTTAACGCTCACGCCTATCCGGTCTAGCCATTCATAATCTTCTGGTAATCCATAATTTACATATACCAGTGGTCCGGTCACATCGCCGTCGGCGCTCCAGCAATTATACGTAGGCAATTGGCCCTCCTGCCCGCTGGTGGCGTCTTCCGGCAGGGCAGGCTCTTTCAGGGATGCATGGTAGCCTGGTACCCCCACCAGCTCCAGTGTACGGGTACGGGGGGTCGAAAAAAGCACCTGGTAGGTTTCCGTCTGTACCTCCCAACCATAGCTTTTAAATTGTTGTGCAATGTTTTCTGCCACAGCTTTGTCGCGTGCAGCACCCAGGTGATGAGGATAGGCCGATAATTCTTTAATATTGGCGCCAATGTGAGCAGCGCTTAGTTGCTGGTCAAACTGTGCTTCCCAGCGGGTTTGGATGGCAGCAGCCGAATCGGGAAAACCAAGCAGGGGATGTTGCTGAGCCAGTACAGACGGCAGGCAAATAAGCAGGCCTGCCAACAGGGCGGGAACGTTTTTTGTCATGTAACGGTGTTTTAAAAAAGCTGGAGATGATTACCTGCACGGGGTGGCACTGAAGCAGGTCTTATTTTGGTTGAATAAATTCAAATATAATAATTACTTCGCTGACATTTTCACCACTTATAACAAGAGCCGGGAGATTGGATTTTGCGTCCTCATTCCCCACCCAGGACCCTTCCTGGTCTGGCATGATAAATGCTCGGATTATCTCTATCGCGAAAGTGCCATAGTTTAATTTTTATGTGCAGATCTTTTAACTCCTTTACTGTATGAATGTTTGCAACTAAGCATCAAAACACCACAATGCTTGTGAATATAAATTGTAATTATTTCTATTTAACCTCACATACATTATATCTTTATTTAAGGCCCGTCTGCTCCCATCTCAGGGAGGCGAAAAAGGCCATTGCATAGCAGTAAACTAAATTCCAGAACATGCAGCCCATAGTGAAAGTTACACTGGAGAATGAAAGGGGCCTGATATTGGCGCACAAAAAAAGTATGCAACTGGTGCAGCTTTCCGGCATGTCGCTCGCGGTGCAAACTTCCTTTGCCTCCGCAGTATCTGAGATTGCTAGAGATTGCATAACCACTGGCCAGGGGGCTTATATGAACCTGGGTGTACAAATACGCAATAAGGAAAAATATCTCTCTGCTGCCATACACGACCGCAATCCAAGTTTCATAAATGCGAGCGCCGGCGTAGCCTGCGCCCGCCGCCTGGTAGATGAACTGGATATTCAGTACAGTGACCAGGGGAAAATAACTCGTTTACTGTTAAAAATACCTACCCATCTCCAGTTCAGCAAAGCCAGAATAGCGGAATGGAAAAATTATTTGGATCAGGAAATACCGCTTTCACCCTACCAGGAAAACAGTAGTAAAGACGAGCAGCTCAAGGAACTCGCAGAAAAACTACGGGAAAGTGAAAGCCGTTACAAATTATTAACCGATACACTGCCACTCATGATCTTTACCACAGATCCGGCAGGCAAGATTACTTATTATAACAAATATGCCAAAGAGTATTTCGGCACAACGCTGGATCAACTTAATGAATCGCTTTGGACTTATCACATTCACCCCGAAGACGTTGCTCCCGATACACCAACCATCTGGTTCAATAACGTGGTAAAACTTCAACCCAACCAAGGCGAGTTTCGCCTGCGCAACAAACAGGGCGCACTTATCTGGCACCAGTTAGTTAGTGTACCACTGGACGATACTCAACATTTTTCCCGTGTTGGTTTTTGCGTAGAGATTGAGGCCCACAAACGTATGGAACAAGCCCTGAGCGACAACCGAGAACTGCGGGAAACCAAGCAGGAACTGGAACGTTATCAACTGGAACTAGAGCAAAAGATTGAAGAATTGAACAGAAGTAATTTTGAGCTGTCGCAATTTGCTTACGTGGCTTCCCACGATTTGCAGGAGCCGTTGCGTAAGATTATATATTACAGCAATTTTTTACAACAAAAATATGTGGGACTTATCGATGAGCAAGGCACCCGTGCCTTTAGCAACATGTTCTCTGCGGCTCAGCGCATGAAACAACTCATCCATGACCTGTTATCGCTTTCCCGCATCCGCAAGGAAGATAATTTCACAACAGCTACCGACTTGAACCAAATTTTCCAGGAAGCGTTGCAAGACCTGGAAATGACTATACGGGAAAAAGGCGCGCAGGTGAGCATGAGTTCCCTGCCGGTAATCAGCGCCAACCCCGTGCAGATGCGGCAGCTTTTCGGAAATATTATCTCCAACGCTATCAAATACTGCGCTCCCGATACCCAGCCCGTTATAGCGGTACATGCCAATAATGGTGGTAATGGCCACGTGATGCTGTATATTCGCGATAATGGCATTGGCTTCGAAGAAAAATACCTGGAAAAAATGTTTAGCTTATTCCAACGTTTACATACGCGGGACAAGTATGAAGGAACCGGCATAGGCCTTACAATCTGCAAGAAGATCGTAGAATTGCACAAAGGAAATATTACCGCTACCAGTACGCCCGGTATAGGCAGCACCTTTATTATTACATTACCTGTAAATTAATTGCAATCATCGTTTATGATACGAAATATTAATATCCTGCTGGCAGACGACGACGTGGAAGACCGCTTCATCATCAGCGATGCGTTCGACACCATCGGGCTGGCAGACTGCATCCAATTTGTAGAGGATGGAGAAAAAGTACTCTCCTACCTGGATACCATTGGCGAACCCGTTCCCTTGCCCAATCTTGTAATATTGGACCTCAATATGCCTAAACTAAACGGCACGCAAACGCTGAAACTGCTAAAGGAAGACCAGCGGTATAATAATATCCCCGTCATCATTTTTTCTACTTCTCTCAATGAATTGGAAATGCAGGAATGCATGCACCTGGGTGCCAATTCTTATGTTATAAAACCAGTAACGTTTGATGAATGTATTGATACTGCGAGAAGGTTTTATAATTTTTGCGAAGGCACTTACCAGTTTCCCACCATCGAATAATCATTCCCCCTTTTTTACCTATAAAAAAAGGGCGACACCTAGCCGCCCTCTCTTTGTAAAATATCATCTGAATATTATTTAAGTTCGTCGGAGAAGGAATACGGGTAATCCGTCACCTTATTGCCGCGCTGTTTATTAGGCGTAGCCGACATCTTCACATCAATCACCGCGCCGCTTTGCAGGGCGTCGTGGGTAAGGTAGTTTTTCGTATAGGCGGCACCGTTATATTTCAGATCGGATATGTAGCGATTTGCTTCGTTATTTTCCGGTGCGTTTACTATTACTTTTTTACCATTTTCCAGGGTAATCGTCATTCTTTTAAACAAGGGTGCTCCCAACACATATTGGCCGCTTCCGGGGCATACGGGATAAAAGCCCATGGCGGAGAAAACATACCAGGCGGAAGTTTGGCCATTGTCTTCGTCCCCACAATATCCATCGGGATGGGCGGCGTAGAGGCGGTTCATTACTTCGCGACTCCAGTACTGCGTTTTCCATGGTTCGCCAGCGTAGTTATACAGATAGATCATGTGCTGAATAGGCTGGTTGCCGTGTGCATATTGGCCCATGTTCATGATCTGCATTTCCCGGATTTCATGGATAACCCCACCGTAGTAGCTGTCGTCGTATACAGGTGGCATTTTAAATACGGAGTCTAGCATGCCTACAAACTGTGTGCGGCCACCCATGAGGCCCATGAGACCTTTTATGTCGTGAAACACGCTCCAGGTGTAATGCCAGCTATTACCTTCGGTGAAAGCATCGCCCCACTTGAAGGGGTTGAAAGGTGTTTGAAACTTACCATCCCGGTTCTTACCGCGCATGAGCTTTGTTTCGGGATCGAAAAGATTGCGGTAGTTCTGCGAACGTTTTTTATACAGGTCTATATAGGCCTGTGGGCGTTTTAGCGCCACGGCCAGTTTGTAAATGGTCCAGTCGTCGTATGCATATTCTAACGTACGGGCAGCGTTTTCATTGATACCTGCGTCGTAAGGTACATAACCCAGGGTATTGTAATATTTGCAACCCAGGCGGCCTACGGAACTCAAGGGTCCTTCATTTTCGGAGCTGTGTACCACGGCGTCCCAGAGGGTGTTGATATCAAAATTCCGGCCACCCAATAAGTAAGCATCCGCAATCAGGGAAGCCGAGTTAGAACCTACCATACAGTCGCGATGACCGGGGCTGGCCCATTCTGGCAGGAAGCCGCTTTCTTTATAGGCATTGGCCAGGCCTTCCATGATATGTCCGTTTAACGTAGGGTTCAGGAGATTCAGCAGTGGGAATACTGCGCGGAAGGTGTCCCAGAAACCATTATCGGTAAACATATAACCGGGCAATACCTTGCCATTGTAAGGGCTATAATGCACTACTTTGCCGGCGGCGTCTATCTCGTAGAACTTGCGGGGAAACAACATGGCGCGGTACAGGCAAGAATAAAAAGTAGCGGTTTGGTCGGCTGTACCGCCTTCTGCTTTTACGCGCAGCAGTTCCTTATTCCACGCTGCTTTGGCCTTTGATTTTACCGTATCGAAATTATCGTTGCCAATTTCTTTCAGGTTTAGCAGCGCCTGGTCGGGGCTGATAAAAGAAGAGGCTACGCGGGCATAGACCTGTTCACCTTTATGAGTTTTAAACCCAATGACGGCGCCGGCATGCGGAGCGTTTACTTCCTTACCGCCACGGGTAAGTACTGTATCGCTGAAGGTAGAGGTACTGGTGAAAGGTTTGTCGAACACGATCACAAAATAGTCCTTGAAATTACTGGGTACACCACCACTGTTTTTGGTGCTGTAACCAATGATCTTATTTTCTTCGGGAATTACTTTAATATAAGACCCCTTGTCCAGTGCGTCTATCACGATGAAAGAGCTATCGGTTTCCGGGAAGGTAAAGCGGAAGCCTGCGGCGCGTTCGGTGGGAGTTATTTCGGTTACCACGTCGTGTTCTGCGAGGTATACGCTATAGTAGTATGGTTTGGACACTTCAGCTTTGTGAGAGAACCAGCTAGCGCGATCGTCTTGCCTGAACTTCAGGGAACCGGTTACCGGCATCAGTACAAACTGGCCATAGTCGTTGATCCAGGGGCTGGGCTGATGGGTTTCTTTAAAGCCCCGGATTTTCGTGGCGTTATAAGTATAAAACCAGCCATCACCCATTTTGCCCGTTTGCGGTGCCCAGAAATTCATCCCCCAGGGCAGTGCTACTGCAGGATAAGTGTTGCCGGTAGAGAGTGCATAATCGGACTGGGTGCCCATCAGTGGATTAATCCATTCCACCGGATCATTCACCTGGTTCACCGTCTGGGCGGAAGCGGCTAGGGCTACCATACCCAGGAGGGATAAGAACATTTTCTTCATACTGATTTTTTAATGGCGTAGGCAGCAAAAACACGGGCAACCTGGCTGGTTTGCTACAAACGGGAATTATTGAATGGTTTACTTAATCGATTTAGCAAAATAAACATTCTCGGATGAATATGCAAAATCATTGTGGAGAGCGGCAAGCAGTGACCTATTTCCGGTAGTTTAAACCTGTGTGTACCACCCTCTCCTACACTTAAAAGCGTCGCCCGGCATGTCCCGGGCGACGTAAATATACGGCATACTAAATAATTGCTTATTTACTCCAGCTGCTGGCGGCGCCAATGATGGCAGACTTTTCGCCCAGGGTAGCGCATTTGATTGGCAATGCTATCTTGTTCCTGGACAATTCTTCCTTCAGTGATTTTTCGAAGAGCGGCAACGCATTGGCGATATTTCCTCCCAGGATCACGATATCCGGCTTATCCATGCGAATAAAAGAGGCCAGGAAGATGCCCAGGTTAGTGCCAAATTCATTGAACACGTCTTGGGCCTTCGGATCGGGCAGCAATTCACTCAGCTCCTTTACATCTTTCACAGTTTTGCCAGTCAGTTCAAAGTAATGTTTTACAAACCAGCGGGTGGAGATATAATCTTCCGCTATGCTGTCTTTGAAGGGTGTTTTCCAAAGGTCGGCGTCTTCTGCCACACCATCCAGTACGCGGGAACTCCCAAGGCCAGTACCCAAGGTAAGTCCTATGGCGCGGGTAAAACCATGTGCGGCACCGCCAAACACCTCTCCTTGCAGGAAGCAGGCAGCGTCGTTGATCATGTGAATGTTTTCTACCGGCACTTTACAGGCTGCGGAAAGCAATTCCTTTACATTGAGTCCAAAAAGGGCGTCGTATTTCTGCTGGTTTTTCATCAGCGAAATGCCCGCCTGGTAATCGAAAGGACCCGGCATGGCCAGGGCTAGTTTCTTTTGTGCAGGTTTGTAAATGTCGAAAAGTTCTGTAATCACCACGCACCATTCGCGAATAATTGACTCTGCCGTGCCCGCGGAATTGACACGCGTTCTGCGCCAGGAACCTGCCACCACGTCGCGGGTGTCCAGGTCTACCATGGAAGCAGTAATGTGGGAGCCACCGATGTCGATGCCCAATACTACATTGTTCATGCTGAAAATTTTACGTCCAGATTAATTGGCCATTCATCCGCCGGGGGGAGGCGTACCTTTTTCATAAAGTGAAATTTTTCCCCTACTCCGATCAGCTAAATCGTTTTACCAAACAGGGGCTAAGTTATGGTATTTTTTGAGAAATACTATGGGTAGAAATTTTTCAGGGAATTTGTTGGAGCGCAACCAGGGCCAGTGCGGGGCTTGCTGTGCCTACATAGTATAGACCTGGCTGCTTCAAAAAGCAACATACTTTTTTACAGCAACCAGGCCTTTCCATCAAAAATTATTTTTTTACTGCCCCCCTTTATTGTAAGCGGTAATAACCCCCGTCAGGTCAAAAACGCTGCTATCCGATTTCAATATCTGTTCCGATATCGCCGGGTTGTCTTTCAAGTATTCCGACAATTGCTGGCGGAATGGTTGCCGCTTTTCCGATAGGGCCAAATAGGTATAATCACCCTCTCGGCGCAACAGGTAGTTAGAAACTACCTGTATGGCTCCGGCTTTTCCGGTGATGGGGTGAAGCTGGTTTGCCTCGCTGAGTACGCGGTATAATTTTACGCGTCCATCTACCAACAATTCGGCAAAAGCCCGGCGGGCATAATTGCGCCATAAACTGGTTTGCCAGTGTACATCTTCCAGTACAACGAAATTGCGGTTATCAAATCCAAAACCATTGGATACGGCAACGCCTATACGCGCAGCCCGCCCACCCGTTCCCAGGCGGAAATAAAAGTGATCATAATTATTTTCATTGAAATAAATGAAGCCCTCTACCCGGTTATTGTTGGCATCTATGTAATAACCCTGCCTGAATTTCTCCCGGCCTGCACCCGCCAATACCCAAACGCTGACCAATACTGCCCCTACAACGGCCAGCATAAAAACGATATGCTTTCCCATAGAATCTAATTTATATGCAAAATAATTACAATTTATATAATTCTATTCATTATGGGCCTATTTATTTGAGGGGGGGCAATGGCGGGCAGTTGCGGTGGCTATAAAAAATGGCCTGACCGCAAGGCCAAAGCCATCACCTGATTGCGACTGGAATATTGTTAAGCCACCCTGCGCAGTAAGGAACGGTGCAGCACCGGCAGGCTGGCCGCTACCCGGTAACAGGCATAGGTAAGGATGGGCGCTGTTAATACGTCTATGGTGTAATGCACATGCTGCACCAGCAGTAAAATGCCTACAGCTGCCGCCGCCAGCCCAGCCAGCAGCTTCTCCCTTGGGCCGCGCAGGCAATAGGCAAACAGGCACATGCTAGCGGTATGCCCGGAGTAAAAAAGATCTTTCGTGATAAAGCCTGCCTTACCGTAGAACCGGTTAGCCAGCGGGTCTTTTAATTGAATAAGATCCATGGGTGGGTCTAATGCCACGAGGTAGATGGTAATAATGCGCGACAGGCATACAAAAAGGAATCCATACAATAAACAGATAAAAACCTCCGGCTGTTGCATGGCCCTGAACAGGGTATATCCTGCGGATAGCCATATCAAAACAAAAATAGGGACCGATACATCGTGTGAGGGAAGCAAGCGCAGTATAAAATCGTGCAGCACATAACCATTACGCTGTTCAATATGCTGGAAAAATACAGGCAGGTAAGACAAAATAGCAATGAGACCGGCCACGCCAATGAATACTCTTCGTTTAAAAGCAGGTATTTGCCAGTTAACTTTCCAGGGATGTTGTGCGGCGTATGCTACCGGGCGACTGGTTCCATTTTTCCACTTCACTTCCATACTGCGATTTTACGAAGAATTTTCATGATTTTTCCCTTTTACTTCTTGGGTCAAGTGCTAAAAAAGTGATATATTTTGGTTTCGCTCCTTGTGGCGAGGTGATTATCATTGAAATAGGCTTATGAATAAACGTTATCTATGGCAGGTTTTGTTGGGTCTGCTGCTGGCCAATACCCTTTCTGCCGCTGCGCCGGCAGTACCACCTGTTAAAAATTTTGGAACACAATGGACCCAAAAAATTTTCCCGCTAATAGCCGCTATCCAGTCGCAGGCAACACTGCGAAAGAGTTTGCGCAACGATCCTACGCTACACCTGCTGGCCCGGCAAAGGGCCGCTGCGGCCACTGCTGCAGCCAATGACTGTCACGACCTGAACGGCCTGGTAACTCCGCTGCTGTGGACCGTGCCTGATGCAGACCATACTGCCTCAGCGCTAATCCACCTGCTGGGTACTGACACGGCCCTCCAAGGCACTATTGCCCGCCTGCGCCAGCAGCATGCCTATCCCCTCTATGAAGATCTGGCAGACAGCGAATACCTTCGTAAATCCTGGCTGGACGTGGTACGAGGCACTAACCAGGTATTGGCGGTGTATTTGCAGGGCAAGCCGCCCCGGTATGCGAGGATAGACAGTATTAGTTTCCGTTTCCGTGACCCGGGTGCTGTGCAGCAGGTACGGCAGCTAGTGAAAACTGTATTGCGAAAGGACAAAGGAGACTTTTACACACTGGCCTTGCAAAGCGCCATCGCCGCCCTGGAACTGAATGGGCGCGACGAAGCAACCCGTTACGAACCCCTGCGCGGTGGCAGCAACCGCCCCCCTTATGAAGCGCTGGCCAACATCCAATGGAACAATTACCCTTACAGCGCCATCCTGGTACCTGGCCAGGGTCCGGAAACGCTGACCACTCCCCTGGACGCTAATGGCATCAAACGCTGCGCCCTGGCGGCTGAACACTACCAAAAGCACGAGGCACCTTTTATCATTGTATCCGGCGGGCATGTACATCCATTCAAAACGCCTTACGCCGAAGCCGTGGAGATGAAAAAATACCTTGTACAGCAACTTGGCCTTCCCGACCAGGCGGTTTTTATAGAGCCTTACGCCCGCCACACTACCACAAACCTGCGCAATGCCGCCCGTATGTGGTACCGCTTTGGCATGCCCTCTCAGCAACCATTGCTCATCGTGAGCGATGCTTTGCAATCGCTTTATATTGGAGCCTCTGGGATGGCAAGACGCTGTAAGGAAGAACTAGGCTATGCTCCATACAAAGAATTGCACAAAGCTGGCAGGGAAGAAACGATATTCCTTCCCTTGCTGAACAATCTCCAGCCAGATCCGATGGACCCATTAGACCCGTAGTAGGCTCATTCGTGGTGAATGATGTACAGGTATTTTTTTCAAGGTGTATGAAAGGGAGCAATTCAGCAAAGGTATTATTACGAAGTGTATAAAAGCGTTATCATGCCTTTACATAAGAATACCCGCAATGGTGGCCGAAAGATAAGAGGCCAGTGTGCCGCAAAAAAGCGCTTTTAATCCCAGCTTGGCAAGATCGGCGCGGCGTTCTGGTGCAATCTCTCCTATACCGCCAATCTGCATACCCACGCTGCTGAAATTTGCAAACCCGCAGATAGCAATGCTTACAATCAGCAGGCCCTTGTCTGTTAGAATGGGTACAGTTTTGCTGGTAAGGCTTTTAAAGGCTACAAACTCATTCACCGTAAGTTTTTGCCCCAGCAAGGTAGCAACACTATGTACATCGCTATCCGGCACGCCCATAGACCAGGCCATAGGGTAAAAGAGATTACCAAAAATATAATCCAGGGTAAGATCGAAATGCGGGCTAAAAAGGTGGCCTATTTTCAGCAACGAGTAGTTAAGCAGCGCTATTACGGCGATAAACCCTATCAGCATAGCAATTACATTCATCGCTATTTTAAAACCGTCGCCTGCCCCGTGAGAGATAGCATCTATCACATTGGTATAATTGCTTTTCACTTCCAGTTTTACGGTACCCATGGTTTGACTATCCGCTGTTTCTGGAAATACGATCTTGGAGATCACCAGCGCACCTGGCGCAGCCATGAGGCTGGCCGTGATGAGCTTAGGGGCCAGGTCTAGTCCTGCTTGTGCCCCCATATTGGCATACACTACCAGGATGCCGCCTGCAATACAAGCCAGGCTACCACTCATAGAAGCCAGCAGTTCACTGTTTGTCATCCCTTTAAGGTAAGGGCGTATCATTACTTGGGCTTCTACCTGGCCTACAAAGGCAGATGCCACATTACTCAGGGCTTCTGCCCCACTTACGCGCATCACCCAATTCATGGCGCGGGCAATAAGGGCTACAATGCGCTGCATAATGCCGAAATGATAAAATACAGCTACCAGCGCACATACCAAAATAATAGTAGCCGTCACATTAAACGCAAATACAAAACCATTGGCCACAGTGCCATAATTCTGAATACTGCCATCCGGCACCTGCACGCCAATACCACCATATACAAAGGACGCGCCCTGGTGAGCAAAGGCTTCCACCTTGCCCATGGCCTTGCCTACCTGCTGGAAAAACCAGATCACCGGAGGTACCTTAAATACCAGCAAAGCAATGACCACCTGTAGGATAATTCCACTAATTACCAGCCGGTAATTGATCTTCCTTTTATTATTAGAGAATAAAAAAGCTAATCCTAATATCAGGATAATGCCAACTAATCCCTGAAAACGTCCCATAAGCGCTTAAAATCGTGAATACAAGCGTTGAAGATAGGGTTTTTTCTACATGTATTCCGTAGCACACAGCGATAAATGAGCAAAAAAACGACAGATAGATATATTATATTATTTTATAATATAATTTAATGTATTATCGGGGTTAACTATAATTCTTGCTCGTCTGTACTAATGAGGATGGCCCAGGGTTTTAGTTCATCTACTTTTTCACTGATAATGCGGATGATGGCCGTCAGCGGGATAAACAAAAACATACCGGGAATGCCCCATACCAGGTGCCCGGTAAGTACTGCCACGATGGTCACCAATGGATTGATCTTCACCTGTCCGCCCACAATGCGGGGAAGAATAATATTAGCATCAATGAAGTGGGCTACAATCATTACAATGGCAATGGTAATGGCCTGGCTGCCGCTGCCGCCTGCATAGGTAATGAGCATACTGAAAGCCATGGCCGTGTAAATGCCGAGGTAAGGAATAATATTAAGTACTGCCGCCACTACGGCTATCAGCACCGCGTATTTAATACCGAAGATCAAAAGCGCCACCAGTATCAGCACAAACAGGATAAGCATTTCCGATAGCAGCCCGATAATATATCTATTGATCAGCGAACGTACGCTTACCACTACTTCCTGTACCTTTAACCGGTGTTCCCGGTTCACCAGCGCCATCACAAAATTCATGAGCAAGCGGCGGTGATCCAGTATAAAATAAATAAAGATCAGGAAGAACAAAAACAATACGACCGATTCTAAGGCGCCCACGAAAGTAGTGCCGATGGAATTTGCCAAGCCACCCATCATCCCGTTCACCGATTTATTGATGTATTCCATTTGCTGTGCATCGTTCAGGTGATAGCGATCGCCCACCCAGTCTTTCAGCTCTGCCAGGGTGCCGGTAATGCGGCTTTGCAGCAGGGGCAGGTCTTTAGACAGGTGCACCATCTGCCGGCTGATGATAAAGATCAACAACCCCACCGATATCACAAAAGTCAGCACCGACAGGATGGAGGCCAGGGGCCTTGGAAACTTCAGTTTAGTTTCCATGAGCAGGGCCAGCGGATAAAGCAGAAAAGAAATGAGCAGGGCAAAAAATAAGGGAATAAGAATGGTCTTACCAAGGTACATGCATAACAGAATAAGAGCCAGTGCATGTAGGATCAAAGCCAACCTGGCGTAGAAAGCAAGTTTTACGGATCTCATGTTGATAGAACTACGTGTGTGGGAATACTTTATCAAATTCGCAGCCAAATTTTGAACCGACAGGTCGCAAAGCCGGTTACACCTACCTAAGCTAATAAATATCCTTAACAATCCCATATATTCAGCTACAGCTATTCGTACATCTCGTTTTTTTCCACATTTTCCCCCAAACAAAGGCCGCTGCGCCCTACCGCTGAAAAAAATTTGTAAATACTAATACGTTTTGTTAATTTCACTTCCGAGCATTAGCCACAATCAAAATCAGCAACAACCCTGATGGAAAGTGATTAACTATTTAAATTTGATTAACGCCAACATTGCTATTGATCCAAAATCTAATTACCACCCAATAACAGTCTAATCAACGATTTTATAAATTTGTTCTAGGATCGTATGATCCCCAAATATTATTTACCATGACAACATGTTATAATAATTAACCTTACTGGCACTTGTAGCGGCCAATAAACATACTTAAACCAAAGTCTAATTTTTTAAAAACAACGAAATCAGCATTTTAACCACCAATGTTGCAATAACGACCTGACCACATGCAGGTCTTCAACTCTTATTATTCGAGCAATCCGTAGGCGCAAAAAAACTTGTCTGCGTACCAAGTCATTATGCTCATAAATAGCAATTGCGATCAACAAGAATTTTGCAGGCATTTATAATGATTAGGACTCCTTCCCTATCATGACAGTGCAGCTATATCTTTTTTATTAACAACCAAAATCCAGATGCACATGAAGAAACTACTAGTTTTAGTAGCCTTCGTGCTAACGCTTGCTTCGCAAGTATTGGCACAGAACAACCGTACTGTTACGGGAAAGATCATCGATGAAACCGGCGTTCCACTGGCAGGGGTAACCGTGGCTATCCCTGGCACCAGAACCGGCACCGTTACCAATGCCACCGGGCTGTTTTCCCTGAACATTCCGGAGGGCACGAAGGCGGTGAAAGTATCCTTTATCGGCTATGAATCGCAAACGGTAAGCCTCACCGACGCTTCCGACATTACCATCAAAATTAAACCGGATAACAAATCGCTTTCTGAAGTGGTGGTGGTTGGGTATGGTACGCAAAAAAGAGTGGAAATAACAGGTAGCATTGGTACGGTAAAAGGCACCGCCATTGCACAACAGCCGGTACAAAGTTTCGACGGGGCTTTGGGCGGGCGCGTGGCGGGCGTGCAGATTACCGTGCCAAACGGCGTGGTAAACAACCCACCGGTATTTCGCATCCGCGGTACCAACAGTATTTCGCTCAGCTCTTACCCCCTGATCGTGATTGATGGGGTGGTATCTTTTACCGGCGATATCGGTTCCACGGCTGCCCCCACTAACCCCCTGGCCGGCATCAATCCGAACGATATTGAAAGTATAGACATTGCGAAAGATGCTGCAGCGACTTCCATTTACGGCAGCCGCGGCGCCAACGGCGTGGTATTCGTGACCACCAAAAAAGGTAAACAAGGCAAAGCCAAAGTAACTTATAGCGGCTGGGTAGGCGAAGCACAGGCGCAACGCTTACCAAAACTCCTGAATGCACAACAGTATGTAGACAATAAGAATTTAGGCATTGCCCATGCAGCAGCCGATGGGAAAAATCTTGGTACCAGCTTCGCCATTAACGAAGATAAAAACGGCAACCCAATCAATACGAACTGGCTGGATGTAGTATACCGCAAAGCTGTTTCGCACAGCCACGCCATCAGCATCAGCGGGGCGAACGACAAAACTACTTATTACATGTCTGCCGGCTTTACTGATCAGCAAGGCATTCTCAGAAGAAATGAATTTGTAAGAAAAAATATACTCTTCAATATAGACCAGAAAGTAGGTTCAATACTTACAATAGGCGGCAAAATTTCCTATGCCAACGAAAAGAACCTGTCGGCCAACTCTTCCGGTTCACTAGAAGGGGAAGCATTTAACTCTGGCGGCCTGGCCCGCCTGGCCTTCCTTACCGGCCCCAACGTATCGCCTTATCTGAACGACGGCTCTTATAACGTAGACGGAGGCGTGATAGGCACGATGGGCAATGTAGGGGTGCAAAGCGGTATCTATAACCCTCAGGTAATACTGGACCTGGACCGCTCTAACTCTATCAATAACCATATTCAATCCAGCATCTATGCACAGTTAAGACCATTTTCCTGGGTAACCCTGCGCACGCAATATGGCATTGACCAGAACCACATCGATAATGAGCTTTACGAAAACCCCATTTCCGGCGATGCCTCCCCCACCGCAGAAGCGATTAATGCCACTGGCATTTATAACCGCTGGGTATGGGATAATACAATCCAGTTCGATAAATCATTTGGTAAACATAGCTTTAGTTTACTGGGCGGTACCGAAGAAGAAAAATCTACCAAGGAGCTGTTTGGCATAGACCGCACAGGCCAGAACGACCCCTTATTTAACAACGTAGAAGGTGGCTGGCAGACGACCAATCCAATCTCATCACCCGTAAATACCTATAATTACCTTGTATCCGAATTTGGACGTTTGAACTATAATTACGCAGAGAAATATTTCATCTCCGCTAACCTACGCCGGGATGGTAACTCTAACCTGGGTAAGAATGCCAAGTATGGTAATTTTTATGGCCTATCTGCCGGATGGACGGTTAGCAACGAAAACTTCTGGTCGCATAGTTCCCTGGGCAAAACGCTGAACGACCTGAAACTGAAGGCCAGTTATGGTAAGGTAGGTAATGCCAGCATTAGTGACTTTAAATCCTTTTCATTCTATGGCAGTAAATTGTACAATGGAGATCCTACCCTGTACTACAGCCAGGCTGGTAATGATTACCTGACCTGGGAAACCAGCAAGCAGTTAAACATTGGGCTTTCCTTTGGCTTATTCGACAGCCGCCTCCATGGTGAATTTAACTGGTACCGTAACAATGTGGATGGTTTGATCCTTTTTGTACCTATGCCACCATCCGCAGGTGTGCCAACAACCATTCCTAAGAACATTGGCAGCATGTACAATACCGGCGAAGAAATTGCATTGGGTGCCACTATTATTAACCATAAAAATTTTACATGGAATTCTGATTTTAATATTTCCTTTAACCGTAATAAGATCACCAATCTGTATGATGGCGCCACCCAGATCATTTCCCAGACCTCTGGTCTGGAAAGCGTGAGCGTTCAAAAAGTTGGAGATCCGATCGGGATGATATTCGTAACCCGCACTGCTGGCGTAGATCCTGCCAATGGTAAAAGAATTTTTGTTGCTGCTGACGGCCAGAAATTTGAGTTTTCCTTATACGGCGGCGGGGATGGCTTAGCCAACAAATGGATGACTACCGATGGCAAAACCACTACCCGCAGCGTTTCTGGCGCAGACGCCGTTGCCTACAAGAAAACAAATCCTACTTTTTTTGGCGGCTGGGATAATACGTTCCGTTACAAATCTTTTGAACTCGGTATACTCGCCACGTTCCAGGCAGGCAACTATGTATATTACGGTACTAATGCAGGTTTGAAAGACCAGCGTTACTGGAATAACTCTACCGACGTACTCCATGCCTGGAATACTCCCAACCAGAAAACAGATGTACCTAGAGTGGTGTATGGCGATAACATATCCAACGGCTCTTCCTTCCCGCTGGATGTGAATGTATTTAAAGGCGACTTCATTAAACTGCGCAGTGTAACGCTGGCTTATTACCTGCCGGGCAACGTATTGACAAGCACGCATCTAAGCAGTGTAAAACTGTACGTGAGCAGCAACAACCTGGGCATATGGACTAAATACCCTGGTCCTGATCCGGAAGTATCTTCTAATGGCAATAATCCTGGCCTGCAAGGTATAGACCGTAATACCCTGGCCAATGGCCGCACGCTTACTTTTGGTTTAAATGTAGGCTTCTAAATAAGCAGTTAAATTTTAAATAGTAAACAATGAGAAGATTAAAAATATATTCACTGGTAGCGGCCATGGCAATGATTAGTTCCTGCCAGAAAAGCCTGCTCTACCCTACTCCTACCACTCAAATATCCGATATATCGGCATTTGATACCCCGGAGCGTATCTTCGGCCAGGTGTATGGGCTGTATGGTCAGCTGAAAGACGGTAACTTTTTCGGAGAGCGTTACCAGATCTATAATGAAGTACGTGGGGAGGAATTCATTAACTTGAAGGGGAATGCTTTTACGGCGCTACAGACCTGGAATTTCTCGGTAAATAGTAATGCGCAGGAAGTAGAAAATTTATGGTCTTCCGCTTATAAGACGATCAATGCTACCAATGTATTCCTGGATGGCATGACGGCTAAGGGCAATACCATTGTAGACGCAGCCACTGCAGATAACTATACGGGGGAAGCAAAATTTATCCGTGGGTTGAGCTTTTATAGCCTGCTGCAATTATACGCGCGCCCATACTGGGACAATCCCACTACTAATCCGGGGCTGGTAATCTACCTGGAAGGTAACAAGAACCCGGCATCTTATCAGAAAGCAAGAAGCACCGTGGCCGATAGCTACAAGCAGGCGCTTTCGGATTTGGACTCTGCAGAAAACCTGCTGCCTGAAAGTTACGAAGACAATTCAAAAGGCCAGAACACTACCCGGGCTACTAAAGGTGCCGCCATTGCAATTAAAACAAGGGTGTACCTGAGTATGGGCAATTACGACCAGGTAATTGCAGAAGCCAACAAAATTGTTTCTCCCGCCGCCCCATTCCAGTCGTCTGCCGGCCTTGCACTGGTAGCTAATATCAAGGATGCATTTGCCAGCATCAATACCACGGAGAATATATTTTCCCTTCCATTTACCTCGGCCGACGTAGATGCACCCGGAACGCAAAACTCCTTTGCCGAATACTTCCTGCCCAGCAGCCTCGGAGGTAAGGCCGAATACTCGCTGAATGCAAGCGGTATCGTAGCAGAAGCTACCTGGGGCGCTTCGGACGCACGCCGGGACTTTGTTACCATCAGCGGTGGATCTCCCTACCTGATTAAGTTTTCCACGCCTAGTCCTTATACCGACTGGGCGCCGATTATCCGGTATTCAGAAGTATTATTGAACCTCGCCGAAGCGCTGGTGCGGAAAAACAATACTGTAAATGCGCAGGCCGTAGCTTTGTTAAGCGCGGTACGTCACCGCTCAGATCCCAGCGTTACCTACACCACCGCCAGCTTTGCCAGTGCTACTGCCTTGCTGGACGCCATCTTACTGGAAAGAAGAATAGAGTTTCTGGGTGAAGGCCTGAGAGGACCTGATATTACCCGCCAGGGCATTGCTTTCCCGGCTAAGGGAGCCGCCTCCAGCACAGCGCCTACTTCACCTAATTATATCTGGCCCATGTCTGCCGACGAATTAAACCAGAATAAGCTGGCGGTGCCAAATTGATCATGAAAATATAATTAATAAAAGCAAAAGGGGCTTACCAAAAAGGTAGCCCCTTTCTTTTTAAATTGTATATCTATAGTGTTATAACATACACCGACCATAACATAACCAAAGCATTCAGCTAACGGTTGAGTGCGCAGAATTTTGCTTGCATTCTTGCACAAATAACACTATACGTTCATAAAAAACAGGTGACCTATTGCCAGTCGAAAAAAGATACTTAACTTAAGTCGTATTTTTAATCAATAAAACCTCAGTATGACTATGAAACTGAAACAATTGACTACAGCGTTTCTCGCAGCAGGATTAATGTTTATGATTTCCTGTAAGGGAAAACCCAAGGACTCCGATGTTCAAGCGGCTGTTACCACTGCATTGCAAACTACTCCCGGCGTTAGCGCGGATGTAAAAGAAGGAGTGGTTACACTTTCTGGTACAGTTAGTAGTCAGGCCGACAAAGACGCTGCAGAAAGTGCTGCCAAATTGAGCCAGGGTGTAACAAGTGTTGTTAACAACATTAGCGTAACCCCGCCAGCACCTGCTCCTGCGCCTGATACCACGGCAGCTTCCATGACTGCCCCTGCGGATGTGGCGTTAAAAACTTCAGTAGATGCTATTGTGAAAGATTTTTCTGGTATTAAAGCAGATGTTAAAGATGGTGTGGTGATCATCACCGGTGAATCAAAAGCTGATCGCTGGAAAAGACTGAAAATCGCGCTGGATGCACTGAAGCCTAAAAAAGTAGATGCTTCCGGTTTAACTATTACAAAATAATCTTTACTGTTAAATACAATATTTATGGCATTACAGGATAAATACAAAGAACTCATTGATGCAGCTAAAACAAGTGGCACCAACAATCTACAGGTAAATGAGCAAGATGGCGTACTCCATATAGATGGGGAAGCCCCCACCGGAGCTGTAAAGGATCAGTTATGGGATATCTATGGAAAGATTGATCCTAACTTCCTCACTGGCGATGTGGTGCTCAATATTAATGTAGCAACCGCAGTTGAAGGTGCCAAGCTGAAAGTTATTACTGAGTCTTCCAACCTAAATATTCGTAAAGGCCCTGGAACAGATCAACCTATAGTAGGCAAAGCTGCCCATAATGATACTGTAACCCTGATCAGTAAGTCCAATGATCAGTGGTGGTTGATACGTACCAGTAGTGGTGCAGAAGGCTATGCATACGCACAGTATTTAAAACCTATCGAATAGGGATAAGGTAAAATCACTTTAAAAAGGGCTGACCCAAAAGGTCGGCCCTTACTTTTTTAGTAAGGACCCATTCGTATTTTAGATATCACTCAAAAATTACCGGAAGACGCCCGTGGTACCAGCATTGGCTCCAGTACAATCTTTTCCGGGGGCATCACCTTCCCTTTCTGCTGTAGCAATTTTAGAAATAACTTGGCCGACTCCTCTCCCATGCGCACCGTTTGTTGATCAACAGAAGACAGCGTGGGTGTTACCAAACTACCAAAGGCTTCGTTGGCAAAGCCGATCACGCCTACGGCTGAAGGTACTTTAATCTTATGTTTCTTCAGGGCCTGTAAAGCACCCATGGCGGTAAAATCTTCCACCGCGAAGATAGCGTCGAAAGGTATTTGCTGTGCTACAAAACGATCTACCGTGGCTTCGCCCAATGCCAGCGACAAAGGGCCGCGCACGATAAGCGACGCATCTACTGCCAGTCCATTGGCAATAAGGGCGGCTTTGTAACCTTCCTCGCGGGCGGAAAATATGGCCAGGTTTTGTTCCGTATTGATGTGAACAATACGGCGGTAGCCCTGGTCTACCAGGTGTTGGGTGGCCAGGTAGCCACCTTTGAAATCGTCTATTACTACGCTGGGTACTTCCAGGTTGGCGATGGCGCGGTCAAAGAAAAGCAGGGGAATGCCACGTTTACGGATCTCTGCATAGTGCGGCATCTCCCTGGTTTCCTGGGTTACCGACGCAATGATGCCATCCACGCGGGATTGCAAGAAAGTGTCTATGCCACGGGCTTCCTGCACCAGTGCTTCATTACTTTGATACAGTAAAATATTGTAATCGTTTTCATTCATGATACGCTCAATGCCATGCACCACAGCACTAAAGAAACTCAGTTGGAGATTTGGCACAATAACCCCAATGATATGCGTGCGGCCGGAACGTAGGGAAGCTGCCACCTTGTTTTGGCGGTATCCTAGTCGCGTAGCAGTTTCCTTTACCGCATTTTTAGTAGCCTCGCTAATAGCAGGATGATCGTTCAGGGCCCGGGCTACCGTGGAGAAAGAAATATTTAATTTTGCCGCGATATCTTCGATAGTGACTCTTTTCATGTAAATTTTTCCGTGGAAAAACGAGGTGGTAATGGGAGCGCCGGACTAACCCTTCCTCCACCGGTGGTATAATAGGCTGCTAAATAACAAAACATTCCCGGCATTTTGAGATTTGAACAATAAATCCTACTTTCATGCCAACGTTGGCATAAAGCCATTCTATTCCCGTTATGTTGCTTTTAGGTATAGACGTAGGCACTTCTTCGATCAAGGTATCGGTGACCGATGCCGCCACCCGCCGCACCTTGGCCACGGCACAATATCCCGACACTGAAACACCCATAGTAGTACCCCATCCTGACTGGGCTGAACAGGCGCCAGACCTGTGGTGGGATCACGTACAACAGGCTATTTTACGCGCCCATGCCAGCGGCGCTTATCACCCGGAAGACATTGGGGCCATTGGCATTGCTTACCAAATGCATGGCCTGGTGATGGTGAACAAGGCGCAGGAAGTATTGCGCCCCGCTATCATATGGTGCGACAGCCGCGCCGTGAAGATCGGTGAGCAGGCCTTTGCCGCCATTGGTACGGAGCCATGCCTTCGTAAGCTGCTCAATTCACCTGGTAATTTTACAGCCGCCAAACTAGCCTGGGTAAAGGCCCACGAGCCGCAAACCTATGCGGCAACTCACCAGATCATGCTGCCTGGCGACTTCATTGCCCTGCGCCTCACCGGCCATGCCACTACTACTATCGCGGCATTGTCGGAAGGTATTTTTTGGGATTTTGAAAACCAGGAGATTTCTTCAGATGTAATGCAATATTTTGGATTCGACAGCGCGTTGATACCACCCGTGCAGCCGGTATTTTCTGAACATGGTGGGGTTACAGCCGCCGTGGCAAAGGCCTTACAGCTAAAGCCCGGCACACCCGTTACCTACAAAGCCGGCGACCAGCCTAACAATGCGCTGTCGCTCAACGTGCTGCAACCCGGAGAAGTAGCCGCCACCGCAGGCACCTCCGGTGTGATCTACGGCGTAAGCGATCAATTGGTATACGACCACGCTTCCCGCATTAACACCTTTGCGCATGTGAACCATAACAGCGCTGCACCAAGATTGGGGGTGCTATTATGCATTAACGGCACGGGCATTCTTTATCGCTGGGTACACGACGTGTGCGGGGGCCAGCTTACTTATCCGCAGCTGAATGCGGAGGCAGCCACCGCGCCCGCCGGCAGCGAAGGCCTGCGCATACTGCCTTTTGGCAATGGTGCAGAGCGCATGTTGCAAAACAAGATCGTAGGCACGCAGCTACAGCAAATAAACCTGAACCTGCACACCCGCGCACACGTAGTGCGTGCCGCGCAGGAAGGTATTGCCTTTGCCTTCCGGTATGGACTGGATATCATGCGCGAAAATGGCATATCGCCCTCGGTGATCCGCGCCGGAATGGCCAATTTATTTTTAAGTGACGTGTTTACCACAACGTTTGTGAACATCACCGGTGTGCCGGTAGAATTGTATCAAAACGACGGTAGTGTAGGTGCCGCCCTGGGTGCGGGTATTGGGGTGAAGGCCTTTACAACGGAAAATGCATTTGAAAATATAAAACCGGCGCAGCTTATTTCACCCCATACAAAAGGATCGCTGGAAGCGGATTACCAGGATTGGAAACAATTGCTGGAAAAGTTCCTGGCGTAATGCTAATCCCTGCAAAGCAAATCATGCAACTGATTTTAACTAATAGATAAGCGTAATTGAACATAGCCATTCCCCTTCCTCCTTAAAAGGTGAGCAAATGCTTGCACAGAAAATACAGCGGGAAAATAATCTTATTCCACTTTATAAATTTCATCATATGGCAAACATGGTGCTTGGCAACAAAGAATTTTTTAAAGGTATTGGTCAAATTAAATACGAAGGACCGCAAACCGATAATCCGCTGGCATATCGCTGGTACGACGAACAACGCGTAGTGGCGGGTAAAACCATGAAAGCACATTTGTGCTTTGCGGTGGCTTACTGGCACTCCTTCTGCGGCAATGGTGGAGATCCTTTTGGCGGCGCCACCCATATTTTTCCCTGGGATGAAAAGAGCGATGCCGTAGCACGTGCCAAAGACAAGATGGACGCAGCTTTTGAATTCATTACCAAAGTAAACTTTCCTTTCTACTGCTTCCACGATGTAGACGTGGTAGACCATACCAGCGATGTGGCGGAGAATGAAAAACGCCTACAGGCACTTACCGCTTACGCGAAAGAAAAACAGGCGGCCAGCGGCGTAAAACTACTTTGGGGTACCGCCAATCTTTTCAGCCATCGCCGCTACATGAATGGCGCTGCCACCAACCCGGATTTCAGCGTGCTGGCCCATGCCGGTGCACAAGTAAAAGCCGCCCTGGATGCCACGATTGCATTAGGTGGAGAAAACTATGTGTTTTGGGGTGGCCGCGAAGGTTATATGACCTTGCTCAATACCAACATGAAACGTGAGCAGGAACACCTGGCCCGCTTCCTCCATACCGCCAAGGACTATGCGCGCCAGCAGGGTTTCAAGGGCAACTTCTTTATTGAACCAAAGCCCTGCGAGCCCACCAAACACCAGTACGATTACGATGCCGCTACCGTTATTGGCTTCCTTCGCAAGTACGACCTGCTCCAAGATTTTAAATTGAACCTGGAAGTCAATCACGCCACCCTGGCGGGGCATACTTTCCAGCACGAGCTGCAAGTGGCCATAGACGAAGGTTTACTAGGTTCTATGGATGCCAACCGTGGCGATTACCAGAACGGTTGGGATACCGACCAGTTCCCAAACAATATTAATGAGATTACGGAGGCCATGCTTATTATCCTGGAAGGTGGTGGCTTTAAAGGCGGCGGCATTAATTTCGACGCCAAGATACGCCGCAATTCTACAGATCCTGCAGACTTATTCCATGCGCATATTGGCGGAGCAGATACGTTTGCCCGCAGCCTGTTGGTAGCAGATAATATCCTGCAACACTCCGATTACAAAAAGATCCGCGCCGACCGCTATGCCTCTTACAACAGCGGCAAAGGCCAGGAATTTGAAGCGGGTAAATTAAATCTGGAAGACCTTCGCAACATTGCAGCCGCCAGCGGCGAACCATCGGTAATAAGCGGCAAACAGGAATACCTCGAAAACCTGATCAACCGGTATATTTAAAATTTCAACTGCATACGTTAAAAAGAAGGCCTGTTAGCCTGATGCTACTATCCAACGTGCCGCAACAGGGGCAGGTGAAAAAGGCGGCATGGCGGTATGGGCGCAATTTCGGCCTACTTTATCTCCACTTGTTCTACCGGCCAGTGGTCGGTACGGAAGGGTCCTACCGGAAGCTCGCCTTTACTGAAAATATTGCCCACGGCGGTATTGCTAAAGTCGTAACGCACAGCTACCGGCGTTTTCACGGCCTTGCTGTAAACCTCCAATTCATTACCCACCACCTTCGCTGTGGCGGGATAGAACACCTGGTCTTCACCGGCCACCACTAGCTGTAGTGCTGTTTTACCTTTTATTTGCAACCCTTCCTCCGCATGATCAAAGGTGATAACCACCTTGTTTCCCTCCACCCGCATTTGCTTATAGAGGGGGCTATACACCGCGCCAGCCGGGCGTTTGCCATATACTTCCGTGAGTGCCAGCGTGGCCAGCCGGTTACCCACTTCGCGTTTTTGCTTGGGGTGAATATCGTTTGTATCTCCGGCAATATCGGTGGTGATAACCATGCCGGTTTTAGGGACGCTGAGGCTTTGCGCCTGCGCTTCCCGGAGCAGGGCTGCCTGGTTGCTAACGCCGTAGTGGAAAGGGGCTATCTGCACAAAATAAAAAGGTAATTCCGGTTGTGACCAGGCCGCCCGCCAGGCCGCTATCATGGTGGTAAACAGGCGCTGGTAGGCATCGCTGCGGGTTACATTGCTTTCGCCCTGGTACCAGATAACGCCGGCAATGGGCATATCCAGCAGCGGAACAATCATCGCGTTGTAAAGACGACCAGCAGTGTAGGGAAACCGTGGTGTGGCGCTGGTTTTTGCTATATCCGCTACCAGCACCGGATCTTTTAGTAACGTACTTTCCGGGGTCCACGTTTCGGCGGGAGTACCGCCCCAGTTGCTGCTAATGAGGCCTATGGGTACCTGCAAATTCTTTTGCAGTCGCTTCCCGAAGAAATAAGCAACCGCACTGAAGGTTTTTAAGGAGTTGCTGTCGCATACTTCCCAATGGCCCCGCACATCTTCCTGGGGATAACTGCTGCTATGATGCTCAACGGTAAACAGTCGGATGTCTGGATGGCTAGCGATGGGCAGCTCGTCGATGATCTGCTGCAAATGCCCATATCCCATGTGCATTTCCATATTAGACTGGCCGGAGCCAACCCATACTTCACCGATCAGCACATTTTCCAGCGTAAGGGTTGTTGCTCCTTTGAAAGTGATCGTGAAGGGGCCTCCGGCAGCAGGCGTTTTCACGGACAGCGCAAATTCGGCGTCACTGGTTCCGGTGGTAGAGTCGGTACGGTGGTCCCAGGAAGTTGTTACATATATTTTTTCACCGGGATTTGCCCAGCCTTTTAATTTTACGGAAGCATGTTGCTGGAGTACCATATTACTACCCAGGATGGCGGGCAGGCGAATGGCGGCAGTGGCGCTAATGGCGGGTGCCAGGAACAATAAGCATAAAAGTTTCTTCAACATTCGTGGAATTTTTTTAGTTACAAGCTTTGTAAAAATTGCAAAAAAATACTGTAATCCCAAGTATTTACCCCTCCTCTTTTTTGTGACTTTATGAGTGAAGTAAAAAACAATTATGTTTGTGGTAAGCATTTTGTAATAACTCCCATCGCGTGGCATAGGTTTTATAACGTACCCGCGGCTGTCCTATTTTATTCCAGACCTGAAAACCGAAAATCAATACACTATGCAACAAACATTTCGCACCCTTTCCCTGGCTGTAGCATTGCTATGCCTGGGCAGTACGGCGGCTTTAGCCCAACTGAAACGATTCAGTATCGGCCCTTACATTGAGACCGGCGCACCCGCCGGCGATTTTCATGACACCCATGACGTAGGATGGGGAGGCGGCGTTAATGCAGACATTAAACTCATTGCTGGTCTGGGTATTACCGGCTCCGTCGGGTATATGCACTTTGGAGGTAAAACCACTACCATTACCAATCCAGATTCCAGCCCCGGCAAATATACTTACCCCAATGTGAGCGCCATTCCTATCCGCGTGGGTGTGAAGTATCATTTCTTCCCGCTGCTGTATGTAAAGGTAGAAGGTGGAGTGGCCAATTTTACGAATACCAAATACCGTGACGGGGCCGCTGCCATCTTTGCACCCGGTATTGGCATTCGCATCCTGATGATTGATGTGGAGGCTAAATATGAATTATGGCACAAAGATGGCTCCAGTGGCTTCTGGGGGCTGAAGGCAGGCGTTAATTTTTAAACCTGCGCAATTGCCAGAACATATTAAATGGGCCGTTTTCCTAACTAGGCATGATAGCAACATTTAAATTGCAGGCAACAGCAAGTAATCGCATGCAGGTCGCTGGTATCTTCACCGGCGACCTTTTTTTATTCCCAACATGTGCAGCTTTGTTTTAAAATAAGTTAGCACAAGCAAATTAAAGCATAGGCCTGCTGCGGCTATCTGTAACGAGCGCAAAATAGAAAAATCCTAAAAGATAAAGGCTGTCTTCCAGTTTTTGAAAACATAAAAGACAGCCTTTTTGCTATTCCGCTTACATACTTTTTTACTTCTTCTCATTCAGTTGCTTAATCAAATTCACTTCTTCCTGTTTATACGGCGTACCATCGGCGCGGAAAATATCATGGAACCATACAGCAGGCTCACTACCATCCGGGATAGGCGTATCCCAGGCATAGATGGTATTGGTTTTGCCTGATACAAAGCCCCAGTTGATGGCGCCTACATTTTCTTTTTTCAGCATGGGCAGGATAGTTGAAAAAAGACTGTTGCGGGGGCGGGCCATGTACTCCGTGCAGATCAGCGGGCGGCCATAGCTTTTCAGTATTTGCACTACGCGGAGGTGCCAGGGCAATTCTTCATAATCATGATAGGTGATTACGTCGGAATGCGTAACCTGGAAAGTGTTGAGGGTTTCCAGCTCCCAGGACCAGAGACCTGCGCTGATAGGCTGATCGGGATCTACTTCCTTTGCCCATTGGAATATTTTCGTGAGTAAGGGCAAGGATTTATCTTTCTTACCACCGTTGCCTGGTTCGTTATACAGGTCCCAGAGCAGAATACGTTTATCGTGGGCAAACGAAGTAAGTATATCTTTCACATATTTTTCGAGCGCAGGAAAAATGGCCGCGTCTTCCGAAGCCGGCTGCCCGGGATCCTGCATCCAGCCGGAGTTGTGAACGCCGGGTTTGGGTGCGGGTTGCAAGCCTTGCTTGGGCGTTTTGTTCCAGCAGTCATCGAAAAATACAAGCATCGGGGTGATGTGATGCTTGGCGGCAATGTCCAGGAACTGGTTTAACCGGCTTTTAAATCCTTTAGGGTCCTGGCTCCAGGCCACACTGTGCAGGAACACGCGCATGGTATTAAAGCCAATACCTTCGGCATAGCCAAATTCCTGGTCTATGGTCTTTGGATCAAAAGTATCTGCCTGCCACATTTCCAACTGGTTAATGGCCGTGTGGGGAATATAGTCTGCCCCGGTAAGCCATGGATGAGATTTATACCAGGAATTAGCCTTTGCTGCCGGCCAAACGGCGGCAGCTTTATTTTGTGCATGGGAAATAGAAACGCCTGCGATCAGTAAGGCGCATAATAGTGGAATATAACATCTGTTCATATACATTATTTCGTGGATTTATTTAAAGGTACAATATACGCTTAAAGTTAAGAATTGCAAATCCGGTACATCTCTTTTTGCGCATTACAGAGCAACAAGTAAAACAAAGCATGCATTGATAATTAACATGGATCCCGATGTGGCCGCCTGTTGTGTATTTATCTGGTGATATTAACTATTCTTCTTTATCAAACCGGAAATAGGGTTTCACCTCATTATTAATAAATGCTCCCGCAGATCCCCCGTTATCGATCTCGTTTTCATATTGCTCCCACAGCGAAGAGGGTACATCCTGATAATCGTAAGCAGTGCCACCAGTGTACACCACTGTCATTACCCGCCGCCGGGCGTCATAGCCCGCCATCAGGATACTTTTGCTGCGCGGGGTTGCCCGCCAAACCATTGCCATAATATTTTCACGCTTAGTAAAAAATTTCTATTCGCATGACCCTTCAGCGGGATATGCGCAGCACTCCGGCACAAGGGGCCGGATGTTTACGATCCTATTTATCAGATATTATGCCCCGATTACTGGTACAATATCTGTACTACTAGCCCGTTATATTCGGGTGTTTTAAAAGTATTTGTGTATGAGAGCCAATCTGCTTTTTGTAATAGGCTGCATAACCTGCTGGTGCATGAATGCCGGCTGCGCCCCTAAAGTATATCATGCCCCCGCCATGGGCGCGGAAACGAAGTTCGACAAAGGCTTGCCCAAAGAAAAACACCCCCCTCACCTGTTTAATAAAAGAGAGCGTAAGGAAATGGCCCGGATGGGCTACCCGGTAAACTGAAGCCGCATGGCTTGTAAATAATGCCGGGTTACTCTACCTTGCAACTTCAACTATGTATACTTTTGAACCATGATTATAGGATTTAAGTCCCGTACCCTGCTGCTGGCGGGTACATTAGCGGGTGGCATCACACTGCCCGCGCAGGCGCAGCAACATGCACCAATGAAGGAACCCGCTCCCTTGTTGTTTGTAGATCCCTACATTGGCTCCGGCGGCCATGGACATGTATTTGTAGGTGCCAGTGTGCCCTATGGTGCGGTACAGGCAGGACCTACTAATATCGTAAAAGGCTGGGACTGGTGTTCCGGCTATCATTATTCAGACAGTGTGGTAATAGGCTTCCCGCAAACCCACCTGAGCGGTACCGGCATTGGCGACCTGGGCGATGTAATGATCATGCCTTACACCGGCACTCCCAAGACTTATGGCAATAACGATGCCGACGATCATGGCGCATTGCATACTGGTTCTCGCTACTCCCATGAACAAGAAACCGCCCGACCCGGTTATTACAGTGTACAACTGCTCGATTATAATACCAAAGTAGAGATTACCGCCAGTGAGCGCGTGGCCTTGCACCGTTATAAATTCCCTCAAGGCCAGCCTGCTCATGTACTGATCGATCTTCAACAGGGTATAGGCTGGGATGCTCCTACTGAAACCTATCTGGAACAAAAAGATGCTTACACGCTCGTAGGCTACCGCTTTTCTAAAGGCTGGGCTCCCGATCAGCGCCTGTGGTTTGCCATTAAAAGCTCAGTACCTGTACAGCAACTGGCATTGTATAATGACCGCACCATTGCCAGCGGCAAATCGCTTAAAGCCATCGCTGTAAAAGGCATATTGTCTTTTGCCAACGCCGGCAACGTGCTATTGAAGATCGGCATATCGCCGGTAAGCAGCGAAAATGCACTGGCCAATATCAATGCGGAAATACCGGACTGGAATTTTGAAAAGACGGTGGCTGCCGCCAATGCCAAATGGAATAAAGAACTGTCCAGGATCAACATTACGACCAAAGACACCGTTCAGCGCAGCGTGTTCTACACCGCCTTGTACCATACCATGATAGACCCCGCCCTGTTTAATGACCACAATGGCGACTACCGTGGCACCGATAAAAAAGTATATCATAACCCGGGGTTCAATAACTACTCTGTATTCTCCCTGTGGGACATTTACCGCTCCTGCGCCCCCCTGGCCACCCTGCTTCACCCCGAAAAGGTGAACGATTTTGCCCGCAGCCTGCTGGCCATCTACGAGCAGCAGGGCAAGCTGCCCGTATGGCACCTGATGGGCAATGAAACCAATTGTATGGTAGGCTATCATGCCGTACCCCTGCTGGCCGATGCCTATGCAAAAGGGTTCCGGGGTTTCAGCGGAGAGGAAGCTTTGGAGGCCATGAAAAAAACGGCCAACAATGGAGAATTTGGATTGAATTATGTAGTTTCAAAAGGTTATATCCCTGCCGATAAAGAATACGAATCTGTATCCAAGGGAATGGAATATGCCATCGACGATTGGTGTATTGCACAACTGGCCCGGCAACTAGGCAAAACCGACGATGCCGCTTATTATGCCAAACGTGCTACTTATTACAAAAACTATTTCGATCCCAGCATCCGCTTTGTACGGCCCAAACTGGACAACGGCCAGTTTAAATCGCCTTACGACCCCTTTAATTCTATCCATGAAAAAGGTGACTTCACCGAAGGCAATGGCTGGCAATACACCTGGCTGATACCCCAGGATCCGGCAGGTATGATTGACCTGATGGGGGGCGACGAAGCATTTAGTTCAAAACTAGACAGCCTTTTCCACGCCAAGGGCGATATGGGCGCCCAGGCTTCCAACGACATTTCCGGCCTGATCGGCATGTATGCCCATGGCAATGAACCCAGCCACCATGTAACCTACCTCTATGCTTTTGCAGGCAAGCCTTGGAAAACGGCCGAAAAAGTACGCCAGGTGGTCCATGAATTTTATACCAACAAAATAGATGGCCTGGCAGGCAATGAAGACTGCGGCGCCATGAGTAGCTGGTATGTGTGGTCTGCCCTGGGCTTTTACCCGGTGAACCCTGCCAACGGCGTTTATGTATTGGGCAGTCCCCTCTTCGATAAAGCCACCGTAAGTGTAGGCAACGGCAAAACATTTACCGTACAAACAGAAAACAACAGCCCATCTAATATTTACATCCAAAGCATTACCCTGAACGGACAACCTTACAACAAGAGTTTCATCCGTCACCAGGATCTGCTGAAGGGGGGCTTGCTGAAAATTAAGATGGGTGGCACGCCCAACCAAACTTTTGGCCAGGCAGCCTCCAGCCGGCCTACCTCATTCTAATACTATTTTTATTCCTGCAATCAAATTCAACAGCCGTTTTCACTGCATGAAGACGGCTGTTTTGTAATACCAAACCCACAGCCCTACTCCACCTGATCTCATAAAAAAAGCGCCTTACCATTTTCATGATAAGGCGCCCCATTTATAATACACACAATTGTTATTCGTAACGCAGCCCGAAACCAAATTTGTACAAGGGGTCTTTAGAATCGTAGGGTACATCTTCTTTTTGGGCGCGCACGGCATCCATGGAAGAAGGTAGTTCTATGGGTAAATGCCCGCCGGGTTTAAACTTACCGAAGATCACATCCAGCACGGCAGCATCGCTGGCGCCAAAATCTGCCAGCAGTCCCTTGGCCGCCTGGCTGATCTCCGGAATAACCGCAGGGCGATCCAGGTAAATGTCTACGATCGTGGGCACTTTATGTAGCAATTGCAAAATGCTGTCTAACTGTGTGCCTTTAAAATCGAGGTCGCCGTGGTGGAACATCTTTGCCAGTGGAATATTGGACTCAACGGGATAGAAAGGTGTTTGCAGCCGTATAATGGCCAGGTCAGCATCTTCGGGACGGTTTACCACCGTACCATACCGGGCGGCTACTGCCGGGTCAATATTTTGAAGATAAAGTTTCAGGGATTGTTTAAGCGGCAATATCTTTTGATCATTTTTCAGGAGCGTAATGGCTCGACGCTGCGAGGCCTCACCAGCCGCTACAAAGTCTGCACGGCCCACGGTGGTCGCGGCCTTATCTTCGGCTACATAAGGATTGTCGAACAGGCCCAGTTGGAATTTCTGCCGCAGCAGCCGCACCACGGAACTATCTATGCGGCGTTCGCTTACCTTACCTTCCCGCACCAATTGAATAACCACCTCAGGGTTATTCTCTCCCCCGAACTGATCTACCCCGGCATCGATAATCTTCTGCATACGTTCAGGAATGCTCAGCTTTTCCACACCCCATGCACGGGCCGGCCATACAATGGTGTCTAAGTGGGCATCTGTTACCAAACCCCAATCGGTACATACTACCCCATCGTAACGGTAATGATGCCGCAGCAGATCAGTGATGATGGCTTTGTTATAGGAAAAGCCTACGTCTTCCTTCGTTTGCCCCATGGGTACGCCGTAATAAGGCATAATTCCTGCCGTATGGGCAGCAAAGGCGGCTTCAAAGGGAATAAGGTGATATTTAAAATTATGACCGGGATATATCTGCCCCCGCTGGAAAGGAAAGTGTGGGTCCAGGCCTTCGCGTTGCGGGCCGCCGCCGGAGAAATGTTTGGTCATGGTGGCTACGCCCTGGGCATTGAGCGTAGCGCCCTGGAAGCCCAGGATGTAGGCTGTGGCCATCCTGGCAGACAATTGGGCGTCTTCTCCAAAAGTACCGCTAATGCGGGGCCAGCGCGGCTCCGTGGCCAGATCTACCTGCGGATGCAACGCTTCGCGGATGCCTACTGCAAGGTATTCCTGGCGTACCATATCGGCAAACTGCCGCGTAAGTTGGGGATCGCCAATGGCGGCCAGCCCCAGCGGTTCGCACCATTGTGAAAACCCGCTGGCCTGCATGGCAAAAATGTTATTGGAAAAATGACTGCGCGGATCAGAAGCAATGGTGATGGGAATACCCAGGCGGCTGGCTTCTGCCAGTTGTTGCATCTTATTGTACCACACCGCCAGTGTATGCGGGTTGGCTGGGATAGCCCAAAGATTAAAGTGGTTCATCTTCTTTTCCGTGAGTAGCTTGGCCGCATTGGGGGCAAAGGCGAAGATGCCCTTGCCGGGCTTATCTTCAATAGATCCGTCTTCATTAATGCGGGCTCCGTTAATAAACAGCATACCAGCCTTTTCTTCCAGCGTCATTTGCCGCAACAGGTCTTGAATGCGTTTTTCTATGGGCTGGTGTACGTCTTCATATACATCCAGTCGCTGATTCTTGTTTAGATCGCGGAAACCTGTGCCGTTACTGTTTTTTAATACATGGCTGTGGCGTAGTAGCGTAACAGGCAAGGATGGAGATAGGCGCGTAGCACCACAAATAGCGATGATGGCCACACCTATGGCCACGGGCTGCCAGGCCCAACGTGGAATAATGTTCATAACGGTTCAATGTGTTTGTATGACACAATGTATTATTTTTATCCCGAACAACGAAATGAATTCTTAGTTTTAGCCTCCACTTTTTTATGCTGCATGAAGGATTACGAAAAATTTAAGCAACTGGTACTGCAAGGCGCGACGCTGTATATGCCACAGCTTTCGCTGGACTGTGTGATATTTGGATTCCATGAAGGACAGCTCAAGGTGTTGCTTTTAAAAATGCGTAACCTGCAAGAATGGGCATTGCCGGGCGGTTTTATATACCGGCAGGAGGCTTTGGAGGTAGCCGCCAGCCGAATATTGAAGGAACGGACTGGCCTGGACAACATTTTTCTCCAGCAGTTCCACATCTTCAGCGACCCGACCCGTTCCGATACCTCGAAGGCTATCCACCATTTTTCTTTTGCCGATCTATCCATCGATTCATCCCATTGGCTGGCCCAGCGTTTTATTTCCGTGGGTTTTTACGCCCTGGTGGATTTTACCCGGGTAACGCCCCAGGCCGATGAACTAACGGACACTTGCCAGTGGTACGATCTCGAAAATATACCTCCGCTGATGATGGACCACCGGCATATCCTGGACAAAGCACTGGAAACGCTGCGCATTCAACTGAACTACCAGCCCATTGGCATGTCGCTCATGCCGGAGCAGTTTACCATGCCGGAACTACAGAAATTATATGAGACCATACTGGGTGTAACGCTGGACCGTCGTAATTTTCAGCGGAAAATACTGGGATATCATATTTTAAAGCGGCGGGAAGTGCGGCGTACGGGCGTGGCCCATAAGTCGCCTTACCTTTATAGCTTTGATGAAAAGCAGTACCAGCAAGCCTTACAGGATGGGTTGCATAAATGGTGAGCCGGCACTATCCTATGTACAACGATGGCCCTTGGAATGGCTTTTGGCGTACTTGGATTATTAGCTTAATTTCCACCAACGGAATACGTGCAATAAGGAATCGTTTCAATGGCAGGCAGCCCGAGGGATAAGCTGGTTTCCCGGCACATTTATTGGGCGATGCTCCGCATTAAAAATCCAATCTTTTTTATCATGGACATTATGACTCAGGGAATCGTTCAGGCGGGCATTAATACCGTGCGGGTATTAGCCGCCGATGCAGTACAGAAAGCTAATTCAGGGCATCCCGGCACCCCCATGAGCCTTGCGCCGATGGGACATGTTTTGTGGACCTCCGCCTTGCGCTACAATGCCAAATCCCCACATTGGGCGAACCGCGACCGTTTTATTCTCTCTGCAGGCCACGCCTGTATGTTACAATATGCTTACCTATACCTTACCGGTTATGAAGACATTTCCCTGGAAGACCTGAAGCAATTTCGCCAACTGCACAGTAAAACCGCCGGCCACCCGGAATACGGATTGCTGGCCGGGATTGAAGTTACTACCGGCCCGCTGGGCCAGGGCTTTGCACACGGCATAGGCATGGCCATTGGTCAGCAATACCTGGCCTCCCGCTACAACAAGCCGGGCTTCGATCTTTTTAACTACCACATCTACGCTATTTGCAGCGACGGCGACCTGATGGAAGGTGTGAGCGCAGAAGCTGCCTCCCTGGCCGGTCACTTGAAGCTGGGCAATATTATTTATCTCTACGACGACAACCACATTTCCATTGAAGGCGACACTGCGATTGCTTTTAATGAAGATGTGGCCAAACGTTTTGAGGCTTATGACTGGCATGTACAAGTACTGCCAGACGGCAACGATGTAGCTGCCATACAGGCCGCTATAGAACGCGCGAAGGCCGAAACCCAACGCCCTTCCCTCATTAAAGTACGTACCCACATTGCCTACGGTAGTCCTAATAAAGTGGATACCGCCGGCGCACATGGCGCCCCCCTGGGCGTGGAAGAAGTGAAGCTGGTAAAAAAAGGCTTCGGCTTTGATCCGGAAGTATCTTTCTATGTGCCTGACGAGGTGCTGAGTTATTACCACGCCGCAGGCTCCCGTGGTGCCAAGGAAGAAGAAGCCTGGAATACCCTTTACAAAAATTACAAGGAAAAATATCCGGAACTGGCCGCAGAATATGAAACTCTATCCAGCGGACAATTGCCGGGTGGCTGGCAGGAAAAACTGCCGGTATACAAAACGGAAGATAATCCCAAAGGCGTAGCTACCCGTAAAGCCTCCGGCGATACGCTGAATGCCATTGCCGATGCACTTCCCACCCTGATCGGCGGCTCCGCAGATCTGGCACCTTCTACCGATACCAATCTGAAAAAATATCCTTCCTTCAATTTCGATAACCACGGCGGCCGCAACTTCCACTTCGGCATTCGCGAACACGCCATGGGAGCAATTTTGAATGGAATGGCACTGACCAAGGGCATTTTACCTTATGGCGCTACCTTCCTCATGTTTTCTGAATATATGCGCCCCCCCATCCGTTTGGCGGCCATTATGAAAATACGCCCCCTGTTTGTGTATACGCACGACAGTATAGGATTGGGAGAAGATGGCACCACCCATCAGCCCATTGAACAACTGGCCGCGCTGCGCGCCATTCCCAATCTTACCGTTATCCGTCCGGCAGATGCTAATGAAACTGCACAGGCATGGCGGGTAGGACTGGAACATAAGGATGGCCCGGTGGTATTGGTATTCACCCGTCAGAATTTGCTGGTCCTGGATCAAAATAAATATGCAAAAGCCAGCAACCTCGAAAAAGGCGCTTACATCCTCTCCGACACCGGTAAAACTCCCGACATCATCCTCCTGGCCACCGGCTCTGAGGTAGAGCTGATCGTGAAAGCACAAGAGCAATTGCAGGCACAGGGCATAGCCGCCCGCGTAGTAAGTTTCCCTTCCTGGGAGCTGTTCGAAAAACAGGATGCCGCTTACCAGGAATCGGTATTACCTAAGACCGTACGCAAACGTCTGGCTGTAGAAGCCGGCATTGCACAAGGCTGGCACAAATGGGTAACCGATGAAGGCGATACTATTACTATCAACCGCTTTGGAGAATCTGCCCCGGCAGAGCAGGTATTTGCCGAATTTGGATTTACGGTAGATAATGTGATCAAGAAAGCAAAGGCGCTGTTAGGTAAATAACTAAATATGTTTTTAACAGGAATAGAACAGCCGGTGCGCATGCGTACCGGCTGTTCTTTATTGTAAGATATGCCTGCAATGGCCCATGAAAATCAACTTTCCCAAATGCCATTGTTTTCCGTAAGGATCACCGGCATTTGGTCGGTTACCATGATGGTATGCTCATGCTGGGCTACATAACCACCTTTATTGCCCACCAGTGTCCAGCCGTCTTTGGTGGTGTAGGCCATGGTAGAACTGGTGGCAATGAACGTTTCAATGGCCACAACGGCATTGCTGGAAAAGCGTCTTCCGTTGAAGCGATTGTAGCAATTAGCAATGTCGTGTGGCTCTTCGTGCAGGCTGCGTCCCACACCATGACCGGTTAGGTTTTTAATGACCCTGTACCCCCGGTAGCGTGCCTCCGATTCTACGATGCGGCCTACTTCTGCAATCTTCACACCGGTGTGTATAGCGGCAATGGCCTGCCATAAAATAGCTTTAGACGCATCTACCAACTGCTGGTGATGGTACTTATCCTCCCCCATTACGAACGAGCCGCCATTGTCTGACCAAAAGCCGTTCAGTTCCGCAGATACGTCTACATTAATCAGGTCTCCGTCCCGGAATATCTTGTGGGCGGAAGGAATGCCGTGGGCCACTTCGTTGTTGACACTAATGCAGGTCCAGCCGGGAAAGTTATACGCTGCACGGGGTGCAGAGCGGGCACCGTAATCAGATAAAATGCTGCCCCCATATTCATCGAGCGTTTGGGCAGACATGCCGGGGCGGGCGTAGGCGCGCATCTCCCGAAGCACCAGGCCTACCAGTTCGCTCACGGCTTGAATGCCGGAAAATTCATCTTCATTGGTAATCGACATAACGTGGAAATTAAAAATTAATCAAACACCTCTTTTATACATGCAGATCGCATGCAATACCGTGGAATAAACGCTGCTATTGAATGCCATATGATTTGTGCCTTCCCGTCAAATGTAGCAATTTTATGGGTAGCCTGCACTGCCTTCTGCTTGCTATAATAACAGTGGATTATGCAGTTGTATTTACAGCCTGCCCCCCTCCCCGCTACCTTTAGGGCGGTGGTGGCAAGGGTTGTGCATTAGCTGCTGCGCTTATCGTGCAGCAGCATGTTTACTGCGTCTTGCATAGAACCGGCACGGGTTACGGAACCACTGTTCACAAAGAATATTTCATCGGCGCTCTCAATCGTATTGAGCCGGTGTGCAATGATCACGCGGGTGGTAGTGGCGGGCAGTTTGCGTAAAATATCGTCCAGCAATTGTTCGGTTACCGTATCAATATTGGCCGTAGCCTCGTCCAGAATGAGCAGGGCGGGGTTTCTCAGCACTGCGCGCATAAAAGCAATGAGCTGTTTTTGCCCCAGGCTCACGCCTTCGCCATTGGGCAGTATCTCCGTTTCAATGCCATTTTCGAAACGGCCCAGCAGGCTTTCCAGGTTGGCTTCCCGTATACTTGCATCCAGTTCTTCCGGCGTGTAGTGGCTGTATTGTTCATTACCATACAGCAGGTTGTCGCGCACGGTGCCACTAAACAGGAAAGGCTCCTGCAAGATGAATCCCACCTTTTGGGAACGCACCGCCGGGGTATACGTGCGGATGTCCCTGCCATCCAGCCATACCTCGCCCTGCGTAGGATCGTAAAGGCGGGCAATGAGGCTGGCCATAGTGGTTTTCCCACCACCGGTAGGGCCTACCAGCGCATAAGTTTTACCTGGCTCCAGCCGGAAACTGATGCTATGCAACACGAGCTTACCGTCTGGATATCGGAAGGACACGTCTTTAAATTCCAGCAAGGCACTTTTCGTATATCCATTTGCGTTAGTTACATCCTCTTCCCTGATCTCCAGGTCGGAATGCAAGCTCAGTATCTGTGCAATGCGGTCCCACCCTGCCTGTGCCACCTGTAAATTGGCCCACAGCGCCGCCATTTGCCGCACCGGGTTGTAAAAGTTCATCACATAAGCCAGGTAACTCACTAACAGCCCAATGGTAAACGCGTGGTGCATGATCATATAAATGCCATAAGCTACCACTAGTAGCTGGGCTATGGCAGAGAGGAAGGTAGATACCGGCAAAAACAGGTTATTGGCCACCCCGGCCTGTATAGAAGTTTTATAATTATCGTCATTGGCTTCCTGGAAACGCTTGCGGAAATAATCGCGGCGGTTAAAGGCGATGATTACCTTAAAGTTCTGGAGGCTTTCCTGAATTTCCCCGCTCAAGCTACCTGCACTTTTCAGGTTGCGGGCATTACGCTGCCGCACCCAGGGGGAAATTACCCGGGTGAAGAGCAGCAGGAAGGCGGCAGGCGCCAGGCTGGCCACACCCAGTTTCCAGTTGATAGACAACAGGAAAATGCCGGCACCCAACATGGTAAAAACGCTGCCCACAAATTGCATGAGGGATTGGGAGAAGAACTGGTTTACCTTATCAGTATCGTTGTTGATCCGCGATATCAGGTCGCCGGCCTTGTTCTGGTTAAAGAACGCCACGGGCAATTCCTGTAGTTTAATAAACACTGCATTGCGCAGCGTAAACAACATGCGCTGTCCTACACCGCCCATTTTGTTGGTTTGCAGGTAGGCCATTACAAACGCCAGCAGGTATACACCGATCAAAATACCGCCCATATGAAGCAAGCCATCCAGCCGTTTGTGCTGAACGTACTGGTCTATGGAATAGCCCACCAGCAGCGGGCCGGTAAGGTTCAGGCCTGTATTGAGCAGGATGTATATTTGCGCTTCCAGCAGGTTGCGTTTTTCCCCACCCATGAGCCGCATGAAATCACGCAACGCCGTTTTGCCGCTGGATGGCCGATCGCGGTTGGCCAAAAGCTCGTTAAGATTGTAATTCATAGTTACTGGTGCTGCGTTGTGAATTGAATATCTGTACGTATTCATGGCTGGTTTGCAAAAGCGTTTCATGGGTGCCGGTGGCCAGCACCTCTCCTTCCATGAGTAGGATGATCTGGTCGTAATCTGCCACGGAAGCTATTTTCTGGGTAACAGACAGTAAAGTAATGCCGGGGTAATAGGTACGCACATTTTGTAATATCTTTTGCTCCGTCTGGGTGTCTACGCGTGCGGTGAAGTCGTCGAGCAAAAGTATTGTAGGATTTATTGCTAACGCCCTGGCTAGCATAATGCGCTGCTTCTGCCCACCGGAAAGACTGTTGCCCCGTTCGGACACAATGGTGCTGAGACCATCCGGCAGTTCCTGGATATAATCATACAGCTCGGCGGTACGGATAGCTTTTTCCAGCGATTCATCGGTCACGGTATCGCTGAAGGCTATGTTTTCCCGCAGGCTCATGTTGAAGATAATGCTATCCTGAAACACCAGGCCTATCTGCCGCAGCAGCTCGTCCTGCGCATATTCGTTGATATCTTTTCCATCGTAGAACACCTGTCCCTCATCGGCTTTTACCAGGGCGGTGAGTACGTGTAGCAACTGTGTTTTACCTGCCGCCGTAGGCCCTATCACCGCCGTACGGCTGCCGCCTTTGATTTGCATGGATACATTTTTCAGCACCCGCTTTTCCCCGTAATGCACGGTTACATTTTCCAGGGCCATGTTACCTTGCAGGGTAGCTGTGTAAGTACCGGTGGGCGCTGTTTCCGGCGCCCCCAGCACCCCGCTTACCCGGGCGTAGGCGACGGTAGACTGGGAGATGATGTTACTCATGATACCAATCACGAAAATGGGGAAAATGAGCATGGCCAGGTAACTATTGAAGGCTACGAATGTACCCAGGTCCATGCTACCTAGGATAACGGAACGCCCGCCTTCCAGCAGGATGGTAAGTACGGCCAGGTTGGCCGTAAGGGTTACGATGGGAATGAGTAAGGAAAACAGTCGCAGGATGGCCAGGCCCAGGTCGCGGGCCTTGATATTGGGCGTCGTAAATTTATCGTACTCTAGTTGCCAGGAGTTCAATACCCGCACCAGGGCTGCGCCGAGTATGCTTTCATTGATCACTTTATTTAACCAATCGATGATCTCACGGCTCTTACGGAACAAGGCTTTTACCTTGCCCAGTATTATGAAAAAAGTAATGGCAATAATGGGAATAATTCCAATCACACACAGGCCCAGCTGCCAATTGATCGTAATCAGCAAAACACTAGCGCCAATGATGGTAACCAGCGATGCCACAATAGAAGACACCGCCTGCGCAACAAACATTTTTATGGAGTCAATGTCGGAAGTGAGGTTGGTGAGCAGGCGGGAAGGATTAGCCTGCTGAATGTAGGCATAACTTTGCCGTGATATTTTGTTGGAAAGCTGGGTACGCAGGTTGCGCGCCACTATTTCAGAGGTGTAGGTTTGGAGGTATCCTTGTGCGAAGGCAAACAGGCACACCAATATACTTACGCCCAAAAATGTCCAATACAGGGTGCTCATGGCCTCCGGCCGGGTTTGAAATTGGTTTACACTTTTGCGGATAAGCATAGGCAGCGACAGGGTAAGTCCGTTGGTAGCGGTAGAAAATACCAATAGCAGTATTACCATGTTACGGTAGGGTTTCAATAAACCAAACACGCTGGGGCCTTGCGGTTTGCTTACTTTCTTTTCTTTGGCCATATGAATTAATTATTCAGGAGATATGCCGCGCGAAGGTACAAAAATACCCGCCAGCCCTTCACATTATACAGTTCTAATACGTCTTTTACAGGTTATATGGTAAATTTAACCAGGACCAAGTAAAGCGGATGCTTACCTGCTATGGGTATATTGACGAATCAATTTTGCAAATATTGTAAAGCTATTTGCAAAATAGGGTATTTCTTTTTTCGGGGCTTTTTGGGGAAAAGGATGGTATTTCCTATTGTATAGCAGGCATTCAGTTATGATCTAATCTATTTTCACAAGGAAGACCGCAGCGTGAGATGAAAAGGTATTTCCAGGTGGCGGCGCTCGTTATCCAGTATCATGCGGGCTGCGCTGGCACCCATTTGACGAAAATCTGTGCTTACGGTGGTAATGCCGTTGAGAATAATTTTTTTAAGCGGCGTTTCGTTGTAAGAGATTACACCTACCTGTTCACCTACCTTTAGTTGCAGGGAAATGAGCCGCTCAATCAGCATTACCAGGTCGTCTTCCATGAGGATAATGTACACCTCTCCTTCCTCTATGGATTCGTCTGCCAGGCGGTGTACTACTTTATAATTAAAGGCATAGTCCTGGCAAAAGCGGTTTACGCCCCGTTGTATTTCTACGGGGTAATAACTGTTGCGGGGAAAAATAATCTTGATCGTACGGTACTTGCTGAGTGGCTCCAGTGCTTTTTCGAGGGCGTTGTAAATATCGTCCGCAAAGTTTTCGTATACGGCCGCGTACTCCCCTTTTACATCGGGCAGTATTTTGTCCAGCAGCAATAATTTCTCCGGTGGGATGGTGTTGATGATCTCAAAAGCATGCTCCCCACCTTCCAGGAAATGCGGGATGATCACATAATGAGAGTATTCTCCTTTTTTGTTGAGCAGTATTTTTTTGAACAAAGAGAAGTCGTTGTTATAGATATAAAAATCGATGGCCACCTGTTCTCCCAGCGCCTCAACAAAGGCGTCGTATATAATTTTTTTGTGTGCGCTGAGTTTGTTGAATAGCAGGCATATTTTCAGGGTTTGCCGGAAAGCGGTGTTGCGGATAAAATATCCTTTGCCGGGCACAGAAGCCAGCACGCCTATTTTCTTCAGGTAGCGATATCCTTTTTCGGCGGTATCCCGGGATATTTCCAACTGGTAGCTCAGCTCATTAATACTTGGCAGGGGATCGTCTTTCTGTAATTTCCCGGCGCTGATGGCATTGAGGATGGCGTTCGTTAATTGCAGGTATTTAGGTGTAGAGGAAAACTCATCTACCTGTATCATATCGAACAACTTGGAAGCTTTCATAAATTTAAGTTACGGCTTTTCCGGCAGGGCTTACACGGTTTGCGGAGCGGCATAGTATTTCAGATCAATGAGGTCTGTGGGCATGGGTGCGGCATTCCAGGCATGATGAATAGCCAGGGCGGCGCCCAGGGCCGATGCCTGAGCCATGGCAGCGGCGTACACTTCTACCTGCGGGAAGGCGGCAGCCAGCAGGTGCATAAATACTGGGTTGCCGCTAAAACCGCCATCTACAAAAATGCGTTTTACCGGCGTACCATGCAGCACTCTTTCCAATGCCTTGCGCTGCACTTCCAGGATAGATACCATCCACTGGTGATAGGCTGATTCATACCCGGAAAATGGATCTAAGGAGGGCAAGCCCAGGTCTTGCAAAGGCTCGGGTCTTAAAGTGGCGGCCATTGCGGGATCGTACCATACTTCCCGGTAATAATGCAGGGGCTTGTTAAAATGGGATGCCAACTTTTTCACCAACTGTTCATGCGCATAACCTGCAAACACACGACTGGCCTTCACGGGCCGGCCTTTGTAGTCGAGGTAACAAAGGCAATCGTTTTGCAACTCTTCGTTGGTAAGCGGGCTGTGATTAAAAGGATTAAGGCTAATACACCAGGTGCCGGTACTGAGTAATACAAAAGGCTCCTGAAAACCGGAGAGATAAGGAATGAGGGCCGCAGAGCTGTCGTGCAGGCCAATGCCGGCTTGTAATGGCCGGCCATTCACCACGGCTGCAACAGCGTTTTCCGCCGGGTGCAAGGGCGGCAGCTTTGGCAGGATGCCTTCTGCCGCTACCCAATCGTGGTAGGCATTTTTAGTAAAATCCCACAACTGTGTATGACAACCAATGCTGGTAATGTCGGCATATGCCTGCCCGGTCAGCAAAAAGCTCAGGTACTGCGGCAAGTGCAGGCAATAACGGGTACGGGCAAACGTAGCAGGTTGCTCATACTTGAGGCGGTACAATTGCATGCCGGAATTAAGGCTGCCCAGTGCCGGCGATGCCGTATCCCTGGCTACCTGGTGTGCAGGGCCGTATTGGTCGTAAAACTGCTGTTGCAAGGCAGCCGGGTAAGGTTTCAGGTAGCTGTATAACGGGGCTATTGGCTGGCCATTTTGATCCAGCCATACGAAGCTGGCCCCATAGCCGGAGAAATTAACGGCACGGATGTCATACTCGCCCAGCTGCTGCAACACGTGGAAGGTATTTGTTACCCAGGCGCTTAGCGCCCCCAGGTCTTCCGCACCGTGGCCGTCTTCGTCGGGCAGTTCGGTAAATTTTACCGACTGCTCTTTCAGTAGCCGGTAGTGTGCATCGAAAAGAAAACATTTTTTATTCGTCTTCCCGATATCAAAGATCGCGATTACGGGTGTACGTTGCATGGTTTATAGTCCGGTTGCTACGGCAGTGTTACCGCGTTCTTTAATGAGGGAGTTTCTTACGTGAAGCTGGCGGAACAATTGCAGCGGATCCAGCGCAGCGCCAGCCTGCAAGCGGGCTTCTGCCAGCAGTGGACGCAGGTCGGTACGGAAGGAGGCTTGCAGGATTTCCTGGGCGCGGGCCACATCGTTCTGTGCCTGGGCTTCCTGCAATGCTTTGCGGTCTACCAGGAGGGCCTGAGCGTAGGCCAGCTTAATGGCTTCCACGCTTTGCAACAGGTCTTCCAGCGGGTCTTTCACATTGTGCGAAGCATCGATCATCCAACCCATATCGCGGCTATGCGACATATGCCGGGCGTCCATTCCTTCCACCAGTTCGTTGAAGATCAGGAACAGCTGGTAGGGCCGTATGCTACCGGTGGTGAGGTCGTCGTCGCCATATTTGGAATCGTTGAAATGAAAGCCACCCAACCGGCCTTCCATGAGCAGGAGGGACACTATTTGCTCAATATTGGCATTCGGCAGATGATGACCCAAATCTACCAGGGTAAAGGCTTTGGGGCCAAGCTTGTTTACGAACAATAAGGATTGTCCCCAATCGGCCACCGTGCCGGAATAAAAGTTGGGTTCAAATGCCTTGTACTCCAACCACAGTTTCCAATCAGCGGGCAGTGCGGCATATATTTCCTGCAAGCTTTCCAGTGTATTTTGGAAGGCCTTACGAAAATTGAGCTGGCCCGGGAAGTTAGACCCGTCGGAAAGCCATATAGACAGGGCCTTGGAGCCTAGCTCCACCCCCTGTCGAATTACTTCGATGTTGTGCTCCACCGCCTGTTTACGCACGGCTTTGTCTACATGGTGCAGGGAACCAAATTTATAGCTATAGGCCTGTCCGGGATGATCCTGGAAGGTGTTGGAATTCATGGCATCAAACAGCAGTCCGTGTTGAGCCGCCAGGGTACGGATGGCCGCATGGTGCTGCGGCACGTCCCAGGGGATGTGCAGGGAAATGCTGCCACTGCTTTGGTTCAGCGCATGTAGGAGTCCTACGTCCTCTATTTTTTCTTCCAGGCTGCGGGGTTCTCCGCCACCCGAAAAGCGGCCAAACCTGGTGCCTCCTGTACCCAGCGCCCAACTGGGAATAGCTACCTGCAAATCTGTGAGTAAGGGCAGTACTTCGTCTACGCGCGGTACTTCACTGCGCAGATATTGTATACGGCGCTGATGATCTTTCAGCAATGATTCATTATGATCAGCTATTGTGGAACGATGTAGTTGCATAACGTGGGCTTATCTAATTATGAATTATGAATTATGAATTATGAATTATGAATTATGAATTATGAATTATGAATTATGAATTATGAATTATGAATTATGAATTATGAATT
>NZ_FMAR01000014.1 GCF_900094705.1 Chitinophaga costaii | reverse complement strand
CGGTACAGACGCATTATTTGGGCATTTTAAATTTCTTCAATAACAGGGCTACTAATGCTGCTGCGGAATCATTCAATGCGAAGGTAAAATCGTTCAGAAACGCTTTGAGAGGGGTACGGGATGTGGAATTTTTCCTTTTTAGACTGGCTAAGCTTTATGCTTAGAGCAATCCCCCATGTTTTCAACTTGATCCATTATTTATTACCTAAAATGGCCTACGCGAAAGCGTAGGCCATTCTGCTTCTGCTATACAAATGTTTACTCTTTACAGATCAAACTTAATGCCTTGTGCCAGTGGTAAGCTGGTGGAATAATTTAGTGTGTTGGTTTGCCGGCGCATATAGGCACGCCAGGCATCGGAACCACTTTCACGGCCACCACCGGTTTCTTTTTCGCCGCCAAATGCGCCGCCTATCTCTGCGCCGGAGGTGCCGATGTTCACATTGGCAATACCGCAATCCGAACCGTTGGCGGAAAGGAATAACTCGGCTTCCCGCAGGTCCTGGGTCATGATAGCGGAAGAAAGGCCCTGGGGTACTCCATTTTGCAATGCAATGGCCTCTTCGATGGTTTGGTAGCGCATTACGTAGAGGATGGGCGCAAAACTCTCGTGCTGTACAATAGGAAGGTGGTTACCTGCTTCGGCAATGCAGGGCTTAACATAACAACCAGATTCATAACCGGGTCCTTCCAGCACACCACCTTCTACCAGGAAGCGCCCACCTTGATCCCGGATAGCCGCAATGGAATCCTGGTATTGCTGCACGGCGGCGGCATCTATAAGCGGGCCCACGTGCTGATTCTCATCCAGTGGGTTGCCAATGCGTAATTGCTGGTAAGCTTTCACTAGTTTTTGGGTAAAGGCTTCGTATACACTTTCCTGGATAATGAGGCGGCGGGTGCTGGTGCAGCGCTGCCCGGCGGTACCTACCGCGCCAAATACGCAACCAATCAGGGCCATGTCCAGATTAGCATGTTGGCTGATGATGATGGCATTGTTGCCCCCTAATTCCAGGATAGCTTTGCCCAGGCGGGCGCCCACAGTGGCGGCCAGTTGCTTGCCCATGCGTGTAGAACCCGTGGCCGATACGAGCGGCACCCTGGTATCCTGCGACAGCCATTCACCTGCTTCCCGGCCACCATTTACCAGGCATACTACGCCGCCTGGTACTGCATTGGCCTTTAAAATGGGTGCAATGATCTGCTGGCAGGCAATGGAGGTGAGCGGTGTTTTTTCACTAGGCTTCCAGATGCATACGTCGCCACATACGAGCGACAGCATGGCATTCCAGCTCCATACTGCCACGGGGAAGTTGAAAGCGGAAATAATGCCTACCAGGCCCAGTGGATGGTACTGGTCATACATGCGGTGTCCGGGGCGTTCAGAATGCATGGTATAGCCGTACAACTGGCGCGACTGGCCCACGGCAAAGTCACAGATGTCTATCATTTCCTGCACTTCGCCATAACCTTCCTGCAGGCTTTTGCCCATCTCGTAGGAAACGAGTTTGCCCAATGCTTTTTTGTGCTGGCGCAGGGCGTCGCCTATCTGGCGCACAATTTCGCCGCGTTTGGGCGCCGGCCACTGCCGCCATTCCCCGAAAGCTGTCTGCGCTTTGTCTATTACCTGGTCGTATTCTGCGCGGCTGGCAGTTTGTACGGTGGCAATCAATTTACCGTCTACCGGCGATATGGAGGGCAGTGCGGCTCCTTCGCCTTTCAGCCAGTGGCCACCAATGGCTACCCCGCTTTGGGAGGCGCTGATCTGGAAATGTGCAAGTATATCGTTTATCATGACTATGAGTATTTATAGAAAAAAAAGCCTTTCAGGGAAAGGATGTCAGTAACCATCCACAGGCAGGATACAGGGTTGGCATTTCAGCATCACCCCATTATTTTCTGCCTGTTTGGGCATTGTACGTGCTTTCAAAAATTTTATCAGCATTCCCGGCTTCAAAACCTTCGCGGCGATGGGCACGGGTGAGCTGATCTTGGGGTAGATGGGTGAAGGCCGGCAATACTTTGCGTTCGGCAAATTCTACATAAGAGCCGGCAATCTCGGCCTGCTCGCCACCGGCAAAAGTAGCAAGGATCTTTTTGGCTACGGTAGCACTTTGTAGCAGGTTGCCGTCGGGGCTGATCTTGATCTTTCCGCCGGCATCGTTGAGAATAAATCCATGTTTTTCAAGGAAGGTATTGAATTGCGCTACGGTATTGTACCCGGCAGGCAGATTGTGTACACTGATGGTAAAATGATTCAGGTAATACCGGTTATAAATAACCCAGGCGGCATATTCGCTTTCCGCGCTCAGTGCTTGGAAATCTGCCAGGGTAGGCGTTCTCCACAAGCCGCTGTGTAAAAATGTGTCTACTGCGGTGGCATCGTCGAGGTTTAGTTGGGTAACGGGATCAACCTTTACTTCACGAGTATAAGCGTGGATAATGCGTTGTGCCGCGGCGCTAAGGTCTTGCACGCGTAGCTCGCTCAAAAAGATGCGGGGTAACCGTGTATCTGCGGGTGCATACCAGTAGGCATCCAGTTTTTTTGCAGGAAAATGATAGGCATCCCGCTTTTGGTAGCCATAATGTAAAAATATCTTTTCTAATGACTGTATGCCCAGTAAAGGCACTCCCATGGTGCGGAATGCAATATGATCGTTCTCAATGCTATCAGCATTTTTTATGATGCCCTCGGCTATCATGGCGTTGATAATACCACTTACATCGGGCACCCGTTCGCGGTAGCGCAACATCAGCCCGGCTAAGATTTCTTTTATCATGCTATGGGGTGGAATTTTGTGATTGAGCAATTTACAATTTCCCTGCTTATAAAAGCCGTACTGCCCTCATATTGTAGGTAATGTTTATTTAAACCTGCGCCTGCGGCGGATTTGCGGAAAAATACCTTAATTTTAATACCCCGCCGGAACTTTCCGGGGTGGTTAGTTTATGAAGAGGAGTTAAGATGAATATAAAAGTGATAGCATTCGACGCAGATGATACGCTGTGGGTGAATGAACCCTACTTCCGGGAAACAGAAGAAAAGTTTTGCCAGCTCATGGAAGATTACATGCCGCGCAACAGCATGGATAAGGAATTGTTTAAAACCGAAATACAAAATCTATCCCTGTATGGCTATGGTATCAAAGGATTTACATTGTCTATGATAGAAACCGCGTTGCGGGTGTCGGAGAAAACGGTGAATATAGATGTGATAGAACAGGCCATTGCTTTTGGGAAAGACCTGCTGAGCAGGCCCATAGAACTGATAGACGGCATAGAAGCTGTGCTACATGCGCTGAAAGACCGTTACCGCCTGGTAGTAGCCACTAAGGGCGACTTGCTGGACCAGGAGCGCAAGCTCCGTAAGTCTGGCCTGCTGCCTTATTTTCATCACATAGAAGTGATGAGCGACAAACAGGAAGCCGATTATCAAAAACTACTGCGCCACCTCGACGTACAAAGTGAATCGTTTCTCATGGTGGGTAACTCATTGAAATCAGACATACTGCCGGTGCTGGCACTGGGCGGCCATGCCATTCACATTCCCTTTCACACCACCTGGGCGCACGAACAAATTGAACATCATGTGGAGCATCCTAATTTTAAACAGGAAACCATAATTTCAGATATTTTACAGCATTTGTTGTAAAAAGGTAAAGGCTTACGGGTATAAAAAAGCGCGTAGACCCCGCGGTTTTTTATACCCGTATAACTTGCATACTATCAATACTAATACTGTTCTGTATCATTAGGGAAATCCTTGTCTTTTACGTCTTTTACATAAGATTGTACGGCGTTGTAGATTTCGTCATACAGGTTCAGGTAGCGGCGCAGGAAGCGGGGTTTAAAGTCTTTGTTGATGCCCAGCAGGTCGTGCATTACCAGCACCTGCCCATCTACATACTTGCCGGCTCCAATGCCAATGATAGGTATTTGTACTTCCTCAGCTACCTGTTTGGCCAACAGGGCTGGTATTTTTTCCAGCACAATGGCAAAGCAACCAGCATCCTGCAATAATTTGGCGTCTGTAATAAGTTTGGCTGCTTCTGCTGCTTGGGTGGCGCGCACGGCGTAGGTGCCAAATTTATAAATAGACTGTGGTGTGAGTCCCAAATGGCCCATAACGGGTACCCCGGCCGAAATAATGCGTTTTACAGATTCAATAATTTCTTCTCCACCTTCTATTTTAATACAGTGGGCACCGGTTTCCTTCATCACCCTTACGGCAGCGGCCAGGGCTTCTTTGGAATTGCCCTGGTAAGATCCGAAGGGCAGGTCTACTACTACCAGGCAGCGTTTGATGGCACGTACTACTGAGGAGGCGTGATAGATCATTTGGTCTAGCGTGATAGGCAGGGTAGTTTCATGACCTGCCATTACATTGGAGGCGGAATCGCCCACCAGCAGGATGTCTACGCCTGCATCGTCCAGGATGCGGGCCATGGAAAAATCGTAGGCGGTGAGCATAGAAATTTTTTCACCGTCTACCTTCATCTGCTGGATGGTGTGCGTGGTAACGCGCTTAACTTCTTTGTGAACGGACATGTGCTTCAATTACGGTTTCAGTAAACAAATACCGGGCAAAGGTAAGGTCCCCGCCGGGCAATTCCCAACGAACAATTTCCCCCTTTTAGCGCAGGGCAGCTTACCAATTGCAGGGCGTAACATTAGGCCTTTTCCATGTCGAAAGAGGGTTGGTGCGTTACTTCGTTATAAAGGGCATGAATAATACCGTCTGCCAGTCCAATTTTGGGTACAAAGATTTCTTCCGCATTGGCCCAGCGCATGATGTTGATATAAATAAGCAGGGCCGGTACGATCACGTCGGCACGGTCTTCCCTTAGCTTATACACATGAATACGTTCATCCTGGGAAACACTGCTCAGCTCCTTGTGATAGTTTTTAAGTGTTTCCAGTGAAAGGGGCTTGCCTTCCTTGCGTTTAGACAGGGAAAATATTTTGTTGATGTTGCCGCCAGAGCCAATAGCCACTACGTTGAGCAACTGCCGTAGTTGGTTTTTAATGAAACTTTTTAATTGCTGCCATTGTTCCTCGGTCACCTGGTTGTGCAACAGGCGTATGGTGCCAATGTTAAACGATTCCTTAAACAGCAGGCGGTTTGCGCTGAAACAGGTTATCTCGGTACTGCCGCCACCCACATCGATGTACAGGTAAGACTTGGTAATATCAAGGTGTTCGGCAATATGATTTTCGTAGATGAATGAGGCTTCTTCCTGGCCCGTAATGATATGGATGTCTATACCGGTTTCGGCCTTTACGCGCGCCAGTATTTCCTGCCCGTTTTCGGCGTCGCGCATGGCAGAGGTAGCGCAGGCTTTAAGGTGTTTTACTTCATACACCTCTAGCAGCAGCTTGTAGGCCTGGATAGTCTTTACCAGTTCTTCCGCTTTTTTGTCCGAAATACGTTTGGTGTCAAACACGTCAAATCCCAGTCTTAACGGTACCCTCACCAAATTGATTTTGGTAAAGTCCATTTCTCCGAGGCTATTGGGCGATGCTTCCGAAATGAGCAGTCGTCCTGCATTAGATCCAATGTCGATCGCGGCTAGTTTCATGGGGCAAAATTAAACGTTTCACATTAGCTTTTAGCGGCTATTGCCTTTTCATGCAAATAATTGGCCGTAGCTACCTGGGAACGTATCCTTTCGCCTTCGGGCTTGCGGTATTCATTTTTCTGCTCATTGTCCAATATACGTGCTTTCACATTACCACTCAGTTGTATGGCTATGATGTCCAGAATTTCTTTTTTTATGGCGGGGTCCAGGATGGGTACAGCGGCTTCTACACGGTGATCCAGGTTGCGGGTCATCCAGTCGCAGGAGGCAATGAGTATTTTATCATCGCCGCCATTATGGAAAATGAATACGCGGGCATGCTCTAGGTATTCATCAATGATGCTCACGGCGTGTATGTTGCGTTTCCACTTTTTGTTTTCTGTGAATGCGCAGCAAATGCCCCGGATAATCATATTGATCTCCACGCCTTCTTTGGCAGCCTCGTACAGCTTAAAAATCATTTCTTCATCGCTCAGCGAGTTCATTTTTAGGGTGATGCGGGCACGTTTTTTATTTCTGGCGGCACGGATTTCCCGGTCTATCATACGCAGGAAATAGGGGCGCATGCTGTAAGGACTTACGGGCATAATCTTACAGGCTTCCAGGAATTTAAAGTCGTGACGCGGGTTTTCGAGGAAAGCAAAAATGCGGTTAATGTCTGCCATCACATGCCGGTTGGCCGTGAGGAGGCAATGATCGCCATACACGCGGGCGGTTTTTTCATTGAGATTGCCAGTGCTTACAAAACCGTATTGGAAGGTTTGGTTACCGTTGCGGGTTTTAATGACGCAGATCTTGGCGTGTACTTTCAGGCCGGGAACGCCCAGCAGCACCTGCACCCCTTCTTCTTCCAGGCGCGACTTCCACTCCAGGTTGGCCGCTTCATCAAAACGGGCGCGCAGTTCTATTACCACGGTCACGTCTTTACCGTTGCGGGCTGCATTGATCAGAGCGTTGACAATCTTGGAATTGCGTGCCACCCGGTAGGCGGTGATCTTAATGCTGGTTACGTTAGGATCTATAGCCGCTTCCCGCAGCAGGTCTATCACCGTATCGAAAGAATGATAGGGAAAATGCAGCATCACGTCTTGTTCTTTGATCACCTGCATGACACTGGGCACATTCACAAATTTCGGATGGATGTATGATTTACGGGCAATACTCTTGGGCGTAGTGAACACCGATTCCGGGAAGTCCATGAAGTCCTTAAAATTGTGGATACGTGCGCCAGGTATAAGGTTGTCCTTGCCCGACAGGCCCATACGCCGCATCAGGTATTCGAGCAGCAGCGGGTCTATATCTTTATCATATACAAAACGCACCGTTTTGCCTTTGCGCCGGTTTTTGAGACCTTTCTCTATTTGGTGAATTAGACCAGTAGAAATATCGTTGTCGATGTCCAGTTCCGCATCGCGGGTTACCTTGATGATGTAACTGGAAAATATATCGTAGCCGAAATAAGAAAATATTTTGGGCAGGTTAAAACGCACAACATCTTCCAGCAGGATGATGTCGCGCTCGCCCTGCGAATGGGGCAGTATGATGAAGCGGTTTAGCACCGAGGTGGGTATTTCTATCAGGGCATATTTCTGCTCGGTGCCGGGCTTATCACTGTCTAGCACCACGCCAAGGTAAATAGATTTGTCGCGGAGGATAGGGAACTGGGCAATGCTCTCTATCATGAGCGGGATAATGTTGGTGCGCACCTGTTCATTAAAATAAGTACTTACAAATTCCTGCTGCACCTCATTGAGCTGGCTTTCGGTACGGATGAAGATATGTTGGGTTTCCAGTTCATGAACAATATTTTTAAAAATGCGGTCAAACGCCTGTTGCTGGTGGATTACGATGGTCTGGATCTCATCGAGTACCTGTTCTGCATTTTCCTCGATTTGCATGCGGGAACTCCTGGTGAGGGCGGTCATGCGTTTAAGGGTGGCCACGCGCACGCGGAAAAATTCGTCGAGGTTATTAGAAAAAATGCCCAGAAAGCGCAAGCGTTCTACCAGTGGTACGGTAATATCGGCAGCTTCCTGTAACACGCGGGCGTTGAAGGCCAGCCAACTAATATCTCGGGGTATTACCTTTTTGGGAACAGGGTGCAGGTGCTTGTGAATGGCGGGAAGTTTCTTCGTGAGCATGGGTTCTTCCACCTTTTTGGATGTTGGTTCCTCTCGTTTAGTCATTCTCTTTTTATTTTTCGCTCTTGAAGTCACAAGAATACGGCTTTTAAGATGAACTTAAAGTTAAGGATTTACGGCGGGAGGCATGGCAGAAGGTTTTTTATGAAAGTGCTATAAAACGGGAAGAACGGGAGGAGGAAGCTTTTGTTTAGTAGCCGGGAAGAAATTAAATAATGTAAGTGCGGGCGTGGGGAGTTAGCTGGGCTGCAGTGTTTCCAGGTTTATATCGAAATAGACGTCTGCATTAGCAAGTGCGCGGCGGCTTACAATGGCGGCCAGGCACAGCACTGCTTCCCCGTTACGGTTAGCGAAGGTCACATCCTTATAGTGAACAAATGGTCCGGTCCAGTGGGATGTAAGGGGTGTGCCGTCTGGCTCAAAATTAAATTTGCGCCTGCTATTACTGCTGCGAATTAATGTATAGCCATGAGCCTGAAGGGCAGCTTTCAGCGCCTTTTGCTGTGCCGCATTCCGGATGGCAATGAAAATACAGATTAAGCAAATGAAAAAAGGTAGGCTGGTCATTTTAAGCTGGAGTTTCCCTGAATTTACGCAGCTTCTTCCAAAGGACGCAATGTTTCCAGGTCAATATTAAAATATATCCGCAAGGGGCCATACCTTTCCTTGGCAAATACGGCCAGGCAGGTTACCGGCGTACCCTGCCGGTCAGCAAAAATAATCTCTTTAAAACTGGGAATATCATTGAGCGGTCGAAGGAAAATAAGTTCCCGCAAGCTTACCTGCCTGCCGTCTGGCCGGCCTGGATACCGGAAGTTTTGCGGTGTATCGTGCATGTCCTGCACGATATAACCATGGCGGTTCATGATCTCGTTCAGATCTTGTCGTTGTACGGAGTGTACCATCTTCAAGGCGATTAGCAGCACCAGGGCAAACAGCAAAAAGACAATTAATAGCATTATAAAAAACTTAAACCAACAATCAGGCCGCCTTACGCTCCCTGTTTACAATAGGCAGGCAGATAAGACTGATCAGACCTAGGGTAATGACAAGTATCGTTTGTGCCAGCCAGATGATCCAGCCAAAGGCTTTTCCTACATTTTTAGAAATATTATACAGTAAGAGTGTTTCCTGCACCAGTGGCGGGTAAGCGCCAATGCCGCCGGGTGTTACAATCATACCAATGCTACCCATGGAAAGCACGGCCATGGCTGCTTTCAGGCCTAGGTGGCTGGTTTCTTCCAGACAGAAAAATCCGCAATACAACATAGAAAAATAAGCGCCCCAGATCAGCAATGTATAAGTAAGAAACATCCATTTGTTCTTCATCTTACCAATGGAAAGCAGGCCTTCCATGACGCCACGGGCCATCGCTCTCACTTTTTGCACCAGTTTAATTTGTCCCATTTTTTTAAACAGCCAGCGCAGTACCAAAACCAGCAGTGCCAGTAATACCAGGCCAATCAGCCATTGTACATAATTAGCGTTGTGTATTTTTTGCTTTAGCGGTATCATTTTCTCCTGAAAAAGATCGCCCAGCAAGGCTAGTTGGGAAATGATGGTAGCCAGGATGAGCAAAAGCAGGCAAACTACGTCCACCGCGCGTTCAGCAATGAGGGTACCGATAAGCTTTTCCGCCGGTATCTTTTCATACCGGGCCAGCACGGCGCAGCGGGATATTTCACCCACCCTGGGCACGCCCAGGTTTACGAGGTAACCTACCATTACGGAAAAAAAGGAGTTGATGAGGCGGGGTTTAAAACCAAGTGGTGCTATAAGCAGGTTCCAGCGTGCCGCGCGAAACAGGTGGCTAAATACGCCGATAATCATGGCAGGTAGTACCAGCCAGTAATTGGCCCGCTTAAATGCGGCCACAATATCGGCACGGTCGGCTGCTGTCATGTCGTGGTTGGCCAGCCAGATCAGCAAGAGGCCTATGCCCAAAAAAACAACAATATTAAGAACCTGCTTCAGCGTTTTGGACATAGGTATTAGTTACAGAGATTATAGTTTATTGCCCTCTTTCGGGAACACGGCAATGGGCTGATGGGTACGGGCAGCTTCCACTTCCATGGAGGCATAGGAAATAACGATCACAATGTCGCCCACGGCACAAAGTCTTGCGGCAGGACCATTCATGCAAACTACACCAGAGGCACGCTTGCCTTTAATTACATATGTTTCCAGGCGTTCTCCATTATTTACGTTCACGACCTGCACTTTCTCATATTCTATCAGCCCTGCCGCGTCCATCAGGTCTTCGTCGATCGTGATGCTGCCTACATATTGTAAGTTGGCTTCCGTGATCACGGCCCGGTGGATTTTACATTTTAATACTTCAATCTGCATAATTGTAACCAAATGTGGTACGCAAAGGTAGCATAAATTGGTATTCCGAATAAAGTAACAGCAATCCCGACAACGGAACGGCTGCCAGCCATTTTCAGGAAGCGGCCCCATGGTTTATAAATCAAGGTTTTGCCAGGTTACTTTAAACAAAACTTTAACATCCGCTGCTGTATCTTACTGGCAGCTAGTATACGACATTGTCGATGAGGCGTACTTCACCCAGTTTAGCGGCGATCAACGCTACCTGTTTGCCGGGAATAGCACCGGTAATGGGGAGCAGGGTAGCAGCATCGGCAATGGCCACATAGTCTGGCACAAAACCGCCTGCTACCAGCCGGCGGGTGGCTTCGGCCACTACAGGGGCATAATCTATATCGGAACGATGTTGGGTAATATATGTCAGTACCTGATAAATGAGGGTAGCCGTTTGCCGTTCTTCAGCACTTAGGCGCATATTGCGGCTGCTCATGGCCAGGCCGCTGGCCTCACGGGTGGTGGGGCTAATGACTAACTGGGCTGGCAGGCCGGTAATTTCCAGGAGGCGTTTTACAATCATGCATTGCTGGAAGTCTTTCTGGCCCATGAAAACCTGGTGAGGCATTATCATTTTCAGGAGTTTGTGCATGACACGGCCCACCCCCTGGAAATGTCCGGGACGGTAGGAGCCTTCTAACAGCGTTTCCAGGTAGCCAAAATCGTATTGGCTGGTGCTGGCCAGTCCTTCGGGATACATTTCGGCCACAGCTGGCAGAAACAATACGTTGTTGCCGGCGGCCACTAATTTTTCAGTATCCTGCGCTATGGTGCTGGGATATTTTTCATAATCCTTCGGGTCATTGAACTGTGTAGGGTTTACAAAAATGCTGCAAACTACCAGGTCAGTATGTTGCCGGGCCTGGGCAATCAATTGCAGATGCCCGTCGTGCAGGGCGCCCATAGTGGGCACAAAACCAATGCTTTTGCCGGCTTGCCTGGCGGAAGACAGATAGTTTTTCAGCTCGAACGCATGTTTAAAAACGTACATATTTAGTTGCTTAAATGGTAGGTAAAACTGGTAATTGCCGGTTTTTAAACAGAAATTCCGTAATTTTGCCAACCAAATTAGAAATTACTGCATTAATAATCAGCGTAAATGTCCACAAAGAAAAGAATTCTTTTTATTGCCCAGGAAATGTCGCCATATCTCGAATTAAGTGAATATGCGGCGATGGTCAATAAAATGGCAATCAAGTCGAACGAAGCAGGATTGGAAGTGAGGGTGATCATGCCTCGATTTGGTATCATCAATGAGCGGAGACATCGATTACATGAAGTGGTGCGTTTGTCTGGGATCAATATTGTGATAGACGGCGACGATTATCCGCTGATCATTAAAGTGGCTTCATTGCCTAATGCCCGCCTGCAAGTGTATTTCCTGGACAACGAAGATTATTTCAAGCGTAAATCGTTATTTCATGACGAGCAGGAACAGTTCTTTGATGATAACGGCGCCCGCGCTGTGTTCTTCTGCAAAGGCGCTTTGGAAACCGTGAAGAAATTTGGCTGGCCGCCAGACGTGATCCATTGTAGCGGATGGATGACCTCCCTCATACCGGCATACCTGAAAACCGCTTACAAGAAAGAACCTGTGTTCTCCAACTCAAAAGTGGTGTACTCCCTGGAAGCCCCCGGCTTTACTGAATCGCTGGGCGATAGCTTTATAAAGAAAGCAATGATCAATGGCGTGAAAGAAAAAGAACTTGAGCTTTATAAAGAAGGTACGGCTGCAGCCATGAACCGTGGCGCTGCTAAATATTCCGATGCCATTGTAATAGGTAGCAATAACATCGATAAAAAGGCCATCGATGAAATCAAAGCCGAAAAAGGTAAAATTGTATTACCTTACAAGAACGAAAACGAAGATCTGTCTGATTACCTGCAATTGTATCATCAATTGTTAGGCAGCAAATAAATTTACAGTGCCTGTTAACCGTGCCTTATGCGGTGCGGCTAACAGGTTTTTACGCAAGCCAGTACCACCACTATACCCCTCTTGCACCCTGACCATCTCCCCTGAAAAGCCCCACTACGTATCGCTTAATTGTTGTGCAACTTCATTATCTTTACGTCCGTCTTATAAATAGTAATAGCAAACCATCGTTCAAACATAAAAATTCATACAGTACTTTATGCCTTACTTATTTACATCAGAGTCTGTTTCTGAAGGACATCCGGATAAGGTAGCGGATCAAATTTCCGATGCGCTTATCGATCATTTCATGGCATATGACCCTAAATCCAAGGTGGCTTGCGAAACCCTGGTAACAACCGGTCAGGTTGTATTGGCCGGTGAAGTAAAAACCGAAGCCTATCTGGACGTGCAGGAGATAGCCCGTGGCGTGATCCGTAAGATCGGTTACACCAAGAGTGAATACATGTTCGAAGCCAATTCCTGCGGTATTCTCTCCGCTATTCACGAGCAGTCTTCCGACATCAACCAGGGCGTAGAGCGTGCCGATCCGGAAGAACAGGGTGCTGGCGACCAGGGAATGATGTTTGGATATGCAACCAACGAAACTGAAAATTACATGCCGCTGGCACTGGACCTGGCCCACAAACTGCTGACAGAGCTGGCTGCCCTGCGCCGCGAAAATAAAGAAATCACTTACCTGCGCCCCGATGCCAAATCCCAGGTTACTATAGAATACTCTGACGACAATCAACCTATTCGTATAGACACCATCGTGATCTCTACCCAGCACGATGATTTTGGAGACGATACGGAGATGCTGGCTAAAATCAAGTCTGACTTGATTAACATCCTCATTCCACGGGTGAAGTCACAATTGAAACCGGCATTGCAAAAACTCTTTACCGACCAGATCACCTACCATATTAATCCTACCGGCAAATTCGTGATCGGTGGCCCCCATGGCGATACCGGCCTTACCGGTCGTAAGATCATCGTAGATACCTATGGTGGTAAAGGCGCCCATGGTGGTGGTGCTTTCTCTGGTAAAGATCCTTCCAAGGTAGACCGTTCTGCCGCTTATGCCACCCGCCACATCGCCAAAAATCTGGTAGCCGCTGGTGTTTGCGACGAAGTGCTGGTGCAGGTTTCCTACGCCATTGGCGTGGCTAAGCCTTGCGGTGTATTTGTATCTACCAACGGATCTTCCAAAGTAAACATGCACGATGGTGAAATAGCCCGCAAGGTAGAAGAGATATTTGACCTGCGTCCTTACGCTATTGAGCAACGCCTGAAATTGCGTAATCCTATCTACTCCGAAACCGCTGCTTATGGCCACATGGGCCGCAAGAACGAAGTGGTAACCAAAGTGTTCAATGCTGGTAAGAAATCTGAACGCAAAGTAGAGGTGGAGCTCTTCACCTGGGAGAAATTAGACTATGTTGATAAGGTAAAAGCTGCTTTCTCTTTGTAAGTAGCCCTATATTTTATCGTTAATTATTAAGAGAGCACTTCCTTTATAAAGAAGTGCTCTCTATTTTTATAATGACACTTATTCCATGCAAGCATTTAAAAACGCCTACTACAGCGCCATTAAAGCAGTGCCGCTTGGGCTGCTCCAAAAAACGGTTCCAGGAAGGCTATTACTGCCTTATCATCACCTGGTCAGCAATGAGGATGTACCCCATATCCGACACTTATATGGCTATAAAAATGTGGCAGCATTTGAGCGGGACCTGGACTACCTCTTAAAGCATTGGTGGCCGGTATCGGTATACGACCTTTTGGATGCGGCTAAGAGTAGGCAACCGTTGCCCCGCAATGGCTTCCTACTCACCTTCGACGATGGACTGCGGGAGGTGAAAAATATTATTGCACCCCTGTTGCTGCGGAAGGGGGTTCCGGCAGCATTTTTCCTGAACCCTGCTTACCTGGATAATCATCGTCTTTTTTATAAATTTAAAATAAGCCTGTCGATAGACGCTTTAATGACCCGGCAGCCCAGCAAGGCCCTGCGTACTGAACTGGCATCCCTGCTGGCCCCCCTTTCGCCGGAAAGGCCGACAGGAGCGGAGGTGGAAGGGCTCGTAACTACGTTAAAGCGGATTACCTATCGCCATCAATCGCTGGCCGATGAAGCGGGGCGCTTACTGGAACTGGATTTTGCAGACTATGCAGCCCGGCAGGCACCGGTATTGCGCATGGAGGAAGTAGGTAAGTTGGTGCAGCAGGGTTTTGCCATCGGAGGGCATAGCATGGACCATCCTTATTACTGGGAACTAACGCCTGCGCAGCAGCTACAGCAAACGCTGGATTCTGTAGACTTTCTGCAAGCGCGCTTCGCACTGAACTACAGGATATTTGCTTTCCCGCATACCGATGCTGGCGTACCAAGGTCTTTTTTTGATACCCTACTGGGCGGCCCAATACCCGCGCTAGACCTGATATTTGGTACTGCCAACCAGCGAAAAGACATTTACCCCAGCATATTACATCGGTTCAATGCAGAACGGCCGCAATGGGACATAGCGGGCATGGCTAAAGGCGTATTGGCCTACAACACCGTGCAGCAGTGGCTGGGTAAAAACGCAATCCATCGCGGGGCATAACAATTATGGGTTTGAATGAAGAGACATAGCAGGTATAAATTATTCCCATAACAGGAAGGATGATTTACCAAAGCAACATGGTTTTACAGCCATTTACCCCACGACCGATATCAAAATATAGAAAGAAATGTTATGATAAATTATTCAAATTAATTTTTTTATTAAATTATTAAAAAATTTATATTTATATTTAAGTAAGAATTAACCTCTACCAAGCATATTTTATATTAGTTTTGCCATAACCATATTTTTTAGTATTTATGAGATGTTTGAGGATAAGGTGAAAGCCTCCCATTGCATCTTAATTTTGACCTCTTGAAAAACCACCTACGTCTAATGTACAAGTTGTTGCGTTACGCTGCCTTGTCGTTCGTTTTGTTGTGTTGTGCTATGACGGTACGTGCGCAAGGTGACCAGACATCCATACGCGTAAACATTTCTACCGGGACTACCGGCGCTTGGCTTCATCTTCCGGATGATTATAATACTACTGCCACTAACTATCCCTTACTTATTTTTTTGCATGGGCTGGGGGAGGCAGGTACTAATCTTAACCTGGTATTGGCACACGGGGTGCCAAAGATGATCTCCAAGGGCGCAAAAATGCAATATACCGTCAACGGAAAACTTTTTAAATTTATCGTCGTATCTCCCCAAATACCCAGTGGCTGGTCTAATGAGACCGATATCCAGAACTTAATTAATGATGTAAAATCCCGCTACCGTATAGATGCCGACCGTATTTACCTCACCGGCCTAAGTGCTGGTGGTGCCGGAACCTGGAACTATGCAGCTTCGGGGGCTAAATACGCCAATAACCTGGCAGCCATTGTACCCGTATCCGCCTCCGCCATAGATGATAGCAAGATTGCCGGACTTTGTACGTTAGCTGGTTCTAATGTTCCGGTATGGGCGCTGGGTGGTAATGTAGGTGCGGACCTCACCTTTCTTACTTTTTTACAAACATATACCGCAGATGTAAATGCCTGCAATCCCAAGACCAAAGCTATTACAACGGTATACCAGGGTACTGGCCATGACGATGGTACCTGGGACCGTGCTTATGATACAGCACACAAATACCAGACTCCTAATATTTATGAATGGATGTTGCAATACAGCCGTTCCACCACCACCTCCACGGCTGCTAATGCCAGGGCGCAGGCCGCACAAACTTCCCTGTCTATTACCTTACCGGTAAACACTGTAACGCTGGATGGAACACCTTCCACCGGCACTATCAGCACTTACGCGTGGACACAGGTTTCCGGACCGGTTACGGCGGCTATAGTAAGCAAGGCAGCAGCTAAAACTGTAGTGAATAACCTTACGACCGCCGGCACTTATGTATTCCAATTAAAAGTGACCGGCGCAGACGGCCTTAGCAACACGGTGAATGTAACGGTAGTGGTTAATAAAGTTGTCGCTTCTAATGCGAAAGCAATCGTAACCACCGCCACCCAAAGTATTACCTTGCCAGTAAAGACGGCTACCCTGGATGGATCGCCCTCCACCGGCACCATCAGCACTTATGGATGGACACAGGTATCCGGTCCGGTTACGGCAACTATTGTTAGCGCCGCAGCGGCAAAAACTGTGGTGAATAATCTTTCAACTGCCGGTACTTATGTCTTTCAATTAAAAGTTACTGGCGCAGATGGTTTAAATACTACGGTCAATGAAACGGTGGTGGTCAATAAAGCCGCTGCAAATGCAAAAGCGATAGTAGCCAGCGCCAGTCAGGATATTACGTTGCCAGTAACCACTGCCAGCCTGGATGGTTCTGCCTCCAGCGGTGATATTGCGCAATACGAATGGAGCCAGGTTTCCGGCCCGGCTACCGCAGTAATTGCGGCTTCCGGCAGTGCCACCACTACGGTGAGCAACCTGGTAAGTGCTGGCACATATGTATTTCAATTGCAGGTAACTGGTACAGACGGTCTTACTTCAGTGGCGCAAAGTAGTGTAGTGGTAATAGCCGCTATCACCGCAACGCCGTCATCTTCCGCCAGTGAAGCAGTGGGTTGCAGCAGTTGCAAATTCCTGATTAAACCAGATTCCAAAGGCGCTGCTTATATAGATGGTAGCTCCATGAATGTGCAACCCGGTGATACGGTATGTGTGCAGGCAGGCAAGTATACGGCCATTATGTTTCTGAACTTTACCGGTACTGCCGCCAAACCTATTGTATTTATTAACTGTGGCGGCCAGGTAGTCATTGGCAACAATGGCAACTATGGTTTTGGATTCACCAATTCAAAATATTTTATTGTAACCGGCTCCGGTAGTAATGATAAATATGGCTTCCTGGTAGACGGCGGTGGACCTGACCTGCCCACAGGCATGGCCATTGGTAAAGGATGTTCCGATTATGAAGCTGCCTGGATAGAGATTGAACGTTGCGGAGTAGGCATGTTTGCCAAAATAAACCCCGATTGCGATCCGATAAACCAAGCTCCCAATTTCGAGATCCGGAATGTGAAACTGCACGATCTTTATGTGCATGATACGCAGGTGGAAGGGCTTTACATTGGCAACAGTTCGCCTAATGGTACTTCTATGACCTGCAACGGCTCTACCATTACAGCCCTGCCTCCCCGCATCTACAATCTGAAAATTTATAATGTTACTACCAAAAACACTGGCTGGGATGGCATACAGGTTTCTACCGCTCCGGAAGGTGTGGAGGTGTATGATAATAGTGTCACCGATTACGGAATGGCCAAAGAATATGGGCAAAATTCCGGCATTATCATGGGTGGCTCTTCCACTGGCCTGGTACATAATAATAAAGTAATCAATGGTTCAGGCCCGGGCATACAAGTGTTTGGGATTGGTCTGATCCAAGTGTATAATAACGTGGTGACGGGTGCTGGTAAGTACGATCCTTCTCCCAACCTGGACGACGGTATTTTCATTGATACACGGCCCAACCTTTTCCCCGATGAGCCATTGCGCATTTATGCGTTCAACAATACGGTGGTAAACTCACAACGTAATGGCATCCGTTTCCTGGACACTTATAATCTAACAGGAAAGGGCAACCTGTTTTACAATAACCTGATCGTAGACGTGGATACCTCTGGCAATTACGGCAGCCGGGATTACCTGAATGTTGCCGGGGGGCTGGATTATAAATCTGCGAACAATCTATACATTGGAGACCTCACCAGTCCAAAATTTGTAAATGCGGCGGGCAACGACTTCCACCTGCAAACGGGTTCGCCCGCTATTGATGCAGGGATGAGCCTTACCTCCCTGGGTGTTACAAAAGATATGGACTACAATAGCCGGCCACTGGGCAAGGCATTTGATATTGGGGCGTACGAATTCGCAGGGAGCACACCCGTGGACAAAGCACCTATCGCAAAAGCCGGAAACGATATCACCATCACACTTCCCGAAAATTCCATTAAGCTGGATGGTACTGCCTCTACCGATCCGGATGGTACAATCGTTACGTATGCCTGGAAAAATATTAGTGGGCCAGCTGGTGCTACCATTGAACAACCATCTGCCAGTACCACTACAGTGAGCAACCTCCAGGAAGGTACCTATGTATATGTACTGGAAGTTACAGATAATGGAGGGGCTACCGATTCCGATACAATATCAGTGTTTGTAAAAGCCCTGAATCAATTGCCGGTGGCCAATGCCGGCCCGGCTCAAACTATTACCCTGCCGGTAAGCAGCGTTACACTCGATGGTAGCGCCTCTGCCGATCCGGATGGTAAGATTGTATCTTATAAATGGACCCGCATTAGCGGTGGTAACGCGGTAATCGCCAGCGCTACCAGCGTAAGCACCAAGGTAACCAGCCTGGTGGCCGGCACTTACATCTTCCAGTTGCAGGTAACTGACGACAAAGGGGGGAGCAGCACGAGCAACGTGACGGTGACCGTACTGCCGGAACCTCCTGCCAACAAGGCCCCCATTGCAAATGCGGGCGCAGACATTTCCATTAACCTTCCTAATAATTCCGCTAACCTGGACGGCAGTAATTCCTATGATCCCGATGGTACGATTGCATCGTATAAATGGGTACTGGTGAGTGCACCCTCCAACGTTACGGTAACCTTTGGCCAATCAGGCAATGCCAGTACCACCGTAAATGGTTTGACGGTAGCCGGAGCCTATGTATTTGCCCTGACGGTAAAAGACAATAAGGGTGTAAGTGCCACCGACCAGGTTACCGTAACCGTAGCGCCAGCACCCGCCGCCAATATACCGCCAGTAGCCAGCGCAGGTAGCAATGCCAGCATCACCTTACCCCTGGACTATACCGTGTTGAATGGCTCCGCTTCCTACGATCCGGATGGCACCATTGCTTCTTATTTGTGGGTACAGGTGTCTGGCGGTAATGCTGTACTGGCCGATCCTACGGCTGCTACCACCAAGATTACCGGGTTGAGCCAGGGCCCACATGTATTTTCACTTACTGTTACAGATAATAAGGGCAGTGTTAGTACCGCACAGGTTACAATTACCGTATTCCCACAACCCGTAGTAAATAAGGCGCCTGTGGCCAATGCCGGCACAGATGCTTCCATTAACCTGCCTAATAATACCTATAACCTGGATGGTGGTAATTCTTATGATCCCGATGGTACCATTGCCAGTTATGTATGGACACAGGTAAGTGGCGCTACGGCTACCATTGCCGAGCCCTCCAGTGTACGCACCGCCATTACCGGGCTGAGTGTAGCGGGTACTTATGTGTTTAAACTTACCGTTACAGACAACAGTGGCGCGGTGGCCAGCGACAATGTTACGATTACCGTAGACCCTGCACCGGTTACCAACCGGTTGCCTGTTGCCGATGCTGGCAGTGATTTCACTATCACGCTGCCTACCAATACTGCTACCCTGGATGGCAGCAATTCTTACGATCCGGATGGCAGTATTGTTTCTTACAAATGGACCAAGACTAGTGGAAACGGGGGAACGATTGCACAACCATCTACTGCCACCACGGCCATTTCCGGCTTGCTTCAAGGTACTTATGTATTCTCACTGACCGTTACCGATAATGCTGGCGCTACGAATACAGCAAAGATTACTATTACCGTATTACCCGCCGTGGTGGCCAATAAGGCGCCTGTGGCCAATGCGGGCAACGACATCAGTATAGCGCTGCCTAATAGCAGCATTACCTTGAATGGCAATGCTTCTTACGATCCGGATGGCAGTATTGTAAGTTATCAATGGCAGAAGGTAAGCGGTGGGCAGGCTACTATTGCCAGCGCAAATACCGCCTCCACGGCCATTACGGGATTATATGCAGGCACCTACATATTTTCGCTGACCGTTACAGATGATAAAGGTGCTACAGCTACCGATAAAATAACGGTAACCGTAACACCCGCCAGCACGGTAAACACTCCGCCGGTAGCCAATGCGGGGGCCAATATTACCATCACGCTACCTGTTAATTCGGCTACGTTGGATGGAAGCGCTTCCTACGACCCAGACGGTACTATTTCCGGATACAGTTGGACACAGCAAAGTGGCGGCGCTGCTACCATCGCAAACCCGCAGGCAGCCACTACCCAGATCACCGAACTGGCGGTGGGCCTTCATACATTTATATTGACGGTAACGGATAATAGTGGGGCCACGGCTCAAAGTAAGGTTACTATCAATGTGCTGAGCGAACCCACCGATAACCAACCACCAGTGGCGAATGCAGGACAGGATCAGGTGGTAAATGCTTCTTACGGTGCATTTACCCTAGACGGAAACGCTTCTTACGATCCGGATGGAACTATTGTTAGTTATCAATGGAATATGGTATCTGGCCCTGCGGCTGCCAGCCTGCTGAGTCCCAGCCAGTCCACCACCACGGCTGTTGCTACAACGCCAGGGGTGTATGTGTTTTCATTGACCGTAACGGACAATAACGGCGAGACCTCCATGGCCACCGTGCAGATAATTGTGCAGAACGATGATGGAACGGTACCCGACGATCTGGATATTAAGATATTCCCGAATCCCACGTCCAATGAGCTGCATGTTTCTACATCGAAAACGGTACCTGGCAATATATCCATGTTGGTGTACAGCAGTAACGGCCACCTGGTTAAAAACATTCATCTTGGCGTGGGCGCTTCCCTGCAAACCACCATCAATGTAACAGACCTACCTTCCGGCTTATACCTTTTAAAGATAACAGACGGGAAGAATTATAACTTTATCCATAAATTCTTGAAGATACAATAGCGCATTTTCAGACAGCCAGCTTTCCCCGGGGCTGGTCGGATAGCTAACACCTATCCGACCAGTCCCGGGTTTTTTATGGATGCCGCTCTCCTTTAAAATAAATATCCAAAGGGAGTGGAGTTCTTCATGTAATAGTTATATTCTGGTCTTTACAATGGCAAACTGATTCTTTATTTTCAGGAAGCGTTTCTCATACCATTCATAGGAATAATAGGCCACCAGGCCAGTGGCGGCCACGCAGCAGGCGGGAAACAAAATATCGTATACCAGGATAGATTGCTTTGCTTTAAATAGGCGGAGAAATAATAAGAGGATGAGTTGTGAAATAGGAGGGTGATACATGTATAACCCGTAAGATATTTTACCCATCGTTTTCATAATGGGTTGTTCCAGATTCAATATACTGTTTTCAGACACGGCTGCAATCATCAGGTAGCCAAAGCAGAAAGCATGAATGTAATTGTCGAGATAATAAAAAGTGAGTAAAGGAAAGTTAATCACGTTGAATACAACCAGTATAGTTAGTACCAGCATAACTGTTTGTATGGGCCGGGTAAAAAAACGGCGCAGCAAGCCTGCATATTCCTGTTGATGAAACCATATATAAGCAGCAAACATGCCGGTGCCAAATAATTCAAGTTTGTCGGTCAGCATTAAATAGGTCATGTCCAGCATGTGTTGCTGGCCTACCGGGAAATACTTAGGCACCAGTATGCCCGCGAGCTTACTGACAAAACCTAGCGCGATCAAGGCGAGGAACAAGGTTTTCAGGTGTTTCCGGAAACTCAGCATGAGTACTGGCCAGAGCAGGTAAAACTGTTCTTCCACGCACACCGACCAAGTTATTTCCAGGATGTCTTTATTGTAAGGGAAGAAGGCCAGTTGGAAATTGACCGCAAAAAGCAGCACAAACGCAAGGTTGGTGATGACGGTATGCAGGTCGCTTTCTGCGGAGATGCCGATTGCTTTGAAGATGATGGGTGCCAGTATGGAAAGGCCTATTCCATAGGCAAGGTATAGGGGCCATATGCGGAGAATGCGGCGCATATAGAAATTGCGCAGGCTGATGGTTCCGGTTTGTTGATTTTCCCGCATGAGCAAATAGCTGATGAGGAAACCACTCAATACGAAAAACAGATTTACCCCGGTTCGCCCTGTATTCAGTGCCGTGTCCAGAAATGGCAGGTTACCAACATGGTATTTGATCTTAAAAAACTGCGCGTGGTGCAATACTACGAGCAAGGCCGCAATAAAGCGTATGCCATCAAGATTTTTAAAATATACTTTCATCTAAATATGGGTCTTCTTGTTTGCCACCGCAGCGGATACCGTTCTTTTGTGTTGCAGCATCCATTCATAGATATTTAATCCATTCATTTTATACCCAGGATCGTAAAATTGTTTGAAACAGCAATGGCCGCCATCATGTACGGTTATGATAGCTAGGGAGTCATTGTATTTCTTTACACTGTCTACGTAACGTCGGGTGTCCATCAGGAAGCGCAATTCTCCTTTACCGGCAAAGGCCCAAATACCCACATTGCCATCTGCAATCATTTTCAGCCGGGCAATGTTTTCATCGTTCAGCGTAGTGGGAGACATGGGTACGGCTGCTGCAAAACGACGGGTAAGCGCAGCATTGTCGGTCAGTGCGGTGAATGTGCCGGAGCCGCCTGCACTGTAGCCGGTAAGATATACACGGGTTGTATCTACACGGTATTGGCGTTCTATATCGTTCATGACAGCGGTGATATTGTCCGGACGCAGCCCCCAGAATTCGGCCTGGGGCATGATGATAATAAATTTATAGGTTTTCCCGTCTGCCGGATTTACCGTATTAAGACTTACGCCCTTATCCAGCAAGTAGGGAATGCCATCGTAGGTAAGTTTACTCAAGTCTTCTCCTGAGCGGCTGCGGCCATGCAGGAAGATGATCAATGGATAACGTTTTTTAGGATTTTGAGCATAGTCGTCCGGCAGTTGCAGCAGGGCACCTTTTTTAAAACGTGGCGCTACCTCCACCTGCACCTGCTCCATATGCTTCTGTGCCATAGCGGCCATTCCCAGCGAGAGCATACACAGGATGCCCGTAAAACTTTTTTTCATGTAGTGCTTCATAAAGGAAGTCAGATTTGCACGCCACAAATGGCGCCATCAAAGAATTAATTACTTGGCGAGGGGCTTGTCGAGATAGATATCTTCCAGGTTACGACCAATCATTTCTTCCACACGGATTTTGGTCACCTTTACATCTCTTTCCAGGTTCATTTTATTAATCTGTTCCGTATTGTACCGTTTGGAGGATACGCTGTATTCCTCGTAAGTAATAGTGCCGGCGGAATATTTAGCTTCAGCCTGGGAATAGTCGTTGTAATTTTCGTCGGTAATATCGTTCTGAAGTTGCAACAGTTCGCGCTTGCTTACATAATCTTCGTAGCGAGCCAGCACCTCCGCTTTCAGTTGCTGGGCAAGCACTTGCTGTTGTTCCGTAGTGATCTTGAGGTTGGCGCGGGCAATCTTTACATCATTCGGCTTGCCGATCAGAGAACCCAGGGGTACATTCACCCCTATATTCCACAGCGGATAGTAAAGGTTATTTTTATTCGCGTCGTTGTGATTGTAGCTGCCTATGCTGATCTCGTTAATGTTCACACTGGCCACTACATAGTTTAGCCAGGCGCCGCCGGCCTTATTTAGTTCATATACTGTTTTATCCCTTTCGTAAGTGGCAATTCTGTACGCGGGATTTTGCAGGGCCAGTTCTACCAGCCGGTCCCGGATGTCGGAGCGTATGGCGGTGTCGCGTGCAACGCCATTGTGGTCGGTAGATTTAGCATTTAATTGCTGCGAAAAGCTTTGTATGCAAGAGAGCACAAGACAAGCAAGCAGTGTTATTTTTTTCATTGTTCGTGTAGTTTATTTGGTTGTGTTTGAGTAGACGTTTTATCAAAAGTGATCAACTTTACCATCATTGGCATTAGTCCGTAAAACAGGAAGGAGCCAGGTATCTGGCCAATGGCCACTTGGGAGTATTGGGCTACCACCATCGAAAACATACCCACCAGGCCCGCTGCATAATAGTTTCGTATTTCCTTCGACTGGCATTTATAATAATTACTGATGCCGGTTTGTAACACCACAAAATAGATTAGGCAAGAAAGCGCAAGGCCTACCCAGCCAGTTTCTACTGCGCTTTTCAATAGGCCACTGTCTGGCGGAAATCCTGCCAGCGGATGCCCGGGGTTATATTGTTCTCCCTGTACGCCTGCTGTACTAAGACCACCGCCCAGGGGATGCATATAAATATATGGTTGTATGCGGTGTCGGTTTATGTCGCGCACGCTGAACGATTCATCATTAGTAGGGCGGAAGGTGCTGCGGATACGCTGTGCAGTACTGTTATAAAACGGGCCAAATACCAGGATCACAAAGCCCATAATACCAATGATGGCAAAAGCCAGTGTGCGGCGGCTGGTGATAGTCATCAGCATAAAAAATACAGCGCCGGCGGGTACCATGGCATATGCGGTACGTGTGCCAGAGTAGCCCATGGCAAGCCCCATGATAGCCATACCAAATAATAACTGGTTGCGCCTTCTGGGGGAAACCGGGCCCATAGCCAGTACAAGGGCTATAAGCGCACTGCTGGCCATGATGATGCCGAAGGAAGTGGGGTCTGAAAGAAAGGAATAATCGCGCATCACGCCTGCCTGTAGGTACAGCCGTAGCCGTATGGGATCGCTACTTACCCAGGCATATTCAAAAGAGGGTAAACCAAAAATATGTTGATAGCAACCATAAAGGGCTACAATAAGCATGAGGGTAAGCCAAACTTTCATGAAGGTCTTTACTGATTTCATATCCTTGAACACATGCAGACCAATGAAGTATATCATCACGAAGTTGAGCATTTTCCGGAAAGCAAAAACCCAACCTGCTATGGAATACATAGACGGGTTGAACAGCTCTACCAGCATAAATGCGATGAACAAGAAATATACATAGGTAATAGGATTACGCGAATAGCTCCAATACCTTTCTTTATTAATAGTTTTTTGAAAATAAATACCCAGAAAATTCAAGGCGATAAGTACATCTATCCCTACACCAGCAGGAATGGCGTCGTGGGCCAGGCGGCTTATAAAGAAGATGAAGGTAGAAATAGTGATGATGATGTAATATCCTAATTCCGTACTTAGCAGGCAAATGGCAGCAATGGTGAGGCCCAGTATTCCACCAATAATGCCCAGCCCCATAAGAAAGCCTATTTTATAAACCGCAAAGGAAATGGCAATAGCGATCAGCCCCAGCAAGATAATGCCAGGAATGCTCTGCATTTTTGCCGCAATGAAATTACGGTATAGCAGCCCTACCATGCGGTCTGTGACGCTTTGTTTACGGTTTGAATAACTCAACAGGTAAATGCTTTAAAAAAATAAAATTTTCACATACAGCAGTAACAGGGTCAGGAACACAAACGCTGTGACCATTATCTCCAAAATCCTGTCATTGCTAAACCTGTCATCTGCCATATTATACGCTTATGCGGGTTGTGATTGCTGTGTTTTTTTTAACCGGAAATAGTGCTGGCTCATTTTGGAAAGACTTACTTCCCAGGTATGCTGAAGGGAAAAGTCTATCCAACCTTGTACACGTTTCTCATCTTTTCGTTCTTCCAGCGCCCGGGTAATGTTTTCTACGTAATCCTGCGGCGTATCACACTGGTATACATGATCTTTAAACAGTTCCATGGCCAGCGTCCGGGTTACAACCACCGGTTTGCCCAATACCATATATTCATCCAGCTTGCGGGGATAGTTGCCGATGGTCATGCCATTTACCAGTTGTGGATTAATGCATACGTCGAAAAACTGTATGTATTGTGGCACCTTTACTTCCGGCACGTTGGCGATGAAATGTACGTTTGGTAGCGCATGCAGTCTGCTTTTCTGGAAAGTTTTATCCTGTGGGCCTACCAGCACCAGGCTCCAGTCAGGGCGTTGGGTGGCAATATGTTCCAGTATTTTAAGATCCAGGCGGGCTACGGTCATCACACCCATGTAACCAATAATGGGTCCTTTAATGCCTCGCATTTCATCTGGCAGGGTAAAGGGCTGATCAGGGAAAAAGCGTTCGAAGTCGCAGCCCTGTAAAATGTTATAAGTATGAGGATTATATTTACGGCCATAATCTTCCAGGTAATCAGAATTGGTAACTACCATGGTGGATTTGGCAATAAGCTTAGGCTCCAGGCGTTTGCCCTGGCGCACGAAGAAGGGGTGGGTGGCCAGGTTGTCGCGGCTGTAATAAATGCAGTCCGTTACTTCCGGTGCCAGCATTTCCTGCAGGTATTGCCCACGGTAAAATTCGTTGTCAATAAACAACAGTACGTTTTTAAAGCCCAGGCGGTGAATGGCTTGCCTGATTTGCGCAGCCATGCGGCGGTTATTAATCCGGTTAATTATATCGAACGGTGTTTTGAAAGGTATCCAGTTCACGGATTCCAGTACCGTACGAGGGTCCAGGGTCCAGAAGTTTGGACGGATCTCCTGGAGGTCGTTAGCCTGGTGGTGCAGACTTTTCAACCGGGTCTGCGTTTTTACATCTTTTCGGTCGCGTAGCAGGGTAATGCGGTCCAGGGCCCGGTTTACGTATAAAATCCGGTTGTTGTATTTAGACAACTCTGTCGCTACATTTTTGCAGTTGCTGCCAATGGCGATATCCCAGGGCTGAAGACCAACGAGGAGTATGTCTCTTCCGGTGATCATCTTACTTTCCATTTGTATAAAATTTTCTGTTGAAGAACGGGTAATATCTCAGGGTAAAACTGTATAGCATGCCGGAGTATGTTTGGGAAACGGGTGCCAATCTTTTTACGCATCACTACCTGGGTGATCATAAAGCAGATGGCGTAAGAAATAAAGGTGCCGTAAGCGGCGCCTGGCAGTCCAAACCGGAATGTCATAAAGCTGCATATAAAAACATTGCAGAAAGCTGTAATGGTCATCACCAGGAAATTCACTTTGGGCATACCCACAGAATCCATAATGGTACCAAATTGCTTGATGAAAGGGAGGAACAGACCATATAGGATGGTGATCTGTAAAATGCCTGCCGCTTCCACATAACCTTTGCCACCCAGCACCAGCAACGCCAATTTGGGCAGTAGGCATATACCAATAACTACGGGGGTGGCGATAGCCAGCACATAACCCACTGCTTTTTCATAATAGAAAGCTACTTTCCCATAATTACCAGTTTCCATGGTCTCCGCACTTTTGGGAAACAGGATGTCTGCCAGTACCTGGGATGGAAGGTCTACCATATTAGACGCCCGCAGGCATACGCCATATAGGGCCACTGAAGAGGGACCGATGTAGGAGCTGATGATAAACTGATCGGTATTGCGAAATAACGTAGAGCTAATGTTAGTGCCGAAAACAATGCCGCCGAAGTTCCATAGTTTTTTGATCCATTTCCATTCGAAAATGTAGCGGCGCTCCAGGAACTTATAGGCAAAACTGCCGGATATGATCACACCAGCCAGTAGCCCGATATCGAAGTAAATAATGAGGGCCGTGAGGGTCATCTGATGGCCGCTCAGCAGGTGAATAATAATGAGGGTAAAGGTTACGCCCTGGCGCAACAAATACGCCCAGAAAATACCTTTGAAATCGGCGTTGGCGTTTTGCACCCATTCAAAGTGGGAGAAGGGGACGAGCAAAACCAGGCCTGGTATAAAGCAAAACATTACCTGTGCCAGTGCCGGTGCATTCAGGTGATCACTGAGCGGCACAATGAAGGCTACCAGTAGTATGGTGATGAGGGTGGTTACAATTATGTTCAGGCTGAGGGCTGCAGAGTTGATATGTGCATGCGTGGCGGCGTCTTCACTGTTCAGGTACTTGATCACTGCATTTTTTATAAGGGAGTGGCGAATTACTTCCACAAATGCGCTGCCAGTAAGAAACAAGTTCCATACCCCCATATCAGCTTTTGGCAAGCTACGGTTCAGCACCATAACGCTCCCTATGCCAAACAGCAATACAGAGAATTTCTGTAAGGCGCTGTAAAAGCCGGACTTTAGCCAATATGCATATTTCTGTTCACTCATTGTTATCGCCTATAGGTTAGTTTAGATCTGCCACCGGTGTGATAGCATTTGGGGTGGAAGATTGCTTTTGCTTTCGGGGTCGCTCCAGGCTATAAAGCCACCAGGCACCAAAGTACATGGCTGTTCTGTATAATAAAATAGGAATAACCGCCGCAAATATAAGACAAATTACCAGTAGCAAAGGTACGGATTGAATGCCCAGCACCTTTACCAGCACGATGCGGCAAGCCGAAGCTACCAATACATGCGACACATAAATATAAAGGGAATGAAAACCTACGATACGCAATATTCTTACAACGGCATATCGCTGTAATAAAAAAGCAATATTGGCCATGAAGGCACAGCCAGCCAGCGATATCACCAGGAATAACAACGGTTGGTACTCCTCAACGAACATGGTGCCGCCCATCTGGATGTTTTTGTGCAGGAAGTAGTATTGGCTGACAGCAAATACCGGCAATAATGCCAGGAAGGTCCACCATGAACTGTAATATTTATACATAGATTTGTCCAGCAGTTTTCCCCCTATAAGGTCGCCCAGGGCAAAGAAACCATAGAAGCGAAGGATATCATGCACAAAACCCAAATCTATGTTATGGATGGACACATAACTGGATAGCATGTACATGGCAAACCCTATTACCAGTTGTTGCCAAACGCGCAGTTTCAGTTTTTGGCTAGTCAGTATGTACAATACACTCACATTGAACAGGGCGTACAGGTACCAGAATTGGTCTAGGCGGCGTGGATAGAGAAAAATATATCCATAATCTACCAGGCTTCGGTTGGCATTCACATACTTGCTTAATATTATTTGCAAGGTGATCTGGATGACGCACCATACCAGGTAGGGGTACAGCAGGATATTGAACTTGTTTTTAATCAATTCCCCGGTAGACCGTTTCTGAAGGCTTTTCCGCACAAAGGCGCCCGAAAGAATAAAGAACAGCGGCATGCGGAAACTATAAAAGATGATATTAGCATCCTCCAGATAGGCATACTGCCCATTACCTATACCAGCCCGGGTGATGCCCTCATAGATGTGCCGGTATAATACCAGCAAGATGGCAATACCACGCGCATAATCTATCCACGGCAGGCGGTTGCTTTGCAGAATATCTTTATCCCAGAATTTATTCGCCATAAGAATACGATCGGTCCTGTTTAAATATCAATGTTACTTTTTTCGACGTAGTTCAATATAGCCCCGGCATATTTACCATTCAGACTTTGCAGGAACCCTATCGAATCTTTATCGGTAGGTTTCACAGTAGATCTGGCAGATACGATCGAAATCACGACTTCCACATATTGCATGAGTTCCTTACTGTCGGCGCGTTCGTTGAGTGCTGCGCCTTCCAGGAAAATATAGTCGTACGTATTAAGCAAAGCGGGGAGATGTTGTAGCAAATTATTATGTGGCAATATCTCGGAAGGCGTGTAGTCGCCGCCCTGGCAGCCAATCACATCGATATAAGCATTGTCTGTCGTTTTGATCAGCGTTTGCTTGAGATGTTCCAGGCTAAAATTTTCCGCTGAATATTTTTCCAATTCGGGCTTGGCATCGTATTGACGGGTAAGACCATTGTTGGTAAAATTCGTATCGATCAAAAGTACTTTATGTTTACTCATCGACAGACTGTTGGCCAGGGAGGTGATGACGGTAGTTTTACCTTCACCAGTGCGCGCACTGGTGAACAGGTAAATATGCTGTGGCCTGCTTTCCAGTTCATAGCGCAACATGCGCACATGTTCACGGAAAAGCACCAACGTATCTTTTTCCTTCTGCGGCAATTCCGAATTAAAAATGCTGTTGATCGCCGTTTGCTTTAAAGATATCCGGTTTACGATGCCAAGCAGTTGGAGGTTAATGGTCTTGTTAAATTGGGAGGGCGTTTTGATCGATACATCCAGATACTCCAGCAGGATAATTAATATGCAGCAAAATACAAACATGGAAATACCGGAAAGGCCTAATATGATCAGGCGTTTGGAGGGTTCCGGGTCTACTGCCGGCTGGCCATAAAGGATCTGCCGGAAATTGTCCAGCGGTACCACCTGGCTATTCGTGGCTGCATCGTAGCGGGATTTTACATTTTCATATTCCTGTTGGGCTAGGTCCAGTTCCTTTTTCAGTGCAATGTTGGTAGCTCCTCTTGCGGCAATTGCGCCAACGCCGGAGTTTAATTGTTTAAGCCGCTGTTCATAAGACGTTACATTCTGTGTGGCAGACTTTACCTGCACTTCCAGGTCGCTTTTTTTCTGAAGTAATTCAGCCTTGGTTACCGTTCCGGTGCCGCTGGCAGAAGAACTTAAGGAGGCCGCACGTTTAGTATTGTAATCCGCTTTCAGCGCAAGGTATTTTTTATGCAGCTCTGGGTCGGTGCCACTTCTGGCGTCATCGTCAGACTTAGCAGCATCCACTTGTTTTTTAAGATTGGCCAGGTCAGCGGCATTGGCGTTAGAAGCAATGGCGGTTTTGGCGTTGGTACGTTCCATTTCGGCCAGTTGATCGGTAATCTGCTGTAATGCCAGGGAGGCAGAAGTGAGCGTACTTTTCTCGTCTGCCAGGCGGTTTTCGAAATTGCTGATCTGCTCCATGGCGCTGGAACTTTCTACCGATACATCTACCGTACCTTGTGAACGAAGATCGTTCAACTTCTGGTCCAGTGCATCTCTTTTTTGTTTCACGAGTTTTTCCAGTGTAGCAATAGATTCTACAGTTTGCTGCGCACGGGAAGCTTCGTTACTGCGCATAAACTCCGTAAAGAGCTGGTTTACGATAGAGGCAGACAACTCCGGATTGTCTGACAAATATTGGATGTCGATGAAGTCGGTGCGCACTACGCGGCTTACGGTCAATTGCTTACGTAAGGTTTCCAAATCGTAATGAAAAGCTTTAACCAGCTCCAGTATCTTGCGGTCTTCCGGATCATAAGAACTAAGCAGTTGTTCATCTGCATATTTTTTCTTCAATACCTGCAGGGCTTTGCCTCTATCCGTATTACGGTAACTGTTATAATTTTTATCACGGGGGTCCGGATGATGATATGCTTTGGCAGGCGTTTCCAGATCGTGAATCATGGCGTTGTAAGACACCATACTCAATACGCGGTTGGAGGTCATGGCTTCCATTACGTTATTGAACTTCACATCAATCTCAAATGCATCAAAATTTTCATCCTTTAGTTTTACCTGGTCTGTGGTGGTAAAACCAGTAGCCATCTGGGCAGAAGATTTATACTGCTTTTCCTGTCGGAGTGTAAACAAGAAGGCTACAACAACGGCAAATACAGAACAAAAGATAATTAGCCATTTTCTTCTCAGTAGTGCATTAAATAAATAAATCAGATCCATATTCGCGGATTCTTTAATGTATGAATTAATCTAATTTAATGAAGCTGAAAAAATCCGGTTTGTTACAACCGGATTTTTTTAGCTTCCGGATTAACTCCTTAGTTCTTGAATAATTTTATTGTTTTGACTGTTTGGCCATCTGCAATTATTTGTAACAGGTAATAACCGCTTGCAAGTCTATTGGAGCTAACATCTAGGCGTTGAAGATACGAGCCAGTTGTCACATTACCAAGGTCTTTTGCCGCTACTAGGTGACCACTCAGATCGTAGAGGCGTAAAGCTACTACTGAACTTTGCTTGCCTTGGTGCAAGGATACATAAACAGTGGATTGTATCGGGTTCGGGTATACGTTCACAACTGTAAGCGTATTATCAGCGGAACTTATATCGCCCAGTGTGATGCCTTTCTTTTGCTGTGGGTTTTTCACCTGCAGCGTTGGCAGATTGGGCTGGGTAGAAGGGAAGGCCTGGATAACCAATGCATTAAGATAAGCGTAGTTAGCATATATGTACACAGTGATCTTAATATTACCATTCTGATCAGGTACTACACCGGCTATCTGTACCGTATTGCTCACATTATTATTAGCCTCCAATGTTACAATTTGGTTGCCGATCTTATAGGCACTTACCCTGGAACCGCCGTCCACACGATCACCGAAGAAAGTGAAAGTGTAAGTCATGGCCTGATTAAGACCAGTGATTGTCATCTCGGCGGTATCGCCAGGTTCTACGTAGTAAGATTCTGCCAACACCAGGTCAGGATATACGCCAGAGTTGTTGCCGGTTACCTTACCAGCAGGGTTGGTGCCGGTAAAGGCACGGGTGATAGTTAGCGTCTGACTGGTGGCATTCCCCTCGTCGTCCTTCATGTTTGGCACAGACAGGCCCACGTAAGGTAGGCTGGTGGTATTGTTCCACGGAGCAGGCGCCGGGTTCACTGTATTGAAATTAATATAATTGGCCCAAGCCATGGTAGACGCAGCGGCTACATTACTGAAATCAGAAGTCTGGGTACCATTCACTGTTTTTACCTGGTAGTAATAAATAGTGGACGGCGATAATCCCACACTGTCGCTATACGTATTCACGTTAGCAGCTACGCTGCCAATTTTGGTATACTCCCCAATCCGGGTATTGGAACGGTACACATCAAAACCGGTCTCGTTATTGGAATTATCGGCCCAGCTCAATTTGATGGTAGAGCGGGAAATGCCTGAGCCGGTGAGGTTGGCCGGGGCCAGCGGAATGCCATTATCTACATACGATTGGATAACCATAGCATTGAGGTAAGCGGCAAAAGAGCCGGAGGCTTGGGCAATGGTAAACTCGATGATGCCGTTTGAATCCGGGGAGAGACCATTCAGTTGCACCGTGGTGGCGGTGTTACCGGCTGCGTTCAGCGTTACAGATTGTCCGCCGGAAGTATAAATTGTATTGCGGTTATCAGATACCGATGCACGGCTGCCAATGAATATTAAATTGTATTTGCGGTTAGCCGGCACATTAAGCAGGCGTAAGCGTTTGGCAGTGCCAGATTGATCATACCAGTAAGTAGCCAACACGGTATCAGGGTAAATGCCGGAATTGTTCCCAGTAGTTGCACCATTGGTATTGCTACCGCTCAGGGCGTCTAACAGGGTAATGTTGATACCGGTATGTGTGCCACTTTCATCCAGCAGGTTGCTAAGCGTTACACCTGCACTGGGAGCCGCGTTAAAGCTGGTCCAAGGAGCGCTGGCGGGCATTACCTGATTAAAGTCTACATAGGTAGAAGTGATGTTTTTATCACTGACCTGAATAGTTAATACCTGGTTGGTAATAGCACCATGATTATCGGTGGCACTGATGGTAACCGTGTATTTGCCGATGTTGGCTGTATGAGGAGCCAAGGTAATATTACCATTACCATTGCCATTGTCCTGAAAGGTGGCAAATGCCGGCAGTCCGCTAACAGACAAAGTAATCACGTCGCCCGGATCGTCGGTGGCGCTTATGCCTACCGTAATTGTGGTATCCGTTTTAATGGATACTTTCGATAGGGTGGTCAGTGATGGTGCGCGGTTAGCTATTATGGCGCTTACGGTATCGGAGCCAGTGATGCCATAATTATTGTAGGCAGTCACAACGTAGTAGTATGCAATACCTGCAATTGCCGATACGTCAGTGTAAGCAGTATCGTTTACGTTAGGGTTGGGGCTTAGTTGTTGATATGGTCCTGCCTGCGTGGTGGCGCGGAACACGTTATAACCACTTTCATTATAAGCAGCGTCTATCCAATTTAGGCGTATACCGTTTGCCTGAACGCGGGCGTTCAAGTTGCGCGGTTTGGCTGGTGCAGTACTATCGTCGTAAGCTGCCCTTACAATCATGGCGTTCAGGTAGGCATAAGATGATCCACTGGCTGCCTGGAGGTCTACGGAGATTTCACCTGCAGCGCTGGCCTGCATACCATTTAAGCTTACAGTATTGCTGACGTTATTTGAACCATTTAGCGTTACAGTATTACCATTAATGGTATAAGACGCTGTACGATTATCGGTCACACCTGCACGGCTACCATAGAAAGTAAAATTGTATTTGTAATGGTTTTGTGAAAGACCAGTGAGTTTAAATGTTTGTTTCAGCGAGGTAGTCCATACACTGCTAACAGTTACTTTATCAGGATACAGACCGGAGTTATTGCCGGAAGTGTAGCCCTGGTTGTTTGAATTTACACCGCTGTTTACGTTCTGCCATGCTGTGAGCACATTAATTGCTACGCCGGTAGTGCGGCCGGTAGAGTCTTTCAGACTACCGTACACATCTCCCAGTACAGGACGTTTATTAGTATTATTCCAAGGGGCACTGGCCAGGCCGGGCGCACCATCTGTCCAGTTAACGAACAAGGTGTAGTTTGGCGTGATCGACGTTACTACGATATTAAAGGTTGCTTCTGCTAATCCACCAGCACCATCATCTACGCGGATGGTTACCGGGTAGGTGCCTGCATCTGCTAGGGTAGGAGTTACCGTTAAAGTAGCATTCTTGCCACTGGTATTTAGTGCAGCAAAGCCGGGCAAACCGGTACTGCCCCAAGTTAGGCTTGAGGGATCTGCACTGGTGGTTACAGTTATGGTCTGCTGGCCGGTAGCATTGGCGGCCAGGGTGATATCGCTGGTATTGCTCAGTACCGGTGCATCCGTAGCATTCACTGTAAGGGTGAAAGCGGTACTGGAGCTACCGTCATGCAAGTTGGCGGCTGTTACGGTAATGTTAGCGTAAGTACCCTGCGCATTAACATCCGGAGAGAAAGTAAAAATACCGGTTCCATTGCCATTATCCACGAAGGTGCCGAAAGCCGGCAGATTGGAAGCGGTAAGGGAAGGTTTTTTGCCATCAGCATCTGTAGCGCTAACGTTCACGGTGCTGGTAGTACCGTATTTCATATAGCGGCTGGAGATGGGGCTGATAACCGGGGTGGTGTTCAGTGTGCTGGCAGACGTTTCGTTAGAGAACGCAGAGTTGCCGCCTACACCTTTTGCACGCACCTTGTAATAATAAGTAACGTTCGGGAATAGTGCTGTATCGGCCAGTATGCCGGTGGCACTGTCACTTGGATTTACCGTTTGTAGCAAGGTGTAGCTGGTATTATTCGCTACCGAGCGATATATTTCAAAGCCAGTTTCATTATTGGAATTATCATTCCATTTCAGGTGGATCGCAGAGGCGGAAACCGTGGTGGCGGTTAGCTCGCTGGGCGCGTCCGGTGCTGGTGGCAGCGCCAGGGTGGTAGCGTTGTTATTTGGATTAAGGAACGCGGAAGATGGAATGTTTTGTTTGGTGATGCCAGGACCTTTCCAACTAATGCCCAGTTGGTAACTATTACTACCTTGGAAGTAAGTTACAAAGAAAGGGTAGGAGCCGGCCGTCAGGTTCAATGCAGCAGATGCTTTTTCAGTGTTACCCTGAACTTTATCGTTTTTCACGATCAGGTAGGAACTGTCAGGGAAACCACCAAGGTACATGTTACTGCCATCGTCGGAGTTCGTATAAAAAGTATAGCTGCCGGTAGTTGGAATGGTGATGTAACCACCAAATTTAAGCGCGAAGTTGTTATTAGAACTGCGTATTGCCAGCGACACATTATCTAAGTATCCACTATCTGTAGCTGCCATCGTAAGGAAGTTAGGCAGGTTAGCCAGGGTAGTGGTGGATTGGTACAGATTGTAATGCAAGCCTCCCATTTCACGGATGTCAAAACCGGAATTGCCTACGTTATTAATAGCATCTACGCGGTAGAAGTAGGTGGTTTGCGGTGTGAGCGCAGAATCGCTATAGCTGGTCACGTTGGCTCCTACACGGGCAATCGTGAGATAGGGACCGCTGGAAGATGTAGCACGGTAAATCTCAAAATTAGTCTCGTTATTACTGGTGTCCGTCCAGGTCAGGTTAATTTTATTATAGCTTACCGCCGTCGCTTTGATATTAATCGGCGCTAAAGGAACAGTGGCACTGGTCGGAGGGATGGTGTCAGTAAAGAAAGCTGCCGGGATGGCTTCTTCTGTGGTCACGCCATTGGCGGTATTCTTCCAAAGCACTTTCATGGAGGAACCACCGGTACCCTGGAAATACGTAATTGTGATCGGGTACACGCCCTGGTCTAGCGTGATGGTGCCTTCCTTGGTCTGTGTGCCATGGCCGCCGTCGTTGTTCACCAATGCGGTTGCGATGGGGCCATAGTTACCAATGTAAAGGGCGCTACCATCGTCGGAGCTTGTTTCAAATGTATAGCTACCAGCAACGGGAATGCGTATATAACCCTGCCACTTCATGGCATAATTAGTAGACAGGCCTGCCTGGGTCAAACTTACCGTGGGGGAAGTACCGGTGCTTACCGGGGTTAGTGTTGTAAAGTCGGGTAGTTTGCTAAAGGTACCGGCATATACGGAGTAAGTAAGGCCTTTGCTAATTGCATAAGCACTTACCTGGTTGCTTGGGGCGGAGATATTGTTAGCGAAATCCCTCGCTTTCAGCACAAAATTATAAGACTGTTGGAAAGTAAGACCGGCCACTGTGAAAGAAGTCTGGTTACCGTCTACCGTATAGGTTTTCACACCATTCACATAAATATCATAATAGTCTACAGCTACATCATCTGTCGATGCGTCCCATTGTAAGCTAATGCTGGTACGGCTGGTAGCCCCAACAGAAAGTACAGGTGCAGTGGGGGCCTGTGTATCTGTTTGTGTGATCGTAGAGGCTTCATTGCTCACGGGGGCGGCACCGCTGTCGTTCACTGCACGGATGATATAAAAATATTTGGTGTTGGGATTCAGATTATTATCAGTATAGTTCAGCGTATCTGCACTTACAATACTGGTAAGCGTGTAAGGCCCACCGGCATTGGTGGCACTGTATACCTCGAACGCCTTTTCATTATAGGCAGGATTGGGATTGTTACTCCACTGAAGGGTGATGGCCGTTTTAGAGATGGCCGTAGCGGTTAGGTTAGAGGCCGGGTCCGGAGCATGGTTGCTTTGAGCCGCAATTACGGTAAAAGGATTGGAGAAGCTACTGGAGCAACCGTATTGTTCCGTTACTTTCACCACATATTTACCGGCTGTGGTAGCAGTCAGGGTATTAGTACTGCCAAGAACGGTTGTCGTGTCCGGCAATTTTCTCCAGGTATAGCTGGCATAAGTTGCAGGTACTTGAAGCGATACAGAAGTTTTGCCATCTGGAGAAGGGATTACATTGCTGGCAAGACCAGCTACGGTAATGTCAGGACTTACTGTAGCGGTTTTGATTTTGATCACCACCGGGATGTGAGAGGTATCTGACCAGGTACTGCCGTCTTTAATGCGTGCAGTATAAGAACCAACGGAAGTTACCGTTAGCGTGTTGGAAGTGGCGCCGGAAATAACAACGCCATCTTTGCGCCACTCATAAGCGTCGAAACCAGCCGTTAGCCCCAGGGTAACATTTATATTTTCGCCAGGACAAAAATCCGTACGGCCATATAACGGCCAGGGATTAGATTTGTAGGCGCGATTTACAAAGGGGTAATAATCCGATTCATTCCATGCCAAGTTCCATACACCATGGCCCTGTCCGGGATATACCGTCAGTTTCACATTGGCACCCGCCAGGCTATCCGCGCGAAAATCGTCCAGCGCTATGCCAGGTGCGGGATTTGTATCCACGCCACCCTGGAACCACCAGATGGGAGTCCATTTATAGAGATCTATATAATTCTTTAATTGGGAATTGGCCGCACTGATGGGAGTGGCTGCGGCCACAACTTTGGGATAACGGAGCAAAAAGTCCCAGGTAGCAGTTCCACCACCAGAAAGGCCGTTAACTATAATGCGAAAAGGATCTACCTTGCATTCCGGGATAAAATGCTCGTTAATAAGCGTTACAATATCGTCGAAATTGGGATTGCCAAAGAAGCCTTGTTGATTTTGAGGATACACCAGGAAGCCATCAAATTTGCCTTGGTCTACGGCGTTCATATTCACTTGGCCGCCATTGTATAACTGGTATTCGTTATCATAAATAGATCCTTTTTCCCCAATACCGTGGAAGAAAATAATCATTGGGTATTTTTTGCCGTCGTTTACATCAGGCTGATAAGTTTTTGGGAATTTTACACGGAACACCAGGCCGTTGTAGTAATAAGCCTTGAAGGAAGAGCTATTCCAGCTTACACGAGTGGTTTTTACCCATTTTGCCAGCGTACCATAAGGAGGAATAGCCGGCGGATTAGCCGAATCGTATACCACGATTGGGTCGTTAGGGTTTAATACACCGGTTTGTGCAAATGCTGCAGGAATGCAGAACAGCAGCAGCAACAAAACAACAGTTACCTGGTAAAATTTGTTCATATAGTGTATTTAAGTATTCGGTATTAAAAAACACATCCTTTATTAAGCACTTATAGCACTGGAGACAATACGAAGCCAGGCCGTACTTTTTCGAACGGTTTTTCTAAGGATGAGGTAAAATTGAAGTTGGTATATACGGCACCCGGCTTTACGGAAAACGCGTATAATTAGACCTGATTCGGTTTTTTCGGAGGATGGTCAATGGTGTGTAATAAGAACCTGTCCTGATAAAATTTGTGGTAAACAAATACAACAGTCCTGGAAACTTACTAATTGTGGCACAAGATAGCCATAATCTCAATAGTGAACAACGGAAGATGGTGAATGGAGGGAAATGGCAGGTAAAGGAACGTTTTTTTTTAGTAAACGCGCTTGAGAAAGGGGAAAAAGGATGTAAATCCAGGAAACTTGCTGACACTGTGTATGTTAATGAATTGTAAACGCATGGAACTAACCTTTCCATTATGCATTATAAAAATACGGCCGCGGCATTTAATGCCGCGGCCGGTGGTATATATTGCAAAATTTATTACTTTAATTATATGCCTACTACATATTTACTTTTCTTGCCTAAAATTTTCTGGGCTAGTTTCAGGCTTAGTAAAGACCCTGTCATGATGATCACCAGACTAATAGTCCAGGTCAGCATATTGCCCGGCACTTCCTGGTGAAACAGGTGTACGTAGGCAGCCCGGAGACCCAGCACAAAAAAGTAATGCACGAAATAAATACCAAAACTATACATTGCCAGCACATCGATAAACTTGGGAATATACTTATCCAGCCTATCCAGCCAGTAAATGTAAAAACAGCAGAACAGCATCTTCTGGGTATAGTCGAACGTGTCGTACCAGGCGGGTGCCACAAAATAATTGGCCACCAGCACGCCCATTGCCAGCACAGTGATAAGCCAGCCCCATTTGCGGGCAAAGGCCATATAGGTATCCTTATAATGGCTCAGGAACATGCCGAATAAATATACCGAGAGGAAGTGAATGCCCATGTTCAAGGTGTCTGCCAGTACACTGCGATGTACTATAAACATGGAAATAAGAATGAGGGGGATTAGGGTTACATAATACAATTTGGGGTGCCTGTCTATGTAAAGTAATACCGGTGATAGCAGATAATAAATAGTGATCATCGGGATGAACCACAGCTGCTGGAGGTGGGCGCCATGTAGCAGATAATACCCTGCTTGGGCGGGTTTGCTCCATTGATAAAAGTCTGGATGCTCTGACGAAGTAAAGCCCGGAACGTCTTGCCAGATCAGCCGGTATCCGATCACAAATGCAGAAATGATCAGATAGGGGCAGATAACGTTCTGAAACTTTTTGATGAGGTAGTCTTTGTATTGAAATCTAGCAGACAGGTGTTGAAATAAATACCCGGCTATAAAGAGGAAAAGGATGGTAGAGTTCTGAAAGATCAGGTCTAGTATCCGGCTGGTCACAGACCCTTTGGGCCATTGCACCAGTACGTGCGCAGCCACTACGTAAATGATAGCTACTCCTCTGAAATGATGGATGTAGCCAATAAATTTTTTGCCGGATCCGCCAATGGAGCTGGCAGTGTTAGCCGGAGGGGTTACGGTAGGTACTTCCATAATTATTTGTAAGCGTTTAAAGTTATTTGTAGCACAATTGAACGGTATCAGTTTTTACCAATCCGAAACGTTTTATGTCCGCATCGCTCACAAAGCTGGGTACGGGTATAAACCGTGTCTTGAAACCATTTGCCTGCAACTTCTGTTCATAGTCCTGTCCGTAATAACGAACATAATTTGGATCACCAAACAACCGGATTTTTTCTGCCGGATCGGTAATAGAAAAGTCTTCATAAGTAATGGGCAACGATTCGTTGATCGGTACTTGTATAATCGCATGTCCGCCGGGTTTAAGCACCCGCAGCATTTCACGCATGGCCTTTCCGTCGTCTGGAATACAGCTAAGCACGTGGCTGCACAGCAGGAAATCGTAGGTATTATCCGGAATTTGCGGCATGTCAGTAATGTCCAGGTAGATGGTATCTGGCGGGTAAGAACCTTTATAAATATTCAGGAACTTATCGCCAGCAGTGTAGATAATGTTAGGGTCTTTGCGAAATCTTTTGTAGAAAATTTCTTCCGGTGCTACGTGTAGCATTTTAGTGCCGGGTTTTATCAGGTCCGGAAATTTTTCCAGGTAAATAGCTAGCGTGCGGTCGCGCTCATTAGAGCGGCAACGCGGACACTGGGCGGGCCGGCGGTCGAATCCGATCACCAGGAAGCGGGAAAAGGTACCATGGCAGCAGGGGCAGGCTACCGTATTACCGCTGTAGCGGGCGCCGCGCAACTGCAAATATACTGGCAGGGCTGTTTTTTTTAGTAGTTGTTTAAGGGTGCTCATCTTAGCTAAAGGTATTTGCTTACATTAATTGTTAAGGGGGGCTGGCGTTTTCCGCTTTGATTTTTCCCAGGCGGCAGACTGCTTACCAGCGATATACCGGAAAAAGCCTTCATACACAGCGATATTCATAAAAAGAAAATAAAAAGGAACATAAAATATTTTGATTTTTATCTGTTTTTTCGCCAGGATAAACCCTGCCAGCGCGGCTATGTAGGCGCCGGCTTGCAGCAACAGTGACAGTTGATACCAGGGACTTGCGGTATGCATTACCAGCCAAATATTACTGATCAATAGTACTGGCAGGCTAAGCGGGCTAATTGTCCACCGCAGTACCCGGTGCGAAATATACTGGAAAGATAATACAGGATCGCGGAAAATGTTCAGTAAGCTCCGCAGCAGTACAATAGATTGAAAGCCGCCGGCACTGATGCGCACTTTTCTTTTATGTTCTTCCTGGAGGGAATCTGATGGAGATTCCATGGCATAAGCATCTGGTGCGTAGGCCACCCGGTAGCCTTGTAAATTTACGCGCAGGGAAATCACAAAATCGTCCAGAATCACTGCTGGTTCTACTGGTTGAAACAGGGCGGTACGCACGGAAAATAGTTCGCCGGCGGCACCTACTACAGAATAAAAATCAGCGTCTAGTTTTTTCAAATAAGATTCATATTTCCAGTATATGCCTTCCGTACCAGCCGCCTGATCGTCGCCATCCTGCTGCTGTACCCGTTTTTCACCGGCTACCGCGCCCACGGATTCATCTGTATAATGTTTAACCAGGGCCCGGATGGCTGTTTTGTTGAGAAAGGTATTGGCATCGCAGAAAATAACAATAGGAGTCCGTACCTGTTGCATGGCGCGGTTAATGGCAGCTGTTTTGCCCCGGCGGGCATCCTGGTGTATTACTTTGATGCCAGTGAACTGCTGTAAAATTTCAGGGGTGCCATCTGTACTGCCGTCCGTTACAAATAAAATGTCGAATTTATCGGAGGGATAATCTAACTGCAGCGTATTTTCGGCCTTCCTGGCTATAAAGGCCGCCTCATTATAGGCTGCCACAATCAGGGTGACCGGTGGCTCGTAAGCAGGCGCTACCGAAAATGATACGGCCGGTCTACGACGGAGTTTTACCAATATCCATAGCAGAATACCGTAACCTAAGTAATTGTAAAAGAGGAAAAAAGCACTAATAAAATATAATGCTTGTACAATTTTTATCATACATTGATGCTGATTGGAGATGTGAAAATAATCCAAGAATTGTATAAAAGAGGCGTAGCGGGTGGCGGCAAATATTTATTTATCATCATTCACATTCCATTTCCGGCCTTTCACGAAAAAAAACACGCCATTTACCAATTTCGCGCTTAAAGCACCAACGCTTATTATATTTTTGTATTGTTATCGGATCGCTTTTAAAAATATGGCACGATTATTTACTGACAAATTTATAATGCAAACGTTAGTTCGTTGAAAATGCCAGCAAATATTTTAGTGAATACTGAATAAAATGCACATTTGCTGATTTTTTACTATTTTTGTTTTGCATTGCTTTTAGTTGACCACCATCCTACACAAAAACCTACAAACCTGCTGCCAGCTTATTACATATTGTGGGTACATGCTTGTCGCAGTAATAATTTTACCTCTTATCCTTAGAAGAATCAAAAAAAATATTTTTTTGATCGACTTGTCTTGCCTGCATAATAGACCATGCCAACGGTTCCTAGCAGATGCGAAGAAATGAGTTTTAATTTATTATGATGAAAAAGACAGTACTGATTGTAGATGACAGTATCCCGATGAGATTTTTGCTCGAATCGTTTGTGGGCAAAAAATATAAGGTATTTTCTGCGATGGACGGTCTTACAGCCATGATGTGGCTGGCTAAGGGAAATGTGCCGGATATCATTGTAACCGACATCCAGATGCCTGGCATGAGTGGGTGGGAACTGATAAAATATCTTAGTGGAAATGCTTTATATGACGATATTCCTGTCATCGTACTGAGCGCTTCCCAAATAGAAGAAGCACCTGTGGAATTGCGTATGAAACTGACTGAATTTGTGAGTAAGCCATTTGATCCGATCAAACTGGTAGACCTGGTGGATAAACATGTAGAAATGCCCAAACTGACTGTACAACAGTAAGCAGATAAATTCGTTGTATTATTAATAACCGAATATATGTCTTACTTTAAATGTCTAAAGTATGATTTATAACTTGCCGTTACACCTGAAAGAAGTTACTAAAAAATCTACCAAGCACGTCGTTGCCATGTCCGGCAGTAACCCCTTACAGCCGTACGCTTTATTTGTTGGAAACGATACTTTTTACACGCGTTTTGTAGCAAAGGAGCCGGAAAACACGGTATCAGTCAGCGACTTGCCGCTGGCATTGCAGACCCTTAAAGTTTACCTGCACAAAGGAGTTAAACCTCAATACATTGTTTGTAATGTGTTGGAGGATATGGAAAAGATGGAATCTTTTATATCTTTTTTACAACGGAGTCATGCTTTACGCCATGTACCGCTTTTTCTTTACAAGGAAGAAATCAGTATGGGGCAGCGGGAACAAATCCGTAAATTGGGTAGGGTTGATGATATCCTAGTGGGTACTACTACTACGGCCGCTTTCCAGGAAAAGCTGGAATTTGCCAACCGCTTGCATGCACATGCCATACAGGCTGCAGCGGAAAAGCGGCTACGCAATAGAAAGGCTTTTTCCAGGGCCATAAATATGGTGGCCAAACGCACCTTTGATATAGTATGTGCAGGAACTTTACTGCTCCTGGCAAGTCCTATTATGCTGATTATTGCCATCCTTATCCGGCTGGAATCTAAAGGGCCTATTTTTTATGTGGCTCATCGCGCTGGCTGCCGCTACCGGGTATTCCAGTTCTATAAGTTCCGTACCATGGTGGTAGGCGCAGATAAACAGGTAGAAAAAATGCAGCACCTCAATGGTTATGGAGAAGAAGCAGGGGACAAAGGCCCTATGTTTTTTAAACTTGCCAATGATCCACGAGTAACCCGTCTGGGAGCCTTCCTTCGCAATACCAGCTTGGATGAACTGCCTCAATTGCTGAATGTGATATTGGGTGATATGTCGCTGGTGGGCAACCGCCCCCTGCCGCTTTACGAAGCAGCTTCCCTGACCACCGACCATCATGCTGGCCGCTTTCTGGCTCCTGCAGGTATTACCGGTCTCTGGCAAATTAAGAAACGCGGTACTAAGTCTATGAGCGTGGGCGAACGTATAGACCTGGATATTGATTACGCGGAAAAACATTCCTTTCTCTATGATATGTGGATCATCGCCAATACACCTTCTGCGCTGATTCAAAAGGAAAATGTATAACTGGCATACACCCATTAAAAATTCTATTTTGCACCGAATACGCGGCTATGGCCATGAATAATACACAAGAAGAACCGCTGGTCTCCATCATCACTATCAATTACAACCAGGCAGCTGTTACGCATGAGTTCCTGGCATCTACCAAGCTTTTAGTATATACCCACTTTGAAATTATTATCGTAGATAATGGCTCCACTGCTACACCTGTACTGGAAGTAGATCCCTTGGAATATCCAGCCGTGAAAATAATCCGGAGTGAACGTAACCTGGGATTTGCTGGTGGTAATAACCTGGGCATGGAACATGCCGCGGGCGAATATTGTTTTATTGTTAATAACGATACGGAACTTACTCCGCTATTGTTGAACCATCTGCTGGAACCCTTCCGCATCAATCCTACCATCGGTGTTGTATGCCCCAAAATACGTTTTCATCATCATCCTACTGTCATTCAATATGCGGGCTTTTACCGGATGAACCTGCTTACTGGCCGTACTGGTGCTGTAGGTAGCCGGGAGGAGGATCTCGGACAACATAATACTTCTGGTTATACCTATAGCGCACATGGTGCTGCTATGATGGTTAAAAGAGAGGTGATTGAGAAAGTAGGCCGCTTTGCCGAAAAATTTTTCCTGTATTACGAAGAATCGGATTGGTCTGCCCGGATATTGCGTGCAGGGTATAAAATTTACTATAATGCCCAAGGGCTTATTTACCATAAGGAATCCATTAGTATAGGGAAAGACAACCCAGTTAAAGTTTACTATCTTACCCGCAATCGCATTTTGTATATGCGCCGCAACACTAATCCTGCCCAGTTGTCGCTATTCCTTTTATTTTTTACTTTCGTTAGCCTTCCCAAAGGTATTGTGCGATATGCTGTGAAAGGGCAGTTTGCACATTTACGGTCTTTCCTGAAAGGTACTTTCTGGAATCTTACTACTTCCCGTTATTCTGCGGTGTAGGTAGCTTATTGGTTACATATGAATACACAACCTACTAAAATAAAGGTATTGCAGGCCATCCGCCAGGGTTTGATAGGTGGTGGGGAAAGTCATGTACTGGGTTTGGTGGAACAATTGGATAAATTGCGCTTTGAGCCTATCGTACTTTCATTTTCGGATGGTCAGATGATACGCCAGTTAGAACGCATGGGCATCCACCATTACGTAATTCCTTCTGGAAAGGCATTTGATCTGCGTACCGCCCGGCAGGTAAAAGCATTATTGCGCCAGGAGCAAATAGACCTGGTGCATGCCCATGGCTCCAGGGCGGCAAGCAACCTGCTCCTGCCGGCCCGCTCTTTGAAAATTCCTATGCTGTATACAATTCATGGCTGGTCATTTCACGACGATCAGCCTTTTCTGCAAAAAACATTGCGGGTGTGGTCGGAAAAACTGCTCACCAGCCGGGTGCAGCGCAATATTTCAGTGTCTGCTTCCAACCAGCTTACCGGCCAGCAACATTTCAGCAGCTTCCGGTCTGTGGTGGTAAACAATGGAATTAACCTGCAAAAATTTAATGACCAGGGCACTTATCCCGATATCCGTCCGCAGTTGGGCATCCCGGCCCATCATACATTGGTGGGTTATATTGCCCGCATTACCCTACAAAAAGACCCTTTTACACTGCTACATGCATTTCACGAAGTATTACAGCATACGCAGGATATTACCCTGCTGGTGGTGGGAGAGGGTGATCTGCGCGACCGTACGGTAGCGCTGGCAAGTGAATTAGGTATTGCCGGCAACATCGTGTTCCAGGATTTCCGGGAGGATGTGCCAGCTATTCTGCAAGCTACCGACATTTATTGCCTGCCTTCTTTGTGGGAAGGATTGCCCATTGGCTTGCTGGAAGCCATGGCAACCCGCAACGCGGTAATTGTAACCGATGTGGATGGTTCCCGGGAAATTATCAAAGACCGGCAAAATGGCCTGATGATACCTGTGCAACATAAAATGGCCCTGGCCGCCGCTATCCTGGAATTGCACCACAACAAGCCTTTCAGGATTGCCCTGCAAAATGCCGCACAGGAATCTGTTCGTACGCTTTACAGTGTAGATCAGATGGCGCGAAAGATAGAACAGCAATACCTGGAAGTACTATCTGTAAACCGTTACCAGGCAGGTACCTTGCCGATTCAATCTTAATGGCCGCCGCCTGTTATACGGTTCTAAACTCAATGCATATGTCTGCTGTATTATATACTTTTTTCATTGTACTACAGGTAATCCTTTTGTTTTACCTGCTAATTCCCACATTCTTTTTAGTATTATACTGGCTGAAACGCCTGCTGGGCCGCAAGCCCCGTACCTGGGGAGCCTTGCAGTTGGAGAATACCAAGGAATATAGTTTTGCGGCCATTATAACAGCCCATAAAAATCTGGAACTGGTACCTCCTTTGGTAGATTCGCTATTGAAGCAGCATTACCGCAATTACAAAATTTATGTGGTAGCCGATGCCTGCGAAGAAGTGACCCTGCATTTCGATGATCCCACTGTAATAATCTTACAACCACCCACTGCGCTCAATGCCAAGATCAAATCCATTGACTACGCCATTAATCACTTTGTGGAACCGCACGATGCACTGATTATATTCGATGCAGACAACCTCGTGCATCCGGATTACCTGGCTATACTCAATGTATATTTTAACAGGGGGTATCGTGCGGTGCAGACGAATATGCTACCTAAGAATACCGATAGCCTGATGGCCCGGTTGGATGCTGCAGGCAACCTGTATTATAATTTCATAGACCGGCGTATGCGCATGGAACTGGGCATGTCCGCACATATCTGGGGATTGGGCATTGCTATTGAAACGGCGCTTTATAAATCTATCCTCTACCAGAATTTCCTGGGAGGTTTTGATAAAAAAGTGCAGGCGGATATTGTACGCCAGGTACCTATACTTGCCTATGCGGAAGACGCTATTGTGTACGATGAAAAAATAGATAGTGGTGCGGCCCTTGAAAAGCAGCGCACCCGCTGGCTGTATGCTTACTTCAAATACTTCCGCTACTCCGTAGCCGTGCTGTGGGCGGGCATTACACGTTTCAGCTTCAATCTCTTTTTCTTTGGATTGCAATTATTAAGGCCGCCTATCCTGCTGCAATTGCTGGCTGCGGCGCTGTTTTTCCTGATCAATGTTGTAGTAAGCCCTACCTGGGCATGGTATTGGGTTGGTACCGGTGTAGTGTTTGTACTGACCTTCTTTGGCATCGTAGCCTCCATGACACGCAATAAGGAGATTGTGAATGCGCTGTATTCGTTGCCACTGGTTTTATTTCATCAATTACGCGCGTTATTTAATATGAAGCGCGCTACAAAGGCTTATCTAAAAACGGAAAACTCCAAAGTGGTGTACATACAGGATTTGCTAAATACTAAAAAGTAAACTGATTGCCATATTTGCCCATGCCGTCCGGTCGTTTTTATAATGGCCGGACGATGTTATTATATACCGGCTGTATTATTCACATGCGGGGACTGCTGTTCTATTTTTTCCAGTAGCATAGGGAGCAGTACCAGCACCACCGGCACCAGGAAACAACGGCTTTCGGCCACTACAGAGCTAAGCAGGTGTACCAACACCCATACCGGCACCAGCACCAGAAACCAGGTGCGTAGTAAAACATGATTGCAACGGAAGGTAAAAAAGGCCGTTAACCATAATACGCTCAGCACCCCATACATTTCAAAATAACTTTTTAATGCCTGCCCGCTGGCAAGGTTCACTTTTAGTAAAGATAATCCCACGGTGGCTTGATAAGTAGTCACAGGCTCCGGCGCGCGATATCCATAATGCATGCGGATACCTGCAAATATGGCTATGTATAAAATTCCGCTGGCGGCAGTGATTACCCAGGTGCGTAGGGGGGGCCAACGAAAAGATTGTCCGCTTACAAAACTGGGCAGGGTAGCGCGGGAGGCAAAATAAATGACCGGGATGAGCAGGGAAGTTTCGCGGTTCAGCGCGCCCAGTATGGTGATGAGGATAATCCAGGCATCCTGCCGGCGGTATAGGATGACGCAACCGGCCCAGAGATACAGCACAACATCCAGGTAGGTATTAAAGGAAAGATCACTGTTATGCACTCCATTGCCCGTAATGTAGGCGGTAAAAAGCAGGCCCAGGCCGATCAGCCAATTGTTTTTTACGAAAAAGGCCAGCAGCGAAAATTCCAAAAGATAAATCAGCATTTGCAGCAGCAGCCGGAAAAGGATGAATAGTCCCAAGTAGATCATTGCGTCTTTACTGCGTACCTGCGCCCGAAATACGCCGTGCTGCGGGGTAACATCATCATCGAAGTGCATGTGTTCTTCCAGGGGAAACACCCGGTCTATAGTATGGTCATACACCCATTTGGCACCCTGTAGAAGCAGGGGACAAAAAACCCGGTACTGCCAGGGATTGTAAAAGTCGGACCGGTTTTCCATGAACTGAACCTGCCGTTCATATTGTTCTACACCCCTGGCATAGAAGTAATTTTTATAAATGGGGTAGGCGGAGGATATGAGCAAGCTGCCTACCAGGAATAATTGCTTATACCATGCACCTTGGTAAACTTGACGTAAGCGTTCGAACATAAAAATTTATTTAGGCAGGGCGTTGTAAAAATACAGGATTGCCGCTGCTTTAACCGTTTTTGGGGTTAATAACGAAAGAAAAAATAAGCCAGGAACACCGCCGCGATCATACCCGCGAAATCTGCGATCAGCCCGGCTACCAGCGCATACCGCGTATTGCGGATATTGATGGAGCCGAAATATACGGAGATCACGTAAAAAGTAGTTTCTGTAGTGCCTTGTAAAATGCTCACCAGGTAACCCACGAAACTATCGGGCTTGTAGGTCTTCATGGTATCTACCATAAGGGCCCGGGCGCCGCCCCCACTCAGGGGTTTCATAAACATTACGGGCAGGGCCGGCACAAAATCTGTGTTCATGCCCAGGGCGGCAAAAAGGGCCGCAATGCCATTTACCACATAATCCATGCAGCCGGTGGCGCGGAACACGCTAATGGCTGCCAGCATGCCTACCAAGTAGGGAATAATATTCACCGCAGTTTGGAAGCCTTCCTTAGCCCCCTCGATAAAGGTTTCGTACACGACAATTTTTTTTACCAACCCTGCTACGATAAATAATACGATGATCCCAAAGATAATGATACCGCCCAGGGAAGCTGTTTTGGGTGCAATGTCTTTGGGTGGGAGGCTTTGCACCCAATAGAACAGGGCGGCCATGATGACCATGAAACCAGCCAGGAATATTAGTACTGGTATTTTAAAAATATTGATGCGCTGAAACAGGGCGATCACAAAGATGCCCACGATAAACGCTATGAAGGTTGAGAGCAGGGTAGGTACCAGGATATCGGCAGGATTGGATGCGCCGGCGGCCAGGCGCAATGCAATCACCGAAGTGGGAATGATGACCACGCCGGCGGAGTTAAGTACCAGCAGGGCTATCTCGGCATTGCTGGCCGTATCGTGGCTGGGGTTTAGCTCCTGCAATTGTTTCATGGCCTTCAGCCCGAAGGGGGTAGCGGCATTGTCCAGCCCAAGCATGGTGGCCGAGAAGTTCATCACCATAGATCCCATGGCCGGGTCGCCTTTAGGTACCTGGGGAAATAATTTGGAATAAAAGGGATTTACCAGGCGGGCAAATACATTGATCACCCCGGCTTTTTCACCAATTCGCATAATACCCAGCCAAAAACTCATGACGCCAATCAGGCCCAGGGAAATTTCTGCCCCGGTTTTAGTGCTGGCCATTAAGCTGTTCATGACTTCCCCGAATACGGTGGCATCGTGCAGTATAAGTGTCTTAAAAATGGCCACCACAAAGGATATCAGGAAGAAAGCAAGCCAAACATAGTTCAATGCCATAGGTGAATGATAATTTCCAAATGAACAATTTTCAATGTCAATGATAGGATATTGAGTTTCAATTTACAATACTTCATGGTAAAAAAATAGGTGAAGGGAAACTGCCGGCTGGAACCACCCTATCCGGTGGGCTGGTAGGGGCAACCGGAAAATGCCTGATCCGTTGGGTAGAATTGTAAATCTGTAATATCTTTGCGCAAATTTTTTTAAATGGCGTTGCAAGCAGGAATCGTAGGTTTACCGAATGTTGGAAAGTCCACATTGTTTAATGCAGTGAGTAACAGTGCAAAGGCACAGGCCTCCAACTACCGCTTTTGTACCATTGAGCCAAACGTAGGCCAGGTAGATGTACCGGACTATCGCATGGAGAAACTGGCCGAGCTGGTAAAACCGGAAAGAATCGTTCCTACCAGTATTGAATTTGTAGACATTGCCGGGCTTGTAAAAGGTGCTAGCAAGGGAGAGGGCCTGGGTAATAAATTCCTGGCCAATATCCGCGAGGTAGATGCTATTGTGCATGTGATCCGCTGCTTTGAGGATGAGAACATTCTCCGCGAAGAAGGCGCTATCAACCCCGTGAGTGATAAAGAAATTATAGACACCGAACTCCAGCTCAAAGACCTGGAGAGCGTGGAGAAAAAGATAGCCCGCACAGAAAAAATGGCCAAAACCGGCGGTGATCCTAAAGCCAAGGTAGAGTTTGAAGTGTTAAAGCGCTGCCAGGCCCACCTGGAACAAGGCAAGAACATTCGCGAACTGGACCTTAGCAAAGAAGAAAAAACCGCTACGGCCGATCTTTTCTTGCTCACTGAAAAACCAGTGCTGTATGTAGCCAACGTAGATGAAGCCTCGCTTCATTCCGGCAATAAATTTTCCAAAGCCCTGGAAGAAGCCGTGAAGGCGGAAAAAGCACAGGTAATCGTGATGAACAATACCATCGAAGCCCAGATTTCTGAAATGGAAGATCCGGCAGACAAGGAATTGTTCCTCGGCGAATATGGGCTTAAAGAGCCAGGTCTGAACCGCCTCATCCGCTCAGCCTATCAACTGTTGGATCTGATCACCTACTTCACTGCCGGCGTGCAGGAAGTACGCGCCTGGACCATCCACACCGGCTGGAAAGCCCCCCAGGCCGCCAGTGTAATCCACACCGATTTTGAAAAAGGTTTCATTAAAGCAGAAGTCATCGCCTACGAAGATTTTGTGAAATATGGCTCTGAGTCTGCCGCCCGCGACAATGGTCGGCTGCGCATTGAAGGCAAGGAATATGTTGTAGCAGATGGGGATGTAATGCATTTCCGCTTTAATGTATAGCGGCTTTCAGACCACTGGTCACGATTAATTGCTAAAGCAACTAAAAAGGGGTAGGTTTACTGCCTGAAGATACTCGCGCGTAAAGCGCTGAGGGTTACAACAAAACCAAGACAGCCTGGAGATCTATTCTCCGGGCTGTCGCTATTTCAGGGACCCAGGAATAGGGGTGTAGCGTACTACAAATTATACCCAATAGCAGCATACCATTGTGCACCCACCGTAGGATTACCCCATGATTGGACGTAAGCCTTATTAAGCATATTTACTCCGCCAATCTTCAGGGTAACTTTAGGTTTAGGTAAAAGTTTCGTTAGCTGGGCGTCTACCGTGCCATAAGCTGGTATTTCGCTCAGGCCTTTAGCGTTTACCACGGCGCTGACGAAATTCGATTGCCATACAAGTTTTTGCTGCCAGCGGTAGGTAACGTTAAATCCAATGTTGGAACCACCTATATTGCGATTGCCCACGTACAGGTTGTACTTCACTTTCGGGGTATTGTAGCTGGCTACGAAACCGTTCAGGCTTTTCTGGTCCAGCAGTTCGTTATAGGAAATATTACCCCCTGCCACGAAATGTTTTGGGAAATTATAATCCAGTCCCATGGCCCATCCCCAGCTATGGATGTTCTTATTATAATTTACCGGGATGGCAAAGATGTTGCGGGTAGTGGGGGAAGTAGGTTGTACCAGGGCTTGTGTGCCGCTGAAATTTTCAAAGTTGTTCCAGTAGGCGTAGGCATCTATTACGAGTTGCTGTGAAATGAGGCTGCGATAGCCAATTTCGAAGGCCTTTATCTTCTCCGGTTTATAGTCCTGGAAAACGTATTGTTGAGGTGCGCCGGCTTGTACGGATTGGATGGTGTACAGTGGGCCTGTGGTCAGGTGATAGCGTTCCCGGAAAAAGGGCAGGCCACCCAGCAGGTGGGCGGAGGGGGTGGTTAGGTCAATATACTGATCTTGGCTGGTGGGGATGCGGAAACCAGTTTGGTAAGATGCGCGGATGTTATGGGTGCCGCCCAGGGTGTATACCGCCGATACGCGGGGGCTGAACTGCCCGTCGAAATTCATGTTCTTATCGTATCGTAAGCTAGCGGTGATTTTCAGGTGTTCCTGCAGGAGTCTTTTGGCCACTTGTACATAGCCACCACCTTCCTTAATGCGGAACTCTTTTCCGTTATCATCCAGGGCAAAGAGGGTGCCTTCAGAATTTAGATCGTACACGCGGTAATTACCGCCCACCAGCAGGTCCATGAACCGAAGAAGGCTGGAAAAATTATACATAAACTCACCCTGGTATAAATTAGACTTATCAGTAAATTTAGCGCCCACGCCAGCCGCGCTGCCGGGAATGGGGCGGTGCTTTACGCTGTCTGCCGCAGCATTAAAGGCGGACGTGCCAGGCAGCAGGCGGCCCTGGTCTGCCACGGTTCGTGCATCATTGCGGAACTGGTCACCGCCTTGTTTGGCAGCGGTGGTGGCGGCGGCGTACGCTGCTGCAGGGGCCTGTCCGCCAGCAAGGGCGGTTTGAAAGGTGGTAGCGAAGGCTTGCAAAGACTCGCCTGCATAGGTATTAAAATATTGTCCAAACCAGGTGGGGCTGGACTTCCATGCTTCGTTTATGCCCGATCCCAGGATGCCGATGGCATAACTGTCGCCGGAACGTTCCTGGGTGGTATAGGCCCGCACATAAAAATTCTCGCCAAGCACCTCGGCCTTGTATTGCCCCATGTGAAAATTGCGGATGGAATAGCGGTCGGCTCCCGTGTATACTGTAGTAACGTTGCCATAACTACCTTGCAGAATAGCCTCTGTTTTGGGCGTGATGTGGTAGTGGAAGGCAGCGCTTACTTTCAGGTTCCTGGTCTTATTATCCGTTAGATCTCTTTCATTATAACCGGTGCGCGACACGAAGGCGTGTGCGCTATCGGGCATGATGGAGGAAAAGATCATTTGTGGGGTAATGTTACCACCGGAGGAGGCGGAAAGTTGCTGTATGTTTGCGCCCAGCGGATTATTGTTGGTAAAGGCCAGGGGCATCAGCATGGAGTACATATTCACATTGGACTCATCACCATAAATGTTTACCCCATTGTATGCCTCGTTGGTAGCACGATGGCCAGTTTTCAGGTTATAACCGTTTTGTAGGCTCTGATCTTTACTGTCATAGGCCTGCCAGTCTTTGGCCTGCAGATAGCCGAAGTTCACTTTAAAGGCAAATTTATTATTAAACGCTTTTGCATAGCGTAGGTTCACGTCGTAAAAGCCGGTGGTGGAGGTGCTGCGGCCATCGTCAGACAGTACACCAGACTTCACCACGGCGCTCAGGCCCTGATAATCGAATGGATTTTTACTGTTCATCAGCAGGATACCATTTAGTGCGTTGGGGCCATAAAGCGCGGAACTGGCGCCGGGCAATAATTCTACCCGATCCAGATCCAACTCCGTAATGCCAATGATATTACCCAGTGGAAAGCTCAGGCCAGGAGCCTGGTTATCCATCCCATCTACCACTTGTACCAGCCGGGTATTGCCATTGCTGGCAAAACCACGGGTGTTCACCGATTTAAAAGTAAGGCTTTGGGTACTCACGTCTACGCCTTTGATATTGGCTAATGCATCGTAAAATGAGGGAGCGGGTGAGTTGCGGATACTGCGTGCATCCAACTGCTCGATAGACACGGGCGATTGCAGTATGCTTTCCGGTACGCGGCTGGCAGCTACTACTACTTCGGTGCCGTGCATCTCACCGGTATTGAGCTGCACTTGTATAGCTGACTCGTTGTGTACCACAACTTCTTCCCGCTCAAAACCTACCGATGTAAATACCAGCGTTACTGGCCAGGCATGTTGCAACGTAATGCTGAAATGGCCTGCCTCATCCGAAATGGCACCGGCCTTGTCGCCTTTCACAGCAACAGTTACACGGGCCAGCTTTTCATGCGCGTTTTTATTTGTAACTGTACCGGTAATCGTAACTTTTTGCGTGGCTTGTGCCAGGGAAAGAAAAGGAATAAATATATATGATAACAGCCATCCAAGCAGAATGTACTTCATAAGGGAATAAATTGGTTTTAATGGAAAGCAGGAATCTTTCCCTACACATTGCAGTGAACTAAATGTAATGGAAATAAAAGCATCCCTCTGTTAATGACTAATGCTGGCAAGGGCCTGCGGTTATGGATATAATAACTCGATTTATAAAGATATTGGTGTGGCGGGATATTGAATTGATAACATAAAAAAGCGTCGCCACACCCGATTTTGTGCAATAGGCACACAAGGTAATTAATCCTGCAAAAAAGTAGTAAGAATAGCGCCTATCTTTTCATGTTCTATTAAGAAACCATCATGGCCATAGGAAGAATCGATCTCATAATAGCGGCCATCCTGAAGATGTCGGGCCAGGAAAAGCTGTTCCTCCGGCGGGCAAAGGATATCGCTGGTAATGCCCATGAGCAGGGAGGGCTGGGGAAGAGTGGCCAGCAGGGAGGCGGCATCTGCCTTCCGGCTACGGGCAATGTTATGACTGTCCATAGCCTTGCTTAGCAGCCAGTAGCTTTGAGCGTTAAAACGTTTTACCAATTTTTCTCCCTGGTATTCGATATAAGAGGAGGCGCGGAAATGATCCGTTTTTTCTTTATCGGGATCAGTTTGCGTACGCACAAAGGTTTGGTAATTGCGGTAAGTGAGCATGCCAATGGCGCGGGCTGCTTTAAGGCCTTTCGCTCCAGCATTTTCCGTGTTTTCCTGCCAACTGTTGTCGGCGGCGATGGCCAATCGCTGGGCGGTATGAATAGCAATGCCCCAGGCGCTTTCGGCAGCACCGGTGCAGAGCAAGAATAATTTTTCGATGCGGCTGGTTTCCGTTAAGGCCCATTCCAATACCTGGTATCCACCCATGGAGCCGCCGGCCAGCAGGGCTATTTGTTCAATGCCCAGGTGCTGCCGCAGCAGGATGTGGGCTTTTACCATATCGCGAATGGTTACCGCGGGGAAGCTATGATACCAGGGTTTACCGGTAAAAGGGTTTACCGACAGTGGTCCGCTGCTGCCGTAGCAGGAACCCAGGATGTTGGCACACACAATGAAATGCCGGGCTGGGTCAATAGCGCCACCAGTACCTACCAGGCCGGGCCACCAGTTGGCCACATCCGCATTGGCGGTGAGAGCATGGCATACCCATACCACATTATTACGGTCTGCGCTAAGGGTGCCGTAGGTATGGTAGGCAATGCGTAGGTCGGGCAGTATATCGCCAGATTCCAGCTCAAATGGTGTATTACTATGAAAAACGTGTACTCCCAAAAAAAACAAATTTGCGCAAACCTACGTCATGCATAGCGAATTGTCAATTGCCGCTTCATATTTTAGACAATTCACAAACAAAGCCCCCTGGTATCCCTCCTTGACCGGAGGCCGCCCACATGCCTTGAGCAAATGCCCGCCCATCCCGGTTTTGGGATAGGGCATGGAATCGTTGTAAGGTTTGTTTATATTTGATGATTGAAAATGCTGAAAATATGAAAGTTAAATTACAACGGATAGACGATGCTTTTAACATGGAAGCAACGGATGATGCCGGGCATAAAGTGTTAATGGATGCAGGTGAAAGTGCCGGTGGCAAGGGAAATGGCGTACGCCCTATGCAAATGCTCCTCATGGGCCTGGGCGGCTGTTCTGCTATTGATGTGGCGATGATCCTGAAGAAGCAACGCCAGGAGGTAACTGATTTCCGCATAGAAATAGCGGGAGAACGCGAAAAGGAAAAAGAGCCGGCCCTCTGGGAAGATGTACACCTGGTGTTTCACCTGGCTGGTAATATAGATCCAGACAAGGCAGAACGCGCAGTGGAACTCTCTATGAATAAATATTGCTCCGTAGCAGAAACATTACGCCAGGGGAAAACAAACCTTAGCTGGGAAGTAAAATTGAATCAATAAAACGTACCCACTAATTGTAGGATGAACCAGGTAGGCCTGCTCGCCTATTCTGTCCATCTTACAGTTTATGGAGTACCTAGCACCTTTTTTCATGAGCCAAGACGAATACCAATACCATCCGGAAACCCGCGCAGTGCGCATCCGGTCTGAACGTACAGACAACATGGAGCATTCTTCGCCCATGTACATTACTTCCTCTTTTACTTATCCGGATGCGGAGCGCATGCGCGCCACCTTTGCCGACGAGACCGACGATTATATTTACAGTCGCTTTAGCAATCCGAATGTAGATGAAGTAATAGACAAAGTAGCCATGTTGGAGGGCGCACCTGCGGGTTATGCCACGGCATCGGGCATGAGTACCATTTGGGCCAGTTTCATGGCCTTGCTCAGTGCCGGCGATCATCTGCTAGCCTGCCGCGCCATTTTCGGATCTACCCACACCCTCATCACTAAGTACTTACCGAAATACGGCATCCAGTACGACTACTTCGACATTAATGATCCTACCAGTATTGAAGCGCTGATAAAGCCTAATACAAAGATGATCTTTGTAGAAACGCCGTCCAATCCGGGACTGGATGTGATAGACCTGGAATGGCTGGGCAAACTGGCCCGCAGCCACAATGTTATCCTTAACGTAGACAACTGTTTTGCTACCCCTATCTTGCAGCGTCCCCTAGCACTAGGTGCACACCTGGTTACTACTTCCGCCACCAAATGGATGGACGGGCAGGGCCGCGTACTGGGTGGAGTGGTAGTAGGAGAGCCAGACCTTATTAAACAGATTTACACCTTCTGCCGCAGTACCGGGCCATCGTTGTCGCCCTTTAATGCCTGGGTGCTGAGCAAAAGTCTCGAAACCCTGCCAGTACGCATGGCGCGCCATTCCGAAAGTGCGCTGAAACTGGCTACAGCCCTGGAAGGCAATCCCCACCTGGTATGGGTGAAATATCCTTTCCTGCCCAGCCATCCTCAGTACGCCATCGCCAAAAAGCAAATGAGTGGCGGCGGAGGTGTGTTTTGTTTTGAACTGAAAGGTGGCGTGGAACAGGGACGGCGTTTTCTGGATAGCCTGCAATTGCTTTCCCTCACCGCCAACCTGGGCGACAGCCGCAGCATTGCTTCACATCCCTCCTCTACCACCCACGCCAAACTCACGGAGGAAGAAAGGTTGCTGGCGGGCATCACCCCGGGCCTCATCCGCATTTCCACAGGCCTGGAATATCCGGACGATATCCTGCATGATATTGTGCAGGCGTTGGATAAGAGTAAATAAAATGTATCAGGTGCAATGTATGATGTGCTATGATTAGTATACTCGTTAAAGTGTTATGGATAGCCTCCAGTTGTTTTTAATATCTAACATTTATTACCGGATACATCGTACATAATACATTGCACATAATCCCATAAATTATGAAATCCTTCTCCCACTTTATCCTTGTTATGGTGCTTAGTTATTTTGCCGGTGTATTTTTGCCGGTGTGGTGGGGCTTTGCGGTGGCGGTTTTTTTGGTGACGTTGATATTGCCGTTGCGGCCTGGCAGTAGTTTTTTGGGCGCGTTTGCAGGCGTATTTTTGCTTTGGCTGTTGCTTACCTTTATAGCCGATATCCGCAATGACCATATCCTGGGCAACCGGATGAGTCAATTGATTTTTAAGCTAAACGCCCCCTGGCTGCTTGGCCTGGTTACAGCGCTCATAGGTGGGTTGATAGCGGGTTTTGCCGCCATGGCAGCTGCTTACCTGCGTTTTCCCCAAAAGGTGAAACGTGTGCCATACGCCTCATAATCTTTACGGTAGCCGCTATCAGGAAAAGATTATCCATAAAATATCGTTAAACGCCCTTACCCGTTATAGAAAGCTAAGGCTTCAATTCTTATTTTTATTGGTATGAGATTTCCACTGTTTACCCTGCTTGCTGTATTGCTTACTTCTATTGCTTCCGCCACTACTTTGCAAGGCCTCATTACTAATCTGCAAGGGCAACCCCTTCCTTTCGCTACTGTATTAATAAAAGGCACCACCATCGGCACTACAGCCAATGCCAGCGGGGCCTACAGCCTGGAGCTAGCACCAGGCCATTATACCATCATTTGCCAGTATATTGGTTATAAGCGCACCGAAGGGGAAGTGGATATTGCTGGTGTAACTTTTCCAATGAACATAGTGCTATCCCCGTTAAAGCTGCAAATAAAAGAAGTGGTGGTGAAGGCTAATGGGGAAGATCCTGCCTATGCCATTATCCGGCAGGCCATTAAAAAACGCAATTTCTATAATACACAACTCAAGGAATACACTACGGATGCCTACATTAAAGGCATGTTTAAAACCAGGTCCACTCCCAGTAAATTTTTCGGAAAAAAAGTAGATAAGGCCGATATGGGCGTAGATTCTGCTGGCAAGGGGATTTTATTCTTGTCGGAAAGTATTACCAAGGTGTCTTATCAGGCTCCAGACCACCTGAAACTGGAAGTGATATCCAGCCGCCAGAGCGGCGGGGGGCTGGGTATTAGTTTCCCAACGTTTATAAACTTTTACGACAACAATGTTACTGCCGTAATTACACAACTAAGTCCCCGGGGCTTCATCTCACCGGTTGCGGAAAATGCGCTGGCTTATTATAAATATCATTACATAGGCTCTTTCGTGGAAGACGGTAAAACGGTGAATAAAATTGAGGTGATCCCTAAACGTACACAAGAGCCCTTGTTCAGTGGCCACATTTTTATTACCGACGACGATTGGCGCATTCACAGCCTGGACCTGCGGCTTACTAAGAATTACGGCCTGGACCTGATGGACACGCTCACCATCCGCCAAACTCATGTACCGGTATCGGCGGAGGTGTGGCGCACCAAGGACCAGGTGGTGTATTTTTCCTTACAGAAATTTGGTTTCGATGTAGTAGGTCAATTCGTGAACGTGTATTCCAATTATAACCTGCATCCTAATTTTCCCAAAGACTTTTTCAAGAGCCGGGTGCTGATGCGCTATGATACGGCGTTTGATAAAAAAAGGATAGGTTATTGGGACAGTGTGCGTCCCATACCCCTGGAAAAGGAAGAGCTAAAAGATTTTCACGAGAAAGACAGTACCGCGCAGGCCCGGCGCGATGCTGCCCGCTCACGTTATGCGCTGGATACCTTGCGCAAAAATCAGCGGCCCCCTTCAGTGGGCGGTATCACGTGGTCGGGGGCCACACATCATTTTTTTTATTACCAGCAAGATTCTTCCATCACCAGTACTACTTTATTTATGAAGGGGCTGCTTCAAAATGTGGAGTACAATACGGTAGAAGGTCTGGTAGCAAAGGTTTCCGGCAGCATCACGGTGCCGCTGGAGGAAGATAGTAAATTAGAGGTGCTGCCTGTGTTCCGCTATGGTTTTAGCAACACACATTTTAATGCATATGCAGATATAAATTATGTGCGCCGAAAGCGTTTAAGTGCCACCAGCGATACATGGAACATCAGCGGTGGCAAACGGGTATCGCAATTTAACCATGCTGTGCCGATCGTGCCGCTGATTAATGAAGTGTACACTTTGTTTTTGAAAGAAAATTACATGAAGCTGTATGAAAACTGGTATGGCTCAGCAGGTTATACTCACCGCTTTGAAAGTACCCTGCTCCTGGGAGCCAAGGTGACCTATGAAGATCGTATGCCGTTGGAAAACACCACAGATTTTACGCTATTTAAAAATGCCCATAAGCAATTCCTCCCCAATCATCCCTATGAACTAGCCAACCTTCCTTTTCAACGGGAGCAGGCTTTTTTGCTGGAAGTGCGTGCCAGTTATCAGCCGGGGCAAACCTTTGTGGAGTTTCCTGTATCCAAAGTGGCCATTGGCAGCAAGTGGCCCACCTTCAGTGCTATTTACACCAAAGGCATTCACGGCATAGCCGGCAGCGATGCGGATTTTGATAAATGGAACTTTAGCATCAACGATAAGCAAAACCTGAAATTGTTTGGAGAGTTCCGCTACCACGTAGGGGTGGGAGGCTTTTTTAACAATAAGTATGTGGGCATCCCCGACCTGCAACATTTTATTGGCAATCAGACGGTGCTAAGCACGGCATACCTGAACAGTTTTCAACTAGCGCCTTATTACCGGTATAGCACCAGCGCGCCGTTTTATGCAACAGCAAATATAGAACACCATTTCAACGGCTTACTCACGAACAAAATACCCCTGTTCAACAAGCTGAAATGGAATCTGGTAGCAGGTGCCAACGCATTTTATGTCAATGGCGACAATAATTACGTAGAAGCATTTGCCGGGTTGGAAAACATTTTTAAAGTACTGAGAGTGGATGTAGTAGCTGGATATCAGAGCCAGGCCAAAACCCGCATTGGCATTCGTGTTGGGCTGGGTGGATTGCTGGGTGGGTTGTTCACCCTGGGCAATGGAGGCGCTAATTAAAAAACGCGCCCTGTTATGAGATTAGCGGTTGTATTTACTCTTACGCATGGTCCTGGTGTCGCGGTTGTAAAAATAAACGAGCAAGCGGTAAATCCACAGGCTTGCCATAACATAAAACAGGTAAAGAAAATAAGTAGCCATAACCAAAATTTTGTAGTGTAATAAGTTTGCGTCTGCTACTCAATTTTCAAAAAGAATGCCAATGAAATGCCATATAATGATAGTTAGTCGTTATCAGGCAGTTAGAAAAAGTATTGGTTTCCTGGATTTTTGGCATTGGCGGAATGCCATTTCCCGGGTGAGGCGAACGGGTGTTTTCCGGGGAAAATTTCCACAACTTCTTTTTTGTAATTATACTACGTAAGTGTTATCTTCATAGTACTGCTTAGAATATTTACTGCATCCTTTAAACAGGAACATATGAGAAAGTGGCTCCTAATCACGTTTGTCGTAGGGATAGCGTTGGCTGTAATAGCTGTTGCTGCGAGTTTTTTACGGTTGCCGGGGTTCCAATTTTTTATGATCACCAGGTTTGTTGGCTACCTGCTCATTATGAGCGCCGCCGCCGTATACCTGATCACGCTATTGCGCGACTGGTCTCGCGAGGTAGAGCGGCAACAATAGCCGTTACCCGGATAAGTAATACCCCACATGCCCCTCAACCTGTCTTACCCGCCGGAGACAGGGAGGATTTTTATCCCTCTCTACACAGCGCTTTTTTGTACCTTTGCCCCGCTAAATCAGTTCCCAGTGGAACTGGTGAAATTTTGTTCAGCCGACGTCTGTCCTTAAAATTTCAAATTTAAACATGATATTGCACAACCGCGTGTCTGCTGAGGAGCTGAAACGCCGCCTCGCCGCAGAAACATTTACCCGCCTCACCATTTCTTTTTACCAGTACGCCCACATTGAAGATCCCCAGGCGTTTAGGGACCAATTGTACGAAGGTTTATTTAAGCTGGCCGTCTTTGGCCGCATCTATGTGGCCCACGAAGGTATTAACGCACAGATCAGCATTCCCGCCCATCACGAATCCGCTGTGCGGGATTTCCTTTACGCTTTCCCTTTCATGAATGGCATCCGGCTAAATAAAGCGGTGGACAACAACGGACACTCTTTCTGGGTGCTGAAGGTGAAGGTCCGGGAAAAGATAGTGGCCGATGGTATTGAAGATCCTTCTTTTAACATCCTGAAGCGGGGCCAGTACCTGGATGCCCAGGCCTTTAACGCCCTCACCTCCGATCCCAACACCGTAATAGTAGATATGCGCAACCATTACGAATACGAGGTAGGACACTTTGAGCGGGCCATTGAAATTCCTTCCGACACTTTCAGGGAACAATTGCCCATGAGCGTAGAAATGTTGCAGGATAAAAAAGACCAGCCCATTGTCATGTATTGTACGGGTGGCATCCGTTGCGAAAAGGCATCTGCCTATTTGCTGCACAAGGGTTTTAAAAATGTATACCACCTGGAAGGCGGTATTATTGAATACACCAACAAAGCTAAGGAGCAGGGTCTTCCCAACAAATTCCTGGGCAAAAATTTCGTATTTGACGCCCGCCTCGGTGAGCGCATAGGACCCGATATTATCAGCCACTGCCACCAGTGCGGTGCTCCCTGCGATACACATACTAACTGCGTAAACGACGGCTGCCACCTGCTGTTCCTGCAATGCGATGCCTGCGCCACTAAATATGAAGGCTGCTGTAGCGACGAATGCCAACACATCCTGCACTTGCCGGAAGAAGAACAGAAAGCTTACCGGGCAGGTATTGACAAAGGAAACCTGATTTTTAACAAGGCGAAAGAACGCCTCCGCCCCAGGCTAGAAGAGCTTCGGGCCAGGATGGATAACGGGGAGGAATAAACGAAGATACCCTCCTGTAAAAATGATACAAATAACGCCGCTGTTCCCTGGAATGGCGGCGTTGTTATTTTTTACGGGCATAAAGAAAAGAGATAATAATTGACAATTAACTGGTTAGGGAAAATTATTTGACCTTATCATTGACTTAGGCAAATAATAAAATACGCATAAAAAAACCGCCCCCCGTATTATTAAGTACGGGGGGCGGCGTATTATAACATGCGGCGTGAACCGTATGTGATTATATCAACCTATATGCGAACTAAAATGAAGGTTGAATTAAGCTTTTGGAGCTGCTTCTTTTTTAGGGGCTTTAGCTTTGTGCACGTGTGCTTTCTTAGCAGTGGTGTCAGCAGCAGCAGCTTCAGTTTTAGCAGCTTTTTCTTTTTTCTGAGCAGAAGCGGCGTTTACAGAGAAAGTAACGATAGCGGCAGCAGCCAGTACATACATGAACTTTTTCATAGTCTGATGTTTTTGAATGATGATGAATAAATTTTTTAACTGATATTTTTTTAAAACAGTCCGGATTTAGAAGACGCCTAGCGGCTCATGGCGTCGTAAATGTATTGCTGATCGGTACTCACTACTTTTTCTCCCTCATCCAGCCCGCTGCTGATGTAACTGGTATTGTCCAGCGACTTGAATGTCCATACCTGGCGTTTATCAATGTTAAACCGGTCGCGGAACACCATTACGAAACTTTTCTTTTTATGCTTGTCGTAGATCACCGCCGATGCCGGTATAGCAATCATATGGTTACTATCTGGCCATTGCAACTGAAACGTAGCGGGTGTAGCCTGCTGTAAAGGCGGCTCACCAGATAGAAGGCTTATTATCACCTGGACTGCATTTGTACTGAGCCGGCTAATATGGCCGGTGTAAGTATGCTGTGGTATAAAGTCGGTGGTAACCGCTATGGTCATGCCTTGCTTCAACTTGGAAAGATCTGTAGCGGGAATGTGGGCAACAACTGTGGCCTGGGCTTTTTTCACGCTAATAACGGTGCCATGTAATTGTAATACATTCATAACAGGAGCGCAAATGGCAGTATCTACAGTAATGTGGTGCAGCATGGTATCACTCATCACAAAGGTGGCTTTCACCTCCCCGGTTGTTGCAGGTCTGTACCGCTGTTTGCAAGCGGCCATGGCCACTACGGTAAAAAGACTTACAACAATTACAGGCCATTTCATGCACTTCAATTTAAGCCATCGCGTCGTGGTAACCCTGTCGCTTTTGACCATACAAATGTCATCACCAGGAATTAAAGGAGGCTTTAACCAGACTTAAAATGAGCTTAAAATGTGATAAATAGCAATGTAATAAGTGGCGGCATGCAGGTAGTTATTTTCTGAGACTTAATACATTCCCTTCTACAAATGTGGCACTGTTACGGTGAAGGTGGTGCCTTGCCCTGCTGCGGAGCTGACGGAGATATGGCCTTTGTGGATGAGGACTATGCGTTTACAGATGGAAAGCCCCAGGCCGTGGCCGCGTACCTGAAGTGCGTTCTCACCTCTATAAAACGGCTCAAAGATCAGGTGCTGGTCGGCCAGGGCAATGCCTATGCCATTGTCTCTTATCCGGATAATGATGTTCTGGGGGTAGAAGTCGATAGAAACCTGTGCGCTATTGTCTGCAGAGAATTTACAGGCATTGTCCAGCAGGTTCAGAAACAGTACTTTCAGGAGGCTTTCATTGCCCATACATGTTACCTCTTCATCGTTTTCCGGCACTTTCAGGAATTGGATATCTATTTTGCTATCGTTCTTTTGTTTAAGTTTTATGAGGTGGGGCATTTCCAGCAGCAACTCGTCTATCCGCACGGCACGGAACACTACTTCCTGCTGGCTCATTTCCGATTGGGCCAGTTGCAGGAGGCCATTGGAAAGATCGGAGAGATTTTCGGCGTCTTCCAGTACGCTGGAAAGCACTTCCTCATATTCGTCGGCGCCACGGGGTTTGGAAAGCGTTACCTGCAACTGGCTGATCATGGCCGCCAGGGGAGTTCTTAACTCGTGGGAGGCATTGCTTACAAAGCTCTTTTGAAGGTCGAAAGAATCGCTGAGCCTTTGCAGCATGGTATTGAAATTGGCCGCCAGCAAGGCTATCTCGTCACGGCCTTCGCTGGTTACCCGGGTACCTTGCAGGTTGTTGGCATTCACACTGTCTACCTGCTGCACCAGGCGGTCTATAGGTTGCACCATTTTGCGCGCAAAGATATAGCCAATAACAACCAGGAACACCACTACGGTGAAGAGTCCTACCAGCAAAATCTTTTTCAGGTTTTGGAGGCTCAGGTAGCCATACTTATCAAAAGAAGAAACAATTACAATAACAGAAACCCTACCGCTGGTATGGTATATGCCGATTTCTTCCGCATTCGCCTTTTCATAAAAAAAACGCTTGTTCTTTTTGATGTAATCCAGTTTGGCGCGGGGTGTAATGATGGCGGTATCTTTGAGATTGGAGTAAATAAGATCGTAGGAGGGGTTGTATACCAGAATAGATTCTTTATACAGATCCTGGAAGGTGGTGCGCTCCAGGCGGCGCAGCAGATCTACCTTAACCTTCTGGCCTTCGATGATCACGTTGGCAATGGAATGCGCACGGTATTCCATGCGCTCCTGGTATTCGGCCTGCCGCTGCTGGGATGAAAAATAATACACCAGTACTGCAAAGGCCACCAGTACCAGGGCTGCGGAGACGGTGTAATAGAGGGCTATTTTATATTTTATCTTCATCCTTCCTCCAGATAATAACCCATGCCGGTTTTGGTGTGCAGCAATTTATTATCGAAATCCTTATCTATCTTTTTACGCAGGAAATTCATGTATACTTCAATCACATTGGTGCCGGTGTCGAAATTAATATCCCATACTTTTTCGGCGATGGTGAGTTTAGAGATCACCTTACCTTTATGCAGGGCCAAAAATTCCAGGAGTTGGTATTCCTTGGCGGTAAGGGCAATCTTGTTGCCGCCACGGCGCACCTCTTTTTTTTCCCGGTCTATTTCCAGGTCGGCAATCACAATTTTATACTGGTTATTGAGCGGGGCATCGGTACCCATCCGTTTCAGGAATACGCGGATGCGGGCCAGCAATTCCCGGAAATCAAAAGGTTTTACTAGATAATCATCTGCGCCCAGCTCAAAGGCCTGCATTTTATCCTCTACACCGCCCAAGGCAGTAAGCATGATGATGGGTACCCGGCTGTTCTTTCGGCGGATTACCTCACACAGCTCGTAGCCATTGGCATGGGGCAGGTTCAGATCCAGGATCACTAAATCATAATCGTTGTTCGATGCCAGGCTTTTGCCCATGCGGCCATCGTAGGCCACGTCTACTTCAAAGCCGTTTTCTTCCAGGCCTTGTTTCACCGCATTGGCCACCTTTACTTCATCTTCAACTACCAGTAATTTATGCATGGATATGATCGATTAATCGAAACCGAATATACTTAAACATTAGCAATTGCGGCTATCTGCAAGAAAGCCACCCGCTTGCACAGGTGGCTTTCTATTGTTTAAACCTTATAATGTTATCATGCTTCGCCGAGTTCCACCAGGCGTTCAAATACCTGTTCATATTGCTTATTGGCTACTTCCAGCTCTTTGTTCACTTTGTTGAATGCGGCTTCTACCTCTTTGTATTTTTGCTTATCGGCGTAAATGGCAGGGTTGGCCAATTCATTGCCTAATTGTTCTTTTTTTGCATTCAGCGTAGCTAGTTGATTTTCCAGTTGCTGAAACTGTTTCTGTTGCTGCAAAATTTCTTTTTTCTGATCATTGCTCACCGGCGGCTTGGGAGCGGCTACAGGAGCGGCTTTCTCTTTTTTATCTGGCTTTCCGGGGGCCATTGCAGCGGCCTGGCGTTTTTTAAACTCTTCCCATTCGGCATAACTGCCTTTAAATTCCTTGATTTCACCGTCTACGATTTCCCAAATTTTGTTAGCTGTATTGGCCACAAAATAACGGTCGTGCGATACGAGTACCAAACTGCCTTCATATTTATCCAATGCGTCAATGAGCATCTGTACGGAGTTCATATCCAGGTGGTTGGTCGGTTCATCCAGCATGAGGAAATTAGCCTGGCTGATGATGGTTTTGGCCAATGCTACCCTGGCTTTTTCTCCCCCGGAAAGGATGCGGATCTTTTTAAATACGTCGTCGCCACTAAAGAGGAAACAGCCCAGCAGCCCACGTAGTTCTTGTTCGGAACGGCCACTGCCACAGCTTTTCAGTTCTTCAATGATTTCGTAATCCAGCGTCAGCGATTCCAGTTGGTGTTGGGCGTAGAAGCTGGTGACTACGTTATGGCCGGGGATACGCTCACCCTCGAAGGGTTCGGTACCGGCAATAACGCGCAGCAAGGTAGATTTACCTTTACCATTGGCGCCGATCAGGGCAATTTTATCGCCGCGGTTTATCTCTGCCCCGGTATGTTCCAAAATGGTGAGGGTGCCAAATTTCTTGGTAATGTCTTTGAGTGTACAAAGGATCTTTCCCGGCTGGCGATCTACGTTAAAGTTAATGCGGATCTTGGAGGGGCCGCCATCGGCTTGCTCCACGCGTTCCAGTCTGTCCAGGCGCTTCATAGCGCTCTGTGCCTGTGCGGCCTTGGAAGCCTTGGCCTTAAAACGTTCAATGAAACGTTCCTGCTGGCGGATGTATTCCTGCTGGTTTTCAAAAGCCCTGGTTTGCATTTCCACCCGCAGGGCTTTTTCTATTTCATAATCTTCATAGGAGCCGCTGTAGTGGTGAAGTTCCTGCTGGTATACTTCGGTAATCTTATTTACCATCCGGTCCAAAAAGTAACGGTCGTGCGAAACGATGATCACCGCGCCGTTGTAACCCACCAGGTATTTTTCCAGCCATTCAATGGAGGGAAGATCCAGGTGGTTCGTGGGTTCATCAAGCATCAGCACGTCTGGCTGTTGCAGGATGAGGCGGGCCAGCAGCACGCGCATACGCCAGCCACCCGAAAACTCGCTGTAGGGGCGCGACAGGTCGTTGGTGCTGAAGCCAAGGCCTTCCAGCACCTGGGCGGTTTTATGCTCCATGGTATAGCCACCCATGGTATCGAACTCGTGTAATTTTTCACTGTATTCCAGCAGCAGGGCCTCGCTTTCGTCTGTTTCCAGGCGTTTGGTCAGCGCTTCCAGTTCTTTTTCCAGTTTTACGGCGGCTGCAAAGGCAGTCATACCTACCTTTAGGATAGATTCATCTGTCTCGAAACTCAGCAAGTCCTGGTTAAAGAACCCAATGGTAAGACCTTTAATCTTATTCACGGACCCTTTAGATACGGAATATTCTCCATTGATGATACGCAGCAGGGTAGACTTACCAGTACCATTAAGGCCAATGAGTCCTACACGGTCGCCGGAGTTAATATGCCAGGAAGAATTTTCCAATATTACCCGTGCCCCAAATTCAAACGTAATGTCTTGTAATGCAATCAGCATAAATAAATTCAAATAATGCGTGCAAAGGTACGAAATAGTGCCGAGGTATTATATTTGTTAAAATGGTAATCCTATGATCCTACGCCCGCTTGCTACTGGCATGTTATTGGCTACAATGCTGGTCCTGTCTTGCCAACATCCTCAGCCCACGGCGGCCACGCAGGAGCGTAATCTTTATAAAGCCCCTTTTGCAGCCGTTTTTTATGATTCGCTGCAAGAGGTGCTGGTAGCTTATGACCAATTGCGCAACGCCCTGGCCCGGGAAGATACCGCTGCCGCTAATGCAGCCGCCCGGCGCATGCAGCAAAAGCTGGACAGCCTGCCGCTGAAAACACTGGCGATGAACAGCGATTCGCTGAAACGCGTGGAAGGCTCCACGGGCAGTATTAGCGCAGAACTAGATGGGCTGGCAGGGGAGTCTACCCTGGCAGACAAACGGGACGCTTTTTTCATGGTTTCTGATATGTGTTTAGATTTGGTGCAGCTCACCGGGTGGAAAGGCAGTACTCTTTACCGGATAAGCGACAGTGGAACGGCCAATAAGACGGGCGCTTATTGGTTAAGCGAAACGTCTTCCGGTACGGAAAACCCGTATACTGGCAAACGATCAACGGGCACTATCATTACGGATACACTGCATTTTCATTCAGTGTCTGCCCGGTAATAATATTTACCATGGCCTATCTTCCTAAACTGCTGGCTTGCTTAATGGGTGGCCTACTGGGCTGGATGGGCGTTATGGCCCAGACTTATACCATTAGTGGCTACCTGCGCGATAGCACTAATGGAGAAACCCTCATCGGTGCCACGGTTGCACTGAAAAACACATCGAAGGGCGTACAAAGCAATCACTACGGCTTTTACGCCCTGCAAGTAGCACCCGGCGATTACACGCTGGTATTTTCCTATCTCGGTTATCAAACGCAGGAACATTTCCTGCATGTAGACCGCAACCTACAGCTGAGCGCAACATTGTGGCCTGCACAATACCAGGCACGTGAAGTGGTGGTAACCAGCAAACGCAAGGATGAAAATGTAAAAAATACCGACATGGGCCGGGTAGAGCTTACCACTGCCCAGGCCCAAAAACTACCTGCATTGATGGGGGAAGTGGATATCCTGAAGTCTTTACAACTGATGCCCGGCATACAATCTGCCGGCGAAGGGAACGCTGGTTTTTACGTGCGCGGTGGTGGATCCGATCAAAACCTTATCCTGCTGGACGAAGCCCCGGTTTATAACACCGGCCACCTTTTCGGCTTCTTTTCCGTGTTCAATGCAGACGCCATCAAAAGCACCACGCTTATCAAGGGTGGTATGCCTGCTAACTATGGCGGGCGGCTTTCTTCCGTAGTAGATATTACCATGAAAGACGGCAATAATAAGCAGTTCCAGGGGGAAGGTGGCATTGGCTTCATCGCCTCCCGGCTTTCCCTGCAAGGACCAATTAAAAAAAACAAAGCCTCCTTCATGGTATCGGGCCGCCGTACTTACATCGATTTGCTGGTGAAGCCTTTTGTCGCTAAAAGCAGTTCCTTCTATGGCTCCGGTTATTATTTTTATGACCTGAACGCGAAGGCCAATTATACCTTTTCAGATAAAAACCGGCTATACCTCAGTGCTTACCTGGGCCGGGACGTATTTAATTTCGTGAATGGGCAACGAAATTTTAACGTACACATTCCCTGGGGCAATACCACGGCTACGCTACGCTGGAACCACGTGTACAGTCAACGCCTGTTTAGCAATACGTCGTTTTTGTACAATGATTATTCCTTTAGTTTCGGCGCTTCAGAAAACTCTTATAAAGCCCGCCTGAACTCTGCCATCCGGGATGTAAACGGCAAGATGGATTTCGATTACTTCGCCAGTTTTAAACATCACCTGAAGTTTGGCGGCAATTATATTTATCACACCTTCATTCCTTCTTCCGTGACCGGCGGCCAGGACTCCACGGTGTTTAATCCCGATAATCCTTTCAAGAAAAATGCCCACGAGGTAGCCCTTTATGTGCTGGACGACTGGGAAATATCCAACAGCCTCCAACTAAATGTAGGACTACGTTATAGTGGCTTTCAACAAGTAGGACCCTATAAGTATTATATCGAAAACAGCATAGGTGCAAAAACAGACAGTATTACCTACAACAACGGCCAGTTTGTAAAATATTACGGTGGGCTGGAACCTAGGCTCACCCTGCGTTTCGCTTGGAACAACCGCAATTCCATTAAGCTCGCCTACAACCGCAATAACCAATACATACACCTGGTCAGCAATTCCGGTACCACGCTGCCTACCGACATTTGGGTACCCAGTACGTGGCATGTGAAGCCGCAGGTGGCCGACCAGTATGCGCTGGGATATTTCCTGAACTTTGACGATAACACCTGGGAAACCTCCGTGGAAACCTATTATAAATACATGCAAAACCAGGTAGAATACCGGCAGGGTTACACACCCACGATCGATGACCCGGAGCAGGATTTTGTATTTGGCAAAGGGTGGTCTTACGGATCAGAGTTTTTTATTCACAAGATAAAGGGCCGCCTCACAGGCTGGATAGGGTATACTCTTGCCTGGACCTGGCGTCTATTTCCTGATCTGAACGATGCCAAAAAATTTCCTGCCAAATACGATCGCCGCCACGACCTGAGTGTAGTGGGCATGTACGAACTCAATGAGCATTGGAGTTTTTCAGGGGTGTTTATTTTTGCCACAGGCAATACCACCACTTTGCCCGAGCATTTTTTCTTCATCGAAAACACACTCGTTCAGCAAACGGGTGCTATCAACGCCTACCGCCTGCCAGCCTACCACCGGCTAGACCTTTCCGCCATTTATAAACCTCGCAAGCACCCTAACCGGCGCGTACAGGGCAGTTGGGCGTTTTCTATTTACAATGCCTACAGCCGGCAAAATCCTTATTTCCTGTATTTCGATCAGTCGGGAAGCCCCCAGACAGACAATCTGAAGGTGACCGCCAAACAGGTATCCCTGTTTCCCATCATTCCTTCGGTGACCTGGAACTTTAAATTTTAAGGAGGGGGCATGAGATGTAAAGTGAGCTATCGTTTCAACAACGGCTGGCCTTTCAATTAAATTATGCTTAATCAGCACCGTATATGCGTTGCCGTTGTAACCTGTCTTGCTTGCGAAGCCCCGGCAAATACAGTAAACCAATCAGGAAGCCGGTTACCAGACCTCCAATATGCGCTGCATTGTCAATGCCGGGAATCATACCAAAGGCCAGGTTATAGGCCACAAAAAACACCATGCTGCCCATGGCAATACGATCCAGGTGGGGAGAGGGGATCTTACCCACCATCAGTGCAATAAGCCCACCGTACATGCCAAACACCGCCCCCGATGCGCCAGTACCCACTACGTTCCAATGTACTACGATGCTGGTAATGCTGGCCACGATGCCGGCCATCAGGTACATAAAAGTGTACCTGCGAATGCCCAGTACAGGTTCCAGTACAATACCAGCAAACATGAGTGCGTACATGTTGGAGAAAATGTGAATGAGGCCCCCGCCATGCAGAAAAGTGCTGGTAAGTACGCGCCAGTATTGCCCGGCCACTACCAAAGGACCATTATCGGCTCCCCATTGCAGCAGCATTTCCATTGGGTAACTAAAGATACTGCGGGCCTGCCACGACATTAGTAGAAATACCACCACATTTATATCAATGAGGATGGGCGTTACGAAATAACCCTGGCGGGGAACGAAGTTATAAAGTATATTTTGCGCGCGCCGTCTTGGCTGGAAACGGGGCGGCGGTGTACTATGCCCGTTAGTACCATGGGAGTACGCATGACCATCATCATGCACCGGTACCGCGTCATGGTAAGGGCTGTTGTGGCTGATCGGTACCTGTGTACGGGCGGGCACTTTCACCGCTGCCTGCCGGAGCAGGTATACCACGCCTACCATGCCCAGCACAAAAGCTAGCACCACATACAGCAGATCATAACCCATACCCCATAACAACGGCGGCAGGGCCATACCCAGCGCGCTGGAAAAAAGCAAATTAAAGGTAAGTGGTGCCTGGCTTTCCTTATGCACCAGGCGCAAAGCCAGGGGCCGCAGCAGCAGGGTAGGGATGAACACCAGCACAATGGGCGCCCATATCCTTATCGTTTCGGAAGAGGCCGGAAAGCCAGGCTGCTGGCTTAAGTAGTGAAACCCCCAAAAATAACCGCCTATGAAAAGGATGGCTGCCGTTAGGTAAGGAACAAAATAAACTTTAAAACTACCGGGTCTGGAATCCATATCGAGAACACATCTTATGTACGGCGGTAAATGTATAGATAAATTTTAAATGCTCAACTGCAACGCGATGGCGGTAATTTTTCACTAACTTCGCGAGCATTTCATTATCATCGATCATGGGTGGCAAAGACCCATGGCTATCAAAAAAATATGATTAACATTACTTTTCCGGATGGAGCAGTACGTCCCTATGAAGCGGGCGTTTCTGCATTGGACATTGCCAAGTCTATAAGTGAAGGACTGGCGCGTAAGGTACTGGCCGCAAAAATCAATGGCGAGGTGTGGGATGCCACACGCCCCATTAAAACCGATGCTACGCTCCAGCTACTGACATGGGACGACCTGGAAGGTAAATCTACATTTTGGCATTCTTCTGCCCACTTGCTGGCTGAAGCGCTGGAAGCCATATTCCCCGGTACCAAATTCGGTATAGGACCCGCTATAGAAAAAGGTTTCTATTACGATATAGACCTGGGCGATCGCCAGATCACCGAGGAAGATCTCCGCAAGGTAGAAGTGAAGATGGCAGAATTGGCTAAAAAAGCCAGTGTGTACCAGCGCCGCGATGTACCCAAGGCCGAAGCCCTGGCCTATTTTAATGCTAAAGAAGATCCCTACAAAATAGACCTGCTCCAAAACCTGGAAGACGGCAAAATTACTTTTTATACCCAGGGTCAGTTTACAGACCTGTGCCGTGGCCCACACATTCCCAACACCAGTTTCATTAAGGCCATTAAGCTTACCAGCATAGCCGGCGCTTATTGGAGAGGGGATGAGAAAAACAAAATGCTCACCCGTATCTATGGTGTTACCTTTCCCAATGCCAAAGAACTGGAAGAATACCTTTACCTGCTGGAAGAGGCTAAGAAGCGCGACCATCGCAAGCTGGGCAAAGAATTGGAGTTATTCACCTTCTCCGAAAAAGTAGGATTGGGCCTGCCGTTGTGGCTACCCAAAGGCGCTATGCTGCGGGAACGACTGCAAGCATTTTTGCAAAAAGCACAAATGGATAGCGGCTATCTACCCGTGGTAACGCCCCACATTGGCAGTAAGCAACTCTATGTTACCTCCGGTCACTATGAGAAATATGGCAAAGACAGTTTTCAGCCCATTCACACGCCGGAAGAAGGCGAGGAGTTCCTGCTGAAACCCATGAACTGCCCGCATCACTGCGAGATATACAAAGCATCGCCCAAGTCGTATAAAGACTTGCCAGTACGCCTGGCAGAATTTGGTACTGTGTACCGCTATGAGCAACATGGAGAGCTGCATGGCCTTACCCGCGTGCGAGGCTTTACCCAGGATGATGCCCACCTTTTTTGCCGCCCAGACCAGGTGAAGGAAGAGTTTATGAAAGTGATAGACCTGGTACTTTATGTTTTCAAAAGCCTCAATTTTACGGATTACACCGCCCAGATATCTCTGCGCCACCAGACAGATCGCTCCAAGTATATTGGCACGGATGCAAACTGGGACCTGGCAGAACAGGCCATCATTGAATCTGCTGCCGAAAAGGGGCTGAACACTGTGGTGGAATATGACGAAGCCGCCTTTTACGGTCCTAAGCTAGACTTCATGGTGAAGGACGCCCTGGGCCGGAAGTGGCAGTTAGGAACTATTCAGGTAGATTATAACCTGCCGGAACGCTTTGAACTGGAGTATATCGGCGCAGACAATCAGAAACACCGTCCGGTCATGCTGCACCGCGCACCATTTGGATCGCTGGAGCGTTTCATTGCTGTACTCATTGAACACGTAGCCGGTAAGTTCCCATTGTGGCTGGCGCCGGTGCAGGTAAAAATGCTGCCGATTTCTGACAAGAGCCAGGCATATGCAGAAAAAGTGGCAGAATTATTAAAAAAATCGGAAATTCGTTTCGAGATCGACGACCGCAATGAAAAGATCGGTAAAAAGATCCGCGATACAGAATTGGCGAAAATACCCTACATGCTGGTGCTCGGTGAGAAAGAAGCCGCAGACAATGTTGTAGCGGTGCGCCGCCAGTCTAAAGGCGATATTGGCGCTATGCCTTTGGAACAGTTTATCCATTTAATCCAGGAAGAAGTAAATAGCCGTATTGCCGCCGAATAGTTTTTTTGAATGTGTAATATAAATCACATAAAACTTTTATAAATTCGGGTACGCAAATTGCAGTTTTCTTTTTGACTCAATTTTTAAAATTCGTTAATTAGTAATTTTTATTTTTCTTAATGCAACAAGGACCAAGACCAAGTTTTAATCGCCCATCCGGCGCCAGTCCCAATAATAACAACTTTCGCGGCCGTAATCCTAATTTCCGCCGGGAGCAACAACAGGAACACCGTACTAACCGTATGATCCGTGTTCCGGAAGTGCGACTGGTAGGAGAAAACGTAGAACCTGGCGTTTACAGGACGGACGACGCCCTGAAAATGGCGGAAGACCAGCAACTGGACCTGGTGGAAATTTCCCCCAGTGCAGTACCGCCGGTTTGCCGCATTATTGATTACAATAAATTTCTCTACGAGAAGAAGAAGAAGGAAAAGGAAATGAAGGCGAAGGCGCACAAAAGCGAGGTGAAAGAAATCCGCTTCACGCCCAATACCGACGATCATGACTTTGACTTCAAATCCAAACATGCGGAAAAATTCCTGCGGGAAGGCAACAAGGTAAAAACATACGTACAGTTTAAAGGCCGCGCCATTATGTTTAAAGAACGTGGTGAGCTGATCTTGCTGAAATTTGCCGAACGACTGGCAGACGTAGGCGCCCTGGAAGGCATGCCGCTGATGGAAGGTAAACGTATGATCGTGATCTTCGCTCCCAAAGCCGCCAAGAAAGCGGCCAAGGAAAAAGAGCCAAAAGAACAGAGAGAACCCCGTGAGCCGAAAGAAGGACAGGCACCCCGTGAGTCTAAAGCGCCCGCTGCAGCACCACAAGCCACCACGGAAAGCAAACCAGAATAATTGTAGATTTTCATACAAAACAAAACGCCAAACGCAGTTATTACTGTGTCTGGCGTTTTTTTTATGCAAGTTTATGCCTGCAGTCCTTTCAACACTTTTTTTGCCCGGGACATAATGGCCGGCGTAGGCTCCTGTAGCAAGGCATCTTTGTCGGCATGTGAGAAAAGATACGTAATTTTAAATGACTGTCTTCAACTCAGAAACGATTGCTTTGGTAAAAAAAGAATTGCGCATCATCACCGTATCGCTGGTGGTAAGTTTTGTACTCACCGTAGCTAAATTTGCCGCTTACTTCCTCACCCATTCGGTGGCTATTCTCTCCGACGCACTGGAATCTATCATCAATGTGGTGGCTGGCGCATTTGCCTGTTACAGCATTTACCTAGCCGGCAAACCAAAAGACGAGAACCATCCCTACGGTCATGGCAAAGTAGAATTCTTCTCCATTGGCTTCGAAGGAGCCATGATCTTCATTGCGGGTATCCTCATTTTATTCAAGGCTGGCCAAAACATTTTTCTGGATCGCAAACCCGATGACATTAGCAACGGACTTTGGATAGAAATCGCCACCACCTTGGCTAACCTATGGCTGGCTCTTTACCTGAAAGCCGCCGGCAAACGCATGTCATCTATCACCATCGCTGGCAATGGCCAGCATATTATGACCGATGTATATAGTAGCGGCGCACTGATAGGAGCATTGCTGTTGATGCGCTTCACTGGCTGGCATTGGGTAGACCCGGCAGTATCTATCCTATTGGGCGTGGTAATTTTAGTGAATGGCTATAAACTATTGCGGCGTTCTATTTCCGGACTCATGGACGAAACAGATATGCAATTGGTAGACAAACTGATTCATGTTCTGAACACCCATCGCCGCGATACCTGGATAGATGTACATAATATGCGCGTGCAGCAATACGGTAATAACTATCACCTGGACTGTCATGTAACCCTTCCTTTTTACCTGCCGCTCAGCGATGCCCATGAAGAAATGAAATCCCTGGAACACCTGGTAACCAAGGAATGGGAAAGTCATGGTGAAATAGAATACTTCATCCACAGCGATCCATGTCTGCCTACTTCTTGCAGGATTTGCAAACTTTTAGAATGCCCTGTGCGTAGTTTCGCTTTTGAACAATTACTCACCTGGGACCGCGAAAATGTACTTCCCAATAAAAAGCACGGAAGCTAACTTCCGTGCCATGGCAATCCTATTTACGGTATGGAATGCACTATTTCTTCTTCTTTTTTATAGTCGTAGTACCTGTGGTAGTACGGTGCAATGGCTTGCCCGCTGTTTTCTTCTTTGTTGTTGCGCTTTTGCGATGCAGGTTGCTCTTCCGGTGTGGCACCCGGGGCACTGGCGTCAGTATAGCATTCTTGGAAGAATCGGCTACCGTAATGGGCGCATTGGGCGCGGTGGTAGGCGTACCTTCGGAGGCGTCTTCTCCATCATCGGCGGCATCGCTGTGGCCCAGTATTTCGCTGATCGGTGCCACGGCGTGGTATATGCCGGTGTTATATTTATTTCCAAGGATAATAATGGTGGTGGTGTCTTCCACGAAACGAGTGAATACTAAGTTATTGCCATGCCACCAGCCATTATGGTACACAATTTTGGAACTATCTGGGTGTATCATCAAATGCCATCCCAGGCCATAGTTGCGTATACCAGGGCGCTCGTGGCTGTAGGCACGGTAAGCCGCTTCCAGCGTTTCGGGTTTAAACAGGTTGCCAGAATATAATGCCTGGTCCCACTTTAACATGTCTGGTACAGAGCTGTAAATGCCTTTGTCGCCGATTACGCCATCGAAATAAGTATCTGGTTCCTGGCGATTGCCACGCATGCTCACCGTTTGGTGGGGGCGTTTAGGTGCAGTAGGGTTGTACACGAAGGTACTGTGCATGCCAATGGGGGTGAAAAAAGTTTGCTGCAGGAAGTCTGCGTATTTCATGCCACTCACCTTTTCGATGATGGAACCCAGCAACATAAAATTGGTATTATTATATTCAAACCCCCGGTTGGGTGGGCGGTGTATAGCGGGTTTGTTTTTGATCATGAGATCTATCACATCCTGGTTGCTCAGAAACTGGCCTTTATCTTTTACCATGGTTTCGCAGAAATACAGGTAATTGGGTAGGCCGCTCCGGTGGCTCAGCAATAGGCGGATGGTGATCCCATTGTAGGGAAAGTCGGGAATATATAACTGTACATTGTCGTCCAGGTTCAGTTTACCATGTTCCATCAGCCATAGAATACCCATGGCGGTAAAAGTTTTGGAAACGGAGGCCATCTGAAAAGTAGAGCTATCGGAAATAGGCTGCCGGCTGGATAGATCTTCTATGCCATGGTACTGTTCAAACAATACCACACCCTTTTTGGCTACAATAATACCCCCGTTAAAACCAGTACGAAGTAACTGCTTATTATAAAAAATGGAAAGCTCTTGCTGCAATTGTTTGTTACGGGGGCGGGCCAGAATAGCCGCCTTTTGTTCGGGAGTAAGATGAAGCGTATAAGTTGTATCTTCAACAGGAACGGGCGTTTTGCGGGATTCGGCCTTTTTCCCCTCGGCGCTGTTTTGGCAACAAGTGCAGAAAACCAGTCCGGATACCGTAAATAAAATTAAAATCGGTTTCAATCGCTTCATGAACATGACGGTAATAAAATAACGAGACTTTTTGCTGAAAGCGCTAAATATAGAACGCTCACGGATGTTTCCCAAATAAAACTCACTTAAACCCTGTCTTTTAAGGAACATTTAAGCAATAATCATCGAAAATCTTCAAAAAACAAGGCATTCCTTCGGCTTTTTTGGAGAATATCGAATACTAAAACAACGCTGTTTGATTATTCCCAAACACTTTTTAGGTTTGTGGCCTCAAAGCCGGATTGGAGCAATTTTTACGCCAACCATGGCAGGCAGTATTATCTTACATCAATTTGTGTTTATGGATCAGCAAAAGCTTACTAGTTACCCAAAAGAAAAAATCAACATCCTCCTGCTGGAAAATATTAGCGACGCTGCTGCAGCAGAGTTCAAATCGGCTGGATATGAAAATGTACGCAGGGTATCGGGGGCTTTAAGTGAAGCGCAGCTCATACAGGAGATCAAAGACGTTCACCTGTTAGGCATCCGTTCCAAAACGCAAATTACCGCCAATGTGCTGGCCGCCGCAAGAAAATTGCAGGCCGTAGGTTGTTTCTGCATTGGTACCAACCAGGTAGATATGGCCAGCGCCAAAGCCCATGGGGTGGCGGTTTTTAACGCACCTTACTCTAATACCCGCTCTGTGGCCGAGCTGGTGATAGGCTTGTCTATCATGCTGATCCGGCGCATTCCCGACAAAAACATAGCCGCCCACAACGGGGTGTGGATGAAAGAAGCCAAAGGCAGTTATGAATTACGGGGCAAAACCTTGGGCATTATTGGCTATGGCAACATAGGCAGCCAGGTGAGCGTACTGGCCGAAGCCCTGGGCATGAAGATCACTTACTTCGACACTGTAACCAAATTACCGCTGGGCAATGCAGTGCAAATACGTTCACTCGAAGAATTTTTGAGTAAGGCAGATATAGTGTCGCTGCACGTACCCAGCACGCCTGCTACCACCAATATGATTACCGCCCCTGTACTGGCCATGATGAAGCCCGGTGCTATTTTCATCAATTATGCCCGTGGCGAGGTGGTAGACCTGGATGCGTTGAAAGCGGCTTTGGAAAGCGGCCATATCAGCGGCGCAGCCATCGATGTGTTCCCGGTGGAACCCGAGAAAAATGGCGCTGCTTTTTCCTCCCCTTTACAAAAATTACCTAATGTAATCCTCACGCCACACATTGGCGGCAGCACGGAGGAAGCTCAACATAATATTGGCCTGGATGTAAGCAGCAAAATGCTGGCTTACCTGGAAACCGGCAACAGCTTTGGCTCACACAGTGTGCCTGCCCTGAGCGTGCCGGAAGTAGAACATGCCCACCGCATTCTTCACATCCACGAAAACGTACCGGGTGTACTCTCCGCCATCAACACCGCACTGTCTTCCAACAAAATCAATATCCTGGGTCAATATTTAAAAACCAACGAACAGATAGGCTACGTGGTGCTGGATGTAGACAGCAACCTTTCTGCCGATGCGCTGGCATTTTTGAAAGACGTACCGGCTACCATTAAGACCAGGGTATTGTACTAAACATAGTATTTAATGCATAGTAAATGCCGTTTACCAGTAGGTGAGCGGCATTTTTTTTAGGATTGGATGGCTGGTGTCCATTGCAGAACCAGGTGAGCGCCTGTATTGGCGGTGATCTTACACCGGTTATCTATTCGCATGCCCACTACCCACACCACGTGTTTATCCGATTCTACCACCCATACCTGCGCTTTTTGGGCTAGCGACAATTTTTGGTCAATAAAAAAACGACTTAGCTTTTTCTTCTTCGTCATACCCAATGGATAAAAATAATCGCCCGTTCTCCAGCGGCGCAGTAGTAGGGGGAATTTTACCTGCTGTGCGTCCAGATAAGCGAGTAGAGGTCCTTCCGGGATGGAGGCGGGCGCGACATCTACCTTACTTACCTGCAATGTGCCGGTGCCTGTTGATAGGGTTGTGCCGGCATTTTCCAGCACAAAAACGCTATTGTCTGGCTCAGCATGTGGCAGGATCAGCAGCCAGGCGCGGTCGCGCAGCACCCGATGGGTAGCCGTGTCTACATAGTGGCCAGACTCCGCCTGCAGCAGTTGTAGTATATGTTCCGTTTGCGCCGGCGTACAGCCGAAGGGTGCGAATAACTCAAATGCGATCGTCTGCAAAGGAACTGCCTTCTGCAATTTGCGCACGGCTACCTGGAAATGAGGACCATTTTGTACCAGCAACTTATTTTTATGCCATGCAATGGCTTGCTTATATAACACTTCTGCATCCCGGAAGTGTTCAATGCTATGGCTTATATTTTGCACCGCCTGCGGAATTACCTCCTGCATAGCGGGTATCACGTGCTGGCGAAAAAAATTGCGGGTGTATTTATCCGTGTGATTGGTGCTGTCTTCCACATAAGGGCGTGAGCCCAGGTAAGCCAGTAGGGTAGCTTTATCAGTGAAAAGCAAGGGGCGTACCAGGGTACCCTGTTTGGGTAATATTCCGTGCAACCCCGCTATACCAGTGCCTTTGCAAAGATTCATCAATACCGTTTCTACATTGTCCTGCTGGTGATGGGCGGTAGCCACATATGTGTAATTTTCCTGCGTACGCACCTGCTCCAGCCAGTCGTACCGCAACTGCCGCGCTGCCACCTGTATAGAAATTTTATGCTGTTCTGCATAAGACACCGTAGGAAATTCGATGGAGAAAAAAGGCACATCCAGTTGCAGGGCAAGCGCCTCAACAAAGTGTGCATCGCGCAGTGATTCCTCGCCTCTCAATTGGAAATTGCAATGGGCCATCCCGAAAGGAAGCCCGGCTTCTTTGCAAAGGTAAGCCAGGGCCACAGAGTCCGCACCGCCGCTTACCGCCACCAGTAAGGATTGCGTAGGTGAAATCAGTTGTAATTGATGTAGGTAAGCTAAAAATCGTTGCAGCATGAATGAATGATCTATAGTGTGTAAGGTACAAGCTATTGCATAGCGAAGGCGCCAGGCCGCCAAGGCGTGCATGCATGAAGAAACCAAAAGTTGCCTGGTACCCTTTAATACATTAAGTCTTCGTAGGCAGATTGCAGTTCGTTATAAGCATGCCTTTCCTTTTGCTCCCTGGCAATAGCCATGCCCTGCTCATATATCGCCTGGGCGGCGTTGCGCTCGCCCTGGCGTTCCAGTAATTTGCCAAGGTGGTAGTATGAGCCGGTGTAAGCCGGATCGTGTGCCAGCACCGACTCAAAGAGGGCGCGAGCGCCTGCATCGTCGTTCAGCTTGATATATTCCAACGCCAGGGCGTGTTGCAGGAAACTGTCTTGCGGACTGGTTTCCAGCATTTTTTTTATTTGGGAGATCCGGTCTGCCTGCATAGCCCAGTATAATTTATTCAGTGCTTGCTCATATACCCGAATTGGATATATTTGCCCATACCGCGTTTAAACAATAAAACAGTTAAAGGTCATGAAGATTTTAGTTTGTATTAGCAAAACTCCCGACACAACTGCAAAAATAGCGTTCACCGACAATAACACGAAATTCAGTGAAGCGGGTGTTCAATTTATCGTCAACCCCTACGACGAATGGTATGCCCTGGTTCGTGCCCTGGAACTGAAAGAAGCTACCGGTGCCACCGTGCACCTGGTTACCGTAGGCGGTGCCGATACAGAACCCATTATCCGCAAAGCGTTGGCCCTGGGAGGCGATGAAGCATTTCGCATCAATGCCAACAGTCAGGACAGTTATTATATTGCTGCACAAATAGCCGCGCTGGCAGCCCAACAGGGTTACGACCTTATTTTTACCGGTAAGGAAACTATCGATTTCAATGGCTCTGGCATTGGGGGCATGGTAGCGGAACTGCTACAGCTACCTTTTGTTTCCATTGCTGCAAAATTTGAATTAAATGGCAATACCGCCACCATACGCCGGGAAATAGAGGGTGGGGAAGAGGTAAACCAGGTAACATTGCCTGTAGTGGTAAGCTGCCAAAAAGGGATGGCAGAAGCCCGCATACCTAATATGCGCGGCATCATGGCAGCCCGTACCAAGCCACTTACCGTAAGTGAGCCGGTTGCAGCAGACACGCTGACCAGCATTGTAAGTTTTGAATTACCCCCGGCCAAAGCGGGCGTGAAACTTATTCCAGCTGATAATCCTGCAGAACTGGTTCGCCTGCTGCATGAAGAAGCTAAAGTGATATAAACATGTTGCCTTTCAAAACCGCCACCACGCGGTAATTCCATGTTACCTTAAATTTATCATGTATGTCCGTTTTAATATTTGCAGACCAGGTTGAAGGTGTTGTAAAAAAGAGCGCCCTGGAAGCCATTCAATATGGTTCCAAAGTGGCCCAATTACTGCATACCACTGCCTCCGCCATTGTGCTGGGAGCTGCCGATGACGCCGCGCTGGCCACGTTGGGCAACTATGGCGTTACGAAAGTGCTGCATGTTGCGGCTCCTTCTTTAAATGAAGTAGACGCTGCCGCCTATACCCATGTTATTGCTGAGGCGGCAGCACAGGAAAGCGCCGATGTACTGGTATTCCCTTTTAATTTCGATGGCCGCGCCATTGCTCCCCGTGTGGCCGCCCGCCTCAAAGCTGGATTGGTAACCGGCGCTATTTCGTTGCCCGACCTCGCAGGTGGTTTTGTGGTGAAAAAGAATGTGTTTTCCGGTAAAGCTTTTGCCAGTGTAAACATTACATCGGCCACAAAAGTAGTGGCGGTAATGCCGAACACCTTTGCCCTGGAGCCTTCCGGCCTTACTGCCGAAGTGGTGAATTTCAACACCAGTATTCCCCCTGCTAAAGTAAAAGTGTTGCAAAGGGAAGTTATTTCCGGTGAGGTGCCATTATCGGAAGCCACCCTCGTGGTAAGTGGAGGGCGGGGTTTAAAAGGCCCTGAAAACTGGGGACTGGTGGAAGACTTGGCCAAAGCGCTGGGTGCCACTACGGCCTGCTCCCGCCCGGTAGCAGATGCTGGTTGGCGGCCTCACCATGAACATGTAGGACAAACCGGCCTTGCCATCCGTCCAAACTTATACATTGCCATCGGTATTTCCGGAGCCATCCAACACCTGGCAGGGGTAAACGGTAGCAAGGTGATCGTGGTGATCAACAAAGATCCTGAAGCGCCCTTCTTCAAAGCGGCCGACTACGGCATTGTAGGCGACGCCTTTGAAGTGGTGCCTAAGATCACCGAAGCAGTAAAAGCATTGCAATAACTGTTTACGGGCAAGGCCTTCACCATACGGCTGGCTCGAAAGTATTGCCGGTTAGCATTTTGGTGCGGGCTTTGCTTTATATTTTATAACCGAAACGTGTAGTATTCAAGGTTATACACCGTGGATATTTTAACATGCCAAATTATTTTTTTAACTTCACGGTTCTACAAACTATCAGCGACAACGCGGACCAAATATGAGAAAAATAGAACTGGAAATTGTAGCCTTGTCCCACAGTATTACGCAAACCCATTCGTATGCAGTGGTGCTGGGCGAAGTGAATGGATTACGCCGGTTACCCATTGTAATCGGTGGATTTGAAGCACAAGCCATTGCCGTTGCGTTGGAAAAAATGCAGCCAAGCCGCCCGTTAACCCATGACCTCATGAAAAATTTCATGACCGCTTTCAGCGTGGAATTGCACGAAGTAGTGATCAGCAACCTGCAGGAAGGCATTTTTTATTCCAAGCTGGTATGCAGTAACAGTGAAGACACGATTGAGATAGATTCCCGTACTTCCGATGCCCTGGCCCTGGCCGTACGTTTCGGTTGCCCTATTTACACCTACGAAAATATTCTTAACAGCGCGGGCATCCTGCTGGATGATACCACGGGCAAGAAGGCCAACAAACCTTTGTCGCCCACCATATCCGAACACGAAAAGGGCGCCGAAGATAATCTCCACGCTATGAGCCTGGAAGACCTGAACACCTTGCTGGGTGAAGTGCTGGAACAGGAAGATTATATTCGCGCAATTACCATCCGCGATGAAATTAACAGCCGAAAAAACGAATTGTAATACCGGTTTGTTTCCAAATAAACCCCGCCGCGCGGACTTATCCATTATCCTATGACACACATTTTTCATGCTAACCTTTCCTAACTGTAAAATCAATCTGGGCCTTCATGTGGTAGGCAAACGGGCTGATGGTTTCCACGAGCTGGAAACGGTTTTTTATCCGCTGCCGCTCAAAGACGGCCTGGAAGTGGTAACCGCATCTGGTGCCACCACCTTTACTACCAGCGGCCTGCCCATACCAGGCCATGCGGCAGACAACCTTATTCTAAAGGCATATCAGCTATTACAAAAAGACTTTCCACAATTGCCTGCCGTGCAGGTGCACCTGCATAAACACATTCCCATGGGCGCAGGCCTGGGCGGTGGATCATCCAATGCCGCCTTCATGTTGCAAATACTCAATAAAAAATATCGGCTGCAACTAAACGATGCTACCCTGATAGCCTATGCGGCACAACTGGGTAGCGACTGCCCTTTCTTTATCCGTAACCAGCCCGTGTATGCTACCGGCAGGGGAGAGATCATGGAAGACTTTGCCCTTCGACTAGATGGATATGCCTTCCTGCTCATCTATCCGGGCATTCATGTAAACACGGGCTGGGCCTTCAGCCAGCTACAGCCACAAATACCCGCCTATTCCCTGAAGGCGGTGCTGCAACAGCCGGTACAACATTGGAAATCTACCCTCACCAACGATTTTGAAATTCCCGTAACCAAGGCTCATCCTGGGCTGGCTGCCATTAAAGCTACCTTATATCAACACGGAGCGTTGTATGCCACCATGAGTGGTAGTGGTTCTGCGATAGTAGGTATTTTTGAAAAAAACACCCTGCCAGATATTAAGTGGGAAAAGGAGTACCAAGTTTTTAAAATAAATTAAAACACTACTTTAGAAGAATAGTCCTGGGATGCGTCATTTTCGGCATGTTCCAGGACGTTTTAATTAAGGTAACGCTGTATTCCCGACACAAACAAGAAAGCCGGCATCTTATGCAGATGCCGGCTACCGGTATTTAAATAAAATCAATAGCTTATTTAACGGAAGCTACCAGGCTTTTGAAAGTTTCCGGCTCATTCATAGCCAGATCTGCCAAAACCTTTCTGTTCAGGTCCACATTCTTCTCAGAAAGCTTGTGGATGAATTCAGAATAGGTGATACCTTCTGCTCTTACTGCGGCGTTAATACGCGCAATCCAAAGCTGGCGGTAGTTTCTTTTCTTCAATTTGCGACCTACATAGCTATAAGTCAGCCCTTTCTCCAGGACGTTCTTAGCGACGGTATATACATTCTTACGTTTACCGTAGAATCCTTTTGCTTGTTTTAATATTTTCTTCCTGCGGGCTCTGGAAGCTACTGCATTTACTGAACGAGGCATTGTTGCTCTGTTTTACTCAGGTTAGATAAATTGATTATAATTAGCGAAGACAGAGCATTCTTTTTACCAGGTTCAGGTTAGCATCGCTAACCATGCTGCTGCCTCTCAGATGGCGTTTGCGTTTGTTGGACTTCTTGCTCAGCAAGTGACTTTTAAAAGCTTTATATCTTTTAATTCTTCCGCTCCCGGTCACTTTGAACGTCTTTTTAGCACGGGAATGAGTCTTAACTTTCGGCATTGTAATATTTAATTTGGTCTGCAAAGGTAAAGAATAAAATTACATTTCGCTCACACTTCCCCAAATAATTATGCACAGCAATAGAATGTGGATAAATCTACGAACTTTTTTCCTGTTTTTAAGCTTTTGATTATCAATTACTCCATCTGCCATGCCTTCAATATATTATCCAATCTATCTTATGATATAAATAACACATTTTTTATTTTTATCTATTATGATTACTTTTAATTTTGAATAACTGTAATATGACCTGTCCTATTTTTTAAAACCTTGGATTGCCTATGAAAACTCTTTACGCTTCAACAACCCGGTCTGTAGCCAGACATATCGCAATCATATTATATATTATTATATCATCCTATACTATGCTTACCCGCCACATGGCTTAAAACGCCCTGTGGTCGCTACCTTATTTCACTTAATTGTTGAAGAAAATGAAAAAATTCCTGGCCCTCCTATACCTTATTGCTGTTACCTTTTTACTAGGTGCGCAACGGGTGTCTGCGCAGTCGGCTATCCTGAACGCCCCCGCAGATGTGTGTCAAGGTAGCTTCGCCACCATGAATGCCCACCTAACCTCCTCTAATGCAAACGGGGCGTATACCTGGACTTTAACCTCTTCGCCAGGTACCGTTACTTCGATATATGGCACTTTTAATGGACAAGTATCGGGTACCAGCAATACGAATAATACTACCGTGAGCGTACAGTTTAATGCGGTAGGCAGTTATACATTTACAGTAAATATTCCATGGAAAGACGGCAGTAAGAGTGGATCTTTAACGCTCACCAAAACGATCGTGGTGCATGATTGTTCTATCGATGTATGTTATGGGGTAGACAAATCCGGCACTGGTTTTAATGAAGACTTTGGTCAGATTACCGATGGCCTCCGCCACCAGGTACAGGCACCTGCCAGTATTTCTTATACCTTTCAGGGCGGCACTAGTGATGTGGAAGACAACTATTATTGTTTGGCCACTTCTACTTTTCAGCACATTGGCTGGGTAAATAAGCCAGACCACACAACAGGAGTGGCAGGAGGTACCGGCGCTATGCTGGTATGTAACTCTCAGAATAAGGGACTTGCCTTTTATAGCAGGCAGATAGACAATCTTTGCCCCGGCGCTAAATATAACTTCAGTTCATACCTGATGAACCTGAATACCCAAAATATCCTGGAAACTACTTGCGCCAGCGGATATATGTACGCAGGGGTAGACTTTCAGATCATCAATGCTGCCAATAATGCCTTGCTGGCCACCTTCCCGACTTACGATGTGTCAATGGGCATCCCGGTATCCACCTGGCAGCGATACGGCGGTACATTTAAAACACCTCCCGGTGTAACCAGTATCATATTCAAAATGGTAAACCGTAACCCGGGAGGTTGCGGTAATGACATTGCAGTAGATGATATCACTTTTTCGTATTGCGGCCCCCAGATGTACACCTACATAGATGGTCTGAAAGGGCTTACAGAAAACAGTATCTGCCAAAACCAACCAGTAAACCTTACGGGCTCTGTATCACCAATTAACTATTTTTCAAACCCTGTTTACTTCTGGCAAGATAGTATTGCCGGCCAACCCGGATGGAATGATATTACCATAGACGGTACTTTATTTAGCAAACTTAATGACAGTACTTTGCATATTAGCGGCGATGTACTGATGCCCGACGGCAGCAGCCCGCTGAGTTATTTTTTCCGCGTAAAAGTGGTGGAATCGGGGCAAGACGCCAATGGCAGCTGTGCCCGTTTTTCCGACCCGGCCACCCTCACGGTGTTGCCGGTCCCTGTAATAAGTGTAGACCAGCAGGAAATCTGTAAAGGCGACGTTGTACACCTGGTTACGCAAAAAGTATATTCCCACTATAAATGGACTTATGGCGTTCCGCAGCAGGTGTTTGAGGGCGATACTACCGACGGACCCTTTAACACCCTGGACGACCAACCCTTGATCACCACCGATTACACCGTTACCGCTTCGGTAAAATTTGGTAAGGGAAAAAGCTGTAGCCGCAACGCCATAGCCACCGTAATTGTAGATACTATTCCGGTAGGCAACCTTCAACCATTAGTTTCCACTATCTGCGTAAATACGCCTATTACGCTGAATGCCAATCCTAATATAATTACCTACCCAATATTATGGAGCACCGGTGAAACCACCCCCAGCATTGAGGTGAACAAGTCTGCTGCCGGGACTTATTATTTTACGGATACCCTGTACAATGGAGTGTGTAAAAGTTATCAAACGGATACATTAAACGTTAGGGCATTGCCTCATCCCACCGTGTTGCCGGATACGCTTAAAAATTGTAGCAACAGTACTTTTACGCTAAACGGCAATACCCCTGAATCCGGTCAGCAGGGAACCTGGATCATTGGTACGCCTGCTAATGGTGCCACCATTGATCCTACGGAAATCCACAACCCCACTGCTACACTTACCGGCCTTATGGCCGATTCCATGGCTTCCCTTGTATGGAATGTTAAGGACACATTATCACTTACCCAATGCGATAGCAGCGCTAAACTGGTAGTGTGGAACAGACCAATACCAACTACAGCGGTCATTAACCAAACCACACTGACCAATTGTACTGGCAGCTTTAACCTGACGGCCAACAATGGCGTAACAGGAGAAACCGGTACGTGGACAATTGTGTCGAACACCAGCGGCGGCAGCACGGGCGTTGTCATTACCAATATCAACAGTGCTAGTACAACGGTTAAGTTGTCTGGCGCCCAAACACAAACCGTGGTACTGGCATGGACACTGAATAATGGTACCTGTGATGGCCCATCTGATCAGGTAACGCTGCATTATGCTGCACCCCCCACCATTACGGTTGGCTCGGTGCCCTCCTCTTGTAGCAACACCGGATCGTTCACGTTGCCCATTACAAGCTTTACCAACAATCCAACGAAGATCTCTATTTCCAATACAGGTACTCCTGTAATGGCTGGCTTTATCCCTGTGGTGAATGACCCGGTGGACTTTACCCAATCATTGCCCATTAATTATACAGTTCATTATCCATTGACTACGCCTGCCGGCACTTATAATTTCACGGTAACTCCGCTGAATGATAGTTCGGCCTGCACTGGCACGCCAGTTACCTTTACCGTGACGATCAATACCCCGTCTTCAGCGCCTACCAGCGTTTCGGCCAGCCCAACTGCCCTTTGTGTAAGTGGTAACAGTACACTTACTGTAAGCGGTGGAACACTGGGGTCTGGTGCAAAATGGCAGTGGACTACCAGCAGTTGCAGTGGTACCGTACTGGGTACCGGTACCGCATCTTCCCAAACGGTAACACTAAACACCACCACTACTTATTTTGTAAAAGCAGTAGACCCTACCAACACTTGCGCCAGCACCATTTGCGCACAGGTGACGGTAAAAGTAGATACCATCCCTGTGGGCAAACTATCGCCAGTTATCAGCAATATCTGCCTAGGCAGTAGTGTGACGCTGGATGCCGCGCCTACCAAAACAGGTTATGGCATTGATTGGAGCACTGGCGCTACTTCCCAAACGATCATTGTAACACCCGCATTGGTGGGTAGCTATCCTTATACAGTTACCTTGAACAACGGGGCCTGTTCCAGTATTCAAAATGCAACGATAAACGTACTGGCTATTCCTACTGCACAGGTAAGTACAAACTCCATAAAACAATGTGAGAATGGTACCTTTACGTTGAGCGGCAATCAGCCCGCAGCCGATGAAACCGGTACTTGGACGTTGATGGAGCCTTTAAACGGTGCCACCATTGCTACTGCCGATATTCATAAGACCAACCCAACCATAACCGGTCTTGCCACCGGACAGCAGGTAATAGCGGTATGGACGGTGACCAACAACACCAACACCCAATGCGCCAGCACAGCTAACGTAGTGTTGTGGAACCGCAACAAACCCACCACCGCCACAGTTACGGATGCCAGCATCCGCCAGTGCAGCAATGTGTTTTCTATCGAGGGCAATCAGCCTGCAGCAGGAGAAACGGGTAAATGGACCGTCGTATCCACCACCGCCGGCACAACGGTATCGTTTGCCAATGCCAGCCAATACGCTACCACGGCCACACTGAGCGGCCCTGCCACCCAGGATGCCATCATTGCCTGGACGCTGAACAATGGTACCTGCGATGGAACATCGGCTACCATCACACTGCATTATGTACCAGTACCCACCATCACAGTGGGTAACCCTGCTGATGCCTGCGATATTTCCACTACCAATTTTACCCTACCGATCACTAAGGTAACGGGTGGTCCTACTTACATCACCATTAAAGCAGTCACGCCAAATAAACTGGCTGGCTTCGTGGATATAATTGATCATGCGTTTGATTCTACTGCAACAAAGTATATCGCAGACCTTCCCGCCAGTATAACAAAGGGCACGTACAACTTTACGGTAAGCGTGAAGAATGATAGCCTGAACTGCGTGGGGGAAGATGTTCCATTTACATTGACAGTAAAAGAATCTGCCAAAGCGCCCGCCAGTGTTTCTGCCAGTCCGGATGTACTTTGCGAAAGTGGTAGTTCCGTCCTTACGGTCAATGGAGGCTCACTAGGCGAGAACGGCCAGTGGCAGTGGTCTACCGGCAGTTGCACGGGTACCGTACTGGGTACCGGCACCGCAACTACCCACACGGTAACACTAAGTACCACCACTACTTATTTTGTAAAAGCAGTAGACCCTACCAACACCTGCGCCAGCACCATCTGTGCACAGGTGACGGTAAAAGTAGATACCATCCCTGTTGGCAAACTATCGCCTGCCACTAGCAATATCTGCCTAGGCAGCAGCGTGACGCTGGATGCCGCGCCTACCAAAACAAGTTATGGCATTAAGTGGAACAGCGGGGTTACTACCCAAACGATCTCCGTATCACCAACCTCGGTGGGTACCTATTCTTATACAGATACTTTGCACAATGGGGCTTGTTTTAGTTATGAAACCGCTACGGTGAACGTGCTGGCTATCCCTATTGCACACGTAAGTATAGATACCGTAAAACAATGTGAGAACGGTACGTTTACACTAAGCGGCAACCAGCCCGCAGCCGATGAAACCGGTACTTGGACGTTAATGGAGCCTTTAAACGGTGCCACCATTGCTGCTGCCGATATTCATAAGACCAACCCAACCATAACCGGTCTTACTACCGGACAGCAGGTAAAAGCAGTATGGTCGGTGACTAACAATACCAACACCCAATGCGCCAGCACAGATACGGTAGTTGTGTGGAACCGCACCAAACCCACCACCGCCACAGTTACGGATGCCAGCATCCGCCAGTGCAGCAATGTGTTTTCTATCGAGGGCAACCAGCCTGCAGCAGGAGAAACGGGTAAATGGACCGTCATATCCACCACCGCCGGCACAACGGTATCTTTTGCCAATGCCAGCCAATACGCTACCACGGCCACACTGAGCGGCCCTGCCACCCAGGATGCCATCATTGCCTGGACGCTGAACAATGGTACCTGTGATGGGGCATCGGCTACCATCACACTGCATTACGTACCGGTACCCACCATCACAGTGGGTAACCCTGCTGATGCCTGCGATATTTCCACTACCAATTTTACCCTGCCGATCACTAAGGTAACAGGTGGGCCCACCTACATCACTATTAAAGCGGCCTCACCGAATAAGTTGCCCGGCTTTGTAGATATAACAGATGCAACATTTGATTCAACAGCGCTTCAGTATATCGTAACCTTGCCTGCAACACTCACGGCGGGTACTTACAACTTCACGGTAAGTGTGCGCAACGACAGTCTGAACTGCACCGGTGTAGCAGTTCCCTTTACACTGAAAATAAAAGCCTCCGCCCAAACGCCGGATAGTCTTACTGCTTCTGTGAAAGAGATCTGTGCCAGCGGCGCGGTAACCCTCACCGTACATGGTGTATTACCGCCGGATGCAGTTTGGGAATGGTCCGACAAATCTTGCGGAGGCGCCATCATTGCCAAAGGCGTGGTGGCTACGCTGACGCGCAATATTACCACTACTACTACCTTCTATGTAAGGGCCGTAGATACCACCGCTACTTGCTCGTCCAGCGCATGTGCCAGTGTGAAGGTTACCGTAGATGCCATGTCTTCTGCACCGGTAGCGGGTAATAATCAGGAACATTGCGATAATGCTAACTTCACTATGACCGCCACCACACCGGTTTCCGGTACCGGCAACTGGATATTATTATCCGGTTCCGCCACCATTGCCAATAAAACCAACCCGCTTACCAATGTAACAGTACCGGTGGGCAAAACAGCGGTGCTGGGCTGGTACACCACCAATGGCATCTGTAATTCAGATACTGCTAAAGTAACCCTGACCAACTATCCGCCACTGTCCAATAATGTGATCAGCGAAAACCAGCGTTTATGCCTTGGGTCCGACCCGGCATTGCTTACTGGCACTATCGCGGGTGGCGATGGTTCTTATACTTACCAATGGCAGTCTGCAGCTACGGCTGATGGAATATTTAATAACATTACCGGTGCTACGGGCGCTACCTATCAGCCCACCCAGTTGACCGACTCTATCTTCTACCGGAGAATTGTAAACGCTAGAACAGGATGTACAGACATCAGTAATGTAGTGCGCATCATCGTGGTAAATAAGGGACCCGTAGTGAAATCCAAATCGCCGGATAAGGTGGTAGAATGTAACGGCAGCGCGGATTATAGCGCCAACTTTACCCAACCGGTATTTGAACATCCGTTTGGATTAAAACTTACCGTAACGCATGCAGATAATGTGAGTGGTAGCTGCCCGATGATCATCGTACGCACCTGGACGGCTACTGACTCCTGTGGTAACAGCACGGCTGCATCACAGCAACTTACCATTCAGGATGTTACGAAACCTACATTCACCACGCCCGTACCAGCAGATGTTACGGTATTGTGCAGCGCCGTGCAGGCACAGATCGATCTGTCGTACACAGACAATTGCAGCCCGCAGGACAAGATTACGTACGAAAAGAAATCCGTTCGTACCAATACCGGCAACTGCGAAAACACTTATACCATTACCAATACCTGGACCATCACCGATGTGTGTGGCAATACGAATTCGGTGCAGCAACTCGTTCATGTGATCGACACCGTGCCGCCGGTATTCACCGTAACGGCCCCGGCAGACATTACGGTGAACTGTGACAAGATACCCACACAGCCCACGCTGTATGCCAAAGACGCCTGCAACCCGAACCCCATCACAGCTGTAGCCGATGAAAGGAGAGAGGATATACCGGGCGCCTGCGCCAACAACTACCGGCTGGTGCGCACCTGGACCGCCTACGACGCCTGTGGCAATAAAGCCACGCTCACGCAGATCGTAACGGTGATAGATAATACAAAACCAACCTTCCCCAACGGCAAGCCGGCCGATAAGACGGTAGAATGTAATGCCATCCCGGTACAGCAGCCTATCCCGGTAGCAGACAATTGCTCCGCCACCGATAAGATCGTGCAGACCATGTACACTTGGAAAGAGGTCATCAGTGGTGCCTGTGCAAACAATTACAAGCTGCATTATACCTGGGTAGCCAAAGACGAATGCGGTAACATAGATTCCGTATCGCAAATCATCACCGTGCGCAATACCCAGAAACCTACCTTCGACCAGGTTATGCCCCGCGACACGACGATCAATTGTGATCAGACATTGGGATGGCCCACCATCACCGCTAGTAGCGCCTGCGGCACCACCGGTAGTGCCAAGGTAGTAACCAGCAAAACCACGAAGACCAGTGGCAGCTGCGCGAAAAACTATACCGAAACCCGCACCTGGACTGCTACGGACGAATGTGGCAATGTGGCCACCTGGAGCCAAAGCATTAATGTACAGGATACTACCCGTCCGGTATTCACGATGAAAATTCCCCGCGACACTACCGTGAGCTGCGATTCCATTCCTGCAGCGCCGCAACTGGCTGGCACCGATAATTGCAGCACCAGCAAAGAACTGAGTGGTTCTTACAGTGTGAAAACGATCAAGGGCAATTGCGCAAATAGCTATACCCTGATCCGCACCTGGATATTGCGCGATGCCTGCGGCAATCAGAACACGGCTACCCAGACCGTCACGGTAAGGGATATGGTAGCACCGGTAATACAGCCTGCCCCCGCAGACATCACTATCTACTGCCAGGATCTTATCCCGGCCCATGTTTCGCTGAATGCTACGGATAACTGTGACGCATCGTTCCCGAAAAAGGCTACCTACTCAGAAGATCCGTATGTGAAAGACATCTGCAATGGGTACACTATCGTACGCAGATGGAGTGCCATAGATGCCTGTGGAAACATAGCGACCCAGGTTATACAGCGCGTAATCATCAAACCTTGCAGCAAACCAGCATTGATAGATTCCCTGGATATCACCTGCTCCAGTAATCCATACGTTACCCTGCGTACCAAAGGCACGGTGAATCGTCCCACCTACACCCTCACTGGTGTAGAACCGGCAGGGATCATCAGCGTACCGGTAAGCCAGACCTACAATGTCTTTAACCTGAAAGGGGCCACCAGTGCTACGTTTATAGTAACTGACGGTCTTACCGGTTGCGTATCCGATCCAAAAACCTACTCGCTGAAATACAACACCAGCCCTGTAGTAAACCTGGGCAAAGACACCACCATCTGCGGTGGCAACAGCCTGGTATTGGATGCCGGCGCGGCTAACTTTAAGTACAATATTGTATGGTCTACCGGCGAAAAGACCCAGCGCATTAACATCAGTAAAGCGGGTACTTACTGGGTAACCGTTACCAATGCCAATTGCGTGGTGAGCGATACCATTAAAGTAGGCCTCATCCCCACACCGCTGGTAAATATTCCTGATACTACTATCTGCCGCGGCCAGACCGTGAAACTAGACGCCTACGTAAAAGACGCAGGTTACCTCTGGAGCAATGGTGCTACTTCCTCATCCATCCTCGTGGGTGCACAGGACGAATATTGGGTGAAAGTGAGCAAAAATGGCTGTATCACCATCGATACGGTAAACGTAACGGTGAATCCGCCGCCGGATATCCAACTGAAGGAGGATACCAGCATCTGCCCTGGTCAGTCTGTAATGCTCACCGTAACTTCCAATGGTGGCCGTATCCGTTGGATCAATGGCTCAACGCAACCATCCATCACGGTCACGAAACCAGGCGGTTATTGGGTAACGGTAACGAAAGATAATTGTGTGGTGAGAGATACTGTGAACGTAAGGGAGAAACCGAAACTGAAATTAGAACTGGGCCCAGATCAATCGCTCTGCCCTGGTACGGAAATCACCCTCGATGCTACCAACGCAGATGCTATTTCCTACCTCTGGAACGATGGCGATCCAAACCCGGTGAAAACGATCGGTAATGCCGGCTTCTACAAGATTGCTGTAATGGACAAGTATTGCCAGATGGTAACCTTCGACAGTGTGAACGTAACCATGAGCAGTATACCGGTGGTGAACCTCGGCAATGATACCATCATGTGCAATGGCGAAGTACTCACACTCACGCCTAAGGGCAGCAATATCCGCAGTGTGCAGTGGTCGGACGGCTCTACCGGCAGCACCCTGAAAGTTACCAAAGCCGGTACGTACACAGTTACCGCTTTCAACGAGTGCGGCAGCAGTACAGACCAGATAACGGTGAGCTTCCAGGATTGTATTCCGGATCCCACCTTCCCGAACGCCTTCTCTCCGAATGGAGATGGTAAAAACGATATCTTCCTGCCCACTGTACGTGGTCCGATGTATAACTACGAACTGCGCATCTTCAACCGTTGGGGCCAGCTCATCTTCCTCAGCACCGATGCGAAGAAAGGATGGGACGGTACCTTTAATGGAGAGCCAGTAGATATTGGCACCTATGTATGGTGGTTATCGTACAAGGTTACCCCCGGAGGACCAGCCAATGTTCTTAAAGGAGCAGTAACCCTGATCCGTTAATTATTCTCGCATTTTCTCAAAGCTGCCCTCCAGATCACCTGGGGGGCTGCTTGTTGTTACCTGAACCTGGTAGCCGCCTTCAGGCTTTTCCAGCTAGATGGGCTGCTATAATACCCCTATGGCACAAGGCATATTTCTCCGGATCAGATCAAAAATTTTCCCTTTTGGAGCAACCCATCTGAACAAAAGAAGGCAGATTTACGCTCATTTGCAGTGCTGGCATCTTCACCTATTGCCACCAAACACAAATACCTTATAAAAAAAGAGACATACTGATAGCATGACGACTACCGGAACTACTTCCAGACAAACCATTTCCCGCAAAAAAAAAGGGGGCAAAACGCGCACCCGCAAAGTCATAGACTGGCTGCACCGCTGGCTGGGGCTGGTGTCTGGCATTGTGGTATTCATCGTGTGCCTAACCGGTTGCCTGTTTGTATTTTCTGAAGAGATTGCCAATGTGGTATATAAAAAAGAGCGTTTCGTAACACCTGGCTCGCAGGTGCTGCCCCTGTCCACCTTGCAAAAAACCGCACAGGAGGCCATTGGCAAAGACAAACCCATTAAATATTTTTCCTTATCGAGAGAGCCCGATCGTACCTGGGAGTTTACTGCCTATTCCATGAACGACAGCGCCATTACCTATGCCGGCATGGTAAATTATTATCGCACTGCCTATGTAAACCCTTATACCGGAAAGGTTACTGTTGTAATGGATGATAAGTGGGAATTTTTCCACGTCGTAAAATATATGCATTGGAGCTTACTGCTCAATACACCTTACGGCCAGCCTATCGTTGGGTGGAGTACATTTATTTTTGTAGTGTTACTCATCACGGGACTTGTTATGTGGTGGCCCAAAAAGTGGAACCGTAAAAACCGCGAAGATAGCTTTACCATACGCTGGAAGGCCCGCTTTAAGCGGCTCAATTACGACCTGCACAATGTGCTGGGTTTTTATAGCCTGCTCGTTGCCCTGGTGCTGGCGTTTACGGGGATGGTATTCTCGTTTCGCTGGTTTATGGCGATCGTGTACGTGCTGGCTTCCGGTACTATTAAACCGCCTCCGCCTGAACCGGTATTAAAGTCGAAAGTACTGGTCCAAACACCTGCCATGTCGGGATTGGATGTGGCTTATCAAAGCGCGCTGCAAATAATTCCCCAGGCCCGCCGCTTCAGTGTTTCCCCAGCCAAGGGAAAAGATGGGGTGATAGCAATTGCAGGTTACCGTGGCAAAGAAACGTACTATGATTACGACAATCTCTCTTTTGATCAGTACAGCGGCAAGCTCCTTTACCGCAACAATTATACACAACGCAACCGGGGGGTGAAGCTGATCAGCATGGATTACGATATTCACGTAGGCGCCATTGCAGGCCTGCCAGGTAAAATCATTGCGTTTATGGCAAGTTTGGTGTGTACCAGCCTGCCGGTAACGGGTTTTATCATCTGGTGGGGAAAGCGCAAAAAGTAAGTTTTGTCGCAGGTGCTGGTGAAGATCACGGCGCCGCTGCGCGCTAACATTTCACCCGCCGTGGTGGCCTATGCAAGGGTAGGGAAAGGGTAGTGGGGGGGTAATAATAGTCAATAGATGGGTAGGAGCCCCAGCAGAAGAGAACTCCCTTTTTCTGTAAATGCTGCCGGAAACCCCTTATTTTTGGAAAATGTATTTACCGGAATGCCCATACAAATAAGAGATAGCCTACTGCTAACCACTGTACTCCAGTACTTTCCAGTAGCCCTACTCACGGCCGTGCAGGATAAACGGCCCGGACTATGATAAGAAGCTTTTGTTAGGTGTTTACAAATGCATATATTTGTTAGAATTAAACAATGTGATAATGGCCACTTTTTTGCAATCTCCGTTTTTGTTCCTAGGGGAAATGAATGGTAAAGAAATCCTGCTGATCGCTTTGGTAATTTTGTTACTGTTTGGCGGTAAGAAAATTCCTGAGCTAATGCGTGGTTTAGGTAAAGGTATCAGTGAATTTAAGAACGCTAAGGGTGAGGATACTACTAAATCCTCCATCTCCGACCAGCAGAATAACGCATAGTTACCCGCGCTTCCAGCGCCTGGGTTATAAATTTTTTCAGGGCTAATGCAAAGGAAACTTTTGCCATTAGCCTTTTTTTGTGCCTGCTACAATTGATTCCGAGTTAAAAATCATACCCTCATACACTTTCATTGAAGGGTCAACAATAGTTAAGCGTGCCGAAAGTACCAGTAAACCAACATGGCCAGCACCAGCAAAACGGCGGATACCCACCCATAGAGCGGCCTTATAAAAATGCCTGCCATCGGCTGGTACAACCGCGCTTCTTTATAGGTATCCGTTTGAAAAGTAGTGCACTCCAGGCGCTGTTGTGGCCAGGGATCTTCCAACTCCAGGCCTTGTAGCAAGGTATAGCCGGTGGCAATGTTAGCGGCATGTAATTCTTCCCAACAACGTTTTGCCTGCTTGTTTTGTGCAATAACTTCCTGTAACAATACGTCGTCTTCCTCATTGATCTCCCCCAGTAATTTCTGCTTGATAAGCTCAAAAATCCAGGCATTATTATACTTTATCATCTGGTAGCTGTTAAATTCATAAAAACAGGAGCATCAAAGCTGGCATCTATAGTAAAGTGTAATGGCAGGTTATACGTTAAAGCAGGTAATCTCCACGCGGGTACACAAAATACCGGTATTGTTTTATTAAAGCTGGTGCAGTAAGCGCAGGTTCCTATATGCCTGTAAATTACCGCAAAAATACAGTTATAACATAGCTTTAGCGTTAATGCATAGTTAACAATACAAAGGCAAGGAAAAATACCTGGAAGAACAAAAGTGTTAGGAAAAGACCGGTACAGTAATTATACCGGACAATGCAGTAGCCAGCCGACCCCTGCTTTAAACTTCAGGCTGTTTATACAATGCCTGCATCACTGCATGTAGCTGTTGGGCGCTGGCCAGTATCATGGAACACAAGCTGCGCAGTTGCCGTGGATTATCGGTTTGCTGCATTATGGTTACCAATCCCATTAAATTGGCCAGGGGCTGCCGCGCCTCGTGCGATGGCAGGGTAGCACGGGGAAAGTTACTGCCCAATAATGGATACCCCGCTTCATCCAGGCAGGCGGCCAGATGGCTGCCCACACAATACACACCGTGAATATGCCCGCTGTTATTTACCATCGCCTGGCACTCCCACTGCGTAAGCATGAAATCCCCATGCCGGTTTGGCTGGCGCACCAGGAAGGGAAATAACTGTTCCGGATACTGCATGCATTGCATACGGGTGTCACGCGCAATGCCAGTATCTTCCGGGTGCAGGAGCAGATCAAATGATTGACCTAAAAACGAACGGCCTTCCGGGCTGAATGACTGGGTATAATGATCGTTGGTGTAGGTGTAATGGCCCTCTAACCCCATGCCGATCAAATAATAGAGGTTAGAGTGGGATAACTGTTGGCAAAGTTGATCAAACTTATACATGAATGCATATTAAAACAAGGGTTATTGAGATGGCCTAATAGAAGGGCCAGCAAACAATGGAAAGGTAAGGAAATTGTAACTACTATTATTGACCGCCTTCCGCAAATTCGCTGGAATAGCAAACTGATTTATTGCATTTATGAATTGCCCTGCCTTTAGAAATAGGAGCTCCTTACAACTGGCATTGGTAAATCGGATCTTATGTAAAAAAATAGCCCCTGTCATATTTAGATGTAGTTCCCCGGTTAAGAAATATTATAATAAGCACTGTATATACCGCTATTTGCCTGGTGGGTGAACAGTAGGGCAGGGAATGCTAAAATATTATTTACATTCATACGTCTTCCTCTAAAAACAATCTCCATGTATACCATTTTAGGCGCCAATGGCAGCATTGCCAATGCACTTGCCACCCTGCTCATCCAGGCTAATAAACCGGTTCGGCTGGTAAGTCGCCATCCGCAATCTATTCCCGGTGCTACCGAAGTACTGGCCGCAGACCTGCTGCATGCATCCCAAACAAAAGCCGCTGTAGACGGGTCTTCTGTGGTATTTTTGCTGGCCGGGTTGCCATACGACCATACTTTATGGGCCCGCCAATGGCCGGTAATCATGCGCAACACCATGGAGGCCTGCAAAGCCAGTAAAGCCAAATTGATCTTCTTGGATAACGTGTATATGTATGGCATTGTAGATGGCCCCATGACGGAGAACACGCCCTATAAGCCCGCTAGCAAAAAAGGAAAGGTGCGTGCGGCCATCGCCACCATGCTGATGGACGAAGTAATAGCCGGCAGGCTTACGGCTTCCATTGCCCGCAGTGCAGATTTCTATGGCCAGGGTGCCGATAAAACCGGCGTACTCAATATTCTCGCGATCAATAATATCCTGAAGGGACGTACGGCGCAAGTAATAGGCAATGACAACTGTGTACATTCCTACACCTATGTGCCAGATGCCGCAAAAGGCCTGCAACTGCTGGCAGAAGATGAACACGCTTGGAATCAGGTTTGGCACCTGCCCACCACCAATCCCGCACCTACGGGCCAGGCATTCATCGAAAAAATTGCCGCCCCTGCCGGCAAACAACCAAAGTATTTTACCCTCAAAAAATGGATGCTGCAACTCTTCGGCCTGTTTAGCAAACAAACTCGCGAACTGGCCGAAATGTACTACCAGTACGACCGCCCCTATATTTTTAACAGCACTAAGTTTGAACAACACTTTCAGTTTCAGCCCACTCCTTATGAAGAAGGCCTGGCAGCCACGATCGGAATGTAATGCTACATAGGGGCAGTAAAGATGCCAATGGCATAGATAAGACCATATGTTGGTATGAACATAGTAGCATGTACATTCTTTATATTTGCCGGATGAAATGGATGTTATGTTTGTGGTTACTACTTGGCAGCTCGGTGGTGGCAAAGGCACAGCAGGATAGTGCGCAGGCGCCTGTTACCGATTCACTGCGGGGGCATTACCATAGTTTTTTCCCGATTCCGGTGCTGGGCTATTCTCCGGAAAAAGGGCTTGAATTTGGCGCGGCTATGCTGTATTCCTTTTATGCAGATAAAAAACATCCTAGTCCTGTAACACGCAATTCCAGCCTTAACCTGGTACCCGCATTTACCACCAAACACCAGTATAAAATAGACCTGCGTGCCGATGTTTGGACCCGCAATAATACTTGGCATGTAAGAGGCGGCATGCGTTATCAATATTTTCCTTTTAGTTTCTATGGGCTGGGCGACTCTACCCATGCCTCCGATAGATCGCTGGTGGATAACCGCCGTTTTCGTGCGCAGGTAGATGGGGAACGCCGCCTTACAGGCCATTTTTATGCAGGCATTTCCCTGGCCTATCAATACGATGAATACAAATCCTCTAACGACAAAGGCATTTATAGCAGTATGCCACTAAACTATAAAGAGGGCGGCCATGAACTGTTTGCAGGCGTTACGGCTGTTTACGACGACCGGGATAATCAGAACTACACGACCCGGGGAACTTTCCTGCGCCTGAACGTGGCCAATGCATTGGCCTTTGCCAGTACGCAAACGGTCTATACTATTGACTTGCGGGGCAACCAGTTCTTTAGTATATCGAAGAAAAGTATCATTGGGCTGAATGGATATTTCCGCTCTGTGCAGGGTGATAATGTCCCATTTTTTTTACTGCCGGAACTGGGCAGCGATCAGATGATGCGGGGTTACTATACCGGCCGTTACCGCGACCGTAATTACCTTACCGCACAAGTAGAATACCGCTATCTGGTAGACCCTAAAATACATATTAAAATAGGCAGGCTGAATACACATCCCAAGTTTGCCCTGGCCGCCTTTGCTGGTGCCGGAGATGTGTTTGGAAACCATCATTTTGACCTGGGCGATTTTAAACCCAGCTTAGGCGGCGGTATTCGTTATTTCTATGACGAGCATGCAAAACTTACCGTGAGGATAGATGGTGCTATCGGGGAGAAACGACCGGGTGAGAGCCGGCAAAAGGGTCTTTATCTTTCGCTGGCAGAGGCGTTTTAATGCACCTATGCTTTTAGTCGCAGCGCTGCCAGATATTTGTCGATATACGCCTGCTGATACCGCGAGCGATACTGCATAATAAACCGGGGATGCTCCAGCGGTACCAGCTTATTAAAAAACTTATACTTATCATTCACCTTAGTTATAAACGCCGCATTTTTTCCCGTACCCAGGCAGTAACCTACGGAGCGGTCTATGCCCCAAGCCAGTTGCTCTTTTAACTTAGCAATCATAAAATCATATACCAGGTCTGTGAGCGCTTTGGTATCGTAATAATTATAATTCACTTCCTTGCCCTTGCCCTTGTCCATTACAAATCCCAGCGGGCACATAGACGTAAAGTAAAAATGCTGGCAAAATTTTTTCAGTCCTCCATATGCATCCATCATATGATGTATAAATACAGCAGAAGGCTCGTGGGTCTGTAATCCGCCATGGAAGCTAATGCCGGTCTTTTCGGTGAGGCGTTTGGTATCGGTGAAGGGTATGCCGGTAACGCCCGAGCCAAAGCGGCCGGGGTTAATGCCGATCAGCATACGGCGCTTCCCAGGACTGTTGTAAAATATGCGGTAAAACTGTTCCATGATGCTGCGGGCTTCTTGGCCCTCTTCAAAAGGGTTCATCATGCGGATGCCGTTGGGCAGCTTACCATCGAAATGAAGGTGGGTATTAAAATCAATTACTTTTTCGCCAAATGTCATGGTACGCAAGATAAACCATCCAGGCAGATCAGTGAGGCAATTGCTCCCGTATTTTGCCATACACCCAGGTGCCTGCAATGGCGCTGAGCAAGGTGGCTATAACTACCGTGGCGCCACTGCCAATCTGTGCATACAGCGGCCCAGGACAGGCCCCGGTTAAAGCCCAGCCCATACCAAAACAAATGCCGCCGAATATTTGCCCTTTCTGAAAAGCCTTGTCCGGAAATGTAACCGGCTGCCCAAAGAAGGTCTTTACCTTATACCGTTTGATGATAAAAATGCTGATCATGCCCACTACCACTGCCGACCCAATGACGCCATACATGTGGAAAGATTGCAGCCGGAACATTTCCTGTATGCGCACCCAGGAAATTACTTCGCCTTTGGTGAGTACCACGCCGAAATAAATACCGGCTAATATATATAACCACCATTTTTTCTCCCAGCGGGTGGTGGCCTTGAAAGTAGGGGTGGTGGCCTGCGGGGCCACTTCAAAATCTGTTTCCTGCATATAAAAAAGTTAAAGCCCTAAAATAAAAGGAAGCACTACATTGGCCACCAGAAAACCGCCTACCATAAAACTGATAGTAGCCACCAGCGAAGGCCATTGAAGATTGGAAAGCCCCATGATGGCATGCCCGCTGGTACAGCCGCCGGCATAGCGAGTGCCAAAACCCACCAGAAAGCCGCCTACGATCATCAGGATAAAACCGCGCAGCGTAAGCAGGGCGCCCCAGTTAAATAATTGTTCCGGCACCAGCGCATTGGTAGCGGTAATGCCATAACCCGCCAGGCTTTGAGCCAGTTTGGGGTGAATAACAATGGGGGCTGGATTGTGCAGCAAGGTAGTAGCCACCACCCCTCCCAGCAGTATGCCGGCAACGAAAAAAAGGTTCCAGGATTCGGCTTTCCAGTTGTAGGTAAAAAAAGGAATATTGCCCGGTATACAGGCGGCGCAAATGTGGCGAAGCGTGGAGGAAATACCGAACTGCCGGTTGCCCAGCAGGAGCAATAACGGTACCGTAAGCCCAATGAGTGGCCCGGCCACATACCAGGGCCAGGGACCATGCAAGGAGTGTATCATAAAAAGGGGTGTTTCACCAAAAGTAGCAAAATGTACCCGCAATTTTTAAATCAGTTAACGATCTAACAGGTATACTCCCATTAGCAACGCGCGCTATTATTTACAGTTAAAAACGGAAGCATCATCCAAATATTTTTGGTAAGTATTACTATACTAATTAATTTAGCTAAATCTTAAACCTTAAAAATATCCCCATGGCTGAAAAAGAGATTCAAACGATATTATCAGCGTTGAAGGCGCTGGAAACTAAATTTGATCACAGATTTGACGTAGTGGAAGAAAGGTTGGGTGACATAGAAGGGCAATTGAAAAGAATAGAAATTTGGACACCGTATAATTCAAATCAAGACACCGTTGCCGAGTTAGCCGCTTTAAAAAAATAATACTTTTACTCATCATATTTCAAAGCCTTGCTGCCATGAGTAGTAGGGCTTTTTTTTACAACAATCATTTGGCAAGCATACTTTGAGGGAACATTCAAATTGGGTATAACTAGTAGATTGCTACCTACACTAACAAGGCCGGTAATCTAACGCTACCGGCCTTGTTACACTGCCTACCTGCTGTAATGGCTTATCCCAAATGCGGTTGCAATACCTGCAACAACTGGTGGGCTGGCATCACGCCACTTTGCCGCCAAAGAAGTTTGCCCGCTTTGAACAGCATTAATGTGGGTACGCCTGTAATCTGCCACTCCTGCGACAATTTCGGGTTCTTATCTACATCTATTTTGAGAATGCGCATTTTATCGCCGGTTTTAGCCTTCACGTCTTCCAGGATAGGGGCCAGCGTTTTACAAGGGCCGCACCACGTTGCCGAAAAATCCAGCAATACCGGTGTGCTGGATTGCAGGATGTCTTGCAGTTGGTTGCCTGTTGGGTCGGATGTATGCATATGAATATTTTTAAACGTTGTAAATGTAATGGTACAAAGTCTCTGCCAGACGCATTTTCCGGCCCTTATGGCAGGCGGGAAGAAATACTAAATAATTTGGCAAAAGGACTAAAATCCCTATCTTCGCCCGGGCTACCCACTACAGCGAATGACACCCACCCATACATTAGACTTAAGTAACGAAACCTTCACGCTGGCCGCGAATTTCGTGATGAATACTACCCGCCATTTATTCCTGACGGGCAAGGCAGGAACTGGCAAAACGACCTTCCTGCGCCACATCCGTGAGCAGGTGAAGAAAAACACCGTGATCGTAGCCCCTACGGGCGTGGCGGCCATCAATGCCGGCGGCGTTACCGTGCACTCTTTTTTCCAACTGCCCTTTGCGCCCTTTTTACCGGAAACCAATGGCCTGTTCCAGCAAGGCCCTGCAGGGAGCAGCCATCACCCTTTGCTCAAAGGCCTGCGCATAGGCGCCGAGAAGAAAGCCCTGATGCTGGAAATGGAACTGCTCATCATCGATGAAGTGTCTATGCTGCGGGCCGATATGCTGGACGCCATAGACCTCATCCTCCGCCACATCCGTAAGCAGCCCGTACAGCCTTTCGGCGGGGTACAGGTTATCTACATCGGCGACCTGTTCCAGTTGCCCCCTGTGGTGCCGCAAGACCAGTGGGAGCTACTGGCCCCACACTATCCCAGCCCCTTCTTTTTCCATGCCTGGGTGGTAAAGCAAAGCCCACCATTGTACGTAGCCCTGCAAAAGATTTACCGGCAAAACGACCGGCAATTCATAGACCTGCTGAACCGGGTGCGCAATAATGAGGTGCAGCCTGCCGACCTGGAACTGCTGAATGCCCGCTTCCTGGCCGATTTCGACCAGGAGCAGCACAAGGGTTATATTACCCTCACCACCCACAACAGTAAGGCCGAGGCGATAAACCTGGATGCGCTGGAGGCCCTGCCCACGGGGCTGCATACCTTTGAAGGCCGCATTACCGGCGATTTTTCCGATAAAGCCCTGCCCACCGAAATGATACTCTCGCTCAAAACCGGCGCACAGGTAATGTTCCTCAAAAACGATACAGAAAAGGTACGCCGTTTCTACAATGGGAAGATCGGCACCATCAAAAGCATAGACCAAAAACGCATACTAGTAACCTTTGAAGGAGAAGACACGGAGCTGGAAGTGGAGGAGGAAACCTGGCACAACATCCGCTATCATTTTAATGTGCAGACAAGAAGAATAGAGGAGGAGGAAATAGGCACTTTTACCCAGTTCCCCATACGCCTGGCCTGGGCCATTACTATCCACAAAAGCCAGGGCCTTACCTTTCAAAAAGCAGTGATAGACGCCGGCGACGCCTTTGCTGCCGGACAGGTGTATGTGGCGCTAAGCCGCTGCGTAAGCATGGAAGGCATGGTATTGCGCAGCCGTATTGGCGCCCACTGTATTCATACCGATGCTGAGGTAATGGCTTTTGCCCGGCGCGAATCGGGCGTACAGGAACTGCACCACCAGTTATCCAACGAAAAACACCGCACGCTGGTACATCACTACCTGTCTATATTCCAGTGGCAGTTTATTACCGACCAACTGCAACACCAGAAAGAAAAAACACAGATGAAAAGCTTCCCCGAGCGGCAGCCAGCCATCGCCTTTTTTAGTGAATTGATTGCAAAGGCGGAAAAGCAGCAGGCCGTGTCGGAAAGCTTCCAGCGCCAACTCCTGCAATTGCTCCAGGACACCATCGCCACCGGCAACACCACCCAGCTGGAAACCCGCCTACAGGCTGGGTTGCAGTACTTTACTAAAATACTACAGGAAGAATTGTTGCAACCCCTGGAGGCTCACATCGAAACCATGAAAACTAAAACCGGGGTAGGGCGTTACCTGGTGCAACTAGAACCCCTGGAAGACCTGCTCCGCGAAAAATTGAAAAGACTACAATCGCCCGGAGCCGTTACGGTGGCATAATGCGTACTGTCCACTTGTTATGCGCTGTGATAATCCACCTGCATTGCATCACATACAGTATTGTACCACGTATTCTACAGATTGACGCGCGTACGCCCGTACTATGCAGGCATCCTCTAGTGTGATGTACGGGCTGGCCTGCTGTTTGTGCGAAAAAACACAAATCAGTTAATCTATGAAAAAGACTTCCGCAAAAAATAAGGCCAGCCGCCCCGGCAAATCTTCGGATGGTCCTGCCGCTGGCCGCGCAAACCGCGCCACCAATGATTCAAAGCGCACTACTTCCGGCAGTGGCAAAGCTGCTGCATCTTCCAGGCCCGCGGCTACCAAATCATCCCGCACCACGGCTAAAACGGCCACCCAAAAAACAGCCGCCCATAGCAACGTGTCCAAACAAAGTACCCCCCGGTCAGTCGCCCGCCAGCAAACACCGCGTGCGACCAATACCGTTGCCCGCGGAAATATTCGCTCGACTACCCGCATACAGCAGTCCAGCGCTAAAGACCTCCTGATGAACTTCTTCCAGGACGAAATCAAGGATATTTACTGGGCAGAAAAACACATTGTAAAAACGCTACCTAAGTTGAAAAAAGCAGCCACCTCGCCACAACTTAAAACCGCCTTTGACCAGCACACCACCCAGTCGCAAGAGCATGTAAACCGTTTGGATAAAGTGTTTCAACACCTGGGTAAAAAAGCCCAGGCCAAGAAGTGCGAGGCTATGAACGGTATTATCCAGGAAGGAGAGGAGATCATTAGCCATACCGAAGCCGGCACCGCTACCCGCGATGTAGGCCTCATCCTGGCCGCACAAAAAGTAGAGCATTATGAAATTGCTACCTACGGCGGCCTGGCACAACTAGCCCGCACCCTTCAACTAAAGCATATTGCGGCCCTGCTGGAAACCACCCTCCGGGAAGAAAAAGAAACAGACACAATCCTCTCCACGATCGCCGAACAACATGTGAACTACGATGCCCTGCATGAAAGTGAAGCCCCACAAGCCGCTGGAGGCAATGAAGATGAGGACGAAGAAGAAACCGATATTGAAATTGAATTTGATGAAGTCGATATTGATGTAGCAGACGACGAAGCAAACGAAGACTTCGATGATATGGAGGAAGACTTAGACGACGAAGAAAGATAGTACACCTACATGGTTGTAGCAACAACCTGCCGGCATGGCCTTGTGTCCATGCCGGCTATTTTATGCTTTCTACCATTTTCACACCTGCATCCATAGGCATTACTGTCCCTGCCGCCCCGCCTGTGTGTGCTGAACGCGCTCTCTGCCGCTGCCGCCTGAAAGCTGCGGGAAACCTGGCACCTGGCAATAGCGCCGCAATAAATAACTGACTTTTTTGTGCATGAAATGGAAATAGCGCAATTTCCTGCCAGCATGGATGGCATAAAGGCAACGGAGCCTTGTATTTTAAAAAGTCATCCTTGCATTTTGGGAATGGTTGAGCTTCATTCGCAGGTGATTGTTTACATTTGAAAGACCAAAAAATTCTACATCATGCTTACTATAGACGGCATCCAATCCCTGCTCGGACAGGAATCAGACTCTTTATTACAGCATACCTGTAACACCATTTCCAAAGATGTGCTACAGCTTCCCGGCGCTAACACGATAGACGAAGTGTATGCATTGAGCAACCGTGGACCGCAGGTTTTGCGCAGCCTGGGGCAGTTATTTAACCATGGCCGTTTGGGTGGCACCGGCTACCTCTCTATCCTGCCGGTAGACCAAGGTATTGAACACAGTGGCGGGGCTTCGTTTGCGAAGAACCCTGCTTATTTTAATCCGCTTAATATAACTAAACTGGCCGTGGAAGGAGGGTGTAACGCCGTAGCTACCACCTTTGGCGCACTGGCCCTGGCCTCCCGTCATTATGCACATAAAATTCCCTTTATCGTAAAACTCAATCACAACGAATTACTCACCTACCCCAATAAATTCGACCAGGTGATGTTTGGTTCAGTACGCGATGCCTGGAACCTGGGTGCCGTGGCCGTGGGCGCCACCATCTATTTCGGTTCTGAACAGTCGGACCGCCAGATTGTGGAAGTGTCCCGCGCGTTTGAAGAAGCACATAGTTTGGGCATGGCCACCATCTTGTGGTGTTACCTGCGCAACGACGCCTTTAAGAAAGATAAAGATTACCACCTTTCTGCCGACCTTACCGGCCAGGCCAACCATATTGGGGTAACCATACAGGCAGATATCATTAAACAAAAGCAGCCTGAAAACAATGGGGGCTACAAAGCTCTGAACACGGGCAATTCCAGCTATGGCAAACTGGACGAACGCATTTATACCCAGCTTACCACCGATCACCCCATAGACCTTTGCCGCTACCAGGTGGCTAATTGTTATATGGGCCGTATAGGACTGATAAATTCCGGTGGCGCATCTTCTGGGGAAAAAGATATGGCCGATGCAGTACGTTCTGCCGTGATCAACAAACGCGCCGGCGGTGCAGGACTGATCTCCGGCAGAAAAGCCTTTCAGCGCCCCATGCAGGAAGGCGTGCAGTTGCTCAATGCTATTCAGGACGTATATCTGGCAAAGGATGTAACCATTGCCTAGTACCCTACTGTATAAAATAGTGAAGGGGTTGACCCAAAAAGTAAATAAAAACTTTGTGAATCGCTTAAACGATAACAGGTCTCCATCAGGTACCCAAATAAAAAGGGGCTGATCAATACTTTTTGGTCAGCCCCTTTTTTAAATAATAAGCCCAGGTAGCCGGGGCATATTTATGCATTTGTATTTTTTATATAAATTCTTTGTAAATATCTAAGCATCTCCTCTTAAGGTCAGTTCTATTTGCAACTTAATGTCATTGGTGAAACCCTCCAGTTCTATTTTTGGATGTTGGTCAAGGTTAATGCAAATCTTTCCATTTTCACTGGCCATGATGTCTTCTAAAGGCTCTAATAGCGCAAATAACAGGTGTTTTGCAGATTCTGCCAACTGGTTTAGAATGGAATCCTCCATTTGAAAATACTCCCTGTTGTTAAAGGAGTAGGTTACTTGTACCATGTAAATAAGGTTTTCGGATACACTGATTGATAAATGACTTCTCTGAGATAAAGATATAAAAAACATTAAATTACAAAAATTTATATCCTTTATTTCAAAGCTGATTGGAAGTTAATGTGGATAACTATTGGAGGAGTTTCATTTTTTTAGGGTTTTACTATTGAATCATGTTAATATTCAGCCAGGTATTTAGTTATCTTTCGGTCTAAACTACTAGTATCGTATGCGTTCGGTATTTTCATTTACGCTTTTAATATTCCTTTGGATTACCTGTTTGGGCAGGTTGTATGCACAAACAATGCCAGATCCTGTACAAAAATGGTCGCCAGACGGACAGTTCCAGTATAAAGCCCTGGGCAAATCTATTGTTGCCGTGCGCCTTGCTACTGGCGAACGTACGGTGGTACTCAAAGATATTAAACCCGCAGGCAGCAGTACTGCACTGGATATTCGCGATTTTTCATTTGCTGCCGACCAGAAAAAGGTGCTGCTATTTTCTAACAGTAAACGCGTATGGCGGTATGAAACCAGGGGCGACTATTTTGTGTACGACACGGTAAGCAAACAAGTGTTACAACTTGGAAAATCACTTCCCGCATCGTCACTGATGTTCGCAAAATTTTCACCAGACGGTTCCCGCGTAGCTTATGTAAGTAATCATAACCTTTACCTGGAAACCCTGGCCACCGGCGAAATAAAACCCCTTACCACCAATGGTACCCGCCATTTTATTAACGGCACCTTCGATTGGGTGTATGAAGAGGAAATGAGTTGCCGCGATGGTTTTCGGTGGAGCCCCGACGGACAGGCTATCGCTTATTGGCAACTGGACGCCAACAATACCCGCGACTTCCTGATGATCGATAATACAGATTCCCTGTATTCCTTTACCGTGCCGGTAGAATATCCGATTGCAGGCCAGGACCCGGCAGCAGCCCGCATTGGCGTTATGAACCTGGCCTCTGGCAACACTACCTGGATGCAACTACCCGGCGATCCTGCCCAACACTACCTCCCCCGCATGGAATGGGCGCCTAATGGCAATAAATTGATTGTACAGCAACTGAACCGCCACCAGAACGAGAGCAAAATTTTTCTTTGCGACGCAACTAACGGTAACGCACATACGGTATTTACAGAAACCGATAGTGCTTGGGTAGATATACGCGCCAGTTGGGACATGGATAATAGTGTAGGCTGGGACTGGTTACAGCAAGGCAAAGCGTTTGTTTGGGTGAGCGAAAAAGACGGCTGGCGTCATGCTTACCGCATTGGCCTGGATGGTAAAGAAACCCTGCTTACCCCAGGCAAATATGACCTGATCAAGATCTGTAAGGTGGATGAAAGAGGCGGCCATATTTACGCCCTGGCCTCGCCGGAAAACGCTACCCAGCAATATTTATATCGCATTCCCCTGAAGGGTGGTGCCGCCGTGCGGCTTACTCCCCAAAACCAACCTGGCACCCATGATTACGTGATAGACCCCTATGGCGATTATGCCGTACATGAGTTTTCTAATTATTATTGTCCACCTGCCAGTGAGTATGTTCATCTGCCCGATCATAAAAGTGTGAAAGGCGAAGTAGCCGGTATGCTAAAGGATGCTAAGAAAGAAAATAGCAAAGTAGAGTTTTACCAGGTAACAACGCCAGAAGGTGTAACCCTGGATGGCTGGATGAGTAAACCCACCAATTTTGACCCGAACAAAAAATACCCTATCGTTTTTTACGTGTATGGCGAACCGGCATCAGCCACGGCAAAAGACGAATATGGCGCTGGCCATGATTTCATGTACCGGGGCGATATGGCTGCGGATGGTTATATCTACGCATCGATGGACAATCGCGGCGCCCCCTTGCCCAAGGGACGCGCCTGGCGCAAGGCGATATATCGCCACATAGGCCGCCTTAATATTCATGACCAGGCCATGGGTGCCAAAGCGTTGCTGGAAAAATATGCTTTCATTGATAGTTCCCGCGTGGCCGTATGGGGCTGGAGCGGTGGCGGCAGCAGTACCTTGAATTTGCTGTTCCAGTTCCCGGAAATTTACAAAACCGGTATTGCCGTGGCAGCAGTGGGCGACCTGCGCACCTATGATAATATTTACCAGGAACGTTATATGGGCATTCCCCAGGAAACCCAGGCCGATTACATTGCCGGATCTGCCGTACATAATGCCCGCAACCTGCGCGGTAACCTGCTCTACATTCATGGCACTGGCGACGATAACGTGCATTATACCAATGCTGAACGCCTGATCAATGAGCTGGTGAAATACAACAAACAATTTCAATTTATGTCTTATCCCAACCGCTCCCATGGCTTGTCGGAAGGGGAGGGTACTTACCTGCATTTATTTACCCTGTACACTAATTACCTGCGCGAACACTGCGCCCCTGGAGCGAGGTAAGGTAATACTAATCGCGAATCATTCATCGTAGTATTGCCACCCTGGTGCGTAGGGGTACCAGGGTGGCAATACCATGATGCACGTTTTGCTTTGCACCAATAACTTTTGATGTAAATTGCAGGCCTTATGACAAAAACAAGCATTATCGGCATAGTGTCCGCAGTGATGGTCATCATCAGCGCTTTCTTGCCGTGGATTACAGTGGAAAGCCGGCATTTCTTGTTTACCGGGCTACAAACCACCGGTTCCGCCTTTGGGCAGCCCGGCATATTGAATATTATACTGGCAACTATAGCTGTTATTTTATTTGGGCTGAACAAAACATGGACCTTCCGCGTGAATATTTTTATTGCCGGCTTTCTCATGGCCTGGACTTTCCGTAATTACCTGATCTTCTCCCGCTGTGAAGCTGGGGAGTGCCCGGACCAAAAAATAGGCCTGTACCTTTCCCTCATCGGCGGTATTCTCTGTTTTGTGTGTGTGGTGCTAAACCGGCAAAAGCCTAAAGAAAATAAAAACGGTCTTTAAATCGGCAGAAAATATCCCAATAACCAACTGCCCAATATAATGCCCACCGCCGTAAGCAACGTACGCAATACCACCGGCAGGGCTTTCTGCTGGGTAAGCGTTGCTTTTATCAAGGCAAACACCACCGTTGCCACTAGCAGGATGTAAGTGCTTTGCCGGCCTGCCTGTCCGAAGTTTTCATTGGCAAGGTAGGACCACAGTGGCAGGTAGCCGCCCAGTAAAAAGGAAAAGGCAGTAGCAATGGCACTGCGGATAGCGGCACCCATTACGAAAGGCACCCGCTGCACCTGCTCATTTTTTAAGGTGGTTTCCCACTGCTCCGCATCATCCGCCATTCCTTGCTGAATGTCGCCTATCAGCTGGTCGGTAAGCTCCAGTCTTTTTAACCGACCTTTCTCCACCTCCGTCATCGTTTCTTCATGCAGACTACCGGCGCCCCGGTTGGTAAAGAAGCTGGAAATACCTACCAGCAATGAAAAGCCCAGCCATATCCATAAATGAATATTGTAAAAATACTGCACGTTCACGTGCGCTGCCAGGACATGCGTCGTAAAATATAAAAGAAATAACCCGTCTGGGAAGCCCACGAGGAAGTCTGTTTTCCAACCCGTGCTGCGAACGGCGTTTTTACGTGTAGGCATAAACGTTAATCGAGTATTGAAAGGCTTTTTTGAATTATACCCACACTGTCTTTTATCTGTGCAGCCGTGATGAGCAGGGGCGGTGCAAGGCGAATGATATGGCCATGGGTAGGTTTGGCCAGCAGCCCGTTTTCTTTCAACGTCAGGCAAACTTGCCAGGCTGCGTCGGGGTTAGGGTGTTGAATTACGATAGCGTTGAGCAGTCCTTTACCACGGATCACGGCCACGTGGGACGATTGAATAGCTTGTAATTGGTCGCGGAGCAAAGTGCCCATGGCGGCAGCATTATCTGCCATTTTTTCTTTTTTCAATACTTCCATTGCAGCAATGGCCACCTTACTGGCCAGCGGGTTACCGCCGTAAGTAGAACCATGTTCGCCTGGCTTCAGGGTGAGCATTATCTCATCGTCTGCCAGTACGGCCGATATGGGCAATGTACCGCCAGACAAGGCTTTCCCCAGGATAAGAATATCCGCTCTCACCTGTTCATGATCGCAGGCTAGCATTTTGCCGGTGCGGGCCAGGCCGGTCTGTATTTCATCGGCAATGAATAACACCTGGGCGTCGGCACAGTACTGACGGGCACTAGCCAGGTATCCGTCGTCGGGCACCACCACGCCGGCCTCGCCCTGTATAGGCTCTACCAGAAAGCCGGCCACGTTTTTATCCTGCAAGGCCTTTTCGAGTGCAGGCAAATTATTGTAAGGAATTATTTCATAACCCGGCATGAAGGGGCCAAACTGGGCGCGGGCACTGGGATCGGTGCTGAACGATACTACGTTGAGGGTGCGGCCATGAAAGTTCTCGGCACATACAATGATCTTGGCCTTGTCTGCCGGAATGCCCTTTACTGCATAACCCCAGCGGCGGCATAGTTTCAGCGCTGTTTCCACCGCTTCCACGCCGGTATTCATGGGCAATACTTTATCGTACCCGAAATAGCGGGTAATGTATGCTTCATATTCGCCTAAACGATCGTTGTAAAATGCCCGGGAAGTAAGGGTGAGTTTATGCGCCTGCTGTACCAGCGCATTAACGATCTCCGGATGGCAATGTCCCTGGTTTACCGCAGAATAGCCCGACAGGAAATCGTAATAACGCTTATCATCTACATCCCACAGGTGTACACCTTCGCCCCGCGTAAGCACTACCGGTAAAGGATGATAATTATGCGCGCCATATTGTTCCTCCAGCGCTAAAAAATGCCGGGTTTTTTCACTTGCTGTAAATGCGGGTACCATGTGTCAAAGATACTGTATTGTGTACAATGTAGCGGACTATGTATAAGCGGCTGCGAAAGCTGTAATGGTACAGGCCTTGTGCTTTTCCCGTAAAACAATTACCCTTTCAGTTTTGCCACCAGCTCAATATACTCCTGTTCGGCGGCTGCAGTGGTTTTGCCTTTCAGGCCTGCCCAGGCGTCGTGCTTGGCCTTGGCCACAAAGTCAAACGGGTTGGCAGGGCCGTCGCCGCTGGCATCTCCTTCGGTGGCTTGTTTGTAAAGGGAATAGAGCTGTAGCAGCACGTCGTTGCCCGGTTTTTCAGACAAGGTTTTGCTGGCGGCTACGGCGGCTTCAAATGCAGGGGTCTGGCTCATGAAAACGGATTTTAGCCAGGCAATATACTCAATTTAATCTGCCGGAAATATGCTACCTTCGCGCCTTGAAGCACGGGTCAGATCTTGCTGTTCCGGCCTATCCAAAATATTTATGAAGAATATCCGCAATTTCTGCATTATCGCCCACATCGACCATGGGAAAAGTACCCTGGCAGACCGGCTACTGGAACATACAAAGACGATCGCTGACCGTGATATGCAAGCGCAGGTGCTGGACGATATGGACCTGGAACGCGAAAAAGGCATTACCATTAAAAGCCACGCCATTCAGATGGACTATATCTTCAAGGGCCAGCAATATACCTTCAACTTGATAGATACCCCCGGACACGTAGATTTTAGCTACGAAGTTTCTCGCGCACTCGCCGCCTGTGAAGGCGCTTTGCTGCTGGTAGACGCTAGCCAGGGCATTCAGGCCCAGACCATCAGCAATCTTTACCTGGCCCTTGAAAATGATCTGGAGATCATACCCGTGATCAATAAGATCGATATGGAAGGTGCCATGATCCCCGAAGTAAAAGACCAAATCATAGAACTGATCGGCTGTAAGGAAGAAGATATTCTCCTGGCATCTGGTAAGTCCGGCATCGGTATTGAAGAGATCCTGCAAGCAATTGTAGACCGCATTCCCGCCCCCAAAGGCGACGAAACGGCTCCGCTACAGGCACTGATTTTCGATAGCGTATTTAATTCCTTCCGGGGTATTATCGCCTATTTCCGCGTGTTCAACGGTACCCTTCGTGCGGGTGAAAAGATCCGCTTCATCAACACGGGCGAGGAATACGACGCCGCCGAAGTAGGTATCCTGAAACTAGGTTTGGAAAGTCGCAAGCAAGTAAAAGCCGGTGACGTAGGATATATTATCACCGGCATTAAAAACGCCAAGGAAGTGAAAGTAGGGGATACCATTACCGCAGTAGTGAATCCCAGCCCCGATTCTATAAATGGTTTTGAGGAAGTGAAACCCATGGTATTTGCCGGTATATTTCCCGTGAATACCGACGAATTTGAAGAGCTGCGTGACTGCATGGACAAACTGCAACTAAACGACGCTTCCCTGACCTACGAGCTGGAAACCTCCCAGGCACTTGGTTTTGGCTTTCGTTGCGGATTTCTGGGGATGCTGCACATGGAAATTATTCAGGAAAGGCTGGAAAGGGAGTTTAACCAAACCGTGATCACTACTGTGCCCAATGTGAGCTTCATTGCCCACACCACGCGCAAGGAAGTAGTGATCGTGAACAATCCCACGGAAATGCCCGACCCCAGCCGCATAGAACGGATAGAAGAACCTTACATCCGTGCGCAAATTATCAGTAAGCCGGATTATATTGGCAACATCATGACCCTGTGCCTGGGCAAGCGCGGCATCCTGCTGAACCAGAGCTATCTCACGCCCACCCGGGTGGAGCTGTCGTTCGAGATTCCCCTCACGGAAATCGTGTTCGACTTCTACGACAAATTAAAAAGCCAGACCCGTGGTTATGCCTCTTTCGATTACACCCCGATCGGTTACCGCGATTCAGATATTGTGAAAATGGACATCCTGCTGAACGGCGAAAAAATAGACGCCCTAAGTGCGCTTATTCACCGCCAGCGTGCCAACGATTTTGGCCGCAAGCTTTGCGAAAAACTCCGGGAGCTTTTGCCCCGTCAGCAATTCGTGATCGCCATTCAGGCCGCTATTGGCGCCAAAATCATTTCCCGCGAAACGATCAGCGCTATGCGCAAAGACGTTACTGCCAAATGTTATGGTGGTGACATATCCCGTAAACGCAAACTCCTGGAAAAACAAAAAGAAGGGAAGAAACGCATGCGCCAAATAGGCAACGTAGAAGTACCCCAAGAAGCTTTCCTGGCAGTACTGAAACTGGATGATTAAGCAAACGTATTATATAAATTATAGCATAAAAAAACCTGGGTCAACCTCAGGTTTTTTTATGCTATAATGGGAATAATGCAATCAGTATAATCTTTTGTGCCTAACCTGCATTAGCTTACAGTGGCTTTGTATAGCAGGGCACTGTTGCTACTGCTAATGCGGTAATCTTCGCCGTAGGCAATGAAGGCACATTGGCCTTTGAGCAGGGCCACCGTGTTTTCGGAACCGGTAATAGTGGCGTCTCCATCCAGCAGAATAAGTATCTCCGCTGCCTGTGCTGTATGTTCATAATATACATGCTCATCGTCCAGGACAATACGGCTTACCTGGAAATCAGGTGCAGGCGTAGGATATATAAGCTCCGCCTTGTCTTTGCCGGGCGTACCTTTCAGCACATTGGGATGTATGGCTTCAAAGCGGGTATGTTTCAGTAGTTCGGGTACGTCTACGTGTTTGGGGGTAAGGCCGCCGCGCAGTACGTTATCTGAATTGGCCATCAGCTCCACATTCACGCCTTCGAGATAGGCATGGGGAATGCCGGCATCCTGAAAAACGCCATCACCAGGCTGTACATGTACTACGTTAAAGAAGTAGATAGAGAAAATGCCACGATCTAGATGATCCAGTCCTTTAGGATCGTTGGCAATAGCACGGGCAGCCCAGAAGGCTGCGCTGTCTTTATCTAGCGTACCGGCCTGATAGGCTGGCAGGATGCGCGCTCCCAGCGGACGCAGGAAGGTATTCACCGCGTCCTGGGGCATGTCCATCACCTGCTGGTAAAGGGCCTTGTAGCCCCCTTTTTCAAACACGGGCAGGAATACCTGGAATTCCGGCACTTCCTGCAATACGGTTTTCAACTTATCTTCCGGCAGGAAACCATGCAACAGCCAAAACTCCGTGAGGGCTACCATGATTTCCGGCTTGTGATTATTGTCTTTGTAGTTGCGTTGCGGCGCGTTCAGGGGAATGCCGGCAGCGTTTTCACGGGCAAATCCTTTCTCCGCTTCCTCTTTGGTAGGATGTACCTGGATAGAAAGCATGTCTTTTACTTCCAGTATTTTAAAGAGATAAGGCAACTCACCGAAACGCTTATACGTAGTTTCGCCCAATACCCCGGATGGGTCGTTGGCAATATATTCATGGAGTGGCTGGCCGCCGGGTTTACTATCGATGAGGGAAGGAGCGCTGGGATGCGCGCCCATCCAGTATTCCGCGTCGGGTACGTCGGATGCGGGAAGGTTTAGCAGATCCCTCAAATAATGAAATCCGCCCCAGGCGTAATGTTGTACTTTCCCTTCCAGTGCAAAAAGTTTTTGTGCCATTGTATGTATTGAACGATTTAATAATTTTAAATAAGCGCACTCAAAATTAGCTAAAAACAAATGGCTTTTCACTTGGACTTTGGTAAAAAGGGAGAGGAGATAGCTGCTGCTTTCCTGGAGCGTGCGGGATATACCCTGCTGCACCACAACTGGAAGGCGCAGCGCTGGGAGATAGATCTCATAGCCCGCCATCATAACCTGCTGGTGTTTGTAGAAGTTAAAACCCGCACTGCCAGCCAGTTTGCCTGGCCGGAGTCCGCCGTACACCACAAAAAACGGCAACACCTGGAAGCTGCCGCCGAGCTGTTTTTAGATACCTTCCCGGAGCCTTATGCAGACATCCGCTTCGATATTATTGCCATTACTTTTACGGATGCCGCACAATATGAACTGTTGCATTTTGAGGATGCGTTTTAATATAAGCCGCACCAGAGGCTGTTTGTTGCGGGCTCAGGGCTGATGAATGTCTATTCCTGTAGCATTAAACGGGGCTTAACAATCCTGCCACGTACAACATTCATTTAATTCACCTTTTACTTTTATATTTACAGGGTGAATGAAAGGTAGTGTATCATGGTCCAGCTATAAATTAGTCCCGCATCGCATTTTACCCAGTGATCATAAGTAGTTAATACGCCGTTTTAACACATCCACATTACTAGTAAAACGATTGTTCCTGAAGCATAAAAAGCCGTCCCATAAGGTGATGGCTTTTTTGTTTTCCGTTCCAGAAAAAACGGCTGCAAGCCATGATTTCTTGCAGCCGTTGTATAAAAATTATAGAAAGGTCATTAGCCGAAAATGCCGGTGTAGTTCGATGGGTTAATGGCCAGCAGTTCCGCCTTCACGTCATCAGATACTTGTAGCCCTTCAATAAAATTGCGGATGGTATCGGCATTGATCACACCGCCACGGGTCAGTGCTTTCAGGGCTTCGTAAGGCTGCGGATAGCTTTCCCGGCGCAGCACGGTTTGGATAGCCTCGGCCACTACGGCCCAGTTATTTTCCAGGTCGGCAGCTATCTTACTTTCGTTGAGAATAAGTTTACCCAATCCTTTTTCGATAGACTTTAATGCCAGCAAAGAATGTCCCAGTGGCACGCCTATATTGCGCAACACCGTGCTATCCGTCAGATCGCGCTGAAGGCGGGAGATGGGCAGTTTAGCGCTGAGATGCTCGTACAGTGCGTTGCCGATGCCCAGGTTGCCTTCGGCGTTTTCAAAATCTATCGGGTTTACCTTATGCGGCATGGCAGAAGATCCTACTTCGTCTTTCTTGATCTGCTGCTTAAAGTAATCCATGGAAATGTATTGCCAGATGTCTTTACAGAGATCCAGCAGGATGGTGTTGATGCGTTTCAGGCCGTCAAACTGGGCAGCAAGGTGATCGTAATGTTCTATCTGGGTGGTAAATTGCATGCGTTGAAGACCCAGCACCTCGTTTACGAAATGGTTACCAAATATTACCCAGTCTATGTGGGGAAAGGCCACATGGTGAGCGTTGAAATTGCCTGTGGCACCGCCAAATTTGGCTGCAAAGGGCACTTCCCGGAGCAGTTTTAGCTGTCCTTGCAGGCGCTCTACAAACACAGCCATTTCCTTACCCAGAATGGTAGGAGAGGCCGGCTGTCCATGGGTGCGAGCTAGCATGGGTACATGCATCCAGCTTTGGGAGCGGTTTTCCAAGGATTGCACCAAATGGGTTACACCAGGCAGGTAGGAGGTATGCAGGGCTTCTTTCCAGAGCAGGGGAATGGCGGTATTATTAATATCCTGGGAGGTAAGGCCAAAGTGTACCCACTCCAGGCGGTCTGCCAGGTCCAGGGCTTTAAGCTGGTCTTTGAGAAAGTATTCCACGGCTTTTACATCGTGGTTCGTGATCTTTTCGGTGTCTTTGATCGTCTGGGCGTTTGCCAGCGTAAATTCCTGGTAAATGCGGCGCAGGGGCGCATGCAGGTTTTCCGCCAGCGGAAAAATACCCTGGCCAGCAAGGGCAATGAAGTATTCCACTTCTACCAGCACACGGTAGCGAATGAGGGCGTATTCGGAGAAATAAGGCGCCAGCTCTTCCAGTTGCTTGCGGTAACGCCCGTCCAGCGGGGAAATAGCGGTCAGTGCTTGTAGTTCCATTCTATATTTGCTAACTGATTTTGATGATCGGCCAGGCCTGCGAACCAGCATATGAACGCCGGTTATCCGCAAACGCCGTTTGTATTACCGAGCCGCAAAATTAGGCCATTGATAGCAAGAAATCAGGCAAAAGGTATCATTTTTTCTTTTTTTTGCACCTTCCGTTTGAGGCTTATTAGCGCAGCAGCAAATATAAGTATAGGGATAAATGTCGCAGCGGGGTTGCGCGGTAGTGAAGGCCGTGCAGGGAGGATGCTCCGAACCCATGGTATTTGTTACACCAGACAACCTGGTTTAAACACTTCGTACTGGCGGTCTTTATGGTTAATAAGTATAATTGTAGACCCTTACACCCCTTTGATATAAACTACCATCTACATTACTATAATAAGAAATGTCTATCGAAACCTGGGTAGGGTATCCTTGGTCATTGTAGGTATATAAAAAATCGTCTTTTTCTGTTACCATAAAGCGCCCTTTTTCGCTATTATACGTTTCGTGGGTCATCTGAAGCGGGTTGTTTTTGCAAAAGGCAAGGGCATAATCCCAGTTATAACCTTGGGGGAAACTGGCTATCCAATAGCCCTTAACGGCAGAAAAAGGCGATGGCTTATTATCGAGGGAAATCACATTTACCCGGCCATAAACCTGAGAAGATCGAGGCCCCGATAATGTGATGAAAGTTATTTGTTTCAAATTACCATTATCATCATAAGTATAATTATAATTGTACCCGTCCCCATCGGAACTCATCTCTTGTAAAGGATACCCCTCTTTATTGCCGCTTAAATATTCTACGGTTGCAGGCCTACTTTGGGTAGTGCCTGCAGCTACATTATTTTCATAAAAGGAAGATTCCATTTTTAATGGGCACTTGTTATAAATGGTGGAATTGGGATCTCCTAATCCATCAAATGAAAAAACATAACTCATAATATATTGATAATTCAAGTAATATGTATATTTATCTTTATATGTATAGGTATTTGTGATGACGTTGACTGTACTTCCTTTTACCGTGATGAGTAAAGTACTATCCCTTGCCATTTCTTGAATATGGTTATCCTTGTCATAGGTAATGATGGATTTATACACAGTAGAGCTAGCACCAGCATCATAAAACGATTGCACTTTCGGGTACATGGCATTCACAATAGAAGAGTCTACATTTGGAGATTTGTTTAGGTTGCCGGGTTCTTTATGGCAATTACTTAGCAAAAAAATAGCTAAGGCTGCAAGCAAATACCTTCCCGGTTTAATAGTTGTTTCCATAATAAATAGGTGTTAAAGTAAAAGTTAAGGTTGTACCTCACCAACGATGGGCTGATACCTGCAAAATAACTGCTATCGGAAAGAATAGGCATTGTGCGGTGTTGCGAAACCTTGTGCGTTTGTTGCAATATCTATACTACTCATCGCATTGCCTGCTGCATGCCTGCTGTACTGAACTTGGGCTGAAGAGGGTTTATGAAAATGTTAAAACAATGGTCTCTAATATCCAAAAGCAGTATTTTTGGCACCTCAAATCGAAGAACATTGGAACGGAAAGTAAAAGTTGCAGCGGTAAGTTATTTGAATACAAAGCCTCTATTGTACGGATTAAGGAATCACCCGGTGATGGATCTGATGGAACTTTCCGTGGATTACCCGGCAAAAATTGCACAACAACTGGTGGATGACCAGGTAGATGTTGCCCTCGTGCCGGTAGCCACCATTCCCCGCCTGAAGGAATACCATATCATAACAGATTACTGCATTGGTGCCGAAGGCCCGGTGGCCTCCGTTTGCCTGTTCAGTGATGTGCCGCTTTCGCAGATCAAACGTATTTACCTCGACTACCAGAGCCGCAGCTCGGTGGCGCTGTTTAAGATACTGCTGCAAGAGTTCTGGAAACTGGAAGTGGAACTGGTTGAAACTACGGGCAACTATGAACACCTCATTACCGGTACAGACGCTGGCGTAGTGATTGGCGACCGCGCCCTTGTGCAGCGTCACAAATCCATCTATATTTTCGACCTGGCCGAAGCCTGGATGCGGCTCACCAGCCTGCCTTTCGTATTTGCCGCCTGGATTGCTAATAAAGAATTGTCTGATAACTTCATTCGCCAATTTAATGAGGCAGTGGGCATTGGTATAAAGCACCTGCCGGAAGTGGTGGCCGAAAATCCTTACGAACCGTATGACCTGGTTACGTATTATACGAAAAATATAAGCTTCCCGCTCACCCCGGCCAAGCGCCAGGGCCTGTCGCGTTTTGTAAAATATCTTCAAGAAGATAAATCATTCATTACCAGGAACATAGCCTTATAATCTTCATTAAATATAACAACAAAAAAGCCGCGCTACTGCCAGGAAAGGTTAGTAGAGCGGCTTTTTCGTCCTGGGAGTGGGCCTGTTACCTGGAATTTATATACCGGTAAATACTTGTAACAATTTGTATTTCATTACTTTACTTTTCAGGTCAATTGCGAAATTAAATAACCGGCAAAGCGGATCTACTTGATTTGCTTGGTAATGATGTAAAAATTAGGATCTGCTTTAAAGGTTCCGGCCAGGGGGATTGTTTTCCATTGCTCCCTAGGGTAAATGAAGGTGAATACATCCGGGCGAAGGGTCACCTTCACCGGCATGTTAAACCCTTTCACCACATCATTCCAGCGGTAACTCAGCACCTTACCGGCGATCTTGTATTCCAGTACCGGCACCTTGATATTACGCAGGTATTGATCGAACACCTTGGAAAAATCGTGGCCGCCATGCTGGCTTATATAATGTTCTACCTGCTGGGTAGTAACGGTTTGGTGATAAAAAGTTTTATTTAGCCCAGTAAGTATGCTGCGAAAAATATCGTCATCGTTAATGATCTGGCGAATGGTATGCAGCATATTGCCGCCCTTGTAATACATATCGCCAGAACCTTCCATATTCACTCCATACTGTGCAATAATAGCTGCGCGATTCTGGATATCTTTACGGGTACCCTGCACATAAGCATTGCCCGCCTCGTTACCAAATTGGCATTGGAGGTAAAGGGTTTCAGAATAATTAGTGAATGACTCATGTATCCACATGTCTGCCAGGTCTTTGGAGGTGATATTGTTGCCAAACCATTCGTGGCCGCTTTCATGTACCAGGATGAAATCAAATTTCAGCCCCCAACCAGTACCAGACAAATCGCGGCCCAGGTAACCCATCTGGTAATGGTTGCCATACGCCACGGCACTTTGATGCTCCATGCCCAGGTGAGGTGTTTCTACCAGTTTATAGCTGTCTTTATAAAAAGGATAGGGGCCAAACCAATGTTCAAAGCAGGAGAGCATGGGCTTAGCACCGGCAAATTGCACGCGCGCCCTGTCCAGGTTATAATCCAGCGGCCAGAAATCCAGGTCCAGCTTCCCATCCAGGCCGGGATAGGTATCCTTGAAGTTGGCGTAGTGGGCAATATTCAAAGCGATGTCATAATTATTAATGGGGTTTACCACCGCCCAGTGATAAGTAGTGGTGCCGTTGCCATGCACTTCCTTTTCCCGCAGGCGGCCATTGGAAACGTCTATCAGGTCGGAGGGCACGGTTACGGCTATTTGCATACTATCGCACTCATCGCTTTGATGTTCTTTAGTAGGCCACCATACGCTGGCTCCCAGGCCCTGACAGGCACTGGCTATCCAGGGCCGGTTCAGCGAGTCGCGGGTCCATACCAGGCCGCCATCCCAAGGAGCGCGTTTGGCTTTTTTAGGCACCCCGTGATAGTACACGGTAAGCTGTCTAAGCGCTCCCTGGGGCTGGGGAGCGGTAAGGGTGACAAAGAAGGCATTGCCATCGCGGGTATATTTAACCGGTTGCCGGTCTTGTATAATACTATCTATCTGCATAGGCTGCTGCAAATCTATCTGCATGCGTACCACAGGGCCTACCACCCGGTAATGAATGGTGTTGTAACCCAGAATGCTACTGTCTTGCAGATTTAATTGTATGTGCAGGTCGTAATCGGTCACATCCCACCAGGTACGTTCCGGGGTGAGGGTGCCACGCAGAGTATCGGCCCTGTTAGGATGTGTATCTTGTGCAAACAGTTTGGGCAAGGCCAACATGCTGGCCAACAATAAGCTATATCCTTTCATACCGTATTTTGGTTAGTAGCAGCTAAAGTAAAATATTAAATAGAAACAAGGGCAGGGAAATTAATGTGCGGGCAGGTGCGGGTGCATGGAGTGACGGCGGGATCATATTGCCATATAGAGCCTACCCATGCCTGGGAAACTTTAGGGTTGAAGCATACCGGCAGATCCTTCCAGCATTATCCTGCCGGTAGCTTTGCTGCATAATTGCGCTTTAATCTTTATTTTGCTGCTATGAAAAATACCTGGCTGCTAGTTTTTTGTTTTGGGATCATGGCTTGCCAATCTAACCACTCGGGCAATAAGCAGGTATTCAATTATAACCGCATCGAAGGCATCGCTACGCTAGACCCTGCCTTTGCCCGAAACCAGGCGGTTATGTGGGCGGTAAAACACCTATACAATACGCTGCTTGAACCAGACGACCACATGATTTTGCAGCCCTCCCTGGCCACCCATTGGACCATCAGCACCGACCGGCGTACCTATACCTTTTACCTGCGCCCGGATGTGTACTTCCACGACAGCAATCTGTTTCCCGGCGGCAAGGGTCGAAGGATGGTGGCAGCAGATGTGGTGTATAGCCTGCGCCGTATAATGGATCCTGCCACAGCATCGCCCGGTGCTTGGATATTTAACGGAAAGGTGGAAGCCAATGGTTTTAAAGCCCTGAACGACACAGTTTTCCAGCTTACCTTGCTGCAGCCTTTTCATCCCATTCTCGATATTCTTACCATGCAATATTGCTCCATCATCCCCCACGAGGCGGTGGAACGCTATGGCAAAGATTTTCGCAAACACCCCTGCGGCACCGGGCCTTTCCAATTTTTCCTGTGGGATGAGGGCCAGGCCCTGGTGTTGCACAAAAACCCGCATTATTTCGAAACCGACCGGAATGGGCAGCGACTGCCTTACCTGGATGCTGTGAAGGTAACTTTCCTGGATAGCAAGGGTTCGGAGTTCCTGTTATTCCGCCAGGGGCAGCTGGATTTTATTAACGACATCGACGCTTCTTTTAAAGATGAGGTACTAACCCGCCTTGGCACCCTGCAGCCAGCGTGGAAGGGGCGCATGGTGTTGGACAAAGCGCCCCAGCTTAACGTAGAATATTTTGGCATTTTAATGGACAGCACCGCCGCCCAGGTCATGCATTCGCCGCTGCGCCTTTTAAAAATTCGGCAGGCCATCAACTATGGGATAGACCGGGCCAAGCTGATCACCTACTTGCGCAATGGTATTGGCAAACCAGCCACCGCAGGATTTGTTCCCATTGGGCTGCCCTCTTTCAGTGCCGCACTAAAAGGGTATGACTATAACCCCACTAGGGCGGCACAACTGCTTTCGGAAGCCGGCTTTCCACAAGGCAGGGGCCTGCCCTCCATTACCCTTATGAGCGTTCCTATTTATGAAGACTATGCCAATTATGCCGCCGGACAGCTAGCAGACATTGGCATAAAAGTAAAAGTGGAGGTAATGGATAAAAACCTGCTATTGGAACAAACGGCTAAATCGGCCTCCCCATTTTTCCGGGCCAGTTGGATAGCCGACTATCCTGATGCAGAGAGTTTTCTCGCTGTATTTTATAGTAAAAACACGGCGCCACCCAATTATACACGGTATAATAATCCGGTATTTGACGCCCTCTATGAAAAAGCCTTGCAGGAAAACAACGACACCATACGCTATGGCCTGTACCGGCAGATGGACTCGCTAGTACTGTGCGATGCGCCGGTGGTGCCGCTCTATTATGATGAGGTGATACACCTGGTACAACCAGGCATTACGGGGTTCACTAACAATGCGTTGAACCTGCTAGACCTTCGCCGGGTGAAGAAGGTATTTAACAAATCTTTATAGTTCAATCTATCTCCCTGGCTCAATTAATATTACCTTCGTAGCTTCATTTTACCTTTTTTAAAGTCAAGTAATGTTAGCGATTTTGATTTTTTTTGGGGCGCACTGGTTCCTGTCTTTGTTCTTCCACACCTTCTTCCTGCACCGGTACGGTTCTCACCAGATGTACACCTGTAGTAAGGGCGTAGAACGTGTATTTTACTTTTCCACCTGGTTTTTCCAAGGCTCTTCTTACCTGGTACCCCGCGCATATGGTGTGATGCACCGCATGCACCATGAATATAGCGATACAGAAAAGGATCCGCATTCACCACATTTCTTCCGGGATGTATGGCATATGATGGTACATACCCGCCAGATGTACAATAATTTCCTGACCCGCAAAACCCTGCCCGACCAGGAGTTCCTGAAAGATCCCTTGCCGGAATGGGAAGCGCTGGATAAATTTGGCGATCATAACATTACCCGTATCGCCTGGATGTTGAGTTATATTGGTTTTTACGTTGCCTTTGCCCCCAGCTTCTGGTGGTACCTGCTGCTGCCCATCCATTTCCTGATGGGTCCTATTCAGGGTGCTACGGTAAACTGGTGTGGTCATAAGTATGGTTACCGTAACTTCAACAACTTTGATCAGTCTAAAAACACTTCACCCTGGGGCATTCTACTTATGGGGGAGTTGTTCCAGAATAACCACCACATGCATAAAGACAGCGCCAATTTTGCCAAGAAATGGTTTGAACTGGACCCGACTTACCCGGTGATGAAAACGCTGCACTGGCTGCGCATCATCCGCCTAAAAGGTGCTAAGGTAAAGACGGTAAATATCAAAGCTGCTGCATAAATATTTCTTTTAACAGCCTGTTCTATCATAAATCAGGGCCTCGTTGCATGACGGGGCTTTTTTGCTTTAGTCAATGACTGTGTCAATCATTCACTATAACGGGCGGGCATACACGAAAAATGGTTAAGTGAATCATACACTTAACCATTTTAAAAAAATGCAGGTAAAAATTACTTAGTATCTGAAGGGTTTATACACCGCATTGCTGCCAGCCAGGGCCAGCATGGGCCTGTCGCCACGGCTATCGCCATATGCAAAGATGGGCGAATAGTCGGAAAGATTTACCAGGGCTTTAATGCGGTTTACTTTTTCCTTGCCATTACAATTAAGTCCCGAAAGTTTTCCTGTGAGGCGGCCTTCTGCATCTGTTTCCAAGCGGGAGCCAATTAATTCTACGCGCATGCCTAGGCAAAAAGGCCTTACCCATTCTTCAGCAGAAGCGGTGACCACAATCACCCGGTGACCAGCGGCCTGGTGTTTCACAATGGCGTCGCGTGCGGCAGAGCGAATGAATACGGGTTGGGAACGAAGGCCATAGTCATCACACATCTCCCGGAATTCCTTCAGGGGCATGCCTTTAAAAAAGTAGGTGAGTACCCTTTCCTTCACCTCCTGGGCGCTAATGATTTTTAACTTAAACTTTATCAGCGATGGCAGCAGTTTATACATGCCCTGCTTAAAGGCTTCGTCGCCTTTTGCATAGCGGATGATGCCAAACAGTGTATCGTGTTTGGTGATGGTGCCGTCAAAATCGAAGAATGCGATACCTGCCATTACATTTTTAGTTTTTTGAAAATACCTTCCGGAACATTTTTGATCAGGAGCATGATGTAGCGCCAAAACCATTTTACATAGATGACGTTTTTCCCGGCTTTAACAGCTTTGAAGATAGCATTCGCCACCTGCTCCGGCTGGGCAGTGAGCAGGGGAGGTAGGGGTAGGTTTTCGGTCATGCGGGTATACACGAACCCTGGCTGTACGCTCAGCACTTGCACACCGCTATGAAATCCGCGGTTGCGCAACCCCTGCAGATAGGCGGTAAAGCCAGCCTTGGCGCTGCCATAAATATAATTGCTCTGGCGTCCACGTTCGCCTGCTACAGAACTAATGCCTACGATGGTGCCAGCTTTGCGCGCAGCATAATCGTTGGCCACAATGTTCAGGATGGAAACCGCGCCCGTATAGTTGGTAGCAATAATACGGCTGGCTTCGGCCCAGTTGCTTTGGGCTTTTTCCTGGACGCCCAGGTAGCCAAATACGCAAATGGTAATGGCTGGTTTTTCGGGCAGGGCAGCGTAGAAAGCTTCGTGGCTGGCGGTGTCCAGGGCGTCGAAGGCAAATACGGAGGCGGTAATGCCGTAGCGTATTTGCAGGTCTTGCTGCAAGGGAACCAGGGGTTCAGTCTTGCGGGCAGCCAGCTGTATGTTATATTTTTCCTGCGCGTATTTGCGGGCAATGGCCACGGCTATATCGGAGCCGGCGCCTAAGATGAGTACAGTAGACATGCGAGTGTAATGTTGCTGCCGCACTAAAGCGGGCAGGCGTTTTTATTGGTTTGCAGCAGTAGGTTGTCTTTCCTCCGGGGGGGTAATCAGGAGGCGGTCCGACTGCACGGAGCGGAACTTACGCTGGCTATTATATTGGTGTACGATATCGGCAAAGCGTTGGGCATTCGGGTAGCTTTTCCAGAAAATATCCTGCTTCATGCGGGCATCTTTGGAGAGATAAAGCCGGCCTTTGTGCTGTAGCACCAGCTCATCCAGTTCGTCCAGGAACTGGAACAGGCCTTTGCGCACGGGGAAATCCAGCGCCAGCGTGTAACCTTCCATGGGGAAGGAAATAAGGCTTTCCTGCTGTCCGAATACCTTTAGCACGGCCAGAAAGGAACCCCAGCCTTTTTCATTAATACGTTTCAGGATAGTCACCAGGCCTTCCTTTTGATCCATGGGCAGCACAAACTGGTACTGCACAAAACCGGCTTTACCATATCCACGGTTCCAATGAAGAATAGCATCGAGGGGGTAGAAAAAAGGTTCGTAGGGAACTATGTTATTAATTTCCCGCTTCAGGTTTTTACCGTAGTACAGCCAGTTAAAGGCCTTTACGGTAAACGTATTGAGCACAAAAGAGGGCAGGTTGAAAGGGATGGTGAGCTTGCCCTTTTTAGGAAGTTCCAGGGGATGCTCTGCTTGTTTGGGCGACAATTCTTCTTTCTTGGCATGTTCCCCCACGATCAGGATGCTGCGTCCAAAGGCGTCGCCTGTTTTCAGGCAATCTATCCAGGCCATGGAATAGGTGTAATGCTTATACTCATCGAACAAGCGTATTACCTCATCGAGATTTTTGGCCTTGAGTTGTTTTTGCTTGATATAGGCGGTTTCAATCTTTTTCAGATCAAACTTTACCACGGTAATCACGCCGGTAAGTCCCATACCTCCACAGGTGGCCCAGTAGAAGTCGGTGTGTTCGGTGGGAGAGCAGCGAATGGTTTTCCCATCTGCAGTAAGCACATCCATGTACACGATATGGCCCGAAAAGGAGCCATCTACATGGTGGTTTTTGCCATGCACATCGGAAGCCACAGCGCCGCCCACGGTAATATACTTAGTACCGGGGGTGATGGGGAGGAACCAGCCCTTGGGAACAATGATGTCCAGTATCTGGTCTAAGGTGATGCCGGCCTGGCATTCGAAAAAGCCATTTTCGGTATCGAAGTCCAGCACCTTGTCGTATTTGAGGGTAGAGATGCTGTGTACGGCCAGGGAGGCGTCGCCATAACAGCGGCCATTGCCCCTTGCTATCACTGCATCGTGCTGGTGTACAAAGGATAGAAGTTGATCATCTTGTGTAAAGCTTTGCTCATCACAAGTTACCGCCGGGTAGTTACCCCAATTTGCCAATTGTTTCTGCATTATTCGAAGAAGCTTTTATCAGTTGGTAAATAAATGAGCACATAAAAGCTCAGTATCCAGAGCAGTATGGTCAATTGAATAAAGCGGTCTTTGTATAGGATTTTGGTGGGAGAGCCGGTATTGCTTTCTACGTAGGTTATTTGCAAATATCGCAATAATCCGGCAATAACAAACAGGCTGGTATAATAGAGCCGGTAGGTCTTGAAATGTTCCATAGTAGCGGGCGCCAGCGTATACATCAGGTAAGACACAATAATAATGGCTGATACCAGCGAAAGCATTACGTTCATGAAGTCCAGGTTATAACCCTTGGCGGCCTTGCGCATGTCTTTGCCGGAGGTTTGCTTCAGCAGCACATCATCTCGGCGTTTGGCAATGGCCAGGAAAAGGGCCAGGAGGAACACCATAATGACCAGCCATTCCGAAATAGCGATATTAGATGCAATACCGCCGCATTTAATGCGGAATACGAATCCCATAGACAGGATAAGTATGTCTAGGATGGAAATATTTTTAAGGCCAAAGGTATAGGCCACGTTCAGCAAAAAGTATACGCCTATCACGAAGAAAAATTTGGGCTTCACATACCAGGCCAGGGCAAAGGCGGCCAACAGACAAATGCCAAACAGCACCAGGGCCGCCGGTTTGCTCACGGCGCCAGACGCCAGTGGCCGTTTAGACTTTACCGGATGGGCGCGGTCTGCTTCAATGTCCATGTAATCATTAATAATATAAACACTGCTGGCGGCTAGTGAAAAGGCCACAAAACCCAATAACACGGGCCCTACCATGTGCAGGTTAAATATTTCACCGGCAAAGAAGAGCGGTATAAATAAGAAGCCGTTTTTGGCCCAATGGGTGGGGCGGAGAAGTTTCAGGTATTGCACAAGGTAAACGAATGATTTGCCCGCAAGATACACGGAAAATGTCAGCCAACCCAGCCCGAACTCCCTGTTAAGGCCCTGCCTGCCAGGAGTGAGAAATTGTGAACGGCCAGTATAACCCGATGAACGCGCAAGGCTAAGGGGTAAATGTGAAGAATGGTTGGATAAACGTTTTTTGAAAAAAAAGGAAAAAAAATGCTTGTAAGCCAGGTGGTGGCCCAATACCAGCAGCAGGGCAGGCAGCCGGCCAAGCAAATTTCAGCGTTATTTTTCACGCAAATGGTTATTTTTGCCGCGCGTTAAAACATCCCGCCCATATGCAAGCTACTCTCCCCAAGTATACCAGGTTTACTATCATTGAGCTGCTTACGATCTTTGCCATTGCATGCGTACCGCTGTTCCTTAAATTTCCCTACCGGGTAAATATTTTCCTGAGCTGGGAGGGTGCTTACCGCTTGTCGCAGGGCCAGGTACCGTTTAAGGATTACGGTTCCCCGCTGGGTTATGGTTTCTGGTTAATGCCTGCGTTGTGTTTCAAATTGTTTGGTCCACAACTAATTTCGCTGGTAAAAGCCCAGGTGATCCTCAACATCTTGTCTGGCCTGGCTTTTCGCTGCATTCTAAAGAGCTTGGATGTACGTCCCGGCATCCGGGCGCTGTCTGTCATTGTATTTGTATTGTCTTATTCCTTTTTTAATTTCTGGCCTTGGTATAATCAAACCGTGATTGTGTATGAATTAGTGGCCATTTGCTTCCTCCTTCGATTTATATTGCGGGTAGATCGCCTTCGCTGGGCATTTCTGGCCTTATCGGCTTTGTTCGTATTCCTAACTATTTTTACCAAACAAGATGGGGGCGGCCTTACTTTGCTGCTTTGCCTGGCCTTGCTGGCCTACGATACCTTACAACAAGGGCGCTGGCTGAATATCCCGGTTTTCCTGGGCATGCTGGCCGTAATTGCCGCCGTATTCATTGTGCCGCTGTTGCCACATTTCGCTTACTGGTATAATCACGGACAGGCCCCGCATAATTCGCGCCTGAGCGTAGCAGACCTGATTGGAGAATTTTTTGGCGGCTCCCAGTGGATTAAGTTTTATGGCTTATTGGCAGTGTTGCTGCTAATCCCTCATTTGCGGCATTTTCAGCGTTTCTGGAATAACCGTAAGCTAATGTTGTTTACCCTGCTCACATTTGGTATACTGGTAGAGGCGGCCATTTTCCAGGTAACCAGCTATACGCCGCCAGACAATAATATTTTCTTCCACAGCTTTGCATTTGCCTTTATTTTTTCATTGCTGCTGCCGTTGTTGGAGGTACGCACCGAAAGCTGGAAAATTTTTAGTCTGAATGCTATATTGGTATTGTTGTGGTGGTCTGGGGTGTATTGGCGGTATACCGACCGCATTTTATCGCGCTTCCTTCCGGCAGAAGGTGAGGGCAACGGCATTGTAACCAGCGCCACCGGCGAAAACGTGGTATCACGCCGCAACTATATGCTGGAATTTGACTCCACAGATGTACCCACTTCTGAATGGATATTTTCCAGTCTGCCCGAATTTAAAAACATCTACATGCCCGCCAGTACGGTGCATGGCATGGAGCGTTTCCTGGCCTTGCCCGTACTCAAAGAAAAAGGCGCTGCGGTGAAGGTGCTGAACATGACAGAACTTACGCCCCTGGCGCACGCCGTGCCTTACCAACTGGAGCGTGGTGGTGACATTCCGCTGTGGTACCACCTGGGTGTGGCTATGTTTAACCGGCAACTGGAGGCTTACAAAACCAAGGTGCGGAATAATAATTATGACGTGGTGCTATATGAATATGCGCCCCACAATAATAATTTTTATCCCTTTGCGCTGCAGGATGAATTGAAAAAAGATTATCAGCTGGTAGATACTTTCCTGGCCCCGAGAAGGCCTACTAATGCTGTGATAGAAGTGTATCTTCCCAAAAAATAGTGGACCGTAAATGACTGGTGAGGGCGGGCTGTGAAAGGAAGATTTTTAATTTTAAAGTCCTTAACGGGGCTGTTTGAAGATGCCTAAAAACTATAGCTTCGCATTTCGGATGTATTTCTTTAGATGAAATCCGGCTGATTTAATGGATTGTAAGACATCCTTAAACTGGGTGAAAACCATTTGCTATATTGACAGACATTTTTATTGGCTGGCAAAATCCCGAAAGTTTTAGGTTTGAAAACATGCTTTAACCCGACCATTGATTAACTTCTGGCAATTAATATTTCCCGATTGTCCATCAGCGTTTATTGGAATTATCTGCGTCCCCTTATATGGCTAAAATTCTGCTATAAATTTCTTATAATTTATATTATGTTAAATTGAATTTTCCCGCAGATCTTGCCTTCCCCCTGTATGAACCCATCATTATTTTCACCACCTATGTTAAATTGAATGAACCCGAAGATCTATCCTTCCCCTGTGCGAACTCATCATTATTTTCCCCACCTTTGCATCCCTTTACTGCATCAACGATGAATCCGCAACTAATTGAAATATTGGAGGGCTTGCTCTTTGCCGTGTTATGGGCCTCCGCTACACCCGCCACTAAATTTGCCGTGCATTCGGTAGATCCTTTTCTGCTTACCTGTATCCGTTTTTTATTTGTGGGCGTAATCATGCTTGGCTATAGCATTTTCTCTCGGAAAAACCCGCTGGAACGTCCCAGCCGCAAGCAGTTTGCACAGCTCTTTATCCTGGGCTTGCTCAATATAACAGTGTATATGAGTGGCTTTCTAATAGCCATTAAAACAGTATCTGCGGGGCTTATCAGCCTGGTAACGGCTACCAATCCGCTCATATTAATTTTATTGTCGGCGCTCCTGCTAAAGCGTAAACTTACTAGGGCGGAATGGATTGGCATTATCATCGCTTTATCTGGGCTGGTGGTGGCTACCATTCCCAACCTGCGCCACAGCCATGCCACCCTTATAGGTGTGATAGCGCTCATTGCAGGTATTGTATCGCTTTCCCTGGGGGCTATTTATTTCTCGAAAACTGGCCTGGCGCTGAGCCGTACCACGGTGAATATGTGGCAGCTTCTTTTTGGGGGGCTGCAGTTTATCCCCATCGTAGGGTTAAATGGTGCGCATAATTTTCTGCGTGCGGACTTGAATTTTTTCCTGTCGTTTTTATGGCTGGCATTTCCGGTTTCTATTGTGGCTTACCTTCTTTGGCTGAAGCTCCTGCACAAAGATGCTGTGAAAGCCGGCATCTGGTTGTTTCTCACGCCGGTATTGGGATATGCTATGGCGGTTACTATTTTGCATGAGCCGCTCACGGCTTATGGTATTGTAGGTGCTTTGCTGGTGGTGGCGGGCTTATTTTATTCCCGGCGCAAGCCTCACCTACCTGCCTATTAATTCATGATGGGATTAAAACGCACACAGAAAAAGGCATTCCGCAACACTTGCCGAATGCCTTTTTACATAAGCGCCACAGCCTTAAAAACCGCGACTGGCTTAGATTGGATAAGATTTTATTTGAACGTTACACCAATACCCACCTGGATATCGGAGGTATTCCATTTATAATTTTCATTTACGCCGGCTGCGTTCAGGTTGTTTAGCCCGTACACATAGCGGCCATAAAAGCGCCAGTTGTTTAAAGTTACCTGCAGACCACCTAATACACCAATATTGCTTTTCTTGAAAGCGCCTTTATAGTGAATGAGTTCTTCATCATCATAAAACAGGAAGCTATACTGCGGGCCTGCAACTATACTCAATACTTTGGTGAATTTGTATTGCGCCAGCAAAGGCACGGAAAGATAATTCAGGTTTACACGGGCGTTATTAGCGGTACTCAGATCTGCGGTAGTATTATAGTAACCTTTAAAGTTGGAAGCCCTGTTCTGAAAGCGGGTATACAGCAAGTCGCCTTCTAATCCCCAGTGCTTACTGAGTCTGTATTCAAAAAAAACGCCTGCATCGAAACCTACGTTGGTAGCAGCGCTGAAGCCTTTGCCGTCGATGGAGGTCATATCCAGGCCCACCTTAATGCCGTAGTGGATTTTGGCAACTTCTTTCTTTTTTACAGGAGCATCCGTTGCAACGTTGTCTTGTGCCTGAGCACCCACGGCCAGTCCAAATAAGGTAATAGCGGTAAATAGTACTTTTCTGATCATAGCGATTGTGATTAAATCCGGATGCAAGATTAACGAACCTGCGCCAATTGTATGCTACTTGTTAGGCAGTAATAGATGATCCCTTGATTTCGTCCGGTCGGTGTTCCGATTTTGTCGGTGAAATATTTGTTCGACAAAATTAGGTAGCCTGGGTTTAAAGAAGGGTTAATTATTGTTAAGAGAATTTCTAAACGACAGGATATTACTGCGCAAAAGTAGAGCAAAGCAGGAAAGCGCCTGTTTATGTTTCCTGCTGTTGCGCACAGGGAAGTTGCCAGCATAGGGTTTTACGGACAAACCTTCGCGGTTTTTAGCGATTTAATAATCCCAGTTGCTGCATCCAGCTTTCTGCCAATAGCGGCCAGCGAGTCACCGGTTTTTCTGTAGGCCGTAAGCCGTACCCATGGCCCCCTGCGGCATACAGGTGAATTTCTGCGGGTACCCCGGCGTTTTTCAATGCCAGGTAATAGTAGATGCTGTTTTCCACCCGTATAGGATCGTCCTGCGTTTGCAGCAGAAAGGTGGGCGGCGTTTGTGCGTTAACCGGAAGTGCTGGCGCCAGGTGGTCTCCCTGGTCTTTCAGGGTAAGATAAGCCGGATAAATGAGCAAGGTAAAGTCGGGGCGGCAGCTGGTGCTGTCTGCCGCATCCACCGGCGGGTAGCTGCGCTGGGCGTAGTTGGTACTGAGTGCTGCGGACAAATGTCCACCTGCGCTAAATCCTAATATACCGATGCGGTGGGTGTCTAGCTTCCACCGGGAGGCATTGGTCCTCACGTAGCCCAGGGCGCGTTGCGCGTCCTGGAGTGGGGCTTTGGAGCGGGTGGCTTCGTTGGTATTGGGTACCCGGTATTTGAGGAGTACCGCTGTAACGCCAATGTTATTTAGCCACCGGCATACTTCTGTACCCTCCAGGTCCCAGGCCAGTATCTGGTAGCCGCCGCCTGGGCATACCACAACGGCAGCGCCGGTTCGTTTTTCCGGACTGGGTTCATACACAGTAATAGTAGGTTGGGAAACATTGGTGAGGCGGATGATCGGTTTGCCAGCTACCTGGGCAATATCCTTGGTAGGACCTTCCGGCTGGGCGGCGGCTGATACGCCTGGAGCACCATTAGGCCATAGGGTGATAGGTGCAGAAATTTTCTGATCATTCATAGCTTGCGGTGCGGGGAATGGCTGGCCCAAGACTGTACCAGCTATTAATGTGAGGAAAAGTATGTATTTCATAACGGAGTTTAAAGGCATGGTTCCCCAAATTACAACGACAGCGCGTAAAAACAATAGCGGAGGCATCAAAAAGATGATGCCTCCGCCTTTCCTCACAAACAACTACACGTTATGCTTTGGGTGCAGCAGCAGTTTTACCTGCTTTGGCTGCTTTATAATGATGATGTGTTTTTTTAGATGCAGTAGAATCTTGTGCGGTTTTTTTGGCGGCGGCTTCTGTTTTTGCCGGCGCTTTCTTAACTGCTTTTACGCCTTTGGGAGCGGCAAATGAAGCGGTGCCGATCAGTGCGGCGATGGCGAATAATGCGATCTTTTTCATATAATTTTTTTTAATTGGTCGTTAAATTAAAATTAGATTCCTGTTGCGATGAGCAGATTCTCACCAGACATTTATTTTGCTTTCGGCGTAGTGGTGGTGGTAGTGGTTTTCTTGTGCGTTTTCTGCACTTTACTTACCTTCTTTCCCGTGCTATCGGCAGCAACCCTGGGCGCTTTCACGGTAAAAACATTTTCAGTTTTAGCGGGCGCTTTTTTAACAGCGTGTTTGATTACTTTGGGTGCGGCAAAAGAAGCGGTACCTATTAAAGCTGCAACAGCGAATAATGCGATCTTTTTCATTGTATTATTTTTTATGTTTTTAATTTGTTTGTAGGTAAGACGCCCGCTTTGCATGTTTAGTTTAACCCCCTCTCCCGTTTTAAGTATATCTTAATTTATGTTAACAAAAACAAAAGAGACTGTTCCTTGTAGAACAGCCTCTTACTTTAAACAACTAACAAAACAACATGGATAACTTATGCTGGTTTTCTAACCGGCACTGCATGCGCATGTTTTTTACCATGGTGGTGATGTTTTTTCTTATGCTTTTTATGCGGTACCGGCGCTTGTCTTTCCGCATGTTGCGGCGGAGACTGAAACGCAGCAGACAATGGTGTTGCAAAGGTGCCGGTAGCCAGCAGGGCGCTTGTAGCAAGTAATAAGAATTTCTTCATAGTGTATATCCATTTATTTATTGAAAGAAAGATAACCCATATCCGGCTTAAAAGCGCATTATGCGTGTAATTTAATCGCATCTTAATTTTGGGTACATGCTGTTAAAAGGGAAAGGCGTTAGTGAGTGAGTATACAGCAAAAAAAAGGGGCGAGTTTAGATAAACCCACCCATGCACATGTATGTAAATGTATGAGGAACAATTTTATACTTCCAATACACAGGCAAGGATAGTGCCATCGCCTGAAACGGGCATATATCGTATGAATGGGGCATACGCTGTAGCAGGTTATCGCCAACTTGGTGAGGCGTGGGCTACGCGTAGAGAATACGCCCTGCAACGGGCGGTGAAGGAGCAGCTTTCATTGCTGGTATATACCATTATGGTTCTTGTACAATAGCTGTATTCGCTGAAATGCGGCATGGCAAAGGATTTCATTCTGTGGCATGGCTTTCGTACTAGTATCATTAATCACTAAATGCTCACTTTATGAAAAAGCCAATTTTCACGGTAAAGCAGTGCTTGTATAGCGCTGGATTACTCTTCAGCATATGCATGGTGCAGGCCGCAACGGCTCACAAAAATATACCGGCCAGCCCGGTTATTTCAATGCTGATGGATACTGTGCCGGGTATTCCATTACCGGGTACACCTACCCCATCGCCTACACCTACCCCATTGCCATATCCTGCACCGCCCACCCCTACGCCATCGCCCACACCCAAGCCGGGAACACCTCCTTCTATACCAGGTTCACCTACGCCGGGTACACCTTCCCAGCCTACCAACCCTACTCCAGTTCCTTCACCTACGCCCATGCCTGGCACGCCACCAACACCTCCTTCCCCTGGAACGCCATCTTCCAGGTAATACAGCTGGCGAATTTTAATTTCATTATTATAATAGCGCAATAGCCGCTCTACTTAAAATGTAGGGCGGCTTTCTATTTATAAAGATGTTCAAATTTGTATTTCGCTCGTTACTGTTTATAACTACGCTTGATCAGGTTGGCAATGAGACCACTCCAGCCGGTTTGATGGCTGGCACCAATGCCGTGGCCGTCGTCTCCATGATAATATTCGTGGAAGAGAATGTAATCGCGGAAATGCGGATCTTGCTGTAATTTGTCATAGGAGTTAAATACGGGACGGCGACCATGCTCATCTTTTTTGAAAATGCGGATTAAGCGGGAAGACAGTGCATCGGCAATCTCGCGCAGGGTTAGATAGTTACCGGAGTTGGTAGGATATTCCACTTTAAAATCGTCACTGTAATAATCCTGAAAACGCTGGAGGCTGCAAATGATCAGGAAATTGATGGGCATCCACACCGGTCCGCGCCAATTAGAATTGCCCCCAAACATGCCACTGTCGCTTTCTCCGGGTATATAGCGTATGCTCATATCTTGCCCGTTAAAATTATAAGCATAAGGATGATCATTGTGGTATTTAGAGAGAGAGCGTACACCATGATCGCTGAGGAACTCTGTTTCGTCCAGCACCCTTTTGAGTATGCGTTTCATGCGGTGTCCGCGTAATAAGCTCAGCAAATGTTTTTCATTATTCCCTTCTTCGTACCAGCGCGACACCATGGACGCCAGGTCTGGCCGGTGACGCAGGAACCAGTTCATATGAGTGGTAAATTCCGGTAATTGTTTCAGCATATTACTATCTAACACCTGAACGGCAAATAGCGGCACTACATTGGCCAGGCTGCGGGTACGCAGGGTTACCGGGGGCAGGCCTTCGTAGCGGAGCTGATCGTAAAAGAATTCGTCCTGCTCATCCCACAACGCTACAGACTGGCCGCCAATACCGGCAATAGCGCCTGCGATGTATAAAAAGTGTTCGAAGAATTTTACCGCCATAGCTTCGTACACATCGTTTTCGCGGGCTAGTTCCAGGGCTATCGTCAACATGTTCAGTGCGGAAGCCGCCATCCACCCGGTACCGTCTGCCTGCTCCAGCACGGCGTTTGGCGGCAGGGGTGTGTTGCGGTCAAACACGCCGATATTATCCATACCCAGGAATCCACCTTCAAAAATATTCAGCCCATCTTCATCTTTCCGGTTTACCCACCAGGTAAAATTAATCACTAGTTTGTGAAAGATAGCTTCCAGGAAACGGCGGTCGCCCTGGCCACCGGCTTCTATTTCCATGCGGTAAATCTCCCAGGCGGCTCCGGCCATCACAGGTGGGTTGGTATCGTCGAACTCCCATTCGTAGGCAGGTAACTTTCCGCTGGGGTGCATGTACCATTCTTTGGTGAGCAGCAGCAATTGTTGTTTGGCAAATTCCACATCCACCATGGCCAGGGTTTGGCAATGGAAAGCAAGGTCCCAGGAGGCATACCAGGGAAACTCCCACTTGTCGGGCATGGAAATGATATCTGAGTTATGCAGGTGCAGCCAATGGTGGTTGCGGCCTTTATCGCGGCCCGGCGGTGGGGGCGGCATGGCGGGATCGCCCTGTATCCATTTATGAAGATTGTAGTAGTAAAACTGTTTGTTCCACAACATACCAGACAATGCCTGGCGCTGGATGGAGCGCAGGTCTTCATCTGTTATATCTTTTTGAAGCTGCGCATAGAAATCATCTGCTTCCTGCAGGCGGCTTTGAAAAGTGGCGTCGAAGTTGGTGAAGGGCTGCCGCTCAGTGGTGAGTTGCAGGCGGATGGTGTAAGACCCGCCTGGTTCCAGCGAGAGATCATAATGCAGGGCAGCCTTGGTACCGTACATTTCCGGGTTTACACTATTGGCCCCGCTAATCACATGGTCGTTAATGCCGTCTTTGTAGTACCTACCCTGCCCATCCTGTTGGTAGAGGCGTTTTACATTGGTGTCGTTATCGCAAAATAACGGTTGAGGGTTACCTTCATATAGCCAATACTTATTGGCCAGGGTATTATGCCGGATGCGGATAGTATTACCGCTGTCTTTACCCAGGTGAGGCCGGTCTGGCTCGTAACCCCAGGACCAGGAGTTGCGGAACCACAGGGTGGGTAGCACCGACAGCGATGCAGATTCTTGACCACGGTTGTGGATGGTGATGCGTACCAGAATGTCATCCGTAGAGCTTTTGGCATACTCGGTGAATACATCGAAATACGCATTGTTGTTGAAGATGCCAGTATCTATCAGCTCATATTCCGCCATGGTACGGTCGCGGCGATGGTTCTCTTCTATTAGTTGTTGATAGGGATAAGCCGTTTGCGGATATTTATACAGGGTTTTCATGTAGCTATGGGTAGGAGTACTATCCAGATAGTAGTACAGCTCTTTCACATCTTCTCCATGATTTCCTTCGGCGTTATTGAGACCAAAATATCTTTCTTTGAGGATGGGGTCTTTCTTATTCCAGAGGGCCAGTGCAAAACAAAGGGTTTGCTTTTCGTCGCTAATGCCGGCAATGCCTTCTTCTCCCCAGCGATAGGCATAACTGCGGGCCATGTCGTGGGTGGTGTAGTTCCAGGGGTCTTGATTGGCGCTGTAGTCTTCCCGTACAGTACCCCATTGCCGGTCCGATACGTAGGGACCCCATTTCTTCCAAGATGGATCCTTGAGCCTGTTCTGTTCTTCATGCATGGGTGAACATTTTACGATTGCTAAAGTACGGGGAAAAACGGTAGGATGACTTGGGCGGCTATGTACATGGGTGCATATCGCAGCGTTTTTTGTAAATTAGACCCATGTTTCGTCATACGGGAAAGAAGAGAGGATTTATCCACAACATGCGCCTGGCGGTGCTTTTATGCCTTACCGCAGGATTCGTGAACGCTTATGGTTTCCTGGCTTTTATGGTATTAACGACCAATGTTACCGGACACGCTGCCTTACTGGCGGTGCGGCTTACGGAAGGAGATTTTCAATCGCTGGGTATTATTGTGTTATGGCTGCTGCTGTTCCTGTCCGGGGCTTTTTTTACCGGTTTGCACATAGCCCGGGTGGGCCGCAACAAAACCTACGCCTATACCCTACCCCTGGCCCTGGAAATACTGATATTACTGCTGGTAGCCACTTTCGGGCATTTGTATGACCGTACCAATAAAGCTACGGAGTTGTTTGCCGGCAGCCTGCTCTTTGCCATGGGGTTACAAAATGCCCTGGTAACAATGATCTCCGGCTCTGTTGTACGTACTACCCACCTCACGGGTATGTTTACCGACCTGGGTATAGACCTGGCATCAGCCCTGGCTGGCCATCCGCCGTCCCGGGCCGATATTAACCGGCGCATTATCCTGCGGGTTACCATTATTTTTTTCTTTTTTCTGGGGGGTATTTTGGGCGGGTATTGTTTTAACTTTTTCCATTACAAAGCGCTGGTCATCCCTGCCGTTATTTTAATCTTTGCTATTTTTTACGATTATTTCCGGGTAAAGATTTTAAAGGCCCGCTATCACCTGCGGCACAGGCAGGTCCAGGATTCCCTGTAAAAAATAAAGCCGCTTCCGGATGGAAGCGGCTGTGGAACAAAACTAGAACGTGTTGTTTGTTGTTTATTTTTTAGCTAAGCCATTGAACCTGGCCGCGCTGGTTTTAATTACCTGAATGGTGGAGCTATCATTGTCGAACACAGAGTACCAGCCCTGTGCTTCGTGGGGCGGATCGCCCAGAAAATCATCTCCTGGTTTCCACATGCCCCCTGGCACCCTTGGCTTGCCTTCGCCGCCCCAGGCCCAGAAATTCACTCCGGACACAATACTACTGTCTTTATTTGCATAATCAAATACCGCATCAAAAATATTTTGATAGTATTTGTCGCGAATTATTGTAGGGGAATTGCGTTGGTAGTTATTTCCATCCCTGGAAATGCCAAATTCTTCCAGTATCAGGGGCTTTTTCAGTTGTTGGGCATAGGCCACATGCTGATCCAGGTAGTGGTGGGCGTACCGCACGGCAGGTTCAAAGGTAGCATCGGCCTTGGCCGGGTCGTAAATATTCCAGTTTTGTACCCAGATGTGAATGGTGGCGTAATCAATGTTGGGACTCTCATGATCGCGCACCAGGTCGGTGCCGGCACTGGCACCGGAGGTAGCGCCTTCGCTGCCGGTGGTAACCAGGTGGTGAGGGTCCAGGCTTTTGAGCAGGCCCGCTGTTTCATTGATCCAGGTGTGCATGCCGGCTATATTGGTGTCTGCACGTGGCTCATTGGCCAGCTCCCAGGCCATGATGGTGGGATCGTCCTTATAAGCTTTTTTCGTGTAGGGGTTCACGTGATCTACAATAAACCGGATGTGCTGATTAAAAAGGTTTACCGCTTTAGGATTGCTATAAAACTGGGCCGTAAAGGCCTGGTATATACCCCAGCTTTCCGGTTTCTCGGACGAAGGATTGGGAATACTGTCTGCCGCTCCGGCCCATACCAGGTATTGGCTCATACCACCGCTCCAGTTCCAGAAATTGTTGAGGCATACAATCGCGTAGAGGTGGCGCTTTTGCATTTCGCTCAATAAAAAATCCAGCCCGTCCAATACTTCAGGATTATATACACCCGGCTTGGTTTGCAGGGAGGGCAGCATGCGGAAAGGTGCGGTATCCGGGCCTTCGCTACCGCCCATAATACGTAGGTTGTTAATGCCCAAGCTTTGCAGGCGATCCAGCTCCCGCAGCAGCCGATCCCGCTGGCCGCCGCTACCTTTGGATCCCAGGTTGAGGCCTGCCCAGAAATTGGTACCGAGGTAGTAGTAAGGGTGGCCATTTAATGCAAAATGCGTACCCTCCACGGTTACAAAGCCCGTATCGGTTTGCGCGGGTGCGCTAGTGTGGCAGGCCGAAAGCCATACGCCCAGCAGCGCCAGTGGAATGAATTTCAATAACGTCATGACGGAAATTTAAGGCCGGAAAATAATATAAAATAATGCAATCATCCAATGGCTCCTATACACCAGGGGGGCGGATTACCAGCCGTTATCAGTGCTTATGCCGGCCTGGCGGCAACTATGGGGAAAAAGGCATTTTAAGAAAAGCAGCAAACCATACTGAAATGCCCGAATAACATCAATCTTCTTTGCCACCCTTTTCCCCTATAAACCAATGTTCTTTGTTTTTGAATAGTACATTGAACGTTGTGAGCGAACCGTAAATGCGAGTAATGTACTGCTGCAGGTTAATCTTCTCTTCATCACTGAGTACCTTATGGGCATTCAGTTGCTGCTCCAGCACGCGCAGGCGGTCGCGTAGCATTACAATTTTGTGAAAAAATACCGAGATGGGCAGCTCCTTTGGCTGCTGGGTCTTGTCTTTGGGTTGCAGCAACAGGGTGCCATCTTGCCAGCGATCGCCCAGCGGCACTATTTCAGTAATGCCACCCCACTGGCGCAGAATTTTTAATAAAGATACTTCTGCCTGGGAGGCCGTTTCTACTTCGGTACTCCGGTTTTCCGTATAGAGCGATTCAAATAAGGGGTCTGTTTTATCGATTTCCTTAATGCCGTGGTCCATGAAGGTCACCACATATTGCGCATACTTTAGCCCGATGATCACGCCAGGTCCCAGTTTGGCGTGCTGCACCCGGGAACCCACGCCTAGTAATAGTTCTTCCATGTAAGCCTTTTGGTTAGACGACTAATTTACCACTTCTGCCTGGAACAGAAAAAATCAATGCCTGGTAAGGTTGCAGGGTCAGTGTTTTTTCCACCCTTAGCATGGCTGGATAGTTATTGATCAGGGGTTGTTCTTTCACTGCCAGGGGCAGTTCATACACTACTTGCTGCTTGCTGAAATTCATGACCACCAGAAAGCCATCCTGGTTCAGGATGCGGGTGTAAGCATATACTTGCGCATGATCGGGATCTAACAGGGTATAATCGCCGTAAATTAAGGCGGGTTGTGACTTTCTGAGGCGGAGCAGGATCCGGAAGAATTGTAACACGGAGGCAGGATCTTTTTCCTGGTCGGCCTGGTTAAGCAAGGGAAAATTTTCATTTACTTTCAGCCAGGGGGTACCTGTGGTAAATCCGGCATGGGGCGTATGATCCCACTGGAAGGGGGTACGACCGTTGTCGCGGGCGCTGGTCTTCATATCTTCCAGGAAGGCAGCCACGTCTTCATGACGGTTCTGAAGATAACGATACATCATGTGGGTTTCTATATCGCGGTAATCGTCGATGGTGTTGAAGCGGATATTGGTCATGCCCAGTTCGTCGCCGGCATAGAATATGGGTGTGGCCCGCATGCTTAGCAAAAAGGTGATGAGCATTTTGGCAGACACCTGTCTATATTCCGGCGCATCGTTTCCCCAGCGGCTGGTCATGCGGGGCTGGTCGTGATTACCAAGGTAAATGGTACCCCACCCGGCTTTGGCAAATACCCCATCCCATTTGGAATATACCTGTTTAAATGCTGTGAGCGCATACCCGCTGGGATCCGGGCGTTTAAAGCCAGTAGCCGTATACCCCAGGTTCATGCCTTCAAAATGGTAGAGCATGTGTAGTTCTTCACGGTCGCTGTGTACAAAGAGCAAGGCCTCTTCTGCACGGATGCCGGGTGCTTCGGCCATGGTAACAATATTATAGTCTTTCAGCGCGCGCTGGTGCATTTCCTTCAGGTATTCATGCAAGCGCGGTCCATGGGAGTAATAATAGCTCCAGTCGTTATAATATTTGGCTGCCAGCTCCTCCGGCGGAATGGGTGCCAGCGGTGTTTCTTTAGAGATAAAGGAGATGACATCCATGCGGAAACCATCTACCCCTTTATCGAACCAGAAGCGCATCATGTTGTACACGGCTTCCCGCACGGTGGGATTTTCCCAATTCAAGTCTGGTTGTTTGCGGGAAAAATAATGCAGGTACCAGGCTTGGGTATGCTCATCAAAAGCCCAGGCATCTGCATTGGGGTCAAAGAAGCTGAAACGCGGTGGTGGTGTACCTTTTTCTGCCGGCCACCAATGATAGAAATCGCGGTAAGGATTATCGCGCGACGAGCGGGATGCCACAAACCAGGGATGTTCATCGCTGGTATGATTTACTACCAGGTCCATGAGCAGCTTCATGCCCCGCTGGTGCAGGCCTTGCAGCAAAACATCAAAATCGGCCATGGTGCCAAATTCCAGCATAATGTCCTCGTAGTTGCTAATGTCATAACCATTATCATCATTTGGCGAACTATACACTGGATTTAGCCAAATGAGATCTACTCCCAGGCTGGCCAGATAATCGAGTTTCTCCAAGATACCTGGCAAATCCCCAATGCCATCCCCATTACTATCTTTAAAACTGCGGGGATAGATCTGGTAAATGATCGCTTCTTTCCACCATTCGTGTACCATTATTTAATTATGAATTATGAATTATGAATTAATTATGAAATCTGTTTAGATACATTGTACTTTGTCACGAAATTAAAGCAATGATAAGCATGCCTTTAATGTACAGAATTCTTAGGGGCATTAAATAATATTGGAAATGTATGGTATTCTATTCTAATTTTAAGTCTTTAAATATCATTCATAATTCATAATTCATAATTCATAATTCATAATTCATAATTCATAATTCATAATTCATAATTCATAATTCATAATTCATAATTCATAATTCATAATT
>NZ_FMAR01000003.1 GCF_900094705.1 Chitinophaga costaii | reverse complement strand
CGGTACAGACGCATTATTTGGGCATTTTAAATTTCTTCAATAACAGGGCTACTAATGCTGCTGCGGAATCATTCAATGCGAAGGTAAAATCGTTCTGAAACGCTTTGCGAGGGATACGGGATGTGGAATTTTTCCTTTTTAGACTGGCTAAGATTTATGCTTAGAGCAATCCCCCATGTTTTCAACTTGATCCAAAATGTGTAATTCGCTATTGAGATAGAGTAAAAAATAGAGTAAAAATGAAAAACCCGCGACCAGCGCGGGTTTTAGAAGAAATTTTGCGGGGGAAAGGGGACAGAGTTCGAACTTTTTGAAAGAAGACTTATTGAAAATCAATTATTTATTAAATTATTTAACCATACATAACCAATCTTCCACCGCCTCATCGAGCCATTTATGACAAGGAATGAACTGGGTTACAAAAATAACTCATCAAACTTCTCTGGAATTATCCCTACTTTTTTCGTCCTTTTTATTCGAGGGCTGGATTATATCATAATGTCCGTCCTTCTTAAAAGAATAATCGTTGTTTAAATTAACAGCTCCCGAAAGGCGTAATCTTTCCTCCAAAGACAATACAAGAAAGGGAAACATATTCTCCTCTCGTTTGGAAAGCTTCATATTGCGTTTTTTTTTAGCCATATGTTTTTAGAAGATCAAGAAGTGTCTTTTCAGAAGTAGCTTGAGGCAAATCCTTTGAGCACGCGGATGCGATCTTCCGCACTTTCCCAACACCATAGGTTTCCGTTGTTTCAATTGAATACAAATTTGCTAATTTTTTTAGACAAATGCAAGTATTTTTAGCATTCCTTCGGTTTACCCATGTCCATTCGTCTTGTCTAGATGAATATTCCCAATCTATTGATTCAGTGATCAGAGACAATTCATTCATTAACTGGAGAACAGTTTGTTGTCTGTCACTTGGATTGATTGATAATGCTTTCACTATAATACTACGCATTTTTTTGGGTACGTGTGGCAAAAAGTTGCCCCGATCTGGAAATTGGCCATTAACAATGGCATGGTGCAACTCATCTCTAGTCTGAAAACTATTGAATTGATTATCAAATTGTACATTGCCATTACATAACCTGTAAAGCGTCAAACCCGCCGAATAAATATCGTAGAGCATGCTATGGAAATTCGTCTTTATAGCCTCTGGGGCGCGATGCTTTGAATAAAAACGGTCCTGTCCAGCCATTCCCCAAACATTGGTCGCCATCGCTAAACCAAAATCTGAAACCATAGCTTCATTTGCGGCATTCAATAAAATGTTATCTGGCTTAATGTCGAAATGAACAAGCTTTTTACTGTGAATGTTATTAAGTCCACTCAGAAATTGAATCCCATATCGGATAACCTCCCTAATTGTGAGATACCTACTTTCTATAAGGTCCTTGAGTGAGCCATCGGGATAATAAGGCATTCCGATATAGATATAATTAGCATCTTCAGATGCAAACTTGAGTGGTACAACATTCGGATGTTCAGAATCATTCAACTTTCTTGCCTCCGAAAAAAATTCATCTTTACTTACTATTTTTGTTTTACTAATTTTTTTAACAACAATCTCACAATCTAACTGCACATCTTTTGCAAGACAAACTTCCGAATTTCTTCCATGCTGTCCAATATCCTTGATCGGTTCAAAAGACAGATTAGTAATTGTATTTGTATTATGCATTTAAATGAGCTTTTATAATTTAAAACTTGCAATTGCGACAAGGATTGCATCTCTTTCTTCTGCGTTATATTCTGCTAGCTTTATCCCGGAGTGAGTGGCGCCTTTCTCCTTTATTAAGGGCTTATAAGCGTCTTTTTTAATTCCTAATTTGGCATGTATACCGGAAATGTCACTTGCAAGATACTTTTTAACGGAGGAGGAACTTATTAACTCCTGTATTACGGCTTCGAAAGAAATTCTCTTAATGTCTTTGTTTTTTGATGTTGCCTCTATAGTTCTTATGCCAGCCTGCTCAACCCCGTATTCCCTAATAATATCCTTTATAGTTATACCTAAGAAATTTAATTGTTCTGGGAAATTCAGTGCAAAAGGGACTATAATGCACTCAACCGCAACCAATCTATAATTGTCAGAAATACTGTTGTCATCTACTATCGAATAAAAGACCTTTGAGGCCGTTGCTCTAAAACCTATTGTTTTCATCGTGAAAAATTGCTATTGGCTTATGAATGAATAAATAGTACTAGTATATGACCTTGCATCTGAATAAACCGTTGCTCCAATTGCTTACGCTCCTCATCGACATATATAATAGTCCTCCATAAAAATCTGCTACTGAACTCCAAAAAGTGAAGGCAGACAAATCATATAGTTGAATAATATTCGGAGACCTACATTTAAATATTTTCAATTCGTTATGTATAAAAAGGTGGAAAGAACTGATTGAGCACAGTTTGCGTGTATGGGGCATTTATAACATTTCGAGGTTAAGATGCTTAATAACAATAATTTTAACTTGTTCGGCATTTCGAACTAGCACAATGACTTAACTATCAACTCAATGCCATAAATATACGAAAATGCAGGCATTCCACTTCGAACCAAAAAAGCCTTCAAATCCAAAGACTTGAAGGCTTTCACTTTTAACGCGGACCGGACGGGACTCGAACCCGCGACCTCCGCCGTGACAGGGCGGCATTCTAACCGACTGAACTACCGATCCAAAACTCTTTACAACGACCGATAATCGCATGACCATCAGTATCTTACCGTTGTCCCGTTTTGGGATTGCAAAGATAGCAACAAAACTTCCATTTCAGCAAATCTTTTTAAAAAAATTTTCTATCCCCTATCTTTACATTCGTCTTTAACCTTTAGTACCTGGATTATGCAATTTCTAGATTTTGAAAAACCTATCGCAGAACTTTACGAACAGCTGGATAAGCTCAAGGAAAATGGCGATAAATCTGGCGTCGATGTATCTGCAACCGTGAAGGAATACGAGCAAAAAATCGCCATCACCCGGCAGGAGTTGTATGCCAACCTTACGTCCTGGCAAAAAGTACAGCTAAGCCGTCATCCGGAAAGACCTTATACGCTGGCGTATATAGAAAAAATGTGCACCAACTTCGTGGAGCTGCATGGTGATCGTAACGTGAAAGATGATAAAGCCATGGTAGGTGGCTTCGCCGAACTGGATGGTGAAACCATTATGTTCATCGGCCAGCAAAAAGGCATCAACACCAAAATGCGCCAGATCCGCAACTTTGGAATGGCCAACCCGGAAGGTTACCGCAAAGCCCTCCGCCTCATGAAGCTGGCGGAGAAATTCAATAAACCTATCGTCACCCTCATCGATACCCCCGGTGCTTACCCAGGCCTCGAAGCAGAAGAAAGAGGACAGGGCGAAGCCATTGCCCGCAACCTCTTTGAAATGATTAAGCTAAAGGTTCCCGTAATCTGCATCATCATCGGGGAAGGCGCTTCCGGTGGGGCGCTGGGCATAGGCATGGGTGATCGCATTTTTATGCTGGAAAACAGTTGGTATACCGTGATCTCTCCAGAAAACTGCTCCACCATTCTTTGGCGCAGTTGGAACTTCAAGGAAAAAGCCGCCGAAGAACTAAAGCTCACCTCCGACTATATGAGCAAATTTGGCCTGGTAGATGGGGTGATCAAAGAACCACTGGGAGGCGCGCACACCAATCACGACGAAGCCGCAGCTATCGTGAAGGCAAAGATCAAGGAAACCCTCGCCGAATTGAAGCAGATCGACCCGCAAAACCGCATCGATCAGCGCATCGAAAAATTCTCCAGCATGGGCTTTTTCGATGAACACTAAAATTTTATGTGAAGAAACGATACCAAATTCCAATCTTTGCAGCTCCCGGTATCGGGATATCAAACCTTGGCCCCGCCAGCCCATGGCGGAACTACTTTTTTTATGACACTACAGGAACAACTGAGAGGCACTGGCGTTGCGCTTGTCACTCCTTTTAAAGCAAATGGCGCCATCGACTGGAATGCATTGGAGAAAACGATCCAACATGTAATTAGCGGCGGCGTGGAATATGTGGTAACACTTGGCACCACCGGCGAAACACCCACTATTAACAGCGATGAAAAGCTGGACGTGATAAAATTCACTTTCGAAAAAGTAAATAAGCGGGTACCCGTGATAGTAGGCATCGGCGATTATAGCACTGCCGATGTGGTGAAGCGCCTGGAAACTTGCCCCCTGGAAGAAGCAGCCGCCGTACTTTCCGTATCACCCTATTACAGCAAACCTACTCAGGAAGGCATTTTCCAGCATTATAAAACCATAGCCAAGGCATCACCTAAACCAATCATCCTGTACAATGTGCCCGCCCGCACAGGCCGCAACATGACCGCCGCCACAACGCTGCGCCTGGCGCATGAAGTGGAAAACATTGTGGCCATGAAGGAAGCCAGTGGCGATATGGTACAGTGCATGCAGATATTGAAAGACCGCCCCAAAGATTTTGTGGTGGTAAGCGGCGACGATGCCGTAGCCATGCCCCAGGTAGCCTGTGGCATGGATGGCCTGATCTCCGTGGCAGCAAACTGGTTTGCTAAAGATGTATCCGATATGATACGCGCTGCCCTGGCCAGTGATTATGCCACCGCCCGCACCCTGCAATTTAAACTGCTGGACGCTTTTGAATTGATGTTTGCCGAAAATAATCCCGGCGGCATTAAGGCCTTCATGGCCATCGGTGGCCTGCTGGAAAACGCCTTCCGCCTGCCGGTAGTGCCGGTGTCTGATAGCCTGTATAAAAGCATCGAAGCATTTATGAATAAATAATTCCGGCTTTTACAGCCTCCTCTAAAAGACCCGTTATGCTTTGGCACAACGGGTCTTTTATTGTAAAATCCCTACCTTTCCATCACATAGGAAGCAAACTGGAAAGGGTAGTTAAAATGTTATCAAAGAATACTATTTTCCTATTAACTACCCACCAACAGATATCCTACTTTTATCGATATGAACACGTTTTTACAAATACATCCGCTGGACAATGTATTGGTAGCGTTGCAAGACTTGGAGCAAGGAGCGGAAATCACGTTTAATGGAGCTACAATTCCACTGTTGCAAAAAGTGCCGGCCAAGCATAAATTCCTTGTACATTCACTACACGCTGGCGATGCCATCCGCATGTATGGCGTTACGGTAGGCAAAACTTTGAAGCCCCTTTCCACCGGCGAACTGATTACCACCCAAAATATTGAACATGATGCTAACGCTTTTCACGAAAAAGACCTTGCCTTTCAATGGCAAGCCCCCGACGTGCAGAAGTGGCGCAACCGTACCTTCCAGGGTTATGCCCGCCCGGATGGACAGGCTGGCACCCGCAACTACTGGCTGGTGATCCCCCTGGTTTTCTGCGAAAACCGCAACGTGCAGGTGATCAAAACTGCCTTTGAAAAAGGCCTGGGATTTGCCCCGGAAGAAATTTATAACGAGCAGGTGAACGAATTGGTGAATTTCTATAAAAACAACGACTTGGAGGCCATCCGCAATTATGCCCCAGCTCCCGCAGCCAGCCGGCAAAAGCGGCATACGTTGTTTACCAATATAGACGGGATTAAGTTCCTCTCCCACGAAGGCGGCTGCGGTGGCACCCGGCAGGATGCAGAAGCGCTCTGCGCCCTGCTGGCAGGTTACATCCATCACCCCAACGTGGCCGGCGCTACCATCCTCAGCCTGGGCTGCCAGCACGCGCAGGTATCGCTGCTGCAAGGGGCGCTGGCCAAACTGAACACCAGTTTCAGCAAACCCCTGCTCGTGTTTGAACAGCAAAGAAGCAAGTCGGAATATGATATGCTGAGCGAAGCCATTAAACAAACCTTCCTGGCCCTCATTGATGCCAATAAACTGGAACGTACGCCTCAGCCCCTATCTAAGTTGACCATAGGCCTGGAATGCGGCGGCTCCGACGGCTTCTCCGGCATCTCTGCCAATCCTGCCGTAGGCCACACCTCCGATCTGCTGGTGGCCCTGGGTGGCAAGTCTATCCTGTCCGAGTTCCCGGAACTATGCGGCGTGGAGCAGGAACTCATTAACCGCTGCGAAAACAGTGAAATTGCCGGTAAGTTTATCCACCTAATGCGCAATTACGAACGCGCAGCCAAGCAGGTAGGTTCTGGGTTCGATATGAACCCCTCACCGGGTAATATCCGCGATGGGCTTATTACTGATGCGATCAAATCGGCCGGCGCAGCCAAAAAAGGCGGCTCTTCCCCTATCACGGCGGTGCTGGACTATACCGAATATGCCACTCAACCTGGCCTGAACTTACTTTGCACACCAGGCAATGACGTAGAAAGCACTTCCGCCGAGGTAGGCGCTGGAGCCAATATCGTACTGTTTACCACAGGCTTGGGTACGCCTACCGGCAATCCTATTGCACCCGTGCTAAAACTGGCCACCAATACCCGCCTGGCCACCCGTATGCCTGATATCATCGACATCGATACCGGCGGCATCATCAGCGGCCAGCAAAGCATTGCCGAAGTGGGCGAAGATATCCTGGAATGGATTATCCGCACCGCCAGCGGCGAAGTTTATACCAAAGCGGAACAGCTAAACCAGGACGATTTCATTCCCTGGAAGCGGGGCGTAAGCTTGTAATACCAGGCCCCTTCGCTACTTACTTATACTTAATTCCTATACCCGCCCTGCTTTCAACTGATAACTGGTATTTGGTAAATTTATATTTAATTGGTTATCATAATATTAAATAATCAGTATTTTTATTCCAGCCAGCCCTCCCATAACAGGTACCCCTTATCTCCTACCTTGAACAATTTCCGCTACCTTTGCAGACTCAATCATTTCAACAATGAGCAAACACGGTAAAGTGCTGGTAGCCATGAGCGGCGGTATAGATAGTACCGTTACCTCGCTGATGCTGCACGAACAGGGATATGAAGTGGTAGGCATTACCATGAAAACCTGGGACTATGCTTCGGCAGGCAGTAGCAAAAAAGAAACCGGCTGTTGTAATCTCGATTCCTTTAACGACGCCCGCGCCGCGGCAGTGCATCATGGTTTCCCCCATTTTGTGCTGGATATCCGTGATGAATTTGGCGACTTCGTGATCAATAATTTCGTAGAAGAATACATGGCTGGACGTACACCCAATCCTTGTGTTCTTTGCAATACCCATATTAAATGGCGCGCCCTGCTGAAACGGGCCGATGCCATGGACTGCGCTTTTATCGCCACCGGCCACTATGGCCAGATCCGCGAGGAAAACGACCGCTACATCCTGAGCAAGGGAGTAGATGAAACCAAAGACCAAAGTTATGTACTCTGGGGCCTGCAACAAGATGTGTTGAAACGCACCCTGCTGCCCCTGGGCAAATACCGCAAAACGGAGATCCGCCAAATGGCATATGATTTTGGCTACCCCGAACTGGCCAAAAAAGCAGAGAGCTACGAAATATGCTTTGTGCCCGATAACGATTACCGGGGATTCCTGAAACGGAAGGTAAATGGCCTGGAAGAACAGGTAGATGGTGGCAATTTTGTATTGCAAAACGGCACCATCGTAGGCAAACATAAAGGTTATCCTTTCTACACCATCGGCCAGCGCAAAGGGCTGGATATTGCCCTGGGCAAACCCGTATTCGTGACGGAAATTATCCCCGAAACCAATACCGTGGTACTGGGCGATGAGGCAGACCTGGGCAAGTCGGAAGCCCTGATAGCCGGCATGAACTGGATAAAATACGAGGGCATTACCGACGGCATGGAAGCCCTTACTAAAATCCGCTACAAAAGCCCCGGTGCCGTGAGTAACCTTTACAACGAAAACGGCAAAATCAGGGTCCGCTTTTACGAAGAGGTAAAAAGTATAGCCCCCGGCCAGTCTGCCGTGTTTTACGACGGCGACGACGTGATTGGCGGCGGCATTATCCAGCGCCAGCAACCCGTTATGCTTTAATACAACACATTCCAATAAAACACCCGCCTGCCGCCACGCGACAGGCATTTTTTTTCTCTTTTTCTTAACCTCCTATGATCCATTCCAACACCGTTTACCGGCTGCTGCTAGTCCTGCTCCTCCTGCTGCCTTTGGCCAGCTTGGCCCAGGCACCGCGTTATGTGATCACCTTTACCGATAAAAATAACTCCCCTTACCGCCTTACCACACCCGCCGCTTACCTTTCTCCCCGCGCCCTGGCCCGCCGCCAGCGCATGCATATTGTTCCCGATAGCAGCGACCTGCCCGTAAACCCCGCCTACCTAACCACCCTGCTCGCTACCGGCCAGGTTACCCTGCGCTACACCTCCCGCTGGTTTAACCAGGCCATTATTCAAACTACAGACAGCGAAGCCTTACAAAAGATAAATGCCCTACCCTTCGTAAAAAATACCAGCGCGCCTATGCAGCGCCAACGAATGGACACGGCCCACAACGTATATAAATGGGATACGGAAAGGAAACTAGCTGCTACTAAAACAACCCTGCAAGCAAACGCCAATGATTACGGTTACGCCTATACGCAGATACATTTACACAACGGGGAATACCTGCATCAAAAAGGCTACACCGGCCAGGGAATGCTCATAGCCGTGCTGGACGCCGGTTTTCCGGGAGTAAATACCAATCCAGGTTATGACAGCCTGCGCGCAGCGAATGGAATTGTGTACACGTTCAATTGCTCCACCGCCTTGGAAGATGTATATGGTGATGATGTACACGGCGCCTGGTGTTTTTCCACCCTGGCGGCCAATCTTCCCGGCCAATTGGTGGGCACTGCGCCCGGCGCACAATACGCCCTCTTTAAAACAGAGGAAGCCGCCACCGAACAACCCATCGAAGAAAACAACTGGGCCGCCGCTGCAGAACGGGCAGACAGCCTGGGCGCAGATATACTCTCCTCCTCCCTGGCCTACAATACTTTCGACAATGCCACGTATAATTACACCTATGCCCAGATGGATGGCCATACTTCCCTTATTGCAAAAGCCGCCATCATGGCGGCCCGTAAAGGAATGATTGTACTCAATGCCATCGGTAATGAAGGCAGCAATACCTGGCATTATAGCTGCACGCCCGCCGATGCAGACAGCATCCTGGCCGTAGGCGCCGTAAATGGGAATAAAATTCCCGCCGCCTTTAGCAGTTACGGCCCTGCCGCCGATGGCCGCATAAAACCAGACGTTGCCGCCATGGGCGTCTCCACCCAGTTGCTGGATACGAATGGCACTATCACCGCCAGCAGCGGCACCTCTTTTGCCACACCAGTGCTGGCCGGCCTGGTAACCTGTCTATGGCAGGCCTTTCCACAAATAGATAACATCCGGCTCATGCAGGTAGTCCGTGCCTGTAGCGATCATTACACTGCTCCTGATAACCGGGTGGGATATGGCATTCCTGATTTCAAAATGGCCTTCGATACCCTCACTAAAATTGTAGCTACAGACAGTACGCTCCTGGCAGAGCGCCTCGATCATCACCTGCTGCGGGTACTGCCCAATCCCTTCTCCACTGCTGTAAAGATCTATTATGCCAGCACAGGCAAAGCCCCCGTGCAAATAACCCTTTACAATGCCCTGGGCCGGCTGGTACGCCTATCCACCACCGATGCCCCGGCTAATGGCATTGGCGTACTGTTATGGAACAATCTTTCCAACCTCGCGCCCGGCCTGTATTTCATGCGCTATGTACAAGGCACCGCAAAAGCAAGCACCAAGCTGTTAAAACTATAAAGCCCTTAACCCTCTTTTACAAACCTTACGGCAAACATACTGTCTGCCCCCTGCCCCATTCCCTGGATCAGCCCACCCTCCTGCGCGCGCAGGGATGTATTGGCTTCCAGCCATTGCACCATACTTTCATTCTCCGAGGCAAATACAGAACAGGTGATGTACACCAACTGCCCCCCTTTCTTCAGGTAAGGCACCACGTTGGTGGTGATGTTGCGTTGCAGCATTTCAAACCTCCGCAGTTGGCTCTCCGAAAAGTAAAACAAATTTTCCGGCGACCGCGCCCAGGTACCCGCCCCGGTACAGGGAGCATCTACAATAATACCGTCAAACATCAGCGGCTTAAAATCCGGGCTGGAAAATGGATTGGAAAGGTCTATCACATACCCTTTATATCCATCTATGCGGGCATCGGCAAAACGGTGTTGCAAATTATCTAAGATAGATTTACGTATATCCGATACCGTTAGGTTTACCTCCGGGCATTTATCCCGCAGTAAAATAGACTTGCCACCGCTGGCTGCACAGGCATCCCACCAGGCTTCGCCGGCACGGGCCTGGAATAAATTACCAGTTTGCTGGGAGGAGGCGTCCTGCACCACGTACCAGCTTTTTTCAGGGAGGATGGTTTCTATTTTAGTACCATTGGGCAATGAAATACAGCCAGGGGCGGGCGTTTCAAAGTCGATGTCCTTTTCCTGCAACCGTTTTTCAACAGCAGTTTGTTGCTGCCTGCGCACGCGGATGAACAACCGGGGTTGGGAAAAAAAGGAGTTTACAAACGCCTTCCCATCCAGTGCGGCAGAAAGGTAGCCCATGAAAGGAAAGATGGCCGCTTCTGTAATACCCAGCAGCTTCATTTTTTCCGGCAGGGGCAAGGTTACTTTTTCATTCCATTCCGGTTTCTGCAAAGCCAGTATTTCATTGGGCGTTTGCTCACAAAGAAAGGTGCCGGCTAGCAACCTTTCCTCCACCGGTAGCGAGTCTTTCCGCCAATGCCCAAGCCGGAAATAGTGATACACCAGCTGCGTTATCCAACGCCGGTCGCGGCTACCCATCTGCGGCCGTGCCTTGAAAAAATCTTTCAGGAAATGGTGCAGCGGTAGCTTGCCGTCGTAGCCTTCCAATACTTTCCTGGCCGATACAATATAGGATTCCCAGCGGGTCATGTCTGATTGTTTTAAGAAATGGTGAAATGCCCGTTGTGCCAGCATTTCACCAAAAATGCAAAAGGTAAAATGCATGTGCATTTTACCTTTTGCCCATATGGATGCAGCAGCTACTACAGTTTCAGCAAGGCCTTTACAGGGTCTTTGCCAAAGAGCAGTTGCTCCGGATTTTCCAGCAGGTCTTTTACTTTTACCAGGAAGCTCACCGATTCGCGCCCGTCAATGATGCGGTGGTCGTAACTCAGCGCCAGGTACATCATCGGACGTATCACCACCTGGCCGTTGATGGCCATGGGGCGCTCCTGAATTTTATGCATACCCAGGATGGCAGATTGGGGCAGGTTAATGATCGGGGTACTCATCAGCGAACCAAACACGCCACCATTGGTAATGGTGAAGGTACCACCCGTCATTTCGTCCATCGTAAGTTTGTTTTCACGGGCCTTGGTGGCCAGTTCCACTACTTTTTTCTCGATGTCGGCCATGCCCAGGCTTTCCGCGTTGCGGATCACCGGTACTACCAGGCCTTTGGGGGCAGATACAGCAATGGAAATATCACAGTAATCGTGGTATACCAGCTCTTCCCCATCGATGTAGGCATTCACCGCAGGAAATTCCTGCAAGGCGTAACATACCGCTTTGGTAAAGAAACTCATGAAACCAAGGTTCACTTCATGTGCCTTTTTAAACACCTCTTTATACTTCGCGCGAATGTCCATGATGGCAGACATGTCTACCTCGTTAAAGGTGGTGAGCATGGCCGTGGTGTTCTTGGCTTCCACCAGGCGGCGGCTCACGGTTTTGCGCAGGTTACTCATTTTCTCACGACGCGCCTCTCGGCTAAACAAGGGCTGCCCAATGGATACCCCTGGATGTTGCAGGGCGGCAAATACATCGTCTTTAAGAATCTTGCCATGAGCCCCGGTACCGGTAATGGTTTTCGGGTCTACCTGTTTATCGGCAATCACGGCGGCGGCTACCGGCGTGGCTTTAATATCGTTGGGAATGGATATCACGGGTGCAGACGGTGCAGACGGCTGTGCGGACGGGGTGGCAGCAGCGGCGGGAGCAGCAGCCGGGGTGGGTGTACCCGCAGGGCGGGCTACGGAGGTATCGATCTTGCCTACTACATCGCCTATCTTCAGCACATCGCCCTCTTTGGCTACGCGTTGCAAGGCACCAGCTTCTTCGGCATTCAGTTCAAAAGTGGCTTTTTCAGATTCCAGCTCACAAACCACTTCATCGCGCGATACATATTCCTGATCGGCTTTCACCCAGCGCACAAGGGTTACCTCGCTGATGGATTCACCAACGGTAGGCACTTTCAGGTCTACCACGCCTTTGTTTACCGCAGGTGCTTCCGGGGCGGAAGGAGCAGCCGCAACCGGGGCGGGGGCAGCGGTAGCAGCAGGGGTAGGTGCAGCTACCGGGGCGGGTGTAGCGGCGGCGGGGGCGGCTACCGGCGCAGCGCCACTGGGGGCGGCGGCATCGGTATCAATACTGCCTACTACATCGCCAATCTTCATGGTCGCACCTTCTACGGCTACGATATGGATACGGCCCGCTTTTTCAGCATTCAACTCAAAGGTGGCTTTCTCTGATTCCAGTTCACACAACACTTCATCCTGCTGCACATAATCTCCTTCCTTTTTCAACCACTTTGCAATTGTTACCTCGCTAATAGATTCTCCTACCGTTGGAACTTTGATTTCGATACTCATATGATCTGAATAAAATTGTTAGATGTTGAAACACACGCCCTGCGCTGCTTGCAACCAATAGCTTCCTTAAATATTAAATGCTGTCTCGATAATCTCCAGTTGCTCCCGGGTATGCACCTTTCCATAACCAGTGGCCGTAGCGGCACTCGGGTTGCGGCTGATGACGCCATAGTTCAGTTGCTTCAGGTTCATTTGCAGGAAAGCAGCGGCACCCATATTGAGCGGCTCTTCCTGTACCCAGAAGCAGGTGGCTCCCTTGTATTTCTGCTGAATGGCTTCCAGTTGTTTCACGGGCAGCGGAAACAGTTGCTCCAGGCGTACAATGGCCACATCTTTACGGTTGTCTTTAACCTGTTTTTCACTCAGGTCGAAATACATTTTACCGGAACACAACAACACTTTCTTTACAGTACCAGCATCTGTGATAAACGGATCGTCCAGTACTTCCTGGAAACCACCGGTGGTAAATTCCTGGATGGTAGAGTAAGAACCGGCATGACGCAGGTTAGCCTTGGGCGAAAAATTGACTAGCGGCTTGCGGAACGGCCAGGTAAGCTGGCGGCGCAGCGCATGGAAGAAGTTGGCCGCCGTGGTGATATTGGTAACAATGATATTGTCTTCGGCGCAGGCTTGCAGGAAACGCTCTGGGCGGGCGTTGGAGTGGTCTGGGCCACCGCCTTCGTACCCATGCGGCAACAGCAGTACCAGGCCGTTTTGCGTACCCCATTTCTGCTCGGCGCTGGTGATGTATTGGTCGATAACCGTTTGGGCACCGTTGGCAAAATCGCCATACTGTGCCTCCCACAGCACGAGGCTGTTAGGATTGGCCATGGCATAACCATATTCAAACCCCATTACGCCAAACTCGCTTAGCAAGGAGTTGTAAATGCGGAATTTGTTGGTACCATTCCCGATATTGCCCAGCCGGTTGTAAGTAGCATTGGTATTTTCGTCGAACAGTACGGCATGGCGGTGAGAGAAAGTGCCGCGTTTTACGTCTTCCCCACTCATGCGCACATCCTTGCCTTCCAGCAGCAAACTGGCATAGGCCAGCAGTTCGCCGGTGGCCCAGTCTACCTTGCCTTCCGTATCATATAATTTGATCTTGTCCTGGAGCAGTTTTTCCACTTTACGCAGCGGCACAAAGTCGGAAGGCCAGCTCATTAACTGGGCAAATAATTTTTTAAAGTCGGCCTCCGTAATAGCCGTAACCGGCGATGCCTCAAAGTCGCTGTTATTGCTCTTGCGCAGGGCGGCCCACCACTCTTCCGGCTTCTGCGGCGTGTAGGGCAGCGGGTGTTGCTTTATTTCATCCAGCCTTGCTTGCAGGTCGGCCCAGAAACTTTGTTCCATTTCTTTGGCCAGGGCCTGTGCGTCCGGCTCGCCGTTGTTCAGCAGGTACTCCACATACTTCTCCCGTGGGTTCGGATGTTTATCGATGAGGGCGTACAGGCTGGGTTGGGTAAACTTTGGCTCATCACCCTCGTTATGACCATGCTTGCGGTAGCACACTAGATCCACAAATACATCGCAATTAAACTCCTGGCGGAAACGGGTGGCAATCTCCGATACTTTTACCACCGCCTCGGCATCGTCGCCGTTTACATGGAATACCGGTGCCTGTATGATAGCGGCTACGCTGGTACAGTAATCGGAAGAGCGGGCATCGTCAAAATCCGTGGTAAACCCTATCTGGTTATTAATCACCAGGTGCATAGTACCCCCGGTGTAATATCCTTTCAGGTTGGCCATCTGGGCTATTTCGTAAATAATGCCCTGGCCGGCCACGGCGGCGTCGCCATGTATGAGGATGGGCATTACCTTATCATAATCGCTGTTATAAATTACGTCCGATTTGCTACGGGCAAAACCAAGTACTACAGGGTCTACAGCTTCCAGGTGGGAAGGGTTGGGCGCCAGTTGCAGGTTTACCTTTTTGCCCCCGGGGGTAGTATGCTCGGCGCGGAAACCCAGGTGGTATTTCACATCGCCGCTACCCATAGTACTGTCGGGAATTACTTTGCCTTCAAATTCTGAAAAGATCTGCTCGTAAGTTTTGCCCATGATATTGGCCAGCACGTTCAGGCGGCCACGGTGGGCCATGCCGATCACGACTTCCTGTACACCGTCGTCGCCGGCAATGTTAATCATGGCATCTAGCGAAGGAATGGTGGATTCGCCCCCTTCCAGGCCAAAACGCTTTTGCCCGATGTATTTGGTATGCAGAAATTTTTCGAAGATAACCCCCTGGTTCAGTTTCTGAAGAATGCGGCGTTTTTGAGGTACGCTGAGGGGCTTTTGCATGGCGGTTTCAAACGCCTGTTGCAGCCATTCCGTTTTCTTAGCGTCGTTGATGTAGGTAAATTCAAGACCTACAGCACCCGCGTAAATTTTTTGCAGAAAGGCTACTATCTTTTCAAGCGATACCTTACCTAAACCCAACACCTGAGCAGCATAAAATTCCGTTTTCAGGTCGGCATCAGAAAGGCCAAAGAATGAAATATCAAGATTGGCATGCCGGTCTTTGCGTTCCCGGATGGGATTGGTTTTGGCTACTAAATGCCCCCTTTTGCGGTAGGCATGGATGAGGCGGTACACACCCAGTTCCTTCACCAGCTGTTCGTTGGAAACCGGCAGCCCATTGCTGCTGGCGGGGGCCACTGTGGCGGGTCCTGCCTTACCGTTTACCTGGGATACCGCGAAATCAAATCCTTCAAAAAATTTTACCCATTCAGGATCAACCGACTGCGGATCTTTCGTGAAATCCTGGTATAACGATTCTATGTAAGCAGGATGCGAGTTAGTGACAAATGAGAAATCCTTCATTTCCAACGAGTTTTTCTTAATCTTCTTTGCTAATGCTAAGCGTGAAATGCTTCCTATTAATATACTATACGGGATGCAAATATCGACTCTTTTTTGTAATGTTCTAATAAAAAAGACACGCAATTTTGCATTACTTATTTTTATATGTGACCCTCCGGCAAAGCAAGATAACCGGCCATGAGTGGGCTATTTTAGATGACGGGTCCGCAAGAATAGTATTAGAATTTAACGTACTTTTGTGTTTTTAAACCGGGCAACGGCCGCCGGGTTTCCACTGCTCCCGGAAAGATCTCGCCTTCAGAAAAGATTTTTTTAAGTCAGGAAATGTTTTACCTTTGCCGTCCCATAACAAGAATATAATAAACTAATGGCAAACCATAAAGCAACGAAAAAAGACGTACGTCAGAGTACCAAGCGTAATGAACGTAACCGTTACTACGGTAAGACAACGCGTAATGCCATCCGTGATCTGAAAGTAATTACCGATAAAGCGGCTGCAGGAGCGGAATTACCATCTGTGATCTCCATGATCGACAAGCTGGCTAAACGCAATGTTATCCATAAGAACAAAGCAGCTAACCTGAAAAGTAAGCTGACCAAAAAAGTGAACGCTTTAGCTTAATTGCTGTAAAGATATAACCATACAATAGCTCCTGCTGGCAAACAGCAGGGGCTTTTTTTGTGTGCGGTATTCACTCCGCCATCCAGCCAACCATCCCATTTCCACCCCCACCCCAGCGCAAAAAATTATCTTTGCCTGTAGATTATAGTATACCATCCTTCAAAGATATCCATACCACTCATGCGTCACTTCCTCCCAGCCCGGCTGCTTCGCTGCATGCTATATTTACCGCTGTTCTTATGCTGCATAGCCCACGCAACATGGGCGCAAGACCTGTCCACCGTTTTTGAAAGGTCTCATGCACAGGAAACGGTTACTTATGCACAATGCATTCAATATTACCAAACCCTGGCCAAGCGATTCCCTCACACGATGCAACTGCGCACAGTAGGGCAAACCGATGCCGGCTTTCCCCTACACCTGTTGGTGTACAGCCCTGGCGGGGAATTTGACTTTGCCCACCTCCACCAGCAAAACAAACGCATTATCCTCATTAATAACGGCATTCACCCCGGCGAGCCGGATGGCGTAGATGCCAGTATGCTGTTGCTGCGCGATATAGCCCTGGGCAGGAAAAACCTGCCGGCCAATATTGTGCTGGCCGTGATCCCCCTTTACAACATTGGCGGTGCACTAAATCGCAGCCCCGATTTCCGGGTAGATCAAAACGGGCCGGCGGCATTTGGCAGCCGCGGCAACGGGCAAAACCTGGACCTGAACCGGGATTTTATTAAGTCCGACTCCAAAAATGCCCTGGCCTTCCAGCAAATTTATCAACTCACAGATCCAGATGTGTTGATCGACAACCACGTGAGCAATGGGGCCGATTACCAGCATATTATGACCCTGCTCACCTCCCAGCCGGATAAACTGGGCGGCGGCATGGGCGATTTTTTGCGCAACCAGTTCGAACCCGGCCTGTTTACATTGATGAAGGAAAAGGGGTACGACCTGGTACCTTACGTAAATCATAACGGCGACCTGCCCGACAGTGGTTGGGTAGCCTTCCAGGACAATCCCCGCTATTCCACTGGCTACGCCACCCTGTTTCACACCTTCGCTTTTATGCCTGAAACACATATGCTCAAGGCCTATGCCCTGCGTGTAAAGGCTACTTATGCCCTGATGGAATGTTTCATTGCCTTCACCAGCGCCCACAGTAACGATATGGCCGCCCTGCGTGCGCAAACGAAAAAAGAAGTACGCACCCAAACCAGTTTCCCGCTGGAATGGAAGCCCGATATGCAGCGCGATTCGCTCATCCCCTTCAAGGGCTTTCAGGCAGGATATAAGCCCAGCGGCATTTCCGGCCTACCCAGGCTTTATTACGATCGCAGTTTACCCTTTACCAAACAGGTGAAATTTTACAACCACTTTACCCCGGGCAATTATGTAGCCAAACCAACCGCCTACATTATTCCCCAAGGCTGGTGGGCCGTGATCGATATTTTGAAAAATAACCAGGTACTCCTGCAACCACTGGCGCACGATACCACCATAGCCGTAGCCGTTTATCATATCGAGGATTATAAAACTGCTGCCCGCCCGTACGAAAAACATTTCCTGCATAGCGGCGTAAAAACCAGTACCAGCCTGCAACGCATCTCCTTCCGGAAAGGTGATTATTACATTCCTATGAACCAGGTGGCCAACCGCTACCTCATGGAAACCCTGGAACCCACTGCCGGCGATTCATTCTTTGCATGGAATTTCTTTGACGCCATCCTGGGCCAGAAAGAAGGGTATTCGGATTATGTGTTTGAAGATATTGCCGCAGATTATTTGAGCCAGCATGCAGACTTGCAAGCTTTATTGGCCCGGCAAAGGGCTGCCGATACGGCTTTTGCGAAGAGCGCCGCTGCACAACTGGAATTTGTGTACAAGCATTCCCCGTATGCAGAGCCAGGTTTTTTGAGATACCCTGTATTCCGGGTGGTGAATGAATAAGCCTTGTACCATGGCCTCAATAGCCATTTACAGCGCTTTTTTGAGCAGTATAAAAGCATGCTGCTCCCCGTAATATTGATTATACAATAATACCGTACGGTAGGCTTTAGGAAAAACCGTACCCGCTGGAAACCACTGCTGTGGTGCCTTTCCGGCTTTAATCATTTGAGCGGCCAGCCACAAGCCAAATGCATGGGCCGTATCATATTCCCCACACAGCGGTTTAAACGATACTTCAGGTATACCCGGCAGCGCCTGTGCCACCTGGTCGTAAAAGTGCTGGTAATTACTATCGCCATTACGCCCACTCATGAGCAGGTCTATGTGGCCTGGCTGCAAAGCATGTTCGTCCAGGAATTGCTGCAAGGCTGTATCCAGCTTGTGGGAGGAAGGCTTGTGTAATAACTTCATGCCTTCAATACTGGCTGCGGGATGATCGCCCGGCTGGTTTGCCAGCAGGAAAAACACTGCGCCTTCGCCGGCAATGGTGCCGGGCGAAAGGTGTTGCAGTAATGCGGCGCTATGAATCTTCTCCTGCTTCCACCAGCCGCTATGGCTTTTTATCTGGAACTGGTCGGGCGTTACTTCGTCGAAACCGCCCAGCAACACATGGTGTTTGCCAGCGGATAGTTGCAACAGGGCATCCAGCAGGGCACTTTCAAAAGAAAGACCACGGTGTACAAAGGTGTTGTTGTACTGGGTATTTTGCTGTTGAAGCGCAATCAGCCCGTTCACCGCATTGAAGGTAGATTGGATAAACTGGGTAGGATTGAGGGCGGTTTCGTGGTAAGTCTGGATGTCTTTGATAAACTTTTCCATGTCTTGCAGGCTACCCTTTCCGGTGCCGGTAATGATGGCACCGGGGTTAGCAATACCACCTTCGGCCAGGCATTGGCTGGCGGCAGCCAGGCCCATTTTCAGCGCTTTACTCATGCGGCGCAGGCTATTAGGTGGTATAAGACCGGCATATGATGGCTGCCAGGCCTGCAACATATTGGTATCGGTGGTTTGCAGCGCCTCCGAAAAAATATCCTGTTGAAAGGTGTGTTGCGGAGAAATTGCACAACTGCTTTGTATATAACACTGGAATTTCATGGCTGCTCCTTAAAATTTACTGATAACCAGCGAGGCATTGTTCCCGCCAAAACCGAATGAGTTGGAAAGCACGTGCTGTATGGGCGCGTGGCGCAAGGTCGTTTGGGGTATAATATCCAGTTCCTCCATTTTTTCAGAAAAATTCAGGTTGGGAAAGATCACCTGTTCGCGGATGGCCAGTACAGCAAAAATGGCTTCCACCGCGCCTGCAGCGGCCAGGGTGTGGCCGGTGAAAGGTTTGGTGGAACTAAAGGGCGGCACCGCCTTGCCAAAGAGGCGTTGCAAGGCTTTGCCTTCGGAGGCATCGTTGGTAAGGGTGGCCGTGCCGTGTACATTGATGTACTGCACGTCTTGCGGCGTCAGGCCGCCCATCTCAATTGCTTCCCCCATGGCGGCCAGCGCACCATCGCCCTCCGGTGAGGGGGAGGTGGCATGAAAGGCCTCGTTGGTATTGGCATAACCTGTCAGTTCGGCCAGTACGGTGGCGCCCCGCTGTTGTACCAGCGATTCGCTTTCCAGCACCAGGTAGGCCGCGCCTTCACCCAGGTTCAGGCCATTGCGCTGCTGGTCAAAAGGACGGCAGGGTTGCCGGTCGGTATTTTTAAGTGAATTAAAACCATTGATAGTAAAGCGGGTGAGCGCTTCAGTGCCGCCACATACGGCGCGAGACAGCAATCCCTGTTTTATCATGCGGGCGCCCAGCATCAGGGCATTGGCAGAGGAGGAACAAGCTGTGCTAATGGTGGTTACAAATTCATCGATATGCACGGTGTCGGCTATACGTTGAGAGCAATCGCCACAATCCAGCAGGTCGGCAACAGGCATCATTTCACCTTCGCGGGCGGGATCTGTAAGGGTAAAGTAATGGCGTTCTGTTTCCACCATGCCGCCTACCGTGGTGGCGTTCACCAGTCCAGTGGGTACCTCCTGCGGATCGGCAATACCGGCATTGCGCAGGGCTTCCTGTATGGCCACCAGGCCTAGTAAAGTGGTACGGGAATAACCTTTATTATCGGGAAGGCCGGCCATTGCTGCCAGTTCCACATCGCTGTGTTTTACCTCGGCCACGGGCAGTATGTTGCGGTGTATAGTATCTACATAATCCGTAACACCCAACCCGCTGCGGGCAGTTAGCAGGTGTTCCAGGTTCTGCTGCACATCATCGCCTATGGCGGTTATCATGCCCACCCCTGTTATAAACACACGTTCCCCCATGCTTCTTTTTTAGGATTATGCCAGTTGTTGGGCCAGGATGAATTCCGCCATGGATTGCACGGATTGGAGGATCTTGCGGCCTTCGCGGGGATCTTCCACTTTGATTTGGTAATTTCTTTCGAGCAGCACCATCAGCTCAAGCGAATCGATGCTGTCCAGCCCCAGCCCTTCACCAAATAGGGGGGCGTTATCGTCAATGTCGGCGGGCCTGGTATCCTGCAGGTTCAGGGCCTCAATAATCTGTTCTTTCAGTTGCTGTTTTAATGCTTCTATTGTCATAATATGCTGGTTTTTTGCTCTGTAGAAAGAGCGGGCAAACCGTGCCGCGTATGAATTTGGTAAAAATAGTGTTTTGTATTGACATTCCGGGTTGGCATTGGTCTACTAATCTAATTCATCCTTCGCTTTTCCACAGCGCCGGCGATGGCCAGCAAAGTGCCGGCAAAGCCCAGTAGCAGCCCTATCTGTTTCCACACCTGCCCCATGCCGCCGTTGCGCAGGTATATGTTGTTAATGGCGTCCAGTCCCCAACTGAGCGGCGACAGGCGGCCTATCTGCTGCATGTGGGCCGGCATTACTTCCAGCGGTATCCAGATACCACCAATGGCGGAAAGGATGACGATGGATATAGCGCCGAAATTTAGCGCCTGGTTGGGTGTTTTAAACAAGGTGCCAATGAGTATGCCATAAGCTGTGGCGGCCAGGCCAATGCAGGCTGCGATGATAAGTGTGGGCAGGTATTGGTGTCCCATTTCCAGCTTGGGCAGTGCCAGCAGGGGCAGCAGGTAAATGCCTACCAGCATCATCAGGTAAAACTGTACTACGCAGATGCAGACGAAAAAAAACATTTTGCCTGCCAGGATGGCCAGGTAGGAACCGGGAATCAGTTTCATGCGCAGCAGGCTGCCGTCTTCCCGTTCGCGGATCATATTGCCTGCGATGGGAATTACGATGAAGAACATGGCAAAGATGCTCCAGGCAGGCACATTGTGCTGCACAGAATTAGAGATCACATCCACCCCGCCGCCGGGCACGGTACTTTGCTCCTGAAGTCCTATGGCCTTTAGCTGGATATCCAGGGAATCCTGCTGCGCCGCACCTTTGCGCTTAAGCTGCTGCTGTATACGTTCTATGAGCAGATCTGTTTCTACCTGGGTCAGAAAATTATCGAGCGCCTGGTGAATGGCGCTTTTAAAGGCTTTCTTGGCAGCGGGATCAAAATAAATTACTACGTTCAGCGAATCGTTGCGCAAGCGTACGGGCGCCATAAAAGGGAGGCCCATGCGGCGGCTCAGGTCGTTGGTGATCTTATTGGCATTGCTCACAATGGCACCGGTGGCACCCTGGGGTATGATGATACTGATTTTATAATCGCCCCGGTTCACCAGGGCTTTGGCCTGTTCCTGCGTTACAGGCTGGCCCTGCAGCGAGTCCACAATGCGGAACTGGCCGCTGTGGTCCAGCCCTTCCCTGATATAACGACCCAGCCGCCCATGGTCATTGTCAACCGTAAGGATATCGAACTTCAGCTCCTGGTAGTCCTTAAAAGGCGTATCCTGGATAAGGGCCATCACGGTGATGAGTACCACCGGCATGAGGAATAACAGCCCCAGTCCCATTTTATCGCGGAACAAGAGCCTGTATTCTTTTCGGATGGTGGCGAATAATCTTAGCATGGAAAAAAGGGTACTATATTACCGGTATACCTGGTGGTTTAATGATGATGATGAATGGCTTATCCTGTAAAATAATAAGCTAATCCCGGAGTTTACTTCCTGTGAAATGCAGGAATACATCTTCCAGATTACGGCAGGCTGGCAGGGCATTGATGAGTGCAGCGGGGTTGCCCTGCACCACCTGCCTGCCATCGTCCATGATAACCACGTCTTCACAAAGGTGCTGGGCCTCTTCCAGCAAGTGGGAGGTGTAAAGGATGCTCACCCCTTCTGAGCGGTTATAGTCGCGCAGAAATTGCAGGATCATGCTGCGGGATTGCACATCTACCCCAGCTGTAGGCTCGTCTAGTATAAGCAGGCGTGGCCGGTGTAAAATGGCGGCGATGATGTTGGTACGGCGTTTCATACCGCCGGAAAATTTACCCGTTTCCTTATGGGCGGCTTTCTCCAGGCCAAATTGTTCCAGCAGGGCCAGTATCTGGGTTTTCAGTGCAGGCCCTTTAAATCCGTACAGGTTGCCAAAATATTCCAGGTTTTCAAAAGCGGTGAGTTGTGGAAACAGGGCTATCTGTTGAGGCACCACACCCAGCGCCCGTTTAATGCGTTCGCGATAGTTGGCTTCCTGCGGGATGCCCAGCACCTGTACGCTGCCTTTACCAGCCTTTACCAAGCCACAGAGAATGGAAATGGTCGTGGTTTTGCCGGCCCCGTTAGGCCCTAGCAGCCCCACTATTTTACCCGTGGGGAAGGCAAAAGAAAGCCCTTTCAGCGTGGGTTCCAGGCTGCCGTTGTAGGTTTTGTGCAGGTCTTGCACGGCTATGCTGTACATGACAATTTAAAATTTTACTTGGGCCAGGCGGCGAAACAATACTTCTTCGGCGGCGGCACACTGCACCATCATATCGCCCAGGTCTTTATAAGAAGTTTCATCACCGGCGCGGCTCTTGCATACGCGGCCTGCCTGGAAGGCGAAGTTGCGCCACAGGTCGCCCACAGCGGTAAGCTCCGTGCCCAGGGTACTCAGCACTGGCTTATTCAGCTGCTGCGCGGCTTCCTGCAAAAAGGCAGCATACATAAAGCGGAAACCTGCGCCGCCGGTACCAATTTCTTCCTGCATGCGGATCACATTGCCCAGGAAAAGTCCTGCCTTGCGATCGCCCACTGCATGGGGATATTTCTGTATCCGCTTGGCCAGGAAGCGCATACCTTTTACGCCAAACAAAGGCACCGGTATTTTCAGCATATAATGACAGGCCTGTTCAATGCCTTGCTGGATGGGCTTTTCCCATTTTACTTGGTCGGGCATGGCTACAGGATAGTACATTTTGCCTTTAGGCTCGGGGAAACCTTTGGCAAAACGGGCCGCCACCAAGCTCTCCGGGTCTATCTCGGTAGCTACATCCATGATGGGGTCGCTCACAAGGTAGTTACCGTCTTTCTTACCATACACCACCAGGTTGTGGGCATTGAAGTGAAAGCGGTAGGCCGGCGGGAAATATGGCAGGTAGTACACGCTAGACAATAGCCCTACAGGCGTACCCTGGGCCAATTTTTCGTCCAGCGCCTGCATGGCTTTTTCCGGACTACGGAACGACTCCGACCTAACGGTAACGCCTAAACGCTTGCTGGCTTTATTAAAAATGGCACCCGGGAAAGTGCGGTAGGTGGTACCCGGCACGCCGTTTACTTTCACGAAAGGCAGGTGACCGAAGAAAATGCCGGCCCCAATGCCAAACGCCATTGGCTCGCTGATCTGCATGCCGTGATGGCGAAACAGGTTGGATACCACGCCGCTCTCACAATGGGCAGACTGGGCGTGTTGAAATGTTGAATGATTGATCATAAAGTTGTAGGTGAAAACTGCTTCAGTTCGGCCACGCTGATTTTGAACGTAGCGGCATACCGTTGCAGTAAATGATCGCTGAGCTGCTTAAACACGGAAGGTTTTAAATGCCGTTTCACCTGCCACTGGAACTTGCCTACATAACCGGCCAAGATTTCCACGGTCATGAGATTTTTTTCCATGTAATAGGCGATGGGGCTGAGTTTGCCAGCCAGTACCGCCTGGCGGGTGGCCGCTGTTTTCTGGTGAATCTCATCCCAGGCCTGAGCCATGGCCACGTTCTCCGGTTCCCAGCCTACGCTGGACACTTGCACGTAAGCGCCTTCCTTGTTCACGGCATAGAATAACTGGCTGAACTTGCCTCCGGTGAGGCCGTTGCCATCCTGGGGTACCTCTTCCTGTTTCATGCGAATGCGGTTTGTATTTAAAGTTAATGGTTAAACGGTAAACGCCCGTCGCAGGCTGCCTGGCTGATCCAAACAACAAAAACGACGATGAACGATTAACATTTAACCATTAATCCAACTTCAAAAATATATTAAACCACGGTAAGGTGGGCATATGCGTAGGTAAAGCGGGCGCTCTCCGGCACCATCATTACGATGGTCTGGCCTTTTTTGAGCCGGCCAGTGTTAAGCAATTCTTCTAACATGAGATAGGGCGAAGCAGTGCCGATGTTACCCACATTCACCAGGTTGGTAAACCATTTCTCCTGTGGAATGGGAACGCCCAGGCGTGCTATTTCCTCATCTATCTTGGCACGGAAAAATTCGGAAGACAGGTGTGGCAGGAAGAAATCAATCTCATCCAGGTTGATGTTATGCTTTGCTACCAATTCTTTCCACATCTGTGAACCTACGGGTACAATATTTTTTCCCAGCAGCCGGGTATCTTGTTTAAAAGAGAATACGCTATGCTGCGCCCACTCTTCGGGTGTCATGTCTATCCAGCCTTTGGTAGTGCCATCTGGATTTTTGATGGCTCCAGCGTACATGCAGGTTTCCAGTTCATTGGCATAAGAGGCTAGTTCTACCCAGTTTACGCGCAGCGACAGGCCATCTTCGTTAGGCTTGTCTTGAAACAAAGCCGCAGCAGCGCCATCAGAAAGCATCCAGCGGAGGAAGTCTTTCTCAAAGGCGATGATAGGATTTTCGTCCAGGCTTTTCAGGTTTTCGGCTTCGGGCTGAAATTTCTGGGCCAGCAGCCAACTGGAAAACTTTTCGGAACCGGAGCTAACAGCATTGGTGCTATTGCCCGATTTGATGGACATAAAGGCATATTTAAAAGCCTGCATACCGGCAGCACAGGCGCCGGTGGCAGAAATCAGTTCTACGGGCTTGCATTCTAGCAGGCCATGCACCATTGCGGCGTGGCCGGGGAGCAACTGGTCGGGCGAGGTAGTGCCACAGGCCAGTAACTGCATATTTTCCAAGGGAAACTTTTCGTTGAACAGGCTGCGCACTGCCTTTGCGGTCATCTCTGCATTGGAATGAGTGCTGGTGCCGCTACCGTTTTTATCCAGTGAATAGTAGCGGGTGGTGATTTTATTATTCCCCAGAATCTTCAATCGGGCACGGGAAGGTTTTCCATCTACTTTACCCAATACGGTTTCCATGTCATCGTTGCTCACAGGTTCATTCGGTAAAAATTTCGATAACCTTGTAATAAAAACTTCTTTCATGAGTGAATTATAAAATCTGTTTTTTTATTTGTCATTCACATAACCCCACGGCAAACGGTGTACTTTTAAGTGGTGGCCTGCTATTGACGGTGAAATTAATACATCTTTTTTTAGTTTGGGAATGGCTGCGCTTTCCTACCGTTTGGAAACGCCTTTATAATATTCTACTTCTTTCAGCAAATGTTGCTTTTTAAAGGTGAGTTGGTACCAGGATGAAATGAGGGTGATAGGCGTTAATACGAAAATGCCCAACACCAGCAGTCCTCGGTACATGCGTACACGGGGCTGGCGTTCCGGAGAACCAGGCCCCCCTTTGTCACTGATAAATTTGGCCCAGTAGCGGAAAGCCCGGATGCCCCTTGCTTCCAGCACCACCAGGTTAGGCTTCAGCGAAACAGCCTGCTGTGCCATGAGCTGGTCCTGGAGGTCGCTGAACTGGCGGGAAGCCGCAGCGGCACCTATGATGGGACCAAAACGGCTGGCGGCATTTATATCGGCAGCTTGTATACCTGCTGGCGGCAGCAGGGTGGTGGCTTCTTTTTTCCCTTTAAATAACCAACGCAACACAGTAAGTAGCGACACCAGGTTGGAAGAACGGTCTACCAGCACAATGTTGCCCACCAGGGTGGCTCCCGCCTGCTGCAAATATCCCTTTACTTTTTCCTGGGCATTCAGCCACATGTTACGGCACCCCATTAACGTCACTACCGGCTTGCCTTTCAGCAGGCGGGCGGCTTCCGGGCTTTGCAGGAAGGCGGCGGTAGGCTGCGAGGGAGACAGGAACCAGGGCTGGTAAGCCAGGATCACCAGATCAAAAGGTGTGGCTGGATCTACCTTCAATGGTTTTATTCCACGGGGTTTCCCCTGAACAGTTTCGGGCATGGTGTCGTAAAATGTTTGCTTGCTCCAGGGAAATTCCCAGGGCTTTTCCGACTCCAATTGTTCATACGTAATATCCGCCTGTCCCACAATGGGCGACAGCACAGCATCTATCACGGTTTTGAGTTGTCCGGTCTGCGTAAAATATATTACCAGGATCTTAGGTAGTTCGCTCATAATCAATATGAATAGGAATAGGTCCAGTCAAGAAAGGTGTAAACTTACAAAAAAAGTTAAACGTTAACTGTTATTCGTTCCAGCGGAGCCCAATGAATAACGGTCAACGTTTAACAGGATATTTGTTGATAATAATGTAAAATTAATGGATCATTGTGCCTAAGCGCAGGTACCGTTATACATTCTTTGATATGCCTATAACTGTACCTGTGCCAAAGGACTTTAATTTTTTAGGAAAACGGTTTGATAGCATAACTAGTATAAAAAGGAGTGTTAAAATACCGTTATAGTTCTAAATACAAATTGTTACCTGTAGGCAACAGCGTTGGCAAACAGTGTGCCATGGCTACTCTTTGCGCACAGAACCAGAGCCACCTATATGAGAGCTTACCTGCGGATTGCCCTTGTAGCGAACGTCACCACTGCCGGCTATGTTAGCTTGCAGGTTCACACTGGCGCTCACCTCTACCGTGCCGCTGCCTGCAATATCTGCCGAGGCGTTTTCTGCCAATAAATTAAACCCATGAAAATCGCCGGCCCCCATTACAGTCACAGCTACTTTCCGCGTTTGCCCTTCCACATGGTAGCTGCCAGAACCCGCTATGGAGGCTTTGAACAAAGGCACATCTAACTTACCATTAATATTGCCGGAGCCGGCAATCTCGGAACTAAGCTCTTCTTCGCTGCTATAACCGCCTTGCAGGGTGATGGAGCCAGACCCTGCTACATTGATGGCTTTAAGATTGGGCGTACTCACCCTTACTTTAAAATTTTCTTCCACATCAAACCTTCCCCCATTCCTCATTTTGATGGTTAATTCACCATTTTCATTTTTTAATTCCACATATTTCAATAAATTATCATCGCCACTTATTACCAGATCTTGGGTAGGCCCTTGCATAAGGGCTACATCGATGGGGCCGGACACGGAAATTTTTTGGAAAGCAGCTACAGACCGGGTTTGGGTAATAACACGCCCGCTACCGCGATGACGAACGCAGGCAGCTAATAAACACACTACGGTCAGTGATAGTAGAATGGAGGCAACATACTTCATGCGGAAATGGATTGTGGTTGAGCGCTGAAAGGTAGGAATTTGTTTTAATTATCAAAAGGCCAGTGTCCTGATTTTTACACCCTTTTGATCGGGCCTTTGGCCGTGGTAGTTTTCCACTTATCTTTGCACCACCATGACAGAAAAGATCATTATTCTCGACTTTGGCTCCCAATACACCCAATTAATTGCACGCTGTGTTAGGGAGCTAAATATCTACTGCGAAATCCAGCCATGCCAGAAACCCATCCGGTGGGACCCTTCGATCAAGGGCATTATTCTTTCCGGCAGTCCTTTTTCCGTAAACGACGCGGGCGCACCCGATGTAGACATAGCCGCCATGGCGGCCCAGGTACCGGTACTCGGCGTATGTTACGGTGCCCAGCTCATGGCCCGCAATTACGGCGGAGAAGTAGGGAAAAGCAATGTGCGCGAATATGGCCGTGCCTTTATAGCACACACCAATAAAGCTGCAAAATTATTATACGACATCAGTCCCCGCAGCCAGGTATGGATGAGCCATTCCGATACCATTAAAAAAATACCGGATGGTTTTGAAATCATCGCGGTAACAGACAATATTCCCGTGGCGGCTTTCCAAAGCAACACACTGGCGGCCCACCCTATCCTCGGCATTCAGTTTCACCCGGAAGTAACCCATTCTGTAGAAGGGAAAATTATCCTGCGCAATTTCCTCGTACACATCTGCGGCCTGCGCCAAGATTGGACACCGGCGGCATTTGTGGAAGAAACCATTGCCCGCATTAAAGCACAGGTGGGCGATAAAAAAGTGATCATGGCCCTGAGCGGCGGCGTAGACTCTACGGTGGCGGCAGAGCTAATTCATAAAGCCATTGGCAGTAACCTCTATTGCATTTTTGTAGACAATGGCCTGCTGCGCAAGGATGAATTTGAACTGGTGCTGGAATCTTACAAACACATGGGCCTGAACGTAAAAGGGGTGAATGCAAAAGACCTTTTTTACGGCAAACTGGACGGCGTTTCCGATCCCGAACAAAAACGCAAAATCATCGGCGGCCTGTTTATTGACGTATTTACATCGGAAGCTGCACAGCTTCAAAACATTGCCTTCTTAGGCCAGGGCACCATTTACCCCGACGTGATAGAATCCGTTTCGGTAAACGGGCCTAGCGCCACGATCAAGTCGCACCACAACGTGGGCGGCCTGCCGGAGAAAATGAATATGGGATTGGTAGAACCGCTGCGCTTCCTCTTCAAAGACGAGGTACGCCGCGTAGGCCGCGAGATTGGCATTTCAGAAACATTCCTGGGACGTCATCCCTTCCCTGGTCCCGGCCTGGCCATCCGCATACTGGGCGCCATCACGGCAGACAAGGTTAAAATGTTGCAGGAAGCCGATGCCATTTACCAGGAAGCATTGAAAGAAGATCAGCTCTACGATAAAGTATGGCAGGCCGGCACCATCTTACTACCCGTGCAGAGCGTGGGCGTAATGGGCGACGAAAGAACGTACGAATTTACCGTAGCACTGCGCGCCGTAACCAGTACCGATGGTATGACCGCCGACTGGGCCCACCTGCCCTACGAGTTTCTGGCCAAGGTATCCAACGAGATCATTAACCGCGTTCGGGGCATTAACCGCGTGGTGTACGATATCAGTTCCAAACCGCCGGCCACCATAGAGTGGGAATAATTTTTTTATGTGCAAGGTACATGGTGACAGGTACAAGGTAGGTGCGGTAATCCAAAAAAAAACTGCATGACTGCTTGTACCTTGAAGCATTTTATTCGAGTACGATTTTTGCACTTTAAGCAATACTATGATTCAAATAAAAAATGTAAGGCTGCTCCTTGCAGGCATGGCGCTTGCGGCATTTGTGTACGCCTGTTCCTCCACCAAACCTGTTACCACGAGTACTTCCGTGAGTACGATGCCCGCCGCAAAACCTGCACCGGCCAAAACCGAAACAAAAAAAACAATTACTAAAGCGCCTTTTAATGTGCCGGCTTTTGCCCGCGAGAAAAAGAAAGCTGCTTATAATATCGCTGTATTTGCCCCTTTCTACCTGGACTCCGCCTTTGCCGGCGCCAGCGACCTTCCCCCCGGCCGCAGCCTGCCCCGCTTTGCACTGCCAGGACTGGAATTTTATGAAGGCGTGCAGCTGGCCGCAGATACCCTGCAACAGCAAGGCATAAATGTGAAATTATTCGTGTACGATAATAAATCCCGCCAGAATATTCCTACATTGATCAGTAGCGGGGCGCTGGATTCTATGGACCTGATCATGGGTTCCCTCAATGCGGTGGAACTGAAAGACCTGAGCGAATTTGCCCGCAATAAGGAGATCAACCTGGTATCTGCCACCTACCCGAACGATGCGGGTATTAACAACAACCCCTTCCTGCTGCTGGCCAACAGTACCCTGCGTACTCACTGCGAAGCCCTCCAAAACTTTGCCCAGAAAGGATTTTCTACCCGCAACATCCTGCTGTTTCATCGCAACAGCCCTTTGGAAAAGAAGCTGGCAGAAGATTTTAAAACGGCCTATAACAATATGGACTATGATAAAAAATCACGCATCCGCGATGTGGTGTTTGATAATAATATCACCGACCAGCAAATGGCCAATTACCTGCTCACCGACCGCCCCAACGTATGCATCGTTACTGCACTGGACGAAGCTGGCGCCAAGGCTGTGGTACGCAAACTGGCCGTGCAGGCTCCCAATTTTCCCCTCCACATTTTTGGGATGCCCACCTGGGATGTCATGAAGTTCAAAGAGCCGGAATTCAAAGGCTTACAGGTATATTATTCCACCCCCTATTTCAATGAAAAAAACGATGTGTTCAGCCGCTACATAAACGACTACTTCCGCCGTGTGTATAAGGCCCGACCATCCGACATGGTGTTTAAGGGCTTTGAACTAACCTACTATTTTGCCCAGTTGCTACAAAACGATGGAGTGTATTTTACCCGCGATGTTAACAACAGCCGGAAACTTTATACCAACTACAATTTTCAGCCAGTATACGCGCAGGAGGGTGAGGCCGTTCCTGCTTATTTTGAAAACAAGAACATTTATATCATCCAGAAAAGCGATAGTACCGCAGATCTGCGGGTAAGCGCCAATCAATAATCTTTCTTAAAATAACCAGATAAAGATGCCGGGCAAATGTCCGGCATTTTTTATGTGTGTACTTTACTGGTGGTCATAGTGCCACCCCGGTATGGAAGATCTTTCATTGAAAATGTGTTTTCATGTTGCAATTCACAGACAAGGGCATTTACTGCCCGGCAGGCGATTTTTACATAGACCCCTGGCTGCCGGTAGAGCGGGCGGTGATCACCCATGCCCACTCCGACCACGCCCGCTGGGGTAGCCGTAAATACCTTTGCCAGGAATACAGCGTACCCCTGTTGAAACTGCGACTGGGGGCAGACCTTCAGGTACAGGGATTGCCTTATGGGGAAAGTGTGTATTTCAATAGCGTGCAGGTATCCTTTCACCCGGCAGGACACATGATAGGCTCGGCCCAGGTACGCATTGCACTGGCAGGAGAGGTATGGGTGGTGAGTGGAGATTATAAAGTGGAACACGATGGCCTTTCCACCCCATTTGAGCCAGTAACCTGCCACACTTTTATTACAGAATCTACCTTTGGCCTGCCCATTTACCGCTGGCAGCCGCAGACCACCGTGTTTGCAGGCATACAGCAGTGGATACAGGACAACCAGGCTGCGGGCAAGGCTAGCGTACTCTCTGCCTATAGCCTGGGCAAGGCGCAGCGCCTGCTCTACAACCTGCGCCACGTAACAGGGCGCTTCCTGGTGCATGGGGCCATTGCCATTACCGAACAGGTGGTCCGGGATGCCGGCTGGCCCCTGCCCGCGGTGGAACGCATTACACCACAAACACCCAAAGAAGCTTTTGCCAATGCCGTGATCATCTGCCCTCCCAGCGCCGTAGGCTCATCCTGGATGCGCCGCTTTACCCCCTACTCCCTGGGCGTGTGCAGCGGTTGGATGCAGGTGCGCGGAAATATGCGCCGGCGCAATGCAGACGCAGGCTTTGTCCTCTCCGACCATGCAGATTGGGAAGGATTACTGCAGGCCGTGAAAGCTACCGGTGCACAACGCGTGTACGTAACACATGGCTTTAGCAGCGTATTTGCCCGCTACCTTACGGAACAAGGCGGGCTGGATGCCGCCGAGATCAAAACTGCCTTCGGCGATGAGGAAGAAGATACCGGCAACGAGCCAGACACCAATCACACCGTAGCTGGTAACGGGGCGTGAACACCCGCTGGCACCTAAAACGGAATACTAACGCAAACGCATAAACGCAAATTGCATGACAGACTTCGTAGCATTGGTCAGGATAATAAGCAACAGCACCAAAACCACCGAAAAACTGGAGGCCCTCAGCCATTACTTTGCCCATGCCGATGAGCGGGATAAGCCTTGGGTGCTGGCCCTGTTCACTGGACGCCGCCCTAAACGCACCGTAAATGCTGCCCAACTCAAAAACTGGTGTATACAGCTTACTGGCCTGGCACCATGGCTCTTTGAAGAATGTTACCACACCGTGGGCGACCTGGCCGAAACAATTGCCCTGCTACTGCCTGCACCTTCTATTCAGGCCGATCCACGGCCATTGCATTACTGGCTGGACTTACTCAGCCAGTTGGAAAAAGCCGATGAGGCGGTGAAGCAGCAATTTGTGTTACAGGCATGGGATCAAATGGACAGCGCCGAGAAATTTGTATTCAATAAACTCATTACCGGCGGTTTCCGCATTGGCGTATCGCAACGGATGATGGTAAATGCGCTGTCCAAAACCTACACCATTCCTGCACCCACCATTTCCCACCTGATCAGTGGCGAATGGAACCCACGCACCATTACCCTGGAAACACTACTGCATGCAGAGGAAGGCCAGGCACCTGTTTCCCGGCCCTATCCTTTTTTCCTGGCCTATCCGCTGGAAACCGCACCGGAGGCCCTGGGGCAGCCCTCCGAATGGCAGGCTGAATGGAAATGGGATGGCATAAGAGGGCAGCTCATTAAACGCGCAGGGCAACTATTTGTATGGAGCCGGGGCGAGGAACTGCTCACGGAGAAGTTCCCCGAATTTGCTCCCCTGGCGTCGGCCCTGCCGGATGGTACGGTGATAGACGGGGAAATCCTTACCTGGCAAAATGATGCCCCCCTGCCGTTTGCGGCGCTGCAAACCCGCATTGGCCGTAAAAACGTAACGAAGAAACAACTACAAGAAGCCCCGGTGGTGCTGCTCAGTTACGACCTGCTGGAATGGCAGGGCCAGGACCTGCGCCAGCAGCCGCTTACCCTACGCCGGGCCGCGCTGGTTACCTTGGTAGAAACACTATCCCTGCCCATACTTCGCCTTTCACCCCTGATCAAATTTAATGACTGGGATCAACTCACCGCTTACCGCGAGGATGCACGCAATAACGGCAGCGAAGGCCTCATGTTGAAACGGGCCGGATCCACCTACCAGGTGGGCCGTAAGCGGGGAGACTGGTGGAAATGGAAGATAGCCCCTTTTCAGATAGACGCCGTGATGATCTACGCCCAGAAAGGCCATGGCCGGCGGTCTAATCTCTACACCGATTATACCTTTGCCGTAAAGGATGGCGACAAACTGGTACCCTTTGCCAAAGCATATTCCGGCCTCACCGACAAAGAGATCAATGAAGTAGACCGATGGGTGAAGACCCATGCGGTCGAAAAATTTGGCCCCGTGCGCACCGTGAAAGCGGAACAGGTTTTCGAGATTGCTTTTGAAGGTATTGCCGCCTCCAACCGTCACAAATCCGGCATAGCCTTACGGTTTCCCCGCATCCTCCGCTGGCGGAAAGATAAACCCGTAGATGAAATCAACACCCTCGACGATTTAAAACAACTACTCGCCCAATACCGATCTTAAATAATAAAGGTTTATAGCTATTTTGCTACTCAAACCTAATTTAAACCTATGTACAAACGTTTTTTAGTAGCCTTCCTATGCCTGTCCTTATTTTGTTTGCGGGCATTTTCACAAGACAAGACCGGCCGTGAATTGTTTTCCCACTCCATTGGTTTCACCGGCTTCGGCGGCATCATGGACGATTACAGTGCCGCCACGGATTACACCGGTTTTGGCTTTACCTATTCCCCCCGTTTTAATTTCGCCATCCTCTCTCCTTCTTCGTCATTTTCTATCGGTACACATTTGTCTGCCGGTTTTAGCATCAGTGCCGAAGACCTCTATGTGATCAATGGCGACGATAACCAGGCAGCTTTTATGCTGGACGCGCCCCTACTGCTGGAATACAACTTTGGCAATGCCGCCACCAGAGAGGCTTACAAGAAATGGGGCTTCTTCGTAGGGGCAGGGTATGGCTGGCACATCTCCCAGGCTAAAGTGGCTGTTCAGGATGAGTATTATGGTTATGGATACCTGAAAGAAGACATCCGCGCACGTGGCCCGGTGTTCGATGCAGGTATGCGATTCCCCATTGCACTCGCCTCGCTGGGAGTTCGCTTTTCTTATCAAGTGAATAACAACCCCGGCGTAGTAGCCAACATAAAGGGCATTTTTGGCTTTGGGGTAGAATATAATTTCGGAGCGCCCACCTACCAGCGCAAACGCGCCCATGTACATTACCGCCGCTGATTTTTTGCGTATCACAACCTACTTTACAAAAATACCCGTTGCTATAAAAGCAACGGGTATTTTTGTTAGCACTCCTAACTATATATAACTTCCAGCCACTGGGCCTTATCAGCGTTCGCCCCCTAAGCGGCCGGCAGGTAGGGGCCATGAGTTGGCACAAAATTATGATATGCCCCTACTGTTCACCGCATGCCAGGATAATGGGCCTTGATTTTGTGCAGCGAAGTGCCTACTTTGACACCGTTATACCAAATATAATCGCTGCATGAACCGCAAGCATTTTTTAACGGGCATATTCGGAGCGGGTCTGAGCCTGCCGTTGTGGGGACCACTGGCAAAGGCTGCAAACAAAATTTCCCTGCAACAAGACCTTTCCACCAGCCAGCTTTCCAGCACCGTATTGGCCGCAGGCATTATTCCTCCTTATTTGCAGCCCGGCGATCTTATTGGCATCACCTGCCCGGCGGGTTATATCAGCCGGGCAGATATACAGCCTGCGGTAAAGCTGCTACAGGCATGGGGCTTTCGTATCCGGGTGGGTAGCACGGTAAACGCCCGCGATCATTCCTTTGGCGGTACCGACCAGGCCCGCTACACCGATCTGCAAGCCATGCTGGACGATCCGGAAATAAAAGCCATTATGTGTGGGCGGGGCGGCTATGGAGCAGCCCGGATTGTAGATAGGCTGGATTTCAGCAAGTTTCGCCAGTACCCGAAATGGGTCATTGGCTTCAGCGATATTACCGTATTGCATTGCCATATTCACCGGCATACCGGCATTGCTTCCCTTCATTCGAAAATGTGCAACAGCTTCCCCGACGATTTTGGGGCAGCTGCGCCAGAGGTGCAGCAAACCATCTTATCTATCCGCCAAGCGCTCACCGGTGTGCCCATGCACTACAGCGTAGTACCAGACCCCAATAACCGGCCCGGCAATGCCAGTGGCGCGCTGATTGGGGGCAACCTTACCATGCTGCAAAGCGTAATAGGTACCCAATCGGAGATAAATACCAACGGTAAAATTCTTTTCCTAGAAGAAGTGGGCGAATACCTCTACAGCCTGGATCGCCTGTTTAATAGCCTGCAGCGGGCCAAAAAACTCGACAACCTGGCCGGCCTGGTGCTCTGCGGTTTTAACCGGCTAAAACCCGACGATCCCGGAGAAGAATTTGGCCGCACACTCTACGACATCGTATTCGAAAAGGTGAAGAACTTCCGCTACCCGGTATGTTTTAATTTTCCGGTAGGCCATCAAAAAAATAATTATGCCTTGAAATGCGGTGTACTGCATCAATTGCGCGTGCAGGACAATAGCGTTACGCTAAATGAAATAGGATAAATCTGCCTCCTTGCGGCTTTTGGTCAGTGGGCGGTGTTACATAAACACCTAATTTTTGTTAATCATTTTTCCAACAGCATAGGCATTTTCAGATAGTATCTGTTGTCTGCAAGCCATTCCAACGGACTTGTAAATGCAGTCTTAAGCATCTTCTAAGTTACAAAATTATTCAGGCGGTAAGGATAACTCACAAATTGATGGTCATATAAGGGCGGCTAAACGTCTATTCAAGACAACACAGGCCTACTTTCCGGAATAGTAATGGCAGCTACTATCTCCATCAAATCACCTATCCTCCAGTTTTCCAGGTCAGCAATTACTTCCGTGATATGGGTGCGCACTTCATCGTCTATAATATTTTCAGTGAGTCGTTTAAATTTTTTTTCCACGTCATTCCATTGCAGGGGACGGGAGTGGAAGCCATTGTAATCATCTTTCTTTAGCGACAATGTGCGGCCATCTTTTAACTGCAGGTCTACCCTGGCGGGCAGCAGGCCGGGATACAATTTTGTGAAGGGATCTAACCGGGCAGCGATTTTACGCGGGGTTCTTACGGGAAAGGCCGTAGCTACTTTCACTTTTTTCAGCAAGGATTGTACGTCTTTACGATTTATGCGTTCATGGCTCAGTTGCTCCGGGTACAGTTGCCCATCTAGCAACGCCACTGCTACCACATAGGGCAAACTATGACTAGCCTGTTCTTTATCAAAGACTTTACTGCGATCCCCATATTTGCCACCGCCCACCAGGTGATAAGCCATCATAAACGTAGTGATCTCTATTTCTTCTATATCGTCTATCGCAAAATCGTGCAGTTGTTGCAACTCCAAAACCGTTTCTATAGCAGATTGTGTATGTACTTCGGTATTATAACTTTTGAGTACGCAGCGGGGAATTAAATTATAATTTTCCTCCTGCCAGTTAAATGCGCAAGACATGCCAAAGATCTCCTCCAGTCCCATGGGGCCTTCAAATAGCGAGAGGGGACCGGTCATACCTTGTTTGGCTTGGAGCACCACGTTGGTGCATCCCAGGTTTACCATCGAGGAGGCAAATCCTTTCCATTCGCGGGTATACCCGGCAAGGCTGGTTACAAAAGGATTAAAAGTGCAGCCGGCCATGGCAATGGCGTGGGAAGTTTCCATTTCGGAAAGTCCAAACATACGGCTGAGCGAGGCTGTGACAGCATATCCCAATAGCATGTTAGTATCAAATCCCTTCATCATTACCGGCAGTTGTTGGCAGAGGCGGCATTGCATTTCATAAGCTACCGCCATGGCAGTCAGGAATTCCTTCCCGGAGGCATGGGTAACCTGCCCTGCGGCCAGCAAGGCACCAATATTGTCGCTGGGATAGCAGGCGGCATTTTTTGCTATAAAATGATCCGTGAAATCTACATACCGTATGAGGCCGGTGTATAATTGCGCAGCCCGGTCTACAGCCACATGGCCCACGATGGGTACGGCGCAGCGCCCATCTTCTCCCAGGGAGGTTATCTGTAGTAGCAGCTTCTGCGGGGTAGGCTTATCCAGCGAATGTACCAGGGAGGCCATACTGTCTAACAAATGAAGTTTTAATTGCGCTACCGTGGAGGCGGGTATTGTTTCAAAGCACGCCCCAAGCGCAAAACGGGCCATACGCTGCGTTTCAGGAATCCGGTTCATACCCTGTTAAACGCAAATTACATACCGGCCATACCGTGCAGGCGAGTGCCTGTTTTTGATTAACTTCATATTCTCATGGTACAAACTACGCGCGGATGGACAGTGGTCATGGAGTGGCTTGAAGCCAGGGGGCAGCAGCCTTTTACCTTTCAGGAAGAAGCCTGGGAACAGTACTTGCTGGGCAAATCGGGGATGGTGAATGCTCCTACCGGTTATGGTAAAACCTTTTCCCTGTTCCTGGCAGTGATCATTGCCTGGATAAATGAACATCCCAACGACTTTCAACGAACCGCTAAAAACGGACTGCAATTATTGTGGATCACCCCTTTGCGCGCCCTGGCTAAAGACTTGGGCAGGGCCATGCAGGAAGTGGTAGATGAACTGGGCCTGGCCTGGCAGGTGGGCATTCGCAATGGCGATACGCCTACCAGCATGCGCACGGCGCAGAAAAAACAAATGCCGGAAGTACTCATTATTACTCCCGAAAGCCTGCACTTGCTGTTAGGTCAAAAACATTATCCCAGCGTATTCACCCACTTGCAATGCGTGGTTACCGACGAATGGCATGAACTGCTGGGTACCAAACGCGGTGTGATGGTGGAGCTGGCCCTCTCCCGCATTAAAAACCTGGTGCGCAATAACTGGAGCAACGACCTCCGCATCTGGGGTATTTCTGCCACCATCGGCAACCTGGAAGAAGCACTGGAAGTCTTGCTGGGCCACGATGCTGCCCATGGTGTGATCGTGCGCGCCCTGATCAATAAAGAGATTGCACTCAAAAGTATATTACCAGACGGCATTGAAGAACTGCCCTGGGCGGGCCACCTGGGCATACGACTGCTAGACAAGGCCATTCCCATCATTGAGCAAAGCCGCACTACGCTGATCTTTACCAACACCCGCTCCCAGGCCGAAATCTGGTACCAGGAAATTTTGCGCCGCTATCCCGACTATGCCGGGGCCATTGCCCTGCACCACGGTTCGCTGGATATGGAACTGCGCATTTGGGTGGAAGACGCCTTGCACACCGGGCGGCTAAAAGCCGTGGTATGCACCTCCAGCCTGGACCTGGGTGTAGACTTCCGCCCGGTAGATACCGTCATACAGGTGGGTAGCCCCAAAGGCGTGGCGCGCTTCCTGCAAAGGGCGGGCCGTAGTGGTCACCAACCAGGCGCGGTAAGCAAGATTTTTTTCCTGCCTACCCACTCCCTGGAACTGGTGGAAGCGGCGGCGTTGAAAGAGGCTATGGAAGAAAATTTCATTGAAAGCCGCCCCCCGGTGGTATTAGCCTACGACGTGCTGCTGCAATACCTTATGACGCTGGGCATTTCCGACGGCTTCTACGCCCATCAAATATGGCAGGAAGTAACATCCACTTTCTGTTTTCAAGATATGACGCCTGAAGACTGGCAATGGGCGCTGTCTTTCCTCACCACCGGTGGCGAGGCGCTGCACAGCTATGACGAGTTTCGCAAGCTGGAGCGAAACGGGAATTTCTACGCCTGCCACAGCCGGCAATTAGCCTTGCGCCACCGCCTGCACATCGGTGCCATCGTGAGCGATGCCATGCTGAAAGTAAAATTCATTACCGGTGGGTACGTGGGCGTGGTGGAAGAGTACTTCCTGTCGCGGCTTTCTCCGGGCGATGCTTTTAGCCTGGGCGGTCATAACCTGGAGTTTATCATGATCAAAGACATGACGGCGCTGGTGCGGAAGTCGCATGCAAAAAAAACCATCGTACCCAGTTGGAATGGTGGAAGAATTCCCCTGTCTGCCAACCTGGGTAAAATGCTGCGCAAAAAATTCCAGGAAGCCATTGCCGGTCATGCTACCGATCCGGAACTCATCGCACTGCAACCACTATTTGCCTTGCAGGCGCATCTCTCCCACATTCCGTCTGCTAAGGAATTGCTCATTGAAAAAATTAATACCAAAGATGGGCATCATTTATTTGTGTACCCCTTTGAAGGCCGGTTGGTACACCAGGTCATGGCGGCCTTGCTGGCTTTCCGTATCAGTATGCATCACCCCATTACCTTCTCTATTGCCATGAATGATTACGGCTTTGAGCTGCTCAGCGACCAGCCCATTCCGCTGAACGATGACAACGTGAAAGCCCTCTTCTCGCTGCAAGATTTAAATACCGACCTGCAACGCAGCATTAACGCTACCGAAATGGCGCGGCGCAAGTTCCGCGACATCGCGGTAATTGCAGGATTAATTTTCCAGGGTTATCCCGGCCGCAATAAAACCAACCGGCATTTGCAGTCGTCCGCCTCGCTGCTGTTTAATGTGTTCCGCGATTACGATCCGCAAAGCCTGTTGCTGCGGCAGGCTTACAACGAAGCCTATTTTTACCAGATAGAAGAAGCACGCCTCCGCGATATGCTGGGCCGCATTGAAAATCATTCCATCGTCATCACCCAACCGGAGCGGCTCACACCTTTCTGTTTCCCTATTAAGGTAGACAGCCTGCGCGAAAACCTGACCAGTGAAAAGCTATCGGACCGGATTAAAAAACTGCAACAGCAAAATTTCCGCCCGGTAGACGATAAGCCCTCCAAACCGGCCAAACCCACGCGGGCAGGCACTCCCAGGAAGTTGTTATAGTATTTAAAAACAATAGTAAAATTGGACGATTTAATATTTCATCACCGATCGCAGCACTGGGTACTCTCCCCGCACAAGGCCATTTACTGGCAGGAAGAGCAAGCCCTGATCGTTTCGGATCTGCACCTGGGCAAATCGGCCCACTTCCGGAAGGCGGGCATTGCCGTGCCGGCCAATATTGTGCAGGAAGACCTTTTTTGTTTGCAAAAATTAATCACCCTATACCAACCACTGCGCATCATCATCGTGGGCGATCTGTTTCACAGCGTAGCCAATAACGACATTGCCTATTTCCGCCTATGGCGGCAGCAGTTTGCGCACCTGGCCTTTGAGCTGGTGCAAGGCAATCACGACATCCTCCGCCCGGCGTTGTATGCCGAGCTGCAAGTTCAGGTGCATACTCATTTGCAACTACGCAATATATATTTTGCCCACGATGCGGAGGAGGCCCTTCCGCAAAAAAAATATGTGATATCGGGGCATATTCACCCCGGTGTGGTGATCTCCGGTATGGGAAAACAGTCTATGCGCCTGCCCTGTTTTTATTTTGGGAAAAAATACGCAGTACTACCGGCATTTGGTAAGTTCACCGGTCTGGCCAGCGTGGCGCCCGAACCGCAGGAATCGGTATTTGTGATTGCAGACCAGCAGGTGCTACAATGGCAATAGTGTATCTTCAAAAAATAATTAATTCAAACCAAAAGGAGCTACCTGTACAAAGCGCCGCAGCGCGCTGCTGTAGCGTAGGCAATACGGTTTATACACCGGCAAAATAATTGCGGTACGGTAACTTGTCCGCACATGGCAAGCATATCGGTATCCCTGCAAACGTAGGCCAATGCTTAGTTTGCTGCAAGTACGTTTTCTCTTAGAAATTGGGAATCAAAGGAAGGTGGCATGATGTAAGAAATTTATAAGGCACTGAATTAGCTATACAAAAAGGGAAAGCGTGTACGAGGGTTTATATTCGTTCATCTAAAACTGATCAGCATGAAACAGTATGATTTCCCAAAAGAATTACTCATAATTCTGCTACTACTCGTGCCAATGATCTACCTGGGCATTATCTGGCCTCACATACCCGAGATGGTTGGCACCAATTACACGACCGATGGTGTACCTGGAAGAATAGGTAGTAAGAACGAGGTGCTATTATTGATGATATTTCTGTTCCTGACCAATTTTTTATTGTATTGCCTGTTTCGTTACATTCCTAAAACAGACGAAATGCCGGATCATACATCGGGTTACCGGCGGGCGTATTTCCGCACCCGTTTCCTCATTCACCTGTACCTGGCAGTATACACCTCTTTGCTTATTTTCTTAATTGATATCGGCAAAGAATTTTTACTGGAACGCTGGGCTTTTGTGGGTGTTGGACTACTCATTGCGGTGCTGGGCTTTTACCTGGGTACCCTAAAGCCCAACAATTTCATCGGGGTGCGCACGCCATGGACGCTACTGAGTACCGCTGTGTGGGAAGAAACCCATAAGATGGCCAGCCGCCTCTGGATCATTGCGGGCGTAGTGATCATGGCCTGCGGTTTCTTTATGCAGGTGGTAGCTGCGGTGTTTGTAGTAATTGTGATAGCGGCCATTATATCGGTGCTGCCCTATATTTATTCCTACCGCCTGTACAATACCAACCAAGGTTAATACAAACAATATAAAAAGCGAAAGCGTGCGGTAAAGAACGGCACGCTTTCGCTTTTTTATGAAAAGTGATTTACTAACGGTTACCCATACACGAAATATTAAAACCAACCCTGCATAGCGCCTACTGCGCGGAAAGGCCAGGGCACCAGTGCCAGCACCAGCAACAGGGCAATACCGAAGAAGAGCAGGGCCGTTTTGTGGCGCTGCGCATCCGTACCTTTCTTGGTTTTAGCCCGGCCAATGTGTACCAGTACAAACGCAATAATAGCCAGGGTTTCATGCTCTACGGTGTAGAAACGTATAATAGGGTCTTTCATGGCCCCTGCCATATCATGTATTCCTACCAGCGGACTGGCAAAGAAATAAAGGGCCAGGCCCACCAATAATTGCAGATCAAAGAATATCATATAAAACAACCCGGCTTTGCCATCAGCGCCGGTGTAAGCCTTCTTGCCGGTTATCCCGCCCAGGGAGCGCAATACAGCGTAAAAACCTGCCAACAGGATGAGCCAGCGCAGGAGGGAGTGGATGATCTTAAGCGTATCGTACATAAGTTTAGATTTGACTGCTGGCAAAAGTAAGCCCGGAATTCCCAAATCCCAAATCCTTCCCCCGCAAATAAGCCCCAACTTTTTTTTACATTTTTTTGTTTAATTCATTTTATTTGCTAATTTTGTTAGCAACGAACTAAATTATTTAGGATGTCAATCGTTTGCCGTAATTTAAAATACCTGCGTAAACAAAAAGGGTGGACCCAACAGGAGTTTGCTGATAAATTAGGTATTAAGCGATCCCTGCTAGGTGCTTATGAAGAAGAACGCGCAGAGCCCCGCACCGAGGTGTTGGAAATGGTCAGCGATATGTACCGGGTATCTATCGACGACCTGCTAAGACGTGACCTGGGCGACCAGAAAGAAAACTTTTTAGAGAAACGCCGGCAACTTAAAATGGCCAATAACCGTCAGCAGATAGAGTTTGTGCCAGTAAAAGCTGCCGCCGGTTACCTGGCCGGGTACAATGATGATGAGTTCATCGAAGAACTGAACACCTTTACCCTGCCCATGCTCGGCGCCGGCTCTTACCGCGCCTTTGAGATCGCAGGCGATTCCATGCTCCCCACCCCTTCCGGTTCTGTGATCGTATGCCATAAAGTAGATGGTTGGGACGAGTTACGTAACAATGAAACCTACGTGGTGATGACCAGCCGCGAAGGCATTGTATACAAACGCGTGATCAAGAGCAACCGCTCTAAAACCAAGGTGACGCTGATGTCAGATAATCCCCAGTTTGAACCCTATTCCGTAAGCATGGATGATATACTGGAAATCTGGCAAACAGACGCGGTGATCAGCAAAACCAATAATCAAAGCCGCATGAGTGTAAACCACCTCGCCGATATGGTAAGCCACCTGCAAGACCAGGTAACCCTGCTGAAGAAAAAGATCAAGGAATAGCATATGCCAGGCAGCAGCACCTGCATTGCCCGCCCACTACTTTAATTTTAAGAATCAGTGGCCGCTACGGCTGCATCTATAATAGCCCGGGCCTATGTCCGGGCTATGCCAATGTTGAACAAGACTTATCCACAGTCCTGTCCAGAACAGGCATAGCACAGGCCTATTTTTTTTTCAGCACAGGCTCACTTTTTAGCAGCTATTTTCATTGACCTACCTTCCCAACACAGAGATCCCCCGCTCAATTCATACCGTTTTTATCTTAAAAAAATGGCCTGCCATTGCTGGCAGACCATTGTGTAATACCTATTTTCCAATCGGGTTTTGCAACCCTAAGACCATTTTTGTTATTCTAGGTTAAACAATCCTTTGTTTAATACCTGCAAGGTTTTATCCTTGTACTGCGCGGCCACCAGGATGGAAATATTATGGCGGCTACCCCCGTAAGAGATCATTCTTACCGGCACGTCCGACAGGGAATCAAAAAGCTTTTGTAAGATAGATGGCGTGGCCGCTACCTCATTGCCTACGATAGATACGATGGTTTGGTGATGATCCAGTTCCACCGTGCCAAATGGCTGTAGCTCTTTCAATATCTGTTCCAGGTGTATCGTGCTATCGATCGTAATAGAAACAGCCACCTCGGACGTGGTGATCATATCGATTGGGGTGCGGTATTTCTCGAACACTTCAAATATCTTGCGCAGGAAACCGTAGGCCAGCAGCATGCGGCTGGACTTGATCTTAATGGCAATAATGCCGTCTTTCGCGGCCACCGCTTTCACGCCGTTGCCATTGGGCAGTTCGGTAATAATGGTGCCTTTAGCTTCGGGCTGCAAGGTATTAAGCAGCTTCACGGGAATATTAAAATGTTGTGCAGGCCAGATAGAGGCAGGGTGCAGGATCTTAGCGCCAAAATAGGCCAATTCTGCCGCTTCGTCAAAGGAAAGCTGATCGATGGGGAAGGTCTTTTTTACCACGCGGGGATCGTTATTGTGCATCCCGTCAATGTCTGTCCATATCTGAATTTCCGAAGCATGAATAGCGGCGCCGATCAGGGAAGCAGAGTAGTCGCTCCCACCCCGTTTCAGATTATCTATTTCCCCCTTGGCATTGCGGCAAATGTAACCCTGGGTCACAAAAACAGTATCATTTTTATATTGGTCTATGAGCGCCGTGAGCCGGGTTTTAATGCGGGGAATTTCCGGTTCTTCAAACTCGTCTATGCTCATAAATTCCAGGGCAGGCAGTAACACTGCTTTTATACCCGCTTCCTGCAAATAAGCCGTGAAAAGCCGGGTAGAAAGCAATTCGCCCTGAGCCAGAATATCTTTATTCAGCGCTTCATTAAAAGAGATTTTCAGGATGATATTGAGGAATTCAAAATGTTCATCCACAATCATCGCTGCCGCCGCGCGGGCTGCATCGGTTTTTACCAGTGCTTCACAAAAAGCACGGTAATGCGCTTCCAGCTTATCTATCTGTTGTTTCGCCTGTGCCTTGTTACCTTCTGACAAGGACTGGCCTATTTCCACCAGCGCATTCGTAGTGCCGGACAATGCAGACAGTACCACGATCTTAGCTTCCTGATCTGCGGTGATGAGTTGGGCCACCGAATGCATACGTTCCGGTTTGCCTACCGAAGTGCCACCAAATTTTAAAACTTTCATGCTAGAAATATGTAGTAAAGTGACTAATAGTTGATATTAAATTTTTGCGCTACTGCCTGCAGGTCTTTCACCACAGGTTCCAGTAGCGGAATGCCGTTGAGCAGGCGCTCGGCCTGCATTTCCCTTTCCGGATCGCCGGGAATGAGTACCGGCTGCTCATCGTGAATGGGCGTGGTGGCGCGGAAACGGCTGATCCAGTTATCCATATGGTCTTTAAATTCGCCCACTGGCCGGAACGCGTCTACCCGCATGGCACCAAAGAAATGGCCCAGCCCCTGCCCTACCGGGTCTGGTGCCAGCGGCAGGAAGCTTACGAAGGGTGGTGCCCAGGGGCCGTAATTGGCGCCAGACAGTACCGCCGAAAATATATCGACCACCGCGCCCAGGCCATATCCTTTGTGACTACCATGTTCCCGGTCGCCGCCCAGTGGCAGCAAAGCGCCTCCATCTTTCAGCTCGTAGGGGTTGGTGCTGCTATTACCCTGCTTATCCTGTATCCAGCCGGTGGGGGCCGTTTCCGCTTTGCGTTGAAGCATCTCCAGTTTGCCGTTGGCCGCCGTAGTGGTGGCAAAATCGGCTACAAAAGCAGGCTGTTTGTTTGCCGGGATAGCCACGGCAATCGGGTTGGTACCTAGCATGCGCTCCTTGCCGAAGGTGGGTGCCACCAGCGGGCTGGCATTGGTCATTGCCATACCAATCATATCTTTATCCAGAGCCTTCATCGCGTGGTAGCCGGCTATCCCGAAGTGGTTGGAATGTTTTACGCTCACCCAGCCAGTACCCACCTGGGCAGCCTTATCGATGGCTACCTGCATGGCAAAGGGCGCCACTACCAGGCCCAGACCACCATCCCCGTCTACCACGGCGGTAGAGGGTGTTTCATGCACAATCCGGATATGGGGGTTGGCATTAATGCGCCCTCCCTCCCATAAACGCACATAGCCCGACAGCCGGGCTACGCCATGAGAATCAATTCCACGAAGGTCTGCGCTTAATAATACTTCGCTGGCCAGTTCGGCCTGATCTGCCGGGCAGCCGATCGCGATAAATACATTCCTGGTAAATTCCCGCAGACGGGCATAAGCATACGTTTGTTCCATAACGCGAAGTCTCAGTAATGCTGAAAAATGTAAACCGGGCAAAGCCCGCAATGCTACGCCAGCACTAGGCTTGCGCGGAAGGCCCGCCAAAATTCATGGGCATGGATACCGGCTCCTGGTCCTGGATGGTTCCATGCACGGATTCATATTTTTTGATGTTTTCCAGCATGGCCTTCATAAAACGCTTGGCATGCTGCGGCGTTAAAATAATGCGGGACTTCACTTTAGCCTTAGGCAATCCGGGCATTACGTTCACAAAATCCACTACAAATTCTGCATTGGAATGTGTAATAACGGCCAGGTTAGCATAAGTGCCTTCTGCCATCTCCTCGCTCAGTTCTATGTTTAATTGATGCTGCTCTTCTTCCTGAATATCCATATTGGTTTTTTTAACGCGGTACAAAAATAAAAAAAGAGACTTCAAATGAGGCCTATTTTTTTAAATGCAATGATTTTTAAGACTTTAATGTATATTCTGCTAAAGCCTTGTCAGCCTGGAATAAGGTATTACAGGGGCGATGCCTTTTATATTTACTGACACACTGAAAGCGCCTCCTGGCCAGTAGGTGAGCTGGTACAACCCACTATAATTGCGCCTCCATTTACCAGGTCACAGATAGTAAAAAGGCCGCCAGCAGGGTGCTGGCGGCCTTTCGGGCAAAAATGGATTAGATTAAAATTTATCCCAAAACAACTTGGTCGATAAAGCGTCGCCTCCAATGGCGGCGGCAGCGGCATTATAGTTGGTCTTATTAAGGTTCTGTTCCGTAACCGGGTAAGTATACCGTACCGGAATGTCTGCATAGTCGTCTACATTTGGTGGAACGTTAAAGAGGGGGAAGTCCAGCGTTCTCCAGGAAAGCCATCCTTCATAACCACGGTTGTAGTGAGCTATCCAGGATTGGGTGCCAATGGCCCCTTTCCAGCCATTTGGAACGCTGGCAGTGGCATAGGCTACAGATGGTTGCGCAACATACGCGGCGTAATCATCTTCCGTACCACCCCAATAAAGGATAGACGCTTTGATACCTGCATTGTAATGACTGGCGGGCGTGCCACCTACTGCGTAACCACGGGCGGCTGCTTCCGCCAGGTAAAATTCTACCTCTGAATAATCCAATACCAGGGCTTCACGGTCTTTCACTTCTACTTTCGGGCTGGGACCAGACCAGTCGGTGAATACTGATTTTACACCATATGGCGCACCGGCATACACGGCGGGGTCCGAGCCGGGAACCGTTGTAAAGAATTGAGGAAGGCGCGGATCATTGAGGGCATTGAGAATATCTACTAAGGTATTGGTGCCGATAAAGTCATGACGGCCACTTTGTACCAGGGCCACCCACACCGGATTTGTATTGGGCGGAATGGTGGAGTAAGCAAAAGACGCATTGTCGGCGGCGGAGGTGAACACGCCTGCCGCAGCTTCTGCCGCTTTCTGTCCGGCGGTACCGTCTACATCCGCTACTGTAAGCGCCATTCTCAATTTCAGGGAATTGGCAAACTTTTTCCATAGCTCCACCTGGTTGCTAAGTTTCGCATCGGTAGTGCCGTATATCAGGTCTATGCTACCAAAGCCCTCGCCACTGGTACTAAGCGCTGCTATGTCGGCGTCGAGGCGGGTAAACAAGTCAGCATAGATAGTAGCAGCATCGTCGTAAGTGGGCATCACGTTGTTGATGTCCAGCGCCTTGCTGTAAGGAATATTACCGTAAATGTTTACCAGCGTGGAGTAGGTAAACACTTCCAGCACGTCTATAATGGCCAGTTGGTTTTTGCTAGTGGCGGAAGTAGGATCGGCGGAAGCCGGCAGCAAGCTCTTAGCTCTCTCCAGGTCCTGAAGTACATCGCGGTACAGTGCGGCCCATATGTGATCGGGAATAGCGCGAGAGTTCAGGTTGTAATTGGCTTCATCCACATAAGTGGTTTCCGTCCAGTACTGCGATTGCAGTCGGAATACGTTATAGTTCTCATCCGCATCGGTAAGCTGGTTCACCAGGCGCAGTTCTGCAGCGGAGAACAAGGTGGTGTAAGATACGTCCTGCGGGCTTTTCGTGATAACGTTCAGGTCCTCCAGGTGTTTGGTGCAGGATACCATAAAAGCGCTCACCACGGTGTATATCAGGCAAAGTTTGAATCTTTTCATCGTTTCTGGTGTTGTGTTTAGAATCTCAGTTTAACGTTAAAACCAATGTTACGGGTGGTAGGATATGCGCCTACCTGGTAGCCTTGCAGGTTACCCGACCCCAGGCCATCTTCCGGATCGGAATAAGGCAGGTTTTTATGAATAATCCAAAGGTTACGGCCCAGCAGGCTAATATCTATGCCTTTAAATGCATTCACATGCGACAGCCATTTTGAAGGCAGGGAGAAGGTGAGTGCTACTTCCCGCAATTTTACGTAGCTGGCATCGTACACAAAAGCCTTATCGGGATTGTAGTAGTAACCAGCTTCTCCGTAATCTGCATAGGTAATACGTTTGGTATTGGGCTTACCATCTGCGGTAACACCCTTATTCAGCACACCACCATTGCTATTCGGATCACCTCTTTTTTCTCCACCCAGTTCATTTAGCCCAGCCGTTTCCTGGTACAAGCCGGTAGCCAGTCCATAATACATATCAAGCGAGAATACATCGCCGCCATGTTTAATGTCTATCAGGAAACTCAGGGACAGGTTTTTGTATTTAAGTGTATTGGATACGCCGCCTATCCAATCAGGGCTTACATTACCGATAGTATTGTTGGAAGTACTGGTAAATACGTAATGGCCGTCTTCGTCCACTTCCCGCTGTCCGTTCAGGTATACATAGTCTGTACCCCGGATGTTACCATAGGCCTCTCCCTTGGTGGCATTGATGGTTACGCCGCCCTGTGCATCCAGGAGTTGCAGTACGTCCGTACCATTCAGCTCTGTAACACGGTTGCGGTTGCGGGCAAAGTTCAGGTTTAACGTCCAACTGAAATCCTTGGTCTTCACCGGCGTTACGTAAGCAGAAAGCTCAATACCTTTGTTTACGATCGTACCGGCATTAATCACTTTATACGTATATCCGGTAGCGTTAGATACGGGTAAGGGTACGATCTGGTCAATGGAGCGCTGGTTGTAATAAGAGAAGTCAAAGCCTACCCGGTTGTTCAGGAAAGCAGCTTCCAGGCCAAATTCATGGCTGATGGTTCTTTCCGGTTTCAGGTCGGGATTGTTTTTGGTATTTCTTACAGATGCCAGCGGCGTACCATTAATACCGGTGGGTACATCGTAGTAATCCTGGATCAGATAAGGAGTTCCGCTGTTGCCCACTTCTGCAATGTTGGCGCGCAGTTTACCATAAGACAGCCAGGTAGCACTGGGCATCAATTTGGAGAATACAAAACCCAGGGAAGCGGAGGGGTAATAGTAGGTATTGTTATTGGCCGGCAAGGTAGAAGCCTTATCGCGGCGACCGGTAATATCCAGGAAGAGCAAGTCTTTCCAACCTACGGTGCCGGAGGCAAAGATACCATCCACTTCAAACGTGGAATCTGTTTCAGTGGGCGCCTGCATGGGGTTGGCCGTATTGGTCAGGGAGTACAGGCGATCTATCAGCAGGCCTCCGTTGGTAGAGGCCAGGATGGAAGACTGCGTATTGCGGCGAACGTTGCCCCCGATCAGCCCTTTCAGCGACAGGCCGGAAGCAAAGGTGTGCTGGAAGTTCAGCAGCAGGTCGTAGTTGTACTCATTGTATTCATGGTTAAAACGCTGGTATTGCGAAACGTTGATACTGCCTTTGGCAATACGTTCTTCCTGTATTTCATTGTAATGATCTACCGATACACGGCCCATTACGCTAAACCATGGAGCAAATTTATAATTCAAGGCTACGTTGCCGAAGATGCGGTTGCGGGAATCGTTCTCATAGTTTTCATACCGCACAAAATAGGGATTGTCCCAATAGGCCGGCACCGGGTCGTCTGCACCATTGCGGTTCCAGGTATCATTTTGTTTGGTCCGGAAGTAAGCATCTTTCTGCGATTTAAGATCGGTATTCATTTCCCACCACTGGCGCAGGTTGCTCGATACGTTGTTCAGCCCATACCCGGTACCATAACGGCCCAGGCCCGTCTGCCGAGTAAAGTTTGCATTGGCGCTGGCGGTAAGCTTGTCGGTTACATCGTAAGAAGCGCCGAAGTTTACCAGGTCTTTTTTCAGTTGTGAATTTGGCAGGATGCCATCTTCTATGCTTTTGGTGTACCCCAGTTTAAAGTATCCTTTTTCTCCTCCGGAATTAATGGTAACACTGTTGTTGGTGGATGTAGGGTTCAGGTAAAAGGAGTTGGGGCCATGGGAAGCGGCCACCCAGGGCACAGACTTGCCATAATTTTTATCTGTAGGATCAAACGATTCCCAGGTATACACCTGCATGGAAGGATCAAATTTATGACCCAGGGAAGCATCATCATACATAGGTACAATAGGTACATCATCGGCACCATAATCGAAGTAATCGCCATAACCGGCACCGTATTCATGCTGGTATTTAGGCAGGGTAGATTTATCAATGTAGCCTTTTGTTACCCCGCTGTTGATGGTAACACCTACACCTTTGGCTGCTTTTTTGGTAGTGATCATGATCACCCCGTTTGCTGCGCGGGAACCATACAATGCACTGGCAGCAGCGCCTTTCAGTACATTCACCGATTCAATATCATCGGGGTTAATGTCTGCCGCCGCATTACCATAATCATAACCACCAGCACCCGTGCGGGAATCATGGTTGTTGGTATTGGCATTGTCTATCGGCACACCATCTACCACAAACATAGCCTGGTTATCATTGGTCAGCGATTTATTACCCCGCAGCACAATGTTGGTAGAACCACCCAGGCTGTTATTGCGGCGTATTTCCAGGCCGGATACTTTACCGGAAAGTGAGTTGGTTACGTTTGCATCGCGGGTCCGGTTTAGCTCTTCGGCAGTTACCGTTTGTGCAGCGTAAGGCAGCTCATTTTTATTTCTCCGGATACCGAGCGCCGTAACCACCACTTCCTGGAGGCTGGCGTTATCTGGCGTCAATATAACATTGAGAGTGCCGCCATTGCCTACCCTGACTTCCTGTGATTGAAATCCTACGCTTCTTATTACCAGGATGTCGCTGGGGTTTACCGTCAATGTAAAAACGCCATTAGCATCCGCTGTGGTACCAGTGGTGGTACCTTTTACCTGGACAGTGGCAAGAGGAACTGCAGCGCCATCACTGCCAGTAACCTTCCCGGACACCTGGTGCTGCTGGGCGTAGACCATGGTTGCAGCCACCATAAGCATGGTGAAAAAGAGTAGTGCTCTTTTCATAAAAAGATTTAAATTTTGGTTAATGAACTATGTAAAAAAACTTAGAGATCAAGGGGTATGCCCATGTCCATGACCAACGCCTTCGCATTGATTTGTGCACATGGCACAGCATATACATTTGGGTGGAAATAAAACTGCGTTACAAACCTTTCAGTACTATTTTTCCAATAGTGTGCATGTAGAGCGTTTAGATTTTGATTGAAATGTTCAACACCAATAATACGCCATGGTAGCGATTAAGCACAGGTCAAACGAATCGGGTTATATAATTGATTTTGTTGTTAGCGCATTAAATGATTGAGCTATTGATTGACAAACGGTATACATTATCCAAAATACTTGGCAGACTGATTTATAGCATCAGGGTAAAGCAAATAGTCTTACACAAATTTTGTTGTTACCAGGTTCTTCTAACAATTTTGTTGATCGATATTTTAAATTTCGTTGTTGATCTTATTGAAACACTATTAACAAATCAAACACACACGAAAGCTTCGTTTTAGATTTTGGTACTAATGCAAGGTATAAAAAAACATTGTTTAAACAAATAAAAATTAACAAGGGTTTAACATTAATATAATTAAAATATGTATAACCTATGTAGATAGTAGACAATGACAAGAATTGGTCTTTTATAAAAATGATCCGCTTACGGCTGCTGCGGTAATTATGCAGTGGCCGTCATAGGCTACTGGCGCGGCTTTCCGCGCACGTTACCTACCATCATCCTACATCCGGTATTCTACCTGTACCTGTAAAGCTGTTTTGTTAGGCCCTTTTATTTCATCCCATCCACTGCCAATATGATCTGCATCGCTATAGTGCGCCTGGCGCAAACGGCACCAGCAGGTAAAGTGTTTTGTTTTGTATCGCGCCTGCACATACCAGGTATATCCTTTCCCATATAGCTGCGCAATATCATAACTATACAGCATACTCGTTTCATTGATGTAGATCCTTGCGTCGGAATTATCCGTATTAAATAAAGTGATTCTTCCGGTTAGCGTGAATCGTTTCCACTGGCGACTGCCTTCTTCATACAACATCCATCCGGCGGCATGTTCGCTACCATGGCGGTAGGTCGATGTTTGCACCCGCATTTTCCAGGTGAACGCCGGGGAACATGCCACTATGGACTGCCACCGCCATCCGAAAGTATGTGCGGGCCATACCGGCGTTAGCCCCTGCGCTGCCACCGCCAAGTTCTGGTCATGGGTTTTGTGATGATAACCCATGTAAACACTACTTTTTTTAGACAGTGCATATAACAAGCTCCCTTGCAGGTCGTTGCCCGCCGAGGGCGCATTCACACGGTATTTCAGCCAGGGAAAGCGGAATGCATCGAAGTAAGCATTGAGCGTAAGTGGCTTAAAGAGCCGCCAGGTGAGCGCACTATATACACCGCTTTCATTGGCCGGGCGAAAAGATTCGCCGAAGGCATTGGCATACAGGCTTTGATAGGCCCGGTCGTAATGCCGGTACACCAGTGCCAGGTCTATCGCAGGCGCCACGGCAGCCAGTAGCCCCTGTATCATAGAAAAACGGCGGTTATCGCTGGCAGCTACTTCTCCAAAGAAATGCAGGTTGCGCCAGTTACCGCTATAGTCTACACTGGCATTGCCCAGCGCCTGGCCAGCAAATTCGAACCGGTTATAAGGATAGGCCCGTTTTTGCAGCGGCTGCGAAAGGTGGTTGTACAACACATTCAGCCCCCATTGCCAGGTTCGATAGTGCAGTCCTATGTTGCCACCCATTGTATATTGCCTCACCTGCTGTCGCTGGTTTAGTTCATTTTCTGAGCGGTGGTAGCCGCTGGCCACCAGGGAGGTAATATAGTTTATGCCGAGGGTATCAGTCACAGCATTGCCGTCCAACTTACGGCTGGATGCAAAAGCAGTGCATCGCCAGTGGCCTGCCCGCAGGGTAATGGCAGCCCCGCGGTAAAAATAATATTCACCTGCGGAGGCATAAGGCCGCAACAAGTCGCCCTGCCGCTCTACGTTCATCACGCCGGCGCTTTTGCCAAAGGCCTGTGCCTGCCAGTTTACAAGCCCCTGCCCCATGTTCACCGTATAGTCGCCCAGCAGGAGGGCCGCCAGGGCCTTGTCGTTTTTTATAGCAGCATGGGCGCTGTAAAAATCGAAGCCCTGCTTTTCCGCACCTTGAAACCACTGCTCCCCCGCGTCTTTTTGCATCACAAGTCCATAACTCGCATAACCTGGATGGTTGTAACGGTAACGCAGTTGCAAACCATCTGGGCTACCCAGGTAATGTGGCGCGACGCTATCTGCCGCCTGGTATCCCCTGGCCGCTTCCATGGTGCGGGTGTAGCGCAGTAACATGCTGGTACTGCCCTGGGTAAGCCTGGTACGCCAGTTGATATGCGGGTCCAGGTCGTAACCCACCTGTACAAAGGGTAGTAAGCGCTCAATGGTGGACTGGTCAAAACCAGGAATAGCTTGCAGTTCATATAAGCTGATAAACGCTCCAAGGGTATCACGGTAACGCAGCAACGCCGTAATCTGCCAAGGCGTAAGCATGCCCAGGGAAGCCAGTTCCCCAGCGCTGGCTTTGTTCAGTTGCAAAGGACGGCGGCGGTAAGCCTCCTGGTCCTGCCACTGCCCATCTTCTTGCGGAATAGCGTCTGTGCGGGCACTTTCTTCTTCAAACTGGTTTTCGGTGATGTAGGGCTGTGTTTCGGGCTGCTGCGCGAGTACCCGTGCGCAGGCAAAAATGCCAGCGAGAAGGAACAGTACAGTTTTCATGGACGATGGGGTATAACGATGAATGATTTTTTTTCAGGGATGAATATGGAGGTTAGGTAAAAATGCTGAAGTAAATCCGCATAGGAAGCCTCACATGCGTATGTGCTATGGCGTGGCGTCCCGTGGCGTGCCGCGCCAGATGAGCGTAGCCGCCGGTGTAATGCCCAGTTGTGGATGATAACTACCGGCTACGTCTATACGCAGATGTGATAAGCGCAGCGACACACCTGCAAAATTATATTGCGCATTGGTAGCGATGCCGGCCTCCAAGGCCAGTTGTTTTACCAGCACATAGGTACAAGCCACCCGCGTGAGCAGGGGCTGTCCTGCTGTAGCAGTGGCCACGGCGCTTACATACCATTGCGATGCTTCGTAACCTGCCCCCACGGTACACATGGCCGCCAATTGTTCTTCTCCCAGCTTATATAGTCTTTTGCGAACGGGGTTAAATACATCTACCCCCACATGCACCTGGGGGCTGATATGCACCATCACCCCACCGTTAAAAGTAGTTACCGCAGCCTGCCCATACCCGGCAATTGATTTCACAAAATAATCTACCTGCAAGCCTATGTCTACCAGCTTGCCCAGGTGACGCCCGTAACCAAAGCCCACCTGCTGCTCCCGGTAATCCGAATAACCGAAGTGCTGCATATTAAGTCCAAAGCCGCCCGGCCCCGCCGGCAATGCAATGGCTGCGGCATATGCATTGGTAGCCTCCAGCATAAACCTGCGCTCCGCATAAATCCCCGCTGTAAAACTGCCCTGCCATGCCAAGGCCGCCGGATGCTGCACCGTGGCAAATACTTGTTGAAAATGATGGCTATAAACGCCCAGCCCCGGGTCTTTTCCCACGGGCCATAATACCTGCGCAAATGCGCATCCGCGTAATATCACGCAGAAAATCACCAACAAATGTTTCATGGTGGAATACTCAATAAGGGTTACAAAATGATAGGGTTCAAAAATGATAGAGGGAACAAAGCGGTTAACTATTCCATCGCATCAACTATACTGCAATTAGCAAATTGATAGGATACCAAATGTTTATAAATTGTTAATGAGGGAAAAAGTATAATTAAAGCAGAGACTGGTAATGGAACAAAAAAAATCCAGGCCATATGCCCGGATCAGGTTGTTGGTGCGGCGGTGTATGAAAATTGTTCCGGACTTAAAATAATCCGTTGATCTGCGATTCTATTTTAGAAATAATATCACCCAAGTCTTCTTCATTCTCCGCAAATTTATTTTTGTCGATGTCGATGATCAGTAAAGGACCTTCTTTGTATTTGTCTATCCAGTTATTGTAATATTCATTTAACCGTTTCAGGTAATCTAACCGGATGTTCTCTTCGTATTCGCGCCCGCGTTTTTGAATTTGCGCCACCAGCGTAGGCACCGAGGCTTGCAGGTAAATAAGCAGGTCTGGTGGTTTCACCATGGATTTTAGCGTTTCAAAAAAGTTGAAATAGTTGTCGAAATCCCGCTTGGTCATCAGGCCCATTTCGTACAGGTTGGGCGCAAAGATATGTGCATCTTCGTAAATGGTGCGGTCCTGTATCACCGTTTCGCGTCCGTGCTGTATGTCCAGCAACTGGCGTAGGCGGCTATTCAAAAAATATATCTGTAGATTAAACGACCAGCGTGGCATGTCTTCATAAAAGTCGTTCAGGTAAGGATTGTTTTCGACATCCTCAAACTGCGGCATCCATTTGTAATGTCTGGACAACATGGAAGTGAGCGTCGTTTTACCGGCACCTATATTACCGGCTACCGCGATATGTTTAATCTGCTGTTGTTTTGCCATCTCGGTTTGATACTAACGGTTGCGGCTATACGCAACTGTCAGGGATTTAGTAATAATTGATGCCGATCAGTTTCCGTACCTGTTGCAACGTGTCGGCTGCACTGGCCCGTGCTTTATCGGCGCCCGCACGCATGACGTTGTTAAGATACGTTTTATCTTGCTGCAATTCCAGCGTTTTTTCCCGGATGGGCCGGATAAAGTTTACCATGTCTTCCGCCAGTTGTTTCTTCATATCGCCATAGCGGATATTGCCCGCATCATAGTCTTCCCGGAATTTTTTTACCGCATCCGGTGCGCTTACCAACGTCATAAGCTGGAAGAGGTTCACCACAGACTCGGGCATTTCACCACCGGCGGCGCTATCACTCTTGGCCTTCATCACTTTTTTGCGGATCAGGTCATCCTCATCGGCAAGGTATAACGTGGCCATCTGGTTTTCACTTTTGCTCATTTTACCCGCTCCATCCAGGCTGGGAATGCGCACCAGATTGTCGCCATAATTAAATGCCTGCGGCTCGGGGAAAAGGTCTGCGCCGTAACGGTTATTAAAACGTACGGCAAAATGCCTGGCCATTTCCAGGTGCTGCTCCTGGTCTTTGCCCACCGGCACATGGGTGCCGCGATGTACCAGTATATCCGAAGCCATCAGCACCGGGTAGGTGAGCAGGCCTGCATTTACATTGCCCGGTTGCAGCCTTACTTTTTCTTTAAAAGTTGGCACCTTTTCCAGTTCACCCAAGTAAGCCACCGTATTGAGCAGCATATACAGCTCCGCAATCTCTGGTATATCGCTTTGCACATACAATGCCACTTTCTCCGGGTCCAGACCGGCGGCAATGTTTTCGGAGATCATGCGCATCACGTTGCCGGCAAGATCTTTCGGATCGGGATGGGTGGTGAGGGAATGCCAGTCTGCAATGAAAAAATAACAGTTAAAATCTTCTTGCATCCGCACATAGTTACGGATGGCCCCGAAATAATTTCCGAGGTGCAAATAACCAGTGGACCGGATGCCACTAACCACAATTTCTTTTTCTGTAGCCATAATCGGGTTGCAAGTTAATGAAAATAGCTTTCTACCCCAGCCGTTTTGAAAGGCCCGGCCACCGCTACAGGATGCATTTAGCCGCTGGTAGCGAATGTATACTGGCCATCCGCTATTTTATTTACCTTTGGGCAACAATGTTTATATTCAATTAACGATTCATTTAAGTTAGCACGTATGGAAGTAAATGATGCACTGGTACAGCAGTTGGCCACCCTTTCCCGCCTGGAATTCAGTGCGGAAGAAAGTGCAGGTATCCAACAAGACCTGCAACGCATGATCACCTTCGTGGAACAACTCAGTACGCTGGATACCACCGGCGTGCCCCCTCTCCTGCATATGACCGATAACGTGAACGTACTGCGGGAAGATGTGGTGATACCGGCTATCAGCCGCGAAACGGCCCTGCGCAACGCCCCTGCGGCCAGCGACCAGTATTTCAAAGTACCCAAAGTAATCAAGAAATAATATGGCTGCTCCTGCTGTTATCCTCCTGCAAAATATTGAGAAAAGTTACGTGACCGGCAAACAGGCCCTGCCTGTACTCAAAGGGGTGTCGCTTCAAATTCTCAAAAATGAATACGTAGCCCTGATGGGGCCTTCCGGCTCCGGCAAGTCTACGTTGATGAATATCCTGGGCTGCCTGGACACACCTACTGCTGGCCGTTATATTCTCAGTGGCCAGGACGTAAGCAGCATGGAAGACGACGACCTGGCGCTGGTGCGCAATAAGGAGATTGGGTTTGTATTTCAGCAGTTTAACCTCATGCCCCGGCTTTCTGCCTGGGAAAACGTGGCCGTACCTCTCATTTACGCCGGCATAAATGCAAAGGAAAGGCAGGAACGCGCCATGGCTATGCTGGCCAGGGTAGGCTTATCTGAGCGCGCCAAACACAAACCTAACGAGCTTTCCGGTGGACAGTCGCAACGCGTAGCCATTGCCCGCGCCCTTATTAACAATCCCTCCCTCATCCTGGCCGACGAACCTACTGGCAATCTCGATACCAAAACCTCCATCGAGATCATGGATATTTTTAGCAGCCTGCAAGCGGCCGGCAATACCGTGGTACTGGTTACCCATGAAGAAGATATTGCCGATCACGCACACCGCGTGGTGCGCCTGCGCGATGGCGTAATCGAGTCAGACCGCATCAACGAAAAGATCACCGTTTAAATTTCCGCCCACATGGCATTTAAAATTTATACCAAAACCGGCGATAAGGGCAAAACTTCCCTGATCGGCGGAGCCAAGGTATCCAAAAGCCATATCCGCATAGATGCCTATGGCACCGTAGATGAATTGAACGCTTACCTGGGCCTGGTCATCGATTACCAAACCCATACCGGTACCAGGGCTTTGTTGCAAACCATTCAGGACCGCCTCTTCGTAGTGGGCGCCTCCCTGGCTTCCGACCCGGAAAAGGAGCAGAAAATGAGCATTCCCGACCTGCTGCCGGAAGACATTCAACAATTGGAACAAGCCATCGATAACATGGAGGCCAGCCTGGAACCCCTGAAATATTTTCTGTTGCCTGGAGGCCATGTAGCGGTATCTACCTGCCACATAGCCCGCACCGTGTGCCGCAGGGCGGAAAGGTTGTGCGTGGCCATGCAGGAAGCAGGACAGCTGGTAGTACCCGAAGTGTTACAATACCTGAACCGGCTAAGCGATTATTTGTTTGTGCTGGCACGGTTCACCAGCTTTCAATTAGGCGTGGCGGAAATTCCCTGGAGGCCCAGGAAAAGGGAAGATTAATGAGATACACTTTTTATTTCATCGACAATCTTACCGTCTTTCATCACCAGTTGACGGTCGCTGAGAGGCGCTAGTTCTTCATTGTGGGTTACGATCACAAAGGTTTGGTTAAACTGATCGCGGAGGGAGAAAAATAACTGGTGCAGCTCCCGCGCATTATGAGAATCCAAGTTTCCTGTTGGTTCATCGGCCATTACGATGGCAGGGGTATTAATCAAAGCCCTGGCCACTGCCACCCGCTGCTGCTCCCCTCCGGAAAGCGCTGAGGGCTTATGATCCTGGCGACTGCCCAGCCCCAGGGTGTCCAGTAGGAACATGGCCCGTTCTTTTACGCCCTTTTTGGGATGCCCGGCAATATAGCCTGGTATACATACATTCTCCATCGCCGTGAACTCTGGCAGCAAGTGGTGAAATTGGAAAATAAAGCCAATATGCTGGTTCCGGAAATCGGCCAGGGCCTTGCCCCGCAAGGCCGTTACATCTTCATCGTGCAAGAAAATCTGGCCCGATGTAGGCGTATCCAACGTACCCAGTAAATGCAGTAGTGTACTTTTCCCTGCCCCCGAAGAACCAACAATCGTGACGATCTCTCCTTTACTCACTTGAATATCAACACCTTTCAGTACAGGCAGGTTGGAATAATTTTTGGTAAGATTGCGGGCAGTAAGCATATTTGGAAAAGTAATTGACCGTTAAAATACTAGATGTTGTTTATTTCAAATTAAATAATACTTTTGCGAAAATTTAAAAAGTAAAACTTTTGATAACATGTACTGGACACTTGAATTAGCTTCATACCTGGAGGACGCTCCCTGGCCAGCTACGAAGGACGAACTTATTGACTACGCCATCCGCTCCGGTGCGCCTATCGAAGTTATCGAAAACCTCCAGGAGCTGGAAGATGAAGGTGAAATTTATGAAGGCATTGAAGACATCTGGTCGGACTACCCGTCTCAGGACGATTTCTTCTTTAACGAAGACGAGTATTAGCTGCAATAGACTGTTGTTGGTTCCCCCCAACGCACCCCTATGCGAAAAAAATTTAGCCGTTCTGAACCAGAACGGCTTTTATTTTTTATAGCCACTTGCCGGCGGGCTGCCCCGCCGGCGCTATGTTTTATTTTTCCATTTGTTCTACTACCGCCGCAGATACACCAGTGAAGGAGAATCCACCATCGTGGAAGAGGTTTTGCATCGTCACCATCTTGGTAAGATCGGAAAATAAGGTTACGCAGTAATCGGCGCATTGTTCGCCAGAAGCATTGCCTAGCGGGCTCATTTTTTCGGCGTAGCTAATGAAGCCATCAAAACCTTTCACGCCACTGCCTGCCGTAGTACGGGTGGGCGACTGGGAAACGGTGTTGATGCGTACTTTGTTTTTAATACCATACTGGTACCCAAAGCTGCGGGTAATAGATTCCAGCAAAGATTTGGCATCGGCCATATCGTTATAATCCGGGAATACCCGCTGTGCTGCAATATAAGTCAGCGCCACCACAGAACCCCATTCACTGATAGCGTTCAGGCCAAAAGCCGTTTGCAGCACGCGGTGCAGCGACAAGGCAGAAATATCGAGCGTTTTGTGAAAGAAATCGTAATCGAGGTCGGTATAGCGTTTCCCTTTACGAACATTGAGGCTCATACCTACAGAGTGTAGCACAAAATCTACTTGGCCGCCAAAATGCTCCATTGATTTTGTGAACAGGTTTTTCAGGTCATCCATGTTGGTAACGTCTGCGGGAATTACCGGTGCTTTACATTGTTCCGCCAGTTTGTTGATCTCGCCCATACGCAGCGCAATCGGGGCATTGGTCAATACAATTTCAGCACCTTGTTCTACGCAACGCAAGGCCGTTTTCCAGGCAATAGATTTTTCGTCCAGTGCGCCGAAGATGATACCTTTTTTTCCTTTTAGTAAGTTATGAGACATTGGTTAAATGTTAATTTCAGCAAAAATAATTATAATAAATCCCAAATTCCAAATATTAGCCCAACACCATTTCCCTTGCATTCTCTAAGGCAGCCGCGGTAGGCCTCTCCCCGCTCAGCATTTGTGCAATGCTGTGTATACGCTCTTCCTGCGACAGAATGCGCACACCGGTGGTAACCCGGGCTGCGGCGGCATTCTTAAACACGAAGTAGTGTGTGTCTGCCTTACCTGCAATCTGTGGCTGGTGGGTAATGCAAATCACCTGGTGTGCATCGGCCAGGCCTTTCATGATGATGCCTACCTGGCGTGCCGCCTCACCCGAAATACCGGTATCGATTTCATCGAATATGAGGGTGGGCAGATGCACCGACGTGGCTACTAGCGACTTGATGCAAAGCATTAAGCGACTTAACTCACCGCCGGAAGCCACTTTGCCCACCGGGGCAAAATGATCGCTCCGGTTAGCATCAAAGAGCAGCTCTATCACATCCTGTCCATATGCGTGTAAGGCACCTTGGGCAAGGCTTACTTTCAGGCGCGCATTTGGCATTCCCACCTGTGCAAGCAGGGCATTTACCTTTTCTTCAAAAGGCGCAGCCATAGCCTGCCTGCGGGCAGTAATATCGTTGGCAGCAGTTTGCAATTTTTCGTGCAGGCTTTCCCGTAGTTGTTCCAGCGCGGTAATGCGCTCATCCAGGTTTAACACGCCTTGCATACTGGATTCCAGTTGTTGCTGTACAGCCAGCAGCCCGTTGGTATCACTTACGTTGTGCTTTTTAAACAGGCGGTAACCCAGCGCAAGCCGCTCATTAAGCAGGGCAATGCGTTCCGCATCGTAATTTACCTGGTCGTTAAGCTGGGATATTTCCTCGGCAATGTCCTGCAACTCCAGGTAGGTAGATTGCATACGTTCTGCCAGTGCCGGCGCGGCAGCATGAAAGGCAGCGAGGCCTTGCAGGGAGGATTGCAATTGCTTGAGTTGCTGCACCACCGGCTGCTCGTCTTCCCTTAGCTGAAAGTAAATGCGGCTCAGTGTATGCTTGATCTCTTCACTATGGTTCAGCACTTTCAGCTCACTATCCAGTGTTTCTATTTCGCCGGCAGTGAATTCCGCTTCCTGCAATTCATCCAGCAGGAATTTATTATAATCCAGTATTGCATTGGCATGGTCGCGCTCTGTAATCAGCTGCGACAACTCTTTCTGCACCTGGCTGTATTTGGTGTATTCCCCACGGTAGGCCTGTACGCGGCTGGCATTGCCCGCCAGGGCGTCTACTACCTCGCGCTGGAAATGCGCGCTGCTTAGTTCCAGCGTGTCGAACTGCTGGTGCAGGTCTACCAGCAGGTTGCTCAACTCAGACAGTTGTCCCAGATTCACCGGAGTATCGTTTACAAAAGCCCGCGATTTGCCAGCGGCACTGATCTCGCGGCGGATGATCAGTTGTGGCTCCTGGTCCAATTCATGTTTGATGAAAAATTCGGCTACCTGTTCAGCCTTAACAAGAAAAGTGCCTTCGATCACGCATTTGTGCTGCTTGTCGAACAGTACGCCCGGATCGGCCCTTTCACCCAGGATGAGCGAGAGGGCACCCAACAGGATAGACTTACCAGCGCCCGTCTCGCCAGTGATCACATTAAAATGCCCGGAGAAGTCTACCTCCAGGTTTTCAATGATCGCGTAATTCTGAATAGTTAAACGTTGTAACATAGTGGCGGCACAATTCCGGCAGCAAATTACGGGAAAAGTTCATTTGTGCGGATATTTAAAAAAGGGTGGTGGATAATTCAACGCATAGTAATAGATCCTTCCTGCACAACGCAAACATAACCCATGCATACGCAGGGTATATGCGCTGCAACAGCAATCTGCCAAGAGGAATGCGTAACAAGGTTACCCTAAAAACAGGATGCAGGATGTGGTCAAAGCGGGTTTATTCCATTCCTATCCGTTGCAACCCCGCTTTGGCGCGGTGATCGAGAGAATTTTTATAATCGTGATCAGGCAGGGATATGCAGGTGTGGTAACATTCCGCCGCCTTGCGCTTGTCGTTCCGTTTTTCATAAATATAGCCCAGTTGCAGGGCTGCCCGCGCGGCATAATATTCCTGGCGGCCGGAACCTACTTTAATAGTTACCTCGTACATGGCAATAGCCCTATCCTGCTGATCCAATTCATCATACACCCGGCCCAGGCGGTAGGCATATTCCAACTTATCTTCCGTGCGTGTAAAGGTTGCGGCATGCACTGTTTGCAGTAGTTTCAGGGCTTCTGCAAACAGGCCTCCATCGCTCAGCAAACGGGCCTTCAGCAATACCGGTTGCGGCCAGTTGCCGGATTTGGCGTCTTTGAGGGCTTGCTTGTCGGCATCGGTTTCGGTATTGCCATGGGTAAAGATAGCCTGCCGGCAGCGGTTAGCCTGGTCCATCCGGCCTTGCAGCAGGTAGGCCCAACTGAGGCGCTGATAGGCTTCTTTCACATAAAACTTGCCTTTGAACTGCTGTACAAATTTTTCCAGGTAGCCCGCCGCATCGGCGTCCTGGCGTTCCAGTTTCATAACACCCAACAGGTAGTTTGCATAAGGCAGGTCCAGGTAAGCGGCACTATCGTTCCGGTCTTGCAGCACCTGTATGCCCATGCTGGCCCGCTGGTTGTTCATGGCCAGGTTGGCCACCATCAGGGCAAAGAGGTAGTTATTACGCGTGTCTAACTGCTTGTCCCGGATAAACACAAATACATCGTCGGGCTTATTTTCGATAAATACTTTGAGGTAGCAATAATAATAGTAAGATTCTTCGCGGAACAGGGTGGCGGATGGATCGTTATTGTTTATCACCCCCTGCACCAATGCCATGCCCTGTCGAATATTTCCTTTCATGCCCAGGATGTTGGTAATCCATTTATACCCGTCGGGAATGGTACCAAACACCGCTTGCATAGCGCCCAGCAACAGGTTGTTAGGTGCAAAACCGGGAAACTTGCGCTGGTTATCTTTTAGTAGGATGTAGGCCTTACGGATGTCCCATACGGCGTCCCATTTGTCATTGAATTTCACCTTCACAAAAGCCCACTGGAAGCGGATGGAGGCTTGGGTATACAAGTAATAAGGAGAATCTTCAGGTCCGTCACTCATCAGGGAAAGCCGCTCTTTACGATGCGACTCCGCTGCGGCATAGGCCTGGGGGTCTTCATTAAAAAAGAGGGGGAAAAAATCGGTATAGTTGTCGATGTAGTAAGGAATGAGGTTATCCGGGTGTTCGCGTTTTTCCGCATCCAGCAATGCCCTGGCATCATTCATCCGCAGTTGCATCACGGCATTATAAGCCTGCTGGCAGCGGGCATTAAAATCAAATACTTTCTGGCCGGCATGGGCCAACAGGGCCAAGCAACAGAAAAAGCCGGTAAAGATTACACGCATGCGCAAAATGAATTTCCAACATTACAATTTCTAACGATACACCCGGATACCGGGCTTTCTCCCTTTAGCAATTTCCAGTCCAGTAATTCACAATACAACCATTCACAAAATTTCATAGCGGCCTGGAGGCATGGCAATTAAAAAAAAGGACACCTGCAAACAGATGTCCTTTTCCAAATATGCTGAAATACCTTAAATCGTTACGGTAGCGTCCAGGTCGTTATCTACGAGGATGCGGCCACAGTGTTCGCACACGATAATCTTTTTGCGCTGGCGGATTTCTGCCTGACGCTGTGGAGGAATAGCGTTGAAACAACCGCCGCAGGCGTCGCGGGCCACGGTTACCACGGCCAGGCCATTGCGGTAGTTAGTGCGGATTTTTTCGTAAGCGGCGAGCAGGCGGGGTTCTACCTTGGTACGGGCTTCTTCACTTTCCTTGCGGATCTCATTTTCTTCCTTGTCAGTCTCGGCCACAATCTTTTCCAGTTCGCCCTTTTTGTGCTTCAGGTTATTTTCCTTGTCGGCAATTGCTTTCTTGGCGTTTTCCAGTACGCGGGTCTTTTCCCGAATCTCTTCGGTAGCGTCCTTGATATGCTTTTCAGACAATTTGATATCCAACTGCTGCATTTCCACCTCTTTAGTGATGGCTTCAAATTCGCGGCTGTTTTTTACGTTATCCTGCTGCTTTTCGTATTTTTTAATGAGAGCCTCCGATTCCTTCATTGCGTTCTTCTTGCTGGCAATGAACTCCTGAATGCCGGCCATTTCGTCTTCGATATGGTTAAGGCGGGTGTTCAATCCTGCGATCTCGTCCTCCAGGTCTTTTACTTCAATTGGCAACTCACCCTTCAGCACCTGGATTCCGTCCAGTTTGGAATCGATCTTCTGTAAACGCAGCACAGAGGATAATTTTTCTTCTACGGAGAATTCTTTAACAGTAGCCATGCTTTATAAATAATTTACCGGGTTTGTACGAATGCTTGATTTAAGAGGCGCGAAATTACGAAATTTCTGCGTTAATATATGATAAAATAATTCCACGGTGAACTGTTCGCTTTCAAAATGTCCAATGTCTGCAATAATCAATTGATTATCAGCATCAAAAAATTCATGGTATTTAAAATCTGCCGAAATGTAGGCATCGGCCCCGGCCGCAATGGCCTGCTTTAACAAGAAACTACCTGCCCCGCCACACAACGCCACGGTTTGGATGGGACGGCCCAATAACGGCGTATGGCGTACACAGCCGGTACGGAACTGTTGCTTTACCCATAGCAGGAAGGCCTGTTCCTCCATGGGCGTTGCCAGCGTACCTACCATGCCGGCCCCTGCCCCTTCCCAGGTATTGTCCAGCGCCACCAGGTCGTAGGCCACTTCCTCGTAGGGGTGGGCTTCCAGCAAAGCCTTTACCACAGCGCCTTCCAGGTATCGTGGCAACACTACTTCCAGTTTGGCCTCCGCCTCGGTGTGGCGGGAGCCCGGCTGGCCGGCGAAGGGGTGGGTAGATGCATCGCCCCGGAAAGTACCCTGGCCTTCCCCCTGGAAACTGCACTCACTGTAATGCCCGATATGGCCGGCGCCTGCGGCAAATACTGCGGCGCGAACGGTTTCCAGGTGGGCCACCGGCACAAAGGTGTACAGCTTTTTGAGCAGGGCCGGTTTGGGGGCCAGTATCCGGCAGTTTTGCAGGTCCAACTGCTCCGCCATGCGCGCATTCACCCCGGCCAGTACATTGTCCAGGTTGGTATGCGCCGCATATACCGCGATATCGTGCTTAATGGCCAGGATAGCCACCCGCTCTACGTAATTACTGCCATTGATCTTTTTAAGTCCCCCAAACACTATAGGATGGTGGGCCACCACCAGGTTACAGCCTTTTTCAATGGCTTCCAGCATCACCGCTTCCGTGGCGTCCAGGGTAAGCAGTACATTGGTAAGCTCCCAATCGGGATGGCCGAAAATAAGGCCTGCATTATCGTACCCCTCTTGGAGAGAAGGCGGTGCAAAAGCGGCGAGGGTATGGATAATCTCCCGGATCTTCATGGATCGTTTTGTTGTTTATTGTAAATGATGAATCGTCTTACCGCGTGATTACATAAATTTGGACTTTACCATCAAACCACCAGCACTATGCAGATCCGCACGGCAACAACAGCATTGTACGACGATTTCAAGACAAAAATGCAAAAAATTGCGGACGTGCAAATGGCCTCCGCTGTGCTGGGCTGGGACCAGGAAACCTACCTGCCCGAAAAAGGTGCCGGCTTCCGGGGCCAGCAAATTACCACCCTGTCTTCCATTGCCCATGAATTGGCTACCGAAACCGCCCTGGGCGATCTACTCCGTGAACTGCGCCAGCGCGATGACCTGGACGCCATTGCCCATCGCAATGTAGACCTGGCTTTTGAAGATTATGAAAAACACCTGAAATACCCGGCCCCCTTCGTATCTGCCATGAGCCAGGCCACCAATGCCTGTTACCATGCCTGGATAAAAGCCCGCAAGGCCAACGATTACCAGCTGTTTGCTCCTGAACTGGCCAGCATGGTATCGCTGAAAAAACAAGAGGCAGACCTCCTGGGATACACCACCCATCCTTATAATGCCCTGCTGAACGAATACGAAAAAGGCGCTACCGTAAACATGCTGGACACCATCTTTGGCGAAGTAAAAACCGCCATGACGGACCTGTTACGGCAAATTTCGGCCCGGCCCCAGGTAAGTAAGGCCCTGCTGCATAAAACCTACCCTAAAAAGCTGCAATGGCAATTCGGCATGCACCTGCTACAAGCCATGGGCTTTGATCTCCTGGCCGGACGTCAGGATATTTCCGAACATCCTTTCACCACCAGTTTCAACCCCAAAGATGTACGCGTAACCACCCGTGTAGATGAGCAGGATTTTGGTAACATGACCTGGAGTTGCATTCATGAAGGTGGTCATGCCTTGTACGAACAGGGCCTACCCACCAGCCAGTATGGCCTCCCCTGCGGCGAGGCCGCCAGCCTGGGCATACATGAATCGCAGTCGCGCCTGTGGGAAAATAATATTGGCCGCAGCAAAGACTTCTGGCATTTTCACTATCCCACCCTGCAAGCCCTTTTCCCGGAAAACCTGCAAGGACATTCCCTCACCGAATTTTATCACGCCATAAACCAGGTACAACCTTCCCTGATCCGCACCGAAGCCGACGAGCTTACCTATCATAGCCACATAATGATCCGGTATGAAATAGAAAAAGCATTGATAGACGGCAGCCTGACAGTTAAAGACCTTTCCGCTACCTGGAACCAATACTACCAGCAGTTTTTGGGCGTATCCGTACCCAGCGACACCCAGGGCGTTTTGCAGGATATTCACTGGTCGCATGGCAGTTTTGGCTACTTTCCTACCTATTCCCTGGGTAGCTTCTATGCAGCACAGTTCATGGCCGCCGCAAAACGGCAGCTTCCCGGCCTGGATGCACAGATACACCAAGGCAATTACACCCGGCTGCTACAGTGGCTGCGCCAGGAAATTCATGAGCATGGCCGGTTTTACACTTCTAATGAATTATGTAAAAAAGTAACAGGCGAAACCCTGGCTTTCAAATATTTCCTATCTTATGCACAGGAAAAATACAGGGAAATTTACCGGTAGCCATGGCCTTCAGCTGAAGCCAATGGCCAATTTTAGAGAACCCCAAAAGAAAGATGTTGCCAACTATCATTACATATAAATTTTTGCTATAAATGGCCGGTAATTTTGTAAATTTGGAAATGCTTTTCCCGGCTGTACAAAAAGGATGGTAGCACAGATGCTGCCATCCGCCCATAACAACCGTAACAGCACATTAATTATCCTGGCAATCAAGACACTACTGCCAAACGGTAAAGTAGCAATATCAACCAAGCAAACTGTCAGCGCTTTAATTCAATTTTTTTTATAAATATTTTTAGTTTCCTGAAAGACCTGGGACCGCACACCTGGCCAACAAAATGTTGCGGACAACCTCCTATCCAAATGAGAAAACGCCAAATACAGCGCCTGGCCACAGGTCTGTTATTGTTCCTATGTACTGGCGCCGCCCTTCCCCTGGCAGCGCAAACAGCCAGCTTTACGCTAGATAACGACCATGGCTGCGGCAGCGCCCCGGTAAATGCTACCAATACCTCCACGGCAGGAGCTACGGCCTACGACTGGTATTTTGGCGAAGGCACCGGACACTCGTCGCTGGTAAATGCCTCGCATGTATACACCAAACCCGGCACCTACACCGTAACCCTTACCGCCACTTATCCCAGCGGCGTAAAAACCGCTACCCAAACAGTAACCATTTACAACCTGCCGGTAGCTACCTTTACCAGCTCTGTTACAGAAGGCTGCTCCCCGCTTACGGTAAACTTCACCAATAAAAGCACCGCCGGCGATGGCACCATTGCCCAGACTATCTGGGATTTTGGCGACAAGATCGTGGACCAGAATAATACCAACGCTACCCACACGTTTACTGTAGATCCCAATGATCCCTCCAACCATCCGAATGGTGTAACGTTTCCGGTTACACTGGTGATCATTAACAGCCTGGGTTGTAAAAGCGCACCCTTCTCCGGCAATACGTCCGTGCATGTAAACGTGGCCCCCCTCATTACCGTTACCAGCGACCTGGCCGGAGCTTGCAGCGTACCGCAAACGATACATTTCAGCAACGCCGCCGTGGAAGATCCTGGTGTACAATATAGCTGGAACTATGGCGATGGTACTATAGACAATACCGGTACCCATACCTACACCAAACAGGGCGATTTTTCGGTGGTATGCACCGCCACCTCGGCCCAAGGTTGTACTACGGTGAGTACGGCCTACCCGGTTTCTTTACACCCCATAGAACCCAATTTTACCATATCCAACACCTGTACCGGCGCCATGGTAAGTTTTGTCAATACTGCTACACCCACAACAACTGGCGCCCAGTGGGATTTTGGTGATGGCAGCCAGGCAAACGGCAACCAGGTGCAACACCCCTACGATAAGGCCGGCACCTACTCCGTAACTATGACGGCCATCGGTGCGCCAGGTTGCTCTAGTGCCCCCATAACCAAGGATATCACCATTACCGATCCTCCCGTGATCGCCAACGTAGAAACAAACATTGGTGGTTGCAGTGCGCCCTTCACCACCAGTTTCAGCGCCAACACCACCGGCGCCATAAAATGGAGCTGGTCTTTTGGCGATGGTAACACCAGCACCGGCAAAGCCGCCGCACACACCTATACCAGCCTGGGTACTTATCCCGTTATCCTCACGGCCAGTAATGCTGCCGGTTGCGATATCAGTATGCAGGCCTATACGGTGACCATCAAATATCCCATGGCCCAATTAGGCCGGGCCACCGGATGCCTGCCCTTTACCACCACCTTTAATCCCTTGATCACCTCCGACGACCCTGTCACCTCCCTCACTTGGAACTTTGGCGATGGCAGCACCGGCACCGGTGCTTCGCCCACCCATACGTATACCAAACAGGGCGACTTCGACGTGAAACTCACCATGCGCACCGCCGCTGGCTGCGTAAAAGATACCATATTCACCAAGGCCGTGGAAACAGGGGCACCACTGATCATAGATTTCAGCGCCAACCCGCTGACGGCCTGCGCCAAGGAACCCATCGCTTTTAAAAATCTTACCACCCCCACGCCACTGAACGATTCCATCATCTGGCTGTGGCAGTTTGGGAACGATGGCACTTCCTCCGACAAAGACCCCACCCACCCTTTTTTGAATCCCGGCAACCAAACCGTTACACTCACAGCCATCAACAATGGTTGCCTGAGCAATGGCACCAAAACAGATATCGTTTACATTAAAACACCGGTGGCTATCTTCACCGCGGCCATCGATTGTGCTACGCCTTTCGTTGTTGCCGTGCAGAACACCTCCAAGCTGGATCCCCTGGGTACCTACACCTACACCTGGGATTTTGGCGATGGCACCCCCATCGTTACCGACAAAGATCCCGCACCGCATACCTACACCAAAACCGGCAGCGACCAGATACATCTTTCCGTGTCGGATGGCTCCTGCAAGACCGATACCACCCTGACCAAAATTGTAATGGACCCTCATCCTATACTGAGCGCTAACCAGGATACCATTTGTATGCTGAATGATATCAAGTACACGCTGAGCAACTTTTCTTCAAATGAAATTGCCAGCGGGCGCTGGGAAGTAAGTCCAGGGGCCATTTACGAGCCAGGTATCAACTCCTATACCTTGCAGTACAATGTGCCACAGGAATTTAACGCAGTCTTCAACTATATCGATGGTGTGGGATGCCCTCATAGCACCGCCTCCATTCCTATTGTGATTAACGGGGCTTTGGTGAATGTAGGAGTTACCTCCACCATGAATTGCGTGGGCAAGGAAATTACCTTCTCCGACGGAAGTAGGTCCAATCCCAACGATCCTATCACTAGCTGGCGCTTCGACTGGGGCGATGATAGTCCCAGCTCGGGCAAGCTCCCTACGGCACCGGTGAATTATGCCCATACCTTCCCCGGAGAAAATACCAGCTTTAACGTAACCTATGCTATCACCGACAAAGCTGGTTGTGGCCCTTATGGTATGACCCTGCCCGTGAACCTGAACCAACCCAAAGCCGATTTTGCCCTTGGCTCTCCCTATGGCTGTCCGGATGCGCCGATAATGCTCAGTAATACGTCGGTAGACATTGGCAACATACCACGTTCCTTCACCAATGTAGACTGGACTTTTAGTGACGGCACCAGCGCTTCCGGCGAAACACCTTACAAAACCTTTAGCCATCCAGGCACTTACGACATTACACTGAAGGTAACCGACGCTATTGGCTGTACGGCCACCAAAACCGGCACCCAGGTGATCACCGTGCATAATCCCAAAGCCATTTTCAGCTTGCCAGACGTGTCGCAGATATGCCCCCCCGTGGTAGCTAATCTTTCCAATACCAGCACCGACTTTCAGGCTTCGGCATGGGATTTCGGCGATGGGGCTACTAGCGATATTGCCGCCCCCACCCACGTGTACAACCGGCCCGGCTCCTATACCATTAGCCTCACCGTAACATCACTGGGCGGCTGTACCAGCCAGACCGAAGAAACCGTAAAAGTGAAAGGACCGGATGGCAACCTCACCATGTCTTCCCTGCTAGGATGCCCTCCCATGGACCTTACCGCCTCCGCAACAAATACGGTGAACACGGTAAAATACATTTACGATTACGACGACGGTACCACCAACCAGCTTACCACCTCCACCGATACCCATACCTACCTCCGCCCTGGCGTATACCACCCCCGCCTGCTGTTGCAAGATGGCGATGGCTGCCAGGTGCCGGCCAATGGCGATAATGAGGTAGTGGTAGACAGTATTGGAGTACAACTGGTCATGGACGCCTCCCAAGCCTGCGATGGTGGCCCGGTGAGCTTCACGGCCCTGCCGAAGTCTATCTCCCAAACCGTACTCGGATTGCCCAGCGATATAACCTGGTACTTCGGCACCACCGATACAGACAATACCGCCACCGGCCCATCCGTAACCCATACTTATGGCGTGGGCGATTATACCGCAACACTGAACGTTACTTCTGGCGGAGGTTGCGTAGCAAAGCCTCTATTACAGCCCGTTCACATCAGCCCCCTGCCGGTACCAGTTATCGAGGTTATTCCTACCCTTTGCATGGGTACCCTTTACCAACCTGTAGGCCACGATAGCAAAAATATCAGCTCAGCCACCTGGACCTGGCAAATCAAGGGCAATACCTACACCAACCCATTACCTCCCCGCATCCTGTTCGACCAGAGTGGCACCTTCCCGGTAACACTTTCTATCGTAAATGCAGATGGCAGTTGCCCAGCCTCAACTACGGCCAATGTGAATGTAAATCCTTTGCCATCTATCACCGTATCGCCCAAACAGGCGGGCGTGTGCGAGGGTAGCTCCGTGCAGCTCACCGCCTCGGTAGCCCCCGGCAATACGGTAACCTGGACCAGCTATAACACTTCCGACATACATAGCCTGCACCCCAGCGTATCGCCAGAAATAGATACCCTGTATGCAGTGCAGGTGCAAGACCCCATTGGTTGCATCAACGCCGATTCTGCCCGGGTGAGCGTGGTACACCGCTTCCAGCTAGACGCTATGCCGGCGGTTTCCGTGTGTGCCGGTCTTAGCACCCAACTCATGGCCAGCGGGGCCGATCTGTATAGCTGGTCGCCCACTACAGGTCTTAGTAATGCCAGCATTTCTAACCCCATGACCTCCCCTGCTACCAGCACAGTGTATACGGTGACGGGCAAAGACAAAACCGGCTGCTTTACCGAAACAGCTCAGGTAAACGTAACGGTCAATCCTGTACCAGTCATAAAAGTGATCAGCCAGCAGGAAGTGATAGCCGGTTCCTCCGTACCCATCCTGGTGCAAGCGAGCAGCGACGTAACCAGCGTGTCATGGTTCCCGCCCGATGGGCTGAGCTGCACCGACTGCCTCACTCCAACGGTTACGCCTACACGTAGTGGCGGCTACACCATTACTGCCTCCAACAATTATGGCTGTATAGACATGGAGCAGGTAAATTTTAAACTGGTGTGCAACGGAGCGGCTTTCCTACCCAATACCTTTACGCCCAATGGAGATGGTATGAATGATGTGTTTTACATCCGTGGCAAAGGCGTGCGCGTGGTGAAATCCTTCCGCATATTTAACCGCCTGGGACAAGTAATGTTTACCCGCGAAAATTTCCCCATCGAAGACCCTGCTTTCGGCTGGGATGGCAGATATGCAGGGCAACCATTATCACCAGACGTATTCATTTACTACGCAGAACTGATCTGCGAAACCGGGGAAAAATTTGAAATGAAAGGAAGCATCATGATAGTGCGATAGCAGTATCCTACGGTCATACAAACTCACCGAAACCCTACCTGGTTTAGGATACCTTATCCATATCAGCGTATACATTTTACCCAATACAATTATTAATCAATATATTAATATAAAAATTAGTTAATTTGTAGCAGGTTCCGTGGAAGGCCATAAGGCGTCCTTTGGGGACTATAAATGCAGGAAAATCCTATGAAAAACCTCCTTGCGAAGTGCTGCACCGGGTTTAAAGCCCTGGGCCTGTTAACCGCCGGAATATTGGCGGGTGGCGTATCCTATGCCCAGCAAGCCTCGTTTTCCTTTACCACTACCCCAGGCACTGCCTGTGCACCAGCGGTGGTCACGTTCAAAAACACCTCGACCGCGGGGGCGCTCTCCTATAGCTGGGACTTCGACAATGGCCGCTACTCGCAGTTGTCCGACCCACAGGTGACTTACACCGTGGCCGGCACCTACCACGTGGCGCTTACCAGTTACTATGCAACGGGGCCGGTTACCTTTACCAAGGACATTGTAGTAAATCCCTTGCCAGCACCGGATTTCAGCGTATCGGAGGCGATGAGCTGCAAGGCTTACTCCCCCACCTTCACCGATCTTACACCTGAGGGTACTAGCCGTGTGTGGGACTTTGGGGATAATACCGGCAATATTACTACGCCCAATGCTACCATCACCCACAACTACCAGCTGCCCGGCGTGTACGATGTAACCCTGTCTGTTACCAATGCCAATGGTTGTACCAATACGGTTACCAAAAAACAATTCATTCAGATTGCCCTGCCCACCCTCACCGCGCCCTCGCCCGTGGCAGGCTGTGTGCCGGTGAATGCTACCCTGGCCGTAACGGTTTCTAACCTAAAAAACGAAGCCGTAACCGCCTACGCCTGGAACTTCGGCGACGGGCAAAGCCAAACCGTGGCCACGCCCGCCGTACAACATACGTACAGCAGCACGGGCCGCTACGATGTAACCCTTACAGTGACTACACAAAGCGGCTGTACTGTGAGTGCGGCTTATAACGACCTGGTGATGGCCGGCGTAGCTCCGGCTGCGGCAAATTTTGGCGTAACGCCCAATCCTGTTTGCGCCGGCGACGCCGTACGGCTGGTGGCCACCGCCACGGGTGCCGATACCTATAGTTGGGACTTTGGCGACGGCACTTTACAAAGCGGCGCTCAAAACGACATTACCCATATTTTCCAGCAAAATGGGCCTATCACGGTAAATATGAGTGCTGGCTCCAATGGCTGCTACAACAGCGCCACCCCGGTAACGGTGCAGGTAAATGGTCCCGTGGCCAGCTTTGATTTTGTACGCGATTGCAGCAATAAACACCAGTTTCTTTTCACCAATACCTCCAAAGAAATTCCCGGCAATACCTACGAGTGGGCTTATGGCGATGCCAGCGCTTTGGGCAATACCCAAAACAGCGCCCATACCTACACCACACCCGGCAAATACTTTGTGCGCCTTACCTTAACAGCCGGTAGTTGCAGTAGTACCGCCATAGATACCCTGTACGACTTCAACCCCGACTTCAGCGCCGGCGTAAACACCGTATGCCGTGGCACTTCCGCCACCTATTCCGTGCTGAACGTACCCGGCCCACTGGTGGCCAATTACAGTTGGCGTTTTGCAGATGGCACTCAGCAAGACGGTCCCACCCTCACCGATGTTTCCAAGGTGCTGGACCAAACTGGCGTAAAAACAGACTGGTTGGTAATTTCGTATATAGATCCCCGTTATTGCAACGATACGGTACGTAAAGTAGACCACATCAGCGTAATTGCCCCTACCGCAGATTTCTCGTTAGATAATACGGCCTGCGTAGGCCAGGACGTGGCCTTCATCAATACCACCGTTCCTTCCCCCAACATTCCGGTGATCACCTGGAGCTGGGACCTGGGCAATGGCGCTACCGCCGACACAGAAACCCCGGCCAATGTGGTGTATGCTGCTTCCGGCACCTATCCCATAAAACTGGTGATCACCGACGCACGCACCTGTATGGATTCCATTACGCGCAGCATTACCATTAACCCTACGCCTTACCTCTATACCAGCCGCTCCGCAGCCAAACTATGCGAAGGCGATGCCGTGACACTCACTGCCAGTACCGACGCTACTGTGCAATGGCTCACCAATTATAACCTGAGCTGCACGGCCTGTAATACTACTTCGGCTACGCCGGCCATAGATACCATCTACCACGTGATGGCCACTAACGCATTTGGCTGCTCCGTGGAAGATAGCGTTCGCATGCAAGTGGTACCCACCGTGGTGCTGAGCGTGAGCAGCGATACCGCTATTTGCACCGGCGCATCGGTACAGCTGAAAGCCGAGGGCGCCACGACTTATAGTTGGTTGCCTAAAGACAACCTTACCGATCCGGACACTGCCTCCCCACTGGCATCGCCCCCCACCCAAACTACTTATACGGTAACCGGCAGCAACGACGCAGCCTGCCCGGGCGAAAGCAAATCCGTGACCATCACCGTAAACCCACTGCCCACCGTGAGTACACCAGCCCGTGAGATTGTAACCGTAGGCAGCATTGTACCGCTGAATGCCACCGGATCGACAGATGTAATTAGTTGGCAATGGGCACCTGCCGATTACATTGACTGCACTACCTGCCAGAACACGAATGCCGCCGTGCGCAAGCCCATTGCCTACAGTATAACAGGCACTAACAGCTACGGCTGTACGGCCAGCGCCGTAACCGAAGTAGTACTGGTATGTGATGAAAATGTAGTGTTCATCCCCAATACCTTCACCCCCAACCACGATGGCGTAAACGACGTGTTTTACGTGCGGGGCAAGGGCATTGCCAACGTGCGCTACTTCCGCATCTTCAACCGCAACGGGGTAATGGTGTTTGAACGCAACAATTTTAATGTAGATGATATAAGCGCCGGCTGGGATGGCACTATTAAAGGCCAGTCCGCAGCCTCCGACGTGTATGTGTATTTAGTAGACATGGTATGCGATAATAACCAGCCTTTCCAATTGAAAGGCAATGTGACCTTATTACGATAACCGGATTAAAAAAATATAAAAACGCAACATGAAATCGTTGTTGAAAATAAGTTTGTTCATCGCATGCCTGGGTTGCACCGCCACCATTACTGCGCAGGACATTCACCTGTCGCAGTTTTCCGAAACGCCCATCCTGCGCAATCCGGCGCTGATCGGCATCTTCAATGGTGATGTGCGCGTACAGGCCGTGTACCGCAACCAGTGGAACAGCGTAACCATTCCTTATGAAACAGGTACCATCAGCGGGGAACTGAAATACCCGGTGGGCACTACCGATTTTGTGACCGTAGGCCTGCAACTCACCTACGACCGTGCCGGCACTTCCAAGTTGCAGTCTACCCAGGTATTTCCCGCCTTCAACTATCATAAATCGCTGAGCGACGACAAGAGTACTTTTCTTTCGCTAGGCGCTATGGGCGGCCTGGTACAGCGCCAGTTCGACATCACCCACCTTACGTTCGATAACCAATATACCAATGGCCGTTTTGACCCAACCGCCTCCACCGGGGAAGACGGACGCCTTTCCCTGCGCGGTTATACCTACCTGGATGCTGGCGTGGGCCTGAGTTTCAACAGTGTTATCGGGGAAAATACCAACTACTATATTGGCGCAGCGTTGTATCACTTTAACCGGCCCAAGGTTTCTTTCATGGGCGATAAATCCATACAACTGCAAGCTAAGATTACTTTCAACGCCGGCATCACCATACCCGTGTCTGAAAATGTGAAAGTGATTGCACAGTACAATGAATTACACCAGGGCAGTTATTCCGAGTTTATTGGCGGCGCCATGATTGGATATGGGCTGCTAAGCCAGGGATTGGAATCTGATCATGGTGTATATGGTGGAGTGTACTACCGCTATGGCGATGCCATTATTCCCATGGTGCGGCTGGATATGGGCAAATACGAAATTGGCTTCAGCTACGACTCCAATATTTCCTCCCTTACACCGGCAAGCCACGGCCAGGGCGGGTTCGAGATATCACTCGTGTTCAAGGCTTTTCGCAATGAAGACGTGGCTAATATGGCCTGCCCTCGTTTCTGACCGGATGTATATTGGGTGAATCCAGTTGTGTATGAAACGCATTTGCCTGTTATTAGCCCTTGTTAAAAGCTATAATGTGCCCCGCCTGTTTTCCTTCAACAAATAAGAACAATTTGGACTGGGGGCGATGGCAAATCCGTATTACCAGCTTGTTTTGCAGCCCTGCTACATTTTAGCAGCGATCAGCAATGGGCGCCCCTGGCGTTGCAGTACACCCAGGCAGCTACCTACTGGAAAAACCTGCTCCCAAAAACAAAAACCGCCTGGCAGGGGGCTTACTAATAAAAAGGACCGGCAGCAGCCCACCAGCCTCCAGTACGATATTTATTTTAACCTGGCCTAATGTGCCATCTGGGGCAAGGACTATACCGGGGCCATACATTACCTAAACCAATGCAGCTTGCTGTATCAGCTGGATAACGATACCCGCGGGGCTGGTGGATAACCTGGACATCCTGAGCCCACCTACCCGCTGTTTTTAATGCCGGTTTAATTGCCCTTAACGCAGAATGCAATAACTTGCCATACGTGAAACTCTTTGCTATGAAAAAGTATGTTTGCTGCCTGTTGACGGGATGGTATTTGATGACCGGGAGTACGGTGCATGCACAGATTGATGGCGTTGTGGAAACGGTGGTAACTTACCAGAAGCCCGCCACGCGCAAGCTTCCGCCAGATGCTAAAACATATGACGTGCGGTCCCACAGCAATTTTTCGCTATCGCCTTTTGGCATGTCAGAGGGCGAAATCTCCGCCAAACTGGCCCTGAACGGCCTGCAACGCGTGCCGGAAAATGGCGACCTCCACCTGGTGGTGACAGTTGGTACCGCCCAAGGCCCCCAAAGCCTGCACCCGAAAATGGTAAACACCGGCGATTATATCATGAGTATAGAAGCCCCCATTTACGCCCCGCTATACTATAAGCTCACCGATGCAAAAGGGATGGTGTATGAAGAAGATTCTGCCCTCTCGTCATCCTACCAAACCTTTTCTGTGGCCTTCCGCAGCCGTACCAATGTAGAACCAGCGGTAAGCTCTTATACTAACAATACCCTGCTCCAAACCCATACCCGATCTGCTATTGAAACCAATATAGACTGGATTAATTTCCTGCTGAACGAACAGTTTTTCGGTGGTACTAAAAAGGTGAACATGCACTTTTTCTACCTTAACAAATCAGCGAAGTTTGGCCTGGATGGGATGGACAAACAGCAGGCCGATAGTATAGTGCTGGCCCTGAACCAGTTTAGCAGGGACCAGCAGTGGCCTCCCTTGGAGCAACGTGCCCAGCAGGCTGCCGCTTATTGGGAGGTGGAGCTATCCCACCTGGATCAGCTCACCCCTTCCCTTAAAAATCATAACGACCGTTATGACATGTTGTTCCTTAAATACGATTTGTATTATAACCTGGCCCTGGCTTATATCTGGCTGAAAGATGGTCGCCGCGTAGACTATTACCTGGATCGCTGCCGCCTGCTGAAAGAACGCGAAGGCTTTACCGCCGATGCGGAAGGCAACTACCAAGACATTTTCCCGGCACGTTAGGCTGTACCGGCAAGATAAGGCCCAGGCGTAAAAATTTAAGAGATCGCTATGTTCCGACAGGGATATGATGTAACTTTCGCGCGTTAATTTAAGCGTTCACTATTTAAAATACTTTTATGAGCTTAGCCACTGGAACACCCGCACCGGCATTCTCCCTGTACGATACCGACAAAAAACTCACCACCCTGGCCGATTTCAAGGGCAAAAACCTGGTAATCCTGTTTTTCCCCCTGGCCTTTACCAGTGTATGCACGGCAGAACTGTGCAGCATGCGCGACAACCTGGCTACTTACAATGGCCTGAACGCAGACGTAGTGGCCATATCCGTAGATTCTCCATTTGTTCTTGGCAAATTCAAGGAGGAACAGCAACTGAACTTCCCCCTGCTGAGCGACTTCAATAAGGAAGTATCCAAGGCCTACGGCGCCTATTATGATAATTTTGTACTAGACCTGAAAGGGGTGTCTAAAAGGGCAGCTTTTGTGGTAGACAAAACAGGTAATCTGCAATATGCAGAGGTGCTGGATTCGGCGGGGAATCTGCCTGATTTCGAGAAAATAAAAGAAACGCTGGCGAAACTTTAAGCAACGTTAATTTTTTGAAAAAAAAAGCGGCAAGCACATAATAATTGGCTTGCCGTTTGTTATTTTTACAATATATGAGAAAATAAACGTCCTCGAACGTAGATATTCAAAAAATATTATATCTTTGGAATACTATGATTAAAACCTATACACTCTTTTTTCTTATGGTATGTTGCTGCTTGTCCTTTAGGGCAAAGGCGCAGTATTCCCCTAAGAATGAGAATGCTACGGTTACTAAAATCATAAAACCTCCTTACCCTAACCCCGCTACCAGCCGTATTAATTTTGAGTTCCAGAAGAATAACGACAAGCATTATGTGCTTATTGTGTACAATTTTCTAGGAAAAAAAATGGAAGAGGTGAAAGACTTGTCCTATCGTACAGAATTAAACCTGGACAATTATTACACCGGTATTTATATTTACCAGCTCCGCGATCAAAATGGCAACATTGTTGAATCCGGTAAATTTAATGTCATTAAGAACTAACCTCCCGGGTATTTGCTTTATACCTTCCAATAACGCATCACTTATTCCTTTTATTTTATTGCAGCTAAATATTAAATGGCAAAAGCCCCGCCCTTTGCAACTATAATCTGCGCTGGACAAGGCTTTCGTTCAAATTATATTTTTATGCGCTCTTGGCAGCCCATTCTTTCCGCAACTTTCCTGCTGCATGTTGAGGACTACTTACACACTACGATACTTCAACAATTAAAAACTTCAGGTAGGTGGTATTATCCACGCTCCATAGTATAGGGTGATCCTGTGCCTGTGTCTGAAAAGTTACCTGTCGCAATCTCTTCTTAGCATCCTTGGCCGCCTGGTCTATGGTTTCCAGGAATACTGCCGGCGTCACCAGGTTGGTGCAGGAAGCCGTGACCAGGAAACCGCCTGGTTTCAGTAACTTCATGCCCCGCAGGTTAATTTCTTTATAACCCGTAATCGCTTTCTGGATATTTTCCCGGCTCTTGGTGAAGGCGGGAGGATCCAGGATCACTACGTCAAATTTTTTGTCTTCCTTGGTCCATTGTTTCAGCACATCGAAGGCATTTACCGCCTGGAAGCGGCATACCTCCTGCAAGCCATTTAGCGCCGCGTTGCGGCGGGCGGTGTTCACCGCGTGGTCAGAAATATCCAGTCCCAGCACGCTTTTAGCACCGTAGTGGCCCGCGTGGCAGGAAAAAGTACCGGTATAGCAAAATGCCTCCAGCACATCGGCGCCTTTCACGATATGTTGAATCTCGCGGCGGTTGTCCTGCTGGTCCAGGAAATAGCCGGTTTTCTGGCCATTTTCAATATCTACATGAAATTGCAGCCCGTTTTCCCGGATGATAAGATTAGTATCGAAAGGAGCGCTCAGAAATCCTTTTTGCTGGGCCAGGCCTTCCAGCTCCCGCACGGGCACATCGTTGCGCTCATAAATACCTTTGGGGGAGAAAATGCGTTGCAGGGCATTCACGATGGCAGGTTTCCATTTGTCCATACCCAGGGAAAGGGTTTGCAGTACGAAGTAATCGTTGAACTTGTCGATCACCAGGGCGGGCATTTCGTCTGCCTCGCCAAATACCAGGCGGCAGTTTTCGGTGTAGCCCAGGCGCTGGCGGTATTCCCAGCATTTTAGCAGGCGGTGGTAGAAGAATTCATCATTAATCTGCTCATCCCGGTGGCGGGTAAGCAGGCGCACCAGTATCTGGGATTGGGGGTTAATATAGCCTCTGCCTACGAAAAAGCCCTGATGGGTGTACACTTCCACGGTATCACCAGCCGTTACGTCGCCCTCTATATTATTTACCTCGTTGCCAAAGATCCAGGGATGCCCCAGCATAACGCGGTTCTGTATTTTTTTCTTCAAAAAAACTTTCGTCATCGTAGTAGTTGAAGGGGCAAAGATAAGATGTTAGCTGCACCCATCAATCAGTAAGCTGCAAGCCCTCTTATTCCCGGCCTACTGGCTTGCCGTGTGAAAAGGCTTACCTTTGCAGCAGCTTAGTGAAAGAATGTCAATTTGTCCAGCCAGGCAACGCTGGCAAAGAAATTGACTTAACTAAACTGCGTTAATCTAAACACAATTATGGCAGCAGAAAAAGAGCAAACCGGACAACCTGGCAACAACGCCGATTTTAATATTAATACAGACGAGAACCTGAGCGGATCCACCCACCTGAATGATGCGGTGACTGATGGCGACGAACTGGAAAAGGCCCAGCAACAGGTGAATGAATATAAAGACAAATACCTGCGACTGGTAGCAGAGTTCGACAACTTCCGCAAGCGTACTGCCAAAGAGCGCCTGGAATTGATACAAACCGCCAATAAAGAAACCATCCTATCCATGCTGGATGTGCTGGATGATTCTGAAAGAGCCGCCAAACAATTGGAAACTGCTGACAATTTTGCAGCGGTAAAAGATGGTATTTCCCTGGTGTTCAACAAACTGAAAACTACCCTTACTAATAAAGGCCTGAAGCCTATGGAAAGCATTGGCCAGGAATTTAATCCCGACCTGCACGAAGCCATCACCGAAATCCCTGCCGCACCGGAACAAGCTGGCAAAGTGATCGACGAAATGCAAAAAGGCTATTACCTGAATGATAAACTGATCCGCCATGCCCGCGTGGTGGTCGGAAAATAGCATTATCGTTTAATTTTATTATGGGCGATAGCGCGTATGTTTTCGTGTAAATTCATTTACACGAAACCTGCGCGATCATTTTTTTTAAGTACATCACATCATGTCTACCAAAAGAGATTATTACGAAATACTGGGGGTGGCCAAATCGGCCTCACAGGATGAGCTGAAAAAAGCGTATCGCAAAGTAGCTATGCAATACCATCCCGACCGCAATCCGGACAACAAAGAAGCGGAAGAGAAATTCAAAGAGGCGGCAGAAGCCTTTGAAGTGCTGAGCAACCCAGACAAACGCGCCCAGTACGACCGCTTTGGCCACGCAGCCCCTGGCCGTGGTGGTTATAGTGGCGGTAATATGAACATGGATGATATTTTCTCCAACTTTGGCGACATCTTTGGCAGCGACGACGTATTCGGCAGTTTCTTCGGTGGCGGTCGCAGTGGCGGCGGTGGTGGCAGAAGCCGGGGCCGGGGTGTACGTGGCTCCAATTTGCGCGTAAAGATTAAACTCACCTACGAGGAGATCGCCAAAGGCGCCAACAAGAAGATCAAAGTAAAAAAACATGTAACCTGCACTACCTGTAATGGGAATGGTGCTAAAGATAAAAATTCCTTCCAGAGCTGCGGCACCTGCGGCGGCAGCGGTCAGGTAAGGCGCGTAAGCCAAACCTTCCTGGGTCAAATGCAAACCGTGACCACCTGCCCTACCTGCAATGGCGAAGGACAGATCATCACCGCTAAATGCACCAGTTGTAAAGGCGAAGGCCGTTTGTACGGAGAAGAAACCGTGAATATTGATATCCCAGCCGGTGTGGGCGAAGGCATGCAACTAAGCCTTAGCGGCAAAGGCAATGCCGGCGAACGGGGCGGCGCACCAGGCGACCTGCTCATTCTCATCGAGGAAGAGGCGCACCCAGACCTGCAACGTGATGGCCTGAACGTAGCCTACGACCTGCACATTTCTTTCACCGATGCCGTATTCGGCACCTCGCTGGAAGTGCCTACCATAGATGGCAAAGCCAAAATCAAAGTGCCACCAGGCACACAAAGTGGCAAAATTTTCCGACTTAAAGGCAAGGGCTTCCCCTCCGTAAATTCTTACGAACGCGGAGACCAGCTTATTCATGTGAACATCTGGACGCCACAACACGTTTCTTCCGATGAGAAGGCGATGCTGGAAAAATTGCAGCTGTCAGACAATTTTAAGCCGCAGCCGGAGAAATCGGAAAAAGGATTTTTCGATAAGGTGCGGGACATTTTTGGATAAATAATAGCGCTTACAAGCGCCTGCTATACATCATCATGAAAACGGTCAGGAAAGTTTCCTGGCCGTTTTTTTGTGACTTGCAAGGTGCCAGTGGCTGGCCATCCTATACAAAGGCCCTTACCCATTGTTGCGACGGCTCTCGGCAGATAGCCAGCAATAGCAGTCCCCGGCCCGGCGGAAGCTTCCCCTCCTTCCCCCTTTTTATTACCTTCGCGCCATGAGCATTGATCCCGCTAAGCTGCAAATGTTTGAAAACCGCTTGCAGAAAGTATTTAAACACACCAGCAAGATCGCACGCCGGCAAAACATTACTTGCTACCGCGTGTACGATGACGACATCCCGGAATTTCCTTTCAGCATAGAAATCTATGAAGACCATGTATACGTGGCAGAATACCAGCGCCGCCATGGCATGGAAGAAGACGTTCATGATGCCTGGCTGGATGAATGCCTGGTTAAGATTGCCCAGATACTGCAAGTGACGGAAGATGCCATTTTTGTAAAGCAGCGCGTGCGCAAGGAAGACCGGCAAAGTCAATACCAGCGCGTAGCACAGGAAAAAAATGAATTTATCGTGCAAGAGGCGGGTCTGAAATTCAAAGTAAATCTTTCCGATTATCTCGACACCGGCCTGTTCCTGGATCATCGTATTACCCGCAGTATGGTGCGGGAGGAAGCTGCCGGCAAAAAAGTACTTAACCTTTTCTGTTATACCGGATCATTCTCCGTTTACGCCGCCAGCGCCGGCGCAGCCGTTACGTCGGTAGATCTCTCCAAAACCTACCTGGCCTGGGCGGAGGTAAACATGCAGCTGAATGACCTCACACCCGCACAACATCAGTTTATCCACGCCGATGTATTGCAATACCTCGATACCCTTAAGCTCAATACCTTTGACCTTGTAATCCTGGACCCGCCTACGTTTTCCAACAGTAAACGCATGAAAGAACATTTAGACATACAGCGCGATCATGTGGATATCCTGAACAAAGTATTATTAGCTACCAAAAAGGGAGGTGTAGTATATTTCAGCAATAATTACCGCCGTTTTATACTGGATGAAGCGCAGATAGCAGCTACCAGCATCAAGGATATTACGAACCAGACCCTGCCATTTGATTTTCAACAAAAGATGATCCGCAAGTGCTACCGCATCGTTAAATGATCAGTGTGCAGGGGGGGTAATGATCCATAACTTACCCTCCTTTTTAACAGCCTTAGCCATTTTCAGGAATTCACCCCGGTATCCTTCCGGGTCCTGGTCTTGCGAGGACTTGGCAATACGGATCACCAAGTCTATGTTGCCCTGGCCGGCAAAGGCCGATTTGCGCAGTAGCATCCCAAACAAACTTACAGAACTGGCAAACCTGAAATCTGCTGGTGCCATAGCGAAAGGGGTACAGGCTGGTTTTAGTGCACCGTAAAAAGTACGTATAGCCGTATCCGTTGGCAGCCGGTACCACAGGTCTATACCGGCTATCAGGCTATCCTTTTGTGTCTGGACTGCGGCTGGCTCTATTTCATAGGTTGCCACTGCGCAATGGTCTGTACCTACAATACCGCCCGTAAAAAGTGGTGTAGTGCTGGTATCGTCGGTCAATACTTTATTTTCATACCCTATCAGCCTGTAGGAGGCCACCAGCAAGGGGTTGAAGCTCACCCTTGCTTTCACGTCTCTGGCCACGCTAAACAGGGTGCCGCCAAATTCATGGGCGAAAACCTTGGTGGCTTCATCCAGGTTATCGATATAGGCAAAGTTACCATTGCCCTTATTGGAGAGTGTCTGCAACTTGGAATCCTTATAATCTTTCATTCCAAAACCAAGACAGGTAAGCCATACGCCGCTTTCCCGCTTCTCTGTAATGAGTGCCTCCATTTCCTGATCGCTGGTCATGCCCACATTGAAATCGCCGTCGGTAGCCAGTATCACGCGGTTATTTCCGTTAATGATATAGTTAAGCATAGCCTGCTGGTAGGCCATTTTAATAGCGGCTTCCCCGGCGGTAGCGCCTCCGGCACTCAGATTATCAATGGCATTGAGGATTTTTTGCCGCTGGTCGCCGCTAGTGCTGGGCAAAATAAGACCTGGCGTGCCGGCATAGGCCACAATAGCTACCTTGTCTACCGGACGCAGGTTCATCACCAAAATGCGGAAAGCCGCCTGCAACAGCGGTAGCTTATTGGCCGCCCCCATACTGCCGGATACATCGAGGAGAAATACCAGGTTACTAGGCGGTAGGCTATCACAATTTACTTTGCGGGCACGTACTACCACCTGCAACAAATTATGAGATGGTGCCCAAGGACAGGTGGCATAGGTGCTAAACACCGCCAGGGTGCTGTCTTTTTGCGGTAAGGGATAGTTATAGTGAAAGTAATTTACCATTTCCTCAATGCGCACCGCATCGCTGGGAATAGGCTCTTTCAGATGAATGAAACGGCGCACATTGCTATAGGCAGCACGGTCTACATCTACCGCAAACCAAGACTGGGGGTTAGTTTGAGTGTGCAGGAACTTATTTTCATATAGTACACCATAAGTTTCGCCATAGAAAGTGCGCACTCCCATGGATACATTGCCATAATTGGAGTTGAGCGTGTGGGTTACGCGGGCGTTTATCTTGGCGATGGTTACGGCGTCCATCGTTTTGGGCTTAGGCTGTAAAGCCACCAGCAGCCTGCTTTCCGGTGTGATAGGGACGATGCGGGTAAGGTAGCCGGCGCTGCCTATACGCAATTGGGTAACACTAACGGGTATGTATATACGAAATAAGCCAAAGGCATTGGTCACTACCAGGGCCGTATCCTGCACGGCACTCACCGCGATGCCAGGTAAAGGTTGGTGGTTCACACTATCCTCTACCGCACCGGTAATCCACATCTTTTGGCCATGGATGTCACGTGGAATGGCCAAAAGGCATACCCATAGCAGCAACTGGCGCATATATAAATGTAAGCTAATTGAGTTATGTACTATATACGAGGTATCTGGTGCCAGGTATTGGACACCCTGAAGTTAATTCCTGTTAGCACCACGATACGCATGTCCTGTATAGTACCACATGCCTTGTTTATTCCACCAACTGATAGATTTCGGGGAGGTTGCGGCCAAGGCCATCGTAATCAAGACCGTAACCGAGTAGAAATTTGTTGGGCACCGAAAAGCCAAGGTAATCGATCTTAATGGGGTATTGCAGCGCCTCGGGCTTGTGCAGCAGGGCGGCGATCATCAGTTTTTTAGGGTGCTGGTGTTCCAGTTGGGGAAGGAACTGACTGAGGGTTTTTCCGGTATCTACAATGTCTTCGAGGATCACTACAGTTCGGCCAAAAAGATCTTCATCCAGACCAATGGCAGTCACCACATTGCCGGTAGATTTAGTGCCTTTGTAGGAAGCCAGTTTAATAAAGCAGATCTCCGCGTTCACATCCAGGTGTTTGAAAATATCGGCGGCAAACATAAAAGAGCCGTTCAGGATGGCGATAAACAAAGGCCTGGAGCCTTGCAGGTCATTATTAAGCTGGGCGGCCAGTTCTTTAATGCGCGTCTGCAACTGCTCCTCGTTAATGTAAGGCTGGAATTGCTTGTCATGAACCTGTATTACCGGCATCCTGTTCGCTTTTAAATTTATCAAAGTGCAAATGTAGGCAAATGGTCTTTTAAAAATAACGCGGAGGCTACTTCCTCACCAGGATGCGCTGGCCTATTTTAATGTCGTAGCCCTGTAAATTGTTCCAGGCCTGGAGGTTGGCGATGCTTACGTTAAAACGCTGGGCAATACCGTAGAGTGTTTCCTTGGGCGTTACCTCGTGGTAGCCGTTGGCGTCCATGTTGCCCGGTGCGGCGGCAGGCGGCGGCGTGGCCATGGGGGTGGTAACTACCGGCGCGCTGGGGCCTGCACCTGCATTGGCCGGCGTTTCTTTGATCGCTACTGCTGCTTCATCGCTGCCTTCCGGTTTTTCCGGCGTGGTGGTGCTGGCCTGGGGCTTAGCCGGCAAAGTGCTGGCGGCGGGAGGTATTTTGTTCACCTGCGCTACTTTTTTCAGGTCGTCTTCCATACCGGCGGGCAGTTTATTTACCTGCTGCTGGGGGGCGGGTGCCGGCGTGGCAGCGGTGGTGGCGGTGGTGCTGGCACCACCGTTGCGGATGTTGTTTACGCCCTCTTTCAGGTCGTTCCATATTTTTTTGGGTTGCAAGTCTTTAGGCTGCTGATCCTCTTCTTTCAGGGGGGTGGCGGCTACATCGGTGCGCACAGCGGGCTTCTCAGAAGCAAAGCCGTCTAGCACCAGCTTAGCGCCGGGGGCAGGTTCCTGGCCTTCATCCATTTTGTTGCGGCGGCGTAGCCATTTCATCTGTATACCTTCTGCCTGGGCAACGTCGTGCATCGTTTCGCCGGGAGCTACCAGGTGATAATCGTCCTGACCACGTTTGCTTTTTTTCTGTAGAAATACCAACATATCCTGTGGCAGCGACTGATCATCTTCCAGGTCGTTGTACTTCACCAGGTTGCTCAGCCGAACATCGTACTTAGTGGCCACCTGAATGAGTGGGGTGCCCGCCTTCGCGAACAAGGCTTTGCGCCCGTTCACCTTTACCACTGCGCCAACGATATAATTTTTACTGGGGGCATTGTAGGTGGTATGGTTGCTTTTGTCGATAGGACTATTCCCCAGCGCATAGTCCCTGCCGCGCTTGCCACCATAAGAAACGGGTGCCAGCGGATCAGACAGCTCTCCATTGCCAGGAGCTTCGTTCAGGGCGATCAGCGTGTATTGATTCAGGTTATTGTCTTCAATAACCTTGATGAGTTGCTGCGGGTAGGTGGGGCTAGTGGCGTAACCTGCTTGTTTAAGGCCGTAGGCCCATGACTTGTAATCGTGCTGGTCTATCTTAAAAAGCGTGGCATAGCGAGGGTTTCCTGTGAGGAATGCGGAGTGGTCCTTATAAGAATCTGCGGCAGATTCGTATTTGCGAAAGCATTCCCCTTTGGCATCATCGTCGTAGGTTACGTAAGGTCCTGTCCAGTTATTTTTGCATTTAATCCCAAAGTGATTGTTGGAGTTGAGTACCAGCCAGCAATTGCCGGATTGGCTTTCCACCACGCCCTGGGCCAGTGTAATGGCGGCCGGGATGCCGGTGCGGCGTTCTTCCTCGATCGCAATGTTTTTATAAGTGTTGACGTATTGCGCTGTAGTCATGTTCTGCGCCTGCACCGCAGCCGCACAGCCCATCAGTATAACGCTAATGGTGAAACATTTTCCAAGTGGCATTGTATTTATGAATTTAATGGGTTTCATTGTTTGCTTTAACGCTGCAAGGTGGCTTTGCATTGCCCGGCTACCCGCCTGCTGTTATTTTTTACGCATCATGAGCAGCCCGTCGCGTACGGTAAGCAGCACTTCCTCTACCCGCTCGTCCGCCTTTATTTTTTCACAAAATGCAACCATGGCTTTGGCGGGGCTGCTTTGTGCGGCAATTTCTTCCATCACCTGGCCATGGTACAGTACATTGTCGGCCAGGATAATGCCACCGGTTTTTACCATGGGCAGCACCATATCGAAGTAGGTTTCATACATGCCTTTATCGGCATCGATGAAAACCAGGTCAAAAATTTCATGCAGTTGGGGAATAATGCTGGCGGCTTTGCCAATGTGTAGCGTGACCTGGTGTTCCAGACCGGCCTGTTTAAAATAGCGCAAAGCCATATCTTCCAGTTCCTCATTACTATCAATAGTGTGCAGATGCCCGTCTGGCGGAAGGCCGGCAGCCAGGCATATGGCAGAGTAGCCAGTGTAGGTGCCTATTTCCAGCACCCGTTGCGGGCGCATTACCTGGCTAAGCATGCGCAGGAACTGGCCCTGCAAATGCCCGCTAAGCATGTGGGCCTGCTCTACCTTCATATGCGTTTCACGGTTCAGCCTTGCCAGCACCTCACTTTCGGGTGTGGTGTATAACGCCGCGTAGGCTTCTATGGTAGCCGGTAACGTATCCTTCATGGGCAAGTTTACGCGAAATTAAGAAAAAAGCCAGTGCCGTCGCATTTAGAAGTTGGGGCGCAACTTATTAGTGGTATAGAATACGCGAAAGTATTCCACTACTTCTTCCGCCGTGTCGAAGAGTTTTAACAGGCCTAAGTCTTCAGGATTAATGTTGCTTTCCTTGAGCAGCATAGTATTATGTATCCAGTCCAGCAGGCCGCTCCAGTATTCTTTACCCACCAGCACCAATGGGGTTTCCGTCATCTTACGGGTTTGGATAAGGGTGGCCACTTCAAAAAATTCATCCATGGTACCAAAGCCGCCGGGCATCATTACAAAACCCTGCGAGTATTTGGTAAACATCACCTTGCGGATAAAAAAATAATCGAAATGCAGGCGCTTATCGTGGTCTATGTATTCGTTGTAAAACTGCTCATGGGGCAGGGTAATATTTACGCCCACAGATTTGCCATTGGCCATCTGAGCGCCTTTGTTGGCCGCTTCCATCACACCGGGGCCACCACCTGAGATAATGCCAAAACCTTCTTCGGCAAGGCTCCTGGCAATTTCCACGGTAAGGTCGTAGTACTTATTTCCTGGTTTGGTGCGGGCCGATCCGAATACGGAAATGCAGGGGCCTATCTGTGCCAGCGCTTCAAAGCCTTCTACAAATTCGGCCATGATCTTAAATATCTGCCAGGAGGAATGGGCGCGGGTTTCTGTCCAGTCGCGCATTTTTAAATGCTTGAGGTGATCGTTCATGGGTTGCTTTATTTTAAACGCCGGTTACGATATAGCCGTAAGTGCTATTGTACATTTCACAACGCAGTGTTATCTTATGGTATATGCCGGTGGCTTATTAATCCTTTGATTAACTTGCATACCGATAAAAATAAGTATTTATGAGCAAAAGTATCGTGGTGTTTTGCGGTTCCAGTATGGGTGCACAGGCTGCCTATGCACAACAAGCCAAGGCATTGGGCTACGCCCTTGCAGAAAGGGGCATCACACTGGTATACGGCGGTGGTACCGCTGGCCTTATGGGCCACATTGCCGATAGTGCGCTGGAAAAGGGTGGAGAAGTGATCGGGGTAATTCCTGAATTTCTTAATACGAAGGAGCGACGCCATGAACACCTTACCAAACTGGTAGAAGTGCAAACTATGCACCAGCGCAAAACCATTTTATATGAACTGGCCGATGCCGCCATTGCGCTTCCCGGTGGTTATGGCACCCTGGACGAATTCTTCGAGATCCTTACCTGGAACCAGCTTACCCTGCATACCAAGAAACTGGGCCTGCTCAACATTAATGGGTTTTACGATCACCTTTACAAACACCTGCAACATGTTACTGACGAAAAATTTGCCCCACCGGTACAACTGAACAACCTGCATATCGACAGTGATGCCAGCGCGTTGCTATCAAAAATGCTTTTATAAAAAAAAGCCGCAGCGGATATACGTTGCGGCGGTTTTGTGATATGGCTTACTAATTAGAAACCGAAATTAATACTGGGCGAAATAATAGGCCCATTACCGTAAGGCGAGTAGTCGCGGTTCAGCACATCAAACAACACCATCAGTGAAATGTAGGAACGCCCCCCACCTACCCCCATGGAATAGCCCCCGCCTACCAGCAGGCTGGGTACTCCGTAAGTACCTTTGCCCAACTGCTCGCCGGTATCATAAATGCTGCTTTTATACTGTACACTATTTAGCTCCGGCTGTACATGAATAAATGCCTGCGGTATGGGGTAAAAGCGGGCCCATAATCCACCGCCAAAAGCGGTGTACTGATCTTTGAGCCGGACAGTATTATCGTTTTTATCGAACCCGTAATATCTATCACTGGAATACAGGAAATTAAGGGCTACGCCTGCCGCCACGAAGCGGTTAAAGTGATAACCAATTAAGGGCTGTACAGCCACATTGGTAAAATCGCCGAAAGCCAGGCCCAGGCCACCTCCGAATATCAGTTTGGATTTGTCAAATCCTGTGTGCGACCCGGTATCTGTCCGGTAATACTGTGCATGCACGGCCTGCATGCAGGCTATCAGGGAAATGAGTAACAATACGCGTTTCATGAGATAAGATTTTTACAAAAGCCTGGGGTATGATTACCTGTTATACATTCCGGCACGGTGTGCGTTGCCTGGAATGGGTGTAATGGCCCGCAGGCGCTATTTGATCAATTATTGCAAAAGTAGTTTAATGTGGCTAATCAAAAATCTTTCCTGGGTTCAGGATGCCGGTGGGATCAAAAACTTTTTTGATTTGGCGCATGAGGTGCAGGCTTACTTCGGGGAATAGGATGTGCATGTAGGGTTTTTGCACCAAGCCTATGCCGTGTTCGCCGGAAATGGTGCCGCCCAGGGATTTTACCAGTTCAAAAATTTCAGTAATGCCTTGGGTTAATGAGCCATTCCACTGCGCTTCCGTAAGGTTGCCTTTTATAATATTCACGTGCAGGTTGCCATCGCCGGCGTGGCCGTAACACACGGAATGAAATCCGTAGCGGCGGCCTATTTCTTTCACCCCTTTCAGCAGCACGGGCAGTGCTGCGCGGGGCACCACGGTATCTTCCTCCTTATACACAGAGTTTGATTTTACGGCTTCGGCCACGCGGCGGCGCAGTTTCCAGAGGGAATCTTTCTGTACGGAATCATCTGCAAAAAGTATTTCCCCGCAATCGAATTCTGTAACAATGCCGGCAATGCCTTCCATTTCCTGCATCAGCAGTTCTGGGTAGTTGCCATCTACTTCTATGAGCAGGTGAGCCTGCACATCGGCGGAGATGGGTACGGATGTATTGTCTACATATTTCACGGCCCACTCCAGTGCATCGCGTTCCATAAACTCCATGGCCGAGGGGGTGTAGCCCGCGCGGAAGATAGCGCTCACCGCTGCACAGGCATTTTCTGCGGAGCGGAAAGGCACCAGCATCAGCAGGTCGTGCTTGGGCAGGGGAATGAGGCGCAGTACAATTTTGGTAACAATGCCCAGTGTTCCTTCACTGCCTACTATCAATTGCGTAAGGTTATAACCGGTTGCGTTTTTCAAAACGCTGGCCCCAGTCCAGATCACTTCGCCGGAGGGCAATACCAGTTCCAGGTTCAGCACATAATCTTTTACCACGCCGTATTTCACTGCTTTAGGACCGCCGCTGTTTTCAGCAATATTCCCACCGATAAAACAAGTGCCACGGCTGCTGGGATCGGGCGGATAGAAGAGACCTTTTTCTTTCACCGCGTTTTGCAATACTTCGGTAATCACCCCCGGCTCGGTGGTCACCTGCAAATTGCGTTCGTCTATATGGATAATGCGGTTAAAACGTTCCATAGACAGCAGTACGCCACCATACTGGGGCAGAGCACCCCCACTCAGCCCGGTGCCGCCACCACGGGGCGTTACGGGCAAATGATATTGGGTACACCATTCCATGATGCGGCTTACCTGCTCGGTGGTATTGGGCTTCAGCACTACGGAGGGCAGGAAGTGCAGGTCTTCAGTTTCATCGTGGGCGTAGTGCGCCAGGTTATCCGGATCGGTCAGCACAAAAGCTTCGCCAAGTAGCGCGCGGAATGCCTCCAGGTGTGCATCATTTACCGTACTGAAATAGTTCATGGGCTAAAGATAATAAAAGTGCAAGGCCTTTAAAAAGATGGGCAAATGGTAGACCGGCGTGCACTACTGAAGCTGCGGTTAGTATACAGGCCGGTGTACACCAGGCCAATCTCGTAAGCACCCTGCCGGCCATTATTTACCGCCAGCGAGGAGGTAGTAACATCATAGCTGAAATTGAGCTTTACCTGTTGCAACTGGTAGCCCACCATCAGGATGGCGGCATCGTGGGCGCGGAAATAGGCACCGCCATAAAGCTGTTGCACCCCATCACCGGAAAGGTTATAAGCTACATTGGCACCCAGCACCAGTTCCGTGCTTTTGGTCTGCCAACTGTAATAGCCACCGGGATTTACAATTACTTTATCACTGAGTTTTATACTGGCATTCAGGAAGCCAATGTAGCGGCGGGCTATTTCATTGTCGGTGTTGTAAAAAGATTCTCTTGGATGATTAAGGTGCTGTACGGACACGCCTACATTCACATAAATATTTTCGGTGGGAAAATAAGCATAGTTCATGCCCACCTGCAAGTCGAAATAATTTACATGGTTATTCTGAATAGGCTCTGCGGTGGGTACGGCGGCGTCGAAGAACTGTCCGTTCCACTGATCGCCGAAAGTAAGTTTGGTGATGTCTACATGTTTGTTGGCAATGCCCCCGTTAAAACCCAGCGACAACAGGCTGCTTTGCCCCAGCAACTGGTGATAGGCAATGGAGCCATAGGCTTTGGTGGAAGTAAGATCGCCAGCCCCGGCCACATCGCGCAGTATAACACCGCCTACACCCAGCCAACCATATTCCAGGCGGTCGCGCAGTAACTGGAAATCGCCGAATGCCGACATCGTTTTATAAGGCACCGGTATGCTGCTCCACTGATCCCGGTAGTTTACGCCCAGGCGGTAGTTGCCGTCCGGAATAAATCCGGTATTGGCCGGGTTGGTGAGCAGGGGTGAATTGTAAAACTGTGAAAAATGGAGGTCTTGTGCAGATAATGGCAGAACCGCTATCAGCATCACTCCCAGGCCGGCTAAAAATTGAACGAGCGCTTTCATGTTACAGCATTATCTAAGTAAAGTTACACTGCCAGCTTTATTGGCCTTGGTACCGTCGGTAAATACCAGCGTTACCTCGTAAGCATAAGCATCCATGGGTTGTGCGGCACCTTTATACTTACCATCCCAGCCTATTCGCGGATCATTGCTCTGGAACACCAACTGTCCCTGACGGTTAAATATTTTCATTTCAAAATTATCGACTCCAAATGCTTTTACCAGGAACACATCATTGAGCCCATCGCCATTGGGTGAAAAAGCAGAAGGTACGTCAAACAGTGGCACAATGATGGCGCTTACTTTCTGGCACAATGTATCCAGGCATCCGGTAGCATTGGTGGCAATTAAACAAGCATCAAAAGTACCGGTAGTGTTGTATTGATGCTCCGGATTGGTCTCTGCCGAAACCTGTCCGTCCCCAAACGACCACAGAAATTGTACCGCATCCGAGCTGGAACTGTTAGTAAATTTCGTAGGCGTATTTACCTGGGCTATCACAGGGGCATAACTAAAGCCGGCCACCGGCGGCGGCACTACGGTAATGGTGCTGGTGGTACTATCTACCCCGTTGCAGGTGGTGCTGTCGTAAGCATACATCTTCACCGTGTAGGTGCCGGGATCCAGGTAGGTGGTTACAGGATAAGCTTCGGTAGAAGTTTGTCCATTGCCGAAATCCCAGGAAAAAGTTAGCCCTCCCTTCGTGGTGTTATTAAAATTCACGGTAAGCGGTGCGCAACCACTATCTGGCACCACGTAAGAGGCCACCACATTGGCCGCTACACGCAGGGGAATGGTGTCGATATCGGGTGTGTTGCAATAGTTGGTATCGACGAGGGAAAGCAACACATTGTAGATGCCTTCCTGCGCATAACTGTGCATCTGGTGAGTAGTATCGGTAGTAACCAACGGGCTGCCATCGCCAAAATCCCAGGTGAAGGAGGTATTAGTAAAAGGCTTGTTGCCGGGGGCTACAGACAGGTTATCAAAGCGGTAGGTAAGGCTGCCACAAGGTGGCTGCCGGATGGCCAGGCCGGACACATTGGCTTTGTCCGTGCGAACCCGTACATTATAATAAGCCGTATCATAAAGATTACAGGCGTTGGGATCATATTTAATAAGGCGTACGGTGTAATCGCCATTCTGCGTGTAGGTATGCTCTACCGTATCGATTGTGCCGGTAGTATCTGCCGATCCATCTCCGAAATTCCAGGTCCAGCTCTGGGCAGCCGATTGGGTGGTATCTACAAAGGTAATGGGATCGCCAAGGCAGAAGTGGCTTTTACGGCCAATGCTTGCAATACCGGCTTTAATTCCATCCAGGTTAAAGGAAATTTTGAGGGCGGCCAGGTTGCAATCCACATTCGGGTCTTTTGTAGAGGCATAGGCACCTGGGGTGGTAGGAAAGCGCGGCTGTGGCGGATTTACATAACATGCGGCGCAAATGGCCTGGTAGATAATACCGTTGCGGTCAAAACGGCTGGTCCCTCCATCCACATGCTCGAACAACCCGTTGCCGCCAAAGTAGCTACCAAACAAAATGCCCCTTGCATCGCGCTGCAGTACAAAGAAATAAAAATCCTTCCCGTCTGTAGTCCTTTGTAGCGGCGATTTCAGCGGCAAACCAGTGGTATTGGAATTAGGGAAACCAACATCAATGCCCCCCACTGTTTTATCGCCCCCCCAGCCGGATACATAAACGTTCTCACAACGGTCTACCAGGAAGGCCACGGGCGATATACTGGGATCATTGGCCTTCTTACCAAAGGTGGTGGAATATACAAAATCGGAAAGGTCGGGTTTTATTTTAGCGATGTATTGTTTGGAATTATCGTTATAAAAAGTTGTAGTTCCTGTGGGCTGGCGGATAGGCCAGTTGCCCTCCGTAGTACCCATGGCATACACATAACCATTAGCATCCATTTGCAAACCGTACAACATGTCGGCGGCTTCGTTATCGCTGCCCAGAAAAGTGGATTGCAGGATGCTCTTGCCGTCTGCAGAGATATGGGTAATAAAACCATCCGTTTGGCCACCCCGGAAGGAAGAAGCGATCACCGTACCCACGGTCTTGAAATTGGAGCTGGCCGTGGCCCCGCCTACATAGATAGATTTGAGGTCGGGAATAGCCAGTACAAAGGCTGCATCATCATTGGATCCGCCCAGGAAGCTGCTCCACACAATGCCACTACAGGTAGGATTGATCTTAAGCACCACCCCATCCTGTGCGCCGCCAATGGTGCTCTGGAAGCCACCGCTCACCGGGAAGTTGGCAGACGTCGTACAACTGGCCAGGTAGATAAACCCGGCAGGGTCGAGCAATACTTCACTGCGGGCCCCATCGCCATAATTGCGCGCAGTGGTCTTAAACTCACCGCCTTCCTGGTTAATGTTTACCCCGTCTGCATTGCTGCCGCCAATAACCATGGAGCCTACCAGCGCCGTGGCCGTGGCATTGAACTTCACCATCACAATATCCCAGTCGCCGCGAGGACCTATCAGTGTCTTACCCGGAAAGTTAGAAGAGTGGGTGCGTCCGGACATAACTAGTTGTTGCTGGCTGTCTACAATCAGACTATGCGGCTCGTCCAGTCCATTGCCACCAATGTAGGTGGCATATACCAGCTTGGTGCCATCGGGCGTAAATTTAGAAATACCGATATCGCCGGGAATGCCTTGGGAAGTACCGCCGGCATAGCTGCTTTGAACTGCACCCATGGTAACGGGATAACCATTATCCGCCACAATGCCGCCCGCGTAAAAATAACCCTGGTCGTCGTAGGTGGCAGTAAAGCCCCAGTTGTCTGCACGGGAGCCGGTAAAAGTAGAAAATATATAGTTAGGATCAATGATCAGCGGGTAAGCTGCGTCGTACTCCTTACCCACTTTAAAACTTACGACACCCTTTTTTAACTGGTAACTAACGGTTACGGATACACGCTCATTATTCACGTATTGATAGGCTACCGGGGCCTGCTCTATCACATCGCCAATGGAGGTATGAATCAACAGGTTACTTTTTTTGATCTCCACACCGTTGGCATAATTATACGCCAGTTGTACCGCGCTAATATTAGCACCGGGGTTTACCACCAGGTCGTATTTTAGCGCCGAGGCTTCGGAATACACATGGAGGTCTATATTGGGATACAGTTGCTGGTAGATGATGTTTTTATACGCCAGTACATTAGCCCGCCATTTGGTAGAGTCGTTTCCAATGAAATAGTTGCGATGGGTATCACTGGCTTTGTCCGGTACAATGGCTGGATTGGCATTAGCGCCCTGGAACACCACTTCGTAGGCATGCCCCCGCACAGCGGGTACTGGACCTACACCGGCACCGTTCTCATTGGTGCCACTGCTGGATACTGCTTTGGAATCAAGGCCCACCGGTACATTTCCTTTGGGTACCAGCACAATGCCGGTGTCGGCAGCCGGGGGCTTACCATGCATCCATTTATGGAGCTTTTCCATATCGCCGGGGTCTTGCAGGAAAAATACGAAACTGTTCTTTTTAAGGAACACCTTACCGCCGCCCATATCTGCCTGGTATAAATAGTCTTCCATCCACTGGCCTTTGTTTTCGATAAATTCCAGCGGTGTATAACTCACCGGGCGTGTTATTACAGTGGCTTGCTGAGCGCACACCGGCAATATACCTAACCATAAAAGCACATTCAGCAATGCACCCACGTGCTTCCGCAAAGGCCGATCCATTAAAATAGTTTTAAAACACCTCACCTCAAAAATTATAAAATGTTCAATAGCAACAATCCACTCCTTTTTTGTTAATCGAGAGCAGCGCTAATATGGTTTCTGTGGCTTCGGGCATAGGCCTTCTGCTATATCACCGTATTATATCAGGTTAAATGATCCTTGCACCTGCGGCTATCCATTTATATTAGCCGGTTGTAGGAAGCAAGGTAAATGGCTGCTTTCAATACTCATTTCAGCAAGGTCACGCTACCAGCCTTACTGGCTTTGGTTCCATCCGTAAAGAGCAATGTCACTGCATAGGCATATGCATCTATGGGCTGGGCCACGCCTTTGAAGGTGCCATTCCATCCAATCAGCGGGTCGTTGGTTTGGAATACCAACTGCCCTTGCCGGTTAAATATCTTCAGATCGAACTTTTCTACACCGAATGCTTTTACCAGCAACACATCGTTCAGCCCATCGCCATTCGGTGAGAAAGCCGAAGGTACGTCAAAGAGCGGTACTACAATGGCGCTTACCTTTTGGCACAGCGTATCGGCGCAGCCCAACGCATTAAAAGCCGTGAGACATACGTCGTAAGTACCGGTTTTATTGTACTGGTGTTCCGGTTGTCTTTCATCCGACACTGAACCATCACCAAACGACCAGATAAAACTGGTAGCGTCGGGGCTGGAAAGGTTGGTAAACACGGTGGGTGTATTCACCTTGGCAATCACCGGGGAAAAGCTAAAACTAGCCCCCGGCGCAGCTACCACGGTAATGGTTTTGGTAATACTATCTGTTTGGTTACAGGTGGTCGTATCAGTGGCCACCATTTTTAGCTGGTACTGCCCTTTTTGCCCGTAGGTATGTACTGGGTAGGCATCGGTAGAAGTACTGCCGTCGCCAAAGGTCCAGGTAAAGAACTGTCCCCCTTTGGTGGTATTGTTGACCGTAAAGGTGAACGGTACGCAGCCGCTATCCGGCACAAAGAAACTGGCCACCACGTTGCTGGCCACCCGCAGCGGGATGGTATCTACATCGGGCGCGTTGCAATAATTAGTGTCAATGAGCGTGAGCAGCACGTTGTAAATACCTTCCTGTGCAAAGGTGTGCCTCTGCGTGGCAGTGTCTGTGGTTACTATTGGGCTGCCATCGTCAAAATCCCAGGTAAAGGAGGTTTTAGTGAACGGCTTGCCATTTGGTGCTTCAGAAAGGTTGATGAACTCGTATGACAGACTGCCGCAGGGGGGTAAACGTTTAAACTGTGTCGCTACATTTGCCTGATCTTCCCGGATGCGCACCGTATAATAAGCGGTATCGTAAACATTACAACTGTTAGGATCGTATTTGATGAGGCGCACTTTATAATCGCCGGCTTTTTGGAATGCGTGTCCGATGGTGTCTTTCCCAACCACCGTCACCCCGTCGTCAAAATCCCAGGTCCAACTGGTAGCGGCCATCTGCGTAGAATCTATGAAAGTGATATTGTCGCCCACGCAGTAGTGGGATTTACGATTGATGGTTTTTATGCTGGCTTTAATACCATCCAGGTTAAAGGATATTTTGAGGGCTGCCAGGTTACAACCCTGTGGCTGTACCGATGAGTAAGCACCCGGCGTGGTGGGATAGCGGGGCTGGGGGGTGCCGGCCCGGCAGGCGGCGCAAATGGCCTGGTAGATAATACCGTTGCGGTCAAAACGGCTGGTGCCACCATCTACATGCTCAAACAGCCCATTGCCCCCAAAGTAACTTCCATAGAGCTGCATGGTGGCGTCTTTCTTCAGCACGAAAAAGTAAAAATCTTTCCCGTCGGTCGTGGCTTGCAGCGGGTTTTTCAGGGGCAGGCCTATGGTGTTGGAGTTGGGAAACCCTGCATCCAGGCCATTTACCACCTTATCGCCACCCCAGCCAGATACGTACACATTTTCACATCGATCCACCAGGAATGCCACGGGCGAAATACTGGGATTATTGGCCTTCTTACCAAACGTGGTGGAATATACGTAGTCCGACAGGTCGGGCTGCATTTTTACGATGAACTGTTTTGAATGATCGTTGTAGAATGTGGGAGTGCCGGCAGGTTGTTTAGAAGGCCAGTTGCCCTCTGTGGTACCCATGGCGTAGAGGTAGCCATTGGCATCCAATTGCAGGCCATACAGCATATCCGCTGCCCCATTGTCTGACCCGATAAAAGTGGATTGCTGCATGGCGCTGCCGTCTGCGGCAATGTGGGCCACAAAACCATCCGTGGCGCCACCCTGGAAAGTGTTGGAGATCACCGCGCCTTTCACCGGGAAATCTGGACTGGCTGTGGCGCCGCCCACATACACCGATTTGGTATCAGGCAGCGCCAGTACAAAGGCCGCATCATTGGCCTTGCCCCCCAGGTAACTACTCCACACCAGGGCGGAGCAATCCGGATCAAATTTCAGCACCACTCCATCCTGCTCTCCACCTATGCTGGTTTGAAAACCGCCACGGATGGGAAAGTTGCGGGACTGGGTACAGCTGGCCAGGTAAATAAATCCGGCCGGGTCCAGCAGCACCTCACTACGGGAGCCATCGCCATAATTACGCAAGGTGGTAAGTGCCCCTGTAGATTCTTCTGCCACGTTTACCCCATCGGCATTGCTGCCACCAATGGAGATGGAGCCTACCAGCGCAGTGCCGGTGGCGTTGAGCTTCACCACGGCAATATCCCAGCCGCCCCGGGGACCAATGGCAGTTTTGTAAGGGAAGTTTGCGGAGTTGGTACGCCCGGCAATAATAAGTTGGTGCTGCCCGTCTACAACTAGGCTGTGGGGTTGATCCTGGTTACTGCCTCCCAGGTAGGTGGCGTATACCAGTTTGGTACCATCGGGTGTGAATTTGGAAATGGATATATCCGAAGGGGGAGAGCCGGTACCGCCACCATAGCTGCTTTGCACAGCACCCATGGTTACCGGGTAGCCCACCCCCATCACAATACCACCAGCGTAAAAATATCCCTGGTTGTCGTACGTAGCAGTAAAACCCCAGTTGTCTGCCCTGGAACCGGAAAGGGTAGAGAAAATATAATTGGGGTCAATGATGAGCGGGTATCCGGGGTCGTACTCACCACTTACCTTAAAACCTACCAGCCCTTTTTTTAACTGGTAACTAACGTTAACGGATACACGCTGATCATTGATATATTGATAAGCCACGGGAGCCTGCTCTATAGCATCGCCCACGGAGGTATGAATAACCAGGTTGCCCTTTTTAATTTCCACGCCACTGGTATGTTCATAATCCAGCTTCACCGCATCTACCCGGCCTCCCGGCGCAATGATCAGATCGTATTTTAGCCGGGCCGCCTCGGAGTATACGCGTACATCCACGTTAGGGTATATTGCCTGGTAGGTAACGTTTTTATAGGCGAGCACATTAGCCCGCCATTTCGTAGGGTCGTTCCCGATAAAGTAGCTGCGATAGCCTTCAGTGGCTTTTTCCGGGATCAGGGTGGCGTTGGGATTGGCACCGGCAAAGGATACTTCATAAGCATGTCCGCGTACTTTGGGCATGGGACCCACGCCCGCGCCGCTGCCCGAAGCGGGTGCAATGGGCGAAGGAATGGGGTTGTTATTTTTTACGCCGGCATGCTTGCTGCCAATGTCCTGAATATAATCGCCGCTGGGCCGGCCATGTACCCAGTCGTGCAGTAAATCGAAGTCGTTTTTATCCTGGAGAAAAAATACAAAGCTGTTTTTACGGAGATATACCATGCCTCCGCCCATGTCTGCCTGGTACAAAAAATCCTGGCTCCATTGACCTTTGTTCTCAATAAATTCAAGCGGGGAATAATCGGGTGAAGCAGTTTGCTGTGCACTTGCACCCAAAGCACAAAGACAGATGAGCCCGAAAAAAAAGCCGGTACGGCCAAGCTGGAAAATGTGCCTGAATGCCAAAGTTTTAGAATGTTTCACCACAAGAATATACTCAGTTTTAACGCTATATGGATGGCAAATGTTACGGTTTACAAAAAATAACAACCCGGAATACCGTACAGCAGGAATTATGCAGGGAAGCAGGGGGTTAAACGTGGAATAGGCGTAAACAGTAACTTCTATTAACGTAAAAAGTGGTCAGGAAATTTTGCTCCATTGAGATTTTCCTTGCAACAGGGCAAGGTAGTTACGTAAGGGCTGATTATCTGGCAGTTGTAGGTCTGGATCGTCCGATAGTATTTTTTCTGCGCAGGCGCGGGCTGCTTCCAGGATGGGTTTGTCCTGCACAATATCGGCCAGTTTAAAATCCAGCACCCCGCTTTGCCGGGTACCCTCCATGTCGCCAGGGCCCCGCAGCTCCATGTCTTTTTCGGAAATAAGAAAACCATTGTTGGTCTGCACCATTACTTCAATGCGTTGCTTACTGTCTTGGCCTACTTTATTGCCAGTCATAAGAATACAGAAAGACTGATCGGCGCCGCGCCCCACACGACCGCGCAACTGGTGAAGCTGGGAAAGACCAAAACGTTCGGTGCTTTCAATGACCATCACAGAGGCATTAGGTACGTTCACCCCTACTTCTATCACGGTGGTAGCCACCATAATCTGGGTATCGCCGGTTACGAAGCGCTGCATGTTGGTATTGCGCTGGTCTGCTTTCTGGCGGCCATGCACCATGCTGATGTAATAGCGGGGTTCGGGAAAAAAGGCTTTTACTTCTTCATACCCTTTCATGAGGTTTTCGTAATCCAGCTTTTCCGAATCTTCGATCAGGGGATATACAATGTAAGCCTGGCGGCCTTTTTTGATTTCTTCACGGATAAAATCCATCACCTGCGGTCGCTGAAATTCTGTGCGATGCACAGTGGTAATGGGCTTGCGGCCTGGCGGCATTTCATCGATCACCGACACATCCAGGTCGCCGTAAATGGTCATGGCCAGTGTACGGGGAATGGGCGTAGCCGTCATGACCAGTATATGGGGTGGGATATTATTCTTTTGCCAAAGCAAGGCCCGTTGAGCCACGCCAAACCTGTGCTGCTCGTCTACAATAGCCAGGCCCAGGTTTTTGAATACCACTTCATTTTCCAGCAGGGCATGGGTGCCTATGAGTATTTGTATTTCCCCTCCGGCCACTTGTTCCAAAATGGCTTTCCTTGCTTTGCCTTTTATGCTGCCGGTGAGCAGGGCTACCTTCAGCGGCATTTGCGCCAGCAGCTCACACAGGCCCTTGTAATGTTGTTGGGAAAGTATTTCCGTTGGCGCCATGAGGCAGGCCTGGAAGCCATTATCTACCGCCAGTAGCATGGAAAGCAGGGCCACCATGGTTTTGCCGCTGCCCACGTCGCCTTGCAGCAGCCGGTTCATCTGCCGGCCAGTTACGGTATCCTGGCGTATTTCTTTGATTACCCGCTTTTGTGCGCCGGTGAGCGGAAAAGGAAGGTGTTCATTGTAAAAACCGTTAAAATATTCGCCTACATTATCAAAGCGGTATCCATGTGATAACTGATGACGGCGGATCTTGAGCCGGCAGATACGCATCTGCACAATGAAAAGTTCTTCAAATTTCAGGCGTCGCTGTGCCATCTTCGCCTCTTCTTCATTCATAGGTTTATGAATCTTGAAGAAGGCCACGTGGCGGGGCAGCAGCCGGTATTGCTGCAAGATGGAAGCAGGAATATTTTCGGGTACCTCACCAGGCAGTAATTGCTCCAGCAAGTTGCTGGTGAGTTTGCCAATGGCTTTACCGGTAAGGCCGCGTGCTTTCAGTTTTTCGGTGGTGGAATATACTGGCTCCAGAAACTGCTTGCCGCCACCTGCTTCGGTGCTGACGAGATCCATCTCCGGATGCGATAATTGTAAATAACCGTTGAACATCGATAGCCGCCCAAAGACCAGATAAGGCGTATGAAGCTGCAATGATTTTTCCATCCACTGCCAACCCTGGAACCATACTAGCGGTATCTCCCCCGTTTCATCCCGGAAAGTGGCCACCAGGCGTTTGGCGCGCTTATCGCCGATCACTTCCTTGCGTACGATCCGGCCCCGCAATTGCACAAAATCCATCTGGTAGTGCAGCTGTACCACCTTTTCTACCTTGGTTTTATCCACGTAGCGGAACGGGAAGTAATGCAGCAGGTCGCGGAAAGTAAATACGCCGATCTCCTTGCGCAGCAGATCGCCCCGCTGCGGGCCTACGCCCTTGAGGTATTCGATCGGATTGTTTAGGATGGCGGCCAGACTGCTCATGCGGGTGTAAATTTATTAAAAAAGGCAAATGATCTTCCGACCATTTGCCTGCTCTTTTATGATGTTGGCACTTACTGCTTATTCTGCACTGGCTTCCGCCTTTCCGGTAACAAACAACTGCATCCACTCAGAAGTTACCGACTTTGGACGTTCCAACGGCTGGCCCATGACGCGATCCCAGCAAAGAGAGGCCAGTACACCGAGTGCACGCGAAACGCCAAAAAGCACGGTGTAGAATTCGTATTCCACCAAACCGTAATGCACCAGTAGGGCACCAGAATGCGCGTCTACATTGGGCCAGGGATTTTTAACCTTGCCCAGTTCCTGTAAGATAGGCGGAACGGTTTCATACACATTCCATACAATATTTACCAGCGCATCATCCGGCAGGTGCTTTTTGGCAAACTCCATCTGCGCGGTGAAACGGGGATCTGTTTTGCGCAGTACCGCATGGCCATAGCCTGGTACTACCTTACCATCGGCCAGGGTTTTGCGTACGTAGGCGGCAATTTGCTCTTTGGTAGGAGTGCCGCCGCCCAACTCTTGTTGCATTGCCAGAATCCATTTAATCACTTCCTGATTGGCCAGGCCATGCAGCGGGCCAGCCAGGCCGGTCATACCTGCAGCAAACGATAAGTAAGCATCGCTCAGCGCAGAGCCTACCAAATGAGTAGTGTGGGCGCTTACATTACCTCCTTCATGATCTGCATGGATGGTCATGTACAAGCGCATCAGTTCCTTGAAGCCTTCGTCTTCATAACCCAGCATATGGGCAAAGTTTCCCGCCCAATCGAGCATGCCGTTGGGTTGAATATGATAATTGTTCTTGTATTTACGCCGGTAAATGTAAGCGGCAACACGGGGCAGTCGGGCAATCAGATTCAATGCATCTTCATACATGTAGCCCCAGTATTCTTTTTTATTAATGCCATCTGCATATGCTTTGGCAAATAGCGACTCTGTTTGCAAAGCCAGCACTCCCGTGGTAAACATGGTCATGGGATGGGTATTGATGGGCAATGCGTCTATCGTAGCAAATACATGATTGGGTACATGCGAACGACGGGCCAGTATACCGGAAAGCTCCTGCACCTGCTCCGTGTCGGGCAGTTCTCCAATCAGCATCAGGTAAAATAATCCTTCGGGTAAAGGTTCTGCACCACCATTAACCTTGGGTAGTTTTTCGCGCAACTCAGGGATAGAATAACCCCTGAAACGGATGCCCTCATTGGCATCCAGTAAAGATGTTTCCGAAACAAGCCCGGTAATACCCCGCATACCCTGGTACACCTGGGCTACCGTTACTTCACCAATTTTGTCGCTTCCATGTTCTTTCAATATCTCCTTCACTGTGGCGTTCAGTTCATCAGCCTTAACCTTAAATTTATCTTTTATCTGGACCATTGTGCAGTGATGTTTATAACGTAGTAAATATTAAAAATAAGCATTTACAGTTGTATTTTAAACTAATATAAAGCAGGTTTTCCGTAGCGGCATATGGCTGCAACATGGCCCCAGCGGGCGAAACACACGGAATTAGATCAGCCTTCCCCGTTGTTCACAAGGTTCCGCAAATATTACATTTTTATTCCTTAATGAAAGTCAAATTTTTCATTTCTTTCAATATTTTTTGAAAAATATAACATTTGCTACGCCCCATTACAAAGACGGTTTTAGGATCATTTGGGCGCCCTTCTGTACAGGTAAAAAGCCAGCGCGCCAAAGATTACATTGGGTATCCAAACGGCTAGCAGCGGGTTTAAGTTAGACTTGGTGGAGAATACGGTGGCAAATTGAAGAAAGATGATATAAGTAGCGCTGATCACGATGCCAATGGCCAAATGCAGGCCACTGCCGCCCCGCACTTTCCTGGATGCAATGACCCCGCCGATCAGTGTAAGGATTACCACCATGAAAGCTGCCGCCGTGCGCCGGTATTTTTCCACTAAGTAGGTATTCAGGCCTTCTGCACCCCGCAATTGCTGACGGTTAATGTAATCGGTAAGCTGGGGCGTGGTCATCGCCACCTGCTCATCCCGCTTGTTAATCAGCTCCTCCGGCGTAATGCGCAGTTTCATAAGCGAGTCCTGTTTGTAAGTCCAGGTTTCTTTGAGACCGTTAATATGGCGCATAGAAATATTGTACATCTTCCATTTATGGGCCACAGAGTCCCAGGTAATACGGTCTGCCTTGAGCTTGTAGGCAATATTTTGGCGATGGATTTCCTGCATTACGAAAGTGGCACCAGACTTATAATTAGGATCCCAGGAACCAAAGGTTACGTAATTGAAACTATCTATCCGCACTGTTTTATCGTAAATGGCCAATACGTCTTCATGGCGGCGCACATAATTTTCCTGGAAGGAAGTAACAATGCGGTTGGCATTGGGTACCACCCAGCGATTGGCCAGCCAGAGCACACCACCGAAGAAAAAAGCACCCACCCAATAAGGCCTCAAAAAGCGGCGGAAACTTACGCCCGATGCCAGGATGGCAATGATTTCGGATCGGTAGGCCATTTTAGAGGTGAAGAAGATTACCGAAATAAAAATGAAAAGAGGAAACAGCAAAGCCGCAATGGAAGGAATAAACCCGATGTAGTAATCGAAAATAATGGTCTTCAACGTAAGGTTATTGCGCATAAAATCATCCACCTTTTCCGTGATATCTATTACAACGGAAATGACGAGTAAGATGATAAGCGAATAAAAAAACGTACCGACGAATTTTTTAAAGATATACCAGTCGAGCTTTTTCATGGGTCAAATATAAGGAGCGGAATCCTTTGGGCTACCCGCCCGGGGGCGGATAGCTGTTAGCATTTAGTTAATTCGCCTTATAGCCTGGTTTTAAGCTGGGGTATCATGCTGGCTTTCCAGGCGGCAAAGGTACCCGCCAGTATTTGCTGCCGTGCTTCGGCCACCAGCTCCAGGTAAAAACGCAGGTTATGCATGCTGGCCAGCGTAAGGCTCAGGTATTCGCCGGCCACGAACAGGTGGCGCAGGTATGCCCGGCTATAATTGCGGCTGGCAAAACAGGAACTTTGTGCATCGATGGGCGAAAAGTCTGTGGCCCACTTTTTATTGCGGATGTTAATCACACCATTCCAGGTAAAAAGCATGCCGTTACGCCCGTTGCGGGTGGGCATTACACAATCGAACATATCTACCCCCAGTGCTATGTTTTCCAGTATGTTCCAAGGCGTACCCACCCCCATCAGGTAGCGGGGCTTGTCTTTGGGCAGGATGTCGCACACCAGTTCGCACATTTCATACATATCCTGTTCCGGCTCGCCAACGCTCAAACCACCAATGGCATTGCCTGCACATTCCCTGGCCGCAATCTCCGTGGCGGAAATGGTGCGCAGGTCTTTAAAAGTGCTGCCCTGCACAATGGGAAACAACGTTTGTTCATGCCCGTAGGCCGGCGATGTTTCGGCCAGGCGCTGTATGCAACGATCCAGCCAGCGGTGGGTAAGTTCCATAGACTTCCTGGCATACGCATATGTTGAAGGGTATGGCGGGCACTCGTCGAAGGCCATAATAATATCTGCCCCAATGGTGCGCTGTATATCCATCACACTTTCAGGCGTGAACAGGTGGCGGCTGCCATCAATATGACTTTGAAACACTACTCCTTCCTCTTTAATCTTCCGGTTGGCCGCCAGGGAAAACACCTGGTAGCCACCACTGTCTGTCAGGATAGGACGTTCCCAGCCGTTGAATTTATGCAGCCCCCCTGCGGCCGACAGTACTTCCAGGCCGGGGCGCAAATATAAATGATAGGTATTACCCAGGATAATCTGCGCTTGTACATCTTGCCGTAGCTGTTCCTGGGTCAACGCTTTTACACTGCCTACTGTACCCACCGGCATAAAAATAGGGGTGTTAATGACCCCATGGCCGGTAGTTAGTACCCCGGCGCGGGCGCGGCTGGCAGGGTCGGTGCCGGTTAGTTCAAAATTCAAATGATCAATTTTATGTATTACAGCCTGCAAAAGTATCTCAAAAGTTTTATGTTTGTTATCACGTTCCGGGATCAATGGTCATGGCGCATCCGGGATAGGCCCAAAAAATGTTTAGCCTTCACTAAACCTTATACCTGGTCATTCTGCTCCCATTCTCCTAAAAGGGCCGGCTTGTGCCGGGACTATTCCTAAATGAGCGATTTTATCCACAACATTATACAAATAAAGAAAAAAATATATTTTTGTTCCTAATATGTTGCAAGATCTGGGATTAATCGCATTTTATACATTTGCCGGGGTGGCAGGTATACAGGTATTATATTATTTAGTTTTGTTTTCACGCCTGGCTTTTTTTAAAAATAAATTAGAGGCGGACGCACCACCTACTGCGGATGTATCGGTGATTATCTGCGCAAAGAACGAGGAACATAATCTGCAAAAATACCTGCCCGCCATTCTCCAGCAGCGCTATCACGGCCACGATACGCCGGCTTACGAAGTGATTGTGGTAAATGATAACTCCGAAGACGACAGTAAATATTATCTCCGTTCCATAGAGCCTGGCTACAGCCATTTCCGCCAGATAGAAATTAAACAATCTGCACAATTTATTCCAGGCAAAAAATATCCCCTTTCTATTGGTCTTAAAGGGGCCCAGCACGAAAATGTGCTGCTCACCGATGCCGATTGCAAACCCGCCAGCACCCACTGGCTGTCGCTCATGAGCCAGGGTTTTACAGACGGTAAAGAGATCGTGTTGGGCTATGGCCCATATGTGAAGCGGCCGGGCTTCCTGAATAAGATGATCCGCTACGAAACTTTTTTCTCCGCCATGCAATACCTTTCTTATGCCCTGGCGGGCGTAGCTTACATGGGCGTGGGCCGTAACCTGGCGTATAAACGGGACCTGTTTTTCCGCCACAAAGGATTTACCTCTCACCAGCACATCGCTTCCGGCGACGATGACCTGTTTGTAAACATGGCGGCCACACCAGATAATGTATCGGTGGTGATCGATAAGAACGCCTTTACCTACTCGGAGGCCAAACCTACCTGGAGGGCCTGGTTCCAGCAGAAAACCCGGCATATGTCTACCGGCAAGCACTATCGTTTTGTGCATAAATTCTGGCTGGGCCTGTTCACCACCAGCCAGTTGTTATTTTACCCCCTGCTCATTGCAAGCTTGTTTTATCGCCCCATGCTGGAATGGACGCTGGGTATTCTCGGCGTGAAGATACTGGTGCAGTCTATCATCACTTACTCCGCCATGAAGCGGCTGGACGAAAAAGACCTTTTCTGGTATAGTTGGCTCATGGATATATTGATGGTGGTGTATTACATTATTTTCATCCCTGCCTTCGTGCTGAAACCCAAGCCGAATAAGTGGAAGTGATAATGCCATTAACGATCTGAGAGGTGCAAAGTAGCCAAGCTTTGTACCTTTTTTTTATGCCTGATCCCATACATTTTCCCCGCCCTACCTCCACTGTACCGCCTACATTTACTTACCTTTGCGGCCATGGACATTATCCTTAAGTACTTCGATGATTTTACGCCTGTACAATTGCAGCAAATGCAGGCGTTGTCAGGACTCTACCAGGAGTGGAATGAAAAGATCAATGTGATATCCCGCAAGGATATTGAATCGCTGTACGAAAAACATGTGCTGCACTCGCTCAGCATTGCCGCAGCACACAGCTTTGCCGATGGTACCCAGGTACTGGATTTGGGTACGGGTGGTGGCTTTCCGGGCATCCCGCTGGCCATATTTTTCCCGGATGTACAGTTTCACCTGGTAGATTCTATTGGTAAGAAAATAAAGGTGGTGCAGGAAGTAGCGGCGGCGCTGGGATTGCAAAATGTTACCACGGCCCATAGCCGGGTGGAGGAGATTAAAAACCGTAAGTTCGATTTCGTGGTATCGCGGGCAGTAGCGCCCCTGCAAGACCTTTGGCGTTGGAGCAAGCCGCTGGTAAAATCCAGTAACCGCGCTATCCATGATCCCACGATGGTAAGGCCGGGGCTTATTTGTTTAAAGGGAGGCGACTTGCATGAAGAGATTTCATTGAGTGGCACACGGCCTGCCCTTACGCATATTTATGACTTGTTTCCCGAGGAATATTTTAAGGAGAAATATATGGTGTACGTGAAAAATTAAAGCTATGAAAAGCCCCGGGATACGGGGCTTTTGCATGCTATAATGGTGCTAATCGCAACAGGTATCGGTGTCCATATTTAGCTCCGTTTCTATAGTTACGTGCTGAATGTTAAGATGTTCCATTTCATGGCGGAAATCTTTTTTAATATTTTCTATGGCTTCCATGGAACTCGTACTATCTACCAATACCTGGGCAGTGAGCGCGTTTTCTGTAGTACTCATGCCCCAGATATGAATATGATGAATGGCCTTTACCCCATTGATCTTCAGGGCCACCGCTTTTACCTTGTCCATTTCTATTCCTTCTGGTACGGCGTCCATGGCTAGTTTCAGGCTATCACTCAGCAAATGCCAGGTACTCACCACGATCACGATAATAATGGCGATACTGACCACAGCATCCAGCCAGTACCAGTGCGTGAAAATAATGATGACACCCACCACTACTGCACCCAGTGATACCAGCGCGTCGGCCACCATGTGGAGGTAAGCGCCTTTTACATTGAGGTCATGTTCCTTATCGCGGAAAAACAGCAAGGCTGTGGCCGCATTTACAACTATACCAATGGAAGCTACAATGGCCACCACGTTGCCCTTCACTATCTCAGGGCGGCCAATGCGCTCAATGGCCTCATATGCCACGAAACCCATACCCACCAGCAGGATAATGGCATTGAACATAGACGCCAGGATGGTGCTTTTGCGGTAACCGAAGGTGAAAGTTTCGTTGGGCTTTACTTTGGCCAGGCGGAAGGCCAGCAATGAAAGGCCCAGGCTGGCCACATCCATCAGATTATGGCCAGCATCTGAAATAAGGGCCAAGGATTGGCTGAAGAAGCCGGCACCAAATTCAATAACCACAAAAACGAGGTTCAGGATAATACCCATTATGAACGCCTTGTTCAAATGTCCGCCTGCCGGCAATTGTCCGTGATGATGGTGCTGGTGCCCATGCCCGTGGTCGTGATCGTGTGCCATGCAGTAAAAATAAATTAAATTCCGGGCAGGGATTTTCTAAAAAATGAAACATAGTGGCAAAAATAGCCCGCTATGGCGGCTTTGGGCTTGCTCTGCAAGCGTTTGGCAAAAATGATAACCTCGTGTTAAACCGGGAGAAAGGGGGGGTAACATGCCTTGCTGCCAGACCGGTACCGGCTGGTGAAAAATAGTTTCCTTTACTTAAAATATGGGACCTGATCATTCGTCTTCCTTAATAAGATGAAAGATTTGCTCCTTACAAACATGCCCATGTCGCAGGAACAAAATGAGCGTATCCAGGCTACGGTGCAGCAGGAGCGAAAAAGACTGCTGCAATTTATCCGGAAGCGGGTAAAAAATGTGGCGGATGCCGAGGATATCCTGCAAGATGTTTTTTATCAGTTTACCGAATACCTCCGCCTGGGCAGCCAGGTAGATTCTATCACCAGTTGGCTGTTTGCCGTTACACGCAACCGCATCACCGATTGGTTCCGCAAAAAGCGGGAAACCACTTTTTCCGAACACGTGCAGGAAAGAGATGGGGAAGAAAGTTTTTTCCTGGCCGAATTGCTAAGCGACACGGCTGCCAGCGCCGATATGCCTATGCTGCGCAAACTGATGCTGGAAAGCATTATGGAAGCCATTGAAGAATTGCCGGAAGAGCAGCGCACGGTATTCCTTCAACATGAGGTAGAGGGCAAGTCTTTTAAAGAAATGAGTGCCGACATGGGCGTATCAGTTAATACACTTTTATCACGTAAACGGTACGCTGTGCTATACCTGCGGGAGCGTCTGGCCGATCTGTACCAGGAGCTGTCTGATCGTTGAGGAAAGCGGGCCACTGTATGTACCCCTAACTTTTAAAAATACAAATCATGAAATATGAACGTGGCTGGAAAGCCAGGAAAGGAATTAAAATTTTATGCTGCGTTGTGGCCTTCGTGGCAATCATCGGCTTCGTGGTGATGTCTTTGTGGAACTGGCTGGTGCCAACGCTTTTCCATGGACCCATTATCTCTTTCTGGCAGGCATTTGGACTGTTTGTACTCAGCAAGCTTTTATTGAGTGGCGGCAAGTCTGGACACTGGGGTTGGAGAGGACGCGAACACTGGCGCGAAAAAATGCGCGATAAGCTGGCGCATATGTCTGAAGAGGAACGCAACAAACTGCGCGAAAATTTTCGCAAGTGCGGCTTTAACCGCGACCGCTTCCGGGATTTTGGCAACCACTTCCGCGACCGGGAACGCGGTCAGTACCGCGAACCAGGCTTCCCCTTTGACGACGATAAAACCAGCCCCGCACCGCCCCCTGAGCCAGGCAGCGACATGGCTTAACTTTTTACAATTACGTTATATCAACATTCCGCTTATTCTAAAACCTGACTGTTATGATTGGCATTTTTAAGACCAATATTAATACGACCGATGCCCGGCAACATATTGTTAGTGCCCTGCAAAACCGGTTCCCCGTGCAATCCTGCCATGTAGACCTTGATGACTGCGACAAGGTATTGCGCGTAGAAGCCCCGCAATTGCAGGAGGCAGCCATCATCGCGTTCGTACATCAGGAAGGTTTCGAATGTGCGCCGTTAGAGTAACGCTTGCATACATGGCAGGGCCGCAATCCATGGCTGTGGGACCACACACGCCTACGGGATTTCCGCCCCGCCACAAAAAATCCCCCGCACCAGGACCACAGGGTGCGGGGGATTTGTGTTTAATGCGGGATGCATCCCTTACACACTTACTAATTTTATAACGTCACTTTATTATTCTTTCTGTTCACATCGGCCAGGCGCAAACTAGGATCTATCTCTATTGTTTTTAGGCTATTTAACGGAGCGTCTACTATCACGTCGTAAGTATAATTTACCCATGGCCATCCTTCATGTACCATTCGCTGCATGCCAGGATATTCATTGGGCTTCTGTCCGTACATGATGGTAAGCGGTATGTAATGCATCACCGGATCGCCATTTTTGGGAGTCACCACCAGGTCTATCGGCATGGGAAACCCGCCGATGCGACGCAGGCGTACTACGGTTTTATTGTCCTGTGCATACACACTGTCTACTGCATAATCAATGTGTTTGGTAGAGTTTACAAAATACTGTTTATACCAGTCCAGCGCCAGGCCACTCTCCTGCTCCATCACACGGATGAAATCATTAGGATTAGGATGTTTAAAACGCCAGGTGCGGTAATAACGCAGCAGGCCCGCATCTCGCACAGGGGCACCCATTACGTAACCCAGTTGCTCCATGAAGGTAGCACCTTTGGAATAGGCAGTAAGGCTGTAACCAAAGTTGGTATTGTAATGATCGGAATGTGTACTCATCGGCTCTTCCAGGCCGCTGGCGGCCAGGTAAAAATAACCACGGTAAGAATCCAGCAGGGGCCAGCGGCCTTTCAGTGAATCGGTGGTATTATAGATGATGTAATTTTCGGCAAAGGTGGTAAAACCCTCGTCCATCCAGGGATACAGGCTTTCATTGGTAGCAAACATGCCCTGGTACCAACTGTGCATCCACTCGTGCATGGCCACGCCGTACAGCCCTTCCGGGGTACCATTGCCCATGATAAGGGTAGCCATGGGATATTCCATGCCACCATCTCCGCCCTGAATAAAGGAATATTGCTTATAAGGGTAAGCGCCATAATGGGCTTTAATGTATTGATAGGCTTCGGGCAGGCGGCGTACCAGCACCGGCCAGCTTACATTGGTGGTATCGTTGGGCAGGAAAAAGAAATGGGCGGTGAAACCTTCGGGACCATCTATTTGTGTTTTCAAGTGCTGGTAGTTTGGATCAGCGGCCCAGACGAAGTCATGTACATTGGGTGCGTTGAAGCGCCAGGTAAGCGTTTGGCCGGCGGGGCGGGTTACTTTACTGCCCTCGGCTTCGTAGCCATAACCTATTTCCTGCGGATTTTGCAGGTAGCCGGTACCCGCCAGAACATACCTTTTATCAATGGTAATATTCACCTTATAATCTCCCCATACGCCATAAAATTCGCGGGCAATGTAAGGCGTGGCATGCCAGCCTTCATAATCGTACTCACAAAGTTTCGGGTACCACTGCGACATGGAATAGTCTACCCCTTCTTTGTTATCGCGACCACTGCGGCGTATCTGCACGGGTACCTGTGCTTTAAAAGTAAGATCAAAAGTAGCCCTGCTATGGGGCAGAATAGGCTTGTCCAGCGCTACTTCCAGGATGGTACCGATTACCTGCGGCGTAAGCGGGCGGCCATTATATTTAAAATTGGATATTTGTTGGTAGCCAATTTCATCGGGCTTCAGGTTAGCAATGCGGTCGCGCACGCGGTTGTCCCAATCGGGGCGACCGTTTGGCAGGGTGATCTTACCCAATTCACGGCTGCGTACATCCATCATACTGCCGGGCTGAAAGGCGTTCCAGTACAAGTGGTAGAAAACTTTTTTGAGCGTATCCTCCGAATTGTTGGTGTATTCCAGATGCTGCGTGCCGGTGAAGGTGTGCGCTTGGGCATCTACCGTTACATCCATATTGTAGTTTACGTGCTGCTGCCAGCGATCGGCTTGTGCATGGGCCAGTAGGGTGGCAGAGGTAAGGGCAACAAGGACAAGGCCTTGTTTCAGAAGATATGTATGCATTCGTTTTCTTTAGCTGTTTAGACGGCTAAAAGTAGGAAAAAGTAGGGTTGACACCGGGATTTGCGTTAATTATTTTTCAAGTGGTTAATCCTTGCCGGCCAGCACGATCACGATCTCCCCTTTCACTCCCTTTTCCTGGAAATAATCGCGCACTTCCTGGAGGCTGCCCCGTTTATTTTCTTCAAACATTTTAGTGAGCTCCCGGCTTACACATACCTGCCGGTCGGGGCCAAAGTATTGGATAAAATCGTCCAGCGTTTTCAGCAGCCGCATGGGCGATTCGTAAAACACCATGGTGCGCTCGTCGGTACTAAGTTGGGTGAGCAGGGTATGCCGGCCTTTCTTCAGGGGCAGGAAACCCTCGAAAGAAAACCGGTTCATGGGGATGCCACTGTTTACCAGCGCAGGTACAAAGGCAGTGGCACCAGGCAGGCATTCCACGGGGATGCCGGCCCGCACACATTCCCGCACCAGCAGGAAGCCCGGATCCGATACACCGGGCGTGCCAGCATCGGTGAGCAGGGCCATTTGTTTGCCCGATTGCAATTGCTGCACCAGGTGTTGTAATACCTTATGCTCGTTGTGCTGGTGATACGCCGTCATGGGCGTCTGGATGTTGTAATGTTTCAGTAAAATGCCCGATGTACGGGTATCTTCCGCCAGGATGAGGGATGATGCTTCCAACACCTTTACCGCCCGGTAAGTGATGTCTGCCAGGTTGCCAATGGGTGATGGAATGAGGAACAGTTTCATCCGGGAAAGATTTAAAAAAGTGAATGGTTAAAGACAAATCCCGCAAGGTGGCCGGACTTCCCTTTAACCATTTAAAAACGTTTCGGATTATTATGCAATGCTAACTTCGAAAGACTCCATTACCTGGTTGGCGAGTAACTTCTGACACGCGGTTTCGGCCAGTGTTTTAGCTGCTTCCGCGGAATCTGCCTCGATCTGCAACGTGATATGCTTGCCTATCCTCACATCCTGCACCTGGCTAATGCCCAGGTTTTTTAATCCTCCCATTACAGCCTTTCCTTGCGGGTCCAGCAGTTCCTTTAGTGGCATCACATTGATATGTGCAGTAAATGTCATGATCTGTAAAAATTTGACGCAAACCTACAAAAAATGGTTGAAAACCGCCGCCGTTAAATTGTTTTTAAGCGCTGCGTGGCTTTACAACCAATGATAACACTACGTACAGGACAAATGCAAATGGCACGGAAGCAAAGCCCAGCAAAGGTATAGCCGCTGCGGTAAGCACTATTAAAACGAGGCGGGGAATATTGCCTTTGTCTTTCAGTCCTTTAAACTTGAGGCTCATCATCGGAATATCGGCCACCATAAGGTAACACAGTACGGCAATGATCCCGTACAATATCCAGATATTTTGCAGAAAATGCGCCAGGTTAAAGGGGTTGTACAACATAATTAGCGGAAAACTGGCCACCAGTAAGCCTACCGCCGGAGTAGGCACCCCCATGAAGTGTTCTGATTGCCGGGTATCAATATTAAATTTTGCCAGGCGGTATGCCGAGCAACAGGGTACCAGCAAGGCTGGCAACAGGTTGATATTAGACACGTCGAATACGTCAGGCAGCTCCATATAAGCACTGCGCAACAGGCGGTAAAGCATCATACCAGGCACCAACCCAAAGCTAACTACATCGGCCAGGCTGTCTAGCTCCTTGCCCATAGGCGATTGTACGCGGAGTAACCGTGCAGCCAAGCCATCGAAAAAATCAAACACGCCGGCCAGCACTACCAGGGCAGATGCCCAGTACACTGGTTCAGGATTGATGATGCTGTATTCATTATTATTGAACGTTGCGATATACTGCGGAGCGTTGAGGATGAAAATAATCGCCAGGGCGCCGCAACATAGATTTCCTAAAGTGAGGATGTTTGGAATTTGCTTCATAGTAAATGATTCGCCCCTGCGGGCGAAATAAGTGTAAGATGGGAATTTTGGTAATATGATCCAAAGACCGCTGCAAAAATCATCCTCTCCCATCCAGGAAATAAAATTTAATGCTTCATCGCTGCTTCCACTTCATCGGCAGTAAGCGGTATGCTCTTCATCAGGTCTACATTCCCACTGGCTTTTATCCAGATATTGTTTTCAATCCGGATTCCCATTTGTTCTTCTTCGATATATATGCCTGGTTCTACGGTAAGTACGGCACCTTCTTCCAGCGGTTGCAGGAAAGATGGGGCCAGGTCGTGCACGTCTACGCCCAGGTGATGGGAAATGCCGTGATAGAGGTATTTGCGGTAGGCTGGATTTTCTGGGTCTTGGTGGTCTATATCACTTTGTTGCAGCAGGCCTATTTTTACAAATTGCTTGCCGGCTTCCACCCCTACCAGCTCGTGGTAATCACTCACTTTAATGCCAGGGCGCAAGGTGGCTTTGCAGAAATTATGCAAGTGCAGGCAGGCGTCGTACACTTCGCGCTGACGTTTGCTAAACTTACCATTTACAGGCACGGTGCGGGTAAGGTCTGCATTATAGCCGCCGTATTCTGCACCAAAGTCCATGAGGATCAACTCCCCATCGAGGCACTGTGCGTTATTAGATACATAATGCAGGGTGCGGGCCCGGTCGCCGCTGGCAATAATAGAGCCGTAGGCCTCGCCGGCAGAGCGGTTGCGCAGGAACTCGTGCAGGATCTCCGCCTGTATTTCATGTTCCCATACCCCAGGACGGATAAATTGCGCCACGCGGCGGAAAGCTTTTTCAGTAATATCCATAGCCACCTGCATCACGGCTATTTCTTCCGGTGTTTTCACGGCGCGCAGGGTTTTGAGGATAACGGCAGCGCGCTGGAATTGGTGCAACGGGTATTTCGCTTTTAGCTCCTGCGTATAGCGATCGTCGCGTACAGCCACGCGGTTGTGGCGGCGATTATTTTCATTACTGTTCAGGTAAATATGTACCGCTTCATGAATCCAGGGTTGTAAAAGGCCTTCCAGGCTATCCAGCCATACAATGGTTTGTATGCCGGAGATAGCGGTAGCCTCTGCTTTGCGGAGACGGCGGCCATCCCATTTTTCTTTCAACTCATTAGGACGCATCAGTACCAGCACTTCCCGGTATTTCGGATCTGGATTATCTGGGAATAGTACCAGCATGGTATCTTCCTGCTGAATGCCTGTGAGCCAGTAAAGATCTGAATTTTGTTTAAACGCATAGAGGGCGTCGCCATTGGTTGGCAACTCATCGTTGGCATTAAAAATGGCAATTGCCTGCGGCAACATCTTAGCCACGAAGCGCTGACGGTTCTTAATAAATAGCTGTGGGTCTAGTGGCAAATGTTTCATGTTCCTGAATTTAAATGAAATTGGCGGAGGCCAAACCTAGTACAATTCGGCGAAACGGGCAAAGCATCCTGACCTGCTAAATTAATTAGATAAATTTAGCAAAACAACCGATCTTTATTGAAATAAATCTAATACAGAAGCCAAAAAGTGGCACAAAAAATATATTTTACAGTTTAACAGGGGAATAATTTGACAGATTCAAAAAATTACTAGTTTTGCCTTTACACCAAAACAATCTTTCTTTATGGAGATTGGAAGTATAAAGCATCCAACCATGGATCTACAAGACCTGGGCATTGAGAACGTAGCGCAATGCTATTATCAATTAAGCCCGGAAGAGCTGGTAGCGCAGACCCTGGCCCGCCAACAAGGCATGCTGGCAGATTCTGGCGCACTGGCCATTAATACTGGCGCATTTACCGGCCGTTCGCCCAAGGACAAATATATTGTCAAAGACGCTATCACGGCAAACACTGTATACTGGAATGATTTTAACATCCCCGTAACACCGGCTGTTTTTGATCAGCTACAGCAGAAAATAGCCCATTACCTTTCAGAAAAAGAGGTATGGGTGCGCGACAGTTATGCCTGTGCCGATCAGCAGTATCGCATAAACATCAGAGTAATTACCGAAACACCCTGGGCCAGCCTGTTTGCTCATAACATGTTTCTACGCCCTACTGAGGAAGAACTTGAATATGGCAGCATCGAATGGACCATCCTGCAGGTTCCCGGCTTCCTGGCCAACCCGGCAGAAGATGGCACCCGACAGCCAAATTTCACTATAGTGAACTTCACCAAAAAAATGATCCTGATTGGCGGCTCATCCTACACCGGCGAAATTAAAAAGGGCATTTTCACCATCCTCAATTATATTTTACCTCAGGATAAAAATGTGCTGAGCATGCACTGCGCTGCCAACCAGGGAAAGGATGGACATACGGCCATTTTCTTTGGCCTGAGCGGCACCGGCAAAACTACGCTGAGCACCGATCCGGCGCGTAAACTCATTGGCGACGATGAGCATGGCTGGACAGCTTCAGGTGTCTTTAATTTTGAAGGCGGCTGTTACGCCAAAACCATAGACCTCAGTGCCGACAAAGAGCCACAAATATTCCAAGCCATCCGCGAGGGAGCTTTGCTGGAAAACATCGGCTTTTATCCCGGCACCCGTACCGTGAATTTTTCCGACAAAAGTATTACAGAAAACACCCGGGTATCTTATCCTTTGCACTATATCGACAACACCCTGGAACCATCCATCGGTCAGTTGCCTAAAAATATTTTCTTCCTCACCTGCGATGCATACGGGGTACTGCCGCCCATTGCCAAACTTACCCCGGAGCAGGCCATGTATCAATTTATTTCGGGATACACCGCCCGCGTGGCGGGTACCGAGGCGGGTGTGAACGCACCCAAAGCCACGTTCAGCGCCTGTTTCGGCGCGCCATTCCTGCCGCTGCACCCCGCCAGGTACGCAACTATGCTGGGTGAGCGTATGCAGCAACAGCAGGTAAATGTGTGGCTGGTAAACACCGGCTGGACGGGCGGCCCCTACGGCGTGGGAGCGCGCATGAAATTATCCCACACCCGTGCACTGATCAGCGCTGCACTAGCAGGTCAATTGGACAACCTGGCCTATAAGGAAGATCCTTTATTTGGATTTGCCATGCCGGAATACTGCCCCGGTGTACCGGAACACCTGCTAGACCCGCGCAACACCTGGCCGGATGCCACCACTTACGACCGGCAGGCGATGGCCCTGGCCCATCTGTTCGTCGAAAATTTTGAGCAATACACGGCACATACTCCACCAGCCATACTGGCCGCAGGGCCCCATGTATAAAAATTGTTTTTTTGCCCTTTATAAATTCCATCCGTTATTTTATTCCACTTATTTATTCCACGCTATTTGTAACCGCCTCCTTCCGGAGGTGGTTTTTTTTCGGGCAATGCCCGGCTGATCCACACTATCCCAACAATGAGTTTAATCCCTGCCCGCCATAACTGAAAATCCTCTCAAAAATTAATACCTTTGCGCATGCAAATCATAGATGGTAAGCTCGTTTCAGAAACGATCAAAAAGCAACTAGCGGAAAAAGTAACGGAATTGAAAGCCCTCGGCAAAAAAGTTCCCCATCTCGCCGCCATCCTGGTGGGTACTAATCCAGCCAGCGAAACTTATGTAGCCTCCAAGGTAAAATCCTGCGCGGAAATTGGCTACAACTCTACCCTGCTGCGCTTCGATGCCCAGATATCAGAACAACACCTGCTCGATCACATCCGATCCCTGAATGAAAATGCTGATATAGATGGCATCCTGGTGCAATTGCCCCTGCCCAAACATATCAACGAAGAGCTGGTGATTAATACGATAGATCCGAACAAGGATGTAGACGGTTTTCACCCGGCGAATGTAGGCCGGATGGTAAGTGGTTTGCCCACCTTTATCCCTGCTACGCCTTATGGCATTATGCTACTGCTGGAACACTACCGGATTCCCACTAAGGGCAAACATGCCGTGGTGATTGGCCGCAGTCATATCGTGGGTACGCCCATGAGCATATTGCTGAGCCGCAACAGTTATCCGGGCAACTGCACCGTGACTATTTGCCACTCGCAGACCACCAACCTGAAAGAGATCTGCCTGCAAGCCGATATAATCGTGGCCGCTATTGGCCGTCCTGATTTTGTAACCGCAGATATGGTAAAAGAGGGCGTGGTGATTATTGATGTGGGTATTAACCGCATTGCCGATGCTACTAAGAAAAGCGGCTCCCGGCTTGTGGGCGACGTTAACTTTAAGGAAGTGTCCGAAAAAGCCAGCTTCATCACCCCCGTGCCCGGCGGCGTAGGCCCTATGACCATCGCAGCCCTGCTAAAAAACACGTACTTCGCATCGCAGGGGCAGCAGGTGAAATTGAATTAAATTGTACAGGGTACCTGGTAAAATGTATCAGGCTAAAGCTGCTATTCCTGAAGGGAATGCCTACAGGCGCCTGCTACAGGCTACCCCTTGTCCGCAAATAAATCACCATGACTACGCTTCAATTGACCGATACATTGCCAGTGATGGAAGACTTCTACACGTTGCAGGGAGAAGGCATGTACCAGGGTCAGGCCGCGTATTTCATCCGCCTGGGCGGGTGTGATGTGGGTTGCCACTGGTGCGATGTAAAGGAAAGCTGGGACGAAAACAAGCACCCGCAAGTGGCCATTACCGACCTGGTAGCCAAAGCAGCGGCCTTCCCGGGCCGGCTGGCCGTGATTACTGGCGGAGAGCCACTGCTGCATAACCTGGACGTGCTTTGCACTACCTTACATGCAGCCGGTTTCCGTACCCATATGGAAACCAGCGGCTCCTCGCCCCTGAGCGGTGATTGGGACTGGATCACACTGTCTCCCAAAAAATTTAAGGCACCCCTGCCCGCAGTAAGTGCGGCAGCGCACGAACTGAAAGTGGTGATCTTTAATAAGGCTGACTTTGCCTGGGCGGAAGAACATGCGGCCCTGGCTGGTCACCACTGTAAGCTGTACCTGCAACCAGAATGGAGCAAGGCCGACGCCATGACCCCCCTCATTGTGGATTACATTAAAGCGCATCCACAGTGGCAGCTTTCTTTGCAAACACATAAGTACATCAACGTACCCTAAGGGATTCTTTTCATTTTTACTAAACGCGGGATCGCGCAGCTATTGCGTAATGCCGCGTTTATTATGTATTGTTGTACCACAATTTTCCGCCATGAAAAAGCCTGTATTGCTCTTCCTGCTGCTGGCCTGCCATACCTTCCTGCGCGCGCAGGCAGTGACTTACGAAACGGCCAAAAAGAAAGCAAAAGCCAGCTTCGACGAGGCCCTTAACGCCATGCGCAATTACCAGCCGGCGCAGGCCTTGCGATCGTTGGAAGAAGCCATTAAGATAGAACCGAATTTTGCCGATGCCTATGGCCAGATGGGACTTACCTATTCCGAGCTTAAAGATTATCCAAATGCTATCAAAGCCTTTGAAAAATTAAAAAGCATAGACGAAGCCGGCCTGGCCCCCGTGATGCTCTCCTATGCACGCGCACTGGCGGGCATGGGAAACTTCGTACAGGCGTTGGCGATAGTAAACCAATACAGCACGCCCCAGCGGCAAAGCCCCTTGGTAAAATCGCTCAAGGCCAACTTCGAATTTGCCGTACAAGCTGCTACCAACGTGCCTTTCCAGCCGCACAACCTGGGCCCGGGCATTAATACCAAAGACCCTGAATATTTTCCTTCAGCAACCATAGACGGGAAAACCCTGGTATTTACCCGGCGGGTAGGGGGCCGCAATGAAGACTTTTATATTTCGCAATGGGACAGTGCCGCCCAAAGCTGGGGGGCCGCAAAAGATATGGGCGAGCCGGTGAATACAGAATTTAATGAAGGCGCACAAAATATTTCTCAGGATGGCAGCATGCTGGTGTACACTGGCTGCGATTTCCCCAATGGCAGGGGCAGTTGCGACCTGTATGTAAGCCTGCGTAATAAAGATGGCGGCTGGCTGCCACCCCAAAATATGGGTGCCCCTATCAATACCCGTGGGTGGGACTCTCAGCCCTGCCTGGCACCGGATAACCAAACCCTGTATTTTACCCGCGCCACCACAGATGCGGGATACGATATTTTCATGTCGCAACGCAAGCCGGATGGTAGCTGGGATGTGCCGGTGCGACTGGATTCCAACATCAATACGCCCGGCAATGAAACCACCCCTTTTATCCATGCAGATAATCAAACCCTCTTCTTTGCATCCAACGGTCATCCCGGCTATGGTGGCATGGATATTTTTTACAGCCGCCGCCAGCCCAACGGGCAGTGGGGACCGGCAGTGAATCTAGGCTTCCCCATTAACACCATCGATGAAGACGCCAGCCTGTTTGTGGCCGCTGATGGCAAAACCGCTTTCTTCGCCTCCGACCGCTCCGATAGCCGCGGCGCATTGGATATCTACAGCTTTGAGTTATACCCCGCAGCACGTCCCTTGCAAACGCTCTATGTTACAGGATTTGTGTATGATGTGAAGAGCAATGCCCATTTACAGGCCACCCTGGACCTCATAGACCTGCAAACCGGCCTGGTAATAGCCAGTGTAAAAAGCGATGCAGACGGCCATTACCTGGTGCCGCTGCCGGTGGGAAAAGACTATGCATTTAACGTGAACAAACCCGGTTATCTTTTTTACTCCGGCAATTTCTCGCTGAAGACCACAATTGGCGATACGCCCACTACGCAAAACATTCCGTTGCAACCCATCGCCACCGACGCAGTGACCATCCTGCACAACATTTTCTTCGACAACAAAGCCTACGCCCTGGAACCCGGTTCCCTGCCTGAACTGGACCGCCTGGTACAACTGCTGCAAGACAATCCGGGATTACATATAGAGATCAGTGGCCATACAGACAATGTAGGCTCCGACAAAGACAACCAGTTATTGTCGGAGAACCGTGCTAAAGCCGTGGTAAATTACCTGCAGCAAAAAGGCATTGCCGCCACCCGCCTGCAAGCTAAAGGTTATGGAAAAACCAAACCCATTGCAGACAATGGCAGTGAAGAAGGCCGCGCTAAAAACCGGCGTACCGAGGTAAGGATCACCGGCGTTCAATAAATAAAAACACCTTTTACTGCAAGCCCCGGCCATCACCTGCGCCGGGGCTTTTACTACTTGAAGCGCGTTTGATAAAGGGCCATACATATGTTAGTTATGTAAAATATATTCCCTATTTTTGAAAGTACACACCTACAATACATGTAACCATATGAAAACCTATCTGCGCTATGCCAGTCTGTTGCTGCTGCCCCTTACTTTCTGGGCCTGCTCTAAAAAAGACAGGGTAAAAACGCCCCCGCCAATACCCGATAGTGCTACAGTATATACCGCACAATTTAAATTTCCACTCACGCGTTATGGCGCTGGCGCCTTGCAGGACAGCCTGGTGGTCATTCCCGTAACCAATGGCCGGCCCCACCTGAGTTTCACCTACCTCATCACCAGCACCGGTGGCCTGAAGCCCGGCCAGCAAGCCGTACAAGGCAAAGGACTGCTGGACAACAACGGCACTGACACCCTGGACTTCACCCATTACCTGCAGGTATACAACGACGGCACGCTCACCCTCGCCCTCTCTTTTTCCGACAGTACGCATGGTAGTACTTCCACCCTGAAAGAGCAATACGGTATACGCACTTACGCCGACATACATGGTATTGAGTATGACCTTAGCGGTAATTACAAGCAACTGGAAGACATTGCCTTCCCTTCGCTTACCGCCTTACAAAACCTGCATCGCTATGGCGCAGCAATATGGTCTACGTTTAAAGGCACTTACGATGGCAATGGCAAAGCACTCAACAATGTTTCGTTTTATTCCGATCCTAATACACAATTTGGCGGCAATGAACTGGGCTTTTTCCAGTATGTGGATACCTTCGCTATCATTAAAAACGTGCGGCTAACCTTTTCTGCCGATGGCTCCAAATCTGTATCCGACGGTTATTCGGGCGGCATTGCTGCCACCAGTTATGGCACCATTGTGGGCTGCACGGTGAATGGTATCATTGACGTATCCGGTCCTACCATTTCTTATACAGGGGGCATTGCCGGGGCCAATTATGGCAGCATCCTGGCCTGCGCATTTAATGGTACCCTTAACGGGGAAATGACAGGTGGTATTGCCGGCATTAACCGGGGCAGTAATGGCAGGATAGACGCCTGTTATGCCAATTTTACCACCCTTACCCAGGTAGGCGGCGGCATATCCGGCAATGTGCTGGTAGATATCAATCACCAGACCACCATTGCTAACAGTTATGCTAACGTAACAGTAAGCAGTGCCAATAATTTTGGGGCTATCCGGCTGCAGAACAATGCCTCCTTTACGGCGGCAGAGGCCAACCTGATTGTGAATTGCTTCAGTAACATTTCTACGCCACAACCCAATACCAGCTTATTTTCCGGCCTAACAGACCTTACTGCGCAGGTAACGGCTTTCACCTTGTCTAGCTTTCCGGCCCAACTTACCCCGCCTGCAGATGGCAAGCCGTTCAAGGCAGCGGGTACCAATCCGCCGGTGTTATGGTGGCAGTAAAAATAGCTATTGCATAAAAAAATCCCTGGCGACTATGGCAAGGGATTTTTTTTATTTAGTAGTTGCGAAGACTGCTTCGCAAAATAGCATCTTTTTGAAGTATACTCAACCCTCTTTTATAGTGGTATAATGAAGGTTCCCAATCGCCATACATCACATTAGGCAGGATGATAAAACGTTTGCCAAAATCCGCTGCTGCATTTTGTACCGCGTGGGTGCGGGCATCGGGCAGTTGATTTTCAAAAGCAGCGGAAAAGTCTCCCAGGTTATCGCCTACCAGCAGGATGATCTCGTGTGTACTGGCCACCGCTTCACGCCGGCCTTCTTTACTGGAGGCAGTTCCTCGCAACACCAGGTGATCGCCCGTGGCCTGTGGAAAGTTCCAGCGCTGAAGATTTTGCAACGTGCCACTGCGTTCTGCTTCGGAGCGGTTGGAGATATAAAAAATATCGATGCCTTTGGCGGCGGCGTATTTAAAAAAGGTAAGTGCTCCAGGCACCGTATCTGCGGTTGCTTTGGCCGTCCATTCCTCCCAATCCTTTTCGTTAAATCCTTTTCCCTGGAGGGCCTGGTGCACTGTATTCGGACTATTGTCTAATATCGTTTCATCGATATCGGTTACGATGGCTAATGGTTTTGAGTGAGATTGTAACAGGTCCTGATCTACCCGCCATGCGGCCAATTGGTAGGCCTGCAAACAAAGCGCCTTGTACTCCGCAGCTTGTTGTTGCCACAGCGCCGCCCATGCAGGTCCATATGGCTGAAATATGGTAACAGGTGGCGTGGTAGCAATTTTTGGCGTAGTGGTCACCTGGTGGGCAGGATGGCAGGCCACGGCGGTTCCTAAAAATAAGTAAACAAAAAAGCGGTTTTTAAACATGTGCCTGGTTTAATAAATTTGATGTTAATGATGGGGGAAATTAAAAATCATCGGGGGGAAGAGTGTAAATTAGGTGATACATTTTGTTGACCATGACCCAGGAACTCATACACCAGATAGCCCTTACGCAGATCCCGCACATTGGCGATGTACTGGCCAAAAGATTGCTAGAACATTTTGGCAGTGCGAGTAATCTTTTTCAAGCGCGTTTGCACGAACTGGCATCCATCCCGGAGGTGGGGAAGTTCAGGGCCCTACAAATTAAGCAATTCAACAATTTTGCAAGGGTGGAGGCCGAAATTTCTTTTATCACGCGATATCAAATTCAGCCTGTGTTTTACACCGATGCGGCCTACCCGGAGCGGCTGCGCCAGTGCCACGATGCGCCGGTACTCCTTTATCAGAAGGGCGATGCAGCGCTGCAAGCGCCGCGCATGCTCAGCGTTATTGGTACCCGCAAGCCCTCCAGGCACGGACGGGAGGTATGCGAGACACTCATTGCCGGACTGGCGCCCATGGGCATCACCATTGTAAGCGGCATGGCCTATGGCGTTGATATCATTGCCCACCAAGCAGCATTGGCCAATGGCTTACCCACCATTGGTATCCTGGGGCATGGGCTGGATCGTATGTACCCGGCCATACATAAAGACGTGGCGCGGGAAATGATTCAGCAAAATGGGGCGTTGCTGACAGATTTCATCAGCGGCACCCAGCCAGACAAACAAAATTTCCCTAAACGTAACCGTATTGTGGCAGGTATCAGCGATGCCACCCTGGTCATAGAAACAGGGTTGCGGGGCGGCTCCCTGATCACAGCCGATATTGCCTTTAGTTACAACCGGGATGTACTGGCTGTGCCAGGGCGCATAAACGATGAGCTTTCTGCTGGCTGCCATGCCCTGATCCGCAACAACAAGGCACAATTGGTGACTGGCGCAGCAGATATTATAGATGCCCTGGGCTGGGATCTCCCCACCGTCAAATCTGTGGTGCAGCCTTCTTTGTTCTTAACCCTTAATCATATAGAGAAGGCTGTGGTAGCGCTTTTTAATGACGAGGCGCCAAGGCACATCGACGAAATATTCCGGAATAGTACCCTGCCCAACAGCGAGGTGGCCAGCGCGGTGCTAAGCCTTGAAATGCAATGTGTGATCAAAAGCTTGCCGGGACAATATTATACGATGGCCTAAAAAAACTATAGCCTCGCCAGGCAGCGAAGCTATAGTTATAAAATTTTTTGTACTGCATTTCAGCTAAAACTGAAAGCAAAGGGTTTGCTGGATTCCCATTCCTGCTTTTTAGCCCAACGGCCATAGGCATCTCTGCGGGTGTCAGCAACATAATGGCGCCATTGTGCCTTCCACTTAGGGTAGTAAAGGCGCACCAGGTAAACAGTGGTGAATGTAAGCATAGGGATATGGTTATAGTTATAGGATAGAAGACAATGAAACTATTAAACCAAATATAGTAAAAAAAAATATTCGTTATATAACACATGTGTGTTAAAACAAATTCGTTCCCCTGCCCTATTTCCGGTCGTAATAAAATGCGTTAGCCTGCTGTAGAGGGGTTACTACCAGGTCGTTAATGCAAACATGCCGGGGAAGCTGGCTACAGTAAAAGATGATATCGGCAATATCTTCCGCCGTAAGGGGCGTTAGGCCTTTATACACATCGGCGGCCTTTTGGGCATCGCCTTTGAAACGCACCAGGGAAAACTCTGTTTCCGCCGCACCGGGGTGTACGCCGGTTACTTTAATGCCGTAGGGCAGCAAGTCTATCCGCATGCCCTGGGAAATGGCATCTACAGCGGCTTTGGTAGCACAGTATACATTGCCTTTGGCATATACCTGCTTGCCCGCAATAGAGCCAATGTTGAAAATATGGCCCTGCTGGCGCGCTACCATCCAGGGCATTACTACCCGCGATACATAGAGCAGGCCTTTTATATTGGTATCTATCATTGTGTTCCAGTCTTCCACATCGCCTTCCTGTATGGGACTTAGGCCATTGGCGCCCCCGGCATTGTTCACCAGGATATCTATAGCCTGCCATGCCAGGGGGATATTGCCCAATACCTTTGCTACGGCTTCCTGGTCGCGCACATCAAAAGCCAGGGGTAGTATCTTAATGCCGTGCTGCGCCTCCAGCGTAGTTTGCAGCGTTTTCAGCCTTTCTGCACGGCGGCCAGTAAGAATAAGGTTGTAGCCAGCCGCGGCGTATTTTTCTGCACATGCTTTTCCAAAACCTGCGGTGGCGCCGGTAATTAAAATGATAGCCATATACTAATAATTTATGGGTAAAGAGATGGTTCCTGTAAACAAAAAAGCTCCTGCCTGGGCAGGAGCTTACAAAATTATTGCATTCTTACCGGATCAGCGTTACCGTTCCTTTTTCCATCACTATCTTTTTGTTCTGATCCAGGCCTCTTACCATCCATACATAGGTGCCCATGTTAGCCACCTGCCCATGAAAAGTGCCATCCCAACCCTTCATATATTCATTGGTGGAAAACATTTCATTGCCCCACCGGTCGTAAATGCTGAAATACTGGATTTGCAGAATGCCTACCGGCAGGGGCCGGAAAATATCGTTCTTCCCATCTCCATTGGGCGAGAAGGCATTCGGCACGTAGATGTTAGGACCATTCATGAAACGTATGTTGATATCGTCCTGATCTACGCAGCCCTCTTGGGTATATACCGTAAGGGTGTAAGTAATATCGCGGGTACTGTTAGTAATAGGATCGGCAATATTTGGATTCGTTAGCATGTCCGTGGGCGTCCAGGTGTAGCGGTAACCGCCGGTGCCGGTACCATGTAGTTGAAAAGCCTGGCCCAGCACAATAATGGTGTCATTGCCCGCAAAGGCATTGATCTGTGGCACCACGGTAACCAGCATGGTATCGCTCACGGCACGGGGGCATCCCAGTGTATCCGTTACCGTTACTATAAACTGATAGTCGCTTTTAGGGAAGGCTTTGACATCGGGTACATTTGTCTTTGAAAGCAAAGCAGCCGGCGTCCAGCGATAGGAACTGCCCCCACTTGCATGCAGGAAGGCCGTTTCTCCGTAACAGATAGTGGTATCCATACCAGCACTAGCTACAGGCGGGTTTACAAGGGTGTAGGTTACCTCATCGGTGGCAGAACAGCTACCCAGGGTGGCCAGCACTTCATAGTGTTCTACTGGCGAATCGGGCGTTATATCCAGGTCGGCCCCGCCGCCCAGATTGCGGCTACTAGGCAGTTCCAGCCAGGTTATAGCATACGGCCCGTCGCTGCTGGCGTGGAGGTGCACTGTATCGCCGGTACAGATGGTACTATCTGGTGGAGCGTTTACTAACAGGACCGACTTCACATCTATTTCGGTGCGGGCTGTATTGGTACACCCTTGCTGGTCGGTGAAGGTTACCGTGTAGGCCGTATCTAACTGGGGAGACACGGTGGGTGTAGCTGTGTTGGCGTTGGTAATATCATACAGGGGCGACCAGCTATAGGTGCCGGCCAAGGAGCTGTTGGCATTAAGTTGAAGATCATCTTTGGCGCACATAACTGTATCCCCGGTGGCGGTAAGTGGTGGCTTATCGTAGATAGAAATCTTTTGAGTGAGGGTTTGTTCACATCCTTTATCGGTGCGTACCAGCATGGTTACCGTATAATCGCCGGTAGCCGGGAATTTAAAAACTGGATTTTTTTCTAACGATGTATCAGCAGCCACCCCTGTTCCAAAGTCCCAGCGGGTATATGCCACAAAATCGCCTGCATTGTTAGTATAAGAGGTATTATTTAACTGGGTGGGGAACTCGGCACACAATCCTTTGAAGCCCAGGCTGGGAAAGAATTGCGGGAAGGCGTATACAACAGTGGTGGTGCTATCGTAGCAGGAATTTCCGGGATCTACTACCAGCTTTACATGATACACATTGGCACTTTTGTAAGTATGTGGCAGCGGATCGGTACTGTAAGTAGTAAGCGTATCGCCATCGCCAAAATCCCAGAAGTATTTTCTGCCGATTGTACTGTTATTAATAAAATTGATGGTAAGCCCATCGCACTGGGCGTATTTGTCGGGCGTATCGGCGGTTACGTATTTTACACAGGTAGTTACCGATATATGAAAATCTTTATGGTGGATGCCAATAAGCTGCCCATTGCGATATTCGCTTACGCAAACGGTTACCACATACTTGCCCGCCTGTGGCGCAATGCCGGAGATAATACCAGTATGTGGGTCTATGACGGCACCTACCCCCAACGGCGCACCGCCACTATAAGGTGAATAATAACCAACCGTTTGGTAAGGTGGCGGATCACTTGGGTCGGGTACGCCACCGCTTTGTCCATCGATGATCTTTCCGCCTTTATAAGCGTCGCAAAAACTGTACACCAGGCTGTCATTATCCGGGTCGCTGGCGGTAAAGGTGTAGGTAAATTTTTTATCGGCACACACAATGATGGCGGAATCTTTATCAAATATAGGGCTATTGTCGCCGGGAATTCCGGTAAGGCTGCCCGGTATTTCCGTGAAATAAGTAGCACCTGTACCCCGCTGGCCGCCTTGCTGCACTTCCAACTGGATATTGGCCATATTTTCGTCGCGGCAGCAGCTTTGAAAAGCCACCACATATCCCTGGTCATTTAACGGTAGGGTAACGGTAGTCGTATAGGTGCCGATCTGGAAACACACGGTGGGTGGGTTTACCATGCAAGGATCATTAGACTTCATGGATTTCTGGGTCAGGGAACCAAGTGCGGTAAAATGGTTGTCACCAACCTGCGAATTATCTTTTTTGTCGAACACGGAAAAGTAGATGTCAGGCGGCATGGGAGCCAGGCCATTGCCGGAGGTAGACACATCGCACACGCGATATAATTTCAGTGTAATCCGGTATTGGTATTGTCCATTGGCGTCTTTGCCGATATATGCATAGTACATTTCCCCCCCAATGATGTGAGATCCCCGGGCGGTAAGGCACAAGGCAAGGATGAAGAGGAGACTGTAAATATGTTTCACGATTGGTTGGTAAAATGAAGCTGGCTGCTAAAATCAATAAATTCCTGTAAAACCTGGCTGCTCGCTGTTGTTGATTCCCACATACCCATATGCCCGGTGTGATTAAAAACATGTATGCTACTGGTGGCTGGCAATACGGCCTGCGGCCAGATGGTGTTCATGGGTACGGCGGTATCGTCTTTACCCATCACAAATAAAACAGGGAAACGGGCATCTTCCAGTACCGCTGTACGGTCTGGACGATCTATCATGGCTTCGTAATAACCAATGAGTGTTTCCTGCTGGCAGCGCGCTCCCATGTTGATGTAATCTTCTACCAATTCGGGATGCGCGCTGCGAGTAGCGGGGCTAAACATGGCAGGCAATGCCTGCCGTACAAAGGCCTCGCTGCCATATTGCTCCATGAGCTTAATAGACTTGCGCCGGGCTTCTTTCTTCTCATCGGCATCTGCCAGGGCGGTGGAGTGGAATAAGCCCAGCCCTTTTACCAGGGATGGTTGCAGCGCCGCGATACCCAGGGCTACATATCCGCCCATAGAGTGGCCGATGACTACGGCGCTATTTATATTTTCCTGCTGCAAGATCGCTATCACAAATTCAGCCATAGTGTCTATGGTAAGCGGTGTGGCAATAGGGCTGCGGCCACTGCCGGGCAGGTCTGGGAGGATAACGCGATAACGCTGCGATAACCCTGCAGCCTGCTGGTCCCATATTTCATTATTCTCCGGAAATCCATGTAGCAACACGACTGCGCTGCCCTGTCCCTCATCCCGGTATGCTCCTTTTGCTTGATGCTGGTTGATCTCCTTCCACATAATTGGCCCTTTTTGCAAACCGTAGATAAATGCGATAAATAATCAGCAAGATACAAAAGATCGCTGCGGCTTTATAAAGGTAGTCCCCAAACCGAACGTATAACGTCTGAACCGTCTCGATTGTTACGGAATGTTCCATCACTGCCTGCTGCCAATATGGCTGAGCATCAATAACTTCGCCGCTAGGGCTAATGAATGCTGATATGCCAGTGTTAGCGCAACGTGCAATCCAACGATGGGTTTCGATAGCCCGCAACCGGGCGTAATTTAAATGTTGGCGATGTCCTTCGGTATTGCCCCACCAGCCATCATTGGTCATGATCACCGAAAATTGGGCGCCTTGTTTCACTTGCCGGGCCATGTATTCCCCGAACACCGATTCATAACATACAACGGGCGCCACCTGTGGGCCATTTGGACTACCCAAACCGGGCCCGGGTTTAATGTCCCTGCTCATTAATAATACGCCTGGTGTAAGGCCATATCCACCGGTAATGCCGCCCATATCCAGCGCAAAATTGCCCATAAAAGACAGGTACTTCACGTAGGGAACAATTTCTGCGCCCGGCACCAGTTTGGCTTTATGATACACCTGCACCCCACCTGCAGGGTCTATCTGGATAGCAGCATTAAAAGCGTCGTAGGCCCCGCCATCGCTCAGTGGGCGGGCAGTGTAGGGAAATTCCTGCAATTCGTGCCCATAACGTTTTAGAGTAGAGGCACCGCTAATGAGTACTGCATTGGGCGCATGCTGTTGCAGGAAATCGCGGATGCGTAATATCTCCGGATTCATGCGTAGCTCATTTTCCCAGGCACCCTCGGTGAAGAGGGCTGTTTCCGGCCAAATAATATACTGGGTACTGCTATCTGCTTTTTGGGCAGAGAGTTTTAGCAGCAAATCCAGTTGCTGGGCATCTGCACCTTCAGTAAATTTATCGTAAGGGTCTATGTTGGGCTGCACAATCACCACCTTTATTTTCATTGGCTTGCTGTCGTTTGCCGGATGAGTATTTAACAAAGCCAATACATTCAATACAAAAGGCACTACAAACAGAACCAGGGCCGGTTTCCATAATAGCCGCAGCATACGGCCCACATATTTGATATCCAACTCCGGAAATTTTCTCCAGCATTCGTAAGCGGTTATATTGACCAGCAATACCCATAATGTTCCTCCGCCCACGCCGGTATACTGGTACCATTGCACCCAGTCAGGCCGCATGGCAAATGCATTGCCGAGGCTCAGCCAGGGCCAGGCAAATTCCCAGGTAAGGTTTACATATTCAAACGTCATCCAGTACACGATGAGGGCTACATAGGCCCCTGTTCTGCCCAGGCGCTTGCGGGCACCATAGTAGGAAGTGAAGGGGATGGTCATGAGCAGTGCCGTAAAAAGATTGGCAAATACCCCACTGGCCGGCACCGTAGTATTGCCCACCCACCAGGTAGTAGCCGCGTTAAAGAGGGTGAATGCCAGCAAAGTCCAGGCCCAATAAGCCTTTATGTTGCGCACATTTTCTGCCAGCCAAAGCAAAGGCGTGAGTGCCACAAAAATAAACAGCGTGCCGGGAGAAGAGGGCCAGGCCAGCCATAACAAAGTACCGGCTATGAGGCTAAGCAGTAAATATTGGAATCGGGATGACATGTTTCAAATGTAAAAGCCTATTTCGAAAAAACAATTCACTACCGAATAATTTCCTGCAACCTATTGCATCCATATTTTTTTATATGTTATATGATATGGGTAATACCTAAATTTCAAATCCCGCAACGGCATGACCATTGCGGGATTTGAGCTATAGCAAGTTTACACTTCGTTGTTGGGAATCTTATTTTAGCGGCTGTAGTTCGGTGCCTCTTTGGTAATCACCACATCGTGGGGGTGGTTTTCTTTTACCGTAGCGGCAGTGATCTTCACAAACTGCGCCTGCTGCAAGGTGGCAATATCTTTGGAACCGCTATAGCCCATGCCAGCCCGCAGCCCGCCTACGAATTGCTGCACTACTTCAGACAAGTAACCTTTATATGGCACCCGGCCTACAATGCCTTCCGGCACCAGTTTCTTTATATCGGCTTCTACGTCCTGGAAGTAGCGGTCTTTGCTACCTTCAGACATGGCTTCTATACTGCCCATGCCACGGTAAGATTTAAACTTGCGGCCTTCGTAAATGATGGTTTCTCCGGGGCTTTCTTCTACGCCGGCAAAGATAGAACCCGCCATGATGGTGGATGCACCGGCAACGAGGGCCTTCACCATATCACCGGTATAGCGAATGCCTCCATCTGCAATCACGGGAATACCAGTGCCTTTCAGGGCATCTGCCGCGTTCATGATAGCAGACAGTTGCGGGAAGCCTGCGCCAGTTACCACGCGGGTGGTACAAATGGAACCGGGCCCCACCCCTACTTTCACCGCGTCTGCGCCTGCTGCTGCCAGGGCAAGGGCACCTTCGGCAGTGGCTACATTGCCAGCTATTACTTCCAGTTTAGGAAATGCTTTTTTAAGCCGGCGTACACATTCCAGTACACCCAGGGAATGCCCGTGTGCGCTGTCCAGGCCTACCACATCTACCCCCACGTGCAGTAGTGCCTGTGCGCGGTCCAGCACATCTGCCGTAATACCGAGGGCAGCGCCTACCAACAGGCGGCCATAGCCGTCTTTCACCGCGTTAGGATAACTAGTGGTCTGTAAAATATCGCGGTAAGTAATTAAGCCAATCAGCTTACCAGATTTGTCTACCACTGGCAGTTTTTCGATCTTATATTCCTGGAGTATGCTTTCGGCTTGTTTTAAACTGGTGCCTTCGGGAGCGGTAACCAGGTTTTCCTTGGTCATGGCGTTGCTCACAAGGCGATTCTGATCTTTCTCAAAACGCAGGTCACGATTGGTGAGAATGCCCACCAGCTTACCATTGTTGTCTATAATGGGAATACCGCCAATACCATTATCGCGCATCAGTTTTTGTGCCTGTGCAATAGTGGCGTCGGTTTTCAGGGTTACTGGGTCCAGTATCATGCCGCTTTCGCTGCGTTTTACCTTGCGTACCAGCTCGGCCTGTTTTTCGATGCTCATGTTTTTGTGCAGGATCCCTATACCACCCTGGCGTGCTAATGCAATGGCCAGCGTAGCCTCCGTTACGGTATCCATGGCAGCAGATACCATGGGAATATTCAGTCTTATATTACGGGTAAGTTGGGTCGAAATGTTAACTTCTCTAGGCAGGACTTCCGAGTAGGCGGGCACTAACAATACATCATCGAAAGTGAGACCGTCCGCGACGAACTTTGGTTTTGTAATTTCTCCAGGCATGCGCAACTATTTGTCAGTTAAAAAATAATTGCACGCAAATCTACGCTTATTTGATGAAACATTTGGCCGAATTCTTTCTCATGACAATTACTTAACATGCGGCAGGCTCTCAAGCAGATAAGTTTTCCCTCCGCTTTAAGAACATCCCGCGACTGGTAGCCTGCGCGGGATGTTCTTTTGATAGCAGAAAGTTTAGGCGTGTTGCAAGTCTATTGCTGTAACATAAAGCGGAGGGTAAGCCCACCGCTGGTGGTGGTGATGGGGTAGGCAGTGGAAATAACCGGGATGGTTTGTCTTCGATCATAGAAGAAGCGCAGGTTTAAGCGGTTATTCACGATGTAATCGATCGAGGGCGATATGGCAATCACCTTCTGGCCGCTGGTGGGTATTACCAGGTCGGCATCCAGGCGATTGTTCACCGTTTTATCATCCCGCAAACTCATGTCCAACCGGAAGTTCAGGTCATTTTGCAGTTTGTGTGATCCGTTCTTGCCCACCACAAAAGGCATTACCAGCCCACGTACACGGTAGCTACCACTTAATTCGATAGTGGTACTGCGCACTTCCGTCAGTTGGTAATCAATGAGACTCAGGCTCAGTGAGCGGGCTTTTTTGAAACCTACGCTGGCACTGATATTGTTGATGAAGGTTCCATCCAACCGTATCAGCGGGTCAAAGGCTTCGGTGAGGGTTAGGTTGGGCACCAGGTAGTACGGAATATAGTTGCCCGACACTGTATCGATGAAACCAGGATAACCCAGAATGCGGGGGTCTGCATAGTTCAGGGACGAGTTGAAAGAACTCATGTTCAGATCACCCGTGTAACGGTGGGTGATGGTGAAGTTGGTCATGAAATTCTTGAACGGCTCCAGGCGGGCCAGGCCACTGTAGGTGAGGCCCCAGTTGGGCAGCGACTTGATGCTGCTGAACGGATTGCTCTTTACGTTATTGGAACCACCGTCTTTCAAGAGTCCTATGGATTTCGGGTCTTTGCCAGTGTAAGCCGCCAGGAAGGCCGGTATCAATACGTCCTGGGCATACCGTCCATAACCATATTTGTAAGCCGGGTCATTGGGCTGACCGGACTGGGGCGCATACTTGGAATAGGGATTTTCCTGGAACAATCGGCTGGAAATAATGGAGCGATAATCCTGGAATTTCTGGAAGGTCCGCGACATGCCGTTTTGCTTGTTAATAGACCCGAACATGGTTTTCACTCCAATGAATGTTACATCGAAGCCGCCTGCGTCATAAGGATTAAGTCCCGCATAAGCACCCAGGCCTGTAGTATCCTTGAATAACTCGGAGTGGGTTTTGGTGAACATGCGTGTAAGATTCACATCTATACGAAGGTCGCGAACGGGTTCCAGCGTAGCTTGTATTTTCAGGTCGCGGGTAAATTGCTGCTGGTACTGAAGATTGAATAAGGTATCGTGCGTGATAAGTCCCCTGTTGGCAAAGTTACGCAGCCACTTATCATTAGGCTGCCCGCCCAGCACAAAGCCTATACCCGGCGACATGGTAGCCCAGTGCATGCCCAGCACCTTGGTACTGTCCATATACCCGGGCAGGGCGGTGGCGGCGTTCTCCGAATAGCTGATGTTTACACGCTTCAGCGACATCACCACGCGCATAGCAGCTTTCAGGGCCATGGATATACCGTCGTCTTCCGAAACCGCTTCTGGCTGTGGCTTTTTGCCAGCCTGGCTGCCATTCATTGGTGGGCGGCTATTGCCCGACGCACCAGCAGATTTGAAGGCAAATTTTCGCATCCACTTCGATTTACTATATAGCTGATCGAAATTCAGTTCACCCGTAATGTTCATGGTATGGGCGTTCTCGATGGCGTTTCCTTGCTCCAACGCCTGGCGGGATGCCGCCGTCCAGGTATATTGTGTATTGTAGTTCAGCGTGATATTAGTCCAGGTCAGGGCCGGGAATTTCTGCGTGGGCAGGGTGTAGGTGGCCGTGATGGAATGAAAATAGTTAGTGGTGCGGCCCAGGTGCAGCAGGTTGCGCCATAGGCTATCTTTTTTTGCGGAGGTATTTAAGCGGCCATCCGGCTCGTCTACACGGGCATTATTCACCGCCTGGAAATCGATATTGATACTGTGGGTAAGGTCCCACTTCAGGGCATAATAGCGGTCAAAGGTGAAGTACTTATTGTACGTTTCCTGTAGTAAATAGTTGCTGCCCACATTTCGGATGCGGGTGGCGCCAAACTGCCTGGTGAGGTCTATACGAAAACTAATGAGCGACGGCTTATAGTTTATGTTGAAGTCTTTGAGTAATGCCAGCCAATGCGATTTGCTTTTGATCAACTTCCGGAATGGCGTGAGGAATTTGGCTGTAGCACTATAGTTATATCCAAAACCGCCCCGGTTGCGCGTCAGCACATCGTTTTGTACCAATGGGTTATGGTGGGTGGTTTGTGAGAAGGAGTAATTAAAGTCGAAGTTTTCCAACGACCATATTTTTAACTTCTTACCCGATTTATTCAGCTTTCGGACGTTGGTAAAATTCAGACTGGTGATGGAGGTAAAGTCTTCTGCCTGTGCCTTGATGGAATCCCTCATTTGTTTAGAGGATGCCATGCGCAGTTTGGTTTTGAGTTTGATATCCAGGTCGTATGGATCATATTCCGGTGTACTGATAGCTTGTGAATAACCGGCGTATACGGGGATCACCAGCCCCATTTTTTTGGGCAACAGCTTGCCCAAATCCAGGTTGGTTGCAGCATCGTACTGGGTATAGTTATCGCGGAAACGTTCATTCACTTTCTGGTCTACAGCCCCAAAACCGGCCGTGTGCATATTGCCGGAAAGGGAAAGCGTACCCAAGTCGGCCAGTTGCATGTCTATGCGGGCCACGGCACCATAGCCGCCTTTTTCATCCAGGCCGGTAAGCCGCAATTCATCGAACCATACCTCGGCGCATTTGGCAACCCCGTCGTCGGCGGGGTTTTCAATACCGATCATGATGCTTTTCACATCGCCCAGGCTGGGGTTACCCACAACCGTAATGGTATTGCCAGTGGCACTGTCTGTCACAGAATAGGGCGTTACAGGCGAGAAGCCGGCCATATTACGTTTTAGTTTCAGATCGCTGAACTTGGTGAGGACTACGTCCAGATTATTGGCCGCAGGCCATATATCTACATCGCGTACTGCGCCAAAGGGCGTCACCGTAAGCGGTATTTTATATTCGTAATAATTCCCTACAAAATCACTTCCTACCCGGATAATGGCATTTAGCTGTTTGTTTTGTAGTGAATTTGGATCATTCACAGGTTCTGCGTGGATAAACATCTGTAGCTGTTTGTACTGACGCAAATCCATGCTCAGATTTTTATAGATGGCGCGGGAGTCTCCGTCTTTCAGGTTACACAACTGTACCGACAAAGACTGTTCGTTGAGTTGCAGGGTAGTATTATTTGTACTGATAGTGTTCTGGCGCTGGATGCCCGGCGGCAGTACGTAATGAATAGGGGTACGGCTGCTGTTTTCTTCCACGTTCACCGCTGTGAGGTTGAAAGTAGTACCAGCCGTTACCGGAACCGGGTCGCCTGATTTAAGCTGATATTGATACTGGCGCCATTGGTTGCGCACCAGGTCCAGCTTTGCAAAACGCAGCACGGTAGAATCCATGAAACCGGTCATGTACATACGCATAAAACGGATGGATTTGAAATCGGGGATCTCCCCTACTTTCTGGTCGTACTGGGCAATGGGTATTTTAAATTGATACCACACCTCCGGCGCGGTGGTGCCATTGGCCAGGGTGGGGTTTACCGTAATTGAATCTACCACGTAATCATAGCCCACCCGCATTTTCGGATGCAAATTTACCCGGTAGGCGAAATACTCTTCGGTTTCATTCATGGTATTATCATGATTCAGGTCTTCCGACTCCGGAATGTTTGTAGCGGCGGAAGAATACTGGGAACCGCTGGTACTCACGGGAGAGTTACCTTCCGGCATGCTGTAACGTTTGTAACGCTGCAGAATATTAAGTTTTTCGCGATCGTAATCATCGCCGCGGTAGTTATGGTAATCATCGTTCGAAGGATCACTGGCGGCCTGCTGGTAGATAAGCGAGTTAGCACCAAAATTCATACGCAGGGTATCTAGATAGCCCTTACGGTAAATGCTTTCATAATCGGTACGCAACCCATCATAGCCAATGTCTTGCCAGGCGCGGATGCTGGGGTCGTTGTCGAATGCCTGCGTAATCTGCTGCTGGTAGCGTGGTATGCGACCCCAGATGGTGGAGTCTAGCTGGTTGGCATTCTGTTGCGGATTAGGCATACCATTTTCAAAGAACTTACGCGAGTCTTTCAGCACATCCTCCGAAACGTTACCCAAATTAAAATATAACTGACCACCGTTTTGATTGGTCTTACTATTGAATGGGTCCTGAAGCCAGAATTCGATATACTCGATGTTGGCCGTTTCGAAATCGGAATTATCAATGCTGCGCATAACACCAGCCCAGCGTTTTTCCGGGTGGGTTAACAAGCCGTTGCCATTAATCTGAGCGGGATTATATTCAAAGTTATAAGGACCTTTTTCTTTCGGGTAATAAGCCAGGTCAAGGGTACTCAACTGAGCTTGCCCAAAATCGGTGCTGCGGTTAGGGAATACCTCTTGCTGATACACCAGGCGGGAACGAGGGTCCGACTGGTCATCTTTGGATATGTTAGCAGGCAATCCCGCGGAATTGGGTATTTGCAAGGTTGGTTCAATGGTATACCAAGCCAGCAAGGCCCTGTTCTTGCCATAGTCCAGCGAGTTGTCGTGGGTAGCCTCGGGAAACATGACCATACCGTTGGCATCCTGTGCATTTGCAGGCGTAGAAGCCAGCGCCCAGCTAGTGGCCGGGAATTTCAGGTCGTAGTTACTCTGCGCGCCTTCAAAATCATCGATATATACCTGGCCCTGTTTACTGCCAGCAGCGTCTACCAGTTTATTATGACCTGGGAAGAGGCGGGCCACTTCACCGGTGATATTTACGTGCGACATTGCCGTGGTACTATAGTTGGGCAGTTTGTCCAGAAAACGGGTTAGTCCTTTCCAATCGGAGCTGTAGTTTCCATCCAATCCTAATACAGTATTTTTAATCGGATCATCGCCATAGTTCACCTTCTGATAGTAGGGCCTTTCACTCATCCGCACAATGGTAGAACCGATACTCAGCTTGTCATTCACCAAATAGTCGAACCGGGTACCGAAGTAGTTGCGCACCTGCTGTCCAAATAGTGCATTGTTTTCGAATTGCACATTGATGGGCATGCCCGAACTCAATACGCCTTCGTTCACAATGGTTACCTGGCCTACGTTATAGTCAATGATATAATCTACATTCTCGCGCAGCACCTGGCCGCCGGCTGTGATGGTCACAGAACCCTGGGGTACGTTGAGTGCATTGAGCGAGATCTTGTTACTCACGGTAGATTTAAAAGACCCCTTCATTACGTAGCGGTTCAGTTGCGGGAACTGCTGGGCAATCACTTTAATGGAGTCGTACAACTGGGGATATAAATATTGCTTTTCCAGCGTAGCATTGCCACCAAAGGCAGGCCGTAATCCATTAGCAAAAGGTTCCAACTGGGGGAACATGATCTTACCCGTTTGGGAATTAACCGTATATCCATCCACGTAATCAAACACACCATCTGGTTGCGGATCGTTTTGGGAATTGAGCCGGTCCAGGTTAAGGATGGTAATGAGTGGCGCGCCGGAATACTGACCGGTAGCATCGGGGATGTACCGTTTAAAGCTGGGCACCCGGTTTTCGCCACCTGGGTCGTTATAGTACACGTCCATCTTAAAATCGGCCTGGGTAAGCCCGTAAGCGCCGGTGGCGTAAATATTTTTCATCATCAGGTCCCAGATAGGGAGCTGTGGGCGGGCTGAGGTGGCTTTCAGCATTTTCAGGAAAGGAATACGGGAGTTCGCCGCATCGTTCTGATCGGGTGGCACATCCTGCGAAAATTCACCCACCTGATACACCCTGCCGTTGTAAGTATATTGATAGGCTACTCCCAATACTTCATCTGGCTGGAGCTGCTGGGCCAGGGAAATAAAACCCAGTTGTTTATTGAAAGTGTATTGAGTAGAGTCAAGTTTATGGGCAAAAGTTTTTTCGAAGTCCTGCGTGGGTACCAGGCCCAATGCAAGCAGGCGGCTCACCACGGTACCTGTGTTACGGGAGGCAGGGTCGGATACCAGGTTTCTATACAGATCGTTGAGGCCGTTGTCTGGTAGTTTGCCAGCGCCCTGCACGTGTACATTGCCGTTGTAAGGCTTGTATTCCCCCAAGTCTGCCAGGGCTACGATGTCGCGGGCATTGGTAGTGGCGCCGGTTTTGTTCGTGACCCAAACTTCCAGGCGAATGATATTGGCCTGAGAGCGGATAACGGGCAAGTTGGACATCGCATAGTTGAATGTATCGCGGAAGAACTGCGCCATCAGGAAGTGGCGGTTGTCTTCATACTGATCGGCGGTGATGGTGTAGTCTTGCGACTGTGCGCCACCATTTACCATAAGGTTTTGTTTCTGTGATTTCTGGTTAGACAGTACACTTGTTACAGTAAGTCTGCCAAACTGCAACTGCGTTTTCACGCCAAACAGGGATTGCACCCCAGCTATCAGGGAGCTGCGCAGTGGAAAGCTTACGTTACCGGCTTCGATCTTTTTAATGATCTCATCATCGTAACCAGTGTATTCCAGTTTAATTTGGTTTTGGAAATCGAAATTTGCCTGGGTATTGTAATTGGTAATGATTTTAAGCTTGTCTCCGATACGGCCCGTTACGTTCATATTAATATCCATATCGAAATTGAACGTACCATTTTTGCGCGCCTGTTCTACCAGTACGGGATTTTTGATATTTTGGCCCTGGTAGCCAAACGTGAGGTCCAGGTTGCCCTGTGGACGGATGTCTACTTTGTTGCCACCAAATACCCGGTCAAAGAGGCTATTGCTTTTGTAAAGCACCGGGCCTGAGCCTCGTTGGTTCAGAGTGCTGAGTGATCCCGAGCGGGTTTGCCAGTAATCATCCATATCACTCTCCGATTGCAGTTTGTAGTAGTCGTCAAAACTCAGGATGGTAGGATAGCGGTAGTATTGGTCGCCAATCTTTTCGTAAACCGTGTATTGTTTTGTAACCGGGTCGTAGATCACCGATTTTTTAATGGCGTTGGGGTCTTTAAGATCCACAGCGTTGCGTTGTGGATCGGTCAGGGCAGTACCCCGCCTATCTTGCAGGCCGAACCTTAATGAATCAGTCGTTTGGGGGGCAGTCGTATCCCTCCCCTTCGTGGTGTCGGGTGTAGGGAAGAGCTGCTGGTGCATAGCAGGCCTTTTGTCATCGGCACCTGGCGCTGGCGCCGTTTTAACGGGGGGTAAACCAGGCAGGTGGGGCAGGTAGGACCGTTGATGCGCAATGTTTCTCGCAGCGGTACTAAAAATGACAAAAGATACTACGCCTATTGCTGCAAAAGCACCAAAATATGTCTTCCTTGCCAAGCGTAATAGGTTTTTATAGCGGTCAGGGTAAAGTAATAAATTAGTCAAGAATGTTCTAAATCCTCTCTCAACGCGATATACGACGATAAACGATATAGATGATAGTTATAGACTTTTAAGCGCTTTTTTGATCAGTTCTTCCAGATCCTGTGTTTGTGGATTGGCTTTCATCACTTTCTGGATAGCTTGTTCTGCCATATTTCGGGCGATCCCTAATGTCACTAACGCATTTAACGCGTCATCTTCCATTGTATTGTGAACAGATACAGATAAATATGTAATATCTTCTTTGTTCTTTTTCAATTTATCTTTCAATTCAAGTATAATACGTTTGGCGGTTTTAACACCTATGCCTTTAATGCCTTCCAGCATACGTTCATTTTCCATGAGGATGGCTCGCTGCAGGTCTTCTGGGGAGAGGCTGCTCAGCATCATACGGGCTGTATTTGCACCAATGCCAGATACGCTGAGCAGGGCCAGAAACATTGTTTTTTCAGCTTCTTCGAAAAAGCCATACAATGTATGAGCATCTTCCTTGATGTGCAGAAAGGTAAGTAGTTTTACATGATCCAAGGCCTGTATGCGGGAATAAGTGTGAAGGCTGATCTGCACCTCATAACCTACTCCATTCACGTCGAGGTGTAACAAGGCGGGCGATTTATAGGCTAATTTTCCACTGAGATAAGCGATCATAAGGGTTTATAAGATTCGATATTTAACAAACTTACGAATTCCAATGGGTTAAATATGCTTTCCAGGAGCTAAATTACATTTTGAACAAGCTGGCAACCACGGCTACAAGGCTTTACTCCCACTAACGGGTGGTTTTTAGAAATTGAAATGTTGGTTTTGGAATTTAATGGTATTTTTACGGCGCGTTTTATAACCTTATTTATTTTAATATGAGCAAAATAACAGCCGCTATTACAGCGGTGGGTGGGTATGTTCCCGATTATGTACTGACGAACCAGGAATTAGAGAAGATCATTGACACAACGGATGAATGGATCACTTCCCGCACTGGTATTAAAGAACGAAGGATTTTAAAAGGCGAAGGCAAAGGCACATCCGACCTTTGCGTACCGGTTGCTCAGCAAATATTGGAAAAGAAAGGCCTGCAGGCTGATGATATTGATCTCATTATTGTAGCGACAGTAACACCAGATATGGTATTTCCGGCAACGGCCAACATTCTGGCCGATAAGATTGGTGCCACCAAAGCATTTGGTTTTGATATTGGTGCTGCTTGTTCCGGTTTTTTGTATGCGCTGGATACAGGGGCGCGCTTTATTGAAAGTGGTCGTTACAAACGCGTAATGGTAATTGGGGCAGATAAAATGAGCGCTATCGTAGATTATACCGATCGTGCCACCTGTATTATTTTCGGCGACGGTGCCGGCGGCGTGCTGCTGGAACCCAGTACCGAAGGGTACGGTTTGATAGACAGCATCCTGAAAAGCGATGGCCATGGCCGTTTATACCTGCATATGAAAGCTGGTGGCTCCGTAAAACCGGCTTCTATTGAAACGGTGACCAACCGGGAACACTATGTATACCAAGAAGGCAAAATGGTGTTCAAGTATGCCGTGTCTAACATGGCTGAAGCTGCCTACGAACTGATGCAGCGCAATCACCTGCGTCCGGAAGACATTGCCTTTTTGGTACCACACCAGGCCAACAGACGCATTATTGACGCCACGGCGCTCCGCATGGGATTGCCAGAAGAAAAGGTGATGATTAATATTGACCATTTTGGCAATACTACAGCAGCTACTATACCACTATGCCTTTGGGAATATGAAAAGAAATTGAAAAAGGGCGACAACCTGGTGCTGGCAGCCTTTGGCGGTGGCTTCACCTGGGGTTCCAGCTTCATCAAATGGGCGTACGACGGGAAATAATGCTATTCATAAATATTTATTTGCAAAAGGCTGCTGGTATTACACCGCAGCCTTTTGTTATAGGCATTATACTAAAAAATTTAGCTTATTAACAATACATTAAGGAATTAAGTTAGAAACTCCTTCATTTTTGTAATTATAAACAATTGATTGCCATTATAACGTAACAGCAGGCAAGCGATTATTTACATTTGTAAAAATATTATTCATTCGTAAAATTTGTATCCCATTGAAAAAAGTGTATCTTTGGGGGAATAGGGCGGGGTATAAACCAGCGAGCAATTCATTGATGATGAGAGTTATTTCCCGACCACCGCTTATTGAGTTTGGCAAAAAACATCCACCCGCTGTTATTCCATTATCAGACTGGCTTAAAAAGATTTCGCAGGCTACCTGCAATAACCTGCATGAGCTGAAAATATTATTCAACACTTGCGATTACATTGGCAACGACCGTTACGTTTTTAATATCGCAGGTAATAATTACCGGCTCGTTGTAATTGCGCATTTCAAGCGGCAGGCTATTTATATTCGGGGTGTACTTACCCATGCAGAGTATACTGCCTACAACAAAAAAGGATCTTTAGTGGACCTCTAAAATATGGAAGATGATGACAATTGAAAACAAACAAGGTTACTTCCAAGCCATGGCCGAAATAGAATCTTTGCTTCAAATAGGCCTTTCCAACCTCACTGAAGAAGCAGACGCACGCCTGGACGAACTTACCTCCGCTGTAGAAAGCTGGGAAAACAAGGCCTACCCTATTCCTGAAAATCCGGATTTTAAATCGTTATTGCAGTATCTGATGAGAACGAAAGGTTATAATCAAACACAGTTATCGAGTGAATTACATATCTCTAAAGCCTTCCTTTCCGCCATCCTTAATGGTACCCGGGAGCCTAATGTGCAGTTGCTAAAAAGCATGCATACCAATTTCAATCTGGATGGCAACCTGTTGCTGGAAAGCCTTCACTGATAAGCATTTCAGTGCTAAACATACAAAAGGGAGACATTTTTGAAATGCCTCCCTTTTGTATGTTTATTGAATTTCTTTTATATTTCAAATACAAATCCTTTCTGCGCCAGTTGTTCATATTTCTGCTTATCGAAACGATAAAGATGCGCCCCTTTTTTGGAGGTGGTTTTATCTTTTTCTTCCAGCTTTTCCAGGATATTCATGGCGAGTATTTTTTTCCGGAAATTGCGTTTGTCCAGCACCCGCTGGTAGATCTCTTCATATAAACTGCGCAACTGGGAAAGGGTGAATTTTTCGGGTAATAATTCAAAACCGATCGGGTGAAAATGAGCTTTGTCCCGCAGGCGAAACAAGGCGTCTTCAATCATTTTGCGGTGATCAAAAATCAGTTCGGGGATCTCATCGAGAGCCAGCCATTGTGTGCCATGTTGGATGGCCAGTTTCCGGTCGTGTTCTTCCACGCGGATGAGGGCATAGTAGGCCAGGGATATTACCCGGGAGCCGCTGTCGCGGTTTACATCGCTGTAGCAATGCAACTGGTCCATGAAAATATTACGGAGGCCGGAAACCTGTTGCAACACGCGGGTGGCAGCATCGGCGGTGCTTTCGCTTTCCAGCACAAAGCCACCTACCAGCGAGAAGGAACCCTGGAACGGATCTACCATCCGCTGCATGATCAGTAATTTTAACCGGCTGTCTTCAAAACCAAAAATGATACAATCCACCGCCACCAAATGCCGGGGCGCCTGGGCGTAAAAGGACTGTTGCAAATTCATAACTACATTATTTAATAATTTCAGCCCGAAAGGTGGTAGACAATACAGGGCTATGTTGACGTACAAGGTACGCTAATTAAGCGGTAACTTCATCCATTCAAATTCAATGCATCCTGTTAAACAAACCTTTATGCAAGATATCGTTCGCCTCCGGGAAGCGCAGCGCACAGACTGTTCCCGCATGCTGGAACTTATCCGAGAATTAGCCATATATGAAAAAGCACCAGACGAGGTTACCGTAACACTGGAGCATTTTGAAGAAACTGGCTTTGGCCCAAATCCGGTATGGAAGGCTGTTGTAGCCGAACATACTTTGGCAGACGGGCGGCCAGCGATCATTGGTATAGCACTTTATTATATCCGTTACTCCACCTGGAAAGGCAGCAGGTTGTACCTTGAAGACCTCATCGTATCAGAATCGTTCCGGGGCAAGGGTATCGGCAAAAAGTTACTGGACTCCCTGATAAACATTGCCCGCCAGCAACACTACAGCGGCATGATGTGGCAGGTGCTGGACTGGAATGAACCAGCAATTAATTTTTATAAGAAATACAATGCCCGCTTTGACAGCGGGTGGTTGAATGTGCATATAGATTTCTAAAAGAATTTTACCTGGAACAAAAAATTCCAATTTACCATATGGCAGATTGGAATTTTTTGTTGCTGATCTATTTTTTCATTATTTGTTACCCAGGTGTACTAGCTGATACCCGCTACCACAGCCGTTTTATCTATTTTCTGAATAAGGCCTTGCAACACTTTGCCCGGCCCTACTTCGGTGAAGGATGTAGCGCCATCGGCGATCATCTGCTGCACGGTCTGTGTCCATCTTACCGCACCGGTAAGCTGGTCTATCAGATTTTGACGAATTGCTGCCGGATCGGTTACGGCGTTGGCTACCACATTCTGGTACACGGGGCAGGATGGTTTGCTGAAGGTAGTGGCTTCGATAGCGGCTTGCAGTTCTACCTTGGCAGGGGCCATGAGCGGAGAATGAAAAGCGCCACCTACCGGCAATACCAGCGCACGTTTAGCGCCGGCAGCCTTCATTTTTTCGCAAGCGATGTCAATGCCCTTGATACTACCAGAGATCACCAACTGACCAGGGCAGTTAAAATTAGCTGGCACCACGATCTCTTCTGTAATCGCTGCACAGATGGCAATAACCTTTTCATCGTCGAGGCCCAGTACAGCGGCCATGGTGGAGGGTGCTAACGCGCAGGCTTTTTGCATGGCATTGGCGCGGATGGCAACCAGTTTCAAAGCATCTTCAAAGGTGAGGGCACCATTGGCCACCAGTGCAGAAAACTCGCCCAGGGAGTGACCTGCCACCATATCGGGGGTAGCATGCTCACTGCATAGGAAGGCGATCACTGCGTGCAGAAATACAGCCGGCTGCGTTACATTGGTTTGTTTCAAGTCTTCTTCCGTACCGTTAAACAGGATGTCGGAAATGCGGAAACCTAAAATATCGTTGGCTTTTTCGAACAGGACTTTCGCTTTTTCATTTTGTTCATACAGCGACTTGCCCATTCCCGGGAACTGGGAACCTTGTCCCGGAAACACGAATGCATTTTTCATTTATAAGGTATTAAGTAATAGACAACCCGCAGCCGTGGCCCGCCAGGTAAAAGATTGAAATAGCGCTGCAAATATATAATTATTTGTAATAAGTATTATGCCCTCATATGATATTAGCGCCTATCAGTCGAATAAATTCGGCCCTGGTGCGCCCATCCTCAAACTGCCCGGAGAAGGCGGAGGTAGTTGTTACGGAATTTTGTTTTTGTACGCCGCGCATCATCATGCAAAGGTGTTGGGCCTCGATCACCACGGCTACTCCCAGTGGTTGCAATGTTTCCTGGATAGCGTCTAGCACCTGGTGGGTAAGACGCTCCTGTACTTGCAGCCGGCGCGCAAATACATCCACTACACGGGCCAGTTTGCTCAGGCCGGTGATATAACCGTTAGGGATATACGCTACATGGGCTTTGCCAAAGAAAGGCAGCATGTGATGTTCGCACATGGAATATAGTTCAATGTCTTTTACGATCACCATCTCGCTATATGCTTCGGTGAATTTTGCTTCATTGAGTATAGCATGGGCATCCAGTGTATAGCCCTGGGTAAGAAATTGCATGGCCTTGGCCACGCGTTCCGGCGTTTTTAACAGGCCTTCCCTGGCCGGATCTTCTCCTAATTTCTCAATCACGTCGTGGTAGTGGGCCGTAAGCTCCTGTGTAATTTTTTCGTCGAAAGATTCTTCTTTGTGATAAGCCATGTGTGTCGTTTAAAGCCCACTGTGAGTGCCAAAATATTCCACGTAGATGCGTGGCGTTTCGTAAAGTTTTATGCTATGCAACTGCACGCTGGCGGGCAGGTGCGGAGCCAACTGGTCCCAGATGCCGATGGCCAGGTTTTCGGCAGAGGTAAATTTGCCTGCCATAAATGCTACGTCCATATTGAGGTTGCGGTGGTCTATTTTTTCGATTACCTCATTCTTGATGATTTCTCCCAGGATTTTGGCATTGAAAACAAACCCCGTATCCGGATCGGGATTGCCTTTGATCGTTACATGCAATTCGTAGTTATGTCCATGCCAATTTACATTGGCGCATTTTCCAAATACTGCTTCGTTTTTCTCGTCGCTCCAGGCCGGGTTAGATAACTTATGCGCTGCATTGAAGTTTTCTACTCGAGTTAAGTAAATCATTGCGTGTGTTAAATTTCCGCAAAAATACCACTTTTGGCCCGATATCCCTTAAGCCCGTATGGAGGGCGGGGAAGAAACTACAATTGAGGGACAGTTCTATCGGTGAATACCGCACAAAGGACTATTTTTACATCATGAAACTTGCTATCGTGGCGGCCACCCGCCTTGAAATACAACCCTTTATCACGCAACTTTCTGCAATAGCTACGCCCCTGGGCGCAGATGTGTTTCAATGGAATGGCCATACGGTGACTATCTGGATTACCGGCATTGGACCCATGCATACTGCCTTTACCCTGGGCCAGCGCTTGCCTGCCTGGCAGCCCGATTTTGCGGTGCAGGCAGGCATTGCCGGCACCTTCCGGCACGATTGGGAGCTGGGTAGTGTGGTAGCCATCCGCCGGGAAGTATCCGGCGACCTGGGCGCAGAAGACAACGGGCAGTTCCTGGACCTTTTTGAAATAGGGCTTTGCCAGCCCGGGGAACCGCCTTACCAGGGAAAATACCTGGTGAATGGTTTTACAGGATGGCCATCCCCCCCCGCCTGGCCACTAGCCACCGGTGTTACCGTAAATACAGTAAGTGGAAGCGTGTCTACCATATCCCGGCTGGAAGCCCGCTACCAGCCAGAAATTGAAAGTATGGAAGGTGCGGCCTTTCACTATGCCTGCCTTGTGGAAAAGGTGCCTTTCCTGCAACTCCGCTGCATTTCCAATTATGTGGAGGTGCGCGATAAAAGTAAATGGGAAATAGGCCTGGCTGTGAAAAACCTGAACAACGCCCTGCTGCAATTAATACAAAGCATGGTAGTTGAAAATACCAATGCAATAACAGCAAACTAAAAAGATAATAATATGAAACTAACGCTCGGATTTTCTCCTTGTCCCAACGACACTTTTATCTTTGATGCCCTGGTAAATCATAAGATAGACACCCAGGGATTTACTTTCGACACCCAGTTACTGGATGTGGAAACACTGAACCAGGGCGCGCTGGAAGGCCGCCTGGATATTACAAAACTAAGCTTTGCGGTGTATGCAAAAGTAAAAGACCAGTACGAACTACTGAATAGCGGCAGCGCTTTGGGCCGTGGATGCGGACCTTTACTCATTGCCAAAAAACCCATCGCGCTGGAAAACATTGACCAGTGCCGCATTGCCATTCCTGGCGCAAATACTACGGCCAACCTGCTTTTCTCTACTGCCTTCCCTAATGCGAAGAACAAAGAAATCATGGTATTTTCCGACATTGAGCAGGCCGTGCTGGACGAACGGGTAGACGTGGGCGTAATCATTCATGAAAACAGATTTACTTATCAACTAAAAGGTTTGATAAAACTGATGGACCTCGGCGCTTACTGGGAAGAAACCACTGGCAGCCCCATTCCCTTGGGCGGTATATTCATTAAGAAAAATATTTCCGCAGACGCCCGTCAACAACTGAACGATCTGATCCGCCAAAGCGTGCAGTACAGCTTTAGCCAGTATCCTCAGCTCTCTCCTTACATACGTGAGCATGCGCAGGAAATGGATGAAAACGTAATGCGTCAGCACATCGATCTCTACGTAAATGATTTCAGCATAGATCTGGGTAAAGAAGGATACGCCGCCGTACAACGTTTGATGGAGGCGGTAAAGTAATTTCAATCACTACCTGCCATTAAAAGGGCTGATCGAAGCATAGCATTTGATCAGCCCTTTTAATGAAATGGTGAAGAGGTCGCCTACGGCTTAATACCCGCTTCATACACTGCCAGTGCACGTTTACGGGCAGCTTCGTGTATAACTATGGGTGGCGGATATTGCAAGGTATCTAACTCCGGAACCCAGTGGCGGATGTATTTTAACTCCTTATCGAAACGCGTGGTTTGCAGATAAGGGTTAAAGATGCGGAAATAAGGTGCCGCATCGCAACCACTTCCTGCTGCCCATTGCCAACCGCCATTGTTGGCGGCCAGGTCGTAATCCAATAGTTTAACGCCGAAGTAAGCCTCCCCCCAGCGCCAATCTATCAGCAAATGTTTGGTAAGAAAACTGGCAGTGATCATACGTACACGATTGTGCATAAACCCGGTGGTATTTAACTGCCGCATGCCAGCATCCACAATGGGATAGCCGGTTTCACCCTTACACCATTTTTCAAATTCTGCTGTATTGTTACGCCATGATATGTTATCGTACTGGGCTTTAAAACTTTCTGTAACTACCTTTGGAAAATGCCAGAGTATCATCTGGTAAAACTCCCGCCAGATCAGTTCATTCAGGTAGGTTTCATTGAGTTGCAGTGCCTTGCGCGCCAGTGTGCGAATACTAATGGTACCAAAGCGCAGGTGTACACCCAAACGGCTGGTACCTTGATCTAATGCAGGATAGTCACGTGTTTTATCGTAATGCTGAATAATGGCATCGGCGGGTTTACTGCCGGGGAAATGCTTATCCGTTTCTATAAAACCCAGTTGTTGATACGAGGGCAAAGCAGGTGGTGCTTGTTGGAAAAAAGAGCTGGCATATTTATCACAGGGATAATTTTTCAGCGCAAAATTTGTAAGCAGGGATTTCCATTTTCGGCTGTATGGGGTAAACACCGTATAGGGTTCACCGTTATCTTTCATTACTTCAGATTGCTCAAATATCACCTGGTCTTTATAGAAATGCAAAGCAATGTTCTTTTCCTGCAAGTGCTTACTGATGGCTGCATCCCGGGCTATGGCGTAGGGTTCATAATCCTGATTTGCAAAAACAGCCTGCACATCGTAGCGCGTTAAATAATGATCAAAAGCCTGCTGCGGCGTGCCGTAAAAAACGTCCAAACCACTTCCTTTTTTGATCAGTTGGGCCTGCATATTTTCTAAAGTGGTATAGATGAAAGTAATGCGGCGGTCACGCTTATCTTCCAGATCGTCTAATATGTTAGTATCAAATATAAACACCGGCACCACGGGAAAGCCACTTTTCAAGGCATGATAAAGTGCGGCATTATCCTCCAGCCTCAGGTCACGCCGCATCCAGCAAAGACATATTTTATCAGACATCCTGTTATTTTTTTAAGGGCTTAACATGCATGTGCATGCATATATTAACAGGTGAAACACTGGGAAGGTTTACAATACGGCCTCCTGCAGTAAGTCGTGCAAGATGGTGGCTGTGGCATTGCCATAGCTATTATCGCGGAAACGCTCTACCCAGCGAATGCCATAGATGGTATTGGTAAGAAAAATTTCGTCTGCATTTTCCAGGTCGCTCACCGTGATGGGATGTTCCATGAGATGCAAGGTGGTATCAAGTGCCAACAGGTATTTGCGCATCACCCCACACACGCAGCCTTCCCCCAGAGGCGGCGTCCATACTTGATTGCCGCGCACTATGAAGACATTACTACTGGTGGCGTCTGCCACTCGGCCATGGGTATTGAGCAACAGTGCATCGTTCAGCTCATGTTCGCGGGCATACATGCCAGCCATGATATAAGGCAGGCAATTGGCGGATTTAATAGTGGAGAGTTTTTCGCAGGTTTTGCGGCTTTCTGGATAGATGTCAATATCAAGCCCGGTTTCATTTAACTCAAAGACTTGTTTATGCAGCTCCCAGCATTGAATGAGGAACTCCGCCGTATTATTTTCAGGAGTATACAATCCACCTTCGGTACGGAATACGCTCAGGCGTACGCGTGCTAATGTTTCCACCTTATTTTTCACGCATAATTGCGTAACCAGGTCCATCAGGTAATCGCGGGTAAAATGTATGGGCATTTCCAGATGCAGGAGATGTACGCTGGCCATGAGCCGTTCAAAGTGCAATTCTTCCAGCAATACCCTTCCCTGGTACACTTTCATGGTTTCAAAACATCCGTCACCATAACGAAAGCCGCGATTGTCCGCTGAAAAGATGGGGCTGGAACAAGACTGAAAACGACCGTTATAACATAGAATTCCCGTATGCACCTTGAACAGATTTATGATCCCCTGAGCGGGTTTGTTAAGGTACGAAAAATTGCAGGTTGTGCAATGTCATATTTCGTTAATAGTAGGCCAAAAAATAGTATGCCCCGTCGTAGCCGGTATTAAAATTTACAATACCATCTCCGGCACATTGCCCTTAATGATGAGCCGTCCCGCTGTTTTGGCGATGATCTCCTCCACGGGTACACCCGGCGCTCGTTCCAGCAGTTCAAAACCGGAAGGGGTAACGTTTAACACGGCTATTTCCGTTACAATTTTTTTTACGCAGCCTACACCCGTGAGGGGCAGTGTGCAAGCCGGCAGCAGCTTGCTTTCTCCTTTGGGATTGGTATGCATCATGGCCACAATTATGTTCCTTGCAGACGCCACCAGGTCCATGGCCCCGCCCATGCCTTTCACCATTTTACCGGGTATTTTCCAATTGGCAATATCGCCCGTATCGGATACTTCCATAGCGCCCAGCACGGTGAGATCTATCTTGCCAGCGCGTATCATGCCAAAGCTCTCTGCGGAGTCAAAAAAGCTGCCGCCGGGCAGGATGGTTACCGTTTCTTTACCGGCATTGATGAGGTCTGCATCAATGGCTGCGGGATCGGGATAGGGCCCCATGCCCAGCATCCCATTTTCCGACTGTAACATAATGGAAATGCCCGTAGGTATGTAGTTAGCCACCAGCGTAGGTATGCCAATGCCGAGATTCACATACATGCCGTCTTGCAGTTCCTGTGCTATTCTTTTGGCAATGCCGTATTTATCAAGTGACATGTGGTGTATGATTTGTATAACGTGGAGTTGGGGGGTTACATGGTATTTTTTCTTATGCTTCGGCTTCGTCCCAGCCGCCATCTTTATTGGAAGTAGATTCCGTATTATGTATCAGGTTACGCTGAAATTCTTCTGCAAATTTATCTTCGTACACATCATAACCCGCAAATACAAATTCATCGCACTCCACATCCTCGGTAGCTTCCGAAGGATTTTGATCTATCTTGTTGTAATATGCCTCACCCATAAACACGATGAAGCCGCGGGCATATAAAAAACCGTCGTCACTACCGTCGGTATTGTTGTGAATTTCCTTGCGGTCTAGGTGAAACAGCTTCTCCTCCAATATTCGCAGGAAAGCCGTCAGGGAAGCCTGATCCAACGCGGCGAGCCGCTCGCGATAGTTATGCACGATTACATCGGTCATCGTATCGCTTAGTTCCAGTAGCTCATCTTCATCATTGGTCTCCAGCGCCTTCAGGCGGTCTTCGTTATCTTCCGGAGCGTCTGCCCAGGAGGCTTCTATTAACTCCCAGAATAATTCTTCATTCATGACTTTGGATTTTAAAGACTTTTTATTGAGCCATGGCCACCGTTCTTTTCTCGATACGCTTCTCATAGGCTGCGCCCTTGAAAATGCGGTGTACATAAATGCCTGGTACGTGAATATGATTAGGGTCTAGCTCACCCGGCTGCACCAGCTCCTCTACTTCTGCAATGGTAACCTGGCCTGCTCTGGCCATAGCGGTGCTGAAATTGCGGGTGGTTTGGCGAAACACCAGGTTGCCCATAGTATCCCCCTTCCAGGCCTTCACGATCGCAAAATCTGCCTGCAGGGCTAACTCCATCAGGTAGTGCTTCCCATTGAACGCCCGCACTTCTTTACCTTCGGCCACTTCGGTGCCATAACCCGCCGGGGTAAAAAAGGCCGGAATACCCATGCCTGCCATCTGGATGCGGGTGGCCAACGTTCCTTGCGGGATGAGTTCCACTTCCAGCTCACCAGACAGCAACTGCCGCTCAAATTCTGCGTTCTCCCCTACATAAGAGGCCAGCATTTTTTTAATCTGCCGCGTTTGCAGTAACAAGCCAAGACCAAAATCGTCTACACCCGCATTATTAGAAATGCAGGTAAGGCCTTTCACCCCCTTCTGCACCAATGCGTGAATAGCATTTTCGGGTATGCCGCATAGACCAAAACCTCCCAGCATAAGGGTGGCGTGATCTCGAATATCAAACAGCGCGGCGGCTGCATCGTGGAATACTTTGTTCATGAGGAATACACATGGTTGGAGCATTCAATTTACAGTAAATTTTTTATAAGGAAGATGGCGAAAATACCTTTTCCTAATAAGGCCCACGCAGGAAAGGAATACGACCATGAAATGAACGGGGATACCACTTTTCCCAAAGAGGTGCCTGGTCATGAGCGCGCCGGTTAGCCTCGTTGAAATTGTTGTGTGCATTGGCGCTATCATTCATAATTTTATACACGTCTTCCATACGGTCGGCATGCAGTTCGTAATAGTGATAACTTTTCATAAAAGCATCCACCGTGAGACCATGCACCTGCAAGACCTGTGCATACAGGGTTTTCACCCGCCGCTCCCGCAGGGAATCGGCCAGGTGGCCCGTGTCGGGGCGCGTGCCGCTGCCAGTTACCGGGTTACGGCCATAGGCTTCCGCCAGATTAAAATCCAGCAATATGTTGGCCATTTTCTCCTTGGAGAGCACGTTACCTGGTACCTTGCCATCCTGACCACAAGCTACGCAACAAAGTATGATGAAGAAGGCTAGTGCTTTACGCATAGGCCGCAAATATAAGTTAGATGGTGACATGGTGTAATGGCAGGAGTGTTAAAGTTACTTCAACTGCAGGTACTTATTGGCGTTGGGAACGTCCAGGGTAGCCAATAGCTGCGACACCCGGCCCTTTTCCTGGGGAGTGGCTTTGTTGAATATTTTAAACAGCTCATCATTTTTTGCCAGAAAAAATACCTGCAACAACATAGCGTTGGGAATGTCTTCATTGATAGCCGCCAGCATGTTCACACAGTTTATCACCGCCCCTCTCCCGCGGGCCACATCGTCATACATCACATCCAGTCCCTGGCGGTGGTATTGGTACATCACATCATGAAAGCGGCTAAACTTAACGTTCATCAGGTTATCGACGAGCCAATAGCGGTTACGGTTGCCTTCAAAGGCTTTCCAGCCGGCCACGTCTTTGCCGTCGGGAGCATTGTTTACAATATTCAGGGCCTTTTTAAAGAAGGGATCACCACCGCGTGGTGTAAAGGAATCGTAGTCCAGACCCAGGATAACATACACGTAGTAAGCCAGTACCGCCGTTAGATTGGAGGTCATAGGATCATTGCCCACCACCCGGGTGTCGCTGAATTCCAGCGGTTGAAACTCGGCGTATTTAAAAGTAAGATTGTTATCCTGATAATTCAGCAAGGTAGTGCTGTAATTGGTGTTGTACACTGGCCGGGTAGCCTGCACGGTAAGATTGGCCCTGTAGGTGCCGGAGCTTATTTCTGCCGTAATATTGATGAGGAAATTACATTCTATCCTTTCTGCCGGCGCAAAAGCATCGTCGCTCCAGCGGCGGTTATTTACAAATTCTTTGATGGCGTTCTGCAGCGTGGTGTACACCCGCTTGTCCGTAGTGCTTTGTACAGAAGTGGCTACCACGTTCACCGTGGCGCGCAATTCCTGCGCCCTGGCAGAAATACCTGCCAGCAACAGGCTTGCAGCGAGCAGAGAACGTAAGTATTTATGCATGGTGCAATGAGATAATGGCATTCACAATCTCCCTGGCCACTGCTTGTTTGGATTGCAATGGCAAGGCTGTTTCTTTGCCCCGGTTATCGAATAGGGTCACTTTGTTCGTATCGTAGTCAAATCCTGCGCCTGCATCGGCCAGGGAATTCAACACCACCAGGTCCAGGTTTTTTTCCCTCAATTTCTTTAACGCGTTTTCACGTTCGTTATTGGTTTCCAGGGAAAATCCCACCAGCACTTGTTCGGCGGCTTTATTATTACCCAGGGTACGGAGTATGTCGTGTGTTTTTTCCAATGCTAGCTGCATGCCACCCTCCCCTTTTTTGATTTTCATTTCGGCCACCTGGGCAGGGCGGTAATCAGCCACGGCAGCAGCCATTACAATCACATCTGCCAGGGGATATTCGGCCACACAGGCGTTGAACATTTCTGCGGCAGATTCTACGGGGATAATGCGCACACCGGCATGGGTGGTGCTAATATGAGTAGGCCCCAATACCAGCTTTACTTGAGCGCCTGCATCGGCCAGCGCCTCGGCAATGGCAATGCCCATCTTGCCGCTAGACCGGTTGCTGATATAACGCACGGGGTCTATAGCCTCCACGGTAGGGCCGGCAGTCACCAGTGCTATCTTTCCCGCCAGTGGGCCGCTGGCGGCCATCTGGGAGGCATTGGCATCTTTTTGAAAATGCTGTTGCAGGTATGACACGATGGTTTCCGGTTCGGCCATGCGCCCTTCGCCATAAAGTCCGCTGGCCAGTTCCCCCATTTCCACAGGAATTTGTTCATGCCCATAATCCAGCAATTGCTGTATGTTGGCGCGGGTAGCCGGATGCCGCCACATATCTTCGTCCATGGCAGGGGCAAACAATACCGGGCAGGTGGCAGAAAGGTAAGTGGCCATCAGCACATTGTCGCAAAAGCCGTTGGCCATCTTGGCAAGGGTATTGGCGGAAGCAGGTGCCACCAGCATCACATCTGCCCATCGGCCCAGCATCACATGGTTGGTCCAGGTGTTGTGTTCAGACAAAGAGACTACGACTTCATGTTTGGAAAGGGTGGATAAGGTGAGCGGCGTAATAAACTCGGTAGCGTTAGGCGTCATCACCACTTTTACAAAGGCGCCTTCTTTTACCAGGAGGCGGGTAAGGATGGCCGTCTTGTAAGCAGCGATGCTGCCAGTGATTGCGAGGAGAATTTTTTTTCCTTGTAACATAGGGTAATAGAAAAGTGGCATACGGGATGTGGCTGCCACTATGAAGATAAGCCTAAAAGGGAATTTCCAAAAAGACAATTTCCGGGATGCCTGACCAGTAGGATACCTCCTTCTACAAAACACAATTTCCAAAAGCCAAAGCCGTTACGGGCATTGATTTTTGGAAATTGAGCTATTAAAACCTACAGCACTTAGCTGAACAGGTCGTCGTCGTTCTTGCGGAAATAGATCTTATCGTCCAGAAATTCCTGGGTAGCCTGGATAGCAGGATTAGCCAGACGCTCGTAAAAGCGGGAGATCTCGATCTGTTCTTTGTTTTCGTGTACTTCTTCCAGGTTGTCGGTATGCGTGGCAAACTCGTCCAGCTTGGAATGCAGTTCTTCCTTCACCGAAATATTGATCTGGTTGGCGCGTTTGGCGATCACCGCGATAGACTCGTACAGGTTTCCAGTACGGTTCTTAATATCCGTGGTGTTCTTGGTTTCTACCCAGGGGTTTAAATTACTGGTTAGATTTCTCTTTATTTTGCTCATGTTCCAGGTTTTTAATGTTATTCTGCGCTAAGGCGTAATATTTTTCTGCATCTGGTTTCAGCTTGCTGTTACCATAATGGTCATTGAAGTCCATATACTCGGTCAGCACCTGCTTATAACGTTCCATTTGCTTTTCAGGAATACTATTTTGCGCATAACGGTAGTAGGCGCGAATAGAATACAATTTATAACCGTCGCTTTTATCGGAGTCCGGATAATTACGCATCAGGCTTTTAAAGGCAATGCCTGCTGCTTTGTAATAACCCAGGTTGAAATAAAGTTCTGCAGCGTTAAATTCTTTTTGTTCCAGTTTCTTGCGGCACAGTTCAATGAGCAGGTTGGCCTCTGGCACTTTATCACCGTTAGGAAACTCATTGATAAAGGTCTGCAATGCGGCAATAGCCTTAATGGTATTGGTCTGATCCAATGGCACTTTAGGCGACTGCTTATAGTAGCAGTAAGCTTGCATGTAATCTACCTCCTGTGCGCGGGGGCTGTTTGGAAATGCTTCCAGGTAATTTTTGAACAGGAAAGCACCCTGTACATAATCCTTTAAGTTATAGGAGCAATAAGCATTGCGGTAGTTAATATCCTCAAACTTATCGGTGCCTTTATACACAGGACGCAGCTCTTCATAAAGCTGCTGGGCCGTGGCAAATTTCTTCTTGTCGAACAGCTTGTTGGCGTATTCCAGCTTTTTCTCCGGATCACCGCTTTTTTCAATACGATGCATTTCGCGGTTACAAGCCGATGCTAACACCAGCACACAAAGACAACTATATACTAAAAATTTCCGCATAAAGGACTGCAAAGGTAAGGATTTTAATGAAACGTAAATGTAAATAGAGTAATTGAGGCGACTTGTTAAAATTTATTTAAATTCCAATCATAGCAGTCACCTGTATTATCCGGGGATAGGCCTTGAATTTTCCACTTTTTTCCACCTTACCGGGTATTCTCCCACTTTTCTACACGACCCCGGTTATTTTCACCAAATTTGCCTTTTCAATCCCTGCCAGTTATCCAAATATCCCATGACCCGGACCAAGTCGGTCGGCTTAATCTACAAATACCCTCTTTTGCCATATGAATATTAAATTTTCTGGTCATTTTTCAAAATATACCAGGGATCTAGGTGGGATGGCGCGTTTTTCCAGCATATGTTTTTTCACTGCATATGCGCCACCAGCTGCTATCGAGCTTACTTATCCACTAAAATAAACCCCCATTAACATTTTATCCACATTTCAATATGATTATCCCCATTAACTGTCCTCCATTTCCACGAAGCGGGGCCATCATGGGCATATCGCGGCTGTGGAAAAAATTTAAAGTTCATTTTTTCGTTAAGAAGTGGGAAAAAGTGTTATTTTGTGTTAGAAAATGGAATTCAAGCACTTTCACCCCATGGTATGACCGGATTTCTGGGCGAATATGAAGCAACAATGGATAACAAAGGTCGTTTTCTGCTCCCTGCTGGATTTAAAAAGCAGTTGGCAGAAAGCGCCGGAGACCAGTTTGTGCTAAACCGTGGCTTTGAAAAGTGTTTGACATTATATCCCATGAATGAATGGCAGCCCATATTTGAGCGTATCGGAAAGTTGAATGATTTTGATCCGAAAGTTAGAGAATTCCGGCGCTATTTTCTGAACGGGGCTACCATTTTAGACCTGGACAGCGCCGGCAGGCTGCTGGTTCCTAAAAACCTGATGACGTACGCCGGTCTGGAAAAAGACATTGTACTGTCGGCAGCTACCAATAAAATTGAGATCTGGGATAAAGTGAAGTACGCAGCGTTCTTTGAAAACTTTTCACCTTCCGCGTTCAGCGATCTGGCGCAGCAAGTGATGACGGGCGGCGATCAACCTTTCACCCTTTAACTGAAGATTGGAATGGATGACGCTCAACAATATCACCTGCCCGTACTATTGCAGGAAGTGGTTCAATTGCTCCCGGTAAATCCGGCGGGAACTTACGTAGACGCCACCTTTGGCGGCGGCGGCCATTCAAGGGCTTTATTAGAAAAGCTCAACGAAAACGGCCGGCTCATCACCTTTGACCAGGATGAAGACGCTTACGCCAACCGCCTTACCGACGAACGGGTGCTCTTTATTCCGCAAAACTTCCGCCACCTGCAACGCTTTCTGAAGTTGCATAATATAACTGCGGTAGACGGCATCCTGGCAGACCTGGGTGTTTCCTCCCACCAGTTCGACACGCCGGAACGAGGATTTTCCACCCGCTTCGAAGGCGAACTGGATATGCGCATGGACCAGCGACAGTCGCTCACTGCGGCCAATTTGTTGCAAACCTATTCCGAACAAAAGCTACAATTGCTTTTCCAGGAATATGGAGAAGTAACTAATGCCAAAACGCTGGCCCACACCATTTTTACCCAACGCCGTAACATGCCGCTGCACACCATCACCGAGTTTAAACGCATGATACACCCGGTTGTAAAAGGCAATCCGGCCAAGTACCTGGCGCAAGTGTTCCAGGCCTTACGCATAGCAGTGAACGATGAAATGGGCGCACTTAAAGACTTGCTCACCCAGTCGGCGGCAGTGATAAAACCAGGCGGACGCCTGGCTGTTATCACCTTCCACTCGCTGGAAGACCGGTTGGTCAAGAATTTTATCAAATTGGGCAGCTTCGATGAAGTGCAGTACGATGAAATTTATGGCACACCCACTACACCGGCATTGTTTCAGTCTATCACCAAAAAACCGGTGACGGCCTCGGAGGAAGAACTTAAAAACAATAGCCGCTCCCGTAGTGCCAAACTACGCGTGGCGGAAAGATTGCCATAAAAATACCGGGTATCCTGTACCAGGTAAGATGTAGTGAAATAGGATGTATTGATTTTTGAATGATATGCCCTCGATTTGCGACTGTCCTTAATTGAATGCCCTTGTACTGGGAAGATATGCACTGGTAACGAGATACATTAAAAGCCCTCAATTTGTGACTGTCCTTGAAAATTATTGCGTAACGGCCTTTAAAACCGCCACGCCTTCCTTGCAAATCACCATATAAACTGAAACACCGTGCAGGACGAAGCCTTTTTTGATGAAACCGAACAGGAGGAAGTGGAAGACGCTTCTGCAGACACCGCCGACCGCAAACGGGCATGGCGGCTGCGCATCAATTATCGCTTCATCGTGCAGCATTCGCCATATATTCTTTTTTTATCGGGTCTGGCCTTGATCTACATTGCCAACACCCACCTTACAGAAAAAAAAATCTGGCGCATCAACAAACTGGATAAAGAAATAAAAGAGCTGAAATGGGAGTACATCAGCCTCAAAAGTGAGCTGATGTTTAATAGCAAAATGAGTGAAGTGGGCCAGAAAGTATCCGATCAGGGATTAAAACCACTGATTACGCCCCCGCAAAAAATTGAAATTGAGCATAAATAATTGCTGAATCGTAACATCTAACCACATACCGCCGTGGAAATCAAGAAAGACATATTGTGGCGCGTGTATGTATGCTTTATCGGCATGTTACTCTTTGGTGTAGCAATCCTGGTTAAAGTATTCTACATCCAGCAAGTGGAAGGCCCCAAATGGCGCAGCATGTCGGACAGCCTTCACACCCGCTACGTACCCATCGATGCAGACCGGGGTACCATATATTCGGAAGATGGCAGCATGCTGTCTACTTCCATTCCGTATTTCGACATCCGCGTAGACTTTGCCGCAGACGGGCTACGGGATAAGGATGGTAAGATATTTAAAGAGAACGTGGATTCGCTGGCCTGGAGCATGGCACACCTGTTTGGCGATAGAAATGCCGCCGAGTATAAAAAACTCTTTTACCAGGGTTATAAAAGCATGGACCGTTATTTTTTATTGAAGCGGGACATCGATTTTAAACAATACCTGGCACTACGCGACTTCCCAATGTTTCGCCTCGGCAAAAACAAAGGTGGTATGATCGCAGAGCCAAAAAATAAACGCATAAACCCTTTCCGGCTGCTGGCCAACAGAACCATCGGCCTGGCGCGGGAAAATGCACAAAGCGTTGGCCTCGAAAGGACGTACGACGCATCGCTCAAGGGAGCAGCCGGTAAACGCCTTATGCGCCGCATTTCCGGCGGGGCCTACATCCCGGTAGACGGTTCCGATATTGATCCGGAAAATGGAAAAGATATTATTACCACCCTGGACGTAAACATACAAGACATTGCGGAAAGCGCATTGATGAATATCCTCACGGAAAATGAAGCGCAGTATGGCACCTGTATCGTGATGGAGGTAAAAACGGGTAAGATCAAAGCTATCGCCAACCTGGGCAGGCAGGAAGATGGCAGCTATTATGAAGATATGAATTACGCCCTCCAGGTAACGGAGCCGGGTTCTACCTTCAAACTAGCGACGGTGATCTCCGCCTTCGAAGACAAATATGCCACCATGGACGACATGGTAGACATTAATAATGGCCGCTGGCAATTTGGCAAGCGCACCATCTTCGATAGCGAACCTCACCCAGGTATTACCAATGTAACGATCAAACATGCCTTCGAGATCAGCAGCAACGTGGGACTGGCTAAAGTGGCGTACACGTTTTACAAAGATCATCCGAATGATTTTGTGAAACACCTGCGCCGCCTGCACCTGGATCAGCCTACCGGTATAGACCTGCTGGGCGAAGGCCAACCGGTGATTAAAAACACCAGTAGCCGTACCTGGAGCGCTTCTACCCTGCCCTGGATGGGTTTTGGTTATGAAGTGCTGATCAGCCCCTTGCAAACCTGTATGTTGTATAACGCAGTGGCGAATGGTGGAAAGATGATGAAACCCTACCTGGTAAGCGCTGTCCAGGAATATGGGCAACCGATAAAAACCTTTGAGCCAGCAGTAGTGATGGATAGCATTTGCTCTTCCTCCACCCTGCGACAAGTGAAGAAGATGCTGGAAGGGGTCATTATGAACGGTACAGCAAAAGCGCTGTGGACGCCAAATTACAACTTCGCTGGCAAAACTGGCACCGCCCTGATGGCCAATGGCAGCCATGGTTATGCCGAGAAAATTTACCAGTCGTCGTTTGCAGGTTATTTCCCGGCTAATCATCCGTTGTACACCTGCGTGGTGGTGATCCGCAACAAACCGCACGCCACCAAATTTTACGGTGGATCTGTAGCAGGCCCGGTGTTCCGCGAGGTAGCCGACCGCCTGTTTGCCATGAATGCAGAAAAGGAAAGAACGCCCCGCAAAGGCATTGCTTTAGATACGGCCCTGGCCATGAAGACCGCCAGGACAACCACATGGAAAACGATCATTGAAACGCTGGAGCTACCCATGAACGACGCCGATATGCCAGGCATTAAATGGGTAAGCGCCAAAGTAGACACCAGTCATAAAGTACAGTTCGAACCCGTGAGCAACGAGGCAGGAGAAGTACCCGATGTAGTGGGCATGGGCCTGAAAGATGCCTTGTACCTGCTGGAAAATGCAGGCCTCAAAGTAGTCGTTCGCGGCACGGGAAAAGTAAAAAAACAATCATTGCCGGCAGGTATGTCCCGCAGTAATGAACAAACCATCGTAATAGAGCTGAGCTGATGAAGACGCTGCAGGAAATATTATACAATGTGCGCATCGTGGCGGTGCAGGGCAATAACAACATTGCCGTGCCGGCCCTCCGCATAGATTCACGGTCCGTAACACCTGGCGATGTTTTCATTGCCATCAAAGGCGTTCATGCAGACGGGCATCAGTTCATAGACAAAGCAGTGTCCTTGGGCGCTACCGCTATCGTGTGCGAAACGCTGCCGGAAGAAAAGCCGGAAAATGTATGTTTTGTGCAAGTGGCAGATAGCGCCCTGGCTTGTGGTATTATAGCGGGCAACTTTTACGATAACCCCTCCCACAAACTGCAACTGGTGGGCGTTACGGGAACCAATGGCAAAACGACCATTGCAACCTTGCTTTTTAATTTATTTACCAAACTGCGTTTTCACTGCGGCCTTATCTCCACCGTGGAAAACAAGATAGGTGACGAAGTCATTCCCGCCACGCATACCACCCCAGACGCCATCAGCCTCCAGGCCTTGCTGGCCAACATGGTAGACGAAGGCTGCTTCTATGCGTTTATGGAAGTAAGCTCACATGCTATTCATCAGCAACGTATTGCCGGGGCCAAATTTGCAGGAGGCATTTTTAGTAATATCACCCACGATCACCTGGATTACCATAAAACCTTCGACGAATATATACGCGTCAAGAAATTGTTTTTCGACAATATGCCGGCGGCTGCCTTTGCACTCACTAACCTCGACGACAAACGGGGTACGGTGATGCTGCAAAACACGAAGGCCAAAAAAGCCACATACAGCCTGCGCACTATGGCAGATTATAAGGGCAAGATCCTGGAAAACAACCTTACCGGACTGGTAATGCAGGTAAACGAAAAGGAAGTGCATTTCCGCCTTATCGGCGAATTCAATGCCTATAACCTGCTGGCCGTATATGGGGCTGCCATGTTGCTGGGGCAGGACAAAGACGAAGTATTGCAGGCACTCAGCGCCATTAATGGTGCGGAAGGCCGGTTCGATTATATCGTAAGCGACAAAGAAAAAGTAATTGGCATCGTAGACTACGCACACACGCCAGATGCTTTACTGAACGTGCTGAACACCATCAACAACCTGCGCAAAGGCAATGAAAAAGTCATTACCGTAGTAGGCTGTGGCGGCGACCGGGACACCACCAAAAGGCCTGTGATGGCACAGGTTTCCGTGGAACGCAGCGATCGGGTGATCTTTACATCAGACAACCCTCGCTCAGAAGATCCCGCCGCTATCATTAAAGAAATGGAGGCTGGCGTACCTGTTCACCTGCAACGTAAAACACTGAGCATCGTGGACCGGAAAGAAGCGATCAAAACGGCGGTGAGCATGGCCAACCCGGAAGATATTATCCTGGTAGCCGGCAAAGGCCACGAAAAATACCAGGACATCCATGGGGTAAAACATCCCTTCGATGACAAACAAGTGCTGAGAGAATTGCTGACCCTGTTGGGTAAATAAAGACTGACTAATATCCGTACGACACCGAACCAGTATGCTATACTACTTATTCAATTATTTAAAAACGCATTTTCATCTGAGCGGCGCAGGTGCCTTCCAGTATATTACGTTCCGCGTAACGCTGGCACTACTGCTATCGCTGGTCATTTCCCTGCTACTGGGTAAGCGACTAGTGCAATTCCTGCAAAAAAAGCAGATCGGTGAAGTGATCCGTACACTGGGCCTGGCAGGCGAAAACACCAAGAAAGGTACCCCTACCATGGGCGGTCTGATCATCCTTTCCGCCATCCTCATCCCTACCCTGCTGTTTGCACAGGTAAACAATGTGTACATCTGGCTTATGCTGCTATGTACGGTGTGGCTGGGACTTATCGGTTTTGTGGACGATTATATAAAAGTATTTAAGAAGAATAAGGAAGGACTGGCGGGTAAGTTTAAGGTAATGGGGCAAATAGGGCTGGGGCTGATCATTGGCCTCACGTTATATTTTAACAACGACGTGGTGGTAAGCCGCGAACTCATGGGCGCCAAACTGGCCACTGGCGAGCATGTGGCCAAGAACCACCAGGAGCGCGTCACCAAAGGTGGCCAACGCTTCACAGATGTTAAAACGCCCATCACCACTATTCCTTTTGTAAAAAATCATGAGTTCAATTATTCCAAACTGATCTCCTGGATACCGGGCGCGGAAAAGTTTACCTGGGTACTGTACGTGCTGGTAGTGATCATCATCATCACGGCAGTGAGCAACGGGGCCAATCTTACAGACGGCCTGGATGGCCTGGCCACCGGTGTTTCGGCGGTGATCGGAATGTGCCTCGGGATATTCGCTTACGTATCAGGCAATATACAGTTTGCTGAATACCTGAACGTGATGTACATCCCCAACCTTGGTGAGTTGTCTATTTTCATCGCAGCCTTTGTGGGTGCATGCGTGGGCTTTTTGTGGTACAATGCCTTCCCGGCGCAGGTATTCATGGGCGATACCGGCAGCCTGGCGCTGGGCGGCATCATTGCCTCGCTGGCATTCATCGTCCGGAAAGAATTGCTGATCCCCATTTTTTGCGGCATTTTCCTCGTTGAAAATCTGTCGGTGGTGATGCAGGTATCTTACTTTAAATACACAAAGAAAAAATATGGGGAGGGCCGGCGCATTTTCCTGATGTCGCCCCTGCACCACCACTATCAGAAATTAGGTTATCACGAAAGTAAAATAGCCGTACGCTTCTGGATTGTTACCATCATGTGCGCAGCATTTGCCATCGCCACGCTGAAATTCAGATAAATACGTGCAAGCGAAACAACCGACTAACTAACGACCAATGGCTAAACTCATCATACTTGGAGCCGGTGAAAGCGGCGTAGGTGCAGCCCTGCTGGGCAAACAGCAGGGGTATGAGGTGTTTGTGTCCGATGGAGGCCCGATCAAAGACATTTACAAACACGAGCTTACGGCCCATGCGATCGAATTCGAGGAATCGCAGCATAGCTGGGAGCGAATACTGGCGGCAGACGAGATCGTGAAAAGTCCGGGCATCCCCGAAAAAAGCGAAGTGATGAAAAAGATACGGGCTACTAATATTTCCGTGATCTCGGAAATAGAACTGGCCTGGCGCTATAGCAAAGATGCCAAGATCATCGCCATCACAGGCAGTAATGGCAAGAGTACCACCACAGCGCTGACCTATCATATTTTTCACAATGCCGGCCTGCCGGTGGCTATGGTGGGTAATATCGGCATCAGCTACGCCAAGCAGGTGGCCACCGATCCGCAGGAATATTACGTGATAGAGATCAGCAGTTTCCAACTGGACGATATCAAAGACTTCCGGCCTCACGTGGCCATCTTATTAAATATTACCCCAGATCATCTGGACCGGTACAATTATAAAATGGAGCATTACGTGGCATCTAAGTTCAGGATTGCCATGAACCAGGTAGCAGGTGATTATTTCATCTACTGCAAGGATGATCCAGAGATCATGAACTATCTGAAAAATCACTCTATTCATTCAACCTTAATACCCTTTACGATTATGGAACCACTGAAAGAAGGCGGATCAATGACAAATGACCAGATTAATATCACCGTGAATGGAGACACAGAAATCGTATCGATGTATGACCTGGCGTTGAAAGGAAAACACAATATTTATAACTCTATGGCAGCAGGAATAGCCGGACGGACCATGAACATCCGCAAGGAAAAGATCCGCGAGAGCCTGGCTTCTTTCAAAAGCCTGGAGCATCGCATGGAGTTTGTGGCCACCGTACGTGGCGTAGATTTTATTAATGATAGCAAGGCTACCAACGTAAATTCCGTATGGTTTGCCTTGGAAAGCATAGAAAACCGCCCCATTATCCTGATCATGGGCGGCGTGGATAAGGGGAATGATTATTCCGCCATCCGCGAGCTGGTAAAAGAAAGGGTGAAGGCCATTATCTGCCTGGGCGTAGACAACCAGCCCATCCAGGATGCACTGGGCAAAGAGGTTGCCACCATGATAAGCACCAGCAGCATGGAAGACGCCGTGAAAGCGGCTTTCCAGCAATCGAACAAGGGCGATGTGGTATTGCTTTCACCAGCATGCGCCAGTTTCGACCTGTTTAAGAATTACGAAGACCGGGGCCGCAAGTTTAAGGAGGTAGTGCGGGAGCTGTAAGGCGCCTTTATTTAATTATGAAATTACAATGCCATGAATGGTTTACTCCATAGAGCGAAGGGCGATAAAGTGATCTGGACGATAGTGTTCTTCCTATCGGTAGTAAGCCTGTTGGCAGTATACAGCTCCACAGGATCGCTGGCATATCGTTTACGGAACGGGCACACAGAATATTACCTCATCAAGCAATTGACGGTATTGGGTCTGGGGCTGCTCATCATTTATTTTGCGCACCGGGTAAACTATACGGTGTATTCCCGCATTGCGCAAATAGGCTTTATCATTTCTATCCCCTTGCTCTGCTATACGCTGGCATTTGGACGGAACCTCAACAGCGCAGCGCGTTGGATCAATCTGCCGGTGATTAACCTCACCTTCCAGACATCCGACATTGCCAAACTGGCGCTGTTCATGTACGTATCTCGTCAGTTATCCCGAAAACAGGGCGTTATAGAGGATTTCAGAAAAGGATTTTTGCCCATCATTGTGCCGGTGGGACTGATTTGTATTATGATCATGCCGGCTAATATGAGTACAGCCTTATTATTAGGCGCCAGTTGTATGCTGCTATGCTTCATTGGCCGGGTGCCGGTAAAATATTTAGCCGCCATGATAGGTTGCATGGTGGGCATTGTGTTACTGCTATTTGTGTTTGCCAGCCTAACAGGCAATAAAATGCGTACCGCCACCTGGGTGTCGCGCATTGAAAGTTTTTCCAGCGGCGATGATAAAGACATGCCTTATCAGGTACAGCAGGCTAACATTGCTATTGCAGAAGGAGGCGTACTCGGGAAAGGCCCTGGCAACAGTAACCAGCGCAATTTCCTGCCGCATCCATATTCTGATTTTATTTATGCGATCATAATCGAAGAGTATGGTATCTTTGGCGCCTTTTTAATCCTGATAGCTTATATGCTATTGCTCTTGCGCAGTATTCGCATCTTTAAAAAGTGTCCGTTTGCTTTTGGCGCCTTCCTCGCGCTGGGACTTAGCTTTACTCTGGTCATACAGGCGTTGGCAAACATGGCGGTGAACGTGCATTTATTCCCGGTAACGGGCGTTACGCTCCCCATGGTAAGCATGGGTGGCTCATCGGTAATCTTCACTAGCCTGGCTATCGGTATTATTTTAAGCGTATCCAGGAATGTAGAAGAAACAGAATTGAAACGAATTGAAAAAGAACGCATAGAACGCGTGCTGGAACAGCAGCGGGAGGCAGGTTTAAATATCGCTGTATAAAAAAGTAGTTTAAAACAAACATATGCAACGCAAAGTAATCATAGCAGGTGGCGGTACGGGAGGACATATCTTCCCGGCGATCGCAATTGCCAATGCGTTGAAAGAAATTACCAACGGCGATATAGACATCCTTTTCGTAGGCGCCAAGGGCAAGATGGAGATGGAGAAAGTGCCGCAGGCGGGTTACCGCATTGAAGGCCTGGAAATCGTGGGTTTTAACCGAAGCAATATTTTTAAAAACATACTGCTGCCGTTTAAACTAATCAAAAGCCTACTGCATGCAAAACGCATTCTCAACACATTCCAGCCGGATGTAGTGGTGGGTGTAGGCGGCTTCGCCAGTTTCCCGATGCTGGATCGCGCACAGCGCAATGGCATTCCCACACTGATACAGGAACAAAATTCCTTCGCCGGAAAAAGTAATAAGATATTGTCGCAACGGGCGCAGAAAATATGTGTAGGCTACGATGGCATGGAAAAGTTTTTCCCCGCCGCTAAAATCCTGCTTACCGGCAATCCGGTGCGCAGCAGCATTACACAAAGCAGCGCTACGCGCAACGACAGCCTGATACATTTTGGGCTGGATACCAAAAAACAAACCGTGTTTGTAGTAGGCGGCAGCCTGGGGGCCAAGTCTATTAATGAAGCCATTCACGCTATGCTGGCCTACTTCGTAGAGAAAGATGTGCAGCTCATCTGGCAAACTGGCAAGCCATATTTTAATACGGCCAAAGCTGCCGCCGCGCCATATGCCACACAGGTGAAGGTATTGGAATTTATCACCAACATGGACCAGGCTTATGCTGCCGCCGATGTGGTGGTATCCCGGGCGGGTGCCCTGGCCATCGCAGAGCTGTGTGTAGTGAAGAAAGCCACCGTATTTGTGCCTTACCCGTTCGCCGCCGAAGATCATCAAACGGCTAACGCGATGAGCCTCGTCCATAAAAAAGCAGCCCTGCTGCTCAAGGATAGTGAAGTGAGTACGCAATTAAGCACCACCCTGTTCAGTTTGTTGCAGAACAAAGCATTGATTGAACAACTGGAAGCCAATATTGCCGGTCTTGCAAACCCGCACGCCGATAGGGCGATCGCGGAAGAAGTATTAAAACTGGTTCGTTAGAATATTACATGATAGCTATAAAGAACATACAACGTGTTTACTTCATTGGCATAGGCGGCATTGGCATGAGCGCCATTGCCCGCTATTTCAATGAGAACGGCGCGTCCGTAGGTGGTTATGACCGTACAGAAACAAGCCTCACCCAACAACTGGTCACAGAGGGCATGCACATTCATTACACAGATGATGTGCAGGCCCTCGACCGGGAGGCGAACGTGGTAGTATATACCCCAGCTATCCCTGCCGGTCATGCAGAACTGAACTGGTACCGCGATCATGGCTACACGGTGGTGAAACGCAGCGACATCCTGCAAGCAATTACCAACGAAATGTACGCCATCACCATCGCCGGCACCCATGGCAAAACCACTATCAGCACCATGACTGCCCACATCCTGCGGCATAGCGGCTATGGCTGCAATGCTTTCCTGGGGGGCATTTCGGTGAATTATAACCGCAACTTCTGGAGCAGCGACCGAAAAGTGGCCGTAATAGAAGCCGACGAATATGATCGATCCTTCCTGAAGCTGAACCCGGACATTGCCGTGCTCACCGCCATGGACCCCGATCACCTGGATATTTACGGCACCCCCGAAGCGATGGAGGAGGCCTTTATCCAGTATACTAAAAACATTAAGCCCAACGGTACTTTGCTGGCCAAGTACGGCTTAAAACGCCATACAGACCTGGCCACACCGAACAAGATTACTTATAGCCTGACCAACAACCAGGCAAATATTTACGCGGTAAACATCCGCCCCGAAGCTGGCGGTTATACCTTCGATGTGATCGAACAATCGTGGACCATAACGGATGTACGCCTTAACATTGGCGGTTTGCACAATGTAGAAAACGCCCTGGTAGCCATTTCGGTGGCTTACATACTGGGCATTGACACCGCGCTTATTAAAGCCGCCGTAGCAGATTTCAAAGGCATTCGCCGCAGATTTGAATACGTAGTCAGAAAGGAAAATAAAATTTATATAGACGATTACGCGCATCACCCGGAAGAGCTGCGCGCACTGATCACCAGTGCTAAAGCCCTGTTTCCCGGAAAAAAGTGTACGGTAGTTTTCCAGCCTCACCTTTTTTCCCGGACTAAAGACCTGGCTGATGGGTTTGCGGAAGTATTATCGCTGGCAGATGAGGTGGTGTTACTGCCCATTTATCCAGCCCGAGAGCTGCCCATGGAAGGCGTAACCAGTGCACTCATTGCCCGGAAAATGACACACACGCAGGTGCAGGTATTGGAAAAAGCGGCGCTCCTGGAATGGCTGCCCGCCCATCTTTCCCCCCTGCTCATAACCGCAGGTGCGGGCGACATCGACTTGCTGAAAGAGAAGATCAAAGCCATCGTTGAAGCTTAATTCAACGAAACAATGATATGGAGCCAAAAACGAAAAAAGCACTTAAACGTATGGGAATTGCCTTCCTTTGGATGGTGGCATTCGCCGGCTTTGTGGTGCTGGTCGTGGCGGCTACAAAAGATAAGGAGTCGTCGCGTTGTAAAAGTGTGGCGGTGCAGATAGTTGGCAGTGCTAATAATGCGTTCCTGAATGAAAAGGATATTAAAAACCTGGTCGTAGGTAATAAAACCACCAACCCGGTAGGCCGATTAGTGAGCGAAGTGAATTTATCAGCGCTGGAAAAAGTAGTGGCCACTAATCCATGGATTAAAACGGCCGATCTGTACATTGACAACAGCGATGTGGTGAATATCCGGGCCACACTGCGCGAGCCGGTAGCTCGCATATTCACTACCAGTGGCAGCACGTTTTACTTTGATAAAGACCTGGGTCATATACCGGTATCTGCAAGGTATACAGCAAGGGTACCGGTATTCACGAACTTCCCGACCGCCGCTACAACGCTCACGCATGCCGACAGTATACTGGCGGCACAGGTGGTGGAAGTGGCTAGTTATGTGCTGGAAGATGCCTTCTGGATGGCCCAGATCGAGCAAGTGAACATCACCCCCGATTACCAACTGGAAATGACACCCACACTGGGCGACCAGGTAATCGTCTTTGGAGAAGGAACCGATGTGGCCATTAAATTTAACAAGCTGCTAGCATTTTACAGGCAGGGGCTAAATAAAGTGGGATGGGGCAATTACACCGTGATCAATGTTGCCTTCGACGATGAGGTGGTGTGTACCCGAAAAGACGGAGGCATACCAGTGAAAGCACCGGCACTCCCGGTGTTCGACAGCACCCATGCCGATGTTGCCGGCGATGATGGGGCCAGTGATGCAGATGCAGATAACAGCAGCAACACGCACCTTAGTGCGATGGCCAGCGCCGCAGCCGCCCCGGAAAAGCCAAAGGCGCCTGCAACGAAGCCGGTCACCGCTCATCATACACCTGAAAAGCCTAAAGGAACATTAAAGCCAAAAGCTTTGTATCCCGGTAGCAAAACACATTTTTAAACGAACTTAAAAACAACATAACACCATGAATCAGGAAGCTCCCATCATTGTAGGTCTCGACATCGGAACTACGAAGATTGCTGCCATTGCAGGAAGAAAGAATGAATACGGGAAACTCGAAATCCTTGGTTTCGGAAAGGCCCCTTCATTCGGCGTGCAGCACGGCATGGTATTGAATATCGACCAAACCATCAAAGCCATCCGCCAGGCTTTGGAAAACTGTTATGCTTCTAACCCCGACCTGGAGATCAATGAAGTGTACGTTGGCATTGCAGGCCATCACATCAAAAGCTTGCAAACCCGCGGCGATATTGTGCGCAGCGATACCGATGCGGAAATTTCCCAACTCGATATCGACCAACTGATCAATGATCAGTACAAAACCGTGATCCCCGCCAGTGACCAAATCATTGACGTGATCCCGCAGCAGTATATCGTAGACAGCCTGCAGAATATTACCTACCCCATTGGCATGTCTGGGGTGAAAGTGGGCGCTAATTTTCACATCATTACCGGCGACAAAAATGCGATTCGCAACATCAACCGAAGCGTGGAAAAGTCTGGTCTGAAGATCCATGACCTCGTGCTGCAGCCACTGGCTTCTGCCGCAGCCGTTATGTGCGACCTGGACTTTGAAGCCGGCGTGGCTATCGTAGACATCGGCGGCGGCACCACCGATCTGGCCGTGTTTTATGAAGGCATCCTAAAAAGTACAGCGGTGATCCCTTACGGTGGCGAAAACATCACCAACGATATTAAAAATGGCCTCGGCGTTTTGAAAACACAGGCGGAACAAATGAAAGTACAATTCGGCTACGCCCTTGCAGACGAAGCCAAAAACAATGCTTTCATTACCATTCCCGGCCTGCGTGGACAAGCACCCAAAGAGATCTCCGTACGCAACCTGGCCCACATTATCCAGGCCCGCATGAGTGAGATCATGGATTTCGTGGTGTATCACCTGAAGCAAATTGGTATGGATAATAAAATGCTCAATGGCGGCATTATTCTTACTGGTGGCGGATCCCAACTGAAACACCTCATCCAGCTCACCGAATATACCACCGGCGTAAGTGCCCGCATTGGCTATCCCAATGAGCATTTGGCCAGCGGTCACCTGGACGAGCTGACCAAACCAATGTATGCCACCTGCATAGGATTGATCCTGAAAGGCTATAACGATTATGAAAATGATCGCCGCGCACTGGAGGATAATTTTATTAAGATCAACACCAGCTATAAAGCCAAGGAACAGGCGGCCGCAGCAGCACTCACGGAGGAAACAACGGAAGAAATTGTTAGTACTCCTACCGAAACACAGGTGATGGAACGCAAGGTAAAAGAACGTAACGCATCCCTCAAATCCTTCCTGGACAAGATGAAAACAAAAATCATCGATATGTTCACCGAAGAAGAGGACGCAAAATTTTAATAAAGAATTGTTGAATTGTTGAAGGTTATAAAGTAAGGCGTGATCGTGAAATGTTAAAGTTGTAAAGCGTAAAACACAAATGCGCTTTCTGCGTTAAACATAAAAAAGGGACTGGCTTAATTGTTGTTCATCTGATCTGTTTTTCATTAAGGACAATTTAACAATACATTCCGGAACATAATTGTCGCGGCCCTTTGGTCACGATCTACGATACTACTAACTAACCCATAAAAAGAGAAAGAGTCATGATACATTTTGATCTTCCAAAAGAAAAGTCTTCCATCATCAAGGTGATTGGCATCGGTGGCGGCGGAAGCAATGCGGTGAATCATATGTACAACCAGCGCATTGACGGGGTGAATTTTATTATTTGTAACACAGACGCCCAGGCCATAGCAAACAGTCCTGTACCCAATAAGGTACAACTGGGGCCACACCTCACCCAAGGCCTTGGAGCGGGCGCCAATCCCAAGATTGGCGAACAAGCAACGGAAGAATCTTTTGAGGAAATCAAAAAGATCCTGGAAGTAAATACGAAAATGGCCTTCATTACCGCCGGCATGGGCGGTGGCACCGGCACTGGTGGCGCACCTATTATCGCCAAGATCTGTAAAGAACTGGGCATACTTACGGTGGGCATCGTTACCACACCCTTCTCATATGAAGGCAAGAAAAGGATGTTGCAGGCAGACGAAGGCGTAAACCGCCTGAAAGAGTATGTAGACACGCTGCTCATCATTTCTAACGACAAGCTGCGCCAGAAGTATGGTGACCTGAAGTTTAAGGCCGCCTTCGAGAAGGCAGATAATATCCTCGCTACAGCTGCCAAGTGTATCACCGATGTGATTAACTCCACCGGACAAATTAACGTAGACTTTGCAGACGTTTGCACGGTCATGCGCAATGGTGGTGTGGCCATTTTGGGCGCCGCTACCGCAGAAGGCGAAAACCGCGCGCAGAAAGCGATTGAAGAAGCATTGACTTCTCCCCTGCTGAACGACAACGATATTCGGGGTGCCAAATGGATCTTAATCAATATCTCTTCTTCAGAAGGTGAATTTGAACACACGCTCGATGAAATGGATATCATCCAGGCCTATGTACAGAGCCAGTCCGGCGAAGATTGCGATGTGATCCTCGGTGTAGGTTACGATCAGATGTTAGACCGCAAACTGGGTGTTACTATCATTGCCACCGGCTTTGAGCAAAATCCGATTGCACAACAGTTCCCCATGCGCGCCAACGAAAGCCAGCCTGCATCCACATTAGCAGTACAAACTGCCAGTGTGCCGGAAATGCCGCAGGAACCGCAAAAGATTTTGATGACCCTGGGTACAGAAGGTGAAGAAAAGAAAATGACACAGCCGCTCCAGGTCCAGGCCTCCGCTGCACCAGACGCTATGGCCCCACGCTTGGTAGAACCGGTTCAGCAGCCACCGGCATCGCAGCAATTTTACCCGGTGCAACCCGTACCGGTAAATCCAATCCAGCGTGCTAATTACAACATGGACATCGAACCCATTCCTAATCCAGTGCCTCCCACGCAGCAATCAAATATTTCCGTAACACCGCCCACTACTAATACTACCGGCAACGGCGCTTATGTAAGTGGTTTCACGCCCAAACCCGGACATACCTACATTGCCCCAGCAGATAATACCCCGGCAGACAGTGAACCACGCATGGAAATGGTGTTCCGCGATGAAACGCCCGCCCCCCCCCAACAGCCGCAGCAGCCCGTTTCGCCCGCAGAAGATATGATGATGGACGAACAGAAACGCAAGCAGGCAGAACGCGTAGCTAAATTGCGCAGCATCAGCTTTAATGTGAAGAACATGGAGAACAATCAGGAAATAGAAAACGTACCGGCCTACATCCGCCGCAACGTTGAAATTCAGAATGCCGCCGCTGCTGCAGGGGATAATTTATATTCCAACTACACCGTCAACAACCAGGCAGAGATCAATACGATCAATACTTTTTTAGATGGTAAAAAACCTGACTGATGCTATTAGTTAGTAGGTAGTATCCAGGTTTATTTTGAGTGATTTTTTTTAGTTGTTTTAGTAGTCCCCCTGGCATTATTCCAGGGGGACTTTTTTTGCCTGTTACACACTAAAAAAGCGAACCTGGCCAGGTTCGCTTTTCATCCTTATTTAAGGATGCGCTTATAAATTATTCCTCACCCGCTTCAATTGTACATTCGTTACCGGGGCCACCACCAACGGATATTTCTCAATAGTCACATAACTCGAATCTAGCCCAAAGCCCCTTTCTTCCGACAAGCTGATCTTCTTCAGGAAGAAATAAGCTCGCATAATCAAACGCTCATACAATGGCAGATCGTTATCATGGGAAAGAAATTTTTCCATCACGATAAACTGAAAATCACCCATCACATTATTTTTACTCAGTGATTCATAGCGGCTGGTAATATTCACCTCCTTATTGCGTACCATGTCTTCCACCACCATGCGGAACATGAGATTAATACGCTGCTCTACACGGAAACCAAGCCGGAATTCTACACGGATCACCTCATTAGGAATGATGGTCTGCACAGAATATTCACAGAGGTAAGGCTCATCCACCACGTCCACATGTACAAACCAATACAGGTCTGCACGTTTGGGCTTCTTGTTCAGGATAGAGTAAATCACCTTGTGTTCTATTTCTTTTGGATTGTCAGCGCTACTCATGTAAACCAGGTGGGTAGCATATTTAGGAATAGTTGTATCGTTACTAAGCTCCTGCAGTATAGGTAAATAATCTTCGAGCTTCACAAACTCCACATAGCGGTTCTTAATCTTACGGGAGCGATACCATACCATCATCACCAGGAACAGCACACCGGCTACCACCACTGTTACATAACCACCGTGCATGAACTTAACCAGGTTGGCAAACAGGAAGGAGAATTCCACCACAAAATACACCACCAAATATAGCCATATCCAGATCAGGCGCACGCGGCGGGTGTACATATAAAAGGCGAACAGGCAGGAAGTCATCAACATACAAATGGTGATAGACAGGCCGTAAGCCGCTTCCATGTGGGAAGATTCCCGGAATATCAAAACAATGGCCACACAACCCACAAACAGCATCATATTAATACCTGGAATGTACAATTGACCGCGCATTTCTGTAGGATAGTTGATCTTCAGTTTGGGCCAGAGGTTGAGTCGCATGGCTTCAGAAATCAAAGTGAAGGAACCCGATATCAGCGCCTGCGAGGCAATAACGGATGCCATGGTAGCGATAAGTACGCCATAGATCACAAACCAATCTGGCATTATTTGGAAAAATGGGTTCATATCTTTCGGCAAGATCTTTCCCCGCTGAGTGAGTAACCAGGCACCCTGGCCCAGATAGTTCAGCAAAAGGCAGGTTTTCACAAATGCCCAGGATACCCGGATATTTCCCCGGCCACAGTGCCCCAGGTCGGAATACAGCGCTTCTGCCCCTGTAGTACACAGGAATACAGCCCCCAGTATCAGGAAACCTTTGGGATAGGTAGTGAGCAGTTCAATGGCGTAATGCGGACTGAAGGCCTTGAGGATAGACCAATCGTCTGTAACGTGAGAAAGGCCCAATACGCCCAGCATGGCAAACCAGATAATCATGATAGGCCCAAACAGTTTACCGATAGATTTGGTACCAAACTGCTGCATGACAAAAAGTATCACGATGATAGCCAGCACAATCTTAACAATGGTCATTTGGCTCAAGTCCATAAAAACTTGTAGGGTACGTAACCCTTCAATAGCGGAAGTTACCGTAATGGGTGGAGTAATAATACCATCGGCCAGCAGTGCTGCGCCTCCTATCATACAAAAGATTACTGTCCATTTAGCATGTCTTCTTACAAGTGCATAGAGGGAGAATATCCCACCCTCCCCTTTGTTATCGGCCTTAAGGGTAAGGATCACATATTTGATAGTTGTTTGAAGGGTGAGCGTCCAGAAAATACAGGATACCCCACCTATAACAAGCAGGTCGCTAACAGGATTATTCCCAATAATGGCTTTGAAAACGTAGAGTGGAGAAGTACCGATATCGCCGTAAATAATGCCGAGGGCAATGATGAGGCCGGCGATTGTAACCTTATTTAAGTTCTTTACCACGAGTTGAAGTATCTAAGAAACGTCAAAATTACAGGTTTTTAGCGAAATATAACAGGCGCTACCCGATTTGCGGGAACGCCCGGCAGTAGCTGATCTTATTATACCCGACTACATATATGTTATTATGAAAACCCCATGTAATACGCCTACTTGCTCTCAATATTTTAAGCATATTTTAAGTTACTAAAGCCCAAAAATGAGGCCTTTGGAATGATAACTCCCCTATTTGTATTTATTAGAAATTGCTGATTTTTAGCAAAATAATTCCCATATATCACATTGTATGACCATTTGTAAGCATAAATTTTACATCGCTATCTATGATTAATAGCTATGTATAAAACTGGTGCACACCCTATAAAAAAAGAAAGTCCCGCCTTACGGCAGGACTTTCCAATATGATTAGCTTCTTAACTAAAATTAGTTAGCAGGAGCCAGATCTACGGTGTTAGAATCACCTTCAGTATTCTGTTTGATGAAACGACCACGGTCGATACCTTGTTTGTCAGCCAGGTAGTCGATGATAGCATCAACTCTTCTGCTGCTCAGGTCTACACCACCTTTCTTGCCCTTGGCACCAGCGTGGCCGGTAACCAGTACATTACAAGTGGGGTTAGATTTCAGGGTAGCGGCTACGCTAGCCAGGATGGCTTGAGCATCGGAAGATACTTTAGTAGCAGAACCTTTGAAAGAAACGGAAGGCAATACCAGGGAAGAGCAAGTTGGCTGAGCAGCGATGTTCTTGCAGCACTCAGGATCCGGGCATTTACCAACGCCGTCTGCATCAACAGGAGCGCAATAAGTAGGCGTGATCAGTTCCTTGTCTTTGTAATCAGGAACACCGTCACCATCCGTATCACGAGCTACGCCATGAACGTCTACAGGAGCACCTGCGGGCGTGTTTGGTTCGCGATCGAACTGGTCAGTTACACCATCACCGTCAGCATCAGGCAGTACGGGAGTAGGCAGTTTCATGTGACGGGGAGCATTCAGCTCGCTGTAAGAGTATTCCAGCGGGTTAACCCACCAGAGTGGTTCTACACGTTTGCTGGAGCTGCCCAGGTTGAAATTCAACCGAACGGAAGTGTAGGAATAGAAGTCTTTAGTAGAACCGCCGGGACCAGCATAACCATCGAGGTAAGCGGTGAAAGGCAGGGTAGCTTTTTCTTCTATACCGATATTGAAGCGTTTAGACACTTTAAATGCTACGCCAGTACCGAGGTCCAGTGCGTGACGGAGCAACTGGTTGTCTTTATGACGGCCCAGGGATACACGGTTACCTTCAGAAGGTGCATTTTGTTCGTAGTCGTCATCACGGATATCTTTTACCGCTTTGCGAATGTCGCTACGTTTACCACCGAAGTTAACGCTGGAGTAATCATAAATAGCACCGTTACCGTTCAAAGCATCAACGTCTACGTCAGCAGACAAAATGGAATAACCAGCCAGTACATACCAGTTAACTTTAGGCTCAGCTCTGTAGAACATAATGTTGTTCAGCGAAACGAGCACATCCAAAGACAACTGGTGAGTTTGTGTTTTGTAGTTGGGAACGTAGATGTTGTTAGCACCGTAAGCAGCCCAAGGATTTGCACCACCCGCAGCAGGAACTGGGTTAGTAGCGTTTGTATGAGCTCTGTAATCCTGGCCTTTATCAATAGAACCAGTGTATTCAGCGCGCAGCGAGAAGGTATGACCCAATGCTTTTCTAATAGAGATACCACCACCAAAACCAGGAGTAGGAGCGATCGTACCGTCAATCAAGCTTAAACCGCCATGCAAGCCCAGTTCCCACTGGTTTCTTGGTTTGGAGGGAAAGTTTGATTCATGATTCAGGAAGGAATTTTCCTGAGTCTGTTTTGCTCTGGAAACTTTAGTGGAATCCAACGGATCATAACCGGTGGGCTTAACTTGCGCGAAGGTAGAAGACGCCGCTAGTAAGGTCGCCGCTCCCGCCAGTAATAAGTACTTTTTGCTTGCCATAATTGTTTTCTATTTAAAAACTGTTAAAAATTTACTAATAACCCGTTTTTTTTACCCAGCAAAGGTAAAAATGATTAATGAATATACAAATTTTTATTGCAATATTATTTTCATTGATAACTACCTCACTACTAGATTATAAACCCAACCTTGCTGTGGTAAAACATGCACATAACTGCAAATGTGGGGCCAATTTATCCAAATATGATATTTTAAAGCTAGCTTAGCATTTCCTTTTTTACATGCACCCATGGAAGATATTAAACGATTGATCAGAAAGGAATTACAAGACTTTGAACTAAAGTTTGCCGACGCCGTTAAGAGCCACGTTCCCTTGCTGGATCGCATCATGCATTATATAGTGAAGCGCAAAGGTAAACAGATAAGGCCAATGTTTGTGCTTTTATCAGCCCGCATGTTCCAATCCGACCTCCAGGAAGGTACCTACCGCGCCGCAGCCCTGGTAGAACTCCTGCACACCGCTACCCTCGTACACGACGATGTAGTGGACGATGCCAATGAAAGACGCGGCTTTTTCTCCATCAATGCCCTATGGAAGAACAAGGTAGCTGTGCTGGTAGGTGACTATCTGCTTTCCAAAGGCCTGTTGCTGTCCCTGAACAACCACGACTACCGTACCTTGCAGATCCTTTCAGAAGCCGTAAAGGAAATGAGCGAAGGAGAGTTGTTGCAATTTGAGAAAACCCGTAAGCTGGATATTAAAGAAGATATCTATTTCGAGATCATCCGCCGCAAAACCGCCTCCCTGCTGGCATCTGCCTGCGCGGCTGGCGCCTGGAGCGCCAGCGGCAACGATGTAGATACGGAACATATGCGCTTATTTGGCGAAAAAGTAGGTATTGCGTTTCAGATCAAGGACGACCTATTCGACTATGGTTCCGATAATGTAGGCAAACCTACCGGCATAGATATCCGGGAAAAGAAAATGACGCTGCCACTTATTTATACGTTGCAGCACGCCACTACTGAAACCCGCCGCCACATTATTTATATTGTGAAGAATCACAACACTGATAAAGATAAGGTGAACGAGGTAATCAACATCGTGAAAAACTCTGGTGGCATTGAGTATGCTCACCAGCAAATGCTGCAATACCGCGATGAAGCGCTGCATATTCTCTACCAGTTCCCGGAAAGCGATATCCGCCAGGGATTGGAACAATTGGTGCGCTTTACAACAGATCGCAAATTCTAGTTTTAATTCACTAAATTGTTGAACAACCCGAATGTCTATACCTGTACGATCTTTTATGATGGTACATCTTGAGGATACAACCATTCACAATTAACGAACATTTCGATGCAGAAACGGTGGACAGTAAAGAGATATCAGCCCAGGGCGGAACAGGCGCTGCAAAGTGCTTTAAAAATCCACCCGCTGCTGTGTCGCTTGCTTGTGCAGCGTGGCATCACTACGTTTGATACCGCCCGGCTTTTCTTTCGGCCCACCCTGGCCGACCTGCATGATCCCTGGCTGATGAAGGGAATGGATAAGGCCATTTCCCGCATTGAACAGGCCATTTTATATGGAGAAAAAATATTGATCTATGGAGATTATGATGTAGACGGTACCACGGCTGTGGCAACCGTGTATGCATTTCTACACGATTTCTACAAAAACATAGAATTTTATGTACCTCACCGCTATCGTGAAGGCTACGGCATATCGATGGCCGGCGTGGAATATGCACGGGAAAACGATTTTAGCCTGGTAGTAGCGCTAGACTGTGGCATTAAGTCTATAGAACTGATTACTTACGCCAAAGAACAAGGTATTGATTTCATCGTCTGCGATCATCACCTTCCAGACGCAGAATTACCGCCAGCCGTAGCTATCCTTAATCCAAAACAGGAAGACTGCCCCTACCCTTACAAAGAGCTGAGTGGTTGTGGTATTGGGTTTAAGCTGATTTGCGCTTTTGCACAAAAGCGGGGTATTTCGTCAGAAAAGGCTTACAAATACCTGGACCTGGTAGCCACCAGCATTGCCGCAGACATTGTACCTATGACTGGTGAAAACCGGGTGCTTACTTTTCATGGCCTGAAAAAAGTAAATGAAAACCCTTTGCCCGGTATTAAGGCATTAATAGACTTAAGTAACCTTAAAGAACAACTTACCATTTCCAACCTGGTTTTCGTAATTGCCCCCCGCGTAAACGCTGCCGGCCGTATGGATGATGCGCGCAAAGCGGTAAACCTGTTCATCGAATCATCAGCGGAAAATGCTATGGTTATTGCCGCTCAACTGCATGCAGATAATTCAGACCGCAAGGAAATAGACAGTACTATTACGCAGGAGGCTGTGGCGCTTATTCAGGAAGATATCATGCTGAACACCAAAAAATCCACGGTATTGTATCAACCTCACTGGCATAAAGGGGTGGTGGGTATTGTAGCTTCCCGGCTGATCGACAAATATTATTACCGGCCTACTATTATTTTAACACAATCCAACGACAAGGTGGCCGGGTCGGCGCGCTCTGTAAGTGGCTTCAATGTGTACGAAGCCATTCACCAGTGTAAGGATTTGTTGGAAAACTACGGCGGCCATTTCTATGCAGCCGGCATGACGCTGAAACCAGAAAATGTAGCAGCTTTCCAGCAACGGTTTGAGGAAGTCGTGGCCACCACCATAGACCCAGAATTACTGATCCCGGAAATTGTAATCGACACGGAAATCAATTTCAGCGATATCTCTCCTTCCTTTTTTAAAATACTGAACCAGTTTGAGCCCCTGGGGCCGGATAACCTGCGCCCCCTGTTCATGGCCCGGCAGGTGTTTGATACCGGGTATTGCAAAATTGTAAAGGAGGAGCATATTAAATTCTCCGTACGTCAGGGTCGCAATGGCGTAACCCTCTCGGGAATAGGGTTTTTCATGGCGGAAAAGTTTCCCTGCATCAGTAGCCGCGCTCCCTTCGATATGGTTTTTACGATAGAGGAAAATGAGTGGCAGGGCAATACAAGTCTACAACTAAAAGTAATTGATATCCGTCCTTCGCGTTAGGTATTTCCATATAATTATATGTCACGTTGTGTATTTGCCTTAAAAGGTCAATAAAAAACCCACGCTCCTGGTGGAACGCGGGCATATTTAATAGGAGTTTTAGGAATTATGGTTTTTTCTGAGCAAGCAACCAGGTGTACAGCTCGGGCATGGCGTAAGCCTTATCCCATGCATCATGGCCACCAGTAGCATTCTCCGTATATTTTACATTCCCACCAGCATTTTTCAATGCATCCACCATCAAACGGTCTCCCCATACACTTACGGTAGGATCATCGGCGTTATGGAAAACCCATACTGGTAAATTCTTTAAAACTTTCACTTTGGAGGTGTCTCCATTAGCTGAAATGGGTACGATGGCTGCAAATTGCGCGGGTTTATCAATGGCCCAATCCCATGTTTGCATACCTCCCATACTTAATCCGGTCAGGTAAATACGGCTGCTGTCTATATGATATTGTTTGATCATAGACAGATAAAATGTTTGCAATGCATCCAGGTTCCACCAGTTGGCCGTACACTGTGGCGCAATAATAATAAACTGCTTGCCGGCGGAAACCTTTGGCAGTCCTACATTCCGAAGGACGTTTGCATCGTTGCCGATTTCCCCGGTGCCATGCAGGAAAAATACAATGGGCCACTTGTAAGTTTTCTTTTCATTATATCCTGCGGGAATGTATTGCAGATACTGCTTCATATTACCTACCGCCTTGCTGAGCGTAACGATGGTAATACCAGTATCACGAAGCTGGAAAGAATCCTGCACCGGCGTGGTAACAGGTGGTGTAACTGTTTTTGTAGTGTCGGAAGTTTTAGTTGGAACGGTGATATAGGAGCCTTCTTTAGTACAGGCCAGCATACTGCATAAGGATAAAGCTGCTAATAGCATTGGCAATGCTTTAAATGGTTTTTTCATACATAAAGATATAGCCACAACTAAATAAAGTGGTGCAAATTAAAGATACGGTTACTTAAAGATATGTTATTGCCCTTAACGGACAGGTTTTATAAATATTGTACACCTTATCTAAAAATATGTAGGCCCGCCACAGCCAGAAAACTGCAACGGACCTACATTATATTGGCTATAAATCTTTTATTTATGCTGGTGCAATAATTCTACACTGCGATGAACGAATGCCGTAAGATCGGCACCTGTAAGCAATCCTTGCGATAACAAAGCCAGATCTGCCAGGTTCTTTACCAGCTTTTCCTTTTTGCCAGCGTCTGACTGGGCCAGGATATCCTGGTAAATCGGATGATTGGCATTGATCGTCATATTCACCTCATCGGGCATATTTGCATACCAACTCATACCGCCACCTCCTGCTGCTGCCATGTCTTTCATGCGGCGCATAAATTCAGGGCGCGTAACGATCACTGGCTCAGCATCGGTGCTAAGGCCTTTCAAATCTACTTTTATGTGAGCGGGTTTTACTTGTTCTTCAAAAAGGGTCTTGAGTGCTGTTTCCTGGTCGGCCAGCAATACACTGCCTGTTTTTTCAATGGGATCAATTAGATTGTCGGCAATGTCGGCATCTACGCGGGTAAATTGCACATTCTCCCATTTCTGTTCCGCCTGATTAATGAAAGCCGCGTCCACCATGGTATCCAGCTTCACAACGATATAACCTTTTGCATGGGCTGCCTGAATATAAGCATCCTGCTGCACGGGTGCGGTGGCGTATAAAATAATGAGCTTGCCTTCATGATTGGTTTGTAATCCTGCGGCGGAGGTACGGTATTCTTCCAGCGTGTAAAAAGTGCTGCCATTTACGCCTGGGAAAAGATGAAATTTATTTGCTTTTTCCAGGAATTTATCGTCGGTCATCATGCCGTATTTCACAAATAGGCCAATGTGTTCCCATTTTTCTTCAAACGCCTTACGGTCGTTGCGGAACATTTCTTCCAGCTTATCAGCCACTTTTTTAGTGATGTGGGCATTGATCTTTTTTACATTCGGATCACCTTGCAGGTAGCTGCGGCTCACGTTTAGCGGGATGTCTGGCGAATCGATAACGCCATGCAGCAGCATCAGAAATTCTGGAACAATATCATTTACCTGGTCGGTTACATACACCTGGTTGGAGTAGAGATTGATCTTGTCTTTCTGTATTTCGTACGACTTGGTAATTTTCGGAAAATACAGGATGCCGGTAAGGTTAAAGGGATAATCTACGTTGAGGTGTATCCAGAACAAAGGGGGTTCGCCAAAAGGATACAACTCGCGGTAAAAGTTGATATAATCTTCATCCGTCAGTTCACTGGGTTTCTTGGTCCAGGCAGGATGTGGGTTGTTAATCTGCTGTCCTTCAAACTTGATGGGAATGGGCAGGAACTTACAGAATTTTTCGAGCATACCGCGCAGGCGGGAAGGCTCCAGGAATTCTTCACTTTCTTCGTTAATGTGTAACACGATGTCGGTGCCACGGTCTGCACGGGTGGTTTCTTCCAGCGTGTATTCGGGGCTACCATCGCACACCCAGCGTACGGCGGGTGCATTTTGCCAAGATTGCGTGATGATCTCTACCTCATTGCTTACCATAAAACCGGCGTAGAAGCCCAGGCCAAAATGCCCAATGATATTGGTGCCATCGCCTTGTCCTTTATATTTATTAAGGAACTCCTCGGCACCGGAAAAAGCAAGTTGGTTAATGTATTTGTCTACTTCCCCGGCTGTCATGCCCACACCCCGGTCGGATATGGTAAGGGTCTTTTTTTCTTTATCGATGGCCACCGTAATTTCCAGTTCGCCCAGTTCTCCTTTAAACTCCCCAACACTAGCCAGCGTTTTTAATTTTTGCGTAGCATCTACCGCGTTACTCACCAACTCACGGATAAAAATCTCGTGATCGGAATAGAGGAATTTCTTAATGATCGGGAATATATTTTCCGTCTGTACCCGAATAGCGCCTTTTTGCATATCGTAGAAATAATTTAGATCAATGAAATTTCAAACGCTGTGCCACGCCTGATCTGCTGCCACATTGACAAATATTGCCCATTTTTCCTGACCTGACTCGCTATAATTACATTATAGTAATTGACAATATTTAAGAAGAATGTTTTTTTAATCTCCATGTTCTTGCCAAGCATTTCTGGTGTAGCGGCTGGATAATTCGCAAAGACTGGGCATATGGGAATATTAAATTAATAGGTGTCAATTTTTAGGCAGCCAGCCCTTGGTGCATTTTATTAGCTGATATATAGTCAGGGCATGCACTTGCCGGCTACCCTGAAGCAGGATATTTCCGTATGCAATAGGAACCTTTGCCCTTCCTGGGATGGGCAGGGGAGGCCATTTTTACCGTAGCGATGGCCATTTTACTTATAACAATGGCCTTTTTATGACAAAAATGGGTGAAAATGCCGGGAAATAGGGAATTTGGATGGGTTGGTATAGAATAAAACCTTATCTTTGCACTCCTTTATTTTTTTTATTTAACATCTTTTAAAAACAGGGAAATTTATGAACTACGAATTGATGGTGATTTTTACCCCTGTGCTATCTGAGGAGGATTACAAAGCCGCTCAGAAAAAGTTTGCAGACCTGGTTAAAGACCTGGGCGGCGAACTGGTGCACGAGAATCCCTGGGGATTAAAATCACTGGCGTACCCAATCCAGAAAAAGACTACAGGCATGTACCTGGTTCTGGAATACACTGCGCCATCCGACCTCAATGAGAAGCTGACGATCCAGCTAAACCGCGACGAAAATGTGTTGCGTTACATGATCACTCATCTGGACAAGTATGCCGCTGAGTATAATGCCCGTAAGAGACATGGCGCCAACGCTAATTCTAACACCGTAGAAGCTTAATCATCATGCCAGTAAAACAGAAGAAGCAAGAAATCAAGTACTTAACTGCGGTTAAGCAAGAGAAACGTGCTAAAAAGTATTGCCGTTTCAAAAAAATGGGGATTAAGTATGTGGACTACAAAGACGGTGAGTTTTTGAAGAAGTTCCTCAACGAGCAGGGCAAAATGCTGCCCCGCCGTATTACAGGCAACTCCCTGAAATTCCAGCGCAAAGTGGCTCAGGCTATCAAGAAAGCGCGTCAAATGGCGTTATTGCCGTATGTTACTGATCTTTTAAAGTAATCTCCCATGCAAGTAATCTTAATTCAAGACGTAGATAACCTGGGCCAGCGTAATGAGCTGATCAGCGTAAAAAACGGCTATGCGCGTAATTACCTGATCCCCCAGAAATTTGCAGTAGAAGCAAGCCCTTCCAACCTGAAACAGTTGGACGAGCGCGTGAAAGTGCAAAAAGTAAAAGAAGAAAAAATGCTGGCTGAAATCGCGAAAGTGGTGGAAGTCCTGAAGTCTGCCCCAGTGAAAATCGGTGCCAAAACCGGTACTTCCGGTAAGATCTTCGGCAGTGTTACCGGTGTACAAATTGCCCGTGCCATTAAGGAACAGAAAGGTTATGAGATAGACCGCCGTCGTATCCATATCCTGGATGATGTGAAAGAACTGGGTAGCTACAAAGCTCGTATCGATTTCGGTAAAGGCAATGAAGCAGAATTGGAATTTGAAGTGGTTGCCGAATAGGCCCAACCATAAAGTAAATTAAAAACGCCTTCCATTACATGGAGGCGTTTTTTTTTATGACTACCCATGCTCCATTTCAGCCTGTAAGCTCACTATTTTTTGCAACCGCCTACAGGCACCTTACGGATGGGTACGTTTTTATTTTTAATTCCCGTACCTTTCATGCAGCTTACGCTACCATTTTTGATATGTTGAAGACCTATATGAATAGTTGCCTGGTGCTGTTGCTGATAACAGTACTCTTAGGAAGCTGTATTCACCAAAATGCCGACGACAATTCCATCCCGGTGCAATCCGGTAAGCTACCCATCGATACGGTGGTAATCGGCAAGCATACGCTGATGGTATATGCCATTGACCAGGCCGTGTTTGACCGCTACCCTACCCGCCCGTCGGACACCAGCGAATCTCATTTGCTTTCCAAGGAAAATAATCGTGTAAAACGCAAAGGCGATACCCTGGTCTTTAATACGGCCAATGGGCACCACGTATTATTCATTGACCATAACTCAGAAGAAACCACGGCCGACTATACCTTTGATGGCAATTTCCCCACCATTCAATACTGGGGTGCTTATGTAGCTTATGACGAATCGGGCGATTATATACTCGTTAGCCAGCAAACCGGCGACACCGTACACTGCTGGGGCCCACCCGCTGTGGCGCCCGACAAAAAGCATATCATTTGCGGCAGCATGGATCTGATGGCCGGCTTTGTAGATAACGGCTTCCAAATCTTTAGCCTGCAAAACGGCAAGCTAAAACTGGAGGGCCAAACCGAACTGGAAGGTTGGGGCCCCGGTGAGATAAAGTGGATAGACAAGCACACCATTCTCGCTGAATACATTTATCTTGGAGCAAATTCCAACACGGAAAGCAAATACGTGCAAATGCGTTTGCAATAAATGATGTAAACCATGAAAAAAATACTGTTCTTTTTTGCGTTTTTCCTGGGAGTGCATGCAGTACAGGCCCAAGCCAGCAAAGCGCCTTTGCAGGACCTTTCCGGCGTTACAACCTCCATTATGAGCAAGCTCTCCGCCAAGCTGGGGCTAACGGAAGTACAGCAACCTAAGCTCACCACCCTGGTTACTAATTTCCTGACACAGAAAGAACAGATCCTACCGCTACAGGATACTAACCCTACCGCCTATACGAAGAAATTGGCAAGTATGCAGCATGGATTGTTTGGTGCGTTCAAACGCATCCTGCAAGCAGACCAATACACCGCGCTCGAAGCGTTAAAGCCACCGGCTAACGATGTGACGAACGTATTGTCGAAATTGTTTTATTAAGACTTCTCTTTTCAAATAAAAACGGGGATATCGAATATGATCGATGTCCCCGTTTTACTTTTTAAACCTGGTGTTTCTAAAGGTATTTAACTTACCCCACCCGTTACTGGTATAATTGCCGCATTGATGTAATCATTACTGAGTACTGCATAAATGGCGGCGGCCACCTCTTCTGCCCGGCCCACACGACCAGCATGTACCAGGGAGGAAAAATAGGCGAATGATTGCTGTTTTTCTTCCGGTGCTATGTGATCCCACCAGGGCGTGTCTATTACGCCGGGCGATATGGCATTTACCCGCAATGGCTTCAGTTCTTTTGCCAGGATAGGCACTACCAGTTCAAGTGCCCCATTGATAGACGCGATGCCCGACGTGCCGGGCATTTCGGCGGTAGCTGTCATGGCGGTGATAAAAGTAACGCTGCCTTGCAGGTAAGGCAACGCCGCTTGCAGCGTGTGCAGGTGAGCGAAAAATTTCTGGTCAAATCCTTCCTTCACCACATCGAGCGAAAGGGATTTAAATTCCCCCATACCTTTGTTGCCGCTTACTGCAATCACGAGATGATCTATGCTGCCAAGCGATTCGAAAAATGCGTTGAGCGCAGGGCGATCTGTACTATCAAGTACAACCGTTGATATAGCAGGCAATGCAGCTTTGAGAGCAGCCAGTTTATCGGCACTGCGCCCCGTTACTGTTACTTGTGCATGGCCGGCTACGAGTTGTGTTACCAGTGCTTTACCAATGCCGGACGCGCCGCCGGCTACCACGATGTGTTTGTTTGCGATTGTGGACATGTTAAGTTGTTTCCCGCAAAGTTGGCGTGTAATGCAGGCTGCATGATTAGCCTGGTTATGCAGAAGCTATACCCAAATATGCTTTCCTGTAATCAAGCGGTGTTTCGCCGGTGGCTTTTCGAAAAAACCGGCTAAAAGAAGAAGGGTCGTTGAAAGAAAGATGGTAGGCGATCTCCGCCGCCGAGAGATCCGTGTAGCGCAGCAGTGACCGGGCCTCCTGCAATTGCATGGCGGCAATCATGTCGGAAGCCGTTTGCCCTGTATGATCTTTGATCGTACGGTTCAGGTGATTAGGCGTAACGTGTAGCAGGGCTGCATAATCGGCTACCTGCCGGTACACTAAGAAATGTTCGCTCACCAATTGACGATAACGGCGCACCAGCAGCATAGTAACAGAAAGATGGGCATCGCTGCCAAGTTGCTGCCGGTCGTAGCTGCGGCGCGCTTCGAGCAGGATGAGGTACAGGTACATCTTAATGGCCTTTTCGCGACCAGCTTTGTCGCCCTGCAATTCTTCGTGTATGCGGACAATAAAAAACTCAATTTGCTGTAGTGCAGCAGGCTCGAACTGGAAAAATGGGATACCATGGAAACCAAAAAAAGGGAATTCCGTGGCCATATTCATGGCTGGTACCAGCTCCTCGAGATAATCCGTATCAAAGAGCAGATAGTAACCAAATGCATCCGCACTGAGGTTGTATTTAGAAAATAGCTGATTGGGAAAGGTAAAGTTAACGGTACCATTCCCATGTTGGTAATGTTCCAATCCGAGCTGCACATCGGCTGTACCCCTCATGCTAATCCCCATGCGGTAAAAAGTAGAGCGCAACGGGCCTATCGCCGGGCGCATACCATGATTGGAATATAGCTCAAACCCTTTGATACGCCGGTTTTCAGGCAGGTTGTTGTAACCGAAATCATCTTGTTGCACCGGTTCGCGGTGTACAGCCCTGCTGGTCTTCAGGTTGTAAGTGGGGATGTGTTCTTTAGCCATGATATATACTCCTATACATGGCTAAAGGTAGGCATTTAACTGGTGACCAAAAACGCGGTACACGCCGCGTACCTGCATTTACTACAGGCAAAGGGCGGGCATTGGGGTACCTATTTTCTGCTTGAATTACTGCCAGGCATCGCGCAAAAAGCGCAGCCAGTTGCCATGCATCACCCCTTCAATATCTGCTGCACTGTACCCGCGCCGGGCCAGCAGGTCAGGTATTTTGCGGAGGTCGGCGATGGTTTCCAGGTCATAGGGGCATTGCTCTTTGCCGAAGGCACCATCCAGGTCGGAGCCTATGCCGATGTGGCGGGCATTGCCAGCCACCTGGCAGATATGATCCATATGATCGATTACTTTTTCCAGGTTGCATGCCATGGCTTTGGGATCGGAAAGGCCGCGCTGCCAGCCGGGCACTATCATCCAGGCATCCATTGCACCGCCAATTACGGCACCGCGTGCTACGAGGGCTTTGATCTGCTCATCGCTGAACTGGCGGTTGTGCTGTACCAGCGCACGGCAGTTGTTATGGCTAGCCCACACGGGTCCATGAAAGTGATCCAATGCTTCCCAAAAGCTATCATCACACAGGTGGGTGGCGTCGAGAATAATACCCAGGCGTTCCATTTCTTTGAGCAGGGCATGGCCTTGAGGCCCCATGAAGCCGGTGGCGTCTGTGCCCTGTGCATACCGTCCGGGACCATAATGGGCGGGGCCTACGGCGCGCAGGCCATTTTCGTAGGCGCGTTCCAGATAGGAAATATCTACGATAGAATCGGCCCCTTCCAGGCTAAGGATGTAACCGATGGGTTTCGTTTTATCATCGCCGGCCTGGGCCCAGGTGTTCAGGTGGGCCTCCAGGCTGGTGCGGTCTTTTACCTGCACCATTTCGCCAGCGGCTTCCATGGCATTATACCAGGCCAGCTGGCCCTGGGTTTGCGCCCATGCTTGTTCCGGCGAATGCCAGCCAGGCAGAGGGTTATTGGGCGCCACAAAACGGGCAATCTGGGTAGCCACCACCAGCCCCACGTTGCCCTGCCTAAGCGCGGGTAATGATACCACGCCTTTGGCACGATCTGGCTTGTCGGTAAGCCCCTGTTCACGGCCACGAATGGCTTCCACGGAAAGCCGCAGATCGCGGTTCCATTCCAGGGCATTCATACTCAAGTCCAGGTGCGCATCTATTGTAAACATGTAGTTTTTTTTAAAGAAATTTAAAGGGTAATGCAGCGGTTGCGGGCAATAATCGCCCATGTGTCGGTGATGGTATGTTCTGCCACCACCAGCCCCTGATCATGATCGGCCACGGTGGGACATATGTGTTGTGGCACCCCGTAAAGTACGGTGCCTACCGGATATTGGGCGGCATCGTTTACCGTACAGACCAGATGTTCTTCGCTTTGCGACACCGGTACGGCATCGGGTGCGTTGAGAAAATAAATGCGGGGCAGGGGCTTTTCTGCTGCTACAGATTTATAGCCAATGTCTACGGTGATATGAGCGTTATTCACCACGGAAATGACGCGGCCCGCTAATAATGCAGCGTATTGAAAGGGCTGTTCTGGAAAGTTTTTTTTATAACCCGCATCCCAGCACACGAATGTACCGGGGCTACATTCAATCCCTTTACGTTGTGCATGAATGGGAAAGGTAGGTGTGCCACCGGCCACAATGATCGGAGCAGGCAGGCCCTGCGCCTCCAAAGCTGCAGCCAGGGCTGCTACTGGTGCGTATGCTTTGTTGGTGATAGCGGTACGTTTGGCCAGGTCTTGCTCATGAATATGCCCATCGTAGGCATGCAGGCCAAGGGGAACAATACCAGGCATTTGCCGAAGTTTCACATAAAGATCCAGTGCAGTTTTATCCGGGAGAATGCCGGTACGATCCATGCCTACATTCAAATCGAGATATACGCCAATAGGGTTATCTGCTGTAAAGTGGGCGCTGAGGGCCAAGGCGGTGTTTTCATTATCTACCAGGCAGGAAAAAGTAGTATCTGGATATGCCTGCACCAATGCCGCCAGTCGTCCCATCTTTGGGCCTACCGGCTGGTAGGCCAGCAAAACATCCGGCGCACCAGCCATGGCCAGCATTTCTGCTTCTGCGATGGTGGCGCATTTAAATTTCAGGATGCCGCTATTCAGCATGAGTTGCGCGATTTCCAGCGTCTTAAACGTTTTTACGTGTACCCGTAACCGTTGTACATCATCAATGCTGGCGATAAGCAGGTCAATATTTGCCTGGATACGCTCGGGATAAAAGAGCAGGGCAGGCGTATCGTACTGCCCTATGTTGCTGATCGTGTACCATTCCATGCGTATGGTTTTAGGTAGCTTTATTGCAGAAGCTTACTCCAGTTCAAAGAGGGCTTCTATTTCCACAGGAATATTATCTGGCAGGGAACCCATTCCCACGGCGCTTCTTACCCCAATACCGTTTTCATCACCCCATACCTGTGCAAACAGTTCGCTGGCGCCATTAATTACGTAGGGATGTCTTTCAAAATCGGGCGTGGAATTTACCATACCCAGCACTTTGATCACGCGTTTTATTTTATTGAGGCTACCCAGGTTGGTGATCAGGGTAGACAAAATAGTAAGGCCTACCTGTCGGGCAGCGATCTTTCCTTCCTCCATGCTAAAGTCGCGACCTACGCGGCCAATGATGAGCGACTTATCCGGCAATACTGGTCCATGGCCGGATACATACACGTACTTGCCGTCTACCAGGAAAGGCTTGTATACGCCCAGTGGTGTGGGAGCCGGAGGCAGGGTTTCGCCCAGGGCGTTGAATTTTTCGTCAGGTGTCATATCTTATCTTTTTAAATTTTTTAAAACCATAGGCTGAGCAACAATGCGCCCAGTAACCCCACCACCGACACGATAGTTTCCATGAGTGACCAGGTGAGCATGGTTTCTTTTACGGTGAGGTTAAAATATTCTTTAAACAACCAGAAGCCACTATCGTTCACATGCGAAAACATCAGGCTGCCTGCGCCGGTGGCCAGTACCATGAGGCAAGGATTGGCCCCGGAAGAGGCTACCATGGGCGCTACAATGGCGGCTGCGGTAACGCCGGCAATGGTGGCAGAGCCAATGCAAATGCGGATGATAGCGGCCAGTGTCCAACCCAGTACAATGGGGGAAATACTTAGCCCGCCCAATTCGTCGCCAATGTACTTACTAATGCCGCTGGCCTGTAATATTTCCGTGAGCATACCTGAACCGGCCAGCACCAGTACGATGCCGGCAATGTCTTTCACAGCTTCATCCAGTTTGCCCATCACCACCTTCATACTCATGCCACGGCGCAGGCCTAGCAGCCACACGGCGGTAAGCACAGATACCAGCATCACTATGCTGGAATTGCCCACCCAGTCTGCCGTTATGAAAAGCATACCTCCTGGAGCTGCACATACTTTCAGGATGGCAGCAATGGCCAGCATCACCACCGGCAGCAAAGCTACAAAGAGGCTGGTACGCATGGAAGGTAATTGTTCTTCCGGCAATGATTTCAGGTTAAATATTTGCGCGGGCTCCCTCTTCAGCCGGCGGAACAATCCTCCGAACAAAGGTCCTGCAATGATTACGGAAGGAATGGCCAGTACTAAACCGTATAAAAGGGTTGGCCCCATCGGCGCATGATATTTATCGACCAGCGCCACCGGCGAAGGGTGTGGGGGTAAAAAGCCATGTGTTACGGAAAGGGCTGCCAGCAGCGATATGCCGAGGAATACGGTAGACATTTTTGTGCGGGCCGCCACGGTAAAGATCAATGGCACCATTAATACAAAACCAATACCGTAAAACAAGGCGATACCCACCACCAGGCCCGTAGTCATGAGCGCCCACTGCACGTATTTAGGGCCAAACAAATCCAACATACCATTGGAGATGCGCTGTGCAGCGCCGCTTTCTGCTACCAGTTTGCCCAGCATACTACCCAGCACGATGATGACAAGCAGGGAACCCATAATGTTGCCGAGGCCAGATTGCATGGCTTTGGTGATATGGTCCAGGGGCATGCCTTTGGCCACACCAATACCAATGGCGACAATTATAAACGAAAGGAAGGTATTGAGCTTAGCGTACGTTACCAGTAATATGAGAGCGAGTATGCCTATAATGACGATGAGCAATAACATGTGATGAGCTTACGGATTTTATAACGCGAAATTGGTTTCCAAACTGCGCGGGATGCATGCACACCGGCTTGTGTAAATATTGGAAAAAATACGCTGCCAGGCAATAGCTGGTAGTAATTTAATCGTAGCCCTTACCGCATTAGCTGTTCGGAGGGAATGGCCAGGCAGGTTATTTATTCATAATGCAGTGCCACTATTGGATTGAGCCTGGCTGCCTTCATCGCCGGGTATACGCCGGATACAAGCCCTACCAGGGCGCACAAGGCCACGCCAATGAATATCCACATCCAGGGGATAATGAAACTGGAGTGGAAGAGTAGCGACACCACATTACCAACAATCATTCCCAGTAAAGCACCCAGCGCACCACCCGTTACACTAATGATGATGGCCTCGTACAGAAACTGTCGCCGTACAACTTTGCTCGTGGCCCCCAAGGCCTTGCTCACCCCAATTTCACGGGTGCGCTCGGCTACAGACACCAGCATTATGTTCATGAGACCAATGGCCGACCCTACCAGGGTAATGATGCCAATGAAAATGGCTACGAAGGTGATGCTGGCCAAGCTGCTGTAGAGCATCTGGGCCAGGTCGTCGCTTTTATTGATCACGAAGTTGTCGCTCTCGTTGAGATCCAGGTGACGTATCTGTCGAAACAGGCCCGTGGCTTCGCCTACCGCAGCATCCATCTGATTGATATCATTTACCTTAATGCTGATTTGATACGAAGCATTAGGACGGTCAAAGATGCGGCGTACATTATTGAGGGAGGTAATGACAATGTTATCGGCGCTGAACGCATTGCTGCTGCCTTTCTTGGCAAGCACACCAATTACGCGGTAGCGCACATCACCTACGCGAATAGTATTGCCGATAATGTTTTTAGCGTTATTGCCAAATATCTTGTCTACAACGTCCTGGCCCACGATGGCTACATTACGGCCACTGGAAAGGTCCAGCGCATTTAGGTTACGGCCTTGCGCAAGGTCGTAATTCGATACGTCGAGATAATTTTCATCGCCCCCGATGACGCTTACATTGGGATTTGTTTTTTTATCATCTTTATACACGGTAGCAATACTGGTGCCGGTAAAGGAGATGCCTACAGTTTCAGGGAATTTGGTTTTTTCTTTGAATGCAACGGCTTCTGAAAAGCGCACCGGCAGTTTCTGGTTAGAGCGTTTTATTTTTACCTTTTTATTACCCGCTTTGGTTGCAACATTGTCATTGCCCATGAAGAACATGTTACGGTTGCGGATGGAAAAAGTATTAGTCCCCATAGCAGAAAAGTTGCTGAACAGGTTAGCCTTCATACTGTCGATGGCGGTAAGGATACCTACAAGGGCCATAATGCCAAAGGCGATAATGGAAATAGTAAGTCCGCTGCGCAGGCGATTGCCTTTTACAGAACGGCTGGCCAGGGAGAAGGTATCGCGAAACTGCATCATTTCAGAATAGAAGTGGATTCTTTTAAAGATAATCATTCCTTTTCATATGCGGGGGGGCGCGGTTTGGCTGGATAAGTTGGTAGAGCGTACTGCTTCCCTCAAATGATGCAGGCACTAAAAAAGGGCCGCTCCTTGCAGGAATGGCCCTCTCAAAATAAGATAAGAACAGTATTACTTCATAAACTGCAATAACAAATTCGGGAATATACCCAGCAGGATCACCAACGCCACCGTTAAGATCAGCGCTGCTTTATAAGCGCCACTGGGCGTTTCTACCTCCGGTTCGCCGGTCTTAAAGTACATCGCAATGATCACTTTAAAATAGTAGTACACGGAAATAGCAGCACAGATGATAGCTACGATCACCAGCCAGAACATGCCTCCCTGCTGCACCGCAGCAGTAAGCACAAAATATTTGGCAAAGAACCCACCCGTGAGTGGAATACCTGCCAGCGAAAACAGGAAGATGGTCATGGCAAAGGCCAGCAACGGCTGTTTACGGGCCAGGCCATTGAAGCCGTCGAAGGTGTAGTCTTTAAGTTTTAGCAGCACGCTAAAAGCGCCGATAGTAGCCAGGCTATAGGCTGCGGCATACAAGAGAATGCCTTGCTGTGCGCGCAGATTAAAAGCCAGTAGCGAAAACAGCATAAAACCTGCCTGTGCAATACTGGAATAAGCCAGCATGCGTTTTACACTCTGCTGGTATACGGCGGTTATATTACCGATGATCAGTGTACAGGCGGTAATTATTTCCAATACCAATGTCCATTGCTGGTTTACAATACCGCCCTGGAAGGCGATTTGGAACAAACGGATAAAGGCGATGAAACCTCCTGCTTTTACCACGGTTGCCATGAAAGCGGTAAATACGGTGGGAGAACCATCGTACACATCAGGCGTCCAGAAGTGGAAGGGAGCAGCAGATACTTTGAAGGAAAGAGAAAATACAATGAGCAAAACACCACTCAACGTGAGCGGGGACATACTGATACCACCCAGCCCCAGTTTATATAGATCAAAAGAGCCGCAACCGCCATATATAAGGGCAATGCCCATTAGCAGAATGCCGGTGGAGAATGCACCCATCAGAAAATATTTCAACGAGGCTTCATTACTCTTCAGGTTATACTTATCACTACCCGCCAAAATATACTGGGGAATAGAAATGATCTCAATAGCCAGGAAAAGGATCAGCAGGTTATTAAAGCTGGTGGCCAGCATAATGCCGGACAGGATGAAGAACTGCAGGGCAAAGTATTCCGCTACTTCATCCCCCACCTTTTCAAACCCGCTACCGGTAAGCAGGAAGTACACAAGCGTACAACCTAAAATCACGGCATTGAATAAGGTGGTGAACAGTGTTACCTTAATCATGCTTGCATAGGCCGTGTAAGGGCCCATTTTCAGCACATAGCGCAGGTCTATGAAGTTTGCCGCGAAGGCAACTATCAATGCCGCAATGGCAAAGTATTTAATAGACTGCTTATTCTTTGCGAATAATCCGACAAACATCAGGATCACACCCGAAATAGCCGTAGAAAGTAATGCGTTCATATTGCTGTGTTACAAAAACCGAAAACGTTTGCTGGTAAAAGGCCTATTCTATTTGTATTGTACTTCCTCCCCTTCACCTTGCGTAAAAAATTATTTCAAAGAGATACTACCCTGGAATGCTACCTGAAGCAACTGCGTGGTGCCGCTTACCAGCTCCAGCATTGGTTTGGGATATACTCCCACTACAAAAATCAACAGCACGATCAGCGTCAGGGATAATGTTTCACCGGGCGTCAGGTCCGTTATCTTGGCAGTCACGGCATTGCTTTCGCCGAAAATCACTCGCTGTATCATATTGAGTATGTACACGGCAGAAAGGATAATACCTAAACCAGCTACGGCCATGAACCATACATTCACCTGAAACAAGCCACTGAACATCAGGAACTCTCCGATGAAACCATTGGTAAGCGGAAGGCCTACGTTGGCCAGGCTGATGATCACCAGGAAAATAGCCAACCGCGGAGCTTTGCTGGCAATGCCCCCCAGTTCCTTCATGTTTTTCACACCACCCAGGCGCTGCTCAATCACATCCACAATAATCCACAGTCCAATGATATTAATACCGTGGTTGAACATTTGCACCAGCACGCCTTGCAGGCTTAGCTGGTTATGGGCGAAGATCGCGGCGCTCATCAACCCAATGTGGGCAATGGAAGAATAGGCGATCATTTTTTTCAAGTCGCTTTGTACAATGGCTATGCAGGATGCATACACAATACCTATGATAGACAACACGATGACCAGGTCTGACCAACTGGCGGAAGCGCCCGGCAGCACCGGCAGTAACCAGCGCAGGGCACCGAACAGACCCATTTTTACCATCACACCAGAAAGTATCATGGTAACCGGCGTGGGCGATTGCTCGTAGGTATCGGGCTGCCAGGTGTGCAGCGGGAAGATAGGCATCTTGATCGCGAAGGCCACAAAGAAGAGCCAGAATAACCACGACTGCTCCCCATGCTGCAAGGAAGCACCGGCACTCACAAAGGCGTTATAACTGAATGATGCATCTTTGGTATGTAAGTACAGGTAGATAATACCAATGAGCATGAACAGGGAACCAACGAAAGTATAAATGAAGAATTTAAAAGTAACGGGAATGCGTTTTTCCCCACCCCATATGGAGCAAAGGAAATACATGGGAACGAGGGCCAGCTCCCAGCCTACATAAAATAGCAGGGCATCATACGCGGTAAATACACCGGTAAGGCCGGCCTGTGCCAGTAGCAACAGTCCATAAAAGCTGTTGGACCGCTCGTAGGTACGGGAAAAAATACTAATGAATACCAGCACAAAGGCGATCGTTGTAAGCAGGCAAAGCATGGCACCCATGCCGTCTAGCCCTACTGCAAACTTTGCGTTCAGTTGTGGAATCCACTGGGCAGTAAACCGGGTGGCCTCGGGGTGTACCTTGAATTGGAACAAGGCCACCAGCGATACACCCAGCGTGGCGATGGAGGAAAGCAATGCCAGTACTTTCGGACCAGTACCTTTCAGGCCGAAGGAAATGAAACCGGCAAGTAAAGGAATCAATATTAATAAAACTGTCAACATAATGTATTTCTTGCGCTTGTAACTTCCGCTATTGATTTAGAATAATAAGCCGATCACCAATAACACGATTATCCCCAACACCATGGCAAAAATGTAGAATCCTACCTGCCCGTTCTGGATCACCCGAAGTTGCTGACCACCCCACTGCACACTCTTACCAATGCCATTCACCAACCGGTCAATGCCCAGTTTTTCCATAACCTCGCTAAAGAACTGGCTCAGTGCCTGCAATGGGCGTACAATCACCGCATCGTATATTTCATCCACATACCATTTGTTTTCCAACACTTTTAGCAAACCGGTATTTTCGGTACCAGGGTTTTGGTAGCGGCGGTATTTAGCGCGTGCCCAGAAGATCATCCCGATTACCAAAACGGAGCTGATGATCATGAGCATCCATTCCGTGCCAGGTTCCAGTTCATGCACGGCTGCAAAGGGTACAGATGGTGCGAAGATAGGGGCCAGGTATTCATTCAGCAGGCTTTTTACACCAAACACTTCCGGCAGGCCAATATACCCCCCAAAGACAGACAGTACAGCCAGCACCACCAGCGGTATGGTCATGGCGGCAGGGCTTTCATGCAGGTGATGTTCCTGCTCGTGGGTGCCACGGAAGCTGCCACAGAAAGTAATATAGTACAGGCGGAACATATAGAACGCTGTCATTAGCGCGCCCAATAGCCCAAATACATAAACAATTTTATTGGCAGCAAATGCATTGGCCAATATCTCATCTTTAGAGAAGAAGCCAGAGAAACCCGGGATGCCGGCAATAGCCAGGCAGCCCACCAGGAAAGTCCAGTGTGTTGTAGGCAGGTATTTTTTAAGGCCACCCATTTTGCGGATATCCTGCTCCCCGCCCATGGCATGGATAACAGATCCGGAACCAAGGAACAACAAGGCCTTGAAGAAAGCATGGGTCATTACGTGAAATACAGCTGTACTGTAAGCACCCACACCCAGGGCAATGAACATATATCCCAACTGACTTACCGTGGAATAGGCCAGTACTTTCTTAATATCGTTTTGCGCAATGGCGATAGAAGCCGCCAGCAGTGCGGTGGCCGTACCAATGATAACAATAAAGTTTTGCACCGCCGGCGCCAGTGTATAAATCACGTTACTGCGGGCAATCATATAAATACCTGCTGTCACCATCGTGGCAGCATGGATCAGTGCAGATACTGGCGTTGGGCCAGCCATGGCATCTGGCAACCAGGTATACAGGGGAATCTGGGCGGATTTGCCCATGGCGCCAATAAACAGCAGCACGGCAATGATCACCAGTGTATGATGTCCGCTGCCCATGGTAGCAGCTTGTGCGAAAACAGCAGAGTAAGTAACGGTGCCGAAGTTGGCAATAATATAGAAGATGCCCAGCAGGAAACCCAGGTCACCAATACGGTTCATGATAAAAGCCTTGTTCGCAGCTTTGCTGAAACTGGGATTTTTGAACCAAAAGCCAATGAGCAGGTAAGAACAAAGTCCTACCCCTTCCCAACCAATGAACATCATTACGTAGTTAGCACCCAGCACCAGCAGCAGCATGGAAAATATGAACAGGTTTAGGTAAGCGAAGTACCGTGCGTAACCTTCATTGCTTTCCTCATGCATATAAGCGGCGGAATAAATGTGAATGAGCGACCCTACACCGGTAATGATCAGCAGGAATAGCGCACTCAGTTGATCCACCTGGAAGGCAAAAGGAATGCTCAATTTGCCAACGGAAATAAAACTAAACAGGGATATCACCCGGGGGGTAAATCCCGGCGCTTTCGTTTCCAGGAAAAGGCTCACTGCGATCGCAAAGGCGGCGATCACCGAACCGCTTCCTACTATACTAACACCTGCTTTTGGCAGGAATTTTCTTCCTAATCCATTTACCAGAAAACCTATGAATGGTAACAAAGGTACCAGCCAAACTAGATTGCTCATTTACGTTTCTATTTGTACGACGACGATAATTTACAGGATGGTCAATAGCTAAAAGTTAATCATTTATCGCCGTTTTATCGGAATTACTGCGATGCATCATTAACCGGCAGCAATTAACTAGTTTTTGAGTCTGTTCAATAAGTTAATATCCACAGAATGCGTATTGCGGTACATCATAACGATAATAGCCAGGCCCACAGCAACTTCCGCAGCGGCTACCACCATGATGAAGAAAACGAAAATCTGTGCAGCGCCAGCATCTACATGGCCTGCATCCGCCCACATTTTAGAGAAAGCTACCATCAGCAGGTTCACTGCGTTGAGCATCAGCTCCACACACATGAATATAATGATGGCGTTACGGCGCATTAATACGCCCATGATGCCTATGCAAAAAAGGACTACGCTTAAAAAGATATAATACTGTACAGGCATTGCTATATTATTAAGTTGTTAACTACTTCTTACCTACTACTACAGCTCCTACCATAGCGCTCAGGAACAAGATGCTGCTGATCTCGAAAGGAGCCACATAAGTGCTGAACAAGATCTTCCCCAGGTTTTCGATCAGCCCTACATCGGTAGGTACGGCTTGCAGGTTAGGCATGGTAGTATCGTGGATTGCGGCTACCAATACCACCAGTAAAGCGCCGCCGCTGATAGCCCCCGCATATTTCAGCCAGTTGCGTTTATGGGGCTCCCCTTCCGTATTCAGGTTCATAAACATGATCACAAAGAGAAAGAGGACCATGATGGCCCCTGCATATACAATGATGTGCACTACGGCCAGGAACTGTGCGTTCAGCAGGATGTAATGGCCTGCAATGGTAAAGAAAGTCAGGATCAGGCAAAGCACACTGCTCACGGGGCTTTTGCTCAGCACCACGCCCAGTGCGGTGATCACAGAGATCACGGCCAGTACCAGGAAAAGAATTTGTTGAATACCCATTGTGTTAAAATTCCAAAAGAACAATTTTTCCAATCCCCTATCGCAACTCGATAAAGGCGTATCAGCGTAAAGATTTATTTACCGGTTTTAGGATCGGGGATCAGCAGGTCGTCTTTACCATAAATGAAACCTTCGCGTTTATAGTTGGCCGGTGCAAAAGTTTCGGTAAGATAGATCGCATCTTTGGGGCAGGCTTCTTCACAGAATCCACAGAAAATACAACGCAGCATATTGATCTCATACTTAGCTGCATATTTTTCCTCACGGTACAGATGTTCCTCACCCGGCTTGCGCTCTGCGCCTTCCATCGTGATCGCTTCCGCAGGGCAACTCACGGCACACAGGCCACAGGCCGTGCAGCGTTCGCGGCCTTCCTCGTCGCGGTTCAGGATGTGCAGGCCACGGAACACCGGGCTAAATGCACGTTTCTGTTCGGGAAATTTTACGGTCACCTTCTTTCTGAAAAGATGCGCAAACGTGATTCTCATCCCTTTTATGATATTCCAAAGGTAAAGCCGTTCCACAAAGGTCATGGGCTTGCGGTCCACCATTTTAGATCTGTCTGTTAATGCTTGCATATTGCAGAATGTTATTGTTGTTCAAATGTTATCAATGCCCCTGTTGCCACAGTATCAGTCCACCGGTAATCAGCATATTAAAGAGGGCTAGGGGGATAAGCATATTCCAACCCAGTTTCATCAACTGATCGTAGCGGAACCTTGGTATAGTCCAGCGCACCCACATGAAGAGGAACAGGAAAGCAATAATTTTAATAAACAGCGCTCCAAAACCGAGCATGGTTACCACGTTTGTAGAAAGGCCCAGGCTGTCCATTCCAGGAAAACTATACCCCCCGAAATAGAGGCTGGCCATGAGCGCAGAGCTGATGAACATGTTAATGTACTCGGCAAACAGGTAAAAGCCTAGTTTCATGGAAGAATATTCCAGGTGATAACCACCATTCAACTCAGAATCTGCTTCGGTCAGATCGAACGGGGTGCGGGTACATTCTGCGAAGGCGCATACCAGGAAAATCAGGAAGCCCAAGGGCTGGTAACAGATATTCCAAAGACCGTGGCGCTGCTGCTCCACAATATCTTTCAGGTTCAGGGAACCCGATAACATCACCAGTGCAATCAGTGACAAGCCCATGGCCAGTTCGTAAGAAATGATCTGAGAAGCACCGCGTACAGCTGCGAGCAGGGAGAATTTATTGTTGGAGGCCCAGCCGCCCAGCATAATGCCATATACCCCCAGGCTCACCACACCAAAAATATACAACACCCCGATATTCACTTCCGCTATCTGTAGCGAAATTTTACGGCCACCTATTTCCAATATGTCGCCCCAGGGAATCACCGCACTGGTCATACAAGCTACCAGCATGGCCAGGGAAGGCCCGAGGATAAAGAGAAAACGGTTGGAATTGGCGGGGATTATTTCTTCTTTAAAAAACAGTTTACCACCATCTGCCAGGGGCTGTAGCAAACCCAATGGACCCGCCCGGTTAGGACCGTAACGGTCCTGTATCCAGCCGGCTACTTTTCTTTCACCCCAGGTAGAGTACATCGCCACCAGCAGCGAAAGTGCCAGCACGCATGCAATCAGCACGATCTTATCGATCAAAAAAATATAATCAAAAGCTATCTGCATTATCATACGTTGTCGCTATTGTGGGTGTACGCCATTTATTTTAAAATCATCCGAATGTGCCGGCCCTTCTATCTTCGACAGGTCTATTTCCGGACGGTTTACTTCGCTCACACGGTGAATGTCCATCAGCAATTTAGGCGCACGGCCATCCATTACCTTCACGATGGTTTCTTGGGGTTTAACCATGCCTACATAATGTCCCTGAGAGATCACGCTGTGACGGTTTATCTTACGCGGACCTTCGATCACCCAGTCGCTGGTTTCTTTCTTCTCAAAGCGGCAGGTATCGCAGATGTAGGCTTCTACTTCCCCGTACTGGTCCTTGCGGGCCGTCACGCGAAACACCTCATCGCCACGCATCCAAAGCACCGTTTTACCACAGCATTTCGGATTTTCACAATCGCGGTGGGCATCCACTGGTTTCAGGAACCATACCCGGTTTTTAAAGCGGAATGTTTTATCGGTCAGGGCGCCTACAGGGCATACATCGATTACGTTGCCGATAAAATCGTTGTCCAGGTTTTGCTCAATATAGGTGCTGATCTCAGAGTGATCGCCGCGTCCCAGGATGCCGTGCTCGCGCTTGTCGGTGAGCTGGTCGGCAGTGAATACGCAGCGGTAGCACAGGATGCAGCGCGTCATATGCAGCTTTATATGATCGCCCAAATCTACCTTGTCAAAAGTACGGCGTTTAAACTCGTAGCGGGTGGCGCTTACGCCGTGCTCGTAGCTCAGATCCTGCAAATGGCATTCTCCCGCCTGGTCGCACACGGGACAGTCCAGGGGATGATTAATGAGCAGGAACTCCACGATGCTTTTACGGGCGTCTACCACTTCCGGGGAGGTGATATTGGCCACTTCCATACCATCCATTACCGTTGTGCGGCAGCTAGCTACCAGCTTGGGCATAGGGCGGGGATCTGCTTCCGAGCCTTTAGTTACTTTCACCAGGCAGGTGCGGCATTTACCACCACTGCCCTGCAGCTTGGAATAATAACACATGGCCGGCGGAACGATGTCGCCACCGATAAGCCGGGCCGCATTGAGGATGGTAGTACCCGGAGCCACTTCCACCGTGATATTATCGATCGTTACTTTGAATAATTTTTGTTCGTCTGCCATCGGCTTAGTCTTATATGTTTTACCGTAAAACCGTTCCCGATAATCCGCTTTGCAGGGGCCAGGGGGATGTCCGGTGTCTCATTTCTTTATCAGGCAGGTACCGCAATTTCACGCGGATCTGCATAATGGGCCAGGCCGTAGTTGCGTGCCTGGGCTTCTTCCGGATGGGTGATATGCCACTCAAACTCGTCGCGGAAGTGGCGGATGGCTGCTGCCACCGGCCAGGCAGCCGCATCGCCCAGGGGGCAAATGGTGTTGCCTTCTATCTTACGCTGGATGTCCCAGAGCAGGTCAATGTCGGACATTTTGCCCCTACCACTGTCTATATTCTTCAGCAACTTCTCCATCCAGCCGGTGCCTTCGCGGCAGGGGCTGCACTGGCCACAGCTTTCGTGACGGTAAAAACGGGCAAAAGTCAGGGTGTTTTTTACGATGCACTGGTCCTCGTCCAGTACAATAAATCCACCAGACCCCATGGCGGTACCAGTTAAAAACCCGCCATCGGCCAGGCTTTCGTAGGTCATCATGCGGGTTTCCCCTTTTGCTGTTTTAAACAGCAGGTTAGCCGGCAGTATAGGTACGGAAGATCCACCAGGGATGCAAGCCTTCAGGCGTTTGCCATTGGGAATGCCGCCGCAATATTCTTCTGAGTAAATAAATTCCTCTACAGAAATGTTCATTTCTATCTCATACACGCCCGGCTTATTAATATTGCCACAGGCGGAGATGAGCTTAGTACCGGTAGATTTTCCGATACCGATCTTGGCGTATTCTTCACCACCGATATTGAGGATAGGTACTACCGCTGCCAGTGTTTCCACGTTATTTACTACCGTGGGCGACTGCCACAGGCCTTTTACCGCAGGGAAAGGCGGTTTAATGCGGGGATTACCCCGCTTGCCTTCCAGCGATTCGATCAGGGCCGTTTCTTCGCCACAGATGTAGGCTCCGGCACCGCGTTGCACATATATTTCCAAGTCAAAGCCACTGCCCAGGATGTTTTTTCCCAGCCAGCCATTCTTTTTGGCATCGGCAATGGCCTCTTCCAGAATCTCTGGTATCCAGGCATATTCGCCACGGATATAGATGTAGCAGGTATTGGCTCCCAGGGTATAACTGGAAATAATTAAACCTTCTATAAGTGCATGCGGTATAAATTCCATCAGGTAACGGTCTTTGAAAGTACCTGGTTCCGATTCATCTGCGTTGCACACCAGGTAGCGGGGCACGCCTTCTGGTTTGGCAATAAAACTCCATTTCATACCGGTAGGAAAACCCGCACCACCACGACCTCTCAGGCCACTCTTTTTCACTTCGTCCAGTACCTGGTCGGGGGTCATCCCTTTCAGCGCTTTTTCCGCCGCGGCATATCCACCATTGCCCTTGTAGGTATCGTAGTACCGGATGCCTGGTATATGCGCCTTATCTAAGAGTAATTTGCGTCCCATATATTTAAAGTAGGAAGTTGAATGATAACAGGGTGTAAAGCCTGCCGTACCCGCAACTATGTTTCTATAAATCGTTATAAAGCTTCCTTATGCCAGCGCACGTTTATTGGGCGGCGCGCAGTTCTGCAATGATCTCGTCCACCTTGGCGGGGGTGAGATGTTCGCGGTAATGTTTGCCCACCTGCATCATGGGGGCATATCCACAAGCGCCCAGGCATTCTACCGTTTTAAGGGTAAACAAGCCGTCCGCCGTAGTTTCCCCAACGTTAATACCCAGTGTTTGTTTGATGTAAGCGATAATATCGTCCGATCCGCGCAGCATGCAGGGACCGGTTTGGCATACTTCAAACACATACTTGCCAACGGGCTTCAGGTTGTACATGCTGTAAAAGGTAGCCACCTCGTATACCTCGATAGGCTCCAGTTGCAGCAGCGATGCCACATAGTCCATGGTATCACTGCTTAGCCACCCGTTAAACGTTTCCTGCGCCAAGTGCAGTACCGGCAGCAAAGCGCTTTTCTGCTTACCGTCCGGATACCGGGCAATGATCTCTTTTACCTTATTCAGCTTCTCTTCAGAAAATTGAACCATATTATTTCATTTAGCTGCCGGCATTCACCAACAGCCTTTTGCTGTTAAATACTTTTTTTATCAGGCGTCCAATTCGCCGGCTATCAGGTTCAGGCTACTCATACATACTACTGCATCGGCCAGCATAGCCCCATGAATCAGTTCAGGGTAAGCCTGGTAATAGATGAAGCAGGGACGACGGAAATGCAAACGGTAAGGGCTGCGGCCTCCATCGCTGATCACGTAAAAGCCTAACTCCCCATTTGCACCCTCTACAGCGTTATACAGTTCACCAGGCAGTATATCGGTTTCTCCCATCACAATTTTAAAGTGATAGATGAGGGCTTCCATTTTGGTGTATACATCGCTCTTGTCGGGCAGGTAATAGGCGGGAACGTCTGCGTGGTAAACATCCGCCGGCAAATCCTGTATTTTGTCTAAGGCCTGGCGGATAATGCTGAGGCTCTGCCACATTTCTTCTCCACGCACCAGGAAACGGTCGTAGCAATCGCCGGTAGTACCTACAGGAATATCAAATTTGAAATCGCCGTAGCTGCTGTACGGATGTGCTACACGCACATCGTAATCTACACCGGCTGCCCGCAGGTTAGGCCCGGTAAAGCCATAATTCAGCGCACGTTCTGCGGTGATAGCCCCTACACCTTGAGTTCTTTCAATGAAAATGCGGTTACGCACCAGCAGGGTTTCAAACTCCTTCAGCGCTTTAGGAAACTCTTTTAGAAAACGTTCTATCTTTTCAAAGGCGGCATTACTGAAGTTGCGTTCAAAACCTCCCACACGGCCAATATTAGTAGTGAGGCGGGAGCCGCACACTTCTTCGTAAATTTCATACGCCAGTTCCCGGAACTCCATGATGTACAGGAATCCGGTAAATGCGCCGGTATCCACTCCCACTACCCCGTTACAGATAATGTGGTCGCTAATGCGTGCCAGCTCCATGATGATCACGCGCAGGTATTCTACGCGTTTGGGCAATTGTAAACCCAGCAGCCTTTCCGTGGTCAGGTGCCAGCCCATATTGTTAATCGGGGAAGAGCAATAGTTCAGGCGGTCTGTAAGCGGCGCGATCTGGTAATACGGCCGGCGCTCCGCAATCTTTTCAAATGCCCGGTGAATATATCCCACAGTAGGCACGGCGCTTACCACGCGCTCTCCATCCATCTCCAGAATATTTTGAAACACCCCATGCGTTGCCGGGTGCGTAGGTCCCAGGTTTAGCGTGGTAGTCTGTTTCTCCAATGATCCCTGTGGTAATGATATATGCGGATTAGACATAAAAATTTAAATTAAGTATGAGGTACCTGGTTGCAGGTACAGGATTTATTTAACTATCTGCCAAACATGTCATCATCTTTGTCTACGCGGGTCTGGTCTTCCAGCGGAAACTCCTTTCGCAGGGGGAAATAGTCCATTTCGTCTACGTTCAGGATGCGGATAAGATTAGGATGGCCAACGAAATCAATCCCGAAGAAATCGTAGGTTTCGCGTTCCATCCAATTAGCGGATGCGTATAATCTGGTAGCGGTAAATACTTGTGGAGAGGCTACGCTAGTAAATATCTTAAAGCGAAGCCGGGTTCTGGTGGTGAGGTTTTGCAGGTGGTACACCACGGCCAGCTCTGCGCCTACCTGGTCGGGATAATGCACAGCAGTAATGTCGGTGAGGAAACGGAATTGCAGCGTTTCATCATCATACAGGAATTGCAGGACTTTTAAGTTCAGTTCCTTCGGCGCATGGAAGGATAACATACCGTAAGATTCTTCGAAGTTGGTAAGTGCCTCTCCGAATTTTTCTATTAGCCGGCTTTGTATTTGCTCGTTTGTCATTATGCTTGAATGTGAGCTTTTTAAGTTGTGTGCGGTGTTGCAATATATCGGGCATTAGCACCCGCTAGAAAAGCCAAAAGCTAATAGCGGGGCTAATAGCTTTTATTCGATGCCGTAAGAGTTCATCAATGCTTTGTACTGATCGGAATGGCGGCGGCGCAGGCTTTCCTGCCCCACCAGCTCTTGAATGCGCATAAAACCGTCCAGGATGGCTTCAGGGCGGGGTGGACAGCCCGGCACATACACATCCACGGGGATTACCTGGTCTATACCCTGCAATACGGAATACGTATCGAAAATACCGCCGCTACTGGCACAGGCGCCTACGGCAATTACCCAGCGGGGTTCTGCCATTTGCAGATACACCTGACGCAATACCGGACCCATTTTTTTGGAGATGGTACCCATCACCATGAGCAAGTCGCACTGGCGGGGTGTAAAACCCAAGCGTTCTGCGCCAAAGCGGCCCAGATCGTAATGGGCCGACATCGTGGCCATGAATTCAATCCCGCAGCAGGAAGTGGCAAAAGGTAAAGGCCAGATCGAGTTGGCACGGGCCATACCAATCACCTTATCGAAAGAGGTGGCAAAAAAGCCCTCTCCAGAATATCCCTGCGGCGCTTCTACCGTTTTGATCTTCGTATTGTATTGAACCGGACGAGCCATATCACAATTTTTTCCAGGTTAAGTAAAATAAGGTTGCGGATGCTTTCTATACTAGTCTTCCCACCTCAGCGCACCTTTGCGTAGGATATATATAAAACCCGCCAAAAACGAAGCCACGAACATCAGCATAGCCATGAAACCATCCCAGCCCAGGGTTTTAAAATTGACAGCGTAGGGATAAAAGAAAATTACCTCCACATCGAAAAGTACGAAGAGGATGGCAGTCAGGAAATACTTAATGGCAACGGGTTGACGGGCATTACCCTTCTGTTCTATACCGCTCTCGAAGTTGATGAGCTTATCGGAAGTTCTCCGCTTAGGCCCCAGAAAGTGGGTGCCAAACATGGTGACTACTACAAATCCCACGGCAGCGACCAACTGCAAAACGATGGGAAAATAGCTAAAAGGTGTGTTCGTAGCGGCTAAAAGTGCTGAACTCAAAAACATAAGCTTCCCTTAAAATTGTTCTGTCTAATTCGCAAAAGTAGTTCAACTGATTGCAAAATACAAATCCACCACGGGTTAAAATATTAACTTTTTTAGCCATCGGAAACCCGGAAACCTACCGGCAGGTGGCCGGTTTCCTGCAGAAATCCCCCCTGGACACAAAAAATGCCCTCCTGCTGTTAGCGGGAGGGCATCATATTCAGGCAGTTGCCCGGATTATTTAATGTATTACTTATGCGGCTTGGCAGCAGGCTTGGCGGGGGCTGATTTAGCTTTTTCAGAAGCCGCAACGTTATCCTGGATCTGCTTTACGGTAGCATTATTCGGATCTAAGGCAAGTACTTTGTCTTCGTACACCTTCAGGTTTTCCTTGTCTCCCTTGTTGTAATAGTAGATCATCAGGTATTGATATGGGTACATCAGGTCCCGGGGTTTGCTTTTGGCTTCACCACCAATTTCCACCCAATGAGCAAAAATGGGAACAGCTTTCCCTTCTTTGGCTTCGGGGTCCTGGGCCATATTGGCGCGACCTCTCCAGTAAGTACCCAGTATTTCCTGCTGAGGGTATTTCTGAATGAACTGGGAGAAAGTAGAATCGGCGGCTACATATTGGTTGGAATACATTTCCATAGTGCCTTTCCAGAAAAAGTCAGTGATTTTGCCTGTATTCTGCTCATCGGTGAAATCTGTTGCCAGCTTACCGTACCATTCTGCAGATTTTTTATAGTCGTGCAGGTTTTTGAAAGCCTCGGCCACAGAGCGGTAGCGGTCTACATCTTTAGAAGTATCCGACAGGGCGTATTTTTCTTCATAAAAAGATGCCAGGGAGTCAATCACCTTGGCCTGGGTAGTATCTGATACCCGCACTTTACCATAAATGGCGCTGAGCAGTTTATAATCGTTAGGTTCCAGCTTGCTGTCGCCTACTGATTTTACATAATCGTCCATCACTTGCTTAGCGGTAATAGAATCACCTTTTTGCAGGTAGGAGTCACCGATCAGCCGGGAAAATTTGCCTTTATAGCTGTCGTTGGCAGTGGCTAGTCCGGTTTTTGCCTGGCTGATGGCATCATCATAGTTCTTCCGGTAGAAAGAAATTGCTGCCTGGTTGTATTGCGTTTCCTGTTTGTCGGCAGGGTCGGCTACGGCTATGTAAGACTGTAAATATTTAGCAGCATTTTCCCAGGAGAGCTGATTCTTTTTAGGCGTAACGTAGAACTGGAACAATTCGTAAAACGCAGGGCCGTATTGCGGATCGGTAGTGGTGGCGCGGGTCCAGTCAGACACGGCTTGTTCCAGCAGTTTGGCGTTATAGTTTAGGTCACCTTCTTTGGTAATGGCTTCTGCATTTTTAGGGTCCAGCTCCAGTGCTTTGTCGTAAGCAGTAAGTGCTTTACCACCATTTTCGCCACCGAGCATCCGGTAAGCATCCCCCAGTTCAATGTAATCTGTTGCAGTAGGAGTTACTATTTCCTTCTTTTTACGGCCTTCATTATTCATGTATTTTTCCATGATAGAAGCAGCATAGCCACGGTCTCCTCCTTTCACTTCGGAGTTGGCGTCTGCAATGGCGCGGGCTACATCAGAATTTCTGCCAAAAGTGGCGGCATCCGCAGCCTCGAATTTTTGCTTGGCAGCAGCGGCGTTACCATTCAACAGGTCTATACGACCCAAGCCGGCTGTCAGCAAAGGAGAATTCGGTACAGCAGTGAGGCCTTTCTGGAATGCAGCGGCGGCTCCGTCAATATCTTTCAGTCCTAGCAAAGCCAAACCCTGATAATAGTACGCTCTGTCTTCCGTAGGTTTTGCAGCGATCACCTTTTGAAAATCCTGATTGGCAGAGATGTATTTCTGATAGTACAGGTCTTTCAATCCGTCTTCTACAGTTTGCGCCATGGCGCCATTTGCGGCAAGTACCAGGGCAGCGATTAAGATTTTTTTCCGTCTGTTCATGAGCAATCCGGGTTTTAGTATTTAGTTGTGTTAGTTTTTTAACTAAGTGTACATTGAATGTAGGCGGCTATTTCAGGTTAGCCTGGCGGAATACGATATTCAGTAGCGCAGGGTATAATTTGAAACGTCCTATTAGTAACTGTCCTTCCTGGCTGCCGAGGAAGCTGGCAAATCCCGTGCCTAAGCCCTGGTGAGGTTCTTTTAAACAAAACCAAATGCTGCGTTTTAGCGGATAGGCGCCCGTGCCGATGTACAGCTGGTAAGGTTGTACATATTCAGAGAAACCATCAGCGCGCAGCTTTACCACATTTATGCGATTGGTAAAATCGATAGAAGTAGAATCCGCCGTATCAGAGATCCAGCTTACACCGATCAGCCCCATGGCTTTCTTGTTTTTTACTACATAATCGATCACTTCCGGATTAGTCTTGGCCGCCATGGCGGTGGCAGGAATAGGCTTTCCCTTATTGATGGAGTCGCGAATATAGCGAACGGTACTGGATTTTTCATTATCAAATACCAACTGCCAACTGGAATCCTTACCAATCATAATATCTTTTAACTGGTCCATCGTAAACACGGAATCCTTGGCCGATTTGTTTACTACCAGTGCTACTGCGTCCCAGGCTATACGCATGCTGCTAGGTACAATATGCGCTTTCTGATCCTTAATAAACTGTTTTTCTTTAGTACTCAGATCGCGGGTAACGATGATCATCCGCGTACTGTCTTCCAGCAAATCTGAAAAACAATCCATTTCCGGTTTGTAGTCTGGAATAATATGTGCCTTCGGATATAACGATTGAAAAACGCTGATCTCGGAATCGATCAATGGCTTATAGGTTTCATCCACCGAAATGTGAATGGTGCCCGAGGTTTCCGTATCGGTAAATGCATTGTCATTATTTCCTGAATGGCAGGCCGCCAAAATGCTGGTCATGCCAAGGGCTATTGCAACGAATTTTAACTGCTGTATCATAACTACTATCTTTTATGTGTATGGCCTGCTATTTTTTGATCACATTCCAAACGCCCTGGCTTAACCTGAAAACTCCGTAAATGATTGCCAGTACGCCGAAAATATACTTCACAGTGGGTGCCGCTCTCAGCGTAATGCCCATTCTTTCCCCATATAAAATAAACAATCCTACAAATACAAATAGTAAACCTCTCACGATCTGGCCCAATGCCCTGTAGTTTACACTGCGCTGACGACGATCCGGCCCAGTTTGATCCTGTTGCATATGTTAGTGAATTACAATTATACAAAAAAAAGTTTTCCAATACGCGGAAACAATTATTAAAGACTTGTTAAAGAAACCGCCCTACTGGCGCTGGTTCAGCTAATATTGTTTCCTAAAATTGCTGTATTGATAAACGGGAAAATATTAAAAACAAGCCTTTTCTCCTTGTTTTTATATAGGATGCGGTGGCTCCTGTTTTCCACAAAGGCTGGCAAGATAAGGTAAAATTCTTGTAGGTTTGCGGCGGGAAAAAATTTGTTTCCGCCCCCCGGCAACCCGCACGTATGGGGAGTATTTAGCGGCAACCAAACCGCTTTTTACCCTGTTGCGACCCATGCTAAATGGTGGCGGGCAAAGCAGGCAAAAATCTGGAAAACAATGGCCAAAAGGCCGGTTTTAAACCGTAATATGTATGAAGATACTGATGGTATGCCTGGGTAATATCTGCCGGTCACCACTGGCAGAGGGCATTTTAAGACACCTGGCTCTCCAGGAAAAACTGCCCTGGGAGATTGATAGCGCAGGTACCGGCAACTGGCACGTGGGCGACCCGCCAGATCCCCGCTCGGTGAAAGTGGCCCGCCTGCACGGCATTGATATCTCCGGCCTGCGCGGACGCCAGTTTAACGCCCAGGATTTCCAGCGCTTTCACCGCATTTATGCCATGGACCAAGATAATTACCGCAACATCCTGCGCCACGCCCGCACCCCAGCCGATGAAGCGAAGGTGCAATTGCTACTGGACAATGGACAACCAGTACCCGATCCCTGGTACGATGATGCGCTTTTTGAACCGGTGTATGAATTGATATACACCGCCTGCGAAAAGATAGTACGCACAGCACTGCAACACTAATTTTACTAAAGACTAACGACGAATAAATGGCAAAAATTAAACCTTCTATCCCGCAAGGCACCCGTGATTTTGGCCCGCAAGTCATGCGGAAACGGAATTATATTATGCAAACCATCCGGGAAACTTTCCAGGTGTTTGGGTTTCAGCCACTGGAAACCCCCGCAATGGAGCAACTGGACACCCTAACCGGCAAGTATGGCGATGAAGGAGACCAGCTAATGTTTAAAATATTAAACAATGGCGAAACGCTAAATAAGGCCGCCACCCCCATTGCTGCAAGCATACAAGAAAATACCCCCCTCACCCGCAGTGTACGGCTGTTTTCCGAAAAGGCACTTCGCTATGATCTCACCATTCCGTTTGCCCGCTTTGTAGCTATGAACCAAAACGAGCTGGCCATGCCTTTTAAACGCTACCAGATGCAACCGGTATGGCGGGCAGATAAGCCGCAAAGAGGCCGCTACCGCGAATTCTACCAATGTGATGCTGATGTGGTGGGCAGCAATTCCCTGCTCAATGAAATAGAACTGCTGCTGATATACGATACCGTGTTTGAAAAGCTAGGCCTTCATGGCCATGAGCTGCGTGTGAACAACCGCAAGATATTAAGCGGGCTGGCCGAAATAGCTGGCCGCCCCGATCTGCTCACCGATATTACAGTGGCCATTGACAAACTGGATAAAATTGGGATCGCTAAAGTGAAAGAGGAATTGCAACAGCGCGGCCTCGGAGAAACAGAGATTAACGTGATCGAAAACTTTTTGCATATCGATGGTAGCAATTCGGAAAAATTAGCACAACTGTCTGCATTGCTGAAAAATTCACCAACCGGAATGAAAGGCATTGAAGAAATAAGTTTTGTGTTGAATGCCGGCCTGGCGAAGTTTAGCAGCACACCCATTCTCGATGTTACCCTGGCGCGCGGTTTGAATTATTACACTGGTATGATCATAGAGGTGAAAGCCCCAGCTTCCGTGGCCATTGGCAGTATTGGCGGCGGCGGACGTTATGACGATCTTACCGGTTTGTTTGGATTACCGGGCATTTCCGGCGTTGGTATTTCTTTTGGGGTAGACCGTATTTATGATGTACTGGAACAGTTAGTCTTATTTCCTGAAGCGGCTCAACAGTCTACCAAGGTATTGTTCTTGCACCTGGGCGAAGCCAGCATTCAAACGGCCTTCCCACTGATGATGCAGTTACGCCGCAAAGGCATCCCGGCAGAGCTTTTCCATGAAGCATCCAAGATGGACAAACAACTGAAGTACGCCGATAAACGCAGCATTCCTTACATCGTGATCCTGGGAGACAGTGAGCTGGCGGAAAATAAAGTGAGCATCAAAAATTTGAATACCCGCGAGCAGCAAACTGTGACACTCGAGGATTTTGAGCTTTTTGCTTTTGAATAATAAAGCGCATTCATAAAAAAAACGGCTGCTTTCAGATGATGAAGGCAGCCGTTTTCTTTTATAAACAGAAGGATTATTTACCTCTCTTCTTGTATTCTGCTTTGGCGCTTTCCAGGTAAGCCAGAAAAGCCGCTACGTTTTCTTTCGGATCGTAACCGTAACCGGCGCTAACCAGCGGGCTACCTTCTCCATCCACCGGAATATAGTAAGGCTGTGAATTACGGTTAAAATGTACCGCTTCAAAATCGGCATTAGACTGGCCTACATTTTTCACATTCGTACCATCCAATTTAGACACGTATTGTTCGCTCTCAGGCAATTCCGTTTTTTCGTCAGTGTACAAAGACGCCACGATGAAATCATCATGCAGCACTTTCATTACCTGCGGATCAGATAATACAGACTTTTCAAATTTGCGGCAGTTTACGCAACTATGACCGGTAAAATCCAGCATCAGCGGTTTGTGTGCAGCCTTGGAGGCCGCAATGGCTTCCTGGTAATCGAAGAACAGGGTTTCTACACCAGGTATTTCAGATTCCAGTATGTCAGTGTATTTTTTAGGTTTAATTGTATTGTCGCTAACAGCCGTTCCGCCACCGCTTCCAATTTTTGCGGTAAGGTTGGTCAACTCGCGGTGCAGGTTAAAATCCTGGGAGCCTTCGTGTGGCAGGAACCCGCTGATACCTTTCAGCGGCGCACCCCACAGACCCGGCACCATGTATACCACGAAGGTAAACGTAACAATGGCAAAAAACAGCCGGGGAATAGAAACGTAAGGCAGGTCGCTATCGTGCGAAAATTTGATCTTACCCAACAAGTAAAACCCAGTGATGGAAAACAACACAATCCAAAGCGAAAGGAATACTTCGCGATCCAAGAGGTGCCAGTGATAGGCCATGTCCGCATTGGAGAAGAATTTCAGCGCCAATGCCAGTTCCAGCAATCCAAGTACCACTTTCACTGCGTTCAGCCAACCGCCGGATTTACCCAATTTATTCAGCATGCTGGGAAACAATGCAAACAGGGAAAAGGGAATAGCCAGTGCGAGTGAAAAGCCAAACATACCTACCAACGGGCCTATTACGCCACCTTTACTAGCCAATACCAGCAAGTTGCCAATAATTGGGCCGGTACAGGAAAAAGACACAATGGCGAGCGTGAGTGCCATGAAGAAAATACCGCCAAAATTACCCGCACTGGCTTTAGAATCTGCCGCGTTAGACCAAGAACCTGGCAACGTGAGTTCAAAAGCGCCCAGGAAGGAAATACCAAACAGCAGAAAAATGGCAAAGAAAATTAAGTTAGCCATCGCATTACTGGACAAAGCATTTAACGCCCCCGGACCAAAGATGCGGGTGATTAAAAAGCCCAGGAAAGTATAAATAACAATGATAGAAATAGAATAGAAAAACGCATTGCGGATACCGATGGCACGGGTAGGACTGCGCTTGGTGAAGAAGCCCACCGTAATTGGGATCAAGGAATATACACAAGGGGTAAGTAATGCAAGAAAGCCTCCGCCAAAGCAGGCGAGAAATATCCACCATAGCGATTTATTGGAAGTATCGTCTGCCGCAGTGGCAGCACCTCCACCAGCCACGGTGGCTACGAAAGCATTGTCGATCACGGAAGATACTTCTGCACCTTTCATCACCATGTATTGCACACTACCTTTCAGAACCGTGCTGCTATCGTTGGCCTTAACAGTAGCCACCAGTTCCACGCTATGTTCAAAATAACGCACCTCCGCATCCAGTACGGAATCATGGCGGCTTTCCAGCTTACCCTCTTCCTGAATACCTGTAATGGTAGCGCCTTTTGTATTAACTACCAAGCGACTGTTCACCGATGTGTCGGGCATTGTAGTAGAAAAAAGAATCCAACCATCCTCAATTGTTCCTTTTGCGTGCAACAAAAACGTTCCTGCATCCTTTTTCTCGGCGCTATATTGCCAGCTCACTGCTTTTTCCGAAGCGTCCTGGGCCCTGGCCGGTAAAGCAGCCACCATAGCCCACGCGAGCAAAGCGTATAAATATTTCATAGTTGATTTTACTTGGTCGGTTGGTAAAAAAAACAACAAACGAGTCCTTTACAGAACTCGTTTGAACTATTATATGTTGGTAATGGTCACGATTATTTACCGCCTACGGCAATTGTAAATTCAAGTTCTTTGGGAGGCAGGCACTGATGATCATCGCAGGTCATAAATTCTACACTGCCTTTTACTTTAGTCTGCGCCTTCCCTTTCACGGATACGGTCTGCACAAAGTCTACCTTATCGGCATAGTATTTCAGTTCTGAGTTAAAGTTCTTGTCGAATGCTTTCGTTAGTTTGCCCACTTCTGCAATCTTGCCATTCGTAGCGATCAAAGGATTCTTATTGATCTTAAAAGAGGTGGCCACCGGACCCTCACCTGCTTCCTGCGCGTACAGGTGCCAACCGGCATCAATGGTAGCGGTCATGTGCAGTTCATAGGTCGTTTCATTAATTTTCTTGGACGAGAAATTCCACTTTACAGGATTTTCGATCTGTGCGCTCACCAGCAAAGGCAGGGCAAACAGGCTGAGCATCATCAAAAGTTTTTTCATGATCTGAATTCTTGGTTTGGTTGGCTTAAAAAATTCACCTAAAAATAAACCATTTAGCCTTGCAACGCGTAACAAATGGTTAAGTGGCTATTTTAAGCGATGAACAGTTGTAGTTAATAAAAAAGTACTGGCACAATATTATACCTATTCCATGATATAAAATTGTTAAAAATAAGGGTAAAGGCGTACGCACACAGGGTTTCAGGGCCACTGGGCATAAAAAGGTCTTAAGCTCCAGATTTCCTGCTTGCCGGACATCTGGAGCTTAAGACCTGCTATAGAATGTTTTTTCCTATTACCCGATCAGTCCCTGGAAAATGAGCTGTCCATCTGTATTGAGCAGTTCCCGGTTGGTAGCGCGTTCGGGGTGCGGCATCATGCCAAATACGTTTTTATCTTTATTAGTAATGCCGGCAATGTTGCGGGCAGCACCATTATAATTATGGTCTTCGTGAATATTGCCAAACTCGTCGCAGTAGCGAAACAGCACCTGGTTGTTGGCAAACAGGCTGTCCAGGGTAGCCTCGTCAGCATAATAACGACCTTCTCCATGGGCAATTGGAATTTTCAACGGGGTGCCAGCCAGAAAACGGGTAACGGGAGTGGCTGTATTCTCACTTTTCAGGTGAATATTTCTGCAGATAAACTGCTGGCGCTGGTTTTGAAGTAGTACGCCCGGCAACAGGCCTGCTTCACATAAAATTTGGAACCCATTACATACCCCCAGCACACGACCGCCCTTGTTGGCAAAATCTATAACACTCTGCATCATGGGGCTAAAACGGGCAATGGCACCACAGCGCAGGTAATCTCCGTAGGAAAATCCGCCCGGGAGTACTATGCAGTCTGTCGTCGTGAAAGCACTCAGGTCTTTGTCCTTATGCCATAACTCTATTACTTCCTGGCCCATATCGTGGCGCAAGGCGTCGATCATATCATGGTCACAATTCGATCCCGGGAAAGTAACTACCCCAAATTTCATATGCAGTCGTATTTAAAAAGAAGTGCCAAAGTTAGGCTAAATGCCGGAATTCCCCGAGGGATAAGTGCAGATTTATCAAAAAGGCCATGGGCTCAGCTAAAAAACTGCATCACCAGTACGTAAGCCAGCACCAGGAAATGAACGGCATTGGCTATAGTATCATTGCGGATGCTCCAGAATACATTGCCCCCAAACATAGAGATTGGCAATACCGCCAGCAGCCAATATGCCGGCGAAAAATGCAGTCCGAAAAATGGCACCAGCAGCGCCACCGCCACAAATACAAGCGACATACTCCAGATCTTACGCCCCTGTATGAGCATTTTCTTTAACGCCCCTTGCAGGAGCAGCCACCCCAGCACAAAGAACAGCAGGCACACCACGGCGGCCCCCCATACTTTGTAATCGTTTACAAATGGATTGGAAATCCCAATATTAGGAATTCTAAAAAGCAAGGGTAGGCGATCTGTCAGGAACAGATAGGTACCCAGCAGGTAAATTGGGCAGATAAGCCCCAACAGCCCCAGTATCCACTCCGCCAACCGGAAGGCCCGCATGATTAGCAAACTGATGAGTAATAATAGCAAAAAAATGACGGAAGGAAAATAAATAAGACTGGCAATCCCTATAGCAAAGCCAGTATTAAATACCACATCGCGCACGGAGGCGCGGCTGTACAAGTCTGTAAGACTGGAAAACACCCATAACATGATCAAATTCACCAGCAGTACCGGACTAAAAACCGTCCAACTGTTCAGTAACGAGGTGAACAGCATGTAGGTCATGGCTGGCAAGTAGGTAGGCTTGGTAAAAAGGCGGTGATGATTGATGATTTTGGTAAACAGCAGGGCCTGCACCAGTAGGATAAGAATGGTAAGGCAGGTAAAAAAATAAGGGCTGTTGCCTACCACTTGCTGCATCCATTTTACCAGCAGTTCATACAAAAAACCTTCCGACCCATCGGCCAGGTAGGTCGATGGGTGCAGGAGATAAAAGAATTTAACTACAAGCGTATAGATTAATAGCAACAGTACCGTTAACGGGTTGCCGGAGCGGAAGAATCGTATCACAATGCAAAGGTGTAATTAAAAGTCAATTTTTGCAAAGCAAATATAATTCCGGTACACACAGGGAATCAGTACAGTACGGGCCCCGATCTGCTTGCCAAAACGAGGCATCCAGGTGTAACCTTTATCCAGGTTGCGCAGGGTAGGCAGGCGACTGATCTTCCCATCGGGGGTAATACTGTTGTCGGCAACCAGCCAGTTGCGGCGATCCGCCTCATTAAAGAGAAAACGCAGTTCACTGCCCACATTCACCATAATATAACTCAGGAACATGTCCGATCCGTCGTCGAATTGCGACTTGTTCACAATATTACTCCACTGCAAGTTGCCCTCCTCATCGTAAGAAAGTACGGCTACATTGTCGTTGTGGAATCGATTGCCCTGGGGACCATTATTGTAGAACCAGGGATTGTACATGGAGGAATACGGAGAATAATAATAAGGGTACATGCCTCCATAAGGGCCGTACAGATAGTTCCATCGGTTGTAGGGCTGGTAGCGGGACGTGGTGTAAAAACATTCGGCAGTTACCAGGAATCCACCATTTTTCAGGTTCACAATGCGGCGGATAAAATAGTCGTTAAATGCACCCGCCGTACTGGCATCGCCCTTGGCGCTAGCTTTCAACTGCTGGGAAAAATCCGCAAATTTTTCATATACAGGTTGTTGCTGACCGTAATCAAATTTATTAATGTAAAGACCTTCTACGTTACCTCGTTTTTGTTTGTAATAGAAGGCAGCGGTGATCACGCGTTTGGCAACATTATCCAATTTCACTTTCACCTCATCAACTAATTGTCCTTTCAGGTCGAAGGGATATAATGCAAAAGAATCTACGGTAGCTTGCTTCTGGACTAACTGGCCGGCTACCATCACATCGCGGTTGCTGCTACGTTCCAGTTTGGTGAAGATGAAATCACCCTCGTTGGAGAGGCTGAAATTTCCCAGGAAGTGTTTCTTCGTCTCCATAGGCATAGACACGCGGCTGTTGTTGATCAGCAGCATAGAACTATCGTATAAAAAGGTGTAAAAGATATTATCGTTCTGGCGATCCTGGTTAATTTTATAGAGCAGTATCTTACTCTTGTCTTCGGAAAACTGTACGGAGTATACCTTATTTTCCACCGTGACGTTGCCAATGCGGGTAGAATCCAGCAACAGGGGGGCCTGGTCAAAACTACCATTGGCATGCATAGTGGCGCAAAAGGAAAACACGGCATCCTTGCGCTGAAACTGGTAGAAAAACAGCACCCGGTCTGAATAGGCAACCAGGTCCATGCTCAGCAACTTTTTGGGCAGGAAGTCCAGGGGAATTCGTTGCACGGGTTGCAGGTTGTTATCATAAATGGATACCGCGTAATCGCCCCGGTCACTTTTGTACACCATGATCTGGCCACCTACCTTCCCAATAATTTCGAACTCCGTAGTTTTATAATCATCCTTTTCGGGCTGGGTGTAGGTGACTTTCTGGGCCATGGCAGCGGTACCGCATAAAAAGAACAGCAACCAGCCATATAAACGTAACAGCATACGCATCTTGTCTTTATCTAGAAATTAGGAGAATAAAATATATGCTTCTGGTATCAAACCTACAGGAAAAAAACCATAAACAAAAACAGGCCTCTCCTGTGGGCTGGGATGCAGAAAAGGGTATAGACCCACAATTAACACAATAGATTAAATACCGGGGGCATGATTTTTATTGTGTATTTTTAGCAAAATATTTTCCACTCATAAATAAGTGAACACCAACCATGGAAACAGTGTTGATTACCGGTGGTACAGGACTGATAGGACAGGAACTGACACGGCTGCTTTCGGAGGTAGGCCATCAGGTAATCGTAATGAGCCGGCAGCGCCCCCCGGCTACTTCCCCAAATCCCCAGGTGCGTTATGCACAATGGGATGTAAAGAATCAATCCCTGGATTTAAACGCGCTGCAAGACGCGGATTATATCGTACACCTGGCTGGTGCCGGCGTGGCGGATCAGCGATGGACGGCCTCCCGCAAACAGGAGATCATTAATAGCCGCACCCGCAGCAGTAACCTGCTGGTGGATATGTTGAGCCGGCATCCCAATAAAGTGAAGAAAGTGGTCAGCGCTTCCGGCATTGGCTTCTACGGGGAAAGCTATACGAAGTCTTTTGTAGAAGATGATGTTCCGGCAGACGATTTTTTGGGTACTACCTGCGTGGCTTGGGAAAACAGCATCAAACCGGTGCAGGACCTGGGAAAGAAATTGGTTATTTTCCGCACAGGTATCGCATTAAGCCGGGCAGGCGGCGCCCTGTATGAATTTTACCGTCCACTGCGCCTTGGCGTGGCCGCCATCCTGGGAAGTGGCGAGCAATGGGTCAGCTGGATACACATCCACGACCTGGTACGCCTGTACCTGAACGCCATCATGAACGACAACCTGGAAGGCACTTTTAATGCCGTAGCCCCCACCCCGGTTACCAATGAACAACTGGTGTTATCTATGGCGCATGCCGCCAGAAACAAAAGTTTTGTACCCGTACATACGCCCGCCTTTGCCCTGAAAATAATCCTGGGCGAAATGAGCGTGGAAGTATTAAAAAGTTGTAAAGTATCCAGCCAAAAGATGGAAGCCACGGGTTTCCAGTTTTCTTATCCTGTGATTGACGAAGCGATGGATCAGCTTTTTAAGCAGGGGTAACCCCCTACCCTTCCAGCACTTTGCGCATGGCAGAGGCCTTCAGCAAACATTCCTCCCATTCCTGTTCCGGATCACTGCGGAATGTTATGGCAGAACCGGTAGTGAAGGAAAGATATTGTTCAGATGCATTGTACAACATACTCCGGATCACCACATTAAAATCCATATCGCCTCCGGGTGTTACATACCCTAGCGCGCCGGAGAACAATCCCCGTTTACTGCTTTCATATTGCTCAATGAGCTGCATTACCCGCAATTTGGGTGCGCCGGTCATAGAACCCATGGGAAAAGCATGCCGGATGATGTCGGTGAAATCTTGCCCGGGCGCCAGCATGGCCTGCACCGTGGATATCATATGATGCACCTGGGCAAAGGTGTAAATGCCGCAAAGCTCCGTTACTGCTACACTGCCACGCGAAGCCGTGGGTGTGAGATCATTGCGCACCAGGTCTACTACCATGATATTTTCGGCGCGCTCCTTGGCGCTATTGCGCAGCAAAGCTTTTAGCCTATCCTCTTCTGCAACGCTGTTACCCCGGCGGATAGTGCCTTTAATGGGCTGGGAAATAACCTGCCGGCCCGTTTGCTGCACAAAACGTTCCGGGCTGGCACAGGCCAGGTATTGATTGCGCAGCCGGTAAAAGGCAGCAAAAGGCGCCGGTGAAAAGGCATTTAACCGTTGGAATAAGCTATATGGGTTTAACGCAATGTCTGGCAGGAAGTGTTCACGGCAAAAATTGATCTCGTAACAGTCTCCACGATGAATATGTGCTTGCAGGGCCTTTACCCTACCTGTATAATCTGCATGATCAAAGGGGCTTTGTAGCGTACGTCGCAAGGGGGGTATACCACCGGTAGTAATGGGAGTGCGCATACACGCATCGTACACCTTGCGGGCATCTGCTTCCTGATAGTTCCAGCCACCAATCTGCACCACTCCAGGCAGTACAAGCAGCACCACCTCCGGTTGAAAAAAATACAGGTTGGGAAAAGCTATTCCATCGGGGTGAGTAGAGGTTAAAGGGTATAATTCATTTTTAAGATCGTATCCTAAATGACCAAAAATCCAGTCTTTGACATGGCGATGAAATGCCTGTAACTGTGTCAGGCTATCCGGAGCCCCGTTGCCCGTGGTGTCCGGGAGCAGTTCGCTCACCACACCGGCAGCCAACAAGGCTTCATAACGTGTGTAAGAGGCGGCATATTCATTTGAGTCCATAAAACAACAAATGTTGAACTGTTTTGACCAGTCCAACATTCGCTGTTTAAAAGAGATGATATCCGCTGTCGGAAAATCGAAGAATATCCTGATAGCAGTAATCTTTATTTTTTAGAAATCGTCATCGTCATCATCGAACCGGTCGTCAAACAGGCCCATGTCTTTAAACTCCTCGTCGATACCCATGTCATCATCGTCATCTTTTTTGGATCCCGGACGGCCACGTTTACCTTTAGACTTCGGCATGTCAAATTCCTGGAAATCAGGATCGAAGTCTTCATCGGCCTCTCCTTTCTCCCAGTCATCATCATCTTCGTCGATGTCTGCATCGTCTTCGATGTCATCATCATCGTCGTTAGAACCACGGGATTTGCCGGAAGATTTATCTGATTTTTTCGCGGCAGATTTTGATGGAGCAATTTCCTCTTCATCATCCTCTTCATCCTCATCATCTACCGCTTTTTTGGGCTTGGCAGCAGCTTTAACGGAAGCTTTCGGGGCCTTTGGAGCAGTAGTTTTTTTGATCTCTTTGTCTTTATCAGATTTTGATTTCATAACTATAACACGCTTATTTCTTTAACGTAAAGTTTTAACAGTTTTTTTTATTCGCCAAATTTTTTTTACCCCTTTTTTTTCGTAATTTCTAGCGCCTATTTTTTCAGAATCTGCTCTCTTTCCGGCCCGTTGGAAACATATGCTACCGGTATCCCCATATATGATTCTATAAAAGCTAAATAAGTTTTCATTTCCTGCGGCAAGGCTGCGTAGCTACGCACACCAGCCGTTTTGTTGGTCCATCCCTTAAACGCTTTGTAAACGGGTTTTATAGCAGCATCATTTAAATCATAGGGTACCTGTTGTGTTGTCTTTCCTTTTATCTCGTAACCTGTAGCTAAAGATACTTCTTTAAACGCATCCAGCACATCACTTTTTGTCATGACCAACTGTGTTACGCCACTCAGCATGCAGGTATAGTGCAGGGCAACCAGGTCCATCCATCCGCAGCGGCGGGGACGACCCGTGGTAGCGCCAAATTCGTTGCCTGTTTTGCGCAGCAGTTCACCGGTTTCGTCGTGCAGTTCCGTTGGGAAAGGACCGCTGCCTACGCGGGTGCAGTAAGCTTTGGTAACGCCAATCACTTCGCGGATCCATTTAGGTGCTACCCCCAGTCCTGTGCATACCCCGGCAGAAAGCGTGGTGGAAGAGGTTACGAATGGATAAGTGCCAAAGTCTACGTCCAGCATGCTGCCCTGTGCGCCTTCCGCCAAAACGGATTTGCCGGCATTGAGCTTGTCGTTGATAAAGTACTCACCGTTCACGATGTTCATGCCACGCAGGAATTCCACCGCAGTGAAAAATTCTTCCTCCCAGGCGGAAATATCCTCCTTAAAATTATAGTTGCCGAGTAACTGTAAGTGCTTTTGTTTGAGTTTATCGTACAGGGTATTAAAGTCGGGCCGCAGTACGTCGCCAATCCGTAAGCCATTACGGCCAGTTTTGTCCATGTAGGCCGGACCAATACCTTTCAGTGTAGAGCCAATCTTTTCGTGTCCCTTGGCCAGTTCAGAAGCCTTGTCCAGTGCGCGGTGCGTAGGTACAATGATATGCGTTTTTTCTGCGATAAACAGATTTTTTTTCAGGTCAATGCCCAGTGCAGAAATGGTGTTATATTCTTTCTGGAAAGTAACCGGGTCCAACACTACACCGTTGCCGATCAGATTGACGCAATTGTTATGGAATACGCCGGAGGGAATGGTATGTAGTACCACCTTTTGACCATTCAGGTACAGGGTATGGCCAGCGTTAGGGCCACCCTGGAAACGCGCGATTACATCGTATTGGCCGGCAAAATAATCGACGATTTTCCCCTTGCCTTCATCACCCCACTGAAGCCCCAACAATACATCTACCATGATAAATTTTATTTTATTTGACTTTACGGATTTCACGGCGCCAACCAGCGCCATTTTTTAACGAAGTGGCAAAATTAAGGCGATTTGGGTAAACTTTATAAAAAAGTAAAGCGGGAGCAAATATTCAGGGGGGCGGGGTGACACAGGTTTTTAAAAAACAAGGGCAGCGGGCTGTTTGCCCGCTGCCTTTCGGCAAAAATTTATTCGTCTTCCAGGCGGTCTACAGTCTGAATGCCGTCTAGCTTATGTAGGCGCACCACCAGCTCGTCCAGTTCCTCCTTGTCGTGCACAAATACCTGGATACGGCCTTCAAACAGGCCTTCCTTCGACTCGATGGAAAGTCCGCTGATATTGATTTTCAACTCCCCGGAGATCACGTTGGTGATTTTGTGAATAACGCCCACATCGTCCATGCCCACGATGCGCAGGCCGGTGAGGAAGGATATTTCACGGTTTTTCACCCACTTGGTCTTTACCACCCGGTGGCCATAGTGCGCCAGCAATTGGGCCGCATTCGGGCAATTGGTACGGTGTATTTTAAGACCTTCGCTGGCTGTTACGAAGCCAAACACGTCGTCGCCAGGAATGGGACGGCAGCAGTTGGCCAGCTTATAAGCAATCTTATCAGAGCTTTCTCCGAAAATAATCAGCTCCGCATCCTTTTTGGAAGGCAACTGTGAAGGCCGGGTATGCACCGGCTCGTCCGTAGGCTCCTGCTTGGGTGGCTTGGGCGGTTCCAATTTGTCGCCCAGCACAGCAAATTCCTTGAGTTCTTTAAGATCAATGTTTTTGACCGCGATCTGGTAGTACAGGTCTAAAGGGGAAGGCTGGCGGTAGAAAGATACCAGCTCGTTGATATTATACTGGCTGGCGCTTACCTTCATATGACCCAGTTTGCGTTCCAGGGCATCCTTGCCGTCCATGGCCACGATGCGTTTTTCTTCCTTCAGTGCGTCCTTGATCTTAGATTTGGCCTTGGCCGTGAGTACAAAACCCAGCCAATCTTCCGAAGGTTTTTGCTTATTGCTGGTAATGATCTCCACCTGGTCGCCGCTGCGCAACTTATGGCTCAGGGGTACCAGCTTATAATTCACTTTAGCCCCGATACATTTGTTACCAATGGCAGAGTGAATGGAATAAGCAAAGTCCAGCGCTGTAGAGTTTACGGGCAGGATGCGCAGGTCGCCCTTGGGCGTATAGACATATATTTCCTCGGTAAAAAGATTGCTTTTAAAATCGGCCAGGAAGTCCAGTGTATTGGAATCCGGGTTGTTCAATATCTCGCGGATCTGGCTGAACCACTGGTCAAATTTAGATTCCTGCTGGGCATTCTGATTATTGCCTTCCTTGTAGCGCCAGTGGGCGGCCAGGCCTTTTTCAGCGTATTCGTTCATCCGTTTGGTACGGATTTGTACTTCCACCCATTTACCGGCAGGCCCCATCACGGTTACGTGCAGTGCTTCGTAGCCATTGGATTTGGGATTGCTCAGCCAGTCGCGGGTACGCTCCGGGCTGGGGTGATAAAAGTCGGTAATGATGGAATACACTTTCCAGCAATCGGCCTTTTCCTTATCTGGCGGTGTGTCCAGGATGATACGGATAGCAAACAGGTCGTACACTTCCTCAAAAGCCACGCTCTTACTCTTAATCTTGTTCCAGATAGAGTGGATAGACTTGGGCCGGCCAAAGATATCGAAATGAAAACCTTCGTCCTGGAGTACTTCCTTGATGGGTTTAATAAATTCGTTGATATAGCGGGTGCGGTCTCGCTTGGTTTCTTTAAGTTTTTTGGCGATGTCGCGGTAAGTTTGTTGTTCAGTATACTTCATCGCCAGGTCTTCCATTTCCGACTTGATGTTGTACAAGCCCAGCCGGTGAGCCAGCGGTGCGTAAATGAACACGGTTTCCGACGCGATTTTAAGTTGTTTTTCCCGGCTCATGCTATCCAGCGTACGCATGTTGTGCATGCGATCTGCCAGCTTAATGAGGATCACGCGGGGATCATCTGCCAGGGTGAGCAGGATTTTTTTAAAATTCTCTGCTTGTACGGTACTATTGCCCGAATCTACGATGGTACTGATTTTAGTAAGCCCGTCTACGATGTGGGATATTTCCGGACCAAATTCACGGGCCACATCTTCCAGGGTTACCTCGGTGTCTTCTACGGTATCATGTAGCAGGGCGCAGATAGCCGAGCGTACGCCCAGGCCTATTTCTTCCACGCAGATCTGGGCCACCGCCAGGGGATGTAAAATATAAGGCTCACCAGACTTGCGGCGCATTTCCTTGTGTGCGTCTGCCGCCATTTCAAAGGCCGTACGCACCAGTTCTCGGTCGCCCTTTTTTAGCCGGGGTTTTAATGAACGCAGTAGCGCCCGGTAGTGGCGGACAATTTCTTTTTTCTCTTGTTCCTCGTCGAGATGATATTTTTGAATGACCACTTTTTCCATTGTATTAAAGTTACGGATTTTGTGCCATCAGCGGAAGGGCGTCACACAAAGTGGTGATAAGGCAAGATTTATGTATAAAAAAAGGTTGGATTATCAATTGGTTGACTACAGGGCTGATGTTAAAAGATTAGACCGTATAAAGAAGTAAAGTTAAAAGAAAGGAATGTTAAAGTTACCGGACAGGTTTTTACCTTCGCTATATGAAAAGTCTATGGCAGCAAATACTCCGTTACCTCTATCTCAAAAAGAAGGATCCCAATGAAGTAAGCAATACTAATACCAAAGTGATGCATGGCATTAACCGCCTTTCTATTCTGATGTTCCTGGTAGCTATGGTGGTAGTCATTATCCGGTTATTCCTACACCGCCACCACTAGCTGAAAAATCAGCCTGCTGGCCATATTATAAGTAGCAGGAGTGGTTATTATTTTCCTGCCTGCCGCCGGGCTTCCGCCACAATGCTCTCCGCGGCAAGCCGGGAGGCCTGTTTTTCGCCCAGTTTATGCCAGAGTTCTGCATAGTCTGCCTGGAGGCGTTGGCGAGTGGGTACATCTTGCAGCAAAAGCGTAAGTGCGCGCTGGAGATTTGCTTCCGTCAATTCGTTTTGGATCAGCTCTTTCACCACCAGTTTATCCATCACCAGGTTTACCAGGGAAATATATTTTACCTTGATCAGGCGTTTGGCAAAGAAATAGGAAATAGGACTGCCTTTGTAACACACCACTTCGGGTACGCCAAAAAGAGCGGTTTCCAGGGTGGCAGTGCCGGAAGTAACCAATGCAGCGGCTGCCTGCTGTAACAAAGTGTACGTTTGCCCCTTCACTATAGACACGTTGGGCTGATCGCCAATGAGCAATTGCAGGAAACTGTCTTCCAGGCTGGGAGCCTGTGCAATGATAAACTGGTGATCCGGGAAATGTTTGGCCTGGGTAAGCATGATAGGCAACTTTACGCTCACCTCCTGCTTGCGGCTGCCGGGCAGTAATGCCACGATGGGTTTGTTGCTCAACGGGGCCACCACAGGCTGTGCCTTAGCTTCCCGGATTACTTCCACTAATGGGTGGCCTACATATTCTACCGGGTAGTTCCATTTATCGTAAAATGCCTTTTCAAACGGCAGGATGCACAGCATTTTGTCTACCGTTTCCCTGATCTGTTTAACCCGGTTTTCTTTCCAGGCCCATACCTGGGGTGAAATATAAAAAATGGTGCGGTATCCTTCTGCTTTGCCCCATTTGGCCATGCGCATATTAAAACCGGGATAATCGATGAGTACCAGTACATCCGGCCTATAGGCGGCTATATCTTCTTTGCAAAATGCGATATTGCGCAGGATGGTACGCAGGTTCATTAACACTTCTGCAAATCCCATGAATGCCAGGTCGCGGTAGTGTTTTACCAGGTATCCACCGGCGTGTTGCATAAGATCGCCTCCCCAGCAGCGGATATCAGCCGAAGGGTCTTGCGCTTTTATTTGCTTGATCAAATTACTGCCATGCAGATCGCCGGAGGCTTCCCCGGCAATGAGGTAATATTTCACCTGCTATAAAATTTTTAATAACAAAATCGCCACCGCATACAACATCGTCACCAGGAAAATTCCCTTGGTGGTAAGATCTCTGCGGCTTTGTGTATAAAAATAAAAAATAAACCCATTCAGGATCAGGCATACGCTGGCCACCTTGGGGATCATGTTTTTATTGTTTTTGAATATGAGCAGGTACTCCGCGAAGGAGGTATGGCGCGGCATAAACATGCAAACATAAAAAAGAAAAAAACCGATAACCGGCAGCAGTAGTCCCAGCACAATGCCTAATGCGAGCTTGTCTTGTTTAAACAATTTGAACATAGTGATCAGAATTTCCAGGTATCGGATAGTTGTTGTTTAAGGGCATAGTTGGTCAGGTCAAACTGCACCGGTACGATGGAGGCGTAGTTATTGTCTAATGCCCACACATCCGTATCGGTACCCGTATCCAGGTTTTTAAAATCACCGGTTAGCCAGTAATATTTTTTGCCATGGGGATCGCGCCGCTCGTCGAAGGCTTCTACATATTTGGCATTGGCCTGTCTACAAATCTTCGGGCCTTTAAAATCTTCCAGGTTGCACACGGGTACATTTACGTTCAGCAGGCCGCCTTCCGGCAGCCCCTGTGCTATCATTTTTCCTACCACTTCTCTGGCCACCTGTTTAGGCAGGGTAAAATCTGCATCATAGCTATAGTCCAGAAAGGAAAAACCGGCGGAGGGAATGCCCTCAATGGCAGCCTCCATGGCGGCAGACATGGTGCCGGAATAGATCACGTTGATAGCGTGATTAGCACCATGATTGATACCACTCACACAGATATCCGGCTTCCCGTGCAGGATTTTATCGCGGGCCAGCTTTACACAGTCTACCGGAGTGCCCGAGCAAGTCCAGGCTTCCACGCCTTCGAAAATATCCACAGGATTAAGGCGCAGTGGTACACCGATGGTAATAGCATGCCCCATACCAGACTGCGGGCTGTCTGGTGCCACCACCACTACTTTGCCATAAGGCTTTACTGCCTCTACCAGCGCGCGTATGCCAGGCGCGGTAATACCGTCGTCGTTCGTTACCAGGATGATTTTTTCACTATTGGCCACCGTCTTATTTTATCCTGCAAATGTAATGGCTGTACGGGACTAAATTTGTTAATTGTTGACCCTGAAAGTTTCTCCTAAATAGCAACACTATAGAAGGGCAGCTCTTGTGGTGTTGCTGGCATATAGTGGTATTATTTTAAAAATCTGTTCTCAAAAGCCGGCGGCCTACAAAATAATTGACGGCTAAGATATAGATCACCAGCATGATTACATACAACCAGGGACTGTATGCCTGGGTATCTGGCATCAATTTTTCCACGAAGGGATACCCCAGCAGGCGGTCTGCCGCTTCCAGTGGTAAAAGACGACCCAGGCGAATATCATTTTTGGTAAGTATTAGCTGGGCAATATTTTCCAGGAACAAGTATGCAAGGTACAACACGATGCTGAGGCCCGACCGCTTTACAAGCACTGCTATGAGCATGGCCAGGGTAAGTGACATCAGGCATTGCAGAAAATATACCCCCAGGAATTGAATGTTCTCCGTACTGAAACCACGTTCGCCAAAAATAGCCGCGAAGATAATCCCCGTGATCAAACACAATACCGTGGCTCCTATGCTGAGCAACACTACCCAAAACAGTTTAGACAACATGAACGTTTGCCGGCTCCAACCGTCTATCACATTTTGCCGGTGGGTGCGAAAGGTATATTCGTTGCTTATCAGGATGATCACCAGTAAGCCAAGCAACAGTGAAATATAACTGAACGTAAAGGCCACGCTTTGCCATACCTGCGGATAGTCGTACAGCAAAGGACTGAAAAGATTATTTGATTTCTCCTTCACCATCTTCATCAGCAAGATGGTAAAATAATTTATACTTATGGCAAATACGACAAACAGGCCAAGCAATACCCAGAAGGTGCGGTATTTTTTCACTTTCAGCCATTCGGTATGCATAATTTGAAAGAACATAGTGCTTTAGTTTCGGGTATCGTTGGTAAGTTCCAGGAATGCGGTTTCGAGACTTTTTTTGCGGCTTTGCAGGTGATTGAGCCAGATGCCTTTTTCGGCGCAAAAATGATTGATGGTCGCAGGGTTTACATCGCTTTTAAAAATAGCTTGTACGGTATCGCCCTCGTTGCTGCCGGCAAAGGATATAAAGCCGGGATGCTGTTCCAGCGTGCGGCGCAACATTTCAATGCTAGCGGCACCCAGTTCAAAAATCTCTTCGCGCTGTATCACTTCATTTACAGCACCGGAGAGCAGCAAGGTTCCCTTCCGCAATATGGCCACATGGGTACACACCCTCTCTACTTCATCCAGCAGGTGGCTGGCCATGATGATGGTTTTACCCCCTTTGGCCAGATCACGGATAAGGGTGCGCACTTCTGCAATACCCACTGGATCCAGGCCGTTGGTAGGTTCGTCCAGCACCAGTACCTCGGGATTGCCCAGCAGAGCAGCCCCGATGGCCAGCCGTTGTTTCATACCCAGGGAGTAGGTCTTAAATTTAGCATCCTTGCGTTCCCATAATCCCACCACCTTTAACACCCGCTCAATATCATTTTCACCATGTCCTTTGATGGAGGCCGAAATAGTGAGATTATCGTAAGCAGAGAGATAATGATAAAAATTCGGTGTTTCCAGTAGCGTACCAATCTGCCGGCGCTGTGTGGCGGCAGCTGGTTGGTCAAATAGTGTGAAACTGCCACTGTTGGCTTTCAGCACATCCGTTACAATGCCCAGCAGCGTGGTTTTGCCGCTACCATTAGGTCCCAGGATGCCAAACACGCTGCCATTGGGCACGTCAAACGATACGGCATTTAAAGCCTGTATAGCTCCGTAATTTTTAGAAATTTGTTGCAGGGAAAGAATTGACAAAGTGAATTGGTTAAATCGGTGAATGGCAAGATTACCGGGGTAGTAATAATTAGTATATGCACGAATAGGCCATAAAAAAACCGTCGTTTGGTTGCTACGATGATACCGAAAGATAAGCAACAAAACGACGATTTTCTACGTAAGATTTGATGAAACTAAGGATCAGGATTAGTTTCTGATGGGACGGCCTGTTTTAATCACGGATTGCAGGCGCTCCAGGGTTTTACGTTCTGCACTCAGGCTCAGGAATGCTTCGCGTTCCAGGTCCAGGAGGTATTGCTCGCTCACCAGGGTAGGCTCACTTAGGTCACCACCACACATAACGAAGGCCAGCTTACCCGCAATCTTGGCGTCGTGATCGGATATATAGTTGCCGAAGTGCATCGCGTTAATGCCCGTAAGCAGGGTACCCAGGGCGCTGCGGCCCAGTACGCGGATGTCTTTTCTTTCCTGTGGGCGGGTATACCCTTCTTCGGCCATTACTATCACACTGCGTTTGGCATCGGCAATAACCCGGCTGGGGTTGAAGGTGATCTCATCGTGTCCTTTGCGCAAAATGCCCAGGCCATATGCTTCCTGCGCGGAAGTAGATACCTTGGCGGTAGCCACCGTGAGGAAGCGGTTTTTCAGCCATTCCTGGTCTATCTCACCTTCTACAAATTCATCGCTGGCACGCACGGTCATTTCTTTGGTGCCGCCACCGCCAGGTATCAGGCCCACTCCCAGCTCCACCAGACCGATATAACTTTCGGCACTTGCCTGTACTTTGTCTGCATGCAGGCACATTTCGCAGCCGCCGCCCAAAGTGAGCGCGTGCGGTGCCACCACTACAGGGATGGCAGAATAGCGGATGCGCATGGTGGTACGCTGAAACAGGCGCACCGCCATATCCAGCTCATCATATTCCTGCTCTGCCGCCAGCATGAAGATCATACCTACATTGGCCCCGGCAGAAAAGTTGGCGCCGTCGTTGCCAATCACCAACCCACGAAAATCTTTTTCCGCAATATCTATTGCCTTGTTTACGCCTTCCAACACTTCCCCGCCAATGGTATTCATCTTGGTTTGCCAGTCTATGCATAATACACCATCACCAATGTCGTATAATTTGCAGGCACTGTTTTTCCAAACGGTATTGCTGGCATAGTTTTCCAGGATAATGAAAGACGCTGCACCCGGTATCACTTTATACGCTTGGGTGTGGCGGTCGTAATATAGTTTTTTGCCGTTTTCAACTTTGTAAAACTGCGTAATACCTTTGGCCAGCATGTCTTTCACCCAGCTTGCCACGGTTAAGCCTTTGCCTTCTATCACGGTTACATATTGCGCTACGCCCAGCAAGTCCCAGGTTTCAAAAGTACCCAGCTCCCAGCCAAACCCGGCTTTCATTGCATCATCTACTTTGTACAGGTCATCGGCAATTTCCGGAATGCGGTTACTCACATAAGAAAATAAATGTGCAAATAGCTGCTGGTAAAATTGCCCGGCCTTATCACTGCCTGCAGCCAGCATTTTGGTGCGCTGTTTCAGGTCTTCTACAGGTTTAGCGGCATCCAGGCTGGCAAATTTTGCTTTCTGCCGGGGACCATATTCCATGGTTTGCAGGTTCAGCGTCAATATTTCCTTGCCGCCTTCCCCTTTTGTTTTTTTATAGAAACCCTGCCCTGTTTTATCGCCCAGCCAGTTGTTTTCCACCACTTGCCGGAGGAAGGAGGGTATTTCAAAAATCTTTAATGATTCGTCCTCCTTACAATTTTCCAAAACGCCTTTTGCTACGCGCACCAATGTGTCTATGCCTACAACGTCGGCGGTGCGGAAGGTCGCGCTCTTGGGATGGCCTATCACCGGGCCTGTAAGGGCGTCAATATCGTCTATGTTCAGGCCCATTTCCTGCATGATGTGAAAGATGGCCATGATGGAAAATACGCCTACCCGGTTGGCAATAAACGCTGGTGTGTCTTTGCACAACACGGTGGTTTTGCCCAAATATAAATCACCATAGTGCAGAAGAAAATCTATGACTTCGGGTTGGGTATGCGGGGTAGGAATTATTTCAAGCAAGCGCAGGTAACGCGGCGGATTAAAAAAGTGGGTGCCGCAGAAATGCTGCTGAAAATCTTCGCTGCGGCCTTCGGCCATGAGATGAATGGGGATACCGGAAGTATTGGAAGTGATGAGAGTACCAGGTTTGCGGAATTTTTCCACCTGATCAAACACACTCTTTTTCACCGCCAGGTTTTCTACCACAACTTCAATGATCCAATCGCAAGCAGCAATGTCTTTCATGTTATCGGTAAAATTGCCGGTCTTTACATGTTTCACTGCATCTTGTGCATATACGGGGGAGGGGTTAGACTTAATCGCAGCTTGCAGCGCTTCGTTTACGATACGGTTTTTTACTGCAGGATGCTCGGGTGTAAGTCCCTTGGCAGCTTCTGCGGCGTTGAGTTCTTTGGGAACAATATCGAGTAGCAATACCTGTACCCCTATACCTGCAAAATGTAATGCAATACGGGACCCCATCACACCAGAACCCAGTATTGCCACCTTATTAATATGTCTTTTCATAAAGCCGTGTACTTTAGCGATCAGCCGTTAACAAAATTCAATCCTTGAATTTAGCGCTTTTTTATACACAAAACTGGCAGGCATAAAAAAGGCCGGCATTCTATCAGCATGCCGGCCCTTGATCATTAGCACGGTCGGAAAGCCACAACGGTGCTATATTTCAACGCATTCGGGTCTTTAATATATCCTATTAATCCATTTTTAACTGATGCTTGCACCAGGCGCCACCAGGGTAGCGCTGTTAATGAATTCCAGCTTACCATTTTGTTCGGCCATCAGTATCATGCCTTGGCTTTCAATACCGCGCATCTTACGGGGCGCCAGGTTGGCCACTAGGGTTACCTGTTTACCAATGATCTCTTCCGGGGAAAAGTGAGCCGCAATACCGGAAACTACCGTGCGGGTTTCAAAACCCAGGTCTACTGTGAGTTGCAGCAATTTGTCTGCCTTGGGTACTTTTTCTGCATGGGTAATGGTGCCAATGCGCAGGTCCAGTTTGGCAAAATCGTCGAATTGAATTTCAGGTTTCAGGGGCGCAAAGGCAGGTGCCTCAGCAACAGGATCTACCGCAGCGAGCGTACCCGCCACGGAAGCAGCAGCGCGCGTATGCAGTTTTTCTACCTGAGCGGCAATCTGTGCGTCCTCCACCTTGGCAAATAACAACTCCGGTGGACGCATGGAATATCCTACACTTACCAGCTTAGTGCTCCCTGCGTTTTCCCAGTCCAGCACGCGATCTACCAATTTTAGCATGTGCAGTATTTTCTTCGCCGTGGTGGGCAGGAAAGGATGGATAAAGATGGCCAGGTTGGCGGTAAGTTGCAGACACAAATGCAGGCAATTATCAATCAGCGCCTGGTTATCCTCCTGCAACTGTGGCGTCTTAGCCAGTATCCATGGTTGTTTTTCCTGTAAATATTTGTTGCCTTCGCGGGCCACATTCATTACTTCCGTCAAGGCATCCCGGAAATGGAAGGTTTCCAGGGAAGTTTCGATTTTGTTTTTGGCATCTTGTAACACCTGTACCAGCGCTTCGTCACGGGCGTCTTTTTTATCGGGGTGGAAAGTTGGCACCTTACCGCCACATAGTTTATGCATGAGCACCATGGTACGGTTCACGAAGTTGCCGAAGATGGCTACTAATTCACTGTTATTGCGATCCTGGAAGTCTTTCCAGGTAAAATCATTGTCTTTCGTTTCCGGCGCATTGGCGCAAAGTACATAACGAAGTACATCTTGCTGGCCAGGAAAGTCGTTCACATATTCATGCACCCACACGGCCCAATCGCGGGAGGTAGATACTTTTTCACCTTCTATGTTGAGGAACTCATTGGCCGGCACATTTTCCGGGAAAATATAACCACCATGTCCTTTCAGCATGCTAGGGAAAATAACACAGTGAAAAACGATATTGTCTTTACCAATAAAGTGTACCAGCTTAGTATCTTCCTTGCACCAGTAGTCTTGCCAGTTTTCGGTAAGTTCTCTGGTGGCGGAAATATAGCCGATCGGCGCATCAAACCAAACATACAGCACCTTGCCTTCGGCATCGGGCAGTGGCACCTTAATGCCCCAGTTGCTATCGCGCGTCATGGCGCGGCTGTGCAAACCGTTGTCTAACCAGCTTTTGCATTGGCCATACACATTGGGCTTCCATTCCTTATGTCCTTCCAGCAGCCAGGTTTTTAGCCAAGGCTCATAATTTTGCAAAGGCATGTACCAATGTTTGGTCTTACGTTTCACCGGCACCGCGTTACTCAGAGCAGAGCGGGGGTTAATCAGTTCCTCCGGACTCAGGGCCGTGCCACAGCGTTCACATTGATCACCATAAGCCTTATCATTGCCGCACACGGGGCAGGTACCCACAATATAACGGTCGGCCAGGAAAGTGGCTGTTTCAGGGTCGTAAAATTGTTCTGTTTCTTTTTCTTCAAACAGACCTTTATCATACATGTGCTTAAAAAAATCCGATGCCGTTTGATGATGTACCGGGCTAGAAGTACGGGCAAAAATATCGAAGGAAATATCCATGGCGGCAAAACTGTCGCCAATGATACGGTGATAACGGTCTACTACATCCTGGGGGGAAGTGTTTTCCTTCATCGCCTTGATATTAATGGGTACTCCATGCTCGTCAGTACCGGAAACGAATTTAACATCCGCTTTCCGGGCCCGCAGGTAACGCACGTAAATATCCGCCGGAAGGTAACAGCCCGCCAAATGTCCGATGTGTACGGGACCATTGGCGTAAGGCAGGGCGGCAGTGACTAAATATCTGCTGATCTTTTCCATATTGTTCTAAAAATTGTCCTTGGCCAAGGTGGATTTGGAATAAACAAAACTATTCATCAACTTAGCCCGAAGGACAACAAAGGTAAATAAAGCACTACAATGATAAAAATACCAGCATATCTAAAGAAAGGCGACCTGATAGGCATCACCTGCCCAGGCAGCAAGATGGAACAGGCAGCGGCAGATTATGCGGCTAACGTGCTGACCACCTGGGGCTTCCGTGTGCAAATGGGCATTACCATCGGCACCGGCTTTCATAATTTCTCCGCCCCGGACGAACTGCGGCAGGAGGAATTACAGGACATGCTCGATGATAAAGATATCAAAGCCATCCTTTTCGGCCGCGGTGGCTATGGTACCATCTGCATTGTGGACAACCTGGATTTTACCAAATTCCGTAAGCATCCCAAATGGCTTTGCGGCTATAGCGATATTACCGTGCTGCACGCACACATTCACCAACGCCTGGGCATCCCCACGCTACACTCCGTGATGGCGGGCGGCATTACCGAAGAAACCCATGCCAATAAATACGTACACAGCCTCCAGCAAGCCCTCAAAGGCAAGGCAGTGAAATATAATGCAGAACCCCACCCCATGGACCGTGAAGGTCAGGCTACCGGCCTGCTAGTAGGCGGCAACCTGAGCATACTGGCAAACCTGTCGGGTACACGCTCCCAAATTAAAACCAAAGGCAAAATACTACTGCTGGAAGATATTGGCGAATACCGCTATCATGTAGACCGTATGATGTATAACCTGAAACGCGCAGGCTGGCTGGAGAAGCTTGCAGGGCTGGTGGTAGGTGCTTTTGTTCAAGGCAAGGAAACCAATACTCCTTTCGGGGAAACGGAATACGAGATCATCCAACACCTCGTTGAAGATTACCAATTCCCGGTAGCCTACGGTTTCCCGGTAGGTCACCAGGTGGAAAATTATGCACTAAAACTGGGCGTACCTTACGAATTAAAAGTTACCGGGAAACAATCGTCGCTGAAAGAAATTACTAAATAATCTATTTCTTTTTAATCCTCCACATCCGGTACAATCTCCAGCCCATACGCTGCTGCCGTGAGCAGGCCATGCGCCTGCGTTTGCAGGATGATGGCCTCATCCGGGACTATGCCGTGCGTTTCCACCGAATTGTGTAAATGATCGTAGTGGTACAAACGGCCCGCCAGGCCACCAGGCACACCCGCTAAATATTTAATGACCTCATTTACAATTCCGAGGCCGGTAAGGCCATGCGTGGCGCCCAGCGAGCCCGCATCGTAGTTACGGTAGCCGTCTACCGTTCCGGCCGCGCAGCGGTAGGAAGCCGTGCGCCCCCCTTTACCATCTGGCATGTTAAAGCCCCCAAACCAAGACACCCAATTATGCACCTCGCCAGTGATAAAGGGTACACCCTGTACCACACAGGCATCGTTAATCACCAGGTGGGTAGGCAGGTGCTGGGAGCAATCAATCACCAAATCGAAGCCCTGTAACAATTGCATTACATTATCCGGTTTCACTTGCAGCAGCAGCGGATAGTGTTTAGTCCAGGGATTACTGGCCCAAAGGCGGCTGGAGGCCATTTTGGCTTTGTGTTTGCGCAAGTCCTGCATCTGGAAAATAGGCTGCCGATGCAGGTCTTCCTCCAGGATGACCCCATAATCTGCAATGCCGATGACCCCAATGCCCGACAGGCTCAGGTACTGTAACACCGGACACCCCAAGCCACCCGTACCCACCACTAAAATCCTGGTTTGCTTGAATATCTCCTGAACGCCCACACCCATGCCCGGTACGGCAATAGGATGTTTATAACGCGCGATCTCTTTTTCGGTTAATGCCATGTTGAGAATTTTAAAAAAAAGCCTGCGCCGAATGCTGGCGCTTCAAAATTATAATGCATTCGCCACAATCAGCCCTCCTGTGGAAATTCCATGGTGAACTTACTGCCTTTGCCCAGTGTACTTTCTACACGGATCTTGCCTTTGTGCGCTTCGATAATAGCTTTCACATAAGACAGCCCTAGGCCAAAACCCTTCACGTTGTGTACATTGCCGGTATGCGCGCGGTAAAACTTCTCAAAGATGCGCGACACCGTGTCACGGCTCATCCCAATGCCATTGTCTGCAATAGTGATCACCACCGTTTTGCGGGTATTGAACGTAGAAATTTTTATTTCTAACTGCTGGCGCGAATACTTTATAGCATTATCCAGCAGGTTAAAGATGACGTTGGAAAAATGTACTTCATCTGCTTTAATAACAGGTTGTGCAGCATCCAGTTGCAATTCCACCCGGGCGTCTTTGCTGGCCAGTTGCAATTGCAGGTTATCTACCGTGTGCTGTATTACCTGGTGTACATCGATAGCCTGTAGATTCAAAGTGATCTCATTCTTTTCTATCAGCGCAGATTGCAGGATACTTTCCACCTGCTTGTTCATGCGTTTATTCTCCTCCTTGATAATGCCGGAGAAGTAGCCAATCTTTTCCCGGTTACTCATCACCTTCTCGTTGCCGATGGCATCCACCGCCAGCGAGATCGTGGCCAGCGGGGTTTTTAGCTCATGGGTCATGTTATTGATAAAATCCGATTTGATCTCTGATATCTTCTTTTGATTGAGCATGGTTTGGATAGTAAGCCCAAACGCACCAATAATGATGAGGGTAAATGCAATACTGCCGATGATCATCCATCCCAGTGACTTCAGTAACAGCATCCTGTCGTAATGAATATCACTGAACACGATGAACAGGTTTTCCTGGGCCATCAGGAAGTTAGCATCTTCGGAATTGAGGGGTACCACCTGTAAGGCAAAACCATCCTTTACATTTCCTGTCAGCGAGTCCAACGCCTGGTGCCATACGGACGCAAAATTAAAGGTTTGCAAGGCGGTATAGGCCGATCCATCCGGATAGCGGCCTATTACTCCAAAATCAAAATTATCGGCATTGAGGTGTTGTTTAAGCAGGCCCCGGTAAATCATATCGTGCACCTCGGCAATCGTAAACTTGGAACTGAGTGGCCGGTAATTGGAGGCAAAGTGATAGCTGTCCATAGAAAGGCGGTTATTGCCCAGTACATTGTAGGTGGAAGTAAGGTTCAGTTCCATGAACTTGGCGTCGCGCAGCAGCATAGAATCCCGTAATTGATGGGACACATCCACATAACGTTGCTCTATTTTCTCCTTCTGTATAAGCGCCGCATTCTTTATCCAGTTTAATTGGATAAGGATGATGCCTAAAAGCGAGATCGACATCATTACCAGGATGACGGGAAATGTTTTTCTGAGTGGTGCCATTATAGTATTTTTTCCGGGCAGCAGGGGGGGTACAGGACAATAACCGTTAAAACAGCACTTGCCAAGATAAAATTTATCCCGAACCCATCCTTTTTAGCGTCTCAATTTAGCGTTTAAACAGCCGTTCCCCATTGTTTTCAGCCGATTGTAATGCAAAATTAATCATACATGCTGGCATTCAATACGAATGGTGTAATATAAGATCACTTTAACGTAAGTTTAACTTCACAAAATTGTTCTTTGTATTGCTTCTATGCTTAACTTTGTCCTTGTAATCTGGAACGGAATTTGTCTTAGATTACCCAACAAACGATCTTAAAGACTCTACATACATCGATATGGATCACATCCATAAGCGATTTAGATTTTGGTTGATAAAATGGTAAGGAGGTTTTCTAGCCTCCTTTTTTTATGCTTTAAAGTTTTGTTTACCTACTGCCGGCTTCAGCAGAATAATGTTTAAACAGTCGCCGCCGCTACCCACTGCAAGGCATTATCCAAAGCTTTTATCATTTATATCCCTGCTGCAAAAAATATCCAAAAAGTACATTGTAATCCTTACCTCAATTAGTTATATTTGATTGAAGGCGTAAAAAATGTTTGATATGAGTAGTAACCTGATGCCTGGCACCTTACTGATTGCGGATCCTTTCCTGAAAGACCCTAATTTTGCACGCACGGTGGTATTGTTATGTGAACACCAGGAAGAGCAGGGTAGTTTCGGTTTCGTTATCAACAAATTATTTGAACAAACACTAAGCGAGCTGATACCTGATATCAGCCTACCGAATATTCCTGTGTATTTTGGTGGCCCGGTTCAATTGGATACCATTCATTTTGTACATGAGTTACCACACCTCATTGAAGGGAGCATGCAATTGCGGCCAGGTATTCATTGGGGTGGTCGTTTCGACCAGGTGGTAACGCTTATCAACAGCGGGCAGATAGATCCAGGAAAGATTAAATTCTTCATCGGTTATTCCGGCTGGAACACTGGTCAGTTACAGCAAGAACTCAAAGAAAAATCCTGGATACTTTCTGAAGGCAATGCCCGCCTTATTTTTAAAGAGGCAGAACAGGATATCTGGAAAGTATCGCTGCGCAACATGGGCCAAGATTTCGCTATGATGGCCAATTTCCCGATAGATCCTTCCCTTAATTAACCCATTTTTTAGCTAAGACATAGATATTATTTTTAATATCTCATTAATTATTTATATATTGCTGAAATATCCGGCGCCTTTAGCTAATCTGTTGCGTTAACCCCAGGTGATTGTGTGGCACGATGAATCAGCAATTAATTAAATAATTGTTTTATAGATACCTATGAAAAACATACTGATATACCATACTAAGCACCAGTACACCTGCTTTACATATGTCCACCCGATTTTCATCCTGTAAGCAACATCTTGCTGCATTTGCAAGTTCGTGTTGGCTGTCTTTTTCGTGTATCCGTAACCGTGAGCAGGTAGCAATTCATTTAACTTTTTAGGAACAGTTGTTCATTCTCCTGCGCCAGCATAAGCGCTGCATATCCTTTATGTGCGGGGTGTTGGTTGGTAGGGGAAATGAATTACTAGTTGGTAATCCCGGCCAGTATTCCTGCTGGCATTAACAGGGTCATAGATTGGAATAGTTAGGACAAAAAAAAGGCCGGGTACTCTTACCCGGCCCATTTTATTTATGGCCATTTTGTAATGGCTGATCTGTATGTTTTATTCTGCTCCTTCAATCAGCACTGTAGCGGTGTTGTTGAGCATTTCTACGAAGCCGCCGGAGATGGTGAAAAATTCGGCATTGTTCTTATCGGTCAATACTTTCATCTTTCCTTTGCCCAGCGCCGCAATCAGGGGGGCATGCCGGTCTAGTATCTCGAAGGAACCATCTATTCCCGGCAATTGAATGCCATACACTTCACCCGTGTACAACTTCTTTTCCGGTGTTAATACTTCTAATTGCATGTGTTGAATTTAGAGAGATGATTACTGCACTGATTCCAGCAGTTTCTGGCCTTTCTCGATGGCAGCGTCAATATTGCCTACCAGGTTAAATGCCGCTTCCGGATACTGATCTACTTCACCGTCCATGATCATGTTAAAACCACGGATGGTTTCTTCGATGGGTACCAGTACCCCTTTTAGGCCGGTAAATTGTTCTGCTACGTGGAAGGGTTGTGATAAGAAACGTTGCACACGGCGGGCGCGGGTAACGGTCAGCTTATCTTCGTCACTTAGTTCGTCCATACCAAGAATGGCAATGATATCCTGTAGTTCTTTATAACGCTGAAGTATCTGTTTTACACGCTGTGCACAGTTGTAATGCGCTTCCCCTACGATGGCGGGGCTAAGAATACGGGAAGTAGAATCCAGCGGACTCACAGCAGGATAAATACCAAGGTCGGAGATCTTACGATCCAGTACCGTAGTGGCATCCAGGTGGGCGAAGGTGGTAGCGGGAGCAGGGTCGGTCAAGTCATCCGCCGGTACATACACCGCCTGTACGGAGGTGATGGAGCCGTTTTTGGTAGAGGTGATACGTTCCTGCATCAAACCCATTTCTGTAGCCAGGGTGGGTTGATAACCTACCGCCGATGGCATACGGCCTAGCAGCGCCGACACTTCGGAACCAGCCTGGGTGAAACGGAAGATATTATCTACGAAGAAAAGAATGTCTTTACCACCAGTAGCAGAACCATCGCCATCACGGAAGTATTCCGCGATCGTCAGACCAGACAACGCCACACGGGCGCGTGCTCCGGGAGGTTCGTTCATCTGACCGAAGATAAAGGTAGCCTGTGAGTTTTTCAGGGCTTCTTTGTCCACTGCATTCAGGTCCCAGCCACCTTCCTCCATAGCGTGAAGGAATTTATCGCCATATTTTACGATACCGGCTTCAATCATTTCCCGCATCAGGTCATTTCCTTCGCGGGTACGCTCGCCCACACCAGCAAATACAGACAACCCTTCGTAACCTTTAGCAATATTATTAATAAGCTCCTGGATCAATACCGTTTTACCTACTCCAGCACCACCAAACAAACCAATCTTTCCCCCTTTTGCATAGGGCTCAATCAGGTCAATTACCTTAATACCGGTAAATAAAACTTCTGTATCCGTAGCCAGGTCTTCAAATTTGGGCGGCTGACGGTGAATGGGATAACCATTGCTGGAGTCAATCTGGCCAAGCCCATCGATCGCCTCACCTACCACGTTGAAGAGGCGGCCCTTGATCTGATCGCCCACCGGCATCTTAATCGGGGAGCCTTTGTCTACTACCGCCATACCACGCACCAAACCATCGGTAGAGTCCATTGCCACGCAACGTACACTGTCTTCCCCCAGGTGCTGTTGTACTTCCAGTATTAGTTTCTGGCCGTTATCCCGGGTTAATTCCAGCGCGTTATAGATCTCTGGCAAATTTCCCTCAAAATGCACGTCCACAACGGGACCAATGATTTGTTTTATTTTACCTGCGTTAGGCATATTTGTTAGTGATTTATAAATTTAAGTAGCGTTCTAAAATTTGCCGCAAAAGTAAGGCAAATTCTCCACAATCAAAAGCTTAATACAAAGGAATATAGACCCTGTTTTGTACATATAATAATGACAAGGCCATAGGCATCCAGCCAGGCAGCATTATATATAAAAAATAAAAATTTATTATGAAGTCGCTCTTAACTCATTTTAATGTCTATTCCGCCAGGCAGTAAATGTCCATATCGATAGCGGCATTAATGCTTTGCAATACCTTCAGGGTTTGCCGGGTAAAATGGAAGTTAGGATTATTGCCATCATGATAATATTGGGTAATGGACAGGGTGGTTTCGGCGTTTACGGAAATAGCTTGCAGTTCGTCCAGCCGGGGCAGCACCACATCGCGCATAAAGGCGTCCAGCAGGTCGCCGATAAAATCGTTGGCATGTACATACCATTCATATTTCCAGAAAGTAAAGTCTTGCACCTGCTCCGGAGCGCCCTCCACGCCAGGTAAATGCTGCCCTGCCACACCAGTACCCGTAGGCTGCAAGTCCAGTTGCTGGGTAATCAGATTGGGATCATAATCGAAATCCATAAAGCTTAACATGATGCGATTTACATTTACGCCCTCTCCATTGGATTTTCCCAGCAATTTCTTCAAGTCGGCGCGGGATAATTGTTGTAGCTGCATACGATGTTTTATTGAATGGTCATTTCTGCACTAAATGTACAATATACAAATTAAATTATATACATATTCCTTTTCCACCTATTCTTTTTCAGGATAATATATTGATGGACCATGAGCGGATATGGGAGGTATTTGATGCTTATTGATTTTAGTCAATACTACTACCTCTTGGCAAAGCAGGGGAGGAACCTAAATCGTCTATAGCCGCTGTTAGTATAATCCATTGGCAGTTTAGCAAGCCCAACGCCATTAAAATCTGCTTAAAAAATAGGGGTGATATCATGGTGTGCAGCAGGTAAAATAACTTGTTACCTGCGTAAAAAGCGATGGGTTTTTAGACGCAAAAATTTGGTAAATGCAATACGGTATTGCATTTTATAGGTCTATACTTTTATCAACTACCTGCATTTTAGGATAATTGCCTTAAGTTAAAATTAAGATAAAATATCATGCTTTAAAACAACCTCCCGGAACCTGCACATTATTTGCATAAGTAGGGTAACGTTAAATGTTGTTAAAACGAGATTAGAAAAAGTAACTTTCCTTTGCAACCTTTGTCTAAATAACATCACAATATTACTGATAGCAGACCTTAAAAACTGTCGCCATGAAACAATTAGCCATGCTTCTCATTTCCTATATCCTGCTTAGCGCCTGCGGCACTACCTACCAGGCGGCTGCGGAGTCGCCGACCTACTACGATCAGCCCCAGCAGGCCAGTGTGTCCATCGATGGATTTTATGACCAGCTTAGCCCTTACGGCCGCTGGGTAAGCTATCCTCAGTACGGACAGGTATGGATTCCCAATGCCGGGGCCGACTTCCAGCCATATGCCTCCAATGGCCACTGGGTGTACACCGATTACGGCTGGACCTGGGCTTCCGATTATTCCTGGGGATGGGCCCCCTTCCACTATGGTCGTTGGCTGCTCGATAATGCTTATGGCTGGGTATGGGTACCTGGTACCGACTGGAGCCCTGCCTGGGTAGACTGGCGTACCGGTGGTGATTATTATGGATGGGCGCCTATGAGCCCCGGCATTACGGTGGGCATTACGGTAGGCCTACAGCCTAATTACTGGCATTTTGTTCCCCGCAGGTATATTGCTGCTTCCAATATTCATAATTATTATGTGGACCGCAGTCGCAATGTGACCATTATTAATAATACCACGGTGATTAACAATACAACCGTAGTAAACAATAATAATTACTATAATCGTGGCCCAAGGCCAGCGGATGTGCAGCGTTATACCCGTACACGGGTAACACCTGTACGTATTAATAACGTAGACCGTCCCGGCGCTACGAACTTAAGCAACAACCGCCTGAATGTTTATCGTCCCTCCGTGCGGAATACCTCACCATCAAACAACAATGGCGGATCCACAACTCGCAACCCGAATCCGGGTAATAATAATAACAATAATGTACCCAGCCGTGTTAATACAGACCGCCCGGCGCCAGTACCCAACAATAATAACAACAATATACCGAACCGTGGTAACGGAAACCAGAATACGCAACCGGCTAACAATTTTCCCAACCGTGGCACTGTAAACCAGAACACGCAACCGGCTAATAGTATTCCAAACCGTGGCAACGTAAACCAGACCACGCAGCCAACAAACAATACAGGGCGAACGAACAACATTACCAACCGCACACCGGTTACTACACAGCCGACCAATAATTCTTCCAACCGTACGCCAGTAAACAATTATCCCAATCGGGGGACTGGCAATAATAATGATCAACGGATCATGAATACTACCCGGCCTGCAAATAATCAACAGAATGCAGTACGCCAGGTAAATACGAGTACGCGTACGGCTACAAGGCCTACCGTGCAGCCGCAAAGGCAGTCGCAGCCCTCACGCGCTGCATCCCAACCACAGCGCCAGGTGCAGCAGCCACAAAGACAGGCCACTCCGCAGCCTGCCCGTCAACCCCAAACACAGTCTAACGGAAGCAGGACACGGGATTAACGAATGTTTCGAACATTTTACTCATAACAAGAAAGGAGGCCTCCACCGGAAGCCTCCTTTCTTGTTATAGATGCAAAATCATTAGTGTCCGATAACTTTATACACTTCCCGGTAGATACCTGCACTTACCGACTCGAAGGTAGTACCTTCGCTAAGCCCCCGGTGCAGCAACCGCATATGCAGCGGGGCATCACCTTCCCGGTAGGGTGGCTGCCGGTATTCCTGCGGAAAAAGATGGAAGCCGGCATTTTCATAAAAACGCAGGCGGCGCATGGAGGTTCCGTCATTGGGTGGATTGGCCTCCAGCACCAAAGCGCCCAGTTGCTCCTGAAGTTGGGCAATAACATGGCGGCCAATATGATTACCACGCAATTCCGGCAACACCGCAAAATGTTCAATAAAATGAAAGCCATGTAAAGGCCAGCAGAATAGAAAACCGGCAAAGGCTGTCCCGTATTCAATGATGATAAGGATTAGCTTTCCAGCCTTTAACAAAGTGAGTTCTTCTTCCCAATCGCGGCGTTCCTGTTTTGGAAAAGCGGCTTCATACAAGGGGCGTACCAAAGGGTTGATTTCTTGTGGGTACGCAATCTTAAGCGAGACATTAACTGGCATCTTCCAATGTAAAAATTTACCCTGGAAAATAAAAGGAAAATTAGCAATATCATTACACTACGGCTTTATTATCCGGCACTATTTTTTCTCCTAACATATCATGAAACAACCGGTTTACCTGCTTATCATTGCCATTCTTTCCGTTGTGCTGATACTTAGTTACTGCGGGCAGCAAAAACGCATACACACACTACTGCTAGAAAATGAGCGCCTGGCCCACGAAACCCGTGACCTGCGTAAAACCATGGAACTTTCCAGTAATACTGCCCAGCAGATAGCCGACCGCCGTGACGTACAGCAACGGGAAGCCGCCACTTTCGTAGACCAGCGCGAGTATTACCGGCGCAACTGGCAGCAGTTTATTGCTATCAGCAACAGCGATTACCATACTGGCTTGCTGGGTGGCATCAAAAACCTGAAGATCACCGCCCGCAACCAAACAGAATTTTCATTGGATAATGTGGTGGTAGCAGTACAATACCTGCGTAGCAATGGGGATGTATTTAAGACCGAAACCTACACTATTAATAATGTACCCGCAAAAGGTTCCCAATCCATTACCGCCTCCAACAGTCGCAAGGGCGTGAAAATAGCCGTAAAACTGGTAAGCATTACCAGCCAATCCCTCAACTTTTGCTGGGCGTACGACAAAATAGCGCCTGCTGGTAGCCCCGACCCCTGGAAGTGTGCGGGCAATTAAAGATCCGGGGGGAATTGCATGCATTCGGCTAAGGATAGCTATGAGCGGCATACGCTCTTTAGATAAAGGTTCCTGGAATACTGGCAAAGACTTTCACAGGGCCAGCAGGCATCGTAGTTGTAGGTTGCTAAGATCTCCCCTATACATTCCATGCTCAAATGCTCCGCGTAAAACCTATTTTTGCGTTATGGAACTGATCATCGTAGACACTTCGCAAAAAGCCCGGCTATTTCTCGACGTGCATGTGGCCATCAACAAAGGCAATCCGGCATGGATACAGCCACTGGATAAAGATATTGAAGAGATTTTCGACAAAAATAAAAACAAGGCCTTCCGCCACGGCGAAGCCATTCGCTGGGTGCTGCTGGATGACCATAAAAAACCCATTGGGCGTATCGCTGCATTTGTTAATAAAAAATACAAGAACAAAGGCGACGAACAGCCCACCGGTGGCGTAGGTTTCTTTGATAGCATCGATGACCAGGCAGTCGCCAACCTGCTATTCGACACGGCCAAACAATGGTTGCAGGAAAGAGGCATGGGCGCTATGGATGGGCCTATAAACTTTGGCGAGCGCGATAGGTGGTGGGGCTTGCTGGTAGAAGGTTTTCACGAACCACTCTATTGCATGAACTTTAATCCTCCCTACTACAAATCCTTGATGGAAAACTATGGCTTCCTACCCTTCTTTAACCAGGTGTGCCTGAGCATGGATTTACGGAAAAGACTGCACCAAAAATTCTTTAATCGCCATGCCCAGATAGCTGCCAACCCGGAATATACTGCCCGGCATTTTAAAAAAGGGGAATTGGAAAAATTTGCCGAAGACTTTACCATTATTTACAATAAAGCCTGGGCCGGCCACGGCGGAGGCAAAGACATGGCTAAAGCGCAGGCGGTAAAGATATTTGAGAGCATGAAACCGGTGATAGACGAAGAAACAGTGTGGTTTGTATATCACAATGGGCAGCCCATTGGCTGCTGGTTGAATCTCCCGGAACTAAACCAGTGGTTTAAATACCTGCACGGCAAATTTGGCCTGCTCCAGAAGCTCCAGTTCCTTTGGCTGAAAGCTTTTAAAAAGAACAACAAGCTTACTGGTGTTGTATTTGGCGTAATCCCTGAATACCAGGCCAAAGGGATAGACGCTTACCTGATCATTGAAGGTGCCAATAACGTACAGAGCGGGAAAACCTATTTAGACTTTGAAATGCAATGGATAGGTGATTTTAATCCGAAGATGATCAACATAGCGGCCCACCTCGGCGCAGTAAGATCCCGAACCTTAACGACCTACCGCTATCTATTTGACCGAAGCAAGCCCTTTAAACGACATCCTATACTGGCGGAGTAAGCCATATGTATGTAAAAAATACGCATCCGAATTGCTGACTGAATTTTCCGTTATTTTGTAGCTGATTGACTATGGAGCATTTTATCGTTTCGGCTCGTAAATACCGCCCGCAGAATTTCTCTACGGTGGTAGGCCAGGCACACATTACCACTACTTTAAAGAACGCCATTCGTAATAATCAATTGGCGCATGCATTCCTGTTCTGCGGCCCGCGCGGGGTGGGCAAAACTACCTGTGCCCGTATTCTGGCCAAAACCATCAACTGTGAAAACCTGCAGCCGGATGGTGAAGCCTGCAACGAATGCCACTCCTGCGTATCTTTTAACGATGGCGCATCATTTAATATTCATGAACTGGATGCCGCATCCAATAACTCGGTAGATGATATCCGTACCCTCGTAGAACAGGTGCGTTTTGCACCACAAGCGGGCAAATACAAGATTTATATCATCGATGAAGTGCACATGCTCAGTTCATCGGCCTTCAATGCGTTCCTTAAAACGCTGGAAGAGCCACCCTCCTACGCCATCTTCATCCTGGCTACTACGGAGAAGCATAAAATATTGCCCACCATCCTGAGCCGCTGCCAGATATTCGATTTCAAACGCATCACTATACAGGATACGGTAGATCACCTGGCCGAAATATGCCAGAAAGAACATATCGAGGCAGAGCCAGATGCCCTGCACCTGGTAGCCCAGAAAACGGATGGCTGCATGCGCGACTCGCTTAGCACCCTGGACAAGATTGTGAGTTTCACGGCGGGCCACCTTACCTACTCCAACACGCTGGAACACCTGAACATTCTGGACTACGACTACTTTTTCAAGGTTATGGAAGCGGTGCTTGCACAGGATGTGGCCCAGGCCATGCTCATCTTCGACGAGATCCTACAGAAGGGTTTCGAAGGCGATAATTTCCTGAATGGTTGGTCCGAATTTTTACGGAATCTGCTGCTTTGTAAAGAAGATAAAGTGCAACACCTGGTGGAAGTATCGGGCAACCTGCGGGAGCGCTACAAACAGCTCTCCGTCCGCGTAAGCCCTGCTTACCTGATCACGGCGCTGCACCTGCTCAATGAAACGGAGATCAACTACCGCCTGGCGCGCAACAAACGCCTGCATGTGGAAATGGCGCTGATAAAACTTTGCTTTTTACAGCAGGCCATCACCCTCAGCAGCGACGATAGCGGCGAGGTAGTAAAAAAAAAATTAGTGCCTGATGGCAGCATCCCGCAAAAACTTCGTGCACCCTTTGCCCGCGCAATATCACCCAAGGCCGGACAACCTGCCACCACGCAAAGTATAGCCCAGCAGGAAGCCCGCTTAACGATTGAAACGCCTAAAACACCCACTGCCCCGGCTCCTCCGGCGAATGTACCTGCCCATTCCAATGGCACACAGCCGGATGCAGGGTCCGCAAACATTCATACAACTACTACCCGGCCCATTACCGTGGCAGCGACCGAGCCGAATTACCCCGGCACAGCCGCCCAAAATACCGCTGGTAACCCAACGCCGGCCACCACACGCCCGGCCACCACTGCTCCTGCCGGCAATGCCAAACTCACCGGCCTGGCAGCCATGAAGCAAGCCATGGCCGCCCAGCAAAGTGCCACGATCACCGAGGAACGCATTCCCCTTACCTTGGGTGCCATTCACGTGTACTGGGATGAATTCATAGACCGCTTCCGGCAAGCCAATAAAATGACCGTGGTGAGTAACTTTCAACTCGCCGTTCTGGGGCTGCAACCGCCCCACGAGATTACAATGACCAGCAGCAATATTGTGCAGTTGCGTTTTATGGAAGAAGAAAAACTTGGCATCTCTGAATTTTTCAAATCCAAATTCAAAAATCCGTCCCTCATTGTCTCTTTTCATCTCGATGAATCGCAGGCGCCTGCCGACCTCGGCCCGGTGCCGCTTTCCAGCCGTGAACAACTGGCCAAGATGATAGAAAAATACCCGCTGGTAAAAGAGTTGAAAGACCGGATGAACCTGGAACTTGATATTTAACCGTTTAATAGTTAAATACTTATTTATATTAAGAAAAGGCAAAAGCAAAATCGTTTTTGCCTTTTCTGCTTACAGCTCCTGTCTGCTGCCTGTTTTTGGGCATACATTCTGCACCAGGCAAGCACCTGTTCCACCGCTAATTTCCTTTCACTTTTTGCGCAAAAACATGTAGGTTTGGGCAAAATTTCGACAAAGCACTATGGCAGAAGTTATCAGAATGCCCCTCTTGAGCGATACGATGAAAGAAGGGGTGATTGCAGATTGGCATAAAAAGGTGGGCGATACGGTAAAATCGGACGACGTAATAGCTGAAGTAGAAACAGATAAGGCGACCATGGAAGTCGTAGGCTATGTAGAAGGTACCTTGCTCTATATCGGCACCGAAAAAGGCAAAGCAGCCAAAGTAAATGATATCATAGCCATTGTAGGCAAACCCGGTGAAGATTTCAAACCTTTGCTGGAAGGTACTGGCACCCCAGCTCCTTCCGCAGCCCCCGCACCGGCAGCGGAAGCCACACCGGCTCCCGCCCCTGCTGCACCCGCACCGGCCAGCAATGCCGCCGCACAGGAAGCACTGAAAAACGCTACCGTGATCCGCATGCCGCTGCTCAGCGATACTATGAAAGAAGGTAAAATTGCCTCCTGGCTGAAGAAAGTAGGCGACACCGTGAAGAGCGACGACGTACTGGCAGAAGTAGAAACCGATAAAGCCACCATGGAAGTAGTCGGTTATGCAGAGGGTACCCTGCTCTACATCGGGGTAAAAGATGGCGAAGCTATTCCGGTAAATGCGATCATGGCCATAGTAGGCAAACCCGGCACAAATGTAGATGCCATTCTCAGCGCTGAAGGCGCACCCGCCGCCCCTGCAGCATCCGCAGCCAGCGCAGCAACGCCTGCGGCTACCGCCCCTGCCGCAGCCGCCAATACGGCCGCTCCTGCTCCCGTAGCTGTATCCACTACCAGCAATGGTAGGGTAAAAGCATCTCCCCTAGCTAAAAAACTAGCCGAAGAAAAAGGCATCGATATTTCCCAGGTACCCGGCTCCGGTGATGCTGGCCGTATCGTGAAACGTGATATAGACAGCTTTGTGCCGGCCACCAAAACAGCCGCTCCCGCCGCCGCTACTACCGGCAAACCCGCCGTAGCCGCAGCTCCTGCCGGACAGGAAAGTTTTACCGACATACCGGTTACTACTATGCGTAAGGTGATCGCCAAACGCCTCAGCGAAAGCAAGTTCCAGGCCCCACATTTCTACCTGAAAATAGATGTGAACATGGACAAAGCCATTGAAGCTCGCAAAGCCATCAATGAAGTATCGCCAGTGAAGATCTCCTTCAACGACATGGTGATCAAAGCTGCCGCCCTGGCCTTGCGCCAACATCCGGATGTAAACAGCAGTTGGATGGGCGACTTTATTCGCCAGAACCACCATATCAGCATCGGCTCTGCCGTGGCACTGCCGGAAGGACTGATTGTTCCGGTGATTAAATTTGTTGATTTTAAAACCCTGTCGCAGATCGCCGCCGATGCGAAAGAACTGTACGACAAGGCCAAGAATAAAAAACTACAGCCCAACGATTTTACCGGCAACACATTTACGGTGTCTAACCTGGGCATGCTGGGTATAGACGAATTTACGGCCATCATTAACCCGCCAGATTCTGCTATCCTAGCTGTAGGTAATATCAAAGAAACGGTAGTGTCTGAGAAAGGCCAGTTCAAAGCTGTTAACATTATGAAACTTACCCTCAGTTGTGACCACCGTTCCGTGGATGGCGCTGTGGGCGCACGTTTCCTGGCCACGCTGAAAGGTTTCCTGGAAAGCCCGGTGACCATGCTTGTATAGTCTTAAAAATCGTTTTAAAAACAATAACGGCGTTCTTTGCGGAACGCCGTTATTGTTTTTTACAGGGGGAAGAAAAAGACGAAAAAAAGGGATAACGACCCATTTTTCGATGAAACAGGTTATTGTTTTACGATTTTGACTGTCTGTTTTTCCAGCACGCCCTTTTCCAGGCTAATGATATATAAGCCGGAGGGCAGGTGGCCAACGTCAACGGATATACTGCTGGCATTGCCATACACCGTTTTTACTACACTACCATGTACGTCATACACACGGATGAGACCATTCAGGTATTCGACGGGCACCAATACGTTGATCTTGTCATTGGCGGGATTGGGGAAAACCGTCATAACAGCGGCGACAGTCTTAATATTACCAGCTATGTCCGTCTTTCCGGTCTTGACGGCGGGGTAGGTCTCAATACCACGGCAGAGAATAGTATTGTTTTCCACGGATGGCGAGATTCCGCAGGCTGGACGATCAATATAGGCTACAAATGTATGAAAAGAACAATCACTTGTATAATTGAATTTAAAATGAGGAGTGGTTGTGGTACCTAGTTCTACACCATCCATTGTCCAGGTATATTGTGTTGCACCTCGAACAAGCGGCAAAGTGATTGACACATGCTCCCCATTAGTACCAACCGACGGCACCGCCACCACCGTGTAGCCGCCTACATGAATTAATCTCGACAATGTGGAAGTATTGTCCGCACACCCTAGTGTCGGATCTATATTAGGCCTTACCGTCACGAAGGTCATGTAATTTGTCTGTGTTTTATCATCCTGTTCTACTGTTACAGTGGTATTATTGACCCCGTTGACGGTCACCGGCGGATGTTGACCGTTGATAAGAATATTGGAATTGTCTGCATTCCAGGTATAGGAGTTTGCAATGGAATACACGGGCGCAATGAAAGTGGCCACCGTATTATTACAAAAGCCCATGGTGGGTAAATCAGGAGTGTTGATTGATCCTCCATATGAAACGGATGGGCCCGAACGGTAAAGATTAAACCTTGACGAAGAGCTTATTGAAGAACATCCGTTACTTGCGGTGATTTGGATCTCTGGAGAAGAGCTTCCCTCTACAAACATAATAAAATTTCCAGCACTTGGATTGGACATTGGCCAGCCATAATTATTATTGAACGTATACATGGTCGCCCCCGGCACGTTACAACTAAACGAAACATTGCCCCGGTAATCGCAGGCAAGTGTTGGTGGATGTACCAGATACGCACTAGCATCTACTGGCAGGCCTTTAACGTTGAAATTAACCGTTTTTGTCTGATTAGGGTAAGCAGGATTTGCATCTTTAGGTTTGTAGGTTATAATTACAGTGCCCGTTGTAACATTATCCCAGGTGATATACATGTTTGCGCTTGTGCCATCTCCCGTTGTGGTAAGATTCGTAATCGTTCCCCAGGGAGCGGATTCGAAGGTAAGAAAAGTAACCGCCGGCCCAGTGTAAGTATAATAGGTAGGCACGCCCGGACAGGGTTGGGTGGTAGCTGACGTCAGCGCTTGAGCGATCATGCGATTACCGGTGGCCAAAAACATCAATACAAACAGAAGTGAATAAATAATTCTCATAGCGTTAACGTTAAGGGTATAATTGGATGATGATGATGAAGCTATCTAATTACCGGGTATGCCGTTTTTGGGTGACCTGTAATACGCTTACCGGAATACAAACAACTTGTAAATCAGTTTGGATAGTTTTGTGAAAGTATATCCCGCTAAAAGATACCCATGGGCACAAAATCAAAATGGATATCTACGCCTTACATAGTGAAATTACATAAATATTTAATGAATATATAGCGCCGGGATAACTTTCTTATAATATGCCTCCTCCATTGAAAAATAAACCCTTTTTCCTATGTAAGCTTCCCTTAACCCATCCATCTTTCACAATATTTTGAAAGTTCAAAAACTTATTCTACATTTGTCACATGAAGTTACCAGAAGCTAAAGCACAGTTCATACAGGCATGGGGCTCACTCGGCGCGCAATGGAGCATTAACCGTACCATGGCCCAGGTGCATGCCCTGCTGCTCATTACGCCGGGTCCGCTCAGCGCCGATGAGATCATGGCGGAGCTTAACATTTCCCGGGGTAACACTAATATGAATGTGCGGGAACTGATTAACTGGGGCCTGGTGGGAAAAGTACTCATACCAGGGGAACGCAAAGAATTTTTTGTAGCTGAAAAAGATATATGGAAAGTAGTGTCGCTGATTACCCGCGAACGCAAAAAACGTGAGCTGGACCCTATTTTGAAAGTACTGCATCAACTCGCCGAAGTAGAAGGCGATAACAAAGACAAAAATGTAAAAGCTTTCCGTGAATCCATCGAAGGCATTAACAAATTTGCCAAGAGCGCAGACACCGCCCTCACCGCCCTCATTAAATCAGAAGAAAACTGGTTTTATGGAACGCTGTTGAAAATGCTAAAATAAATTTTTTTGGTATAATATTTCAATATTTCTTGAAACTTCTGAACTTTCATTAGACTATTCAAATTTTTCCTGCCATGAAAAATAAAAAAATCATTATCGCCGGCGGCACTGGTTTCATCGGGCAAAGCCTGGTGCAGTATTTTGGCGCAGAAAACGACATCATCGTACTGGCCCGCCACCCCAAAGAAAATCACCACCGCACCCGTTATGTGTTGTGGGATGGCCAGCGTGCCGGCGCCTGGCAGCAACACCTGGAAGGTGCCGACCTGCTTATTAACCTCTCCGGTAAAAGTGTAAACTGCCGTTATACCCCCGAAAACAAACAAGCCATCTTCGACAGTCGCACCCAAAGCACCAAAGCCCTTAGCCAAGCCGTACAAAACCTGCAGCAACCGCCTAAGGTATGGATAAACGCGGCCTCCGCTACCATTTACCGTTACAGCCTGGATCGCCCCATGGACGAAACCACCGGCGAAATAGAGAACGATTTTTCTGTTCAGGTATGTAAGCAATGGGAACAATCTTTTAACGATCTAACGTTACCGCATACACGAAAAATAATTCTACGCATCGCTGTTACCCTTGGCGCAGCAGAGGGCGGTGTTATGGGGCCATACCTGGCCCTGGTAAAATACTACCTGGGGGGCCACCAGGGCAATGGAAAGCAGATGTATAGCTGGGTGCATATAGATGATGTATGCCGCATGATGGCCTGGGCCTTTGAAAATCCTGCGGCACAGGGCGTATACAATTGCAGCGCCCCCAACCCGGTACCCAACCGCACCTTTATGCAAACTTTGCGTGCCGCCACCGGCCACCACGTAGGCCTGCCAGCTCCCACCTGGATGTTGAAAATAGGCGCCTGGATGATTGGCACGGAAACTGAGTTATTGTTAAAGAGCCGCTGGGTAATACCTGCGCGGGCCAGGGCGGAAGGCTATACCTTTAAATGGCCCGAACTGAAACCCGCTATGGTAAACATTGTACAGGCACTGCCACGACGCAGCTACCATCTTTTTTAAACAGCAAAAGCTTCAGCTTATGGCAGATCATCAAGGCAAATTGACAGTAGTCCTTGGGGCATCCCCCCATCCCGACCGGTACAGCTACCTGGCGGTGAATCGCCTCACCCAACATGGGCATCCCGTGGTGGCCATTGGACTGCGCGCAGGCGTAATTGGCGATACACTTATCACGGCGGCCCATCCGGCACTGGACAACGTAGATACGGTAACGTTATACATGAATGCGGAAAAACAAAAACAGTACTACGATTACATCCTGTCCCTGCATCCCAAACGCATTATTTTTAATCCGGGAACAGAAAATCCTGAGCTGGTAAAACTGGCACAACAGGCAGGCATAGAACACCCTTACGCCTGTACGCTGGTGTTGCTGAGCACCGGTCAGTATTAATTTCACCGCATTTTATACACCTTACAAAGCTCCCGCGCCGTTACGCTGGAGTTTTTTATATTTCACCATTTCCCTCAAACCCATTACCAGCGCCTGCTTCCAGGCTAATCCACATTTAATTAACATTCTTCTTTATGAAATAGTTTAGAAGTTAAGCAGCCAGTTGTTTTTTCGTATATTAGATGAAATTGGACGCAACGACCCAGACGCTTTACGGCATTATCATCCGACTGGCAATATTGTTTTAGGGATTTGCTTATTCTCATCACTAAATAAGAACAATATGCAATGGAGAAGATTCAACGGTGATCCTATTCACCTGCCCATTAAAGATGAAGTGAGAGCTGCCATTATCCGCGAAACAGGGCAGAACTATCGCCTCAAAGTATGCATTGGTACAGATTCCCAGGTAAAAGGACTGGAAACTGAATTTGCCACCGTGATCGTGTTCCTGCGCGAAGGACATGGCGGTTTTATGTTCATCCACAACGAAAAAACCCGGGATGTGTATTCTATCAAAGAAAGAATGTTGGTGGAAGTAGCGCGCAGTATTGAGATCGCGTATGAACTGTGCGACCTGTTCACCGAGTATGACGTAGATATGGAAGTGCATGCCGACATCAACACGAATCCCCAGTTCAAAAGCAACCTGGCCCTACGGGAGGCCATGGGTTACATCCTCGGGATGGGCTTTGCCTTCAAGGCCAAGCCGGAAGCCTTTGCGAGCAGTAGCTGTGCAAACAAGATCGTAAACTGATCTAAGGAAAGGCTGTTTTTTTCTTAACCCTACCCTGCTGATGCGTGTCCCGCATCATATGCCTTTGTCGCCCCTACTCAAAACACGATTTGTTGACCATTTCAGCTGTATCTGCTACTGTATACGCTATTGGTTTTCTTCATCCCGCTTTTTATTAAGCAATGCCGCGGAACATGGCGTTCTGCTCATCGATGAAACCAAGGATGGCGTCTCGGCCCATTCTCTTGGCGGTGCTGGTTACAAAGTGCTGGGGTAGGAACTCCCAGTTTTCGCGGAGACGGTTTAAAAAGGCTTTTACATTTTTGCTCACCTCGGCCTGGGTACTTTTATCGGCCTTGGTGAAAACGAGGGTGAAGGGCACCTGCCACTCACCGAGCTGGTTTACAAATTCCAGGTCTAGCGCCTGTGGGCTGTGGCGGCTATCTACTAATATAAAAACATTGATCAGGTTCTCGCGCTTGCGTACGTAGTTTTCGATCATTTTTTCCCAGGTTTTGCGCTGAGACATACTGCGCTTGGCATAACCATAACCTGGGAGATCCACCAGGTACCAATCTTTATTAATGAGGAAATGGTTGATCAGCGTAGTTTTACCCGGCGTACCAGAGGTTTTGGCCAGCTTTTCATTGTTGGCGATCATATTGATCAGGGAAGACTTACCCACGTTGGAACGGCCTATGAAGGCGTACTCCGGCAGGTTAGGCTTGGGGCATTTATCATAAAATTCATTACTGATCAGATATTCTGATGTCTTGATGAGCATAATTACTTCACTTAAATTGTTACACAGCGGACCGGCTTTCTGATTTATCCTGCTTTTCCTGCAAGCAAGCAAACATTCTTTATGCTAACTTTGCCAGCTATGGCGGAAAAAGAAATTGCAACAAAGGTAGTGCCGTTCCAGGCGTCAAAATTAAGCAAGAAGGAGCAGATCGCAACGATGTTTGACGATATTGCTTTCCGGTACGACTTCCTGAACCGGTTTATGTCGCTCGGCATAGATATTTACTGGCGCAAGGTAGCCCTGCGTTACCTGAAGCCTTTGCGCCCCAAATACATACTGGACGTGGCCACCGGTACTGGCGACGTGGCCATAATGGCTAATAAAATGCTGCATCCCGACAAGATCCTGGGCATAGATATTTCTGAAGGCATGCTGGCTCATGGCCGACAGAAAATTGAAAAACTGGGTCTCACCAACAAAATAACCCTCCAAACCGGCGACAGTGAAACAATAAGCGCCCCCAATGCTACGTTTGATGCCATAACGGTAGCATTTGGCGTACGCAACTTTGAAAACCTGGAAAAGGGCCTGTCCGAAATGCAGCGCGTGCTTAAACCAGGGGGAAAACTGGTGATACTGGAATTCTCCAACCCCACAATTTTCCCTATTAAACAATTATACAATACTTACTTTCGTTATATTACGCCGTTGATCGGGAAACTCGTTTCCAAAAGTAAGGCGGCCTACAGCTACCTACCCTCATCGGTAAAGGCCTTCCCGCAAGGAGCCATTATGGTTAATATTTTAAAAAACACGGGGTTTCAGGACGTTACATGCAAAACGCTCACATTCGGCATTTGTTCGGTTTACAGCGCATCGCGCTAGTAGTAGGTTTGTTGCTGACGCTGTCTGTTAAGACATCGGCGCAACAAAATTTGAATATGCTGGAGCATGATGCCAAGCCCTATTACTTTGGTATTACCCTGGCCACCAATCAATCTTTTTACAAATTATCGCACTCCAAACGTTTTCTTGCCACCGACTCTATTAACGTGGCAGAGCCTTTGAAAACCTTTGGCTTTAACCTTGGGCTGCTGGCCAATGCCCGCCTGTCTGAACACTTTGATCTGCGCATTAATCCCCAACTGGTCTTTGCTTCCAAAAATTTATACTATAGCGAAACCTACGGCGAAACGCCCACTACCACCAAAAACATTGAGTCTATCCTGGTAAGCTTTCCGCTGCAGGTAAAATTTAAATCAGACCGCATTGGCAACCTGCGCGTATACACTATTGCAGGGCTTAAATACGACTTTGACCTGGCCTCTAATGCGCGAGCAAAACGTGCTGAGGAATTGGTAAAAGTGAAAAGCGGCGACTATGGCTTTGAGCTGGGTGCGGGTTTTGAGTTTTATTTCGAAAGCTTCATCTTCTCGCCAGAATTTAAGATCAGCAATGGATTGGGCAATGTACACGCCCCGGACAAAAATTTGCGTTATTCCAACGTGATCGATCAGTTGCATTCCCGCATGCTGGTATTTTCCATCCACCTGGAAGGATAAACATTATCTGATAAATATGCCCGGCTATTGAGGAGCGCTCGGCCACTCAATTACTTTTTTGGAAGGCGGGGTAAATTATGCCTGGCAGGAATTTGCCCATTCGTTTTTTCTAACGATGCACATTTCACCCTAACTTTGCCAAATGGAAAACTACCTCATCAAAAATATCACGGTGGTCAATGAAGGCCTGAGCACCGTACAGGACGTATGGATTAAAGATGGCCGCATTCACCGCATGGCGCCACAGCTTAGCGTTACAGCGGCCCATACCGAGATAGATGGAGAAGGTAAGCACCTGCTACCCGGCGTGATAGACGACCAGGTGCATTTCCGAGAGCCGGGGCTTACCCACAAGGCTACTATTTATTCCGAGGCCAGGGCAGCCGTGGCCGGCGGCACCACCAGCTTTATGGAAATGCCTAATACCAAACCGGAAGCTATTACCCAGGCGCTGCTGGAAGCCAAATACGAGATCGCCGCCAAAAATTCCCTGGCCAATTACTCCTTTTTTATGGGCGTGTCTAATGATAACGCCGAAGAGGTATTGCGCACCAATGATAAAAAAGACCGCGTCTGCGGTGTAAAAATATTCATGGGATCTTCTACCGGCAACATGCTCGTGGATAATTACCTCACGCTGGAAAAAATATTCAGCGGTGCTGAACTACTCATCGCCACCCATTGCGAGGATGAAAAAATAATCCGGTCTAACCTGGAAAAGTTCAAACAGGAAAAGGGCGAACACCTCACCGTTGCCGATCACCCGCTGATCCGCAATGAGGAGGCCTGTTTTGAATCGTCGCTGGTAGCAGTACAGTTTGCCAAAAAACATCATTCCCGCCTCCACATTTTACATATCTCCACGGAGAAAGAGCTGCAATTGTTCAGTAATATGCTGCCCCTGTCCGAAAAGCGCATTACTGCCGAAGTGTGCGTGCATCATCTTTACTTTACTGCCGATGATTATGCCCGTTATGGCAACAACATCAAATGCAACCCCGCCATCAAAGCCGAGCATAATAAACACGCCCTCTGGAAAGCCTTACTGGACGACCGTTTGGACGTAATTGCCACAGACCACGCGCCACATACCCGCGAAGAAAAAGCGCAGCCTTATTTGCAGGCTCCCAGTGGTATTCCCCTGGTGCAGCACAGCCTGTTGCTCATGCTCCAGAACGCACAGCAGGGAAATATTTCCATAGAAAAAGTGGTGGAAAAAATGAGTCATGCGCCGGCCATCCTTTTCCGCATCCGCGAACGTGGTTTCCTGCGCGAAGGTTATCACGCCGATTGTGTGATCGTGGATTTGCAGCAGGCCACTACTGTGAATGCCCCTAATATCCTTTATAAATGCGGCTGGAGCCCATTTGAAGAACACACCTTTCCTGCCTCCATAACCCATACTTTTGTAAGCGGTCACCTGGCATATGAAAACGGTGTATTCCATGAGCAGCAACAGGGACATCGCCTGCTATTTGATTTGTAAAATAACCGGTGCGTGGTAAAATTCCGGCTTTTTGCATCTTTATGATGACGCACGGCCAAAACGGCCGAATTGTTTTACATTGTTAAACGGGCCAGCGTGGCGGCACCTTTTGCCAGCCGCTATTACCTATCAACTTTTACAACGTATGCATCTGGATCAAACCACGTACTATGACCTGTCTATCTTTAATCGCGACGAAGAGTTTTCGCTCTTTCACCGGTTAGACTTCACGACCACTGCTGGCGGTAAAGAATATTTACGCAAGCTGTTCAGCAATCCCCTGACAGATACTGCGGCTATTGCACGCCGCCAGGAAGCCCTGCAATACATCTTGAACCAGGAAGATGCCTGGCCTCAAACCATTACCAACGGTACGCTGGTGGTGATCGATAATTACCTGAATGCTGAAATAGCGCCCATGAGCATTGGCAGCGGCATTAGCGCCATAGCCGGCGCTTATATATTCCGCACGTTTTATGCGCCCAACTATGGCTTCATTAAATTTTCCTTTGCGCAGCTCGTGAATATGCTCCAAGGGTTTAAGGAATTTATAGCCGTATTCCTGCGGGAAGAAACACCGGCCATTCTCAAAAACATACTCACCCGCGCCCAGCAATTGCTGAACCATCGCGACTTACAGGCCATTCTGGATGCATCGCAACAGGGTGAGATATCTATTGTAGCAATGTTGCAATTTGATAAACAGGTGCGTAAACATCAATCCGGCCCCCTGCGCGAACTGGCAGACCTTTACAAGCAACTGGATGCTTATTATTCTATGGCGCAGGCCATGCGGCATCTTAAATTGCAATTTCCCACCTTCGTCACATCACCGGCACCCTATGTTCATTTCGAGCAATTATATCACCTGATCATACCACATCCTGTAGCCTACGATATTGAACTAAGCCCCAAAAACCATTTTCTTTTTCTTACCGGCGCAAATATGGCGGGCAAAACCACCTTCATCAAAGCCATTGGTGTAGCGGTTTTCATGGCTCACCTGGGCATGGGCGTGCCGGCACAAAAGATGGAGCTTAGTTTCTTTGACGGTATCTTAAGTAACATCCAGGTGCAGGATAACATATTTAAAGGTGAAAGTTATTTTTATAACGAAGTACAGCGCATCAAAAAAACAGTGCTGCAAATCAGTAACAATAAACGCTGGTTAGTGTTGATAGACGAAATGTTTAAAGGCACCAATGTAGAAGACGCCAAAAACTGTTCCCTGGCCGTGATCCGTGGCCTGCTGGAAAACAAAAGCTCGCTGTATATTTTATCTACCCACCTCTACGAAATTGCCGAAGACCTTCAAAACGATGCTCGCCTGCTGTTCAAATATTTTGCCAGTGATGTGATAGAAGATAATTTGCAATTCACATACGAACTGCGCGACGGTATAGCCAAAGAGAAATTGGGCTACCTCATCCTGAAACGGGAAAAGGTGCTGGACCTGTTGGCTAAGCTGGGTACCTACACGGATGAATAGGTGGCAAAAAACAGCACGCTTTTTATATTTTTATTGGCAGCCCATCGTTAACAAAGCCGCATGCTTTACCAATCTTTTTTACAGCATTTACTTATAAATGCTAATGTAAACCCAATGCTCCACGGGCTGTACCTTGTTCTTATAAAACTACAAATGTTTTTACGGTCGATTGCTATAGCTGAGGTGTGCCCTTCCTCATCCAGGTACCTCAATTCCTTCAATTTACGGTTATCATTTCTGCAAACACCAAGGTATCCGGGATATAGCATCTTCGAGAAACCCAGAGCATTACCCCCCCGCCAGCAAACCGGACCTCTTCCAATTTTAGTTTTTGAAAATACTGGTTTTTAATGTTGGGTGTCTTGATTATGATCGATAAGACCACCAATAGCAAATACTGGAAGTTTACCAACTTTTTTTCCTACATTCACTATCACTGTTGATGTAAACCCAACTCCAATTTTGTTAACCGCCATGGTGATCAAAACCTACGGCAGCGCCATTCAGGGCGTAGAAGCCATTACCATTACAATTGAGGTGTCCATTATTAAATTTGTGAAATTCCTGCTGGTAGGCCTGCCCGACGATGCAGTAAAGGAAAGCCAGTTTCGCATTTACTCCGCCATTAATCACCTGGGCCATCGTTTCCCACGGCAAGGCATTGTGGTAAACCTTGCCCCGGCCAACATCCGCAAGGCAGGTTCTGCTTATGACCTGCCCATTGCCATCGGGATACTGGCAGCCTCCGGCCAGCTACCGTGCGACTATTTGCAGGATTATATTATCATGGGTGAACTTTCTTTGGATGGCACTTTGCGTCCCATCAAAGGAGCATTGGCCATGGCTATACAGGCGCAGCGGGAAGGTTACAAAGGCGTGATCCTACCCTTGCAAAATGCCCGCGAAGCCGCTATGATTGCTGGCCTGGCCGTATATGGTGCGGGCAGTATGCAGGAAGTGGTGCGTTTCTTTTCCGATCCGCAGGCCATTCCCCGTGTACAGGTAGATCCTGTTGAAACCTTCACTCCGCAAGCCGATTTCCCCTTGGATTTTTCTGATGTAAAGGGGCAGCGCAGTATCAAACGGGCGTTAGAAATAGCCGCTGCCGGCGGCCACAATGCATTGCTGATAGGGCCTCCTGGTGCTGGTAAAACCATGCTGGCCCGTCGTATACCTACCATTTTACCACCCCTTAGTTTGCAGGAAGCGCTGGAAACTACGAAAATCCATTCGGTGGCCGGAAAGCTACCGGAACATATGGCCCTCATTACCCACCGTCCTTTCCGGTCGCCCCATCATACCATCAGTGATACGGCCCTGGTGGGCGGTGGTAGTAACCCGCAGCCGGGCGAAATTTCCCTGGCACATAATGGCGTATTGTTCCTGGATGAATTGCCGGAATTTAAACGGTCGGCATTGGAAGTGATGCGGCAGCCCATTGAGGAAAGACGGGTATCTGTTTCACGGGCAAAGATTTCTGTAAATTTTCCTGCCGGTTTTATGCTGATCGCTTCCATGAACCCATGCCCCTGCGGGTATTTTAACCATCCCGAAAAAGCCTGTACCTGCCCGCCGGGCGGGGTACGGAAGTACCTCCATAAAATTTCCGGGCCACTGCTGGACAGGATAGACCTGCATGTGGAAGTAACGCCTGTACCTTTCACTGCCCTGCTTACGCCAGCCGAAACAGAGAGCAGCGCCACCATCCGCGCACGGGTTATGCAGGCCCGCTCATTGCAGCAGGCCCGATTCACCGACGATGCTGCTATTTATTGCAATGCCCAAATGACCAGTCGCCTCATGGCGCGCCACTGCACACTGGACACAACCTGTAGCACCCTGCTGCGCAATGCCATGGAGAAATTGAAACTATCTGCCAGGGCATACGATCGCATTCTAAAAGTGAGTCGCACGATTGCAGACCTGGACAATAGCCAGGAGATACAAACCGGGCATATTGCCGAAGCCATTCAATACCGGACGCTGGACCGGGAACGCTGGGGCAGTTAATGAACAGGCAGTGCGGAAACGCATCACATTTATTATGGCAAGGCTATTATACCAGAAACATTCCAAGCGAAAACACATCCTTACCTGCAACCACAAAAGAAATTGGCCCAGGTGAATGTGGTAGCACCATGCCTCCGTTGCTAAACAATCGTAGCGCGGTAAACGCAGGAATTTAACAGCAGCATCATAATAAAATATCCGTCCAGGTATGCTACAGTCCCGGTTCGGTTATAATTAATTATTTTTGCGGCTGTTAAATTTTATAATAGCGATGAGTACAGAACAGCCCCTGAGCCTGGAAGAATTGGAAGCATTTTTTAATACGGTAGCTCTGCCCAAGGAATTGCGGCTACACAAGGCTATTTTAATTTCCGATGTGCCCCTGTTTGTAAAGGGACACCTGGCGGTATTGAAAAGCAAGGGAATTGGAATTGGCGGGTTTTATGAACACCTGCTGCAAGCGCGGGAGCTGATCTTGCAAAGCCAGGCCATGGGCAACCCGGAAGGAGAATAATTTTTTTTAATCTTTTGATTCGGCAGTGGCATCGTTAGAGATAGCCCCTGTGTTGAACAAATATTTCACGACCAGTAAAAAGAACCCAAAGAAATTTACAGTAGTGGTAGTAATTAACGCTACCAACACGGTATCGGAAAGTATCACTTTTTTAAACCCCGTTAAAAACAGGATTACAAAAATCATGGCTGCCCACAGGCAGGTAAACAGGAATATCAGGCGGGCATATTTCTTCCGTTCTCCATTGTTTTGTCGAAGGGTGCGCAGGTACTCCAGGCGGATACCGGTATTGATCTGATCGTAGGTAAAATCTTTCTCTTCTGTAAATACATCGCGGGCATTCTTCACCACTGCATCTTTGCTCCCGCTGGCTGAGGCCCGGTTTTCGAGATAGTCTACCTCTTCCGAATGGGCGTCTTGGGCCGCCGGTACAGGGTTCTTTGCATTCAGCAGGTCTTCAATTTCCTGCGGGGGTTGAGTTTTAGAGACCTCCATCAATTATCCTTGGATAAAAATTTCTTGAAAAATTCCTGAATATCGTGATTGTCGATAACCTTGCGCCGGCCTCCGTTATCATTGTAATAATATTTTTGCCAGGGGCTATCTGGCTCGTGCGTCCATTCTGAAAGCCTTCTGGCAGAAACGTCGCGGGTGGCTTCCCAGGTGTATTCTATGGCTTGCCGGGCCTGCTCGTCGAGGGTTTTAAGTTTGTTGCGCAGGTTATCATCATAAGCCAGTATGTCTGTTTCTACGATGGGATTGGGACCAAACACACTGTATTGGATATATATGTCTGGCACTACGGGGCCAAATTTCCAGGCCTCGATATCTTCTATGATAAGGGGTTTGCCAAATTGCGACAGGTGGTAACCCTGCGCGAAATAGACCATCTTCTGCAATTTCAGTTGACTGATATAATTGCGTTCAGCAATCCCTTTTTGTACAAAGGCGTAAGCAATGAGCGCTGCTGGATACATGGCGGTAAGTAATTTATGATCTCCCCGAAGTTACTAATTATCTTAGCATTTTCCAATTCCTTTCTAACTTGCTTCTTCAATTGATAGCGTAGGCCGCCTGCGGGGGGTTATGATTTGCACTATCTTCGCGTACCTGTAATTCAACCAACCACATGAAATTATTCATACACTATCTCAGAAACTATAAGTGGCTGATTGTGCTAGCTATGCTGCTGGCGTCCATCAACCAGATTTTCTCGCTCCTGGATCCATTGATTTTCGGGAACTTAATCGATCAATATGCTTCGCACCCGCATTACAGCACCCCCTTCAGCCTGCTGAACATTTTTTCAAGGCCTAATGCCAGCCTTAAAGTGACGACCGGCCCGGCCCGTGGCTTAGGGGAATACCTTACTGGCGCAGGTGTGCTACTGCTGGCCGCGGTGGCAGTAGCCATGATATCCCGCATCGCCAAGGCTTTCCAGGACTATTTTGTGAATGTAATTATACAGCGCTTTGGCGCCCAGGTGTATTCAGACGGCATTAAACATTCCCTCCGCCTGCCCTACCAGCGATTTGAAGACCAGCGCAGTGGGGAAACACTGGCCGTACTCCAAAAAGTAAGGACAGATTCAGAAAAATTCATCACTAACTTTTTCAACGTATTGTTTACTTCCGTCATCGGCGTCGTATTCGTGACGACCTACACCCTGTTCATTTCCGGATGGCTCACTTTGACCTTTTTCCTGGGTTGCCTGATCCTGGGCGTACTTACTAACCTGCTAAGCCGCAAGATCAAGGTAATTCAGAAAACCATCGTCAAAGAAACCACCATGCTGGCAGGCGCCACCACGGAATCATTGCGCAATATTGAATTGGTAAAAAGCCTGGGCCTTACCCATCAGGAAATCCGCCGCCTTAACACTACCACCATCAAAATACTGATGCTGGAACTGAAGAAAGTGCGCAGCATCCGCAGCATCAGTTTTGTGCAAGGTACTTTTGTGAACGCCTTGCGGCAAGGCCTCCTGTTTGTCATGATATACCTTATCTTCCAAAAGAATATGGCCATTGGCCAGCTTATTACCCTGCAATTGTATTCCTTCTTCATTTTCGGGCCTTTACAGGAATTGGGCAATATCATCCTTTCCTATCGTGAAGCGCAGGTATCGCTGATCAATTTTCAGCAGTTACTTAATATGCCGGTGGAGAAAATGCCAGAACACCCGGTAAAAATTCACCATCTCCGGGAGCTGCAATTCAAGAATGTAAACTTCCAGCACCTCACCGCCTCCACCAAGGCGCTGGACAATATTAACTTCGAGGTAAAAACCGGCGAAACCATTGCCTTCGTAGGCCCTTCCGGCTCCGGCAAAACATCGCTTGTTAAACTACTCGTGGGCCTGTACAATCCAATGGAGGGAAAAATTTTCTATAACGGTAACGACAGTACGAATATAGATATGGAAGAGCTGCGCCATCAGATTGGTTTCGTAACGCAGGACACTCAGTTATTTTCCGGAAGCATCCGCGAAAACCTATTGTATGTGAACCCGCGTGCTACTGATGAAGATATTATGGAAGTACTGCAAAAAGCCGCCTGCCAGAACCTGCTGTTGCGGGGCGACAATGGCCTGGATACGGTGATCGGCGAGGGCGGCATGAAGATATCCGGTGGTGAAAAACAGCGCCTGTCCATTGCCCGCTCCCTGTTGCGCCATCCGCGCCTGCTGGTATTCGACGAAGCTACCTCCGCGTTAGATTCTATTACGGAAGAAGAAATCACCAACACCGTAAAACATATTATTGAAGGCGGCCAGCTCATTACCGTAATGATAGCGCACCGCCTGTCTACCATTTTGCACGCAGACCGTATCTATGTGTTGGAAAAAGGCCGCATCATAGAAACGGGGAGTCATCAAACCTTGCTGTCAGAAAAAGGTTTGTATTATGCCATGTGGCGCCAGCAGATCGGGGAACGCAAATCCGAAGGCACAGCGAATAGAAAGTAGGCCGTAATAAATTTTATTAAGCACTATATATCAGGTAAATAGGATAAATGTAAAGAAGGCCCAACAAGAGGTCTTCTTTACATTTATCCTAACATCTACTGCTTCCCTATTTTATTATGTTATCTTTGCACTATCCGCCGCATATTGTCGTAATACCTAATACAATTTTTGATGCCCACAACAAAACGTCCGAATTATTTTCTCAGCATGCTGCAGATGAAGTGTCCCCGCTGCCGCCGGGGCCACATGTATAAAGAAAGCATCTTTTTTCACTGGCGCGTTTCCCGCATTTTCGACATGTATGAGCGCTGCCCGGTTTGTAACCAAAAATTTGAATTGGAAACAGGCTTTTGGTTTGGCACCGGCTATGTAAGTTATGCCTTGTCTGTGGCCTTTTCTGTAGCTACCCTCACGGCCTACGCTGTGCTTAAGGGCATTACCTGGCGCGATAACAGTATTTTTATTTGGCTTATCATAAATGGCATTCTGCTGGTCATTTTCCAGCCTTGGCTCATGCGCATCTCCCGCACCATTTACCTCTACTTTTTCGTGTATTACGATGAGGATATAGTAGAAAAATTGGAAAGTAAATAATTGAATTTCGTATAATGAATTAGGGGCTGTAAACACAGCCCCTTTTCTTTTTCAACCAAAATCTGAACCTTTCGGTCAGACAAAATTTTTGAAGAGGAAAACCAGCAAGGGACAGCGTTCTATGATCTGCGTCATATAAACACATAGATATAACGCCTAATTGTGATGCGAAGCTACAAAAAACATTATCATTTATCCCGAAGATGATTGCCGGAAAATTTTCACATAAATGTCTCCCTGCCCCGAAACCCACACCCTGCCAGCCTTTCAACTTTATTTACTTTGGCATCCTGCTTAAGGAATATCCTGCTTTCACAATAACTTAACATTTGTGAAATCCTGGCAGCCACGACTTTAATTATTTAAAATCAATGGGTACTACCAGTTTCACGCTAAAATTACGGCCCATGTTGTACACACCTACACGGCCCGTTACTACATTTTCAGCTGCATATTTCAGGCGGCTCAGGTGATTTTGGTAAGCTACATCTGCCAGATTATTAACTCCCAGGTGCAGAGAGCATAAAACCTTTTTCTTATGAGCTGTCATAAAATCCGCGCCCAGTGTGGCATTCACCAGGGTATATGCTGGCGTGGCCGTTTCCGTTTCATAAGCGCTAAAAATATCGTTTTGGGCAAAGTTCATATCCATCTGCACACTGGCATACAATTGCTGCACTCCTTTGCCGCTACGTTTAAATTTTCCTTTCAGTTCAGACAGCCAGTGCGTTGCCGGTATATTGGGCAGGTAGCGGGTAGAGTCAGCGCCATGCGCGGTAATGCCCTTCACAAAGGAAAGAGTGTTCTCGAAATGCAGCCAGTCTACCGGGTGTGGGTGAATATCCAACAGTAATTCGCCGCCATATAAGTTGGCGGTGGTTTGCTGGTATTTAAAAGCCGCATACCCCTCTTCATTGTCCTGCACCGGAATGGAGTCGCCCCCTTGTGCGCTGGCCAGTTTGCGGGAGAAGATGAAGTTGTTGATGTGATTATAAAATACATTGCCGGTTACGGATACATGTTCGGAATTAAACGCTGCGCCCACATCACCTTGGGTGCTTACTTCGGGTTTTAGGCTGGTATTACCGAATTCATATTTAATGGTGCCTTCGTGAACGCCGTTTGATGAAAGCTCTGCAATATTGGGTGCTCGGAAACCACGGGCTGCATTCGCTTTCAGCGTCCAGGCGTTGGAAGCCTGGTAGCTAAGCCCCACGCTGGCAGACACATTGGAAAAGTTTTTATGGAATGCAGTAAATTTCTGATCGCCCGCTGCTGCCGGTAGACCCTGTTCATTTAAATACAGTGAAGGTGCATTTATGGAACGGGCATCAAAACGTACGCCCCCGCTCAGCGTTAGCTTCTCAAAGGTTTTGCGGGTCACAAGGAAGCCGCCTATGTCGAACAGATTATAGTCCGGGATCAGAAATTCTATGCCTTTGTTCTCATTGCGCTGCTGCATGCCGTTAATACCTACAGAGGTTTGCCAACCATGGGTTTCGGGCAGGAAGTATTTCAGTGCATAGTTCAGCGTACGCAGGTGCAGGTACAGGCCCGGCTGGCCTGGATTTAGTACGTCGCCAAACTCGCGGCGCTGGTTTAGCTGGTAGCCCAATGTAAGGCCCAGGCGCCCGCCGTTAGGAAGGAAAAAACTATTATCCCACACCAGTTTCTCATGATTTATTTGTTGTTTGGGCAAGGTCATGCTGTAATCTTTCCCGTCGTGCGCGGTAACGGCCTGGTCTTCTTCCTGGCCATTTACGTTCACCACTTTAGTAAAACGCCCCAGGCTGTCGCGCTCCCCTTCCACTATGCCCAGGTGCTGGTTAAAGGAAGAAAAGGTAAGCCGGCTGAAGCCCCAGTTTTTATTAAGTCCTATGCTGGCGCCGTAGTTCGTGTTATTAAAACGCGAGCCGAACACCGGGCCGTCGTATTTATTGTTGTAATCGTGCGAAAACTTCTGTGTGCCGTAGGCGCTCCAGCTAAAGCCATGGGCGTTGCCGGCAATGTTGGCATGATAACCTACCAGGCCGCTATTAGTCTGGTAATTGGCTTCCACATTACCTTTGATAGTGCCTGCCGGAACAGGCGGCGGCCCAATGATATTCACCACACCCGCCAGCGCGTCGGAGCCATAGAGCAAAGAGGCGGGGCCTTTCAGTACTTCCACGCGGCTTACGTTGTAATCATCTACTTCAATGCCATGCTCATCGCCCCACTGCTGGCCTTCCTGGCGTATATCGTCAGACACCACCACCACGCGGTTGTAGCCCAGGCCACGGATGTATGGTTTGGAAATAGCCGGTCCGGTGGTAAGCTGGCTTACACCGGGTAGCTTTGCAATGGCATCCACGATATTGGTCGATACATTTTCGTCCAGGTATTCCTTACGCACTACACTAAGCGGCACGGGGCTTTTGCGGGTGGAGGTGGCCATATTTACTCCGGTTACTACCACTTCATTTTTCTCAATCAGCGTTTCGTGAAGCTCAAAATCATGCAACGTAGCGCCTTTAATACGAATGCTGGCCGTAAAGGCTGCATACCCGATAGAACTAACTTCCACGGTATAAGTGCCCTGGGGCAAATGATTGATCACGAAATGACCATTGGCATCGGCGGAAGCACCGCTGTGCAGGTCGGGAAAATAAACGGTGGCGCCAATGAGGGGCTGATGATTAGCTGCATCGGCAACGGTGCCACTTAAAGAATTGGCATCGTTGGTGGCGTAAGCAACGGCGACATTGGCGCACAGTATAACTGCAACGACTATACGTTGTAAAAACATATCTTGAATTAAAATAGTAAACATAAAGCACCCTTGCAAAGCAATGGCAGTGCTATTAAAAAAGTACGGTAAATGAATTATGCGCAGTAAGTGGGAGGCCCGCGTAGGGCAATGAAGACAGGAGCTACGCCAGCATAAGGCAGCAGCGGGGTTACCATGAATTGCCAGTCGATGGCAACGACCAGGGGATAGTATTGAAATACGGCGGCTTCATAAGGTGGCACGCCGATGTTTAGAAAACCGCAATGTTGGTGTTGGGGACTAAAGGCCAGGCCTTCCGTCACGATGTCGTGGGTGTCTTCGTGACCGCTGAACAGGTGAATAAACTCTCGGGGCGTAATGTTTATAACAAATACGCCCAGCAGCCATATGGCCAGTATTTTATGAAGCCTGCAAGTTTTCACCGGGGCCGAAGATATCGAGTTAATTGCAACATTGTTGTATTTTATAAAAAAAATTACAGCCTTTTACGTTGCATAATTTGCAGGCCCTACCGCAAAGGCATCTTGTAAGCAAGCACCATTGCTGTAATACTTATAGTTTAAGGGTTATCCTTTTACTTTGAGCATGGGTTTCACCTCTTGCACCGGGCCGTTCTGCAAACGGGCGTAGTAAATACCATTTGCCAGGTGGGAGCCATCAAACGTAGCGCTGTACTGGCCTGCAGGCTGGTTGCCCTGCACCGGTACTGCCACCAGGCGGCCCATGGTGTCGAATACCTGGATCAACGTGTAGCCGCCCTTTGTTTTGTAGGTGAGCGTTGTTTTTTCCGTGAAGGGGTTCGGGTAGTTGGTGATCATGTGTTCGCCTTCAGCGTTCACCTGCGGAATACCGGTGATGGTGCCGCAGGCCACCCCACTGATCAGGGGCAGGCTTTGGTAATCCCGGAACAATAATTTTTGAATATCCGTATCCGGCACGCAGAACCATTGTTCCAGCAGGGAAGCATATACCGAGCGGAAATCGTACTGCATGGGAATATTATCACTCACCGTGGCCGTGGAAGGCATGGGCGGGGTATGGCCCAGCACGCCCTGGTTTACATAATCCCCGAAAATGATCATGGGGGCAGCAGCGCCATGGTCTGTACCCATACTACCATTCGATTTAATACGGCGGCCAAATTCGGAGAACGTCATGCCTGCTACACGATGGGATATGTTCATTTTTTTCAGGTCGTCCATGAAGGCTTTCACGGCGCTGGAAATGTCGCCCAGCAACTTTGCATGCTGGCCGGTAGTGGTATCGCCTTCGGTCTGGCTGGCGTGGGTATCGAACCCGCCTATGCTCACCATGTACATCTTTGTTTTGAGACCACCGGCCACCAGGCGGGCCACTATTTTTAACTGGGCGGCCAGGCCGTTATCCGGGTAATCGCCTTGTGTGGGTGCGGCCAATGCGGCTTTTTTAATCACGGTAGAAAAGTGATCGGCCTGGCTGGCTATCAGTCGGATGTATTTAAGTTCTTTACCGGCATAAGTATCCGGTACCGGATCTTGCACCCCTGCTACCAGGTTATAAAAATCGGTAGCGGTGGAAATAGCAATGCCCATATTGGTACTTGGCCCCTGAAAGGCGGGCGATACGATAGAACCAATCTGAATAGCCAGCGGATCGGGCATTTCGTCAGAAGGATAGTTTACCGGATAGTTGGGGTATTTGTAGTCCAGGTAACGGCCACTCCAGCCGGTAGTTTCAATAACATCGGCGTCCGAACCACTTACCCATATATCCGTAGCACGGAAGTGGGAGTAGTTGGGATCAGGATAGCCCACACTCTGCACCACGCAAGCTTTTTCTTCATTGTATAATTGCTGCAAGCCCGTCATAGAAGGGTGCAGGCCGGTTTTTGTATTGTTGTTCAACTTCAGCACCTTACCCTCCGGGATGGCAATATTGGAACGGGCCGCCACGTAACCGGCATACTGGTCTAGCGGCACTACCATATTCAGGCCATCGTTACCGCCTACCAGTTGTATCATCACCAGCACGTGGTCATTATCCGCTGCATTGCGCATGGCATTGAGCAGGGGAGAATTTCCAAAAGCCTTGATAGAAAAGCCATTGATGAATGCTGGCAACACCGTGGCGGCAACTGAATTTTTGAGGAAGTCTCTTCTTTTCATCGGTTTTTCAGTAACAGGAGGTTAGGATAATTGGTATTCTGAGAGGTCCATCAGGCCTTTGTACAGGGCCTGTAGTTTATCATACACAGTTTTCTTTGCCATGGCATCATTGGGATTGCCCACGTAGGCCGTCCAGGCGTTGGTCCAGTAAGCGAGATTTGTTTGTCCGCCCAGGAGGTAGTTGTTGCGCAGGAAAGTTTTGGTATCGTCCGATACCGGCATGCGAAACAATACTTCCAATGAATCTTCTATGAGCTGGGTAGGGTCGCCGGGATTGGATTGGGCGGCTGCAAATGCCAATGGGTCTATACTCAGACCATTAAACTTACTGACCATCAGCGTATCGCTTAGTTTATTGCGTTTGGGCAAAGTATCGTTATTAATCCAGATCTCGTGGTACTGAGGCTCCTGGTAGTAGGCTGCCCAGCCGGCCACCAGCGGGGGCGAGCCAATGTCTTGCAGCATTGTGGCCGCCTGATCGCGCAGTACGTCCCAGGCACTGTAGAGATTTCCATAATCGCTGGTGGCGGGAAATTGGATATTAAATTCCCGGCACATGCCCACTACGAAATCGATCGGGCTTTTAATGAGACAGGACATATTGCCCGGATCAAAAAAATGTTCGCTTTTGAAAAGTGCGCTGAGTACGGGCTTAATTTCAAAATTATTTGTGATGAAAAGATTGGCCAGCGGCGTGATCACATTGGTTTCTGTGGCGGCGTCTATCGTGTAATAAACGAAGAAGCGATACAACTTGCGGCAAATAAACTTGGCGCATTCCACCTGTGCGAAAATAATATCCAGCAAGGCATCCAGCTCATTTTGGCCAAGGGGGCCGGTTTGCCCAGAGATGATCTTACTGCTGTAAAAATCGGAGAATTGTTTGTTCTCCGTATCGTGTTCCGTGGTTTGGAAATAGGTGGTACAGGTATCAAAATTTACGCGGTATCCGGTAAGTACGCGGGCGGTGGCGCGCACATCATCTTCTGTATATTTAGAGTCCGGGCCTTTACCTACGGTGAATAGCTCCTGTAATTCGCGGGCGTAATTTTCATCAGCGGCTTCCTTAGAGTTCAGGTATCCATTCAAATATACCAGCATACCCGGATCTAAAGTGATGGCTTTAGTAAGGTCTTTAAAATTGCCCAGCGCATTTTTGCGCAGGGTTTCATTAGTAAGCCAGGCCAGGCGCCCATCTTTCACGGTTTGCACTTCGGTCACAAAGTGATTGTGCCAGAAGAGCGTCATTTTTTCATTGAGGCTGCGCGACTGGTTTACCATGAGGCCAAACCACCATGCCTTCCATGACTTATTGCGGCTATCATTTACCGTATCGGCCTCGTCGCCCGCTACTGGTTGGGTGGAATGTACCCATACGGCGCCTTCAGCGATGCCGGTAGGATCGGTACCGTAATTATTGATAGGCGGCGTGGGTGCAACGTAAGGCGAACTGCTGTTTAAAAGCAGGTCCACGGCAGCGCTCATGGTTAGTCCTTTAAAGTAATCGATGTCTGCCCGGGTGGCGCCAAACATGGTACGCTTCAGCAGATGGGTAACTTGGTCTGCCGTCCATATGCCAGCATATGGCGCAATACCTCCTGCCACGCGTGCTTGTGGGATGGCTGCGGGAGCGGCACTTTGTGGTACAGGCGGAGTCTGCTGTAGTGGCTGTTTTTCTGGGGACAGCTTTAGAAAAGCTCTACGATCCATAGGGCGATACGGTTAATTAATTGGTCGATATAATAAGGTGGCAACCGGCTCATGCCCGGAACATCCTGGTTTTTCTGATAGCAAATTAATAAAAACTTTAATCTAATAGAATTAAATTATTGGATGGCGCATAGGGCGGTTCTACCGTTAAAAATGAAGGAGTAAGGTGGTGGCAGGAAAGATGCTGAGGAAAAAGTTTTTAAAGATAACTGGCGTAACAAAATGATAAAAATTGAATCAAAACATTCTCAAAATTATCATGACGATATTTAAAATATCACTTTAATAAATTATTTATAAATACTTATTTAACAACAATTTGAAGGGATCGCTTTTTGTTATTTGTTCATACTTTTACTACTTTTGAGAAAACGCAAAAGCAAGCCCTGCTTCATGTTTTACCAGAACATTAAGCGCTTGCCTTTGCTATTCTTAACTCGTTCAACCCTATTAACTATTCAACGATGAAAAGAAATATGATAGACCAACTGTCTTATTTATTTATTTTTTTCTCCGGTTATGCCAATGAGTGCAAGCCCGCATTTGCTGCTGACCTCCCATTTAGTAAGCCCAACATATAATTCGCCCTGGTAATCTTTACCGGGGCTATTATGCGTACAAGTGGTCTTACTTGTTTATAGACTGCGGTACACTTCCCTTCTTTACCGGCATTATAACGCATACATGCACATGTGTTATAGATAATAAGGATTTCTATCCATTTACTACCGGCACAGGCCATTATCCCCGGCATAATTTTATCAGGGCACCCCATGCTTATAGCAAAATGGCTTTTCGATGCCAATAAAATCTTCTTGATATCTTAACTAAATTATCAATTTAGCTTCATCACTATCAATTGAAAATCAATTTTTTAACAACAAAATAAAGGTACGGAAAGGTTTCCGAAAAATATCACTTTTCCGATATTTTTTTTGGAAACGGCGGTTCGTATTTACCCAATAATTATGAAAAAAGCTGAAGCATCTGACACGTCACTATCCCCACACGGACAAATGCTGGATTATATCATTACCGCATGCGCGAACAACCAAACTAATTTCGGAATAGAGATCGTTAAAAAAGGAACCCGTCCAATTTCCCAAAACACGCTTAGCAATGCATTGCGAAAAGGCCGCGATAAATTAACAGCCCGTATTTACTTTGGCACCAAAAACCGGTTTGGCATTGACCTGGAGGCTTGCAATGAGTTTAATAAAATCATTGTAGTCGTAGACCCGAGAAAACTAACATCCAAAGCTGCTGCTTTTCTGAAACAAAAGGGTTACCATTTCCTTTTTGCCATCACTACCTACAAACCCGACACAGGCTCCATTACTTTTCCAACCTATGAAATGGCGGCAGAATCATCCACCGAAAGTGAAATGGTGGTGGAGGACGAACAGGCTTTCCAGCCAGGGCGCTACATTACGTTAGGAGCCACCTATAACCTGCTGCCTTTAGCAGACTTCGAGGAAAATAAATTCTATTTTATTGTGCTTAAAACTAAACAAGCCATACCCGGTTTTGCGCGGCGATCAATCAATAAAAATGCTTTTCACCTTACAGACAAGCAAGGACACACGCTGCTCAATATTAAACCGGATGACATAGCGGCGCTGTACTTGGATCCTACTTCCTGACAGGATAATCGTGCAGTGGAGCGTAAACAGGAGACTTTGGGCCGGGCTGCTGACTATGCCATTTCGTATTCCTTTTTACCGTAAATTTATCACCATACCAATTATAAATTTTAACCCATGCAAGCAGCATATATAGTCGCCGGTTATCGTACAGCGGTAACAAAATCCAAGCGCGGCGGGTTCCGCTTTTACCGTTCAGATGACCTGGCCGTAGATGTGATCACTGGCCTTCTGAAATCCGTACCACAACTGGATCCCAGCCGGGTAGATGACCTTATTGTAGGTAACGCCGTACCCGAAGCCGAACAAGGCTTGCAGATTGGCCGGATGATATCTGTGCGCGCGCTGGGCATTGAAGTACCGGGCGTTACGGTGAACCGCTACTGCGCATCCGGGCTCGAATCTATTGCCATTGCCACGGCTAAGATTCAGGCTGGGCAGGCAGACTGCATTATTGCAGGCGGCACAGAAAGTATGAGTCTCGTACCCGTAGCAGGTTGGAAAACAGTACCTAACTATACTGTAGCCTCCACTACGCCAGATTACTACCTGAACATGGGACTTACTGCCGAAGCTGTGGCCCGCGAGTATAAAGTGTCCCGGGAAGACCAGGACGCGTTTTCGCTGAAATCTCACCAAAAGGCGCTGCATGCTATTGAGAACGGCTATTTCAAGGAAGGTATTTTGCCCATCACCGTGGAAGAAACTTATGTAGATCCCAATGGTAAAAAGGCCAAACGAAATTATGTGGTAGACACCGACGAAGGTCCCCGCGCAGATACTTCATTGGAAGCGCTGGCCAGGCTGAAACCTGTATTCGCCGCAGGCGGTAGCATAACTGCCGGCAATTCTTCCCAAACGTCCGATGGGGCAGCCTTTGTGCTGGTCATGTCAGAAGCAATGGTAAAGGAACTGAACGTAACACCCATTGGCCGCCTGGTAGGATGTACTTCAGTAGGCGTTCACCCGCGCATTATGGGCATAGGTCCTGTAGCAGCCGTTCCCAAAGTGCTGAAACAAACCGGACTTACCTTACAGGATATAGACCTCGTGGAACTGAACGAAGCTTTTGCCTCACAGTCGCTCGCCGTGCTGCGCGAACTAGGCATTAATCCCGATATTGCCAACATTAATGGGGGCGCTATATCCCTGGGCCATCCACTGGGCTGCACTGGTGCCAAACTCACCGTGCAAATTCTCAGCGACCTGAAAAGGCTCCATAAAAAATATGGCATTGTAACCGCCTGTGTAGGTGGCGGCCAAGGTATTGCTGGAGTGATTGAAAGGTTGTAGGCGTTGTACACTTCACTGGTAATCTGTGCAAGGTAGCTGATAGGTAGCACCATTCAGTAGTAAGTAATGACGATGTATAAAATTCATAAAAGAAAGCGGTTGCTGGGAGGCAATCGCTTTCTTTTATGTTAATTGTATGTATTACTTTTTTGCGCCCCCTAGCCATAACAAGGCGTTAGTGAACATGTTATTTTGCAGGCTGTCTGTAAGTACCTGGTCTCCGTGCCCCATGTTAAAATACACCATCTTATATTGTGTATTAGTCCATACCACAGGAATATCCCCCTGGCGCATGATGTCTTTTTTACCGATAGGGTAATTCGATGGATCGAGGGTTACCAGCACCTTCACCAGTTTGTTTGCCCGTGGGCTGGGGCGCCACTGGTACCATTCGTTGATGGGTGCTGTGTAGGCTTTGGGCATGCCCTGGGTAACCGGGTGGGTGTTATCGTCTACGATCATTTTGGCCCGCAGGGGCGGCCAGTTATTGCTGTAAAAAACGCCACCACCAAGAAATTGTACATACCAGGGCCATTGCGTGTATTTATCGTTGTAAGCTGCTACGTGAAAGCCCAGCCAGGCCCCTCCCCTGTTTATAAAACGCTCAAAGGCCCGGCGCTGTGGCTCGTTTTGTACGAACTCATTGATCCAGACCACGACTTGGTATTGTTTCAGCACTTCATCATTAGTCTTACTCCAATCACTGGTTGTATCAAAGACGAAGCCCTTTTCTTTTGCCAGCTTTTGATAGAAGGGAATAATGTCGTGCGCAAAGTCTACATGATCACCTTCCACCGTAGTGGAATAAAAAGCAATGGCTTTAAATGCCGGCTGCTGGCCAAATGCAAGCTGCACCAATAACAGCAGCAATATTAGGCAGCCCCCTCTTTTAATCATAACTTCTTATTTTTTGCCGCCCAGAAAATAGCGTTGCGGAACAGGGTGGTATAGGCCGTGTTTTGGAACAGTGCTGGATCGTGGCCCATAAAAATGTACACATTACGCGCCTTTACGGTAGGATTGCTCCAAATTACAGGATGATCGCCCATTTTTATGGTGGTGGCTGGCTGATAGCTATTTTCATCTACATTGGCCAGTACCTTTACACGGGGACGTGGGCTTTGATCGTAGGTATACCATTCATCTTTTTGTATGACGAAACTATCCGGTACATTTTTCATCACCGGGTGTTTTTTATTTTCCACATGTACAGTAGCAGAGGCAAAGGTGGCGATGTAATCTTTAAACACCACGCCGCCGATAAAGTCATGAAACCAGGGCCACATTTTATAGCCATCGAAATCACCGAGTAGTGAAGCGTGGTGAAAGCCTATCCAACCGCCCTGGCCCTCTTCTATATAGTGTTTAAATGCAGCCTGCGCCTTTTCCGTCCAGGCATAGGGTACATAATCCAGTTGAATGAACAATTGGTATTTGTGAAGGAAAGCGCTGTCTACATCCTCAATGTGCTGGATATAATCGATGGAAAAGTTACTATCGGCAGCAAGTTTGTCGAGCCACACGCGGGCAGCTTTGGAATATTCCACATGGTGGCCGCCATTCTCGTAAATCGCTATGGCGTGAAAACGGGGCTGCTGCTGCCCATGAACACTTAGCACCAGGCTAAGCGAAACTAATAAAATGAGTGTAGCACGAAACATAAAAAAAGATGGTAAATACTGCCATGCCACAGGTGCTGGCATGGCAGGTTTGTTAGTAAAATAGTTCATAAGCGTACGTTATTCCGTTAGCGCATGAAATTGGTAAATATTCCGTTATTTTTTTTCTAAAATTTTCCTCCCAAAGCCCAGTGAGGCCAACTTTTTCGCAGGATTTACGGCAAGAAAACGTTTTAGTACCAGGATAGCAAGGGGTGCAGCTGCATGGGAAGGGCGGCGAAATTGCATTTTAATCCCTATCTTAACGGGTATGGACGCCGAATACCAGAAACTCAGATCGGAAAATATTTTCCTGCGGTTAGAGCCTACGCATCGTATGGTCATTAGCCTTGTGGTGGGACTCGTTGTATTTTTTTGTTTGCCGGCCAGCCGGCTACATCTGTTGCTGCGTGGCATGCTGTTTTGGGATGCCTTTTCCTACACCCTGATCATCCTGGCCTGGCTGGTGATTGCCACCCGGTCTACGCCGAAGATCCGGGAATTTGCGCGGCGCGAGGATGGGGGTAATGCCTACGTATTCTTAGTAGTGCTGTTCTCCTCCTTTGCAAGTATGATCATGGTGGCCCTGCTTATCTTAAATAAATCACAGGCAGGCGCGCAGGAAGTTACCTACATCATTGCCGCTGTGGCGGGTATGTTCGGGGCCTGGATCATTGTACATACCACCTTTACCTTTCATTATGCCCATTTATATTATGACGATGCGGAAGATGATCCGCACAAACACGCGGAAGGGCTTGAATTTCCTTCAGAGAAGAAACCGGATTACCTGGACTTCGCCTACTTCGCCTTCGTGATCGGCATGACTTTCCAGGTATCAGATGTAGAGATCAGTTCGCGCAAAATCAGGCGGCTGGCGCTGCTGCACGGACTGCTGGCGTTTGGGCTGAATACCTTTGTAGTAGCACTCACCGTGAACCTGATCGCAGGATTGAAGGCTTGAGTAATCAGAAAACTACCGGTTGCTGATGCAGGAACTAGCGATATTGAGGATAATATTTCTTATACCCCAATAAACGCCCCAGTCCGCCAAAAGCCCATCCCATTAGCTTTTGCAGCAGTAGTGGCGGACCTTCTGTATATATCTTGTATTCATTTATCATAATCATAATCTGGAAAAATCCTGGTTCGCCGTTTTCATTGGTTTTATTATCATTACTGAGACCATAATATTGCTCCAGGAAAACTTCCGTGTTCAAGGCTGGTTCAATGGTAACGGTCATTACCGCCGGCGTATCGTGAGAGGTATTGCTCCACTGGTGGGGTACCCCTTTTGGGATAACGATACGCTCTCCGGCCGTGAGGATGGAGGCGCTTTTGCCATGACTTACCGTGACAAATCCTTTAGACACTTCCAATGTTTTCATTTGCTTTTCGTGTGCATGCACCCAAGGCCATCGGCCACGCGGGTTTACTTCAAACAAATATACCAGTCGCTTTCCTTCGGTATCGCTGGCAGTTTCCAGCCAGGTGATTTTTTCACCAGTCTTCTTGTTCTCAATGGTTTGATTTGCGGTGGCCATATACTGATATTTTAAGCAGAAGGGACGGTAGCGTTAATATACTGCTCCCGACAAATGTAACAGTCGCAACGGCGACCTACAATGGATAAAACAATGCGCGTAAGGAATATTTATCGCCTATCAAAAATTGTGAAAAACGATTATCTTGTCTGCCAGTTTCTACCCTCACAGCCGGCGCCAGCTACCACGGCCCTTGTAAGGGAAGCATATGTTTCCTAAAAACAGTTTACAACATGAAAAAACTCACTTTGCTACTGCTGGTGCTGGCACCGCTGTTAGTACGCGCGCAAAAAGAAGCGCCGCCTGTACCTATTCCTATGAAAAACAACCTGGTATGGTATGAAAAAAATGATACAGTGCCTGGTCTTTCCGCAGACAGTATTGCGGCACGTGCCGCACGATGGTTACATGATAGCTTTCCTGAAGCCAATGAAACGCTGAAGATCAGCAGCAGCGAATACCTTCAAGGTACCGGAAGTTTCCGCGTTACTACCAGCGATGATGGACATTATTACTGGTTAAAATTTATAATCGATATAGTAGTTACGCCCAACAAATATACCGCACAATTTTATCAATACTACGAAAAGCCTGTAGAACCTGGGATCACCAACGACTGGAGTAAGATTGGCTACCGCTGGTGGGACTACTGCCAGGGCAAACCCTGGTCTGTAGAAGACAAAACCTTGTTCCGCGGACTGCACACCCAATCGCTGGCATTACTGGAAAGCCTGCATCATGCGGTAGCGGACTACTAAACAAAGAGAGTACAACATATAAAAAAACCTTTTCCATCCAGCGATAGAAAAGGTTTTTTCATGATTGCATACATCCATTTTATTCTGCTTCTATATTCATTTTTTCTAATTGCTGGTAAATGGCGGTGCGTACTTCGCCGGTAGTAGTACTCACCCTGGAGAAGTCTTTGCACCAGAAAAAAATGCGGATCTCAATATTTTTGGAAGTTACATTACCCAGCACCAATTCCGGTTCTTTACGTTCTACCACGCCAGGATTTGCTTTCACCACGCCCAGTAATTCATTTTTCAGGTTACTAATTTCCACGGATCTGTCCAGGGTGAATGGAAGCACTACACGGGCGTAATTATTGCTCAGTGTCCAGTTCACAATGTTGTGCGAAAGTACATCGCCGTTTGGCATGATCACTTCCGCACCATCATCGGTGAGCAAGGTGCTGGAGCGGATGCCGATTTCCTTTACCCGTCCTTTTTTATCGCCAATTTCCACTGTATCGCCAATGCGCAGTGGTCGGTCAAAGATGAGGATTACACCCGATACAAAGTTGTTTACAATGGTTTGCAAGCCCAAACCAATACCTACAGACAATGCGCCCAACACCACGGTGATTTTGTCTATCGGGAGGCCGGAAGCGGCTACCGCCAGCAAGAAGCCCAGCACCAGTAATACCAACCGGGTTACCAGCAGCCGACTGCGCTGCCCTTTGTCGTCGAATGCAGCATCATCACCGGTGTCGCCAAAGAAGTAGGCAATGTATTTCTGCAAAAAGTTTGCGACCCAGATGATGCCCAGGAATAGCACTATTCCACCTAAGCTGAATGGCAGGCTGCCTACCACGTGCCTTGCAGTAAAAATGCTGGTCAGTATATCACTCAAGCCATCGTAAATATTTAAGTTGGTTGTCAATACAATAATCCACAGGACAATGGCTAGGGCCATGCTAAAGCGGTGCAGGGAACGGGATATTTCCGTTACTTCGAAAGCTTCGGGGTAATTCTTACGAATACGGCTGGCCTGTATCTGCAATAAAAAGGCTTCTTCCACCACCCGTACAAACACGCCCAGGCTCACGGTTTGTGACAATGCATATACCGCTGTGGAGCCAAAGATTTGCGATAAAGTAACCCTGCCAAAAACGTTACACAACAGGGCCAATACATTTAACCCCATATAAAACCTCACCACCCAGCGGAAAAGCCAGTATGCTTTCAGGTGAGATGCATTGCGGGAAAGATAGTACCAGCCCAGCAAAATAGAGGCAATGTTGATCACAAAATTATACCAGCGCATTAGGAACATGGGCAGGCCCAGGATGCGAATAATGGGTAGCAATAAAAATAGCAATAGGAATACGCACCACCCATAGAACAGTGGTTTGCCCAGGTATTTGTAAATAATAACACTTACCAGTAGCATTAGCAAAAACTGTGTAACCTCAATATAGATGGCCGGAGCATGCAGATCGAACAAAGGTGCAAGACTTAGTGTGATCAGCAGGGTTGCAATAATGGGGCGGGAATTTACATACAACAATTTCAGGCTGTCTAAGGACGCTAGCCTGTTGATCTTTTTAAGGCTACGGAAGTTGTACCATACCCAGCAATAAAATATAATTCCCGTAAAATATAACCAGAACCGCTTGCTGCGGGTGTTAGTGAAATAATAAAGGGTAAGTTTTCGCTCCGCATCAACCGATTTCTGGAAATTTGCCTTCAAAACGGGGCCCGGGCCGGTAGTGCCGGAGCGTGTTTCCCAGATGTAACGTCTTTCCTTGCCAAATGCCTTTGCACTGACTGTGCGTAAAAGGCCATCCGTCTGGTAAAGCAATTCTTCAAGTACGATAGAATTGGCCGCCACATGGGCTTTCAGTGTATTAATGAGGGCAGTGTTTACCTTCATCAAACTATCCGCACGTTTCCATTTGATATGCAGTTGCTGCAATTGAGTACTAAACTGGTTGTGCAAAGATGAATCTTTAAAAGCCTTTAATACAAGACTGTCTTTGCGCATATCACGGATCTGGTTTTTAATAGTATGCAACTTGTCGTTGTAATTATCCAGCGAGGCATTATATTCTGTCATGCTTTTATCCAGAGCATCCACCAGGGTATTGTACATCTGGAGGTTGCGGATGTTCTGGCCACGATCGCCGGAGTTTAGGCGGTCTTTAAGAATGGAAATGGCTGAGTCACTCTCCAGGAGATGCAACTGGATAGCGTCTGTCATTATGAAAGAATTAGTTACCAACGACACTTTATTCAAGGTTTGAAAAGCGTCTTCAAATTGGTCCAGGTAATCACTGCGGGAAGGAGCATTGCTGGCGCCAAACAGTGAGGTGTCGGCATTTTTCCGCCATTTGGCAGAGTCCTGGGCTTGTACGCCCATGCCCAAAAAGGCGAATACGAGAATTAAAAAAAAGTTCTTCATAAAAAGATGGTAAGGGTGTTGGACCCGGAAAAAAACAAACGGTTTAATGCAGTAAAGTTGCGGCGAAAAATACGACTTTAGCTTGTATTTATTTAAATATAATATATTAAATCCTTCTTACAGGGCGCTAATACAGCACAGGGCCTCCATTTGCGAGGCCCTGCGGGATATTTTTAAGCACTTGCTATTTATAGTACGTCTTTCAAATGTTTATAATTGGATTTAATGGTATCCAGCACTTCTTCCATTTTTCCGCCTAAAATAAGTTTAGTCATAGACAGTGCGTAGCCTTTCACCTGTTTCCATTCTATGCTGGGTGGCATAGCCAGGGCGTCGCCATTGGTCAGTATATTTACCAACACGGGACCATTGTGCTGGAAGGCCGTTTCCAGGGCCTGCTTCACCTCTTCGGGTTCGTGTACGGTAATTCCATGGAAGCCCATGGCCTGGGCCACAAGGGCAAATTCAGGATTCACCATATCGGTTTCATTGTCTGGAAGGCCTTGCACCTGCATTTCCAGTTTCACCATGCCAAGGGCGCGGTTATTGAACACAATGAGTTTAATGGGCAATTGGTACTGCTGTAGGGTAGCCAGGTCGCCCAGTAACATAGAGAGGCCGCCGTCGCCGCAAAGCGCAATCACCTGCCGGTCTGGATGGGCGAAGGCTGCGCCGATGGCCATGGGCATAGCGTTGGCCATGGAACCATGGTTGAAGGAACCCAGCATTTTACGCTGCCCGGTACTTTCAATATATCGCGCGCCCCATACGCAACACATGCCGGTGTCTACGGTAAAGATGGCATTTTTTGCGGCCAGTTCATTGATAGTAGCCGCCACAAATTCTGGCTGAATGTTGTCTGTACTTCCGGCGTCTTTCACGTAAGTTTGTAAGTGATCCTTTACTTTTTCATAGAAACTGCGTTGTGCGTCGAGGAAGCTGGTATCTTCCTTCTTTTGGATCAGGGGAATGAGGGCCTGCACAGTATCTTTCGCACTGCCGCATAGCCCCAGCGTGAGTTTGGCACGACGGCCCAACCTTTCGGGTTTTACATCTACCTGTATGATCTTTTTATTCGTGGGCATGAATAGCTCATATGGGAAGTCGGTACCCAGCAGCAGCACTACTTCCGATTCGTGCATGGCATGATAAGCTGAGGGCAGCCCCAGAAGTCCCGTCATACCTACTTCGTAAGGGTTGTTATACTGCATACCCATTTTTCCGCGGAAGGAATAACCGATAGGGGCTTGTAGCAAACCAGCCAGCGCCACCACAGCATCGTGGGCGTCTTCGGCGCCAATGCCGCAATAGATCGCTATTTTAGCAGCCCCGTTGAGCAAGCTGGCCATCTCCTGCAATTCTTCATCGGAAGGCCTTATTACAGGATTGCTACGGTAAATTTTCATGGAAGTAGTACTTTCTGCTGCGGGTAGTGCGGTAAGGTCGCCCGGCAGGCCAATTACGGCCACTCCCTTGCGGTGAATGGCATGCTGAATAGCTGTTTGCAGCATACGCGCCGCCTGCAAGGGTGTGCTGGCCACCTGGTTGTACACGCTGCAATCGTCGAAAAGTTTGATGGTGTTGGTTTCCTGAAAATATTGGGTACCATATTCCGGAGTATTGATAGTGGTAGCCAATGCGATAACGGGAACGCCTGTACGATTTGCATCATACAATCCATTGATCAGGTGTACATGCCCGGGGCCACAGCTACCTGCGCAGCAGGCCAGCCCATCCAGTTCCGCTTCCGCAGCGGCGGCAAAGGCCCCCACTTCTTCATGACGTACATGCACCCATTTTATTTTGCCGCTACGCCGCACGGCATCGTTCATCTCATTAAGGCTATCGCCCGTTACGGCATAAATTCTTTTAACGCCGCTTTCCACCAGCATTTCCACCAATTGATCGGCTACATTTTTACTCATAAGAAAGGTTTTGAAACATCCCACAATAATTTGACCGTTTGTTACAGTGTAGCAGGATGTACCCGCAATGGCAGGATAAAACAAAAAAGGGTACTGCACCAGTGGCCCTCACGGATTACGACCAGTACAGCATACTGGAAACAGCTGCCGGGAGGGTCTTTTACTGTTTCGCCAATTTATTTTTTGCCCCTGCTTACCGGCCAACGTTTTGAAAATTATGGCCCACTTTAAGGCTAATAACCGCTAGGAACGGGTATTGTGGGTAGCCAGATAAAAATTCCTGCCGCCTGTTTTTTTTAATTTGATTAATATTGAGTCCGGTGTCACCTGTTGGAATATGAAGGTTTTTTATTGGCTTACCTTATGCTTTTTGGGATTGCTGGCTGTTTTCATAGCCGCCCTGGGTATTTTTGCGGTTTATGAGCTGATGCCTTCCGGAAGAATTCCGGATATGGGTCCACAACGTGATTATGTAATACCAACGCTCATCTACACCGGCATTATGATACTGCTAACGGTTATCATTGGCTTGGCCCTGCGGATGAGCTTTTCCGAAAAAAAATAATCTCCATGAAAGGCCGGCTACTTGTGCTTACAATTCTTTTTACCCTCTTCACGGGTGTATGCATGGTGGCCAGTGTACTTATGTGGCAGCACAAAGAGGCGCTTGCAGGAGAAGCCGCCAGTTTTATACGCATGGCCCTATTATTGTTTGTTTTCTTCCTTATTCCTACCATTATTCTCTGGATAAAATTATTAAAGCCTTAGTTGGGTTTTCATGCTACTAAGACAATATCGTTAAGATCCAGCACCCTGGCCACAAGCCACCGCTGCAATAGTGGGATATAATTAAGATTTTCCAGCGTTTAAAATCAGCCAGGATTGAATGTGTTGATAAACAAACGCTACAATATTTTGGCCAAAATGGCTTCATGTCCCTTCTTGCAAGGAAATTATTTTATTTTATCAAGTACCCGGCTAATTATATTTTTGTTATTATTTTTAGGACTGTTATTAAATCAATAAGGATTGTCAAAAGCGTCACTTTCAGATGAGTATGGCTTGCTGAAGCGGGTAGCTAACGGCAACGCGGAGGCCTATACCCGGCTGTTTCACCATTACAGTCCCCATGTATACGAAGTGGCGATGGTGTACCTGAAAGACGCGGGCCTGGCCCGGGAAACAGTGCAGGAGGTATTCCTCAAAATTTGGGTAAAGCGTGCAGAAATGGGCGCTATCCACAAATTCGACGACTACCTGTTTATTCTTACCCGCAATCATATTTACGACGGTTTTAAAAAGCAGGTGGTTAGGCTGCGGACACAAGACTTGCACTTACAACTTCAACCGGAGGCCGGCAATGACACCGAGCAGCGGCTGCTACAACATGATTACGAAAAACTACTGGATGCAGCCATTTCCCAACTACCTCCAGCCCGTAAAAAGGTATATGAGGAAAGGTACCAAGGTTATAGCAATGAAGAGATTTCCCAACGTCTCCACATTTCCATCCATACCGTAAAAAAACAATGGAGCCTGGCTGCGCATTTCGTGCGTGCTTTTGTAAAGGCCCAATTGCAGCGGGAAATACTGCCTTTGCTGGCGCTAGCCAGTATGTTTTTATGGTAGTGTTAAAAATAGGGCAACCTTAAACAGATATCGGGCCTATCCCCTACCGGCCGCTACCGCTGGCTTAGCTAATTTCCAGCACCCTTTCTTTTCCCTTTCCCGAAAAAAAATTTTTGGCTGCGTACTCCTTTTGCTCCGTCCGCGCGTCTTTATCCCTGTGTTACTATTCCAAAAGCCTTCTATGACCATAGCCGATTTTAGAGAATTATTAAATAAATACAAACAAAACAGGATAACACCGGAGGAGTTGCAGCGCCTGCAAAGTGCGGTAGAAGCGGGTTTTCACCGCGAGCTTATTGAAGATGATATTCTGGAATCTCTTCATGGAATGCAGATTGCTCAGTCTTGGTCTACCACTGAGGCAGCTAAGGTTTTGCAACACATCCTTCAAGCGCCGCCCGTAAGTCTGCGCATTTATAGAACATGGTACCTGGCCGCCACCCTTATTGGCGCGGCCCTGCTCGTTGGAAGCCTGGTGTACCTGGGCATTCATCATGCACCCACTGTTACCGCCCGGCAGGAAGCAGCAGCCCATAAGTCTATTAGCCCCGGCTCCAACAAGGCTTTGCTTACTTTGTCCGACGGCAGCACTATTTTGCTGGACAGTGCCCATACCGGCACCCTGGGTCAGCAAGGCAGCGCACATGTAACTAACAATGGACAAAGCCTGGCCTACAACGCCACTGGCAGTAGCGAGGCCGTACTGTACAACACGGTGGCTACTCCGAGGGGTGGCCAGTACCAGCTTACACTGGCAGACGGCAGCAAAGTATGGCTGAATGCCGCCAGTAGCATCCGCTTTCCGACAGCCTTCACAGGTACGGAACGCAACGTGGAAATTAGCGGGGAAGCTTATTTCCAGGTGGCGGCAAATGCCCACCAACCTTTCCATGTAGCTGTAGCTGGCCGGCCAGACGTGCAGGTGAATGTGCTGGGTACCAGCTTCAATGTGATGGCCTATGCGGATGAAAAAACCATCACCACTACCCTCGAAACAGGGGCTGTACAGGTATTACATAATCACCACGCACAACGCTTGCAGCCTGGCTATCATGCCAACCTGGACAGCCATGCAGACCAATTTACCATTGCCCCTGCCGATATGGAAGAGACGCTTGCCTGGAAAGAAGGAAAATTCCGATTCCGCGATACCAATATTCAAACCATTATGCGACAGATAGCCCGTTGGTACGACGTAGACGTGCAGTACCGGGGAGATGTATCTAATCTGGCCTTTACCGGCCTGATTTCCCGGCGGGAAAACGCGCCAGCCTTGCTCAGGATATTGGAAGCTACTCACCGTGTTCATTTTGAAATAACACAGAACATTATTACTGTAATAGCTGTAAATCCTTCATAGGCAGCAATTTCCCCGCATAGCCGGGCCCCGATAAAACGAACAACAACAGCATACAACCAACCCGTTTCCAGGAGCCTGGCACCAATAAGGCAGGGCTGCCTAAGCAAAATATTATTTCACCCAAAACATAGGTTATGAAAACGTAATTCCTCCACGGGGTAAAAAAAAACCGGAAGCGCTGCAACGCTCCCGGCCAAATCGTCAACGAACCCAATTCCCTAACAAAACAGAAAATTGATTATTCAGCCAACATGAACAAAAGTATGGAACTACTTGATACCCGCAAAGCCCGCGGTAACAGCGGTCGTATGCACAGAAAATTACTGTTGATTATGCGATTAACTGCAATTTTGAGTTTGGTATGCTGCCTACACCTGAGCGCCAAAACATATTCCCAATCCGTGACCCTCAAAGCAAGCCACATTTCTTTATATGAGGTGTTTAATAACATAAGCCGGCAAACGGGGTATGAGTTTGTGTACGATGCCCAGTTAGTAAAACGTACTGCGCCGGTGAACATAGACGTAAAACAGGCCACCATAGCGGATGTATTGAAAAATTGCCTGTCAGGCAATCCCACCCTCACTTATACCATCGTAGACAAAACGATTGTGATCAGCGCCCGCGCTTTGCCTAAAGCCAGCCATGGAGCGCCGGCGGCCACCATCACCGGCAAAGTGGTGGATGCCCAGGGAGCTGCTTTGATCGGCGTAGCAGTACAGGTAAAAGGCACCACCCGAGGCATACTTACCAACGACCAGGGCGAGTTTTCTATCCAGGCCAATGCCGGCGATATACTGGTATTCAGCTACCTGGGCTATGACGCCCAGTCGGTAACTGTGGGTGAAGCAACATCTCTCACCATTACCCTACAGCAGTCTAACAAGCAACTGGACGCTGTAGTGGTAACGGCATTGGGCGTAAAACGCACGGAGAAATCCATCACCTACGCTACCCAGCAAGTAGGTGGCGAGGAGCTGACCAAAGCCAAAGACGCCAATCTGATCAACACCCTGAATGGTAAGGTGGCAGGCCTGAGCATCTCCACCAGTTCCTCCGGTGTAGGCGGTTCTGCGAAAGTGATATTGCGCGGCAGCAAATCCGGTCTGGGCAGCAACCAGGCCCTGTACGTGATAGATGGGGTACCTATGAACAACACGGTGACCAACCAGCCCTCCAGCATTTACGGCGGCTCTAATTCCTACGACGGCGGTGATCCCATTTCTAATCTGAACCCCGACGACATTGAAAGCGTATCCTTCCTGAAAGGCGCCTCCGCAGCGGCTTTGTACGGTAGCCAGGGCGCCAATGGCGTGATCATCATAACGACCAAAAGTGGCCGCTCCGGCAAAACGGCGGTAAACTTAAGCTCCGGTTTTATGCTATCCTCTGTGGCCATGAAGCCTAAATTTCAAAATGAATACGGCGCTGTAGGTACCAACTCTCAAAGCTGGGGCGACAAATTTAGTGGCGGTGGACACGATAACCTGGATGACTTCTTCCGGACCGGTTATAACTGGACTAATTCTATTAGCCTTTCCGGTGGCAACGAGAAAATGCAGACCTATTTTTCTTATGCCAATACTTCGGCTAACAGCATAGAACCAACGAACAAACTGGGTCGTAATAATATTAACTTTAAAGAAACCGGTCATTTCCTGAACGATAAACTGACCGCCATCGCAGATGTGAATTACGTGACCCAGGAGATTGACAATACACCACTGGCAGGTAATTATTTTAATCCACTCACCGGCCTATATTTGTTTCCACGTGGTGGCAATTTAAAACAATACAAAGACCAGTTTGAACTACCCGATCCTTCCCGCAATTACCTGAACGTACAGAACTGGCCATTTGATGAAGACATACAGCAGAACCCCTGGTGGATACTGCATCGCAATACCAACAGCCTTACACGCAACCGCTTCCTGGGTAATGCCAGCCTGAAATATGATGTAAGCAGCTGGCTGAACATCACCGCCCGGGGAAGCATTGACCGGGTAGCCGATAAATATGAACAGAAGATCTACGCCGGAACCCTCAAAGTATTGGCGCCATCTACAGGGGTCTACAACATGAATGATCAGACCTCCACCCAGCAGTACGGCGATCTGCTGGCCAATTTTAATGTGCCAATAAGTAAAGACTTTAAGCTCACCGGCGTATTGGGCGCCAGCCTGCTCGATACCAAAATAGATGGTTATAAACTAGGCTCTACCGGAGCAGACAGTCTTCGCTATCCCAACATTTTCACCGTGCAGAACATGACTGCCATAGACCCCTCTTCCTCTGGTAACCTGCCAGAGAACCACGTGCAAACGCAGTCTGTTTTTGCCAGCGCCAACCTGTCTTTTAAAGATTGGCTTTTCCTGGATCTCACCGGGCGCCAGGACTGGTCTTCCGCCCTGGCATACACCCAGAATAATCACTACTTCTACCCATCAGCAGGCTTGAACGTAATTTTGTCGCAATTACTAAAACTACCACAGGCCATCACCTTTGGTAAAGTACGCGGTTCTTACGCGGTAGTGGGCAATGCCCCCCTAGCCTACCAGAGCCATGCTGCGGAAAATACCCTAACCTCCGGCGGTATACGGGTAAATACCTCCGCTCCATTCGATAACCTGAAACCGGAGAAAACAAAATCACTGGAAGTAGGTACCGAGTGGCGTTTTTTTGATAGCCGGCTGGATGTAGATGTAACGTACTATAAAACGAATACGACCAACCAAACCATGCAGATCAGCGCCAGCCAGGCCTCTTTCTATGACAACTATTTCATCAATGCAGGTAATATCCAGAACCAGGGTATTGAAGCCACGGTGAAATTTGACGTGATCCGTAGCAAAGCATTTAGCTGGAACACTGCATTTAATTTCTCTACCAATAACAATAAAATTATCTCCCTCTCTCCGCAGGTAGACCGTTTCACCATCAGCGGAGCATCTGGCGCTAACTACGCCTCTTACTTTAAGAAGGGTGGTTCTTATGGCGACATTTACGGGGTAGGACTAGCCAAGGACGCACAGGGTCGCATACAGTTTGATACTTCCGGCACGCCCCAGCTTACCAGCGGTGATATGATTAAGATAGGCAACTCCAATACTAAATGGCAGTTGGGATGGAACAATAATTTGTCTTTCAAAAACTTTAACCTGTCTTTCCTGATAGATGGAAAATTTGGGGGTGATGTGTTATCTATTACCCAGTCGCTCATGGATTCGTACGGCGTAACACCAGCTACCGCTTCCGCGCGGGATGCGGGCGGCGTAAAAGTAAACGGCGTGAACATCGTAACTGGTGAAGCCGTTACCATGGCCAATGCCCAGAAATGGTATTCCACCATTGGAGGCCGTCAAGGCGCCTCCAGCCAATACATGTACAGCGCCACCACCGTGCGCCTGCGGGAAGCAGCCTTTGGCTATACCGTGCCGATCGAACATTCTTTTGTGAAAGCGCTGAAAGTAGCCGCCACTGGCCGTAACCTGCTGTACTTCTACAAGAAAGCACCATTTGATCCTGAAATGACCATGAGTACAGGCAATGGCTTATCCGGTATAGATGTGTTCATGCTACCGTCTACCCGCAGCTACGGCCTGTCTGTGAATGCTACTTTCTAATTTTTATTGACGACAAAAAAGACTTCCATGAATCTTTTACATATCATACTAAAACGCGCCGGTCTACTGGGAATAACTGCTACCATTGTGCTGGGGCTTAGTGCGTGTACCAAAAATTTTGAACGCTATAACAGCGACAATACCGGTCTTACAGATGACCAACTGAGTGGTGACTTTAACAACCTTTCTTACCTTAAGTCCGCGCAGCGTTCCATTTATAATTTCTCCGGCGGTGGCGATCCCAACTCTTACCAGGTACAACAAAATCTTAACGCAGATTGCTTTTCCGGTTATTTCATGTCGCCCACGGTTTTCAATGGCGGGCAAAATAACCTGAACTATTTCATGGTAACCGGCTGGAATGGAGAAGCCTTTAAAGTAGGTTATCTGAACGTGATGGCGCAGGTGGCCAAGCTGCGTTCCACGGGTCTGGAAACAAATTTCCCCGCTATCTGGGCCATTGCCCAGATTACGCAGGTAGAGGCAATGAGCCGCGTAACCGACATTTACGGACCCATTCCTTACAGCAAAGCAGGCCAGTCTAAAACCGATATCGCGTATGATAGCCAGGAAGAAATTTACAAACGTTTCTTCCTGGAGTTAGATTCTGCCAGCAATAACCTGCGTTCGTTTATTGCTTCCGGCCAAAAAATACCCGTAGACTCCACCAAGTACGACGCCGTGTATGGTGGCAACTTGACCCAATGGCTGCACTTTGCCAATTCACTGCGTTTGCGCCTGGCCATTCATATTTTGTATGCAGACGCCGCCATGGCAAAAGAACAGGGACAAAAGGCCCTAGATCCGGCGAATGGAGGTGTAATCACGACTAACAGCGACAACTTCCAGTTACTCACTTCAGACGCCGGTCTTACCAACCCGCTGGTATTCATTTCCCAGAACTGGGGCGACATCCGCATCAATGCCGCCATCCAGAGCTACATGACGGGCTATAAGGACCCGCGCATTAGCCGCTACATGAATACCAGCACCGACGCTACGGTGGGAGCCGTTTATAAAGGGATCCGCATTGGCGGTGTTACCGCCTCTAATCAGAAAAGTGATTACCAGGGCTATTCCCAACTAAGCACTTCTACATTTAACATTAACGCTCCGGTAGTATTAATGACTGCTGCCGAAGTATATTTTCTGCGCGCGGAAGCAGCGTTAAATGGTTGGTCTAATACCGGGGGTGATGCAAAAACGCTGTATGAAACCGGTATTACCACTTCCATGTTGCAATGGAACGCAAGCTCCGGCGCTTATCTCACCGACAATACAAGTGTACCTGCTGCCTACACCGATCCAAAAAACAGCGCCAACAACCTGCCCAGCCCTTCCACCATTACCATACAATGGAACGATGCTGCATCCACGGAAGAAAAACAGGAACGCATTATTACCCAGAAATGGATAGCAATGTTCCCCGAAGGCCAGGAAGCCTGGACGGAATTTCGCCGTACCCGTTACCCCCGCTTGTTCCCGGTGAAAAATAATTTAAGCGGAGGACTCATTAATACGGATATCCAGATCCGCCGCCTGCCCTACCCGCAGCAGGAATACAATACCAACGGCGCCCAGTTGCAAAACGGCATCTCCCTGTTGGGAGGAGCTGACAACGGCGGTACACGGCTATGGTGGGACAAGAAACCTTAATATTGTTTAACCCAAATATAACGGAACCATGTAATGGAGGTCACCCCATAGGTGGCCTCTTCATTTTAATGCAGATCAACATGCTATCATAACAAAGCCGCATCCTCTCCGGGTGCGGCTTTTCACATGCATCGACGTTGAGGAATGTTCGATATACAAAGCGCCGGACCGATGTGGGAGATCCGGCGCCAATAAAACTAGAGAATAAACATCCTCCTGGTCGCTTTTTGCATGTGATGTACATCTTCCTATCCAGGAATTTGGTCCAGTGCCGGAACATTTGTTTCAGAACCGGAGTAACCTAAATTCTGATTGATATGCCCGTCTATGTTTAGCTGGATATCGCTGTTAATGATAGGCCAGAGTACATGATAGGGTGAAATGGTAAAGGTGTTACCCGAATTGGTCACTACACCTTTATTGTAAAAATCGTTTTTCTCTATGATACGGTCATAGAAGTAGTTGTCGGTGGAGAAGCTAGTAAGCGTGCTCACTAGCCGTTGCTGCGCCACAGCCAGTACGCTTACCAGTAAGAAGGTAATAAGTAGTGTAAATTGTTTTGTCATAATCGGGAATTGGTATTTAAGTGTTATCGTGTATGTTGTGTAAGTGTTTACTTGCAAAGCATGAAAAGGCCTGTCCGTGCCCCGGAGGCATATGGAAAGGGTTTACGAAACATGCTGCTGGCAAGCTGCATTGGTTTTGTGTAAACATTGGGGCAATAAAAGTCTACTTCACCTGCCGGCGCAGGTGCTTCCTCTTTGGTTAGTTACGGGTGTTTAGACTTCAGGAATTGACAGGCAGAAAAAATAGTAACGAACATGCGGCTCTAGTTGTACTTCCGTTGTTTTTATTTACGAAATCGTTTTCGGGAAAGCATTCGCTTTTGCGCGACAACCATAGGAATAATGCAGGCTAATGTCCGGCTGCGATACAAATAACATTTCCGCAGCGCCGGTGAAGGTACCGGTTTTGTAAATGGCTTTAAAGCTGCGATACCACTCCAGGTTTACCATAAGATTAAGTATTATAATTCTGATACAAAGCTATTAATTATGTTGTTCCTATAATACATCCGGAGGTGGTAATTTTGTAATTGTTCAATAAAAAAAACATGACAAACATATTTATCATCAATGGTGGCCAGGCGTTTGCGCACTCCAGTGGCCGCTTTAACCAAACGCTGACCGCAGCCACTGCGGCCTTTTTCGAGGCGCAACCAGGCTTTGCCGTGAAAACCGGCAATACGCAGGATTATGAGGTGGCCGAAGAAGTGGCCAAATACGTGTGGGCAGATGTAGTGATCTACCACACTCCTATCTGGTGGTTCCAGGTTCCACACGGCTTTAAAAAGTATATTGACGAAGTATTTACCGCCGGACACAATGCCGGCATTTACCATAGCGACGGACGTTCCTCCAAAGATCCTGCGATCAATTACGGTACCGGCGGACAATTGCACGGTCGCAAATACATGATAACGTCCAGCTGGAATGCACCCCGGGAAGCATTTACACTGCCCGGTGAATTTTTCCAGCAAAAATCCGTAGACGAAGGCGTACTCTTTGGATTCCATCGCATGAACGCTTTTACGGGAATGACGCCCCTGGAAAGCATCCACTTCCACGACGTGGAAAAAAATGTGCAAGTGGAGCGCGACCTGGCCAATTACAGTGCCCACCTGGAGAAAGTTTTCCTCCCTACCGCAGCTGCAAAAGCCTGCTGATTATTTTTTGAAAGCGTACCGTTATACAAGTGTTTTGCGCCAAAGCAACAACTAATATAATCACCAGATATATTACCTGGTTAGCTTAGCCGACCATGCCTACCAGCTTTGTAATGCTTACTGCAAAGCGCCTTACGCCTTCCTGCAATGAATGCCTGCTATCCACGGCATTTACATCAGCAATAAATATCCTCGTATGCAAATAAGATAGCGACACCACACAAGAAAAAAGGTAACTTTTTACTGCACCAGTCACCTGAACACAACCCTTCCCCCAAAATAAAATGCCCTCGCAATTTGCGAAGGCATTTTATTTTCATAACATTAATACCGGTGGTAACCATCGTGATAATGATGGTGCGGGTGATGATAATATCCCCCTCTTTCTTCCACCATACAACCACTGAATGATGCTGCTACTACTGCGGCAATGATCAAATATTTTAACTTTTTCATGACTGCATATTTTATTTATAGGTGATGTTGGATAGCACCAAACCGCTGCAGACGGTACAAGTGGCGTGATCACTTGTTATAATGAGAAAAGTGTGCCAGACCGACCCTTACACTGTTATCGAGTGTTAACCGCTGTGTTAAAGATTATTAAAATGCCTTCACCGTGCTATATCACTACAGTAGTTGAATAGGTGTTGATGGCCTGCATGGTCCATAAATTTAACACCGGCAGGGGAAACATACAAGGCAGATACAGGGGCAGCGATATGATTTATCTCGAAGCAGTGGAACGCTTCCAGGTATCACAAGATGGCCTCCTGGGCGGGGTGGTGTTCATCAATGCATCTTCCATTCAGCTAAATACGGAGGAGCGGTATAAAACGGTGCACCCTGTTATGGCGCAGGGCTTCGGTTGCAACTTAATAAACACGCTGGTGCCAATATATCCAAAACAAAACATACATCTCCATGCGCACTACCCACTATATTTCCCTTTATTAAGATCTGGCCCTCCACCCTACGTAAGGATAAAAGCCATGCTCCTATTACCTATAAAAAAGTATTAGTAGTACTGTCATCACCACCTGGCTATACAATGATTACTCAATATTTTCCCGGTATGATAGCGACACTATTTTTCCAAACCCTGTATAACTTTCCTTAAGTTGCAAGGGGGCATTGGCAGCGGGAATATTGTAAATGCCAATGGTGCCGGAATGTTCCTGGTCTGCTGCATCATAACTGCAGATAAGTAGCTTACGGGAAAGATCTTCTTTATGGCTATCGCCGTTAATGGAAATCGGGAAAGTGGGTATGCCTATATAACTAATCTGCTTATCCCCCAGGTCAGCTACCATTTTATTTACCTGATTAATGGCATCAAACTCATATACCTGGCTACCCACGGTATAAAACAAATACCCAAACTCGGTGCCTACCGCAAAATGATCCGCCTGATCAATGCCGATTACATTCAACTGAGCAAAATAACGTTGACTACCATTTGCTTTAAAAATCGCCAGGTAATAGGCTGCTGTATCATTGTCCTCCAATACTGCATAAAATTCCCCTCCATTATATCCCGTATACGTCAGCGCCATTAGTTTCTTTTTAATTTGAAAATTAAACAACTCACCTTTACCCATAAATACCGGATAGCTGGATGAATAATACAGGTTTTGACTTCTTAAAAAGGATTGGCTATCCATGTCAAACAAGATCATATCCATATTATACATATAAAAATAATCCGTGCTGCAGGCAAAGAGCGGCGATATGTGCATGGGTGAATTGTCGGTGGCAGAACGTGGCACTGGCCCAGCCGCATCTCCGAATAAATCCCCATCGGAATAATACAGTTGCCCTCCTACATTTAACAAAGCCGCATAAAAAGAATAAATGCCATTATATGTGGCCGGGCTGAAATTGCTGGACAAAGAGAAGTCATCCTCCACCTTTCCTACAATGGAAAGGCCATCTGGATCCAGAAATACGGCATCCTGATCGGTTATTACAATCGTAGCAACCTGGGGAAGGGCCATTAAAGTATATGCAAAATCTACGCTCCTGGGTTTGCCCCGTAATTGATAGGTCGATCCCATTTTTCCGATAATATCCGGTATGGCAGCATAACCGGAAAACACGTTATAGCTTAACATATCTAACCGGGAACTGTTATTACCAATATCAGATAGCACGTACCATCCTGCCTGCGTGGGTATAACGACAGATATCTCAAATTGTTGTTGGGTGAAGACACCCAGCTTTTTATCTGTGATACGGTAATACCAAGTGGAATTGCCGGCGTCATCCAAGTTGGGTACATACTGAAGGTCATTACTCCGGTAAGTGGAATCTGTTTGATTATCTTTTAACTTGGACCATTCAACAAGGTAACGGCTGGTATCAAGTAAATTGGCTTCCCCACCGGTAAGTTGGGGATTAATACGCAGCGTATCGCCAATATTTACATAATAGATACTATCCAAACCAGCTACCTTTGGCATATTAATGGGCTTCAGGTCTGGCTGATCCAACTTCCTGGAGCATGACAATACCAAGAGCAACAATGGGAGCAGCACAACGGACATACGCCGGGATATAGTGGTTCGTAACATGTAATATTTAAATTTATATTGAGAAATTGAATTGGGCATTGGGTATTAAGCCCTAGGTCCCATCAGCATAGGGCTACCATCTATCTCCCTAATAATGTTTCCCTTTTCAGCCTCGCTTTTCAGATAATTATTAAATTTCACAGCATCCGCTCTTATATCACTTGCATTATATGCAGCGCCTTGTATCAATACTTTTTTCAATGACAATTTTAAATAGATGACCATTAGCCGGAGTTTATTTGTGCTGAAAGTGCCGAGATAATCTATATTATCATCCCAATAATTGGGTTTGGAAATGGAGTAGAGAAAATTAATTTTAAACCGGGATGGATTCCATACTGAGTTGTTGGCATATCCACCCTTCACTGCTGTTAAATTCATATTGAACTGACTATTAGACTCCAGGTGTAGTACCAATTGATAGGAAAGCCCCTGTAACCATAAATTGCGGTTCTTAATCTTAATAAAAATGGTATCCGAAAAGGTATTTGCCGGGATAACCCCTTTAGCCGTAAGGGTATAATCCACATTTTCCTGAGCGGTGGTAGAATCTTTCACCACTGTTAATACGTAAGGCCGGTCTGCTTTAGAAGCTTCTCCCAATAGTTTAATGGGCAATACCAACAATGAATCAGAAAGAGTATATCCCAAATAAATATTTGCACTATCAGAAACTTGATAATCGTATCCCCGACCATAACTATAAAGCGGTTCGTAAAAATAAAGACTAGTGATACCACTGTAAAGCGGTAACTGGTCTTTTTTGCAGGCGCCTAGCATTAATAGCAGCAACAAGCCTTTATAAAGATTGAATGAAAATAGCTTCTTCATCACGATCGTTTTAGGAATAATAAGATGGATTACCGGTTCAGCGATTCGCTTAAGGGCAGCGGAATTACATAACGGCTTGAAATAAACGAAATGGTTGTACCCGTTCCTGCAGTCGTAGGAATAGTAAGAGCATTTTTCCGCTTGTAATAGTAAAATAACTGGCCTTCTCCCCAAAAATCTTTACGGTACTCGTTGGCGATCTCTTTATTTAGATCCGTATTTGCATCCAGGGAAGAGAGTCCACGGTGCAACCTTACCGTATTCAATAGATCCACAGCGGTAACTGGATCAGGGGCTGTTTCTGCAGCGATGTAATACACCTCAGAAAGCCGGATGAGGGGTTGCATATATAATTGAATAGGGTTAGGATTAGCAGCATTGGTGGTTGGTTCAACATACCTGTAAAACGTTCTGGATTTCTGCACCCCATTCGGATCTTGCCGCCACCAGCCCCGGTAGCGGAAATCGTTGATATTTTTTTCGTAGAAGGAAAGTAATCCGTTCTCATCGGGCTTTAATACAGTTGCATTGGAAGGGGAAAAAAGGGACCGGTACGAATTGTACAGCCCACTGTTAAATAGGCCAAAAATTATTTCTGAAGAAAATGTAAGGTCTTGATTTACCGATCCAGGCAGTGAAGCATCCGATGGTGCCCAGGTAAAAATGGTATCTGTTTTAGTGATCACTTCCTGCGCAAAGACTTGCGCCGAAGCTTTATCGCCACGGTAAAGCGCTACCCGGGCTTGCAAAGCCCTTACTGCATAATAATTGAGGCGAAGGTTACGGCGTTGCATAAAATTATTTCCTACAACAATGTCAAATGTATTTGTGATTCCATTTGTAATCACAGGATCGTTGGCAAGGTAGCTTGCGGCACTATCCAGATCCGACTGAATCTGGCGCATAACATCCACAGCGGGAAGAATTTTATAAATTTGTTGAATCTCACCAGTATTATACGGGATGGAAATTGCATTGGAATCTATTGAATACACTGGACCGAAAAGCCGGAGCAGGTCGAAATGCAGGAAAGCGCGGATTGCATGGGTTTCCCCCAGCAGTATGTTCCGGTCGCTTTCCGTAAGACCATTACCCTGATCACGTTTAACATGTCCCATAAGTATATTTGTTTGCAGCACCAGGTTATAGGAAGAAGACCATAAAGAGTCCGTAAGAAGGTGTACATCAGATCCAACGTAATTTCCTTGTACGAGAGAGTTATAAGAGGACTGGTAACTACTGTAGTACTGTGCCAGGAGGTCTGGCACAGTCATCGTAAAACCCTGCCCATAACTATCGGCGGCAGCCATACTGGTATAAATACCATTTAAAACACCATACACGCCATTCCGTTCACCGAAAACAGCATCCTCCAGCAAACGGTCATTAGGCTTAATATCTAGCATTTTACGGCACGCTTGCAGGGATAATGCAACCAGAGCAGCCATGCCTATCATGATAATTTTTTTCATACTACTTTAATTTAGAAAGTGGCGCTTACGCTAAAAGAGAATGATCGGGTGTAAGGATAATCTGTTCCTCTTTCCAACAAGATGTTAGATACCCTGAATATATCATTCATGTAGGCGGTAAACCGTAGGCTTTTAGCGCCTATGCTACGCAGTAACCGGTTATGCGGATCGTATAGCTGGTAGCCAAAGGAAATAGCTTCCCCTGAAATATAATTTTCCTTCTGTACAAATCTGGATGACATACTCGTACCATCTGCCGCCATTGCAATAGAGCGGAATGGTTTGATGTCACCAGGCTTTTGCCACCGATCATATAAAGCACGCTTATCCTGGTTATTTTCTAGGTCCTTTGTACTAATGTTCTCTACCTTGTTGAACATGGCCTGGTTAAAATTATAAGCCCCGGTACTGTAGCGAAAATTTAAACTGGCAGTAAATGCTTTGATACGCAAATTGGTGCCGGCTATTCCTTGTATTTTGGGTTGGGAAGACCCTAAGGACACTATATCCTGCGGGTCATACACCATTGTATATTTACCCGTGCGCGACAAATATAATTCCTGCCCCGTTGCCGGATCGATACCTAATGACCTTACGGCCCATACATCATCAGGACTGTGGCCGTCTTTATAGCGGATCAGATCTTGACTACTGAGCAGCTTTTCATTTTGATAATCCAACCGGTTACCGATATCCGCAAATTTGCTCCGGAGAATGCTACCAGTTAAAGATAGCGTCCACACTACATTCTTATCTAACTTGTAAACAGGTGAAAAACTAAGGTTCACTTCTGCTCCGGAAGTATTGAGTTTACCAATGTTCATGGGTAATTGTTCAATACCGGAAGAAGATGGCAGGGCAGCATTGATCAGAAGAGGATTCGTTATTTTTCTATATGCATTCAGTGTAGCATTCAGCCGCCTGTTGAACATAGAAAGATCCAATCCCACACTGGTTTGCACCGTTTTTTGCCAATCAAGATTAGGATTCCCCAGGTTAGCCAATACATAACTTAACCCAAAAGGATTTACGCCAGGGGTGTAATTGTAAACGGAAGTTGATACAAAAGAGCCAAGGTTTTGATTACCGGTAGAGCCAATGTCACCCCGTATACGCAGTTGGTCAATATTCCGCCAGTTCTGCATAAAAGGCTCTTTGTTCAGATTCCATCCAATGCCCGCCGATAGGAAAGGTGTAAACAATTTATTAGATCCAAAAGAAGAACTACCATCTATACGGTAGGTGAAGTCCAGGAAATAACGTGTATTATAGGCGTAGTTAAAACTTAGCAAGCTACTAAGTCTTGCCGAACGGCTCTCTGAATAATCTGGGCGGCTATCCGGTTGATAAGAGAAGGAAAAGGCCGGATTAAAGCTATTTACATCTGGAAATCCTACTGCCGAGAACCCCTCGTTGGTGGCTTTATTATATTGGCCTTCCGTTCTAAGGTTGGCAGTAATGCTATGTTTTCCCGCCAATACTTTATTATAGGTCAGCATGATATTGCCCTGGTAACCCATGGATATCAATTGAGTCTTATTATAAGAACCCCTTTGCAATACGTCTACATTATCAAATTGTGTATTGGCGGGCGAAACATAATCCACCGTTTCCTGATCATCCCTCGATATCTGAACACCAGCAGAAAAGCGTAGTGAAGGGATAATATCGTAAATCAATGTCAGGTTGTCCTGCAAGCTGAAGTCTTTTGACTGGTTCTTGGAATTTAGCAATGCATTGTATATGGGATTCGAAATATTATAGAAACGATAATCACCTGAACTTGGAAACTGTATTTGTTCCAGATAAGCTTCTTTATTCAATCCGCCATTATCATCTAAATAGCTGAAATATGGGTTAATATTTACATAATCCTGAAACGACCCGTAAGGCGACTCGCTGCTGTTAAACCCATTCACATATAGCTGGTTGCTAATATTAAATTTTTTATCGCGGTAAGTGAGATCAATATTAGCACCATAAGTTCCCCGGCTAGAACCTTTCATTACGCCTGGCTGGTTCTTATAACTAAGTCCTACACCAAAAGCCAATTTTTCATCGCCGCCATCAATGTATAAATTATGACCATGAGAAACTACATTGCGAAGCGGCACATTTAACCAAGAATAATTACGTCCCTCCAACACGGCTATTTTCCGCTCATTATAAATTTCATCCAGCGGAAATTGCAACGAGGCATATGGCGACCCTGGTTTAAAAAGACCGGCCAGCCGTTGAAACTCCAGGTTCTCTGCTGCATTCATCATGTTATAACTGCTCAGGTCAGGGAAAGTATAAGAACCATCGAATGTATAAGAAACAGTAATAGCCCCGTTAATAGGTTTTTTTGTTTCCACCACCACCACGCCATTAGCCGCTCTGGAGCCATATAACGCGGTAGATGCAGCATCTTTTAATATAGTTACACTGGCCACCCGGTTTATATCCAGGTCTACAATTTTCTGCAAGGTGGTTTCCATTCCATTAAGAATAAATAACGGCTGGTTAGGATCATTTTTAAACACATCGTTCACGGTATTAGTGGTAATACCGCTCTTACCGCGTATTTCCAATTGGGGCATATGATTAGGGTTCGATCCAAACTTGCTGTTTTCTATTTGAATAAAAGAAGGATCCAGTGTTTTCAGACTTTGGATAATGGAACCGTTGCTGATACTTTTTAGTTGCTCGCCAGTAAAACTACTGGTAGCGCCCGTAAAGGTGTATTTGTTGCGCGTTACAATACCTGCATTCACCGTTACGCCAGATAGTTCACCCGATACAGCTTCCATTTGTATGATGGTGGACGGGTAGTCGTCTACAGAAATTTCCCGCCGCTGAAAACCGATACAGCTTATAATTAATCGCGCTCCGGCAGGTATCCCCTGCAAATAAAAATGTCCCTGCTCATCAGTTTTTGCAACATTGCGCGTACCTTTTACCAGCACGGTAGCACTTGGTATAGGCTGTCCCTTGTTGGAAATAACCGTACCGCTTACTGTACCCTCACTACAGTGGCACGACATTCCAGTTGAAGTAATTGGGGTACTAGCCTTTTTTGTAAGCAAGGCTATGGTTTTGTTAGCCAGTTGATAAGAAAAAGGCTGATCTTTAAAAAGCAGATCCAGGAAGGTTTTCAGTGGCATATTCGTAACATTCAGCGAAACAGGGTTAGCTTGCTTCAGCATGTCCTGTTTATAAAACACCGCGTACCCAGTTTGGACACCTATCATATCAATCACTGTTTTCAGCGGCGCCTTTTGAACCTGTACTGTGATCGATTGTCCGTAACTTTTAAAAATAGTTAGGATTCCAATTAAAAATAGGATCAATAACCGGTAACGATGGGAACGATGAACATTTTGGGTAATGGGATGGCCCATTTTGGGGTATAGACATAAAAATCCTCGCTCCATGTTGATGCAGTTTTATTTGGTTGATTATATTAAACGCACTTATGTAAAACACCGCATTCCGCAGTATCACAAGACTCCTGCTATGATAGTGTTATAATGCAGGGAGAATGGTTAGTTTCCGTCCACTTAATTGATACCGGACGCCATACAATTTTAAAATTTCTAATAACTCGGGGAGGGAGGTTTCCCGGCTTACCTGACCACCAAATTTTATGGGGAGAACATCACCGGCAAAAACAACTTCTATATCGTACCAGCGTGCTACATCATTCAACAAATCCGGCAAGTTGGTATTTTCAAAATTAAACATGCCTCTTCTCCAGGCCGTAACACCATTTATATCAGCTTTTACAACGAAAGGCCGCCCACCCGCCTGCATCATGGCCTGCTCGCCAGGCGTCAGGATCACACTGGCATTCTCCGCATCGGAAACTTTTACTTTCCCATTCACCAGCGACGTGCGGATGGTACTACTATAAGCATTAATATTGAACGCGGTACCCAGTACCGATACCTTACCTGCAGGACGAATTTCAACGATAAAAGGCAGTTGGCTATTTTCAATTATTTCAAAATAAGCCTGACCAGTTATTTCCACGATTCTTTCCTTGCTAGTAAAAGCAGTAGGATATCTGATAGAACTAGCTGCGTCCAGCCATACCTTGCTGCCATCGGGCAAAATAAGGGAAAACTGTCGGCCATTTGGGGTAGATATCATATTGTATGCCATTTCATCTTGGCTGGATGCATTGTGATCATACACCAGTTGTCCATGATCCATCACAATTTTTTTTCCCTGTTGCACAGCCACTACTCCATTAGACACTGAGTCCAGGTTTACGATACTGCCATTCCCAAGGGTCAATAAAGCACCCTGCTTACCCGGCTTAATGACCACCATGGCAGGCGAGGATGTCTTTATCTTGCTGGTAGGTAACTTAAACAATGAATAAATATAATTTCCACAAAACAGTATTATTAAAATTGCAGCGGCGGCCCAATACAAGCGGCGCAAATTAACTGTTCTCTTTAATGATTGGTTTTTGACTGGCAGCGTTTTATCTACCATAAGTATTTTATGCAGCAATGACGTTTTGTCGCCCAACGAAGAAGGCATATCCTCCCCCGCAGCGGTTTCTGCCATGAGTTGGGAAATTATTTCATGCAGCTCTTCATTTTCTGGTTGCTGAACAAGGGCCAATAACTCCTTCCACTCCGCATCGGAGAGGGCTTTGCGGCGAAATTGTTCTAATAAGTATTGAACTTGCGCTTTCTCCATAAAGCATTTAAATATCCTATCCCTATAGGTGTATATATAAGAAACATGGGGAAACAAATAGTACTATTCGGGCGAAATATTTTTTTTTACTTTTTACCCAACAGGATTATCAGATAAGCAACCGAAATAACATAGCCATTCCTGGCAATTTGCGCGCGGACTTCTTTTAATGTAGTGGTAAGTGAATTTTTTACGGTATTGGGGGAAATAGCGAGCGCCGCTGCAATTTCTGCGATCTTCATGCCTCCGTCCCTGCTCATCTGGTAAATACGGCGGCGCTGTTTAGGCTGTTCCAGGATGGCGACATGAATTAGGCGCTTTAATTCTAGCAACTGAACATCATCCTGCGGGGTACTAACAGGAACGATGTGTGCTATATCTTTTGCAGCTTGCGTCATCAGGCGGGCATTTGCCATTTTTTTACGCAGGAAAAGTAAAAATTCCCGGGAGGCCACTTTAAATAGCCAGGCACGGAAATATTGAATATCCGGCAGTTTGTCTCTATTCACCCACACCCTGATAAAAGTGTCCTGAACAATTTCCTCGACCTCCATTTCATTGTCAGTGTATTTACTTATAAAAGGTAGCAGCCGGTGGTAATAGTGCTGGAAAATAACAGCAAATGCCTGTTCATCGCCAGCCGCAATACGCACCAAGAGTTCCGGCTCATTTTCTAATTGCAACTCCATCAACGTACGAGATAAATGATTATCCAAATAAAGATATTATTTTTTCACGATGGAAGCCGTTTAGGTAGATATCCTTTTATAACTCGGCAATAACAGGCTTCTCCATAATATTTATTAAAATAATTCACGCCCACCTTCCTAAAGATCTTACAAGACATTCACCGAAATTATATAACGCCATATGCAATAATGTCCTTATTGACCAGGTGTGCCCAACTCACAAAAAAGGTACAAGAAAAGGACCAGGACATCTGTTTAAGCGAACGCTACTTTAATAAAATGAAAACCCGTAAATATTTAAATAAAAGGGGAGATATCACAAACGAATCACAAAAACCTTAACCGTCCGTTATTTTTTTCTTACAATACTACTCCCTCTCCCAATCTACTTTAGCACTTCTAATAAAAACATAATTATGCAAAACAACGAAACACAAAAAATTAAAACGGTACCAGACAATTACACATCGATAACGCCGTGGATAAAATCTCCCTCATCGGCCAATCTGATCCTTTTTTCACAGGGTGCATTTAATGCGGAAGAAATTCCTAATAGTAGAATAATAAATGAAGAAGGTAAACTTATCCACGCAGTGGTAAGTAAAGGTAATGCCTTTGTAATGCTTTTTGATGCCAGGGAAGATCGGGCACCTACACCAGCCTTTTTGAACTTATAGGTGGAGGACATTGAAAAGGTATATCAAAAGGCAATACAGCTTGGAGCTACATCCTTCACTAACATCACTGCACTTTGGTTTGGCGAAAAGGTTTGCAGCATGTTAGACCCGTTTGGAAACCTATGGTGGATAAATTAACGCCTAGAGGAAGTTGATTTCACGAATCCCGAAGAAGTAAGACAAAGCGCCTCATCTTTAGAAGCGGTAAAAGGCATAGCATATATTTAAAAATCGCTGGATGAAGCCATAAAAAGTCAGCAGCAGTTTTTATGCAAAAAAGCTGATTTCCTCCCGCTTAAAAATTTACTATTCTAAAAGCCCGTATTAATTCTAATCTCGCCTTTCGGTTATTTGACCTGATAAGAGGTTTGCGGATGATTTTTTCATCCTTGTAATTATTAACGTGCAGTATTCCGATTCACGCAGTAATTGCTTCCAACAAAAAAAGCGGAAAGCCCTACTAATAAGGCTTTCCGCTTTGTGACCCCGCACGGGCTCGAACCGTGGACCCAATGATTAAGAGTCATTTGCTCTACCAACTGAGCTACGGAGTCATTGGTTTTGAGAGTGCAAATTTAATACCCTCCGGGCAATAACAAAAATTTAATTTTAACTACCCCAAAAAAGTCAGCCCCCCGGCGCAGGGAGCGCTATCCCCGGCCTTCCTCCTGCAAAAAATCCTCCCACCGGCAGTGCGATAAGAGGATCTGAAATAGTTTGTCTGCATTAAGGTTCTACCGTAAAAAAAGTATCGGTGCCGTTCAGCCGTTCCAGTTCTGTACCCACCGGCATATCCAGGTAAGGAATAATCGACCGGTCGTAATTGGCAAGGGTATTAAGATCATGTACATCAAAATTCTCCGGATGCTCCATGTAAGCATCGCTTTCAGTGCCGGAGAAAAAACGCCAGCCGCTGTCCAGCTCATTATGCGGCTCCTCCCGGAACATGTACCTTACCGGCTCCCCTTCCACAGTAATCAGGTCTGTTGCTATACATCCACCACCTGGCGGCACGAGATCCTCCAGGTCGTCTTCAGAGAGTTTAAAAATTTTCGACATCTTTCCTTTTCTATTTTAGCGCAGCCATACGACTGTAAGCCAGGGCGGCACTTTCAACAAAGTAACGATTTTTTGTTATTACCCCTCAATGGCAAAACAAATTAAATGCCACAAGCGCCTTTATTCTCCATTTTAGCGCAAAGGTCTTTACCCTTAAATTTAATGCCTGACCCACGACAGCAGCGCTTTCCACTTACACTAAACTGCCAGTGCCGGCTCACGGCAATGACTGCATTATAATAATAGCTTAGCGCACCGCTGAGACATTTTACCACCAGGCTCACTATGCCTTCCGTGATAGCACCTTCCGGCCATATCCAGGGCCCTTCCCGGGGATCAAATACAGCAGAAAGGTCCTGAAAACATTTGGAGGAATGAATGCACACCGCAGGCTTACACACAATGGTGAAGGCGCCTTTTGTATAATGATTTATAATATTTATACCGGAAGGTTAAGAACGGTTATTTTTTGTGTCCACCTGCGCCTGATACTCGGGATGGCGCTGAATAAAGGCCGCCACATAAGGGCAATACACCATCACCGGCAAATGATGCGCTGCGGCGTACGCAAAAGCGTATTTTACAAGTGCAGATGCCACACCCTTCCCTTCCAGGGCCGACGGCACCTCGGTGTGCATTAGGGCCATATCGCCCTTGTAAAGCCGGTATTCCAAGTGTGCCACTTCCCCCGCTTCTTCCACTTCGAAGCGCATGTTCTTTTCATTGTGCCGGATTTCGTGCGGTATTTCTTTCATAACAACATGACTAAAGGGTGAATGGGCAGTTCTAATAAATTACTGCATGGTACCTACAATTTACAACATAAATATTTTCTCCCCGCCACCTAAAAGCAATTCAATGCAGCACATTTCTTTACCTGGCAAGCATACCCATGCAGATCGAAAATTTTTTTTGCCCCTCAAAAAATAATTACCTTTCTCCAGGAGATGACTTAATCATCTCGGCTCATATGTCTAAATACGGACCAATTATAATTGTAGAAGATGATCCTGACGATCAAATGATATATAAGGAAATCATTGAGTCATTGCACCCGAACACCGTCGTAAAAGTGTTCGACAATGGCGAGGATGCGCTGACATACCTGCTAACTATACAAGAACAGCCTTTCGTTATTATTTGCGATATTAACCTGCCCCGCATGAACGGACTGGAGCTGCGCCGCCGCATTAACGACAATGAAACGCTGCGCAAAAAAAGTATTCCGTTCGTTTTCCTGTCTACTTCAGACGCCAGCCATATTGTGAATGAAGCCTACGACCTCACCGTCCAAGGCTTTTTTGTAAAAGCGCACGTATATGCAGAGATCGGTAGCCAGTTGAAATATATATTTGATTACTGGAAATACTGCAAGCACCCCAATATTAGGTAGGTAAGTTTTATTTATTAATGGCGATGATCTTATACTGCCCGTTTAATTCAGCCCACCAGATCTCTCCATTGCCCAGCATAGCACCTTGGTAATTGCGGAAAATGCAGTTTAGCGGCTGCTGTAAAACGGTGGCTTTCATGGCACTATCAAACACTTGCCCGTAAGCCTGTTTAAAAACAGCCGCCGACTTATAATGCGCCAGCGGGAAATTAATGTGGGCTGTAATACTGTCTGCCTGCCCGTGAACCACCCAATCCTTGAACAAGGCCAGGAATCGCTTAAAGGCGGTAGGATCACTAAACCCGGCCAGCTTCCATTGCGCCGGACGGATCCCGTTTGTAAATAAGGTATCGGGCGCGCTGATCTGCCGCAGGCTGGAATCTGGTATTACAAACGATGACGGGGCTGTAAGCTCCACCGAGGCGGCTGTTTTAGTACCAGTGGGCTGGCAGGCCACCAGGACAAGCACGAGGTAACTTATAAGGCTACACGAAAATATATATTTCATACACTACAGTTTTAGCATTCCAACCCCAAATTAGGCATTTCCCTGCATACCCTCCGCGCCAGGTCCTTTCCATACCATACCGTGCAAACCGTCATTTATGGGGAGCAGGCCGCCGTTGGTAAATTTTTGTAAAAGAGCAGCACTTTTTCCCGATTTTTATAAACGATGAAACGTTTTTTACTCCACTTATTGTTCTGGGCCGTTTACCTGCTGCAAGACTCCATCATGCAGTTTACATGGACGATGAGTGCCCTACCCGGCATGCCGGATGGGGAACGTATACGCCTGGCCATCATCGCCACTGTTATTATCGCTATTCCTAAAGCCATCTTCACGTATTTCGTTGTGTACTTTGTTTTTCCAAGGGCGTTAAAATATCCTGCGCTGCGGTGGTGGCTTTGCGGGGAAACCCTGCTGGTACTAACGGCGCTGATCCTTGCACACCGCTGCCTTAATTTTTATATCGTAGGTCCCATCATTTACCACAACATTATTCGTCCTACTTCCATACTGAACCTACCCTACCTGCTGCTCACCATCATGGATTTGGGTTTTGTATCGGGATATGCATTTACCTTTAAATTGCTGCGCATGCAGCTTTCCGGCAAGGAGCGCGAAAAAAATCTGTTGCAGGAAAAATTACAAACAGAACTCAAATTTCTGCGCAACCAAACCCATCCGCATTTCCTCTTCAATACCCTTAATAACATTTATGCATTGGCCCGCAAGCGCTCGGATAAAACGGCAGCGATGATCTTGAAATTATCGAAACTGCTACGTTTTATGCTCTATGAATCGGGTAAGGGTTTTATCTGTATTTCCGAAGAAATTCGCATAATTGATGATTACCTGGAATTACAAAAACTGCGTTTTAACGAACGGCTGAGCATTCAGTTTCACCGGAATATAGATCAGGAAGGATCCCTGCTGGCACCTTTGCTGCTGCTACCTTTCGTGGAAAATGCATTTAAGCACGGCGTTAGTGAAACACGCTTTAACTCTTTTGTGCATATAGACCTGCAACTGCAAAACGAAATCTTGCAATTCATCATTGCTAACACGACCAATGAAGACCGTATACAACCCGAACAAATAGGACTTGGCAATGTGCGCCGGCAACTGGAACTCATGTACCACGATCATTCATTAAAGGTTACCAATGCCGCCCAGGTATTTACCGTACAACTCACCCTCAACCTCCAAAGCCATGCAAAAATATAACTGCATCGTCGTGGAAGACGAACCACTGGCCGCAGAAGTGCTCAGTGATTACATCAATCAAATCCCTTTCCTGGAGCTGCAAGGCATTTGCCCCGATGCCATTTACGCCATGGAAAAATTACAACAAACAACAGTAGACCTTATTTTCTTGGATATTCATTTACCCAAACTCAAGGGGCTGGATTTCTTGCGCACCCTGCAACATCCGCCGCAGGTAATCATTACCACCGCTTACCAGGAATATGCATTGCAAGGCTACGAATTTAATGTGCTGGATTATCTATTGAAACCCGTAGAATTTAGCCGCTTCCTCATGGCCGTTCATAAGCTAAAACAGGCTACCACCCCCACTTCCGTCGCGATCACACCACAGCAGCAGCGTCCTCACCTATTCTTCAACGTCAATAAAAAGAAGATAAAAGTGTATCTCGACGAGATCCTGTATATCGAAAGCCTGAAAGAATACATTCGCATTTTCACCAAAGAAAAAAATATCCTTACCAAGTTTCAGATAGGCCAGATAGAGGAATTGCTGGCGCGTAATAATTTCCTGCGTATTCACCGTTCCTTTATCGTAGCGCAAGACAAGATAGAAGCCATTTCTGCCACCGATGTGGACATTAATGGCCAAAGCCTGCCCATAGGCCGCAGTTATAAGGAACTGGTCATGAACATGCTGATGCGTTAACGCCCGGCATCTGCCCGCCAACGCTATGGTATAGGCCATCACTACACAGACCTTGGTGCCGCTAAGCAGGTTGCATACCTTTCCTAATGACCGGAAGCGATTTACAGGTGCAGGGTTGCTTATTTTCCTGTTTGCCCGCCCGAGCAGCCTAAGCGAAATACCGCCATTAGCCTGAATGACGGCTATACCAGCATACAAAATACTGGTATAATATCACCCCAAGCTTAGCAAGCTCCAACGCTCTTTGCATATCCGGAGTGCAGGATTATTAAAAATCATTAATTTGTGGAAAAATAAGAGGATTGCAGCAGTTTCTGGCGCTCGTATTAATGAGCCTTATATTTTATTCTTCTTCCTTCGCTCAATCACCCATTGATACGTTGTCTGCCAAGAAACCAGGTTCCGTCATCGCCAAACCGGTGTTAAAAGATAATAAAGGACATTCCCTGCTGGCATTCCCGGTTGCTACCCGTTCTATTGAAACTGGCTGGAGCTTTGGGGCCGCTACTTCCTATACCTTCCATATTTCAAAAAATGATACCATCACCCGCACTTCCAATGCACAGGCACTCATGCTCTATTCCCTGAAAAAACAGTTGATTGCCGCGCTAAACGGGTCTATTTATTTACCCAAAGAAAAGTATATCCTTAACTTCCTGGCATCCTACAGTTACTTCCCGGACAACTTTTGGGGGCTGGGCAAATACACGCCGGATGCTGCCAAAACTTCGTACACCTTCCAGCAATATTATATTTACCTGCACCTCATGCGCAACCTGGGTCACAACCTGTTCCTGGGCATGATGTATGAACAGCAAAACCTGTTAAAGATTAAGTACGACCAGGGCGACCTGCTGGATCGCGAACAGATAACCGGTCGCAAGGGCTACCTGGTGTCTGGCACCGGCCTGAGTTTTACCTACGACAGCCGCAATAATGCCTTTTCGCCTGATAAAGGTTATTTCGGCCAGATCTTCTTTAATCACTTCGACAAGATCTTTGGCTCGGATTATAATTATACCAACGTAGTAGTAGACCTGCGCATGTTTAAAAAAATATACAAAGGCCAGGTGTTGGCCATACAGGTATTTAGTTTTAATAATTTCGGCAATCACGTACCCCTGCGCAGCCTGGCCTCTTTTGGTGGCTCTAACAGTATGCGCGGTTATTATGATGGCCGCTACCGCGACCAAAACCAGCTGGTGGTGCAGGCAGAATACCGCATTCCCATCATAGGCCGCTTAGGTGCGGTAGGATTTGCCGGCTCCGGCGATGTGGCCCATACCACAACCGATTATCAACTAAACTCACTGAAATATTCCTTCGGCGGTGGTTTGCGTTTTGCGTTGGATAAAAAGGAGAAGCTGAATTTGCGTATAGATTATGGCATTGCCAAGGGCAATAACCGGGGCTTATATTTCCAATTAGGCGAGGCGTTTTAGCCACCGGTATAGCCTCTCCTGTCGAAGTCTCCCATATACTCCCATAAAAAAAGGCTACAAACGGGCGCTATACCTGCTTGTAGCCTTTTTAAAATGATAATAACTTATTGCTTGACCGCTGCGTCCGCGGCTTTCTTAGCGGCTTTTGCTTTCTTCTTGAAATATCCTCTCAACAAAAAGTTATGCTGCGCTGCCTCCAGATCCTCGTCTAACTTGCCGGTACTGGTTTGCAGGTTGTAAATGATCTGGCGGAGGTTTTCGGCAGATGCAGTATCGTGCAGCAAAACCCCTACCGCCGAACTATCATTGCTCAATGCAGTATTTACACTGCTGCTCGCACCTTTCAGGTCTGTTACCACACCATTGGCCGTAGAGGCCACCTGGTTCAGTTGCCTTACCGTAGAGCGCAGCTGGGCGAAGATCACCGTGTCACTCACCAGGTCATTGGCCAGGGTGCCTTTCTTTTGTAACTGGGCGGTGTAGTTATTCAGGTTTGCCGTGATCTGCTGGGTGTTGGAAGAGGCCTGGCGCAAGGCCTGCGACACCGCTTCCAACGCGTTATACAACGATTCGTCGTTAAGCAATTTACCAATAGACCCTTCGCCAGAAGCCAGCTTGGTACTGATCACCTTCAGGTTGTCTGTAATGCCTACCAGATTTTTATTGTTTGTCTGCAATGTGTTCATGATATCATCTGTACTAATGCCGTTGTCTACATTCAATACATTGCCGGCGGCCAGGGCAGGCGCTGTGGGCGTACCGCCAAATAATACCACAATACGGTTACCGATCAACCCGTCGGAGCCAATCTTGGCCTTGCAATCGCTGTGAATGAACTTGGTGTAATCTTCCTGTACATTCAGGAGTACCTTCACAGATTCACTACCGGTGAACTCTATCTTTTTTACGGTGCCGATCTTCACGCCGGAATACCAGATATTGTTGCCTGCCTGCAGGCCATTAATATCTTTAAAAAGGGCGCTCACCTGTACCGAGCTTACAAACGTCTTGCGTTGTCCGCCCAGGGTAAGTACGGCCATAATGATGATGGCAATGCCGACAAAAATAAAAATGCCAACGGTAACTGCACGTTTGTTGGATGCGTTCATATGCTACTGGATAAAGTTATAATCGTAAAAACTGTGGATCACGGGATCCTCTGTATTAAAAACATCCTGGAAACTGCCCTGCTTCACGAAATTGCCGTTTAGCAACATGGCAATTTTATCGCCAGTGGTTTTGGCGCAGGTAAGATCATGCGTAATAATAATGGCGCTGGTGCTATAACGTTGCTGCACTTCATTGATCAGGTTATTGATATCGGTGCTGGTTATGGGGTCTAGCCCCGCCGTAGGCTCATCATACAACATAATTTTAGGTTGCATAATGAGTGTACGGGCAATGCCGATGCGCTTGCGCTGCCCGCCTGATAGTTCCGAAGGCAGTTGGTGAAGCGTCTGCGATAGCCCCACCGCCTCCAACACAGCTTCCACAGATTTGCGGAGTTTAGAAGAGGACAAATGACGGGTATTCCGTTTCAGCGGGAAGGCCAGGTTCTCACCTACGGTCATACTATCATACAGGGCGCTGTTTTGAAAAGAAAAACCAATCTGCCGGCGCAGGTCGCGCAGGGCATATTCGTCTAAATCCGGCACCTCCTGACCCAATACATTCACCTTACCCTGGTCGGGGTAGAGCAAACCGGAAATGATTTTGATCAATACCGACTTCCCTGTACCCGAGCGGCCCAGCACCACCACGTTTTCTCCCTGGTGCACCTGCAAGTCTACGCCTTGCAACACGTGATTACTACCAAAAGATTTATACAACCCTTTGATGTCTATCACAATTTCATCATAATTAATATTTGGCTTGGCTGTTTTCATGGGCTTTAACGAAAAAAGTTAATGACCTGTACAATAATAATCTCTTCTATAAAAATGAAGAACATAGATACTACCACCGCTACGTTAGCAGCCTTACCTACGCCCTGGGTGCCCTGGTTGGCATTCCAGCCCTGGTAACAACCTACCATAGCAATCGTAAAGCCATAAACAATGGCTTTCAACATGGAAGCACCAAAGTCCAGGAAGGAAATCTTTTCAAAAGCAGCCTGGAAAAAGGTTTGTATACTAGTGGCCTCGTTCAGATGCACATCTAAAAAAGAACCAAGCATGCCTATAAAGCCGGTGTAGGCCATCAGCATAGGCACTACCACTGTAGTAGCCAATACACGGGTCACTACCAGGAATTTAAAAGGATTGATAGCCGAAACTTCCATGGCATCTATCTGTTCCGTTACCCGCATAGATCCTAACTCTGCACCAATACTGGATCCTACTTTACCGGCACAGATCAGCGCCGTAACCAAGGGTGCCAACGCACGGATGATGGCAATGCTTACCAATGATGGCAGCCACGATGTGGCCCCAAATTCTGCCAGGGAAGGCCTGGATTGTTTGGTGAATACCAACCCGGTAATAAAACCGGTAAGGGTGATCAACGCCAGCGAACGGTATCCAATCTGGTAACATTGGCGAATAAATTCCCCACGTTCAAAAGGCATACGAAAAACTTCCCGGAAGAATTTGCGTATAAACAGGAAAACCTGGTAGATGGTAATGAAAAATTGGTCTATCTTCTTTGATATGACTGGTTTTTCCGGTTGCCAGTTCGTTGAATCCATGGGCATTATTATTTATTTCCGCGACCGTAAACATATTACATTATTATTACATGTAATAATATAAACCGGGCAATTGTGGTGATATGTGTGGATATACAATTATTGTTCCTTTAAACCCCCCGGATTACTGGAAGTCAGAACAGCGCTGCGAAGTTAACGGTCTCAGGGAATTTAACCTTTTGAATTTTAAGCAAGCACTACGGCAAATACTTATTTAATTGTTAAAAACAGTAAATAAATGTTAACTAAACTGTAAAAATAATGGCATTTATCGTATATTCAACTAAATCACACCTACGACTACAGTATTCGCCCAGATTTATTCGAGTAATTACAATGTATGCGCCCAACATTAAAACTCCCTATCTGCGTGGCCTTATGGTCTGTACTGTTGATCAGCGGAACGGACTGCCTGGCACAACGCCTGGATTTTGCAACGGCATCAGGTAATCCTGAACCACCTTCCCGGGACACCACTGTTCCGCACTTTTTAATTCCGCAGACCGTAGAACCGGAACGCGGTTTTCATCTCACTGCCGCCGGCATTACCATCCCGGCTGCGCTAATCGGCATTGGCGCCTCGGGATTGAGTACCAATTCTCCGATGTATAAGCTCAATCACTCTACCGCCAAAGAGATCTACGAAGATCATCCCCATTTTTATACCTGGGTGGATGATTACCTGAAATACTTGCCTGCCGCCGCCACGGCGGCATTGGAAGCCGCTGGCGTAAAAGGCAAACATACTGCCGGCCAAACGGCTATCATTTACGCTATTAGTTATGCCATCATGGGCATCTCTACGGAAGCAGTGAAACATATTGCCCGGGAAACCCGCCCCGATGGCACCGACGATCTTTCTTTTCCTTCCGGTCATACCGCCACCGCCTTTGCTTCGGCAGAACTCATGCGATTGGAATTTAAAGATACACATCCCTTACTGGCCTGGAGTGGTTATTTGGCAGCATTGGGTACCGGCGCCCTGCGCATGTACAAGCAGCGCCACTACGCCGGCGATGTGGCTGCCGGTGCCGGTGTAGGCATTTTGAGTACTGAAGCAGCTTACCTCATATATCCTGTGCTACAACGCACCTTTTCCCGCAAGCAAGCCACGCCCAAGGTAGTATTGCTGCCCGCTTACGATGCGCAATGGAAAACTGCAGGCGTGAATTTTACCTATCATTTCTGACCGCCACTGTGCGTACAGCCTGTTGCTGAACTTACCATTTATCAACTATATAGCCCTGCGCAACCTTGCGGGGCTATCTTTTTAATAAGATGTCTGCTGCTAAAATGCCATATATTTTCAGCAACTTTATCTCACTATTTAAAAAGGAAATCATTTCAACCTTATGCACTATCTCCCACATTCCTTAAGGTACCAAGACATGCAATACCGCCGCTGCGGCAAAAGCGGCATACAATTGCCTGCAGTGTCGTTGGGCCTCTGGCACAACTTCGGCGGTACCGATGTATTTGAAAATGGGCGCGCCATCCTGCGCACCGCATTCGATAACGGTATAACCCACTTTGACCTGGCCAATAACTATGGACCTCCCCCGGGATCGGCAGAAGGGCTCTTTGGCCGCATCCTGCAAACCGATTTTAAACCCTACCGCGATGAAATGATTATTTCTACCAAAGCCGGTTACTACATGTGGGAAGGGCCTTATGGAGAATGGGGTTCCAAAAAATACCTGGTGTCCAGCCTAGATCAGAGCCTGCAACGTTTGCAACTGGATTATGTAGATATTTTTTATCATCATCGTCCTGATCCTAATACGCCCCTGGAAGAAACCATGCGCGCGCTGGATTTGATCGTACGCCAGGGAAAAGCCCTGTATGTGGGCATTTCCAACTACCAGGCCGCCGAGGCCAGGAAGGCTATAGACATCTTGCAACAAATGGGTACGCCCTGCCTCATTCACCAGCCCAAATATTCCATGCTGGAACGCTGGATAGAAAATGGCCTGCTGGATGTGCTGGAGGAAAAAGGAGTAGGCTGCATTCCGTTTTCCCCGCTGGCACAAGGCCTGCTCACCGACCGTTACCTGCATGGTATCCCGGCAGACTCGCGCGCAGCGCTCGGGCATTTCCTGAAAGCCAATGATATTACGGAACAACGGCTGTTGCAGCTCACACGCCTGAATGCTATTGCGGAAAGCCGGGGGCAGAAGCTGGCCCACATGGCCCTGGCATGGATACTGAAAGACCCCAACATTACCTCAGTACTCATTGGTGCCAGCAAGGTATCCCAGCTGCAAGACTCCTTGAAATGCCTAGATAACATAAAGTTCAGCCCTGAAGAGCTGGAACAGATTAATACGATCCTGGCAGAACACTAAGTACCACTTACCTTATTACACCAGGCCCCCTGCATAAACCACCGGGGGGCCTTTTCCTTCGCGCAGGGCAAAGCTTTTGCTCTACACTAGTAATAGAAAACATGGAAAAACGTGTGCTGGGTATTTACTCACCCTACTAGGCATTGCAGGCCTCATCATCGCAGCGTTTAATTTTAGGAATGGCAGCAGCACTTCCCACACGGTGAAAGCCATCGTTATTTTCAGTGTGCCAGGCTGCCTGTTTTTCTTGCAGGCATTAGCCTTATCCGCAAATACCCGCTCCTGAAAAATAAAAACCGCCGGCAGTGATGCCAGCGGTTCCAAAAAAATTATAACGGTTAGGAATACACGTAAATATAACAGCCTTCCATTTGGAAAAGAAAGGCAGCGTGTTAGATTGCCTTGAATATTACGATACCATTGTGACCGCCAAAACCAAATGTATTACTCATGGCTACTTTCACTTTTTTGGGTAAGGCTTCTTTCAGCACAATCTGCAAATGCTGCGGAATGGCCGGGTCTATATGTTCCGTATTGATAGTAGGCGGTATTACCCCGTCTACAATACTCATAATACTGGCAATGGCTTCCACCGCGCCGGCAGCACCCAGCAAATGCCCTGTCATAGACTTGGTGGCGCTTATGTGCAGGTGGGATGCATCCTGGCCAAAGAGCTTTTCAATGGCGGCAGTTTCACTGAGGTCGCCCACCGGTGTGGAGGTGGCGTGCGCATTCACATAGTCCACCTGACTAGCGTTCAGTTCCCCGTCTTTCAGCGCGAAGCGCATGGCCTGTAAAGCGCCCAGGCCTTCGGGATGGGTGGTCGTCATGTGGTAAGCATCGGCCGTCATGGCGGCACCGGCCACTTCGGCATAGATCTTTGCACCTCGTGCTTTGGCATGTTCATATTCTTCCAGCACGAGCGTGGCAGCGCCTTCTCCCATTACAAAGCCGTCGCGGTCCACGTCAAACGGGCGGGAAGCATGTGCAGGATCATCGTTGCGGGAACTCATGGCCTTCATGGCGCTGAAGCCACCAATGGAAGCCCGGGTAATGGGCGATTCAGAACCACCGGTGATGATCACCTTAGCCTTGCCCCAGCGGATGTAGTTCAGGGCGTCCATGATGGCTGTATTGGAAGTAGCGCAGGCAGAAACGGTGGTATAATTAATGCCCATAAGACCATATTTGATAGAGATGATACCGGAAGCCATATTAGCAATGAGCTTGGGTACAAAATAGGGGCTAAACCGCGGTGTAGCAGGGTTTTGCGCATACTCCAGCAACTGATCTTCAAAGGTGGCAAGACCACCCTCGCCGGTACCCCAGATCACTCCCGTGTCAAAAGGGTCCATCTTGGAGAAATCCAGGCCAGCGTCTTTTATCGCCTCACCTGTGGAGATAAGTGCGTATTGGGAGAAGGGGTCTAGCCTTCTTATCTCTGCTTTATCTAAAAGTGTACTACCGTTGAATTCTTTTAGCTCACAGGCAAAGTGGGTACGGAACGGCCCAGCATCGAAATACGTGATGGGGGCAGCGCCACTGGTCCCATTTAACAAAGACCGCCAGAAGGTGGCCACATCGTTACCGATGGGCGTAAGGGCGCCTAAACCTGTTACAACTACTCTTTTCATATGTTTTAAAAGTATGTTTAAAATTAATCGGGCATTATAAGTTCCCTTGTAGTTGCTTCATTACGGACGCAGGTCTTGCAGTAGCTGCTGGCTGATCTGCCCAAACGCCTGGGCCCCCATCACACGGGAAAGCAGCAAAGACGATTGCAAACTGGCAATTACCAATAAGGCACGGTCGTAGGGCCGGCCTTCGTACATCACTCGCTTTTTCTCCCGCCCCCTTTGCAGCACCTGCGTAAGCCATTGAATAATTTCCGCGCACATTTGCTCCACCTTTTCCTGCATAGCGGCGGTAAAGGTAATATAGTCAGGCGTTAAAGAACCCATTAAACAAATTTTTGCTTCCTTACTTTTAATGCCAAACGTGTGCATGAATTTTTGCAACTGCTCGTCTTCCGGCAGCGCTGCCCACTGCTGCCAGGCTGCACGCATGGCCGCCATCTCGTGTTCCAGCACGCTAATGCCCAAATCTGCCTTAATGGGAAAATGATAATGGATGGCCGCGTTTTTTATGTGCAGTTGTGCCGCTATATCTGCGTAGCTAAACGCATTGTAGCCACGCGTCCGAATAAGTTCGTCCGCTAGGTCAATGATTTTCTGTTTAGTACTTTTCACGGCGCAAATTTACTTACTAATTAGTAAGTTTTAAAATTTAAATAAAGGGGATGACTGGTGGCATCCCCTTTATTTATTTAGGCTATGAATAATTCGTGCAGGAAAATATATGCCACGCTGAAATAAATGATCAGCCCTGTAACGTCTACCAGGGTAGACACAAAGGGGGCCGAAGACACTGCCGGGTCGGCCCCTAGTTTTTTAAGCAACATGGGCAACATGGAACCGGAAAACGTACCCCATACCACCACGCCCAGGAGGGTGAAGCCTACGGCCAGTCCCAGCTCTACCCAATGGGTGCCGTACACGTCCTGCATTACGCCATGCAACATCAGGTAGTGCCAGAATGCGATGCGAAAAAAACCAATGACGCCCAGGATGGAACCCAGGGTAAGGCCACTCATGATTTCCCGCCGCATGACCCGCCACCAGTCGGAGAGGCGCACCTCGCCTACTGTCATGGCCTGTATGATGAGGGTGCTGGCCTGGGAACCGCTGTTGCCCCCACTGGACATGATCAGCGGCACAAAAAAGGATAACATGATAGCGGCTTCCAGCTCTTTGGCAAAATACTGCATGGCCGACGAGGTTAGCATTTCACTAAAAAACAGGATCACTAGCCAGCCTACGCGTTTCTGTATGAGCTTGAAAAAGGAAATGTTCAGGTAGGGTTCGTTCAGCGCTTCGGTACCCCCTATTTTCTGCATATCCTCACTGTACTCTTCATCGGTTACCCACAGGATGTCATCAATGGTAACGATGCCCAGCAGAATGTTGTAATCATCTGTTACGGGTAGTGCCACCCGGTTATTCATTTTAAAAACCTGGCTGGCATGCTCCTGGTCGTCATTTACATTCAGCGCTATAACGCGGTCGTCGGTGATCTGATCCATGCGGGTGTGGGGCGTGGCCAGGATAAGGTCTTTAATACGGATATCGTCTACCAGCTCCCCATGTTCATTCACCACATACACCACATCTATGGTTTCCATGTGGGCGCCTACTTTGCGGATAATATCGAAGGCTTCGGACACGGTGTTTTGAACAGAGAGGTATACGTATTCCGGCGTCATGAGGCGGCCTACACTATCTTCCGGATAACCCAGCAGCGACAGGGTGATCTTTCTTTCGTCGGGATCCAGCAGTTTAATGAGATCGCGTATCACCTTTTTGGGCAGCTCTTCCAGGAAGTCGGTACGGTCGTCCGCAGGCAGTTCATTGAGCAGGGCGGCCGTGCGGGAAGAGTGCAGCTCTCGTACAATACTTTTCTGCGTTGATATGTCAAGTATTTTAAACACACTGGCGGCGCGGTGTACGGCCAGGGTAGTCATAATCTGGGCCGTATACTCCGGCCATTCATCTATCAGTGCGGCAATGTCGCTGATATTCTGGCTATTGAGCAGTGCCTGTAAGGCCGCTTCATCTCCCGAGTTCAGGGTTTGTTTCAGGGCATCTCGCAGCCGTTTCAATTCGAATTCCATACTGCCAGCGATTTACAGCCGGATGCCGGTGCAGTTAACGCCCGGCAAAAATAGCCTGTGAATAAAAAGGTACCCGGTAAAAAATTTCACAAAGCAACCAAAAATTGGAAAGCGGAGCAAACTTTTTCGAGGGTGTAGGGAAAAATAATCTGACTACAAGGCCGAATGTGGGCGGCCTTAGAAATAAGCCCAATGGTTTTTAGACTACTGACGGGCCTTTGCAGCACATACCATGATCTATACCCCGTCATGATTGAATTTACCTACTATGTTCCCGTTTGCACATAAAAAAGGCCGGCCTGCATTTTTTGCAGACCGGCCCTATTATTTTAACTGCATTAAGCAATACGCAATTGCCATTCATTGCTATGATCATTCATCACTACAGGATTACCACCCCTAGCATCCAGTACGCAAAGGTGAATCATCAATCCATCCATGGCGTTTATAGCTTTCGTCTGGCACTTGCTGAACAAGGCGGCATCGCCACCTTGTGCGGCTTCAACAATACCGTAATTGTATTTCATGATCCGGAAAGCATCTTTGTAGATAGTACGCAGCGAAGCTTCCTCAGATACCAGGTGCTTACGTATAATATAACTCATGGCCGAAAGTACCAACAACCTAAGTTCCATTACACTATTGTCTTCTTCAAATTCCAGGCGTTGCATACTATCCCGGATGACTAATAATTGCTCCATATCCTATTCTTTATGTGTGTATGTACCCTGCGGAATTTCAAAAAGCATTCCAGCAAAGACACCATCACCTAAAGACTAGATAACCTGTTAAGGGTGAACACAATAATTAAAATTACAAGCACATCAACCGCTGCAAAAACTGGGGATATTTATCATCATCCTACCTTACATCCGGGATCTTAAACAGCCCCGCATCGCTGATAGCCAGGCATACCGGAGCTTTCGTAAAGCGGAAGCGTACCTTGGCGGCAGTTACGGGATGGCTTAAACGCAGTAAGCGCTGTGCGCCAATGCTAGTGCCAGCTGCGATCTCCTGCCACTGGCCGTTTTCCCATGCGTCTACTGCGAACGCTTCTACCCGCTGACCCAATTGAATATTTTCTTTTAAACGGATCACATCAAATATCTGCGGCTGTCCCATATCTGCCTCCAGTGTGGCAGTATGCAGACTATCATCTGTAGCCCAGTAAGAATAAGGATCTGCATCGGTAAGGCGGGCCGTGCCAAATAAGGCATTGTGCTGGCGTATGTTGGAAGCATGAATGGTGGCGTTTTTCAGCAGGTTCACGGTAAAGGTTTGGCGCAGTATTTTGCCAAAGGCGGCCAGGGCCGCTACATCGTTCGGGTGCAACTGTCCATGACGATTGGGGGAAAGACCCAGGTCCAGGCCTGCACCACGGCCCACACTTTTAAAATAAATATCCAGCAGGGTGGCTGGCGTTTTCACCCGGTTATCTTCTTCCGGGTGGTACATCCACCCCGGGCGCAGGGGTACATCGCACTCAGCAGGCATCCAATACTGGCCATCGCGCTGGCCCTGGGTGCCTTCCTTGTCTAGCGTGAACCCATTAGCCGGCGCTTTGCCCGCTTCCGGTGCATGGGGGGTGTAAGTACTCCAACAGGTTTCGCCAGCCTCACCTTTTTCATTGCCTACCCAGCGCACGTCGGGTCCCACGTCGCCATAAATGGCGGCCATGGGTTGCAGCTGGCGCACCAGCGCCCAGGTAGTATCCCATCCGTAGTAAGTGCTGCGATCTATATTGCGCCGCTCGCGGGCGCCACCATAATAACCTTCCCCTCCATTGGCCCCATCGTGCCAGCTCATGAAAAGCGGACCGTAGTGGGAATATAGTTCTCTGATCTGTCCGCGGTACACTTTTAAGTAGGCCGTTGTGCCATAGTCCGCGTTATTGCGATCCCAAGGCGAGCAATAAATGCCCATTTTTATACCCAACTTTTTGCAAGCTTCGGCGTATTCCCTGACCATATCACCTTTCCCGTTCTTCCAGGGACTTTTAGATATATTATGTTCCGTGGTGCTGGTAGGCCAGAGGCAAAATCCATCATGGTGTTTGGCCACCAGCACAATGCCTTTGAAACCGCCAGCTTTGGCCGCGGCCACCACCTGCATAGCATCAAAAGCATCCGGGTTTACAATAGCGGGATCTTCATCGCCATACCCCCATTCTTTGTTAGTATAAGTATCGGGACCATAATGTACAATGCAGTACATGCCCGTTTCGTGCCACTGGAGCTGGGCTTTGGAAGGTAGCGGCCCGTAAGGTGCAGGCGCCTGCGCATGCACCAACGCTGCGCAAAAAAGTAAATAAAAACACAGTAATTTTTTCATACAAATTGCATTGTTCGTTAAACTACATACAAACGCAGAAACATGGTAGCTCTTTTTGTACCTAAGTTAATTTGCTGCCAGTCATAGCGAAAAAAAAACTAATTGCAGCCCGCAGTCGGCCCGTCAAGCTGAAGCTTCCGCCACTTGGCGACTACGCAAGGGAAGGTAAAAGTTTTCAGCTTTTCATTGGAGGCCTACCCTCCTACCGGCCGTATAAAAGATCCTACGCCAATTTTTCTTCCTTGTCTTTCACATACAATACCGACACGGCAGCCAGCAGCATAAATACCCCGGCCATGATAACCGCGTAAATGGGATGCCCATTATATAAATGTTTTACGATCAAACCACCAAATATGCCATTCACGATCTGGGGGAAAGTGATAAAGAAATTAAAAATGCCCATATACACGCCCATTTTGCGGGGTGGCAACGTGCTGGAAAGTATGGCATATGGCATGGCCAGTATGCTGCCCCAGGCGAGGCCCACGCCTATCATCGACAGTATGAGCAGGTGGGGATTTTGGATAAAGTAAATGCTGATCAGGCCAAGCCCGCCGGCTGTCAGGGAAAATGCATGCGTGATCTTCCTGTTCGTAAGGCGTACCAGCCATGGTAACGCTAACGCATACACGGCGCTTACACCATTGTACACGCTGAACATCGTACCTACCCAGTTACTGGCATCAGCATAGGTGTTAGAACTGGTATCGCCGGCCGGCACATGGTACACATATGCTGCAATAGCAGGACTGGTAAATACCCACATCGAAAACAATGCAAACCAGGAGAAAAACTGCACCAATCCCAATTGGCGCATGGCAGTGGGCATGTGGACAAAGTCGCTGAAGATGGCGCCCAGTCCACGTTTGGGCTGAAAACCCTTATTTTCCTCTTCCGGATAAAAGCGGCGCATGGCTTCCGGCGAATATTCTTTCGTAGTAAAAATGGTCCAGAGAATGGTGGCGGTTAATACCAATGCGCCGGCATAAAACGAATAGATCACGTTCTTGGGAACCACACCAGGATCGTCCGTTTTGGCCACCCCAAAATAGTGATTCAGCAGGTAGGGCATAGCCGAACCCATCACGGCACCCAGGCCAATGAGAAAGGTTTGTACCGAAAAGCCGGTGCTGCGCTGGGCATCCGGCAGATTGTCTCCTACCAGCGCACGGAAAGGCTCCATGGCAACATTAATAGAAGCATCCAGGATCATGAGCATGCCCGCGCCAATAAAAATTGGTGGTAGCAAAGCCGCCATCACACCCGCGTTAGGCAGCAGCACGAGAGCCAGGGCTGTAAGGATAGCCCCCACCAGGAAGTAGGGTTTGCGCCGGCCCAGCCGGTTCCACGTACGATCGCTGTAATACCCGATTATGGGCTGCACGATAATACCGGTAAGCGGTGCCGCCAGCCAAAATAAAGACAGGTGTTCCACGTCTGCTCCAAAGGTTTGCAGGATGCGGGAGGCATTGCCGTTCTGTAAGGCAAAACCAAACTGAATGCCCAAAAAGCCCATACTCATGTTCCAGATGGCCGCCTTGGAAAGCCGTGGTTTATCCTGTTTCATTACGTGCATTGAAGAGGTGACTACTATTCGTGGAAAATAAAAATGCCATACCAGCGAATGGTCTAATGGCTTAATTCAAAAATAGCGGCACCGTAAGGTGCCAGTTTCACTGGTATATGGCCGGTATTGGAAGCAGAAAAGGATTGCCCAGTCAATAATTCACGGACAGCTGTGCCGGAGGTTGCTGCGGGCCATGCCACCTGGGTATCCAGTGTTTGCGTATGATCAAAATTTAATACCACTAGCAGTTCCTGCGTGCTGCTGGTGCGCAGATAAGCACATTGTTTGTTATTAAACCCGGTACGGTCGGCAAGTTCCTGGAAAGCCCCATCACGGATGGCAGGGCTGCCCGCTGCAATGTTGAGCAATGTAGCGTAGAAATTGCGCAGGTTGCGCTCATCCGCTGTCATCATCCCGCCATCGAAAGCACCGTTGTTCATCCATGCCTGGTGGGCGGGAACATTCCAGTAATCAAAGATCGTGGTACGTCCATCTTCCCCGCCAAAGCCTTCAATGCCCGCGCCTTTTTCGCCTTCCTCCTGTCCAAAGTATATCATCACAGGGCCGCCACCCAATGTGGCGCAGGCCACCATGGCGGGTATGGCATGCCAGGCATTACCTGCAAACCCGGGTGATGCCACGCGTTCTTCGTCATGATTTTCCAGGAAGCGCACCAGGTGGGCGGCGTCTATATCCTGCTGGCTTTGCAGTACATGGCCTATGTCTTGCACCGAAGCGCCACTATCGTCGCGGATCAGCCGTTTCAGGGCATCGTACAACCCTACTTTATCGTAGAGATAATCAAAATGAGCGTCGTTCAGGTATTTCGTATATTCGGAAGGGTTATAGGCTTCGGCTATAAATTTAATATCCGGATTTACTTTTTTTACCTGGGGAATAACCCAGCTCCAGAAAGCTACCGGCACCATCTCCGCCATGTCGCAGCGGAAAGCGTCTACATGCTTGTTAGTCCAGTATAACAGGATGTCGCGCATCTTTTCCCATACCGGGGGAATGGGATCGAAATACTGCTGGTTGTTTTGATAATTGATCCCGTAATTCAGTTTCACGGTCTCGTACCAATCATTCACCGAAGGCGTGGCGCTAAAAATGTTATTGCCAGTGGCCTTTGCAGGATTTTCTACATAGCGTTTAAAAGGCAAGGTATTACACAACGTTACAATCTCGTTGCTCAGCATGCCGGGTACTACGAGCGACTGTCCGGGTACATAATAAAAATCGTTACCAGGGCTAAACATAACACTGTTATTGTCCATCTCGCCAAAATCCTTTACCCCGGCAGGTTTGGCGTCGGAGTAATAATGGCGGGCCACGTGGTTGGGAACAAAATCCATGATCACTTTTAAATCATGGGCATGTGTGCGTGCTATCAGGGCCTCCCACTCTGCCATCCGGTCGGGTACAGATACGGCCAGATCGGGATCTACATCGTAATAATCACGTACGGCATAGGGCGATCCTGCACGGCCTTTTACAATCACAGGATCGTCTGGTGGAATGCCGTAACTGCTATAATCGGCCATACTGGCGTGTTCCAGCACACCGGTAAACCATACATGCGATACGCCCAGTTGCTTTATACCGTCCAGTGCCTTGTCAGTAATATCATTGAACTTACCCACGCCGTTTTGCGCGGCGCTCCCGTAAAACTGCTGTTGCGTTGTTTTGTTTCCATACAAGCGCACCAATAATTGGTAGATGATGAGCTTGTGGTGCGTAGTGCCTGCCTCGTTTTCCATAGTTCCTTGAGCCTGGGCCACCGGGATGGTTAGGAGCCATATGGCGGCCATTAAAAGTGCGGGTTTCAATTTCGGCATCAATTTACGCTTTTATTAATTCCTGGCTAAAGCCTTCCGTAGTCCCGGCGGCAATGGCAAGCGCAGTACCATGCACATACACGGTGATTGTGCGCACGGAAATATTGGTGATTTGCACCTGGCGCTGATCGATATGCACTTGTAAAATGGCACCCCGGAAGCGGATTTTAAAGGCAAAGGCCTTCCATTTTGCCGGAAGGAAGGGCGCAAAATGCAATTGTCCGTTGCGCACGCGCATGCCCGCAAATCCTTCCACTACGCTCATCCAGGTACCAGCCATGGAGGTAATGTGCAAACCGTCTTCCGTATCGTTATTATAATCGTCCAGATCCAGGCGGGCCGTACGCAGGTAAAATTCGTAGGCGCGTTGCTCATCGCCCAGTTTTGCTGCAACGATGGCGTGTACACAAGGCGAAAGCGAGCTTTCATGCACGGTGCGCGGTTCGTAAAAATCATAGTTGCGGCGAATGGTGTCTATATCATAACGCTCCTCCAGAAAGTACAACCCCTGCAACACGTCTGCCTGTTTAATGTAGCAGGAACGCAGGATGCGGTCCCAGCTCCATTTCTGATTCAGCGGGCGCGCTGATGCCGGCAGGTCTTTCACCAGGATCTGTTCTTTATCCAGGTAACCGTCTTGCTGTAAGAAAATCCCCAATTCTTTGGATGCGGGATAATACATATTATCAATTACATGCTGCCATTGGGTGGTTTCTTCGGGTTTGAAATGCGTAGCATGCAACAGTTCCTGGTAACGGGTGGCATTGGCCTTTTGCACCGTTTGTAAAGATTGCAGTGCATACTCCAGGCACCAGGTGGCCATAGTGTTCGTGTACCAGTTGTTATTTACATTGTTCTCATACTCATTGGGCCCGGTTACACCCAGCATCACATATTGCTTTTTATCGCTGCTCCAGCTTACGCGCTGCGCCCAGAACCGGGCAATGCCAATTAACACTTCCAGCCCATATTCTTCCAGGTAAGCAGCATCGCCGGTATAGCGAACATAATTATAAATGGCAAAAGCAATAGCGCCATTGCGGTGTATTTCTTCAAAAGTAATCTCCCATTCGTTGTGGCATTCTTCTCCATTCATGGTAACCATCGGGTATAGGGCCGCCCCGTCTTTAAACCCAAGTTTGGCAGCGTTTTCAATGGCTTTCTGCAAATGGCGGTAGCGGTACACGAGCAGGTTGCGGGCTACAGAGGGCGCTGCGGTGGCCAGGTAAAAGGGAATGCAATACGCTTCCGTATCCCAATAGGTAGAACCGCCGTATTTCTCGCCGGTAAAGCCTTTAGGACCAATGTTCAGACGGGCATCTTCTCCGGTGTAGGTTTGATTTAGCTGGAAGATGTTGAAACGAATGGCTTGCTGAGCCGACACATCGCCCTCGATGATAATGTCGTTTTCCTCCCATTTTTTCGCCCAGGCGCTGGCCTGTTCCTGCTTCAACCCGTCAAAGCCTTTTTGGGCAACCCTCGCTATCACCGCTTTACAATGGGCCATCAACTGGTCTTTCGGATGATTTTCGGAAGATAGGTTGGCCGCCATTTTGTACACCACGATCTCCTGGCCGGCGGGTGCCTGCACCTGGAAAGTGGCCGCTACATAGGTCGCTTCGCTGGTGGTGGTTTGCGGGGCAAGGACCTTTCCATCCTGCAACACCGTATAGGCCATACCGGTAGTTACCTGGAAAGCCGTTTTACGGGTTTCCATTGTTATATAGGCTTCGCTGCCCTGCACATCATGCGCAATGGGCTCCCAGAATTTTTCGTCATAATTGGCGTCCTGGTTGCGAATATCCCCGTTTAGGTAGGGCGTAATTTCAAGACGGGCGGCTTGGCCCAGCGGGGTAATGCGGTAACAGATAGCACCTGCTTCATCATCCACTATGCTGCAAAAGCGCTGTGCGTGTATGCGTACCCGTTGTCCATGCTGCAAGGTGGCTTCAAAGCTGCGCTCCAGGTATCCCTCCCGCATGTTTAACACGCGGCGGAAATTTTCTACTTTACAGGTAGCCAGATCCAGTACTTCCCCGTTTATTTTTACATGAATGCCTATCCAGTTGGCGGCATTCAGTACTTTGGCAAAGTATTCGGGATACCCATTTTTCCACCAGCCCACCCGGGTTTTGTCGGGGTAATACACACCTGCCACATAGCTGCCCTGGAGGCTTTCGCCGGAATAGGCTTCTTCAAAACACGCACGCTGGCCCATACGCCCGTTGCCAATGCTGAATATACTTTCAGAAATTTTATGCAGGTGTGGTTCAAATCCTTCCTCAATAATGTTCCATGCGTCCTGGTGAATGTACTGCTTCATGCACGATCAGATTTATCGTTTCGGTTAAAGGTTGTTCAGGTCTTGTGGTGTTAAATGGACCAGGTCGGGTACCACGCGGTTGGCCGAAGTAAGTGCTCCGGTGCTACCAATGCCTACGCATTTCATATGCGCCGCTTTGGCCGCCTGTACGCCGGCTTCGGCGTCTTCAAACACCACGCAATTTTCGTTGGCAATGCCCAGTTGTTGCGCACAGGTTACAAATACTTCGGGATCTGGTTTAGACTTGGTGACATGATTACCATCTACCAACACATCAAAATAAGGTAATAAGCCCGTGCGTTCCAGGATGAGGGCGGAGTTTTTACTGGCAGAACCCAGCCCGGTCTTTAAACCCGCTGCCCGCGCAGCTTTGAGAAAGTCCAGGGCGCCAGGTAATATTTCTGCTGGGGTCATTTTCCCAATCATTTCCACATACCAGCCATTCTTGCGGGCGGCTAATAACGCTTTCTCCTCCGGCGTTTTCTGCTGCTGCCCCCAGCCGAGTATTTTGTCTAGCGAGTCCATGCGGCTAATGCCTTTTAACTGCTCGTTCTGTTCTTCCGTAAAATCAAACCCCATTTCATTGGCCAGTCTTTTCCAGGCCTGGTAGTGATACACCGCAGTGTCTACCAAAACGCCATCGAGGTCAAATATGCACGCTTGTATCATGACAAAATTTATAGTTCTATTTCCAGCATTGTAAGGATGTAAATCTACATGGCTGTTATTTGTTTATGCATAGCTGCTATCGCCGCAATTCCAGTACCAGCGTAGTATAAGCCGGTACCGCTACAGTTTCGATAGAAGGCAGGTTTTCCTTTGTGATCACATTCACCGCGCGAGAATATCCCTGGGTGCGTTCTTCAAAACGGGCGGTGGTAATGGTAGTATCCCGGTTGTTACCATTCATGATCATCATGAGGGTTTTGCTACTGTCGTACCGGAAGTAAGTATACACCCCATTTTCGGGAATATATTGCATGAGTTTCCCAGTTTGTAACACCGTATTTTCCCGGCGGTAAGTGGCCAGGGTGCGCAGGTAGTTAAACAGGCTGTTCTCTGCGCTGTTGCGGCCCTGCGGCGTAAATTTATTCACGCTGTCTTTTACCCATCCACCTTTAAAATCTTCCCGCACCAGGCCATCCGGGTTACTAAAATTTTTCATCATCAGCTCCGTACCATAATAAATTTCGGGTACGCCACGGGTAGTGAGCAGCCAGGCCAGGGCAGCTTTGTACTTGGCCGTGTTTTCTCCTATGACGGAATAAAAGCGGCTCACGTCGTGGTTATCCAGGAATACCACGTTGCGCGTAGGATCTTGATATTGATAATCGGATGCCAGGGTATTGTATAGGCGTACCACACCGTCGTCCCAGGAGTTTTCTTTTGCATTGAGCGCGTCGCTAATGGCCCAGAGTAACTGGTAATCGGTAACACCGGGCAGTTCGGTATTGAATCCCCTATGCACGGTATTGCCCTGGGTAAAAGCCACCTGGTTGGGCATACCATGCACCAGTGTTTCTCCAAATATACTGATCTGCGGATATTCCGTTTTAATGGTTTTACCCCAGGCAGCCATAAAATCAGCATCGTTGTAAGCATAGGTATCCAGCCGGAAACCATCCACCCCGGCGTATTCTACCCACCAGATATGACTTTGGGTAATATACTTTTGCAGGTAAGGATTGTTTTCATTCATGTCCGGCATATGGCGATCGAACCAGCCGTCTGTCATTATTTTTTTATCGGCCTTAGCGCCATAAGGATCGTAAATTGTTTGCTCGCGAAAGTTGGAGCGGGTATAGGTAGGCCATTGATGCACCCAGTCTTTGGCAGGCTTGTCTAACACCGTCCAATGGTTGCTACCCATGTGGTTATGAACCAGGTCCTGGATAAGTTTCATGCCACGTTGGTGCAGCGCATCCGCCAGTTTTTTGTATAATTCGTTGCTGCCGTAACGGGGATCTATTTTATAATTTTCCGTGCTGGCGTAGCCATGGTAAGAGGCATGTGGCTCGTCATTGGTCACTACAGGGGTAAGCCATACCGCCGTTACGCCCAGGTCTTTTAGATAGTCCAGGTGATCTATTACGCCCTGAATGTCACCGCCATGGCGGTCATACATAGAGTCGCGTTGTAGCGTGGTTTCTGCCATGCCTTTCACCACATCGTTGGTTACATCGCCGTTGGCAAAGCGGTCTGGCATGATCAGGTAGATCAGGTCCTTGCTGGTTACGCCCTGCGCTTTAATACCGTTATTGCGCGCGCGGAGGGTATATGTGTAAATCAGATCTTTTTCTCCTTTTTTGCTGAATATAATCGGGAAGGTACCCGGCAAAGCGCTGGCGGTAATGTCCAGGTCAATAAATAAATAGTTGGGATTTTCCACCGGATGTACTTGGAGTAATTGCACGCCGGGGTAATGCATCTGTACGCTGCGTGTGGCAATGCCAGCACCATGTACGATCAGTTGGATCTGGTGATATTGCATACCCACCCACCAGTTGGCAGGCTCTATTCGCTCCAGTTTGGGCAACTGCTGTGCTACGGCTTGCAGGCCCCACATCGTTGCTAAAAGGAATACCATCCGTTTCATGAAATCCGTTTGTAATAAAACTCAGCATGGATGCAGCTTTATCCTGCATCCATACCCCGATAAATTTATTGTTTTTCTAGCGTATAAATATAGTTGCCCGGATTGGTGAGATCCAGTGTTACATTGTAGGTACCCGCTTCGGTGATGACAATGCCGTTGCTGGCGCTGGCAGGGTCCAGGATGTTATCCGCATTGGTATCGCCATAGTTCAGGGTATTGGCGTGGTTTACGCGCATGTTGAAAGTGCCTGCACTTAAGCTAACGGTGGCGCTCCAGGTACTTTTGGTGGCGCCGGTGGCGGTGAGGTCTTTATCCGCATTGCCGGTGGCGGCACCATACAGCGAGAAGCTGGTTACGGGCGTATGGGTCCAGGTTAAAGCATCCAGGTTGGCTGTGATGTAATAGAGCCCGGCAGAAGCCAGCTTCAGGTTTGCACCAGAGGAGGAAAGCGAACTGTTATCGCCACCATAATTGGCCTGGTCCCAGTTACGTGCCACGTTTACTTTGAACTCCGAATTGTCGGTAAAATACAGGAAACCCTGGTAGTTGTTATTGCTGGCCGGAGACGCCAGGGCAGGCGCCGTGCCGGGGTCCCAGGTAGGCAAGCCATAGGCGCTGGTGTAATTGCCTGGCAAATACACCATGGGATATTTGGGCAATACTTTATAAGGATTTACCTGTAAGGTCACTGAATCAGAATAGTTAGCAGCACCCGTCAACAGGGTGGTAGTGCCCACGTAAGCATGCAGGCGTAGCACGAGGTCGTTGGTAGCGCCAAAAGTAAGGCCCAGGGCGGCGGCTACGCTATTCAGGGCCTGCACCGTCATGGTGGCGGAGCCGCCTGAAACGCTCACCGTTTGCGGGCTGGCGAAACCATTCCCTTTTTTGTCGAACTGCAATTCATAGGTAATTACGGCATTGTAACCAAAACTGGTAGGGGTCCAGCTAAATTTTTCGATCACCGAGTCCTGGCTGGCATCGGTCAGTACTAGCTCCTGGGTATTGGAAACCGTGAGCGTTGGTTGGGTGCCGGGCGTAGCTACCTGGCCCGCATCTTTTTTGCAGCCCGCCATCACGGCGGCAGCCAGGCCCAGTGCCAGCAACGATTGTTTGTTAAATATGGTAAGCATTGTTTGTCGGGATTTGCAGTGAAGAAAAAAACAGCATCCGGTGATCTACACAGACCTGCGTTCATCTTTATTTGTAACCATCGTTCTGCACGAGGTTAGGATTGGCCGTGAGGTCGGTGTTGGGAATGGGAAGAATATTATACGCATCTTTCACACCCGTACCGGCCAGCACACCACCTTTCCAGGCCCACAGGTAATCGGCGCTGGTTTGTTTTTTAAAGCGTACCAGGTCTGTTCTGCGGGTGGCCTCCCAGTACAGTTCCCGGCTTCTTTCTGCCAGGATGAAATCCAGGGTAAGATCGCCTGCGCTGATGTTGCCGCTGGTACCATGATAGGCGCGACGGCGCAGGATGTTTACATAATCTACTGCCGTGTTTATGTCGCCCCCACTGCCGCCCCGCAATACCGCTTCGGCATACATCAGGTACACATCTGCCAGGCGAAACATGGGGAAGTCGGTATCTACGTAGTTGCCGGTGGCATCGTGTCCAATCTTACCGCCCCGGTCCACATTCCGGTATTTAGTAATAGCATAACCTTCGGTGAAGTTCTTAGTCGGCACATCCGGAATATCCAGCGTCTGCCCATCGGTCCAGAACATGGCCCGCCGGTCAGTATTACCACTGGGATCTGCAAATTGCGATACGAAACGCGATGTAACGCGCATACCACCCCAGCCACCACTCACGCCAAATGCGGCGGAGGGCATGCTGCCTCCCAACTGTGCATGAATAAGAAAGTTCATCCCACCATAAGATTGCGTAGAGATACCATCGAAAGTAATTGGGAAGATCACTTCATTGTTTTGCGTATTATTATCTGCCAGGAACAGATTCTTGTAAGAATTGGCAGAATCCAGGTTGATTGAAAATCCAGCGGAGATCACCTTGTTGCAATAGGTCAGCACATCGGTGTAGTGCGCAGTACCGGTATACACTTCTGCATTCAGGTAAAGCTTAGCCAGCAACACCCAGGCACAGGCCTGATCTACACGGGCATATTCATTGGTGCGCGCCGGCAGGAGTGCGGTTTCTACGTCTTTTAGTTCGCTCTCCACATAAGTGAAAAGATCAGCACGGGTTATCTGTTTGGGAGAGAATGCACCCACCGGATCATTCTCTGTAACAAACGGTACATTGCCATACAGGTCCATCGCATGCCAGTAACTAAGGGCGCGCAGGAAGCGGGCCTCGGCCACGTAGATCTTAGCTGTGGTAAGGTTATCACCGGTGATGTTATTGCTGGCCAGCTTGTCGTCCGTGGTTTCGCGGATGAACTCATTACATAAAGAAATCTGGTAGTAAATGCGCTGGTACATGGTACGTACAAAAGGATTATCTGCCGTCCAGTCCAGGTTATGCAGATCCTGCAAACCCGCATCCGTCCAGGTAATGACCGATTCGTCCGTAGGCAATTCTTCCCACTGCCAATACTGGCGCAGGTAGTTAGACGTACCCTCATCAATGCCTGTAATATCCGGCGTTCCGGCAGGGCCGGTCTGGCCGCTGATGGCAAACCCGGCATACAGTTTTGCGAGCACGCTTTTATAGTTATCAAAATTGGCATACACGCTGGCAGACGTAGAGCCAACCAATGGTTTGCGATCCAGGTCTTTTGTGCAGGCACCCAGCGTAAGGGCCATCATACCGCCCAAACACCAGTTTTTGATCCATTTATGATTTGTTTTCATGACTTGCTTTTTGAATGATTAGAAACCCAGATTAACACCCAGTGAGTAGGTACGCGGACGCTGATAAAATTTGTCGTCTATACCACTGTAAATCTCCGGATCAAGGCCCGAATACTTGGTGATCACGAACAGGTTTTGCGCACTGGCCGTAATACGCAGGTCTACTTTCTTATGTATCTTACCAAAGTCATACCCTACACTCAGGTTGTCCATACGCAGGAAGGAGGCGTTGTCCAGGTAGTAATCAGAAATGCGCTGATACTGGGAGAACTGTGTGTTCAAGACATCGGAAGTAGCATTGCTCAGGTATTTGCCTGGCGCAATGTTGGCATAAGTACCAAAGTTGGAGGCAATGTTATTATACACATAGTTACCCAGGTTGGCGCGCAGCGAAAAGGCAAGGCTCCAGGCCGCGTAGGTAAAGGTGGAGTTAAAGCCCATCGTTACTTTCGGGTTAGGCGATTTATTCACCACCAGGTCAGACGCCGTGATGGAGGAGTCTTTATTCCGGTCTACATACGCGCCTTCAATGGGTTTACCATTTTTATCGTACACCTGTTGGTACAGGTAAAAAGAATACGGTGCATAGCCTACTTTATGCACCTGCACCATATCGCCGGTGCCACCGGAAATACCACCCACCTGGATGATGGGGTTATTGCCTTTTACTTTGCTCAGGTTCGTAATTTCTATGTTGTTGTAGCTGATGTTGAACCCTGCATTCCAAGTAAATTTGTTGGTTTCAATAATGCCGGCATTCACGGTAAACTCAATCCCCTTGGTCGTGATATTACCTACGTTGGTGTAAATCTGATTGGTGAGGTTAGAGCCGGATGCCACCGGCACCTGGCTAAGCAGGTCTTTCGTTTTCTTATAGTAATAATCAATAGCGCCCGTAATGCGGCCATTCAGGAAACCATAGTCTATGCCCGCATTATACGTTGCAGTTTGCTCCCATTTGATGTTGGCGTCATAACCTTCAGGACGAAGGGTAGTAATGAAGTCGTTGCCAAACTGGTAAGCGGCTGTACCCGCGCCAATGGTGTAAGCCGGCAGATAACTGTAATCGCTGCCAATATCCTGCTGCCCCGTGATGCCGTAGCCCAGGCGCAATTTCAGGTCGGATACCGCTTTAGAATTTTTCAGGAAATTTTCCTGACCAATGCGCCAGGCAGCCGCCACAGAGGGGAAGGTACCCCAATGTTGGAGGAAGCGGGAAGAACCATCCCGGCGTATGGTACCGGTGAGCAGGTATTTATCCTGGAAAGAATAAGTAACACGCCCAAAGTAAGAAAGCAATGTATTCTGTGTCTTCACTGGCACACCGGCAGCAGAGATAGTATCACCCGCCGTGTTCAGGTTAGGATAAGCAGGCTCACTGCGCCAAAAGTCTTGGTACGAATAACCCGCCGTTGCATCGATGTGGCTATGGATTCCTTTCAGCTCTTTGGAATAAGCCAGGTAAAAGTCCAGTAGTTTGTTATGTTTTTCCTGGGAGAAAGCAATGTATTGACCACCATTGATCACGGCAGATCCAGCATCTGGTGGGAAGGTGTTGGTGCCCTTACTTTTGGAATAGTCGGCACCCACATTCAGTACAGCGTGCAGTTCCGGCAGGAAGTGCATGCTATAATCCAGTTTAATATTGGCAATAGCGCGATTTACGCGGGCCTGGTTATGTTGCTCTTCTAAAATGCCCAGGGGATTGCGGGTGGCCAGGTTGGAGATGCCGGATGCCGCTGCGGTATCGGCCCATTCAAAGTAACCACCAAATTTATTGCCCGGCTGGTAAACAGGTTGGGTAGGATCAAACGCTACGGCCGCATTCACTGCACCCTGATCGGCAAAGCGGGTTTTCTGCGTAGTACCCTTAAAGTTTACATCTACTACCAAATGATCCTTGAAAAATTTTGGCGACAGGTTCAGGGCCACTGATTGGCGGTCCAGGTTGGAAGTTTTGAGAATACCATCCTGGTTGGTATACCCGAAGGATATACGGTAGGGCAAATGTTTAATGCCGCCGCTCAGGCTCAGGTTATTATCGGTCGCAAACGCCGTTTGGTAAATTTCGTCTTGCCAGTTGGTGTTTGCATTACCCAGCAGGTAGGCCTGGGAAGGGTTGCGGGTTTGCACAGCGTTGCGAAATTGGTTGGCATTTAAAACTTTGACCTCTCCTTCTTTTACCGAAAGCGAGTTCACGGTACTGAAATCTACACGCAGTTTATTGCCGGCTACGCCTTTCTTAGTGGTAATGAGGATCACCCCATTGGATGCGCGTGATCCGAAGATAGCGGTGGCCGATGCATCTTTCAATACGTTGAAAGATTCAATATCATTAGGATTAATAAAGCTTAAGATGTTGGACGACCCTGTAATGGTATTATTATCAATAGGCACCCCATCTATCACGATCAGCGGATCGTTCGACGCGTTCAGGGAAGCGCCCCCGCGTATACGGATGGTGCTGCCCGCGCCGGGCGCGCCACCATTGTTGGTAAGTGTTACGCCAGCCACCTTACCGGTGATGAGCTGGTCGGGGGTAGTGATAGCACCTTTGTTAAAGTCTTTGGTGCTGATCGTGGCAATAGCCCCCGTTACGTCCGATTTCTTGGCCGTACCATAACCAATTACCACTACTTCATTCAGCCCCTGTTGGTCAGTAACTAATACTATGTTCAACACCACATTGCCCGCAGTTACTGTTACCGGCTGCTTCAGTGTTTGGTAACCGATGTAATGTACTTCCAGGGTGATATTGCCTGGTGACAGGCCGGCGAGGTGAAAGTTGCCGCTGCCATCTGTCTGGGTGTTTTTGGTAGTACCCGCAACCACCAGCGTAGCCCCCGGAAGCGGCTGGCCGGTATCGTCGGCAACACGCCCGCTGATGCTACCCGACTGCGCATAGGTGTACAGGGACATCAGCATAAAACATAGCAGCCATCCATATTTGAACAGGATACTTTTTTTCATGTAAAAAGTCTTTTAGTTGGTAATAGTTATCGGTGACCGGCCTTTTCGGAAATAGCTACGCTAGCCCCGGCAGGGCAGTAACACCGGCACGTGGTAAAACGTCGAAGTTTAAAAAGATGCAACAAAATGGCGGGAGGCGGATCAGCGCTGCGCCCTTACATACGTGGTGGAAGCAACATTGCCAGGCTTGCAAAGACGTTGGGTTGCGGTCGGGATGACTGTAACGGGCCTTATTACCCGGATAATAGCTGCGTTAATCGTTATCTGTTGTTGTTTTAGATTTGAAAAATGCTGTTTAATCACCGTGAAATGCGCCCATCCAATCTTTTCCAGAAAAGGCGGATTGAAGACCGGGAACGTTACCGGTATCGTTCCCGATTTTTCATAACGTGCTGCTAAAGTAGAAAAAAAACTGGTTTTACCAAGACTTTAACGCACAATTTTTTTTGTGAAGGATGCACGTGTGCCATACCCTAAAATTCAGGAAAAGCCCGTTGCTATTACGAAGGATTGAAACTAAATCGTTTTACTAAAAACAGGAAAGATCAGGTTAAATGAGGACTGCTACGCCCCGGTATGATAGCGGTTTCTAACAAAGAAACAACAATAATAAATTTACACTCCTGTGGACCGGCGTTGGATAATTTTGGAAGTTAATACCAGGTGATCCCGCACCAGGGCAGGCTCTGCCGCCTCCAGGGTCTTAAAGAGCAGCCGCGCCGCTTCGGTGCCTATGCTGCCCGCAGGCTGCGTGATGGTGGTGAGGGAAGGATTGAGCAAGGGCGCAATTTCCAGGCTGGAATAACTAATCACCTTCACCTGCTCAGGAATTTTCACTTCCAATTTATGACAGGCATAGTAAGAAGCCATGGCCAGGCGCTCAACGGAGGCAAAAATACCATCAGGCTTTATGGTGGTCAGTACTTGGGTTAAAATGGATATACTTTCCTCCCGGTCGTTGCTGCAATCTATTACCCAGTCCTGCCGGTAGGTAATGCCTGCTTCCCGCAGCGCATCCACATATCCCTGCATACGCATTTTCCCGATAGACAGGCTTTTGTTGATGACCAGGAATACTATTTTTTTACACCCCCTTTCAATGAGGTGCTTGGTGCCTTCAAAGCTGCTGGCATAATCGTTTGTCGTTACTTTAGCTACATCCACATCGTCGTACACGCGGTCAAAGAAAACCAGGGGTATCTTTTTCTTTTTAAGCTTACTGAGATAGTTGTGGTCATTGGCCTCTCCGGAGGCAGACATGATGATGCCATCTACCCGGCCATTAGACAGGTCGTCGATGATGGCTACTTCTTTTTGATAATCGTCGTCGGTTACATAAAGCAGCGTATGATAACCATTATCGCGGGCCACCCGCTCTATGCCATTCACTGCTTCGGAGAAAAAATTGTTGGCCAGTTCTGGCATGATCACCGCAATGGTTTTGCTTTTCTTTTCACGCAGATTACTGGCGTATAGGTTGGGCTGATAATTTAGTTCTTTGGCCTTGGCAAGAATACGCTCTTTAGTGGCCTGGCTGATATCGCTATTGCCCCGGAAAGCCCTGGAAATGGTGGAGGTACTCAGGTTCAGGTCTTTTGCAAGTTTTTTTATATTGATATCATCCATTCTTGACTGCTTAAGTTATCAAGGCATTGTGCCACCATCAATATTACAACAATTTTTTTTACAGCACCGCCATGGCCGCGTCCTGTAAGATGCCGGTAAATGCGCTACGAAGGCCGATACATACCGCCCTTGCAGGTGGAGTGTAGTATATCCAGGATGGGAATGTCTATCCCCCCCCTGCAGCCCGGCTACGATAGCAATGGCAGCAACGCCGCCCGCAGTTCCGTATAGGATAATCCATCCGGTGCCGGTGCATCTACACAAGGCATGCTATGGTAATTATGCACATACACATCCAGGTATATGGCACATAGCCGTGCATGTTGGCCAGCTTTTCCTTACCATGGCCCGTTGCCAGTACCAGGGCCATGCGCGCCGGCCGTTCCGGAGTGTTCCGACCCCTGGTAGTAGGTATGGCCATCCAGGAAAAAAAGCCCGTATTGGCCGCAAACTTTTAGCCCCAGCACACAGCCAAGGAGAATACTGCAATCGCCTTCGATCACAAGGGCCTGTTCACCCGCTTGTACGGCTGCCTGTAGCTGCTGGGCCAGTACAATGCTATAGCCTTGTATATCGGCAGCATTGCGCACAGGGGTTGCAGGGGCTATGTCATTATGGTATGGTAACTCCAGCTAATGGGTGTGCGATGCGCCTCAACGCCTGGCCAAATCAAATTATTGCAGGTGTTCCGGCAAACTGCGCACACCAGGCTCTCCTTGCCCGGCGCGGTTGCCTGCAAGCAATGGTTATACGGAGCATTGATGAGTACACGAAGTAAGGCAACGTGGATGGCATTGGTTAAACTGCTGAAAATACAACATCATCCGGGCAGATGCAAATGTTAGCTAGTAGTAAAGAGGTACGCAAATCCACAACGCAGCAGGCGCTTATATTTAAAAAAAAAGAAAACATGGAAAACTCACACCTGTCAGATTTTGAGGGTATGAGCAATGAAATAATCCTGCTCGTTATGCATGTAAGCCGGCCAGCTTTTTCACCGCGTTATAAATACTCCACAAGCTCACCAGGATAACGATGATACCTACGGCGACCATGATGGTCTTGGCCGAAATTTTATTAGACACCCGCGCCGCAATAGGCGATGCCACGGCACTGCCAATAACCAGACCTAATACAGCACTCCAGGGAATATTTTTATTTAGGGCTAATATGAAAGTAATGGAAGAAAGGATAGCTATGAAAAAACGGCTCAGCTTCACCGTGCCCAGCGCGGTGCGTGGGTTACGGCCACCGGCTATCAGCGCGGAAAGTACAATGGAGCCCCATCCTCCCCCGCCTATGGCGTCAATAAATCCACCGCCCAAACCCAGGAGCCGCACCTGGCGTATCTTTTTGAGGCGCTGTTTTCGTTTTATGTTGAATGATTTGGTAACGATCAATATCCCGAGAAATAACGTGTACGCAGATACGAAAGGCTTCATGTATATACTGTAATGTTCCAGGTTGGACAAAATATAAGCCCCCAGCACGGCACCAATGCTACCCGGGATAACCAACAAAATAAAAAGCCGCTTGTTGATGTTGTGCATACGCCAATGCATCCAGCCGGCTATCCCATTACTCAGGATCTCCGATAAATGCACGCCCGTACTGGCTGCCGCCTGGCTGATGCCCATGAACTGCGAAAATGCAATGGAGGTTACGCCATAAGACATGCCAATAGCCCCGTCTATCATGGCGAATACAAAGCCTGCAAAGAGAAAATAATAAAATTGAGGATCAATATTTTCTACTTCCGTACGAAAGCCTTCTACATTTAGCCATGCCAGTATCCCTGCAATCGCAGCCACGGCAAGCAACGCAGCCCATACAAGGCGGATACGGATTTTTACCGCTTTGGGCGGAGGCGGGATGATAACCGGGCCAGGTATGCCTTCTGCTATGGCCGCAGCCACCGAACCGGCATTGGCAGCAGATGGAGGTGGCGCAATAGCTTCTCCGGAAGCACTACCGGCAGGAGTGGTGGCGCCTGCATCTTGCGCTCCGTTGGCATTAGGTTGTCCGTCTCCGGGCAAAACTTCCTGTTTGATGGCTGGTTCCATGTTCATATTTAAAAAGTACCGGCGGGAATAATTACCCTATAAAACTGGTAGACTACGTAAAAATGAACATTAATTATGGTAAATCCAAGAAATATCGCTGAATTATTGGCCGGAGGGATTAAATATTTGGAGGAAGGATACAAGGAATCTCAACGTGTTATTGAAACAAGCCGGAGGGTAACTGACAGGATCTTGCCACAATTATTTGATACGGTAAGATTGTCCGTCTACTTTTTGCAGCTGGGTGTTGGTCATCGTAGATACAGATTCCATCACGTTGTCTACCGTTTCATCCGTGAAGGTGGCCGTTACGGGGGTATTCATACGGGAAGAATCTGTAACAGCCACTTGTATGTCGTACATGGTTTCCACGGTACTGAGTACAGAAGAAAGAGGAATATCTTTAAATACCAGCTTATGATGATCCATATCGGCCACGTGTTCCCCTACGCGATACTTATCGGTCAGGGTATTATAGGCCAGTAACATACCGTCGGAAAGCATCACGCTGTCGTTATTATCACGATCTACTACCATTACCTGGCCATTGCGTACGTGTACGCGCAAGCCGGCTACCTGTGGTTCATAATCTACCACAAAGCGTGAACTTACGGAATGAATTTCCATTTTACCCAGGCGTACAATGAAAGGCGTGTTACGCTTCACTACGTTAAAAGCACCTTTGCCCAGAAAATGCACGTTGCGGCCATGTTTGCCCTCATCGTCTGCGGCGGTTACTTCCAGCGAGGCACTGGAATCCAGTTGTACCTGGCTGCCATCTTTCAATTTAGTAAAACTAGGTCCGGAAATAGCGCCGGAACGGTGTTCCTGCGTAAGCCACCAGCCTGCACCTAGCAGCAATGCCAGCATAGCCGCCCACTGCCAGCGGGAAATGGGGTGAGAAATGGGCGTTACCTTTTTACCAGGAAGGGTATTATTAATTGTTTCTTGTGCCATGGCAGCGGAAAGACGATTCCAGGCACTTTGTGTTTGGGCAGGCGTAACTGGCTCCATCGGAAGGGGACGCAGTAAAGCTTCCAGGGATGATAAAACAGCCGTATTTGCCGGATCGGCGGCCAGCCATTCGGCCACACGGGCTTGCGCCTCCGGGCTTGCTGTTTCCAGCAAGTACTCGGCCAGCAAGTCGTACGGTATGTCTTGGGAACGCATATCCATGGTGAGTGCTTAATTACAATTTAAAGACGCATTTTCACTCCTCCTCCCCCTACGTTACGGGGACCGTGATTTGTTAAATAAGCGGCATTGTTATGTTAAATCCTTGTTTACAGGGCTTTTCAGCCTTGTGTTAATTTTGCTGACCAGGCTTATCCCTGCTTTCCGGGCGCAAGGGCAACTGGCCATGACGCTCGGCGGGCAGGTATTCCCGTAGTTCATTGTGTAATATCTTCAAAGCCTTACCCATTTGGTTCTCTACCGTTTTCACGGCGATACCCATCACGGCTGCAATCTCGGCATATTTTAATTGTTGCTGACGGCTCAGGAGAAATACTTCCCGGCATCGCTCGGGCAGCTTGTCCAGGGCCTTGTGTAAGGAGGCTTCCAGTTCTTTACCGGGCAGTACTGCATCGGCCACTACCGGTTGCAATTGGCCAAAGGCCGTTTCCCGCAGGGTTTGGGCACTTTGCTTGCGCCAGCGGGAAATAGCTACATTGCGAATGGCTGTAAAGAGGTAAGACTTCTCCGGACCGGCAATCTCAATGTTATCCCGCTTCTCCCAAATATTTAAAAACACCTGTTGCACTACCTCTTCTGCCTCATACCGGCTCCCTGTGTATTGGGCGGCAAAGGCCAGGCAATGTGCATGGTGCGTTTTAAAAATGGTTTCAAAAGCAGTAAGCGATAACATAGAAATCCCCGCTAAATTAATGGCATAATGGCAATAGCCAAACAGGCCCTTAAAATTGTGAATAAAAAACAGTTGGCCAAAAGGGAGGGATGCTTGTCGCTGATTCTCTATCTTTGCATCCGCATGTATCCGCTGATAAAAAAAATACTCTTCCGTTTTCCCCCGGAAAACATTCACCACCAGGTGATGAAAGGTCTCCGATTACTACACCGCATACCGCTGGGCGGTGCGGCCCTCCGGGCAGCATTTGATAATAAAACCACCGGGCTGGAACGCCATTTGTTTGGACTCACCTTCAAAAATCCCGTAGGTTTGGCCGCCGGGTTCGACAAGGATGCCAAATATATTAAAGAATTGGCATCCCTGGGTTTTGGTTTTGTAGAGATCGGTACGCTCACGCCACTGGCACAACCCGGCAACGATCAACCCCGCCTTTTCCGCCTGCCGGCAGACAAGGCCTTGATTAACCGGATGGGTTTCAATAACCAGGGTGCGGCAGCAGCCGCCATCCGTTTGCAACATCGGCCCCCGGGGCTGATTATCGGTGGCAATATAGGGAAGAATAAGATAACGCCCAATGAATCTGCCACGGATGATTATGAAAAATGTTTTCATGCCCTCTACGATGGGGTAGATTATTTCGTGGTAAATGTAAGCTCACCCAACACCCCCAACCTGCGCGCCCTCCAGGAAAAAGAACCGTTGCGCCAACTGCTCCAGCACTTACAGGACCTGAACCAACAAAAACCATTGCCAAAACCTATTTTGCTAAAAATTGCTCCCGACCTTACAGACGAACAATTGGATGATATTATCGAAATCGTACAAACTACCCGCCTGGCGGGCATTGTAGCCACCAATACCACCATCCGCCGGGAAGGCCTGCAAACGCGTACAGACGAAATAGCCGCCATCGGCGCAGGAGGTCTCAGCGGCCTGCCGCTGCGCGAGCGTGCTACGGAAGTAATCCGCTACATTCACACCCACTCCGGCGGCACTATTCCCATCATCGCCGTGGGCGGCATCTTCACTGCCGCCCACGCCCAGGAAAAACTGGACGCAGGCGCATCCCTGGTGCAGGTGTACACAGGCTTCGTGTATGAAGGTCCGGGTATTGTGAAAAATATATGTAAAGGACTGCGCAAGTAAGCTTTCTTTAAATATTTGGATACGTTGGCCTGCTGTTACCCAGCTTCGTTTACGCTTTGCATTAACACACAGGCCACCATACCTGCCGTTTCTGTTCTTAACCGCGTATTGCCCAAAGATACCGGCTGGTAGCCATGTTCCAGCGCCAGTGTTATTTCCTCCGGCGTAAAATCGCCCTCCGGCCCTATCAGAATAAAGGCTTCTTTTCCGGGCTGCAATGCATCGCCGAAATAAGTTTTCTGCGCTGGCAGGCAGTGCGCAATAAACCGTTGGGCGGTGTTGTCCTGCTTCACTAATTGATCAAAAACTACCGGCTCACTTAGCGTTGGCAGGTAAAATTGCTGGGATTGCATCATGGCCGATATCAGTATACTTTCCAGCCGGTCCATTTTGAATTTATCCTTCTCGGTACGTTTACTCAACAGCGGCACGATGCGCTGTATGCCGATCTCCATCGCTTTTTCCAGGAACCATTCATTGCGTGAAGCGCTTTTGGTAAAGGCAATGCCGATCGCACAGGCAGGAGCAGGGGCGGGCATTTTATCCACCTGCTCAATTTTTAACAAGCAGCGTTTACGGTTATCATCGGTAATGATGCAGCGGTAGCGATAACCTTTGCCGTCAGCCAGCAAAATGGCATCGCCGGTATGGTGGCGCAGCACCATGATCACGTGTTTAGACGTGTCTTCATCCAGGGTAAAGATTTTAGCGGAAGGCAAAATGTCTTTGGCGTAAAACAGCGGTAAGTCCATGGGCGCAAAGATAAAATTTATCCATTGGCCGCGACCATTTGCCGGGTGCGGATGTGGAAGCGGATGAACACCATGACGGACGATGCCAGTAAGCCGAGCAACAATCCCCACCAGATGCCACTTATACCCCAGCCCATTTTTATGCCTAGCATATATCCCACAGGTAATGCAAATCCCCAGTACGCGAACAGGGTGGTAATTGTAGGCACCTTTACATCGCCCATACCACGCAAAATGCCCAGGCCTACCACCTGGGTGCCGTCGAAAAGCTGGAAGAAGGCTGCGATCAGCAGCAGCCGGGCCGCAATGCCATTCACCTCCACATCGCGGATATAGAGCGTGGGCAGGATATGACGCATTACTACAAACAATATGGCCGTACAGCTCATGTACACCAGCACCATGTGGTAGCTGGCAATGGCGGAGCGGCGCAGCTCCCCGTAATCACCGCGCCCCAGGAAATTACCACTCTTGATGCCGGCTGCCGCCGCAATGCCACTGGCGCCCATAAAGGTCATGGAGGCCAGGCTAATGGCTATCTGGTGGGCAGCCAGGTAGGGCGTACCTATCCATCCTACCATAATGGCTGCGCCGCTGAAGGCGCTCACCTCAAACACATATTGCAGGGCCACCGGCGCGCCAATGCTCAGGATTTGCCTGGCAATGCTGCGGGAAAACTGATGCAACCGCACACCCACCAGGTAAGGCGTAAAGCGCTTATTGCGCAGTACATAATAACACATAGCAATACCCATGAGTACCCGGTCTGCCAGCGTGGCAACACCTACACCTACTACTCCCATTTTAAAGCCATACACCAGCGTAATGCCCAGTACAATGTTGATGATATTGCCTACGATGGTGATATGCATGGCCTGCCGGGTAAAGCCCAGCCCCTCGGTGAATTGCTTAAAACTTTGAAAAAACATGAGTGGCAATACTGACCATCCCAGCAAACGCAGGAAGGTGGCGGCCTGCGCAGCCACAGCGGGCGGCTCCCGCAAAAAGCCGATGTTGTAACTCAGGGCAAGCAGTCCTCCGCACAACATCACACCTGCCAGCAGGTTTATCACCAGGCTATGTTGCAGCAGGTATCCACAGGCACTTTGCTGCCCTGCCCCATCGGCCTGCGCCACCAGCGGGGTAAGGCCATAGGAAATGCCAATGCCCACCACCAGGAATATTGTGAATATGCTGATGCCCAGCGACACCGCAGCCAGGGGTACTTCGCCGGTATGGCCAATGATCACACTGTCTGACAGTCCTACTAATGTGTGTCCAAGCTGGGAAATAATGACCGGGTAAGCAAGGTGGAAATTATCTTTATAATGCGATTTGTATATATTAAAAATATTTTTCATATTTTATAAGCTACCTCAAAAAAAAGCCGGCACCTTTTGCAGATGCCGGCCCGTATAAAAAATATAGGCGCTAAAACGGTGCATCTTCAAATCCTTCATCGCCAAAATCCATATCGTTCATCTTGGACCCTTTCTGGATGTACAACTTAGCCTCATCGTTGCCTCCCGCTGTACCAGGGCGCATACCGGCAAAGCTATTATTGCCACCCTGGTAACCAGCATTGCCGCCAGGATTTTCCAAACTGCCATCGTCTTCAAAACGCTGATATTCCAGGATAGCCCGCAGTTTAATGGTATCGAGCTGGCCATTACGGTGCTTGGCTATACGCACATGGGTTTCTCCTTTATTGGATTCTCCATTTTCATTCTGGTTAATATCGTAGTATTCCGGTCGGTAAAGGAACAGTACCATATCGGCATCCTGTTCAATAGCGCCCGATTCCCGGAGATCACTTAGCTGGGGCATTTTGTTGCCGTCTTTACGTTTTTCCACATCACGGCTTAACTGCGACAGGGCGATAACCGGTACCTGAAGTTCTTTGGCAAGGCCTTTCAGGTCGCGGGAAATTTTGGATATTTCCTGCTCGCGGTTCGTGTTCTTGCCATCGGCGCTCCCACTCATCAATTGCAGGTAGTCTATAATAATAACGCCCACTCCATTGTTATGCACCAGGCGGCGACACTTGGCGCGCAGCTCAAAGATGTTCAGGGCTGGTGTATCGTCTACAAAAATGGGCGCTTTAGCCAGGCGTTCCACACCATGAGTCATCAGCTTTTTCATCTCGTACTCTTCCAGTTTACCACGGGAAATTTTTTCGAGTTTGATCTCTGATTCTGCGGAGAGAATACGCGCTACCAACTGGCCGGACGACATTTCCAAAGAAAAGATCGCAGCACCTTTGGGGTGTTTGGGATGCAAAGCAGCGTTGCGGGCCAGGTTCAGCGCGAAGGCCGTTTTACCTACTGCCGGACGGGCCGCAATGATGATCAGATCCGTAGGCTGCCAGCCATAAGTTACTTTATCCAGCGAAGGAAAACCACTGGGCACCCCGGTAATATCGTCGCCTTTATTACGGAGGTCTTCAATACGTTTCATGGTATTTACCAGTACGCGGTCTATAGAGTCGTAATTCTTACGCAGGTGATTGTTGGTAATCTCGAACAGCTTGGATTCAGCACTATCCAGCAGGTCAAACACGTCGGCAGTATCTTCATAAGATTCGCTCAAGATTTCACCGGAAATACGAATCAGCTCCCGCTGAATGAATTTCTGGAGAATAATGCGTGCGTGTGCTTCCACATTGGCGGAAGATACGACCGCATTGGTAAGGCGGGTCACATAAAACGGGCCGCCTACCGTGTCCAGCTCGCCCATGAAACGCAGCTCTTCAACTACCGTGAGGATATCAACCGGCATAGACTTGCCAGCCAGCCGGATCATCGCGTTAAAGATCTTCTGATTGGCATCTACATAAAAGCAATCTGATTTCAGGATCTCGACCACCGTATCAAAAGCTCCCTTCTCCAGCATGATGGCTCCCAGCACGGCCTCCTCCATGTCTTTCGACTGCGGGGGCACTTTCCCATATACCATGGTGGACACATCTACGGAGGGTTTCCTGCGCACATTACGGTCTTTCTTGAGATTCAGATCCATTTATGTTAAAGGCATTAAATGTTAAAAAAATAGCAAAAGATACGGTGCAATAAAACACTACTTGTCCCGCTTACTGACGGGTTGTCAACATCCGGTTTTGTTCGGTTTTTCGAGCTTTTGAGTGCCGTACAGATGAAGGTAATCGCATTTTCCGATTATTCATCTTTAACATCCCCCAATCTTTGTTCGCATGTCACCCACATCTTATTCACCCGCAAATTGTCAGTTACCCACTGACTAAAGATGGCTTATTAAGATACGCCATTATTAATTCACAACGAAGATCAGTTTATTCACATTAACCCGTGGAAAAAGATTTCTCTACGAGACTATGCCGTATGATCAATGTTTTGTTATGAAGCCCGGTAGCGTATAGACAGGGCGCGAATTTATCTCAATAAAATTTACCGGCAAATGGCGATTTGGCAGTCACTTATTTTCACGTACCGCCATCGCTATGTCACTGTGCCTAAAAGAGCGGGGAATGGCAAAATCGTTTAACTTTACCCGGTATTTTATTGATTTAGCAAAATGACGATCTCGTATAACTGGTTATGTGACTATTTGCCGGTACGGCCAACACCGGAAGAACTATCTGTAATACTAACCCGTATCGGGCTGGAGGTGGAAAGCCTGGAAAAAATTGAAACCGTGAAAGGCAGCCTGGAAGGACTGGTGATCGGCGAAGTGCTGACAACGGCCCAGCACCCCAATGCTGATAAGTTAAAACTTACCACGGTAAACATTGGCGGCCCTGCACCTTTACAAATTGTATGCGGTGCGCCCAATGTAGCTCCAGGGCAAAAAGTGGTAGTAGCCACTATTGGCACCACCATTTATCCCATTGAAGGCGAACCTATGACCATGAAAAAGGCCAAGATACGTGGGGAAGAAAGCCAGGGCATGCTGTGTGCAGAAGACGAGATCGGACTGGGGGCCGGCCATGCAGGCATCCTTGTTTTAGCACCCTCACTCATACCTGGCACCCCCGCCCGCGAGGTGTTTAATATTTCCGAAGATTATGTGTATGAAATAGGGCTTACCCCCAACCGTATGGATGCCATGAGCCACCTGGGCGTGGCCCGCGATGTGTGCGCCTACCTGAATAATGAAAATAACAACCAGGCCTACAGCGCTAAGATACCTGCCATCCCGGCACTACCAAAAGCTGCCATCAGCTTGCCCATTAGCGTAAGCATAGTGAATACGGTGGCCAACCCGCGTTATGCTGGCCTTTCTATTACCGGCGTAAAAACCGGCCCATCTCCCGATTGGCTAAAAAACCGGCTGCAAGCTATTGGCGTTAGGCCCATCAGCAACATCGTAGACATTACTAATTTTGTATTGCACGAAACCGGCCAGCCCTTGCATGCTTTCGATGCTACCGCTATTAAAGGAGGCCGCATCGTGGTGAAAAACTTACCACAAGGAACCCCCTTTATAACACTGGACGATAAAGAACGCAAACTAGACGCTGCCGACCTGATGATCACTAACGGCGAAGGCGAACCTATGGCTATTGCAGGCGTATTTGGAGGTGCCCATTCCGGCGTGCAAGCCACTACCACCAGCATATTCCTGGAAAGCGCCTGTTTTGCACCGGCCAGTATACGCCCCACTTCTTTCCGGCATGGCCTGCGTACCGACGCAGCTACCCGTTTTGAAAAAGGCGTAGACATATCCCAGGTGCCTTATGCGCTGCAACGCGCAGCAGCCCTGATTTGCGAACTAGCCGGCGGACAAATAGCCTCCGACATGGTGGATATTTACCCTGCCCCCAAACCAAAGACGCAAGTAACCGTTACCTACGCCTATATTCACCGCCTCAGCGGCAAGGCTTACCCGGTTACCAAAATCCATAACATACTGGTGAGCCTGGGCTTCGACATACTGGCCCAGACCGCCGAAAGCCTTACGGTGGCGGTACCCTACAGCAAGCCCGATATTAGCCTTCCAGCCGATATTGTGGAAGAAGTTATGCGCATTGACGGGCTAGATAATATAGAAATACCAGCCTTTATCAGTATTGCTCCTTCCCTGAGCGCGCAGCCGGATAAGGAGCGCATCAAGGAAAAAATTGCGGAATATCTGGCGGCCAGTGGGTTTCATGAGATCTTTACAAATTCTATTACCAATAGTAAATATTACCCGGAAGAACTGCAAAACTCGCTGGTGCGCATGCTGAACAGCCTGAGCGCCGACCTGGATGTAATGCGCCCCTCCATGCTTGAAACCGGCCTGGAAAGCGTAGCTCACAACCTGAACCGTAAAAATGAGGACCTGCTCTTTTTTGAATTTGGCAAGACCTACGGCCTGGCCAACAACGGTTACACTGAGCATGATCATCTAAGCCTGTACCTGAGCGGCCACAAAACACAGGAACACTGGCAGCACAAACCAGAACTGGTGGATTTTTATTTCCTGAAAGGTTTCGTGATCAATATATTTACCCAGCTAGGCATTAAAGGTCTGGAATGGGAAGAAGCACCACAAGATAGTTTGGCCCAGGCCTATACGTTGAAAGTGCGAAAGAACCCCCTGGCCGTGTTGGGTGCAGTAACTGCGTCTAAACTGAAACGTTTTGATATTAAACAAGCCGTATGGTTTGCCGATATCGACTGGCAACTCGTGCTGCAACTGGTGGGACAGCATACAGACAAATACTTCACGGAAATCCCGAAATTTCCCGCCGTACGCCGCGACCTGGCGCTGGTGCTGGACAAGCAGGTAAAATTTGCCGCCGTGGCTCAGGCCGCCGCCAGCATTAAATCGCCGCTGTTGCAGCAAATGAATCTGTTCGATGTTTTTGAAAGTGAAAAGCTGGGTACCAACAAAAAGTCGTACGCAGTAAGCTTCACCTTCCAGGACGTGCAGAAAACCCTTACCGATAAGGAAATAGACAATGTGATGGATAAACTGGTAAAAACATTTACCGCTCAATTACAAGCGGAGATCCGCAAATAATGGCACTGGAACAACACATACAACGGATAGAGGAAAAATTGCACCTGCTGCTGCGTAAACTACAGCAGGTACAGGGCGAGAACACCCAGCTCCGCATGGAAATGCTGGAGCAGCAGCAGGCCATAGACCAGCAGCAGCAAATCATTGCCGGACTGGAAGAGCGCTTGCAACTAATGAAACTCGCCAGTGCCCAGCAGGGCATAGGTAACAATAATGAACATGCCGCGGAGAATGAGGCCTTCCGCCGCGACATCCGCAACAAGATCAATGAATACATCAGGGAGATAGATCGCTGCATGGCACTATTGAACGGGTAATCATGGTGAATATCGCACACTCATTTTAAATCTTTTCCCGGAGGCGCGGAACAGCATGGTAATACAACAACCAGGACCATGCTGCCAACCCAATAAATACCAGTATTTATTATTAAATGATACAAATGGACGAATTAATTCCTATCAATATCGTAGTGGCAGACCGTAGCTACCGCATCAAAATGCGGCCAGAGGAAGAAGAGGCCGTGCGCCGTATTATGAAGGAAGTCAATGAAAAAATCATTGAATTTAAGACAGCCTATGCCGGCAAAGATATCCAGGACTATATTGCGATGGCCCTGATCATGTATGCTACCCACCCCGTAACGAGCGGAGGCATAGCCCAAGGTAACGCGGCACCTTTCCTGGCAGAAAAATTGCAACACCTGGAAGACTTACTCAACGCAAATCTATAGCAGCCGGGGCCATGCGGAAACCCATTGTTATAATCCGCTCTCCGTTAAGCATTTACCCTAAAAATTTACCCAAATTACGGTGCGCCCCTGCGGCATTACCCTGCTAAAACAAGGCAGCTTTGCAACTTAATTAATTCATTATCACCCTTCGTACGTGGTTTGCTGCTATTTTTTTGTATTTTCGCCCGTCTATATCCCGTCCATACCGTTTACCACAACTTCGGAGGCCGGGATTGCACTATAAATCGTTAAAAAAATCGTAATGGATGCTAATTTGATAACCGCGATAGCGGCCGTGGTAGCACTGGGGATAGGGATTTTGCTGGGGAAAGTGATCTTCGCCAAGAACACACAACAGAAAATAGCCGACGCCGAGGCACAGGCCCAAAAATTACTTGCCGACGCCCAATTGCAGGCAGAAAGTATCAAGAAAGACCGTATGCTGGAGGCCAAAGAAAAATTCCTGCAACTGAAGTCTGAGCATGAAAAAGAAGTGTTGCAGCGCAACCAAAAAGTAATTGAAGCGGAAAGCCGCATAAAACAAAAAGAACAAGGATTAACGACCAAAACCGAGCAACTCGATAAAAAAATTGCAGAAAACGAAACCATCAAGGACAACCTTAACCGCCAAATAGAGGTGGTAAACATTAAACGTTCCGAGCTGGAAAAACACCAGGAAGAACATATTCGCCGCCTGGAGAAAGTGGCAGGCCTTACCGCCGAAGAAGCCAAACACCAATTGGTAGAAACCCTGAAAGAAGAGGCCCGTTCACAGGCCCTCTCCCATATTCAGGAAATTATTGAGGATGCCAAGCTGAAAGCCAACAAAGAAGCCAAGAAAATTATTATTCAATCCATACAGCGTACGGCTGCAGAGCAAACCATTGAGAACGCCATTACGGTGTTTAACCTGGAGAGCGACGAAATCAAGGGCCAGATCATTGGCCGCGAAGGTCGTAACATCCGCGCCATTGAAGCCGCTACCGGTGTAGACCTGATTGTAGATGATACCCCGGAAGCCATCGTATTGTCTTCCTTTGACCCGCTGCGCCGTGAAATTGCCCGCTTGTCGCTGCAACGCCTGGTGCAAGATGGCCGTATCCACCCAGCTCGCATTGAGGAAGTAGTGGAAAAAACTAAAAAACAACTGGAAGAACAGGTGATGGAGATCGGTGAACGCACCGTGATAGAACTGGGCATCCACGGGTTGCACAAAGAACTGGTGCGCCTGGTAGGGAAAATGCGTTTCCGCTCTTCCTATGGTCAGAACTTACTTATGCACTCCAAGGAAACGGCCAACCTGTGTGGTATTATGGCGGCAGAATTGGGCCTGAACCCTAAATTGGCCAAACGCGCCGGCCTGCTGCACGATATTGGTAAGGTACCCGATGAAGAAACAGAACTGAGCCATGCCTTGCTGGGTGCAAAGCTGGCGGAGAAATACGGCGAACATGCTGCCGTGGTTAACGCCATCGGTGCCCACCACGATGAAATGGAAATGGCTTATGTAATCTCCCCCATTATACAGGCCTGCGACGCCATTAGCGGCGCCCGTCCCGGCGCCCGCCGCGAGATTATGCAAAGCTACCTCCAGCGTATTAAAGACCTGGAAAACCTGGCCGTAGCCTACGACGGAGTAGAAAAAGCCTACGCCATCCAGGCCGGACGCGAGCTACGCGTAATTGTAGAAAGCGATAAGGTAACCGACAACGATGCCGACCGCCTGAGCTTCGAGATTGCCACCAAGATCCAAACCGAGATGCAGTATCCCGGCCAGATCAAAGTAACGGTGATCCGCGAAAAGAGAGCCGTGAATATTGCCCGATAATAAGCTTGCATTTATATTAAAAACGCCCTACCGGATTATCCAGTAGGGCGTTTTTGTTGAAGTACTTCTTCCTCTTGCCAAACAGCCACGCAGGTTATTGCATGGCTATTTGCATGATCAGCTATCTTTTAGCAACTTATTGATCAGCTGCTTCACCTGAAGAGCGACCTTATTTATTTTCATCGTCTTCGTCTGCATCTGCATCCTCTTCATCTTCAAAATCCTTTTCAGTTATATCATCCTCCGCAATATCATCCGCATCGTTTTCGTCATCTTCATCCTCTCCATTGCTTTCGTTTTCATTTTCTTCTACTGCCTGCTCCGCTTTATCTGCATCCTCATCATATTCTCCTTCATCCTCATCTCCACTGCTTGCCGCAGTGGCGGGAACTTGCGAAACGATATTACCTGCCAGGTCCTGCGGCGTATCGGTGCTGCCATCTTCCGCTGTATCTTCATCCAATGCAGGCATTGCTGCTTCATGAAGGCCTTCTAGGTTTTTTTCTTCCAGCAGGCTATTGTCTATTTCCAGTTTGGCCTGGTGTTCTTCCAGATGGCCTTCAGGGATGGCGGGGATTTCTTCCAGCAATTCACCAGTCTCCGACACGGCCAGGAAACCTGCTGCCGCTTCTTCCAGGGCTGCGCGTTCCTCTTCGTTGTTAATAAGGGTAGGCTGTAAAATTTCTTCGTCGAAAACTTCGCGCAGCTTGGGCAGGTCTTTGGGTGAGTTAATACCAAAATAATCCATGAAAGCCTTGGAGGTAGTGTATAACAGTGGTTTGCCGGGCAGGTCTTCGCTGCGGCCGGCAATGGAAATCAGTTCTTTTTCCAGCAGTTTTTGCAGGGAGTAATCAGAGCTTACCCCCCGGATATACTCTATCTCGCCCTTAGACACGGGCTGGCGGTAGGCAATGATGGCCAATGTTTCTAATGCTGCGGTAGACAACCGTTTCAGGAATTTTTCCCCGTTCAGTTGGGCCACCGTTTGGTAGTATTCTTTTTTGGTGAGGAATTGGAAACCACCTCCGCTTTCCCGTACTTCAAATGCATAAAATTCGGAATGGTATTTCTCCACGATGGCTTCTAGTGCAGCTTCTACCGCTTCGGGCGTGGCGCGGTCTTCCAGGAAGGCAATGGCATTGTTCAGCAGCTCCAGGATTTCCGTGGCGGGCAAAGGGCGATCTGCCGCAAATATCAGGGCCTCTATATGGGGAATGATCTTAGAAATTTCCATTGAAAATTTTGTTAGCTGCTATGTGTTTAACGTGCGAGGCATATATGCCGCAAAAGCTTAAGCGGTGCGGCAAACGATACCTTGACGGTTACACAAAAATTAAAAAGTCAAAGGCCGAAAATACGGTCTTTGACTTTTTAAAAGAAATCGAAATATTTTGCTGTTGATTACTTGTGCATAACCTGAACAGGGCTTATCCTACCAAGGCTGCCGCACCGCTCACGATTTCGGTCAGTTCCGTCGTAATGGCGGCCTGGCGGGCGCGGTTGTAAGAAAGTTTCAGGCTGCGGAGCAGTTCGTTAGCATTTTCAGTGGCCTTGTCCATCGCCGTCATCCGGGCGCCATGCTCAGAGGCAATGGCATCCAACATAGCTTTAAAGAACTGCGTGTTCAGGATCATAGGCATGAGCTCTGCTACAAGGGTTTCTTTGGCAGGTTCAAAAATGTAGTCAGCTTTGATGGCTTTTTTATTGGTTACGGGTGCTTCGCTTTTCACTTTGGTAATGGGAAGGAACGGCTCGGCCATAAATAGCTGGGTAGCTGCGTTTTTGAAGTGACTGTATACAATCTCTACCGCGTCATATTCTCCATGGATGAAACCATTGAGTGCCACAGCAGCCGCCTGTTTTACGTGTTCAAAATTAAACTGGGAGAAAAGGTGCCAGTAAGTATCCACCATTTTATACCCGCCATTTTTTTGGAAGTATTCGTAGCCTTTTTTTCCGATAGGCATTACGGTTACCTGTCCTTTGGCAAACTGTTCAGGGTATTTTTCCCGGATAGTGGTACGGGCCAATTTGATAAGATTGGAATTATAAGCACCACAGGCTCCGCGATCGGAGGTGATTAACACAATCAGCACCTTTTCCACCGGGCGATTGGCGGCCAGGGCCAGATCGATATCACCTTCACTATTGCTCACAATGTTTTGCAACATATCCTGCAATTTAAGTGCGTAAGGACGCATCTGGAGGATGGCATCCTGGGCGCGGCGCAGCTTGGCCACACTCACCATTTTCATGGCTTTGGTGATTTGCTGGGTAGAGGTTACTGATTTTATACGGTTACGAACTTCTTTCAGTTGTCCGGACATAATATGAGGCCCTTTTATTTAGGCCGCAAAAGTACTAAAAAACGGCAATTAATTCTGTTTTAATCCCAATTTATTCTCCCAGGAACGGTTTACGGGTAATTTCCCTGTATTTTTCACAAATCCCCCTTATTTTTAGTGACTGATCCATGCAAACAATCCACGAATTATGAAAAAACAGGTATTTCTTGCGGCCCTCCTCTCCTTTTACACCACGGCCGCCGTATTTGCACAAAACCTATTGACCGCCCAGGAAAAGAAAGATGGTTTTAAATTGCTGTGGGATGGCAAAACCAGCAACGGCTGGCGCCGGGCTTTTTCCAAAGATTTTCCGGCCCAGGGCTGGGAAATGAAAAACGGGATCCTTACCGTACTCCCCTCCAATGGTGGCGAAGAAGGCGGCGGCGGCGATATCCTTACCACAGACGCCTACAGCGCATTTGAACTGCGGTTTGAATTTAAGCTCACAGAAGGCGCCAATAGCGGGGTAAAATATTTCGTGACCGAAGCCGAAAATACGGGAGGCAAATCGGCCATTGGGCTGGAATATCAAATACTGGACGACGCCCACCACCCCGACGCCAAGCTGGGCCGCAATGGCGACCGTACACTTAGTTCGCTGTACGATCTCATTCCCCGTAAAAATATTGCTGCCGCATTTAAACCCATTGGCGCATGGAATGAAGGCCGCATTATTGTGCGCCCGGATAACCACGTAGAGCATTGGCTCAACGGTTATAAAATGGTGGAATACGAACGCAGCTCCGAAGCTTACCGCCAATTGGTGGCCATCAGCAAATACAACCACTGGAAAGCCTTTGGCGAAGCCAAAGAAGGCCATATATTGTTGCAAGACCATGGCAACCAGGTGTCTTTCCGCAACATACGCATCAAAACCCTGTGATCATTTTAAACAATCCCCGACAAGCGGCGGTAGGCAGTAAACAGCATTCTTTACCTGGCATGGTAAAGCAATAGCGGTAGTACTGCCTGGCAGCCGCTTTTTTACACACAAACTTCACGGCGAAACAATATGTTAAATCTTTGTATAACAGATCCGCACCGCGATAGGAAATATCCCAATGTACTTTGTAAGCTTACCTGAAACCCTTTACCACAAAGGTTATCAGTCAAATTAAGTCCATTATTCCTGATATCATAGTGTAGTGTTAAGATTTGGGAGGAGCCTGCACGGGCAATTGTTATTATTCAGTATCTTTATAGAACACCTTTTAAAACCCGCAGCATGTTTGATCTTATCAAAGAATACTGCCTCTCCCTGCCGGCAGTTGCTGTAAAAGAAAAGCGGAATGGAGGGCTTTATTTTTCCGTGAACGACAGGTTATTTTGCATACTTTACCAACATTTGCCTAATCAGGTGGCATTTCGTTGCAAGCCCGAGGTATATCATTTCCTGATTAGCCGCCCGGCTATCGTTCCGGCTCCACAGTTGGCGCGTTATCATTGGGTGCAGTTGGAAAGGGCCGATGTGTTCCCTTTTAGCGATCTGGCCGCAAATATTCATGCAGCTTACGAAATGGAAGCCAAAGCTGGTTCTCCACAGGTAAATGTGTTGCCGGTAGTACCCCATGCATCTTCCACTTACTATCCTACGCGTTAAGGTTTATTTTATCTTTTAGACGACCGTTCCGTCCCAACTTAATTTTGAAGAACTCACCTTCCGGATACTCCCACCACTATTTTCCTGTATTTGACTCAAATTTATACGCTCCTTTACCAAGGTAGCGATGATGACTTATTTCATTAACGTATACACCATGTCGTACATGCCGAAACCAATCAGGCTAAAGGCAAATAATTTTTCGAGCAGGGATGTTTGCATGCGGATGGCGGTGCGGGCACCCAGCCAGGAAAAAGGCAATGCGGTGACTGCCAGTAACAAGGCGATTCCCCAATCTATATGACCAAGAAACCAATGGGTGAGGGTACCGGGAATGGATAGGAATGCAGATAATAATACAGAACAAGCGAGGGCCCGCTTGATGGGCATGTGGAGTTTTTTAATAAAGAAGGTGCTGAAGAGAATGCCTCCCGCATTGGCTAGCAGGCCGGATAAAAGCCCTATTACAAAAGCAGCGGCAATGATATAACCATTCGCTGCGGTAGCCTGCTTGCCGGCGGTATTACTGGTGGTGCAGTTTTTATTTTTTTTCAGGAAAGTGATGGCCAATGACACGCCCAGGCCAATGATGAAGAGGGCGGTAAGCACCATTAATGTTTTCCCTTTCAAGTAATGACTACCCCATGCGCCGATGATAGTGGCAGGAATGCCAAATAAGGCACAGAGCAGGATTACCCTTTTATCGAACAAATGTTCTTTTCTGTACACTGCGGAAGCAGACAGGGTGCTGGTGATGGCTGCAGGAAGCGGGGACGCCAGTGCATAAAATGGATTTATACCCGCGAATATTTGTAAGGCGGGCGTACTCACAGCGCTGCCGCCTTTGCCCAGTAAACCTGACAAATATCCTACTACTACGCCGATCAGTATAACGACCAGGTAGTTGTTCTGTTGTAATAGTTCCATTATGGTTGGCGGCCCCCTCGTGCCGGAATTACAGGTTGGAAGCAAACGGGTGTACACAAAAGCCGGGCTTCTGTGTTACGTACTTCTCTCAAAAACAGGTTGGTATCACCAGCCGCCGCGCTACGCGGTGCTGCAACAAATGTACATTTAATCAGCGCTGAGAAGGGATAACAAAATGTAATGAGGCATAACCCCTGGTTATACCGAATGAAGTTACCCCGGTGTATTATTATCTATTATCACGACAGCCAGCCCCCATGGCAGCGCCATTCGTATTTCACTCCCTGAGGTGCCTAAGGCTTTTTGTTTGCCAAGGTATTATTCCCTTACCAAATGCTGCCAGATCAGGTCGTATACCTGGGTAGCAGGAATAGCGGTTGCCTGTGGTTTTCCGGTAATTAATATTGGCTGCCAGGCAGGGTCTTCGGTGAGTCGGCCGTGCGAACCTTTGATGAGGGTGGCATCGAGCGGGATTACATTCATGAGGTAGCGGAAACCCAGTTTTTTCTTTATTAGTTTCCCTACAACCTTCAGCTTCACGAAGGGATCTGCAGGGTTCAGGAACATTTCTACCGGATCATAACCGGGTTTGCGGTGAATATCTACGATGCGGGCAAAGTCGGGCGCTTTTGCATCATCTTGCCAGTAGTAATAGGAGAACCAACTATCTTTGTCGGCCACGGCAATGAGATCGCCGGCGCGGTCGTGATAGAGATGGTGCTGCTGCTTGCCTGCTCTATCCAGCACCTGTGCTATGCCGGGGGTAGTTTCCAGCATTGTTCTTACTTTTCTATAATACGAAGGGTGGTTCAAGTAAATGTGCGCCACCTGGTGATCGGCCACGGCAAAGGCTTTAGAAGCTCCTGCATCCAGCAATTCCGTACCGCGCTCCACCCGCAGGGAAAGCAGGCCGGCATCGCGCAGCAAGCGGTTCAGGTGAATGGGATGATGTACTGGCGTAATACCATACTCTGATAGCACAATGATTTCTGCGCCTTTATTTTCGTAGTAAGTAATAAGTTGCTCACACACTTTATCTACGGCCTGCAACTCAGGTCCTACACGGCTCATATCGTGTCCAAACTTTTGCAGGCAGTAATCGAGATGGGGCAGGTAAATGAGGGTAAGGGTGGGGTCGTGCCACTGATCGGTAAGAATAGAGGCGTCGGCAATCCATTGAGTAGATTTAATATTGGCCCCTGGGCCCCAGAACTGGAATAAGGGAAAGGTACCCAGTTGTTCCTGCAAACGGTCGCGCAGATCGGCAGGATGCGAATAACAGTCGGGCATTTTACGTCCGTCTGAAAGATACTGTGGTCGCGGAGTTACGGAAAAATCCACGTCTGCATACATATTGTACCACCAGAACATTTTCGACACCGTAAAAGAGGGATCTGCACGGCGGGCGCGGTGCCAAATCTTTTCTGCCTCCACCAGTTTGTTGGATTGTTTCCAGAATTTTATTTCACTATCTGATCTATCATACCAGCCATTGCCTACAATGCCATGCTCTCCGGGCCATTGGCCTGTAAGGTAGGTGCTTTGTACAGCAGTGGTTACTGCGGGCAGCATGGGTTGTATCTGGGATACTTGCCGCCTGCGCGCATATTTTTCAAGGAAAGGAGTATATGTACCGATCAGGCCAGCAGATAATCCGACCACGTCAATGACAACCGTTTTTTTCATAGCAATGCAAAAGTTGACGCCCACAAAAATGTTTCCGTGGCGAATGGCTCGCTTTCCTCCTCATTCACGATACAAAACTAGGCTGCATATGGCACAATTCCAACTACCCTACAGCGCTTTCCTGATCAACACTATGGTCTCTCCGGGCAGTTTCGAAGGTATCTTTCACCCATTGTAATTCCCGGATGATGCCTTCGGTCATGTCTATACGAAGTTCGTCGGGCAATACATCCCATGTATAGGTTTCTACTTCCAAGTGATGCGTAAACGGCACCAGGGCTTGCAGTTGCAGCATGTTTACGATATCGGGCTGGGTAGATTCCAGCAGGCCGTATCTTTCCAGGAAAACTGGCACATGAAAATGGGCTCTCCATTCGGTTACCCAGGGATTATCAGCATCTTTCACAGCCTGGGGCATGTCTGGATAATGCACCAGTGTTTCTCCTTTTTTGGCAACAACCTGATGCAGGTAAATAGGTTCATCAAACTGATGGAACGCGGCTACCATGGCATTGCGCTGTGGTCCCGGTTCCGGCAAAGGTGCGCGCAGGGCGGCACTGATTTGCAATTTGCCCACCTTCAGTTGGTGGGTCTTTAACAGCGATAATACACCATTCGGCGGCTCATACACAATCGCGAAGTGGCAGATGTCGTAACAAAGTTGCACGTGGTCTTTGATCCATTTCTCCGCAGTATATTCATCGACACCAAATTTTTCCATAAGTAGGGAAATGCCCACTGGCACCAGGTTTTGCTCGTACCAATCAATATAGCCTGCAATGTCTTCCAACAGCCCGTCTGGCTCGGGTTCAATATCCAGGTGCAGCACCGGGCCCCCATTTTGCCGGACACTGGCCAATTGCAGCACCACTTGCATAATATTCATGGTGGCCGAGGCCATCACATCGTTCCACTGATTTGCAGGGTACCAATGTTTGTAAGAGAGGGGCGAAGTGGAGATACCACCTTCCATACCTTCGGGCAGCAAATCGGCCAGAATAAGAAACAGGCGCAGGGTATACTCCACCCTATCTACCTGCGACCAATCAGGTGCATGCACCTGATCTTTCACGGACGCCTCATGAAAATCGCCATAGGGGAAACCGTTCATGGTAAAAACATAACAGTTTTCCTGCTTCAGCCATGCCTTAAACTTTTGCAGGTTCTCCCCTTCCAGCAATTCAAGGCTGGCTTGGTTGGAAAGGCGCAGGCCTATGCCAAAAGGTGCCTGGGGCGACAATGCTATTTTTATGGCGGGAATATGTTTTTGCAACTGTTGAAAATGCACTTCCCAGCTTTCTCCACGATGGATATTGGAACAATACGTTAAATGACCATAGGATGTATGCATATTTAATTCCTTTCCGATGTGCTGTTAGGGGATTAATAAAGATAAGTTGTTTATACTACAAGCCAATGGGTGGTGATGCTAGCAGGCTGGCACCGGCCTTTTTTTCGCTGATGATTTTCAGCAGGGCCGCCGCCTGTTGGAGCAGGTCAAGGTTTATTTGATGCACCTCTTCTCCTTGGCCGATGGCGCGCAGCAGGGTAATGGTAAGCTGGCCCCCCAGGTGTTCCCGAAACTCCTCCAGCCCCTTAAATACAGGGTTTTCACCACCCACCGGCGCATCCAGGAGCGGGTGCCAGGTGGGCAGTCCCAGGCCATACAATAAGTGAACTATACGCTGCATATCTGACTCGCTGATCCATCCTAACGTAAAGGAATACACGCTATCCAGTGCAATGCCAATAGATACGGCCTCTCCATGGCGTAGTGAAAAATGAGTAAGCGGTTCCAGCTTATGAGCGCTCCAGTGGCCAAAGTCCAGCGGGCGCGAAGAGCCGCTTTCAAACGGATCGCCACCGCCAATGTGGGCCATATGCAGGGCGGCGCAACGGTATATCAATTCCTGCATAGGTGCCATTTCACGGGCAGCCAGGGCAGGTGCCGCCTGCTCTAGCCAGGCAAAGAAAGCTGCATCTTTGATGAGGGCTACCTTTACCGCTTCGGCCATACCCGCCGCCCAATCGCGGGCGTGCAGGGTAGTGAGAAAATGACTATCGTTAAATACGGCGACTGGTGGCGCAAAAGTACCCAGGAAGTTTTTTTTGCCCTGGTAGTTGATACCGTTCTTCACGCCTACTCCGGAATCGTTTTGCGATAGTACGGTGGTAGGAATACGAATATGCCTTACCCCACGATGTGACACCGCAGCCGCATAACCTGCGAGGTCCAGCAAAGAACCGCCGCCAATGGCAACAAGATAAGAATGCCGGTCTATGCCAAACTGCTCTACCGCATGAATAAGTTGATCGAACAAAGCAGGATCGTTTTTGCTAGCCTCCCCCCCTGGCAATACTTGTATGGGTGCCAGGCTAAAACCAGCCAGGCTAGCCACATACGTTGTAATTTGCAGCATCAGTTGTGGATGGTGGGCTTGCACCTCTTCATCTATAACGAATAGTAATTTTTGCTCTAAACCTTCACTTTGATGGGATGCCAGAAAGTCGGAAAATACTGGATTAGCGGTATCAAAAAGTGAGGTAGTAAAATACACCTGATACTTATATGGAATCTTAAAAACCTGTTCTAATATCTGCATGGTTAAATTAAATCAATGACACCCAACTAAAGTACGGTTTTTGAGGAATACGTTCTTTAAATTATCACGTTACGGCGAAGGCTTTGGCCAGTAACATAGATATGGGCAGCAGGGCAAGGATAATGAGGGCATAAGTCCAGTCGGAAAATGCGGCAGCCCAGGCGGCGTTGATAACGATGAGTGCCAGGATGCCCCCCTGTACGGCCTTACCAATATTGGGGCCGGCAGGCAAACGGATGGCCTGTATTAAAGGGCGGTAAATGATATAAGCGGTGAGCGCCACAAAAGGCAGCGTTACCAGCAAATGTCCATTGCGCCAGGAGATTAGCAGAATGGTGCTGAGTACCAAGGTATAAAGTAATACCGCTACCCGCAAGGTGCTGACATTACCTCCATGCACCTCTCCCCGGCTGATCATGGTAATGGCGGCGATATATAACACAGGTATAAGCCCCAGCCACCAGAAATTAAGCAGTACGCCAGGAATAATACTAATGCCCAATAATAAATTTAAGCCCCGGCACAGCCCCATGTTCAGTGGCCCCCAAAAATCCAGGTGCTTGCCCCACTTATTATATATCAATGCGGCTGCAGCAATACTGATGCCCAGCAATCCCGATACGGTGCTTACGGTAAATGCGGCCAGAATGCCTACCAGCAGCAGGTATGCGCCCTGGATAATGGCTTGCGAACGGCTGATAACTCCACTTGGGATGGGACGTTCCGGACGTTCTATCTGGTCTAGCCGGGCGTCCATCACATCGTTAAACACCACACCGCCGCCGTACAGGCCAATGGTGGCCAGGCATAGGCAGGCCAATGGCAATATATCCAGGTAAGTAATAAAGGCTGTGCTAAAATATCCCGCCACGGCAATACCTGCCAGGATATCTGCTACAGCGGTGAGGAGATTGGCAGGCCGCATGAGGCGTAAATAACCTGCTAGTTTTAATATAATGTAATTCACGGATGTGGTTTGTGGGGATAATGAATTACAACAGACGGTTTTTTACACGCAGGGCATTGTTTTACAATTCTTTACTAAATCGATTATTAACAGCGCCCTATGACTGCGGCGTCCTGGTTTCCGGTTCCTGGTGTACTGTTTCTTATAACTAATGCATCACTACTACTACTAATCTCAACGGATTATTTTATTATGCTTGTCTACGCGGGGCTGCTGGCCACCGCGGAGAATAGAACTTCCATTGAATTTTTCGCGCTGGTCCACAACAGCAGCGGATTCCCAATCCGCCTCGTTGATCTGCCCACTTTGTGCAAAAGCGGTGATGGCATTGCGGTAAGTTACCAAATGAATATCATTCAAGTCAATACCACTTTCGTGCATTAAGGCGGCTGTTTTGGGCACAGCCAGCGGGTCGCTGATGCCCCAATCTGCAGCAGAGTTGACCATGATGCGCTCGCTGCCATATTGTTTTACTAATGCTACCATGCGCTCATTGCCCATTTTGGTAAAAGGGTAAATGGTAAAGGCGGCCCAGAAACCACGGTCCAGCACTTCTTGTACGGTTTCTTCATTATTATGGTCTACAATCACCATTTTAGGATCCAGGCCATGCTCCAGGGCAATGTCCATACTGCGTTGTGTACCCCGTTTCTTATCGCGGTGCGGGGTATGTATTTGTACTGGCAAACCTGCTTCCCTGGCCAGATTTAACTGGGCGCGGTAATATTTTTCTTCGAGTGCAGTTTGGTCGTCGAAGCCAATTTCGCCAATGCCTACCACGCCTTCTTTATACATAAAAAGAGGCAGTACTTCCATTACCTGTTCGGCCAGGGCCTCGTTGTTAGCTTCCTTAGAGTTGAGGCCAATGGTGCAATAGTGTTTAATGCCGAATTGTGAAGCGCGGAAACGTTCCCAGCCTACCAGGCTACTAAAATAGTCCTTGAAAGTATCTACGCCCGTGCGGGGTTGACCCAGCCAAAAAGACGGTTCTATAATGGCCGCTACGCCGGCATCGGCCATGGCCTGATAGTCGTCCGTAGTGCGGGAGGTCATGTGCACATGGGGATCAAAAAAGCGCATGCCTTTAATTTTGTCGAGATATAAGGGCTCCTGGGCTTGCGGCTGGAGCGATTGTTCAGATAAAGGATTACAACACATAGTATTGTTTTGTGGTGGCAAAAGTAAGGTGGAAATTTTATGGCAGTGATGGTTTTTATAGCAGCACCTGACTGGCCAGCAGCGATAGTTGTGGATCTACCGTTCTGCCGGCAGCTTTCCGTTCGGCGGCATAATCGTGCAGCATTTGTTGCAGGTCCGGGTTATTGCGTTCCTGTAAACCAGTGATTTCCACTACAGGTTTGCCCGTAAAAAAGGCTTTCAGCACCAACTGGTTCCAGGCGGGCACAGGCAGGTAGCGGGCCGGATAAGGATTGTGCAGCATAATGGCTTCCAGCACATCGCCTATGTTACTGCGAATGCCCTCGGCGGTTTGGGCCACCCAGCTTTCCGGCCATGCCAGGAGCGGTAGGCAACTGTACAAAGCAGTAAGTTCTTCCATACTGCCGGTATGAAAGAGGGTGGATATGCTGCGCACATACGCTTCCTGCGACGCTGCCGGCCATTGCAGCAGCCACCAGGCGCGGGCCAGCCGGTCTGCCGGCCAGTGGCGGGGTGTAAATCCCGGTACCAGCCTGGCCATTGCAGCCAGTTGATCATCCGCTAGCACCACTGTTTGCTTGCCCGCATGGCGGGGCAATGCCACAAAGGTCAGGTTCCATTGTTGGAAACCTTCACTGATAAGAGCTTTAGCTTGTTGCTGCTGCAACCAGGCGAGACCTTTTTCCTGTAGTTGCGTAATTAAAAGGGGCGTTAACAGGCCTAATAAGGCTTGTTGGTCATAAAGATAAGGCTGATGAGTCATGGTATCCCGTTAAGGCCCGTAAAAATACATAAAGGCATTTACAAAGTAAAGGTACCATTCAGTCCGGGCTACACAACAAAATGAACAAGGGAAGCAGGAAAATACAGTAGGGGGATGCCATAGGGATAAACCAGGCGATGATTGGCGTAGGAAATGCAATAGGGACAAGGTTTTTATAAAATAAAAGAGAGGCAACTAGTGCCTCTCCTTCCGCCATTCTAAAACCTGATTAATAACCAGGAGTATCGTTTAACTGTTTTTCAGACAGTATTTATTTTTTTGTTCAGCCCTTTAATATAAAACAATTCTTGTACCAAAAGTACATAAATTTTCTTTATAGGATTGTTTGCAATATAGCCAATATATTTGGTTTAACACCTACTTTTAACACTATTTAAAAAATGGGCATTTTCATAATAATGCCCTGAAATCCGGCAGCCGCGCGGATGTCCACTAGATTACTTTATCTTATTTTCAAGGATAATATAGGGTTGACGTGTATTCCATGGCACCTTAACTCCTTCCGCCAACAATCCCTTTGAGAAGTTCCCCAGGAAAATATCCAGATCGCCGTCATGGTCATAATCGGCAACGTCCATACAAATCCAGCGGCCCATGTTTGCCACAGGTATAGCATGCGGAATAAAATGCATCGGCTTATCTTGTTCAAAATAAACCATGCCCTCCTCCGGCCGGTTAATATAATCGCTGAAAAATGCAATGGTAGCGATATCCATATCACCATCTCCATCAAAATCAGCTACCATGGCTTTGTAGCAGCCATGAATGGGGAAGAAATAAGCTTTTTCAAATTTAAAGTTGCCTTTGTTAAGGAATACGTATACACCGTGAAAGGGTTTCAATACGGTAGAATAGTCTGCATTATCTCCACAGGTATATACAATATCGGGCTGGCCATCGTGGTTTACATCTACATACTGGAAGCTGGTAGAACCCCATACCGGCATAAAATCAAGCAATCGCTTTTCGGTAAAGCCGCCGTGCTGATTGTTAAGGAATAAGGAGATACCTTCCTGTGCATGCGCAAAAAGCACCATCACGTCGGGCCAGCCGTCGTTGTTAAAATCACCGGCCTGCGCCTGCTCTGCACCCGGAATGGATTTGATGGTATCTACGTCAAACTTATGCCCCGTTTTTTGCTGCATGCGCAGTAGTGCGCCCTGCTCATGTCCAAAGCCGCACACGATGTAATCGGTTAACCCATCTTTATTAAAATCGCCGGGCAAGGCTTGTACAGGCCGCGGCTGGAAAGCAGCCACGATGTCATAGTCTGGGTCTGCTTCTTTTTCCGGATTAAAAAGAATTTCTTCTCCCCGGGATTGGTCTGTAGCAATGATCTGACCAATGGTGGTAAACATCCGTTCTACGGTATCGGTGGCGGGATTGCGGTACTGGCTGTAGTGTACCACCGGCGAATGCATGCGAAAAAAATGCAACAGCTTTCCACCAGGCTCATATACGTTGAGTAATTTGGTTTCTTCGGTACCGGTATACAAGTGGCTGGAGGCAGTGTCCCAAGCTACCATGCAGGTGGTGGCATCCATGTTGGTATCTGCTACGGCAGGTATTGTCAGTTTAAATACGGCCCAATCTTTTACAAATGGCTGCGGCAATTTAGCCGTATCCATTTGTTTGGGGGCGGTATGGGTGTAATAAGCTACCAGGTCCAGCCAGTCAGAGAAATCGATGGTGGGATGGTCGCCTTCGCTCGGTGGATAATATTCCGATTCGCCCCATACACGGATCCCTAGTCTACCGGCCATATTGGGCAGTACATGTAATTTCCAGGTAGCGCTGTCTAAAACGGTAGGCGGCACAAACTGGTGGCAATTGCCACAGTATTGTTCGGCCATTTCCTTGCCGTTTTCAATACCCTGTTTTTTTATTTTGGGCGAATGGCAACCGCTGGTCACGGCGGCCATTATCCAGGTGGCGCTGGCTAATGCCATGGCGGCTTTGAGGAATATTTGTCTACGCATACTATATAAAAAAGAAGAGGTAGTGAAAATACTACCTCCTCAACAGAAAACAGGATAAATAATAAACTTTAGTAGCCAGGGTTCTGTGTCAGTGTTTCCTGACCACCTTTCAAGCCCAGATCTATCTGACGTTGTGGGATCGGGTAAGCGGTATCTCTTACCGGGAAATTTGCGCCGGAAAGATCCGTGGTGATCTTGCTTTCATAAGCGTAGTAAGCATTCATGGTAGCCGGTGCTATACCCCATCTAACAAGGTCGAAATAGCGCTGACCTTCCATGGCTAGCTCCAGCTTTCTTTCCAGCCGTACTGCCGTGCGGGCGGCATCTTGACTGGCAAATGGAACTGTATAATCGCTGGCTTTGTACACTGGCAGTTTATAAGCATTCCAAGTTTTTACTTTGCTCGAAGCGTCAATGGCGATAATTACCCAAGTTTCATTGAGATCAGAACGTACTACCCAGTCGCCTACTTTGAGGGAAGCATCTGCATTGGCAGCGTTAAAACCTGCCTGGTCGCTGGTAACTTTTTTAGCATAAGCTATATTATCGCTGTTGCTCACAAAACCAGCAGGTCGATTAGCACGTTCCCTAACCTGATTAATGTATGTACGGGCTTTTTCCAGGGAACCAGCTTCTATTTCTGCTTCCGCCGCCATCAACAATACATCTGCAAAACGGATAACGTGTATATTAATTGCAGTACCGGGTGCCCAGGAATGTGCATCATGGTAGAGCGTTTGGGTAGCCTGATAGTAAACATTTTTTTTAGGGGCATAAGGGCCTGCGTAATCTTGCTGGCGTATCCAGTTGCTGCCCGGGTGAGGACCCCAATCCAGATAAGGTACACCACGACGGCCCACCGTCCAGTCCAGGCGTGGATCTACAGCATGAGTGTCCAGCGTAAAGGGTACTGCGCTAGAAAGGCCCATATCATTTGTTATTATGGTGGCATTGTTATTATTCAGAGGCAATCCGGTGCTTGCATCCACCAGGTAACTATTCACCAAGTCTTGCGAAGGTTGGTAGAATCCACAGCAGCCAAAAGGACTATTGTAAGGGAAGTTCAGCATGTCGCCCTGATTGGCTTTGGTGATCTGGTTTGTACCATTGTTGGCAGTCATCTGGATATCAAACACTGTTTCGGAATTATTTTTCTTGGCAGGGTTAAAATTATCTTCAAAGTTTACCCCATCGAGTGTATAAGATTTACCTGTGGCGGTTTTCCCATTAGCAATCACAAGGTCGAATTCCGTTTTTGCAGCGGCATAATTGTGCTCATACAAAAAGATTTTGCCAAGGTAAGCAATAGCAGCCCATTTGTTAGCACGGCCTGCGTCATTATTTGCAGCAACATCGCCCAGGCTATCTGCAGCAAATTTCATATCATCTTCGATATGCGACCAGGAGTCATCGGCTGGTTGCTGAAAGTCTGTTGTATTTTCATCGATCCACGGCAGTCTTTTGAACATCTTCTTTAACTCGAAGTAGTAATGAGCGCGCAGGAAACGGGCTTCACCTTTAATCACCGTTGCTTCATCGGCTGTTAAACCGGTGGTATTGGCTAGAGCAGCCAGGGTGGTATTACAACGGGTAATCCCTTCAAAAACAGCTTTCCATTTGGAATTAAAAAAACCATTAGCAGGATCGAACACCCCGGTCATTACCTGGTTGATCGGAGGCTGGTCAATAGCATTAGAGCCTTTGTGGGCATCGCCGCCAGCAATACTACCGTAAATCCAGTTACTAGGGGCAGCTTCCCATGGAGAACCGCCGCCAATAGATGTACCACTGGCCGCCTGGCCATCCAAAGCAGCATAAGCCCCTATCAGAAGGGCGCGTACGCCATCTGGTGTAGCTAATTTATCAATGGACAATGCTGATGTAGGTTGTTTTTCCAGGTAGCTTTTGCTACAGGAAAACAATGTCATACCGACAGTAAGCGCGGATAGACCAAATATATAGAATGACTTTTTCATTGTTTGCAGATTTATAAATTCAGATACTCAAAACCAATCGTTGCTTAGAAAGTCAGGTTAGCTCCCACCAAGAAATTACGGGTATTAGGATAACCACCAGTATCAATACCGAAGTTGGTAGTGCCATAATTATTACTTCCACTACCGGTTTGCGGGTTCTGTGCTGTACCAATTTCAGGGTCTATGCCGGAGTATTTGGTGATGGTAAACAGATTGGCTGCTTGTATATAGATACGCAACCGATCAATGCGCGCACGTTTTAAGAGATCTGAAGGCAGTGTATACCCCAGCACCATGTTACGGCAACGCAGGAAAGAACCATTTTCTACAAAATAAGAGTTAGGTGCATTCACCGTAGAGGTGTAAGCTGTTGTTTCCTGGATCGGCAGCTTTGCATTGTGATGCTCTGGTGTCCATGAATTATATACAGCATCTTTGCTTTTCACACTAACAAAAGAAGAGTAAAAATCGGTCCACCACTTAATGTCATTCCATATTTTTCCGCCCTGGCTACCATACAGGAACATACTCCAGTCGAAACCTTTGTAAGACAACCCGATATTAAGACCATAGGTAAACTTAGGATTGGGACTGCCCAGAAACTGTTTATCGTCTGCAGTAATCTGACCATCATTATTGGTGTCTGCATAACGGAAACGACCCAAACCAATACCTTCTTCATATTTCGCTTCCGGATTTCCGGTAGCTTTCTGTGCTTGCAGGTTAGCCGCATCTATTTCTGACTGGCTATTAAAGAAACCTACGATCTTATATCCATAGAAAGAAGATACTGGATGACCTACCTGGTTGCGGATGATATATTGACCATTGAAACGTCTTGATTCCTGGTCGAAATAGCTGGCATCAGCAATTTTGGTGATGGTGTTTTTGTAAGTAGTGATAGTACCGGTGGCGGTGAAATGGAGGTCGTGCGTGAAGTCCAAGTTAGTAGACACCGATGCATCGAAACCGGTGTTCTTCATGCTAGAGATATTTAAGAAAGGAAAGGTAGCCTGGCCTTGGGTGCCGGGTTTTTCTACCTGGTACAACAAATCTTTAATATCCTTTTTATAGTAATCGGCTGTTACTTCCAGTTTGCCTTTGAACAAACTTGCATCGATACCGATGTTACTGTTTGCGTCACTTTCCCATTTAGCGTTCGGGTTACCGAGCTGGCTGCGATAAAAACCGAGGGTGCTGCCACCATCTGCGCCAGTGATATCATAGTAGGAGTTATTTTTATCAGGGGTATATAGGGTGAAGCCGTTAGCCGGGCCTACGTTGATCTGGTTACCCATTACACCATAACCTCCACGGATTTTCAGGTCGCTGATCCAGGAGATATTCTTCATAAATCCTTCTTGGGAAATACGCCAAGCCGCGCTTACTGCAGGAAAATTACCATAACGGTTATTGGAACCGAATTTGGAAGAACCATCCCGGCGGATAACCCCACCGATCAAATACTTATCATGAAATGCGTAATCAACACGAGCGAACAAGGAATACAACGCATCGTTATAATTGTTGCTGTAGTTGGTGGGTGAACCAGAGCCGGTTCCCAAGGTTACATAAGCAGGATCGAAGGAGAAATAGCCTGTAGAAGTACCCCCTACGTTACGGCCAAATTCGTTAAATGCTTCTGAACCCAACAACACTTTCACATCATGATATCTACCAAATACCTGGTGATAGTTCAACGTGTTAGTCCAGGTATAGTCAAAACCATTACCTGCATTTTCAGTATAGCTATTGGTTACTACATTTTCTGAGTTCTCATATTCCGGGAACGTGAACTGGTGATTATTGAAAGAGAAGGACTGACCACCGAAACTGGTGCGAACGGTGAAATACTTGAGGAAGTCTACTTCTCCAAAAACATTACCCAGCAAGCGGGTAGCTACGGTTTTATTGTTGCGGGTACGTTCCTGGATAGCCACTGGGTTACGGGCGTTACCAAAACCCGGGGCGTGTGTGCCGGCATAGTTACCACCGATATCATAAACAGGGATAATATTAGGTTCGCGGAAAGCCATCCCAATACCGCTACCTTCTGCCAGGATCCCCACTTGTGGGTTATCTATAATGGAGTAAGACAGGTTTTCTCCTAGACGTATGCTCTTTGTAACATTGAAGACCGTGTTAGCACGAACCGTGTAACGTTTTTCATATGTCCTATCCAATGTACCTTGCTGGTTGTAATAGTTACCGGAGAAAAAGTAACTACCCTGCTCACCACCACCTGCCGCGGAAATGTTATGGCTGGTTATAATTGCGGGTTTAAATATTTCATGGAACCAATCAGTACCCTGCTTATTAGCTTTTATTATCTGGTTAAACCCTGGACCACCTACCTGGTTAGGATCAGTGTAAAGCGGGTTTACTTTATAATCTGCAAGGGTAGTACCAGGATCGCCTTCCTTGGCACCCTTGGGCAAGATATAGTCCGGCAGCACTGGGGTGGCGCCACTACCATATTGTTCGGATGGCGGCGTGGTGTTAGAATTTTTGTACGCCGTCCACATTAAATTAGCATTTTCCTGTGGCGTAGCCAGGTTCCAAACGTTGCCGGAAGGAGGGCGCTGGGTACCTACATAGCCATCATAGTTCACGCGTATCTTACCGGCGGATCCGCGACGAGTAGAAACGATAATTACCCCATTCGCAGCACGTGCACCATAAATCGTGGCGGAGCTGGCATCTTTCAGCACCTGCATATTTGCGATGTCGTTAGGGTTCAGATCATCAATGTTCTGGGTGGGTACTCCATCCACTACATACAGCGGGGTATTGTTACCGAAGGTGTTGATACCACGGATTTTTACCTGTGGTTGCTGGCCGGGCTGGCCGCTACCTACCACAGTAACACCGGACACTTGACCCTGCAACTGGCTGTTTACGTTGGCCACCGGTTGTGTTTTGAGGTTGTCTACATTCACCACCGCTACGGCACCGGTAAGGTCTTTTTTGCGTTGGGAGGAATAGCCGGTTACTACAACTTCATCCAGCGAGCCTACTTTTTCTTCCAGGCTTACTAATACCGGGCCGGAGCCGATAACGATTTCCTGGTTATTGTAGCCTACGAAGGAGAAAACGAGTACCTGGCCTTTGTTTGCGGATACGGAGAAACTACCGTCTGCTCCGGTAGCAGTGCCCTTTGAGGTGCCTTTAACGGCTACAGATACACCCGGCAACCCACTGCCATTTGCATGATCTGTAACCCTTCCTGTGATCTGTTGTTGAGCGAATGCGCTGTTGCCGAGAAGCAACAAGAACGCACAGCAGCTTAGCGCCAACAAGTGGTAGAAGTGTTTTTTCATAACGTGGTATTTAAATTATAATGTGTGCAATCGAATGAATTAATACAAACAATTACGCTTGCGCGCATTTTCCTGTTTTAGATTTAAACAGCCATAAAAACTGTCGTGTAAATAAAAGTTATTGAATAGAGAAAGCAGCAGTATGAAGCGTAGGCATACAGCACAATGAAAGGTGATTTTGGCACACTTGTCTGTTCATAACGTGGTATTTTTAAAAAAAATTTTGGGTGACCTGTTTTTATAACGTGTAACTAAAACTAAAACTTAACTGTTAATTTCAGGGTTCAATTTATAACATATAATTAACAGATACAAGTATTCTCCCCATTTTTCACAAAAAAAATTTGCCTTCCCCTCCCATCCGCCCGGATGAATTACCCTGCTTAATTGTAAGTTTACCCAACGGAAACTTATCTTCATCCTAACTATACTGATATGAAAGTTTTTAACATTGTCTGGTGTGTCCTATTTATCCTTTTTGCAGGGCTACAATATAATGACCCCGACCCGTATATCTGGATGCCTATTTATTTATATGGCGCATATTTTTGCTGGCAGGCCGCCCGCAAACGCTTTTATTTCACCGCCTACTGGATAGGCATCGTTATTTACCTGGCCTACGCCCTCTTTCTTATTTTTACGGCCAATGGTGTGATAGACTGGATAGCCGTGCACCACGAAGAAAGCATTGTGCAGACCATGAAGGCCGAAAAGCCTTGGATAGAACAAACCCGCGAATGTGGCGGACTACTGATCCTCATTATTGTATTTTTAATTAATTACTGCTATGGCCGGCGCGTGCTAAGGCAGGCCCGCCCATAGACCATATAATGAAAAAATCCCGCTTCGCCCCAATGGCTAGCGGGATTTTTTTTATGGCTTGTATATCCCTGCGCTAATGTTTTAGCAGGAAAGTAAGGATGCCGATGGTGGCTGTTTCCCCGGGTGTAGCATGTATTTTAAAATACAGCGTGTGTAAACGGCTATCTGTAACTGGTGTGAAGGCGATGGTGGCAGTATTCAATGCATTGACGCGCGCGCCGCGACCAATGGCTACTTCGCCCAGCTTAGTGCCGCTGGCATTGTCGAGGAGGGCCTCGATCACGTAACCTCCGCTGGTGGTTCCTTGCGGAAAATAGGTTACTTCCGCGCCACTGATGCCCCGTAAATCCAGGTTATTGTAGGCCACCAGGCTGGCAGCGCTGGGTACCAGGAGCTTAGCGCCGCCCGGTGCCTCTTGTACGGTATTGCCATCCGAAAGATCAGCGTTAGCGGCTTCCAGGCTGGCATTCCGCAGGGTAACGGTGGCAGAGCCGGTAATGGGTTTAATGCCAGGACCACCCTTATCAGTATAACTGGCCGTGAGATAGAAGATACCATTTGCTTTTAACGGGTTGCCCTGGGTAGGGTCTATACCGCCTGTGAAGGGCAGGGAGGGGTGCTGGGCAGCGCCACCATTGAGGGTGAAAATATATTGCACCACTTCTTTGGCTTCGTTCAGGTTTAATCCTGGATGGGCAGGCATCATTACTTCGCCCCATACGCCTCCGCCGCCTTTGATGATCTTATTGGCCAGGCGTTCTTCCGCAGTTTTGTCGTCCTTGTATTTTTCCGCCACCAGTTTAAAGGCGGGGCCTACCGATTTTTCGGCCACTTTGTGGCAGGATTTACAATCGTTGGCTTCCAGTATGCTTTTGCCTGCAAGCGCACCGGTGATTACCTGGTGGCCCTGGGGCAAGGCAGCTTTGTCTTTACCCTCTATATAATTAGCGGAGATATAGACGTTTTCATTGCCGTTGGTAATCTCTCCATCTTCGGCATCGCTGATTTTTACCAGATAGTTCACCGGCTCTCCGGGGAAATAGAACATCTGGCTGCCGGTCAACTGGATATCAACCTTTGGCATTTCATTACCTGCGTACAAGTTTACGGAGGCGCTACTAGTGGAAGCACCTTTGTTGTCGCTTACTTCTACAAACGCATTGTATTCTCCGGCCAGTGCGTAGGTGTATTCCAGTTCCGGTGTGGTGGTTTCTATTTTGTGTCCATCGCCCAGGTACCAGAGGTAGGTAAGCGGATCGCCGTCTGCATCACGGCTGCCCTGTGCGCTCAATTTCACTTTCAGGGGCAATTTACCGGTGGTTTTGTTCACCTTGATCTTGGCCACGGGTGCACGATTGCCGCCATTGAAATCAATGCGGGAAAGGGCTGCGTCTGCATTTTTACTAAACCATCCGCTGCCATATTCCAGGACGTACAGGCGGCCATCCGGCCCCATTTCCATATCGATCATGCCATTAAATTTCATATGCGGAACAATACGTTCCATTTTACTGTAGTGCCCCTCCTTATCCATGGTCACTGCCATAATCCAGCCGCGCATAAAATCGTAGATGAATAGCTTCCCGTCATAATACAGCGGGAAGCGGTTTTTTTCGGGATAGTCTGCTGCATAATACACAGGCCCAGCGCTGGTACTACGCCCACCGCTTCCCACCTGCGGGAAGTCGGTGGAAGGGCCGTAAGGATACCAGATAAAGGCAGGTTGTGCAGGCGGCAGGTTGCGCAAACCAGTATTGTTCCGGGAATCATTGACCGGGTGGGCGGGGTCAAAGAAATCTCCGCTTTGCCCTGTTCCATAATCATAACGGCGGTAAGGTTTGTTGTCCGCAATAAACAGCGGGTAGCCGAAGTAGCCAGGTTTTTGTGCCTGGTTTATTTCATCATAACCACGTGGCCCGCGCAGCGAATCGTCGTTATTGGCATCCGGGCCTACATCGCCCCAGTATACGAAACCGGTGTGCTTGTCTACGGAAATACGATAAGGATTGCGGGTACCCATGGCATAGATTTCCGGTTTGGTATTGGGTGTGCCGGGTTTAAAAAGATTGCCTTCGGGAATGGTATAAGATCCATCTTCCTGGATTTGGATACGAAGAATCTTACCCCGCAGGTCGTTAGTATTGGAAGAGCCGCGGCGGTCGTCGTAGTGGTCATGCCCAGGGCGATCGTCCAATGGACTGTATCCCTTACTGGTAAAAGTTTGTCCAGGTTCGTCGAAGGGCGTGGTATTATCGCCGGTAGAAAGGAACAAAATATGGTCGTTGCCAAAGGCCAGCGATCCGCCGGTGTGGCAGCACATATCGCGCTGCTCATGAAATTGCAGGATCACTTTTTCGGATTCCATCTTCAGCCGGTCGTCTTCAAATATGAAGCGCGACAGGCGGTTTATGGCACTGTCGGCACGGGAATAATAGAGATAGATGTAATGATTCCTCGCATAGTCCGGATCTGTGGTAATGCCTAGCAAACCTTCTTCAGAATTTACATTGGGCGTATCGGTATGGAAGTATACATGGATATCGCCCACTTGTTTCAGGCTGTGATCCAGGTTTTTGAAGAGCATCAACTGTCCCCGGCGCTGGGCAACCAGCACGTCGAAATTAGGCAGGATAGCCATTTCCGTAGGTTCAAAGAAATTGCCACTGGTGAGTACTGTTTTGGAGAAGCGGTCTTCATCGGGTACACGCAGGGTGGTGGCATTGCCGTAATCCAGCACGCTGTTTTCACCCATGGCATATTGAATGCCACCCAAGAGGTGTTTCAGCACATTGGGATCCTGGAAAGCTGCTTCGGTGTGGCCCAGTGCGGTGTAGAATGCGCGGCCACCATCGTAATCGTGGAACCAGCTGATAGGATGGTTGTCCCCCATTTTACCGCCGGTGTAGGATTTTTCGTCCACCTTCATTACTACTTTAATAGTGGGGTCTACCTTTTTAAAATTATACCATTCGTCGGTATGCTCCCAGGTATCGGGCAGGCCGGCGGTGGCGGGAAATTGTTTATCTGTCACGATCAGTTTTGCCTTGTCAGTGCCGGCAGGGTGGTCTTGTAAATAGGCGCCTACCAGGCCGCCGTACCAACCCCAATCGTACTTCGTATCAGCAGCCGCGTGAATGCCTACATAACCACCGCCTGCCTGGATGTATCGTTCCAGGTCGGCCTCCTGGTAGTTATTCAGTACATCGCCGGTGGTGTTCAGGAATATTACGGCTGCATAATGCTGCAAGCTGTCTTCCGTGAAATAGCCGGCGTTTGTAGTAGTGTCTATGGTAAATGCATTTTCCACGCCCAGTTGACGAATGGCCTTTATGGCGGCAGGGATCGCATTGTGGAGTAAGCCCTGTGTTTTGGAAAACACCAGCACACGTGGCTGTCCTTCGCGCTTTTGTTTACAACCCGTTGCCAGGGCTAGCACCAACAGGGCGCCCCATAAAAAATGAATGTATCTCATGTGTTGATTATAGCGATATAAAAATGGTTGCTGCAAAATATATATAAATAAAGGCCAACGTTGGCATTCAAGTAAGCAATCGTGTGTTATTGTTGGGGCATGACCTGATGGGCGGAAACACCTGCCACCTGCATAGCACCTTTTTTCCGGCCTATGGCATAATTGATACCTCCCAATACATGGCCCAGATACAAAGGATCTGTGTAAGATGAGAGCGTATGACCCAGCTCTGTATAAAATGCGCGGCCTCCATCGTAATCGTGGTACCAGGCCATGGGATGCACTGCGCCGTTGCTGCCGCCTGTATAACTCTTTTCATCGATGGTAAGCAGCACGTGCAGATCTGGTTGTATGTCGCGGAAATTATACCATTCATCTTTGCGTTTCCATTCGTCGGGCAATGCCTGGGTGGCCTGGCTGCGATGATGATCTTCCACGTGCAAGATTGCTTCCTGCTGCGCAGGATGGTTCACAAAATAAGCGCCGGCCAGCTTGCCGTACCAGGGCCAGTCATACTCGGTATCGGTGGCAGCATGAATGCCCACGTACCCGCCTCCATGTTCTATAAAACGTTGAAAAGCCAGTTGCTGTGCGCTGTCCAGCACATCGCCGGTGGTATGGAGGAAGATCACGGCTTTATATTGTTTCAGATTTTGGTCGGTAAATGCTGATGCGTCTTCTGTGGTATCTACTGCAAAATTGTTTTCTGCCCCCAATTTAATCAGCGCTAATTTCCCAACGGGAATGGCATCATGGCGGAAGCCTTTTGTTTTGGAAAATACCAGTACTTTGGGCGGCGCAGCCACAACAGCCAGGTGCAGCATGCAGCAAAGTAGCAGGCAGCTAAGCAATTGTTTCATATAACGGGGATATAATGAAAGGGATCATGTTTTACCAGGTATAGGCGGACCATACTAAATAGGATGTACAAGGCCTGCTACTGCATGCTGCCTTGTACATCCTATTTATTTACAATTGCCGGATCTTAATATCGCGGTACCATACTTCGTGGCCATGATCTTGCAGGGCTATACTGCCTTTGGGGTAAGCGGCAAATCCTTTCCAGGTTTTGAACTTACTGTTGGCCAGCATGGTGTTCCATTCGGGTGAGCCGATGGTTACGTCGGCAGTTTTTACGCCGTTAAGCCACAATTGCAGGTGTCCATTTTTCTTAGAGAGTTTTGCGGTATTCCATTCACCCACTGGTTTAGTGGCCAGTTTGGGAGCTTGGGCCAGGTCGTACAGGTCGCCGGAATTGTGTTTTGCGATCTTGCCATCTGGGTGTTTAGAATCGTCCAATACCTGCATTTCCAGGCCGGTAAGGTAGGGTTCTTTGTACTGGGGATCTTCATGAACGCTGAAGATCAGGCCACTGTTGCCACCTTCGGAAATTTTCCATTGGTACTCCAGTTCAAAATTTTCATATTCATCGTTGGTCACCAGGTCATTGCCGGAAGGGCGTCCGGCGTGTTCGGCGTCTGGTGTGAGTTGCAGGGCGCCGTCTACTACCTGCCAGTGTGTGCCAGCGTCTTTAGACAGGTAGGCATGCCAGCCGGTGGTGGTTTTACCATCGAATAATAATGTCCAGCCTTGCTTTTTTTCTTTGGAAGTAAGGGTATTGTGCTGTGCGCTGGCAGTACCCAGCAGGGCGCCCATAGCCAGTAGGAGAATAAAATTTTTTATCATATCAGGTTCCGTTAATAATTAAAATGAATGGTATCAGGGGCAAGTAGTGCAGTAGCAGGCATGGGAAGGAAACGTCCTGGCGGCGGGCCTTTCCGGCCACCAGGCGTTTACACTTTATTTCTGCGCCAGTATATACTTTACAATTTCCTTGGCGTCGTCTTTAGACAAATCTGGGTGGGGCGTCATGGCCACCGTACCCCAGTTGCCACTACCACCGCTGATGATCTTGGCGGCCAGCATTTCAATATTTTCGTCGGTCGGTTTATACTTGGCGGCAATTTCCTTGAAAGAAGGGCCTACCACTTTCATGTCTACTTTATGACAGGTTTTGCAATCCAGGCCAGCCTCCAGCGTTTCGCCTTTAGATACCGCCGAATTAGCCCCGGGTGCCACCATCGAATTGTCGGCAGGGGCGGTAGTTTCAGTCGATTTGGCGCTATCTGTGGCATTCGCATCCTTGCTGCCACCACCGCCACAGGCCGCCATAAATACGGCGATCATCACCATAGACGCCAGCATTCCTTTTTTCATTTTGTCGTTTTTTGTTTTATTGTTTTAATGTTTGCTTCCTTATGCCCAGGACATACCCAATTTTACCAACCGGATGTCCTGTGCTATTGTTTAAAGACCTAATATTTTCTTATTCAGCACATCGTTGGCACCGGTGCCGGCAAAGTCGTCGAACGCACGGTCGGTGACCCGGATAATGTGTTCGGCAATAAAAGGCGCCCCTTCTTTTGCACCTTGTTCAGGATGTTTTATAGCGCACTCCCACTCCATCACGGCCCAACCGCCAAAATCGTACTGCGCCATTTTGCTAAAGATGCTTTTAAAATCCACCTGTCCATCGCCCAGGGAGCGGAAACGTCCAGGCCTTTCCAACCAGCCCTGGTAACCGCCATATACGCCAGAGCGGCCAGTGGGATTAAATTCCGCGTCTTTCACATGGAACATCCGGATGCGCTCATGATAAATATCGATGAATTCCAGATAGTTCAGGCATTGCAGTACAAAATGACTGGGATCGTACAGGATATTGGCGCGTTTATGATGCCCTACAGCTTCCAGGAAACGCTCAAAGGTAACGCCATCGTGCAAGTCTTCGCCGGGATGTAGTTCATAACACAGGTCTATGCCGTGTTGCTCAAATACATCGAGGATGGGTTTCCAGCGTTGGGCCAGTGCTGCAAAACCGGTATTTACCAGTCCTGCAGGCCGTTGTGGCCAGGGATATACGGTAGGCCAAAGCAATGCACCGCTGAAAGTAGCATGTGCGTTCAGCCCTAAATTTTCACTGGCTTTTGCTGCATATTTTAATTGTTGTACCGCCCATTCCGTACGCGCCGAATAGTTGCCGCGCAACTTTTCGGGCGCAAACCCATCGAACAGGTCGTTATAGGCCGGGTGTACGGCTACGAGCTGGCCTTGGAGGTGGGTAGACAGTTCGGTGATTTCTACACCCGCGGCGTTTACCAGCCCCTTGATCTCATCTGCGTACGTTTTGCTTTCTGCCGCTTTTTGCAGGTCAAAAATCTTTGGATCGGAGGTAGGAATCTGTACCCCTTTAAAGCCCAGGGAGGCAGACCATTCGCAGATAGACTGCAGGCTGTTGAACGGGGCTTGGTCGCCCAGAAATTGCGCCAGGAAAATGCCAGGTCCTTTAATCGTTTTCATGCATTATTTTTACGTGTAGGCGTTAACGTTAGATTTCAAATTTTGTCCACTTTTGCTCGCTTTGAGCAGACTTCACCACATTGTCGATGAAGGCCATACCGCGCACACCTTCTTCCACGCTGGGATAGTCCAGGGCTTCAGGGGTGGGGGTGGTGCCATCGGCAAGCGCCATGAGGGTATGGGCAAAGTTGCGGTACAGGTTACCGAATGCTTCCAGATAGCCTTCTGGGTGGCCGCCCGGCGTACGGGTATTCTTGTACATAAAGGGCGATTGGTAATGGTATCCGGCCCCGGCACGGTATATTTCGGCGGGCTTATCCAGCCATTTTACCAGCAGGGTATTGGGTTCCATCTGATGCCATTCCAAGCCGCCTTTTTCGCCATAAACGCGAATGCTAAGGGCGTTTTCTTCTCCGGCTGCAATCTGTGAAGCAATGAGTACGCCGCTGGCACCGTTATTAAATTTAAGCAGTATGGCACCGTCGTCGTCCAGGCGGCGTCCGGGTACTACGATATTAAGGTCAGCACAAAGCCGGTCTATTTGCAGGCCGGAAACATATTCTGCAAGGTTAGCGGCGTGGGTGCCGATGTCGCCCATGGCGCCCGCTTTGCCCGATTTACTGGGATCGGTACGCCAAGCGGCTTGCTGGTTATCTTTTTCGTCCGGGGTGCTAAGCCATCCCTGCGGGTATTCCACGTAAATTTTACGGATTTCGCCTAAGGTGCCTGCTTTTACCATAGCACGGGCCTGTTTTACCATGGGGTAGCCAGTGTAGGTGTGGGTGAGCAACAGTTTCAGGCCGGTAGCTGCTACCTTGGCCTTCAGTTGTTTGGCTTGGTCCAGGGTGAAGGTGATGGGCTTGTCTATCACCACATGAAACCCTTTTTCCAGGGCCAGCATGGCGGGTTCAAAGTGTACATGATTGGGCGTAACGATCACGATAAAATCCAGGCGTTCACTGGCCGGTTTGGCGGCTTCCGTTTCCAACATGGTTTTATAGTCAGCGTAAATGCGGTCTGCTGCGAGAAAAAGTTCGCGGCCCGATTCCAGGGCGCGTTGTGGATCTGAGCTGAGGGCGGCGGCGGTGAGGGTAATGAGGCCGTCCATATTGGCTGCAATACGATGCACTGCACCGATAAAGGCGTTTTTGCCACCTCCTATCATGCCCATTCTTAACTTACGGTTCATTGACAAATCGTTTTTATACGTATCTGATAACTGTTGTTTGAAATACTTTTTGCGGTGTGCGGTTCATAACGTGCTACTGCGCAGGTGGCCCTCGTTTTTATATGCATAGTTCCGGAGAGGGCTGCCCTGGTGGCAGGCCTTAAATTTATAAAAAGTATTTTCATATTTCCCGTTTTTTCATGGCGGCAGCCTGTATGCCTCCCAGGCCAGCCTGCCTTTTTGCCTGGCGGCCGCCGGCTTTCCCCTATAAGCCGTTGTGGGGGCTGGTTTATGATATTGGGATTTTTATTATTTAAAGTCTTACTAATATTTACATTTTAGCTACGCCTGTCTGTAAATTATTCCTACATTTACGCCCCATGTGGGCCAGCAGGGAAAAGATAATTTTCACCACCGCAATTTCCATCCACAACAATTTTGTTTTTTTGGAGCTAGCCTTTGGGGAAATTGCGCACCCCGCGCCTGTCAGCATGACATAACAATCAGTTAAGCATAATATTTGTCTGCATTCATCGTGGCGAAGCCCATGCCTGCTGCAACCAACTTAAATCCGATAATTCTTATAATAACATGTTAGGTTTTTTAACTAAACTTTTTGGTGGTCACAAATCCGAGCGGGATGTTAAATCTCTGGCTCCTATCGTGGTGCAGATCAATGAGGAATTTGCCAAATTACAATCTTTATCTGTAGATGAACTGCGTAACAAAACGCAGGAGTTCCGCCAACGCATCCGCGAATACCTTTCCGATGTTGATGCGCAAATTGCCGCCCAGCAAGCAGATGCCGACGAGGCTGCCGACGTGGCCGCCAAAGACATCGTATACCAGGAAATCGATAAGCTGAAAAAAGATCGCGATAAAAAAATTGAGGAAGTGCTGAATGAGCTGCTGCCCCAGGCCTTTGCTGTGGTAAAGGAAACCGGCCGCCGCTTTAAAGAAAACACCCAACTCACCGCCACCGCTACGGAACTGGATCGCGCCCTGGCAGTAGGTAAACCCTATATTAACATTGCAGGTGACAAAGTGACCTACAATAATAGCTGGAAAGCTGCAGGCCAGGAGGTGGTTTGGAATATGGTGCATTACGATGTACAGCTTATTGGCGGTATAACACTGCACCAGGGCAAGATCTCCGAAATGGCTACTGGTGAAGGTAAAACCCTGGTATCTACCCTGCCCGCTTACCTCAATGCACTAGCCGGAGAAGGCGTGCATATTGTAACGGTGAACGACTATCTGGCCCGCCGTGACTCTGAATGGAATGGCCCTATCTTCGAATTCCTCGGTATTACCGTGGATTGCATTGACAAGCACCCCTCTCATTCTCCCGAACGCCGCAATGCTTACCTGGCGGATATTACGTACGGTACCAATAATGAATTTGGCTTTGACTACCTGCGCGATAACATGGTACACAGCCCTGAAGAAATGGTGCAGCGCAAACATCATTATGCCATGGTGGATGAGGTGGATAGTGTATTGATCGACGATGCACGTACTCCCCTCATCATTTCCGGCCCCATTCCCCGTGGCGACGAACAGGAGTTTCATTCCCTGAAACCCCGCATTCAACGCCTGGTAGATGCCCAGAAAAGAGTAACCCAGCAGTTTCTCCTGGAAGCCAAAAAACTCATCGCCGAAGGCAAGGACGACCCTAAGACCGGCGGCCTGGCCCTGATGCGTGCCTGGAGAGGCTTGCCAAAGAACAGCGCACTGATAAAATTCCTCAGCGAGCCTGGAAATAAAGTACTGCTCCAGAAAGCAGAGAATTATTACATCGCCGATCAGCAACGCGAAATGCCGAAAGTGGATGAAGAACTTTACTTTCACATCGACGAAAAAAATAACAGTGTAGACCTTACCGAAAAAGGCATTGCACTGATCACCCAATCTGGCGAAGACTCCAGTTTCTTCGTGATGCCCGATGTAGGTTTTGAAATTGCAGAAATTGAAAAACTGGATCTGCCCGCGGAAGAAAAATTGCGCCGCAAAGACGAATTGCTGCAAGATTTCGCCCAGAAATCAGACCGCATCCATTCTATCCAGCAACTGCTGAAAGCTTATACCCTCTTCGATAAAGACATCGAATACGTGGTAATGGATGGTAAGGTGAAGATTGTAGATGAACAAACAGGCCGTATCCTGGATGGCCGCCGCTATTCCGACGGGCTGCACCAGGCTATTGAAGCCAAGGAAAATGTAAAAGTGGAAGCTGCCACCCAAACATTTGCCACCATTACTTTGCAAAACTTCTTCCGCATGTACCATAAGCTGGCCGGTATGACCGGTACAGCCACCACGGAAGCCGGCGAATTCTGGGAGATTTACAAACTAGATGTAGTGACCATCCCGACCAACCTGCCGATTTCCCGCAATGATGCGGAAGACCTGGTATATAAAACCAAACGGGATAAGTACCGCGCCGTGATTGAAGAGATCAAGTCACTGACGGCCAAAGGCCGCCCCGTGCTGGTAGGTACTACCTCCGTAGAAGTGTCTGAATTGCTGGGCAAAATGCTCACCTTCGAAAAAATACCGCACAACGTACTGAATGCCAAACAGCATGCCCGTGAAGCCCAGATCGTATCGGAAGCAGGCCTTTCCAGCGCCGTAACCATCGCCACCAACATGGCAGGCCGTGGTACGGATATTAAGCTGGGCCCCGGTGTAAAAGAAGCGGGAGGCCTGGCCATCATCGGTACAGAACGGCATGAAAGCCGCCGGGTAGACCGCCAGTTGCGTGGCCGCGCCGGCCGCCAGGGCGACCCCGGTACTTCCCAGTTCTTTGTATCGCTGGAAGATGACCTGATGCGCATGTTTGGTTCTGACCGCATAGCCGGTATGATGGACCGCATGGGCTATAAAGAAGGGGAAGTGATCCAGCACAGCATGATCAGCAAATCGATCGAACGCGCCCAGAAAAAGGTGGAAGAAAATAACTTCGGTATCCGTAAACGGTTGCTGGAATATGACGACGTGATGAACAAACAGCGCACCGTGATTTACGCAAAACGTAACCACGCCTTGTTTGGCGAACGCCTGGCCATTGATATCGACAATGCTTTCTACAGCGTAGCCGAGAACCTGGTGACCATGCATAAAGATAGCGGCGATTACGAAGCCTTTAAACGCGACGTGATCATTAATTTCTCCCTGGAAACATCCATCACCCAGGAAGCACTGGCCCGCACCGATGTAGCTACCCTGGCCACCCAACTGTATGAGGAAGCCACCGATCTTTACGAGCGTAAGTCGGAAGACATGGTAACTTATATGTGGCCCGCCCTCCAGCGCCTGGCGCAAGAAAAAGGTGCCCGCGCCACCAACGTGGCCATTGAGTTTACCGACGGCAAAAAGAATATCGGCATCGTGGCCAATATTAATAAGATCGTGGAAACCGAAGGATATGAAGTACGGTATGCCCTGGAACGCTCTATCACCCTGGCCCTTATTGACGAAGCCTGGAAGGAACACCTGCGTGCCATGGACGACCTGAAACAATCCGTGCAAAGCGCCGTGTACGAACAGCGCGATCCACTGCTCATTTATAAACTGGAAGCTTTTGAGCTGTTCAAACAAATGAATGCGGAAACTAATGGCACCATTGTTTCTTTCCTTACCAAATGCGGCCTGGAACACCGCAGGCACCAGCATGATGAAGTAGCGGAAGGGGTAATGCCCAGCCAGGAAATAAAGGAAGCCCGCCCGGAAAAACGTACGGATATGAGTAAGATGAAGGCTTCTCACCAGGAGCTTTCCGGCGGCGGTGTGCCCGTGGAAACTGCACCCGCATACAATAACCCAGAACCGGAACGGATAGACCCCGTGAAGGCCGGCCCCCGCATTGGCCGCAATGATCCCTGCCCTTGTGGTAGTGGTAAGAAATATAAACAATGCCATGGCAAGGATGCATGATCCGGCAACATGGTGGAAATAAAAATAAAAAGAGAGGCAAGCATGTTTGCCTCTCTTTTATTAATAGGAAGCCCCTGATATCATACATCGTATTACCACTGCCCGCATACCCTACCGTAGTTACCGGCCCCAAAAATCAGCCCCCTCTTCCAACGTTCCATACGGCCCGCACCGCACCGGAAAATTGCCCTCGGCTTTCCCATTCTTTAGGCTAAATTTGCAGCTATGCAAGTCAACACATACATTGACCATACCATCTTAAAACCTACCACCTCCCGCGAAGAGATTGTGAAGCTTTGCGGCGAGGCTGCTTCATACAACTTTGCAGCCGTATGCGTGCCTCCTCCTTTTGTGCGTTTGGCGAAACAACTGCTGGAGCAAACCCACGTAAAAACCGCAACCGTTTTAGGATTCCCTTTTGGTTATTCCGCCATCGAGGCAAAGGTAGCTGAGGCGGTGCTGGCCATCGTAGACGGGGCCGACGAACTGGATATGGTGATCAATCTTATTGCCGTACGCAATGCAGACTGGGCGTATCTGGAGAAAGAAATCGCCACCCTCACCGGCCTTATTCATACTAAGCAAAAGGTAATCAAGGTCATTATCGAAAGCGGCATACTATCTGATGAAGAAATTATCCGGTGTTGTGAAATTTGTGTGCGCTGCCAGGTAGATTTTGTAAAAACATCTACCGGTTATGCAGAAAAAGGCGCCAGTGTGGAAGCGGTACAGCTTATGCGCAGCCACTTACCAGCTCCTATACAAATCAAAGCATCCGGCGGTGTGCGCACGTATACATTTGCACAGCAGCTTATTGCTGCAGGGGCTACCCGTATTGGCGCCAGCAGCAGTGTAGCCATTGTGCAGCAGCAACCTGCCGGCAGTGAAAACGGGTATTAAAAACATCCTTTGTTCCACCTTCAAAATGCAAACCATCATGATGATAAAATATTTTGCAGTATTGGGCCTGCTACTGGGCACCACGCTTACCGCTGCTGCACAGGACAACACAGCGGCTACCACCCAGCCGGCACCGGTAATCACCTACAATACGCCGGTGGTGAAAGATGCGCGCATAGATGCCATGATCCGCAAACAGATCTACATCAATACACTTGCCATCCGCAGCCAGCCCGGATTCCGGGTGCAGGTGATTTCTACCAACAAACGCACGGAGGCCAACGATGTTAAGGCCAAAGTAATGCAGCAGTTCCCCCAATACCGCACTTACCTGGATTATAACCCACCCTATTTTAAAGTACGCGTGGGTGACTTTAAATCACGTGATGAGGCCAGCGACCTGCGGGATAAGATCAGCAGCGCCCTGCCTGGCAGCATCTTCGTAGTACCCACAACGATCAATTTGTCTGCAGAAAAAGAAGGAGCCAACAATGAAGAATAAAATACAGGCACTCGCCAAACAATACGCGCCTGCATTCATCGATATACGCCGCCACATTCATGCCCACCCGGAGCTTTCCTTCCAGGAACACGAAACGGCAGCTTTTGTGCGCAGCAAACTCGATGAATTTGGCGTTTCTTACCAGGCGCAGGTAGCCGGCACCGGTATTGTAGCTACCATCACAGGCCAGCATCCCGGTTCCAAAACCATTGCCATCCGTGCCGATATGGATGCCTTACCCATTACGGAAGCCAACGATGTTCCTTACAAGTCGCTTAACCCCGGCGTAATGCACGCCTGCGGACACGATGTGCACACCACCTGTATACTGGGTGCTACGCGTATACTCCAGGAGCTGCGCCATGAATTTGAGGGTACTGTGCGGGTCATTTTCCAGCCAGGTGAAGAAAAACATCCCGGCGGCGCCAGTCTCATGATCGCGGAGGGCGTGCTGCAACATCCCCGGCCAGACGCCATCCTGGGCATGCATGTACAACCCACTATGGAAACAGGCTTGCTCGGCTTCCGTGATGGTAAGTATATGGCCAGCGCTGATGAAATTTATATCACCATTAAAGGTAAAGGCGGCCACGCCGCACAGCCCCACCTCACGGTAGATACTATTCTCGTAGCGTCTCACCTGGTGGTAAGCTTGCAGCAAATCATCAGCCGCAATAACAATCCCTTTTCCCCGTCGGTATTGTCCATCTGCGCATTCAACGGCGGTTATACCACCAATGTAATTCCCAGCGAGGTAAAACTAATGGGTACTTTCCGTGCAATGGACGAAACCTGGCGTTTCCGCGCACATGAACTTATCCGCAAGCAGGCGGTAGAGCTGGTGCATGCCATGGGTGCTGACATAGATATTGAGATACTGGTGGGTTATCCCTGCCTGTACAACAACGAAGCCGTAACCGCGCGGGCCAGGGCGCTGGCCTCGGACTACATGGGAGCCGCAAACGTGCAGGATACAGAACTGCGGATGGGCGCTGAAGACTTTGCCTTTTATTCGCAGGAAGTACCCGCCTGTTTTTTCCGCCTGGGTACTGGCAATGCCGCCAGGGGCATTAATTCCGGCGTACACACGCCTACTTTCGACATCGACGAGCATGCCATTGAGTATGGCATGGGCACCATGGCTTTCCTGGCTGCCAGCTTTTAGTCCTTTTATACCTGAACGTTTTACAAAACGCCGCCATTGCTACCTGGCGGCGTTTTTTTTGAACTAAATCTCCGCAAAGCCACAGCCAACAAAAACACAAAAAAAAGCGACCCGCTCAATGGCAGGTCGCAGGTATTTCAAGCAATTGAAGTTTTAATTACATTTCAGGATACAGGGGGAACTGTTTCATAAATTCATTCACGCTGCCACGCACTTTGGTAATGGTAGATTCATTATCGCTGTCGAGCAGCAGGGTGTCTATCCAATCCACGATCTGGCCCATGTGGGCTTCCTGCAAACCACGGCTGGTAATGGCTGGCACGCCAATGCGAATACCGGATGTAACGAACGGCGATTTATCGTCGAAAGGCACCATATTTTTGTTGACGGTGATATCTGCCTTTACCAGCACCTGTTCCGCTTTTTTACCGGAAATGTTTTTATTGCGCAGGTCTATCAGCATCAGGTGGTTATCCGTTCCGCCGGATACAATCTGGTAGCCCTTGTCCACGAAATGTTTGGACATGGCCTGGGCATTTTTCAGGATTTGTTTGGCATATACCGTGTACTCGTCGGAAAGAATTTCAAAAAACGATACGGCCTTGGCAGCAATCACGTGTTCCAGCGGACCGCCCTGTATACCAGGGAATACAGCCACATCCAACAGGTTACTCATCATGCGGGTTTCACCTTTGGGCGTTTTAAGACCAAATGGGTTCTCGAAATCTTTGCCCATCAGGATCATACCACCCCGGGGACCGCGCAATGTTTTATGCGTAGTGGTGGTCACGAAATGACAGTGTTCGAATGGCGAGTTCAGCAGGCCTTTGGCAATAAGACCAGCCGGGTGGGCGATGTCTGCCATGACAAATGCACCGATGCCGTCTGCAATTTCCCGGATACGTTTATAATCCCAGTCGCGGCTATAGGCAGAAGCACCGCAGATGATCACTTTTGGTTTTTCCCGCCGGGCCACTTCTTCCATTTTATCATATTCTACCAGGCCTGTTTCTTTATTAACGCCATAGAAATGAGGCTGGTAAAGCTTTCCGGAAAAGTTTACTGAGGAGCCATGCGTCAGGTGGCCACCCATGCTCAGGTCTAAGCCCAGTATTTTATCGCCTGCCTGGAGAATGGCCAGCAGTACGGCTGCATTGGCCTGTGCGCCGGAATGGGGCTGTACATTCGCATAGGCTACTCCAAATATTTGCTTGGCGCGATCAATGGCCAGTTGTTCACTAAGGTCTACCACTTCGCAACCACCGTAATACCTTCTGCCAGGGTAACCTTCTGCATATTTATTGGTCATCACGTTCCCCATAGCCTGCATTACCTGGCTGCTGGTGAAGTTTTCTGATGCGATCAATTCTATACCGTGGCGCTGACGCTCCAGTTCCTGGCGGATGATATCAAATATTTGTGAATCTCTTTGCATGATGAAAATTTGTGCAAATTTAGCTTAAAGGCAGGTGAAATGCAAGGTTGCATTAAATTGTACACCAGGACCTTCCTAAAACGATGTATCTACAGTATCTGTAGCATTGCAATCGTTCGCATTCATAAAATATTAGTAATTTTGCCGCGTTGTCATTGAGAAGCGCTTTCGCACTTCTTCACCAATTACACGAGTTCATGAAGGCGATCATACCTGTAGCCGGGGCCGGCACCAAGCTACGACCACATACTTACACCCAGCCGAAAGCATTGATTCCTTTGGCAGGCAAAACCATCCTTAGCATTATCGTGGACCAACTGGTGGAAGCCGGCATCACCGAATTTGTATTTGTGGTGGGTTACCTGGGTGAAAAAATTCAGCATTACGTAGAACAGAAATACCCGCAGCTTATCTGCCACTTCGTACAGCAAACCAGCCGGGAAGGTACTGGCCATGCTATTCTGCTGACCCGCAGCATTGTGCAGGACGATGAAGTACTGATTGTGCTGGGCGATACTATCGTGGAGTCTAACATTAAGGAAATCATTGCCGCACCCCACTCCCTGCTGGGCGTAAAAAAGGTAGATGACCCACGCAACTTTGGTGTAGGTGAAATGGATGAACACCATATCATTACCCGCGTAGTAGAAAAGCCACAAATACCTAAGTCTAACATGGCCTTAGTAGGCTTGTACAAGATCCGCGAAACGGTGCAATTATTCGATTGCCTGCAAGACAATATCAATAATAAAATAAAATCGCACGACGAGTACCAGCTTACTGATGCATTGGAATGTATGATCCACCACGGCGTAAAAATGCAGGCCTACAAAGTAACTAATTGGTTCGATTGCGGGCGCAAGGAAACCTTGCTGGAAACCAATGCCATCCTGCTCAAAAAGCAAATGCCTTTCGTTATACCGCCGTTCGAAAATACCATCATCATTCCGCCGGTGAGCATTGGTGAGCATTGCAATATCAAAAACTCCATCATAGGACCCAACGTAGCCGTGGGCGACAATACCACGGTAAATTATTCCATTGTGAAAGATTCTATCGTGGGTTCTTTCAGTAATCTGCACGAGGTAGTGCTGAAATCTTCCCTCATTGGCTCCGATGCCAATATACGCGGGCTTTCCCAAAGCCTGAACATAGGCGACAATACAGAGATCGATTTAGGATAAAACATAAGCCCAAAGTAGCAAGTGGGTGCATGGAAGCGGGACCAGGATGGCGCTTGCTCCGGTGCATGACGGGTGTACCATGTATACGCATTTGTTTTATCCAACGAATGGTATTCCGGCGGCACCGGGCAGATAATACAATTCCTTACATTTACTATATGCAACAGAATCGCATTACCACGTTATTCGGCATTCAATACCCGATTATCCAGGCCGGTATGATCTGGGCCAGCGGCTGGCGGCTGGCGGCGGCGGTAAGCAATGCCGGTGGGCTGGGTATTATTGGCGCGGGCAGCATGTACCCCGATGTATTGCGCGCACACATACAGGCCTGTAAATCTGCTACCAACAAGCCTTTCGGCGTAAACGTGCCCCTGCTCTACCCCGATACCGGACAGCTCATGCAGCTTATCATCGAAGAAAAGGTACCCATTGTTTTCACCTCCGCCGGCAGTCCTAAAACGTGGACGGCCACTTTAAAACAGGCCGGCATTACCGTAGTGCAGGTAGTGTCCAGCACCGCCCTGGCTTTAAAAAGCGAGGCTGCTGGCGTAGATGCCATCGTGGCCGAAGGTTTTGAGGCAGGAGGCCATAACGGGCGGGAAGAAACTACCACAATGGTACTCATCCCTGCCGTGGCCGCACAACTCCGTATTCCACTCATTGCCGCAGGTGGCATTGCCTCGGGGAAAGCCATGGCCGCCGCCTTTGCACTGGGCGCGGAAGGCGTACAGGTAGGCAGCCGTTTTGTAGCAACGCCCGAAGCTTCTGTACACCATTTATTTAAACAAGCCGTGGTGGCCGCCGGAGAAGGTGATACCATCCTGGCGTTAAAGAAACTGACTCCCGTACGTTTGCTGAAAAACAATTTTTATGATGCCATTAAAAAAGCGGAAGATAGTGGCGCAGATATAGATACACTAAAAACACTGCTGGGCCGCGCCAGGGCCAAAGCCGGCATGTTTGAAGGAAATATGCAGGACGGAGAATTAGAAATAGGTCAGGTGAGCGCCCTGATAAAAGACATTAAACCTGCAGCAGATGTGGTGCTGGAGATCTGGACAGAATTTATCGCTGCTACGCAACAATTGGGCAGGCTATTTACCTGACATAAAACGCAGTTGATTCTTAATCAGCCATGCCATCAAGCACACTCTATTAGATATGTTCTCCAGGTAATTTATAAAGCCATGCACAGCCATTATTGTTTTCTTGTGACCCATTTAATAGCCTCGCCCCAGGTAATTTTTTTCCCATACATAAGAATACCGGTGCGGTATATTTTGCCCGCCGCCCAGGTTGTGCCGAGGAAACCCAGGATAAGCAAAACAAAAGAAAGCAGGAGCTGCCAGTAAGGCACCGTGCCTGGCACACCGTAAGGCAGCCGCGCCATCATTACCATGGGTGCCGTAAAAGGGATAAGGCTGCCCCACACTGCCAGTGGGCTGGTAGGGTTTTTTACGGCGGCAAACATGATAAACAAGCCTATGATTACCGGTAAGGTGATAGGAAAGGTGAGCGATTGCGCATCATTGGCATCTTCATTCACCAAGCTGCCTACTGCGGCAAACAGGGATGCATAAAACAGGTATCCTCCCACGAAGTAAAACAGGAAGCAGCCCACCAGCAGTGGTACATTCACCGCGTCCATACCCTGGTGAATGTTTTCCATCATATGCGACACCGCAGCTGTTTGTGCGCTGCCTGCCACTACCTGGTGTGCACCGGCCTGGCCAATCAAAGCCGGCAGGGCCAGGGTATAAAAACAAGTGATCAGTACAATCCAGATAATGAATTGGGTAAGGCCCACCCCTGCTACACCCAGAATTTTTCCCATCATCAGTTCAAAAGGTTTCACACTAGACACCATTACTTCTGCAATGCGGCTGGTTTTTTCTTCGGAAACGCCGCGCATTACCTGCATACCAAACAGTAGCAGCACAATGTAAATCGCAAACCCACTGCCATAACCCACTGCCCATGCCACAACGGCGTTGCCCTGCTTACCAGTGTCGGTGATGGAGGTTACACTTACGTTAGACCGCACAGATGCCAGTTTTTCCTGGTCTATGCCTGCTTTTTCCATGCGCAGGTTTTCGATCACGCGATTTACATCACTATTCAGCTTGGATTGCAGGTCTATGCCTGGCTGTCCTTTACTGTAATAATAAATAGTGCCAGGGCGTTCCAGTTCAATGTTGGGTACGTATAATATGCCCGTATAGCCTAGCTTCTCATAATTGGCCTTAAACGTATCGATGGCGGCATGCTCCTGGTATTTATACAATACGCCGTTGGCATCGGCCAATTTGCCTTTAAACAAATGGCTTTCGTCTACTACGGCAATCTTTTCATTATTGCCGTCGTTCATCGCCATCAGTACCGGTATGATCACCATGGCGGCAAAAAACACCGGGATGAGCAAAGTGATTACCAGGAAAGACTTTTTGCGCACGCGGGTTAAATATTCTCTTTTTATAATGAGCCAGATCTTATTCATACGTAGTGTGTTTGGGATATAAAATGATTAGGCGGCCACAATGGGTACGCCAGCTGTTTCCATTAACTGCACCTGCTGGATAAAAATCTCGTTAAGCGAGGGCAAAATTTCTTCGAAGTGGGTAATAGTTACTTCCTGGCGGATAAAATGGCTGAGGATATCGTTGGTACTGCTATCCGGATTTTTTTTCAGTATATAGGCATTGTCCTCCTGTTTTACCAGCGTAAAATGATAAGTGGCCATGTGGGCGGGGTTGATGGGCTGACCAAATGCTATTTTAAACAAGTGTTGCTTAAACTGTTGTTTTATCTGCGCCACACCGCCGTCAAGGATCTTTTTGCCTTTATTTACCAGCACAATGCTGTTGCAAATTTCTTCCACCTCTCCCATGCGATGGGTAGAGAAAATGATGGTAGTACCTTGCTGGGCGAGGTTAAATATCTCGTTTTTGATGAGGCTTGCGTTAATGGGGTCCAGGCCGGAAAACGGCTCATCGAGGATGAGTAGTTTGGGGCCGTGTAGTATGGTGGAAATAAACTGTACCTTTTGCTGCATGCCTTTGCTCAGCTCTTCAATCTTTTTATAGCGCCAGCTATTAATATCAAAGCGTGCAAACCAATAATTAATTTTTTCGGTAGCGTCGCGGTAGTGCATGCCTTTTAGTTGGGCAAGGTATAACACCTGTTCCTCCACCTTCATTTTCTTATACAAACCTCGTTCCTCTGGCATGTAACCGATGTTAGCACTGTCTCCCAGCGCATGGTAAGGACGCCCGTCAAAGGTAATGCTGCCTTCGTCGGGGAAAAAAATACCGGTGATCATGCGCAGCAAAGTGGTTTTCCCTGCGCCGTTAGGGCCTAACAAACCAAAAATGCTACCGGAGGGAATGTCGAAGCTAATATCATCCACAGCTTTGTGTGTGGCATAATACTTTTTGAGGTGGGAAACCTGGAGCAAATGCATAGTGATGGCTTATTATTTTTGTACTGGAAATATAATACAATGCCTTCACTTTTTAAAAATCTGCAATGGCCACTGCTACGCGTTCTCCATCCATTGCAGCGCTTACGATGCCCCCCGCATAACCAGCCCCTTCCCCGCAGGGATACAGGCCCTTCACCTGTGGATGCATAAGCGTATCGTTTTCCCGCGGAATGCGAACTGGTGAGGAGGTGCGCGACTCAGTAGCTACCAGGATGGCATCGGCCGTATAGTAACCGCGCATTTTTTTACCGAAGGCCACAAAAGCAGCCGCTAGCCGGGAAGATACGGCGGAAGGAAGTACCTGGAAGAGATCTGTAGCCTGTACACCCGGCACGTAAGAGCAATGGGGCAGCGAGGCAGATACCTTACGCTGTACAAAGTCGGTCATGCGCTGGGCAGGTGCCACGAAGCGGCCACCGCCAGCCTCATAGGCATTGCGTTCCACCATTTGCTGATAATACATGGCAGACAGGGCGCCCTTATCTGCAAAGGGGGTAAAATCGCGCTCATCTACCGTCACCACCATGCCGGAATTGGCATAAGGGTTATTGCGCTTAGAGGGCGACCACCCATTCACCACCAGCTCACCAGGGCTGGTGGCAGCTGGTGCTATGATACCACCAGGGCACATGCAGAAAGAGAACACGCCCCTGCCTTCCACTTGCTCTACCAGGCTGTAACTGGCAGGTGGCAGGTATTCCCCTCTTACCGTACTATGATACTGCACACTATCAATCAACATTTGCGGATGCTCTACGCGCACACCGAGCGCAAAGGGCTTGGCATGGATCTGAATTTGTTGCTGCTGCAACAGTTCAAAAATATCACGGGCAGAGTGGCCCGTGGCCAGGATGGCATGCCGGGCGCTAAAAGTGGCGCCGGCAGCAGTTTTTACGCCTTGCAGGGCATTATCCCTGAGGATAAATTCCGTTACCTTCTGTTCAAAATGCACCTCGCCCCCACTGGCCACGATCTGCTCCCGCATGCTGGTAATGATATGAGGTAATTTATTCGTGCCAATATGGGGATGCGCTTCATACAAAATATTTTCATCGGCACCAAATTGTACAAAAACCTGCAGGATTTTATTGATATCTCCCCGCTTGCCGGAACGGGTGTATAATTTACCATCAGAGTATGTTCCAGCACCACCTTCGCCGAAGCAGTAATTTGATTCGGGGTTCACCACACCGGAGCGGTTCAGGATGGCCAGGTCGCGGCGACGGGTACGCACATCGCGGCCCCTTTCCAGTACCACAGGTTTTAGACCGGCCTCCAGCAAGCGCAGCGCAGCAAAAAGTCCTGCCGGCCCTGCACCTATTACAATAACCGGCGTAGCCGTGCCAGGAACGGTGGGGTAATGAATGGGGGTGAAATGACTTACATGATAAGGTTCATCAATGAACACTTGCAAAGTAAGGATATAATACACCTGACGGGAACGTGCATCGATGCTGCGCTTGAGAATATTAAACCCTGTAATACGCGTGTGCGCTATTCCCAGGGTAGCTGCGGCGGCCTGTAAGATATCGGGATGACTGGCCACTGCGGCAGGTGGCAGCTTCACGGAAATCTGTTGTTGCATAATTAATAGTGGTTAGGTAGCGATCCTACAACTTTTTGATACTGGTGCGACAAAAATAAATTTTTCCCGGCTTATCCTATTTGGCCATCCTTGAAAAGATGGCCGTGTCTTTGCAATGAAGTAATGTTTGCTACATGTAATAAACCAGTGCTGTAGCGTTTATTTTATTTATTCCTTATTTTAAAATATATGCAGCTTCACAATTATCTCCTTACTAAAATACAAATTCCAAAGACCCTTCGTTGTTCAACAACCATGAATCTTTGGAATAATATGTTTTGTGGCCGTATTTTAGAGAGAGAGAAACGGCTTAAAATGGTAAGTCGTCTACATTGCTGGTAGCAGCAGGAGCGGCACCACCCGAAAATTCCTGGGAACCGCCATAGTTAGGTTGTGGATCTACTCCAGGAGTATTGGCCACTATAGATTCCATGCGCCAGGCGTCAAGATTAGTAATATAGTTCACTTTGCCGTCTTTTTCCCAACGGGTGCCTTTAATGTTGAAATACACTTTCACGTTTTCACCTTCCTGGAAGCGGTCTACGATCGCGGTGCGGTCTTGAACTGCCTGGAATTTTATGTAATTGGTAATAACACGACCATTGATATCGTCGGATTTCTCAATTACGAATTCCCTGGTCTTAAACGTCTCACTGCGCTGCATGGTGTTGTATTTCACAACCAGTTTACCTGTAATTTCAAAACTCATATTATATAGTATTTTTTCTGTATTGAATCGCCAAAGATACGGCAAAAGATAAGGTAAAGAGTAATCAGTTCCTAAATTTATTTTTCCTCATCGGATGTGGATAATCTCTTTCAATCCCCTAAATTTGCAACCCGGTTTGCGCCAACCGAAGGCAAACCAAATAGCAGGCATACCCTGCTATAATTGTAACACACCGTACTGCAAAGGTTATGAAAGAAGCCATATCTTATCGCTGTTTCTTACTTCCCCTGTCATGTACTATATTATTTTAGCCGGTATATTATTTTATGGACGATAAAAAGTGAATAGCAATGGAAAAATATTGGGAATCAGCTTACATATATTTTAGCAATTGGTAAGCTGAGATAGCAGTAAAATCAATATATAGCGGCGGCTAAAACGCGCAAAAACAGGACATCTGAAGGCTGTATTAAAGGCTATTAAAACAAGGTTAGATTAATTTTTTTTTCTAGTATTTTCTACAGATATTCGTTTCCCTGTCCAAAAAAAAGTTTCTAAATCCCAATTGGAATTTTTACATTTCGAGAACACCTTAATTACTAAACAAATAATTTTTTCTAGCTCAATGAACAAAACTTGCGAACAAGTTTGGGAAAGGTGTCTGAATATAATTAGGGATATTGTGGAGTGGCAGCCATTTAAAACCTGGTTTGAGCCTATTAAACCGATTGGGCTTGAAAACAATGTTCTAACTATCCAAGTGCCGAGTCAATTCTTCTATGAATACCTCGAAGAACATTATGTTGGTTTACTTGGTAAAACGATCAAACGTGAGCTGGGCAAGGAGGCAAGACTGGAATACCGTATTGTAGTAGAAAATGGCACACCGCATCAACACCCTAAAACGGTAAACATGCCCACCCAGTTTGCCAAGCAGCAAAGGGACAGTGAAGTTGATTTTCCGCTAACTATTCAAAACCCAGTCAAAAATCCTTTCGTCATCCCTGGTATCAAAAGGGTACAGATCGATTCACAACTCAATCCTAATTACACCTTCGACGCTTACATTGAAGGAGATTGCAACCGCGTGGCAAGACGGGCAGGTAAAACTGTTTCCGAAAAGCCGGGTGGTACTTCTTTCAATCCACTGGTTATTTATGGCGGCGTGGGCCTTGGTAAAACACACTTGGCACAGGCCATCGGGAATGAAGTAAAAACCATTCATCCGAACAAAGCAGTATTATATGTAAGTGCCGAAAAATTTATCAACCAGTTCATCGATCACTCGAAGAATAATATCATCAACGACTTCATCCACTTTTATCAACTGATAGATGTGTTGATACTGGACGATATCCAATTCTTTGCCCGTGCAGAAAAATCGCAGGATGCCTTCTTCGCCATCTTCAATCACCTGCACCAATCCGGTAAGCAGCTCATCCTTACCTCGGATAAGCCGCCCAAGGACCTCGACGGGGTACAGGAACGCTTGCTAAGCCGCTTCCGCTGGGGACTCAGCGCCGACATACAGGTACCCGAATTTGAAGTACGTATGGAGATCCTGGAAATGAAGATGCGCAACGATGGCCTGGAAATGCCCAAAGAGGTCATTAAATACGTGGCTTACAACATCCAGAGCAATGTACGCGAACTGGAAGGTGCCTTGATCTCCCTGCTGGCCCAGTCATCGCTGAACCGTAAGGAGATAGATCTGGAATTGGCCAAACGCGTGCTGAAATCTTTCGTAAAAACTTCTTCCAAAGAAATTACCATAGAAAGCATCCAAAAAATGGTGTGCGATTATTTTGAAGTGTCTTACGACAAGCTGCTGCAAAAAACCCGCAAGCGCGAGATTGTACAGGCACGGCAAATCACGATGTACCTGGCTAAGTCATTTACCAAAAACTCACTTAAAACCATTGGTGAACATTTTGGAGGCCGAGACCATACCACCGTGATCCACTCCTGCCAAACCGTGAAAGATCTGATGGATACGGATATCAACTTCCGCGATAATGTGATGGAGCTTCAACAGAAAGTGCAATTGGCTTCCATGTAACAATACCCCCCACCTCAGCTAAAAAAAACATTGAAGGGCGTAATCCTGTCACGGATTACGCCCTTTTTCATTTTCCCTGCTCCATGTTTTTTTATGTCATAATAAAAATACGCCGTATATTAGTCCATAAGACCTGTAGACTAAATTCGGTTCTTATGCAGCTTCAATCCATTCCTGCCGTTAGCGGTATTGATCCGCAAACATTTCAGCAGCGCTATTTTAAACCTGGGATACCCGTTATACTTAAGGATTTTGTGGTGGCCGATTGTGAAGCCATGCAACTGTGGGATCTGGAGTATTTTAAAGAAAAGGCCGGCGCCGCTTCCGTAGCGGTGCATGGCAGTGAAGATGCCCATCCGGACAAGGTAACCAGTCCTCCAGAAGAAAGAACCACTTTTGCCGCCTATCTGGACCGCATACAGTCTGGCCCCACAGAGGCCCGTCTCTTTCTCTTTAACATATTGATGGACTATCCTGCGCTAAAAAAGCAACTTAAAGTAAGACCACTGGCCAAGGGCCTGCTAAACTGGCTACCCCTGATGTTTTTTGGCGGTGCCGGCTCCAGTGTACGGTATCATTACGACATCGATATGTCGCATGTATTCCTGACACAATTCCAGGGGGTAAAAAAAGTATTACTCTTTGCCAATGATCAGTCTCCGTTCCTGTACAAACTGCCTTTTAGTTTTCACGGCACACCGGATCTGCGGCACCCGGATTACGAGCAATATCCTGCCTTACGCCACCTGCAAGGGTATGAATGCACCCTTGAGCATGGGGATACGTTATTTATTCCCTCCGGCTACTGGCATTACATACAATACGTTACAGCCGGCTACAGTGTAAGCCACCGGGCACTCTCCGCTTCCTTTGCCGAGCGGCTTACCGGCTTGTGGAATATCCTGGTGGTGCGCCGCACGGATAATTTGCTGCGCAAACTATTAGGTCAGCGCTGGTTCCAGTACAAGCAACGGGTGGCTTTACGCAATGCAGCCCGCGCCGACGCACAGTACAAAGCCGCCAAGATTGCCGAGAGAGTGCATTTGCGCCCCTTTACCGACCCGATAGACCGCATTCATAATGCTTACGAGCGCTAATAAAAAGTGCGGCAAGCACCTGTACAAACAGGCACTGCCGCGCAAATGTTATGAAAAAGGTTATAAATAATTAGAGTTCCCGCAAAGCCAGGATGGGCAGTTTATTCAGCCGGGCCAGCCCCTTGGTATTGCTGCGGTGAAACAGGCTATTCCAGATGCCGTGCTGGCGGGGTACCATGATGAGCAGGTCTATTTGCTGATCGGCTACAAACTGCGCAATGGCATCTATTACATGAGAGTTTTGCATTTTGAAGTATTCCGGCTTAACGGGCGCCAGCGCAGCCTTCAGGATAGCCTCCCCTTTCTCTTCCTCGATATGGTCATCGATTACTGGCGTTTCTACATACACCACTTTAAGTTGTGCGCCACCTGCAAGGGCTACTGTATTGATGAGGCGCTGAAAAGGCAACCGGCTGGTGATATTTTTGTAATTGCAGGCATACCCAATGTTGCGCAATGGTTTAAATTCCATATGCTGGGGCACCAGCAATACCGGTGCTTTCAGGTTACGCAGGGAGTTCAGAATTTCATTGTCCCAGGAGAGCAGATCGTCGTACTCGCCGGCGGCACCCATGAACACGATCACATCCTTCCCGTTGCCCACTAGCGATACCAGTTCTTCGTGTATATTACCCACCACCAGTAATGACCTTACTTTTAGCTGGGGATAATTTTGTCGTATCCAATCCAGCTCAATTTCCAATTCCCTTTCGGCATGTGCATAATCATCATTAATGGATGCCAGGGCCACGCCTTCCCCGCTGATGGTAGCTGGCATGGAATAAATGTGCAACAGTACGTAATCCAGGTCTAAAGCTGCTGCTTGCTGATGTGTGAATGCCAGGGCGTACCTCGTTGCATTTTTGGTGGAAGCGCTGAAGTCGGTGGTCATCATAATCGTGTAAGCCATGGTATAAGATTTAGCGTTTTAAAAATTCCTAACTATTGTAAAATGGGCCCGCAGGGCTCCGGTCATTTCCTTGCCTATACCGTGGTGACATAAATTTTGGTATTACCCGTATTGCTTAAAGTTAAGGGTTTAACTAATTACCATGAATGATTTTTGTTTTAAGTACAGTTATAACCCTGGCGAAAACCAACAGAACCTTTATAGTTTCAAATAGGTTTTTTCCGCGGCGTTTGTCTAATGCTGAATTGGTATTTTAGATGAAAAGAATAGGTGTTTATACCAGCAGCGGCACCAGCCCTGCTATCAGTTCTTGCTGGAAAGAGCGGCCAGCATCGTGGTTGTACCATTTTTGCATTTCCACCTTCATGGTTTCGAAAGGCGCCTTTTCTTGCTGTAGTTGATTGTACAATGCCTGGCACTCTGCCGGGCGCGGACCCCATACGAAAATATCCTGGCCTGCCTTGTCCTGAATAATTAGTTTAGGAATAGACTTGCTAGTGCCAGTGAGATAGTTATTAATGCGAAAGGGCGCGCTGTCGCGCAATTCATAGGTGACTTTTATTTGTTCCCGGAGCGCAGCTATCTTGCGTATAAAAGGAATGGTATTGGCGGCATCGGCACACCAGGCTTCGGTGATCACCGTCCAGTGCTGCGGTGCGGTGATTTTTTCCGTCAGGGCCTGGGTTTCGGGCAGCAATATTCCGCTGCGCATCCAGCGGTTCATATGAGCAAGGTTTAACCGGGTAAATTCAATGTATTTAGGCTGATCATAAGGCGCAGGCGGGTTAGGCTCGTGTAGGAGTTTGTCGTAATAATCCACATACCATTGAAAATTCATTGTTTGCTCCATGAGTGTAGCATTTAGCTATCGGAAAGATACAATAAAAACAAAAACTGCCGGCCTTGGGGGGCTGGCAGCAATGATGAGCGGAGCGGATGCGTGTTTATTTCTTTTTTTTCTTTTTCCCCTTATGTTTATCCATTTCGGCATTATGCTCATCTATCAGCAACTGCCAGTTATCATTGGGCGTTTCTTCTGAGAATACGATGGTTTCCCGGTAATCGTCTTTATCGATCTTCATCTCGTGAATTTCCTTGCCTAAATATTTTTGTATTTCCTTAAGAATAGGCTTTTCTTCCTCACTGCAAAATGAAATGGCCTGCCCTTTCTGTACGCCCCGGCCGGTACGGCCTACACGATGTACATAATTTTCCGGTTCGTCGGGCAGGTCGTAGTTTACCACATAATCTACGTTGGGGATATCAATGCCCCGCGCATTTACATCGGTGGTGATGAGTATTTTAACATCGCCCTGCTTAAATTCATCCATCACCTTCAAACGGTCTTGCTGCTCTTTGCCGCCGTGCATAACCAGGGTTTTAATCTCCACCCGGTCCATAGCAGCAGCTACCCGTTCTGCGCGCACTTTGGTGCGTACAAATACCAATATTTTTTTATCGGGAAATTCTTTGGCAATGCGTTCCAGGAAAAAACGTTTATCGTCCATGGCGATGTAAGACACGGCATGGCTCACATTTTTAGATACCGGGTCTTGCGGGGATATCTGGATACGGATGGCGTTTCGCACAATGGAATAAGCCAGATCTTTAATTTCTTCGTCGATCGTCGCGGAGAAAAAGAGCGTTTGGTGATGGCGGGGTAGGTGCTTCATTACATCGCGGATATCACGGATAAAGCCCAGGTCCAGCATATGATCTGCCTCATCCAGAATGAGTGTTTGCACCTGGCTGAGATCAATGTGCTGCTGGTTTATCAGGTCGAACATACGACCGGGCGTAGCAATCAGCACATCTACCCCCTTTTCCAGCTGGGCTATCTGTGCGGCTTGCTCTACACCGCCAAAGAGACCCAGGATATGGAGGCTGGTGTATTTTCCTATTTCCTTGAACACCTCAGATATCTGCACGGCCAGCTCGCGGGTGGGTACCATTACCAGGCAGCGCACCTCATTGGGCCCGGTGCGGTGGCGTTGTTGCTGCAACCGGTCTAGTATGGGAATGGCAAAAGCGGCTGTTTTGCCGGTACCTGTTTGGGCAATGGCCAGTACGTCATCACCTTTTAAAATGGAAGGGATGGCTTTAAACTGGATATCGGTAGGCCGGCGAAAACCCAGCTCTGCAAGGCTTTTTTTAATATCCGGGGAAATATGGTATTGTTCAAATTTCATGTGGTTCGTTTACCGTAAGCGGCTTTTATGAGCGCAAAGGTATTGAAAAGGTATTATGTACCAGGTACCGTCCTTCCGTACCGTGTAGCGCGGGCGGCAAAGCTCCGGGGGGACATCCATCACCTTGTACCATTTTTAAAGTATTTTTGCAGTTCAATTATCAAATAAGTGGTGAAGATTGCCAATATTGAGTTGCCGGACTTTCCCTTGCTCCTGGCGCCCATGGAAGATGTTACGGACCCTCCGTTCCGGGCGGTGTGCAAAGAAAATGGGGCGGATCTGCTTTACACTGAATTCATTTCCAGTGGGGGGCTGATTCGGGACGCCATTAAGTGCAAACGCAAACTGGATATTTTTGACAACGAACGCCCCGTGGGTATTCAAATTTTCGGCGGCGACGAAGAAAGCCTGTCGCTGGCCTCCCGGATTGTGGACGCCACGAATCCCGACCTGTTGGACATCAACTTTGGCTGCCCCGTAAAAGGTATTGTGGCCCAAGGCGCAGGCTCGGGTGTACTGAAAGACATAGACCTCATGGTACGCCTCACGGCGGCCTGTGTAAAAGCTACCTCCCTGCCCGTAACGGTAAAGACCCGCCTGGGCTGGGATGAAAACTCCAGGAATATTGAAGAAGTGGCCGAGCGCCTCCAGGACGTGGGGATAGCAGCACTCTCCATCCATGGCCGCACCCGCATGCAGATGTACAAGGGCGAGGCCGATTGGAGCCTGATTGCCCAGGTAAAAAACAATCCCCGCATCCACATTCCTATTTTTGGCAACGGCGATATTAATACGCCTCAAAAAGCGCTGGCCTACAAAAACCGCTATGGGGTAGATGGCATTATGATTGGCCGTGCCGCCATTGGTTACCCCTGGATATTCCGGGAGGTGGCTCATTATATCAAAACAGGCGAAATGCTGGCCCCACCTACGCTGGAAGAGCGGGTAGCCGTGTGTAAGTATCACCTGCAAAAATCCGTGGCCTGGAAAGGCCCTAAAGCGGGCATTTATGATATGCGCAAACATTACTTCCAATATCTTAAAGGCTTGCCCAATATCAAGGCGTTTCGCAGCCGCCTGGTATTATCTACTGATCCGATGGAAATCGAAAGCGTGCTGGATGAAGTACAGTCCGCTTATGCCGGCTTCGAAATTCCACACAGCCCCATTGAACTCGTGAACTACCACGAAAACTGCCCCATGTAAGTTCCCGTATGCTACTCCGGTTACCTGAAAGCTATTGCCGGACACAGCCACCCGGCATATAATTTTTTATCCGGCCTCCCAGCATTTGAAATTCCGTACACATCTTTATAGTGATGTACAAGCTAATAACTTATACCTGATTGCATTATACATATTTATTAATTAATAATATATAAAGGGTGATGGTTTTTGCTAAATCCTTTTTAGGGCCTTATTAAGTACCAGGATTTTTTTAAATTTAATGCGTTTCCAACCACTACGGCCTGCCTTTGCCGCCAAAAAAGGCTTCCCCGGTATACAGTATGCCTGCAATAAAATGGTCTCAGAATTTATTTTTATACTATGCACTATACGTCCAATATTCCCGCTTCTCTCTTACCCGACAATGAAAAAGAAAGATTACAACACCTGTATCGATATGAGATATTAAACACTGCTCCAGAAGAAATTTATGATAACATTGCCCGCAAGGCTATGGGTATTTTTAATACGCCGATTGCTTGTGTAAATTTTGTGGATCGTGACCACGTATTTTTCAAGAGCCATGTGGGTGACGAAGGCTGCACGGTGTTACCGCGTTATGCCAGCTTTTGCTCTATTGCCATTCACAATCGTCCGGTTACCGTATTTCCGGATACGCATCAGTTTCCCCAGCTCAGGGCCAATCCATTTGCTAACGGCATTAACGACGACAACCAGGCCGTTCGCTTTTATGTAGGAGCTCCATTGCGTACACCGGAAGGCACGCAAATTGGTACCGTTTGCGCGGTAGACAATGTGGCGCATCCATCCATTACGGAAGCGCAGGCCCTTCAGTTGTTCGCGCTTGCCAGCCAGGTGATGGATGAACTAAATATGCGCCTGCGCGTGCGGTCGTTGCTGAAAGGAAAATCGCTTAATTAGTTGTAAGCTTATGATTTTTGCCGGAGGGATGAACTAACGGGCGGCAAAGGTATAATGTCTGGCTCTCCCTGTAAAAGGGGAAAACGCTGTGCTGCCCAATCTGCTTTCGCTTGATCAATAAGCTCCAGGGTGCTGGCTACAAAATTCCAGTAAATATGACGTGGCTCGGCAAACGGTTCGCCGCCAAAGATAAACACGGTGGTATTTTCCGCCATTACAAAATCGCATAATTTGCTGTTTTTAGCCACCAATATGCGTTTGGGTTCATAAACATGGCCTTCGCTTTCTATCTGTCCGGATAAAATATACAACCCAGTTTCGCCAAACAGATCGGCGCCCAGTGTAATTGTTTGCCTTTGAACGCTTTTCAGTTCCAGCAGGTACAACGGACTATACACCGGCACTGGAGAACGTTGACCCAATACTTCACCGGCAATCAGTTTATAGTGAATGCCGTTTTGTTCCCAGGATGGAATGGTATCTTCTTCGGCATGGAAAAATGAAGGCATCATTTCTTCCAGGTCTTTGGGTAATGCCACCCATATTTGCATCCCATGCATTTGTTTATCGGAGTGCCGGAAGCGTTCCGGAGTGCGTTCTGAATGTACAATGCCTTTACCTGCTGTCATCCAGTTCACTTGCCCGGGTTTTATTTCCACGTTAGTACCCAGCGTATCATGGTGTATAATATTGCCTTCGAATAAATAGGTTAATGTAGACAACCCAATGTGGGGGTGCGGGCCTATATCCAGGTTCTGGTGATCGCTCATCAGCACCGGTCCCATATGGTCAATAAAAATGAAAGGCCCAACCATGCGTTTTTCGCGGAAAGGCAGCAGGCGTCCTACCAAAAAATGGCCAATGTCTGCCGGGCGTTCTTCTATGATAAGCTGTATATTAGACATAACAGGAAGTTATACCTGCAAAATACAAAAAAGCCTGGTGATGTTTGTTGCCAAACGCCGCCAGGCTTTTTGTGATGTAACAAAACGGTTGCTTATTTCAGCTTACTGGTTTGCTCGTCGAAATATTGTTTAGTAAAGATTACATCGGGCAGGTTGTGATACCAGTTCGATTCATGTTCTATAGATATCATACTGGAAAAATGCTGGCGTTTCAGTTCTGCGAATACGGCTGGTAAATTGATCACGCCTTTAGACACCACGGTATCTGCGGCCTCGGTATCACCAAATTTTACGATGTCTTTCAGGTGAGCACCGTAGATGTGGCCTTCCAGTTTTTTCAGGCATTCTACGGGATCGAGACCATTGCGGGCCCAATGACCAATGTCTGCGCAGGAGCCAATGTTGGGATGTCCCTGGATAGCAGCCAGCACGGAGTCAGGGTGCCAGTAAACGTTTGGTTTGGGATGATCGTGGATGGCTACCTTAATGCCATAAACACCCGCCAGGCTATCTACCACATTCCACTGTGTTTTGATGGGTTCTGCGGTAATGTAGCTGAGACCAAAATATTTTGCCAGGTCAAATGCTTTTATCCATTCTGCTTTACCATTGGGTACGATCACGCCCATCGCTACCAGGTTGATGCCTTTCTTCGTAAGTAGTTCTTTTACCTTGGCGCGTTCGTCGGTGGTCATATCTCCCCCGAATTTACCTTTCAGACCATCACCCAAAGGCTGGCCCCAAAAGGCTTCAATGTTTTTAATGCCTGCGCTATCTACCTTATCGAGCGCTTCGGCGAAGGTGAAAACACGGAATGTCCACAATTGTACGCCCAACTTGTAATCCACGCCGGTAGCCGTTTTAATGGTATCAGTAGCAACGGTAGTAGAATCTGAAACCGTTTTAGTACTTGCCCCATTGTTACAACTGGCTAGGGCAGCGGCGCACAACACGCCGAGTAAATAACGTGAAATCTTCTGCATGGTAAATAATAATTTGATGAATAAAATTCGCCACCCAATATAATAAATTGTTGGAATGAACGGTATTTTAAAATGATAAATGGTACAGAAGCATACAACGCCTGACTGTTCCCACTCCTCTGCCTGTTTATTTTTTATGGGTAATCCCTACTTCCACGCTCCAATCGGGCCCACTGCCAATGTGGTACACGGCGGCAAAACTGGCTTGGTTTAAGGCAAAGGAAAGATCCAGTAAACTATTGAGGTAACTCAGTGGTTTACCTTTGGCCACTGCACCAAACGTCTGGCTATAAGGCGCATCACCTTTGTAAACAAGCATGCCTTTGTGCAAGACGGTAAGGTGTACCACGTCCCCGTATTGCGGGCTTAATTGTTGAAAGAGATCACGTCTGATGTTAGTCCATAAGTTGCCATACTGCACGTCCAGCACAGCAATGCTACCTTTAATAATATGTCCTTCCAGCACAGCCGCCTGGTATGGAATGCGCACCACCTCGTTTGGCAACCGGGGGCCTACCTGTTCGTATGTAATGGCGCCTGCTGCCAGTCGCGCGGCAGTGTAAGCATATACATCACGTCCATGAAAAGTATAAGATTGCTGTGAATCTTTGCGACGGTTCACCGTTTCATCGATCTCCCGCACTTCGGCTATACCAAGGGATGCGGCCACCAGGGTAAGGGTACCATTGTCTGGTGTTACGATGAACTGGCCGGTGTTGGTTTTCAGCACCACCGACTTACGTTCAGTACCCACACCGGGATCTACCACAGAAACGAACACCGTGCCGGTGGGCCAGTAGGGTACGGTTTGCTCCAGGCGATAAGCGGCTTCCCAAATATTGTAAGCGGGAATTTCATGGGTAATGTCATACAACTTCAGATCGGTCGATACAGTGCTGGCCACCCCTTTCATCGCCGATACAGCGCCGTCTTTGAGGCCAAAATCCGATTGGAAGACAACGATTTTTTGCTGGGCGGATACAGTGGCAGTAACCAGCATCCATAAGGCGCAACCTGCGAATAGGATCGCTTTTCTGATCATAGCACCGGTTTTTTAACTACCTGTAAATTTAGGGGATTAAGGGTGTATCCTGGAATTGATTAATTTAGTTGCACCAAATCAATACCCCCAACTACAGTCGTAATATTAGCAGCTACCCGATGGTAGCTCAAATAAGAAGAACTGCCTTATGCCAATGGCCGCAACGGATGAGAACCATTTTTTCCAGGAAACCTTACTTATAAATAGTTTTACGCCCTATTTTTTTTACAACCTGCTTATTCCGATTGCTGTTTATGCTTTAATATCCAATTAATGCTTTGATAGTAAGCAATGGCTTCGTTGCGCAATGCCGGATCCAAGGGAATGGATATTGCGTTGCCATTGGTAAAGTCGGGTTTAAACGAGTGTACTTGTTTTACCGGCGATTGTATGATCAACGTTCCATCCTTCAAATATCCCAATCCCTGGTAGGTGCTGATGAAGGCACGTTCTTTACCTTCAGGCAAATGCAATACATCTTGCCCAAAAAATTTAGAACGATAATTAAAATTAAGCAACCCCAGGATAGTAGGCGCCACATCTATCTGTGCAGTGAGCGTACTTACATTCCGAGATGGCAATATTTTCGGTGCATAGATCATCATAGGAATATGATATCCCGTAACCGGCAATTCCACATGGCCGGCTGCACTGGCACAATGATCTGCCACAATTACAAATACGGTACTATCGAACCAAGGTTTTGCAGCAGCTTCCTTAATAAATCTAACAATACTGTAGTCCGTATATTTTACAGCGCCCTCACGGGTTTGCGAAGCAGCAGGAATATCAATACGCCCATCGGGGTAGGTATAGGGGCGGTGATTAGAAACCGTCATAATATGGGTGAAGAAAGGCTTGCCTGCCTGGTGATTAGAATCCAGCATATGAAGGGCCAGTGTAAACAAATCTTCATCTGCCACGCCCCAGATATTTTCGTAATGCACTTTTGCAGCGGGAATAGCTGAACGATCTATGACAGCATAACCATTGTTGCTGAAGAAGGCCTTCATATTATCGAAGTAACTATAGCCTCCATAAATATATTGGGTAATATAACCTTTGGCGCGAAAAACACTGCCTAATGAAAACAGGTGACCATTGTCCGGCCTTTTCACAATGCTCTGTCCAGGTGTAGGCGGAATAGAAAGTGACAAAGCCTCCAGCCCACGGACCGTGCGGGTACCCGATGCAAACATATTTGTAAAGAACAAGCTGTGCTTTGCCAGGGAATCCAGGGCAGGTGTTATATTTTTATCACTACCAAACGCCCGCATGAAACTGGCGCTAAAACTTTCTACGCTTATGAGTACTACATTTAGTTTGCGTTCCGGTTCTGCATAAGTAATATCCCTTTCAATACTATAAGGATTATTATTAACAAAGCGGGCATTGGGCGTTTGAATTTGTGCGCGCACCAGGCGGAAAGCCTCCGTATCGGGCATGGTTTGGTAGAATTTACAGAAATCCAATTCATTGTCCATGAAGGCTTCAGCAAATTCATAAGGTCCATTGCCAGCCAGTGCATTTGCATAAGCATTCCGGCTAAAGTTGCGCCACTTTTCCTGCACTACAAAATAGCCCAGCACCGGCAGCAGCAACAGAAAAATAGCCATCAGCGTTCGTTTAGCAAAAGACGAAGGCAAGCATACGCTATAACGGATAAAGCGCCGGTTCAGGTAAACCAGTAACACAGCTGCCAGTACCAGGCTGCCAACGATAGGTATAATGGGATAAGACTCACCAATGTTACCCAATACTTCTGTGGTATACACCAGGTAGTCTACCGCAATAAAATTATAGCGGGTACTGAACTCCTGCCAGAAAAACCATTCACTGACCCCATTCAATAAAATCAAAAACACCACCAGTGTAGTGGCCGCATATAGCACACCTGCGCGCCAGCGAATACGAAAGCCTTGAGACGAAAAAAATAGCACCAAATAGATAGCAAACCGCAAGACAATATAAATAATCAGGTAGCGAAATAATTCCTTGCTATAATCTTTTGGCACCACATGGGTGAATAATAACAAGGCCAATACACTCATGAAAAATGCCACCACATACGGCATTACCTTTTTACGGTATATAATATTAGTTTGCAACCACAATTGCAACACAAAAGGAATTATCACAAAACTTGCTACCGTACAATCATATATAAACCCAATAATAAAGGCTCCCAACAATTGTCCGAAAGACATATTGGATGCGTGTGTACTGGCGAACAGTAGTAACCTGGTAATTGCTGAAACCACCAGTACCAGGATAAGAATCATTCCCACCAAGGAGAATCTTGTCTTGAACATGCAAAATTTTTAAAATGCGCTGTAAATTAGGTACAGTATCTGTATAGGATCCAAAGTTCCGTCTCGCCAGGATATTTTCGGGAGATTCAGGAATATTTTAATCAAAGTCTAATCCCCAACCATCTTTTAAGCCAGCTGCTAAGGCCAACAGGCGGGATGATATCGGGGTTTGGAATAAAGGTCAATTTATCACTACAACTTTCGTTCTTGCCAGCGTCCATAAAATAGTGATGGAAACTTTACCCAGAGCATTGCAATACAAACGGCCACTGGTTTTTTTCTCCGGCAAACGTATGGTGTGGCCAGCACCCCACTTCCTGGTAATCGTATGCATATTTTCGTAAATGGCATTATCTTTTTCAGCAGAATTACTATAGTTTATAGATCACTTCATGATACGATCACCTTGGCTTGCATGGCCGCCATGGCTGATTGATCGTTGAGCAATATACAATCTTTATTACTGAAAAATATCAGGCAAGTATTGTTCTTCAAAGTGAATAATGTATTCCGGAAAATTACTCACCAAAACGTTGTACAGCAAAGCAAACATGCCATAAAAAACATACAACACCTTTTTTTGTGAAAATCCACTCAATTAAACTTTAGTTTTTTTAGTAAAAAAAATTTTAATCATAATTTGCGTAGTTAAATAACTTCATTTATATTTTTAGCCAAATAGCTACTCAATGAATTTAAGGAGAGATGTTTTTCAGGCCATCGCAGATCCAACCAGGAGGGCCATATTATTACTGCTAACGTCTCAATCCATGACAGCAGGCGCCATCGCTGCAAACTTCGATACAGCAAGACCCACCGTTTCAAAACACCTGCAAATACTCACTGAATGTGAATTATTAAAGCATGAACAAAACGGCCGGGAAATTCATTACCACATCAATGCAAAAAAAATGAAAGAGGTAGCCGACTTCATTGAGCCATTCCGCCAAATGTGGGATAGCCGATTTAATAAACTGGAAAGTATCATGAAAAAGTACAAAACAAAAAAATAACTATTTATAGAACTAAAAACAAAAGTAAAGGCCGAGGACGGCAAACAGGAACTTACCATTACCAGGGAATTTGAATTACCGTTGTCCCTTCTTTTTACAGCCTATGAAGATGCCGCCATTGTTGGGCAATGGATGGGAACGAATGTACTACAGCTTGAAAATAAAAAGCATGGTAGCTATGCTTTTCAAACGACAAATGCGCAGGGACAGGTAGTATTTGCCGCAAATGGGGTTATCCATTCGTTTATCCCTAACCAGGAAATCATACGGACATTTGAAATGGAGCATTCTACTTTTGGTGTACAACTGGAGTTCCTGACGTTTGAACAACTTACCGAAAACACCAGCCGTCTTACCATGCACGTGGTGTACAGATCGGTGGACATCAGGGATCAAATACTGAAGATGCCATTTGCAGCAGGCATCAACATGGCCCATAACCGTTTGCAGGACATATTATCCCAATTAAAATGACACTTTGAAATCATGCAAAATAAAATCATCTACTGGATCGCTACGCTGTGGCTGGCGTTGGGCATGGTATCCACCGGAATTGTACAGTTAACCAAATCAAAAACGGAAGTAGACAAAATCACACACCTGGGTTATCCCGTTTATTTCCTGACACTCTTAGCCATCTGGAAGTTTTTGGGGGTTATCGCTGTACTTATTCCAAAGTTTCCCTTAATAAAGGAATGGGCTTATGCGGGTTTTTTCTTTGCTATGTCTGGTGCTATATACTCACATATTGCCATAGGAAATGCTTGGCAAGACATATACCCCTCGCTGCTATTGCTAGTACTAACTATTACTTCCTGGTATTACAGGCCGCCCGAAAAAAAGTGTAATATTAACTCATTGCGTGCTTAACATTCCATTATCATCCCGCCGCCTTAATTTATGCTACCGTAAGTAGTTTTTATACACAGCATTTTGTTTAGGCGGTTCCAATTTCATCCCCATGCACAACAAAAATCACAAGGTAGATTTTTATTTCACGGAAGCCACCACCTGGCAAAAGGAATTGGAAAAATTAAGATCCATTGCACTGGATGCTCCGTTGACAGAAACATTAAAATGGGGCGTACCTTGCTACACTTTTCAGGGGCATAATATTGTCTTAATACATTCTTTTAAAGCATATTGTGCACTGCTATTTTTTAAAGGGGCTTTATTACAGGACGACCACGGCTTATTAGTCCAACAATCCCAACATACACAAGCTACCCGTCAGATCCGGTTTACCAATACCGAGGAAATAACAGCACAGCAAACCCTCATTAAAGCCTACATCCATGCAGCCATAGCAGGGGAAAAAGCAGGCATAAAAGTGAACTTTACCGCAAAAACATCCCTCATTTATCCAGAGGAATTTCAACAAAAAATAAAAGAAATTCCTACTTTAAAAGCCGCTTTTTCAGCATTGACACCAGGGCGGCAACGAGCCTACAATCTTTATTTTTCCGCTCCCAAACAATCTACAACCAGGGTGTCCAGGATCCAAAAATACATATCGCATATATTAAATGGGAAGGGCCTACATGATGAGTAGGATTTCATTAACGCGTGGGCACAGCTATTGCATTGACTGCATAACATTATTTATTCACGCAAAGGGAAAGCCCACACCTCCCTTACTATTGAAAATAATATTTCTTACCAATTCCTTATTTATCCTCCCGCCCAAAAATAGGGAGATTGACTGATTTTACTTCCGTATTTTTGCCCGCAATAATTACATCAGGAGTGAGTGTACTTCGGGCACTTCTTTTTTGTTCTTTTTGACTATTTTGCCGATAAGTAGTGAAAACCAATTAAAAGATAAACAGATGAGAATACTAGTCACAGGTGGAAGCGGCCGTTTGGGCAATGTGGTGGTCAGAAAGTTAGTTGAGAAAGGAAATATCGTACGTGTATTTACTGGTGGAGATCATTTGCACGAGAAATCGCTTTCTGGTGTACCCGTGGAAATTTATGCAGGCAATTTATTAGACAAGGGTTCGGTTACAAATGCGCTTGAAGACATTGACATTGTTTTTCATTTAGCTGCAAAAATTATACTTGCTCCCGATAAAGATGGAAGTGTCTGGAAAGTAAACGTAGAAGGGACCAGTAATATAGCAGCAGCCTGTCTTGCTAAGAATATCCGGTTAGTGCATTGCAGTTCTCATCATGCATTGAACAAATACCCATTGGACAAACCTATGGATGAAACCCGCGAACTTGCTCTTACTGATCCCACGGCCTACCACCGTACCAAAGCGTATGCAGAGAAAAAAATTCTCGATTTGGTCTCCCAAGGACTTGATGCAGTAATTGTAAATCCAGGTACATTAATCGGGCCTTATGATTACGAACCATCTATTTTAGCCAATGCATTACTTGACTTGGCCAAAGGAAAATTACCCGCCATTATGGAAGGGCTTAGCGACTATGCAGATGTGCGAGATGTTGCCGACGGCATATTACTTGCTGCGGAAAAAGGGAAACGAGGAGAACGTTATTTCCTTACAGGCGCTATGCTCTCCATGCTCGAGGTTTCTAATTTAATAGAAAAAATAACAGGCAGAAAAACAACGAAAACTATTTTGCCGCTTTGGCTGATGCATGCACTGCTGCCCTTCATCAAAATTGCAGCAAAGATCAATGGAAAAGAACCGCTATTCACCAAGGAAATGTTGGAAGCAGCACAATCTCCTAAAGAAGTCATCCATTTAAAAGCTGAAAAAGAATTAGGTTTCAAAGCGAGGCCTATTGAAGAAAGCTTTAAAGACTCCTTTGATTGGTACAAAGCAGAAGGTTGGATATAAGACAATTATTGTAAAAGTTCTTTCCAGCAGGGGCATGAATTTCTTTAAGGAAATCAGCTTTGTGTCGTTTACGCCAATAGGTTTTCTATATTTTTTGATAAAGTCTTTTATGCTGAAACGTCAAACATTTTTTTTGTACCGTCACCCACGAATTTAATCGTGGTTTTTCGGGGAAGAAGGTGCTGCATAAAGAAGTTTGCCACTCTAAAAGCTCTGCCACAAACGAATGAAGGAACCTTGCCAATTTTATCTAGCGCTTCCTTCACAACGTTTTCAGGCACCAAATATTTGGGTTCAAAAATGCTTGCTTTAACAGGATTATTGTTGGTAAAATTAGGCGTATCAATGGGCCCGCAACAGCACGCTACTACATCCACTCCTAAATCTTTCCATTCATACCAAAGCCCTTCCGCTAAAACGCGATTGAAAGCTTTTGTTGCGCCATACGTTGCCACATAACCTGCGCCCTGAAAGCCGGCAAGCGAAGTCATAATAATGATGCCACCGCGTTTACGTTCCACCATTTTGCTCCCAAAGTGATGCACAAACGACAATGACGAAACGGCATTGAGCCGTGCTATTTGTAAATGTGTTTCTAACGGCGCTTTTTCAAATGGTCCGATGTAACAAGCGGCTGCATTGAAAACCATAAAATCAATAGGGGTGTCTGCTGTGGCATTGATGATTTGCTGCAACGCATCGTCCGCTGAAATATCACATACCACCAAAATAATTTTGACGGAAAATTTTTTCTTAATGCTATCCGCCAAAACTTCCAGTGCTTGCCAGCGCCTTGCAATAAGAACAAGATCAAAACCTTTTGCTGCTAGTGCATTTGCATATGCAGCGCCAAGTCCTTCGGACGCGCCGGCAACCATTGCAGTGTTTCCGTACTTATCTTTAAAATTCATCTGAAATATTGCTGATTACTTTAAAGGAGGAAACGGTTCAGGTTGAGGCAACATTCTGATAAGGGCCAGTATCGGGAAAATGATCCACGATGCATTTGCCAGCAGCATGCGCCCAACTTCAGGTGTTGCATTCACTCCTTTCAATTCTTCAAATATGATAAAATACATATCTGTCAGCAATACGCAGGCCCACATAATTGTAGGGATGCGAATCCAATTTTTCCTTTTAATGTGCGCATAAATGGCGACCATGTAAAATGGACCAAAATATAGTACATCCACCCAAATAGCAGCCCGCCACCATGCAGGACGTGCAATTAATGCAGGATCAAAATTATATCCATACCAGTGGGTTAAATCAACCATAAACTTTGGAGGCCAAAGAGGATAGGTGAAATGATGGGGGTCGGTGATGATGATTTGCTCTATATCAATCATGTAAACATTAACCACCAAATTAAAGACATAGAAAATAAGGAGCAAAATATCTAACGGATGGTACTTGGCCGGTGATTTCATCAATAAAGAGAGTTGTTTGAAAATGGTTCAGAAAAATATTTTATATTCTTGCCAGATGAGGGACATAATCTGGTGACGAATGCGGCACATAATCGGGCTGCACGGAATCGGCATAGTAAAATTGTTGCGTCCAAAGTCTGTATTTTGCCACAGGACCATCCCCTTTTGCCAGGATAGGCGGGTCAATATAAATTTTCTTTTTCCAAATCACAAAATCTTGCTTTACGTCATGGGCAAAACCTTCTGCTGCATTTTTCAGAATAAGATGGTTGGCCAGTTTTTTCGGAAGCACATTCATCAACGGAGTTATCTTACTAAAGTCTTTCATTAGCTTCATGCGAGAGCTTGTGCGCATGATCAATTTGCCGATTTCGGTTGGTATTGCCATTACCGTAAAGCGAAATTCCAAACCCAGTTCAGGAACCTCCGCTTCCACAAGCGAATAACCCAACCCGTGAATATTTGCCTTAAACTGACTGCGCACTTTTCTTTTTTTACCCACAAAATCTGCGGTGCGGTCCATGGCATACCGGGCATACATATAAGGTCCATCTGTATTCATGCTTTCTAATGTCTCCACCCCGGTATAGCCATGCACTATACTGAAATGTCCAAAGTCCACGCTATTCTCTGTAGTTTCCTGCGGATGCGAATCGAATTCATATTCGGCCAGCACTGGCTCAGACCAGCCCGTCCAATCTTCATCAGGAATTTCCCACGCAGGCGGATTGTTTTTTTCATCAAACCATAACATGATAAACCCGTTCTTCTCTGCCGAATGCCAAACCGGTACCTGTAGTTTTTTGGATGGAGCAGTGCCATAACCTGTTGAAGTGCAAGCTCCTTTAGCATCAAAACAGAAATAATGAAACGGGCACTTAATCGTTTCACCTTCCACCACTCCACCGGTGCCGAAATGCCCGCCTAGATGCGGGCAATAAGGCTCGATGATTGCCAACGCTCCGCTTACGGTTCTAAACAGAACTATATCTTTTCCTGCGAATCGTCTGGTAAGAATTTCCCCGTTTTTCAATTCGTGTGAAAAAGCGACCGTATACCATCCATTGGGAAATGGTTTCAATGGAATTCGCTTATAAGCCATAGTTTTTGTATTGTTATAGAGTCCGTTAAATTTTCAATACAAATCTAATATATAAATGGTTTAGAAGATATAAAATTTATTATGCTGAGATATAATTATCTGCATATCAGTTGAATATACTACTTAACTCCATAGATTGCCCGCCATTTTGTAGCCTTTAAAATTTAAAGGAAAATAGGCAACTTTAATGTAGGTTAAAAATTTGTTTACTCTCCCGCTCACGCATCACGGCACTTTGCCTCAATTAATAAACATTCATTTCCAAGAAGATACATTCAATGGTCCAATAGATTCAACTTATATGGCAGTGAAGCTGAAAACATTGCTTAAAAAAAATTAGAAAAAGCAACTAAATGGTTGTAATTATACAATAAAATACACCATTAAGTTGTATTATTGTAACATTTAACAGAATGGCGCTTATCAAACCAAAAATTGATGCTATTGCCCCATGGGTTATCGGTACTGTGATGATCTCACTTTTCTCCTGGTTATCTCAGGGCTTGTCACTCATAGTGACATTTGTGCCAGCGGTCCCTATTGCTTTGTGGCTTTATTTTAAAACCTGTTATCATCACAAGCCTGCACCGTCGGCTGTGCTGGTCCTTTATTTGATCGGAGTAGGTTTCCAATTAATTCATTTTGCAGAAGAACATGCTTTCAGTTTTGAGCAACAATTTGGCATATTATTCGGAGGCAGGCCTTATAACCATAATTTGTTTGTAACCTTTAATATGGCCGCCTATTTTATGTTCCTGTTGGGAGCCATAGGTTTTTACAAGGGGATACGGCCCCTGATGTTTTTAGGTCTTTTCTTTATTGTTTATGGCATGGTAGGCAACGCCATAGGTCATATCGGTTTTTGTATTGCGGTAGGTGGATATTTCCCCGGCATATATACTTGTTTTTTTAACCTGTTTATTGGTATTGTTTTGATTGGAAAATTGTGGAAGCCCCGGACTGCCTAACATTATCTTCTTTGGCCCGTTAAACCAGTTATCTTTCTTAACCAATTACGCATGAACACAACACACACTTTCGATGACGGAAAATCCGAAGCTAAAGAGCGGCAGTATTATCTCGATTGGATAAGAACCTTTACGATCCTTATCGTTTTCCTGTTCCACGACGGCCGGTTCTTTGACAGTGATGACTGGCATATCAAAAACGCAGTAAAATCGCCTGCCGCAGACTTCATCCTTTTTTTATTGAAGGAATGGTTGATGCCCATTTTCTTTTTTGTTTCCGGCGCAAGTACGTGGTTTTCGATTTCTTATAAGAAGACCTCTAAGTTTGCAGCGGATCGTTTTAAAAGAATTTTTATCCCTTTATTATTCGGCATTTTCATACTCTCTCCGCCACAGGTTTACGTAGAACGCCTTTCCCATGGGCAATTTTCCGGATCATTTTGGTTGTTCCTGCCGCATTACTTCTCCGGTTGGTATGGCTTTGGCGGTAACTTTGCCTGGATGGGATTACATCTTTGGTACTTATTATTATTGTTTGTATTTTCTTTCTTAACGCTGCCTTTATTTATTTGGTGGAAGAATAATAGGAATTCTTCTACCATTGATGCTCCTTTGATCTGCTTTTTTGTTTTTGTTTTAATACTTGCAAGTGTGGGCATATTGATCTCTTTGGATAATTTCTTAATGAACAGAAGCTTTGCTGGCTGGGGTATTCTAGAGCACCTGATCATCTTTATTTGCGGCTTCTATGCATACGCTAAACCCGGCATTCAACCCGGACTGATCAGACAGCGCTATATCTTTCTTTTGATCACACTACTTGCTACAGCGATAAATAGCTTCCTATATTTAAATCACATGCTGTATGAGTACGGCACATTGGATTATGGTTTAAAGATAGTACTGAGAAGCCTGGCTTGTTTTGGTTGGATCTTTACCATATTTGGCTTCGCGGAAAAACATTTAAATTACACTAATCGTTTTTTAAAATACAGTAACGAGGCTGTTTTGCCTTTTTATATCTTGCACCAGCCAATAATGCTACTGACAGGCTATTTTATTATAAATACAGCGATGAGTCTTTCCTTTAAATATTTGCTAATTGCGATTATCAGTTTCGCGCTGGTTATGATTTGTTACCAATTTATTATTCGAAAAAATAATTGGCTAAGGTATTTATTCGGTATGCCTAAAGCGAAACAAGTAAAAGACGCTTAATAAGTGTGGTGCAGGGAAAAAAACTGGCTGGTTGCTTACTATAGCCTCAAACTTCTTGGCATTGCTTGTAAATCGATTTATAATGTAAGGGAGTTTTCCTTGTATATTTCATCGAATGATTTATTCTTTTGCTTTTGATACAACCCCGAAAAACGTTTGTCTATTGGACTCAGTAACTGCATACATAGTTGCTTGTCTTCATCACTGAGGTCCTGCACCATCATATTGGCAACTTTCAGCACTTGGTCTTTGGCCTTGATCAATACCTTTTCACCCTTCTTCGTTACTTTCAATCGTTTTACCCGCTTATCTTCCGGATCATCATATTCGGCCACCAACCCCCTTTTTTTCATCCGGATCAGCATATTGGTACCGCTCGACAACTCTATGATATTGTTATAGATGGCCTCTGATTTAATAGGATTTCCAAGATTATAAATAGTGACTAATATGCCAAACTCCTCGATCTGATCTAATTCAGTACCCTCCAGCGCTTTATTAGAATAGTTAATATGAAATTTCCCGATCCTGCGCAGCAATATTATGAGACGTCCATTAATATCCGCCTGCAGCTTTCCATTAGCTGTTGGTATCCTTTCCGCTTTGATAGCAGCCGCCGCCTGGAATCTAAAAAAATCTGCTAAGGAAGCCTCAGGATTTTGTTGTTGGAATTGCCCCCAAAGTGTGATCAATTCAACGGTGTGGTTTATATATTCTGCCATTTGGTTGTAAAACTAGATAAATTTGCAAATTTAATTGATAATTACAACCAAATGGTATATTATTGTACATAATTACTACCATTTGGAACCATTAATCATTATTACTATGAACACACTTTATTTTTATCCGGCTATATTGACGCTTCATTTGGCAGGCCTCACCCTAATGGCGGGAACAACGTTAATTGAATTTGTTGGATACCGCACTTACTGGAAACTTTCCGAGAATGACAAGGACCAAGCAAGCGGTGTTCTACAGCTACTATCCAAACTTGCCCGCCCCATAGGTATTGGAGCAGCATTGCTTATACTAACTGGCATTTGCATGATGGCCTTAACCCATGGTGTGTTTGGTGAACAAACCTGGTTTCGGGTGAAATTTGGATTGGTAATCATCCTGATTGCTAACAGTTTGTTTTTCGGACGTAGACAAGGCAATGCTCTTATAAAGACCACCCAAGTCACTGAACCAGGTACAGCCATAAAAATAATGTCAATCAAAAGAAATCTGAAAATCTTTCATGTGCTTCAGTTATTGATATTTTTTACTATCGTTCTTTTTAGTGTATTTAAGTTTAATTGATCTTTATGAAAGTGGAAGAAAAATTACCCTGCCTCCATATAGTGGTGCTAGGTGCTGGCGGCGGTATAGGACGCGCCTGTGTTACAACGGCACTGGCCGCAGGACACCGGGTTACAGCCATATTACGCACACTATCCAAACTGGAGATCATTCATCCTAACTTACAAATTGTTAAAGGTGATGTATCTGATCCCGGATCCTTTTCTGCATACCTTGAAGGCAAGGATGCTGTTATATCCGCTATTGGTGTAAATGGCGGCTTTGGAAAAGATAAGCCCACTACTCTTTACTCAGAAGGCAATCGTAATGTATTAAATGAAATGGTGAAGACAGGGGTAGACAGGGCCTTTTTTATATCCGCGTCCGCACTGGAAGTGAGTCCTGTTGTTCCTTTCTTTATCAGGCTGCTCATTAAGTATGTTGTACAAAAGCTGCTCAAACACATGTATGAGGATTTGAGACGAATGGAGGCCATCATCAAAAAAAGTGATATTAATTGGACTATCATACGGCCGCCTCAATTAACTGACAAGCCTGCAACCACTAAATACCGCGTAGCCATCAATGCTTTTTTAAAAAATGGTTTGAAATTGTCAAGGCAGGACCTGGCGCACTTTATGATCCATCATATCACTCACCAGAAGACCTATCGATCAACGGTTGAAATTGCCTATTAAAAGATGATTACAGACCCATGATAAGGAGAAAAAATAGTTTACTGGATTGCCACAGGAATTTTATAAAAGTCATATCCTTTATAGAATCCAAATGACATTTTATTAATTGGATGGGTCATTTGTATCGAAATTGATGCTATGAGCTATATATACCTTCGCATGCTAATAGCCTTCATTATACTTTAAAAATTAATTTTCAACCATCTGCATTAAAAAAAGGCGAAGCTGGTTTAAAACCAGCCTCGCCTTTATACTTATCTGTTATGGTTTCGCTTCCAGCAGCGGTCAGGGGATCTTTATAAACTTCCCGCATTTCTTTTCACCGGAGGTAGTTAAATTACAATAATACACGCCAGCGGCATAACGATGTGTGTCGAACACCATCTGGTGCGTACCCTGGGAAAGCCTTTCATACCGTGCAGCCCGTGGACGCCCGGCCTGGTCAAATATCCGTAGTAACACCCGTTCCGGCCGGCTCAGGTAAAATGTAACATTTAAATAATCCCTAAGCGGGTTAGGATAAAATTTCCACCACGAGATACACAGGTCGCCGCTTCCAGGGTGAGTGGCCACCTGCTCCGGCGCGCCCAGCGGAACAGGCGCCACCAGCGTGGTATCCAGCGTTAGGGTGGTAGGCTGGTTCAGGAAAGAACCGGTAAAGGAGTAGTGACCATTGTTGGCGGTAATGTTCAGGTTCTGCTCATCGAAACGAATGTTGGACACTCCTCTTGCACCATTAAAAACGTTCACCACGTGCGGGAAGCCCTTGTCGTAATCAAATCCATTCTTCAGCCATACAAAATCAATCAGAGCGCAGGCGCTGAAGGTAGATGGGCGCACCCCTTGCGGGTATACCGTACCGGTGTTAGTGGCATATTCAGAGAACATACCGCTCAACACTGTGCCACGGATGGTGGCATCAATTATGGAGGCGGCGGCTGTTTTGTTGCCGTGATTGATCAGCCCATAAACCGTGTAACTAAGATCAGGATATTTGGCTACGCCACCCAGGTAAAAATTATAATTACTGCCAATGTTAGCATTAAACAGGCTATTCAAACCGCTTAACTGATCGCCGGTGACCAGGTCTGTATAAACCATGAAAAAGGATCTTTTTGAATACAGTACACAACGGGGAAGAGAGAAGGGAAGGACATTCACTTTTCATAACGGATTTATTTTTCATATCGTGGAATACCTTGTAAATGTATAAAAGCCATTATGGAAGAGTGCATACTATCATTTCATATTTGTGTACAAATAGAGAAAATGCGTACAGTACTGCATTTGCGTCGACAGCTTTCCCAGCACGATACTCATTTGCGGGGGCAATGGCACCCGGAAAGCCTGCTTGTTTCCATAAAAGGTTACTGCCGGTAAAAATAGTCCCATCCATAAGCCGGGAAACCACCGTGTTTTTGCAACGCAGGATCAATGGGAAAAAGGAAGGCCCCCACGGGTGGATGAGAACAAAATGGAGCAGCAAAAACGGCTTCTCCATCTAAGTATACCACGATCAAGTTCCTTAACCGATATATTAAAAAATTATACATATTTAAAAAAAAACCTATAAACCTGTTTGATCTTGGAATTTTTATTTTTAAATAAGCAGGATATAGCGTTTAATATTCCTGGACCTCCTTTATACACCACCGGCCCCTATACCGGCAGGGCGTTCCGCCCATTCTTCCCTGCCGGTTGCAACACTCGATTCCCTGATCTTTAACCGGTTGCCCTAAATAGCGCACGAAGGACCGGTCATTTATGAAAAGGCAACCGGGATGGCCAACCTGGAACAACAGGTACCCATGCCAACCAGGATGGTTTGCCGCCTTGGCTCCATGACCAAACAAAACGCTTCCCATTATCAAGGCGCGTTCGGGACCTACCCCCTAGAGTTTGCGCCCGGGAGTACCTAAAAACGTTACCAAATTGGTAACCATTTATGTAGACTTGCAAATGAGGATTATTGCAGTAAGAACATTAGAGGAATGTTATGAAGAATTTCCTCCAGGAGCACAAGCGCTGTTATCATGGCATGATGAAGCAGCGGTGGCGGATTGGAGTAATTCTAACGAGCTGAAAAGTCAATATCGGAATGCTTCTATGCTGACGGATAAAAGAGTAGTTTTCAATATTCATGGAAATACTTATCGATTGATAGCAGATATTGAGTACCGGCTAAGAATAGTATTCGTAGTATGGTTCGGTACGCACGCCCAATATGATAAAATAGACGCTAAAAAAATAAGTTATGCTAAAACCAATAAAAAATAGTCAGCAGTACGAAGACGCGTTAGACCGTGCTTATACGCTGATGCAAAAAAATCTGAGGCCGGATTCCAAAGAGTCTGATGAATTGGAAATTCTGTCTATTTTGATTAAAGCATACGAAAATGAACATTATCCTATTCCTAAGCCTAATCCGCTGGAAGCTATTAAATTCCGTTTAGCTCAAATGAATATGTCTGAAGCGGAATTATCTGACATTTTAGGTTATCGTTCCAGAAAATCAGAAATCCTGTCTGGGAAAAGGAAATTAAACTTAACGATGATCCGTAAGTTGATGGAGAAATTGAATATTCCGGCAGATGTCTTGATCCAAGCGTATTAATTTTCAAAGCAAACCCATGCCAGCATTGCATTTCAGCCATAAAAAAAGCCTCACAGTTTTTACACTGTAAGGCTTCTTAAGTCGGGATGGCAAGATTCGAACTTGCGACCTCCTGGTCCCAAACCAGGCGCGATGACCGGACTACGCTACATCCCGTTCCCTCGCCAGTAAATCTCAGCTATACCTCAATTCCCTTGCGGAGTGCAAAAGTAGAAAATCATTTTTAATTAAACAAACTGAATATAAGTTTCCATCTAAAATCATAAATATTAATATTTAATTTAATATGATATGTGTTTCCTATAACTATCTTTAATACAAAAAATATTCCCCCTCTATACACCCGTTTTATTTATTTGTTAGCCTCACATTAACAGCCTGTTTACCAGCACTGGCTCAAACGCCCAAAGTATACCTGAGCAAAGCTTTTGAAGAGCCAGATAATAGCACTAATCGGCTACTACTGCTGGCCAAAGGCACCAAAGTCTTCCAGCATGAAGTGTTAGGCTATACCAAAGGGTTTAAAGACGCGCAGTACGGCATTCAGTACGATGCGGCCAACCAAACGATCCGGCTGCTCACCATTACCAATGCCAAAAATCTGAATACTGAAAGATCCATAAAATACAAAAGCCGCAATTATGTAATGATGATGTCTTACATAGACCCAGCACATCTTAAGGTAACCTATCACAACTACCTGGAAGATACCTTCCGCTGCATACTGATTATGTAATCTTTAACGATTACCATAAAAATATCCGCGACCATGCTGAAACGTACCGCGACAAAAAAGAAATGCATGATGCCAGCGAAACCAGTACCGTGTGTTTTCGCCGCGATAAAGATGGAAAGTTGGATAAGTTCTTCCTGTATGGCGATCCAGGTGATGAAGACATTAACCACTATACCATATTAGAAGCTACCATCCACACGCCCAACCAGCAACATATGGTGAGCATCATGCTGGAAAAAAATGGTCGCAAGGCCCCACAGGCTCACATTGCGTAAATAGATGCTGCATAAATATCTTAATTCAGATTTAATACATCTTATTAGCCCATGTATAGTTTTTATCCGGGAATGCCCCTATTTTTAACCTATGGACACCAGAAGAGACTTTTTAAAGAAGGCAGCCCTACTCTCAGGAAGTGTAGGGCTGGCAGGTATGCTACCACCCGCCATACAAAAAGCACTAGCCATAGATCCCGCCCCAGGCAGCACCTTTATGGACGCGGAACACGTAGTATTGCTCATGCAGGAAAACCGGTCTTTTGATCACGCTTACGGCACCTTGCGCGGCGTACGCGGTTTTAATGACCCCCGCGCCATTCGCTTACCCAATGGCAATCCCGTATGGTTGCAAACAGACAAGGCGGGCCATACCTACGCACCCTTCCGGCTCAACATAAAAGATACGAAAGCCACCTGGATGCATTCCCTGCCCCACACCTGGACTAACCAGGTGGATGCCCGCAATAATGGCCGTTACGACCGCTGGCTGGAAGTAAAACAGTCTGGTGATACTGCATATCAAAACATGCCGCTCACGCTGGGCTACCACACCCGCGAAGACCTCCCTTTTTATTATTCCCTGGCAGATGCCTTCACGGTTTGCGATCAGCATTTCTGTTCCTCGCTAACTGGCACCACGCCCAACCGGCTGTTTTTCTGGACCGGCACCATCCGCCCGGAACCCAATCCAGAAGCGGAAGCCAAGGTATGGAACGAAGACGCCGACGACAATACGTTGGTAAGCTGGCCTACCTTTCCCGAGGAACTGGAAGCCCATCATATTTCCTGGAAAGTGTATCAGAACGAGATCAATGCAGGCGTAGGACTGGGGGATGAAGCAGAACCCTGGCTGGCTAATTTTGGCGACAACCCGCTGGAATACTTCACTCAATATCATGTTCGCCTCTCCGCCAGTCATATAGCCTTCTTGCAGCGGCAGGTAACCTCCTTGCAAAGCCGCCTCCAACAAGCAACCAATGACCCCGCAAAAGCCACCGCCCTGCAAAAAGAATTGGAACAAGTGCAGGCCGCGCAAAAGTTGTATACCACACAAGCTTATAATGCGCTTACCAACACGGAAAAAAACCTGCATGAAAAAGCCTTCAGCACCAACAAAAACGACCCGGATTTTCACAAGGTAACCACGCTCCAGTATGACGACAACGGCACGTCCCGCGCGCTGAAAGTACCAAAAGGCGATGTACTGCATCAATTCCGCACCGATGTAAAAAACGGAGCGTTGCCACTGGTATCCTGGATAGTGGCCCCGGAAAATTTTTCCGACCATCCCTCCGCCCCCTGGTATGGGGCCTGGTATGTAAGCGAAGTATTGGACATCCTGACGCAGAACCCGGAGGTATGGAAGAAAACAATTTTTATCCTTACCTATGATGAAAACGATGGCTACTTCGATCACGTACCGCCCTTTGTAGCGCCCCGTCCTGGTGCGCCAGCAACCGGCCATACATCGCAGGGCATCAACACATCGCTCGAATATGTGCTGCGCGGTCAGCAGTCGGGCAAAGGAGATGATATACGCGAAAGCCCTATTGGCCTTGGCTACCGGGTACCCATGGTGGTGGCATCGCCCTGGAGCCGTGGCGGATGGGTAAATTCGCAGGTATTTGATCATACCTCTTCCCTGCAATTCCTCGAAAAATTCCTGGTGCATAAAACCGGGCAACCCGTAAAGGAAAACAATATCAGCGAATGGCGGCGCACCGTGTCGGGCGATCTTACTTCGGTGTTCCGCCCTTACCATGGAGAAAAGATCATCACGCCACCGCCATTGGAAAGAGAAGCTTTCCTGGAAAGCATTCACAAAGCCCAATTCAAAAATATACCAGATGATTTCACAGCCCTGAACGCCGCGCAGATTGCCAGTATACAGCAGTCTCCGGCCTTCCATACGATTTTGCCTAAACAAGAAAAAGGCACTCGTACCGCCTGCGCATTACCCTACGCATTATATGCTGATGGTAATTTTAATGCCGCAAAAAATGCATTTGAAATCATCCTGCAAACCGGCACGTCGTCTGTAGGTGCGCCGTTTAACGTGTATGCCTGGAACGTAAAAGACCAGGCCCCACAGATCCGCAACTATGCCGTGAAGCCTGGCGATCAGCTGACGGACCAATGGCAAAGCGAGCTGTTTGAGCAGGGCAATTACTTCCTGCAAGTACATGGCCCCAATGGCTTCTACCGCGCGTTTGCAGGCAATGCGCAAAACCCGGCACTCACCGTAACCAACGCTTATGAAGACCATATTAAAAAGCCCCTTGCCCTCACCAGCAGTTTCGTGTTGCAATGCCGCAATAACAGTAGCACCCCCTTACAGATTACGGTGACTGATAAAAGCTATCATGGAGGCAAACGCAGCACCCAACTGGCTGCCGGCGCTCACTCACTGCTAAGCTGGGACCTTTCCTCCACCCATGGCTGGTACGACCTGGAACTTAGCGTAGCCGGACATCCCCATTATACGCAACGGTATGCAGGTCATTTAGAGAATGGTAAAGCCTCTATCAGCGATCCATTGATGGGAGGACTGTATTGACCCACTCTGCACTGGTTTTGCCGGGATAACAATAGCAGCTTAAATCACGAGGATAATCCGCCAACTATTTAATTGAGCTTTTGAACAAAACACATTGAGCTTTTAAACAAAATTTAACCTCTTGTTCCATCCTTACTTTGCTGGTATAAAAAAACGAACACCATGAATAAGGTTTGGTTTATTACCGGCAGCTCCAAAGGACTTGGACGCAGCCTCGCCGCAGCAGTACTCGCCACGGGCGACAAGGTAGCGGCTACTGCCCGCAACATTTCGCAACTGGACGATCTGTTAAACAAATACCCCGATCAATTGCTGCCCCTCCAGTTAGACGTAACCGATTATCTCAAGGCCCGACAGGTTGTAGCCGATACCATTGCCCGCTTTGGCCGTATAGATGTTTTGGTAAACAATGCCGGTTTCGGCATTACCGGCGCCGCTGAAGCCTATACCGAAGAGCAGGTGCGCAGCCAGCTTGAAACTAATTTGTACGCACCCATTGAACTCACCCGCCTGGTATTGCCTTATATGCGTAAGCAAGGCAATGGCCGCATTTTGCAGATTAGTTCCATTGGTGGCCGTACCGGCAACGCAGGACTCACCATGTACCAGGCTGCCAAATTTGGCCTAAGCGGTTTCAGTGAAAGCCTTGCCAAAGAAGTAGCACACCTGGGTATTTTTGTGACCAGCGTAGAACCGGGTGGCTTCCGTACAGACTGGGGTGGTGCCTCCATGAGTTTTGCACCTGAAGTAGCCGGTTATGAAGCTTCTGTAGGCTTTATGAAAAACCTGCTGCGCAGTGGCAGCTTTGTTCCCCAGGGCGATCCCGGTAAGGCCGCCAAGGTAATTATTGCACTCGCAGCACATCCCGCTCCCCCCGTACACCTGGTATTGGGTAGCGATGCCGTAGGTTTCCTGAAACAAGCGAATGCCGAACGCGACGCCGCCTTTGAACAATGGATACCTGTAAGCATTTCTACCGATCACGATGACGCCACTAATTTCCTGGAATCTGAGATTTATAAGAAAATGTTGCCGAAGGCCTAATCCTGTGCCCCGGACAACCGCACTCATTTTTCACGGCAGGGTGCCGCTGTGTAAAGTTCGCGGCACCCTCCCGTTTCTTTATTAATTTTGAAGTATGCAGGCCACTACAGATCTTAGCTTAATGCCCCATATATTTTATTCCTGTTACACGCAGCAAAACAGGGAAGGCGAATCTTTTGTGTTGGTACACGTGCTGAGTCATGTAATCTCCGGACGTTCTGAAACCACCGTGGGGGATAAAACCTTTACTTTCCAGGAAGGTGATTTATATTTCTTCCGCAAGAACCAGCTGGCCCGTTATATTAAGATGCCACCACCAGATGGCGAATTTAAATCGGTATCCATCGCCATCGACGAAAACACGCTGCGCAGCCTGGCCCAGGAACACAACCTGCAACCCTCCCAGCCCTGGAGCGGCGATACCATATTGAAACTAAAAAACAACTTACTACTCTCCAATTACATTGAAACGCTTTCGCCTTACCTGAACAGTACGGGTGAGATTAATCCCGGCCTCACTTCCATTAAAGTAAAAGAAGCCGTGATGATATTGTTGCAAATAAACCCGGCACTAAAAGATTTGTTATTCGACTTTAGTCCACCTGGCAAAATAGATTTGGAAGGATACATGAATGCGCATTATAAATTCAACGTAGACCTCAACCGCTTCGCTTTCCTTACAGGACGTAGCCTGGCCAGCTTTAAAAGGGATTTCGAAAAAATATTTCATATGTCTCCCAACCGTTGGTTGCAGCACAAGCGGTTACAGGACGCCTATTACCTGCTTAAAGAAAAAGGATGGCGATCTTCGGATGTGTACCTGGAAGTAGGTTTTAAGGATTTATCGCATTTTTCATTCGCTTTCAAAAAAGCGTTTGGCATGACACCATCTCACCTGTCGTCTAAGGCATAACTAAACACTTTTCCCGAAACCCGTCATGGCTGCCGACAGATTCCATAAGCGCCCGGCCTGTGCTGGGTCTATAGCATGACTGCTAACACCGGCAAAACTTCCATCCCCGGCAATGGGCGCAATATTGCAATCCTCACAATACAAACCACCAAGATCTGCTAACATGGGCGCAGTAGCCGCCCACACCTGCGTGGCCGCACCCTGCGCAGTTGTTTTAAACGTTGGGTCGGAAAGATTACCCTGTTCATCTATCCATCCCTCATTCACCATTTCCTGTTGGGTAAGGTAGCGTTGTAATGGCGTTAGTATCTTGCCCGGATGCAGGGAAAATGATCGCACTCCCTCCGCCTTACCCAAATGGTCTAACTGAACAGAAAAAAGCACATTGGCAGTTTTTGATTGACCGTAAGCCAGCCATTTATCATATCCATGGAGGAATTGAATATCATCCCAACGAATAGCACTCAGATGATGACCGGCGGAGGATGTAACAATTACCCTTGAACCGCCAGTAAGCACTGGCCACAACAATTGCACGAGCACGAAATGCGCCAGATGATTTATAGCAAATTGCGACTCCCATCTGCCGGGCCCTATTCTTTGCTCAGGGCAGGCCATAATACCAGCATTGTTCATCAGGATGTGTACATGGGAATGAGCTGCTACAATGCCAGATGCAAACCGCTGAACACTGTCGAGGTGTGCCAGATCAAGGGGTAATATTTCCACGTCCTTTATGCCGGCTAACGCTTCGCCAGCCGCCACCACATTCCTGGCCCCTACGATCACGTGCGCCCCTGCACCAGCCATAGCCCTTGTACTTTCCAGGCCAATACCCGAATGACCACCCGTAATGACCACCACCTTTCCCCAAAGCGAAATTCCCCGCAAGACTTCACTGGCAGTGGAGTTTTTGTTGAAACCACTGTGCAATGGCTTTTGTAAGTTTTTAGTCTTCATCCTTTATCTTGATTGATAAGCTAAATTACCTGCATACCTTTGGTTTCCAGTTACCCAGGTGTCCAAATTTTCTTATTAATCGTCCAATTCTTAATAGATGGATACACTTTCCAGCGTATTGTCGATGTTAAAGCCACAAACATTTGTTGCGGCCGGGTTAAATGCGGGTGGTAAATGGGCTATACAATTTCCAGCACATGGCGGCATTAAGTTTAATGCAGTGATTAAGGGTCAATGCCAGTTGCAAGTTGAAGGTGATGAACAGATCTACTCCCTGCAAGCGGGCGATTGCTTTCTGCTTACCAGTGGGCGCAGGTTTATGCTTGCCAATGACCTTACTATCCCTAAAATTCCTTCCGAAACGATCTATGAAAATGCAGTAAACAATACCGCCCTATGTAATGATGGAGGAGATTTTTTTCTGATCGGAGCAAGGTTTCATTTTGAGGCAGAACACACCCGGTTTTTATTTGGACAATTGCCACCAGTGGTGCATGTACCGGAAGACAGGGACCAGGCAACTGTACTCCGTTGGGGATTGGAAAGGTTTAACATAGAGTTTTTGAATAACATGCCAGGCAGAAATATAATGATGGAATATCTTGCGCCGATGATGCTGATTCAAACGCTGCGCGTATATCTATCCACTTCCCCAAATAAACTACATGGCTGGATGGCAGCCTTATCCATGCCTCAAATTAGGCAAGCATTGGAAGCAATACATACCCAACCAGCACACAAATGGACCGTGGCGGAGCTTGGAACAATCGCGGGTATGTCGCGCTCAGGATTTGCCTTAAAATTTAAAGAGGTGATAGGGCTATCCCCCATGGATTATTTAACCCAATGGAGAATATTAATTGCCAGGGAAGCACTAAAGTCGGGCACCAAAAGCCTGTATGAAATTGCTGTTTCACTGGGTTATGATGCGGAAAGTTCATTTGCCGCGGTATTCAAACGTTTTGTAGGATGTTCGCCCAAATCTTACATGAAAAAATTCCGTTGACATGAAATAAGTAATTGCGACTAGAGGAATGGAATTAATAGAAAAAGCTAAAGAAAGAATATCCACCAGCGACCTGTCTCTGAGCAAGATTGCTTACAAACTAGGGTTTGAACATCTGCAATCTTTTAGCTGGTTAGTTATAGCCAAAACACAGCTCCCTTCTGGAGTTAAGGTCATTATGCCATTGAATAGTAGCAGTGGATCCTTAATTAAATCCAGCCCGGAACTCCAAAGGGCTTTGATTGGTTTTGCTTTTGAATAATTTTGAGAAGCTTTGTAAATGCTCAAACCCTAGTTCATAGGCAATTTCACTTACTGTCAAGTTAGTTACTGATAATTTTTCTTTCGCTTTGTCAATCAATTTTTCATGAATGATCTGCTGTGTACTTTTCCCTGTTATGGTTTTAAGTAAGCGACTTAAATACTTTGGTGAAACGTTTAATTGATCTGCGATATGTTGAACTGTCGGCAAACCTTTTATTGTTAAATCTTTGCTGTTGAAATAATCTGCAAGCAACTTCTCCAGGCATTCTAAAATGTGGTGATTAGATTTTTCTCTGACTATAAATTGGCGGTTGTAAAATCTCTCTGCATTGTTAAGGATAGCTTCAACATAAGAAATAATTATTTTCTTACTGAATTTGTCAATATTACCAGCATACTCTTGTTGAATATTTTGAGCAAGATTGATGATTATTTTTTCTTCTTTGGATGAAAGAAACAATGCTTCATTCACAGCATAATCAAAAAACTCGTATTGCTTAATTGTTTTGGCGAAGGGCGTATTCCAAATAAAATCGGGGTGAATAAGCAAAATCCACCCCGATACTTTTGAAGTTTCTTTTTTATTGATTGCTACCTTACCGTAAACCTGGTTGGGAGCAACGAAAAACATGATGCCTGCATTGTAATTATATTCCTGTTGACCGTATCTGAGTCTAGCATTTAAACCACGCTTCACAGAAATAGAATAAAAATCCAACACCAAATTAAACCCATCCACTTGGTTACTCCCATCCAAAGTTATCAAACTAATGAGTGGATGTTCGGGTTCGGGCAAGCCGTAGAAATCGTGAAACTCACGGATTGTTTTTATTCTATGAGGAAGTTCGTTTGGCATATTGCAGAAATAATTTAATACAATTTACAGGACCGATTTAAGCAGCACCTTAAGTCGTTAAATGACTACCACCATTTACCTGGTAAATAGACCCAGTAATGAAGCCACATCTGGTAACCAGTTCAATCACCTCAGCTACATCAATAGCTTGTCCAATACGGCCCACCGCTAAATTTGCTGCGTGATTAGAGAGAAATGATTTCCTAGTTTCGTCTGGAATAAAATCCCAAAGTGCGGTGTCTATCACGCCAGGACTTACCGCATTAACACGAACCGGCGCCAATTCAAGTGCCAGTGTTGGAATAAGGCATTCAAGCGCACCACTCACAGCACCCGGACCGGCTGCGGTAGAAATGGCAGCCCCTGCGGATCCAGCGGTAACAAAGGTAATTGAACCATTTGGCTTCATATACTGCGCTGCTACCTGAGCCACTTGAAGTTGAGCAATCGTCTTTTCCTCCAGAGAGGTTCTCAGAAGGTTTAGATCAAGCTCTTTAAACAATCCTATTGCCATAACACCAGCTACGCATATTACCACGGTATCTACAGGCCCCGTAGCCTCAAACACCTTCAATACTGCATTTCTGTCTAATGCATCAGCCACTGCAATTTGTACATTACCGTTAATACGCATGGCTGCTGCAGCGAGTCGTTCTGCATTGCGACCAACGATAGTTACCTTCGTTCCACCCTCCATCAACAACTTTGCAGTTGCTTCGCCAATGCCATAACTTCCGCCAAAAACTACACCAACTTTTGGAGATTTTTTTTGTTTGATTTTGTCCATACTGCTTTTTTTAGTACTACAAATGTCTGTACAACAAAAAAAACATATTTAGCCTAATAGCCCTTTGTGTTAGTCAAAAATCTAATTTTAAGTACGGGTGTACAACAAATAACTTGTATTGTAGCAAAGACTGAATGATAAATACTTCCCCTTGAGCCCTATTACATAAGCAATGAAGCTTTGGTCGGCTTGCGTTCCCGCTTAATTTCGCTCATCTACAAAAGCTACCGTATAACCGCCAATGGTTGTATCTGTCGCCTTGTTTTAAAAGAGATGTTTCCCAAAACTACATTTGCATTTCACGTAAAATTTCAGTTGGAAATAAGAAAATACCAGCACCCAAAAAAATGCTATTTAAATGCAGGATGAGCCAAGACCTGAAGCGACAGTACTTTTATATACAACCCCAATCTAAATAAACACAAGACAATTATTTAAAACAGGATAATGAAAATGTAAAAATGCATAGTATATGAATGAAACAATCATCAACCCCGTCATCCGAGACCAGGTAACTTTTATGCAAACTGCCTCAGCTACTAATGGCCGCATTACCACTTTGCAGGTAACCTTAATGCCCGGCGGCGGCACACCGTTGCACTATCATAAAAACTTTTCAGAAACCTTTGTGGTTACCGAAGGCGTGTTAACTATTGGATTCAAGGGTAAAACCATTCTTCTTGCCGCTGGTGATAAATTGACGGTAGAAGCTGGAAAGGCACACCGTTTTTCAAACACGTCTTCCCAGACCGTTGTTTTTACCACGGTAATTGTTCCCGGCTCAGAAGGGTTTGAATATGCACTGCGTATTTTATACGGCCTTGCCGCCGACGGTAAAACCAACCTTAAAGGAATGCCCAATAACCTGCTGGCATTGGCAGTGGTTTCAAAAGTAAGCGATATGCGCCCTGCAGGAGCGGGAGCGCTCATGACCCCATTTTTTGGGCTGCTCAACTTCATTGCCAGCGTTTCAGGATTCCATAAAAAACTGGTGAACAGGTATTGTAAAAAACAATGATAATAAACTATCTGCTTTTATCATGAGAATGAACCACCCAATCAGGCTTAAGCAAGAGCCATAAAAAAATTTAGATATCCTTCTCAACAGCAGAGATAAAAAACGACCTATTATTAGAACAACATCATTTTAAGATGAGAAAATTATTTTCTTTAGCAGTATTAATAGGAGCATTTTCTATTAATGCAAGTGCCCAGCTTACCATTCATATACAACTGTCCCCCCATTTAAAAGGACCCTATACTGGCAAACTTTTAGTGTACACATTGAGTGATACTGCACAACATTTCGGTAATGACGCTTCTGAAAATGAAGCGGCCTTTTCGATAACGGTTAATAATTGGACTCCCGAAAGAACCATTACTTTATCCGAATCAGCCAACTTTTTAAACAAAAGAATGGATGAACTAGCAGACGGTTATTATAGGATGATCGCCATTTTAGATACCAACAATTCTGAAAGAAGAAAATTGGCGGTTGGTAATTTATATACCCGAAAAGAAGAAGTGGCAAAAGTGGTAAAGGGTAAGCCGACAACTGTCAACCTGGTATTGAATTTTGCTATGGAAGAACAGCCATTTAAAGAAAATGATTCTACTAAAATGGTTAAATTTCTATCCCCATCACTGACCTCTTCAAAAAACAAAAATACATATATAATAGCCGGGCTATTTTTACCGCCATCTTATCACAAAGATAAGAAGCGCACTTATCCTGTCATTTTTATTAATCCCGGTTGGGGTGGAACGCATTACCATGCCATGTACGATAAAGTACGTGAATTGTATGGCGTTGGTTTAGGCCTAGAAAAAATCTACGTGTTTTTAAATCCAGAGGCGCAAACGCCCTATGGTTTACATGCTTTTGTGGATTCCAGAATAAATGGCTCCTGGGGAACAGCGCTGGTCAATGAATTTATTCCTTATTTAATAGCCAATTACAGGGTAGCAAGTAATCCTAAACTTCACTTTTTAACTGGCCAGAGCAGTGGCGGCTATGGATCGCTTTGGCTGGCATTACATTTTCCTGATAAATTTGGTGGCACATGGGTTACTTCTCCGGATCCTTTAGATTTCAGCAATTTTACAGGAGTAAACTTGTATAAGGATAAAAACTTCTTCTTCGATAATGAACGTAAAGAAAGAGGATTTATGAAAGTGAATGGTCAATATAGGACAACCATAAGAAAAGTTGTTCAGTTGGAAAGATTTGAAGGTGAAGGTGGGCAACAACAATCTTTCGAAGCTGAATTTGGAATACCCAATGCAGCAGGAAGACCAATTCCATTAATGGATAATCAAACTGGCGTGATAGCACCATCTGTTGTAAATGCGTGGAAAGCGTATGATATGGCTTTATATACCGTTGCCCATATCAAAGAACTTAAAAAATTAGCCGGCCCTGTTTACATTTATGTTGGTGAAAACGACAACTTTTCTTTAAACGAATCGGCTAATGCTTATAAAGCCAAAACAGCAAAAACAGGATTAAATATAAAAGTGATAACAGTACCCGAAGCCGACCATTTCTCGGTAAGGAATGCAGCTATGTCCAAAGAAATGCAAAAAGAAATAGACGCCATTATAAAAAGCGTTCAGTAATTGCCTTTAAAAGCAATCGCATTCCAGCTAACAAGTTTATTGACTCTATAAACTAAAGTTTATCTTTCTGCAAGTCATTCAATTGCCTTACCAATACCAACAAGTGCTTTGCCTGAATGCCATTTTCGTAAATAGGTTCAGCATAATTGTCCGTAAAGAAATATTTTTTTATATCGGTTATTTCAAAGCCAAGTTTCTGGTACAAATAAAGTTGACCAAGACTTGAATTGGCTGTTCCAATGCAAATGCTTTTTTGCTTGTTAAGTAATGCCACCTGCACAACATTCTCTATCAAATAATGCCCGACCCCTTTGCCATGAAAATTTGGCTTTACTGCCATGTTTTTTATTTCCACTACTTCTGCTGCCAAAGGAAATAAAACCACTACCCCAATCGTTTCATCATTTTGTCTTGCAATATATAAATCGGATTGTTTCAAATATTGATCAACCAGCCGTTTCGAAGGATCGGCAAGTAACAGAAGGTCGTAAGGTATTGGGTCATTGTTGTCAAGCTTGAGAAACGTTAACACATCTTTAAGAATCATCTTACTGTGTATATAGTATATAGTTCCTAACCGCCTAATGTGCTAATAGCCTGTCGTTCGGAAAGGATTTGAAAATATAAACACATCCCTATTGTCTCCGGTTCAAAAATACTCAATCCATTACCAGCTTCCACACCCCGTTTATTTTTTTCCATACCGAATTGTAAAGACCTTTGGTTATTTTATCTCTTCCCAGGCTGTCTTTTACGATCATCTTGTACCAGCCGTAGGTATAACCCATATCTCCACTTGTTGCCACATCCGTTTTTTCGACTTTCCAGGTGAGGCTAAAAGGAGGTTTAGTGCCGTTCGGATATTTGCGTATGTTTTCTTTGATAAAGTCCATCCCGCGTATTACAGTATCTCCGGTATCGAACAGTGCAATGTCATTGGCCGCCACATCCAGCATGGCGTTATAAAATCCTTTTTGTGCGGAGGCATCAGAAAATGCTTGCTCGGCCGCCTGCAATTCTTTTTTTAAACTTTCAGTGCCTCCTTTTTTTAAAGTCAGATGACAAGATATTGTCAACAGGCACAGGCAGATGATGAATATGTGCTTCATTGTCTTGTCAGTTATAATTCAATAAGTCCTTTTTACCCGGAAAGACCCAACAATATGCCGGTTCGTAACCTCGCAATTTTTGATTTTGTATAGTGTTCCTTCAAATGTTCCCTGCACTATTCCGCCGCCGCTTTCGCCAAAAGTTTCAAAAACAACGGCACCTTCCCCAACCACTTTTTTAAAAGTAACGCACTCCGTATAATCACTATTATAGGTTACATAACCATCAGTGCCACTAAAGGTGGATGTTTTAGGATCGTCCAGCTCACCAAAGCTATATTTACCCAGCTTCGTACCGTTAGTATGAAAACTCATTTCATTGTCCACAGCTGTAGCCGTCATAATAGCATGGCCATCAAATACGCCTAAAGCGAAAAACATACCCGTGTACTTTTTACCGCCTATTGTCCAGATCACATATTCTTCAGGCAAAATGGTTATTTTTTTTCTTACAATAGAAAGACCGCCATTGCCGGGACGGCGGGGATCTGACTGACTGAGTACGTTTTTAACGGTTACTTCAATCATTACCTCCGTTTTACTATCCGTAGCGGGTGCGGTATATTTTACTTTTGCGCTTTTATCACCGGAAATCGTGCCACCACCAGATACTACTTTCCACGCTACGATTTTATCAGACGTAAGGGGAATGGCTGTCAAAACCAAATCTTCAGACTGCTCGTTTTCCTTATAAGAATCCATTGCAAAAACACTTAGCTCCACTTCTTCTTTAGAGCCTATCTCCTCTTTTTGGGCATGAATATCAATTTCCCTGAAACAGCTCCAGTCACTAAAATGTGTGGTAGCGACTTTTAAGGTCTTGTTCCCTTTATCTAAAGTGCAGTCCATAACTTTATGCCATACCCCGTTGCTGCTTTGGTAACAAGGATAGAGATAATCTTCTCCACCGCCGTCAATATCTGCATCCGTATATCGAAAAGTTATTTCCACTGGTTTTTTTAGGATGATGCCTTCGGGTAATATCCTGAAAAGGCGACCAGTGCTTACTGCCTCATTAGGCGTTACTTCCTGTATGGAAAATTCTGTATTCGCATCCACCGCGCCGGCCGGTATCTGTACGGAAATGTACTGATCGGGCATCGCTATAACCCCTCCCGCGGCACCTATCGTAGCTTTCGTGGCTGTGCCCATTAGCTGGCCGGGTGCAGTCTTTATGGGATCTGCAGGTTTGCCGTGCATATTCGTATCACTTTTATTACAGGAAATCCCTAAAGCAAAAAGTGCTGCAAAAAGAAAAAGTCTTCTGATAGAGCAACTATTCATCTTGTCTTTTTTAAATATTTATAATTTTAAGCCAATCTCCAATGCGTCCCAGTTACTTTTAAAAGAGGGCACCATCACCGGCGTATATTGATGATTGGGTGTGAAGGTTACCGTAGAGGTTCCCACCGCATTATCCGGTTTAAGCCCCAAAAACTCGTATACATTCGCTTTGGTGCCTATTGCGTTCATCTTTAACTTGCGCCCGTCGCTCATTTTGGCGTTAATGGTATATTTTCCTACCGGGATATTATGAATATTGAATGCGTTCATATTGCCGATTTTTTTTGTAATCTTAAATGATTTGGTTTCGCCGTAAAGCCCGGTGCCCAGGGGTATCAGTTCTATCTCAATAACCCCATTTTCAGGCAGGTATTCCGGAATTGGGGTGTCACCTTCATAATTGATATGGAAATTGAACAATAGCGCACCGCCATAGTAATTGCTTTCATTATTCGGCTGCTGCGCTACCGCCTCCGGATTGGCTGGGCCATAGGACAGCAACACAAAGTTTTTGACAACGCCGCTACCGGAGGGGAAAGACGTAGTGCCTCCAACCGGGTACAGTGCCATCACCGCCGGCGTTTCATTATAGGTTACCGTAACGGCTGTGCCAAAGAAATAAGCAGCGCCTGTTGGTATCGTAAACTCATAATACCCATTGTCATTAGTAATCCCACTGCCACTAGAATACCAACCACCATCCATAGTTGAGGACAAACCGATATGCGCACCCTTTAAAGGCTTTCCGCTTAAATCGGCCACATACCCCCTGGCTATACCACCTTTGACCGATAAGGAAGGGAAAAGCGGCATTCTTGGTATGGTGTTCCCCATTACATTGACGTAATTTTCACTGCCCGACATCGAAAAAGTTGCCTGCCCCTGCACAACAGGTAGCGCTGGTTGTTCGCCCCAGCCTTGCGCCTGGCCTTCCTCAGCATTTTTGGAACACCCGATAAATAATAAAGCAGCTATTAATAAACTTTTATTCACGATTAAATATTTTATTTTTTGTGCATTAAATAAAGATGAGGGACGGATTGTCATACAGCATTTTCACCATCTCAAACCCAATGCCTGTTCAGTCTTGCGCCCAATGAACCGTACATCTTTTCGGGGTCAAATAATACTTCCTGAAACTTTAACTAATTTCATTTTGTATTGTTTATTTCTTTCTTTGGCCTCATGGAAATTCCTATATACTTCCCCGTGTTTGTGAAAAAATCATTTTGACATGGGCGTTTGGTTTACTTAATATTTTCTATTGTTTTTACACAAAAGGTCAAGCTTAAGCGTTAGCAAAACGAGCCATTTTTATTTTCAAAACATATCGACGTAACAGGTATAATGTTAAACTCAACAGGCCAAAGCTTAGTTCTATTTTCAGCCAGGTATTTCCAAATGCTTCCAAAGGACCATCAACAATTGTGGTGAGTATCCTGGAAACAGCATACATCAGCCAAAAAGCCGTAAAGAAAAGCAAGCCGTGTTGCAGATTCCGGATGGATATAATTAAGGCTAAACCGACCAAAAAGAAGCCTACGCCGCCATATACGCCCCTAATAGAACTCTTGGCGTCATTATTATTTAATTCTACTTCGACAAATGCCATTACAGTTTCAGGATTTGCCCAGGCCAAAATGGAGATATAAAGCAGGCTTGATAAAAATAGGCCTATACAGATATAACTGATAATGGTAACTGATTTTTTCATTTGCTTATTTTTTATTACTTGTTTTGGTCACATGGAATAGCCTCAATAAATATCCTTTGGGGTATGATCCCGTTAATTATCGGGATTCATGGCTGTTTCATTTTAAATTTTTTGCTTTAATACTGTTATAGCCAGTCTTCACCTTTCATTACACTTCACCAAATGCTGACTATACGTATTGCCTGTTATTTTCATGATTTGAAATTGAGCTTTAGGGTTATGTCCACATCAGGCAGGATATAAAGCTCAGCTTCAGGATCGTTAAAACTGTTCATGCCCCATTGCAGCCGGTTCAGCTTAAAGCTGCCTTCCGCTGAAATTTTATTATTTTCTGTTTTAATTACCGCTGGTATCTGGATGCTGTGGGTTTGTCCTATCATGGTAAAATCACCACTAATAATGGTATTAGCAGATGAAGCGGTGTTGCTGTAGGGTTCTACTTTTGTAATATGAAATGTAGCGTTCGGATGCACGGCTACGTTAAAAAAGTCGGGGCTTTTTAAGTGATTCAGTAATTGTTCCCTTATTGCGGCATCCGTAAGGTCAAAATTGCTGATGCTGGCAATAGGGATGGTGAAGTCGCCACCTGTTATTTTTCCACTTCCGTTTGTTTGCAGATTTCCTGAAACTTTAAAAGCACCGATATGGAAATGGTCGGGGGCGCTTCCCTTCCATTCCAGCGCAGAAGTTTCTTCATCTGCTTTAAACTCTGTAGGTACAGTAACCTCTTCCTTGTTCGAACAAGCCGTAAATAGGGATATTGCCATCAGGGCCACATATAATTTTGTTGTCATTTTGGCTTTTATTTATTAAGGGTTTATAAAAAATTAACTTTATACACATTGGAAATCTTATCCAGCATGGTTTTCATCTTTTCAGGAGACAGCGCAACTGGCCCCACCGTTTCTGGTTTTTGGCTAATTGGCTCGCTGCATTCCATAAAATAATTCCAGAGCGTTCCGGGGGTAATGAGATTCATAATCGTTGCTTTTTCGGTTAATATTTTAAACGAGTGCGGGATATTGCGGGGTGCATACAAAGCCTCTCCGGCTTTCAACGCTGTTACTTTATCCGCTACGGTTACGCTTATTTCACCCTCCAGCACATAAAAAGCTTCATCTTCAAGTGTATGAATATGCGCTGGCGGTTCGGCACCTTTGGGCAGCGTAAGCTCAAGCAGGGCAAGCGTATTGCCGGTTTGATCCGGCGCAATTAATGTTTGAAAATATCCACCCTGGTAACTTCTGTACAACGGTGTTGTAAGTGATTCCATTTTTGTTGATTGATTTATTGTTGTTTCTTGTAAAGAAGATTGGGCGGCAGTCTTAAGGCAATTGCAATCAGCAACACTGTGCAGGCGATCATAGAAAGCGTTTTCATACTTGTCATTTTATTTTTTAAATAGATGAATGAACTATTTTTTATTGATAAAATGCAAGATTGACACTAATTGAACACCTATACAAATAGCGGCGATGTATGAACACTTTTGTCGTTGAAAAGCAGATTTTATGGACGAACGAGGCTTGTAAAAAAGTATATTATAAAAGAAAGTAGGTGGCACAATTACAAGGCCGTTGTACTAGCTGTGATCGTAGGACCAGGTCATTCAACTTTGTTTTAAAACTGTGCAGGCACATTTCATTCATATATTAATCGGTGGTGTATCACTTGAATCTCAATCCTGTCGGTATCATTTACAGAAGCCTGTAGCTATGTTTAGCATTGTACCTTTATCAACTTTAATAACAAAATGAAACAGGTGAAACAATGTTTTATAACCTCCGCATTCTTTTTTATATTATTTGTTACAGGCTTTTCAGCAAAATCACAAACACCGTTCATTTACCGTTGGAATCTTACAGCACCCTCTATCACCTATCCGGGTATTGGCGAACATTACACCATTATATGGGAACAGGTGGACAACCCTTAGGTAGTGGGAATTATTGCAGACGCCGCCAACAGGCAGGCTATCCAAATACCTGCTGATGGAGAGTATTTTCTTAAGGCGTATAAAGGCAATGAAGTATTATAGGTTTTTTAGTTTGCCAGTGATAATTACATCCGCTTATTGGCTATTGAACAATGGGGTACTGTACAATGGACATAGCTGAACGGCGTATTCAGCAGCACTATTAGTATGTAGGTGACAATATGTTTTTAAATGCGGGAAAATTTAATCAGCGGCTCAATAATTGGAACACTGAAAAATTTCAAACAATGATCAGTGCTTTTAGTTAAGACGCTGCATTTAACCAATCCATAGGAATCGAGACGCTCCAAAGCCTAAACGATAAAAGGATTTCAGGCGTTTTCAATGGTACCGCTGCGACCTGCAAAATTATGCTGCTACCCTTTCCGGATGGGCAGGTAATCCGTCAACCCCGGATGGAATAATTCTAAAAGTGAGGACGGGAACAGCAGCAAAGTTCAATCTAACAGTTTTGAATGGCCGGTGCTACCCATTATAGCTGCATTCAGTATTACTTGCTTTACTAAATGTTATTGCCACAGGTTAAATAATTGCCCCCTCCTGCGGGCAGCTAAAGCCATCCCGTGGATCAAACTTATCGGCACAGATTTGCTTATAATTACGCCCGATGGGAATTTTGGTTTCGGCAATAAGTACATGATTGGGGTTATAACCTTCCACTTTATTCAAAGGAATAATAAATGACCGGTGGATACGCAAAAATTCACCCATAGGCAGCAACTTTTCCATTACACTGATTTTTTGCTTTGTATAAAATACTTTTCCCTTAGTAGTCACCTTTATGTAATCCTTTAAACTTTCAATCCACAAGATATCGTCTGTATTCACTTTTACAAGACGACGATCTACACGCAGGTATATAAAATGATGAGCGGTTTGAGTTACCTGAGGATTAGAACTTTCTCCAACTTCCTGCTTTTTATCATCGCCATCTAAAAAATGCATTACTTTATCTATAGCCTGTAGAAACCGCTTAAGGGGAATGGGTTTGAGCAGGTAGTCTATCGCATTGAGATCAAACCCTTCTATAGCATACTCCTGGTAGGCGGTTGTAAAAATAATCATTGGAGGCCTTTTAAGACTGCGAACCAGATCTGTACCTAAAAGACGGGGCATTTTTATATCCAGGAATACAAGGTCTATGTTATTATGCTGAATAGTTTGAAAAGCTTCAATAGCATTCCCACAAGTGCCTACAATTTCTATTTCAGGAATTTGCGTGGCATACTTTCTTATAATCTCCATGGCGTGAGGCTCATCATCCACTATTAGTGTGCGTATCTTCATGCTTTCTTTTTATTGGTTGAAGATAATTGAACACTCAGCTCTGCAATGAAACAGTCGCTTTCATCAAAATACCGCAATGCGTGTTTACCAGGATATAACAAATCTAACCGTTTCCGTAAATTAAGCAGCCCTATTTTCCCTTTCACCTTCTGGCCGGAAGCGCATACAACCGGCTGTTCGGGTTTACTATTAGAAATCTTGAAAGTTAAAGTATCGCCTGTAATATATAATTCCATATTAATCCATGGCGTATCAGTGGTTTCCGCAGCGCCATGTTTAAAGGCATTTTCAACAAGCGGAAGCATTAGCAGCGGCGCCACTTCCACATTGGTTGGATACTCACTGATATTTACATTCAGCTCCAGCCGGTCTTCATACCGAAGCTTTTCCAGTTCTATATAATCGTTCAGCACTTCAATGTCCCGTTTTAGCAATACCCGTTCAGCAGTACATTCGTAAAGCACATATCGAAGTATATTGGAAAGGCCCAAAATAATTTCCGGCGTCTGGGGGGCATTGTCCAAAGAAAGTGCGTAAAGGTTATTTAACGAGTTAAAAAGAAAATGTGGATGTAGTTGACCTTTTAAAAAGTTCAGCTCTGCCTGAAGCACCGCTTGTTTTCGTTCATTCCACAAGATGAATAATTTGAGCGTTACACAAATCCACACCACCGTGTTGGTACGCTCGAGGGCATTGGCAAAATCAAGCGGACGCAATAGCTGCTTGAACCAGGGCAGGCTCATTTCAGGCCAATTCACCTGTATATTTCGGTTGGTGTAATAATGAAAAATATATGGGTTGGATATAAAAATTTCATCCAGCCGGTACAGCACTGCAATTACTGGTATTAGCAGCAGTAATAGAAAAAATGTTTTAACATATTTGTCACGAAAGAAAAACCGTGGCAACACCCAATTAGTAATCGAATAAAAATACAACATATGCACGGGTAGCAGCATCAGGATCACTTTTGCGCCCAGCTCATAACTATCGTATGCTGTTCCATAAATAGCTGACAATAGCCCAAAGGAAAGCAGCCAGTAAAACCATTGTTTTAATATGGTATATTTAATTCTCAACAAGAGGCCTTTTATGTATATGCAAAGTTAGGTTTGTTTTGAAATATTTTTTTGTTAGAAGATATATAACGATTTTCGTCGACGAACGACACGTTTTTTTTAATTATTTCATCCAAAATAATTTAGCTCCCACCACATCTTTTCCTCCAGGAATTTTATTTACAGCATCTTGCCAATTGATGGCATTGGAACCCGATTCATTAGCCGGATAGGTGAAACGCAGGGGAAGCTGACCTTTTGCGCCAATAGGTGGATTTACTACATCAAGATTCGGGTGTCCCAATCTTCTGATATCCGACCATGAATCCCAGTTCATATTGTAGTTGGCTATCCATTTTTGATAACCCAATTTTTGTTGCCAGTTTCCGGTAGCCGTTGCATAAGCGACAGCCGGTTGCAAAAGGTATTCGTTCGCATCTGCCTCTGTTCCACCCCAGTAGCGGATCGATGCTACAATAGCATTATTGTAATGTGATGCAGCGGTACCACCCACAGGAATACCTCTTTCAACAGCTTCAGCTAACAAAAACTCTGTTTGCACATAGCTAAGCAGCACACCCGGATAATCCGGCGTCTGCATGGCAGGAGAAAAGTCAGAAAAAATACCATACCCGTTCCCTGCTCCGGGAACACCACCGCTATACTCGCCATGGGAATCTTTAGTAAAATATAGTGCAAGTCTTGGATCATTCCAATCGGACATGATATTTACCAGTAAATTACTGGGTACAAAATCATGTCGCCCGCTATTTACCAGGCCCTGCCAAAGCGGATTAGCATTTGTAACCGAACTAGGATCATAATGCATGACTGCATCATCATCATTTGAACTAAAAATACCTGTATTAACCGCTTCAAGCGCTTTTGCAGACGCAGTTGCAAAGTCGGCATCTGCCAGCAGCAATGCCATTTTTAATTTTAAGGTAGCAGCAAACTTTTTCCATGCAGCCGTATTACCATTATAAACCTGATCGGCCGCTCCCAAGGAATTAGCTGTTTCATTCAGCCCTGATATACAGGTATCTAATCGCAAAAGTAAATCCGTCCAAATCGTTTTCGCATCATCATATTTAGGGTAGGGAATGGTGTTATTCTCTGCCTGCGAGTAAGGAATATCGCCATAAGTGCCCACCAGCAAATGGTAGGTAAACACTTCCAAAATATCAGCGATGATCCTATTATTTCTCATTACTGCAGGATCTGAGATATCCAGCGCAAATTTCTTTTTGGCAGCTTCCAGGTTGGATAAGACGCCCGGATTGACAGTTGTTCCGCCATTAGGAGTAGAAGTGCCATACAAACGCTGCCACCATCCTGCATTTGCATTATAGTCCGAAAAATTGTATTGTGCCTCCTGAATATAAGTATTTTCCGTCCACTCCTGTGCTAACACACGGAATGGCGCCACGCTGACAGAGGACGAATTATAGGCATCTACAAGCGCTTTTTGTCCTGTTGTAAATAATGTATATGCCGGAACATCAGATGCATTTTTGCCATCGATATTCCAGTCTGTGATGCCTTTAGTACAGGATGTTGTTAAGACAACAAAAATAAAAGTACTTATATTCAATATTGTTTTCATTCGCATTTTTTTTATTTTTTATTTTGATCGAATGGAACGCCATACCATATATTCTCTATGTGTAAAAAATTTTAAATGGGCGTTTCATTTGTAGTTTTTTTATTTCTGCCCGGTTGGCGGGTTTTAATTCTACCATTCAGGTTATATATTATTGTTTATCTAGTTCCATTTCTGCTCATCAAAATTTAACCTTCACTAATACGCCTACTGTTCTAATGGTCGGATAGGCCCCGTTTTGAAATCCCATGGATGCATTGCCCGATGCCTGCCCCTGCTCAGGGTCAGCATAAGGAATATTTTTATGGATAATCCAAAGGTTTCTGCCGGTCAGCGACAAATCAATTCCTTTTATAAAATCAAAATGTTGTGTAAATACTTTAGGCGCAAAAGAATATACGATAGCCAATTCGCGTAGCTTTATATAGCTGGCATCATATACAAATTCACGGCGGGCTTCTCTGTTGGAAGATCCATACGAAAAAGCGCCATTGTTTGCATCAGACTCGTCAATCCGTTTTGTATTGGGTTTGCCATCTTCTGTAACGCCAGGTAAAATGATACCGCCACTTTTATCGTCATCCGTCAATGGATCACGCACGGGATTGCCTAAATCGTTTAGTCCGGCGGTGCGGGGGTAAATACCGGAACTTGAACCATAATCCATATCTAACGAATAAACACTGCCACCCTTGCGTGCATCTACCAGGAAGCTTAATGAAACATTTTTATACTGCAACGTATTATTGATTCCACCAATCCAATCCGGGTTAGGCGTACCTAAATCGGAATAAATATTATCTGAAATTTTGTAATGACCTGTTTCATCTACTACCCTTTGCCCATTTAGATATACATAGTCTGTGCCTTGTATCTGGTAAGGCTTGCCTATCACAGCGGTTAGTCGCACGGCGTTTTGGTAAACAGCTACCGTATAGGATGGCTGAGCGTTATACAGGGAAAGAACTAATTGCCTGTTTGCACTCCAATTTACATTTACATTCCACTTAAAGTTTGTTGTTCTTACAGGCGTTCCATTGAAACTAATCTCAAAACCGCTATTTTGAATAGCGCCTCCATTCACAAAGAAAGAGGCGTATCCTGTTGACATAGATACGCTAACCGGCATAATTTGATCTACTTGTTTTGTTTTGTAATAAGTAGCGCTAAATCCTAACCTGTCATTCAGGAACGCCGCCTCTAACCCAGTTTCCCAACCTTTCTGACGCTCGGGCATTAAATTGGGATTATTGTTGGTATACGATGTTGAAAACAATGTTTGTGAATTGAACGGCACGCGGGATATATAGGTATTATGTACACTATACAAAGGAGCATCTCCGCCTACAGCAGCATAGTTACCCCAGGCTTTTGCACTGGTTAACCAGGGGAGCTGAGGCAGTAATTTTGAGAATTGGAAATTCAAAGACAAGGAAGGATAATTATAACTGTTATTTTTAGCAGGCAATGAAGAGGATTGGTCGCGCCTTAATGTACCATCCAGTGTAAGCAACTCTTTATAGCCTACTGTTACTCCTCCATAAATACCATCTACTTCTTTTCTGCCCACATATTCAACAGGTGCGGCCGGCGTTTTGAGCGAATTTGAAATAGCAAAAAATCCGGGTACTACTAGACCGCCACTTGTAATGGCGCTCATATTTTCACTTTTGGTTTGTCTTATATTGCCGCCCAGCACGGCTTTTAAATTGATATTATCTCCTAGTTTTTTATCGAAATTCAATATCAGGTCGTAATTGGTTTCATCATATTTTTCGTCATACCGGTAATAGAATGGAGTCGTCTGGCTGCCCACATCGTTTCTTGTTTCTAGTTGCTGGCTGTAAAAATCTTTTGAAACCCTGGCGGTAGCCGTCACAAATGAATTTATTGCATAGTTGATTTGTATATTTCCAAAAAACCTGCTACGGCTGTCGTTTTGAGGATTCTGGTATGCAAACCAATATAAATTATCATGATACGCAGGCTGGCCAATGCTTCCGGATTTATTGTTCATATAATCAAATGTCTGCCAGTTCCAGGTTGCATTGGTTTTTGTAGAAAAATAATCCTCTTTTTGCTGCCTTATATCTATGTTCGTTGGCCACCACTGCCTGAAATCCGTCATGGGACTGGTACCACCACTATAAGGAAAGAGGTATCGGTTGGTAGCGCCAATATATGCATAATTTATGCTGGCAGCTATCGTTAACTTATCCATCAATTTGTGCGACGCTGAAAAGCTGGCAAGATTTTTCTTTAAATGACTGTTCGGCATAAAATCCTTGTTATCATCATGTGTATAGCCTAATTTAAACATGCCCTTTTCGCCACTACTGTTCACTTGCACACTGGTGGTAGTAGTAACAGGTGTTTCAAAATAATCCTGAGGCCTGTTGTGTGCAGCAGGCATCCACGGAGTGGCCTTTCCATAATTAGGATTTCCGGGTGTAAAAGCATCCCAGTTATATACTAGTAAATTGGGGTTGTAAGCCGGGCCTAGAGCGGCATCATTATTTGTCTGTACCACCATCAGGCGTTGCCCGTTGCTAAATAGAGCGGGTACATAATAAAAGAACCCATCATTATCAGGATAATCATCGTCATATCCCGCACTACCATAACCCTGCCCATATTCCGTCTGGTATACCGGAAGCGTACTATTATCCGGTTTTCCCATTGTAATTCCAAAATTGGCGCTCACTTGGTTACCTTTCTTTTTAGTCCCCTTTTTGGTAGTAATCATGATCACGCCATTGATGGCTCTTGAACCATATAATGCAGATGCCGCCGCACCTTTCAGGACGCTTACCGATTCGATATCATCAGGATTCAGATCCGACGCTGTGTTACCCAAATCATAGCTTCTGAGGCTTTTGTCCGTATTATCATAAGGTACCCCATCCACTACAAACATCGCCTGATTGCTTTGAGTTAATGATTTTATTCCCCGAAGTATCACATTGGTAGCCCCACCCATTGTATTGGCCTGCGTAATCTGCAAACCAGCAATTTTTCCTGATAAATTACTTACCGGGTTTAATGTTACCGTTTTGTTTAAATCATCTCCTGTGATCTGTTGAGCTGCATAAGGAAGCGTATTTCGGTTCCTTCTTATGCCCAAGGCAGTTACCACTACTTCATTTAAAACCGCATTTTCTGGCGATAATACTACTGTATAAAAAGAATCAGCAGTTACTGGTAGTTCCTGTGCATTAAAACCTACGGCAGAAAACACCAGGATATCGGCACCGCCCGCTTTTATTGAAAATCTTCCTGATGCATCGGTGACAATACCTACTGCTTTTCCTTTCACCTGTACAGATACCATTTCAAGCGCACGCCCATTGGGATCTAGCACGCTGCCATTCACCATCTTTTCCTGACCAAAAACCGAGATGACTAACAGCTGGGCCAAAATAATGAAGGTGCTGTATAATTTTTTTTTTCGTTTCATACGTTTTTTCTTTTAAGCATTAATTAAGATGCTGCTGTACTTTTATAAACGGAGGCCTTCATTACCGGAATCCAACAGCAGTTTCCCTATTTATTTTACGACTTACCGAAGTGAACCCGTCACATGAAGACAAGGCAGCTGATGACACATCCAATAGCAAAAAGATTTGAGCCAATACACTAAAATTTTATTGCTGAAACCAAAAATATTCCTCGGAAACCGGTTAAAATATTACCGTAGACAGAAGGCTATTATCGTCGTCGAATAGTGGAAACAGTCGATGAACCATCCGTCCTTGTTTTTCAAAACTGCATTGCCCTTTCGCTTGCCCTAACTTGCGGATTTCTCTTATTAAAAAAGATGACCTGTCTTTTTTGTAAGACAGGTCATCCTCATTTTATCAAAGCCCTATAGATTGGGCAACTGATCCAATAATGATTTATCAAAGTCATTCATTTTACCATTTCTAGCCACGTTAAATACCAAACGCTGTATTTTCGCCTCGATATCAGCATCTATATTAATATCTCCGGTTGCTGCCAGGTTCTTCGTTGCCAGCTTTTTTATAAGATCAAGCATAGGACCATTTTGTGTTACCGGTCCCATACGATAAACATTTCCCACCCCGGGAATAAACCTGCCGGGATTAATACATTGCGCCCTTATGGGAACATACAAATATTGTTGAGCCGGTATCTCCTTGCTGATTTTTTGGACCAGGATACCATTTTGTATTTTTGTTTCTTTAGAAATAAAAATCAAACCGGGAGGAAGTTGTAAAGTAATAGGATGCTGCAAGGTATTTCTGAATAACAAACAGAGCGGAACATAACCCTCCGCCGGTGCCCCTACCCTTGGTTCACCATTACAATCGGTTTCGTCAAGAATATAATATGGTTCTATTCCTTCGAAATTGAGCCCATCTGGTAATACCAGCGCAGTTCCTTCGGGCTCTTCATCGGACTCCGCGAATCCTTTGGCGGGAACATAATCGGTCGTACTGTCATCATCACTCTTATCGTCATCTTTGGCACAACCTGAAATAATGGATAGACATAAAATAAATATAGTCAGTAGTCCTAACGTTTTTTGCTTCATTTTACATTACTTTTTGAAAAGAAGCAAAGCTATTTTATCAATGGCTTATTTTAAATCTACCTAGCTATATTGCAGCTTTCATCGACAAACAGCTTAAAAAGAACTTATATAAACCTTAACCGGAGTGTATCCCTCCAATGTAGTACACTCACAGGATGTATGCGTAATGTTTAATTTTGCTGATAGGGGGGGAATCAACGATAATAAGTGGTGCATTTAGGGCCGCCAGTGGGAAATTGCTGATAAATTAGGGGTAACTATTCGCGCGGTCTCTGGATGGGAGACAGGAACAAGTGTTCCGCATAATACGATGAAGCGAAAAATAGAGTCTCTATTTGAATCAAATAGTGGGAATAAATCATTAGATGGATCTCCGGTTAGCACCGGTCTTTTAAAGGCAGTACTAAACCGTGACAACTGGCCCGGCGTTCCTATGTATGATGTACCGGTAACAGCTAGCGCCCTGGTTGTGGTACGGGATGAACCTGCCGCCGAACCAGCCTACTTTTTGATCCTGGATATTTCGTTGAGCAGGAGCCGGCAGTGACCATTTTTTACACTGTTGATCGGTAGGTGATCCATACCTACGTTGCGGGCTGCCGCAATAACCAGCTTGTAAAATCCTTTGTAGGCATCCAGGGTGCGTGGGCTTATATTGTATCGACCCCTTATAAACTGGACGGTTTTCTAAAGGTAGCTTAGTAGTTTTTCATTTTCAAAAGGGACCGGATTAAAATTTTTGAACACGTAA
>NZ_FMAR01000025.1 GCF_900094705.1 Chitinophaga costaii | reverse complement strand
GGACCTTCTATCGTGCTACGTGTAATGGCGGGTGATGTGATCACCATCGGCACAAAAGCATATTATACCAATACCGGGGCTAATACCCGCTACGCTTCTACTGCGGACATGATCACTTCTTTGCTCCAGGCTTTTGCCACCGGCGGACAGGCAGACGGTGCGCATGTGCCTACTGGAAGCGGCTCCCCCATGTCCTCTACTACCATGAATAGTAGCCTGTTTGATCAGATTAAACAAACCACGGGTAGTGAAGACAACGCGAGCAAACCTAAAGCCTACCTGAACTTCGTATTGTTTGATGACCAGTTCAATATGGTGAGCAGTAATAGTGGAAACCGGCAGGTACAGGCATCGCCGGGAGCGCTGCAAACTTTGGCCGTTAGTCCGATGACCATTAAATCGACCGGGTTTATTTATATTTACGTGAGTAATGAGAGTGGGCAGGATGTGTATTTTAATAATTTGGTGGTGAATCATATTAGTGGGCCGTTGCTGGAGGAGACGCATTATTATCCGTATGGGTTGACGATGGCAGGGATCTCTGACAAAGCAATTAAATCACAATACACTGAGAACAAGTATAAGTTTAATGGAAAAGAGCTTCAGAGTAAAGAGTTCAATGACGGATCAGGACTAGAGGGATACGACTTTGGAGCGAGGATGCAGGATCCACAGTTGATGGTGTGGCATAATCCTGATCCATTAGCAGATAAGAATAGAAGGTGGAGCCCTTATGCGTATGCTAACGATAATCCAATCCGGTTTATCGATCCAGATGGAATGGAAAGTTTTGATGCAAATGGCAGTGGTGCATTTGAGGCTTGTGCCGGTTGTCAATTTAATAAGACTCCACCTCAAGATGACAAGTTTAATGTGGGGCATGAACCAAGCATTTTTGATAATCCTTATTTTGCAGGAGGAAGGCCAGACGACAAGGTTTTTGACAATTAAGATGAAAGGCATCAAATGCTCGATGACGGTTTTAATGACAAGGGGCCACACTATATTGCAGGGGATGCTGGGGGGGATGATGAAGGAAAAAAGAAGAAGCCTGAAACGGGTGGAGATGCAACTGAAGACCCTACTAGAAATCCTAGCCAAGACAAAAAGTTGACACCTGGCGAAATTGAAAAGCTGAAGGAGAAGGGAGTATGGGATCATCATGATAAAGACTTCGGAAGCCGGTTTGATTTATATAAGGACAGAAAGGGCAATGTATATGAAAAACCCAAAGGAGGACTTGGGCCGGGCGATCCAATTGGTATAAATTTGAACAATCTATTTTCAACGCCCCCGGCAGGTGGCCTAAGTCCAGCAGGCAAAATAGGAACTGGTGTTGTTGTTGGTGTTGCAATATATGAGGTCATTAAATGGGGCGCGGCTATCCTTTTGGTGCCAGAAACATTTGGCGGATCCTTGGGGGCAGCGGCAGCTACACCTTGATAATAAAATTGAATAATCTTATGAGAAATGAAGTCATTCTAAGCTTTGTAATCGCGGACTTTGACGATATAAGCCCCGATAAAATCACTGAAAACATTGGCATTACTCCAGTCAGAATTTATATTAAGGGGGAAAGAAAGAACCCTAATCTTTCAGGGATCGCGAAACGGAATCGATGGATTATGGGTTCTGGCTTGGACAAGTACGCCTCATTTGAAGATCAGATGAATGCGATGTTGGATATCATCGAATCCAAGATTGAACTGTTACGGCCGTTTTGTGAGAAATATTATTGTGAGTTTTCTTGTGCTATATTTATCCGCTATGACAATGACGAAAGTACGCCATCAGTGCATTTAGATGCGCGATACAACCGCTTGACAAAGGAGTTGAATATAGAATTTGATGTTGATCTATACTGCCTTCCCAATAAAGATGAATAGATTTACTAGTCTGGTTAAACTCTTTTTTCAAACACAGCGGGGGGATATTCTGGGTGCCGAAACTTCCCTAGCTTTACGGTATTGTAAACAGTTAGGTGTACAAGGAGCTATGAAGCAATCACTTGCGGATGCAGGATCACCTTCTTTTCACGAGGAAACAGGTTTTTTGGGAAAGAGAGAAGATGGGTCAGATTTTGTGGTAAGGGCAAAGGCCGGAGAAAATGCTGATCCATCAAAAGATCCCTAGGCTTCATAACGGTTAAAAATATAAGATCGCGTAATAAAAGTTAGCAAACAGATAAATGGCGGCACCCTGCGGATAATAGCCCAAAATACTTACGACGAGTTGGGAAGATTGAAAAAGAAAGTGCTGGACAACAACCTGGAAGCCGTTAATCAAGAATACAACATAAAAGGCTGGTTAAGTGCCATCAACAAAGATTACGTAGCCGGCAGCAATACGGACATAAATCACTTCGGTGAAAAGATTAATTATAACACCGGTTTTACCAACCCCCAGTATAATGGCAATATCTCCGGCGTAACCTGGAAAGGTTTTAATGCGCCCATCGCAAGGGCATACGGATATGGCTATGATGCGGCCAGCCGCCTTACCAGCGCCGACTTCAGGTAGCAGAACGACGGCAGCACAGACTATACCAACGATAAAGTGGATTTTACCGTGAGCGGCCTTTCTTATGATGGAAATGGAAACATCCTTTCCATGAATCAAAATGGTTTGAAGGCAGGACAAATTAGAGAGAGAATAGGAATAGCCACGGGACTCTCTGGCACGGCTCTAACGTTGTATATTATATTTTCAGAAGGAAGTAGATTATATCCTCCAAGAAATTTCGTACCGATACCTTAATACATGAAATACTTCATATTAACTAGTTACATTTTATTCCAATGTTGTAATCTTCATCAACTTAAAAATATGACGCCTAGTATCCACAAACTTGATTTTTCTACGAGTCACCATCAGTTCTACATATGTGACAAAGAAACTTCACAAAACACCGGCGATGATGATTTTTGGACGGAAGAGGCTACTCTTTCCCGATTAGCCATAGGGAATGGTATTTTGGGCGTGGGATTAGAATGCTATGGTCCTTTAAAAGGGGAACTTGTTTTAATTAAAAGTAAAAAGGACATGATAACATACAATCAATACGATCACATTGTAGAAGGGGGATTAGACATACCTTCTGGGATATTGCAAGTACTGGATTGCCCGTTTTCAAATATTGAACTAGAAGTAAAAATACCACCCGGTAAATACCGCGTAAGAATTTATTCCGCAAATCTCGCGAGTGTAGTTGATCAAGAGGAAGGAGATGATTATTATAGAGTAGAAATCTGGCCTGATACAAACATGGAACGAATAGTAATAAAACAATATAAAGAGAAAAATTTCTAAATGTTTCTTTACAAACTATTGGGGCGTAATTGCCCCATTTTATTTTTAACCCAACATTTTTCCCGGACAATAGTGATATTTTATAGTTGTACAAAATCCTATAGCCGGATGTTTATTTACCAACTGTAGCATTATAACAACAAACTCATCTTAGTTAACCATATATTATACGTTGTCCAGATAATTTCTTGGATAGGTTTTTTGGCCATACTTTTTGTCCATAGCCTCTATAAAAGCAATCCGTTCCGGTGTATTTTCAGGAAGAGGAAGGATCTCACCTTCCTTTACCGGCTGACCGATTTCTCTAAAGATATTTTCAAGACCTGCGGGCACTACCGTACACAACAACCGGACAAACTCGCCGGAAGTGTTTTGAAAACAATGTATCGCCCCGCCGAAAGGGATATTGACAAAACCACCTTTAGCAACATTTTCTTTACCTTTCTCCGTTTTAAATTCAATTTCACCTTCGACAACATAGAACATTTCTTGAAAGGCAGAATGAGAATGCGGCGGCGGACCTCCACCAGGGGGCACATTCATCTCTATAACGGCATAATTGCCTCCAGTCTGTTCACCCGAAATTACGATACGATAATTACCTCCCGCCACACCAAGAAATTCTCCCGTTGACGCGTTTTTTATGCTAATATCTTTTTCTGACATAATCATTGATTTAATTTCTTACTTATCTTCCATAGTCAGCTATGGTCTGGCCTGTTACAAAGGCGGCACCTTTAGAGCAGAGAAAAGAAACGACTCCTACAAGGTCTTCGGACTCTATTACTTTAGATATGACCTGCATCTTGGACAGGATATCAAATATCTCAGCGTTCACGCTCTTCATCGTCTTGGTGTTTGCAAGACCCGGAGCGCTTACGTTTACCGTACTAACGTTGGCCCCAACTTCACTTGCCAAAGCACGCGCAAAACCGATAACGCTGCCTTTGCTCGCTATATAGGCAGTCATCTGTGGTGCGTTGGTGTAAAATGAAGTGCTGGCCACATTCACGATACGACCATACTTTTGTTGTATCATATAAAGCACAAATGCTTTACTCATTAAAAAAGTACCGTCCAAATTGATGCCAATTACCTTTTACCATAAAGCATAGTCTGTCTCGGCAAATGGCTTCCAGGGGTAAATCCCCGCATTATTTACCAATGTCGTAATGCCTAAATTTTCTGCAACCTGTGCAGCAAAATCTTGGGTTGCTTCAGGTGAAGTTACGTCGACGATGGCAGAAAAAAAATTTCTCGCCTCCGCTGAGTAGCTGACACAGCCACCGAACGCTTAAGATGTCATGTTGAGCGGCAATCGTGCCCGCTTTACTGAATTCGGACAAGGATTATGTGTAGAAGTTAAGAGTTAATCTGACAATTAGGGCTAAATTTAAGTATCACAATTATTTTAAGAAAACAAAATGTTAGATCACTAACTCAAAAACTAACAAGTGCTGAGTGGGAAAAATTGAATACCTTTTTTCTTATACAGGAAAAACCAAAAGCAAATTAATAATATATACCCTTTAAATCTACTGGTATAAGAAAAAAAAGGCATTAACATCCAATTTTCCAGCAGATTTTAGTTGCTTTAAAATTTCCGTAGATAACGTATTCATCACTAACCTTTAATATGAATAATTTTCCAGCACTAAATGTGGATATCGCCGTGAGCTGCCTTTCTTACAACGGAAATGGCAACATCTTTCCATGAATAAAACTGCATTGAAGGCAGGGCAACTTACCGCGGCAGAAAGAAGGGGCAAGAGAAATCGCACCTCCTGGAGTTAATTTAAATGACCTTAAATCAAATGAATGATGGCAGAGAATAAAAAGACAGAAACGAAAGTATATTTAAAAATACATGATTTTGATTGTTCTATTGAGGAAATAACAGCTTTAATTGGGATAGAACCTTCAAAAGCTGGACAAAAAGGTGATTTACTGCCTAAACGAAACATTGAATTGCATAGAAAATTTAGTTCTTGGGTTTTAGAATCTGGCGTGGACATACATGCTTCTGTAGATGAACATGTTGATGCTTTAATCAATACTATTACTCCCCGGATAAAAATACTTAAGAATTTAATTGCTACATACAATGGTGAATTAACAATTGTTGTTTACACTCATTCAGAATACAATATAGGGATGTATATAGATAAAGTTAAATTAGGCATATTGTTGGATTTAGGAGTTTCTTTAGATATTGATATCTACTTTTTAAACGATACTGAATCCTGAATTAAAAAATGTCTGATTGAATTTAAAAACAAGACAACCTACAAGCGAGCTGCAACCCCTCGTTTATAGCACTCTTACTTAGAAGTTCATTGCTTTTCTATCTTTGGTTTTTTGATAATGTTATCGACAAGGAAATATATGAATTTTCTAAGCCCGAAAACCATTGATTGAAGTATAGGCGATCAACCATTAGCAGATGAAATCACTGGCCCAGGAGCAGCTAAGGGGACAAAAAGCCTAATAATCTAATAAAGAAATTGGTTAAGAAACAAACTTCCTCAATAAATAAAAAAATGAAGGATACTAATTATATTTCAGAAAAATATAGGAAATATTTATTAGAAGTTGTATTTGAAGAACAAAAATATTATACAGTATTTGGTGCTGATCTTTCAGACAACGAAATAGATAAATTATTAGTTGATACTGATGGTAATATACTTCTATTCCCTTTGCCTCACGATTTATTTTCTTCAATTCAAAACAGAACTACCTTTTTTGATAATGACATGTTAAAAAAATGGGCTATAGAGGCTTTTGATTTTGAAAAACCATATGCGGTAATAAATCTTGACATTTTGTCAAAAAACACTTTTTATTTAAATGATGTTCAATTGCTTAAATCTATTTATGGCACATTAGGGATTATAGAGGATTACGCGTATCAAATTGGTGATAAAAGTTTGCTGGCTCTTATGGAGAAGGACGTTTTATTACAGTTCCAAGATTCCCTTTCAGATTACTTTATTTGGTCCGAAAACAAAGCTTTAAAAATACCTGTTGACGCTAATATTTTGTATCTTTCTTTAAAAGAAGTTTATGAAAGAGTAAAGGAGAAATTATATATATATCAATAGGTTAAGCAGTCTCCCTGCGGACTCGGTCGTCCAGTTCCAGGTCTGGCTGAGGTGGTCTTCTAAGGGTGGTATCCGGAATGCCCGCCATCCTTTCGCAATCCATTTTGTTGACTTTATTACTCCAGGCCTTTGCCACTGACGATTAACCAGACGGTGGCACATGCCTAAGGGAAGCAACTCCAAGATTTCCCCCTCTACCATAAACAGTAGGGTGTTTAATCAAATTAAAAGGACACCAGGTAGTGAAAACAACTTCAGTAAACCTGAAGCCTATCTGAACGTTGTATTATTTGATTACCCGTTCAATATGGTGATTAAAGCCACAGAGTGACAAGTGGACAGAGCTGGGAGAAGGAATTCAGCCAAAGCTACCAATAAGAAAACAGGAATATATTCAAGAGTAGGGATAGATGAGGCCTTTCGGAATATGGTAAATAAATATCTAGCAAAAAAAATAAAGTGAAAAAAGTGCCCATCATTATAGTTGGAATAGTCTTACTCATATGGGAGATACATTTTGACTTCCACCGGAGGAGTGAAATTAACAAAATTGCATTAGTAGACTTAGACTTGGAACTAACAGGAATTGTCGAAAATGTTGACAATGGAGATAATTTTCATGGATATGGAATTATAAGGTTAAAAATAATAAATTCTAACATACAAGCATATGACCCACGCGGAAAGCTGCAGTATTACTTTTGCATCATCAAAGATGGTATAGCTGAAGTATATGACCATGCTTCTTCTTCAAATACATTTATAGGAGATACGTTGGTTTACAATACAAGAGAAAAAATAAGTGCTATTATTAAAAACGGAAGAAAAATAAAAAATGGTTCCATCGGAGTAAATACAGAGGATGCTTATTACAGGTACATAACACTAAAAACCATATTTAAAGAATAGTGTTATAAAATAAATCTATTAGCGGTTGACAAATCACCCCATTATTCAATGTAGAATTAGGGAGGAACCATTAATTATATGTTTCATATTCAACTTAAAAAAAACATATTCTGCATACATATTTGAATCTGCTTGATCCATACTTTAAAAGGACTGGACAAAGTAACCATATGGACTTAATTCTTTTATTGAAAGAGCAAAATTCATGAAGCTATATGCATAGATAAAGGGTTATTAAAAAAAGAATATCCATTAACCGATTTGAATCTTCTCTATGAAAGATAAAATGTATGAATACAGACATCGTTGAAATACCTCCATATAACAATTTACTTGTTTATAAAAAGGAAGGATGGAAATTCCAAAATTAACATGAATGATAAGGAAAATAATATTTTTTATAGGATCACTGCTATTAGGAATGTCCTGCAGGTTCCCAATGGGAGGAAAAGATAATAGGTTAATGAAAAAAGTCTACCAAAATCAAAAATCTTATTATGATAAAACAAACAGGATTAAAGATGAATATACAAATATTATTAATTTTGGGATTAAGGCCAGGGAAGAACTATATAAAAAATATGGCTTAAAGTTATCAGAATTAAAGGATTTTATCATACTGGAAGGATTTAATCCAGGTTGGGGAAATTTCCGCGGTATACTTATAAGCAATAAAGAAATTTATGTTTATAAAAATAAAGAAACAGGAAAATGGGATATGGAATTAACAAACATTGAAAGCCATGACATTGAAAAAAAATATATATTATAGACAAAGTAAAATCCTGGGATACTTTATATCTCAATAGCCAAAGAAAGCACTTCGGGGCCGATATCCATGATGGGTTTTCATTTTTAGCAAAGAGGGTTCATTATATAGATATCCACCATACAAAAATAGAAACAATTTTATTTAATGAATTTGAACTTAAAGAATAGAAATATAAAAATAAATACCGCTGTGTTACCAATGATTAAATATTCACTAGCACCTGATTACTATAAATTTAAGCAAAGTCAACATACATACTTTCCATAGCTAATAATAGATACCCATTATACTTTTCCCCAATTAAATATTTCCAGTTTCAAAAAGTCATTATGGAAAAAAAATATTTTATTTTATTGTTAACGCTTTTTGTATTCGTAAGATATAATACCAAGGCCCAAAAGTCCGAAATAAAAAGCTATGCCATTTTAACTATTGAAGATTCATTCAGCCGCGGATTTGAAGGAGTGAAAAGATATTATTGGATTATAGATTTGGATTCAATTAATCAGCATAAAAGTACTTTTCATCCTCTTTTGTTATCCGGATTTTCAAAAAATAATTTTGAGGACTGCTGCAAGGGTATTAATATAAACCCTTTTATTTTTACTCCAGCAGATAGCATTTTTGATCTGGGAAATGTATATTTTAAGGAACTGGAATATTTAGATAAATTAATTTATTTGAAAAGAATAAAGACGCATCAAATAGTTAAAGAACAGTTTTTGAAAAAAAAACAAGGAAATAATTACGTATTACATAACCCCAATTAAAGGTAAATTTTGTAATGCTGACATTGATAAAACAGGTACGCAGCTCACAGGATACAATGGAAAAATTTACATCCCATATTCAACATTTGAAGTGAATGTAGATTTTTGGAGTTCATACCAATCATCCATTTTTGCTCAGATGGACTTCACAAACTTTAAATTTAATGTTTTTAGATGAGCGATCTATAAAGGGAAAATATATACACTATACAGATGAATACAAAAAGTTTATTAGATAAGCTTATTAGCACAGAAAGGGTTCTGAATATATATGATGATAATAATAAAAAAGAGCTCGTAAAAGAGATAAAAATCAATATCCCGCTTGCAAAATTGAAGGAAATTGTGCCACCCAGAGATGGTGATGAATTACTCTATATTAGTTATATTTTGAATAAAATACAATTAGATACACTCAATGAAATTTTAGGAAATGTTAATAAAATTGATTTCAATTCTTATTACTACGTTTTAGAGTGTATTGGAACATATAAATGGTAATGTATATAAAAAACATCAGGACATGTTAGTTAAAAATGAGCAGAGGCCATAAAAACGAAAAGGCTATTTTAAAAATGAATTGTTTAAAAAACTCAAAGGAAGATTTATTTTTTATGTGACTAGGGAACAAAACACTAAAAAAATCAGTCGTAATACTTAAGAAGCTAACTGATTAGAAAATAAATCAATGACAATGGTTGATAAAAATCAATTTTCCTATTTAATTAAATGCAACATCGAAAAATATGAACACCATGTAACCATTGTTAGTAGCATGGTAGAACCCAGATACGCCTATACAATTGGATTAAAAAATATTGTAAATTATGAGTTAGTTTTTGCTGGGGGAATTTACTACCTAAAGGAAGATATTTTTTTAATATTTAATGCATTCTATAACGAAATTAAGAAAGGAAAGGATTTAATTAATGAAACCCTTACGATTGATAATTTAGGAAATTTTTCATTATCTGAAATAGACGCCTCCTGGAGCAACATAATGTTAATAGGCGCTTTTGATTACTTTAAAACACGTCAAATTAAATCATTTCAAATTCTACCAGATAAAAATCATTATACCCTTGATATTCCTGACATGAAAAAAGAATTCACTATTTCTACGGAACCAATTTGGCAATGGATAACTCGCACATGGAATTACTCTGTCCCTCAAAATTCCATTGTTATTACTAATTTAAAAACTTTATTAGGCGAATCTATAACGGAAATAATGCGCTGGGAAAACGATGAATGGGAAATGTTCGCAGGCGCAGGCCCTAATGTAAAAAAAAATGAAATGCGTGTAATTTCGCTAGGAACAATTATCGGTATTGATAAAACAATTTTGCCTGCAATGGATCTGAAGATAGGAAAAGGATTGTGGCGAGATTCCATCCAATCAAGCTGGAATAATTGGGAATGATGGTAAGCTATTGGTATTACCTACATTTTAAACCCTATGGCCATAAAAAAATTAACAACCAATATTGAGAAATCTCCCCTTTTTTTTCGTGAATGCAATTGTATATAAAGATGAAAACACTTACAAGACAGAAATTTTTTGGCTTTCGCTACAAATAACACTAGTAACGATATTTGGGTGAAGGATAGTGCATGGGTATACCTATCAAAAACAGGCGACACCTTGAAAAAAGTAAAATACAATGCCGACGTAAAATAACTAACATGGGCAGACAAAATGTAAAACTGGCCAGTTCCATATTGAAAGGAATAGGAAAAAACGTAAACCCCAATAATAATGTTAAGCGATCCTTTAAGTCAGCAAAAACTAGTTAAAATATTTTCCAATAAGAAAGATAGGGAGTTATTTATTAGTAACTACGATTTTTCAGCAACAGATGAAAATAATTTATTTTATAAAAATTACATCGATAATAACTGCCTTTCCTTAGAGACAGATATATTGATTTTGATTTTGGATTTATCAGTATCAATTGAATATTTTAAGGATATTCTTGTACATCATACCTGGTCGCTGTATAAGAAAAAAAGATTTTTATTCAGACTTACTTTTTTAGACTACCTATGTTTTTTTCAAAGAAAAATAGACACCGCAATATACCTTGAAATGAATGAGTCTGTTCTCAAGACCTCCTCGAATATAGCGCTTGCATTTCAAGCAGCTATTAATCTCTACGATTGGGATAAAAAATATATGCCCTATGTATTCAAATTTCTTAAGAAAGCATCCAGTAATTCCAATTATTATATCTTCTTTAGAATTGTACAATTTTTAGAACAAGAAGAAAAGGATGACTTTAATTTAAAAGTGAAGGATCATGTAAAAATGTTGCTGAGTGATAAGGACTTAATTTTACCGGGAAATCATAAATTTGATTTATTAAAAAGGGTTAATGATATAAAATGAGCGTCCATGTTGTCATTTTCAAAAGTATGCACCTATTACCCACTCGATTTTTATACAGCATACCTCATCGACTTTATATAAGTAAAAAAGAATCGTCCCATAACACGGTGATAGGGATTACTAAATAAACGAGCTACCCCCCCTACTCCATCCCCACCGTCTCCAGAAACCCCGGCGCCATCCGCCATTTCGTAGCCTGCTCATACGCATATGCCAGTGTAATGATGGCCCCTTCCTGCCAGGCCCCGGCAAAAAAGGATAACCCTACTGGAAGCCCGGCTACCTGCCCCATGGGCACCGTGATATGCGGATATCCCGCAATGGCTGCTGGCGAGGAAAAATCATATCCCGTATTGGCATCGCCGTGAATGGGGTCTATACAACAAGACGGCCCGAAGGTTACGCCACACAAAGCGTCCAGCCGGTGCTGCTGTAGCAGGTGGTGGATGGCGTTCTGTGCGGTGTTGCGGTTCCCGCTTTGCGCGGCTACGTATTCCGGTGTTTGCAGGTCGCCCTTAACATGGCTGGTTTCGAGGATCTCCTGTTGGAAATAGGGCATCACTTTATCTGCATGGGCCTTGTTGAATGCAATCACATCTTCCAGGCTTTTCATGGCAGAATTGGCGGAGGCGAGGTATTTATTCAGCCCGTCTTTAAATTCATATTCCAGTACTTTCAATTCATTTTCGGCCAATGCATCCACGATCTTCGCCAGTTCCACCTCTACCACGGTGGCGCCTTGCGCGCGGAGCGTATCCAGGGCTTGCTGTACTAACACATCCACCTGCTCATGGCGTTGCAACATGGATTTTTCAAACCCAATACGTTTACCGCGCAGCCCTTTGGCGTTTAAGAACTTCGTATAGTCTTGCTGTATATGACCACCAGCGGTGGCTTCATCCTTTTCATCTGCCCCTGCTAATACTCCTAGCAATGCGGCAGCATCCGCCACCGTGCGTGCCATAGGCCCTGCCGTGTCTTGTGTAACGGAAATGGGGATAATACCACTGCGGCTCAGCAGACCCACGGTAGGTTTAATGCCTACAATGCCGCAGGCCGATGCCGGGCATACGATGGATCCATCTGTTTCTGTGCCGATGGCCACGGCGCAAAGATTGGCCGCTACGGCCACGGCAGCACCGGAGCTGGAACCGCAGGGATTACGATCCAGCACATAAGGGCTGCGTGTTTGCCTTCCCCGGCTGCTCCACCCGCTGATGGAACGTGTGGAGCGAAAGTTGGCCCACTCGCTCAGGTTGGTTTTGCCCAATAATACCGCGCCGGCAGCGCGCAATTTGGCTACGATAAAGGCATCCTGCAATGCGCGGTTATCCGCCAGCGCCAGGGAGCCGGCGCTGGTAATCATTTTATCGCCGGTATCGATATTGTCTTTTATTAAAACAGGGATGCCGTGCAGGGGGCCGCGCAGCTTCCCTTCCTTGCGCTCCTGGTCCATCGCAGCGGCTATTGCGCCGGCATCGGGGTTCAGGGCAATTACGGCACGCAATTGCGGCCCTGCCTGATCGATTGCCTGTATACGGCGTATATACATCTCCGTTATAGTGCTGCTGGTAAGGGCGCCGGATTTCATTTGCTCCTGTAACGTTTGGAGCGTGACTTCCTGCAACGGAAAATCCGGTATTGGAAAAGCCTTTCCCCTACCGGGTTTTAACGAAAGCCCTGTAAAGGCAGGAAGGCCCAACAACGAGCCGCTTTTAAGGAAATGACGCCTGTTCATATGCGATGTAGCGATTAGATAACCTGAATATAACGTAACAGCCCCGGTCTTGGTTTGGACCGGGGCTGTTTTTATGTCTTTTACTTAAACCAATTAATTACTCAAACTCCTGAAATCCACCGGCACCAGTTTACTCACCCCTGGCTCCTGCATGGTTACGCCGTAGATCACGTCTACTGCCGCCATGGTTTGCTTGTTGTGCGTAACGATGATGAACTGCGAGTTGTCGGAAAATTTGCGGATCATGTTGGTGAACTTGCCCACGTTGGCATCGTCCAGCGGGGCGTCTACTTCATCGAGTATACAAAACGGAGCAGGCTTGATGAGGTAGATGGCGAAGAGTAGCGCCGTGGCCGTCAGCGTTTTTTCCCCACCAGACAGTTGGGTGATGGCGGCAGGGCGTTTGCCTTTAGGCTTGGCGATGATCTCTATGCCGGTATCTGCCAGGTTAGCCGGATCGCTGAGGATCATGTCGCACTGGTCTTCTTCAGTGAAGAGGGCCTTGAACACGCGGACAAAATTTTCCTTCACCTGGTTAAAGGTGTCGAGGAATTTTTGGTTGGCGGTAGACTCTACTTCCTGGATAGTAGCCATCAACGAGTCTTTGGCGCTCACCAGGTCGTTCTTTTGTTCCAGGATGAACTCATAGCGCTTCTTCATTTCCTGGTAAGCTTCGATGGCCGTGGGGTTGATCTCGCCCATGTTTTCCATGCGCTTTTTCAACTTTTCGGCAGTGATTTGCAGGTCTTCCACGGCATCCGTGGTTTTACGCAACTCGTCGAGCATCTCGTCCAGGTTAATTTTAAATTCCACGCTGAGGCGCTCTTTCATGGAGGCCAGTTGGAGTTTCAATTCGTTCACCTTGTCTTTCAGGGTGGCCAATCGATGTTCCAGGTCGGCGCGACTGCGTTGTTTGCTACGCAGGGCGGTTTCCCGTTCTGCCAGGGTGTTGCGGAAGTTATAGTATTCCTGGTCTTTTTCGCTCACAGCCTTCCCATCTTCTTCGCGCTGGCGGAACATATCTGCCAATCCATCTTCGGCGTGGGCCAGTTTATCTTCCGCAGCGGCTATATTGGCCGCAGCGTCTTCCAATTGGGTTTTATTACTGGCGATCTGCGTGTGCAGGTCGCTGAGTTGTTGGCGTTTAAATTCCAATTCCTGTTTCAACGCCTGCACTTTGCTTTGCTGGCGGGTGTGCTGGAGGTTTTGATTATTGAATTGAACGTTAGCCTGGTTAAACTGCGCCTCCGCTTCCTGTGCGGCGCGGTCGGCGGCTACAATGCTGTCGTGCAGGGTATGCACGCGGTCGTTCAGCGTTTCCAGTTCATCGCGTACCGAGGAAATGCTTTCCTGGTTATCGTCCAGCGACTGCTGCATGTCGGCCAGGCGTTTGTCGCCGGTTTCCACCAGGTGGCGGAAGTTCTCAATGCGGTTTTGCAGGCCAAACAGTTGGTTATTGAGCTGGTTAATTTTTTCGCGGCTTTGGTTAATGTTAGTTTCGTTCAACTGGCTATTGAACCCCAGCACCGCGTTGTGTTTTTCCTGGATCTGGGCCTTGAGCGCCGTTACAGTATCGTTCAGGGTATTAATTTCTGCTTCCAGTTTTTCCAGGTTCTTGGCCCGGCCCAGCTTCTTCCCTTCAAACAGGCCTACGGAACCGCCGCTCAGGCTGTATTTGCCGCGATGAATACGACCACTCTTTTCGGTGATCAGCACATCATTGTCGGGCAACTGGCTATAGTCGATAGCGGTGGCATCTTCGGTAATGAATACTTTGCCCAGCAGGTAATTGCCCAGGCCCTTGTATTTCTCATCAATCTCCACTACGTCCAGCGCCGGCAGGGTGGAGGGCGGCGTAAAGAGCGCCCCGGCCTGGTGGCGAAACTGGTCGAGGATAAAAAAATTGGCTTTGCCTTTTTTGTTAGCATCCAGCAGGCGGATGGCCTGAATGGCTTCTGCCGTGTCGTTTACCACGTAATAGTTAAGGTAAGGTTCCAGCAGGTTTTCCACGCAGGTGCGGTATTCCTCTTTACAGAAAAAGATATCGCTCAGGATGGGTGCCTTGTTATTCCACTCCGTATTTTTCTTGAGGAACTTAATACTTTCCGGGTATCCTTCCAGGCTATCTACCAAGGATTTCAGCAGGTCGTATTCGTTCTTTTTGGCATCAAGGGTTCGGTTTTCATTCACCAGTTTTTCCCGCAGGCCTTCCATCTCCGATTGGGTGGAGAGGATCTTGCCCTTGGTTTCTTCGTGGAAGGCAATCATTTCTTCCAGGTCGGCCTTGGCGTCTTGTACGGTGAGTTGCAGGCCTTCCTTCTCGTCTTGCAACTGTTCGATCTGTTGCTGGCGCTGGGTTTTTTCTTCCTGCAATTGCTGGATGCTGCGCACCAGGTTTTGCACGGAGGTGTCGGCTACGGCCACTTTTTTCTCTGCCTCAAACTGCTGGCGCTGCCATTGTTGCTGGTCTTTGCGCAAGCCTTCGAGGGCCAATTTCCGTTCGTTAAATTGTTCCCGGCGTTCTTCCACCAGGTCTTTCAGGGTTTCTACCCCATCCTGCATGGTTTCAAACACCGCTGCCTCTTCTTCGCTCTGGCGCTGGGTGAAGCGGATACTTTCCGTGAGGCTTTCCAACTGGGTGCCGGCAGTTTCCAGGAAAGTGTGCAGGCCTTTTTCCCGTTCGCGCAGGTAGCTGAGCTGCTGGGTGGCCAGGTTTTTATCGTTTTCGCGGGTGCGGATGTTAGATACCAGTTCGTTATAGGCCTTCTGAAGCTCCTGCAATTCGCGTTCTTTGGCCACAAAGTGCAGCTTATCGTCTTCCACCGCCGCTTCTTCGGTGGCAATTGCTGCGTCCAGGGCCATTTTTTTGTCCAGCTCCTGCTGCTGCTCTTCATTCAGCTCACGGAAGGTGATGTTAAATCCTTCGAGGGCAGCCTTGGCCAGTTCTATACTTATATCGCGGTATTCCTTTTTCACCTCGTAATAGCGTTCTGCCTTGCGGGCCTGGCTTTCCAGGGTTTTGAGGTTGTTATTGATCTCAAACAGCAGGTCATCTATACGGTTAAGGTCGCCCTCGGTGGCGTCCAGCTTAGACTTGGCTTCTTTTTTACGGGTTTTGTAGATGGAAATGCCGGCGGCTTGCTCCAGCATGCGGCGGCGGCTATTTTCCTTATCGCGGATAATATCGTCCACCATGCCCAGTTCTATGATAGCATAGGAATCGGTACTCACGCCGGTGTCCATGAACAGGTTGTGGATGTCTTTGAGGCGGCAGGCCACGTCATTGAGGCGGTATTCGCTATCGCCGTTTTTGTAAAATTTGCGGGTAACGGTTACGGTAGTAAATTCTGTGGGCAGCACATTCCGGGTATTTTCAAAGGTGAGGCTTACCTCGGCCATTCCACTGGAAGAACGGTTTTTAGAACCATTGAACACCAGGCCCGATTGGTTTTCGGATCGAAGATTACTGATCTTATGCTCACCGATCACCCAGCGGATGGAGTCGATGATATTACTTTTTCCACAGCCATTGGGCCCTATCACGCCGGTGATGCCTTCATCGAAATTCAGCACGGTTTTGTCGGCAAAGCTCTTAAACCCTTTTATTTCTAATGTTTTTAAACGCACGTATTATTCCCGGTTTTTTTGAGGAGTCAAAGATATAATTCGGAATAGGTAATTTAATGGGCCTGGATTTAATAATGGTAATATTTTATACACACCTGTGGAGAAAAAAGTTAGGAACGGTTATAGCGGGTTGATTTTCAGAAATATGCTAATTTTACCACATGCAAAGCGAGCGGACCCTACGCGAGATTAAGCGTTTTATTTTCAGTTATCATTTCAGTACCGGGTTGCGCATGACTATTGGCGTAGTGCTACCCTCCGTTGTTTTTTATTACCTGGGTTACCTCAGCATTGGCATTGGTCTTTCTACCGGCGCGCTTTGTACCGGCATTTCCGACGTACCGGGCACCGCCCTGCACCGGCGGAATGGCTTACTCATCAGCACTACCCTGAATGGCCTGATAGCCTTGGGTACCGGGTTGGTAATTCCCTATTTTTCCCTTTCCATTCCCTGGATACTGCTGGTGTGCTTTTTCTGCGGCATGCTGCTGGTGTATGGCAACCGGGGTGGCAATATTGGCATTGGCGGCCTGCTGGTGATGGTGATGGTTATTGGCGAGCCCACGGTGAATGTGGCCGATGGCTTGCTCTTTGCCTCCCTGATACTGGGCGGTTGCCTTTGGTACGATTTCCTGGCCTTGCTGCTCTGGCAAATACGACCCTACCTGAGCGTGCAGCAGGCCCTGGGCAGCGCCCTTGTGGAAACCGCCTATTACCTGGAGCTAAGGTCTAATTTTTATCAACCCGGGGTAAACGTTACTGAAAATTACAACGCTGTGCTGGCCCAGCAGATTAAGGTGAATGAGCAAACCGAATCGGTACGCGAACTGCTGCTGAAACGCCGGGCCGATCAGCAGGGTACTACTTCGATCAACAAAAGCCTGGTGATGATCTTCCTGGAAGCGGTAGACCTCCAGGAACAGGTAATGACCTCCCATATTAATTACGAGGAACTCCAAAAAATATTTCCAGACGATAGCGTACTGGGGCCTTTCCGCCACCTGGTCTATTTATTTTCCGAAGAGCTGAAAAATATAGGCATCGCCGTGAGTGCCGGCCTGCGGTCCAGGCCTCACTACAACCTGCCCTACGAGATTGAGAAAGTAAAAAAACTGCTGGCCGATTTCCGCAACACCCGTACCAGCTTACAGGAAAGGACCGACCTGGTCGCGCTGAATAACATCCTGCAAACCCTCCAGGAAATGGCGGTCCGTTACCACTATCTGCACCGCCTTTCCCGCCTGGACGCCGAGCAACAAACGCCCATTGATCCCAACCTGGAGCTGTCCAGGTTTGTAACAAGGCAGCGTTATGATGTGGAGGTATTTACCAGTAACCTTACCTTCCGTTCTAATAACTTCCGCCACGCCATCCGGCTAAGTCTTGCCACCATAGCAGGTTTTCTGCTGGGTGAATTTATTGGGCTGCACAGGGTATACTGGATATTGCTCACTATTGTGGTGATCTTAAAGCCAGGGTTCAGCCTAACTAAAACCAAAAGCACCCAGCGCCTCTGGGGCACGGTGATCGGGGCGTTGTTTGCCCTGGGACTGCTGCATTTTGTACACGTGCCGGCAGTGATCTTTGTGGCGATGCTGCTCTGTATTTTAGGGGCCTATAGTTTTACCACATTCAATTATACGGTAAGTGTGTTTTTTACCACGCCTTATGTGATCTTCCTCTTACACTTCCTGCACCCGGAAGATATAGAAAACGTGCTACAGCGCGTGCTGGACACGTTTATAGGTGGTACCATTTCCTTCCTGGCCAGTCATTTGCTGTGGCCTAGTTGGGAATACAAATACCTGCCGGCATACATGAGCCACATGCTGCGCAGCAACCAATCCTACTTCGATCAGTCGATGAAGCTCTACACCAAAGCGCCGTTCAACATCACCGAATTTAAACTGGCCCGCAAAGATACCCACGTAAGCACGGCCAATCTCATGGCGGCTTTCCAGCGCATGCTGTCGGAGCCTAAGAGCCGGCATAAAAACGGGTCGCAGGTATATCACTTCGTGGTACTGAATCACTCATTGTCTTCTCACATTGCCACCCTGGCCAACATGGGCATGCAACACCCCATGCAGTTTTACCGCCCGGAATATAACGTTATCCAGGCCTACCTGAGTGCCTTCATGCAGCACATTGAAGACCGGATGAATGCCATTGCCGCAACAGAGAATGATCAAAAAGCCCCCCCGGTGGCGGATTTCGAAATATCCAACCACGCATTTGACCCACTGGACCAGCACCTGAACCACCTGCTGCAATTACGGCAACAGGAGATAGACAACAAGGCACCACACTCGCAGGTACGCAGCGAACTGCTGGAAGTGAAAAACATGCACGACCAGTTGCATTTAATACATTCTTTGTTGAAGGACATTTTGAAGACCATCCAGGAGCGGGAGTTGTAACCAGGCTATTCCTCCTCGATCACAATAAACTGATCGGTAACCGGTACAATATGCTCCAGCAGCACATCAAAAAACGCCGGTCCGTACTGCGCGTAGTAGGGAATAAAATTCTCCTTGCGCTCCTGTAAACTATTGGCAGGAAATAATTTCTTTTTCACCGCTTGTATGCTCTCCGTTTGCCAGGCAAATTTTTTCTTTTCCGCCTTCAGGAATTTGTGTTCCAGCTTGCCGATAGATTTCACCGCCTTCTGGTATTCCGCGCCCACACTGGCCACCAGCGTTCCATCTATGGCACGGGCTTTCTCCGTTAGCTCATCAAACAGGCGCTCTATGGTGGTGTATTCTTCTTTCAGTACCAGCGCCGCATTGGTGTGCGATTCCACGTAATGATCTATCAGCTCCAGGGTATCCTTGAAAAGATCGGTACTTTCTAATTCCAGCTTATGCAGGCGTTTCAGCGAACCGCTGTCTACCCACAGGAAAGAGTTGCGCAGCAGCAGCACCGGGAAAGGCACCTGGTATTGTGCGAACAAGCTTTTCAGTTCCAGCCAATAAGCGATCTCCCCGCCCCCACCAATGAAGGCAAGGTTAGGCAGCACCGTTTCCTGGAACATACCCCGCAGGATCACATTGGGGCTAAAGCGCTCGGGATGGGCATCGAGTTCGGCCAGCAGTTCGGTTTCTGTGAAAGTATAATCCGTGTTCAGCACAGCCCAGCGGTGGCCCTCCCGCACAATGCGTTCGCGCTGATCATCCACCAGGTAAAACAAATTAATCTCCCGCGGATTGGCCTGCACTTTATAATGCTGCGCCAGTTGGGCCATGGTTTCAGTAACCAGCTTGTAAGACGTTTGCTGCAATAACTCCTGCTTCATCACGGGGATGTACAGGCGTTTCAGTGCGGCATTGTCTGGCACCAGCACCACCAGGCCAAAACGGCCAAAGAGCGCATTCACCAGGTACAAGGTGGCCTGCTGCACATTTATGCCGGGCTGATAAGCTTCGCGCAGGAGCGCCAGCAATTCGGCACCATGGGGCAGAAAATTAATGCTGTGGGCAATTTCCTCCAGCATAGGCTCCAGGCCATCAGTGAGCATGCGGCCCACCGCGCCATGCTGGCTGGTTTCCCAGGTAAGGGTTTTACCATCCAGGAAAATACTGCCCAGCTCTTCCAGGTCTGCATCTTCACTCCCCATGTAGTAAACGGGTACAAAATTATATTGGGGGTACTGGACTTTCAGGTCTGCCGCCAGTTTCACCGCTTGTAATATCTTATAAGCGAAGTACAGGTATCCCGTAAAAAGATTAGGCTGGTGTGCTGTACAAACGGTGAAGGTATCGGGCGATTGTAAACGAGCGATGTTTTCCTGCACGGCATCATGCAGGGTAAGGCCCGCATATTGTTCCCGCAAAGCCGCTACCAATACGGCACGGTCTACCGGGGCCTGCTGGCGCGCGGCGATCACTTTCCCAAAATCGGCCTGCAAAGGAGCATACGCGTAAAAGGGGCTGACCTGAGGATGGGCAGCGAGGAAATCCAGGACAAGTTGACTAAAATAACCTGTTTGCCGGTAGGGCAAATGGCGAACGTGATAGCTCATAATTCCTTCGTACGAAATAATTCAAAGGGCGAAGTTAGGGAAAATAGCCTTGCCCCCCGGTGTAGCTTTCCTTGCTCCCCGTTCCTCGCACGGCGTAGCAGCCTGTATTACACACCAGCTGCACAATACAGCAATCAGCGGCAAACCAACTGCATATTTTTTTGAATAGTAAAAGAATGGGTCGTTTTTTGACAGGTGGGTGATATGAAAATAGCAATTTTAGCACCTATAGCCTGGCGCACCCCACCCCGCCATTATGGTCCCTGGGAACAAATGGCCTCCAACCTGGCAGAAGGCCTGGTACAGCAAGGACACGATGTAACCCTCTTCGCCACCGCCGACTCTATTACCAGCGGCACCCTGGAAGCCGTAATAGCCACCGGTTATGCAGAAGACCCACAGGCCGATGCCAAGGTAGCCGAATGCCTGCATATCAGCCACCTGATGGAACAGGCTGGCCAGTTTGACCTGCTGCACAATCACTTCGATTTCCTCCCCCTCACCTATTCCCGCCTCGCTAAAACGCCTATGGTGACTACCATACATGGTTTTTCTTCGCCCAAAATATTGCCGGTGTTCCAGCGCTACAATGATATTGGCCACTACGTATCGATCAGTAAAGCAGACCGCAGTACGCTGCTGCGTTATGCCGCCACAGTGTACAACGGCGTGCGGGTGGAAGACTTCCCCTTTCACGCCCAGCCACAGGACTACCTGCTATACTATGGCCGCATCCATCCCCACAAAGGCGCACACGACGCCATCCAGATTGCCCTGGCCACCGGTCATCGCCTGCTCATAGCTGGCATTGTGCAGGACGAGGGCTATTTTAATGAAAAAGTGAAACCCTTTATCGATGGGGAACAGATTGTATTCCTGGGCGCAGTGGGTGGGGAAAAACGCAGTGAACTGCTGGGCAATGCCCTGGCCCTCTTGCACCCCATTTATTTTGACGAACCCTTTGGACTGAGTGTAGCAGAAGCCATGTGCTGCGGCACGCCCGTGATCGCGTATAACCGCGGATCTATGCCAGAGCTGATTGTACCCGGGAAAACGGGTTTTTTGGTGAATGGTTTGGAGGAAGCCAAAGCATGCGTGTCGCGCCTGGGGGATATAAAAAGAGCGGATTGCAATGTGCATGCACTGGCGCATTTTAGTGTGGCGCAGATGGTGAAGGGGTATGAGGCGGTGTACGAGGGGATTTTATCGCGGTGACAATACCTTCAGTAATTTATCTATGATACCGGAGCAGGATGAATTATATTATCTTAACAGCCAGTTAGTGCTTGCAACGTTTGCTGTCGCGCACAAATTCCCGATCAGCAAATCGATATGGCCTGCATATATAACCACATCAATATATAACAACATGAATTTTTTACCACTTGCGCAACGCAGATATTCAACCAAGAAATACGACGCGGCTAAAAAAGTTACGGCAGCACAAATCCAGGAATTAAAAGAAATCATACGATTAAGTCCTTCTTCTATTAACAGCCAACCTTGGAAATTTACCTTTGTTACTAACGAAACGGTGAAAAGGGAATTAGCCGCTCAATCCTACATGAACGAAAATTCGATTAACAATGTAGGACTTTTAGTAGTGTTCAGTGTTATCGAAGATCTACCACTTTTTGAAAAACGCAATATTTCCATTTTGCCCCCGGGTTGGATTGCTTTCTATGAACATCAGGTAAAAGCACATGGCATTGCCGCTACAAAATCCTGGATGGAAAACCAGGTTTATCTTTCATTAGGCTATTTTTTGAGTGCCTGCGCCAGTATGGGGCTGGACGCCACCCCCATGGAAGGCATTAACCGTAACGCGTATAAGCAGCTATTGCCCCAAAGCGAATACAGGCCATTATTTGCGGTTACGGTAGGCTATGCCGATGCAAGTGATTTGAATCATCCATCCGTTTCACCAAAATCGCGGTTTGATCTGGATGATGTGGTGCAATCAATTTAAAAAAAGAAACCACTTTCCATTCCAGGGATACTGTTTTTCTTAATCGATAATGTGATCCAGAACTATAAATTTAAAAAGGCTTTGGATAAATAATAACCCCGGTTGCTTACCGGGGTTTATTACTCAAATATTAATTATCACTATTGTCCGGGAAAAATGTTGTGTTCAAAATAAAAAAGGGGCAATTGCGCCCCAATAGTTTATAATTTTGGGTTACGACACTCAAAAGATAAACTTGGATAAAGGTAGAAAATTTCCCGGACAGCCGGTCTTGTCACAAATATTAGATGTAATACCCAATTCACTAATATATTCTGCTAACCGGAAGCATAAATCAAACCGCTATTCTAAGCGACTCCCTTTAAG
>NZ_FMAR01000006.1 GCF_900094705.1 Chitinophaga costaii | reverse complement strand
CTCGGAACTAAATTAAGGAACCGCCGTATACCGAACGGTACGTACGGTGGTGTGAGAGGACAGGTAGGGAATTAATCCCTACCTTCCTACTCGATCCGTAATGTGTGCCATAGCCCGTACCGATATAAGGTTCCCCTCAAGTCTAACCACTGCTATCATCCTCCTTTTCCGTAATTTTGAAATATGGATTGTCGATTTGCCCGATGGAAAGGAATTTCAGGAGTTAGCCTGCTGTTGTTTTTAGCTGCTTGCATGCGTTTGCAGGCGCCGGTAACTGCCTCTACGGAGCGTTTTCGCGACCTGCCAGCTTATTTTGCCAGCGAAAAAAAGCAAATGGAACAGGCCGGCCTGCAATTTCATAAATTGGTGGAGCAAAATGGTGTTCGCGATTCCATAATTACCAGCGATACGGGTATTATTAGTAAACTGTTAAAACCATTTGCAGGAATAAACCTGAACAAACCTTCGCTTCGCGATCAGTACATCTTAGACTCCGTGACTAACGGATTTTCAGGTGCCCGATCGCTCAGTTACACCGCCAGAACGCCGGAGGTGAACCCGCAGCAGGTGCTACTGGAAACAGACAGTTCCGGGTATATTCAGTCGGTGCAGATCATTTCCCGCACCAGCAATTTATTGTACAAAACAGCATCCACTTTAATTTACGAACACCTGAAAACAGTGAGTGTTTCTACGGACCAGCAGGTCGTGCTTTTGTCGCCCCAACACTTGTCCGTACAGGTACGCATGTACCCAAAACCATAGGCAAATGACAGCAGCGGAGTTTTCAAAACTATCACATACCATCCCGCTACAACCGGGCATTTACAAGTATTTCGACGAAAACAGCGAGATCATTTATGTGGGCAAAGCTAAAAGCCTGCGTAAGCGGGTGAGCTCGTATTTTGCCAAAAATCATGATAATTATAAAACGCGCAAACTGGTGGAAAATATCCACCATATTGAGTTCACCATCGTTAATTCGGAGCAGGACGCTTTTCTCCTGGAAAATGCGCTGATCAAGCAGTTCCAGCCTAAGTATAACATTAATCTTAAGGACGATAAAACATATCCGTACATGGTGATACGGCATGAACATTTTCCGCGGGTATTCCTTACCCGCAATGTGATCCGGGACGGCTCTGAATACCTGGGCCCCTTTACTTCCGTGGGCCGGGTGCGGGAGCTGCTGGAGGTAATCCGTTACAACATTCCACTGCGCACCTGTAACCTGTTGCTCTCGCCAAATAACATTCAGAAGGGTAAGTTTAAGGTATGCCTGGAATATCACCTAGGCAACTGTAAAGGCCCCTGTGAAGGTTTGCAAACGGAAGATGATTACCGGGAAAATCTTTCACAAGTAAAGAATATCCTTAAAGGCAATCTTTCGCCAGTAGTAAATATGTTTAAGGAGCAAATGCAGGAATATGCCCAGAACATGAAATTTGAGCAGGCCGAGATCATGCGAAAAAAAATTGATAGCCTCGATGCTTACCAGTCTAAATCAACCATTGTGAATACGCGGGTGGGCAATGTAGATGTGTTTACCATCCTGAGCGAAGGCGATACGGCTTATGTAAACTACCTGCGGGTGTTAAATGGCACCATCTCCGATACCAAAACGGTAACGGTAGAAAAGCAGTTGGAAGAAAGCGACGAAGAAGTGCTGGCTTATGCTATCGGTTACCTGCGCGATACCTTTAAAAGTCTGGCCACCGAAATCATTGTACCCATTGAAGTAGAATACCCGGAAAGCTCCGTCAACATTACCATTCCAAAGGGTGGTGATAAGAAAAAACTGCTGGAGCTGAGTGAGAAAAATGTAAATTATTTCAAGGAAGAGCTGCACCGCAAAAAGATATTGCACTTGGAAGGCAAGAGTGATCTGGAGCGCAAAAAAGTATTGTACCAGTTGCAGGCAGACCTGGAGCTGCCGGTGCTGCCGGAGCATATTGAATGTTTCGATAACTCTAACTTCCAGGGCAGCTACCCGGTATCGGCCTGTGTGGTATTTAAAGACGGGGTTGCGTCTAAGAAAGACTACCGGCATTTCAACGTAAAAACGGTGGTAGGCATCAACGACTTTGCCTCCATGAAAGAAGTAGTGTACCGCCGCTACAGCCGTTTGCTGGCGGAGCAGGAGCCGCTGCCTCAACTGGTGATCATTGATGGCGGTAAAGGCCAGTTGGGGGCCGCCATGGAAAGTATTCGCGCGCTGGATCTCATTGGCAGCATGACGGTAGTGGGGCTGGCCAAAAACGAAGAAGAAATTTTTTATCCGGGTGATAAAGACAGCTTGAAACTTCCTTATGGCAGCGAAAGCCTGAAACTTATCCGCCGCGTGCGCGATGAGGTGCACCGTTTTGGCATCACATTTCACCGCCAGAAACGTAGTAAGGGTACTTTTAAAAACGAGCTGGAATCTATTAAAGGCATTGGGGAAAACACGGCCACACAACTATTAAAAATGTTTCGCTCGGTAAACAAGATCAAAGGGCTTACCCTGGAAGAACTGGTGAACGAGATTGGGCTGGCCAAAGGCAATTTGGTGTATAGCCATTTCCATCCCACTACGGTAGATACTGACAACTCAGATCCCACTGTATCCTAATAATTACTTGTGTACTTTTGGGTGTATGCCCTGTTCAATACCGCACACAAATGGCTACCGGGTTATTACAAATTCCACCTCACCAAAACCTACCGTTATATTTCCCCCGTTTTTTTCCAATACTAATTTTCCATCTGGTAATACATCGCGGATAGTGGCTTCAAAATAATCATCTCCCTGCCGGTATAACCCAGGCCGCTGCCAGCGGAACAGGCGGCTTTTATATTCCTCCAGGATAGTTTCCGCATTGGCCGGAAATAGTAGCTCCATGCGTTGCTGAATGCAGCTGCATAGCACATGCGCCAATTCGATCGCGTCCCATTCACGGCCTGTAATATGCCGCAGCGACACGGGGTTGGGCAGGTAGGGTGGAAACTGCACCTGGTTAATGTTGATACCAATGCCTACAATGGCATATTGCCAGCTTCCGCCGCGAAGTACATTTTCAATGAGGATACCTCCTGCCTTTCTGTCACGCCAATACAGATCATTGCTCCATTTGATGCAGGTTTCATCGCCTGCATAAGCGCTAAAAAAATCATAAGCGGCCAGGGCAATGGAAGCGCTGAGTACAAACTGGTGGGAAAGGGCCAGCATCTTAGGTTCCAGCAGGGTGGTCATCATCAGGTTCTCCCCTGGTGGGGAATGCCATTGTTTACCACGCTGTGCTTTCCCGGCAGTCTGTTCCATGGCAAACCAGGTGGTGCCGGCTGTCACATGGCCTTCATTAACCTGGGCCATGGCATAGTTATTGGTGCTATCTATGGTATTCAATACGATAAAAGGCTGTCCGATCACAACGAGTGTTTAAGGTGTTATTTTTCAGTAGGAAAAGTACTGCTTTTTATCGTTTTTAGCAGTGAAAAGCGCCTGTTGTCCAAGGCATTAATAATTGTTAATATTTCCTGCCTGATTTAGTAACTTTGAATATTAAAGATTATTTTTAACGAAAACGTGATTTATTGGCACCTTTAACCGTCTTGAGTAAAAGAAAAAGAGCGGAAACCCGCCTGAGTAGAGATAGTGAGATTTTTACCACCATCATTAGGGCCATTCAGGATAAGAAAGGAGAAAATATCGTATCCCTGGACCTTGGCAATATTCCCGAAGCCGTAGCAGACTTTTTCATTATTTGTGAAGCCAATTCTAGTACGCAAGTACGTGCCATTGCGGACTATGTGGAAGAAGAGTTAAGCAAGATCGGCGAAGAGCCTTACAAACACGAAGGTTTTACTGCACAACAATGGATATTGGTTGATTATGTGAATGTGGTCGTTCATGTTTTCCAGCCGGAAACACGCAAATTTTACAGTCTGGAAGAAATGTGGAGCGACGCAGATCGCATGGAACACCTCGGCTGAGCCGTATGGAACGATAGGCCCCCGGGCCTGTCGTGGTTAGCGCGGACGCCATTGCCCTCCTCCCTGCACACTTCAATAATTCTGTTACTTTAAACTTCAATACCCGCGCAAGCATTTAATCAGATTGCAAAAAAACATCCGTAAAAGGAGCGAAAGGAATATTATGGAAAAAGGAGGCATTAACTTCAACAAAAGCCCAGAAAAATCGCCGAAAAAAGGACCTAAGTTCAATATATACTGGGTGTATGCCTTTATTGGTATCGCCCTGCTGGCTATGAACCTGGTGGACTGGAAAAGCCAGCCCGAGGAAATCAGCTATAGAGACTTCCAAAACACTTATCTGAATTCTGGCGACGTAGATCACCTGAATGTGATCAATAAGAAAACAGTAGAGGTTTTCATTAAAAAAGAACGTTTAAACGATCCTAAATACAACAAAATTGCCAAGAGCCGTATCAATGGCTTAAACCCTGGCCCACACTATACCTTCGGCATTGGTAGCGTGGAAACATTTAAATCAGACATCGACAAGGCACAGGCTAATATTCCGGACAAAGATAAAGTACAGATTTTCTGGCTGGAAAGGCAAGGACTTATAGAACCTTTCATCTCTATCATCTTACCCATTATTTTGCTTATTGGCCTTTGGGTATTGCTGATGCGGAAAGTAGGTGGCGGTCCTGGCGGCGGCAGTGGTGGTCCCGGTGGCATTTTTAACATTGGTAAATCTAAGGCTACCCTTTTCGATAAAGGCACGCGCGTAAATATTACTTTCAGCGATGTAGCTGGTCTGGACGAAGCCAAAGTAGAAGTAATGGAGATCGTAGACTTTTTGCGTAATCCTAAAAAATACACTTCTTTGGGGGGTAAAATTCCGAAGGGTGCATTGCTGGTTGGTCCTCCGGGTACGGGTAAAACGCTCCTGGCTAAAGCCATGGCAGGCGAAGCCCAGGTGCCTTTCTTCTCCATGAGCGGCTCCGATTTTGTGGAACTGTTTGTAGGGGTAGGCGCCAGCCGCGTTCGCGACCTGTTTAAACAAGCCCGCGAAAAAGCACCCTGTATCATTTTCATTGACGAAATAGATGCCATAGGCCGCGCCCGTGGTAAAAACGTGATGATGAGCAATGACGAGCGGGAAAATACCCTGAACCAATTGCTGGTAGAAATGGATGGTTTTGGTACCGATAGTGGTATTATTATCCTGGCCGCTACCAACCGTCCGGATGTGCTGGATAGCGCCTTACTGCGCCCTGGCCGTTTTGACCGGCAGATCTCTATCGACAAGCCAGACCTGGCGGGTCGTGAAACGATCTTTGAGGTGCATTTGAAACCTATCAAAACTTCACCCATCCTCGATATTAAAAAGCTGGCATCCATGACGCCCGGTTTTGCCGGTGCAGACATTGCCAACGTTTGTAACGAGGCCGCCCTGATCGCTGCCCGTAAAGGCAAAACACAGGTGGAAATGGACGATTTTAATGACGCGATAGACCGGGTGATAGGTGGCTTGGAGAAAAAGAACAAGATCATTTCTCCGGAAGAAAAAGAAGTAATTGCTTATCACGAGGCTGGTCACGCTATCTGTGGCTGGCACCTGGAACACGCTAACCCGCTGGTAAAAGTAACCATCGTACCGCGTGGAGTGGCTGCACTGGGTTATGCTCAATATTTACCAAAAGAACAATACCTCTACAATACCGAACAGTTGCTGGACGATATTTGCATGACCCTGGGTGGCCGTGCGGTAGAAGAACTGGTGTTCGGCAAGATATCTACCGGTGCGCAAAATGACCTGCAGGTGATCACCCGCATGGCCTACGCTATGGTGAGTGTGTATGGTATGAATGATAAAGTAGGCAACGTATCTTTTTACGATCCGAATAACGACCAGGCTTTTACCAAGCCTTACTCTGATGAAACGGCCCGTATGATAGATGAAGAAGTACGCTTGCTAATTCAGAAAGCTTATATCCGCACCAAGGAATTGCTGACATCCAAACTGGGAGAAGTGAAATTGCTGGCGCAGGAACTGCTGAAAAAAGAAGTATTGTATAAAGATGACCTGGAACGCCTCATCGGTAAACGTCCTTACGACGCCCACCGTGAACATAGGCCTATTAGTGATCTGACCGTGGACCCCGTAAGCCCGGCAGACCTGATCAATCCTCAGCCATCTAACGCTAACGCCTAATCGAACATGAACATATCTCCGGCAAAAGAAAACATTTTGAAGCGTGTCCGTAATGCGCTTAGCCAGTCTGTACAACTGCCGTTTCCCAACGCAGAAGGTAATAATTCTGTGTTTCAATTGGAGCACGATGGATTGGAAATGAAGTTTGCCGAAGAGTTTAGCAAGTTGCAGGGAAAGTTTATCTTTTGCTCAAGCAAAACGGAGCTGCTGGAAAACTTACAGGCCTTAGCCGAGCACAAATCCTGGAACCAGGTGCTGTGCCAGACACCGGCCTTGTTAAAGTTTCTGACGCCGGCAGGCATGCCTTTCCTGAACCGGGATGGCGGCAATGCCAGCGGCGAATTCCAGGCGGCGATCACGGATTGTGAATATCTGGTGGCTCGTACCGGCAGCATCATCATGAGTGCCGCACAGCCTTCCGGACGTGCCTTGCCGGTATATGCGCCGGTACACGTGGTGATTGCATATACTCACCAGCTTGTGTTTGACGTGAAAGATGGTCTTGCTAAAATGAAGGAAAAATACCCTGGTAAATTGCCTTCCATGATCAATTTTGCAACAGGGCCAAGCCGTACGGCAGATATAGAAAAAACGCTGGTTGTAGGTATTCATGGCCCCCGCGAAGTATATGTGTTCTTGCTGGACGAAGAAAAATAAATCTCCGGCTCTTAAGATAATGAACAGCGCATGAAGTAAATTCGTGCGCTGTTTTTTTATGACGTGAACCAATTTAATTACATGCACATAGAACTACCTACAGGCAAACGTATTTATTTTGTGTCCGACTTTCACCTGGGCGCCCCCGATGCGGCCACCAGTCGTATGCGGGAGCAGCGCATTATCCGCTTTCTGGACATGGCCGAAAAGGATGCCGCCCACATTTTTCTTGTGGGTGACCTGTTTGATTTCTGGTTCGAATATAAAAATGTGATCCCTAAAGGCTATACCCGTATCCTGGGCAAGCTGGCATCGCTCACAGACCGGGGCATTGGCGTATCTGCTTTTATTGGCAACCACGACATGTGGATGGATGGCTATTTTGAAGCAGAGTTGAACATACCCGTGTATTTTGAGCCGCAGACTTACGATATAGCCGGCAAGCAATTTTATATCGGCCATGGCGACGGTCTGGGGCCGGGCGACCATGGATACAAGATGCTGAAGAAAATATTCCGCAACCCCGTATGCCGCTGGCTGTTTTCCTGGATACACCCTGCGGTGGGGATTTCCATGGCCAATTACTTCAGCAATAAGAGCCGCTCCGCCACCGGCATGGAGCTGGAACATTTCCTGGGAGCAGAAAACGAATGGCTGGCTATTTATGCCAAGGAGGTACTAAAAAAGGAATACTTCGATTACTTCATCTTCGGCCACCGCCACTTACCGATAGACATGCCCGTGGGGCCTCACAGCCGTTACGTTAACCTGGGAGAATGGCTCAACTATAACTCCTATGCCGTATTTGACGGGCAGGAACTGAAACTGCATTACTTTGAAAATGAAAACGGGCCAAGGGGAACGATTATACGCTGATTATGCATCAAGTATCTCGTGCAGAATGGGGGGTGAATGCAGATCAGTAAATTCTGGCAGGTGTAATTTGTAGAAGTCGAGATAGGCGTACAGCAGCTTGCGGCGCTGATCTTTGTTCATGCTAACACCCATTATCCCGGCAATGTCTGTTGCATGCAGCAGTTGAGAAGTAAATTCACTGTTTTGCGCATCGAGGTGAAAAGGATGGTGGGGCGGCAGATCCTTAAAAACGCCTTCCTTCAGATCCAGGTAATGCGTATATTCTGAATACTGCCCGCTGATCTGAAAACCCATGTGGCTGCTGAGTTGCAGCGTAAAATACAAGGGAAGGTTACCCACTACGTTCATAGGTGCCTGGTCTAACAACTGCAACATATGCTCCGCGAAATAATACAACTCCGATTGTTGTTCCGGCTGGCGCAGGCACTTCTGCAGCAGCTCTATCATGTACATAGACACGGTGTTTTTTACTACGTTAAAGGATAGGCTGGAATAAATATAACCCAACTTAAATTCAGCAATACGTTGCATGTTCTTCTGTTCGTGATGGTATACCACCATATCGAGGATATTACCCGGCTGCAGAAGATTACCCTTTGTGGCTTTGGGCTTGGCAGAGCGGGCGCCGTTTACCATGTACGACTGCACGCCAAACAACTCTGTGAAGATGCTGACGATTAAACTAGTGTCGCCATACTTTACCTGGCGTAATACAATGCCGCGCGTTTTATGTAACATGATATAAGTGCAAGTTAGCCCTTTTGACAATAGTGGACGATGAGCGTACCTTGCACCGAACATATTGTAATATTTTGTATGTGTTTAAGGCCTGATTTTCATGCATGTGCTGGCCTGGCATTGTTTCGGTTACCCTACTTACAGTAAGTTTTCAGGCCATCCGGGCTGGTATGGTAAACCCGGTGCGCAGTTTTAACTATGACTAACGTAAACGGGTATACGATAATTAAAATACGGTAAGTGTACCCTGATTAATGAATGAAAATAATTTTAGTTACCAGGTGTTCACTACCATTGGCATTGCTGGCAAACACCAGGTACACGCCGCTTTGCGGGCGATGGCCGGTATAGTCTTGTCCATTCCAGGTGGCCTGGCCGCCGCTGGCCTTGGTTTCGTACACTAATTTGCCGCTGATGTCGGTAATCTTCACGGTGGCATTGGCAAAAAGGCCCCGCACTGCGATGATACCGGTGTAGCCGGGAGGCACGGGGTTGGGGAATGCCAGCACGCTGCTGGCTATTACATTGCTGGTTTCGGTGGCGGTACCCCGGTAGGAAATAATACCATTGTCCGTAGCAAAAAATACTTCCCCGCTCAGTGGGTCTATTGCAATCTTGTACACGATGTTGCTCAACAGGGGGCTATTGCTTTCATCGAAGTGCTGTAACACGGTATCGCCGCCTTCGGCCACTAGCCATACACCGTTGTTAGTGGCCACCCACTTACGGTTGGCCCCATCTATGGCTATCGCATTGATCTGTTCCTGCTGAAAAAGATAACCTGCAAAATTTCCTTCCTGAACAATGGGCAGGTAGGCCGGACAGCCCGCGCCAAACACTTCCTGTCCGCAGGCAATCACAGCAATGCCTTGGGCGGTGCCGATCCATATCCATCCATTTTTATCTTTAGCCAGGCAACGTACATCGTTGCTGGGCAGGTTGCCACTGTTAGCCCCTGTGCTGTATTGCAGCCATTTATCATCCGCAGCATTGTCGAGGGTCGCGCCGGTATTGAGTACGAATAAGCCGTTTTGCTGGGGCGATACAATCCATTTTTGATTGTAATCATCTACCAGCACCTGGCTTACCGCATTTTGTGCATGATAATAGGGAATTGAGAAAGTGAGCCATTGGCCGGAGGCTTTTTTTACCACTACATCGGTAGCGGCGCCATAGGCGGATATCCAGAGATTGCCGGCTGCGTCGGAGGTAAGCCCGCTCACATTATAAGCGCCATTGTTTTCTGAGGGCGGTAGTAAAGCATTTTTCTTATACACGGTGAAATGCCCGTCGGGACTCATCTGTAGCAGGCCGCCTCCAAAGGAGCCGGCGTATAACGTGTCGTGTAGCACGGTGGCGGTGATCAGGTCTGGGAGGGTATCAAGACCCGGTTGAAAGGTAGACCAGGTATCGTTGGCAAAGCGGTAAAAGCCGCTGTGATTGCCGGTGGGCGCCCATTGGCTGGTAACGCTGCCAGCCATGGCCCAGAGCGTATCATGGTTAAAAATAAGATCGCCGGTGGCAATGCCTTGCGGGGCATTGGGAGAAAGATTCTCAGATTGGCCGTCGTGATACCAAACAAGGCCGGCGGTGCTATCGGCTATCCAAAGTGTATTGTCTTGCAGAAGAGCGTCCGCAGGGGCGTTAATATTGTTGCTGGTGGCGGATAGCAGCGTACCGGCAGTATTGAGGGTAATAATGCGGCCAGGCGTTTCGCATACCAGTACCTGCTGATTGCTGGCGCGTATATGGGATATATGATTCCCAGGCGCGGTATACCAGGGCTGCCAGCGCGCATTGTTCCATTGGTATAGTGTGTCGCCCTGGCGGGCAATGAGTTGATTGTTTACCTCAATGATCTCCGCTACCGGCCCAGGTTGCAGGCCGTCGTTGCTGCTGGCCCAATTGTGATAATCGGCCAGGTTCACCCCTTGCAGCGGGGCGCGTTTTACCCCTGTTGCGGTGGCGGCGTACAGATAACCGGCGTTAGTAGCGCTGGCAATTACGCTTAGGTAATTACCGGTATCTCCTATCACATAGGTATCCGTGATCTCCAGCCGGTCCAGGTTTACGACAATGATACCCAGGCCAGACGCCAGCAGCGCCGTTTCGTTGTAGAAGCTGATGCTATGAATGCTTTTATCGCCTGCGATATTTTTTTGCAGGACATCGGGCAAATTATAAAATTGTTTGTCTTTGAGAATATCCAGGTTACCATTGCGGTAGGCGATCACCAATGCGCTGGCATTGGCGTTCATGCAACTAATGCCGGCATCGTGCAAACCATTTATTTTACTGTAAGTGGTAAAAGCGTGTTCATCGCTACTCACGGAGAACACGGTGTAAGGTGTGGCGCAATACAGCTCGCCATCCAAGAAGGCCAGGGCCAGTGTGGGCGAGGCCGGGAGGTGGCTGCGCCAATGCCCGATGGGTACGGGCTGTGCAGCCAGCCGCAGCGAAATAAGCAGCCAAAATAAAACGACGAACCGATGCATAGCGTAAAAGTAATATTTGATTATCTTTAGCGAATACCAAATCAGAAAAATCTTTTATGTGGCAACGTCTGGCAGGTTTTGTTCTCAAGTTTCGTTTACCACTACTGATCTTATTGCTGGGAAGCACTGCCTTAATGGGGTATTACGCCCAGAAAGTACAGCTGTCCTATGAATTTACCGGTGCTATTCCCACGGATAATCCTAAATTCCAGGAGTATTTACAATTCAAGCAAAAATTTGGGGAAGATGGCAATATGTTGGTCCTTGCCGTTCAAAATCCGCAATTTTTTTCCCTAAAACATTTTACTGCCTACCAGGCCCTTACCCGCGATCTGAAAACGGTGGAAGGGGTAGAGAACATTCTTAGTGTGGCTGGTGCGGTAAATCTCGTCAAAAACGACAGTACCCACAAACTGGCACCTGTGGCCATTTTCCCGGACCCTATCCGGGATGTTGCACAGTTAGACAGTGCTGTTACCTTGTTCAGATCATTGCCTTTTTACACCGGGCAATTATACAATCCTGCTGCAAACAGTTACCTGATGGCAGTGCGTATCAATAAAGATGTAATGAGTTCTGCCAAACGGAATATAGTGGTGCAGCGCATTACCAAGATCGCCACGGATTTTGGGAAGGGGCAGCAGGAAGAAGTTTACTTAAGCGGTCTGCCGCTCATCCGTACTACCATGGCTACCAAGGTGGCAGATGAGCTGAAATTTTTTCTGAAACTTTCTTTTGTACTCACCGCATTAATCTTATTTGCCTTTTTCCGCTCGGTAAGTTCCGTAATCATGTCGATGATCGTGGTGGCTATTGGCGTGATCTGGTCTGTGGCTACCATTGTGCTGTTAGGGTATAAGATCACTTTGCTCACCGGCATTATTCCGCCGCTGATCGTGGTGATTGGTATTCCTAATTGTGTGTATTTCCTCAATAAATACCACACCGAATATGCGAAGTGCAACAATAGGGAGGAGGCGCTGGTGCGTATGATACAGCGCATGGGCATCGTCACCTTATTTACCAACATTACGGCGGCCATTGGCTTTGGGGTATTTTATTTTACCAAAAGTTCCATCCTCAAGCAATTTGGCGTAGTGGCAGGTATAAACATCCTGTGGATCTTCGTGATCTCTTTCATATTCCTGCCGTCCGTACTTAGTTACCTGCCGCCGCCAAAGAACAGACATACTACCTACCTGGACAGCAAATTTTTCAATAAAATGCTGGGAGGTATTACCTATCTCGTCTTTCATTACCGCAAAGCGATATACGCAGTTACGATCGTGTTAGTAGGGCTTGCGCTGGTGGGCATGTCCAGGCTAAAGTCTGTTGGATTTATCGTAGATGATATCCCCCACACCGACAAGCTGTATACCGATCTGAAATTTTTCGAAAAGAATTTCAAGGGTGTGATGCCCTTGGAAATAGCCATTGATACGAAAAAGAAAAATGGGGTAATCAACCTTAACACACTGAATAAAATTGATACCTTATCTGCCCGCCTAGCAGCCTTGCCTGAATTTGCCAAGCCATTGTCTGTTGCGGAAGGTATTAAATTCGTAAAACAGGCTTACTACAATGGCGATAGTGCCAGTTATTCCATTCCCACCCAGTTTGACGTACCTTTTTTGTCGCCTTACCTGCGGATGAAAAATGCGGGTAGTGAAGCGGGCAGCGGTGGCAATACCATGTTCAGCAAGCTATTGTTGTCATTCATGGACAGTACCCGGCAGATAGCCCGGATAAGCGTAAGCATGGCCGATGTAGGCTCCCAGCGCCTGCCCCTGATCCTGGATTCTTTGCGTCCGCAGGTAAACCAGCTTTTCGACACCACCCAGTACAAAGTAAGTTTCACCGGTACCAGTATTATCTTCCTGGAAGGCAGCCGTTTCATCATCCATGGGCTGATAGACAGCATCCTGCTGGCTTTTATACTGATCATCTGCTGCATGTTTTATTTGTTCCGTTCCTGGCGTATGTTACTCATTTCCCTTGTTCCAAACCTGATCCCCTTGCTGGTTACGGCGGGGGTAATGGGGTGGCTGGGTATAGCCATCAAGCCTTCCACCGTATTAGTATTCAGTATTGCGCTCGGCATAGCCATAGACGTTACCATCCGTTTCCTTGTAAACTTTAAGCAGGAGCTGCCGCAGCACAATGGAAACATTAGTGAAACGGTGCGGCAAACCATCCGGGAAACAGGGTTGAGCATCATTTATACCTCACTAATCTTATTTGCCGGGTTCATGATCTTCAGTTTTTCAGAGTTTGGAGGTACCAAGGCCTTAGGCTGGCTTACTTCGCTTACGCTTGTGCTGGCTATGGTGACTAACCTCACCATCCTACCGGCTTTCCTGTTATGGATGGAAAAAACCTTATCGAAGAAGTCGCTGGAAGCGGAGTTGCACCGCGGAAAACCTGGCTTAGCGGAATAGCTATATCCCGCAGTTTATACCTAGCTGCTCATAGGTGAAAAATTATTGATTCAAAGTCTAAACTATTGGTACAGCAAGGGTTTCGTGTCTTTTTATAAAATAATCTTGTGGCTTTCGTTCGTCACTTACATAGTGCCGTTTGTAACAAAGGGAGGAGGATAGTAATAAAAAAGTATGATGTTTATTACGCCATTCTTAACCACAGATTAATGAAAAATAAGTACTCGAAAGGAGCGCACCTTTCTGAACGCAAGTTTAGAGAGTTGCTGAGCCTGTTTGCGGAAGATTTAACCGCAACACAGATCGCGGACATCAGTGCCGTGAGCAGGGTAACTGTAAATAGTTACCTGAAGAAGATTCGTCAGCGTATTGCGTTGCACAATGAATCTTTACTACAGCGGTCCATGCCTCACCGGGCATCCGCGCTGATATTGACTTCAGATTCTCCTGGCGACACCTCGCCACCACTCCCGCTGCGTAAGCCCGTTATTGTTGGTATTTTCAAAGTGGACGAACGTGTTCACACCGAGATCATTTCCGATGCCGGGCCTGCTTTGTTGCAGGGTTTGGGCAAGGGGCGTTTGCATCCGGACCATGCTGCCCTAGTGGAAGAGTTTGAAGGCATAGCGGACCTGAGCCAGTATAGGTTGTATAATGTACGCAAAGGTTTTACTGCGCCGGCTGTCCAAGCGTCGGAAGGAATAGAGGCTTTCTGGGGGCTTACCCGCCACCGGTTGGTGAAGTTCAAGGGGCTGAATTCTGGAACTGTATACCTGCATTTGAGAGAGTGCGAGTTTCGTTACAATCACCGGGAGGATGATTTATTCCCGATCTTGTTAACACTGCTAAAGGATCATCCGTTGCACTTGCTAACCGCTTAATCCTGCTTTCGCGTATATTTGCTAAATGTGTCTACCGGGCCGCATGGTCTGACAAGGTGAATTCGTATAGCCGGTGCCGGTAGCCGGCAAAAAGGTATATGTTAATAATGATATTTTAATATAAAGACTTTTCTTCTAAATCGAGAGATTTAGATTTTGGTTGATGAATTACGGGCGGCATTCCTGTTGCCCGTTTATTTTTTAAGATTATTTTACCTCAAAAAATTTCAGCACCTTTCCCCCTTTCCCCAAAAATAAATGCTAATCATTTGTTAAATAAAGGTGAAATTCCTATATTTGATTAGGATCAACAATCTAGCATAGTAAAAACTCCAAACAGAATTCTCTCGTTGAATTTACATTTAAGGAAGTTACGCAAATAAAAAAAGACTGCACTTATTTGTAAGTTAAAGGACTGTTTAGCATTTGTAAAATTTCAACATGTTTTAATTAGATGGTCATCGCTTAGATAGGACCTGAATAAGTATTTTAAATTAATATAAGTGTTACCAGTAAAATAGGGACGGATCACCCAAAATCGCCTTTATAAAATTTCATATTCTTTATAATGATAGGACTTCTAACAAATTACTGTCAGTAGATATTTCCATGCATTATGTAGTTCTTGTTTGTCGGATCAGTTAAGATTGAAAATAAAACCAAAAATCAACATCGCTTATGAAAAGAGCATTACTCTTGTGGGTGCTGGCAGTGTGTGGCATATTACATGCCAACGCCCAGTCGCAGACGGTTACAGGAAAGGTTACAGATGCCGTAGATGGCTCGCCTTTACCTGGAGTAACCATTACCCTAAAAGGCACTTCCAAGGGTGCCGTAACCAGCCCTGATGGCACATACCAATTGACTGCTGAACTCAATTCAACTTTAGTTTTTTCTTTTGTGGGTTATGAATCCAAAGAAATAAAACTTACCGAAGGTGGTAAGCTGAATGTTGCGTTGAAGACAGACAACAAAAAGCTGGATGAAGTGGTAGTAACTGCACTTGGTATTAAAAGGGATAAACGTATTCTGAGTTATACTACCCAGGAGGTGAAAGGTGATGTGCTGACACAATCCAAGGAAACCAACTTCCTCAATGGTTTGCAAGGCCATGTAGCTGGCGTACAGATTACCAACAATACGGGTATGGCTGGTAGTGGTGCCAGGATACTGATCCGTGGGGCGTCTTCCCTGACCGGTGAAAACCAACCCTTGTTTGTAATTGACGGTGTACCCATCGACAACAACCAGAATCCTGCCGGCACAGACGACCCATTGGAGGTGGGTGGTTCTACCCCCAACCGTGGTATTGATATTGATCCTAACATTATTGAAAGTATTAACATCCTGCGGGGTGCTTCTGCTACCGCTTTATATGGTTCTCATGCCGCCGGTGGCGCCGTAATCATAACAACAAAAAGTGGTTCGGGTGTAAAAGGTGGTAAAGGCGTTCGGGTAAGCATAGCCAGCAGTCTTTCTTTCGATGATCCTATACTACCTAAATTTCAGACGAAATATGCACAAGGTACAGGTGGCGTCTTCTATGATGGCAGCCTTGCTGAGCAAACCTCCCAGTCATGGGGTCCCAGAATAGATACACTGAAAGTGAACGGTGCCCCTGTGAAAACATATAACCCACGCAAAGACTTCTTCCAAACCGGTATTACTACCGATAATTCTATTAGTGCAGCAGGAAATACTGAAATGTCTAACTATCTGCTGTCTTTTTCCAGCCTGAAACAAAATGGTATCGTGCCGCACACAGATTACCTGCGTAATAGTTTCTATGCCAGTTTTACAACGAAGCTCACGGATAAGTTTACGGCTACGGTAAACATCAATTACATTAACTCCAGTAATAACCGCCTTCCGGAAGGAAATAATTCCGGTTATTTATGGGGCGTTTACAATGCGCCTGTTACATGGGATATTAAGCCTGTATTCGATTCACTGGGCAACCAACGTGTATTCAGGGCCGGCCTTAATAACCCCTTATGGTCTACCCAGAATAGTCGTTTAAAACTTGGGTTAGAACGTTTTATACCGAACGTAACATTGAATTACACACCGGTGAAATGGTTGACCCTGACAGAAAGAATTGGAGCGGATTACTACCAGGATACGAGGGACTATCATGAAGCCATTGGCTCTATCACCAGGACACAAGGGGCGCTGTATAATGAGCAATACACTTATAAAAGTATTAACCACGATTTCTTTGCCCAGTTTCACAAACAACTGGCTTCCAAGTTCGACCTTTCTGTAATGTTGGGTAATAATATACAGGCTATTTCTTCCCAGGATAATTTCCAGTCTGCCAATGGGTTGGATGTAGAAAACTTCTACAATATCAGCAACTCCGGCTCCATATCTAATAGTGCTAACGCTTTGCTCCGCAGAAGAGTGAGTGTGTATGGCCAGGCAGTATTGGATTACAACCGTATGCTGACCTTAACCGTTACCGGGCGTAACGACTGGTCATCTACGTTGCCCATTGCCAATCGTTCATTTTTCTACCCATCGGTATCTGGTGCATTTATATTTTCAGAGCTGAAAGGCCTGAAAGGAAGCAAGGCATTGACCTTCGGTAAACTAAGAGCGGCTTATACTGCTATTGGTAATGATGCAGGCGCTTACCAGACCAGTACAGTTTTTTATAAAGCCTCTGTTGGTGATGGGCTGGGAGGTACTATAACCGTTCCATTTAATAATAAAAATGCTTTTGCGATTAATAATGTAGAGGGTAAGTCTGACCTGAAGAGTGAAAGCATTAAAGAATTTGAGGTTGGCCTGGAAACCAAATGGCTTGATAATCGCATTGGCCTGGAAATAGATTATTATCGCAAGAAAAGTACTAACCTGATTTTCACGACGCCCGTTTCTGCATCTACCGGATTCAACTCTTCTATTATCAACGCTGGCGACATCCGTAATAATGGTGTGGAAGTAACCTTGGATCTCACGCCAATAAGAACTAAAGACTTTACCTGGAATATTCATGTGAACTGGGCTCAGAATAAAGGGGAAATTAAAGAATTGTATCCGGGAGTAAGTGAAATTCAGACCGGTGGTTTTGTATCTCCAGGTATTTACCTGATCCAAGGACATTCTTTCGGTTCTATTAAAGGAACTGCATTCGAACGTGATGCCAAGGGAAGAAAACTAGTAGATGAAAATGGTTATTACATCCCTAATCCAATTGATACCATTATTGGTGAAACTACGCCGAAATGGATAGGTGGGTTATCAACGGACCTAATCTATAAAAATTTCACATTGTCTGTTACGATGGACAAGCGGCAAGGGGGCGATATCATGAACCTGGACCAGTATTATATGACTACCGCTGGTGTAAGTCCGGTAACATTGAACCGTGAAGGTACTACCGTCCTGAAAGGGGTAACGGAAGATGGTAAGGAAAATACAAAGCCTATTGCTACTAATCAGGCATACTACAGAGGTAAGGGCGCTGGCGCATTTGAGACATTCGTACAGGATGGTTCTTTTTTTAAACTACGTAATGTGACGCTGGCGTATAGTTTTGGACAGAAAGTGCTGGGACATTCCCCGATTAAAAATGCCACTTTTTCGCTCACCGGCCGTAACCTTTATATTCATGCCCCCCACTTCACCGGTTCAGATCCTGAGCTTGGTCTGTATGGAGCTAGTAGCAATGCACAAGGTTTCTATAACTACGTTACGCCTAGCTCAAGATCATATAATGCAACCTTGAAGTTAACTTTCTAAATGTGAAACAATGATGAATAGATATATCAAAAATATTGGTCTGGCTGCCGGTATCAGTTCACTGGTTTTTATTACAGGCTGTAAGAAATTTCTGGATGTAAACGATAACCCTAATGGGGCAAATACTGTACAGGAATCACTATTGCTTTCCTACGCGGAATTAAACGGTGCATATAATATCACCGGTGGTTATCCTGCGCGCACCTGCGCTTTCTGGACGCAACAGATTGCGTACAACGCGGAAGGTCCTGATTGGGATTCTTATCAGGTATTACCCACAGACGTAAATAATACCTGGCAATACGACCTGTACCCTGGTATTTTAAAAAACCTAAAACTGCTGGAAACTGAAGCGCAGGAAAAAAGCCATTTTCATTACCTGGCCATCGCAAAAATTTTATTAGCTTATAACTTGGCGGTAACTACAGATCTTTGGGGTAATATTCCTTATTCTGATGCATTTAAAGGGATAGCCCATCCAAATCCTTCCTATGATACCCAGGAGCAGATTTATACTACGATAGGGACCTTGCTGGACGATGGGATTGCTAATGCGGCGCAACCCGTTAGTGGTACAGAGCCTGCAGACGATGACTTCCTTTATAATGGGGATATGGATCAGTGGACTAAATTTGCATACCTGCTAAAAGCACGCTATGCATTGCGCCTCAGTTATGCGCCGGGTAAAGATCCCAAAGTGCAGGCTCAGGCCGCGCTGGATGCATTAACACATAGCTTCACTGCAGCTAGCGATGCTGCCGCATTTCCCTTTTCCGATGCAGCCGGTAGCCAAAGTCCCTGGTATCAGCTATTGGTTAACTGGGGAAGCATTCTTACTTCTTCCACATTTATAGATCGCCTGAAAGCTAGTAGTGATCCTCGTTTGCCGTTGGTAGCCAAGCCGCTGAAGGATAGTTCGTATGTGGGCAGGGTAATTGGCTCCGCCAGTTCATTAGCAAATACTGTATCTGAGTTAGGTGATGCATTGACCACGGGTGGTTCTCCGGTATATTTTGCTACCTATGATGAAGCACTCTTCATTAAAGCGGAAGCTACCTACCTAATAGATGGTTTTGCTGCCGCCCAGCCAATCCTGAAAGATGCTGTAACCGAAGATATGATCCGCCTGGGTTTAAGTGCCACCAATCCCAAAATTGCCGTCTACCTGAACGCAAATACCAACCTTACTGCTGCTAATGCATATGAAACGATTATGAACGAAAAATACATTTCTAATTACCTCTCTTTGGAATCGTTCAATGACTGGCGCAGAACGGGTTTTCCTAAACTGAATTTAGTAATGAATCCATATAATAATTTGACAGCCATTCCCCGCCGATGGTACTATGCTTCTTCCGAGGTGCAGACCAATCCGCAGCCTGGCCAGGACGTAAAACTCACCGACCGCTTATGGTGGGACACTAAATGATAAACATTGCAACCAATACTTATCCCATAGCCGCTGCTCCTTCCGCAGCGGCTTTTTTGGGCCTTTATACCACTGTTTTTTATAGAAAACCCATTAAATGACTCTTATTTTGTTAATAATTTGTTAAAATGATCATAATTTTTCCACAAATTTTTCGCTATTAATTCTGTTAACGTAGTGTTAAGGAATTGCAGCAGGGGCAAGGGTTTTATAGTTATCATGTTCCATAGAACAATAGTATATTTACTCCATTCATTTGGTATACTGTCGAGCTAATCATAGGGTGCCTGTTGTTTTTGTTAACGTATTTTCCATAATTTGCTGCCGGTTAGAAAATGTATAACCATTGCCTAAATTCAATAAGAAAAAAGAAGTTTATTGTATAGCAAAACCAGATCAACATTGTATCAAAGGTCAACAATATAGGGTTACACAGCAATTTTACTAACGAGAAAAGGTCAACAAAACAGTAACGATCAACAAACGTTTATCAACACGCTTTTAGCAGAAGGGTGTTAGCGCCAAATTTCATTTTTCAGTCTTGGTTCCCAGATGTGACTGACCTCACCGGTTGTTTTAAACAGCAGGTTTGTCATTCTTTACCAAAATCTAATTTACAAAAAGCTTGTCCGTCCCAAACGGGCCTGGCATTGTACCGTTCAGTTATATAGTTAACACATAAATCAAAATCTAAACATGCTTATGAAGAAAGCATTATTTGTCTTTGTGCTTGCAGTGAATGCTATACTGCAGGCGGCAGCGCAAAACCGAACCGTTAGTGGTAAGGTTACGGATGCTAAAGATGGCTCCCCCATTCCCGGAGCATCTGTTGTTATCAAGGGCACGCACAAAGGTACCGTGGCTGGCCCGGATGGCAGTTATTCCCTCGTGGCGGATGCCAACGCTACACTCGTGATCTCTTTTGTAGGATTTAACCAGCAGGAAATACCTGTTAGTAAAGCCGGTAGCATTCAGCTTGCTGCCGATAACAAACAACTGGGCGAAGTATTGGTAACAGCCCTGGGTATTCAACGCTCCAAAAGAGCGCTGGGTTACTCTGTAGGCGAAGTGAAAGGTGCCGACCTGGTACAAGCGCCCACGCCCAATCTGGTAAACGCACTGGCCGGTAAAGTGGCCGGTTTGCAGGTTACTGAAAGTGGTGGAGCGCCAGGAGAGGCTTCCCGTATCGTACTTAGAGGTGGTGCCACTTCTTTACTGGGCGATAACCAGCCGCTGTTCGTAGTGGACGGTATTCCCATCAGTAACAGTAATGATGGCAACGGCGCTTCTACCACCAGCGGTGGACAGGCCACGCCAAATCGTGCGGCCGATATTAACCCTAACGATATTGAATCGATCTCCATACTGAAAGGTCCTGCTGCATCTACCCTCTATGGTATCCGCGCCGCAGCAGGCGCCATCATTATCACTACCAAATCTGGTAAGAGTGCTGCCAAGGCAGGACGCACTTTGGTAGACCTTAATTCTTCTTACTCCATTGATGGTGTACTGCGCCTGCCTGATTACCAGACCACGTATGCGCAAGGTAATAATGGCAATTTTTCCAGCGGTACATCTTCCTCCTGGGGGCCTAAAATTGAAGGCCAGACTGTTACTAACGTATTAGGTGAGCAGGATAAGCTAAAAGTGTACAATCCGCGTAAGCAATTCCTGCAACATGGTGGTAACCTCAATAACAATCTGAGTATCGCTACCTACAACGATAAAACAACCTACTATTTTTCCGCAGGTAATAATTATACAACTTCTTACATCCCTAACCAGGATTACAAGAAAACCTCCCTGCGCGCGAATGCGTCTACCAACTGGTCTAGCAAGTTTACGTCTTCCTTTAACCTAAACTATATCAATACCAATGGAAAGGTGCCTTTCTTGGGACAAGACGGTAATAATCCGCTCTTTGCCCTGATGCACACGCCTGTGAGCTATAACCTTAAAGGCCTGGGTTACCAGCGTCCCGATGGTACTGAAATCAACTTCCGGGGTGGTTCTTTCGATAACCCATACTGGAGCATTAACAATACCAGTTTTACGACTAACTTGGATCGTATGATTGGTTCCGGTCAGTTGTCTTATAAACCACTGAGCTGGATAGACGTGACCTATAGAATTGGTACAGACTTTTACAACGACTCCCGTAAAGAATTCCGCGACATACATACCGGTGGTAACGCAACCGGTTTCATTGCCAACGATAACATTTATCGTAAGGAAGTAAACTCCGATCTGTTAGTGACCTTAACACCTAAGATCGGCAAGGACTGGACTTCTACCATCATTGTTGGTAATAACGTGAACAACAGGGTGTACCGTGAAACTTATGCATCCGGCCAGGGCCTGATCCTGCCGGGTAAGGCAAATGCCAACATCAGCAACGCCGCCAGTCAATTTCCTTCTTCCGAATCAGACAGTAAACACCGCCTGGTGGGCGCTTTTTTAGATGCTAAATTTGCCTATAAAAACCTCCTGTTCCTGGGTGTATCCGCCAGAAACGACTGGTCTTCCACTCTGCCTAAAAACAATAACAGCTTCTTCTATCCCTCTGTGGATGCGGCCTTCGTATTCACCGACCTGTTGAAAATCGATAAAAAGATTCTGTCATTTGGTAAGATCCGCGCTAACGTGGCCCAGTTGGGTAAAGACGCCGATCCATATCAATTGGCTACTACTTATTCTACCGGCAGTGTCTCCGATGGTTTTACGGACGGTATTACCTTCCCCTTTGGTAGTAACCCCGGTAAAGTACTGAGCTCTTCCCGTGGAAATGCTAACATTGTTCCGGAAAAAACTACTTCCTACGAAGTGGGCGCAGAGCTGAAATTCCTGAACGACCGCATTGGGCTGGACTTCAGCTATTTCAATTCTAAGTCTAAAGACCAGATCATTCCCATCTCCGTGGCTAACTCCACTGGTTATAACACCGTAGTCGTAAATGCTGGTCAGCTCAATAAATCCGGTATAGAACTATCGCTAAATTTGGTGCCGGTGAAAACGCAGAATTTCCAATGGGACATGACGGTGAATTATTCCCGCATCCGTTCCAAAGTGGTATCACTTTATCCAGGTGTATCCCAGATTTACCTGGGTGGTTTCAGCGGCAGCCCTGCCGTGGAAGCGATTGCAGGACAGCGTTATGGATCCCTTTTTGGTACCAGCTTCCTGCGGGATGATAAAGGCAATATTGTTGTAGACGCCGACGGCAATCCAGAAACCGGTGATACCAAAAACCTTGGTTATACAGAACCAGACTGGATCGGTAGCGTACGTTCATCCTGGACTTACAAAAACCTTACCCTGAGTGTACTGTTTGACGGACGCTTTGGAGGTACCTACCTGAATGGTACGGAAGAATTGCTGGACTTCTATGGCGTAACCAAGATTACCGGTCAGACCCGCGATGCCGGTGCTAATTATATTTTCAAAGGTGTAACCGAAGACGGTAAAGTAAATACCACCCCGATTGCCCGCGACCAGAACTACTGGCAGAATGTGCTGAATAGTGTGGATGAAGCCTATGCAGTGAAAAACAACTGGGCCAAGTTCCGGGAAGTATCACTGACCTACCAACTGCCCGAGAGACTGTTTACCAACAGCAAGTTCTTCCGGGGAGTTGCCATATCCGCCATGGGGCACAACCTGGCGCTTTTTACCAAGATTCACCACATTGATCCGGAATCCAGCACCTGGGGTACCGGTAATGGTCAGGGCGCAGGTCGTATGGATTTACCTACCACCCGCTCTTATGGTTTAAATGTGCATGTTTCTTTCTAAGCATTAAATTGAAAATTGACGCCGCATGAAAAAAGTAAAACATATCGCACTCTACACCGCGCTGGGCGCTATGATGGCCGCCGGTTCGAGTTGCAAAAAATATTTGGACGTAAACACCAATCCCAATAATCCCACCGACGTACCGGTGGCTACCATCCTGAGTAACGCCGAGGTGATGATCACTTATACCACCGGTGGTAACGTAAGTCGCATGACCAGTTCCGTGGTGCAATACTACTCTGGACACCGCAACCAGCCGTATGATTATGATCGTTACAAAATCCTGCCTACGGACAACGATTATACCTGGAGTAATTTATATGCCGCAATGAAAAACCTGCGCGTGGCCCAGCAAAAAGGTTATGAAAGCCAAAGCTATGGATATGTGGGCATCAGCCAGGTGCTTACGGCTTATACCTTCTCCATACTTACTGATATGATGGGCGATATCCCGGTGAAGCAGGCGCTGCGCGACGATTCTACGCTAACGCCTGCCTACGATAAACAACAGGACATTTACCCTTATCTGCAAACGATGCTGGACAGTGGTATTGTGAACCTGGGCAAAACCTCCGTAGGCGTAGATCCCGCAGACGATGACCTGGTGTATGGCGGCGAAAAAGCCAACTGGATCAAACTGGCCAATTCCCTTAAATTGCGCCTATATAACCACATCAGCAAAATCGATGCAACGGCTGCTCAAAAATTCCTGGCCACCAGTCCTGCGCTGATCGAGCAGAATAGTGAAGGCGCTTATGTATATTACAAAGCCGGTGCCGGCAATCAGAATCCCATCTACCAGTTCGATGTACTTTCCGGTAGAACCGACGAAGCCATCAGCCAAACTTTCATAGACAAGCTCAATGCAGTGAACGATCCTCGCAAAACCTTGCTGCTGGCACCTGTACAGGATAATAGTAATGGCTTCAAAGGTCAGTATCGTGGCAAAGCACCCGGTGTAAATGAAGAAGATCCGAACCTGTCACTCTATTCGCGTGTAGGAAGTGCTTATGGTGATGCTACTGCCCCGGTAGTGATTATATCTGCATCAGAAGTAGATTTCATCAAGGCTGAAGTAGCCCTCCGCGCCGGCGATCCGGCGACCGCTGGTGTTGCTTACAATAAAGGCATCTCCGACGATTTCGATTTCCTGGGTATTTCTTCCTCCTTGTCTGCCTATGTAGCACAACCATCTGTAGCCTGGAACGGAACCCTGCAACAGCTCATCAACCAAAAGTATATCGCCATGTTTGGCACTAGTACAGAGGCTTGGGTAGACTGGAGAAAAACCGGTTTCCCTGCGCTCACACCAGCTATCGGCAACTTTACGGGCGATGTGATTCCCCGTAAATTCCCGGTGTCGCAAACGGAAGTAGACTTGAATGGCGCCCAACTGGCTGCTGGTCCTGGTATTCCTACGCCGTATGTGGAGCTGAAGAAACGGGTATGGTGGGATGTAGAATAAGTTTTGAACACTGAAAAGCCATAAAAAAAACGCCCCGGTTATGATTATAGCCGGGGTTATTTTTTAAAACTTGCATTCAATAATAAAGACCTGGCCATGCAGCCAGGTCTTTTGGTGCTTTGTATAAATGCGATTTATTATTGCAGCACAGATTTAAGTTTTTCCTGTAATGCGGGTCCTCTTAAATTAGAAGCCACCACCTTGCCTTGCGGGTCTAGCAGGAAGTTATAGGGAATGCCCTGAATGCCGTACAGCCCTACCACTTTAGAGTCCCAGAACTTCAGGTCGCTCACGTGGGTCCAGGTAAGGTGGTCATCGCTAATGGCTTTTTGCCAGGCGGCTTTGTCTTTATCCAGCGATACGCCAAGGATGGCGAAATTCTTGCCTTTAAATTCGTTGAAAGCCGCTACCACATTAGGGTTTTCGGCACGGCAGGGCTGGCACCAACTGGCCCAGAAATCTACCAGCACGTATTTGCCGCGCAGGGATTTCAGGCTAATGGATTTGCCGTCAGGCGTATCCAGTGTGAAGTCGGGGGCTTCCTGGCCGTCTTTTACGGAAGGCTGGTCGCCATCGGTAGCTTTCTTGGTGTTTTCCTGGTCGGCGGTTTCGTCTACTTTAGCAACAAGGCCTTTCAGCAAGGTATTGGTGGGAAATTTTTTACCGATAGCATCTATTTCCTGTTGGTGTTCGGCCAGTAGGCTCAAATTGGTATTGCCGAGGGCAAATGCGGCATTCACGGGCGAGCTGGTATTTTTTGCAAAATCCAGGAACCATTTAATAAAACTTTGGCGTTGGTCTTCGGCATCTTTAGACTTCACCTGGTACAAGCTGTCGGAGCCTTTTACATCTTTAAGGTTATTAGCTGCTTCAATACTGGCGTCCAGCGCCTGGCCTTTCTCGGTCATGGAGTGAATGAAGCCCTGCAATTCGGTGGTGGCTTCGGAGCCGGTCACGGTGATCTTATCCAGGTTGTTGTAATCACCTTTTATCTGCATATCGCCTGCATCTAGGGCCAGCAGGATGTCTTTGTCTTTTTCATTGCCAAAGTGAATGCGGTACAATCCCTGTTCGGGCACGATGCCTTTTAGGGTAAACTTGCCGCCAGGATCGCGCAGGGTCAGTGAGTCTACTACTTTAATATCTTCCATGCTCAGTTGCTCCAGCGAAATGTGGGTGAGCGGCGCATTATCCAGCTGTACATTTATTTTAAAATCGCCTTTTTCCGGGTGCTGGTTGCAGGCTGTCAGCAGCAGGCCCAGTCCCAGGGCGAGGTAAGTTTGCTTCATATAAGATAGTTGTGAACGTTGTTTTATTTCAGTTTTTCGGCCAATAGTGCGTTGGTAAGTTTAGGGTCTGCCTTTCCCTTAGAGCGTTTCATGACCTCGCCTACGAAAAGGGCCATTAGTCCTTTTTTGCCGGCTTTGAACTCGGCTACCTTGGCGGGCAGGGAGGCCAGCACTTCATCCACGATGGGGGCAATGCTGCCGGCGTCTTTTTCCTGTAAAATATTAAGCCGGGTAGCAATGTCCAGCGGTGCTTCCGTAGGATGTTGCAGCAATTCCGGGAAAATAGATTTAACGGCTACGGAGAAACTCACTTTGCCTTCATCTGCCAGTGTGATCAGCGATGCCAGGGCGATAGCGGGTATGGGGAATGCTGCCATGTCTCCACCATGCTCATTCAGCCAGGATTTTACCGGGCCCTGTAGCCAGTTGGCCGCTGCTTTATACAGTGGCGTGGCTTGTATAAGTTGTTCATAATAATCTGAGATGGACTTGTCATCACAAATCACGCGGGCATCATATTCAGAAAGGCCCAACTGGGTAGTGTAGTGGGCCATGAGCTCCTCCGGCAATGCTGGCAAGGTAGCACGGATACCTGCGATATAGGCTTCTGTGAAATGAAAAGGCGCCAGGTCTGGCTCGGGAAAATACCGGTAATCATTGGCCTCTTCCTTAGAGCGCAAAGAAAACGATCCGCCGGTGGCCGCATCAAAACTGCGGGTTTCCTGGATAAAAGTGCCACCACTTTCGATGATATCGATCTGGCGTTTTACTTCATATTCAATGGCCCGTTTTACGTTGCGGATAGAGTTCATATTTTTTACTTCCACCTTGGTACCCAAGGTGGTTTCTCCGTGAAGGCGTACGGAAATATTGGCGTCGCAGCGCATGCTGCCTTCTTCCATATTACCGTCGCACACGCCGAGGTAACGTACCAGGCGGCGCAATTCCGTGAGGTAGGCATAAGCTTCTTCCGCGCTGTGGATAACTGGTTCGGTAACAATCTCCACCAGTGGTACGCCTGCACGGTTAAAGTCTACCATTGTAAAGTGCTCATCCAGGTCGTGGATAGATTTACCGGCGTCTTCTTCCATGTGGATGCGGTTTAATTGCACGGCACCCTCGCCCTGTTCCGTTTGTATTTTCACATAACCTCCCACGCAGATGGGCGCGGTATGTTGCGACACCTGGTAACCTTTGGGTAGGTCGGGATAGAAGTAATTTTTACGGGCAAAATAATTATTGTGTTCAATGGTGCAATGACAGGCCAGGCCCAGTTTGATGGCATATTCCACGGCCTTTTTATTGAGCATGGGCAACGTCCCGGGATAGCCCAGGGTAATGGGGCTGATATGGGTATTGGGTGCGCCACCAAAGGCAGCGCTGTCGGCACAGAACAGTTTACTTTCGGTGAGCAGTTGCGCATGGACTTCCAGCCCGATCACCGTTTCATATTTTGAATAATCTACCATGGTTATAGATAAGATACGTACGTCGTGCAAAGATAAGCGGAAAGCCGAAAGCGGGGGAATATTGTTAAATTGCCCGGGCAGGCCAGGCGGCCTGTCATCCATCATCGCATTACCGCCGGCCTTTCCGGTTTATTGGTAAAAACTATGGAAAACACCATACCTATAGCTACGCGCTATACCCGCCAGCAGGCTTATTTCGACAGTGGTGCTACTTTATCGTATCGCTTTCGCCGTAATCAACTTAAACGGTTAGCCCAGGCCATTAAAAACCGGGAGGCTGCCTTGCTGGAGGCCCTGCATAAAGACCTGCATAAGTCGCCGCTGGAAGGTTTTACCAGCGATATTGGCGTGGTATACCAGGAAATTAAACATGTGCGGGAATATTTGCGCCGCTGGATGAAACCTGAAGCAGTGCCATCGCCTTTTATGTTTTACCCCAGTTACAGCAAGATATACAAAGTACCCCTTGGCCTTACCCTTATCATTGGTAGTTGGAATTATCCTATCCTGCTCTTGTTATCGCCCCTCATCGGGGCCATGGCCGGGGGCAACTGTGCCATCCTGAAACCCTCGGAGCTGGCCCCCCATTGCGCTGCGGTGCTGGAAGCCCTCATTACTGATACCTTTGATCCCGCCTACATCGATGTGGTACAGGGCGAGGGTGAGGAAGTAGTACCTGCCCTGCTGCAACACCGTTTTAACCATATATTTTTTACCGGCAGTGCGCCGGTAGGCCGGCTAGTCATGACTATGGCTGCCAAACACCCCACCCCGGTAACACTGGAACTGGGCGGTAAATCGCCCTGCTTGGTAGATGAAACGGCGGATATTACTGTGGCTGCGCGCCGCATCGTTTGGGGAAAGTATTGGAATGCCGGCCAGACCTGCGTAGCGCCAGACTATGTGCTGGTACATGAAAAGGTGAAAGACAAATTGGTGGCCTCCCTGAAGAAATACATCGTACAATTTTACGGTAACGATCCCTCCCAAAGTCCCGACCTGGCCCGGCTGGTGAACGAAAAACGTTTCAACGCCCTGCTGCCTTATCTGGAACAAGCCCCCATCCTGCATGGGGGGCAAACAGACCGCGCCACCCTTTTCATAGCGCCTACTTTGCTGGATTCTCCACCCCTTACTGCTACCGTAATGCAGGAAGAAATTTTTGGCCCCATTCTGCCTATCCTTTCCTATAACACACTGGAAGAGGCTATCGGCATTATCGCCCACAACCCTTATCCGCTGGCCATGTACATCTTCACCAGCAAAACCCGCCGGGAGTTGGAATTGATAGAAAGGGTGCGTTTTGGCGGCGGTTGTGTGAATAATACCATCATCCATTTTGCCAATACCGATCTGCCGGTGGGCGGCGTTGGACCCAGCGGCATAGGGCGCTATCATGGGCAGTATAGTTTTGAAACCTTCACGCATCGTAAAAGCATTATCAAAACAGGCACTTGGCTGGATGTGCCGGTTAAATACCCACCATTCAAAAGTAAATTGAGGTGGGTAAAAAAATTCTTCTGATTAAAAACTAACGGCCTCACAGTGGCAAGCCCTCACAAAAAAGCCCCGGTACGAGGCCGGGGCAACTGTATACTAACACTTAAATCTATTATCTGTTATAAGTCCACTCTGTTCAATTGTTTAGGCACCTGAATGGTCAGCGCTTTGGTTGAGCCATTACGTATAACCGTTACCGTTATAGCGCCTTTAGCCTTTTGCTGCGTATAAGCATCGGCAAAATCTTTTGCGGAGTTAATATTGATATCGCCCACTTTTGTAATGATATCGTCCGTATTAAAACCTGCGGTAGCGGCGGCAGAACCATCCATTACCTCCAATACCTTGGCTCCTTTTCCATCTTCGGTGTCCAGCACCGATAGGCCCAGGCGGGGGCGGTTGCGGAAGCCATCGGCATCATTAAATTGGGGTGGCAGATTAAAATTGCCGAAAGGATCATTATCATTGCTTGGCTCCAGGTTAAAGAGGTTGCCCAACTCTGCCTGGTGCTTGCCCAGGATAGCGCTCACCTTTTTTTCCATATTGTTGCGCAGGTAGGTTATGCTTACTTCATCTCCGGGATGATAACTGCCAATGGTTTCGAACAGGGTCTGCGGCTCGTCTATCTGGTGACCGTCTATGGCAGTAATCACATCACCCGTTTTAAGACCGGCTTTTTCTGCAGGGGTATCTTTGCCCACCTCGCGTACGGTTACACCTTTGGCCTTTGCCTTTTCGGTGATTACACCCAGCAAAGCCTGATTGGTGAGGGATTGCGGCGCACGGAAAAACTGTATGCCGCCCCGGGGCGGTAGCATGCTCAACGTGGCCTGGTTGCCGTCCACCGGGCGTACACTGCGCTGGCGAACGGAGAAATTGTTGCTGTTGTAAGTTTCCAGGGGTTGATTATCTACGTACACCTTGCCATCCTGCACTGCTATATTTATTTTCCCATCCTGCCCGTCTTTACGTTTGATGATGATCTCATCGTATTCACCCAGTTTTTTGTCTTTGTCTGTAGGGGTTTGGGCGTACACTGGTGATGCGGAAGCCAGTACCATGCAGCCGAAACCAGCCAGGGAGAGGGTTTGCCACATTTTGCTCATAACAAATTATATTTTTTAGTTTGGAGATATTTACAAAATTAAAGGGGGGAGATGGCAAGGAAAAGTTAAAAGTTAGCTGCAGAAAATCCGGGATGTCAAAAAAGGGCTGCGCCAGACAGTGCAGCCCTTGAAGATGGGAGAAATATTGCGGTTTATAATAACTCTTTTACCTTGGCTATTACGGCATCCAGCTTGCTTACATCTTGCCCGCCGGCGGAAGCCAGGTTAGGCTTGCCGCCTCCACCGCCCTGGATGAGGGGGGCCAGGTGTTCCTTGATGATCTGGGTGGCATTCCATTTTCTATCTGCCACCAGGTTGTCGGCAATCAGGAGGGTAACATGTGCTTTGCCGGCTACATTAGCCACCAGCGCAAACAAGTAGTTGCTATTGAATTGCGGCTTCAGCGCCAGGGCGATATTTTTCAGGGCCTCTGCATTGTTTACCTCCAGCACCGCGCCGATAAATTGCACGCCCTGAATATTGGACACCTGGCCAAGCAGTTGGGCGGAAATTTGTTTCACCTTCTCTTGTTCAAACACCTCGATTTGTTTTTCCAAAGCAGCTTTTTCAGCAACCAGTTGTTCCACGGCTTTCATCAGGTCTTTCGGATTTTTGAGCTGTACTTTCACGGCTTTCAGGGCGGTGAGTTGCTCATTTACCCAGGTTTCTGCCTGGGTGCCAGTAAGGGCTTCAATGCGGCGCACGCCGGCAGCCACAGCGCTTTCGCTGGTAAATTTAAACTGACCCAGCTCGCCGGTGTAGGCCACGTGGGTACCACCGCACAGCTCCACGGAATAGTTGGGATCCATCACCACCACGCGCACCACGTCTCCGTATTTCTCACCAAAAAGGGCCATGGCACCCATTTTTAGAGCTTCTTCCTTAGGCAGTTCCTCGATAACCACCGGTATATTTTCGCGGATTTTATCGTTTACAATATTTTCCACCTGGGACAGTTCTTCATCGGTTACCTTGGCAAAGTGGCTGAAGTCGAAACGGAGGTAATCCCCATTCACCAGCGAACCTTTTTGGGCTACGTGAGCACCCAGCACCTGGCGCAGTGCGGCGTGCAGCAGGTGGGTGGCAGAGTGGTTGCGGGCCGTGCTTTTACGGTTCACTACATCTACCCTTGCCACTACCGGTGCAGCGGGTTGGGCTGGCAGTACATCGGCGAAGTGTACGATCAGGTTGTTTTCTTTTTTGGTATCGGTAATGGCAATCACTTCGTCCCCAACTTCTATCACCCCGGTATCGCCCACCTGGCCGCCGCTTTCGGCGTAGAAGGGGGTGGTAGCCAGCACCAATTGGTATTGTTCTTTGCCCTTGGATTTGATCTTGCGGTATTTGGTAAGGTGGGTATTGGCGATCAGTTGGGTGTAGCCCACAAATTTCACGGCGGCATTTTCATCCAGCACTGTCCAGTCGTCCGTATCCAGGGCGGTGGCGGCGCGGGAGCGATCTTTTTGTTCTTTCAGGGCAATGTCGAAGCTGGCCTTATCTACCGAGAGACCTTTTTCCTGGGCTATCAGTTCGGTGAGGTCTAGGGGAAATCCGTAGGTGTCCGATAGTTCAAAGGCTATCTTACCATTGATCACGGTGGCAGCGCCCAGTTCTGCCACGGCGGCTTCTATCCTTTCCAGGCCTTGGCCCAGGGTACGCAGGAAATTATTTTCTTCTTCATACACCACTTTCTTCACGAAATCTACCTGCTGTTGCAATTCTGGGAATACGTGGGCAAACTGGGCGGCTAGTACGGGTACTAGTTCATGGAGCAGGGGTTTGCGAATGTCGAGGAAAGAGAAATAATAGCGCACTGCCCGGCGCAGGATGCGGCGAATCACATAACCCGCTTCATTACTGGCAGGAAGTTGTCCATCGGCAATGGTGAAGCAGATGGCGCGAATATGGTCTGCAATCACGCGGAAGGCTACATCCTTGCGGGTATCGCTGCCTTCGTAAGTTTTGCCGGTAAGTTTTTCCGTTTCATGGATAGTACCCATGAAAAGGTCGGTATCGTAATTGCTTTGTTTGCCTTGCAGTACGCGTACCAGGCGTTCCAGGCCCATGCCGGTATCTACATGTTTGGCCGGCAGGGGTTCCAGGCTTTTATCCTTCAGGCGGTTATACTGCATAAACACATTGTTCCATATCTCGATCACCTGGGGGTGGTCGGCATTCACCAATTTGGCACCATCTCCGCCGGCTCTTTCTGCCGGAGTACGGCAATCCACGTGGATCTCGGAGCAGGGGCCACAGGGGCCGGTATCGCCCATTTCCCAGAAGTTATCTTTTTTATTGCCCAGCAGAATGCGTGATTCGGGTACAAACTGCTTCCATAAATTATAGGCCTCCTCGTCTTTGGCCAGGTTTTCTTTGGCATCACCCTCGAACACAGTTACATATAACTGGTCTTTAGGAATTTTATATACTTCCGTAAGTAATTGCCAGCTCCATTCAATGGCTTCCTTTTTGAAATAATCGCCGAAGCTCCAGTTGCCCAGCATCTCAAACATGGTGTGATGGTAGGTATCGATGCCTACTTCCTCCAGGTCGTTGTGCTTGCCACTTACGCGCAGGCATTTCTGTGTGTCTGCCACGCGGGCGTGGTCGGGCTTTTTATTGCCCAGGAAATAATCTTTGAACTGGTTCATGCCTGCATTGGTGAACTTCAGGGTAGGATCGTTTTTTAAAACGATGGGTGCGGAGGGCACTATTATGTGGCCTTTTGCTGCAAAAAAGTCGAGAAATTGCTGTCTTATTTCGGAAGCTGTCATACAAGTATTTATGGAGCGCACCCGGCGGTGCATAATTTAAAAGTTTTTGCTGAGTTCCTTCAGCCTGAACGCATTAAGCAAGGAGTGCGGTGTCATGCAAAGTGTTAAATAGTATTGACATTTCCGTTAAAACCTTATGCCGGCTTGCGCCTAAGCGAAAATTCGCTTTAATTTGTATTTTGAACCCGGCTGATGCTCAGTAATTTATTTGCTGATAATCGCTTGCTACCGGCCCGGGCTTGCCCGGGGAGGTGCAAAAATATTGAAAGCTGCCAGATTATTCAAAAACACTATCTTTTGCCCTGCCAGTTGGAGGTTTTGTACACTGCACCTTAAAATAATCAGGGGCAGCATGCGTTAGGAACTGGTGCTGGCTACCGCACAACCCTTGCTAATGAAGAAGGTCAAGTACTTTTATAATACACAGACGCTCAAATATGAAAAGCTCGTAACATCTGTAAGGGTGAAGGCGCTTCGCATACTGGGCTTCCTGTCGGCGGCCATCGTCACCGGCATTTTGTTTCTTACCGTAGCCTACCGTTTCCTGGACTCACCTAAGGAAAAGACCCTGCGCCACGACCTGGAAAATATGAAAGAGCAGTATGAGGCCTTGCAGGGCAATATGAAAGACGTACGGGGCCAGCTCACCGAACTACAGCGCCGCGACAACGAAATATACCGTGTTATCTTTGAAGCTGCCCCCATTCCCGATAGTACCAGGGCCGGGGAGCAGCTTCAGCCTTTTTCCAATAGTGAAATTGTAAGCTCCACCGGAGTATTACTCAAAGAACTGATACACCGTATTAATACCCAGGAAAAATCCTACAAGGAAATCGACGACCTGATTAAGAATAAACAAAAAATGCTGGCTTCCATTCCCGCTATACAGCCGGTGTCCAATAAAGACCTTAAACGCATTGCCTCTGGATTTGGCTATCGCATTGATCCTATTTATAAAACAGTGAAATACCATAGTGGGTTGGATTTTGCAGCCCCTTCTGGTACGCCTATCTATGCCACCGGCGACGGTACAGTGGAAGACGCCAGCCAGGCCGCCGTAGGTTATGGAAATCATGTACTCATTAACCATGGCTACGGATATAAGACCATGTATGGGCATATGTTTAAGATTAAAGTACACGACGGCGAAGTGGTACACCGGGGTGAAGTAATAGGTTGGGTAGGCAGCACCGGCAAAAGTACCGGGCCACACTGCCACTATGAAGTGATCAAAAACGGGGATAAGGTAGATCCCGTGTATTTCTTCTTCAGCGACCTTACCCCCGACCAGTTCGATGCCATGCTGAAAATAGCCCGTTCCGGCAACCAGTCGTTCGACTAAGTCGTTAACGCCGGGTTTATCTGTACATTTGTTATTGGAACTCACACATAAATGCAATGTACCATGCACCAGTTGGATCTTTTTGCAGCAGACGCGCCACTACCTCAACCCGATCCGGTGGCCGGTGTGAAAGCGAAAGACGCCCTGGCTACCACGCCGGGCACGGCCTCGCCCAAAAAACGCGGACGTAAATCGCTGAAGGAATTGGCCGACGATCCACATGTGATCCGCGACCTGGATAAAGTAACGCTCGACAAGCAATATTATCCCATCAGCGAGGTGGCAGCCATGTTTAAAGTCAATGCATCCCTGGTACGTTACTGGGAAAATGAATTCGATATACTCCAGCCTAAAAAAAACAGGAAGGGCGATCGGCTGTTCCGCCAGGAAGACATTCATCACTTGAAACTCATCTATCACCTGCTCCGGGAACGCAAATACACCATTGAAGGAGCAAAGCAAAAACTGAAGGAAGATAAGAAACTGGCCGCCCGTAATTTCGAAATGGTACAAGCTTTGCTAAAGGTGAGGGGATTTCTGACAGAGCTGAAAGATCAGCTTTAATTACCTTTGCCCTTTTTATAGGACTATCTAACAATTCTAATTCATGTTTATGCGATTAAGCCAATTATTACTAGCCACGGGTTTACTGTTTTCCACCGTTTCTTTCGCGCAGAGCCAGGGCAGTTTCACGGAAAGCCGCACCGCAGACGGCGTAAAAGTGTTGAAAGGGAAAGTGCCCTTACAAACGTTAATGAACGATTCCGCTTTTCGTTGGTTCTATACCGGCGTTAATAAATACCAGCCAGGCAGCAGCGCTGCAGTGGATTTTATTAAATCCAAGCGCACCAAGTTTAATGTAGTAGCCATTGGTGGTACCTGGGATCCCGCTTCCCAGGATGCCTTGCCCAAATTGGTGAAGATCCTGATCCTGGCCAGTTACTCCACCGAAACTATCGATATTTATGGGGTAGACCAGAAAAACGATGCCGGTGTGAATGTGCCTTTCAAATTTAAAAGAATACCCACCTTCATCATCACCCGCGAGGGCAAGGAAGTAGGCCGCATCAACGGGAATCCGGAAGGCAGCAATATTGAAACGGAGCTTTCCCAAATTTTGCTGAAAGCCACCAAGAACGACAAGCCAGACCCTGCCCCAGAGCAGTAAAATAATTTGATAAAAAAAGGGTGCAGCGATGCACCCTTTTTTTATGCGCTATGGTCAATGACCACCGTCTTAGTAGCCGGTAATTTTACGCCTTCCTTTTCCAGCGCACGGATGATATACATATTTACCTCCTCCCTCAAAGCCAGAAAGGGCGCGGTATCAAGTATCATGGTAAGGTAAATGACCTGTATCACATAAGTATCTTTAGTAAATTCCTGCAGGTTCACCTGGAATCCTTCATTTACCCGCTCGTCTGTAACCAGTGAACCGCGCATGCGTTTCAACACTGCCAGTATTTTATCTGCCGGCGTTTCGCTGTCCAGCTCTAGCCGCAGTTCTACGCGGCGTTGCGTGCGCAGGGAAAGGTTATCTACAATACTATCTACCATCTGTTTATTAGGTACAGTTACATACGTTTTTTCTACGGTACGGATGCGGGTGCTGCGCAGCCCAATTTTTTCTACCTCTCCCTGATAGCCGTTTACTTTTACCGCGTCGCCCACCTGGAAAGGTTTGTCAAAAAAGATGATAAAGGAGCCGATCAGGTTTTCAATGCTTTCCTTGGCGGCCAGTGCCAGTGCGGCAGCGCCTATGCCCAAACCCGCCACCAGCTTCTCTACCAGCGATGCGCCAAACAATAGGCGTATCATCCAAATGCAGCCCAGTACCAGTAGAATGGCTTTAAAAAAATCTTTAAAGAAGATGACAAATTGCTCATCTGTTTTGTCGCGGCTAGCCTGGTGCTTTTGCTGAAGCACCAGCGAAATGAAGTCTACAAGACGCAGCAATATCCAGGTCACCGATATGGAAAAAGCAATGCTGAAAAGCAGGGAGAGGAATTGCTGTAGGGTAAATACATGCTCTACTCCTTCCTCCGATTCGCCCCGGTACAGCACAAAATTAAATTCCTGCGGGAAGTGAAAATGATTGACAGTAAGCAAGAATACCGATAGCACCAGGAAATATTCCAATGGCCGCAGCAAAAGGTCTACCAAGTCTTTCCTGTGCAGCAGGGTGGCCCATTTGCGGATGAAGTTAAAAAATAATGCTGCCAGCCATTTAGAAAGCAGCCGGCGTATGGCCAGTATAAACAGGAGGATGGCCAGCATTACTGTATAGTCACGGATGCTGTTGCCCAAAAACTGTCGCGAAAAAAATTCGTGCATAAGCGCTGGAGGATTAATATAATTTACGGGGAATATCTTCGGAAATCAGCACCACACCCGGCTTCTTGCCTTTATCAAAACTGCCGAACCGGTCGGCTATTTGCAATGCTTTGGCGCCATTAAGGGTTGCCCATTGTAAAATAGTCTCCAGTGGAATAGCGGGGTAAGCCTCGCGGATGGCGGCTATTTCGCTCCATACAGATAACTGATGGTTAGACGCCAGGCTGTCTGTTCCTATAGTAATGTCGCAGCCAGTGCGCAGCAGCAGGGGAATGTCTGGTACCTTGTTTTCAATATATAGATTGGCATTGGCGCATATGCACCAGTACAAGGTTTGCGATAGTTGCTGGGCAAAGCGTATATCCATTTCCGTAGTAAAGGTATTGTGAACCAGCAGTACCTGTGCCTGGTCGGCAAACCAGGGGAGGTAGCTTTGAAGACTGTTTTTGCCGGTAGGAGCAAAACCAGAAATGTCCATACCAAAATGCTCGTAAAAATCAATGAAAGCCCCGGTTTTGTTCAGGTAAAGACTGCTTTCTGCCAGGGTTTCCTGGTTGTGAATTGTTTGCAGGGTATTATCTGGCAGGGCGGCCATCAAGTCAAACAGGGGCCGGCTTACCGAATAAGGGGCGTGGGGTGCTATGCTGCTGCGGTGGTGGGCACCGTCTATGGACCTGAACTGATCCAGTACTTGTAAGGATTGCTCCAGCCGCTGCCGGGCCGATGCCGGGACGAAGCCCATGGTTTCCACGAAGGTGTGAAAATACAGGGGACTGTGCTGCTTTAGGGCCAGGGTGGCGGTACTATTGCTAATATCGCCTATCGCTACCACACCTTCGGCTATCATGCGGGCGGCAGCCAGGGTCATCGCTTTCAACGGGTCGGCGTTGCCGGCGCTGCGTTGTTCCATCACCGTTTGCAGGAACAGGGGCAGGCCCGTGCCCTCGGGTATTACACCCTGCATATGGGAAAGCTCCAGGTGGCAGTGGGTATTTACAAAGCCAGGGGTCAGCATGCCGATGACCCCGGTTATGTCCATGCCTGCATCGTCCGCATCCAGCAAGGCTTCCACGGTGCCATCTGCTTCCAGTACTAACACTTTGCCGTGATGCAGGTGCCGCCCATCGAAAATCCGGTCTGCTTTTAATTTTATCCAATCCGACATACTCCTGTTTATTTAAAACAATGATCTTAATTTTGCACGGGGAAAAAATGTGAGTCTTTCCCCGTCAAAGATAATTATGATAGACAAACTGGAAATTATAAAAGGCCGTTTTGACCAGGTATCTGTTGCGCTGACCAATCCTGAAATAGTGAAGGATAACAAACAGTTCAGCAAATTAAGCAAGGAATACCGGCAGCTCGAAAAAATCGTAAAAGCACACGATCAATACGTGAAGTTGCTGGATACGATTGCTTTTAACAAAGAAGTACTGGAAGGTGGCGACGAGGAAATGCGGGAGCTGGCCAAAGAAGAAACTGAGTCGCTGCAGCAACAGAAATTGGAACTGGAAGCCACCATCCGCAACCTGCTTATCCCCAAAGACCCCCAGGACGAGCGCAACGCCATCCTGGAAATCCGTGCAGGCACCGGCGGCGACGAAGCCAGCCTTTTTGCCGGCGATCTGTTTCGCATGTACCAGCGCTTTTGCGAAATCAAGGGTTGGAGTACCACCCTACTCAATGAAACGGCCGGTTCTGTAGGTGGTTATAAGGAAATCATCATGGAAGTAAATGGTGATGATGTATACGGCACTCTCAAGTTCGAGTCCGGCGTACATCGTGTGCAGCGCGTTCCGGCCACAGAAGCATCGGGCCGGGTGCATACTTCTGCCGCTACCGTGGCCATACTGCCGGAACCAGATGAGGTAGAGGTAGACGTGCGCGATGCCGATATTAAAATGGATACTTTCCGTTCTTCCGGCGCAGGCGGACAGCACGTAAATAAGACGGAGTCTGCCGTACGCCTTACCCATATCCCCACCGGCGTGGTGGTAGAATGCCAGGAAGGAAGAAGCCAGCACTCTAACCGCGATATTGCCATGAAGATGTTGCGTAGCCGTATTTACGAAGCGGCGGTGCGCAAACATGAAGAAGCCATTGCCTCTCAACGCAAATCTTTGGTAAGTACCGGCGACCGCTCCGCCAAGATCCGTACCTACAATTTTCCCCAGGGCCGTGTTACAGACCACCGCATCGGCATGACGGTGTACAACATGGACGCATTCCTGAACGGCGATATCCAGGACATGCTGGAAGCACTGCAATTTGCTGAAAATGCAGAAAAGCTGAACCAGGGCGGCATTTAATTGTTGTTACATTATAAAAAGATCAATATGGGAAAGCTGCCAACATACAGTTTTTTCGGTCTTTGTTATGTTATGATTATTAATAAATTATACACGGAACTGTACTTTGGCAGCATATTTGATTTGTCTTTGTTCTCCATTTTGGAACTTCATTTAAATTATATAACGATGTTGAAACTTAACACATTTAAGGGCGGCAATGTACTCGTAGCGTGGGCATTGGCCATATTGATGATCTCTGGTATTGGTTGTAAAGCCGTACAGAATGCAAATAATACTCAAAAGGGTGCTGCCATCGGGGTAGGTGGTGGTGCTGCTGCTGGTGCCATTATAGGTAAGGTAGCGGGCAATACCGCGCTGGGAGCCATTCTTGGTGCAGCCGTAGGCGGTACTGCTGGTGTGCTGATCGGTAAAAAAATGGATAAACAAGCACAGGAAATTAAAACAGAAGTACCCAATGCTTCTGTAGAACGTGTAGGTGAAGGGATAAACGTAACCTTTAGTTCCGGTGTATTGTTTGGATTCGATAAGTCTGATTTAACGCCTACTGCGCAGGAAAACATTAAACAATTGGCTCAGATTTTGAATAAATACCCCGACACTTACGTAAGGGTGGAAGGCCACACAGATAGCACCGGTACCGTAGCGTACAATATGGGCTTGTCTGAACGCCGTGCTAAAAATGTAGCCGCTTTCCTTGCACAGCAAAACGTTTCTTCCAGCCGCATTCAACCTTTCTGGTACGGTTCATCCCAACCTAAAGTGGATAACCTCACCGAAGAACATCGGGCGCAAAACAGGCGTGTAGAGTTTTCTATCTATGCAAATGATAAGCTGAAGAACGATGCTAAAATGGAAGCACAGCAGAAACAATAAACTGAACTAACTTTTTATTTCTCATAAGCAGTATATTTTGATAATCCCTCCGATTTCTCGGAGGGAATTTTTTTTGCCTACCCGATCCGGAAATGTAAGGGTATTTTTTGGGGAACATGTAACCCGGGATACAAATTACGTACACGTATTATAGGCTCAATATAGGCGCAAGGTAGGCTCATTCAAGGCGCAAAATAAGGTGAAGTGGATATTGGCATTCCAAAAAAAAAGCGACCGTACAGCATGTACAGTCGCTTAAAAAAAATATATAAACGCTTTATTTCCCCTTGCGGATATTGAAGAACCAGTTAAAAACAATAGCCCCGGCCAATGCGCCTAGCGAATCTGCCAAGGCATCGAAAAGGTCGAAGCTGCGATGGTCTGCCCAGTACTTTTGGATAAACTCGATGGCCAGGCCGTAAGCAGATGCGCCCAGTACCAGTAGCACCAGGTTTAACAGCGATACTCTTTTTTTGCGCCAGTAGTTACCCAGGGCAAATAAAAACACGGTCATTCCAAAGAGTCCGAAGTGTACTACCTTGTCCGGATGGAATTTTTCCCACCATCCCACACTGGGGATGTCTTTTCCGGGAAGAGTACACAGCCAAAGGATTAGTAACACCCAGGCAATAGCAGGTAAATAAAAGCGAATAGATTTCATGAGATATACTTACGGCCATTATTCACCTACCAGTGCCTGGTAAGCGGCGGCATCCAGCAAACCGGCTACCGCGGCGGTGTCGGCTACAGTTACTTTTACCATCCAACCTGCGCCATAAGGATCGGAGTTTACCAGCTCAGGCGAGCTTTCAAGTGCGGGGTTTACTTCGTTTATAGTAGCTGCTACCGGCAGGAATAAGTCCGATACGGTTTTCACGGCTTCTACGGTACCAAAAGTTTCTTCTGCCTGTAAAGACTTGCCAACAGTGGTAATGTCTACAAATACAATGTCGCCCAGTTCGTGTTGTGCAAATTCAGTGATACCGATGGTGGCAATGTTTCCGTCCAATGAAATCCACTCGTGGTCCTTGGTATAACGGAGGTGAGAAGGAAAAGTCATAATTAATGATTGATTTTGAGGAGTAAAATTAAAGTATTGTACGCATAAAAATTAATTTTCAGTAACAAGGCCTATTGGCGGGCTGTCATGGGATAAAATTTACCCATTGTAAAGTTGCCATACAAGTGAGTAAATTCCCTTAAAAAAACAGCCACTTCCGCTTAAGCCGCACTTGCATGGCCACATCCTTCAGGGGGCGGTTGTTCTTATCGGTGGGCAGGGCAGCGATCTTGTCGATAACAGGGAATCCTTTTTCTACAATGCCAAATACGGTATATTGCTGATCCAGTTGGGGTGTACCGCCTATGGTTTTATATAGGGCGCGCTGGTTGGCGGGAATCTTGCGGCCATGCAAGCGTTGCTGCTCAATGCTATCTAGCCCCGCGTCGGTAAAGACCTTGCCTTGTACCAGGTAAAACTGCGAAGCCGAAGAGGCCTTATCGGGCCGGTCGTCGCGGGCAGCGGCCAGTACACCCTTGCGGTGGAAAAGTTGTGGGCGGAACTCGGCGGGGATGGTGTAACCCAGGTCGCCGTTGCCCAGCTCCTGCCCGGGCGTGGCGTGTTTAGAATCGGGATCGCCGCCCTGTATCATGAATGTTTTAATGACGCGGTGAAACAGGGTACTGTCGAAGAAATGCCGGCGGACGAGCTGGATGAAATTGTTGCGGTGCAAAGGGGTTTCGTCGTACAGGCGTACAATGATGCGGCCATAGGGTGTAATAATCTTCACTTTGCGGTGTTTGGCAAAAGCGACCGTGCAAAGCAGCAGGCAGGCGCTAAGGAGTAGCAATAGCCTCATAAATCTACGTCCTCCTCGGCTTCAAAATAAGAGATCACGTGTTCCTTAATAAAAAATTCCTGCTCCAGCAGGCCATTCATGGGTGGCACGGGCTGTAGCAGTTTAAAATGGGGCCAGCCATCTTCATCTACGCCTTCGGGGGCATAATAACCGCTTTGTGCCAGCAGGGTACACATGGCTACGTGCATCAGGTCCTGTTTCTGTTCCTTGGTATATTTCTTTTTCAATTTGCCAATCTCGTTCACCCCGATGAGGAAGAGGATGGCCTCCATATTGGGCTTTTTGCCGAAACGCTCTATGAGCAGGGTCTCGACTTTATGCCAGCGTGCTACAAAATTATCGATCATGTGAGTAGTGTCGTGGTTAAAAAAAAGTGTTCCTGTTGCAAATTTATGTTTAAATATCGAGCGCCTTTACTAAATTGGCGCAGCCGCATGCCGGCCGGGACGCTTCTTTGCCGTGGTTCCGGAATGCCCGATACCTGAAAATCAGCCACAGTGCTACATTTAACAGCATTTTAACGGCGAAGGTTCTTTGGCCTGGGGCCGTTTTGTGGTCAAATCACCTATTTTAGCAAATCGAAATATAACCGCATGGAAAATACATCGACCGATATCAAACAATTAAATGAAAAGATCCACCAGGCCAGCGCTTTCGTAGACCTGCTGAACATGGAACTGGGAAAAGTAATTGTGGGACAAAAATACATGGTAGAGCGCCTGCTCATAGGCCTGCTGGCCCAGGGGCATGTGTTGCTGGAAGGCGTGCCGGGACTCGCTAAAACGCTGTCTATCAAATCGCTGTCTTCCGCCATCAACGCCAAGTTCAGTCGCATCCAGTTCACCCCGGACCTTTTGCCGGCAGACGTGGTGGGTACCATGATCTACAACCAGCAAAAGAATGAGTTTGTGGTGCGTCGGGGGCCTATTTTTGCCAATTTTATCCTGGCAGATGAAATTAACCGTGCCCCGGCCAAGGTGCAAAGCGCCCTGCTGGAAGCCATGCAGGAACGCCAGATCACCATTGGCGATTCAACGTTTAAATTGGAAGAGCCTTTCCTGGTATTGGCCACCCAAAACCCAATTGAGCAGGAAGGTACTTATACTTTGCCCGAAGCGCAGGTAGACCGTTTCATGCTGAAAGTAGTGATTGGCTATCCCACTAAAGAAGAGGAACGCCACATCATTCGCCAGAATCTGAATCCGGAAGGGCAGGAAAAGATTAATCCTGTGGTAGACCCGCAGGATATTCTCAACGCCCGTAAGCTGGTGCGCGAGGTGTACATGGATGAAAAAATAGAACGGTATATCCTGGACATCGTATTTGCCACGAGAAATCCGGAGGAATATAAACTCAACAAACTGAAGCCGCTGTTAGCCTATGGCGGATCGCCAAGGGCCAGCATTAACCTGGCCTGGGCTGCGAAAGCATATGCCTTTACCAAACGCCGGGGTTATGTAATCCCTGAAGATGTGCGCAATATTTGTTTCGATGTAATGCGTCACCGCGTGGGCCTCACCTATGAAGCGGAAGCAGAGAATGTTACGAGCGAAAACATCCTGAGTGAAATTCTGAATGCTGTAGAAGTACCATAGGCATTACCCTGCATTCATTTTCTTAACCATTGCCAGATAAATAATGGATACTTCTGATATACTCAAAAAGGTCAGGCGAATTGAAATTAAGACCAGGGGCCTTACCAATCATGTCTTTGCGGGCGAATACCATAGCGCCTTCAAGGGCCGGGGTATGTCGTTCAGTGAGGTAAGGGAATACCAGTTTGGCGACGACGTGCGGGCTATAGACTGGAATGTAACGGCGCGCTTTAACCACCCCTTCATAAAAGTGTTTGAAGAAGAGCGCGAGCTCACGGTAATGCTACTGGTAGACGTAAGTGAAAGTTCTTCCTTTGGTACCCAAAAGCAGCGGAAGCGCGACCTGATCACCGAGTTGTGCGCGGTGCTGGCCTTTTCGGCTATCAATAACAACGATAAGGTGGGAGTGGTTTTCTTTAGTGACGGGCTAGAAAAATATATTCCACCCAAAAAAGGGAAATCCCATATCCTGTTTATCATCCGCGAATTATTGAGCTATAAGCCGAAGAAAAAAGGCACCAACATTACCGAAACCCTGCGCTTTTTTAACAATGCGGCTAAAAAACGCAGTATTGTTTTTGTATTAAGTGATTTTTTGTCCGATAGTTACCAGGATGCCCTGAACATTGCGGCCAAGCGCCATGATGTGGTGGGCATGCACGTGTACGATCCGCGCGATAAGGAACTGCCGGCGGTGGGGCTTATCCAGGTAAAGGATGCCGAAACCGGCCTGCAGCAATGGATAGATACGAACGACAAACAAGTACGGGACTACTATAACCAGCAGTTCAGTCAGCATGCCCAGTACTGCCGCAATGCTTTTTTAAAGAGTGGCGCAGAACTGATCAGCATCCGCACGGACGAAGATTATGTGAAGGCATTACAAACGTTTTTCCTGAACAGAACTTAAAACCATAGCCCGCATCAGCAACATGAGCAACCAACGCATCCGATTTTTTTTCATGGTCATGGCAGCCTTTCTCGGGCTGTCTTTGCAGGTTTCAGCACAGCAGTTTTCCGTGCATGCTACGGCAGACACCAATCATATCCGTTTGGGCGAGCCGGTGAAGTTGCAGGTGGAAGTAAAGATACCCGCATCCCTCAAAGGCCAGTACCAACTAAGCATGGCCGTATTGCCTGATTCTTTTGAGCATTTTGAAGTAGTAGAACGTGCCAAGCTGGATACCTTGGCACCTACCGCCGATTTCTCCGGCATATTCCGGCAAACCACCACCCTTACCAGTTTTGATTCCGGTCAGTGGAATATTCCTCCCATTAAATACGAGCTGATAAAGCCCGACCAAACCGTGGATTCGGCTTTTACCGAACCGCTAGTGATCGATGTAAATACGGTGGCGGTAGATACCAGCAAAGCCTTTAAGCCGATCAAAAGCATTCGCGGAGTGGCCTGGAATTTCATGGATTACATCTGGTATTTTGTAATGGGGGGTGTAGCGGTATTGCTCATCGGCTTTGTGATCTGGTGGTTCTTCCTGCGCAAGAAAAAAGCACCGGTGGTAGTAGCGCCTCCCGCGCCCAAGGAAACTCCCTACCAGGTGGCTATGCGCGAGCTGCATACGCTGGAAACCGATCAGCCATGGCACCAGGATGTAAAGGCCTATTATACCACGCTCACCGACGTGTTGCGTAATTATTTTGAACAACAATTTAAGATTGCCGCCCTGGAGCAAACCAGTGCCGAACTGCTGCAAAATATAAAACCTGTAACCATCCTGAACCAGCAGCGCGATAAATTGCAGGCCATCCTCACGGTAGCCGACCTGGCCAAGTTTGCCAAGCTTCAGCCATCGCCGGAAGATCATGCGGAATGTTTGCAAAAGGCCATCGCCATCGTGGAATGGACGAAGCCCAAACCCGTTGCCGAAACGGCCGGGGAGAAAGCCGCCCCCACGAAAAGCGCGTTGTAAAGCGGCCCCACAGGAGGGGTCTGAGAAAGTGGTGAACAGGTAAATTGATTTTGGAACTTAACTGATATGGATTTTTCGATCTGGAAAAATATTGAATTTGGCTTCCCGGAGTTTTTCTGGTGGCTGTTGCTCATTCCCTTCATGATATTTTGGTACGTGAAGAAGCAGCGCAGCAAACAGGGCGTCATGTCTATCTCCTCCTTGCAGGGGCTTAAAAACCTGCCGGTGTCGTGGAAGGTACGCTTCCGGCCCTTACTGCTAGTACTGCGCATACTGGCCTTTGCCGCACTGGTAGTGGCACTGGCGCGTCCGCAAACCTCCAATACCTCCGAGAATATAGATAGTGAAGGAATAGACATAGTATTAAGCCTGGACATATCTGGCAGTATGCTGGCGCAGGATCTGCAGCCCAACCGAATTGAAGCTGCCAAAAAAGTAGCCATCGATTTTGTAGACCGCCGCATCAGCGATCGCATAGGCCTGGTAATCTTTTCGGGCGAAAGTTTTACCCAATGTCCCATAACCACCGATCATGCCGTGCTGAAAACGCAGATCGCGCAAGTGAAAAGCGGCATGCTGCAAGATGGTACCGCCATCGGCATGGGCCTGGCCACTTCCGTAGACCGCCTGCGCAGCAGTAAAGCCAAAAGCAAGGTGATTATCCTGCTCACAGACGGGGTAAATAATACCGGCCTGATAGACCCCCTCACGGCCCTGGACATAGCCAAAGCATTTAAAGTAAGGGTGTATACCATTGGCCTGGGTACCATTGGCAAAGCACCTTTCCCCGTAACCGGTCCCGATGGCACCGTACAAATGGTGATGCAGGATGTGCAGATAGATGAAGCCCTGATGAAAAAGATTGCGGCAGAAACCGGGGGCAAATATTACCGCGCTACTAATAATACCTCTTTGCAGGATATTTACGATACCATTGACAAACTGGAAAAAACCAAGGTAGAGATTACCTCGTACAAGCGATATGCGGAACATTTCTTCCCCTTTGCCATGCTGGCGCTGGTATGCCTGTTGCTGGAAGTAGTGTTGCGGTATACCGTGTTTAAAAGTTTGCCATAAGCGCCTTACGTGTGCCAGGATGATATGGACGAATGCGCTTGCTGTGGCAGGCGCATTCGTCGTATATGGCCCTGCTTTGCCGTATTACCTGTTTATGGGTAGGCCGTACCTTGTACAAAAAAATTACCTTTGCCGGCATGGAGGCAAGGATATATAAATCTACTGGTAGCTGGTATGTGGCCAAAGGGGCAGATGGGGTGGTGTACAAGGCCCGTATGAAAGGGCTGTTTAAACACGATAAGGGCATTACCTCCACCAATCCTGTTGCTGTAGGCGATTACGTGGACCTTGTAATAGAAAATGGCGATGCCATGATCTCTGTAATTCATGACCGGCGCAATTACATCGTGCGTGAATCGCCCCATGGGCGTGTGAAAAAACACATCGTGGCGGCCAATATGGACCAGGCCATTTTAGTAACTACGGTAGCTACGCCCCGCACCTCGCAGGGCTTCATGGACCGTTTCCTGGTTACGGCTGCCGCCTATCACATCCCCGTGATACTGCTATTTAATAAGAAGGATATTTTCCGGGAAAAGGATATTGAGCAATATGCTATATACGAAGACATGTATAGCGAGATAGGCTACACCGTGCGCCTGATCTCCGCTACAGATGCGACAGATATTGGCATGGTGCAGGAAATGCTGGCAGGAAAAACCACCCTGCTGAGCGGGCATTCCGGCGTTGGCAAATCTACCCTGATCAATGGATTGCTGCCCGCGTCGCACTTAAAAACCACCGCTGTAAGCGACTGGAGTGGTAAGGGACAGCATACCACCACCTTTGCAGAAATGTTTGACCTGGAAGATGGAGGAAGCCTCATCGATACCCCCGGCATCCGGGAACTAGGTATTGTAGATATTGAAAAAGTGGAGTTGTCGCATTATTTCCTGGAGATGCAACCCTACCTGCAGGCGTGCCGGTTTAATAGCTGTCTGCACCTGAATGAGCCGGGATGCGCCGTGAGAGCGGCGGTAGATGAGGGAAAGATCTATCCGGAGCGTTATATAAGTTATGTTACCATACTGGCCAGTATGGAAGAAAAATCACATTAGCGGGTAGTTCTTTTCCTTATTCATAAACGTATATGCCTTACCGTTAGCCGCAAACGGTATTCCACTTTAACCTTATCCTGCCTGGCCTGTGGCGTGGGTACTTTTTCCGCCTTTCTTTGGTTTACTCATTTCGTCCAGCACTTTCTCTGCACCCCATTGGCTGCGTGGCTGTGGACAGCCTACTTTGTTAGACCGGCAACTACAGGCTATGAAAATGTCCAGTCCCGCCAGTAAAATAATCACGATTGTTTTGCGCATAAATGTTAGAATAAGGTTTTCTGGCGTTGGGCCTTACGGCTTTGTACGCGGTCTTGTTTTGAGTAATAATTACTTCCGGGGCAGCCTGTTTTTGTGGAAGAACAAGACTCCGCCAATATAGCAACGAGCGCCAGGAGGGCCATTACTTTCTTCATAGGAGAGGATTTGCTTAGAACAAATATAGTAAATATTCTTAAAGTGATAAAGCAAATAAAAAGCCCGTCCCTGGCCTGTGTTACCTGGGCGGGCGCTATATAATAAGTTGATTTTTAAGGGAGTGCTTGCCTGCTTTTACACGTTGTCCAGCGCTTCCAGGAGGAGGGTACAGGCTTCGCGTATTTGATTTTCTGTGATAATCAGCGGCGGCGCTATGCGGAGGGCATCCGCGCAAAATAGAAACCAATCGGTGAGTAGCCCTCTTTCTATGCAATAATCAATTACTTTTTTATTGGTCGGGAAATCATCCAGTTGCACAGCCATCATCAGGCCGGCCGACCGTACTTCTTGAATGCGGGGATGCTGTAACAAGGTGTGAAACAACTGTTCTTTTGCTGGAATGGTAGCTATTACATCCGCATGCAACAGGGCTTCAAAGCCAGCCAGGCCGGCGGCGCAGCTTACCGGGTGGCCGCCAAAGGTGGTTATGTGGCCCAGCACCGGTGCATGGGTAAGGTCGTTCATAATGAGGCGGTCTGCCACGAAAGCGCCCAGGGGCATGCCGCCCCCCAGGGCTTTGCCCAGGGTAAGGATATCGGGCGTTATACCATATTGCTCAAAGGCCCAGAGGCTGCCGGTGCGGCCCAGGCCACATTGGTTTTCGTCTAATATCAGCAGGGTGCCGGTGTCTGTGCAGCGCTGGCGCAGTGCCTGCAACCATGCGCGGGTGGGCTTGCGTATGCCGGCTTCACCCATGACCGTTTCGGCCATCACAGCGGCCGTACGTTCGGTAATGTGTTGCAGGGCCGCTACTTCATTAAAGGCAATGTGGCGTATACCAGGAATTAAAGGGCGGTAAGCATTGCGCATACTTTCATCGCCAATGAGGCTTAACGCACCCTGGGTAGAGCCATGGTAGGCATTAGTAAAACCAATGATCTCCGTGCGGCCCGTGTGGCGCTTGGCCAGCTTCATGGCCCCTTCGGTTGCCTCTGCGCCAGAGTTGGTAAAGAATACGGAATTAAGGTGAGCGGGCAGGTGTTGGGTGAGTAGATGTGCATAAGCCACTTGTGGCGACTGCACCAGCTCTCCATACACCAGCAGGTGCATATAAGTGCCTGCCTGTTGTTGAATGGCTGCTACCACAGCAGGATGGCAATGGCCCATGTTGCATACGCTGATGCCGGCTATGAGATCCAGCAGGCGCTTACCATTGGCCTGGTACATATACATGCCTTCGGCGTGCGTGATTTCTAGTGCCAGTGGCGCATCGGAAGTCTGGGCCAGGTGCCGGAGAAAAAGTTGTCGGTTATTCATGATCTTTTTCAGGTAATTGCTGCAAAGGTAAGGCTATGCGGTGAGCCAGCAGCCAGCAATGTGGTAATGGCTCGTAACCTGCTATGGTGGCGGCCTGGCAGCAGGTCTGCGCACCCTCGGCAAATTGCATTATCTTGTACGGCAGAATCGAAAAACTACGTTATGGCCCTTATCTTACCCGTAAAAGGAATACTCCCCCAGCAGGGAAATAATTGTTTTATAGCGCCCAATGCCACCATCGTCGGCGACGTGGTAATGGGCGATGATTGCAGCGTGTGGTTTAATGCCGTGGTGCGGGGCGATGTAAACAGTATACGCCTGGGCAACAAAGTGAATGTGCAGGACGGCGCGGTCATTCATTGCACTTATGAAAAAACAAAAACCATTATTGGCAACAATGTATCCATTGGTCACAACGCCATTGTACACGGTTGCACCGTGGAAGACGATGTGCTGATAGGCATGGGCGCTATTGTGATGGATAATGTACACATTGGCAAAAATTCTATTATCGCGGCGGGTGCCGTAGTATTAGAAAATACGATGGTGGAAGCAGGCAGCATTTATGCAGGCGTACCCGCCAGAAAGGTGAAAAAAGTAAGCGAAGAATTGATGAACGGGGAGATAAAGCGTATTGCTAATAATTACCTGATGTATTCTGGCTGGTTTAAAGACGCCGAATAAAGTAAAAGGCCTGTTGCAACAGGCCTTTCATGCTCCCTATTAGAAGGAGAGTTTGAAACTGCCAAACACCCCAAACCGTTTACTATACGGCTCTTCAGGGGTAGGCAGCGGCGTTACGCGCCAAATGAAATCTACCCGCAAGAATTTAAAGATGTTCTCAATACCGGTACCCACTTCCAGGTAAGGATTGCCCTTCAGGGAGCGGAAAGGATAACCCTTGGAAAAATTCAATTCCCGGTTGGCTGGAGAAAGGTCGCCGATTAATCCCTTAGCGGTCCAGAACTGACGCCATTTTAATTTTTTGATCAGCGGAATATATCCCAGCAAACCGTTGCCTATAGTATGTTCCAGGTTTACGCCCACATATTTGTCGCTTATAAACTCAAAGCGGTTCATCATGTTGAACGAGTATTTGTCGTAGTAGTACAATTCGTTGCCCTTGGCTATTTCCAACTGGGTATAAGGCAGGGTGCCGAAGATCTTGCCGGCAAACACATTGTAATAAAACTTGCCCACCGGCGGTAGTTTCACGTAATCATATATCGACAAGGCTACGCGTTGGTAAGAATACTGGCTGCCCAGTACATTGGGTATGCCCTCCGAGAAGTCGGCTTCCACGATCGGGTATTTACTGCCTAAGCTGGTGCGGTAAAAATCGCCTTCCAGAAATTCTTCATGGAAAGCATAACGTAATTGCACCTTGGTTTCAAAATTGGTCAGGGGGTGGCCTTTCTGACCTTCTTTTGCATAATCATCTATCGTAGGCAGTGGCGCAAAAGGATGGTATGCTGCATGAATAACATTCAGGTGATACGAAAAGCCGCTCCAGAACTCTTGGAAATATTCCGCACGGTATTGTTCCGACATCAGGAACTTTTGCGGCACGCCGGGTTTACGTACGGCCACACTAAAGATATTGCCAGTACCTATTTCGTCGGAATAGGTGATGCCATTGTCCAGGTCTTTGGTATAAGAGCCGTACACATAAGTGCGCGGGTGGCGCTTAAAGAGGTAGAGCGCTGTAAGCTGGCCTTTGTACACGTGATCGGAGAAGCCATAACCGAGGTAACCGGTGAGATAAAGGTTTTTGTTGAATTGTTTGGTAGTGGCCAAATCCAGTTCTGCGCGGAAACCTTCCAGGTGGTTGGAGGTGAATATATTGTACCAGGGTCCGTATTTAATGGGTCCAAATGGTTTGTATCCTCCTGCAATGAACTTGATGGTGTTGTAATATTTATTGAACAGCGGCATGCGGTAGAGTGAGTCTACCATTTTGTAAACACCGGCTTCATTGCCATTGAGGCTATCTGGCCGGGTATGCAACCAAAAACTGTCTTTTTTCTGTTGTGCATCGGGCAGCAGGTTAATATTGGACGGGTAACGTTTGTCGTTAAAAATATTTGCCACCAGGGTATCATTCATCTCCACCTTATCGTAGGTGGTGGTTTTCCGGCCAATGAAGTTCAGCGTTTTGCCAGGGTTAGGACTGGGAGGCGCAAAGTCTACCACAAATTTGTCTTTGGACAGAAACCAACTGCTGTCGGGCAATTGGCGAAATTCCTGCACCATACTGATCTTCTTCACGAAGTTAATATTGGCGTCGCGGTTGGTGGTGAGGGTTACTTTCATCACGGCATACGTGGTGTCATGCACCCATATATCGCCGCTGAATACATTCATCCCTTTTCTCTTAGGCGTAAAGGCCAGTTTAATAAAACGCTGCTGGTTGATGTATTCTGTATCGGCAATGGAGTAGTCATAGTAAAGCTGCCCGTTGTTATTAATAGGGCTGGCAAACTGCTTGTCAAACACCGGGATAAAGTTGTCGTACACATTCACATTCTGGTACATGCCACCCATGAATCGCATCAGGCTGGCGTTATCAATGCCTGAAGTTTTAGACGCGTGTATTATTTCTTTAGTCTTATGCGGATCTTTCTGGTAATAATAGTCAGACAGGGTTTCGGTGAGGTAGAGCGGCAAAAAGGGCTGGTCTTCCGAAGTGCTATCGATATTATTGAGGATAAAAGTAAATGGCCGGGTCAGGAAGTTATGGGAAAACTTCTTCTTGTCGACGTTTTTAATATCGATCTCTATCTTATTATACAGCTCGTATTTATATGCAGGAATGCGGTCGAAATTATTTTCCGGTTTGTGTTTCACAATTTGCCGGAGCAGGATGAGGGCAAAATTTACATTAGCTTTCACCTCGTGTACTTTGAGGGAAAGATCGGAGCGGGTGATATCGAAATTAACCACCTGGTTTTGGAGATTGCGTTTTACGGGCATCACCAAAATTTGGTAGCCCATAACCCTTACCTGCAGGGAATCTCCAGGTATGGAAGGCAGGTCAAAGGTAAATTTGCCGTTTACGTCTGTTACCATACCAGTGTTGGTATGGGAAAACTGAAGGGTAGCAAATGGGATGATTTCTTCGGAGTGAGCATCCCGCACCACGCCGCTGATTTTATACTGCGCAAACAGGTTAACACCCCAAACTTGAAGACCAATTAATAAAGCTATTATTCTCGTCCAACCCGTCATAATTGCGGTAAAAATACTTGTTTTTTCTCCTTGAAAGTCATGTGGATGTCCAAATTGCATGAACTTTTGGCCGTAAACGGCCGGTACCGGCTACGGCTATCTGGGCTACCGCCGCAATAACGGCAGATCACCTTGTAAAGTAGGTGTGATGCAGCGTTTTATGCGCGTAGATTATCCAGTGTTGCTACTACAGGTGTCTCCAGGGTACAACATGCTACGTAACTGCTAAGTTACCGTAAAATGCCAATGCCCGGGAAAACAGGTTTTGGAAGCCGCTTACCAGCCGGTGATGCCAGGTCATCCGGGCGCAGGGCCAGGAAACTGGTGGCCGGCAATGGATACCTTTTTCGTGGAAAGTACTACAATTACCCTGCCTGATCAGTACGCAAAAATTATTTGACCCTCAGTGTTTTAAGTAATAATTGGCCGGCGGGCTAATAATTTGTTTGGAAATACAATTTTTAAATAGTTGCTTTGTATTGCAAAGTGCTTTAAAAAATGACTGAAGAACAATCCATCCAGGCATTACATGATATCAAGCGTATCATGGAGAGATCTACCCGTTTTTTATCGCTCAGTGGGCTGAGTGGAGTGGGCGCTGGTATTACTGCGCTGGCGGGGGCTTTTGTGGCGCAACAGCGCATTGATTATTACAAGGGGTTGGGCTTACGGAACCAGCTCGATGACAATGCCGTTCGCTGGGATCAGCTTCGCCTGGAGTTGCTGATCCTGGCGGGCGCTATTTTGATCATTGCCTTTAGCATTGGTTTTTATTTTACCTGGCGCAAGGCCAGCCGGGAAGGGGCTTCGCTGTGGGACAATACCTCCCGTAAGATGGCCATGAATATGGTGCTTTCCCTGGGTACGGGTGGTCTTTTTATACTGGGTAGTATTTATCATCAGTATGACCTCACCGTTGGGCCTGCCTGCCTGGTGTTTTACGGGCTGGCACTCATCAATGTAAGTAAGTATACGGTGCGTGATGTGCGCTACCTGGGCCTTTCCGAAATTGCATTAGGGTTGATCAATTTATTTTTCTTTGACGTGGTGGGTTATAGCCTGATGTTCTGGGCATTGGGCTTTGGCGTATGTCATATTTTATACGGTGGGCTGATGTGGTGGAAATATGAGCGCGCCCCGGCAAAGGTATAACCCGCAGGGGCAGCCGGTGGGAAGAAGTATACCAGTGGCCCCGGAATTGACGGTGGACTGCTTATCTTTGTGAGATTAACAGATTTATGGAATGGAAAATCCCATCCTGCATTTAAATAAGATTTTTGAAAGCCGCATACGGCTTGGCGTGATGAGCATCCTGATGGTAAATGATGCCGTGAACTTCAACGACCTGAAACAGATGCTGGAACTTACAGATGGCAACCTGGCCTCCCACCTCAGTACCCTCGAAGAAAGCGGGTATCTGAAGGTGCATAAGGGATTCATTGGCCGTAAAACCAATACCACCTACTCCATCACCAAAGCTGGCGAAAAGGCGTTTAAAAACCACCTGCTGGCGTTGGAAAACATGATCAAGTCCGTAAAATAATTTTTTTTGCCCTTATACTTTGAAATGCAAAGTACTTTAAAAAAATAAAAAATATGTCGGAAAAACAACCCATTAACATTTTCCAGCGCAATGTGCAGCCGTTAAAACTCCTGCTCATCCTCCTGCTTATTACCCTGCTGCTGATCCCGGCCACAATGGTACAGGGCATTATTGAAGAGCGCAGGGACCGCCAGCAAACGGCCATGGCCGCGGTGAACGATCAGTGGGGCAATGCCCAGGCGGTGACGGGGCCCGTGCTGGTGCTGCCTTATAAGCAGGTAACCCAGGTGAACAATGAAGCCCACACGGAGGTGCTGTACGCGTACCTGCTGCCAGACCAGTTGCAGGTGAGTGGTAAGCTACATCCCGAACTGCTCCGCCGGGGCATTTATAAAACAGCGGTGTACGATTCAGAACTTTCGCTGAAAGGCAGTTTTAAAACCACCGATCTTACCGCACTTGGACTGCGCCCGGAGAATATATTGCTGGATAAGGTGAGCCTGTCCATTGGACTCAGCGATCCACGCGGTATTAGTAGCGAGGTGAAAATGAACTGGGAGCATGGAAACTATAATTTTGTGCCGGGTGTAGTGAATAAAGATTTGTATGCCAGCGGTATACTCTCCAACGTACCCGTTACCATACAAGGAGATAACCTGGTGGCCAGCGATTTTAATATTGCTTTTTCCCTGAAAGGCTCGCAGCAACTTTATTTTTCGCCGGTAGGTAGTAATACCCAGGTAAGCCTGGAAAGCGATACCCTGGAACCCAGTTATGACGGGGCTTTCCTGCCCAATCACAAAACCGGCAGCAGGGCTAGCGAAGGCTTTTCCGCTACCTGGCAGGTGCTGCAACTGAACCGTAATTTTCCCCCCAGTTGGAAAGGGGATGCTTACCACATTCAACAATCCGATTTTGGCGTGCGGCTAATGACCCCCATCGATACTTACCAGCAAACCACGCGGTCTGCTAAATATGCCATTCTTATTATCGGGCTTACTTTTCTCGTGTTTTATTTTTTAGAACAGTTTCTGCAACAAGGTGTTCATCCCTTTCAGTATTGCCTGATCGGGCTGGCGCTGATTGTGTTTTATACCTTGTTGCTGTCTATTTCGGAACAAACTAATTTCGATGTGGCCTACCTGGTGGCGGCCATCATGACGGTGGGCCTGATCACTGCTTTTGCCGGCAGTTTGTTTAAACGTTTGGCGGCCACCATGGTGGTGGGTTCTGCGCTTACTTTTCTCTACGGGTTTATTTACGTAATCCTGCAATCCGAAGATAACGCCCTGATCATGGGCAGCCTGGGGCTATTTGTTATACTGGCCATCCTGATGTTCCTGAGCCGTAAAATGCGTTTTGACGCGCCAGGCACAAGAACTCCCGCCGCGATAGACACTCACCCTTCAATGTAAAAACAATGATCCTCACTCCCTGGTTTAAAAAATTTGGGTGGACGTATATACCACGCACCATAGGCGGTAGCCTGATCACCATTGCATGTATTGCACTTTGCGGCTGGTTGGTATTTACTTTCGACCGGACATCGCATAGTCTGCTGGATACAATAGCCCATTTTTTGCTTTATTTTACGGTAGTGGCGGGCTGGTGGAACTGGCTGGCCGCTAAAACCTCGGTAACGCATACACCTCATGAACGCATCCAATAATTACTGGCGCCGCCGCTATCAAAGCTTTCGCTACGCCTTCCGCGGCATTGCCGCTTTTATACGCAGTGAGCCACATGCCCGTATTCATGCCCTGGCTACCATCGTAGTGGTGGTTGCAGGGTTTTACGTACACCTGCCGGCAGTGCAATGGACCTTATTGCTGCTCGTCATAGGGCTAGTGTGGGTATCGGAAATGATCAATACCGTTATCGAAAAGATCATGGACCACCTGGCGCCGGAATGGCATGAGCGGGTGGGGTGGATAAAGGACGTGGCGGCAGGAGCGGTGCTGGTAAGCGCCATCATCGCGGTGGTGGCGGGTGCGCTTATTTTTTTACCCTTTTTACACCGATAGTTATGTCATTATCACGGTTACCTATATACGAAACTGCCGGCCGGCAGCTTGCGTTTTTAAAACGTGCGGCCATCTTCATTTTCCCAGTGGGCTTACTGCTTTTTCGCATGGCCTACACCGGGCAGCCCAATAACCGCGATATGGCCTGGAACCTGCTGCTGGCCTTTATTCCGCTGCTGCTCAGTACCTGGCTGCTGCGCAGTAAGGTACTGCAACGGTATGTATGGTTATGGGTGCCCCTGGCGGGATGCTGGTTATTGTTCCTGCCCAATGCACCTTATATGCTCACCGACCTGTATCATCTATATGATCATGACGATGTGCCACGCTGGTTCGATCTGATTTTGTTATTATCATTTGCCTGGGCCGGCCTGGTGTGGGGAAATATATCGCTACAGCAGATGGAAAAATTTTGGATGGAAAAATTTCCGCGTACCCGCCGGGGGGTGTTTGGGATCAGCATCCTTTTCCTTACGGGACTGGGCGTTTACATGGGACGCTACTGGCGGTGGAACAGTTGGTACCTAGTAACCCAGCCACTTCGTGTAGGTAAGGGTATTGCCGATCTTTTCCTGCATCCTTATGCCACCCGCGAAGCCTGGGCCTTTACCTTTTGCATGGCCGGCCTGCTATGGGTTATGCAGCCACTGCTGCGCAATGTGGCACCGTAAAAAGAAGGATGTATTATATGGATGAAGATTTGTTATAGCAAGATAAAAAAAACAGCAGGCCGTAAAGCCTGCTGTTCCTTTTTTAAAAGATGGGAAGGGGTTATTTAGAAGTCTACCCCCAGCCCGAAATAAATCATCGGGGAGCCCCGGAAGAAGCCAACCATAGGCCAGCCCGCATCCAGGCGCAGGAAATAACCAGCAATGGTAGAGCGTACGCCAAAGCCATAACCACCGGCAAATGGTCCCAGAAAACCTTCTTTGATCTTGGTGGTAACGCCAGATTCGTTGTTGTAATAATACGTGTAGTTGGCGTCTTTAAAAGAAAGTTTCTTATTCCAGGCCGTTCCGATATCCACGAAGGAGGTTACCTGGAAGTTGCGCACAAAGGCAGAACTGATCGGTTTCTGGAGGAAGGTAGCAAATACCGGCAACCGTAATTCCGTGTTAAACAACAGTACATTATTACCATTTTTCACATTCTGTTTGTAACCACGCAGGGGTACAGACAGGGTTTGGAAGGCATAACTTTCATTCGTGTTCACTGGCGTGTTGGTATTGATCTTCGGGAACATCCAGTTATCTGTGCCACCCAGGTAGTACAGTGTTTTCTGGCTACCCCACGACATATCGGCCGATACGCGGGTTGCCCAGATGAAGTTGCGGAATATGCTTTCATAATGACGGCCATCAAAACCCATATTATACATCAGGCCACCCTTACCAGGAATGGAGCCAAAGGCTTCTGAAAGATTACCACTTATGCGACTGTCTAATTCTCCGTATACTTTATACCGGTTGCCATGCCAGATGTTAATGGCCGGGTTAATAGTATTATCGTACACATATTCCAGGCGGCCAATAGCGTAGGTATTATGCAGATCTGGGCTTTTAAGGGTACCCTCATCGGAGGCCAATACTACCTCCTTATCGGTGCGGATGGCGCCGGTAAGGCGTATGCTGCGCACCTGGTCGAACGGATAGCGCACTTCACCCTGGAATAAATTGGTCTTCAGTTTGCCCGGCAGGTAAATGCCACTGGACGTTTCTATATTGTTTTTTTCCACCTTGCGGTAATAGGTGAATTTATAGTCGAAGCGGCGTTTTAGGTATTGACCGGTGAAGAAATATTCACTCCCGTTCAGGTCAAGTGGCAGGCGGAAACCTCCGTTAAACTTGATGTCTTCCATCAGGTCGCTCACCCCTATGCGGATCAGGCCATTAAAGGGATCGGTAAGCTGAATGGGGCTTTGCGGTGGCCCGGTGTAAGTTTGGTATCGGTTAATGATGATAGAGTTATCCAGTTGCAGCAGCAGGTAATCTGTTGCAAATTTTAATTTATAAGGGAAGAGCTGCGACTTTTTCAACACGGGCTCTTCAGGACGGAGATCATTGGTGGGCGATGGTGCAGCCGCCTCCATTTTCCGCGAGGTATCTGCTGGTTCATTACCAAATTCGTTCTGGAAGAAGTCATTATGTTTCACCGTATCGCGGTTGGGTACACTAACGGGAATACCTAAACGCAGGCTGTCTTCGTGCATTTGCGATTGCCGGTAGTGGGTGGGCCTGGCCGTAACATTACGGCGGCGCAGTGCGTTGGTATCTACTTTCAGTTTGTACAGCCGTTTGTAATCATATAACGCAATCACTTCCGACACCTGGCCCTGATCGCCGCCAATGGTGGATTCCTTAATGCCGTATTGGTAGTTGGTGATGGGGAAGGTGTAGGTAGAATCTTTAGTAAGGGTCACTACCTGCACTGAGTCTGGCCCGTCTGCACCGTAATCATGCAGAGCAGAATCCAACTCTTCCTTCTCGGGATTGTGCAATATTTCAGCCCCTACAAAGTACAACGTGTCTGCACCGGCACGTTCTGTCTTGAAGAAGCCGGCATACCGGTTACGGACACCATTTGCATCCGAAACGAAGGTGAAGTGGGTAGTATTGTACTGAACCGGCAGGCGGGCATCGCCATAGGCCATGTTGGTAAGTTGGGAAATTTGTTTTTCGGAAGTTTTGTTGAAGTTATCTACCAGGAACACGTTATAACGGCCATGGGGCAACGTAGTGTCACTGCCACGTGCCGTAGCAGACGGGCGGTTGCTGGAATAAATAATACCCTGCTTGCCGGGGAAGGCCACGAATGAGGGATCGAGGTCGTCGTACACATCGTTGGTGATCTGCTCGGACTTAAAATTGCTGATGCTGTAAGTGTAAATATCGGAATGCCCATTCTTTACTGCGGAAAGCAGTAGTGAATTGTCGTATTCCCACAGGTATTTCATATCTAGCACCCGGTCGTACTGTGGCAGCACCTGGTTAATAGTAATGTGGGTAATGAGGTCATAGATCATCAACCGGTTCTTACCTTCTTTTTCGTAAATGATAGCCAGGCGGTTGCCCTTCTGGTTCCAGGCTATGAGTGGGTAGTTAGGATCTAGTTGGTTTTTAAGTTGGCGTACGCCACTTTTCAAAAGCACTTTACGGGTTTCATCCCCCAGGCGGATCTCTACCCGGTACACGCCTTTTTTAAATTCCACTACAGCGTAGGTATTGTTCTTAGGATTGGGCTGGAAATGGAAGAAGTCTTCTTTGGTGGTTTCCAGCGCTACTACCGCGCGGCCTTTCACTACCTGGCGGCGGCGGCGGTTATCTTCCTGGAAGCGTTTCGTATTGAAAGCAAAGAAGTCTTGCAAGGCTGCTTTGGGCTCTTTGTTGAGCACCTGTTCAAATCCTTTTTTCATCCCGTGGCTGATGCGGGAAATATACATCAGGTAAGGCACTGCGTCCTTGCCGTATTTACTTTCTATAAAATACCAGAAAGCGTGGCCGGCCAGCAGCGGGTTGTCGTAGGCAAACTGGTTGAAGTTATTGTATTTGCCAGATTGTATGGCCACCTTCAACTGATCGTCCAGGTCGGGATTCCAGTGTTCGGCGGCGTAGGCGATAAAGCCATCGGTAAACCATTTGGGCAGGTCCAGCAGCACGGCATTGCCAGCAAATTCGCCCAGGTCTTCACCAAAGAGCAGGTTTTCCAGCATTACACGGGCAATGCCTTCGCGAATTAGTTTACGCAAATGTTCATGGTCGCCATCATAATACACGATCAGTTTGTTGCCCACCAGCTTGGCCACTCCACCCGTATTCTGCCATTCCACGCCAATGCCAATGTTAGACTGTTGCATCTCACCATACGTATTGTACACCACAATATTCACACGGTTGCGGAAGGTGAACTCCATGAACTGCTCCATGGAAGGCAGTTCCAGCTCGGCCATCTGGGCTACATATTTGCCGAGTTCTAATCCATTCTGGCTAAAATAAGTATTGAAGTGGCGGCTTTGGTAATAGCGCCATTTGAAGTGTTTAAATTGCACACGGTTTTGTCCGTACTCCACCGTGTTGGTTTGGGCTTGAGAAACAAACGTGCCAAGTATCAGCATTCCTGCAAATAAAAACCTGGTAATAAATCCGTTCATACTGAAAGTATTGATAATATTGTGTATCGATAAAATTAGACAAAAATCGGCGAAACAATGATCCAAATCCAACAATTCACCTTCAATCCTTTTTCGGAAAATACCTACCTCCTGATCAATGATCAAAAGGAATGTATTGTCATAGATCCCGGTTGTTATTACGAAGAAGAGCGTAAAGCATTGTTAGACTTTATAGCGCACGAAAAGTTACATGTCATCCAACTTTTAAATACGCATACCCATTTCGACCATATCTTCGGCAACTCCCTGATCGCAAAAACCTTTGGGCTGAAACCCGTGTTCCATGCGGCAGACCAGCCGGTATTCGACAAGGCTTCGGAGATGGGGGTGATGTATAATACACCCTTTGAGCCTTCTGTACCACCGGCCCGCTACCTGGAAGCCGGTGAACATATACCCTTTGGCGATGTGGAACTAGCGGTACTATTAACCCCCGGGCATTCACCCGGCAGCGTGGTGTTCTACTGCGCGCAGGAAAAATTTGCGATCGGTGGCGATGTACTGTTTTACAGGAGCATTGGCCGCACAGATCTGCCTTACGGCGATCATGAAACATTATTGGACAGTATCCGGCAACAGCTTTTCACATTGCCGGAAGAAGTGAAAGTATATCCCGGTCATGGCCAGCCTACTACTATCGGGTTCGAAAAGAAACATAATCCCTTTTTACAGGAATAACCGTGGCGGTGTTCCACACGTGGTGGATATGTATTTGCCTTCTGGCATCTAACGTATAATTAACAAAGTGCCATATGCAGCAGATCAAATATGAATTTTGTTAATATGTGTTCAGGGTATGGCGGTGGCTGGCCCGTTATTTTGCTACAGCTTATTTACATATTTTCCCACGAAGGGCAGTTTTACAAATTCTCTTTTTTCCATTTTCAGTACAAACCACAAGTAGCTGAAAAAGAACAAAAGCCCTACTGCCAGCGTGGAAGGTGTAAGGGCATAGGGCGCACCCGGCGAAAGCAGGTGGTTGGCCAGGAAACTAAAAACATAATATACCGCTACAGCACTCAGGATGTAAGCGAGGATGCGGGGCAGGTGGTAGGGTACCGGGTAGTATTTTTGTCCCAGTACATAACACACCACCATTTGGATGAAATAGCATACCATAGTGGCGAGTGCGGCGCCAAAATAACCCAAACGGGGAATCCACCATGCATTGAAGCCCCAGGCCAGTAGCGCCGTAAGGATGGTGATGGCCGCACCGGTACGGGTACGGTCGGTTATTTTAAACCAGATGGTAAGGTTGTAATAAATACCTAAGAATACATTGGCCAGCAGCAGCACTGGTACGATGAAGAGGCCTTGCTGGTAAAACGTGTTCTTCACCAGGAATATTTTCCAGATGTTGAGGAACAGGCTTACAAAAAGAAACATCACACAAAGCAGCACTACAAAGAGTTTCATAATGCGGGCATATACCTTTTGCGGGTGTTGGCCCTCGGCCTGCTTAAAGAAAAAGGGTTCGGCCCCCATCTTAAACGCCTGGATGAACATGGTAATGAAGATGGCCATTTTGTAGTTAGCGCTGTAAATAGAAAGAGCCTCCTGCTTATCATGCATAGACATATGCAGGTAAGTGGGCAAAAACCAGGCGCGGTCCAGGGTTTCATTGACCATACCCGCCAGCCCAAATACTACCAGCGGCAGGGAATAGGTGAGCAACTGCTTCCATAATGTCCAGTTGATCTTCCAGTTTATGCTTATGATCTGGGGCAAAAACAGGAGCAGCGTCATGCCGCTGCCCATCACATTGGCCAGGTATATAAAGCCAAGTTGGTCGCTGCCTGTGCGGGCATTGGGCATAAAATGCAGCCCGCTGGCATACAGCTTGGGCCCCAGCCACAGGAAAAATACGTTGAAGAAAAGAATGGTAAGGATGTTGGCGATGCGGATAATGGCATAGCGAATGGGCCGGCCCTCCAGGCGCAGTTGCGCATAGGGAATAGCCGTGATGGCGTCGAACACCAGTACCAGAACAATGTAGATGTAAAAATTAGGATGCCCGCTCAGGCCCGCCATAACACCCTGCGAAGAGTTAATGGCCGGCGTGCGCAACAGTACGAATACAATGAATGCGAAGGTAGAAGATACCAGCAGCGAAATCATTGACATGCTAAGTACAGCCTTTTCCTGGCCCTGTTTGGCAAAACGGAAAAAGGTAGTTTCCATGCCATAGGTAAGCAGCACGTTGATGAAGGTAATATAAGCATACACACTAGACATGGCCCCGAAAGACACCGTGTCCATTAACACGAGCAAATAAAATGGCGTGAGCAGTAGATTTAAAAACTTGCTAACGATATTGCTAACCCCGTAAAAAACTGTTTGTCCTGCCAGTTGTTTAATGCTCAATTCCCTTAAGTTTTTATCAAAGTTACTTATTCCCCAGGAAAGCCGCGCCGGTTCTGCTTTTTATCACTCAGGCGCTTCTTAAATTGCAGGCGTTTTTCCTTTACAGCCTTACTGGGGCGCGTGGCCACCCGTTTCTTTACCGGGGTCAGGGCCTGGCGCACCAGGCCATTTATTTTCCTGACTACGTTTTGCTTGTTGCCCAGTTGGGTGCGTTCTTCTTGCGATTTTACCTGCAATTGCCCATCGGCAGACAGCCGGTTTTCCAGCTTTTCCAGGAGCAGGGCTTTTTGTAGATCCGTTAACGTGGGGGAAGTACGGATATCGAAGTAACCCTCTACCATGGTTTCAACTTTGTTCACGTTCTGCCCGCCCTTGCCGCCGCTGCGCGCGGTGCGGAAGGTGATCTCGTCGGGCGATATGTGGGGTATCATATATTTTTAGTTTATAATATTATTTGTTGATATTTTCGGCAATATAAGTGTTATCTGCGGGCATTCCTTTATACCATTTTATCGATCTATGGAACGCTTTGCTGCCGGGCAAGGTAGGAGATTGAATTATGGTGATAGCTGCCCACGGGGTAGGGCAGTATGGATATACAAATGTTCCTGCATCTGGTACATAAATGCCGACAAGGTATGCCCTGCGGAAAGGATGGCATGCCTTTTTTTATTATCATTGCGCCATGCGGGCAGTTATTCAAAGAGTTACCCAGGCTTCTGTGGCGGTAAATGGTGCCCTCACCGGGCAAATAAGCACCGGCCTGCTGGTGCTGCTGGGCATTGAAGACAGCGATACGTTGGAAGATATTACCTGGCTCAGTAACAAGATCGTAAACCTGCGTATCTTCCAGGATGAAGCAGGGGTGATGAACTTGTCGGTAAAAGACAGAGAAGGAGATATTTTATTGGTAAGCCAGTTCACATTATTTGCCGCCACCAAGAAGGGCAACCGTCCTTCCTATATCCGTGCCAGTAAGCCTGCCATTGCCATTCCGCTGTATGAGCAAATGCAACAGGCGCTGACCACCGATCTGGGCAAACCCGTGGCCACCGGCATTTTTGGAGCAGATATGCAGGTACAGTTGCTCAACGATGGCCCGGTTACCATTATCATCGATACCAAAGCAAAAGAATAAAGCCCATGACTATCCAGGAGGCCCAAGACAAAATTGATCACTGGATCAATACCACCGGCGTACGCTATTTCAGTGAGTTGACTAATATGGCCATTCTCACGGAAGAAGTAGGCGAGGTGGCCCGCATCATTGCCCGCCAGTATGGTGACCAATCCAGCAAGGACAGTGATAAAAAGAAAGAGCTGGCAGACGAGCTGGCCGATGTGCTGTGGGTGGTACTTTGCCTGGCCAACCAAACCGGTATAGACATGACAGTGGCCCTGGAAAAGAATTTCGATAAAAAGAATATCCGCGATATTAACCGGCATCGTGACAATGATAAACTAAAAAGTTAGGCCCATTCCTTTATAAGAAAGGGCGCTGGCGTTGTTTTTGATTCCCTCTTCTCATATGAAACAGCCTTTTTCTGTAAAAGCCTATTGGCAAGTGCTTAAGCTGGCAGGTGCTAATTTTATGACCGACAAGGTGCTGAAACTGAGCGCATCGCTGGCCTATTATACCATCTTTTCTATTGCCCCCATGACCATTGTGATCATGACCCTGCTGCGCATCTTCATCGGGCAAGACGCAATAAACGGCCTGGTGTATGGCCGCATCAAAGGCCTGGTAGGGCCAGAGGTGGCCTTGCAAATGCAGGACATGATCAAAAATGTGGCCCTTTACAACCACGGCACCCTGGCCGCAGTGATGGGCGTTATTACCCTTATCATTGGTGCCACCAGCGTGTTTAGCGAAATTCAGGATTCCATAAATATGATCTGGCAGCTCAAAGCCAAACCCAAAACCGGATTGCTTAAGGTAGTGCTGAACCGCCTCCTTTCTTTTTCCATGATCATTAGTATGGGTTTTATCCTGCTGGTATCACTCATGCTTAATGGGCTGATAGAGCTGCTGAGCAACCGGCTTACCCAATTATTTCCAGAAGTTACGGTGGTGCTGGTATATATCGTGAACGTGGCCGTTACCTTCCTGATTATTGCCTCCTTGTTTGCCGGTATTTTCAAGATATTGCCTGATGCCCGGATCCGGTGGGGACACGTGGCAGTGGGTGCCATTACTACGGCGGTGCTGTTTATGCTGGGCCGTTTGGGCATTGGATTTTACCTGGGCATGAGTAAGATCAGCTCCTCTTATGGAGCGGCCAGTTCTATCGTGATTATTTTATTGTGGGTATATTATTCAGCAGCCATCCTGTATTTTGGTGCGGAATTTACCCGCGCCTGGGTGCATCACCAGGGCGCCCGCATATACCCCAACGATTATGCAGTATGGGTGAAACAGGTATCGGAAGAATCTACAGAGCCGCTGGATAAAATGCGACGGCAGCAGGAAGCAGGTCCAGCCGAACCGCCCGCCCTTCCCTAACCGCCTCCGGTAATCCCTGCACTGGCTACCTGCCTTTCCTGCCCAGGTGGCCGGTCCAATTGATTTTTTTCCTTTTTGCCATTATCTTTGCCACCTTATGGCAACAGATCAGAATACATTCCAGGCGATCATTTCGCATTGTAAAGAATATGGCTTTGTATTTCCCTCCAGTGAAATATATGATGGGCTTAGTGCTGTATACGACTATGGTCAGTACGGCGCCCAGTTGAAAAAAAATATCCGCGACTACTGGTGGAAGAGTATGACGCAACTGCATGAAAATATTGTTGGCATAGACGCCGCCATATTTATGCATCCCACCACTTGGAAGGCTTCCGGTCACGTAGATAGCTTCAGCGATCCTATGATCGATAATAAAGACAGCAAAAAACGCTACCGTGTAGATCACCTCATCGAAAACTATGCAGACACCCTGCCTGCCGCGGAAGGCACTGCACTCGTGGCCCAAATGGAAGACCTGCTCAAAGAAAACGATTATGATGGCCTTAAAGCACTGATCGAAGAACGTAAAATAGCCTGCGGCGTCAGTGGCACGGTAAACTGGACAGACATTCGCCAGTTTAATCTCATGTTCTCTACCCAGCTAGGCAGCGTTACCGACGAAGCCAGCGAAATTTACCTCCGCCCCGAAACGGCGCAAGGCATATTTGTAAACTTTCTAAATGTGCAGAAAACCGGGCGTATGAAAGTGCCTTTTGGGATTGCGCAAACAGGAAAGGCCTTCCGTAATGAAATCGTAGCCCGTCAATTCATTTTCCGCATGCGCGAGTTTGAACAAATGGAAATGCAATTCTTCGTGCGCCCCGGTACTCAAAAAGAATGGTACGAGTACTGGAAGGAAACCCGCCTGAAATGGCACCTGAGCCTGGGTATAGACCCGGCAAAATACCGCTTCCACGATCACGTAAAACTGGCTCATTATGCCGATGCTGCGGTAGATATTGAATTTGAGTTTCCGATTGGTTTCAAGGAAGTGGAAGGCATTCACTCCCGCACCGATTTTGACCTCACCCAACACCAGCTTTTCAGCAAAAAGAAATTGCAATATTTCGATACGGAAATTAACCAGAACTATGTGCCGTACGTGATCGAAACTTCTATAGGCCTGGATCGTATGTTCCTGCTCACCGTATGCGCCGCCTACCAGGAGCAAGACCTTAGCACACCGGAAAAAGCAGATAGTCGCGTGGTGATGAAACTGCCGCCGCAACTGGCACCCATGAAGCTGGCCGTGTTTCCACTCACCAAAAAAGACGGCTTACCTGAAATCGCCCAAGAAATTATGGACGAGTGTAAGCAATACTTCCACTGTTTTTATGAAGAAAAAGACGCTATTGGCAAGCGTTACCGCCGCCAGGACGCCATTGGTACACCTTTTTGCGTAACGGTAGACCACCAGACCAAAGAAGATCATACCGTTACCATCCGTTATCGCGACAGCATGGAGCAGGAACGCATACACGTATCTGCCGTGCGCGATCATGTACTAAAAGCTACCACGTTTTAAAAAAAACACCTGTTACAACTATAAACACAAAGGCCGGAAACAAGCATTACAGCTATGTTTCCGGCCTTTTATTGTAGTGTCGTGTAGTTATGCTATTAGCTTACAACTTATTCCACCAAAGTTTTACTCCTTGGTTGTCTGCGCCGAGGTGAGTTACGGCGGAGGTGTAATTGGCACCGTTGAGGGTTTGCTCGGATTTAGGATAACTTAAACGATAAGGAACAAACGTCACAAAACCATCCAGGATGCCGCTGAGCGGTGCTTTGAACAGGCTATCGCCGCCAGGTTTTTTAAAGTTTAAGCGGTTGCGTTCAAACCATCCCTGCAAGCCTTGCGGATAGAGTGCCAGCCATTTTTGGGTACCTACTACATTCCGCCAATCGGCGGCATTGTAAGGCACGCCGGCCAAGAAAGTCTGGGCTGCGGCAGAAGCCGTGTCTACGCCCCAGTAAGCCAGGGAAGCATTCACGCCATGCAGGTAATGCGTGGCGGCGTCGCCGGTGGCAAATCCACGGGCGGCTGCTTCTGCCAGGATAAACTCTACTTCGGAATATTGCATCAGAATGCCCGACATGCTGGCCGAATATATTTTGGTACCCGGATAAGAATAATTGCCAGCGGGTTGCCGGAGTGTATCAGATTCCGCCTGTCCGTAAGGCATACCCCTGATGGTATCTGTTGATGCAGCAGGGCGGGCATAGATACTAAAACGCGGATCTTTAGTACTTCGCTGGTAATCCGTCAGTGTGGCGCTTACATAGTAGGCAATGATGGCACGTTGTGAGTCATTATAAGGAAACGCATTCGGATCGGCCCCCAGGTATTTAAATTCTGCATTATCGTCGTTACTGGTCATGGCCTTGTCGTAAACACTTTCAATGATTTGCTGGGCCTGTTCCTTATTGGCATCTACCTCCCGGATGGCCAGGCGAAGCAGTAGCGAATTGCCGAACTTTCTCCATTTGCCCACATCGCCATTAAAAATTCCGTCGCCGGTTTCAAATCCGGGCTTGCTGTCGTCCAGCAGTGCAATCTGTTGTTGCAGGGTGTCTATCAGCGCGCTATACACGGTTTTAGCATCGTCGTATTTAGGAGTGATGGTTTGGGCTATTTGGTTGGTTTCAAAGAAAGGAATATCACCGTATGCATCTGCAAGGATCTGGTAAATCCATGCTTTTAAAATCCAGGTGCAGGCAATTTGATTGGTGGCGGCAGGTATGGTGGCGGCGCGTGCCCGGTTCAGCCGGTTAGCTTCTTCCAGGTTATTAAGCGTAAGATAAAGCCCGCTCCACAACGCTCCATTGCTGCCTTCGTCCAGCGCATACCGGCTAGAGTTGGCCGCATCGCCCGTCCAGTACTGCGCATACAGGGTGCCGATAGATCCGTTTTGCGTGCCGGCATAAATCAGGTCACTGCTATTTTTTTCTCCGTAGGTAAATAGGTACTCAGGCTTTGTGCTGCTTGGTTTGGAAGGGTCATGGTTTATATCGTCCAGATCCTTACACCCCACCATCCACACCGATAACAGGAGTCCCAGGCCGTATAATATTTTACGTGTATTCATTGACGTTAGTTATTAGAATGAAACATTCAGGTTTATGCCAAACGAGCGTACAGAGGGCAGTGCGCCGCCTTCTATACCCTGAATATTAGAATCGGAATTAATAATATTACTCGGGTCTACATTAGGCGCATTGCTGTGAATGAGCCAGAGGTTACGGCCATATAGCGATATACGGGCGCGTTGCGCACCTATGTGACGGTAAATGTTTTCCGGAACATCATAACCCAATTTCACTTCCCGCAGATACCAGTAGCTGGCGTCGTACAGGTTTCCCTTGCTGATGCGTTTACCAAAATCTTGCAAAAAATGATCTTTCGCCGTGATCACCGTAGTGTTCTGGTGTCCGTCGGCTGTTACCCCGGGATTTACTACACCATTTTCGCGGATATTATTGGTGGCGGTGTAATCCAGCAAACCGGAAATACCACCATATAAATTGGTGTAAGAAAAGAATTCACCCCCATGCTGGAAATCTAGCAGTGCAGAAAGGTAAACGCCTTTATAGCTGAAACTATTGGTAATACCGCCGAAGTAATCGGGGTTTACATTGCCAATAGGAACGGTGCTGGTAGTGGGTACGTAATATCCGCTGGCGTCTACCAGTTTCTGGCCATTTACCTTTTGATAATCTGTTCCCATAATAGTACCTAACGGCTGGCCGGGCAGGGCTACTATGCTCACCAGGTTGGTCCGGCGGTCGGTACCCAGGGTTACCATAGCGGCCGACTGCTGATACTGGTCAATGTAAAGATTGAGCAGCTTGTTACGGTTGCGGGCAATGTTAGCATTGATATCCCAACGGAAGCTGTTTTTGAGACGGATGGGGTTTAGGGTTAGGCCAATTTCCATACCCTTGTTACTTACCTCTCCGGCGTTTACAAAGGTGGCATTGTAACCTGTGGTGGGCGATACATTAAAAGGAATGATCTGGTCTTTAGTATGCCGGTCGTAGTAGGTGAAGTCCAGGCCTATATGATCGTTTAAAAACCGGATCTCTGCGCCCACTTCCACCTCACGGGTACGCTCCGGTTTTAAGTATGGATTGTTTCTCGTGGTGCTAAGGCTTGTAATGGGGAAGGAGCCATATACCGGCAGGAAGTTATAGGTATTGTAAATGTTGTAAGGATCGGTATCGCTACCTACAGATGATACGCTGGTGCGTAGTTTCCCATAATCCAGCCACTTCCATTGTTTTAGCAGGTCGCTAAATACAAAGGAGAGCGATGCAGATGGATAGAAATACGGGTCTTTGAGGGTAGAGCTTTTATCCTCGCGTCCCGAAATTTCCAGGAACAGGTAATTGTGGAAACCTAGCTGGGCGGTAGCAAAGCCAGAATTGATCTGCTTCTCATATGGCTGATCAATAACGGAAGCTGTTTGTGCGGAGTTTTGCAAGTTGTATACATCGGGCAGGATAAGGCCACCCACAGTACTACCGCCGGTTACCGACCAGGTGCGTTTCATAATGTTGCCACCCAACAGGGCATTGAAAGAAAATAGTTTGCTAAAGTCTTTTTTAAACGCGGCGGTAAACTGGTAATTTAATTCCCGCGAAGCGCGCACGCGTTTTATATAACCACCCGCCACATAATCTTTTGCCGTAAATTCTTCTTCCAGCGTATTGTAAGTATCCATGAATACGCGGCCGCTCAGTTGCAGCCATTTGGTAGGCTCATAATCCAACCCGGCAAATCCGTAGGTACGGGTGCGGTTATCTGCTTCATAATCCCGGTAGCGGTTCCAGTATGGGCCATTGCTGGAAGACAGTTTTGGATTATCCCAGGAAGTACGGTTCCAGGTAAGCTGAGATCCGTCTGCATAGGCATATTCTTTTTCTTTTTCAATATCTAACTGTCGCTGTCCATACATGGTAAATTGCAGGGTAGGATTAGGGCCTGTAAAACCCGTGCCAGGCCTGGCATTGGCGCGCAGGTCAGAATAATTGACCGAGGCAGATGCATGCAGGTTTTTCAGCAGGTTGTAATTCCCGGTAAAGGCCAGGTTGTTGCGTTTCAATCCCGCATTGGCCAGGATAAAGGTTTGGTTCATATTACCATAAGATACCCGGAAACTGCCCTTTTCATCACGGCCGGCAAAGGAAATATTATTGGTCAGGGTAAGTCCTTTGCGGTAAAAATCTTTTACATTGTTAGGATGAGCCACCCACTTATCTGTTTTACCAAAATCAGGATTGCCTTTATCCTTATCCCAAGACCAGTAAGGGCGAATGATTTGTCCATTTAGCTTAGGACCCCAGCTGGCGTCCTGGGAATATTGGGGTAGCAGGTCATAACGGCCTTTGCCATTATTATCGTCATACGTGGCGGCAGCTTCACTAAGGAAACCTTCGGGATGCTCGTTGTAGTAGAGGGTGTCAAAACCATTGGCACCACCGCCATACAGGTTTTGATATTTGGGCAATACGTACACTTCATCCATCTGGGCATTTAGGCTATAAGTAATGCCAATACCTTTTTCTGCATCGGGCGCTTTTTTCATGGTGAGGTATACTACACCATTGGCTCCGCGGCTGCCATACAAAGCCGTAGCGGCGGCACCTTTCAGTACCGATACGTTGGCAATGTCTTCCGGGTTTATGTCGGCCAGGGCGCTGCCATAATCATAACCCCCACCGCCATTCAACTGGCCGGCCTGGTTCGTGGAATTATTAAACAGGTACACACCATCTACAATAAAGAGGGCGTTATTGTTGCCCAGTATAGATTTTGTGCCTCGCATATTTACTTTCGTGGAGCCGCCCATAGAACCCGAGTTGGTATTCACTTGCAGGCCGGGCAGCTTGCCAGAGAGGGCATTGGCAAAGTTCACTTCCTTAGCTTCCTGCACTGCATTACCTCCTATTTCGGCAATGGCATATCCTACAGAGCGGGAGTTTTTCTGAATGCCCAAAGCCGTTACCACTACGGTGTTCAGCGTTTTGGCGGTAGACTGTGTTGTACTGAGCGGAATGTCGATCGGGGTGCGTTTTTCTACTTTCACCTGCTGATCGTTGAAACCCATCGATTTGGTAATAAGGGTATCATTGATCGACGCCTTCAGCTGAAACTGGCCAGATGCATCTGTAACAGTGGTATCGTGCGTGTTTTTGTTAATGACCGTGGCGCCGGGTACGGGAGCATTGTTTTCAGATACCGAACCGCGCAGGGTAAATTGGCCGGCCTGCTGTTGAAGTGTAGCAGGATCTGGCGGCAATATAAGTGCCGTATCATTTTTGGGTTTTACCACCGTGTCTTGCCGGGCGGCGGTACCACTACTATCGGCTGTTTTAGGGCCAATCACCACCACCCTGCTGGTATCTGTAGTGGTGGGTTTTGTAGTGTCAGTATGGGCGCTAATCACTACAGCAGCAGGCGGAATGGCCGGTTTGCTAGTGTCTGTTGCAGCCCGTGGAGTAGAGGGCGTAGTGTCTTTTTGTTGGTCAATTGGTCGTAGCATAGGGGATGTCCCAGCCCTGGCAGTCCACGCGCCACTGCTGGCGGCGTACGAGAGCAGTATGCCGCACATGCCGCATAGCATCAGTACATTTTTTCTCATTAGTCAATCAGGTTTGGTTAATTCATTATGGTATTACAGCGATTTTTAACGGAGTTTAAGTACAGGCACCATGCAGATCACGAATTGGTTGTGTTCGATATGGTTGCATGCGTTATGCTTTCCTGGATAATGGTTGACCCATAAACAACACTAAAGGATTTTCTGCATTTCAACATGTGGGATGCCTACTTCTTCAAATGTTGCTCCGATTGTTTTATAACCAAGTTTCGTGTAAAAGTGGATAGCGGTGGCTCTTGCGTGCATCATCAGGGTGCTATAGCCGGCTTCGGTGGCCAAGGCCTCTGCATATTTAACGATCTCACTGCCAATGCCCTGTTGCTGATAATCCGGAGATACTGCCATTTGCCGCAATTGAACAGTGCGTACATCTACCGGTGTTAAAATGCAGCAACCCACCAGCTGCTCAGGCTGGGTAGTGGTAAAGCTCCCTATTAAAATATCATCCTTTTCTTTGGCCAGATATTCGCGTGAAAAGCTTAAACCCAATGGTTTGCGAAGTACCCTGTCGCGAAGAGAGACCATGTCCTGGTAAGCCTTACTACCGTAAACGAGTACACGAAAACTAAACATCAAAAAAAAATAAAAAGAGTTTTACATTACTCAGTATATCGTTCTTCACACATAGATTTGCTAAACTATAATAGTATGCACCCCTAACTATTTAATTTACTGGCGGAAAGGTCTTAAAAAATGGTTTTAAAAAATGCCACAGTAGGGTTACTACTCTTCAATTGGCCGATAATAATTTGCCAGCAAATTCGGGATAGGTTACAAAGATCAGGCCAAGGAAGCCTCTTTCCAGCCCTGACAGGGATAGATGAGGTCTCTTTCAATAGATTTAGGAAATAAAATAGCAGGATTGTTAACGAATGTTATTTAATGTTAACCATGCAGCCCGATATCGCGGAAGTAAGAAAGGATTAAGTCGCTAACCGAAATAATGCGCAGTAAGGGGTCGTGAATGGCCAGCGCGGAAGGGTGGCTGTTCGTACAGATGATTTGTTTAATCAGGCCACTGTTGCGGATTTTGGCGAAGCTGCCTCCGGAAAAAAGACCATGTGTAGTAATTACGTTTATTTCTCTTGCGCCCGATTGTTTGTAGGCGTTTGCTGCATGAAGCAGGGAGCCACCTGTTCGGATCATGTCATCGTATATGATGACCATCTTATCTTTTACATCCGCACTGATCGCGGTGATATGTGTTTCATCACCGGATATGCGGCGTTTATAAACAAATGCGGCAGGCACATGCAGGTCATTCGCTAAAGATTCTACCCACTTGGCACGACCGGCATCGGTGCTGGCCAGCACAAAGGGCTCACCGCCAGCCAGTTCTAAAGCAGCTCTCTCTACAATGCTCTTTCCATACAAATGCACCGGACGTATATTACCGTCGAAGTAATAAGAGATGCCATCAGCATGAAGGTCTATCATGATAATATTATTGCCCTGGGAGGTTTGCGGCAAGGCGGAAAACAAAATGGCCCTGTTTTTGGCCTTAACAATTTCGCCTTGTTTTACAGCACGCTCCATGGTGGAGTAGCCAAAGAATGGTATGACGATGTAAAGTGATGATGCACCGCACTGAACCACACCATTGGCCAGGTCAAATAATTCTAACGTTTCCTGATCGTCGATGGTACCACCCAGCAAGATCACCGGCTTGTTGCGGATATCGGAGCGGATGCGGTGGTAATGTTCTCCATCCGGAAAATCGCGGATAGAAATAAGGCCAGATTCCCATTGCAAGCCAGCATGCTGCATGAGGTCTTCTTTCAAATATTGATAACGTTGTGTAGAAAATACGATGGGCTGAGACATAAGATTTGATCTAAGGGCGTAAAGATAATTAATAATTTACCCGATTTTTTGCTTTCATAAAATGGCAGGCATGCTCCGGCTGGGCCACGAGAGCTAGTTTTAACGTTTTATTTAATAAGGGAGCATTATATTTGAAGGATTAGTTATGAGCATGAGTCGCCTGTTTTTTTTTATAGTAGTATGTAGCATTTCTTTATTGGCAGGCACACAGGTTGCAGATGCACAGATAAAAGTATCTGGTATGGTGGCGGATCTGGAAGGAAAAACTGGCTTACCTGCGGTAACCATTCAAAACCTCCGCACCAAGCTGGGAACACTTTCCAGTGAAAATGGCCGCTTTTTTGTAGAAGGCGCACCAGGTGATACACTGGAATTTACGATGTTAGGTTATGCCCGCCAGCATGAAGTTATCCCTGTGGCCGGTAGTATGGTTGTATACATGAGCCGCCGCATTTATGACCTGAATCAAACCACCATCCGCGCACGCAACTATCACGACGATTCCCTTGCTACCCGCGATGAATACCGAAAATATTATAACTATCATAAACCCGGGGCAATGGATATTCTCAAAACACTGCCCAGTAACCCTATCACCGCTCTTTCTTACCTGGTACCCAGCAAAGCCCGCAAACAGAAAGAACATTTCCAACATACGCTCGTTACCTTCGAAGAAGAAAAATTTGTAGACTATCGATATAACCCCGAGCTGGTAGCCAGGATGACAAAGCTGGAATCGCCAGCGCTGGATAGCTTTATGATTAAATACCACCCCACCTACCAATTCCTGAAAACGGCCACCGATTACGATCTGCTGCTTTACATTAAGCAATCGTATGAGGAGTTTAAACAACAGGAAGCCTTGAAGCCAAAAGATTCTACGGCTGCTATACAATAATTTATTAAAATAATAATAGAAGGGCCCTGTACTTGTGCGGCCAGGGTAAGTACATTTTTAGGTAAGCCGGTCCTTGGGCTTACTAGCCATAAAAAAGTAAAGCCGTCATTAAAAAATGACGGCCAATTTATATGCAATTACTTTTGAAGAAAGCGTATGGTTTGCAACGTACTCATGGTGTGGATACGAGCAATAATGTAATGGCTTTACTATTTACCATACGCATTCTCAATGGTCAAATCTAATAAGGAAGCTTTAGGGAAGCAAGGATAAATATCCCCGGCTTCGTGATACAAAATAACGTCGCTTTTGCGGCTTTTACTTTTCAATTCGGGAAAACGAATGATCGAAAGAGGAAAACATGTTGGTTGGGTTAACCTCCCGAATTTTGTACGGGGAAAAGTGGTGAATGATGGCCTAAAACAACAATTTCCAAATAACAACTGGTTGTAAACCAATGTCATTTGGAAATTTATATTCGCGGCTGTCTGCCCGCTAATGATTATTTGGGCATGTAAGCGGCCTGCACGACGTCCACAGGCTACTATCGCAGTAATAACTCACACGGTTTCAATCCCGTATGTTTCTTAAATGCGGTAGAAAAGTGTGAAATGCAGGAATAGCCCATATGCATAGCCACCTCTGATACGGAAATACCTTGTTCGTATAACAGGCCCTTAGCCTTTTCCATCCGTTCTTTTTGGAAATAATCGTAAATGGTGGTGCCGTACATCGCTTTAAAACCTTTTTTCAGGTAACATTCGTTCATGGCCACTTTGCGGGCCAGGTCACGGATGGTAATGGGGGCGTCTAGCTGCAACAGCAGGATGTCCCGGGCCTTGGTAATTTTTTCCCGGTCTTCCAGTTGGGTCAGGAAGCGGCATCCATAGCGTTCGTCTGTATCATTCTTAATGAACTGGTCGGAGCTGAATAGCAGAAGCTCCAGGGCCTTGCTTTGCAGGAAAATATTTTTTAGAATGCCCTCATAGTTATGATGCACCATCTGTTCTAGCACAGCCTTCGACTTGGTGCAGGGTTGCAGCGTTTTCACAAACGGCTTTTTACCAGAAAGCTCAAATGAAAATTTAGTGGCTCCTTTCTGTAAAGTTTGTATGAAGGAAGGCTGGAAACGCAGGGTCACCAGGTCCAGGGAAGGATCTTTTTCATTGCAAGTACCCTTGTGTGCATCCACACAAAGACCATCTGTACATGCAGGATTCTTGCAATACCTGCTCCCATTCACACAATAACGCAGCTCTATCGTGGCGGCTTGTCCGCGCTTAGCGGGCTGGTATACCACCATGGCCACGTCTTCTACTGGTAATGGTGTGTCGTAGGTAAACCGCTGGAGTTCAAACTCCATGCAGTCCGGTACGGCCACAGAACTATTTTCCGCCAGTTGCAACTGATCGCTCATTGCAGGCTGGGGAATAGCCATCGTTAATATTTCCTGTACGTCTTTCAAAACCTAACTGTAATTAAAATCCTCACAAATATACGGGTTGTTATTAAACGTGAACCTGCTTTGACAAACAGGTGACAGAGGAGCGCAGAGATCTGATCCTGTGCTTCCCTGCTATACCGTTGCAGGGGTAAAATTACACAATTGACCGATTTCCTGTGAACTTGCGTAGTCTTGCATTTGTCATAATGCCGCAACTTGTTTCAGTTCGGCAACGTTTACCTGGCATTTATACGGTTGGGCCTGGGTGGTATGGTATTGGTAATGTTTTTTGCATGGCTATAACACATTACGTACAAAAACATTGGAAAAAAGGATTGCTTGGCATCCTTACCCTATTGATACTAATTATTGCCCTGGGCTTTTCCCTTGGGTATTATTGGCGCCTTAAAATGCGACAGGAGCTGCACAGCTACGTTCTGCAAATGACGGATAGCCTCTATTCGCTGCGTTATGAGAATATGCGGCTGGATATTTTCGGTGGAGATCTCCTGCTCACCAAGGTAAGCCTTACTCCCGATAGCGCCGTCTATCACCGCATGCAGCGAGAACAGCGGGCCAAGCCATTTGTTTGTGCCGTGGCAGCAGACAAGCTAGATTTACAGGGCTTCCGGGTATGGCGGTATTTCCGGCAAAAGAAGGTAGAAGCCAGCGCCCTCATTTTTACCAATCCCAGTTTGGTGGTGAATGTAGATACCCGCCCCAAAGATACTACAGTGCCTAAAAGTTTCTACCAGTCTATGTCTAAAAAGCTGAAGGAAATCCGCATAGGCCGCCTGGAGCTGCTCAATACCAATATGAACTATACCTTTGACCGGCCAGACGCTAACCAAATGCGTATGCAGGTGGCGCAAATGGATATCCGCATCACTGGCTTGCTGGTAGACTCTGTGTCGCAACACGACCCCGCCCGGTACTTTTATGGGGAAAATTGCCAGATAGATTTAAAAGATTACCGTTACCGAAACAGCGACAGCGTATACTGGATGAAAGTGCATGAACTACATTATGACGCAGCCGCCCAAACACTGTCTATAGATTCTTTTCACCTGGATCCTATTTACGATTATGCAGCATTTGACCGGCAAGCCAAAATTCAAAAAGACCGTTTTGATGTAAAGCTCAACAAAGTAGTACTCCGCAACTTCGATCCCTATACCCTGCTGCAAGGCGGCATAAAAACCCGCAGCGTAAATATTGCCAGTGGCCAGGTGCATGTGTACCATAACCGTATGCTGCCCATGGATCCTAAAACCAAGCTGGGCAAGCATCCCAACCAGATGATTGCCCGTATGAAGCTCCCACTGCATATCGATACACTCCTGGCCAAGGAAATGGATGTAGAGTACCGGGAGGTAAGCCCGGTAACGGGCGAAACAGGGGTACTAAACTTTATCCACGCCAGCGGCATCCTCACCAATATCACCAACCTGGATTCTATGCTGGCCAAAGACAGCCATATGATTATTAATTTGCACGCCCTGCTCATGGGCCAGGGGGATCTCACCGCCCGCTTCGATTTTCCGATTGCCGATTCGGCTGGGGGCTTCTCGCTGACAGGCGTCCTGAAAAACATGGACGGGCGGAAAATGAACCAGATGGTGCGCCCCCTCAACCGGGTGGAAGTTACTTCCCTGCAAATACATACCCTCTCCTTTAATATAAGCGGTAACCAATACAAGGCCGCCGGCACGGTAGATTTTAAATATGATAGCCTGAAAATTGCCTTCCTGCAAAAGACCGATGATACCAAGCATGCGAAAAAATCCGGAATCGGCACTTTCCTGGCCAATGCATTTGGCCTCAAAAACAATAGCCCTAAAGAGGGCGATGCGCCGGCCGCTGCCCGGGTAGAGCTGGAGCGCGATACACATAAATCTTTCTTTAATCTCGTCTGGAAGACCATCTTTAAAGGCATTAAACAAACTGCCGGTAGCAGCTTGCTGAAAAGTATTGTTTAGCGCAAGGGCAGGGTGCCGTTTTGGGGCGCTACAGGAGCGGGTATGCAAAGATTTGTTAAAGGCTTCTGACGTGGCCTAGAAACGCCGCATTTTCCATTGTTATTAGCCTCATAAAGCTTATATTTGCACAATTCTCACCGTTTTACGTCAACTAGCAATTTAAATCCAAATATGAGCGAAGAATTAGTGCAAACTCCCCTTTCTGAAGATAATGGTTACGACGCTGGAAGTATCCAGGTTCTGGAAGGTCTGGAAGCAGTGCGCAAGCGCCCTGCTATGTACATTGGTGATATCGGTATCAAAGGACTGCACCACTTGGTGTACGAAGTGGTAGATAACTCTATCGATGAAGCCCTCGCCGGATATTGCAAAAATATTGAAGTAACTATTTTAACGGATAATAGCATTCGCGTAAAAGACGATGGACGGGGTATTCCCACCGGTATCATTCCCAAAGAAGGCCGTTCGGCCCTCGAAGTGGTAATGACCGTACTGCATGCGGGTGGTAAATTTGATAAGAACACCTATAAGGTATCTGGTGGCCTGCACGGGGTTGGGGTAAGCTGCGTAAATGCATTGAGCTCCTTGTGCCTGGTAACCGTTCGGCGCGAGGGCAAGCTGTTTGAACAGGAATATCATCGCGGCATTCCACAGTACCCGGTGCGCACCATTGGCGAATCCAGTGAAACCGGTACCACGGTACACTTTAAACCAGATAAAGATATCTTCAAGGAATCTACTTACAGCCGGGAAATACTGGCAGGTAGGCTGCGTGAACTTTCCTTCCTGAACCGCCGTATCCGCATTACCCTCACAGACGAGCGGGAACTGGGGGAAGATGGCCAGCCAGTGATGGAAGTGTTTTACAGCGAAGGTGGTATATCCGAGTTTGTGCAACTGATCGATAAGAATGGCCGCCGCAACCCGCTGGTTGCTGTTCCCATCAGTATTGACACCCACGATAATAATACCAACGTACATATTGAAGTAGCGCTGATGTACAACGATTCGTACAATGAGCACATTTTCTCTTACGTAAATAATATTAACACGATTGAAGGCGGTACACATGTGGCAGGCTTCCGCCGCGCCATAACCCGTGTATTTAAGTCTTATGGCGATAAGAACAAACTTTTTGAAAAGAGCAAGGTAGAGGTAACCGGCGATGACTTCCGAGAAGGCCTCAGCGCTGTTATCAGTGTGCAGGTACCCGAGCCACAGTTCGAAGGACAAACCAAAACCAAACTGGGTAACTCCGATGTAATGGGGGTAGTAGACAGTGCCGTAGCCCAGGTGCTTGATGCTTACTTGGAAGAACATCCCCGCGAAGCTAAAACCATCATCAGCAAGGTAGTGCTGGCCGCACAGGCCCGCGAAGCCGCCCGCAAGGCCCGCCAGATGGTGCAGCGCAAAAGCGTGATGACCGGCTCCGGTTTGCCGGGCAAACTGGCAGACTGCTCCGACAACGATCCGGAAAAATGTGAGCTGTACCTGGTCGAAGGAGATTCGGCAGGTGGTACCGCCAAACAAGGCCGTGACCGCGCCTTCCAGGCTATCCTGCCGCTGCGCGGTAAAATCCTGAACGTGGAAAAAGCCATGGAACACAAGATCTATGAGAACGAAGAAATTAAAAATATCTTTACCGCCCTGGGCGTAACCATAGGAACTGAAGACGATGATAAGGCCTTGAACCTGGCCAAACTCCGCTATCACAAACTGGTGATCATGACGGATGCCGATGTGGACGGAAGCCATATCGCCACCCTGATCCTCACCTTCATTTTCCGCTATATGCGTGCGCTGGTAGACCAAGGTTATGTGTACCTGGCACAGCCGCCTCTATACCTGGTGAAGAAAGGCAAGGAACAAGTCTATTGCTGGACAGAGCCACAACGCAAAGCCGCTATTACACGGCTGGCCAACGGTGGTAAGGAGGATAGCGTAGAGGTACAGCGGTATAAAGGGCTGGGTGAAATGAATGCCGAACAATTGTGGAATACCACTATGAATCCAGAAAACCGCACCCTGAAACAAGTAACTATCGACAGTCTTTCAGAAGCCGACCGTGTATTTGGTATGTTAATGGGAGATGAGGTGCCTCCCCGCAGGGAATTTATCGAATCGCACGCTAAATATGCGCGCATCGATGTATAATTATTTGTAACAACAGTTTCTCTATAAAAACGCCCTTTCGCATACTGCGAAGGGGCATTTTGTTTGAATAACCCGCTGCTGACCAAGGATACCTTGCCCTATTGGTAGGCCATGGAAGGCGGTAACAGGTATTAATTGTTATATTATTATAATTTAATATTATATATTTGTTGGTTCCCGGAATGGTCCTTTAACCTATACAAACCTATACTATGAAAACCAGATTACTGATCTTTATGGCATTGTGCTGCGCGGGCCTTGCCGCTTGTAAAAAGGACTCGGCCGATAAGCCCGGCTCAGAAAATACCCTCAGCGTTACCATAAACGGAAAGGTTTATACGTCCTCTTCCTCCGATTTTATCATGTTCATCGACACTATAACGGCCCGTAGCCAAAATGGGACGTTAAATCTTGCCTACGATATTTCCGGCCCAATGCCTGGTGGCCAGCAGGTGGGAATTTACGTGAATACGGTAGATGGACAGTTGGCCCCAGGCGATTATACCAATATCAGTGACGGCGATAATACGATGTTCTGGTCGGATGCGCTGAATGCCACTGCTTATTATGTAAGTGTGCCGGATTATACTACCACCGTACACATCACCCGGGCCGACAACGATTTCCTGGAAGGTACTTTCAATGGGAAACTGGTAAATAATGCCGATGATACCAAAACCCTGGAACTGATTTCCGGGCAGTTCAAGATCAATATGCATTCACCTTACATTGTACGCCAACGCATAGATTAAACGCATTATTTAATATTTACATTTAAAAATTTTATATATCTTAGGGTATACCTTAATACCTAGGCTATGAAATTCAGGCATTTACTCCTGGCGTGCTTGCTGCTACCTGCAATATTTGCTGCTTGTAAGAAAGACAGCGACAAAAAAAACAGCCAGCCTGTGGCGGCCGATAATTCGCTCAGCTTTAAGCTGGATGGAAAGGATTATTCCGCTAAGATCATGGTATTGAATGCCGGCGTGGCCATTGATAATGAAGATGACAATAAAGAGGATACTGTATATGCCATCGTTGCGCTTACCGATTCAACAGCCAGTTCGGCCCAGATCATGCTAACCATGACTTTCCGCCAGGGACGTCCCCTGCCGGGCAATTATGGAGATACAACCTATGCGAGCGATGGCATTAACTGGGTGCCAGCCTTAGGGGGTAATGATTTCTATCAATCTTCCATCACGCACTACTCGGTCATACAACTTTCCCGCGCTGATAATGCATACCTGGAAGGCACTTTTAATGGAGAAGTGGCATCTACTACCGACCAGGATAAAGTGAATAAGATCAGTGACGGTAAGTTTAAAATTAATATGGAAACCGTTACTAAAGGACAGTAAAGGATTTGCAAAAAAAATGCGGTAACCGCCTGTGGCGGGTAGTACAACGATTCTCATTTATTTTTTGAACCGCATCGTCATTAGATTCAATCATTATAACCATTATACCTATGCGCCTATATCGCTGTATGCCCTGCTTAGCGCTGGCATTGATGTTTCTTGTAACGGCCTGCCAAAAGAATGGCGCTGCTCCCATCACCAGTTTCGCGTTCCAGTTAGACACGGTCCTTTATACGCTCCCTGGCGGCGACGCCACCATACTGGATACACTGGGCCAGAAAGCGTTGCAGGTGCGGGGAGTGACCAACAATTTTGCACAAAACGTTATCCTGCTGGTTAAATTGGGAAATGCTACCCCTCAGCCAGGAAATTATTATGGTACCATGATTTTTGCTGATAGTATTTTGCTATCAGATTATGCATCTACCTGGATCAGCGATTCGGTAAGGGTAAACCTTTCAGCGATTGATGGAAAGCAAGCCACTGGTACATTCTCGGGCGAATTATTTCAAAATGAAAAATTCAGGATATTGTCTAACGGTACGTTCAGCGTGAATTATTAATCAGGTTATTCTTTTATGTATCGCCCAGCCCTCTATGGCCGGGCTTTTTTGTTAATGTGTTGGCGGCAGCCACATGCTGGCATGGAAATCGTGCAATATGCAACATCTTTCACCCCCAACCCAACGGTATGAAGCAGCTATTATTTTTTTTGAGTGGAGCCTTGCTAGTAGGCAGTTTCAGCGCCTGCGGCGATGGTGGCAGGGAAGTGCATTATACGCTGTTGCAGGAATACCTGCCCCGCAATAATGTGGAGCTGGAACAAGATGCCCGCTATGTGGTATTGGACCAGCGGGATAATTTTGAAACACTTTTCCGCCCCATTACTCGGGCCAGTATAAAGCCAGCCGACTTTGTTCAGAAAACAGTGCTGGGTATCATCCGCGATTTTCACACCAGTAATGGAGGTATTCATGTTACCGGCATCCGCCTGGATGATAACGACAAGCTGCATATCGATTATAATGATACGTTGGTAAATGATAACGATACTAGTTCCAAAACAGCTATGGTCATACTGATTCCCAAAAGTGTGAAATTTAGTGAGGCAGATTTTTATGAGAATGGTGTATTAAAAGCCGCTGTAACGAAGACCGGCATTGGCGGCCAATAAAAAAAGCCATCAGTTTTACACCGATGGCTTTTGCTATTTTATGATGCAGTTGTTTTATTTAATGAAGAAAGTTGCGTTTATTTCTGCGCGTACTTTGATCGTCTTAAAGTCAATGCCAGGCATGGCTGCATCAGACGATGCAGTGGCGGCTCTTACCATGGTATTGTACATTACCGGGCGGGCATCACTGTAGTTGTCGGTGTTCAGCTCCTGGATTTCCAGGGCGCTTCCTAATTGTTCATCCACCGCGGCGAGCAGGTAGCTGGCTTTTGTTTTGGCTGCCTGTATGGCTTTTTCTTTCACATCTTTACGCAGGCTTTCCATTTTGCTGTAATCGTAGCTGGAAATGCTGACGCTTTCAATGCCTTCATCGTCTACTGCATTCAGTATATCATTGATCTTATCCAGCTTCGCCAGTTTCAGGCGATACGTTTTGCGAGCCAAAAAATCAGGGTCTTTTTTCTTTTTCCACCATTGATTACTGTTGTAGCCATAAATATTGGCAATGGTAAAATCAGCAGCCGGTACGCCTGCTGCTAATACGGCTTTTTGCAGTTGTTTCTCCAGCGTGGATATATCCGTTTTTGAATTTTTTGTTTTGTATTCGTGCAGTGCAATGTCAAAATAAATGATGTCTGGTGTAATCTCTACTTCCGCAGTGCCGGTTACGGATATCTTTTTTACCGGGGGCGTTTTGTCGGTTGTTTGTGCAAATGTCATTGTGCTGATAGTTAGGATGGCGAGTAATGTGAATAAACCCTTTTTCATATGCTTTATTTAATTTTTCTTAACAAATAGATGGCGTTAATGCTTTCAAGTAAGATGCAGGTGTTTTAGCTAATTCCACAAGTACAGTGAAAATATTTTGAACAGTACAGTTTCCTAAACGGTTTAGTTGCACAAAAGTTACAACAAAGTATTTAAATGCAAAAAGGCCGCTGGTAATATCCTGCGGCCTTTTTGCATGTTTAATAAAACGTTAAAACTAGCGTTGGCTCATTGCATAAATCAGCTCGTAGAGTGCTGTCATGTTTTTAATGTGGGATGCAATGAGCAAAAAGTTTTTGCCGGCTTGTTTTAATTTCACATTATTGGTACGCGTTTGCACATAATTTAAAATGTGATTGAAGGTGGGCGATTCGAAGTAAGGAGAGTCGGGGTTGTTGATAAAATAACAACGCAGCGTTTCATCTTTCAGTATCATCTTTTCAAAGCCCAGTTTAATGGCGCACCAGCGTGCCCGGATGGTGGTAAACAGGTCGTATACCGGGGGCGGTACCGGTCCGAAACGGTCTGCCAGCGATACTTCGAAGGCTTTCAGTTTTTCTTCGGTTGCGATATTGTCCAGCTCCTGGTAAAGATTCAGGCGCTCCTGAATGCTTTCTACATAACTGTCGGGGATGAGTATTTCCAGGTCGGTATCGATGGTACAATCGCTGACGAAATCTTTCTTCTCTTCTATCTGATCTTTAAACAGGTCTTTAAAATCGGTATGCTTTAATTCGCGGATGGCTTCGTCCAGTATTTTTTGGTACATATCAAAACCAATTTCGGCGATGAATCCGCTTTGCTCGCCACCCAGCAAATTACCAGCTCCGCGAATGTCCAGGTCGCGCATGGCTATCTGAAATCCGCTACCCAGTTCACTATGTTGTTCCAGCGTTTGCAGCCGCTTGCGACTGTCTGCCGGCAGGGTGCTGATAGGCGGTGCCAGCAGGTAGCAAAAAGCTTTCTTATTGCTGCGTCCTACACGGCCCCGCAGTTGGTGCAGGTCGCTCAAACCAAAGTGGTGAGCGTTGTTGATGATGATGGTATTGGCATTGGAAATATCCACGCCGCTTTCCACGATGTTAGTGCATACCAGCACATCGTATTTGCGGTCTATAAAATCCATGATCACACTTTCCAGTTCGTGTCCTTCCAGTTGGCCGTGAGCCGTACCAATGCTCAGGTCGGGGCAAAGGCCTTGTATCAGTCCTGCCATTTCCCGCAGGCCCTGAATGCGGTTGTGAATGAAATACACCTGGCCGCCACGCTCGGCCTCGTAATAAATAGCATCCCGGATCAGCTCCTGGTCAAATACATGTACTTCCGTTTCGATAGGCTGGCGGTTGGGGGGCGGGGTATTGATCACAGACAGGTCGCGGGCGCCCATCAGGGAGAATTGCAGTGTTCTTGGGATAGGCGTGGCCGTTAGGGTAAGCGTATCTACATTCACCTTCCACTGTTTCAGTTTTTCCTTGGCCGTTACCCCAAATTTTTGTTCTTCATCCACCACCAGGACGCCCAGGTCTTTAAACTTCACGTCCTTGCCCAGCAAGGCATGTGTACCAATAATGATATCGATCTTTCCTTCTGCCAGTTTTTGCAGGGTTTCTTTTTTCTGTTTGGCCGATTTAAAACGGTTCAGGAAGTCTACCGTGCAGGGGAAATCCTTTAACCGGTCGGAGAAGGTTTTATAATGCTGGAAAGCCAGGATAGTAGTGGGTACCAGCACGGCAGCCTGTTTGCCATCTACAATACTTTTGAAGGCGGCGCGCACGGCTACTTCTGTTTTGCCAAAGCCAACGTCGCCACACACCAGGCGATCCATTGGGGAGGGCGATTCCATATCGCGCTTTACATCGGCCACGGCCTTGCCCTGGTCTGGCGTGTCTTCATACAGGAAGGAGGCTTCCAGTTCCGTTTGCAGGTAGGTATCTGGCTGATGGGCAAATCCTTGCTGTGCCTTGCGGGCGGCGTATAATTTAATGAGGTCTTTAGCAATGTCTTTTACCTGTGTTTTGGCCTTCTCCTTTAGCTTGTCCCAGGCGTCGCTGCCCAGTTTATTCACCTTAGGTTCTACGCCTTCCTTACCAGTGTATTTGCTGATTTTATGCAGGGAGTTAATGTTCACATACAGCAGATCATTATTCTTGTACACAATACGGATAGCTTCCTGCATTTTGCCGCCCACTTCAATTTTCTGCAGGCCGCTGTACATGCCTACGCCATGATCGATGTGGGTCACGAAGTCGCCGGATTGCAGTTCCCGCAGGGTTTTCAGCGTAAGGGCCTTGTTCTTGTTGTAGGCCTGCTTTAGCTTGTATTTATGATATCGCTGAAATATCTGGTGATCGGTGTAGATCGCCATTTTCTGGGCGTGATCGATGAAGCCGTTGCTGATAGGGGTGGCGATGGGGTAGAATACAAACTCGGCCTTCAGGTCTTCGAAAATACTGCGTAGGCGTTCCAGTTGGCGCGGGTTTTCGGCAAATATGAAGAGTGTGTATTTATTGGCGCTATGTTTTGCCAGGTCCTTGATCAGCAAATCAAACTGGCGGTTAAACACCGGCTGTTCGCTGGTGTCGAAGGCAAGGGTTTGCACCGCATGGGTGCTGTCTTCCGGCAGGGCTTTGCTGCCGAACACAATACAGTGATGTGCCAGTATCTGCTGAAAAAGGATGTCGGCGGGAACAAAGTCGCTGTCTTTCAGTGCCAGGGTTTCTTCATCGCTTACCTTGGTGGTGTGTTTGGTGGTCAGCCATTCCTCCAGCCGGATCTCCATATTGTGGAGTACTTCCTGGATATAAGAAGGATCTTTCATCCACACCACTGTATTTTCCGGTAAAAATTCCAACAGGGAGCTTTTCAGGTGGTCTGCTGCGTGGGTGTCCATGTTGGCAATCAGCGTTACCTGCGTAAGTTTGCGTTCGCTAAGTTGGGTTTCCGCATCGAATAAGCGGATGGAATCTATATCGTCGCCAAAAAGCTCTATGCGGTAGGGCTTGTCGTTGCCAAAGGAATAAATATCGAGTATGCCCCCTCTTACCGCGTACTGGCCGGGTTCGTATACAAAATCGGTGTATTCAAAACCCCATTGTACCAGTTTTTCCAACAAAGGGTCCACTTTCAGCACATCGCCCACTTTAAGCTGCACCATATTGGCATTGAAGGCCTTGGCGCCGGCTACTTTTTCAAACAGGGCTTCCGAGTAAGTTACCAGCACTTTTTTGTGTGCCTGTGTACCTGAAAAGCGCATGAGGGCTTCGGTACGCAGCATACTATGGCTGCTATTAAACTCAGAGAAAACGCCTGTTTTTTTGAAAGAGTCAGGAAAGTAAAAAATATCAAGGGCTTGGCTCAGGTTTTCCAGATCATTCTGAAAATAGGCTGCCTCCTCTTTATCGTTAAGAATAAATAGATGATTGGCATCGGATTGTGCCCAGGTACCTACGGATACGAAACTGGTAGCACTGCCATATAGTCCGGTGAGGTGGAAATATTGCGGATGAGGCAACTGAATTCCTTTCACCAGCGATTGCAGGCGGGTATCACGTTGGTACAGTTGTAAAACAGCCTGTAGATTCATGAAGGGGCAAAGATACTTTATTTTGCCTTGCCACAAATAACCTGCCGTTGCGGTTTTTGCAGAGCGGAATGATGATGTTGTAAAGGCTTATTTTTTCCCAATCACATATTTACCCGGGAACCGGCGTTGCAGGAGTTGCATGAAATCGGAGCGCGCTTCGGTGTTCTGGAAGGCACTGAGGGGAATGAGAAAGAAGGATTTTTTATCGCGGTAGAGGTAAATAAATTTTTGGGTTTCTACTACCTGTGAAAAGCGCTGCCAGCCCAGCAAACGATCGCCGCCTTGGCCGGTGGTGATCGTCATGCCTTCTTCGTTCACCTGTAAGCGGATGTTGTCCTGGAAGGTCGCGGCCTTGTTGTAGGTAGATACCGGTAGCAGGTACCAGAAGCTCCAGGCAATTAGAAGGGTCATGCCGGTAATGCATGCCAATGCATTGCGGTTTACTACATGAAATAAATAGCCGGTGATGGTAAAAAGCAGGAATATAAGCAGGGTGATCTGGAATACTTTTACTTCCCCCCGGTGCAGAAAATGATAACGCAGCGCATTTAATACTTCATTTTTTTTGTAGCTAAACTCCAGATGCATGACATACCCTTTGCTGTGCGGCCAGCTTATTTAGTGAGTGAAAAGGACATGGGGCTTTCCATGTCGTCCCGGGTGGAAACGGGCGCAAATTTTTTACGGTTGGCAGCAGTTTTTTTATCGTTTATCAAATCTTCCTCGCTAAGACCAGGAAAGTTATTTTTGATGAACTGCAGGTATAGTTGGAGGGTTTTGGGGTCTACTTTAAAGTGAAAGGAAAGCTCCTTTCCGTAAGCATTGAGGAACTGGTTGTTGGTGCCATTTTTATTCGCCAGCAGATACCATTTATAAAGGTCTACCACCGCTTTTTCAAATTCTGCCTGATCCAGCCGCGCCGTGGCTACTTCATGTTGCACAGCGGCGGAGGGTAAGATCCACATAAATTCCTCCAACCGGATGGCCTTGGCATAAACAGCAGTTTTTGGAATTCCCCGGTCGTCATCATTGTCGCCCGGCGTTACGCCTTTAGCAGCAGCAGTGCCCGCGAGTGCAGACAGGAACAGCAGTATGGACAACAAATGTTTCATGTGGATTTTAATTTTGCCATTTAAAATTACTAAAATTAATGTAACAATTAACATTTTTCCTCTCGGTAACGGGCATATTATCTATTAAATAGTGTTATCTATCCTGGAAGTATAAATTCAATCCTCTCAAAAAATAACCCGCAGCCTGTGTTGGCTGCGGGTCAGGATAAAATCGCTTACAGTTACTTTAATTAGCCTGCCCGTCTGGCGACAGTTCCAACAGGTATTTGTAAATGAGACCGCCCACGATACCACCGGCAATAGGTGCTACCCAAAACAGCCAGAGTTGGGGAAGGTAGGCGCCACCGGCAAAGAGAGCCTGTGAAGTAGAACGGGCCGGGTTTACCGATGTATTGGTAATGGGAATGGAGATCAGGTGAATGAGGGTAAGGCATAGGCCAATGGCCAGCCCGGTGAAGCCCTTGCTGGAAAACTTATCCGAGGCGCCACAAATTACGATCAGGAAAAAGGCGGTAAGTACAAATTCTGCCACGAATGCGGCTATCAGCGTGTAGCCGTGGGGCGACAGATCGCCATAACCATTGGCGGCAAAGGCACCAGCCTTGGTATTGTCGATGGCAAATGGCGTAGTGGTGTTGTTAGATACAATTAAATACAGGACAGCAGCGGCGGCCACGGCACCCAATACCTGGGAAATAATGTACGGGATCAGTTGCCGGGCAGGGAAACGACCTGCGGCTACCAGCCCAAAAGATACAGCGGGATTAAAATGTCCGCCGGAGATATGCCCAACGCCATAGGCCATCGTTACTACGGTAAGGCCAAATGCCAGGGCCACTCCTGCGTAGCCAATGCCCAGACCGGGAATACCGGCGGCAAACAAGGCGCTGCCGCAACCGCCAAAAACTAGCCAAAAAGTGCCAAAAAACTCTGCGAGGTAATTTCTCATGTAGGTGAAATTTAAATAAGTGATAAGTAAACAGTCATGTAGGGGTGATTGTTGCGCCAAATATCCTAAAAAAACAAAAGCAATGGACTAGCCATTGCTTTTGAGAGTCATTTACAAGCATGAAGAATCATGCGGTGTAGGATATTTGGTTTTTCATAGGACAGTAACCATAAAAATTAATACAGTTCAAATATAATTAATATGGGCATTCTTCAATGAAACTGCCACATAATTAGATGAAAAATATAATTTAGATTGAATTATTAGCGAATGATATAGGGAATAAATCTAAGTGTTGACAAACGATCAAGGTTCTTTTTGAAAGCTTTTGAATGCCAATAAAATAGCAGGGAGAAAAGTTGGGAGAAAGATAAAAGTATAGCGAAGACTAAAAATAGTAAGGGCACCTGGAAAGGCGCCCTCAATTTGTTACTATCCTATGAAAACCCTATTTGAATACAAATGTAAGGGCATGTTTTTTCTGTTAAAAATTTTCGACACTGAATAACAAATCGTTAACAAATTTCAAATTCAACTGATTGATTTTTAATTATTTGTGTTTAAGATCGAAATGTTATTAACAATGCTGGAAAGAATTGCTATCATCATTTACCTGCCTGCCTGTTGCCTGCTATGTAGTAGGCAAACTACTGCGGAGAGAAAGCATGCCAGTTTTTGAAACTGCTTCTTCCTGGTTGTCACGGAGGTGGGTAGCTGGCAATCCTGCTCAGCTACATCCCATGCTATTACCGCAGTTCAGGCATTTATAGCAGGTGCCGGAGCGAACGGTGATATGTCCGCAGGTATTACAGGCCGGCGCATCGCTTTGCATGTTGCGCAGATAGTCCTGTGTTTGGCTTTCTGCGCTATGAATATGCGTGTGTGTGGCGGTTTTGGCGGCGCTGGCCTGGAGGGGCTGGCTTCCTGCATGTCCGGCAGCCTGGCTGGTGGCGGAGGCAGTGGGCGAAGTACCGGTTTTTACTGACGACGCGGGGCTGGCAGCGGTAACCCGCAGGTTAGACAGCGGTAAGGTGGGTGTCTCCTCTTGCGTTTCCGGGAGTACATGCACCAGGTCCTGACGGTCAAGGTATTCATAACCCAACACACGGAAAATATAGTCAATGAGGGAAGTAGCAGAGCGGATATTAGGATGATCTACTATGCCAGCAGGCTCAAAGCGGGTAAAGACAAATTTGTCTACGAATTCCTCTAGCGGTACGCCGTATTGAAGCCCTACGGACACTGCGATGGCAAAGCAGTTCATAAGGCTGCGCAGGGTAGAACCTTCTTTAGCCAGGTCTATAAAAATTTCTCCCAGGGTACCGTCATTGTATTCGCCGGTGCGTACAAAAATGGCCTGCCCTCCTACTTTGGCTTTTTGGGTAAAGCCCCGGCGTTTAGCCGGAAGGGATTTGCGCTCCACGATGCGGGACAACTGGCGTTTCAGCGTAGTGTCTTCACTGGCCAGCATACGCTTGTTTACCTCTTCGAGCAGCTCGTCTATGGTGAGCTGGTGCAGGGCAACGCCTGGGGCAGCTGGCACGGCTTCCGGTTCGGTGGCGGCGGTTTTTTTCTTTTTATCGCTTTTATTACTCAGCGGTTGGCTCATTTTAGAGCCATCGCGATAGAGGGCGCAGGCTTTGAGGCCCAGTTGCCAGCTTAACATATAAGCATCGGCTATTTCTTCGATGACTGCCTCGTGGGGCAGGTTAATGGTCTTGGAAATAGCCCCGGAAATAAAGGGCTGGGCAGCGGCCATCATGCGGATGTGGCCATGGGCGTGGATGTAGCGCTGGCCGGTTTTCCCGCATTTATTGGCGCAGTCAAACACCGGTAGGTGCTCCTCTCGTAAATAGGGTGCGCCTTCCACCGTCATGGTACCGCATACAAAGTTATTGGCAGCCTCTATTTCTGCTTCCGTAAAACCCAGTTCTTCCAGGAGGCTGAATTCCAAATTAAAATACTGCTCCGGCGTGAATCCCAGTCTTTGTAAGCATTCTTCACCCAGCGTATAGACATTGAATACGAAAGAAATATCAAAGGTGGATACGGCAGCATTGTCTAGTTTCTTGATCTCTTCTCCCAGGAAACCTTTTTCGCTGAGACTTTGATGATTAATGTGGGGAGCGCCGGCAAAGCTGCCGCTGCCCTTGGCGTAATCTACGATGGCGCGTATTTCGTAGGGGCGGTAGCCCAGGTGTTCCAGTGCGGTGGGGATAGATTGATTAATGATCTTGAAATATCCTCCCCCGCTCAGTTTCTTGAATTTTACCAAGGCAAAGTCTGGCTCCACGCCGGTGGTATCGCAGTCCATGACCAGTCCAATGGTGCCGGTGGGGGCGATTACGGTGGTTTGGGCGTTGCGGTAGCCATATTGTTCGCCTTGTTTTACAGCCTCGTCCCAGGCCTTGGTGGCGGCTTTCAGCAGGTAGTCGGGGCAGTAGCGGGCGTTAATGCCCAGTGGTTTTATTTCCAGGCCTTCATATGCATCGGCGGCGTCGTAAGCGGCCGCGCGGTGGTTGCGCATGACGCGCAGCATGTGGGCCTTGTTGGCTTCGTACTGGGGAAAGGCGCCCAGATGGGCTGCCATTTCTGCGGAAGTTTTGTAGGCAATGCCGGTCATGATGGCCGTGATAGCGCCGGTAATTCCCCGGGCGGCCTCGCTATCGTATGGAATGCCGCTTACCATGAGCATAGAACCCAGGTTAGCATAACCTAGCCCCAGGGTGCGGTATTCGTAGCTCAGTTGGGCCACTTCCTTGGAGGGGAATTGGGCCATGAGTACGGAAATCTCCAGCACCACCGTCCACAGGCGCACAGTGTATTCGAAGCCGGTTACATCGAAGGTGTTATTATTTTCCTGGTAAAAGCGGCGCAGGTTCACGGAAGCGAGGTTGCAGGCCGTATTATCGAGGAACATATATTCGGAACAGGGGTTAGAGGCGTTAATGCGGCCGCCTTCCGGGCAGGTATGCCATTCATTAATGGTGGTATCGTACTGGGTGCCGGGGTCGGCGCAGCGCCAGGCGGCGTAGGCGATCTGGTTCCATAGATCGGCAGCCTTCACGGATTTCATGGTTTTACCGGTGGTGCGGGCCGTGAGGTTCCAATCGCCGCCAGCTTCCAGTTGACGAAAGAAACTGTTGGGAATGCGCACGGAGTTATTGGAATTCTGGCCAGATACGGTGCGGTAGGCCTCGCCTTCGTAGTCGGCGGAATAGCCGGCGGCAATGAGGGCCGCTACTTTTTTTTCTTCTTCAACCTTCCAATTAATGAATTCCAGTATCTCGGGATGGTCTAGGTCCAGGCACACCATTTTGGCTGCCCGGCGGGTGGTGCCGCCAGATTTGATGGCACCGGCGGCCCGGTCGCCTATTTTGAGAAAGCTCATTAACCCGCTGGAAGTGCCGCCCCCGCCTAGTTTCTCATTTTCTCCCCGGATCTTGGAAAAGTTGGTACCTACGCCGGAGCCATATTTAAAAATGCGGGCTTCGCGGGTCCAGAGGTCCATGATGCCACCATCATTCACCAGGTCGTCGCCCACGCTAAGAATGAAGCAGGCGTGGGGTTGAGGCCGTTCGTATGCCGAGGTGCTTTTTTCGAGGGTGCCGGTATGTTGTTCTACATAATAATGGCCCTGTGGCCCGCCGGTGATACCGTAGCTCTCGTGCAGACCGGTGTTAAACCACTGGGGTGAGTTGGGTACGCAGGCCTGGTTGAGCATGGTGTACACCAGTTCTTCATAAAAGATCTGCGCATCCTGCTTAGTAGCAAAGTAGTTGTATTTCTCTCCCCAGGCCTTCCAGCAGTTGGTCATGCGGTGTACCACCTGTTTTACGGAAGTTTCGCGGCCCAGGGTACCATCGGGCTGGGGTACGCCTGCCCGCCGGAAATATTTCTGGGCCAGGATGTCGGTGGCAATTTGTGACCATCCTTTGGGCACTTCCACGTTGTTCATCTCGAACACGGTATCTCCACTGGGATTGCGGATTACCGAGGTGCGGAGTTCGTACTCGAACTGGTCAAAAGGACTTTGCTGGTCAGTGGTGAAATGACGGGAAAAGGTAAGCCCGTTTTTGGCTTTTATAGTGCTTTTACTGCCCATGACGAAAGAAGTTTTATAATGAGGTGTATTAAAGAGTATGGTCTGTAAATGGTACTTGAGGTGTTTCTAAAATTAATTTTTAAAAAACCTTGTTCTTCTTTTTGTTATCCACAGCCTGTGTATAATACAACCATGTGCATAAAATCGGGATACTGCTTCTAGAAAAGTGCGTAACGGGTGGATAAACGAAGGTCGGCATTACATTTGAATGATAATTAGCGGGCGAACTGTTTAAGTAAACACCAGGCTGTAGGGGGAGAGCGATGGCGGTATGATATTTGTAATCCGTTGGCAATCAAATCAAAATTAATAGGAAAAGGATGGGCCGGAGGCCATACTTATTTGCCGGGCAACTAGCTATTTAATAAAAAATCAATACATTTGTCACAACCGGAACAATGTCCATTTTGATGCAAAAAATTTACAATTCGTTCGTAGAAAGAAAAGCCAAAGGTGTGAAGTCATTCGCGGTGTTAATAGACCCGGATAAGGTAACACCACAAAGCGTTATTCCACTTGCTGCGAAATGCGTGGACGCAAAGGTAGATTATCTCTACCTGGGGGGCAGCCTGGTGATTACGGAACATCTCGACGAGATTATCCAGCAGCTAAAGGCACATTGTGATATACCGGTGATTTTGTTTCCCGGAAGTCCTTCCCAGGTGTCGCGTTATGCGGATGCCCTTTTATATCTTTCCATGATTTCCGGGCGCAATCCAGAACTGCTTATTGGCCAGCATGTGATCAGCGCTGGGGCTGTAAAAAAGAGCGGATTGGAAGTGATGGCCACGGGCTATATGGTGATAGACGGTGGCGCGCCCACTACAGTTTCTTATATCAGTAATGCTGCGCCCATCCCGGCAGATAAAGACGACATAGCCCTTTCTACCGCCTTGGCTGGAGAAATGCTGGGCCTGAAACTGATCTATATGGATGCCGGTAGTGGTGCCCGTAAGCCCATTACGGAAACTATGATACAGCGGGTAAGCAGCCATGTGAACATACCGGTGATCGTGGGTGGTGGCATTAAGGACCCGGAGAAGGCTTATTTGAATTGCAGGGCAGGCGCGGATGTGATTGTGGTGGGCAATGCGATTGAAAAAGATGCTGCACTGATCAAAGAAATTGCCAATGCGGTGCACACCAGTAAGATTATTGTTTAATCAAGTTATGATATAACTAAAGCCTGCCTTGCGGATTGCAAAGGCAGGCTTTTTTATGTGTACCCTAAATTTTTAAAGGAGCTTATTTATTTTGCTTTCATCATAGCGCTCACCACCCGGTTTAGCGTTAGGCCTTGCACGATTACAGAAAACAATAGGATACAATAACTCCCTGAAATAATTAGCTCCCGGTAGGGCGATGGGGGCAGGGATAAGGCTAGCGCCACCGATATGCCGCCGCGCAGGCCTGCCCATACCAGGATGGTTACGCTCTTGTAAGTGGCACTCAGCGCCCGGCGCAGGAAGATGGCCGGGAGGGCTATACTCACCGCCCTGGCAATGAGTACGGCTACAATGGCCACACAGCCCAGTAACCAGTAGTTGCGGATAAAAGGCATTACCACAATTTGCAGGCCTATCAGTACGAATAAAATGGTGTTGAGCAATTCATCGATGAGTTTCCATATGCGTTCAAGATATTCATGTAAATCTTGCTGGCGCGGATCGCCCAGGGTGGTATTGCCTAGGATAAGTCCGGCAGTTACCGCTGCCAGCGGAATAGAAACATGCAAGATGCCGCCTGCCACAGAAATGATCATGACCATAGAAAGTGATACCAGCACGATAGTCTGAAAATCGTCTACCTTCTTCATGGTTTTGTAAGCCGTGAAGGCAGATATGCCACCCAGGGCCAGTCCGCCAAACACTTCCTGTGCAAAAATGCGGAATCCTTCCAGCAGGGTAGGATTGGCTACCGACTCGTCGGCAATTTCTTTGAGAATAACGAAAAGTAACAGGCCCACGGCATCATTGAGCAGCGATTCGCCACCAATGATAGTTTCCAGCGCGGGGGGTATTTTAGATTTCTTTAAAATAGACAGTACGGCTACCGGGTCGGTAGGAGAGATCAGTGCACCAAAGAGAAAGCAGTAGATCAGTGGTATATCGATGTGAAGCAGTGTGGTGGCGTAATGCAGCAGCCAGCCAAATACAATGGTAGATCCCACTACACCCACTGTGCTAAGAATCATAACGGGCCGCACTTGTTTTTTCAGTGCAGGGTAGTCGAAGTGCAGGGCGCTGGCAAATAGCAGGAAGGCCAGCATTATATCTAGCAAGGTATGAGAGAAGTCGATGCTGCCGGTAAGTGCTTTAATAAAAAGATAGGCTGCCGGGAATATTTTGCCTGTGAACAGGATGATGCCGGATAGCACAATAGAAACTACCATGACCCCAATGGTGCCTGGAAGCTTAATAAAGCGGTTGTTTAAAAAAGAGGCAATGGCACTAAGTGTTACTAGTGCTGCAAGAATGCTGAATGTTTCCATCTTTCATTTTAGAATTCGTCATGCCTTAAACTTACTGAATACCGTTCAATCTGGGAAACAAAATCAGGTAGCTGTTACAGATATAGTTGGTTCCCTGGTTAGTTTTCGTTTTTACCCGGTGATCCTTTCCATGAAAAAAATCCCCGCTGGCAGGAACCGGCGGGGATTTTCGGTTTATTTTTTTAGGATAACATCCTGCTTATGCGCCAAATACTTCCAGCGCTTTTGCAATGCGGGCGATTGTTTGTTCCCGTCCAATGGTGGCGGCTATCACGAACACCGGCGGGCCAAATTTACCGCTGGTAAGCATAATGCGGAAGGGTAGCTGGAGTTCGCCCATTTTTATATTTTTTTCGTTAGCCAATGCTTTGAAACTTTCTTCCAATGCCTCGGCGTGGAAGTCGGATTGGTCGGCCAGCATAATATTCCAGGCTTCAAAAAATTGTTGTTTGGCATCATTCCATTTTGGCTTCACGGCGGCTTCGTCGTATTGGGTGGGGGCTTCGAAGAAGAAGAAGCCATGTTCCCAGATATCGTTCACAAAATAGCAGCGATCTTTTACCAGGCCTGCTACGGTGGCTACGTAGGCTGGGTCGGCCACGATGGCTTTTTCTTCCAGTACCGGTGCGAAGAGTGCGGCCAGTTTGTCGTTGCCAGTATTTAAAATGTATTCGTGGTTAAACCATTTGGCTTTATCGAAATCGAAACGAGCGCCTCCCTTGTGTACGCGGTCCATGGAGAAGCGGTCGATGAGTTCTTTCATTGAAAATATCTCCTGGCCGCTGCCGTCGTTCCAGCCCAGCAGTGCCAGCATGTTTACGAAGGCTTCCGGCAGGAAACCGCGTTCGCGGAACCCCCTGGTAATTTCGCCGGTCTTAGGATCGGTCCAGTTCATAGCATATACCGGGAAGCCCAGGCGATCGCCATCGCGTTTACTGAGTTTGCCGTTGCCATCTGGTTTCAGGATCAGCGGAAGGTGGGCCCATTGGGGCATGTGTGGTTCCCAGCCCAGGTACTTCCACAGCAGGATGTGAACGGGTGCAGAGGGCAGCCACTCTTCGCCGCGGAAGGCGTGGGTAATTTGCATGCGGTAATCATCCACCACTACGGCCAGGTGATAAGTGGGCATACCGTCTGCCTTGAGTAATACCTTATCATCTACGGCGCTGGTGTTAAAACTTACTTCTCCCCGGATCATGTCGGTAAAGGTAAGGTCTTCGCTGGCCGGTGTATTGATACGGATAACGTGTGGTGTGCCGGCGGCCAGCAGGGAGCGAACTTCTTCGGGGGGCAGGCTGTGGGAATTGCGCATGTGGTGCCGCATTTTCACGTTATACTGTGGAGATGGGTTTTCTGGCGTTTTAAAATTTTCGCGCATGCGTTCCAGTTCTTCTGGTGTATCGAATGCGTAATAGGCATGGCCCTGCGCTACCAGTTGCTCCGCATATTGGCGATAGATGGCTTTGCGTTCGCTCTGGCGGTAGGGGCCGTATTCTCCACCGGCCTCTGTACCTTCGTCGGGCGAAAGGCCGCACCAGCGCAGGCATTCCAGTATATATTCTTCCGCTCCGGGAACGTAGCGGGTTTGGTCAGTATCTTCAATACGCAGCACAAAAGTGCCGTTGTGGTGACGGGCAAAAAGGTAGTTAAACAATACGGTGCGTACGCCACCAAGGTGCAAACCACCAGTAGGACTGGGTGCAAAGCGCACCCTAACTTTTTTGTGTTCCATAGTCGGCAAAGGTAATATTTTTTTATGCTGTGCCGGGACGCGCTTCTCTTACATTTCGGTAGAATCGGCCTAATTTTGGAGTCAATCCGACTGTATGTTCTACCTGACAAAAACACCGGGCCTGCTGAAAGCCCTTTATCATAGCTGTACCTGGAGCCTTAGCCCCTCGCAAAAAGCGGTATATCTTACTTTCGATGATGGCCCGCATCCCACTGCAACGCCTTTTGTATTAGACCAGTTAAAAGCGCACGGGGCCATTGGTACTTTCTTTTGCATTGGCAAAAATGTACAGGCCTACCCGGAAATTTACCAGCGCATATTGGAAGAGGGGCATGCCACGGGCAATCATACGCAGAATCATGTAAATGGCTGGAAAACCGGTACCAGCGCATATATAAACGATATCATGGAAGCGCGCCGCTTCATACAGGGAACCCTTTTCCGGCCACCATACGGGCGTATTACGCCTTTTCAAATTAAAAAATTACAGCAGCAGGTGCCGGGGGCGCAGATCATTATGTGGGATGTATTGAGTGGTGATTTCGACACGGCCATTACTGGTGAGCAATGTCTGCAAAATGTGGTGTTTAAAGCGCAGGCCGGCTCCATTATTGTTTTTCACGACAGTACCAAGGCGTGGGATCGTATGTCTTATGCGCTACCCCGGGTGCTGGCCTTTTGCGAAAAGCAAGGCTTGGAAATGAAGGCTATTCCTCCACAGGCAGATCATTCATAACGAAATGATCATAATCACAATAACAAACGTCCCCTGTCGTAAGGCAGGGGACGTTTGTTATAATGAAGGGAAAGAAGCGAGGTTGTTACCAGATATTGATATACTTTGTATTATTACCAACCACCACGGTGGCACTGTCGTCGCAGATGCCGTTGCCGTAATCGATGGTGCCGCTGATCTTACCACGGGTGATGGTGGCCTTGCCTTTGGCGATGTGTGCACAGCTCCAGTTTTTAACCAGGGTATCGGTTATTGTTATGGAGGCGCTGTCGCCGGTTGGGTATACCAATTTGGCGTTGCCCAGCAGTTTGAAGCCATCATTGTCTACGATGAGATTTTTGGTGCTGCTATAATCAAAAGAGGTAGTATCATCTACTGTGATGGAACCGGTAATGAGCTGGTTAAAATTCAGTGCACTCTGATTGGAATTATTTGTCAGGGTTTCGGTGCCTTCTACTTTAATACCGTTTACCGTATAGTTTTCCGTGGTGATTTCAATGGTATTGCCTGGTACGGCAAAGGCATGGGGCATATTCACGATGATTTTGCCGCTGCGGGTATTACCATCCTGGCCTACGCTGCCGTCGCCAAAATCCAGGGTAAAAGTTTTGGGCCAGCCCATTACTGGTACCACGGTATAAGTATAACCATAATACTGGCTAGGTTCTGTAGTAGCAGTGGTGGTGCGGCCATCGTCTGTAACGCTGGACGTGCCCTGGTAGCCCACTTCAAACACATCGCTATAACTGGCTGATGCGGTGGATTCGTTGCCTATGGCGGCAATGGCATTGTTCGTCGCTACCACGTTGGACGTAGTGTTGGCGTCATTTTTATTGTCTTTTTTGCAGGCAAAGAAAACGGTCATCATGCCAAGACCCAGGGCTGCGCTGGCTAGGACGCGATTAGTACTGAAGTAAGTTTTCATAGAATCAGTTAAGGAGTTAGGTTGTTTTCAAGTAATTATCTTTGTCAGGATACGGTAGACAAATATATAAAAAATTTATAATTCTTATAGATAAAATTCATGAACTGGACCGATACGCATACGCATTTGTATAGCGACAGCTTTAATAATGACCGGGAGGCTATGATTCAGCGGGCTTTAGCTGCAGGGGTTACCACCTTGTTGCTGCCCAATATTGACGAAACCACTATGGCAGACATGCTGACCCTGGAGGCACAATTTCCGGAAAATTGTTTTCCCATGATGGGGTTGCATCCGGTGTATGTAAAGGAAAACGTGGAAACCGTACTGGATATTATGCGCGACTGGTTTTCGCGCCGGACATTTATAGGGGTGGGGGAAATTGGGTTAGACTTTTATTGGGATACTACTTTCCGCGCGCAGCAGGAGCATGCTTTCCGGGAGCAGTTGTTGCTGGCCAGGCAATACCAGTTGCCGGTGTCTATCCATAGCCGCAGTGCCAACGCGGAATGTATAGCCGGGGTGCGAGCCTTACAGGATGGAGGGTTGAGCGGGGTGTTCCACTGCTTTTCCGGTACGCTGGAAGAAGCCCGGGAAATCATTGACCTGGGATTTTACCTGGGCATTGGGGGGGTGCTTACTTTTAAGAATGGGGGATTGAACAAAATTGTGGAGCAGATAGGCCTGGAACATTTGGTGCTGGAAACCGATGCGCCCTACCTGGCGCCGGTGCCTTACCGGGGTAAAAGGAATGAAAGCGCCTATATCCCCCTGATAGGGCAGCAACTGGCGGATATAAAAAATCTAAAAATTGAAGAAGTAGCAGCAATTACCAGCAGCAATGCACGTAAAATATTCAAAATGCACTAATTAATAAGTGGATACCTTTGCATGCAATTTCCACCATAGGATGACTAAAATTTTAATTATTTACACGGGTGGTACGGTTGGTATGATCTACGATGATAAGACCAAATCGCTCCGCCCGATAGGGTTTAATGAGATAAGGAACAATTTACCGGAGCTATACCGGATGGGAATTGATTTTTATGTATACACCTTCAATCCACCGATAGACTCTTCCGATATGCAGCCGGAAATATGGGTGGAGCTGGCCGGTATTATTGAAGACCGCTATGACCGTTACGATGGTTTTGTGATCCTGCACGGGTCGGATACTATGGCCTTTACTGCATCGGCTTTGAGTTTCATGTTGCAAAACCTTTCCAAACCGGTGATCCTTACCGGCTCCCAATTGCCCATTGGCAAGATCCGTACCGACGCTAAAGAAAATATCATTACCGCTATGGAGATCGCCGCCACGCGGCAAAATGGCCATGCTATGGTGCCGGAAGTCTGCATATATTTCGACTTCTCTTTGTTCCGGGGCAACCGTTCCAAAAAGTATAATGCAGAAAAGTTTGAGGCTTTCTACTCTATGAACTATCCGCCACTGGCCGAAGCAGGGATAGACATAAAATTTAAATCCTCCTTTATGCAGCCGGTTCCTACAGAGCCGCTCATTGTACATAAAAACCTGGAAACAAATATTACGGTGCTAAAACTATTTCCCGGCATCACCCGCAAAGCTGTGGAGGCCACCCTGAGCGTGCCTGGCCTGCGTGGGGTGATCATGGAAACGTTTGGTAACGGCAACGCCAACACGCAGCCCTGGTTTATAGACTGCATTCGTAACGCCATTGAAAGAGGTGCTACGGTGGTAGATATTACACAGTGCGATGGCGGATCGGTGGAGCTGGGTAAGTATGAAACCAGTCGCGAATTGAAAAGGATGGGGGTTGTAAGCGGCCATGACATGACGTTTGAGGCAGCCATCACCAAACTTATGTTTGTACTGGGCCAGGAAAACCTGGGGCCGGAAGAAGTGAGGAGCATGATAGAACGTCCGCTTTGCGGAGAGTTAACGCCTATAGAAATTATTGAAACGTAATTTCGAGGAATATTTGGAGAATAGGGTCAAATTACTATCTTTGCAGCCCCAATAACAACCTTTTACCTGGAGACGTGTCCGAGTGGTTGAAGGAGCACGCCTGGAAAGTGTGTATACGGGAAACTGTATCGCGAGTTCGAATCTCGCCGTCTCCGCTTCAACAAAAAAATTATTAAGCCTGTAAATCGTCGTATTTACAGGCTTTTTTGTTTGTATAGCTTAGCGCGCTATCTGCACGCCTGGCGGGGCTTTTACGGTGGTACGAATGTGGCCGTCTGCTTGCTTTACATGTTTTACGTACAATATTCCATATGGAGTGGGGAAATGACCTTCGGCAAATTGCAGATCGCCCAGGTGAGGATGAATGGCGATCACTTTGCAACCGGGTTGCTTTACCTGAATGCCCAGCACATATTCGGTAAGCCAGGGCGTAGGGCCAGATGCCCAGCCATGGCAAAGGCTGTGGCGGAATCCCTTATAACAATAGCCGCCATAATCTCCATGAATATCTTTTTGCCCTGGTTGCGGCAATGCGTCGATGCGGCTGGCGCCCGCCATCCAGTCGATGTCAAAATCTTCCCAGAACGAGGTGGCGCCCATTTGCAACATACCGCCCCAATAGCGGCGAATGTCTGCTAATGCAGTGTTGTAATCACCTGCCTTGGCAATGGCTTGTAACATGTAATAGCCGAAGAAGGTGGAAAAGTGTTGAGGCCCGCCTACGGCCAATACCGTGTCATTCATGTCCTTCGCCGGGGCCAGGCCTGCCAATGACAGCAAGGCTGCTGCCTGTTTAGACCCATGGGCCCCAGGCACGTGCTCGCGAAGGCGTACGATGCCTGCTGCACATTGCTGCGCTGCTGCCGGCTCCTGTAGCCACTTACAAAGGTCTTCCCCCGCCTGGAGGGAAAGGATCATCATGGCTTGCAGTCCTGCATGCACTGCAGGGGCGTTGTTGTACGATGGCCAGTCGAGGAAGCGCATGCCGTTCAGCGACTCGCTGTTGCTGCTATCTATCCGTTGCAGGATGTGTTGTAGCAGGGGGAGCAGGTAGGCCTTTTGTTGTTTAAGATATGTAAGATTCCCCTGATGAAGATACCAGTCGCGGTGAATGATGATCCACCACATAGAATAGGTACTGATGCCATTCATCCACTCCTGCTGGGGCGTAATGTCGCGCACGAGGTCCAGGCTTTTGGGCACTACATCCTGGTCTCCAAATACGGCGCTGATGGTGGATGTTTCGGGATGCATGTCGCCCACCCATACGAGGCGGTCGCGTTTAATGCCATCCCATAAATAATCCTGCATGTTCAATTGTACGGTGTAGGCACCGGTGAGCCATATTTTGTCCAGCAGGGAATCGCTGCAATGAAATGAACCTTTATAGGTCAGGTCGCGGTGTACGAAAATAGCGCGCACTTCTTTCAGTGCGAGGTTGGCACTGGAGTCTATCAGGTCGATGCGCACAAAGCGAAAACCGGTATTGCCTACTTCCAGCTTACCATAGCGGGGTACTTCCACGATCATGTCGCGTATGGCATGATCGTTTGTCGCATTGTTGGTTGCTCCTATTTCCGACATGGCTTCGGAGGCCGATTCGCCGAAACGCAGGCGAAGCCTTGCTGGCCGCATCCCATCTTTAGGCGTAAAACCGGTTACCAACTGTAGGCCGCCATGCAGCTCCCGGCCAAAATCCAGCAGGATGGCAGGTTTTACGGCGGAGTCGGACAAGAGGTGGGTAACGGGGCGGCCACTTAAGTCGGGCTGTCCGTTGCCGGGGCGCAGCAGCCATTCAGGATGCCGGATATGGCGGCCTGTATCTTCCGACATCCACAACACTTTCATGGGCGGCAGGTATTGGCGCACCATTGGGTCTATCTGTTGCGCTTGTGCAGCTTGTGATAATAATAAACTAACTATTACGAATATACGCTTTATCATGCCGGTGGTGAATAGATTGGTATTTAATTAAAAGGTGTGTAGTACTATCGGTATCTACTGTTTCCGTTATCAATATGAATTCTTTCAAAGGTCAAGATACACCGGTTTTTCAATTAGTAGATATGGCCGGGTAAAATGTTTGTTGGTTTGCGCGTCTGTAATGAGGATGGCAAGAAGGTATTGGGGCCATAGTGGAAAGCCATGGATAGGGTAATTGCATAGCTGCAAATTTGGTTACGCAAAACTGCTATGCCTCCACAAAGACTGCTCTGTTTTTCAACATTGATGTGCCTACGAAAAAAATCGCCTGCACGGGAGGTGCAGGCGACGTTGAATTTGTATGCCCAGAAAAATTATGGTTATTTATCTTTCATTTTGGCTTTGAGTACCTCCATGAAATAGCCGCCTACCACGCTGCGGCCCTGGAAGCCTACCATGCGGCCGTCTACTGTTTCATGCCAATCGCTGATGGGTACGCGACTTACCGTTTCGGTAGCGTATTTATACATTGGATCGGTAAATAAACGGAAGTCGTTTTGGTTATCGGTGAGCGAGGCCGTCCAGCATACCCAATCCGATTTGGTATATCCCTTCCGGCTATCCAGGGGCAGCCCATATTTGTTTTGTTTTGTTTTGTAATAGGCCAGCTCCTTGTCGTACACTGATTGGGGGAAAAGATCCAGGTGTAGTACCTTGTCCCACACCATATTGTATTTCTCACTCCAGGTGTTTTTATCATTAAAAGTAAGCGCGTAATGGTCGCCGGCATCGGCCAGTTCCATCCACTTTTTCACCATGGTTTCACTATGTGTACGGTACAGGGTGGCGCTATCGGTTTTTCCAAGCTGTTGGGCCATATCGGCATAGCAGGCCAGGGCTACAATGGCTTTTACGGAGAGGTTTGCATTGCGTGCCAGGTGACCTGCAAAGTCGTCGGTACATAATTGATTGGCGGGGTCCAGTCCTTCGCGGTCCAGGTAGTGTGCCCAGGTGGTAAGGGTTTTCCAATGTTTGGCAGCGAAGGTTTTATCGCCACTGGCCCTTACGATGGCATCGGTAAGGATGATCATATTACCGCATTCTTCCACGGGCATCCCTTCCCCATATGCTTCGCCATTAGCCAATGGATAGGTGCCCAGGTCGTGTGCGGCATAATCTTTTTTATAAATGCCACTTTCAGAGAAATAGAAAATACCATTGAGCATGCCTTTCATCAGATCTGGGTTGTATGCGAGGTACAACGGCGCAGATGGATAAGTAACGTCTACTGTGTTAATACAGCCATTGGAGAAGTTTTCTTTAGACAGGAAGAGGGTATCGCCCTGTGGACTTTTCACGAGCTTGTGGGCGGCTATGCTCTGGCGGTAGCCCAGCACGCACAGGCGGGCGTAGGTATCGCCTCCGGCCTGCTCGGCATCATGGTAGATCTGCGCGTTTACTTCGTCACATTTGTTCATGATGGCTTTGTAGCTGGTAGCAGCGGCGGCAAGTTGCTGCTCGATGGTTTGGGTGGTATCCAGCTTCCACCAGGCTTTCAGATTGGTATGAAAATATTGGATGGCGTACAAATCGTCGTAACCTACCAGCACAAATTTTTCTACCGGATCACTGCCCACCTTACCCAGTGGTAGCACGGTGTTTAGTACCAGCGAATGACCCTTTGTGGCGGTGGTTTTTGCCAGGTGTGTGCCGGTAAAGCTGGCGCTGGCCTGGCTGGCGGTGCTAATGTATTGCAGGGCATGTTGCGCCTGTGGTGCAGCCACGTACACATAGCCCCAGTCTATCCGCAAATCGTCGCCTTTCTTTTTCAAGATGGGCTGCTCCACGGTGCCGGCTTTAAGAATGTCCAGGTCCTGGGCATGGTACTGCTGGGTGGTTACTGCTTGTGAAGGCGTATTTACCGCCAGGTCGGTAGAAGCGCCGAGGTATACCTGCACATCATGCTGGCTGCCATCGGTACTTTGGGCTTTCCAGGTTACATACGACACGGGGCGCGAAAGCATTTTCAGGTCTTGCAGGAAGAGGGGGGAGCTAAAGGTAAGTTGCACCTGCACGGGTCCGCAGGCCAGGTCGTAAATAGTTTGGGTGGCATGCAGGGTCACGCTTTTTTGCTGTGCAGGCGTGATACCCGCAGTAGCCGTTGGTTGTATGGATTCCACGAGACCTGCATCGAGCATGGCCCCACCTACGTTGTTTGTAACGTGAATGGCCAATACATTTTTACCGGCTTTCATTTTCGACACCACGGCAGCCGGCAGCGGGAAGTAGCCAAACTTCGTAAGCCATCCTTTGAAAGCATATACTTTGGTGCCATTGATGTATACTTCTGCATCATCATCGTGATTGAGTTTCAGCAGCAGGTTTTTAAAGCTTTTATCCGCCAGCGTGAAGGTGCGGCGCATCCAGATATCGTGGGTCTTCCATTGGGTACCGCGGCCATCGTTGGTCCAGGGTGCTTTGCCGGTCTTCCATAGACCATCATTAAAGTCAGGCGCTGCCCAGTTGGCTGCTGGTTGCGACTCGGTGTATTGTGCTGTATAGCTACCGTCTTCTGAGGTGGGCAGGTATACCTTGAACGATGGTGCATCCTGGCCCAGTACACGGTAAGTTTTACCATCCACTTTTACCATACTAATCAGCGATTGGGTGGCGCCGGTCCAATGGTGGGTGGGTGCGCTGCTGGCTGTGTCTGCATTAGACCACACGCTGAAATAAGGGTCGTGGGTAATGAGTGGATAAGCCGGGGCGCGAAACTCCTGGGCATTGGCAGCCAGGCCGCATAAGGTTAAAGCGATGATTCCAATGTGTTTTTTCATGACAGGTAAATAGTTGAACAAACTCCGGACGCGATCGTATCGTCCGGGTAAAGAAAAGGCAGCGTAAGATATATTTTTAAGCGTAAAAATTACGCTACAAATTTATTTTCACCACCGCTGCATAGAGCATATCGTCTATTCCGGCCAGGCGCACGCCTATGCGGGCAAATATGTAAGATTGCGAAACATACTGGTCGGGTGGTACTTTCAGGGTCAGCGTAATCTGTTGCAGCCCTGTAATATTGGCTCCGCTCAAGGTGGTAGCTACTTTATTGTTTTGCGCATCCAGCAGGTCGAGGGTGCTTTCGTATAGTGATACTTCACTTATGGCTTTTGCCAACGCAGGATCTTTCACGATGGAGTCCAGACGGAAAGTAGCTGTGATCACCGAATCGGCCAGTGAATAATTATCATCGCGGATCATGAAGTAAGGCAACACTTCGATGTTCATTGTATTACTGCCTGTAATGGTAATGGTGCTGGTATCGCCATAATGCCCGCTAGCCGGCAAATAAGGCCCCTGTCCTACTGGCAGGTCCATTTTATAGGTGCCGCTGAACAACAGGGCGGAAAAATTGCCATCCTGATTTATGTTTACGTTAATAGGAGTGAGCTTGCCAAATCCCGTCTGCCACAATTCGAAATATACCTGTTGGCTGGCCACACCGATAGGTTCGCCCTGGTAGGTGATGCGGCCATTGAAGGTAACATTGGGTGCATCATAGTTATCTTTTTTACAGGCTGCGATTGTAAGTAACAACAACAGGCCGGCTATATATTTTTTCATACCGGGAAAATTTACTGGTTAGGGTTTTTAATAATCTTTGGATTATTGTTAATAATATCCTGCGCGATCGCGGAATAATAGTTGCCCAACTGGAAGCGGTGCGCTTCTGTTACATTGCTGGGCAATACGATCTTGAACAGCCATTTGCCATCAGTGGCACCTCCGGGGTTCAGCACCTTGTAGGGCCATAATGCCCATACCATGGTGTTAATGCGTGTGGCCTTATCCAGGTTGCTCACTACATCGGCAGCCGTCATGCGCAGGCCATTCCAGGCTATATCCGCAATGCGCCAGCGTTTCATGTCGTAAAATTCATGGCCTTCAAATGCCAGTTCTACCTTACGTTCATGCACAATGCGATCAAAGGTGATTTGTGCGGGCAGCAAATCGGTAGTAAAGCCCGCGCGGCGGCGTACCTGGTTTAGGTAACCAGCAGCCGTGGCTGCATCACCCAGTTCAAAAGCAGCTTCTGCGGCATTAAGGAGTACTTCTGCATACCGGAAACGTATCCACCATACTTCGCTTTGCGTGCCAATGCGGCCAGAGCCTATGGAAGGGTCCATATACTTGCGTATCAGGAAACCCGTTTGTGTACCCAGTTCTTTGTTATCGATGGGGCCATCCACGCCTACTACCTGGTGAGGTTTGCCATCTTCCGCCAGGGTAATGATCTGCCCGAAGTCGGCGCCGCTATATACTTTTCCAGCAGGCGTTTGCAGGCCGGCAAAAATATCTGTGGTAAATCCTTTGAATGAGGCACCGGGGATGATCACGGTACCTTGCAGGCGTGCATCCCTGTCAGCAAAAAGGTCCATAGGATTATCATACAGTTTGGGCGATCCATCGCTATTCGTAATGGCGGGCGGGGCAAACGTGTTGTCGAGTTTTTCAAAAATGGCCACCAGGTTCAGCGACGGGTCTAGGCGGCTTCCCTGCTGCTCTTCTTGTGAGGTACGTGGGCTGTTGGCCAATGTCCATCCTTCTACCTTACCACTTTTGAGTTTGTAGTCTTTGGCAAAAATGGTTTCCGGGCTGCTTTTATCGTAAAATACTGACGCAAAATTATCAGCGAGGTTGTCACTTTTCTTGGTGTAGAGTGCGTACACGTTCATGGCGATCAGTTCCTGGGCGGCTTTCAACGCCTTGGTGTAATACGCGGTGGCCATCGATGCGGGAATGCCAGTTTCACCGCCGGGCAGCAGGGTGGCGGGTTTAGTACTACCATATTTCGCAATAGATGCAGCATACAGCGCGGCACGGCTCTCCATGGCTAACACGGCACCCTTACTGGCGCGCGACTTATCATCGGCATTGGCCGGCAGGGAATCTTTGATGCCTTCCAGTTCGTTGAGCACGAAGTCGTATACTTCAGATTCTTTATTGCGTGGATGTTGTAAATAACTTGGGTCGCCACTATAATCGTAGGTCAGCACATTGGTAATAATGGGCACACCACCTACTCTTTTAACTTCTTCAAAATAGGCTGCTGCACGCAGGAAGCGGGCTTCTGCCATATACCGGGTACGGTCGGCAGCGGGGATGGCCAGTGCAGAGGAATCATTAGCGATAAACTGATTCAGGTCGCGGATGTAAGTGTAGTCCCAATACGTGCTAAAATGGTCATGGCTGGTTATCTGGCCGGGATAATTGTAGTCCAGGTTCTGCCACTTATGACGGCCATACTGTCCTGCTTCGGAGGCAAAGGCTTCATCGAACTGGGCGAACTCACTCCAGTTTTCCAGCGAAGGAGATACGGTGCTATTGCCATTGGTATTGTAATCGGGGTATCGGTCGTACAGGTCGGCCAACACGGAAAGTATGAGGTCTGAATGCTGCCATACCTGGTCTTCTTCCAGGATATTGGAAGGAGGCCTTTGCAGGAAGTCGGCGTCGCTTTTACAGGCCTGCCACAACACGGTGCCGGCCAGCAGCATATATGCTAATTTTTTCATTGTCTTGTCTGTTTTTAAAAGGAAAGATTAACGCCTACATTCACGAATTTGCTCTGCGGATACGTAAGTCCGTTGTCGTCATATATTTCGGCATCTACGCCATACTGGTGCGTATTGTCGATGGAAAACAGGTTATAAGCATTTACGTATATTCGTGCCCGTGATATCCTGGAACGCTCCAGGAGTGGCTTGCTCAGTGAATAGCCAAGCTCCAGCGTACGGCAGCGGAGGTACTTCACGTTTACCAACCAAAAAGTGGAGTTTTTGTTATAGTTGCTATTGCCGCCATCGTTGAAGCGCATGGCGGGATATTTACCGGCAATCCATTTACTGTTAGGATTAAATGGATCTTCGCGATGCCAGTGATCATCGTAAAAGATTTTCTGTAGGGCGCCCCCGTTCTGGAATGGCCAGCGCATTTCATAATTCCGGTTAAAGGAGTACATGGCTCCTCCGGAGAAATTGGCCACCAGGTCAAATCCTTTGTAGGCAAAAGACAAGTTAATCCCAAAATTCATGATGGGCGTTTTGCCAGTACCGTAGCCAATAGGGCGTGTATCCTGGTTATCGATCACCCCATCTTTGTTGATGTCTTTATATTTGATATCGCCGGGCAGCATGGTCTTGTTATTTTGCCCGTCATTATTGATGGTATAATTATTAATCTCATCCTGCGACTGGAATTGACCAATGGCTTCGTATCCCCAGAAAAGATTGCTGTTGCGCTGCTCGCCAGATGAAAAATAATGATCTAAAGAGCTGCCGAATTTAGGCTTGTAAGAATCGAGGAATTTTTGCCGGGCATAAGAGAAGTTGCCGCCTATGGAATAGGTAAAGCCGTTTTTGGTATCACGAAAACTTAAGGCTACTTCACCGCCTCTTACCTGGTCGCTGCTTACATTTTCGTCGGGCAGGCTGTACCCCAATTCACTCGGCACCAGCACATCGTATTTGGCACCGCGTAAGCCGGTACGCTTCCGGTTAAAGTAATCTATGGTACCGCTTAGCTTATCATTGAGCAGGGAAAAATCGGCACCCAGGTCCAGTATTTTACTGGTAAACCATGACAGGCGTGTAATAGGTACACCCGTATTGCGTGCTCCTTTCACCGTTTGCCCGCCAAGTATCACTGAAGACAGGTAGGTATCCGTGGTGTAAGCACTTTGCGGCAAAAATCCATAGTAATAGCCGGGAAGGTAAGCGTAGTCGCGCAGGCCAATATCATCGTCACCCAACGTACCATAGGAAGCCCTTATTTTTAATTCGCTCATCGCTTTTGCATTCACATGGTTATTAAAGAAAGGTTCCTGTGAAATGCGCCACCCACCCGATACAGAGGGGAAAGTACCCCAACGTTTGGAGGGGTCAAATTTATAGGAGGCGTCGCGGCGGGCGCTGGCTTCGAAGTAATATTTGTTGTCGTAGTTATACGTAACGCGGCCTACATACCCAATACGGTTTTCGTAAGCATCCACATCGGTATAGGTGTCCATATCCGAGAAGAAAATGAGGGGCAGTTCATTATTCGTCGGCACGGCATGCGTGTAGTTAGAAATATGATGGCGTTCTATCCTTTCATTGAGTGCCGTAGCCCCTAGCGTATGTTTACCGAAAGTACGGTTGTAGTTAAGTTGCACCTGCGTTACCGGTGAAATAACGTATTCATTAGTCCTTTCCCGCCAGGGATTAGAACTTCCCCCGCTAATGTTGTACTGTTGCGTTGTTGGATCGTAGGTGTACACATTATACGTGTATTCGTGTCCGTTCAATATCTGGTTGGCGTAATAATAGGAGAACATGCCGCGCAGGAATAGGCCTTTGAGGGGCGTTTCGTAATCGCCGGTTACGTTGGCTTGCAATACGCGCCAGTCGCTGTGCCAGTAGCCCGAAAGTTTTTTGGTTTGCAGCGCCCAGTTTTCGGTATTGTGGTTAATGTTGTTCGGATAGTTGGGATTATCGTTTGCATATGGCCTTTCCATAGGCGTATTGCGCAGGATGGCGAAACGGGCTTCCCAATAATCATCTGTACCCGGAACGCCGGGCTGGTCACGGGTTTCCAGGCGCCCATTCAGCTGCATGCCCAATTTCAGGCGTTTATTCACTTTCGCATCGATGTTGCTTTGGAAGTTGGCCCGATCAAAGGTGAACTCGCGGCCCAGCACGGAATATTGTTTCAGGTAGGTACCTGAAACATAATAATTGATCTTATCCGACCCTCCAGACGTGTTCAGGTTGGCACTATACAGGGGCGCATTGGGTTTCACGATAAACTTGTACCAGTCAAAACTTTTGTATCCGGCATCGGTACCTTTTTTCCACTTAGCCAGTTCGTCCGGTGTCATCGTAGTTACGCCCGTGGTATTCACATCTGCTTCTACCTTAGCTTCCTGCCATTCATAAGCGTTGGTTACCTTGGGGAAGCGGGTCCAGTTTTGCCAACCTGTGTAGGCATCTACATTAAAGCGGTTAGGAGCGCCGAGTTTTCCTTTTTTGGTAGTCACCACTACCACTCCGTTTGCTGCGCGCACGCCGTAAATAGCGGCGGAGGCGTCTTTTAGCACCGTAATACTTTCGATGTCGTTGGGGGAAATGTTGTTGAATTGTCCGGCATCCTGCTGTATACCATCTATCACGTACAGGGGGTTGCCCATGTTGCGGATATTGATATCTGCGCTGGCACCGGGGCGGCCATCCGACATGCGAAAGGTAACCCCCGGTATCTTCCCGGCCAGGGCGGTGCTTACTGTGGCCCCGCCATGTGCGTTCTCAATATCTTTGGCACTGATGGCCGCGATGGCGCCGGTAAGGGAGCTTTTCTTTTGTTGGCCATACCCTACTACCACCACATCGTTCAATGAATTGGCGGAAGCCGCCAGGCTCACATTCAGGGTAGTGCGGCCTTCCAGCGCGATCTCCTGGTTGGTATAGCCTACGTAGGAAAATACAAGGGTGGCATTACCATCGGCCACATTTAGTTGGAAGTGGCCGTTGGCATCGGTGGTGGTGCCATTGCTACTGCCTTTTACCTTCACGGTAACACCGGGCAGACCGGTTCCTTTTTCGTCTACCACGTGGCCAGATACCGTGATGGTCGTTACTTTAGTGGCCCCTGAACCGGCCGCACGACTCAGCACGATCTGCCGCCCCGACACCTCGTAGGTGAGCTGCAAAGGTGCTAGCAGGGAATCGAGCAAAGCGCCTAGTTGCTGGTCATCGGCTGAAACAGATATACGCCGGTCCGATTGTATGATGGTGGAGCTGTAAAGGAATTTCACATTGGCAAGTTTGCCAAGGGCCGTTAATACCTGGTTTACGGTTTCCTGCCTGGCCTGGAAGGTGATCTTTTTGTCGAGCACCTCCTGGGCTTTGCCAGTGGTGGCAAAGGCTATTTGGGTAAAGATGGTGAGCAATATTAGCTGGTAAATGCTTATTCGCATAATTATGCGTATTAAATCAGGAACAGGTAATCGTTTTTTCATAAATTGGAATCAATCAAGGTTTGAAATGAACAATAACCTCCCTGCACCCATGCAAGCGTGCTTGGGTGTGGTGTTAATGTTTTTGGAAAACATGCCGGTGGTACTGCCATACCACCGGTTTTTTTTTGGGTTTAAATTTTTATGGAGGGGGTTTTTGCATAACGAGATTTTTAAATGAGGTGCTGGCCGAGGCCTTCTATCAGTTGTCTTAAATCATCTTTACTGCTTCATTTGTTACATGATTTCAATTGAATTTTTACTTCGTTGCCGGTGATCTCGTACGGGGCCTGTATAGCTTTGCAGATTAGGCGAATTTTTTCAGGAAGAGGTTCATCACTCAGGAAGGCGGTAAGCCGGCAATGCGATAGTTTCGTTTTATCATAATGGATGGTAATGCCGTAGGCTGCTTCCAGAGCATCAAATACTTGGGGTAAAGCGGCATCTTCAAAGGTAAGTGGTATCTGCACCGCAGCCATTAATGAACTATCTACCGCTGCGGGGGCAGATTGCAGGCTGTCAGTGTGGGCGCTGGCAAGATATAATTGCCCTTTGCTCAAGCCCGCCTGCTGCCGGGCATTTACTACCAGGCCATTTTCGGTATGATGTGTAAAAAGTAATACCTTTCCCGACTTCACCTGAACCTGTACGTCGGGCAGATCGGTAGCCGCCGATACGCAAAAGCTGGTGCCCAATACCTTAATGGCTAACGTATTCGCATATACGATAAATGGTTGAACAGCCCGCTTGTTTACCTCAAAAAAGGCGGCGCCGGAGAGGTATACTTCCCGCATGTTGCGGTGGTTAAAATCGTCTGCAAAACTTAACCGGCTGCCAGGCGACAGTACCGCGTTACTACCATCCGGCAGGGGCACCCAAAGTGGCTTGTGGGTATCGTTAACTGCTTCAGTGCGGTGACTATTTTGCAATCCTGCCCGGCGTAGCAGCATGGCGTAATTGTCTGATTTAACGGAAGCATGCCACAGGAGTGGCACTACGATCAGGCCTAATAGTACAGCCGCGGCCGCGCCATACCAACCAATGCGACCATAGGTGCGGGTAGGTGCCGGCGCTTCCGGTAGCGCGGCGGTAGACCATGTATGTTTAATCGCTGGCAAAGCTGCGGCGCTTGCTTCCTGGGTGCTTTCTTTAATATTCGCCCACATAGCCAGGCGATCCTGCTCGCCGGGATAGTGCAGGGGCTGGCTGGCAGCCGCCAGGATAATTGCAGTGGCTTGTTCCACAGTGTCCCGCTGGCAAGGATGAGCCCGGAGAAAGGCTTCCCACCGTGTGTGCTGCTCACCATATTTTACCCAGGCCATAAAGTCAGGGTCGGCCAGGAATGCATTTAAGTCGTACTTGGAATAATGATCCTCCATGCAATGAAAAGTATCTTTAAATGTATAAAGTACGCTTCACCTGGGTTTAACTCGGTTTGGAGCTTATTTTTTTGAAAAAAGTAATGCCACCACTGCCCCGCTGTTATATTTATCTTTTTATTTACCCTACGCCATGACGCTGCTTGCCTCCATATTATGATAAAACACGTGCTTTTATGCATGCCAACCCATTACAGCATACCCTGCACATGCTGAAGGCCATGAAAAATTGAGCATAAAAAACCGCGCAAGCCCTTGGCCGGCGCGGTGCCTGGTATAAGTATGTTTGCCCCCTGTATTCAGGAAAGTTGCCGCAATTTTAATACGGCACGTTGCAATAAATTACGGACGGATTGCTCATTGATTTCCAGCATGCCGGCAATTTCGGCCCAGGAAAAATCATCATAAAAGCGCAGGCGAATCACCTCCTGCTGCCGGAAGGGCAAGCGCTCAATGGCCCGTTGCAGCCGTTGTAGTTGCTGAATGGATTCCTCCACCTGTATCATTACATGTTCGGCTGATTCTGTGACACATTCATCCGCTACCCACATTGTCATACGGCTGCCAAAGGCCTTGTTGCGGCTTAAGCGGCGTCGCAGGCAACAAAAAAGGTAGTATTTGATCGCAGTAGTATTAGATAAATGGGTACGGGTACGCCATAGATCGGCAAATACATCCTGAATGGCGTCCTGCACCTGCGCAGCGTCGTGTACAAAATGAAACCCGTAATTATATAACTCATTTACAAAGCGCTCGTAAATTTCGCTTAACGCGCGTGCATCGCTTTGCTTAAATGCCAGCCATAGACTAGCCTCCTGCATCGTGGCGTAATTCATAACTACATAACGTGGATAAACGGTGAATGTGCCATCAGTGCGGATGGATATAAATTATCCGCAACCGTGTTTTATCCAAGATAATTAAAAGTCAGGATTCATTAAGTAATAATTTTTACCCGGGTTTAGTTATAAGCTACCCTAAGGTGAAGCAGGTTACCCTAGCTTAGAGGCCCTCATGCGTACGAATAATTGCAGGGTTTGGCATTACGCTAGCCAGGAAATTGGCTTAAAGGGCAGTACTACAACCGGTCACGAAGAAGATGGTAATTTAATGGTATGGTATGCTTGATGAATAAAACCCTGACGGCCTGCGAGGCTAGCCGGCAGTTACTGCACACTGTAAGGTTCACACTCCTTTCACACCAGCCTTGTTTTCAGGAACAGGTAATTCGCATCCATACCGAACCATGCAACTACATATATTGCCCAATTTGTAAAGGCCGTATTACGCAAACAAGACAGGCTTGTGCAGGTATGACCCGATAGAATTAAAAAAAATCAAAAGCACTATATTTTTCAACTACAGGTTAAGCTGATCGAACTTGTCATAAAAATATTAATTTAGTTGCTGTAAAATACATACCATGGCGCATTTCCGGCAGTTTGCATTTAAGCAGTTCGGTTATTTTGATTTCTATCATAATCTTCCAAATCAATTAGCGCAGCAGGATTATAAAAGCTTTGTAAAAATAGTATTCCTGAAAGCAGGTGGTCATGTGGTGGTGGATTTCCAGGAATACCAGTTGGAACAGGACGCACTGTTTTTTATTAATGCCGGTCAATATTATCGTTTCGATACTTCCTGCATTGGTACCTTGCTATACTACAACCGCGATTTCTATTGCGTGGAAATACATGATAAAGAAGTGGCTTGCGATGGTATTCTCTTTCACAATGTGTATGAAATACCTGTCATTTTCATGGAGCCGGCCACCTCGGATATAATGCAGGGCATACTGCGCGAAATTAAAATAGAGTTAGCGCAGGAAGATAGCGGCCTGGAAGAAATGTTGCGCATTTTGTTGAAACAACTCATTATCCGCGCTACGCGTATCTGGAAACATACACACCAGGTGGATAACGAAGACATCCGGCAGGAAGTAGAATTTTCCCGCACCTTCAGCCAGCTGGTGGAATGGCATTACACCCGCTTCCACACGGTAGCCGAATATGCCGAACTGCTGCACATTACGCCCAAAGCATTAAATAAACGCATTACGCGCTACAGTCAGACCACTCCCAACGAGGTTATTAAAAGCCGGATCATGCTGGAAGCCAAACGGCTGTTGGCACATACCCCACTCAGCGTAAAAGAGATCGGTTATAAACTGGGATACGACGATTCATCTTATTTTATCCGGCTGTTTACCAAGCAGGCTGGAGCTTCCCCTCAATTTTTCCGTCAGCAATATCAGCAGGCCTGATGGGGTCAGGGAAAAAAGTCCTGTTCGTTTCTACAACCGTGCATTGAGTCAACCGCTATGGCATAATACCTTTGTGATGTTCAATTCAGGATAACACCTAAAAAATATCATAAAATGAAAAAGTCATCACTTTTAAAAGTAACTGTTGTAGGGTTAGGACTCGTACTAAGCATGCGGGCACATGCACAAGTAATAGATCCTGCAGTCGATCCCCAGCTTGAAAGCCATGTTAAATCTTTTCTCAACGTATTGAATGCCGGCACTGGCAAGCCTATGGAACAATTATCACCCAAAGACGCGCGTGCCGTGCTTACCGGTGCTCAGCAATCTGTTAAGGTGGATCTTTCCGGCATTACGGTGACCGAAAAAACCATCAATGCCGATGGCCAGTCTGTGAAGATTCATATTGTAAAGCCCGCCAATGCCAATGGCACGTTACCGGTATTTATGTTCTTCCATGGCGGCGGATGGGTGCTGGGAGATTTTCCCACCCACGAGCGCATAGTACGCGATCTGGTGGTGCATTCCGGTGCGGCAGCAGTGTTTGTAGATTATACACCTTCTCCGGAAGCACATTATCCGGTAGCCATTAACCAGGCTTATGCAGCTACAAAATGGGTAGCCGCACATGGAAGTGAAATTGGGGTAGACGGCAAGCGACTGGCAGTGGCGGGTAATAGTGTAGGAGGTAATATGGCCGCAGTGGTAGCACTGATGGCAAAAGACAAACAGGGACCTGCCATTAAATTGCAGGTGCTGTTTTGGCCGGTTACAGATGCCAATTTTGACGATGCATCTTACACAAGCTTTGCCACTGGCCGTTTCCTGACCCGCAATATGATGATCTGGTTTTGGGATAATTATACAACGGATGCAAATGAACGTAATCAGGTATATGCTTCCCCGCTCAGGGCTACTACCGAACAATTGAAAGGCCTTCCTCGCGCCCTGGTGCAAACCGCTGAAAACGACGTACTACGCGATGAAGGAGAAGCTTATGCCCGCAAACTGGATGAAGCAGGCGTAAAAGTTACAGCTACGCGTTACAATGGTATGATTCACGACTGGGGCTTGCTGAACCCATTGGCCACTGTACCTGGCTCCCAGAGCGCTTTGCTGCAGGCAGCCGCCGAATTGAAAGTAGCATTAAAATAAATAACTTTCTTTTATAGCAAAGCCGTTCCAGTTAAATCCGGAACGGCTTTCTGCCTGCCATGAATATAGGCCAGCAGCATATGGAAAAGCACAATAAAAAATTGTTTACAGACTAAACCGTTTTCAGCCATGTTTCCAGCACCTGTACAGTATCTTCAAAGAAAGTACGGTACGTATTTTCTGTTACGTAACCAATGTGCGGCGTGGCCAATACATTGGGCAGGGTTCGAAAGGGATGATCTGCGGGTAATGGCTCCTGGTCGAATACATCCAGTGCGGCACCTGCAATTTTTTGTTGGGTAAGCAGGGTTATCAGCGCCGTTTCATCCACCAGCGGCCCCCGGGATGTATTGATGAAATAAGCGGTGGGTTTCATCCATTGTAAGTCTGCAGCACCAATAATGCCCCTGGAGCGCTCACTTAATACAAGGTGTATGCTAATAAAGTCTGATACGCGAAACAGTTCTTCCTTGCTCACCAGCATGGCCCCTTCTGCGCTGGCTCTATCTTCGGTCAGGTGCTGGCTCCAGGCCACCACTTGCATGCCGAATGCTTTGGCATAGCGGGTAATATCTTTGCCAATGTTGCCCAGCCCTACCACACCCAATGTTTTTCCGTATAGATCGGTACCCACAGTTTGCTGCCATCCTCCGTTGTGTATTGATGCAGCTTCGCCGGTTACCTGTTTAGACAAGGCCATTAGCAAAGCCCAGGTGAGTTCTGGCGCAGCGTGGCGGTTGTAACCAGTAAATTTTATGGCTATGCCTCGCTCTTCCGCAGCAGCCGTATCGATAGCAGCGTTGCGTGAGCCGGTGGATACGATCAATTTTAAATGGGGAAGCTGGGCCAGGATGCGGCCGGGCAGCGGCGTACGTTCCCGCATAATGCAAAGCGCGGTAAAAGGCTGTAGTCGTTGTACCAAGGCGCTTTCCTCAAAAATATGATCATGGAAAACAGTCACCCCGGCATGTGCCTGTACGGAACTCCAGTCGGCAAAAGAAAGGGCCACATTTTGATAATCATCTAAAACAGCAATCTGTGGAACAGTTTTCATGTGGGTTGGCTTATCGTTAAAATTACAAACATTTAAGCAAACTGGTAGATGTAGGCTGTTTTGCAGTGCAGGAATAAAATATTGGTGATAATATTAAGGGACCGGGAATGCTCTGCGTCAGGGTATAGGCCAGGTAATCTTAAAACGGCGGTGAATAAATGTCTTTGAGTCCACTGCTCATGTGGCTGTATTGAATGCATAAAACTACAACATAACGGCAGCCTACTCTTGGGCAAAAATGCTTCATGTGGTCATAAGGGCCTGTTTTTATAAAAATGTATAGCGTGGCTCATTTGAAATATCCCATAAAGTCTTGGCAAAAAAAACAAACAGCGCCATGGGAAAGCGCTGTCTGTTTATAAACCCTGCTGCCTATGAGGAAGTATCTATTGATTAATGCCGAAATATTCCCAACCAGATGCTGAATCACGATTGCAGGTCATGTCCTGCGTACCGTTTTCTGAGGAGATAAATTTCCCATTGTTGCCCCGGAAAGCTACCTGGCCAAGGGAATTACCAACCCAATCAAATTTTTCCCAACCCTGGATAGTAGTCCGGTTGCAATTAATTGCCTCCGTTCCGTTTTCGCTGGATACATACAAGCCATTGCTGCCGCGCAGCGCAATTTTGCCACCACCGGCATCTACAATGGTAAATTGCTCCCAACCTTGCGCCAGGTTTGCGTTACAGATCATGGGGGCTGTGCCGTTTTTGCTGCTCACATATTTGCCGTTAAAACCTTTGAGGGTGATAGTCTGGCCAATGGGTGCAGCGTTGCCGGAGATCACCACATCGTGGATGGCCGAAACCAGGGAGTGGGTGCCGGTGCCTTCGTCGCCACTCAGTTCCCAGGCCATGATACCGCCACCTTCCTGCATAGCCAACGCGGTCTTGGATTTGATGGTAGGAATGCCATTATAACCGTAGGTCTGAAACACGTCTGAATCCGGGCTGGCACCCAGGGCCAGCAGTTCATTGTAATTTTTGGTGGCATAGTCATATCGGTTATCCCGTGCGTAGAAAGGCACTCCCAGGATGGCTTTGGCAGCAGGAACACCGCGGTCTAGCCAGTAGTCCATGCAGCGGGTTGCAATGGCATAGGTGGAGTGCTGGAAATTATTGTCGTCATACGCCATGATTTGTAGATAGTCTACCACGCTGAAAATACCATCCAGGATAGACGTGCCGCCATCGCCAATTACCGCAATGGTACATAGTTTACCCTCGTTATGCATGGCAGTGGAAAGGGAAGTCATCAAGGTCAGGAAATTAATGGCCTCTGTGCCGGTACTGGGATATTCCCAATCAATGTCTACCCCATCCAGGTTGTACTGGCTGGCAAAAGACACCATATTGTTTACAAAGGTGGTGCGCAGGGAGGAGCTGGCCACGATGTTGTGAAACGCATCACCACCACCACCACCGCCTACGGAGATCAGTACTTTTACTCCATTGGCATGTGCTGAAGTTACCAGGCTACTGAGTTTGGCCGCATCTTCCACCGCCTCGTAACCACCGCTGGTAGTGGGAATGAGGAAGGCATAGTTAATGTGTGTGAGCTTGGAAAACTGAATGGCACTTACAGACCCAGCCCAGGTAGGCAAATAACCAATTACCTTGAAATTTGCCGCAGATACAGCTCTTGGGGTTGTGCGGATGCTGCTTTGAGGGGATTGAAGGTTCTTCTTGCAGGAAGAGAACGTACAGGTAAAACACAGGTAAATGAACAAAAATACAGGCGTGATTTTTTTCATGCTGGTGAATTGAATGGTTTAAAAATATAAATGGATCGATCGTAATGAAATAAGGAAAATCCTGCGCGCACTTTTCCATCCTGACCACCGGTGGCGGTCAGCTAAAAGTAAATACAACACACTACCGCAACGGTCAGTGACCATTGGACGGAGTAAACGCGTTAAAAGGGCAGGACCTGTGTGTTACAGTCACAGGGGTGCCGGCATCGTGGTTACCGGAACGAATTATGTACCTGGTTGAACAATGTGTTTGTTAAAAATTCAGTGATAAAAGTGTGATCGACTTCACCTTCTTTATTACAGGTGGTAGCTGCTGTGAAGAAAGAACCGGGCTGGCAACAACGGCGATATGGTTTGTGGGTTGTGCAATAACAATTTACTAGTTTTTTTTAATTATAGCAGAATAATTTTTCCGTTAATTTCGGCGCTATACCATCAAACCTTTTCATGCGCCCATTCCGGACTTTCCGCCGTTTTAATGAGCTGGCCTCCGCCCAGCAGTTTGCCAGCTTTTTGCGGGAAAATGGCATTCCGGCAGAAGTGGAAAACATACCTCCACTGCTGGATGCCGTTATCATTGGACAGCAATTGACAGCCAGTATCAGTGTAAAAGTGCCAGATAATTATTTCCTGCAGGTTGGCACCTTACTCAAGGAAAATATAGCCATCGATATAGATGCCGTAGAGCCGGAATATTACCTGCTCTCTTTCACAGATTCAGAACTGCTAGACATTATACGCCATCCCGATGAATGGGGCGATTATGACAATGCCCTGGCCATAGCTTTACTGCGTAAGCGTGGCATTCCCATTACCGGTACTTTTATAGAAAGTGCACAGGAGAAACGGATAGCGCAACTGGGCGCGCCGGTGTCTGTGAAAATAGATGCCCTTATCGGCGCTTACCTCCTGGCCTTTTTATGTGGGATAGGCTGGGTACTGCACTATGTGTTTGGTATGGTAGTAATGGCTTTCGCTATCGGTACGGGCGCTGCGTTTTTATGGGCGCGCAAAACATTGCCAGATGGCAATAGCGTACCAGTGTTCGATGAACAGACGCGCCGCCACGGCAAACGTATATTGCTGGTTGCATTGGTAATGGTGCCGGTATGGTTTATATTGCTTAACTACTTTCTTTCCAAACGTTGATCAGCGCATCTGCTGCATCAATTATAGCTAGGGGGTTTTTGCTAAATATGGCCGCTCCCAGGGTAACGGCAGCGGTAGCTATGTCAATAGCTTTTTGCACCTTGGTGAGTTGCTTATAAGAAACCGTCATTTCCTGCGAAATCGTTTTGATCTGCGCTAGTGCATTTTCCACGTCATCCATGACCAATGTGGCGGATTGTGTGAACAGGTCGTCTGCATAATTCAGCAGGCTCCAATGAAGGTCACTGAATTGTTTGTTTTGGGCTTTGGTAAGTTTGCCAAAATGAAGATAGCGGTAGTCGCCCACCGATTGCGCCATGCCTAAAAAATCATTGGCGAGTTCCGTCAGTTGTTTTGCCGTCAGCGATGCCATGATCAGTGGTTGTTTTTAAGTTTATTGAACGCATCCACCAGATCGTTTACCTGGTCGGAATATTCGGTGAGGACTGCTTTACATGCCGCAAGGGTAAGCCTTTCTCTTTCTTCATACAGCTTTTGATGGCCCTTGGCCAGCTTGTCCAGCCCTTTAGCAAAAACTTCCAGTTCGGCAGCCTTTGTTTTTAAAGTCTGTGCCGTGGCATGGTAGTCTTGTATAGCTTTGGTACGTTCATATTGCGTAGCCACGCTGTCGTTCGCCAGGTCGAAATACAGGCTTTGCAAGCGGGCTTGCTGTGCCTTCAGCTTACCACCCAGGTTATCCCTGATATTAAAAGCCAATGCCTGCAATAATTCCTGCACAGGCGCATTGGCGGTGTTGATGTATTCTCTTACTTTCTGGTGTTTGTAGAAGCCCGCTATAACATCCGTTATCAAGCCTGCCAGCTGAGTATAAGCTGTTGCCTGTGGTTTAGTGATGGTAACACTACCAAAACTACCTGCCTGTAAGCTTTTGGAGAAGCCGGAAGTTTTGTATTTGCCAGTTTCTTTGCCGGATAATTTGGACAATGCATCGAAATAGGTTTTAAGCCCTTTACAGATAACAGTGGTTACGCTATCGGCAGTGCTATCTGCGGCGCAGTGGCAGTCTGTGGTCATGAGCTGTAAATCACGCAGGGCCATAATGCCGCAAGCGTCGTCGCAGGCCTGGGAAAAACTGTAACCCAGCGCATCGTAAGTTTTCAATTGGGTGGTGGAAGTGGTAGCATAATCGCTCACATGTTGGAGGTTTACACAACTGCATAACAGCAGGACCAGGAGCAGCAACAAATGCCAGCTCCCTTTGGGGTTAAGATAAATATAGGTTTTCATTCAGTGCAAAATTGTTTTGTAAAACGTAGGGGTTTGTAAAATAAATATACAGTATTTTTCTTATACTTCAAAGGTCAGGAGAGCGTGCTGGCTGGCGGTGTGCAGGTCGCGCCATACACGGTTGATCTCTGTTTGGGGGTTGGCTGCAGCCATACCGCAGTAAGGATAAAGGGTATCTACCGCCTGAAGAGCGGCTCTCGCCAGTGCACGGCTGCTGTGGCTTACATCATGCAGTAAATGATCGGATATGGTATGTTGCGCTACACAATATTGCCAGGCCGCTTCCACTGCCGAATGAAGTGCGCTGCGGTGGGTAGTGAGTGCCTGAGAGGCCTGGGTAAATACTGCTTGCATCGTCTGTTGCTGTACGGAAGTAATGTGGGTTTTAGCGGCCAATTGCACGGCTGCGGCATCGAGAAAATGGAGGGCCATACCGCCTATGTTTGCCCCCAAGGTGGCTTCCGCCAGCTGCAGGAAGGGAAAATAATACAGGGGAGCTTTCACCTGCACCGATGCTGGATCTATCTTAAACAATCGCTCTTCCGGTATCCATACATCATTTACCGAAAAAGAGTCACTACCGGTGGCCACCATGCCTAATGTATGCCAGGTAGGTTGCAATGTTACCTCGCTGCGTAAAAAGGCGAGGGTGAGTACTTCTTCCGTGCCGGCCAGTGAACAGTTGGCTGTAAAAACCGTGGCATGTTTTACCCCGCTGGCATACTGCCAGCTACCGCGCACCCGGTAACCATTATTTTCACGTGTAGCCATTCCCGTTATAGCGCCGCTTCCGGCCAGGCATACTGCGGGGTCACTGAATATGCGCGTGGCAAAAGCCGGTTTCATAAAGCCGCCAAACCATCCGGCACCCGCGCACAGGGTAAATACCCAGCCCATACTGCCATCTGCCCATCCCATAGCCTCTTCTAGCGCTACCAGTTGGGGCAGGGAATATTCCAGTCCTCCGTAAACGGCCGGCACCGCTGCTTTCAACCAGTGCTGCGCATACAGCAGTTCCAGTTGTGCAGGATGCAGTTGCTGCAAGGCTTCCGCCTGCGAGGCGTGGGTCCGGATAAGGTGGGTAAAAGCGATGGGCAGTAACGCCGAAGGGTGTGTCATGTTGCAAAAATAGAAAAAGGGCGTAACGCGCTGTGCGTTATGCCCCCGATTTAATTAAAATTGGCAATTTATGGCTATTAGACCCTTTCGCCGGTTTTTTTAGGAAGATATTTGACTTACCGGCCCCAGTGTCCACGATGCCAGGCATAGCCGTGAGGATGGTTTTCCCAGTATCCACCGTGCCATACATGTCCGGGATGAGGTGGCCTTTCCCAGTGAGGGCGCACATATTCATAACGACCGCCCCGGTAAATCCAGTCTTCATTAATCCACACTGCATCAGGGTAAGGCGGGGCAGGGCGTGTTACTACATAGCCAGGAGCTATCGGCCTTTCCCGCACCACTACTGCGGAGGGTACGCAAGCGGTCAGCACAAATGCAGTGGTTATGACCACCTGCAGGTATTGCAACATCTTTTTCATGATATCGTTTTTTGAAAGACAATCAATAAATGTCACGGGCAAAACCATCACCTCTTTTTACATAAGCAACATGTGCTTCCTGCCTTACAGGGTGTTGCTCTTTGCGCAAGGTAAGTGCCTGTTTTTTTTCGGCTTGCCGGTGTGTTATTTTGTGGTGCGTGATCCGGGTGGGATGCTCGTGGGGAATATTATTTACGGGGAATGTATAATAAGTTTGCGCGCTGGCAACGTGAATAGTCAGTATGGACATCAACAAGGTGCCAATTAGTAGGATTGCTTTCATGTTCATGCGTTTTAATTGATAAATTAGATGCGCATGGATGTAATTGGTTTAACCCGCAAACCTTAATAAAAACTTAAAACCGCAAAAGGCACAGGATTATGTTTGTTGCCAGGTATGAGCAACAAAGACAAGTAAAGTAATTTCCTGCATTTAGGAGTAAAGATTGTCTTAAAATGATCCGTGTGCTGTCAGGCCTAGACTCGCGTAGATATTAAATGGCAGCGGGTTTGCAGAAAACGGATAAGAAGTTCCAAAAATCTAACCCCTGGAAATCAAATATATGCGGTTCTGCACGGGGGCAGCCACTTCCAGCTCGCGGTAAGTAACATTGTTTTCAAGTGGAATAACGCCTTGATCTTGAAGAGGGGTAGCCTCGTAAAAACATCCTTCTTCTCCGTGCAGGTAGATGCTGATATGTTTCAGCGACATGTTGTTCAACTCATTCACCTGCTGTACGAACGCAGCAATCAAGTTTTCTAATTTTTTTTCGTTGAATGCTTTCTTTGCTGTAAACGTTGGCTGGGTGTTCATATGGATGTAATGTTGACAGGGTGATAACATATTTTCCTTTTGATAATTTTATGAGGATTTCTTTTCTTGTAAAACAGGCTGAAGATGGGGTAAAAAAAGCCGTGTTATTGAAAAAGTATCCTTACTACGTTGAAACAAAAATATAAAATTTATTCTATTTAAAGGACAAAAGAATTTACTATGAAGGATAACCAAATAGTAATGATTTTGGGTATGAAAAAAGTGGGGGGAGAGGCAAAAAGGTGTATATTTTCAGGGTATTTTCACACGATCATGCTTAAACCCCAGGTGGATGATAAAATTATTTTGTTTATTATTTTTGGATATGGATTAGTGCGGTAACTCACACACAAAAGAGCGCCTTAACCTTGGATACGCTGATTTAAACAGAAAATGCATTGGCCGGGATGAGTGCATACCCAGCTGCCATAAAAGCAGGATTTCTGCATTACCTGGTTAGCAGTGGCTACCTGTTTAGAGGGGGGCATCCGAAAAACAATATGGCCACCTTTAATCATTTCCCGGACAGCGGGATAGCCTCCCTTAGTTGGTTCCCATCAATAGTGAACATGGCTGCCGTTGGCAATTGAGGCTCACTTCCAAACGGAAAGAATTTTTGCATACGGGGATGGATATACGAAAATAATCACTGGAAAATTTAGCAGCAGTGCTAGCGGCTTAATGATCGCAGGCATTTATATTTGAGGTAGTAGTGATGAGAACAACAAGCCTTAAATTAAGGACGATAAGAAATTCAGGATGTGATATTATAAAAGATCAGGTGCACGAACTAAATTTTACTATCCAATCGGATAGTGTTAATTACTGTTAATCTGTAGTAAATTGTAATGCAGTAGAAACCGGTGGATGCCAGAAAAAAAGCCATTTATGGCTTACAATCAATGGATTGGGCAGGTACAAAAAAAGGCCCCCGCAAGAAATTGCAGGGGCATACCATTTAACCTATATTCTGTACTGTAGCATCTAGTGAAGGTATAGCGCTTTCGCCGTTTTGAAGGTACTTTAGGCGCTATCTGACAACATTTTAATCAATTTTTAATTTCATCCCCGCTTTCGCGTTCCTTTCAAATGTTGTACGGTATAAAGACGGCCATTGATACGCGAAGTTTAAAAGGAGGGGAGAAATTTGTAAAATATTTTTTCCGCTACCATGGCGGATTAGAACCGCATTAGAAGGAAGACTTCACTAAATACGTTTTTTAAATTTTACCATGAATCGCATAGACCGGCTTACCGCTATTTTAATACATCTGCAAAGTAAGAAGATCGTGAAGGCTGCAGAAATAGCCGATCGTTTCAGTATGAGCTTACGCACCGTGTACCGTGATATAAAGGCATTGCAGGAGGCGGGCGTGCCCATTGGTGCAGAAGCAGGCACTGGTTATTATATTGTGGAAGGTTACCACCTGCCACCAGTCATGTTTAATGAGCAGGAGGCAGCCGCCCTGCTCACTGGCGAGAAGATGATGGAACAATTTGGGGATCAGAGCATCCGCCAGCAATTTGCATCCGCCATGAAAAAAATACGGGCCGTGCTGCGGAGTACTGATAAAGACTTTCTTGAAAACCTGGAAGCACAAATTGCCATCCTGAGATCATCTGATCCTGTACAGGACGATTTTCCCAATCGTTTTGTAACGCCCCTCCAGCAAGCCCTTGCCCGGCAACAAGTGATAAGCTTAGAGTACAGCACGGTGATGGATGGCCATCAATCTAAACGCGTGGTAGAACCCATTGGTCTTTTTTATAGCCATAGCCGCTGGCACCTCATAGCATGGTGTCGCTTGCGGCAGGACTACCGCGACTTTCGGGCAGACCGCATTAAAGCGCTGACCATAACTAATGAAATATTTAAAAGGGAAAAACGCATCTCCCTGCAGGATTACCTGGATCTACAGAAAAACCGCCCCGATGATATGCAGCACCTCGTGATCATGCATGTGCGCAAAGACGTGGCCAACCAAATGCAAACGTTTAAAAGGGAGTACGGCCTACTCACCGAAGCACCCTTGGAAAATGGTTTTGAAATGACTTTCCTTGTAAGCTGCCTGGACTACTTTGCCCGCTGGATTCTCACGTGTGGTGATGGGGTAAAGGTCATTAGCCCGGTAGAGCTGATCACTACCGTCCGAAACCAGGTGCAGGCATTGCAGGACCACCATGGAATCTAGTAACCTAATTTTAACTCCTCCTGACATACTGTTGTCATACCCATGCATTTGTTTTGTTATCAAATACAAATGCCATGGAAAAACGAAGGAATTGTTACGTATTAGTATACAAAGGTTATGCAGACTGGCAGCCAGCCCTTTCCATGTACGGGTTGCATCAATGCACCGACTTGGCCGTTACCATCTTTTCGATCGATAGTGGGCCGGTAAGCTCCGCGGCTAACCTTTCCATAACACCATACACCTTCCTGGATGCACTACACCCTGAATCTATTGACCTGCTTATCCTGCCCGGCGGTATAGCCTTGCAACAACATGATCCGGCCCTGCATGGAATACTCCAGCTGCTCCAATATATGATACAGCAGCCGCAGCCGGCTTGTAGTGAACCCTCCACGCTGCTGGTCCGCAGTGGTAGGCTGGAGCAGGGAACACATACCAGTCATGCACTGCCTTCCCTGCCAATCGCCGCTCCGGAACACGGGACAGCCTGCCGGTTTTTAGCCGCCTACGCTGTAGACGATGGGAATGTAATCACCGTCAGCAATACGCAGCCCGTTGCCGTCGAGGAAAACAGCAGCCATCATTTTAGCCTGATGGAAAATAAAGATTTCCGGTGCTGGTTCGGTTGCTTTCATGCGGCAGGCACACCCCTTTTGGAGAAGGCCGCGCCATTTTACCCCACCGCTTTACGGTAACCATGGCCGGCATGGTGGAAATGCGCTATAAAACCCCTAAAGCCCTGTGCCACGGTGCCCTGGCTGCCGGTCTAGGGATTGATGGCTACCAGCAATGGCATTACCTCGGCTGCTATGGCAACCCCGATTCGGAATTGGAATTATGGTCAGGTTTTCTGGTCGTTATGCTCAAAAATGTATACGCACCCCATGGTTTGGTCAGAGTGCCCGCATTTGCCTGCGTAAGGGTATTGCACAAGGGTGCATGAAATGCGCTGGGCAGTACGTGTAAAAAGTGGCATACCGGGGTCCGTAATTAATAGTGGTATGCAGGTAAACGGGGAATACAAGGAGCATTATATTCACTTCGAATTTGAACACCCGGAAAATAATCTTAGCCAGGTGCAGGTAGGCGTTGCCTAAATAATATGGAAGCATAACTATGACATGCTGTAGGAAGTCATAAAAAATATTAGCAAGGACAATAGAAAAATGTAGGAAGATAAGTCGGGGAATAGGTTTCAGGGAATGGTTGTCAATAAGGAAGAACGATTATCGTTCATTGTCGCCCAGGCCTAGCAGCTCTATGGCTTGTTGTGCCGCAATCTGGCTGGCGTCTTTTTTATTAAAGGCTTTTCCGCTACAAATTAGTTCTCCATCTACCATAGCCCCTACGGTGAAGATGCGGCGGCCACTGTCCATTTGTTCCTCCAGCAGTTCAAACTCCAGGTTCTTACCATTCTTGTTGGCCCAACCATACAATTTGTTCTTATGGTTCATTTCCACGATCTCCAGCGCTTCCAGGTCTATGTAGGGTACCAGTAAACGCTTGTGTACAAATTGTTTGGTGCGGTTGTAGCCTTTATCGAGGTATACTGCGCCTACAAGTGCTTCCAGTGTATTGCCAAAGATTTGGCTGATCTTCAAGAAGCTGTTATACTTATCGTAGATGGTGAGTTTGCGCAGGCCCATTTTAATCGCGATGTCATTTAATTGCTGGCGATTCACAATTTTGGAGCGCATCTCCGTGAGATAACCTTCTGTTTTGTAGGGATATTTTTTAAAAAGGTAGTCGCCAATGATAGCACCAAGGATCGCATCGCCCAGGTATTCCAGCCGTTCATTGCTTTCCAGAAATTTTTCCTTGCTGGAACGGTGACTAAGGGCTACTTCATACAATGCAAAATTACCCGGCACAAATCCGAGTAAATTCAAAAGGTCTTTGTATAACTGCCTTTTTTTTGGATTGAAACGATATAAAAACCCTGGTATAATATTCACGCTATTCGGCAACGAATTTTTTGAAAATAACGGAGGCATTATGTCCACCAAAGCCGAAGGTATTGCAAACTGCTGCTCTTACCTCCCGCTGCTGTGCGACGTTAAAGGTAAAATTTAATTTTGGGTCCAGTTGCGGGTCATCTGTGAAGTGATTGATGGTGGGAGGTACAAGGCCGTGTTCAATCGCTTTGATGCAGGCAATAGATTCAATAGCACCGGCAGCCCCGAGGAGATGGCCGGTCATAGATTTGGTAGAACTGATATTGAGCTGGTATGCAGCGTCGCCAAATACGTGCTGTATGGCCTTAATTTCGGCAATGTCGCCCAGGGGAGTAGAGGTACCGTGTACGTTTATGTAGTCGATATCACTTGGTAACAAGCCTGCATCTTCCAAGGCCCGGTTCATCACCAGGCGGGCGCCCAATCCTTCCGGATGGGGGGCGGTAAGATGGTAGGCGTCTGCGGAGGCGCCCCCTCCACCCAGCTCGGCATAAATATGGGCGCCGCGCTCCAGGGCATGCTCATACGATTCTAGCACCAGGGCACCAGCCCCTTCTCCCATCACAAAACCATCCCGGTCCAGATCGAATGGGCGGGAAGCAGTGAGAGGGTCTTCATTGCGTTCAGATAAGGCTTTCATGGCATTAAACCCACCCACACAAGCTTCATTGATCACATTTTCAGAACCACCGGTAATGATCATATCGGCCAGGCCATAACGGATATGGTGCAAAGCTTCGATGATGGCATTGGTGGCGGAGGCGCAGGCCGAGGCTACTGCAAAATTAGGCCCCCGGAAGCCGTGGCGCATAGAAATCTGGCCGGCGGCAATGTCCAAAATAAGGCGTGGGATCAGGAAAGGGCTGAAACGGGGGGTACCATCACCAGTATAAAACTCTTTTAACTCGTTGCAAAAACCAATCATCCCACCGATTCCGGATGCCCAGATTACTCCAATGCGGTCCAGATTTACACTGTTACGATCAATTTTAGCATCAAGCACGGCCTCATCGGCGGCAATAACGGCTGTTTGTGTGAAGGGGTCCATTTTACGGGCCTCCTTCTTGTCTAAATAACGGGTAGGGTCGAAATCTTTGAGCTCGCAGGCAAAGCGGGTCTTGAACTTCGCAGTGTCAAACTGCTTGATAAACCCGGCGCCAGACACACCGTTCGCCAATCCCTGCCAATAATCAGCGGTAGAATTGCCGAGCGGTGTAAGTGCGCCTAAACCGGTAACGACTACTCGTCTTGGTTGCATTAAAACAAATCTGATTAGTAGGATTATTTTACGTGTTCTTCCAGGTAAGCAACTGCCTGGCCAACAGTGGTAATAGTTTCAGCTTGTTCGTCAGGAATGGAGATGTTGAATTCTTTTTCGAATTCCATAATCAGTTCTACCGTATCCAAAGAGTCAGCGCCTAAGTCGTTGGTAAAGCTGGCTTCAGGAGTTACCTCTGCTTCTTCAACGCCTAATTTGTCAATAATGATCTTTTTAACTCTTGATGCAATGTCTGACATAATTTTAAGTGTTTTTGGTTTAAACTTGAGTGCAAAAATATAATTTTTATTGAATTGCCAATGATAAGGGTAAATTTTAACCTCCCACACATAGCCCGTTTCCGGCCCCTAGCACATCCGCAAATACCCCTAAACCTAGGCTCCCATTGATTTTCCGCTGTGCCATGATGCCTTAAATATCATACCAACTTATTCACCATTTAACAGCCCCGGCAACCTTTTATCGATCGGTTAACCTTCCTTAATAGTGGCATGGCGGCACATCGCCCGTCCTTTTATTACTTTTGTTCGCTTGTTAAAAAGGAACATGCGCCCGGTTCCTTTTCCCAAAGGCCCTATAACAGAACAACAGATCGACCCTCATAATATTATACATATAAATTAAAATAGCAAATAGCTAGAAGGTATTTATAAATTACTATAATGGCGCACTGTAGCAGTGGGTATCACCTATTTCATTGTTCATATAATAGCCGATAAAGCAACAACAGCTGGTATTGCTAAAGGCAAATGGAATAATAAAACACTGCTTGCCAATGCTTATGTGGTGAAAAACAATATAAAGATGCAAAGCTCAATGTAGAATATTATCAACTAGTCTGGAAAACTTCTGCACCAAGTTGGCGCTTGATCTCAACAATCCTTTTAAAAATTACGAATATTAAGCTGGCCCTTTCCCTGGAGGAAGAAAATTTAACACTTGCCAAAGAAAATGCCATGGTGGCGCTGGAGCGTTTAATAAGGTGTATCCACTAAGATAGCGGTAAAAAACAGACCCAAGACTGTCTGATCCAGGCCCGGTTTAAAGCCAAAGGGGCGGAAACGGAGCTGTTGCGCCTAAAGGGAGCATTACTAAAATAGAAGGAAGGCTGCTAGCTCAAAGCACTTTTTTTAGGCGTACGCTATTCAGGCAGCCAGCTAAGTGCTGCACTGCAAAAGTTATGAATGGGCAAGCTAATGGTTAGGCAACTAGCAAGGGCATAAAAAAAGCCGGCATTTTGCCTGGCTTACTACAAAAAGAAAACCCCGCCCAAAAGAGCAGGGTCTGTCCTATTTATCCCTATACCTATGAAATACGTAATTAAAAAACTATTCAGATAATACTCCGCTTTCGCTGATCAGTACTGCTTTGTCAGTACCGTTATCCTGAATATTTGCTTTGTAGTAAGAGGCCACATCTGCACGTTCTATCTTCACAACATCCTTCACACTGGCAGACGGATATTTAGCCTTTACCGTATTTAATACCAAGTCTGGAATATTGTTTGGCTGAAATTGCCTGTGTGTAGAAACCCAGGTGCCTTCAGGCTTAAATACCGCAGTGGTCTTAATATCTTGTTTATCAAAAGCAGCAGTCCAGTTACCACCATTGGTTTTAGTCCACTTGGCATCTGCAACGTCCGCAAAACTTTGAGAGAAAGCTTCTTTTACAGGTTCCGGAGCTTCTACCTTAACAACCTCTGATGTTTTCTTGGAGGATTTTACTGTTTTAGCTGTTCTACGCTGTGCAAAACCTATGCCGGAAGAGAATAAGACTGCACACAAAAATACTATAACTTTTTTCATGGTTCGATATGGTTTTAACCTAAAGTCGGGTGTATGGATAAAGGTTTTTCAATTCCGCATAAATGCTAAAACAATGCCAAAACGCAAGTTGATAATATCTTATTGTAAAATAACGGAAAATTTCTCTAAAATTATAAAATCACCTTACTTTTTTGCTAAATGATTGTAAGGGTTCCCCGCCGGATTTCGTAACTTTGCAGGCATTTTGGGTGCATTATGCCCTTTTTGAAGCATCATTATAAAATAAGTACCACCGGATTTAATATTATGGCCAATAAATACGAGGAATATAATCAACTGAACCTGCCGAAACTGGAAAAAGACATACTGGATCGCTGGCAAGTTCAGCAAACTTTCGAGGAAAGTGTCAGCAACCGGGAGGGCGCAACGCCTTTCGTGTTTTTTGAAGGCCCGCCTAGTGCCAACGGTATGCCTGGCATTCACCACGTTATTTCCCGTACCCTTAAAGACCTGGTATGCCGCTATAAAACAATGCAGGGATTCCAGGTTAAGCGCAAAGGTGGATGGGATACCCATGGGCTACCTGTGGAGCTTGGTGTGGAAAAATTGCTCGGTATCACTAAAGACGATATCGGCAAAAAAATTTCTGTGGAGGATTACAATGAGGCTTGCCGCCGGGAAGTGTTGAAGTTTAAGAACGAATGGGACGAACTTACCCGTAAAATGGGATATTGGGTAGACCTGAAAGATCCCTACATCACTTTCGACAATAAATATATAGAAAGTCTATGGTGGTGCCTGCAAACCTTATATAAAAAGGGATTGCTGTATAAAAGCAAGAGCATACAGCCTTACTCCCCTGCTGCTGGTACCGGCCTCAGCTCGCATGAACTGAACCAACCCGGTTGTTATAAAAATGTAAAAGATACCACCATCGTGGCCATGTTTAAGGCCAAACGGAATGAAAAGTCGCAGTTCCTGTTCAACGCAGCCGGTTCTGACGAAGTGTTTTTCCTTGCATGGACTACCACCCCCTGGACTTTACCCTCTAACCTGGGTCTTACGGTGGGTGCCCATATTGAATATGTACTGGTTAAAACCCTAAATCCATACACCCACGTGCTGCAAAATGTAATACTGGCAAAGGATTTATTGGGTAAATACTTTAAGCCTGAGGGCGAAAATGCCGATTTCAACGCTTATCAAGAAGGCGATAAAGTACTTCCCTGGAAAATACTGACTTCCGCTAAAGGTTCTCAATTGGAGGAGATCCGCTATGAACAGCTTCTTCCATATGCCCTTCCCGAAAGCGGCGACCCCTTCCGGGTGATCATCGGCGACTTTGTGACTACAGAGGATGGCACGGGGATTGTACACACCGCGCCAGCTTTCGGCGCCGATGATAATCGTGTAGGTAAAAAGTATAATATCGGCATATTAACATTGGTAGATCGTCAGGGTAAGTTTACAGAAAACGTGGGCGAATTCTCTCACCGTTTTGTGAAAAATTTCCGGGACGATCCGGATTATAAAGATGTGGATGTAGACATCTCCGTAAAGCTAAAAAAAGAAGACCGGGCATTTCGTGTAGAGAAATACGAGCATACCTACCCCCATTGCTGGCGAACAGATAAGCCTGTTTTGTACTATCCACTAGATGCATGGTTTATCAAAACCACTGCCCTGAAAGATAGGATGGTGGAATTAAATAAAACCATTAACTGGAAACCGGCCTTTACCGGAACCGGTCGTTTCGGTAACTGGTTAGAAAATATGGTAGACTGGAACCTGAGCCGAAGCCGCTATTGGGGTACGCCGCTGCCCGTGTGGAGAACCGAGGAAGGTGATGAAGAAATTTGCATTGGCTCCATTGCAGAGCTGACCACCGAAGTAAACAAAGCCATTGCTGCAGGTGTTATGAAGGCCGATGCCCTTAAATGGAAGGGCGACCGGCTAGACATGGATCTGCACAAACCATTTGTTGATAACGTGATCCTGGTAAGTTCCAAAGGAAAACCCATGTTCCGGGAACCCGACCTGATCGACGTTTGGTTTGATAGTGGTGCCATGCCTTATGCACAATGGCACTACCCATTTGAAAACCAGGAAGTATTTGCCAGGAATTTTCCGGCAGACTTTATTGCAGAGGGCGTAGATCAGACCCGGGGATGGTTTTACACTTTGCATGCCCTGGGGGTAATGCTCTTTGATAGTGTGGCGTTTAAAGCAGTGGTATCCAATGGTTTGGTACTTGATAAGAATGGCGTGAAAATGAGTAAGCGCCTGGGGAATGTTATTAATCCCTTCGAGACCATAGAAACATTTGGGGCAGATGCCACACGCTGGTACCTGATTACCAATGCATCGCCCTGGGATAGCCTGAAATTTGACCTGGATGGTATTAAAGAAGTACAGCGCAAACTATTTGCTACACTCTACAATACCTATAACTTCTTTGCGATGTATGCTAACTTGGACGGATTTACCTTCCAGGAAGCTTATATCCCACTGGAAGAACGCCCGGAAATAGACCGCTGGATTATTTCCCTGCTCAATACCCTGGTGAAGAAAGTAACCGCGAGTATGGACGACTTTGAGCCTACCCAGGCTGGGCGCGCTATCCAAGAGTTTGTGGACGAACACCTTAGTAACTGGTATGTACGTTTGTGCCGCCGTCGCTTCTGGAAAGGTGAATACGAGAAAGATAAAATCTCTGCTTACCAGACTTTGTACGAATGCCTGGAAAAACTTTCGCAGATAATGGCCCCCGTATCGCCCTTTTTCTCCGACTGGCTATTCAGTAATTTGAACAATATCTCTGGCCGGGTAAAACAGGCAAAGTCTGTACACCTGACTAACTTCCCGGTGGTGAATGCCGCCGCGATAGATCCGGAACTGGAAGAAAGGATGCAATTGGCGCAAGACGTTTCTTCCCTGGTGCTTTCCCTGCGTAAGAAGGTGAAGATCAATGTACGCCAGCCTTTGCAGAAAATATTGATACCCGTGAGTGATGCTCACCTGAAAACACAGCTTGGCGATGTAGCGCATTTGATAAAAAGTGAGGTGAATGTTAAAGACATTGAGTATCTTACGGAAACGGAAGGTTTCATTAAGAAGAAGATTAAGCCCAACTACAAGTCGCTCGGTAGCAAAATGGGGGCAAAGATGAAAGCGGTTGCCCATGCAATCGGTGAATTCAACGCCACCGATATCACCACGCTGGAAAAAGCAGGAGAATTCCACTTAACTGTTGAAAAGGAACCAGTTATATTAACGTTGAGCGATGTAGACATTATTTCTGAGGACATTCCGGGATGGACAGTAGCCAATAAAGGTTCCCTAACCGTAGCGCTGGATATCACGATTACCCCTGAATTATTGGACGAGGGCAATGCCCGTGAATTGGTAAACCGGATACAAAAGATCCGGAAGGACAGTGGATTTGAGCTAACCGATCGCATTACCGTACAGGTTGGCGCTGTGGATGGGCTTAGGTCAGCGTTGATTAATTTTAATGATTATATTTGCACGGAAATTTTGGCAGATAGTCTGGAATTGGTGACGGATTTGCAGCAGGGTATAGAAGTAGAAGTTAATGATTTAAAATTCAATGTATTAGTTAACAAAAAAAGCTAATTCCCCATGGCAACAAAAAAGAAAGTTGCTAATAAAACAACAAAGAAGGTTGTGCCGGCTAAGAAAGCTGTAGCCCCAAAGGCTGCAGCCAAGAAGGCTGCGCCTGCTGTAGCTAAAAAGGCAACACCTGCGTCTAAACCTGCTCCTAAAAAGGTAGTTGTTAAGAAATCAGCACCTGTAGCACCTAAAGCCGCGCCTAAAAAGGCTGCACCACCCAAAACTGTCTCCAAAACATCGAAAGCTGTGCCTGCTAAGGTAGCTCCCAAAACTGCTCCTAAAACGGCCGCTAAACCAGTAAGTAAACCGTTGGCCAAACCAGCAGCCGCTCCCAAAAAAGGAGCTGTGGCCCCCAAAGTAGCTGCGCCCGTGAAAGCGGTGCCTGCTCCTAAAGCTGCGGTAAAAAAAGTACCGGCCCCTCCGGCGCCGGCTAAAAAAGAAGAAAAACAACCGGTAGCCCCCACTCCTACAGCGACTAAAGTGGCCACCGTTGCCAAACAGTTGGATAAACCAACAGAAGCTCCTGTAAAAAGTGTGGAACCGGACATTACTCAGTATTCAGAAAAAGAAGTAGCAATGCCCGTAAAAAATAAAGTTGTTAAAGACAGCCAGGAAAAAGTTGAGAAAGAGGTAAAGGCTCCTGCAAAAGAGCCGGTGAAGAAAGCAGCGGAGAAAAAAACTACCAAATCTGCTTCTGCTTCTGCCGTGGCCTACCAGCCTGAATTTACCAAATCCATCCTTGACCAGCCCGAAACACCTGTAGGTCCTGTGTACCGTTATAGTGACGCAGAGCTACAGGAATTTAAAGAACTGATCCAGAAAAAACTGGAAGCAGCGCGTAAAGAACTTGTGTACCTGCAAGGCCTCATTACCCGCAAAGATGAAGCGGGTACTGATGATACCGAAAACAAGTATATGAGCATGGAAGATGGAGGTGGCTCTCAGGAACGGGAACAGCTGAACCAAATGGCCAGCCGCCAGATCCAGTATGCAGACCATCTGGAAAAAGCCATGATGCGTATCGAAAATAAAACATATGGTGTGTGCCGCGTAACTGGTAAACTTATAGACAAAAACCGTCTTCGCGCCGTACCACATGCTACGCTGAGCATAGAAGCCAAATTGGCCAAAAGCAAATAAATATCCAATACGATAAATAGTAAAACCGGGCGATAAGCCCGGTTTTTTTTTACCTATTCCAAACAAAAAGAGGCTACACGATCGAGCGTGTAGCCTCTGCTATTGTATATTCAATTAGGACATATCCTTAAAATGCCCTTGCCGGGCAATATACTATCATCAATAATTTAGGTAAAGCAATTTTGGGGAATAGGGAGGTAGTGCGAAATTTAATCAAACAATAATTTAAAGATTTGCAAAAATTATGCCGTGATAGTAAACGGCTGAAGACATACTTCCATTACCGTTAGGGTACGGAAATTATAGTAAAGCACTGCCCTAAACAGTGCTGTGCCCCAAGCAAAAAACATACACTGTACTCTTTGAATTTACTTAAATTCCTGCATTTCCACCAGCCTTCTATAAATACCGTTTAGCGCCATCAAATCGTCATGGCGACCCCGTTCCACGATCTCACCCTTATCCATCACAATAATTTCGTGGGCATATTGAATGGTACTGAGGCGGTGGGCAATAACGATAGTAGTGCGGTTTTGCATCAGCTTGTCCAGTGCTTCCTGTACAAGTTTTTCTGATTCTGTATCAAGCGCCGATGTGGCTTCGTCCAGAATCATAATGGGCGGGTTTTTAAATACTGCACGGGCAATGGTGAGGCGCTGACGCTGCCCCCCGCTTAGTTTCATACCCCGATCGCCAATGCTGGTGTCGTATCCATGTTCCAATTGCTCAATAAATTCATGGGCATTGGCAATCTTTGCCGCCTGGATTACGTCTTCCAGTTTGGCGTCGGTTTGGCCAAAAGCAATGTTGTTAAATACCGTATCATTAAAAAGAATGGCTTCCTGAGAAACCATGCCCATTAAGTTACGCAAATCATTGAGTTTAAAGTCGCGGATGTCCTGTCCATCCAGCGTAATGCGGCCTTCATTCACATCATAAAAACGGGGCAGCAAATCTGCCATAGTGCTTTTACCGGCACCGCTTTTACCCACCAGGGCTATTACGTGTCCCTTGTCTATGGCCAGGTTTACACGGTGTAATACATTTTGTTGTTCATATTTAAAAGTAACATTCTCATAAACCAGGCGGTTGTTAAAATGCGATACCGGTATGGCATTGGGCCGTTCGGTAATATGTGGTGGCTCATCCAGCAGTTTAAAAATGCGTTCGCCAGCCACAATGCCACGTTGCAGGGTAGTGAGTGCGGAAGAAATGTTTTTGGCCGGGTTCAGTATCTGGGAATAAAACACCAGGTATACGATAAAACTGGGACCTGTAAGCCCTGCGTTGTCCCGGCTCAGCACCAGTTGGCCACCATACATTACCAGGATCACGATCACGATCACACCCATCATTTCTGAGATGGGGGAGGCCATTTCGCGCTGGTTAAACATAGACTTGCTTACGGCAGAAAATTTACGGTTAATGGCGGCAAACTTTCTTTGCATGAAGCCCTCGCTGCTGAAAGATTGTATGATGCGTATGCCACTGATCGTTTCTTCAGAAACGTTCAGGATCTTGCCTAGCATTTCCTGGCTAAAATAACCTTTCTGTTTTAGTCTTTTGGAAATGTAAGAAATCAGGAAACCGGAGATTGGGAAAAATACGATGGTAAAAAGGGTAAGCGTCCACGACATATAAAACAATACACCGAAGTAGGCGATGATAATAAAGGGATCGCGCAGGAACACCTGTATAGAACTGATCACCGAGGCTTCGATTTCCTGCACATCGTTTGTCATCACGGAAAGGATTTCTCCCTTTTGCCGGTTATGAAAAAAATCAAGCGACTGGTGAGTGAGATTATCGTATAGTCTATTACGCATGCGTTCCAGCACATTCATGCGCATGCGTACCAGTACGCGGGCGCTCATATAGCGGAAAAAATTGGCTAATATGGTAGATAAAACGATGATGGAACATACAAAAGCAAGCCCGCGCAGCGGTGTGGCAGGTGTATAAAACTGGTAGAAATAATAATTGAAGGCGGTTTTAAAATATTCTACACTCAAGGTGAAATGAGGGAGGGTATTTACAACATTCATTTTCTGCTGACCAAAGATTACTTGTAGCATAGGAATGAGCATTGTGAAGTTCACAATGCCGAAAATGATGCCGAAGAACGTATAAGTCATAAGTTCTGGCACATAGTGCCGGAGTGGGGTGGCAAAATTGAGTAATCGTTTAAAAGTCTTCATTCCATTTACTTTAGTCCGCTCTTGACGGCCAGCAAAATTAGCATAATTAATGTTACTTTCGCGGGGAGGAGGTGCCGGCTACAGCATGGCGGATTCCGCGCCGGACGGCGCATTTCATTTTAAAGCGATCATTTAATACCCGGTATATGCAGGAAAGTAAACGGCAAAAACAAGTAGGACAACAAGTGCAGCAGGAGCTGAGCGACATCTTCCAACGCATGGGTTTTAACATGACAGATGGTGGTATGATCTCCATCGCCACCGTGCGTATGACACCCGATCTGCTGGAAGCACGGGTGTACCTGAGCATGTTCCAAATTAAAGACACTGCGGAAATGATAAACCGTATTAAAGAGCGCGCAGGTGAGATCCGTAAGGACCTGGGCAACCGCATGTCTAAGCAGCTACGCCGTATTCCAGAGTTATCATTCTTTCTTGACGACACTTTGGATTATGTGTTTAAGATGGAAGAATTGTTTAAAAAGATTAACGATAACCCAAACACCCCCCTAAAATAGCGCCGATGGTTTAAAGTAAATGACGCAAGGCCTGTCTCCCGGGCCTTTGGCCCATAACCTTTAACATTTTTTTACCGCCGGACGCTAGCATTTGATAATATTTTTTTTCATCTTACTATCATTAAGCTTTCCCTATGATCTGGCAATTCGCTACCCGCTATTTCTGGGCTAAAAAATCCACCAATGCCATTAACATCATTGCGTGGATCAGCGTTTGCGCCATAGCTGTAGGTACAGCTGCCTTGTTCATCATTCTCAGTGTTTTTAACGGGTTCTCCGAGTTAGTGGCATCCCTCTACTCCTCCTTTTATCCCAGTGTAAAAGTCATGCCGGCCCAAGGCAAACAGATTTACCTGGAACCCTCCACCTTACGTAAAATACAGGCCCTACCCGGTGTAGTTCACTTCAGCGAGGTAATCGAGGAGAAAGCTGTGCTCAGTTATAATAATGAGCCCACCATTGCCATTTTAAAGGGGGTGGATAGTAACTATATCTATGTTTCGGGCGTTAAGGATAAAATAGTAAGGGGGAAATATGAAACCATGGTGGAAGGGATGCCAGAAGGTGTTTTCGGTTCCGATCTGGAAGGCGCCATGGGGATAGATATGACCCGCAGCGATATTCCGGTTACGGTATATGTTCCCCGACCAGGTGCCGGTGCTACAGCCTTGCCCGAGGAGGCACTCAATAGCGATGTGCTTTTTCCGGCTGGGGCTTTTGCCATCCAGCAGGATTTTAACACCCAATACGTGATTACCCATATTGATTTCCTGCGCCGGTTACTCTCTATGCAACCTGGCCAGATGTCTGCCCTGGAAATATCTATTAGGCCACACGCCAGTGACCGTGACGTACAAAAATCCTTACAGTTAATGCTTGGCAACAAATTTGTAGTACAGACAAGATTCGAACAAAATCAATCGCTATTTGCCATCATGCAGACTGAAAAATGGGTAGTATATCTCATTTTAAGCTTTGTGTTGGTGATTGCCGCCTTTAATATGATTGGATCATTATCTATGTTAGTCATTGAAAAACAGAAAGATGTAACAATCCTTAAAGCTATGGGGGCCAACGATCCATTGATTTTACGGATATTCCTGGCGGAAGGGTTACTTATTGCAGGCTTTGGAGCCTTAATAGGTTTTATATTAGGATTCACAATATGTGTGCTTCAGCAGCGTTATGGCATATTGAAATTGGGAGGTACTTCTTTTTTGGTAGATTCCTTCCCGGTAAGTATGCATTTTCAGGATTTTCTGCTAATTCTAATGACCATTTTGGGAATAGGATTGGCGGCTAGTTGGTATCCTGCCAGGCGTGCAGCTAGGCAATCCATAGAGCTAAAAGCGAGCTAAAGTGGTGGATATTAAAAGGTTATCTGTTTAAAATATGATAAGTTAAATTATTATCCTATTTTTGCCAAAGCCTTTTGAATACACCTACTGGCCAGGAATCGAATACTAAAAATGTGTATCAACAATACATGTACTTTACTGAGTTTGTTTGTCCGCTATATCCGTGAGACTTGTTTTGAAGTTTGAATTGAAATTGGAGAAGGAAATTCAATGCACTTGTGTATAATCCCCCCATTATGGAGAATGTAATTATTGCCACTGTTCTGAGTTTTATCGTCACCTATCTTTCCATACCGGTATTGATTAAAGTGGCGGAAGTAAAACATCTTTTTGACGAGCCGGATGAGCGTAAATCGCACAAAGTGCGTATACCCACCCTGGGTGGAATTGGTTTTTTCGCAGGATTTATATTGGCGGCAGCTACCTGCGCGCCACTGGCCGATAGATCGCCCTTTCAATATTTTGCCGCTGCATTTTTTGTGATGTTCCTGGTAGGGTTAAAAGACGATTTGGTGGGTTTATCTCCTGTAAAAAAGTTGATAGGGCAGATGATAGCTTCCTTTGCGGTAATTTATTTAGGAAATATTCAAATTCACAGCATGTATGGCTTTTTGGGTATGCACGAATTGCCGGAACATATTAGCCTGCTCCTCACTTATTTTACTTTTCTGGTAACGATAAATGCTTTTAACCTGATAGACGGTGTAGATGGTTTAGCCGGCGGTATTGGCTTACTGGTATCTGCTGTACTGGGTACCTACTTTATAGAAGTGGGTGAAGTATTTTATGCCGTATTGGGTTTTGCCATGGCCGGTGGTCTGGCAGCCTTCCTGATCTTTAATATCTCTCCTGCACGTATTTTTATGGGTGATACTGGTTCTTTAATACTGGGATTGCTCAACACAATACTGATTGTTAAATTTATTGACGTGGCCGGAAATCCGGCAGCTCGTTTGCCGGTAAATTCGGTACCAGCCGTTGCTGTGGCTATCCTGATCGTTCCCCTGTTCGATACATTACGGGTTTTTGCCGTGCGTATGCTCAACGGTCGTTCCCCTTTTTCGGCAGATCGCAACCACATTCATCATTACCTGCTGGACCTTGGCCTGAACCATCGTCAAACCACTATGGTGGCCGTTTTTGTTAATGTGCTGTTCATTGCTGGGGCTTTTGTATTCCAAAACCTGGGTACAGGTACTTTGTTGGTAGCAATGACCTTCTTAAGCAGCCTTGGTACCGGTGTTTTGTACATGTTGCGCAAACGCCGCGATCAGCCTTCTGTTGTTATTACCAGCCTGTCTCAGGTACCTGAAATGAGTAAGATAAAAGGTACCAAGATATTGCATGTAACTACCAATGGTGTGTTAGAAGATAAATAATTGCGTTTTAGCTAAAATATCTGCTGCCGCTATGACTGCATAGCGGCATTTTTATGTAGTGGCAGGCCTGTTCTGCCTTTGACGATTAAAAGAAATCGTGTAGGTTTGCATCCATTTAAGCAATTAAATTATGCAAGACGATCTGACCCTTATTATTGACGATGCCCAGCAAACCATGCAAAAGGCGGTTGCTCACCTGGAAGCAGAACTATTAAAAATCAGGGCCGGAAAAGCTGCTCCCAGCATGGTAGACAGCATTCAAGTGGAATATTACGGTTCTCCCACTCCACTGAGCCAGGTCGCCAACATCTCAGCTGTGGACGCCCGCACCATCACCATACAGCCCTGGGAAAAGAATATGTTACAACCCATTGAAAGGGCCATCATTGCCTCCAACATTGGACTGAACCCGCAAAACGACGGTATTATTATCCGCCTGTTTTTGCCCCCTATGACGGAAGAAAGAAGAAAGGAATTGGTAAAGCGGGTAAATGGGGAAGGCGAACTGGGCAAAATTGCCGTACGCAATATCCGTCGGGACGCTATTGAAGCCATTAAGAAATTGCAAAAGGATGGCTTAAGTGAAGACGAAGCCCGTGACGGGGAAGCTAATATGCAAATTATGACGGATAAATTCATTGTGCTGGTAGACAAGCATTGCCAGCAGAAAGAAAAAGAAATTATGTCGATCTAAAAAGCCCATAAAATATAAAAAAAATCATAAAACCCGCTGTTATAGCGGGTTTTATGATTCACCCCTTTTCTTGGTTGGCTAGGACTGCACCCAGGATGCATGGCGCAACGCTATTGCCCGGTAGCAGGTGGGTGGTGGCCAGCTAAAGGCTGTAGAAAAGTTTTCAGATAATGAACAGCTCCAGGAAAGCGGCGGACCAATAATTATTAAACTAGTTGGTAAAACTTTTTTTCAAAATTTTGTTATATTGATCAGGCAGCGGTCTGAATAAGAGCAGCAAAACACCATGCTGGGGGAAAAGGTAACCTTGAATGCCGAAAAGCGGTATACATTTAGCTACATCCCATTTTTTCATCATCAACTTATCATCAACATGGCAAAAGATAAATTGGCTGACATCAGCACCCATGCCCCCAAAAAAGAGGATAAAGCAGAGATTAAAGCACATACCAAGCATATTCTGAGAGAGCTGGACGAACTGCAAAACCTGCTGTACGCAGGTAAAAAATATTCGCTGCTCGTTGTTTTGCAAGGCATGGATGCCAGTGGGAAAGATGGGACCATCCGTAATGTATTTGGCCAACTAAACCCACAGGGAGTAACGGTGCAGGCGTTTAAAGCGCCCACGGAAGAAGAGGCGGCGCATGATTTTCTATGGCGTATTCACAAACATACGCCGGCCAAAGGCATGTTTCAGGTATTTAACCGCTCGCATTATGAAGATGTACTGATACAGCGTGTACACAGTTGGATAGATGATAAAGTAGCTTTTCAGCGCATGAAGGCCATCAATCAATTTGAACAATTATTGACCAAACATAATGATACCATTATTTTAAAATTCTATCTTCACATATCCCCGGAGGAACAGGCGAAGAGGCTGGCTGAGAGAACGGAAAACCCTATGAAAATGTGGAAATATAATGCAAGCGATCTGGCAGAAGCGAAACTTTGGGATAAGTACCAGGCAGCTTATGATGATGTGATAGAGCATTGTAACGACATTCCCTGGCATATTGTACCGGCAGACAACAATTGGTACAAAGAATACTACATTGCAAAGACGGTGCGCGATGCACTTAAAGAACTGGATATGCACTACCCGCGCCTAAAAACAAGTGACGGCAAAGTGAGCCAGTAATAATGAGACCATTGGAAGACACACGACATACCGACTGTATACTTTTATTGTAACCATAAATCTTATTACTATGTCGTTTTTTAAAGAATTCAGGGATTTTGCCATGAAGGGCAATGTGATCGATCTTGCCGTAGGTGTAATTATAGGCGCTGCATTTAGTGCTATTGTTACCTCGTTGGTAGAAAATATAATTATGCCCATTATAGGGTTGTTCACAAAAGGCACAGACTTTACCAACTTATTTATAACGCTGAATGATCCGCAAGGCAGGGAATTCAAGACCTTGGCTGAAGCTAAGGCTGCGGGTGTAGCGGTATTTGGCTACGGCGCATTTTTGCAGGCAGTATTTCAGTTCCTGATCATTGCTTTCAGTATATTCCTGATGGTAAAAGCGATCAATTCCCTTCATCGTAAGAAAACTGAAGATCCGGCGGCTCCTGCAGCACCTACTGCAGAAGAACAATTGCTGATAGAGATCCGCGATGCAATCAAAGCAAAATAATTTTTTGTACATCCATTTATATGATGCTGCCTAATACGGTGGTTATCAATAATTGTATACGTAATCTTGCTGATCAGATGGCAGCCTGCATTGTTGGGGTCTGCTAATTTATTATAGGTTTTAAATTCACTACATGAGCATAAAAAAAATAGCGCTGGCCGTTGCAGCCGCACTGTTATGGGTGGGAAGTGCCAGCGCCCAGGCCACCAATCAATTAAGCCAGTACCGCGATAATGCAACCGCCAATATTAAAAAAGATCCGAAAGATACCATACCCAAAATCTGGAAAAAGGGTATGCTGATAAACGTGAATATTAACCAGGGATCGCTGACCAACTGGGCGGCAGGTGGCGATAAATTTTCCCTGTCCTTAAGCTCTCTGCTCAATGCATATGCCTTTTATAAAAAAGGAAAACATGCCTGGGATAATGTGGCAGACCTGGGTTTTGGCTTAACCAACACCACTACGCTTGGCACCCGTAAAGCCGACGACCACATTGACCTCACCAGCAAGTATGGATATGACATGGGTAAACACTGGTACGCTAGCCTGCTGGCCAACGTGCGCACCCAGTTTTCCAGTGGCTATCTCTACACAGACAGTTCCTCCACACTCACCTCGAAATTCTTTGCGCCAGCTAACCTGCTGTTATCGCCTGGTTTCGACTATAAACCTACGGATAAATTTTCCCTGTTTATTTCCCCGGTAACTGGTCGCTGGATAGTGGTACTGGATGACTCTCTGTCGGCCCAGGGAGCGTATGGTGTAGACCCCGGCAAGCATATAAAATCGCAGTTTGGTGCTTATCTTACGGTAAACTGGATAGCGGACATTAGCAAGGACATAAATTTCAAGACCCGGCTGGACCTGTTCTCCGATTACCTGGAAAAGCCACAGAACGTATACATGTTCTGGACCAACATGCTCACCTTAAAGGTCAATAAATACATTGCTGCTTCGGTGAATGTAGACATGATCTATGACGACAAGGCCCGTGTATTTGCAAACCCAAAGACCGGTACGCTTGGGCCAAGGCTACAAGTAAAGGAAGTGATTGGGGTAGGCTTTTCTACAACATTCTGACCCGTCTGGAAAAATACCTGGAAGCCCGCTCCTGTAGCGGGCTTTTTTATGGGTGATGGGTAGTAGGAGGTATGCTCAGGCCGGCGTAGGTCTCCTTTTGACTAGCGAATAGCCTTCAATCACCTCGGAACAAGAAATTAGGAAAGAAGGGCATATTACCCCTGGTCAAATCCCTGTATTTTCCTTATTTTTGAAAGCCTGTGCGGGTATTTTCCCGGGGTAAAAATTTACTTGTGAGCGAGAACATCAACAACCATACGGATCACAGTTACAAAATAAAGCTGGCCCAGTTCGAGGGTCCGTTCGACCTGCTGTTGTTCTTTATAGAACGCGATGAACTGGATATATACAACATCCCGATCAATACCATCACGCAGGATTTTCTGCATTATATCCATCAACTTGAAGAACTGAACATTGAGCAGGCCAGTGAATTTATACTGTTTGTGTCTACCCTCATGCGTATTAAGGCCAAGATGCTCATTCCGCGTAAGGAAATAGACGAGCAGGGCAACGAAATAGATCCGCGTCAGGAACTGATAGATAAGATTCTCGAATATAAAAGGTACAAGCAGGCCGCTATAGAACTGGCGGAAAAAGAGGCAGAGCGGCTGCTGATGATACGCCGGGGCAACATTGCCAAAGAATTAGTGAATATTGGAGAGGAAACCAGCGAAGGCACCGAGGTACAAACCATTACACTCTTTAAGCTGAGCAAGACCTTCGAAAGGATCATGCAACGCATGAAAGACCGGGGAGATAAGCCCCAGCACGTGGTATACAAATATGAATACACGATGGAAAATTCCCGTGTGTACATGATGGACCTGGCCCGTTACGAGAAAACCATGGCTTTTGAAAAGATCTTCGACCATTGCCGGGACCGTGTACACGCTATTTTTCTTTTTCTCAGCATGCTGGAACTGGTACAAATGAATCACCTGGGCTTGATGGTGGGAGAGGGCCGCAATAATTTTATCGTAGAATATATAAGCGATATGCCGCTCACGGCCAGTGATGGCGATGAAGAGGAGGAACAGGAAGATGAGTGATAAGCGCCATCATATTGCCATGGTAACGCTACCATCGCTGGCGCAGCAGCATCCGGACATGATTGTGTCCAGCATTTGTGGCTTGGGAGATTCCTTCTTTGCCCGTCATGACAATCCGCATCGACATGACTTTTATGCGATGTACTGGATAAAAAGTGGCTCGCTTCGGCTCACCATCGATGCTGTTATTCACGATGTTGGGGCCAACACTCTGCTGTTCGTAGCCCCTGGCCAGGTGTATCAAATGCAGTTCAGCGGAAAGCTGGAGGGTTATCTGGTGGCATTCCAGGATGGGTTTCTGTGTTTAAAAGATGCTAACCAACATTCTGGTATCAATTCCAGTCTCTTCTTTAATGCCCAGTTCAGCAGTGTAATTAGCCTGGAGGCCTCCATGGCACCAGATTTTGAGTGGCTAGTGCAACGCATGATGCGGGAAATTGTAGAGCAGCAGCCAGAGTATCAGCTGGCTACTCATGGCCTGCTGCGCTACTTGCTGGTATTGGCCTCCCGGCTACAAGCTGCCACCAGCGTTACTATAAATGACTCCTATTCTCCGCATTACAATGGTTTATTCCTTCAGTTTAAACAACTAATAGAAGAAAAATTTCGCATCCTGAAAAATGTATCGGAATATGCAGACTTGCTGCATATAAAACCGGTGCAACTTAATGAGATCAGCAAACAGCTCTCGGGCATAACGGCTGGAGAGCATATTCGTAACCGCATAATACTGGAAGCGCAGCGCTACCTCTTCAATACCGACCTCTCCGCTAAGGAGATTGCCTACCAGCTTGGGTTTGAAGATCCACATTATTTTAGTCGTTTTTTTAAAAAATATACTAATCAGCGCCCTTCGGAGTTTAAAGAACTGAGCAAAGTAGGAAGTTGACGCTGCTCTTCCCACATTTTCTGAGAAAAAAGTCCACCACTTTTATCTTTCTGTCCATTTTAAATAATGTTGTAACATATATATTTGTCTTGTCGAATCGAGATAACATACTCAAAACATAAAACTTAAAAAAATGGCAACCTGGAAAATTGACGCTACACATAGCGAAATAGGATTTAAGATTAAACACCTTATGATTACCAATGTAAGTGGTAATTTCACTTCTTACGATGGCACTGTTACGAATGAAGGCGAAGACTTTAAAGATGCGACCATCCACTTCGAGGCGGATGTTGACAGCATCAATACTAAGAATGAACAGCGCGATGGTCATCTGAAATCTCCCGATTTCTTTGACACTGCAAAGTATCCAAAATTAACTTTCGTATCTACCAAGGTGCAGAAACTAAACGATGAGGAATATAAAGTAACCGGCAATCTTACTTTGCACGGAGAAACTCATCCTGTAGAGCTGGCCGTAGAGTACAGTGGTATTGTAAAAGATCCGTATGGTCAAACCAAAGCTGGTTTTGAAATTACCGGACGCTTGCACCGCGCCGACTTTGGCCTGCGCTATAATGGTACTACCGAAGCTGGTGGCCTGTTACTGAGCGACGAAGTGAAGTTGAATGCCAGCATTCAGTTAGTAAAACAGTAATAACTGTCTAACATAATATCATTTTTTATACGCCAGGCTGCCAAGTATAGCCTGGTTTTTTATGTTTCCCTTAATTGTAGCTACCTCATCTTATTTTTAATGGAATACTTCTTGTGGGACTATTCTCACTAAAAAAATATATAATTATGAAAAGAACTGCAACGGCAAACTGGAAGGGAAGCGGAAAAGAAGGAAAAGGATTAATCTCTACCCAAAGTGGCGTGCTACACGATACGCAATATTCCTTTGGCAGCCGTTTTGAAAGCGGTATTGGTACCAATCCGGAAGAGCTGGTGGGTGCTGCACACGCGGGCTGTTTCACCATGAAGCTGACGTTTAACCTCAATGGCGCTGGATTTACCCCGGACACCATTGATACGAAATGCACCATTAATTTTGAAAACGGTGCTATAGTGGAAAGTCATTTGGATGTTATCGCTACAATACCCGGCATTGATCAGGCTAAGTTTGACGAGCTGGTAGCGGATGCAGAAAAGAATTGCCCCATTTCCCAACTGCTGAAAACTAAAATTACGGTAGACGCCAAGTTGGTGTAATTGCTTCCTGATATTACAAATGAGCTATCGCCTCCAAGCCATTGTCTGAAAGACTTTGTGCTATGCAGGTGATAGTTTTTTTTTGCATATGCTCGTGGTATAATCTGCCATCTTGCGAAGGGCAGGCCGGCAGGGGCCTGGTATTAAAAAATACTATGAATTTTGCAGATTACGTGGTTATAATAAATGATGCGCTGTGGCAGCCTTGATCAGTGCTGCTGCATTCTTGACTCCAAATTTTTGCATCAGATTTTTGCGATGGGTTTCTATCGTAAGTACGCTAAGGGAAAGCAATTCCGCAATTTCGTTGTTCGTTTTACCATCGGCGATCAGGTGTAGCAACTGGCGTTCCCGTTTGGTGAGTGGAGGAAGAGTATTCAAGTCGGTAGGTGTAACGTGGGCCATGATTTGTTTTACTTCGCTACTAAAAGTAATCTGCCCATTAACAGCATCGGAAATGCAGGTCATTAGTTCCCCTGCGCTTATGTTTTTGAGCAAATACCCGCTGGCGCCACTTTGTAGCATTTTAAAAATCATAATCCGCTCACTATGGTTACTGAAAGCCAGCACACAGGTGGTGGGAAAGCGTTGTTTTATTTTTTTACACAATGCCACGCCATGTATATCTGGCAACGCAATGTCGAGCAATACAATTTGCACGGGCTTTTTTTCCAGGAAAGCCAGGAAGTCTGCCCCGGTTGCAAAACTACCGGCAATGTATATACGTGGATTATCCTTCAGTAAGGTTTGCAGTCCATGCAGGATCACTGGGTGATCGTCTACAATGGCCAGTGAAATTTTCTCATTATCCTGCCACATCAAGTTCTATATTTATGGTGGTGCCTTCGTTTACGGCGGCTTCTATATCCATCCTTCCATTGAGAAAGCGTACACGTTTTTGAATGTTGGTAAGCCCAATGCCCTTACTTTGTACAATTTGACCTTTATCGAAACCCCTGCCATTGTCTTCCACGGTAATGAAAAAAGTATCTTCATTTTGCGAACACTGTACTACTACGCTGGATGCTTGCGCGTGTCGCAAGGCGTTCGACAATGTTTCCTGTACGATACGGTAAATGGTAAGCTGGGTAGATTTATTCAGTTGTTCTTTGATGCCGAAAGGTTGGAAAGATATTTTCAATTGGTCTGTTTCCAAAGATTCACAGAGTTCTTTCAAGGCAATACTCAAGCCGTAGTGCAACAACGATTCGGGCATCATGTTATGGGCAATGCGGCGGAGTTCTGTGGAAGAATGGTCTAGTTGCAAGAGGATTTTCTGCAAGGCCGGTTCTGTGGCCAGTGTAGACAGGTTAAGTTTTATGCTGGCCAGCATGCCTCCCAGTCCGTCGTGCAGGTCACGGGCCACGCGCTCCCGCTCGTTTTCTTCGCCTTGCAGCAAGGCTTGACCTACTTGTATTTGGCGCTGTTGTTCGGTTTCCCGCAGTTGCTGCTGGTAGTTCAGGGCTGTTTGTGCGGCCAGTTTTTTATGGTTGCGGTAGAAAAGCCAGCCAAAGGCTGTTATTACCAATAGCAAGGCAGCGGCAATGCCCAGCAGTAAGTTGAGCAGGCGGGTATAGTGTGCCACCTGTGCGGCTTTTTCATTAGCGGCCTGTAAGGTGGCTATTTTTTGTTCGTTTTGTGCGGCGTGGTATTTAATCTCCAGTTCCTGGATGTTGCTTTGCAGCTTGCGTTCCTGCAGGCTGTCGCTTAGCTGGCCATATTTCACCAGCCAGTTGTAGGCTGCGCGCATGTTGCCCAGGCTGGCATTGACGGTCGCCATTTCCTGGTACACTGTTTTACGATTGTTTACATCGGCTGTGAGGGTACCCTCCTGTAAAATGTCTGTTAGCAGGTTCCTGGCCGCGGCATACTGGTGAGATTCCTGTAAAATATTGTATTTACGAAATACCAGCATTTGTAATAGCTGCTGCTGTTGCAGGGTTTTGGCCATAGCGATGCCTTTATTGAGGCTGGCCATGGCTTTGCCAAATTCATTTACCGTGGTATAGTATAGCGATTCGTTATAATAATAATTGGGATAGTTCACCGATGCTGGATAAGGAGCCAGTAGTTGTTGTGCTTTATCGAGATACACTTTGGCTTTCGCCGGCTTTTTGCTATAGATCGAGTTGCTGATAGCTGCGAAGTAGGCAAATAGTAAATTAGGCGAGTTAGGGTGCTTGCTTTCCAGCAGGTCCAGCGCCTTATTATTGTACACTTCCGCCTTGTCGAACCGGGCGTTATACATGAAGAGGGTAGCCAGTTGGGTGTAATACAGTGCAATTTTTTCATCATTGCCCGCCTTTTCTGCGAGGGGGATCGCTTTATTGAGCCAGGTATCAATTACGAAGTCGTCTCCCTTTTCGTTGCGCACCATAATGCCGTAATTAAACCAGGACATGGAGCGGAAAAGGTTCCCTTCCTGGGTGTTAAAAGGAGTCAGGGCCTCCTGTGCCTTCAGAAATGCGGCCGCGGCTTTGGCTGGATTGGAATTAAAATAAAATTGTCCTTCGTAAAAGTCGCGGAGTGCAGATGGCAAAGGATAAGGGGCTGCCAGCCGCTTTCCTTGGTCAAGGTAGGCCCGGGCCTGCACGGTGTCTTTGCCTCGCCAGTATTCGGCCAATTGGTAATCTACGCGGGATTTAGTGCTATCTGAAGTAGTGGCGCGCAGTATTGAAAGCAGGCTATCGGTGTATCGGGTTTCGTTGAGCGGTAGCGATAATTGCGCTTTAATCTTAAATGCTATACCCAGGCACAGTACCAATAAGTAAATCGATCGGGTCATATGGTTAAATTAGTTAGTCTCCTGAGAACCTGGTCGCTCAGGGTCACTGCATTGGTTCGTAATCCTCTCCATTTTCGGTTTTCGCTGGAAAAATACCAGTATATAGGTAGGTAAAAATACCGGGATACTGGTATTGTTACCACGCTCCTGTCCCGGTAAATTTGCAGCAATTCTATAATATTTAGGCCGTATCACCAAAAAATTACGATAATATGAAACGTTTACTGTATGCATTGCTGGCTATTGCGGCATTTACCGGTTGTTCCAAAGATCATGATAATACTAGTACTCCTTCCAAAGAATGTATGGCAGATAAGTTACAACTCACCTATGCCTCTACGGATGATGTACCTAGCCTGCACACGGTAATCATAACGTTTGATGTAAAAAATACGGGCTCTAAAAAATATGATGTGGGTGCCGGCTCTACCGCGGTATACGTGAAACTGGAGGCTACTACCACGAATGGTAAGACCTACAGTGGCGATGACATTCTTACGGTAACTAGCCTCGATGCTGGTGCTACGGCTTCTGCCTCTGCGATCGTAGATTATGGTGCTGGCAATGCGTATAAAAGTTATAAAGTGGTAGAAGTATATTGCAAATAAATATTGTTCTTTTGCAAGAAGATAATGTAGCTATGAAAAAAAGATGGATTATTACAATATTGGGGTGCCTATTATTGGTAGGTACTGAAATACGTGCCCAATATGTGCAACCCGAAAGAGATGATACCATCCGGTTGTTTGCTAAAACACCTTTCGACTCACTGGCCGCAAAACAGGCGCTGGCAGAAGGTACTGGCACTATTAAAGGGGTGGCCTTTACAAGGCCGCTTGGGGCATATAAAATTCCATCCGGCAAGCGCATATATGCTAATAGGATTAAAATAATGTTATTTCCTGTAACGCCTTACCTGTTGGAATACCTGGACCTTAAGAAGAAGGAAAATCCCAGCAAGCTGAAGTTCGCTTACATTTCGCCTGAAGCCTGGCACTACCGGATAGACGCTATTACGAATAGCGACGGCGAATTTACTTTTCCAAAGATGAAGCCCGGAAAATACTACCTGGAAGGGCTGTTAAAATGGAACAGCAGCGGATCCTACGACCGTTACACTGGCAGCGGATACAGTAATTACAATACCACGGACTATTATTCCCGGGAATATTATTCTATAAACCATGCTTCCTTACTCAAAAAGTTTGTGGAAGTGAGCAAAGATGGCGAGATCGTGGAGGTAAAGCTGAAGTAAATCCCAGGCCCATCTATTTTCGCAAGACTAGTCTTAACTTTAGAACAATAAAAACGATCCGGTAAAATGTGAATTTTACCGGATCTCCTTTTTTAGGGGAGGCTCCTAAAATGACAGACTTTTTCAGTGCCCTCCATCCTGGCAGGTTTTTTTTGTTTGTGCCTGCCCTGCTGGTTGAATTTACCAGCGTACTACGGCCTTATCGCTGGTTATATAGCTTACGCAGGTGAGGATGAGTCCTTCTTTTATTTCGGCATCGGTCAATACTTCGTTCACCGCCATATACACTTTTCCCTCCGTGCATGCTGCTGTGCAGGAGCCGCATACGCCGCCCTTGCAACTGTAGGGCAGGTGCAGGCCATGCATTTGGGCGGCATGCAGCAGGGTATCATTGCCGGGTACTTGCAGCGTATGTGCCTGCCCGTTATAGTGTAATACCACTTCTTTTGGGGAAGGATCTTGGGGAATGGCGGCGTGTGCCCGTTTGGCCTCCGTATTTACCACAAAGTTTTCTTTGTGCAGCCGGTCGGCGTTAAAGCCCATGAAGATCAGGGTAAGCTGTATCATGCGCATATAGTCTGGCGGGCCGCAGAAATAAAAATGGGCCAGGGATCTTGCGTAGTGAAGGCGGGTATTGATCAGTGGTTCCAGTACTATATTGCTCAGCCGGCGATACACCGGCATCTCGTGCGAATCGCCACTGCTATAAAAATGAATCAGTGTAAATGTGCGCGGGTATTGGGTTTTCAGCCGGTCCAGCCCTTCCCGGAAGATGGCGGTTTGTGGGGAGGTGTTGCTATAAAGCATGGTTACCTTTGCGGTAGGCTCCTCTTTCAGAATAAATTTTAATAAAGAATATACCGGTGAAATGCCACTACCTGCGGCCAGCAGGAAAATGTCGCGGGGCGTTGTTTGCAGTTCGTGGGTAAAGCGGCCGCTGGGCAACAGGGAGGTCACTACATCGCCTACTTGCCAGGTATGCAGGATGTGACGGGATATTTCTCCATTCTGTTTCCTGCGAACCGTGATAGCGGGAGTTTTATCGATGCCGGGTGCACTACTGAGGGAGTAGGAGCGTCGAAACTCAATGCCGTGCAGGGTAATCAGAAAAGTGAGAAACTGACCTGCCTTGTAGTCGATGGCCTTCCCGGAGATGGTTTCCAACAGGTACGTGTTAGTGTCTTCCGTTTCCCGGATAATGTGGGTGATGCGTAGCGTAAGATAAAGATCCGTCATAAATACAGCGTACAAAAAAATGGTCAGTGACCGTTGGGATCGCTGACCAATTGTATAGCGGTGGCCGTCATCGCTAGGCGACTACGGTAATTTTATTTTTCATCATTTCCATCACGGTATGGGCGATGCCTTTTGCATCAAAGCCGCACTCTCGGTATAGTTCCGAAGGCTTGCCATGCTCCACAATGCGGTCGGGGATACCCATTATTTTTATATCGGCTTTATACCCATGCCGGGCCATGAACTCCAGGATAGCGCTGCCGAAGCCGCCGGCTACGGTGCCATCTTCCACGGTGATCACTTTTTCGAACTGGCGGAACACCTCGTGCAGCAAGGCTTCATCGAGTGGTTTTACAAAGCGCATATCGTAGTGGGCAGGTTGCAGACCATCAATTACCAATTGTTTGATGGCATCGGTCACAAAATTGCCCGGGTGGCCAATGGAGAGGATGGCAATGTCTTTACCCTCGCGTATTTTGCGGCCGGTACCAACGGGGATCGCTTTAAACGGCCTGCGCCAGTCGGGCATTACGCCTTGGCCACGGGGGTAGCGGATCACGAAGGGCAGCTTATTGCTTTCCAGTTGGGCGGTGTACATCAGGTTGCGAAGTTCCTCTTCATTCATCGGTGCGCTGATGATCAGGTTTGGAATACCGCGCAGGTAGGCAATGTCGTAGGCACCATGGTGGGTAGGTCCGTCTTCGCCCACCAGGCCTGCGCGGTCCAGGCACAGGATTACAGGCAGTTGCTGGATGGCCACATCATGTACGGCCTGATCAAAGGCACGTTGCATGAAAGACGAATAAATATTGCAGAACACCCGCATACCCTGGGTAGCCAGGCCGGCGGAGAGGGTTACGGCATGTTGTTCGCAGATGCCCACATCGAAGGCGCGGTCCGGCATTTTTTCCATCATGAATTTCAGGCTGGAGCCGGAGGGCATGGCGGGCGTAACGCCCAGCACGCGATCATTGGCGGCTGCCAGTTCAATAATGGTTTCGCCAAAAACATCCTGGTATTTGGGCGGCTCGGGGGCGTTTACTGGTTTTTTGTATATCTCGCCGGTAATCTTATCGAACAGGCCTGGGGCATGCCACAGGGTCTGGTCTTTTTCGGCCAGCGCATAACCTTTGCCCTTCGTGGTTACGATGTGCAGCAGCTTGGGGCCGGGAATATCTTTCAAGTCTTGCAGGGTATCCACCAGTTTGGTGATGTTATGCCCGTCTATAGGACCAAAGTAGCGGAGTTTTAATGCTTCAAACAGGTTGCTGGAGCGGGTTACCACGCCTTTCACGCTGGCTTCCAATTTGGAGGCCATATCGCGGGTGAAGCGTTTGCCCACCGGCATCTTGCCGAGCAGGTTCCAAACGTCGTCGCGCAGCTTATTGTAGGTGGGCGAGGTGGTGATGTCGGTTAAATATTCTTTGAGCGCGCCCACGTTAGGATCTATGGACATGCAGTTATCGTTCAGGATAATCAGCACATTGGCATTGGCCACGCCGGCATGATTGAGGGCTTCGAAGGCCATCCCTGCGGTCATGGAGCCATCGCCGATCACGGCAATGTGCTGGCGCTCGTGTTCGCCTTTGAGTTTGGAGGCGATAGCCATGCCCAGGGCGGCGGAGATAGAGGTAGAGGAATGTCCCACTCCGAAGGTATCGTAAGGGCTTTCGTCGCGTTTGGGAAAACCGCTAATGCCTTTGTACTTACGGTTGGTGTGAAAAATATCGCGGCGACCAGTAAGTATTTTATGACCATAAGCCTGGTGGCCTACGTCCCAAACAAGCTGGTCGTAAGGGGTATTAAAAACATAATGCAAGGCCACAGACAGTTCTACCACGCCTAGGCTGGCGGCAAAGTGGCCGCCATGTACGCTCACAACATCGATAATATATTGACGCAGCTCTTCACAAACCTGGTATAACTTTTCTTTATCAATTTTCCGCAGATCGCTGGGGTCATCTATATGGCGCAATAACTGGCCGGCCGTAATGTCCATAGACGGGTACTGTTTTAGCAGTAAAAATACGCATTTTACGGGGAAATGTGCCGTTGGATTAGTCATTTCCGGGGGGATCTCCCATTTGTTTAAGGGGATTGCCGGAGGTATTGGGCCTAGTGGGAGCAGGTCTATCCTGAAAGCGGGAAACCTGGGTTCAGTGGCCACCTTACTGCTGCTGGCCGATAATATCAGATGAGCGCGGCGCTTTGAGATATTTTAACCGGGCGGCCTTCCCCACAACCATTCATAAAAATTGACGGCTGAAGGGCCAGCCCCTGCGGTATTTTTGAAATAGTATGTAGCTTAGTAATTTTAAAGGAATGTTCAAAAAAATATCGAAATACTGGTGGTGCCAGCTCCTGGGGTGGTCTACCTATTTCATCATTAATGTGTTCCTGGCTTACTCTTTTATGGGCAAGGTGGAGCATAGCGATGTGATAAACTTGATTTATGTAATTATATTTGGTTTGGCGGGCACTCATTTATACCGGCTCATCATTCGTCGTAATAACTGGGTACAATATGGTTTCGATCATCTGATCATCCTGTTTTTTGCCGGCGTGGTGGGGATAGGGGTTTTCATGGCATTGGGCATCTACCTTTTTTCCTACCCGGGAGATTTCTTGGGTTTTATTTCGCAGGAAGGGCTTAAAAACCTAATGAGTACCATGGCCATCAGTACTACCTGGCTGCTTATTTATTTTGCCTGGCATTATATTGAGCGTAATCGTAATAGCCAGGTGAACCAACTGAAGCTGGAAAGTACGGTGAAAGAGCTGGAACTTAAGACGATTAAGGCGCAATTGAATCCGCATTTTATTTTTAATGCACTCAATAGCATACGGGCGCTGGTAGACGAAAACCCCCAGCGGGCGCGTACGGCCATTACAGAACTGTCTAACATTTTGCGCAGTTCTATGGCCACGGAAAAAGTGGAAACGGTAAGCCTGGAGGACGAGTTAAATATTGTAAAGGATTACCTGGCTTTGGAAACCATCCGTTTTGAGGAAAGGCTGAAAGTACAATATCTCATAGATCCGGCCACGCTGGAGCTACCCATACCGCCCATGATGCTGCAAACCCTGGTGGAAAACGCTATCAAACACGGCATTTCCCGGCAGATACACGGCGGCGAAGTGGTAATTACCTCCTCGGTGCATGAATTGCAGCATGTGCTTATTATTCGGAATACGGGCCAGTTGCACCCAACAGACCATAGCGAGGGCCATGGTTTTGGTTTGCAAAGTACCCGTCAGCGCCTCAGCCTTTTATTTGGCAGCCGCGCCTCTTTTAGTATTTATAATAAAGACACCGCCCATGTGGAAGCCCGTGTGCAGATGCCGGTAGTCTGATGAAACGAAACATAAACATGTATTACGGAACCATGCAGCGTCAACGCGCTATCTTACAATCATCAACCAAACGCATATGAAAAAAGCATTGATCATCGATGATGAACGACTGGCCAGAAGCGAGCTAAAGAAGTTATTGGCCGACCATCCGGAAATTCTGGTAGTGGGAGAGGCGGTAAATGCGAAGGATGGCCTGGAAAAGATCGAAGCCCTGCGCCCCGACCTGCTTTTCCTGGATATACAAATGCCCGACCAGACGGGTTTTGATTTGTTGGCAGAATTGGAACGTACCCCGCAGGTAATTTTCATTACGGCTTATGATGAACATGCTCTCAAAGCATTTGAATACAACGCGCTGGATTATCTCCTGAAACCGGTAGAACCCAAACGCCTGGCGGATGCCATTCACAAACTGCACCAGCAGGACGAGAAGGAGCGCTTGGCTGTAGCCGGGGGGCTGCGCAATATACTGTCGGAAAACGACCAGGTTTTTGTGAAGGATGGAGACCGCTGTTGGTTTGTAAAATTGCAGGAAATCCGACTTTTTGAAAGCGTGGGTAACTACGCGCGGGTGTATTTTGAGGGCAACAAACCCCTCATCCTTAAATCCCTGAACGCCCTGGAAGAGCGGCTGGACGAGCGTACTTTTTTCCGGGCCAACCGTAAGCATATTGTAAACCTGCGCATGATTGAAAAGATAGACACCTACTTTAATGGAGGCTTGTTGCTGGAAATGCGGGGGGGGGAAAAAATTGAAGTGAGCCGTAGGCAGGCCGTGAAGTTTAAGGAGATGATGAGTTTGTGAGCCATGCGATAAGGTGCCAAATACCAGCGTACAGGTGGCCCAGCAGCTGGCAGGCTGATAAATAATGATAACACAATGGGAAGTACAATACATGAAAATGCCGGCCTGATGCCGGCATTTTTTTTCTTTTTATAAGCAGTGCTTAAGATTTTTTAGTTTCCTTAGCCCAGGTGTCTTTCAGCGTAACAATCCGGTTGAACACCAATTTTTCAGGGGAGGAATCCACGTCTACTGTGAAATATCCTTTGCGTAGAAACTGAAAACGATCGCCTGCCCTGGCTTTGGTAAGGGCAGGTTCTATTAGGGCATTTTCCACTACCTGCAAGGAGTCGGGATTCAGAAAAGATTTGAAATCGCCCTCTTCATTGCCTGGCTCGGCTACGCTAAAGAGGCGGTCGTACAAGCGCACCTCGGCCTGATGGGCGTGGGCGGCGCTCACCCAGTGGATAGTGCCTTTTACGCTAAGGCCGCTGGTATCATTGCCGCTTTTGCTTTCGGGCAGGTAACGGCAGAAGATGGTAGTGATATTGCCACTGGCGTCTTTTTCAAACGTTTCACATTGCACTACATAGGCATATTTCAGGCGTACGGCCAAGCCGGGACCCAGGCGGAAGAACTTCTTCGCCGGTACCTCCATAAAATCTTCACGCTCAATGTAGAGAGTATTGCTGAACGGTACCTCACGGGTACCGCTATTTTCTTCCTCCGGATTGTTTTCCGCTTGCAATATTTCCACCTTGTCGGCTGGATAGTTGGTGATAACTACTTTCACCGGGTCCAGCACAGCCATCACGCGGGGAGCGGTTTTGTTCAGCTCTTCGCGGATACAAAATTCCAGCAGGGAAAAATCGATCAGGTTATCACGTTTCTGCACGCCAATACGCTCGCAGAACATGCGTACGCTGGCCGGGGTAAAACCACGGCGGCGCAGGCCGCTGATGGTAGGCATGCGGGGATCGTCCCAGCCCCGCACATGTCCTTCCTGTACAAGCTGAATGAGCTTGCGCTTGCTCATGATGGTATAGCTCATGTTCAGGCGAGCAAATTCGTATTGATGGGAAGGGAAGATACCCAGTTGCGCGATGAACCAGTCGTATAGCGGACGGTGGGGAATAAATTCCAGGGTGCAAATAGAGTGGGTGATTTGCTCAATGCTATCACTTTGCCCATGAGCAAAGTCATACATGGGGTAAATACACCAGGCATCGCCGGTGCGGTGGTGATGCGCGTGTTTAATGCGATACATCAGCGGATCGCGCAGGTGCATATTGGGCGAGGCCAGGTCGCCTTTAGCGCGGAGTACCTTTTCGCCATCCTTAAATTCGCCTTTACGCATGCGGGCAAAGAGATCCAGGTTGTCGGCAATGCTGCGGCTGCGTGCCGGTGTGGGCGTGCCGGGTACGGTGGGCGAACCTTTGGCGGCGGCAATTTGCTCGGGCGTGGCCTCGTCTACATAAGCCAGGTCTTTTTCGATCAATTGCACGGCAAACTGGTATAATTGCTCAAAATAATCGGAGGCATATAATTCCTGCGCCCATTCAAAGCCCAGCCATTTAATATCTTCTTTAATGGAATCCACATACTCTACATCTTCCTTCACCGGGTTGGTATCATCGAAACGCAGGTTGGTTTTGCCACCATATTTCTGGGCCAGTGAAAAGTTCAGGCAGATGGATTTGGCGTGGCCAATGTGCAGGTAGCCATTGGGTTCCGGTGGAAAGCGGGTGAGTACACGGCCCCCATGGGTGCCGGCAGCAATGTCTTCTTCTATGATTTGTTCTATAAAATTGAGGGATCTCTCTTCGCTCATATATTTTTTATGTGGTACTACGGATGGTGCGTTTTAAGAAAGCCAAAGGTAATGTTTTCGGCCTTCTGCGGGGCGTTTTTGGCATCAAAAACCTACATTTACAATCTAACAAGCCAATCAGCATGTCTATTCAACAACAACGGCCGGTACGGGTACTGGTTGCCAAAGTAGGCCTGGATGGCCACGACCGGGGCGCCAAAGTGATAGCGGCGGCCCTGCGCGATGCCGGGATAGAAGTGATCTATACCGGCCTTCGCCAAACGCCCGAGATGGTGGTGAATGCTGCGTTACAGGAAGACGTAGATGCCATTGGCATTAGTATTCTCTCCGGCGCTCACATGACTGTTTTTCCAAAAGTAATTCAGTGCATGAAAGAAAAGGGGCTAGACGATGTATTACTTACCGGGGGCGGCATCATCCCCGAAAATGATATGCAAACGCTGCGGCAAATGGGCGTTGGCAAACTGTTCCCCCCTGGCACCGATACCCACGATATAGCAGATTATATTGCTGGCTGGGTGAGGGAACACCGGAATTTTTAGGAAAGCTGAAACTTTTTCCAGGTTGGTGCGTCTTTAATATACAATCCAACCTCCAGTTTATGAAACACATTCATCCACTGTATTATTTCTTTTTCCTGTTATTCCCCCTGGCCGGCAAAGCGCAGGATGATACAACGAGGTACCGCCGCGACAGCGTACATTTCCATTGGAAAGAAATGGCCGCCCAACATTACCCCAGTGATCATAAAGGCGTGTATCCCTCTTGGGGTGGTGATGGTCCCCTGTTATCCTTCGGCAGCATAAAATATGATGGCGACCATGTGCGCAATATTCCCCGCTTTACCTTTTTCTTTAACGTAGGCACCAATTTCAATTATGACATCAATAAGAACTTTGGCGTTTTTACGGGGCTAAACCTGCGTAACATAGGTCTCATTACCAAAGACAACGACTCGCTGAAATTAAAGCGCCGCCTCTACACCCTGGGCATTCCTATTGGATTGAAGGTGGGGGATGTGCGCCATGGCAGCATTTTCTTCTTTGCCGGCGGCGAGTACGACCTGGCGCTTAATTATAAAGAAAAGCAATTTATAGACGGCGATAAGCGCCATAAATTTAGCCAGTGGTTTAGCGACCGTACCCCTTTATTGCTGCCCAGTGTGTTTGCCGGCATCCGCGTTCATCCCGGTATAGGGCTGAAGGTGCAATACTTTCTTACCGACTTTTTCAATAAGGATTTTCATGAAACGGTGGATGGCCTGAAGACCTACCCCTATGCGCAAACGCAGAGTAAAATGTTTTTCGTTACTTTAAGTTATGATTTCGGCAAGGTGGATTATGGCGACGAGTTCAAAGATGAACATGCGAGACATCACCATCACCGACGTTCATTTCAAGGAGCTAATTACTAAACTACGCAGGCCGGCGCATGGTGTGCATATGGGACCTGCGGGAAAAACCGTACTGCCATGTATGCAACACTGAATACCCAACTTACGGAGGGAACCTACCTCATCACGATTAACCGGCCTGATAAAATGAATGCGCTGAACCAGCAGGTACTGGCCGACCTGGCGCTGGCAGTAGACGAAGTGTACAGTAATGCCGGCATTCAAAGTGCTATCATTACCGGAGCGGGAGAAAAGGCCTTTGTAGCCGGGGCCGATATCTCCGAATTTCTTTCGCTGACGCCCACTCAGGGCGCCGACCTGGCCCAAAAAGGGCAGGTAATTTTCCAGCGTATAGCAGATAGTCCCAAACCTATTGTGGCCGCCGTAAATGGCTTTGCCCTGGGCGGGGGCTGCGAGCTGGCCATGGCATGCCATTTCCGCGTAGCCAGCGAAAAGGCGAAGTTTGGTCAGCCGGAAGTGAACCTGGGCCTTATTCCCGGTTATGGCGGCACCCAGCGGCTTACTCAGCTTATTGGCCGGGGCAAAGCCATAGAACTCATGCTTACCGCAGATATGTTGCCTGCCGCAGAGGCCCTCTCCTGGGGCCTGGTGAACCATGTGGTGGCACCCGACACGCTGTTGTCTTTTACCCAGGCTTTATTGCAGAAAATACACGCCAAAGCCCCGCTGGCTGTAGGAAGTGTGATCCAGTGCGTCAATGCCGCCCTGGATAAAAACGTAGATGGCTTTGCGTTTGAAATTAATGCCTTCAGCGAATGCTTTGCTACGAAAGACTTACAGGAGGGCGCACAGGCCTTTCTGGAAAAAAGACCGGCCAAATTTACCGGGGCCTGATATGGTAAAATATCAGATTTCTTCTAAGCATTTCCCCCTAACTTTGGCACACAAAAAATTAAGATATGGACTTCAGAATAGAGAAAGACACGATGGGCGAAGTACACGTGCCGGTAGACGCTTACTACGGCGCACAGACACAGCGCTCTATTGAAAATTTCAAAATTGCACAGGACATTAATCGCATGCCCAAAGAGATTATCCGCGCATTTGCCTACCTCAAGAAAGCTGCGGCCCTCACCAACGTGGATGCTGGCGTACTGTCTAAGGAAAAGTCAGATCTGATAGGCCGCGTTTGCGATGAGATACTCGATGGCAAACTGGATAAAGAGTTTCCACTGGTTGTATGGCAAACTGGTAGCGGCACCCAGTCTAACATGAATGTGAATGAAGTAGTGGCCTACCGCGCCCACGTGATCAATGGCGGTAAGCTCACGGATAAAGACAAAGTAATTCATCCGAATGACGACGTTAATAAATCACAATCTTCCAACGATACTTTTCCAACTGCCATGCACATTGCGGCGTATAAAATGCTGGTGGAAGTAACTATTCCGGGCATTACCAAACTGCGGAATACGCTGGCGGAAAAAGCGAAGCAATACATGCACGTGGTGAAGATAGGCCGTACCCACTTCATGGACGCCACGCCTCTCACCGTGGGCCAGGAACTGAGCGGGTATGTATCGCAACTGGATCATGGCCTGCGTGCCATCCAGCACACCCTGGACCACCTGAGCGAACTGGCGCTGGGCGGTACTGCCGTGGGTACGGGTATTAACACGCCTAAAGGGTATGCAGCCAATGTTGCCAAGCAAATTGCCGCTCTCACCGGCCTTCCTTTCCGTACGGCAGACAATAAATTTGAAGCCCTGGCTGCACACGATGCCATCGTGGAAACACATGGCGCACTGAAAACCGTGGCCGTGAGCCTCATGAAAATTGCCAACGACATCCGTATGCTCAGCTCTGGTCCACGGGCAGGCATCGGCGAATTTTTTATACCCGATAATGAACCCGGTTCTTCCATCATGCCGGGCAAGGTAAATCCTACCCAGTGCGAGGCCCTCACAATGATTGCCGCACAGGTTTTAGGCAACGACGTAACCATTAACATCGGTGGCGCTACCGGCCATTTTGAGCTCAATGTGTTTAAGCCGGTGATGATTTACAACTTCCTGCACTCCGCCCGCCTCATTGGCGAAGGTTGCGTAAGCTTTAACGACAAATGCGCTGTGGGCCTGGCTCCTATAGAGGCTAATATTAAGAAACATGTAGACAATTCCCTGATGTTAGTAACAGCGCTAAACACGAAGATTGGTTACTACAAAGCCGCCGAAATAGCACAGAAAGCTCACAAAGAAGGCACTACCCTTAAAGAAATGGCAGTGAAACTGGGCTATGTTACTCCGGAAGAATTTGATCAGGTAGTTGATCCGAAAACGATGGTAGGGGAAATTTAAAAGGCGGGCTGTTTGCATCATTCGGATGCTTAATACCGGCAGTATTACCAAAGCTAACGGTAAGGGATACACGAAGTGATGTAAATATAGGCCTGCTAATGAATAACACTACCGCCCAATAGCGAAAACCCTCCAAGAAATGTTGTAACATCTCTGGAGGGTTTTTTTAATCAGACCTTGGTTGAGGAAGTTAATCTTTTTTCTTCTTCTTGAACATGCCGTCATAAGTAATAGTGGCATAGTACAGCCCGCGGATAGTAGGCCCGCCCACATACTGGAAGTACGCAGCGTTAAGGATATTGGATCCGCCAATTTTGATAGAAGAACTAATATGGGGCAGGCGATAAGTTACCTGCGCATCAAATGTATTGTAGGCCGGCACGTTGCCATTGCCAAAAAGGTTTTGCCAGTAGAACGATTTCTGCCAGTGCCATACTACGTTAAAGCCCAGGTTCGGCACAATGGCTCGATTGCCGAAGCTCACGTTGGTAAAGTATTCCGGCGTATTAAAGCCGGGGATGAGCGCATCGTCTTTTGTTTTATCCTGCACCAGCTTATTGTAGTTCACATTACCACTCAGTGTCCAGCTTTTATCAAACTCATAGGTGAGGGCCAGTGCAAAGCCGTAGTTACTTACGGTGCTGGTGCTGTTGGCCCATACCCGGTAGCGGTCTTGCTGTGATTTGTCCTGCATGGCGGCCAGCAGGGAGCTGTCTAAATGGGTTACGGAACCTGTCTTGGGTACGGTAACGTCCACCTGCCCGATGAAATTTTTATAGCGGCTGTAGTAACCATCAAAGTCAATAAACAGGCGGTTGTCTGCCACTACGCTTTTATAGCCAACTTCATAGGCCTGGATTTGTTCTGGTTTAATGGGGCCCAGGTGCGATTGTTTGAGTATACCTTGATTCTTAACCGCCGCATCTGGTTTACTCAGGTGTTCGTTATTAATGGAGCGGTTTACCGCAGTTGTAAAGGCGTCGGCGGTAGAGGTATAGATGGCGTTCTCGTAATAACCCAGTCCTTTTTCAATAAAGGGTAGCCCACCTACCCGGCGCACCTGGCCATTGTTCACGAAAGAATAGGCTTCAAACAGGGAAGGAAAGCGGAAGCCATTTTGCCAGGACACACGGATGTTATGTTTTTCATTGATGGTATACACGGCGGCCAGGCGGGGATTTACTTTACCGGCAAACTGCTGGCTTTTATCGTAGCGCAGGGACCCGGTGAGTTTCAGCGCATCGCCCAGGAAGGTTTTGGAAATCTGTGCAAACCCTCCATACTTGCCATACCAGATATTTTTACCGCCAGGCTGGTTACGATTGGCCAAGGGACGGCTAAAGTCTACAAAGTTATTGCCATCAGGATATATCTCGAAAGTGCGGTAATCGGCGCCCACAAGGATATCGGCGAACTTAACATACTGACGCAGGTTCCAGATGCCTTCTGCATGATAAAAATGGCTCTTCTGGTACAATGCCGCTCCCCCTGTGGTATCCAGCGGATTTTTGGAAGTAGGGTAAATGTCCCAGTCGTTCACGTGCTGGATAAGGTTCACCTGGCGGTTAAAGGCAGCTGTACCGGGTACAAAGCGGCCTGCATCTGCCGCAGCACGGGCGGCACGGTGGGCTGCGGCCAGGTCGTTGGGATTTTGATCTTCAGCATTGTTCAATGCTTTGAGGTAATCCGATTTCCACTGTGCATCCGGTTTAAAAGACTTTTCCAGGTTGTCTGCCAGGGGATTCATATTGTAGGAATTGCCGGTATTTTCCAACGATACGTAGGCGCGAATGGTAAAATCGGGATGGGTTAATTCTATCTTGTGATTTTGCACAATCACATCGCGCAGGCCAATGCGGTTGCCGCGTTGAAAGAAACCATCCATATCGCCGGCGCGGTAAGCGTAGGATACTTCTATTTTAGGAGTGATCTTGTAATGTAAGGCCACATCGCCTTTAATATTTTTTACATGATAATTACCTGCCAGGTCTTTTTCCCAATAGCCAGTGCGGTGAATATTAAAAGCGCGGTTGTTTTTATCAATGATCTGGATGTTGCTGTTGTCGCCGTATTTATTCCAGGCGTCATTAGCGGGGTTATTGACCCCACTGAGTTCCGGGAAGTCGGGGTTGGAAATGGGTTGCGGGTTAAAATCGCTCCGGTTGTCTGCATACCAGTCCGTGCCCTGCAGGTAACTGAAATCTATTTTGATGGCGATCTTATCGTTCCAAGCTTTGGCAAAACGGAAATTGGTTTCCGTAATGGGTTTGGGACCGTCGCTGCCTTTGCCATCAAAGTGGTTAAAGGCTACTTTCTGCGATACAGCCAGGCCCTGATATACGAAAGGGTTTTTCGTGATCAGGTTAGACATACCATTAATTGCATTCATGCCATAGAGTGCAGAAGAGGCTCCCGGCGTAATTTCTATACTTTGAATATCCAGTTCACTGGGTCCGATGGCGTTGCCCAGGGGTACACCCAATGTAGCCGCCTGGTTATCCACCCCATCTACCAGCTGCATGAACCGGAAGTTGTTTGGCACGTTAAAACCACGGGTGTTAAATACTTTGAAGGTAAGACCGGCAGTAGTCATCTGAACGTTTTTGAGATTGCCGATGGCGTCATAAAATGTAGCAGCAGGCGTTTCTTTTAAAGCACGCATGTCTAATTTTTCGATTGCTACCGGGGAGCGTAGCAGTTTTTCCTGCTGGCGGCTGGCCGATACCACCACTTCGTTCACCAAAAGTGATTGGGTAGAGAGCTGTATGGAGAGTTTATTATTAGGATTACGCACTTCAAAATCCTGGGCTTGATACCCAATGAGGCGGATGCTCAGTTTAAAGGGTGGCTTCACATTGGCCGTCAGGCTAAATCTTCCTGAGCTATCTGTCTGTGCAGCAAAGGAGGTGCCTTTGATAACCACGGTGGCGCCAGGAAGATAGTTGCCCTGGTCGTCGGTAATGCGGCCATCAATAATATAAGATCCGTTCAGTTGCGCATGGAGCAAGCCGGAGAGCAATAAGAAGGGCAAAAAAGCAAAGAAATAGCGTAGTTGTTTATTCATCTTGGTTGAGGGTGTGGTGTTTTTGCGAGGATGTTGCATGTCAGGTAATGGTATTCTTTCTTCAACATCGCTGAAAATGAGGGGTTAGTACAGTTATTTCCATATTAGTCTATAGATTTTGTGGACAAATATAGCCAGGGTATTTCTTTTTTCAAAGCAAAGGGCTGAAAAAAGTGAAATAAGTAAAGATAAAAAAGCCCGGTACGTTGGTGTACCGGGCTTTTTGCTATAGATGTTGCGCGCGTTTTACGCTGTTTGCTCGGGTGTTGCCACCACTGTTTCTTCGGGGGCAGAATCTTTTTTATGGAGCAGCTTTTTCTGGAATAGCAGGATGGCGATCACACCTACAGAAATGCTGGCATCGGCAATGTTAAAGATCGGTGCAAAGAATATAAAATGTTTGCCCCCTGAAAATGGCACCCAGGCGGGCAAGGTATCATCATACAAATGGAAGTATAACATATCTACCACGCGGCCGTGCAGGAAACTTCCATAGCCGCCGCCTTTGGGCAGGAATTGGGCCACCTGGTAATAATTACTATCGGAAAAGAGCATGCCATAGAACATACTGTCTATCAGATTGCCGGCGGCACCGGCCAGTATCAGTGAGCCAAAAATGAGCAGACCATTGCTATAGCTGGATTTCACCAGGTTGCTCATCAGTTTAAAACCCAGCACCACGGCTATCAGGCGAAACAAGGTTAATAGGATTTTGCCGAAGTTACCGCCAAATTCCAGCCCGTAGGCCATGCCTGGATTTTCCAAAAAATGAATACGGAACCAGTTAGGGAAGATGATAAACTCCTGGTCCATACTCATATGTGTCTTTACCCAAAATTTCAATGCCTGGTCTGCAACCAGTACCAACACCACTATCCAGATGACGTGTTTGTATTTCATGCGCCAAAAATATAAAAAAATGCATTAAGTATTAGGTAGTATGTAGGAAGTAAACTGTAAGTAAACCTGGTCTCTGCAAGGATAGGCTGCAATTTTGCGGCATTGATAGATTGCACATTTACTAAAAACAGCGAAATGGTTGCTTTTACCGGCAAACATTTCGCTGTATGGCTGCACGATTACATGCGGGCTGCCGGCTATTCCTGGAAGTACACCCGTTTCACCCGTTGAGAAATACCGGTGAGGATTTCGTAAGGAATAGTACCGGCCCATTTAGATAATTCTTCTACCGGGAGGGCTTCGCCAAAAACTATTACTTCGTCGCCTTCTTCTACATTAGGAATAGCGGTGATGTCCAGCATTAGCATGTCCATGGCAATAATACCCGCTACCGGGGCCAGTTTGCCGTGAATGAGCATTTTGCCTTTACCATGGCTCAATGCGCGGGGATAACCATCGGCATACCCAATACGTACGGTGGCAATCGTGGCCGGTGCCTTAGCTTTCCAGGTGGCACCATACCCTACGGTTTCACCGGTTTTCAGGTGTTTTACCTGGGCCACGGTAGTTTTGAGGGTGCTCACATTGCGCAGTTGCCCCTGGGTTTCGCGGCTGCTGTTTACCCCATACATGCCAATGCCAAGGCGTACCATATCCAGTTGCAGGTCTGGATGCCGGTATATGCCTGCGCTATTCACGATATGGCGTATCACGCCATATCCCAGGGCCTTTTGCAACTCGTGGCTCATTTCGCCGAAAAGCTTACCCTGCTTGCGGGTCAGGGCATCCAGCTTGGGGTCTTCGCTGCCGGCCAGGTGACTGAAAATAGATTTTACTTTTAGCAGGTCGGTGGCGGTAAGCATTTCCGCAAGGGAGGCAATATCTTTTTCTTCAAACCCTAGCCGGTGCATACCGGTATCGAGTTTAATGTGTACGGGGAATTCTTTTTTGCCGGACAAGCGTACTTCTTCGAGAAACTGCTGTAATACATGCATGGAGTAGATCTCCGGTTCCAGGTCGCATTGCAGGATGGCATCGAAGGTGCTGGGTTCGGGATTCATTACCATGATCGGCATGGTAATACCGCTGCGGCGAAGGTCCACGCCTTCGTCTGCATAGGCTACGGTCAGGTAGTCTACACCCAGGAATTGCAGCAGGTTGGCAATTTCAAAACTGCCGCTGCCGTAAGAGAAGGCCTTTACCATGGCCATCATTTTGGTATCTGGTTTCAGGTAGCTTTGAAACTGTTTTACGTTATGTTGAATGGCGCTGAGATTAATTTCCAGAATTGTCTGATGCGCTTTTTGTTCCAGTCTTTTTCCAATGCGTTCAAACTCAAATACCCGCGCACCTTTAATCAAGATAGTTTCGCTCTGGAATTCCTGTGGGTTAAAGTCGCGTATAAATTCTTCTGTGCTATTGAAAAATTGGCTCTTTACATTGTCCAGCAGTTGAAAAATTTTCTTCTGGTGGGTAATGTTTTTGCCGATGCCAATTAGTTTGTTGATGCCTCTTTTTTGCAGCAGCCTTGCCACTTCTTCATAGAGTGATGCATCGCTTTTCCCGCTTTGCAGGATATCGCTCAGGATGAGGGTGCGGGTGGGATGTTGCTGTTGCTGTTGTAAAAAATCGAGGGCTATACTGAGGGAACCCAGGTCAGAATTGTAGCTGTCGTTAATGAGTGAGCAATTATTAATTCCTTGTTTCAGCTCCAGTCGCATGGCGATATTGGTAAGGCCTTCCATACGCTGGCGTATTACTTCCGGGTCTTTACCGAGATACAACATAAGCGCCCAGCAGTGAATGGCGTTTTCGATGGAGCCTTCATCGATAAAGGGAATGCGGATATAATGCGGCTCACTTTTATACAATGCGTCTATGCGGGTGTGGTTATCGTTGCGGTCTACGGATATTACGCGCAGGTCTGCCTCCATTTTGCGGCTCCAGCTAAGTAATTGTAAGCTGTTTTCCTTATCGCGTTTGCCCACAGTGTTGTGAAAGGAAGATACGCATTCATTTAGCACTGGGTAATCTTTGCAGTAGATCAGCAGTTCGCTTTTCATGAAGAGTACCAGCTTTTCATTTACTTTCTGACGCACGTTCAGAAAACCTTCATCGTGCGCTTCGCCTACGTTGGTGAAGATGCCAATGTTAGGATGAATGATTTTTTCCAGGTTCATCATTTCGCCTGGTTGGGAAATGCCGGCTTCAAAAATGGCCAGTTCATTTTCCGGCTTCATCTGCCATACAGATAAGGGCACTCCTATTTGTGAATTATAGCTTTTAGGACTGCGAACAATATTATAATCTTTTTCCAGCAGTTGGTACAGCCATTCCTTCACGGTGGTTTTACCATTGCTGCCGGTAATGCCAATTACGGGAATGTGGAACTGATGGCGGTGGGCGGCTACCAGTGTGTGCAGGGCCTGTAAGGTGTCTTTAACGTGGATAATGTTGGCCTTGGGATATAAAGCAAGGTTTACATCTTCGCTCACCAGGAAATTGCTGACGCCTTTACGGTACAGTTCTTCCATATACTGGTGTGCATTGCGGCGTGGGCTTACGATGGGAATAAACAAAGAGGATTCCGGAAAATTTAATTTCCTGCTGTCCAATAAAATATGTTCAATACTTGAAGACCCCGTCTGCTGCAACAATTCTCCTTTGAGGATCTTATTGATACTTTCTGCGTTATACACTTTTTATTGTTTTATGGCCCGTGTCTAACGGGCGGTTTTGTTGCTTCGGTAAATAGAAAAAAGAAGGCACCCGGCAAACAGCCAACGGCAGATGAATATGAAAAATTTCAGTCGGCATCTTTAGCTAGGTACCTGCACACACAATACCAAAGATCAGGTAGGTGAATTGATTTCGGTGTCATGCAGCACGTTTTAAAAACGAGTTGCAAAGATAATGGATTAATGTCCACACATCGCCCTGGGTATTCAGGACGGTGAAAACAAAAACATATAAGTAATAATGCTACATTGACCGGAGGTTATATATACATTATTTAAATGTAAATAGGATACCATACCGTACAAAACTGTGCTGGCGGGATGGTCGCAAAAAAAAGCGGGAAGGGCCTATTTAGTGTTTTTCTGCTGCCGGATGAATTGGAAGATCATGGCAAACAGTAGCACTAATCCAATGGGTACTAAAAAGCAAATGGCCTGCCATTTTGTTTTTTCGGCAGTTACTTTTTTGGGGTCTAGCAAGCGTAATACCAGTTCTTTGTTGCGGGTTTCCATAATACCGGCATCATTGGTGGTTAGGTATTCCAGGCTGTTGAGGAAAAATTCTTTGTTGGCAAATACGTAATCGGGATTGTATAAATTAACGCCCATTTGCAGGGGGCCGTTTTTCTGGGATACTGCGTTGGTGATCACATCGGCGTCGCTCACAATAATCATTTTGTTGATGGTGTCTGCCTGCTGGATAAAATCTTTACCGCTGAGTTGTGCAAAGGAATCTTCTTCAGCGCGGCTTAGCCGGTGCTGGAATAGTGATTTAAACTTCCCTTCCAGCAGCACAGCTACCGGCAGTTGAGAGAGTCGGAACTCGCGGGGATTTGGTTTAACGCTCAGCTCCGACCAGCTCAATTTTACCGGCGCGGGTACGCGGCGGCTATTATGGTCGGTGGTAAGCAAAATGGTTTTTACAATATCGCTGCCTCCCACGGTATCGATAGAGCTTACGAAACGGCTCATTACTTCATCCATATTTTTTACAATGGGATGGGTACCTGCCGGTTGCAGCAGCGGGAAGAAAGGAAAGGGCAGTGGTTGTATCTGCGGCTTGCCGCCCATGTTGCCCACTACCTGTGGCACCAGGTCGCACTGGAGGTCTTCTACCAGGTCGCTGTTAATGCGTACACCGTACCGAAACAAGATGTCTTCCAGGTTCAGGCCCTGGTCAAAAGCCATGTAGTCCTGCTGCCCGTTCATGCTATCTATCGAAGCGCTGAGCGGATCTATCATCCACATGACCCTACCGCCGTGCATGACGTACTGGTCTATTTTTAATTTGTCTTCGTCCGTAAATCTTTCTGTAGGATGGGTAAAAATGATGGCGTTAAATTCCGGAGGTATATAGCCGTGCGCCTGCAAGGTAACGGTATCCAGGCGGTAGTTATTTTGCAGGGTATTGAGCGCATCGTATACTTCCAGTCCCAATGATTCGCCATGCCCCAGCATGTAGCCGATGAGGGGTCTTTCGGTTTGTTGCAGTTTGCGGATGGCATTGGCAAACTGGTATTCCAGTAAAGATTCGGAACTATTTAGCGCCGCCTGCGGATCCTGGCCGCCCTGGCTTTTCAGCAGGTTTACGCTGATCGTGCGGTCTTTGTAATGCAGCATAGCGGCGGGGAAAATTAATTTTTCCGCATAACCCTGGTTAGCTTCCTGCTGTACCTGCAGGTTATAAGCCATAATACCTTTGGCGGCCAGCGAGTCCTGTAGGATAGCAAAAGACGAATCAGACAGGCCCTGAGACGGGTTAATAAAATCATACTGGATATTGGGACCGCCGTATTCCTTAAACGACGCCAGCAATTCCTGCGTGGTTTGTGCCAGTTGTTTAAAACTCGAGGGATAATCACCCTTCAGGAACACCGTGACAGATACCGTACCATCCAATTTGCGCAGCAGTTGCTTCGTTGGTTGCGACAGCGTAAAACGTTTTTCGCGTGTAAGATCCAGCCGGCCATGGAAATAACCGGCCAGCACGTTAATACCGATGAGTACCGCGATAACTACCAGGGCACGTTGTATATACTTTTTCTGCTTGGTTGCTTTTGTTGATTCCATGTAAGTATTGTAGGCGATAATGGTGCAAGGGCGCTTACTGCCACATCTTGCGTTGTAAAGAAGTTTTAGTAAGGTATAACATCAGCCCCATTACGCTCAGGAAATAGATCACGTCACGACTATCTATTACGCCCCGGCTTATGGAGTTGTAATGAAATTTAATGCCTGCCATTTGCAGGTAATAATCCCATCCGCCGGAAAAGGCAGCCACTTTGCTCAGCGCATCGAAACCATTATAAAAAAGAAAACAGGTGAAAATAGCAATGAGAAAGGCCACCACGGCATTGCTGGTGAGCGAAGACGCCCAGATGCCAATGGTGGTGAATACAGCGCCCAACAGCAGCAGGCCGATATAAGCGCCGGCAATGCCGCCATTGTCGATATTGCCTGGTGTGGCGGAAAGCTGGTAAATAGCGATGTAATATATAAAAGTAGGCAGGATGGCAATGAGTACGATCAGTATGCTGGCCCAGCATTTCCCCAGTACGATTTGCCAACCCGTTAGTGGTTTAGTACCCAGTAGTTCCATAGTGCCGCTTTTAAATTCATCGGAAAAGCTGCGCATGGTGATGGCCGGAATCAGAAGCAGGAAAATCAGGGGTGCCAGGTCGAACAGTGGGTCCAGGTTGGCATATCCATAATCCAGCAGGCTGGTATCCGGGAAAACGAAGAGCATCAGCCCGTTTGCCAGCAGGAATACGATAATGGCCACGTAGCCGGTAATACTGCTGAAGAACTGGTTTATTTCTTTTTTAAAGATGGCGAGCATGAGTTTTCAGGTAAGGACCCGGTAAAGCTAGTAAAAAATGATTATGTATTAGGTGTTAATTAGTAAGGAAACGTAGAATGGTTGGAAATATTGGATGCGGTGAATGCCCTGCTAAAATACGAAGGGCAACTACCAGTTGTAAGGGCTATGGTAGTAGTTGCAGGAAAATCTATATGTAATGGGCCGCGTGGATAGAAAAGGGTGGCAAAGCTTATGATGCCGGTGCATGTAATTTACCGGCCTCACACCGGCTATATATTGGAGGGCAGGCAAAGGATGCCTGCCCTTTTTGGGCTTACAATGAAAACACCTGTTGGCGCAACTTGCTTACCGCGGTGCTGATAGTTTCCACTACAGTAGTTATTTCCGCCTCCGTAGTAAACCGTCCTACACTCAGTCTCAGGGAGGCTCTTGCTAGTTCGTCCGGTATGCCCATGGCCAGTAGCACAAAACTAGGCTCCATGCTGGCCGCTGTACAGGCCGATCCGGAGGAAATGGCCACCTTGCTGGTAAATGCCGCCGATAGCATTTCGCCAGACACGTGGCCGAAAGCCAGGTTGCTTACCTGTGGCAAGCGATGGCTGGTGTCGCCGTTTACCGTAACCTGGCCTAGTGCCAGCAGCCCATTTTCCAGCGTGTTACGCAGGGAGGAGAGGCGGGTATATTCTTCGGATAGGTGCAGGCGGCATAGTTCTGCTGCTTTGCCAAAACCCACAATGCCAGGCACATTCATAGTGCCAGAGCGGAAGCCGCGTTCATGGCCGCCCCCGTCCATTTGGGCGGTCAGTGTTACCCTTGGATCTTTGCGGCGCACATACAGTGCACCCACACCCTTGGGTCCATAGATCTTGTGTGCGCTACAGGCCAGCAGGTCTATGCCGTCTTCCACTACATTCACCGGTATTTTGCCTACGGCCTGGGTGGCGTCTGTCATAAAAAGAATGCCGTACTTTTTGGCGATTGCGCCAATAGCCCGGATGGGGTGAATAACGCCGGTTTCGTTATTGGCATACATCACCGATATCAGGATGGTTTGTGGGGTAATGGCATTTTCGAGGGCTTCCAGGCTAATATGCCCCAAGGAATCTACCGGCAGATAGGTGACTTGGGCACCCAGTTTTTCCAGGTGATGGCAGGTGTCCAGCACGGCCTTATGTTCCGTGGCCACGGTAATGATATGATGCCCCTTGGCAGCGTAAGCTTCAAACACTCCTTTAATACCCAGGTTATCAGCCTCGGTGGCACCGGAGGTAAATATGATCTCCTGCGCAGTGGCACCGATTAACTGGGCCACCTGCCCACGGGCCTTTTCCACGGCGGCGCCGGCAGACCAGCCCAGGGGATGGGTACTGGCGGCATTGCCAAATTGTTGGGTAAAGTATGGCAGCATGGTGTCCAACACCTGCGGGTCGCAAGGCGTGGTAGCATTATAATCGAGGTAGATGGGAGATTGCATATTGTAAATTTACAAAGAAAGGTCTTTTGGAACCTTGCACTTGTATAAAATGCGACAGCCACATGACATGGAAATAAGTTTTGCCAAATGCCGGGGAATAGCTTACTTACAAACCCGGCGGCCCCTAAAACCGTCTTACCTGCCATGCAGAAAGTAGAACATATAGGCATTGCCGTTTACACATTGGAGAAGGCCATTCCGCTATATGAACGCCTGCTAAACACACCCTGTTACAAAAAGGAGTTGGTAGAAAGCGAGCAGGTATTAACGGCTTTTTTCCAACAGGGCCATACCAAAATAGAATTGCTGGAAGCCACTGGCGAGAACAGCGCCATTAAACGATTCCTCGACAAGAAAGGAGAAGGCCTTCACCATATTGCGTTCGAGGTGGAAGATATTCATGCTGAAATGGCCCGCCTGCGCAGGGAGGGGTTTACCCTGCTTAATGAAACCCCCAAACAGGGCGCCGATCATAAACTTATATGCTTCGTTCATCCCAAAGATACCCATGGCGTACTAATAGAGCTATGCCAGGAAATCCGGTAAGCTTTCGTATACCCGTTAACGATAGTTGGATTTTAAGAAAGCAGGGGATGTTTTAATCTATTCATTATCAATAATTAAAAGTTTTTTTGGTATTTAAAATCCATAGAACATATCTATTCGTACGTATTCCTGAAGTTAATTGGGATAAAACTCTTGTAGAGTTCGTAGAAAGGGGAACATTGTTAACTGAATGCACAGACCATTTTTATAGCCGGAATCAGTTTTTTACCAGAACCATTATCAATCGCACACGCTACCTCTATAGAAATTATCTTATTCAATATATAGGTCATTGTCCTGGAGTAATTTTCTCATAGGTCCTTGGCAGCACATTTTTACTCTAAAGTTGGCATAGGTTATGAAAAACCTGCGGGCTTTCCAGCTTGCAGGTATTTTTTTGTCCATCCTGGAAATAAAACGCCCGTCGGCATAAGCTGCCAGCGGGCGTTTTTAATAAGGTGTGTAGGTGATCTACAATACCTTTTCCATCCCCACACTTCTTGATCCCTTGATGAGCAGGTAGGTATGCTGAAACTGTTGCTGCGCCAGCCATTGGTGGGCTGCGGCGGCATCGGGCAGAAAAAGGTAGGGATGTTTCACTTTGCTGAAATCGCCGCCCACCAGCACCACCGCATGCCAGTGGGTTTGCTGGAGCAGGTCTACCAGCGCCTGGTGTTCCTCAATGCTGTCTGCTCCCAATTCCATCATACCGCCAAGCAGCAATACCTTTTTGGGAGCGTTTAAACCCGCAAAGTTTTCAATGGCTGCCCGCATGCTGGAAGGATTGGCATTATAGGCGTCCATGATAATGGTGTTGCTGCCTTGCTGTATAACCTGCGAACGATTGTTGGAAGGCACATATCCTTCCAGGGCCGTGCGGATGCTGGCTTCCGGCACGCCAAAGTGCCGGCCAACGGCTACAGCGGCTAGTACATTAGCCGTGTTATAAGCACCCACCAGGTGGGTTTGTATCGGGGCATCGCTACCTTTCAGGGTTACAGCCAGCAGGGCGGAACCGGCAATAGCCTGGCCCTGATAGCTGGCATCGTGGCCGCCGTAGGTAATGATTTGGGGGATGCCTTTAGCCATAGGCAGCAGATAATCATAGTCGGTGCATACAAATGCAGTACCCTCGTGAGCGCGCAGGTAATCGTACAGTTCTCCTTTGGCAATTTTCACCCCTTCAGGACCGCCAAAACCTTCCAAATGTGCTTTCCCGATATTGGTAATCAGGCCGTGTGTAGGCATGGCTACTTCACAGTAGCCAGCTATTTCGCGCTGGTGGTTGGCGCCCATTTCTATTACGGCGATCTCGGTGCCAGTGGGGATTTTTAATAAGGTGAGCGGCACGCCGATATGATTATTGAGATTGCCCTCTGTGGCCACGGTTTTGAAGTGGCTGGAGAGTACGGCATTTATCAATTCTTTCGTAGTGGTTTTCCCGTTGGTGCCGGTAATGGCCAGAAAAGGAATATCCAGCGCCCGCCGGTGCAGATTGGCCAATCTTTGCAGGGTTTGCAGGGCGTCAGGTACCAACATCATTTTATCGGGCTGGGTATAAAAGGCTGGATCATCTACAACGGCGTAGGCCGCCCCTGCGGCCAATGCCTGCTCGGCATAAGCATTACCGTTAAAGTGGGGCCCTTTGAGGGCGAAAAAAATATCGCCAGGCTGCAACTTGCGGGTATCGGTCTGGATGGAAGAATGGGCGCGATAGCGGTCGTATAAAGCAGAAAGATTTTGCACGGGCAATATTTTTAGCGGATAAGCTCCGGTCAAAAATACTCATTTAGTCCTACTCAACTGCCTAAAAAATGCGGAGGAGGAGATGGGCCGGCTGGCAATTTGACTCAGCCACAATGGCCACCCAGCGGATGATAGCCATGGGTAACGGCAGCCATACCGGACAGTACCCATCCGGGGACTAAGGCAAATTTTTCTGCCAGTGGATCAACTTAAAAATTATATTAGCGGGACCAAAGCAATTTTCCGGGGTCATGTAGCCAGGACAAATGCCATTATGCCAAAAGCACAAGATTTCCCTTCCCTGATGGCCAGTAAATAGATAGCATTGTCTGCTGGATGCGTAACGGGATGATGAATTAATGTTATATTATGAGAAGATATTTATTATGGATGATGTTGGGAATGGCTTCCAGTACTGGGTTTGCACAGGATGTGCGTACGGATAAAACTGCTTCGGTGTCTTTCTTTTCTTCCACGCCACTGGAAGATATTAAAGCGCAAACGATGCAGGCATTTACTACGCTGAATGTAAAAACAAAAGAGATTTATTTTAAGGTACCGGTCAATTCATTTGCATTTAAATACAAGCTGATGAAAGACCATTTCAATGATAGCTACCTGGAGTCCGGTAAATACCCGGCAGCTGAATTTAAAGGTGTTATTATAACCGCTGCCGATTTAAGCAAGGATGGTAAATACGCGGTGGTGGTAAAAGGTGATTTGCTGCTGCATGGTGTAAGCCGCCCCTATGAAGAAAAGGGAACCTTGCAGATAAAAGGAACAGAGGTTATCAGCGACGCGAATTTCCAGATTAAATTGGTAGATCATTCCATCAAAATTCCTAGCCTGATGCTGGAAAATATTGCCGAGGTGGTAGACGTTACGGTACATGCGGACTACAAACCGTAAATCATAATAGCAGGTTAGGCCGCCCTGTGCTCCTGGGCGGATATTTTTCCCGGGATGAAGCAATGCACTCCCTAAGCGTGGTGCAGCTAGTGCCAGGGCAATGTAGCCAGCGTTTACCCTTTCCTGGCGATTCCATTTATAGTAATGATACGCAAATTAGTAGTACATATTAAAGAAGATGCATGGCTGGCAAAACTGGCAGCAAAGCGTATGCGAAGCTCTCAAATGGCCATGGTAGTGGGTTGCACCATTTATCTGCATGGGGTAAGCCGGCAGGGATTCCTGTCTGATGCAGGTTGGATGCGGCATGAGGTTTGTCACGTGTACCAATACCGGCAATATGGGATATTGCGATTCCTTTGGCTGTACTGGCGGGAGTTTCACCGGCATGGGTATTATCAAAATGCATTTGAAATTGCGGCCAGGGAGGCTGAAAATGACCCTGAACTGCTGAAAAATATCGATTTTGCACCGAAAGCATAGCCATCTTGGGGTCAAATGGACCCAAAGCTGGAATTATTTACTTATTTTTACAGTAAAGGCTGTTTTTTATGGTAAAGAAGGTAACAGAGGGAATCACCATCAGCGTTGAAACATTTTATCAACCAGACTACTCCAATCCTGTTGGTAGCGAGTTTATGTTTGCCTACCGCATTACCATTGAAAATAATAATACTTTCCCTATCAAGCTCCTCCGCCGCCACTGGTACATTATTGATTCTAATGGTACTCACCGCGAGGTAGAAGGAGAGGGTGTAGTGGGCGTTCAGCCCTTGCTGGCCTCTGGCGAAAGCTATCAGTACGTTTCGGGTTCCAATCTCCGCACCGAGCTTGGCAAAATGTACGGCACTTATCAAATGGAAAACCAGCTAGACAAAAAGCTGTTCGAAGTTAAAATTCCGGAATTCCAGATGATTGTACCGTTTAAGCTGAATTAATTGTTGTCAGTTTGTTGCGTCAAAAGTGGCCTGTTTTTCTTATCTCGCGCCCATCAAAATCTCCCTGATATATTGTTGGTGTTGTACCCTAAACTATATGCGCCATGTTGCCGGTGAATAAATAAAGGTGCCTTGAGGCGTGCGTTGAAAAATCCACTACCCTCGCTTCTGCTTTATTTTGGTTTATACTTCGCTTCATTAAAAAGCTGCACAGGATCTTTTATCTCCATCAATTGCTGCAACGTTACATCGGGATGGCGTTCCATGTAGGACCTTACGATTTGCCAACCCACAAATATTCCTATCTGCCCTGGAGAGCCAGGGGGCATACCTTGGGTGCTGGGTCCTTCGCCCATGTAATGCGTGGTTTCCTGCCAGTCTGTAATGTAGAGCAGGTTGCGCTGCACAAAGTATTGCCAGATCAATTGTTCATTGTCGTGACACCAGTTTAACTGGTCTTGTGTGTAGCCGGTGCGGATGCTGTCTGGGGTAGTGGGTAGCACCATTTCCAGGAAATACTGTTGCCGGCCTGCGTCTACCATCTGCGCCAGCAGGCGGCTGCCGGTTTTTTCCGGGGGGTATCGCTGCTGCTCCAGTGCCTTCATGGCATCGGCTACCAGGTATTCTTTGGAAAACCTGCGGATCATGTAATTGGGAAGATCCGGTATCTGCTGGTACACGCCGAAATCTGCGCCAAGGTACATATCCAGGCCAATGCCCAGGATAGAATCTACTGTTATGGCACCATAATTACTGATGGCAGATGTAAAGGAGATAACTTTTGGTGGCTGGAAAGCGGGGATATAATATTTAGTGTACCGGAAGGCCTGTGCCAGTTGTTGGTTGATATGGCTCATATCGCTGAACTGCTGATCCACGGCGGCCTGTAGCCGGCGCAGGTCCGGATTGGTCAGCATTTTCTGCACCGCACCGGCCTGCGTCATACGGGGTGCAGCACCCTCCGGTTCGTTTGCGGATATTACCGGCGTGGTAGTGGCACTGTCGTTATACGGGCCAAAATTCATGATATCTTTCAGGTAAGTAGGCAGGAAACCCGGATATTTCAGGTAAAGCTGGTGCAGTCCTGCGGCTACCTGATTCGTATCTGTGCGGTACAGATCCTGGTCAAATCGAATTATCTTTACGGTGATGGGGATATTACTTACATCGGGCGTTTTGCGCGTACGCGTACAGGCTGTAAGTGCGAGCAGCAGCAGTATTCCGGCACTGCCCGTTATGTTTTTAATAGTGTACCTTTGCATCGTTTTTTCTGAAATAATCGCCTAAAAGTATTTAAACTGTTTCGTATTAAAAATATTTGCATAAAACGAATACTGCCAGGTTGCCTTTTCACCATGCCGGCCTTGGCTACAGTACCATATCCGGAGTCTGTGACAAGCGGGGGCGGTGCTTCTGGGAACAATAAGATATGGGAACAATACGAAAAAGATTAAACGTTCATTGTAAATGGATCGTACCATTCGATCCTCCATTAACGACTCACTTGTAACTATGAAAATTGTACTGGCACAGCAAAATTACCACATCGGTAATTTTGAGAAAAATACAGCAAAGATCATCGCCGGCATTGCCGCGGCTAAAGCGCAGCAGGCAGACCTGGTGGTGTTCTCCGAACTTTGTGTGTGTGGTTATCCGCCCCGCGATTTCCTGGAATTTGAAGACTTCATTGCCCGGAGCTATGCCGCCATTGATGCGATCAAAGCGCATGCAACCGACATTGCCGTGCTGTTAGGCGGGCCTGCCCGCAACCCGCAATTGTCTGGTAAAGACCTTTTCAACGCGGCCTGGTTCCTGTATGAAGGTGAAGTAAAACAAGTGGTACACAAAACCCTGTTGCCGACTTACGATGTGTTCGACGAGTACCGCTATTTTGAGCCGGGCTTTGAATGGTCGGTGATACCGTTTAAAGGGAAAAAACTGGCTGTAACGGTGTGTGAAGATATCTGGAATCTGGGTGATAATCCGCTATACCGCGAGTGTCCTATGGATCATCTCATCCTACAGCAACCGGATATAATGATCAATTTAAGCGCATCGCCTTTTGATTATGATCATGCACATGAGCGCAAAGAAATTATCCGCGCCAATGTACTGAAATATAAACTGCCTATGCTGTACTGCAATACGGTAGGCTCGCAAACGGAGATCGTGTTTGATGGAGGATCGCTGGTGTTTGACGCGCAGGGCAATGTGGTGAAAGAATTGCCCTACTTTGAAGAAGCATTGGGCAGCATTGAGCTGGAATCCTTATCCGTTGGTAATGCAGTGAAGCAGGTGGAGGTGGCACCAGACGTCACGGAGCTGGTGTTTGATTACAATATCGATCGCATATACCAGGCATTACTGCTAGGCATCCGCGATTATTTTGGCAAGATGGGTTTTACCAAAGCTATCCTCGGCAGCTCTGGCGGGATAGACAGTGCCGTGGTGCTGGCCGTGGCTTGCGAGGCATTGGGTAAAGACAATGTGCGCGCCATTCTCCTGCCTTCACCCTACTCCTCGGAGCATTCGGTGGATGATGCGGTGGCATTGTCTAAGCATCTCGGTAACCCATACGACATTGTGCGTATTCACGATATTTATGAATCGTTTCTGCATACATTAAACCCACTGTTCAACGGCCTGCCGTTTAATGTAGCGGAAGAAAATACGCAGTCCCGCATCCGGGGAAACTTGCTGATGGGGCTTTCCAATAAGTTCGGTTATATTTTGCTCAATACCTCCAACAAGAGCGAGCTTTCTACCGGTTATGGTACATTGTATGGCGATATGGCCGGCGGATTGTCTGTAATTGGCGACTTGTATAAAATGCAGGTATATGCGCTGGCCCGCTATATTAACCGCCATGGGGAGATTATCCCGGCTAATATTATCGATAAGGCCCCCAGTGCAGAATTGCGGCCTAACCAGAAAGACAGTGATAGCCTGCCCGACTACGCCGTGCTGGACAAATTATTGTACCAGTATATTGAGCGCCGCCAGGGACCCCGGGAGATCGTGGCCCGTGGCTTCGATGCGGCGCTGGTGGCCCGTACGCTGAAGCTGGTAAACAATAATGAATACAAGCGCAACCAATTTTGCCCCATCATCCGCGTATCCTCCAAAGCCTTTGGCGTAGGGCGCCGTGTGCCAATTGTGGGTACTTATTTAAGTTGATATTTGCAGAAAATATTTTAGCCTCCGCCGGCACTGCGCTAGTGGGCGTTGCTATTTTTATATATTTGATTAAATTTATTTAAACACATCATGTTACAGGTTCAATTTATTCGTCAGAACAAGGATTTGGTGCTGGAGCGCCTGGCGCTCAAGCAATTTAAGGAGCTTAGTGTGGTAGATGAAGTATTGTCACTAGACGACCGCCGGAAGAAGCTGACCCTGGAGTATGATGAAACGCAGGCGCAGGTGAATGTATCGTCCAAGGAAATCGGTAAGCTGATGGCCGCCGGCGATAAAGAAGGCGCAGAAAGCCGCAAGGCCGCAGTAGCCACCCTAAAGCAGCGGTTGCAGCCGATTAACGACGAACTGAAACAAGTGGAAGAAAACCTTACACTTGCCTTGTATAAACTTCCCAACCTGCCCCATAGCTCCGTGCCAGCCGGTAAAACACCGGAAGATAACGTAGTGGTGCGTAGCGGCGGGCCTATGCCCACCCTGCACGCCGGTGCAAAACCGCACTGGGAGCTAACCAGCCAGTATGATCTGATCGACTTTGAACTCGGCACCCGCATCACCGGTAGCGGATTTCCCGTGTATAAAAACAAAGGTGCCAAGCTGCAACGTGCGCTCATCCAATACTTCCTGGATTATAATACCGATAACGGCTATACAGAATTTCAGCCGCCCTACCTGGTGAATGCGGAATCTGCCACCGGCACCGGACAACTGCCCGATAAAGAAGGGCAGATGTACCACGTGACTGAAGATGGTTTTTATCTGATCCCCACCGCTGAGGTACCGGTGACCAATATTTACCGCGATACCATCATCAAGGAAAGCGAACTACCTATTAAAATGACGGCTTATACCCCCTGCTTCCGGCGGGAAGCAGGGTCTTATGGTAAGGATGTGCGTGGGCTAAACCGCCTGCACCAGTTCGATAAAGTAGAGTTAGTGCAGCTTGTACATCCAGATACCTCTTACGATACGCTGGAAAATATGGTGCAGCACGTAGAAAAGCTCATTCTTTCCCTGGAATTGCCTTATCGCATTTTAAGATTATGCGGCGGAGATATGAGCTTTACATCTGCACTTACCTACGATTTTGAAGTATATTCTGCCGCACAGGGCCGCTGGCTGGAGGTAAGCTCCGTATCCAACTTCGAGGGCTACCAGACTAACCGCCTGAAGGCCCGTTTCAAGGATAGCCATGGCAAGTCTCAACTGGTTCACAGCCTCAATGGCAGCTCTCTGGCTTTGCCCCGCATTTTGGCCTGCCTGCTGGAAAATCATCAGACGGCAGATGGCATTGCTATCCCTGCCAGCCTGCAACCTTATTTCGGCAGCGCAAAAATTGGGTAAAACAGTTTGCAGGGTATTTAATTGTTAAAACATGCATTTATATTGTACATTAGTTTTATCACAAAGCAATTACGATGAAGAAAATCGCCGGGAGCTTATTACTCATAATGGGGCCAACAGCCAAACTCGGCGATGATCGGAAAGCCGCTGTGCTAGCCTTTGTACAAACCAATGCTCAAAAATAATTCGTAACAAACCGGTGTCTTTACAGGCGCCGGTTTTTTGTTACATTGTGGTTATGCATCATTTTCTACCTACCGGACAATCTTTGGTCATTCGTACGCCTGAGCTGGACGAAGCTGGGGCACTGATGCATTGCCTTCAGCAAATGACGCGTGAAAGCGACTTTTTGTTGCATACGCCCGAAGAAGCTCTTGGCATGGACATCTCCGGTGAAAGGGATTTTATCAAATCTTATCGCGACCAACCTCAGCACTTGCTGCTGGTAGCGGTGGTGGATGGTTTCATCGTGGGTTATCTTACCGTAACGCAGGGCCGGTTTTATAAGCAAATGCATAGTGGTGAAATGGGGATCGCCATTCTACGTAACTATTGGAACCTGGGCATTGGCCGACGGCTAATGACCACTATGGTGCGCTGGGCCGAAGAACATCCTACAATAGAGATCGTTCATTTCCAGGTGTTTGCCCACAATGAGAAAGCTATTCAATTATATCGCAATTTTAATTTCCAGGAATGTGGTCGTTTACCCGGTGCAATCCGTCAGAAAGATGGCCGGCGCATAGATTTGATCACTATGTATAAAAATGTTAAATGATGGCTGGTGACACACCACCCCGTTAAACCTCTACTCTCCCTGGTTAGTCATACCTCTAAAATTATTCCATGGCTTTTGTGAAACACGGAGATCGTTTGCTGCTGCAACACCTGGCCTGGAGAGCAGGCTTTGGCGAAACAATGCCGGTTGTCAGCAGCTGGCTGGATAAGCGCCGTAGTGAGATAGTGAAGGAAATGATAGCTGCGCCTTCAACACCTATTACGCCGCTATACGTAATCCGCGACTCAGACTTGCCGGAATACACCCGTGTAAAAAGTATGACAGCAGAGGAGCGGAAGGCGGTGGCCCGGATGAATGACCAGGCTACTAAAGACCTCAATGTTTCCTGGATGCTGGAAATGATCAATACGCCGCATGCCTTGCAGGAAAAAATGGCGCTGTTTTGGCACGGACATTTTGCCTGCCGTACCCAAAATGTGCTTTTTAGCCAGCAACTATTGCAGGTGATCCGGGAGCATGCCCTGGGCAATTTCAGCGACTTACTCACCGGAGTTTCCAAAAGCCCGGCCATGTTACAATTCCTTAATAACCAGCAAAACCGCAAGCAGCATCCCAACGAAAATTTTGCGCGGGAAGTGATGGAATTGTTTACCATGGGGCGTGGCCACTATACCGAAACCGACGTGAAAGAAGCTGCGCGGGCCTTTACCGGATGGGGGTTTGATGCAACGGGCACATTTGTATTTCGCAAAAATGCACACGACGATGGATTAAAAACCATACTTGGTAAAACAGGGCATTTCGATGGGGACGATGTGCTGAAAATAATTTGTGAACAGGAACAAACAGCCCAATTTATTACCCGGAAACTATATACTTTTTTCGTGAATGAGGTGGTGGATGAAGATCGTGTGCAGACATTGGCCCGCAAATTTTACGATCATCAATACGACATCCGTTCGCTGATGGAACATATTTTCAACAGCGACTTTTTTTATGACAAGATCAATGTGGGTAACCGCATCAAATCGCCGGTTGAGTTATTGGTGGGCATTCGCAGAACTATTCCCATGTTGTTTGAGCAGGAAGAAGTAATGCTGCTGTTTCAGCGCATTATGGGGCAATTGCTTTTTTATCCGCCCAATGTAGCCGGATGGCCTGGTGGACGCAATTGGATAGACAGCTCCAGCCTGATGTTCCGCATGCGGGTACCACAGGTGATCCTGTATTCGCAGGCATTGAACATCATGCCTAAAGAATTGATGCCTGAAATGGGAGAGGGGCAGCATTACAAAACAACGCTGGCCATCAACGATTTCCTGATGCGGCAATATGCCAAAAAAATAAAAGCCCGGGTAAACTGGCAGCCTTACCTGGACAGCCTTTCCGGCATAGCCCGCGAAGACCTGGGACCTGCTATCACGCAAAATTTATTGGGCCGGAATAACCTGGCACCGGCGTTGCTAAACCAATATGCCGATGCTACTACCCGGGAAAGTTATATAAAAACAGTTACTATCGATGTTATGAGTACTCCGGAATATCAGTTATGTTAAGATACCCGGTACAAAGCATGATGTGCTGCAGATCGATGTGCTGATTTATGATCCGCGGTACCTCGTACCGTGTACAATTTTTAACGTATGCTACTCCTCAACAGAAGACGTTTTCTCCAGACAGGTTCGCTGGCCACAGTGGCCACCATGGTGCCTAAATTTTTGAAAGCACTGGAACGCAGGCCCATAGCGGCTCCTGGCAATAAGGCATTGGTAGTGATACAGCTCTCAGGCGGTAACGATGGACTTAATACCATTATTCCCTACCGCAATGATATCTATTATCAATTGCGCCCTACGCTTAGCATTAAACGGGAAAACGCCTTGACGCTGACCGATGAAGAAGGCATTCACCCGGCTTTTAAGGCGATGAAAGCCTTGTACGACGAAGGTTCCATGGCCTTACTGCATAACGTTGGATATCCCAATCCCGACCGTTCGCACTTCCGCTCTATGGATATTTGGCAAACTGCCAGTCAAAGCCAGGATTACTGGACCAACGGTTGGATAGGGCGCTATCTCGACGCCCAGTGCAAGGGATGCAACCCGCCCACACAAGCGCTGGAAATGGATGATACGCTAAGCCTTGCCCTCAAAGGCACTCAAACAAACGGGCTGGCCTTTACCGATGCCAATCGTCTCATGAGTACCAGCAACGACCCTTATTTTAAATCGTTACAGGCCAGTCATCATACAGAAGATGCGCATCAGAACGTAGAATACCTTTATAAAACCATGGGAGATACCATTTCCAGCGCTGCCTATATTTCCCAACAGTCCCGCGCTTACCAGTCGAAAGCAGCCTATCCGGATACGGAACTGGGAAAGCATATGCGGACGATTGCCAACCTCATTATGAGTGATATCAATACGAAAGTGTACTATGTATCGCACGGTAGTTTTGATACTCACGTGGACCAACAGGCGCAGCAGCAGCGGCTTTTCGGGCAACTGGACGATGCGTTGAATATTTTTGTGCAGGACCTGAAGCAGCAGCACCGCTTCCAGGATGTGGTGGTAGTGACCTTTTCGGAATTTGGGAGAAGGGTGGCGCAAAATGCCAGCGGCGGCACCGATCATGGTACGGCCAATAATATGTTCCTGCTGAGCGGTGCGCTAAAGCAGCAGGGCATCCTCAATGCCGCGCCAGACCTGGCTCATTTGGTGGAAGGAGATCTGGTGTACAATACTGACTTTAAAAGCGTGTATGCCACCCTATTGCACAAATGGCTGGGCGCAGACGACCGGCTTATTTTACAACAGCAGTACCCGCATTTGTCTTTTATATAAAAATTATTGCCGGGAGAAATTCGTGCGGAAAGCGCCACGTTGCAGTTGGTGGGATTCGCCGGAGGTTTCATTTACTAACGTGGCGGTAAATTCACCCTGAACCGTGCTGTCTTTTACGCTGAGAATGGTGAGAGAAAAAGCACCCTGGTCTGCGTTGGCGGATAGAATGTGGGAACTGGAATCCAACAGGGTCAGTGCATTACCGGACATGCCGGAAACGTAGGTGCCGGGGTGTAGCAGGCTATCGGTAGAAGTAATGGAAAACGTATAATACAATTTATTGTAACTGAAACCACTCACCAGCAGGGTGGGAAATCCAGCCGGGTTTTCTTCACTGGGATCGGCGTAAGTAACTACCGCTTTGGGGTCTTCCCCGATAATAAAGCTACTATCCAGCATCATGCTTACAAATTTGCGGCGCTGGCTATCGTCTTTATACTTGCTACAGGATGAACATACAAGGTAAGTGGCCAGGAGGAGAAGTAGCAATTTTTGCATGCAGGGAAATTTTATAGCTAAGAACGGTGCTAAGATACTATATAACGCTCAGGTACAGGGGAAATTGCCTCAAAAAAAAACCGGCTGCAAGGGAGGCGCAGCCGGTTTTTTTTATATAAGTGATGGCTTATGCATCAATAGATGCTGCACTAGCTGCCAGTTTGCGGCTGCGGGCTATGCGATATAAAATAAAGCCCATGGCCAGGAAAATGAGGCTACCTACAATATCATACAGCGGTACACCAAGGGCATTGCTGAGGAACGCTTCCCCATTGAGTTTGTCCATAATAGCGCCGGTGGTTTTGCCTACGCTGAGGAAAGCCACGATCACGCCGGCAATGGCACCTCCTGCCACCAAGCCGGTGGCAAAGAGGTTGCCCTGGCCCAGTTCATCATCGTCTGCCTGCTGGCCCTCTTTTTTCGCCTTGTAATTTACAAGGCCTTTGATAGCGCCGCCCACTGCAATGGGAAGCGTAGTGCTTAATGGCAAATACAGGCCTACGGCGAAGGACAGGGCATTGAGTCCGCAGAGTTCAATGGCCACTGCCACAAACGCACCCGCTACGATAAATTGCCAGTCCAGGTGTCCGCCCAGGATGCCCTTAATTAAAGTAGCCATGAGTGTAGCTTGGGGAGCAGGGAATTTTTCACTGCCAATGGCGTGGGTAACACCCTTGGCCAGCAGATCGCCGGTGGGAGTATCCAGCACCTGCACGGTGTAGCCAATTACCACGGAGGATACAATGGCACCGATCAACAGGGCTATCTGCTGGTATAACGGAGTGGCACCTACGATATAGCCAGTTTTCAGGTCTTGGGAGGTACCACCTGCGTTGGCAGCGGCAATGCAGATCATGCCCCCTACTACCAGTACCATGGGTTCATACACCTTACCCGTCCAGCCGGCGGAGATGAAAACCAGGCTGGTGGCCATGATGGTGGCAATGGTCATCCCGGAGATCGGGTTATTGGACGTACCGATCAGTCCTACAATGCGGCTGGACACTGTTACGAAAAAGGCACCGAAAACCACTACCAATACACCAATGATAGCGCGGGTAAACCAGCTATCGCCGGGAATAAGCGGGATCACAGACATCAGCACCATCAGCGCCAGGCAGCCCCAACCTACAAACTTCAGGCTCAGGTCTCGGTCTGTGCGCGCTACAGTGGCGTTGGCATCTTTATCCCGTAAGGATTTGATGCTGTCGCGGAAAGAAGCGATAATCGTGGGAATGGTTTTGAGCAGGGTCATAAAACCGCCTGCTGCCACAGCGCCGGCCCCAATCTGCCGGATGTAGGCATTGTACACGGCACCAGAATAGTCGCTGAAGGTATGGTTCACCGGGTCCCAGCCATTGCGGCCACCGGCGGTAGTTAAATTGGCCATGTAACCCAGTTTGGTTAGCTGAGTAGCAATCATATCTGGTGGCACCAGGGTGGCCAGCAAGGGAATGAGCATGCACCAGGCCAATACGCCGCCGGCTACCAGTACCCCCGATATGCGTGGACCAATGATATAACCTACCCCCATGTATTCTGGCGTAATCTCGCCACCAATCTTCATGGAAGGAGCATATTTATTTGTTTGGCTAACGATCCAATTAGGCGTTTCAGAGATTATGTGCAGCACATGTTGTAAAAATGCATACCCCACTGAAAAGCCCAGGCCCCAGAACGCTGTACGGGCAAAGTTGCCGCCCTTTTCGCCCGCTTTCAGTACTGCTGCACAGGCCGTGCCTTCGGGGTAGGGCAGGTTATCATGCTCTTTCACGATCAGGGAGCGCCGCAGCGGCACCATCATCAACGTACCCAGGAAACCGCCCAGGATAGACAAAATTAAAATGGTGAGGTAATTAAAATACTTGTCGCCATCGCCCCCGGTAGAGAGGAAAAGGAAGCCAGGCAAGGTAAAGGCCACGCCGCCGGCAATGGTTTCGCCCGCGGAGCCGGCGGTCTGGATAATGTTATTTTCCAGGATGGTGGTCTTGAAAAACCGCCGCCCCAGTGTAATGGCGATAACGGCGATAGGAATGGACGCGGAAACGGTAAGCCCCGCTTTCAGGGCCAGGTACACGGTGGAAGCGCCGAAGATAATACCAAACAAGCTGCCCAGTAAAATGGACTTGAGGGTAAACTCCTTCATATTGCTTTCCGGCGTCACAAAGGGCTTGAAGTCTGCCATAAAGAACAAATAGATTAAAAAGTTGTAACGATGCAGATATTGGATGTGGTGATAATGAAAAATGGTTAATCCTTGTCCGACGGGAGGTAAGATATTGAATTTTCTCACATCTGCCAGCAAAGATTAACCATTTATGATAGGGCGTTGTTTAGCGTACGCCGTGCATCATTTTTTTCAAGAAGCCAGACAACAGGAACAGCAGCACGGCGGCGGCACCTGGCAGGATCACAAATACCATGAAGAATTCATACAGGTTATGAATGGTATAACCTGCAAAAGTAGGATAGTGGTCCGTAATCTGGAGCTTGTCCAGCGCAGCTTGCACGGAGGCAGAGAGCGGCGTGGTTTTGTCCAGCACCGCCTTCAGGTCTATGCCCTGCGCGGCCGCAGCCTTGTATTTGTCTGGATCGGGCGGCAGCAGGGCGCCCAGCGTACCTGCCAGGGCATACCCTGCGGCATTGGCCAGGAACCAAACACCCATCAGTAAAGAGGTAAAGCGTTTAGGGGCCAGTTTCGATACCAGGGATAAGCCGATAGGCGACAAACAAAGTTCTCCTACCGTGTGGAAGAAATACATAACGAACATCCATACCACGCCCAGTTTCATGCCTTCCCCCAAATTTTTCACCTGCTGTGCAATAATCAGAAAACCAATGGACAGCATGAGTAGTCCGATAGACTGTTTAACAGGTGAAATAGGTTCCAGCTTTTTCTTTTGCAAGGCGCTCCATAGTAAGCTAAAAGGCAGGGCCAGTATAATAATGAACAGAGAGTTAGCATTTTGCAAGGAGCTGGGCGGCAGTTCATAACCCAAAAAGTGAAGGTCGGTTTGTTTGTCTGCCACGAAGGTCAGAGAAGATCCTGCTTGTTCAAAACAAGCCCAGAAGAAGATCACAAAGAAGGCCACTACGTACATCACCAGGATGCGGTCGCGCTCTATTTTGGTAATGGACTTATCTGTAAGGATGAGTACGGCCAGCGTCAGGCCGGCTGCATATATAAATGGATACACCCAGGACTTAATCGGGTTGGGGTCAATGGAAACATAGTGAATGGCCAGGAAAAGTACCACCATCAATGCTACGCAGCCCAGGATGGCGGGCCTGGTAAAATGCGCCTTTTCTGCCTCTTCTCCGGCGATGGCGGCCTTGTTGGTAAATGTAGGTTTGGTGCCTACCGGCTTGCCGCTAGGATCTACTACGTATTTATTTTTCAGGAAATAAAACAGTATAGTACCAATCAGCATGGCTACTGCTGCTGCCAGGAAGCCCCATTTAAACGCCTCGCTAACGCGCACCCCATCTACTTTTACATCGCCCAGCCAGGGGCAAATGGCCATACCCAGCAAAGAACCCATGTTAATGCCCATGTAAAAAATGGTGAAAGCAGAATCCAGGCGGGTGTCGGCTTTAGGATAAAGCTGACCTACCATGGAAGAAATATTGGGCTTAAAGAATCCATTGGCCAGGATTTGTACGCCCAGGCCTATGTACATCAGCAACTTGCCTGTGTCGATACTACCCATATAGGTGGCCCCACTTGCAAACATAAAGAGCTGCCCGATGCTCAATACAAAACCGCCCAGGATAATGCAGTTCCGGTTTCCCAGGTAACGGTCGGCCACATAGCCGCCCAGCATGGGTGTAAGATAGCAGAGGCCCAGGAAGCCACCATAAATGATGGAGGCATCTGCTTCAGAAAATTTCAAAGCGTTCACCAGGAATAAGGTAAGCAAGGCGCGCATGCCGTAAAAGTTGAAGCGCTCCCACATCTCTGTGGAAGACAGCACAAACAACCCTTTCGGATGCCAGGTTTTGGTTGAAGATTCAACGCTGGCGCCTGTTTCAGCAACAGTTGATTGCATAAATTGGTTGGTTTATTTAATGTTGTATTAGGTGTTTGATGAAACTACAAACAAGCAAGATAAATAATTCCAGGCTTTTACATGAAAAAAACGCGACTGCCATTTTTTTAAACGTTCTTTGCATCTCAAATCGTAAAATACGGCCCAAGAACAGGTTTCCCGTGGATTTTCCGGGTACCCGCCGGGCATTCAGGATTATATTGCTATGAATATATTATTGCTTGGTAGTGGAGGCCGCGAGCATGCGCTGGCCTGGAAAATGGCACAAAGCCCGCTCTGTACACAGCTTTTCATTGCCCCCGGTAACGCCGGTACCCCTCAATACGGGCAGAATGTAAATATTGCCGTATCCGACTTCACCAGTATAAAAACCTTTTGCCTGGAAAATGGGATAGACCTGGTAGTGCCAGGTCCTGAAGACCCGCTTGTAAACGGTATTTATGACTTCTTTCAACAAGAGGAGGCGCTCCGCCATATTCCGGTAATGGGCCCTTCTCAATACGGCGCGCAGTTAGAAGGCAGCAAGGCATTTGCCAAGCAGTTTATGTGCCGTCATGGCATACCTACAGCAGCTTATCGCGAATTTACCGAAGACACCTTTGAAGAAGGCGTGGCCTACCTGGCCCAGCATGCATTGCCTGTAGTAATTAAGGCCGACGGCCTGGCTGCTGGCAAAGGTGTGGTAATTGCCACCACTACGGCGGAAGCACAAGACGCATTCCGGCAAATGATCCGTGACGCCAAGTTTGGCGACGCAGGTAAAAAAGTGGTAATTGAGCAATTTCTTTCTGGTATTGAGCTGTCTGTGTTTGCACTGACCGATGGCAAAAGTTATGTAACCCTGCCTGCTGCCAAAGATTATAAACGCATTGGTGAAGGCGATACCGGCTTAAATACCGGCGGCATGGGCGCTGTATCGCCCGTTCCATTTGCCGATAAAACCTTCATGGACAAGGTAGATGAGCAGGTAATAAAACCCACGATAAACGGGCTTTTCAAAGAAAACATAGCCTATCATGGTTTTGTGTTTTTTGGTCTCATTAAAGTAGGCGGCGAGCCGTATGTTATTGAGTACAACTGTCGCATGGGCGATCCGGAAACGGAAGTGGTGATGCCGCGTTTGCAGAATGATCTGGTGGAACTATTCCTGGCAGTGACCACCGGCACGCTGAGCCAGCAGCAAGTACTGGCCGATCCGCGTGCAGCCGCCACCGTTATGCTGGTGGCAGGCGGATACCCGGAAGCTTACGAGAAAGGCAAGGTAATTACCGGTATTCCCGCTTCCACTGCAAACCAGTTGGTACTGCATGCCGGTACTACGCTGGCCGGCAGTCAGGTGATGACCAATGGCGGGCGGGTACTCACCGTAACATCCCTGGCCGTTGATCTGGCCACGGCGCTGGCCCATTCCAAGGCTACGGCGGCACAGATACAATTTGAGGGGAAATATTTTAGGAAAGATATAGGCTTTGAATTTGTATAAAGTTTAATTTTAATATATATTTGAAGGGTGCAGGTCAAATACTGGTACAGTTTATGCCTGCAGCGTATGCACGATCACCCATGAATTAATGCGGTAGCAGCAGTTTTTCAGCACTTAAATTATTTAGGGTAACATACATTTTTTGTATCGTATATTCGTGAGAATTATTCAATTTTGCATTCAAATTTTTGACCGTATCAACAATGGGCTTTTTTAATTTTTTAACGCAGGAGATAGCGATCGACTTGGGTACAGCGAATACGCTTATCATTCATAATGACCAGGTGGTGGTGGACGAGCCATCTATCGTGGCCATTGAAAGGGCAGGGGGCAAAATTGTGGCCGTAGGTAAAAAAGCCATGATGATGCATGAAAAGACACATGAATACCTGCGTACCATCCGCCCGTTGAAAGACGGTGTAATTGCAGATTTTAACGCAGCGGAAGGCATGCTGCGTGAAATGATCAAGATGGTATACCCCAAAAAGCCATTGTTTGCACCGAGCTGGCGCATGGTTATTTGTATACCTTCCAGCATTACGGAAGTAGAAAAGCGTGCCGTGCGCGACTCTGCCGAGCAGGCAGGTGCTAAAGAAGTATTTTTAATTCATGAACCAATGGCTGCTGCCCTTGGTATAGGTATAGACGTTGAAGAGCCGGTAGGTAATATGATTATCGATATTGGAGGTGGTACCACCGGTATTTCTGTGATCGCCCTGGCCGGTATTGTGTGCGACCAGAGTATCCGTATTGCAGGCGATGAGTTTACTGCAGACATCATGGAAGCCCTGCGCCGCTACCACAGCCTGCTGATTGGTGAACGTACTGCAGAGCAGATCAAAATCCAGGTAGGTTCCGCCCTCAAAGAACTGGATAACCCACCAGATGACATCCCGGTAAATGGCCGTGACTTGGTAACAGGTATCCCCAAGCAAATTCAGGTGTCTTACCAGGAGATCGCTGAAGCACTGGACAAATCTATTTTCAAAATTGAAGAAGCCATACTCAAAGCGTTGGAAACAACACCGCCGGAACTGGCTGCCGATATTTACCGCCGTGGCTTGTACCTTACCGGTGGTGGCGCCTTGCTGCGCGGGCTGGATAAGCGTCTTTCCCAAAAAATAAAACTACCCGTGCATGTAGCCGACGATCCGCTGCGTGCCGTGGTAAGAGGTACGGGCATTGCCCTGAAGCACGTGGGTAAGTATCCTTTCCTGATGCAATAACAAGCTTCGTACATTTTAAGTTCCAAAATTAAGGGCTAACCTTATGGTGGAAAATCACAGTTTTGGAACTTAAAATATATAAAACCTAAACCAGCAAAACCTTTCCGGTAAGTCCATGCAACCGCTTCTGTATTGATGTTGGATTTGGGCCTATTGGAAATTATACTTTTAACCGGTGCGTAATCTTATCATTTTCTTCAGGCGTTATTTTAACTTCTTTTTATTTCTGCTGCTGGAAGTGATCTGTATTGTGCTGGTGTTTCAAAAAAACGATTTCCAGCATACCGCCTATATCAATTCCGCCAACCAGATTTCGGGCAAAATGTACGAACAGTACAATCAGGTGGAATATTATCTCCATCTCACCGCCACCAATGATAGCCTGGTGCGGGAAAACAGCCGTCTCCGCAACTACCTGGCCACTACTTTCGACCAGTTTGATACTGCCAGCGGTACTCACACCGACACATTGCGCCGGTTTAGCGATGATTCCCTTCATAAACTGTTGGAAAGTAAAGTACGCAAGTATTTTTACCGTGAGGCTAAGGTTGTCAACAATTCCGTGAACCAGGATGTAAACTATATCACCATTCACCGTGGCCGATTGCAGGGGGTTAAGCCTAACATGGGCGTGATCAGCAGTGCCGGCGTGGTTGGGGTGGTACGGAGCGCCAGCGATAATTACGCCGTGGTGCTGTCTTTGCTCAGCAGGGTTCGCAATTTTGGTTTTAGCGCCCGCTTGCTCCGTACCAAAGAAATGGGTAATGTACAGTGGGACGGGGGCAGTGGCATGTACGCAGTTCTGCACGACATACCCCGCAATGCCAAGGTTCAAAAGGGCGATACGGTAGTTACCAGTGGTTTTTCTTCCTTCTTCCCCCCAGATATTCCTATTGGTTATGTGGATAGCGTAACGGTGGAAGACAAGTCTAGTACCTCGTTTAATATCCGCTTGAAACTGGCTACTAATTTTTACAATGTAGAATACGTATATGTGATTGAAAACCTGTTGAAAGACGAACAATCAAACCTGGAAGATTCAACAAGGGCGAACAAATGAGTATACTTTTAAGAAATATTATCCGCTTCATACTGCTGCTGTTGTTGCAGTTATTTGTGCTTAACAAAATACTGGTGGGCCAGTTTGTCAGCCTGTACATTTACATGCTGTTTATCCTGCTGCTCCCCTTCAACCTACCCCGCCCGGGCCTTATGCTCCTCGGCCTTTTCACCGGCCTTACGCTGGATATGTTTATGAATACTATGGGCGTACACGCTGCGGCCTGTGTATTCATTGCTTACCTGCGACCCTTTATCATCAACATCCTGTCGCCCCAAGGCGGTTTTGAAACCACCCAGAAAACACCTTCCTTGACCAGTATGGGCAGTACGCAATTTTTCGTGTATGCCACCATCCTGGTATTTCTGCACCACGTGGTATACTTTACCCTGGAAGTATTCAACATGGCCAATTTATTATACCTGTTGTTGAAAATAGTGGCTTCCACCGCAGCAAGCCTGGTACTGGTACTGCTGTACGAGTTGTTATTTTATTCAAAAAAGCAGTAACTCAATTCTTAATAAGTTGGGATAGCTGAAGTGTGTGTATTACTTTACCGGTCGAATTGCTAATTTTACGGACCGCCCGGCGGCTGGCAGTATCGCGGTTCGTGATCCGGTTCCTACAAAAATCTTGCAGCTCATTACTCATTTCCCATGTCAGTTTATAATCAGCCCAGAAGAAGAGTGATACAGATGATCTTTCTCGGAATGATCCTCATTATTGGTACGCGCTTGTTTTGGTTACAGGTGATCGAAAAGAAATACGCCAAGCTGGCCGATGCCAATGCCGTATTGCGGAAGGTGGTATACCCCAGCCGTGGTATTATCCTCGACCGCAAAGGTCGCAGCATTCTCAGCAATGATGCACTTTACGACCTGGTGGTAACTCCCGCCAACATCAAAAAAATAGATACTGCCTACCTCTGCGAAATACTCCAGATCAATCATGAAGAATATTTGAAAAGGCTTACCGGTGCTATTGTTAAAAACGGCCGTGTGCGCCCCTCCGTATTTGCGCCCCTACTACAGCCCGCCGTTTTCGGGCGTTTGCAAGAAAGTATGTTTCTTTTCCAACCAGGCTTTGAATTGGTGCAGCGTCAGATCCGGTCTTACCCCTATGCAGCAGCCGCTAATTTTCTGGGCTATATCGCGGAAATTCCACCAGATCTGTTAAAGAAACCGGAATATGCAGATTATAACCAGGGCGATTACATGGGATTAACCGGCCTGGAGCGCACTTATCAGAAAGAACTCATGGGCCAGCGCGGTATTCAATACCTGGTAAAAGACAACTTAAATAGAACACAAGGGTCTTACGAAAAAGGAGAGTTTGATACGGCAGCCATTGCAGGTAAAAACCTGCGCCTTTCGCTGGACATAGACTTACAGATGTTTGGTGAAAAACTTATGAAAGGGAAAATTGGCAGTGTGGTGGCGTTGGACCCCAAGACCGGCGGTATACTGGCCATGGTAAGTGGTCCTTCCTTTGACCCAAATTTGCTGACAGGTCCTTTCCGGAATGCTAATTTTAGCCGTCTTTTTACAGATACGACCAAGCCATTACTCAACCGGGCCATACAGGCCACCTATCCACCTGGATCCACCTTTAAGCCGATGACGGCCATGGTGGCGCTCGATGAGGGGGTTATTACGCCTTCATTCGGCTATCCCTGCACGGGGGCCTATTATGGCTGCAACCGGCCGATCAAATGTGAGCACCACGATGCTGGTCATGCGGCAAACCTGCGCCTGGCACTGGCCCACTCTTGCAACGCATATTTCTCTCACGTATATCGCCTCAGTGTAGATGCACAGAAATTTGGTGGTATTAAAGTGGGGGGCATGCATAAATGGTGGGATTATATGAGCTCCTTCGGTCTCGGACATCGTATTGGTGTAGACATTCCCAGTGAAAGCCGGGGTACGCTGCCAGATACTTCCTATTTTAACAAACGGTATAATGGCAGTTGGAACTCTTGCACCAATGTATTTCTTGGCATTGGCCAGGGTGAGCTTACGCTCACTCCACTGCAGATGGCGAACGAAATGTGTATCATCTCTAATCGTGGATACTTCTTTATCCCCCACTTCGTTGATAAGATAGATGGTGATAATTCTGATGTGCTGAACAAATTCAAGGAAAAACACGTAGTGGCCCGGTTAGCGGATACCACTTTTGGTGCAGTAATACGCGGGATGCAGGATGTGATAGAAGCCGGTACAGGTGTGGCCGCCCGCATAGATGGGATAACCATGGGTGGCAAAACGGGTACGGCAGAGAACTATGCCATCGTAAACGGAGAACGTACTAAATTGAAGAACCACTCCATTTTTGTAGCCTTTGCCCCGGTAGAAAATCCGAAAATCTGTATTGCAGTGGTAGTGGAAAATGCCGGCTTTGGCGCCACCTACGCCGCTCCAATAGCCAGCTTCATGATTGAAAAATATCTGAACGATACCATTGCCGCTAAACGCCAGCCGCTGGTAGACAAAATGATCAATACCGTGACCATCTCGCCTGCCATGCTGCAAAAATCCAAACTGGATTCACTGAACCGTATTCAAGTCTCTACCGCTGCTGCCGATGCAAAGGCGCGTCCAAAAACCTTATAACTGTACATGAACCGTCAAAATGCAAAACTGACTTCGGGGATAGACTGGTCTATTGTGGGCCTCTACATGGCGCTCGTGATCATCGGTATCCTGTGCATTTTTGCGGCAGAACACCGGGAAGGAGATCCGTTATGGTATAATATTATTCATGTCAATAAGAGCTTTTCCAAGCAGATCATGTGGTTTGGCATATCGATGGTGCTGGCTACCGGCATTTGGCTAACCGACTCAAAATTTTTTACGGCAACGGCCAATTTGTTTTATGCCTTCGGTATCCTGCTGCTATTGGTGGTGATCGGCATAGGACGCGATGTGAACGGATCGCATTCCTGGCTGGTGATCGGTGGTTTCCAGTTTCAACCGGCGGAGTTTACTAAAATATGTACCAACCTGGCATTGGCCAAATACCTGTCCTTACTGGAAACGGATTTTAAAAAGCTAAGGCCCCGCCTCATTGCGGCAGCCATTGCACTAGTGCCGGCGGTGATCATCATTGCCCAGAAAGAAACGGGCCTGGCGTTGGTGTACTTTAGCTTTTTCCTGGTAATGTACCGCGAAGGGCTACCTGGCGTATTGCTAGTAATTGCCTTCTCCGCTGTGGTGCTGGTACTGAGCGCGCTGCTAGTGGAGAATAAACAAATACTTTTTGTGGTATTTACCGTCATTACCTTGCTGGTGGTGTATTTTATGCGCCGGCAAATACGGCGCAAGCGTTCCCTCCTGGTACTGATTGTTGCCATCTGGGCCTTCTGTTCTGCTTTTGTAGTGGTGGTAGTACCTTATGCCTTTACCAAGGTGCTGAAGGACTACCAGGTAAAACGTATTTATGTAATGCTGGGCAAGGATGATGATCCGAAAGCTACTTACAATACCCGCCAAAGCATGATCGCCATCGGCTCCGGTGGACTGCTGGGCAAGGGATACCTTAAAGGCACCCAAACCCGCTACGACTTTGTACCAGAGCAAAGCACCGACTTCATTTTCTGTACCATCGGGGAAGACTTTGGCTTCCTGGGCTGCATTATTTTCCTGGGCATTTATGTAGCCCTGCTTTTACGAATTATTACGGTAGCGGAAAGACAGCGGTCTACCTTCAGCCGGGTGTATGCCTATGGGGTGGCCAGCATTATTTTCTTCCACCTGTTTATTAACGTGGCCATGACCATAGGCCTGGCCCCCGTAATCGGTATACCACTGCCCTTGGTTAGTTATGGCGGCTCTTCCATGATGACATTCACCATCCTCATTTTTATCATGCTACGCCTGGATGCGGACCGGCAAATGGTGCTTCGTTAATTCATAATTATGAATTATGAATTATGAATGAAGCGTATTTTGTTTGGTATTTTATTTCTGCATTATATTGTAATTCGAAATTATAAATTAGTGAGTTATTCATGCGGTAGGATAATTTATAATTATGAATTATGAATTATGAATTATGAATGAGGTGTAATTTGTTGGGTGCTTAATTTCTGCATTAACTGTAATTCGAAATCATAAATGAAGAGTTAGTCATGCGGTAGGATAATTTATAATTATGAATTATGAATTATGAATTATGAATTATGAATTATGAATTATGAATGAGGTGTAATTTGTTGGGTGCTTAATTTCTGCATTAACTGTAATTCGAAATCATAAATGAAGAGTTAGTCATGCGGTAGGATAATTTATAATTATGAATTATGAATTATGAATTATGAATGAGGTGTAATTTGTTGGGTGCTTAATTTCTGCATTAACTGTAATTCGAAATCATAAATGAAGAGTTAGTCATGCGGTAGGATAATTTATAATTATGAATTATGAATTATGAATTATGAATGAGGTGTAATTTGTTGGGTGCTTAATTTCTGCATTAACTGTAATTCGAAATCATAAATGAAGAGTTAGTCATGCGGTAGGATAATTTATAATTATGAATTATGAATTATGAATTATGAATGAGGTGTAATTTGTTGGGTGCTTAATTTCTGCATTAACTGTAATTCGAAATCATAAATGAAGAGTTAGTCATGCGGTAGGATATTTTATTTTTTGGCATAAATTTTTTAATTCATAATTCATAATTCATAATTCATAATTCATAATTCATAATTCATAATTCATAAGAATGCGGATTATACCATTGTCGGAAGGGGCTTTTACGGTTGATAAGACTAAACAATTTGTGCCGTTTGATCTTAGTAAGGATAATTTGCAGGAAAGGGGCGGGGGGGCACTGCTGGTAGAAATACAACCATTTCTTATTATAACGGACCAGGATTATATTTTGCTGGATACCGGTCTGGGTTTTCGCAATGCCAATGGTGTGTTGCAACTGCACCAACACCTGATAGATCATGGTATCAATCCTATGGATATTTCTAAAGTGTTGATGAGCCACCTCCATAAAGACCATGCCGGCGGCGTATCATACAAAGATCCATTGACGGGCGAACGATTGCTTACTTTTCCACAGGCTACCTATTATGTGAATACACGCGAATTGCAGTATGCACTGGAAAATGACGGGAAGTCTTACCTGGCCGAAGAGGTTGCCATTTTGCAACAGCGGGATAATGTAATTTTCATAGATGGAGAGGGTGCCATTGATGGCTATATCCATTATCAGTTTACCGGAGGACACTGCCCTTATCACCAGGTTTTCCTGATAAAGCAGGATGGGGAAACCATATTTTACGGGGGTGATGTAGCGCCTCAGCTATCCCAGATGAAGAGCCGCTTTGTGGCCAAATACGATTACGATGGGAAACGTTGCATGGAGCTCCGTCAGCAATATTTAGCCCAGGGCAAGCAGGAAGGCTGGACTTTCCTGTTTTATCACGACGTGCGTACTCCCTTTGCAAAAATGTAGATCGCTGCTGTGCGGGCTGTTTGTATCCGTAAAATTATAATATAATAAAAGGCGTCCCTCGCAGGACGCCTTTCGTTGTTATAGGCTAAGAGATGTATAATCGCTTTATTGGCGCATTCTGCGGAACCCGCCGGGGCGGCCTTCCTGGCGTTCTTTCAACTGGCGGATCAATTGGGCGCGGAAATCTCTTTCCGCACGGTACAGGGTGTTTACCTTTTGAGGTGGGAGCACCCGCATGAACTGATCTTTGTACCGAGTCTTAATATCCACCATGCGCTGCTGATAGGCTAGCTCGCTGCTTACCTGGGCAGAAGGGTCTTCTGCGGAAGTGGAGCTTTTGTGTATCTGCTGCATGGTTTGCTTGCGCTCCGTGATCAGGGCCTCCACTTCTTTACTGTACTGGTTATATACCGGCCAGAATTTTTGGGCTTCATCCTGGGTGAGGTCCAGCTCCTTAGACAAATAGGCGATCTGCATAGAGCGGATCTTTTCCAGGGCCTCTGGTCTTGGCTCGTCCTGGGCACGTACTGCCGCCGTACTTCCGATAAGACCGAAAAGGATGAATAATATAATTTTTAGTGATTTCATGTCTCGATTCAGCAAACGGCTACAGGCCGTTCGTTTTCGTTGATTCAATATATTGATTTAAATCGTCGGTCGATATGTCTTCTATCTGCAGCGCATGCGCAGCCTCTTTACCAGTAGCAGGGGTAGTAGTAGCCACGTTGGCGTAGATGGCGTCATTATCAAATTCGTCGGTATGTGTTTGTAAATAATCTACCAGTTCCTGGTCGCTGATCTTGCTGAGTTGCGTATCCAGGGAAATAGTGTTGTTCCGGAGCAAAAAGGTGCCTACGGTAGCCAGTACGCCAATAGAACATGCTGCCACTGCCCATTTGATCCAGGACTTGCGCGCCGGCAAGACAACTATCTTGCCGGGGCCTTCAGCCTGTCGGATATGCTCCATTACCTGACTGCCCAGCTGCGCAAAATAAGTGGGTGGCGCAGGGGTGAAAGGATTGTTTTTGGGTAATCCCGTTAAGATCCGGTCTACCTCGCGGGCCTCTTCCAAAGCATCTCCGGCATTTTCCTGGTGAATGCGTTGCAACACCTGGGCGCTCAGTTGGTTAAAGTAAGCAGGGGCGGGCTGCGACAGCGGGTTTACTTTTGGTAAACCATTAAGGATAGTTTCCACTTCATCATTTTCTGCATGCCGGATACGCTGCATCACCTGCTCTGGTAATGCAGTAAAATATCCTTCCGGTACGCTAAAAGGCGCTTCATCCGGTAGATGAAGACCTGGCGCTATGTGCTTCCACTCTGCTGCTATTGCTTGCCCCTTTTTCATGATATCACTACAGGTATTGCCCTGCAAAAATTGTTATTGGTTTTATTCCGCTGCACTTTTTTTTATAGACTCTTCGATCTTTTTGACTGCGTGGTGGTACGATGCTTTTAAGGCGCCTTCCGAGGTATCTAGCACCCGGCTCATTTCTTCGTAAGGCATCTCATCGTAATACCGCAGGTTAAAAACGATGCGCTGTTTTTCCGGTAAGGCCAGGATGGCATTTTGTAGTTTCCATTCCAGCTTATTGGCATCGAACTGGCTGTCGGCTTTCAGTTTATTGCTCAGGCCCGTTTCCACATCGGATAAAGAAACCGAATTGCCACGGCGCTTTTGTTGCTCCAGGAAAGTTAGGCTTTCGTTGGTAGCAATTTTATAGAGCCAGGTATATAACTGGGAATCTTCCCGGAAACCTTCCAGGTTCTTCCAAACTTTTATCAGCATATTCTGCAAGACATCATTTGCATCTTCATGATCTAATACCAGCCGGCGGATATGCCAGTATAATTTTTCCTGGTATTTTTCGATGATGCGCGTGAATCCCTTTTCTTTGGTGGCAGGCTGCCGGTAAAGCGCTAAAAGTTCTTTATCATCGGATGTTACGGCCATGTTTCGGTTAAATGGTGAACAGCCAAGACGCTATCTTTTGTCGGACAGACAGTACTTGCTCTTCAAAGTGCCGGTATTAAGACCGTATTAATACAACTAAGTTTAATCCTTCCAAACGCTAAATTTCCGTCCTATGGGCCTTTGATGGGTGTTAATTGGCTCTTACTTTATCGCGGAGGTTTAGCTCCCACTGCCAGGCGGTGCGCATCATTTCATCGATGCCGATGGCCGGTGTCCAGCCCAGTTCTGCGCGGGCGTGGCTATTGTTGGCATAGATGGCTACCACGTCTCCGGGGCGGCGGGGGCCCAGTTCGTAGTTAAGTTTCACGCCGGATACTTTCTCAAAAGCCTTGATAGCCTCCAGTACAGTTACTCCGTTGCCGGTACCAAGGTTAAAGACCTCGCAGTTTGTTTTATTTTTCTTATCGATCAGGTATTGAAGGGCTTTGGTGTGGGCATTGGCAATATCCATGACGTGAATATAGTCGCGCACGCAGCTGCCATCGCGGGTGTCGTAATCGTGGCCCATCACCACCATTTTCGGAATTTTGCCGATGGCCGTTTGGGTGATTACCGGCACCAGGTTGTCGGGCTTACCCAGGGGCAGTTCGCCGATCAGGCCGGAAGGGTGGGCGCCTACCGGGTTAAAATAGCGCAGCAGTATGCTTTGGGTATCGTGTATTTTGCTATAATCCTGGATAATTTGTTCCCCCATTTGTTTGGTGCGGGCGTAGGGGCTTTGGGCCTCGCGCAGCGGGGTGCTTTCCACCACCGGCAGTTCCGTGGCATTGCCATACACGGAGCAGGAGGAGGAAAATACAAAGTTAGGTATGTTGTATTCCTTCACACATTTTAGCACGTTGATGAGGGAGTCCAGGTTATTCTGGAAATATAATAAAGGGTTCGTTACAGATTCAGGGACGGTTTTCAGGGCCGCGAAGTGGATAACGCCAATGATGTCGCGGTTTTCATGGAATACTGCATTGGTATCTTCCAGGTTGCAAAGGTCCACTTTGTAATTGTGAATTTTTTTGCCGGTAATACGTTCTACGCCATCCAGCAGTTGAGCGGAGCTGCGGATGTTACTGTCTACAGAAACTACGTCAAAGCCATTATTGATCAAATCTACAATCGTGTGCGAGCCTATGTAACCACAGCCCCCCGTAACTAAGACCTTCATTGTAAGTTGTATTTAAAAAGTTAAAACAGTGCGATCAGATATTACCTTCCAGTACGTCCTGGAGGTAAGCGCCGTACCCGCTTTTCAGGAGCGGCTTGGCAAGCACTTCCAATTGTGCCTTGTCGATAAAGCCTTGGCGGTAAGCAATTTCTTCAATACAGGCCACTTTAATGCCCTGCCGCTGTTCAATAACCTGCACGAACTGGGAGGCCTGCATGAGCGAATCGAAGGTGCCAGTGTCTAGCCAGGCGGTGCCACGGGGCAGGATGGAAACTTTCAGTTTGCCCCGTTTCAGGTATTCGCGGTTCACATCGGTAATCTCGTATTCGCCCCGGGGGCTTGGAGCAAGCGCTTTGGCAATTGCTACCACTTCATTATCGTAAAAATAAAGACCAGGCACAGCATAGTTGGATTTAGGCTGTAGCGGTTTTTCTTCTATAGACCTGGCCTGCATGTTTTCATCAAATTCCACCACCCCGTAACGTTCCGGATCACTCACGTGATAGGCGTACACGATGCCACCTTCGGGCGCTGTGTTTTTTTGTAGCTGGGTACCCAGGCCTGCGCCGTAAAATATGTTATCACCCAGCACCAGGGCTACGGGATCTGTGCCGATAAACTCTTCGCCCAGCACAAAAGCCTGCGCCAGCCCATTGGGGATGGGCTGTTCTACATAAGACAGGTGCAGACCCAATTGACTACCGTCGCCGAAAAGGCGGCGGAAAGCCGGTAGGTCGTGCGGGGTAGAAATAATCAGGATATCGCGGATGCCGGCCAGCAGGAGGGTAGACAAAGGGTAATAGATCATGGGTTTGTCGTACACTGGCATGATCTGCTTGCTGATGGCGTATGTAATGGGATGTAAGCGTGTGCCGGAGCCGCCGGCTAGAATAATACCTTTCATGCGATTGTTAATAAGCTTCTGTTGAAGGATTTTTAGTCGTTAAAATAAGTCCGGAAGTTTCCTGGTGTTTGGTAGGTCTAGCTGCACTTTGACGGACTTAATGGCTGACAAAAATAACTTTATTTAAATGAAAAACACCACACATGCGGTTGCGTACCCTGCAAAATAAAAAGAGGGCACACCAACTGGTTTGCCCTCTTTTTATTTTGCAGGGTATATTTTAAGCAAACATTTTAACGAGGAACATAATGCATGCGGCCAGCATGGCGCTGATGGGGATGGTCAGTATCCAGGCCCAGAGCAGGCTTACGGTTACACCCCAACGCACAGCGCTCAGGCGTTTTACGGCTCCCACACCAATAATGGAACCGGTAAGGGTATGGGTAGTACTAACCGGTATGCCCAGGCGTTCGGTCAGAAATAGAGTCAATGCGCCCGCCGTTTCCGCACTCACACCTTCCAGGGGCGTAACCTTGGTAATACGGGTCCCCATGGTCTTTACAATCTTCCACCCACCGCTCATGGTACCCGCAGCAATGGCGGTAAAGCAGCATAGCGGCACCCAGTCCGGTACATTCTTGATATTGTCCAGGTGGCCGGTAGATACCAGGGATACTGCCAGAATACCCATTACTTTCTGGGCGTCGTTACTGCCGTGTCCAAGGCTAAGGGCGGCGGAAGATACCAGTTGCAACCGCTTGAACCAGTTTTCAGCGCGGAAGGGGTTGGCCCTGCGGCATATATTCAGGATCAGGATGGTGGTGACGAACGATATGGCCATACCAATGAGCGGTGCCAGCACAATAAAGTAAATAGTAGGCAGCACCTTTGCATAATTGATCACGTGAAAATCGCCGCCAGCGTTCAACACTGCTGCTCCAATGAAGCCCCCGATAAGGGTGTGCGAAGAACTGGAGGGAATGCCGTACCACCAGGTGAACAGGTTCCAGATGATAGCTGCAATGAGCCCGCAGAGAATTACCTTAAGGGTAATGTATTGTTCAAAAATAGAGTTGGCGATGGTATTGCCTACCTTAAATTCGCCATAAACATATTTTGCCAGGAAAAAAGCCGCAAAGTTGAAGATGGCAGCCCAGATAACTGCCTGAAACGGAGTAAGTACCTTGGTAGACACGATGGTGGCTATGGAATTGGCCGCATCGTGGAAGCCGTTAATAAAATCAAAAGCAAAAGCCAGTACGAATATGATGACTAAAAGCGCCATGTGCAAATGGTTATATAGAAGAATGCAGCCTGCAAAGGTGAGGGTTAGGCGTATTTAATAATTATAGTCTCGATCACGTTGGCGCAGTCTTCACACTTATCTGTGGCCAATTCCAGGGCCTGATAGATTTCCCGCATTTTAATCAGCTCGCCTGCATTATTGGAATGTTCATCAAAAAGGTCTGCGATGGCACGGTCGTAAATATCGTCTGCATGGTTTTCTAAACTATTGATCTTCACACAGGCTTCGGTAATTACGCGCATATTCTGCATGTTGCGCAGTTCCGGAATGGCACGGGATAGCTCTACACAGCCTTGGTAGATGAGGTCTGCCAGTTTGCGGATGTGTTCGTTGAGGTCATAAACTTTATAAAGATCAATTCTTTTGGAAGAACCATGGATGTAATCGGCTACGTCGTCCAGGGTAGAGGCCAGGTAATGAATGTCTTCCCGGTCGAAGGGGGTAATAAAATTCTGGCTCAGTTCCACCAGGATGCGGTGGGTAAGGTCGTCGTTTTTGTGTTCCAGCCGCTCTATGAGGTTCGCTTTGTCCTTCCGGATAGAAATGTCTTTCGTTTCTACCAGTTCTACCAGTACCGTCGCCATTTCTACCAAGGTGGCCGCTACGTCTTCAAACAAAGAGTAAAAAACCCGGTCTTTCGGTACAAATAATTTCACAAAAGAGTTAAAGCCTCCCATAAATCTGATTTGAATTTGCGGCAAAAATAGCCAGACATGGCCAATGAAGCCAGGAAAATTGCTGAATTAATAATTCCTTAACCTACAGTTAATAGGAAAGTAATATGCGTACAGGACTTTTGCATGTAAATAATTAATCATAACAACCGAACCAGCCGCCTGGTTTATACTTAGTTAGTAAAGTAAAATGCCGGAAAAACGCCCATTAGACATCGCCGTAATTTCAGACGTACACCTGGGAATTTATGGTTGCCATGCCAAAGAGCTGGTGCAATATATAGATAGTGTGGATCCAAAGATACTGATTCTCAACGGAGATATTATTGACATCTGGCAATTCAGCAAACGTTACTTCCCCAAATCCCACACCAAGGTAATTCGCCGGCTGTTAAAGCTCATCGGTAAAGGTACGCAAGTGTATTACCTGACAGGTAACCATGATGAGGCTCTGCGCAAATTTGCCGGCTTTGGCCTCAGTAATTTTACCATAGATAATAAGCTGATCCTGGATGTAGACGGTAAAAAACACTGGTTCTTCCATGGGGATGTATACGACATTACCATGAAAAATTCTAAATGGCTGGCTAAATTAGGAGGCAAGGGGTACGATTTCCTCATTATACTGAACCGTTTAGTCAATAACCTGATGGAGAAAATGGGCCGGGAAAAAATGTCCTTTTCCAAAAAAATTAAACATGGCGTAAAACAGGCGGTGAAATTTATATCCGATTTCGAACAAACGGTGGCCGGTATCGCTATTGATAAAGGCATAGACGTGGTGTGCTGCGGGCATATTCATCAACCCCTCATTAAAGAAATGCACCACCAGGGTAAAACGGTGACTTACCTGAACTCCGGCGATTGGGTGGAAAGCCTTACTGCACTCGAATATGTAAATGGTCAATGGTCTTTGTATACCCATCCTCAAACCCTGGCTGGGCAGGCTTTGTTGCGCCAGCAAGACGATGCACAAGAGGAGGAGGAGCCTGGGCTAGATTGGGACGCCAGCCTGGTATCTTTTAACGCCGTGACGGGATTAAAATATGGAAATACGCGGGAAACGCTATAAGCTTGGCAGCGCTTCCCTTTTTACTTGATATAATATGGCTGTGGCGGATTATACGTTGAAGATGGTGGGTTGTTTTCACAATATTATAACAAGTAATTAAGATTCAGTTTACATTCCAAAGCGAGTTTTGTAACATGAAACAATATCAAGTCAGGCTATCATGAAGATCCTCAAACTACACCCATTAATGACCATATCCCTGTTGCAGCTGCAGTTTCAGCGCCTGCTCCGTTGCAACTGTGCGGTGTATGCCCGCTATGCGCTGGCCAATGCTTTGGATACCCTGCAAGATGCAGGCTTTGAAGAAGAAGTTTTAATAGACTACCCGATTGATGAAACACTGAGCCTGCGAGAGTTTGAAGAAGACCTGGAAGAACGTTTTCATTTTTCCCTGGAGTTATGTAATAAAGATTTTAAACCTTTTACCAACAAAAGCCTGCGCCTATTCCAGTTATTATCGATATGCGCGGCATATGATGCTGCACAACAAGAACAATGTATCCAGCTACTTGACGCAGGGCTGAACAAGCTGCTTCTGGCTAATAACCGGCAGCAGCCGCCCTTTTCTTGCTAAATCTTAAACCCCGGTCTTCCTATATCTAACGAATAGCCCACCCGTAAACCCTTGAATAAACTTCTTTAAATCAAGGATTTTTTGAAAATATTCGATTTTTCCGACCCGCTAAAAAACATGGTAACTGCGTAATAGTGTTTATAACTACTTAAGTATTCGTGTATTATAAGCCATTGCAACGAAGAATTTCAATATATTAAAATATATTTTATATAACACAATATTATAAAAACATAGCTGTTTTGTATACTTTAGTATTGCAATAATCACGTGTATGGATTTATAATGTAAGTTAATGTTGGGCCTTGCCACATTAGTGCTTACGTAAGTGGAGAGGAGCCGGTCATCGTAACTGGAATAATATAGTAGTGGCGCTGCTGTTTAGATTATAATGCGCAGATTATAATGTTCAGCCGTCCGTTCAACCAAAGTGTAGCATCCTGGGAAAGTGGACTTGTGGCCGTTTTTTCGGGCAATATCTATCGACATTTTAATTATTAATTGAGTTTGTAACTGTTTTCCTTTCCGCAAAGGATCAGTTGTTTTATTATCCAAAACTTCCCATTCATTACTTACGTAACCTGGGTATAGAGCATGCTATGCGCAGGAGCTACTGCGAGGGTAGCCGGGTTGTTATTGGTGCGGTACGAATACTGAGTTCCTTTGTGCAGGCACTGATTATTGCAAGCGAAAGATTTCACAGCAAGGCCTTAGAAAGCTGCTTACACCCGCCGGAAAGCAAGGACCGGCGCTGTGCGGCATGCCGGATTTCATTAAAGCAGGTAAAATAATTTCCCATCCGTCGTTATCCGGAAAACGGCCAGGGATGGGCATGTATTTACCATCATCTATCCCGGGAAAATACTGATCCATCGATTTGTGCAGCCGGTTTTCTCCGGCTGTATTGCCGCTGAACAGGGGCAAGTGCAACCTTTATTCCACTCACAAAACTACCATGATGCTTAAAATATCTTTACTCTTCCTTACCGTAGTGCTACCAGGTCTTTTACGCGCACAAGGCCCCGATACCAGTGCCGCCCAGGCTTCGAGCGTGGCACCACCCCTGCCGCCGCCTCCTCCACCCACACCGGCGCTCCTGGTAACCGGATCGGTGGATGTATATTATCGTTATGATTTTAATAAAACGAATACGGATCTGACTAGTTTTACCAGTTCTCACGACCAGTTTCGCCTGGGAATGGCCACGGTGAAGCTGGAACACAAGACTAGCAAACTGGATATGGTGGCCGACTTGGGGGTTGGTTCCCGGGAGCAGGAATTTGCCTATCACGATAATGGCATTGTACAGGCTATCAAACAGCTATACATCAGTTATGCCCCTACGGCCTGGGTGAAGGTCACTGCCGGTACCTGGGCTACTCATGTGGGGTATGAGGTATTGGATGCCAATGCTAACCGTAATTATAGCATGTCCTATATGTTTTCCAACGGACCCTTTTCCCATACGGGTGTGCGGGCCGATTTCACGGTAGGCAAAAGCGGATTAATGATAGGTGTTTCCCAGCCAACGGATGTGCGCAGCGTACCGGAAGATGGATCAAATAATAAGAACCTGCTGGCGCAGTACAGCTATGTGGCAGGCGATCATTTTAAATGCTTTTTTAACTATGTTGGCGGTCGCGATATGGCCGATACCAAAGTACACCAATATGATCTGGTGATCAATACAAAGGCTTCTACTCTGGTAGGCATTGGCTTTAATGCCACCGCCAATACTTCCCGCGCCCTCAATGATGGCAAGTACGCCGCCAGCAGCACCTGGTGGGGGGCCGCCGTGTACCTGAACCTGGACCCCAAACCCTGGCTGGGCCTCACGTTGCGCAGTGAGTATTTTAATGATAAAGATGGGGTTAAAATGCATCCTTTTTTTGTGCCTGAATCAGGGGTAACGACAGTCCTGGGGGCCAATGTGTTTGCCAATACCCTATCTGCCAATTTTAAAGTGGGCGGCCTTACTGTTATTCCTGAATTCCGGTACGATTACAGCTCCGCGCCTATTTTCATGCAAAAGGCGGGGGCCAGCACCACCTCCGGGGCCAGCCTGCTTTTTGCCGCCGTTTATGCTTTTTGATAGGCCGGGTGTGCGATCTGTCGTACTGCATTTTGTGGTCAATGTGAATAGCTAAAAATAGAAAATGCCGTTTCCCAGTGAAACGGCATTTCTATTCTTATTTTTTATGATGATTTACCAGATCACTACACGGGCTGTGTCGGCCAGGGCCATTTTACTGTTTTTGCAATGCCATGCATCGGCAAATTCCTTCAGGTGAGGAAAGGGGCCATTAATACGGTTGCGCGCAGGGGCGTGTGGATTGGTCTGCACTTGATTGCGCAAGGAGGCTTCGGTTTGGTTGCCATGCCATACCTGTGCCCAGCCCAGGAAGAAACGCTGTTGCCAGGTAAAACCGTCAATGGGTTTAGGTTCGGCTTTGCCTTTAAAAGAATTTTTTAATGCATAATAAGCCAGGGTAAGGCCACCCAGATCGGCGGTGTTTTCGCCCAGGGTGAGTTTTCCATTGATGTTAAAACCAGGCAATACTTCTATACCGCTAAAATAGTCTGCATACTTGCTGGTAAGCTTGTCGAAGTTGGCACGGTCGGAGGCGGTCCACCAGTTTTTGAGGTTACCGTCTGCATCGTACTGCGAGCCTTCGTCGTCGAAGCCGTGGGTGAATTCATGTCCTATCACCGCGATAATGCCGCCGTAATTAATGGCGTCGTCTGCATCGGGGTTAAAGAAGGGTGGTTGCAAAATGCCTGCGGGGAATACCACTTCATTGTTCAGTGGGTTGTAATAAGCATTCACCGTTTGCGGTGTCATGCCCCAATCGGTTTTGTCTACCGGTTTACCCAGTTTGCTAAGATTATCCTTGTGGCGCCACTTTTCGGTAGCCATCACGTTTTCTACCAGGGTAGCGGGATTTATGTCGATAGTGGAATAATCTTTCCACTTGTCGGGGTAACCGATCTTGTAGGTGAAGGAGGCTAGTTTGGTATGGGCCATCTTCTTGGTAGAATCGCTCATCCAGGAGAGCTGGTCAATGCGCTGGCCAAAAACGGTACGCACATTCTCAATCATTTCCGAAACTTTTTGTTTGGAACTTTCGGGGAAGTATTGTTTGGCGAACAGCTTGCCCAGGGGCATGCCCAGGTAAGCGTCTGTAGCGCGAATGCCACGTGTGACGCGGTCTTTCTGTTCCTTACGGCCAGCCATTACGGTGCCGAAGAAATGAAAATTGGCATCATCGAATGGTTTGCTCAGCAGGGAGGCGTAATGGCCCAGCAACTGCCAGCGGGTGTAGAGTTTCAATGTTTCGATAGGCGTGCTTTTTACCAGGGCGTCTGCCTGCTGCAAGTATTGTTTGTTTTGCAAAACGATCGTATCTGGTGTAAGGCCCTGGGCGGCGGTAAAGCCATCCCAATCGAAGCTGGGGGCCAGCGTTTTCAGCTCGGCAAAGTTTGATTTGTTATAGTTTTTCACCGGGTCGCGCAGTTCCACGTTGGCCAATTGGAATTTGGCCAATTTGGTTTCAAAATCCAGGATGGTTTGTCCGGGATTGGTTTCAGGGAAGGCGGCCAGGGAGGCGAGTTGATTGATGGTAGCTACTAGTTCCCTGCGTACTTTCACCGTGGCGGAGTCGGTACGTTCGTAGTAGCTTTTTTCGCCCAGGGTGAGGCCGTCCTGGCCTTCATACAAGGTATTCCATTTGCTGTTTTTTGCATCTGCTCCCACGCCAAAGCCCCATATGGTGCTGATGTTATACTGCTGGAGTTCACCACATACCTTGGCCCAGTCGGCCAGGGTTTGTACGGCGTTGATCTTGTCGAACCAGGGGGCCAGGGGGCTTACGCCACGTTTGGCGATGGTTACTGTATCGACGAAAGAGCGGTAAAAGTCGCTGATCTGTTGTTCCTCGGTGCCTTTTGCCAGGTTGGATTTCTGGACGATATTTAGGATGATGCCTTTTACCCTTACTTCTTTATTTTCTTTATCCAGCACATTAAAGGCGCCCCATCCGCTTTCTGTGCCGGGAATGGGGTTGTTTTTTTTCCAGTTGCCGTTGGCGAATTGGTCGAAATCCGTGCAGGGATCTACGCTGCGGTCTAACGATGTAAGGTCGAAGGCGGGTACTTTGGCGGGTTTTTTAGCAGGAGGCCTTTGTACAAATGCGGCGGCACCTACCAGTATTGCTGGCAAGGCCAGCATTACTGCTTTGTTAATATTCATGTGTTGAAGCGGTTTAGGTGCTAAAGGTATAGCTTTTGGCATATTGGGCCAGCACCGCCTATCCCGGAATAGCTACAGTGAAACAAAATTACTAGGTTTGCAATCGTATTAAACAAGAGATATGTCGTTTAAGTTTGGCTTATTGAAAGGATTGAGTTTGGTAAATCTGATTGTGTCGGGTTTCTTCGGCATATGTTTAGCGTTGATGGTTGTTTTTACCATGCAGATGGCGATGCTGATTGGGCTTTTTTTGGTAGGAGCTGCAGTTATCCATAGCTGGCTGTCGCTCAGTTTGCACCGGAGCCTGGCGTATCCTCAATTGCAAATGAAAGATAATGCTCCGGACGGTTTGCGCATCATTGGAGCCATTGCTGCTGTGTATGCCTTTATGCTGCTGAGCGCCGGCTGGTCTGTGTTGAGCAATCCGGATATGTATGCCCAGGAAGTTATGAAAATGAATCCTGACATTAAATACGCGTTGCCTGACATTGGGAAATTATATACCGTCTCTGGTATTTTCATGCTGGTATATGGTGCTTCGCTCATGGTCAACTATCTGCTGTCGCTGAACTTTCTACAGGTATGGAAATATCGGCAGCAGCAGAACTCCGATCAAGGGATGTGAAAACTGTTCCGGGGTTGATGCTTATTAATTTTACTACTTTATGCTTAATATATTTCCATGGTTCCATTAGCAGAACGGTTACGTCCGGAAACTTTGGACGACCTGGTGGGACAGGCCCATCTTACCGGGCCAGGCAGCATATTGCGCAAGGCCTTACAACAGGGCAAGGTGCCTTCTATGATACTGTGGGGCCCACCCGGTGTGGGTAAAACCACCATTGCCAACATCATAGCCCATACCCTGGACGTACCCTTTTATACGCTCAGCGCCATTTCTTCCGGTGTGAAGGAAGTGCGCGATGTGATTGAAGCTGCGCGTCACCAGCAGGGGGCGGTGCTTTTCATCGACGAAATACACCGTTTTAATAAATCGCAGCAAGACGCTTTTCTGGGTGCTGTGGAGAAGGGCATTATCACCCTCATTGGGGCCACTACTGAAAATCCTTCTTTTGAGGTAAACGCGGCATTGCTATCCCGTAGCCAGGTATATGTGCTGAAACCATTGGGGCAGGAGGAATTGCTGCAACTGTTGCAGCAGGCCCTGCTCAAAGATCCCTGGCTGCAAAGCAAGCGGGTGGAGCTGAAGGAAACTGCGGCCCTGTTCAATATTTCCGGTGGCGATGCGCGAAAGCTCCTGAACCTGCTGGAGCTGGTGGTGGATACCATCCAGGATGCGCCGGTGGTAATTACCGACCAGGTGGTGATGGATATTGCGCAGCAGCGGGTGGCTATTTACGACAAGCAGGGAGAGCAGCATTACGATATCATATCCGCCTTTATTAAAAGCGTGCGTGGCAGCGATCCTAATGGGGCGGTGTACTGGTTGGCGCGTATGATAGCAGGTGGGGAAGACGTGAAATTCATTGCCCGCCGGCTGGTGATACTGGCATCAGAAGATATTGGGAATGCCAATCCTAATGCGCTGCTGATGGCTACCAACTGTTTCCAGGCGGTAAACCTGATTGGTTATCCTGAAGCCCGTATCATTCTGTCGCAGTGTGTAACCTACCTGGCGTCTTCGCCTAAGAGTAATGCAGCTTATATGGCCATTAACAATGCCCAGTCTTTGGTGTCACAAACCGGCGACCTGCCAGTGCCTCTGCATATCCGCAATGCTCCCACCCGGCTCATGAAGCAGCAGGGGTATGGAAAGGATTACAAATATTCCCACGATTATGACAACCACTTTGCGCCGCAGGAATACCTGCCGGACGAAATAGCGGGTACCAAGTTGTACGACCCCGCGCAGAATGCACGGGAGGATGAGTTGAGGAAATATTTAAAGTTGTTGTGGAAGGAAAAATACAATTATTAGGAGTCCTAACGTTATTCTTTGTCTTTAGATAATATCTCAAAGTTTGTTTGTATCCTTTCCCCATTTTCATCTACGAGTGTAAGCACATGTTTGCCGGGTGTGGGATGTACTGCAAGCTGGTGAATGTCTTTGGTAACTCCTGCGTAGGTGTTATCGATATGCCAGAATATCTGCACGCCGGGGCTACGGTGGGCTGCGGTAAAAACGGCTTCGCCGGGTGTACCATCTATTTCTACCGGCACGTAAATGCGGGCATTGGGGCGCGGGTAAATTAATTCCATGGGTGCCTTTTCATTCTCCAGGGAGGCCAGGCAATCTGGCCGGTAGGGCGGCAGGGGTTGATAGCTGTTTTTCTGTTTGTAATAATATTCCATCGTGGGCGGCAGTACAAACCAGGATTTATGCTGCATGCGATAAGGTGGCTCGCAGTTTTCCGTAACGCGGTAATGTCCGGTATGATCCAGGTGTACCAGTTGATGATAGGGGCATACGCCGGAGCGCAGGCCGGCAGCGGGAACCCACATAGAATCACGGTCTGTGCAGTACTCGCCGGCCCGGAAGCCGCTTTGGCGGCATATCTCCACCTTTTTCAATTTATTGTAGGGCGTGGCAAACCAGTTGCCGGCAGGTAATAAGCGAAAGATGTCGAACAGGATGGGGGCGGCGGTGGCTACACCCAGCAGGCCGGGGCGGCCTTCTCCATCGGTATTGCCCACCCACACACCCACTACATAACCGGGGGTAACGCCTATGGCCCACCCATCGCGGAAACCAAAGCTGGTGCCGGTTTTCCAGGCTACTCGTTGGGTGGATGAAAATTGTTGCCAGAGCATTTCCTCGCCGGGCCGCATCACATCTTCCATGGCGTTGAAGGCGTACCAGATGGCGCCTGCATCCAGCAAGCCATTGGGGCCGGGCTGGTGGCGGGATACGTGGCGCTCGTCCATACGATAGCCGGGCCCATGTATATCATCGAGGTCGTAACCACCTTTGTTTTGTGGTAAGTGGAGGAGGGTGCGGGCCATGCTGGCATATACGCCACTCAGCTCCCAGAGCGAGTTTTCACCGCCACCGAGTATCAATGAAAGGCCATAGTGATCGGCGTTTTGTTTAAGGGTGGTAACGCCCAACTGGCGCAGCAATGTATGGAAACGTTCATAGCGATATAACTGGAGCATGCGCACGGCCGGCACATTTAAAGAGCGGGATAAGGCCCGCGATGCCGGAACGGCACCATCGAAACTCAGGTCGAAATTCTGCGGACTGTAACCAGCGATCTGCGTGGGAATATCAGGAATAAGGGTGTGGGGCAGTATCTGTCCATCACCCAGCAAAGCTGCGTAGAGTATGGGTTTTAGCGTACTGCCCGGGCTGCGGGGCGACTGGATAACGTCTACATGGCTTTGCAGGGCAGAATCTGCGGGGTTATAAATATTGCCCACATAGGCCAAGGCATTGCCGGTTTCTACATCCAGCACAATAGCGGCCGCATTGTTAATCCCATTTGCCCGGTAGATGGTATGGTAATGTTGAAGAATATCTATCACATTGCGTTGCAAAGGTCCGTCTATCGTGGTTTTAACGCGGGTGGTGGTATTGGGCTGGCGCTGATTTTCCTGGCGGAAATGGTCTAGCAGATGGGGTGCAAACTGGGGCAGGGGTAAAGGTTGATTAGGCAGTGGTTCCAGCTTGGCCAGTTGGCAGGTGCTGCTGTCTATTTTTTTGGTGAGACATAATTTGTCCAGCAGTTCATTGCGTTTGCGTAACAAGGCGTTGCGGTTGCGACCAGGATGTACCAGGGCCGGGCTATTGGGTAGTACGGCCAGTGCAGCCATCTCGCCCCAGGACAGGGCATCGGGGTTGCGCCCGTAGTATCGCCAGGCCGCCGCATCCAGGCCTACCACGTTGCCACCAAAGGGTGCATTGCCTGCGTAAAGTGCGAGGATAGATTTTTTTGAATAGGAAAATTCCAGGCGGGTGGCCAGGGTTATTTCTATCAGTTTTTGCCAAATTGTGCGGGGCTTGTTGCGGGATAGCCGGATCACCTGCATGGTGAGGGTGCTGCCGCCGCTTACCACCTGGCGATGGCGCATATCCTGCGCCAGTGCGCGTCCCAGGGCTGCCGGATCTACGCCCCAGTGATGAAAGAAGCGTTTGTCTTCATAGGTAATAATACATTGCACAAATTTATCCGGGATATTTTTGGCTACGGGGAAACGCCATTGTCCATCGGCTGCAATACTGGCGCTAAGTAGTTCGCCATGGCTATCTTCTATTACATAAGAGGTGGGTGCAGTGAATAGCCTGGAAGGCAGAGCGCATGCATACAAGATCATCAGGAGTGCACTGGCACCCAGCCACCATTTTTTACGTTTTGCCCAGACAAAGAATTTTTGCATGTAAGTAGCGGGAAATTTTTTCCGCGGCGGCGTAAAGATATTAAAAAGGCAATGTAATGTCTTGGCCATTAATAGTTTGCCGGCAATCTGTTTATTCCACAAAATGCCAGCATACGCCTGCAAGGTCTATCAGGTTCACTTCTTTGCCATAAGGCTGCTGCGTAGGGGGGCCTACCCGTATGCCAAATTTCTCGTCTAGTTGTTTGGATAAAACCATTTCATAAAATGCTGTTATGCTGTCTACGCTTACACTGACCATCAGGTTTTCTGCAAAAGATTTGTTGTCGAATTGTTGCAAGATAAATTTGCAGTTGTCTTTTGCGAAGCTGATGTAGCCGCCTGCATTCCATAATATTTCAAATCCTAGTTCCTGGAATAACTCGGCAGACTTGTTAAAATCACTTCCGGATGGAATAAACGGTTCAAGAGAAAGGAATTTCATAACAATTTTTTTAGCGTGAATGAAGTGTTTTTATTAGGAGTTGCCGGTATTGGTATTAAATGAGTGGCTGTTTTTAAGAAAACATTTTTGCCGGTATGAAGTGTTTGCTACTCATTTTTAAATGTTGGCCAAGGAACTATATGGAATTTAAATAAAAATGGCTGGCAAAAACGTTTTTGCCAGCCATTTTTATAAGATGATTTTTTATTTCGTTACTTCCACCCATTTGCCGGGGGCGTAGGCGTGGATGCTATTGTCGTACATCGCTTCGCAACTGGTGGCGGGCAGGTAATATCGGCCCAGGTAAGATGCGTTGAGGAGTACATTGTACGTATGCGTTTTGTTTTCTTCAATGTTAAAGAAGGTGTACACACGATCATCCCGGATGTCCATATAAGTAGAGGGGGAGTTGTGGAAGGCGCTATCGTTTTCCAGTAGACGGGTGTTCAGGATTTCCCAACCGGAGGGGAATACCTGTGCTAGCGCCATTTGCTCGTAATAGCCTCTTTTGCCGGGGTTCCTCACGGTTACTGTAGCCATGAAATCTGTACCCTGCTTCAGTGTGGTGGGGTCCAGTGGGCGACCGTCTCGGGTGCTGTAGCGCACATTGAGTTGCAGGATATCTGGTTTGTCTGGGATCACGGGTTCCTGGCCTGCCTCGGGCTGGCCCTGGAGAATGAGGCGGGCGTAGAGCAGGTTGGCACCGTTGTTCTGCATGCTTACGTTGCCGCTGGCACCGTTGAAGGTTACAGGTATCTGCGATATGTAGGTGTTTTTACTGTTTACACTGCCTTTTACGCCGTTTAGCGTGTAACTGAAATTCATATTGCTGCCTCCGCTGTTGGTACCGCAATATTTAGCAATGGCGATCAATGCATAGGCCGTGGTTTGGGTACTGTACCAATAATCCTGGGAGAGCGATGCGGCGATCTGCGTGACCAGGCCAGCGGCCTGGCTACGTTTACCCATTAACGTGAGTGTTTCCAATATCATGGCTTTATCCCGCACATCGGAGCCAAAGGTGCCGCCCATTTGTGTGTAGGGTTTCACGTCTATGCCCAGGCCTGCCACCAGGCTGTTTGCGGCTTCAGACTGGCCGGCCAGTTTGTAGGCGGCGGCTAGTTTCCACTTCGCGGGAACAGAGAGGTATTTAAATTCCTTCAAACGGTTCATAGCGCCTAGTTCTGGCGCTTTTGCCATCGCCAGCAGGTAAAGGCGGTAGGCCTGTACCAGATCGCCACCGTAGAAATTGTAACTATTAGGCGCCCAGGTTACGGCTTTATTGCGTTGGTACTTCTTCCATTGGTCCAGCATGCCGGGGGGAAGAGTATAACCTTTATCCTGCGCTTCCAGCAGGAAGTTGCCGGCATAGTTGGTGCCCCACTCGTCTGAGTTAGCATAGCCTGGCCAGTAACTCAGGCCGCCGTCACTGGTTTGGAAGCCTTTGAGGCGGGTTATGCCGGCCTTGATATTGCGATCTATTTCCGCTTTCTGCGATTCCTTCACTTCCATCAATTGAGGGAGCGATAGTTGCGGAAATACGGCGGAGGTAGTTTGCTCCACGCAGCCGTAAGGATATTCAATGAGATAGTTTAGTCGTTTGCCCAGGTTTAGCGAAGGGATGGTAGATACTTCCAGCACACCCTTATTGGTACCCGCCATGCCGATGGGGCTGAAAGCCGTGTTCCAGGCGGCATGCGGCTGCAGGTTATTTTCCAGGATGTTGGTCATCACCGGATTTGGATTGCGCACATTCAGTGCTACCTCTTCGTTGGCCTGTTCTGCGTTGCTGCTGGCGGTCACCTTGAATTTGGCCAGGCCGGTTTGGGCTTTCACCTTCACTTCGAAATACACCACCTGTTCACCCGGTTGTGGGAAGGTTACGGTTTTAGTGTGCTCGCCAATAACTTCCAGCAGGGGGCTGGTAGCCAGGGTAACACTGGCGTTATGAATATTTTTTTCCAGTCCGAATACAGTGACGGGCAGTTGAATGCTTTCGCCCGGACCCAGTACGCGGGGGGCTGAGGTGAGTAGCATGAGTGGTTTTTTCACCGCTGCTGTTTTTTCGGCGGAGCCGTAAGCGCCATCCTGGCCTGCTACTACCATCACTTTTACAGAACCGATGTAAGGCGGTAATTTAAAGGAATGAGTAGCCGTTTGCCCACTTTTGAGGTAGAAGGGGCCCAGGTATTTCACCACGGGTTTAAAGCGGTTGGCTTTGGCAGCGCTGGCGTTGCGGTTCAGGCCTTCGTCGCCGCCTATGCTGAGTATGCGTTCCAGGTCGCCGCCCCATGCGCCGATCACGTAATCAAAAATATCCCAGGTTTTAACGCCGAGGGCTTCCCGGGCGTAGAACACGCCGTGGGGGTCTGGCGTTTGGAAGCGGGTAAGGTCCAGCAGGCCTTCATCTACCACGGCCACGGTGTAGGTCATGGCCTTACCGGTGGCTTCCGATACCTTGATGGTGGCATTGTCTTCCGGCCGTAAAGTGGCTGGCATGGCGATTTGCGGCTTTAGAACGGTATTAGGATCTTCAATATTAATAGGTATGGTGCCGTACATGCGGATGGGCAGGTCGTTCACGGTTTGGGCATGCGGTTGCAGCAAGCTTACATTCACGTAAATATTGGGCGCCATACCACTTTCCGCGTTGAATTTGTAGATGGTTTCCTTATCGTCTGTATTCACCCACGTAGTTTTAATCACCTTACTGCCAGACTCTATGCTCACCAGGGCGCGGCCACCTTTGCTACTTGGGATAGTGAGGGTGATGGGGTCGCCCACTTTGTAGGTGGTTTTGTCGGAGGTGAATACCAGCATGGAAGCCTCTGCCGGGTTTTCCTGCTGCACACGTTCTGCCCAGCCGGGGTAATCGATGTATACAGACTGGCCGGTAATATGGCCACTTTCCAGGTCTTTCACCCTTACCAGGAAACGACCCCAGTTAGGACTTTTAACCATTAAATTATAGGTGCCTTTGCCATTGTTGAGCGCAATGGTTTGCTTTTCCAGCAACTGGTTGTAGCTGTCGGTGGTGAAGTTGCTAAAATCATTTTCCGTATCATCCCACCACCAGCGCCAGTGCAGCCGGTAAAGGGTTACTTCCACATTGTGATTGCCAGCAATGAGGTTGCCATTGTCGTCTACATTCACGATGCTGACAGGATGCGGCTGATCGGTGAGTAGCATGCCGGTGGTGCGCTCGCCTTCAGGTAGCTTGATGCCTGCGTAAGAGGAGAACGGATGATAAGGCAGGGAGAAATGATCGATGCTGAAATCTCCGCCGGGTTCAAATACTTTCACTTCAAAATTGGCCTTCAGCATACCCGGGGCTACGTTGCCTAGGGGAAAATCTGCTTTTATGGTGGCGCTGCCCCCATCATTCAGGGGACCTTCAAAAATGGTTTTGTTTTCCGTTTCAAATTTGGCCACAGGGTCGTCGAATTTGTAACCATCCCATTTTTCAAAGTGGGTATTTTGTGCGCTGAGGGCCACGTCTACCTTAGCTTTCAGGTTTTGCGCGGTAGCGCCAAACAGCCATTGCGCGTTGAGGGTACCGGTGGTACCGCCATTTACTTTGGTCAGTACGTTCTGAGCGCCGAAGTTTAAATTTATTTTTAAGCGGTTAGGCTTTACGGTTTCTATTTTCAGGTTTTTGGTGAAAGTGGCTCCGCCTACCTGCACCTTTGCCGTCCAGTTGCCGGTAGGATCGTCGGCACCGGTAGCGGTAGAGAAATTGTAAAAGCCGTTGAGCGAATTATGTTGACTAATGCGTTTGTACAACTGGCCCTGCGGGGTATACAGTTCTAACGTTACAGGATGATTTTCGGGCAGTTTCTTGTCTTTGTCTTCCAGTACAAAGGTGAGGAAAAGCGAATCGCCGGGCCGCCATACGCCCCGTTCTCCATATAAAAATCCTTTGATGCCGCTTTGTATTTCTGCGCCCTTTACATCAAAACGGCTCAGGGGCAGGGAGCTGCCATCGTCTAATTTCAGGTAGCCACGTTCACTGTCTTTTTTGGCAATGAGCAGGTAGGGCGTACGTTTAAGGTCGAAGGTAGCCAGGCCGTCTCCATCGCTTTTGGTTTTAAAGATCACCTGGTTTTGGTAGTCCAGCAGTTCCAGTTCCACCCCAATCAGTGGTTTGGTATCGCGGATGTCGGTTACGGCTACGAGCATACTATTGTCGTTTCCGCGTTTGGCGATCAGGCCAATGTTGGACGCGATGATATTTCGCGACGCCCAGCGGTCTTTGTTGTAATAGGAGTTGGTGCAGGGATCGTCTTTATCCCGCCATTTATAACCGTAAGGATAATAGCTATCGTAGCGGCGCCAGAAGCCATCGTCTTCATCTAATTTTTCTCCGTAGTAGTCGTAATCTTCGTAGTCGTCTTCGTCATCGTTATTACTGTTTTTCCGGGTAATAGAGTCGGCGGCCGTGCAGCTGGTGAGGGCGTAAGACTTGCGGAAACCGATGGTCACGCGGTAAATGGCACCGGGTTCGGTTTGCAGTATCTTTTCCAGGTCCAGGTAAAAGCGGTTTTTCTTGTGCAGGTTCAAAGACTTGTCGGTATCCAGGTTCACGGTTTTTTCCACGATGGGCCGGGCTACGCGGCGGAGATCTTCTGCACCGTCTAGCGTATTGCGCTGGAGGTATTGGGGAATATTGTTTTCATAGATCTTGATGATGGTAACATCCACTGCTTTTAGGTTCACAGCTTCAAAGGGCATTACCAGTTTGCTGCTTTGTGGCAGGATTACGCCTTTGCCGGGTATGGTAACGCTGGGCAGGGTGTTTTCGAAGTTCACGTTGGCAGACCAGGGGGCGGCCAGTTTTTTATCAGAAATATTGAGAATGCCTTCGGCAATGTTAACGGTGTAATTGCCTTCCAGGCGTTCGGCAGCGTATACGCTTACCTCACTGCCGTTGATGGTGTAACGCAGGTCTGTAGCGTTGCTAATGCTGATCATGCCTTCGAGGCTTTGCGACATGCTAAGGGGGTCGGAAAATTGTACCAACAGGTGCTGTTCCGGCTCGCTTTCGGCGCGTACGTCGAGTATCTTGAAATCGCCAATGGCCGGCACTTCCACGGCTTTCTGGTCGTGGGTTTCTATGTTCAACGGCTTGCCGTCCCAATGGAGGCCCAGGGGTTGGGCGCTGCTGCCACGCTGTATGTTGCTGATGGTAAAGGTGGAAAGACGCGCTGCGGGGTTGTGCTGCCAGGTAATGGCGGACATGGAGCCCGGATAATTTATTTTAAGGAGTTGTTCAATTTTTTGAGGGTCTTCCACATCTGCCGTAAAGATCTGGCCGGAGAAGGTCATTTTTTCGAGCGAGTTATTGTCGGCAGCCTTCAATCCATTTAGGTTAATAGAGAAGGCGGGTTTGATGACACGGAAACTGAAGTCGAATGTTTTCAGTGCGGAGGGTACCTCGGCTACTTTGCCCAAGTTAAAAGACACGTCGTAATCCTTGCCTGGTTGCAGGTTTTCGTCGGGGCGAAATTCGATGGTGGTAGCATCTACCCAATATGCCTTGCCTTTTATGTTGGGTGAAAAATCGAAGAGGGATCTATCTACCGGCTCATTATTGGTATGCGAAACGTTCACGCCGTCGGCCAGTTGGATGCGCACCGTACTTTGTTTGGAAATAACGCCAGTAGTATAGGCTTCCACATATTTGGCAAATTCAGGATTGATGGTTTTTCGTGGCCGTTTACAACTTTGGGAAACGGTTACGAATGCTATTAGTACAAGTAGGGCCAGGATGAGTGGCCTTTTGGGTGAACGCATAAGCTATGGAGGTTTTTAATAAAAATGATTGCGGATAAAGTTAAGTGGAAAATGGCAAGTTTGATCGTAAATCTATGTAATTAACTGATGGAGAAAAGGAAACTATTATTGTAAGGCACCCCACCTATCTTTTGATAGTGGGTGCCTGATTTATACCTGGTGGCCTTTATCCAATCGCAGGAATTTATCTACACTGGCAGGCAATTCTTCGAGGTAATGGGTAACAAAGATCAGCGTTACCGGCAGTACGTCGCAGAGGGATGCAATTACTTGTTTGAAGTGTTCTTTCTGTTTGGCATCGAGGCCCTGGAAGGGTTCATCAAAAATCAGCAGGGGTGGGTTTTTCACGAGCGCACGGGCCAGCAGGGCAATGCGCTGAATGCTTTCCGGCACCTGTTTGAATGGCTGGTTGGCATATTGATCAATGTCCAGCACTTTCATCCATCCCATTGCTATATCGAGTTGTTCTGGCGTGTTGCCCCGCAGTGCGCCAATGGTGTCGTGAAAGCCGGAGGCTACGATCTGTAGGCAGTGGGCCTGGGACGTAAAATACTGATGCAGTTCCGGCGACACAAAGCCAATACGGCGCTTAATGTCCCAGATGCTTTCCCCGCTGCCTCGCTGGCGGTCGAAGAGGGAAATGTTGTTGGCGTAGGACTGGGGGTTGTCTGCATTAATAAGACTGAGCAAGGTAGACTTGCCCGCGCCATTGGGGCCTAGTAAAGCCCATTTGTCATTGGGCAAAATTGTCCAGTTAATGTTTTGCAGGATCTGCGCTTCACCATAGGTAACATGTACATCCTTCATGTCCACAATGGTGTGAAAGTGCTCGCGGGGGGCGTGTGCAGTAAGTTGCAATACGAGGTCTTTGTCGAATGAGGGCAGGGCGGCGCTATTATTGGTGGGATGGGGCATGGCCAGGTATTCGCTGCGTGTATACGTACCAGCTACTTTTCCATCGTCCAGGGTAAGTACGTGGGTGATCATGTCTGGTATTTCCTGGGGGCTGGTTACCAGGAATACGGTGGTACCCAGGCCAATAATATGGTTAATCATTTCCTGGAAATCCTTGCGGGCCTGCACGTCCAGCCCAATGAAAGGATTATCCAGCATAAGCAGCCGGGGTTTTTGTAGCAGGGCGTAAGCAATCATAGTACGGCGGGTTTCGCCATTAGATAATTTGATCAGCTCCTTGTGTAGCAGGGATGGAATACGCAGGGGAGTGAGCCATTCCATGGTGGCGGCGTCTACGGGGGCGTCGCCAAACAGATAGGTCTGTACCGTGGGAGCGTCCTGCGCATCGGAGCTATTGAACCGCTGCTGATAGTAAAAGTCGGAGGTATGGGAAAGATTTTTAAACTGGTGATGATGGCTTACGGTGGCCAGTAGGCGGCGGTAATTGAAATAGGGATCCTCTTGAGGATGGGTGGCTATGAAGTCGTCGTAGAAGTGATAGCGGATGGTACCGTTAATGACATTGAACCTGCCCGCAATAGTGTTTAGCAGGGCAGACTTGCCAGCGCCGCTGCTACCCATGATGGCCCAATGCTGGCCTTTTTCCACCTGCCAAGAGAGGTCGTGGAAAAGGGTATTGTCGAGATGGCGAACCGTTATATGTTCAAGCGTCAGAAAAGGATGGATCATACGATTATATTTTTATCAAACTGCCGGTGTAAAAATAGGGACTGGGCCGGGAAGCCGTACTTTTTTTTTGAACGCAGGTTCCACTCATCAAACCCTGGGAAAGGGGTGTTGTGCCGCACTGGTGGCGCATTTGCCGCAGGCTAAAATCCGCTGTTCAACAGCTGTTTCCTCCCATCCCTAAAATTTGGTAGAAGTGGGGCTGCCTATTACTTTTATACCCAATCAAAACCTATATAGCTTATGAGGAAGCAATGGATGCTACCCGGCTTGCTGGCCTGCTCACTCCTGGGTAGTGCGCAAACGCTGGTACAACGAGACCCCGTGATTGCGCAAATGGTGTCGCAGGTAAATGCAGACAGCTTACATAGCTACATCCTGCAACTGGTAAAGTTTGATACCCGCAGTACTATCAGCACCATTACAGACACCCGGAGGGGCATTGGCGCTGCCCGCAACTGGGTGCTGCATAAAATGGAATCTTTCGCAGGTCCGTCCAAAGGCCGTCTTACGGTGAAACTGGATACCACCACCTATGCTGCCGATGGCAAGCGCGTGGATACTTCCATTAGCCTGGGCAATGTAGTGGCCACCCTTAAAGGCACCGATCCGCATGATCCCCGCATTTACGTGATTAGCGGGCACTTGGACAGCCGGGTGACCAATGTGATGGACCGGGTACACACTGCTCCCGGTGCTAACGACGATGGCAGCGGAACTGCCGCCGTAATAGAACTGGTGCGAGTAATGAGCCAGCAGTCTTTTCCCGCCACCATTATATTTGTAACGGTTAGTGGCGAGGAGCAGGGCCTGCTGGGTGCTACCTTCATGGCCAAAAAAGCAAAGGAGGAGCACTGGCAGATAGATGCTATGCTGAACAATGATATCATTGGCCAAAGCACATCCAGCCAAACCCTGCTCAGCGATAATACTAAAGTGCGGGTATTCAGTGAAGGTATTCCCGCCACGGCAGATGAGGCGTTGATAAAGCGTATCAGAAGCTATGGTATGGAAAACGATAGCAAAAGCAGGCAACTGGCCCGTTACATCAAAGAAACCAGCGAGCGTTATGTAGATCAACTGGAAGTAAAGCTGGAATACCGGGCAGACCGTTTCCTGCGCGGGGGCGACCATTCGCCCTTTCAGCAGCAGGGATTTACGGCGGTGCGAATAACTGAAATGAACGAGAACTTTCAACGCCAGCACCAGGACCTGCGCACGGAAAACGGGATTGTTTACGGCGACCTGCCGGAGTACGTGGATTATGAATACCTGCGCAAGAATGCCGCTATGAACCTCGCCGTACTGGCCAACCTTGCCAGCGCGCCCGCAGCGCCGGAGGATGTGAAGATAGATGTGAAAGAACTCACTAATTTCAGCAGCCTTAGCTGGTCCGCACCCAAATACGGGAAGGCAAAAGGATATTACCTGCTGATGCGGGAAACATCCAGCCCGGTGTGGCAAAAGAAATTCTATACTACGCAAACCAACATGCGCCTGCCTTACTCTAAAGACAACTATTACTTTGCCGTGCAGGCGGTGGGGGAAGGTGGCCAGGAAAGCCTGGCCGTGTTTCCGGAAGTGGGCCGCTAAATATGATGCGTTTGAAAAAATAAAGCCCCGGGCATGTGTGCCCGGGGCTTTTCAGTACATTCGGCTTTCCAAAAATGAACAAGGATGAACTGGACGGTAAAATCTTTTGATGAATTGACGGCGGCAGCGTTGTATCACATCCTGCACCTGCGCGCGGCGGTATTTGTGGTGGAGCAACACTGCCCTTACCAGGACATGGACTATGCCGACCAGCAGGCACTGCACCTCATGGGTACGCTGGAAGGCGACCTGGTGGCTTATACGCGCTTGTTTGCCCCCCATGTCAAATATCCGGACAAGGCCAGCATAGGGCGCGTGGTAACAGCTTCCAGCGTGCGGGGTACGGGCGCAGGGCGCAAGCTCATGGAAGCGTCTATCCGGGTAGTGGAAGAGCGTTTTGGCAAGGTGCCGATCAAGATCGGTGCGCAGCAGTATCTGACAAAATTTTATCAGTCGCTGGGCTTTGTGCAAAGCAGCGAAATGTACCTGGAAGATGGCATTCCCCATATTGAAATGGTGAGGGAATAGCGCCAAGGTTTTTACACTAAAGCGCCCGGGCGGTAGATGTGGCGCGCAAGGTTATCGTCGGGGGATTTGTTTTTTCTTATCCGCTTTTTTCTTCGGAAATTTTGGAACGGCAATTTTGTACAGCGGTATCACATACGATATTGTGTACTGCATATCAAATTGAGATTTTTTATTGCCGGTACCGTAACCGGGTATCACCAGCGGAGGAAAGGCGCTGCCAGCTACATCGTTAATCATGATGCGCTCATGGATGCTCCAGCCCATAAAAAAGTTTTGCAGGATCTCTGCTTTAAAGCCCAGCAAAAGTTCTATCCAGTGTACGTTTGCGCTGGTGCGGGGATAGCTGCCTTTAATGTTATCGCCATTGGCGCTCCAATAGTTGCTGTAGATCGTGTAGGTGGGAATTTCATAACTCATATGGGCAAAGCCATACCGCGCCCCACCATAAAACATATGCTTTTCTAAGGGGTTATTTCGTTTCAGAAAGTTTTTATCTACACCAATGGAAATAAATTCTCCCCTGCCTTTATAGGTATAATTACTATCGCTGTGGGAGGTATTGTTAAAGCCTGCTTCCATGGCCAGGTAAAGGTCTGGCTTCCAGCGGATGTCGGCGGCAATGTTAATGTCGGTACGATAGGGTTGGAAAAACTTCACTACAAAGCGGCTAATGTCCAGGCCAATGCGGAGGCCTGCGGGTACCATCACCATACTGTCTGCTGCAGTGAGTACTGGTTTTTTGTTGTGCACGGTATCGCGGGCGGCGGCGCCGTGGTGGGTGGTATCGCGTATCGCGGTGCGGGGGGCCGTATCTGCAGGTAATTTACGTATAGCCGTATCCGTTACTGGAAGGCTGTCGTGGGTCAGCAGTTGTTGTTTGCGCTTGCTGGAGTCCAGGCTTACCGGCGGCTTATACTGCGATTTATTTATCTGTGCTTGCACGCCTACGGTCGTCAGCAGGCAGAGGAGCATGCTAAAAGTATAACGTAACGTGCGTATCATTGGTCGTTGTGATCTGAGGTTGTAAAAGACGTAAAGAATCTACTGAGTGATGTGTGCAGGTTACCGACGTCAGTCCGAAGAAGGTGGTAAAGCCGCAGCCGGCAGAAACAAAGTGTGGGCTACGGGTATAGATAAGGGTGAGCGTATCTGCTTTGGAGGTGGAGTCTGCCTGCACATAAAACGCGGAGGTATCGTGCAGCGGGTCCAGGGTGAGGGTGGCGTAGGTAACATCACGGGTTTTACGGTAAATGCTGTCTTTACCCAGTGCATAAATGGTACACTTGGGAAGGGCGGTATCTATCTGCGAATCGGTGCTGTCTATATCGTGGCGGAAGTTCATTTTGAAGTCGCTGCGCAGCGTCTGATCGCACACTTTCGTCTGGTCTTCACAGGCCAGGAACAACAGCGGCAATAGCAATACATACCAGTATGATTGTATAAATTTTATAAAGCGCATGGGTATAACTATTAAGCACAACCCGTAAAAGAGCCAGGCTCCTTTACGGGTCGATTTGCCCGGCAAACCTATGATTTTAATTCAACTCTTTCTTCAGAAAAATGGCGGTATGGCTTCCCGGGCATTCGGCCACCACTTCCGGGGTGCCGGTGCAAAGGATGGTGCCGCCGCCGTCGCCGCCTTCGGGACCCAGGTCCACCAGGTAGTCGGCCATTTTGATCACGTCGAGATTATGTTCTATTACCAGAACGGTGTTACCGCGTTCCACTAGTTTATGGAGAACGTCCAGCAGCAATTGTATGTCCTGGAAATGCAAACCGGTGGTAGGCTCGTCGAGGATGTAGATGGTTTTGCCGGTATCCTTTTTAGACAGTTCGGTGGCCAGCTTTACGCGCTGGGCCTCGCCGCCGCTAAGGGTTACGGCACTCTGGCCGAGTGTGATATAACCCAGGCCTACGTCTTGCAGGGTTTTTACCTTGCGGTAAATGTAGGGCACAGGCTGGAAAAAGTCTACCGCCTCGTCTACCGTCATGTCCAGCACATCGGAAATAGATTTGCCTTTATAGCGGATTTCCAGTGTTTCTCGGTTATAGCGACGGCCATTGCATTTTTCGCAATGTACATACACGTCTGGCAAAAAATTCATTTCAATCACGCGCATGCCGCCTCCTTCACACACATCGCAGCGGCCACTTTTCACATTGAAGGAAAAACGGCCTGCGTTATATCCACGGATCTTGGCTTCGGGTACGGAGGCAAACAGGGTGCGGATGTCTGTGAAAAAACCGCAGTAGGTAGCCGGGTTACTGCGGGGTGTGCGCCCAATGGGCGACTGGTCTATTTCTATTACCTTATCTATATGTTCCAGGCCTTTCACGCTTTTGTAGGGCATGGGCGGCGTTTTGGAATCGTAGCAGTGCTGGGAAAGAATAGGGTACAGCGTTTCATTGATCAGGGTTGATTTTCCACTGCCCGATACGCCGGTCACGCAAATGAAGGTACCCAGGGGCAGCTTCAGGTGTACGTTTTTCAGGTTATTGCCGGAGGCCCCTTTTATTTCCAGGAAGTTGCCATTGCCTTTTCGGCGGGTGTCTGGCACTATGCCGGAGCGTTTGCCGTTCAGGTATCCAGCGGTGGGCGTATCCAGCAATTGAATTTCGGCTGGCGTACCCTGGCCAATGATGGAGCCGCCGTGTATGCCGGCGCCAGGTCCAATATCTACCAGGTGATCTGCATGCAGCATAATGTCTTTGTCATGCTCCACTACAATTACCGTATTGCCCATTTCTTTAAGATTGCGGAGGGCGGCAATCAGTTGCATATTATCGCGTTGATGCAGGCCTATGCTAGGTTCGTCCAGGATGTAGGTGATGCCCATTAGTTGAGAACCAATCTGGGTGGCCAGGCGGATGCGCTGGCTTTCGCCGCCGCTCAGGGAGCGGGTGGGCCGGTTCAGGGTAAGGTAGGCCAGGCCTACATTCAGCAGGAAGCCGGTACGTTCACGGATTTCTTTGAGAATATCTTTGGCAATGAGGTTTTGCTGTTTGCTGAGGCGCAGCTCCAAATCTTTGAACCAGGCGGCCAGTTTGTCCAGGTTCAGGTTGCTCACTTCGGAAATATGTTTGCCATCTATTTTAAAGTAAAGACTCTCTTTGCGCAAGCGGGAGCCATTACACACCGGGCAGGTATCCAGCCGCATAAAGCTTTCGGCCCAGGAGCGTACCTGTTCGGAAGACGTATCGCTAAAATAGCGGCGCACCATGTTTACCACCCCTTCGTAATCGGTGGCGTAGGTGGTGGCTGGCTCATTTTCTTCAAACGCAATTTCCATATCTGGCGATCCGTTTTCATCGCCAAACAGTAGCAGGTTCATGGCCTTGTCAGACAATTTTTCGACGGGGGCCGTGAGGGAAAATTTATATTTGCGCGCCAGGGCGGCCACTTGTTTAAACGTAAAGGTGTCGCGGGCCTCTCCTAGTGGGGCCAGGGCGCCATCGTTAATAGACAGGGTTTTGTCTGGCAGGATGGCGTCCATATTGATCTGGTAAATGGTACCCAGTCCTTTGCAGCGCGGGCAAGCCCCGTAGGGCGAGTTAAAGGAAAACGTATTGGGCGACGGCTCTTCGTAGGAAATGCCGGTGTCTTCGCACATTAATTGTTTGCTGTACTGGCTCAGTTTGTTGGTATCGTTGTCTAACACAAATAGCAGGCCCTTGCCCAAGGTGAGCGCTTTCTGAACGCTCTGGGTAATACGTACCCGCGCATCTTCCGCTACCTGGATGCGGTCTACCACTAGCTCAATATCGTGTATCTTATAACGGTCTACCTGCATGCGCTCCTTCATGTCGAGGATTTCGCCATCTACCCGTACTTTGAGGTAGCCCTGTTTGCGCAGTTGCTCAAATAGTTCACGGTAATGTCCTTTACGACCACGGATGAGGGGGGCCAGGACGACCAATTTTTTCTTCGCGTAGTTTTTAAAAATGTGTGCGATGATTTCCTCTTCAGAAAAACGGGTCATGCGCTTGCCGGTGTTGTAGGAGTAAGCTTCGCCAATGCGGGCGTAAAGCAGGCGCATGAAATCGTAGATCTCTGTAATGGTGCCTACTGTGGAGCGCGGGTTTTTGTTGGTCGTCTTTTGTTCTATGGAAATTACAGGACTGAGGCCGGTAATTTTATCTACATCCGGCCTTTCCATATCGCCAATAAACTGGCGGGCGTAGGCGGAAAAACTTTCCATATAGCGACGCTGGCCTTCTGCATAAATGGTGTCGAAGGCGAGGGACGACTTGCCGCTGCCGCTGATGCCAGTGATGACCACCAGCTTATTTTTGGGCAACTGCAAATCCAGGTTTTTCAGGTTATGCTCGCGTGCGCCAATAATCTCAATCTGCTCCTCCTGGATAGCGGCGGGAACTGGGTTCCGTTGCTTGTTTTGTTTTGCCATTCTCTTGAAAATCGATAGTCGAAATGTGAGTATCGAAAGTAACGATTTTTCGGGGGATTGAGCGTGTGATGTGGGCATCCGGTCAATGGCGCTTTACATAACGCCCACCTTGCTAGATGCGCCGGGTGTTTTTCGGGTATTATAGGGGAAAAATCTTTTTTACACCCGGTAGAGAGATGGGTTATAGTGAATAGGCGATATAAAAAACCCGGATACCGTATGAAGGTAGCCGGGCCTTTTTTATGCTGCTATTTTATTATCCTTTGTACTTTTTAAACACAACGATGGCATTATGCCCGCCAAAGCCGAAAGTGTTGCTCATGGCCACGTTTACCTCGCGTTGCTGGGCGGTGCCCAGGGTGAGGTTCAGGTGTTGCGGAATATCATCGGCAATCACCTGGGTGTTGATGGTGGGTGGGATGATATTATCCTGCGTGGCTTTGATGCAGGCAATGGCTTCGATGGCGCCGGCGGCACCAAGCAGGTGCCCGGTCATAGACTTGGTGGCGCTGATATTTATTTTGGGGGCCAGCTCGCCAAAAAGGCTGGAGATGGCTTTTAATTCGCTGATGTCTCCTACCGGGGTGGAGGTGGAGTGGGCATTAATATAGTCTACGTCTGCCAGGGTAAGGTCTGCATCCTCAATGGCTTCCTGCATACCCAAGCGCGCACCCAGGCCTTCAGGGTGGGTAGCGGTGAGGTGATAGGCATCGGCAGTCATAGCACCGCCTACCATTTCGCCGTAAATTTTGGCACCGCGGGCAATGGCATGGTCGTAATCTTCCAGTACGATTGCGCCAGCGCCTTCGCCCATTACAAAACCTTCCCGGTTGGCATCATAAGGACGGGAGGCCGTGGAAGGATCTTCGTTGCGGGTAGAGAGGGCTTTGATCGCGTTGAAACCGGCAATGCCGGCGCGGGTAATGGGGGCCTCAGAGCCGCCGGCAATGATGGCCTTGGCCTTGCCCAAACGGATATAGTTAAAAGCGTCTACCAGGGCACTGCTGGAGGATGCGCAGGCAGATACGGTACAGAAGTTAATGCCCATGAAACCGTACTTCAGCGCAATCTGGCCGGCAGCGATGTCGGAGATCAACTTAATAATAAAGAAAGGGGAGAATTTCGGGACAAAATTATTGTTCTGGAATTCAATGATTTGCTCTTCAAAAGTTTGCATACCACCGTTGCCGGAGGCCCAAATCACACCGATCTTGGTCTTATCTATACCTGCTTCGGTGAGGCGGGCGTCTTCCACTGCTTCGGAAGCGGCCACCATGGCGTATTGAGTGAACTGGTCCATCTTGCGGGCTTCCTTTTTTTCGACAAATTTTTCAATATCGAAATCTTTCAGCTCGCAAGCGAATTTGGTTTTAAATTCCGTAGGGTCGAATTTTGTGATTGGGCCGGCTCCTCCTTTGCCTGCCTTCAGGTTGTTCCAGAAAGTATTTACATCATTCCCGATCGGTGTTAGTGCCCCTAGTCCGGTGATCACTACTCTTCTCAGTGTAACAGTTCGCATATTATTTGATCCTTTAAAAAAAGTTTGAGCCGCAAATTTACACTTTATCTTATCATTATGCATATTCATAATGATAATACCATATATCTTCTGCTGGGATATAGAAAAAAGAGGCGCCCGTTCTTTGTGTCGGGCCGCAGCTAAACACAAAGAACGGGCGCCAGTGCCAGGTAGGTGGGCGTTAAACGGCCACCGGCAGGGCTTCTGGAATTTTGCGGGTACGTTCCCGTAGAAAAATGATTACCGCTTCGTCACTCTCAAACCGGTTGTTAAGGTTCACAAAATGGCGGGCCAGCAGGTCGTAACGTTTGCGCATGAGCCATGCAAAAACATGGAGGAAGTGGATGCCATCAAATATGATAGCGTCGTTGTCTATGTATTCCTGAAGGGTTTTCTTAAAGTACACCGGGTGTTCTGTCCAATGCATGGAAGGTTTAATATGGTGGCTGATATGGTAGCCGTCGTTCCAGCACTTATGGTTATACTTTGTATTGATGCAGGTAATACTGTTCGTGTAAGGATTTTCTGGCGTAGCGGGATTGATGAAGGCATGCTGGGCCCAATTGCCCAACATCATAACAACGCGGGAGATCAGGAAAGGCAGAATGAACACGCAAAGGGTAGCAGGCCAGTTGACGAAGCAAAGGCCTATGCATACGGCGTAGAAAATAAGCTCTCCCCTTACCAGGCGGGAAAAAAGTTTGTTACGCTGTTTGCGCAGGAAGTAGCGGGCCAGATCGTACACGCCAGCTACTACGAAGCTGCCCAGGTAGCGGGAAAAACTGCGGAGAGAATCGCGCTGATAGTCCATGGTGCTGCTTTCATCTTCCGGCATATTGTTTTCCGGATGGTGCATGCCTATATGATGAGTGTAATAGGTTTCCGGCGTTTGTCCAAACAGCGGACCCAGTACCCAAGGGAGGTAGTGATTGAGGAAACTGTATTCTTTTTTGAAGAATACCCGGTGGCTGGTGCAGTGCAACATAAGGCCAAAGGGGCCTTTGAAAACAAAGTTATTAAAGAACTGATAGGCAATGGCGGCGGTCCACCACATACCATTGTTCATGCCCGGAATGAACATAATGATGGCCAAAGGCCATAGGGTAAAGGTTATACGGATGCTTAGGTACACAAAAGGAAGGTCGCGTGGATCGCGAATAAGTTTCAACAAAAGCTTGTCCATTGCAGATGGTAAGACAGCGGAATTGTACACCGGATCGGTGGTGTGGGTGAATGATTTCATGAAAATAAATTACAGTGGTGACAATTTACCGGACCTCCGGAAATAGTAAGTAGTTTGCTAAGCTTCAGTACGCGTTCAAGATAAATCCTTTATATGGGATAAAAAACCGTATGGCGGGCAATAAATTGGCGAAAGGCAAATAGTGTGCAGGGGCGTGGCTTTGGGCCCTGTTAATGTTTTTACAAATTTTCCTAGGGGAGAAAAAGCATCAATTATTTTGCGGTTTGTAAATATTTCCTATTTTTGCGCTCCCTTCACGGGAATTTTCGGTGAGATGCCTGAGTGGCCGAAAGGAACGGTTTGCTAAACCGTCGTACGGGTCAAACTGTACCGAGGGTTCGAATCCCTCTCTCACCGCAAGCTTTAAAATTAAGCCTTCAAGTCTTTAAATTTGAAGGCTTTTTTGTGTTCGAAATTTTATTGTATGTTGTGGATGCAAGTGATCATACTTGCAGATTTTAACCCGTGTATAAATCCTGAAATACTCCCTGTATCATGAAATGGTTATCCCTTTTTATTGTTTGGTTATGCTTGTTTGTTCCGCAAGGTGTGCGAGGGCAAATTGATGTTAAAACCGATCCGCGTATTGCGCCGCTCCTAAGGCAAGCTGCAAATGGGCAGTCAGACTTAGTGATATTTGGCAGGAAGCCAGCATCTAATATGTATGTGAACATAGCGGTGCTGGATAATACGAATAGGAGGCTTTTCTGGTTTACTTGTTATGGAGCCGCTTATGATTCTGCCAAATTACAGGAGACAGAATATACTAAAATAGCGTCTAACACTATTGATCCTTTTAGTTTTTACAAGGAATTATGCCTTGAAAATGAGGTGTATCTGGATGAAGCAGTGACGGAATACAGGAAGCTAGGTAAACTGGCTTTAAAGGATACAAGTTACAATCGCCGGATCGTTTACAATTCTGTTTCTGTTCATTCTGCACAAAGCACATTGCAACAGTTAATGGCCATAGAAAATCTTTTTTAAAAGCAATATCTAAAATTATGTTTGTTTAACAGCCCATCTCCTTCATCATTATTGAGGAATGATGGATTTCTGCTTCGTAAGTCCCTGGCTGGAAAAATGCTGAGTAAGCCTGATACAACTATTTGTTATGCTACATCTCCGTTGGGTCTTATTGCTAAGATCGTGTTGTGTAGACAAGATTCTTTAAAAATGCTTGTTTATGACGGGCAGGACCATGTTGTAGATAGTATGCCATTGAAACCGGGGAAACATGCATCTTTGTTAAAATCGAAAGATGATGTATTTCTGCTATATAGAGGTTGGCTGGAACTGCAAAGCCAGCATGTGCAGGAAGCGTTACGCCAAACAAAAGTCTTGCTTCATCGGCAAGATACCAGTTTGTATATTCAAGCTTACCTGCTAGAAAACAGGAGGCAATTGCTATTAGCAGCGGAGAGTCTAAAGTCTCGGCAGCAGGATATTGAGCGTAAGATAAGTGTCTTGATATTGCCTGACAAGGAAATGGTGGAGCATATGCTTCAAAATGCTTATCCAGATCCGGTTACTGAGATTACTTATTTATCGGGAGGAATGGGGTTTGCTTATATGGTAAGCCATAAGCGGGGTGAAAAGGTATATGAACTTTCCAATCATCTTGGAAATGTAGTGGCTACCGTGAGTGATAAAAAAGTGGGATTGGATAATGGTGATGGTGTAGTAGTGTTCTATAATGTTGATGTTGTAAATTCCACTGATTATTATCCGTTTGTCTCTTTACTACCGGGGCGAGTATATAGTTTAAACAATGAATATCGGTATGGATTTAATGGGAAAGAGGATGACAACGAGGTTAAAGGCGATGGTAATCAACAAGACTATGGGGCAAGGATTTACGATCCAAGGCTCGGGCGCTTTTTAAGTGTAGATCCCATAACTGCGCAATATCCACAGCTTACTCCTTATCAATTTGCAAGTAATGGTCCAATAGACGGGATAGATTTGGATGGCCTGGAACGGCTAGATTATCGACTTACAATGAAAAAGGGCGGTCATACCCAACTTACATTTGTATCATCTGGCCCAACTCATTACGGATTTCTTCAGTGGTTTGAGAAGATACCCCAATATTATAGAGTAGAATATAATGGCAATCATTATTTTTTTAGCGCTGGTGCGAATAAAGGAGGTAATATATTTGAGACATATTATTCAATAAAGAGTCTAAATGAGTTTATCGTAAATCCTCATCCAGAGAATTTAGTTTCAGAGGAGCAGAGTCAACGTGATTTTTGGACGGAAATGCTCGGCCGGACTGCCATAGGATTAACTGCTGAAATTTCTAATAGGGCAATTGGTAATGTAAATAGTATTCAATGGAGAGGTCGTTACACATCGTTACCTCATTCCGAGCCGGAGATTGCTGTTAATGAAAGCCGGCTTCTGGGGCGTGAAGTTATAGTCGATGAAAATCTTTCTCCAAGTATTGTTAAAGACCTTGAAAAAGACGGATTTAATGTCAAGAGTTTGCCCAAAAGCACATCTGATGAAGATATTATTGCGTATGCAAAAAAAATAATTCTATAGTCCTTACAAATAATATTAAGGATTTTAGAAAACAAGGGGTTACCGCCATCAAGGTCACTAAGACTCAACAGGAAAATTTTTCGGTAATCGCTCCTTTAATGAGAGGTGTAGATAATGCTGTAAAAGAAAATCCAGCTATAGCTACTCCCGGAAATATTATTTCTTTGGCGAATCCATCACAAAAAAAATAATTTGTAGTGAAATTTATTGAGCGTAATAATAATAGAGGATTTGGTCAGCCTGTTATCGTTAACAGGAGATTAACCGTTTTGGATGCCATTTTTAATGCAAAAATATCAGTTAGTATTAATACATTTCTAAGTGATTTTGATCTTAAGATTGAGGAGCTTAAGTCGGCTGTGGAATATTGTGAGGCGAGAAGATGTAAGGAAATGACAAATAAAACTGATAAATATTGTAACGGCTGTATACTGAGAAGTGTTGCCGATGGATGGAAATCAATAAAAGATGATTTTTGGGAGAAGGATGGAATATTTATTTCAAAAGATGACCAAACTATCATTTTGTCCTCTTTAGAGGAGGCGGATGAAGATGAGTTTGGTATCATGGGATGGGTAATTGCTGAAGAAGTACACGCGAAGATTATTGATGCAGATCTATAATAGTATAATTAGTGGTGAAAGGATTAGGTTATTAAAATCCATTTATCAACAATCGATTATGAGTATTTGGATGATGCGGTTAGCCATGAGGATTCTTTGTTAAAATAAAATTACCACTTTGTTAATGTGTAGATGCATAAAACGGTATTATGCGTAATAGACTAAATTATTGGCAGAAGATGTATTGACCCCCTAAATGGCTGGACTAAATTATTAAATCAATTTAGTCACTTAAATTTAGGGTACTATGGCAAAACAACGCAGAAGCTTTTCAG
>NZ_FMAR01000002.1 GCF_900094705.1 Chitinophaga costaii | reverse complement strand
ACCGTGCTTCATACACCGTTTCCGCACGTCGGTGAGATCTCCCACGGTAAGACGATAAACTTTCATTCCATCTACCCGCACCATCTACAGTACTATGTCCGTGTAATCTTTGGGCTTCGCTTTGTTTGGCAAGCTTACCCCCCACAGCTTCTGCCTAATGGTGTTCGTGTTCCTCGGGCCAGAACTTTGCCGACAGCTTCCTTCAGATTCCACCTCGCGATGGACACCCTTGCTCTTGGCTAATGGTTGGCGATTACATACCCCCATAACGGACTTACACCGTCTAGTTTATCGCCATGCGTGGCGCACCAAAAAATATGCGCCGTGAATACGGCGCATCTAAGCATGAGCAAATCTGTCGAGAGCACTAAAAAAAGTTTAAACCTTTGCTCACTATGCTATTCTAACCTAAACAAGATCAATTTTAACCTTCGGGTATCCATTGCTGTTTTACTGGTGATTCAAATTGCCACTTTTCCCGGACACCTTACATTAAAACGAGAGCTACGCCGCAAAAGTTACATGCCTGGCAATAAAAAAACCGCAGCTATTGCTTGCTGCGGTTTGCCGGGTATATCTTACGTTACTGGATAATTATACGAGTACGGTGCCGGTCATTTCTTTGGGTACCGGAATACCCATGAAGTGCAGGATAGTAGGCGCAATGTCGCCCAGCTTTCCTGGCCGGATGCTGCCCCGAAAGTCCTTGTTAATAATAAAGAAAGGCACCGGATTCAAGGTGTGGGCAGTGTTGGGCGTACCATCGGCATTTACCATGAAATCGGCATTGCCATGGTCGGCGGTTAGGAATACGGTGTAGCCATGGTTTAGGGAGGCGGTCACGACCTCTTTTACACAGGCGTCTACGGTTTCTACCGCTTTAATGGCGGCCTGCCAGATGCCGGTATGGCCTACCATATCGGCATTGGCAAAGTTCAGGGCAATGAAATCAGCGCTTTCGGCATTGATTTCGGCCACAATCTTCGCGGTAATTTCATGTGCGCTCATTTCCGGCTGCAGGTCGTAGGTAGCTACTTTGGGAGATGCGGCCATGAGGCGGCGCTCGCCTTCAAATTCTTTTTCTCGGCCACCACTGAAAAAGAAAGATACGTGCGGGTATTTTTCTGTTTCGGCAATTCGGATTTGCTTACCCCCTTGCAGGGCAATCACTTCACCCAGGGTCATGTTCAGGTTGTCGTTCTCGAAAATTACATGAACGCCTTTGTATGTTTTATCGTACTGGGTCATGGTGGTGTAGAACAGCGGAATGGTGTGCATCTCAAATTCCGGGAAATCCTGCTGGGTAAGCACCTGGGTGATCTCCCGGCAACGGTCGGTGCGGAAGTTAAAGCACAGCACCGCATCACCTTCCTGGAGGGTGGCAACGGGCTGCTGGGCCGCATCGGTAAGGATGATGGGCTTAATAAATTCGTCTGTTACACCCGCCTCATAAGAGGCTTTCACGGCTGCCAGGGCATCGGTGGCTTTGGTACCCACGCCTTTGGTGAGGGCATCATAAGCCAGCTTCACCCGCTCCCAGCGTTTGTCGCGGTCCATCGCATAATAACGGCCCGTTACGGAAGCAATTTTACCACCGTGCTGGTCCAGGTGTTGTTGCAGGTCCGTGAGGAAACCCAGGCCGCTCTTCGGATCCGTATCCCTCCCGTCGGTGAAGGCATGAAGATATACTTTAGAAAGGCCCATGGAGATGGCAATGTTTACCAGGGCTTTGATGTGGTTGATATGGGAATGTACCCCTCCATCGCTCACAAGCCCTATGAGATGGAGGGCTTTATCATTGGATTTGGCATATTGAAGCGTTTCCTGGAGCACCGGGTTTTGCGCTAGTTCACCTTCCCGGATGGCTACGTTGATGCGTTGCAGTTCCTGATACACGATGCGGCCTGCTCCAATGTTGAGATGACCAACTTCGGAGTTGCCCATTTGCCCTTCCGGCAAGCCTACTTCTTCTCCCCAGGTAACCAAGGTGCTGTGGGGGTATTGCTGGTATAAACTGTCTACGAAAGGGGTTTTTGCATTGGCTACCGCATCGGCATCCTTTACTTTACCCTGCGCCCAACCATCCATGATGATCAAAATGGCTTTGTTCTTTTCCATCCGGTTCTGTTTTATAATTCGGTCACAAAGATAATAGATGCTGCGGGCTTAAAAAGCGGAAATCATAGTGCGGGCCAGTAAACACGGCCTCCTCGTAAGATACCTTTCTTTAGCAGCAGTTTAAAAACAGCCATATGATATTATTTTCCATTCGTTTTTATACATTAGCGCCTCCAAAAAATAACAATCGCCGCAAAGCCGCACCAGACATAGGTTTTTGGCATAGTTTTGGCATATTAAAGTTATCAGGCATATGATATGCAGTTAAAATACAGTATGATGAAAAAAATAATGTATGTGTTATGGGCCTTGGGTGCGGTAATTATATTCACTGCATTTACAGCACCGGCACATTCCTCTCAAGATAACACAAAGGCCAAGACTGCCCCGGCAGGCACTTTCGACCTGGTGGTATCCGCCATTAAACAAGGCAATGTAAGCGGACTTACTCCTTATCTCGACAATACCATTGAGATAAATATTTCCGGCAAGTCTAACTCTTATAGCAAAACGCAGGCAGAGGTGATCCTGAAGGAGTTTTTCTCCAAAAACCAGGTAAAATCTTTCGACCTCTTACACCAGGGAGAAGGTGGCGGCGGTTCCCGATTCGGTATCGGTAATATGAATACTGCCGCAGGTGCCTACCGCACTTATTTCCTGCTTCAAAAAAAAGGCAGCAGCATGGTGTTGAACGAATTACGCTTCGAAACCAAATAAGCAAACCTTCACCTACAGCACTTCCTTGCTCCGCTATGCGGAGCTTTTTTTTTTGATAAAAACACGGCAGTCTAGCTAAACATAACCGGCCCACGTCCTGGCAAGGCATTAGCAGGTTAATTCCAATCTAATCCCTGACTGCCGGGATTAATGTAATTTTGCCACCGAAGCCTAAAACGGCCACCCGTTTTAAAATTCCAAGAACTATGGCATTAGATACAATCGCATTATCAGCATTCATTACCAGTGCGCTGGCAGAAGACGTGGGCAGCGGCGATCATTCTACCCTGGCTTGCATTCCCGCCAACGCAGAGGGCAAAGCACAGCTCAAGATTAAGGAAGCCGGCATCCTGGCTGGCATGGAAGTAGCCGAAGCTATTTTCCGGCACCTGGAGCCTGCCACCGTATTTACCGCCCTTAAAAAAGACGGTGAGCCAATGCAGGCTGGTGAAGTAGCCTTTACCGTGGCCGCTCATGTGCATACCCTGCTTACCGCCGAAAGACTAGTCCTGAACTGCATGCAGCGGATGAGCGGCATTGCCACGCTCACCCATCAATACGTACAATTGTTACAACCTTATCATAGCCGTATCCTCGATACCCGTAAAACCACCCCCAATTTCCGCCTGCTGGAAAAAGAAGCTGTGCGCATCGGGGGGGGCATCAATCACCGCATGGGCTTGTACGATATGATTATGCTAAAAGACAATCACATTGACTTTGCTGGTGGCATACCTGCTGCCGTGGCCCGCACGGTTGACTATCTGAAAGCGCATGACCTACATCTCCGCATTGAGGTGGAAACACGCAATCTTACGGACGTGGAGCAAGCGCTGGCCACAGGCAAGGTAGATCGCATTATGCTGGACAACTATACGACAGATCAACTCCGGGCCGCCCTGGAACTTATACAAGGAAAGGTCGAAACAGAAGCCTCCGGCGGTATTACACTGGAAAATATAGTTTCCTATGCACAAACCGGCGTAGATTACATCTCCGCAGGCGCTATCATCCACCACGCCGTGAGCCTGGATCTGAGCCTCAAAGCGTTATAAGCGCCGCTAGCATCCAATCTTATATACCAGCATGCAAAGAATTTTGAAAAAGATCCTCATTATTATTAACCGGAATGCCGGTACTAACCGGCAAAAAAGGCTGGATGACTTTATCCTCCAGCATTTTCCGGACTCCACCTTTCACGTAGAAACGGTGTACCTCGCCTACCTGGGCCACGGCCATGACCTGGCCCGCGATGCAGTAACCAGGGGGTTCGACATCGTAGTGGCGGTAGGTGGCGATGGCTCTATCAATGAAATTGCCAGGGGACTGGTGGGGAGTAATACCGCGCTGGCCATCATACCCTTGGGCAGCGGCAACGGTCTGGCCCGGGCGTTAAAGATTCCCCTTAATGTAAATAAGGCCATGGAACTGATCGCCACCGGGAGATCCCGGCTCATGGACGTAGGCTTTGCCAATGAACACCTGTTCCTCAGTAATGCCGGCATTGGTTTCGACGCCAGGGTGGCCGAGGAATTCCGCCATACTAAACACCGCGGCCTATATGGCTACGCCAGCCAGGTGATCAAAAGTTTCCGGAATTACCGCTATTTGCCTTATCATATCAATATAGACGGTAAACAACTCAGCGAACCCGCTTTCCTGCTTACCATTGCCAACAGCAACCAGTTTGGCTTTGAATTTAAACTTGCTTCGGAAGCCACGGTGTTTGACGGGCAATTTGACCTCTGCCTGGTGCGCCCTATCAATTTCTGGCAACTGGCACCTTTGAGCTTTCACTCCCTCCGGGGCAACCTGCAAAAAACAAGTTACATGCAACATTACACTGGCCGCTCGGTAACCATACACAGCGAGCAGCTCGAATGCCTGCAGGTAGATGGAGACGCTGTTCCCCTAACCTGTGGCCAGCAGGTAACATTCCGGCTGGAACCGGCATCGCTCCAGGTGATCGTGGCCGAATAATTTATCTTTTAAAATGAATGCTTATGTCCAAAAACAAAAGAACCACCAGCGGTATTGTTTATTCCACCAACCCGGATTTTAAACCGGAACAGCCTACGCCGGACATCCAGGAAACTTTGCCTCCTGCACAGCAGCTACTGCGGGTTAAACTGGACACCAAACAACGTGGTGGCAAAACAGTAACGCTGGTAGATGGCTTCATTGGCACTACAGACGACTTGGAAAAACTGGGCAAGGAACTGAAAACAAAATGCGGCACCGGCGGCAGCGCTAAGGACGGGCAGATCATCATACAGGGCGATTATAAAGTCAAGGTGGTACAATGGCTGGTGGGATGGGGCTATACTAAAACGAAATAACTTTTACCGAACATAGGCTTATGCTTACCGATAGCCGCCGGCAACCTACCGGCGGCTATCGGTATTTTAGCACGGCGCCGCCGTATGGCAACCGTGCAAACATTTATATTTTGTATTTTGTTGCAAAGTTTCTTTATGCCTGTACGAAAGAATACGTGGATCTTACCAGTACTCCTTTGCCTGAAAATACTGCTGCAATACTGCATCATATCCCCTGCTTACGATCTTCACCGCGATGAATATTTACACCTGGACCTGGGCAACCATCCGGCCTGGGGCTACCTGAGCGTTCCACCCTTATCGGCTTTGGAAGCCATCTTTATTCATTGGCTGGGAAATGGCGAGTGGGCCGTCCACCTGGTACCGGCCCTTTTCGGCGCGCTTACATTACTGGTGATATGGCGGCTCACCGCCGCGCTGGGCGGGCGTTTGTATGCACAGGTACTGGCAGCGACCGCCTTCATCTTTTCTTCGTTCTTACGCGTGAACATGTTGTTCCAACCCGTTTCCTTTGACATTCTTTCCTGGACGCTGGTCTATTATTGTTTGATCCAATATATCCGAACAGAAAAAAGCAAGTGGATGATCTGGTTGGGGGCCGCGCTGGGAATAAGTTTCCTTAATAAATACAATGTAGTGTTCCTCGTGGCAGGGTTGCTGCCCGCATTGTTGCTCACACCACAGCGGGTGTTATTTACGCGCAAACATTTTTGGTATGCGCCGGGTATTGCGTTGCTTATTGCGTTACCTAACCTGGTATGGCAGGTGCAACATAATTTCCCGGTGGTGCACCACATGCGTGAACTCAGTAAAACACAATTAGTGAATGTAACCGCCGGTGGTTTTATCATTGACCAGTTGATGTTCCTGGCCAATGTTATCTTCCTGTGGGCCGGCGCACTAGTGGCGCTTTTCCTGTATGCACCTTTCCGGCCCTACCGTGCCGTGGCATGGTCGTTCTTTTTTGTGATCATCATTTACATAGTGGCGCATGGTAAATCTTATTATGCCTTTGGGCTGTATCCCACGCTGATGGCCTTTGGCAGCGTATATTTTGAACACTTGTTTCAGGCCGGCCGCCAGCGCTACTGGCGCGTGGCCTGGCTGCTTATTCCCGTAGCATTGATGATCAGGGTAGCAGACATTGTATTTCCGATCTCCAGCCCGGCAAAACTGCAAACACAGCACACCCGCATGCAGCGACTTGGTCTGCTGCACTGGGAAGATGGTAAAGATCATTTGCTGCCACAAGACTTTGCTGATATGCAGGGCTGGCACGATATGGCGGCATTGGCGCTCAGCGCGTATCGCAAATTGCCGGACAGTGTGAAGCCCAACATCCTTGTTATTTGCGGCAACTATGGACAGGCAGGGGCCCTGAATTATTATAACCGGGGGAAGATGCCCGAAGCCATTGCCTACAATGCAGATTATGCATACTGGTTCCCGAAAATAGATACGTTACAGGCTATCATTTTACTGGATGATGAACCAGATGAATTAGCGAAGAAAGTATCCGGCAGTATTGTAAAAGAAGGGGAAGTAACAAATGCATATGCGCGGGAACAAGGCACGGCGGTTTTTACGTTGACCAGGCTACAACCCGGACTGCTGGAGCTGCTGCGGAAGAAGGCAAAGGCGACGGTGAATGAGTATGAGGGCCGAAATAGCAAGACACTACGCTAAAAACAAAAGCGGCAACCCGCTTTCCGGATTGCCGCTTTTGAAAAGTGCGTTCAACTATTAGTATTGCCAGAGATCTTGTTCTTTATTAAAGATCTTGTCATGGATGGCCTGGCCTTCCATCAGGCGCATTACGCCATCCTTAATGTAGTCTTTAATCTCGCGGTTGTAGTTATTATTCTCTTTAATGATGTAGCTGGAGAAAAAGCGCATTTCAAATACATCTTCCCAACTCATGCTGCCGGCGTCGTTATTTTGGTTATATACATCGTACTTGGCCAGCACCGGGCGCATATCGGGATAGTATAGCCAGAACAAAGGAATAGCCGCACGTAACGTACCATCTTCATTCATACGCGATACCATGGGCGCAATGCCGAGGATGCGCACTTTCATGGCAGAAGCCTCTTTATCGATTACCCAAACTTCTTTCACCTTGTATTGCTTGATGGTTTCAGGATTAAAATCATCCTGGGTTTCCACCATTTTTTCCTCACCGGTTACGGGATCAATGCTGCGCACGGACTTAACTTCCCCTTGCAGTTTGCTTTTAATCTCTTCGTAAGAGATGGGAGTGGTGAAACGGTCATCGATAGGATTAAAGGCTTCTATCTCTTTATTTTTGATAGCGTTCAGCATAATGTTAATGAACAACTGGTTGGTACCGCTTTCATCCTCCACATTATATTGGAAAGGTAAGTTCATTTTTTCGCGGATGTCGATGATCTGCCACACACGTTTTTCCCAGAACTTGTCATCTTCCCGGATATAATCGTAAGCAAGGGGTGTACGGTCGCGAATGAGGGTTTTAGCCGTCACTCCGTCTACCCGTTTAGAGGTGCGGGGCGTATCAATCAACGGGCCGGCAGCGATACCGTCCGGGCGCAGCGACGGTTTAGCGTCGGTGGTGGGCGGTGGTGTTGCCACAGTATTGCCGGTAGCCGGATTTGTTACACCGCTGAGCGTGTCAGCCTGCTGGGCAGCCGTTGGTTTCCTCCTGGTCGTTCCCCCACGGCGGCCTTGTGCATCGGCGCTGGTGGCGATCAGGGTTACCAGTAAAACGCACCATGCTATTCGATTAATCATTGTTGAACGCATAGAAATCAAATTGAATAGAACCGTGTTAGTTTAATTTGAAAGAGATGTTGCCCATGTCCCTTACGCGACCATCCGGGCCTTTCACCTTTACGTTATCGAAATACACCTGGTCACCTGGTTTCAGCGAAGCAATAGTGGCTTTTACGGTGGATGGGAAATAAGCGCTGTTAGCATCCCCTTCTGCGTAATCTTTTCCCTTTGCATCGATACCAATGCGGTAACCTACTACATCATATTTCACCCCTTCAAATTCAAAGTTTTCCAGGTCGGCCCGCAAGCCGCCTTGTACTTTGAACTCGGAAGCTTTCATATAACCTGATTTGTTAAACCCAACTTTCAATACCGGATCGGGAATGAACTTCACCCGGAACTCTTTTGAGCTGAGTGTTTTCCCATCGGCAGATACGTTAATATTAGCTTTGCCGGGGGCGCTCACGGTAACCAGGAACTGGCCTGCAGCTTTCTTAGCAATGCTACCACCAGTTACTGAAGCTTCTACCTTTTCGGCTGGTACACCCGCTGCAGTGATAGAGATAGGATTTTGTACGCCTATATAAAGCACATTCATCTTATCGGCAGAGATAGAAGTCGCAGACGCACCTACGGTGTAGGCTTCATCGATATCGGCATTAATTACTTCACCATTTGGTTTTTTCAAAGAAATAGTACCGGTCAGTTTCTTTTCTCCCAGGCCAGATACCGGCATGGTATAAGTAGCGATACCATTTTCTACTTTCAGCGTTTGACCATTTACAACGATGTCTGGATTTACCGTACTGCTGTAGGCCCCAATCGCGATGTGGGCGGTGAGCGTCTGGCCTTCCTGCAAGTTGCGGGAGTCCATTGACACGAAAGACTGCATCTTATCGAAGGGAATATCGTTCGCGTGGATCTGTTTCAACAGGTCTTCAGCTACCATTGCCTCGGAATTTTTCACGTCGTTTTGCAGCTTACCGATAATGGTTACGGCAGCAACCACTGGCACCATGTTAAAGTGGTAGGTAGTCCAGGATTTGTCTTTACCATCTTCTCCTTTATACCGGTCTTCTATCTGCAAAGGCAGCGCTTTGTTGAAGGCTTCTTTTTCTTTAGGATCTACGTTATTCAGCAGGTTGGTACGGAACTTTTTGAGCAGTGCTTCCAAAGCCGGACCTCTTTTCTGGTTCTCCATGATGCGGGTAGGCACGTCCAGATTAGCCTTTTCTTTCACCTCTTTTTCACCATTTACTTCTTCCCAGCCACCGCTTTCTTTTACGATGAGCTGTTTCAATGCTTCCAGAGAGTCGTATGCGGCTTGCGCCTCTGATTTAACCGCGTCTGCTTTGGCCTTCAGCGGACCTACTCTTCCGGGATCGGCTGCTAATTGCTTATCAAAAGCGCTGTAAACAGAATTATTTTTTCCGGTAATGGATAAATTCGAGTGATCGATAGAATTGTTTACGATGGTAAATGCATTCAGGATTTCTGCGGACACGTTCAATGCGAGCATAGCAGTAAGTACCAGGTACATGATGTTTACCATCTTTTGCCTGGGGTCTCTAGGTAATGCCATAGTTTTTTTTCTTTTAGATGAAAGTTTTTATTTAACTATAACAATCCTTATCCTTTCATTGCAGAAAGCATATTACCATATACAGTGTTCAGGTTGCCGAGGTTTTTAGCCAGCAGCGCGATCTGTTCCTGTGTTTTCTTGGCATCTTCCACGCTACCATTCATGGCTGCGGATGCATTCACCAGGTTGCCGTAAAATTTGTTCATGGCTTTCAGGTGATTATTGGTATCCTGCAACTCCAATTCATAAATAGCGTTGAGCGAAGCGAGGTTTTTGCTCATCACCTGCATTTGCTCGTGGAAAGATTTGGTAGCGTCTGAAGCGCTGTTGAAAGAAGACACGGCAGCGGCAGCGTTGGTATACGCAGTAGCTACGTTACCTACTGCTACGGCAGCTTCTTTCGTTTTGGCAGTATAATCGCCTGTTGCAGCTACCACGTCAGAGATGTCACGCATCTTGTCTACGGTAGTGCCCAGTTTCTGGAAGTTTTCGCTCAGGCGTTGCAGGCTTACTGGCGTGATATTAGCATCACCCAGCATTTTATCCAAACCAGCCACATTAGGGCTGCCAGCAGCAACAACAGTAGTATGGGCCGGGGCCTCATGGCCGCCGGTATCAGGTACAAATGCGTATACGAAGAAAATCAATGCCTCTACACTCAATCCAAGGATCAAGGCGATGTCAGCACCTTTCCAGTGTTCCAATTTGAACAAGGCCCCGATGATCACCACAGATGCAGCCGTACATACAAAAAAGTTGAGCCATTTCGCTTTGTTAGGATTCATAGCCATAGGTTAAAATTTACTTTTTTAATTTAAATTTTGTTTAGGTTAAAATTGAAGTTTATGGAATAGTTAATTGCGCTAACGACCTTGCTGTTTTTCTACAGAGTTTGTATTCCAGAATTACTTATGCTTGCTGAAATCGTTACGGGAGCGGCTCAAGAAGGCGATCGTACAACGGAAACCAATGTAGGATTTAGCACTGTCCTGGTATTCGTAGGAACGGGTACCGTTTTGCAGAAAAAAACCGATATCTTTCCACGAGCCGCCTCTTACGGCCTTACGTTTCATTTTCGGTGCTGCCGTATCTGGTATATCCATACGCAGGTACGGGTTCATATCGGAAGTGAAGGAGTAAGCATTTTCATAATACACGTCCTGTGTCCATTCTGCTACGTTACCTGCCATATTATATAGACCGTAATCGTTTGGCCAATACGCATCCGCAGCAACGGTATAAAAACCGCCATCTTCCGGATAATCGCCACGGCCCGGCTTAAAGTTAGCCAGCAAACATCCTTTTTTATTGCGAATGTATACACCGCCCCAAGGGAAGGGCGCTTGCTCACGACCACCGCGGGCAGCATATTCCCACTGGGCTTCTGAAGGCAACTGGAACTTATCTTCTGTAAAGAGCTTTTTAGACTGACGGTAATCTTCCCAATAACGGCTGCGCCATTCATTGAAAGCATTGGCCTGGTGCCAGTTAACCCCTACCACCGGATACCTGTCGAATGCCGGGTGCCAGAAGTACATACGCGTCATAGGCTCGTTATAAGCGTAGGAGAAATCACGTATCCAGCAAAGGGTGTCCGGGTAAATGGGCACGTCTTTTTTCACAATAAACTGTGAGCGCGGCTTGCCGGCATTAGAACGCAGCTTTGCCTGATCCCAGTTAAACGTTTCTGAATGGTAGATCAGCTTATAAACATCAATCTCTTTTTTCCCGTATAAGCGGTTTTCCTGCGAATAATAAAGAGGCTCCATCTTTTCCATGGTGGCCTTATCCGCATAATTAATCTTCTGCTTCCAGTCGATGTAATCCTGCCCGTCATCCTGCTTTACATGACCCAGCAAAATATGCGCCACAGAGTCCCGTACCCAGTTTACAAACTGGCGGTATTCATTGTTCGTAATCTCGGTGGCATCCATATAGAAACCAGAGATAGAAATCGCCTTGTTGCGCGCTGTGAAGGAATAGTTTACATCCTCATCACTAGGCCCCATGTGAAAAGTGCCGGATGGCACATACACCATCCCATAAGGTACAGGGGGAAAATACTTCGGTCTGGGACTTACACCGATTAATTGCCCTTGCGCATTGCTCGGAGCTTTTTTACTACCGCCACAACTGGCCAGCAGGCTAACCAGCACCATCGCAAAAAGACCACTGAAAAAATTAAGCTTCATAAGGGTAGCTTTCATTAGAATATGTGTTTTACGCAGAAACCGCCAGGTGCCTTTTAGCCTGTTGTAAGGACACACGCCTCACTATTCACCCGGAAAGTTTTATCGAAGATAGCAAATGTAACGATATTTTTTAATCCGTAGTCACTTTTCCTCCAAACTTTTCTCACCGGTTTAGGCCCTCGCGGGATATATAAACGCAAATTTTAACATTTTATTATACAGGCCCAGGGCCGTTTTTAGTTACTATCTTGACTCTATATGCAAGATAAAACAAATATTAAATTAATTTAATAATTTCTCTGATGTCCTTGACCGGTTTAAGGCAATAATAATTTTCACACACATAGATCAGCGTTTGCCCCTCTTGCTCCCGGTTGCGCAGCAAAGGGTAGTCTGGCCGATCTTTTTCCGCTCCCAACAATACCCTAAACGGAATATATACGGCTCCAATGTCTTTCAGCCGGTCCCGGAAAGCCCCGCCCACTATAGCAATTTCACGCGTACCTACTACCAGCTGTAACACAAAATTACACCATACACCAAAGGAGGTTGGGTAGCGTGCCAGGGTTTGGGATAATTGGGCCCCCATTTTCACAGCCCGCTCCGACCATTCTGGCCGGTCGTACACCAGTGCTAGGTACCAAAGGTTGGCTGCCATGATGGAATTGCCACTGGGTACTGCCCCGTCGTAAATTTCCTTTTTACGGACAATTACGTCCTTTTGTGCAGCAGATGTGTAATAAAAAAACAGGTGCTGCTCATCGGAAAAAGCATGGATTACATGCTCCGTCAACAGCTTGGCATTTTCCAGATATTGGAGTTCTCCCGTGGCTTCCTGCAGGGCTATCATGCCCCGGATCAGCCAGGCATAATCGTCCAGGAAGGCCGGATATTTGGCCAGACCGGCCTTCCAGGTATGGAAAAACGCTGCGTCTGTACCCGGTTTCTTTAGTTGCGCCCAGCAAAACGCGGCGTTTTTTACCGCCGCATCGAGATAGGGCTGATGGCCTAAAGCGGCATAGGCTTTACAATAGGCATGCATCAATAACGCATTCCACCCTAATAAAATTTTGTCATCCAGCCCGGGATGCACTCTTTTTTTCCGCTCTTCCAACAACGCGGCCCTACACTCGCCCAGCACCTGTTTCAGCCAGTTTTTATCATGGTGGTTTTTACTTGCAAAAATTTCAAGGGTTTCAGGTATCCACAAAATATTGGTATGTTCCCAGTTCCCCCCCTCTTGTACGCCATAAAAGTCGCAGAATAGCTGGGCCTTTTCGATTAATATGTTTTCTATTTCTTCCTTGCTCCAAGTATAAAACTTCCCTTCTACACCCTCAGAATCTGCGTCCAGGGCAGCATACCAGCCACCGCTTGCATCTTGCAGCTCCGTTTCTATAAAGGCAAGGGTATGTTGGATGGCCTCAGCATAGGTTTCGTCTTGGGTAAGCTGGTAGGCTTCGCTTAAAGTGTCTACGAGCAAGGCGTTGTCATAGAGCATTTTTTCGAAATGCGGAGCCAGCCATTTCTCGTCTGTAGCGTAGCGGGCAAACCCGCCGCCTAGCTGGTCGTAAATGCCGCCCTGTATCATTTTATCCAGCGACAACCGGGCCTGGGCAGTGGCAGCAGGCTGTTTAAAAAAATGCCCGTAGCGTAGCAGGTATTGTATGTTAAAGCTCCCCGGAAATTTAGGCGCCCGTCCAAAACCACCCCAGGTTTGGTCTGCTTGGGCCATAATGTTTTTATACATATCGTGGCACTGGTCCTGGGTAAATAATTCCTGGCGGGGTATGTTCAGTTCGAGAGCAGGGTTAAGGCCAAAAGCATTACTATTGGTCATGTGGCTGATGAGCTGTGTAGCCTGGGCTTCCAGGTCGCCCCGTTTTTCAACATAGGCCTGGCGGATAGAATGCAACACATCTGTCCAAGAAGCCCGGTTAAACATAGCCTTAGGCGGGAAATAGGTGCCGCCGTAAAAGGGGCGGGTATCCGGCAGCAGAAACACGTTGAGGGGCCAGCCACCCTGGCCAGTCATGGCCTGTACGGCATCCATATAAATATGATCCAGGTCGGGACGTTCTTCCCGGTCTATTTTAATGTTGATAAAGTACTGGTTCATGAGGGCGGCAGTAGCTTCATTTTCAAAGCTTTCCCGCTCCATAACGTGACACCAGTGGCAGGCTGCATACCCAATACTTACCAGGATAGGCTTGTTTTCGTGGCGGGCCCGCTCCAACGCTTCCTCTCCCCAGGGGTACCAGTCTACCGGATTATGTGCATGCTGTAATAAGTACGGACTGCTTTCCTGTGCTAATCGATTCATCTCCGAGATTTAAAAAGGGAGCTACCCAACTGTTGGGTTCTACCCCCGGATGCGCGCTCAATGAAGTGATAAGTAGGTGTTCTTCAACGCACTAAGTCTTCTACAAGATAAGCCGTGTTCTGAAATTATTCATATTAAAAAAATAAAAAAAGGACCGCTTTTCAGACAGTCCTTACTAATGTTATGTTTATTAGGTAGTGATAACCAGAAAGGCTATCATTTCGCTTTTATTTATCCGTATAATTATACCAGAACCTGGCTAGGTTATTTTTTGCCAATACCTACGAGATATTGCTCCAGGGCCGCCACCATGGAAGGAGCCTGTGGAGCAGGAGCCTTCACATCTAGCCGCAAACCAGCCTGCTCTACAGCAGCGGAAGTTGTGGGGCCAAAAGCCCCTATTGCCGTGCCGTTCTGCACAAAACCGGGTACGTTCTCAAACAGCGACTTTACACCGAAGGGGCTAAAAAATACGATGAGATCGTATTCCTGTTTTCCCAACACTTCTTTTACATCGTTGCTAACGGTTTTGTAAAGACTAGCCGTAGCATACTCACACTTATTGGCTTTCAGCCATTCTTCAATATCTTTTTGCTGACTGTCGGAGCTGGGGAAGAGAAACTTTTCGTTATCACGGTGCTTATTCATTACTTCCAGCAGGCTCTTAGAAGAGCCATCTGCACCATAGAATACTTTGCGTTTACGATACAGAATAAATTTTTGAAGATAAAGTGCTACTGCTTCGGTAATACAGAAATATTTGCAATCCTGTGATACTTTTAGTTTCATCTCTTCGCACACCCGGAAAAAGTGATCTACCGCGTTTCGGCTGGTAAAGATCACCGCAGTGAATTGCAGAATGTCGATCTTTTGCTTCCGGAAATCTTTGCCGCTCACACCTTCTACCCGGATAAATGGAAAGAAATCCAATTTAACGTTGTATTTCTTAGCTAAGTCGAAATAAGGAGATTTTTCTGTTTCAGGCTTAGGTTGGGAAATAAGGATCGACAAGGTGTGTTTACTCTGCAAGTCTTTTTTTGGCCCGCCTTTTATCATACATTATTGTGATTGCGCTAGTGTTAACAATTCGCTTGTAAACTGCTATTTTACCCGTTAACCAGTTTCAGGAGCACCTTCGTCAAAATGAGTACGGGCGCGACCTCGAATGCGCAAAGGTAAAGAAAAAAATGCAATTTACTGAATGACAGGTATTGTTTAACCAGGGAATAAGATCTAATGTACCTATATACAATTAGTAACACGATAAAAATTATCGAAATATAGAGGAAAAACTTCGCGATAGGCGGGGAGCAAAATGCCAGGATTACCAAAAAGGGAAGTAATACCACACCAGCCACTTTATTCACCAAATAGAGAATGAATATATAAGCATCTACCAGCTCTTCATTGCCAAATAACCATCCGCACAAACGCAGCACTACATATTTTATGAAATAAATAACCGCCACCAGCAGAATGAGTGCAGGAATAAGCATAAGTGGATTATAGCCGGAAATGTATTGCTGCCGGTACATCACCAGGAAAAGGTATACGCCCAGACTAATGGCAAAAAAGATATTAAGTAAAAAGTTAGGGAAAGGCGACTGCGATAACTGGTCCTTTAACTGGCGCTGGCTGAGCGTAGGATTGGTGAAGGCGCGAAACAGGTCAGTAAAATATTTTTGATACACCATGCGGATAATACCCAGGATAAGTGTTACAACCAACATGATATACACCAGCCAATCCATGTTGTGGTAGTTGCGCAATGGGTTCATGTCGTAATAATGTGGCTTAGGCTCATTCAGCAGCAGGTTGCTGCTGCGGAGGGCGTGCATAAGGCTGTCGTATGCCAGGGAACTGGCGCTAGGCCGGTGAGCCGGCTTGAGGGCGATGGCGGCGGCGGCTACCCGGGCGGCGGCAGAATCTGCTGCAGTTGCGGATGGGTTATTGCTATTCCAGGAACCACGCGCACCTGCCTGGGCTGCCAGGCCAGTGTCTGGCCTGGCGCGGGGAAGTATGCGGCCCAGGGAGTCGCGCTTTACTTTGGCCAGGATAGGGCGGCCCAGGGAATCTCTTTTGACTGGAGCAATAATGCGACCCAGCGAATCCCGGCGCACTACTGGCTGCACACCTAACGGGCGGCCCAGGGAATCGCGGCGTATTTTCGGCGCACTGGACACCGGATGGCCCAGGGAATCTCTTTTGACCACTGCAGCGGTACTCTTTTTAACGCCCGCCTGCCCGGTATCCGGATGGGCCGGGTTGCCCGTTTGGGCGAAAAGCATAGTACTATTGCATAAAAGAAGGACAAATAACCAATAACGCACAAGGAAATATTTCTGCATGAGTAAGGTAGCGGCAATGCTGACCAGGACTATAGCGCCATATATTTTAGCGCGATATCGTTTATAAAGGCCATCATTATACCGGTTTTACAAATATCTAATTATTTCCCAATAGTTATACCTGCGGTTCAGGAATATCGCCTGCTATTCCGTACGCATGCTGGTAATTGGGTTGGCCAGCGCCGCTTTAATGGTTTGAAAACTGATGGTAAAGAGCGCTATGACCAGGGTGGCCAAACCCGCTATGATAAATAGTTCTATACTTAAATTGGTACGGTAGGCATAATCCTTTAGCCAGTTATTCATAACCATCCAGGCAATGGGTGCAGCAAGGATAAATGCCAAGCCAACCAGTTGTAAAAAGTCTGTGGAAAGTAATTGAAAAATAGTAACCTCCGTAGCCCCCAGCACTTTGCGGATACCTATCTCCCGGGTGCGCTGTTCTGCCGTAAACATGGCCAGGCCCAATAATCCCATGCAGGAAATAAAGATAGCTAGCAAGGCAAAGAAGCCTGATAACTTACCGACAATTTGTTCGCTCTCATATAGGCGCTGGTATTCCTGGTCTGCAAAAGAGTAGGTGAAAGGAAACTTAGGCTCCAGTTGGGTGTACACTTTTTCAATGCTGGCCATTGCTTCCCTGGTTTTGCCCGGCTCCGTTCGCACCAATGCAAGCCCCCAGGATAGGTTATCTGTCAGTAAAATAACGAGGGGAGCTATCGGATCGTGCAAGGTGGAAAAATGATAATCCTTCACCACGCCGATGATCTGCCCCCTGCGTCCAAAAATACTGAGGGGCTTGCCGATAGGATCTTTATAGCCAGTGAGTTTCAGCGCTGTTTCATTGATGATATACCCTGCCTTTTCCGCATGCCATTCCAGCGAATCGCTGTCTGTAAAACTTTCGGGAAAATCGTGGCCCTGCAATAGCTGGAGGTGTAGGAATTTTAGGTACCCATAACCTACCGTGGTATGCAGCACCACTGATTTATCGTTGGGGTCTTTACCTTCCCATTGCGTATCGTAGGCATGGGCATGTACATCTGTGGGTGCCTGGTCTGCTCGGGTGATGTCCTTTATGCCAGGCATGTTCAAGAGCTCCTGCTTAAAAGTGTGGTATTGGTGCGCGGCCATGTCGCCCTGGAACGGCACGTAAACCAGGTTTTCACGGCTGAAGCCCAGGTTTTTGGTTTGCACATAATTAATTTGCCGGGACACCACCATGGTTCCTATAATCAGGATGATAGATAACGTAAACTGGAAAACCACCAGGCCTTTGCGGAACAGCACCGCGCCATAGCTGAATTTCAACGCACCCTTCAGCACTTTGATTGGCCGGAGGGTAGATAAAAATAAGGCAGGATAACTACCTGCCACCAATCCCATGACGCACATGAGCAGGGTAATAGCCAACCAGAAGGGCATAGAGGAAATGGGCAAAACGATCTGCTTTACGGTAACGGTATTGAACACCGGCAGCGCCAGCACCACCAGCACAAGGGCTATGATAATGGCCAGCAGCGAAAATAACAGGGCCTCGCCCATGAACTGGATGACGAGCCAATAACGCTGCGCACCAATGGCTTTTCGGATGCCAACCTCCTTAGCCCTTTTTACTGAGCGGGCCGTACTCAGGTTCATAAAATTAATGGAAGCGATCAGTAAAATAAACACAGCTACCAGGCTAAAAAGATGCACGTATTCAATGCGACCGCCATCCGGCACGCCGTTCTTAAAATTGGAATGCAGGTATATTTCATTAAACGGCTGAAGCCCCAGCTCCAGGCGGTAACTTTTAGCCTTCCCCTGTGTGATATAAGTATCCAGGAAGTTTTTAATCTTGCCTTCTACCTTGGCCGGATCGGCCCCTGGGACTAGGGTGAGATAGGTGCGGGGCGTACGGTAAATCCATTCTTTTAACCAGCCTACGGCATTCAGGTGGAAGGTCCAGTTCTGCACAAAATCAAACTTATCTGAACTGGTGGCAGGCATATTTTCATACACAGCCGATACCCTGAAAAACAGGCTGTTGTTATACCGTATCATTTTATTTAACGCAGCGGGTACACTGCCGAAAAAATCCACTGCCATCTTCCGTGAAATCATTATCTCGTCCGGGCTGGCCAGCAGGTTGGCGGAACGGCCCTGTAGTATCTTATAGTCAAAAATTTTAAAGAAATCGGTATCGGCGGCGGCGCCCTGCATGGTTAATATTTTGCCCCCCACTTCAAAGGTGGCCGATTGGTTGCCATCAAAACCGCTGGCATATTTAATCTCTGGCACAGAGCGTTTCAGCTCATTGGCCAGTATGCCCTGGGTCCACAATCCGCCATTTATTTTTCCATCGGAAAACTCGCGTTCATACACCGCATAAACAGGAGTGGCATTGGTATGAAAGGCGTCTACCTGCTGCTCATCATGCACCCATAAAAAAATAAGCAGGCTGGAAGCCATGCCCAATGAAAGCCCCAGGATATTAATGATGGAAAATGTTTTGTTGCGCACCATGTTGCGGATGGCCACCAGGAAGAAGTTCTTTATCACCGCGACAAATTTAAGTGAAGGACTAACTATTATGTTATGCCCCTGTTTTCAAAAAAAATGCCTATAAACTAAATCGCTGGTTTACTGCGGTATAGGTATTGGGCCTATGGCATAGCTGTGCGGTTTTAGTACACCAGGCGTACGGTTTTGAGTTACCGCCTTCCTATCAAATGGCCAGAACATAAACGGTTAGCTTACCAATGCCTGCGCCCATTCCTCGCCAGCAGTGCCGTATTTGTTGAATTGTTTTCCATATTATAGTGTTGAATGATGCAGTCATTGTTTTTCATTTATTACTACCCGCTCCTTAAAAATTTGGAAAGGGAAGCCACAATAATAAGGGCAGTTAACCCCCTCGCATAACTACCTTATGCTTTTTTTGCACTCCGTTATTGTTTCATAATCTTATCGTCATTAGGTGACTAAATGTCGAAAAAGAGGCAAAAAAAATTTACACTTTTATCCCCTCCATTATGGAACGAATTAGTATACGGATGGAGGAGGTTATACGACCGAAATCGTTCCGGATTACCATTTCCCGTTTCAGACCACGTAAGCTGCAATGCAGCACAAAAATTAATTCTTCCTGGTCTTTTTGACTTTGTTTGGTGAATTCCCCGCGGGATATCTCCTCCCTTATAAGCTGGCTAAGCAGTGCCGTTTCCTGCTCCCAGATCTGCTGGTGGACTGCCATTTTTATTTTTTGATAACCAAATAGTTCCGTGGAATCCATGCCTTCATCCAATGCATTAAAGAACCCTTTTTTTCCCAGTATAATTTTTAACTTGGTCTGAAAGAAGACTTTTATTTTTTCTTCTGAAGTGGGGGCCTGTTTAACGGCTGTAACAATGGCTGCCATTAACTCTTTGATCTCGTTTGCCATTACCGCATCCAGTATCTCTTCTTTGGTTTTATAATAATAGTAAAGGGAACTCCTGGCCTTGCCAATGGCTTTGGCAATATCGTCTATGGTTACCCGGCGAAAGCCGTGCAACTGAAATAAATGTTTTGCCGCTTGTAACAGTTGCGCCTGGATTTCTTCCTCTTAAGATGTGACAGCCATTTTTATTATTCTACGTAGCAAATGCAACAATTTTTAAGCAATTAGTCGAAATTAGCTGAATTGCTTAAAATGAATTTTGGTAGTTGTTAATGGATCGTCCTACTTTTAATGCCACTAAAAAAATAATGGCAGGCATCTATATTCATATTCCCTTTTGCAAGCAGGCGTGTTACTACTGCAATTTTCATTTCTCCACCTCCCGTAGCCAGCAGGGTGCTATGGTGAGTGCATTAGAGGCTGAACTGCTGCTGCAAAAAGACTATCTCGCGGACCAAACGGTTACTTCTATATACTTTGGCGGTGGCACGCCCAGCCTGCTGCTCCCAGAGGAGTTACAACACCTGCTGGCCCAATGCCGCCAGCTTTTCCAACTCCCGCCCCATCCCGAAATAACGTTGGAAGCCAATCCTGACGACCTTTCCCGGGAAAAACTACAGGCCTTGCGCGCGGCTGGCATTAACCGCCTGAGCATTGGCGTGCAATCATTTCATGAGGAAGATCTTCGGTGGATGAACCGCGCCCACAACGCCACCCAGGCCATACAAAGTATCCGCGATGCTCAAGCAGAAGGCTTCGAAAATATTACCATAGACCTTATTTATGGTGGACCTACCCTCAGCGACGAAGGCTGGGCCCAAAACCTGGAGCAAGTGAAGGCGCTAAACATACCCCACCTTTCCAGCTATGCCCTCACCGTGGAGCCAGGCACTGCCCTGGATCATTTTATCCGGCAGCATAAGGTACAGGCGGTAGACCCTGATAAGGCAGCCCGCCACTTTGAAACATTGATGACCTGGGCGGCGGATAACGGGTATGAACACTACGAGATATCTAATTTTGCCCGTACTGGATGGCACTCCCGGCATAACAGTAGTTATTGGCAGGGCCAGCCCTATTTGGGTATAGGCCCCTCGGCCCACTCGTTCAACGGTCATTCCCGCCAATGGAATGTGTCTAATAATGCCGGGTATCTCCAGGTCATCCAGGGGCAGTCTGTTCCTTTTGAGATGGAAATCCTTACTCCCACCATTCGCCTGAATGAATATTTAATGACTTCGCTGCGCACTGCCCAGGGGGCTAGTCTGGCATTCATTGGCGCTACTTTTGGACAAGATAAAGTGCAGCACCTGGAAGCAGCCGTAGCGCCCTATGTGGCCAGTGGGAAAATGCATCCGGTAACGGACTGGCTACGGCTTACCAATGCCGGAAAACTTTTCGCCGACGGCATAGCCGCCGATCTGTTCTTTAGTTGATACCCCCTCTTTGCGCCTCTATATGTTACGCTTTATCCCAGGCGTTTACCGGAGCCCCGAGTTGGCTAATGGTACATTTTAGTACGCTTTATCCCAGGCAATAACAAGGCTCTGGTAGGCTTATGGTAGGGAGAACAAGCCTGACAAGTCAAAAAAAGACCGCCTCCTGAGAAGCGGTCCGTTCCTTAAATCATAGATCCTTACATGGCTTACCAGCCCAGGATATAAGCAAACATCAGTGGTGCCACAATGGTAGCGTCGGACTCTACAATAAATTTGGGGGTGTGAATGTCCAGCTTGCCCCAGGTAATTTTCTCATTGGGTACAGCACCGGAGTAAGAACCATAAGAGGTCGTGGAGTCGGATATCTGGCAGAAATAGCCCCAGAAAGGCACATCATGCCATTCCAGATCCTGGTACATCATTGGCACCACGCAAATGGGAAAATCGCCGGCTATGCCGCCGCCAATTTGGAAGAAACCTACTCCCTTACCACCAGAATTAGCCCGGTACCATTCAGACAAAGTTACCATGTACTCTATACCACTTTTCATGGTGCTGGCTTTCAGCTCTCCTTTAATGCAGTAAGAAGCAAAGATGTTGCCCATGGTGCTGTCTTCCCAGCCTGGCACCACGATTGGTATATTTTTTTCGGCGGCAGCCAGCATCCAGCTATGCTTTGGATCTATCTCGTAATATTCTTTCATCACACCGCTTAGCAGCAGCTTGTACATGTATTCGTGGGGAAAATAACGTTCGCCCTTATCTTGCGCATCTTTCCAAATCTTGAAAATATGTTGCTGAATGCGGCGAAAAGCTTCTTCTTCGGGAATGCAGGTATCCGTAACGCGGTTGAAGCCTTTTTCCAGCAGCGCCCATTCGTCCTGAGGGCTGAGATCGCGGTAGTTGGGCACCCGTTTGTAGTGCGTGTGGGCCACCAGGTTCATAATATCTTCTTCCAGGTTGGCGCCGGTGCAGGAAATGATATCTACCTTACCCTGACGGATCATTTCAGCAAAGGAAATACCCAGTTCGGCGGTACTCATAGCCCCGGCCAGGGTTACCATCATTTTGCCACCTTCCAGTAAATGTGTTTCATAGCCTTTTGCCGCATCTACCAGCGCAGCCGCATTGAAGTGGCGGTAATGGTGCTGGATAAATTGTGAAATGGGACCTTTACTCATATTGCTCTTTGTTTTTTACGAATGCGCGAAGTTACGATTTTAGGCAATGTGGGCCTACCTACCCTAAAAGTTAATGGTTGGCTGACCCATGCACAAAAAAAGCCCGCCTTGCAGAAGAAGGCGGGCCCTAACACAGTTACTAAAATAGCGGATGTACTACTATTCGGCTTGTTGAAATTTATTGTATACGCTCAACCATCCTTCTGGTGTAGCTTTTACAATGGTGTACGTTTTGTCATCGCTCTTTACCGTTACATAGTAGGTGAACTCACCGTTTGCCTGGTATTCCACGATGTTTTCGATATGCTGGCCTTTGTACTTCTTAGCCAGGCGGTTGGTTACCGCCAGGGGAAGCTGGCTTTCTGTAAGGTAGCGGCTGGTGTTCAGCAAATTACCATCGTTATCGAAGTGAGCAGTTACTTTAGACTCACGGATGGTAAAATTGGCCGTGTAACTTTTTGCCTTTTCATCACTAAACCATTCTACATTTTTAGCTTCGGTAAATTCCTTTTGGAATGTTTCCATTACTTTTTTATTGTTCACGGTGGCGTCCATTACGGAGGCAAATGATGTGCTGATACAAAGGGTTGTAGCAACACAGAACAAGAAGATCATTTTTTTCATGGCGGAAAAATTTAATGATTGTTAAGTGTTTGTTGTTTGATTAATGATGTAAAACTACATGCTTCGTTGATAATCGGCAAGGCTTACTATACCAATGGTATAGCAAGAATAGTTTACAAGCGACCATGTAAGAATGCTGGCCCATGGCGGCTTATTGTTACCTCCGCAGCCCAGCCACCAATGCAGTGTTGGTGCCAATTGAAAAAGGTTGCACGGGCCGGGGTTAAGAAATTGTTAAACTGGAAATCTGGTAAGAATGGTAGATGCTGGATAAGATAAGAACAGTGGAATTTTAAGCGGGTAGCGGGTTTACCTGCGAGGGAGCCTTTTGCTAATTTAATAACAAAATATGGTGTTACAATCATTTTGCGCAAAGTTTTTGCAGCGTACTTGCAAGTTCACTAAAGCAACCCACTGGCTGCACGGATTTTAATACATTCGCAAACGGTCCGTATCATTCACCCTTTTAACACTAATCATGAATTTTCTTGCCCACGCATATCTTTCGTTTCACCAGCCGGCGCTGCTAACCGGTAATATGATGGGCGATTTCGTTAAAGGCCGGCAAATGGCGCTATATCCTGCCTCTGTACAGCGGGGAATTGCCCTGCACCGCGCCATCGATACTTTTACCGATACCCACCCTTCCACGATGACCGCCAAAGACATTTTCCGGCCACAAACACGCCTGTACGGAGCCGTGTTCGTAGACATTATTTACGACCATTTCCTGGCCAATGACCCCCTCCATTTTACGGACGCCTCCCTACAGTCTTTTGCACAGCAGGTATACCATACACTGCATATACAAGACTTTGCCCTGCCGCCGGATTTTACCCGCATGATCCAATACATGTCCTCAGAGAACTGGTTGTATGGATATAAATCGAAGGAGGGCATTGCCCAGTCTTTCAGAGGGATGGTAAGGAGGGCCAAGTATATTGATTTTACCGCCAGCGTACCCCTGTCTGTTTTTGAAACAAACTATGCGGCATTGCAACAATGTTACAACGACTTCTTTCCTGAGTTATTAACCTTCGCAAAAGATTATATTGCCGCCTGACATTTTGGGGGCATACCTTGTATACAAAACCTGTAGGTTTGTACATCGGATTATATTCCACCACCTGTAAAGAAAACTGTAATTTATTTATGAAAAAGTGTCTGTTGCTGCTCGCCATAGCGGGCCTCCTGAGCTTACCCGGCATGAACCATGCAAATGCACAAACGCCTTCCTCTTTACCGCCGCTGGATGCTAGTCCCATGGACATGGCTTATTTCCCGGTAATGTACCCCTACGCCGTTCGCGTGAAGGGCGAACCCGGTGGCCCACTGGTGGCCCGCGTAGTATACAGCCGCCCACAGAAAAAAGACCGCGAGATCTTTGGCAAGCTGGTACCATATAACAAGGTATGGAGGTTGGGTGCCAACGAGGCTACTGAAATAACGTTTTTTCAGCCGGTAAGCATTGGCAGCAAAGCCGTTGCTAAAGGACGCTATACACTGTACGCCATTCCCACTGAAAAGACCTGGACGATCATCCTGAACAAAGACAACGATGTATATGGCGCTTATAAATATGACCAGCAGAAAGATGTATTGCGAACGGAAGTGCCGGTACAAGTTCTGGATAGCGCAGTAGAAAACTTCACAATTGTATTTGAAAAAGCGACAGACGGAGCCAACCTGCGCATGCTGTGGGATAAAACGGAGGCCAGCCTGCCCATTAAATTCACCACCGGGAAGTAATATCCCTGCTTAGCGGCCATTGCCGCTATTCATAAAACGACCATTTATCAAGTCCAAAGGTCCAATGCGGGTATATGCCCACGATGGTCTTTGGATTTTTTTGCCGCCAAAACACCCCAATGCATGGGTTGGAGGGAAAAAGAAAAAGGCGGTGAGAACACCGCCTTCAATATTTTAACCATATCCTATGAAAAACCTATGGCAAATATACCCCTGGCATTTCGCTGCCACCCGTCTTATTTGGCCAAAACAATATTATGGTTCGTAAATGCATGGTTTTACCCCGCCATAACAAACGCTTAACAAATACCCCAGTTTCATTGTAACGGGCCTGCCTACACGCTAATTCATTGGCGCACATGCTACTCCCGCTCCGGGGGCTCATAGCCTACCTGCCCCCCCTGGCAACTGGCCCTGCCGGGGCTGGGCCCAGCATAAATGTTCCATTATAAAAAAACTTAATGCATAAAAAAAGTGGAATATGTCTATTTGGTGTTATCTTTATGTGGACCGTTCGCCTAAACCCGTAATTTGATATGAAGCTTGGCACTAAACTGATTCACGCCGGCGTGTCTCCCGATCCGTCTACCGGCGCCATCATGACTCCGATCTTTCAAACGTCCACCTATGTGCAAAGCGCGCCGGGTGTTCACCATGGCTATGAATATGCCCGAACGCAAAACCCTACCCGCGACGCTCTTCAGCAAGCATTGGCCGCCATCGAGAACGGAAAGTTTGGTATTTGCTTTGGCAGCGGACTGGCCGCCACAGACGGGGTATTGAAACTGCTGCAACCCGGGGATGAAGTAATTGCATCGAACGACCTATATGGAGGTACTTACCGTATTTTCACCAAGATATTTCAGCGCTACGGCATTAAATTTCATTTCGTGAGCATGAAAGACGCGCAAAACCTGCGGAATTATGTGAATGCCCACACCAAAATGATCTGGATAGAAACGCCTACCAACCCGCTGCTTAACATTATTGACATCAGCGCCTGTGCGCAAATTGCAAACGAACACCAATTGCTGCTGGCAGTAGACAATACTTTCGCCTCTCCCTACCTGCAAAATCCGCTGGACCTGGGCGCTCATATTGTGGTACATTCTGCCACCAAGTACATTGGTGGCCATAGCGATGTGGTACACGGGGCGGTGATCGTAAAAGACGAAGACCTGGCCCGGCAACTGTACTTTATTCAGAATAGCTGCGGTGCGGTGCCTGGCCCGCAAGACTGTTTCCTGGTACTGCGCGGCTTAAAAACCCTGCATGTGCGCATGCAGCGCCACTGCGAGAACGGAATGGCGGTAGCCCAATACCTGCGCCATCATGCTAAAGTGGATAAAGTGTATTGGTGCGGCTTTGAAGACCACCCTAACCACGATATTGCCAAAAGACAAATGCGTGGCTTTGGCGGCATGATCTCTTTCACGCTGAAAGACGACCGCCTGGAAGCGGCCCAACAGGTACTGAGCAGCACCCATCTTTTTTCCCTGGCGGAATCGCTGGGTGGCGTAGAGTCGCTCATTGGCCATCCGGCTAGTATGACACACGCCGCTATTCCCCGTGAGGAAAGAGTGCAGAACGGGTTGGTAGATTCCCTGATCCGGCTGAGTGTAGGCATAGAAGATGCCAGTGACCTGATAGAAGACCTGAACAAAGCTATTGGCTAAATACCACGGCACAGGAACGTACCCGTTATAAACCAGCGGATCGTACCATTCCCGAAGCCTGGCCAGCCCTATTATTTTTGAACCTTATCCTCTACCAGACTATGCCGGACTGTGTATTCCACAGCTTCGGAATAGCATGTTAGCGGACTATCCGATGAAAAAAGAACGCATGAAGGTCCATGATTTAAAAGAATACCTCGACGCAAAAGCCGCCTACTACAACCAGCCGGATTTTATCTCGCAGGATCCTATCGCTATTCCACACCGGTTCAGCAGCTTACAGGATATCGAGATAGCAGGCTTTTTTGCCGCCGTACTTGCCTGGGGAAACCGTACTACCATCATCAACAAATGCACAGCGCTTTTGCGCATGATGGATAATGCACCCCATGATTTCATCACCAACCACCAGCCCCGCGACCGTATGGCCCTGATGTCGTTCAGCCACCGCACATTTAACGGGCTGGATCTGCTGTACTTCATAGAATTTTTACAGCACTGGTACCAGAACGTAACTTCCCTGGAATTTGCCTTCAGTGGCGGCGTAAATCCCTCCGACGAAACTGTAGAAAACGGGCTGCTGGGCTTTCATCATCTTTTCTTTTCGCTGGAACACCCGAAAAGAACTCTCAAACATATTTCCACCCCAGCCAAAAATAGCGCCTGCAAACGCTTGAATATGTACCTACGCTGGATGGTGCGTAAAGACGATTGTGGCGTGGATTTTGGATTATGGGATCACATTTCGCCCGCCCAATTAGTATGCCCTTTAGATGTGCATGTTTCGCGGGTAGCCACCCGCCTGGGGCTGATTCCCGAGGCCAAGGCCAACTGGAAAACTGCATTGGCACTCACGGAGGCGCTACGCGAGTTTTGCCCGGAAGATCCGGCCAAGTATGACTTCGCATTATTTGGATTGGGCGTAATTGAGAAGTATGTTTGACAAAAATTTGATCGATGAAACGCTTTTTTGCCTGGTGCCTTTGCCTGCTTACAATTACTCCACTACTGCATGCGCAGGATTTTTTGGACCTGAGTTATAACTTTAAGGCAGGACAGCAGTACCAATTAACGCAAAAAAGCCGTACCGAGAGCTACCTTACCGTGCAGGACATCCTGCAACGCTCTACCCGCGACTTTCAGGATGTACTGCAGATAGATATTACAGAAGCTATCCCTGGCAAGGCCACCCTCACCATGCATTACACGGAGCTGAAGTTTACCTTCAATGCCCGCAACCAGAATATCACGGTAGACGCTAAAATAGACAACGAAAAAGAACCCTTCCAGGCGGCTATAAAAAATCTCCTCAACCATCCTTTCTCTGTAGAGCTGCAAAGCTTTGGCCTCGTAAAGTCCATCACTGGTTTGGATGAAATGGTAGATAGCGCTACCACCGCTGCCTTCGGCAGCCTGAAGGCCGAAGAAAAAGACGCCTATACCCGCCTGATAAAAGAGCAATTTGGTGCCAAAGCTTTCCAGGCCTGGCTGGAACAACTATTGGTGATCTACCCTGCCCACGGCATTAAAACCGGCACCCAATGGACCGAAAGCCTGCCCCTGCGTTCTACCCTGAAAGGCGACCTTAATTTCTACTGGAACCTTCAAACCTGGGATAATGAAACCGCCAAAATAGGCGGCACTGGCAAAATTAACACCGACAAACTAGAAGATATACAACTGGAAGACGGCTACACCGCCTCCGCAGCCATCACCGGAAACCTGCAAAGCGACTATCTGATCACCCTTAGCAGCGGCCTGCCCGCCATAGCCGTCCAAAATACAGAACTAAATGGCAACTACACCTACAGAGCCAACAAATCAAAAGGCCTGAAAAAAGATCTCCAGGTGCCCGTAAAAATCATCACCAACGCCTCCTACAAAATAAAACAAATGAAGTAGCGCAGCCCCTCCCCACACCATTATCTAAAAAACATCATAATTCATAATTCATAATTCATAATTCATAATTCATAATTCATAATTCATAATTCATAATTCATAATTAATTTTTCTGGTACGCATTCTGCTTATTCCCTATCAACCAACTCCCAAAAACAATGAGTGCTTTATCGCCCGTATACCTTGGTGCTACGGCCACCTGGTTGAAGCAAAGCTTTGAACTGCCTCCGCCACTGGAGCTTTCCTGGGAAAACCTGGAGGCCTTGTTGGCCCGTAAACTGGAAACATTGATCAGCGAAGATTTTCACCAGTTTATATTCTTACTATATCGTATAGATGTGCCGGAGCAGGCAGTGCGAGATATTCTATCAGATGGGAGCAATAACCTAAATGTGTATACGCAGATAGCCCAGCTTATCATTCAGCGCCAGGTACAAAAGATCATTACCCGTGAGCGCTTTGCCCAGCCGCCCGCCAGCGCAGACGATGAAGAACGGTGGTAAACAAAAATGCGGGTAAATTACATAACAGGTACAAGTCATAAAAAAAAGCGAAGACCAAATGATCATCGCTTTTTTGCATAAAATATTGTAGCAGCTTACTTATCGAACATTAATTCACGCACCTTCTCTTTATCTTCTTTTTCTTTCCCCAGGTCGAAGGAAGTACCAAAGACATAATCCCATACGGAAGAGCTTACCCCAAATCCTTTATCCTCGCTTTTATAATGGTGTAGGTGGTGATTGCGCCATACTGGTTTCATGAACTTAAATGGAGGGTTCCATGCATGAATAGCATAGTGCATGCTACCGTAAATCAGGTAACCGAGAATAAAACCCGGGAAAAACATAAAAGCATAATTACGCAGAAAAAGATATTGTGCAGAAAAAATTACGGAAGCTAAAATAAGGCTGGGTACAGGCGGCATAAACAGCCGTTGCTTGTCGCGCGGATACTCATGATGATTGCCGTGCATTACGTAAATAAAACGCTGCATACGCGGGCTTTCTGCCACATAATGAAAGGCAAACCGATGCATGATATATTCAAACAAAGTCCAGCATAACATGGCACCAAAAAAGATAAGGGCCACCGTACTGGCTTCAAATCCTAAAGTATTGTGACTATAGTACAGCATGTAAGCAATGATGGGTATATATAGCCCCCAAATAACCAGCGGATGTGTTTTGGTAAGCACCTCTAGATACCGGCTTTCAAATAAGCGCGCCTGTCCTTTGTTCTTTATTTTTTCGAATTTCATATAAAGCCTATTTAATCTAAGATAAGACAAAATTAACGCAAAACTACCGCCCAATAGTCAAAAACGCATCATTTAGTATTGTGAATTAAACTAATATGTGCATATTTCTTAACAAGGAATTTAGGATTGGCACATACATTCGCACTATATTTGGCCTTGAACGCAATATTATACATAGTTCCATGAAATTAGTGACCTACCTGCGGGAAGAAACCGACCAATTGGCCTTGCTTGTAAATGACCAATTATACAATACCCAGGAGCTGCATGAGGAGTTGCCTAACAACATGCAGTTATTCCTCCTCATGTGGGACGATGTAATAGACATTGCCCGCCAGGTAGAGGCAGATCTGAAAAAGGGCCATAGGGTGGGCCGTGCACTACCCATCCCGCTGAACGGGGTGACGCTTATGGCACCCGTACCCTTCCCCACTTCCTGCCGCGACGGCTACGCCTTTCGCCAGCATGTGGCCAGCGCCCGCCGCAACCGTGGTCTGGATATGATCCCGGAATTTGATCAATACCCCATTTTTTACTTTACCAATCATAATGCCATTCAGGGTCCCGGTCCCATCAGTTGTATGCCCGACCATTTCGAAAAATTGGATTTTGAGCTGGAAGTAGCCGTGGTACTGAACCGTTTTGGCCGTAACATTCCTGCAGAAGAGGCAGACAACTACATTGCCGGCTTCATGATCATGAACGACATGAGCGCCCGTGTATTGCAAATGGAAGAAATGAAACTGAACCTGGGGCCGGCCAAGGGCAAGGACTTCAGCACCGTAATTGGACCAATGCTGGTTACACCGGACGAATTGGAAGCCTTTAAAGTGCCTGCCAAGCCCGGCCACACCGGCAATAATTACAACCTTGTCATGACCTGCCAGGTAAACGGTGTGGAAGTAAGCGCCGGCAATATGGCCGATATGGACTGGACCTTTGCCGAGATCATAGAGCGCTGCTCCTATGGGGTAAATATTATGCCAGGCGACGTAATAGGCAGCGGTACCGTTGGCACAGGCTGTTTCCTGGAACTGAATGGTACCGGCAAGCTGCACGATCCCCATTACACCGAACAATGGCTACAGCCCGGCGACGAGGTGACCATGGAAATCACTGGCCTGGGCATCCTCACCAACACCATCGAGGAAGAAGCGGCAGACATTTCACTGCTGGCCTTAAAGAAACAATTTCTTCACCGCTAAGCGCATTGCCATGCAGGTATTGGCCCTGTGCAAACCATCCGCATGATCATTGATCCTTCCGCAATAGAAACCAGTGCGCTGCATGCTTACCTGCAAGGGGCTGTGGCGCCGCGTCCCATCTGTTTTGCCAGCACGTTGAATGCAGTGGGGCGGCCTAATTTATCGCCTTTCAGCTTCTTTAATTTATTCGGCACCAACCCGCCCACGCTCATCTTTTCCCCCTCCCGCCGCGTGCGCGATAATACCGTAAAACATACGCTGGAAAACATATTGGCCACCAAAGAAGTGGTGATTAATGTAGTGACCTACGGCATGGTACAGCAAGCCTCGCTGAGCAGTTGCGATTATCCGCAGGAAGTGAATGAATTTGAGAAAGCCGGTTTTACGCCGCTGGCTTCCGAACGTGTGCAGCCCTTCCGGGTAAAGGAAAGCCCCGTACAGATGGAGTGTGTGGTGAAGGAAGTTATTGCCACCGGCACTGGCCCCGGCGCTGGCAATCTCGTGATCTGTGAACCAGTACTTATTCACCTGGACGACACCATTTTGAATCAACAGGGCCAGATAGATCCGCACAAGATAGACCTGGTGGCCCGCATGGGTGGCGACTTTTATGTACGCGCCTCCGGCGATGCGGTGTTTGAGGTGGCCAAGCCCAATATGCAATTGGGCATCGGTATAGATGCACTGCCGGCCCATATCCGCCACAGCCGCATCCTTACGGGCAATCACCTGGGGCAGTTAGGCAACGTACACACATTACCTTACATAGACGCCACCTTCGACGATCCTCACCTGAAACAAATATTCCAGTATTATAGTCTTACCCCCGATGAATTGGAAATAGAACTGCACCGCTACGCCGCTATCTTACTGGACAAAGCACAGTTGCAGGCTGCCTGGCAGGTATTGCTCTCCCAATAACACTTTCTGCTGTCTTTTCATGCTGTTACACAACATAGGGGCTGAACAAAAAGTAAAATGAAAGCTTTGTGAACCACTTAAACGATAACAGGTCTCCATCAGGTACCCGAATAAAAAGGGTCTGACCAATTCTTTTTGGTCAACCCCCATGTATTAAAAGAAATGTTTTATTCTTATTTACCCAATCCGCCAAACACTTTCTTCAGCAGGTCTGTAGTCTGGGATACGGGATTAGTGCGGATGGAGGATTCTTCCTTGGCAATTTGGTCGAACAGGGCGCCAATGGCCTTGTCTGTTACATAACCCTGAAGATCGGGATTGGCTTTATTAATAGTGGTAGGCAGTTTGTTATAGGTAGCTACGATATCACTGTAATATTTGGTGGCCAGGGTGCTATCCAGTTTGCCCTTGATTACGGGCGAGAAAGCAGACTTCAGCTTGTCGGTGGTTTTACCTTTGAAATAAGTTGTGGCAGCCGTATTGTCTCCGCTTACGATGTTCAGCGCGTCGGTAATAGTCATTTGTTTGATAGCGTCTACAAAAATAGGCGCTGCCTGGCCTACGGCCTGTTCGGCAGAGCGGTTTATTTGCAAGATAGCCTTGTCTACCTGGCTGCCCAGGCCTATTTGGCGGAGGGTACTTTCTACCTTCTGGGCATCTGGAGGTAGTAATACTTTATAAATATCACTCCCAAAAAAACCATTTTGCTTGTTCAGTAAGGCAATACCGGAAGATACGCCCTTGCTCAATGCCTGCTTGATAGCCTCGGCAGCCTGGTTTTGAGTAACGTTTCCCGTGCTGGTAGTGCTGGAGGTGCTGCTGGAAGTGGTAGCGGGCGTGCTAGTAGTGGTAGTGGTAGTTTTTGCATTCTTCGCATTCTCTACAGAATCGAGATTGTGCTTCAATTTCTTCAGGAATTGCGCCTGGGAGCCATGCAATATAATCAGGCTAATGCCTAATAACAATAAAGTGCGTTTCATCATGATATTGTTGCGGTTTCTGTAACAGATTTTAAAATGTGTGTAATATGCATCAAATATCGCATTTATTCCCTAATGACCAGGAGGGGAATATGGGAATGAAAAGCAAGCTGCCGGGTATGGCTCCGACGAAACAAGCCAGCCAGAAATCCGTGCTGGCGGGGCAAGGTAACGATGATGCCCGCTTTTTCTGCCTCGGCAAAACTGATAATGCCATCCACTACGTTTTCATTTTCCAAAAAGCGGTATTCCGGGTTAAAATCGGCCAGCAGCGTGTCCATAACCAGGGTCTCGAAAGGCGTCTGTGCTGTGAAGTGGCGTTTTTCATGATCTACATTCACGACGAAAAGACGGGCGCGGAACACCTGGAGCAATTGTTTCAAGAACCGCACCGGCATGTTTTCCGTGACTTTACGGAAATCACAGGCAAATACAACCGTGTCTATCGAGGTAAATGTAGCGCCATTGGGAACAATGATGAGTGGTGTATGAGTTTCCTTCATCACATCCAGCGCGTTGGAACCCAGCAATAGCTCTTCCAAACCACTGCCACCGGTAATGCCCATTACGATCAGGTTTGCCTGTTCCTCCCGGGCTACCTGGTCAATAAAAGCCGACAGCAATTGGTTTTCCGAGCGGCATACCAGCGTTACACCTGCTGGCAATATAGGTTGTAACTTGCTATGCATCAAGGCCAGTCCCTTATCGCTGGCTTCTTTCAGCTCTTCCGGCATTATCACCGGGATATGGTCTGGCACTTCCGGATCGGGAATTATTAACTCATAGGCATGGTACAGCACCACCCGGGTGGTTCCCGCCTGGCGGGCCAGGTCCAGGGCATAACGGGCGGCGTTATACGCTGTGTCGGAAAAATCAGTTGGTATAAGAATCGTTTTCATTTTTGTTTGATTAGATGGTTACATGGCCTCAAGTTTTCCAGTGCGATGGTTATATGGTCATAAACAACCACGGCAGTAGCCCCGGCAGGATAAATTCTTCTAATTTGATGCCAGTATTCCCATTAATCCTGCCATTCCGCTCAAAACAATTATTTTTGCATCCCATCAATTATTTATAGGCAACCTTTTACGATGACACAGTTATCTGAGCAAGAAATTATACGCAGGGAAAAATTACAGGAACTGCAAAAAGCAGGTATAGATCCTTACCCGGCACCCGCATACCCCGTGAATAACACTGCGGCCAACATTCTCACCCATTACAGCGAAGATACCAAAGAGCAATTCCAGGATCTTTGCCTGGCTGGCCGTATCATGGAGAGCCGCGACATGGGAAAGGCCGCTTTTGTGAAGATTCAGGACAACACGGGCCGCATCCAGCTCTACATCCGCCGCGATGATATCTGCCCCGGCGAGGATAAATCCGGCTACGACACCGTATTCAAAAAACTGCTCGATATCGGTGATATTATTGGCGTACGTGGTTATGGCTTCATCACCAAAACCGGTGAAACCTCCGTGCATGTAAAAGAGCTTACCCTGCTGGCCAAGGCCCTGCGCCCGCTGCCAGTTGTAAAGGAAAAAGATGGTGAAACCTTCGACGCCGTAACCGATCCGGAGTTTAAATACCGGCAGCGCTATGTAGACTTGATCATCAACCCACAGGTGAGGGAGGTATTTGCCAAACGTACCAAGATCATACAAACCATGCGGGAATTTTATAACGAACTGGGCTACCTGGAAGTGGAAACCCCTATCCTGCAAGCCATTCCCGGTGGTGCCACGGCCCGGCCCTTTGTTACCCATCACAATGCACTGGACATCCCACTGTACCTGCGCATTGCCAATGAGCTATACCTCAAAAGGCTGATCGTGGGCGGTTTTGAAGGCGTGTATGAATTTGCGAAAGACTTTCGCAATGAAGGGATGGATCGTACCCACAACCCGGAATTTACCGTGATGGAAATGTACGCAGCCTACAAAGACTACGAGTGGATGATGGATACTACCGAAACCCTGCTGGAAAAAATAGCCCTTAATCTTCACGGCACTACCCAGGTAGTAGTGGGCGATAAAACCATCGACTTCAAAGCCCCCTTCCGCCGCGTTACCATGTTTGACGCTATCCTGGAACACACTGGCATAGACATCACCGGCATGGACGAACCAGCACTGCGCGAGGTGTGCAAACAATTAGGCATCTCCGTAGCGCCAAACATTGGCAAGGGCAAGCTGATAGACGAGATCTTTGGCGAAAAGTGCGAAGGCAATTACATACAACCTACTTTTATTATCGATTACCCGGTAGAAATGAGTCCACTCACCAAGAAACACCGTAGCAAACCTGGTGTGGTGGAGCGTTTTGAACTAATGGTAAATGGTAAGGAAATTGCCAACGCCTACTCCGAGCTGAACGACCCGGTAGACCAGCGCGAACGTTTTGAAGAACAGGTAAAACTGATGGAAAGGGGCGATGATGAGGCGATGTACATCGACTACGATTTTCTGCGTGCCCTGGAATACGGCATGCCGCCAACCTCCGGCATAGGGATAGGTATAGACCGGCTTACCATGTTGATGACCAACCAGCCATCTATCCAGGATGTGCTGTTGTTTCCGCAGATGAAACCAGAAAAACAAGGGTAAGTATCCCGTAATCAATATTAAAAGGCATTTGAGTGGATACTCAAATGCCTTTTTTTGTCCTTACACAAATGAGAAAGGGCTGTGAAAACAGCCCTGACTTACTTTGACCATATCCTATGAAAACCGTAATGAATTTAAACCATAACACTGCGATTTTATAGACATAGTGCTTACGCGCAGGGAATGATTTCCTGGACGGTAGAAAATGTCTTGTTTCTGGCATTGGCCATCAGTAAGATGATAAAAAGATAATAAGTGTGTTGCGGGAAAGCGAAAGAAGAATGGAGGAGGAGGACTTACGGTAAATAAAACAGGGCTGCAAGAATACAGCCCCGAAAAATTTTAACCATATCTTTATTGAAAAACCTATAACAAATATCCCCTTAATTATAACAGCAGGTAAAGCATTTAGGTGAACGCTATGTTTTTGTTGGGGAACGTATAGAATTATTCAGTAACCGTGTGATAAAAAATAATGCTTTATACCTTTTGAATATATGTATAATCATAGTAAACTCATCCCTTATTTTTTATAACTATCTGATCTATAGCAGAATTCTACAATAAATGAATTTTATTGCCAAAATTATAGCAGATCTCTATTATAGGCATCTTCCCTGTTTAAACGCTTTTTAATTTCTATTGCTCTAGTAAAACTGGTCTATACCTGGAGAAATGTTTTTTATTATGAGGTAGCGGAAATATTAGCGGTAGGAAACTTGCGGGCATAAAAAAGGCAGTAAGAATACTGCCCTCTAATAATTTTAACCATATCCTATGAAAAACCTATTACAAAGTTAATCGCAGGCTCCGCTTTGTAAAGATACAACTCGTGAACGCAGCATTTTTGTTCGTAAAGCGGTAAATAAACCCTTTATGCAAACACATAATAGATATGATTATATAATGTATATTTTAAAGTAATTATTTATTGCATGTGTTTATGCTATTCTTTGGCCGTTTGGCACCATACGTTCCGGCTGTAATAGAACTATTTCCTTGTTCACTCCCACTGCACCCAGTACCAAGCATTCGGAAAAGAAATTGGCGATCTGTTTTACTGGAAAATTCACCACCGCAACTACCTGTTTTCCCATGAGCGTTTCCGGCTCGTATAACTGGGTAATTTGAGCGGAAGAACGTTTTATACCAGTTTCCGGGCCAAAATCTATAAGGAGCTGGTAGGCCGGATTACGGGCCTTTTCAAAGGGACGGGCTTCAATGATAGTGCCTATGCGCATTTCTATGCTTTCAAAATCGGTCCAGGAGATAGGTTCCATAGTTAAAATGATTAGCAGCATCTAAAATAAAAAAAGGCGGTGAGAACACCGCCTTCAAAATTTTAACCATATCCTATGAAAAACCTATTGCAAATATAGTTTAGTATTCCAGCCCGCCACGCTGCATTTAGCCAACACCTATTTTAAACTCGGGAACGCGCATATTCCTGGGGTGTTAACGAGCCGGTAACAAATACAAATACTAACCGCTGTAAGTAAACGTAATGTGCTTACCCCAAAGCGGAAAGTGTACCCTTAAAATGAAAGCGTTAATAATTAGTTATAGACAAGGGGCGTAAAGATGGCTAAAGGCGGCTACAACAAGACAAAAAAAAGCGGTGAGAACACCGCCTTATAAAAATTTTAACCATATCCTATGAAAAACCTTCACAAATATACATGCAGTGTTTTCCTGCATCAAGCTGCATTTGGTAAACGCATGTTTTAATCTAGGGAACGCGTTAAATGACTATCTGTTAACGAGCGCTTAACAACTATAAACCAGCAGTGACGGAGAAAGTGGCAGACTCAGCCTCATTGGCATGGTTATTGATTTTATCCCATTGAAGTTTAGGATAAAAATAATAGGTTAAAGCAATATCGGCCCTGCTGTATCTACAGTTGGGCCGCTTTATTTTATCAACCCTTTTGAAAAGAGGAAGGGAAGGATTATTGAATGAGGGCGCTGTCTTTTACAGTGAAAGGCCCTTCAGGGTTTAATATTTTATAGATGCTAAAATCCTGGTTGGCTTCCAGCCCCGTGCCCCGGATAGTGTCTGTAGGTGTACTGATGCGCACCTTGGCATTGGATATAAATTTCTGTTTTTTGGCATCCCAGTTTAGCTGCTTCGTATCCAGGCGTTCGCCTTTTTTATTTTTCACAACTACATTATCCCAAAGAAATATATCAGCGGTACCATCCATGTATTTACCATGTTTGGCGTCTACCGTACTTTCTACCGTACCGAGTGAATCGTCGTAAATATCTACGTGCAAACCATGGGTAAATTCCAGGAAGGTGGGAGCTTCGAGGTGGCGCTCCATGCTATCGGCAATTAGTTTGGCGGTAACCTTGGCTTTCTGGCTGTAAATAATGGTAATGCCTGACGCCTTTTCGACGCCAGCATTTTTTTTGTCCAGCTCCATGATGGTTTTAAGGTCGTTCTCACAACCGGTAGTCATCACGGCCAATAAAAGTAGAAGGCAGTAGAGCGTACGTTTCACGGGCGCAAATATCGTATTTATCGGTAAAGGTAAAAGGTTAAACTTAGGGGTAGCCTACCCGGCGCCGAGATTGCGGAATTGGCCGTTCAGTTGCACTCGCTCCTTGAGTTTTTCCATTTCGCTCATCATCGGCAATACTTTATACAGGTGGCGTTTCAGGTATTCCAGCCGTTGTAGTTCATGGAACAGGTGCAGCAGTTCATATTCTTCTTCCAACGAAAGGCCGGAATGGTGAGCCAGGTCGTAGGCAGAAAGCTCATTATCTGTCTTGACAAATTTCTTATTTACCTGCAACATTTCATGCAAGGCCCGTACATGTCCGATAACCTCCTGCCGGAGGCGCTCACTGGTTTTCATATCATTGACCGGGTAATTCACAATGGCTCCGCCGTACAGCTTGCCCGGCACTTGTTTAATCGTTTCCAGAATACGAAATACCTGGAGTCCACGGGTTACTACGTCCATTTCCCCGTTCTCGTATGTTTTTTCAATACGCACTACTTCTACCAGTGTTCCATATTCCAGCACATTTTTCTGCAACACGGAAGGAATGCCAAAGGGTTTTTTCTCCTGGTCGGCTTCGAGGATGAGCTGTTTGTAACGCGGCTCAAATACGTGCAGGTTTAACTGCTCCTCGGGGTATACGACAACACCAAGTGGAAATATGGGAACGAAATTGGTCATATCAAAATCCTTAAAAAATTGTCTGTAATAAATGCTTCCCTCCTGCACCAGCGGTGCAAGGCTAAGGCCGGAAGGCACTATTGGTATGTTATCATCACCGGCACCTTTGTAGTGCTATAGGAAGACAGGGTAAAAAATACAAAAAATATTCCATCTGGCAGCGCCCTGCCGCTACAGGCCATAGACAACCCGCTGAGAACCAATATTAGTAGAGGGTAAAGTGCCTGTCCACCCTGCTTGCACCCATTGCCATCGGACATTTCCTGCTGGTGTGGCCATAAAAAATGCAGCGGTCGGCTGCATTTCAAAATCAGATGATCTTATAATTTCGATAATCAAAAAGCCGTTTGCCGGTCTTCTTTTCTACCCAATAGAGTACCCATTTCTTCAGTTTTTTAAAGTTCTTTTTAGAAGTATCGAACTGGAAGTCCCAATTTTTTTTCCCAATACGTTCCTGCATTACCTGCGGGTGAGTGCCGGTAAAAGGTGCCAGTGATTCAATACGGTTGTAATCGTATAATTCTTTGGAAGCACGTGCGGCCATTACCTTTTTTTTATCGCCGTTATACAATGCAAAGGAGTTATCTAGCTTGCGGGCCTGGTGATAAGGATCTTTTACCCAGCCATAGTGATATATGCGGGCGTTAATATGTTTTACTTTCAGTTTCTGGTCGTTTTTGCGGAAGCCTTGTGCATCGCGGTAAGAGCGGATATGCTTGTCGTTACGGATCACACGGATTTCATGCTGGTACCAGGTTCGGGAGTCGCCGATGTAATCATAGCTTCCATAAAAATGCACGTAATCGAAGAGCAGGCCTTCTACGCGGGCATCATCCTTATACTGAAGCATGGCGGCTTTGATATGTTCGTGATCGGCTTCATGTAACACTTCGTCGGCCTGAATATAAATTACCCAATCGGCATCGGCGGGTACATGGGCAAAGGCTTTATCGGTTTCCACGGCCAGCACCCGGCCGCCTTCGCGCAGGGTATCGTCCCAGATCGAATATACGATGCGGATCTTGGGCGAACCGATAGAGCGGATCAGCAATTCGGTATCGTCTAAGGAGTTACCAACGCTCACCACCACCTCGTCGCAGAGCGGGAGGATGGAGCGGATGGCTTCCTTCACAGGATAATCGTATTTCACGGCGTTACGGACAAAGGTGAACCCAACTACTTTCATGTATCAACTGGTTATTTCAGGTTTGCAAAATAACATAATCCCGGCACTGCCGCAATTACTTATCTTTATGCGCATGGCATTAGCGTTCTTATCCGGATTATTGCAGGGCAATATTAAAGCCCTGGCCCGCTGCATTTCGCTGGTAGAAAATGAAGCCGGTGATTACGCCCAGTTGCTGCAGGCGTTGCCCCATGGTTCCACCACAAAAGTTGTAGGCATTACAGGCCCTCCCGGCGCCGGCAAAAGCACACTGGTAAATGCACTCATAAACCAATTATTGAAGCAACAACAAAAAGTGGCCATTATAGCGGTAGACCCTTCCTCTCCTTTTAACTATGGAGCCTTGCTGGGCGACCGTATCCGCATGAGCCGGCACTTTAATAATCCGGATGTATATATACGCTCCCTGGCCAGCCGGGGGGCTTTGGGCGGGCTCAATTACAAGATCATAGAGATCAGTGAAGTAATCAAAGCGGCAGGTTTTGATTACCTCTTCATTGAAACTGTGGGCGTGGGCCAAAGCGAAGTAGAGATAGCCGGCATTGCCGATACCACGGTGGTCGTGGTGGTGCCCGAAGCGGGCGATGAAATACAAACCATGAAGGCAGGCCTGATGGAGATTGCCGATATTTTCGTGGTAAACAAGGCCGACCGTGAGCAGGCAGACGCCTTTGCCAGAAATTTGCGCACCCTGGCACACTTACGTAGCCAGGCCTGGTCTATACCCGTGATTAAAACTATTGCTACGCAGGAAGATGGCGTGTTGGATCTGATAAAGCAAATAAAGCTTCACCAGCAAAACACCTATAACAACACAAAACGCCATGCCCAACTGCTGACAGAAAAGGTATTCCAATTGGTACAACAACAACGCATGCGCGATGTAAATAAGGGGCGTTTACAGCAGGAAATTGAACAACGCCTGCAAGCGGGAACATTTAATCTTTATCAGATGGCCAGTGAGTTTTATAACTAACGTCAACTACTACACGAAACTATACATTAAATGGATTTTACAATCTACGTATATTGCTAAACGTTAGCTATTTAAATTTCATTTTTCATTTGAAAAAATACGGTGGGATTGTTATATTTGGAAACCTTTAATTACGCGGAAAAACTTATATCTTATGAAGTCGAGGACCAGGACTATTAATCCTGTTTCACCAGTTAGTAACCCGTCTGATCCACTGCGCAACATACTTCCTCTTAAGCGTATATTTTCTTTCACGCTTGATACCGGTCGCTTCTTCCCTTTGGCGGGCTACATCGTGGCCTATCACACTAAAAGATTACTAAACCAACGGCTTGTATGGTTGCGCAAACAAGCTGATGCGACGTGGGAAGATGGCAAAACCACTTCCTTCCAGTCATCCCTATATTATTTCTCCAACAAATGGCTTCAATTGTCGCGTTTCCTGGTGAGCAGGCAGGGCTTGCTACAACTATTGCAGAACCGCCCAGCACGCTTTGCATACCAGGACTTTAGGTTTCCGTTAACGGTCGCCAATTTGCGTTTTTGGGTATTATCCAACTACCCTGATAGGCGGTGAAACGGCGTTTTATTGGCTATGGCCCATGGTTCCCTGAAATGTCCGCTCATTATAAGCTTTGGCTTGCTGAAACGCTTGCTAATAAACGGTTTGCTGTGTTCTATTACGTAAAATACCATTTATGAAGGTTGCTATCTTTGATACGTATATTCCACGTAAGAATGGTGGATTTATGCATTTCGACATTATCACACCTGCCGATACGAGTTATGAACAGGCGTTGATCTTTGCGCAGGAATATTTAAGGAGCAAATCTCAACCCATACTGGCCCTTACTTGTAAAGAATGCAAATTTTGTCACTTGGAACAGGTGGTACCATCCTGGAAAACACATATATTGCGACAAGGCTATTATGTTCATGAACTGAAAGGATGCAACTAATGTAGCATTTACTTCAAGGTTAAGATTAATTACCTTAGCCCACACATTGAAACGGAAGTATACCTATGAGAAAATTGTCCGCATTTAATCCCGAATGCCAGGCAGAAAGTGTATCCAGCAAGGCCTTAGTAGCGCTGGAAAGAGTATCGCAGGCATTTCGTGTGATGTTATGGAATGAAGGTAAGCTGTATGGGTTAAGTCCGATCCAGATTCAGTTGTTGACTTTTTTGCTCCACTTCCCGGAGGAAAAAAGAACGGTTACCTTTTTGGCTGGTTTTTTCAACATGACCAAAGCCACTATTAGCGATGCTGTTAAAGCATTGGAGAGCAAAAGCTACCTAACCCGTAAAGTGGTTGCTACAGACTCCCGTAGTTCCAGCCTTCACCTTACCCGTGAAGGTAAAGCCATTGCCCGCAAGGTAGAAAAGTTTGCAGATCCTTTGCACAACATCATTGACCAATTGCCGGGCAAAGAGCAAGGCCTTTTATTGGAGCAATTGCAGCAAGTAATCCAACAGCTAAGCAGTGAACAGATTTTGTCAGTGCAAAGCATGTGCTTAAACTGTGTCCATTACTTTAAAAAGAAAGGACACTACTGCAACGCTTTTAAGACATCGCTCACTAATGCGGAATTGCGCTTCGAATGTGAATTGTTTGAATCGGGTTTTTAGTAACTGCTTCCTACACCGGTTACCTTAATGGCAAAAGGTGAATGTTCTTGCGAACGTTCACCTTTTGCCGTTTTATGTATTGTAATTAAGTTATGCTTCTTCCCGCTGGCTTCTGTAAAAGCGGTAGCTCAGTAAACCTATGATAGCCAGGGGAGTAATGGCCAGCATAAGTATACCATTGTTCAATCCCTTGGCAGGGCCCTCACCTAATTGCTGTGCCGTTTTTGTACACAGGGAACACTGTGCCAGCGCTGGCATTACAGCCGCTACGACCATTACGCATACTAAGATTAGTTTTTTCATACCCAGTGATTTTGCAGCATAAATTTACGGTAAAATGTGGATTTTAAGCGCTGGTTTTCTTCCTCTTTTCAATCAATAAAACGGGGAGATCATGATGTATACGATTACACCGGTAATAGATACATAAAACCAGAGTGGCCAGGTTACGCGAGCCAGTCGCTTATGCTTCACAAAATTGTTTTGAAACGCATACAGCGCCGCAAAAAGCACCAATGGCACAATTACAGCCGCCAGCAGGATATGGGAAAGTAATAGCAGGTAATAAATGTAGCGTACGCTACCAGCCAGGTTTTTTTCGGTGATATCCAGCACACCATCATGGTTCAAATCGCCATACAAGGTAGAGGGGGCAATGCTATGGTAAGTGACGTATGATATAAGAAACACGGCAGACAGTACTATGGATATTATATTCGTCACTTTGTGGGCCTTTACAAATCCATTCCGGATAAAATACAGGCTGGCTAACAGCAGCACGGCAGTTGCCCCATTTAGCACCGCGTGAAAAAGGGGGAGAATATGAATATCAAAACCCAGGTGCAGGTTGGGCCTGGGTAGAAAGAACAAGGACGCTACCAATACCGGAATTGCAACAGACACGATGGTTATTGCAAGACTCAGGCTTTTACTCTTCAGTTCCATACGGCGCTTTTTAAATTGATGATGGGCGCAAAGTTACGGCAAATGCCAATCCGCGTATTCTTCCCGGGCCATTTTGTTTCGGCTGCTGCTTACTCTTTACCGGGCTGGTTGCCAGCGGAGAACAGGCGTTTTAATAAACCTGGCTGGTTACGGTCTTTCACCAGATGCAATACTGAAATATCGTTCGCCAGCCTGCGCAGATCGTTGGTATCCAGCCCATTGTAATACCCCCGGATGTGATGGTACTTATCCAATAGCACAAATTTCTCCGTATGGATGAAATCGTCGGGTCCGCCATCACCTTTTTGTACGGGTACTAAAAACTCATTACGGGCCAGGTTGTAAATGGTAGGTTTGTCTCCGGTAAGCAAGCTCCAGTTATCTGGATTAATCTGGTATTTGGCGGCATATTGCAGCAAGCGGGGAACACTATCGCGCTCAGGATCTATGCTGAAAGAAAGAATCTGAAGCAGGGTATCATTCTTTACGTATGCCTCCTGAATACGCTTAAGATGTGTTGTAAGGGTAGGGCAAATACCGGGACAGGAGGTGAAAAAGAAATCTGCCAATATTACTTTGCCTGGAAAGTCGCTAAGTCGCGTAGGATGCCCTAGCTGGTTAGTGAGGGTAAAGTCTTTCACCACATGAAAAATGGTATCGGAAACAGTTTTTCCATCTTTTTCTATTGTCTGGACAGAATCCGGTATATAATAATGCGGAATGGGTACTGCCCCCCTACCATAATGGTCTACAATTAGGTAACCTGCAAGAGGTACCAGTGTAGCCAAGGCGAATCCTAAAATACCGCGTTTGGACATGAAAAATGTATTAAGTAAGCTGTATTAAATAAGATGTACGCAAAGGTAGTACTTTTCAATACGGAGGCGATCGGAATCGATAGATATTGTTTTATGCGACAGTAATTACTGGCATTTCTCCAAACGAAAAATGGTTAAATACTAACCGGGTAATCCCGATAATATTTAACCATTCGTTATGTGTAAGTAAAGCCTATTCGTGCTGGGCAGGGGTAGCTACCTGTTCGGTTTGTGGATGCCCGGGTGCAAGGTCTTTCCGCAAGTTCTTCCAGGAAACGCCATCTGCCAGGAAAGCAATGATGAACCAAACGAAGAACAACAGTGGAACCAGTATGGACAAAATAAGGTTTTTCACTTCGTGCTTTAAGTGCATAAATTCCGCCACGATGAAAAACGCTTTCAACAGGGTAAGACCCAGGTAAACAGAGTTACGGATAATTACGGAAGGGAAATTGAAACGCAGGTGAATAAATGCGATAACCAATTCCAGGCAGGTGATGCCTAATAATATCCAGAACGTTTTCCAGATGGTCTTGGTAGAGCTATCTGAGTGGCCGTGTTGTTCTGATAGTGTTTCTTCTGTATGTGCTGACATTATCTAAAATAATTTAAGACTACTTAAAAATGCGTTATACTCGATCTGGTAAGGCTTAGAGCAGGTAGAAGCAGGTGAATACGAATACCCACACCAAGTCTACGAAGTGCCAATACAACCCTACCTTTTCCACCATTTCATAATGTCCGCGATCATCGTAAGTACCTTTCAATACGTTGAGCAGGATAATAATATTAAGGATTACACCGGAAGTAACGTGTAAGCCATGGAAACCAGTAATTGTAAAGAAAAAGTTAGTGAAATTGCTGGAGCCAGGCGAGCCATCCTGATTCATGAATGGATTGCGACCCCACCAGGCACCTTCGTGCCAGAGGTGTGTCCATTCCCAAGCTTGACAGGAAAGGAATAAAATACCGCCAACGATGGTCCAGGCCAGCCATTTGGCTACGCCAGCACGGTTACGGTTGTGCCCCTCATGCACGGCCAATACCATGGTCACAGAGCTCATGATCAGGATAAAGGTCATCAAACTCACAAATACCAATGGCAGGTTGGCCTCACCGGCACCTGGGAAGGAACGGAAAACTTCGTTCGGGTCGGGCCATGATATACTTGAGAAACGAATTGTTCCGTAGGAAATCAGTAGCGCACCGAATGTAAAGGCATCCGACAAGAGGAAAAACCACATCATCAGCTTGCCATAGCTTACATTAAATGGAGAATATCCTCCATCCCACCATTTTTTCTTCGCTGTAATCGCTGTATCCATTTTTCTAGAGATGAAATTTTATACGTTTATCGAGCAACGCTCAAAAAAATTAACAGATAAATCCAAAGTGCATCTACAAAATGCCAATAGGTAGCGGCTACTTCTATGCCCACCGGGCTGTAGACCTTCACATTTTTGCGGAATGCCCGGAAAAACATTACTAGCAGCGCTACTACTCCACCTAACACGTGCAGGATGTGCATAGCCACTATCACGTAAATGAAGGAAACAGAAACAGCTCCGTCCAATTTAAGCCCGTGAGCGGCCATATCAGAAAAACCGTATAACTGTAAGGCCGCAAAAACCACACCCAGGAAAGCGGTGAGGGTAATAAGCTGCCTGTACCGGATCATCTGGCGTTGTTTGAACTGATGTACGGCCAGTTGTATGGTTACACTACTCAGCAGGATTACTACTGTAGATAACCAAAATATTTTCGGCAATTCAAAGACTCTCCAATTTGCCTGTGCACGCTTTACGATGTAAGCACTGGTAAAACCGATGAACATCATAGTGATACTGCCCATTGCAATCCACAGGGAATACTTATGTGGGTGTATCTTATTACGTTGTGCGCTCATGGCATACATTTCCTTGCAATTTATATTTTTTACACTTTATCTGCCAGCATCGCCAATTGTGTCACGGTCAGGTACACGTAAGACCCAAACATGAGCTTTCTGGCAGTCGGCACATCACATTTTCTTAATAGTTGAATGGCGCGATACAGGAAATACAATGCCGCCGCCACGGAAATACCCGCATAATATGGACCACATAATTTCAGCAGGTAAGGTGCCAGACCAGCCGGGAAAAGCAGCAGTACCCACATGGTAGCCTGCAAAGCAGTAAGCCGGGTAGGCCCGCCGCTGGATGGCAGCAACCTGAAACCTGCTTTTTCATAATCCTTGTAGCCTAACCAAGCAATGGCCCAGAAGTGGGGAAATTGCCAGATGAACTGAATCACGAAAAGTGAGATCCCTCCTTCGGAAATAGCGTTGGCGCCTGCCGTCCACCCGATAAGGGGGGGGAGTGCTCCAGGAAAAGCTCCTACCAATACGGCGAGGGAATTCCATTTCTTCCACGGCGTGTATATAAAGCCATACATGATCAAGGAAACGGAACTTATACCAGCACTTAACCAGTTAAAGCAACAACCCATGATCAATAACCCACCAATACTCGCTACTGTAGCCAATACTGTAGCCTCCTGAACAGAAACACGACCCGTTGGCAGCGGACGAACCGACGTGCGTGCCATGAGTTTGTCCGTATCTCTTTCCAGCAGCTGGTTAATCGTGTTGGCCGCTCCTGTAACCAGGATACCTGCAGCAAATAATAAAAGAACTTTAATTACGCTGAACTCACCTTTCGGTGCCGCCAACCAATAACCCACCACGCTGGAAAATGCCACCATGAAGGTCAGGTTGAACTTCATAAGTTGAGAATAATCCTTAACGCGACTAGCAACTGCTAATGATGACGACAACTTAATGGAGTTTTCTTGCAACATGTCGATTCGGTCACTGCATGCAAACCGGGGGTTTGCCTGCGCATTCAATGATATACCATAGGAAACGCGGCAGTGTAACTACTACAGGTCGCGTTTCCGGCTTTTGCAAAACTAGTGTTCAGATTCATTCGGTCCAATAGGCACCGTTTGCGGAATGAAGTCTACCCCGTCTTTGCTGTAATCATACGGCCAACGGTGTACTTCAGGAACTTCACCAGGCCAGTTGCCGTGACCGGCATGGATAGGCGTAGTCCATTCCAGGGTAGTAGCTTTCCACGGATTGGCGATAGTAAGCTTACGACCTTTAAAGATGCTATAGAAGAAGTTGAAGACAAACAGCAACTGTGTAGCAAATACCATGATCACAACAATAGAAATGAAGTGATTGAGGCCGGCAAACTGTTTGAAAGACTCCCAGGTAGAATAATCGTAGTAACGACGGGGCATACCGGCCAAACCTTCATAGTGCATAGGCCAGAATATCAGATAAGCCCCGCAGAGGGTAATCCAGAAGTGAATATATCCAAGGGTATTGTTCAGGAAACGACCGTACATTTTGGGAAACCAGTGGTAAATGCCGGCGAACATCCCAAAGAAGGCAGATACACCCATTACAATATGGAAGTGGGCAATTACAAAGTAAGTATCATGCAGGTGAATATCAATAGAAGAGTTACCCAACCAGATACCGGTAAGACCACCAGAGATGAAAGTACTTACAAAACCGATGGAGAACAAAGCACCTGGCGTGAAGTTGATATTACCTCTCCAGATAGTGGTGAGCCAGTTAAACACCTTGATCGCAGAAGGTACGGCGATGAGCAGCGTGAGCAACACGAAGAAGGCACCCAGGAAAGGATTCAGTCCCGTAACGAACATATGGTGTGCCCAAACCAGGAAGGCCAGGATACAGATCGCAAATAGGGAACCAATCATTGCCAAATAACCAAAGATGGGTTTACGGGAATTGATAGCCAATACCTCAGACACGATACCCATGGCTGGCAATACGATAATGTATACTTCAGGGTGACCCAGGAACCAGAATAAGTGTTGATAGAGGATGGCGCTACCACCTTCATTAGATAAAGCTTTACCAGCTACAAAGATATCAGAAAGGTAGAAGCTGGTACCGGCGTGACGGTCGAATAACAGCAGGATGAACCCAGACAACAATACCGGGAAAGATAGTACACCCAATACTGCGGTGAAGAAGAACGCCCAGATAGTCAACGGCATCTTCGTCATGCTCATACCTTTGGTACGCATATTCAGGATGGTAGAAATATAGTTAAGACCACCTAATAACTGACTTACTACAAACAGGGCCATGGAAGTAATCCAGAGGTCCATACCAATCTTGGAGCCGATAGAAGCATCTCCGAGGGCACTTAGCGGGGGATATGCCGTCCAGCCACCGGATGCAGGCCCTGTCTGTACAAACAGGGAAGCCATCATTACCAGGCTCGCAATAAAGAAGAACCAGTAACTAAGCATATTCATGAAAGGGGAAGCCATATCACGGGCGCCCACCTGCAACGGTATCAGGAAGTTAGAAAAGGTACCGGAAAGACCGGCGGTTAATACAAAGAATACCAGGATAGTACCGTGCATTGTTACCAATGCATAGTAAGCCTCCGGCTTGATGTGACCGTTTTCAGCCCAGTGACCCAGGATGCTGCTTAACCAAGGGAAAGAAGTGTCCGGGAAGCCCAGTTGTAAACGGAAGAGTACGGAAAAGAATGCACCAATGATAGCCCACACAATACCCGTGATCAGGAATTGCTTCGCGATCATTTTGTGGTCCATGCTGAAGACATACTTTGATATAAAAGTGCCGTGATGCTCATGACCATCATGACCATTGCCATGCTGATCATGTTCCAACGAGCCGTGTACCTCTTGATGACTGTGCAATGTTGCTTCGTTACTCATATCAAATGCTATTTATGCAAACTGGTGACCGTGTTACCGGTATCCAGCTTTTTTAATGTTTTTATACCGACGTCTAAAGTTAAATCTCTTCACCCAATTATTTAGCAATGGCTACTGCTTTGCTGGCAGTACTGTCTGCTCCGGCGGCAGGTGCAGGTGTAGCACTTGCATTAGCCAGTTCATACTGTGACTTTTGTTTAGCAGCCCATGCATCGAACTCCTGCTGAGTTTCTACCACAATTACCGCTCTCATCGAGAAGTGACCGGCACCACACATCTGGTCGCAAGAAAGTTCAAAAACAAAATCTGGATTTTCGGTTTTCGCTCTCATGTCTGTTGTCGTATACTTAGGTGTTATCCACAGGGTGGTGGGTATACCAGGTACCGCATCCATCTTCATGCGGAACTGAGGCAAGCCTACGTCATGGATAACATCGCGGCTACCGATAATAAATTTTACCGGCTTGCCTACTACCAGATGAATTTCATTAGACATGAAATCGTCTTTATTGAGGCCGTCTTCCCAATCCTGTCCTACAGGGTTGGAATTAACATCGCTGATCAATTTAAATTTCTTACTGCCTAACTGCCCGTCTTTACCAGGGTAGCGCACCAGCCAATTAAATTGTTTGCCCGTAACTTCTACAACCATGGCGTCTTTCGGAGCATCGGAAGTGATAGCGAACCAATGTTTCAGGCCAAATGCTACCAGGATGGTCAGTGCAATAGCTGGGATAACGGTCCAGATAACTTCCAACTTACTGTTATGTGGGAAATAAAATGCGTTCCGCCCCTCTTTCTCCTGGAATTTAAATGCAAACCAGAACAGCAGTACCTGTGTCACTACACAGACAAAGCCGGTAATAGCCAGGGTTACCGCGATCAGGGTATCGATACCCTCACCTTGTACGGAGGCAGCCCCAGGACCGAGTTTGTCCTTCAGTACGTCATTACAATAGTATGCACCGAAAAGTCCCAGTACCAGGAATACGATCATCAGAAAACCGTTAATACGATTGGACTGCTGACGCGCCTTCTTTTCTCCTTTCAATATTGACACATACTCGCTTGCTTTAGCGATCTGGAAGATCACTACGAATATGAGCACAATTACTAAGACTGTTAAAAACCCTGACATTGCTATTTTCTAAATTAAGTTATCTAAATACTTTTCGCTTTGCTATCCAAGCTGCAGACGCACCTCTTATCAGGTGTGATGCAATATACTCTCTTTCAGGTAAGGATGATTTTTTACGGTCAGTGGTGCCTTGGTCAGATTAGTTGAAACCAGGTAAATGATCAGGCCAATAAATCCAGCACCTATGCCCAATTCGAAGATCGGGAAGTGCAGATGATGCACAGAACCCGGCATTACCATTTGCCAGAAATCTATCCAGTGGCCGGTGATGATAACGATACACATGAAAACTACGGTCGTGTAGTTACGTTTGCTGTCGCGTTTCATCAGGATCAGGAACGGCGTTACAAAATTGATCAGCAGGTTCAGGAAGAAAATAGGTCTCCATTCTCCGCGTACGCGGGGAACAAAATAAACCGTCTCATCCGGAATGTTAGCATACCAGATCAGCATGTATTGGGAAAACCACAGGTAAGTCCAGAAGATGCTGAATGCAAATAGGAATTTACCCAGGTCATGCAAATGTTCTTGCGTTACGAAAGGCAGATAACCTTGCTTCTTCAGATACACCACGAATAAGGTGATCAGGGCTATACCAGAAACAAAGGAACTTACAAAAGTGTACCAGGAGTACATGGTAGAGAACCAGTGAGGATCTATATTCATGAGCCATATCCAGGGAGTAGTAGAGCCTACACTCAGTACATACACCACCATGAAGCCACCGCACCAAACAGTACCTCTCCAGAGAATGCGTTTACCCGTTTCAGGTTTAAGGTCCCAACCATCTTCCTGAATAGACATTTTACGCAAGCGGATAGTGAAAAAAGACCAGAGACCCAGTATAATCACCGTAGCGGTCATTACAAAACCAGTACTCAGAAAAGCGGATTTTGATTTTAGTACCTCATCGTGTGCTACCATGTTGGCATCAGTCCAGGCATAAACACCGGTCTTGTGACCAATCACCAGAAATCCTATCACAATCACCATAATGATTGCCAGGACGGGCACTGCCATAGAGATAGCTTCCATAACACGGCGGAAGCTCATTTGCCAGCCGCCCTGCGCTAAGGTGGTAGCGGCAATAAAGAAAGTACTGGCTAATACTACCAGCGTAAAAAATGCGCTGTTTTGCAACAAGCCTGCCCAGAACAGTGTGGTGTCCGCAGCAAATAAGCCGATCACGAACGTCAGCAAGCCAATAGCCATCAACACGAAGCTAGTCGTTCTCAATCTTGCCGGTACTACAAATTGGTCTTTCATTACTGTATATTAAAATACTTTTTGAAATGCGTTTTATTAAAATTATTTGCCTGCGGCGGTACTATCCTTTTTAGCACCAGCATCAGCTGCTCCAGCTTCGGGCGCTGCTGCCTGCGCACCAGGCTGCATGCTGTGGATATAAGCAGCTACTTTCCAGCGTTGCTCACGATCCAGTTGGCTGGCGTAACTACCCATGGCGTTTTTGCCATAAGTGGCTACGTGAAACAGGCGGCCTTCTGTATAAGTGGCAATAACGCCACTCACCAGGTTAGCTGGCTTTGCAGGGTAAGGACCATCACCACCTTTGTACAGCGGGCCGTTACCGTCCAGGCCTGTACCATGGCAAATAGCGCAGTAAATATTAAACAAGCGTTTACCTTCTTTCAGATCGTCCGCAGTAATGGTCAGCGGATTTTTGTTCAGGTTTGCCTGCGCAGTATCAAATTCTCCCAGATGATAGGGCAACAATTCTCCTCTCTTCACCGTACCTTCTACTGGCTTCATCGTCGCTAACCGGGCATTGTAAAATTCATATGCGCGGGACTCATACATATCTGGCACATAGATCTTGCCTGGCTTTCTATGATCCTTGCATGCTGACAAGAATGCTCCGCTTGCCAGGGCAGCTACAATCAATATGTTGGAAATCCTTTTCATCAGAAATTTTTTGTCTTCTCTTTGGTCTGCTGTCCACCATCGTCCAGCAGGTATTTGTCATTAACTGAGTGTCTGTTATTATGCCTTTACCGGTGCGGCAGGATCAAGTTCGAGCAAGTTTTCTTCCTGATCGAAACGGCCATACCACCAACCAGCTTCCGCTACCTGGGTATTGATGTCTTCAGCCCCAACGCCGGAAAGATAACTTTTAAGTTCTTCCTCCTTAGTGCGGTTCGTTACTTCTATTACCATTACAAACTTGTCGTCGGTCTGGCGCGGATTAAAGATGTGTTTCTTTACGCCCGGCATAAGCTGGCACAGGTAGCAGAAAGTCATCACCATACCTACGGCAGCAAACAGTACCGTTAATTCGAATGTGATCGGAATAAAAGCTGGCAATGGAAAATGTGGCTTACCGCCAATGTTCAGCGGCCAGTCTACATTAAACACCCAGCTCATAAAGCTCAGTGCTGTAGTGGTACCGGTGATGCCGTATACGAAACCCGCCGTGTGCAGGCTCGTTTCCCGCAAGCCCATAGCATGGTCCAAACCATGTACCGGGAATGGTGTGTAAATGTCGTGAATCTTGTATCCGGCCGTACGTACCTTCTTTACAGCCGGGAATAATACCGCCTCATCACCAAAACTGCCTACAACAAATTTTTTAACAGCCATATGTTGATAAATTCAAAATCTTTAAATAATTGTCCCTTATTCTATGAATGCCATTAGTGGTGTGCCACGTCGTGTGCAAACTGTTCTGCAGGTTCTTCTTCGTATTTCTCCATGTCTTCCTTAAAGCTCTTACCAGTGGTTTTCAGTACGTGTTTGATTTCAGCTACCGCGATTACCGGGAAGTATTTAGCGAACAGGAAGAAGCAGGTAAAGAACAGTCCGAAAGTGCCCAGGTAGAAACCAATTTCTGGCCAGGACGGACGATAGTAGGACCAACTGGATGGCAGGTAATCACGGTACAGTGAAGTACAGATGATCACGAAACGTTCGAACCACATACCAATGTTCACAATGATAGACATGATAAAGGTTACCAGAACATTCCGTCTCAGTTTGCGGAACCAGAAAATTTGCGGGGAAATCACGTTGCAGCTCATCATGATGTAGTAAGACCATCCGAGCGGACCGGCAGCGCGGTATTTGTAGAATTCGGCGAATTCGTAAGGGTTATGCGAGTACCAGGCCATAAAGAGCTCGGTGAGGTATGCGCAACCTACTACAGAACCAGTGAGTACAATTACCTTGTTCATGGCTTCCATGTGACCAACGGTAATGTAATCTTCCAGGCCTAAAATTTTACGGGTAATGATCAATAGTGTTTGTACCATCGCGAAACCAGAGAAGATCGCACCTGCCACGAAGTAAGGTGGGAAGATCGTGGTATGCCAGCCCGGAATAACTGAGGTGGCAAAGTCGAAAGATACAATGGTGTGTACGGAAAGTACCAGGGGAGTAGATAAACCCGCCAGTACCAGCGAAAGGCTTTCATGCCGTTGCCAGTGTTTGGTAGAACCCGTCCAGCCGAAAGAGGCAATTCCGTACAATAGTTTGCGCAGTTTAGTTTTTGCGCGGTCGCGTACGGTGGCGAAATCGGGCAGCAGGCCAGAGTACCAGAACAGTAAGGAAACGGTGAAGTAAGTAGAGATCGCAAACACGTCCCAGAGGAGGGGTGAGTTAAAGTTAGGCCATAAAGGACCACGTGTGTTGGGATAAGGCAATACAAAGAAGGCCATCCATACACGTCCCATGTGGAAGATCGGGAACTGGCCAGCGCACATTACTGCGAAGATGGTCATCGCTTCCGCCGCACGGTTTACACCTGTACGCCAACCCTGGCGGAACAAGAGCAGGATGGCAGAGATCAGCGTACCAGCGTGACCGATACCTACCCACCAAACGAAGTTGGTAATGTCCCAACCCCAACCCACTGTTTTGTTCAGGTTCCACACCCCGGTACCGTAGTACACTTCCCAGGTTACAGAAAATACACCGAAGCACAGCAGGCAAATGGAGACTACCAGGCCTACGTACCAAAGTTTGCCTGGCTTGGCCTCAATTGGGCTGATGATATCTTCGGTTACCTGGTGATAATCCTTAACCCCATCAACCAGAGGCTCTCTCAGTGTGGATTCGTACTTTAAATGCATAGTTCTTTAAGCTTTTAGCCAAGGCGTTACCCCCGACTTTTTACTTTATGATTTCTTCAATTCTCGCTATTCGTTGTTAATCCAATTACGCTTCGTGCGTTGCTTTCGGTTCAGCCACCTTGTTGCGAATCTTCGCCAGGTAGTTGATGGAAGGCAGGGTATGTACTTCTTCCAACACGTAGTAGAGGCGTTCTTTCTGCTCTACATTGCGTAGTTTAAATATTTCGCTTTGCTGATCATTCACATTACCGAATACAATCGCATCTGAAGAACAGGCAGTTTGGCAAGCGGTTTTAGCTTCACCATCCAGCAGCGGGCGACCGGCTTTCTTGGCGGAAAGTTTAGCGTCTTGCAGGCGCTGTACGCAGAAAGAGCATTTTTCCATTACACCATGGCTACGCATTACCACATCAGGGTTCAGCACCATACGGGTAATATTATCGTTCATGTCTGCCACGTCGTAAAGGTTGTCTGCAAAGCTATCTGCACCATTCCAGTCGCGCCAGTTAAAGCGACGAACTTTATAAGGGCAGTTATTAGCGCAATAACGGGTACCGATGCAACGGTTGTATGCCATCTGGTTAATACCTTCTGAACTATGGTTTGTTGCGGCCACCGGACAAACGTTTTCGCAAGGAGCGTTATCGCAGTGCTGGCAAAGCATTGGTTGGAACACTACTTCCGGATTGTTCTCATCACCGCTGAAGTAGCGGTCAATGCGGATCCAGTGCATTTCGTGACCCAGTACTACCTGGTCTTTACCAACTACAGATACGTTATTTTCAGACTGGCAGGCGATGGTGCAGGCACCACAACCGAAACAGGTATTCAGGTCAATGGACATGCCCCATTTGATACCCGGATAGGTAAATTCACCCTTAGGATAAATGGTAGCATCATCGCGGAAGCTTGCACCGTAATGGGCAAATTCTTCACGATCTTCATTCACCTCTTTCGGATTCTTGATGAACTCTTCCAGGGTAGTTTCCTTGATGATAGGACGACCTTCGTAGCTATTGTGCGTCTGGGTCATACCGATCGGAAATTCTCTGCCGGTGTTTTCAACAGTAGCTTCGGTAGCGAAGTAATCGAAACTCTTACCGTTAAAAGTTACGAAAGGATAAGCGTTTGCACCGCGTTCGCCGGCTGCCTTTCCTACGTCTTCTTGTTTGCCTCGACCATAACCCACTGCAATTGCGATCACATCGGGGTGGATACCTGGCACAATCACCAACGGAAGTTCTACAGATTTACCATTGGCAGTTATTTTTAATACTTTTTTCTCGGAATGTACTTCGTAGTCGTCACCCAGTTCAGTAGAGAATTTCTTGGCCAGGGTATTGGATACGCAGGCGTAGTTGTCCCAAGTGGCGCGGGTAATGGGGTCGGGCATTTCCTGCAACCAGGGGTTATTGGCAAAGCGACCGTTACCGATGGCTACTTTTTCATACAGCACCAATTCATACTGGCCACCTTTTTTAGCAGCGGTCAGTTTACCAGCTGCATCGGCTACGTTACCGGCAAAGGTAGCGCCTCCCAAGGGAGTGGCTGCGGGTTCAATAATACCATCCTGTAAGGTCTTATCCCATGCTTCCTGGCCACCCAGGCGGGTCAGCCATTCTTGCTTCAGATAGTCGGACCAGATAGTAGTGCTACCGCTCCAGGTAAGCAATGCGTCCTGGAAAGCGCGGGTTTTGAACAGCGGGGAAATAGTAGGTTGTGTGAAACTGTAATGACCCGTCTTACCTTCTGTATCGCTCCAACTTTCCAGGAAATGATGGTCGGGAGCAGCATATTTGCAGAGGATAGTAGTTTCGTCTCTACGATCGTTGAAGGAAACGGTGGTTTTTACTTTTTTCAGCGCGTCTGTAAAGGCAGCGGCGTTGTAATAGTCATAGGCGGGGTTAGCGTTGTACACCAACAGGGTACCCACATTACCGGCAGCCATATCGCTTACCAGCGCAGCCATTTCTGCATCGTTGCCTTCGCGGTAGTTGCTGGTAATGTTCCAATCTATTGTACTGCCATTGGCTCCAATCTTATCATTGATAGCGGCTACAATGGTTTGCACATTTACGTCGTTGCTACCGCTTACTACCAGGGCTTTACCACCGGCAGCCAAGAGGGCTTTCGCCGCTTCTTTTATACCATTTGCCAGGCGGGTATCGGTAATGGCTGGAGCGCTTACCGAACCGCCTACTGCGCTATACAAAGCCAGCACCACGGCATTGGTTTCAGAAGGTTTATGCGTAAATCGCTCATCGGCATTTGCACCGGTGAGGCTCATCATGCTTTCGAACTGATAGTGTTTGCTCATTTCCGGTCTTTCCGGATTGATCTTGCGGGTCTTGGCATATTGACGGCCATATTCGGCCGGGTTTAGCCAGGTACCGATAAAGTCGGCCCCCAAGCTTACGATCACTTTGGCATTTTCAAAGTGGTAAGAAGGAATAACACGTTTACCATAAGCGACCAGGCTGGCATCCAGCAGGCCGGAATATGAAACGGCGTCATAGCTCACGTGACGAGATCCTGGATATTTAGCCAGGAATTCGCCGATCAGTTTTTTAGTGGTGGGGCTGGAGATGGTATTGCTCAGCAGTACCACCGGACCGCCTGCCAGGGCAGCGCCTACTTGTTTGTCCAGATCTGTCCAACTGGCTTCCACACCGCCAATGGTCGGAAAACGCAGGCGGGCTACATCGTAGAGGCCCAGCACAGCACCCTGCACACGTGCAGTGGTAGCGCCTTCGGTGATCTTGGAAAGTGTGTTGCCTTCGATCTTAATAGGACGACCTTCACGCGTTTTCACTACAATTGGCACATATTCTCCGTCAATGGCAAAAGTAGAAGCGTAGTAGTTGGGTACGCCCGGGGTAATCTCTTCCGGTTTGTTTACGTAAGGGATCGCTTTATTTACGGGGATTTCACAGCTGGCCGCAATGGTAGCAGCCGCAGTAGTGAAACCGAGGTATTTCAAAAAATCACGCCGGGGAGTCATTGCACTCAATAGGCCCTCACTCTCTTCAAAAGGCAGGTCGCCGGAAAATTCGTTCTCAACTGCAGCTTTATGCGAATTGGTATTGTGCAACTCTTCCAAGCCTTTCCAATACTTTTTTTGCTCCATGGTTTTATTACGAGTTACGTTATATAAAAATCGTTTCTATAACGAGGCGCCGAAGCGCCCCTTCCTTATCAGAATGATGCGATTAGTAATGGCATTTCTGGCACTCGGTACCACCTACTTGTTCAACCGTTACACTGTCTATCTTACCATTCTTCACGTCGTCATGTAATTTGGTAAAGATGGAGTAGTATTTGTTTTCGGTGAACTGCACTTTGGTAGTACGGTGACAGTTAATGCACCAGCCCATGGACAGTTCTGCGAACTGTTTTACTTCGTCCATTTCCTGAATGTTGCCGTGGCAGGTCTGGCATTGTTGCTTGCCGGCTACTACGTGCTGGGAGTGGTTAAAGTAAACATGGTCAGGCAATTTGTGGATGCGTACCCATTCGATTGGGGTACCTGGTTTCGTGTATTTGCCTTTGTCCTTATCCCAGCCTACGTGATCGTACAATTTCTGGATTTCGGCAGTACCGTTGATCTTTTTGCCTTCTACTGTAGTGAGCTCAGGGCCATGGTATTCGTTGATGGCTTTATGGCAGTTCATACAGATGTTCTCGGAAGGAATCATAGCGTGCTTACTCTTTTCCGCACCGGCGTGGCAGTACAGACAGTTAATCTGGTTAATGCCTGCATGCACTTTATGCGAATAAAAGATTGGCTGAACGGGCTGATAGTCTTTCTGACGGCCCAGGCCGATAGCACCATTGATGGTATAATAACCACCGAGGATAAAGAGCAGGAAGATAACGATGGCGATGTAAGCCTTGTTTTTGTAGAAAGGAACAGGTTCCGGAACGGCTACACCTTCTTTGTCGGCGGCCAGTTTGTTCAGGTTAGAGTTGATCTGGAGAAGGATAAGAGCTACCACCGCAAGTACCAGGGTAATGATGCCGAACAGCAGGCTGTTGCCACTTCCTTCTTCTTCACCACCGGTTGCTGGCTGGCCTGTAGCAGCAGCAGCGCCACCTACAGGTTTGCTTTGTTCGTCCTTGATATAGGCCAGGATATTGTCGATATCCTCATCCGAGATCGAAGGAAAAGCAGGCATCTGCTGACCATTAAAATCCTTGAACAGATTGTTGGCGTAAGCATCGCCACTGGCAAGTACAGAAGCAGAATTATGAACCCACTGATGCAATAATTTCTTATTGGTCCAGCGATCTTCTACTCCGGCCAGCGCAGGGCCCGTTACTTTTTTGTGAACATTGTGACAGGTAGCACAGTTTGCTTGGAATATGGCCTTACCCTTGCCAGCGTCTGCGGCATTCACATTGGAAAACGAGAACAGCAGACCCGCGCATAGGATAAGCACACTCACAAATTGCTTGCGCAAATGATTGGAAACACGACGATACACAGCCTATATAATTTAGATTTGACCTAAGTTTCTTAAAAGTGCCCACAAAAATAAGACAGAATGTTGACAATCCACAAAGAATTAAAAAAATTAATTGCTTGTAATAGTCAATTCTTTTATTACACTACATGCCCCGAAAGTTACCGCAGTAAAGGGTTGTAGCTTATTTACCTTACTAGCTTCCGTTACTTATTAGCGAAAATTCCATATAAACTCTTTCTATATGTTACCTTAGCCTTGTGGATAAGTTAACCGCTTAAAAAGTACTGTGGTTTAGGATCTTACCATATAACCCCGGATCAACCTAAAATGTTTGGGCAAGCAGTATGCCAGCAAATATGATTTTTGTCAGGTTTTCCCGCTTTCATGGATAAACTCTTTTTGTAGTTGAAAATACCTTACTATCTATATCCGTAATTGCGGCGGAAATTTTTAAATGATGGTTTTTAGTCCTTCTGGACACCGTATGCCTGCAAAAATGCGATAAAATCCGATTATATGCATTAAAAATAACCCGGAGTTACAGATTATACAATATACGTCATCCAATTTGTCTTTAGCGTGCTTATTTTTGCATCTTCTTAAAATTGTCGCGTTGAAACAAATTGCCATTTTCGCATCAGGGGCCGGCAGTAATGCCCAGCAGTTAATTGACCATTTCCGGGGTTCGTCCCTTGCCACTATAAGCCTCATCGTATGCAATAAGCCTGGGGCGGGTGTGCTGGACATTGCCGCCCGTGAAGGTATCCCCACTCTGTTGCTGAACCGGCAAACGTTTTTCGAGACCGACACTTATGTGCAAGCGCTGCAGGACCACCATATAGATCTGATCGTACTGGCAGGCTTCTTATGGAAGGTGCCGCCCAATTTGGTGCAAGCCTTTCCCCAACGCATCGTTAATATACACCCTGCATTGCTTCCCAAATACGGTGGCAAAGGCATGTATGGGCATTTTGTACATGAAGCGGTGATTGCCGCCGGGGAAACAGAAAGCGGCATTACCATCCACTTTGTGAACGAACGGTACGATGAAGGTACCCCCATCTTACAAGAGCGTTGTAACATCACTCCCACCGATACGCCGGCGTCCCTGGCCAGGAAAATACAGTCATTGGAACACCGCTGGTACCCTACGATTGTGGAACGATTATTGTCACATTCCGCGTACTGACGGCCCCATTTATTGCCGCTATAGCTCCTTTTTTAAAGCCGGTATTTACTTATGAAAAGCTTACTTGCCGCCATTTCCTTATTACTTTTCGTCTTGGAAGTTACCGCCCAGGATTCCATTCCTCCTATTCCAAAAAGTACTTTTATAAAAATAAATCCTACCACACTTATTAATGAATTAGATATTTCTTTTGAACAGGTCATCTCCAAAAAGGTAAGCCTGGAAGCCGGTATAATCGGCGTATACACCGACTACCCTGATTATGTACTTTTGGATAGGATAGACATTGGCCAGAATAAACCCGATATCAGTACCCACCAGTATGTAGACGCCGTGGGGCTGGGGGTACGTGCTGGCATTCGCTGGTATATTGTTCCGCGAAACAATACCTCTTCCGTACTGCCCTCCGCCGGCGGCACCTATTTTGAACCGATGCTGTTTTACAAACGCATTTTTTATCCCAATGAAAATACCCGCATTAACAACATTGATTACAAAAACGCTGGCGACAAGGACGTATACGGTCTGCAACTGCTGATAGGCCGCCAGGTAACCCACAACCGATTTGTGGTAGACCCTTACATTGGCCTGGGCATCCGCACCAAAATATATCATTATAATACCTATCACGATAATAACGGCGCTCCCGACCTGGATCATGGTCGACTAGTAAGTATATTGCCCAGCATACAATTTGGGATAAAGCTGGGCCTTAAACTATAAACTTGCTATTGCTACCGGCAGGTTCCTGTTAATTTTCCAATAGCTGGTTGGAAAATTGTTATAAAATTGCCGCCCGGCAAATTGTTCTTTGGAAATTGCCCCGCAGACAGGAACTTTGTAGCCTAAACTGTTATCATGCGCGTTTCCAAAAAAGCCATCTTTTATATTGCTTTCTTTGCGCTTTTGTCTATCGCATTCCTAACCTATGCAGGTTACGCGATTTACCAGGCCAATGGCACCATTAAGCACGTAGAGCACTTACCCATTTTGGGTCCCGGCCATACCGTACAGGGCTTTTCTTTCGTAAACCAGGAAGGCCGTACCATCACAAATAATGATGTGAAAGGTAAAACCTATGTAGCGGAATACTTCTTTACCACCTGTAAAGGCATTTGCCCAAAAATGAATGCAAATTTGGAAAAGGTGTACGCCCGTTACCGGAATACACCGAACTTTCTCATCCTATCCCACACGGTAGATCCCGAGACTGATAGTGTACCCGTACTCAAGGCCTATGCCCTTAAGCATGGGGCCGACAGTAAAAATTGGTGGTTTCTGACCGGCAATAAAAGACAATTATATAAACTAGCCCGAGAAAGTTACCTGGTAGATGACGGCACCGACACCGGTCCAGACGACTTTGTACACACGCAATGGTTTGCCCTGGTTGATAAGGAAGCCCGCATTCGCGGACTGTACGAAGGCACAAAAATGAGCGACATCGACAAACTGAATACTGACATTGGTCTCTTAATGGCAGAAAAATAGCCAATGAAAAATACGCTGCGCCTTCTTTTCTATGTATTAGCCCTGTATTGCGTAGAAACGCTGATCTGTACGGTTTTCCTTGAAACGGAATATTATGTGAAGGCCTTGCAGGGGCATTACGACTGGGGATATCGACAGGCGCTGCGCGATGCTCTGGAAATGAACCTGGTGCGCTTCCTGGGATATTACCTGTTCACCTTTGGCACCCTGTATTTTTTGTTGCCGAGGATAGGGAATGACCGGCGCTGGCCAGTGGCCATGATCAATTGCGGCGTGTATGTTATATTGGCCGCCCTTTGCTGGCTGCTGGCACCTGCTACGATGGTGCTGTGGTTTAAAACGTTTGCCATATATATGACGATAGCCACTTTTATAAGCCCATTTGTTTTACGTAAATTCAGACCATGAATATCCGGTACAGTGAGAAAATAAAGGAATTGCTGCGCGAGAGCAAACTGAGTGTTACCGATACGCGCACCAAAATATTAGAGTTGTTTTTCAAAACCAAGGGGGCCCTGGAGCATCACAATTTTGAAAAATTGGACGGTGCCACCTTCGACCGCGTGACAGTGTACCGCACGCTGCAAACTTTTCTCGACAAAGGCATTATCCATAAAATACCTAGCACCGATACCAGCATTCATTATGCCTTGTGTAAAGATTGCTCGGAGGACCACCACGACGACCACCACATTCATTTTAAATGCCAGCACTGCGACAATACTCTTTGCCTGGAAGGCATTGCCATCCCGGCTATACAACTTCCACAGGGATATACTGCTGACAATGTTGAAGTAATCGTAAGCGGGCTATGTCCAAATTGTAAATAATTACAGACCCGTCAGGAGAAAAAAACAAGGCCAGGATACATGATCCAGGCCTTGTTTTTTTAAAGGCAAGTCACTATTATACAATCTTATCGATCTCGGCCTGTACGAAATCTGCCAACTCTTTGACATAAGCTGGGGAGAAATCGAAGCGGATGCCGGCCGCTTTATATAATTCTGGCAAAGACCTCGTATTGCCGAGGCTTAGCGCACGCTGGTAATTTTCTAACGCTTGCGCCTTGTTTTCGCGGTACTGCTTCCACATGGCAATAGCACCTAATTGGGCAATGCCATACTCGATGTAGTAAAATGGTACTTCAAACAAATGCAACTGACGTTGCCAACTGGCAGCACGAGCTTCTTCCAGGCCGCTGAAGTCTACTTCGTGTGGCGAAAATTCTTCCAGTATCCGGAGCCAGGCGGCAGTACGCTCCGTTTCAGTATGCTGGGGGTGCTCGTATACCCAGTGTTGAAACTTATCAATGGTGGCTATCCAGGGGAAGATGGTGATAGAGCGCTCTAGTTGCTGAAGCTTGGCACGTTGCAGCTCCGCTTTATCGCTAAAGAAAATATCCCAATGGTCCATGGTGAACAGCTCCATGCTCATGCTAGCTACTTCGGCTATTTCCATCGGATATTCCTTAAATGCACTTAATGCGAGGGGATGACTCAGGAAAGAATGCACTGCGTGGCCACCTTCGTGTACCATGGTAGTGAGGTCTTTCATCTGGCCGGCGGCGTTCATAAATATAAAAGGTACACCGGTTTCCGCCAAGGGACAGTTATATCCTCCGGGCGCTTTGCCAATACGGCTTTCCAAGTCCAGGCGTCCCATGCTTTTCATCACGCGCAGGCATTCGCCAAAGAAAGGGTCCAGCGCGTCGAAGGTGGTAATGGCTTTGTTTACCAGTTCTTCGCCGGTATGGAAAGGTTCCAGCGGCTTAGTGCCAGCCGGTTCGGCTTCCGTATCCCAGGGCCGTAGTAGGTCAAGACCTAATTTGGTTTTTTGTCTTTGCAAGCTGGTTTTTACCAGTGGTACAATATGCTCGCGCACGGCAGCGTGAAACTGATAGCAGTCTTCTTTAGTATAATCAAAGCGGCCCAGTTCGCGAAATTTATAGTCGCGGTAATTCTCAAAACCAGCATTAATGGCTACCTGTTGGCGCTTTTGTACCAAATCGGTATATAATATATCCAGGGCGGCGCGGTCTTGCAAGCGCCGGTCCATGGTTTTGCGATATACTTCTTCCCGAAGCCCACGGTCGCTACTTTCCAGGAATTTGGCGGCCTGCTGTAAAGTATATTCTTTGTCCTTTATATTGACCGTCATTTTACCGGAGATCACGCCATACTGTTGGGCCATTACACTCAGATCGGCGAACAGCGGCACGTTCTCGGCCTTATACAACGACACCTGGTTACGGGTATTGCGCAGGTAAATGTCGAAACCTGGTGTTTGCAACTGGGTACTGAAAGGGCTATCCAGCAGGCGCTGGTTAAGAATGTTTACGATCGGCTGCATTTTCGGCTGTATTTCCATGCAGAAATAGGTAAAGGCAGCTTCCAGTTCAGGATCGTTGGTATCGCAGGTCATTTTAATCTGGCGCCAGCAGGCGTCTTCGCTTACCACCGCTTCCAGTTCGCTGATGTCGCGAAGCCACTGTTCCAGGGCCTCCGGTGTGTTCAGGGGACGGTCTTGCAAGTCCTGAAAATAAGGTTCCAAGGCCTCCCAGGTAGTAAGGGTAAAATTTTCCGGCAGAAAATGCCGAGGTGCTTTTTGGATATGTGCGGAGATTGTATTCATGCTACTAAAATAGAAAAATCCAAACTGCCAGCCATAGTATAGGAGACCAGGAAGTTTGGAAATTGGCTAAATAAAACGTTAAAAATACCGGGAAATGGCATGCTTTACCAAAAGCAGCGAGTAAACCTCACCCTTGGCAGGGGTTTATGTTGCACCCTTCGGCAACGTTTGCAAGAGATACCTGCAAACGTTGTGAAGGTGTGTACCGGTACAGGCAGCCATTGGCTGCGTAACCGGTTATAAAGACTATTCTTCTTCTTTCTTTTTCTTAACTGCTGCTTTCTTTGGTTTAGGAGCGGTCGCTTCCTCCCCTTCTACCGGCGCTGCGGCTGCTTTGGGCTTAGTAACTTTCTTAGGCTTTTCTACCGAGGCCTCCACTGTGCCTTCGGAAACTTCGGCTTTCTTGGCCTTTGGCTGCTTGGCTGCTTTTTCATCGGCAGAAGAGGCTTCCACGGCTGTTACAGGCGCATCTTCCTCCGTTGCTGTTTCCGGGGCCATTATTTCGTCGAACTTTAACAGGTCGTTGGCCTTCAGAATACTATACCATTTCACCATTTTCTTCATATCGCTCACGTATACTCTTTCTTCGTCGAAAGTAGGGAATACGGTTTTGAAGTATGCTTTTACGGCATTGTTGTCTGCCTTGGCGTTAGGTTGTTCGGTGGTGGCCTGTTCGTCCATGGCTTTAAACACGGATACCAGGTTCACATTATCACCAGTGGTAAATACTTCGATGCTTTCAAGCGGGGTAAAATTGTGAACGCGGGAAGATACAAAGCGGGAGCTTTTGTCTTCCAGTGATTTCACGATAGCGCCATCTTGCTTGCTAGCTATCAATTGGTACAAACCGCCGAGGCCGGTTATTGCAACAATCTCTCTATACTGCATATTCAATTTTTTTGGAAGGGCAAATATAAAAAAATTAATTATTGGCCAATGCGCTGGAACGGAAGACCTTATTTTCCGCTAAGTTGAAATGCCCCTCTAAGGAGCGTTAAGCGCTTAGGGTGCAGCGGATTAGCGGCAAACAGGCCCGCTAAAAAATGCCGCAGGGAAAGTGATTAGGGCATCCGTCCACTCCGCTTTTGTAGCATTATCCAGGCTTGCATACCCCTAGTGATCTAGGCTAACTCGATGCGAAAATGCAGCGGCAGGCCCAGTTTTTTTCCCAAAATGCACCGATTATTTCAGCCGCCGGGCTAGTACCAAAGGCTGTTTCCAATATTTCACCGACCCTTCCTGGTTAAAGATAGCCGCATAAATTATGTAAACTCCTGCCGGCAATTGTTCTCCCCGATCGTTCAATCCATCCCATACAAACCGGCCCTGTGTACCCAGCAGGCTGTTACGCACCAGCTCCCGCACTACCCGGCCATTGGCATCAAACAAAGTGATGTTTGCCATAAAGCCAGGCAGAGGCTGCAAGTAATCTATGAAAGCCTGATCGTCCATCCCATCATGGTCTGGTGAAAAAGTGGATGGGGCCACTGACCACCCAGTTACCTCCTGTCCCAATCCTGCTGCCTGCGAATTTTTACGGCCAGGTGTGCTGTAACCAGCACTTGCTGCAGCAGAATGCCAATTATTAGCCGCCAGGGTAGCCACCTCCGGATCTATACGTTCCAGTGAAATACCTTTGGCATTAGATAGTAACCCAAACTGCATATCTGGCGAATACGCAAATGCATCCAGTCCATGCCCATCATACCGCAGCAGCATGGCCGCTCCATCGTTCGACAGTTGCGGTAGGTGTACCGTTAGCAGGGGACTTTCCAATCCACACACCGCTTGCTGACAAAGCACTCCCGGATCGTTACTGATCACCGCATACGCCCCGCTTAGCAGTAAAGCCGGCTTGCCGGAAAGGGGGAGTACATTTTTATCCGCTCCGTATTTATCCTGCATCACCCAATACAAGTGGGAAAGGTCTACAGCCTGTTTACTGCGGTTATAAATTTCAATAAATTGTGGCACCCCTGGTAACGGATCATACATCACTTCATTAAATATAATATCCAGGCTATCCGGTATGCCAGTGCATGCAAAGGAAGCTTCGTTTTTAAGACCGCTTTCAAGCCCGTTGCAATCAACAATTCCACGTGTGGAGAGCGTGTATAATATACCTTGTTGTAGCGGATTTTTTAAAACCAGGTGTACCTCATCCCACAAAGGCCCTACCACATCTGCCTGTAACGCCTGCAAAGCGTTATTTTTAAACTGATAATGCTGCAAATCCATTGCCATAGCGCTATCCAGCGTAGCTGAAAATGTTAGTTGCAGGTGCAGACTATCTAAAGGAAATACTTGCAATAGGTCAGGCAACATGGGTTGTATCTCCCCATCGACTGTATTTCTTTTTCCTGGAGAGCCTCCGCTTGGGGCTGTAGATGCCGACCAGTTTTCTCCCCCACTGCAGGGCGTTGCGTCCGATATTATTTCCAGGCTATGCCCTCCTTTTGAAAAGTCTTCGTTTTTATAAGTGTTTTTATTGTAGGCTACCACGTGTAGCAGCACGCCGGTTGCATTTCGCAACAAAATGGTATCCGCTGTTTTAAATGCAGGGAAAGACCTTACGCCCACGGTAGCACCAAACTTTAAATAACTGCTCACCGCGGCTACATCGCACACAATGAGCAAACTATCCGGCGCCAAAGCGTATTGCGGCAACACGCTTTGGCGTATGCGATTGCCGATGGTACAACCCTGAAGCTGCAATGTATCCTGGCTCCGGTTGCGCAACTCCACAAACCGGTATCCAGGCAGCTGTACGACGGGCGTTGGGTCTGGGAGGATTTCGTTAATAATTAAATTGTATAAAACAGGTGCTCTTCCTACAATGTGCGTTGGCAGGGGAGTTACCGTCGTATCAGGTGGTGTTATTGGTGGTGTTACAACCGTATCCGGCGGTGTTATCACCGTCGTATCAGGTGGCGTTACCGGTGGGGTTACAACCGTATCCGGCGGTGTTATCACCGTCGTATCAGGCGGTGTTACCGGTGGGGTTACAACCGTATCCGGCGGTGTTATCACCGTCGTATCAGGTGGCGTTACCGGTGGGGCTACAACCGTATCCGGCGGTGTTATCACCGTCGTATCAGGTGGCGTTATTGGTGGTGTTACAACTGTATCCGGCGGTGTTATCACCGTCGTATCAGGTGGCGTTACCGGTGGGGTTACAACTGTATCCTGCGGTGTTATCACCGTCGTATCAGGTGGCGTTATTGGTGGTGTTACAACCGTATCTGGCGGTGTTATCACCGTCGTATCAGGTGGCGTTACCGGTGGTGTATCAACCGTATCTGGTGGCGTTATTGGTGGTGTTACAACTGTATCCGGCGGTGTTATCACCGTCGTATCAGGTGGCGTTACCGGTGGGGTTACAACTGTATCCGGCGGTGTTATCACCGTCGTATCAGGTGGCGTTACCGGTGGGGTTACAACTGTATCCGGCGGTGTTATCACCGTCGTATCAGGTGGTGTTACCGGTGGGGTTATAACCGTATCCGGCGGTGTTATCACCGTCGTATCAGGCGGTGTTACCGGTGGTGTATCAACCGTATCCGGCGGTGTTATCACCGTCGTATCAGGTGGCGTTACCGGTGGGGTTATAACCGTATCCGGCGGTGTTATCACGGTCGTATCAGGTGGTGTTATTGGTGGTATTACCACCGTATCCGGCGGTGTTATCACCGTCGTATCAGGCGGTGTTACAGGTGGTGTATCAACCGTATCCGGCGGTGTTATCACCGTCGTATCAGGTGGCGTTACCGGTGGGGTTACAACTGTATCCGGCGGTGTATTCACCGTCGTATCAGGTGGTGTTATTGGTGGTGTTACAACCGTATCCGGCGGTGTTATCACCGTATCGGGCGGTAAGGCCGTAGTGTCCTTCCACTCACCTACTACGAAATCATCAAAATAATGCTTCTCAAAAAAAGAGGCGGTGGATTGTTTTATCGCAAGTCCAAAATATCCACCAGCCCCTGCACTGCTATCCACCGCTGTATGCACAGTGTCATAATTTGCTGTATTGCCCAACGCTATCTGCATTTCCCAATGCCCGCCATGCCGCATTACCCGTACTTTTAGCGTATTAGATGCATGGTTTAGCACACCATCTGTCCCATCTATGAGCTTCACGGCAGGCTGACCAGCGGACAGGTGATAGAGGCTAACTTCATCCGCCGTATTGCCTACACGTACAAAGTAACCACTCACTGCAGACGATAATAAATTCAACGTGTCTGCCAGCAAAAAAATATCAACATAATTTTGAGAAGAGGGATTAAATCCCAACTTCATCCACCATTCCCAGCTATCCGCTTGTAAAGGATGCTGCGTGGAGAGATAAAAAGAACTTTTCACTTGCTGCCAATGACTTTGCAGCCTGCCTTCACTTATGATCCAGGCAGTGTCAGTTCCCTGCCATACCGATGACGGTACCACTGTACCCGTATCAAAATTTTGCCGAAGGCCCTGGGCATTGGCCCAGGAACAAAATAAACACAAATAAATGGTGCATAATAAACAGGACGTCGCTACCATGCGCTTCCAAACAATGGTGTTCCACATAACGGTTAGGGTTTGACAAAACAATTTGTTCCAAATATTTCACTGCAATGGTCCAAATTTATCATCACTCAAATCCTTCAAAATTGTTAACGGAAAATATCAATGGATTGCAAACGCATTTACTCCCCGTAAACTGTTAACTTCCTGAAAAAATTGCCATGAAAACAGGTAGCGGCAAATTCTCCAATCCGGCAAAGGTCAACGGTTGTTACGGTGAGGTAGTGTTGGAAAGTAACGTACATACCAATACCTCCGCTACTACTTTGCGCATCCATGATGTGTATGATGGGTGGCGAGCCGGTATTTTATTCGGCTGCCAATATTTTCTGGATCATTGCCCCAAGTGCAACGGTCTCACGGTGCATATACTTAACATTAAGTCCGATGCCGCCACAGACAATACCATGATGGCCTACCTCACGATTCAGGCCCTGGTACAGTCTACCGGCCTTCCCGTGCAAAAGGAGGTTTATTTCGATGCAGTTGTAGGTGCTTTCGTATTTCCCCGCTAGATCCTAGCCTCAGCTATACCTGCTATTCTTCCCATCCGTTGGAATTTCTCTAATACTGCCGCTGAAATGACCGTTATTCCTGCATTTCTCCTAAAATTCCCTGTTCGCAGCGAAAAAACGCTTCCCAAGTCTTAATTTTACGGTCCTAAAATAAATTTCATAAAAATGAAAGTTGCCGTTGTAGGAGCTACCGGACTGGTAGGCTCAAAAATGTTACAAGTGCTTGCGGAACGAAATTTCCCAGTTACCGAATTGATTCCAGTAGCCTCCGAAAAATCGGTGGGTAAGGAAGTAACATTTAAGGGCAAATCCTATAAGATTGTGAGCGCGACAACAGCCATTGCGCTCCAGCCTAACGTAGCGATCTTTTCCGCCGGTGGGACTACTTCTCTGGAGTGGGCGCCCAAATTTGCAGAAGCCGGTATTACGGTTATTGATAACTCTTCCGCCTGGCGTATGGATCCTACCAAAAAACTGGTAGTCCCAGAGATCAATGGAGATACCATCACTACTGCCGACAAGATCATTGCCAATCCCAACTGCTCTACCATACAAATGGTACTCGTGCTAAATCCACTGCATAAAAAATATGGTATAAAACGAGTAGTAGTATCCACCTACCAATCGGTAACCGGCACCGGCGTAAAAGCGGTGACTCAGCTTATGAACGAGCGCGCGGGCATAACAGGAGAAAAAGCTTATGCTCACCAGATAGATCTAAATGTGATCCCGCAGATCGATGTTTTTACTGACAATGGTTACACCAAGGAAGAAATGAAAATGGTGAAAGAAACTATAAAAATCATCGGCGATGATAACATTAAAGTAACGGCCACCACAGTACGCATACCCGTAATTGGAGGACACAGCGAATCGGTGAATGTGGAATTTAATAGGGAATATGACCTGGCAGATGTGCGTTCCATCCTGGAAAACACCTCCGGCGTGGTGGTGGTAGATGACCCTGCCCAAGGCAAATACCCTATGCCCATAGACGCCCACGACCGCGATGAGGTATTTGTAGGCCGCATCCGCCGCGACGAAACCCAGGATAAAACCATCAATCTCTGGATTGTATCGGACAATCTGCGCAAAGGCGCTGCTACCAATGCGGTACAGATTGCGGAATACCTGGCCGCAAAAAATTGGTTGTAATTTTTCTTCTATTATAATGAAGGCTTGGTTGAAAAAACCAGGCCTTTATTTTATCCATCGTTATAGAGGCTGCATATGTATCAACCTTAGCCATATCAATAGCAGTTACGAAAGTTTTGCTGTGAAAATCAACTGCATATTCCCGTTCTCATTCCACAACAAGTCTTGATTTGAGACTCTCTTCAACTGACATGCATGCCAAAAATGCTCTTGTAACACAAGTATCACGGTACTGTGATGCTTTTTTATTCAATAATTCTACAATTCCTTAAAATAAACGCAGAAAAGTAGTGAACTCAACCGTTGTATCTTTAATATATTCAATATTTTATTAAAGTAATACAACGAAAAACTACACAGAAGTAGTATTGAATTGTGCTGGAATTCTTACATCTTTGGAAACATAATCCTATGCACCCGGGCACTAAACCGCTTGGATCGTTTCGAAGTCGTATTGAAAACTATTAAAATCCTAAAATCCTAAGTTTAAAAATCCTAACCTATGAAAACGAACACCAATCGCGAACTCCTGTTAATGCAAAAATTTACCGAAGAATGGAGTAACAATTTTTCTTCCCAGGTTTCGAGGATTATGACGATTGTCGATCAGAAAGACACCCTGGACGGCATTATTCCCATTATCGAAGTGGCCAATGTGTACACTCAGAAATTTGCACACAACAAAACGGAAAAAGAATGCTTGCTCAAGAATCGCAAAGCACGTCCTTTTGAGTTTGTTATTCACAAAAACTAAATTGTAAGTTCTGCTAGTATCTTTCATTAAGTAGTATTAGTATATGGGTAAGCGGGCATAGCACTCGTTTCTGCACCATTCATCCTACTTACTACTTAATACATTCCATTGTCTATTCCAATGCACGGTTCAGGAATATCAGTAAGGATTGCATAGCTGCAAAACTTTTAAGTATTTCTTTGGCAATGCCTGGTTTAGTACAAGATTCATCCGTAAGATGATGATTTACTGTAAAACTTTTATACCTCAAAACCGCTATGGCCGGATTATCGGCAGTATACCCCTGGGGAACTGTTTTCAATACCTCCCCGCCTAACTTTCCGAAGTATTTTTTAAAATTCTTTTCTTCAATGATTTCCTGGAATTCGTTGAAGTTGTAATCAATTTCCTGCCTAACCTTTTTCAACTCCGGTGCTGCGGGCATCCATAGGCCACCTCCAGCGAAGCTATGCCCTCCTGGCTCATAATGAAAGTAGTATCCAGCCTTCACCGACTTCTTTCCGCCTGCCTGAAAACTGGCGCCCATGTTGGTTTTGTAAGGTGTTTTGTCCTTGGAAAAACGTACATCCTTGTAGATGCGGAATACACAGTCTTTCACCTGCAATGCTGCCATCGTGGGGTCTTGCTGTGCAAGGCCATCCAGCAGTTGTTGTACCAGTTGCTCAAAATCCAATTTGGCAGCCAAGTAATCCTTTTTGTGCGCATCAAACCATTCCTTGTTGTTATGTTTACGGAGTTGAAGCAAAAATTTTTCCGTTGCAGTAGCAGGCATTATTTATGAATTAAAGTGATAAAGTTACTTATTTAGACGCCTTCTTGTTTTTAAGAAAATGTGGGCATTCAAGGCCTTTTTATTACCTTTACATTCATCAGATGATATGATGAATAAGCATGCAACCATCATAAAGAAACGTTCCCTGGCGGATGAAGTGGCCGGTCGCCTCCAAGAGCAGATAAGCCAGGGGGTATACCCGGTGAACGGTAAATTACCGATAGAACCGGAGCTGATGAAGACTTTCGGCGTAGGGCGTTCCACCATAAGAGAAGCCATTAGATCGCTGGTAAACGCCGGCTTTTTGCGTGTGCAGCAAGGGTTAGGTACTTTCGTGGAGCCGGTATTCAGCAGTCCAACTCCAATAGACCAGCGCTTAAAGCGGGCTAACTTAAATGACTTGAACGAAGTACGCCAGCTCCTTGAAATGAAGATTGCCGAAAAAGCTGCCCAATTTCGCACCCAGGAAGATATTCAACACATGCAGGACTGCCTGAATCTGCGCCAGCATACTGCGGCCACCGGCAACGTAGCTGCTACCATTGAAGCCGACATTGCCTTTCACACAGCCGTAGCCAATGCCGCACAAAATGAAATACTTTCTGATTTATATAAAGTCGTGTCTGTATACCTGAAAAAAGGTTTTGAGAAAATATATAACGATACCTCCGTTTTTCTGGATACTCATCAATTGCATGAACAGTTACTGGCCGCCATTGTGGCTGGCAACCGGAAGCAGGCTTGGGATATGGTAACAAAGATTATTGATAATGTTGACAAATAGAGCTGGTAGTGATGCAGCATCCTATTCTTCTTTTTTATTTCCTTGCTTAAGTCATGGAAGGGGTCAATCAACAACAAATTAACTAAATAATTTATATCAATTTGAATATTATTAGTTTATATATTTTAATGAAGTTGTAATATTTTTCGTAGTAGTCATCAGATGATCTGATCTTAAATATGCTTATGGAAAAATTAATTCCGGCCCAACGCCCGGCCCCCGCATTACAACAGGCTGCACAGCAAACAATTTTCGCCATCCTATTCACGATCAGCTTATCACACCTGATCAACGACATGTTGCAATCCATTATCCCATCCACCTATCCTATTCTTAAAAGTGAGTTTCATCTTACCTTCACCCAGGTAGGGCTAATTACCTTGGTGTACCAGCTAACTGCTTCTATCTTACAACCCTTCGTGGGTTGGTTTACGGATAAGCACCCCACGCCGTATTCCCTGGCGGGAGGGATGGGCTTTACCCTTACCGGCCTGGTGCTACTGGCGTATGCAGATAGCTTTGAACATATCTTGCGGGCTGTAAGCCTCATCGGTGTGGGTTCTTCCGTATTTCACCCGGAAGCATCGCGGGTGGCACACCTGGCATCCGGTGGCAGGAAGGGACTGGCACAATCTATTTTCCAACTAGGCGGCAATACAGGCAGCGCACTAGGCCCCTTGCTGGCCGGACTAATCATCGTACACCATGGACAGCGCAGCATCACCTGGTTTTCTTTAGCGGCGGTAGCAGGTATTGGCATTTTACTCATCGTGGCCCAATGGTACCGTAAGAAACTGACGGAGCAAGCGGCGAATAAACACAAACGCACGATTGAGCATTTCCATAACTTCTCCACCAAAAGGGTCATTGCTTATCTCGGCATACTGCTAATACTTATATTCTCCAAGTATTTTTACATGGCCAGCATGACCAGTTACTATACCTTTTTCCTCATCAATAAATTTCATCTTACGGGCGATCAGCCTCAAATGTACCTCTTTGCTTTCATGGGTGCAGTAGCTACCGGCACCCTGCTTGGAGGGCCACTGGGCGACCGGTTTGGCAGGAAATACATTATATGGTTTTCTATCCTGGGCGTGGCACCATTTACCCTGTTACTTCCCTATGCATCATTGTTCTGGACCTGTGTATTGTCTGTGTGCATAGGACTTATTCTGGCTTCAGCCTTCTCCGCCATCCTGGTGTATGCTACAGAATTGGTGCCTGGTAAAGTAGGACTCATCGCAGGTCTTTTCTTTGGACTGGCCTTTGGCATGGGCGGCCTGGGTTCCGCCGTTTTGGGCAAGCTGGCAGACAAGACCAGCATTGACTTTGTATTTCGTGTCTGTGCCTTCCTGCCGCTGATAGGCATTATCACCGCTTGCCTGCCTAACCTGGATAGACGGGCAGCGCGTTAGTTAACTAGTGCGTTTCTTCCCTGCCGCAAATGCGCAGGGCAATGAGCGTGTTTGTGTGGGGTGTTTATATGACAACATATACCACCCGTATGTGGACAAGCTAATGCTGTATTATCCTATTGGTAACAGGTAAGCAATAAAAAAGCCCGTGGCGCAGTAACCACGGACTAGTTAAATGTAAAGCAGCATAGATCTGATCTGGTTGATAAAATGAAAAAAGTTAGGCAAGGTACAATGGTCGCACGCGAAAGTGGTTTATAGTTTTGTCTCTGAGATTTTGGTTGATTGTGGGGGAGCGTGTAACCTTGCCAAATATAGTAACCGGCATCCGGTAGGCCAGTGTCCATCGCCTGAAGTAAGCCAGTTTTGAATTGGCATTACCTGCCTGTGGTGAAAAGGCGACGGACAGTTAGGCTACCAGTGCCGGGAAGTAGTTATTTGTCAACAAACTCCTTGTACTCAGTAGGCGCCGCACCTTCTTTGAGCGCACCCAGGCCATTCACGGCTAAATTGGCAGGGTGGTATTGCTCTCCATGCTGGGTAGCATCCAGGCCCAATTCTTCTTCTTCTTCTGATACCCGCAGCGGGTGGATCAAGTCAATCAGCTTGAAGATACCGAAAGACACCACAAAGCTGTAAGCCACTACGATAGACAGGCCAATGACTTGTTTTACAAAGAGGTCGAAGTTACCATAGAACCAACCGTCGTTGCCGGCAGGATTTACAATCTTTGTAGCGAAGATACCCGTAAGCAGCATACCCACCATACCACCTACACCGTGGCAGGGAAATACGTCGAGCGTATCGTCAATGCTAGATTTGCTTTTATAATGCACGGCCAAGTTTGAAATTATGGCTGCAATGAAACCAATAAATAAACTTTGCGGGATGCCTACAAAACCGGCAGCTGGCGTGATGGCCACCAGGCCTACAACAGCGCCGATGCAGAATCCAAGGGCGGACGCCTTGCGACCACGAATCACATCAAAGAATACCCAGCTAAGACCGGCAGCCGCAGCAGCTGTATTAGTAGTAGCGAAAGCAGTCACCGAAAGCGAGTTAGCACCCAGGGCAGAACCGGCGTTGAAACCAAACCATCCGAACCAAAGCAATCCGGTACCAATGAGCACAAAAGGAATATTGGCAGGTTCTAATTCTTTCTTTTCAATATGATCTTTACGGCGTTTCAGCACCAGGGCACCCGCCAGCGCAGCGCAGCCGGCAGAAATATGTACCACGGTACCACCTGCAAAATCCAGTACCCCCATTTTATAGAGGAAACCGTTTGGATGCCAAGTCCAGTGGGCTATTGGCGCATACACCAAGAGGCTGAATAACACCATGAACAATACATAGGAAGTAAAACGGATACGCTCTGCTACTGCGCCTACTACCAAAGCAGGCGTGATCACTGCAAATTTCATTTGGAAGATGGCAAACAATAGCAAGGGAATGGTACCTGCGTTTACAAAAGGCTGAGAGGAAGATACATTTTTGAAAAAGAAATACGTACCAGGGTTACCAACCACACCGCCAATAGAATCGCCAAAGGCCATGCTAAAACCTACGGTTACCCAGATAACGCTCACTAATCCAGCAGCTATAAAACTCTGCACCATGGTAGAGATCACATTCTTGCGATTTACCATGCCTCCGTAAAAGAAAGATAAACCAGGCGTCATCAGGAATACCAAGGCTGTGGCTACGATAATCCAGGCAATATCGGCGTTGTTATACTTACCGTCTCCATTGTAAGCAACCTGATTTTGTATAAACAGCCCTATAACGGCCAATGCGGCCAGTATCATAAAAGGCAAATAGTCTTTAAAAGGTACTTTTTTCGACATCATAGCTGCTTTTTAAAAATTCTTGAATAAAAATACATTTTTGTTCATGAAAATGCCGACTATATTGAAAAATTAGAAATAATTAAATAAAAAAGCGCATTTATTTCATCAAAAACATCATATTATAATTAAATAATATATAAATAGCCCTTTCCAGGTGTTTTGATTACGTAAGTATGCTATGAGAGAGTTGATTCACAATAATTTAGGCTCGGTTGAGGCTGGTATTGAAAATTTCAAATTGGGATAGGTCTTAAACATTCTATTGAATGATTAAAAAAATAATCTATTTTAAATCAGTTAAATAAGAAAAATCAAAATTACTAATATGATTTAATTAGCCTAAATAGTGGATGATATATGTCCGGATATTTCATGTGTTTAGATATGGGCTTAGCCCAAATTCAGTATTTTTTATGATGGGCATCATAAAATGCCGCCAGTTACAGGAAAATGTAGTACTACACCATATAAAAGTATTGGATACTTAGATAAGGTTGTGGTAATGAAAGGGATAATGGGGAAAGTTTTCAGATACAATTATATTTTAATATAATTGCTTGAGATCATATTAATTTTCCTACAAAGGGCAGATAGGTTCTAAACAATTGTGGCTGGCTGGTTCCGGTTTCAGCCAAGGCAATACTTATTTTTTCATGAATTCCAGGTCTTTCTGCATCTGGAACATCTGGTCGCGGAGGCGGGCTGCTTCCATAAAATCCAGGTCACGGGCTGCTTTCTCCATTTCTTTTTTCACGCGGGCAATGGCTTTTTCCATTTGAGGGATGGTTTTTTGTGCACTGATATCTTTATTATACACCATTTTGTCGTCCGCCACGAGCGACATATCATCGTGCATTGCGTAGGGCGAGGTCTCGTCGAATTGTTTGATCTCCAGTACGGAAGTTTGACCCATAATTTCCTGAATAGATTTTTTTACGGTACGGGGTGTTATACCGTTGGCAATATTATAAGCTAGCTGACGTTCGCGGCGGCGGGTGGTTTCATCGATCGTGCGCTGCATACTTTCCGTAATAACGTCGGCATAAAAGATAACCAGGCCGTCTACATTACGGGCGGCACGGCCAGCCGTTTGGGTCAGCGAGCGCTGGTCGCGCAGGAAACCTTCCTTGTCGGCATCTAGGATGGCCACCAGGGAAACTTCTGGCAGATCGAGACCCTCGCGCAGCAGGTTCACTCCCACTAGCACATCAATCTTACCAAGGCGCAGATCGCGCAGTATTTCCACCCGCTCCAGGGTATCTACCTCGGAGTGTATATAGCGAGACTTGATGTTAATGCGGGCCAGGTATTTATCCATTTCCTCGGCCATGCGTTTGGTAAGTGTGGTCACCAGGGTACGATCTCCTTTCTGTATACGTTTGTCAATCTCGTCCAGCAGATCATCTACCTGGTTAATGCTGGGCCGGATTTCAATGGGCGGGTCCAGCAAACCAGTAGGCCTCACCACCTGTTCTACCACCACTCCTTCCGTTTGTTTTAACTCATAGTCGCCCGGAGTGGCGCTCACGAAGATCACCTGATTCATCATTTCCTCGAATTCGTAAAAGTTCAGGGGCCGGTTGTCCATTGCCGATGGGAGGCGGAAGCCGTAGTCCACCAACGTAAGTTTACGTGAGCGGTCGCCTCCGTACATACCACTGATCTGGGGGATCGTCACATGGCTTTCGTCAATGATCATCAGAAAATCCTTGGGAAAATAGTCGATTAGACAGAAAGGCCGGGCACCGGGTTTGCGCCGGTCCAGAAAACGGGAGTAGTTCTCAATGCCGGAGCAATAGCCCAATTCCCGGATCATTTCCAGGTCGTAGTTTACCCGCTCCGTGAGGCGTTGGGCTTCTATATGTTTGCCATTGGACCGGAAATATTCTGCCTGGGCCATCAGTTCATCTTGGATTTCAAAGATGATCTGCTGCATTTGATCTTTGGGAGCGAGGTACATGTTTGCCGGGAAAATGGCTGCATCTTCCATCGTCATAATACGCTTGCCATTGGTTACATCAAAGGTTTCAATTTCCTCAATCTCATCGCCGAAGAAGGTAATGCGATAGCCATAATCCACATAAGGCAGGTTTACATCCACCGTATCGCCCTGAACCCGGAAATTAGAGCGGTTAAAATCGCCAGTGGTGCGGGAGTACAGTGAATTTACAAGGGCGTGTAGCAAGGCATTGCGGCCCATTTGCTGGCCTTTTACGAGGCGAATGATCCCGTTTTCATATTCCGTAGGATTACCCATACCGTAAATGCAGGATACACTGGCCACTACAATAATGTCACGGCGTCCAGACAGCAGGTTGGACGAGGCCCGCAGGCGCAGTTTGTCCAGCTCTTCGTTAATGGCCAGGTCTTTTTCTATGTAAGTATCGCTTACTGGCATGTAAGCCTCGGGTTGGTAGTAGTCGTAGTAAGACACGAAATATTCTACCGCGTTTTCCGGGAAAAATTGCCTCAGCTCCCCGTATAACTGGGCTACCAGGGTTTTGTTATGGGTAAGCACCAATGTTGGGCGCTGGGTGTTCTGGATCACATTAGCAACGGTGAAGGTCTTGCCTGAACCGGTTACGCCCAGCAGGGTCTGGTAGGGCTCCCCTTCATTTACCCCTTCAGTAAGCCGGCGGATAGCCTCCGGCTGGTCGCCGGCTGGCTGGTAAGGTGCATGTAATTTGAATGGCATTTAGCAAATTTAAGGTATTCACTATTAGGGACAATGTAAGGGTAAAACCTACCGTCCCTAGCGGACAGGATCACCTTCAGTTAGCCACTTGTACATTTCGTCCATTTTTACCATTTACTTTCTGCATTTTTGTGGCCAAACTTTACAACAGGACATATGGGTAAAAAGATAATTGCCGCACTATTAGCCGGCATCTTATTGTTACAGGTGCCATTGCAGAGCTTTGCCTGGGGGAAAAACGGGCATCGCATTGTAGGGGAGATCGCTTACCGCCATTTGACAAAGAAAGCCCAAAAGGCGGTGGATAAGCTGCTGGGCAGGCAAAAACTGGCACTGGTAGCCAATTGGCCGGATTTTATAAAATCCGACACCACGGGCCAGTACAAGCATATAGATACCTGGCACTACATCGATGCGCCGTCAGAAGGCGATGAAGCCAGCTTCCTGCAATTCCTGCAAAACAAAAAAGAAGACAATGCTTATAATAAGGGGGCAGACTTCATTAAAACCCTGAAAGATCCCAGCGCCAGCCAGGAAGACAAGTTGTTCGCACTTATTTTGCTGACCCATGTAGTGGGCGACATCCATCAACCGCTGCACGTAGGCACCTCTGAAGAAGGTAGTGGCGGCAATAAGATCAGCGTTACCTGGAATGGGCTGACCACCAATCTGCACAGTGTTTGGGACGATAAGCTGATCGAATTCCAGGGACTGAGTTACACTGAATACAGCAATGCGCTGGATACCGCTTCAGCGGCCGAAGTAAAGGCTATTCAACAAGGCAGCTACGTGGATTGGATGTACGAGTCCCACCTGTTGGCAAATGGTCTCCTCAACGAAGTGAAATCTGGGGATAAGCTAAATACTTTCCGTTACACTTATTATCACATAGGTATGCTAGACCGGCAACTGCTGAAAGGCGGGTTGCGACTAGCCGCAGTGTTGAATGAGATTTACAAATAATACTGCCAAAACAGGATGGTAAACGCAAAACGCCGGAACGATGATCGCTCCGGCGTTTTTTATAATTCGGCAGTGAAGTTACACCAGGTCAATATCAAAATTTACCAGGTCTACAAACTGCTCCAGTCGGGTGCTGATGTCTTCATGGTTTACTTCGCGGATACGCTTAGTTCCGAACTGCTCTACGCAGAAAGAGGCCATCACAGATCCCACGATGATGGCAGTTTTCATGTTTTCAAAAGAAATGTCGCGGGTTTTAGCGAGGTGGCCAATGAAGCCTCCAGCAAAGGTATCGCCGGCGCCGGTAGGGTCAAATACGTCTTCCAGCGGCAGGGCGGGAGCAAAGAACACGTGATTTTCATGAAAGAGCAGTGCGCCGTGTTCTCCTTTTTTGATGATCAGGTATTTGGGGCCCATGGTCAGCAGTTTTTTGGCTGCTTTTACCAGGGAGAACTCGCCGGTAAGCTGGCGGGCTTCACCATCATTTACCAGCAGTACATCTACCTTTTTGATCGTATCCAGCAAGGCGTCCAGGGCCACGTCCATCCAGAAGTTCATAGTATCCATGACAATCAGTTTGGGGCGTGTTTTCATCTGGGCAATAACGCCAGACTGTACCTGGGGCGACAGGTTACCCAGGATCAGGAATTCCGCTTTGCAGGCTGCTTCCGGCAGGACTGGATTAAAATCTGCCAGTACATTTAGCTCAGTAACCAGGGAATCGCGGGTGTTCATGTCCATGTGATACTTACCCTTCCAGTAGAATGATTTTTCATTTTCCTTCACCTCTACGCCGTCCAGTACTACGCCCCTGTCTGCAAGTGCGGCCAGTTCCTTCTTTGGAAAATCGCCACCAATCACGCTGATCTGGTGTATGGGTTTTACAAAATTAGCAGCAGCCAATGCAATAAAAGTGGCTGAACCACCAATGATTTTACCGGATTGACCAAAGGGCGTTTCGATCTCATCGAAAGCCATTGTACCTACGACAGTGAGCGACATTTCAGGAGTTTATGTTGTAAAAAATTAGAAAACCGGGGCAAATGTACATTATTCGTAGTTCTTTGTGTACGCAGCACCCATTCGCTATCTCCCAAAACTGAGAATGACCGGAAGATTCCGGCCATTCTCATGATGGTCCTCTTCATTAGGATATGGCCCCCGGGGAAGTAACTTCCTGATGGGGATTTTTAGGAAATTCTAGTGTATGGTTTTCTAAGGAATCGTTCTTATTATTTTAAGAGCACCGTAGTACTCAACACCTTGAACTCAGTACGCCGGTTCAACTGGCGGCCTTCGGGGTTGTCTTTCCCGTTGGGCAGGGTGTTTGGCGCAATGGGCCTGGTTTTGCCATAACCTCTAGCTATCAGCCGAGATACGGGTACGCCTTTACTTTCCAGGTAACTCACACAAGCCTGGGCCCTGGCCTGACTCAATTTCATATTATAAGCATCCTTGCCCTTGCTATCGGTGTGTGCGCTTAATTCTACATTGATGTCTGGATTGTCCTGCATGATGATTACGATGCTATCCAATGTGGGCTTGGATTCGGGTCGTAAGGTAGCCTTATTAAAATCATAATAAATATCTTTCAGCACTACAGGCTTGCCGATCTCGAATCGTTTCAGGCAGATACTGGGATTGAACATAGAATCTATTTTCTCCAAAGTATCTGTATTGCTGTATACTGCCTTCGTGAAGTAGTCCTTTCTTTCAAACAACACCTTATAGTGTTTTTTCATTTCTACTGTAAACAGGTATAAACCGCTTTCATCCACCGTTTGGGTTTGCAGTACATTGTTAGTCGAGGTGTCTACGAGACTTACGCGCACGCCAGACAAAGGCTGATGGGTATCGCAATCGAAAATAGCACCGCCGAGCATATTTGCTTTAGGCTTTTTAGTACTAAGGAAAGAAAACAGTTCCAGGCAGCATACCGACTCGCGGTCTGAGGCGATAAAACCATTTTTAAGTGGGTTTTGCTGATCGCTGGCAGCAAAATAAATATCGTCCTTAACAGAATTGAAAGGCGTACCCAGATTTAGGGGTTCTGTCCAACTACCAAAGGTGCCATTGCTGGTGAAAAAATCTAACCCACCCAGGCCTACGCGGCCACTGGTGCTGAATACGAGCAACTTGGCCTCGCTATTATAATAAGGGGCCTGGTCTTCTTCCCGGGTATTGATGGTAGTACCCATGTTCCGCGCAGTACCCAGGGTACCATCGGTATGGATCTCACAATACCAGATATCGTTCTTGCCCATGCCGCCGGGGCGGTTAGAAGCAAAGGAAAGATATTTGCCATCGGTACTCACATTCGGTTGCATGGAGTTATAACCTGCCACGTTGATATTGGCATCCAAGTCTATCGGTTCTGTCCATCCATTGTTGCTCCGTTTGGCAGCACAGATACGGGTTGCTTTAATACCGTTTATGATGCTCCACCGGGTCAGGTATATCAGCTTACCATCGGGGGAGATGGAAGCGGCCCCCTGGTCGATGCCATAAGAGGTGGGCAGTTCCACTTTTGCGGCACCCGTGTATAAGCTATCCTTGCCCTGGGCTTTCCAAAGATTATTGATATAGGGATATTTTTTTTTCTGTATGCTTTGGGAGTCTGGCCGGCTAGAGGTAAAGACGATGGTATGATCGTCTATGACCAATGGGGCATAATTGGCTCCGCCGGTATTGATATTACCACCCAACCGGGACACGACAAATTCAGGTTTACGGTTAGCATCTTCCACGGCAAATTTGCAATTAGCAATTTCCAAGTCTGCCCTTGCGCCGTAGTCGTCATTTTCTTTATATTCTTTGCGGAACTGGGTGAATTGCTGTTCGGCCAGTTCAAATTTCCGGTTGGACCGTAGCGTCACCCCATAATAAAAACGGGCCAGCGGGAAAGGATTATTTTTAAACCCTGCTGCCTGGGCATACCATTTTTCCGCGCTGGAGAAGTCGTTATACTTCCGGTAAGACTCTGCCAACTTATAGACGGCCTCTTCGTAGTCTTTGTCTTTCTTATTGCCGGAACTTCTGGAAGCCCTTTCCACATTGTAAGGCATCACTTCCTTGTTTTTAACATTTTTTTCCGTGAGGGCCTTATTATAGTACAATGCAGCGGAATAATAATCGCTCTTATTGTAATACACATCGGCAGTATGTTTGTAATCATACACATATTGCGCTTGCGCGCCGGCAATGACCGCTTGCAGTGCAAGCAGGCACAATACAGTCTTGAGGGTAGGAACAATACGTTTTGCAAAAGGCTGCATATCGTAAAAATTTTATGTTAAAGGCAATGTTAACTGAAACGGATATACGTTACAGGCGAGGGCAGAAGAAATGTTCTTCCGGCATCACTTTTTTCTTGCGGCAGATGTAGGACAGCGACACCTCGAAGGTATTCACGCCGTTCGTAAGCCGGTTCAGGCGGGAGGTGGTAACATCGTAACTAAGGCCCAGTACTGCATTTTTAAAGTGGAAACCGGCAAATGGAATTACCGCATCCTGGAAACGCACGCTGCAACCGGCCAGCATGTAAAACTCAGGATTCACTTTATACTGACCATACAACCCTACAAGTTTCTCTTCCGCCGTGCCTTGTTTCAGGTACATGAAATGCGGTGTAAGGCTAAAGCGGTCATCTACTTTTATACGCAGGCCCCCATGTCCGAGATAACGGGCGGGCAGGCTTTTATTTTTACCCTCGCTGGAGGTCAGGAAATGATCGTCGGGTTGTGTAACGTGGTTAACGCTAAAGCCAGCGAAGGGATTTAAAGTATGATCCGGATTCCCATCATAATAGAGTATGCCTACGGCAGCGTCGAAATTCAGGGAATGGGTATTGGTTAATGATTCTCCGCTATACAGGGAGGGGTCAAAACCCAATCCGGGCGAGTATTGCATACCTGTCTGGAACTTAGTGGGATCTACTTTGCGGCTGGTAAGGCCACCTTGCAAACCAAATACGATGTGTTGGTGCAGATTAGTCCCGAATTTTACACCAGAGTAGGAAAAGCTGGCCATGGCATTAAAATAATTAAATCCTGCCTCACCTGCCGACATATTTAACACCTTCACGCCTACACCGATATTTTTACCAGTGGCTGCATCCAGGGAAAATCCTGCGGTAGAATAAGGCTGACCAACGGAGGCCCATTGATTGCGATAATTCACCGTAGCGCGGTAATCTCCGTCGATAACACCAGTCAACGCTGGGTTTAGCCACAAGGGGTAGGCATAGTATTGAGAAAAATGTGGGTCTACCTGTGCATGCACCAACCGGGGCGCGATAAGACCCACAGCCAATAACATCACAACGAACAAGTTTTTCATAGCACTTTATTTTCACGTGTTTGATTGATGGGAGATGCGCAATTGAGCACATCTCTCCATCGTTTTTTATACTATCCAGGAGATCACTTTATCTAATAAGCGTGATGGTGCCGTACCGGGTAGCCTGCGATCCATCGGTAAGGGTGGCTTGCAGTGCATACACGTATACACCTGCGGGCTGTTTCTGTCCACTGTGCGTACCGTCCCATCCATTGCTTTGGTCTTTGCTTTCGAAGATCACCTGTCCGTACTGGTTGTAAATGATCAGGTGAAGGCTGGCGATAGATTGCCCGTAAACCATCAATTTATCATTGGCCCCATCGCCATTTGGCGAGAACACATTCGGCACATAGATCACGTTGCCTTTGGGTGCCGCAGAATGTCCGGAGATCGCAGCAATTCCGCTGGTTGCGCATCCCAGTTGGCCAATGGCTCTAACTTCAAATGCTACCCGCTGGTTGGGTTGAAGGCCGGTTACAGTGTGTGTAGTGCCAGTAGCACCCGAACTTGGCACAACGAAGTTGGTACCATCTGTACTCACCTCATATCCTTGCGCACCTTGTACTGCGGTCCAGCAGAAGGTTACCTGAGTGGCCTGTGAGCTGTCACAAACACTTACTACCGGTGCGTCTAACTGCTGCTCTACGTTTACGTCTGTACTAATTTTTTCTGCCGTGCCGCAATAGCTGCCAGGCGCAGTTTGCACATAGTATGTCGTAGAAGTGGTGAGGGCTGGCGTAGTGAAACTGTTGCCCGTGAACACTGGTGTAGTGGACGTGGCAGATGTATACCATGCGAAGACAACACCCGCTGTAGTACTGCTGGCCGTAAGCGTAGTAGCCGTACCCGGACAGATGATCTGGTCGCCGGTGATAGTGGGCGTAACACTAGCTGGCAACAGGCTCACGGTAACAATACCCCGTGTATTGCTGGTGCAACCACCACTCACATTTTCAGCTTCCACATAATAGTTGGTGGTACCAGTGATGACTGGTGTTTTAAAGGTAGCACCGGTGGCAATGGCTGTTCCGCCACTGGCGGTAGTGTACCAGTTGTATTGAATGCCAGCCGGCGGGTTGCTAATCGTAAGGGTGGCCTGCTGGCCGGTACATACACCTACCTGGTCGTTGGTAACGGTGGGGGTTGCCGGTGGAGTGCTAACGGTAATAGTAGCCGTAGCGCGGCCTGTGCTTACACAACCTGCGGTGGTGGCTGCTTCTACGTAATAGGTGCTGGCGGAAGTAATACCGGTAATGGTATAATCCGGACCGGTGAATACGGCCGTTCCGCCAGTGGAGGTAGTATACCAGCGATAGAGTATACCACCTTGAGGGTTCTGCACGCTGAGTGTTACGGACTGGCCACCGCAGCTAACGGAAGCAGGGTTGGCGACCGTTGGTATTGCGAGGTTATTTACCACCACCGCATGCGCTGCGGCGCGGGCCACGCTGGTACATCCACCATTCGGGTAGGCTGCCTCTACGAAATAGGTTTTATTCATTGTAAGCGCCGTGCTAGTGAAACTGCTGCCGCTGCCTACTTGTGTGCCGCCGCTGGCTGCATCGAACCAGGTGTACACCAGGCTTGCATCCGGGTTTTGAACCGTAAAGGTTACCGTACTTCCCAGGCAGGTTACCAGGTTGTCTGTGCCGAGAACTGGTGTCGTCGGGGTTTCCGATACGGTAGCTGTTGCTTTGGCACGGCTTACACTGGTGCAACTATTGGCATTGAGTGCCTGTACATAGTAGCTGGTAGTGGTGGTAATATTATTGACAGTATAACTGTTTCCGCTGGTGAGAAGGGTACCGTCGGTGGCTGCATTGAACCACTGGTAGGTAATGCCTGGTTGCGGATTGGTTATGTTAAAAGTAATGCTGCCGCTACCACAGGTCTGCACATCGGCGGCTGCCAGCGTGGGTATATCTGGAGATGACATCACCGTAGCAGTAACCGTTACGCGACCGGAAGTACCACCGCAATCTCCTGTTGCGCTGCCTGCATCCACATAAAATATGGCGGTGGCAGACAGGTTATCTGTTGTGAAAGTAGTACCAGTGAATACCGGTGTGCCGCCGGTAGCCGTGGTGTACCAGTTATACACCTGTCCTTTGATGGGCGATGCGATCGTGAAGGAGGCTTGCTGACCGCGACAGATGGTTACGTTATTGCTTACCAGCGTTGGTACAACCGGAGTTCCTACCGTTACCGTAGCTGCGGTACGGGCGGCGCTGGTGCAATTATCATTGTAAGCGGCTACATAATAAGTAGCAGCACTGGTAAGTGCCGGTGTAGTAAAGCTGGTGCCGGTGCCTAACTGATTACCACCGGTGGCTGCGTCGAACCAACGGTAGGTTACGCCGTCTGCCGGGTTGGTAATCGTGAAGGTAGCTGTTTGACCGGTACAGACATTAACGCTGGCTACCTGCAAGGTTGGTGCGGCCGGTGCAGTACGCAGCCTAACAGTTACGGATGCGCGGGTGGCACTGGTGCAACCTGTACCGTTGCCTGCCTGTACATAATACACAGCCGCGGAATCTACGGCAGCAATATTAAATTCAGGGCCGGTGAAAAGCAAAGTGCCTGCGGTGGCGCTGTTATACCATTGGTACGTAATTCCCGTTTGCGGGTTGGATACTGCCAGGGTAACGCCCTGACCTACACACACCGTATCAACGGTAACGGATGGTACTGGTACAGATGGCTGTGCACTAACCTGTACATTCGCTACAGTGCGTGCGCTCGGGTTGTTGCAGGTACCGTTAGTGCTTACTGCTTCTACATAATAGATCGCATTGGCCGTAAGGGCACCGGTATTGTAAGTGGACCCCGTGAAAACCGGCGTACCACCAATAGCAGTGGTGTACCAGCGCAGTGTAAGGCCGGCTGTATCGCCGCTCACCTGTAGGGTAGCAGACTGTCCACTGCAAATGCTCAGGTTATTACTTTTTAGTACGGGCGCATTAATAACGCTGCCTACAGTAACATGCACCGCAGTGCGTACGGTTGACCCACAGGTACCATTATACCCTTCTACATAGAACGTAGTGTCTTTGCTCAAGTTGGTAGTTACCAGCGGGTTGCCGGTGTATAACAACGTTCCGCCAGTGGCTGCGTTGTACCAGCGTACGGTAGCAGTGGCAGGATTTACCGTTGCACTGATCGATACCGGCTGACCGGCGCATATAGAAAGATCGCCGCCATCGATGGTTACCGCCGGTACGGGCAGCACGCTAACGGTTACGGGTACACGATTCGGATTTGCACATTCACTGGGTATTCTTACAGTCTGTACATAGAAAGTGGTGGCCGCAGTCAATGCCGGCGTAGTAAAATCTCCGCCGGTGTGCAGAAGGGTGCCACCTACAGGTGCGTCGTACCATTCTAGGCGAACCGTAGCCGGTGCGGTAGCATGCAGGGCGGCGGTACTGCCGGAGCAGATGGTCAGATTGGTAATATCTACACCAGGCGTTACCGGTTTGAGGCCGCCGTAGTACACGCGCAAATTTTGTGCTGCTGACAGGAAACCTGCATTCAGCCTTATTTCCACGCGATCAAACGAATTATTGGGTACTACATTCAGGTAGAATTTATTATCACTTGAAAGCAGGTTCAGGGTAATGGTTTGAAGATTTACATTATGCAGGTCATTATTGGAAGTAGCTCCGTTATAAGTAGCTACTTGCAGGCCTGCAATCAAACCAGCGCTTACCAGTTCTCCTGGGATTTCAAGGGTAAAGCGCGCGGTATCGCCGGCGGCTCCTCCCTGTGGCAGCGTGAGTATTTGCGATACGTACGCATTAGCCACGCCAACGGTCAGGTTAAGGGTGGAGTAAGAAGTAGTATCAGCATCCACGGCATTCCCGGGATCAGATACCGAGCAGCCTACGCAAAGACCATTGACTGTAGTGGTTTCTGCGATTGCCATATCGCAGGCAGGTGTCACATTATTTACCGTCACATTCACTGCAGTGCGGGCGCTCACACAGCCTGTTGAGGCTACGGATTCCACATAGTAAGTAGTGTTGGCAGTTAATGGAGGCGTGATATATTTATTGCCTATGAAAACAGGGCTACCACCAGTGGCTACGGTGTACCAGCGGTTCGTGATGCCGGTACGGCTGGAGTCTGCGGAGAAGGTTTCCGAAACGCCCACATTCACAACGGCAGATGCAGGTGTGATAACCGGCGCGGTTGGGATGGGGTTTATGACAACCTTTACTGCAACACGGGTGCTGCTGGCACAGGTGCCTGCTACCGTTTCCACATAATAGGTGGTGGTGGTATCGAGCAAAGGTGTGGTGAAGTTAGGGCCTGTAGAGATGGGGCTGCCACCAGTGGCGCTGCTGTACCAGTTAAAAATAACACCTGGTGTATTGGAAGTAGCGAGCAGCGTGGTATTGCTGTGTGCGCACAGGGTATCGGCGTCTGGTGTAACAACCGGTACAGGTGGGGTAGCCACCACATTGGCCAATACGGCCTTACGGGACACGTTAGCGCAACCGCCTGCGCTACTTGCTTCGAGGTAGTAAACTTTGGAAGCAGTAAGCGCCGGAGTGGTGAAGGTGGTGCCAGAATCCAGCGGGGTACCACCGGTTAAGGAAGCATACCATTTATAGGCAACACTGGTAGCGGCATTGGCCTTGAAGGTAGCTGTGCTGCCATTGCAGATGGTAACGGTGTCTGTTAATACCTGCGGTATATCCGGTACCGGTGATACGATAACGGTCATGGGTACACGTACATCAGCCGCACACCCGGTACTGGTTTTCACTGCTTCTAACCAGTAGATCGTATTATTGGTCAAAGCGGGCGTCACATAATTATTGCCTGTGAATATCGGTGTACCGCCTAGTCTTTGGGTATACCAGCGCACCGTATTGGTACTTACTGGTACCACAGAAAGACTGGCCTGCTGGCCTGCACAAATAACAGTGGTATCATTACCATTCACCACTGGTGCCGCCACCTTGCGGTAGGCATCGCGAATGGTTATCGCGTTCAGCGCTTGTGCCAAACCGGAATTCAGCCTTATTTCAATACGATCAAAGCTTGCAGAAGGTTTGAAAACGAAAGATGCCTGGGTATTGCTAAGCAGTCGCAGAGTAATTAAACCACCATTCACCGCTTGCAGGTCGTTATTAGAGGTAGTTCCATTATAAGTGCCTACCTGTAGATTGCTGAGCAGGCCTACATCCAGCAAACCGGAAGCAACGGTTAGGTCTACATATACACTGTCGCCTGGTTCGCTCACGCTGGGGAAGATCAATGTTTGTGACACATAACCGCCCAACAGTCCAAGGATGGTATGCAGAGTAGAACCAGTAGCAGCGCTGCTGTCTACAGAGAAGCCAGGACTATCGATATAGCAGCCTACGCAGATCCCGTTGGCAGTATTGGTCTGTGAAGTGGCTGCATCGCAGGGTACAATGCCATTGCTAGTGTCTGGCAGTACGGTTACGGCAAGCGGTATGCGGAAATTGGTTACACAACCGGCTGCGGTAGTGGCTTCTGCGTAATAGGTGGTATTATCCGTCAGTGATGGCGTAGTGAAGGTTTTACCCGTGAAGAGCGGTGTACCACCACTGGCCTGGCTATAGAAATTAAAGATAGCGGCCGTATCAGCAGCGGAGGCCGTGAAGGCTACGGAACTGCCATAAGCTACGGTGGCACTGGAAGGCGTTACCGTGAACGAGGCGGGTACGCGGCTCACGCTCACCTTAACAGGTACACGGTTACTAAGGCAACCGTTACTGTTAGACGCCACATAGAAGGTGGTATCGGCATTCAGCACACCTGTGGAGAAGCTATTGCCAGTGAAAATTACTGTAGTATCGGTGGCGTTGGCAAACCATTGGAAGTTTACATTGGCTGGGGCAGAAGCGGTAAGCGTAGCAGTGGTACCGGCGCAAATCTGTACATCGGCAACGGTAGGCGCTGCGGCAAGATTGCCCACGTTTACAGTGACAGCGGTACGTGCCGGGGAGTTACAGCCATAACGGCCAGCGGCTACATAATAAGTAGTGGTGGTGGTCAATGCGGGTGTAGTAAACGCATAACCTGTGCCCGCTGCCGTACCATCAACTGCCTGGGTATACCATGTAATCGTTGCATTGGCCGGTGCGGTTGCGGTAAGTGTGGCGGTAGATCCGCTGCAAATACCACTTACCGGTGTTACTACCGGGCTGGGGGTTACTGCTGCAGCATCATACACCAGCACACTGGTGATGGCGCTAACAGCACCACCTATACTGATGTTTACACCATTAAACGCCTTATTAACGGGAACGGTTACACGGAACCTGTTACCTGTAGATAACAGTGATATACGAATCAGGGAATCGGTGAGCAGTCGGTTATCGCCATTGGCAGTAGCGCCATTGTAGGTTTCTATCCGCACACCGCCCAGCACTTGCACATCGGCTATGCCGCCCGGTATTTCCAATTCTATGGACACGCTGTCGCCAGCGGGATAAGTGTTGGCGAAATGTAAAGTTTGACCATAATAGCCTAACAGGCCCACCGCAGCGGTGATCTTGCTGGCAGTGTTACGGTCACTGTCTACCGCCAGGAGTGAATCTGAAACACTGCACAGCGCGCAGATACCGCCAATATTTACCGGGCTGGTTTGGGTGGTGGCGTAGCTACATGGAGCCGGATCTACCGGGATATTAATATTTACAGTTGCCTGCGTGCGCGCAGTGCTGGTGCATCCACTGCCATTGCTCACCACCACGTAGTAGCTGGTGCTAGCCGTGAGGGCCGGGGTGGTGAAGGTAGTGCCGGTGTGCAGCGCGGTGCCACCGGACGATACATCGTACCAGGTATAAATATAAGCAGGATTGGGATCAACTATTGAGAAGGTGGTGGTTTCACCACTGTTTAAAGTTACGCTGGAAGGCGTAATAACAGCGGCGGGTAAGCCTGTAAACACGCTTACAGCGGCACGTGCCGGACTGGTACAACCATCAGCAGAAACGGCTTCCAGGTAATAAACGGTATTAGCCGTTACCGCTGGTGTTACAAAGTCGACACCGGTGAACAGTGGCACACCTCCCGTGGGCTGGCTGTACCAGCGGAAGGTAGCATTAGCCGGAGTGGTAGCATGCAGGGTAACTGGCTGGCCACCGCAGGCATACACACTATCCTCCTGCGGAGTAGGCGTACTCACAAAACGTTGTGCGTAAGCTATGTTTACAGCGGTCAGTGCTCCCACTGCGCCAGAGTTTAACCTCACCACAATACGATCGTAAGGGCCAGCGGGCAGGAAGTTCACCGTAGCCTGGCTGCCATTCAGCAAGCGCAAGGTGAGTAACTGGGGACTTAGGGTGGTTGCATCGTTATTGGCAGTGGCACCATTGTAAGATTGCACTTGTATACCACTGAGCAGGCCCACATCGGCCAGGCCGGTGGGGAAGCTCAACCCTATATGCACACTGTCGCCCTGGCTCACTCCACTAAACTGAAGTGTTTGTTGTACATAACCTCCCAGCAAGCCAAGTATTACGTGCAGCGTAGATACCGTAGTGCTGCTATTATCTACGGAGAGCGCAGGGTTTTCTACATAACATCCCACACATAGGCCGCTAGTAGCATTGGTTTGGCTGACTGCAGCGCCACAGGAAATATCTGGTACATCAGGATTGCTTACCGCTATGGCTACGGCTACACGCGAAGTGCTAACACAACCACTGGTTGCGTTGCTGGCTTCTACGTAATAAGTAGTATTAGCAAAAAGTAGTGGCGTTGTAAATGTAGCGCCGCTGGCAATACTGGCCCCGCCAGTAGCAGCAGTGAACCAGTTAAAATTAACAGTGCCGGAGCTGGCCGATGCAGTAAATGACACTGCCTGGCCCGCCTGAATGGAAGCGCCGGCTGGTGTAACGGTGATACCGGAAGGTGCAGTAGCTACCGTAACCTTTGCAGCAGTGCGGGTGTCGCTGGTACATCCACCATTGGTGGCGCTCACATAATAAGTAGTAGTAGCGCTCAATGCCGGTGTGGTAAAATTAGTGCCGGTGGCCAATGGTGTGCTAGCAGTATCGCTTGCATACCAGTTAAAGGTAACCCCTGTTACCGGCGTTACGGCCAGGGTTGTTGTCTGGCCTTCGCAAATACTATCGGTTGCCGTAGCCAGTACTGGTGAAGCTGGTTTTGCATTTACCTGCACAGTTACCGGGGTGCGTACAGGGTTGGCGCAATTATAACGGCTGGATTCTACATAATACGTAGTATTGGCAGTTAGTGCCGGCGTGGTGAAAGTAGTGCCGGTACCAAGGGCCGTACCGCCTACAGGGGCGGCAAACCAGGCAATGTCTGTAGTGGGCGAGGTTACTGCAAATGATGCAGTGCTGCCCGAGCAAATATTTTCGGAAGCAGGCGTTATCACCGGCCTTGGTACAATTACGGACGCCCCGTATATATTAAGGGTAGTAAGCACGGTGCTTAAGCCGCCAATACTAACCAATACAGCATTGAAAGGCTTAGTGGCCGCTACTGTGGCATTAAAGCGCTCACCACCAAGGATGTTCAGGGTAAGGAGGGGATTATTCAGGAACACTGCATCGCCATTAGCCACACCATTATTATAGGTTTCCACACGAACGCTTCCCAATACCTGGAGATCGGCCAGGCCGCCGGGAAGGCTCAGGAGCAGCCGCACACTGTCGCCCACTGCATAACTTTGAGGATAGGTGAGCAGCTGGCCGGTGTAACCTGCCAAGGATAAGGGAATATGGATACTGGAAGCAGTGGTGGTATCTGTATCAATGGCATTGCCAGGATTGCTCACAGAACACAATGCGCAGACGCCGCCTGTATACACCGGACTTTGTTGGGTGGTGGCAAAACTACAGGATACATTGTTATTGATTGTCACCGTAACGGTGGCCAGTGTACGGCTGCTATTTACACAGCCTGCAGCTGAGGTGATCTCCGCGTAATAATTTTCATTGGTGTATAATGCTGGCGAAGTAAAAGAAGTACCTGTGCCTACCGGCGTACCACCGCTGGGAGAGGTATACCAGTTGTAGGTGGCACCGGCTACCGGGTTGCTAATACTTACCGTAGCAGTGGAGCCGCCTGCAATGGCTTGGGTAGCAGGCGTTACTACTGGGGCGGCAGGTAATGCATTGACCTTTGACGTTACGGGTGTGCGGGCGGGACTTATACAACCGGTGGCCAATGAAGCTTCTGCATAATAAGTGGTGGTGGCAGACAATGTGGGCGTTATAAATACAGTACCTGTGCCCACTGCAGTACCCCCTGCATTGGCATCGTACCAGGTGTAGGTGACCCCGGCTTGTGGTGAACTAATGCTGAAGGTGGCCGTTTGCCCGCTACAAATAGTATCAGAGTTGGCTGCCACCGTAGGGGTGGATGGGGTGGCATTTACATTTACGGTAATGGCCTTGCGCGTAGTGCTGGTACAATTACCTAACACTGCGCCGGCATAGAGTGTAGTCGTAGCCGTTGGCGTGAATGTATAATTATTGGTAGCTGCTACCGGAGCACCACCACTAGGGTCGGTAAACCATTGTATGGTAGCGCCGTCTGCTGGCACAGAAGCCGACAGGGTAACGGGTTGTCCACTGCAAACAGTAGTGGATGCCCCGTTATCAATACTAATATTATTGAGGTTTACAGGTGCGTAATAGGCGTAATACAGACGCAGAGAAGACAGTGCTGCAATGAAAGCAGACTCCCGGATTTCCACGCGGTCGAAAGTGGCGGTGGGGCGTAATACAACGACTGCAGAAGTAGAGTCGGACAATAGCCGAAGCAGATCGGGCGTTATCGTGGTAGCATCATCATTGGATGTACTACCATTGTAAGTGGTGATGGTGATGTTACTGATAAGATTTGCTGAAAGCAGGGATTGAGACGTACCTATCTTGATAACCAGGGAATCGCATCCGGGATTGGGGTTTGTCGTTGGGAACTTCAGGTTCTCATATACCGAAACGCCTACTGCCACCCCATTCATATTAAAGGTGGCATAGTCGGTGAGACTGGTATTGTTTACTGCATTCTCGGGGTTAGTTACCGGGTCCCATGAACATAACAAGCACAAACCAGAACGACCATTGGTCTGAGAAGTAGCATACACCTGCTGGGCATAAGTTTGGGAGAAGGGACAACCTATTAACCATAACATGGACAACAGGAAAGTAATAGCAGTCACCTTGCGCTGGAGCGTAGCATTCACCTGCATAGTGGTTTTCATTTGGGTCTATAATTTTTTAGTCCATCATTGAGGACTGCACGGAGGATTGCGTACAGTAAGCGGCAAGGGTTATGACGCGCAGAAAGATCGCTGTCAAATATTCCAGGATATTAAGTAGGATACTAATAAGAGGATTTTGATAGTAAAATTTCTCCGGTAGTTTTTTATTTAATTAAAAAAATAAGGAATTCGAATATTGTTTTTGAAGGGAACCATTCACTAATTATTCACTCAATATGACGTATGCGTGCTTATTCTCATGCTCGTGTTAAACCAAAAGTAAACGACTCAATTCGTTTAGTTGCATCCCTTTTCATTCATTCAGCAAGTAACTTATTCATAATTGTTCAGTGCGTTTTTAAATTATTCATTCTTGTTCATTCAATGGCAAAACAAGCAGCATCAAGGGCAGCAATATAGGGGAGGAATAGATGGTTGACATATAACCGAAATTATTAACAAACTGTTTTTCAAGTAGTTATAAATTTATCTTGTGCAGCCCAATAGCGTACCGAACCGCTTCCGCAAATAATCTGCTACGTTTGTCTTAATTGTTGGGATATGTTACTACTTGGTTTATAAAGGATCTTGAAGCCTATTACCGCGACCATACAGCATTTTAGTTAGTCTTTTGCCCTCAAAAAAATTTATTATAAAATAAAAACTTGTCGTAGTTTTATTACATCCTGTAAGTGCTCCCGAAAACCCAGCTTACAAAAGAGATTGTTACAAATATATTATAATCAACATATGTATTGTTGGTGCTAAAGTGCATGCCTATATCCTGGGGTGTATTTAGCTATAAAAAACCCTTGTTCATTTCATTCATTCCGAACAATAAAAAATCCAGATTGTCAAGCATACACGTAACTAACTCAATCACTAAAACTCCTTGCACTGTACCCTATGATAGATCTATCCTATGACTTTATCATAACGCTCCAGAAGGAGGTGTTGCGCAAATTTGGTTCGGAAGTGATCCTTCCGGCAGATTGTAAACACCTATCTCAATCGATCTTGGATGCGACGACTAAATTAGTCAGTGAAACCACGTTAAAGCGCGTTTTCGGATTTGCCGTAGCCCAACACAGCTTCTCCCGTTATACGCTCAACACCCTTTCCCAATATTGTTGCTACAAAGACTGGGAAGATTTTCAACATCAACATATCCAGCAAGTGCATGGGGCACCTATAGCGGAAAGTACCAAATGGGCCACCCTGAAAGCCAAGGCAGATGCAGTATCCCACTACACCCTGCTTACGCTGAAGAACCGCTCAGGTGTGCCATTCCAGCAAACAGCAGCCCGGCAATATTGTTTTGCACATGTAGAGCGTTTCCTGGAAAGTGACTACACCGCTACGGCCCTTATTGCCCCCTCCGGTTGGGGCAAATCCATTGCGCTGGTGCATGTAGCGGAACATTTCTGGTTTGGCCGCGACGCCCGCTATAAACAAGACATCTGCTGGTTCATCCACGCCCATGCAGCGGGCAGTCTTTTACTTAAGGGCTTTTCTCTTTCTACCTGGCTGGACAACCAACTTAACCTGGGGGCCGGCGAAAACCTCCGCGAATATTTTTCCGAGCATTTTAAAGATAAAGGTGGCCGCCTATTATTGATCATCGATGGTTTCGACGAGATCTCGGTGGCTGGCGATAAACTTCGCGTATTATATTCCAAACTGGAAGACTTTGTATACTCAAACGATTGCTATCCCTGGGTGAAAGTGATTCTTTCCATCCGTTCCAGCACCTGGTCCGACATTTTCCAACATTCTCAACAATATCCCGCCTTTCGGCGCTATTGGTATCTCGGACAGGAAATGGAGGAAGAGACCAGCATCAACTTACCGCCCCTTACCGAACAGGAAGTGAAGACAGTATTATATAATTACCAGTTTGATCCCGCTACGGTACGTACTTTCAGTGAGCAGTTCCTGCAACGTTTACGCCATCCTTATTATCTACAGATATTTTGCCAACTGAATGTCGATGCCGAAAAGAATTTTGTGGACGAAAATCTCAGCTTGTTTGAGATCATTTCTAAATTTGTGCAACAAAGGCTGTTCAATAGTCCCAGTAATAATTTCAAGATCCGTATTATCGATAAAATGTTGTCACTGCTAGACATGGGCCGCCATGGATTGTATACCGACAAAAGTCTTTTGCTGAACCAACACCTGGACCTTTTCCCTGCTTACAAAGAATTATTGGCCGATAATATCCTGGTGGAAGAAAATCTTAGCCAGGAGGTTATGTTTAATGTAAAGGTGCGGTTTGCCCACAATTTTTTACTGGAGTATTTCACGGCCATGAAATACCTGCAGGACAATAACCAACAAATTACGGAAGCGCTGGTAATAGAGGTATTGCAGCATTTCCCCCACTCTACTTTCCGCGTAGAGGTGTTTAAATGGCTGCTACGCTTTGCCATTAACCAGCAGCAGATCCAGAGCATTCAATACATTTTTCAGGTGCCGCTAATGCCGGTAGAAAAATCGTTGTTGCTGGAATACCTGGCCCTGCATTATCAGCACGAAAGCAAGGGCCATCACGAATTGAAAGCCATTTTTCCAACCGGCTATTTCAAAAAACACCCAATCAGCGATTATATCAGTGAAGATATTTTCCAGTTTCGCAAACGCAAGGTGCTGAATGCCCTGCTTACCCTGGTAGAATCGCCGGAAGATAAACTGCGCATCCGTTTCATCCTGTTCATAACTTCCCTGGTGCAACTGGATGCAGAGCAGTGTGAATTAGAATTGAGCCAGCTCAAAAAGATTTGCAATCAGGAAATTACACTGGAGCATCTCTGGATTAATCCGTATGAAATTGCGTTATTTATATATGAATACATGAAATTTGGCATTTCCGATGAAACGGTTTTGACCAAAATATACCAGTTCCCTTACTACTGGGAAGACCTGCAACGGCCTATGACCTGTAGCCAGGAAATTGTGTACCGCTGTCTGAGTACTGTATTCCTTATACTGGGTGATAACGAAACCCAGCAGCAATTTGGGCAACAGTTATTCCAGCACGTGCCTCACCTGCTTTTAAAAAAAACCGATCCTTTCCGGCTGTCAGTCATCTGCCGGCTGGCGGAGGCTTACCTTAACATGGGTGATGTCTTAAAAGCCGAACGGCTTAGCCGGCATGTGGGCCTGGTGTTAAAGCAATACCAAAGCCAGTATTTCATTGGCCGTTATACGGAGGTATTGCAAAAGGTAATACAGGCCTCTATTTTCTTTCATAAAAAAGAATACAACAAAGCCGTAAGACTGGCCGAACATGCCATGGAATGCCTGCATAAACTGGACTTTAAAATACTATCGCTGCTAAATTATCAGTTGCTCAGCAAATTGTATAAACAACTGCAAATGGAAAAGCAGTATAAAGAAATACAGCAGCAAATAGAACTGGTGCGGAAAAGCACTTCTTTTAAACAAGACCACATAAAGCTCCTGAATTATTAAGCCGTTTTTTTTTAACGTTTCCGCCAAAAAACATTGGCATACTTTTATAGCTGTATGAGGCAGCATGGGATTAGATCAAAGTAAATACACCTGGGCGCAGCAGTTCCTGCTCAATTTGTTGAGCCTTCTCACGATATTGCCGCTGGCACCCTACCTGAACCGCTTTCTGCCCCCACTTACTGCCGGCGGGTTCCACTGGGACCTCCTGCTGTCTGTTTTCATTGCCTTTTTATTTACCCGCCTGTTATTATGGATTTTTAAGCCGCTCATTATCCCGGCATTTGTACTGATGTGCGGGGTGCTGGTGTTTAATTCCTTCACCCACAATTATTCTTTCACCAACGTGGTAAACGACTACCAGGGCATGGTGCAGGGCAATTGGGGTACCAACGACAAAAAACAGTACGACATTCTCAGTTACTACCCCCGCCGGGTGTTAAATTACCGCGACCTCACCGTGGTGGGCATCCGGGAGAAGATCAATTTTAAAGATTCCCTGGTACGTAATTTCTCCGTGCAGCACTCCCTGGAAAATTTCGATGCGTATTTCGGCAAATATGGCAATATAGTGCGCTACCTCTCCCTCTTTAAATACATTAACGGTCATTTTAAATATGTAAAAGATACTTACCGGGACGATTACTTTGCCACCCCGATGGAAACCATCCACAATGGGCTGGGGGGCGACTGCGACGATCATTCCATCCTCATGGCCAGTTGCTTGCAAAGCATTGGGGCACGCTGCCGCATTGTGCTTATCAAGGGACATGCTTATCCTGAAATGTATTGTGGTAATAAAGAAAACTTTGAAGTGCTGAAACAGGCCATTGTACTGCTTTTTAACCACCCACCGGTAAAAGAGCTGACCTACCACGAAATGAAAGGGGAATATTGGATTAACCTGGATTATACCGCCAATCATCCCGGCGGGCGATACCTGAACGATCAGGTATATGCATTCATTCCACTTGTAGAAGAAGAATAAAAAAGCAGCATACAGGACAAGCAATACCCTGCTGCTGCCGATAGCAATGCATATATTAAGCAAAAAGAAAAGCTGTAGGAATCACTATAAAGAATGGTTGGTCCTTGATGTATAAAATACGTTTGGGAGATTGTGCCAGGAGCGTGCGGGGTGATACAGGACTAAAAAATTTACCACCAATAAATTAATACCGTGCACCAACACCCACAGCCTGGCTATTCTTGGCGTAAGTGCTGCCTGGATAGGCGGCAGCAGCATACGAACATAATAGTGATGAAAGAACTTGATAACTACCGTTTGCCGATAGTCTATCGAATTGGTAGACAAATATACGAGCAAAAATATTCTTTCCAAATAAATTTTTAAGCGGGCCGGAAATTGTTATTATCTTAACGATCACTCCGCAGCTCAACCTGCTTTTTCCCGCATTTTACGACCCATTCTTTATAGTGCATATGAATGAAAGAAGATCTTTGGTGATTTACCTGATCCTGCTGGGGTGGTGTCTGGTGGCCTTTGTGGCTGGCAGGCTGCTGCCCACCGGCCACCAGGCCCTGCGCCTGTTTGAAGGGGAGGCGTTGGCTGTGGTTTTCCTAGGCTTTTTTGCCGTGCCCTACCAGCACCTGGCCGGGCTGCCCACGCTACTGGACATACGGGTGAGCCAGCAACATCGTTTCCTGGCGCCCTTTGTAGTGGGAATAGCATTTGCCCTGGCAGACCTTTTGGCGCTCCATTTCATACGGCTGCCTGCAACGGGCCAGCTCCTGCCTTCGTTTTTACAACCCTTTCCATATTCCTTCCTTTATTTTGTAGCAGATGCTATTTACCTGGAGGTAATTTACCGGCTACTGCCATTTACCATCCTGCTATCACTCCTGGGACACCGGCAACTTACGGCAGGCCGTACCCCACTCGCCTTTTGGATAGTGGCGGCGCTATGTGCTGTGGCGGCCCCCTACCAGCTGATAGTAAAGGCCCCGCCCGCCCTGATGGTAACTATGTATGTGCTGCACTTTGTTTTTAATATGATACAGGCCCTGTTTTATAAAAATGCCGGCTTGCTGGCCTCTCTTTCCATGCGCCTGGGAAATTATTTGTTGTGGTATATCCTACTGGGCATGTGGTTACAATGGCACCTATAGCTATAGACATCCCTGCTTCTTTTTTTTCATTGTCTTATCTTTGCCCGCATGAGCCATTTTAGCCGCCTTCGGAAATTCCATGCTTTTTTGAAGTACAAACGCGACTTTCAACGATACAGCCTGCGCAAAGTAAAAGGCTATGAGATCGTTATGCACTGGCTGCATAATAAACTAACCCGTACCCAATTCCTTATTTTTTCAGGTATTCTGGTAGGTTGCACCGCAGGAATGGCGGGGGTAGTGCTTAAAATGCTCGTGCATTATATCCACTATTTTATTACCTACAAGGTACATTTTAGCACACAGGTGGTCTTTTATCTGGTATTTCCATTTCTGGGTATTGTACTAACCACGTTAATTGTGAAATGGTTTTTCCAGGGGCAGGCGCGCAAAGGGATACCAGCTATTTTGTACGAGATTGCGCAGAACAGCAGTTTTATTCCTCCGGTAAAAATGTATTCGCAGATCATCCAGAGCGCCGTAACGGTGGGCCTGGGCGGATCGGCGGGGTTGGAAAGCCCGATTGCGGTGACGGGGGCTGCCATTGGGTCTAACTACGCGCGCACGTATCACCTGGGTTATAAAGAACGCACTTTGTTGCTGGCGGCGGGCGCTACGGCCGGCATTGCATCGGCCTTTAATGCACCCATTGCGGGCATGATGTTCGCTTTCGAGATCCTGCTGACCGGGGTGGTATTTTCCGACTTTATCCCCCTCATTGTGTCGGCGGTGTGCGGAAGCCTGTTGTCGAAGGTGATCTTGCAGGAAGAAGTGCTTTTTCACTTTGAATCGCGGCAGCCGTTCAATTATCACAACATTATTTTTTACCTGGGGCTGGGCATCCTGTGTGGGTTATATGCGCGTTATTACGTGCTGATGGCCGGGATGACAGAGCGGTTTTTCCATAAATTGAAACTCACGCCGGTGCGAAAAGCGGCCCTGGGAGGCATTTTTTTATCGGTAGCCTGCGTGCTGATGCCACCGCTCTTTGGCGAAGGTTATACCACCGTAAAAGAACTGGCTGCTGGCAATGCGCAGAATATGATTGAACATAGTTTTCTCCGCTACCTGCCCCTGGAAAGCTGGATGGTATTGCTTTTTACCGGCTGTGTATGTTTGTTGAAAGCCTTCTCTGCAGCGGTTACCATACAGAGTGGAGGCAATGGGGGCAACTTTGCACCTTCGCTGTTTTCGGGTGCTTTTCTCGGCTACTTTTTTGCGGTGATCTGCCACACGCTAGGCGTACAAACCATCCCGGTAACTAACCTGGTATTGGTGGGCATGGCGGGTGTGATGAGCGGCGTAATGTATGCCCCGCTCACGGCAATATTCCTGATTGCGGAAGCCAGTTCCGGTTATGATCTTTTTATCCCGCTGATGATGGTAACGGTGATCGCTTTCCTGGTGGTAAAATGGTTTTCGCCTATTTCCCCGGAAATGCAGGACCTGGCCATGCAGGGCAAAATCTTCACCCGCGAGCATGATAAAAATATTTTGTCGCTGCTGAAACTGGAATCGATGATAGAAACCGATGTGCAGACGATCACTTCTTCTGCCCGCCTGCGGGAAGTGATAGAATTGCTGAAAAAGGGACACCGCAATATCATTGCAGTAGTAACACCTGGCGGCCAACTGGAAGGCCTGGTAACCCTGGACGAGCTGCGCCCCATCATGTTTAACCCCGACCTGTATGATAAACTTATTGTAAAGCAGATCATGAAACCCACACAGGCCGTTGTGCTGGCAGACGACAGCATAGTAACGGCGGTAGATAAATTAGAGAAAGCCCAGGTATGGGACCTTCCGGTGATAAAAGACCGGCAACTAGTAGGGTTTATATCGAAATCTGCGATCTTAAATCAATACCGCAGCATGTTGCAGGAACATTCCGATTCGGCGGAAGCGTGATCAGCGGGGAACTTGCTATACGTTACTAGAAGCACTATATCTTTACTTTACCTCCAACTCCGGGAGATAGGGAGAGAAATTTTGAACCCATTATTAATCTTATTTTTGCCAAGCAATATTACTATAACATGGCGGAAGACTTACAGATTGCCACCGGCAGTAAGGTGGCGCAATACGAAGCGCTATTGCCCCAGATTAAGGCCTTGATCACGGGTGAGCCAGACCTGGTGGCCAATCTGGCCAATATAGCAGGGGCGCTCCGGGAGCAGTTTGGATGGTTCTGGGTGGGTTTTTATCTTGTAAAATCTGAAGAGCTGGTGTTGGGACCTTTCCAGGGACCGGTGGCCTGCACCCGCATTCGCAAGGGCCGGGGCGTATGTGGCAGTAGCTGGGCCGAGCAGCATACATTGATTGTACCGGATGTGGAAAAATTTCCAGGGCACATTGCCTGCAGCAGCCTTTCCCGCTCCGAGATCGTAGTACCCATTATCCGCCATGGGGAAGTGCGTGGCGTACTGGATGTAGACAGTGCTGCGCTGGATGCATTTGATACAACTGACCAACGCTTTTTAGAAGAAGTAGTAAGCTGGATTGAAATATAGTATCCCGTATTTATTCCCCTATTGTTATGACCAATTTCCCCTTCGTTTTCCCGGAGCGGCTCTGTGCCAGGGCTTCCGGGGCTTTTTCCAATGGTACTTTCTGAATGGGTGGCAGTTTGAGGGCACCGGATTCCACCAATTGGGTAATCACCTGCAAGGCATTGGCATTGGCCTGTAGTTCAAAATTTTCACCGGTAATACCTTGTTTCTCTAACGCTTTTTCATCGGCCACAAATACAGTGGTGAGGGCATAACCGCCGGGTTTCACCTGGGTGGCTAGTGCTGCAAAGGTTTCTTTATCGCTTACCATATCGATCAGGGCATCTATGCCTTGCGGATACTTTTCTTTTAGCTGGTCTACAATATTGCCCTGGGTATGGTCTATGATCACGGTGGCGCCCAGCTGCTTTATATTTTCTGCCGCTGCAGGGCTGGCGGTGGCAATCACCTGCAAGCCCTTACCGGCGGCTATCTGTACAGCAAAGCTGCCTACCCCGCCTGTAGCGCCTACTATAAATACGATGGGGCCATCTTCCAGGCCGGTGCGTACCACCAGGGCGTTGGCCGTCATGGCAGCGGTGGGCAGTGCAGCAGCATCTTCCAGGGAAATATTCTGGGGCACCGTATCCAAGGCGCCCTCCTGTGGCACCACCACATATTCGGCATAACTGCCGTGGCCCAGGGGGGTGGTAAAGAATTGTCCATAAATCTTATCGCCAACCTGGTGGCCGCTTACGCATTCGCCCAGGGCTTCTATAGTACCTGCGCCATCGGAGCCGGGAATGAAGGGGAAGTCGTGCTGGACATGCCCTTTTAAAAGGCCGTCTATCACTTTCCAATCGTAGGGGTTTACGCTGGCAGCGGCTAGTTTTACTAGCAGTTGTCCCTGGCCTGCGGTGGGTTTAGGCATGTCCGACAATATGGGCTGCATGCCGAAATCGGCTACGGTAATTGCTTTCATTGCACCTAGTATTTTGAGTAAAACGTTTGCACGATACGTGCCACGATTGGAGGCTGGTTTTATTTAGACAATATTTTCGTGGTTCCATCCTCAAAACCCAGCACCAGGATATTGGTACGATCTACGAACAAGCCATTTTCTACCACGCCGGGAATGGCATTCAGCAGGGTTTCCAGCGATTTTGGATTTTTAATGATGCCAAAATTACAATCGGCAATGTAGTTTCCGTTGTCGGTGATGAATGTTTTGCCATCTTTCTGGCGCAGTTTAGGCCGGCCACTCATGGCGGTTAGCTGGCGAAAAGTGTACTCCCAGCCGAAAGGCGTAACCTCAACCGGGAGGGGAAAGGCACCCAGGTGTGGCACAAATTTATGTTCGTCTGCCACCACGATAAGTTTGCGGCTGGCGCTGGCAATAATTTTCTCCCGCAGCAAGGCCCCACCCCCGCCTTTGGTAAGCTGGAGGTTTTCATCCACCTCGTCGGCCCCATCGATGTCTATATCCAGGTAGTCAAATGCTGTGAAAGTAAGAAGGGGTATCTGCTGCTCCCGGGCCAGTTCTTCCGACTGCACGGAGGTGGCAATGGCGCTGATCTGGAGGCCCTGCCGCACCCGGTTGCCAATTTCCATAATGGCCCAGTAGGCCGTAGAGCCAGTACCCAAGCCTACTTTCATCCCGTTCTCAATAAAATCCACCGCCCTGATACCGGCGGCTTTCTTAGCTGCGTCTGCGTTAGCCATAAGGGGAATTTTTGTGGTGCAAAGTAAATAAAAAGTAGGCTACCGGTATTAACCTACTTATAATATGACGGAAAGATCAATGCATGTACCTTTACGACTGGAAAATATTACTGCTTTATGTGGAAGAAACATTGCATAACGTTGCTGCTAACTAACCTTATTGCCATTTCCACCGTATACGCCCAGGACACCACCCAACACATAGTGGCGGGCAGGCACAATAGTCCTGCGCAACAACGGAAGCCTTATGTGATCATGATATCGATCGATGGCTGGCGTTATGATTACTTCCAAAAATATGGGGCCGTGAATCTGCAACGCCTCTCCGCTACAGGGGTGCGCGCCGCCAGCATGCAACCCAGCTTTCCATCGCTTACCTTTTCTAACCATTATACCCTGGTAACTGGCCTATACCCGGCACATCATGGGTTGGTAGACAACAATTTCTATGACCGCCAGCGCAACCAGGTGTACAAAATGAACGACTACAACACGGTGAACGATAGCAGTTGGTACCACGGTAACCCGCTGTGGGTACTGGCCGAAAAGCAACATATGGTGAGCGCCAGCTATTTCTGGGTAGGCTCCGAAAGTAATATTCAACATACGCCACCCACCTACTTTTTTAAGTACAACGAAAAAGTGTCTACAGAACGGCGTATACAGCAGGTAGTGGAGTGGCTGCGCCTTCCGGAAGCAGTGCGTCCCCACCTCATTACTTTTTATTTCCCGCAAGTGGATCATGCCGGCCATTACGCCGGCCCGGATGCAGACAGTACCCGGGAGATGGTACAGTATGTAGACGAAAGCATTGGTAAAATGGTGGCTGCGGTAGCACAGCTGCACCTGCCGGTAAATTACCTGGTGGTATCTGACCACGGCATGAAGACCGTAGACACGCTGCACAAGATAGCAGTAAATTTTTACCAGGGCGACAGCATTCAGTTACAGTCCGGCAATGAAAAGCTGCTGTTTTACAGCCAAAGCAAGTCACAACTGGATAGCCTGTATGCATCGCTGAAAAAACAGGCTACTCACTACACTGTGTACCGCAAAAAAGAAACGCCCCTTCGCTGGCACTATGGCCAGGAAGACCGCTATCACCGTATTGGCGACGTGATTGCCCTGGCAGATCCCGGTTATATTTTTGATGACCACCGCACCCATATCCATACTTCCATTGGCCATCATGGCTACGATAATAACACACCGGAAATGCAGGCCATTTTCCTGGCCTGGGGGCCTGCCTTTAAACAGGGCCTGCGCATTGCCAGCTTCGCCAACGTGCATGTGTATCCGCTGGTGGCGTATATGTTAGGACTGAAAATACCCGAACCGATAGATGGCAGGCTGCCAGTGCTGCGCGGCATTTTAAAAAAATAATAAGGGTAGCCTTTTGCGCAACCATGGTAACCGTTTTATTGCAGGTGTGGAAATCCTGCTTGTAACTACGTTGCAAAAATATTTTCGGCGGTTTTCACACCGGTTTTGCACCCCTGGAATTAATTGATTGATAAGCCATTGATGACCCGAAACACCCACCCATAAAGCGTTTCAAACAAACGTTTGCATTACAGAATTATTTGCGTGGAATAAAAAAAGATATAAACTTTGTGTGGTAATTTTATTACGATGAAATCTGACAGTAAGCGTGCTACTTTTTCCCTCGCTTTGGTAGCAACATCATTTGAAAAAGCACCGCCCCGTTTTCCCTGCACAACGTAAAAGTCCCGACAAAACTTTCTACCGTTCCTTTTGCAATGCACTGGCATAATCTGCCATGGCAATATAATGGCTGTGGCCAACTTTATATACCTATTTCCTTTCATCATCAATTAAAAACACACTATGCATACATCCGCTGTTTTGCAGTGGAGCCTTATGGGCTGCGCACTGCTTTTATGCCTGGTACTTTACAAATTAATTCTTCGTATATGCTTTGGCGTTATCATTGTACCGGAAGACCAGATCGGCCTGGTGAAGAAAAAGTTTAAGCTGGTTGGTAAGCAGGCATTGCCCGAAGGGCGTATCATTGCTACTGGCGGTGAGGCTGGTTTCCAGGCCCAGACGCTGGCTCCCGGCGTGTATTTCAAGAAATGGATATGGCAGTACACCGTTACTTTCCAGCCCTTTACCGTAATTCCTACCGGCATGATTGGCCTGGTGCTGGCTAAAGACGGTGCCGAGTTGGAAACGGGGGCTATCCTGGCCCGCAAAGTACCTTGCGACTCCTTCCAGGACGCCCTGGCCTTCCTGCAAAACGGTGGCCGCAAAGGCCGGCAAACGGCCATTATGACGCCCGGCTCTTATCGTATCAACACCTACCTGTTTGACGTGGAGATTGTAGGCATGACCTCCATTCCAGACAATGCGGTGGGTATTGTAACCACCCTGGAAGGGCAATCGCTGGACCAGGGCATGATAGCTGGTAAGATCGTAGCGCAGCACACCAACTACCAGGATGTGGACGCCTTCCTGGACAATGGTGGCTATAAGGGCCTACAGGAGCAGGTGATCCTCTCCGGCTCTTACTTCCTAAACCCCTGGTTTGCCACCGTGGAAATGGTGCGGATGACGGAGATCGTTATTGGTCATGCAGGCGTGGTAATTTCTTTCGTGGGTGATGAAGGTGTAGACCTGAGCGGCAAGGAATTTAAACATGGTAACATTGTGGCCAAGAGTTTCAAAGGCGTATGGGCCGAACCGCTGGGGCCAGGTAAGTACCCCATTAATCCATACATCATGAAAGTGGAAATGGTGCCTACTACTAACCTGGTGCTGAACTGGGCCTCTGCCCGCAGTGAAGCGCACCAACTGGACAAAAACCTGTCTACCATTACGGTGCGTTCTAAAGACGGGTTTACGTTTACGCTGGATGTGTCGCAGATCATTCACATTCCCAGCCCGGAAGCGCCGAAAGTAATTGCCCGCTTCGGGAACATGAGCAACCTGGTAACGCAGGTGCTGGAGCCTACTATTGGCAACTACTTCCGTAACTCGGCGCAGGATGCAGACGCCATCGACTTCCTGAAAAGCCGTAAGGAACGCCAGGAGTCTGCCCGCCTCCACATAGGCCGCGTACTGGAACAATATAACGTACATGGGGTAGACACTCTGATCGGCGACATTGTACCACCGGAAAGCCTGATGAAAACCCTCACAGACCGTAAGCTAGCCGAAGAACAAAAGGTAACCTACGACACGCAGAAAATGGCGCAGGAAACTCGCCAGTTGTTGGAAAAAGAAACGGCCATTGCCGAAATACAGAAAGAGATTGTGAAGGCAGACCAGGGTGTATTAATTGCAGAAAGAATAGCTGATGCCTCTGTTAAAAAGGCCACAGGTGATGCCAACTCTGTGCGTTTACAGGCCACGGCGGAAGCAGACCGCCTGCGTTTACTGGCCAGCGGCGAGGCCGAAAAAGTAAGGTTGCTGGCCCGCGCGGAAGCCGACCGTACCGAATGGCAGGCCAAGGCGGAAGCAGAACGTATATCCGCCACCGGTAATGCGGAAGCAGAGAAGATACTGGCCATCGGTAAGAGCAGTGCTACCTCTTATAAACTGGCTGTGGATGCCATGGGTGGGCAAAACTTCACACAACTGAAAGTAATGGAAGCCATCGGCGCCCAGCAGATCAAAATTATGCCGGATGTACTGATTGGCGGTGGAGGCGATGGGGCCAATGGCCCGATCAGCGGTTTGCTGGGGCTACGTTTGCTGGAGGAAGTGCAGGCCAGAAGCGGCGCGCAGGAAACACCACCGGCTACACAAGCGTAGAATTTTAAAGCACGCTTACCATTGCAAAAGGCCCGGCATTGCGCCGGGCCTTTGCTGTATTAACACAGGTGATGATACCAAACAAAAACGGCTGCCCGATCTTTTATCGAAGCCACCGCCGTTTTTCTTAGCAAACAATGGATAATCTTCTATTTGATCAGCGTAGTAAGTTGTTTTTCCAAATTTTCACCCCGCAGGTTGCGGGCAATGATTTTGCCTTCCGGGTTAATCAGAAAATTGGAGGGCACCGCACTAATACCGTATTGACGGGCGGCTGCATTGTCCCAGTACTTAAGATCAGACACATGGGTGAAAGCCTGAACACCATCTTTTTGGATAGCATCCAGCCACGCATCTTTCTGGCCCTGCTTGTCTAGCGAAACACTTAACACGCTAAAGTTTTTTTGTTTAAAATGCTCATAAGCCGCCAGCACATAGGGGCTTTCTGCGCGGCAGGGACCACACCAGGAGGCCCAGAAATCCAGCAGCACATATTTGCCCCGGAAGTCGGAAAGTTTTACCGGCTTGCCATTCACGTCGTTCTGTGTAAAGTCTGGTGCAGGAGAACCGATGGCCAAGCGTTTTTCGTTATCCATCGTCGCTTTAAATTCTTTACCGAATGAGCTGTTGCGCACTTTTTCGGATAAGGCATTGTACATGGGTTCCAGTACGGGAAGGTTCATGTTATTGCGTACAGATAGCTCTTTCAGCGCAATCACACTGAAGTAGGAATCGGGGTTGCCGGTGATAAAAGTTTTCTGCAATACTTCCCTTACCATCACGGCTTGGCGGAAACGGGCATCTAACGTTTTCATGAAGAAGGTATCTTTTAACTGCTCCTGGGTGGCGGCGCCATAGTCGCGGTTAATATACTTCATGCAGGAATCGTAGGCAGAGATATACAAGTTATAACGGTCGTACTCCTTATTGAGCGTTGAGCCGGAAATGCTGGCCGTGGCCACACTGTCTGCACCGGTAATGGTAATAACGCCAGGCTCCAGGTACAGTAGCCGGTGATCGTTGTCGCCGCCGGGTACCAGGTCACCCTTTCCCTCGTGGTCCATCATCAGCATGGCCAGGTAAGGCACGTCTATCGGTGCAGTCAGGGTAAATTCACCGTTTTTCACCTCCGCAGCATCCAGCCAGTTTTCGCCGTTATGACGGCGATCCAGGTATACCTTTGCCGGTGCATTGGCCGTACCGATCTTTCCTTTTAACACAAATTTCTGTTGGGCCAAAGCGGCCAACGGCATAACCATGCAGGCCAGCAAAATCCTTTTTCTCATTGTAGTTTTTACTTATCTGTTTAATCAATTGTTTAACACCAAAATATCTGTAGGCGAGCCTACAATATTGGTAATGGTTTTGGATACATCTCCATTATGGCCGGTAGATAGGTTCAGGTAACTGAGCTTGCCCGGGGTGCCTACTACCAGGGTAGCACCACTGTCCATTATTTTCAGCAGGGAGATGGGCTGACCATCAAAGTCGGTAGCCAGTTTGGTGAGAAATTTATTGTCCAGGTTAAAGCTGTACACCGCACCGTTAGAGGAAAAGTACACGATGTTTAGTGGAGAAGATGTCCACAGCGTGGTGGTAGTTACCAGGCTATCTCCTTTAAACCTGGTGGAAGATTCCGGTGCCAGGTTAGGGTTAGCGTCATTAAAACCTATACCGAAACGCAGCTCTTTTTTCTTGCCGGCGCTATCTACGATGGCATAACACTTATCATCGCTGAAGCGGGTGAGGTACACCATGTCCATTTTCAAGTTTTTAGGATTAAAGGAGGTATCGCCTATGGGAATGGTGTAAGTGGTATCCAGGTAGGTAATGCCGCCGGCAAAGCGTACAAAACGTTTTTTATCTACATCGAAACCAAGCTGGTAACTGTCTGTTTGGATAAAATGTGCAGATATATTGTACCCTGCACCCACCGGTGTGCCCCAGGTACCGTATGCCGGGAACTGCGGTGCAGTGTACAAATAGGCCCAGTAAACCTTACCACTGAAAATGCCGGTTACGGTGCCGGAATTGGTTTCATACAGGCCTTGTACATTAAGTGCAGGCGGAGGCCCAAAGAAGTTTTGGGCAAAGGTGCGGATTAGCCCCATGGTGGAGGAGCTGATTTGCAATGCGCCGGAACCATCTCCAGTGTAACGTATATAAAATTTATCAACGGTGGCGTTGAGATAATTGTGGTTGAGCGGCCCGGCCAGTTGTGCACCGCCTGCTGGCAGCGGTGTAGGATTGAACTTCGTATAGATGTCCGACTCCAGCGAATCTTTGGGTGTGAGGAAGGATAATACAGAGTGGTCTGTAACAGTACTCAGGATTAAAGTGCCTTTGCTGAATTGCGTGACGCCCTTAATAGAGAAGGTTTGAAAATATTCCTGGCCATTGTTATTATCGGTAATGGTAAGCCGGGCATTATACGTACTGGCACCCAGTCCAAACAGCATCCGCAATGCGTTGCCATCGAAGTTCAGGCTTTTCAATTGTTCCGGCACATCTATTCGCCAGTGCAGGGAATAGTTATTGGGGCCGGTATTGACAGTAATTGAAGGATTTATAATCAGGCTATCTCCTAGCACCACGGTATAGGTAGTATCCAGCCCGGTAACTGTGGGCGAGGGAATGTCCTTGTAATTATAATTGCTTTTGTCTTTTGCGCAGGCGGCCAGCAGTAGCAGTCCGCTTACTAAAATATATAATGGCTTTTTTTTCATGTTCGCTGATTAGGGATGACTAAATCGGGTTGCCATTCTCATCGTGGAAGTGATACCCAATTCCACTGGCATCTGGCGAGAGCAGGTATTTCTTTTCCGGTGAATATGTTTTATAGAAATTGTAAGCGCCCCCGTCTGTAACTTCCAGTGTAAAGTCCAGTGCCGGATGATCTCTTACAAAAGAGAATGGATCTTGCAGGAAGGAAGTGAAGGTGCTGAGTGCATACATCATAGCGGGTTGGTTATTGAAATCCGCCGGTGGTGTCATCACCGTAACCCCCGTGGTGAGGATAAACAGTTCATACTTTACGCGGGAATACTCGCCCAATTGCCCCCACATATCCCACCATGTGGGTTTGGTGAGCATATTGGAGAAGATAATTTTGGCCACGTTATAGGAAGAATCTGTTACGGTGAAATCGCTGGTGGGTACCAACTGAATTCTTATGCGTACCTGTTTGCTATGTAGTGCCGTATCATTGGCATAGAGATATACAGGAACATGTACCATGCCGGAATCTGCGGGCATGGTGTACTGGGTTTCCAGGGCCTTGAAATGCAGCCCGGATATGGCGGTGGTAGCGGTATCTACCAGCGCTAGTTTAAAGTAGCGGTCCTTGCTCATACGATCGCCGGAAATGCGCACCGGCAATAAGGCTGTATCCGTGAGTCTATCAGGGGTAAGGGCAAAGGAAAACACCAGGCTATCTACCCTCGAAGCATCTGTGCCGGTAGAGTCACTCCAATCGAAATACACGCCAGGGGTAGACGTATAAAGCGATTTGATCGTATCTTTTTTGCAAGCGCTCATAACAGCCGCTGCACAGATCATTCCGCATATTAATAGTTTCTTCATCAGGTGAGTTTTATCTGTTAGCGTAAGTGAGTTCATCATCCGGGAAAGGCCATGTCATGATAGCAGGGGTAGCCGCAATGGGCGTACCTGCCACGCTGATGATGGGCATATTTAACCGCTTGTACATGTAAAATATCTGACCTTCACCGATAAATTCCTTACGGGCTTCTTTAGTGAGTGCCTGGAGAAATTCGTCTTTGTTGGTAGTTTGCAGCGAGTCGCCGATATTACGGTTAAAGCGAACTGTATTGTAATAGTTGCAGGCGTCTGAAGGGCTTTGATCGAAAGTAGCTTCTGCGGCGATGTAGTACATTTCGCTGAGGCGGATGGCCGGTACCATCTGGTCGTACAAGTTGGACGTTCCATCCCGGTAGTACTTCATGAGTTTATAGAAAGGGGTAGCACCTGCCTGCACCTGCACCCAGGTTTTGTAACGCAGGTCATTACCTCCCGCCGACGTGCTGGCTTCGAAGAGATTATCGCCACCCGCTATCGGCAGGTAAAGGCCTGTTGTATTCTGTCCCAGCAATTGGTCCAGCGAGTAGCTGGCATTGGGCGCATAGATGCCGAAGATAATTTCCTTGTACATGATCCAGTCGCGCAGTTGGGTATTGGCGTTTACCACATCGCTTTGTGCGGACCAGGGGAATTTATTTGCATTGATTACTTCCAGTGCGTTGCTCAAAGCATTGGCATAGTCGCCGGCATAGAGGTATACACGGGCCAGCTCACCGCATACTGCGTAATAATTGATGTGGGTGCGGCGAAACTGGTGAAAAAGTTCCGGATCGGTATTTTCCGTGGCGGTATCCACTTTGCCATACCCTACCTTATAAGATTTGTCCACGATGGGGTCTATGCCTGCCAGCAGGTTTTTGGCATCTGTAAGGTCTTTGGTGACCATGGTCAGTACTTCACTGATCTTGTACAGGGGTGAGGCATCGCGGGTAAATTTGGTGGAGTAAGGAACACCCTGCCCGTCTGTTTTGTTGTAATAAGTATTGGCAAATAGCCGAAGCACATCGAAATGGCAGAAGCCGCGCAAGGCCAGTGCCTCGCCTTTGATCAGGTTATAGTTAACCCCCTTAAACAAATTCTTCTGCACATCTATATGTTCCAGCAGGTTATTGGCATTGGCGATTACAGCATAGTAACCTTTCCATATGCTATCTTTCCGGTTGATGAATGATTGGTTCTTGTAATTATACAACTGGCTTTGACGGTATCCGTTATTGTCTGTCAGCGGGTCGGCGTAGAGGCTTTGTCCTACAGCTTCCAACTGGCCGGCGGATAATTCGCGGCCAAACATATCTGTGGTGGCCATTTTGCTGTACATACCGTTGATCGCTTCCTTAAAACCATCTTCGGTATTAAAGAGTTCGTCTGCGGATATCTGTGTCTGGGGTTTTACATCCAGCCATTTTTTGCAAGAGGCCAGTGACCCGATCAGGAGTATTGCTATGAATATTTTCTTCATCACATTTGCTATTTAAAACCGGGTGGATAATGAGCATGTAAAGCTGCGTGCAAATGGGTATTCTATACCTCTCATTTGCTGAACATTAGACCAGTAAGACAAGTCGTTCATGTTAAAGGAAAAGCGCAGGGACTTCATTTTCAGGCGGCTATATACTTTGGTCGGGGCGTCCCAGGAAGCATAGAGGGAGGACCACTGTATTTTGTTTTCCCGCTGTACAAAGCGCGAGGTAGTCTGTGTCTGCGACAGGTCGGCGATGTCTTTGAAGAAAGTGTGATCGCCGGGTTGTTTCCAGCGGCTGGTCAATGCGCGAATGTCTACGTTCTGCCGGGGATCGGCATTTTCCACCATGCGTTCCAGGGTTTCATTGTACACGTCTGCACCAAAGCTGGCGGAGAAACGGGCTTCCACCATGAAGTTTTTGTACACCGCACTGATGCCGAAGTTACCACTCACTTTAGGCAGGTTATCGCCTACGGGTACGGTTTGAGTTACGTCGTACACATACGTGGTGGTTTTACCGTCCTTATTGAGGTAAATTTCTTTACCCATTTCCGGATCAATCCCTAAAGATTTCACTGCATAAATGGTACTCATAGAGCGGCCTTCCTGGTAGCGCTGCAACGGCACGGAGCGCAGGGCAGAGTCACTGGAATGTTTGTTCACCAGGTCGTTGTAGCTTTTCAGGGAATTGGAAAGCTTAGTGAGGACGTTGGTGTTATGAGCCAGGTTGGCAGACAGGTTCACCGACCAGGTGCGGGCCCGTAGAATATTGGCGCGCAGGTACAGTTCATAGCCTTTATTTACCACGTTACCAATGTTCTCTTTATAACTTGTAAAGCCGGTAGAAGGGGCCACATTCATATCATTAATCAGGTCTTTAGTGAGCTTGTAGTAGTAGTGTGGCGATACATACAAGCGGTCGTGAAAGGCGCTCAGTTCCACGGTACCTTCGTAGTTGGTTGTACGGGACCATTTCAGATTTTGATTGCCATAGGTGGTAAATACGGCCCCTACACCGGTAGCATACCAGTCATTCACATAATAGTCGTACGTGGTGTTAGACAGGTAAGCGGGAAATTCATCGGAGCCGGTAACCCCCATGGTGCCTTTGATCCGGAGTTGGTTAATGGCGGAATTGCGCAGGAACTTTTCATTATGCAGATTCCAGCCCAGGCCTACTGCACCGAAGGGCGCAAAGCGGGCGTTGGCTCCAAACTTAGAAGAGCCGTCTACCCGCATCGTTGCGTCCATCAGGAAGCGGTTTTGGTAGGAATAGTTACTAGAAGCGAGGAAGCCAATAAGGCGGGTTTCTTCCACATATCCTGCGGGCGCTTTTTCCCCATCGTCTGTGCTATATTCCCGTGCAAAGGTAAGGCCGGTGAAACGGTCGTTGGAGAAGCCCTGTGCTACGATATTACGCTGGTCGTATTTAGTAGTCTGTATATTGGTACCGAGCGAGAAGTTCAGGGCATGTGAGCCATTTATCAGCTTGTTGTACATGGCGGTCAGCGACCCGTCTACATTTGTTTCTCCTGTTGTGGTATAGTAATATTTACCCCGGTCTTTAATCCTGTCCGAACCGTAGTAGTAAAACTCATTTGCCAGCGGAGACACAAACTTGTCGTTCGAGGAATTGCGTTTGGTTACGGAGATATTGCCAGATATTTTCAGGTTGGGGGATGGATTGTATTCACCGCCAAAGTTCTCGATAAATTCCAGGTACTGGCTTTTGTTAAAGCTGCTGGTGTGTGCATCCCACAGTGGGTTCAGGATGGTACTGGAATTGGGTGCGTTGCCAATATTGGGGTCGCGGAAATTCCATTTGTCCACGTTCTGCAGTAAGCGGCCCAGGCTATCTGTTTTAGGATAGTAAGGGTTCATCAATACATAGTCGCTAAAGCGTACATAAGGCCCAAAGCTGCTGCCATACGCATCGGCGCTGGAGCCATAGGGCGATTCCTGACTCTTCATCTGGGTGAGCATGAAGTTATTGCGAAACAGGATTTTGTTGTTCTTAATGCTATAAGAAAGGGTATTGCCAATGTTGGCCCGGTTGCGGCCAGAGTTTTTCATTACGCCGGCATCTGTTTGGTAGCGGCCATCCATGCTGTAGCGCAGGTCATGGGTACCACCGGATAGGCTTAGGGAGTTGTTATGACTGTAAGCGGTGGCTACCGGTTGGGCTATCCAGTCGGTATACACGCCTGCCAGCACGTTACGGCGTTTGTTGTAATAGTCCTGTTCAAGGGCATCCGGATCATCAACGTTGTTGGATTTATAAAGGCCGGCCTCTTTTTCATATTCCAGCTTCTGGGCAGCATTCAGCAGGTGATAAGCCGTAAGGTCTGGAGTAGTAACGCCCAGCATATAATTATAAGTAACTTCCAATTGCCCTTCTTTAGGTACGCGGGTTCGGATCACCACCACCCCATTTGACGCGCGGGAACCGTAGATAGCCGTTGCCGCTGCATCTTTCAGCAGGGTAATGGTTTCGATACGGCTAATGTCGAGATCAAAAATAGTTTCGATGCCTACCTGGTAGTTGTCCAGGATAAACAAAGGCAGGTTCGTAACATTATTAAGTTGTGCGCGGGAAAGCGCGCTGGCAGTACCGGAAGATACAGCCGAAGTGGTACCCCGCACGTTTACGGAAGGCAGAGCATTGGGGTTAGACCCGCCTACATTATTATCCACGAGCTTAAAAGAAGGATCGTAGGAGGCAATGCTGCTTAGCAGGTTAGTTGGATTAAAACGTTTTATTTCTTCTGCGGAAATTACGATGGCAGAACCAGTATAACTGTCTTTATTGAGCTTCTGATAGCCATTCACCACTACATCTTTTAAAGATTGGGCGTCGGTAAGTAGTTTAACGTCTATTTCGCTATGGCTGCCTGCTTTAATTTCCTGGGATTTATAGCCGATGTAGCTAAACACCAGTACCGCATTGACGGGTACATTGTTAAGGATAAATTTACCCTTTTCATTACTCTTCGCGCCATTAAAGGTGCCTCTCACCACCACGGTTACGCCGGGCAGGGGAAGGCCGGATTCCTCTGTAACCTGGCCGGTAATGGTTCGCCCATCTTGCTGGATTTTTTCCAGTTGTATAGGCACCGTATTACCAGCTACAGTTGCGGTGGGTACTTCCTCCGTAGTGCTATTAATGGTTGGTTTTTGGGTAGGTTTCTGTTTATCCCTGATTTTATAAATAATGAAGTCGCCCGCATTAGCTTCTTCTGCTTCCAGGCCCAGTGGGAACAGGAAGCTGTTCAAATAATCCACGAGCCGCTGGCCATGGTGTATTCCTGCGGGTGCCCGCAACTTCACGCCATGAATGGTATTACCGGTGTAATTGATACGCACTTTATACTGTTGCTCCAGGGCAGCCAGCACTTTTTTCAACGGTAATTGCTGCCCATTTTCCTGCGTATTATTCCGCATGCCCCAGGTTGCGTTGGGATTTTGTAGAAGCCGGCTGCTGGCCGACACCCGCGTTGGTCCGGATAATTGGATCAACAATGCCAGCGCCAGGCTACTGCCTAATCTTCTGGCGTAGAAATCTACCATAGCTATTGATTTTGGTTGGTGGTGTTATAAGAATAATTCAAACGATGATTATTAGGCATAGTAAGCCAGCCCCCGTTGGAGGAATGTTTTTTGGTTGACATGACAAAACCGACTTTGCTTTAGTTGTTCCTGGTGATGTTAATTACTACTGATCCTGTAAGTGTTTGTTGAAGTTTGCGCTATCTTAACATCGAAAGAGCGGGAAAGCGTTTTAAAAAATACGTCTACATTATCCAGAGGAATACTTCCCGTGAATGTTTGATTGATAAGACCTGTGTCTGATGATTCTATGGTAATGCCTATATTTTCCTGTAGCACACGGATTACTTCTGGTATAGGTGTATCATTGAAATGCAACACCCTGCTTTGCCAGGAAGAATAATCGCCCGGGTTTACTTTTTTACTGGCCAGTTCCGCGGTGGCGGCAGAATACGTTACCATATCACCTGGCTTCATAGTAATAGGCGCTTCGTGCGTGGCTGCTTCTCCATTTAATAATAATTGAACAATCCCTTTATTTAACACTACCTGGGTCTTTATCCGGCGGGTGTTTACATTGAATTCGGTACCTACTACACGAATATCTACATCATTGGTATGTACAATGAATGACTGATTATTTTCCTGGTGGGTAACGGAGAAATAAGCTTCCCCGTTTACCCACACTTCGCGTGCTTTGCTGCTGCGCCAGCGGCTGGCATAGCGCACGGATGAATTTACGTTGAGGCGTACCATGGAGTGGTCTGGTAGTTCAATGGTTTTGAGTTCGCCCATGGCAGTGTGGTATTCTTTTTCGCGCACGCCCAACAGTTGCCAACCAATCATTACAGCAATGGCTACACCGGCAACTACGGCGGCATAAGACAACCAGCGGCGGCTTAACCCGGGGCTACGCATGGTTACCACACGAGCCGGAAAACGGCCCGTAAGTTCGGCCTCCTGAATAGTATCGGTAATCCGTGCCCAGGTTTCTGATTCGGCATGGTCTGGCACCTGGCTGTGGGCATGGATGGCGCGCAGCACTTCCGCTGCTTCCAGCAATTCTGCTTCCTGTTCCGGGTGCTGCTGCCGCCAGCTGGCCCAGAAGGCTTCAGCGGATGCGTCATTTTCCAGCACCCACTTGCGGAAAGCGGGAAGTTGTAAGAATTGGTTGGTTGCGTTTTTGTTGGATGCCATTATAGATACTTAACAGATAAAGCAAAAAGTGATCAAAATCTTAGCGTCTTTTCCCTCATTTTTTCAGAAAAGATTGATTTTTCTTATATAAGCCCTATTAGCAGTAGGAAAAAGCTGATAATGAGCAATTGATCGCTATGTTTTTTTAGATAATTCAGTGCTTTGGAGAGTAAAACATAGGTAGAATTTAAACTGAGGCCCATAATATTAGCCGTTTGCTGGGGGTCCAAGCCTTCGTAAAAGCGCAGGTAAAGGATCTCCTGTTGGCGACGGGGTAGTTGGTCCAACACACGGTTTAGTTTTTGGCGTAGTTCCTGGTTAGCCTCCTCTCCAATGAGTACCTCTTCGGGGGAGTGTGCTTGCAACAGATCGGTATTGGCGTTCCGCAACCGGTCCGACAGCCGTTGTTGCTCGCCAGTAATCTTTCTTTTCAGGCTAGCTAGCAGGTAGTATTTAATATTGTCTGTGGGGGAAAGGCGCTCCCGGCTTAGCCAGAGCGTAACGAAGATATCGTGAATGCAGTCTTGCACCAGGTTTTCATCTGGTGAGATCTTCATTCCAAAGCGGAAAAGGGAACCGAAACAGGTTTTATAAATGAAAGCCAATGCATCCCGATCGCCTTCCATCAACTTGCTCCAAAGTACTTTATCAGGCAGGCTGGCGTACAAATTCTCCGGATTTTAGTGTGGCCAATGTGTCTATTATCGTTAAAGATAATTACCGGGAAGATAGTAAACAAGGGAATCTGTTGCACAAAAGGGTGTAAATACTGCCCCTATTATGACGCGCCCATAAAGCACCAGGATACGTCACAAAATCGTTATAGCTGGCCTTTCCGCATATTATCATTCCTACACCTTATCTATGTTTTCCTCACTTTCAGGTAGTTCCCGTTTTATCCTGGGTTTTTTCAGCATTTTACTGATCATGGGAAACTGGGCTTCCCACATTTGGTAGTAGGCACCCTGCCGTTGCAACAACGCATCGTGGCCGCCTTCCTCCAGCACTTTGCCCTGCGACATCACCACAATTTTGTCTGCATGAATAACCGTGCTAAGGCGGTGAGCAATGAGTACAATGGTTTTGTCGGCAGCCCTCAACTGCTGTATGGCGTGTTGGATATGCAGCTCGGATTGAGAGTCCAGGGCTGCTGTGGCTTCATCCAGGATCAGCACCTCTGGTTCCTTATACAGGGCGCGGGCAATGGCAATGCGCTGGCGCTGGCCGCCAGAAAGGGTGGCCCCGTGCTCACCAAGGGGTGTATTAAATCCCTGGGGCAGGCGCTCAATAAAATCCAATATCTGGATATCGTGGCAAATGCGTACAATCTTTTTTACGTCTGGCTCAAAATCGCCCAGGGCAATATTTTCTATCACATTGCCGGCAAAGAGGTCTACCTGCTGGGGTACCACGCTTACATAACGGCGTAGAGAATCGGTGGTGAGGTAGCGGATGTCGAACTCACCGATCATTACGTTACCAGCCTGTAAAGGATAAATATTTTGTAGCAGGGAAAGCAGGGTAGTTTTGCCGGAGCCGCTTTCGCCCACCAGCGCGGTAATGCGGCCCCGGGGTATGTGAAGGTTAAAGCCTTCAAACACGTTAACCCGGCTGCCATAACGGAAAAACACATCTTTAAAACGGATATCGCCGATCATATCCGGTGTAAGGGCAGTTTTATTTTCCATAGATTCGCGCTCCAGATCCATGATCTCAAACAGGCGGTCTGCGGCAATGAGGGCGTCCTGCATGGTTTTATTCATGCCGATAAGGCCCGCCACCGGCCCGGTAAAGTAACCGATGAGGGAATAAAACGACAGCAGTTCACCCGGTGTAAGCAGATTTTGAATAACGAAGCCTGCGCCTACCCAGAGTAATAAAATGGTGAAGGCACCGGTTACAAAACTGCTGGAATTGCCGATCCACAGACCATTCTGGCTGGTGCGGTAAATGGTTTTGAGTACCCGGATAAAACGGGTTTCTGTTTTCAGGTTGGCATATTCTTCCACGCCAAAACGCTTGATAGTACCTACCGATTGCACCGATTCTACAAATTGCGCCTGCAGGTCGGCGCTTTCTTCCATGAGCTTGCGCTGGGTGTGTTTATTCACCTTGTTAGAAAAATAGTAGATCAGCCCATATAACGGTACAATGGCAATGAGCATCAGCGCCAGCTTCCAGTAGTAGGTAAACATCAGCGCAAAGGAGAAAAACAGGATGAAAATATTCACCGCAAAACTCACCATCACTTCGTTCAGGAACACGCGAATTTTCACCGCATCATTCATCCGCGAGATGATCTCACCCACCCGCATGTTGTCGAAAAACTGCTGGGGCAATCGCAACAGGTGTTTGTAATAACCGAGGATAAGGCGAGCGTCTATTTGCTGGCCAGTTTTAATGGTGAGTACCGTACGCATATGGTTAATGCAAAGTCCCACCACCAGCAGGGCAACCATGATAATGCCCATCAGGTTTAGCAGGTTGCCGTTGCGATCGGGCAGTACATGGTCGATGATCTTCTGTAAAAAAATTGAGGTGGACAAGCCCAGCGCGGTGTATACAATGGCGCCAAACATTACCTGTAGCAAGGTACTGCCATGTGGGCGCAGGAGGTACCAGAAGCGGGCGGCTACCGGTACTTTTTCATTTCCTTCGGTGAAGGCCTCGCCGGGGGTGAGCAGCAGCAGTACGCCCGTCCATATTTTCTGGAAGGCTTCTGGTGTGTAGGTATGCATTTGTCCGTCTGCCGGGTCCATCACCTGTACCCCGTTAACCTTTACGGCATACAGCACTACGTAGTGATGCAGGGTTTGGTTTATAATGACATGGGCTACGGCGGGCAGGGGAATTTCCTTTAAACATTCATAGGGTCCGCGAATGGCCTTTCCCTTAAACCCCAGCCGGTTAGCAGCGTCCAGGAGGCCCAGCAGGCTGGTACCCTTCTTGTCTGTACCTGCATACTGGCGGATGCGGGCCAGTGGCATTTGCAGGTGGTAATAGGCCGCTATAGAAGACAGGCAGGCGGCCCCGCAATCGGTAAGGTCATGCTGGCGGGCCAGCAGGCGGCGGGAAGATTTCCAACGGCTAGTTAAGGGCAGTTTCATCATGTTGCAGGTTAGGATTCAGCCAATCATCGGTTTTATCGTAGAGCAGTTGATAGAGGGTACGTTTGGTAACATGAAAGCGCACCTGTGCCGTCATGCCTTTTTTCACCACGCCTTTGTAACCACTGTGTAGTTGCAGGAAATCGTGTTCCAGGGCGCAGCGTACTTTAAAATAGGGCTGGCGGTTGTCCATAAACACATCGTTGGAAATGGCCACCACCCTGCCGCCCAGCAGGCCCCATTCGTTATAGTTATAGGCGTCTATCTGCACATTCACCGGCGTGCCTTTGCGCAGCAGGCCAATGTCTTTGGGCATTACATATACTTCGGCAATAAGGCCGGAATCTGGCGATATTTCGCCCAGTTCTTCATTTACGGCTACATAACTGCCGGCCTGTATGCCCTTGAGTTGCTGCACCGATCCGCTGGTCACAGCGCGTACGGTGTAGTACTCTTTCTCATGGGTATACATACTTTGTTTGGCCTCAATTTGCTGGTATTGCTGACGGATGCTGGCCAGTTCGCCCTGCCATTCGCTGAACTGCTGTTCGCGCGATAGTTGCAATTCGCCGGCGGTATTCTGTAGATCGGCCTCGTACTTTTCATATTCGGCGGCAGCTACTACCTTCTGGTCGAAGAGGGTTTTATAGCGGGTATAGCTGCGCTTTACTTGTGCATACCGCTGCTGCAGCTCCGCCATTTTTTGCTGGTAGGTTTGGTATTGCTGTCGGTACAGGGTACTTTGCAAGGCGCCGCCATGGCCATTTACCAGCTGCTCCAGGTCGTGGAGCTGGGCTTGCAGATCCTGGCTTTGGGCGTTTACCAGCATGGTTTGTTCATCTACGGCGTGAGAGCGGATCTTAAAAAGTACCTGCCCTTCCTGCACGTGCATATTTTCTGTTACAAACAACGAATCGATGCGGCCTTCCACGGGTACGCGGATCACGCTGCGCTCGTTGCCGGCGCGCAAAATGCCGCTACTATGTACACTTACCTCCACGCGGATAATACACATGGCGATAAAAGCTGCTACCAGTAAGGCTAAGATTGTTAAGTACACGGCACGAGACCGGGTGTGGTATTGTTTAAAATGATGTTCAGCGGTGAAGCGCACAATTTCATGCGGAAAGATCTGGCGGGTAGACATATGGCATCGATATGGGAAAGACCAAAAGGGATAACCGTAGCAGTTATCCCTTTTACTTGAGTAAGCACCGTGTTATTAAGCTTGTGTGCCGGAGGTACTGATAGAAAGCGACAGACCTAGGGTACCCAGGAGGCCGCCCAGCAGGCCACTGCTAGTGCTAGTACCGCCGGTGCCCAGCGTGAGGGAAATGGTAGTAGCTCCACCTGAAGTGCCGCCGCCCAGCAAGCCACCGAGCAAACCGCCCAGCAGGCCATTGGAGCTGGTAAGGCCGCCCAGCAGGTTACCACCCAGCAAACCGCCCAGCAAGTCGCTGCCGCCCAGCAGGCTAATACCGCCATTAATGTCTTGTAATTCTTCTCCGGTAAGTTCCAGGATTTCCATGAGGATCAATTTTAAATGGTTTAAAAAAAATGAGGTTGCCTACTCTTTTTAGGGTTTTCAGCTCATCCCTGCCAATCACAGGGTGATTTAAGGCCAATACGCTTAGAGGGAAGGGGTACTAAGCACCAGGTTCAACCCCAGGCCACCTTTACTTACAGCAGCAGACAGGCCAACACCAATGCCCAACAGGGTGAGGATGCCAGTAAGACCTAAATTGGATGACGCCGGGTTGCTCGTATTGAGGCTTCCGGTTAGGTTAAGTAGCAGGTTTGCACCGAGGCTGCTCAACAGGCCGCCGCCATTAATGTCTTGCATTTCTGCCAGAGAGAGTTCTTGTGTTTTCATAAGGATACTGTGATTAAGGATGAAGACAAATAAGGCTTAATTGATAAATGGTTTTTTACATTGCATTTGAAATGTACGACACAATACTAATATTTATACCACTTTAACAAATGCAGTACTGGCAAGGCTTTCCGGGGACCAGGGCGCTACAAAAAGAAAAACTTTTTATTTGAAAATAATATTATATATGTTAATATTTATATGCAACCAGTTGCAACAAACCATGCGCATAACCGGTGGAGCAATACTGCTAGGATAGTTTATGGGCGCGGGTGGGTAAATAGGGTACCGAACAATGGAAGGAAAATTTTTTAATAAATTTTTTGTTAATGAAGTTGTCGAATGGGGTTTAATGATCATATAGCGAAAAAATTTACTATATATAGCCGCTTATTTGCATGAAGTCCCCTGTAAGGCCAAGAAATAGGATGTTAAGCATAGCCTACCATGCGCCTGGGTAAAAGCGTACCAACGACTACCTTCGCTTACCATTTATTCACAAATGCCCGGGATAATTTCCCTGTATTTGCCTACATCAGCCTGCCCTATTATCTTTATTATATGTTTAGAGAAACCAGCTTCACGCTCCGCTCCGGGCTTTTTGCCTTGCTGCTACTGCTCCGTGGCACAGGTGCCGCCGCCCAATCCCTGTTCGACGCTTACGCTCCCTTATTCACTACGCCGCGTCATTATGTATGTCAGCATACCACCGTACCCATTAACATAGACGGGCAGGCCATGGAGTCCGACTGGCAGAAAGTTGCCTGGACACAGGACTTCACTGATATCGAGGGCGACAAACAACCCACACCCGCCCTGCGCACCCGCGTGAAAATGTTGTGGGATGCCAACACCCTCTATATTTATGCTGAATTGCAGGAACCGCACATCTGGGCCAACCTGCAAAAACGCGATACCATTGTGTACTACGATAACGATTTTGAAGTGTTTATAGACCCAGATGGGGATGCCCAACAGTATTTCGAATATGAGGTAAATGCCCGCAATACCCTGTTCGATCTATTTTTGCCCATTGCCTACCGTAATGGCGGCAAGGCCCTTATTAGTTGGGACGCCAAAGGCATTCGCACGGCGGTACACCACCAGGGTACCCTCAACAATGCCCGCGACAAAGACGTGCAATGGAGCGTGGAAATGGCCATTCCTTTTGAAGCCATGCGCTTCTATTCGCAGGCCCTCCCGCACGACAGCACCTGGTGGCGCATTAATTTCTCGCGGGTAGAATGGGATACGGAGGTGAAGGACGGTAAGTACGTGAAGAAAATAAATCCGGATACCCACCGCCTCCAGAAGGAGCACAACTGGGTGTGGTCGCCCCAGGGTATTATAGACATGCATGCGCCGGAACGCTGGGGCTACCTGCTGTTTGCTGCCGCCAAGGCCGGTGCCAAACAAAAAGATTTTCAACTGCCCTTTGCCGAAGAGATGAAGAAATATCTTTGGCTGGTGTACTACAAACAACGGGATTATAAAAAACTACATGGCGCTTACGCTACCACGCTAAAAGATCTGGCCCTGCCTGAAAAAGTAGCCGATACTAACGGTAATGAATACACGCTTTTACTTCAGGCCATGGCATCCCAATACAGCGTCCGCTTGCAATTCCGTAACCGCTACTGGACAATTACCCAGGACGGACGGCCTTTCTTTACCGACGATTACGAATAAAATACCCCGTTTCTTTTTACTAACAAACAGCGCCCATGAACAAAAGACATTTCTTAAAATCCGTAGGGCTGGGCAGCCTAGCGCTGCTCCACGCCCAATTGCCGGCCCTGGGCCGTAACCCGCAGCCAACGCCAGCACCGCCACCAGGAGGCAAACCACAGCACCGCATATGGATAAATCCAAACCCGCAAGACAGCGATGCAGACCTTGCCTTGCACTATACTGCTTATGCACAGGCCGGCATTGCGGATATATATTTTGAGGCAGATAGCGAAAGGCATTTCCGCGCTGCCAAAATTCAGGGCATACGTGCCCACCGCTGGATATGGACGATGAACCGGGGGGAAAAGGAACTGCTGGCCGCCCATCCGGAATGGTATGCACAAAACCGCCAGGGTGAATCCTGCGCTACACACCCACCTTACGTGGATTATTACCGCTGGTTATGCCCCAATAAACCGGAGGTGTTGGAGTATTTGAAGACGGTTGTACACACGGAGCTTTCCAAAGATTATGTGGATGGCATTCACCTGGATTATGTGCGCTATTGCGATGTGATTCTGCCTGTACACCTCTGGGCGCATTACGGCATAGACCAATCTAAAGAACTACCCGCATACGATTTCTGCTACTGCAATACCTGCCGCGATGACTACAAGGCGCTTAAAGGCAAAGACCCGCTGGAGATGGAACACCCCGACCAAAGCCCATCCTGGCGTAAATACCGCTACGACCGTATTACGAACGTTGTGACCCAACTGGCCGATGTAGCGCATAAACATAAAAAGCCTATTTCCGCAGCGGTGTTCCCCACGCCAGAAATTGCCAAGCGCATTGTGCGCCAGGACTGGACCAACTGGCCGCTGAATGCTGTGAGTCCGATGATTTACCATGGCTTTTATGATGAAGACGTTGCCTGGATAGGCGACGCCGTAGCGGAAGGGGTGAAGGCCCTGCACGGCAAATTCCCGCTGTATGCCGGCCTGTACCTGCCCGACTTCCATGGCAATATGAACGATTTGGGCAAGGGCATTCAACTGGCCATGGACAATGGCGCTGCCGGCGTTTCGTTTTTTGGCGAGGTAACGCCGGATGTCCTGAAGACCTTAATCGCTGCCGGCTAAAAGCTTATCTTCGCTGGCTTTAATTTTTGAACACATGGAAGTACCACAACCCGATGGCGCGCTATTACAGGAACTGGTGAAGATGAAAATGCCCTTTGGTAAATACAAAGGCACCACGCTGTGCGACCTGCCGGTGTCTTACCTGGAGTGGTTCCCGCGGAAAGGTGGTTTTCCTCCGGGTAAGCTGGGCATGTTGCTGGAAACGCTGCTCGTAATTAAGAGTAATGGATTGATGCATTTGCTGACGCCGTTGCGGAAATGATTTTATATACGGAAGTAGGCCTCCAAAAGAAGTAAAATATTTGTATGCTCTATATTGAATGCAAGCGCGGCTTCTTCAATATTCCGTACCCAGCGTAACAGGCATATTCTGCTCCTTTAGTGCCACGGCGGCTCTCAGTTGGCCCAGTTAAGACTACTATTCGGGCCGGGTGGAAAATAGTTTTATGTTAACCCCCACCTGCAAGCAGTGCAAACATTCATTTGTTTGCACCGCTTTGTATTTTTAAAAGTGCACCTTTGCTGCGAAAACAATGCGTTTTATCGCTACAGCCTAAATCCTGCATCCACGGCGGGCCTAGCGTCCTGGTCGGCGAGGGTGCGGGCAGTGAGGTACAGCCATTGGGTCATTTTCGTGAGCTTCTGATAATTTATACGACTGGCATCATCCCGTACTGTGTGATAGTCGGGATGTAATAATGTAGTGAAGAAGATGGATGGTATACCGGCCCTGGCATAAGGCAGGTGGTCGCTGCGGAAATACCATCCTTCTATTTGTTGAGGATTGTCCCAGGTAGTATCCAGTTTAAAATGGGGGCCCGCCGCATTGGCTGCCAGGGCCACGCTTACGAGGTCTTTAGAATTGCGGTGGGGCGGGTTCACGCCCAGCAGGGCAGCACTGTCTATATTGTTACGCCCTATCATATCTCCATTCAACACACTTACTATCGCCGCTTTGGGCACCGTGGGGTGTGCTGCAAACCAGGTAGATCCGTAAAGCCCCCGTTCTTCTGCCCCATGAAAAACAAATAATACAGAACGGCGGCCCGGTTGTTTTTTAAATGCGCGCCCGGCGGCCAGCAAGGCCACGTCCACAGTGGCGTTGTCGTCTGCGCCATTATAAATAGAGTCTGCCCCGGGTGCCAGGTGGCGTACGCCATCATGGTCAATATGGCCACTAAACAATACGTATTCCGATTTCAATGTAGCATCGCTACCCTCTTGTTTAGCCACCACATTCACCGAGGGATAAATGAAATGGTCGGTAACGATATTCGCTACCAGCGTTTGGTTATTGCTGTCTTGGGTGATCAGGGAAGGGTCGTTGATCCATAGCAGCGGTATGTCTTTTACGATGATGGAATTGAAATAACCGCCATCCATGTGATAGGTGCCACGGTCTGCATATTCCAGCGAGCGCGCCCAGTCCTGGCTGGCGGTACTGTCGGACACAAATACAATGGCGGCGGGGCCTTTGCCGGCCAGGCGTTTCACGCGGTCGCGGATGATCAGTGTGGCATAGCGGCGCAGGCTTTTGATCATGGGATTGGTAATGCCTTCCGGTGAAAAGCGGAGTATTACTGCTTTGCCCTTCACATCGGCTGTGTCGATGTCCTGGAGGCCGTTAAGGAATATTAGAGGGGCATTTACCTGGGCGTGTACGGGTTCAAACACGATCACATCTTTCCATAATTCCAGGGGTTTATGATGGAGGATAATCTGGCTCTCCGAACTTACCCGGTCCCGGATCAGGGGGAAATACTGGAAGTAAGTGCCATTGTCGCCGGCGGGCTGCAAGCCTATTTGGCGGGCTTGTTCTGCCAGCCAGGCGGCTGCATCCAGTTCATCCTGGGTACCGGCTTCCCGGCCCCGGAAATGATCGTCTGCCAGGGCATAAAGGTCGCGCTGTAAGTCGGCTATTTTGATGGCAGACAGGCCGACGTTTTTAGCCTGTTGGGCTGTAACAGAAAGGGTACACAATAAAGTGGCGGCGGTGAGTAATTGTTTCATGCGCAGGGTTTATACTTTAAATATAGCATAGTCGTTATTACCGGCAAGGTGAAAGTGGCTACATATAAGGGCGACCAGGAACCCAACCGAAAGGTAATTTACACCAAAACTACCGACCAATCCAGCTTTAGCGTAGTGAATGCCACGACCGCCATCACCTGGGCTACGCAGGATGTATAACTGAACGACATTACTTTTGACGCCATTTGCCGGCAATTGGAACAACGCTATCATGTAAATATTGAGATTCAAGACGGGGAACTGAAAGAAAAGAAATTCACTATTATCCTTACGTCCAACGATGACCTGAAAGGCATCCTGGCCATGGTATGCGATTTTAACGGGGTCGCTTATTATTTCAATGCCACCAACGAAACATATATGATCAGCGCAGCACATTAACCTGTGCGCGTAAAAATATCAGGGAATCACTACCGCTATTCCTTCATCCCCCAAACCAAAATCACTGCTTCGTCATGACGCCTATCAAACCTCCGTAAGAAAAAAACAGCTGCAACCTTCAGATTGCACGTATGAAAGCTTCAGCTGCTTTTAAATGATCTCAGGGACTTCACCTGTTTTCATGTTGCTCAAACAGTAACATATTATCCTCTTCAATCGACTAAAATTATGATTTTTTTCGCATCCCCTTCGAAATGCAGGGCACCTATTGCCGAAGGCGTGTTAACTAATGGATTCAAGGGTACAAACGTTCTACTTGCCGCTGGTGATAAACTGACGGTAGAAGCTGGAAAGGCACACCGTTTTTCAAACGCGTCTTCCCAGACCGTTGTTTTTACCGTGTAATTGTTTCCGGCTCGGAAGGGTTTGAATAAGCACCTGACGGCTGCGGAAAATGCTTTGCATAGGACCTGCTTGCCTACAAAGTTTATTTCCTGCCCGCAGGGCTGGCAGGGCACAAAAAATTTATTATCTTAACGCACTACAATTCCACAAACCAAGCGATATGAAAAAACTCCTGCTGTCATTTGCCGTGCTCCTACAAACCATCCCCACTTTTTCCCAAAAACAAGTAACCGTGGAAAGCGGTATTGTGGAAGGAGTGCAGGCCCCTGGGTCGTCCGTCATTGCTTTTAAGGGCATTCCTTTTGCGCAGCCTCCGGTGGGCGATTTGCGTTGGAAAGCACCACAGGCCGCCCATCACTGGGAGGGAGTGTTAAAGGCAGACCATTTTGGGCCAAACCCCATGCAAAAAAACACTTATAGCGATATGATATTCCGCTCATCCGGAATGAGCGAAGACTGCCTCTACCTGAATGTGTGGGCCCCGGCCCACACCGGCAATGGCAAGCTTCCCGTGCTGGTGTATTTCTACGGTGGCGGCCTCACTTCTGGCGATGGCTCTGAAGCCCGCTACGATGGAGAAAGCATGGCCAAACGGGGCATCATTGCCCTTACGGTAAATTACCGCCTGGGCATCTTCGGCTTTTTCTCCCACCCCGAACTCACGCAGGAATCGCCCAATCATGCATCGGGCAATTATGGTTATCTCGATCAGCTAGCCGCCCTGCAATGGGTACAAAAAAATATCGCTGCTTTTGGCGGAGATCCAGGTCATGTAACCATTGCCGGCGAATCGGCGGGTAGTATTTCCGTATCCGTGATGATGGCATCCCCATTATCCAAACACCTGATAGTTGGAGCTATTGGGGAAAGCGGTGCCGCCATTAAGCCTACTTTGTATCCCATTCCACTGGCAGCTGCAGAACAAAAAGGAGTAGCTTTAGCCACCCAGTTGCACGCCACCACACTGGCTGCACTTCGTGCAATGCCCGCTGCCCAGCTGCAAGATTCGGTGTATAAGCTCGGCGCAGGGCAAGCCATTACTACCATAGACGGATATTTACTACCTAACTCCCTGCCCGAAATCTATGCCGCCGGAAAGCAGGCTGCAATACCCCTCTTGCTAGGCTGGAATTCTGCTGAAGTGTCTTACCATTCTATCATGCATTCCGCCGCCCCTACACCAGAAAATTATAAGCAGGAAATACAACAATTGTATGGCGACCAGGCCCAGGAAGCGCTCCGGCTGTATCCAGGCAATACCAATGAAGAAGTGATCCGCTCAGCTACAGCATTGGGCAGCGACCGTTTTATCGTGTACAGCACCTGGAAATGGGCCGACTTACATGCGCAAAGCGGCGGACACCCCGTATATCGCTATCTATTTTCCCGCATCCCTCCGCCCATGGTCAATGAAATCGGCAACACCACCCCAGGACTAGCCGTCAAAGGTATAAAAGGTGATGCTGCTAAATCCACTCCTTCCAAGCCCATTGGCGCACCACACGCTTGGGAGATAGCCTACGCCATGGGAAACCTGGCCAGCAATAAAGCGTATGCCTGGACGCCAGCAGATTACACCGTATCCAATACCATGGAAAGCTACTTTGCCAATTTTATTAAAACCGGCAATCCAAACGGTGCTGGACTACCCAAGTGGGAGTCATGGACAACCCAACAAAATGCCCCGTATATAGATATCAATGTGCGCACTATTTTACGCCAGGAAACCACCAGGGACCGGTATTTATTCCTGGATAAAATATATAGTAAGCCGGAATAGCAGGAATTCTTTTTTGTTGACTGCACCACAGTTGCCTGCTTAAACTTCTGCTGCCTACTTAAAACCTCACCCCTCGGCATAAAAGTAACGGTGGTAGAACCCTGTACTTTCCATACCGATTGGGCGGGCCTTGCCGATTATGAATCCACTGTTGGTGTGCGGATTCGTTCGCGCATTTACACCTACCTGTAAAAATTACTTTTACAGAATTTGCTTTTTATATTATGCTCGTTACCAAACTAGCAGCCTATGCTTCGGCCAGTAATGCCAAATTTGTTATTTCAGTAACAGCCTGCCGCCTTGCTGCACGGGAAATTAACCTGGCCGCAAGGCGGTTTTTTTGCGGATCTTACTGAGGGTTCTGACAGCCATAGCCCGGCTGATACAGACCCGCCATCCAGGTATAGCAAAAAAAAGAACAGGCCATTTGCAGCACCTGTTCTTTGTATGGTATACTAACTATCTGCGAAGCAGTTGTGCGTTTATTTGTTATTATAAGGGATGGCGGTTAAGGAATATTTACCCCCTGGTAATAACTTCCGTTCAAAGTCGATCGAGATCGTTTTTTGTTCCCCGCCCAGTAAGGTGAAGTAATTATCGTTCATCATTGCGGGCAATATTTGTTCGTGGTTATCCGACCTTACCAGATTTACACGCACGGCGAAAGCCGGTGTGGCAGCGGGGTTTTTAATTACAGCAATCACCCTTATACTATCTCCGTGAGCTTCCGTACGGGTACTTACTTTTAATTGCACCGGGGCTAGTTTGTTCAACGCTGTGTAGTCTGTCATACGGCTGCTTCTCCAGTAAAAGTTTTCCGATACCGTTTGCTGATCCTTGTCTTTCAGCAGCAGGCGGATGAACTGAACGTCCGAAATACTGCGCTTGTTGCGCTGGCCATACACTTCAAAATCATACAGCGAAAAGCCCCATTCCGTAGCACGTTTACTGCCTTCCATTCTTACATAGCGGGCTTTTACCGGTGTAAAGTCTATGGTTTCCATGCCACCTTGCCCGTTGGTGGTATGGTACACTTCCTTCCAGGTTTGGGCATCAGCAGACACCTGTACGCTGTAAGCCTTTGCATAGGCCGTTTCCCAGTTCAGCACTACCGTGCTAATAGGCTGGTCCTGGCCCAGATCTACATACACCCATTCATGATCCGTGTATTGGCTGCTCCAGCGCGAGCCGGTACTGCCATCGGCCACCGCGCTGGCGCTATCTCCATCGTGGGCGGTAGACGATGCCACCGCCGGCTTGTGAAACGCCAGGTTGTCTATGTTAAAATTCAGGTCGAAACAAGGGGTGGCATTATTGGCAGGGGCGTCCAGCACTGTGGTTTTGGCAAATTCTTTGGCTGGCTTACCATCCAGGTTGTATACGGCGGCTTGCGCCGTGAGGCCTTGAGCATGGTGGCCGGTAGTATTTACCACCTTCACCGAATTATCGGCAGCGCTCCATTGTATGTGCAGCGGTTCGCAGGCGGCTTTCACGCCCCAGTAAGCACCGGTAAGGTCGTAGTAGTAATCATAGGTTTGCCATACCAGGCTGGGGTAGGCCGACTGGCTCATCCAGGTCATGATGCCGGATGCATCGTTGCCGATGTGGTGCAACCAACCTTCATACATCGCTTTGTTGGATTCCATATTTTGCAACTGCGCTTTGCGGCAGTAGTCTTCTATGCTGGTGGGTGCGCCATAATTTGTGCGGATGGCCTTGTCGTAACGGTCCGGGCCAGCATTGGCGGCGGAGGGGCCAAAGAAATGCAGGTCCCACATTTTATTACGCGGCCACCAACTGGTATCCGGCATAAAGCGTTTAAAACTTTCTACGTTGGTGAATACTGCCGTACCGATTTCCGAGCGCATACCCCAACCCAGCGTGCCGCCAAAGCCACCGGGGAAACGGGTAAAATACCATGCTGGCGGAAAGCTGGTCCAGGGACCACTGCCGGAAAGACCGTCTGCATGAGAATTAGCCTGGTACAAGCGGTCGTTGCCATCGTAGGTGGCCACATCTTCCCGCAGCCAGCCATTGAGCGGTGGCAAAGGATAGCCTTCATTCTCCCCGCACCACAGGGCTATTGAAGGATGGTTGCGCAGGCGTTTTATTTTTTCTACTGCATTTTTATTGAACGCATATACGTCGCTGGGCAGGTTAGGATGAGAGTTCAGCCAGAAATCGTCCCACACCATCATACCGTATTTATCACAGGCTTCGTAAAATTCGTCGTCGGTAATACTTCCTATCCAGTTGCGGATCATGTTAAGGTGCATGTCGTGATGGAGTTTCACCTTTGTTTCATACTCCCCGCCCCGGCAGCGCAGCATGTATTCCGACATGCCCCAGTTGCCGCCTTTAATAAATACAGGCTGGCCATTTACCAGCACATGCAGTACGCCACCCAGCGTATCGTACCGGTATTGTTTTATCCCGAAGCTCACCTTCTTTTCATCCGACACCTGGTTTGCCGCCGTGTATTGCAGCGTGCAGGCATACAGTGGCTGGCTGCCATAACCATTGGGCCACCACAATTGCGGGTGGTCTATATCTGCCTGAAAGGATACATTTTCCGTTTGACCGGCACCTATTTTTACGGTGCGGGAAAAGCGGATATTACCGGGCGTAATCAGGCCAGACACGGTACCATCCTGCTGCTGGCCGGAATTATTATTCAACTCCATACTGATATGCAGTTTTGCATGCGCCGTATCGGGCAGTTGGGTGCGCACCCATGGGTCGGTGATCGTTACGGCGCCAGTGCTACCCAGGTACACATCGTCGGTGATGCCCATATTCAGGCCAGGCACATAGGGCATCCAGTCCCAGCTGGCGCTGGAAATGTAGGTGGGGCTTGCATAGTTTACGATGGGCGTGCCGGGCCATTGTACCCGTACGGCCAGTACGTTAGGCTGTCCTGCGCGCAATAGCTTGCTAACATCAAACTTACCCCGTTCCATAAAGCCATCCAGCAGGCCAAGGCGTTGTCCATTCAGGAATACTTCTCCTTTGCGGTTTACGCCTTCAAATATCAGCCATTGCATTTCGGCATGCGGGCTGGCCGCCGGGGTAAATACCGCGCGATACCAGTAATCACGATCGTATTTTGCTTTGTTTACTTTGTAAATGTTATCCCCAAAGTTGGGATCTTTCTCCAGCTTTGCCTCCACGAAAGCGCCAAACACGGTGCCAGGCACGGAAGCTGGTACCCACTCTTTGTCGTTGTACGCGGTTGCGAAGATAGCCGCCGAATCAGGCACTGCCGCTGCTGCTTTTACTTTCCATTGCACAGCGGCACTGCCGCTGTTTAATCGCATATAGGGTTGCTGTGCCGCTGCTTGCAGACTAGCCAGGATAAGCAAGCTTGCCCACCATTTTCCATTCTTTCCGAACATATTTGCAGATATTATTTCCAGTTGAACACGCGCACAAAATAGGGCCGGTACCTGTCTGCACAACCCGGCTTATTAAAATTAGTAGTGAAGTCTGAAGGATTGATGTTATACGAAATTACCAGCTCCCCGTTGCGGCTCAGGGCATGGTGTACAAAAGCATTGTAGCTGATAAAGTCTACACTGTACTGATCAGGAATGTGGTACAGGGTGCGTTTGTTCGTCCACGGTCCTACGGGTGTCGAAGCTTCCTGTATATAGATGTCCAGGCCAAACAGGTTTTGCTGCGACACCAGGTAGTATTTACCATCGCGGTAAAACACATTGGGTTGGGTAATGTTATTGCACACATTATACTTTTGCGGTGTCGCACTCCAGCCGCTGCCGGTGTAATATTCCCAGTTGCCGGTCAGATCATGGTCTGCTACCCGCGCCACGTACATGTAGGAGGTAAGGTAACCATTTTCCGTAGCATACATGTAAGTATAGCCATCTGGCGCATCCATAGCGCCGGAGTTGTAACTATCGCTGGTATCTTTGTTTTGTACAAGTCGATTAAGCTGCATAGAAGGCAGATCGAACAAAGCAATGTCTGTACTTACATCCGCAATATCCCAAGTACCACTGCCGGTTTTTCTGATATGGCCAAGCAACATTTGTAACTGATTGCCATGTACCTGGCTGGCGCCGGGCCAGTACCATTCCTGGTCATCGGCAGCGCCGGGATATTTTATCCAGGTTTGGCTTTTATTGCCAACGCCGGGATTAAGCTGGATAAAGCTTTTCAGGGAAGTATCAATTTGCAGGTGGGCGGCGTTACGGGCAAAAGCATTGTCGCCACCGCGATTACGATCTGCACTGACATTGCCAAAGAAACTGTCTTGAAACGACCATAACAAACGGCCATCGGGCAGCAAAACAGTATAACAGCCATCTGCACCATTCCATCCCTGGTAGCGGGTCAGGTAATCATTATAATCCAGGTCGCTGTATACGGTTACACGTGGGTCCCATTTGCCCAGGTTGGGCAGCAGTTGCAGCCGTGGGCCAGTGGGCGCTTCCGGCTTCTTCACCTGCACATACCAATGCCGTATGGAACCTGCCTGGCTGGTAACGGTATATGTATACCGGTTGCCTTGGGAGGCAAAATCTACTTTAACTCCGGGCGCTGGCAGCACGGTGGCGCCTTTAGAAATTTTTACGATGGGGCTTATCGATGACAGATCAAGGTCTTCGTTTGCCATTACTGTAACGGTAGCTGAGTCGGTACTGTTTACGATCTCGGCATCCCCCGTTTGCCCGGAAGGCAGTTTAAAAGAAATGATGGCGCATTCCTGGCTTTTATAATCATCCAGCGGGCTACGCATACAGGATGAAAGCAATACGGCAGTGACCAGCAGCAGATTTATTTTGTTCATCATGCTTAATTATTTAAACCCAATTTGCAAACCGACGTTTATCACGCGCTGGTTAATGTAGGCATCGCCCGCACTATTGCTGGATACTTCCGGGTCTTGTTGGTATTTCTTATAATTCGTCCAGGTAAACAAGTTATAAGCGCTCACATATAGCCTCGCATTATTCAGTTGTTTGGGCAATGCCTTGCTGGATAACTGGTAACCAAAATCCAGTGTTTTGAGGCGTATATAGCGGGCGTCTATCAGCCAGAAGTCCGACATATAAGTACGGGCACTATTGATCGTGGTAGGGTTGCTGGTAAGCCGGGGAAACGCTGCATGATCGGCAGTTTCCGGTGTCCATCTTTCCTGGTGTATGGGCTGAAACTGGCTTTGGAAAGTTTCTATCCCGGTGCCTACCACGCTAAAGCTGTAGCCGAAGGAACCCTGGAACAGCAGGCTTACGCTAAAGCCTTTGTACTGGGCGCCCAGGGTAAGTCCCAGCACAGTGTTGGCCAGGTTTGGCTTGCCAATGGCGCGCTGGTCGTTATTATCGATCACGCCATCGCCATTCATATCCTGGTATTTCAGGTCACCGGCCTGTATGGGATATTCGCTGAGCGGCGTAGCGGGTTTGTCCTTGGCGTCGCTCTGAATTTTGGCAATATCCTCCTGCGAATAAAAACCAATGTAGTGATAGCCGAACGGCTGATCAATGGGCAGGCCTGTCTGTCGCAGCCAGGGATAGGCCGGTGCAGCTTCGTCTTTATACAGTACTTTGTTTTTAAAATATTGGAATACCAGGCTGCTGTTAAAATTCCATTGCCTTACGGTGGCACGGTAGTTAATCTGCCCATCGAAGCCCTGGTTGCTGGTTTTCGCCACATTGGTAGGACCAAAGCCTACGCCCAGGATAGTAGGTACAGAGCCTTTCTGCACCAACTGGTCGAAACGGATATCATGAAAATAATCTACCGTAATGGACAAGCGGTCTTTAAACAAGTTCATATCCAGCCCCACGTCTGCCTTCCTGGCTTTTTCCCAGGTTACATTCGGGCTGCCAAGGTCGCCTTCGTAAATGGTACCTGCCTGTGTATCGTTTTCTCCGAAAGAGTATCCGCCACCGGCCACATATTCCTGGCGGTACAGGTAGCGGTTGCCCGTAGTTACATCGGATCCTACTACGCCGTAAGAACCTCTTAATTTAAGCAGGCTTATCGCGTTGCTCCAGGGGGCAAAAAACTTTTCCTGTGATAAGTTCCAGCCTACTCCCAATGCCGGGAAAAAGCCATTGCGCTTAGCCGCCTGGAAGCGGTCGGACCCATTTAGTGCCCCGTTAAAATCTATCAGGTATTTTTCTTTGTAGTTATACCCGGCTTTAAAAGAAAAGCCCCGGAAGTTGGCTGGAATATCGGCCATGGAGGTGGTACTCTGGCGGTTGTACAGCGCCAGGCCATTAAAGTTATGATCGCCAAAGGAGCGGTTATAGGTCAGGAACACCTGGGTGTTTACATTCCGGCTGTACAAGTCTGTATTGCCAGTCACCGCATAGGGTTGCAGGCGGTAAAATCCGCGCGGGTCCAGCGTATAAGAGCCATCTACTGGATTGTAATAATATGATGGTGGTTGAGCACCTCTGAAGAGGTTGCGGGAATATTGTTCAATGCCTGCATAAGCTACCCGGCCCGTGAGCGACAACCCTTTGGTGAGGAAGCCCAGTTGCTGGGTGGCGCCAAATAAGGCGTTAAAGTCGGTGCGTTTGCTGCGGCTGTAACCACCGTTGGCCAGTCTTGCATTCAGGGTGGGCAGCGCATCCTTGGTATCTGCTGCGTAAGCGTAAGAACCGTTTGGATTTATCAAGGGAGCGGAATACGGATGTATCTTTTCGAAATTATACACTTCCGATACCACGTTGGCATCATGCGGTTGGTTGATATCACCGAAGCGGGTGGTAAGGTCCAGCCGGAGATTGAGGGTTTTGGTAGCCTGCATATCCAGGTTAGAGCGGAAGTTGTAACGGCGGAAGAAATAGTTCGTGTTCACCTCATTGCGCGGATCGGAGAAGTCGCGTACCAAACCATTCTGCGTAAGAAAACCGCCGGAGATAAAATATTTCACAGCTTCCGTACCGCCAGAAACATCGATGTTGCTATTTGTTTGGTAAGAATGTTTTTTAAATATGGCATTATACCAGTTGATGTTGGGATGGCCGTAAGGGTCTTTGCCGTTCTTGAATAATTTCAGGTCCTGGTCAGTAAATTTAGGCAACAGGCCATCGTTTTTGTAGGCTTCATTTACCAGCACAGCGGTATTATAGGAGTCCAGGAACACGGGTGTTTTCACCGGCGATTGCTGACCAGATTCCACGCGCACATTCACCTGGGGCTGGCCAGCCTTACCACGGCGGGTAGTTACTACCAGCACACCATTGGCACCTTTGATCCCATAAATGGCGGTGGTGGAAGCGTCTTTAAGGATAGAGATGCTTTCGATTTCGTTTACATTAATCTGCTGCAACTGGTCGTAGGAATATTCTATATCGTCTACAATGATGAGAGGTTTGTTGCCATCACTGTTCAGCGAGCTTACACCCCGGATAAAGAAATCGGAGGCGTCTTTACCTGGCTGGCCGGAGCGCTGCTGCGATACAAAACCCGGCAGTTTTCCCATCAGGGCATTCTGCACATTGGCTGTAGGAACGTTGCGGATTTCAGAACCGCTGATGGCGCTCACGGCGCCGGTATTGGTAATACGCTTCACCTGGTTGAACCCTACTACTACTACTTCATCCAGCCCCTGGTTTGAAGGCTGTAACACTACATCCACGCTGCTGCGGCCGGCTACAGACACCTGCTGCTGGGTGAAGCCGATGAGTTTTACGATCAGGGTATTGGAACTGCCTTTCAGCGTAAGTCTAAAACGGCCGTCGGCATCTACGATGGCACCATTGGTAGGCAGGCCTTTTTCCGTAACGGCTGCGCCGGGCAATACGCCGTTCAGGTCTTTTACCGTGCCGGTCACCACCTTTTGCTGCCCTTGCAGGGTCAGTGGGATCGTTATTGCCAGCAGGACCAGGAAAAATATATGTTTCATAACGTGTCAGTTAAAATATCATGTGAACAAGAAAGGGATCACCAGCCCGGATTCTGGCGCATGTTGTCGTTTTTCACAACTTCATCATACGGAATGGGATAGAGGTACATTTTAGGAGAGCTGAATGCCGGTGTAAAAACGGGAATTATGTTATAGCTGAGTGATCCGCCATCATTGATGATCTGCATACCGTGCAGCGGATTTTTGTAAACCTGCTCTGCAATTTTCCAGCGGCGGATATCCCAGAAGCGATGCTCTTCAAATGCAAGTTCCAAACGGCGTTCATTGTGAATGATCTGCCGCATAACATCCTGGCTGGCGCTGGCCGTGAGGCCATACATGCCATCGTCTCCGGCGGCAATGCCCGCCCGCTGGCGCAGGTCTTTGAGTACCTGGTATACTTCTTCCGTAGGGCCGTTATATTCATTTTCTGCTTCAGCAAAATTGAGCAGCACCTCGGTATAGCGCAGAATGATCCAGTCATGGCTGGTATTGCTGTATTGGGTAGCATTCTCAAAATTGCCCATGAACTTGCGCATGTAATACGAGGTTTTGCTGCCAGGTTCTGTACCGCCGGGTTTATTGGCCCCACCATCGAAGGTTTGCAATTGGGTATTGAGCCATTGCGCACCATTGTACAAAATGCTAGAAGCAAGCCGGGGATCACGATTGGTGTAAGGATCATCCGATCTATACCCGGAGTTAGGATCGGTAATGGGCAGGCCATTCGCCATCGGGAAGGCATCTACCAGCTCCTGCGTAGGATTGGTACGCCCATGCGCTACCTGTGCAAAACCTACCGGCCCGTTAGTGGTTTCTATAGTAGTAGTGTTACTTCCCTGGCGGAAGAAGATGACCTCACTGTTGTTTTGCGTAATAAAGATATCCTTGGTGTTGGGCAGCAAGGAAAAAGTATGTTCGTTGATCATGTCGCGGGCTGCATCGGCGGCTAGTTTCCAGCGCTCTTTGTCGTAATCCGTATACCCGGTGAGCGGATTTTTAGGATCTATATTTTGCCCGTTAAATAAAGGACTGGCTGCATACAGCAATATCCTGGCTTTCAGGGCCAGTGCTGCGCCCCGGGTAGCACGGTGACTGTTCACCTCCGGTACTTGCACCGGGTTAGGCCGCAGGCTGTCTTTAATAGCATCGCACTCGTGTACCAGGTATTGCACGCAATCTGCAAATGAGCTGCGGGGTATCTGCACATCGTCACCCAGTTGTCGCGCCGTATCACCCATCAGCGGAATGCCGCCGTAACGTTTCAGTAATTCAAAGTAAAACAAGGCGCGCAGGAAACGCGCTTCCCCTTTCCATGCATACCGTACGGAGGTACCATTGGGCAGCTTGTCCTTCACCGGCGACACGTCAATGTTAGACACAAAAATGCTGGCCGTGCGGATGCCTGCATAACAACTGGTCCAGGGTGTTTCGTCCGCAATAGGAGCGAAGGAGGAATAGGCGCCGGTAGCCAACTGCGATACGTTGGCAGTACCTACCAAACCGGAAATAGCATCGTCAGACGCGGCGTCCAGGATGTCGCCGCCCACCCGGTTGTAACCACTGGGCAAATCGGAGTACACGGTATTTAAAAACTTTTCGGCATAAGTACCCAGTGAGTCGTCCTTGTCAAATACATATTCGATCGTCACTTTTTCAAGGGGTACCGCCTCGTAATCCTTTTTGCAGGCGGCCAGTAGCAGCACACAACCTGCTATGCATATAAGGATGCGGAATTGCTTCATCGTATTTTATTTAGCGACACTAAAATTTAATATTGATACCGGTGTTAAACACCCGCTGAATAGGATAGGCCCCTACACCCACTTCAGGGTCTACAAAATCGTAGGCCGCGTGGGTGAGCAGGTTTTCTCCATTGGCAAACACTTTTATACTGCCCAGCTTCAGGCGGCTCACCCAGGCCAGGGGCAGGTTGTAAGCGATGCTAAGATTTTTGAGGCGGAAATAGCTGCCATTGCGTATCCAGTAGGAGGAGGTATACTTGTTATTATTAAAATTGGCATCTGCCGTGAGCCTTGGATAAGTAGCCTTGGCGGCCGTTTCTGGCGTCCAGCGGCCGGTAACCTGCTGGTAGGCCTGGCCATAACTGAAGTTCAGGAACTGGAAGCCGGCTTCCGTCTGGAAGTTGGCCACATAGTTACTCCGGTTGGCCACCCCTTGCAGTATTGCGCTCACATCAAAACCTTTCCAGGAGAACCCAGCGGTAAGGCCGTAATATATGCGGGGCTTGTAGGTACCAATGGGGGCTTCGTCAAACTGGTTGATGACCCCATCTCCATTCAGGTCTTTGTATTTAATATCGCCGGGCTGGGGCTTGTCGCCAGTTACCTTGGCGCTGCCGGTAGCTTCTTCTGCAGATTGGAACAGCCCATCGGCAACGTAGCCGAACATCATGCCGATCGGCTGTCCGGTACGTTTGTTCCAGTTATAGTCACGGCGCTGTTCATCCATGAAAATCACCTTTGTTTGCATCAGGTTACCATTGGCGGTGATGAAGTAATTAAAGGCGTTAACGCGGCCTTTATAGGTGATGGATAATTCACCACCTTGGTAAAGATCAATACCAATATTTTCCGGTGGGTAATCAATGCCGGTGAGGGCAAGGTTTTTACCCCTTATCTGCAAGAGGTTTTCATAACGGTCGTGGTAGTAATCGCCCGTTATCTGCAATTTGTTGTGGAAGAGGGAAATATCTATACCGGCATCCATCTTCTTCGCCGTTTCCCAGGATATATTCACGTTGGCCAAACCATCTTCATAATACCCGGAAGCGGCAGAGCGCACTGTACCTTGCGAGTAGATGCCGCCGCCAATGCCGTTGTTTTCAGCAAAATCCTGGCGCCAGATGTAGTAGCCGGAATTGTCCGTACCATTACCGGTGTGGCCGTAGGTGGCCCGTATTTTTAACTGGTCCAGCCAGGAGGATGCATCTTCCAGGAATTTTTCCCGGGCAATGTCCCAGCCAATGCCGGCGGCGTAGAAGGTGCCATACTGGTGGCCGGGTTTGTAGCGGTTGAATCCACTACGGTTAATGGCACCGTCTATGAAATATTTATCTGCATATTGATAGCCTGCTTTTGCGGAAAGGTTAGTCGCTACACCTGGCAGGTCGTAGTTATAGATCGTTTGCCGGCGATCGGCGAAGAGGGCTGCATGAACACCATGCTGGCCAAAACTGCGATCGTACAGTAGTGATGCCTGCCCGAAAAAAGCCTGCCCGTTAAACACCGGTATAAAACTATTTTGCTGTGCCACGGCGCTACCAGCTTTGGTAAACAGGGTATCGCCCTGGCTTACCGTCATGCGGTACACGAGGTCTTGTTTGCTGCGGTTGATGGCATTATCTGACTGGATAGACAGGTTGCCTTTTACGGCCACGGAAAGCCCGGCGAGTACGGAACCCAGGTCATACTTTACATCTACGTTGGCCATCACGTCTTTGGTATTGTCCTGTATATAACCACTGTTCACCGTTTGGGCGAGCAGGTTGGTTGTCAGGTTGGGGGTGCCACCCCAGGTGCCATTAGTGTTATGCACGGGATAGGCATTGCTGGGCAGGGCCAGCAGGGTCCCCAGCAGGCTGCTGGTAGTAGCGCCCGGCTGGGTGCCTTCCTGAATGCGGCCAAAGATTTGCAGGCCCACATTCAGGTTGCGGGTTACGTTGATGTTTACATCAGTGTTAATCAGGTAACGTTTCAGGCGGGCGTTGGTACCATAATTTTCGCTGCCCGACTCGCGGAACATGCCTTGCTGGTCCGTATAATTGAGCGAAACGGCATAACGCGCCACCGCGCCGCCTCCGTTAATACCCAGGTTGTAACGCGACATGGGCGCGTTGTTGCGCAGGATGGTGTTGTACCAGTTTACATCCGGATGTCCATAAGGATCGGTATGATGGCGGTAGGCATCAAAATCTGCGGCGGTGTATAAAGGATTGCTCCCATCGTTTTGCAGGGCTTCATTGAGCAGGTAAGCGTATTGCCAGGCTGGCAAAGGCTTGGGCAGGCTCAGGGATTCCTGTATGCCGGTTTGCGCGGTAAAGGATAACCGGGGTTTACCGGGCTGTGCACGTTTGGTAGTGACCAGTAATATGCCGCGCGAACTGCGCTGGCCCAGCAAAATGGTGGAAAGCGCGTCTTTCAGCACCGAAATAGATTCGATGTTTTCCGGGTCTATAGAATACACTTCCCGCTGTACCCCATCAACGATGGTTACCGGCGATTGTCCTCTCAGGGAAAGACCAATTTCTGTATTATCACTCACTTCTCCCGCACCGGGCTTGGGCCGGTTGCCTACGAAGATGTCTACGCTATAGTTCGCAGCGGCAGAAGGGTTGCGAAAGCCGCTGTTCTGTTGTGTATAAAGCCCTGCCAACTGGCCTGGCAGCGCGTAGGCATATAGCGTAGCTGGCGTGGTATTAAGCTGGTTAGTATATACCGTAGACACCGCGCCCACCATACTGCGGGGAGAGGCCTCACCATATAACACGGGTATGCGCGATGGCGATTGCAGGAAACTTTCTTCCATGCGCAGGTATAATGTATCATACCCTTTTACTTTATAGGCGATGGTATTGTAGCCGCTGTGTTGCAGCAACAGGGTTTGCTGCGGGTGGGCGCGCAGGGTAAAGTGGCCTGTTTCGTCGGTGGTGGTGGTGTCGGAGTTACCTCTTACCACTACCTTAGCCCCCGCCAAGGGATGGCCATAAGGATCGTACAGCAGCCCGGCCACTCCGGCGCTGTCCTGCGCCAGCAATCGTCCCGGCATGGCAAAAGCCAGGAAACAAAGCAGCAAAACAGGAAAATATTGTTGCGTATAGCGTTGAGCCATTGTATCTGTTTTTATAACGGGAATTATTGGCATTTAAAGGTGTAGACAAAAGGACTGGCGGTATTGCCATATCCCACCTTGATGCTGCCGGTGGCGTCTGTGAAATAGTATTCGATCTTAGTCAGTGTCTGACCATCGGCAACATGAAAGAATCCTCTTGGCCATAAGGTAATGGCCGACTTATTCCCCGTGTAGGCCAATAGTTGCGTGGCAGCGGTGGAGGCACAGGCGTCCAGCACCTGGCCATCACTGGTATAGGCTTTGGCACATAGATAAATGCTGCCTACGGTACTGAGCGCAGTGGACACCACATCGGGGTCGAAACTGATGGTAAGCATATCATTATCTGTGGCCTGTCCCGGCGTAACGGCGGCAATCTGCGGGTTGCAGAAATCTATCAGGTCGCCCTCCCCATCTGTTACCTGGAAGCAGTCTTTGAAGAGCGATTTGTACACATTATTGGTACCAAAGAGATCGCTCAGGCCTTCGCTGCTGGTACCCAGGAAATAACCAGTTTTAAACTGGGTGTTTTCTGGTCCTGCCGTGGTAACGATGGTCACGTCTATTTTATCTTTCACCCCCTGTGGTACATTGTAGGTTTGCTCCGTCCAGAAAACTACCCATTCCAGGTCGTCTACCATGTAGTTGCCACCCATACCGAAACGGGTTTTGAGAGCAGCCGGCCAGTTCAGGCCAGTGTTGGCCAACACCGTAGCGGGTACAGGCACCATTTTGCCATTGCCATAGGTGGTGGTGGTGAAGGTGACGCTGGTATGAGCAGCGGCGGCCCAGCTTTTAGGTGCCAGGAAGGCAATGATGAGGCGCTCGTTGGAACGTCCGCCATCGGCCACATCCAGCCGGTTGTGCATCACTATGGTAAAGTCTTCTCCGGCCTTAACGGAGGCAGGTTGGTCTACCCCATCGAGGAACACGCAACCTGCAATTGCCAATACGGCCAGCAGTAGCAAACAGTAGCTATATCTTTTCATATCGTGGAATAAAAGGTTTAAGGCTGCACCCGTTGCAGCGTGTACAGATAAGTGTTTGACGAGCAGCCGGGGCTGAAAGAAAAGACGATGGTTCTCGCCCCATTCACCACCGGGTAATTAAAGGTGGTGGATACAGCACTATCGCCCGTGGGCGTGAAAGTGAGGCGGAAGGGATAGGCCGGATCGTCTAAGGAATAACTGCCATCTTTGCTCACCACAAAGGGCAGCGGATTTTCCAGGCTGTATTTATTGTCTGCTGTGAAGTGTATGCGGAATTGAGAAAAATCGGCCAGGGTGGTAATGTCAATACCATTGCGCACTGCTTTGCTAATGCGCCAATCACCAGAGATATCTTTCTGCGCTTCTGCTACCACTACTTCACTTTGTTTACAACTGCCAGCCAGCATCAGTAACAGTACAATGCAGAGATGACCCGCACGGTGGAATAAATTTTTGGTTGTCATGCTATAGCTTTTACCAGGAAGGATTTTGTTTCAGTTCGGGCGACTTAGCCGTTTCGCTTTGTGGGATGGCCCAGAAGTACATGGCATCGCGGAAATTATGTTTGCGCACGGGGAAGATGGTATAGGTTACATTATTGCCGTCCCTTCTTACTTCCATACCGTTCATCTGCAAGCCTTCTGTGGTGCCGGCTATCTTCCATCTTCTTACGTCCCAGAAACGGTGGCCTTCAAAGGCCAGCTCCACGCGCCTTTCTGCCTGTATGGCTTTGCGCATGTCGTCTTTGCTAAGGCCTTCCGGCAGCTCGTATGGCGATAGTCCTGCGCGCCTGCGTACCAGGTTTATAGCATCGTACACAGCTTGCTCCGGGCCGTCGTGTTCATTGGTGGCCTCTGCAAAATTGAGCAGGATCTCTGCATAACGTATCAGAGGAAAACAACGCGCAGAGTTGTGGATATTGTTAGCCGCAATGTTGGCATCCAGCATTTTGTTGGTATAATAACCCGTGGGCGTACCGGCGTGTACGGCATCCTGGCTGGAGGCTTTACCATCTGCGGTGAGGTAAATATTGACGGCTTCTTTGAGGTTGTTATTTTGAATGAGCAGGGTCTGATCGCGGATAATGGAATAAGCAAAACGCGGATCGCGGCCAGCATAAGGATTTTGCGGATCGTAGCCGGAGGCAGGATCGGTGATGGGCAACCCATTGGCCATGCCAAAAGCATCAACGGTTTCCTGGTAAGGGAATCCACCGGTGCCCCCGTTGCGGGATGGCGGTTGCCAGGCGGCTTCCAACTCTTTGTTGGCTGACTGCATTTTAGCCAGCAGGTATTCGGTATTCACCCGTTGGGTAAATACATAGTAAAAACCATAACCCGGTGCAGTAGTATTGTCTTCGTATAAGGAATAAACGTTGGCGTCCATCACCGCCTTGGCTGCATCTGCCGCCAGTTTCCAGCGTTCAGGATCGTTATCGGTATAACCGGTGAGCGGATTTTGCGGATCAATGTTGCCCCCGTTAAAAAGCGGGCTGGCGGCATACAGCAGTACCCTTGATTTCAGCCCCAGTGCAGCGCCGCCGCTGGCGCGGCCATAATCTTCCCGCACCCGTGTTAAGGGAAGGGCACCATAGGCAAGATCGCATTCAGACAGGATATAATCCACACATTCTTTGTATGTATTGCGCACGGCGGATATCTTATCTGTTTCGCTATAAATGGTATCGCCCACTATTGGCACACCGCCATAATGTTTGAGCAGCGTGGCGTAATACCAGGCGCGCAGGAAATGAGCTTCCCCCGCCATGGCATTGCGGATATAAGAAGGCAGGGGCGCTTTGGGCAAATTTTTAAGTAATACGTTTACCCGGCGCACGTCTGCATAACAAGTATTCCAGGCGTCGCCAGTAATAATGGCCGGGTTTACAGTGCCGGTGGCAAATTGCACAGAGGTGGTCACGGACGCCGATTTCTGGGGTTCAGATTCGTCGCTGGCTGCATCCAGGCCCCCATTCCCAAAACGGGTAACGTTTTCGGAAAAACCAATGTCAACGTAAATATTGTTCAGAAATTCCACAGTACGGGCACTGTCGGAGAATACCGTCTGCTCATTGAGGTCAGTAGTCTCAGTCTGGTCCAGGAAGTTTTTCTTACTGCAGGCACCCATCAGCAGTATCCCCAGCCCCAAACTTACGGGAAGCATACATTTTAAATTCATAACGTGTGGTACGTGGGAGAGCATCGCGCTCTGGTGATAAAATGTTAAATTAATAACGGGAATATATGATGATGCCGCCAAAAACAAGTTTTTGGCGGCGCTTCTACGGTATCAGGGACTACTTTTCAGCAGTCTGGCTATTCTAGACTAATGTCACCTCAGTAAACCAATACCGCCATTCACTTTTCAATTTTTTTTACCGGATGCCCCAATCTTTTGCCGGCAGGGGACCCATTTCCAGTTCCAGCTTCCCGCCCTTCATAATATCGGCATGCTCAAGATAACTGTGCGTATAGGGCTGCCCATTCAGCCAGGCATGTTGAATGTACACATTTTCAGCACTGTTGTTACGGGCCACGACGGTAAATTGTTTTCCCTGCGCATAAACCGGATCCAGGGTAAAGGTTATGCTGCTGAATACCGGGCTGGTAATCTCATACTGGGTACTGCCAGGGCAGAGGGGGTGCAGGCCACTGGCAGCCAGCACGTACCAGGCAGACATCTGCCCTACGTCTTCATTACCCACCAGGCCTTCTACAGAGTTGTGATAAGCGCGGGTGCAAATGGCACGGGTCCATTTTTGGGTAAGCCAGGGCGAGCCTAGCTCGTTGAAAAGAAAGGGTACGTGGTGTACCGGTTCGTTGGCATGGTTGTAATAATTGTTCCACATCATATTTTCAGGCACCTTTGCGAAGAAGGTATCCAGGTCTGCCAGTACTTTTTCTTTTCCGCCCATGAGCGCCACCATGCCCGGTACATCCTGGGGTACAAACCAGCCCTGTTGGTAAGGATTTGTTTCAATGGTGCCGTATCCTTGCAACATGCGGCCTTCCTTGGGCCAGGCCTGCCAGCTTCCATCCGCATTGCGCGGGCGAAACCAGCCTACCGTTGGGTCATATACATTTCTATACTCGCCGCCCCGTGACGTGTAGCGGGCAGCATCGTCTGCCTTGTTCAGCAGGTGGGCCAACTGGCCAAGGCACCAGTTGGCATAGGCATATTCCAATGTCAGGGATATACTTAACCCGCCGCTGCTATAGCCTTGTGGGCCGTTGTTAAATTTCTCTGCGGTATTGCGCGCAAAGGTATAGGCCTGCTGCGCATCAAAATTGCGGATGCCTTTGGCGTATGCATCGGTGATCACGGAAATACCGGGGTTACCGATCATACAGCCGCTATAGGCATTTAGCAATTCCCAGCGTTCTAAATAATGCTGCCCACTTTCACTGGCCAGGGTTACCAGGGAATTTATCATATCATTTACCACCGAAGGATTGATGATGGTCTGCAAGGGAAACTGGCTGCGAAATACATCCCAGCCGCTGAACACCGTGCGTTTCCGGAAGCCCACCTGCTGATGCACTTTTCCATCCCCCCCGGGATATTGACCGGTTACGTCGGAAAACATGCGTGGGTCTATCATGCTATGGTACAGGGCCGTGTAGAACACGGTTTTCTCTTCCTCCGTACCACCGGTTACCTTCATTTTACCCAATGCATTGTTCCATAGTTTACTGGCCGCTTGTTGTACCTTTTCAAAATCCCAGTTGCGGATCTCTGCCTTTAGATTGGCCTTTGCGCCGGCAATGCTCACGAAGGATATACCTGCCTTTAGCATCACCGTTTCCTGGCTGGTGGTGGCAAATTCGGTGTAAAAGCCCAGGTGCTTGCCCGCTTTGGCGCGTAGTCCCGGCAATACAGCCGCTTTGGCCACCTGCTGCTGATAGCGCTCACTGGTTACATCTTCCAGTTTGCGGCCCCAGGTGTCCGGAATATCGGCGCTCCATACTCCGAAGTGCCGGAGTGGTTTGCTGAATTGCGCATAGAAATATACGGTGTAGTCTGCCTTGCCCACACCATCGCCCCATCCGCCGCCATCGGGCGTACAGCGCATGTAGCCGGCTATCGTATGATCGTCTACCACCTTCACCTCCTCCCAGGTAGCAGTGCCGCCCACGCGGCGCGCCAGGTCTATCTGAATGCGGGACTGTGCATTTTCCGGGAAGGTAAAGCGCATGATGCCGCTGTGAGGGGCAGCCGTCATTTCGGCTTTAATAGGCTGTTCGGTAAGCTGTACGCTGTAGTAGCCCGCTGAAGCATGCTCCTGGTCTTTGGCGTAGGTAGAACGGTAGCCTTGCTCGGGGTGGTCTATCGGACCGCTGGCCGTTTGCAAAGGGCCGGTAGTGGGCATCACCAGGAAATTACCCAGATCGCCTCCCCAACCTACCCCGCTCATTTGGGTGAAGGCAAAACCTTCAATGGTTTTATGTTCGTCACTATATCCGGAGCCGTTGTCGCCGCCGGTAATGGTGTTGGGGCTAAGCTGCACCATGCCAAATGGGGTGGCGGCGCCGGGAAATGTTTTGCCCAGGCCATGATAGATACCTGCCGCACCCACGCTGGTGCTGGCGCCAATGAAGGGATTTACATAAGCTGCGGGCGTTTTGTCCGGTACCTGTGTAAACGCTATGGCAGGAAAGGCCAGCCATAGCGCTATGCTAACAATACAATTTTTTCTCACTTCCTTAATTTTTTACAATCTCTACTTGATGGGGAACGGGTTTGTCCAGCTTATAAACCAGTTTTATAATCGTATCAATTTCCTGCTGCCATACGTCGCGCAATTCTTTATATTGGGCGGTTTCGTAGTTGCCGGAATGGAAGCGCAGGAAGCCATCGGTTTTTGCATACAGCCGAATGGTATCCAGCGCGGCAGCATCGTCCTGCATGCGCATGCCTCTTTTGTCCAGGTAGTTGCCCTGTATCCAGGCGTAGGAACGGAAGCGGGCTTCTATTTCTGCGCGGCGCATGTTCAGCGTCATGATAGATTGGGCCTGTTTGTATTCCGGCGTTTCCGGCTGCAAGGCCAGGTTAATGCCCTGGGAAAATGCTGCTGCCGGCCAGTGGCCTATTACGTGACCATCCATCTTCAGGGTATAATCGCCATCGGCCAATCCCTGTACCTGTAATATTTCCTGGTTAAATTCTTCGGTAAAAGGTATCCATTGCAGGGCGTCTACCTGTTTCTGGCTATTGCCAAAAATGCGCGATACGGTGTCTAACGGGAAGGGCAGCGATTGGGCCAGATAGGTGAAATGCAGGTTGCCGCTGGTAACGGCCAGTTTGCTTACCTGGCAGTTTTCTGCCTGTTTCACTTTGGCAGCAGCAGCGTCTATCTGCACATTGGCTACGGGCTTGCCCGCCAGGCCCTGGTCTTTAAGGAACTGGGCCGCCATTACAAGGTGGCCGGCATTGCCCGGGTGTATGCGGTCTGGACCAATAAGGGTAAAGTTGGGATCTTTTTCCTGGAGCTTTTCGTTGATCGTAGTGAGTGGGCGCAGCAGGTCTACAAAGCCCCAGTGATGCTCCTGTGCAGCGGCTTCCTGGAAGTTGGCTATTTCCAGCATGGCCTTTTGCTTTCCTTTAAAAACGTTGTTATTAAACTTAGATGTTTCGTCGTATGGCGAGGAGGCCATCAGTATTTTGGTGACGGAGGGCAACTGTAACAGGCGGGCCTCTATTTTATTGAATTCAGTGTGCGACAGGGCGATGCGTTCTTTGGTCTTCTCGGCTGCATTGTCACCATTAAACTCAAAATATCCCGTGTCATTCATGCCGAATGTCAGCACAATCACATTGGGATGCTTGGCCAGCACATCGTATTCCAACCGGCGGTAAATATCGCCTGCGCGATCTCCTCCTACGCCGGCATTCATGATGACCAGCGGGCGACCAGGGAAGTGGGTCATGTAGTAGAGGTAAATATAGGATACATAAGCACCGGCTTCGGTGATGCTATTGCCCACGAAAACCACCCGGTCATTTGACTGGAAGGGTTTTACCGGGGCCTGAGCCTTTGCCGGCAATGTAGCAGCAATAAGGCCCATGGCATACAAGAATTTCTTCATAACGTATGTTTGTTTATCGGTTGATGGTTACATTTTTAAATCGCAGCGTACGGATGCCGAAACGCGGCATAGCCACTTTCACGACGCATCCCCCATTGGTAATGTTTGTTATTTTAAGCGACTGTAATAAGCGGCCATCCAGTTGCTCCAGCAAGGCTTGCGTAGCCTTGCCATTCAGCCGTATTTCCTGCGGCCTATCGTCGCCCGCTGCATTGTACAGGCGGATAAGCAGGTCTTTACCATCTATCATCACGGCAGGCGATTGCCAGCGCGTATCTGTTACAGAAAACAGGGAAAACGTAGCCTTGCTATCGCCCGGTACTACCTGCAAGGGGGCGCACCATTTAGTTTCTTCCGCAGCAACGCCGCCCTGTTCCCAGTTGCCCTGGTGGGGCAGCAAAGCATAATGTACCGTGGTAGGACCGGTGATGGTATAGTTGCGGCCCCACAGCGCCCTACCACTATATTGCAGCGTGAACCCCAGCGGGTAATGCTCGCCATGCACATAACTGGTGGTATGATCGCTGAACACCGCCAGGCCTTCGCGGCCAGCGCCATCAGTTACATCCACCCAGTGCAGCAGTACGTTGTTTTTAATGCTGTCCCACCTGTTGAAAAAGGTGTTAGACAAACGACTGGTGGTAACATCGTAGGGTGCGTCTTTATGCACCTGTTGCTGTTGCAGATTAGCCGGAAATAGTACCAGCAGTTTGCAACTATCGTTGTAGAAAGCTTTCTGTGGGCTTTCTGCCTGATAACCTTTATCCTGCGAATAAGCGCCGATGCCAGGATTGCCCTGCCAGTCTATGGTTACCTGTAGGTCTATCCGGGGCTGTCCGCTGGCGAGTGTAATTAGTTGGGTAAAAGGGTGAGGGCCAATAAATCCCTTCACCTGCACCGTTGTTTTGCCTACCCCGTCTTCCAACACCGTTACAGTGGCAGCGGTGTCCATGCTGGAATGCCAGGCACTGTCATGGTAAAAATATCCGCGCATTTCATTGAAACCCCGGCTGCTGGCGGCATCCACCAGTTCTTTCGATCCGGCTCTTTTGTCTACCAAACTGGTAATTATCCCACCCTTTGCAGGGTCTATCACCACCTGATATAAATCGGTGTGGATGTTATATTTCCCATCGGGCAGGCGGCTGCTTAAATGGGCGGTATTCCCCAGGGGCTGTCCTTCCACCAGCCGGTAGGTGGTAAAACCCATGGGGGGCACTTGTGCGTGGAAGACAAGGGTAGTATCAGTACTGCGGGAAGAGGGTATTGGCTTACCTTGCGCATCGGTTACCACCAGCGTGGTGCGGGAGGAATAGGGGATGGTTACCCACTCATCGCGGCGCAATACCGTGGTGTTTACCAGGCGAATTTGCTGTCCGGCGACCAGTGGTGGCGGTTGTAAAATATCATGGCTCACTGCCCGGGTATTATCCGTCCACGCCTGCACTTTATCTATCCAGGTATCGCCGGGACGCCCATTGTACGGCACTATCCAGCAATCGTGGTGTTGAGAAAGCAGCAGGTTTTTCCAGGCACTGTCCAGGGCATATTGGGGCCACGCTTGCTGCTCTAGCAAGGTGCGCATGGCAGCATATTTCTCTGCCGCCACAATGTTGTTTTCTGCAGCACGTACCTGCTGTGCAATACGCTGCAGGGCCTGGGCTCCCCACACCAGGCTTACCAACACGTCTTCCTGGCTGAGTTTCCATACCGTTGCCTTCCGGTGGTCGGCCACGTGTCCGATGTATTCCCGCCAGGTAACATATTGTGCATGATCCTTCAACCAGGGTCCATTACGCCAGCCCGCATCCTGCAGGCACATACCCACCGGATGCGCAATACCGGCGGCCAGGGCGGACTGGATATAGCCGACATTGTTATTCCAGGCGGTGGTTTGCCAGGTAGATTTTTTTTCCAGTTGCTCACTGCTATAACGGGGTACGGTTAGTACCTGGCTTCCATCTGGCCCCTGCCATTGCACCAGCTCCCCGCCAAAAGCACGCGTATAACCTCCCCAGCAGGTGTTGGGGTTTTTGAGCGCGGCATAATGGATACCAAAGGACAACAATACCTGGGGTAATGCGCTGGTAAAACAGGGTTCTTCGCTGGAATAGGTGGTAAACGTAGCTTCGGGGAAGTGGGCTTTAATTTTCTGCATGCCATAGCTAAACTGCCGGATCATGCTTTCGCCGGAGCCGGTGTACAAATAGCTTTGTCCATAACTTGGGTTCACATATTCTATACGTCCATTAGCGGCCTCCCTGGACATCGTTTGCTTAAACACGGCATAGGCTTCCGGCTCCCGGCGCTGCACAGCATCCCAGGTTACCGGCTCCAGTTCCAGGTTGATCTTCCAGGCAGGATGCGCCTGTAGTTGTTCATTTATAAACGCCGTATAGTCGTCCGGGTAATGCCCGTAAAAACCGCCATGATAGCCGTCTATAAAATAATTTTGTTGAGCAGTGGCCGTTTGTACCAGCAAAATGCCCAGCAACACACCACCCATAGGTTTTAATTTCATGCGATCGTTATTGTACCCATGCCTATTCGTAAGAAATGCAGGCTATGGGTAGAGAAATTAGCGACTGAGTGAAAAAGGTTTGTCTTCATCGGCTATGCCCCGCTGTGTAGCCGGGCTGCTGCCCATGTGCGCTCCCCTTTCCGTAGGCGTAATCTCTGTGGTTACTTTATTGGCAAATGTTACTTTGTAATAATCTGGGTGGGCCATTTCGTCTTCATGCCGGAAAGGCTGGGCAGGGGCATCTTCCTGTACTTTTAGTTCGCCGCTCACCGGCATGAGCGAGAACACTCCGTAGTCACCCACCCAGGGGCTGCATTGGTGCGTTTGCTCAAAACCACGGATGGTGGATGCCTGGAACTGATATTTCCAACCACCACCATTTTTACCGGTTTGGGCCGTCCATGCCTGCATGCCAAATGGTAGCGAGGTAATGTAGGTAATTCCCCGGCTGAGAGAAAATCCGGAATGGGTTCCTTGCAGCGTATTGGCATAAGCTACCAGGTCTTTTTGCTGCGCATGGGCGCTCAACATGCCCACAAAAAAGGGAAGGACAAATAATTTCCGTATCTTATTCATAACGTGTTTCATGCTGCTGGGCATCTTCCGCTAGCTATCCTAAAGACACCTGCATAAGCGTGTACCGCTATTGGAAGGGGAATAATTTTTGGGGATTTCCTCATAATTCCTGCTTTTCCTGCCGGGCCAGGGGTGTATCACCGCCATTAAAGGGGATACCTTATTCTTTCTATTCACTCTTTTTGGTTCTGGTACGGGCATACTCGGCAGGCGATATACCAAATTGTTTTTCAAAATTCCGGGAAAAAATCTTGGCACTGTTATACCCGGTTATCTCCGCAATTTCCTGCAAGGAGTATTGGTCATTGATCACCAGCTCCGCCGCTTTTTTTAGCTTACTGAGGTTTATCAGTTCATTGGGGGAAAGATCTGTGATGGCGCTTATTTTCCGGTAAAGCGTGCGCCGGCTCATGTTTAAGAACCTGGCCAGGTGTTCTACATCCAGTTGCGGATCCTGCATGTGTTGCACAATTAATCCATCCAGCATTTCCAGGAATTTTTCATCAGACCGGTTATGCGCCATACTTTTCAAGAGGGCAATGGGAGAATTGGCATAATGCGCCTTTACCTTGTTTCGGTTTTCCAGCAAACTGGCAATCTGCATCCGTAAATATTTAGGGGAAAATGGTTTTTCGATATACACGTCGGCACCCAGTTCCAGCCCTTCAATTTTGGATTGCAGAGTATCCTTGGCCGTTAGTAACACAAACGGAAGATGACTTAGTTCCACATCAGATTTCACCCGCCTGCATAGTTCAAATCCATCCATCACTGGCATCATTACATCACTCACAATCAAGTGCACGGTTTCCTGTGCCAGCACTTCCAGCGCTGCAGCACCCTGCATGGCGGTGAGTATGCCATAGCAGTCTTCCAGATTTGCCGCGATGAACTCCTGTATTTCTTTATTATCCTCCACCAGCAGTATCACCGGCTTATCGTTATTCTTCATCATTCCATGTCTTTTTTATTTTCCTTAGGGTCCGATGGCGTCAGGGGCATGCTTAGCAGGAAGGCATTCATGCTGCCATCCGGCGCTAATAATTTGAGCGTACCTCCATGCAACTGCACCAAGGACCGCGACAAAGACAAGCCTATGCCTGTACCGGGCTGATTGGCCGTTTCTTTTACCCGGAAGAAACTTTTAAAGATATCCTCCTGGAGTGCATAGGGAATAATAAAACCGTCGTTTTTCATTAACAACTGGTAGTAATCGCCTTCCCCGGCAGACACGCTTTCCAGGTAAATTTCCACCCTTGATTTCGCATATTTCACGGCATTATCCAGCAGGTTACTGACAATCTTATGCAGCGCCTCCGGATCGGCCTTGGCAATGAGGCTGGCGGGAAGCTGCCATTTCACTTCAATACCCTTATGCTCCACCACTGGTTTGTACACCGCAAAAATTTCTTTTAATAAATGTACAATATCTGTATCTATAAAGGACAAGCGGAAACCGCTGGCCTCCGTTTTTGAAAAGTCGAGCAGTTGGGTGGTAAGTTGTATGAGCCGTTCCGTATTCCGGTTCATGATCTGCAAATTATTGCGGATGGCCGGCACCTCGTCTATACGGTCCATGATGTTTTCCATCGGTCCTTTGATCAAGGTAAGCGGTGTCCTGATTTCGTGGGCCACATTGGTAAAGAAATTTAATTTGTCTTCATAGTTTTCCTTTTCTTTCTGAAAGGCCAGCCGCTCCAGCCTGCGCCGGTTGCGGTCGCGGGCCTTGTCTGTAAAATAACGCACGATGAAATAGGCGATCAGCAAGGCCACACCCATGTACAAGGCGTAGGCCCACCAGGTGAGCCACAGTGGCGGTAATATTTCTATGCGCAACCTGGCCATTTGCCCTCCCGGCATAGAACTGCCGTTGATAGTGTGCACGTTAAACACATAACTGCCGGATTTCATTTCTGTAAAGTAAATCCTGCGATTGGTTTTGAGATAAGTCCATTCATTATCCAGCCCGTCCATTTTATACACATATTGTATGCTGGCTGGTGCGCTAAAACCCAGCGCCGCAAAATCAATACTGAATGAAGCCTGGTTATGTTTAAGCACCACCTTGTCAGTGTAAGTAATAGACCGGGTAAGCGGCGAACCTTGTTTCCCAATTTCCAGTTCTTTATTGTACACCTGGAAACCGGTGATATATACCGGCGGGTTAAAAGTATTGCGGGCAGGCGCATTGGGGTCAAAGCTGATCATGCCATTTACACTGCCAAAATACATGCGGCCCGCACTATCTTTGTAGGCTGCATTAAAGTTAAACTGATCGGTTAGTAATCCCTGGGCGCGGTTATACACCTTCAATGTTTCGCTGCCAGGATCAAAACATACCAGCCCATTGGAGGTACTGATCCATAAATGATGGGTGTTATCTTCTTTAATGGCATACAATACGTTGGCAGGAAAACCATTGCTGGTATTGTAAGTTTTAAATGTTTTCCTTCTCTCGTCGAATTTGCACAAGCCATTTTCCGTTGCCAGCCATATGGTGCCGCTGCTGTCTTTAAAAATATAGTTGATAATATCACCAGGCAGGCTGTCGTGGTTATGTGCGGCAGCCTGGTAATGCGCCACAATCCCTTCATTTTTGTCCAGCACAAAAACCCCATCGCCATATGTGCCGGTCCATATGTCCCCGTATTTATCTTCACACACCGTTTTATAATACACCTTGGGAGCAGCCATTATTCTTTCAAAATCCTTTCTACCCGTCAAATATTTATACAAACCGTCGTCCGTTGCAAACAGCATTTTACCGGCGCCTGTTTTATAAATGCTGTACACGAAATTGCTGCCCAGTCCAGAGTTGGCGGTATTATAATGTTTTAACCGCTTTCCGGTTTTTACATCCAGCACATCCAACCCGTGCAGGTAGGTGCCTGCCCATATGTAATTACTGTCTACCAGCAGGCCATGTATGTTGCTGTAGGAAACGCTTTGGTCCGAACGTTCGGGGCTAAATTGGGTAAACTTGCCGGTGGCCAGTTCCAGCCGGTTGAGGCCTGCATCTTCCGTGCCTATCCAAAGGTTCCCATACCGGTCCGGGTGTATTTCGCGCACCGCATTCCCGCTGATGGAATTCGCGCAGGCCTTGGGATAATACCGGGTAAAATGCAGTGATTCCTGTGGATAATAATTGGCACCACCAAAGTAGGTGCCTACCCACATGCCCCCTTCTTTATCTTTACACAAAGTATGTACTATATTATCCGAAAGCGAGTAAGGATCATTGTAGTGCTTGCGAAGATTGGTGAAAGTACCGTGATCCATATTCAGGATGAAAATACCGGATTGCGTGGCCACCCAGTACTCTCCCGGCTTCACGGCTACGATGTCGCGCACCATGATATCGGTTTTATACTGGGTGAGTGAAAGCAATTCAGTGTAGCCCCCGGTGGTTACGTTCAGCGCTTTTAAACCCTGGTTAGACGTACCCACCAGCAGATTGCCATCTCCGGTTTCAAATATACAACTGATGTACTTGGACACGGTGTAGGCAGACTGGTTAAACACATCATAGGTACGCAGGCTATCGCCGGCACTGTTGTAATGCACAATGGTACCGGCCACCGTAGACACCCACAGCCCCCCATCCCTGGCCAGGCAATAAGCTGTTACCCCCTTGCCGGCATCATAATATTTTACTGTTCTTTTGGCCAGGTTATGCCGCCAGAGCTTTGAAAAGGAAACATACCATAATTCACCATTCCTCACTTTAAGGGCCGTAATGGATTTATCGCCGGCGGGTTTAAACTGGGCAAACCTTTCCGTGGTTTCATCATAGGCAAAAATGCCCTTATCCGTTCCCACCCAAATGGTCCGCAGGTCATCCTCACATAGGCATACAATGGAATTACAGCCAATACTCCGATCGGAAGAAGGATCATTACGGAAAACTTTAAACGAAAGGCCATCGAACCGGTTTAACCCGTCTTTTGTGGCAAACCACATAAATCCCTGGTGGTCCTGGATGATATTGAGTACAGCGTTGTTGGAAATACCGTTTTCTACCTGGTAATGGGTGAAATAATAATCCTGGCCATACCCGGATAACGCGACCTGGAAAGTGAAAAACAAACATATTAGTACCTTCCACCTACCTAACATTCTACTTCGTGGAATCATATCCTTCATAACCGGTTTTGACAAATTTGGAAAAATACAGCCTAAATTGACACGAAAAGGAATAAAATTGACACGAAAAAGTTCCACGGAATGCCCGTGAATGCGTCACTTTGGGGCTAAAATTACAACTGATTTCTTATGCGCGTTTCATCAACCGTTCTGCAGCAGCCATCAGATGAATTGCTCTTTAAGCTCGTTAAACAGGACAACCGGAAAGCCTTCGAAGAAATATATGCCCGGCACTGGCCTACGCTGGTAACTTTTGCCTGTAGCAAAGTTGCGTCGCAGCATAAAGCAGAAGACATGGTGCAGGACATTTTTATAAGTTTGTACAAGAGAAGGCATTTAATTGACTTCAATATATCATTAAAATCATACCTAAACAAGTCGCTGAAATTTAAGATCCTGAACGAATACCGTTCGCAATCTGTCCGGAAAAATTACCTGGATACGGCTTCCTATCACCAAGATACCTTTAATACCATGACCGCCGTAGAGCTAAAGGAACTCACCTCCGGCATCACTCGCTCTATCGAAGCGCTGCCACAAAAGTGCCGGGAGGCTTTCCTGCTCAGCAGGTCGCAGGAACTTTCCCATAAAGATATTTCCCGATCTATGGGTATTTCTGTGAGTACCGTTGAAAAGCACATTGTAAAAGCGTTAAAGCATATCAAACAAAACCTGCCAGCTTAATGCTAGTTGCACATTGCTTCTTTTTCCATCGTTATAGCGTATCCTCCACTTATTTTAACATCATTATTACCATTTAAAAAATACACTACACCACGCTTTGTTAGGAATAGGCAGCCCATTAGCACAGGAGAAACGCTGCCGGTAACATTTGCCACGTTCCTTATAAGCCCGTGAAAAATTCCTCCACGCTGCAATTGATTATCCGTTAAAACGAATACCAGACATGTTGAAAAAACAGCTAATGGCTGCGGTGATAGCTTTCCTATTTTTAAACATGGATACCCTGATTGGCTAGGGAGACAAAGGAAGTATAAAACTTATATGGAAGCGGGTTAACTTTTTCCAGGGCCATGTATCCCTTCGGTATGGTGCGGTTTACACTAATCTTAATAATTACTTCAAAGCATTTGTGGTAAACCATGTTCATCTAAGGTGTGCTACATAAAATAAATGGTTCCTGTATTATGGTTGTGCAGACAGCAGGGCAGCTGTTGCCGCTAATGATACGGCTAACAAAAGCCCTTAGCAGCAGCCTGATTCATAGCGCTACTGCCAGTAAAAAAGCCCCATAAATTTAATGGGAGGGGAGATCGGTGTTATGCATGATCAATATCAGCCATTCGGTACCCACCCGCTTCATAACGAAACTGAGAAGTCCTTTTCTGAGCGGAATCTCTTGGCCCGTTACAGGAGATATATCACCCGTCATGTCCCAATGTGCATCTACCATGGCCAGATCAGCCGTGAGCGGCCTTATTTTCACCGCACCCAAGGATTGCCGGGAATTTTTAAACCGTCCCTTAAAGATGGTAGCATGAAATGCGTCAATGGCAGCACGGCCATGTGCAGTATCTCCCCGCACGTTGGTGAAATCGGCATCCTCCGTAAATGTGACGCCAAATGCAGTGGCATCATGTTTATTCCAGGAAAGCATAAAATCATTTAACGTTTTACAGATAGCCTGTTCATCGCGGGATGATACCAATGCGGCTTCCTGGTGACGCTGCGAAAAACCATATCCCGAAAAAAGTAACAGGATACCTAGTGTTAAAAGTTGCCTATACATTTTAAAGTGATTTATAGAAAGCTAGGCAAACTTTATAGCAGCCTAAAGGCATATCTCTTAATTGGTCCTTTTTACCGGGTAGCTGGTGTACTATGGACACTATCTGGTTGCAATGCATCCAGCCCGCACTATTAGTATTCCTGCGCTATTTACAGCAGCGATGCCCCCCGGTGTATCCTTGAAAGCTATAATGAATCCTTACCCTAAAAGAAACGGCGTACCGCTAACAAACGATACGCCGGCCAGGTGGCTTTTTAATCATGGTGCCGGTGTTAAAATTTCCCCCAGTTTTTGTTGCAATTCCCCGCCCCGCAAATTTTTTGCAATGATCTTTCCAGTGGGATCTATCAGGAAGTTCTGTGGGATGGACTTTACATCATACTGTTGGGCTACTTCACTCTTCCAGTATTTAAGATCAGATACCTGCGCCCATTCCAGCCCGTCTGTTTTAATGGCTTTTATCCAGGCGTCTTTTTGTCCTTCTTTATCGAGGGAAACACCCAATAAGGTGAAGTTTTTATCTTTAAACTGGTGGTATGCTTTTATATAATTAGGATTTTCTGCCCGGCAAGGCCCGCACCAACTAGCCCAAAAATCGAGCAACACATATTTCCCCCTAAAATCGGAGAGCTTAACGGGTAACCCATTTACATCGTTTAAGGTAAATGCCGGGGCCATGGCGCCCACTGTTACGGTTTTGGCTGCTGCAATCCGCTCTCCCAGCGCCTTTCCGCTCACCGAAGATTTTAGGCGATCAGAAAGACCGTTATACAAAGGTGCTACCACTGGCACATTGATCGTTGCACCGGCCAGCCATTGCAAGGCCATCAAACTCACATAACTATCCGGATGATGCTCAATCCACGTGCGTTGCAAGGCATTGAGTTCCCGCATCAAACCGCTCATGGTGCTGGTATATTGCTTTTGGGCAGTCGTGTCCTGCCACAGTTTTTTTCCACCTGTATTCCATTTGTAGGCTTCGACTTCCAGGCTGTCCATTGGTATTTTAACGTAGCGGTTATACATGGCCAGTTCATCATTCATCTTAGACCCTGTAATCACCGCATGTACTAAGCGCTCATGTGCGGTAATATTGATCGTACCTTGTTCAATGTAAAAGGTAAGCAGATCTGGCATTTGCCCATTTTTATAACCATAACCCCTGCCATCAAGGCTTAAGCTCCCGGTAAGCGGGTAAGGGACTTCCACCTTAAACACCGTTTTGCCATTTACCAAGGTGGAAGAATCCACCACCGTTTTATCACCAATTTTATACAATAAATACGCCTTCCTTGCGGATGCCGTATCTACGTCCAACTGAATGATACTGCTTTGCAACTGTGCCTTGCTAATAACCGGCAGCAACAGCGCCGCCATGATGATAATCCTTTTCATATTTTATCCAACTTTATACGTAAGCGAAACAATCTTTTCAAAACCCGTGACCTTTTGCGTGTACGTATTATTGCTAATGTCGCCCGTAGCCGCTACCGGCAGGTAGTACACGGTACCACCGCCTGATTGTCCATTCCAGGTGGCCAGCGTAATAACGCCGTTCATCAATTTTAGCGCGGTTACATTTTCACCACTGGCAAACTGGTAGATAATTCTCGACTGGTTTGCCGCCATGTCATAGACATACAACTTGTTATCTGCCGCATAATACATCTGCTTAACAGTGCTCGAAAACAGGTAATCGGGGCTACGCTGCACCTCCGGACTATTCAGGATAGGCTGCCAGGCTGCCGCTACAGGAGATGTAGTGAAATTACCATTGGCATTGAGGGTATATAAAAAACAACTGTCGTTCGTTTCATTCTTAAAAACAGCATACCAGTTGGTGGGTGCTATTGCCAGTCCAAGGCCCGCCCGCATGGTCAGCATTTGCAGCGGAACGTTATTTAGGTTATAGGCCATGGTAGTATTCTGCGGAAATACTTTCAGGCTGGTAGAAGTACCGCCACCATCGTATAAAAACCGATGGTGCGCCTGGTCAAAGAAAATAGCACCGAAGGAGCTGCCTCCTGCTGCAAAAGGAGCCAACGTATATCCCTGGCTATCCGGCTGCGTAAAAGCAGTACCAAATAATTTAGAAGCAAAAAGTCCGTTGAGGCCATACACCTTCCCTCCGCAAAGGGCGTAAGGCCCATAGGAATAGAAACTAGGCTTTATCATTTCATAAGGCTGTACCAACTCCGGGGCGGCATAAAACAGCTTTGTATAATTGCCTATCACTTGCAGGGAGGTATTATCGAGGGTATAGCCGCCACCATCAAAATACACCATATTCAATGTTCCTAGCAAACTTTGTGTACTAATACTCATCACCTTTCTTGCACTTGCTGGCAGCGGACTAGAAGGATTACTGGCCGAATACACCCCATGATAAGGCGCATAGGCGGGTGTAATAAAACTAATATCTGCTTTGGAATCCATTTGTTCAAGTAACATCCAGCCAGTTTGGAATACCGTTCCTACCTGCACGAACATGTATTTGAAATAGTTCACCCCAGTTACCGTATCCTTCACTACAAAATCAAGATTGTAATAGGCGGAACGCGGTTTAAGCGTAATCGGTTGATTCAAATTTCGGTCGTGCGAAATCACCACTATTTTACCGGGATCCAGTGAGTTTCCCGGATCGGTAATGGGATATACCCTCCACTCAAAACTGAGCCGGTTGGTATCCAAACCCGCTATAGCCGGCGATATGCGCAGTGTATCAAACTGGTTTACCTGAAAACTATCTTTTGCTACCGTGGTTACAATATCGTTAATGGGATGATAATCATAATTGCCTTTGTCTTTATAACAGCCTGCACCCAGCAGGATAAGCAACAACAATAAGTTTATAGTATGCTTCATCGTTCTTTTAGTTAAGGGATTACTACAGGATTACCATTTTCGTCCGTTAAAGCCGCATGATTGGCATTGTATTCCAACAGGGCATTCCTGACAGTGTTTTGATAATATTGTAAAGTGGGATAACCCAACGCATTGGGTCCACTGGACGGAAAGGTGGAAACACCCAATACGGAGGCGATAAATCGCAATTTGGTTTCGCTATAGGTGCCAAAGAAAATAACCAGATAGGTATCCCAATTGCCAGGTTTTATTAACCGATCGTTGAAGATGATACGGACCTGGTTCCTGTTATAAAAGGCTCCATCCCCCATGAGGGTATCCTTCATTAATACCGGAAAATCTGCACTGGGCTGAAGCCCTAATGTAAGGGTAGCGGAGGTATCCTGTAAAGACGCATCGCGCAGCAGTACCACACCCAGGCGGGTAGCAAATGCATTTCCCGGCATGTTATAATCCAGCAACTTGTATTGCGTATTGGGTAAGGCAGTTGTTTGGTTTGCAACCACCGCCAGCTTAATAGCGCGGTCGTAAGTGGTTGTATTGCCTGCAATGCGTACGGGTAGCCATACCGTATCCTGGGTCACCGTACTGGCCTTATCCACGAAAGTATAGGTGATGCTATCAATACCGCCTGAATAAACATCATTGATATTGTAAATAAAATATACACTTTCCTGTCCTTTGTAAGACGTTGAAATGTCGATTTTACTGCACGCTGTTAAAAATAAAAGGAGTACTAGTATTTTTTTCATACCATATTTTTAGTTTCTGTACTGTAATTCTGCATCGGGCAGGGGTAATACATATATCTTATCATCAGTTGCTACGGCGGAAAATCTTATCTGCGGACTATTGGTCCTTTTATAGTAATAAAACAATTGTCCTTCGGCATAATACTCCTTCTGGTATTCTTTTAATAGCTCGTTCTGCACATCCGGCTGGCTCATTTCATCCGGAAGATTGCTTAAACCCCGCTCGTGGCGCACGGCATTCAAATAGCCGGTAGCGGCGGTTGGGTCCGCGCATTCCGCTGCTATATAATACATCTCCGGTAGTCGAATGAGCGGCACTACGTTTATATAAACCGGGTTGCCGGCATCCTGCCAAAACTTGGAACAGAAATACACTGTGCCGCTGAGTTCCCATAAACGTGCATACCGGATATCGCTCACACCTCCTGCATTAATTTCGTATATCTGGTCTACCACACCACCATTGCCGTAGGTATTGGTCAACTGCGTATTCACTCCCAGATTAACGGTTCCACCGGTGGTTTTAAAATAAGTGCTTACCTGGTTATTAAGATTAAACTTACTCAGGGCAAATACTTGTTCAGGAATAAAGGTTCTATCCTGGTAATTCGTGATCCTGTCCGGCGTCTGGAAGGTGAACATCCCGGAGTTAATAACGTTACTGGCATGCAGCAGCGCCTGCACTTTATCGCCTTTATACAAAAAGGCCCTGGCCAGTGTAGCCTCCGCTGCCCAGTAATTGAAATGATTCTGCCGGTGATTCTTCCAGTCGTTGGGCAACTGGTTGCTGGCGTCATAGTAATCATTATTGACCGTTTTGTACGCCGCCAGTAGGGAGTCTGCTACGGTAAGCTCGCTGATAACGGAGTCTAGCACCTGGCTAACTGTTAACAAAGGCGTAACCTTCCCGGAAACGGTTTTTACATAGGGAATGGCGGGCCTGGATGGATCTGTTAAATAAGAGGCGCCAAATAACCGCAGCAAGTCGAAATGCATGAATGCCCTCAGCCCGATCGCTTCTCCTTTTATCAACTGGTAATTACCGGGTTGAAAGAGATCTTTGTCACCATCAATTTGCAGCAGGATGTTATTCACATTAGTGATGGCGTAATACATAGAATCCCACACGTTATCAATACGGGCCTTCACCCCAGCATCCTGGTAATTATACACAGCCGCCTGGTAAAACTGATGACTGGGGTTAGCCTGGCAATTATACTGTTGGGCCAGTACATCCAGGAAGCTCATTGTGAGCTGATCACCATATAAGGCAGCCCCCGCCATAGTGGTATATACACCATACATGGCATCTTCATAGCCATTTTCTGTAGAGAATAGTTTATCAGGTGCCACCAGCGTCTGGGGCCGTGCATCCAGCCATTTATTACATCCTGCCGCGACGAGCAGGAAGCATAAGCCTGTTATCAACATATGAACCTTTTTCATACTGAAGCTTTTTGTTTGTTAGAATCCCAATTGCAGAGAAAATGAATAATTGCGGGCAAATGGATAACTTAATCCCCTTTCCTGCCGGATGGAAGACACCAGGAATGGATTGTTGATATAAAAGAAACATTGCAGCCGGCTCATTTTCCACTGGTCGGTAAGCAGGTGCGGAAAAAGATATCCCAGGGTAATGGCATCGCAATACAAGGTGTTATTATCCTGTATGAACCTGGAGGTAGCTTTAGTAATATCCGTCCGCGTATTACCATTCAGGTTGGTCAATCCCTTATAGCGGGCATTATCCCCCGGTTTTTGCCAACGGTCCGTCAGCACCCGGATATCTACATTGTATACCGGGTTGGCATTTTCCACCCGATCGGACAGTGTGCTGTTATACATCTGTCCACCGAGTTCTGTACGCATCGAAACGTTTATGCTAAATCCCTTGTACATCAGGTTAGAGCCAAAGTTGCCAGTTACCTTTGGTTGATTATCTCCTACCGGCACTTCGTCGCGGGGACTCCATTTGTAGGTTTGCTTACCATCCGCCGTAAGAAACACTTCGTTGCCGGTGCTGGGGTCAATACCCAGGGAACGCACGGCATAGATAGTACTTACGCTTTGTCCTTCTTTGTATTGCAGTACCGGAGCGGTTACAGGATCATCGGATTTTGTTTGCTGGTCTACTGCCTGCTCATTCTGCGCTTTCAAGGCGTCAGATATGCGCAACAGTTTATTCTGGTTATGTAACAGGTTGCCGTAAAAACTCCAGTAAATGTTTTCCTTCACTTTTTTTACGGCGAATAGGGTAAGATATAATTCCAGCCCCCTGTTTTGTACGGTACCCAGGTTGGCAAAGAAACTGCTGAACCCAGAGGAGGGAGTGGTATTTACCGTAGTAAACAGGTCATTGGTGCGTTCTGTATAATAATTGAAAGTAACCTGCAAACGACCTTTGAACATTTCAATGTCCGTACCCAAGTTGAACTTATTCGTTTGCTGCCATTTCAGGGAAGTATTTCCCAGGCTTAAGAGCGATGCGCCAATATGGTCCAGGTAGCGAGTAGAGGTCAGGTACTGGTAGGTTTGGGCGGCAGCAAAAGAAGGAAAATCCTGGGAACCGGTAGACCCATAGGACGCACGCAGCTTCAACCGGTTGAACATATCCGGTATATGAAGGAAGTGCTCTTTATTCACATTCCAGCCTAGCCCTACCGACCAGAAAGGTGCATAATGCTTATCCGCCCCAAACAAAGAAGAGCCATCCTCCCGAAAGGAAAGGTCTAGCAGGTAGCGGTAATCATAAGCGTAGCTAACGTTGGCATAATAGCTGATCAGGCGTTGTATGCTTTCTGTACCGGTAGGCTTACCATTCACCGGGTATTGCAGGCCAAAAAGAATATTATCCAGGTCTGCATTAGGAAATCCCTGCGCCATAACGGTATTTTGGTTGGCCTTATCCTCCTGGATATGATAGCCTGCGGTGGAGAACAATGTATGCTTACCGAAATTAGCACCATAGTTCAAGTATACATCTCCCTGGTAGCTGGATGATAGGCCATTTGTTTGCTGGTAATAACCTCGGGTGGAGAACAAGCTGTCTGGCGTATTTACGAATTCCACGGCATCTGCCGGCAGGAACACGTCGGCAGTATTGGACTGATTATACATGCTGAAACGGGTGCTTAGTTTCAAGGCCGGCAGGATATTCCAGTCGGCCTGGAAGTTTTCCGTGATGTTTACGTAATCCGAATTATTTTTTGTCTTCAGCGATGCATCATACATAGGATTGTAAACCATGTCGTACATCCCGATCTGATCATTACTTTCCTGTAAAATTTTAGCAGTTTTGCCACTCACCGAATCCACCGGGCGAAAGTAAGGGTTCATCTTTGCGTACTGGGAGAAATCACCATAAGGAGAATTCTCCGCCTTGTTGCTGGTAACCGACAAATAATTGGTGAACTGTAGCGCGCCCTTATGGTACATCAGGTTTACCCCACCAGACAAATTATCTCTCTTAGATCCCTTCATAACGCCGGGTGTACCTGCATAAGAAAGATCCACGCCGTATCGCATGTATTCATCGCCCCCGTCCAGGTATATGCTGTGCTTCTGGCCAAAGGCAGTTTTAAGTGGTTGCGATAACCAGTAAGTATTCACGCCGCGTTTTATTTCGGCCAAGCGGTTGTTGTATACCTCGTCTAATTTTTCCTTTGCAGAAAGCGGCAGGCTGGAAGTGATGTTGTATATGCCAGCCACCTGTTCTAATTGCAGCTTTTGCGATGCATTCAGCAAATGATAACTGGTAAGATCTGGGGCATTAACGGAAAGATTGTTATTATAACTCAGGCGCAGCCGTCCCGTCCGGGGTTGCACGGTTTCTATCACCAGCACGCCATTGGCTGCTTTTGATCCATAGATAGCTGTAGCGGCAGCGTCTTTCAGGATGGTAACTTTACTGACCCGGTTCATATCCAGGTCATAAATCTTCTGCAAGGGTACTTCAAAACCATCCAACACAAACAATGGCGGATTACTAATATAACCATACTGGCTGGTAAGATTCGTATTGGCGATACTGTTAGCCCCACGTACCTGTATCTGCGGCAGGTGGTTAGGATCTGATCCGAAATTCAGGTCGGAAGGTACCTGGAAAGAAGCATCTAAGGAACGTAATGCACTGATCACATTGGTATTATTCACCCTGCGCAATTGATCTACTGTGTAGGTTCTGGCTTCTCCCGTATAATTCTCCACGGGTCTTTTGTAAATGCCATTCACCACGGTTTCGCCCAGGTTCATGATGAGTGGCTGAAGCATGATCTTAATGCCGGAAACCGCATCCACTTTTACTGCTGTGGGCGCCTGGTTAAGGCAGTTGATCAGCAGGATATCGCCTTGTTCTGCCGGAATAGAAAATTGACCATTGGCCCCAGTGGTAACCCATAAATTTTTACCTTTTACCCGCACCGTAGCCCCGTTTAATGGCTGGCCGTTCTTATCGGTAATAATACCGGAAACGGGTGCAGGTTGCGTTCCACCAGAAGGTGGTTGCTGCTTCGGGAACAACATAATTGTTTTACTCCTGATCACGTAGTCTACCGGCAGATCAGCAAACAACAAATCAAGGAATTTCTGAAGGGCGAGATGGTCTGCTTTAATAGAAACCGGAGGAATGTTATTCAGCACCGGGCCATTGTACATTACAAAGTAGCCAGTCTGCTTTTCTACTTCCTTAAATACAGTTTTGATAGGTACATCTTTCCCGGTATAGGTAACATCCTGTGCTACTCCTGTTACACATAGGTGCAGGAGTGCGAACAATAGCAGGTAACGACAACGCCTGCTACGAAATTGGTTGTGCTGCATAATTTTGCAGTGTTTGGTGATTAATTTGTTTTGGTTGATATATTACAAAGCATACCCTTCACCGCCTTTAAGGGCGCGTGCAATTGGTCATACACTACTGTTTTTTGCTTTTACTTAATTGCCGGTTACTAGTAAGGTCCGGTCTTTCAAAGTATAGTTTACACCCATTTTAGTTAGGAAATCCATCACTCCCTGCAGACTAATATTACGGTCCATTTTCCCGTTGATCATCAATGCCGGTATTGTTCCTTTATACAACACTTTTATATTATACCATCTTTCCAATTGTTTCATCACTTGTGGTAAACTGGCGTCTTCAAAATAAAATATGCCATTTTTCCATGCAATCTCCTTTTCAACATTCACCCGGGGATGGATGCTCAACGGCTCATTATCACTTTCCACGGCCTGCTCTCCCGGCTTGAGTATCACGTTGCTGCCGGTCATTTTTATACGCCCCTCAATTAACGTGGTTTTTGTGTTCCCCTCGTCGCCATAAGCGTTGATATTAAAGCTGGTGCCCAATACTTCTATGCCCGAATGGCCAGGGATTGCTACGGCAAAGGGATGTGCCGCATCGTTGGCCACCGCTATATACACTTCACCGGTAACGGAAATTTTACGCTCTCTGTCTGTAAACGCAGCGGGGTAAGTGACCGAAGAAGCCGCATTTAGCCACACTTTAGAACCATCTGGTAAAGAAACCTGGTATTGCCCCCCCACCGGGGTGGCTATTTTATTCATCATCACCCGGTCTGCCGCTCCTGCATCTTTTGTATCATAATAAACCGCTCCATTTGCCGACTTAACAATCGCTACGGGTCCTTGCCGAGCTATTGTTCCATTTCCCGCACTGTCCAGGGTAATCGTAGATCCGTCAGACAAAGTGAGTATCGCTTTATTACCACCTGCCGGCACATCCAGGGTTGCCACTATCCGGGGTGCAGGACGACGATCTACATACATAAAAACTATAATCCCCGTGATCACGGCAGCCGCCGCTAACCAGGGCAACATCATAACCCTTCTTCTTTTTCGTTTTCCCCATTGCTCCCGCAAGCTATCACTGGCCTGGAGCATGTTTTGCCACATCTGTTCTTTATCCTCCAACACGGCTGCCTCCTCACCCGGAACAAGGGTAGTATCCATCGTGCGCAAGACCAATTCCCGGCTTGCCGCATCGTTCTCCGGATCTTCCAGGAACCTGAACAGTTCTTTTACCTGCGCATCAGTTGCCTGATTGCTGGCATACAGCCGGCAAAGCTGCCGGATATGTTCGGTTTCATTCTCCATATACAGTAAAGTCGATTAAGAAAGGGTGAAGGACTACTTGTTTCAAAAAAAAATTAAAAAAAAGAGCATTGGCAGGAATTCGCCATGGCTAATCAGGTGCGCACGAATGGCTGCAAAAGCCCGTACCAGGTGATTGCGGACGGTATTAGCGCTAATCCCGAGCCGCGCTGCGATAGCCTTGTAGCTCAGCATTTCTTCCTGTTGCAGCTTGTATACCGCCTGTTGCTGCGCCGGTAAGTGGGCCACCGCTTCCGCCACCAGCTTGCGCAGTAAAGCATAATCCAGTTGCCCTGGCTGATCTTCATGGGGGGAAATATTTAAAAGGTACTGGGCCCTTATTTCCAGTTGCTGCCGTTTTATTTTGTCGAGGCATTTATTAGACACTACCCGGAAAATCCAGGCCGCGGGCTGCTCAATAGCCGGTAAGGTGGCCCTGCTTTCCCAGATATATAGCATGGCTTCCTGCGTTACTTCCTCGCTCCAATACGCAGATTTAAGTAGCCTGGTGGCGTTTAAGCATAATACTTCAAAATATTTATCAAATAAATGGCGGAAGGCAACAGCATCACCTTCCGCAATCCGGGCAAAGAGTTGCTGATCTTGAGATAAATTATTATTTTTTAACACCTTATCCATATTACAATAGCCGGAAAACCACTTGGCATAACGGTCATGCGCCAAACTTATCAAAAAGCAGGCATAAAACATAGTAGACTGGTTTCACACCATCTACGGGCTATCTTCAATGATTAGGAGCTCTTTTCCGAAAAAATGCAATGCTTTTTGTAAACAGGCGATAAGGTAGCAACTGACCCTACTGCAATCAGCAGGGGAAAATAAAAACAGTATTACCAAAGGTTTAAATAGCCCGTACTAGGTAGAGAATGGTTTTATAAAAGCCACTGGCAATAGTTTATTGCTGATAAATGCGTTCTCCTTTTATGACCATTTCCACCGATTTAATGTTATCCATCTTATCTAACGGGTGGAGGGAAAGCACTAGTATATCAGCTTACATGCCAACGGTTTAACATGTTATCAAAGGATGTTCTTAAAGGAGTAATATGGGAATCCACCAAACAAATGGCCGACCAGATCATGGAATATATCAACACGTATTTAAACTTGTGCAAAAACCTTCCAATGGACCAAGGATGGACGTAAAAACGACAAATAGTATACTTCTTCACACTAGATCCAAGAGCGGGCCACCCACAACTTATCAACTATCAGGTGAAGCATCTATCATACCCCAAAGATTGGTTTATTTTTTTCAAATACCAGGGGCTGCTATACGGCTGCAGGGCTGCTGTGCTATACACAATATTTAAATGTGAAAATCTGGGGTTGGGTTATACAAGTAAAGGGATATTTAAGAATATGATTTATTGAGATTAGGGGTGAAAATTCAGGAATAGCCCTTCCACCCCCTACTGCATCAATTTTCCACTTTTACATTCAGCGTAAGCACAGCCCGATCGCCATCAGGAACATTGGCCACGTAATCAGATATGCTTAAAAATCCCTTTTTGCCATTCTTTTCAACAAATGCAAAAATTTTATTTTTAGCCACATCGTTATCTCTTGCAATGTCTTCAATAGACTTAAAGGCAGTCGGTAATCTTGCAAAATAAGCTTCCAGGTCCGTCTTAGTTTTCAACGCCTCGAACTCGGTCTCCGTTACCTCATCCGTTCCTAAAATCTGGCTATCAGTGATAAAAGAATAGGCTTTGACATAGTAGGTGCGTGACGACATACTTTTTACATTTTCAAAGAAGCGGCATGTAGGACAGCCGCCGCCATGATAGTTGTAGGCCAGGTCTATCTTACTGGATACTGATATCCCGTCGACTTGGTTATATGCCTTGCCGTCGTATAAGTCAATAAAGCCGGCGCGGGAAGGGAGAATATCCCCATTTGTGCCTATAATAGATTCCACCACAATGGTATGCTGTTTAATTCCGGAATATGTATCCCCTTTATCGCCGTTTTTCTTACAGGCAGCAAAAGCAAACAACCAAAAAATTAATATTAGGGATGCTATTTTGGGGTGGATAGTAAAAAATTGAGTCATGATCCAAATAAATAATTGATGAAAAAACAAAATAATAAACAGCAGGGACACGGATGAAGGGTAATGAGTAAGTGGTGGGAGAAAATGAGTAGTTAACAGCTGTGTTGGGTAAGTGCTCGGGTATTATAATGGTTTACCACGCCCCTAAGGACATATCTGCTAACACCGTCAAAATTTCAATCCACCAAAGAAAAGTTGACACCTCTCTCTATAGGATACAGACTAAAAATGTCAAAATTTCATACGCGCTGAATTGGCATTTTGGTTGATACGAAAAAAATGAAATTAAAAACAAAAGGAGGACATTATGACAAACATCATCAAAAAAGACAATGGTCGTCCGGCTACTTTCGGAAGTGTTGTTGATCAAATCTTCCAAAACAACTTAAGCCGCTTTTTCGAAGACGAATACTGGGGATTTACCGGACTTCAGAATCCCAGTTCAGTTCCTGTTAACATCCGTGAAACGGATAAGAGCTATGAACTAGAAGTAATAGCGCCCGGCTTGAAGAAACAGGATTTTCTTCTTGACGTGAAAAACGATCTGCTGACCATTTCCTTCCAGCATAAGGAAGAAAACAGGGAGGAAGACAAGAATAAGGGTTGGCTCCGGGAAGAATATAAGCGCAGGGAATTTAGCCGCAGCTTTAGCCTGGACGACACGGTGGATGCAGCAAATGCTACTGCCCGGTATGAGGATGGCGTGCTGCATGTAGAACTGCCGAAAAAGGAAAGCGTTCTAAAATTATCCCGTACGATAACAGTGGCGTAACGGGCATCAGATGGAGGCAATGGGGCGGATTGTTTTAATTCCGCCCTTATTGCTTTTAAATGGTTGCAGCTTGCAACAAACAGCATTAATCTGCCGTATATGCACGACTTGTTATTGCCCATAAGCGTCATGAGCATGGTAATTCTGCTGCTTATCTTTTTATTAAAGCGGCTCAACCAACCATATCCAGTCGCTTATATATTGGCCGGATTTCTATTAGGCCCGCAGGCCGCAGGAATATTTACCGGTCCGGAGAATATTGCTGCTTTGGGCGAGATCGGCGTCTTGTTGCTTATGTTCTTCCTGGGTATGGAAATAGAAGTACCAGACAAACGCAGTTTGCTGCTTCAACCCATTATAGCACAATTGGTCAAAACCATTTTAGCGCTTGGAGGTGCAATGGCCACGGGCTTCCTGTTACATTGGAAGATTGGCAATACCCTTATCCTGGCTATTTTGTTGCTTTTTAACAGCACTGCCGTCGTCAGCGAATTTTTGCGGAAAACCCATGAGCTGCACACGCCTATGGGCAAAATAGCCCTGAACATTTTATTGGTCCAGGACATTCTAATCGCCCCCGTTTTTACCCTGTTCAGGATCATTAGTAATAAGCACAGTCTCCATCCGGCAGACCTGTTAGCATCCATTACCGGCTGCATATTGATCTTTTTGCTGCTCAGATCTATCCGCTATCAAAACCTGTTACAATTACCGGTTTGGAGGGAAATGGATCAAGACCACGATCTGCAGGTATTCACCGGAGCCTTTATCTGCATTGGCTTTGCGTTGCTGGCGTCCTGGATCGGGTTTTCAGGTCCGGTAGGTAGCTTTGTGGCCGGTATTTATATCGGGCGTACCAACGCTTTCCATTGGCTGGGAAATGTGCTGAAACCCTTTAAAGTGTTCTTTGTGGCCCTATTCTTTATTTCCATTGGCCTCATGCTGGACCTCTCCTATATCAAAGCCAATATTTTAACCATTTTAACGATAACCCTCCTTATCCAGCTAATCAATAGCATGCTCTCCGCCGTCGTTTTCCGAATACTCCGTTATTCCTGGCATGATAGTCTTTATGCCGGCGCTTTGCTTTCACAGACAGGTGAGCTGGGCCTATTGGCCTGCTCGATGGCTTACAAGGCTGATATTATTGAAGAAAGCTTCTTTAAAACAGCCCTGGCCGTAACAGGGCTTACCTTATTACTTTCCACGGCCTGGATAAATATCTTGCGTAAATTGATCCGTTCGGGCAGATCATCTAATTCAAAGATTGCAACAAATACATTGTTATGAAATCTACATTTTACATAACCCTGAACATGAAAACAGCCGACAATTTTGAAACCTATGGTCGTTTTTGTATTGGCAATGACCAGAAGGCTGCCGATAATATTTTTGCTACACTGAAAGGCAGTGAAGTGATTGGGGAAAAAGACATCCTTCACTTAGAGCTAATGGAAATAAAAGAGGGTCTGCCTGTTAATATCAGGATGATCAATTGTACCCTCGAAGAACTTTCAGAAAATTGCCGGATCATTACCAAAGAAATCTTCAAACTTCTGAACCTGGAAATAACATGACCCATTACCCGCCTGCTTAGTTTTTGCGACACTAACCAAACAGGTTTGAAGGTCGTCCGGGAAAGGCTAAAAAAAATAGAACGAGGTCTGGAAGCGGCGGCCAAAAAGCTGTTTATTTTTACCTTCGGGTACTTTGGTAAGGTAATTCCGGGATCTCATCTCAAGGGAATTGAAAATTATTCCCTTAAGCAACCGGGCAATAGAGAAGAAATTTTCCGGGTAAGAAGCGGAGGTGTCATGAACACCTAGCGTGTTGAAAAAACATTTTCTAAGACCTTACAGCAACTGCAAACCGGCGATTTTAAGAGCGCGGATGTGCGGAAGATGATGGATACCGGCTATTACAGCGCCAGGCTAGATATCCGGGACCGATTGATTTTCTTTATTGTTCAGTATAAAGGACTAAAACATTTGCTGCTGGAGATCATAAAAGAACACAATTATGCCCAAATGCCGGGTAAGATAGCACTGGCTGTCCTGTGATTTTCGGAAACGAGTGGCGGAAGCGACTTACAAACTATTAATTTTTACTATCTAAATGAGTTATTTTATTATCATTACAACTTGAATAAATTTTGCATTTATGTATTTTACCAGAGATAGTACATGACGGTTATCTAATATGAAAATAATAGATTCGTAAGAACAAAATATGTCAATTTATGGCATCCTTCCACGTTATTCCTGATCAGGAACTTTTAATTCGTTTACAGAAAGGTGACCATGCAGCATTCACTAAATTATACAACAAGTATTGGGAAAATTTATTGTCCATTGCCTGGAACCATACGAAAGATAAATGTACCGCCGAAGATATCGTTCATGAAGTCTTCATGGCGTTGTTGAGAGAGAAAAATAATTTTGACATTCTAAGTGTCGGCGCATTTTTGGCTACCAAAATAAAATTTGCTGTATTTAAGCACTATCGCAAACAACAACGCCGGGAAAGACTGGCAAAAACCAACCTCACATTTGAAAAAGTGAGTTTAGATGAAGAGAAATTAGATGCATTGTTCTTAAAAGAATATATAGACGGGATCATTGAAACACTGCCGGAAAAATGTAAAATGACCTTCAAATATAGTCGCTATGCTGGCCTAAAAAATAATGAAATTGCTGCCAAATTGAGTATCTCCGAAAAAGGAGTAGAGGCAAACCTGACCCGGGCCTTAAAAATCATCAAACATCACCTTGAAACCAGCGGACTAGCCCTTATTTTATCAGCCGAGCTACTTAAACGTTATAACCTATAACGCCCTGCTAACATCTTTTAACCGGAATTTGTAAAAAAATGGAACCATTGTAGGGTAAAACCCTTTTCATGGTCACAGTCTATTATAAGCTAAATACAAATGTCCGGGAAAAAGATTAACAAATTGCTACGGAAGTACATTGACGGTACCATTAGTAACCGTGAAAAGCAAGAGCTGATCGACTTATACCATAAAGTGAGTAATGAAAATGCTCCATATCCAGACGATCCGGACCTTGTTCGGGACCGGATGTTTTTACGACTAAAACATGAATTTCAACCTGTAAAACGATTCTGGAATTTTATTAAACTACCCGCTATTGCCGCAGCTGCTATCATTTTTATTGCAAGTGCTGGTATCTATTTGTACAGCCGCCCGGACATAAAAACGCAATTGGAAAACCAGCAGGTTGCAAAAAATCTGGATGCAGAACAGGTCATATTACCTGGAAAAAATGCAGCTATTTTAACGTTGGCAAATGGTGAGCGTATTGTATTAGATACTGTAGGCAAAGGTATACTGGCAGTACAGGGCAATGCAGTAATTACCAAAAATAATGCTGGTGAAATCTCTTACCAGAAAACGGCACGGGAAGATAACAACGACACCCCGCCAGCCTACAACACCATTACCACTCCACCGGGAGGTCAATTCACGGTCAATTTACCCGATGGAAGTAAAGTATGGTTAAACGCAGCTTCCTCCTTAAAATATCCCAGCAGCTTTAAGGGGGCGGAAAGACATGTAGAATTAACTGGCGAAGCATACTTTGAGATTTTAAAAAACGCAAAAACTCCTTTTACGGTGACTGCGGAAAACACCAGCATACAGGTGCTGGGTACGCGTTTTAATATAATGGCTTATAACGACGAACCGTCCGTGCAAACCACGTTATTGGAAGGTGCTGTATCCTTAATAGCCAATAAAACGCACAAAATTTTAACCCCAGGTCAACAGGCAATTGCCAGTAAAACAAGCAATGATATCAGCTTCCAAACGGTAAATATGGAAGATGCTATTGCCTGGAAAAACGGGTATTTTTCTTTTAGGAAAGAAAATATCCGTACCGCCATGAACAAAGTAGCCAGGTGGTACAACGTAGAAGTAGCGTATAGGGGAAACTTAAACGACAAGGTACTTGGTGGCTCTATATCCCGAACGGAAAACATCGCCAATTTATTAGATTATTTAGCCCTGACAGGAATAGCATCATTTAAAATAGAGGGAAGGAAAATTATAGTTACCTGTAAATAAATTCAATACTTAAAAAATCAGGACCGCCCAAACGGCCACGATTTGGAGGGACGAGCACTATAGAAATGTCCCATACCATCTAATGCCCTAAACTCAACCAGATGTATAGAAAAATTCCACTTATTGGTTGGAGGGGTTTCCTCTCCACCAGACGTTATGCCTTTTTAAAAATGAAGCTGACACTTATCGTTTTCATGAGCTCCTTGCTGCAGGTTGCCGCGGCATCTTACGGGCAAAGCGTTACCTTAAATGTAAAGAACGCACCTTTTGATCAATTGCTGGACGACATCAGCAGACAAAGCGGCTATCATTTTCTCTTTGCGGAACAGTTACTAAATAAGAGTACCCCTGTTACCCTTCACGTAGTAAATATGCCCTTGCAACAAGTGCTCGCTAAATGCTTTACAGACCAGCCATTTACTTACGTGATAAAAGAAAACAACGTAATTATTACGGGAAAAGCGGAGAATACCAAACCACCTAATGCTGAAGCCATAACTGTAACGGGACTGGTAACCGATGAAAAAGGACAGGCCCTACCCGGTGTTAGCGTTGCGGTAAAAGGAACAAAACAGGGCACCGTAACAGCGCCCGACGGGAAATATCACCTTTCGGGATTACAGGATGATGCAGTGCTTATTTTTAGCTTTGTAGGTTATAGCCCGAAAGAGGTACCGGTTGCGGGCCAAACCACTATTAATGTAATGTTGACACCCTTGGTAGGAACATTAAACGATGTAGTAGTGGTAGGATACGGCACACAAAAAAAAGCAACGTTGATTGGTTCAGTAGCTTCCGTTAAAGGAGAAGCGTTAACCCAGGCCCCTGTTGCCAGCACGATCAATTCGTTAGCAGGAAGGTTACCCGGATTAGTATCAAAGCAATCAACCGGCCAACCGGGCGCAGATCAGGCATCTATCAATATCCGCGGCTTTGGGCAGGCAATTTGGATCGTGGATGGAGTTGAATCCAACTTTAATAATATTGATCCCAACCAGATAGAGTCGTTAAGTATTCTTAAAGACGGGGCGGCCTCTATATATGGCGCCCGCGCAGGAAACGGCGTTATATTGGTAACAACTAAACGCGGTAAGGAAGGGAAACCCAGCATTACGGCTAATTCTTCCTATACCCTCCAAAGCAATACATTGATGTCGAAGCCGGTCAATTCGGGTCAGTATGCAGAAATAACCAACTTGTTCTATGCCAACCAGGGAAAACCGGAGCCTTATACAAAGGAGCAGGTACAGAAATACTATGCTGGAACTGACCCCGCCTATCCAAACACCGATTGGCAAAAAGTTGCTACACGAACCTGGGCCCCGGAAACGCAACAAAATTTGTCCGTTCAGGGTGGTACCAGCCAGCTCAAATATTTTGGGTTTTTCGGCTATCTCAATCAATTGCCCATGTGGAAAAATCATGGTGGCGGTTATAACAGGTACAATCTACAGTCTAATTTAGATGCACAGATCAATCAAAACCTGTCCATTCAATTGCTCCTTTCCGCCGTAAGTGAAACAAATTCGCAGCCAGTACGTGGTCAGGGTGTGGGAGGGAATACGCTATGGCAGGATCTGTGGAACTCGTTACCTATTTATCCCGAAAAATTACCGGATCCTACCAAATATTCTTACGCAAACGGTCAAGGGGTGGGTAGTATCGCACTGGTATCAAACGAGAACATAGCCGGATACGACAGGTCAAACTCCCAGAATATGAAGGGAACCTTTATAATTAACTACCAAATACCGGCTATTAGTGGACTAAGTGCCAAAGCTTTTATTAACTATGATAAAACTTACGTTACCGACAAGAACTTCTCAAAACCATATAGCTTTTACACCTATGATTATTCCACACAGGCCTACACCCTCGCCGGGTCGCTTGGCTCACAGGCAAAACTAACTTACCAAGAGTCACAGACCCGCAATATAACCGGCCAGCTCTCCTTAAATTACGAACACGTTTTCAACAAAGACCATCATATTACCGCACTTGCCCTTTACGAGGCCATAGATAACAACTACACTTATATAATAGCAGGAAGGGAGAAATTTTTAACCCCTGTTGTTGAAGAATTGTACGCCGGTTTGGTTTCCACAAGCGTGGCAAATAGTTCAGCATCGCAAATGGGGCGTGCCAGCTATGTGGGACGATTGAATTACGCTTATAAAGAAAAATATCTTTTTGAATCCTCTTTGCGGGCAGATGCATCTGCAAAATTCGACGCAAACAAGCGGTGGGGATACTTCCCGAGTTTCTTACTGGGATGGAGAATGGAGCAGGAAGAATTTATTAAAAACCTGAATATTGTGGATGAACTCAAACTCAAGCTGTCCTATGGCGCTTCGGGTATTGACGATGTAGGTAGTTTTCAATACCTCACAGGCTACCAGTTTGGCGGACAATGGCTCATAGGGAATGGTACCCAGGCGGGCATCGTATCTACAGGTCTGGCCAACCCAAATCTTACCTGGGAGAAAGTAAATATTTACAATGCCGCTGTTGATTTCTCTTTATTCAACAGGAAACTTTTTGGAACTGCCGAAGTCTTTTATCGCACCTTATCCGGAATTCCTGCCACCAGGATCCAAACCCTTCCCAACACCTTCGGAGCCGCCCTCCCTTCTGAAAATTTAAATAGCCAGAATAACCGGGGTTTTGAATTTGTTTTGGGAACCAATGGCCATATTGGCGAGCTAAGCTATCAGGTTTCAGCCAACATTTCCTGGTCTCGGGCACGGTGGGATCATTACGAAGAACCGGTTTATACGGATCCCGATCAGGAAAGAATATCAAAGAATTCAGGAAAATGGGTAGACCGGGCTTTTGGATATCTATCTGATGGGCTCTTTACCAGCCAGAAGGAAATTGATGATTTGAAATTTACTTATCCTGGTGGTAACGCGGCATTACGTCCAGGAGATGTTAAGTATATTGATCGCAATGGAGATGGCAAATTAGATTATAAAGACCAACAGCAGGTTGGTACTGGTACTGTACCCAACTGGATGACGGGAGCTACCGTGGACCTTAGGTATAAAGGTTTCGATATGCAATGCCTGCTGCAAGGAGCTTTTAACTATTACAGTACCGTGTATTTGTATCATAATGGCCTTAATTACTCAGAGGCTTTCTACAAAAACATGTGGACGGAACAAAACAATTCCGCTTATGCCACGCCGCGAATTTCCGGCGCATCTTCAAATAGCTTCTTTTCTGATATCTACTATAAAAAGACCAGCTATATGCGTCTGAAAGCATTGGCCTTGGGATATACCCTGCCCAAGCAACTGCTTATCAGAGCCGGTATTCGCCAATTAAGAGTGTATGTGGCCGGCACCAATCTATTAACCATTAACCCGCTTAAAAAATATGACATCGACCCTGAAGCACCATCAGGACAGGCAACCTATTATTATCCACAACAAAGAACGGTTTCAATAGGGTTAAATCTTACACTGTAAATTTAAGAAGATGAAAAAAATTATTCCACTGATATTTCTAATTAGTCTAGGTTTTTCCTGTAATAAACAAGTGCTAAATAAAAAACCACTCGATATCATTTCAGATGCGGATGTCTTTAAAGATCCTGCATTGATCAACGCATACCTTACCCAGATTTATTACGATATCCCGGTGTTTGGAAATGATTGTAACGCAAGTGGCCCTACTGATGGCGACGGAGGCTGGCATGCCTTTGATATCAACGACGTTTCCGACGAAAGCTTTCCTCAGTTTAGAGATTGGAACCCCAGTAATGCGTTTTCTTTCAAATACGGCAATTTAAATATTAACGGAGGGCTGCTGGATTGGTGGGGGTATAATACCGTACGCGAGATTAACCAGTTCCTTGAAAAATTACCCACTTCTCCACTTCCGGAAGATGAGGTAAAATCAAAATTAGCAGAAGCGCGGTTCCTAAGAGCATTCTGTTACTTTTCCATGGTAAAAAGATATGGAGGTATTCCACTGATCACCAAGGTTCAGAACGCCAACGATCCCGACTCCACACTTTTCCCCGCGAGAGAAACAGAGCAACATGTTTATGACTTTATCCTTTCCGAAATTGATGCGATTGCAGATGATTTGCCGGAAGTAGTAAATGGTGACAATATAGGAAGACCATCGAAATATGCAGCGCTTGCCTTGAAAAGCCGGGCTGCATTGTATGCTGCAAGTATAGCGCAATTTGGCAACGTTCAATTGAATGGAGTAGTAGGTATACCTGCGTCGCTGGCTAACTCCTATTACCAGGCATCTTACAATGCCTCCCAAGCTATTATTAAAAGCAATAAATACAGTCTTTATACTGGAGATGCTGATAAAGTAACTAATTTCAGGAACATCTTTCTAGTTAAAAACAATAGCGAAGTGATTTTTGCCAAACGCCACGACAACGTAAACCAGGCTACCGGCGGAAACGGATGGGGGGTTGACTTTTTCAATTGTCCCAGACCCCAGGCATGGGGCCGCGGATTATATGAGCAGGCCTATCTTGAATTTGCCGAGTCTTTTGAGCATGTTGACGGAACACCGGGCACACTGGATCGTGCCGCTATTCAAAGTAAACTACTTACAACAGACGAATTGTGGGCCAATAAAGATCCCCGCTTTTATGCCACCTTTTACACACAGAATACAAGCTGGAAAGGTGGAACCCTCGACTTCCATGCTGGCATCCGATTGCCTGACGGAACAATCAAAACAGATGGTGCATATAATGGCATTGCTGCTACAGGCAACCAGGATTACCAGGGAACCGGCATCGGTATTTTAAAATATTTAGATGAAAGCCACGACAACATGGCCGGATCTAACAGTGGATGGGCTACCTCCCAACAGGATTGGTTGATTTTCAGATATGCTGAAATACTGTTAAATAATGCCGAAGCAGCTTTTGAGTTGGGCAACAAAGACGATGCCCTCCATTCAATAAATCAGATAAGAGACAGGGCCGGAATTGCTCCATTAACGGATATAACACGGGATAAAATTCATCATGAGCGAAAAGTGGAACTCGCCTTTGAAGGTCAGCGCTACTGGGACGTAAGGAGATGGCGTACCGCAGTTAACGATTTGTCTGTACGCTGGTCTGGTATCCGTTATATCCTGGACGCCACCACGGGAAAATACCAAATACAGATCATCAATAACGTAGATGGCAGTTCCAATATTCCACAATTCAGGCAGGAAAACTATTACTTGCCCCTCACCCTTCAAAGAACCAGCAATAACCCGAAACTACTGGAAAACCCAGGATATTAATTAAATACCCGTTTATTAAGCTGAAAAATATATACAGATGATAAAATCAACAGTATTCGTTTACCTAACAGTGATACCGATTGTTTTAGTTTCTTTTTTTGCAACAGCACAGCAACAGACTAATACTAAAAACAAGTACGACGTAGCCGCCTATTACTGGCCAGCTTATCACAACGATCCGCGCTTTAAAGATATACACGTTTTCCCCGATGGAAAAGGTGAATGGGAAGCCATTTACAAAGCTAAACCCAAATTTGAAGGTCATGAAGTGCCCAAAGTTCCACTATGGGGTTATGAAGATGAATCCAAGCCGGAGGTAATGGCTAAAAAGATAGCAACCGCAACAAAGTATGGGGTAAATGTAATGATCTTTGACTGGTACTGGTACGACAATAAGCCATATCTGGAAGATGCCCTGAACAAAGGTTTCCTAAAAGCAAAGAACTCAAACGACATGAAATTCTACCTAATGTGGGCCAATCATGACCACACCTCCTACCTAGACCCTTCCAATCCCGACAAAAGTAAAGTGTACTGGTATGGAGGCGTAGACCGCCCTACATTCGAGGTAATGATAGCACACATCATTAAAGACTACTTTAAAAAACCAAACTATTATAAGATCAACGGAGCACCCGTTTTTAACATCTACGAACTTTCCACATTCATCAAAGGAATTGGCGGCCCAGAAAAAGCAAAAGAAGCAATCGACTACTTCCGGAAAAAAACCATTGAAGCCGGCTTCCCGGGATTACACCTCCAAGCTACCCTCTGGGGCAATATTCCTTCCACCTTACAAGGTGTGCCAGGAGACCGGATTCAGACGCAGGATGAAACGCTGGAATACTTTGGATTTGCAAGTATGACGAATTACCAATGGGTGCACCTGGTAGCCCCAGAGGGAGACTACATTCCATGGGCCGAAAAATCCATATCCAACTGGGCAATATGGGACAAGTCATTTAAAATTCCATACTTCCCCCACGTTTCTATAGGCTGGGATAGTAATCCACGCTTCCCGACTACAAAACAAGGCTTGATTGTCAACAACAGGCCCGAATACTTCCAGACTTACCTTGAAAAAGCAAAGGAATATGTAGATCAACATCCTGGTCAACCCAGACTGATTACAATAAACGCCTGGAATGAATGGGCGGAAGGAAGTGCACTTGAACCCAATATGAAATATGGATTTGGCTATCTTGAAGCAGTAAAACATGTGTTTCTTGACGGCAATTAGAGCCTAACTTATCTCCGATGAAATTACAAAGCCTCTGTTGTGTATAAGAGGCTTTGTAAATAATATTACTTAACGCTTTGCCCTTTCTTCCGGCAATGCGGTTTTAATGCTGTTAAAGCAATTTCAAGATATTTTTGTAATGGTTATAATTACTGTTGGTCCATTTAGCGCCTTTGTATAATCCCGTTTGATCCAGAATCGCAGGAATTGCTCTGGACGTAATTTTTGAAAATCTGTAGCTCATCAAATCCATGCTTTTTTACTACAGCTAAGAAATAGTTCAAAACTGATTTTAAATCAGCCCGAGTCTTTCTGACTACCTCGCACATCAAGGAGATGCACTTTCTCGTTGATCAGCCTATTGATGCGTGCCTGGCGGTCTTCTTGTTTTTAAAACAATTCATGCCCGCAAAGCGAACTAGTTTCGCTTCAGGGTACTTATTTCTTTTAGACGGGTCATGGAATCTTTAACTAATGTACCAACCTTGCTTTCTCGAAACTTTTCGGATGTTCCAGTTAGAGAGGGTGCTTCGATTTCGGTCCTGTAGCATGAATGTAAGAGTAGCTTAGTTTCTTTTCTAATTTTTGACATAAACAATTTTTTGCGTTACACTTTGCATTACGGTTTATAAAAAATTGCTAACAAACGTCAAACGAGAAAAAAGCGAAAGCCTTTAAGGAAAAAGACTTTCGCTTGCTCCCCCTGCTGGGCAGTAAAAAACATTATAAATAATAATCCTGCGTATTTCTTCAATTAAAGAGGCTTTGTCTTTTGTCTTTTTGTTGTGCTCAAAAATTAATTCGAGAATATAATCAAGGTTTATCTCTTGCGATTTGAGTAAGTCCACTTCAAAGCCTGATCATCCCAATCTATTGTAGATTCTTCAGATGCTGCCCCATTTTTCTCACGCCTTAACCAGTCTCGTATATCATTGTAGGTAGAACGATAATCCTGTATAGTCCGCTCTTTCAGCAATTCAATCTTCTTCATGGAGGCTGTTTTGGCGACTGAATGGCCTGGTGGACAAATGGCTATTAGCTACAGTTAAGGGGTAAAAAGTCTTAAAAGGGCATTATGATGCCCTTTTAGTAGTATTTGGAAGCACTCCACACATATTTTAATAAAAAAGTGCGTTTTGCTGCACTTTTTACTAAGATTTTATACCAGAATGCTTAAATTTACTCTGAAAAAGGTATTATAATGCACTCTAGGGAAATATTTAACATCGTGAAAGCCAGAAGAGAATCTCTAAATGTGACGCAGGAGACGCTCGCCCAACTTTCCGGCGTAGCGTTGAGAACCTTGAAACAATTTGAAAGCGGCAAGGGCAATCCTACCTTGCAAACACTCCAAAAGCTCGGTGACGCACTGGGACTTGAAGTAACGGTCATCATTAAAAACAAGGGGATTAACTGATGAGAGCAGCCAAGATTCTTTTCAAAGGTCAAGAAGCCGGCGTACTAACACAACATGATGACGGTACATTCACATTCCAGTATAACGCATCGTGGGTAGAAGACAGCAGTAAGCCGTCGATCAGCCTTACATTGCCGAAGATCGCCTCACCATACCATTCTAGTTACCTATTCCCATTCTTCTACAACATGCTGCCGGAAGGGTCAAACAAACAGGTCGTTTGCCAGCTTAACCACTTGGACAAGACCGACTATTTCGGGTTATTGCTGACGATTGCACAAACAGATACCATCGGCGCGGTTACCGTGTCAAAAATCGAATAAACATGAGTTTACCAGATATCCAACATTGTCCCGGTACGCTGGCCCCCGGCTACAATACTTATAGCCGAACGGCACTCGTCAGAGTTTTCAAGGGCCGTAAAGTGAGTCATCTTCTTCCCTACGATTCACCCGCCTCTAATGTGGCAATGGACGAACTCTTTGATGAAAATAGAAAACACATGTCCATCTCAGGTGTACAAGAAAAATTCTCCGTTCTACTCGAGAAGAACAAACTTCGATTGATTAACGAGGGCGAACGAGGTAGTTACATCCTGAAACCAATTCCGGCAGCCGGCCGGCGACCGGACCAGATGCCCGCAAATGAACACCTTACCATGCAGATTGCGCGGCAAGTATATCATATCGAAACGGCGGAGAATGCGCTGATCTTCTTCCGTAATGGAGCACCTGCGTACATAACCAAACGTTTTGATGTCGATGAAAATGATAGAAAACTCGCGCAAGAAGATTTTGCATCTCTAGCCGGGCGCACGCCTCAAACACATGGAGAACATTATAAATATCTGGGTAACTATTTGGAGTTATTTCAGCTCATGCAAAAATACGTCCCGGCTTATCCCGTAGAAGCGCCCAAATTATTGAAACTGCTTATGTTCAACTATCTATTCTCAAATGGTGATGCACATTTCAAGAATTTTTCTCTCCTCGAAACGCCGATGGGGGATTACCGGCTAAGTCCGGCGTATGACTTGCTTAACAGCTGGATTCACATTAAGGACAAGGATTTCGCCTTAGATGATGGCTTACTCCCCAAAAGTTTGGCGCAGGGGAAAATTATGCAGCAGTTCTCCATATTAGCCGATCAGGTCGGCATTTCACTGGCCTCCTTCGATGCAATCAGGCAACTTATGCTTTCCCAAACAGATAAGGTGAAGGAATTAACGTCGGCGTCCTATCTGGATGAAACCACCAAGCGTAATTATTTGCAATCGTATCAAGGTCGATTGCGGCAACTGGAAAAGACTTGAAGATTAATTGACGATTGAAATTCAGTATTGTAATTCTCTATAGAAAGGAATCAGTCCCAACGCTCGGTTTATCACAAGGATATTTATTAGATAAGTTTAAGTTAGGTGGTTTATTCGTACTATGAGTACGGATATAGGAAGAAAAACAAACCAGTTCTGACGGTATCACCTGAAGTGGCAGATGTCATTGGCGCTGGAATTGGCAATGAGATAGGTTTAAATAACACTGATTGATGGCCGCAATAGCGTTTTGAGGGAAAACGTTATTATCATAAAACATTTAATTAATCAAATTCTACTTTGTCCTTATTTAAAGTTGACCACCTACTCCCTTAAACTTTTCAATGAAAGAGGTTAGTTTTTGAAATACCCTTTGTTTTACTGTCAAATACTGAGGATTTAAAGGACTCATTTTCGGTAAAAGAGCATTCAGTTCTGTTCCGTTTTCACTTGCGTATTCTCGCTTTAAAGAAGTTGTTATATAACGTTTTGCTTCTTCCTCATTCAAATTTTCATCTACAATTAATTCTGAGGCTTCAGCTTTCTGTTTGCTTTGAGCATATGCAAAGAATGAATCAATAACATTTGCTTTATCCTGAAGGGTATCAAGCTCAGTTTCATTAATGAAATCAACTACCAAACTCTCTTTTGCTCTATTACCAACACTTGCACGAATAACCCTGCGTATTTCTTCAATTAAAGAGGCTTTGTCTTTTGTCTTTTTGTTGTGCTCAAAAATTAATTCGAGAATATAATCAAGATTTATCTCTTGCGATTTGAGTAAGTCCACTTCAAAGACTACATCATCCCAAGCTATAGTAGATTCTTCAGATGCTGCCCCGCTTTTCTCACGCCTTAACCAGTCTCGTATATCATTGTAAGTAGAACGATAATCCTGTATAGTACGCTCTTTCAGCAATTCAATCTTCTTCATGGAGGCTATTTCCTCATCCGTAACAAAATGCTCCTTTTTAAAGGATTGAATAGCGTCAGCATTATTTATATCTATTTCTTGAAATGCTTTGAGATGATTAAACTCATCGTAGTTCTGTAGAATGTTTTCAACTCTCAAATACTCTCCGAATAGTTTTGCAAATTCCTTTTTGTCTTTCTCTTTTACGATTTCGTCAGGGTTAGGGAATTTCCCATTTAACTCTTTTACTACCTCCACATAACCTCTACGTGCTTCACCTGTAACAATGTCTGTAAAGCCTTCTAAATATTCTTTGAAACTCTTTTCAAGAACTACATTCCTGGTATTGCTATCTCCGAACAGCGTAATAGCATCAATGGTTGCTTTTTCTAAATCTCTGAACGTAATAATATTTCCAAAAGTCTTTGTTGCATCATAAATTCTATTTGTTCGTGAAAAGGCTTGAATCAAGCCATGATAACGCAGATTCTTATCAACAAACAATGTATTGAGTGTAGGAGCATCAAATCCGGTTAAGAACATTCCAACAACAATAATTAGGTCAACCTCTTTATTTTTTACCCGTTTTCCAAGGTCACGATAATAATTTTGAAACTCATTGCTGTCAACTCCATAACTGGTTTTGAACATTGCATTGTAATCATTGATAGCTTTAGTCAAGAACTCTTTAGAACTGCTATCCATTGCAGAGGGCTCAAAACTTTCATCTACTATTTCACCGATTGCCCTTTGTTCCTCATTGGCTGCAAAAGAAAAGATTGTCGCGATCCTTAAAGGTTTATCTCTATCCTTTTGTAAATTGTTTAATTCCTCATAATAACATTTGGCTGCATCAACACTACTTACAGCAAACATGGCGTTAAAACCCTTGTTACTTCCTTGGTTCCTATGCGTTTTTACCTTGAAATTCTGTAAAACATATTGTGATATTTCTTTAATACGGGCAGGATGCAGCAAAGCCGTTTTGTTTTCTGCTGCACTTAGTTTCTTTTCATCAATTTCCGTTTCAATGCTCTTAAATTGGGGACGAACATCATTATAATCTACTTTAAATTTCAGTACTTTTTCGTCCCTAATGGCATCGGTAATTACATATGAGTGCAATTCACTACCAAATACACTTGCTGTAGTATCAGCACCCAAAGCATTTTGCGGAAAAATGGGTGTTCCGGTAAAACCAAATTGATAGAACTTTTTAAACTTCTTTTTCAGATTCTTTTGCGCTTCGCCAAACTGAGAACGGTGTGCTTCATCAAAAATGAAAACTACCTGCTTTTGATATATGGCTAAATCGCCCTCATTTTTCATGAGGTTATTTAGTTTCTGTATGGTTGTTACAATAATCTTATTATCCTCCTTTTCAATATTTCTCTTTAAACCTGCTGTGCTATCGGAGCCATTTACGCTATCAGGAGAGAAACGCTGATATTCTTTCATCGTTTGAAAGTCCAGGTCTTTACGGTCCACTACAAAGAATACTTTATCAATAAAGTCTAATTGAGTTGCTAATCGTGCTGCTTTGAAACTGGTAAGCGTTTTGCCTGAACCTGTGGTGTGCCAAACATAACCACCGCCCTCTGTTGTTGACCATTTCTTTGCTTCATAAGAACTTTTTATTTTCCATAACATGCGTTCTGTTGCAGCAATCTGATAAGGTCGCATAACAAGCAGTGTATCACTCGTGTCAAAAACAGAATAGGTAAGCAATACATTTAATAAAGTATGCTTTTGGAAAAATGTTGACGTAAAGTCTTTTAGGTCTTTGATTAATGTATTATCAGCCTTTGCCCAGTTCATAGTAAAGTCGAAGCTGTTTTTATCTCGTTTTACCGTGTTGGCAAAGTACCGGCTGTCCGTACCATTTGATATAACAAATAGCTGTATGTATTTATAAAGTGAATTACTGCTATTAAAACTTTCTTTGGAATAACGATGCACCTGATTAAAAGCCTCTCGTATTGCAACTCCTCGTTTTTTAAGCTCTACTTGCACCAGGGGTAAGCCATTCACTAATATGGTAACATCATAACGATTGGCATGTGTGCCTTTTTGTTCAAATTGTTTAATGACCTGCACTTTATTACGTGCAATATTTTTTTTATCTACTAAGTAGATGTTTTGGATATGACCATCATCGAAAACAAAATCATAGATATAGTTGTCGTGTATTTTTCTTGTTTTTTCAACAAGGCTATCACTTGGTTTATCTAAAAATTCTTCTACAAAACGAATCCACTCAGCATCCGAAAAAGCTACATCGTTAAGCGATTGTAGTTGGGTTCTTACATTTGCCAACATCGCTTGATGTGTATTTATGCTCAAAGGATTTTCATAACCCTGATAGATTAGGTCTTGAATAAATTCATGCTCCAATGCCGACTCCGTCTGATAAACAGCAGGTGTTTCATTCACCTCATAATACTTGGTAAATTTATCAAGTACAATAAAATTTTTTGATTCCGCTATGGTTTTATACTGTGACATTCTATTCTGTTTCGTTATTTTTTACAATTGATTTGAATCCGTACATCCTTTTTATCTCACCTACTAAAAAGCCCAATACTCTCTTATCATTTTCTTCAACAATCGAAATTTCATCGCCATTATGTTTAGAATGACTTGAGAGATTTATAATTCGTTTGTAATACGCTTCACGTGATTCCTGTGGCAAAAGGTCTTCCCATTTATTGTATCCAAGAAAAGTGGATGTCTTTTCTAATATGTTACGAAGAAAATTGAAATGAAATTTTTTAATATCGCTTGGTGGTTGTATAGCTTTTTCTAATTCTGATAAAAGAAATAAGTGATACGAAAAGGGAGAGTCACTTGCCAATTCACCTATGGAAAAAGTACCATCGTTTAATTTTTCTAACCGCATTTTCTTCGTGCTTTTGACTCTATTAAATTCATTAAAAAGCACATTATAGAATAACGGATTATGTGTGGTGATTATGAATTTTAATTCTGAAGTGCTTGACTTTATTAATTCAGCAATATTTACAGCCAATTCAATTAGGTGAGTATCATCTAATGAGCTTACCGGGTCATCAATGAAAATATAATCCAGATTATTATATTGGTCAGTTTCACGAATTTCTTTTTCAGCAATGTTTAGTACACTTATCACTTGCTCAATTAAACTAAAAAAAACACTCCAAATGAAACAACTTTCTTCGCCTTTCGAGATTTTCACAAATTCGGTATCATTTTCATTTCCCCGCTCAAACGAAAAGCGAACCTCAGTGAAATCTTCACTGAATTGTGGGGTTAATTTATCATTTGTTAATTGTTGGAAATTCTCAACAATATTTCTGTCTTGACCTTGCTCTCGAAGTACCCAATATGTAAAACTATTAGGCTGTATTTTTAGCTTTCTATCGGAATCGGCATCCAAATCATTATCCCAGTAAAACAAATCTTCTGTGAAAGCATTATAGTAAAGTATTTTAGTGCCTGATTCCTCTTGCTGCTCTGCATCAAGTTCTTTCGGGGCTATCAACTCTTTAAATTCACGGGACAGCCGTGTTTTGCCAGAGCCATTAAAAGCATAGATTAACTGTACTTTTTTATCAGCATCTTTAAGCGTTTGAGCTATCTCAATTAATGACTGTGCCATTTTATGATTCTATGGTATTCTGAGGAAAGGTTAATAATAAATCACGGTAGTATTCATACTGCTTTTTCCTTAACTCAATTTCCTTTGGAAGACCTTCGCTAATGGAAGTGGTGAGTATGTCGAATTTATCGAGGATGTTAACAATGCGTTGTTGTTCTTCGAGGGACGGGACGGGGATTTTAAAACTTCCGTATTGTTGTGCATTTATGTTTGGTTGCGAACCGCTACTTTTCGTTTGCGCTATAAAATGATTGTATTCGCATGAATTTAGATAATGATAAATATATTTCGGTACTGCAATCTCTCTATTAACCTGAACACGGATTAAATAACCGGCATAGATTGCTTTTCCAAATTTTTCTGTGAAGTAAAAGTTTTTTCCAACTGTTGCACCGCTACGAGCCAATAAAATATCACCGTCTTTCAGTAAATATTTTTCCTCAAAATTACTTGGCGACATTGGGACATCTGTCAAATTCCCATCTTCAGTAATGTCAGTGATGCGAATATATCTCGTGTCTCCGTCAAATTCTATTGCGGAAGCTCCTGAGCCATAAGATAATTTATAATTTCCTAACTCACTCATAGTTAACCATTTATAACCACACCCATTTAAGTTATTGAAATTCAACAGTTTATCACGATAATATTCGTACTGTTGTTTACGAGCTGTAAGCTCTGCTTTAAGCTCTGCTGTAAGCTCTGTAAATGTGTCGAGAACACGAACAATTTCTTTTTGAACTTCTAATGGTGGAATTGGGATTTTGAGTTTCTCAACTACAAAATTGTCTAAGGTAGGTATCCCTGCAACTCTAACTTTTGATTTTAAGAAATGCTGTTCGCCTATTAAAAAATAGTAGAGAAACTTATTGTTTATAACTTCCGAATGTTCAATGCAAAAACAACCGTCAGATGACCAAAATGCTACAGGACTATAACCAACTGTGCCAGCAGAAGCACCTACATTAATTATCATAACTGTATCGGCTGGTCGATTAGATTTGGAATAAAATCCCAATGGCTCTATGCCACCGTGAAAAACTGGATATTTTTCATGTTGCGATAATTCTTGACGTGTTAGTCTTTTGCCACGTAAAACATTGGAAACCTCCCCCAAAGGCATCCATCCCACTTCTGCACCTTGTAATAATTTATCTAAATAACTCATGCTTCAATTTCTTTAATAATTTCATCAATACTTGTACGCAAGGCATTTATCTTCTCTACAGTTTTCGATAATTCTGCATTTAATTTTACAATATCTACTTTCTCCTTATTGTCCTTTGCCTCTATATAAGAGCTGACGGAAAGGTTATAATCGTTTTCAGCAACCTTGTTGTTGTCAATAGATTTTGCTATATGTTCTACATCTTGTTTGCTGTCGAACAGTTCCATAATTCTTCCAATGTGCTTATCTTCAAGCACATTGTTGTTGGTGGCTTTTTTAAAGAAAGCTTCACCACTGGCATCAATAAACTGGATTTTATTTTCAATCTTATGTTTTGAAAGTACCAGTATGTTTACGGAGATAGTAGTACCATAAAATAAGTTTGATGCTAAAGAGATAATGGTTTCTACAAAATTGTTATCCACCAAATACTTTCTGATTTTCTGTTCTGCACCGCCACGGTAAAAGATGCCAGGGAAACAAACAATAGCTGCCCGTCCTTTGCTTGAAAGATAACTTAGGGCATGAAGCACAAAGGCAAAATCTGCTTTAGATTTAGGAGCCAATACACCAGCAGGTGCAAATCGATCATCATTAATGAGTGTTGGATCATCATCACCAATCCATTTTATAGAATATGGTGGATTAGAAACGATGGCATCAAATGGTTTTTCATCTCCATAGTGAGGGTCAATGAGTGTATTGCCAAGGGCAATGTTAAACTTGTCGTAGTTGATGTTGTGCAAAAACATGTTCATACGAGCAAGGTTGTACGTGGTGTGGTTTACTTCCTGCCCATAAAAACCTTCTTCAATAATATGATTGTCGAAATGCTTTTTGGCTTGCAAAAGCAAAGAGCCTGAACCTGCCGCAGGGTCATATATCTTGTTTACTTTGTCTTGCTTGTGCATTGCCAATTGGGCAATGAGTTTTGAAACGTGTTGTGGCGTAAAAAACTCACCACCCGATTTTCCTGCATTGGCGGCATAATTAGAAATTAAAAACTCATAGGCATCGCCAAAAAGGTCAATATGGTTATCTTCAAAATTCCCAAAATTCAGTTCTTCAACACCTTTCAGAACAGATGCTAAACGGCCGTTTTTGGCTTCAACGGTATTTCCAAGCCGAGTGCTTGTTGTATCAAAGTCTGCAAACAATCCTTTTATATCCGGTTCGGATGGATAGCCATTTGCAGAGCTTTCAATAGCATCAAAAATGGCTTTTAGGTCTGTATTAAGATTTGTATTGGTATTAGCTGTCTTGGCAACATTCACAAAAAGTTGACTTGGATAAATGAAGTATCCTTTTGTTTTAATTGCATCATCTTTTATTTCAGGAGTGATTTTATTATCAGGATAATTTGCGTAGTTAACGCTATCATCACCACCTTCAATGTAATTGGTAAAGTTTTCACTAATAAAGCGATAAAAGAGTGTACCCAATACAAATTGTTTAAAATCCCATCCATCGACAGAGCCACGTACGTCGTTGGCTATTCTCCATATTTTAGCTTGCAATTCTTGTCTTTGTGCTATGCTGGTCATTTTTTATCTTTTATTAATTCTTTTGGGTTCACTTTTAAGAACTATGTAATTTCAAGTGTATATCTCAAATTATAAGTTGAACGCTGTTTTGTATATAGCTGATTTTATTTTGAAAATCCATCTTCATACAAAAATTAGGAGCGTCAGTATATGGCTATTCTATTTCTTCTTCAACTTCAAACTTCCATACAATGCGTTCAACAGATCACAAGGGGCAACATCTATCGCCAATGCAATAAGATATAGTTCTTCCGCTCTTAAATGGCTCCGCTCATGTAGAGTGAGTTCATTCAACCTTGCTCTGGATAAGCCCGTTTTCCTGGCTACCTCTGATTTATTTACTGATTTTTGAGCCAGATATTCTCCCAATAAAGTCATTAATTGTTAGGTTTATCTATAATAATTAATAGAATGAAAATATATTATTACAGAATAGCTAACTATTTATTGGGGAAATTGTAGGATAAACGATAAATAGTGTTGTATATTCTATAATAATTAATCGTTAATCAATCATGCTTATTTATGAAATACAATACATTTTAAAGCAAAAAAGGAAAATTGCAGGCCTTACAATATTAAGCGCATTTGCTTTATTCTCGATCTCCGAAACTGCGACCTTCCAAGATCACGATAAAATAGGGTAAATCGCTCATGCTATGGCGTGGGCGTTCTTATTCGTGATCAGGGTGTCGCAGCCCTCGGAGAATATAGGGTCTAACCTACGCCTCTTTTTATGTACCGCCGGTTGGTCTACTCACAAATTCTTTACTTCTAAATGTTCCCCATGAAAAAGAATCTAACCGTCAAGCAGCAATGGCTTAAGCCCAAGCCGGAAGAGGAACTAGGCGAGGCACATCATTTTACTACGCGCTCCAGTGACATACATTCCAAATACATGATCATAGAGAACATCCTGACGTCTCATATAGATAAGGTCCTTGTAATACCAGCAACCATTAATTTGCAACATAAATAACTGCTGATCTCTGATTTGACTCCATCAAGGAGGCAACAGTGAGCTTCTTTAAATTCCGGATATCAATCACATCCCAATGCAATCCTTCTTCTCTATCCGGCACTTTCACAAAAACTTTCCTCATAATTTCAGCCACAGTATCCGTGTCTATTAGTTTGTCATTTTCCGCCGCATATTTGAGCACTTTTAGAAACTTGTCAAAAAGTGATTTTACGGAGGCCGGGCTCATATAGGTATTTTTCTGACCTGGTTGCTTTGCCAAATAGTTGCGAATGCGTGCAGCCATTTCTACATCGTCAAAAGTGCTTTAATAGTATTGTTACTTTGGAAAGCGTATGGACTGATCGGTTTAACCCATGAATGGTCTTCCCCGGACCATTCGTCCTTAGTTGGGTTCTGGGGAAGCTTCACAGGATAATACTTCTCCCCAGGACCATCCAAATAGACATAAATATGGACCGGATACCGCACGTTTTTATTGATCTTCCGCCGATAGTTAAATTTCATCTTAATTGAGACTGCCATTTGCTTAATTTTTTTGGGTGATGCAAAATGATTATCGAAAAGCAGTAGTTGTTGAACAGGGTTTGGATTGAGGATTGTCTAAAGTGACAGAAAAAGTGCAAGAGAACCTGCAAGAAACATGGCGGAAATGAGCGGAATTCTACGGAATGATGAATCAACCCAAACGAAAAAAACCTGCGACCAGCGCAGGTTTTAATTCCTTGGATGTCCGGTGACATCCGTTAAGTGCTCCCCCTGCTGGACTTGAACCAGCGACCCTCTGATTAACAGTCAGATGCTCTAACCAACTGAGCTAAGGAGGAATATCCCCTTGAATTGGGATTGCAAAAATAGGAAAATTTCCATTCCTGCAAAATCTTTGTTCCCCTTTTCCCAAAAAAACTTTCCCGCATACAAGAAAACCCTTACCCAGCGAAGTACACCGCGTGAGCGGCATTCATAAAAATTCTAACCAGAGAAATGATAAAACGTAGCAATCCACCATAGAAAACACATTTACCCTGCTTCCATGGCAGAATGGTTACCTTTTTATACCCGGTAAGCTAAGTAATACGCAAACCCATTCTCTAAAACCAACTACTCTTTTCAATACCCACATAAAGCCCGTCTTCCCGCTGTTCTACGGGATAGGTTTTCAGGTGATATCCTTCCCCGCTGGAGTTATGCCCGTTGCGCAGGTCAAAGCGATAGCGATGTAAAGGGCACACCACTTCGCCTTGCTGTATAAAGCCGTCGGCCATGATGCCACTGGCATGCGGACACTTGTAGGCAAAAGCAAACCAGGTTTGCTCCACCAGCGTCAGGCAAATGCGCTTGCCGCCGGCATCCTGCACGGTAATTGCTCCAGGGGCCACCATCGGGTCGTCCAGCTTATGCCATTTATAGTCTTTAGCCATTAAAAGAAAGCGCTTTTGTAAGGATATTTTTGGGTGTATAGTTCCGTTACTTTGTCTAGGATGGTCTTGCGCAGCTCCTCCACGTTACGTTTTTCTACGGCGGCAATGAATACACAATTGCCATGTGTGCGGATTTCCCAGCTTTCTTTTAACTGGCGCAGGATGTCTTGTTTAATATCATCGGCCAGCCACTCGTCGAAGGTGTTTTGCTCGTAGAGATCCATCTTGTTAAAGATCATGATGGTGGGCTTGTCAAATGCTTTCAGTTCCTGCAAAGTGCGGTTTACTACCTCTACCTGGTCTTCGTACTGCGGGTGTGAAATATCCACCACGTGCAGCAGGATATCGCTTTCCCGCACTTCGTCGAGCGTAGATTTAAAACTCTCCACCAAGTGATGGGGCAGTTTGCGGATAAATCCTACCGTATCGCTGAGCAGGAAAGGCGTCTGGTCAAATACCACTTTGCGGGTGGTGGTGTCCAGGGTGGCGAACAATTTATTTTCCGCAAATACTTCGCTTTTGCTCAGCAGGTTCATGATAGTAGACTTCCCCACGTTGGTATACCCAACGAGCGCCACGCGGATAAATTCGCCGCGCTCTTTGCGTTGGGTGAGTGATTGCTTGTCGATCTCCTCCAGTTTTTTGCGCAACAACCCTATCTTGTCTTTTACAATACGGCGGTCTGTTTCAATTTCCGTTTCACCCGGCCCCCTGCTGCCAATGCCGCCGCCCTGGCGTTCCAGGTGACTCCACATGCCGCGCAGGCGGGGCAGGATGTACTGGTACTGCGCCAGCTCTACCTGCACCTTGGCCTGGGCAGTACGGGCCCTGCGGGCAAAGATGTCGAGGATAAGATCACTGCGGTCTATCACTTTTACGTTGAGGACTTTTTCAATATTGGCAATCTGCGAGCCGGTAAGCTCATCATCAAAAATGACGAGCGAAATATTGCGGCCCAGCACAAAAGCTTTGATTTCTTCTAGTTTTCCCTTGCCCACAAAAGTGGCCCGGTCGGGATGGGCCAGGCGTTGGGTAAAGCGTTTCACAGCAGTGGCGCCGGCAGTCTCCGCCAGGAAGGACAGTTCATCGAGGAACTCCTGGGACTGGCGTTCGGTTTGATCTTTTGTGATCACGCCCACCATCACGGCCCGCTCTTCCTGCTGTACAACTTGTTTCTTTTCGATCAATGTAAGTTCAGTTTATCCCACAAATTTAGTCATTTGCCCGCATTGCCCCCGCACCTGTATGGGCGATGCAGGTAATTGATTAATTTACGCCGGTCAATTCATCTTCCATTTCAATGATCAACAACATGCGCAGGCATTGGCTACTGGCCACCATATTAATAACCAACACCGCAATGGCTCAACAGAAAATGACACCGGAGCTGCTCTGGCAGCTAGGCCGGGTAAGCGGAGAAGCCGTAAGCGCCGACGGAAAATCGGTACTGTACAGCGTTTCCCACTATGATAAAGATCAAAATAAGGGCGAAAAACACCTCTTTAGCATTCCACTGGCCGGCGGCCAGCCTACGCAACTACTGCCCGAAGCAGGCAATGGCGACATTGCCGTAGCTGCCACCAGAACGGGTTTCAGCCGGCAAGGCCAATATTGGGAAATGAACCCCGATGGCAGCCATGCCGTACAGCAAACCACCGTCACAGAAGGGATGGACAACATCCGCCGCTCACCAGACGGTCAGTACATCCTCTTCTCCCGCGAAGTGAAAGTGAAAAAAATAAATGGCAAAGACATTTATCCAGATCTGCCTAAAACTACGGCGCAGATATACGACAACCTGAACTACCGCCATTGGGATACCTGGGAAGACGGCAGTTTCCAACACGTTTTCTACGCTACATATCGCGATGGGCAAATAGGCACACCCATAGACCTGTTGGAAGGCGAACCCTTCGATTGCCCGCAAATGCCCTATGGCGGCGCGGAAGACCTGATATGGGCACCAGACAGCAAAAGCATTGTATACGTTACGAAAAAAAGTTTCGGTAAAGACTACGCTACCAGTACCAACACCGGCATATACGAATATAACCTGGCCAATAAAACGACCAAAGATTTGGCAGCAGGCCTGCCCGGCTACGACATAGCCCCCGCTTTCAGCGCCGACGGTAAATATATTGCCTGGCTAAGTATGGCCCACGATGGATATGAATCCGATAAAAACGATATCGTAGTGCTGGACCGCGCTACGGGTAAGCGCACAAATCTTACTAAAGATTGGGACGGCACAGTAGGCAGCATTCAATGGAGCAGTGATGGCAAGAAAATATTTTTTGTTGCCCCCATCAAAGGCACGGAACAGTTGTTTGAGATCGCTTTGCAAAAAAATATCGCACAAACTAACGCCGCTCATCTACGTCAGGTAACCAATGGCGATTTTGATATAGCCGGCATCGTAGGGCAGTCTGCCAATACACTGGTGGTATCCCGCACCGATATGAACCACGCCGCAGAGCTATATACGTTAGATCTGAAAAATGGCCGCTTAAAACAATTGACGACGGTTAACGACGATATTAATAAAAGCGTAGGTCAATGCCGCACCGTAAAACGTTGGATCACCACGACAGACAATAAACAGTTGCTAGCCTGGGTCATTTATCCGCCAGACTTTGACGCTACTAAAAAATATCCTACATTATTATATTGCCAGGGTGGCCCGCAATCGGCCCTCACTCAATTTTATTCTTTCCGCTGGAATTTCCAACTCATCGCCTCACAGGGATACATTGTGGTGGCGCCTAATCGGCGTGGTATGCCAGGACATGGGGTAGAATGGAATGCCGCCATTTCCCGCGACTGGGGCGGACAGCCCATCCGCGATTACCTGAGTGCGATCGATGATGTAGCCAAAGAACCTTACGTTGATAAAAACCGCCTCGGTGCAGTTGGCGCCAGCTACGGCGGCTACTCCGTGTACATGCTGGCCGGTGTGCACGAAAACCGGTTCAAAACATTCATCGCCCACGATGGGCTATTTGACCTGCGCAGTTGGTACGGCACTACGGAAGAATTATGGTTTGCCAACTGGGATATTGGCGCTTATTGGGACCCTGCCAATGCAGCCAACCTGCAAAAGTTTAATCCCAGCGAATACGTAAACAAATGGAATACGCCCATCCTGATTGTACAGGGCGGCATAGATTTCCGGGTACCTATAGAACAGGGGCAACAGGCCTTCCAGGCGGCCCAGCTAAAGGGCATAAAAAGTAAGCTGCTATATTTCCCGGATGAAAACCACTGGGTGCTTCATCCTCAAAATGCATTGGTATGGCAGCGGGAGTTTTTCTCCTGGCTGAAGGAAACATTGTAAACGATATCCTATAAAATAAATAGGCGGTCGGAAAAGCCAAAGGTTTTCTCCGGCCGTTTTGCATTTATTAACCTGCTTCTCCTAAAAACCTGCTCATCAAGAAAGCATGCCGGTTTTTCCAGGCATCATTTTCCTTACCTTCCATTCCAGGCAAGACCCTAAAATCCACGTTATGTATTCATCGCTGATATACGAAGTGCATCACGGCGTAGGCACCATTACCCTGCACCGTCCCGAGGCTTATAATGCGTTCAACGACGCCATGAGCTATGAACTTCAGGACGCGCTGAAGCAAGCAGCCAATGATTCAACGGTAAGAGCCTTGGTACTTACCGGCGAGGGCAAGGCCTTTTGCAGCGGGCAAGACCTCAAGGCCGCCAGCGAAGCAGGCGTGCGCAACCTGGGCGAATCGCTGCTCAAACGTTATAACCCTATCATCCGGGGCATCCGCGACCTGCCAAAGCCCGTTATCTGCCAGCTCAATGGCGTGGCCGCCGGTGCCGGCTGCTCCCTGGCCCTAGCCTGCGATGTGATCATTGCCAGCGAAACGGCCAGCATGATAGAGATCTTCATCAATATTGCCCTGGTGCTGGATTCCGGCTCCTCCTACTTTTTACCCCGCACTTTGGGCTACCACCGCGCATTTGAACTGGCCACCAAAGCCTCCAAACTTTCCGCGCAGGAGGCCAAAGCACTGGGCCTCATCAATAAAGTAGTGCCGCCCGAAGCCCTGGTAGAAGCAGTGGCCGCAGAAGCAACGTTTTATGCCAATGCACCCACTACCGCCATTGCCCTCTTGAAAAAGATGCTCACCAAAGGCATGACCGAAAACCTGGAAACCGTGCTGGAATATGAAGCCTATTGCCAGGAGATAGCCGGCCATACAAAAGACAACGCAGCAGGCATCCAGGCTTTCCTGGAAAAAAGAACACCCGTGTTCACCGGTTCCTAAGCACATAAAAAAAGCTTTCCCGCAAAAACAGGAAAGCCTCTATATAATTTTCATACCCGGATTATAGGCCACTCAGGCAAATACCGATAGAATATGCCGATATGTCGATCTGGGAAGTGTTTTTGAAGATTGGATTGAGGTTGTAAGTACCAAACAACCCAATGTTGCCCAGGCTAATTCGGGCAGTGGCCGCAAAACGGAAGTTATTAAAATAGCGGCGGGAAGACTCTTTTTCTATTACTCGGGAATTATTCACCGATAGTTGCTCCTTGGTATGGGCATTCAGCAGGTAACCGGCCTTGATGCCAATGGCTGCTTTGAAACCCTTATTGGCATTTTCCTCGTTCTGGCGGTAACGCAGTTCCACGGGAATGTCCAGGTAAGTGGTGGCAATCTTAAAACGGCCATTATTATCCGAACTCGAAAAGCTGGGAACCGTGTTTACATTGCTGGTAGAGTTGTCCAGTCGATAGTCTTTCAGGTAAATACCGCTGGTACCAAAACCAATACCAGGGGCCACGGAGAGGTGATGCTGTAAAGGCACATCGTACATGAAATAGGCGTTGAAACCACGGTTAAAACCAGTTTTTACACCAGCGGGCAGGCCGCTCCATCCGTCATAGGAAAGCTGTAACAAAAGGAAATCATGGGAATGGGTCAGGGCCTTTTTAGCCACCGTAGCACCAACACCATCTTGTGCCATAGCCGAAAAGAAACAACCGATCAGCGCAAGTGTAAATACTATTCTTCTCATAAAAATAAAAGCTTCGATCCAAGAAAATTAGGCAAATTTAATGGAATGCCTGTAAAACAAAGATTTAAAATATTATAAAAATAGCGACCAGAATCCTATATTAGTATCACAACTCTCCCAAATACCCGAATTTGCCGGTATTTCCCCCAAATAGGCCTGCTGAAAAAACCAAGTGATGAAACAACTGAAACGCCCTATTATCCTAATAATTGCCATCGCGTTATTGTGCATCACAACCTTCGTAGGATACACCTATAAGGCAAACCGTAAAATGGCGGAAGCCAGTGAATGGGCCTTTCACACCGGGCAGGCATTGGATCATATTAATAATGTACGTATGTATGCCAACCGCCTGGAATTGGACTTCCTTGGCTATTTGCGCTCCCAGGATAGCAGCTACCTGCTGCAAAAACGTATGCCAGACAGCTTGCACCTGGCCGCAGCACTAGCCAGCCTAGACACCCTGCTGGCACAGGAGCCATTACAAAAAACCGCACTAGACACCCTTTACCAGCTCCTGGGCCGGCAAAATTCTTTCCAGCAGCAGCAACTATCAGCGGTTTCAATACCTGACAGCGCTGCCATTCCGGAATGGCAGCGTTCCGAACCACTGTTGTCAGCTATATCCACCCATGTGCAACGCATGTACGACCGCCAAATGCAGATCCAGGAACAACAACTGGCCACCCGGAGCAGCTATGCCGCCCGGCTTTACCAGTCTGGCATTACCGGCGGCATCGTACTCAGCATCATCCTGGTGATGGCCTTGCTCCGTATTAATTTTATCATGCACCAGCTTCGTACTACCCGCGTAGCACTCCATGACCATGGGCAACTGTACCAGCAACTGGTGGAAGCTTCCGGGTCGCTGATGTACCTGACTAACTTGAAAGGCTATTTCGAATACATTAGCCCACAAGCCCTGGCCCTTTGCGGTTTTGCACCGGAAGAACTGCTGGAAAGGCATTATTCCTTACTACTCACCCCAGAAACGTTTCAAGAACTGCGCGCTTTTTATGAAGAACAGGTAGGCCGGAAGTCTCCAATAACCAACCGCGAATTCGAGATTATCACCAAATCCGGCCAAAAGAAATGGGTGGAACAACAGATTACACTGCGTTATCAACAGGGCAAGGTGATAGGCTACCAAGGCTTGGTAAAGGACATCCACGAAAAAAAAATGCTGCAACTGGCCATGGAGGCGGCACACCAGGAACGCGAAAACCTGCAATATTTGATGCAGGCCATATTACAACATACCCCCACCTTTGTATTTATTAAAGATCTCCAGGGTAAATACCTGCTGGTGAATAAGGAGTTCGAAAAAGTGAGTGGCCTTGCCGCTCATGAAATCCTGGGACATACCGACCAGGAAATAACCCAGCCAATAGAGGCCCTCAAATGGGCTGCCAGCGACCAAAAGGTCATCGACTTCAGAGAGCCTGTAAAAATGCTGGGCAGCCTGGAACGTAATGGGCAAACCTACCAATACCTGGTCACCAAATATCCCCTGTTCAATGCTAATAATGAAGTGTATGGTATAGGTACCACCGGTGTAGACATTACAGACCATGTAAGCCGGGAAAACGAATTGCTGGAAGCCCGCACTAAGGCCGAAGAGGCCCGCCGTCTACAGGAAATTTTTCTGGTCAATATGAGCCACGCATTACGTACCCCCATTAATAGCATTACTGGCATGGCCTACCTGCTACATAAAACCGTACTCAGCGAAACACAAAAAGAATACACGGAAGCCATTACCGCATCTACCGAAAAACTTACCTTGCTCATCAACGATATCGCAGCTATTTCCAATATCCATGCAGGAAGGCTACAACTGGAAAAAGGCCCCTTAAACCTGCCCCTGCTACTACAAAAATCCATGGCCGCTGTAAGGCCCCTGGCAGAAACCAAAAGCCTTAATCTTTACTGTGACCTGGATGAAAATATTCCCACCCATCTCTATGGCGATGCCCTTCGCTTGGGACAAGTGTTTGGCGCCTTGCTGGAAAACGCGGTAAAGTTTACCGCTGTGGGCAACGTAGAACTTACCGCTATGCTGCTGGAAGAAAAGGATACAGCTGTACGTATAGGCATAACCGTTACAGATACCGGCATTGGCATTGAGCCTGGCCAGCAGGAAAATATTTTTAAAACATATGAACATACCAATCCGGAAACATCCCTGTACTTTGCCGGTGCCGGCGTGGGACTGGCCATTTGCCGGGAAATTTTACACCTGCACCATGGCAGCATTGCCATAAAAAATAGACCTGGCCCCGGCACCACATTCTATGTGGAGCTGCCGCTGGAGAAATACAATGTGCCGGATACCCCCCGACAAGCCCTCACCGGCCAGAGCCTGGAAGGCAAAAAGATACTACTGGCGGAAGACAATCCTATTAACCAAAAAGTAGTGCGCTATACCCTTCAGCAGTCCGGCGCCCAGGTAGACGTAGCCTCCGATGGCCTAACCGCCATGCAAATGATGATGCAAAAAACCTACGACTGCATATTGCTGGACTTACAAATGCCTGAGATGAATGGTTATGAAGCCATCGCCGCCCTGCGCCGGCTGGGCTTCACTACACCCTCCATTGCAACAACGGCCTCCACCCAACACGAAGCAGCAGAGAAATGCATGGCCGCAGGTTTCAATGCCTACATCGCCAAACCATTTTCTCCCGATGAACTGGTGTATAAAATACTTGATCTCCTGGAAGTCCAGGCCATAGCTGCCCCTACTGCTTCGCCCACGCCACCGCTGGTAGATTTCGAATACCTTTTTAACATTACCCAAAAAGATAAGCCCTATCTTTCTGAATTGCTAAACACTTTTACCACCACGGCGCCTGAAAACCTGGACAAAATTTCCCAGGCGATGGAAAAGGAAGATTGGGAGGAAGTAAAATTCTGGACCCACCGTATGCAGGCCAGCCTCGCAGTAGTGCGCATTGCATCACTCAACCGGCTGTTGCTGGAACTGGAACAGGATATAGAAAAGCCTTCACCAAACATGGCGCAAAAAAAACTTCAATCGGCCCGCCAGCTTTATGAAAAAGCAGCCACGTTGATTGCTGCCATGCAAAATACATTATAGTGGTCCTGTATCTCAATAAACATCAAACCATCGCTTAGCATCGTTTATTCGTAACCGTTAGTATTAACACACGATGTTTGATAGTGCGATACACCCAGTTATGATAGAAGGATTATTGCCCCAACCCGCTTCCTTTCGCCACTTAACACTCATGCTTCATGCCTGGCTCACCTTTATGAGGTATGGCCGCATACGGCGTGGCAAAACTGTCTGCCACCCATTCAAATGCCTCCTCTTTTGTGCGCACATGGCCTAGGCCTGGCCATGGCAGGTGATAGGCCAGCACCTTAGTTCTGCTGGCCGCCAATGCCGCCAGCACGGTGCGCCTGGTAGTAACTGCCTGTTTAAAATCAGTATCACCATAAAAGCCCCATTCAGGATGAGGAAATAATAATACGTCCGAATGTACCAGGTCTGCTATGTGGAGGAGCTTTTCGCTGCCGGAAAAAATTTCCACCAGCGTATGACCCGGCGTATGACCCGGAGCCAGGTGAAGGCGTATGCAGCCTAACAGGGACTTGCTATAATCTAAGAAATGCAAACGTTTGCCCTGGGCCTGTATATTTTTTTTGATTCCCGCTATCATAGGTTGCAACGATTTTATGTCGCCATATTTGCTCCTGGAAAAGTCTTGCAAGGGAGCCATCCAAAAATCCTGCTCTGCCTGCGACAAATACACTTGCGCATTGGGAAATACCAAACTGCCATCCTTTCGCAACAGGCCCCCCATATGATCAGGATGTGCATGGGTAAGCACTACATCGCTCACCTCATTCAGCGCAAAGCCCGCATCTACCAAGCTTTGCGGCAGCCATCCACTACCCGGCCCAAATAGTGTACCCGCACCGGCATCCACCAGTATTACCTGCCTGCCTTTCCGGATAACAAGGATATTCATGCCCAGCTCTATTTTGTCGGTAGATCGGAAGTTATCACGCAGTAGGGCCTGTACGGCATCTGCCGCCACGCCTGGTGCAAAGGATGGCTGCACGGGTTGCATAGTTAGCTTGCCATCCGTAACAATGGTCAATTCCAAATCGCCCAGCGCAAAGCGATGATAAGGATGCTTATCTACCCGAAGCATATCGTTATGTACTACACGCCCGCCTGCCAGCGAACTTGTTAAAGGCAGGGCTGTAGCCAACCCTGCCATTCCTATGTTTTTAAACATGGTTCTTCTTTCCATAACCTAATTAATTTAATGCAAATGTATCTGCTCGTTATCTTTGTATCAAGTATGCACTTTTTTGTAGGCTACACACCAAAAGGATACTATTGTTGACTGTCAATAATTAAAAGTATGGCTATCGAAAAAAATAAAGAGAAGTTCGCGATCTGTGCAGTAGATTATGCGTTTCGTCGTATCGGGGGAAAGTATAAGGGACGTATTCTCTGGCACCTTCATATACACCAGGTATTACGTTACGGTGAGTTAAGAAAAACCATATTGGACATTACACCCAAGATGCTCTCACAAACACTAAAGGAGTTAGAATTAGATGGACTCATTCACCGAGAATCCTATCATGAGGTACCACCCCGGGTTGAATATACACTTACGCCGGTGGGCATAGAACTGATACCTGCGATCGGCCAGTTATTTAAGTGGGGTTTTAAGCAATTGGAAAAGGGAAAGGCAGCGAACATGCCCTGAGAGTAGTCAACAGCAAGATCCCTGCAAATAAAGATTACACTTAGCTGAACAGATACAATACATCCTCCTTAGTCAGCTTCTTTATAAAGCCAGTATCGTCGGCAATAATCTCCTTCACTAGGGATTTTTTCCGCTCCTGCAATTGCAAAATCTTTTCCTCCACAGTGTCCTTACAGATCATACGGTAAGCAAAGATGTTTTTAGTTTGCCCAATACGGTGGGTACGGTCTATGGCTTGTTGCTCCACTGCAGGGTTCCACCAGGGATCTACGATATACACGTAATCTGCTGCCGTTAAGTTCAGGCCTACACCACCTGCTTTCAGGGAGATGAGGAATACCCGGCACTCATCATTGTGCTGGAAATTCTGAATAGCTCTTTCCCGTTCTGTGGTAGAGGTACTGCCATCAAAATATTCGAACGGAATGTTCAGTTCCTGCATTTTAGAACGGATAAGCCCCAGCATGCCAAGGAACTGGGAAAACACCAGCACTTTATGATGACCAATATTTTCGGCTATCTCCCGTGTCAGTTCATCCAGCTTCACGGAATAATTGGGATATTGATCGGCTTCATTCAGGATGGCGGGTGAATCACAGATCTGCCTCAATTTCATGAGGCCCTGCAAAATGGTAAGCTGGGAGCGTTCCATGCCTTGGTCCTCAATCACGCCCAATATTTTGGAGCGGTAGGTATTGCGGTAGGCGTCATAAATCTGCCGTTGCTCGCTTTCCATTTCACAAAAAATAACCGTCTCAATTTTATCAGGCAGATCTTTGGCCACCTGTTCTTTAGTACGGCGCAGAATGAATGGGTAGATCAGTTTACGCAAATGTTCCTTGCGTTCTTCATCCTGAAATTTATCGATCGGCGTAGCAAATTCATTGCGAAAAAAGTCTACACTGCCCAGCATACCCGGGTTCAGGAAATGCATCTGCGCATAAATATCAAATGTATTGTTCTGCATGGGCGTACCACTCAGCGCCAAACGGTTTTTAGTATTGAGCAACTGCGCCGCCTTGGTTACTTTAGACTGCGGATTTTTAATGGCCTGGCTTTCGTCCAGCACCACATAGTCCAACGCTATTTTCATGAGCAACTGCACATCACTGCGCAGCGTGCCATAGGTGGTAATAATAATATCAAACCGTTCTAAATCTTCCTGCTTTTTAAGCCGGGTGGCACCGTGATGAATATGGTAGGTCATCTCGGGCGTAAACTTTTTGATTTCACTTTCCCAGTTATAGATCAGTGTTGTAGGGCATACCACCAGCGCGGTGCATTTGCCATCGTGTTTGTTCTTGTAATGTTGGATAAAAGTAAGCGCCTGTATGGTTTTACCAAGCCCCATATCATCTGCCAAAATGCCGCCCCACTTCACTTCATCTAGGTAGTTCAGCCACTGGAAGCCACTCTCCTGGTAAGGCCGCAGCGTGGCCTGGAGGTTGGAGGGCAGGGAAATGTTACGGATCTCGTCGAACTGCAATAACTTTTTGCGCTTTTCTTCCAGTTCCGCCAGCACCGCCTCATCGTCGATGAACTCATACAGCTCATCGATTACGCTGAAATTGTATTTAGAAAGTTTTAACCCTTTATCTTTTTCCTCCCCAATTTTAAACAGCAGTGAGTACTTGCGCAGCCATTCCTCGGGCAGCAATCCCAGCGAACCATCTGCTAGCTGTACGTAATTCTGCTTGTTTACCAGCGCATGTTTGATCTCTTTAATGCTTACCTTCTGGTCGCCATAAAGAATTTCCACCTGCGCATCAAACCAATCTATGCCGGAACTAATCTGCAGATTAGTAACAGGTTTGTGGCTGCTGAACTTAAAATTCCGCAGGTTATCGAACCCGAATACGCGCACGTTCATTTCCTTCAGCGTATCGAAGAAAAGGAAAAACCAATTGTTTTTGAGCGCATCTTTAGAACGCAGGTAAAAATAGTTGTTATTGCTCGGTGCAGAGAAATTGGTGTGCAGGCTCCGTATTTTTTCTACGAAGTTATGCTCTGCCTCTTTGTTGCGATGGATGATCAGCACGCGGTTGCCTTCCTGTATGGTAATGCGCGGCTCGTCATTCCACTCCACTTCTTGCCCATGATAGGCAAACCCTGGCTGGATGATAAAAGTCTCGCCCATTTCTTTAAGGTAAATGCGGGGTTCTGGTGCAATGTCGTCTACTTCGGCCAGCAGGGAACGGTCGTACTGAATATCATACTGCTTGCTCAGTGGCAACAAGAAATCTTTCAGGTAATCGGCCCATTCGCCGGCGGCCACTTTCAGCACGCCCTGCTCCATGAAGCGGGCAATGTACTGGCTGTCTTTCGGATGCTCGAAAGCATACAGCGTATTTTTATACAAAAAGAGTAATGGACTGGCCCATTCATTGGCCGATACATTTACCCAATCATCTTCAATATTTACCCAGCAGCTTACTTCAACGCCTTCCTCCCCGATGTGGGTGCGAAATTGCAGGGTCAGGGTATGCTGAGACACGCCAACGGGTATTACATGCTTCGTCTTGAAAGGCTGATGGTTGGGCAGGTAAAAGTTTAGCTTCTGGTTTTCTAACTGCGGCAGGAGCTTTAGCACCTTGGGATGCAGATATTCCAGGATGAGGTCTTTGGTCTCTGCTGGTAAATCTTCATCATTTTCAGTGGTGATGTTTTCCCATATACCGGCAAAGGGCGAGTTCTTGCTCAAATATTTACTAACCTCGCTTTGCTGCAATTTGCGCACGGGGGCAATGAGCTCCCGGTCGCTTTCCCGATACTGGTAAAAATCAATATACTTGGTAAGGTCTAGTTTGTTGATTAGAGATACAAAAGCCGTTTCCTCATCATTGGTTTCGCCATTGATCAGATCCACTTTAAAATAAGGGAATAATTTTTCATTGGCATTCCACACCACGCCCATGCGCCGATTTACCAGCAGCGTCTCCTCCGCCGCAGAAGTTGGTTGGGAAACAGGTACAGCATTCGTATTTACCGGAGCTTCCACCCGCTTAATAGTAGGGTCCAGCACCCGCAGGAAGGGTTTGCCATCCATGTAGGTAAAGGTGAACTTTCCTTCCAGGTTATCGTTGAGGGAATACCCGTAAATGGCCAGCAGTTTGTTCTTCTCCTTATCCCAGTTACGCAGGGTATCAAAATAATACGGCCCGTTCTTCTGCAGTAATTGCAGGAACAGGGCGGTTTTATGCATGCACAACGCATGGCCCTGCTCATCACAGGTACAGTGCGTGTCAAAAAAACGTTCTTCGTTGCGTTGAAAAATAAGGGGATATTCCTTGCCATCGGCTTTCAGGGAAGCTTCTACGCGCTCATCTTTGGCCAGGATAATCTTGGCTGCATGATGGCGGAGAATTTTTTCCGCTTCTGCAAATATAAACTGCGACGTAAGCAGTTTAATGGTTTTCAGGTCTATGAATTTCATCTTCACCAGCGTGTGCTGCTGGTCAAAGGTGGTATCAAAAGTTTCAAAGTGATTTTTATCCAGCATCTCCTGCAAACTAAAGAGCGCCGCAGCCTCATGCCGGCAGATATCGCCCAGGTTGTAAGGACATTGGCAACGGATCGACATATTGGTCGGTTCGTTGTATTTACTGATGGTAACTTTATAAAAATTAGCGTGGGTATCGCTTTTCACCCGGAAATTGGCCAGCTTCAACAATGGATCGGCGTCCAGGAGTTCTACCCCGCCTGTAGAAAAAATACGCTTGCCCCGACGTATAACTTCGTCGGTACCATTATTATAAACGTATTTCAGCAAATGGGGCAGTGACATAGTAATCCTTGCCGCTTTTCTTCACCACACCACTTAACTAAAAAAGTTAGCAGGTTGTGAAAAGGCAATCCACAAAAGTAAGCATAAAAATCCAAAAAACTGACAGGGTGGGGCTACTGGCTCTCCTGCTACTGCCCGTAAAATAGCCCTGCCAGCACGTATACTGGCCGGGCAAACACATTTAATAAATTATAATTTCTAGTATTGTAAATGGCAACCTATAGCAGACTCTTCTATTGGTGGTAAGCCACCAGTTCATTGTTTACCAGCAAAGGCAGCACATTGGCCCCGTCTGGCGTAAGGCAGTAACGGATATCGTCTTCCAGCCCGAAACCAGACAGGCGCTTGAAGTGGGTGGCACCCTGCATGAAGGTAAAGAGATCGTCTTTGCCCGCCAGGTAAGTGCTTTCAGATAGCAGGGCCGAATCGCAGTTGACCGTAAAATGATCGCGGATGCGGTTTACCACCGCGCCGGCAAAGAGAGTGTCTTCCATATTCACCCGGTCTTTCCAGGCCGCGCAGCCCAGGAGCACATGCTGCTTTTGCGCCACCAGGTAATCGCATACCGCGCTCAGGTTTGGAAAAGAGCCTGTAATGATCTGTTTGGCATCTTTGGCCATGTGCAGGAGTTTGGTGCCATTGGTAGTGGTCAATACCAGTGTTTTGCCTTCCACGAAATTGCGGGGGTATTCGAAAGGCGAGTTTCCATATTGCAGACCATCGGCAATTTTGCCATCGCGCTCACCGGCAGTAATAGCACCCAGGGCCTGGCCTATGCGAACACATTCGGCCACATCGGCCACCGGGATCACCCGAACTGCCCCATTGTACAACGCTGTACAAATGGTGGAAGTGGCGCGCAATACGTCAATAATTACAACAATGCTGTCTTTTACATCATACAAATGCAACAGGGCCGGCGACATACATACTTCTAGCCGCGGCTTAATAGATTCGCTCATTCACTTGGAGGTCTTATGCATGCCTAAACGGTCAATGCACTATTAAATAATCAATGTCTGCAATTTTGTTTAATCTAGCACCACCCGCCACTTCTCCGATTCCGCAAATTCTTTCACCGTCTGGTTACGGAGCTGCAACAAATTGGTCATGTACCGCAGCAAATAAAGACGGTTAAACCATCGCCCAAATGGGCCATACGGGGTAGAAAAATTCAGTATGTCGATGGCTATCGTACCATTGCCAATCTCTTTAAAATAGTGTTCATGCCGGAAGGACCGGAAAGGCCCGTCCGTCATTTCATCACAGAAGTATTGCCAGGGTTGCATGGCAACAATCTTGATGGTCATTTCCCGCAACCTGCCCAGGTGTCTGGCTTGCCAGGTTACCGTTTCGTTATATTCAATGAGCCCGCTGGTGCGGCCTTTTACTGCCTCCTCCTTAGTATGCTCCATACTTCGCTTATGCAGGGTGATACTGCGGCTCAGGTCAAAGACCCGCTCCAGCGGTGCATGAATAACGGTGGTCAGATGAATGGTAGGCATCAATGATATGGTTAAGGTTTTTTCAAGAAAAGCAGGTCCGCTCCCTCCCGGGGCAGACGCGCTGGCATAGGTAGCTAAATTACTGCCTTTTCCGTAAATTACTTATGCCCGCGCCCGCTTTATCGCCTTAAAACGCAACCGCCGCCTACATTTTCATGCAGCGGCGGTTATATCTTTTCCTTTACCATTGGATTAGGCAAACGGCAATTTTACCACCTTGGCTTTCAGTTTTTTATCGCGCACCGAAATGAAGATTTCACTGTCGGGCGAGGCATGTTCCAGCGCAACATAGCCCAGGCCAATTGCTTTTTGCAACGTAGGGCTTTGAGTGCCGGAGGTTACACGGCCAATTTCCTTACCGGCAGCGTCTACGATCTGGTAGTCGTGGCGGGCAATACCTTTATCCACCATTTCAAAACCTACGAGTTTCTGTTTAATGCCGGCCTGCTTCTGCGCCTCAATAATAGGACGGGCGGTGAAGTCTTTGGTGAACTTGGTGATCCAGCCCAATCCTGCTTCCAGTGGTGAAGTGTTGTCGTCTATATCATTGCCATACAGGCAGAAACCCATTTCCAGCCGCAGGGTATCGCGGGCGCCCAGGCCTATTGGTTTCAGTCCTTTGGGGCCGCCGATAGCGAAAAGTGCATCCCAAATTTTGGAAGCCGCGCCGGCGGTGTCCTCAAAATAAATCTCCACCCCGCCAGCACCGGTGTACCCGGTGGCGCTTATCAGTACATTCTCTACGCCGGCAAAGGTGCCTTTGGTAAAAGTGTAGTATTTTAAGCCCGCCAGGTCTACATTGGTCAGGGGTTGTAACATGGCCGTGGCGTTGGGGCCCTGGATAGCCAGCAGGCAGGTTTTGTCGGAAATGTTATGCATTTCCACATTGCCCGTATTATGTTGAACAATCCAGTTCCAGTCTTTTTCTATGTTACTGGCATTTACCACCAGCATATACACCTTGTTTTCTTCAATGCAGTATACCAACAGGTCGTCTACAATGCCGCCTTTATCATTGGGCAGGCAACTGTACTGGGCCTTGCCGGCAGTTAGTTTGGAGGCGTCGTTACTGGTTACGCGCTGGATGAGATCCAGGGCGCCTGGGCCTTTCAGCATAAATTCGCCCATGTGGCTTACGTCGAAAACGCCGGCATTGTTGCGTACTGCCGCGTGCTCGTCGTTGATCCCAGAGTAGGAAATAGGCATGTTGTATCCTGCGAATGGTGCCATTTTTGCTCCAAGATCCAGGTGTTTTTGCGTAAAAGGTGTTTGCTTCATAGCGCTGACAGTTTTTTGTTGTACCGCATTCAGGCCGCAAAAATAAGGGATCGCTGCCTGAAAAAAAGCCCTGCTCCCTTAATATCGCAGGAAGCTGATCGAATACCGGCGCCAAAGCCCTTGGATTGTCATAGAAAGGTTTCGTGCAATCCGCTTATTTTTGTACCAGTTAAAAAAAATACCGCGTGAAGAACTGTATTGTGTTATTGCTCCTGGCCACCGTGCCTGCCTCCGCCCAGAAAAAGGCCGATCGCAAAACACTGGAAAACCTGCAAACCACGGTAGCCGCCCTCCATGCTGCCAACGGGGAGCTTCCCGGTACACCGGGCGAACAACGCGCCGCTGCCTGGATTACGGCCCATATGCAACAGGATGGACTGCTGCCCAAAGGTGATAGCGGCTTTCTCCAGGTATTAACTATAAAAGATGCCCGCGAAACCGCCCCCACCGCCCAACTCATTATTAACGGCCACCCGCTTCTACCAAACGATCAGTTTTACGCACTGCCCTTTAGTGCCACCAAAGCCGTGCAGGGAGAGGTGGTACCGCATTTGAACGAACCCAATAATATATGGCTGGTAAATTTGGCCACCCAAGACGTATCCGCCACCCGGCTATTGGATAATCTTCGCAATCAAGCCATCGAAGCCACCCGCACCGGCGCCAGCGCAGTGGTGTTTTACAACGGAAAAGTAAGCCCCGCCGAGCTAAAAAACTGGAGTAGCATGAATCCTAAACCCCTGGCTATTCCAGTACTTTGGGTGAGCGAACCCGCCGCAAAAAAATGGATGGGTGATGACGTAGATAACTTTAAGGTGACGATGAAAGTGGCCTTTGAACAAGTACATACCACCGCTACCAATGTGCTGGGTTATATAGACAATGGTGCTCCGCAAATTGTGATCATTGGTGCACCTTACCATTTTCTTACTGCCAGTGTTCCGCCAAATGATGACGAGGCCAGTGCCGCCGCTGCCCTTTTAGAACTGGGACGCCTGCTGAAAGCCAGCAACCTGCATAACAATAATTATCTGTTGATTGCCTTCTCCGGCGAAGAAGCGGGTAAAACGGGCGATCATCATTTTGCCCGCCACCTGGTGGTAGACAGCAATAACATTAACTACTCACTGAAACTGGATAGGCTAGGCGGCCTTTCTCCACAGCAAGGCTTGTTAATACAGGGTAGCAGCGGATGCCCGGTGTGGACCCAGTTGCTGAACAATGCTAGTCCCAAAGGAATTAAAGTGAATTACGATAGCAGCGCCCTGTCAAGGGAAAACCGGCCGGAGCTGGTGTTTTCAGCACCCGCCCAGCCTTCCGGCCCCTTGAATTACAATGGCACACTTGACATCGTAAAAATGATCTACCATCTTATCGAAAACGCCAACAGCCAGGGAAAACTGGCTAGTCAGCCATAAACATCATTACATGCTACTTAGAAAAACCGTTACCGGCTTAGCCATCGCCTTTAGCCTGGCTGCCTGCCACCAACCCAATCCAGCCAAGCACGATACCGCTGCTTATGACGTGATCCGTGATAAATCTTACCTGGTAAGGGAAAGCAAGCCCCTCACTAATACGCCGGCAACAGATAGCGTGCTGGCCAAGAAGGCCACCTTTATCGCTTACCTGGAAAAACAGGGCTTTAAGCGCCATGTTATTCAGCAAGACAGTCTGCTGTTTCACCGGGAGAACAGCCTCGAAGTAGAAATGATATTGACTCCACCCACAGATATCTGGGATATGCAAACTATTATCGTTTTCGATCCTGCCAAAAATCCTTTCTTTGTAAACCTTCACCGCGATAGCACCCAACTCGTGCATTACGTAGAAAGCAAGCCTTAAAATAGCGGGTGGCAAACTGCGTTAACCGTTGTAAATTGTAAAGCCATTCTACCGGAAATTATTTTTTTATTCATGAAATCATGCACAATGGAAAAAAGAACACTGGGAAAGTCAGCACTGCAATTGGCACCCATAGCATTTGGCGGTAACATTTTTGGATGGACAGCAGATGCCAGCACCTCCTTTACCCTTCTGGATGCCTTTACCGATGCCGGATTTAACTTCATCGACACGGCAGACTCTTATTCATCATGGGTATACGGGCACAAGGGTGGTGAGTCGGAAACCATTATTGGCCAATGGCTTAAAAAAAGCGGTAAGCGGGATCAGGTGATCATCGCCACCAAAACAGGTGCCAAAGGCACCCTGGGCGAATCCCTGCAAAAAGATGGGATCCGCAAGGCAATAGAAGCTTCATTGCAACGCCTGCAAACAGATTATATTGACCTTTATCAAAACCATTACGACAACGGCACCACACCGGTGGAAGAAACCCTATCGGTATTTGGAGACCTGATTAAAGAAGGCAAGGTACGCGTCATCGGTGCGTCCAATATTACGCCCATACGCCTGAAAGCTTCCCTGGATGCCGCCTCCCAGGGACTACCCCGCTACGAAAGCCTTCAGCCGCTTTACAATCTTAGCGACCGCAAACCGTATGAAACAGATTTTGAACCACTCGCCACGGAATATGGCTTTGGCGTTATTCCTTATTATTCACTGGCTAGCGGCTTCCTTTCCGGCAAATACCGCAGCGAGGCCGACCTCCATAAAAGCCCGCGCGGACAGGGCATCAAAAAATACATGGATGCCCGCGGCATGCGCATTCTCAACGCCCTGGATGAAGTAGCCAAGCGCTACCATGCTACACCATCCGCCATAGCCCTGGCCTGGTTAATGGCAAGGCCCAACATTACTGCACCCATTGCCAGCGCCACCAGTACGGAACAACTGAAGTCATTGATACAGGCTACACAGTTGGACCTGGATCGTGATGCCATCGAACAACTGAATGTAGCCAGCACCTATTAAACACACCACCTTTTATCATCTAACCAGCGGAACATATGACCATTAACGTAGGCCTGATCGGCTTTGGTGCCGGCGGGCGTATTTTTCATGCCCCCTTCATCACCAATGTTGCGGGATTGCATTTAAAACGCATCCGGGAGAAAAGGCCAGAGAACCTGGCCTACATCAAAGCCCAATATCCTGACACGGAAATCGTATCAGAAGCGAATGAAATCATCAATGATCCTTCCATAGACTTGGTAGTGGTAGCTACACCAAACAGCTCCCACCTCCCACTGGCCAAAGCAGCTTTGCTGGCCGGCAAACACGTGGTGGTAGAAAAACCTTTTACCATCACTAGTGCCGATGCAGATGAACTCATAGCCATTGCAGCACAGCAAAAACGAATACTCACTGTACACCATAACCGCCGCTGGGACAGTAATGCGAAGACCGTGGAAAAAATTATAAAGGGCGGCATGCTAGGCACGCTCGTAGAATTTGAAGCGCATTACGACCGCTTCCGCAATTATTTCCGGCCAGGTGCCTGGCGGGAAGAAGATATGCCCGGTGCCGGTATCTGGTACGACCTGGGCGCACACCTGGTAGACCAGGTACAACAGCTTTTTGGCCTGCCTACCGCCATCACGGCAGATATTCGCATACAACGCCCCGGCGGAAAAACTATCGATTCGTTTGATGTGCGCCTGGACTACCCCGGACTTAAAGTAACGTTAAAAGGCGGAATGCTGGTGCGGGAACCGGGTCCTACTTTTTTGCTTTACGGCACAGAAGGTAGTTTTATAAAATATGGAATGGATGTGCAGGAAGATACTTTGCGGGCAGGTGGCCTGCCACATGGCAACACCAGTTGGGGCCTGGAGCCATCCAATATCTGGGGCAAGCTCAATACTACCTACAACGGCCAGCACTTCATTGGCCAGGTGGAAAGTGAACGGGGCGATTATACCGGTTTTTACCAAAACGTATATGATGCCATCACGGGCAAAGCGCCCCTTATCGTAACACCACAACAGGCCAGGAACACCATCCGCATCATTGAAATAGCCATGCAAAGCCACTCAACCCGCAAAACCCTGCCTTATAGTCCAGGCGAAACAATTGTCGTTTAATTCCTTACTAAAATTGAAAAAGGTGGCTGCGTAGGAATGCAGCCACCTTTTTATGTGTAATGCTAATTATAAACCTGCTTGTTGTACCCCATTGATCCACACCTGTGAAATGGTATGGGTGTTTCTGATATCATCCACCGGGTTTTTATCCAGTACGATAAAACTGGCTTTCTTTCCCGGCTCCAGGGTGCCTGTTTCTTTGGATACCTGCAGCATTTCTGCCGCATTTTTGGTGGCACAGGTAATGGCCTGTAAGGGCGTAAGGCCGGCCAGCACCATGAGTTCCAGCTCCAGGTGTTCAGAATAGCCCTGCGTACGTAAAAGTTGTGCGCCGGAATCTGTACCCATACATACTTTCACACCAGCGGAGTGAATTTTTACCAGGTTTTGCATAGCCGTATGAAAGGCATACATTTTCTTCTGCAGGTCTTTATCAGCCTTTGCTTTGGCCTTAAATGCAGGACTGGTAATCATCTCGTAAATACCCGGCTCCAGCGATTGTTTAAAAAAAGGATCGTTTATCCAGGGCACTGTATCGGCAGCATAAGCATAACTGTACTGGTCTAGCGAAAGGGTCGGTATGTAATAAATGTCTTTGCTTTTCATGGTTTCAATTAGCGCATCATCGATTTCCTTATCCCGGATGCTGTGTGCAATTACATCTACCCCGTTATGAATGAGGCGGCGGGCATCTTCCAGGTAATATACGTGAGCGGCTACACGTAGCCCATGGTCATGGGCGCATTTAAGAATGGTATCATAAATAGAAGCCGACATTTTAGGAAGGCTGCCATTAAAATCATCCACCCACATTTTTACAAAATCAGGCTTTTGTTTAGCAAGGACATCCATATCGCCTGCCACTTCCTGTGGGTTTTTAGGACGAAAAACTTTGCCAGCAAAGGTTATGGGCGGCCCGCCGTTTTCCACGCCAAAACCATAACCAGCGGTGTAGATGATTGCACCCGGCAACTTACCCGCACGGGAACTATCGCGCAAGCGCCAGATGGCTTCCTGATCGGTACCCATGGAAAGCACGGCACCCACCCCATAAGCCGCATATTTCTTTAGTTGGCGTTCCACATTTTCGGGAGTATAGTTGCCCGATACTGCTGTAGTATCTTTCAGTAAACCCAAGTGACCATGTGCGTTGATCAGGGTAGGCATCACCGTTTTTCCAGTAGCATCAATAACAGTAGCATCTTTAGGCAGGGAGTCTGTACCCACTTTCAAAATTTGCGATAAGGCATCACCCCGTAGTACCAGGGCTACATTGGTTTGCGGCGTACCGCCATTCCCATCTATCAGATTTACCCCCTTAATTACAGTAAGCTGCTCCCCATTTTTGACGGCAGGCTGCTGGCAGGACATAATACCAGTCAATGCGACCACGCAAAGCATCCACATTCTCATAAGCAGATTTTTCCGCAGAAGCCTCAAAATACACGCCAATAAAACTAATACCGCCGCAAGTTATACCCTGTTTACTAAGCGTTAAAACCATCCTGCCTCCCTGCTCATAATGCCAGCGCCAACGCTAACTCCTCCTGCTCGCGGTATGCAGGTAATTTTTCTACCTGTTTTGAACTGCCTGCCCTGGCAAAAGCTTGCTCCAGGTCGGCTATCAGGTCTTGCGTTTCTTCCAGGCCTACAGACAAACGGATCAGGCTATCGGCCACACCATTGGCATGACGGATATCTTCGGGTATAGATTTATGGGTCATGCTGGCGGGGTGGCACAGCAGACTTTTAATGCCGCCCAGGCTTTCTGCCAGTTTAAAGTAGTGCGTGCTACACACCAGCGCCGTAGCGGCTGGCACCGTGTCTGTTTTTAGCGTGAAAGATACTATACCACCAAATCCCTTGGCCTGCTGCTTAGCCCTATCATGGTGTGGGTGGGAGGGTAAACCCGGATAAAATACTTTGTCTACCAGCGGGTGCTGTTCCAGATATTCCGCGATGGCCTGTGCATTGCTGCCATGCTGACGCACCCGCAGGTGCAAGGTTTCTAAACCGCGGATAAGCAGAAAACTATCGAACGGGGAAAGGATGGCACCGCATGCGTTCTGGTAAAACTTAATCTCATCTCCCAGCGCCTTTTCCTTAGTTACAACTATGCCCGCTATGAGATCGCTGTGGCCACCCAAGTATTTTGTGGCGCTATGCACCACAATGTCGGCGCCCAAAGTAAGCGGTTGCTGTAATACAGGCGATGCAAAGGTATTGTCCACACAAAGCAGCGCTCCATGGGCTTTTGCCAGGGTGGCAATGGCGCGGATATCGGATATCTTCAAAGTAGGATTGGTGGGTGTTTCCAGCCACACAAGTTTTGTTTTGGCAGTAAATGCCGCTGCTACTTTTTCTGTATCGGTCGTATCAACATACTGCACGCTGATGCCGAATTTCTTATACACTTTATCGAATAGGCGGAAGGCTCCACCGTAAATATCATCCACGGCAATAATCTCATCGCCAGCTTGTAGCAGTTTCACCACCGCATCGATGGCGGCCAGTCCACTGGCAAATGCATAGGCCGCTGCGCCTTTTTCCAGACCTGCTACCAATTGTTCCAATACGGCACGGGTAGGATTATTGGAACGGGCATAATCATATCCCTTGTTTACACCAGGAGCTTCCTGTACAAAAGTAGAGGTTTGATAAATAGGTACTGCAATAGCGCCAGTCTGCGGGTCTACGGGGATGGAGTGGATCAGTTCTGTAATGGTACTCATCGTTGTTGTTGATTTAGTTTGATGAAGGAATTGAATAAACAGGTTCCTGGTCAAAACGCTTATCAACAAAGATGGCGGGGCATAAAAAAAACCCAACCGTAACCGGATGAGCTTTATTATAAAAAAGAATTTTATAGCTAAACTGTGATCCGCATTATCTCTCCGCCATTACAGCGGATGGAAGTAGCACCTTTCCCGAAGGAAGGTTGCTAAGGTATCGTCGGGCCATATCCCTCCACCTTTCTTGATAAGCACTTAAAAGAACTGTTGCAAAGATAAAACAGAATATTTGAAACCACCAAATAATAATCTACCATTTCTGTAGACTATAATAAAGAAATATTTTACTCCATAGATTTTTAATCCTGCGCTACCCACACCGCTATTCCCTGTCGGTCAAGGTAAAAATTGGCACTGCCTTCTTCATCCACTACCAGGGTTTGTGCATGGTTTAAAAAATTATAAAATGTCTTGCCGGCAAATTTTTTATCAACGTTCATTTTGATATTTCCTCCCTCTGCCGCGCGGCTCATAATCACCACGCATCCACTGTTTGGCATATCATCAATTCCCTTCCTTACCCAGCCAATTACGTCGGCGGATACAAAGTAGTCCTGCTGCTCACCATATGCGAAATTTTTGCGTAACTCCAGTAAACTATCCAATTCTTCCACTTTGCTGATGGTGATCTCCTGGTCCTTGTCTTTGTAGGTAACGCCGTATAAGTCTGGATAAAACACACAGGGAACACCTTGCAAACGTAGTAATATGCAACCATAGGCCAGTGGCTTAAACCAGCCTTCCACGGGGCTTTCCAGCGCTTGCAGGGGCTGGGTGTCGTGATTATCTACCAGCGTAATACTATTTTCTGCATGGCTAGCCGTAAGGGTGTCGTCGTATATTTTCCACAGCTCTCTTTCCCCCTTGGAGGCCTGATGAAAATTATTATGCAAAGGGGCATCAAACAGGCTAAAGGAAAATTCTATCTTGTTCAGGTAATCGATCATCTCCGGCAAATTATTTGGTGCCCAGTATTCACCGATAACAGTCAATTCTTTTCCGGCTGCCTCGCGCATCGCCTTCACCCATTTTTTAACGAACATCCAGGAGGTATGTTTAATGGCATCCAGCCGCAGCCCGTCTATACCGGTAGTGGCGAGGTACCATTTTCCCCAGTTATATAATTCATCCCTTACGGCTGGATTTCTCGTTTCCACATCGTCGCCAATGAGGAAACTGAAGTTCCCATTCTCGGGCGATACTTCATCGTTCCACTCACCTTCACCATACTCATTCAATATTTTAAAAATACCCTGTTCTTCTGCAGGCAGGTTTTCTGCATAGTCTACCCCCGCAAAACTGTGAAAATCCCAGATGTAGTTAGAATATTTTTCCTTGCGGCCGGGGAAGGTAAATTTAGTGTATGCGGTAATCTCTATCGGTTCACCGATCATTTCATTACGATTGTCTGGGTTTACACGGCGTACAGTAACGTTCTCCTTATCGTCCCCCCCTGTACGATGCCCCATGACAATGTCTGCCAATACTTTCAATCCCTGTTGCTGAGCGGCTTTGATGGCAGCGAGATATTGATCTTTAGTACCATATTTAGTGGCCACCGTTCCTTTCTGATCAAACTCTCCCAGATCGAACAGATCGTACACATCATATCCTTCAGAAGCATTGCCCCTGCTGCCTTTGAAGGCTGGCGGCAACCATACGTGTGTAATACCTTTCGCTTTTAAGGCGGGGGCCTCTTCCTGAAAATATTGCCATAAAGCCCCATCAGCAGGTGTATACCAATGGAAAAATTGAATGAATGTTTCGTTCTGCATATTACTATTCATCTTTATAATGATCGACCACGGATTATGTTTAACAGGATGGCAATTATGGCCAGTACCAGTAATATGTGAATAATACTTCCAACAGAGTACACGAAAAAGCCAAGTGCCCAACCAATAATAAGGATAACGGCGATGATATAAAGAATACTGTTCATAAAAATGGTTTTAATCCGTTAAATTATTTAACAATTCTGTGCCAACCTGTTCTTTGGGCTAAAACCAGGCATTATCGATATTGTGCCGATAGTAAGCACATGTATTTGTAGAAGCCTTTCCCCCGTTCGGGAAAAATATCGCCCGCTGAAACACTTGTCTACATTGATTTTACACTGAAACGATTGGCAGCGTTTTTGAAACACATGATTCAGCTGCAAGTAGTATTACACTTGTACGCTACACATTTAGCCGTCTCAGCTGCACTACATTTTTGGCAGCGTGGATTGAATATTTTTAAACATAAAAAACTTAAGTTATGGCAACGAATGAAAAAGCAACAGAAGTATTGAACGATCTTGTTAAAATTAATAACGACAGGATTGAAGGTTATGATAAAGCTACCGCTCAAACACAAGACAATGATTTGAAAATTCTGTTTAAACAGATGGTAGATGAAAGCCGCAAATATGTAAATGAATTAAATCAGCAACTGAGCTTGTATGGCAAAGAAATTCAAACTGATAGTACCGTGTCTGGTAAAATCTACAGAACTTGGATGGATGTAAAACGCGCCTTCACTGGTAATGACCGTCATGCTATCCTAGCTTCCTGCGAACATGGTGAAGACGCTGCACAAAGTGCTTACCAGGATGCCCTGAATACAGATGAACCCTTGCCAAATGATCTGCGCGAGCTGATCACCAAGCAAAAGGCTTCATTAAAGAGATCACACGACATCATTAAGCAACAACGTGATCTGGAAAAGGTTTCGCAATAATTAGTATGCAGTTATAATGTAGAAAGCGGGGTGCCATAGGTACTTCGCTTTTTTTGTATGGTAAGTTGTTGAAATCCCTATATTTGAACGAGTGTATTGCACCGATCAAAACGTATTCATGCAAAAGATTGCCCTGCTTAGCCTGGCGCTGATGCCCGCTTTATTTTTTTGGCCTTCCTGCCGCCAGCAAACGGCACCTGGCAACACGCATACCGACACGCTCCATAGCCACGATTCTTCCCTTCTTTCCCCAATCCTCTCAGATACTACCCCTGTGATAAACGATAGGGCGGATCATAAAGACAGCCTGTTGGTCACGGAACAACAAATGATAGGCAGGTGGACGAGACCCGTAGCAGGAAAAGAGAATGAAACGGAGGGGTTCGATCTGAAGAAAAAAGGATACATCCGTAGTTTGAATACTACGCATTTCAGCACCGTGTACGAAAAATGGGAGTTAAAAAAGGATACGTTGATCCTACGCAGCCATCAGCAGTGGGATGAGGAACCAGTGATCACCATTGATACGGCGTTAATATTAGACATATCGGATTCTTCCCTGGCAATATTTCCTATCAGGGCTGCGGCCGGTTACGAAGAACGGTACACACGAAAAGGGCATAGGAAATAGGATATGGTTAATCAAAACAAAACTGCGACTAGTGGTAAATTTCCCACAGTCCTATTAATACAGAAAGCGAAGCCATGAACAGGCCGGCAATGATCATTTGTAATTCTTCGGTAGACTTACGGCCAATGATCAACGCGATCACTCCCACGGCAGCGGCAGCGGCACCGGCAATGACGGCGTGCGCAGGATTGTTAGTGATGAAAGCATATACAGCGGCGAGAATACCGAGTATCATTACGCCTACATAGCTAATTTTAGGGACACTGATGTGAAATTGCATAAAAAACAATTGAGGGAATTATGAAATATAAATGATTGTCAACGGTATTAAATTTTTGGTAGCCATAACCATATAAATAAGGTTGCTGCCTTTAAATTTCTGAGAGGGTATACGGATAGTTAACAAGTACAAAACGTGGTAGTCCTATTACTTTACTAAAGATGCCAAAGCCTTAATTCTTTATGGTGAATAAATGAATATTTACCGGATCAAATAATTACTGGTGGAAAATTAAATCATTTCTTTCATATACAAAACGCTGAAACCCGCCATGGGCAAAGAAAAAAAGCAGCCTGTTGTATTAGTTTTGATTACACATTAGCGTAAAAATTAATTACCGAAGAGCTCCTCAACACATTAACCTATAAAAAATATGTGGCTTTTTTTAAGGGTTTACCAATTAGTAAACCATTGATTATTTTGGTGTTTTGTCTATTATACATATATAGTATTATTTCAAATTGCGGTAACTCCTTACTTATAAAAACCTACCTTATAAATCATAGCAATATTTATAAAAAAATTTTCATCTCCGCAATAAAAAAGCCGCAGGACCGTTAGGCGCCTGCGGCTATGAGAAGTTGTTGACAATCGTTTTAATTAGCTGTTCAGCATGAGCGGCATCACCAGCATGAGAAGATCTTCGGCGTCTTCTTTTTCTGAAGGACGAAGAATGCCCGCTTTAGTGGGCGTAGAAAGCTCTATGGTTACTTCGTCGCCATCAGCGGCGCTCAGCATTTCAATGAGAAATTTAGCGTTGAAAGCAATCTGCATATCTTCCCCGGTGTATTGGCAGCTCATGCGCTCATTCCCTTCAAAAGAGAAATCCACATCCTGGGCCGAAAGCTGTAGTTCGTTGCCACTAATGCTGAGCGCCACTTGATTGGTGCTTTTGTTAGCAAACACTCCTACGCGTTTCAGCGCATTTTGAAAGTCGTTCTTGGCCACCACCAAGCGGTAAGGGTTGTCTTTCGGGATCACCACTTTATAATCGGGGAACCTTGCATCGATGAGGCGGCAGATCATGGAAGCGTTCTCATGAATTACGAAAAAGTGATTTTCACTATAGGCAATTTTCACTTGGTGGTCATTATCTGGCAATACCCCTTTCAGCAGGTTCAGCGGTTTTTTAGGTACGATAAAGGAATCTGATGCGGGGCATTGTACATCGGTACGTATGTATTTTACCAGGCGGTGAGCATCTGTGGCTACGAAAGTCAGGCTGTTAGGTGCAATTTCAAAAAACACTCCTGTCATAGACGGGCGGAGATCGTCATTGCTCACTGCAAAAAGCGTTTTATTAATCGCCGTAACCAGCGAAGAAGAAGTCAGATTAAAAGAAGTGGTGTCATCCGCCGCAGGCTCTTTGGGAAAGTTTTCAGGGTTTTCGCCCATTACTTTATACTTACCATTGTCGGAAGTGATTTCCACAGCATACGAATGCAGGTCTATCGTAAAGGTAAGCGGCTGATCGGGCAGATTTTTCAAAGAGTCTATCAGGATCTTTGCGGGAATACATACACGCCCATTTTCCTTGGCTTCTACTTCCAGCTTTACTTTCATCACGGTTTCCAGATCGGTGGCCACCACCGTAAGATCATTCTTTTCTATGATGAAAAGGAAATCTTCCAGGATGGGGAGTACCGTATTGGAATTAATCACCCCGCTTATTTGCTGTAATTGTTTTAACAAAGTGGAGGAAGAAACAATAAATTTCATGCGTCTGTTTATTTTTTTTGCGGTGTGTGGTTTGACCGGTTTGAATGGGTGAATTGCCTTGTTTGGTATTCCCACAGCAACAATTCACGGACAATATAGTATAAAAGTAGGTGAACCGCGCAAAGATAGAAAGTTTTGTTATATGCTGCACCGGCCCTGCAATTGGTTGCAGGAACTTATCTCCCAACAGGTGCCGCGCCCGTTGATTAGCGGGCAATGATGGTGCTGGCAGGCGTTTATAAAAACAGCCGTACTCTTTTATGAAACTGCAATAATATAGTCATTTTCTTAAACAATCTAAAAAGAAAGCACCCATTCATTCAATCTACTTTCAAATCAGTTACCTTTGCGCTCGCATAAATTGCTCACATAAAAATCCAGGATTATGAAACTATCTCATTTAGCGGAGACACTGATTGGATCTGAAATTATTAAACTGGCCAGTGAGATCAAGGAAAAGATAGCAAAAGGAGAAAAAATATACAACTTTACCATCGGTGATTTTGACCCAAAAATTTTTCCTATTCCTGCAGCATTTGAACAGGAAATTGTGAATGCCTACCGCGATCATTATACGAACTATCCGCCCGCAGATGGTATTCCCGAACTGCGTAAAGCAGTGAGCGAATTTATTGACACGCGCGAAGGCCTGCGCTACGATCCCGCTTCCGAGATCGTGATTTCCTGCGGAGGCCGTCCTATTATTTATGCAACCTACCGTACCATTGTAGATCGTGGCGAAAAGATCGTGTATGCTACGCCTTCGTGGAATAATAATCACTATACACATTTTCTGGAAGCCGAGCATGTGGTGCTGGAAACCAAGGCGGAAAACGACTTCATGCCCACTGCGGCAGAACTGAAGCCCCTGCTGAAAGGCGCTACCCTGCTGGCCTTATGCTCCCCGCAGAACCCCACCGGCACCGCGTTTGGCAAGCAGCAACTAGAAGACATCTGCGACCTGGTGATCGCAGAAAATAAATCCCGCAGCGAGGATGAAAAACCCCTTTACATTTTGTTTGACCAAATGTATTGGGTACTTACTTTTGCCCAAACTAAACACTACACACCTGTGGGCCTCCGCCCAGCACTGCGCGACTATACTATCTTCATCGACGGGATGAGCAAATCCTTTGCCGCCACCGGCGTGCGGGTAGGCTGGGCACTGGGCCCCAAACATGTGATCAGCAAAATGAAATCTATCCTTTCGCATGTAGGCGCCTGGAGTCCGATGGCCGAACAAAAAGCCGCCGCCAAATACCTGGTGCAAAAAGAAAATATAGATTCTTACCTGGCCCACTTTAAAGGCGAGATAGAAGAAAGATTGTTCAGTATCCACGAAGGCTTCCAGTCCTTGAAAGCCGCCGGCCACCAGGTAGATTCCATTGCTCCGCAGGCCGCCATTTACCTCACCCTGAAATTTGACCTGGTGGGAAAAACCACGGCAGATGGCAGCCTGCTGGCAGACCAGGCAGCCGTTACTTCCTACATTCTAAACGAAGCCAAACTGGGCCTGGTACCCTTTGTAGCCTTTGGCGCGGCAAAAAATTCGCCCTGGTATCGCCTGAGCGTGGGTACTTGCGTGAAGGAAGAAATACCATCCATGCTTACCCAGTTAAAAAATGCACTGGAAAAATTGAAATAGTCAATTACCCCGCGAAATGGGGATGGAAATAATAAAAATCCGGTTACTGGTATCAGTAACCGGATTTTTTTATAGCTTAATGCCTGCATTAATAAACATAAATTTATTTGTAATGCCATCATCCAACAGCCATCACTTAATTATAGATATATGCATTTAACAGCAAGGGAAACCGAAAAGCTACTGCTATTTCTGGCCGGCGAACTGGCGGAGAAACGCAAGGCGCGCGGGCTAAAACTCAATTATCCCGAAGCCATCGCCCTAATCAGCAGCCGCCTCCAGGAAGCCGCCCGCGACGGGCAGTCTGTAGCGTCGCTCATGCAATATGGTGCCACCATCCTTACCCGTGCAGACGTGATGGAAGGCATCCCGGAAATGATACAGGAAGTGCAAATAGAAGCCACCTTCCCGGATGGTACCAAACTCGTAACCGTGCATGACCCAATCCGGTAAGGCCTAATAAAAGAAACAATTACCACCCGGCATGGCAGCTATATTACATTTATCACTTACCAAACGCTGAACAACCTACCTTGTACAGTATAATTAATACAATCCTTATGATCCCAGGTGAATACTTCATTGCTCCCGGAAATATTGTATGCAACCAAGGCCTGCACACCGCGCAGGTAACTGTTGTAAATACCGGCGACCGGCCCGTACAGATTGGCTCACACTACCACTTTTTTGAGGTGAACCGCCAACTGGAATTTAACCGGGAAACGGCTTTTGGCATGCGTTTGAACATTGCCGCCGGCACCGCCGTACGCTTTGAGCCTGGCGAACAAAAAGCCGTGGAACTGGTAGCCCTTGGCGGGCGCCACATCGCACAGGGACACAATAACCTCGTGAATGGCAATGTAGCCAATGCAGCTATCCGCCAAAAAGCTTTTGACCAACTTACCCCACAGCACTTCAAAAATAAAACGGTATGAGCTTGCAGATAAATAAAATTAAATATGCCAATATGTACGGCCCTACCACCGGCGACAAAGTGCGCCTGGGCGATACCGGCATTATCGTGGAAATAGAGAAAGACTTTGCCGTGTATGGCGAGGAGGCCAAATTTGGCGGGGGCAAAACCATCCGCGACGGCATGGCGCAGAACAGTAACGCCACCCGCGCAGAGGGTGTGTTGGATTTCGTGATCACCAGCGTGATGATCATTGACCACTGGGGCATTGTAAAGGCAGACATTGGCATTAAAGATGGAAAGATTGTAGGCATTGGCAAGGCTGGAAACCCCGACACCATGGACGGCGTAAGCCCTAACATGATCATTGGCGCCAGCACCGAAGTACATGGCGGCGCCGGACTTATTGCTACTGCCGGCGGCATTGATACCCATATTCATTTTATAAGCCCGCAGCAAATAGACCATGCCCTGTACAGCGGCATCACCACCATGATTGGCGGTGGCACCGGGCCGGCAGACGGTACTAACGCCACCACGGTAACACCCGGCGCCTGGAACATCCAGAAAATGCTGGAAAGCGCAGACGCCTTTCCCATGAACCTGGGCTTCCTCGGCAAAGGCAACGTTTCCTCCCTGCCGCCCCTGCGGGAACAGGTGGAGGCCGGAGCACTGGGCCTGAAGATCCATGAAGACTGGGGTTCTACACCCGCCACCATAGACGCAGCTTTGCAGGTGGCAGATGCTTACGATGTGCAGGTAGCCATTCACACCGATACGCTGAACGAATCCGGATTTTTAGAAGATACCCTGCGCGCCATAAACGGGCGGGTAATCCATACTTACCACACCGAGGGCGCCGGCGGAGGACATGCGCCGGATATCATCCGCGCAGCCATGTTCCAGAACATCCTGCCATCTTCTACCAACCCTACCCGCCCTTTTACGGTAAATACAATTGATGAACACCTGGATATGCTCATGGTATGTCATCACCTGGATAAAAATTCACCGGAAGATGTATCCTTCGCCGATTCCCGCATACGCCCAGAAACTATTGCCGCAGAAGATATCCTGCACGATATGGGCGTATTTAGTATGATGAGTTCAGACTCGCAGGCCATGGGCCGCGTGGGAGAGGTGATTACCCGCACCTGGCAAACGGCAGACAAGATGAAACAACAACGTGGCGCCCTGCCGGAAGATGCGGCCCACAATAACGATAATTTCCGTGCAAAAAGATACGTGGCCAAGTACACCATTAACCCCGCTATCACACACGGTATTGCGCAATATGTAGGCTCGCTGGAACCGGGCAAACTAGCAGACATTGTGCTGTGGAAACCCGCCCTGTTTGGCGCTAAACCGGAATTGATTATCAAAGGCGGCATGATTATCAGCGCCCGCATGGGCGATCCAAATGCCTCCATCCCCACGCCCCAGCCGGTTATTTACCGGCCCATGTTTGGCGCTTATGGCAAGGCTTTGTTTAAGACCTGCGCCACCTTCGTATCGCAGGCCTCCCTGGACAATGGCATGGTGAAAGGTTATGGTCTGCAAAAGATGCTGCTGCCCGTAAAAGGTTGTAGAACCATAAGCAAGAAAGATCTTATTCACAACGACCAGACCCCGGAGATCACCGTGAACCCGGAGAATTATGAAGTGCGGGTAAATGGAGAGAAAATTACCTGTGAGCCCGTAAGCGTAGTACCGCTGGCACAACGTTACTTCTTGTTTTAACCGGTTTTCACAACCCTGTTTATAATTTGTTATTATGATCATTCAATCCATTTCCGGCAATATAGCCACCCAGGCACTGGAAGGAAAAGAGATAGATATACTGCCGCTGGAATGGTTTGAAACCCATAAGCGCATACAGCGCAAACGAAGCAGGGGCGGGCAGGAGCTGGCATTCCGCTTTTTGCAGGAAAATCCAAACCTGCAAGACGGGGATATTGTTTTTATTGACAATGCCCGCGCCGTGGTGGTTGAGATACAGCCCTGTGAAGCCATTGTGCTAATGCCTGCCTCCATGCTGGAAATGGGAACCATCTGTTATGAGATCGGCAACAAACACCTGCCGCTTTTTATACAAGGAGCGGAAGTACTGGTACCCTACGAGGCCCCCCTGTTTCGCTGGCTGGAAGCATCGGGGTATGCGCCGGCACGCGCGGAGCGCAAACTTACCAATGCCTTACGCAGCAATGTAACGCCGCATACACATGGCGACAGCGGCGGCTCGCTGCTCTCTAAAATCTTGAACATTACAAGCAAATAATTATGCCAGCCTACTTGCTTCACCTGCTCCAGCTTACTGACCCGGCCCTGCCAGTAGGCGGCTTCTCCCACAGTGCGGGGCTAGAAACCTACGTGCAGCAAAATATGGTAAAGGACGCGCCTTCGGCAGATGCTTGGATACGGCAAATGCTCAGCGCCAACCTGGCCTATAACGATGCCGCTTATATGAGCCTGGCCTACGACGCCGCCGCCAACGGGCTTACCCCACTGCTACACCTCGACGAGCAATGCACTGCCCTGAAGACTGCACGCGAAATGCGGGAAGCCAGCAAAAAACTGGGACTGCGGCTTATAAAAATATTCCGCACGCTACAGCCATCCGGCATAGCGGAGGCTTATGCACAGGCCATTAAAACCCAACAGGCGACTGGCCATTATTGCATTGCATTTGGCGTGTATGCGTTTGCGTTAGGCATACCCAAACCAGAGGCGGTCACTGCATTTTTTTACAATGCTGCCGCCGGTATGGTGACTAATTGCGTGAAGCTAATACCGCTGGGACAACTGGATGGTCAACAATTATTGTTCCGGCTGCAACCCCTTATTCATGAACTTACCGCAAGCACCCTGGAGCCAGACCCGGACATCCTGGGGCGTTGCAACGTGGGCTTTGACATTCGCGGCATGCAGCACGAGCGATTGTATTCGCGGCTATACATGTCTTAAAAACTTTACAACATGGAAAGAAAATATATTAAAATAGGCGTAGCCGGCCCGGTAGGTTCCGGCAAAACAGCCCTTATTGAAAGACTTACGCGGCAACTGGCCGGGCAGTATAGCCTAGGCGTTATCACCAACGATATTTATACGAAAGAAGACGCAGAGTTTCTCACGAAAAACAGCACCCTGCCGGCTGCGCGCATCATAGGTGTAGAAACCGGGGGCTGCCCGCATACCGCTATCCGTGAAGACGCCAGCATGAACCTGGAAGCCGTGGAGGAAATCATCACCCGTTTCCCCGACATCGAGATCGTATTCATTGAAAGTGGCGGCGACAACCTTTCTGCCACCTTCAGCCCCGACCTGGCAGACGTGACCATCTTCGTGATAGACGTGGCAGAAGGCGATAAAATTCCCCGCAAAGGTGGTCCCGGCATCATCCGCAGTGACTTACTCGTGATTAATAAAATAGACCTGGCTCCTTACGTACATGCCAGCCTGGAAGTAATGGAGCGCGATGCCCGCAAGATGCGGCAAGACCGCCCCTTTATTTTTACAGATTTGATGAAGGGCAGCGGCCTCCCGGAAGTAATCCGGTGGATAAAGCAATACGGCCTGCTGGAAGACGTGGCGGAGGCAACAACATGATCTGCGAACTGCATATAGAAGCCGGCCAGCGCGAAGGGAAAACGTACCTACAGCAAGCCTACTGCACCCGCCCTTTTAAGGTGGCCAACATCCGCGAAGACAAAACCGCTCCGCTGCTGCCCCTGGTGATCATGAGTGCCTCACCCGGCATGCTGGAAGGCGATGTGTATGATTGGAAAATAACAGTACACGACGGTGCACAGTTGCAATTGCAAACCCAGTCTTATCAACGCCTCTTTACCATGGAGCAGGGCGCACAGCAACGGATACACGTAGCGGTAGGCGCCGGTGCAGCGTTGCATTACCTGCCCCACCCTACCGTTCCACAAGCAAAATCCGTTTTTACAGGACATACGGAAATCCGTTTGCAAGCTAATGCCCGCCTGCTATGGAGTGAGATCGTTACCTGCGGACGCAAACTGAATGGAGAAATATTTGCCTTCACCCGCTATCAAAACCTCACGGAAGTATACTGGAAAAACAAACTGGTGCTACGCGACAATCTCTGGCTGGAACCACAGCGATGGCCGCTTTCCGGGATGGGGCAACAGGAAGGCTTTACCCACCAGGCCAGCCTGTTCTGCTTTGATGAACAGGCGGATATGAACGCACACGCAGATGCCCTGTACCATCTGTTTGCAGCAGATGAACAGGTAGCAATAGGCATTAGCCGCACAGCCTATCATGGGTTAATGCTTCGCATACTGGGAGAGGGCGGTGAACAATTAAAAGATAAAATAACCCGCGCAGCCCAACTGCTGGCGGACCCGAAAATCGTAGTATGAATACCGGATTGAGCGCCCTGATGGTAACTGCTATTGCCAATACCTGCCTGCACACCCTGTCTGGCCCGGATCATTATGTGCCTTTCATCGCCATTTCCCGCGCCCGCCAGTGGTCGGTAACGAAAACTATTTTATGGACTATGCTGTGTGGGCTGGGCCATGTAAGCGGCTCCATCATCCTGGGTGTGGGCGCCATCGTGCTGGGCTGGTCTATGTCTAAGATCGGATGGTTTGATGCTATCCGTGGCGGCTTTGCTGGTTGGGCATTACTGACATTTGGCTTCCTCTACGCGCTGTGGGGGTTGTGGCGTGCGCACCGGAATGCAGCACACAAACATTTTGATGTGATGGGGGATGAGGTGTATGTGTATGCACACAAACACGGAGATTATGTAAAACCTACGGACCGAAAAAAAGTAACCCCTTTTTTGCTGTTCATCATTTTCGCCTTTGGTCCTTGCGAGCCGCTGATACCTCTTATGGCCCATCCCGCTGCCAGCGCTTCCTATTGGAATTTGTTTTTGCTGGTGTCGGTATTTACGCTGTTCACACTGGCCACAATGGTCACCATGGTGTTGCTGGGATACTTTGGATTCCCCTTGCTCCGCACGGAGCGCATAGAAAAATACTTACATTTTCTCGGTGGAATCACCATCATGATCTGTGGGGCAGGCATGGTATTTTTGGGGTGGTAAAATGTTTTAAGCTCCAGATAATTTTGCATTAAAAAAGGTTGCACTTCACATGAGGTGCAACCTTTTTTTAGCTGTTAAAAAAAATTATTCTTCCGTGCTGCTTACGGTATGTTTCTTCGGGAAGTTGAAAAGCGTTGAAGTAATGATGGGCACAAAGAAAATAGCCAGCGTTAGTATCGTGGTAATCACATCGCCATACACCGTTTCGTGATGACCTTCGGGGGGTACGCCGCCACTGGCCTCCAGGCAAGCGTCGTGGCCTTCCATGAATATAGAGAAGCCCGCGCAGGGGTAGAAATGCGTGTACACCGACAGGCCCAACTTTATGCCCAGGATGGCAATTACAATGAAAGCGCAGGTTTCCAGGAAAGTGTATTTCTCCATCAGCTTTACAAAACCCTGTGCTACAAAACGCATAGCCAGGATACCGATGAACACCCCCGTAAGAATGAGTAGAATGTTTTTGGAGAATGCCACTGCAGCAAATACGTTATCGATAGAAAAAGCCATGTCCATCAGTTCTACCAGGGCCACGGTGGCCCAGAAATTACCGAGGGCGCCCACAGTAGAGCGGTACAGCCAGTTTTGTTTTTTATCTAAGGTTTCATCCGCTCCGTCGTTATCGGCATGTTTGTCTTTCCACCATTTGTACACGAGGTATAGCAGGTATAGGCCGCCTAATGGTTTTAGCCACCAGAAGCCCAGCAGAAAGGATGCAAATACCAGCGCCAGGCCACGGAACACATAAGCACCGAGAATACCATAACGCAGCGCACGCTTGCGTTCTTCGCCAGGCAGGTCCATCACCATAGTGGCTAGTACTGCGGCATTGTCTACAGAGAGCAGGCTCTCAATCAGGATCAGGTTGCCCACTATCGCAAGCGATGGCAACGGATTATCCAGGATTTGTTTGAGTAATTCGTACATAAATTGAAAATGTGTGTATAATTTAATTTAATTCGCTACAAGTTGAACAATTACCAGGTGGCCTCCTTCATCTTTAGAAAGCAGTAGTTGCTGGTTATCCTTCAATACTACCATCTGTCCAATGGGAATGGCCGCATCAGCCGTTACATCTTTCAGGTCGGGCATCGCCTGGTTTACCAGCACCCAGTTGCCTTGGTGTTGTACGAAATAACCCACGGGCTTTTTCTGTGCATCGGTGAGGCGCTCATTGGGTGTAATGTTACGGTTTACATGCCATTGATACAAGTATTGATTATGGTATACCATGAGCCGGTGGTTCTCCGGCACATAGGCACCGGGCTTGCGTGCCCAGTAAAAATTTAAAATGGGTAGTTGTCCCTTATAACGGGTACCGCAGAAAGGGCATACGGGCTGGGTGCTGTTGTCGAACACGAACCATTTCTGTGCGCATTGCGGATTTTGGCAGGGTTGCAAACTGTCTACCGTTTTCAGCAAGGCGCTTTCCCAATCATCAGCGGTGGGCCTTTCAGCCGGATGGTGCAACCCGTTTATAAAAGCCTTGTCGAATAAGGCTTTCAGGTGGGGGCCACACAGCGTATAGGGCAGTTTGTTCACATCTGCCCAGGGCAGGTGGGTAGGTTTCACTTGATCCAGGCGGGGCCGGTTAGAGGTGTCTGTAGGATGCTCAATAAACAATGCTTTTTCGCCCATAGAAAGCACCTCGTCCCGTTCTGCGTCCAGGTCATTTACCTTGCCCCCGCGCAGCGGATGACGGTATAGCAGGTACATATACACCATCACAGCCAGGGCATGCCGGTCGGTGCTAATGCTGGGAAGTTTGCGGGCAGGATCCTCCTTCGGCAAGTGTTTGGTGGCCATCACTTCCGGCGCAATGAAGTCGGGCGTGCCGATCACGTCTGGCGGAAATTTGCCGGGTACAACCAGCCCGTCTATGTCAATGATGGAAGCGCTGCCGCTCACGGGATCTACGAGTACATTTTTATACGAAAGGTCGGAGTGAGCCAGGCCAGCGGCATGCATACGGCGCACCGCCCGTGCTATTCTAATGCATACCAGGATAAACTTAAACCAGTCGCCTAGTTCGCGGTCGTCCAGGTGCAGTTTAAAATTATGATTCCGGAATTGCGCCGCAGCAAACCACTTGCCTTCCTTTTCCTTACCCACAATGCTGGCAATGGCCGCTCCTGCCGGGTTGTAGCCGTATTTAAAAAAAAATTTGCTTTGGTACACAGGCGCCACCACTCCAATAAGACCATTATATTCCACCACCTTGGTAGGCCAGCAAAAGAGGTCTTTCCAGTAATCACCGCCGGCCTGGTTAAAAATGCGTTCTCGGTAAGTATTGGTTATGGTAGTAAGCCTGTCCTTCTGCGCGGTATATTCTGCGGGCTTAAACTTATCGCGGAAAAACGCTACCACGTAGGTTTTGTCTGGACTGAAGTACACATCCTTCATGCCGCCCTGCATGGGCGCACCGGTGTCTACGTACTGTACCTGGCTGCCATCATTGGCGGTAAGCGTTACGGTTCTGGTCATACGTTAAAATAATATGGCAATGGTTCGGTCATCGTGATTTCCCGGCGACCAGAAGTCCAGCCAGTCCAATAAAGCCTGTGATGCCTGCGCTGCGTTCCGGTCTAACACCCTGTGTTCGGGTCCTTGCAAATCATCCCACAGGGCATTCCAGTATTCCACTTTAGTCAGGTTGGCATCGGTCTGAAATTTAGGATCGGTAATGCCGTCTGTCATTAGCACCAGAGCCGTAAAGTCGGGTATCGTGCGGATAGAAAAACGTCTATAAAAACTTTCGTCCTTAAATATTTCAGGCATGCTTACAAAACGGGTTTGGCCGGCAAATTCGCCTCCATCGGGTGTTCCCAGGGTAAATACCTGTCCGGTGTCTTTACTGTAAATGCCCATGCCCCCGTCGCCCACCATAAAAGATGCGACGAAGTAACCGAAGTCAAATTTTTTTACAAGCAAAAATAATAAGGTCGTGGCAAAGTCGCGGGTGGGAGCTTCCTTTTCTGCTGCAGCTGCATTTAGTTGCTGATGCGCATCGTAGGCAGCCTTGCCAAGATAATCTATCACCAGGCGGCTCAGCGTTTTCTGGTGGTCTGGCGTGGCACTGGTTTGGGCGGCCACGATGGCATTATCCAAATCGGCCCAGTGAGCGTTGGTAATTTTTTCTTTGAAAAAATTCACCACTGCATCGCAAACGATTTTGGATCCGCGGCGGGAGAATTTGGCACTGCCGGCGCCATCGGCTACGGCAATGATTCCCCAGCCACCGGCCAGGTTGGCCGCGCCAAAATCATCATCCCGAAACCTGCCTTCATGGGCATGGCTGCGGCCCCGTTTAGAAGCCACAATGAGGGTTTTGTCGCCCATTGCCAGGCGGGCCTGGTCGGTGTCTGGCTTCCAGTAAATATCGGTGGTATCGGAGTCGAGGTTTTTCCACAGCGACTTCGGATCGGCATTCACCAATAAAGAAATGACTTTTTCTTGCAAAGGCGCATCTTCCGCGCTGGCCGCTACGCGGAAGCGAAAGGAGAGTGGGAAAGTACCCGCAGTGAGCGGCTTACCGCTAAGGGTAAAATCGGCTGCGTTATACACTAAGCCACTTTCCGGTGGCACCGCCAGGTCAAAAAAAGAAAGTGCGGGCAGGCCGGCCTTCGCCGGGTCTAGCGTAAACAAATAAGGTTGCCCTACCTGTGCGTTGGGCACGGGCAGGGGCTTGGATTTTACGTCTGCTATATCTATATTTTCTTTCCAACTTTCCATAATGCGCTGTTGAATTCGGATGATCTCCGCGTAAGCCTGTTCCATCATCTCACTGTTAGCGAAAGCTGCCAGCAGGGCCTGTTGCTGCGCAGGCAGCGACTGCCCGTGCTGCTGCAATAAAGCTTGAATATATTTGTGGGTGTCTTTACTCATCATTCACTAACCTTGCGAGCGGTTCAGGTCCATATTGCCCCCGCCCAGTCCATAATTGCCCGTCTGGCCGCACCAGGGGCAGGTGCTGGTTTGCTCCGTACCCGTACAGTGTACATGTCCACAGGTACATACACTAAAACCGTATTGGTTACCGCAGGAAGGACAGGAAGGAAAACCCACCAATTCATCGGAGGCTATTTGCTGACTGAACGTTGCCGTTTTGTCCGACAATTCAAAATACGTATTATCCACCGTAAAAGCGCCTACTAACTGGTAGTAGCGTGTTTCCAGGTCCAGGCCCATGAGGTCGTTGCGCTGCTGGTCTTTCCGGTATTTAATGAGGTAGGGCCGCTGGCTGCGCTGACATTTGGCAGTAAATACGGCGAAATTATCATCCACTACACCCTGGGTAGCAGGCAGTTTATTAAGATCTATTTTCTCCATCACATTCTCCGGCAGCTTAGATAGCTCAAAACCGCTGCCATTATTATCGACGCTGATACTGCTGGTACGGATAGACGCGGTAACCCAGGCAAAGAAATCCGTGTATTGCTTAGGTGAAGTGTTTTTAAAAAGAAATACGTTTTCTGTAAGCTGTTGCAGCACCTGCAAGTCTGTTTCCTGACCAAAGGCAATAGCAACAAGGTTGGCCTTACGCGCCCATTGTTGTTGCCATTCGGCAATGGCTGTCTTGGATTCATCCGTAGGCACCCCATCGGTAAAGAGATAGATAATGGGCTTCCAGTCGCCCTTCTGGGTAGGTGTAGTGCATACGGTATTTTTGCGCAGCTCATACATAAGGTGGCCCAACCCCTTACTTAGCGAGGTTCCCCCGCCAATGGGCAGCCGGGGTGGATAAAACTGGATGAGTTCCTGCAAAGGCACCAGCGTGCGGGCCTGCCCTGCAAAAACAAGCACGGAAATATACACCGTTTCCAGCGCGTAAGGGTCTTGTTTCAAGGCCTTGATGATGTGCGCAATCCCTTCTTCCACCTGCTGCACGGGCTCTCCTACCATCGACTCAGAAACATCGATAAGAAAGTAGATCGGTAGTTTTCTCATGGTTTTAAAAGTAATGGAACACGTTCAGCAGTACCAACAGGATAATAAGCAACGCAAGCTGGGCAGTGTCTACCGCCAGGCCAGTGCCCACCTGGGCTGGTTTGAAAATGCCTTTGAGGAAATTGATGATGGGTGTAAAAACTTTGTTCACGAAGTTGAACAATCCTGCATAGTTGCCCGTGAGCCGGTCTTTGTAGGGCAGCAGCTTGGAGTACAGGAATAGGGCCACAATGAAAAAGTTAATGGCAAGGAAAAAGATTTGTGCGATCATGTAAATGGCGGATTAAAAAATGATAGCTGTAGGTCAGATCACTACATGTACTTCTTCCGGCGGTGGTGGCAGTACCAGGTTGTCGGTGGCTCCTACACTTTGATTGCCCACGCCGATGGTGTCGGACACCCACTTAAAGAAAGATAAAAGGGTAGTACTGTCGGCGGTGTCCAGGTGTACTACGTTATCGGTAAGTTCTTTCAGGTATTCATCTTTGGCTTCTGCACCGGCGGCACAAGCCACAATGCTGGCCAATCCTTTACGGCGTATCAACGGAATGGCGGCGCGATAATCGGCCAGGTCAGAGGGTTTACCATCAGTCATTACAAAGAGCAGGGGGCGCCAATCGCCTTTGCGCTCAGCAGTACTTTTAGACACTTCCATATCCAGGCGCTGGGCAAGTATGTTCAGGGCCGCACCCAGGTTGGTAGGGCCACTTTCGGGCGTTACGATCTCCGGCAGTTGCAACGCTTCCAGTGCGGTGAGGGGCAGCAATTGCTTCACTTCCCGGTCGAAGGTAATAATGCTGATCCACACCGATTCCAGCGCGTAAGGATCTTGCCGCAGCCGCGACACCAATACTTCAAGGCCATTTTTTACGGCCTCTATCCGCTCGCCCCGCATAGACCCCGACGTATCGAGCAGCAGGTACACCGGTAATCTTCTCATGCCGTTTTGATTTAGTAAAGGCAATATCTACGCGGGATATACGCAGGTATTGCCGGGAAAAACTAGACTACGATATTTACTTCTGGCGGTGGTGGCGGCAGCTCGTTTAGCCCCGTTACTTCCTTCCCGCCACTTTCTATTTTCTGACTACCGGTACTCACAGAGGCCGATACCCATTTAAAGAAAGCCTTGATGGTAGCAGAATCTGCTGTATCCAGTGATACTACGATGTCGGTGATCTGCTTCAGGATGCTGGTATCTGCCTGGTTGCCGGCGGCGCAGGCTACCACGATGCCTGTTTTTGCTTGCTTGAACTCCGTTACCCCACTGCTCCAGTCGTCTGTAGGACGGCCATCGGTCATCAGGAATACCAGCGGTTTCCAATCGCCTTTCACATCTGGGGTGCTTTTAGACACTTCGCGCGCAATGCTTTGCGCCGTCAGTTTCAGGGCATCTCCCAGGGCGGTGCCACCACCGGCATTTATCTGCGGTATCTGGAAAGTGGTAAGATCGGTGAGCGGAGTCAGTTGGCGCGCACTACTATCGAAAGTAATGACGCTGATGAAAGCCGTTTCCAATGCATATGGGTCTTGTCGCAACGTGGAAATGAGCACCTGCACGCCGTTTTTCACCGCTTCAATAGGTTCGCCCGTCATGGAACCGGAGGTATCCAGCAGTAAGTAAACCGGTAATCTTCTCATGGGAATAAATTAATTGTACTTGTTTAAATAGTCTTGCAGCCCGCCTTTCATACCCACGCCCACGGCCTCGAATTTCCAGGAACCATTGCGTTTGTAAATGCGGCCAAACTCTACGGCTGTTTCAATAGAGAAATCTTCATCCAGTTCATATTTCACTAGCTCCACATTTTTATCATCTACCACATGGATAAAGGAATTACGCACCTGCCCAAAGTTTTGTTTACGGTCGGCGGCTTCGTGGATGGTAACCACCACGCAAATCTCTTCCACGGCGGGATTCAGTTTGCTGAGGTCTACTACAATCTGCTCGTCGTCTCCATCCCCGGCACCTGTCAGGTTATCGCCGGTATGGGTTACAGCACCGTCGGGCGATGTTTTGTTGTTGTAAAAAATGAAGTATTCATCGGCCAGGATCTTACCACTTGCTCCCAGGAGAAAAACGGATGCATCGAGGTCGAATGCGGCGCCGCTGGCGCTGGCATTCACATCCCATCCCAAGCCTATCGTAAATTTAGTGGCGCCGATTTGCTCGCGCTGCCCTTTTTGAAGATTAATTGCCATACTGAATAAATTTAATGATAATATTCAAATTGTTCCGGTAATCGTCTAGCAGGTGATAGTTATTGCCCACGGCATAATGCACTAACTGCTGCAATTGTGCGCCATTGGCCTGCGGCAGAAAGGTATGCAGGGCCAACGGTTCGCTTTTCAAAATGTATTTGATAACCCGCGTATTCATGGCATATCCAGGCTGCTGCCATAACATGGCAATCTGTTCCACACCAGCCATGTCATAATAATTCAGATAATTTTCAAAGTCGGGCGCTATGCGCTCATTCTGCAACATAGCGTAATAGAGGAACATAAAATGTCCATTTATCCCCGCCTTTTCTACCTGGCGCCGGATCACAGCCTCGTGACTGCCGGTAATGCAGATGTCGTCCAGAAACAATACCAACCGGCCTTCCAGGAAAAAACGGTCGAGATGATAGGCATCCGAAGAGATCAGTTGCAAACGCTCTTCCGCATTTAAATTGCCATAATCCACCGTATAGGTTTTGTAACGGTGTATTTTAGATTGCAGCAGGGTTTTACGTTCGCGCTGGTACAAAAAACAATTCACTTCCTGTAAGAACGCCTGTGCCATAGCATATGATGCCGTGGGAATGGCATCGTATGGACTAGGTACCAGCACCACCTCCTCATGTTGGAGCAGGCAGGCTGCATGCGTATTTACAAAAGCCTGGCCCAGCTCCCGCCCAAAGACGGACGCCTGGCGGCCATCGCCAAATTTAAACCGGCTATATTGGGCTGGTTCAAAAGGCAAATTCGTGGCATCGGTTATATAGTGTTTGGCAAAACGGGTGAACATACAGCAGGTTTCAAAAGCGTGGTAAGCGTTGTGCCTGGAGGCAGCCACAACGTTTTTATTCCAAACTGATCTCCGCCGCCCACATCTGCTACGGGGTTGTCGCCTACGTGCAAAATCTGGTCTTTGGTAGCCGGGTAGAGTTGGTTTACCCGGTCGAACATAAGCTGGTAAAACTGGTAAGATGGTTTACTGGTACCTTCTTCATCGGAATACAACTGGAAATCAAAAAAGGTTTCCAGGCCCCAGTCGGGCATCAACTGGCGCAGGGTAGATCCCCTTATGAAAGCCGTGTTGCTCAGCAGGCTGATGGTATAACCCAGGTTGCGCAGTTCCTGAAATAATGCAGGTGTTTGGGGGTCCATCAGCACCGGAGGATGTTCAAAAAATAATTTTTCCGAAGCGGTATAGTATGCATCCAGCTGTGCTGGCTCCACCTGGCGGATATCCACGCCCAGCGCGGCCAGCAGGTAGTAATATATTTCGTAAAACGTAGCCTGCCCCCCAGTTTTTTCATTGATCACATTGATCAGCACATCGAAATATTTAAACTGGGTATTGATCTCGTCTATGCTTCGCGTAATGCCAAACATGTCGGCAAAAAGTTGATTACGTTTTGGCTTGTAGTCCGGATCAGATTTTATAATCGTGTACCAAAGATCGAATGAAATATGCTTGAGTCCTGTCATCAGTAATTATAAATATTGTGTTTTAAGAATCTCCACAAAATTATCCGTTGCATTTGGATTACCCAGCGCCCGGAATTTCCAGCCACCGTCTTTGCGGTATACTTCTGCAAATACGAGAGAGCACATACCATTATAAGTAGCATCGCCACTCAGGGAAAAACGCGCAATTTCCTTACCGCGCGCATCTACCGCGCGGATGTAAGCATTTTCCACCATGCTAAAATGCTGGCCTTTCTGCCGGCCCTGGTAAATGGTTACAAGAAATACGATCTTATCATATTTGGCATCCAGCGAGTCCAGGCGCACAACAATCTGTTCATCATCTCCATCGCCGGCACCGGTACGGTTGTCGCCGGTAAGCCATATCTGGCCGGAAGGATGCTTCTGGGAATTAAAGAACACTACATCTCCCTGGTACAACGCTACCTGTCGGCCATCTGTGGTGGAGGCGGTGCGGCCGGTGTCTGCCACTTTACCATTGCTATTGAGCAGGAAAGCCACGGCATCCAGGTCATAATCTTCCTGGCTACCACCCAGCAGCTTTCCGAGGAAACCGCCAGACTTCTTTCGAACGTCCCAGCCCAGGCCCATGGTTACAGAAGACAGGTCGAAACTTTCGCCCTGGTCGTTTTTACGGAGGTCTATAGTTTGACCTTTTACCAAATTAATTGCCATAATAAATAAATTGAGTTGTATAGCTTAACATACGTGAAATGAGCGCCCGGCGAGCTCTTGCACAGAGCAGTTATATTGAAAATGAAGAAAGCAGGCAAATAGGCATACGCTATAATACGGCTTACTTTTGAATGGCACCTTTATAATATTTTTCCACAAAATAGGCCAGGTCTTCTTTATAACCGATACCAGAGGCTTCGAATTTCCACTTACCATCACGACGGTATAAGCGGCCAAATTCCACGGCGGTTTCCACTGAAAAATCTTCTCCCAATTCGTACTTTGCTATCTCCTGTCCATTGATCGCATCCACTACGCGAATATAGGAATCCCGCACCTGACCAAAATTTTGACGGCGGCCGGCAGCATCGTGAATGGTTACCACAAATAAAATTTCCTGTATGCTAGCATCCACTTTGCCCAGCTCCACACTAATCGTCTCATCGTCACCCCCAGCACTATTGCCACCGGTAGGATCGTCGCCGGAATGATGCAGGGCCGTATCAGGCGAATCGGTGTTGTTGTAAAAAATAAAATAGCCTTCCGTGGGTATAAGGCGCTGGGCATCGATCATAAATGCCGAAGCATCAAGATCAAATGCAGCGCCGGTACCTTCGTTAGGATTCCATCCCAGGCCTACACTGATGTGTTGCAAACCAATGTCGATCCTTTGACCTTTCTGAAGGTTAATAATAGCCATACATTCTGTAAATTTTAATTGAACAGGAAAACATTTGTTTTCCGGGAATAGCTTTACGCATCGCTTCCACGATAGCGCAGTAAATTGAATGAAAATTATTGATTAAAAAAAATGAGATCCCTCGTATTCACTATCTTTTAACAGGAAGCTAGCCTGTCATCAAAGCTTTTACCAGCCCACTTTATTTTCCCCGCACCACTTCTATTTTTCACCATCTTTTAGGAGGGCTTTTCCTCGTTTTCCAGGCTTTTTACCAGCAAGTCATGCGCAGAAACCCATTAGTTAATACCGGTTTATTTTGTCAGCTTATTGTCAAAAAGACCTTAAGTGACCAACTTAACTTAGCAATTTGGGATTTTGTTCTACTTTTGACTTTGTAACGAAAAAAGTCAGAAAGTAACATGATCACAACGGATAACCGGGACGATACTAAAGAAAGAATATTGGATGCGGCACTTAAGCGCTTCATTCATTATGGTGCCGGCAAAACCACTATGAACGAGATTGCTGAAGATCTTCACTGTTCCAAAGCCGCTTTGTATTATTACTTCCCCGATAAGCATGGCCTTCATATGGCTGTGCTGGAAAGGATTAGCGAACTCTTGTTCCAAGCCGTTGAAACAGAAATGACCAAAATGGTGAGTGCCTCCCACACTTTGCTGAATATTTTGGATATCAAATATGAATTTGGCTGCAGGTTTTGTCAACTGGAAATCTTTAAAATTATCCAGGAAAAAAAACTTATTACTTCAGAACAGTTCCAAGAGTTTCGCAACCGGGAACTGCACCTGCTTACCCGCATTTTTGAGGCTGGCCATGCGCATGGCGAATTTCAGTTAAAAAATGCCAATGTTATTGCCCAATTATACCAGGACACCATGGAAGGCATCCGTTACGTAATCACAGACGGAATACCACCTATGGATGTACACTCCAAAGACAACTTTTTAAAAATCATTCAACAACAGCGCGCAATCGCCAAGATATTTATCAACGGACTTAAATACAAAGAATAACAGATGAACGTACGGGAACGAATCTTAGACACCGCACTGCGGCTGTTCCGGACCTATGGAATGAAAAGTGTGACGATGTTCGATATATCGCGGGAATGCGGTATTTCCAAGAAAACGGTGTATGAACATTTTACCGATAAGGACGCCCTGATCAATGAATCGATCGATTTCTTGCTGCATCAGCGCGGCTCGCAGCTTACGCACTGCTCCGAAACCGGCGCTAATGCCATCGCGGAATTGTTGGAAGGATTACAATACAGCGAGCAATTTGCACAGGCCATTAACCCGGTAATGTTTTATGAACTCCGCAAGTACCACCCCGATGCATGGGCCAGGGTAGATGCGTTTAAACAGAAAACAACCTTACCGGCCATCCGCAAAAATCTCGATAGGGGTGTTGCTGAAGGCCTGTTCCATAATAACTTAAATTTAGATGTAATAGCTCGCATGCGCCAGTTGCAAATGGAATCGGTGTATTTTCCGGAACAATTTCCTGCCACCCAATACAACTCGCATGAAGTGATGACAGAACTTACCTGGCATTATATTCAGGGAGTAGCCACGCTGAAAGGCATGGAAGTTGCCGGCAATTACCGGGACTTGGCTGTAGCGGCCCAATAAAGATCACCGTCGCACCCTACTACCTAAGCCTGACATACACTACAGGCTTACAAAACACAAACTACGAAAGCAATGAAAAGGCTGACACTATCCCTACTGCTCTTTACCGGGCTGGGGATAACGAATGGGTACGCCCAAACGACCCCGCTTACGCTACAACAATGCCTGCAATATGCGCTGGCCAACAACCAGCAATTGGCCCAGGTAAAATTAAATGAAGATATGGGCGACCTGAAAGTACAGGAAACCCGCGCACAGGCATTGCCTCAAATAGACGGAACGGGGCAGTACACCAATAATTTTAAGAAACAGATTATCCCCATTCCCGGCGATTTCCTAGGGCAACCCGGAAAAACTGTATTACTCGCCGCTTCCCTTACCCATAACGCGATGGCCCAGGCAACTTTAACGCAACAGGTCTTTAACCAAACCGTTTTTACCGGCCTCAAAGCTGCCCGCACAGGCCGCGAGTATTACAAGTTACAAACGGCGCAAACCGAGGAAAATGTTATTTATAATGTAAGCCAGTTGTATTATCAGGTGCTGGTGACACGTGAAAGAATTGTAGTACTACAGGCCAACATTCATAAACTGGACACCCTGGTACAAAGCACCGATTCACAAGTGAAAAACGGGCTGGCCAAACGAATAGACCTGGATCGTATTAAAGTGAACCTTGTGAATTATAAAACACAACTTACCACGCAGCAAAACGCCCTGGAAACGGCCTACAACCTGCTGAAGCAAACGATGGGCATGCCAATAGACGCCTCCATCACCCTACCGGAAGCCTCCTTCCAGGAGATTGCCCAGCATACCGATTCTCCCATAGATTTTGGCGCCATGCACCTGGACAACCGCGTAGAATACCTGCTGCTGAAAAAAGAAGAAGCATTGCAACAACTTCAGAAAAAAGCCTATCAGGCAGAGTATTATCCCTCCCTTCAATTGTTTGCTAACTATTCCAGGAATGGACTAAGTAATAAATTTGATCTTTTTGAATCAAATTCCACTGCCTCCTGGTATAGCGCCGGCGCAGCAGGGCTTACGCTGAAAATACCCATCTTCGATGGTTTTGCCCGCCGCAGCCGCGTAGGACAGGCCACCGTGACCTTGAAACAACTAAGTAAAGAGATAGAAGCTACCAACATCTCCCTGAATACACAATACAATAATGCCCGCTTGCAGGTGCAGAATAACCTAAGTACTATCCGCTCGCAAAAAGAGAACGTAGACTTGGCCCAGGAGGTGTATTACGCAACGCAAAATAATTACAAACTAGGCCTGGCGGGCCTTACAGACCTGCTGGAATCGGAGACTTCGCTCACCGAGGCCCAGAACAATTACAATGAGGCATTGCTGCAATACAAACTGGCAGAACTGGATATCATTAAAGCAAATGGTAATTTAAAAACGTTGTTAAACTAATTACATCACCCGCCGTACTTAAACGGAACCTATACGCACATACGAAAACAAAACACTCATGAAAAAGATCCTACTCTGGAGCGTGCTGGTGATCGCCGCGTTGGCCCTGATCGTCTGGAAGCTTAATATTAATAAAAAGGAGAACGACGCAAAGACCGATTTTGTAAAACAAAGTAACACAGGCGATGTGCCGGTACTCGTAGCCAAAGTGGCACAAACCGATTTTTCACAGGGCTTTTCCGCCAATGGAAATTTTGAGCCTATCCGGGAACTAACTTACCTGTCTGAGACCAGTGGCCGTATCCTAAAACTCATGGTAGATGAGGGTTCCGTTGTAAGACAGGGCCAGCAGATAGCCCGTGTAGACGATCAGATTTTGGGTACAGATCTGGATGCGGCCAAGGCCAACATTGCCCAACTGAAAGTAGATAAAGAAAGGTATGAAAGCGCTTTTACCACTGGAGGTGTGACTCAGAAACAGGTAGACGATGCCATCCTGCAATATAACCTGGCCGTGAGCCGCTTGGAAGCCGCCAGCCGCCGCGTGTCAGACACGTATGTGAAGGCGCCCATTTCCGGCACCATTAATAAAAAATACGTGGAACAGGGCGCCTACCTCAGTCCAGGTAATAAAATGTTCGACATTGTAGACGTATCCAAACTGAAGCTCAGTGTAAGCGTACCTGAATCCCAGGTGGTAACCCTGAAAACCGGCGACGCCGTAAAAGTGAGCTGCAATGTGTATCCCGAGGTAAGCTACAATGCAAAGATCACCTTTATTGCTGCCAAGGGCGATAACTCACTGAACTACCCGGTGGAAATGGAAGTCATCAACATCCAGGGAAAACCGCTGAAAGCGGGCATGTACGGCAGCGCACACTTTGGTAGCACCGTATCTACGCCGATGATCATGATACCCCGTACCGCCTTTGTGGGTGGCGTAAACAGTAATCAGGTGTACGTAATGGAAGGCAACATCGCCAAACTGAAAACCGTGACGGCCGGCCACATATATGGTGAGCAGGTAGAAATCCGTGGTGGCCTGCAGGTGGGTGAATCGGTCATCACCAGCGGACAGATAAACCTTACCGACGGCGCTACAGTAATGGTGACCTCCTCTAAATAAAACAGGGCAGCCTGGCAAAATATTGAACCATGAACATTACAGAAATTTCCATCAAGCGGCCTACCATTGTGGTGGTGATTTTCACCATCCTCACGCTGCTGGGTGTGATCAGTTATAAATCACTCAACTATGAACTACTGCCCAAGTTCTCTCTACCTATCGTAACGATTGCCACCGTATATCCCGGCGCATCGCCCAACGAAGTGGAAAGCTCCATAACAAAGAAGGTGGAAGACGCCGTGTCTTCTATGGAGAAGATTAAAAAACTGACCTCCAAATCATCAGAAGGTGTTTCTGTGGTAATGGTAGAACTGAATAACGGCGCCAATGCAGACCTGGCATTGCAGGATGCTCAACGAAAGGTGAATTCGATCATATCCGATTTGCCCACGGACGCCAAAACGCCTTCCCTCAATAAATTTTCCCTGGAAGACCTGCCCATCATCACCCTGTCGGTAACCGCCAGCATGGATGATAAGGCCTTTTATGACCTGGTGGATAAAAAAATTCAGCCCCTGCTTTCCCGCCTGGAAGGCGTGGCACAGGTGAGCCTGATCGGCGGTCAGGAAAGAGAGATACAGGTGAACATTGACCCCAAAAAACTGGAGGCCCATAACCTATCTATATTATCCATACGCCAAATCATTACAAATGCTAACCTGGATTTTCCCACTGGTAAAGTAAAAACTACAGATCAGCAAATATTGGTGCGCCTGGCGGGTAAATATAAAACGGTAGACCAGCTACGTGGCCTGGTACTCACTACACTGGATGATGGTACCCAGGTGCGACTGCAAGACGTGGCCGACGTGCAGGACGCCGTAAAAGATGCAGAACGTATTGCACGCGTGAATAGCGAGAATGCCATTGCGCTGCAAATACAAAAACAAACCGATGCCAACGCCGTAACGGTAAGTGAAGAAGTGAAGAAAGCCATCGGTAACATAGAAGCAGAATACGCGACGAATAAATTGAAGATCGTATTAGCCAACGATTCCAGCGAATTTACCCTGGAATCTGCCGACTCGGTAATCCATGACCTCATCATTGCTGTAGTGCTAGTGGCGTTGGTAATGCTGCTTTTCCTGCATAGCATCCGCAATGCCATTTTCGTAATGATCTCTATTCCTGCCTCCCTGGTGGCCACTTTCATCGGCATTAAACTGTTCGGCTACAGCCTTAACCTGATGTCGCTGCTGGGGCTTTCCCTGGTGGTGGGCATCCTTGTGGATGATGCTATTGTAGTGCTGGAAAATATTTACCGCCACATGGAGATGGGCAAAAACAGGGTGCGGGCCGCTTACGACGGCGTGAAGGAAATAGGCTTTACCGTAACTTCCATTACCCTGGTTATTGTGGTGGTGTTCCTGCCTATTTCGCTGACAAATGAATTGGTATCCCAGATCATTACCCAGTTTTGCGTAGTGGTGATGATCTCTACCATGCTTAGTCTTCTCTCTTCCTTTATGATTGTGCCTTTGCTAAGTTCCCGTTTCGGAAAACTGGAACATATCACTGGAAAAAATCTTTTTGAAAAATTTATTCTTTGGTTTGAAAAACAACTCGAAGCTTTTACCCATTGGATGACCGGGTTGCTGAAAGCAGCACTCCATCACAAACGCTGGACAATACTGTTGGCCGTAAGCCTGCTTATTGCCTCGTTTTCGTTGATAGGCATGGGCTATATCGGCGGTGAGTTTATTTCACAGGGCGACCGCGGACAGTTTATCGTACAGCTGGAATTGCCCAAAGACGCCTCACTAGAACAAACTAACCTGGCCACGCGCAAGGCAGAACAATACCTGAGTAAACAAAAAGAAATAGAACGCCTTATCACCACGGTAGGCCAAACCAGTGAAGATGGCTTTGGCACCTCCCAATCCACCGCCTACAAGTCGGAGATAACGGTGATGATGGTGCCAATAGACCAACGCAAAGACGCCTCCGACATTTTCGCTACAAAAATGAAAGTGGCTTTGCGCAATATACTTCCTGGCGTAAAAGTGAAAAATATCAATGTAGATATCATGGGTACCGCACAACGTGCGCCAATAGAATTGATCGTAACTGGCACAGCGCTGGATAGCGTGATGAATGCGGCCACCCGCGCCATGAATCTGCTGATTAAAATACCTGGTACCACCGGCGTAAAATTGAGTGTGGAAGGCGGTAACCCTGAAATTAACGTGCAGGTAGACCGTGATAAAATGTCGGCCCTGGGACTTACCCTGGATGTGGTGGGTGGTACCATGCAAACGGCCTTTAGCGGCACCGGCGATGATTCAAAGATCAAATTCCGTCAGGGAGATTACGAATACGACATCAATATCCGCTACGACGACTTTAACCGGAAAAACCTGCAGGACGTATCCAACATAAGCTTTACCAACAACCGGGGGCAGTTGGTACGCCTTTCCCAGTTTGCCACCATTACTGAAGGTGCTGGCCCCAGCCACCTGGAGCGCCGGGACAAGAGTACCTCCGTATCGGTACAGGGCCAGGTAATAGGCCGGCCTACAGGTACGGTGCAGGCAGAATTTGCCGCCGCACTGGCCAAGCTGCCTAAGCCCACCGGCATTGGTTATATCTGGGGCGGCGACCAGGAAAACCAGGGCGATTCTTTTAGCACGCTGGGCGTGGCGTTGATCATTTCCATCGTGCTGGTGTACCTCATTATGGTGGCCTTGTACGATAATTATATTTATCCGCTGGTGGTAATGTTCTCCATCCCGCTAGCTATCATCGGTGCCTTGCTGGCGCTGGCGCTTACCAATAATACACTCAACATCTTTACCATCCTGGGGCTTATCATGCTCATTGGGCTGGTGGCTAAAAACGCCATCATCCTGGTGGATTTCACCAACCAGATGAAAGAGCACGGCATGAGCACAGACGAAGCCATTGTGGCGGCCAACCATGCGCGGCTGCGCCCCATCCTCATGACCACCATCGCCATGGTGATCGGGATGCTGCCCATTGCACTGGCCCACGGCGGCGTGGCTACCATTAAAAATGGACTGGCCTGGGTAATTATCGGTGGCCTTACCAGCTCTATGTTCCTGACGCTGATCGTAGTGCCAGTGGTATACAAGATTGTAGATATGGCCATGGTACGTTTCGGATGGAGTAAGCCTTCCCTGAAACGCCTCATCCGCCAGCAAATCACGGCGCCTTATACCACGCCGGAACATGTTACGATGAATTAATGCGCAATCATTATAAAATTTTGTTACTAACAGTGTAACAGTTGTAGGTTTAGGTAATAGCCGGAGCATTCTTGCTCCGGCTTCTTTTTTTATAATACCCTGTGCACTGCCACAGCATGTTTATTGCTTTCTGTGGTATAGCCTGTTTATTTCTTCACACATTACGGTATATTCGATCAGGAAATGCAGTGCATTTACAGTGAACATAATACGTCATACTTAATAATATTTAAAAATGAAAATAGGATTCATCGGGCTAGGTGCCATGGGCCAGGCAATTGCCGGCAATATTTTGAAAGCTGGTTTTTCACTTACAGTATACAACCGGACGGTGGAGAAAACAACGGCGCTGCAAAAGGCCGGCGCGGCAGTAGCCACTACCGTGGCGGAACTGTGTAAAAATGCAGATATCGTACTCACCATGATAACGGATGATAGCGTTCTGGCGCAGGTTTCGGACGGGGCAGACGGCCTGCTTCAACACCTGAAAAAAAATGCCCTGCATATTTCACTCAGCACAATTTCCCCAGACTATTCAGATGCATTGGCCGCCAAACATGCGGCCCTTGGGCAACAATACATTGCCGCCCCCGTATTCGGCAAACCAGACGTGGCCGCCGCTGCTAAGTTGTGGATAGCCAATGCCGGCAGCGCACCGGCGAAGGAAAAAGCAAAGCCCATATTGCAAGTCATTGGCCAAGGCATTTATGATTTTGGGGAGCACCCTGGTGCGGCCAACCTGGTGAAACTAAGCGGCAATTTTATCATCGCAGCTATGATAGAAACATTGGCCGAAGCCTATACCCTGGGCGAAAAAAACGGCATAACCCGCAACGATATGCATGCATTTTTTTCCAGCACCCTGTTTCCCGTGCCCATTTTTAAAAACTATGGACGCCTCGTTGCAGACCATAATTATCTTCCCATTGGCGGCAGCCCTAAGATCCTGCAAAAAGATATGCGCCTGGTGAATGAAGTAGCCGCCAATAGTAGCGTACCGATGCCCTTTGCCAATATTGTTCATAATCGTATGATCAAAATGGCCAATCAGGATGTGGAGGAAGACTGGGCAGGATTTGCCCGCCAGATCGCTACAGATGCGGGTTTGTAAGTAACCGTATATCTGGCAACCATGCCGTTTATGTAAAGCGGCAATGGAAATTTAGTGTCAATCCACTACATTTGACGGATTCACTATTAAAAACCACCACAATCAACCACATGAAAAAATGGATGTTAGGCCTGGCGCTGATAGGCTGTAGCAGCGCTTTTGCACAGGTAAATACCAACAAGGAAGGGAGTCACTACCAGTTTACCACTATCAAAAATCTCGACGCGGGCGACGTGCAAAACCAAGGCATGACCGGTACCTGCTGGTCTTTTTCAGGTCTATCTTTCTTCGAATCGGAAGCATTGCGCAATGGTAAAGGCAAAGGCCTGAACCTAAGCGAAATGTTTGTCGTACACCAGATGTACCCCCTGAAAGCAGTGAACTATGTGCGGATGCATGGCAAAGCTAATTTCGGCGAAGGTGGCGGTTTCCCTGACGACCTGCTCTGCCTGCGCCAATATGGCCTAATGCCCCAAAGCGTGTATGATGGCAATAAAGTAAAAACATACAACCACGCCGAAATGGAAGGTGCACTGGAAAGTTTTGTGAAAGGCCTGGGCGATAAAAATAATATTAACCCCGTATGGCAAAAAGCTTTCAACGGTATCCTCGACGCCTACATGGGCACGCCCCCCACTTCTTTTGAATATAATGGTAAAACCTACACCCCCCAGTCTTTTGCTAAAGAAATGGGCCTGAACGCCGATGATTATGTAGTAATCTCTTCCTTTAACCACCACCCGTACTATTCACAATTTGTGCTGGAAGTACCCGACAACTGGAACTGGGAACGCGTTTACAACGTACCCTTGGAAGACTTTACCAACATCGCGGAAAATGCCATCAACACCGGCTACAGCATTGCCTGGGCGGCAGACGTGAGTGAAAAAACATTCAATTTCACAGAAGGCCTGGCCATCATTCCGGAAACAGACCTGGCAGATATGACCCCCGACCAGCGGAAAAATATCTTCCTAGAACCCGGGAAAGAAAAAACCATCACCCCCGAAATGCGCCAACTTGCTTTCGATAACTACGAAACCCAGGATGATCATGGCATGCACATCATAGGCCTGGTTAAGGACCAGAATGGCAACAAATATTTCCGGGTGAAAAACTCCTGGGGTACACCTAACTTCGACCAGGGATATTTCTATGCCTCCGAACCTTACTTCCAGCTAAAAACCACCGCCATCATGGTGAATAAAAAAGCCTTGCCTGCTGCTATTGCCAAAAAGCTGGGCATCAAATAATTCATTTCTTTGAGAATGATCTAAAGGCCGGAGGCCGGGCTTGCACCCGCTTCCGGCCTTTTTTCTTTCCAGGCACCCGCCCAACCGGGCCTTGCAACCATGTAGTCATTTATCTTATATTTGTGAATCATGGAACAGATAGAACAGCAAATAGCCGCTTACGAACAGGAAATAACGGCCTTCACGCCGGAAAATATAGAGGAGCTGGAACAGTACCGCATTAAATTTCTGGGTACTAAAGGCATTGTGAAAGCCCTTTTCGGCGAAATGAAAAATGTACCGAATGATCGTAAAAAGGATTTCGGACAGGTGCTGAACCGTTTTAAACTACTGGCCGAAGACCGCTATGCCGCATTTGAAGACCTGAAAAACACCGGTGCTAAGGGCGCTGCCAATGTGGATGGAACGCTGCCCGCATCTCCCCTCCGCCTGGGTACCCGCCATCCCATCAGCCTCGTACGCAATAAGATCATCCGCATATTTGAACGCCTGGGCTTCAGCATTGCAGAAGGTCCCGAGATTGAAGATGACTGGCATAACTTTACGGCCCTGAACCTACCGGAAAACCATCCTGCACGCGACATGCAGGATACTTTCTATGTGAGCCGTAACCCAGACTGGATGCTACGTACGCACACCTCCTCCGTGCAGGTGCGTGTAATGGAGGAGGGTAAATTGCCCATCCGCATCATATGCCCTGGCCGCGTGTATCGCAATGAAACCATTTCCGCCCGCGCACACTGCTTTTTCCACCAGGTGGAAGGACTTTACATCGCGGAAAATGTATCATTTGCCGACCTGAAACAAACGCTTTACCACTTCGTGCAGGAATTGTTCGGGGCAGATACCCGCATCCGTTTCCGCCCCTCCTATTTCCCTTTTACAGAACCCAGCGCAGAAATGGATATCTCTTGTTTCATCTGTGGTGGCGTAGGCTGCAACGTGTGCAAACATACCGGCTGGGTAGAGATTCTGGGCTGCGGAATGGTACACCCCAACCTGCTGCGTAACTGCGGCATAGACCCGGATAAGTACACCGGCTTTGCCTTCGGTATGGGTATAGAACGTATTACCATGCTTAAATACCAGATCAAAGATTTACGCCTGTTTTCAGAAAACGATACCCGTTTCCTTTCCCAATTTGAAGGGGCGGTATAAACGAATACGCATACATGGGCCACAAGCATCGGGCTTTCCGGACATACACCGGAATCGGAAGTTGGTGGCCCGTGGCCGTTTTAAAATTATCCGTATGCTTTCTATCGATGAAGTGCAGACCATAGGCGTATGCGGGGCAGGTACCATGGGTGCCGGCATTGCACAAATGGCTGCAATGGCCGGTTACCGCACCATTATGTACGACGTGCAGCCTGCTACCCTGGAAAAAGCACAGGCCCAGATCCGCCAACAACTGAATACCGCTGTGGAAAAGGGAAAACTTACGCAAGCCGCCGCAGACAAGGCTTTCCACCGGCTATATTTTACAGGCAACCTGATGGATTGCAGCGCGGAAATTTTTATAGAAGCAATTGTGGAAAATCCGGCATCCAAAATCGCACTCTTCAACCAACTTTCCGAAATGAACCACAGCGATGTGGTATTTGCCAGCAATACATCTTCCCTGTCTATTGCCACTATTGCCAAAGGAGTATATAATCCTGCCCGTGTGGCGGGCATGCACTTCTTCAATCCCCCACTCCGCATGCAATTGGTAGAGATTGTGCACAGCCCCCAAACCGCCCCTTACGTAGGCGATGTGCTATACCAGCTCGCAAAAAATTTTGGCAAAATACCGGTGCACGCTAAAGATACACCCGGCTTCATCGTAAACCGAGTGGCGCGACAGTTTTATATTGAATCTATGGAGATCGCCAGCAGCACCGGCGCAGACTTTAAGACCATAGACCGGCTGCTGGAAAGTGCTGGTTTTCGTATGGGGCCCTTTGCTCTCATGGATCTCATTGGTCAAGATATTAACCTCGCGGTGTCGCAATCCCTGCATGATGCATTTGAACAAGCTCCCCGCTTTAAGCCTCACCCATTACAGATTTCACGGGTAGCGCAAGGTAAGCTGGGACGTAAAACGGGCGAAGGATTTTATAAGTATTAAGGCGGTATACCCTATACCGTGTGCAAGGTCTTGTGCATTACCTGTAACAAGCCCTGGCACCCCGTTCAACACACTTTAACCCGGCCATTGACTTGTACATAATACCTGGTATAATGTACCCTACAAATCAACAATATCCCTTACTTTTGGCCCCAGCCAACAAAAGGCGGCACCTTCACATGATTTTCGTTACCGGTGGAACGGGATTTTTAGGCAGTCATTTATTACGCGCACTGGTGCAAGCAGGAAAGCCGGTACGGGCGCTGTACCGCCGCGATATACCGGATCACCTGCATGATATCCGCCACGGCGTGGAATGGGTAAAGGGTGATGTACTGGACGTATACAGCCTGGAAGACGCCTTGCAAAATATCACCCATGTATATCATGCGGCCGCCACCGTTTCGTTCCAGGCCGGCGCCTCCACCCGTATGATTCATACCAATGCAGAAGGCACCGCCAACGTAGTAAATGCCTGCCTGGATGCCGGCGTGCAAAAACTCCTGCATGTAAGCTCTGTAGCCGCACTGGGCCGCTCCAAAACAGATGCACCCATAGACGAAAAAGCAGATTGGGAAGAAAGTAAGAACAACTCGGCCTATGCCGTTAGCAAATACCGTAGTGAAATAGAAGTATGGCGGGGCATTGCCGAAGGACTCAGCGCTGCTATTGTAAACCCATCCATTATTTTGGGAACAGGTTACTGGAACGATGGCTCTGGGGCCCTTATTAAAAACGCCTGGAAAGAATTTCCTTATTACACCTCCGGCACCAATGGATTTGTGGATGTGCGCGACGTGGTGAAAGCTATGATAGCACTGATGGATAGTGATATCACCAATAAACGTTTTGTTGTTTGCGCAGAAAACTGGTCTTACCTGGACCTCTTTACACAAATGGCAAATGCCCTGCAAAAGAAGCCACCCCATATTGCCGTAAAACCCTGGCTGGCGGAAGTAGTATGGCGCATAGAAAAAATAAAAAGCCGTATTACCAGCAAGCAACCGCTGATCACCAAAGAAACAGCGCGCAGCGCCCAATTGAAAGTTACCTACAACAACGAGCGACTGCTTAAAGCCCTGCCAGGTTTTTCCTATACGCCACTGGAACAAACCATCCGGGAGATCTGTGCAGCATTTTTGCAGGAGTACGGACGCTAACTTCCCATCCCTATTTTACACAACACCCTTACCCTCTCAGCAACAACGCGCTGATCACGCCGGCAAACAATACTTCCTGAGGTGGCGTCACCATTTTACTCATCCACACACGGGGCTGCGCTCCAGGCATTACCGCTGCCAGGGGCTTTCCCCGGTCTTGTATTTCATAGGTGATTTTCTCATACGCATTCACCGTACCGAAGTGGTTGTGCGCGGTAATGCGGTAGATCGTTTTATCCAGCATCAGTATCCCAATGGGACTGTCCTTATTCAACTCCAGGTAGTTGGCGGATCGCAGCACCAGTTCCCAACGGGCAGCCGGTTGCGCAGGATCGTTGAATAAGGCGTAAAAGAAGGGCGTATCTCCAGGAGCATTCTGCAAAAAAGAGGGCAAATCGCGGCCAGCGAAGACCACTTGTACGGTATAAAGGGTTTGCACGGCCAGACGGGTGGTAGGGCCGGAAATGGTATAATAAAAGGCATCCTTGGGGTGTTGAATGGTAACTGGTAGTCCGGGTTTGGCCACGCCATTTTGCCGCGAACTGGTAGTGTAGTTGCCGATGCTATATGTTTTGGCGCTAAACCAGCCGTCGTGAAGCGTGGCCGTCCATTCCTGGGGTACGGTATAAAGGCCTGCATCAGTGAAGGAGGGTTTCGTAGTAGTACAGCCTACCAGGCAGCAAAATAGCAATAAACAGATTGTTTTCATGATGGCAATTTCAGGAGGAAAAATATCCAACATAAATGGCTATTTACCATAACGCTGAAATAGCAATTTCCAATATCAACAACCCTATTATTCGTTGATATTGGAAATTGCCCTATCCCTGTTTATGGAAGAAGATAACTGGGGCATCTTTAAGCATTATTTTTTGTTCAGCATGGCCCACATCTCGGGTATGCGTTTTACCCAGGCAAGCTCTCTTATTTTACTCTTGGCTTCCTGCACCGGTGAGCCAAAATATACCTTACCACCTTCCAGGCTGCTTACTACTCCGCTTTGGGCAAAGAGTACTGCGCCTTTGCCAATGGTGAGGTCTTTGTTAACACCTGCCTGGCCCCAGATGATCACCTCGTCTTCGATAATGGTCTTGCCGGCAATGCCAGCTTGTGATGCAATTAGGCAGTTCTTGCCAATCACTACGCCGTGACCAATGTGTATCTGGTTATCCAACTTAGTACCTTTGCCAATAATGGTATCGCCACTTACTCCTTTATCCAGGGTACAGCCTGCACCAATTTCCACAAAATCTTCTATCACCACACGACCACAGCTTTCCAGTTTATCATACTGCACTTCCAGGTTTTTCCGGCGTTTAAAGTAAAAAGCATCCGACCCGATTACGGTTGCTCCATGAATAATCACGTTATCGCCAATCACGGTGTGATCGTAGATGACAACGCCTGGGTGAATAAGGCAGTTACGACCTATACGCACATGGTTGCCCACAAAAACACCCGGTTGCAGTAGGGTGCCTTCACCAATAACCGCCGTATCACTGATGGCTTTGGTGGCAGGTTCAAAAGGACGGAAACGTTTTACCAACTTGACATATGCACTGAAAGGATCTTCCAATACCAGCAGCGCCTTGCCTTCCGGCACTTCCACCAGCTTATTGATAATGATAATGGTAGCCGCCGACTTCAGACTGGTGTCGTAATATTTTTCAAAGTCCACAAACGAGATATCACCCGGTGTTACTTTGTGAATCTCGTTAATGCCGGTGGCCTGTAAATCTTTGTTGCCAACCAGTTCTGCGCCTATGAACGCAGCAATTTCTTTGACTGCTATCGGTTCGTTGAACTTCATATTATTCCTCGTTAAGTGCAACAAAGGTAGGAGATTCCCATCCTTAATAAGCCAACCTTTGCATTTTCTACCTTGCAGCTTATACCTTCATCCTGTTGTTATCCACAAATTTTTTAGTGTTGTGAATAAAATTCTTTGCATTTTTTTTCTTTTGTGATGAAATTATTTTTAATATTGTGTAGGGAATTTGTTTTCCCTGTACTTACTAACCCATTCACATAATAAGAAAGTCTGATTGTTCACGCAGTCAGACTTTTTTTATTTCCTTTAAAAGCCGCATAAACAGGGCATTTCAGCCTTTTATAAGTACTGCTTTCTTCTTTCCTGCAATGCTTTTTTTATGTGTTGTACAGCCTATTAGCACTGCTGTACACTTTCCCGTTTGCCTCAGATTTACCATTTAACCGGGGTAGGTGATGTGAGTTGCTGCACAGATCTTGCGGGCCTAAGGCTAGTTGTTTGATTTTTAATGAAATGAAGCTATATATAGGTGGGCCTCATCAGGCACCATGCCCTGGAAAAAAAGAAATTGCCGATAGTAGTGATGGCCCATACAGGTCTTTGTATTGAAGCGTTGTAACCTCTTGAAATATTGTACTAGAGCATGTTTCAGGCAAATTATACTGGCATAAATAAGGGTGATCAGTCGTGCAGGTTAGCTGTTTTCAGGATATGCGGGATATCCAGCAGCCGGATCTTTTTACCCTCCAGTTCCAACATCCCATCTTTTTTGAATTCAGACAATAAACGGATGGCCGATTCGGTAGCAGTGCCGGCCAGGTTGGCAATCTCTTCGCGGGATAAACGAACATTCAATGTTTGCCCATCTGCTTCCAGGCCATAGGTTTCCTTAATAAAGATGAGGGTTTCTGCCAGGCGCTCCCGCACAGGCTTTTGGGCTAATTGGGTAATCTTTACTTCCGCCTTCCGAAGTTCTCCGGAAAGCATGCGCATCATTTCCATGGAAAGGTTGGGGTCTTTTTGCAGCACACTGATGAAAAGGTCTTTTGGGATAAAAAAGATTTCGGTATCATCCAGTGCGGTGGCAGTAGCAGTATAACGCTCACCGCTGAGCAGGGCCTTAAATCCCATGATATCGCCTTCCTTCACCAACCGGATAATCTGCTCCCGCCCGTCGTCGCCACTATGCGATAACTTGATCTTACCGGCATTAATGCCATACATGCCGAAGGAATAAGCTCCCTCGTGAAAAATAACCTGCCCTTTCTTATAGAGATGACATTCCATGGCAGCATTAAGCTCTTCCATGTATTGCTCGTCGGCTTTGGCAAAGATTGCGAACAAGCGGTGCGGTTGCGGATTGCCAGGATGATGTGCGGATGTATCCATAAGCGTGTAATGCAAAAGTACTAATTTGGGCACTGTTCACCAAAGTCAAGAACCCGTGACACCCGTTTATTATCTGATCTACAAACCATACGAAGTACTGACCCGCTTTAGCCCGGAAGCCGGCAAAGCCACGCTGGCCGATCATTTCCGCGTACCTAAAGATGTGTACCCGGTGGGTCGACTGGATTACGACAGCGAAGGGCTATTGCTGCTCACCAATGATACCACCATCAATAACCGCCTGCTGAACCCAACATTCGCACATAGCCGCGAGTATTGGGTGCAGGTAGACGGTGCCATTACAGCTGATGCCATCAACCAATTACAACATGGGGTAAACATCAACATAGAGGGTAAGCGATATCGTACCAAACGTTGTACCGCAATGGCATTCGATCATGAGCCTGCTGTGCCGGAGCGGCATCCACCTATCCGGTTCCGCAAAAGCATTCCTGCACCCTGGATAAGGCTTATACTCACAGAAGGTAAGAATAGGCAGGTGCGTAAAATGACTGCCGCCGTGGGTTTCCCTACCCTGCGCCTTATTCGCTACCGCATAGGACATCTTTCGGTAGAAGGCATGCAACCCGGTGATATGCGCACCCTCACCAGGGATGAAGTGGAAACGCAATTGCTAGGGTAACTCATTCCTGCTCCCTATCCCACGCGGGTTTCTTTGTGCTTTGCCCTAATTTAGCTAGGTTTGTCCATCTTAACTTTATCTTATGTTGAAATCTATGACAGGTTTTGGGCGCGCGGAAGTAACGAAGGGCGAAACCACTATCATTGCGGAAATTAAATCACTGAATGGTAAGCAATTCGAAGTGAACCTCAAGATTTCCCCCCAGTTAAAACCTTACGAATTCGATATCCGCAATCTGCTACAGCAGTCCTTACAGCGCGGCACGATCGACGCCTCTATCAGCGTAAGGCAGAACGGCGCTACCCGCCCCGTGATCATCAATACAGACCTTGCCAAATATTATTACCGCGGCATCGTTACGCTCGCGGAAGAATTAAATATTCCGCAGGAAGATATGCTGAATGTGCTTATGAAACTGCCGGAAGTTGTAACACCCGCTACCGACCAACTCTCCCCCGAAGACTGGAAAGAAGTGCAGGAAGTTGTGAAGACCGCCATTGCCGACCTGGACGCCCATCGCATGGACGAAGGCGCCGTGATGGAGGCAGACCTTGCACTGCGGATTGACAATATATCTTCCTTTAGCGAGAAGGTAAAAACGCTGGATCCGCTGCGTAAAGACCGTATCCGCACCCGCCTGGAAACCCTGGTGGCAGATCATGTGGGCAAGGAAAACGTAGACGCTAACCGCCTGGAACAAGAACTAATTTTTTACTTGGAAAAACTGGATATTTCCGAAGAACTAGTACGCCTGGAAAACCACCTGCGCTATTTCCGCGAGCTACTCAAGGAAAGCGATCCCTCCAAAGGCAAGAAACTTAACTTTGTACTCCAGGAAATAGGCCGGGAGATAAATACCACCGGCTCTAAAGCCAACGACGCCGGCATACAGCAATGGGTGGTGGGCATGAAAGACGAACTGGAAAAAGCAAAGGAACAGGTGTTAAACGTTTTATAGCTAGGCCTTAAAATATCAATGTACCATATGAACAAAATATACCTGGCCGTTTTCGTGGCAGGCTGCTGTGCAATGGCTGCCTGCCAGCCCATGAAGATGGACACCTACGAGAAAAATGTGGATGTACCCCATCATCAGTGGTCCACCGATTTCAAGCCAGAATTCCAGGTAACCTTGCAACCGCAGGATACCGTGTACCTGTATAACCTGTATGTCAATGTGCGACACAAAGACGCCTATCCATACAGCAACATCTGGGTAATCATCACCACACAATTTCCCGGCGCACAGCCCATCGCTCAGCGCGTAGAGCTACCCCTGGAAGACGAAACCGGAAAGTGGCTGGGCAGCGGCGTAGACGATATTTACGAACACCGCATTCCCATACAACGGGGTGCTATCCTTAACAGAGCAGGCACTTATAAAATCAGTTTTGAACAAAATATGCGGCAAAACCCGCTGCCGGATATTCTGAACGTAGGCTTGCGGGTAGAAAAAGCCGGCCATCGATAATGATCAGAAAATTTTATACAAACATCCAGAGCGGTAAAGGCATTACCGCCCTGTATATTATCCTGCTCAGCTACATCGTACTGGCGCTGATCTGGTGGGGCGTGTTATTGTTCCGCCAAAGCAGGCAGATCACCCAATTCGAACGCAGCACCCTTTCCCTGCGCACCGATAGCCTGGCACAGCCTGTAGCTTACCAACTGGAACTACAACGTATTCAAAAGGACGAACACCTGCGCACTTTCAAGTTCTTTGGCGAAGGCGCCACTTTTATGGGCATTATCCTGCTGGGGGCTTTCTTTGTGTACCGTGCCGTATGGAAACAAATGCGGCTGAATAGCCAGCAGCAAAATTTCATGATGGCCGTTACCCACGAATTTAAATCACCCATCGCCGTCGTTAAACTTAATCTCGAAACCATTCGAAAACATAAACTGGATGAAGAAAAGCAAAGAAAACTACTGGATAATACCGTGCGAGAGGCCGATCGGCTGAACCAGCTCACAAACAATATCCTGCTAGCCGCCCAACTAGAGTCACACAAGTTTAAACCGGTGATGGAAATGCTAGACCTTTCCGGCCTGCTGGAACACACCATTATAACGCTGCAAGGCCGTATCACCACCCATACCATACAGGCACATATATTGCCACAGTTATGGATATACGGAGATACGTTTATACTGGAACTGGTGATTAATAATATCGTGGAAAATGCGGTGAAATACGCTCCCAAAGACTCCCTGATCAGTGTGCGGCTGGCACCGCAGGGCCATTTCCTGCACCTGGAGATTGCCGACCAGGGCCCCGGCATTCCAGACAGTGAGAAACACAAAGTATTTCAGAAATTTTACCGCATCGGCAACGAAAATACACGCAAAGCCAAAGGTTCCGGCCTCGGACTTTTCCTGAGCGAACGGATACTGGCCCAACACGGTGCCCGCATCCGGGTACGCGATAATGTACCGGCTGGCAGCATTTTCGAAATCACCTGGCCATCATATTCCACGCAATCTGCGTAAATTTGACAAAGACGATACTTTTACATGGCAATTAGCATCGAAAAAACAGCAACATGAAGGAACCTACCAAAGCATCCATCCTGCTGGTGGAAGATGAAGAAAATCTACAGGAAGCACTAAAGCTCAACCTGGAGCTGGAAGGTTATGAAGTGACGGCGGTAGACAACGGCACGGCGGCCCTGAAGGCGGTCAAGAACGAATATTTTGATCTGCTCATCCTCGATATTATGCTGCCCGAAATGGATGGCATAGCAGTATGCGAAAACATTCGCATCCAGAATAATGATGTACCCATCCTTTTCCTCAGCGCCAAAAACAGCAGTGCAGACCGTGTACTGGGCCTAAAAAAAGGCGGCGACGACTATATGACCAAGCCTTTTAACCTGGAAGAACTATTGCTCCGGGTGGAAAAGCTCATTGTAAAAAACAAAAAGATCCTCGATAAAGACAGTGTGCCCAACGTTTACCAGTTTGGCAACAACCAAATCGACTTTGCCGCGCAGGAATGCATTGGCAAAGATGGCAAACACTATGAACTGAGCAAGAAAGAAACCATGCTCCTGAAACTGCTCATCGAGAACAAAGGCGAAGTTGTGACAAGGGAAAAAATTCTCCAGGTAGTGTGGGGCTACAATGTGTACCCTACCACCCGTACCATCGATAATTTTATCCTCAACTTCCGCAAGTATTTCGAAGAAGACAGCCGCAACTCGCGTTACTTCCACTCGGTAAGGGGAGTAGGATATAAATTCACCGAATAAGCGCACATCCTGCGTAATACCCTTGCATGCAGTAAGTCTATCTATGCCGCATACAAGGCCCTGTAAGCCATTTATATCTTTTTTACTTCCGGCTACCCCGCAATTTACCCCTTGTATTAATTGGCGTTTCCCTTTAACCCTGAATTGCCCGATATTGTTATAACATGGGACTATAACACCGGATATGTGATACCATACGCTGATATAAATATTTCACCGTGCTGGTGCTGGGTGCTGTTTGCTGTTGCAATCAGTGTGATGACAGTATTTTTTTACCAGCGGGAACGGCGCATCAAAACCGCCGCCGCCCGGCAGCTTCGCTTTCAAAGCAATAACGCCAGCCTGGAACTGCAAGCCTTGCAAGCCCAGATGGATCCCCACTTTATATTCAACAGCCTCAACGCTATCCATCATTATATCCTTACCACCAGTACCGAGCTGGCCTCACTCTACCTTACCCGTTTCGCAAAACTTATGCGCTTTACTATCACTAATGTGAATAAAGAACTGATCAAACTGGATGAAGACATAGAAGCACTGGAACTATACCTACAATTAGAAAACCTCCGTTTTCAAGAAAAGTTTGCTTACCAGGTAGAAGTAGCGCCAGAGGTAAAAGGCCTCACCATGTTGGTACCACCCCTGATCATACAACCTTACGTACAGCGTGCCATCTGGCACCACCTCCTTCAAAGGCCGGAAGATAAGGGTGGACAACTCAACATCCATATAGGCCGTAAGGATAACCAGCTTTACATCAAAGTGGAAGACAATGGCGTACGCGCCTCAATACCCAACCTTGCAGCAGACCATCGCCGCCAGGCCGTTGTAATAGCCGCTGCCAGGCTGCATATGCTTGGTAATAAGTTCCAGATAAATACCCATATCACCGAAGAAGAGCTACTGGACGAACAGTATGAACACCGGGGTAATGCTGTGATGATACACATAGGCGGTACACTGCAGGAACCTGCATAAAAAACGCCCTGCAACAAGAGCTGCAAGGCGCTATTCTAAAAGGTTTCGAAAGTTATAAGCGCTTAATATTATCGCAGGTTACCCAACCGGTTTTGCCATCCACCAGTTGTACCTTGCAAAATTCCTGTGTATGGTCCAGCACCTCCACTTTCATTCCTTCTTGCAACTCGAACATATCCTTACTACCGGCATCTGGGGCTGCCTTTGCTTTCAACCCCGCATTCATGACGATGGCATTGCGCTGATCGAAATGATTGGCATACGCAGCCGCTGCCATACCAAAGGTGATAACCAGCAAAAGGGAGGTTACGTAAATGCCTGCCTTGGCCCATATAGCACGGCTTCCCGGTAAGAAAAAATACACGATGAGTACCGCCCCCAGCAGCCAGGCGCAAATCACTGCGGCCACCGCCCAGCCATTAGCTGAAAAAACTTGGGTAAATACCTGCCACCATTGCTGGAAAAACAACAAGGGTAAAGCATCCGGATTGTTAGCTATCTGCTGATTCACGATTTCCAGGTTATGCAAGGTAGCTTCATCGCGGGGAGCTAATTGCAACGCCTTTTCATAATTGTAAACCGCCGCGCCGATATGACTGGCTTTATAATAAGCATTGCCCGCATTGTAGTATAACGCTGGCTGATAGTATCCCTGGTCTATGAGCTGCTGATACTTTGCGGCAGCATTGGTATAACGCTTTTGCTGGTACAACTCATTGGCTTCCGAAAACGTAGCCTGTGGCGCCTGTGCATGTACGGCGGCCTGGCAGTAAAGGAAAGTGAGGATGATAAAAAACAACTTATGCATGAAATATTTTTTAGGCAAATGCCTGCGTTTAAACTTGTTGATGTTTAAGGTCTTGTTCCAGTTGGCTGATGATCTCTATCGCCTGCTGGTAGGTTTGCTGCATGCGGCCTTGGCCTCCAGCCGGCGCATACAGCGCCATTTCACAATCATCCAGCAGTTCAAACAGCGGGGCGGTACGATCGCTGTTAAGCTGTTGCAGTTTATCCATCACCAGTTGTTTACTCAGGTCAGAGAAAGGAATGTGCAGCTTATTGCTTAAATAACCCCAGATAGCTCTGGACGTTTCTTCATAAAACGGTTTAGACTTGCCTTCTTTCAAGTACCGTGCTGCTAACGATAATCGTTTCAACGCTACTTTATTGGCATAGCGATGCTTCAGCAGCGAGGCGTTTTGCACATTATAATCTTCTTTCCGCTTCCTGAAAATAAGCCACAATAGCGGCACAGCAGGTAGTAATAGCAACAGCCAGAACCATCCGCTGCCAAAGAATAATCTTCCGCCCTTGTTCCAGTGCAACACGGTGTGATGAATGGGCGCCAGTTCATTTTTGCCCACACTGAAATCTTCCTTCTCATGTTTGGTTTGTTTGCCAGGGGTAACATGAATATTGAAGGGTTGCGAATGCAGCGTTTTGAACGTATTGGATACCGGATCAAAATAACTAAAGTCTATCCCTGGGATGGTATGGTCGCCTACTTCCTGCGGCATCAGCGCAAACTCAAAAGTGCGGGAGCCGGAAAGTGGGTTGCTGTTTTTCTCAATATTGTCCGTAACCTTAGGGTCATATCGTTCAAAGCCCGTGGGTACGTTTATTTTGGGGGCATTCAGCAGGTTCACATTACCCTGGCCGGTAATTGTTACTTTCAGGTTCAGCGCGTCATCTGTGGTGAGCGCGGTTTTGTCGATACTGGCATCCATCGTGAAATTACCCACGGCTCCGGTATAAGTGTCCGGATGATTAGCGGGAACAGGCTTCACAGTAATCATTAGCGGAGGACTCTGTATTTTGTAAGGTACCGTTACATATTCAGCCCCCTGCTGGTTAAAGAAATCGTCATCAAAAGCATCGCCAAACATTTCTTCAAAAGGATCTTTCACACGCTTGCGTCCATTGGCCGATAGTTGTACCAGCTTTACCTGGTTATCCACCTCGGCGGGGTCCAGTTCTAACTGGCCGGATTGCAACGGGAACAGCAGGGTTTTGCGGATGATAAATACTTTATACACCTGGCCGTTCACTACCTCTTCGCTGGCCTGGGGTGGGTTGGGCAATTCTACATCCTTTGCCGAAAAACCTTTGAATGCCGGTACTTTCGTAACACTGGAACTGGTAGGCAGGCGGGTGTATAATTTGTACGTGGCGGTAAGTTGTTCCCCTTCATAAAGTGTAGTTTTATCTACAACCACTTTTACAAAAATATTTTTACGGAGTTTCGCGTCCACATTTTCGCCCTTGCGCAATACCCCGTCTGGCAGGTTTTCGCCTCCCCCGGCAGGGCCAGCAGGGCCCACCCGCTGGGAAGAAGAAGGCGCCGAGGCTACATTATTGCCCTTCACTACCTCTATGGTAACGGGATTGGAGTGTACAATATTTCCATTCACCCTTACCGTAGCGCCGGCCAGGGTAAAACTGCCCACATGCTTTGGTTGCAGCACATAGATCAATGCCACATAATCCGAGCGCGCGCCATTAATGATAGAAGTACCTTGCATCTGCATGGGTCCTTGCACTACATCAAAATCTTTGAAGGAAGGGGGCTGGAAATTATTGGCATCACGTGCGTTTTCAAGCATAAACTGCACCTGAAGGCCTTCGTCCAATGCAATGGAGGTAGCACTCACCTTAGTGGTAAAACGCATTTCCTGCGCCTGGGCTACCTGGAAAAAGCAGATAAAAAGAAAAAAGGGTAATACCCGTTTTAGCATAAGATTTAAATAAACCATAATAACTTGCCTGACAAATTTAATTAAAGCATTTCCTGTGCTTTCCAATCTGCCGTTAAAAGTACGTTAAAAAAGAAGACAGCATCCTTTGCCGACGGGCTACTGGTAAGGATTTCGGCTCTTCCGTGTCCAGGCATTTCCCTCCTCAAATGGGTCCCAGCATCGGCTGCATCAAAATGTCTTCTATCACCGTTTGCGGAGCCAGGGTAAAGGCCGTCCACAGCACATGGGCCACATCTTCCGGTTCCATCATGCGGCCCGGGGGTGCGTCAAATCCGTCCCAGGAGGCCGTGAGCGTGGGGCCAGGGCTAATGGCAGTTACTTTTACCTGCGCCGTTTTTAATTCTTCCCGAAGGTTTTTGGAAAATCCCAGCAAGGCAAATTTAGAAATGCCATAAGCCCCTCCATTCGGATAGGCCTGGTGGCTGGCGCTGGAACAAAGGTTAAATATATGACCGCTTCGCCGGGCAATCATGCCAGGCAATATAGTCCGCGTAAGATGATAGGCACTGTATACATTGGTGGCCATTAGCTGCTCCAGGTGCCCGTCTGCTTCATTTTGCAGGGCGCCCGGGATGAAAATGCCGGCATTATTTACCAGCAGGTCAATATCGCCAAAAGCTTCCTGCACGGTTTTGCCAAATTGTATCACTGCTTTTTTATCCGCCATGTCTACAGAGAGGGCCAGCACTTTCACGTTATCATTGGCAGCCTGCACAACTGCCGCCGTGGCTTGCAACGTGGCTTCATGGCGGGCGCAAATGGCTACATTACATCCTTCCCTGGCCAGCCGGATGGCCACCGCCCGGCCTATGCCTTTACTGGCACCGGTAACTACTGCGTTCATATCCTTGTCCGTTTAATTTAAAAACTGAATTCCTACCTTTGCTCATGCCGTATAAACACATTTTTTTCGATCTGGATCATACGCTCTGGGACTTTGAAACCAACTCCCGCGAAACCTTGCTGGAACTATACCAAACCCACCACCTGGCCACACGGGGCATCCTGCATTTCGATGAATTTCTGCACCGCTATTCCATACACAACGATCGCTTGTGGGACCGCTTCCGCAAAGGCTTCATCACCCGCAAAGAGCTTCGCAGTAAACGTTTCTGGCTCACCTTCCTGGAGTATAAAATTGCGGATGAAAAACTAACCCAGCTTTTCAGCGAGCAATTTCTGGAAATATTGCCTACTAAAACAGCGCTTTTCCCCTACACCACCGAAGTACTTGAATATCTCCTGCAAAAACAGTACACGCTGCATCTCATCACCAACGGGTTTGAAGATACGCAATTGATGAAGCTGCGCAATGCAAACATTTTCCACTATTTTACCAACATCATTACATCTGAAGCCGCCGGCAGCCTGAAACCACACGCCGCCATCTTCAACTTTGCCCTGCAAAAAAGCAGCGCCATGGCCACAGAAAGTATCATGATAGGAGATACCCTCGAAGTAGACATACTCGGTGCCCAACAAGCCGGCATGGATCAGATCTATTTCAATCCAAACGTGCCGGCTACCGCCATTATTCCAACCTATACCATACAGCATTTGCAGGAGATCGAAAACATCTTATAAACAATAATGTCGCAACAATAAGAAAGGCAAACCGCCCTCAAACGATTTGCCTTTCTTATTTTCCGTAAGTTATTGAAATACTAAATATTCGCAATCACGGTTTGTCCGCCGCGTACCAGTTGGTTCAATGTCACTTCTATTTTGGTATCTACCGGCAGATAAATATCCACCCGGGAGCCAAATTTAATGAAACCCATCTCTTCGTTCTGCGTTACAGTATCGCCGGCCTTCAGGTAGTTCACAATACGGCGGGCCAAAGCGCCCGCGATCTGGCGCACCAGGATGGCCCGCCCATTCTGCTCTATCACTACGGTATGACGCTCGTTTTCCGTGGAGGATTTCGGATGCCAGGCTACCAGGTATTTACCGGCATGGTATTGCGATAATTTTACTTCACCGCTGATGGGGTTACGGTTTACATGCACATTCGCAGGACTCATGAAAATAGACACTTGTAGCCGTTTATCTTTAAAATATTCTAATTCATACGTTTCTTCAATTACCACTACTTTACCATCGGCAGGTGCTATTACCTGGGTGGTACCAAAAGTGTGGTCGCGTTTGGGCACACGAAAAAATGATACGATGAAAAGAAAGATCACTACTCCTACTGCCAGCACCCAGTAACCCGCTAGAGAGCTGCTCCAATAAAAAACGGCGCCCGTAAGAAGGGCTAACACTAAAAAGGCAAGGGCAATCGAAGCAAATCCTTCACGATGGATCTTCATGTTTAATACAGTTGTTTTTAAAAAGCGGCTTTCCCTCCCTGCCCACGCTGCCGCACCAGGGAGTGGAGCGTTTTACCGCACGAAATTATGGATAAAAAAATAAACATATATCCAGGCGAACGGAGCTGCCAGCAACAAAGAATCAAAACGGTCCAGGAAGCCGCCATGGCCTGGCATAATACGACCGGAATCTTTTACCCCCGCCATGCGCTTTAATTTAGATTCCAGCAGATCACCATAAGTACCCGCAATGGCTGCAATGCCCGCCAGCACCAGCCAGTGCTGCAATGCCAGCCATTGTTGCCCCCAGTAATAACCATACACGCCGGCCACCGCTACGGCCAGCACCATGCCCCCCACAGTACCTTCGATGGTTTTTTTGGGTGATATTTTGGAAAACGGTGTGTGCCCGATCAGGGATCCTACAATATAAGCCATCGTATCATTGATCCAAATGAATAGAATAAGCAATAAAGGTATAAGCCAGCCCGGCGCATGGGCCGAAGCGGTGCCTGGTCGCGCGTTTTCCACGCCCAGGTGAGTACGCATCCAAACAAGCAATGCAAAAGGTAGGGAAACATATAAAAGTCCTAACAGGGTAAGGCGTAAATTCTTAACATCTAGCCGCTGCGTAATAATCATATCGCCCAGGGGCAACACCAGCAAGAAAAGAATGGTCAGCAAGATGCCCAACGCATGTATGGGAAACAAGGTTAGTACCTGTCCACCCACAAACAATATGATGATCGCTACATTGGCGCAAAGCGCCCCGATGTACTGCCACTTACTGCCCTTGTCATAACCATTTTCCATAAGGCGCACCAGCTTGAAGTATTCTACTAGCGCCCCCAGGCTTATCAAGGTGAATAATAGGATAAACGACCCTTCGTTCCACAGAATACCAGCCAGCATCACAGCCACAAATACCAGTGCGGTAAGTGTTCTTGTTATAAATGTTTTCAAAAGCGTATGGTTTAGAATTGGGTATTGTCATTTTCAGGTGTACCTGTTTCCGCTTTCTCCATGAATGACAGGGCCGGGTGCGGTGAAACCCGTTGCAGCATCATGATGGCCACCACCGTAACCATTATGCTGATCAAGGCTGAATACCAAGCCACATGATCGCCCACGGAAGGGTCGGATTTTAGGACGCCCGTATTGAAAAGATAGAAAGCTCCTACCTGAATGCCATTGTTTACAAAATGCACTAAAATAGATAGCCACAGCCTACCCGTAATGATATATATAGCGCCAAGTAAACAGCCCAATATTACGCGGGGTATAAAACCTAAGGCCTCAAAGTGAATAGCGCTGAATACAACGCCGGTAATCACTACAGCCAGCCATTTTTTATGGGTGATTTGCGCCAGCAATTTTTGCACGCCCGCGCGAAAAAACAATTCCTCCGCAATAGCCGGCACCAGGGCAATCAACGCCAGGTTCACCAACAGCGTGCCCACGCTACGGCCCGCCAAAAAGGATTTCACTAAAGCATCGGCATCTTTCTCCGCTTGCCGCAGGCTTTCCGAAACCGGCCAGGTCTCATTCCACTGGGCGGTCCAGCCTACCAGGGGGGTAACCACCACCAAGGCAAATATTGCCCAGGCAGCCTGCCGCCAACGGATAGGTCCACGCAGGCCCAGCCAGGTTGCCGGGCTATCCTGCGTAAGCACGGATAGTACTACCGGCGGAAGTAGAAAAACCATGATGGTATAGCCGAATTGTGCTAATTTCATATAGCCGAGTAGGTTAGCATCCTGCAAGTGATCTTTAAGTTGCTCCATACTCACGTGAGCGGTATGGAGCAGCAGTGCTGCAGAAAGCATAAAATACAGGAACAGAAAAGCAACGCATAGCAAGAATAAAAAAGCTAGTTGTGTGCCGGGAGTGGTTCGTTTCAGGTAAGCGGCCATAATGCGTTACTGTATTAAATTTGGCGTAAATTTACACCGAATAATCGGCTACACAAGATCGTTTAGATCACTACCCTGTACAAAACATTATGGTGAAGATTGGACAAATAGAGCTGGGATCATTTCCTTTATTATTGGCGCCCATGGAAGATGTGAGCGATCCACCTTTCCGTGCGGTATGCAAATCCAATGGGGCAGACCTCATGTATTCGGAGTTTATTAGCTCCGAAGGCCTCATCCGCGACGCCATAAAAAGTAGGGCTAAACTGGATATTTTTGAATACGAACGCCCCGTGGGCATACAAATATTTGGGGGCGACGAAGAGCCATTGGCTATGGCCGCTCAGATTGTAGAAGCCGTAAACCCCGACCTGCTCGACATTAACTTTGGCTGTCCCGTAAAAAAAGTGACCTGCAAAGGCGCTGGTGCCGGCATTCTTAAAGACATCCCTAAAATGGTAAAACTCACCGCCGCCGTGGTAAAAGCCACCCGGCTGCCAGTTACCGTAAAAACCCGCCTGGGCTGGGACGACGATAGCAAAAATATTGAAGAGGTGGCCGAACGTTTACAAGATGTGGGCATACAAGCACTCACCATCCACGGGCGTACCCGCACCCAAATGTACAAGGGCACCGCAGATTGGACACTTATCGGGAAAGTAAAAAACAATCCGCGTATTCATATTCCTGTTTTTGGTAATGGCGATATCACGATACCGGAACAAGCCCTGGATGCTCGCGAACGCTATGGGGTAGATGGGGTAATGATAGGCCGTGCCGCCATTGGCTATCCCTGGATATTCCGGGAGATCAAGCATTTTATGGCCACCGGCGAACATTTGCCGCCACCAACTGTTGAAGAAAGAGTGGCTATTTGCAAGGAACACCTGCAAAAATCGGTAGCCTGGAAAGGTAGTGTGGTAGGCGTTTTAGAAATGCGCAGGCATTATACCAACTACCTGAAAGGCCTGCCCCACATCAAAGATTTCCGGGCGCGACTAGTAACAGCCTCCGCTCAAGATGCCATCGAAGCCATTCTTGATGAAGTGGTGTTCCACTATAGAGATTACTTATTTGAACGCTCCGCGACATTGCCAACAATACAAGACGTGCTGTCATCCGGAGCCCAGGCAACCGGGTGTAACGTGTACGGATAAACGACAACTTCCAATACACTCATCCCCATAAATTTTTGTTACATGACCTCCGTAAAATTATTGAAAAACGAAATCTGGAAAGACTTACCCATCAAAAATAAAAGTGCTCTCCGCAAGCGGTACGCCGTTTCCAATATGGGCCGTGTAATTAGTTACCAAAACAGTAGGGAGGAGGGCAAATTACTAACAGGCAGTACGGTAGAAGGATATACCGTGCTAAACGTAAAACCGGCAGACAGCTACCAGTCGCTATACCTTCACCGAGAAGTGGCCCGCCTCTTCTGCGAAAAAGGCGGCCGCAGCGCCAAATACGTGATCCACCAGGATCACGATAAGAAAAATAACAAGGCATCCAACCTGCGCTGGGCCACCAAGGAGGAAATGGAAATTCACCAACAAACCAGCCCCGCCAAACTTGCCTATAAGGAACGGCAGCGCACCCGGCTCAAGGGTCTGAAACTTAATGCCACCAAGGTAAAAAGTATTAAACGATTGCTGAATAAGCCCGGCAAAAAAACTATGAAGCAAATCGCCGAACAATTTAATATTAGCGAAATGCAGCTTTACCGCATTAAAAGCGGCGAAAACTGGGGACACGTAACCCTGGATTAGCCCATAAAAATATTGCTTTTTTATTTCGATGGTTATGCTATAAGGCATAACCATCGCGCATTTCAGGCCATTCCTGGCTAAGCGTCTTATACCCGCTTACTTGCCACTATTAGCTTTCTGCATTTATCATTATCTTTCTGCCTCAAGTAAATACCAACAATGTCTTATCAAAAAATAGCCATCATCGGTGGTGGAAACCTGGGAGCAGCCATTGCGCAGGGTCTGCTCAAAAGTGGGTTTTCCCAGGCTGCAGATATTACCGTAACTAAGCGCAACACCACTACCCTAGCAGCCCTACAGCGGCAGGGCGTACAAATTACTTCCGATAATGCCGCTGCCATCCAAGGCGCAGATGTGGTGCTGGTAGCACTGAAACCATACAACGTACGCGAGATCCTTACCGAATTTAAGGCCGCTTTTAATTCCCGGCAGCTTATTATCAGCGTAGTTACCGGCGTTTTTATCGATGAGCTGGAAGCCATAGTAGGTCATGGTTTACCCGTATTTCGCGCTATGCCCAATACAGCCATCGCCATCGAGGAATCCATGACCTGCATCTGTCAGAAAAATGCGTCCCCCGAACAAGTAAATTGGGTAACCAGCCTGTTTAATACCGTAGGGGTAGCCGTAAACATAGAGGAAAAACTGATGGACGCCGCCACCGTTCTGGGTGCCTGCGGCATTGCCTACGCACTACGGTTCATTCGCGCCAACATACAGGGCGGAATTGAAATTGGTTTTGACGTACGCACTGCCAACCTTATTGCGGCCCAAACCATCAAAGGTGCCGCCGAACTGCTGATACGGGGTGGCCGCCATCCGGAGGAGGAGATCGATAAAGTAACCACACCCAAAGGCTGTACCATAGTAGGTCTCAATGAGATGGAACATCAAGGCTTCAGTTCCTCGCTCATTAAAGGTATTATGGCTTCTTATGATAAAATTATTACGGGCTGAGGGCTGGGCAATGACCTAATCTTCATTCCGGGGATAATCAAAAAACAAAAACTTCTTTTCGGACCGGTCAAAATCTGTCCAGGAATCGGTGTTGGCCTTAATGCCAAAGATGCCGGCAGTCGGCACATTATCTATACGGATCTCTTCGGTCAGGTAACTGGCAAAGTCGGTAATGCCAGGGTTGTGCGCAAAAATAGCCACCGTGTTAAAATCGTTGTCAATGCGGGTAATCACTTTCAAAAAAGTAGATGCATAACACAGATAAAGATCCTCTTCAAACAGGATGGCTTGGCGCGGATAATTCCACTCCCTGGCCATGATTTTGGCCGTGCTTTTAGCCCGCTTCGCGGGGCTGGAAATAAGCAAATCAGGTAATATGCCCCTTTGCAACAGGCGTTTGGCCATCTCCGGTGCGCTCGCTTTCCCTCTTTTGTTCAGAGGACGGTCAAAATCATCCATGTCCGAATCGGTCCAACTTGATTTGGCATGACGGATGAGCAGTAAAGTTTTCATAACAGAAAACAATGATTGATCTATCCTAATTTAAGCATTAATTCTACAGAAAGTTAACTTCTTCCAACAACTTGACCGCAACGCGCCACTCATTAAATAATTAGTAAAAACAGCGCTATACCTGCAGCGGAAAAAAGCGCTGTCGAAGCCTAGCGCAAAATAATTGCGGAACACCAGTGGCATCGGGCATATTTGGCATTGCCTCAAATTGCATCCGCTTTTGCATCCGCAAAAATCTATGAAATTAAAAAAACCGCTGTTCTCACAGCGGTTTTGCTTTTATTTTCAGTGCTTAATATCCTCTTTCGTTGCTGCCTTCCATAAAGTTCATGAAAGCCTTATTCACCACGCGGTTACCTCCCGGTGTGGGATAATTGCCAGTAAAGTACCAGTCTCCCAGATTGCTGGGACAAGCCTGGTGCAAACTTTCAATGCTCTGATACACCACGTCCACCTGGGCATTGATGTCTTTCGGAGTGATAATTTGGGCAATTTTAGCAGAAATTTGTTCCGTAGTAAAAGGTTTATAAATGTTACGCACTACATTTTGCGCATGCAGGGTATTGGTGCGTTCCAGCTCTTTGCATAACCCATAAGCTTCCTGAAGGATATGCTCTTTGTCATTTTCCTTCAGCAGTTCTATGGCCGCAGCGAACGCCACGAAATCGCCCATCTTGCTCATGTCTATGCCGTAACAATCCGGGTAGCGGATCTGGGGAGCAGATGATACTACAATGATGCGTTTAGGGCCCAAACGATCTAGCATTTTTATGATGCTTTCCCGCAAGGTGGTACCCCGAACAATGGAATCGTCTATTACTACCAGTGTGTCTATTCCGGGTTTCACCGTACCGTAGGTAATGTCGTATACGTGCTGCACCATTTCATTACGTCCGGAATCTTCGGAAATAAAGGTGCGCATTTTCACATCCTTAATCGCGATTTTGTCTATCCGTACCCGGCGGTTCACCATTTCGGTAAGTTTTTCCGGATCATAATCCTTGCCCCATGACAGGATGCGCTCAATTTTAATCTTATTCAGGTAATCCTCCAATCCCTTAATCATTCCATAAAAAGCCACTTCGGCGGTATTAGGAATGAAGGAGAAGATAGTGTTTTTCAAGTCATTGTCAATATCCCCCAGCACCTTTTCCGCCAGGTTGTACCCTAGCTGCAAACGCTCTTTGTAAATCTTTTCATCATTACCGCGGCTGAAATAAATACGCTCAAAGCTGCATGCCCTGCGCTCCCGCGGTTCCAAAATACGGGTTATCTCGTACTCGCCTTCCGGATTTACAATCAGTGCATGGCCAGGCATCAGTTCATGCACTTCATTCTCTCCTACGTTAAAAGCCGTACGAATAGCAGCCCTTTCGGAGGCAGCCACAATTACATCGTCATTGATATAGTAATAGGAAGGACGGATACCGTGGGCATCTCGGATCACAAAAGAATCGCCAGTACCGATAAGTCCACTTACATGAAACCCTCCATCAAACATGCTGAAAGCTTGTTTAAGGATGTTTTTCACATCCAAGCCGTTTTGGCGGGTCTCATCTTCTTTATTAAGGAAATGGGCAATTACTTCCAGCATGGCCGCCAGGTCGGAATTGCGATGAGCACCTTCGGGAAATTTTTCTGCGAACTTAAACAGCTCCTGCACATTCACCAGGTTAAAATTTCCAGCTAACGCCAGGTTACGGGCCGGAACAATATGGTGGCGAACAAAAGGATGGCAAAGTTCTACATTATTTCTACCCTGTGTTGCGTAACGCAGATGGCCCAGTAGCAGTTCGCCCAGAAAGCGAACGTGGCCTTTCAGAAGGCCGGGATATTTAGTGATCTCCGGTTGGTACTTTTCAATTTCGGCTATTTCCTCCCGCACTTTGCTAAAAATTTCAGCAATAGGCTGGGGCTGACTGCTACGTATGCGGTGCATAAATGGCACCCCGGGTTCCGTATTCAATTTTACAGTGGCCAGGCCGGCGCCATCCTGTCCGCGGTTATGCTGCTTCTCCATCAGGAGGTACAACTTGTTCAGGCCGTAAAACACCGTACCATATTGCTGCTGGTAATACGAGAATGGTCTCCTTAGCCGTATGTAGGCCAAACCGCATTCATGCTTTATCGCATCGCTCATACCCTAAAAATTGAAAACGCAAAGGTACGGTGAATTAAGGGCAAATCCCAAATTCCCATCCTGTAAATGACAATAGGAACATAGAGGACGCCAATTACTTTAATTAAAAATGGCTTCCCTACCGGAAAGCCATTTTTATAAAGTTTAGTTACACATTTTTATTTCTTTGCCGTAGTAGACGTCGTCACTGTAGCTGTTTCCTGGCTTAGCCACTGCGAAATATTCGGACATTGACGATATTCATCTTCTACGTGTACATAGTAGGTTGGCACTTTTTCCCGCAGCCACTTATTCAGGGCAACCGCTTTCTTACGTTCCAGCGCCTGCTGCATTATGCGGGCGTAATCATCGTCCAGATTCATACGATGTGGCTTGGTGCGGGTTTTAAGGTAAATGATCCGAACACCCTGGCGGCCCTGCTCATCTGTATAACGCTCTGGCTGGGAAATATCGCCTGCCTTTAAAGAGTCCAGCATCAGTACAATACTACGATCGGAAGGATCGTCCAACTGGTCGATGGTAATGAGCGAAGTACCGTTATTTTTATTCTGGCGCATCCCACCGTCAAACTTCGCCATCTGTGCGTCGCTATATTCGGCAACGGCTTCGGCAAAGTTGTATTTCCCTGAAATGATATTGGCGCGGATAGAATCTAGTTTCTTAGTAGCATCGGTTAAGTCTGAGTTGGTTATCACCGGCTTTACAAGGATATGCTGTACCCTTACATTATCACCCTGGCGGCTAATGCACTGAACAATATGGTAACCGAACTGCGACTTAAAAGGCTGACTGATCTCGCCCTCTTTTAGACGGAAAGCCTGCGACAAAAAGTCGGCGTCCCACATATTTTTATCATTACGGTTCAATACCATTACCCCTTCATTTTCCTTTACACTAGGATCTTCAGAATAGAGGGTGGCCAAGGTAGAGAAAGTGGCCTGCTTGGTTTCAATTCGCTTTTTATAATCCAATAACTTATCAGTAGCATATTTCTCCATTTCGTAAGACGCTTTGGGGAAAACCACCAGGCTACCAATTTCCAGTTCAGATTCAAAGAAGGGTAAGCTATCCTTAGGAATGCCGTCAAAGAAGTTCTTTACTTCAGAAGGCGTTACTTTCACAGCGTTCACAATCTTTTCACGCATCGCCTTGGCCAGTAAACCATCACGTATAGGCTCGCGGAAGCGCTCACGCAGTTGATATACGGAATAGCCTGTTACTTGCTTCATTTTTTCCTGGCTGCCGTAAAGATTCTGGAAATAGCGGATACGGTTATCAATTTCTCCATCTACGTCATTATCACTTACGGGCAGAGAGTCGCGTTCGGCTTGCAGCACCAGAATTTTCTGTGCCACAATCTGCTCCATGATGTTACAACCCGCTTCGGCCGGCAGTGGTTTCTGCTGATCCCTTTCCTGGTTCATCAACTCGCCATCAATTTCCGATTTCAGCACAATTTTGTCGCCAACGATGGCCACAATCTTATCTGCAACGAGTTTTTGCTGCGCCTTACCGGCTTGCCAGCAGATTAATGCAGTTACAGATAAAGTCAGCAGTTTCTTCATATAATAATTGCGTGAATTTCAAAAATAACCATTAAACGGGCTGCTGATACGTAGCGCCTGGCCGATTTAACAAAAGTTTATGCAACAAAAAGCCGGAAGCAATACTTACTTGACCTGTGATACAAGCTTAATAAGCACTTCTTCCGGCTCAGTAAAGTTATTAAAGGGTGCGTTTTACTTCTACTTCTTCAAATCCTTCTACGATATCACCCACCTGAATGTCATTATAATTACGGATACTTAAACCGCACTCCATATTAGCGGCTACTTCCTTCACATCATCTTTGTAACGTTTCAGGGAACCCAGTTCGCCGCTATGTACTACGATACCATCGCGTACCAGGTTGATGCGGGTATTTCTTGCCAGCTTGCCGTCCAGTACAAAGCAACCGGCCACTGTAACCTTATCGAAACGGTAGGTTTCGCGGATTTCCACGTTGGCCACCACTTTCTTCTCGATCTTGGGCTCCAGCATCCCTTCCATGGCGCTCTTGATCTCTTCAATGGCGTCATAGATAATGGAATAGTTGCGGATTTCGATATTTTCTTTCTCGGCAAGACGACCAGCCTGTGAAGACGGACGTACCTGGAAGCCCAGGATAATCGCGTCGGAAGCGGTAGCCAACAATACATCAGATTCGGTAATCTGACCCACTGCCTTGTGTACAATGCTCACCACGATTTCTTCGGTACTCAGCTTCTGGAGGGAATCGCTCAACGCTTCCACAGAACCATCAAAGTCACCCTTGATGATCAGGTTCAGTTGTTTGAAGTTGCCCAATGCCAGGCGACGGCCAATTTCGTCGAGAGTAATATGTTTCTTGGTACGGATCACCTGTTCGCGTTCCAACTGGGAGCGGCGGTTAGCCACTTCCTTGGCTTCAGCCTCGTCGGCATACACGCGGAATTTTTCACCCGCCTGCGGCGCACCATTCAAACCAAGTATTTGTACCGGGGTAGAAGGGCCAGCCGTGTTCCTGCGTTGTCCTTTTTCATTGGACATGGCCTTGATCTTACCAAAGTAAGCGCCGGAAACGATGGTATCACCTTGTTTCAGTGTACCGTTCTGTACAAGAATGGTACTTACATAGCCACGTCCTTTGTCCAGAGAAGCTTCGATAATGCTACCGGAAGCCTCTCGGTTCGGATTAGCTTTCAGCTCCAGCAGTTCGGCTTCCAGCAGTATTTTAATGAGCAACTGGTCTATATTAAGCCCTGTCTTTGCGGAGATTTCCTGGCTTTGGTATTTACCCCCCCAGTCTTCTACCAACAGGTTCAGACCTGCCAGTTGTTCTTTAATCTTTTCAGGATTAGCGCCGTCTTTATCCACCTTGTTAATGGCAAAGATCATCGGCACATTGGCTGCCTGGGCATGGGAGATAGCCTCCCGCGTTTGTGGCATGATTGCGTCATCAGCTGCGATCACGATCACGGCGATGTCTGCACCCTTGGCACCACGGGCACGCATTGCGGTAAAGGCTTCGTGACCGGGCGTATCCAGGAAGCATATTTGCTTACCGTCGTCCATAGTTACCTCGTAGGCACCAATGTGCTGGGTAATTCCCCCAGCCTCACCTGCAGTTACTTTAGTATTACGGATATAATCGAGCAGGGAAGTTTTACCATGGTCTACGTGACCCATAATCGTTACGATTGGGGCTCGTGGTTGCAGGTCTTCCGGTGCATCTACAATATCTTCTTCATCCATTTCCTCGGCGTCGTCCATGCCGATGAATTCTACTTCAAAGCCAAATTCGCCGGCTACCAGTTCAATTACTTCGGCATCTATACGCTGGTTAATGGAAACCATGATACCCAGGCTCATACATTTGGAGATCACTTCTGCGAAGCTCACATCCATCAGATTGGCCAATTCACTCACGGAGATAAACTCAGTTACCTGGAGCTTATTGTTTTGTTCTCCATTGGCCAGTTGCTCAGCCAGTTCCTGGCGTTTCTCACGGCGGTGTTTGGATTTCTGGCTACGGCTACCTCTGGAACCACCGCCCAGTTTGGCCATGGTTTCCTTAATCTTATTCTGGATCTCATTTTTATCAATCTCACGATCTCCGCCAGCACCGGGTGCGCCGGGGCTGTTACGGTTAAATGGCGTGTTAGGACGGTTATTACCGAAGTTACGGTTGCCGCCTGGGCCACGGTTACCACCAGGACCTCCTTGGCCGCGATTACCACCAGGGCCCCCAGGGCCACGATTACCACCAGGGCCACCTGGACCTTGGTTACGATCGAAGGTGGGTCTTCCACTAGGATGACGTTCCACAATAGGACGGCTACCACCGCCAGCGGGTGTACCCGTATGATTACTATTGTTATTCGTATTATTTCCTCCGGGGCGGTTATTATGATGTTCTCCACGGTTACCACCGGCGTTGTTACCAAAACGGTTGTTGGGACCCTGGCCGCCTGGCTGGTTGTTTCCACGGTTGTTGTGGTCACCACCAAATTCCCGGGGCTGAATAGGTTCCGGTTTTTTCTCCACGATAATACGCTTGCGTTTGCGCTTGTCCTCGCGAGTATTTTTATTGTTATCACGACGGTCAGATTCCACTGGCAGATTAATTTTACCGATCACCTTAGGGCCGGTAAGCCTTTCTGCCTGGATGTTCTCGACCACAGCACTGCTTTCATCTTCAGAAGGTGCTTGCACATCTGACATTTCAGCCGGGATGGCAGTAGTTGCAGGAATGCTGGAGGCGGCAGGAGGAGTGGGTACTTCCTGGCGGGTAGTAGTAGTTGTTGTAGCATTCACTACAACGGTCTGACTTTCACGAGCGGCCGGTTTTTCCTGTTTTTCAACAGGGGGCTGCGCTACGGGTATTGCTTGCACGGGAGCCGGTTTTGTATGTTCCGTTTGTTCTTGTTTAGGCGCTTCTGGCTTAACAATAGCAGCGGGTGCTTCCGGTGCGGCAGCAGCGGGCTTAATTGTTTCTTTAGGCGTCGTGTCTGTAAGCTTTTCCTCCTTGGCAGCGGCCGTCGCCTCTTGGGCGGGGGCTGGTGCGGGCGTTATGTCTATTGGTTTTTCTGCTACCGGTTCTGATGTGGCGGGTTTATCGGCTGCCGTTTTTTTAGCACGGTTGGCCGGGTTTAGCGCATTCAGATCAATAGTAGCAATGACTTTAGGACCGTTTATTTTCGGGCTTTCTGTTTTAACTACTTCTGGCGCCGGTGCAGCAGGTGCAGGCGCATCGGGTGCCTTGGCCACAGGCGGCACAGGGGCGGCGGGGGCTTCAGCGGGTTTTACTTCCGGGGCCGGTTTAGGTGCGGCAACGGGAGTTATAGCAGCGGGTGGCGCGCTAACAGGAACTTCCGGTGCTTTTTCAGCAACCGGTGGTTTCACTACTTCGGGTTCAGGTTTTACAGGCTGTTTGGGTAATTCCTGGACAGGAGCGGGTGTCTCCTTAGGGGCAGCGGGGGCGGATGCAACGGGCTTCTTAGCGGGTGCTTCTGCTTCTTCTTTCTCCTTTTTCTTCGCTGTTTCTAACACGCTTCCTTTAGGGAGAGCGATCTGGTCGCTCTTCTTTTTATTATTCTTATCCTGTTGGAACTCCGATTGCAGGGCTGAGTACATCTGCGCATTGAGGCGGGCGTTGGGAGAAGAAAATTCACCCATATCATAGCCCTTATTGGAAAGGAATTCCACGAGGGTATCCTTGCCAATATTGAACTCCTTGGCGGCAGCCAGCAATCGTGGTGTGTTGTTTGATGTTTCAGACATACTTGAAATCGTGCCCTCCCCATACTTCGCGGTCGGCGAAGTTTTTTACTTTTTAACAAATTACTCAAAAATATATCCCTGCTGAATAAGCCACCCGGGAAGGATTGGGTATAACTTACTCTTTTTCAAATTCTTCCTGTAAAATCTTTCTCACATCTTCCACAGTTTCCACTTCCAGGTCAGAACGGCGAACCAATTCTTCTGGAGTGAGTTCCAATACACTGCGGGCTGTATCGCAACCAATGCGTTTTAGCTCGTCAATGATCCACTCTTCGATTTCATCAGAAAATTCTTCCAGGTCAATATCAAATTCAGACTGTTCCTGCACTTCATCACGGAATACGTCGATTTCAAATCCCGTCAATTCGCAGGCCAATTTAATGTTTACGCCTTTCTTGCCAATAGCCAGGGATACCTGGTCGGGCATGAGATATACGGAGGCGTATTTGCGTTCCTGGTCAATGTCCATACGGCTAATGCGGGCGGGCGTAAGCGCGCGCTGGATCAGCAACTGAATATTAGATGTATAATTAATGATGTCAATGTTCTCATTGCGCAACTCCCGTACAATGCCGTGAATGCGGCTTCCTTTCATTCCCACGCAAGCGCCTACCGGATCAATACGATCATCGTAAGACTCTACTGCCACCTTCGCTCTTTCGCCTGGTTCGCGTACAATCTTTTTAATAACGATTAACCCATCAAAGATCTCGGGTACTTCAATTTCCAGCAATTTGGCCAGGAAAAGCGGGCTGGTGCGGGAAAGCACGATGAGGGGCGCGTTGTTCTTCAACTCCACTTTTTTCACCACTGCTTTAATATTTTCGCCTTTTTTGAAGTAGTCGGTAGGTATCTGCTCCGTTTTAGGCAATATTAATTCATTCCCTTCATCATCTAGCAATAAAACTTCTTTTTTCCATACCTGGTATACTTCCCCGTTGATGATTTCGCCTTCTTTGTCGGCGTATTTCTTCACCAGGATATTCTTTTTCAAGTCACCAATGCGGGCGCTCAGCGTTTGCTTTGCCGCCAGGATGGCCCTACGGCCAAAATCCTGTATCTCTACTTCCTCGTAAAGATCTTCCCCTACCTGATAATCAGGTTCTACTTTGATCGCTTCTGAGTAGGCGATCTGTGCGTTATCATCTTCCACCTCTCCATCGGTTACAATTGTACGGCGGCGGAGGATTTCCAAGTCACCTTTTTCAGTATTTACAATCACGTCAAAGTTCTCATCGGAGCCATACTTTTTGCGCAGCAGTGTCTTGAACACGTCTTCCAGCACTTTCATCAGGGTAGGGCGATCGATATTCTCGGCCTCCTTAAACTCTGTAAATGACTCAATAAGATTAATACTAGCCATGTTTCTAATTGTTGTTTAAAACACAATACACACCTTGGTGTACTTGATTTCAGTAAATGGTATCGTTGTTAATTGTTTTTCCTTTTTTTTGCCGATCAGCTCTTCAATGTCTATCTGATCTTCCCTTACAGCCAGCAAGGTGCCTTCCCTGGCAGTGTTATCGGGAAAGGTAACTTCTATCTTACGGCCAATGTTTTTGGTATATTGACGATGCAGCTTCAACGGTTCGTCCAATCCGGGGCTGGATACTTCCAGGGAGAAATCATCGGCCGGGAAAAGGCCGGAAGTTTCCAATAAAGGATACAGAGCGCGATTAAATTTAATCAATTTATCTATGGGCACCCCTTGATCGCCGTCTATAAAGAGCTTGATGTTATTAGTGGGCTTAATTTTAACCTCTACCACGAAAAACTCCGGTGTTTCGGTTAATAGTCCTTCCGCCATTGAGCGGATACTTTCAATTATTTGTTCGTTTGCCATGTTGCAAAAGCAGAAGGGGACAATAACTCGTCCCCTTCAAATGAATCATTATTACTACGCAAAATTAAGATTTTATTTTAATCAAAAAACTATTTCTTCTAACTTATAAAAGAATTTTAATCTTAACATATAGCCCCCGCATTCATAGTAAAGTTTTCACTAATACGAAACACCGGAACCCCTTCATGAAATTCGCCACCATAGCGCAGTTAAAGCAATTGAACCCCGAATTGATCATCTGGCCACTGGCACTGGCAGGGCTGGCCTTTATGCATCCGGAGCATGCCTACCCCAGCATTTGTCCGCTTAAATGGCTGGGACTTACCTGGTGTCCAGGCTGCGGACTGGGCAGATCAGTGAGTTTTTCTGCTTCACGGCCAAGTAATCGCAGCCTGGCAAACACACAAATTGGGCGGCTTTGCCCTGGTTGTCCTGTTGCACCGGGTGGTAATACTAGGAAACCTTCAATATAAAATCATCCAAAAACCTATATGAACAATGCACATTTTGCCTTGCTGCCTAATGTTAGCACCGAAGAACTCCTTTGGCTGGAGCAGCTAACGGCTTCCTTCGATGACGCTACTAAACAAAAATTCCTCGCAGTGTATTCAGGCCGCCGGCAGGATCCTCAGACCATCCTGATCGTTACATTGGTAGGATTTTTCTGCGTGGCCGGCATTCAGCGCTTTATGACCAAAAGTATTGGTCTGGGCATTTTATACCTTTTTACTGGTGGCCTTTGCCTGATAGGGACTATCATCGATGCGGTGAATTACCGGAAAATTGCCTGGGACTATAATAAGAAGGAAGCCATTGAATCCGCCACCCTGCTGGGACTGCGCTAGAATTACCCCGGGTAAAAGATTTGTTAAAAAAAGAGGCTGGCATACTCAGCCCCAGCATCTTATAATAGAATCTTCAATACCTTTGGCATATGTTAGAAAATGCGCTCAGGGAAATATTCGTCATTTTCGTCGGATACCTGCTATATAAATTTGTCTTTAACTTTTTGCTACCCGTGGTGCGTACCACGCGTCAGGTGAGGCGGCAAATGCATGACATGCAACAGCACATGCAGGAACAGTTCCGCCAGCAACAACAGCCGCAGCAATCCATGCACAACAACATGAATCAGGGTACATCCTCCCAGCCTAAACGCCCGATTGAAGGCGATTATATCGACTTTGAAGAAGTGAAGTAATCCCCCCGCACCTAGTGGAGCGGCTTAAATATGTCCAGGATCGTTTTAGGTCCTGGCAAGTGTAAAGTGCGGAGCCCCACCGCCTCGGCCCCTGTAATGTTTGGCAGGGTGTCATCAATGAATAATGTTTCCGATGCTTTTAATGCATGTGCATCCAGCACAAACTGATACGCTTCTGCATAAGGCTTTCGCAGCCCGATGATATGGGAGAAATAGGCCCGGTCGAAAAACGTATCCAGCGATGGGATACCCCGGCTTTCCAATAATATTTTATTAAACGCATCGTAGTGCAGGGCATTGGTATTACTTAACAAATACAGGTTATAATGCTGGCGCAACTGCTGTAATATTTGCAGGCGGGCCAGCGGGAAGTCCAGCAACATTGCATTCCATGCATTTAGCAACTGCTCCCGGGTTATATGAGGGGGGGCCTGCTGCTGAAGCGCCTCCAGGAATTGCTCCGGGCTTATTTTCCCCGTCTCAAAATGATCGAATAATTCACTGAGGTGAAACTGGGAATATAGTTGTTCAAAATGATCAAATCCCAGGTCTTTAAAAGCCCTTACCGTGCGCTGGTAGTCTATGTTGAGGATAACGCCCCCAAGGTCGAAGATGATATTGCGAATGCCTTGCATGATCGCAAGATAAAAGTCTATTTTGAGGTTTTTTAACCAAGGGTGTGGTGAATTGGGAAAAATAACTATTTTTGCGCCTCTCCCGAAGAAACGGGGGACCGGTCCTATAGCTCAGTTGGTTAGAGCATCTGACTCATAATCAGAGGGTCCCTGGTTCAAGCCCAGGTGGGACCACTTCATTTTCAAGCAATTACGAAGGTCGCTGTGAGGCGGCCTTTGTTATTTGCAAACATTTTCGTTCGCCGGGTTTTTACTTTAATTATCAACAAGTTAATCAATTTTTGTTGGAGATTACTTTACTAAATGTTACCTTTTTTAGCTTAACTTCCTATTCGTTCCGGCCATTTATTTAATACTACCTCCCTTTTCAACAAAGCCTTATACCTCGCCTGGAATTTACAAATTTGTAAATTTTTACGTATCTTTCATATCTGATAAAATCGCGGTAAATGAATGGTATTGCACAACGTCAAGACGGATGAAAAGCACCAAGCCGTTATAGAAAAAGTTGTTGAAGAAGACTTTAAACATATAAAGAAAAACAAAGCCCGTTTTGATTCGTTTAATTGGAACAAATTCAAAGGGCAAGAGGTTTATAAACTTAGGTTGGCCGATAGCCAGGATATTTTGGGACTAATGTGTTTAATAGACTATCCACCGGAGAACGGCATGAAAGCACTTGAAATAAATCTCCTTGAGGTTTCCTCGGAAAATAGAGGACAAGGCAAAAAGTGGTCTGGAATTGCAGGATGTTTAATTGCATTCGCTTGCCGGGAATCGTTTAAGAGAGGATACGAAGGGTGGGTGTTCCTCATTCCTAAGTCTGAGTTGGTCGAACATTATACGAAGGCATACGGCTTTATACATGTTCCGCTAACTACCACCCATCGGCCTGCCGGTTTTATGGAACTGGAAACAGCGAGCGCCCGAGCATTGATAAAAAGGTATCAAGTTTGATCCGTCTTTTATCACCGATAAAAGATTTTAATTGTACAAATATGAAATCGTTCAAAGAAATAAGCAAAAACCAATCTGGAGAAGAAATTGCGGAATCCTTGGTTTTTCCTGGAACATCTTCTTTAAAGGATGAGCATAAAGCCGCCTTTATAAAGGAGTTTCGTGAACATAGAAGGAAGGTTGCTGCCCAATATTCTGAAAAAACGCGTTTAATTTCGAAACTGCTGGAATTAAAATTTAAAATCGAGGATTATATTGAGTCTAGCAATTTCAATGAAAACCTCTATTTCGGCTATTTCCTAAATGAATACATTTCGAGGTTGGATAAAAAGAAAAAGGATTTTGCTCACGAAATAGAAATAGATCCTACAGAAATTAGCCAAATAATCAACAAGCATCGCAAACCTACAGACAAACTTATTTTCAGGTTGGAGATACATTCAAACAGGAACTTTCCTGCACTGTTGTGGTTTAAAATTTTAGAAAAAGAACGAGCATTTGAACTTAATAATAACAGACATATTATCGAAGAAGAAGGCGTGCATGTGAAGGAAAAACTGGAGTTCTCTTTTTAATTTACCGACCATCTTTCATAATAAATAAAACCATCACATTATAATTATAACAAATTGGGCGCTAAAAAGCGCCCTTTTGTTTAATTGGTCTTCCCCACAGAAGACCTGCGTAAATAAATCCTCAACTTCTTTTAATGCGTTTAAAATTTCTTCACCGGCATTGTCCAAAGCCTAAGGTTGGCTGACCTCATTGCACGTATGCCTCCCACAGAGTACAGGTCCAAATGAATTAAAAAGTCATCTATGCTTGCGGTTAGTAAAAAAATGATAAATGCCATTACGATCTACGCTTGGCGGCACCCGCAGTAAAGAAGCTATGTTAGGGCTGATAACCAAGCGCAACAAAAGCACTATGACAGTTAAGGCGTTTTGTCAACAGCATGGTTTGAAGCAGGGTGTGTTTTACTACTGGCAAAAGAAGTATCACCTGGAGCGTAACGAGCTTGGTAGTCAAGGCGGTTTTATTGAGCTACGGGTAGAATATCCTCGGCCTGTTGGGACTTCGCAGGGATTATTTGCCGAAGTAAGAGGCATAAAGCTTTATCAGGCGATAACCGCCTCGTATCTAAATGAACTGTTAAAGGAACGCTGAACTAATAAAACCGCTGGAAGATGCTTTGTTAAAGGAAATGCTGCACTACCAATATTGGCTTGCCGATTAAACCCGGATCAAGGTATTGGATAAGAAAAAGCCGAAAGATACACACAATGACTATTTTTGGATCTATCAGGCGGGGAATGCTCCGCTGGTATATTTTGACTATCAACGTAGCAGACATTGCCTATTCGCTCGGTTTCGACGAAGTGGCACACTTTTCCAACTATTTTAAAAAACAAACAACCTCCGCTCCGCTTACGTTCAGGGCATGATACACATTAATCCGTAAAGGAATATACCTGGCCTGCTGCCAACCTTTTACATTATTCCCCCACACTTACCGCCAGCAGGTACCACGCTGTATGGGGCAGCCATTGTTCCGCCCAGCGCCAATCATAATCTTTGCCCGTTTGCGCATAAGAAAGATTCAGATCAATATCATCTGTATCATCAAGGCCTGCAGTAATGCCGTTGATAATGCCACCGGGCGCATTGGTGTATTCAAACGTATTAAAGAATCCATATGCAGGGTTGTTATGCCCGGTGCCTTGCAACATGCTGGCATCAAAAGGATTTAGACCTAATATCCAGTTCAGTTGATCTGTCGCATATGTGCGCAGGTGATGGCGGAAGGAGGTATCGTTGGCGAAATAGTTTGCTGCCAAACGTGCAGCCGTGGCAAGAGAACCCAGACGTGCGTTTTCTCCCTGCCACCAAGGCGTGGTCTCTGCATTGTGCGGGAAGAAAAAGGAGGGGTATCGCTTACCGGCAGTATCCTGCACCAATTGTCTGCCATACCCAAAAGGGTTGCTTACGGCTCCTGTAATGTTTAACTCGTGTTGCAGGGAGCGCTTAATAACTGCCAATATTTTATTACGTGTATTCGTATCCGTTATATCCAGGTAATACAGCAAACTTACTACTGGCAGCCCTGCATCCGAAGGGTGGAAGAAGGGGCGTGTACCATCGTCTGCACGCCAGTAATCGGTTTCTCCATAGCCGGATACCAGGCGGCTACAGAGGCTGAAGGCACGTTTGTCTGCCGCTTCCCGGTAAGTTTTAAGGTGTGTGGTTTTGTAGAGTTCTGTAGCGGCGGTAAGTGCGCAGTAATCATCGAGAATGTTTTCTTTACCATCATATAGCACAGCGGCGTTGTTAGCTTCCAGAAACTTAAAGGCGCGCTCAGCGGCAGCCAGGTATTCGCTGCGATTGAATTCACCACCGCTATCTACACGGGCCGCCATGGCCAGGGCAGCAATAGATAATCCACCGCCTGCACGGTAACCCACCTGGTAGGCCTTTACATCTTCCTGTGCAGAAGGTTCGCCGTGCAGGGTTTGATTTTCAGAGGTTTTTATAATGAACCCTTTGCCCTCCGCTTGTATAACGCGATCTTTGGCCAGCTTGCCCGGGCCAGGAGCGCCTACTGATCGGTAGAAGGAGCCATCTTTCACCTGCATCCGCACCAGGTAATCTGCCCCGTACATAGCTTCATCAAACACCCGTCGTTTATATTGGCGGAAGCTGTTGCCTGGACGTTTTTCCAATTGTTCCAATGTTTTGAACAAGCTGTATGCCGTGAGGCTGATCTGTTGCGGATTAAAATAATTGGAGAAGGAAAGGTGGGATAAATGTTTGCCATAATCGCCGGTGGCATCGTACCAGCCGCCATGCGCGTCTATATTACCCGGCTTGCGTTCAAAGGATAAATGACGATCTGCCTGATCCAGCAATCCACTGCAGCGCTGGCTCTTAAAATAATATACCACATCAGACAAGGTATAGCGCTCCAGCACATCATCGTCTACCTGGAAGGGATAGGAAAACTGACTGGTTTTATCCGCTTTCACCTCAATGCGGTAAGTACCTTTTTTTGTAAGTGGAGAAAAATCCAGTGTCCAGAACAACCAATTTTTCCATTTTTTTACCTGGCCTTGGGGTATCGGAGTGCCGGTAAAAACGGTCTGATTATTTTCATCTACCACCTGGAAGTTGTTTACCCCATAAATGGGCGCAGTAGCAACTATTACGGCTTTTTTATCGCCCAGGGTTTCATAGCCCACATGATTGGTAACTACCTTAAAATTTTGTGCAAACAAGCTCGCCGAAAAGCCTATGGCAAGACCAAACGTAAGGAGGTATTTCATGTTGTTAGTACGTATTTAGAAACAAGCAAATCATTCGGGCCCTCTTAGCCGGGGGCTAACAAGCTACTCATCAACGGGCATATTTGCAAGCCCGCTCATCACTTTTATAAAGGTAAATAGCACACCTGCGCTGGAAGTTGCCAGTAAAATTGAAAAGCCTACAATAAATGCTATCCAGTGTGGCCATAACGAGTGGTAAGTTCTTGATGATTGCACATTAGGATGATTTATACGTCACAAATATAACATTCATCGTATATTGGCTGCATGTTAGAACTGCCCATCACCCTTCGTGTACCTACACCCGACGAGATGCCGGATAGGCCGGATATTGATGAAATACTAGAGAAAAGGCGGGAAGCCAATATCCGGCCCGGCTACACCTTGCAACCCAATCATACACCGCAGCTGCCTTATAAATTTTATGCGGAGATCAATGTGGATAATTCCAGGCTCTGGCACCTCTTCCTGGCCCTGGCAGCCATGTTTCCGGCAAGCGCCAGTGCTGTATACAATGAAGCAGCGCAGGATACCCTCACCACCAACCTGCAACCTACTTCTTACATCCTACAACATTTTTCTAAATACCAAACCGAGCTAACGAAAGATTGTGCCTTGGAATTTGGACTGCTCTCCAATACCCGCGAGCAACTTACAGAACTGGCGGTGAGCAGTTGCAAATACATAAAGTTCTGGGGTAATGAGCAACCCGCTTTTACAGCGCTGATGAAGGTGCATAACCTGCCATTATTCCGCCACCTTGATTTTGTGGATGAATTCCCAAAGATTATACTACCCCTGCGCCAGTTGATACCAGGTACTACACCACCAGCACAGGTGGTAGATCATTTTGATCGGGCTTTTAAGGTAGAGCGGGAAAATTTTTATTGATAAAGGATGGATAGCGGTTAACTCAATATTTTTTCCGTTTGGGTAATAACTTTACGTTCGTATACTTCCCGCCGCAGCGACCAGCGCCACAGGGGTTCATCGTCAGTAGGCATACTGCCGGCAAAGGTGAGACCGCATTTCTGTAACACCTTAACCGTAGCATTATATTCTTCCAGTGTATGCGCAATTACTTCAGTTACCGCTGCATGCGCAAATGCATAATCGATAAGGGCTTCCAACAGTTCGGTGCCATAGCCCTGCTCCCGGTAATCTTCCTGAACTTCATAGCCTACCTCCACGACCCCATTGGCATCGGGCAGCGACTTAAACCCACCGGTACCAATAAGCGTACGATCTGTTTTATGCACAACCAGGTAAAAGAACCAGCCATCCAGTTCGGGATGGTTGCGCAGCTTGTCATAAGCCACCAGCACCAATTCAGTGTACGGTGGCCAATGCTCCGGAATTTTTATCGCAAGCAGTTCAGCCAGATGCTGTGGACCATGCAACAAAGCTTCAAAATATTCCAGCTTGCAGAATATTAAATGTAGTCTTGAGGTTTGCATTTTATATTAAACGGTGATTCGTTAATTATAGGTTTTCTATCAGGCTGCCTTGTTTATTTAGTAAAACTGGTTTACGATTTATGGTACCAAAAAAGTACAATATAAATTTGATACTTCATAGCATCACACCATAAAAAAGGAAGTGTTTTGATGTACACTTCCATGATATGTTTGTAGTATCAATGCTTGTTTAGTGAGCCTGCAACCAGTTTGCACCCACACCTAACTCCGCATCAATGGGAACGGCCAAGGGCATGGCATTGCGCATACCCTCCAGGATAATGGGTTTCACAATTTCCAGTTCTGATTGGTGTACGTCAAACACTAACTCATCGTGTACTTGCAGGATCATACGGGAGCGAAGCCCTTCTTTTTTAAAGGTATCATGAATGGATATCATGGCCAGTTTGATCATGTCTGCCGCTGTTCCCTGTATAGGCATATTGATGGCATTGCGCTCTGCATAACCCCGTACCACGGCATTGGAAGAATTAATATCTTTTAGCCAGCGTTTACGGCCCAGCAAGGTTTCTACATAACCCTTGCGCTGTGCGGAAGTTATCTGGTCTTCCATATATTGTTTAATAGCCGGGTATTGGGCAAAATAGTTGTCGATAAGTAATTTGGCCTCGCTGCGTGCAATGCCCAGGTTTTCCGACAATCCAAAAGCACTTACCCCGTAAATTATACCGAAGTTTACACTTTTCGCGTTACGTCGCATTTCAGGTGTTACGGCGTCTATTTCCACACCATATACCTTGGCCGCAGTGGCAGCATGTATGTCTAACCCTTCACGGAAGGCGGAGAGCATCTGCGCATCTTCACTAATGGCTGCAATGATGCGCAATTCTATCTGCGAGTAATCCGCCGAAACCAGCATATGCTCCGCATCCCTGGGTACAAAAGCTTTTCGCACCTCACGCCCACGGTCGGTACGGATGGGTATGTTCTGCAGGTTAGGATTGTTGGAACTTAAACGTCCGGTTACCGCTACTGCCTGGTTGTAGGAAGTATGCACCCGGCCTGTACGCCGGTTAATCATTAACGGCAACGCATCTACGTAAGTAGATTTCAATTTGCTCAGTTCACGGAATACCAGGATATCTTCCACAATCTGGTGTTTGTTAGCAAGCCTGGACAACACATCTTCTCCGGTGGCATACTGCCCTGTGCGGGTTTTCTTAGCCTTGGGGTCCAATTGCAGTTTTTCAAACAATACTTCTCCCAGTTGTTTGGGCGACGCCAGGTTAAAGCGCACGCCAGCCTGGCTGTACACGCTTTCTTCTGCCCGCTTGATCTCGGTCTCCAACTCTCTGGAATAATCCTGCAATACGTTGATGTCTATTTTAATACCTTCATACTCCATGTCGGTCAACACTTTTACCAGCGGTGTTTCTACTTCATAAAACACCTTTTCCACCGTGCGCGCGGTAAGTAAAGGAATAAACTTTTCCTTCAGCTGCAAGGTAATATCTGCGTCTTCTGCTGCATAATCTTTAATCTTTTCCACTTCCACATCCCGCATATTGCCCTGACCTTTGCCTTTTTTGCCAATCAGCTCTTCAATGTGTACCGGTTCATAATGAAGGTATTGAGCGCTGAGTAAATCCATGCCGCGCCGGCCTTCTGGCTCTATGAGGTAGTGAGCCAGCATGGTGTCGAAGAGTTTGCCTTTCAGGGTAAAGCCATACCATTTCAGTACAATCAGGTCGTACTTGATATTTTGACCAATAATGGTTACATCTTCGCGGTCGAACAGAGGCTGAAAGACCTGCAGGATAGCAATGGCAGCTTCGCGCTCTTCGGGTATAGGTACATACCAGCCTTCCCCGCTTTTTACCGAAAAGCTCATACCTACAATACTCACATTATTTGGATCTGTACCGGTAGTTTCCGTATCAAAGGATACCTCGTCATGCCGCAGTAGTTCATCTAATAAGGCTTTTAGCGCCTCAGGCGCTTGGGCTAGTTTATAATCATGCGGAGTGTTGTTAATATTGTTCTCAGCGCGGTATACGTCTACTCCCGGCTCTTCCACCACTGGCAAAGGTGCTTCAGCGGCGGAATTTTCTACTATCTGACCAAAAAGATCCGTCTGTTGTACCCGGGCTTTGGCGGGTATTTCAGCAGGCTCTCCCAAAATTCGTTTGCTAAGGTTTCTGAATTCCAACTCATTGAAAACAGCCGCAAGTTTTTCTTTATCGGGCGCTTTCAGGCAAAATTGTTCTTCATGGAAGCTAACCGGCACATCGGTGATAATAGTGGCCAGTTGTTTTGAGAGCAGGGCATTGTCTCGGCCCGCTTTAATTTTCTCTCCCATTTTACCGCCAATCTTGTCGGCATTTTCCAACACATTTTCAAGGCTATGGTATTCCGCCAGCAGCTTCATGGCCGTTTTTTCTCCCACCCCGGCAATACCTGGGATGTTATCCACCGCATCGCCCATCAGGCCCAGGATGTCTATCACCTGGTGTACATCCCTGATCTGCCATTTTGCGCATATTTCTTCCGGCCCCATCACTTCTTCTTTGCTGCCCATGTAAGGCGGTTTCCAGATTTTTACGTTGGGGCGTACCAACTGGCCATAGTCTTTATCTGGCGTTACCATAAATACGTCGTAGCCCGCATCGCCGGCCTGCCAGGCCAGGGTGCCGATCACATCATCTGCTTCATAACCGTCTACTTCTATCACCGGTATGTTAAAGCCTTCAATAATGCGTTTTATATCTGGCAGTGCGGCCATCAGGTCTTCCGGAGCGTCTTCGCGGTTGGCTTTGTATTCGGTGAAAGTGGTATGTCGTTCGGTAGGCGCCAGCGTATCAAAAGCCACCGCCATGTGGGTAGGATTTTCTTTATTGATCAGATCTAGCAGGGTAGTGGTAAATCCAAATTGCGCATTGGTGTTGCGCCCTTTGCTGGTGAGCCGTGGATTACGGATCAGTGCATAATAAGCCCGGTAAATGAGGGCCATGGCATCCAGTAAAAACAATTTCTTTTGCATGCGATAAACCTACACGTTTTTCAGGTAATACACAAAACCAAGTTATACGTGAACCCCTGTGGCTGCCGCCCATGCTGGCTTTTAGTATCTTTGCGCAAAATTATCATGCGCATGAATAAATGTTATCATCTTTCCACGTGCAGCACCTGCAAAAAAATTATCGATGCCGCCGGTCTGCCATCTAAGGGCTTTACCTTGCAAAATATCAAGACCGAAAAGATCACTTCCGAGCAATTGGAGGAAATGCATAAACTGGTTGGCAGTTATGAAGCCCTGTTCAGTCGTAAATCCCAGCAGTACCGCTCACGGGGCCTGCACGAAAAACAACTTACCGAAGATGATTATAAAAATCTTATCCTGGAAGAATACTCTTTTTTAAAACGCCCGGTAACAATTGTGGGCAATCAGATATTTATTGGCAATGGCAAGGATGCCATAGCTGGGCTGGTAGAGGCCACTGCATAGCTTTTAACGATAAAAACGGGCATCGTGAAGGATGCCCGTCTTTATAAATTTGCCAATTATGTATCACCTCCCCGCCAGCTTGCTATCTTTCACTTCCTGCGCAAAATCACGGACAATGCCTTTATAGATGTCCATGTCCAGTTTACCAAAAGATTTGAAAGGGAAGGTTTTTACCGCTTCCAATACTTTTACCAAGTCGAAATCTTCCTGTTTTACGCTATAAAAATATCCCTTTTCCATCAGCCACTCGCCCAGGTATACTTGTTCAGACTGGCCAGGAGTAGGCACTAGGATGGCCTTTTTGTTTAGTTTGGTCAAATCCATCAATGTGGTATAGCCAGATCGGCTCAGCACCATGGCTGCTGCCTGCATGGCCTCGTTCAGTTGTGTGGCGTTCATATGATTTACCTGTTGCACACTGTCCGATACCTGGGTCATTTCCGGCGTGCCGGGCTTTCCGCTTACGATCAGCGCTTTGATGGGCAGGTGGCGTATTTGTGATAACACCAGGTTTTCCAGGTTGGTGCGTTGTGGTTCCGGGCCGGAAATCAGGACTAGCAAGTCGTATTGCTGCGGCACATTTTCTTGTAGCTCAAAGCGCGACAGGCAGCCCAGGTACTGCACATTGGGCGGCAGCGGGTGGGGGTGCGACAATTCGCCGGAAAGATTGTTAGCCCCAGCATAGTCGGGCACCCAACAATGCCGGTATTTGCGGATATAACGGTAATTCAAGGCCTTTAACCACCGTTCCGGCCATCCGCCATAGGGCGTTTTGATCAGCAACTGGTGGGAAATAATTACCGTGGGAAAATCTTTGTGATAAAGCCCAAACCGATTGTCGGAGATCACGGCGTCTACCTGGTGGGTTTTTAGCAACGCGCGGAGCCAGCGCCGCTCATTGCGTATAGCACTCAATATTTGGGGTATTTGTTGTATAATCTTGAGTCCGAAGAACTTACCTTTTTGCGCATAGGCAATGCGGTAGCCTCTCAAGGGAAGAATGGTCAATTGTGGAAACTCCTGACTCAATAATGCGGCATGTTTCCCCTCAGCGGCAATAAGTACCGTACAGCCAGCGTTTAATAGTTCATGAATAATAGGAATGTCGCGTGTGGCATGACCAAGACCCCAGTCCAGCGGGACTATCAGAATCTTTACAGGCGGGAAAGGTGTGGACAAAAAATGTTAATTTTCTGCGAATTTAGTTCTAAATTAGAAGAATTCCAGTTAAGAAATTGTAAATTCCTTTATTCCGTTGGCAGTACCTTTTTTTAAAATTGACACTTTAATAGTACTTGGAAGAGTGAGAAGAATCTTAAACTGCAGTATGAAAATTAAATGGATACTGATCCTTTGTTTGTGTGGAAGTTTATTTTGTGAATCATGTAGCGTCCTGAAAAAGAACGATTGCGGGTGTCCCACGATGAACAAAAAGCGCATGCATTAATCATTATTTACTGACTATCCTTATTCCGATGAAAGCGCCTGTGGAACAGAAATTATTCTAAAGGACAAACAAATTTATTTCCATGAAACCGGTAGAAAGAGATTTATTGATCTTACTACACGAAGATCGTTATAATGAACAACAGATTCAATCTGCGGTAAAACAGATCAGTGAGATGTTGAGCATAATTGAAACGATGGACTATGTGGTGAGTATAACGGAAGTGGTGGATTGCAACAAAACCCGCATCAGCAACAAACGCAGCACGCTGCTGAAAGCTTTTGCACGGAAAACACCAAAGCCTTTCGAGTTTATTGTACATAAAAACTAACACGAGGGCCTATACCTTTCTTTTTCAAGTAGCACGCACGCTATAGTCTTTCCTGTAATTCGTGTTTTAAAATTCTTGTTGTAGGTTTGCCGGCAAACAACTGGTTTATCTGATGGCAGATTTGACGCATTTACAAGATTTTATTGAGCCTGTATCTAAAAACTGGTTGAACGATGACCAGGAATACGAAGCCGTGCAAATAGGCGGCGTAATTGATACCTATGAAACGGAAACGCTTTTTCCCGATCTGGATAAGGCAGACATTATCTTGCTGGGTGTAGGTGAGGAACGGGGCAGCTTTCCACCACGTACCGGCCCTGAAGGCCCTAACGCCATTCGTCGTGAACTTTACAATTTATATTACTGGCACACAGATGTGCATTTAGCCGATATCGGGAATCTCTTGCCAGGAAAGGGTTTGGGCGATGCCTATACCGCGCTGACCGAAGTTCTCAGCCCCCTTATCAGCGCCGGCAAAACCATCGTCATCCTGGGCGGCTCACACGATCTTACCTACGGCCAATACCAGGCCTACGCCTCCCGCCAATTTATCATTGAAGCCACCGTCGCCGATGCCCTCATTGACCTCCAGGAAGCCTCCCCACGCCGGGACCATGGTTTTCTAATGGACATGCTCACAGAACAGCCTAATTACATTAAACATTATAATCACCTGGCCTTCCAGAGTTACTACGTGCATCCCCAGATGTTGGAAACGCTGGATAAACTTCGTTTCGACTGTTACCGCCTGGGCCGCGTACGCGAAAACCTTGAAGAGATAGAACCCGTGCTACGCCACACCGACCTGTTTAGTTTGGACATGAACGTGCTACGCGCCGGCGATGCGCCAGCTACCGCCATTTCGCCCAATGGACTCTCCGGTGAGGAAGCCTGCACCCTGGCGCGCTACGCCGGCATGAGCAGCCGCCTGAGCACTTTTGGTATATACGGTTATAAGGTAGCCGCCGATAAAAATCTTATGACGGCAAAACAGATATCGCAAATGCTTTGGTACTTCATAGATGGCCGCGCAGTGAAAAACCGCGAAGCCGACCTGAAAGACCGGGAATCGTTTTGGGAATTTCACATTGCTGGTGCCGATATAGAAACCATATTTCTGAAAAGCAAAAAAACACAGCGCTGGTGGATGCAATTGCCAGGCAAAGACTTTGTACCCTGCTCTCACCACGACTACCTGCTGGCCAGCAATAATGAAATGCCGGAAAGATGGCTGCGACACCAGGAAAGATTATAATTTCAAGAAGACCGTCCTGCATTTTTACGTGGCTGATCATGATTAAATATACATGCTGGGGAATGCCCGTGCTTTCCCCAGCATTTTTTAATAATAACCATTACTTGTTACTTAGTACACTTAATTGTACTACCCGGTTGCGCAGGTAAGCGGCTTTATTGTCCGTTGAAATCATACGGTCATCCAGGCCGTCCGGTGTTTTTTTCTCCATCTTACCTACTCTTGCATCCAATAAATCAAAATAAGCGGCTTTTTTTTCTTCCCAGTTTTGCTGTTCCACTCGCAGGCTACGCTGGCGGGCAGTATCCAGCCTGGCATACAAAGTTTGATAGCTGTGTTGTAACAGGCTGTCCATACCTTTATAGTAGGTAAGTACGCAACCATACAAATTGCCTGATCGGGCGGCAAGGCATTGCTGGTAGCTTTTATCCAAGGAATCTAGTGCTGTCCTGGATTGCGCCATGGCTACAGCGCCGGTTAACAGGGTAAACAACAAGAATAAAATTACTTTCATAGGCATATTTACAAAGCAGTTTTCTTGCATTCTACAAGAATGACCTTCAGAAAACAACGCCGCAAATCTATGTTAGATATTTCATATTTCAATTAATTGAAATATGATTTGATTATAAAAACGCCGGGCATTTATGTACCCAGCGTTTTCATAAAACGTATATCCGTACCTGTTATATTACCACCAGCTCATAAAATTCGCCTGGATTGTAGTATAACTTTGCAAGGTGTTGCAGCTCCTCTACAGAAATTTCCTTGATCATGCGAATGTTGTTGTAGAAGTAATGCTCGTCTAGGTCGTTCAAAATAAGATTTTTCCAGCGGGTGATGATGTGGAAGGCCCCGTCCAGGTCTCCCAGTATAGCACCTATCATGTAGTTACGCACCAGGCTAATCTCATCCTCCGGAATAAGTTCCGTTTGCAAACGTTCCATTTCCTTGTAGATCTCCACGATAGCCGCCTCACAAACATCGCGGCCGGCCTCGGTAGTGATATTGATGGCACTGGTCTGGCGGAAATTATGCACCTGGGAATGAATACCATAGGTATATCCTTTTTCCTCGCGGATATTATTCATCAAACGGGAACCAAAGTAACCGCCAAAAATGGTGTTAAGCACTAGCATCTTAGAAAAATCAGGATGGTAGCGGTTCGGGAAAGGACGCGCTATACGGATAGAACCCTGCACCCCATTCTCATCATTGAATATGCGATACTTTTTCTCTTCCGCAGGCTGGATAGGCAACTCCGGTTTTACGATATGAGAATTGCCATTCCACTGCGCTTTACCAAAACGCTCGTTCAATAAATCGATCGCATTGCCTGGCACATTGCCCGCCATAAAAATACGGCAGTTATTATACGTATAATGCCGCTGGTAAAATGTTTTCAACGTTTCCGTTTGCAAAGCGTCATAACCCTCCATCGAACTTACACGGCCATAAGGGTGAAATTCTCCGAAGAGGTATTTATCGATATACCGGTTGGCCACGAATTCGCTTTTTTGCAAGTTTACCACCAGCCGCTGTTTCATATTCTGCTTATAAATGGCTAATTCCTCTTCCGGGAAGCTGGGCTCCTGGATCACCGCTTGTAAGGTGGGCATTAGCGCGGGCAGATGTTTGCTCAGGCAGTGCAGGGTATAGGTGGCGTTTTCATGCGCACAGGTTCGGTTCAGGTATGCACCGTAATAATCAATGGCTTCATTGATTTCTAGTGCGCTGTGATGTGCAGTGCCATTTTTCATCAGGAAATTGGTCGCCGTGGCTACCAAGCTTTCTGTTTCGTGCCAGCTTCCTGCCGGAAACACCAGTTCCAATTGTAAAGTATCTTGTTCCGCTGCTTTCACAACGTATACGGGAATACCATTATCCAGCGTAAACTTTTCGTACGGTTTCAGTAGCACGTCAAATTCCACTGCATCCTTTATCGCCGGGGCGTTTGATCTGTTCATGGGTGCAATTATTTTATCCAGTCTTTTGCAATTTGATCGTTACTGGTTATCTGCGTAATAGTAAAGTGTATTAGAATTTTTGTCGTCCAGCAGCGCAAGTGTTTCTGCATGTACCTCTTCTGCTGTTACCTGATCGTAGTTGGCAAACTCGGAGTTCATCAGGGAGGCATCGCCCATCAGCTCATAAAAAGCAAGGTTATTGGCACGGCTCAGGAGGCTGATGTCTTCAAATGCCAGCATGCTTTCCACACGGTTTTTCACTTTCTGCAATTCACGTTCGTTGATATCTTCACTTTGCAGCTTGCGGATCTCTTCCTTGATGGCGGTGTCCGCATCTTCCATTTTCACTCCTTTTACCAGTTTACCTTCTATGGTAATCAGGCCGGCATCCAAACTGCCAAAATGATAACAATCTATGTTGCTGAACAGCTTTTTTTCTTTTACCAGCACCTGGTGTAGCCGGCTGGAGCTGCCACCGCCAAGAATATCGGCTACCAGGTCTGCCGCGTAATAACGGCGATCAGAGCGTGGATACATAGGGTAGCTCTTATACAAAGCGTCTAATGGCACCTTGGCTTTTATTTCCAGTTTGCGGGCGGCCGTTTGGGCCGGCTCCTGGGGCAAATGACGTTCATATTTTTCACCACCGGGAATATCGCCAAACCATTTCTCAGCCAGCTCCTTTACCTGGGCCAACGTTACTTTGCCGCCTACTACCAGGATGGCGTTTACCGGGGTATAATGTTTAAAGAAAAATGCTTTCACATCTTCAAGTTTTGCATTTTCAATGTGACTCAGCTCTTTTCCAATAGTCATCCATCGATAAGGATGCGTGGTATAGGCCAGCTCACGTATTTTAGCCCATACATCACCGTAAGGTTTGTTGATATAATGCTCCTTAAATTCTTCCACCACCACCTTCCGCTGCACTTCCAGGCTTTTTTTACTAAATGCCAGCGACATCATACGGTCGCTTTCCAACCAAAAAGCTGTTTCTATATTTTCAGCGGGCAGTTGTATGTAATAGTTGGTGAGGTCGTTGGTAGTGTAAGCATTGTTTTCGCCGCCTGCCATCTGCAAAGGCTCATCGTAGTCAGGAATGTTCACCGAGCCGCCAAACATAAGGTGCTCAAAAAGATGGGCAAAACCCGTCTGGGCTGGATTTTCGTCGCGCGAGCCCACATCATACAACACGTTTACAACAGCCATCGGCGTTGTTTGATCTTCATGCACTAAAACCCGCAGGCCATTCTCCAGTGTAAATTTATCGTAATGAATCATAATTGTTACGGGTTGATATTGCTTGCAATAATAAGGATAATATCCACACGCCTGCCAAAGGTGCCAGTGTTTGGAAGTATGAATCAAGGAACGGGCCATTTGGGGAAATATGACCTTCTGGCATGGCAAAGGCTCAGAGAATGCTTTTAACCGGCAGTTTTTTCACCATCATTTCATTGCCCCGGCGGATCAGGAGTTCTACCTTGGTGCCGGTATTTTTTAACTGCTCACGATATATCATTAGGTTGTTGGTAAAGATTTTGTTCACCGCCAGTACTTCATCTCCAACTCGGAAACCAGCCCTTTCTGCAGGGGAATTTGCTATCACTTGCATCACAACCACCCTGTCATTGATCAGGTAAAAAATGAGTCCGGTATAGGAGTAATCAAAGGGCTCGCGAAAGTGGCTGTTTGGCTCCAGGTGAATTTCCTTTTGGGCGTAATTCAGGGTTAGATTAAAACGGCGCAACAGGTCATTACCTATCAGGCCGCCCAAGGAAGGATATTGCGTGATATTTGCCTCATCATCGAAGAGATAGGTGGGTACATTTTTAAACGTGTAATTGCCAAGCCGGAATTCTTCCATGGTGGTAATGTCCATATTCACTTTACCATTTAGTCCCTCTGCCTGCGTAGGCGTACGCTTAAATTTGCGGCGCTTAAACAAACTGCTGTCTATTGAGAACTGATTGGAGAGTAGCAGGCACATACCAGCACCGGTATCAAAATAATAATAGCCCAGTGCCTGCCCTTTACCATTGCGAATTGGAGCCTTCACCACTGGAATCATGTTCATAGAGAGTTTCAGCATGGTACCGCCTTTGGGGTACCGGAAATTTCCTTTGGGATAGAGGCGTATTTCTTCCTTATCAAAATCAACTTGTACGATATAGCGGCATATAAGGCTATACCCGATAATACCATCCACACGAAAGCCATACACTTCTGAAATGGATTCGTAATCGTTCACATGAAAATTAAGACTATCCAGCTCAAAACAAGGAAAACGCAGCTTGCGGTTGTATACAAAATTAGCTTTACGGGAGCCGCCCAGGCCCCGGATCACGGTAGATGAAGGACTAGCAGCAACACCTAACCGTAAACATGCGGAGCTATCCAAAGAAATCCCGGCGCTTCCAGTATCGAAAATAAATTGCAAGGTGTCGGGCCAGGGATCTAGGGTAGCTTTAATTACTACAACTCCTCCAAAATATTGCTTAAAGGGAAAGTGGGCTATGGCGCTATCCTGTTCCTTGCGTCCTGGCTGACCAAAAGCATTTGTAAGGAATGAGATAGTAAACAATAGCAACAGTACGTGGAAAATTTTACTTTGCATATGGTAAAAGGGGCGTGCTATCATTAAATTTACGGAAATATATCATGACATACACTGCAATGAATATATTAAAACAAAACTTCCATAAAGGGTCGTTTTCGCCCTATTAACGGCATTCTTAGCCTGCCACAAATCGCCGATTGACCCTCAGGAACCTCCATGTCAGGTAACAGTCATCATGTACCGCTGGCCTATTGCCCTTTATTAAAAATAGCCATAGGAAAACATTACCTGGCAAATAAGAATGCAAAATTTCATAGTCAATTCCCCTACCTTTGTAAGGTCAGCAAGGAACAATATCATGCAACTGGAAGCTTTATATCAGCGTGCGCTGAATTTCGATTTTTTATCGCCGGAGGAAGGGGTGTATTTATTTGAACACGCCCCACTGGCAGCCCTCATGCAGGTAGCCAACGAACTGCGCAAAATACAGGTACCACACGGTAAAGTTACCTGGCAAATAGACCGCAATGTAAACACCACCAATGTGTGTGTAGCCAATTGCAAGTTTTGTAACTTTTACCGCATTCCCGGTCATGCCGATGCCTACATTACCAGCATTGACGAATATAAACGTAAAATAGAGGAGACCATTAAGTATGGCGGCGATCAGCTACTATTGCAAGGAGGCCATCACCCGGAACTGGGCCTGAAATTTTATACAGACCTATTCTCCGAACTTAAAAGACTTTTCCCCGATATCCGCTTGCATACACTGGGTCCCCCAGAAGTAGCCCATATCACGAAACTGGAAAAAAGTACACATCTGGAAGTACTCACAGCCCTGAAAGCTGCAGGTATGGACAGCCTGCCGGGTGCCGGCGCCGAGATCCTGAACGATCGGGTTCGCCGTCTTATTTCCAAAGGTAAATGTGGTGCCCAGGAATGGCTGGATGTAATGCGGGCGGCTCATAAACTCAACATTGCTACATCTGCCACCATGATGTTTGGCCACGTGGAAACGGTGCTAGAACGGTTTGAACACTTGGCTGCCATCCGCCAGGTGCAGAGCGAAAAACCAGAAGGTCACTATGGCTTTACGGCTTTCATTCCCTGGACTTTCCAGGACGTAGACACATTGCTGGCCCGTATCCGGGGTGTGCACAATATAACTACTGCGGAAGAATATATCCGCATGATCGCGCTAAGTCGCATTATGCTGCCAAACGTCAAGAACATCCAGGCTTCTTGGCTGACGGTGGGTAAACAAGTGGCTAAATTGTGCCTGCATGCCGGTGCTAATGATTTTGGCTCCATTATGATCGAGGAAAATGTGGTGAGCGCTGCCGGAGCACCGCACCGCTTTACCTATAAATCTATCCAGGAAGCTATCCGGGATGCCGGTTTTGAGCCGCAACTGCGCACACAACTGTACAAGTTCCGCGAACTGCCACAGCATATTCAGGAGCAGATTATCACGTACTAGCCAAGATCTTTAAGGAGTTTACAAAATAAAGGGAAACCTGCAAGCCAATGGCTTATAGGTTTCCCTTTTTCGGTATAATACAGTGAGATAATTTATAACATGTGTAAAAAATTGCAGAAATCTGTATAATTGTCATTGTCATGCTGTCAGAATTGCACAGGTACTGCCACCTAAATTTTAACGTTTTCTGCTGACATCGTTTGTATCTTTTGCTTGGTTAGGTTCATTATTTTGGCTAATTTAGAAGTGCTGGGGAGATGAGCACCTCAGATGCATCTTCTGTGGAGATGAGCCACCAAGGAAGGTTATGTTATTTTTCAACCGGTAAGCAATTTAGATACACAGCAAGCGTTGTAAGTAAAAAGTATTATAACCTATACAATCAAGGCCAAACGGTATATAGATGCCTGTTTTTTTAAAATTCTCCAAAGCAACGGCACTTCTTAGTATTTCATTAACAATAAGCTTAAAGTATTGTTAATAGCAGATTTGCCGAATACAATCGGAGTATTATTTGCCATATTAGAGTCTTAATCGAAATTGATAATCGTGATGGAAAGAAACGAGGTGATTGAAATTATTTATAGCTTTATCTCCTGCCTTCTACCTTCTTCCCATTTGCATATAAAAAGATATTTAAGAGAGTAATAAGTACAGTCATAACCTACAGCGGGTGGGCGTCTGCCCGCCTGCTTCTTTTTTAAAACTTGTTTGTCTCTTAATAAAATTTAAAATAGTAATAAGTACAGTCATAACAGCGGGTGGGCGTCTGCCCGCCTGCTTCTTTTTAAACTAGATTAGTCCTCTATAGCGATATTTAAAATAGTAATAAGTACAGTCATAACAGCGGGTGGGCTTCTGCCCGCCTTCTTTTTAAATAATAAGTACCATCATAACAAAGAACGGGCAACGGAATCTCCGCAAATTTATACTTCTCTTAACAATTATTGTTCCTCTTTAGTTGCTAACCACAGAAAATAATGACCATCAGGGCATAATTGTCTATATCCAAGCAAATTTTCTATCCGAAATTTATTTTCCCATATCCGTCACGATGCCGTTTGTTTATTCGCTATTTTTGCCGCGCACCTACACAAATTGCTGCTTAATATGCTAGAAATCAAGGTCAATGATCAATTGAGCCTGCGACAATTACTGCCAGCAGATGCCCCATTGGTTTACGACCAGATCGATACTTCCCGTAAAACGCTGCGGCGTTTTCTTCCTTGGGTAGATTACAATGTGAAAGAAGATCATTCCCTTCGTTTCATAGAACTTATGCTGCGTAAGGCCGACGAGCAAGATGCTATTGCCTTCGGTATGTTTCAACGTGACGCACTTTGTGGCGTAATGGACCTACATGGCTGGGACCATTCCTTGCAAAAAGCCGAGATTGGTTACTGGCTGGGCGAGGCCTTCCGCGGCCAGGGCATCGCGCTGGAATGCTGCCGTGCGCTGATGAAATTTGCCTTCGATGAATTACACCTCAACAAAATAGAAATTCGCTTCGCCCTACAAAACGAACGCAGCAGCAAAATTCCCATCCGATTAGGTTTTGCAAAAGAAGGTGTATTACGCCACAGCGCCAAATTACATGGGCAATTGGTGGATATGGTGGTGATGGGAATGCTTAAAAAGGATTTTAAAGTTTGATGCAGCTTATCCTATTCAAAAATGCCGGCATTTGATATGCCGGTATTCCATTATTTGGAGCGATAATGTTTCTGCACCTTACTGTTTTTTCTCCCGTAGAGGTAATAAATAGCCAGGCCTGCGCCCATCCAGATTACTAGTCGCAACCAGGTTTCTTTGGGCAATGACACCATCATAACCACACACACCAACACTCCCATAATTGGTACAAAAGGAACCCAGGGTGTTTTAAAAGCGCGCGGTACGTCCGGCATTTTCACCCGCATAATCCATACCCCCAAACAAACGATCACAAAGGCTAACAGGGTGCCAATACTCGTCATTTCTCCCACGACCTTTAAAGGAACCAGGGCTGCAAAGCCGCCCACAAATACACAGAGCAACATATTTGATTTCCAGGGTGTACGGTATCTGGAATGAATGGCAGCAAAGACCGGCGGCAATAAACCATCATTGGCCATCGCATAAAATACGCGCGACTGGGCCAGCAAATCTACCAGGATCACGGAAGTATACCCAACAATAATGGCTAGCAAAACCACCTGCGACAACCAAATATAAGGCGTATGTTTTAGCGCTACGGCTACCGGTGCCGCGCTATCTTTAAATTCCCGGTAGGGCGCCAGGCCAGTAAGCACATGGGAGAATAGCAGGAATAATATCGTACACAAGGCTAGCGACCCCAGAATGCCAATGGGCATATTTCGTTGTGGATTCTTGGCCTCCTGGGCCGCAGTGCTTACCATATCAAACCCCAGGTACACAAAAAAGATCACACCTGCGCCCCGTAAAATTCCAGACCAACCGTATTCACCAAAATGGCCAGTATTTATTGGGATATACGGATGGTAATTGGCGGGTTGTATATATTTCCAGCCCAGCGCAATGAAAACCAGTACCACACCCACTTTCAACGATACCACGATGGCATTCCAGATAGCCGACCCCCTCGTACCCCGCATGAGCAGCAATGACATGGCCACCACCACTAGCAAGGCGGGAAGATTAAACCAAGCATTTACCAGCGAGCCGTCTGCCAGTTTTACCGATTCAAAAGGGGAACGCAGGAGCTGAACAGGCAAATGAATATTGTATGCCCTAAGAAATTCGGTAAGATAGTTTGACCAGCTAATGGCAACTGTAGCTCCGCCCACAGAGAACTCCAGCACAAGGTCCCAACCAATAATCCAGGCTAGCAGCTCACCCATGGTGGCATATGCATATGTATAAGCACTGCCCGCCACGGGAATCATGGAAGAAAACTCGGCGTAACAAAGCCCTGCAAAGCAGCAACCAACGGCCGAAACAACAAAAGATAGTGTTACCGCCGGCCCTGCATTATTGGCTGCGGCCAGCCCAGTTAGGGAAAACAGTCCAGCACCAATAATCACCCCCAAACCAAGTGTTACGAGCTGAAAAGCGCTAAGACTGCGTTTCAGGGTATGCGTGTTGTCGGTAACAGATTCCTGTATCAACCAGTTAAGCGGCTTTTTGAATATTTGGCCCATATTACTCTATAAATTTTGTAGACTAATTGGCGGCAAATATACGGATGCCATCAGTACCAACATCATTCTATCCTGCCTGAAAATTAATTAGCTTTTTCGAGGTATATCAAAAGAGGACTCAAACATCGCAGATCTGTACACAGCGTTTCAGGGCGGACAAGGGATCTTTTTCTGTGGGAACAAATTCTTGCGCCACATACCCCTTATAGCCAGTGGCCACAATAGCACGCATTACTGCTGGGTAAAATATCTCTTGGGTGTCGTCTAATTCATGCCGGCCTGGTACCCCACCCGTATGATAGTGGGCAATGTATGCATGGTAATCCGTGATATTACGGATAAGATCACCTTCCATGATCTGCATATGATAAATGTCGTAGAGAAGTTTAAAATTATTGGATCCAATTTTTTGTGCCAGCGCTGCGCCCCAAGCAGTATGATCGCACTGATAGTCGTGGTGATCTTTTTTACTATTCAACAACTCCATAACAATAGTCACTTTTTTCTTTTCAGCGTAAGGCATGATGCGTTGAAGACCGGCAGCACAGTTCAGCAAGCCCTGTTCATCGTCCAGCCCCTTTCGGGCGCCGGAAAAACAAATAAGATTCTTAAATCCGGCATTGGCTGTTTCATCGATCATATGATAGTAGTATTCTACCAGCGGGTCATGATGTTCTATGTGGTTCCAGCCGCGATAAATATCCCAATCTTTGTTAATGCTGGCCACTATCCCGCAATCCAACCCGTATTTGTGGGCAGTAGCAAATTGTGGAGGATCCAGTAGGTCAATGGCTTCCAGGCCCATAGCCTTAAATGCCTTACACAAATCGTCTAGTGGGATGTTAGGATAACACCAGGCGCAGGCCGAGTGATGAATGTTTCCTTTAAGCATGGTGGAAGAAGAATGAGTGGAAGATAAGGATGCCGCCAGGGAGGGCAGCGCAGTAGCCGCCATTGCCGCAGTGGCTACCTGCTTTAGCATTTGTCGGCGGGAATGTTTTTCTGGCATAACGCATAATTAAAATGATCGTGAATTTAATAGAAAAAATTTATGAATCATTTATTTCATCGATAAGTTTTCGCTCGAAAGGATTTGCCCCAATACCTTCAACCGGCTGATTATGAATGATTGATGAGCTACCTCGCTTAGTGCCTGTCGGCTATCACAATATTTGTCGCTGAAAATTGGCTAAATCTGGTAAGCTATTTGTCTACAATAAAAAAAAGTGAGGTGGATATGAGTAAAAAAACTACTCCGAATTTGACAATTTGTATTATCATGGATCTCATCGGTTGTGCCAGTTATGCCTTTCCGGTAGTGGGTGAGGTGGCTGACGTTTTGTGGGCACCCATATCAGCGCTTATATTTTACCGCCTGTTTGGTGGCAGCGCCTTTGCCGCCTTTGGTGGTGTGTTTAATTTTATGGAGGAATTATTCCCCGGTACAGACATTATTCCCTGCTTCACCCTGGGCTGGGTGGTTCAACGCGTGGTAAATGGCCGGAAAACCGCTACCGAACAAAAGTTTGCCACCGTAGTGCCATAATATAAATCTTCTTTCTCAATATATACCTTTCTTCCCGCAAGGAGAATTGTATCTGGCTGCATGCTGATAGCAGGATGCAGCCTTTTTATTTGCTTAGAAAAGTCAATGGCCAGGCGCTGTGTCGCACCCGGCCATTGTTTCACATACTGTAAGGTTTCCAGTAATTATTTTCATCCTCCTCTGCCAAAACGACCGCCGCCCGGCATGCCAAAACCCGGGCCTCCTGGACCTCTCGGGCCTCTTTGCTGGTTGCCTGCTCCAAACTTATTGAGAAAGTAGGTAAAGCTGATCATAAAGTAGCGCTGTAGTACTACATTGTTCACGTCTTGTATATAGTTATCACTTACCGAACGGCTGATGCTTACATTCTGTCGCAGCAGGTCGTAACCTTCTATCTTGATAAGCCCCTGTTTTTTCTTGAACACACTCTTCGATACAAACCCATTCAACATTGTGATCTTTTGGTTGTATGCCGCCCCACGGCCTGTAGTCACGGTATAGTCTACATTGCTACCGATGATAAATCCCAACGGCAGGTTCACATTGAAATCAAAAGTAAAGTTGTAGTCGAAATAGTTCGTCGTGTTTTGCAGCGAACTGGAAGTGTTGTTCCAATTTACACTGCCGGAGGTATTAAAATCGAACAGTTCTTTGTACGTATAGTCGAAGCGTACACTTTGTTTTACATTCAGGGTGCGGTTCAGTGATGGGGTGCTCTGAACATCGCCGTTTTCGGCAGTCTTCGTGGTATCCACATTGCCGGAGTAGCTGTGGCTCTGACCATAACTTGCGTTGGTAGACAAATTAAAACTGGTATTTTCCAGGCCTTTTACCGGAATGATGTTGGTCATAAAACCATTCAATGTATAATTACCATTCACGTTCACGGGTTTTACAATCTGCCGGCCCTGTGCATCATTTGTGGTTTGGTTTACAATCTGGTTCTGTGACACATTCGCACTCACATTAGAGAAGAAGCCCCGCATAGTAACCTGGTTGAAGGAGTTATACCGTAATTGAATGTTGTGGGTAAATGTTGGCTTTAGTTCTGGATTACCCAATTGTATGTATTGCGGGTTGCTATTGTCTGGTACGGGCTGCAACTGCGATAAGGTAGGTTGCGTGGTGCTACCCCGGTAGGTAAATTGTAGACGCTTGCCCTTCGCAAAATTATAGTTGAACAAAGCCAGCGGGAAGAAATTCAGCGTGTGCTGCCGCACGGTACTGTCTTTCGTAACGTTGTAACTTTTAAGGCTGTTATCCTGTAAACTAACGCCAATGGTATAACCGTATTTCAGTTTTTGGGTGCGGATGTTAATACTTCCCATTTGTGTTTGGGTGGTATTATTAAACGAGTTACTTAAACTATCGTTCAACTGGTCGTATTGGTGGGTGTTTTGGTTAAAGTCGTACGTATATTTGGTAGATACGGTATTATTCTGACTGTAATTATACGCCAGTTCCAGGTAGCGGTTTTTGAAGATCGGCTCCGTATAGTTCAAGTGTATGCCTTCGTTATTTGTTTCGTTGTGTTGTTTGTTTTGCTGGTTAATGGAGTCGTAGGAAATTTCCCCTCCCTTCAATGTATACTGCGTATTAGAAAGATTAAGGTTAGTACGGTCTGTGGTAGTGTATCCGCCGCTCAGGTTTACGCTTAGGGTGCGGCCTTGTTTCGCAAAGCGCTTGCGGTACAAAAGGTTGCCGGAAATATTGGGTGAATTGGCGTCGCTTTCGCTGACGGTATTACCTGCATTCAATAACTTAGTACGGCTGGTATCGAAAGAAGAATAATCGTTGTCGTTCTCATTATGGCCTTTGTTGTAAGTGAACGTAGGCGTAAGGATGAACGAGTTCATGCTATCCGGCGCATATTCCAACCGCATATCCACTCGGTGGTTGGCGTTTTCAGAAAGACCTTTTGTTTTGGCGTCATAGAAATAGGAACTATCTCTGCCGGTTTGATCAATATCCCGCAGGAAATATTGTGTGGTGCTGGTTTGTTGGGTATTGGTTTTGGAATCGTTATAAAAATAACTAGCATTTACTTTCAACTTGGTATTGAAATCTTGATTAAAATTAAGGCCGCCATTCCAGTTGCGGGTAATGCCTGTGGAACCGGAGCCAATAGACAGGCCGCCTGCGCTCACAGAGCCACTTTTCACGTTCATGCCGCCACCACGTCCGCCGCCGCCACTGCCACTGGAGAAGTTAAATACATCCTGTGCGGTGTAGCCCAGGTTATTTACATTATTGCCCCCGCCAATGATAGAGAGCTGCTGGTTTTCGCGGAAACGGTTGGCGGTGAGTGATCCCATAAAACGGTCATCGGTGCCGTATCCTGCAGTGGCACGGCCAAAATAGCCTTTACGCTTTTCGGGTTTCAGTACTATGTTTATTGCTTTTTCAATATTACCATCATCAATGCCGGTAAATTGCGCCTGGTCCGATTTACGATCAATAATCTGTACTTTATCTACGATGTCTGCCGGCAGGTTTTTAGTTGCCAATTTTGGATCGGTGCCGAAGAAAGGCTTGCCATCTACCAGTACGCGGGTAACCTGCTGGCCCTGCGCGGTAATGGTACCATCTTTATCCACCTGCACACCAGGCAGTTTTTTCACTAGATCTTCTACCACGGCATTTTCGCGGGTCTTGAAGGAACTGGCGTTAAATTCCAGGGTATCTGTTTTTACCACCACCGGCGGTTTTTCTTGTACAATCTCCACTTCATTTAGAGCAAGGCCTTTGCGGGAAAGGCCTACCATGCCAAGATCCACCTGCGATTTGGCAGCAGAGAGTTCTACCGTTTGGTAAATTGGCTTATATCCAAGAAAGGTCACGAACACGCGAAAAGTGCCATTGCCCATGCCGCTCATTATAAAATTGCCGTTATTATCGGTCACCGCAGTTTGCACCACGGAGGAATCTGAGCTGCGCAAAAGCGCCACTGCCGCAGCTGGCATCGCATCTTTTGAGTCTTTATCCACCAGTTTGCCTTTGATCTGGGTTTGACCAAAAGACACGACGGTATAAAACACGCAGCAAATAATCAGTGCAATTTTATTCATGACAGGGGAGCGAATTTGGTTGGTTGGATACTTAAGCCGGTTTGCAAGATACTTCGATAAAAAGGTAAGAGTACACCGATAACCAGGTTCCTGTACCGTTCTGCCAGATCTCTGCGTGGTAGTGAATAAATCTGCGCCCGCTGGAGTTAAGCGGGCGCAGGGTAATAAGTTTTTATTGTTGTTGCTGGAATTGTTCTCTCATCTTTTCCATCGCTGTATGCCGTTTTTCGCGCATCTCCTCGTCGGTTATTTTTTCCGCGCCGGCAGGAAGGGCTATCGTGCTGTCTTCCACTGGTTTCAAAGACACTTTGGTGGCCACGAAGGAGCGCTTGTCGCTTTCTGCGCTGAGCACCACGCCATTGCCTGGTAGCAGTCCATTCACAGGGGAGTAGTTAATACCAAGTTCTGTTGTGTACCACACGGTATAATTCTCATTCCGCTGTTTCACAATTGCTTTTTTACAGTTGTACCCAGCTATTTTCTTGGTTTTGGTAGAGGAAGTATCTACACTGATGGGGGTTACAAAATTGTCTTCCGTATAGTACGTCTTCTTGTCTCCTTCGCGCTCTGTAACGGCCTGAAGCACTTTTTTATTAACTACATTCACATAGGTAGTATTCGTGAATGGTGGCTGAAAGTTGCCGCCGCGACCAAAGTTTGGACGCTCTACGTCAACCTTGCCCATGCTGGCATTAAAAGTAAAATGCTGGGTAAAGTTCATCACCTGGGGAGGAGCGCCTTCTTCACCACCGCCCTGCCCGCCGCCGCCAAATCCACCGCCGCCAGGACCACCCCGTCTTTCAACTTCCATGGTTACCTCATAGTCAATCACGCCCGAAACCTGGGCCTTGGCCCACTGGCCAAAAGGTAACGCCACTGTGGCGCATATCAGAAATTTAACGAACTTATGCATGTTGCTGCTTTTTTGCTGCATCAAAGTTCCTGCTTACTGAGAACTTTTATCCGTTAATCATTATTATTTACTGTTAATTATTGTTAAGGATCGCCAGGCTACTAGCGGGAAACCGGTAGTTTTGCGAAACACCATCCAATAGAATGCGTCAAAGAATTCGAAATATCCTGTTATTAATGTGCAGTTGTATCCTTGGAATTTACCTTTTCCAGGGCTATTGGCTGTATAATTCCTACCGGATGCGGATGGACCAGTTTAACCATGAGGTAAATGACGCCCTGCGCAGCGCTGTTTTTAAGAAACAATTTGTAGACATTGCCAATAATGTTCGTTTTAGGGAGGCGACAACAGACTCGCAGTATGAACATATGCGAATTAAGCTGTCTACTGCGGATTTTAACCGTTATAAAGACCTGCATCGCACCTTGGGCATGATCCGCAAACCGGTGATAGACCGGGAAGATGACACCTCCTTCTTGCAGCTTTCGACCGATTCGCTCTCTCGGGTATATGCTGATACCATGGCCCGGCAAATATCCAACCTCCTCATATTGAACCAAATGTATAATAATAGCATTAATTTGCTACGCCTAGACTCTATCCTGAAAACGGAGCTGCATAACCGCGACATCTATGCGCCTTACCGGCTAGATACCTTCCACATCACGATGAAAGGTATCGACCGGCTGAATCCAGCCTTCCGCGACAGCCTGCGCCGTAGTGAACCAGAAAAAACCTTTAAAACCCCGCTTACACCGCTAAGTAATACTTTTGTACAAGCCAGTTTTGAAGAGACGTTTGGTTATATTATACATAAAATGTTGTGGGCCGTGATCAGCTCCCTGATGCTGGTTTTTCTTACCACAGCAGGCTTCACCTATATGTTGCAAACCATCCTCAAACAAAAAAAGCTCTCCGAAGTAAAAAATGACTTTATCAATAACATGACGCATGAGCTGAAAACCCCCATTGCTACCGTGTCTGCGGCGGTGGAGGCCATGCAGAACTTCAATGCGTTAAACGACACCCGCAAAACGCAGAATTATCTCTCCATCTCCAAGCAAGAACTATCACGGCTTTCGGACCTGGTGGAAAAAGTTCTGCAGATTGCCGCAGAAGAAAAAGAAGAGATAGAACTGTTTAAAGAACCTACCATGCTGGGCGACCTGATAGAAGGTATGCTGAGCAACTATGAAATGGTATCCAGTAAGGAAATAAAATTTATTTTTGACAACAGGGTAGGTGACCAGCTGGTAATGATAGACCGTATCCACCTGTCCAACGCGGTAAGCAACCTGGTAGACAACGCCATCAAGTACAGTGGCGACTCGGTAAACATCCGACTAATGGCCAGCCTGGATAAAGGATTTCTGGAGCTTCGGGTTATCGACAATGGCATAGGCATTCCCCGTAATTATCAGGAAAATGTATTTGACAAATTTTTCCGGGTACCCACGGGCAACCTGCATAAAGTAAAAGGTTTTGGCCTGGGCCTGAGTTATGTAAAAAAAGTGGTGGAAATGCATGGCGGCACCATTTTATTACAAAGCGAAACGGGCGTCGGCAGTGAATTTATTATTCGCATATCTGTTGCCTAAACAATTGCCGGCGCACTAAAAAACAAACGACTATGTCTAAAGTATTACTGGTGGAAGACGAGTGGCAACTGGGGCAGATCGTGAAAGACAGCCTGGAGATGCGAGGCTTTGAAATGCTTTATGCCACCGACGGTCGCGAGGGCCTTGCGTTATTCAAAGAACAGCACCCCGACGTGGTGGTGTTAGATATCATGATGCCCAATATGGATGGTTTTATGCTTACGCAGGAAATCCGTAAGGAAGATAAAATTACCCCCATCATTTTCCTCACCGCCAAATCACAGACTGCAGATGTGGTGAAGGGTTTTGAAGTGGGTGGCAATGATTACCTGAAGAAGCCATTTAGCATGGATGAGCTGATTGTACGCATCAAATCTTTGCTACAGCGCTATAACGAACAGGTACCCCCACCAGACGCAGACGATGGTAGTGTGGTGATTGGCCAGTACGCTTTTAATTATACGAAGCAAACCCTTACCCGTAATAATGTGTCGGAATTTATGTCGCACCGCGAAGCAGAAATTCTGCGCCGCTTATACGACAATAAAAACGAGATCATGGAACGCAAGAAAGTGCTGCTAGACTTATGGGGAGATGACAATTTCTTTAATGCCCGTAGCATGGACGTGTTTATTACAAAATTACGCCGCTACCTAAAAGAAGATCCCCGCGTACAGATCGTAAACATTCGTGGGGTGGGTTATAAACTAATCTTTTAAGGACCTTTCACCGCGAATATCCTTCCTGCGCCTGTGCAGTTTGATAAGTACCCAACCGCAGCTTTACCGGCACATGCACCTTTTGCTGTAATTCCCATTCCCGCTTACAGAAAAATCCATAACACTGCTGGTAGTAACTATCCGGCAGGGGGGTAGTAGCATTCACATAAGTGGTGGGCCTGGGTTTGGAACCAATTATTTGCGAAAAAAGCATCCATTGGCTTTTAGGATGCACAACGTACAAATCCGTCTTCAGGGGTTTCCAGTTCATGGCTTGCTGTGCCTGGGCGGAAAGGCCCAGGCAACAAAAGATGATGATCATAACACTACACGTTTTCATAACTCGCTTATTATTAAAATTACGCCACCGCTTCCCAGCTACCCAGCCCTTCTCTTACCAGTTCCGGTACCCCACTGGTACAATCGATCACAGTAGAAAACTGCATTCCGCCTACACCGCCATCTATCACAATATCTACCAAGTGGCCAAATTTTTCATGAATAATCTCTGGGTCGGTGTATTCTTCAATATAATAATCTATTGGCAAACTAGTACTCATCAGTGGGTTACCCAGGTCGCGCACAATGCTTTGGCAGATTACATTATCCGGCACACGAATACCTACGGTATCTTTCCTGGTTTTAATGATCTTTGGCACTTCACGGCTGGCGGGCAATATAAAGGTATATGGCCCGGGTAGCGCCCGTTTCAATATGCGGAAAATGGGCGTATCCACACTTTTAGTATAGTCTGAAAGATGGCTCAGGTCGTGGCAAATAAAAGAGAACTGAGCTTTGCGGGGATCTAAATCTTTAATACGGCAAATACGCTCCACGGCTTTGTGCTGGAAAATATCGCAGCCCATACCATATACCGTATCCGTGGGGTAAATGATCACCCCTCCATTTTTTAAACATTCCACTACCTGTTTCAGATTGCGGGGATTTGGATTCTGCGGATGCAATTCAAGTAACATACCCCAATTTACGCTATTTCTATGCCATGCCGCACGTTTATAAATATGGAGAGAATTGAATATATTTAATGGGTCCGGATATTCTTTTTATCTTTCGGCACTTTTTGTAAACCTACTGCATGAATTTAAAAGGCATCGTCCCAAGAACCTGGAGGAAAGTAAGATTGGTACTGTTGGCATTGATCATCGGGCAATTTGTGTATATCATTTTGCTGAAGTGGATCCATCCCCCCTTTACGCTCACGATGCTGAATAATCGCCTGCACTTGCCCAAGGATAAGGAGTTTAAATATGATTGGGTAGACTACAATCATATTTCCCAATTTGCTAAACTGGCGGTGATCGCCAAAGAAGATCAGCTATTTACCGACCACGATGGATTCGATTTCAAATCCATTGAAAAGGCCATGAAACATAATCAGCAAAGCAAAAAGATTCACGGCGCCAGCACCATTAGCCAGCAAGTGGCCAAAAATGTATTCCTGTGGCAGCATGGGGGCTACTTCCGCAAAGGACTGGAAGTGTATTTTACGTTTATGATTGAAAAGCTTTGGGGTAAACAGCGCATCCTGGAAATGTACCTGAACGTAGCCCAAACGGGCGATGGTATTTACGGCATGGAAGCCGCAGCGCAAAGCTATTACCATATTCCTGCAGCCAATCTTACAAGGGAAGAAGCCGCCATGATCGCGGGCTGCCTCTCCAACCCAGTGAAATTTACCGTAGTACCACCATCAAAAATCACAATATGGTACCAGCGGCATACCCTTACCCAAATGCGCTACATCGCGCCAGATCCAGATATTTCTGCACTGGTGGCCGGAAGAAAATAATCTGCTGCACTTAAGGAAATCGCCGCTAAACAAACCCTTCAGTGAATTTTATAAACCATTCACCGCATCCGCCGCAGTTTTCAGGCGTTGATTAAAGTCTCCGCGAATATCAGCCCAAGGCAACCCCGATTGTATCACGATGTCGCGGTAAACGTTATAAAAGTATTGTCGCATTTGCAGATCTCCATGCTCCCGTTGCGGATCATCTTCCCATGGAATGTCAATGTAGGTAAGCAGGTACAAATCGTAGCGCCGTTGCGCAATGTGTTCCAGTATACGCATATCGCAATGTCCATACCGATGCTCACTCCATACCTTCACCACTTGTAAGTCTGTATCGCAGAAAAGTAGGGGCCGGGGCGCTTTTGCAGCCATCACATCTTCTTCTGCCAGTTGCCCCAGGGCAATGCGGTACAAGTCTTCTTCGGCATAAGGCCGCTGTAAACCTTCAATATAAGCCCGCGCATATTCCGGCACCCACAAAGTCTGAAAGCGGGCAGCCAACTGTGCGCTCAGCGTACTTTTCCCGGTACTTTCGGGACCTATGATTACTACTTTCTGCATGCGCTGTTTTTACGACAAAACCGCCGCCTCCTGGGCCGCTATTTTCTTCCAGTTTACAAATCCAAAGCAAGCTACTACAAACAGAAATACCGTGAGGGCTGCTGTCAGGTAATAATGTTTGTAAATAAGCAAAGGCTCTGCCGCCAGGTTGGATATATTCAGCAGCACCCAGTTTTCCACCTTCCGTTTGGCCAGTAGCCACATACCGCTGCATGCCGTAGCCGCCACGAAAGAATCCCACACAGGTACTATAGAATCGGAGGCATACCGTAGTAGCAGATAGATCAGCCCCCAACCCAGCACGGCTATCAACACCGCTGTAACCAGCTCCCCGCGGGAAGTCCACGCTACCGGTGTTACATGCTCGGCGTTGTCTTTACGGGTCCAGTGGTACCATCCATACACACTCATTACGAAGTAATATACGTTCAGTCCCGCATCCGCATATAGGCCGCCAGCAAAAAACAGGTAAATATAAATACCCGTGCTTACTAACCCGGTAGGATATACGTAAATTTTGTTCCGGTTGGAATAGAGGACACTTAGCACGCCAAAGAAAACACCTACCAACTCCAGCCAGTTCATGTGGGAGAATTCGGCTTGCATGCCCTGGATAACGGATTCAATATTCATGTGGCAAAGTTAGGGTATGCACACAAAAAAGCACAACCCGCTGGCCGCAGGTTGTGCATCCTTCATTATTTTTCCGGAAAGGGGAAACGTTATAATTATTCCGCTTCGGCCACTACTTCAGTTACTTCTGGAATCATACGCTTCATCATGCCTTCAATACCGGCTTTCAGCGTAATCATAGAAGAGGGGCAACCGGAGCAGGAACCCTGTAACATTACAGTTACCACGCCGCTGTCATAATTTTTAAACTGGATAGCTCCACCGTCCATTTCAACAGCCGGCTTTACGTGATCCTCCAACAAAGCCTTAATGCGTTGTACTACATCCGTATCGTCGGCGCTAATAGAATTGCCGCCGGTAGCCTTGGTTACTACTACTTCCTCTTGATTAACCACCGGACGGTTTTCTTCCAAATAGTCCTTGAGGAAAGTGCGGATAGTGGGGATGATATCATTCCAATCTGTATCGCTGGTTTTGGTCAGCGTTATAAAATTGGCCATAATAAACACGCCTCTTATAAATGGAAAGCTAAACAGCTCGGTAGCAAGCGGGGAAGGTTTGGCACTGGCTTCGTCCTGAAAGTCGATGCTTTTGCCAGGATACAGTAATTTATTCGCCACGAACTTCATCGTTTCAGGGTTGGGCGTCATCTCCGTATAAATGCTGATGATGGGATTTCCTGTTTTAATCATGATAACACACAGTTTTGCTTATCAAAGGTAGCAAACTTTCGGCGGGTTCTGCATCCTGGATGGTGAAAATAACAATTCTGATATAAGTTTAGCTTATATTTAACTCATACTCAATAGATTTTAATAATGCTTGAGGTCGTATTACCATAAACTATTATTTCTTATCCCGGATTTCCCTACTTATTTTGCAGCACAAACATACCCTACGAATGTCCAACATTAAACATCTTCAACCCCGCAAGCGGGTGGCACTCATTGCGCATGATCATAAAAAGGCAGAGCTTATTGAGTGGGCCCTTTACAACAAGGGGGTACTGGTGCGTCATGAACTGTATGCAACGGGTACTACCGGCAAACTGATCGAGGAAACATTGGACGTCCCCGTACGTAAGCTGCTCAGCGGCCCCCTCGGTGGCGACCAGCAGATCGGTGCCATGGTGGCAGAAGGCGCTATCGATGTGGTAATTTTTTTCTGGGATCCTATGGAATCTCTGCCCCACGATCCGGATATCAAAGCCCTGCTACGCCTGGGTGCCGTATGGAACATTCCGGTGGCGTGCAACCGTGCGACCGCCGACTTCCTGCTCACCTCCCCACTCATGCACGAGGCTTACGAGGTATTGCTGCCAGACTACTCGCAATATATTTCACGTAAACTTAAATAAGCGCAAGCCATGATGTAAGGAATATTGGTGCCAGATAGCACAGCAACCTCATTATTTATTCACGCACACTTTGCTTCAACTTGGGCAACGCCTTACTTTGCGTCTGCACAACCCGCTGAAAACTAAGCGCTATTTCCTATTTTCGCAGTTTTAGAAATGTTTACGGATTAAAGCATCGTTGAATGTTGAAGCAATTTCTGGCTATTGTAATATTCCTATGGATGAGTGTGGGTTTGGCTTGGGGGCAGGTTTCGCCCAAGCGGGAGCTAAGAGCGGTATGGATCGCCACAGTAGCTAATATTGATTGGCCTTCTTCTAAAAACCTTTCAAGTTATCAACAGCAGCAGGAATTTATTCGCCTCCTGGATCAGTTTAAAAGCAATGGTTTCAACGCCGTAGTGGTGCAGATACGCCCCGCAGCCGATGCGTTTTACGCCTCCCAACTGGAACCCTGGTCGGAATACCTGACCGGCGTGCAGGGAATGGCCCCCAATCCTTATTACGATCCCCTTTCCTTTATGATCGAGGAGACTCATAAACGCGGCATGGAATTCCATGCCTGGTTTAATCCTTACCGCGCCGCTATGAACGCCACGGGCAATGTATCACCTACTCACATAACCCGCCTGCACCCATCCTGGTTTATCACTTACGACGGCCGCAAGTATTTTGACCCCGGCATTCCCGAAACGCGAGTGTATGTTATGCAGGTAATCAGCGATGTGGTAAAACGCTACGATATAGACGCCGTACATTTCGACGATTATTTTTACCCATATCCTGTACCGGGGCGTGACTTTAATGACAACGCGAGCTACCGCCAGTTCGGCCATGGGCAGCCTCGAGATGAATGGCGCCGGGCAAATATTGATTCTCTCATTACCCGTGTGAGCGCCAGTATTAAGGCTATTAAGCCATATGTAAAATTTGGCATCAGCCCCTTTGGTGTATGGCGCAATCACGACCGCGATTTTGATGGTTCCTTCACTCACGGGGGCCAAACCAACTACGATGATCTTTACGCCGACGTGTTGTTATGGCTTAAAAAAGGTTGGATAGACTACGTGGCGCCCCAGTTATATTGGGAATTCAACCACCGCCTGGTGGCCTACGATGTGCTGGTGGCCTGGTGGGCACAGCATGGCTATGGCCGCCAGATATATATTGGCCACGGCGTGTACAAACTAGGCACTACCGCCCCTTGGAAAAATCCGAACGAACTGCCCATGCAGATCAAGGCCGCCCGTTCTCTCTCCACCGTGCAGGGCAGTATCTTTTACAGCGCGAAATCCTTTGCTGGCAACCCTTACGGCATACAGGACTCGCTGCGCACACACCTGTATAAATACCCGGCACTGCGCCCGGAAATGGCCTGGATAAAGTACCCCCTGCCCATTGCGCCTTATTTTAGTGACGCATTTGAAAAACCAGGTGGATTGGAAATACACTGGGCAGATAATGATACTTCCGGGCTCACCCAGCAATATGTGCTGTACCGTTTTGAAGAAAAAGAACCAGTCAATTTTAACGACGCTTCTAAAATTCTCGCCATTGTTCCGCAGATGCCTGACCCGGTTTGGATGGACGCCTCTTACGTGAAAGGAAAAAATTATACCTACTATGTTACAGCACTGAACCGCCTGGAAAATGAAAGCTCGCACGACCTGCCTCTGATGGTGACAGTGGATGCCAATGGCCGACGGAAATTCATCTTTGAGTAGCTCTTTCGCCTGGCGTAAAGGCCCCCCGACCAACTTTTCTCTAGATGCTTTTTCCCGGATTTTCTGCACTAAATCCAGTCTTCAGGATAATTTACAATAACACTCCTGGCAACTCTATTTTATCGCTTGGTCTAGCAACAATTTACAATACCATTTACCCTTGGCAATTTTGGTTACCCAATACCCCCTTGATTTTGGTATTCTTTAAAGAACTAGGCCATAATTTTATAACTTTTCTAAAGTTTTGACGTATAACCTCCGTTTATATAAAATTTACCACCTTTTATTAGTATCTTTAAAGCGTTCCCAGAACAACGATGGTAATTCCACCTGAGTGGCGCTAGCTGCCGGGAGTAGTGTAGGGTTAAAATCTAATCGAAATGCAGGAAGTGAGTCAAGGGCTTTACCGCCCAGAGTTTGAACATGACGCTTGTGGTACCGGTTTCACAGCCCATATTAAGGGCCGTAAATCACACCAGATTGTACGTGATGCACTTACCATGTTAGAAAACATGGAGCATCGCGGCGCTTGCGGATGCGAACTTACCACCGGCGATGGAGCTGGTATCCTATTCCAAATGCCCCACGAATTCCTTTATGATGAATGTCTGAAAATAGGTATTCGCCTGCCGGAATTTGGTAAATATGGAGTAGGGATGGTTTTTTTCCCGAAAGATCCACGCTGGCGCGAAGAGTGCCGCGAAATTCTTCAACGCGCAGCGGAAAAGTTAGGCCTCGAAATTTTAGGCTATCGCAAAGTGCCGGTGCGCCCCGATGGTATTGGTGAATCTGCCCTGGCTGTGGAGCCGGAAATAGAACAGGTGTTTGTTGCCGCTCCTTATCACATCAGCAGCCCGGACGCGTTTGAGCGCAAGCTGTTTGTGCTGCGCAATTACGTTTCCAAAACCGTACGCAACGCTATTCCCGGCGATAAGGCTTCTTTTTATATAGCGTCGCTTTCCTATAAAACAATCGTGTACAAAGGCCAGCTTACCACTTACCAGGTACGTCATTACTATCCTGATCTAAGCGATGAGAAACTGGTGTCTGCCTTTGCCCTGATTCATAGCCGCTTTGCCACCAACACTTTCCCTAGCTGGAAACTGGCCCACCCTTACCGCTATATTGCGCACAATGGGGAAATCAATACCCTGAAGGGAAACCTGAACTGGCTGCGCTCCGGGGAACGCGATTTTGTGTCCCAGTTCTTCTCCCCTGAAGAAATGGATATGCTATCACCCCTCGTGGCAGATGGGCAGTCGGATTCTGCGTCGCTTGATAATGTGATTGAACTGCTTACCCTCTGTGGTCGCTCCCTGCCTCATGTAATGATGATGCTCATCCCCGAAGCATGGGACGGCAACGAAACCATGGACCCACAGAAAAAAGCCTTTTACGAATACCACGCTGCCCTGATGGAACCCTGGGATGGCCCGGCTTCCATTTCTTTTACCGATGGAAAAATTATCGGCGCCACGCTAGACCGTAACGGGCTGCGTCCCAGCCGCTTCGTGGTAACCAAAGACGATCGGGTGATTATGGCATCTGAAGCAGGTGTACTGCCCATCGATCCCAAAAATGTAAAAGAAAAAGGCCGTCTCCAGCCTGGCAAAATGTTCATCGTAGACATGAGCGAAGGCCGTATTATTGGCGACGAAGAATTGAAAAAACAGATCACTTCCCAGCAGCCTTACAGCGAGTGGATCAATAAATACCAGATCCGCCTCGAAGAACTGCCGGAGCCGCGCGTTACTTTTTCCCACCTGGAACACGATCAAATATTTAAATACCAACGTGCCTTCGGTTATTCTACTGAAGACTTGGACACCATCATCGCGCCCATGGCCCTTGATGGCAAAGAGCCTATTGGTTCTATGGGTACAGATGTGCCACTGGCTGTACTGAGCGATCAGCCTCAGCACTTGAGCAGTTATTTTAAACAACTATTTGCTCAGGTAACCAACCCACCCATAGATCCTATCCGTGAACGGTTAGTGATGTCGCTGGCCACCTTCGTGGGCAACAATGGCAACCTGCTGGATGAAGATCCGCTGCACTGCCATAGCGTGGCGCTGCGCCATCCCATCCTCACGAACCATGAGCTGGAAAAAATCCGCAGCATCGATACCGGTATTTTCCAGGCCAAAACCCTGCACACTTATTTTAAGGCAGACGGTAAACCAGGTTCGCTGGAAAAAGGCCTTGCCCGCCTGTGCCGCTATGCTATAGATGCTGTAGAGGATGGTTTTGAAGTAATTATTCTTTCCGATCGTTCCATCGATTCCGAGCACGCTTCTATTCCTTCCCTGCTGGCCGCTTCCGCTGTACACCACCACCTTATCCGCAAAGGTTATCGTGGCCAGGTTGGGCTTATCGTAGAAGCGGGTGACGTATGGGAAGTACATCACTTTGCCTGTTTACTAGGCTTTGGCGTTACCGCCATTAATCCATACCTGGCCATCAGCACCATCCGCGACATGAAGTTGCAGGGTAAGCTAGGCACTGAACTGGATGTGGACACGCTGAAAAAGAATTACATCAAAGCCGTATGCGACGGCTTGCTGAAAGTATTTTCCAAGATGGGCATTTCCACCTTGCAATCTTACCAAGGTGCCCAGATTTTTGAAATACTTGGCATTAACCAGGCCGTCGTGGATAAATATTTTAATGGTGCCGTATCCCGCATTCAGGGTATTGGCCTGGACGAAATAGCCCGCGAAACCCTGGCTAAGCACTGGGTAGGTTATGGTCGCAAAGAGTCTCCTGTGCAGCGTTTGCAGGTAGGCGGCATTTACCAGTGGAAACGCAAAGGCGAGTTCCATTTGTTTAATCCGACCACCATTCACTTACTGCAATACGCTACTCGCCAAAACGATTACGCTACTTTCAAGAAATATTCCCGCAGCATTAACGACCAGGACGAACGTGCCTGCACGCTCCGCAGCCTGCTCACGTTTAAACGCACCCGCTCGTCTATCCCCATTGAAGAGGTAGAACCAGCCAGCGCTATCCTGAAACGTTTTGCCTCCGGTGCAATGAGTTTCGGCTCTATTTCTCACGAGGCCCACTCTACTATTGCCATCGCCATGAACCGCATTGGTGCCAAAAGCAATACTGGCGAAGGCGGTGAAGACGAGATCCGCTACCAGGAATTTGCCAACGGCGACTCCATGCGCTCTGCCATCAAACAAGTAGCCTCTGCCCGTTTTGGGGTAACTAGTTACTATCTTACCAACGCAGACGAATTGCAGATTAAAATGGCCCAGGGAGCCAAACCCGGCGAGGGTGGCCAGCTTCCCGGCCATAAAGTGGACGAGTGGATTGCCAAAGTACGGCACTCTACCCCCGGCGTAGGACTTATTTCGCCGCCTCCCCACCACGACATTTATTCGATTGAAGATCTGGCACAACTAATATATGATCTGAAGAATGCCAACCGTGCCGCCCGCATCAGCGTAAAATTGGTGAGCAAGGCCGGTGTAGGCACCATCGCCGCCGGTGTGGCCAAGGCCCACGCAGATGTGATCCTGGTATCAGGCTTCGATGGCGGCACCGGCGCTTCTCCGATCAGTTCTATTAAACACGCCGGCCTGCCCTGGGAGCTTGGCCTGGCCGAAACCCACCAAACCCTGGTACGCAACAAGCTCCGTGGCCGCGTAGTAGTACAGTCCGACGGGCAGCTCCGCACCGGACGCGATATCGCTATCGCCACTTTGCTAGGTGCTGAAGAATGGGGCATTGCCACCGCCGCACTCGTGGTGGAAGGTTGTATCATGATGCGCAAATGCCATGTGAACACCTGCCCTGTAGGCATTGCCACACAAGACCCCGAATTGCGCGCCCGTTTTAATGGCAACCCAGATCATATCGTAAACTTCTTCCACTTCATCGTGGAAGAGTTCCGCGAAATCATGGCAGAACTGGGCTTCCGCACGGTAAATGAAATGGTGGGCCAGGTAGGCAGCTTACAGGTACGCGAAGGCATTAATCACTGGAAATTTAAACACCTCGATCTTTCTCCTGTACTCTACCAGGAACCTGCTTCTGCGGTAACTGCTATGTACAAACAAGAAGAGCAAGATCATGGCATTTCCGAAGTCTTGGACTGGCAATTGCTCAAGCACGCCAAACCCGCGCTGGAAAAAGGCTCCCGCGTGTACCAAAGTTTTCCGGTGCGCAATACAGACCGCACCATCGGCACCATCCTATCTAACGAGATCTCTAAAAAATATAAGGGTGAAGGGCTTCCAGAAGATACTTTACACTTCCGTTTCACCGGCTCCGCCGGCCAGAGCTTTGGCGCCTTCAATACAAAGGGACTGACCCTGGAACTGGAAGGCGAAGCGAACGACTACTTCGGTAAAGGGCTGTCTGGCGCTAAGCTGATCCTGTACCCACCAACTGAAGCAGCTTTTAAAGCGGAAGAAAACATCATCGCGGGCAACGTGGCCCTTTATGGTGCTACCTCCGGCGAAGCCTACATTCGTGGTAAAGCAGGCGAACGTTTCTGCGTACGCAATTCCGGCGCCACTGTAGTAGTAGAAGGCGTAGGCGATCATGGCTGCGAATATATGACAGGTGGCCGTACGGTAATCCTGGGTGAAACTGGTCGCAACTTCGGCGCGGGCATGAGCGGTGGTATCGCTTATGTATACGATGTGAAACAATCCTTCGCCACCCTTTGTAATAAAGACATGATAGACTTGGATCCGCTAGACGAACAAGACGCCATCGCCCTGCACGATTTGATCACTAAACACCACGCCTACACGAATAGTGCAGTGGCCAAGTTTATCCTTAAAGACTGGGATAACCAATTACGCCACTTTACCAAGGTATTCCCGAAAGAATACAAGGCGGTGCTGAAAGCAGGAGAAAAACTGCTGGTAAAAGGCTAATAATAATAATACCACTTTTCAACTTACACGCTTTAACGATAAGAGATGGGTAAACCAACTGGATTCCTGGAGTTTACAAGAGAGTTGCCAGGCAAGGAAAGTCCGGCAGAGCGGATCAAAAATTATAACGAGTTTCAAAAACGCTACGATGCGCCTACCCTGAATCATCAGGCGGCACGTTGTATGAACTGCGGCGTACCCTTCTGCCACAGCGGATGCCCGCTTGGCAACGTAATCCCCGAGTTCAATGATGCCGTGTTCCGCAACGATTGGCAGGAAGCATATGAAATCCTGACCTCTACCAATAACTTCCCTGAATTTACAGGCCGTATTTGCCCTGCACCCTGTGAAAGCGCCTGCGTGCTTGGCATAAACCAACCCCCGGTTACGATTGAAGAAATAGAGAAACACATTATTGAAATAGCCTTCGACAAAGGCCTGGTGCATGCCAGGACACCTCGCGTACGCACTGGCAAAAAGATTGCCGTAGTTGGATCTGGCCCTGCAGGGCTGGCCGCCGCTGCACAACTGAATTCTGCCGGGCACCAAGTAACCGTATTTGAGCGCGACGACGCTCCCGGAGGCCTGCTGCGCTATGGTATCCCTGATTTTAAACTGGAAAAATGGGTGATAGACCGCCGCATTTCCCTGTTAGAAGAAGAAGGCGTAATATTTCAATGTAATACTAATATCGGAATAGACGCTTCGGTGAATGATCTGCTGCGAGAATTCCACGCCATTGTGCTGGCTGGCGGCTCCACTATTCCCCGCGATCTAACGATCCCGGGCCGTGAGCTTAAAGGTATTCACTTTGCCATGGACTTCCTAAAACAGCAGAACAAACGCATAAGTGGCCGCCCGGTATCAGGCGAAGACATACTCACTACAGGTAAGAACGTAATTGTAATCGGCGGTGGCGACACCGGCTCCGATTGTGTAGGCACCTCGAACCGCCAGGGCGCTATAAGCGTTACTCAGTTGGAACTACTACCCAAACCACCAGAAGGGCGTACCCAGTTTATGCCCTGGCCTACTTACCCCATGATCCTGAAAACATCTTCCTCACACGAAGAAGGCGCTAGTCGGCACTGGGCCATTGGCACCAAAGCCTTCATTGGCGATGCAAAAGGTAATCTCAAAGGCATTCAACTGGTGGACCTGGAATGGACGCACACCGACGACGGACGCCCGGCTCGCTTTGTAGAAGTAGCTGGCTCCGAACGTGAAATACCTTGCGAACGCGCCTTCCTGGCCATGGGCTTCCTACACCCCCAACACAAGGGCATGCTGGATAACCTGGGCGTAGAACGCGACGAAAGAGGCAATGTAAAAGCCGCCGAAAAGTCTTACCAAACCTCCATACCGAAAGTATTTGCTGCCGGCGATATGCGCCGCGGACAAAGCCTTGTAGTATGGGCCATCAGCGAAGGCCGCGAGTGCGCTCGTAAAGTGGATGAGTTCCTGATGGGCAATTCTCAACTGGAAAGCAAAGATGCTTCCTTACAGGCCATGGCCATCTAAAAGCACACGCGTGCAGCAATGCACTTCGTATAAAGAGCCTTAGCTTTCTCATAAGCAGGTTTAGATTTTGTTGTAACCTTCAGCCGGGCCGGGTCTTTACCCGGCCTTTTATTTTTTTATGAATACAGAATTCATTATTATCCATAACCCCTCAGCCCGGAGTAGTAATTTTATCACAAAGCGCAGCAACAATTGAATTATCATGCAAACACTCCTTGTCGATGAATCACTACAAACATTTTCGGCACAATAGCCATAATTCCCTAACTTCCTTTTGGGGAATCCATTGCACACTTTCACCGGTATGGAAAAATTCCTAAAAAGCCCCGGCGCCGGTAATGCATTGTACAACTTTTACATCCCACAGGTATGAATTTTGTTGTGCCAGCTAGCGGGAGTTTTTTTGCTTTTCTGTATTATTTAATCCTTTTCAATCACGCATTGTAAGTCTACGTTCTAGTGGCAGAAACAATTTTACAAGAACCCAAACGCCATTCCCGCTGGTGGAGATGGCTTTTATGGATACTCGCGTTTATACTCATCCTCCCGGTGATGGCCGTACTATTGCTCCAACTGGACAGCGTGCAGGACTACCTTCGCCGTCAGGGAGTGTCCTATTTAGAACGTAAGCTGCACACTAAAGTAAGCATTGGATATGTACACGCCCGGGGCTGGGACTACCTGGAATTGCGCCAGGTTTACATGGGAGATCAGGCCAGGCAAACACTTTTCTATACCGGCTCCCTCAAAGTACACTACAACCTGCTTTCTCTCCTGGCTAAAGAATTGCGCATTAATAAAGTAGAGTGGGATACCCTTCAGATCAATGTATACCGCCACAAAGGCGATGCTTCGTTCAACTACCAGTTTGCCGCAGACGCCTTTTCCAGTAAGGATACCACCACAGACACCTCTGGCGGAACTTCCATCACCTTCCACATCCGCGACATTTCGCTGCGCCATGCGCACCTGAGTATGATAGATGAAGAAGGCGGCCTTACGGCAAATGCAAATTGGGACACGCTCTACCTAAATCCGGACGACCTCTTACTAAACGATGGACTCTATACTTTCCGCAACATTACGATAGCGGGCCTGGGAGGCGTGTTTCAACAAACCTACCTTCCTAAAACTTCCACCACAGCAGGTACGCCGCCGCCCCCAACTTCCACGTCGGAAAAAGCGACCCCCTTTCACCTCATCATCAAAAATCTTAAAGTAAATAACAGTGGTTTCCATTATGGCGATGAAGGCAGCGGCATGGCCGTCTCGTTCAACCTGCATGCCTTGCGGATGGCCGATGCTAATATTGATGTCGCCGCCGCCAAAATATTACTCGGCACGATCTCCCTGGATAGCGCCCGCGCCGGCCTCGTAATGGATGTTCCCAAAGATACCCTCATCTCTAAAACTCCAGCCAGCAGCACCCCTACGGTAAACTGGCACGTGAATGTTTCAGAAGTGGGCATTACCCGCACCGGCCTTACCTACAACAATGGCAAACCCACCGAAGTAGTGGCGGGCGCAGACCCCAATTATAACCACCTGGACTTGAGCAGTCTGGATGCCAAAGTGATGAATATCCGTTATAGCGCCGATACTATTGCCGCCTTACTGCATCATTTGGCCGTACAGGACAAAAGTGGTTTTGCCGTGAAGAAAGCTAGCATGGACCTGCTCTTCACCCCCACTCAACTAAGCCTGCGCAATCTTTGGTTCCAAACCAACCAATCGCTACTACGGAAATACATCGTCGTAACCGTGCCTTCCTGGGCTACACTCAGTAAGGATATAAACAAGCTGCAACTGGAAGCCCTGATCGATTCTAGTCACATTGCCCTGGGCGAATGGCTGCCCTTTGTTCCGGATGCAAGAAAAAATAAAAGCATGCAGCCCCTGTTCCGCAAGCAATTGGACCTGCATGCTACCCTGAAAGGTAGCATGGATCATCTTATTATTAGTTCCCTGTATGCAGCAGACAACGATGGTAACATGTTAAAAGCCGCCGGCAGCGCAGACCATATCACCGATACAAAAAATATAAGCGCTGCCTTACCCATGCTGTACGCCCACACTGGCAACAAAGGCATTCGTAGTTGGTTACCGCCGCATACCATCCCCGACTCCATTCGCCTGCCGGAAAACATGCTCATTACCGGCAATTTCTTTGGCGGCCTGGAAGACCTTCAAACAAAACTTTCCGTGACCAGTGATATTGCCATTGCCAGCCTGAACGCCCATCTGGTGCATATCCTGGACTCTATCCGTGCAGTGTACGATGTGCAGGTACCCCATTTTCATGTAAACCCCGGCATTATGATTTACAGCCCCACCATCGGCTGGATAGATGGTAATTTGTTGGCCTCCGGCCAGGGCTACGTAATGGCCAGAATGCAAGCCAAAGCTGCCCTACAGATAAATGAAGCCACTTTTAATAACTACACCTATCACGATGTTTCCCTGAAAGGTGATATCGCCAAAGGTCTTTTCAATGCTGGGGGCCTGAGCAATGATAGCGCTATGCAATTGGACTTTACCACCTCCGGCCAGCTCTCCGATACTGCCCTGAGCGCCTTACAGGCAGCATTTCATATTACACATGCTGACCTATTTACCACCCACCTGTATAGTGACACCTTGCTCCTAAAAGGAAATTTGAACGCAGATTTCAGCAACATTAACGCTTCCCAGTTGGAAGGTAAGGCCTTACTTACCGGCTGGCAGTTGGGCATCCATAATAAGATTTATCCCATAGACACGGTACTGCTAACAGCTCATTATACCGATCAGCAACAGCTTGCGTTGGAAGGACCTTTTGGATTCCTGCATGCCTGGGGTACAGTAGATTATCGAAATTTTGGCAAGCTGGGACAAATGGTACAACGGCCCCTCTTGGCCCGCAATACTTCCAGCAAATTTATTCCTCCCCGTGGTCAGTTCCTCGGTTGGGATGCTGCACTCACCATCCCCCACAGCTTGCAACCATTACTGCCCACCCTGCACATACCCAATCCCGTACAGGTGAGTGGACGCCTGAATTCCGATAGTAGCTTGCTGGCCCTGCGCATATTCCTGCAGTCCCTGCGGTACGATTCCCTGACAGTAGACAGCCTGCAGTTGGTGGCCAATGAGCAAGACACCACGCTCGATGCCACCGTAACACTGGCAAGCCTGCAAAGCAGTATTACACCACTATATCATTCAGAAATCAATGCCCACGCCGCTGGCGGTACTATAGACTGGCGCGTGCGCCTGAATGATATTACCCAAAAACCCCGCTACGACCTGGCCGGAGAAGTACGCTTCCTGTCGGATAGCATTACCGAACTCTCTATTAAACCAGACCTTTTACTGAACCGCCTGCAATGGCGGGTAGACGAAAATAATGTAGCCCGCCTTAAAGCCGGCAAACCCGATAGCATTAACCTGAAGCTGAGCCAGGGCGCACAGTCTATAGCCGTGGAGACTCAACAGGAAGCTAACAGTAACGTTCCTGCCTTGAACGCCACGATCAAAGATTTTCAGTTAGCCACCATTACCGGCATGGTGTCTAACGATACCCTGCTGGCCGCCGGCGTACTCAATGCCAATGCTCTTATCAGCCAGTGGGATAAATCCCCAAAGGTGAGCGCTCAATTAAAAATAGACAGTCTTGCCGTATTAAATACGCCCGTAGGCAACGTAAACGCCACTGTGGAAACCCCACAGCCCGATCAATATAAACTGGCAGCCACCGTAAAGGGTAATGAGAATGATATAAAACTAGCCGGCACTTACGATAGCACGATCAACGCTGCTCTGGATGTCAATAACCTGAATTTAAAATCGCTGGAGCCTTTCACCATGGGCAACGTAGCCCGTATGCACGGCAACGCCAAAGGCCACTTCGACATTACCGGCACTACAGCAGCGCCAAAAATTTTGGGCAACTTACATTTTAACAACGCCGGCGGCGTTATCACTTACACCGGTACCCCGCTTACGCTTCCGGATGAAGATATCGTGATCGATGAAAAAGGAATTCAATTCAATAAATTGGTCATCCAGGACAGCCTTATGAGTGAGCTGGTAGTAGACGGGCGAATTAATACCACAGACTTCCTGAAGTATCGTTTTAACCTGACCATCGATGCCAATAAATTTATGATATTAGGTAAGCAGCAAAATCCTAATCAATTATATTACGGTCCTGCTTACATTGATAGCCACATAAACCTGCGCGGCGACATGAACCTGCCGCGGGTAGATATGACCTTAAAGCTGCTGGAAAATTCTTTGGTAAACGCTACACTTCCTACTAGCCAAGTGTCTGCAAGCAACCGCGAAGGGGTAATTGAATTTATAGATAAAGACAACCCCATAGATTCTTCCCTGCTAGCCAGCAAAGACTCTACGAAAACCCCCAGCTTTAAAGGCGTGATTTTTAACGGCGTGCTGGAAATAGATCCTAAAGCATCTATCAAAATCGTGATAGATCCACAGAACGGCGACTATGTTTCCGTGAAAGGCGACGCTTCCCTCAATGCCAGCATGACACCCTCAAATGATATCAGCGTTACCGGCCGTTATGAAATCAGCGAGGGCAAATATGAAATGTCTTTAAACCAACTTATAAAACGCTCTTTCGATATTCAGAAAGGAAGCTTTCTTAATTTTAGCGGAGATCCTATGAATGCTGATCTCGATATTACGGCAAAATATACTGTCAATACTTCCGCTATTAACATTCTCGAAGATCAAATTGGCGGAGCCACCGGCGCGGCCCGCAATCAATACTTGCAAAAACTTCCTATAGAAGTATACCTAGAAATAAAAGGTGATCTTAAACGCCCCCAAATTTCTTTCCGCCTGGATATGCCAGCCAAAGACCAGGGCGCATTCAGCGGAATGGTGTATGCTCGTTTAAAACAGATCAATACCGTAGAATCAGACCTGAATAAACAGGTGATGGCGCTACTTGTTCTCAATACTTTCCTGGCAGACGACCCACTTTCCTCACTGGACAACTCTAGCGGTGGCGGCGTAGATCAGATGGCTCGCCAAAGCGCCAGCAAGCTCATTTCCCAACAGCTTAATAATTTTGCGGGCAATCTTATCAAAGGCGTAGATATCAATTTCGACTTGCAAAGTTCACAGGACTACCACTCCGGATCTGCCCAGGACAATACAAACCTCAATGTGGGCGTTTCCAAAAAACTTTTCAACGACCGGCTGAAGGTTTCTGCAGGTTCTAACATACTGCTGGAAGGCGATCAGCAAAACGCCAGCTCCCTGATTGGCGATCTTTCTGTAGAATACCAGATCACTAAAGATGGTCGCTACCGCATTCGTGTATATCAAACCAACCTAAATGACGTAACCATTCAGGGTCAGGTAGTAGAAACGGGCGTAGCCTTTGTACTGGTGGTAGACTATAACCAGTTTAAGGAAATATTCCAACGCGCCGCTAAGGAAAAAGAAGCAAAACGTCTGCGTAAACAACAACAGGCAGACCAAAAGCTGATAGAAAAAGAATCGCAGCAACCAACAACACCGCAGCCCTAACAGGAAGGCTGTTCAAGACCAATTGATTTATTACACCTCATTATAAAAGCCATCGATTTTTGATGTTAACGTATTACCGAAATATTTTTCTATTTATATGCTCCTGCCTACTTTGTTATGCATGTAGCAGCACCAAATCCGTTCCCGAGGGAGACCGCTTGTACACCGGCGCCGCCGTCAAATGGAAAAGCGATAAAAAAAATAAAAAGCCTTCCGACTTTAGCTCGTTGTCCGACGGGATGAATAACGTAATACGTCCCAAGCCCAACAAAAAATTCTTAGGCATGCCCATTCGCCTATGGTTATACAACCTGGGCCACGAACCAAGGGGTAAAGGTCTTAATTACCTGCTGCGTAAGAAATGGGGCGAAGCGCCCGTGCTGGTAAGCTCCGTGAAAACACAAATCACCTCAGACCTGTTACAACATTATCTTGAAGACAATGGCTACTTTCAAAATGAATGGAGCGCCGCCATTAAAAATTCCGGTCGGAAAAAAGCATCCGCCATTTATACCGTGCAACCCAACATTCGCTACCACATTAAAAGCGTTCGGTGGGAAACAGATACCTCCACTAAAGTAGGCCGCGACTTTGCCCGCACGAACAACAAGCGCCGTACCCTGCTCAAAATTCACGATCCTTACAGTTTTGATATCATTAAACAGGAACGGGAGCGCATTCAATCGCAGATGCGGAATAATGGTTACTTTTTTTTCACAGCAGACAATATCCTGGTACAAGTAGATAGTACTAATAATGGGGAGGTAGACCTCTTTGTGAAAATTAAAGATAATACTAACAAACTGGCTACCAGGGCCTATTACATGCACGACATTACTATCTATCCCGATTATTCGCTGACGGATAGTACGCAATCGAAAGGGCCTGTAACCTTGTATAAAAACTTTCGCATTATTGATCCAAACAAGGAATTTAAACCCATCGTCTTCGATCGCACCATGGTACTGCTTCCGGATAGCTTGTACCGTTTGCGCAAACATGATGCTACTTTACAGCGGCTCGTAAGTCTGGGAACCTTTAAATTTATCAAAGCGCAATTCAGGCCTTTTTCCCGCGATAGCTCGCTACTGAATGCCTCTTTTTACCTGACACCTTATCCAAAACATTCCCTGCAATTTGAATTAAGGGGTACTTCAAAATCAAACAACTTTGTCGGCTCCGAAATTGCCGTAAGCGCCAAAAACCGCAACTGGTTGCACTCCGCTACTTTGTTGGAACTAAACTTGTCTGCGGGCTTTGAAGTGCAGAATGGTGGACAAAGCATTGGTAAAAACTCTTACACACTGAAAGGGGAGGTGGCGGCTACTTTCCCTCGGTTCATCACCCCCTTCCGCATTAACCCGCCCACACCTTATGTTCCCCGTACGAGGCTTAGCACTTCTTACGAATTATGGAGTCAGCAAGACCTGTACAAACTGAATTCGTTCACCTTGCAGGCTCAATATCTGTGGAAACAAACGCGTAACGTTTCGCATGTTTTTTCACCTATCTCTATCACCTTTGTGCTACCAACAGATACCACTTCAGCATACGATAGCATCATCCATTACGACCCATCCCAAAAAGCTGCATTGGAAAAACAATTTATCCTAGGAAGCAATTATACTATCACGTTCAATAACCAGAGCGATAAACGTGTGCATGGTTTTTATATTAGCGCCAATGCAGATGTAGCCGGTAACCTGGCAGGACTGTTTCTGAAAAAAAATCAGGGCGATACTGCCAAAGCCTTGTTGGGCGTACCTATTGCACAATACATACGTTTCCAGCTAGATGGCCGCTATTACTGGAAATTATCCAAAGGTATTACTTGGGTAAACAGGGTTTTTGCTGGTTATGGTTTGCCCTACGGCAATTCTCAGCAACTGCCTTTCGTGAAACAATATTTTACAGGCGGAGCCAATAGTTTGCGCGCATTTCGTGCTCGTACATTAGGTCCCGGCGCTTACAGGCTGCCGGACTCCGTAAGCCGTTATATTGCGAACGAATCAGGAGATATAAAGCTGGAGCTGAATTCTGAATTACGCATGCACCTGGTAAGCGTAGTAAATGCCGCGCTGTTTGTAGATGCCGGCAATATCTGGACACAAAAATACATTGCTGACCAGCCAGGCAGCCAATTTCATTTTAGCAATTTTGGCTCACAAATGGCCGTTGGCACCGGGATAGGGCTGCGGGTAGACGCTTCCATCGTAGTAGTACGCCTCGATCTGGGTATCCCACTCCGTAAACCCTGGCTAGATCCAGGACAGCGATGGGTCATTAATAAAATAAATTTTGGAGATTCCGATTGGAGAAAGGAAAATATGGTCCTAAATATCGCTATTGGTTATCCATTCTAAACTGTAAAACTTAAAAAAACTTTTTTTAACTAAAAGCCCGCTGTAATTGAGTTACAGCAGGCTTTTAGTCAAAAAATAATCAAGAAGTATAAATATATTAATCAATTTATATATTTAAATCAAAACTTTCATTATCTTTGTTTCCATATGCAATAAGCCCATACAACAGGGCGTTGCCAAAGACCCATTTTAGTCAGAGCGAATGATGAGTGACTATTGAGACCCAGATTCTGTGTAGTGAGCAATTTTACTTCCGCAATTAACATACTTAGTTTATATACTTCATTTTATTACCTATTATACCTAAACATGGCATTTTTTTTTGCCACATTTATCCCTATGCTAGCCATTAACGGCACTTATAAAAGTGCCGTTTTCTTTTTTAATAAATTACCCGAATCAGTCTGGCATTGCGGGTTTTTAACCTTAATTTTAAGAAAGAGCTCATCATGACACCCATTGCTTTTCGGCGTATCCACTCATTTTTTTTGTTACTCATTTGCTGTTGTACCAGCTTTGCTTGTAGTCCCCGTTTACAGCAAGAGGGCCAAGCCTCGTTTTATAGCGAAAAGCTGGAAGGCCACCACACCGCCAGCGGAAGCATCTACCACGGTAACGCTCTTACCGCAGCTCATCCAACCTTACCATTTGGCACCAAAGTAAAAGTAGTGAACCAGGCCAATGGGCAGTCTGTTACTGTACACGTTACCGATCGAGGTCCCTCCGCCAGCACAGGCCGCATAATAGATCTCTCTCACAAAGCGGCAAAAAAACTGGGAATGCTTACAACAGGAGTGGCACATGTGGAACTTTATTATAAAAAGAAAATATAACGTTAACGAACATACGATTTTATATAACGGAACCGCCTGCACGATTATCATGCTCAAAAAAGAGCAGAAGAATTTTTATCGATCTTTTTTATTTTATGCAAATCCCTTCTAGAAAAATTATAATAATTACCTCGGCCCTATGCAGGATGATGAACGCCTTCTGCAATCTCTTCTACCATTTTCTTACAAAATGCCGGTAAGTCTTCCGGTTTGCGGCTGGTTACCAAACCATGGTCGGTAACTACTTCTTGATCTACCCATTGTGCTCCGGCATTTTGTAAATCTGTTTTAAGGCTAGGCCAGGAGGTTACAGTACGGCCCTTTAGCTCCCCAGTTTCCAACAAGGTCCATGGTCCATGGCAGATAGCAGCAATGGGCTTACCTGCATTGAAGAAACCACCCACGAAAGCCACTACTGCCGGTATAACCCGCAGCTTGTCCGGATTCATTACTCCTCCCGGTAGCACCAGGGCATCGTAATCTTGTGCATTCACTGCATCAATGGTTTTATCCACTGCATACTCGCCGCCCCAATTGGTGCTGGCCCATGCCTTTACCTTGCCCGCTTTAGGGGCAATAACATGTACCTGCGCACCGGCATCTTCCAATGCTTGCTTCGGTGCTGTAAATTCTACCTCCTCAAAGCCATCCGTTATCACAATGGCTACTTTTTTGTTACTTAATTGCTTTTCCATAAAATTGTTCTTAAAAGGTGTATAATTTGTTCGTACGAGATGAATTGATATACAATGTTTTCGAAAAACAATGCCATTTTGTTGACTAAGTCAAATGTTTGTTTATTGACTCTATCAATAACATTACACATCAATTATTTTTAATGCCATGACATGGGTAGTTCCACCTATTTCTAAACTGTTCCTTATCTGGCTCATGCGAATAATTCCGGAAGCATGCTACAAATTTTCTTATTAAAACCTTCAACCTGATTATCCATGATTTGAATTTTTTTTCCTGGATGGATTATAGAGCGATGCCCACCTGTTTTCTTTTTGCATGATGAGGTCTGGTATGAGCAAAGCTGCTATGGTCCCATGTGTTAACCCATTTCCTGCATCGCCGGTAACAATAAATACATTGTCCTTGTCTCCCGGATTACGACCTATGAAGGCCAGCCCATCCATCGGTTCCATCACCTGCCCAAACCAACGGTAAATCACTTCCGCTGCCATAGGAAAATGCGTACGTGTCCTTGCCTCTAGTGCCGCATACCTATCATCCCCAAACTCCCGGTTTTCAAAGGCCAAACCGGTGGGGTGATCTTCTCCACCCACAAGCAGGAGATCATAAGTATTATTATACGTGGCGGTGCGTACATAATGATAAGGGGATAGCAAGCTTTTTGCATGTTGGTCGCCGGTATCCCACCACAACGCTTGTGGCAAGCTGTCTTTTGGAATGCGCAGACCAATGACGTAAGTGCGATAGGCAAACTGCTTTCCGTGCATCATATTTCGGTCATTCACCGGATTATTGGTTGCTATTACCACATAGCGCGCCTCTACCCGGAAGCCCTGTTGGGTGCTGATGCCTCCAGTGTAAATATTATCTGCTTGAGTACGGGTGAATATCTGCGCCCCCTTTTCCGCAGCAGCATTGGCCAATCCTGTAATATATTTCAGGGGTTGAAACTGGGCCTGGTGCATAAACTCAATGCCCTCTTGGTGTCCATGCCTGATGCCCGGAATGAGATCCAACCATTTCACCGGCAAACCTGCATCCATGGCAGCTTCGTATTCTTTGTGCAGGTTATAAGGCTGATCGCTGCTATGAAGTAATAAATAACCCGGTACCCGCAGGAACTCGGCATCTATATTTTCCGTTTTACATACTAATTCTATGAAATCAATAGCTGCGCGATGACTATCTGCCGTCATGCGGGAAAAGTCCTTTCCAAAAATCTTTTCTATTTTATAATAACGGCTGTCTAGTGCAGTAGACAGATGAGCGGTGCTGTGCACCGTTTCGCCACTGCCCAAATCGCCTTTCTCTACAAGTACCACTTTCAGGCCCAGCGTCACCAGGCTATAGGCAATGCTTATCCCTGCTATACCACCCCCTACAATTACTACATCCGCTCGAAGATCTTCCTTCAGGGGAAGACCCTGGAAATAGGGCACAGTATGCTTCCATACACTTTCCTGAACACTATAAAATTTATTCTCTATCGGTGTTTCAGCCTGATCCATAATTTTAAGTGATTTCAATCGGCCTAATACAAAAACAATTCCTCTACGCGAAAACCCTTTATTACCAATGACTGTAAGTAAACAAAGCGGTGGCCGTCACGGGCATTTTGTTGCTCACGTTGAGGATAAAAGCAAGCTTCCAGTTAGCTCCCACACAAAATTAGGGGGGCTACCCTTCATCAAAAGTTTTGTATTTATAATGATAAACTAATCATGGTATTCAAATTGCATGACCGTTTACATTTATCTTTACTGTGTTTTTTCAACGGAATATATGAGCATACATCCCGTTCTTCCTGGCGCTATGAACCCTTTCCGGCACCGCCGCCAGCGAAACATTAGCTATAACCCGGTGACCAGCTCCGCTACCCGGCAGGAGCCAAACGTGGTTAAGATTACCGTTTATGATTTTAACCAGGCGGATTGCAAAATTTTGCAACTGGAACATATAGAAGATACTTTCCCGTATAAGGACAGTTCTACGGTAAGCTGGATTAATATAGACGGTCTTCGCCGGGAGGATATTAAAAAGCTCTGCGACTATTTTGGCGTACACTTCCTGCTAGCAGACGATATTCTGAGCGTGGGACAGCGCGCTAAGATGGACGAGATAGGCGATTATCTTTTTGCACTCCTGCCTATGCTATACTTTAATTACCAGTCTCACACCGTGGAACAGGAACAGGTAAGCATTCTGCTGGGCAAGAACATCGTTATATCTTTTCAAGATGATCCGGAAAAAGACGTATTCAATTCTGTCAGGGAGAAATTAAATATTCATAATTCAAAGCTTCGCAACGGTTCTGCGGATTTCCTGGCCTACTCCCTACTGGACGCTATTGTAGATAGCTACTTCCACGTGGTGGATAAACTGGCAGAACGCATTGAATTTGTAGAAGACCTGGTTCAACGCGACGCCAGCAAACGCACCCTGGGCCGCATTAATTTCCTGCGGCATGAAATGCTGACCTTCCGCCGCGCCATCTCTCCCGTGCGCGATGTGATCAATGGCTTCCTCAAAAGCGATAGCGAATTATTACACGACACCGTTGAAAAATTTTTCAAAGATGTTTTCGATCACATCATTCAGGCCAACGACACGGCCGAAAACTACAGGGAAATGGTACTAAACCTGCAGGAAATGTATCTTACCCAGGTAAATCTGAAGATGAACGAGGTTATGAAAGTACTGGCAGTAGTAACCACCCTCATTGCTCCACCTACGCTTATAGCCGGCATTTACGGCATGAATTTCAAAAACATGCCAGAGCTGGAAACCAAAAACGGCTACTACGTAGTGCTTGCCATTATGGTAGTGATTTTCGTTAGTATGATTGCTGTATTCAAAAAAAGGGGTTGGTTTTAGTAGACAGTGCCAGCTAGCAGGTACAATAATATTCTATTTAATACTTTGCAGATAAAAGTATAAACCATATAAAAAAGCGTATATCTTAGGAATATACACTTTTTTCAACATTCCTTGCCATATTCAGGCTATCCTGCTTTATTTCCTTTTATATACTGGTACAGTACTGCATGGTTCTCCATACATAATACTTTTTACAACTGGTTTTAGCAGTCGCGTAATTTCTGTGTAGGCAAGTGCCCCAATAGGTAGGTCTCCACAACCTTTTATGACCACTCGCTTATCCACAAAATTTGCTATCGGCAGGGTTTGCAGACGTTGTAGAAACTGTACGGCATGTAATAGCTCAATGCTACCCGCCAATGCAAAGCTAGCAACAGGCTCCAGATAAGTCATTACCAGCATATAAGCCCAGGAAGGGATAATGGCATCGACCGAGCAAAGAATCGCTACATTTTTATCCTGGAAGGGCGTCCAGTCCAACTCCTGTAAGGCTGCCCTGAAATCTTTTTCCTTCAGAATCATTCCCATAAAAAGGTGATCCTTCATATCAAAAACAAGGGTTTCACCCTGCGGAAAATAATCCTCCAGGTTAATGGTTTCCAGGCCACTGGCAGCTACTTTATTCACAATTTCTTCCATAAACCGGTTTTATACTATTACAAATTTACTAAAAACAACAAAGCCACGCTTGCGGCGTGGCTTTGTAAAATATCCGTTTATAAAACGACTACATAAATTTAGAGCGGGTGTCTTTCACATCGGCTTTGTCTTTCAATACTTCAAACAGGCTGTTGCTCAAGGTACCTTGAATACCCTGTTCGTAAGATGCTTTCACATTATTGATATCCTGGCCATTCTGGGCAGGCACATAAGCATTTACTTTGATCACATATACACCAGCGTTGCCCGGGATAGGAATGGAGGCTTTGGCAGTACCCCATGCTTTGTTAAAAGCGGCACCCACTACTTTTGGTTCAAAACCAAGTGAGGCAACAAAAGGAGTGGCAAAGTTTACTCCTTCTGCCTGCATTACTGGCTGATTGGTAGCAGTAGCAGCAGCTTCTACAGAAGACGCATTACCTAGTTTGGCAGTAATTTGCGCTGCCTTCTTTATTCTTTTTACTTCTGCTTCTACCAATGGTTTTACTGCAGCAAGTTTTGCAGTACCGGCTTCGCGTGCTTCGGTAAGAACAGCTACGGCATATTTGTCTTCCAGGGTGAAAACGCTGCTCACGTCGCCCACTTTAGCGTCGTAGGCCCATTTCACTAATTCACGGCTGGAACCTAATCCATTTATAACAAAATCCATTGGGCGGATATTATCTGCCACCCGTTTGGTGCCCTTTTCCTGAGCGCTTTTGTTAAAAGCTGCTTGTGTACGATTGTTAGCAGCAAAACTACTGGCTTCGCTAAAGGCGGCACTGTTTGTTTCCTGGCTAGCTTCTACAGTTTTAGACAGGTAAGCCACTTTTATAGCCGGTCCTATATTTTTAACCTCGATGATCTTTACGATGGAATAACCAACGGGTGTTTTAATCACTTTTAAAGATCCTGCCGGATTACTCAGCACATAATCGTTCAGTTCCTTTAGTTGCTCAGGAAACGTTTGCATGGGCGTAATATCATACTCACCGCCATTTTGTTTAGAACCCGGGTCGTCTGAAAGTTGCATGGCCAGGGTTTTAAAATCGGCGCCACCATGGATGGCTTCCATAATACTGTCTGCACGTTTTTTAGCAATAGAGTCCGACTGCGTTTGAAGGCTGATCAGAATGTGACCAAATTTTACGCTATCCGGCATTTGTTTACGATCTACTAACTTTGCATATACAATTTCATTGTTATCATAGTAAGGCCCGAAAATCTGACCAATACCCAGGTGTATAATGGAATCTTTCTGCGGCACCATGATTTTACTTTCGGGGGCAAAAGCATCGAAAAATTTCTGATCAGAGTTGCGATTAATTAAACCTGCAACATCCTTAGTGGTATCCATTTCCTCTTTTAGTTCTACCAGAGCTTTCAGGGCAGCAGCAGTGTCGGCAGGAGAAGGAGTGGCGTCAAAAACCATATATTCAACCTTGCGGGCTTCTTCTGTTTTGAACAATGCTTTATGGTTATCTATATAAGCCTGTAATTCGCCATCGGATACTTTTACCGTAGAATCGGCAATGCTCGTGTAAGGCACATTTACATAGGTAATATTAGCATTGGTGCTATTATCTTTTAACTGCTGGGTGGCCAGCCAGTTGGGGAGATACACCGCTTGTTTCACCAGGCTGAAATATTTCTGGCGGAGTTGGGACTTGATAATATCATCCTCTATCTGCATTAGTTCAGCTGTACCCTGACCGGTTTTATCATTTTTAATATTAGCAAGGGCGGCGTCTGCCTGAGCGCGGTTAAACTGACCCGTCTGCGGATCCGTAAAATACTGCATCCAAATAGGGCTAACATTTTTACCCGTCAGCAAGTCACCCAATTCATCATTGGTTACTTCAATACCCAGGGCTTTATATTGGGCACTCAGTATTCTTTCACTCAGGAGTTGGTTCCAGGCATCTTCCCGCAGTTGCTGGCGTTGCTGCTCATTCAACGCTATACCACCCATCTGGCGGCGATACTGCGTTTCATTTTTCTGGATAAGGTCATTGTACTCGGTATAATCAATCTCCTGACCGTTCACCTTACCGGCGGCGGTGGATTTTCCCATTAATGACCCTCTTCCAAAGAATGCTTCCTGCAAAAGAAACCCAACAATAGACAAGCAGATAATCACAATGATCGCCACTGCATACTTGTCCCTGATTTTCTGAATAACTGACATATTATATTATAGGTATAAATTTGAAAGGTAGCAAAAATAGAATAAAATAACTGTAACTGCAAAATTGGGTTTCATAGCTTCAAATGCCCTATGGTAAAGGGTCTCCGGCTATTTAAGGCTTTCATGCTTTTTAGATCAATGCACAGGTTATCCACAGTTTTATTCTTACAGCTATGTAAGATGTGTAAAAAGTTCGACTTTTAAAAGCTAATACCAGTAAGGATTTGAATTATTTTTAACTGCACAGTCTGCTAATAGCTTTTTACACATTTTATAAACGTTACCAGCACTATCCACCACAGGTTGTGCATAACCAAGGCCTGCTTTTTAAAATATTTAATGAAATTCATCCTTACCACAAGACAGGTAAAAACAGCTAATTTATCCACATTATGCGTGCACAACCAGGAGGGAATCTCCAAAAATCGGGGGAAACAACCCCTCCAAATGCCGCATAACTAAATTTGTTTTCGGTTTTTAAAAGGTGTAGCCGTGTTAGGGCTGTGCAATTCACCTACTTCATGCACAACTTCTTCCTATTATACCCCTGGAAAGATACCCACGCTCCAGGATATTCACCAGTGTGGATGAAGTAGGTGAAATGTAGTGCCAGCGCGGAAAAGGGTATGTTAATTTCTTGGGGATTACGGCAGGCAAAAGAATAACAACTAACTTTGTATCAGGTCAAAAAATATCTTTCCCACATATCCACCCCCCTAATAGTAGTGGGTTTTTATTTATTTAAAGAAAGAAAAGTTATTACTTATGATTACAGATTTTGCATCCGCAAAGAAAAATTTGCAAAAGAATGGATTTTTAGATATAGCCGTGGATGTGCGCCTGGATCTGTTCGCGGAAATCAAAAGGTTGAAAAAGGAAAAAAACGCCATCCTGCTAGCGCATTACTACCAGGAGCCGGATATTCAGGATGTGGCAGATTTTATTGGTGATAGCCTGGGCCTGGCCCAACAGGCTGCTAAGACAGATGCAGATATCATCGTTTTTGCAGGCGTTCACTTTATGGCCGAAACTGCTAAGATCCTTAATCCCCATAAAAAGGTGCTACTGCCAGACCTAAAAGCTGGTTGCTCCCTGGCAGACAGTGCACCGCCGGAGCTGTTCAAAAAATTCAAAGATCAATATCCGGACCACCTCGTGGTTTCCTACATTAACTGCAGCGCCGGTATCAAAGCACTTAGTGATATCATTTGCACGTCTTCTAATGCCGAAAAGATCATTGAAAGTATTCCGGCAGACCAACCCATCATCTTTGCGCCCGATCGCAACCTGGGGGCTTATTTAGCGAAGAAAACGGGTAGGGACATGGTGCTGTGGAATGGCGCCTGTATGGTGCATGAAATATTTTCCCTTGAAAAAATTACCCGCCTTAAGGCCTTGCACCCAGGTGCCAAGGTAATTGCACACCCAGAATGCGAAGCGTCTGTGCTGGAAGTGGCCGATTACATTGGATCTACTACGGGCTTGCTGAAGTTTAGCCGGCGCGACGATGCGCAGGAATATATCGTGGTGACTGAAACGGGTATCCTCCACCAAATGCAAAAAGATAATCCATTAAAAACATTCATTCCCGCACCACCTAATAATGCATGTGCGTGCAATGATTGTCCACATATGAAGTTGAATACCCTGGAGAAGCTTTACCTGTGTATGGAATACGAAACACCTGAAATTACTATGGAGGAAAACCTCCGCCTAGCTGCCAAAAAACCTATTGATCGTATGCTCGAGATCAGCGCACACTATGGTTTATAATAAATTAATTAATTGATTATCAATAATATAAAATATATTATTATTACACTAGTTTTTTATTATTTAGAATCATTGAGCATTAACCACATCGGTTTAAGTAAGAAGAATATTGATTATTCAATTCTATAGGCGTTCATGATATTAATAATGTAAGTATTGTTATGCACAATGTTATTGTCTTTATACACATTTAAAACACATTTTTAAGGCAGTTAAAAAATGCTAGTGTGCATTTCTTCCGAAGACTTACCTAGTAATTTTTTTGCTAAATTTCATTCATCCTTTGGGCCGTTATTGTAGGTATGCACGGAAGCAGCTAATCTTAGCATATAAGTTTCCTGACATTTTAAATGGCTAAAGCTCTTTTATAAGGGATAGGGGTAAAGTAAATAGTTGTTAAGGAGCTGATTTCTCCGCCTAGGTAGGAGCTACACTAAGCAAGATATTATTTATTAATTATGCTCTTGGTATTTTTACAAGGGCCGATTGACTAGTAATAAAAAGAGGTATGTTTTATACCTCTTCTACCCAAATATGTTCTGCTTCTGTTTTACGAAGCGATAAATTGTAACCTGCCACCAAAATGGAGATGGGATCTCCTAGGGGGGCAATCTTTTCAACTTTTACCATTTCTCCGGGCACGCAACCCATTTCCATGAGTTTTATGTGTATTTCGTCTGATTCAAAAGAAATGATAGTTGCCTTTTTTCCTTCGCTTAAACGGGATAGCCTGATCTTATCTTTTTCCATACATATCATCTCTTAAATAATGATATTGTAAAGGTAGCTGGACTCAACCAATATGCAAAAAGCAGACGAAGGATTACGAGTTTTTTAGCATTAATTTTACACTCGCATCTTATTGTTTATCAATAAAACCCTTATGCAAATTATATGGCTATACTTTTTTCTGAACAAACTGTGAAGGCCCGGCTTACCAACAAACTTAGATTAAAATCATTTATTAAAAATTTATTTCAACGGGAGGGACAGGGGGTCCGTCATTTACAATACGTGTTTTGTACGGATGCCTTTTTGCTGGAGATTAACAAGCAATTCTTGCAACATGATACTTATACAGATATTGTAACCTTTGAACTTTCGGATGATCCTTTGGAAACGGAGGGAGAAATATATATTAGTGTAGATAGGGTAAAAGAAAACGCAGATCAATACAATACCTCTTACGAAAGAGAGCTGCACAGGGTAATTTTTCATGGGGCTTTGCATTTGTGTGGTTTTGGAGACAAATCTGAGGAGGAGTCCAATATCATGCGTGAGAAGGAAGAGGAATATTTGAATTTATATTTTCCAGTATCATGACCTTGATCTTTTATATAGCCTTGTTAGTTATTAGAATCAACATTTGGATTATACTTTTTTGTAGTGGAAGAATTTTTTTATACCTGAATTTGCAATAATATACTTGGCACTCTTTACATAACCTTACGTCCTTACATTTATAATAAGTGTGCTTTAATATTGGCTTTTCTTGGTCTAAACTTAACTTATACTTACTTTAATAATGCTGTATCAATTTTGTATTAAGGAGAGGTGAAAGTCTTTTATCCCTGGAGCGAGTGTTGGATTTTACAAAATTTACCCTTCCTAGAAATATGTTTACATATTGCGCACTGCATTTTAATTAGTTGCTGCAAGACTCAACCATTCCAAAGAAGAATACGGGAAATGCAATTAAAAATGCTAGGTGTGGCTATAAGTATTAAAAAGGGTATATGTCTGTAAGAAGTGAAGCAAATACTTATAGTGAATTTGTTTTATTATTCAAGTATTAAATAAAGGTACCAGGTATGGATAATTATAAAAAAGAGGTTCAACTTTCGTTTTATTACACAGCGGAAAGATTGCATACAATACGGGATACTGCGTCAGGTATTTTCAAAGCTGTTTATTACATGTAATTACATTTTTTTCAGACCGTCGCTCGTTTCGGGGTAGGATGTTTCACGTGGAACATTAATATTAAAATTCATAATAACTAACTACGGAGGCTGTAAAGGGAATGTAAAATAAACTGTGTCATTTAATAATTCGTCGATAATCTGATCTCGTTAGGAAGTGATATTTTTTCTGATAAGGGACTGTAAAATAAACTGTGTTATTTCATAATTCAGTGATAATCTCTTCTCGTTGGGAAGTGATATTTTTTCTGATAATGCTGGGTTATATTCTGCCGCTGCAAAAAATGTCACTTTCTAATAAGCCTTCGGAGGTCCTAAAAAAATATCATTTTTTATAAAACATTTTAATTAAAATACCTTCCTAATTCCTCCGCATTGCTTTGGTAATTAGATAATCTTTTTTATTGGATGGTTACATTATAAGCCTATTCATAATTAATGTTCCACGTGGAACATCTCTTCATTCTTACACCTATAAAAATACCCTTACCTTTGCAACCTATCTTAAAAGTATGTTTTCATTATACGATGTTATTGTTGTAGGAGCGGGGCACGCGGGCTGTGAGGCTGCTGCTGCTGCTGCTAATATGGGTTCCAAGGTACTGTTGGTAACCATGAATATGCAAACCATTGCTCAAATGAGTTGCAACCCCGCTATGGGGGGGATTGCCAAAGGGCAAATAGTGCGGGAGATAGATGCCTTGGGAGGTTATTCCGGCATCGTCACAGATCTTTCGCTTATCCAGTTCCGGATGTTAAACCGATCTAAAGGACCTGCCATGTGGAGTCCCCGTGCACAAAGCGATCGTATGCTTTTTGCCGCCAAGTGGAGGGAAATGTTGGAACAAACACCAAATATTGATTTTTACCAGGATATGGTGAAGGGTCTGCTTATTAAAGATGGGCGTTGCCAAGGAGTGGTTACTGGATTAGGACACGAAATAAAATCTAAAACAGTGGTACTCACTAACGGGACATTCCTCAATGGGGTGATTCATATTGGGGATAAACAATTTGGTGGAGGCCGGGTAGCGGAGAAAGCGGCAACTGGTATTACAGAACAACTTATTTCTCTGGGTTTTGAAAGCGACCGGCTGAAAACAGGAACACCCCCACGGGTAGATGGCCGCAGCCTAGACTATACTAAGATGGAAGAACAGCAAGGAGATGATACCATCACCGGCTTTTCTTATATGAATGTACCTACCATTAAGGCCAGCGAACAAAGGAGTTGCTACATCACCTACACCAGTGAGGCTGTTCATGAAATGCTGAAAACAGGCTTCGACCGGTCGCCCATGTTTCAAGGGCGCATTAGTGGTACCGGGCCCAGGTATTGTCCAAGTATCGAGGATAAGATAAACAGATTTGCTGAAAGAGAAAGACACCAGCTTTTCGTAGAACCGGAAGGATTTAATACTGTGGAGATCTATGTAAATGGATTTTCTACTTCATTGCCGGAAGAGGTACAATATAAAGCCCTCCGGCTGGTTCCCGGGTTCGAAAATGTACGCATGTTTCGCCCAGGGTATGCTATTGAGTACGATTTTTTTCCACCTACACAACTACAATTTTCCTTAGAAACAAAACAAATACCCAACCTTTTCTTTGCCGGGCAGATAAACGGTACCACCGGTTATGAGGAGGCAGCCTGCCAGGGATTAATGGCAGGAATAAATGCTGCATTGAAATCGTCGGACAAAGCCCCCTTTGTACTGAAGAGGAGCGATGCTTATATTGGAGTTTTGATAGACGATCTAATCAATAAGGGGACGGAAGAGCCATACCGCATGTTTACCAGCAGGGCCGAGTTTCGCACCCTGCTTCGTCAGGACAATGCAGACCTTCGCCTCACCCAAAGAGGATACGATTTGGGCCTGGCCAAACAAGACCGGCTGGACAAAATGCTAGCTAAGAAAACAGGGGTGGAGCAAGTAAAGACAATACTAAAAGAACAATCAGTAGAGCCAGCAGAAGCCAATATTTTTCTGGAGGCCCGCCATTCTGCTGCCCTTACCCAAAAACAACGATTGAACCAGGTATTGCTTAGGCCGGGTATTGATATTCTTGCCTTGTGCGAAAACCTGCCTACAGTTAAAAATGCCCTGCAAGCTTTCGATCAGGAAACCCTAGAAGAAGCAGAAATACAGGTGAAGTATGATGTATATATAGAAAAGGAAAATGAACTGGTGAATAAAATGAGCCAGTTGGAAAACCTGGTCATTCCGGATAGCTTCGATTATTCTAAATTGGTGTCACTCTCCAATGAGGCTCGGCAGAAGTTTAATAAAATCCGGCCTCATACCCTGGGGCAGGCAAGCCGTATCAGCGGCGTCAATCCGAGTGATGTCCAAATATTAATGGTGTATATGGGAAGATAACGTTTTGAATCAATGATACCTGAAGGGGGATGCGGTGATAAACCACATCCCTTTTTTGTTGGCAGGCCTGGAAGAAATGCTGTATCTTCAATATAACCCGTGTTGCCCTTTTTAAACTAGTAAATAATCTGGCGGTTTAAAAAAATATTTATAGAAATAAGGAGAATTAGCAGGCAAGCGCTCTGTTTACTATTTATGCCGAAATAAATGCATCAATTTGCTAAAAAAAGACCTAATTTATATAAATAGTTAATTTTCAATGAATTAAATTGATCTCATTATCTCCTTAAATTTAAACGATCGCTAAACGTTGCTTATCATTTATTGAAAAACGGTTTGCAACGCCAGAAAGGGCTAAAAAGCTTAATTTAAGCGATGAGACTGTTTATTCTTTCATTTATATGCTATTTACTTGGGATTTGTAAGTCCGGTAGTTTATCCGGCACAAAGTCTGTAGATAATTATTAAACCTTTCTATTATGATACAAGCTGGCGACAACAAAAAACCTAATGATAAAAAATCGGGCGAAGAACAATTTCCTGGTTATCCACATTATGCTTCCAAAGAAGATGTTTTCAGTAAAGACAATGCCGGCAAACAGGTAGATGCTGATTTAGAGAACATAACCCGCAAAACCCATGTGTCGGATAAAGACCTTACGCCAAAGAGTAAAACCGAGACAGATGCTGCGCCGGTAGCCGGGGAAGACCTGGGTATTGTAAAAGGCAACGAAGCGGATGTAACGGAAGACGACCTGCTTGGTTTGGAAGCCATAGACCGGGAAATGAATGATGAAGACGAACTAGATGCAGATAGCCTGGACGATCTGAATGATATTGATGATGTGGACGCGCAGGAAAGTGATTGGAAGAAAGATAAAACCGGTCGCGACTTGGATATACCTGGCCAAGAGCTGGACGATGAAGCGGAAGATGTAGGTGCAGAAGATGAAGAGAACAATGGTTATAGCCTAGGTGGCGACCGGCAGGATAGCCTGGAAGAAGACCGTGATGACGACGGAAATTAAAAGGCTACGTGTATAAATAATTATGGTTAATTGGTACGGTTACTCGCCATAAAGGTTATCTATTTATTTTTTAGAGCAATGGGGCCAGCAACCGGCAACAGCCGTCTATAAAACGTTTCCAGATTGTGCGGTTGTAAAAACGTTCCCCGGAAACGAGGGTGGCATATTTCAGGTCGTCTTCAAATGTATCGTTGAGCTGTTGCGCCAGGTCTTTGTCGTACAGCAGGCAGGCAATTTCGAAGTTGAGAAAAAAGCTGCGGTTGTCCAGGTTGGCAGAACCAACCCATGCAAGGTTATCATCGATCACCATAGTTTTGGCATGTATAAAACCTTGTTCATAAAAGTAAATGACTACTCCTGCCTCCATAAGCGGTTTCAAAAAAGAGTAAGTGGCGTGTTGTACAAAAAAAGAATCGCCCCTGGCAGGAATTAGTATTTCCACCTGCTTACCGGCCAGGGCGGCTATTTGCAGGGCAGTCATGAGCTGATCATTGGGTATGAGGTAGGGATTGGTAATGCGTATGCGCCGCCGCGCTACCTGTAGGGCCATCAACATACTTTGCAGAACTGCCGGCCATTCAGAATCGGGTCCGCTGGTCACGATGTCGGTAAAGCAGGTATGGGTAACATGGTGGGGCATGCCGAAATAAGGATCGCCCAAGTGAAATGTTTTTTTGCTACAGTAGCGGTAACTCAAGAGAAATTGCAACTGGAGGAGGTTCATAGATTCCCCTTCTATTTTTAAATGTGTATCTCTCCAATAGGTAGTGTGTTTCCCATTATTTACATAGCGCTCGTCTAAATTAATTCCTCCGATGAAACCCACCTTTCCATCGATCACGATCACCTTGCGGTGGTCGCGGTAATTGGCATTGAGGTAAAAATTGATAAGTACGGGCGAGAAAGCATATACTTCTGCGCCGGCAGCTCTTAAGCGTTTTGGGATATCGCCGATACGGCTAGAGCCAAGATCGTCATAGATAACGCGCACTTCTATCCCTTCTTTTAATTTTTCTAACAGCACATCGGTTACGGCCTGTCCCACACTATCGTTGGTAATCATGTAATACTCGATATGGATGTGGTGGGTGGCTGCTTTGAGGGCTTCCAGCACCACGGGTATTTTCCGTTCTCCATTAATTAGCAGTTGCACCCGGTTATGTTTAGTAACCATAGATTGCCGGGTATTCAGCAACATAGCGGATACTTCCTGCTTTTCCCCTTCCAATAAGCGGAGGGCTATTTGGCGTTGTTCAATGCGGGAGCGTTGTAATTCCCAGAAGCCAGCGTACAGGGCTTCATCCTTGCTGCCTTTAAGGGTAAATAGTTTCTTCTTTTTCAGGTCGCGCCCCAGGTAGTAGTATACTATCATGCCGGCTATGGGCAAATATACCAGCAGGAGTATGTAAGCGAGGGCTTTGATAGGATTGCGGTTTTCCAGTACAATAGACCCTGCGATACCGATGGTGGTGAGTATCATCAATACAATGCTGATGATCTTTACGTAGGCAGGCCAGCCAGTGCTGGAGAAATACTGAAACAGATAATACAAGGGCAGTGCGTTTGGATAGGTAAAGATAAATATTGCTGCCTGTGTACGGTGAGTAAAAAATAAGTAAGAAGCCGGCAAATTGAATAACTTTGCTGCATAAAAGGAAATGGTGTCTTCCTTCCCAAGAACCGCTCGCTACGGGCTGATGGCGCCTACAAATAGCTAATAATGAAACGTACAAAACTATTTGTAGGATGAAAATTGCTTTTCGCAAACATGACCAGGTTTCCATCGCATTTCAATTATTAAAATGGACTTTTCTCGTACTGCCGGTGGCGATGACCACGGGTGTATTGGTGGCTTTTTTCCTATGGGCATTAGAAAAGTGTACCACCTTACGCCAGGAACATGCCTGCTTGCTTTATGCCTTGCCCCTGGCGGGTATGGGCATTTGGTACCTGTACTATAAGGCAGGGAAAAAAGTCGCTGCTGGTAGTAACCTGATCCTGGACGCCATTCACCAGCCGGGAGGAGGGATACCGGCGCGCATGGCACCGCTGGTACTTATCACCACCCTGATCACGCATTTGTTTGGTGGATCGGCAGGGCGGGAAGGTACTGCAGTACAGATGGGCGGCAGCATAGCCCAGTGGTATGCCCGTTGGTTCCGCCTTACTGAAGAAGAGGTGCAGGTGATGCTTACTGCCGGGATGGCGGCGGGTTTTGGTGCCGTATTCGGCACACCGGTTACGGGGGCGGTATTTGCGCTGGAGGTATTGGCCATTGGCGTGGTGCGTTACAAAGCACTGATGCCCTGCCTAATTGCGGCAGTGGTAGCAGACCTCACCTGCGTCAGCCTGGGTATTCATCATACTATATATCACATCGCAACGGAAGATCCGGTGCCTGCATTGCCATTTTTACACATGGATGTGTTGCTGCTGGCCAAAGTTATCTTCAGCGGCGTGATCTTTGGGCTGGCGGGCTATCTATTTTCGATGTTGTTGCATGGCATAAAAAAATATGCAGCAGCCTATATCCGGCAGCCCTGGCTGGTGCCGGTGGTAGGCGGCATTATCGTGATTGTGTTATGCTGGGTGCTGGATACCCGCGATTACATTGGCCTGGGGGTAACCGGTCAATATCCGGATAGCGTAAGTATTGTAAACGCTTTTCATGCTGGCGGCGCCGGTGTGTGGAGCTGGTGGTGGAAAATAGTCTTTACAGCCGTAACGCTGGGTATGGGTTTTAAAGGGGGAGAAGTAACGCCCTTATTTTTTATTGGCGCTACTTTAGGCAATGGGCTGGCCGTAATGCTGGGCGTACCCGTGGATCTGCTGGCAGGGCTGGGTTTCATCGCGGTATTTGGGTCGGCTGCCAATACGCCGCTGGCCTGTACGCTCATGGGTGTGGAGTTGTTTGGTGCGCACCATGTAGTGTATTATGCAGTGGCCTGTTTTACAGCTTATTATTTTAGCGGGCATACAGGTATTTACGGATCGCAGCGGATAGGTATAAATAAAATGGCTACCGATAACCCTTCCGGGCTTACACTGCAACAATGGTTGGATAAAAAAAACACGGAATAAAATGGGGGCATTTTACGGTGAAGACGCCCCCGTTTTCGTTTATAGGAAACCGTTAGTCCTTATCAATATAGGAATGTTGTTTACTGTCTTTAACGCACACATACACGATCAGCGAAATAAAAATGGCCAGCGTTACATACCAGTAAAACCACGATTCATGGCCTATCTTCTTTACATATAGCGCGATCGATTCTGCAGAGCCGCCAAAAACCGCTACGGCAATGGCATAGGGAAAACCTACGCCCAGGGCGCGAACATTGGCCGGAAACATTTCTGCTTTCACAATACCACACACCGAGGTGTAGCAACTTACAATGGTGAGAGCGGCCAGTATTAGCCAGAAGGCGGAGGCCTCGCTGTGGGTGTGGCTTAGCGCGGTAAGAATGGGAACCGTGGTGAGGGTGCCGAGAACGCCGAAAATAATAAGCAACGGTTTTCTTCCTACCTGGTCGGAGAGCCATCCAAACAGTGGGTGCATGACAGCATAAAGTAGCATGAGCCAGAAGGTAAGTACGGTAGAACGGTCTATCGTAAAATGCAGGGTATTGACCAGGAATTTTTGCATGTAAGTGGTAAAAGTGTAAAACGCCAGCGTGCCGCCCATGGTGAGGCCCACCACCGTAATCACTGCGCGGGGATGTAATTTACACAGCAATAGCAGGGAGCTGCGGGGAGCAGGAGAGGCAGGGGCCAGGTGCATGCTTTCTTCCATATGACGGCGTATGATAAAGGCCACCAGTGCCAGTAAGGCCCCTATTACAAAAGGAATACGCCAGCCCCAGGCTGCCAGTTGTGCGGGAGAGAGCCACACCTTTTGTAAAAATAATTGCACGCCCAGGGCGCATAACTGGCCGCCTATAAGCGTAACATATTGGAAGCTGGAGAAAAAGCCGCGCCGCTGCGGGCTGGCTATTTCACTGAGGTAAGTGGCGACTGTACCGTACTCCCCGCCCACACTCAGGCCTTGCAGCAGGCGGGCCAGGAACAGCAGCAGCGGCGCCAGTACGCCAATCTGATCATACCCAGGTGTAAAAGCAATCACCAGCGATCCGAAAGATATGAGTAATACAGAAATGGTCATAGATGCCTTACGGCCCCGCCGGTCTGCAATGGCGCCAAATAACCATCCTCCGATGGGGCGCATTAGAAAACCTACGGCAAAGATAGCTGCGGTGTTCAGCAATTGGGCTGTGGCGCTAAGTTTCGGGAAGAAAGCGGGCGCAAAGTATAGCGAAAAAGCGGCGTAGATATACCAATCATACCACTCCACCAGGTTGCCCACCGCACCGGTGAGGATGGCCAACAGGGGGTGGCGAACGGAAGAAGCGGAAGCAGTCGCAGACATAACGGGAAAGGGTTGTTTGACGAAAAAAATAACTGCTATCTCTTACAAGTACAGATAGGCAGGCGCATATTATGAAAAAATAAATAATTGGACTATTTTTAGAACTACCTTTTACTGCAAAACGTCGCTTATTCCCTCAACCAGATTATGGCCGCATTGCGGCTTTCAAAATGTTTCTATGTCTACTAAATCAAGTGTGCAACGTTTTTTACCGCTGGATGTGTTCCGGGGAATTACTGTTTGTTTTATGATCATTGTAAATACGCCGGGGTCCGGGGTGAGTTATGCTCCGCTGGAACATGCCGCCTGGCATGGGTTTACGCCCACCGACCTGGTGTTTCCCTCCTTCCTATTTGCGGTGGGCAATGCCATGAGCTTTGCCATGAAGAAGTTTGAAACCATGCGCACGCAAGACGTGTTACAGAAAATCTTTAAACGCACCCTCATCATATTCCTGCTGGGATATATTGTATCGTGGATAGCACATATTCATATTGTAGATGGGCATGTAGACCTTCAGCCATTCTCGCAAACCCGTATTTTGGGCGTGCTGGAGCGCATTGCATTGTGTTACTGTATCGCTTCTTTGCTGATCATGTATTGTTCTACCAGCGTAGTGTGGATTATATCCATCGCGCTACTATTTATCTATTGGGGTCTCATGCATTTTTTTGGCGATCCCGGTGATTTTTATACCCTGCATGGCAATGCAGAACTGAAGTTAGACTTGCTGGTCATGGGCCCTGACCACCTGTACCATGGGGAGGGCGTACCCTTTGACCCGGAAGGGATACTTAGTACCTTGCCAGCCATCGTAAACGTGGTGGCGGGTTATTACACCGGCCTGTACGTACAAAAATACCGTAACGATAATAAGCGCCTGTGGCAACTGGCGGCCATCGGGATTTTGCTGATCGTGCTAGCCATCTGCTGGAACCCGTTTTTTCCCATCAACAAAAAACTCTGGACATCGTCTTTTGTATTGCACACCGTGGGGATAGACCTACTCATTTTATCTTTCCTGATATTCGTAATCGATAAGCTTGGATTTACCAGTTGGACAGGCTTCTTCACTGTATTTGGAAGGAACCCGTTATTCCTTTACTTGCTTTCGGAACTATTATTGATTCTACTATGGATGATACCCGTGGGTGGGGGCAATCCGATATCTTGGGTAAATGAACACCTCTTCCAGCGCTATTGGCCGGGTGCATTTGGATCTCTGTTATTTGCCGTGAGTTATATGTTACTATGCTGGGCTGTAGGAAAGCTATTGGACTGGCGCAAGATATATGTACGAGTATAATAATATATAATGGGGTGCAAATGCAACAATGATAAATTGTGTAATTTCGAATCCCATTCACGAATAACATGACCTTACAGATTTTCCTGACTTTATTCCTGGTATTATTAAACGGTTTTTTTGTGGCGGCCGAATTTGCCATTGTAAAGGTGCGATCTACCCAAATCAGCGGGATGAAAGGCCCGAAGAAAGTATTGTTGGCGGCCCGCGCCGTGACCAATAACCTGGATGGATATTTGGCGGCTACCCAGTTGGGCATTACGCTAGCATCCCTGGGCTTGGGTTGGGTAGGAGAGGAAGTGATGACAGATATTATCCTGAACGTAATGGGAGCTCTGCACTTACACCTGGATGTGCAGATGGCGCATAAAATCTCGGTGCCAATTGCTTTTGCGGGCATCACCATGTTACATATTGTATTCGGGGAACTGGCGCCCAAGTCTATAGCCATCCGCAAGGCAGCCAATACTACACTTATCATCGCCGTGCCGCTGCGGGTATTTTATTTTGTATTTAAACCTTTCATTTGGGTACTAAACACACTCGCCAATGTAGTATTGCGGGTCATTGGCATTCCGCCCATGAAAGAGGCCGAGATACATTCCGAAGAAGAACTTAAACTTATTATATCTGAAAGCCAGGAGGGTGGTGCTATTGAGGAAACCGAGCGGGAACTTATTCACAATGTGTTTGATTTTGACGACCGACGGGTGAAAGAAATCCTGCGGCATCGCAAGGATATAGTATGTCTGAAATTGGAATCGCCCTTTGAAGAATTATATGATACAGCCATTGAGGATGGCTATTCTCGCTACCCGGTGTGCCAGCACAATTCTATTGATGAACTGGTGGGGGTATTGTACACAAAAGACCTGGTAAGGGCCCATCACGAAAAAAGTACCACTGAGATCAAAGACCTGCTGCGCCCCATTTTTTATGTGCCGGAAAGCATGAAGATCAAAGACCTGCTACGCAATTTCCAGAGTAAACGCCAGCAGTTGGCCATCGTGATCAATGAGTTTGGCGATACCGTAGGACTGGTATCCATGGAGGATATTCTGGAAGAGCTGGTGGGTGATATTCAGGATGAGCATGACCAGGAACAACCCATCGTGGTAGAACAGGAAGATCATACCTACCTTGTAAATGCTCATGAACATATACAGGACATCAATAAACATTTGCCTAACTCACTGCCGGAAAGTGAAGACTATGAAACGCTGGCAGGATTAATTGCCTATCACCACGGCTCCATACCCACAGAGGGAGAAGTTTTTCATTTTGAGGGCTACGAGATCACCATTAAAAAAATGTTTAAAAGCTCCGTGGAAAAAGCCATCCTCCGCTGGATGAATGGTGTCGCTGCCGATGCAGACGATACCAATTCTTAATAACACCCATCATGAACAAAGATCCTTTGCAGCACCTGCTTCCGGGCACCTACCCGGTTTATATAGACCTGACGGCCAATATTCCTTTGGATATCTATTTTAAGCAAAGCATTGCGGATCTGGCACAACTGGAAACTTTTCGCCCGCTGGCCAACAAAGCCTATGCGGCAGATAAGTGGACGGTAAACGACGTGATCTTGCATATGGCAGACACAGAAAGGATTTTTCAATACCGTGCGCTGGTATTTGCGCGCAATGATAAAATAGTATTGCCGGCTTTTGATCAGGAAGAGTATGCCGGGTCAGCAAAAGCCAACCAGCGCAGTTTTGATAGCATACTCCAGGAGTTTTTGCTCGTAAAACAAAACACGCAATCACTGTTCAGTACTTTCGACGACGAAGCATTGCTACGCAGTAGTAAGTTCTCGAAATATGTGCTTCCTGTGCTGGCCATTGGTTACACCATTGTGGGCCATCAGCAGCACCATTTAAATATACTGGAAGCGCGTTATAAGCCCCTGCTGTAAGCATCTTCAACAAGAAAATAATATGGCGGCCCTACGAAAATCGTAGGGCCGTTTTGTTTAGTATATGCCGGGAAGGAGGCGTTTGGTGCGGCGTTGGTAAGCGGTATAGGCGTCCGGAAAAGCTGTTTTCAGGATGGCTTCTTCCACTTGTATGCGATAGCCGAGTAGTAGCAGGAAAGGGATAACAATCAGTAGTAAGCAGATCCAATTACTCATCGTAAGTGCCAGGCCGGTCATGATCATCAGCAGGCCGGTGTAGCTGGGATGGCGCACTACGCTGTACAAACCATCTGTCTTCAACGCGTGATGTTCGGTAATAGCAACATCTACGGTGAATAAACTGCCAAGCTGGTAAATGGCTATCCAGCGCAATAACAGGCCGGATATAGCCAGGAGCAGGCCTATGATAAAACAGGGTTTGTGGGGCAGGGCGCCCACACGCAGGTACCTGCGTAGTACACTGGCGACAGATACCACTATGGGGATGAAAATCCAAAAAAGAGCCAGAGAGCCCTTATCGTTGCGGGTTCGGGAGGTTTGTTTATTGGAGCGTTTCAGGAAGGAAAGAAGCAGTTCGGAGCAGCAGAAAATGAGGGACACAATACCGGTGGCGTACATAAGCTGTATTTAATTAAAGATAGCTAAAAACGACATTAACAGGGTTTTCACCAATGGAAAGGAGGGAATAGGTAATATGCCGGAAATATAAACTTTTCGTGTATGGACCTGATCCGTATCCGGGATAAAATTTTTCACTTGCGTGGGCGCAACGTGATATTGGATATAGACCTGGCACCGCTTTATGGCATGAATACCCGCCAGGTAAAAAATATGGTGCTACGCAACTCCCAACGTTTCCCGGAAGACTGTTCCTTTATACTTACCCATGCGGAGTGGCTTCCCATGCGGAAGATATTGCTGCATATGAATATCCGGACACATCCTTTTCCTAAGCAGCCGCCACAGGCTTTTACAGATATGGGGCTAATAATGCTGGCCGGGTTGCTGGGAAGTTCCCGCGCTATAGAAATGAACATCGCCATCGTGCGATCTTTTGTGATATTACATGCATCTTCCGGAGGCAATGTGAGCCTGCGGCATCTGATGAAATACGACGAGCTACAGGAGACCATGCAGGCGTTGATAGCCACACCATAGTATAACCCCAGCGTTTATATTGGCATCCCGAAAAAGTGAGGATTGGCCTTCAAAAGCGGCATGGTGCTAGAAGGCTGGTTTATGCCCATCCGGCGAAGCGGCGGAATGAGAAACGTGCAATTGTTGTATACGGAGAAGGGTGATGGGGGAAGGATCGCCATACGCATGGGGTTTTAATGCAGGTATGTACGAAATTAAAGCGGGGTATTAACAACCTTATGTTTGTAGCCTGGCCTGACGGGTGGTGGCACCCCGCCAAACAATAAACCAGGCTATAAAATTACAGGGCGTTATAGATTTCTTGTGCAGCCGCTTCCTGCGCTTGCTGCGTGGAGTGATCCGATTCATTGGAAAGTAATACTATGCTGATTTCCTGTTCGGGATACATTACCAAGTAACTGCTGAAGCCGAAGGTGGCGCTGCTTTGCCAGATCTTCCGGCAGCCACTTTCTGTTTTGGTGATCTGCCAGTATTGGCCCATGTTGGAAGTAGTGCTATCGCCAAAAACCGGTTGATGGGTGAGGGATATCACCGGATTTTTTTCGTTCAGCTGATAATGCGCGTAGCGCACCATGTCTTCCACGGAAGCATAAATGCCGGCAGCGGCTGTCCAGGTAGATGGATTGTAAGGAGTGGCTACGCCCAGCTGGCTATATCCTACGGCCAGGCCAGGTATTCCCGGGTGAACAACCGTTACCGTACGCTGCATGTGCAATGGCGTGGTGATATACTTTTTCAGCAATTGGTCGTAGGACTGGTGATAGATGTCTTCCAGCAGGAAGCCCGCTAACTGCGCGGCTGTATTGGAATAACGAATGCGATAACCAGGCACTGTGTCTATCGTTACCTGGTGCAGATCGCGCAGGAAATTTGCCTTCGTATATCCTTGCTGGCTACGGGTCATGCGTGCTATGGCAGTATCTTCCGGGAGGGTAAGCTGGTCTGGAATGGCGGGCAGTAAATAGGGCAGGCCGGAAACCTGGCTTAACAGGAATTTTACCTGGATAGGGTGGCCCTGATAGGCGAGGTTAGGATAAGCACCGTGCAGGTACTTGCGGATATCGTCGCTCCATTTTATCCGGTGCTCCAAGACGGCCTGTGCCAGCAGGGCACCGGTAAAGGTTTGAGAGATAGTGCCGATCTCGTACAAGGTGTACTTATTGGGAAGATTGGCCGCATCGCCTTGGCAATAATTGTAAATGAAGGTTTGCCCATGTAGGAAGATACCGGCAGATACCCCCTGACGACCCGTGTCGCTGATAAATTGTTGCAAGGCGGCTTGTACCGCACTATCCAGCTTAGTAATCAAAGGATTGTCTGACGCACTGCGTTGAATGTCTTGGGCCTGGAGGCCGGTAAACAGGAACAGACAACCCGAGAGGAGAAGGCTATTTTTCATGGAGGGACATTTTACAGAAAAATAATACAAAGAAGGATACCGGAGAATGGGATATTGGTTGTATAACCTTGTTTATTTTAACGCTTCCCTTCTTTTATCTCAATGCCCTGCACTCCACCGGCCCTACCCGCATACAACGGGTTTCCTCCTGGTGGATGAAGGAAACGCGGGTTACTAAAGTACGAAAATTAGAAACATTTAAAAACTCGGAGAAGGCTATCTGGTGGCCGGTATTGGTAATCCCCTGATGCTGCTGGCCGGAATGGTTTCCGGCATGTTTCTGAAGGATATTATTTTTTGTCCCGGCCTAACCCCGAAGCAGGTTGCGCATATTTTCCAGGAAAATAAAATCACGGGCGCATAATGGTTACGGCTTTTATGTAATTATATAGTTGCATACCGGGCATATTTCCTACCCGATTAAAAATAACGCCATTTCCAAATAATATAAATGCATCCTTTGCGCGGGATACGGCTACATTCAGCATATTCACACTTCTATTAAAGAAATAGCTTTTGTCTGCATCATTTATACCATAGGTGGCTGAAAATAATACGATAGGGCGTTCGGCACCTTGCAGGGCATGTACCGTACCGATGGTTAGGCCGGCTACAGAAATACCGTTGCTTTTGCAGGCTTTTATGAGCTCATATTTTTGCCCGGTAAAGGGTGTAACAATACCAATTATATCAGCGAGCTGCAGTTTCCTGGGGGTTGTGTTATCCTTGGCAGCCGCGGTGTTCTCTATTGATTGATAGTGTCTGATTAATTGCTGCTGGTAGGTAAGTATCCATTGTGCAATGCATATGGCCTCTTCCGGGTTAGCCCTGCTTTTACCAGCGGTGGTAGCAATACTTTTGCTATCTACAAAGTGCATAGGCGGAAACAGTATCCTGGCAGCAGTACCTTTTTTGGGTTCCAAAAATCCATTATATGCAAGCATATTACAAAACCCGATAATTTCATCATAACATCTGCGATGCTCTATCAGCATCATACCCCGTTCCATAGAAGGATATAAATGGTATGGCGATGCTTTTTGCGCCATTTTCATGATACTGCCCGAGCTACTCAAAAATCCTTTTATTTCAAGATCGTCTAGCAAGTCCACCTCTTCCAGGCTATTCGCCACACCGCAACGGATAAGATTAGCATAATCTACTTTGGCAGGTACATTCCACACAGGTTCTATCTGTAAAGTATCGCCTACTATGAGGGCCTTCTTTGCCAGCGCAAAGGTGGCTGCGCCTACTTCTGGGGATACCTGTCCGGCTTCATCTACGATGAGTACATCTATAAAATCGAGCAGTGGCGGCGTTTCCCAAACACTTTTTGTGTTACTGCTCTTACGAAGCGTTGAATAGGTAAAAAATTTGGGTGCCATGTAAAAGGTCGATACAAAACAGGGAGTTAGCATGGCAAATCGTTGCCAGCGCTGCTGCGCATCCGCCCGTCCATTTTTACGGGTACGGTCTTCCTGTATAAGTTGCTGCGTGGCCAATAGCCAGCGGCCTTCCCAATAGTGGGTAGCCAGGTAGAACAAGTCGTACTTTAATCCCATTTCCAGCTCATCATAAAAGAAAGAGAGTTTATTGCGATCGGCCGCTTTAAATGCCACATCATCCAATGGCGGGTTAGATTGTACATGGTTATTTATTTTCCAATTATTCCAGGCTTCACTACAGGTTTTGATTTGGCGGATCAGTTGTAGCTTTTCATCGAAAAACTGGCTGATGGTTGGAAGTTGGTGAAAATCTATCGACGAGTATGCTTTAGGGCAATCACGGAAAATTTGCTTTAACCGGACCGCTCTTATTTCTTTTATAAATCGGAAAAAGGAAAATAATTTTATCCATATAGATTCGGTATCCAGGTAGTCACTTACCTGGTGCTCCAACATTTTTATCGTAGTTTCTACCTGGATCAGTTTATTATCATCTAGCAGTTGTTGATTGAATAAGGTTGTTTCGGTAACAGGAGATAGCTTTTGGAGCAGCTTGTATATGCCCTTGTATTGCTTCCATAATTGTATTCCTTCCTGAAGGCTTGCTTGTTTTTCTAAGAGATGTAAACGTAGGTGGTCGGTAACTGCTGAAATGCTGGATGCTTTTTCGCCTCCGTATTCTTCATAACACGAAAGAAACAGTTTTTCGGCAATTGCCAGGTAAGCGTTGTTTTCTTTTTCCGTGTGCGCCCCGGAAAGGATACCGCCTGATCGCCTTAGGTGAGGAATGTCTTGTGACACTGTCTTAGTTTGTGCAGGCAGGTACAAACCAAAACCTTTTAACGCTGGCAGCCAGCGTTTATATAATAGTCCAGGCTTTTGCTTCACGCTGGAAAAACTATCGATAATATTCGTAACCGCCTGGTTATTGGTAGAACAGGCCAATATCACCGCCGGGTCTCCACCGTTGATGGCGCTTTGTACCACTTCGTTTGCTACCACACTTTGCAATAAGGTGGTTTTGCCGGTTCCTGGAGGGCCATTTACGGCCAGCGATTCACCGTGTTTTAGTGTCAAAAAGTGATACAGGGTTTTACGTTGGGAGATGGACAAAGGAAATTCATACGCCATTTGTCCCAAATGAGCAGTAGACTGTTGTTCAAACGCTTCGTTGGTTAGCAAGGAACGAAGCGGACTATAATTCTTTGAAATAAAATTATTTAGCAGCGGTAGCGGCTCTTTTTCAGTGTGCAGGTAGTCATATAATCCAATGATGGCATCTGCAGCACCGGTAAGGTTATCGCTTATTACAACGGTATTGGCATACTTAGCCGTATGGCTTCCGGATGAAAACTCAAACAAATCTGTCCCGGTAATATTTTTAAAACATTGCTGAATATATTTCCAGTAGGCAGTCCAGCTATTATCTCCCGCAAAAGGCTTTGCAAAAGCGGCATCTACCTTATCTACATCAACGAAAATAAAATTTACGTCGTCATTTACCTGGGGTTCCAGGTGGATGCGGGGTATGTAGGGAAAGGTATCTTCATAAGGAGTAATTTTTCCGGTTCTGTTTAAAACGGCCCTTACCCAGAATGGATAAAATAGGCCTGTTTCACCTGAATATTTACTGTATTCCGGGTTGGGGCTAATGCTAAAGGGGGCAATAAGAATACTTGCCGTATAAATGTGTTCCCAATCAGGATCTTTTGGATCTGATCTACCTTTTTTTTCATTCGACCGCTTTTCTTCTGCGTCTAGCAATTGGGAAGCGTTCTTTTCATTCATTGTGCCACGGGTATAATCTACCGGTACCTGGTATTGATGAATAAATTTGTCTACAATTATTTCTACCCGCGACGCATCCGCCAATGTATTGCGCCAATATTTTAATAAGTTCTTATCGTCACTTTGTAGCACAGTAAATGGTTATGGTGTACACTAATTTTGTTCTGTTCCTATATTTACACTTATATTCCTTCAGGCTTACATGGATTAAACAATGGTGTTTTCCAGGATGTCATTATAGGGGGATTTTAATTGCTTGATTGATAAGACATATACGACAGGCTATACTAAAGAGATTTTTCGATTTATGCTGTGGGTTAATGTATGAAATTAAAGACCCATCCTTCCAGCATTATTAGCTTTATGTAATTTAATTAAATACGGAGGATTTTTATAACAAATAGTAAGAGCGATCGGTTGTGTTGGAAATTTGGGGGCTGGTAGAAAAAGAACAGTACAATCTGTTTTATCCTTAAAAGGCTGCAAATAGGGCAATCGAACCATGATGCCGCCTATGACCTGGCAAACTTTTTAATTTCCCTTGTTTGCCGCTGTAAGGGCTTGCAGATAGCTTGACCGAAATTCGCCAGGAGCGATTAAATTGGCGGCTCCCCAGGTGAACACATCTTGCCCGAAGATCTTTTCTACAATGATATCGGCCATGAGACGGGAATGCCGCCCGTTGCCATTGGCAAAGCAATGGATTAATACTATCCGATGCTTAAAGCGAACAGCAATTTCATCGGGGGCGAATGTTTTTTTCTATCCAAAATATGCAATCATCCAAGAGCGTACGGAGTTCGATAGCGATTTGGTATTTATCAACGCCAATGTTCTAGTTCGATTTATGAAAGCGGCCCGCCCATTCCCAAACATCACCAAACATTCTATGGTGTACTCCTTGAACAAACTTTTCCGTCACAAATTCGGTGGGTTTAAATTTTCTCTTGCGTTCTATTGTCCAGCGGATTGCTTCTTAGATATTGCGTTGCTCAACTTCGTCCAGCTCCCCTCTCGTCGTGACGGAAGGTATTAGCAAACCATCTTTCTCGTCTTCATCAAGCGGGGTTTGCCCTTCTTCATAATGTAATGCTATTAATCCCATAAGCTACCCGGCATTTTTCTTTTGATTTCCTCCGTTAATTCGGCTATGGCCTGCTTTATTTGGTCTTGCGTGTTTTCTTGATCTTAAAGCTTCACTGTCATCGAGGTACGGGGCTTACGATTTGTTTTGCCTTCTCGCTCGCTTTTTGGGCGATCATTTTTTCCAAAGAGTCTTCTTTTGGGAAGAAGCCGTTTAGATAGTTGGACATGACCTGGTTATTGGCGCATATATGATTTTACAGCCGCTGCATTTGCCGGTAAGAGTAGAAAATAATCATCTCTTACAACTGACATTGTTTAAGCCGTAGGACGAACGTATACCACTTTCTTTGCAGCCATCAATTTGCACTTATCAGCATGATCAGCAAAAATATCAAGGGTAAGCCGGATATTGTTTGAGGAAGGAACAAAATGTTCCTGGCGACACAGCACCATCCTTCACGCAAGGATAAATTTTTCTCAAAATATCCAACTTTTCGTTTTGTACCCTAAATATGGTTGTAGTAAAAGAAAAGGCTTCGAAGCACATTGCCTCAAAGCCTTTACTATTCTGTGGTGTGAGCCGGGATCGAACCGGCGACACAAGGATTTTCAGTCCTTTGCTCTACCAACTGAGCTACCGCACCATCCTTTTTTTGTATCCTTCTTGTTAGAGGGAGTGCAAAGATAGGAATTCAATATTAACTACCAAATATTTGCCTTAATTTTTCAGAGCACCTTTCTTTATGCTGTCCAGGATGCCGTTCCAGAGCGACAAGCGCATGGATAGTGCTTCACGTGATGCTACAGCTGCGGCTTCCCATTTAGTATCGTCATTTCCACATAATTCCTGCACCATTTCCATGCCCAAATGACTGTGGTGATCGCCGTCTACTTCAATATGGCGCTCCAGGTAATATTTAAAAATACTTACCTGTCCGGGGAATTGAGCGTCCAGGTCGCGCACCAGGGAAATAAACATATCGGGGATGAGGTCTTCCCGGCCAAAGGTAAACACGGCTGCCTGTACATGAACGGGAGCGGTAGCAATGAGCTGAAAAGTGTATTGTAAAAAAGAGCGGGCTGCTGTGGGAATGTTAGCTTGTTCTAAGGCCGTTTCGATGGGCGTGCCTTTGGCTAATAAAGCCAGGAGGTCTGCCATAGGGGTGGCAGTGGCGCCGGCTTGTTGCATAGCCTGAAGGTACAATTCAAAATGGCTTACCCGCTGGCCAGCTTCGTCCACATCGCTTTCCTCGCCGGTCACAATTTCATTGATCAGGTAACGGGTGGCGGCGGAGCCTTTGGGTACCCATGGAGTAGTGGTGCAGGTAAGTTGCTGTTGTAAAGATTTAAGCAAAGACATAAAATCCCATACAGCAAACACGTGATGTTGCATGAAAAGCCTTACATCCTGGAGGCTTTGTAATTCATTGTATAAAGCATGATCTACGATCTGCTGACGTACCGGCGCTATCTGCGCCTTGATCCGGGCTATACCTGCTGTCATAAAAAAAATGCTTGCGGCTTTTTATGTGGGTGGAAAAAAAGGTTACACAAAATTTAGTTCCCATACACCACCAGGAATTTAATACGCATAAGCTTCAACTGGTCCAGCGAATAATCGCCGTCGGCCAGTTCTTCCTTGGCAAGTGCCAAGCTGGAGGTTTCGCAGTTTTTGAAATAGTCCAGAATTTCGTCCTGTGCGTAATCATCCAGTTCTTCGTCTATGCAATAATCCAGGTTTAGCTTAGTGCCACTGGCAACGATTGTTTCCATTTCGCTGAGCAGTTGCTGTATGGTTAGTTCTTTGTTTTTGGCGATTGTTTCCAGCGGTATTTTTTTGTCGATGTTCTGGATGATGAACACCTTCATGCCGCTCTTATTCACCACGCTTTTCATTACGAAATCGTCTGGCTTCACGATATCGTTTTCCGTCACATATTTGGAGATCACATCTACGAATTGTTTGCCGTAGCGTATGGCTTTGCCTTTACTTACCCCCTGAATTTTTTCCAGTTCCTGAACTGTGGTGGGGTACTGGGTGGCCATATCTTCTAGCGAGCTTTCGAGGAAGATCACGAAGGGGGGCAGGTTTTTTTCCTTGGCTACTTTTTTACGCAGATCTTTCAGCATTTCAAACAGCACGGGATCGGCAGAAATTTGGGCTTCGGCGTTGGCATCTTCCTCTTCATCGTTGCCATCTGTTTCGAACTGGTGATTGAGAACTACGTAAATAGCAAACGGTTTTTTAAGGAATTGACGGGCCTTGTCCGTTAGTTTTAGCAGGCCATACTCCTCAATATCTTTTTCTACCAGGCCTTCCAGCATCATTTGGCGTAGCAGGGAGTTCCAGAAATGAGCGTCGCTATCTTTGCCTTCGCCAAATTCGGCTAGTTGATCATGGCGGTAGGTGGCTATCTGTGGAGTTACCTTGCCGGTAATCACGTTTACCACGTAATCGCTACCAAAGCGTTCCTGCAGGGCCAGGATGGCGCGCAGGGCAATGCTCACGCGGTTTTTTACCTCTATCTTTTCCTTCGGGTGCAGGCAATTGTCGCACTTGCCACAGTTTTCCACATCAGAATGTTCGCCAAAATAGTGGAGGATCACTTTGCGGCGGCATACGGCGCTTTCTGCGTAGGCCACGGTTTCATTGATGAGCTGAGCGCCCATTTCCCGTTCGCTGAGCGACTTGTCGCGCATGAGGTGTTCCAGCTTCTGCACGTCCTGGTGAGAGTAAAAGCAAATGCAATTGCCCTCCAGTCCATCCCTACCGGCGCGACCGGTTTCCTGGTAATAATTTTCCAGGCTTTTGGGAATATTATAGTGGATCACAAAACGAACGTCGGGCTTGTCGATACCCATGCCAAAGGCAATAGTGGCAACGATCACCTCTACATCTTCGTGCAGGAACTGATCTTGTCGATTGGCGCGGGTATTAGCGTCCAGGCCGGCGTGGTAAGCCACGGCTTTAATATTATTGGCCACCAGCATGTCGGCCAGTTCCTCCGTGGTTTTACGGTTGAGGGTATAAATGATACCGCTTTTGCCTTTGTGCTGGTGAATGTACTTAACGATTTCTTTGATCGTAACATCCTTTTTGCGTTTTGGCCGGATCTCGTAATAGAGGTTAGTCCGGTTAAAAGAGGACATAAAGGTATTAGGATCGCGGAGGTCCAGGTTCTTAACGATGTCGCTTTGCACTTTGGGCGTAGCGGTGGCGGTAAGGGCAATAATGGGCAGCTTGTCGCTGATCTGGTCGATCATTTCTTTGAGGCGGCGATATTCTGGCCGGAAATCATGTCCCCATTCTGAAATACAGTGGGCCTCATCTACGGCCACAAACGAAATGTCCAATTCCCGGAAAAAATCCAGGTTTTCTTGTTTGGTAAGCGTTTCCGGGGCCACATAGAGCAGCTTGGTTTTGCCGGACTGAAGGTCTGTCCTTACCTTTTTAATTTGGGTTTTGGACAGGGTAGAATTGAGAAAATGCGCCACATTGTCTTTGCTGCTGTAGGAACGCACCAGGTCCACCTGGTTTTTCATCAGTGCGATGAGGGGGGAAACGATCAGTGCGCAACCCGGGCTGATGAGCGCGGGCAGTTGGTAACAGAGCGATTTCCCACCGCCGGTGGGCATGATGACAAATGTATCATTACCTGCGAGGATGCTATTAATGATTGCTTCCTGGTTGCCCTTGAAGGCAGTGAAGCCAAAATTTTCCTGTAATGCATCCATCAAACTTTCCTTTACAACCGCCATTGCATTCTGGTTTTAATTTAAAGGCTAAAAAGCCGATGTCAAATATAAAAAAATATAATGTATTTTTTAGGGGACACGAAACTAACGAAAAAAGCGGTCTCCAGCAACATAAATTACACGAGGGGCGGGCCTTGGGTAAAATATAATACCTTTGCTTCGTTTTTCATGAAACAGTTAAAAAGTGATCAATATTAAGCAAGTAGCGCTGGGTACTTTGCAGCAAGAGGCCGCCGCCATAGATGGTTTGAAAGCTTTTATCGACGACACTTTTGAAGCGGTGGTTCAGTTGATGGGCGCCTGTGCCGGCAGGGTAGTGGTAACGGGTATTGGTAAAAGTGCTATTATTGCGCAGAAAATTGTGGCCACGTTCAATTCTACCGGTACGCCAGCATTGTTTATGCATGCAGCCGATGCCATTCATGGCGACCTGGGCATGATCCAGGAGCAAGATATTGTCCTGTGCATTTCTAAAAGCGGAGATTCCCCGGAAATAAAAATACTGGTTCCGCTGGTCCGCAATTTTGGTAACCCGCTGATCGCCATGGTAGGGAATGTTAACTCTTACCTCGCACAGTCTGCGGATTATGTTTTAAATACATCTGTAATCAAAGAGGCTTGTCCTAATAACCTGGCGCCCACCACAAGCACCACTGCCCAACTGGCAATGGGTGACGCGCTGGCAGTATGTTTGATAGAAGTACATGGATTTACAGCCGAAGACTTTGCCAGATTTCACCCTGGTGGTATCTTAGGCAAGAAACTTTACATGCGAGTGGGCGATCTCAGCAAGCAGCATGCGGTACCCAAAGTGTTGCCAAACAGCAACCTCCATACTGTGATTGTGGAAATCTCTTCCAAAATGCTCGGTATAACGGCTGTAGTAGACGCCGCTGGTAACCTTCAGGGTGCTATTACAGACGGCGATCTCCGCCGCATGTTGGAAAAAGATGTTTCGACAGCCCAGGTAGTAGCCTCCGATATTATGTCGGCCAGGCCTAAATGTATCCAGGAGCAAGAACTGGCAGTAAATGCATTGGAAAAAATGCAACAGTACGACATCACGCAATTGCTGGTGTTGGACGGCGAAATATACAAAGGCATTATTCATTTACACGACTTAATCAGGGAAGGAATTATCTAATGACACATATTAATAAGCATTATTACGTAGCGATCATGGCCGGGGGAATTGGTAGCCGTTTCTGGCCCTATAGCCGGACAGATCTTCCCAAGCAGTTCCTGGATATGCTTAATACAGGAAAAACTCTTTTGCAGTGGACTTACGAGCGTTTTTTGACCCTCATTCCCGCAGAAAATATTTTTGTCGTTACCCATGAACAGTATGCAGATTTGGTGGCCCAGCAATTGCCTGTTCTGCCTGCTGAAAATATCGTAGCGGAGCCATCCCGTAAAAATACAGCGCCCTGCGTGGCTTACATTTCGCATAAAATTCACAAATTAGATCCTAAAGCCAGTATTATATGCGCACCCGCCGACCACCTCATCCTGGACCCGGTAGCTTTTGTGAATTCCTGCCTGATAGGGTTACAGTTCGTAGAAAACCACAGTGCCCTGGTAACACTGGGCATACAGCCCACCCGTCCTGATACCGGCTATGGCTACATCCAGTTTGAGACACAGCAAGTAGCGGATAATGTGTATCCTGTAAAAACGTTCACGGAAAAGCCCAGCCTTGATATAGCCCGTACATTCCTGGAGAGTGGCGATTTTTTGTGGAATGCCGGTATTTTTGTTTGGCAGTCTAAAACCATCCTGGCGGCATTGAAAAAATATTTGCCCGAAGTAGACGAGCTGTTTGTGGCCGAGGAAGAAGCCTTGAACACCCCGCAGGAGCAGAATGTTATTGAAATGATCTATGCACAATGCACCAATATCTCCATCGACTACGGTATTATGGAAAAAGCGGACAATGTGTATGTGATCCCTTCCAATTTTGGCTGGAGCGACCTGGGTACCTGGGCATCTGCTTACGACAACCTGGAAAAAGACTACCTGGGCAATGCTGTGCAAGGCAAAAACGTGATGGTCATTGACGCTACCAATAGTATGGTGAAAGCCCCACACGACAAACTAGTACTACTACAAGGCCTGGACGATTTTATTATCATTGATACGCCCGATGTATTACTCATCTGCAAAAAAGACAAAGAACAACAGATCAAGGAATATGTAGCCGAAGTAAAAAGACATAAGGGCGACAGGTTTCTTTAAAAGCCTAAAATATTATAAAAGGGCTGGTAAACTTTACCGGCCCTTTTGTATTTTTAGATGCCACCAATGCAACGCCTAAATGATTGTGCATGATTTTCCCTTTCTCTTCCAAGCTGCCCGACGTGGGTACCACTATTTTCTCCGTGATGAGTGCCCTGGCGGCACAGCACCAGGCTATTAATCTTTCGCAGGGCTTTCCAGATTTCGATACCAGCGAGGAGCTCAAAGATCTCGTGAATGTGGCTATGCAAAAGGGATTTAATCAATATGCCCCCATGCCCGGCCTTGCTGCGCTACGGGAAACGATTGCGGCCAAAGTACAAAGCCTGTATGGCACCACCGTAGATGCGGATACGGAGATCACCATCACGCCCGGCGGCACTTATGCCATCTTTACAGCTATTGCCACCTGCATAGGTATGGGCGATGAAGTGATCATCTTTGAACCGGCGTACGATAGTTATATTCCCAACGTGTTAGTGAATGGAGGCGTGCCTGTACTCATTCCACTGGCCTACCCGGATTATCACATAGACTGGGCCCTGGTGAAGAGCAAGATCACCACGCGTACTAAGATGATCATCATCAACTCCCCGCACAATCCTACCGGCACCATCCTAAAGGTCCGTGATCTGCAGCAACTGGAGCATATTGCCGAACTGCATAACCTCCTGGTGCTATCTGATGAAGTGTATGAACACCTTGTTTTTGATGGGGTGCGGCATGAAAGTGTATTACGATATCCCAACCTGTTGAAGCGCAGTTTTGTAGTGTTTTCTTTTGGAAAGGTTTTTCATATTACTGGGTGGAAAATGGGCTACTGCATAGCGCCTGCCCATCTGATGGCAGAATACCGCAAGGTACACCAGTACCTGTGTTTTTCGGTGAATACCCCTATGCAGCATGGGTTGGCCGCATTTCTTCAAAACCCTGCACATTATGAAGCGCTGGGCCGTTTTTTCCAGCAGAAACGGGATCTGTTTTTATCGCTTATGCAGGACGCACGTTTTACGCCGCTGCCCAGCCAGGGCAGCTACTTCCAGCTTATGAAGTACGACCAGATATCCGATGAAGGCGATAAAGATTTTGCCGTGCGGGTAACCCAGGAAATAGGTGTAGCCACCATTCCTGTATCGGCTTTTTACCAGGATGGGAAAGACGATCATGTTATTCGTTTTTGCTTTGCCAAAAAAGACAATACGTTGGAGCGGGCGGCGGAGCGTTTAAGAAAACTCTAAAAAAATTAAATGCAGTGAGAAGTTATTATCCTTTCGCTGCAATAGTTTATAAATAATACGAGCGCCATAAAAAGGCCAGCCCTATAAAAGGCTGGCCGCTAGCTAAGAACTGTATAATGCGCAACTAAAAAAGGTTAAGCAGCAGTGGTGGCGCTATCGCTAGTATTGTTTAAATAACAGGCATTTTCCAAGAAAGTAACTTGCCCGTTTTCTACGTTATAATGTGCTCCAACAATACCAATCTCCCCTTGCAGGATCATGCTGCGCAGAATGTTGCTTTGCTCCATCACCGCCTGTACGGAACGTTCGGTGTGCTGATGGGTGACCGCTTCTACAAACTTGTGGTTGCTGGAATTACGGTTTTCATGGATGGAACGTTCCTGGTGAACAATTGGGGTGATCTTGTTGAGCAAGGCTGTAAGGTTGCCCAGTTCCACGGCATCGCAGGCGCCTTTTACGGCACCACAGTGCGAGTGGCCCATTATTACGATCAGCTTTGCGCCGGCTACTTTACAGGCGTATTCCAGGCTTCCCAGCACGTTATCGGTAATCACTGCGCCAGCTAAGCGTATGCTGAAGATATCGCCTAGTCCCTGGTCGAAGATTAACTCCGCAGCGGTGCGCGAATCCATACAGCTTACAATGGCGGCCACTGGCCACTGGCCTCCGGCGGTTTCGGTCATTTGCTGGTAGAAATTGCGGGCTAGCTGACGGTTTTCAACGAAGCGGGCATTACCTGCCTTCAACGATTCCAGTACTTGTAAGGAGGTGGTATGTTTTTGTGTGATAGCGGTCTGTGTGTGCATGGCAAAAAGTTTTTGATTGGTTAATTCATTTGTAATTCCTTAATCAATTGTTCGTGGTTGCCCAGGGCTATGACCTGAACATTGCTTTCCACGCTGTGGATGGTTTCCTGCGGGTGATTCACAATTTTATATACAGGCTTAAAGCCGGTAAGCAGCACATTAATGTTTTTTGAGAGCGCCTTTACGTTGGTAAATTCTCTGATGATTTCCAGCACGTCATAATCAATGTAGGCCGTTTTACTGGCGTCGATGATCACAGTAGTATTAGCGGGCAGGTGATCCAGGGTGAGCAGGATACTGGCCTTGTTTAAGAAAGAAACCTCCTGGGCCAGTTCCAATCGTATGCCCTGGCCTTCCCTGTAACGGCTTTTGGAGAAGTAGTAACTGCTTTTAATATTACCACGCAGCAACGAAAGCACACTTACAGCCATGCCCACGCTAATGCCAATAAGGAGGTCGGTGGCTACGATAGTGACCACCGTAACCAGGAATGGCACCCATTGATACTTGCCGTTCAGGAACATTTCCTTGAATACGGCCGGTTTGCAAAGCTTAAATCCGGTAACCAACAACACCGCTGCCAGAGTAGCCAAGGGTATTTTGTTAAGAAAAACAGGGATAAAAGCTGCGCATACCAGCAGTAGCGCCCCATGTATGATGGAGGCCATACGGGTACGGGCGCCGGCGTCTATATTGGCAGAAGAGCGCACAATCACCGATGTTACGGGCAGGCCGCCCAGCATACCACTCACAATGTTGCCAATGCCCTGGGCCTTCAGCTCCTGGTTGGGGGAGGAGTAGCGTTTCTGTTTGTCCAGTTTGTCAGCGGCTTCCAGGTTAAGCAACGTTTCTATGGAGGCAATTATCGCGATAGTAACACCAGTTACCCACACCTCCTTATTACCCAGTGCACTAAAGCGGGGAAAGGTAAACTGGCCGATGAAATCCTGAACACTGGAGGGTACTGGGAGGCTTACCAGGTGCTTGGGCGAGAGCGCAAAAGAACCACCTATGCGACTAAACATTAATTGTAAACCTATACCCGCGATCACCGCGGCAAGTGCAGCTGGTATGACCTTAAGGCCTGGAATCTTTTTCCAATATAAAATAATGAGCAGTGAAATCACCGTGATAATAGTGGCCCCGATATGCACATATTTTAGAGTAGAAATCATATTTACAAACATATTGCTGGTATCGTCGTCTTCGAATGCCGAGTCTGCGGCGGCTGGGCGGAAATAGCCGAAAGCATTGGGTAATTGCTTCAGGATAATAATAATACCGATGGCAGCCAGCATACCCTTGATAACGTTTGATGGAAAATAATTGGCGATGGTACCGGCTTTTACAAAGCCAAGGAGTAGCTGGATGCAACCGCCAATTACCACGGAGGCCAGCAATATATCGAATGCCCCTAACGAGCCAATGGCAGTAAGCAGGATAGCTGTAAGCCCTGCTGCCGGGCCACTTACGCTCACATGAGAGCCGGAAAGCGCACCCACTACGAGGCCGCCGGCCATCCCGGCAATAAGCCCGGAGAACAAGGGAGCTCCCGAAGCCAGGGCAATGCCTAGGCAAAGGGGTACAGCAATAAGAAACACCACCAGGCCAGCGGCTGCATCTTCTTTGATATAGGCAAATAATTTAGTGCGTTGCATTATGTCACATTTTTGCATGCACAGCCATGCGCATTCACCACCCGCTTTCGCACCCGCGCGAAAGCATACGTGGAAAATCCTTGCTGGCAGAGCATACCAACTGTTGAAATGATAAAAAGGGAAATGAGATTTGTGTATAGGAAATTATATCCATACACGCGGCAGAGTGCCGGAAGAGGGAGAATACTTAGCAGTTAGGCGGAGGGGTACTTACTTCCATGGAGTGATTAGGAGGAAGCTGCTCGTGATAATGAGAAAATAATTCCTGGATAAAAATCTCAATAGCCAGGTAATTCACATGACCGTGGACGGGATGAAATTTTATTTCTTTGAAAGCTTTGCCACTTTCCCCGTCTTCATGTACATGTTCTTCTACGATCTGATTATTAAACAGCATTTTACCCAGCGCCCGGATAGGGAGGAACTGTGTGCACATGATGGCCAGAAGTAATATGCTGAGAATTCTTTTCACAATAATAAAAATGCTACAAAAATGAGGATGTTACAAAAATAGGGACTGCAATCGGTAATTGTACCCCGCAGCAAAAAAATAAATGTTAAATAGTTGTACAAACTTCTTCAACCATTTATCCCTGTATTTTGCCGGCTATAATTATATGTACTGTGCATTGCAAGGTACCATTTACGGCATATTTCCGCTACCATGGCTATTTTGATTTTTATTATGCTATTGTTTTAAGCAAGTTATTTTGTCTTAAAAGGTATTGTGCATTGCACAGTACTATAATTTTATGTATCTTTGAATTGTCAAAAGAGAAAATGACTAGTAGAATATATAAAGCAATTAAAGCTCACTTGCCATGAATATCGATAATACACAATCACAGATGCGGAAGGGGGTGCTGGAATTTTGCATTCTCTCCGTCATCAAGCAAGGCGAGGCTTACCCTTCAGACATTATTGAGAAAATGAAAGAGGCGAAGCTCGGTATCCTGGAGGGCACATTGTACCCCTTGCTCACCAGGCTTAAAAATGCGGAATTGCTTACCTATCGTTGGGTAGAAAGCAGCTCGGGCCCCCCGCGTAAGTATTTTTCCATGACCGAAAAGGGTCTGGGGGTTTACACAGAGCTGGAGGCCACCTGGAATGAATTGGCCAATGCTGTACATGCTCTTACTAATAACGAACGCTAATCCTCCTACCACCTAAAAGTGACATTTTTTATGAAAAAGATTATCAACATCAACCTTTCCGCAAGACTTATCCCGATAGAGGATAGTGCTTACGAGATACTTCGCCAGTACCTCGAGAGTTTGCGCAGGCATTTTTCAAAGGAAGAAGGGGCAGAAGAGATACAGAGTGATATAGAAAGCCGCATTGCAGAACTGTTTCACGATAAACTTAAAAACGGCGCCCATTGCATTACCGATGAGGATGTGCAGACCGTGATTACCTCCATAGGCCGCCCCGAACAGTTTGAAGGTAGTGATGAAAGCAGTGGGCAAACTCCGCCGGCCGACGATCTGTATAGCCGCCGTCCGCGTAAACGCTTGTACCGCGATCCAGACACCAAGGTGCTGGGGGGCGTGTGCGGAGGCCTGGGTAACTATTTTAGTGTAGACCCCGTGATCTTCCGTATTATTTTTGCCTTACTGGCCATTGGTGGGTTTGGTACGGGCGTGCTGGTGTATTTTATCCTTTGGGTAGCTACGCCGGAAGCCAATACTGCCGCAGAAAAGTTGGAAATGCGGGGAGAACGCGTAGATCTCAATAACATTAAAACCACTATCCAGGAAGAAATCAGCCAGATCAAAGGCAATGTGGGTAAAGTGGGGGACGATATCAAAAATTTTACGTACGGTCGCGGAAGACAGGTAGGAAATGGCATAGAACGCTTTTTTCATAGCCTGGTGGATATATTAGGTAAAACATTAATATTGGTCACGAAAGGCATCTTCTTTTTCCTGGCTGTTGTGATCTTGTTCTGCCTGATCATTGCTGCTGTGGCCATCGCAGCATCCTCCGCGGCCATCTTTCCTTTTAAAGAAGTAATGCTGGAACCCGGCCTGCAAACGGCCCTCATCTGGCCGGTTTTTGCCCTGCTGCTGGGTATTCCCATTGTAGCGCTGGTGATATTTATTGTAAGAAAAATCACGGGCATTAAACAGAGCAACCGCTTTGTAGGTGCCAGCTTAGGCATTCTTTGGCTAATAGGGGTGGTATGCACCATTTGCCTGGCCGTATCGATTGTGAAAGATTTCCGTGCTTTTGACCGGGAAAAGGAAAATATTACCCTGAAAATGCCGAGCCAAGGTAAACTAATTGTAAAACAGCAAGGCTGGCAGGACGACGAGAACATGCATTTTATGATGGGCGACCTGATCGTGGACGAAGACACGGTGGTACTGCAGGATGCCGTGGAGGTGCGTACCGAAAGCAGCCGCACCGGCAATTTTGAAGTGGAGGTACAACGCAGCTCCCGTGGCCATAATTTGAGCGAAGCACGCCGGCTGGCACAGGAAATAGCGGTGAATTTACGCCAGGAAGATTCCATCCTGTACATTCCCCGCAACATCTCCATCCCAAAAGGATCGCACTTCCGGGTGCAGGATGTGAAGGTGATCATATATGTACCGGAGGGTAAATCTGTGGACCTGCAAGATACCAATAACCACTACCATCATATTCGTATTAACGACGAAAATGATAACGATGACAACGACGACGATACGGATGTGAATATTGATAGCGATGGTAATGGTGGGGTGAAAATTGAAACCCATCACCATGGCAACTCGGACTCGCTGCACGAAAATTTCCGCTACCATAGCAAACCGGCAGCGCCGAAAGAAGAAATAGACAGCGATACTGATAAACAACGTACACCGGTAGACAATAGCAAAGGCACAAGCTCCACCCCGCAAATAAAAGTTACCTCTGTAATGTTGTACGGACTTTATAACTTATTCAGACCTTAGTAATTATTATTATAACACGAATGGCACATGACCACGGTTTTTACCGTGGTTTTTGCATGCTGGGCATAGCCGAAAGGGGCAACGACCAGGCTGGCCTTTTATGCCGGCACACAACCGGGTGGAGGTTGTAGGTGCATTTGTGCAAAAAGCAAAACCCGCCCATCCATTTTTTCCCGATACGATCATTCCCCCCTGCTTTTTAATTCATAGCTTTGCATGTTCGTTGAAAAGCCGTGGCCGTAAGCCGCGAGTCTCGGTTTTCAAGCATAGGATTAATTACGCGGAAAGGATGGAAGCTCCCATAAATATTGCGCTGGTAGGCAACCCCAACAGCGGTAAAAGTTCACTTTTTAATGCCCTCACCGGTTTAAATCAGAAGGTCAGCAACTTTCCGGGCGTAACGGTGGACAAAAAAACCGGTTCCAGCCGCATCACTTCCAACCTGGTGGCCAATATAATTGACCTGCCAGGTACTTACAGCCTCTATCCTAAAAGCGCTGATGAGTACGTGACTTACGAAGTACTCATTAACCCCTCCCATGAAGAAGTACCCGATCTGATAATCATTGTGGCCGATGCGGCCAATCTGAAACGCAACCTGCTTTTCTGCTCCCAGATTATGGACTTGAAAATACCCGTAATTATTGCCCTCACGATGATGGATATTGCCCGTAAAAAGGGCATTGAAATAGACCTGGAAGGCCTGGAATCCAAGCTGGGCGTGCCCCTGGTGGCCATTAACCCCCGCAAGAACAAAGGCCTGGGTGAATTAAAAAAGACGATAGAGCAGGTAATGCGTGATAAACAAGGGGTATCTGTGCACGATTTTATCGATAACCATGGCCTGGCGCCGCAAATGATCCGGGACATTAAACAATATTTCCCTGCTAAGAGCGACTACGCCGCCCTGCACATTGCGGTGAATGTGGAAGAGCTGCCTTTCCTGAATGGTGGCCAGCGCCTGGCCATCAAGAACAAGCTCGTAGAATCTAAGTTCAACAAGACGAAGATGCAGGCAGAGGAGATTATGCTCCGTTATGCCCGCATTAAAACGGTAATGAAGACCACCGTAGTAGAGGCCGACCCACTGGAAAAACAACTGCGTTCCGAAAAAATAGATAACCTGCTGTTGCACCGGGTATGGGGTTATTTGATCTTGCTACTGGTGCTGTTTCTGCTGTTTCAGAGTATATTTTGGCTGGCTTCTTACCCGATGGATGGCATTGAGGGGGCCTTTAGTGCCCTGAGTGGCTTTCTATCTGCTACGCTGCCCGATAATAATTTTACAGATCTCCTGGTAAATGGGGTATTGGCCGGTATTAGCGGCATTGCCGTGTTTGTGCCGCAGATTATGATACTCTTTGGCCTGATCACCATCCTGGAAGATACGGGGTACATGTCCCGTATCAGTTTTCTGACAGACCGCCTTATGCGCCAGGTGGGCCTGAATGGCAAGTCGGTTATGCCACTGATCAGTGGGGTGGCCTGTGCTGTACCGGCCATCATGGCCGCCCGCAGCATTGAAAACCGTAAGGAACGCCTGATTACGATTATGGTGACCCCGCTTATGAGCTGCTCGGCGCGTCTGCCCATTTATACTATTGTGATTGCCCTGGTAGTACCGGATCATAAGGTGTTGGGCTTTTTGAGCTTGCAGGGCCTGGTGATGATGGGGTTGTATCTTATGGGCTTTTTTATGGCCATCGTGCTGGCTGCAGTTATGCGCTTGCTGATACGCATGAAGGAAAAAAGCTACTTTATCATGGAACTGCCCGTATACCGCGCGCCACGCTGGAAAAACGTAGGCGTAACCATGATACAGAAAGCCCGGATATTTGTGACGGATGCCGGTAAGGTGATCATGGTCATTTCCGTGATCCTTTGGTTCCTGGCCTCTTACGGTCCGTCGAAGGCGATGAAGGAAGCCAAAACCAGGCATGAACAATTAGTGCAGGCCCACCCAGAAGATACAACAGACCTGGACCGCGTGTACCAGTCGGACAAGCTGGCCCATTCTTACGCCGGTGTATTGGGCCATGTCATAGAACCCGCCATTAAACCCCTGGGTTTCGACTGGAAGATCGGTATTGCTTTGATCACTTCCTTTGCCGCCCGTGAAGTATTTGTAGGCACCATGGCCACCCTGTACAGTGTAGGAGAAAATCCGGATGATAACGACGCCACCCTGCGAGAAAAAATGATGGCGGCCCGCCGGGAAGACGGCACGCCGGTGTACACCCTGGCCACGGGCTTGTCGCTGATGATCTTTTATGCTTTTGCCATGCAATGTATGAGCACCATGGCAGTGGTGAAACGGGAAACCCGCTCCTGGAAGTACCCTGTAATACAATTGTTTTACATGACGGGACTGGCGTATGTATGCAGTTTTGTTGTGTACCAGTTATTCAAATAAAATACCGCTAAACCAGCATTTTTAAAAAAGCTACATTGCAGGATACCTAAACACATTTCCATGCGCAAACTTTTTTTAGGCGGACTGCTGCTGATGGCAGCACAGATGGCGCAGGCCCAGTACAGCGTTGATTCATCCCGCCTCATGGACGATATCCGCACCCTCTCTTCGGACAAGTTTGAAGGGCGTAGAATAGGCACAAAAGGCAACCGGATGGCCCAGTTTTACCTGCTGGATCGTTTTAAAGAAATAGGCTTAAAACCTTTTAATGGCAAGTACGAACGTATGTTCTTGCACCAGGCCGGCACGGAGCGCATTAGCGGTACAAACATTTATGGTTACATTGCAGGGAAGTCTGACTCCACGATCATCATCACCGCTCATTATGATCACTTGGGTATCCGCAAGACAAAAGAGGGTAGCAAGGGTGAAGACAGCATTTATAACGGAGCAGATGATAACGCGTCTGGAGTAGGGGGGTTATTGGCCATTGCCAGATACTACAGCCTGCATACCCCGGCACATACCCTGGTGTTTGCCGCACTGGACGGGGAGGAAGAAGGCCTGCTCGGGGCCAAAGCATTTTTTGAACAGCCGCCCCTTCCGGTGAAACAACTTCAGCTGAATGTGAACATGGATATGATAAGCCGTAACGATCAGCAGGAGCTGTATGCCAGCGGCCTTTATTATAACCCGGCCTTAAAATCTTTTGTAGACGCAGCATCCGCACAAAGCCGCATACACCTGAAAACAGGCCACGACCAGCCCAACCAAGGGGGCAACGACTGGACAGGGCAAAGCGATCAATACGAGTTTAAGCAACACAATATACCCTTCCTGTATTTTGGCGTGGAAGATCATCCGGACTATCATAAAGTGTCTGATGAGTTTTTACACATCCAGCCGTCTTTTTATTTCCAGGCGGTGAATACTATTCTTTCTTTTGTAGATGCGGCAGATAAAGCGTTGCCGTTGAAACCAAAGGATAGACGGGTGATGTAGTTATATTTTATTTAAAAAAAATCCCGCTTCATTCAGGTGAAGCGGGATTTTCTTTTAAAGGTAAAGTACTCATTTGTGCAAACCCTGGTGGGGCAGTTTTAATACCATGCCTTTGAATGCGCGTAGCGAAAAATCTTGGTTTACACTAGGACGCAGGTAGGGATTAAAATCGTGGCCACGAAGCCTGCTGCCTAATTGGGCGTCTGTAATGCCCAGTATGTTTAAGGCTTGGTGAAGGTACACTTCCTGTGTATCTCCAAAATCTTCGCGGGCGTCTTCATAGGTTTCAGTTCCTCCATCAGGAGAAAGACCATAATAATAATCGCCTACGTTCTGTGAATTTTTAATGGAAAAAGAGATGGCATACATGTCTTTGCCGCCAATGGTAATACCAATAAATCCTACTGGTTTGCCATAAGTATAAGTACCCACCTGGTGCCAGGCTGGCAATACTGGTTTCAGGTTATTGATCAGCAATTCACTGGCAGAAGCTGTTTGCCCTGTGGCGATGAAAACAACATTATTGGGGCTTAGCGTCCCTGCTTTAGCCCATTTGGCAATGTTATTTTCCACCAGATAATCATATTCATCTGTGAGTTTATACTGCCCATTTTCAATGCGCATTACTTTGGTGTAGGCATTGTATTGTTTATTTATGAGGGCACTGTTAAAGTACTCCGTATACATTAATTTGGTGTTGGTGCCCACGGAAGCAGGTGCCAACAGATTGGCCAGGTATTCGGAAGTTTCAACAGCGCCACCGCCATTGTAGCGGATATCTGCAATCACATCGGTCACGCCTGCGCTGGCAAAAGCCCCGAAAAGGCTGTCTAGCCTTGACTTTACGATGTCTAGCGATAGGAAGGAATTAAAAACAAAATAGCCGATTTTATGTCCGTTAAAATTAAAGATATTGGAATACAGCAGCGGATTTATGTCGTACGTTGTAGTAGTAAGATTTACGGTAACGGAACTATTATCTGGTTTCAGGAAAGTGAAAGCGGTTTGGCTGCTGTAATAAAAGGCATCCACCAAACGATCATAGTTAGTACCGTGGCCAGTAGTTTCATTTAGGTCATAATATAAGCTGGTATCCCCATTTACCGCGGTGAGTTTCCAGCCACGCTTCACGCCAGCCAGGCCGGCGGGCGATCCGGGATATACATAAGTGCTACGGATATCATCATAGTTATAGAAACCGATATTAAACCCAAAATCGCCGGCGCGGCCTTGATCCAATGCTTCAGATACGGAGCCATCATCCAGAAAACTATAATGGTCTTTTGCTTTGGTGGGATCAAGCGAATCCCGCTTGTAGCTCATCAGCGCGTCGAGTTCTGGTTCCAGCGAATCTATGCTGTGGGGTTTAAAAGTATTGTAATCGGGAATGGCATCTGTCCACAAGTACTCGTCTTTAAAAATATAATACAGGGTATCTTTTGTCCGGTCGGCCAGTGATAGGGTGGTATTGGTGGGGGTACTACTGCCTTTATCTTTTTTATGACAGGCTGTTAGCAATGCCAGGGCAGCGAACAGCAGGGGCTTTCCAATTTTTATATTATACATCGGTTTAGAATTTTGGCCATTTATAGTAAAAAATAAATATACGAAAAATTGGGTAGCGATGAAACCCGCAATAACAGAGGTAGTGCAGCTATTTACTGCGGGCTGTCAAGCGCTGGAACCGGCAGTCCCTGCGCCGCCAGTTGCAGCCATTGGGGTACCTGCATTGCCCAGGCGTGTTGCCTTATGCAGCCCACCGAAAAATGGACAGCCCCAGTGGCATAAAAGCAAGGGAAAATGATGAATGAACTATCACTTGATCCAAGGATAAGCCGCCTGCAACTGGGCGCAGCCGGCCCAGTTACCGTGGCCGATGGAAAAGCTCCCGTGCTTAAGAAGTTTTTCACCAGGAAAAAGGGGAGCCCGTTGTCATCTCGTGGATCAATCTATAGGTAATTACAGTTTTAGCCTGGTACGTCATTTCCTGTTTGATCATTCGCTACAGAAATATTGCTGCATACAACCTGTCCGCATTGCGTCAGCAGGGATACCTATCTGCGTTCGCCCTTTGGCGCCACCTTGTGCAGGGTCACCCATTTTTGCAAAAGAAGTGGGCAGTTGTTCGAACAGTTTAAGCCATTGGAGTAAGATTTTTCCTACTTTCACGGCTCAAATTAGCAGGGCATGAAGATAGGCTTGTACTTTGGCTCTTTCAATCCGATTCACAACGGGCATTTAATCATTGCGAATTTTATCGCTTACAATACAGACCTGGATATGGTATGGCTGGTGGTATCACCGCAAAATCCGTTGAAATCTGCCGGTACCTTATTGAATGAGCATCACCGGTACCATCTTGTGGAATTGGCTGTGCAAGGTGCGCCCCGCCTTCGGGCCAGTAATATTGAATTTTCCTTACCCCGCCCTTCCTTTACCATCGATACGCTGACATATTTAGCGGAGAAGTTCCCCACCCACGAGTTTTCTGTTATCATGGGTAGTGACAGCCTCGAAAACCTGCCCCGATGGAAAAATTATGAACAGCTCATCCGGCAGTACCCGATGTACATTTACATGCGCCCAGGCCACCCCGCCAGCGAACTGGCTGGGGCCAGCATTACCGTATTGGAAGCTCCCTTGCTGGATATTTCTGCCACGGCTATACGTCGCTGGATAAAAGAAGGCAAACCGGTTCGATATCTCATCCCGGATAACGTGGCGGCCTACATAGAGGAGAATAATTATTACCGGTAAAAATGGAACAGCCACCGCCAGGATGACGGAGGCTGCATTTATTTCTTGGCAAAGCCCAGGAATTCTTATTGAATGTACTATGCAGGGTGCTGTAAATTTTCCTTTGTATGTTGGGAGAATTCGTTGGCATATATTTTCAGCAATAACAAAAACATAGAAATCAGCAGCGGCCCAAAAACAATACCGATAAATCCGAATATATTAAGCCCTATGAGTACTCCGAAAATTGTAATCAGCGGATGTACATCACCAATACGTTTGGCCAGCATGAAGCGGAACACATTGTCTACCGTACCCACAATAAGGAAGCCGTATAACAACAATCCCAATCCGTACCAGGTACCCCCCGTGGCCAGCACATACAGCCCAAGCGGCACATAAACGGCTGCCGCTCCAATCACTGGTAATAGCGAAGCAAAGGCTGTGACCACGCCCCAAAAAACAGGTTGATGAACACCTAGCAACCAATAGCCGAGTCCAGCCACCGTACCCTGTAAAATGGCAATGAGGGGAATTACCACCGCATTGGCGATCACCATGGTATGTACTTCTTTACCCATGCGCACTACATTTTCTTCTTTTAACGGGATGTTTTTGTGCAAAGACGTTTCCATGGCCCGGGCTGAAGTTAGCATGAAGTATAAAATAAAATACATGATCACAATGCTCGTGATGGAGCTAAAGGTGGCTCCCAGCAAATTGGGGACAACGATCGCCAGCTTACTTTGCATTTGCTGCATCCGTTCGGGCGACAAAGGATCAAACCCAACGCTTTGTTGTATACGGCCATTGAGTTGTTTAATGCTGCCAGCCAGATCGGCATAATGCTCGATGGCAAAAGAGGCTTTGGAGGCCAGCATATTAAACAACAGCCCAAAAGGCAACAAAATGATGACGAAAGACAACACCATCACCAGTGCTGCTCCGGCGGGTGCTGGCCATCGTCGTTTTTCCACCAGGTAGAACATCACTCTTCTACATAATACATAAAACGTTACAGCGCCCAGGAATCCGGGGATAAAAGGGGACAGTTCAAGAAACAAGAGCGTTCCCAGTAACAGAATAAGGATGATGAAACCCACCTGCTTAAGATGTTGGTTTTGAATAATTCCCATTGGCTAAATGATTATAATTAAAAAGCTAACAAATTACAGGCCCAACAAGTTCACACTTTATAGTTCTTTTATATTTAAAATGAATTTATGGAATGGTGTTTGCGTTTTACCCAACGTCATTACATTCCTCAACTTAAAAAAGAAAATACCATGAACAACAGTTCCAAAGCCGTAGTATCTTTCATTGTAGGAGCTGCCGTGGGTGTAGCCGTAGGTTATTTCCTGAACTCCGATAAGAAAGACGAACTGGTAGATAAGCTTAAATACCAGGCAGATAAGCTGAAAGACAAGCTGAAAAAAAGAAAAGCGGAGTATGAAAATGCCATTGAAAACGAATTGGCCTAAATTCACCCACCTGCAATAAAAAAATTTGCATGGAAGACAACTTCAGTAATTATTTTCAGGAGACGGGTAAAACACTCAAGGAATATCTCCAGACTAGGGTAGATCTTATTCGGCTCCAGGCAGCAGGGAAGCTGTCCAGGACCATCGGGATATTATTTTCGATGATGCTGGCTTTTCTGCTGTTTTTTTTCGTGATTGTTTTTTTAGGCATGGTGCTAGGTTTTTTTATTGGGGAGAAAACAGGTAGTTTCACCATTGGTTTTTCTTGCTCCGCCGGTGCCTTTCTGGTGCTAATGCTGATCATGTACCTGGTGCGCAAGCAGGTACAAAGGGGTGTTGCCAACCTGGTTATCGGTGAAATATTGCGGGAAGAAAAGATGGATGATCTCATTGAAAAATCTCAGGATGATCCCGAAGCCGAGGCAGAACCAGCCGTTACAGAGCATCATTAAAACATACCTCTCAATGATAAAATCATACCCATGCAGAAAGTGACCCCCATGGACGCGCTGGAACAAGAAATCATTCGCCTGAAAAAGCATTCCAGGGTGCTGGAGCAGGAACTGGGTGAAAGGGCTACACATTTTAAATCGAATTTCAAAGGCATGGCCGTAAACTCGATTGTACCCAGCAATGTGCGTAAGAGCGGAGCGATGGGCATTGTAGGCCGGGTGGCCAGGTTGGCTTGGGAAAGCGGCAAGATAAAAAGCTTTGCTACCACTGCATTAATGAGCGCCTTGGAATATGTAGGTGTACGTGCAGGGGTAAACCTTTACCAGAAATTCACAAACCGCAAAAAAGACAAATAATAAGACTATTAATCTATAAAAATAAAGGGGCCATCCTTTCAAGATGGCCCCTAAAAAATTAGGTTTAACAGCTAAAAATACCTGCCTGCAGATGTAGACCTGCAGGCATTTTTTAATCTTCCCACACCTTCGTTCCTTCACTGCAATTGGCGCAAATATCAATATTCTTGCGGCTCACCATCAACTGGGTGCGGAACTTCACATATTCATCATTATGCCATAATGTGCGAAAATCTTCTTTCTTCAGATCGCCCAGGCGATGTTGTGCATCTTTATCGAAACAGCAGGGTACCACCAGCCCATCCCAAGTAACTACCGGTGAGTGCCAGAGCCGCCAGCAATGATTGCCCATGCCATTTTTGATGGCAAAGGTGCCGTCTTCTTTTTGTTTATAACGGGAGTATTTATCGATGGTAGGGATAAGGCGGTTGCCTTCTTCAAAATCGTATACCTGTGCAGTTTTAAAACGCACCTGGTCTACCCCAATCTCTTTGGCCAGTTTTTTAATGTCTTCAATCTGGTGTTCATTAGGTTTTACTACCAGGAACTGGAAGAAGACGAAGGGTTTGGTGCTGTTCAACGCTTTTTTCCACTTCACAATGTTTTTAGCTCCCTCGATCACCTTATTAAGATTGCCACCCACGCGGTACTGTGTGTAAACATCTTGGGTGGTGCCATCTATTGAAATAATAAGGCGATCCAGCCCACTTTCCACGGTACGTTTGGCATTGGCATCTGTCAGGTAATGCGCGTTGGTAGACGTAGCGGTGTATACTCCGCGGCAGGAAGCATGTTTTACCATGTCCAGGAAACCAGGGTTCAGGTAGGGCTCGCCCTGAAAATAAAATATCAGGTATAAAAGCTCTTTGGAAATACTGTCGATGGTACGGCGGAAAAAGTCTTGTTCCAACATGCCCGTGGGCCGGGTAAAGGCGCGCAGGCCACTGGGACATTCCGGGCAGCGCAGGTTGCAGGAAGTGGTCGGCTCAAAAGAGAGGGAGATGGGATAGCCCCACTGCACCGGCTTGCCCGTCCACTTACTGACCCAGTAACTTGACAATACTTTCCCGGCATTCCAAGCTCGGCGCAGGGTAAATTTGGAAAGTAGGTTCAGGCTGTCGTTCAGGTTAAAATCCGGCATGACGATAAGATTGTTCGTAAAAATAGGACAACTATGTCTTATAAAAACGGAAAAAGAAATTTAAGCGCTATACTTGCGGAAATAATCGGCCTTGGCCGCCATCTATCCTGCAACGTACAATGATAAAAAAAGCCTGGCGTTTTTCCATTTTCCTGGTGCTGCTATTGGCGGCAGCAGTGGGGAGTTATCTTTGGTGGCGCCATCGGAGCGGCATCAACTTCGTTCATTATGCAGAATTCGGCATCGATATGCCGGTAAATTATTCCATGCATGGGATTGATGTGAGCAAATTTCAGCAGGACATTAACTGGAATGCCGTGGGACAAATGCAGGTAGAACAGGTAAAGATTAGCTTTGCCTTTATCAAGGCTACAGAAGGCATTACCCGGCAGGATGCCGCTTTTAAGCGTAACTGGGTCAAATGCCGGGATGCCGGCGTGATCCGGGGCGCTTATCACTTTTTTTACGCCACCCGCGACCCGCTGAAGCAGGCCATCAATTTTAAGAATGTAGTAAACCTGGAATCTGGCGATCTGCCGCCGGTACTGGATATTGAAACCAGCAACAACCAGCCCGCTGCAGTAATCCGCATGACCGCACGCATCTGGCTGGAAGAAATGGAAAAGGCGTATAAGGTGAAGCCCATCATTTATACCAACATGAAGTTTTACCACAATTATCTGGGAGATGAATTTGATGATTACCCTCTCTGGGTGGCACACTATTATGTAGAAAAAAACCCGCAAACCGCCCGCTCCTGGATGTTCTGGCAGCACAATGACCGGGGAAGGGTAGACGGCATTCGTACGACGGTGGATTTTAATGTTTTTAATGGGGATAGCGCCGCCCTCTCCAAACTATTGATCCCATAAAACTTTTACATATGACCGAGGAAGAAGAAAAGCCGCAAGGTGGGATAGACATGCGCCTGGTGCGCTTTTTCTCAAAGATCATCCGTACCGTTTTTATTGGACTTTTTTGGATGATGGTGAATGTATTCATTGGTCTTTACCTGGGCTATGGTTTGCCGGATCAGGCATCGGTGGGGCAACTGGTGGGATGCTATATTTTCTTTGGGATTACGCTGGTGGCCTATTTGTATTATGTGTATCGCCTGTGGCGGGATCGTTTTAAGCAGCAGCCATGACTTGCATCCAGCTGGCCGGCGGGGTACGATGAAGGCCCGCACGGCCAAAGGAAGATGCAAAAATTTCCAGGTGATGGTTTATTATAATTTTGGAAAGCCAGCTATTTATTTAACGGAAACACTACCCAGACTGCCCAGTTCCATGGTCCAGTAGTTACCAGCGCGGGCAATGCCGATATGCTCATAGTTTGCATTCATCATATTCTGGCAATGGTGAGGGCTTCCCAGCCAGCCTACCATTACAGCCTGTTCGTCCATGTTACCCATAGCAATATTCTCTCCTGCAAATACCCAGTTATAGCCAGCGGCCACTATGCGGCTTTCCGGAGTAGACCCATCTGGCGCAGTGTGGTCGAAATAATTTTTCAAAGACATATCCTGTGCGTGCGACCAGGCCGCTTTTTCCAGTTTACCATTCCAGGAAAGGACTGGAACAGGGGGCATTTGTATGCCGCCGCAGTTACAGCCATGGGATCGCAGACCGTTTACTAATTGGAGCAGGAATACACGATTAATATGGTTGTCCGCAACCGTATCTATGATGGTGGCCACAGGCGTACTATCTGCAATGATGGTAGTTTGTTTGGGAGGCGTAGCCGCCTCTTTGGTACAACTCGTAAATAGTACGGCTGCTATACCAATACAAAAAATTAAAAAGAAATTGATCTTGCCAGACATTTTATCCCGGTTTAACATTAAAAGTGTTGTTGCGGGCTTTTAACAGGAAAAAGGCTAAAAATTGGTCAGGTCAATTTCAGAGGAGGAGGCTAAAGGAGATGGCAAAGATAAGTGCGCTATGTATAAAGTAGTACAGTGCTTTTGCAAACGTTTAGTTAACGATCTTTGGAAACTCGCTACCCTTGCACATTTCAGCTTATTATTAGTTCGGGATCAACTAGTTGTATTTATGGTTGAGCGGGTAATGGTAGGTATTATTTAATATAAAATAGCCCGGCTGTATAGGCCAGGCTATTTTATAAATGAAGTGACAACATATAAGTGATGTTCAAACGACCAAAATGAATGGAACGTATTAATACATCCTATTTTTCATGATATGAACGATTACAACAGTTTGCGGTAGGTAAAATATGCTACATAAAAACTGCGGATAATACGCTCAATTTCCTCTGCTGGTTGCCCGATTTTTTGCTGTAACCTGGTCATTAGCTCATATTCTTTTCCTTTTTCATAGACGAGATCATCGTCAGACAACTGCGCAAAGCGTTTTTTAAGTAAAGGCTTCATCTCTGTCCATCTCTTTAGTTGGAGGCTCATAGCAATTATATATTTTAAACTTGTTTAGTGAGATAAATCTATAATCGGGTCATAATTCTTATAGTCAAAACCTATGCCCGGGAGCCAAGTAGCGCTATGCCCGGCAGCGTGTAGAAATCGTTGCACAGCAACAATGTGTCTCCTCCCATCTGTAGAATTTGGGCAACGCTGTATTTAAGAGGTAGTCAGCGTGCCTGCGGTCATTGAGTTGGAATAGACTTTGTTTGGTTTTTCTTGCAGCATAGTTTGTACTGCACAAAACAGGTCACGATGGTAAAAAGTAAAGACAAGCGCACTGCACCGCAAAACCGGAACGACAACGCAGCACAAAGTACAGGCGCTTATGAACAACAACCACAGCACCGCTCTAAGGTGTTGAAAACAGATAAGGCATCCAACTTTACCAATCCGCTAAAGGAAGCACTTTCTGAAAAACCGGAAGTAGAAAATAAGGCGGTAAAAGACAATAAGGATATCCAAAAGAAATAACGGCATAGAAAATGCCTTCTTCCGCGTGGGCTGGCCTATAAAAAGGATCCGTTCATTTAAATACCTTACAATAGGTACTGTCAGCACGATGATATAAAAAGTGATAGGAAAGAAATGGTGATGACATCGTGATAGTTCCTGGCTATTTTTTAAACTTCTTTTTAATGTTGTGGTGTATAGCAGCCGTCCTAATCCTGGGACGGTTCTATTTTTTAAGCCATTTCAAAGTGATCTCACCTACTTCTTTCCCCAATTATCTGTTTAGGCTTTAGCTTTGCACCATCAACTGGAGCTAGAATGATCGGCAACAATTTTCCATACTCCATCTATTTTACGCAGCAGTAGGGTAAAATATCCCTGCAAATCGCCGATTACGCGTTTCAGGTGCCATTTGCCCACTACAAACCATGCGTCTGGGGCGGGTTGCCGCCATTCCAGCAGCGTAAAGTCCAGTTGGCCCATATTGGCGCGGGTGGGATAGCCTTTTTTATAGGCGTCCAGTGTAGTTTGCCAGCCGTGGCGAGGGCCGTTCTTGCCAATAAATAGCAGCGAGTCAGAGTGCCAGTAAAACTGCATATAACCCTCCAGATCACCCTTATTCCAGGCGGTAGATTGTTTGTCCAGCAGGGCTTGTATTTCCGCAGGCCCGGCTTGCTGGGCCAAGAGGGCCTTAGGGAGTAGCAGGTTTATCATTAATAGGATGCTGAGCAGTGAAAAACGCATGGCAATTTTTTGGCAAAAGATAAACAGTTTTTGGGATGCACCCAATAATTGAATAATGTAACTTTGCGCAACAGAAAAATTATTCAACCCTCACAAATTTGTGTATATGCCTGGATATGAACTTTTTGGCGAAGCTGAAAGAAAAGAAGTAAACGAGGTGCTGGAAACGGGCATCCTCATGCGGTATGGTTTCGATGGTTCGCGCAAAGGTATCTGGAAGGCAAAAGAACTGGAAAACGAGATCAGCAAAAAACTGAAAGTAAGATATACCCAACTTACCACCAGTGGTACATCTGCCCTTACCACGGCCATGGCGGCCCTGGGCATTGGCGCCGGCCATGAAGTGATTATGCCCACCTTTACTTTTGTGGCCAGCTTTGAATCGATATTTTCTGCCGGCGCTATACCGGTGCTGGTAGACGTGGATGACACCCTTACCCTGGACCCCAAAGCGGTGGAAGCGGCCATTACCCCTAACACCAAGGCTGTAATGCCTGTGCATATGTGTGGGGCTATGGCGGATATGGATGCCCTGAAAGCTATTTGCGAAAAACATAACCTGTTATTGCTGGAAGACGCTTGTCAATCTTTTGGTGCTTCTTATAAGGGCAAGGCCCTGGGTACCATTGGCCATGCCGGCACCTTCTCTTTTGATTTCGTGAAAACCATTACCTGCGCAGAAGGCGGAGCCGTGGTGACCAACGATGCCGATGTGTACACTAAATGCGACGGCTATACGGATCACGGGCATGACCACCTGGGGGTAGACCGTGGTGCAGATCAGCATCCTTTCCTTGGATATAATTACCGCATATCTGAACTGCATGCCGCCGTGGGCCTGGCCCAAGTGCGGCGCCTGGATGATTTCCTGGCTGTGCAGAAGGCGCATAAAAAAATATTGAAAGACGCTGTGGCAACCATTCCAGAAGTAACTTTCCGCCGCCTGCCCGATGCAGCAGGAGACAGTGCTACCTTCTTGTCTTTCTTCCTGCCAACAGAGCAGACGGCACGTAAAGCAGCAGCCGCCATTAAAGCTGCCGGCATTCCCGCTTTCTTTTGGTTCGATAATAATTGGCATTACATCCGCCAATGGCAACACTTTAAACAAAGCGCTGTACTGACACCCTTTGCCGCCGAACTGCAACAGGCCATGGAAGTGTACAAGACCAAAGAATTTCCCGCTTCCGATGCCATCATAGGCCGCTGCATTTCTACCCCCATTAATCTCGCCTGGACGGAGGAAGAAACCATTGCCCGTGCAGAAAAGTTGGTGAAAGCAATTAAGGATAGTTTATAATACAGGCGGCAGTAAGCGAATGAAATCCACTTGGCTGCCTCAGTTTATCCAATACCAGTATTGGCCGCAGGTCTAAAAAACATACATGAAAAAAGTAGCACTTATACCAGCCCGCTATGGTGCCACCCGCTTTCCGGGAAAGCTGATGGCCCAATTGGGTAACAAATCGGTGATTTTGCGCACCTATGAATCGGCGGTAAAAACTGGCGTATTCGATGAGGTGGCGGTGGTGTGCGACAGTGAAATAATTTTTGACGAAATTACCCGCAACGGTGGCAAAGCCATTATGAGCCGGCAGGAGCATGTATGCGGTACTGACCGGATAGCCGAAGCAGCAGAAAATCTGGATGCCGACATCTTTGTGAATGTGCAGGGCGATGAGCCTTTTACCCAGAAAGAGCCGTTGGAAAAATTATTACAGGTATTTGAAGGAGCCGGCGGCCAGCAAGTGCAGGTGGCCAGCCTTATGCAGGTACTGACCGACTGGAAGTCTATCGAAGACCCCAATTATGTAAAAGTGGCCGTGGATAAGCATTTCAATGCCCTGTTTTTTTCCCGCTCGGTAATTCCTTACCCCCGTGAGAAAAACATCGGCACAGTGTATTATGAGCATATCGGTATCTATGCTTTCCGTAAGCAGACCCTGCTCAATTTCCCCAAAATGCCTATGACCCCGCTGGAAGCTGCGGAGAAAATAGAATGCCTTCGTTTCCTGGAAAACGGTATTCCCATGAAAATGGCGGTAACGGAATACATGGGCGTGGAAATAGATACACCGGAAGATCTGGAGAAAGCATCCAGGTTATTGTAAGCCATATCGATATTATATTGGTAGCCAATCACTGCCTTATTTTTAAACGCAAACGAAAAGCTTTAGCGATATGAAATTCAGGAATTTTAAAATGGTGGATTACGTGATCTTTGGACGTGGCGCCTTTAACCAGTTGGGTGAAATTATAGCCCCTCACCGTAAGGGCGATGCGCCGATGATCTTTTTTATAGACTATCATTTTGAAGGCAACCCGGCGTTTGCTGCCCGAGTGCCATTGCAAGGAAAAGATAAGATCGTGTACATCGATGTGACCGATGAGCCGAAAACCAAAGTGGTGGATGCTTTGCGCGACCAGTTGGTCGCCGAATTTGGTACCGTGTCCGGCATTATTGGTGTAGGTGGCGGTTCTGTGATGGATATGGCCAAGGCAGTGTCGCTCATGATGAACAACCCCGGTTCTTCTGCCGATTATCAAGGTTGGGACCTGGTTAAATTTCCTGGTGTGTATAAAGTAGGTATTCCCACGATCAGCGGCACCGGCGCAGAAGTAAGCCGCACCTGCGTACTTACTGGACCTACCCGTAAGCTGGGCATGAACTCCGACTTTACCCCTTTCGACCAGATTGTATTGGATCCCGAATTGGTACGGGGTGTGAACAAGGATCAAATGTTCTACACCGCCATGGACTGCTACATTCATTGCATTGAATCGCTGCAGGGTACCTATCTCAACGCGTTTAGCCAATCATATGGAGAAAAGGCGCTGGTGCTTTGCCAGGAGATCTTTCTGCAGAAAGAAAAGTGGGATGACGATGCAGACGATAAACTGATGATGGCCTCTTACGCTGGTGGTATGAGCATTGCTTATTCCCAGGTAGGTGTAGCCCATGCCGTGAGTTACGGGCTGGCTTATCTGCTGGGTACTAAACACGGTATTGGCAACTGCATTGTGTTCGACAAGCTGGAAGAATTTTATCCGGAAGGGGTGAAGGAATTTAAGCAGATGGTGAAGAAACACAACATCACCATTCCGCAAGGCATTACCAAAGGCCTTTCCAATGCAGATTTTGATAAAATGATCGACGTATCCCTGGGTATGGCGCCCCTGTGGGAAAACGCCTTGGGCAAAGACTGGAAAACAATCATGACCCGCGAACGCTTGCGCAAGCTCTATGAGCAGTTGTAATGGCTGGAATATATTATCTGCCAAAGCGGTCATGAACAGCACGGCCGCTTTTTTATTTTCAATCCTCCGTATACCGCAGATACAATGCGTATGCCATTGCTATTATTACCTTCGTGATCAAACAAAGGATTATGTTACTACCTATCCTGCTGGCCGCAGCCCTGGTGCTTTTGGGTGTGTTGTACTTGCAGCAGCAATTACGTAATAAATCCCTGCAACAGCTACTGGATGCCGCTGTGGAGGAAAAGCACGACATCCAGCTGGCGCACCACCGCCTGCTTGAACGCCAGGAGATACTGCAAACCCAGTTTGCCGAAGATAAACAACAAGTCCAGCGCCAATTTGAGATCACCGCGCAGCAGCTACTGCAACGGGTTTCCGGCAATTTACTCGAACAAAATCAACTAAAACTGGTCAACGTATTACAACCGCTGTCTGAGAAAATTGAAAGCTTCCGGGGGGCTATGCAGCAATCCCTGCTGGCCGAAACCTCCCAGCGGGCGGCGCTTCGCACGGAATTACAACAACTCCTGCAACTGAACCAAACTCTTACCCGCGAGGCCAACAATCTTACCAACGCACTGAAAGCAGACACCAAAAAACAAGGGAACTGGGGTGAAATGATACTGGAACGGGTGCTGGAAGCATCCGGCCTGGAAAAAAATGTACACTACCAGGTGCAGGACAGCCGCCGCGATGAAAATGGCCGCCAGTACCGGCCCGACGTAATCCTGCAACTGCCAGAACACCGGCAATTGGTAATTGATTCTAAAGTATCGCTCAAAGCTTACGAAGGTTATTGCAGTGCACCAAGCGAGGAGGAAAAACAAACCTTTCTGCGCAGTCATTTGCAGTCGGTTAAAAATCATATCGATGAATTGAGCCACAAAAATTACAGCGTATTATATGACAACAGTACCGACTTTGTGCTGCTATTTGTGCCGATAGAGCCGGCCTACACCCTGGCGGTGATGCAGGAAGACGATCTTTATGATTATGCCTTTCGCAAACGTATTGTTATGGTGAGTGTACCCGCATTGCTGGCCACTTTGCGCATCATAAACAGTATGTGGAAACTGGAACAGCAAAACCGCAACGCCACCGAAATTGTACGGCAGGGAACGGCCTTATACGATAAGTTTGTGGGCTTTGCTGAAGATCTTCGCCTGGTAGGCACCCAAATGCACAAAAGCCAGGAAGCGTTTGATAATGCCCTGGCCAAATTGAGCACCGGCAAGGGCAACCTCATGGCCAGGGCACAGCACATGCAAAAGTTGGGACTAAATAGTAAAAAAGAATTGCCTAAAGAATTATTGGATAAAAGCGAATTAACAACTCCGGAAGATTAATGCAATGCATTGGGCTTCCAGGGCTTCCGTGGTAACTGGGGAGCGGGCTATTCCCACCTGGCCCTTATGCCTGTAATGCTTTGCTCCGTGGATGTACGGTGAACAAATACAGGGGCGCCACCATCGTTACGGCAGCGGTTACATAAAAGGTAATAGGAAAACGCCCCGGCAAATTGTGGTACAGCAATGCAGAAAAATACGCGCCTAATCCAATTGCCGCTTCCTGGGCAATGTACATGCTTGCCAGCGCCCGCCCCCGGTGCTGTGGATTGCCCAGGTCTATCGTCCATGCGGTAACCGCCGGCGATCCCATGCCCACGGATACGCCATACACCAGCGCTGCCGCAAAAAGCATCCATGGAGAAGTACTTAGTGCAATCATTACCATGGCCACTGCCATTACCAGGGCAGATATTTTAAGAATGGGAATGCGTCCAAACTTATCAGACACCTTGCCCGCCAGTAGCCGGATAGCAATAGAACTACCGGTAAAGAAACTATAAAAAGCACCTTTGTTGGAAATGCCCAGATAATCGCTCATGTCGGGAATTACGGTAAATACGGCACCATAGCTTAGGTAGATCAGGAAGGTAACAATTACTGCCGGCCACACCAGGGGCTCAAACACCTCCTGCCGGGAAATTCGCAGCAGCGACAGCCGGAAGGGCTGCCGGTTTGCCAGGGTTTCTTTCATCCCAATTAAAATCACCACCGATAGCAGGGCAAACACAGCCGACAGCCGGAACATAAATATAATACCCCATTGATTACTCACCCATCCACCGATGACTGGCCCTATGCTCATGCCAATGGTATGAAAAAGCCCGATCACCCCCATGGCCTCGCCCCGGCGGGTGGCCGGCACCAGGTCAGATACGTAGGCGGCTGTGCCAGTGGGTTTAAAGCCCGTAGAAAACCCATGAAAAAAGCGGAGTAATAAAAAGGCAAAAACGGTACTCACCGCAGGATAAAGCAGACTGCAAACTACACAGGTAAGTGAGCCAAAGATCATAACCGGCACCCGGCCAATGGTGTCGGTAAGCTTGCCGCTGAAAGGTCTGGAAAGCCCAGCCATTAAGGTGAATAAGGCAAGAATATATCCCTTATAGTCTGCCCCGCCCAGGTGGGTAAGGTAGGCCGGCAGTTCGGGGAGCATCATGTTAAAACTGGCGGAAAACAAAAGATTGCTCAGGCAAAGTAAAAAGAACTGTAAAGTATAAATCCTTTCTTCCGTTGTATTCATCCTGCAAAATTAATAATTGAATGCATATTGGGTACGCTTTATGCAGGAAGGATGAACAACAGGGGGGAATTACGTTGTTCTTCATCATGAAGTTTCATGACGGCAAACATTGTTTTAACTGCCTAACAATCCGTAACTTTATCATATCCCACTACACACTAAAAATATCCAAACAATATGCAAGTAGAGATTGGCATTACCGACAGCAACCGTCAGTCCGTAGCCACCGGGCTTAATAAAGTGCTGGCAAACGAAGTGGTGTTGTATCAAAAAACCAGGAACTACCACTGGAACATTGAAGGATCCAGTTTCCTGGAACTACACCGTTTTTATGAAGAGCAGTATAAAGAGTTGGAAGCAGCCATCGACGACGTGGCAGAACGCATCCGCTCCATTGGTCACTATGCCCAGGGCCGCCTGGCAGACTTCCTGAAGTCTACCAGCCTGCTGGAACAGGATTATAGCACCGACCGCGTAGTTCAGATGACGAACCTGCTGAACGACCATGAAACCATCATCCGCGAGCTGCGTAATTTGGTAGATGAATTTGGCGACAAATACAAAGATTCTGGCAGCGCCGACTTTGTAACAGGCCTCATGGAAAAACATGAAAAAATGGCCTGGATGCTCCGTTCCTATCTGAAATAAGGGTATCTGACCGATAAAGATTAAATTGTAAGGGCTGGCATAATAAATTGCCGGCCCTTATTTATTTTAAATGATTTTTATGGACCAGGAAAAAGACCTGCGTTTGGCAATGTTGATCGATGCCGACAACATTTCCCACACTCACATTAAAGGCATGATGGAAGAACTGGCCAAGTATGGCAATCCTACGTTTAAAAGGATATACGGCGACTGGACAAAACCCACGCTCAATGGCTGGAAAACGGTACTGCTCGATAACGCGGTAACCCCCATACAACAATATGCTTATACTGCCGGCAAGAACTCTACCGATGCCGCAATGATTATAGACGCGATGGATATTCTCTACACGGGCCGGGTAGACGGTTTTTGCCTGGTGTCCAGCGACAGCGATTTTACCCGGCTGGCCACCCGCCTGCGGGAAGCAGGCATGCGGGTGTTTGGCATGGGAGAAAAGAAAACGCCCAGTGCATTCCGGGCAGCCTGCGATAAATTTATTTACTTGGAGATACTGCATACTGATGAGAAAAAAGAAAGAAAGAAAACCGGCACCAAGCAGCCAGCCAGTAAACAGGAAAAAATAAAACCACCCATCAGTAAAAGAGACGAAGAGCTGATCAATCTGCTGACAGATAGTATCAATGATATAGCAGATGAGGATGGATGGGCCTATCTCGGGGAGCTGGGTAACCTGATCTTAAAAAAGCAACCTGATTTCGACTCCCGCAATTATGGTTATACCAAACTGGTGCAGTTAATTAAGAGCTTCGATCAATTGGAGGTGGAACTGCGGGAAACCGGTAAGAAAGTAGGTAATAATCTGGTATACGTAAGGGTAGTTCCGGGGCCTTTCTTTTTAAGTTAAGACCGGCATATGCCTACCCGTTGTGGGTGCATAAACAATATAAAAAAGCAAAAACAGGCTGCATGTTATTAGGCAGCCTGTTTTTTATATAAAATGAATTAAAGGCAGATTAGCGCTTTACATATTTCACGGTAGCGAACAGAATGCCACATGCCAGCACTACAATGAAAACACGGCTCAGGATAAAGCCGATATGATCCCAGGTATAGTAAAATTGAGTAGTAGTAACTTCTGAAACTAAGAGCGACGACAACATATTACATGATTTAAATTCTGTGTGCAAGGTATAACATTCATCGGAGAATTACAATGCAAAGGATCAATTATATCATATGCTGACCTATCATTTAGTAGGCCAATAATTTGTTGAGACTGGCTTCCAGCCTGGATTTAGCAAGAAATTCATGTTCCAGTGCGGCGGCAAAGGGTACAGGTGTATCCAGGCTGGCGCAGCGTAGTACCGGGGCGTCCAGGCTGGTGAAACAATGCTCCCCTATCCAGGCCGCGATTTCTCCCCCAATACCGCCAGTGAGTGTGTCTTCATGTAAAACCAGTACCCTTCCCGTGCGTGCTGCGGTATTGCGGATAGCGCTGTAGTCCAGGGGCTGAAGCGTGCGCAGGTCCAGTATATCCAGTGAAATTCCTGGGTGAAGGGCTGCATATTCCATGGCCCAGTGCACGCCGCTGCCATACGTGATAATGCTGGCATCCGTGCCGGTTTGCACCAGGTGGGCCTTGCCGATAGGGGTTAAGTAATAATCTTCCGGCACTGGCCCGCTGATGCTGCGGTACAAGGCCTTATGCTCAAAGAATAGTACCGGGTTAGGATCTTCCAGGGCGGCCAATAACAGGCCTTTGGCGTCGGCAGGAGAAGAGGGATACACCACTTTCAGGCCAGGAGTGTGGGTAAACCAAGACTCATTGCTTTGGGAGTGAAATGGCCCTGCACCTACGCCGGCGCCTGTGGGCAGGCGCACCACCACGTCTGCGGGCTGTCCCCAGCGGTAATGTAATTTGGCCAGGTTATTTACAATCTGGTTAAAGCCGCAGGTCACGAAATCGGCGAACTGCATTTCCACCATACTCTTGTGGCCCTCCACAGCGGCTCCGGCAGCTGCTCCCAGCACTGCACTTTCGCACAAGGGCGTGTTGCGCACACGGTCTTTACCAAACCTTTCCAGGAAACCCTCGGTAATTTTAAAGGCGCCTCCGTAGCCGGCAATATCCTGCCCCATTAGCAACAACTGCGGATGTTTATTCATTGCCTGTTGTAAACCTTCTGTAATGGCGTCGATAAAACGTTTTTCCCGGGGAGCGGACATGGCCGCCAGCGCCTCATTTACGAGAGGGAGCAAAGACATGCTTGCAGGCAAGGGTGCATATACATCTGCCAGTTCCTTTTTCTGGTTGATCGCCACGGGGGCTGCAGCATCTGCCAGCGCCAGTTCGGCCTCCAGGGTGGTATGTAATTCGTGATGAAGCGCAGTGATAAGCTCCGGGTTCAGTATTTTTTGTTCCAGGAGAAATGCCTCATATTGTTCAATAGGGTCTTGCAAGGCCCATTCCTCTAGTTTCCGGGCCGGCACATACTTGGTGCCACTAGCCTCTTCATGGCCCCGCATACGGAACGTCATGGCTTCTATGAGTACCGGTTTTTGCTCGCGAATGGCGTACTCGCGGGCTTTTAAGATGGTTTGGTACACTTCCAGCAAGTTGTTGCCGTTTATGCGCATACCTTCCATGCCGTAGCCCCAGGCCTTGTCAGCCAATTGGGAGCAGCGGTATTGTTCCGAAACAGGCGTACTTAGGGCGTAGCCATTGTTTTCAATGAGAAAGATAACAGGGAGTTCCCATACAGCGGCCAGGTTGAGGGCTTCATGAAATTCGCCCTCACTGGTGCCACCTTCGCCAGTGAAGGCCAATGCTACCAGCTTTTCGCCTTTAAGACGATGGGCCAGGCCTATGCCATCGGCAATAGAAAGCTGGGGACCCAGGTGGGAGATCATACCCCAGATATGATGCGCTTTGCTACCAAAATGAAAACTACGCTCGCGGCCCTGGCTATAACCTTCGGCATGGCCCTGCCACTGGTGAAAAAGCTTGTGCAGGGGCATGTGGCGGGCAGTAAAAACTCCCAGGTTGCGGTGCAGCGGTAATATCCATTCGTTGGGTTGTAACGCCAGGGTGGCACCCACGGCAATGGCTTCCTGCCCTATGCCGGAAAACCATTTGGTAATGCGCCCTTGCCGCAGGAGCAATAGCATTTTTTCCTCTACCAGCCTTGGGTACACCAAAGCTTTGTAGAAGTCGAGCAATTGGGCGTCGCTCAGGTTGGTTCGGTCGAAATACATACCGTTCATTGCTTTAATCGAAGTGCTATTACAGCGGCTGCAAAGGTAGGCACTGCTGCATTAAGCACCACGCTGCTCATTAGGGCCGAGCGATACCAGAACGCTGTTAATAAGGGTCATCACAAGACTGAACAGCAACGCCCACCAAAAACCATCTACGTGGAAACCTGAAACCAGCTTGGCGGCCAGCAGGATAATTACCGCGTTAATGATTAGCAGGAACAGGCCCAGCGTAAAAACGGTGATCGGAAAGGTGAGCAAAACGAGCAGCGGTTTTAAAAAAATATTCAACAACCCCAGTACTACAGCCAGTATAATGGCAGACCAAAAAGAGTCGAGGTGTACACCTGGTAGAATGTAGGCCGTGGCAAAAGCCGCCAACGCGCTAATAATTAACCGGAAAAAAATGTTCATACGCCAGATTTGAATTTCAAATGTAGGGAATCTGGGGAGATGGGCAATATACCGTCACATTACCCGGAGCAGGTAGTTTTTTTCTTTACGGGAAATGTCCCCGTTTTGTTAAAAATGAATACTTTGACAAGCAATGAATCGTATATTATTTTCCTTATTGGCATTGCTGGCTGTGCCGGCTATTGCCTTGGGCCAGATAGCGCAATGGGCGCAGGCCTTCCGGCAAACCAAGGGCGTGGCAGGCGCGCATAGTGGCATATGCATTTATGAGCCGGCCACCGGTAAATACCTCTACCAGTATCAGGACGATAAGTATTTTATACCAGCCTCCAACACTAAGATCCTTACCGCCTTTACCGCCCTCACCTTGCTGGGCGATTCGCTGGCGGCTTTCCGGTACGAAGCAGGCAAAGACACTCTTTTTATACAGGGAACCGCCGACCCCAGTTTCCTGCACCCGGTATTTATACAGCAAAATGCTTTTACCTGGCTAAAGGCCGTTAACAAGCCCATTGCGCTGGTACCCATGCCCAACGATAACATGCCCTTTGGCCCGGGCTGGTCCTGGGAGGATTATGAAACCGAATACCAGCCCGAACGCAACGAGTGGCCTATGTATGGTAATGTGGTGACCATTTATCACCGCTGGAAAGCAGACAGTATAGCGCCCTCGTTTTTTAAACAGCCCATTGCTACCAAAGTAGATAATACGCTGACCGAGGCTACCGGAGGGAGGGCGTGGCATAGTAACCAGTTTTATGTGCAATACCCTGCACGTAATAATAACACCATGCAAGCCCGGGTACCCTTTATAACCGGCAGCCTGGCAGACCTGGCGGCCCGCCTGGCAGACACCCTGCACCGGCCTGTAACGGTAATGGATACACGTAAATTATCAACACCTGTGGTTTTCTACAGCCGCCCAGTGGATAGTATACTGCGTTATATGATGTACGAAAGCGATGATGGCATGGCGGAGCAAATGCTTATGGCAGCCAGCAGCCGCTTGCTGGATACGCTTAGCACGCCGCGTGTCATTGACTGGATGTTGAGCCATTCGCTGAAAGACCTGCCAGAGCCACCGCATTGGGTAGACGGTTCCGGCCTTTCGCGGTATAATTTAGTTACTCCCCGAGATCTGGTGGCGGTTTTACACAAACTCACCGCCACATTCCCGGCAAGCCGCGTGTACGCTTTATTTCCCACCGCTGGCCATGGCACGCTTACGAATCATTATGCTGGTATGGAAGGCGCTATTTATGCGAAAACGGGCTCCTTTGGCAACTGTTTTAACCTGAGCGGTTACCTCTTTACCAGGAAAAAAAGGAAGTTGATTTTTAGCGTGATGGTCAATAATCACAATGACAAGAATACCAACATCCGGATTGCGGTAGAACAATTGCTGAGGAAGATCTATGAGCAGGAATAAATAAACTTGTGCGGGATGCATGCGTGGGAAAGTGCCGGGTAAACAAATACGCAACCTGTAAGGGATAGGTCCAAAGGAGGGACATAAAATTTTAAACGTAATGAAAGTTAGTAGCCCAAATGTGTTTTTAAGGGAAAAGAAGGCATTCTATTGTAAATAAGAGTATGGGGTACGCTTATTTTTAGAAATTATTTAACGGGGAAAATATTAACTTAACAGGGATACGCAAAGGGAAACCTGTTTTTTTATAGCTTATAGTATCGTTTACCCATTTTCGAAAATTCCACGTTTACGCTTTTGCCGGCACAATCGCCGGTATTTCCATTTGTATACGGGATATTAACGAAGATGCTATTCACATGCGGATAGTGTTTTTTTTATAAATGTGTGTATTAAAGCTGCTGGTCTTCTGGCCGGCGGTTTTTTTTATGGGCATGGTAGTGCTAATATAAGCAATGGCCAGATAGGCTGTTTTCCAACCCATCCGGCCACGCCCGGTTATCTATAAAAGAGCATTATACGCCTAAGCTCCAGCCCTCACGGTATTGGCGTTTTACGAACTGGTTAGCCGCGTCAAAATTGGTCACCTTCATAGCCTGTTGGTCCCATAGCAACTTAATGTAACGGCCGGGATAGCTGAACTGGGCTGGGTTTTCTGGTTTTGATACCCGAATGTCAAAACTGCGGATAGCCAGGTTGGCCATCAGCAATGTTTCGGTGAGCGGGCCGGCAATTTCGAAGGGAGAACTCAGTTGTTTTTTGCCGTAGCCGGCAATGGCGCCATTTACCCACTGCTGGTAGTGGCCTTCCGGCACACGGGCAATGGTTTGCGCAACGCCTGCGGTAGCGGTTTTGCTGGTAGGCAGCAACTGGGGGTTAATGCCGTAAGTTCCACACATCATCTTGCCTTTGGTGCCGATGAACAGGGCGCCGTTACCACCATCACCCATAGTTTCGTTCGGACCAAGTTCTTCGGGGCGTTCTGGCTGAATGCCACCATCCATCCAGTGGAGGGTAACGGTTTTGCCATCTGGCTTTTTAAATCGCAGGGTTACGTGGGAAGACGGGGGGCAACTGTCGGGGAAGTAGCCACGTTTAAATTCGTCTACATACACACTTCCTACGCTGCATTCTACTTCAGAAGGATATTCCAGGCCCAATACGCGGAAAGGCGGCTCAATGATGTGGCAGCCCATATCGCCCAGTGCGCCAGTGCCGTAGTCCCACCAGCCACGCCAGTTAAAAGGCACTAATTTATCCACGAAATCTTTGTAAGGTGCAGTACCCAGCCAGAGGTCCCAATTCAGTTCTTTTGGCACTTCAGCCTTGTTAGCGCTCCATGGAATGCCCTGGGGCCATACGGGGCGGTCTGTCCAGCAGTACACCGTATGTACATCGCCTACCAGGCCGGCGTTGTACCATTCCATGAGCTGGCGTACACCATCGCCAGAAGAACCCTGGTTGCCCATTTGGGTTACAACTTTATATTTCTTAGCGGCGGCAGTTAGGGCGCGGGCTTCATAAATATCGTGGGTAAGGGGTTTTTGCACGTACACGTGTTTGCCCAGTTGCATGGCGGCCATAGCGGCTACAGCGTGCTGATGATCGGGTGTGGATACAGAAACGGCATCGATATGTTTATGCTCCTTTTCCAGCATTTCCCGGAAGTCTTTGTAATACTTGGCTTTGGGAAAATTGGCACGGGTGGTGGCGGAACGGCGGTCGTCCACATCACAGAGGAAGGCAATGTCTACCGGTGCCAGGCCCTTGTTAGAAAATTCAGCAATATCGCTTTGGCCTTTACCGCCTACGCCAATGCCGGCTATCTGGAGACGGTCGCTGGGAGCAATAAAACCTTTACCGCCCAGCACGTGGCGCGGCACAATCATAAAGCCAGCCGCCGCTAAGGCGCTGTTTTTCAGGAAATCGCGGCGGGAATTAGCGCCGGGTTGTTTGTGATCCTCTTGCATGATTTTTATTTAAAACATGGATAAATGGAGATAGCAATGTGGTGTGCCAAGGCCGGAAACTGGCCAGGCGCTTAGTCTTCCCAGGTCATGATCTTACCACGGTCCTCCATTTTCAGGTAGAGGGGCAGGTATTTTTCATCATAGGCAAGTCCATACTGGGCCAGTACGTCTGCCGGGGGGCCGTCCCATTCATTGGGTGTATTGCCCATGTAACCCAGGTCGTTTATGCCTATGCGGGTGGTGTAAAAACCGGTGGCCGTAAGGTCGCGCAAGTGGTTAAAAAAGCTTACGCCCTGGCTTAGTTCCGGGGCTGCTTTTTCGGGCCAGGCAATAAGTTCAACCATAGCAATCTGCTGCTCTTGTGTGCATTCCACAAACGACTTCCCAAAACGGCTGGCCATCTGTACGTCCAGCCAGCGTAGGCCGCCCCGCAAAGGGATTTGGTGGGATGGTTGGTCTTTCGCCATAAACTCGATGAACGCCGGCACCTTGGCATCTGAGGCGGAGCCAGAGTGTTCGTCTTTGGGAATAATTATATCGGCCAGCACGGTAATGGTGGCCATTTCAGCATCAGTAAAAAATTTTTCGCCCTTGAGCTTTGCATCGCGGTCGGCTTCGGCAGCAGTTCGGCCGTATACGGTGGGCTTATCGCCTGTGTCGGCACCGGCTGTTTTTTTATCCGTTTTTTTTGGGTTTTCGCAGGCGGCCATAAGGGTGCCTACCGCTGCGCCGCCTACCAAAAGGGCTTTAATCGATTTTCTTCTGTCCATATAGTGATGATGGTTAAAGACGTGTTTTACAGATTCTGTTTTTTTAATTCACCGTACAGGTATTCTGAAGCACGGATGGCCAGGGCCATGATAGTCCAGGTAGGATTTTTATCTGCCTGCGACACGAAAGCACCGCCGTCCATCACGAATAGGTTGTTCACATCGTGGGCCTGGTTGTACTTGTTGACTACCGATGTTTTGGGATCGTTTCCCATGCGGGTGGTACCTACTTCATGGATGATGCGGCCAGGATTTTCCAGTCCGTACATACTGTCGGCCCCGGGTTTAGTACCCATGGGAATGCCGCCCATTTCATGGATCAGCGATTCAAAGGTTTCGTGCATGTGTTTGGCCTGTTTGATCTCGTGATCGCTCCATTTATAGTTGAAGCGCAGAACGGGAATACCGTATTTATCTACCACATTAGGGTCTATCTCGCAATAGTTATCTATGCGGGCAATCGCCTCTCCACGGCCTGCCATGCCGATAGTGGCACCGTAGTGGCGGCGGATATCTTCTTTTAGTCCAGCGCCGTATCCACCTGCGGGTTTAGATTGGCCGTTTTTGTCGGGCAAACCGTTTATATGATGCATGCCCATGCCAAAGCCATAGGTAGGCATGCCCATGCCGCCACCCATTTCTATGTGGTAACCACGGGCAAAATCCAGCTTTTTATTATCTGCCCACCAGGGTACGTATACATGCATGCCGCCGGTTCCGTCTTCATTATATCGCTTACGGTCCATCAGTGCAGGGATGAACGCGCCGCGGGAAGCGCCGGTAGAGTCGTGGAGGTATTTACCTACCAGCCCGCTGGAGTTGGCCAGCCCATTAGGAAAGCGGGTGCTCTTGGAATTGAGGAGCAGGCGGGCTGTTTCACAGGTGCTGGCGGCCAGGATAATGGTATGTGCGTTTACTTCATATTCCTGTAGATCTGTCTTATCTACATACAATACAGCGGTGGCTTTGCCTTTATCGTCAAGCTTTACCTCGCGGGCCATGGCATTCACGAAAAGGTCTACCCGCCCGGTTTTCAGGGCGGGGTGTACCAGCACCGAGGAAGAGGAAAAGTCTGCGTAGATGGTGCAACCCCGGCCGCACTGGTGGCAGTAGAAGCAGGCGCCCCGGTCTTTATTCACGGTACGTGTTTGGATAGAAAGTCGGGAGGGAATAACGGGCAGGCCTATGCGACGGCCGGCTTTGGTTATCAACATTTCGTGCAGGCGGGGCTTGGGCGGTGGCAGAAAGTAGCCATCTGGTTCGTTGATCATGCCTTCTTTAGTACCAAACACACCCACCATTTTGTCGAGGCGGTCGTAGTAGGGTTTAATGTCGGCATATCCGATGGGCCAGTTTTCTCCCAGGCCATCCACGTCGCGGTGTTTAAAATCACGTTCGCTGAAACGCAGGGAAATACGGCCCCAGTGGTTGGTACGGCCTCCCAGCATGCGGGAGCGGAACCAGTCGAACTGTGTACCATTTTTTTGGGTGTAAGGTTCTCCTTCCAGTTCCCAGCCGCCATAAGCTGCATCAAAATCTCCAAATGGGCGGGAGGTGCTGGCCCCGCGGCGGGGAGAGTCCCAGGGCCATTTTAATTGGGTGGCCTGGTCTGGATTAGCGGGATCATAATTGGGGCCTGCTTCGAGCAGGGCTACACTCAGCCCGGCTTCGGCCAGCATTTTGGCGGCCATGCCGCCACCGGCCCCAGAGCCTACAATACAAACATCGTAGCGCTTCCCCTTCTTTTTAATTTCAAAAGCCATTGCGTGGTAGTTTACAATTCACAGCGTTGGTTGCTGTGGCGATTGCCTGTTTAATTCAATTACAACGTGGCTTCAATGTTCATAAGCAGTACGAGCATGAAAGTCAGCTATTTTGGTTTCCGTATAACCCATGGTATGGGCGCAATAAATCTATAAAAGAATAAGGGAAAATGAAAGGTCTTTTTTATTTTGTTCAATATTACACGATATGAAAACCGAAGGGACGTATTATTTAGGGATAGACATGGGAACCAGCAGCACCAAGGGATTGGCTGTAGATGGCCATGGTAGTGTATTGCAGGTAGAACAGGTACATTACACCATTGAGCACCCCTCCCCTGACCAAAGTGAGCAGCAACCAGACCAGATTGCGGAGGCGGTACTACAATGCCTGACCTCCATCGTACGGCAACAGGGGCCGCCAGCCGCCATTTCCTTTAGTAACGCCATGCATAGCATAATGGCAGTGGACGCTGCCGGACAGCCCCTTTCTCCTTTGCTGATCTGGGCAGACAACCGCAGCCTGCCAGTGGCGGAGCGCCTGAAAAATACCGAAGCCGGCCGGCGCATCTATGCAAAAACCGGTACGCCCATTCATCCCATGTCACCCCTTTGCAAAATTGCCTGGTGGAAGGATACGGAACCAGCGCTTTTTGCGAAAACCGCTCTTTTTGTAGGCATTAAAGAATATGTACTGTATCGCCTGTTGGGTAAATTTTATATAGACGATGCTACGGCTTCTGCCACTGGCATGTTTAACATCCACACCCATTCCTGGAGTAAGGAAGCCCTGGCGGTGGCCGGCATTGGTCCAGAAAGGCTGGCAGAGGTAGTGCGCAGCACGGATATACTGCGGGGCCTTACGCCAGCGGCAGCCCTGCGTACGGGCCTGCCCGAAAACACACCCATTGTGCCCGGCGGTAGCGATGGCTGCCTGGCCCAGTTGGGCAGCGATGCTATGGATGAAGGCCATGCCACGCTTACCATTGGTACCAGCGGCGCGGTGCGTATGGCTACTACCCGGCCCCAGGTAGATGCGGAGGAAAGACTATTCACCTACATCCTGCAAGAGCAGTATATCAGTGGCGGAGCCATTAACAACGGGGGCGTTATTTTGCAATGGTATGCCAAACAGTTCCTGCCAGCCCTGCCCTTTGCGCAGGCGCTGGAACAGGCCCTGGCCCTGCCGCCGGGAGCTGATCAGTTATTGTGTTTGCCCTTTCTGCTGGGAGAGCGCGCACCCATGTGGGATAGCCTGGCCCGGGGAGCATTTGTGGGCGTACAGCCCGGACACACGCCGCTGCACTTCCTGCGGGCGCTGATGGAAGGCATGGCCTATGACTTGCTGGAAGTAGCATTGGCCTTGCAGGATACGGTGGGACCCATAAAAAAAATATCGGTAAGTGGTGGCTTTACGGCCAGCCCGGGATGGATACAATTGCTGGCAAATATTTTTCAACTGCCCATGCACCTGCAGCAGCAAAGCGACGCTTCAACACTGGGTGCCATCCGGCTGGCCATGGAAGCCCTGGGACAGGCGCGGCCACATAATGCCACTATAGATGCCGACCAGGTATTTGCCCCCGATGCAGCACAGGCGGTCGTTTACGGGAAATATTTTGCCCTGTACCGGCAGTTGTACGGCCGTTTAAAAAGTGTGTTTGAAGCGCTGCATGCCATATAGATAATTACTGCAATCAGCGAGCTACTGCGCTCCCTTCTCAAACATTTTATCCAGTTCATTCAGCTTAAAAGACACAAACGTGGCCCGCCCGCTGGGCGACACATTGGGCGTAGCGCAGGCAAACAATTCATCGATTAGGTTCTGCATTTCCCGCACACTTAACCCTTTCCCAATGGGAATAGCATTATTGCGCGCCATAGAGCGAACCAGTTGTTCGCGTCGGTCTAACTTCAGGTCTGCACTGTGTTTAAACTGTTCCAGCAGCCCTTCTATACTAGCCTGCTCGTTCCCAAACTGTATGTCTGCCGGAGTACCCCGCACCACAAAAGTATTTTGTCCGAAAGGCTCCAGGTCGTAGCCCAGGGTTTGCAGGTCTGGCAGCATGGCGCTTACCAAGGCCGCATCTGCTGGTGCCAGGGATAGTGTTTGAGGAAATAATGACTGCTGTGTGGCCATAGGTTTTTCGTGCAGCGCACGCTGGTAGCGTTCATACAAAATGCGCTCGTGTGCCGCGTGCTGGTCTATCAAGAAAAAACCCGACTTAATGTGCGACAGGATGTATTGCTGGTGTACCTGCATGGGGGCCTTTTGCTGGTCTTGCCAGTGGGCGTCTATCACGGAAGCGCCACTAGGGATGTAGGCAGGTGGCGGGCTGACAAATTCACCGCCGGCTGGCCTGGGTGCGCTTGGTTCGTAAAGGTCTTTCCAGTGCCGCAGGTTGCTATCGTTTTGATCAATGCGATGTGCCTGGTGTGCCTGGGTAAATGTTTTATACAACGAGCCACCGGTGGAGTCTTCCTGCTGTTGTTTTGTAAATGGCTGGCTTACTGAAGTAAGCTGTTGAATGCTGGGATCCAGGTCAAAATCTAGGGTGGGCGTTATATTGAACTGTGCCAGCGAATGTTTGATGGTGGCCTGTATAAAGGCATACAATACCTTTTCGTCATCAAACTTTATTTCCTGTTTGGTAGGATGTACGTTAATGTCTACATGTTCCGGGCTTAGTTCAATGAACAGTACATACAGGGGAAAGCTGTCGCCGGGCAGCATTTCGGCGTAGGCGCTCATCACGGCATGGTTCAGGTAGGGGCTGCGGATGAAGCGGTTGTTAACAAAAAAAAACTGGTCTCCACGGGTTTTCTTGGCTGCATCGGGCTTGCCTACAAAGCCGTACACGTTCATGTAGTCGGTCATTTCTTTTACCGCTACCAGTTTGGAATTATAGTGCTGTCCCAGGATGTTTACAATGCGTTGTTTCAATGAACCTTTTTCCAAGTAAAAAAGCTGTGTGCCGTTGTGCGTAAGGGTAAACTGCAACTGGGGGAATGCCATGGCCACCCGGATAAATTCATCCACCACGTGGCGCATTTCCGCAGCATTACTTTTCAGAAAATTACGGCGGGCCGGCACGTTAAAGAACAGGTTCTTCATAGCGATGCTGGTACCCTGTAGCCACTGCACGGGCTCCTGTTTGCGTACGGTGCTGTTTTCGATTTCAATGTAGGTGCCTACATGATCTTCGGCCCTGCGGGTTTTTAGTTCCACCTGGGCTACGGCCGCAATAGAGGCAAGGGCCTCGCCCCGGAAGCCCATGGTGCAGATGCGGAACAAGTCGTCTATATGCTGGATCTTGGAAGTGGCGTGGCGTTCAAAACAAAGGCGTGCATCGGTTTCACTCATGCCACTGCCGTTGTCTATCACCTGCACTAGTTCTTTGCCGGCATCTTTCAAGATCAATTGAATTTCGGTAGCACCCGCGTCTACGGCATTCTCCAGTAATTCCTTCACGGCGGCTGCCGGCCGCTGAATTACTTCGCCCGCTGCAATCTGGTTCGCAATATTGTCAGGTAGTAAATGAATAATGTCTGTCACAAGGTCTAATTAAATTTGAGCCAACCGGGGAAAAAGAACAAAAAGCTGCTGCCGGCTGGTAACTTTCAAAGGTAACGGAAAATACTATCAAAAACAGTTGTAGTGGGTATGGAATTCCCCGTTTCCAATGTCTAATATTTGTTAATATTTGTTAATGCGTCAACTATATCGATTTTGTACAAAACTATTACCGGATGGGATTCGTACCTTAGAACAAGTATTTTAAGGGATACTTTATCTATGCAACTTGAGCAATGTGAGTGGAAGAATAATGCAGTTATTACTTAGTTAGTACTGTTAACAATTTATTCCTCTTCGCGCAGCGATTAATAAAAACACACAATGGGAGAAGACAAGTATGCTGTGTATTCAAGAACGGATACCAGCAAAATAGACCTAACCAACGAAGAGTGGAAAAAAATTTTGCCAACAGATGTGTATGAAATAGCCCGGGAAAAAGGTACCGAATGGGCATTCACGGGAAAGTTCTGGAACAGTAATGAAAAAGGCACGTATTACTGTGCTGTATGTGGCAATCCTTTGTTCATCTCCGACACTAAATTTGAGAGTGGCTGCGGCTGGCCCAGCTTTTATCAACCAGTTTCTAAAACCAGTGTTATTTATGCGCCGGACAATAGTCATGGTATGGAACGCACAGAAGTAATTTGTGGCCGCTGTAAGTCGCACCTGGGGCATGTCTTCAATGATGGGCCTCCGCCCACCGGACTGCGTTATTGTATAAATTCAGTGGTGATGGACTTTGAACAGGCGCAGGAAGCGGAAAAACAGCATAACGAAAAATCAGCACTTTAATCTGCCTTTAAAATAAGATTACGGGAACATGGGTGGCTGCCGGTCGGAAGACGGGCAGCCAGTTTTATTTTTAACCCTTCCAGAAAGTAATTTATTTTGCGCCCAAATTAAGGTCATGAAAGTAGAAACCAAGGAACAATACAGGGCCGCCATGGACAGGATTTATTATTTACTGACCATGTTGCTGGAGCCAGGATCGCCGGAAGAACAGGAGCTGAAGGAGCTTACGGACACCGTAACCGTGTATGAAGCTAAGCAGGAAAAAGAGCAGGAGTAGCAGTGTGTTCCGTAGAACATAGCCCACCCCCGACTGGCAAAATTTGATATTCGACAGTATGGGTTTTTTTCGTTGGCAAACAGGGAAGGCGTTTTACACCAGGTGCGATTGTAAGGCCGCGATTGTGGTGGTTGGCTCAAATTCAATGATCTCGTACATGGCCAGTTGCAACCGGTCGAAAGGGTCTTCAGCGATGATGGCTTCCACTTCGCGGCGGCTACTGGCTTTCACCAGGATAAGACCACCCGTACGCGGTTTGCGCCGGCCCGATAAAATAAATTGCCCCGTTTCGTAATACTTTTCCAGAAAGGCCAGGTGCTGATCCAGATAATGATCGATAGCGGCTAACGGCCGCACGTATTGTACAAGCACTAAATACATAATAAGGTTTTTCAACTAGTTGTTATACAATATGGTAAGATATGGCACAGTAATACTCTATGAAAGTGTGGCTAATATAATATTTTATTCAACAAATTCCCGGCAAGGACAACCGATATGAAAGCCGGTAAAGTTGCTCAGGTATCCTAATACGCTAATACCGGCCGATTATTGTAAGGGTGGGAAGAAAAAACATAGTAAATTCACTAGATATTCATTAAATTCTATCTCCTTTGTTTATGGTTACATCCATTCATCGATTTTCTGCGGTAGCACTTTTAGCCGTTACGTTGCTAACTTCTTGTGCTAAACTTCCACGGCAGAGCAAATACATCCCGGCTAATGCGGTATTTGTAATGGACATTAATACCCGGCAGATCAGCAACAAACTGGTCTCCGGCGGATTAAGTTTTGATAAGCTGGTGAGCGCCTCTGAAAAGGCCACTGCCGCATCCAGAGGAGAAGACACCAACGACTCCAGCCGGGAAACGTCTACCGCAAAAGCCGTAAAGCAGGCACAAAAATCTGGCATAGACCTCACCGATCATTTTTTCGCCGCTTATGTGCAGGATACTATAGACAATACTAAGTCTTACGTGAGCATGATCGCTTCGCTTACCGACTCGTCAAAATTCTCCAGCTTCCTGAAGGCTACTTCGCCCGATGCGGTGAGTGGCAAAGGCAGCGATTTCAGTTACCTGTATCTGCCCGAAGAGCATACTATCATTGGCTGGAACGCCGACAATGCGGTTTCAGTAACCGGCATCAATGTATCCCGCATGGCTGCTATGGGTGGAGCACTGTACCCACCCCTGAGTGGAATAAGCGGTTACAATGCTGGTGATACCATAACAGATAGCGCCCAGGCCGTCTTGTCCGACACAACCACGGTAACACCACCCCCAGACACCCTGGAACACTTCTGGGCGGGTCGCCTGGAATATCTGTTCCATCTGAAAGAGAGTGAGCGGGCCACCTCCTATGCATCATTGAAAAGCGCGCTGAAACAGGGTACAGACCTGAGCATATGGATAAATCCCACTACGCTGTATAAGGATGAATATATACTTAAATTGCCCGGCGATTTCCGTAAGCTATTTTCCGATAGCTATTATACCGCTTCCCTTAATTTTGAAGATGGCAAAGTAGTAGCCGCATCTTCCGCTTATATCAATCCTACGCTGGATTCCATCCTCAAAAAATACAATACTAACATCGATCCGGATATGTTGAAAAACTATCCCTCCAATAACATTACCTCCTTTCTGCTTTATGGTTTTGATCCGCGCATCATTGGCGATGTGCTGAATGCCCTGAAAGTAAATGACCTGGTAGATACGGGTATGCAAAGTATGCTGGGCATATCCCTCAGTGATGCCTTGAATGCTTTCAATGGCCAGTTTGTAGCCGTGGCGTCTGATTATGCCATCGTAAAAAAACCAGCGCCCTGGGACTCCACGGAACAGTTCAATGAAACCCAGGTAAAGTGGCTATTCTCTGCTAAAGTGAAGGATAAAGCGGCTTTCCAGCGTATAATGGATAGCAAAAATGTAAGTATGTTTTTCACCAAGGATGGCGACCATTATACATTTGCCATACAGAACTCCAAGACGTTCGTGGCCGACATTAACCTGGAGCATGTTTCCTTTGCCAGCGATGCGCAGCTACTGGCCCAGTATAGCGCCGGCAAATCTGGCAAAGTAGGCGACACGTTTACAAACCTGGTGAAAGGCAATACCATCGGGGCTTACGTAAACCTGAACCAGCTCCTTGGCGCCGTTGGCACCACCACTGAGAACGATACGACCGCTCTCGCGATCACTAAAAATGCTAAGGATCTGTTCCAGGATGTTGTGTTGGATCAATACCCGGTAAAAGACAAAGTAGTCAAATCGGCATGGGTACTAAACTTGAAAGACAAAAGCAAGAACAGCCTTGCCTCCTTGGTGAGCTTTAGTCTTGATGCCTATCAGCGGATAAGCGATGCCAACGCCAAGGCCCGCGCCCAGTGGGATGTGCAGCAGGCTTCAGATACCTCCGCGGCTGCGCTAGACTCGGCTGTCATGATATCACCTCCGCCCCCTATGAAAAAATATCATAAGTAATTGTAAAAAGCTGCTCCCCAAAGAGCAGCTTTTTTATAACATTGCAGGCCACCGCTTAAAAATAATGGTATTAAAACACGGGTGCTTACATTCGTATTACTTTATTTGGGATGCGCGGTAATTCGTACATCTTATTCCATAGGTCGTTTAAAAATAATTGCATGACCATTCAGCTAGATCACCTGATACCCGTTCCGCTGCGCGATAAAGTGCTGCAACAGGCTTCCGGTGTTTGGAACCAGGCGTTGACATGGCAGGCGGGCCAGTTTGTGAAGATCAATGCGCCTTCTGGCACCGGCAAAACCACGCTGATGCATTACCTGTATAACATCCGCTACGATTATACCGGCAGCATTTCGCTGGATGGCCGGCCCTGGCCTACTTTCAGCAAAAACGAAGTAGCCGGTTTGCGACAACAGCAACTGAGCGTGATCTTCCAGGACCTGCGCCTGTTTGATCAGCTTACCGCCTGGGAAAATATAAATCTGAAACGCAGCATGAGCGGAGACCAGCCCTTTTGCTCCGAAGAGCGGGTACAGGAAATGGCCGGGGCACTGCAAGTTAGCCATATCCTGCACCAAAGCGCCAAAACCCTTTCCTATGGTGAGCGGCAGCGCATAGCTATTATCCGCGCGCTGGTGCAGCCTTTCGTATGGCTGTTCATGGATGAGCCTTTCAGCCACCTGGATGAAGTCAATACCGCCCGTGCCGCCCAGCTTATTACGGAGGAGTGTCGCCACCGCCAGGCCGGTTTTGTACTAACAGACCTGGATACGGACCAGCATTTCGATTACCATGTTCACCATCATTTGTAAGCATGCCTAATGAAAATATTTTTTCAACTACTGCATAAAATTATCCGCACTGGGGTGGGCCGCACCCGCTTTGTGATGGCCGTGCTAGGCCTGGCCATTGCCACCCTGCTGATGCTGGTGGCGGTGCAAACCTGGGCCGATTTTGAGCAACTACTCTATAACCAGCGCAATACCAGCGACAGTGCAGACTTCCTGGTCATCAATAAAAAAGTAACGCATACTAACTCGGCAGACAACCAGCATATGTTTAGCCCCGCTGAACTGGCAGACCTGCAAAGCCAGCCCTTTGTGAAAAGCGCCGGCAACATCACCTCCAGCCAGTATAAAGTGGCCGTGGCCGCTCCCGGCAACTTGCAGTTTACCAGCGAAATGTTTTTTGAAGCCGTGCCGGATAGTTTCATCGATGTGCAGGATGGCGATTGGCACTGGCAGGCCGGCAACCGCTTGGTGCCAATCATTTTGTCGAATGATTTTCTGAATCTCTATAACTACGGGTTTGCCTTGAGCCAAGGCCTGCCCCAGCTATCGCCGGAATCTGTAAAGGTTATTCCCATGCAGATCACCATTAGTAATGGAGCGCACAGCGAGCAGTTTATCGGCAAGGTGGTGGGCTTTTCCGACCGTATTGCCTCCTTCCTGGTACCCCAGCCATTTATGCAGTGGGCCAATGCAAACTACGGCAGCGGCCAGCCTGCGGCTACCTCCCGCGTAATAGTGAAGGTCACCGATCCGTCTAATCCTGCACTGGTGAAGTACCTGAACGATCATGATTATACGACCAACCAGGACAAACTACGCCACAGCCGCACCAAACAAGTGGTGCAGATCATCGTATCTGTTATTGGTTTCTTTGGGTTAGTACTGCTATTTTTTGCGATGCTGGTGTTTAGTATGTTCATCCAGCTTATCGTGGCTTCGTGCAGGCAGGAAATAGCTTTGTTGGTGATACTGGGCGCTGCGCCGGGCCAGTTGCGCCGCTTTTTGCTGAGGCAATTTTCTCCTCTGTACCTCATTACCGGGGTAGGGGCCCTGCTACTGGCCGCCGGGCTGCAATACTGGACTAGCAAGGCCTTACAGGGGCACGACTTCTACGTATCGCCCTGGGTGAGCGTTTATACTGTACTGTCCGCCCTGCTGATTATGGCCGCCGTGTATGTAGTAAATGTGCGGTCCATTCGAAAATATGTGGCGTTATACAGTTAGAGGAATTATCTTACAACCCTAAAAAAAGTATGATGAGCCAGCATAAATTTGTGCACCTTGTAAATTTTTACCTGAAGCCCGGTCTTTCTGCCGCAGATATCAAACTATTTGAAGAAACTCTGGAAGGCCTTGGCGCCATTGAAAGCCTGTTGTTGTATAACGTGGGTAAGCCTGCCCGCACCGACCGTCCGGTGATAGACCGCAGTTACAGCTATTGTGAGCTGGCCGTATTTGCCGACGAAGCCGGCCATGATGTATACCAGGTGCATCCGCTGCACAAAGCATTTATAGAAAAATGCAAACATCTCTGGGAAAAAGTAGTGATCTTCGATTCTGAGACCATTTAACTACAACCTATATACAAATGCAAAAAGCCTCGGATTATGAGGCTTTTTTTATTTGTATTACGGGTAATTTATCGCGTATTATACCTGTGCCTTTGGTGTGGCATTCAGCGCCGCCCACAACGCATCTTTCAGTTGTTGAAGGCCCTGCTGGGTTACGGAAGAGATGAACAGGTGGGGAATGCCTTCCGGCAGTTCTTCTCCAATAGCCGTTTTCAGCTCATCGTCCAGCATATCACTCTTGCTGATGGCAATGAGAAATTGCTTGTCCAGCAGTTCGGGATTATACTGTTCCAGCTCATTAAGCAGCACCGCAAATTCCTTCCGGTGGTCGGGACTATCTGCAGGAATTACAAAAAGCAGCACCGAGTTGCGCTCAATGTGGCGCAGGAAGCGGTGTCCCAGCCCCTTGCCCTCGTGGGCGCCTTCGATGATGCCTGGAAGATCGGCCATACAAAAGGAAAGGTCGTTGCGGTAACTCACCATACCCAGTTGAGGGGTAAGGGTGGTAAACGCATAATCGGCCACCTTAGGGCGGGCCGCGGTGATGGTGGAGAGCAGGGTAGACTTGCCCGCGTTGGGAAAGCCTACCAGTCCCACATCGGCCAGCATCTTCAATTCTACCACCTTCCAGGCTTCTATGCCAGGCATGCCGGGCTGGGCGTATTCGGGGGTTTGGTTAGTGGCAGATTTAAAATAAGCATTGCCACGGCCACCCTGCCCGCCAGGTATCCAGATGATTTCTTGGCCGTGGTGGAGAATTTCGGCTTCTATTTCACCGGTGGCTTCGTCCCGGGTTTGGGTACCCAGCGGCACCTCAATGATCACGTCTTGCCCAAAACGGCCGGTACAGTTGTCTCCACTGCCGTTTTCGCCGTCTTCTGCGAGTACGTTTTTGTACCAGCGCAGGTGCAGCAGCGTCCATAGCTGGGAGTTGCCCCGTAGGATAATGTGGCCTCCCCGCCCGCCATCTCCGCCGTCGGGGCCGGCCTGTGCGTTAAATTTAGTACGCATGAAGTGCCGGCTGCCGGCGCCACCTTTACCAGAGCGACAGAAAATCCGGATATAATCTACAAAGTTTGCTTTTTCCATGGGTGAAGTACCGGCGCATGCGGCGCAGCGCGGAGCCGGTGATGTTAAAATAAAAACGCAAAGATCGTGAAGTTCCGGCGATTTTGCATGGCCGGTTTCCATCTTTGCGTTTTTAAATAAGCTATGTGTTGCGCCTGCCCGCTGGCAGGAATCTAAATATACAGTAATGGTAATGGCAGCCAGGCAGCCTTATACCTCTTCGCTAACCAGCAGGTTGTCGATCTCGCGGCAAAGCAGGTCAAACACTTCCTCTTCGTTGCCATTGCCTTTTACGGTGCGGAATTTTCCAAACCGGGCGTAATGATCGGCCACGGGAGCGGTTTTACTATGGTATTCCACAATACGGGCCTTCACAATCTTCTCATCGGCATCGTCAGAACGGCCGGAGGTAAGACCACGGTTCAAAAGACGGCGTATCAATTCATCTTCCGGCACTTCCAGCGCCAATACGATAGAGATAGCCGTTTTCTTGAGTGCCAATAATTTATCAAGTGCTTCTGCCTGGGCATTGGTGCGGGGAAATCCGTCGAAAATAAAACCACGGGCGTCCGGATTAGCATCCAGCTTGGAGCTGATCATGCCGATCACCACTTCATCCGGTACCAGGGCACCCTGGTCTATGAACTTACGGGCTTCCTGGCCCAGTGGCGTTTTTGCCGCCATTTCAAAACGCAGCAAGTCGCCGGTAGACAGGTGAAGGAGACCGTATTTTTCGATGATTTTGGTGCTTTGCGTGCCCTTACCACTACCGGGAGGGCCAAATAAAATCAGGTTGAACATGTTAGTTATCTACGTTAAAGCAAGGTTGCAAATATAATAAACAATTGAATGATAGCGAGTGGAAATTCACGTTGACTGCTGTGGAATGAAAATTTATACTTAAAATAGTAAAAATTTTGCAAACAACTGGTGCAATGCATAAATTTTCTTCAAATGCAATAAAGAAGGGATGTGATTTGTTCCAACGTAGTGATAAGTGCTGCCTGGTTTGTCTACCTTGTATTTTATTCAGTATCCATGCTTTCGTAAGTTTATAACATGATGATGTATAGACCAGTAGTCCGGGCCATGGCAGGCATTTGCGCGGTGGTGGCCTTATGTAGCACCGCCCCTTTTCCCGGCAAGCCTCCCCGCCATAAAAGCCAGCCAGCCGCCATGCCTGGAGACGCTGCCCAGCGTTGGGTAGACAGTGTTTTTAACCAGTTGTCCCCAGACGAGCGCATTGCCCAGCTTATTATGATCCGTGCCCACTCTAACCTGGGGGCAGAACATGTACAGCAGGTGGTAAAGGACATACAGCGGAATAAAATTGGCGGGCTGGTATTTTTCCAGGGTGGCCCGCAAAGGCAGGCCGCCCTTACCAACTATTATCAGTCTATTTCTAAAACGCCCCTGCTCATTGCCATAGATGCCGAATGGGGGCTGGGCATGCGGCTGGACAGCGTTACACCCTTCCCCAAAAATGTAATGATAGGCGCCACCCAAGACTCCAGCATTGCATATGCCGAAGGCCTGGCCATAGGCCGGCAATGCAAGCGGCTGGGTGTACAGATTAATTTTGCGCCAGACATGGACGTGAATAACAATCCCAATAACCCGGTGATCAATGACCGGTCTTACGGCGAAAATAAATATAACGTGGCTTCCCTGGGCGTGGCCGCCATCCATGGCATGCAGGATGCCGGTATTATGGCATCGGCCAAACACTTTCCCGGCCACGGCGATACCGAGGTAGACTCGCACCTGGATCTGCCCTCTATTACCAAAACCATGGCCCAGCTAGACTCTTTAGAACTGTACCCCTTCCGCCAGGCCATTGCCGCCGGCGTAAGTTCGGTAATGGTGGCGCATTTATTTGTACCCGCTATAGATCCCAAGCCTCACACGCCCACTTCCATTTCCAGACCTGCTGTAACCGGTTTGCTGCGGGGCCAGCTAGGCTACCAGGGGGTGGTGGTAACAGATGCTTTGGAAATGAAAGGCCTTTCAAAATACTATTCAAAAGGCCAGGAATCTTTGCAATCGCTGCTGGCGGGCAATGACCTGCTGGAACTGCCCAGCACCGCCTCCGGCAGCGTGGCGGCCATCCGGAAGGCCATCCGCAAGAAAAAAATAAGCTGGGATGAGGTGAATGTACACGTGAAAAAAGTATTGTTGGCCAAATACCAACTGGGCTTGGCCAACCTGCAACCCATCGATACCAACCACCTCACGGAAGACCTGAATGCCGGAACAGATATACTTCGCCAGCAGATAGCCAATAAGGCCATTACCGTGGTGAAAAATGAAAACCGCCTATTACCGTTTACCCCCGCCACCATACAGCCCCGGGTGGCCGTGGTGGCACTGGGCATTAGCAAGGCCAATGTCTTTGTACAGCAGGTGAAAAATTACCGGCCTGATGCCGCCACCTACCTGTTTTCCAACGCGGCAGATACGACCCAGGCCAGGGCCCTGCTGGCCCAGATACGCGAACAGCATTACCAGGCGGTAATCATCAGCCTGCACAATTATAACCGCCGGCCGGCCCACCATTTCGATATTACCGATGCACAGCTACAGCTTATGCAGCAGTTGCAACAGGAACTGCCTTCGGTAACCGTTTTTTTTGGCAATGCGTACGCCATTCAGTATGCCTGCTCCGCCCCAGCCATTGTGGCATCTTATGAAGACGATGATATTACCCAGGCCACTACCGCACGGATATTATTCGGCCAGTTGAAGCCACAGGGTCGGCTGCCGGTTACGGTATGCCCGGGTCTTCTATCTGGTCAGGGCATTACCTATGCACTGCCAGCACCGGTCATGGTGCCACACATTCAACCCGAGGCGGTGCATATGCACAGCTCCGTACTGGCCCGCATAGATTCTCTGACCAGAGATGCCATTGACAAGGGGGCCATGCCTGGGTGTTCCATTTTTGCAATGAAAGATGGGCAGGTGGTATACCAGCGGCAGTTTGGCACCCTGGATCCTGACAGGCAGGAACCGGTGACCCAAAAAACTATTTACGACCTGGCTTCCGTAACGAAAATATGCGCCACCACTTTGTCGGTGATGAAGTTGTATGATGAAGGGAAAATAAAGCTGAACGCCACCCTGGGCCAGTACCTGCCATGGGTGAAGGGTACCGATAAAGCAAAATTGAAAATACGCGATATCCTGCTACACCAGGCGGGGTTAGTGCCTTTCATTCCGTTTTACAAAACGATGCTGGATGCGCAGGGCAGGCCAGACACCAACTATTTCCGTGATCATCTGGATAGCGCCCACCAAGTGCGGGTAGCCCAAGGCTTGTACCTGCTCAACGACTATCCGACCGTAATGGAAAAAATAATCGTAGAAAGTAAGCTGGGGAAAAAGCATACGTATGTGTACAGCGACAATGATTTTATATTTCTTGGAAAATTGGTGGAGCAGTTAACCGGGCAAAAACTGGAAGACTATGTAATGACCAACTTTTATGCGCCACTGGGCCTGGAAAGCACGGGATTCCGGCCACGGGAGCGCTTTACACTGCCCTGTATAGCGCCCACAGAAAATGAATCCATCTTCCGTCGCCAGCTTATACGTGGCGATGTACACGACCCTGGCGCCGCTATGTTTGGGGGGGTGGCAGGGCATGCCGGTCTTTTCTCCGATGCGCAGGACTTAGGCATTATTTTACAGATGCTCCTGAACAACGGCGGTTATGGCGGCCGCCAATACATTCAACCCCAAACGGTAAAATTATTCACCGCCTACAATAGCGACATCAGCCGCCGTGGCCTGGGCTTCGACAAGCCGGAAAAGGACAATGCCCACCGGGAATATCATTACCCCTGCCGCGGCGCGTCGGCGCAAACCTTCGGCCATACGGGTTTTACAGGTACCTGTGTGTGGGTAGACCCGAAAAGCCAGTTGGTATTTGTATTTCTGAGCAACCGGGTTTGTCCAGATGGAACCAATCCGAAATTGTCAGCGCTTCATGTACGGGAAAATATAATGCAGACGCTTTATGATGCCATGTACTAATGGGTACAAGTGTAAGCGTAGTAGGGCAACGTGGGGATTATAAAGGCGGGAGATTGCTGTAGATAGCAAAAAAGTAATGGATACAATTGCGGTAATTAACCGGCTTATCTCATAGAAACGGTACGATTCACGGACGTGCGGATGTTAATGCTCCGTTCAATATCCTGCTGGCGGGTAGAAAGCACAATTTTGTAAGCACCATCTTCCAGCATTTCCAAGTTGTAGCGGGTTTCAAAATGCGCTTTAACAGGCAATGTTTCTTCGTGCAGCACGTAACCAGTTACGTCGGTGATAAGTAATCTTACTTTTTCCAGGCGGGGATTGTCTACATTAATGTGGAAGGTGAGCGACTTGTCGTTGGAGGGCAATACATTCAACTGTAGCGTGCTGGGTGTTTCTGCGCCACCTGCCATTTCAGCGGTCTTAGGAGCATTGTTGTAGGCCAGGAGGGGCTGTTGTGCAAAAACGCCGGTGGCGGCAAACAGGGTTGCGGTAAGCAACAGGGCCGTTTTGGAATGGTTTAAGTGTTTCATTTTGTGTTTGTTTTAATGAAGTTTGTGATAAAATTAACAAATAATAGGGAGATTAGCTAATACGATTTAGCAAAATCGGTCATTGCTTCAAAGATAAGCTGGTTCTATGATACAACAAACATAAACTTATCAGAAAAATGTAAATTTTTTTGGACCTGGCTGAGAATTATCAGTAAATAACCAACGCCGCTGCGCTATTTTTGCCGGCTGCCACTTTTTTAGGGGCTTGGGGACTTTTTGCTAATTTTACGCGCTTTATGGAAACATCTTTTTCTAAACACCGTCCCGTGGCCATTTGGCTGTTTGTGGGCGTGGGCATGCTCATAGTGCAGGTATTGCTGGGTGGCATTACCCGGCTTACCGGTTCTGGTCTATCCATTACAGAGTGGCAGCCTATACTGGGTGCCTTGCCCCCGCTAAACCAGTACGCCTGGCAGCAGGCTTTTGACCATTATAAAGAAATTGCACAGTTCAAATATGTAAATTCCCATTTTACTCTCTCCGATTTTAAATCAATTTATTACTGGGAATGGTTTCACCGCGAATGGGGCCGGCTTATCGGGGTGGTATTCCTAATACCGTTTGTGTGGTTTATTTATAAAAAAAGAATAGACCGCACCATGATAAAACCCCTGCTGATCCTGTTTCTGCTGGGAGGGCTTCAGGGCGCCATTGGCTGGATCATGGTACAAAGCGGTCTGAATGATGAAGATTTATATGTAAGTCATATCCGGCTGGCCGTGCATTTTATTTCAGCCATGGTGCTTACTTGTTATACCCTATGGTTTGCCCTGAAACTTATGGTTCCAGTAAAGGAAATACTGGCCCAGCCCCACCTCAAAAAACTAAATATTTTACTGCTCGCCGTGCTGCTGGTACAGTTGGTTTATGGCGCCTTCATGGCAGGCCTGCATGCGGCGCTGGCCGCTAGCACCTGGCCCGACATCAACGGCCTGATGTTGCCCCAGGGCATGTTTACCCAGGGTGGTTTTATAGCAGACATTACGCATAATCTCATTACCATCCAGTTCATTCACCGGGGGCTAGCTTACCTGCTCACCTTCTTAATACTGCTTTGGTGGTGGAAGGCCCGGCAAATGGGGGCGCACACGCTGCTGCACAAATTGCACTTTATCCCGCTGCTGCTGGTGCTGATACAGGTGCTGCTGGGTGTACTCACGGTATTGAATAGTAAGGTTCATATTCCCATTGGATTTGCCATCGTACACCAAGGGGTAGGCATGCTGCTGCTGCTGTCGCTGGTAAGCACCTATTATGTGAGCCGGGCAAAAGAAAACCGGTTTGGCAGCATGTAATATGGCCATAAAACCCATTCCTGGGAATCTATCATAAAACCGTCCGGGGCTGTGTTACGGACGGTTTTTTTGTGCCAGACCTGATATATAATAGATTTTTAGTAAGTTTATTTACGTATGCTTGGCAAACTGAAAATCATCCTATTAAAAACGTATTATTCCTTTCCGGTACAACTGCTGCTCCTACACTTCCGCAAGTACCAGGTGCTGCTGGTCTTCTGGGCTATATTATTTAGTACGGTGAATGGGGGCTTTGCTAAAGTATTTGGTGGCGATGCGCTTTTCCTGAATCCCGAATACCTGGGGCGTGTAAACTTCTACAGTACCGCTATTCTGGGCATAGCTACCGGTATGTTTACCATGAGCTGGCATATTACCACCTTCATATTGCATACCCAGCGCTTTAAGTTCCTGGCTACTACCGCCCAGCCTTTTTTCCGTTATTGTTTAAATAATTCTATCATTCCATTTGCCTTCCTGATATGCCTGCTGATGCGGGGATGGGAGTATCAACATAATTCTCAACTCAGCACTTTGCCGGAAGTGCTGCTACTGGCAGAAGGCTACATCTGCGGCTACATGTTTATCATATTTTTTTCTTTTTTTTATTTCTTTGGGGCAGACCGCAATATAGGCCGCAGGCTTACCAGGAAATATGGCAGCCCGCGCAAGTTTGTGAGGCTTATCCTGAAGCCCACCCAGGAGCCAGACGAGAATGCACTACCCGTACATAATTATTTCTTTACACCCTGTATGGTACGCCGGGCGCGGAAGGTAGACCATTACGATAAATTTTACCTGGATAGTATTTTGAAACAGCACCATTTCGCCGCCATCATTACCGTGGCCGCTGCCCTGGTAAGCCTGGTTATTCTCGCCTTTCTGATGGACTATAATGTATTTCGTATTCCTGCAGGGGCCAGTGTATTGATATTCTTTGCTTTCCTCATCGGGGTGAGCGGGGCTTATGCCTATCTGCTGCAAACCTGGGCCATTCCCCTGTTTCTGGTAATACTGCTGGGCCTCAACGTAATGGTGCAAAGCAATGTGGTAGACAACCGCAACAAGGCTTACGGGTTGGATTATAAACAAAAGGTCCATCGCCCGGTATATAGCCCCCTGGCCTTGCAACATTTCTTTACGGAAGAAAGACGCCGGGCAGATGTGGATAGTGGCCTGGCCATCCTGCAACGCTGGAGGGCAAAATTTACGGCAGGGCGTAAGCCGCTGCTGGTGGTCATGAATTTTAGCGGGGGAGGCAGCCGGGCTGCCCTCTGGAGCATGAATGTGCTACAGCGGCTAGACACCTTGCTACAAGGGCAGGTGATGAGGCATACTGTGATGATGACGGGCGCCTCCGGGGGTATGATGGGGGCTTCTTACTTCCGGGAACTGTATTATGAGCAGCAGCGGGGGCAGCCAGTTCATTTATCTGACACCGTGTACACGGAACGTATTTCGCGCGATCTGCTAAATCCCGTATTTACATCCCTGGCAGTAAATGATTTTATTACGCCCTTCCGCCGTTTCCGCATCAAGGATAATTATTATGCCATAGACCGGGGATATGCCTTTGAACAACAACTGAACCGCAATACCCACAACGTGCTGAACCGGACATTGGGTGAATATTACGCACCAGAGGCCCAGGGCAAGATACCGATGCTGGTATGGAATGCTACTATTAATGCAGATGGCCGCCGCCTGATGATCTCGCCCCAGCGCATTAGCTACCTTTGTGCGCCGCAATACCTGTACCCCACCCGTACCGCCCGGGATATAGATGGGGTAGACTTTGGGCAGTATTTTTCGCGGCAACGCCCCATGGACTTACAGGTAACCAGCGCCATCCGCATGTGTGCCACCTTTCCGTATGTGCTTCCCAATGTATACCTGCCCAGTGATCCTATTGTAGACGTAATGGATGCTGGCATCCGCGATAATTTTGGGCAGGAAACCACCCTGCGTTATCTCTACACCTTTCGTAAATGGATCGATGAAAATACTGCCGGCGTGGTGTATGTGCAGGTGCGCGATACCCGCAAAAACGATATCAGCCGCATTAAAGAATCGCAGACGCTGAGCGATGTGATGTTTGCACCCCTTTTTACCATGCAGGCACACTGGAGCGCTATGCAGGATTTTAACCAGGATCATGAGCTGAACTACCTGGAAGGATATTTTCCGCGCAAGTTTCACCGCGTTATTTTCCAGTACGTACCACAGCAGGAAGATAAAGCGGCCGCCCTAAGCCTTCATTTAAACTCCCGCGAAAAGCTGGATATTGCCGATGCCCTGAACAATCCGACCAATCAATCCGCTTTTAATTACATAAAATTACTGTTCACCAGGTAAATGCCCTACCAAAGCCCATCGGAAAATGGATGGTTGCTTTGGTCAATTAATATTAACTTTAAAATACCGGGTATAGCCAAATGTAATAGGAATGCTTTTCCCTAAAAGAGCAAAGCCTTCCTTAGGCGCTATTTTTTGTTGATATCGTCAATAAATGAATGTTGAATTTGTCAAATACATTATGATTAATTATTTGATTAGAAATGCATTAACGATTTTAATAAATTGGGAGAATACCTCAATGTGGGGTGCATGGCCTACCTGGTGTATGAGTTCCAGTTGGGCGTGGGGAATGCGTTGGGCCGCGGCCTTGCCCAGTGCCGGGTAAAGGCCCATGGTAGCCCTAACTTCCGGGCTTACACGATCTTTTCCAAGGGCCGTACGATCTAGTGTTCCCACGATAAGCAGGGTAGGGGCTTGAATTTTTTCCAGTTCATAAATGACCGGTTGGGTAAATAGCATGTCGGAAGTTAGGGCGTTATTCCAGGCTACTTGCGGGTAGTCGGGCGACAAAGTTTGGCTGGATTGGAGGGCAGCCCATTTGTCGTAAGCAGGTTTCCACTGTCCGTGGAAGTAATTGTCTAGTTGGTATTTTTTAATTTTTTCATAGTTCTGCTGCAACTCTCCGGCATAAAGCTTATCTACATCTGCATAGGGCGCTTTTAGCTTCCAGTCTTCCAGGCCAATGGGATCTTCTAAAATCAATTTGCGCACAGTTTCCGGGTACATGATGGAAAAACGCATGGCCAGCATGCCACCCATGGAGTGGCCGAGTATAATGGCTTGGTGAATGCCCAAGCTGTCTAGCAGGCGATGGGTGTTCTGGGCCAGCAGTTGCAGGCTAAACTGGAGGTGGGCTGGCTTGTCCGACTTGCCGAAACCAATTTGATCCGGCACGATCACCCGGTATCCCTCGCGGGAGAGGTAGGTAGCGGTACTGTCCCAATAGGAGCCGCCAAAGTTTTTGCCATGTAGCAGCACAATCGTCTGGCCGTTAGGCTGGGCAGGTGTTACATCCATATAGGCCATGTGCAGGGAATTACCCTGTAGGCTGAGATTAAAATACTGTACGGGGAAAGGGTAGGTGTACTGGCTCAAAGTGGCATCGTTGGGCGTTACCTGCTGGGCCAGCAGTGGGCTGATATAAAACAGGAGGCAAGCAAGCAGGAAGCTGAAAAATGGTCGCATGGTAAAGATTGAAATTTAAAGAAAAGTTCCTGATGCAAATCTAAGACCGTAGTGGTGCTCCTCAGGAGATTTTTTGTGGTGAATCCGGGGAATAAGAGGCGGCAAGCTTCATGGCCTATCCTTCCTATATTCTCCATCATCGCCTGGTTAACGGGTAGGTAGAGGTTATATAAAACGCCCCGATAGCCCAGAAAAAGTGTTTCCGTTGCATGGTTTTTGTTGGAATTTAGCTAGGGTTAGTAACTATGGTCGTCAAAAATGCCCGCCAGGCGGCTTTTTATGGGCAGAATAAAGCTTTTACCGTTTGATTACATATATTTAAAATGTAGGAGGCGGCTTATCCGCATCTTTTCGTACCTTTGCGCCGCGTTTAGGCGACCTTTGTGTCGGATAAGCGCATTCTTTCACTTCAAAACAAAGCTCCGCCGAGGCGGATAATGTGTATGCAGATTAGAAACATTGCCATCATTGCGCACGTAGACCACGGTAAGACTACCCTGGTGGATAAAATCCTCCACGAGACGAATGTATTCCGTGCCAACCAGGAAACTGGAGAACTGATCATGGATAATAACGATCTCGAAAGAGAACGCGGTATTACCATCTTGAGCAAAAACGTGTCCGTAGAATATAAAGGTACCAAGATCAATGTGATCGACACCCCGGGCCACGCCGACTTTGGCGGTGAAGTAGAACGTGTGCTGAAAATGGCCGACGGTGTAATCCTGCTGGTCGATGCTTTTGAAGGCCCCATGCCCCAGACTCGTTTCGTATTGCAGAAAGCCTTGCAACTAAACCTGAAACCCATCGTAGTTATTAATAAAGTAGATAAACCGAACTGCCGCCCAGACGAAGTACATGATGCGGTATTCGAACTCTTCTTTAACCTCGACGCTACGGAAGAGCAGCTAAATTTCCCGACCTTCTATGGTTCTGGTAAAAATGGCTGGTTCAATAGCTCCTTGGAACAGTGTGAGAACATTATCCCCCTGCTGGATGGTATTTTGGAATATGTTCCGGAGCCTAAGATCGCAGAAGGTACTTTGCAGTTGCAAATTACCTCCCTGGACTATTCTACCTTCCTGGGACGTATTGCCGTAGGTAAAGTAACCCGTGGCTCCATCAAGGAAAACCAGTCTATTTCCCTCATGCGCGCCGATGGCCGTGTGCAGAAATCACGGGTACGTGAACTGTATGTATTTGAAGCCCTGGGTAAAAAGAAAGTAACAGAAGTAGTGGCCGGCGATATCTGCGCGGTGGTAGGCCTGGAAGATTTCACCATTGGCGATACTATTGCCGATTTTGAAAATCCCGAAGCTCTGCCGATCATCCCCGTGGATGAGCCTACGATGAATATGCTGTTTAGCATTAATAACTCTCCCTTCTTTGGTAAAGATGGTAAGTTCGTGACCTCCCGTCACCTGCGCGACCGCCTGATAAAAGAAACAGAAAAGAACCTGGCCCTGCGGGTACTGGATACAGATTCTGCAGATAGCTTCCTGGTATATGGCCGTGGTATTCTTCACCTGGGCGTATTGATAGAAACGATGCGCCGCGAAGGTTATGAACTGACCGTAGGCCAGCCTCAGGTAATCGTGAAACAGATAGATGGTAAAAAATCTGAGCCGTATGAAATTTTGGTAGTAGATGTACCGGAAGAATTTGCGAGCAAGGTGATAGACCTGGTAACCCGTCGTAAGGGAGAAATGCTGATCATGGAAACCAAAGGCATCATGCAGCACCTGGAATTTGAAATTCCTTCCCGTGGCCTGATAGGTATGCGTACACAAATGCTAACCAATACTGCCGGCGAAGCCGTAATGGCCCACCGCTTTAGTGAATATAAAGCCTGGAAAGGCGCTATTCCTGGCCGTAATAACGGCGTGCTGCTGAGCAAAGAGCCTGGCACCACCACTGGTTACTCCCTGGATAAATTGCAGGACCGTGGTTCCTTCTTCGTGGATCCCGGAGAAGAAGTATATGCAGGTATGATCATCGGGGAAAATAACAAACCAGGAGATCTGGTGGTAAATCCCAATGAAGGTAAAAAACTGACGAACATGCGTGCCAGCGGTTCCGACGCAGCTACCAGCATTACACCCAAAATCCAGTTGACCTTGGAAGAATGTATGGAGTACATTCAGTTCGACGAATGCATTGAAGTAACGCCGAATAAGATCCGTATGCGTAAGGTAATTCTGAACGAAGAAGAGCGCAAACGCCAGCAAAAATCTATGAAAGCCGAAGCGTAAGCGAACGTTTTCTATACATAACAAAAGGGCGTCTCAATATAATGGGACGCCCTTCTTTATGCGGTATATGCCTGCTTACAGCCCCAGCCCGGGTAACCCCATGCCACCCAGCATGCCGCCGGCTACGCCCGCCATTTCGCGTTCGTAGGCCACTTCGGCGCTTTTAAGGGCGCGGTTCATCGCAGTGATGAGCAGGTCTTCCAGTTCTTCTTTTTGCGCTACGTTGCAGAGGCGGTCGGCAACCTCCAGGGATTGTACTTCGCGATTGCCGCTGATGGTTACTTTCACGGCCCCATTGCCCGCATCGCCTTGGTGCTGCATAGCCGCCAGGCGGGTTTTGGTTTCCTGCATTTGCTGCTGCGCTTCCTGCAACTTGCCCATAAGATCTCCGAACATAATTTTTGTGTTTGACGCAAATATAAAAAATCGGGCTTTAACCGTTAACTTAGGCATACATTCAATGGAGCGTATTTTATGATTGAAACGAAGGTGTGCATTGTGGGCGCCGGTCCGGCGGGGGCCGCCGCAGCACTTCAACTCCAGCAATATAATATACCTTGTGTGGTGGTAGATAAAGCCGTGTTTCCCCGCGATAAAGTATGTGGCGATGGGCTAAGTGGTAAAGTGCTGGCTGCCCTGAAAAAGATAGACCCAGGCATTGCAGTACGGTTACAGGCATTCCAGGCCAAACAAGATAGTTGGGGGGTAACCTTTGTAGCGCCCAACCGGGGTACGATGGATATCTCCTATAAACCCGCCTACGACAAAAAAGTGGAGCCAGTGGCGGCGGGCTTTGTGTGCAAACGGGTAGACTTCGATAATTTCCTGGTAGAGGAGGTAAAACGCTGCAAAGACGTGCAGCTGTTTGAAGGCCAGGCAATAGATCATTATACCCTGGGAAAAGACGGCTACCTGCTGAGCGACCAGGAAGGCACTTTCCAGGTAAAGGCACAAATGGTGATCGTGGCAAATGGTGCCCATAGCAGTTTTACAAAGGAGGTAGCGAAAATACAGATGGAACCCAAACACTACATGGCCGGCATCCGCTCCTACTACCAGGGTGTAACGGGAATGCATGAAGATGGCTTCATAGAACTGCATTTTCTCCAGGATTTATTACCCGGCTATTTTTGGATATTCCCCCTGCCCAATGGAGAAGCCAATGTAGGCATTGGCGTGCTGAGCGACGTGGTACGCAAGAAAAAACTAAACCTGAAAAAAATACTCCTGGAAACATTGGAGAAAGATCCCATCCTGAGCAAGCGTTTCGAAAACGCGGAGTTACTGGGTACTATAGATGGCTATGGCCTTCCCCTGGGTAGCAAACAACGCCAGCTTTCCGGCGATCGCTACCTGCTGGCGGGCGATGCGGGTTATCTCATAGATCCCTTTACGGGCGAGGGCATTGGCAATGCCTTATACTCGGGGCGTATAGCGGCGGAGCAGGTAAAGGCAGCCATTGGCGCAAACGACTTCTCGGCCCACCAGCTCAAAGCCTACGATGCTGAAATATACCGTATACTGGGTCCCGAACTGCAACTCAGTACCCGCCTGCAACGGCTGGTACAGATACCCTGGCTGTTTAACTTCCTGTTGAAACTAGGTATGCGCAATAAGCAATTGCGGGAACTGATGTCTTGCATGTTTTATGAACTGGACCTGCGCAAGCGGCTTACCCGGCCCTCGTTTTATTTTAAACTGCTTTTTAACCGGTAGCCCCGGCAGCCGCAGTAGAGGCTGTAGGGCAGGAATGGATGTCAATTACTGCTCAATGACCGTGCGGATGATAAAAGGCCAGTATCAATGTTTGTGGATATGTTTAATGGTCGTTTTTTTTTATTCGTCCTGTGTTGCCTGGTGTGGTGCTTACCGGTTACGGCGCAGCAGCATCGTTTCAGCATAGCCCCTGCACCTGCCTGGCGCGCGCCTTACCAGCCAGACCTGCACAAAAAACCCAATAGTAAAGATATTGCCGCAGGCTTTTACCAACTACTGTATGAAGAACAGATACAGGTGGAAAAACAAAGCACCTACCGCCATGTGATCCGCGACATTGTATCGGAAGCTGGTATCCAAAATGGGTCGCAGGTGTCTGTAGAATATGCTCCTTCTTACGAACAGCTCATCTTTCATACAGTGGTGATCCGCCGCGACGGGCAGGTGATTAATAAACTGGTGGCTTCCAATTTTAAATTCCTGCAGCAGGAAGAAGATATCAACGCCTTTATCTATAGCGGCACCTACACGGCCCACCTGATCCTTGACGATGTGCGTAAGGGCGATCAGATCGAGTATGATTACACGGTAGTAGGGCGCAACCCTATATTTGAAAACAAATATTTTCATACCTTTTATCTCACCAGTTACGAGCCGATTGTTAACTTTTATAAATGCCTGATAGCCGACAGCAGCCGTCATTTTGCCTTTAAGTATTTTAATGGTGCAATGCCGTTGCAACGCAGCCTGCACGGGCGCGAAGCCTGGTACCAGTACTCCGGCGCGGTGCCCTTGATGGATGCGGTAGAGGATGCTCCCAGTTGGTATACTAATTTTCCGTAAGTACAAGTAAGCGAATACAAAGACTGGAAAGAAATTGTACAATGGGCTTTGCGGCTCAATGTGGTAAAAAGCTCAGGCCCCTTGCTCAACACGCGCATTGCCACGCTGAAAGCCGCAGCAGGAAACGATGTTACACTTTATATGGAAATGGCCATTCGTTTCGTGCAGGACGATATTCGTTATATGGGCATTGAAATGGGGCCTTACTCCCACCAGCCCCACACACCGGAAAAGGTGCTGGCACAGCGTTTCGGCGATTGTAAGGATAAGTCGTTGCTGCTGTGTACGTTGCTCCGGGCCAATGGTATTGCGGCAGATATGGCTTATGCCAATACGGACGAGGGCCCTGTGCTGAACACCTACCTGCCCTCACCGGATAATTTTAACCATGCCATTGTTCACGCGTCTCTTCAAGGGAAAAACTATTGGATAGACCCTACCATATCCTACCAGCGCGGCAAACTTCAAACCCTGGCCACGCCAGACTATGGCCAGTCGCTCATTGTGAACGACACTACCACCGGGCTAACGGCCATGAATACACGCCCTGCTGGCGACATAAACATTCACGAAGAAATAACTATTTCAGACAAAAATACGGAGAGCGCCACGCTAAAGGTAACTTCTGATTATACCCACTACTTTGCAGACGACATTCGAGGCGAATATGCGGTCAACAGTGTGAAAGAGGAGGAAGATAATTTCCTGTCTTTTTATAAAAAGATCTATGGCGATGTGGTACAGCAAGATTCTTTGATAACCATAGACAGCATGGATAAGGATCACTTCCGTAGTGTGGAACATTATATTATTCACAAACCCTGGCGCACCGACAGTGCCGACCTGGACAAGCGGGTATTTAATTTTCGCGCAAAGGTATTTCTGGACGGCCTTACCATGATAGACGATGAGGAGCGCAAAGAGCCGGTGGCACTGCGATTTCCCTACCGGATGCACTACGTTGCTACATTTAACATGCATGAAACGCCGCCGCAAGAAGAACAGGAATTTGATATTAAAAACGCTTACTACCACTTGCATTTTAAGCCGGTAGCTACCGCTGGCAAAATTACCCTGTATTATGATTACGAAACCTTCAGCGACCATGTGCCGGAAGCATATGTGCGTCAATACATAAAGGATATAAACCGTATTACAGACGTATGTTATTTAAATACGGAGCAAAGCCTTAACCCCGGGGGCAATACCCTGGCAGATTCCAGGTCGGGATATTTTTTGCTGAACTTCACAGCGGCTGCCGTGCTGCTGTTTTGCCTGGGGCTTTTCGGCTGGCTGGCGTTTAATTATTTTCATAGGTATCATCTTCCCGTGCGGGAAGATGATACCTATGCGTGGAACCTGGGGGGCATGCTTCTTTTGCTGGGCATAGGGCTATTCCTATCCTTCTTTTTCCAGTTAGATGCTGTGTTTCGCCTGCCGGTATTTAATTATCTGGATGTGGTGAAATACACAGGCAATAAAAACTGGCAGAATGGCTCCATCACGGAAATGATGATGCTGGGGCAATTGGCGGTGCACGTGTTTTTCTTCGTGTATTCCATACTGTTAGCGTTCCTGTTATATTACCGCCGGGAAATTTTCCCGGTTACGGCCATTGTATATTTTGTGGCGTGTACGGTGTTCAGTATACTGGAAGTGTGGTTGGCCAGCGGCACCAGGGCGCTTGGGGGCGAGGAAAGTTCGCTGAGGCTGGCAATATCTGTGCTGGGTGCCTGCATTTGGATACCTTACCTGTATTTTTCGCGCCGGGTCAGGGAAACGTTTGTTTTGCCCCACCCGTCGAGGGAGATGAAGCGGCACGGGTTTTAGCCCGGTATATTTCTATTGGCGTCCGGTATTGCAGGGGCAGGTGATGAAAGCACCATAAAAAAAGGCGCATCCGGTGAGGATGCGCCTTTGGGGAAATTGATTTTAGAGCCAATGAAGGGACTCGAACCCGCGACCTATTATTTACGAAACAATTGCTCTACCAGCTGAGCTACATTGGCATGTGTGCAAATGTAATAAAACACCGTTAACATACCGCCAAAGGCCATCGGTAAATTTTAAACCGCAGAATTTATAACTATAGCATATTATTATTGCATATAAATGAGCACAATGCTGCACCAGTTTTCCGCAAGAAGTGGGTTGATGCCATGCGGTGGCGGGGGTATTTTTATGTACCTTAAATAACCGATCATGCAAGCACCACAATACCACATCATCGCCGCCGCCATCGAATATATCTTGGAACATTTCCTGGAACAGCCAAACCTGGAAACGGTGGCCGCCCAGGTGCATGTAAGTCCTTTTCACCTGCAGCGCATGTTTACCGAATGGGCCGGCATCAGCCCTAAAAGATTTCTCCAATACATCACCGCAGATTATCTCAAACAAAAACTACAGCACACACCCAACTTGCAGGAAGCCGCTTCCATTGCGGGCCTGTCTGCACAGTCGCGGGTGTACGACCTGTTTGTAACGCTGGAGGCTGTAACGCCCCAACAGTTTCGTACGGGAGGTGAGTCGGTCATTATCCGGTATGGTTATCATAACACACCCTTTGGGCCTGCTTTCCTGGCTGCCACAGTAAAAGGCATTGTAAGCCTGGGCTTCCTCGAGCCAGGGCAGGAAGCCCAGGTATTAGCAAAACTGCACAAGGATTGGCCGCAGGCACAAATGGTGGTGGATGATCCATTTACGGCGCATTTGGTGCGGCAAATATTCAGCGCCCAGCGGGGAGAGAAGCTTCATGTATTGGTGAAGGGTACTAATTTCCAGGTAAAAGTATGGGAGGCCTTGTTACGTTTGCCGCTGGGCAGCGTGGTCACCTACGCGAAGATTGCGGAATACATTGGTCATCCTAAAGCCGTGCGGGCAGTAGGGGCTGCGGTGGGAGCTAATCCGGTGGCCTTGCTGATTCCGTGCCACCGGGTTATCCGGAAAGAGGGCGTACTGGGTGAATATCACTGGGGTGCTACGCGCAAAAAATTGCTGTTGGGTTATGAAATGAGCAGGGCAGATAGCGAGGAGCACCCCCTACTTTAAACATCTGGTGTATTGGCTTTTTTATCGCCATCCTTCCAGGCCCAGAGGTAGCGTGCAGCATAGGTGCGGTAGGGCGACCACTTCGCCGATATTTTTTGTACTTTTTCATTCAGGGCCTTCTTATCGCTGATATCCAGTTTGTAAAGTTTAATCACGGCTTGTTGCAGGCCCAGGTCGTCCATCGCAAATACATCTTCCCGGCCCAGTTGGAACATGAGCAGCATTTCCACCGTCCAGCGTCCTACGCCCTTTATCTGGGTGAGATAGGAGATCACTTCATCATTACTCATGGCCTGTAATTTTTTGTCCGTGAGTTTTTCTTCCACGACGAAGCGAGCCACATTGTGTACATAGGTCACCTTGGCATTAGAGAGTCCAATGGCGCGCAGGGTGTCCGGGGGCGTAGCCAGTATTTGTCTGGCCGTAGGCTCCTTGCCTTTATAAATGTTCAGGAAGCGGCTGTAAAGCACTTGCGACACACGTACGCTGAGTTGCTGGCTCATGATAGCACCAATTAAACGCAGTGCCACGTTGGCTTTAGGCTCTATCTCCGAGAGCGCGGCAGTCATGATGCGCTGTAGCTTTTTATCGCGGGAAAGATGCTCCTGGTACATAAAACAAATGGCCGTAATACGGTTTAATAATTGAACGGCTGCGTATAAATTACTTGTAATAATGTTTGTCCTACGGCGTGCAGCGTAGCCTTATCGATGATCTGCATATCATCGTGTGTAGTATGCCAGTGAGCCGCAAAGTTGCGGCTGGGCTGCCAGGCCAGGATATCAAAAGTGGGTATTTTGGCGATATTGTTTACATATACATGATCATCATCTATCGGGTCGCCCAGGTCGTCGTAGCGGAAGTAGTCGGAGCTACCCAGGGTATTGGCCACGTCCCAGAACATTTTCATCTGTGGGTATGCCTTTTCTTTAGAGGTGCTTTCCATGAAAAAGGTAGAACCTTTGCCGCCTACCATGTCCAGCAGGATACCGTAATTGGCCTTATAACCCGGCACGTGGGGGTGCCGGGCCCAGTACTGTGTGCCAAGGGCATAGCTGTCAGGAATTTCGCTGATACCGGAATCTTCCACATCAGCAAAGAGCAAGTCAATGCCCACGGTGGCAGGTATTTTTTGTGTGTACAAATGGCGGGCTACTTCCAGCATAACGGCTACGCCGCTGCCGCCATCGTCTGCTCCATCAAAGCGTTTATTCTTATTCACGCCGGAGTCCTGATCGGCCTGTGGGCGGGTATCCCAGTGGGCCAATATTAACAGGCGTTGTTTGGCGGCCGGATTAAACGAAGCAATCACGTTAATGCAGCGCAGGCTTTCATGGTGTGGTCCGGTTACGTTGGTACGCTGTACATACACCGTGTCTGCCCAGGGTTTTACGGTATTGATGATCCAGGTGGCGCAGGCTTCCTGTGCGGGTGTATTAGGAATGCGGGGGCCGAAGGCCACTTGTTTGGCCACATAATTATAGGCACTATCTGCCTGGAAGCGGGGCACATTGTCTGTCGTGGCGGTGGTGGTGGCCGTGGAGCTGCTGTCGTTGCCGGGGGCAGAAGCGTTGTTGTTGTGACAGGCGCTGGCTAAAAAGAAAAGGCTGGCCGCTGCCACGGTAAGTTTTTTATACATAAATGAAGCGCTGAAAAGCGATTTTATAGTTTGCGGATAGGCAGAATGAGCCAGGAACATACACGAAAAAAAACTTGCCGCCATCAATGACACTGGCAATAATAGCGCCCTGAAATACTTATTGGTAAAAGATTTCAAGGCGCTATTATTTTATACAATACTGTAGCTCATACTGCCGTCTTTCTCATCTTTCAACTGAATGCCCATTTCTAGCAGTTGGTTTCGGATTTTGTCGGACGTTGCATAATCTTTACGGGCCTTGGCTTCTTTACGCATGCTCATGAGTAACTGTAATACGTTATTCAATTTGTTGTCGTCGTTCAGTTTTTCGCTTACAATGCCCAGGATATCTACAAGGTAAAGCTGCCAGGTGGTTTTCAGCAAGATAAAAGTTTCTTCGCTGATCTCGGCCATTTTGATCTGGCCACTTTTCAGGGAGTTGATGATGGGCGTCAGTTCAAACAGGTTGGCCATTACCTTGGCGGTGTTCACATCGTCGTTCATGAACTCCGGGCATTCCTGGCACCAAGTGGTTACCTGTTTGTCCAGTTCTTCGTTGTACAGACCCTCACCGGGCAGGTAGGTCAGTGACTGTAATGTTTCATGGGCGGCCAGCAGACGGGCCAGGCCTTTTTCTGCGGCTTGCAGGGCTTCGTTGCTGAAGTCTAGTGTACTGCGGTAGTGTGTTTGCAATACAAAGAAGCGGATGGTCATGGGGCTGTACGGCTTTTCCAGTTGCGGGTTAGTACCGGCAAACATTTCAGTAAGCTTAATAGTATTGTTATAGGCCTTCCCCATTTTGCGGCCATTGATGGTGATCATGTTATTATGCATCCAGTAGCGGGCCATCAGTTCGCCGCCGGCAATTTCGCTTTGGGCAATTTCACATTCGTGGTGGGGAAACTGCAAGTCCATCCCGCCGCCGTGAATGTCGAACTGGGAGCCCAAGTATTTGCGGCTCATGGCGGAGCATTCTATATGCCACCCCGGGAAGCCTTCACCCCAGGGACTGGGCCAGCGCATGAGGTGTTCTACAGGGGCATTTTTCCAGAGGGCAAAATCTACCTTGGCGTGTTTTTCATCCTGGCCTTCCAGCTCACGGGTACTTTCCAACATATCTTCCAGCACGCGGCCACTTAGAATGCCGTAATTATACCCGGCGGCATATTTCTTTACATCAAAATACACTGATCCGTTTACTTCATAAGCATAACCGGCTTCCATAATTTGTTTGATCATGGCTATCTGCTCTGTAATATGGCCGGTGGCGGTGGGTTCTATACTGGGGTTCAGGCAGTTGAATTGTTGCATGGCCCAATGGAAGAGGTTCGTATATTTTTGTACCAGCTCCATAGGTTCCAGCTTTTCCAGCAGGGCGCCGTTGGCAATCTTATCTACTGCGGCGCGGCCCTCTTCCTCAAAATGGCCGGCATCTGTGATATTGCGCACATACCGAACGCGGTAGCCCAGGTGTGTGAGGTAGCGGAATACCACGTCGAAAGTGATATAAGGCCTGGCATGCCCGAGGTGTGACTCGCCGGAAACGGTGGGGCCGCATACGTACATACCCACGTGCCCGGGGAAAATTGGTATAAACTCTTCTTTTTGCCGCTTAATAGAATTATAGACTTTCAGTGCTGACATAATATTTTTATGGATGGCAAAGATAGCAATTAGGCATTAGCCAACCGCCGTCTTTGCAGATTACAGGTCTGGAGCACCCTGCTACAGGGCAGCGTTGAAAGCGATCTATAGCAAGTGCATATTAAAAATAATATTATTTTATTTCACGTAAGCAATTACCGGGTAGTGATCCGATAAGTTAGATTTGATCTTGCGGTAGGCCAGCACTTTAAAGGTAGGGTCTGCAAAGATGTAATCTATCCGCAAGGTGGGCGACAGGCCGGCAAACGTGCGGCCCAGGCCACTGCCTTTTTCAATAAAGGCATCCTGCAAGGGTCCCCGGATGGTAAAGTACGTGTAAGAAGCGGGGATGTCATTAAAATCGCCGCAAACTATTACCCGGTAGGGGCTGCGGCGAATGAAGGCCGCCACCGTATCTGCCTGATGGCCACGGCGTATCATGGCCAGCCGCATTTTCTGTAAAATATTCTTGGTGGCGATGAGCCCTGTGTCTTCCTGAGCCTTTATTTTTTTGATAGAGGAATAATCTTTCTGATCGAAGCGGTAAGATTGCAGGTGCATGTTTACCACCCGGATGGTATCGCCCTGGCGGGCAATGTCTGCGTAAATCAGGCTTTCGCTAAGGCGGCCCTCGCTCATCTTCACTTTGTTAGAATTGATGATGGGATAGCGGGAGTAAATGATGGACCCCCAGTGCAGGGAACCATCCCGGTTAAAGTCGCTGGAAAAATATCGGTAGGGCATTTGTAGTTCCTGCGACATATTTTCCCGGTTATTAGCGTCCTGGTTTTTATCGGAAGTAAAAAAATCCTGCATGCACAAAATGTCGGGCGCTTGTTTCTTAATCAGGGCATAAATAGCCTGTCGGGTATATCGGCTGTCTTTTTCCCGGTAAATCCCGAATTGTGCTACGTTGTAACTCATTACAGTGAGGGAGCTGTCTGCCAGGTTTTCTGCCACCGCATCGCCGGCGGGCCAGTGAAAAGAAATATAAGCGCTCACAGACTTCCAGCCCAGCAGCAGTGTAATGAGCGGCAACAGAGCATAGCGAATGTTAAAAAACAGCCAACCTATTAAAAACAAGATAAGTAAGGCTAGTAGAAAAGGAAAACCCAACGTTAAAAATCCGATGGGCCAGAAACGGGCAGGGGAAAGTATGGGAGACAGGCACGTGATGAGAAACAGCACTGCTATGATCGTGTTGATTATAAGAAAAAAGCCCTTCGTAAATAGCCGCAGTAATCTCACCGGTAGTCTGTTTTTCCCTGTTTGGCAGGTTGGTACGTGTGGCTAAATTTACCGCAATTTTACGGAAGATGCGTGGCAGAAAAAGCGAAAGTTTCTGCTGGACAAGCTTTTAGCGGCGTAAAGACAGTGCCGCCATGATGGGCACATGCTCAAATCCCTTGCGGGCAAAGCTAGCATAACCATCTATCTGGAAAGCCGGCTGGCTCAGGATATAATCGATCCGTAAGGTGGGTGACAGCGCGTGGAAGGTACGCCCCAGACCCCAGCCCTGTGATAGAAAAGCATCGTTCATGTCTCGGCTAATGGTGCGATAGGTATAAGACACTGGCACGTCGTTAAAATCTCCGCAGAGCAAAACTGGATAAGGACTTTGGGCAATGAGGGTATGCAGGGTGTCAGCCTCCTGCGCGCGACGGGCAAAGGTAGGGTACATTTTTGCCAGGACATGGCGCGAGGCCGATAGGGTAATGTCGCGCAAGGTTTTAATGCGGCGGATGTCTTGGTACTCGGCATCCCGGAACATGTAAGATTTCAGTTGCAGGGCAAATACACGCACGGTGTCATTGTCAATGCGGAGATCTGCCTGCAGCACACTGTTGCCGCTGCCCAGGTTCGTGGTATCCAGGAGAATGCGCGTAGCGTGTAGGATGGGAAACCGGCTGTACAATACAATGCCTACGTAGCAGGTGTAAAAGAAATTACCATCGTTGGTAAAGAAATGGTCGCTGTATCCCAGGCGTTCCTGAATAAGGGACAGGTGATCAGTGCGGTCCTTATTGGGAGACGTATAAAACTCTTGCAGGCACAGGATATCTGGGCTGGCGGTTTGCAGCATATCGTAAATGCTTTGCTGCTCGGCGCTATCTTCCATATAGTGTTTTAGCCCCATGCTGCTGGTGTTAAAACTCATGATGGTAAAGCCATTGTCTTTTTTTTCTAAAGGCTGCTGCCGGAAGGGGTGCAGCCCAAAACTAACTTCCATAGCGGGTATGCAGGGTAGCAGAAGGATGATGGAAAGCCAGTAATATGGCCGTTTATACCACCACCACCAAACAGGAATAAAACATAGGGATAGCGCCAGGAGCGGCACAAAAAACAGCCCCGCCAGCCCACTGGGCCAAAAGGCGCGCGGATGCAATAACGGCAGCAAAACCGATAATAAAAGTAGTAAGGAGGTTAACAGGTGCAGCACAAGCAATAGGCGGAGCAGTGCAGCCTTAAATTTTCCTGACATAAAATAATCCTTCAATATGGAGGCTTTCTGGAAGGCAGGCATTCCGCATAATAATTCCTGGTGAATGAATAGCCCTGGGTGAAAAAACGCCGCTTTGCAGGCGGGACTAATTGCACAAGTAACTGGTTATTCGCCTCTACTGGCGCGCAGCAAGGTTTCCTTTTCTTCCAGGGTAAGGGCATCAATGCCCTGCATGCTGATCTTGTCCAGGATTTCATTGAGCCTAGCTTCCGGCACGGTAGGGGATTTAGTGCTTACCCTACGAAAAGGCATGCCGGTAGATACCAATAGATCACGGGTATTTTCCTCATCCGGGTGAAAGAGGTGGGAAAGTTTGTAAAGGAAACGGTTTAAGGGAGCGCCCCAATCGTTGCCGCGTTCCCACTGCCGGATCATCACAAAGCCGGTGAGTGCTCCGCCCGCCAGGGTAAGGTACAAGCTGTTATCATGCCCTTCTAAAACATTGCTGCCCAGCAGGGAAACAACGTAGAGCAAAGTAATCACCCACAGTGGAATACCGCCGCCCATAGTGGGCAAAATCCTATATCGTGGAGCAAGGGTTGTCACTGCTACGGCCAGGCACATTACGCTGCCGGCAGCACCCAGGGTATAGGAGGTGGAAGCCAGCAGGTGCAGGCTTGGAATAAGATTCATGCCTGTAATATAAAAAAGGGCCGCCACTAAACCTCCATATAGGTACAGCGGTACAATACGCTGATAACCGGCCAGGTGTTGGAGGGTAGACCCAAAGAAAAATAGCCAGATCATGTTGTAAACAATGCTCCAATCGAACCATTGATTACTATGGATTGCAGCGTGGGTAAACATGGAAGTGAGCAGCGACCAGGGTTTTGTAAGCAAACGGGCCGGGGAGGCCGGAAGGGTAAGCCAGTCCATCACATCTTCAAAAGAACTTTCATGGTACCTGCCTAGCAGGTAGATCACTTTTACAAATAATAAAAAAGCGAACAGGGTGAGGTTAATAGACAGCAATTTTGTTACCATGTTCCTGTCTTCTCCCAACGAAAGCCTGGGCTGATGCCCCTTTTCTGCAACTTGCATGGTATGGATTATTTTCTCTGCAAAAGTACGGAACAAACGGATTCCATTCTCCCTGATCCATATTTTAACCCCACTTGCGGCAGTATTTCCAGGCGGTGAGCCTTTGCAAGGAAGGGTAATGGGCGATACCCTAAAAGTTTTCTTGTTACCTCCGCACAAGGAATGGCACGCCCGTAAACATTAGTGATAATTAGACCGGCCGCTCTTGGCCCAAGCCTTTAGTAAGATGTAGCTGATCAGTACGCCGCTCAAGTGAGCAAAATGGGCTACGTTGTCGCCTGGTACATGGTGGAAACCCAGCACCAGTTCCAATAAAATATAAGCGCCTATCACATACTTAGCCCGCCAGGGCAGAGGCCATACCACGGCATTGGGAAATAAAAACCCAAAGGCGAACAAAATGCCAAACACCGCGCCGGAAGCGCCCAGCACGTAAGTGTTGGTATAGCTGTCTACAAACTGCCTAATAAACTCTTTGGTAGTAAAAATCACCTCCGGGTCGTGTGGAAAGCGGGCTAGACGGTCTTTGGTTTCATCGTACACATAATCGCCAGAAGAGAGGTCATATCGATTGTCCAGGGTTACAAAATTTTTATAGTTGGGCTGATCCAGGAACTGCTGGGCATCGCGCTGGAGGTGCAGATTTTGGTAGTTTTGCACGCCCATATACAGCGCGGCGGCACCCATGCCGCAGAGCAAGTAAAAAATCAGGAAGCGTTTCGGACCCCACAATTTTTCCAGCAGGCTGCCAAATAACCATAATGTAAGCAGGTTGTTAAGTAGGTGCAGCAGCGATTCGTGCATGAATAAATGCGTGAGAAACTGGTAAGGCCGGAATAGTTCTGAACCCCAGTAATGCAGGGCGAGGTGGTCATCTATCCAGGGGCCCAAACTGTTGCGCAACGATACTTGCGCCAGAAAAACCAGCCCATTGATGATGATAAGGTTTTTGATGACGATGGGGGTCGTCAAAAAGAAATTTTTGGGCTTTGTAACAGTCATTATTCAGTAGCGCATTAGTCGTTAAATATTGGGCCTTCGTTGCAGCAGCACCACGTTTTCGATGTGGTGGGTATGCGGGAACATATCTACGGGTTGTATACGTTCTACGGTATATTTTGCATCCAGCAAAGCCAAGTCTCTGGCTTGTGTAGCGGGATTACAGCTTACGTATACAATCCGGGGAGCGGCTATCTCAAGCAGTTTTTGTACCAGCTTTTCGTGCATGCCTGCGCGTGGTGGATCGGTGATAATTACATCGGGAGCGCCATGGTGGGCAAAAAATGCGTCATTGCAGATGTCTATTACATCACCGGCGAAGAAGGCGGCATTCTGCACGCCATTGTTCCGCGCATTTTCAATGGCATCGTCGATGGCTTCTTTTACTAGTTCTATCCCAACAATCTTTTTGGCCAGTTTGGACACAAAAATACCGATGCTGCCGGTGCCGCAATACAGGTCATATACAGTTTCGGTGCCTGTAAGGCCGGCATAGTCACGGGTAACCTGGTACAGCCGTTCGCCCTGGTAGCTATTGGTTTGGAAAAAGGATTTGGGACCTATTTTGAAAGTGAAGTCTTCTAGCTTTTCAGTAATGTAACCCTTTCCGTGATAGACCTTTGGCTCCAGGTCATAAATGGTATCATTCTTTTTAGGGTTAATGGTATACAGCAGGGTGGTAATGCTGGGTACTACCGATAGCAAATAGTCTAACAGGGCGGTGCGGGCGGCCTTGTCTTCATGATGAATGATCAGGTTTACCATTACCTCACCCGTGGTACAGATACGTACCACCAGGTTGCGCAGCCAACCCGTTTGGGAGCGGATATCGTAAAAAGAAAGGTCGTGTTCCAGTGCATAGGCGCGGATGCTGTTGCGGATAAGGTTCACGGGCTCGTCCTGCAGATAGCAGGTATTAATGTCCAGCACTTTGTCGAACAGGCGGGGAATATGAAAGCCCAAAGCGTTGCGTTGGGGAATACCGCCTTCCTCGGGAAGCTCATTTACCTCCTGCTGTGTAAGATAGGCGCGGTTGCTAAAGGTAAATTCCAGTTTGTTGCGGTAGTGCCGTGTGCGCTCGCCACCCAGGATGGGAGCAATGGGCGGCAGGGCCATTTTGCCAATGCGGGTTAGGTGATCCTCCACTTGCTGGGCCTTATATTTAAGTTGTTCCGCATAGGGTAGCATCTGCCACTTACAGCCGCCGCAGGTGCCAAAATGCTCGCAAAATGGCTCAGTACGGGTGGGGGAATAGGTGTGAATGTGAATGGCCTTGCCTTCTGCCCAGTCCTTTTTATTCTTATTAAGCCGTACATCCACCACATCGCCCGGCACTACACCACCCTCAATGAAAATTACTTTGCCGTCTATTTTGGCTAGGGCCTTGCCTTCGGCGGCGTAACCGCTTACCGGAACCAACTCCAGCACTACATTTTTTTTCTTCACGCCTGCAAAGGTAATATTTTAGGAGGGAGTGCCAACGAGTGTTTGGCCAAATTATACAAGGTAAGGTATCCTGGATAGCTTGTAACTCACCGTTTAACAATTAACGATTCATATTTACACGTAATCAATTATTTTTACATAGTTATATTCCATATTACCCTATGCATAAACTCATTTTGCTTCTCATAGCCGTATTGTTTCTGCGGCCCACCCTGCAAGCACAGGGCTACCATATCACCGTTCAGATAAAACCACTGAAGGAGGGCCGCTTATTCCTGGGCCACTACATGGGAAAGGGTACTTACCTGGCAGACTCTGCTCAGATTGGGCCTGATGGTACCGCCGTTTTCCAGGGCAAGGAAGCCCTGCTAGGAGGCATTTACCTGGTGGTAATGCCCGATAAACGGTCGTTTTTTGAAATGTTGGTAGATAAGCAACAAACCTTCTCCGTAAGTTCAGATACCAGTGATCTCACTGGCAAAGCCGCTTACAAGAACTCTCCAGACAATGAACTGTTCCTGGGATATAATCATTTTTTGGCTTCAGAGGCCGTGGAAGGCAATGCTATCCAGGCAGCCAGGGCTTCCGCACGCACTGCCGCCGATACAGCTGCGGTGCGCACCAGGCAGCAGGCTTTCAGTAAAAAAATACAGGCCTACCGGGAAGATCTGGTAGCCAAACATCCCCAAAGCCTGCTGGCCAGCATATTTCGCGTCATGCAGGAAGTGGTGGTGCCACCCACCCCACCTGGCGAAGACTCCACCTTTCCTTACCGCTACACCCGCGCTCACTTTTTTGATGGCACCGATTTCAGCGATGGCCGCCTGGTGCGTACCCCCGTGCTGGAAAATAAGTTGCAGCAGTACTTTGCCACCCTGGTGCCTGGCTACCCCGACTCTATCAACGCTGCCTGCGACGAAGTGATTGCCAAAACCCGCAAGGACAAAGAGATGTTTAAGTTTGTGCTGTGGTGGCTTACCTACAATTATGAATCGTCCCAGTACATGGGCATGGACGCCGTGTTTGTTTACCTGGTAGAAAAATATTACGTGCCAGGCGATGCCTACTGGCTTACCGATGAACAGTTAAACAAGATCGTTGCCCGGGCTTACGCTATCGCACCAAACCTCATCGGGCAAAGGGCGGCACCCCTGGAATTAAAAACAACAGACAACAAACCCGTATCGCTCTACACTACTAAATCCAAATTTACAGTGCTTGTATTCTGGGATCCGACCTGTGGCCACTGCAAAATAGAAGTTCCCCGCCTGGATTCCGCCTACCGCGCCAGTTGGCAGAAAATGGGGGTTACCATGTTTGGGGTGAAAACAGATGGTACTTTGGATCAGTGGAAAGAATTTCTCCAAACCAATAAAATTTCCCCAGCCTGGGTACAAGCCTACGACCCGGAGAATAAAACCAATTATCATCATCTGTACGACGTATATTCCACACCGTTGGTATACCTGTTAGACGAGAATAAAAAGATTCTCGCTAAACGTTTAGGTGTAGAACAACTTGATGATTTTATAAAACATAGTGCGGCGAATAAATAAAAATTTCTACATAATGTAAGAAATGCCCCCGGAACTACCTCATGTGTAGAACGGGGGCATTTTCATTCAAATCCTTTACAGTGGCGGTTTTTGAAGAACAATTTTTCGTTGGCATAGTCTTTGGTTGCAGGTTTTCAAACAAACTATTCTAAACAAACTCATCAAAAACAACGTAGGTTATGATTAAAAAGATCATGTTTACTGTGGGTGCACTGGTTATTGCGGGAGCATCTTTTGCACAATCCACAACTACTACCTCTACATCCGAAGAAGCCCCAACACATGTTCGGTTTGGTATTAAAGGCGGTTTTAGCCTCGCCAACATTTCTAATAGTAACAATGGGTCTTCGGACAAAGACAAGTCGCTCGCAGCCTGGAATGCAGGTGTGATAGTAGATCTTCCATTGTCTCCCATTTTGTCTTTGCAACCAGGTGTTTTCTACAGCAGCAAAGGTGCTAAGGTAGAAAGTGGAAATAGAGGCTCTGTCACAGACCCGTATTATAAATTCACCACAAATCCACAGTATATTGAAGTACCCATAAACTTTGTGATGAAAGTACCATTGGGCGATGATAAAAATAACTTTTTCGTAGGCTTAGGCCCCTATGTGGCTTTTGGCGTAGCTGGTAAAAACAAGTGGAAATCCACCCTGGCAGATATTACTACCAGCGGATCTACATCGATCAAATGGGACGATGATTCCCCGCTAAACACCGGCGATTCTAATCAAGGTTACGATAAATATAAACGTTTCGATTGGGGTGGTAACCTCATGGTGGGCTTCGAGTTTTCCGGAGTGCTGGTATCTGCCGAATATGGGCTTGGCTTTAACAAGATTTACAGTGGCTCAGATGACCAACGTAATGACAGTGGCAAAAACCGTGTATTCCGCGTTTCCGTAGGTTACCTGTTTTAAGCTGTAAAGAATAATATAACGCAGTACGATTTTTTTGTTGATATATAGTCTTGCCGGCTAATGTTAGATTGGCAATAATTTATCTATATATTATTTCTAATAGGGCTGACCTTCTTAAGGCAGCCCTATTTATTTCCGGGATGAACTGTAAAACAAATAGCATCGTAAATATATGCGCAGGTAAATCAAATCCTAATTTCTTACCAGTCCCCGAAATTGTATGAATAAGATTGCTCTAATGTCATGTGTCCTGACCTTTCTGTATGTAAGCACTTTTGCGCAGGTAAGTATTGGTTTTAAGGGTGGATATACTTTTTCTGATTTGAAAATTAATAATACAGCAGATGGTAAAAGCCCCCATAGTGGTGGTCTTACGGCATGGCATGGGGAAATGATGTTAAATATTCCTTTAGGAGTTCCACACATTTACCTACAGCCGGATATTACTTATTTACGCAAGGGTGCCACGTTTATTGGACCAAAGGAAATGAATAGTGTAGCCATTGGTGAGGGGCAAAAGCTTGTCCTGGACTATGTGGAGATACCCGTTAATTTTGTTTACAAAGTGCCGGTTTCTTTTGGGCAACTGGCTTTTGGGGTAGGTCCTTACGTAGCCCACGGCATATATGGCCGTTACGGCTATACACTCAACGATGGTAATAAAAATACGGGGTACACCAAAAAGGTACACTTTAGTGATCGTTATGGCAGCGACGATGCCGCCGTAAACCTACGTCCCTGGGACTTTGGGCTAAATGGTATGATCAATGTGGAATTTAATAGTTGTATTGTGTTGGGCGCTAACTATAGCCTGGGGCTTACCGATATTAACCGTTCTTATTTTGGAACGGTAAAAAACCGTTATGTCGGAATAAGTGTGGGATTCTTTTTTAACCGGGAAGATTATTGACCAGCGGATTTCCAACAAAAATTTGGACTAAATGAAAGCGGGTGTATCTGTTATAGACGTACCCGCTTTTATAGGAAGGAATAAATTAATAATTAGGAAATAGCTGCTACCACATTACGCACTACTATAGATTTACCCAGGGTGTAATAGTGCAATACTGGCACGCCAAATTTCTTCAATTCCTTAGACTGATTAATCAGCCACTCAGTGCCTATCTGTTCGGCATCCTTATCTGATTTGGCTTTCATCATTTCGCTGGCCAGTTCGGTAGGGATGTCTACATTAAAAATGGGGGGCAGCAGGTTTAGTTGTTTCTTGCTGGTAAGCGGCTTCAGGCCTGGGATAATAGGGATGTTGATACCCGCTTCTCGGCAGCGTTTCACGAAATCAAAATATTTTTGATTATCAAAAAACATTTGGGTAACCACGTATTCCGCGCCTGCATCCACTTTTTTCTTTAAATAAGCCAGGTCAGATTGCAAGTTAGGGGCTTCTGCATGTTTCTCAGGGTAGCCCGCTACGCCAATGCAAAATTTGGTCTTTACTCCGCCTTGCAAGTCTTTTTCGAGGTATATGCCATTATTCATGTTAGCCACCTGTTCCAAAAGATCAATTGCATACCGGTGTCCTCCTGGCTCTGCTTCAAAAAAACTTTCATTTTTAGGGGCATCGCCGCGCAACACCAGCACATTGTCCACTCCCAGATAAGCTAAGTCAATAAGCGCATTTTCCGTTTCCTCGCGGGTAAAGCCACCACAGATAAGGTGGGGAACTGCGTCTATTTTATAATGGTTCATGAGGGCCGCACAAATTCCCACGGTGCCGGGGCGCTTGCGGATCTCCACCTTTTCAAAAGAACCGTCCGGGCGCTTCTTAAACATATGCTCGCTGCGGTGATAAGTCACATTTACATAAGGTGGCTTAAACTCCATCAGCGGATCAAGGTGTTCGTATGTAGATTCAATGCTCTTACCTTTCAGCGGCGGTAATATCTCAAAAGAAACCAGTGTTTGCCGGGATTGAGCGGCATTGGCAATATGTTCAGTAATTTTCATGATGCATGTATAAGGGGACGTTTATATGAAACGCGAACAAAAATAGTATATCTCTACCTTTTTTCAAGCTAAACCCGTTCGCCCATAAATTTACAAGGGGTTAAAGCCCCTAGCCACAGGGGGTTATAGGCCGAAAGTCCCTTCCGGCGCGGACTTACCAGGCTAACTTTCAACTTATTTCTTATTTTTGCTGAGTTTGAACATATGGGACTTAAAATTCATACAGATCAATTGGTTAAAATATACGGTGCCCGCACCGTGGTGAACCACGTATCCGTAGAGGTGGAGCAAGGTGAGATCGTTGGTTTGTTAGGGCCTAATGGCGCTGGCAAAACCACCACATTTTACATGGTGGTGGGACTTATAAAGCCCGATGAGGGCAATGTGTACCTGGATACGCTGAATATTACCAAACTGCCCATGTACAAACGGGCCCAGATGGGAATCGGCTATTTACCTCAGGAGGCTTCCGTATTCCGTAAACTTAGTGTGGAAGATAATATTGCGGCCGTACTGGAAATGACCCAATTGAAAAAAAACGAACAAAAGGAGAAATTGGAAAGCCTGCTGGAAGAGTTTCACCTTACCCATGTTCGCAAAAGCCCTGGCGATGTGCTGAGCGGGGGGGAACGCCGCCGTACGGAGATCGCCCGGGCACTGGCCGTAGATCCGAAGTTCATTTTGCTGGATGAACCCTTCGCGGGCATTGACCCCATTGCGGTGGAAGATATCCAAGCCATCGTAGCTAAGCTGAAATACAAGAACATCGGTATTCTGATCACCGATCATAATGTGCAGGAAACACTTTCCATCACCGATCGCGCTTACCTGCTTTTCGAAGGTAAAATCCTGAAATCCGGCACTGCCGAGGAACTGGCGGGCGATGAACAGGTAAGAAAAGTGTATCTTGGCCACAACTTTGTGCTGCATCGTAAGAACTATCTTGACGAAGCCGCCAGACAGCAATAAAGACATTTCAATCTATCACTTGTATCCTTTATGAGAATATTAAGTCCTGCCTTGTCACAACTTGCAAGATTGCGGATGGGACGCATAGAGTATTTTATGCAGTACCCGTTGCAAGTACAGCAGCAGGTATTTCAAAATCTTATCAGCGCCGCCCAATACACCGAATTCGGTAAGCATTATGGTTTCTCCAATATTTATAAAATAGAGGAATACAAGCAGCGCGTTCCTATCCACACCTATGATACCATTAAACCTTACATCCAGCGTGTGATGGAAGGTCAGCAAAACATTTTGTGGAATACCCCGATCAAGTGGTTTGCCAAGTCCAGCGGCACCACGGCCGATAAGAGCAAATTTATTCCAGTAACCGTGGAAAGCCTTGATGAATGCCACTACCGGGCCGGTAGGGATGTGCTTTCCCTGTTTTATAATAATTTCCCCGAATCCGACGTGCTCACCGGCAAGTCGCTTGTGATCGGAGGCAGCCACCAGGTAAACAAACTTTCCTCCAGCAGCGATTCTTATTATGGCGACCTGAGCGCCGTGATGCTACAGAACATGCCCTTTTACGGCAATATGATCCGCACACCAGACCTGTCTATCGCCTTGATGGACGAATGGGAGGAGAAGATAGAACGCATGGCCAATGCCGTGATTCATGAAAATGTAACTTCCATCGCCGGCGTTCCTACCTGGACGCTGGTATTGATCAAACGTATCTTTGAACTCACCGGCACAGACAACCTAGCCGACGTGTGGCCCAACATAGAATTGTACATGCACGGGGGGGTGAGTTTTAAACCTTACCGGGAGCAGTTTAAAAGGGTGATCCGCAAACCTGGTATGTATTATCAGGAAACGTACAATGCCTCAGAAGGCTTTTTTGCCGCCCAAGACCTGATTGGTGAAGAGGGCCTGCTATTATTCCTGAACCATGGCATTTTTTACGAGTTCATGCCCATGGAAGAATATGGCCTACCGGAACCCCGCACCTTGCAATTGAACGAGGTAGAAACCGGTAAAAATTATGCCCTTATTATTAGTACCAATGGCGGCTTGTGGCGCTACCTGGTAGGCGATACCATCCAGTTTGTTTCGCTCTCTCCTTACCGCATTAAAGTAAGCGGGCGCACCAAATCTTTCATCAACGCTTTCGGGGAAGAACTGATTGTAGACAATTCAGACCAGGCTATTGCCGCTGCCAGCGAAGCTACCGGCGCTGTCGTGAACGATTATACGGCAGCGCCCGTGTATTTTTCCGAAGGCAAAAATGGAGGCCACGAATGGTTGATAGAATTCGCCAATCCGCCCGATAGCCTGGATCATTTCCTTGAAGTACTAGACAACACACTGAAGCAACATAATTCCGACTACGAAGCGAAGCGTTATAAAAACATAGCTTTATCTGCACCGCTAGTACATGTCATGAAAGAAGGCACCTTTACCGAATGGCTGAAGAGCAAAGGCAAACTAGGTGGCCAACACAAAGTGCCAAGACTGAATAATGAACGAAATTTTGTAGAAGAAATACTTACATTTTCACAGCAACAATAGCTCCGGGAGCGGGTGGCTATAACCTATAACTACACGAATTATTATGAAATTATTGGAGAACAAAGTAGCAATTGTAACGGGCGCCAGCCGGGGTATCGGAGAAGGCATTGTCTTGAAATTCGCGGAGCATGGCGCCCACGTGGCGTTCACCTATGTAAGCTCCGATGAAAAGGCTAAGGCCCTGGAACAAAAGCTGCAAGCATTTGGTGTTAAAGCGAAGGCTTATAAATCAAATGCAGGTATTTACGCTGAATGCGAAACGCTGGTCACGGAAGTACTCAAAGATTTTAACGCCATTGATATCTGCGTGAACAACGCCGGTATTTCTAAAGATAATTTGCTGCTGCGCATGAGTCCTGAACAGTGGGACGAAGTAATGGACATTAACTTGAAAAGCGTTTTCAATATGACCAAACAGGTAATCCGTCCTATGATGAAAGCCCGCAGTGGGGTTATCATTAACATGAGTTCCATTATCGGCATCCAGGGCAATGCAGGTCAGAGCAGCTACGCCGCTTCTAAGGCCGGCATCATTGGTTTCACTAAGTCCGTAGCAAAAGAGCTGGGCAGCCGCAATATCCGTTGCAACGCCATTGCCCCCGGATTCGTAGAAACCGATATGACCCACTACCTCAAAGATGGTGAAGGCCAGAGTAGCTACATGGAGAAAATTCCCTTGGGACGCTTCGGTACGGCTGAAGATATTGCAAACAGTTGCCTGTTCCTGGCCAGCAACATGGGCGCCTACCTCACCGGGCAGGTACTGAGTGTGTGTGGGGGACTTAACATCTAGTGTTAAAACAGACTATCATAAAAAAGGGTGTACCGTTTTGCACGATACACCCTTTGTATTTTCTTTTATTAATTCCTTATTCCGGTTTCACCCATTTCTTGCCAGGAATAGCTACCCGCACCGTTTCTATGCATTTACGGTCTTGCAGGGTTACATAAATCGTTTGGCCATCGCGTCCCCCAAAAACCAGGTTGCTGCATTGCTTACCCCGCAATTGGATGGTGTTGAATAATTTACCTGTGGGAGAAAGTACTACAATCTCTCCATTGCCCCAGCGACATATATACAGGTTGCCATTTTTATCGCACTTCATACCGTCCATACCGCCGTCGGTGAATTGGTAGAAGAGCGTTTTATGATACAAGTTGCCTTTTTTGTCTACCTCAAACTTCCAGACTTTACGTTGTATGCTTTCATTTACATACAGTGTCTTTTCATCGGGGCTTAATTCTATCCCGTTGGTAGTACCCATATCCTTGGCCACCAGGGTGGCTTCCCCCTTTTCTATGCGCCAGATCTGGCCGGTATTATCTTTCCAATTGGGATCGGAGGCAAAGAAGATATCATTTTTCATGAAGCACAGATCATTGGGTTGATTAAATTCGTCGTTGTGCAAGTACACACTAACCTTTTTGGTGCGCATGTCTACGGTAAGCACGTTGTGGCCCACAAAATCCGGGAGATACATGAGGCCCTTGCTGTCGAAGTGAATGCCGTTGGCAATACTACTGTCGGGCAGGGTGAGAAATACTTTACCCTTGCCATCTTTCGGGTTGATCTTGCCTATGGTGCCATCTTTTTCAAAGTTTACCACGTAAAAATTACCTGATTTGTCGAAGTTCGGCCCTTCAATATTTTTGCTGAACATATTTTCTGCCGTCAGGTCGTGGGCCTGGTTAAAGTCGTCCGTAAGCTTTTGCGAACGCGCCGCGCCCACACAAAGCAAGGCGGCAAGCAGCAATGGTGATACCTTTTTCATAGTTTCTCGTTGCGTTTTTTACAGCCATCAAAATAAGCAAAATGGTGATACTTTTGCAGCCCAGGCGGCCTGGGCGCAATATTAAATAGTTCATATGATTCATGTTTCCGATATACACGATCTTGAAAAGCTCACAATTCACAAGGTAGGCAACGCTTCCAAGGAAGAATCCCTCGTATTTTCCCAAAGCCCCCTGGCACTGGAAGACGAGACCATCAGTAACCTGCTGCTTAGTTATTTTATTCAGCCGTTTACCAACAACGCAGAATTTTTTCGCTTCACTCACGAGGCAGACCTGAATTTAAATGAGGTGTATCAATACTGCCGCCGCATTTTTGAAGACCGGGAAACCTTCCAGGAGCAATCGGTGAACATTGCCAAACACTTGTATAAGCATAGTACCCACCCCAAAATAAAAGGTGGAGAGTTATACATTGTTCATTTCAGCAAATGCCAGGTAGACGGGGAGGAGGTAGAAGCCGTGGGCATCTTTAAGTCTGAAAATCGCGATACCTACCTTAAAGTATATCTCCAGGACGAAAATTACCAGGTAAACCATGACGATGGTATCAATATATCCAAATTGGATAAGGGCTGCCTGGTATTTAACATCGAAGCGGAAGAGGGTTTTAAGGTGAGCGTGGTAGATAGCATCAGCAAACAAAATGAAGCCGTGTACTGGAAAGACGCCTTCCTGCAAGTGCAGCGCCGGGCCGACAGCTATCACCAGACGGAAAATATGGTGAATATGTGCAAGCAGTTTATCCATAATAAACTACCTACCGAGTTTGAACTGAACCGCATGGACCAGGCAGATTTGCTGAACAAATCTGCGGCCTATTTCAAAGAGAAAGATCATTTCCAGATAGAGGAATTTGCGGAAGAGGTACTGGGCCATCCCGAGGCCATTGAATCTTTTAAATCTTACCGCGATCATTTTGAAAGGGAAAACCAGGAGGCTTTTCCCGATAATTTCGACATTTCTAACGCAGCGGTGAAGAAACAAAGCAAAGTGTTCAAATCAGTCATTAAACTTGATAAAAATTTTCACATTTACATTCACGGCAACCGGGAAATGGTAGAGCGGGGATTCGATGACCAAATGAATATGCACTACTACAAATTATTCTTCGATAGCGAGGCCTGATACCGCAAAATAATCAACAAAGCCCGGAACTTCGTACCTACGAAATCTCCGGGCTTTGTTATAGATTAGAGGGAAGGCTATTTCTTAACTACAGCGCCCCCACTTAATTTTAGCTCATTGATCAGGTTTTTGGCGCCGCCGAGTTTATCAATGCACCACAGCACATAGCGTACATCCACACAGATGGTGCGGTTGTACACCGGATCAAACTGGATCTTATGGCTGAGCGCCTCATAATTGCCATCGAAGGCCAGCCCGATCAGCTCTCCATTACCATTCAATACGGGAGAACCGGAATTGCCGCCGGTAATATCGTTGGTGGTAATAAAACATACCACCATATCATTGTGCTCCGCGTCTTTGTAAGGGCCGAAATCCTTCTTTTTATACAGGTCTATTAAGTCGGATGGTAAATCAAATTCATAATCGCCCGGCACATATTTTTCCATCACGCCCGCCATGGTGCAGGCATAGTCATAGTGCACGGCATCGCGTGGACTGTAAGCCTTTACGTTGCCGTATGTAACACGCATCGTGGATGTGGCATCGGGATAACGTTGTTTGTTCGGTTCCATTTCCATCACACCTTTTAAGTAGGCGCGGCCCAGGTCCTGATTACGGGAAGTAAACAGGGCAAAAATGGGTTGGTACTTACTGTAATAATTTTTAAGGAAAGCATCTGCATAGGCAAAGGCCGGATCTTGTTGCAGGGTTACAGCGTCGGGATGGGCAACGAAATCATTCCACTTTTTATCGTTCAGGATAAAAGTATTGTTCATAAGAGCGGCGGCCCATATACGCCAGGTATTGTTGTCATTGAGATCACCGAATTTGCTGCGTATGTTTTCGAAGAAACCAATGGGCTGCTGATCCTTGGGGATATCCGTGTAAAACAGGTGGGCGGTAGCCGCAATTATTTCCTGATCGCTGGGGCGGTCTTCACTTTCCAGTAAAGTTTTGCGAGCCTCCCCAACGGTGACGAGGGCTTTGGGCAGTGCGTCTGCCGGCGCACCAGTTGTAGTAAGGGCGCGTTCAAGCAACATCAGGTTGGCCGCAAATGCCGCCAGGGGCGAACCTAGGATACCTTCCCCTATGTACACGCGCTGCTTCACGTAGGGCTTCCATTCATCGTATGCCTTGGCGTAATCGGAAAATATATGGGCATATGCTGGTTTGTCCTGCGCCCATTGATTAAAGGCAGCCTCCTGTTTTTTCTTCTGGCTTTCCACATTGTATTTCAGCAGTTGCTTGCTTTCGCCGTCATAAAATTTCCAATAGTTGGCAACGCCGGCATAGTAGGAAGCTAGTTTTAAACGTACAGCCGGGTCTTTTTTCATCTGCGCTAACATCGCCTTCAGGCGCACATCGCGCAGGTTTACAATGGCAGGATTTTCGGTGGTGGTTTTCAGGTTCACGCCGAATGATGTTTCATAGCGATTGGTTCCTCAGGGAAATCCGAAGATCATGGCATAATCGCCTTCCTTAACACCCTTGGTAGATACCGGGAGGAAGTATTTTGGTTTCATGGGGATGTTGTCGGCACTATAGTCGGCGGGTTTGCCATTTTTATCGGTGTATACGCGGAACACGGAAAAGTCGCCAGTGTGGCGGGGCCATTCCCAGTTGTCCGTATCGCCGCCAAACTTACCGATGCTTTCTGCCGGAACGCCTACCAGCCGGATGTCTTTAAAACGTTCATACACGAATAACAGAAATTGGTTGCCCTTAAACTGTGGGCTTACCAGCGCTTCATAACCGGTGCCTTCTGTAGCCTTGGTAACCAATTCGGAGGCTTTTTTTTGCTGGGCATCCGTGCGTTGTGCACCACTCAGGTCCTTGAGAACCTCGTTCATTTGCGCCGTTACATCTTCCACGCGAACTAGGAACTGAATGGATAAATTTTTGGAAGGGATTTCCTGTTGTTTGCTCTGTGCATAAAAACCATCTTTAAGGTAATTATGCTCCATGGTGCTGGCCGCCGCCACAGCGCTATAACCGCAATGGTGATTGGTGAAGATGAGGCCTTCATTGCTCACGATCTCTCCGGTGCAGCCACCGCCGAAGATGATCACGGCGTCTTTAATGGAAGCTTTGTTAATGCTATATAATTGTTCCTTGGTGAGTTTCAGCCCACGTTTCACCATATCGTTGTAGGTTTGTTGTTCTAAAAGGTAGGGCAGCCACATACCTTCATCTGCGCGGACAATCTGTGCAGCCAGCAGGAGGAGTAATAGGGATAAAATTTTCTTCATGATGGGGATTTTTTATGGAGGCAAACTACTTTTTTTCGTGGATATCTCGTTGGTAGCAAGGGCAAGTAATGTAAATTGAAGAAATAATAGCAGGCGCAGCTTTTTGGAATGCCATTTGCCTATAAACGCGCGGGTAACACTAATTTCAACGAATAAAAATTTATTATATACGTACGTGATTCAATTACTGCTTAATACTATGAAGAAGAGTTTATTATTAGTCCTCTCAGTGCTATTATTTGCCTGTCAGGAAAACAAAGCCCAGCAAGAGCAAAAGGAAAAGGCGAAAGAAAATGTGGAAAAAGCAGGACAAAACCTGAAATCAGCTGCCCAGAACACTGGCGATTATCTTGCCATGCAAAAAGACAGTGTGAAGGCCGCTTTACAGGAGCAGCTGGATAAGGTTGATAAAAAAATGGGAGACCTGAAAGAAGATGGTGCTGCAAAAACCGCCGATACTAAACAAAAACTACAGCACTGGCATGATGTCCTTTCCCGTAAAATAGACGATGTGCAACAGAGTAGCGGCGACAAATGGGAGGAAACTAAAACAGGAGCAAATTTGTTGTTAACTAAAAGTAACCGGGCCTGGGACCGCATTAAACAGGGCATCCGGGAAACATTTTCCGACCAGGACAGTACAAAAAAGGATAAATAAAAGAACTGCTGTTCCTGTAGGTGATTTTTGTAATTTTACTTTTACAGAAACACACTGAAATTGCTGAAATCGTATTATCAGAAAGGAGTTATAGAAGCTGGCTGCGATGAAGCCGGCAGGGGTTGCCTGGCAGGGCCGGTGTTTGCGGCGGCAGTTATTTTGCCTCCCCGGTTTAAACACCCCCTGCTCAACGATTCCAAACAAATGAAACCTGCACACCGGGAAGAAGTAAGACAAGTTATTGAAGCCAAAGCCATTTGTTACGCAGTAGCCAGTGTTGATAATGAGGAGATAGATCGAATCAATATTCTGAAAGCATCTTTTAAAGCCATGCACCTGGCCCTGGATAAGTTACAGCAACAGCCGGCTCTCGTATTGGTAGATGGCAACCGTTTTACTCCGTACCGGAATGTGCCGCACGCCTGCATTATACGGGGAGATGGTCTATATACCGCTATCGCCGCCGCATCGGTCCTGGCCAAAACTTACCGCGATGCTTACATGCAGGCCCTGCACCTGGAACACCCACAGTTCGGATGGCACGAAAATAAGGGGTATGGTACCCTGGTACATCGAAATGCCCTCCGGGAACACGGTGAAACCCGCTACCACCGCAAGTCGTTCCGTTTGAACTACGACCAGCCAGAACTTGATTTTGAAATAAACGATACCGGAATGTAAGCCTTTAACGGCCCAAACAGCAACGGTTACCATGAAAAGATATCTAGTTGTTAATATTGTCGTTAGAAAGAGATTATGTTAAAACAAACCCAGCAACAAAAATTATTACAAAAGTTGTCACCCCAACAGATTCAGCTAATGAAACTGTTGCAGGTACCGACTGTCAACCTGGAAGAGCGCATAAAGGAGGAGCTGGAAGAAAATCCAGCTCTGGAGTATGGTGAGGACGAACAGCATGAAGATGAATTTAAAGACGCGCCTGAAGAATTTGAAGAAAATGGCGAAGAAGAGTTTGAACCAGATGGCAGCGAAAATGAATACGACAACATCGACATCTCTGAGTATGTAAGCGATGGCGACGACGACATCGCCGATTACAAACTGCGCAATGATAATTATCCCGAACAGGATGAAAACAAAACGATCCCGGTAAAGGTAGAAACCTCTTTTCATGAGCATTTGCTGGAGCAGTTGGGCATGCTGGAACTGGAAGAGCGGCAGTCTGCCATTGCCGAGCAGATCATCGGTAGCATTGATGACGACGGCTATCTGCGCCGCGAAATCAGCGCCATCGTAGACGACCTTTCCTTTTCGCAAAATATCGATACCGACGAAGACGAGATCCGCATATTGATCAAAAAAATCCAGGAATTTGATCCTGCAGGCGTGTGTTGCGCAGATCTGAAAGAGTGCTTGCTGCTACAGTTACATCGTAAAAACCAGGACGATCCCGGCGTGATCACCGCCATTTCCATCCTGGGCAATTATTTCGACGAATTTACCAAAAAACACTACGAGAAAATACAGAAATCGCTGAACCTGAATGATGAAGACCTCAAAGAATCCATCAGTCAGATTATACGCCTAAATCCCAAGCCTGGCGGCAATTATTCAAACATGAATAAGGCCGAAAGTTATGTGCTGCCAGACTTCTTCATCTTCAACAATAGTGGCAAACTAGAGCTTACCCTGAACTCTAAAAACGCACCAGACCTGCGCATTTCAGAAGGTTACCGGGAAATGCTGAAAGAGTACGATCGCGGCGACAAAAAAGATCGGCGCCAAAAAGAGGCAGTGCTGTTCATCAAACAAAAAATAGATGCAGCCAAATGGTTTATCGATGCCATTAAACAGCGCCAGCACACCCTGCTCTCCACCATGGAAGCTATCATGAACTATCAGCACGATTTCTTCATTACCGGCGACGAAACCTCCATGCGCCCAATGATCCTGAAAGATATCGCCGACATTACCTCCCTCGATATTTCCACCGTGAGCCGCGTGGCCAATAGTAAATATGTACAAACAGAGTTCGGCACCTTCCGCCTCAAATTCTTCTTCTCGGAATCTTTGTCTACCGACAGCGGAGAGGAAGTATCTACCCGCGAGGTAAAAAAGATTCTTTCAGACCTCATTGCCGGTGAGCATAAACGTAAGCCGCTGAGTGATGAAAACTTAACAAAAATGCTGCAGGATAAAGGCTATAACATTGCCCGCCGCACAGTAGCCAAATACCGCGAGCAGTTGAACATCCCGGTGGCCCGCCTGCGTAAAGAGCTGTAGGCCAAAGCCCGGAGAGATCGTATCTTCGCGGCCTCATCACCAACTAAATTTTTATGACGGACCATAACAGTTTTGCGCAGGGCCAGCCAACGGTATACACCTCGGCGCCTTCTTTTCCACCAGCCACCAGGGCCTTTGCGCAAGCCGTTTCTTACGTATTCCATCCGCTCTTCATTCCCACCGCGGTGACTATTTTGCTGGTATGGTCCATGCCGGAATATTTTGCCACTTTCCGCAACCTTAGCAAACATTTTGATTACGATATCTTTTACTTCCGCGTGGTGAGCATCAGTTTACTATTCCCGCTACTGGTGGTGCTGCTGAGTAAGGCGCTGGGATTTTTACCCAGTATACATTTGCGCTCACAGCAAGACCGGATTATTCCTTACCTGAGCACCATGATTTTTTATTTCTGGGCGTTCTATACTTTTAAACGGGAAGGGCAGGCTGCACCATTCTTCAATGTGTTTTTCCTGGGCATTTTCATCGCCATTATCCTGGCTTTTTTAGCCAATATTTTCGTGAAGATCAGTATGCATACCGTAGGCTGGGGGGGCGTGATCGGCTTTTTGCTCACACTCATGTGGGGGCTACAGGTGAATGTAACGCTACCATTGCTGATTACCTTTTTGATAACGGGCCTGGTGTGTACCTGCCGGATGATATTGAATGCTCACTCCCCTTTTGAGGTGTACTTAGGAATAGCAGTAGGTATTTTATCGCAGGTAATGGCTTATGGAATTATTGGGTAAACAAACAGGGTTAACAAAACTGGTGTAAAATCCGGTTGATGGGTGTAGCGCACGAAAAGCGAGGTCTTTTCCTTGCAAGAAGAAAGGCCATAATGGTGTAGTGCCTAAAATAAATGTAGAAACCGGGGTTACGAATGGAGAAAGGCCGCTTCGTTATATCTTCTTTCACTTTTTTCTCCAGCACTATACAAAACTCAGGGTTTTCCGGGTTGTTATCAAGCGTATAAATACCTGTTTTTTGCAATTCAGTAGAACTACTGCCCGGGTAGCTTCCAAAAGGTATATTTCATATCTGGTTAATTTTCAGTTTGTTAATCATACATAAAATATTTTTTAAAACTTTTTACCCTCTACGCACATCCCTTGCGTATTAACCCTGCATCTTTGTAATGTTATCAGCGGGGAAACGCGGCAACGGGAAAACATCCTACTAGTTATTTTAGTAAAATTGCTAATTATTTTAGGATAAATCAAAATTGCTACCTACCTTAGCGTACCATTGAATTTATAATTACTAAACTTACTTACAATGTCTACAGCCAATGCAGAAAAATTAAAGGCCCTCCGCCTTACCATGGATAAAATCGAAAAAGATTTTGGTAAGGGGTCTGTAATGATGATGGGAGAAAGAGGTGCCGAGCCAATGGAGTTTATTTCCACCGGTTCATTGGGCCTGGACATAGCACTCGGTATCGGCGGTTTACCTAAAGGAAGAATCGTAGAAATATATGGCCCTGAGTCTTCAGGTAAGACTACCCTGGCTATCCATACGATCGCAGAAGCGCAGAAGAAAGGGGGTATTTGCGCCATTATCGATGCGGAACATGCATTTGACAGTTCTTATGCCCAGCGTCTGGGCGTAGATGTAGATTCGCTCCTGATCTCCCAGCCCGACCACGGTGAGCAAGCCCTTGAAATAGCCGATCGACTGATCCTGTCTGGTGCGGTAGACGTAGTGGTAATAGACTCCGTAGCCGCCCTGGTGCCCAAAGGTGAGTTGGAAGGTGAAATGGGAGAAAGCAAAATGGGCCTCCAAGCACGTTTGATGTCGCAGGCGCTGCGTAAGCTCACGGCCACAATCTCTAAAACTAATTGCTGCTGCATTTTCATTAACCAGCTTCGTGAAAAGATCGGCGTAATGTTCGGCAACCCCGAAACAACGACCGGTGGTAACGCCCTTAAATTCTACGCATCGGTACGCCTCGATATTCGTCGCATGACCCAGATTAAAGATGGTGACGAAGCCGTGGGTAACCGGGTTAAAGTGAAAGTGGTGAAAAATAAAGTAGCTCCTCCCTTCCGCCAGGCAGAGTTTGATATTATCTTCGGTCATGGCATTTCAAAAAATGGCGAGATCATTGACATGGGTGTTGAGTTTGGTATTGTGCAGAAAAGCGGTAGCTGGTTCAGCTATGACAGCAACAAACTGGGTCAGGGTCGCGATGCTGTAAAACAGTTATTGGGAGACAATCCAGGACTTGCTGCAGAAATCGAAGCCAAAATCAAAGCCAAGCGCCTGGAAATGCAGGCTGCTGCCGAAGCCTAAATGCTTTCTATGCCGAGGGCGGCATCAACAATTGCTTTGCTTGACCACCCCCGGTAAATTTTCATTAAAATTTGCCTGTGTAAATGTTGCCTGTGTGAATGTTAATTATTCGCAGATGAGAAGTGTGTGCGTGCAATTTTTATCAGGGCTTTTGAATCTACATCCAAAAGCAACAATATGTGCATCTAATTAGGCCAAACAATATATGGTACGGGCCTTAAATAAGGCACCTCATGCCCACCTATTACCGCAGGCAATAATTGATATTGGTGAGAAACAAATAAAAACTTTACCAACTAATTGCGCGAGGCAATAATTGATGTTGGTGATAAAGTCAAATCTTGTACATCTGATTGCACCATATAATAATTGATGCTGGTCATTGACTTTGTCTGGTTATTAACAGGAAAACGAATATGCCGTTGGTCTGAAATCCTGAACTATGGCAGTTTCAGATATATTTCGCTTATTAATGTAAGCATTGGGTTAGTTAGTAATTTAATCATCCCTGCCTGTTTTCAGGTGGGGAGTTTTTTTTCCGGGTAAGGCTGTATATTATGCGGCTCTACCTGGATAAAGTATCTTTATTTTACCATTTACTAAATGTTTTTTATGTTAGCAGATATCTTGGCCCCATTGTTCCGCAGAGATCTGGAGCGCCTGAAAAATGAATTGCTCCAATATCAGGATGAGCACAATATATGGCGCATTGACAAAAATATTCTTAACTCCGCAGGCAATTTATGCCTTCACCTTGTAGGCAACCTTAACAACTATATTGGCAGTGTACTCGGTAAGAGCGGCTATATCCGCCATCGGGAACTGGAATTCTCCCTAAAAAATATTCCCCGTACTACGCTGCTTTCAAGTATTGATGATGCCATTGTTGTTATTGATCGGACATTGCCTAACATTCCGGAGAATACCTGGAAGGAAAATTTCCCCGGTACGTTAAACGGGGAGGCTGTGAGTATAGCCTACTTCCTAATACACCTAACCACACACCTAAGTTATCATCTGGGGCAGGTAAATTATCACCGCCGCCTGCTGGATGAAACGGAGGTGCTGAATGCATAATGAAGGCTGCACAAGGGCAGTTTTTACAGGAGGCAATTATTTAAGGAAGGGAAGGAATGATAAGTATGTAGCAACACTTTGTAACGGCACCGTGAGCAGTTGCAAAAGTTGCAGAGCAACGTTCTGTAATTCACAGGAAGGTTGCTTGGTTAGCATTGCATTTCAGTAATTATTGGCTTAAAAGAATTTGCGCTGTAGTACCTGATATTGGACCGGATCTTCCAGGCAAGGCCCGAATCCACATTCCAGGAAGGCGATCACAAAGCCGGATACGCTGAAATAACCAGCAGCCAGCAAGCAGTCGGGATGGTATTTACCATGCCCCTTGGCACATAACAGGAAACGTTGGCCGTATCATCCAATTATTTATCGGCAAATAATAAAAGTGCTATACTTGTAATAGCTGCCAATAAAATGAATAAGCTCCAGGTATAAAGATGGATCCCTCCTATTGGATCACCATACCAGGGAGTACCGCTTCCTGGTACAATGTGTAAAAGAATCTGTCGCCTGACTATACCCGCGCCTACGAGGCCACTTAATATGGAAATGGCTTAATGCTTAGATTTTATCCCATTACGTAAGTTCAACATTAGTCCGAAAGCAACACCCATCACACATTTACGCTGTAACAGGTAGAGCGGGCAAGGAAATTCATGCCACGCAAATTGCACCACATAGGCCCTCACAAGATAAAACATAGGCTCAGCACACCAATCAGGTTTATCAGGATAATGGTTCGTTTGTCCATGTACAGTCTTAATTAAAATTGCAATGCCAAGTGAGTGGTTATATGATAGTTCTACGGCCAAATAATCAACAGGAGCCCCACCGGGAAGCATAATATGGCAGGTTTGCGCCAGCCTTTGAAGCCCGCCCATATGGCAACTTAATATAAATAATGGTGCTATAATCATAGCAAACCGTTTAAACTAAGGATAGAAAATTTGTGATAGATGATAGACAGGGCATGTAAGCCCTTGTTGCACGCAGGGGGGAATGGGATTTATTGCATGGGGATGGGCTGGTGGTATTTCGCTACTTTATTGAACAGTTCATCGTAGCGGAATTCATTGTTAAAAATGCGGGCATACCTTGCCAGCGCATACAGGATGGGACGGGTGGCTTCATCTAGCTGGCCTTTTTTAACCATGTCTTCCCATTTGGCAGTATTGCCATATGTATGTTTGAAAAGAGAACAAAGTTCATTATGCAATTTCACCTGAACATGCCGGGGAAGAAGCTCTGGTAGCATGTTGTAGCCGAAAGCTGTTTGAAGCAGTTGTCGTGCAGCTTTATCCGGTTCGCTTACGTAAAAGTAGCTGAACCAGTTAATGAGCGCATTGACCATAATTGCCGCAAATAATAACAGGCAATAAATATTATTCGCCATTAAAAGGCACATGCCTATCACAGGCATAGTAATGCGGGAATAAGCTGCCCAAACGCTTTTTTCGCTGAGTAGCATAGGAATGTCCTTTCCGGTTCCTGTCTGATAATAGCTGCCCTGAGGCAACAAAGGAACGCCGGCAATGGTGAAGAATTTGGTCTTAATCGCCTGGTCGCAAAAACGGTATAGAGTACCCGAAAAGTGCGCACCAAAGAAAGCGGCCATATTATTTCATGGGTTTGGTTAGCTTGGCTAGGTATAGGAATGCTAATTTAAATATAATATCCTATTATTCAAATAAATTATAATATATTAAGAAAATATAATGTTTTTTTAAGCTGAATATAGACTTGAAAGCGGCAGAATGGATAGCGCGTTCAGATATAGGTATTAATAAACAATTAGTTAGATAGGATAGCGTAGGCAGTTAAATTTTCTAATAGCCCCCTACACGGTTTTGCAATAAGTTGTTAAAAAAAAGGCGCTTCCGGAAGGAAACGCCTGGTAGAAATAGGGTATCAGAAATATGTTAATCTTCTTTTTTAGGCTGTTGTTGCCCTTGTCTTGGCCGGTGTCTTGGCCCACGGTTTCTGCCGCTACCTCCGCCTTGTCCCTGTTGGAGTGCAGCTTGGCCACCTTCAGGATTTGCACCGCTAGCGGGTTGCTGCGGTCTTTCTCCCCTTGGCTTTTGATCTACACGGTCACCCTTGGGGGCACGTTCCTGCTGCGAACGTTCGTTGCGGGGGTGATTATTGCCCCGGCCATCGCCTCTTTCTGAACGTGGGCTATTGCGGCCGTCGCGATGTTGCCCACGTGGCTCACGGCCTTCACGTGGTTCGCGACCTTCCCGTTGTTCGCCACGGGGTTCCCTGTTTTCATTGTTAGGCTTATCCCCACGCTGGCGTTGCTTTTGTTCGCGATTGGCTTCGCCACTACGTTGCTCACGGCCTTCCCGGTTACCACTGCCACTGGACTGTTGCCCACCTTTTTGTGATTGCTGGCGCTGTTTATCGCGGTCTTTCTGTTTGCGTTTCTGAGAATTTTTCTCCAGGGAGCGAAGGCTGATCTGGCCCACCACGTCCACAAACCCAAGGTCTGCTTCTTTGGGCGTTTTACCGCTGACTATTTCTACCGGTTTTAGTTCGTCTGGTTTCTGGCCCTGTTTGTTCATCAGGCGAATTTCCTTAACGCGGCTAATGGTAAGTGGGTACAATTTATTACTATTAGAATAGGAGTACCACATCAAGTTTTTGAAGATGTCACGCTTCTGCAAAGTAGCCGGGCCGCTGGCCGTTTCAATGATGTCGGCATCTTCCGGAAAATCTTTGAGGGCGTCGAGATAGGTATCCAATTCGTAATTCAGGCAGCATTTCAGGCGGCCGCATTGGCCACTGAGCTTAGCCTGGTTAATTGATAAGTTTTGGTAACGGGCGGCGGTCGTGTTCACGCTCTTGAAGTCGGTGAGCCAGGTGGAGCAGCAAAGTTCGCGGCCGCAACTGCCTATGCCGCCTACTTTACCGGCTTCCTGCCGGGCGCCGATCTGGCGCATTTCCACTTTTACCTTGAATTCAGAAGCGAAGATTTTGATCAGTTCACGAAAGTCTACGCGATCATCTGCAGTATAGAAGAAGGTGGCTTTGCGGCCATCGGCCTGCATTTCCACTTCTGTAAGTTTCATTTCCAAACCCAGGGTGCGGGCCAGGGCACGGGATCGCACCAAGGCTTCTTTTTCCCTGCGTTTGTTATCCTCCATCCGGTTCATATCCTCTGTAGACGACCGGCGCAATACCTTTTTTACTTCAGGGGTATCTTCTGCGCGACGCTTTTTCATTTGCAGTTTTACCAATTCCCCGGTAAGACTTACCATGCCTACATCGAAACCGCTGACGCCTTCTACCGTTACCATTTCGCCTTTATCCAATAATTGCCTGGTAACGTTGCGGTAGAAATCTTTGCGGCTACCGTTGTTGAAACTTACTTCTATAATGTCAAATGGTGCTAAACTATCACTCAGTGGAATATCGGCTAACCAGTCAAACACGTTTAGCCTGTTACATCCTCCCGTGCTACAACCTCCATTGCTCTTGCATCCTGTAGGTTTTCCATCTCCACCCGTACCACATCCGGCACAAGCCATATGAGTCAATTTTAAAATTTAACAAATATTAAAAATCCAGTCTAAACCCTCAATTTATGGTATTCCGGGCAGAACACCAAAAGGCGGGACAGGGACAGGACAAAGATAAGGGAATATAAATGGATGCCTGTATAGTTAAATGCCCGGATATCCGCTAAACACAAGCTCATGCCTCGCTCCGTGATAACGGAGCCAAGGTATCGGGAAATCATACAATAGGCAGGCGCTTCTTCTTAAATATATATTGCAGGCGGATGGAAAGGGCATGGAAAAGAATCTTGGCGTTTGCATTCCTTTCTATATGATAGCTAGCGTTATCCAGTTCTGTGGCGATCAGTTCCATTTGTTCCAGGTTAGCAAGTTTCTGGATTTTGCCGGCAAAGTCCTTTTCCTCCTCCGAAAAACCTAGCTGGCTTTTGTCCATATATTGAAGGCGGAGGGAATGTTCCAGCAAGTTAATGAAGTACCGGAGGAATTGCTTTTGGTTTTCCCGGCCCATTTTAGGGCTGGCAATATTTTCTATCCAGGCTTGCAGGTTCACCCGGTTGCCGGTGAAGATGAAATTGAGCCAGTTGCGTAGCAATTCATAATAATCGTCTTCCGCTTGCTGGAGCAGGTGTACGGCCTCCCGGTAGTTGCCCGAGGTAATTGTGGCGATCTGCCGTGCTTTTTGTTCTGGTGCTTGGGCCCGCGTTACCAGGGCTTGTACCACTTCAGATTTGGAAAGGGGGTTTATTTTGATGAGGTGTACGCGCGATAAAATGGTAGCCAGGATATGTTCCTGGTTTTCCGCCACGAGTAGAAACAGGGTGTTATCAGGCGGTTCTTCAATGAGCTTCAGCAAACGATTGCCTTCATTGCCCAGGTATTCTGGCATCCACATCACCAGTATCTTGTACTCGCTTTCAAAGCTCTTGAGGCTTAGTTTGTGAATGATATCGTTGCATTCATTGGCGGTAATATTACCCTGTTTGTTTTCAGCCCCAATAAACTGAAGCCAATCGTAAGCATTGCCATAAGGGTTTGTTGTTATAAACTGCCGCCACTCGGCCATATAGTCGGTGCTTATGGGTTTGTCTCCAGGTTTGCGAGGTACCACTGGAAAGGAAAAGTGAATGTCGGGGTGAATGTAACGACCCGCCTTTATACAGGAAGCACACATGCCGCAAGCATCTTGGGCCTGTTTATTTTCACAAGCCACATATTGGGAAAAAGCCAGGGCCAACGACAAGCCACCAGCGCCCTCTGGACCCAGCAGGATCATCGCATGACTAAGCCGGTTCTGCTGCACCGATTGCAATAATTGCTGCTTGGTTGCGGCCTGGCCTATAATGTCGGAAAAAAGCATGGGCGCAAATTACGGATTAACGCATAAAAAAACCGGCGTCTTCTGGACGCCGGTAGCAGTATATGTTGCAAGCTTTATTTTTCGATAGCGGCAATAACAGCCGGATCGTTGGGCAAAGTCTTGGGCGCAAATACCGCCGCAAGATTGCCTTTTTCGTCGATCAGGTATTTCTGGAAATTCCAGGTTACTGCAGCAGGCTCAAAATGTTTGGCCACACTTTGCTCATAAAGCCATTTGTATAGAGGGTGAATGTCAGCGCCTTTCACGGAGATCTTGGCTGCCATGGGAAAAGTCACGGCATATTGCTTGGTGCAAAAAGCATGGATTTCCTCATTGGAACCAGGTTCCTGCTGGGCAAAGTTATTTGCAGGAAAGCCAATGATCACCAGTTTGCCGGCGTATTTTTTATACAATTCTTCCAGGGCGGCATATTGCGGGGTATTGCCGCAAAGCGATGCGGTATTCACGATCAGGATCTTCTTGCCCTTGTAATCGGCCAGATTGATCTTGGTGCCGTCGATGGCATCTACTTTAAAATCGTATACATTGCCAGAGGCAAGAAACATGAAGCAGGAAAGCAGTAAGAGACGAAACATAAAATACGGTTTATGGTGTTGTTGAATAATTGCGCATTACATGATTAAATCCGGGGCAATTTTATAAAGGGTTGCCAGTATTACAAAGATCAAGCATAATTGAGCAATGATTGTTACCATAGAACACATTTTTGTCTGAAGTAAGCTATATTTTAAAATAGTAATAGCGTCAGGATCGTATGGTCCGGACAGGCACATCAACTTTCTGCCACTGCCAGGCTGCATATGCTTACACAAGTGCCTGGTATTTGTAGTAGCAAGGATGCGCAGGCCTCAGTGGTGGCGCCGGTGGTAATTACATCGTCTACCAGCAGCACATGCTGCTGAGCAAGGGTTACAGCATCGCCCAGGGAAAACATATCCTTTAGTTGCTGCCAGCGATCTAATCGTCCTTTTTGGGTTTGGGAGGTGCCGGGCCTGTGCCTACGTATGGCGTGGGGCCATACGGCTATCTGTAATATTTCGCTCATGCCTTCGGCCAGCAATAAAGCCTGGTTATAGCCGCGCTGTTTGAGCTTATCAGTATAAAGTGGCACTGGCACAATGGCATCCACTGCATTCCTCCACGGGCTTTCTTGCAACAGTCGCCCCATCTTTCGTCCCAAGAAATGGGCAATATCTTCCCGGCCCAGGTATTTGAACTGGTGTACCAATTGCTGTACCGGCGAACCGGGTTCATAATAATAAGCAGCGAAAGCATGTTGGATATCTACCCGTCCGCGATAAGTGCGCTGCAGCGGATTGTTGTCTATCAATTGGTAGCGCGTTAGGGGCAATTTGTGCAAACATCGCAGGCAAAGGATTTCCTCCGACAGCGTTAGTTCGCTGCCGCAGGCATCACAATTATGCGGATAAAATAACTGTCCCAGCGGGGCCAGGAAACGGCTGATACGCATGGTGTTGCAATAAGGGTTGGGTTGGTTTTACAACAGGAAACGTTATGCCGGTGTATTACGCTACACAGGTATTGCCCTAATATATTAAAACAATTGCTGGTAAACTTCTTCCACCCGTCCTACGGTTACGGCCTGGATATTGAACTTGCCAAAGTCTACTCCTTTCTGGTGATAGCGGGAAATAAATATTTTCTCAAAGCCCAGCTTCTCCGCTTCTGCAATACGCTGTTCAATACGGTTCACCGCACGGATTTCCCCACTCAGCCCCACCTCACCGGCAAAGCATACCTTTTGTGGGATCACCTGGTCTTCAAAAGACGATAGCAGGGCGCACAGCACCGCCAGATCTATGGAGGGGTCTTCAATACGAATGCCGCCTGTAATATTCAGGAATACATCCTTCACCCCAAAATGAAAACCGCCCCGTTTTTCCAGCACAGCCAGTAGGATTTGCAGGCGGCGCAGGTCAAAACCAGTAGCCGTTCTTTGTGGGGTTCCGTACACAGAGTGCGTTACCAGCGCCTGCACTTCCACCAGCATGGGGCGCATGCCTTCCAGTGTGGCACCGATGGCCACACCGCTCAGCATTTCCTCCCGTTGTGACATCAATATTTCAGAAGGGTTCGTTACCTGGCGAAGTCCCAGGCCGGTCATTTCATAAATGCCGAGCTCGGAAGTGCTGCCAAAACGGTTTTTGATGGTGCGGAGGATGCGGTAGGCATAGTGCTGGTCGCCTTCAAATTGCAGTACTGTATCCACCATATGTTCCAATATTTTGGGGCCTGCAATAGAACCATCTTTGGTGATATGGCCAATGAGAAATACCGGTGTATTACTCTCTTTAGCGAAGCGTTGCATCTCTGCGGCTGTTTCACGGATTTGCGATATAGTACCAGGTGCAGATTCTATAAATGGTGATTGCAATGTTTGGATAGAATCCACGATCACCAAGTCTGGCTGCAATTTTTTTATTTCCTCAAAAATACTATGGGTAGAGGTCTCTGTGAGCAAGTAAAATTGGTCGTTTTTTATATTGAGACGGTTGGCCCGCATCTTGATCTGTGATTCACTTTCTTCACCACTAATATAAAGCGTTTTGAGCTGTGTCATTTGCAGGGCGTCCTGTAAGAATAAGGTAGACTTACCGATGCCTGGCTCGCCGCCCACCAATACGATGGAACCCGCCACTATGCCGCCTCCCAGCACCCGGTTCAGTTCTGCGTCGGGGGTTATCCAGCGCTTTTCTTCCAAGGCGTTCACCTGATCGAGATGCACGGTTTTAGATGTCTTAGAGGCCTCTGTTTTCCATTCCTGCTGACGCAAAGGCGTGTCTTTTTTTACTACCTTTTCTTCTACCAATGTATTCCATTGTCCACAACTTGGACATTTACCCGTCCACTTGGCTGCTTCATAACCACAATGCTGGCAAAAAAAAGCCGTTTTAATCTTACTCATATTGCATAAAGGTAAGTGAAAGTGTAACCATGTAAAATGATAACACCCGTTACGCTTTGGATAGAATTTTTTTAAAAAACAAAAAGGGAAAGGTTAAAAACGTAATGTCTGGAACATCGAAAAGATAAAATAGGGGGTTAAAAAGAGAGCTAAAAAATAAAAGAGCCAAACGGAAGATTCCGTTGGCTCTTTCTACTTACTAACCCATTAAATTCACGTCTAAATTACAAAATGGCTTCAGAATAAAAAAGTTTATTTGAAGGGTGTGAATAACTTTAAAGTCAATTTAAAATTGTATAGATGCCCGTCCAGCCGCCGTTTCGGCAGACGGATCCCTACAATATTATAGGCAATAATCACTCATAAAAAGCTGATTGCGAAGAATAAAAAAGGCCTTCTTACGGGGCAAAAAAGTTGCATTTATGCGACGTACTTAGGCTGACAAAATAGCTATTTTGTCAGTTTTTCAGTTTGTGTTTGACAAAAAGGCAGTCATAAATTTTTATTTTGGCGACGTTGTAATTTAATGTGGAAAAAATGTCGTCCTTTTCTTAACAAAATCTTAAATCCTGCCATTTTAGACGGGTTGGATGCTAATTTGTACAGCTTTCTTTAATATTACATTATAATTTAAAATTCTATTATATCATATGCTGAACTCTGGTGTATTCTTTATTTCCATTATTTTCCTGGTCATTAGCATGATTGTAAGTGGCTTGCTGAAGAGCCGTTTCCGGAAATATTCTTCTGTAGCGCTCTCGTCCGGGCTTACCGGCCGCCAGGTGGCTGAAAAAATGCTTCGTGACAATGGCATTTACGATGTTCAGGTAATTTCGGTAAATGGGTTCCTTTCTGATCATTATAATCCATCAGATAAAACCGTGAACCTCAGCCCGGACGTGTACGCTGGGTCCAACGTCGCGGCTGCTGCTGTGGCCGCTCATGAGTGTGGACATGCCGTCCAGCACGCTACAGGCTATTCCTGGTTGCAATTGCGTTCAAAGCTGGTCCCTGCTGTACAGTTCAGCAATACTATTGTTCCGTGGGTGCTAATGGGCGGAGTGTTGCTCATACACGCATTTCCCCAGTTGCTGCTGGCGGGGATTGTGCTATTTGCAGTTACGACCTTGTTTTCCGTAATTACCCTACCGGTAGAATTTGACGCTTCCCGTCGTGGGTTGGCCTGGCTGGATAGTGCCGGGATAACACACCGCGAGGAACATGATATGGCCAAGGATGCCCTGAAATGGGCCGCTATGACCTATGTGATCGCTGCCTTGTCATCCATCGCTATCCTGGTACAATACATCCTGATTTATATGGGTGGCAGTCGCCGTAACTAATCATTGCATTTAATATTTTAGCATAGGGCCTGCCTTTCGGCGGGCCTTTTCATGCCTAAAAATAGCGGGAATGGATGGTTTGCACAAGCTGTTGAAAACTTACTGTCAAATTTTTTATTGAAAATCAGAATCTTACAAAGGTGCTGTATAAAAAAGTGGCTTAAATGTATGGTTATTTAAATATCCCTGCATACCTTTGCCCTCCCTGAAAACAGGAAGAATTTTACAGACGTAAAACTTTTATCGTTTCAAATGAATACTTTAAGTTTCAAAACAAAATCGGCCAACGACGCTTACGTAAAGCACGAATGGCACATCGTAGACGCTACGAACCAGACGGTGGGCAGAATGTGCGCGAAAATCGCGGCCATCCTTAGAGGTAAGAATAAACCTTACTATACGCCCCACACTGATTGCGGAGATTATATTATCGTGATCAATGCCGAAAAGGTGAAATTCACTGGCAACAAGCTGGCAGACAAAGAATACCTGACTTATACCGGTTATCCCGGCGGTCAGAAGAAAGAAATCGCTAAGGACGTGCTGAACCGTCGTCCCGAGTTGGTGGTGGAGAGAGCTGTAAAAGGCATGCTTCCTAAAAACCGCCTGGGCCGTGCGATGTATAAGAAACTCTTTGTATATGTAGGCGCTGAGCATCCGCATGCTGCACAGAAACCTTCTCCCTTAACTTTCTAATTTTTCTTTCATAAATGGAAAAGCAAAAGAACACAGTAGGTCGTCGTAAAGAAGCAGTTGCCCGCGTATACATTAGCAAAGGCACCGGCGCTATTACGGTAAACGACAAAGATTATAAAACATACTTTCCCCTGGTATACCTGCAGAACCAGGTAGAACTGCCACTGAAAACGATCGAAGGACTGGATAAGTTCGACGTGAAGGTTAATGCAAATGGTGGTGGCATTAAAGGCCAGGCTGAAGCAATTAAGCTGGGTATTGCCCGCGCACTGTGCGAAGTGAACGCTGAGTTCCGTCCTGCACTGAAAGCCGTAGGCGTACTGACCCGCGATTCCCGTGGCGTTGAACGTAAGAAACCAGGTAAACGTAAGGCAAGAAGAAGCTTCCAGTTCTCTAAACGCTAATCCCTTACTTAGCTTTAGCATTCATCATTCTTTAATTGAGTATAAGTTATCATGGAAAATAATACCTCATTACAGCAGCAGCTTCTGGAAGCAGGTGTGCACTTCGGTCACCTGAAGAAAAAGTGGAATCCTAAAATGCTGCCTTACATTTTCGCAGAAAAGAAAGGTATTCATATTATCGATCTGAATAAAACCGTAGAAGGTTTGCAGGACGCAGCAGCGGCCCTGAAATCTATCGCTAAAAGCGGTAAAAAGATCATGTTTGTTGCGACGAAGAAACAGGCCAAAGAAATTGTGAGTGAAACGGCACGCCGCGTGAATATGCCTTACGTTACAGAAAGATGGTTAGGTGGTATGCTGACCAACTTTTCCACCATCCGCAAAAGCGTAAAGAAGATGCAGAGCATCGAAAAAATGCTGAGCGATGGCACTTTCGAAAATGTAACCAAGAAAGAACGTCTGACCTTGACCCGTGATAAGGAAAAAATGGAAAAGGTGTTGGGTGGTATTGCCCAACTGGCACGTGTTCCGTCTGCCCTGTTTATCGTGGATATCGCGCACGAACATATAGCGTTGTTGGAAGCTAAACGCCTGGGTATCGCTACCTTCGGCATGGTAGACACCAACTCCGATCCTACTAAAGTGGACTTCGCTATTCCTGCGAATGATGACGCAACTAAATCGATTTCCATTATCGTGAATTACATCGCTGCTGCTATTGCTGAAGGCCTGTCCGAAAGAGCAGTAGAAAAAACAGATGATGTAACCGAAGAAGAAGATACAGACGATTCCGCAGCTAACTTCGACGTAGAAGGTGGCGACGATCGCGAACGTAATCGCCGTGGTCGTGGACCCGGCGGTGCTGGTGGTCCTGGCCGTGGACCTGGTGGCCCAGGTCGTGGACCCGGTGGTGCTGGCCGTGGCCCGGGTGGCCCTGGTCGTGGTCCTGGTGGCGGCGGTAGCCGTCCCGGCGGTGCTGGCGGTGGACAACGTCGTCCTTCCGGTGCTGGCGGCGGTGGTCGTGGTCCAGGTGGACCGGGTCGTGGTCCCGGCGGCGGCAGTCGTTAAGATTTTGTAAAGGGTTAATGGTTAATTGTAATCGTCAGGCGGCAGTCCATATTTTTCTGCCGTAGGCTGATTATCGTTAACCATTCACCATATTATAAGCAAGCATTTATTTAAAAAACTTTTAAATCAATATAGCTCATGGCAACAATTACAGCTACTGATGTAAACAAATTGCGTCAGCAAACTGGCGCCGGTATGATGGACTGTAGAAAAGCACTGGTAGAAAGTGATGGTGATTTTGAAAAAGCAGTGGATTACCTTCGCAAAAAAGGTCAGAAAGTAGCCGCACTACGTTCAGACCGTGAAACCAAGGAAGGTGTAATCATCGCAAAAACTACTGCTGCCGGTACTTCCGGTGTAATCGTAGCACTTGGTTGTGAAACCGACTTCGTAGCAAAAAATGAAGACTTTATAAAGTTCGCACAGTCTATCGTAGACCTGGCCTTGACCAGTGGTGCGAAGTCTGTAGATGAACTGAACGCCGCCCAGCTAGACGGTGCTACAGTGGCCGACAAGATCAACGACCAGGTGGCCAGGATTGGTGAAAAGATCTCCCTGACCAGGTTTGAAAGAATTGATGCAGCCGGGGTTACTGCTTACATACACGGTACTTATCGTATGGGTGTACTGGTAGGTTTTTCTCTTCCTGTATCGGAAGAAGTGGGTAAAGACGTAGCCATGCAAATTGCTGCGATGAATCCCATCGCTATCGATGCAGATTCCGTATCGCCTGAAACCATTGCCCGCGAAAAAGAAATTGCAATAGAACAGATCAAAGCCGAAGGTAAAACCGGTGACATGGCAGAAAAAATTGCCATTGGCAAAGTGAATAAATTCTTTAAAGAAAGCACTTTGCTGGGTCAGGCTTTCGTAAAAGATAATAACAAATCCGTTGCAGATTATCTGAAATCCGTAAATGCCAGCCTGAAGGTAACAGCCTTCAAGCGGGTTGCTTTGGGATAATAACACCTTAAAAAAAGAAAGGAGAGAAACGCAATTCTCTCCTTTTTTTTACGCCCGCCCGGAAAGAAGCGGCAGGTTACCACAGAATTCTTATATTCGGAGGCGGGAATAGCATTGCAAATCACCTTTTTACAACCTTTCTAAGCAGCATGTTGCCAAAGTACAAGCGAATCCTGCTCAAATTGAGCGGCGAAGCCCTGATGGGGGAAAATAGTTATGGAATTGATCATAAGGTAATTACTAAATACGCACAAGAAGTGAAGGCTATCACAGACCTGGGTATCCAGGTGGCCATCGTAATTGGGGGCGGGAATATTTACCGGGGTATGAATGAAGCGGAAACAGGTATTGAGCGTGCGCATGGTGACTACATGGGGATGCTGGCTACCGTGATCAACGGGATGGCCTTGCAGAGCGGTTTGGAAAAAGCAGGCCTTTACACCCGTCTGCAATCTGCTATTAAGATGGAACAGATTGCCGAGCCATATATCCGCCGCCGCGCTATCCGCCACCTGGAAAAAGGGCGCGTAGTGATCTTCGGGGCAGGTACAGGCAACCCTTACTTTACCACCGATACGGCCGCTTCACTACGCGCTATCGAAATACAAGCCGATGTGATTCTAAAAGGCACGCGGGTAGATGGTATTTACACCGCCGATCCAGAGAAAGATCCTACGGCTACCCGCTATGAAACGATCACTTTTTCGGAAGTATATAAGCAATCCCTCAACGTAATGGACATGACGGCCTTTACGCTTTGCCAGGAAAATAAATTGCCCATTATTGTCTTTGATATGAACAAGGAAGGCAACTTAATGCAGGTGATCATGGGCAAGCCCGTGGGTACCCTGGTAAAAGGATAATTTGCAAAAGATATAGAAACAGGGCATTCAGCAATGGAGGCCCTTTTTTTATGCGCATTCCCATAGTGAATAAGTATCGTCATTCGACGGAATGCTTTGTGGCAGCCCATTGGCTGGTAATATAGGAAGGGACCATTGACATTATTCACCATAGTGGCATGTGTTTTATTAGACAGCATTTAGGGTAATACATTTACCTTTGAAACATCAAAATGTTCACGATGTTAAACCAGCAGATAGCAGATTTACGCAGGGACTATAAACTTGCATCGCTCGATGAAAGTGGGGTAGCGGCGCAGCCCATTGCACAATTCGATAAATGGTGGCAGGAAGCCACACACAGCGATATTGCTGAGCCAAATGCCATGACGCTGGCCACCAGCACTAAATCAGGTAAGCCATCTGCACGGATCGTATTGCTGAAAAGTTATGATGCAGAAGGCTTTATGTTTTTCACCAATTATGAAAGTCGCAAAGGGCATGAGCTGGCAGAGAATCCTTATGTAACGCTGCTGTTTTTCTGGCAGGAGCTGGAACGCCAGGTGCGTATTGAAGGGGTGGTATCTAAGGCGACAGCTTCCATTAGCGATCAATATTACGACAGTCGTCCGTTGGGTAGCCGTATTGGCGCAATTGCCTCGCCACAGAGCCAGGTGATTGCTGATCGTGCCTTGTTGGAAGAGCAGGTACACCTGCTGGCAGAAAAATATGTGTTGGATGTACCGAAAAGGCCTGTATACTGGGGTGGTTACGTGGTAAAACCTACGGCAGTAGAGTTTTGGCAGGGAAGAAGCAACCGGCTGCACGACCGTATTTTGTACACGCAGATTGGAGAAGGGCAATGGAAAATAGCCCGCCTGGCGCCTTAAAATAGATAGCGTAGTGCGGCGGGATATGCCTGAAAAAGTTAATGGTTAATGGCCAGCCCGGGGCTTTCGCTTCCGGTTTGACCATTAACCATTAACTTATGAAGTTCGAAACGGATTATTTGCCGGCGGCGGCTTTGCCAGCAGCAGCAGTTGTATTTTTTACCTGTTTTGCTGGTCTTACTTTACCGAAAGATCCTTTAAAGATCTTACCTTTTTTGGTTTTTACGTCACCTCTACCCATGATAATATTTGTTTGTAGTTTTTATTTGAGATTAGCCCTAAATGCGGCTTTCCGGCTGCAAAATAATGATTAAATCACAATTTTCCGCTATATCGTTCGCGTCAGGCCTTTATAGGAACAAAAAAGCAAGAAACAAAAACTGTTCCTTGCTTGAATGAGTTGTTTGAAGTGGTTAGAGCTTATCGGATAAAGCTTTACCGGCTTTAAACTTAGCCACTTTCTTAGCTTTGATCTTGATGATCTGGCCAGTCTGAGGGTTTCTACCGTTGCGTGCAGCACGTTTGGTAACTGAGAAAGTACCGAAACCTACCAGGGTTACTTTGCCACCTTTTTTCAGGGTATCAGCAACAGCTTTGGTAAAAGAATCCAGGGCTTCGTTAGCCTGCGTTTTAGTAACGCCAGCATCTTTGGCAACTTTGTCGATTAATTCGGCTTTGTTCATAGTTAGTAAGATTTAACTAGTGAAAAATGTTTGATGTGAGCAAATATAAAGCGTTTTATCAGATTACCAAATTTTTTAAACCTTTTACAAAAGGTTTTTTATCGGCTGAAAGCGCCTACAGGTAAAGGTTACAGCGGATCGGCCGTTTGTAAAGCAAATTCGCTTAAAGATGAAAGAAAGGCGCAAAGTCCCGGTGGTGGCTGATTTCCAATGCTTTCCATTTGTTATGTCAAGACCTACCAAGTATTATACCAAACCTTCAAACCCTTTGCAGGCGGTGGATTATCTGTGGATAAGTTTAGATGTAAAGGACTGCCTACCGATACAATAAAGCCCGTAAACACCAGGTCTGGCGGGCTTTTATATGGATAATATTATACTAACGGAAGCTAGATTTATACGATTTGCATAATAGTCCTGAAAGAAACAAACTGATCGCCAAAACGCATGGTTGCTTTTTTTAAAAAGGAAGGTGCATGTTCTTGTAAATAGGTCTCATAATTCTCCAGCGTATCCGTAAAACATTGGACTACATATGTGGCCCCGTCGCTATCATCTTGATCCAGTAGCCTGCATACGCGGAAGTCGTGGAAAAGGCCGGTCTGCACGATGGCGGGCAGGTAATCCTGCTTGGTCCAGGCAAGCCATGCGCCTTCGATGATGGGCGAAACTTTGGTAGTTATGTTGTAAATGATCATGAGCAAATTTATGAAACGAATGTATTAAACATCCAGCTCCAGGAATACAGGGCAGTGGTCGGAGTGTTTTATATGGGGCATGATGTAGGCATTGGATAATTTCTCCAGCATGGGCGTGGTAACGTTAATGTAATCAATGCGCCAGCCCTTGTTGTTTGCCCTTGCATTGGCCCGGAAGCTCCACCAGCTATACTGTTGAGCATCTTTATTAAAGTGGCGAAAGGTATCTACAAAACCGCTGGCGAAAAACTTATCCATCCAGGCGCGTTCTTCCGGCAGGAAACCGGTGGAGTTTTTATTGCTTACCGGATCGTGTATATCAATGGGCTTGTGTACGATGTTGTAATCGCCGCATACCACCAGATTGGGCCGGGTTTGGGCCAGTTCCAGCAGAAAGGCATGGAACTCTTCAAGCCATTGATATTTATAAGACTGGCGTAACTCACCGGAAGTGCCGGAGGGGAAGTAGGCATTGATTAGGGTGATATCGCCAAAGTCCAGGCGGATTACTCTGCCCTCAAAGTCGCTTTGTTGATGACCGGTGCCATAAATAACATTATCTGGTTTGATTTTAGTAAGTACTGCAACGCCGCTGTATCCTTTCTTGGTGGCGGAGTGCCAGTAGTGCTCATATCCAAGGGCATCGAACTGCGAAAAGTCTACATTGTCTTTCTGCGCTTTCGTTTCCTGAATGCAGATAATGTCTGCGGGGTCTGTTTTCAGCCATTCTGTAAAACCTTTGGTCATGGCCGATCTCAGGCCATTCACATTGTAAGATATAATCCTCATGAGCAATAGATTACATGTCGTATTCCAATACTGGGCGCAGCCATTTTTCGGCTTCTTCCACGGTCCAGCCTTTGCGTTTGGCATAGTCTTCCACCTGGTCTTTTTCGATTTTGCCGATGCCGAAATATTTGGAAGCGGGGTTTGCAAAATACCAGCCACTAACACTTGCCGCCGGATACATGGCCAATGATTCGGTAAGGGTAATGCCGGTATTGTTGGTAGCATTCAGCAGGTCGAATAATTTATATTTCTCAGTATGTTCCGGGCAGGCGGGATAGCCGGGTGCCGGGCGAATGCCGCTATAGGCTTCCCCAATAAGTTGTTCATTACTCAGGTGTTCTTCCGTGGCATAACCCCAGAACTCTTTGCGCACCCTTTCGTGCATAAGCTCCGTAAAGGCTTCCGCCAGGCGATCTGCCAGGGCTTTAAGCATAATACTGTTATAGTCGTCATGCTCTTCTTTAAACTGCTGAATCCATCGCTCTATACCAATGCCTGCGGTTACCGCAAAGCCGCCAATATAATCCTGCTTGCCACTTTCTATGGGAGCGATGAAATCACTGAGCGACATATTGGGCTGGCCTGGAGCCTTCTTTATCTGCTGGCGAATACTTTCCAGGCGCACGGGGCTAATTTCGGGTTGTTCTGGTGTTACAGCTATAGTATCGGGGGCAACTGCATTGGCCGGCCAGAAGCCAACCACGGCATTGGCTTGCAGCCATTTTTCTTTTACCACTTTATCCAGCAGGTCGCGGGCGTCTGCATAAAGCTTCGTGGCTTCTTTACCCACAATGTCATCGCTAAGTATCTGCGGGAACTTACCATGCAGCTCCCAGGAAATGAAAAAGGGTTGCCAGTCGATATAAGGAACAATTTCTTCCAGGGGGTAATGTTCAAATTTCCGCACGCCGGTAAACTTAGGTCGCACTGGCGTAAACGTATTCCAGTCGATGGTCATTTTATTCTTCTGTGCTTCAGCAAATGGCAGGTATTGTTTTACCTGCTTCTTGTTTTTGAATGCGTCATTGAGTTTTACGTACTCGCTTTGCACTTCAGTCAGGAAGTTTCTTTTCAGCGCCATGTTCAGCAGGCTACCGGTTACGGTTACACTACGCGAGGCGTCTAGCACGTGTACTACCCCGTGTACATACTCCGGTGCAATTTTCACCGCGGTGTGGGTGCGGGAGGTAGTGGCGCCGCCAATGAGCAAAGGCACATTAAAGTTTTGGCGTTTCAGCTCGCGGGCCACGTGTACCATCTCGTCCAGGCTGGGGGTAATAAGGCCGCTGAGACCAATGATATCCACTTTTTCTTCGCGGGCGGTTTGTAATATTTTTTCGGCGGGTACCATTACGCCGAGGTCTATAATTTCGTAGCCATTACAGCCCAGCACTACACCAACGATATTTTTGCCGATGTCGTGAACGTCACCTTTCACGGTGGCCAGCAGAATTTTGCCGGCCGATTTTATTTCTCCGCCATTGGTGGCTACGTTCAGGCGTTTTTCTTCTTCAATAAAAGGCGTCAGTACAGCCACCGATTTTTTCATCACGCGGGCACTTTTCACCACCTGGGGCAGAAACATTTTACCGCTGCCAAAGAGGTCGCCTACGACGTTCATGCCATCCATGAGGGGGCCTTCGATCACTTCCAACGGACGGTTGTATAACTGCCGGGCTTCTTCCGTATCTGCTTCTATATAATCGGTGATGCCATTTACCAGGGCGTGGCTGAGGCGTTCCTGTACGGTTCCCTGGCGCCAGCGTTCGTCCTTTTCAATGACCTTGCCTTTTGCCTTAACGGTTTCGGCATAGGCAATTAGCCGGTCGGTGGCATCGCTGCGGCGATTGAGAATGGCGTCTTCGCATAATTCGCGCAGCTCGGGCTGAATATCGTCGTATATCTGCAGCATGCCGGCGTTTACAATACCCATATCCATGCCCGCTTTAATGGCGTGATAAAGGAACACACTGTGCATGGCCTCGCGTACCAGATCATTACCACGGAAGGAGAAAGAGATATTGCTTACCCCACCGCTTATTTTGGTAAGCGGCATGAGCTGCTTGATCCTGCGGGTAGCTTCAATAAACTCTACTGCATAATTATTGTGTTCTTCGATGCCAGTGGCTATGGCGAAGATATTGGGATCGAAAATAATATCCTGGGGGTCGAAGCCTACCTGCTCGGTGAGGATCTTATAAGCGCGGTGGCAGAAGGCCACGCGTTTTTCCAGGGTATCTGCCTGGCCGTTTTCATCGAAGGCCATTACCACCACGGCCGCGCCGAAGGCTTTGCAGATAATAGCATGTTCAATAAACTTTGCTTCGCCTTCTTTCAGCGATATGGAGTTTACCACACATTTACCTTGCAGGCATTTAAGGCCCGCTTCTATAATGCTGAATTTACTGGAGTCTATCATCACCGGGATCTTGGAGATATCCGGTTCTGCGGCCAACAGGTTAAGGAAGGTGGTCATGGAGGCCTGCCCGTCCAGCAGGGCGTCGTCCATATTCACATCCAGTATCTGCGCGCCGTTTTCCACCTGTTGCCGGGCTACGGACAAGGCTTCTTCATACTGTCCTTCGCGGATGAGGCGTGCAAATTTCTTTGAGCCGGTTACGTTGGTACGTTCGCCGATGTTAATAAAATTCGTCTCTGGCCGCACCACTAACGGCTCCAGGCCACTCAGGCGCAGGTAAGGGCGAATAATGCGTTCGGTATCTGTGGTGATAGCGTTAATATTGGAGGTACTCATTTATTAAAAGGGAGGGGATATGCAAGTTGAATAAAAAAATAGTCATTATACAAGTGCATCGGCCACCACCGGCAATTGACGGGTGGGTATTGTTTTCACATGCTCTGCCATATGACGGATGTGGTCGGGTGTGGTGCCGCAGCAGCCACCCACGATATTCACAAAACCGGAACGGGCAAAGTCTTCAATAATGTGGGCCGTATATTCAGGCTCTTCGTCATAACCGCCGAAGGCATTGGGCAGGCCGGCATTTGGATAGCAGCTTACATAGCAACTAGCTATGCGTGACAGCTCTTCCAAATGGGGGCGCATCTGCTCTCCACCCAGGGCGCAGTTAAGACCTACGGAAAAGGGGCGTGCATGCATTACGGAAATGTAGAATGCTTCCAGCGTTTGCCCGCTCAGGGTGCGGCCGGATGCGTCGGTGATGGTACCGGAGATCATAATGGGCAATTCTTTTTTGCCCGTGGTCCGGAAATACTGTTTCACCGCAAAAATGGCGGCTTTGCAGTTTAGCGTATCGAAAATGGTTTCAATGAGCAGGATGTCTACCCCTCCTTCCACCAGTCCGGCAATCTGCTCGTGGTAGGCAACGACTACTTCGTCGAAAGTTACGGAGCGGAAACCGGGATCGTTTACATCCGGCGACAGGGACAGGGTTTTGTTCATAGGGCCGATGGCGCCGGCTACAAAGCGGGGCTTGTCGGGATTTTGTGCAGTAAATTTTAGCGCGGCCGCTTTGGCCAGCCGGGCGGAAGCCACATTTAGCTCATAAGCCAGCTCCTGCAAATCGTAATCTGCCTGGGCAATGGTAGTGCTGCTAAAGGTATTTGTTTCTATGATGTCTGCACCGGAAAGGAGATATTCCTCGTGAATGGCAGAAATAACTTCCGGTTTGGTGAGGCTGAGCAGGTCGTTATTTCCTTTTAGATCGCTAGGATAATTAGCGAAACGTTCGCCCCGGTAATCGGCTTCTTCGAGGTTATAACGTTGGATCATGGTACCCATGGCTCCATCGATGATCAGGATGCGCTCGCGGGCGCAGTCGGCAAGTGATTTCATGTAAAAGCTGTTTATTAGTTACGGTTAAGAATTCCCAGCGGTCGAACAATAAACAAATCCACCACCGGATTGGTATGCAAAGATAACAAACCCCGTCATCATCTGTGCAAATAACAATTATACGCCCTTCCGGCCTGGTTTTGGATCAGAATAGGACGCGATGCACAAAAAAATATTTTGGAGAATTGTAAAAGTCTACTACTTTTGTAGGGTAATCAATCAACAGCGTTTACGTCATGAACCAGTTTTCTTCTTTTTCCGCTCGTACCACCCCAGTGTCCGCTTGTAATGCAGGATCTTGTAGCTGTTGTGCATAGCCCGGTTACTATTCTTTTTTTTATTACAACAAAATCATTTACCATGACAATCTCAAAGGACATACAGCGCCTAGAGCAACACTTGGCGCAATATGGGCTGCATGCGGTGGCAGTAGAAAGCAATACACAGCCAGAAGTGTTCAAGGTGTGCTTCCTCAACAAAATAGAACTGGACCAGTGGGAAAAGCAGCGGCAGGAGCGTAAAGCTGCCAACTCCGGACAACAAAAAAATTAAAAGTAAAAACTTACCAGTCAATAACTGGTCAATTATATTTTCATAACGTGGAATTACAGGTTGAAAACAAACGGGTGTTATCGAGCACCCGTATTTTTTTTATTTCTGCTGTACGTAATTTTCTAACGGCAGGCGGTTAAAAATAGAGCGTGCCAGCGTCATCTCATCCGCATATTCCAGTTCGCCCCCAAAGGCAATGCCCCTTGCAATAGTGGTGATCTTTACAGGCAGGTCTTTTAGTTTCTTAGACAAATAATAAATAGTGGTGTCTCCCTCAATGGTGGGGCTTAGGGCCATGATCACTTCGGTGATGCCCTTTTCGCGTACGCGTTCTACCAGGGTGTGAATATTTAATTGTTCGGGACCTACGCCGTCTATGGGGGAGATGATACCGCCCAGTACATGATAGCGGCCATTGTACTGCTGGGTATTTTCAATCGCCATCACATCGCGGATGCTTTCTACCACGCACACCAGGTCGTCATTGCGAGTATGGCTGGCGCAGATGGAACAAATTTCGTCATCAGAAACATTGTGGCAGTGGCTGCAAAATTTTATTTGCTCCCGCATGCGGGCCATGGCATCGCTGAACTGCTGTACCTGGGAGGAGTCTTGTTTAAGCAAATGCAGCACCAGCCTTAGCGCCGTCTTCTTCCCAATACCCGGGAGGCGGGCAAATTCATTTACTGCAGTTTCTATCAGCGCAGAAGAGAAAATCATAGTTACAAAGATAAATCTATTAGATATTATGAACGAGGTATTATATACCCGGCATAAGGCACAGCGGGCGGGGCGGAGAGACGGCCCTATAATGGCCGCGAGCTATCTCTACAGGCCCCTTACTTCTATTGATGGCTTGTAACGAAATGCCTGGTACGCAATACCTGCTGCGTAATATCTTTGCCTTCCTATAATTTTAAATCTGGTTTTACCAGCCAGTTGGCTTTAATATGCTGTATTTCCGGGAAGGTGACCACCCGCTCGGGTTGTCGCTTGGGGCTGCCATAATACAGGCCCCTATCCCATTTACCGTTATGGTTCTGGTCTATGAGAACGCGTAGCTCATAATCGCCGGGAGTGATCAGGTGTTGTATCCAGACGCCTTTGGTGATATCGCCGGAGTATTTAATCTGTTTGTCTTTGACCAGTTCTATTATATAATGAACCGTATCGCCCTGTTGGGCCAGTCGCATACTGTCGCTCAGGGTAAGTTTTACCAAGGCTTCCCCATAGTCCTGTGTACGTTTGGCGGTGAAGCTCACAGTATCGGCCCGGCGCAGGCTGTTGCCATTGGTATCTATCACAAAACCGGGCAGTACCACCAGGCGGTAGGGCAGGCCAGACTTCCACTTGTAGCCCACGTCTAGTTTGGTATGGGTAGAGTCGAAGGAGGTAGTAAATTCTACCGGGTCCAGCGTGGTATCTTCATCCAGTTCCATGCGGGTGGTGTCGATAGATTTGATGGGGAAATTAAATGTTAAATGCAGGGGTTCGGTAAGCTCCTGTTTGGTGCCTCCGTCCAGGTTCACGCCCATTTGCAGGCGGGGCTTTTTGTTTTTCTCTTTCTTAGGTGGCGCTGGCAGGTTACTACTGTCTATTTCCTTCTTGTTAAGCGTAGTATCTGTTTCTGCAAAAATGAGTAGGTTCACATCATGCAGGTTCTGGCTAATCGTTATGAGGCTGTCGGGAAAGGCGATCAATTCGGCGGGATCATCGTATTGCAAATCTTTGTTCTCTTCTTTTATTGCAAACATTTTGTAGGTGCCAGGAGCCAGGTTTTTAAAGTGGTAGCTACCGTCGCCACGGGATTTGGTGTAGTATACGGGTTTTTCCTTGGTCACTACAGAATCGCTGGTATTGCGGTACAACAGCACGGCTACGTTACTATCTACCCGGCCTATTTCGGCGTTTACAATATGCCCGCTCATTTGGAGGGAGTCAAGGTAGTTGCCGGTAGATACTACGTACACAAATTCCGGTACTGAGTTGCGCTCATTCACATCTTTAATGGCGTCGGCAAAGTTGAAGGTATAGGTGGTATTGGGCTGCAGGGTGTCTTTCATCACCATGGTTACGGAGTGCAGCTTGGCTGTTACCACGGGTGGGCGTTTCAGCGTGGGGGATACCACCAGTTTTTCGTTCACATTATCTAACTGCACATATTCATCGAAAATGAAGGTCACTTTATGGGAATTGAAGTGCAGGGAAGAATCGAGGGGAGTTACCTGTAGCAATACCGGAGGCAGCGTGTCCTTGGGCCCACCGGAGGGAGGCACAATATTGGCGCAGTGCGTCATAAAACAGGAAGCTATAATACAGACCAGCCAAAACGCAAAGGCCCCGAAATTTCGATTCATATCTGACGATTCAAAAAAAGTACGCGCAAATGTACGGAAAAACATGCCTTAGCCGTTGGCAACGATCGGCGAATGGCCGCCCTGCGAAGGCTTATCCCGCATCTTCTTCTTCCAGCAGGTCGTGTAAGGCCACATGCATTTTGTTATCCTTGATAAAATTGCACCAGTGGCAGTCTTCTTTGCCGCAGCCGATGTAAAATTCCTTATTCTGTATTTTATTCCATACGTCCACAATCTGGCTGGTTACCACTTCCTGGTCGTCCGGGGTGATGACTACTTTTTCTTTGTGATACACCTTTTGTTTGTTGGGTTCAATGAAATCGAACTCGGTACTGACTACTTTCCAGTTTTTAACCTTGTAATTGTCCAGCAGGATTTTGTAGAACACGGCCTGTCGCCAATAGTCGCCCCCATTGGGATTGCGGTCGTTTGGCCGCTCAAATTTTTTCCATTCCTTGATGGCCTTTTCATAATCGCCGGTTTTGTAATCCACTACATTCACCTGCTGGCCATCGAACTCCATTTTATCCACCTTGCCTTTAATGGGAATGCCCTTTATCTCTACATTGCGCACATTGCGTTCTACGCTTACAATCTTATTCCAGGTGTGTACGTAGGTGTCGTAATATTCGCTGAGAATGTCCTTGCCATATTCCATGCGCCGGGCAAAAGCCTCGCGGGTAAAGCATTCGCGGTTGCGCGTCATGCTCCAACCAAAATCGCGCAGGAACTCTTCCTTAGCGGGAAATTCATTGCGCCCATTTTCCTGCATTTTCACAAACAGCTTTTCAATGGCATAGTGTACGGCCGATCCAAATTCAGTGTTCTCAGACCGACCGGTGGGTACCCGCACCAGGTTTTTATAGAAGAAGCCCAGGGGGCAATCCAGGTAATTATTCAGCGCCGTTACGTTCATCACAAAGTTGCTCAGCAAGTGATCGATGAACAAATGGTCTACCCGTTGTATTTCCGGGGCCTGGGGCTGGTGGTAATGCAGTAGTTCAAATTCAAACATGGCCTCGGGCGTATGTTCTATACGCTCATTGGGCAGCACATGTTGCTCCTGTATTTCGCTGATAAACATACTGGGCTCCAGCGGCTTGCCATCTGCCCGGAATTCGGGGTAGCTGATGTACAGGTGTTTTTCGGTGCGTGTTACCGCCACGTAAAACAGGCGGCGCAGCTCCTGCTCATCGCTGGAAAGCGATTGGGTGGTGAATACTGTATCGGGAAAGGCAAACCCACTATTGTTCTTCCGTTTTTTCTCCCATACATGCGAGTTGGTGCCGGCCATAAAAACATATTCAAATTCCAAGCCTTTGGAGCCGTGGGCTGTGATCAGGTTAATGCCTTTTTCATTGCCAGATACCTGTACGAGTGGAATGGGCAGGCCATTGCTTTTCATTAGGCTCACCATTTCCATGAAGGTTACAATGGTCAGGTCCGGATTGCGGCGGGTTTCTTCTTTAAGGAAGTCGAACAGCGCCTGTAAAACCTTCATGAGCCAGATCTTTTCCGGCGATTGCATAATGTAAGACAGGACGCCCCCCTCGTGGATGATGTCGGCAAAAAGCTGCTGTAATGTTACGTTGTGGGCTTCCTTAATCCACTTTTCGGTGGTGCGGCTTAGCTGCACAATGGCTTCTTCCGGGGTGTCGGAGAAGAGGGAGAGGTTGCGCGTGGCGGCCCATTCCTTTAGGTATTGGCGCAGCGAGGTTTTTTCCTGGTAACTCTTTTCCGTGGCGCGGATGGTGGCCTTGGCGGCTTCTACCGGCGCTATGTTGTAAAAATCGTAGTGCATGATTTCGAAGAGCAGGTCGTCGCCACTGTAGGGCGTATCCAGCTCTGCGGCTACATACCGGAGGAGGGTAAGTACTTTTTTGGCAAAAGGATGCTCCAGCAGGTTGATGCTGCGCTTGGAATAAAAAGGAAGGTTCAGCAAGCGGAAATACTGGGCCAGCTCTTCCCCGTAGCGGTTCTCCCGGTATATTACCGCGATCTTGCCGGGCGGGGTGCCTTGCTGGAGTAGTTGCTGCACTTGCATGGTAATACCTGCCATTTCATCCTTCGGCGTGTTATAGCGGTGTATGACCGGTTGCAGGTGGAGGGGAATGAGCTGTTCATTAGCGGCTACCAGGTCTTTGCTCAGGCCATCCAACTGGTTTACCAGGCGGGAATGGCCATTGTGTTCTATCAGCGTCATCGATACGTTCAGTATTTCCTGCACGGAGCGGTAGTTCTGGGTGAGAACGATGGTGCGGAGGGAGTCGGAGAAGCTGTCTGCAAATTGTGCCATGTTCTCCACATTGGCGCCCTGGAAGCGGTAAATAGACTGATCGTCGTCGCCCACCACAAAGATGTTGGGCTTAATTTCATCCTTTACCAGTAACTGGATCAGGTGGTTTTGGGTACCGCTGGTATCCTGATATTCGTCTACCAGTATGTATTGGAACCTTTCCTTATAATCGGCCAGCAGGCCAGGATTTTCGGAAAATGCGCGGATCACCCAGTTAATCATATCGTCGAAGTCGTACCGGTTGGCCGTGAGCATCAGTTGCTGGAACACGTCGAACTGTGTTACGGCGGCCAGCAGACGGGCCATCTTTTCTTTTTCTACCAGTATCTTATCGGTGCGTACATCGCCTTTTTTAAAATCCTTGGTGGCGCGTTTGCAAATATATTCGTCGCGGGTGGGCAGGTCATTAATATAAACGTTCACCGCTTCGCGGATGAAGGTGGAGGTCCAGCCTTCCCGCTTCATGGTAGAGAACAGGTTGGCCAGGTTGTTCATATCGAAATACACATCGCCCCGGTAGCGCTTTAAAGGATTGTCTTTCTTAAAACCGTCGATCAGCTTTTTGAGGAGCTGTATTTTTTCCAGGTCAGAAATGGGATCCAGTATGGTTTTATCGAACAGGCCGAGGTTGTCCTGAATCACTTCATTACAGAAGGAGTGGAAAGTGTGGATATGCACCCGGTAGGCATCCGGGCCAATGAAGTCGGTAAGGCGGCGGCGCATGGCCACTGTACCGGCGTCGGTATACGTAAGGCAGAGAATATTCTGTGGCAGGAAGTCGGTATCGCGCAGGATCTTGCCGATGCGGGAGGCCAGAATCTGCGTTTTGCCGGTACCGGGACCGGCTATTACCATTACCGGGCCTTCTGTGTGGTCTACGGCATTGCGTTGCCGCTCGTTAAGGCGTTCGTAAACTTCCTGGAAGCGTTGATTATACTGGTTAAATATGATGGCCATGTTGTAAAAATAGGTAATAGTGCTGGCACAAATATATGCGGGCAGTACGCTATGTTTGTGCGTAGTAAATGTTAAATCATGGCAGCCATACACCGTTTGGAGCGTACCCAAAATATTCCCATTGACTTGGAACAGGCCTGGAACTTCTTTTCCCGGCCAGGAAATCTGGAGAAAATAACGCCGGCCTACATGCGGTTCCGCATCACTTCCCCGCCGGTGGCGCGCATGTATGCGGGGGAGGTGATTACTTATTTCATTCGCCCCCTGCTGGGCATACCCCTGGCCTGGATGACGGAGATCACCCATGTGCAGGAGGGGCGGTATTTTGTGGATGAACAAAAGAAAGGTCCTTACGCCCTGTGGCACCACCAGCACCATTTTGAGGCGGTACCTGGCGGGATCAAAATGACAGATATTGTACATTATCAATTGCCCCTTGGATTTTTGGGAACGCTGGCCGGAAAGCTTTTCGTGAACCGGCAACTGGAGGATATTTTTGCCTACCGGCGGGAAGCTATTGAACAATTATTTGGCAGTATGAACTGAACCGGGGCTTTATTTTTCCGGCCCCCGTGATGGGTTTTAACCTGGCGTATCCCAGTCTTTGATCATGCTTTGGGTAGATATGGTAGGAAGAAGGCAGGAGCGGGTTATCCACGGAGGCTTCTTGTTATGAAAAGTTTTCTGCAATCATAGTTTGTTTATATGTTAATTATTTCTATATTACATTCACTATTTGCTGTAAAATCGTTGTACTATGAAATCCAAGATAATAGCCGGTGCCGTGTTGGCACTCCTGGCTACTACTGTGCCTGCCATGGCCCAACATAGAAAAATAGCGATGGCTGCCCATCCATCAGCCACGGTGCTGACCGCCGATCCGGGCGATCTTCTCTCCACCATTGAATTCCAGGTACAGGCGGAAGGCGATGAAGCCAAGGTATTTGCCAAGGGCATTATTCCCTGGGTAAATCTTGCTCAAGCAGCTTCAGACCTCCATAAGCTGCTCAATGCCGGTGAGATTGTGCTGCCTTACACTAGCGTTACAGTAGTTACCACCTTTCCGCAGGCGGCCAGTTTTGTACTTAAGACTTCTGCTGCTGGTTTTTCCCGCGTAGACCTTATCCGGGCTCTCCGTGAAAACATTAATAAGTTACCTTCCGTGCAAGCAGATACATCGCTGAACCTCAGTATGGCCGATGTGTATGAAACAGAAAGTGGGCAGATTATTTTAAAACTGGAGGTAGCTTCCTAACGGCCCTTGTTACTACCCTTTGGCCCAAAAAAGGGAAGGTCGCCGATTTGCCATCCTTTTTGCTTTGCAGGGGTTCGTAAGGGGAAATAGCTAAAGCAAACCGTTGCACAAAAATCCGTTCCTAATTATTTGTCGTTAATCTAGTGGCTATTATTTTTACATCGCACAGGAAGGCTACATAACAAAATTTTCATAAGGGTAAGTAGTTGATTATTTCGTTGAAATTAGTACATTAGTGTAAATCAGCGACTTTCAGCACTTGCCACAACTTCCTTCGCATAGTAATGATCCATTATTGATCGCGCGGCTGATGGCCGGCGATCCTGCTGCACAACGGCTCTTGTATGATAAATATGGCGGTGCTCTTTATGGGATAGTATTACAGCTCATCCCGGAATGCGCAAAGGCCAATGAAATATTGGTGAAAGTGTTCACTTATGCGTTTCAAAATATCCATGCATTCACCGAATCGGATCATGTTTCTTTATTTACCTGGTTAATGAAACAGGCCCGGGAAATATCCCTCCGCGACACTTCACCCGCCTCTATGGCAGCGGAAGTAAAAGTGGAGGATCAGCAATTGACTTTAAGTAATGCCCACTACATACAACGGTTTACGGCCCACTTGCCAGAACAAAGCAGCCAGGTATTTCGCCTGTGCTATTACAAAGGTCTGAGTACGCAGGCAATAGCCCGGCTCCTGGATCGGGAGGAAGATGAAGTAAAGCAATCCCTATCGGTTGCCATGATCGAATTCAGAAAATATCTACAATCAAATTGGAGCTAGCGCAATACATATCAACCGGAATTATAGAAAGTTACCTGCTAGGTCTGGCTACAAAAGATCAAGTGGCGGAGTTCCGACTCATGCGTAAGCTATACCCGGCGCTGGAAATGGAAATCGCCCTGGTAGAAAACCGCATGGAAAAGGCTGCGCTGGGAGAAGCGGTGCCACCTCCCTCCCGGGTATGGGAGGGCATACAGCAGCGTCTGAACTGGAAATCTACCCAACAACAGGAGGAAGAAGATGAACGCCGTAAGCACTACACCTTCATCAACATGCAGCCTAAGGAAGGCACTTATATCTCGGTGCACCGCTCCTGGCGGCCTATCGTAATTGCCATTGTAGTACTCTGCAAGATATGCCTGGTAGCTGCTGTATACTATTACTTTAAAACCCAGGTGCTCCAGGACAAACTGGAAGATATGCGCCAGCAGCAAAATGTTACTGTTCCCCGTTAAATCTCATTACAGCAGATCATCCCCTATATTTGTTTCTCTTAAAGTGCTCCGAACAAATTACTTTGGTATGTTTCTTGTCTTTTATGCGTTTACTTTACACCCTGATTTTAAATTTTTAAAATAGTAGCATTAACATGAAGCACCTTACACTGACTGCGCTTTGTGGCCTTTTCCTCGCTTTTTTTGCGGTGTCTTGCGCCCCTAAAACCGCCGCTACCGGCACCACTTCCTTTTCCAAAAGAGCCCTGAATGGCTCCTGGATTCTGACGGATATTCAATTCGACGGTATCCCTAAAGGTTCCAAAGTGAGTATTTTCGATGAAGCGCCTTACCAATGCTTTATTGGTAGCCAATGGGATTTTGTATCCAACAATAACAAAGGATCTTTTACCCTTACTGCTACCGACAATGGTTGCAGCACCGGCAACCAGCCCATTATCTGGAGCATTGTCCAGGAAAATGGAGATAATGTGTTCCAGTTTAAAAAACTGTTCAACGGAGACAAAGCCAAGAATGTGACCACCGGTTACAAAGTATCCCTCAGTGATGTGCAGGCTACTTCCATGACCTGGCGGGCCGCGGTGGGTTTCCAGGGTCAAACCGGCTACCTGGTGTATAGCTTCCAGCGCAAATAAGTCATTGTATTAAAATATTAAGAAGGCGTGCCATTACGGCGCGCCTTTTTTATGCCCCAACCATTACCTTTGCAGCCAAACCGGAATATCAATATCATGAAAAAAGCTGGCTGGATCTTACTGGCGCTGGCATGCTGCCTGGGTGCTTGCGCTCCGAACAATGTGAAGATTGAACACGATTGGGAAAAATACTTTACGAAAAATAAAGCAGAAGGCTGCTTCATGTTATTCGATAATAGTCAGGGACAGTTTCAGGCATATAACATGGACCGCATCCGCCTCCGCTTCCCGCCCTCCGGTACTTTCGATATTTTAAACACCCTGATAGCATTACAAACCGGCAAAATACCCCACACCAGCACGGTAATTCCCGACAGTGTAACGGGCCAAAACCTAAGTACCGACCAGGCCTTCAAGGTTGGTGATGATGCGCATTTCAGGGAAATGGCCCGCCTGATAGGCCGGCAGAATATGGCCGCCTGGATGGATAGCGTGAAGTATGGCAATATGAAAATAGACAGCATAGACCGGTTCTGGCTGGACAATACCCTGCTTATATCTGCCGATGAGCAACTAGGCTTTGCCAAAAAGTTATATTTCGACAACCTGCCTTTTACCAAAACCTCGATGGAAGAGGTGCGCAAAATGATGTTGCAGGAAAATACCAGTAAGTATACCCTGAGCTATAAAATCAGCGCCGGAAAAATGGGTAAGAAAAACGTGGGCTGGGTAGTAGGCTGGATAGAAGAAAACCGCCATCCTACTTTTTTTGTGTTAAACATAGAATCGGAAGACCCGGCTTTTGATATGAAGAAAATACAGCTCCAAACCACCCGGGACATCCTGTTGGCCGCTGGTTATTTTAAAGGCGAAAAGTAAGTTTAAAACATATGGGCATCGCGCGCTCCGCATCGGGGCGTGCGATTTTTTTTGGTGCGCCACGCATGGCGATAAACTAGACGGTGTAAGTCCGTTATGGGGGTATGTAATCGCCAACCATTAGCCAAGAGCAAGGGTGTCCATCGCGAGGTGGAATCTGAAGGAAGCTGTCGGCAAAGTTCTGGCCCGAGGAACACGAACACCATTAGGCAGAAGCTGTGGGGGTAAGCTTGCCAAACAAAGCGAAGCCCAAAGATTACACGGACCTAGTACTGTAGATGGTGCGGGTAGATGGAATGAAAGTTTATCGTCTTACCGTGGGAGATCTCACCGACGTGCGGAAACGGTGTATGAAGCACGGT
>NZ_FMAR01000045.1 GCF_900094705.1 Chitinophaga costaii | reverse complement strand
GGAATGGGAGTGCGGGGGGATATCGGTATGGGTTTAATGGGAAGGAGAATGATAATGAGGTGAAGGGGGAGGGGAATCAGCAGGATTATGGGATGCGGGTGTATGATCCGAGGGTGGGGAGGTTTTTGAGTGTGGATCCGATAGCTCTAAAATTTCCTGAGCTTACGCCCTATCAATTTGCTTCAAATACCCCAATACAAGCTATAGATTTAGATGGCTTGGAGAAATTTATTATCCATTATAAAATTGAAAATGGCTGTTACGTCGTACTTAGGCAAGTGACAGATAATTCACTTAAATATTGGGGTGGACCTACAGTTTATGGACAGCCAACAATTCATCCTAAAGTAGTTCAATTTATTAAGGAGGATGAAAACGGCAAAGTTTTAGAAATTTCTGGTGAAATTGCTTTGAAAAACTTTGGAAGTACTCTTTATGTTGGTCCATTTAACCCTAAAAAAGCGGATGGCAAATCGGACACTTATGATTATCCAGCTATTAATTCATTAGATCTTGCCGCAAAGCATCATGATCAGTCTTATGATAAAGTACAGGCAAAGGGAGCAACAAGTGCGATTCTTGATTTGAAAACTATAGATGCGGACAAACAACTTGTAAAGGATGCTTTTAACGTTATAGAAAAATATTACTTTGATCAAAATGATCCAGTTAATAAGGAACCAATTTCTTTAGAAACAAAAAATGCAGCTTTGACAGTTGTGAAAATTTTCTCAGCTATTGTAGTTGAGAAAACGCTAAGGATAAAAGCGAATGAGGCAGCCAATGCAACAAAAGATACATATAATAAGATAAAAGAAACAACTCAAGAAGTGATTCGAAACCTAGATAATTTAAATAAAATTGGGAAATATTAAAAGGTCATATTATGCGAAATAGTCTTCTATTGTCTGTATTAATGCTATTTTATTCCTGTGGTACTACCGGACATATTGTTTTTTACAATTTCGATGCTAATAAATATGACGTTGAAAGAGAGATATTAAATATTCTAAATAGGGATTCTATCTATATTGTACCAGATAAGTGGAGAGAACATATAGAGGGAGATTATTTTGAAAGGATATATATATATTTCAAAAGTAATCCAGAAGAACTTTATCAAATTGGATTCACTGGTGATGCCAAAACCTGGAAGCGATCTATGTCAAGTAAATTAGGATTAATAAGTATTTATAATGGGAAGCAATTTTTATATGAAACTGACTTAAGTAATAAAGAACAAAAACGCATTCAAAATAGACTTGAAAAAGAGCTTTTATCCAAAATAAAATATACCTTTAAAAGAAGTAACTAGACTTTTCAAAGAATCGGCAAAGGGCTGGATGGCGGGTGAACAGTACTGATAATCAACTAATCCTGCTATCAATAACAAATGTATTGAAAATAAATTTTTTAGGGATGAAAATACCTGGAAGATATTATTAACAGGTTCCTTTATTCTAACGGCATGGAGCGTTCAGAAGAAAGAGTGACTATTTCACTAAGTGTGTAAGTTTAAAAATCGAGGAAAAATAGGATAGATAAATTTTAACCCGTCCTTCGAAAATAGTTGAAAGTTGATTCAGGATCATGCCATAATTTTTAATGGGCATGGTCTATTTTTTTAAGCCTCCTCACAAGGGTCAGGTACACTGACTTTTGAACTGCATCGTCGTTGGTGAAGGAAGTTTGTTTTTAGTAAATTTTCTGATTTTGCCATTTAAATTTTCAATCAGGTTAGTGGTGTAGATGATTTGGCTGATTTCCTTGGGAAAATAACAAAACACCGTCAATTTGTGTCCCTCCGGGAAGTTAAAAAGGCGGTATTGGTTTGAAGGTTAACTTTGTCGAATGCCTGAATTTTTCTACATATTTTCCTGATTCAATTTC
>NZ_FMAR01000056.1 GCF_900094705.1 Chitinophaga costaii | reverse complement strand
ACTTCCCGGATATTGCCCAGGTGGTCCTTTAAGAAATAGTCAAAGACATATTGGGGGGCCTGGCCAGTTTTCAACACCAGGCGTACCCGGCCTTCATCGTGGGGGATAAACTGAAGGGTGTCATTTTGGTACACGATGCCACTGATATAATCGGTGGTGGTTATTTTGGCAGGACTGACGGTATTATCCGTTACTATTTTCCTCAATTTATCACCGGATGCACTATACACAAATTGTACAGTTCCTTTGCCGGTAATAGTCACTAGCTGGGGCAGGTTCAGGTGATTATAGACAATGGTACTGATGGCCTTATTCTGGTCTGTTACCAGGTTGCCGTTGCCGTCATAGGTATAATCTGCAGTACCTGTTTGGTTACTGGTTTTATTTGCGGCCGGCTCATGGAAATCACCCAGTGTACTTGTTGGATCGGATATGCCGTCCCATACATATTGCAACTTATTGGTACTATCAATGGATTTGTAATGCAACTGGTCTACCGCCGTAATTTGCCCTGCCTTCAAACCATTTTGATTCATGGAAAGGATATTGCCATTTCCATCGTAAGAAAGGCTGCTCACGGTAAAATCCACTTTATCGTTGGTATAGTCTGTGCTGCCGTCGTTCTGCTGCCTGAAGTCGGCGCTGGTAAGGCGGCTGGCCGCATCATAGCCATATCCGTATGCCCTTGCAATGGGCGCATTAAAACCTTTCCAGGTTACGCCGGAGATGTTGCCATTATACTGGGGGTTTGTAAAACCGGTGTTATAATTAATCTTTTCACCGAAGTGATTTACCTCCGTATTGCTGCCGGCTACGTAATCTTTGTTGATGGCACTTAACCAGCCTTTTATGTTGTATTCTTGATTAACGGCTTCCAGGTTGTTGTCCAGCACTTTCTTTTTCAATCTTCCCAACTCATCGTAAGTATTTTGGGCTATTACCCGTAGGGTGCCACCATTTATCTGTTTGCTAACTTTTATTACGCGATCGTTTGCATCATAGGCTTGGATAGTCAATATTTGTTCATCCGGTGCAATGCCGCTTTGTAGGTT
>NZ_FMAR01000013.1 GCF_900094705.1 Chitinophaga costaii | reverse complement strand
CCCGGCGGGCAAAAGCAATTCTATTAACTGACGGTAACTCTCTTCCAAAATGTTGATTTAATCCGCAAAAAAACAGCTTTAACATTAATCCCCCAACTTTTCGTCTTGATCCTAAATAATTGAAATAAAATAAGTTACGCACATGTACACCCCAAAAAAATAGCGAGGTTAGATAACCTCGCTGTACGTTAAACGGAAACCATGCTTATGTGAAAATACTTGGTGCGACCTACTCGCTAATATATTTTCTCATAATTATAAAAATGATGTTTTTTTTGTTCGCTTATTGAAATTAGGTGACACCCCTTGTTACATATAGCCAGCGGAGCCGCACTTTAAGATAATAGACGCAGCTATAATCCATTCCCCCCCATGTTGCCGGAAATTTTTTTACCTTTTTTTTAACCTTCTCTCAGAATCGTTTTTACAGCTATTTTCGTTTCTAATTTATCAAGTGGCGGGCCGGTTCACCGTAGAAATAATCATTTGGTTGGTCAATCCGTTCCAGGCGCAGCTCATCATTATTTTGCGCCGCCCAGCAGCCATTTGGCATATCTTTAACCGATTGTGGTATTTTAATTGTTAAAACTACCTGGAAAAAATTTGCATCGCATGACATTATTAAGAAAGGAGCCATGGTTGCTGGCAGGCAGCATGTTTTTCATGGCCGCCCTCGCCAGCCCTATTTACGCCCAACGTGCCGTACCCCGCAACTGGCAATTGCTTAGTTATGATACGGATAGCGTGTATGGTATTGGCGCAGAAAAAGCCTACCAGCAGCTTTTAAAAAATAAAACCAGCACCCCTGTGCTGGTTGCCGTAATAGATTCCGGCATAGATACTACGCACGAAGACTTAAAAAGCATTCTGTGGAGCAACCCCGGCGAAATTCCTGGCAATGGCATAGATGACGACCACAACGGCTTCATCGACGACGTACATGGCTGGAATTTTTTGGGTAGCAAAGATGGTAAAAGCCTGAAGGAAGACTCTGACGAAGCCACGCGGGAATACTTCCGCCTCAAACAGCAATATATAAATCCAGACTCGGCCCTCACCCCTAGCTCCCCGGATTATGCCTATTGGAAAAAGCTTCAGGACCGCATCGAAAAACCGGTTACGCAGAATAAGATGACGTATAAAACGATGTCTAAACTGCAGGAAAACCTGAACAAATGTGAGTCTGTGCTGAAAGGCGCCTTGAAAAAAGACGATTTCACCCAGGCAGAACTGGACAGCCTCTCCTCTCCGGACAACGACGTGATGATTTCGCGCAACTTTGTACAGCGCCTGCTGCAAAGCACCGGCGATAAGGACATGACATTCCAGGAATTTAAAAACGAATTTGAAGAATACCTGTTAGACATTAAACGCAAGGCGGAAGCCACTGACGTTCAGCCTAACGAAAATCGCAAGGCCATTGTAGGTGATAATTTTAACGACATCCGAGATAATCATTACGGCAATAATGACGTCATGGGCACTTTCGCCTTTCATGGCACCCACGTATCCGGCATTATTGGTGCTGTACGGGGCAATGGTATTGGTATAGACGGCGTTGCTGCCAACGTGCGTATCATGGCTGTAAAAGTAGTGCCAGACGGCGACGAACGCGATAAAGATGTGGCCTTAGGCATCCGCTATGCGGTAGACAATGGCGCCCGCATTATCAATATGAGCTTTGGTAAATTCTTTTCCCCACATAAAGATTGGGTAGACGATGCCATCCGCTATGCGCAGTCCAAAGGTGTGTTACTCATCCATGCCGCTGGCAACGAAGGTTCGAATAACGACTCCGTACCTGACTATCCAAACCCGGACTTTGCAGACCATACCCGCGCCAATAACTTCATCACCGTAGGCGCCAGCAATAACGGTGTAAGCGGCCAGGTGGCAGGATTTTCTAACTATGGGAAGAAGGAAGTAGATGTATTCGCCCCTGGGGTGCAGATATATTCCTCCATACCGGAAGGCAATAAATACGGCAACGCCAGCGGCACCAGTATGGCCAGCCCGGTAGTAACCGGTCTTGCCGCCCTGATCCTTTCCTATTTCCCGGATCTGAGTGCAGAACAGTTGAAATACGTGATCGTAAAATCCAGCACACCCCTGCCCGATGGTACCACCATGGTAACCAAACCCGGCACCCAAAACGACCAGGTAGCTTTTGCAGACCTGAGCGTATCTGGCGGCATTGTAAATGCTTATGAAGCTGTGAAACTGGCCAGTACCCTGAAAGGCGATCGCCCAAAAGACCAGCGCATAAAACTGAAAAGAGGTAAAAAAGGTTAATAACAGGTATCCCCTGCAATAAAAAGAGAGGCTGTCTTTCAAAAAGATGGCCTCTTTTTTTATCGTATTTTCCAGAAAAAATAAATGATTTACATGGACTAACGGTTACGTGTACACGTTATTTTACCAGCCGCAGGGAAATGGGATAGCGGTAAGCAATACCATTATTGGCACGTACTGCGGCAATTATGGAGAAGATAATGTTTAACACCCAGGCAAGTCCGGACAGGCCCGCCCAGCCAAAGTGAAAGAAGCGGGGGTGAAAGAAAACCGGACCAAAGTCGCTGTATCCCCACATCCAGCTCCAGGTGGCCGCGCGCAAAAGGGTGAAAAATATCCAGCTCACAGCACTTAACACTAAAGATAATATGCTGATTGTAATTTGAAAGTTCACCGCCTCGCGTCCCTGGTCATCCACGAAAGCAGATTCATTTCTTTTGATGAGCCAGAAGACCAGCGCACCAATAATATTGCCTGCCAGGGAAATAACACACATGCCGATCAGTCCACCGAGATGCACAAGCATGCCCCAGGTCTTTTCGTCTTTTGAAGTCATAAAGAGTATTTAGTTTGTGTAGGAAAATATAGCGCGGAACAATCAAATCAGGGGTTTTTACATAATTATCTTGTTAGCCAACGCCTTATCCAAGATAATAAAAAAACTACAAACCTATAAGCCGGATTCTGTAATTCCGTTTGCACGGAATCCACTATCATTTATCTGCGATAACGTTCACACGTTACCTGTATCTGCCTACCCTCGGTCTTGAGCGAGCAGCCCTAAGCGACCGTTTACATGGCATTTCAGCACGCAAGGTTTACCCCACAATGGTGTTACCACCACTGCCTGTAGGCCCTTACCCTACATTTTCACCCTTACCGGGCGTTGCCGCCAGGCGGTTATTTTCTGTGGCACTGTCTGTACACCGGCTTGCACCGGTGCCCCACCCGTTAGGTGGTGCGTTGCTCTGCGCTGTCCGGACTTTCCTTCCCCGAAGAGACGATAGTGCGGTTTGTAGTTAAGCGACAAAAGTAAAGGAGAAATCCCAATCCACGCGCATCAATTTTCGTCGTCAATGATATTATTGCCGGCTTCATCGTTCTTGCCTAATTTTAGTTTCACTTTACCATCTGCCCCATCTACTGCGTTAAAATGGAGGACAATGCCTTTACGGCTTCGTTTGCGCCGTTCAGTATCGTCCGCAACATCGCGGTCTTTTTTGGGATTGCGGATAGGTACGTCTAGCTGAACGTTGGTGCCTTTTACTTTACCCAGCGCGTACTGGCCTTTTACATCCAGTACAATGGCGCTGGTGGCAATGTGCATGGGAGGAATGGTTACCAGCCCATTATGGATGGTGAAGTTATTTTGCAGATCTTCGAACGTGATGTTGTCCAGGTTACGGCGGGGGAAAAATTTAGAGATGCCTTTAAACATCGGCACATTTATCAGCGCACCATTGATAAGACTAAAGCTAAGAGAGCCATTCAATGCACTCGATACCAGTTCGCCATCGTCGCGGAGCAGGCCTGTTAAGTGGGCTTTGGCGGAAAAAGTTCCTTGTACGTTCTTATAAGTAAAGTCTTCCAGGCCAAAGTTGTTCAACGCGTCCATGAATTGGTCTACTTTCACTTTGTTCACTTGTGCATCTATAGTAAATGGATCGGTATCGCCTTTATTAAAAGTGCGGCCTTTCAGGCTCACAGTGCCACCGGCATGCTCCATGTAGCCCTGGGAAAGAATAATACCATCGTTTGCCAGGGTAAGGTCTGCCTTCACATTGCTGGCATTAAAACGGCGGTACATAAACTTGTCTACGCTGGCTTTAAGGTGTACGCTACAGGCTTCCAGCACAGCGTCCAGGCGGGCAACGGTTTTCAGGCGGGCCTTTTGCGAAACAACTTTGGAAGCGGTGCGCTTGCGCTTACCCAGGAAGCCGCGAAATTCGTTGGCATTAAGCATGGAACTGCGAATGTTGAAGTCTATCGATATTTTCGAAGGATTTACAAAATACAGGGTCAGGAAATTAGGCGCATTGCCATCCATGAGCAATATGCTTTTTTCACTTTGCAGGCGCATGTCATGCAACTCCAGGTCGGCTCCGTTAAAATAAAGTTTCACCTGGCTATTGTGCAACGACAACTGGCGTGGAATATATTGAAAGGCCGCATTGTTGATCAGCACCACGCCTTGCATATTGGGCGGGGTAGTATCGTTGGGCAGGAAACCGCCTTCATAAAACATATCGGCTTTAGCAGTACCGTTGTTAAACTGGAAAAGGCCGCTGGTGGCATCATTCAGGTCGGAGAGCGGAAAATCGGATTTAAAGTGCGCACGAATGCTGGGATGTATAAGGTTAATAACCTGTAGCGTATCGGCGCTGAACGGAATGTTCATGTAACGTGCTTTCAGGTTGAAGGCACTGATGCTAGAATTGAGGTCAGTGAATCCCGAATCCTTCATGCGCTCATTATCGAATATGCCATTAAACGAGCATTCGGTGAGGTCTTTCCCATAAACGGTCAACGTATTCTTTTGGGTCTGCCATTTCACCTGGATTTTAGGCTGGGAATTAGGCAGCAGGCTGCCTTGAATATGCGCCTGCACATTTACTGGCTGCTGCAGGTAAATAGTATCGAAATGCCGGGAAATATTGTGCGACACCCAAGATGCGGCTTTGCTGAAAGGGAGGTCGTCTGCATTTAATTGCAGGTCGAAATGCGGGGCTGGTTCCTTCAACCAGAAATGGAGGCCTAATGATACCCGCTGCCCGCCTATTTTTAGGCGCTGTTCGGGGATATCCAGCACATGACCAGCTGTGTCGTAATGCAGATTTAAAGTACCTTCCAGCGTTTGGTCTTTCAGGAAACTACCATTGCGGGTATTGAAGGCAAAGGAATGAAATAAAGTATGCAGCGAGGTACTGAAAGTCCAGCTACCCTTGTCGTAACGCATACTGCCAAAGAAAGATTGAATGTCTATATCAAATAACTTATGAGCCTCCTGGTTATCGAAGGTGAAATTTATGTTACGCAATTCCACTTTGGCAATAGTGGGGCTATTGCCTTTGCTCACGCCTGGACGGCCAGGGTGTTTAGGCTTTATAAGGTACAGGTTTGAATACCCGGTACTGTCCTGGAATAAATATACCTGGCCATTGGTAATCGTTACCTGGCGAATGTCTACCTGCTTGTGGAGCAGGGCAAAAATGTTCACGCGCACGTAAATGGCTTCCGCCTGGATCAGGGGTTTATGTAGCACAGGGCCCAGGCTATCGCTCAGGGCTACGCCTTGCAACTGTACCGATATATTGGGAAAACTTTCAATGAGGGCCGGTTCCATATCTGCAATGGTAAGCTTACCATTGAGTGAGCCTTCCAGCTGCCTGGAAATATCAGCAAGCAACCGGGCCTTGTTATGATGAATATACCATGCAAAGCCCAGCCACAACAAAACCAGTAAGGCCAAAAAGCCTCCCAAGGTGTAGAGAGTGTAGCGGAACCATGGACGTTTAAGCATGACGTATTTTTTTAGTGAACATAACTATTTTGGTGCCACATAATGGCGCAGCGACCGGAAAGCCAGTAACAAACTTATAAAACAAAAGCCCGCCGCTGACAGGAAATGCGCGCCAGGAAAGAATATAGAGAACTGTGGCTGGGTAAACCATTTGAATAAATTTGTCATGAGCGGAGGCCCCATAATGGCGGTAATATTCATGATGCCAGTGAGGGTACATTGTAGTTCACCTTGCTCGGATGGCGGCACTTGTGTGGAAATAATGCCCTGCAGTGCTGGCCCGGCAAGGCCACCCAGGCAGTATAATACCAGGATATCAAACATCATCCAACCCTGGTAAGCAATGTTGAAAAGTGCCATGCCCACCAGGTAAAACAGCAATACTGCATATGCGGCGGTTTTGTGGCCCACCTTCAGAATGATCACGCGGATAAGCTCCCTGCACCAGGAGGGTCATTAGCCCTGCAAAAGCCAGGGAATATCTCACTATCAGGAATAACCGGCGCGATCAGTCCTATGCTTAAAAAATAAATGAGTACCGTAAATACAATAAAAATTAATGCAGCACTGCGGCGAACGGCCATATGTTTTCTATTAAAACCATATAAATTTCCCCATTTAGTACAATACCCCACCGGTAGATGATGATGGCATAATACACAAAAAAGGAGCCATCTTATGCTACCCTTTCCTGTATTAAAATATACCCGGTACAAATTTTTACCCCTCACTGTGCCCGAGCGGTTTGCCGGGGGCAGCGATATCGCGCACCAAACGTTTTAACACTTTAATGTCGGGAAAACCTTGTTCCCGCTTACGATCCCAAATGAGGGTATCATTTACGTAAATTTTATAAGCGCCATTAATTTCGCTGGGCTGTAGCTGTACGCCCTGCAGTTCTTCGGTAAAAGTTGTAAGCAGCTCCTGCGCCATCCAGGTAGCACGCAGCAACCATCCGCATTTAGGGCAATAGGTAATGTAAACAACTGGCTTCATACGATATCGGGTTTGGAGGTTTGTTGAAGGTGTACCACGTTGTGAAAGCAATTTTCATCTAAGGCATGCTCGCTTTTGGAAATGACCACCGTGGCCACCGTATTGCCAATTACATTGATCACCGCGCGGCCCTCGCTCATAAACCGGTCTACCCCGAAGAGCAGGCCCAAACCCTCCAGCGGTATTACTTTCAGGGCGGTGAGCGTGGAGGCCAGTACAATAAATCCACTACCGGCAATCCCCGCAGCCCCTTTGCTGGTAAGCATGAGAATACCCACCACGGTGAGTTGCTGCCCCATGGACAAATCTACCTGAAACACCTGGGCCAGGAACAAAATACTAAGGCTTAGGTAAATGGTAGTACCGTCTAAATTAAAGCTGTAACCAGCCGGTATCACCAGGCCTACTACTTCTTTATCGCAGCCGGCATCCGTGAGTTTCTGCATGATGGTGGGCAGTACCGATTCGCTGCTACTGGCACCAATCACGATCAAAATTTCAGTTTTAATATAGCTTAGTAATTTCCATAACTGAACACCGTAAGCTTTACAAACGGCCCACAATACCACGAAAATAAAAAGTATGCCGGTGAGATAAAACGTGAGAAGCAGCTTGCCTAGCACGGCCAGGGTTGCAAACCCAAATTTGCCGATGGTAAAGGCCATACCGCCAAAAGCGCCGATGGGGCTTACCCGCATCACTATCTTTAACACGTTAAAAAGTACTTTGTTGAGCTGATCAAAAACACCCAGCAGGCTTTTGCCAGCCGCTCCCAGCATGCGAAGGCCAAAGGCGAAGAGGATACTAAAAAATAATACCTGCAATATATCTCCTGTGGCAAAGGCGTCTACCACATTGGCCGGCACAAGGTGGCTTAAAAATTCGCCCCAGTTCATTTCCTTCGCCTTCTCCGCGTATGCTGCCACCTGTTCATTTGCCGAAGGCTTAAAAACCACGCCGGCACCGGGTTTTACTACATTAGCCACTACCACCCCAATCAGGAGTGCACAAGTGGTCATTAGCTCAAAATACAGTAGGGCCTTACCGCCCACGCGGCCCACCTGCCGCATATTGCCAGCCCCCGCCACGCCCAATACGATGGTGAAAAAAATAACCGGCGCAATCACCATCCGGATCATGTTGATAAAGGTCTCATTGATCAGCTTCGCCGCCGGCGCAAAACCTGGAAACAACCACCCACACACCCCCCCCAGCCCAATGCCTATTAACACCTGGATGTAAAGTATCTTGAAGATTTTCATAATGCTAAATGATGTACCATGTATTGACCACCAGGTGTTTTCTACCATCTTAAATACCCTACCACGTAAAGCTGTAGTGGCATAGCTCCTTATTTTATTTTAACAAGTAAGGCCCTATTACTTTTTTCCATAGCGCATAGCCCTCCGGTTGCATGTGCAGGTGGTCGCTAAGAAATAGCTCGGGACGTGGCTGCCCGCTGGCGTCCAGCATGATGGGGTTAATGTCTATGTAGGCTGCATTATGCTGCTGCTGCAGGAATGCCAGGATTGCTTTATTCACTTCGTCCACCTGCGGGAAAAACTTTTCGCGGCTGGGGCTTTTTTTAATGGATACAAAATCGATCGTTGTATGGGGCAGGTTTTCCCGGATCATGACAAAGAGCGTTCTAAATTGCATCACTACTTCTGCCGGCGTCACATTCGCAGCCAGGTCGTTTTCCCCGCAATACACTACCACCTGTTTGGGTTTGTACGGCAGGATCACATCGTAGGCATAACGGATCACATCCTGTAGGGTGGAACCACCAAAACCACGGTTAATAATTGGGTAACCCGGGAAGTAGGCATTCACATCTACCCACTTTCTAAAGGAGGAACTACCCACAAAAACAATCGGTTTGGCAATAGGTGTTACCTGGGCATCTGCTGCTTTAAATGCAAGGATCTCTTTCCAAAACGGCGGCGCGCTCTGCGCCATCAACCTACATGGCAAAGCCGCCAATAGGCAGGCCATGAATAAATGTTTTCTCATGCTTTTAAATTACTCATATTTTCCAGATAAAAAAAAGCGGAAGCAGTAACGTTGCCGGCACTGGCTTTAAACGGAAAGGTAAGTACCCACTGCCGGCAACATTGGGATGAACACACGTGGAAGAACAAAAGCCATCGGTAGCGCAATTGCCCACTCTTAACGTTTCAGCCAGCTTTTAATACTCATGCGCGGCTTATGGGTCCATAAAACTTCGTGTTCCAACTCGCTGCTTTTGAAAAAAATAGTTTTACCAGCGGCAGGATCAATCTGTTGGGTATTGCCAGGTGCATGGTGTATAAAAAGTTCTCCCCCATCACCGCTTACCCAGCCGGTATTCAGGTAGATGATCATGGAATACTGACGGCTATCATTGTTGCAAAACTGGTTCAGGTGTTCTTATAAAAACTGCCGGCTTTCTACCGGGTATATTGAAACTCATACCCGTTGATGCCGGTATAACAAGACTGGTCAAGGTATAACACAAAAGCATCCATTACATCAAAGAAAGCACTTTCATGTACAACGTTATGCTGCCGGTCTAGCCAGTAGATAACATCACCCCGTAAGGATCTGTTTTGCGTAGACCTGGAACAAGTTATTCAAATGTGCATAGAACAAAGCATGGCTGCCACTTTGCTAAAGCTGGATGAATTATTGTTAACCATACTACCATAAAAATAATGCAACCAGCCCCCAGCCTGTAAATATTTTAAAAGGCCTGTTAAGTAGCCCACATTCCTCAAAACACTATCCAGGCAAGGTAGGCCTTCCGCACCGTATCGTTGTGTGCTATCATCACGGTAGCATAGCAATTCTTCACGGCATCTTCGGCAGCTGCGTCCAGCATGCAGGCGTAAAATGTAGGCGCTTCCAGTAAGGTGGGCGGTGGTGGAAATAATTTTAATTGCAGCAACTGCCCGTCTACATAATGATAACACACCAATCCCGCTTCGGAAATAGTGCGAAGCGGACGGGTAGCTACGGAATAGTCGCCCGGAGTGGTAGACACCAGTTGGTTATACAGGAAATAATTACCCTTTTTATTTTGCACCATCGCATAGGATAAATAACCATTTACACCAGCCATGGTGTTCCGGTTACGGAAAGACCATTCACTTTTATTGCGGCGGTATTGGTAAAAAGGTTGGTAAGTGCCCGCAGCAGATTGTATTTTATTCAATACTACAGCGCCTTCCTCCTTACCGTTAGCATCCAAGTGGGTAATGCCTGCATCTCCCAGGCCGGTGATAGTTTTTTTAAAAGTAGCACCACCCTGGATGAATTGGCGGATAGATTCCTGAAGTAGCAGCGAAGAGCCGTCTGCCAAGGGTAGCCATGCTTGCAACATGCCGGTATATTTATCCTGGTATTGCAGGTGAGCTTTCGCATAATCGCTGGCGGCCGCCATAGGTAGCTGTTCTTGCGCTACCGGTTGCAGTGTGCGGGCATCGAAGCTGAGAAAATATACCGGCATGAGGCTGGTGTTTTTTTTGCGGTTTATATCCGCAGGCTGGGCGGTAACAAGCAGGCGCAATGGCTGCCCAGGCATGCATTGCAGCATGCCCCAGGCATTGCCAGCACCATGTTGTTGGTCTGCCGGTTGAAAGGTGAATACGGTGTCTGTGGCACCCAGGCGGGCTATCAGGAGGCGACTGTCTTCGTGGTGTTTATTGGTGTGTGTGTTAAAGGCCATACTGGCCAGGTACACGGCTTCCCCACCCTGCACCTGCATGTTCAGGTAATTGAAATATTCATAGCTGCTATCGGGCAGGTAATACTGTACCCGGTGAATTTCGTGATGGTCTGGCGCAAAGTGAATCACCTCCACGTGTCCGGCATCGGTACTGTCGTGGGCCAGTTCGGTGCCGTTAAACAGGGCCACAGCGTAGTAGCCGGAGCGAGGGTCTTTTTCCACGAAACAGTCGTGAGAGGCCTCATTGTTCAACGCAGCGGCCTGGTGCTGCTGAATGCTGGCCAGTTCGCCCAATTTATCTTCCCGCAGCAGGTGACCATCGTTACCATCCAATACCAGGCGAAACAAGGTGGGCTTGTACTTCAATTGCTGTTGGAGAAATAGTACCACCTGTCCGTTTATTTCATACAGGCCATCTATTTCGGCATCCGCCATGGAATGGGCATCCCAACCAATACTACCAATGGTGTCTGTTCTCTGCAAGGTATGTGCAGTATCGTAAATATTCACCAGTATGCCATCATGCGGTGTAAAGCGCAGGAAGAAGGTATGCCCGTTTTTAAGTAACAGCAGTTTACACCAGCCAGAGGCAGGTTCTTCAATCGGCGCGCTGAAAATCACTTGTGCATCGGTGGTTTGCGCCCAGGTGGGGCGGCAGAAGGCAAAGCATGCCAATAGCAGGCAGCAGGCGGCTTTCATGGCTTGGGTAGCTTTCATAGGTATGGATAGTCTACCGTAAATATATGTATTTTATTTATATGACAATGCCCGAATACGGATGGAAATGGAAAGCGGAGATAAAACAAAGCGCACCCGCCGGACATTGCCAACGGGTGCGCTTTGTAAGTTATTTTCAGGAATTCGCTTACAGCGATTCCAGTTTCTTTTTCACAGCTTCTACCTTGTCTGTCTGGTTCTTGATCGCGTAGATCTTTTGCAGGGCATACAGGCAGCTTTGGTAGGTTTGTTTATCGCTCGGCTCTATGCTGGTTCCTTTGGCGGCGAAACCGTCTTCTGCTTTTTCAAAGAAAGGCAATGCCTGGTTCATCAAACCTTCAACTTTGGTTTGCAGTTCCTTGCCTTTGGGTGAACCCTGGCCTTTGCTGTCCATCGCGTTCAGGTCTTTATTGAAACCCACCGCGCGGTTAAAATAGAGGGCGCCCAGTTGGAAATTAGCTACTGCGTCGCTACCATTCAGTTCTACCGCTTTCTTATACCCGGTTTCGGCTTTGCCCATCAACTCATCGTAGTTAGCAGGTTTGGGAGCGTCTTCCCCTTTTTCAGTATGGGGGTTAGCCAGGTTATCCATGCGGATGGCATAATCCAGTACGGTATTAAAATCATTCGGGTTTTCTGCCAGCTTTTTGTCCAGCATGGAAGTAAGCTCGGAAGTTTTACCGGTTTTGGCGTAGTACACCAGCTCCATGTCGTTAAAGCGTTTGTCTTTGGGGAAAAGTTTCTTCCCTTCTTCTATGGCTTTCAGCCAATTAGCACTGTCGCCTTTTTCTTCGTAATCCTGACCCAGTACTACATACAGTGCAGCCTCCTTGGAAAATTGCAGGTCGGCAGCCTTTTGTAAACGCACCAGGGCGCTATCTTTCTGGCCGGCCTGTTGCAAAGCGTAGCCACTGTAGAAGATCATAGAGGTATCTGTAGGAATGGTGCCAGCCATATTCTTACCATTGTAATAATTGGCCAAGTCCTGGGCGCGGTTAAAATAACCAGCGGCGCTATCCCATTTCTGGTTGTTCAAGGCTTCATAACCAGCGTTGCCAATGATGGCGTACAAGTTATACATGCGTTGATGCATTTCCAATACGGCGTCCGGCAATTTTGGATTAATATCCAGGGCTTTTTTATAAGCCTCATAAGCAGAATCTGCCAGGGGAACACTTTTGTTCTTAGTAGATAATGCTTCTTCCACTTTTCCTTTTACGTACCAGGTTTTTGCATCATTCTTAGTTTTGTCATTTTGCAAAGCGGCATTAATGTCTGCCTGGGCTTTCTCTGGCTCGTTACTTTTTAGGTAATCTTCCGCACTGTTCACTTTCGCTCTCTGCGCCATAGCAGCCATCGTGGCTGAGCAAAAGAGAAGGGATACCATTAATTTTTTCATGTGCTCTAAATTTAAAGGTGGCGGGCATGGCCTGCGCAGTTATAATTTTTAAAGGTTCCAGTAAAAATATGGGGCGTCTGTACAAAATGCAAACTTTGCACAGCGTTTTTTATCTATATAAAAAATTTGGGCAAGCGAAATAAGATCAGTTCCTGTACATAACGTTCTCGCTGTGGTTCCAGCACACACTTTTGAAGCTGCTACATATCCGTTGCGGTGCTACAGGCTTCCTGCATGGCTGTCATCCGCATAGGTAGCGGATGACAGCCATTATTATTTCACTGTTGTAAATTAACCTTATTCTGTTGTTGGTTCGTCTTTTTCGGCTTCCCCTTCCTCATCGGCGGGCGTTTCTCCGGCCAGGTCATCTGCGGAAAGAGTTTCCGGATCAATGATCACGGCTTCCTGCACCATGCCTTCTTCTACCAGATCCACCTGTTCTTCCTGTTCGTCAAGGCGGGCAATAGCGGCAATGGAATCGTTATCATCCAGGCGTATCAGTCTTACGCCCTGGGTAGCTCTGCCAGCTTCACGCACATCCCGAACCGCCATCCGGATGGTAATGCCGGATTTACAGGTGATCATCAGATCGTCTTTTTCTGTAACATTCATGATGGCGATCAGCCTGCCGGTTTTCTCGGTGATATTGATCGTTTTCACGCCCTTTCCACCCCGGTTAGTGACCCGGTACTCTTCTATACCGGTCCGTTTGCCGAACCCTCTTTCAGAAACTACCAGGACGGTGTGTGCATCGTCGTCCTTTTTCGCACAAATCATACCAACTACTTCATCATGCTCATTATCTACCTCAATACCTCGTACACCAATGGCACCACGGCCTGTATCACGTACGGCATCTTCCGGGAAGCGAATGGCCCGGCCGGAGCGTAATGCCATCATTACCTCACTGCTGCCGTCGGTCAGTTTCACATCCAGCAATCGGTCTCCATCGTTGATGGTGATCGCATTTACACCGTTCTGACGCGGACGGGAAAATTCTTCCAGCAAGGTTTTTTTGATGATACCCCGCTGGGTACACAGCAGGATGTAGTGGTTATTGATAAATTCACTATCGCTCAGGTCTTTAATGTCAATGATCGCGCGGATCTTATCTTCGGGTGGGAGGTTAATCAGGTTTTGAATGGCGCGACCCTTGCCTTGCTTCTCCCCTTCCGGTATCTCATATACCTTTAGCCAGAAGCAGCGTCCTTTTTCGGTAAAGAACAGCATGGTATGGTGGGTAGAGGCCACGAAGAGATGTTCAATGTAATCCTCGTCACGGGTTTTGCCCCCAATGGCTCCACGGCCACCGCGTTTCTGCTGGCGGAAATCGTAGGCGGAAGTACGTTTAATATAACCCAGGTGGGAAATGGTGATCACTACATCTTCCTCGGCAATAATATCTTCAATCCGCATTTCACTGGCCAGGTACTGAATTTCGGTTTTGCGCTCGTCGCCAAAACGCTTCTTTACATCTTCCAGTTCCTCCTTGATAATTTGGAAACGCAGGCTTTCATTGCTTAAAATATCTTTCAGGTGTGCAATGAGTTTCATGATGCTTTCGTATTCCTCGCGGATCTTGTCGCGTTCCATACCAGTAAGGCGCTGTAAACGCAGTTCCAGGATAGCCTTGGCCTGTATTTCACTCAGCTGGAAGTTGGTGATCAATCCTTCCTTTGCTTCGTCCGGGCTTCTGGAGTTGCGGATCAGGGAGATCACTTCATCCAGGTGATCCAGGGCGATGAGGTATCCCGCCAGGATATGGGCGCGTTTTTCGGCTTCCCGCAGTTCGAAGTTGGTACGGCGCACCACCACTTCATGACGGAAATCTATAAACTCGGTGAGTAGTTCTTTGATATTAAGGATACGCGGACGGCCTTTTACCAGTGCCACGTTATTGATACCGTAAGAGGTTTGTAATTCAGAGTATTTGAACAGTTGGTTAATGACCACATTGGCAATTGCTTCCCGTTTCAGATCTATCACCAGGCGCATACCATCGCGGTCCGACTCATCCCGCACATCGGAGATTCCTTCGATGATCTTATCGTTGACCAGTTGTGCAATTTTCTGGTGGAGCACGGCTTTATTGATCTGGTAGGGCAGTTCGTAGATGACTAATCTTTCGCGGCCAGCCTTGGAAGTTTCTACGTTGATGCGGCCTCTTACCACTACGCGGCCACGGCCGGTTTCAAAGCCTTGTTTCACCCCTTCATACCCATAGATGACACCACCTGTTGGGAAATCGGGCGCTTTAACATGCTTTATAATATCGTCTATGGACAAATCCCGGTTATCGATAACAGCCACGCATGCGTCCACCACTTCCGAAAGGTTGTGGGGCATAATATTCGTAGCCATCCCTACCGCAATGCCCGCCGCGCCGTTTACCAGCAAGTTGGGAATACGGGTAGGCAATACCGTGGGCTCTTCTAGGGTATCATCGAAGTTAAGGGTAAAGTCTACCGTATCTTTATCAAGATCTTCCAACAAGGCTTCTGCGATCTTCTGCAAACGGATTTCCGTATAACGCATGGCTGCCGGCATATCACCATCTACCGATCCGAAGTTACCTTGTCCGTCTACCATGGGGTAACGCATAGACCAGTGTTGGGCCAGGCGTACAATGGTGTCATAAATGGATGCATCGCCGTGGGGATGGTATTTACCCATTACTTCCCCTACGATACGGGCGGATTTTTTGTAAGGTTTGTTGCTGCCATTGCCCAACTCTTTCATTCCAAACAGTACACGGCGATGCACCGGCTTCAAACCGTCCCTTACATCCGGCAAGGCACGACCCACAATCACCGACATGGAATAGTCGATATAAGCCGTCTTCATTTGCTCTTCGATGTTGATCCGGACAATACGACTATCGTCGCCACCGTCCTGGTTCTCGGGATTTTCTAAATTATCCTGGTTTTCTATCATTAGTTTATTGGTTTACAGGTTTTTCTGTAATCTTCAATGCAGCGCAAATATAGCCCATTCGTGCCACATTTCCGCGCTTGTGGATAAGGTGTGGGCAATCCAGAAAGGCATTTCCCTCTTCATTTTAGGCCTGCTACAGCCCATCTATGGCAGATAGACTTTTGCACGCTGCTAGTGTTCTAATTTTCAATACTTTGGAACGGTTCAATTTATCTTGCACATGATTGTTAGCAGGAAAATCTTTTTGTTAAAGAAATCTTAAAGCTTTTCATACATCCCAACGCATGCATTTTACTGCCCGCAATTCCGTTTCCAACGCCAATGAGGAAGCGCTCTTTCCCCTGGTACGCTATATCCTGTAACCAACGCGTTGAATAGGCCCAACGTGATAGGATACCGGGCGTAAATATAGCCCCGGTACGCTTTAACCTGGGCCTATGCACCGCGTTGTAAAGGCAGCTTCATTCCTTACTTTTAAACATATCCAGGATATGATAGATAAGCAGCAGCTATCCCTGCCTTGCCACTGCATGCATGAAGATTATCCGCAATAACACATTACCACTCATGGATTTCTAAGGAATATTTAGCTGAACATTAACGCTGCCTTAACCCTAGGGTGATTAATTTTGTAATCGATTTAGGAGAATATCTTATATGCAGAATAATCAGCATACATTTTCCTCCTCAATTTACCTGCAACTAAAATGTATATAACTGGCTACCAATACATTTTAAGGGGACAATTAAAATATGTAATGCGGTCGCAAACCAATACTACTTTTAATCTCGAACATTAACACAAGTGCTTGTTTGTAATGGCCCACACATCAATTAAACGATTGTACAATTACTATGAAAAACATTCTATTGTTTGGCGCCGGAAGATCTGCCACCGTTCTGATCGACTACTTGCTACAAAATGCAGCCCGACAGAAATGGCATGTAACCGTTGCCGATCATGACCTACAACTGGTAAAGTCAAAAACAGGTAAATCCTACTACGCTACACCCGTAGCACTGGACGTTACCGACGCTACTGCCCGGGAACCACTCCTGGCGGAAGCCGACCTGGTAATTTCCCTACTGCCGCCCGCCCTCCACATTCTCGTGGCCAGGGACTGCCTGCGGTTTAAAAAAAATCTGCTTACTGCTTCCTACCTGGATGATGAAGTGAAAAAATTACAGCCGGATATCGACGCTGCTGGCCTGCTCTTCCTGTATGAAATGGGCCTGGACCCGGGACTGGATCACATGTCGGCGATGAAACTTATTCATAGCATTGAGAAAAAGGGTGGGCAGATATTTTCATTCAAATCCTACTGCGGTGGTCTTATATCGCCCGAAAGCAATGATAATCCCTGGCACTATAAAATTTCGTGGAACTCACGTAACGTAGTGCTGGCAGGCAGCGCCGGCGCCGTGTACAAAGAGAAAGGCAAGGTGAAGGAAGTAAGCTACGAACAGCTTTTCGACCATAACAAGACGGTGCAGGTGCCTAGCATCGGCAAACTGGCCTACTACCCCAATCGCGATTCGCTGGGATATATGCAATCCTATAACCTGGAAAACATCCATACCTTCCAGCGTGCCACCCTGCGTTTCCCCGATTTCTGCGAAGGGTGGAATGCCTTGGTGAAACTAGGCCTTACCCGCGATGGCGATAAGCAAGCTACCGACCAATTACCCTACTTTCAATGGGCCAGCCAACAGGTAACCGAGCGCACACCAGGCCTCTCGCACGAAGAAACCATTGCCCAATACCTGGGCGTAAGCAGCAAATCCAAAGTGATCCGGCAGTTAAAATTCCTGGGTATTCTGAATGGGGAGGAAATAAACCTGGGCGAACGCTCGAACGCCGACATCCTGCAACACCTCCTGGATACCAAGTTAAAGATGGAGAGTACCGACCGCGACCTGATTGTGATGCTACACGAGATAGAATTTGAGCGCCGTAACCTGCCCACCCGAATTAACAGCTTTCTGATTGTACAGGGTGAAAATGCCACGCATACCGCTATGGCCAAGACGGTGGGCCTGCCATTGGGCATCATGGCTAAGCTGCTGCTGTCGGACAAAGTAGGGCTTAAAGGCCTGCACATCCCCATTCTGCCGGAAATCTACAACCCGGTGCTGCGGGAACTGGAGGATTTTGACATTAAATTTGTGGAGAGTTTTGAATAGAAAAAAATGAAGTCATTTTAAGCAGCCGCTTTCTGAGAGAAGGCGGCTTTTTTTTGTGCAAGCCAAGCATTACATCAATTCTTTGATCAACTGCTGCACGCCCAAAGTAGCCGGTAGTGCAATGGTTTTGATCTGGTGAAAACCAGTTATCGCAGAAATGTTTTTGTCGATAAGGTATTTGGGAATGTTGCCGCGCGTTACATCCAGCAGGCCCGCCGCAGGGTATACGGCCAGGGAAGTACCGATAATCACGAAGATATCTGCCTGCATCACTTCTTCCACGGCCTTTTCTATGAGTGGCACTTCTTCGCCAAACCATACGATGAAAGGACGCAGCTGCCCACCATCTGCCGCCAGGTTGCCCAGGTGGATGTCTGCCACATAGGGATAGGTTTGGTGTTCATTGCGCACGCTGCGGGTTTTGGTAATTTCCCCGTGCAGGTGCAGCACGTTGGAGGAGCCGCCCCGCTCATGGAGATCGTCTATATTTTGGGTAATGATGCGCACATCATATTTTTCTTCCAGCTTGGCCAGCCCGGTATGGGCGGCATTGGGCAAGGCTTTCCGTACATCATGACGGCGCGCGTTGTAAAAGTCCAGTACCTGTTGCGGGTTTTTGTTCCATCCTTCCTGCGAGGCTACTTCGTACACATCGTACCCTTCCCAAAGTCCGTCCATATCCCGAAAGGTGCGCAAGCCACTTTCTGCACTGATGCCGGCTCCGGTGAGTACTACCAGTTTTAATTTCATAATAAATGTATAGGCTATATTAATAAAGGGCTAAGGGTGTTATTATTAGGGCGTCTGCATATCTCCCATTTCCATTACTACCGCCCACTCCTGGGGGGTAACGGGTACTACAGAAATACGGCCACGGCGCACCAGGGCCATATTTTCCAGGCGTTTCTCTGCTTTTATCTGGGCGAGGGTTACAAACTTTTTGAATGGCTTTACCGGCTTCAGGTCTACCACTACCCAGTTAGGATCGGGCGTGGTGGGGTCTTGGTAGGCTGTTTTCACCACTTCGGCTATGCCTACAATCTCTTTGCCCTCATTGCTATGATACCAGAAAAGCAAGTCGCCTTTCTGCATGGCGCGGAGGTTGTTACGGGCTTCATAATTGCGTACGCCGTCCCAAAATGTCTTTTTATCTTTTACAAATTGTTCCCAGGAATATTTAAATGGTTCTGATTTTACCAGCCAGTAGTTCATTGTTTGCTGCTTAATTAGGTTACCATCCACTTGCCAGTACGTCGGCAATGTGCATGATCTTAATATTGTTGCCATGCTTGCGGATGTAACCATCCAGGTGCATGAGGCAGGACAGGTCTGTAGAGATGAGGTAATCGGCTCCGCTATTTACTGCATTATGTACTTTTTGCTCGCCCATGCCAATGGAGATGGGTTCAAACTTCACGGCAAACGTTCCTCCAAAGCCACAGCAGGTTTCGCAATCGGTCATTTCGTGCAGTTCCAGCCCTTTCACCTTTTCCAGCAGTTTGCGGGGGCCTTCCTTAATACCGCATTCGCGCAGCGCGCCGCAGGCATCGTGGTAGGTGCCTACGCCATTGAGCGTAGCACCCAGGTCTGTAACGCCTAAAATATCTACCAGGAATTCGGTGAATTCATATAAATTTTTACGCAGTTGTTTCACCTCGTTGTGGGTAGCAGAGTTGTCGAACAACTTGCCGTAAAAGTTGCGTACGAAGCCGGTGCAAGAGCCACTGGGGGCTACTATATAATCATAAGGGGTAAAGTCTTTTACAAACTTAGTGGCCACAGAGCGGCACTCATCCTGGTAGCCTGCGTTAAAAGCGGGCTGGCCGCAGCAGGTCTGTTCGGTATTGTAACTGACGGTACACCCCAGCTTTTCCAACACCTTTACCATATTGAATGCGGTTTCCGGAAACAACTGGTCTACAAAGCATGGAATAAAAAGCTGGACGTTCATCTGAGAAAAATATTAATGTGGATGATAAATAACCATTGCCTATTTGGCAAGCTTACGCAAAAAAGACACCATCTTTAAAGCGGTGAGGGCGGCTTCTTCTCCTTTATGACCATGGATGCCGCCAATACGCTCATCGGCCTGCTGCTGATTGTCGACCGTAAGTACCCCGAAGATAACGGGAATGGGTAGTTGCAGGTTTAATTGCAGAATCCCGTCTGTTACGGCCTGGCATACGTATTCGAAGTGAGGCGTACCGCCCCGGATCACGCAACCAAAGGCAATGATAGCGCTGGGCTGCTTGCCGGTGCCCTTGGTGCTTTCCCAGTATTGCTTTACCGCAAATGGCAGTTCAAAAGCGCCGGGTACTACTACCTTGCACAATTTAGTGACTTTATTTTCGCGGAGCGTCCTTTCGCATCCTGCTACCAGTTCGTTGGTCACGGCGTCGTTCCATTCGGTAGATACCATCACAACACTGGCATCCTCCAGGTTGAGAATGCCAGTATGCTTTAATAAGCTTTGATTATTTGTGGACATTGATATCTTATTTCTGATGTAATCGCAATTGCAGTTTCAAATGTACAATTTACAGACTTCAAATAAACAGTAAAAAACAATTCCCTGCTGCTATTAATTTCTCTTATACCGGTTGCGGATAAACCTACAGATCAGCCCCCATGCGGCTGGCCTAAAAGCACAATTTCCAAAAAACATCCGGCACCTGCTGGTAATGTTCTTTGGAAATTGTATGGATGGAAACGATAGGTTCCGTTTATTCTTTTACTTCGCCAATGCGGGCCAGGTATTTATCCATTTCGCGGCCTTCGTTGGTTTGTGGGTATTTACTTTTGATTTCTTTGTACAATTCAATGGCGTCCTGGTTTTTGCCAGCTTTTTCTAGCGCCAGGCCAGCGCGGAGCAGGTAGATAGGAGATGTAAGGGCGTTGTCGCTGCTGTGGGCTGCTTTTTTGTAAGCCGCAATAGCGTCATCTACTTTATTCAGTTCCATGTATGCATCGCCGGTAATGCCCAGGGCAAGGGGTTGCAGTACATCGTCGTTGGCAGAAAAGTCTTTCAGTTGGTTGATACCATTCTGGTAATCACCAAGGCGAATGTAGGAAACGCCGGCACCGTAGTGTGCCAGGTTGCCGGCTTTGGTACCATCGTATTTTTCAATGACTTGGAGGAAACCATAGTTATTACCGTCGCCATTAAGTGCCAGTTTAAAAGAATCTTTGGCGAAGTATTCCTGCGCGTGGAAGATCATAGCCTGGGCCTTCTGTTCTTTAGGTTTGGATACAAAATTGCCATAGGCAAAATATCCTCCTACCAGGATCACTACTGCTGCAATAGCGCCCAGGATCACGTTTTGGTTTTTCTTGTAAAAATCCTCTGCACGATCCATGGATTCCTGTAAATCAAATTCACTTTTTGCAGGTTTGGTGGTATCGTGGGATGGATTGGCTTTATTCGTAACTTCTGCCATTGGGTGTTTTGTAAATGTGTTGAGTTAATGCTAAAAAACGGTACGCCCTAAAGCAGCACCGCTGTACAAATATAAAAAAGGTTAACCGCTTATCCGCAGAACGGGGCCGTTAACCTTTAAAAGTTTTATTTAGTCCACAATAAAAGGATAGTCCTGCTGGGTATAAACGTCTTTCAGCAGTTCATCATCAGAAGGCCAGGGAGACTCTTCGGCAAACTGCACACAGTCTTCAATGGTTTTCTTCACTTTCTCGTTGATGGCTTCGATTTCTGCTTCTGAAGCCCATTTCTTGGAAAGAATGGTTTTCAGGGTAGCGTTGATCGGGTCCTTTTCTTTATAATCTTCCACTTCTTCTTTGGTGCGGTACTTTGCAGGATCGCTCATGGAATGCCCTTTGTAGCGGTAGGTTTTAATTTCCAACAAGGTAGGGCCTTCGCCGGCGCGGGCGCGGGCTACTGCTTTAGATACGCCTTCGTGAACGGCTTCCGGGCTCATGCCGTCGATATCATCGGCAGGCATTTCGTAAGCAGCACCAAATTTATAGATGTCCAATACGTTGGAAGTACGTTCTACAGAAGTACCCATGGCGTAATGGTTGTTCTCACAAATGAAGATTACAGGCAGTTTCCACAGCATGGCCATATTAAAGGTTTCATGCAAAATACCTTGACGGGCGGCTCCATCGCCAAAGAAAGCCAGCACTACATTGCCAGTTTCCAGGTACTTTTCGGCAAATGCCAGGCCGGCACCGGTGCCAATCTGAGCACCTACGATACCATGCCCACCAAAAAAACCTTTTTCCTTGGAGAAGAAGTGCATACTGCCTCCTTTACCCTTTGAACAGCCGGTGGCCTTACCAAACAGTTCCGCCATACACTCGTTGGGCGTCATGCCTTTGGCAATGGCCAGTGCGTGGTCGCGGTAGGCAGTGATAAATTTATCGCCTGGTTTGGTAGCAGATACGCAACCGGCGGAGATGGCTTCCTGGCCGATATAGAGATGGCAAAAACCACGGATCTTCTGCATTCCGTACAACTGACCGGCCTTTTCTTCAAAGCGTCTCTGCAAAAGCATGGACTCATACCAGTTAAGATATGTTTCTTTGGTGAACTTCGTCTTTCCTTCTGTTTTAGTTTGCACGCTTTCTAAATTTGTCCGCAAATATAACAGGAAAATACTAAAAACTAAATTTTATGGTGGGGCTGGCAAGCGTGGCCGCTCATGGCGGCTTTTGGCGTATATTTGCCGGTCCCGGGCCGGGGATGGTCCGGCGCAAAAACTTTTCAAGGGGCCCAATTCATGCTCTCGCTACAGTCTATTACGCTGGTACAATTTAAGAATTACGTGCAGCAGCACTTCCGCTTCGACCGGAGGGTGGTAGGCATTACCGGTCCCAACGGCTCGGGGAAGACCAACCTGCTGGACGCCATTTATTATGTGTGCTTCACCAAAAGCTACTTTACCAATAGCGAAAGCCAGAATACCCATTACCACACCAACGGTTTCCGCCTGGAAGCCTGTTTCGATAAAAACCAGGCGGCAGCGAAAGTTATTTGCACCTTCAAAGATGGTCGCAAAGAAATTAGTCTGAATGACGATACTTACGACCGGTTTTCCCGGCACATTGGTCAGCTACCTGCTGTAATGATTGCCCCGGACGATGCCGAGATTATCCTGGGCGGCAGCGAGGAACGCCGCAAATGGTTGGATGGCCTATTATCTCAACTATTCCCTGGTTACCTGGATCACTTGATGGCCTACCAGAAAGTATTGCAGCAGCGAAACAGCCTGCTTAAATCGCTGCCCAACCAGCCGCAATCTCAGGACGCTTTATTGGATATCTTCGATGCACAGTTGGTACAGCATGGAGAGCCGGTATTTGCCCTGCGCAATGCTTTCCTGCCGGATTTCATTGCCCAGGTGCAGGCCCGTTACGATTACCTGGCTGGCCGGCACGAGGTGGTAAACATCCGCTACCAATGCAGCCTGCATGACCAATCGCTGGGCGGTATACTGGCGGCTAACCGTAACCGGGACAAATTATTGCAACGCACCTCTGAAGGCATACATCGCGACGACCTGCTGTTTCTGCTAGACGAACACGCCATGAAAAGCAGCGCATCCCAAGGCCAGCGCAAGAGTTTTTTGTTTGCCCTGAAACTGGCCCAATATGAAGTAATGAAACAGCAAAAGCAATATCCTCCCCTCCTGCTGCTGGACGATGTGTTTGAAAAGCTGGACCAGGAACGCGTGATGCGGCTCATTGCCCTGGTAAGCTCCCCCGGGTACGGGCAGGTGTTCATTACCGATACCCACGCCGCGCGGCTGCAGGCAGCGTTTGCAGGAAACCCTGAATTGTTACAGCTAATAGCAATGACCTGATTTTTTTTCATCACCGGCAGCAATAAGCTGCGATCAAATGCCTTACATTTGCCACATGGCATACGGTTCTATCAGCATAGGCGACGCACTCCGGGATTATATCAACAAAAGCCGCATGAAACCACGGCTTACCGAGGTACGCATCCAGCAAAACTGGGAACAACTCATGGGAAAAACCATTGCCCGCTATACCCAACAAATACAGCTCATTGATGGTAAACTCATCATCACTTCCAACGTAGCCCCCCTGAAACAAGAGCTGAATTATTCCAAAGACAAAATTATACAACTGGTGAATGAAATGCTGGGTGAAGTGGCGGTGTATGAAGTTATCATCAAGTAGTTTTTATCCAGCAAAAAAATGCCCGGTTATCTTGCGACAACCGGGCGTTCGTGTTTCGTAATTTCTTTTTTATTTATCCTTCGCTATGCTACCGGCAGTAAAGGTAGTTGCTGCTGGCAGGGCACTGGAGTCCTGGGTCCTCTTTTCTGCGATATGTTTTTTGTGCAGGTCTGTGAGGGCGTAGTGGTTTACCACATCAGATACGTCTTTCAGTGTGAGGCGGGTGCGCAGGCTTATGAATACAATATCTTTATCATCTTTTACCAAGAGCACCACATTGCCCAGGTTTTCTGCGCGGCCATTGCTCATTACATGTACGATAGAGCCGTCGGACCTAATATCGGTAAGACTCTCATAATGCTCGGCTTCCAGGCGGGATTTAAGGCGCTCCATGGAGCCGTTGCTCACATTGGCATTCGAATCTACTGTGATGGTATATAATTTCACATGACGCAGTTTACGGAGCAGGTGTTTTGCCATGCGGGTATCTTCATCCTTTGCCGGAATAATCCAGCTAGCCAATGTTAATAGGGGGCGACCTACGCCAAAAGTGTGAATCTCGGCTTGTCCACGGTATTCCTGGCAAAAGGCGCGGAGACTTTTTTTCTGTGCTATTGCCGGCAGCACGGCGAGCAGGCCCAGGATCACAGCTATGCTGCAGTAGAGAAGTGTACGTTTCATATGAAAACGATTGAAAGAATGCTCCCACAATGGCGGGAGTATTCACGGTCATTAATGTGCTTTTTTGTTTACCTGTTTCAGGTCTTCCATGCCGGTGATGTTCATACCATTGGCAATTTTGGAGATCTGGTTCAGGTCTATGTCGCCCACGATGCTGATGGCTACAAAGGTATCATCGCCTCCCACCAGCATAATGAGTTCTTCGATATTGCCTTTTGCATTTTCCTTGGTCAAAAACTTCACATCATTGCCTTTGCTGCGTACCGTCATCAGCTCTTCATAGGAGTTGGTCAGGTAAGCGGCGGCTTCTTTATACAGCTTAGCCCCGTCTTTGGTATCTTCTTTGGCCAGGATGCGCATGGAGCGGAGCTTCTGGGCAATTTGCAACACTTGTTTGGCATCAGGATCATTAGCATCCAGTTTACTGAACATGCTGAACATTTTCGGGGAAATGCTCACCAGGGTAAAGCTTTCGTCGTTTGAATATTTTTGAAAGAATTTATCGATTACGCTGCCTCCGCTTTGTTGAGCGAAGGTGGTTTGCATGGCGAATAGTGCCAGCATGGCCACCAAGAATAACTTTTTCATGATGAATACATTTAAAAATTCCAGATTATGGAGGTAATAGAATGGCGCGATTTAATTTTCTTTTACCTTGTCGGTGGCTTCATTAAAGTAATTGAGCTTCACCATTTCCTGCTTGCCTTTATTTAGGTTACGGGCCAGCAGTTGCAAGGCTTTTTGTGTTTCAGCGAAAGCCTCTTTAGGATCGTTGAACGTGTCCTGGCGGAAGGAAAGTTCCGGATGCTGCGGAGGGCGATCGGCTTCGATGTGCTGCTGAATGCCGTAGCCAATACCCAGCGCAATGGCCAGCATGGCGGCATACTGCATCCAGTTGCGCAGAAAGCCTATTTTAATCACGGGTGTAGTGGCCGGTGTTTCGAAGGCGGTTTGCAGCGCCTCAAAGCCAGGCAAATTGGTGGTGGGAGTAGCTATTTCAAAGTAATGAAACAAAGGCGCAGCTTCCTGCAAGTCTTTCGGTAAGTCTGCCGGGGCAGCATTATAAAATTGCTTTAACTGCGCTTCCTCTTCCAGCGACGTCTCGCCTTCCCAATACTTGTCTAATAGTGATCTGATGTTACTGTAGTCCATATGCATACACATTTTTAAGTTGTTCCCGCACCTTTTGGCGCGCGCGGTGCAGGTTCACTTTTACTTCATTTATGGTAATGTCTAACATGTCGGCGATTTCCTGGTAAGAAAATCCGTCCATGTCCCGCAGTTGTATCACCAATCTGAATTTCTCTGGCAGGGCATGGATGGCAGCATGTACACGCTTCATCATGTCCTGCTGCTCGGTGGCAACATGCGGATTTTGGGTATCCACAGCGGGCAGTTCCAAGGCCTTTTCCAGGTCGTCTGCTACGCGATACTTTCTAGCTTTAATTTTATCCAGGGACAGGTTGCGCGTAATGCGCATACACCAGGCCTCCACATTTTCCAATTCGTTCATTTTCCCCTGCTGACGCCACACCTTCATCAACGCATCCTGTGTAATATCCTTAGCATCATCCTCATTACCCAGCAGCCTGAACGCAAAGCGAAAAAGCTTTTGCTGAACGGGCATTACCTGCGTAAGAAATATTTCTAAAGACATACTGAATATCAATTGCGTTTTATTGTTCCTCCCTCCGATAACCCCACCATTTCAGCAGCGTTACATAAAGAAGACGACTGTAAAATCCCTTTGTTACAAAAAAACTTACTTAATTATGAATTATGAATTATGAATTATGAATTATGAATTATGAATTATAAATTATTTTTAATACGTTTTTCTTAATTTATTAAGATAGAGGTGACCAGATAGATAGGGGGAAAAGAAATATTAAAATACATTTTAATATGTAATGAACTAGTGAAACGAAAAAATTTTCAATATAAAACACCCCAAATATCAATATACTAGAGAAGCATATCACTCCCCAAATAATTCATAATTCATAATTCATAATTCATAATTAACTCTAGGGTCTATGACGTGGTAGAGGTAGTCGGCGAGGAGGTTGATGAGGATGAAGAGGGCGGCAGTGAAGAGGACGGCGCCCATGACTACGGGGAAGTCGAATTTACTGAGGGCGTCTACGGTGATTTTGCCGATACCTTTCCAGCCGAAGATGTATTCTACGAAGAAGGCGCCTGCCAGCAGTTCGGCCAGCCAGCCGGTAATGGCAGTGATAACGGGGTTCAAGGCATTGGGCAGGGCGTGTTGGAAGATAACACGGCGGGGAGGCAGTCCTTTGGCGTAGGCAGTGCGGATGTAGTCCTGCCCCAGCACGTCCAGCATGGCGCTGCGGGTAAGTTGGGTGATAATGGCCAGGGGGCGTATGCCCAGGGTGAGTGCGGGCAACACCAGGTTGCGCAGGTTCAGGATACGGCCTTCAAAGGGATCTACATCGTAGAGGCTACCAGTCATGTGCAGGCCGGTATATCCACTAAAAACAAAACCCAGCACATAAGCCAGCACGATACCTGCGAAAAAAGAAGGCATGGAAATACCCGCTACACTGGCGAAAATGGCGCTGGAGTCCATCCAGGTATTTTTTTTCACGGCTGATAATATGCCCAGTGTTATACCGGTAATAGTGGCAAACAGCATCGCGCAAAGAGCCAGCACCAGGGTTCCCGGCATGGCTTCGGTAAGTATTTCCCATACCGCTTTTTTGCCCTGGTAAGAGCGGCGCAGATAGGGTGTTTTCAACACTACAGCCCTACCCTGCCCCAGCGGGATGAGGGGCAGCACTTTTACATCCGGATCGGCAGTTGCGGGATTAAAATAAGCCAGTGGGGAAAGATCGTTCAGGTACCAGGCAAATTGTACCGGGAGGGGTTTATCCAGGTGCAGCTCTCTGCGCACGTTTTCCAGCGACGCCACATCTGCCCGCTGGCCCAGGGTAAGCCGGGCAGGATCGCCCGGCAATACATTGAACAGCAGGAAAACCAGCACCACTACACCTAGCAGCACTAGCAGGCCGTATAATAATTTGCGCAGCAGGAACATACGTCCTTAGTTTTTAAACGACGGAAAATCCCGGTAAGCCCATTTGGCTTTGATAGTACCCTTGTCCAGCAGGATGAGGGTGGGATTATTACGGGCAGCGGTTTTGATAGCGGTGGCGTCCATGGTGAGGAAGGGAAACAGCAGCCCATGTTTGGCGGTAAACGTATCGACCGCTTCTCTCGGGGAGGCGGAAACGCCCACCAGTTGAATGGTGCCGGCTTGCAATTTTTGTTGCAGGGCATGTATACTTTCGTCCCATTCCTCCCCGGCCTCCGATACATCCTGTACCATGAGCAGGTAGGTAGGTTTGGTTTCCGATAGCAGCTCCTGGGTATGATCTCCCCCGTCGAAGTCTTTCAGGGAGAAATCCTTAATGGCAGGAATGGCATTGCCTTCCTTTACCAGTTTATCGCGGCGGTCTACATACTTCCAGGTACTATCCTGCCAGGGATAATTATCGGCGCTAAATTCTTTGCGTTCGCCGGCTTTTTCGTAGATCAGCACTGTTTCATACACATCGGGCTGGGCACCAGGCGGCAGTTTCATTTTCTCGGAGATATTATTTCCCACTTTATAAGCCAGGCAATCTACGTAAGGCAGGTGCTGCAGGGCGTACAACTGTATGCCGATGGAAAACAGGAAAGCCGCCAGCAGGGAAAGAATAGAACCCATACGGCCCAGCAGTGGTTGCAGGCGGTCGCGGTAAAAATAGATCACCACAATCATCACCAGCAGGGCTACGTCTTTCCAGAAAGTGGCCACCGGCGACAGGGGAATACAATCGCCAAAGCAGCCGCACTCGCGGATTTTGCCAGAAAACAGGGCATAGGCGGTAAGGAAGGTAAAGAAGCTGATGAGCAGCAACAGCAGTGTAGCAAAAAAGCGCATGGCATATCCAAATAACAGGGCCACGCCGCAAAGAATTTCCAACACGTTCATCACCACGGAAAAGTACAGGGAGTAAGGTGAGAGGAACACCAGGTGCAGGGCGTCAAAAAATTCGTCCATTTTATAAGCAAGGCCCAGCGGATCGTTGGCTTTTACCAAGCCAGAAAAAATGAACAGTACCCCGACAATCACACGTAAAATATTCAGCAGTAGTTTCATTGCAGGTAATGGTTAGTTGGTGAAAGTTGAAGCGTTGAATGGTATATATCAGATTACTGTTTTTCTTTGATCAGGATCAGCGCAAACAAAGCATAGTTAACGATGTCCACGAAATTAGCGTCTATGCCTTCAGACACCAGGGTTTTGCCGTCATTGCGCAGTATTTGCTTAATGCGCAGCAATTTAGTAAGAATGAGGTCGGTGAATGATTCCTGGCTCATATCGCGCCAGGCCTCGCCATAGTCGTGGTTCTTAGCCTCCATTACCTCTTGCACAACGTGGGCTTTTGCTTCATAGCGCTGCTGTACTTCGGTCAGGGGCATGTCCTGGTAGGGATTGCTTATGGGCTTATCTAACTGTATGAGGGCTATGATCCCATAATTCACAATAGCTTGGAACTCGCTATCAATGCGGTCTTCCACCTTTTGTACGCCCATTTCCTGGATATTGCGGATGCGTTGTGCCTTGATAAAAAGCTGGTCCACCACCGAAATGGGGCGCAGCACGCGCCAGGAAGTTCCGTAATCAGCGGCTTTCTTAATAAAAATATCTTTACAGGCGTTGAGGGCCTGGGTGTATTGCAGCAGTGTTTGTTCCATATGGGTAAGTCCCCGGCGCTATGCTAACCAGCGACGGCTTTCTATCTTGATTTGTTCAACTTAAAAGCAAGCGGTGAATGCCTACCTTTGTGACGACCAAAAACATATTGCCTTGGCCAATAGCAGTTTCAAAAATACATTATTACGGGATGATTTCACTATCCGCTGCGGGGGAAAATTGCTGGACCTTTCCCAACCCCGGGTGATGGGTATAATTAATGTGACCGAAGATTCCTTTTTTGCAGATAGCCGTAGCCGCGCCCTGGCCGATGTGGTGAGCAAGGCCAGCCGCCACCTGTTGGAAGGTGCCGCCATCCTCGACATTGGCGCGCAAAGTACCCGTCCCGGCGCTACCAAGGTAGGGGCCGATCAGGAAATGGAACGGTTGCTGCCCGCCATCACCGCCATCCTGAAAGCACATCCAGAGGCTATAATTTCCATAGATACTTTTTATGCCAGCGTGGCAGCCTGCTGCGTTAAAGCCGGTGCCGCCATCATCAACGATATCAGTGCCGGCGATTTGGATGAAGCGATGATCCCCACCGTGGGCGCACTGCGTGTACCCTACATAGCCATGCACATGCAGGGTAGCCCCGATACCATGCAGCAGCACCCCCACTACGAAAATGTGGTGCAGGAAGTGCTGGATTATTTCATTCAAAAACTGGCAGTGTGCAAACAGGCCGGCATGGAGGACGTGATCGTAGACCCCGGCTTTGGCTTCGGCAAAACCATTGCCCATAATTACACCCTGCTGCGCCACCTGGCTGCTTTCCGCATCCTGGAAGCCCCGCTACTGGCAGGCGTGTCCAGGAAATCGATGATCTATAAAGTGTTGGGCAATACCGCCTCCGATGCATTGAATGGTACCACCGTGATTCACTCCATGGCACTGGAACGCGGCGCCCGCTTGCTGCGCGTACACGATGTAAAGGCCGCCATGGAAGCAGTTACATTATACCATACCCTTGCTACCGCCTAACATGTTAGAACCATAAAATAGGAAAAGCCTTACCGCCTGCGCGTTACGGGGCACTTAACACCTTCCATATGAGCAACCCATATATCAACTTATTACAAACAGCCTGGAAATATGCGCGCAGGGAGCGGAAGCAGTATGTGCTCACCTATATTCTGTTCATTTTCGCTAATGCCTGCGATGCGGCCAACCCGGTTTTACTTGGTTGGTTCGTGGGAAAGTTGCAGCATGATACGCAGCACATCCTGCGGTATGCGCTGATGTATGTTGGGCTGTATGTGTTCTTTAAATTGCTGCAATGGGCCTTTCACGGTCCGGCGCGCATCATGGAGCGGCGGCTGGCTTTTAACCTGAGCCGCAATTTCTTACAGGAACGCTACCACCAGGTGCTACACCTGCCGGTAAAGTGGCACCAGGATCATCATAGTGGCGCTACGATCAACCGGGTGCGCAAGGCCTACGAATCGTTGCGGCAGTTTTTTGACAGGGGCTTTATGTACCTACATGCCATAGCAAAGTTTTTTTTCAGCGTAGCTGCCATGTTATATTTCTCTCCGCTGTATGGCGGCATAGGCGTGCTGATGGGCGGCTTGGTGATTGTGGTCATTATCCGTTTTGACCGTCCTTTCATTGAGGCCGAAGCGGAAGTGAACGAAAAAGAGCATATAGTTTCGGCCACGTTATTCGATACATTGTCTAACATCATGACGGTTATCACCCTGCGGCTGGAGGAGAGCGTGGAAAAGGGATTGCTGCACCGGGTACATGCCATCCTGCGACCATTTTCCCGCAGTGCGCTGATCAATGAATGGAAATGGTTTACCGCAGATTCACTTATCGCCCTGATTTATTGCGTCATTACCTTCGGCTATATCTTCCAGCACTGGACACCCGGCACCTTGTTCAATGTGGCCGGTCTGGTAACCCTTTTAGGATTTGTAACCAATTTTACCAGCGTATTCCAGGACGTGGCCTGGCAGTATACAGAGATCGTGCAATTTAACACCGCCATTGAAACTGCCTCGGCTATCAGCCACGCCTATACGGAACAGCATCGTGCCGACCAGCCTAGCGACCTGCCGGCCACCTGGCAGCATATCCGCATAGAAGGGTTACAATTTTCTTACCACCTGCCAGCAATGGAACGCCCACAAAGCCTGCAAAACATTCACCTGGACATCCGCAAAGGTACCCGCATAGCCTTTATTGGCGAAAGCGGTAGTGGTAAAAGTACCCTGCTCGCGCTGCTGCGTGGACTTTATTCACCTCAACAAGCACGCATATACGTAGATGGCAAGCCCTACTCGCTGAATACCATTAATGAATCGGTAACCCTGTTTCCGCAGGAGCCGGAGATATTTGAAAACACCATTGCGTACAACATAACTTTGGGTCTTCCTTTTCCAGAAGAAGCGGTGATGGAAGTAAGCCGGCGCGCCCATTTCGCCGAAGTGATACAACAACTGCCACAAGGCCTGCAATCCGACATCCGCGAAAAGGGCGTGAACCTTAGCGGTGGCCAGAAACAAAGACTGGCGCTAGCCCGCGGCATACTGGCGGCCAGGGATAGCCAGCTGGTACTACTGGACGAACCCACCAGCAGCGTAGATCCCAAAACGGAAATGCAGCTCTACGAAGACCTGTTCCTGGCTTTTGCCGATAAAGCAGTAATCTCCTCCCTGCACCGGCTGCACTTGCTGCGCTTGTTCGATTACGTTTACGTGCTGCGCCAGGGCCGTATTGTAGAAGAAGGCAGTTTCGCCCACCTCCGTGCGCATGGTCTTGTTTTCCGGGAATTATGGAAACACCAGGAAAATTTATAACTCATCGCTAAACGTTATTTTTACGGCATGAAGGATGTGATTCACTTTTATGGATTTAATTTTCGCTGGCTCAATGTGTTGGACCTGCTCATCGTGGTATTCCTGGTGATCCAGTTATACCGCCTGCTAAAAGGCAGCCTGGCATTCAATATTTTTTTGGGACTGCTGGTGGTGTACGCAGTATATTTCCTGGTAAGATTCCTGGGAATGCCTATCCTTAGCAACATTCTTCAGAACTTTATCAACGTAGGCATTATCGCCATCATTATTATTTTCCAGCCGGAAATCCGCAAATTTTTGCTGGTGCTGGGCAAGAAAACGCCACTCAGTAAAGACAGCTTTCTGACTAAATTATTCCTGCCCGATAAGTTTAAGAGCTACCGCGAGGAAGAAAATATTATCAACGAAATCGTAATGGCAGCAAGCCATATGGCTTCCCGCAAAACCGGGGCGCTCATCATCATTGCCACCACTTACCGGCTAAAATTTGACAGTGCGTCCAGCACCACTATAGACGGGAATGTATCAGCGCGGCTGATAGAATGTATTTTTGAAAAAAGCAGCCCCCTGCATGATGGTGCACTGATCATAGTGGGCAACCGCATATTGGCTGCTAAGGTAATTTTGCCCGTATCCGACAATCCTGACCTGCCCTCGCGGATAGGGTTGCGGCATCGTTCTGCTGTGGGAATTACAGAGCATAGCGATAACCTGGCTATCGTGGTTTCAGAAGAAAGGGGTACCATTTCCTATGCCGAAGACGGCGAGCTGTCGATGGATGTGTCGCCAGAGGATCTGAAGGTTAAATTGTACACGCTGCTGATAGATGGGTATGCGTGATAAAAGAAAGCATAAAAAGAAAGCCGCACGAGTGAATCGTGCGGCTTTCTTTTTATGGTAAAGCTTATTTCTTATTTCTTTACAGGAGTAGCCGGAGCAGCCGGAGTAGTAGGTGCAGCGGGAGCTTTACCTGCTACCACGTCTACCAATTCTACGGTAAATACCAGTACAGAGTTGCTCGGGATGGCTGGAGGACTGCCTTGCAGACCATAAGCCAGTGAAGACGGGATCACCAGGGTAGCTTTGTCTCCTTTTTTCAGGGTAGACAAACCAGCGTCCCAACCTTTGATCACGAAGCCCTGACCCAGCGGGAACTTAATGGGTTGCACCTTGGAACCTGGGCGCAGCGTGGTATCCAGGCTGGAATCGAATACTTTGCCATTCAGCAATTTGCCGGTGTAGTGTACGTACACGGTATCACCTGCTTTGGGCTGTTCGCCGGTACCGTGTTCGGTAACTGCTACATAAACGCCTTCCGGAGTTTTGGTAGTTTGTAATTTGTTACTAGTGATATATTCCTGGATGGCTTTTTCATCTTTTTCGCGCTGTGCGCTAGCGTTGTAGAGACCTGCTACCGCAAAAGTGATCTTGATTTTATCACCTTTTTTGCCGAAAGGAGGACGCTGAAATTCTGGCAAAGAATCCCAAGGAATAATGAAGGTAGCGCTGTCGCCTACTTTCAGCAAGGCGATGCCTTCCATCAGGTCGTACTTTTCATTGGATTTCTGCACCAGCACCGGTACGGGAGCACCAATAATCTTGCGGGAATCCGCCAGGGTGGAGTCGTTGATGCGCTGTACGATGTTCATCATCGCGGTATCGCCAATTTTCAACTGTGGGCCGCTACCGGATTTATACACGGTATATTCAATACCGCCTGGTGTCTTTTTAACGCTTTTACCGCAGCCTGCAATCATTAAGCCGGCAGCCGCAACAAGCAACAGAGTGTTCTTTTTCATTTGATTATATTAGTATTAACAGGTTTTAATGTTCATCTCAATTTTTCTTCATTCTCTTCCAGTGCCTGGATAAAACGCTCCACTGTTCTTTCCAGCGAATCGGTACTACGACCGCCCGCTGCGTTAAAGTGACCACCTCCGTCAAAATATTTACGACCGAAGGTGTTCACGTCGAAGCCGCCTTTAGAGCGGAAAGAAAGTTTCACTTCCTGATGGCGATCTATAATAAGGGCTGCCATTTTTATACCCTGAATTTGCAGGGGAAAGTTTACCAATCCTTCTGTATCGCCAGTCTGCAGGTCAAATTTCTTCAGGTCTGCATAAGGAATCGCCATCATCACCGTGTTGTATTCGTAGAAAACTTCCATGCGGTATAACAGGCTGTGGCCTAAAAAGCGCAGCCGGTTTTCCAGGAAATTATCATAGATCGCCTGATGAATGGGTTCATGTTTCAATCCCCGGTCCATCAAATCGGCCACCATGCGGTGTACGCGGCTGCTGGTAGAAGCAAAACGGAACGATCCCGTATCGGTTACAGTGCCGGCATACAGACATTGTGCAATGGCGTCATCAATATACTGTTCATCTCCCAGTTTTACAATCATTTCGTAAATAAGCAAGGCAGTAGCACTGGCCGAGGTATCACTTACTCCATAATCGAAGTTGGGTTGTGGCTCCAGGTGATGATCTACCAAGATTTTAATGCATTGCAGTGCTTCCAGATAAGGTGCCAGGTGTTTGGTGCGCGAGATGGTGTTAAAGTCGAGGCAAAACAATAAATCTACCTTTTCTAAAGCCGTCACCGCTTTATCCTGCATGGATTCAAAATCAATCACCTCATCGCAACCTGGCATCCATTTCAGGAAATCCGGGAAATTCGTGGGAGAGATCACCGATACTGTGTGACCCAGCCGCCGCAGGTAGTGAAACAAGGCCAGCGAAGAACCCATCGCGTCGGCGTCGGGCTTCTGATGCATGGTGATGATCACTTTTTTAGGGCTGTCCAGTAAGGGTCTAATATCCTCGATTGGCTTCATTCAGAACTGAAATATTGTTTATTTACAAGCTATGTAATGCCTTCGCTTTTTATGGCAAAGGAAGTGCGAAGTTCTTTATTAAAGCCAGTATTTCAAAATTTTTTATACCATCCGAAATTGTGGTTACATTTGCGGCCGATAACGCTCTATGTGAGCGGATTACCCGAAAACACATAACGATATAGTAATATATAAATCCCGCAATTCAACAACAATGAGCAATAAAACATTTACCATGATTAAGCCGGATGCCGTTCAGAACGGTCATATCGGCGGCATTCTCGACATGATCTGTAAAGCCGGTTTCCGCATCGTGGCATTAAAGCAGACCCGCCTCTCCGCTGAAAAAGCAGGTGAATTTTATGCTGTGCATAAAGAACGCCCTTTTTATGGTGAACTGGTGGAATTTATGAGCAGCGGTCACTTGGTGGCTGCCATCTTGGAAAAAGACAATGCTGTGGAAGACTTCCGCAACCTGATTGGTGCTACCAACCCCGCTAACGCAGCAGAAGGTACCATCCGTAAGAAATATGCCGAATCCATTGGCCATAACGCAGTACATGGTTCCGACTCCGATGAAAACGCACAGATCGAAGGCGATTTCTTTTTCAGCGGACTGGAAAAGTTTTAATCCGTTTTAATAATGATCGTTCAGAGGCTCGCTTCAATAGTGAGCCTCTTTTTTTAGCCCCCTACCCGCTTGCTATCTTGTACATTGTACCTTTGCCTTATGTGGTTGTCTTACCTGAACAGTTTTAAAGCTTACCTGCAACTGGAGCGCTCGCTCTCGGTACATTCTATTGCGGCTTATCTCCATGATGTAGCCTTGTTGGAGCAATACCTGCAAAGTAACGGCCTCGCGCTTTCCCCGCAACAGGTTACCCTTACCCAGTTGCAGGGCTGCATACATTGGATAGCCGGCTTGGGAATGACGGCTCCTTCCCAGGCCCGTATTATTTCAGGCATTAAGTCGTTTTACAAATTCCTTTTACTGGAAAACATCATTACGGAAGATCCTACCCAACTCCTGGAAGCTCCCAAAACAAGGCGCAAACTGCCAGACGTACTCACCTTTACAGAGATTGAGGAGATCATTGCACAAATAGACCTTAGCACTGCAGAAGGCCATCGCAACAAAGCCATCCTGGAAATTATGTACAGTTGTGGCCTACGCGTAAGCGAGGTGGTAAACCTGAAAATATCGCAATTGTATTTTGATGATGGCTTTATCCGGGTGATCGGTAAGGGCGATAAGGAAAGGCTAGTACCCATAGGCCGCCAGGCCATTCAATACGTAAATCTTTACCTGGAGACAGACCGCCGCCAGTTAAATATTAAAAGAGGCCAGGAAGATATTGTGTTCCTGAACCGCCGTGGCAGCGGGCTTACGCGGGTTATGATTTTCCTGGTGATCAAAAAACTGGTGCAGCAGGCAGGTATCAAAAAACAGGTGTCGCCCCATACCTTCCGGCATTCCTTTGCCACCCATCTGGTAGAAGGCGGTGCCAACTTGCGTGCCGTGCAGGAAATGCTGGGCCATGAAAGTATTACCACCACGGAAATCTACACACACCTGGACCGCGAATTCCTCCGCGATACATTATCCCGTTTTCATCCCAGGTTCTGAGTACCCTTGAAAAAAACGGGCGCAAAAAAAAGGTCATCTGCAAAACAGATGAATTTCAAATATAGAATGCCAATTATTTATGAAAGCAAGCAACCAAAACCACGTGACCCAATAAGCTGCCATGCAATAACAGTGCACGTTGCTGGCTGGTCAGTTTATTTTATACCAAGCTGTAATGTTCTACATATTTCCTGCGCAGCCTTACCCGTTGCAACAACTGCCGCCATCCCGAAAACAGCTGTGTACTTTTCAGCACTGTCAAAGGCTTCACATAAATTTCTTGCTTCGTGCAGGTAGCTAAGCCCTGGCACTCCGGCTGCAAGTCCATCGCGCGGTTTTCCGACCAGATGGTGGCCCCCTCCATTGTTAGTACCTTAAAAAATACATGGGGACCTTTCTGCATTGTAGGATTACCTTCGGGTGGTAAACGCCGGCGGGGCGGCTTATAGGCAAACTGCAAGCGAAAGCGACCTTGCTCATTCACAAAAGCTTCTCCCAGCTTTTTACCACTACCTTCCTGAAAGGCCTGTACAATTACCCTGGACACAGGTAGGTGGTTGCGATAGTGACGAACAATGCCTGTAATGGCCCAAACATGAAGCTGGTGGTGAATTTGAGCCCAGCACTCCGATGGCACTATATAAGCGAATGCAGCCATGTATATTTCTTTATGCCGTTTCCAGTCCGGCACAAACATGCCCAAGCTAAAGTGTTGCGGACTGGCCATTGGATTACCTAACCCAGCTATGTTGGTGATGCAGATGTTTAACTCCAGGGGTTCTGTGAAAAGATGGATTTCCTGCCAGGCAACCCGGAAATTACCAGCTGCATCCAGGACCACCTCCGCTAGTAGCCGGTCTGCTTTTTGAGCTACTGCTTCGGCAGATAAAGGAATAGGATCCCGGACAATGCCCAGCCAATCCACCTCATTGTTGATACTAAGTTCAGGCAGGTAAATACGAAGGGTGGCATTGGCTAATGGTGCTATGCCATCATCACAAATCAGGGCAGATAGATTGCCAATTAGCTGATAGCTCATGTTATAAACTTTTTGGGGCCTAATGTTTAAATTGTACAATTAACGGGCTGTTTTTAAGGAGGGCAGCCAACCTGTTTTCAATACGCAGTGCGGGGAAACAAACCATGCAAGTTATACCGGGGTAAAATGGCCAGATAACCAACGTTACAAAGATGCATAACAATGGGCAGCAATAAAAGCGTTGCAGCACCTGAAAAAAGGAAAGCGTACTTCTACGCATTTTTGTAGGAGAAATACGGAATCACCTCCTGCTCAACAGATAACTTAAACAGCTAAAATACAGCATCGCAGCGGGTTTCAAGCCATATAAAATTAAATGCGGCATAACATCCCGTTGACCAGGCGTTTTATCAGTGAATTTTTATGATACTTTTACTTTAAAAACATTATTATTCCTATGAGCTCTACTAGTAACAATCCATTTAAGCCGGATGCCGGTAGCTTTATTAGCCATGCAACCGCACATGATTTAGTAAATAATTATACTAAACAAAATGCATCACAAAAACAAACATTAACACGCGCTTTCTTTTTTGGCGCCGAAAAGGTACAGGAATTGTTAAACATTTCAGGCGCGGTGGGTATCCGCGTATATTATGGTTTGCAGGCTAATCCTGACCTCGCTCAGCCTTACACTAAAAGATTGGTATTAACAGCAGTCGATAAAGAAGGGTACGATATTCATGGAAATCCCATGGATGCCCCAGACCCCAAGGCAGCGGTAGCTAAAACAATCAGTGCTGCCTTCCTGGACGATGGTGTTCCCTGCCCGGATCATTGCCCACCTTCCAAACCGCCTACCACTGTTTTGTAGCGTCCTGATTTATACACCCTCGTTATTTCTTAATTTAATCTTAGTGGCAACTTACAGTATCATTTTTTACATCATGTTGGGGATCGAATGCTTGCTTTTGGTACCCTTCATTTTAAAATTTAAAAAACTGGAAGAAGCAGGAAGATGGGTGTTTGCTTACCTGGTATCCAGCATTGTGTTTGCCAGTGGCACTACGCAGATTAGCATGATATGGGGAAATAACATGTGGTTTTTCGCCCTGATGTACATGGTACAGTTTGTTATCTTATCTGTTTTCTACGCCACCGTTATCAAAAGTAAGATCATGCGCACTGCAATATGGTGGATGATGCTGCCAGTATTTATCATTTTTTTATTAGACTTGTTCCGACTGGAAGGAATTTTACATTATAATTCTATCTTCGCATCTGCCCGTAACTTCGTATTGATTGTATATGGTGTAATATTTTTCCTTCAATTACTGCGCGATGAAACACTTATAAAACAATCCATTTTTATTAATACCCTCCCTGATTTCTGGTTTAACGCCGGCTTCTTTATTTATTTATGCAGTACCATGCTGAAAAACTTGTCTTACAATTATTTTTCTATTCACTCCATTAGCACCACCGGGTATATTCTTTCCCTTTCGTTCGTAGCGGGCATCATCCAATTAATCCTTATTTTTATTGGACTGTTGAAAGTTAAAACAACAACGAATGGATATAGTTGAGATTATTGTGATCGGCACCGCCATTATGCTCATTTTGGGCGTACTGGTCGTGATCCTGGTGATGGCTCAGCAAAAACAAGTTATCCAGCATAAACTAACCCTGCGTGACAAAGACCTGGACCTACAGCAAGAGCGATTGGTAGCAGTACTGCAAGGCCAGGAACAAGAACGTAAGCGCATTGCCGAAGATCTCCACGACGAGGTAGGCGCGCAATTGAGCGTACTGAAACTAAATCTTGGCAGCCTGCAGCAACAGGCAAAAAATGGCCATAACGATGGAGAAAGACTCAAAGAAATCCGCGACTTTGCCGATACCATCATCCAGGAATTACGTTTCATCAGCCAACGCCTGCACCCCCAGTCGCTGGACAATCTGGGGCTGGCCAATGCGCTGGACTCGTTCTGTAGCCTGATGAACAAGAACCGGAAAACTAAAATTCAATTCCAATGCCCGGAAAATACCCAACCGGTAGACCGCACCGTTGCATTGAACATTTATCGCGTGGTACAGGAACTGATTAACAATATCTTGAAACACGCCCAGGCATCGCAGGTAATCATTCATTATCAAACCTGTTCCACGCAACTACTCATAGAAATTACGGACGATGGCAACGGATTGCTGCTTACTTCCCTGGAGGCAGCCCGGCAACAGCCAGGCAGCCTGGGATTAAAAAATATTGAAAGCCGTTTGACAATTATCAACGGAAACATCAACTTTGTACCAGGAACAGCCGGGGGAACCATTGCGCGCATCAGTGTATCAGACTATAACCCCGGCCTGTAAATACGCAGCAGATATGGGCCGATCCATTAAAGTAGCTATCGCAGACGATCACAAAATATTCCGTAGTGGTGTGATCAACACGCTCATTCCCTATAGCAACATTGAAATAGTGCTGGAAGCAGACGATGGGGAACACCTGCTGGAGATTATGCAGAAAAAAGTGCCCGACGTAATTCTCATGGACCTGAAAATGCCCCGCATGGACGGTATACAGGCCACCGTGAAAGTAAGAGAAAAATACCCCGACGTAAAAGTGATTATTCTCACCATGTATGAAGACGACAATTTTATCGTACACATGGTAGAAAATGGCGCCAATGCCTACCTGCTCAAAAATGCAGAGCCGGAAGAGATTTATGAGGCCATCTGCACAACCTATGAGAAGGGTTTTTATTTCAATGAAAACGTGAACCTGGCCCTGCTGAAAAAAGTATTGCACAAGAACAAACAGCATTTCAAGCCCACGCTCAAAAACGATATACAACTCAATGATCGGGAACTGGAGGTGCTGAAACTGATCTGCGCAGAACTAACTACACAGGAAATTTCTGAACAAATCTTCCTTTCCCCACGCACTATAGAAGGCATTCGCCAAAAATTACTGGAAAAACTAAAAGTAAAAAATTCGGTGGGGCTGGTGTTGTATGCATTCCGGAACGGGATCATTGAGTAACATGCCCTCCTTCCATAGAAGGCCTGCATTATGCAGGAGGCAGCAGCATGTTATTTCCTTGCAGATAAGTAGCTCATCTATTTAGTGAACATATCCTCGCAAAAGTTAGCGCTCAAATTTAATAAAAAGGATTAAGTAGCCTATGGCACCTTCACCGGTGCCTGCTGTGCTGGGATTACCACGTCTGCGCTCAGGTTAGGTATTAGCTTACGAATGGTAGCAAAGTCTTTATTACCGGCATCTAAAAATTTCCAGTGTACGCCATTATCTTCTGAAAATCCCAACAACGTGGAGCTGGTCTGGGTATTGCCATTGGGCATTTTTATCAGCAGGTGCTGCACGATAGAAGATTGCAGCTCACTTCCCACCTTTACTATTTTCAGTGGTTGCTCCAGGGTGATCTTTTCAAAACTAATGCCCTTGGCCTTCATGGCTTCGCTACCTTTATCGAGAATGGCCGTCATTTTATCTGCCCCACCCATAAGCTCCAGCACTTTGGGATGGGTGTAAGCAGCAAAAGTTTTATAATCCTTCGTCAGTAAAGCCGTACCCATTTTTGCGGCCTGGGCCTTGAGATTGGCGGCAGCAGCCGGTACCTGGGCGTTTGCAAGGGAAAAGGAAAAGAAGACAAGTGATAAAAATGAAATAATTTTTTTCATGATCTGTTTTAATATGCACAAACTAAAATAGTTTGCCCGTAAATGCAAATGTGGACGGTTATCCGTTTTGCATAACCAACTGTTACTTCACGCCCCTGCTTACCCGCTCTTTCGGCCTCCCCAAGGCTACCTGCAAACCAAAGCCCAGCGCCATCACCAGTCCACACCCGATCACATTCAGCCAAAGAAAGGATACGATTTCCAGTTTAAAGACCGTAATCACCAGCACCTCCGACACTATGGCGCTCCAAAATGTAGCACGGCCACCTATCCGGGGGCAATAGAACGCGATTAGAAAAATGCCCAGCATCACACCATAAAACAAAGACCCCAGCACATTCACTGCCTCTATAAGACTACCAAGACTACTCGCAAATTGCGCCACCGCCACACAGAAAAAACCCCATCCCAACGTACACCATTGCGAAGCCTTTAAGTAGTGCCGGTCCGACGCATGTTTATGTATCATCCTTCTATAGATATCTACCACCGTGGTAGATGCCAGCGAATTCAATGCTGCTGCGATGCTACCCCAGGCGGCCAGGAAAATGATTGCCACCAGCAAGCCTACCAGGCCTTTGGGCTGGTTGTTTACCACGAAATACAGGAAGATATAATTCGTATCATTGGTATCTGCATGAGGATCGGCGGCTTGCAGTAGTATGGTGGCCTTGTTGCGCAGCAGTTCCGACTGCCGGTCACTTTGCTGTAAGGCCTGTTGCGTAAGGGTAATATCACCAGCCTGACCGTTTTCCAACGCCTGCGATAAAGCTTTTACTTGTACCTGTTTCTGCCGGGCCACAATGGCATAATCTTTTTCGATCTGCGCCAAGGCCGGCCCCTGTTCTGTTTTCCGGGCCTTGGCTAGCTGGGCATCATTGAAAAACAAGGGCGCGCGGAAGTACAGGTAAAATACAAATACTACTGCGCCAATGAGTAGTATTAAAAACTGCATTGGCACCTTTACCAACCCATTCATCAGCAAACCCATTCGGCTTTCCTTTACAGACCTGGCAGTGAGGTAACGCCCTACCTGCGACTGATCGGTGCCGAAATAAGACAGGGCCAGGAAAAATCCACCGATCAAACCACTCCAGATATTGTATTTGTCTTTCCAGTCGAAATGGGTAGTCACTACATTGAGCTTGCCCATTTTGCCGGATACCCGCAGTGCATCCTTAAAACCAATGCCAGTCGGTAGCAAATGCACCACCATCCATCCCGCCAGGAACATGGCTGCGAAGATGATGACCAACTGGGCCGTTTGAGTGTAAGACACCGCTTTGGTGCCGCCACTCACCGTATAAATAATGAGCAGTCCACCCATAATTAGGTTTGTGTAGTAAATATTCCAACCCAGCAACGCCGATAAAATAATGGATGGCGCACAGATACTAATGCCGGTAGACAGCCCCCTTTGCAGTAGGAACAGCGCGGAAGTGAGCGTGCGTGTTTTAAGATCGAACCGTTGCTCAAGAAATTCGTAGGCTGTATATACTTTCAGCTTATGAAAAATGGGGACAAACGTAACGCAGAGTACCACCATGGCCAGCGGCAGGCCAAAATAATATTGTACAAAACGCATCCCGTCTGTATAAGCCTGGCCAGGCGCTGAAAGGAAAGTTACCGCACTGGCCTGGGTACCAATAATGCTCAGCAGCACAATATACCAGGGTAGATCCTGGTTGGCCAGAAAATAACTGTTCATATTGCGCTGTCCGCGGCTTTTATACAGGCCGTACAATATGATGACCGTTAGCGTAATACCCAATACCACCCAATCTAACCCACTCATGAAAATGCTTTGGTGAAAACGTTACATAATAGAATGATGGCAACCAGACTAAGCACCAGCAACACATACCAGTAAGACCAGCGCGGAAACAATGGAGGTTTTTCTCCCGGAGGTAAATCATTTGCAGGCATATCGTGGTATTAAGCCCCGGAAGCGGAAATCCGGGGCATTCAAAAAAATACAGGTAAAATTTACGTTGTCGCTGCTTGTACTCAGGCAAGCAGGCTACCTTCCTATCTATTAATCCCGGCTCTTTGCCCACATGCTGCCCGTAAGCAACCCAATACCGATGCCAATCATCAAACCGATGTGTACCCGCTCAATGACCACGCCCAGCAATACGCCGAGAATGATACAAAACACGGCGGTGATCGACAGGCGCGACCGGTCTACTTCTTTTTCCTTAGGTTTTTGCCTTGCCATATGCAAATGCAGGATTTATTTTTTCGTAGAAATTAGATTTACAAACAAGCGGTAAGCGCCCGGCACGCCAGCCGGCAACTGCCGGAAGAATGCAAGACTGGTGTATACATACTTGCCTTTACCGTAGTGGGCCACCAGTGTAGATCCGTCCAGGCTGCCCTCCCCTTTGTCGTGTAGTGCAAATTCTTTGGTGTATTGCCCATCTACATTGGTGGTAAAGTACAGGCCCCGCTCCTGTACCCAGCCATCGAAATCAGCGGGGCTAATCTCATTGGGATAATGCAGGGCATCGTCTGACGGATGTAGGAATTGCACCGGGGCGGTTTCATCTGTCACCCGGCCCCCACTCAGGCTGAAAGGATAAGGGCCCATATTGGGAGTAGTCAGTTCGCTGTTCACATTATACTGCACCAGCAAGGTACCACCCTGCTGCACATAATCCATCAGCGCCGGCTGCCAGTACTTCATACGGGGCTGCATGTTGTAAAGGCGCACACCGGTGATGATGGCGTCATACTGCTGTAGGTGGCCGCCTAATATATCCTTTTCATCCAGGATGGTTACGTCATATCCTACCGCTTTCAGCGAAGCAGCCACCATATCGCCGGCGCCTGGAATGTAACCCAGGTGCTGGCCGTTATGCTTCAGGTTTACAGATACAAGTTTGGCCGTAGCAGCCGGAAACAATGTAATGTCCGGGATATGGTCGTAATGTATTTGGGTAATGCCCTGCGTATATTCCTGACCGTTGGTACTCATCACAACGGTAAGGGTATCCGCCTGGTTTTTGCTACGTATATCCGTAGCCGTTACATTAAATAATACCTGGCTTTCATCCCCTGCTTTCAGGTCAAAGGGAATAGACGCGGGTACTGCTTTAAAACCCTTTGGCAAACGCAGGGCCACTGAGCCTTTTACGCCATCGGTATGGGCATTGAGCTTCACTGTAACGGGCTGGGTACCACCGTTGGCGAAGATGATCACCTGGTTATCCAGGTTGCCGGTAATAGGAGGCGCCACCACCAGGGGCTGGTAGATCTCCCCTTTCACTGGGTCGGTAAATTTATATTGAATGGGCTTGCTCACGGTAAATGACTCGCCGGCGATCTTTAGTTGGAAAACGGCTTGTAGCGGGGCCACATTCTCCGGGCGTCCCACCATTTGCTGATCGGCAATATCGTACATACCCAGGGGATGCGGCAAGGCCAGCCAGTAAGGTTGTGTAGTGGCCGTATTAACCGGTATGAGGGGATTAAATGGCAGCGATATTAGCTTGTTTCGTTCCATGGATTCTTTTTTGACCATGGCCTTTCCGGTGAGCGTTATACTTTCCAGTTCCATGGGTACCGTACTACGGTTCATGGCCTGCACCTGCACCACCATATCGCGCCCCGGTACTACTGTAGCATCTTCGCTGGTGGCTTCCAGCCAGGTGCCAGTGCAGGCCAGGATAAGCTGCTCCGTTTCTTTTAATTTTTGCTGTTGCCAATAACCGCCAGGCATTGCCTGCAATGTTTTTCGTATAGCCATGAGGATAGGCACAGTGGCAGCAGGGTCTTCGTCCTTAAAATTGGCAATGGCTTGGTCTACCAGCCTGCCTACGGACTCGCCTCCGGCTATGCGGGTCCACGTGGTATTCACGCCGTCCAGCAAGCTACCTTGTGGCGCAGTGCCCTGTACCGTTTGAAAATATTCGTACGCATCGCCCCGGCTGGCAGACACTCCAAAGCCCTGGCTTTTGTGCATGGAACGGCTTTGGGCGGCTATTTCTCCAAAATCTTTGCCCAACAAAGGGTTAAACACGCCTACGTTTAAGGTAAATTGGCCATCATGGACCTTGTCACGATTGCCAAAGTTATAGCTGTTCCACAGCAGGCGTTTGGCCTGCCAGGGTTTTACGTATAGCAGTTGTTCAGGAAAACGGGCCGGATCGGCAGCAGCGGTATAGGCTTCGGCAGCGATCATGGCCGATGCGGTATGGTGCCCATGCCCCGCACGGCTATCGGGTGGGAAACGGCAGATGATCACGTCGGGCTGGAAGTTGCGGATCACCCACACGGCATCACCCAATAATTTTTCACGGTCCCAGAAAGTAAATGTTTCGGCAGGATTTTTTGAAAAACCAAAATCATTGGCCCGGCTAAAAAACTGCTCGGCGCCATCGGTACGGCGGGCAGCCAGCAATTCCTGGGTACGGATGAGGCCCAGCAGTGCTGCCTGTTCATTGCCTATCAGGTTTTGCCCCCCATCGCCCCGTGTCAGGGCCATGTAACCCGTGCGATACAGGTTTCCTTTGGCCAAAAAGGCCAGCAGCCGGGTATTTTCATCATCCGGGTGAGCGGCAAAATAGAGTACACTGCCCAGGGTATCTAATTTATGTAGTTGCAGCCGGATATCTGCTGCATTATATATGGTGGGCTGCTGCGCCCATACGCTCCCACTTATGAACCCTGCCAATGCCCAAACGATGATCTTTCTAAACATGCGCTGATTTTACAATGCTTCAAAAATAGGAATTAATTATATGGAGAAACACTTAAATGGTTAAATGGTGGCCGCCAGGATAACCATTGCCTATAATTCTATGCTTTCCCCGCTTAACAATCCAAGCATTTAGCCTTATTTTTGGGGCCTAAATCAATTATTTTGAAGACCATTCTGACAGCAAAGCAATTATCGATCACCGTAGACCGGCTTTGTCATCAATTGATAGAAAATCACCTGAACTTTGAAAACACGGTGTTGCTAGGTCTGCAGCCCAGGGGGGTGTGGCTGGGCAATCATATTTATACCAAACTTAAAACCCTGCTGCCCGGGACCAATATTCAGTACGGCAAGATCGATATCACTTTTTACCGCGACGACTTTAATAAAAAAGGTAAGAGCATCCTGGTGCCCAACGAAACTGCCATTAACTTTACCATAGAAAATAAAAGAGTGGTACTGATCGACGATGTGCTTTATACCGGACGCAGTACCCGTGCCGCGCTGGATGCTATGATGGACTTTGGCCGACCCTCTTCCGTAGAACTCCTGGCCTTGATAGACCGCAGGTTTAGCCGGGAACTGCCCATACAAGCAGATTATGTGGGCCGCACGGTAGATGCCATCATCACCGAAAATGTACGGGTGCTCTGGACCGAGCGCGATGGGCGGGATGAGGTGGTGCTGGAATAAGGCAAACCTTCAAGTAGTCCTCCCGGCCAGTATTTCCGGATTTGAAAACTTGTGATTTGCAATTTCATCCTATATTTGCAGCTTAATGTCACTCTCTGTTAAACACTTACTCGGTATACGCGATCTGACGCGTCAGGATATTGAACTGATTTTTCAAACAGCAGACCAGTTTAAAGAAGTGTTGCAACGGCCCATTAAAAAGGTGCCGACCCTGCGCGACACGACGATCGTCAATGTATTTTACGAAAATTCTACCCGCACCCGTATTTCCTTTGAGCTGGCCGAAAAAAGGCTGGGCGCCGATGTGATCAATTTTTCCGCCTCTGGATCCTCTGTGTCTAAAGGCGAAACCCTGATCGATACGGTACACAATATCCTCTCCATGAAGGTAGATATGGTGGTGATGCGACACTCAGCCAGCGGCGCACCCCATTTCTTGTCCCGCCACATCGACGTACCTATCGTGAATGCCGGCGACGGCATTAATGAACACCCTACCCAAGCCCTGCTGGATGCCTTCTCCATCCGGGAAAAACTGGGCAGCGTGGAGGGTAAGAAAATAGCCATTTGCGGCGATATTATGCACAGCCGTGTGGCCCTCTCCAATATCTACGCCCTTAAGAAACTGGGAGCCGAAGTAACAGTGGTAGGCCCTCCTACCCTTATTCCCAAACATTTGGCAGACGCCCTGGGCGTAAACGTGACCTACAGCATACGCGAAGCCCTGGAATGGGCCGACGTGGCTAATGTGTTGCGCATACAACTGGAACGCCAGAATATGCCATTGTTTTCCTCCCTGCGCGAGTACTCCCTGGCCTACGGCGTAACCCGCCAACTGCTGAACAGCCTCAAAAAAGAGGTGATCATCATGCACCCCGGTCCCATCAACCGCGGCGTAGAACTAGACTCCAACGTAGCAGACGGCAACGAATCCATCATTCTACAACAAGTTGAAAACGGCGTAGCCATCCGCATGGCAGCACTCTACCTCCTCTCCGGCAGAAAGATTAATTAATTATGAATTATGAATTATGAATTATGAATTATGAATTATGAATTTTTTAAGATGTGTTTGTAGCTTTTATTTGCTACTTTAGGCTTATACTGAGATAAATATGGAGAGAGATTATGATGATTGTAAGCAAAACAATTTTAGTACATACACTTAAGCATTCTCTACAACCTAATTCATAATTCATAATTCATAATTATTATATGAAAAGTTTACTTAAAATAGGGATGATCATGGCAATATTGCAGCTATTTGGTAGCAGGAGCTATTCACAGGAAATTAAGGTGGGCGATAAAGTGCCAAACTTTACCTTACAAGATCAGGAGGGCAAATCTTTTAGCATTGATACGGTGATTGGTAAGTATCCGCTGGTGATTTACTTTTATCCTAAAGATGAAACCTCCGGCTGTACCAAAGAGGCTTGTTCTTTTCGCGATGCCTATGAATCTTTTAATCAGTATGGGGCAAAGGTCATTGGCATTAGCGGCGACAATGTGAAGAGCCACCAACAATTTGCCAGCCATCACCAACTAAACTTTACGCTCTTGTCCGATCCTGGCAATAAAGTACGCAAGTTGTTTGGCGTGCCTAAGACGATGATGATACCTGGGCGGGTAACTTATATCGTGGATAAAAATGGCGTTGTGGTGCATACATTCAATTCAATGACCAAAGCCGACCAGCATGTGGAGGAATCATTGGCTGCATTGAAAAAAATGCAATAACACGCATACAACTACCCTAATCATTACGGGAAAAGGGCTTTAAGGTCAATGCTGGTGCATGGATCATAAAGCCCTTTCTTTATACAGCTACTTACAAGTTGCGTAACTCGCGGAACGCGGTGATCTCTTCTTTTAGCGAAAAAAGTTTCAGTGCCTTGGTTAACCCTCTTACCAATATCACACTCGAAAATAAAATGATGCCATACACCATAATCCGGGTAGACATGGGGGCGGTTTGTGAAAATATTTTGGGCAGCAGCAGTATATCTACTAGCAGCACCAAAATAATTAGCACGAAGGTCACGATATTCACGCGCAACAATCTTTGCAAGAATTGCCGGTACGCATCCAAGGCCATAGGTGCGGCCTCGGTGGCGGGTACGCCTTTTTGCAGCAGGCGCTGTTCCAGTTCCGCCAGATTAGTGCGGCGGGTATAAAGAAAATATTCTTTAATCACAGCGGCAGCCGTGGATGATGCCGGGGAGCTTTGTTCCATAATGGTGACACAAAGCGGAAAGCAGTTGTTATAACCACTTCCCGCTGTATTTTAAAAATCAGGTTACGCCTCTGTTATAAAGGGATATTTGTAATCTGTAGGCGGCACCAGTGTTTCCTTAATGGCACGGGCGCTCATCCAGCGGTGCAGGTTCAAGGCAGAACCAGCCTTGTCGTTGGTGCCAGATGCACGGGCGCCGCCAAAAGGTTGCTGGCCCACTACAGCACCGGTAGGCTTGTCATTAATGTAGAAATTGCCTGCCGCATTGCTCAGGCGATCCGTGGCCAGGTTAATGGCGTAACGGTCCTGAGCTATGATAGACCCGGTAAGGGCATAAGGCGAGGTGCTATCTACTACTTCCAATATCTCCTCAAATTTATTTTCATCGTACACGTGAATGGTAAGTACAGGACCAAAGATCTCTTCGCACATCGTTACATACTTAGGGTCTTTGGTTTCTATTACGGTAGGCTCAATAAAATAACCTACAGATTTATTGTAATTACCTCCGGCAATAATCTGCACGCCTTCCGCCTGTTTGGCCTGGTCAATGTATCGGGTGATCTTATTGAAAGAACGCTCATCTATTACCGCGTTAATGTAATTAGTAAAATCTTCCGGTGAACCCATTTTCATGGTCTTTAACTGAGCTACCAATAATTCTTTTACCACCGGGGCAATATTGCTTGGCAAATAAGCGCGGGAGGCGGCGGAACATTTTTGCCCCTGGTACTCAAATGCGCCACGGGCCAGTGCGGTGGCCACCACAGCGGGATCAGCAGATTTGTGGGCTACCACAAAATCCTTCCCACCTGTTTCTCCAACGATACGCGGGTAGGTTTTATAACGGTGAATGTTTTCGCCGATGGTTTTCCACAATTGTTGAAACACGCCGGTAGATCCGGTGAAGTGAATGCCGGCAAAGTCAGGATGTTTAAACACCACGTCGCCCAGCACAGGGCCATCTACATAGATGAGATTAATAACCCCTGCAGGCAAACCGGCCTCTAATAAAATCTGCATAAAGGTGTAGGCAGCGAAAACCTGCGTTTCGGCGGGTTTCCACACCACTACATTGCCGCACAAGGCAGCAGATGCGGGCAGGTTGCCGGCAATGGCAGTAAAGTTGAACGGCGTAATAGCCAATACAAAACCTTCCAGGCCACGGTACTCTACGCGGTTCTGCACGCCGGCGGAGCTGACGGGTTGCTGGCGGTATATTTCACTTACGTAATGAACGTTGAAGCGGAGAAAATCAATCAATTCACAAGCACTGTCAATTTCTGCTTGATAGGCATTTTTTCCCTGCCCCAGCATGGTGGCAGCATTCAGGTGATACCGGTACTTGCCGGCTGCGAGTTCGGCGGCTTTCAGGAAGATGGAAGCCCGCTGTTCCCAAGGCGTGGCAGCCCATTGTGCACGGGCATCCAACGCTGCTTTGATCGCGTTGTTTACATGACTGGCATCCCCAAAATGAAAGTGACCCAGTTTATGCTGATGCTCATGCGGCGGATGTAGGTCCACTGTTTTGCCGGTACGTACTTCCTGCCCGTTAATGTACATCGGGATGTCTGCCTGGGAGGCTTTAAAGGCGGCCAGTTGTTTTTTCAATGCAGCTTTTTCCGGGCTGCCCGGCGCGTATGCATACACAGGTTCATTGGCCGGTGCTGGAAAGTCGAAGTAAGCGTTATGCATGATAGATCTTGTTGTAGTAATTGGTTGGTTGGAAAAAAATCTGCGGTTTATTGTTTCTCTTCTTCTTTGGCAGACATCAGGTAGGCCTTAATAAAACCGCCCAGATCTCCATCCATCACAGGACCCACGTTGCCCACCTCAAAATCGGTACGGTGGTCCTTGATCATTTTGTAGGGATGGAATACATAAGAACGGATTTGGCTCCCCCACTCGATTTTGCGTTTGTTCGCATTCGCTGCGTTTTTCAGTTCTTCCCGTCTGCGGATTTCCTCTTCATACAAACGGCTTTTCAACATGGTGAGCGCCTTCTCGCGGTTCTCCCCCTGCGTACGGGCCTGCTGGCATTCGATGATGATCCCGGAAGGAATATGTTTCAATCGTACAGCGGTTTCCACCTTGTTCACGTTCTGCCCGCCTTTACCACCCGAGCGATAAAACTCCCACACCAGGTCTGCCGGGTTTACGGCAATCTGAATGGTATCGTCTACCAGGGGGTATACGAAAACAGAGGCGAATGATGTGTGTCGGCGGGCATTGGCGTCGAAGGGTGAAATACGCACTAGCCGGTGTACCCCGCTTTCTGCTTTGAGCAGGCCGTAAGCAAATGCGCCGTCGAACTCCAGGGTAGCGGATTTAATGCCGGCCCCTTCTCCATACTGCACATCCACTTCCGATACTTTCCAGCCCTGCTTTTCGCCATACATACGATACATGCGCAACAACATTTCTGCCCAGTCCTGGCTCTCAGTGCCACCGGCCCCGGAGTTGATCGTGAGCATACCTGGCATCTCATCTTCCGGCTGATTCAGGGTGGATTTAAACTCCAACTCGTCTACCGCTGCGATGGCCTTCTCATAAGCGGCGTTCACTTCTTCTTCCGTTGCCTCTCCTTCTTTTTGGAAATCGTACAGCACGGCAGCGTCTTCCACGGCGGTTTGTACCGACTCGTAAAGATCTACCCAAAATTTATTGACTTTAATTTCTTTCAGAATACCAGTGGCGCGTTCATTATTATCCCAGAATCCGGGGGCCAGGGTCATCTGCTTATCATTTTCAATTTTGGCTATTCGGTCAGGGACGTTAAAGAAAACCTCCCAGGACATATAAACGGTCCCTTATAGCTTTAAGTTGCTCAATTGTCATAGTGCGCAAAGGTAGGCAAAAAATAGGTATACCGTTATGCCGTTTATCAGTTGTCAGGCAGGGATATTTCCCGATTATGCAGGTATATTTACCAAGCCCCGGCTGGCGGCGCCGGGCATGCACTTACCAGCCTTACTGGGCGCAAAAGGCGCCCCCCATCAAGGTTATTTACACACACTCCACAGAAGGGTGGACGTGAAAAAATGGGCCTGAAATTTGTTGCATGCATTGCCGTCGCATCCTATAAAAACAGTCCTAATATGATGTCTCCGGCACAATCTTCCTATCACCAGAAAAATCTGTCTGTTTTTAACCTATTGGCTTTTGTTATTGTACTTGTCCTGAATACCATGGCGGCTTCCGGGCGAATTAATGGGCGTACGCCTGCCATGATTTCCCAGCAGTATCCCAGCTTGTTTACACCAGCGGCTTTCACCTTTGCCATCTGGAGTGTAATTTATCTGGGGTTATTAAGCTTCTGCATTTATCAGTGCTGGCTAGCCTTTCAGTCTGGCCGGGATGCCGCCCGTAATCACATGGCCACGCGGCTACAAACCTGGTGGTTGTGGAGTTGTATGGCCAATGCTGGCTGGCTTATTGCCTGGCATTACAACTGGTTACCGCTCAGCATTGTGGTCATGGGCTTTTTATGGTATTCCATCTGGAACATCCAGCAACGTTTCCAGGTTGCTTCCCCAGATGCACCCCTTCCTATAAAATTATTTGTATTCATTCCTTTTGGTTTATATTTTGGCTGGATCAGCATTGCCTTTATCGCCAATCTGCTGGAACTGGTGGCATATTTTGATATTCCCGTGGCCGGCACCGGTCCAATGTTGTTCGCAATCGCAGGATTACTGCTGGGTACCGCACTCACGGCCTACTTCCTCCTATTGCACAACAATGTGCCGTATGCACTGGTCACCATCTGGGCTTTTATTGGCATCATTGCCAAAAGGCAGAACGAAGGATTACAATGGGGCGTACCCATCATTCAAACCTGCTTTATCCTGGCTGGTTTGGTGGCAGTAGCTATTATCTGGCAGCTTTTCCGCCAACGCCATTGGAAAACCCTGACAGCACATGGCTTGGCAGATCGAAATTTTTTATAGGTTTCCAATCGCGAAACGCCGTACTTTTAGACTCGAACAATAAAAACAGCATTATATGTTTCCAAGCATTAATCCAACGACGACCAAAGCCTGGCCCAAGCTACAACAGCAAGCAGCGACGATGAAACAGGCCAGCCTGCGCACCCTCTTTGCCGAAGACCCGCAACGTTTTGCCAAGTTCTCGCTGCAATTCGAAGACATCCTGTTCGACTATTCCAAAAATCTGATCACACAGGAAACATTGGATACCTTACTGGCGCTGGCTGTTGAGAGCAATGTGAAAGCCGCCATAGACGCTATGTTCGGGGCAGAGAAGATCAATGCTACCGAAAACCGCGCCGTGCTGCACACGGCCCTCCGCAACTTCTCCGGCAAACCCGTACTGCTGGACGGCAAAGACGTTCTCCAGGATGTACATGCTGTACTCGGGAAAATGAAAAAATTCTGCGAAAACATTCATAGCCACAAATGGCTGGGCTATACCGGAAAGCCTATTAAATATGTAGTAAACATTGGTATCGGTGGTTCCGACCTTGGCCCGGTAATGGTTACCGAAGCGTTGAAAGCCTATGCTAACAAGGGTATTACACCTTTCTTCGTATCTAATGTAGATGGTACCCACATTGTAGAAACATTGAAGAAGGTAACACCTGAAGAGACTCTTTTCCTGGTAGCCTCCAAAACCTTCACCACCCAGGAAACCATGACCAACGCCAATACAGCCCGCGAATGGTTCCTGCAATCTGCTAAAGATCCCGCTCATATTGCCAAACACTTTGCCGCCCTCTCTACCAATGAAAAGGATGTAACCGCCTTTGGCATTGACCCGGCCAATATGTTTGAGTTCTGGGATTGGGTAGGTGGCCGTTACTCCCTATGGTCTGCCATTGGCCTGAGCATTGCACTCACCGTAGGATACGACAACTTTGAAGCGCTACTAAAAGGTGCCGAAGCGGTAGACAATTATTTTAAAACCACGCCCTTCGAAAAAAATATCCCCGTGATCATGGCCCTTGTAGGTTTGTGGTACGGCAACTTCTTCGGCACCGGCACAGAAGCCATCCTGCCTTACGACCAGTATATGCATCGTTTTGCCGCCTACTTTCAGCAGGGCAATATGGAAAGTAATGGCAAATACGTAGATCGTAACGGGCATTCCGTTACTTACGAAACGGGACCTATCGTGTGGGGAGAACCTGGTACAAACGGCCAGCATGCTTTTTATCAACTCATTCACCAGGGTACCCGTATTGTACCGGCCGATTTCATTGCGCCCGCCATCAGCCACAACCCAGTTGGCGATCATCATATAAAACTGATGTCTAACTTCTTCGCCCAAACTGAAGCCTTGATGAATGGCAAAACGGAAGATGAAGTGCGCGCAGAACTGGTAAAATCCGGCAAGAGTGAAGCAGAAATTAAGGAACTGCTTCCTTACAAGGTATTTACCGGCAACCGTCCTACCAACTCTTTTCTGGTAAAAGAGATTACCCCCAGAAGCCTGGGTTCACTCATAGCATTATACGAACACAAAATTTTTGTGCAGGGCGTTATCTGGAACATCTATACTTTTGACCAATGGGGTGTGGAACTGGGCAAACAATTGGCTGGCCGTATCCTACCAGAGCTTCAGAACAACACACCGGTTACCAATCACGATTCTTCTACCAATGGGCTGATCAATGCGTTCAAGCAATTGCGTAAATAGTGTATGCTCATTTCTTCATTTAAAAGCCGCAAACAATACAAGAATGTCTGCGGCTTTTTTATTACTAATATTGTAGCGGCTGCACAATGGCATTTCTCTATAAACTATTACAACGTGCATGACTATACGCAATTAACGGGTAAATAAAACATAATCATTCCCACTTAATATAATATGACCCTCACGACTACACGTTCAGCAAAAAATAAAAAGCCAAAAAAAGCCCCCGGAAAAAATCCGGAGGCTTCCTTTCAATAAAGTAAATTTTTAGTACATAGTCATTACCATTTATCCACGTCTTCCGTGCTTATAGATGCCGGAACGGCGCTGGATACTTCGGCTGTTATAGGTGCTGCTGTGGCGGCAGTAACTACTTCTACATCGGCTTCTATGTTATCCGCTACTTCAGACCCTTCTTCTCCGTCTTCGTCACGGGAATAATCGTGATTGTAAGCGTCAAAATCAAAATCAGGCATCAACTCCGTTTTAACGTAATTGATAGTTTCTGTCAGCGCATTCAGGAACTTGTTAAAGTCTTCTTTATACAAGAACACTTTGTGCCTGTCATAACCATTGTCGTTGAAGCGTTTTTTGCTCTCTGTGATGGTCAGAAAGTAATCGTTGCCCCGAGTAGTTTTTACATCAAAGAAGTAAGTCCTTCTTTTACCCGCCTTCAATCGCTTGGAAAAGATGCTATCATTGTTTCTTTCCTGCTGATTGTTGTTTTCGTACGCCACAGTGTGAATGATTTAAGTGTTAACGAATCAAATCCTGTTTTCTATAAGGAACAAATATACTATTGTTTTCTAAATATCAAAATAAATTTCAATAGTATCAGGAAATGATTTAGGCAGGGCTGAAACTCACGACTATGGCTATATTAAGCTACTCATTATGAAGCCATTACTATGTCTTCCTCGCCAGATTGCTGGCGGGCATAGAGGTTCGCATAATAACCGTTTAATGACAATAATTCTTCATGTGTACCTTCCTCCACAATGGCCCCTTCATCCAGCACCACGATCTTATCAAATTCAAACAATGTAAAGATGCGGTGGGTGATGATGATAGCCGTTTTATGCTGGAGATAATCATACAGATTGCTAATAATTTCTTTTTCGGTTTTGGCGTCTACGGCAGACAGGCAGTCGTCGAAAACCATTACATTCGGATCTTTCAATAAGCCTCGGGCAATTGAGATACGCTGTTTTTGCCCACCGCTGAGCGTTACCCCCCGTTCTCCGATCATCGTATCAAAACCTTCCCGGAACTGGGTAATGTCTTTTTCAATGGAAGCTTGCCGGGCAGCACGTTTTACCGTTTCCATGTCTGCATCGGGGCGGGCAAAGCGAATGTTATTGGTGATACTATCGGAAAATAAGAAAACATCCTGCGGCACATAACTGATTTGCTCCCGGAGGCTTTCCAGCTTAATACCCCGGATATCTAGCCCATCTATTTCCACACGTCCTTCCTGCGGGTCGTACATGCGTATCAGCAATTGGGCCAGGGTAGATTTGCCAGCGCCGGTACGCCCTATCACTGCCACTTTCTGGCCGGGCTGAATCGATAGGTTAAAGTGCTTCAGGGCTGTAATGCCAGTATGTGGGTAGGTAAAAGATACATTTTCCAGCCTTATACCTCCTTTTATTATTACAGCTTGTGCATCGGGACTGTCTTTAATATCCGGTCGTATTTGAAGAAATTCGTTTAGCCGTTGTTGTGAAGCTGCGGCACGCTGCACCATAGATGCCACCCAACCAATGGAGAAAATGGGGAAAGTTAGCATGTTCACATATATCACGAATTCGGCGAGATTGCCTACCGTAATAGTACCATTCATAACCTGGAGGCCTCCGGTAAAGATGGTCAGGATAACACTCAACCCAATCATTAAAGCCATGGCAGGCTGGTACATGGCATCGGTTTTGGCCAGGCTAATGGAGCTTTGCTTATAATCTTCACTTGCCTTATCAAAAAAATTGACGGTATTATCCTCCTGTACATAGGATTTAATTACCCGGATACCTGAATAGGATTCCTGTGCGATGCTGGTAATACCGGACAACTGCGCTTGAATGCGCTCGCTTTTCTGGTGAATGATATGGTTTACATAATAAATAGTAATAGCCAGGATGGGTAAAGGAAACAAAGTATACAATGTAAGCATGGGATTTACTTCCAGCATGAGATACACGATGATCACAAGCATAATTAAAGTACGCGTGGTATACATTACCGCTGGCCCCACGTACATACGTACCCGTGATACGTCTTCTGTAATGCGGCTCATCAGATCGCCCGTGCGATGCATTTTGAAAAAGTTAAGGTCCAAACGCTGGTAATGTTCATAAACATCATTTTTGAGGTCATATTCAATAAAGCGCGACATCACCACCAGGGTTTGCCGCTGCAGAAACATAAAAAAGCCACTGAGCAAGGCAAAGACCAGGATGATAATCCCATAAAAAGCCAGCACTGCGGTAAAGTCGTTCCGGAACGCGCCGCGCAGCTTGGTATCACTCACCAGGCCATAGGTGTTAAGGTTTTGTTCCAGCAGGTCAAAGATCTGCCGGACCATGATGGGCTGAAATATGCTGAATACGATGGAAATGGCCGTGAACAGGAGCCCCAGAAGGAACCGCCATTTGTAGGTTATAAAATATTTATTAAGTGCTGCCAGGTGTTTCAATATGCCGGTCTATTTATGAACATAAAGGTAAGCAATAGACTTTAATACCGTAAATTGCAGTAGTACTGTTATTTAATGTTATTTACTGTTAAGCATGCAGAAAACCTATTAAACTTCGCATAATTTATGCGTCTAATCTATATTCTTTCAACCTGTCGAGCGCCTAAAATATTGTTACATGCGAATTAAACCTTTACGTATTCTTGAGCTGAACTTCGAACGTGGATGGCGAGGAGGAGAACGTCAGACACTTTATAATATGACCGGCTTTGCAGATGCCGGCATAGGCGTTTCGCTTCTTTGCCGCAAAAATTGCGCCCTTGAAGAAAAGGCCAGGGAGGCCGGTTTTACTACTTATGCGTTTGCAAATATTTTTGGCATTTTGTACTTTTTAATGCGCTATGGACGTCACTACAACATCCTGCATGTGCAGACTTCTCATATACTAACCTATGCTGTATTGGCCAAACCTTTTCACCGGGCAAAGATCGTGTTCACGCGGCGGGTAGATTTTGTACCCCATGGCCGGTTTACACGTCTCAAGTACCGGCTTACGGATAAGGTGATTGCTATCAGCACTGCCATAAAGCGCATTTTGGAAGACTTTGGCGTGGAAAACGTCACCGTTATTTCCAGCGCTATTGTCAAAAAAGAATTGAATGCCTCCCGGGCTATTCAACTGCTGGCAAACCTTCCGCTGGCACCCACCACTAAAATATTAGGTACCACGGCAGCCCTGGTAGATCATAAAGATCCTTTTACCATGGTGGACGCCATTGCTGAATTAGCTGCTAAACGAAAGGATTTTGTTTTCCTTCACTTTGGTAAAGGCGCATTAGAAATTCCCGTGCGGGAGCGCATTGCCGCACTGGGCCTACAGGACCATTACAAGTTGATGGGCTTCCATGATAATGTGGAAGATGTGTTTACCCTTTTGGATGTATTTGTGATGAGCTCTGAACAGGAAGGCCTGGGAAGCAGCGTGCTTGATGCCTTCTTGTACAAAGTTCCCGTAGTGGGCACAAATGCTGGTGGACTACCAGACCTGCTGGGCGAAGGACGCGGCATCTTATGTCCTGTTAAATCGCCCAAGGCACTCGCCGCAGGCATCCATACCTTACTCACCAAGCCCCGGATAAGCGAAGAACAGGTGCGCATAGCCTATCAATTCGCCTTTGAGCAACACAATTTGAAATACCTTACACATAAATACCTCAGCATCATGTATCACCTGCAAGGTGTTCCTTTTCCAAAAGCCACTAAAGCAGAAGTATTGTACTGAACCAGTAAACGCTTTATGTTGAAATTGGTAAATGAAAATGAAAAACGCCCGGAATTCTTTCCGGGCGTTTTCGTTTTTATAGTAACCGTTAAGAGTATCCGTCTTGCACTTCTATTTCACGTTTCGTATATGCCACTGCGTTAATGCTACATCTAGCTTTCTTGTGATGGCTAGTCCGGGCTGCTGCCTGTTTGACGAATAAATGCTTGTGCAATAACCACTCCTTCCCTACTACAATTCAATGATAAATTTCTCCTTCGCACGGCGCACTTTTGCAGCACCAGCCAGCTTGTCGTTCACTTCGTCGCGATGACCGAGCGCCAGTAATGTTACCGAGCGCAAATTTTTCTTATCCAGGCCCAGCAGGGTATCCAGAGCGGGGCCATTAAAACCTTCCATAGGGCAGGAGTCTATTTTTTCGTAAGCAGCGGCGGCAATAGCGGTACCAAAGGAAATGTAGGCCTGGCGGGCAAACCACTCGAATCGTTGCTCGGGTGTTTTACCAGCTACTGCACCCCATGCGGTGTCTTTAAAACCTTGCAGGGCTTCCCGGGGAACGCCGCGCTCAACAGCTATCTGCTGGATATATTCCTCTACCTGTGCTTCGGACATATCGGTCCAGGCTGCGAAAATCAGCAAGTGAGAACATTCGGTAATCTGCGGTTGATTGTAAGCTAAGGGAGCAATCTGCTTACGCAATTCTTCGTTTTTAACCACGATCACACTGAAAGGCTGAAGCCCAATAGAGCTAGCCGCCTGACGGGCAGCTTCCAGTACAACGTTCACCTTTTCCTGTTCTACTTTCTGGCCGGTCATTCTTTTCACAGCGTAACGCCACTGGAGGGAATTAATAATGCTCATGCTAATTTAACTTTTTTAAACGTTTTATATTGGTTTGTGTGTTGCGTAACCAAAGCATTCACCATGGTTACAGCTAACAATTAGATCCTTTTATACAATTACATAGTTTAGATATCCTAACTAATACCGTTCGCATCCAATTTAAGATGATGACGTGCAACGAATAGCGTGCGCCCAAAAAATATGCTATAAGCGTCACAGCTAATCTTTGAAACCCCGAATAAAATGCTGCACAATGTCTGCAAAAACCTGATCGCCATTTTTGCCATAAGGCGCAAACAAATGATCCATAATACTGGCAGCGGCAATACCGTGCAGGAGAGACCCAAACACTTGGAACTTTATAACCGTGTCTGCCGGGTGACTGCTCCGGGCCACTACGCCCTCGATAGTGCTTTCTATGAGCTGGCCTGTTTCGCAAAGCTGTGATACTTTCTGGAAGGCATCACAAGTATTCATGCCTACACTAAACATTAACTGATAATGCGCCTTATTGGCCAATGCATACTCCCAATAAGCATACACCATGGTTTCAATTTACGCTTCGGGTCGGCATGTTGCTGCTGCACATGACACAGCGCGTCCAGCAAGCCCTGAACACCTTCTTTCACAAATTCCAGCAGAATATCATTTTTATTTTTAAAGTGATCGTAAATGACAGGTACAATGTATTCAATGGCAACGGCAATTTTACGAATGGATAAAGACTACCAGCCCTCTTTCCGGACCAGCTCCCAGGCCTATTGCAGGATGGCTGCACGAACGGCTGTTTTTTGTCGCTTTTTTCGACCTGTTATACCCATTTTTATAGCGGGTCAATTTACCTAACACCGTTAGCAAAATTACAGGATAGGGAAGATATAAACAAACAAATGTTATAACATCTAATTTGAGAAGATGTTGAGCGTGAAAGGAATAGAAAAGTACAGCAACGTAGCACGCTTCCCTAAAACCAGCCTCCCGTGAAAACGTCATAATTATATTTAGAAAATGCCGCTTTGTTGACATGCCTACAAGTTGAATAAGCTTTTTTTAAGCCCATTCATTCCCCTTAGCAATTCTTTACTAAAATGGGTATAACCGCAAAATAGCTGCGGCAATGGAATTGCAGCGCTGCTGCTCAAGATAAAATTCTCATGAAATAAATCAGCTAGAACAGAACATTTTTTAGCAAAAAAAATAATTTCATAATTCGTATATTTATTAAAGAGACACATAACATGCCCGCAATATTCAAATGTTTGTTATTAAACCAGGGTTAGGTGCATTGTATGGAGCACTTTTATCCGAATATAGAGACGAAAAACGAAGGAACGTTGTACATCCGATGCCAGACAATTTTGTTATTTTCAACTATTTACAGTAGCCCGATACGCCTAACATGCAAAGATGGCGGCTCGTTTGCAACACCGACTTAAATCACTTAACACATGATATACCTGCCACACGTCATCCTGGTAGATGAGCAGGACCGCCAGATTGGAACCATGGAAAAATTGGAAGCGCACCAGCGGGGATTGCTGCACCGGGCATTTTCTATATTTATTCTAAACGAGCATCATGAAATGTTATTGCAACAGCGCGCCCTGCATAAATACCATTCTGGTGGCTTGTGGACCAATGCCTGTTGCAGCCATCCACTACCCGGCGAAGCCGTAGAAGCTGCTGCACACCGCCGGCTGGTGGAAGAATTGGGCATTGACTGCTACCTTACGCCTCTTTTTTCTTTCCAATATCGCACGGTTTTCGATAATGGGCTTACAGAGCATGAATTTGATCATGTATTGCTGGGCCATTATAGTGGCCCTTTGCAGCCCGACGCCGGTGAGGTAGCCGATTGCCGCTTCTTATCCATGCCCGAGATAGATTATTTGCTGGATACGATGCCACAGACATTTACCAGTTGGTTTCACCTGGCTTATCCCATGTTAAAAAGTTACCTAAATACTCAAATACCAGTGCAAGTTCCATCAAATTAAAAACTTACCATTTACAACACACAACCAATAAAAATAACGTGTGGCTTAACTCCATACTCCTACCCTGCCGGTCTGCAGCATATTACACGACCATCATTATTTTCCTGCAGGACTAACCAGTAGGTTCTTTTTTCTATTTCACCATCATAATTAACACATTCGCATGCCATTAATTGTTACACTACACCATTAAACTTAAACGTAAGTCGTTGTCTCTTCCTGCTTGCATATTACTAAAATCAATAACCCGAAGTATCCCTTAGCACGCTGCAATTTTGTTTATTCCCTTTAATGTAACCTTTAAAAATACACAACATGAACGTTCTCAATTTCCCAAAGATCTCTTATCCATTTCCTTCCCTGATCAATAATTTTGTGCACGAGGCCAATGCGCACACCACTGCATGGGTACAGCAGTTCGATCTGCTTTCCACCCCAAAGGCGGCGGCCCGCTTTGAACGCGCCCGTTTTCCCTGGCTGGCAGCCCGCGCCTTTCCACATGCCGACCTGTTTGAGCTGTGCGTGATCGCCGACTTTAATACCTGGTTGTTTATGCTGGACGACCAATGTGACGAAGCCGATTTAGGGCAGCAAGCCGAATACTTGCAAAGCATTACCGCCCAGCTCATGACCATTCTCTACGAAAATAAAGTAGCCACCCTGGAGAACGATGGTAACCTGGCTGCCTCACTCAGCGACATCTGGCAGCGCATGCTGCGCATTAGCCGCCTGGAATGGCGTCCCCGCTTCATCCGCAGCATTGAAGCATATTTTGAATCCTGTTTATGGGAGGCTAATAACCGCGCCCAACACCGTACCCCCACGGTGGAGGATTATGTGAAAATGCGCCCCTATACCGGAGCACTGTTTGCCGATGTAGAAGCTATTGAGATCATTGAAAAGATTTATCTGCCTGACGCAGTATTGCAACACCCCGTGATAACCCGTATGGTGCTGGCCTGCAACAATATTGTGTGTTGGGCTAACGACCTGTTTTCCTGCTTTAAGGAATTGCAGCAGGGCGATGTACACAACCTGGTGCTGGTACTAAAACACGAACATCACTACGGTTTTATGGATGCCATGCAGGAAACCGCCCGTATGCATAATATGGAAGTGGAATTGTTCGAAAGCCTGAAAAAAAAGTTACCGGTATATGAGCCAACGTTACAACGGGAAGTAGACCGTTATATTGATGTACTGCAATCATGGATTACAGCTAATTACGACTGGAGCTTCCATGATACTAAACGCTATGCAGTGGAGTTCAGTGCCTCGCTGCTGGAAGAAGTGTAGGTTTCCAAAGGTAGGAATAGGAATCCCCAAGAGCCGCAGGCGCTAAAAAAATGCGGTTTGTAACAAATGCTTTTTAAGCAACTTGTACAGCACATCGTAGGCAATAGGCTTGGTGAGGTATTCGTCGATGCCGGCGGCCAGCGCCTCATCTTTTTGTTCCTTGAAAGCATTGGCAGAAGTGGCCAGTACCGGAATGTGCTTCAGGAAAGGGTCTTGACGGATTTGGTATATTACTTTCCAGCCAGATAATTGGGGCATTTGCATATCCATGATAATAAGATCGGGCAACATGGTCTGGGCCAGTGAAAGACCCTCTTCCCCATTATCTACCAATACAATGTCGCTAACACCCATCTGTTGTAACATGCGCTGCATAATGACCTGGTTCAGCGGATCGTCTTCCATGAGCAAGATGCGTGCATCCTGCAACACGGGTTGGAAAAGCATATCGGTACTGGCCTCTTCCACCATAGCAGCGGTGCCTTCTTTCAGGGGCAGGCTTACGGTGATAGTGGTTCCCTCCCCCAACTGGCTATTTATTTGGATGTGACCACCTAACATTTTACTCATGCGCATTGCAATAGTGAGGCCCAGGCCAGAACTACCATATACGGGCGTATGCGCCTGCTCAAAGGGGTTGAAAATAGCCTCCAGTTTTTCGCGTGGGATGCCGATGCCTTCATCTTTTACCTGCAGGCAGAGCCGGCCTTCATTTATAAAACATAACAGGGTAATGTTTTTGTAAGTAGCAGTATATTTAATAGCATTGGTAAGGAGATTGTTCACCACTTGCCGGAGACGTATACGATCTATAATAATATAAGGAGGTACCGTGGGGGCTATGCTCAATAACAGGGTTATTTTTTTTAGCCGGGTGGTATATTGGTAAATATTTATAATACTATGCAGCCATTCGTGCAGCGAAAAACACACTTCATGCAAATCACTGGTATGCCCGGCCTCTATGCGTGACAGCTCCAACACATTATTAATAATTTCCGATAAAGCGTTACTAATAGAAGACAAATTTTCAATTAGCTGGTATGCTTCTCCGCCAGCCGGCCGTAATTGCTGCTCGTGGCGCAGCAACTGCGTAATACCCGATATGGCATGCAGCGCATTGCGGATCTCATGACTGGTTTCCTGGAGAAAAATTGTTTTTGATACGTTAGATTTATCCAACTGGATTACGGTTTGCTGCAATTCGGCCGTTCGTTGCTCTACCGTGTAAGACAAGGTGGCTGTTTGCAATTTTATGGCAGTGAGTAAACGCGTAAAGTGGCGCTGGTAAAAGTAAATCACCAGAAAATTCAGTGTCAGCACCACCGCCATGATCAGCCACCGGAAAATATACTGCTGCATATCGGTGAGGCGCAGCGGCGCATACCAGTGAAATAAATCATTGAGCTCTACTACTACCAGCCCCAAGAGTGGTAGCATGACACATACAGCCCGTATTATTTTTTCCTGGCGGGTGAAGATGAGCAATGACAAACTAATCATAAAAACGGCCAGCAATTGGGCATTGGCCAACCGGCCCAGGAAAATGCCATAGTACAGGATAACCGTGGCAAAGATGCATTGTAACCCTACTTTAGCCCATCGGTAATGATGCAGATAATTAGCATACAACACGGCACAAAAACCTACCCCCATGCAAATAGCAGGCAGGAGGATGCCCAGCGCACCCGAAATCGTGTAAAATACAATGCCATAGACTATTACAAGTACCGCCGTAAGCGCACTGATGGCATTAACTACCCTGATCCGCTCTGCGGACGCTTCGTCTGTTTCCTGATCGGTTAAACCAATGTTCAGTATACCGCCTATTAATGACATTGTTTTAACAGCTTTTAGGGATAGCTTTAATAAAGTTTATGACAGGTAGTTGCCACTAAAAGACCGGAACAGCAACCAGGAAAATGTACGCTGCAATGGTATACATTGGATTTATGAAGAGATGATTATTATGGGTTTAAGAAGAATGTTTTAAAAGAAAAATTAAACCACCATACCACTTTGTTCATTTTGATCATAGAATCTCACTACTACCCCTTCCGGGGAAAAGCATCTACATATGTATTGCTGGCAATCAACAATTTAACCCTTAGCCTGGTCATCTGGGCTGCAAATGTGCCCATAAGCTCATATGGTATCGTTTTTGGTCTGTAGTGATAACACAGCCTATAAATGACTGTATGCTAAAAATCATTTCACTAAAAAACCATAATTATGAAAAGAATTAGTTTATTCGCGCTCATCCTGTCATCCGCCTGGGCCTTAAGTTCCTGCGGGGATGGACACAGCACCACCACCAAAGATAGCACCGGCACAGAAGTAACTGACAGCAAAGCCGTAGCCGATTCAACTAATAAGGAAACCAAACCAGTTGACAAAGAAAGTGCAGACTTTTCCGTAAAGGCCGCTGATATTGGTTTTACAGAAGTAGCCATGGGTAAATTAGCCCAGGATAAAGCATCCCAGCAGCGCGTAAAAGACTTTGGCAACCTGTTGATAACCGATCATACCAAAGCTGGTGATGAATTGAAAGCCATCGCAGATCGTAAAGGTATTACCCTGCCTACGGCCTTCAGCCCCGAACACCAAAGCGCTATGGAAAAATTGAATGATAAGAAAGGATTAGACTGGGATAAGGCTTTCATAGATCATATGATTGATGGCCACAAGTCTGCCATCGATGATTTTGACAAGGCCTCCAAGAATTTAGAAGATGCAGATATCAAAGCCTTTGCCACTAACACCCTGCCTACATTAAAGGCACACTTGGATAGTGCAGAAGCGATTAAAGATTACCTGAAGAATGTTAAAACGCATAAATAAGGGTAAGTATGTAAACTATTTAAAAGGGTCGCCGGCAATATTGCTGGCGACCCTTTTTATTATACCCAGGTTATTTTGTTCCACCTATGCCGGTTGTTTTACCAGTTGTACCTCTGCTGCCAGTTTCACCTCATCGCTGATCACCAGTCCACCGGCTTCTGTGAGAGCGTTGTAAGTGAGGCCATAGTCCTTACGGTTTATCTTACCGTGAATGGTAAATCCTGCTTTGGTTTGGCCATAAAGATCTTTGATAACGCCGCCAAATTCAACATCCAGTTTCACCGGTTTGGTAACGCCGTGAATGGTTAGATCTCCATACAGTTCGTAAGAACCATCATTATCCACAGATTCCACTTTGGTAGCGGTGAAATTAATTTCCGGGAATTTATTAACGTCGAAAAAGTCAGGGCTGCGCAGGTGCTCATCGCGCTGCGCGTTGTTGGTGCTGATAGAATCTACTTGGGCAGTGAAATGCACGGAGGCATTTTTAAAATCTTCCTCCTCTGTCTCCACCTCCGTGGTATAGTGATGAAAACTACCGGTAATGCTGGTAATAGCAAGGTGTTTTACCTTAAATTGAAGTTCACTGTGCAGGGGATCGAGTGCCCATTTGTACTTGGCCATAAAAATTTTATTTTGGAATGAATGTTTTAAATGTAAGTATTATTAGCATTACAACATCCTACTCAACGGTTTACTTATAAATTTAACACCGCCCAAAGCTCCGCATGCAGATCTATCTACCAAATCCCGGGCGAATATGTATACAGATAAGACTGGAATAAATATTAAACCCGGTTTTAACTAAAATTTATGGTATAATTGCTAAATTTGTTAGCTTTATGTCATGTATGCAATTGTAGATATAGAAACCACCGGCGGTCATGCCAGGGCCAATGGCATTACCGAAATAGCCATTTTCGTTCACGACGGGCACCAGGTGATTGAGCGGTATGAAACATTGGTAAATCCCGGCAAACCTATTCCCTATTACATACAATCGCTTACCGGCATTACCAATGAAATGGTGGAAGATGCGCCTTTCTTTGAAGAGGTAGCTCCCCGTGTGTATGAGCTGCTGCGTAATAATATCTTTATTGCCCACAATGTAAACTTCGATTATTCTTTTATACATCATCATCTCCAGGGATGCGGGTACGACTTGCATAGCAAAAAACTTTGCACCGTACGCATGAGCCGCAAAGTAATTCCCGGGTTGCCCTCCTATAGCCTAGGTAAACTGTGCCGCTCGCTGAATATAAGCCTTCACGACCGCCACCGCGCCGCTGGCGATGCGGAAGCCACCGTACGCCTTTTTGAGCGCCTGCTGGCCAGCGACAACCAACAACATATTCCAGCCATGCTTAAACGCGGCAGTAAAGAACACTTCCTGCCACCTAACCTGGCCCCGGAATATGTAACCGAATTACCCGGCCGTCCGGGGGTGTACTATTTCCACGACCAGAAGGGAAAGGTGTTATATGTAGGCAAGGCCAAAGACCTGAAAAAGCGGGTGAACAGCCACTTTACAGGTAATAACAGCAGCCAGAAACGCCAGGAATTTTTGCGTAATATTTACTCCGTGAGTTATGAAACCACGGGCACAGAGCTCATGGCCTGCATCCTAGAATCGGTAGAGATTAAGCGGCTGTGGCCTGTTTACAACCAATCCCAGAAAAGGGCGGAATTGCGATATGGTTTTTACACCTTCGAAGACCAGCAGGGCTACCTGCGCCTGGCCATCGAAAAAAAACGCAAGTACACGCAACCCTTGCTATCTTTTGATTTGCTGGCGCAAGGCCAGCAGTGGCTGCGCCGCCTCATCCGCGAATTTCACCTTTGCCCCAAGCTTTGTTTTTTGCAAACCGACCATGACCCCTGCACTGGTCTGGAAGATGAAACCTGCCTTGGGGCCTGCGAAAAAAAAGAAGCAGCCCTCACCTATAATCATCGCGTATTGAAAGCCATTCAAAGCCTCCGGGCCGCCCAACCATCCTTTATTATCCTGGGCAGTGGCCGCAATGTAACAGAACAAAGCGCCATCCTCATGGAAAGTGGCCGCTTTTATGGTATGGGATATGTGCCGATAGATGCAGGTATTAGCGATCCCGCCGCCCTGCGGGATCTGCTGACGCCCTACCCAGAAAATGAATATATCATTAACCTGGTGAAACAGTATGCAGAAAATAATATGGGTTCGGTAATTCGCTGCTGAATACGTGTGCAGGCTGTCTGGCAACATCATTTTTACATGCACTTACCCCTATTCATTACACCTTGTGTAACCCAATTTGTTTATTTATTTCCTACTTTTGCTTCATCATCTACAACACATTAACATAATTAATCATAAGTAATGCTGGAGTCTAATTTTCATTTTCCAAAGCAAACCGCTTTTTACAAAGGCAAGGTGCGGGATGTGTACACCATCGAAGATAAATTGATGGTGATGGTAGTAAGCGACCGCATTTCCGCATTCGATGTGGTGCTGCCCCGGCCTATTCCCTACAAAGGGCAGGTGCTGAACCAGGTGGCGGCCATTATGCTGGATGCCACGAAAGATATTGCGCCCAACTGGGTGAAAAGCGTTCCGCTGCCGAATGTCACCATTGGCCTGAAATGTGAAACTTATCCTGTGGAAATGGTGGTTCGCGGAAATCTTACCGGCCATGCCTGGAGAACGTACAAAAGCGGCTTACGTGAATTGTGCGGCGTAGCTTTGCCAGAAGGGTTGAAAGAAAACGACTTCTTCCCCACGCCTATCATCACCCCTACCACCAAGGCACACGAAGGCCACGACGAAGACATTTCCCGTGAGCAGATCATTGCCACCGGACTGGTGAGCGAAAAGGAATATGCGCAACTGGAAAAGCTTACCCTGGCGCTGTTTAACCGGGGCAAAGAATTAGCGGCCAAACAAGGACTGATCCTGGTGGACACTAAATATGAATTCGGCAAAGTGGGCGACACCATTTATGTGATCGATGAAATTCATACCCCCGATTCTTCCCGCTACTTCTACGCCGATGGCTTTGAGGCCAACCAAGCGGCTGGCAAACCACAGAAGCAGTTAAGTAAGGAGTTCGTGCGCGAATGGCTGATGGAAAATGGTTTCCAGGGCAAAGAAGGCCAAACCGTTCCGGAAATGTCCGACGAATTTGTGCACAGTGTAAGTGAACGTTATATAGAGCTATTCGAAAAAATCACTGGCCGCAAGTTCGAGAAACAACAAGTGTCTGCACTAGATGCGGAGAAACAGATCGTTTCACAGCTGCAGGAATTACTGTAATAATTTACTACTTACAACGAGGCACGCAGCTTATGAGCATGCGTGCCTTGTTATTTGCGATAAAGCAGACCTTATTTATAAGCTATTTATAAGCTTTCATTGTTTCCACCTGTAGTTCCTTGCCTAAGCACACGCTGTTCTCACATCCTGCATAGGGACCATAATTTTCAATCGTCTGGTAACCGCGTTCATGCAGCATTTTAATGCCTTCAATTTGTTTTACACCTGTTTCCAGTACTACACTATTAAATCCGGCATTTAATACTTTCAATTCTATCACATCCAGCAGTTGGGCTACAATGCCAAGGCCCCGGTAGCCCGGTATTACAAACAATCTTTTGATCTCCGCCACTCCAAGATCCATGGGCACAAAACATCCACAAGCCACCGCCATCGTATCGTCGTATGCAATCCATACGGGTGTGCCTGCGGGGATTTGATTATGCGTATTGTATTTGCCCTGCAAAGTGGGGTAGCGTCTGCTCAATTCTTTGTCCATCAGGGAAGTGAGTTGCTGAAAATCAGCATGCTGGCTGTCCGTGGAAAGCATAGAAATAGCCATAACGTGGTGGAATTAAGTAACCTTAAATTAAGCAATTACACTGGGATTACCTATAATTCAGGGCATTAAAAATAGGCGGAGCTTATTAACACGTCAGCCATTATCAGTAAAGCATTTATGTATTAATAAAAACAATCAAATTATGGTATTAACGGGCTGTTCCGCAGTTTGAATATAGTTGATCAGTTGCTCCAGGGCTGAGGCCGGATCGTACCACCAATTGGCAGACCAGATACGGTGAAATCTAAGCCCCTGCTGCTCCAGTTGTTGCTGGCGGAACAAGTCCCAGGCGTAGGCTTCCTGCCGCTGGGAATGTTTACTGCCATCGCACTCAATGGCAATGAAAGGCTTACCGTCTGCGGTAAGAATAGTAATGTCTATGCGAAAGCCACCCACCGTATAATGTTGGATAATGCGCGCTGGTGAAATGCGTTCTTTAAGGCGGCGCACTACTTCTTTGGTAAATACAGCAGAAGATTCCTGTAGTTGGTTATTGCCCTGCTGAAAAACATTTTCGCAATTCTCCGCCAGCAGGCCAAGAATAAGCTGGCGGGTATTTTCATCGCCGGTTTCCACGGCTTTGGCGTAGGCCAGGTAGGCGTAGAATACCGCGCGGCCATTATTCTTCATTTGCTGTAGTAGCAAGGGGTATTGCTGTATTACCCGCTCTGGTATTGAGCTTACTACATACACCGCCTGCCTTGCGCGGGTGATGATTACGTTTAGCAATTTATACCCATTCTGCTGTTGTATAGGGCCAAAAGACTGGCGAAACACGCCATCCTTGCGGGGCCCATAGGTGGTAGAAATAATGAGAATGTCCCGCTCATCACCTTGTATGTTTTCCAGGTTTTTCACAAACAAGTCTGGACCCAGGTCGCGGATGCGTTGATCGTAGGCCGGGCTTTCCTGGCGGGCCTTGATGATCTCCTCCAGGATGAGATTACGCTGATAAATATTGAAAGTGGCGATACCCACAGAAGGAAAACGGCCATCGGCCAATGGCGCTATTTCGGTAAGTAGCATTTGTACCACCTGCCTGGCCTCGGCTATGTTCATCTGCTCATCATACACGCCAGCTACTTCGAAATAACGTAGCGGCTTATAGGGCGTACGTGCCGGCATAGGGATGAGGCGCTTACCGTAAAAGGCATGATTAGAAAAATCGATCAGGTAAGGATGTTGTGATCGGTAGTGTACTTTCAGGTAAGAGGGTTTATAATGACTGTTTTCCGCATACATCAGCAACGATTCGCTTTCTGCCAGGTCCAGGCTTTGGGCGGTATGGGGCAATGCTGGCATTACGTCTTCTTCTTCCTCCTCCACAGGATACAGCAAAGCGTTGCCTCCCTGGAAATACGCCGTGGGCGGCATTTGCTGGCTATCCCCGGAAATAATTTTGATGCGGCCACGCACCAGTGAGGGAAAAGTATCCTCCAGCCGCAATTGCGAGGCTTCATCGAAAATTACAATATCGAACAAGCCTTCCTCCAGTGGCAGGATGGAACTGCACACGCTGGGGCTTACCATGAGTACGGGAAAGAAATTTGTAAAAAGGGCTACGTCGCTGGCTACTATTTTACGCAGGGAGTTGCGTCGCTGGCCTTTGTTGCCACGTTTGTTATAAAGACCCGCCACACTCATTCCCCGGTTGGTGAACTCTTGTACGGCCTCCGTTTGGCGTTGCTGCCATTGGACTAAAAGTTGCTCTTGTTGTAGTTGCTTAAGGCCTTCCTGCAAATAACGCAGTCGCTGAATAGCGGCGTCGTTGGTGGGCAGGGAAAGATTTTCAAGGTGAGAGAGTAGCCAGTTATAATACCATGCCGAAAAACCTTCCGCCCAATTTGGGTAGCCACTTACCGCCAGGGTACAAATAACTTCCTGCGCTATAGCAGGCAGCGGCTCAAAGAAGCGGCGCCAGGCAAAGTAAGTACGAAAGTTAGGCAACTGCTGGCACACCACGTCCATTTCCAGCCACAGACGGCTGATGGTGGACATCCTTACCGGCAGCGTCACAGGTTCCGGTGGCACTACATTGCGCTGGAAGAGCTGCGACTGTTGAAACATGTTCCAGAAAGCACTAGTAGCATTTTCTAATTGCAATACCTGCGGCTGGCTGTTCTTGAATGTGCCATGCAGATACGCACTGGTACAGTGGTCTATGTAATGGGCGATTAAGCTGTCCGCCGCACCGGTATCTGCCAACAATCCTTTCAAAAGTGTAAGCAATTCCTGTGCATGGGTAGCCTGCACACCATAACGGGATTGCAGCACAGGATCAATAGCGATGCGGGAACGCAATGATACATACGCTTTCCAACATTGCTGCAAAGCATGAGGCGAATACACCGGGTGATAATGCGAAGGGCTATAATTAGCTACCCAACCATCTTTCAGGCCATCTATACCGGTACTCCACTGTTCAAGTTCCTCATCCAGGCTACGGATATCATTCGGCAATACCTGTAGGGAGGGCATCACGTCCAATGGCAAATAAGCATGGGGAAAATAATCGAACTGCTGGTGGGCTTGCTGCACACGGCTGTATTGTGCAAGCAATTCCGCCCGCGCAGCGATCATCCGTTTATATTTCCCGGAAAAAATGCTTCCGAATTTAAGCAGGAATCTAGCGAACCCGCTGTTCTTATAAAACAAGTCGCCATACGTGCGATAGGCGTTGTCTGCATCATGGAGATAGTTGCCGGCAGCGGTTTTCACGGCGTTGTAGTAGGCGGTGTAGTGCTGCGTTAATGCTTGCCCGTATTGCACAACTTCTTCCGAAAGCTTGTTGTACAGCGATTGGGTATTCGTGGTAAGCGTAGTATAGTAATCCTGCATAGCCTGTTCATACGCGGCTTTCAAGGCTTTCAACGAATCGCTCAGGGTATTGGTTTCCAGTAAATATTTTTGCAGGAAGAGTTCTAATTCCTGCTGTACCAGGCGTGGATTTTCGCCGGTAAACAAGCGACTGTGTAATAAATCCAATGGGTGTTCCAGGCTATTTACCTCCGCGTACAGTCGCTGCGCTTCCTGCAGGTGCTGCTGGAAAGTATGCAGTTCCTGCGGGTCGTCTTCAAACTTAAATTTGCGGTGATCCAACTTTTCTTTTAGGGGCGTTAAGTCTGTATGCGCCTTCATCGTCAGGAACTCGCCCACCAGGGTGGTCCAGTTCTTCCCATTGTACAGCGGCGCATACAAGGCGCTATGCTGGGTATTGATTTCTTTAATCGTGTTATCTATATCGGCCTTCGATTGCAGGTAAGGATGCTCGTTCGACACATGGCCATTTGTATGTTGTTGTGCAATGCGGTCGCGCACGGCGTTAATGATCTTGTCGCGGTCTTTAATAATGTCTTCCACAACAACAGACAGGGCGCCCAGCGCCTCCCCTGTTCTTTCCAGGTTGCTTTTGATCACATCCATGGCCGTTTTCTTTTCGCATACTACGAGGCACTTCATCCCATTGGAGAGCGCATTGGTGATCAGCGCTGTGAGCGACTGGCTTTTACCGGTACCGGGAGGGCCTTGAATAATTTTGTGGGGCGCATCTAGCAGGGTATGCAGAATTTCCTGCTGGCTGGGATCTGTGTCTACGATGGCGTAGGGCGATAGTGGCTGCGTAACCTGTATAACCGGCGGTTTGCCAAACAGGTCGTGGTGGTCGATCAGTTTGTCCATGTCGGAAATGATGCTTTCCTTTTGGGTACGGAACAGGCCAAACACGCCGCTGAACTGAATCCAGGGTTGAGCCCCGGTGCTGGCTTCCAGTTCGCCGGCATCTGGGATCAGCGCCACCGGCGATGCCAGCTTGGCGGCCAGCACAGCCTGGCTCACGGTATCTGTCGCGTGAAAGGCTTTTAGTACGCCGAGCAGCAGTGACAGTAGTTCCTCTTGGTCTATCACCGCGTCTTCCAACAGTTCTTCATTGATCTGTGGCAACACAATATTTTCATCGGTGCGCAGGAAAGAAAGCAGCACTTCATTAATAGATACAGAATGTATTTCCTCGTCTACAATGCGATTGTTTTCGTTAAGGGTTTTGTTGCGCAGTATGGACCAACTATTCACCTTATCGTGGGCTTTTAAAATTTCCAGCGGCCAGATAAACAGGGGGGCCTTGATCACCTTATCCGGATCTTGCCGGGTACGTTTCACGAGGATAGGATAACCAAATCCGAAGGTGCGGATGCCGTGTTCTTTGAAGTTATCATCGTTCTCAATACAAATGGCATTGAGGCGGCGGGCCAGGATATTAAGTTTTTTCTGTTCATCTGCCGGCCGGATATGGGCCGGATCCTCATGAAAATCTATTGGAAATTCAAATTTGGCATTGGTAAACAACTGCTGTAAAAAAGCGTCGGCCAGGTGGGGTTTTACAACATTCAGATCGGCCAGGTCCAGGCGGGTGGCAAATTTTCCCGGCAGTGCGTTCAGGTGTATGGACCGGCTGTTCCCTCCTTTCAGTTTGTCTCTTAGTGCTTTCAGAAATACTAAATCCGTCATTTACATAGTTTTAAGCGGCAGCTTACGGGCGTTCGCGGATAGGCCTTTCACGGGCGGCAAAAGGGGGGTTGTATGTAAACGCTAAAGATAGTAATAGAATTGCATTAAGTAATAAGCAGCCGTGTCCGGAAACAAGGATAATAGCCGTTCGTTCAGGCCCGGATGGAGGCCGCAGTGGCAGCGGGCATTGCTTTTAATTTTTTGACATGTAAAGCAAAAAGGGCAGCGGCGGTAAGACCTATGGCGCCTTGTATGCCCAAAGTAATGGCCGTTCCAAAATACTCCGCCGACCAACCAACTAACAACGCACCGATGGGAATGGTGCCTTGGAAAGCCATTACATAATAACTGATTACGCGGCTGCGCATATTTTCCGCCACGTGCGTCTGTACGTAAGTGTTGGTACAGGAAATGGTTCCCATCATGCCAGCGCCGGAAAAGATCATCAGCACAAGGCCCAGCGGCAGCCAGTGGCAGAAAGCAAAAAGCAGCACTGCACAGGCAAATACTGCGCTCATGATGTTCTCAATGCGCAGTACATCGCGCCCGGGTTTTAGCGATGCCATATAGATCGCCATGATGAGTGCGCCTGCACCTACAAAAGTTTGCAGGGAACTATATACCGCCTTGCCGCCATGGAAGGTAGCTTTGGCGAATACCGGCATCAATGTATTGTAAGGTGTTACACACATACTGATCACCGCGAGTAATAAAATGCTCGCTTTGATGTCGCGTGCTTCATTCAGGTATTGATAACCCAACCGCAGCCCTTCCCATACACTGCCTTTGGAAGCTTTGCGGGGCGGTAATTGCAGGCGCATCATGAGCAGCGATATCAGTACCGCCACAAAGCTCAGGAAGTCTACGAAAAAACACACGCCCTCTCCCCAGGCCGTGAGCAGCACCCCGGCCACCACAGGACCCAGCAGGCGGGCCAGGTTTACCATCGAAGAGTTGAGTGCAATGGCATTGGGCAAGTCTTCTTTATGGTCAATGAGCGATACCATTAAAGACTGGCGGGAAGTAGTATCAAAAGAATTAATTACACCCTGGGCAATGCTAAGTATAATAATGCCCGTCATGCTGTACCAGCCACACAATACCATAGCGGCCATAGCGCCAGATTGTAACATAGACGCCACCTGGCTGATGAAAAGAATATTGTAACGGTTATGCCGGTCTGCCAGTGCACCAGCGTAGGGCGAAAGAATAAGGGAAGGAATAAGACTGGCAAAGCTAACGATACCCAGCATTAATTCACTGTTGGTAAGGCGGTACACCAGCCAGGCTATGGCCACACGTTGCATCCAGGTGCCGATGAGGGAAATAAATTGTCCGGTGAAGTATAATCTGAAATTCCGGGCGCGCAAAGAGCGAAAAAGTAGCGCAGGATTCATGGTTTCGGAAATCGTTATAAAGGTAAATGCGTATGCTGGTGGCTTTCATCTTTTCACCCATTTCAGGCGGGCGATCGTTGCGTAGCACCAGCGTCTGCACAAAAACCGCTATTCACAATTGGCCAACTGCTGCAACAAAGCGGCGCTTTGCTGTAATAGTTTCTTTTCTTCGGCAGAAAGCCCTGCCATCACGTTGCTGAGCCATTCCGACCGCACATGGCGCATTTGGGCCAAGGTGTCTTTGCCCTTTTTACTGAGCGACACCACCACCTTCCGCTTATCATCCGGATCGGATTTTTTATGAATAAAATCCAGCGCATGCAAGTGGTTCAGCGTTTGCGACATCGACTGGGCCGATACCTTTTCTATGCCCGCCAGTTCGGAAGGCAGCATCTTACCACGACGGTCCAGGATAGCCATCACGGATTGTTCCGGCATAGACACCGCAAAACGGGTGATCTGCTTGCGGAACTGCCGGTGCATGCGCGACACCGCAATGCGGATCTCGGTGGCCAGGGCCAGGTCTTCTGCTTTGGAGGACATTTGATTAAGTAAGTTTATAAATTTACTTTGTAAAGTTACTTGATTATATTTTAAAAATCAAGGAAAAATGGACCGGCAGGTAGCTGTTTACTTCCTTGTTGGCACAAATACTGCATCTTCCTATTTAAATTTCTGCATAATGGACTCCATGCAACAACTTTCCCTCAACGTCCCCGATACGGTGAAACTACGTGTAGTTGTGATCGGTGGTGGATTTGGCGGCGTGGCCGCTGTAAAGCATTTAGACAGTCGTTTGTTCCAAGTGGTATTGTTCGACAAACATAATTATAACAGCTTCTGGCCCCTGCTGTACCAGGTGGCCACCGCCGGTTTGCAAGCAGAAGCAATTGCAGGCCCGCTGCGCAGAGAATTTAACCAGAAGAAGGATTTCCACTTCCGCCCGCTAAAAGTACAAAGTGTGGATGTTCAGGCCAACACCCTCCACACCCAGGCCGGCGATCTATCTTATGACTACCTGATCATTGCCAATGGAAGTAAGTCTAATTATTTTGGCAATAAATCCATGCAGCAATACGCCTTCGGGCTAAAGTCTATCCCCGATGCGCTGAACCTGCGTAGCCAGCTTATCCAGGCATTTGAACGGGCCGTATTGACCAGCGACCTGGCAGAACGCGCTCGTATACTTACGATCGTGCTGGTGGGGGCCGGTCCCACCGGGGTGGAAACGGCCGGTGCCCTGGCAGAATTACGCAAATATGTATTACCCAAAGATTATCCTACCATCGATTTCAGCCAGATGAAGATATACCTGCTGGACGGATTGGACCGTGTATTACCACCCATGTCTGTGAAAGCCAGTGAAAAAGCACACCGCTACCTGGAAAAAATGGGCGTTATAATCCGCACCAATACCCTGGTGGATTCCTATGATGGAGCGGTGGTGAAACTAAAATCGGGGGAAGAAATACAAAGTTATTCCGTGATCTGGTCTGCCGGCGTAACCGGCGACATTCTCCAGGGTCTTCCGCCCGAATGGGCCGAAAAAGGCCGGTTGCTGACCGATGAAAATTGCCGCATCATTGGCAGTAAAAACATATTTGCCATCGGCGATATTGCCGCGATGAAAACCACCGCCTATCCCAAAGGCCATCCAGGCCTGGCCCAGCCGGCCATGCAAATGGGAACCTACCTGGGCAAAAACATGCAGGCACTACACCTGGGAGAAAACGTGAAGCCGTTTAAATATTTTGATAAGGGATCCCTGGCCACTGTAGGCCGGGGAAAGGCGGTGGCAGACCTTCCGGGTAAGCTGCATTTTGGCGGGCGCATTGCCTGGTACATCTGGCTTTTTGTACACATTTCATTCCTGATCAGCTTCCGTAATAAATTACTGGTATTTGTAAACTGGATGTGGAATTATTTCACTTTCGACAAGGCCAACCGGCTTATTATCCGGCCTTATGTGCGGAAGGGAGATGCAGTGGCGCAAGAGGTGTTTTTGGAGAATGAGGAGGGGTAGCTTCCCATTTTCAGAAAGGATGACTGACTACTCCGATCAAAGGTGGCGGAAGTTCCTGGAGTGCTATAGAATGATTAACTTGCTTGTACCAAATCATAGTGACTTTGAACGGCGTCCTGCATAATATTGATAGAACATTACTGGCTAGGATAGCGATGGGAGATGAAATTGCCTTTAGAGCACTTTTTTATAGCGAACTACCATGGCTTACCGCCTTTTTAAACAATCTTACCCGGTCTGTAGACGACACGCATGAAATTGTCCAGGAAACTTTTATCCGCATCTGGATAAGCCGCGATAAACTACCGGATTTACTGGAACCCCGCGCCTGGATAACACGAGTGGCTACCAACGAATGTTTTACCTATTTTAATAAACAGGCCCGCTTCCGAAAAACAATAACACTAACAGAGCAGTATACCTTCATTGCCTCCCACGGGGCGGAAGACCGGCTTCAGGCGAGAGAAACACAGCGGCTCATCGGGGAAGCCGTAAACAATCTACCACGCCAACGGAAAAAGATCTATCAATTAAGCAGGGAAAACGGCCTTAAAATACAGGAAATAGCCGACCAGCTTCATTGCTCTCCGAGTTATGTAAAAAATGCCCTCAGCAGCTCCCTCCATTTTATACGGGGATATCTCATCCGTGCCGGGAAAATAATTCCCCTGTTACTGCTTATCTTACCAATTTACTGAAAACGAGCGGATTACGGTTTGCCTTTTATTTTTTATAAAAATACTTGCGTACTGGTGAGTACTATTTCCATTTTAAACATTCATTATAGGGTATATGTATGGCAAGCAGCTGTAGTACCAGTTGTTGAAAAAATATTATGGAACAAAGAATTGCATACCTGCTGAACAAGCTCCGGGAAGGAGCATTAATGCCAGCAGAAGAAGCGGAACTGGACCTGTTCTTTGCAGAAGAGCGTAACCGGGAAATATTTAACCGGGTGGCGGCGCTGCACACCACGACCAACAGCAGTGTCCTCCCTATCGATCAGACCGAATGGGAGCCATTGCTCGTCGATATATTATCGGCAGACAAAACTGCCGAAAAACGCGGCGCAAAACGGATATTCATACTGCCAGTATGGTGGCGGATGGCAGCAGCGGTATTGATATTGATAGTAGTATCTGGCCTATTGCTCCGGCAAAAAATAAAGGGCCCCGGCACCCATCACCAGGTAGCGGCGTTAGATATGCCCCCCGGCACGAACAAGGCCATCCTGCAATTGTCTAACGGCAACCGTATTGTCCTTTCGGACGCGCAGAACGGTGTTATAGGCCGGCAGGGCAATGTGCAAGTGATAAAGCTGGATAGCGGGCGACTGGCCTACCAGCAGGAGCCAGCCGGCAATGAGACGGTGGTTGTTTACAATACGCTAATCACTCCCCGTGGCGGGCAGTTTAAAGTATTGCTGCCCGATGGCTCTGCCGTGTGGCTGAATGCGGCCAGTTCACTTCGGTACCCGTCTTCATTTATCGGGAACGACCGCGTAGTGGAGCTTACGGGTGAAGCCTATTTCGAAGTGGCGCCAGATGCAAAGCGGCCATTCCGGGTAAGATCAAAAGATCAGGAAGTACTGGTCCTGGGTACCCATTTTAATATTAATACCTACGCAGACGAACCGGCGGCCACAACTACCCTGATCAGCGGAAAAGTTAAAGTGGATGGGACAGGATTTTCCGGCATCTTGCAACCAGGTGAGCAGGCCAGGCTACAGGGCGGTAACTGGCAGTTGCTAAAAGCAGCGGACCTGGACCAGGTAATAGCCTGGAAGAACGGATACTTCTCTTTTGACAGAGCCGATATCACCACCGTAATGCGACAACTGGCCCGCTGGTATGATGTGAATGTAATCTTTGAAACGAAAAATACCCAACAGGCATTTATAGGAGAAATTCCGAGGAATGTAAGCCTGGAAAAGGCAATGCAGATACTCAAATTAAGCGATATACGCTACACGGTAACAGGCAAGACCGTCCGTATCACCGACTAATCAGCCAACCATTTTATATTATTTCTTATCAACCAAAAAAATCCCCTACAATGCGAAAGAACATTTGTTGAAACAAAAAAGAGGCTGCATAATAACCATCTAGATGGATTAAGAATCGCTGAAACGATTTTTTCTCCATCAAGTCTTGAGTAAAATCAAGAAAAAGTTATTTATGAAACAGCCTCTCGCTAATTCAGGCGTACCGACAACCATCCGACTAAAGAAAGTATTATCAATTCACCCAAACATTACAAATGTATGCAATTAAACAATTGCTATAGGGGCTTTTTTGTCCCTTCCCTTTCCGAAAAAGCAGTCCGTATTATGAAAATGAATTTTTTCCTGATCCTTGCTTTTTGCATGCAGGTAAGCGCAAAAGGGATATCCCAGCAAATCAGCCTTACTCTGAAAGCGGCCTCCCTGGAAAAAGCATTGACTGTTATTAAACAACAAAGCAATTATCATTTTTTCTACGATGCGCAACTGCTAAAGGAAGCCGCACCGGTAACCGTGCAATTAAAAAATGTTTCGCTACAGGAAGCCCTGCAACAATGTATGGCAGGGCAGCCTTTTTCATGGCATGTGGATGAAGAAAATAAACTGGTGGTGATCGGCAAAAAACCACCTGCATCTTTTACTAACGAACCCGGAGCAACAGTCAGCGTATCCGGTACAGTGCTGGACGACCAGCAACATCCTGTACCCGGCGCCACAGTCGTTCTTCGCCCTTTCAACAAAGGCACCATTACCAGCGAAAAAGGGGAATTTATCATTCGGGGCGTTTCGCCAGGCGATTATATACTCGTGGTATCCTCGGTGGGATATGTTGCATTAGAAAGGAGCATTAAGGTGGGCAGTGATGCGGTGCAACTAAAGATCTTCCTTAAACCAGATGTCAAAATGCTGGACTCCGTGGTCATTGGTTACGGGGTTACTACACAGCGTACTAAAACAGAAGCCATTGCCTCAATCAGCTCCAAACAACTACTGGAAGATCATTCCAGTATATCCGTTTCCGATATGTTGTCGGGTAAACTACCTGGCCTGTACGCGCTGAAATCAGGCGGCGCGCCGGGCGCAGGTTCTACCCTCTACATCCGCGGCCTCAGTACCTTTAACAATAGCGATCCCCTGGTGGTGATAGACGGTATTCCCGACAGAAGTCTCGACGACCTGAATGCGAACGATGTAGAAACCATCTCCATCTTAAAAGACGCCGCTGCGATTTCAGTGTATGGTGCCCGCGCCGCAAATGGGGTGATATTGGTGACTACCAAAAAAGGACGCAGTAATAAAACCAGCATTACCTTCACAGCCAACGCGATCAACCAGCGGCCTACGCAATATTACAAACAGGTGAACTCCTACCAGTACGCGCAGTTATTCAATGAATCGCTGCAAAATGAAGGCCTCTACCAGCCGGGCCAGGGGATAGGATTTACCGACGAACAGGTGCAGTTGTATAAAAATGGTACCGATCCTAACCGTTATCCAAATACCAATTGGATAAAAGATGTCCTGGCCCCTTCTATCTGGCAGAAGAGTTACAACCTGGCCGCTGCCGGTGGCAGCGAAACCACCCACTTCTATCTTTCCGGTGGTTATACCAAAAATGAAGGCCTGATACCCGTAGAAAATTATTCCCGCTATAACCTGCGCAGCAACGTGGACGCGCAGATCGCGAAAGGACTAAAGGTTTCCATGAACCTCAGTGGGTCTTTCAGCAAAGACAATTCGGAAGCCGTGTATGGTTCTGAATATATTATCAACAATCTATACGAAACGCCCCCTACCCGTGTATTGCAATTTACCAACGGATTATATGCCAGCGTGCCGGAACAGCGGGGCAATAGCTACTTGCAGTCACGCGGTAATTCCGGTTATTGGCGAACGAACAATAATATCTTTAATTCACTTGTAACCTTGCAATACGACCTGCCCTGGATAAAGGGTTTGTCGATAAAAGGGAATGGCGCCTATGATAAGTCCTATTCTTTTTCCAAACGTTTTGCCACCCCTTTCGACATGTACACCCTGGATGATGATGATCAGTACACTCAGGTACCCGCCTACCCTACTGCTCCATTCCTGACAGAGTATTTCACCCAGGACCAAAGGCTCACACTGGAAGGCGGCATGCAATATGATGGCGCCTTTAAGCAACACAATGTAACGGGAATGCTGCTATATACGCAAACCAATGGCTCAAGCGATAATTTCTCCACGCGGCGGGAGGGTTTTGTATCCTCCAGCTTATCGCAACTAAACCTGGGAGATCCTACCAGAGCCACCAACAATGGATCGGGCAGCCAAAGTGCCCGCAGGGGCATTGTAGGCCGTTTTCAGTATAATTATGATGAGCGCTACCTGTTCCAGTTTAATTTCCGGTATGATGGTTCTGATATTTTCCCCCCCGGACACCGGTATGGCTTTTTCCCCTCCTTCTCTGCCGGCTGGGTGATATCCGAAGAGCCTTTTATGAAACATGCATCCGGGGTCCTGGATTTCCTGAAGCTGCGGGCCTCTTGGGGCCAGTTGGGCAACGATCGCGTAAACCCGTACCAGTTCCTGACCACTTATGCCCTCGGTACGTCCAGCGGGTATTCACTGGGGGGACCTACTCCCACCTTTTACCAGACACTTACGCCCAATATATTACCCAACCCCTCCTTTACCTGGGAACGGGCCGTGATTGCCAATGTCGGTATAGAAGCCCATGTAAAGCAAGACTTGCTGACCGTGGAAGCAGATTATTTCATAAAAAGAACGAAAGACATACTGACACCGCCTACGGCACAGGTGCCCTCCGTACTGGGTATATCTTTGTCGGATGAAAACAATGGTGTTGTACAAACAAGTGGATTTGAAATTACCCTGGGTCATACCAACCACCTGGGCCGCTTCACTTATTCTATCGCTCCCAATATCAGTTTTAGCCGGAACAGGATTGTAAACTATCCGGAATCCAAAAGTATTCCCGAATGGCAGAAAGTAAGCGGCAAGAACATTCGTTTTTGGAATAATACTGTGGGAAATGCCCCTACTCTTTACAGATCGAGCGGGCTGTACCAAACCCAGGACGACGTAACCAAAGGTCCCACTCCTCTCTATCCTAGCGTAGCGGCCGGGGACATCCGGTATAAAGACCTGGATGGCGATGGCGTGCTCACCCACAACGATGCCACGGTAAGCAACGCCAATTTTTTCCCGCAGATCCAGTACGGCATCCGGCTAAGCGCCAGTTACAGCGGCCTGGACCTGAACATACAGCTACAAGGCACGGGTAACGTTGTTGGATATGGGTATGTAGACCTGCCTGCGTCTACGCAGTTACTGGATCGGTGGACCCCCACCCATACAAATGCCACTTATCCACGGCTCTGGTATAATAACCAGAATAACACGGTATACAGTGATTACTGGGTACGCAATACCGCTTATATGCGGCTGAAAAATATGGAACTGGCCTATAATTTACCGTCGGCCATACTGCAACACATCCACGCCAAAGGGCTGCGGTTCGCGGTTAGCACCAATAACCTCCTCACCTTCACCCACTTTAAACTATTCGATCCGGAGGGCGCGGGCCAGGTGAGAGATCCCCTCATGAAATCCTTTACCGCAGGTGCCAGCCTGCAATTCTGATCCGTAAAATGAATTATTGTATTCAAATATGCTTCCCATGAAAAAAATGATCCGTTATATAATATTCGTACTTCTGGCTACCACCATTGCCTGTAATAAAGATGCGCTCAACAAAGGCCCGCTGAACCTTTACAGCGACAATACCATCTGGAAAGACAGCGCCCTGATAAGCCGTGTAGTATTACAGGCGTACAGCAGCATTCACAGCATTTACGACGATGCCGGTAACTGGATGCCCTGCGACATCACAGACGAGGCCAAAGATAGGCGCTCCTACCACGCCGCCAATTTGATCAATACCGGCCAGTACACCTCTTCTACGGGCATTTACAATAACATCTGGCAGAATACCTATGTCAATGTAAGAGGATGTAATACGGTTCTCTCCCACCTGGATGAAATGCCGCTGAGCGATGCCGGTAAGCAGCAGATCAAAGGGGAAATGTTGTTTCTACGGGCATTGCATTACCTGGACTTGTATTACATCTTTGGCCGTTTTCCCATCGTGGACAAAGTATTATCGCTGGACGATGAATTGGCCATTGCCCGTGGCTCGGATGAAGATTGCATTACTTTTATGCAGAAAGACCTGGACGATGCTACCGCCCTACTGCCCGAAACCTACCCTGCCGCCTCGCTGGGCCGTGCCACCAAATATGCCGCGATAGGCATGAAATGCAGGCTGCTGCTTAATCATAAGGACTACAACGGGGCCGCCGCCGCCGCCAAAACTATTATAGATCGCGATCTGTACCACCTGTTCCCGGATTATGAGGCCATGTTTTACCCGGAAAATGATGATAACGTAGAAGTTATTTTTAACAAGGAATTTGCAGGCGATCAAAGTGGCCAGATCCATAACCTGGATGTATATGACAATTCCCGCTTCTTCACCGGTTTTGGCAGCGTAATAGAATGCCCTACCCAAAATCTGGTAGACCAGTACCTCTTGACCGATGGCAAGCCCTGGGACCACTCCACCCTATATGACCCGGCCCATCCGTATATAAACCGTGATCCACGTTTCCAGGCCAGCATAATGTATGACGGCTGCACCTGGATGAACATATCAATGGATATGAAATTAGGCTCTGCGATCAACCCTTCTACCAGTTCCAATACCCCTACCGGTTATATGCTGCGTAAATTCTTGAACCCGAATTATATCTTTTACGGCAACAATTCCAATTATCAGAACTGCATTATGTTGCGCCTGGCAGAAATTTATCTCAACTATGCGGAGTGCCAATTAAAACTAGGCAATGCGGAAGAAGCCAGGACTTATATTAACCTGCTCCGCAAAAGGGTACAGATGCCGGAAGTACCCGCCGGACAAATGGACTGGGATACCTATGTACGGGAACGTACGGTAGAACTGGCATTTGAAGGACAGCGATGGAACGATATCCGCAGATGGGGCACAGGGGCCACCATGATCGGCGCCCAAATTACTGCCATAAATATTGCGGTAAATAACGGGGCCAGGACCTATACCCGGGTGTCGTTAGAACAACGCTACTTCGATCCCAAAATATATTACTTCCCCATTCCACAGACAGAATTACAAAAATATCCAGCGGGTAAAGTGCTGGAACAAAATCCCGGCTGGCAATAACCAATTATTTCATGCACTTATTTATTCATCAATCTTAAATCATTATGATAAATTTTCATCAACTCATCTCCCCTGCTTTCCTGGTAGTAGCCCTCCTGGCATTACCCGCCAGCCCGAAGGCACAGAAAAAAATAAACGCCGACAGTCTCCGGGCAGTAATATCCAAAGAACCGGCTAACATAGCAGCCCATGAAATGTACATTGATGGTATGATGAAAGACACCACTACCCTTGTAAAACAATATCAGCAGTGGATGAAACAATTTCCCAATACCGCCGCTGTGCCATATGCTTACGCACTCATTTATGCCTATCAGGAAAGCCCTGCCGCAAGACCTTTTTTGCTGAAAGCGGTACAACTGGACCCCAAACTGGCAATGGCCTGGTCAGAACTGGCCATAGATGCGGAGCGCTGGGGCAACTTCCGTGAAAGCAGGGAATACATGGCCAAAGCCGTGGCGGCAGCACCCAACAACCCGGAATTTTTATTTTCTTATGCAAATGCATTCAAGACCAGCGACCCGGAAAAATACCATGCATTAAATGAAGAACTCATCCAAAAGTTTCCGGAAAGCCAACAGAGCGCCCAGTCATTATATTGGTCTGCTTCCAGGGAGAATGACCTGCAAAAGAAAATAGCCCTGTACGAACGGCTGCGCAATGATTACCCACTTACAAAATTCAGGTGGTCGGGTTACGCCATGTCCGATTACTTCGACCTGTTGCTGGAAGACAATGCGGAAGCCGCTTTGAAACTGGCCACGGATATCCTCCATATGCCAGGCGTTGATAAGGAAAGCCAGCATGAGTTTGACCGCAAGTCGGCCCTGGCTAACCTACTGATAAAAGTAAACGAACTGCTGGCGGCTAACAAAACATCGGAGGCCGGTGCCCTACTCAGCACCGCAAGAATAACAAGATGGGGAAAAGAACCAGCTATACTGGCGTTGGCAAAAACCAGGGTAATAGCCAGTGCCGGCGGCCCGGCACCCGCATACGATAGCCTGCTGGCATATTATATAAAGACGCCGGCCGTCAGGATGAAAACGGCCCTGATCAGTTATGGAGCGCAAACAGGCAAAAATGCAGGGGCAGTAGATAACGATATTCTAAAACAACTGTCTGCCACTTCACAAGAAGCCAACTTTACACTCAACGCTTATTTATCCCCTGAGAAAGTATCGCTGAAAGATTATCAGGGGAAAGTGGTGCTGCTCACTTTTTGGTTTCCGGGATGTGGCCCCTGCAGAGGAGAATTTCCTCATTTCGAAAATGTGCTGGGTAATTTTAAGGGAGCGCCCGTATCCTATGTCGGTATAAACATAGAATCCACACAAGATGCCTATGTGATACCGTTCATAAAATCGAGCGGATATAGTTTCACCCCACTAAAAGATGAAGAGGCAAACCGGCATAATCTTCCGGTGAATGGCGCGCCTACCAACTACCTGATAGACCAGCAAGGCCGTATTGTTTTTAAGAATTTTATGATACAGGACCATGATGCAGAACTCCTACTACAGGATATGATCGCCCTGTTACTTAAAAAACCTGTTTCCTGACGCGCTTACGCAGCCGCAGGTATTGCAAATGCGTAACGCCGGCCCCATGGTGTACACCGGGCACCTGCGGCCTGCCGCCGGTAATTTCCACCAGGAAGCAGCGACCGTCATGAAAGGCTTCCTGGAGAAACCGTACCCTTTACAAAAGCGCGTGTGGCCGCATGGAAATTCCCGTTTCCGGTAAGGAACGTTATCTCCCGGTAATGGAGGAATTACTATCGATCTTTCTTTTTCCCGCTCCCCTTCACCACCAGCCCCGCATAATAATTCCTACCCGGTGCCGCATTGTAATAACGGCCCCCCGTGGCATTAATATCATTCCCCAAACTATACGTCTCATCCAGCAGGTTATCTGCGCCGGCATTCACCGCAAATTGCAGATGCTGGCCCACCGGAATAGTGTATTGCAGGCGAAGCCCCAGCAGGTGGTAGGCTTTCGCATACTCACTATTTGCATCGTTCACCGGTATTTTGCTATTGCTGGTGTAGGTAAGATGTAATTGTACACCTGCCCGCAAACGTGCGTCCAGCCCGGCGCTCCAGCTTTCATTGGGTACGCCCGGCAGGCGGTTGCCGGTGAAATCGCTGCCAATTACTTTATAACCTCTATAGAAAAAACGGCTGCCGGTAAAACTACCCCATACGCCGGCGTAGGAAAACGCCGTCATGGGTTTATCGTAAATGTCGTAGGACAGGTACGCTTCCAGGCCATGCTGGCGTGTACCGCCAGCATTCACGTAATAATCCGCCCCACTGCTATCGCGGCGCTGGGAAATACTTTGCGATAGATTGAAGATAAAAGCATTCACATCGTAATACAATTTTCCATGTAACCAACGGCCACGGGTACCCAGTTCATAATCTACCCCCTCTTCTGGTTGCAGGTTAGTATTGATCACGGAAGTGGAGGGCAGTACTTCCTGGGTGGCGGGTGGCGAAAAGCCTTTGGACACATTGCCGTACACCACCAGCCTGTCGCCTAGCCATTGTTTGGCAATGGCAATACGGGGTGCTAACACGCCATGGTAGCTGCTTTTAAAATTGAACACCGGCGCGGGCGTATGGCGGGTGATGAATAAATGCCCGTAATTCAGGCTGGCCCCGGCGGTGATACTCCAGCCGTGGGTAAAGGTTACATCCCCTTGCAGGAATACATTGGCTGTAAAATTATGAATCTCGTCGTCTGTCTGAATAGAGTCTGATACGCCGCCTTTGTTCTGGTACACCTTGTCGCCAAAAAAACCTTGCTGCGCCTCTATGCCGCCCATGACACTATATTGCGTGTATTCATTACCGTTATACCACCGTAAAACACTGCGACCACCGAAGTGTGGCTCTAAGCGGTCTTCTACATTGCGAATGGCCGGGTTAGAGAAATTGGTAAAAGCTCCGTATACAGCAGTCGTGTTATCCCAATGCGCGTTGATGGTATAGGTATTACGCAAGCCAGCGAAGAAGGTTTGTTGGTGAATAGCTGCCTTGGCCGCCACAGCAGAAGGATTAGACCCCGCCGCAGGCCTGGCCGCGCGGGGATTGGCCTGGTATTCTGCCAGCGTAAGCGCGCCGGGTGTTTCGTAAAATAGATTGGCGTAATGGGTATATACCGAAAGCTGTTGTTTGTCCGTATTTTTCACCACCGTTTCATAACTCACTACCTGCCGGTGCATGGCGCTGTGATCGCGATAGCCATCGCTTTGCAGATCGCTGTAGCGCAGGGTATTGCGGCGACCGTCTTCGCCCCAGTTCAGTGCCGCCTGGAAACTGCGCAAGCCATTACTGCCGCCAGTAAACCCAATGGAAGCGGTGTGCATGCTATCTGAAAATAAAGCGCTTTTGAGCAACATAACGCCGCCACTGCCTGCCCCATATAAGCTGCCTCCCGGGCCTTTGATGATGGTGATATCGGTTATATTGTCGAAGGCCAATTGATTGAGGTAAGTATTTCCTCCCGGGTCGGTATAAGGAATACCATTGTAATACACTTTTATATTACGCACGCCAAACGGAGAGCGCAGCGTGCTGCCACGCACATTGAGCCGGTAGCTGCCAGGCGAGCGTTCTTCCATTCGTACCCCCGGCATACTGTTTACCGCACTTACCGGGCTGGTATTGGCATACCGATCCAGCATGCCCTGCCCTATGTAAGTGATGGAGGACGACTGGTTCATGAGTTTTTTATCTGCCGCAAAACCAGTTACCTGCACCTCCGATAAATGAATGGCAGTATCGCGCTGGGCCATGGAGGTAAGGGGCCACCCACAACAAAGCAACCATATTTTAAAACACATAACGTATGGTTCGTGCAGCAGCACTAGTATTCAGAATAAGCCGCCGGATGAAGGAATACAATATCCATGTGCGAAACATTATGCTCGTAACGGGGATCGCCGGAAAGTGTTTTCCAGTAAGCGTCGCTGCTGAATGATTTCCAGTGCGCGTCCCGGTCGGCCATGTTTTCGAAAGAGGTCATGTACATCAGGTTAGGCATATGTGCGCCGGCCATTACCGCTCCATAGAACACAGCATTGAAGTGCAGGCGATTGAAAATACCCATTTCATCCCCCTTGTTAAACATCCGTATTTTATTGGCCGCCAGCCCATCTGTAGGGCTTTCATAGCTGCGCAATTCATATACACGCGCTTCCTTCGGTCCATTCAGCAATGACTCCGTAGGCACTGGCGCGCCGGTAAAGGATTGTAGTAAAATGGTTTCATACCGCTTAAATGGCACATCGTTGAAAGCCGCGTCTATAAAAGGTTTGCCAGCCACCTGAAAACGCTCATCCGCCTCCAGGGCCACCAGCAGTTTTTCGAACTGGGCCAGGTTTTTTAAAGGGATGAATACATAGGTACGCAGGCCCAGGGAATCGTTTGCCACCGGTTTAAACACCCCGGCTTTAAGAATGCCAAAGTTGTGCAGGGCAGGCAGGTAGGCTGTTTGCAGGAAGCTGTCCAGCCGCGCACCCTGGGCTTCGGTGGTATAATGGTAGATGCGGATAACATAGTAGTAGCGGTCGTTATGCACCACTTGTGCCGTAGCGGCCATAGCCATCACGGTCAATAACATTGCAACGATAGTACGTTTCATCATGGAATGATTATTAAAAAATACACGGGCCTGCCCCGGAAAAGGTAGGCCCGTGGAACAGATGGTTGTGTAAAAAAATTATTTTGCTGCAGGCAGCGAGGCTCTTACCTGCTGCACCTGGGCGGGTTGTATGCCTTTTACCTTGTTACCAAAACTGTTACGGATGTAAGTAAGCACATCGGCCACCTGCTGATCCGTGAGGAAGTTATGCGGTGCCATGGTATTGGAATAAGTATCCCCTTCTATTTCTACTTTTTCGCTGAAGCCTTGTAGCACTACTTTGATGAGTCGCACATTATCGCCCTTTACATAATCGGTTCCAATGAGTGGTGGGTTCATACGGGGTACTCCTCCCCCATCTACCTGGTGACAGGTAAGACAGTACTGGGTGTACACGGCTTTACCCCGGCTGATGGAAGCCACCAATCCCCCGGCTGCCGTGGCTTTCCCGGGAATGGGTTTGGTGACGGTAGCCGATTTGATGGGGGCTTTAGCCGGAGGCTTGGTTTGTGCAAGGGCGGTTTGCATGCCCACTAGCAGCAACACACCCATAGCCAGAAAATACTTCATATGCTATTTACCCTTGTAAGTGATTTTATAAATAGTGCCTTTAGCATCGTCCGATACGAACAAAGAGCCGTCGGGACCTTGTGCCAGCCCGCAAGGACGATGTTTGGCCTGACCGGGAGACGTGATCTTGTCTACCCCGGCAAAGCCGTTGGCAAACACTTCCCACTGGCCGGTAGGCTTGCCGTCTTTAAATGGCACAAATACTACGTAGTAGCCTTCCTGTGGCTCCGGCGCGCGGTTCCAGGAACCATGAAAAGCTATGAAGGCGCCATTGCGGTACTTGGCCGGAAACTGGGTGCCGGTGTAAAACAACAGGCCGTTCGGAGCAAGGTGACCAGGGAAAGCAATGGCTGGATCAATGGCGTTTTCGCCGGCTGTTTTTTTACCGTCGCCACCATATTCCGGGGCCAATATTTTTTTCTTTTGCAACTCATCGTAGTAAATATATGGCCAGCCGGCATTATCGCCTTTTTTAACCATATACATACATTCTGCCGGCAGCACAGCAGACTGTTGTTCGGTGTAGAGATCGGGGAATAAGTCATGCAATTGGTCGCGGCCGTGCTGCATAACAAACAGTTCGTTATCGGTGTAGTTAAAATCCATGCCTACTACATTCCGCAGGCCGGTGGCATACCGGATGCCATCTCCGTAATGCTGGTTGGCCTGGTCGGTTTTAAACTGCCAGATACCTGCAGCGGAATCCAATACCGGACATCCCTTCTGGCCCATGGAACCTTTTTTGCGATCTTCTTCCTGACAAGAGTTGGAAAAGGCACCGATGTTTACAAACAAGCGGTCAGCGTTATCTACCAGGATAGCCTTGGCCTCATGCTCATTGCGGCTTATCAGGCCGGTAACAAGTTTTTCGGGCGTTTCATCGGCCACATTATCGTTATTGTCGAGTTTAAAGCGGAATACCTCTTCATCGGAGGAGGCATAGAGAAAACCTTTCTTAATGTAAATGCCCGTGCCGGGAAAGTTGCCAAAAGCCCGGGTGATGGTGGCTTTGCCATCAGCTCCCAGGTGCAGTTGCACAATACCTTTACCATCCCTGAGCTTTTCCAGTTTCACAAACACGTCGCCATTTTTATTCACGGCAAGGTGGCGGGGCCGGGAAAGACCTTCAATGATAGCAGAAGCCGTAAATCCGGCGGGCAGTTTTAGTCCTGCATTGGGTTCGGCGGGAGCAACAATATTTTTAGCGGGTTTATCGCCCTCGTGCAGCGGTGCGGCAACGAGTGAACAGGCACTTACTACGGGCGCCATGCCGATCAACAGGCGGAGAAAAGTACTCTTCATGATGAGCGTTTATAATTTTAGTGGAAAACAAATGTGCAACCTAAGATAACAAAAAAGTCGGGGCATGCCCCGACTTTAACACTTACTAACGCATTACAGCGTAGCAATATCAATAACGAAGCGGTATTTCACGTCGCCTTTGAGCATGCGCTCGTAAGCTTCGTTGATGTCCTTCATGGCAATCATTTCCACATCGGAAACAATGTTATGTTCGGCACAGTAGTCCAGCATTTCCTGGGTTTCTGCAATGCCTCCAATCATAGAGCCGGCCAGTGTTTTGCGGCCAGGTATAAGACTGAAAGCACGCAAGGGAGAGGCTTCCGGCGGAGCGCCTACCAGCACCAATTTACCATCCCGTTTCAGCAGCGACAAAAAGTTATTCAGGTCGTGTTCGGCCGATACGCAGTCCAGGATAAAATCCAGGGTGTTATACACTGCCTTCATGGCTTCCGGGTCTTTGGTCACTACGAAATTGTGCGCGCCCAATTCTTTGGCGTCCTTTTCCTTGTTGGCCGACGTACTGAGTACGGTTACTTCTGCGCCCATGGCTACGGCAAACTTCACCGCCATGTGACCCAGGCCGCCCAGGCCTACCACGGCTACCTTTTGGCCTTTGCCCACCTTCCAGTGGCGCAGGGGGGAATAGGTAGTGATACCTGCGCACAGCAGTGGTGCTACACGGTGCAGGGGCAGGTTTGGCGATACTTTCAGGGTATAGTTTTCGTCGGTCACGATCACGTTGGAGTAGCCGCCATAAGTAAGCGTTTTACGATCCATTTCTGTACCATTGTACGTGGAAGCGCTGCCCACTTCGCAATACTGTTCAAGGCCTTCCTGGCAACTGTGGCAGGTACGGCAGGAATCTACGAAACAGCCAATGCCGCCCAGGTCGCCTACTTTAAATTTTTTAACATGATTTCCCACTTCCACGATGCGGCCCACGATCTCGTGGCCGGGTACCATGGGAAAAATGCCCTGCCCCCATTCTGAACGAACTTGGTGGAGATCGGAGTGGCAAACCCCGGAATAAAGGATTTCAATTTTTACATCGTGCGGGCCTACTTCGCGGCGTTCAAAATTGAACGGCGCTAAGGGCGCTGACGGCTGTGCGGCTGCATAGCCTTTAGCTGCAATCATAAATTGTTCGGTTTGGTTTTAGTTATTTTGCGCTTTAATAGGTAAATTGCAGTGAATTGGTCAATATCTTGTTGCTCGATCCAATTCCTTCTCTTCTATCTATCCATTACGGGTTCCGTTGTACAAAGCAACACCATCTGACCAACGTAGCCAATAACTCATCGATTAAATAGTAACTCACAAAATAGAAAGCGATGGCCACACGCAAGACTAATTCATCAAACTACCTGAACCAGGAATTCCTGGAAGGCCGCTGTGCTCTCAATGAATTGATATATCTGCTGAGCAAGCGCTGGATCACCGACGTATTGTTCACGATCGAAGGCGGGAACGACCGCTTCTCCAGCATTAAGGAGTCGCTGGAACATATTACCGATCACATTCTGTCCGACCGTTTGAAACTATTGGAAAAAAATGGCCTGATCTCCAAACACCAGCATGCAGGCGTACCGGCCAAGGTAACCTACGCCCTGACGGAGAAAGGCAACGAATTATCCAGCATGCTGGACAACCTCTGCACCTTTTCAAGCGAGATCTTTGAACGGGACGAATGTATAATTGGAGTGGAATAAATGAAATAATATTCTCTGGAAATAGCCACAGACGGGAGTTTGTGGCTTTTTTTTTGCATCAGGCATTTCGTGTGGCCGCCGTAGCATCTGCACTGGGTGCAGGCGTAGCCGCTGCCGGTTTGGGTGCCGGCTGTTCTATATCTCCACGGTCGAAACGACGAATGATAAGGCGGGTAATACTATTGAAGGTGAAGTAACTGCCGGCCCAGTTAATAAATACAATCAGTCGGTTGCGAGCACCCACCAACGACATTAAGTGAACAAACATCCATACTAGCCAGGCGAAAAAACCCTGGAAGCGAATGAAGCCCAGGTCTGCCACCGCTTTATTGCGGCCAATGGTGGCCAACGAGCCTTTGTCGAAATATTTAAAAGGTTTAAGGGGTTCGTTTTTCAAGAGCCGGGCAATATTTTTGGCAAGCTGCCCCCCCTCCTGTATGGCCACTTGCGCTACGCCGGGATATCCCTCTGGCGTAGCCTCTGTTACCACCACCGACACATCGCCGATGGCAAATACATTATTGAAACCTTTCACCCGGAAATAAGCATCCGTTTGCAAGCGGTTGCCACGTACTACCGCACCGTTGGTAATGCCGGGCGGCAGGGCACCCATTACACCGGCAGACCACAACACATTGCGGGTGCGGATGCAACGGCCATCGTCTATCAGCAGTTCGTAACCGTCGTAACTCTTTACATGTACACCATTACTTACGTCTACACCCATTTTGCGCAGGAAACGGGCCGCCTTGGCCGATGCCTGTTCGCTAAAGGTGCCGAGTACACGGGGCTTGCCTTCTACCAGGAACACCCGCATTTCATTGGGGTCTAGTTCAGGATATTCCTTTACCAGCACTTTATTGCGCAATTCACCAAGTGATCCAGACAGCTCAACGCCGGTAGGACCACCGCCCACCACCACGAAGGTCATGAGGGCTTTTTTCTTTTCAGGATCTTTCTCCACCAATGCCAATTCCAGGTTTTGAAGAATAAGGCTGCGCAAATTCAGGGCCTCTGGAATACTCTTCATGGGCATAGAGTAGTGTTTAATTTCCTCGTTGCCAAAGAAATTGGTATCGGCGCCAGTGGCTATCACCAGGTAATCATAGCGAATGGGCCCCACCTCTGTATGGAGGATGTTTTGCTCCGCTTCTATGCGTTGCACCTCCGCCATGCGGAAAACAAAATTCTTTTGATCGGAAAAAATGCGGCGAATGGGAAATGCTATAGACTCGGCCTCAATGCCGCCAGAGGCAACCTGGTAAAGTAAGGGTTGAAACGTATGATAATTGTGCTTATCCAGCAGCAGCACTTCTACCGGGGCTTTTCGCAGGTTCTTGGCTACTTCCAGTCCGGCAAAACCGCCCCCGACAATCACTACACGCGGCAGTGGGCCGTTGGTATCCAGGTGTTCCATTGGTGTCATATTCTTGGCTTTAAAGCTTTGAGTCCTGTCGTTCGTTCACAAATTATACCATAAAGATACACCCTTTCGTGGTTTTGTTACCCCCCACCAGCATACAAAGAGTCAGGTATGCCGGGCAAAGCTGCTTCCTGAAAGCAAGCCCTGCGGGAGTTTACCGCAGCGACCGTGGCTAAAAACATAACAACGGCGCTCTCTTCGTTGTTCAAATTGTACAAGGAAAAGGAAAAATAATCCAATCCACCCCGTCAGCCATAGATGTTGGTTGTTGAAGGCAATTGCCACCGGCATCCCATTAAAAAACCGGTCTTTACGGACCGGTTTTTTCTTTTTTCATATCGCGTCGGATAAAGAAGTAAAGGTAAATTCTCTCAGCTTTAGGGGCGGCACTATGGCATGCATATTAGTCTCACCACTCACCGTACGCTCCGGTTTACCCAGTGCCTCCAGGTTATTGAGCATGATCACCGGACTTTCGTTAAAGCGCAGGTTCTTCACCGGGTATTTGATCTCGCCATTCTCTATGTAAAAAGTTCCGTCGCGGGTAAGGCCGGTGTAGAGTAAGGTTTGCGGGTCTACGGGGCGAATGTACCATAGCCGGGTAACCAGTATGCCCTTTTCTGTGTCCTTGATCAGCTCTTCCAGGCTGGCCGTTCCGCCATCCATGATAAAGCCATTGCCCTGCGGCACGGCTTTCACCTTTTGCTTTTCGGCCCAGTAACGACTGTAGGCCAGGTTTTTCACTACTCCATTTTCTATCCAGGTCGTTTTTTCCAGTGGGCGGCCATCATCGCTCCAGGTAGCTGTGGGCAGTTCGGGATAGTGGGGATCTGAATAGATGTTTACCCGCTCGTCTACCAGCTTCTCTCCCAGCCTGGTTTTGCCACCGGTTTTGCTCAGGAAGCTGCGGCCTTCGTCGGCCTGGCGGGCGTCCAGTCCGAAGTACAGGTTTTCCAGCAGTACAATACCGGCTGCGGGTTCCAGGATCACGGTGTATTTTCCGGGTTCTATAGCTTTGGCATTTGCCGCACTGGTGGCCTTGGAAGCTGCATACCTGGATACTGCCGCCACATCCAGCTTGCTGGCATCATTATAACCCTTGGTAGCATAACCAGAACCTTGTCCGTCTGCCGTGCGCATGGTTACATTGAAATTGATATTGGTGGCAGCATTGTAAGCAAATAAGCCTTTGCTGTTCATCAGCGCATTAAAGCCAGTACTGTTTTCCAGGAAGCCGGCGGTGGTAAGTTTGTTGTCTTTTGAAATCTGCAGGCTTTGCTGCACTGCATCGGCGCGATACTTAGGGTCTACTGCCGCCGTAGCGGGAACAAAAGTTACACTATCCGCATATTCCTGCGGTCCGAGTATGCTAATGTATTCGGGATTTTCGGGCGCTAGCTTAGCCAATTCCTCGGCGCGGCGCACCACTTTTTCCAGGGAGGCATCGTCATATTCATTGATAGTGGCAATACCGTTTCTTTTGCCAAAAGTGGAACTAACGGCCAGTTGGGTAAGACTTACGCCCCCGCTAGTGGAAGCGGCATTGCGCGCATAACGGATATTGCCGGCGTCCGATCCGTAAAGGCTTACCTGGCATTCATCGGCCGTTGAATAATGGAGCACCTTTTTCAGCAAGGTTTCTGCCTGTTCTTTACTAAGTATTGGCATTATGCAAAAAGTTAAGGGTGAATCGTTGAAGGTTAATCGGTGAAAGCATGTTAACCCAGCTTGCGGGCCGTGTTAATCACATTCACTTTATCGAAACGGGCGGTGGAAGACCCATGCGAAACGGCGCTGGACTGTATAGGCTGGCCCTTGCCATCGAAGAAGGAGCCTCCCAGGCGGTAGTCGCTTTTGTCTGCAATGGCGGAGCAACTGTTCCAGAACTCCTGGGTATTGGCCTGGTAGGCTACATCATTGAGCATACCTACAATCTTGCCTTGCTTAATCTCGTAATACAATTGCCCACTGAACTGGAAGTTATAACGCTGCTGATCTATGGAGAAAGAACTGCTGCCAATAATGTAAATACCCTTTTCCACGTTTTTAATCATATCCGCAGGGCTGAGGGTTTGCTTGCCAGGTTGCAGCGATACGTTGGCCATGCGCTGAAACTGTACATCGTTCCAGCCATCTGCATAACAGCAGCCCTGCGATTGGGGAAGACCAATAATATGGGCCTGGTCGCGAATGACCTGGTAGTTTACCAGCACCCCGTCTTTAATGAGATCCCATTCCTGGGTGCCCACACCTTCATCATCATATCCCACAGCGCCCAGGGAACCTACCTGTGTTTTATCGGCCTTGATGTTTACCAGCTTGCTGCCGAAGTTGAATTTTTTAGACTCCCACTTATCCAGTGTCAGGAAGCTGGTGCCGGCAAAATTAGCTTCATAGCCCAGCACACGGTCCAGTTCTGTGGGATGCCCTACCGATTCGTGGATGGTGAGCCAGAGGTGAGAGGGATCCAGGATCAAGTCGTACTTACCGGGTTCTACAGATTTTGCGGCCATTTTTTCCACGATCTGCTTGGCGCCTTGGGTGGCGTCTTCCACCATATCATACCGTTTTTTATACAGGGTGGAAATGCCTTTTATTTTATCTTCCTCCCGGGGTATCATATACTCCCATCCCATACCCACAGGAGCGCTCAGGGCATCTCGGGATTCAAATTTCCCTGTTTTTTTATCCGTTTTCGTAAGGCTGAAATATGGCCAGATGCGATGAATGTCCTGATCAATATAAGAACCGTCAGAAGAGGCAAAATATTTCTGTTCGTTTACCAGGAAAAGGTAACTGTTCATATAATCGGCACCGGCCTTAATGGCAGCATCATTAACGTGCAGCAGCAGGTCTACCTTTTCCTTGATGGGAACTTCAAAAGCATTCTTTTCAATAGGTGTTTTCCAGGATACTTCACCATACCCCTTTTGCGGGGCTAATTGTACGGGTTCAGTCAGCAAACGTGCGTTCTCGCGGGCAATAGCCACGGCCAGTGTGGCGGCATTGGCAATGCTGTCTTTATCCAGCTTGTCTGTCGCCGCAAATCCCCAACTGCCATTAGCAATCACGCGGATGCCCATGCCATAAGATTCGGTGTTTACAATATTTTGCACCTTGTCTTCGCGGGTAATGACATACTGATTCAGGTATCGCCCTATGCGCACATCTGTATAGGTGGCCCCTTTGGCGCGGGCGGCGTTCAACGCAATGTCGGCGAGTTGTTTTTTAATGGCCGTATCCACGGTGTACCAGGGCGCATCCAGGGGCACGGATTTGCCCACGAGGGGAATGCCGGAAAGCATAGTAGCACCCAGGCCCATGCTGGTCCATTGCAGGAAGTCTCTTCTTTTCAAGTTGAATAGATTTTAAGTACCAGGTAAATATTTTGGTGGATGTTGAAGCAGAAAAGTAAGCGCCTCAACCGCTATTGATGCTTGTTTAATTTACTACAAAAACCTGGGAGTAATACGGAAATATGGGGATTATTTTTTCAAGATAATTTAGCTACAAAAAACAGGTGGTTGCCGTGCAGATAGCAGGCAACCACTTGTAATAATTATACCGCATCAGACAGCGAAGTAAAAGTAAAGTCGCGGATCTTTATCGGCGGAATAAGGTAACTGCGGTACGATTCTACACTGATACTTCTTTCTACCTTACCCAATGCCTCTACATTATTAAGCATGATCACCGGGCTTTCATTGAAACGCATGTTCTTTATCGGGAATTTGATCTCCCCATTCTCAATATAAAAGGTTCCGTCGCGGGTAAGGCCGGTAAGCAGCAAGGTTTGTGCATCTACAAGGCGAATATACCAGAGCCGTGAAACCAGGATGCCTTTCTCTGTACTTTTAATCAGTTGTTCCGTAGTCTGATCGCCACCCTGCATGATGATATTAGACCCGAAGGGTACTGGCGCCACGCCTTTTTTATCTGCCCAAAAGCGGCTATAGGCCAGGTTTTTCACCTTTCCATTCTCAATCCAGTTGATGCGGTCCAGGGGCAAACCGTCGCGGCTCCAGGTAGAAGAAGGCAGCTCTGTATTAAAAGGATCTGAGTAAATATTCACTTTTTCATCCATCAGCTGCTCTCCAAGGCGATTACCGCCACCGGGCTTGCTCATGAAGCTGCGGCCTTCGTCGGCACTGCGGGCGTCGAAACCACGGAACATGTTTTCCAGCATATAAGTAGCCGCCACTGGTTCCAGGATCACGGTGTATTTTCCTGGTTCAATAGCCCGGGCGCCAACGGAACCATTGGCCTTGGAAGCCGCTATTTTCGTAGCGCTCAGGGTATCCAGTTTTTTCACATCGTTATAACCCCGGGCAGCATAACCGGAGCCGGTGCCTTCTTCATTCCGTGTAGTGATGGAGAAAATAACGTCGCTGTCTTTATTATAGGCGAACAGTCCCTTTGAATTGGCAATGGCATTAAAACCCGTGCTGTTTTCTATGTAACCCGCCGCTTGTAATTTGGCGTCTTTAGACACACTGATGCTCTGTGCCACGGCATCGGCGCGGCTTTCGGGCGTCATATCTGCGGTAGACTGTTGAAAGGTGATGGCCTCTTTATATTCCTGTGGGCCCAGCAGTGGCATGTGCTCGGGATTTTCCGGTGCCAGTTGCGCCAGTTCTTCGGCGCGGCGTACTACTTTTTCCAGGGAGGCGTCGTCAAATTCATTGATGCTCGCGGAGCCGGTTTTTTTCCCATAAGTAGCGCTTACCGACAAGTTCAGCGTACTTACATCGCCCGCAGTGGAGATGGCATTGCGCGCATACCGGATGTTGCCGCCTTCACTGCCGGAGAGGCTGGCTTCACATTCGTCGGCTTTGGAAAAGGCTATCACCTTTTTTAATAACACCTGTGCTTCTTCTTTACTCAATATTGCCATGGAGGAATTGTTAAGTGGTTAAAACATTTACCCGATTTTACGCGCGGTATTGATCACATTCACACCATCAAAGCGGGCGGTAGAACTTCCGTGCGATACTGCATTGGATTGGGAAGGCTGGCCTTTACCATCGTTAAAAGCCCCACCCAACCTGTAATCGCGCTTATCTGCAATAGCCGTGCAGGAATTCCAGAACTCGCGGGTATTAGCCTGGTAAGCCACATCTTTAAGCATACCCACTACCTTGCCTTCACTGATCTCGTAAAACGTTTGTCCACCAAACTGGAAGTTGTACCGCTGCTGGTCAATGGAGAAAGATCCATTGCCCATGATGTATATGCCTTTCTTGATATTTTTTATCATATCGTCTACACTCAACGTATCCTTACCCGGTTGCAATGATACGTTGGGCATGCGCTGAAACTGCACGTCGCTCCAGCTTTGTGCATAACAGCAGCCCTGCGATTCCTTAAGTCCAATGATATGGGCCTGGTCGCGGATAGCCTGGTAGTTTACCAGCACGCCATCTTTGATAAGTTCCCATTTCTTGGGAGCCACCCCTTCATCGTCGTAGCCTACGGCGCCGAGCGAATGCGGCTGGGCCTTATCGGCCACAATGTTTACCAGCTTGCTGCCAAACTGGAAGTTGCCGGAGCGCCATTTATCCAGCGTAAGGAAACTGGTGCCGGCATAGTTGGCTTCATAGCCCAGTACACGGTCTAGTTCCGTAGGGTGGGCCACCGATTCATGAATGGTGAGCCAGAGATGGGAAGGGTCCAGCAGCAGGTCGTACTTACCCGGTTCCACACTCTTGGCAGTCATTTTCTGGGTAACGTCTGCGGTGGCATTTTTCACATCTTCCAATATGTCATAGCGGTCTTTATATCGGGTTACGAGGCCGCTTACTTTGCTTTCCGGTGTGGGCGTGAGGTATTCATAGCCCATACCCATGGGAGAACTAAAGGAGGCGCGGGTCTCGAATTTGCCGGAAGCCTTATCGATTTTCGTCACATTAAACTGGGGATAAATGCGGTGAATATCCTGGTCTATGTAGGAACCATCCGTTGAGGCGAAATATTTTTGTTCATTGGAGGCGAAGATGCCTGAGTTCACAAAATTTGCGCCGCCCTGCAGGGCAATGCTATTCACCTTCAGGAGCAGATCTACCTTATCTCTTACCGGCACGGCAAAGGCACTTTGTTCGATGGGGGTTTTCCAGGTTACTTCGCCATAGCCCTTTTGCGGAGCCAGTTGCACCGGGTCGGCGGGTACGCGGCTATTGGCTTTAGCAACGGCCACGGCGCGCTCGGCGGTGCGGGCAATGTCTTCTTTCGTCACCTTGTTGGTAGCGGCAAAACCCCAGCTACCATTGGCAATAACACGGATGCCTACTCCATAGGATTCTGTATTGGCCACATTCTGTACACGGGTTTCGCGGGTCAGTACAAATTGGTTCAGGTAACGGCCAATGCGTACATCGGCATAGGTAGCACCCTTAGCTTTAGCCGCATTGAGTGCCACATCCGACAGCTCTTTTTTAAGCTTTACATCTATGCCCTCATGCAGTGCTTCCAGCGGGTCAATAGACCGTCCGAAAGCCGGGATGTTGGGCAACATAAATGCACCCAGGCCCATGGCGGACCATTGTAGAAAGTCTTTTCTTTTCAAGATGTAACCCTTTTGAGATTTAGATAATGGTTTTTGTTGACTGATAGCAATGGCGTAAGCACAAGCTAGTTAAAAACTCACGAGAATGAAAACCGCTTATCACAATTTCCGCTCCAGCCACAAAAATCCCGCTGCCGCCAGGAAAGCGAGGAAAAAATAAAGCGGGGGCATGGGGAGGCCTTGATCCTGATTACTTCGTATATTCGTTTCCGTTAGTTCTCTTATAGGTTGGCGGGTGTAAGCCTCCGTAATCTGCAAGCGGGCTGCGCTGCGAAGCGACTGCCAGTCTTTTTCCGTGTACACATACCAGGGCGAGCCGCTTTCAATGGCCTGCCAGCCGGCGCTACGGGGCCAGGCTGTGGCTTGCCAGCGGAAGGGCATAGCGCTATTGGGGGCAAATGCCAGCGTAGTATCCTGCGGAGGATGATTGCTTTCCCGGAAAAGTGAAACGGGGGTATGGGGCAGCGGGAATGCCGTTTCCCCATACACAGCATCCGATGCCGGTTTTTCCCTGGCAGTCTTTTGCAGCAACTGGCTCCACACCTGTGCATAATTATCGGCTTGTGCGGCAAGCTGCCAGGTATACGTATCCGTAAGCGTGGAGGTTACTATCCTGCCCCTACCATACAGGTGTATGGCACTCATCACATGCCCTTTATCGTCGGTATGCAGTGGCTGCACGCCGTCGCCAGGCCGGATATACACAGCCTGCCCCGTATGCAGGGGGGCCATCAGCTGCTGGCCGTCCTTCCATACAATTACCTGCTCCTGAGCCGCTGTTGCGGTTTGCAAGCCGATACCCTGTGTGTAGAAAGCATGGGTATTTTGACCGCTATCTGCTTTCACAAGCAGGCCCATACCTTGTTCCACCTGTGCCGCTATGGCGGCGAGGTCGGGGCCGGGCAGGGCTTGCAGGGCGGCGGCATCGGCTACTACCAGGTCGTAATGGGCCAAGCTGGCCGCAGTGAGGGGTAGCGCATCTTTATGCCGGTTCATAAAGCCCTGGTCATACCGGGCCTTACTAATCACCGTACGCATGGCTACTTTGCTGCCATGACTGCCCAACCAGTCTTTGAGAAAACGGTTCTCCGCATCGGGCATGGCAGCCAGCAGCAGTACGTTGAGGGTATCTGCGGGTGTTACAAAAACAGGCAGGGGATCATTGGACAGGGTATCGCTCCCCTGCATGGCTATGATACGGTATACAGCCCCCCCGCTGTGTTTGGGGCGGGCAGTTAGGGTAAAGGGGACGTTGTCTGCGGCAGCCGCAGCGGGTATTAACTGCGAATCGAGTGGCGCATGTAACCCATAAAGCAACAGCTTTACCGCTTTATGTTGGCTGCGGGAGTATTGCCCCTGTACTTGCAACGCTTCTCCAGTAGCCAGGCGTTGTTTCCAACTGATATGGATAACGCCTGCCGGTGTGGGAGAAGGATGAAAAACGAAACTTCCTGAAGATAACTGATAAGGAGCCAGGCCACTGCCCACTACCTGTATCGTTTTTCCTGCCTGCACCCAGTTTTCGGGATATGGCATCCACTGCGCATTCCAGCGCCGGCCTTTTACCCAGGCCAGGCTATCGGCAGCATATACGGATGTATGTGGGTTGTACAAGGCCTTCACTGTATCGGTATCAAATCCATCCGTAAGCACGATCACCTTTTCCTGTGTGGGGGCATGGACGGGCGGTAGCCGCAAAGGCAGCGCCATGGCCAGGAGTGCGCCAATGGCCACTACCGTAGCCAGCAACCGCCAGGGCAGGCGCGCCTTATTGCTGCGCTGTATTTCGGCAGCCACCAGCCAGATGGTCAGCAAACCTGCTATGATAAAAACGATCCTATCCCAATTCATAAATTTCCATTTTCAAAAGCCGCAATGAACGCCGCGTATTATTTTTTCAAGGCCTGCAATTGTTCGAAATAATGCTGCGATAAATGCATGTCCTCCTCCTGCTCCCTCCTGTAAGGTTGCCAGGCCGGCGGCGGCAGCAATTGTTGCAGGGCGCGCTCTGTGGTTTGAAAATCGCTGCCCGCAGGGCCTTGTTCCAACATGCGCCGCAGGGCTGCTACTGGCGGCAGGTAAGTAGCCGGATCGGAGGCGGCGTGGGTGGCCAATTGTAACCCGGCCCGCTGTAATACCTGCTGCTGGCGGATATCTGGCGTGGTGCCGCTTTGCCACAATTCCAGTATGCCCAGCGAAAGGCGCAATAATGTATCGGATCCAATATTACGTATATTCCTTTCCGTTAGTGGATCAGCAATGCCGGTGAGCACGCCGGTAAGTCGCTTTTCTGGTTTTAGCGGGGTAAGCTTCACCCCTGTTTTAGCCACGTAGGCACGGGATTGCTGTTGCAGGTCTTTAAGCATACGCAGGGCTTTGTAAGCGTAAGGCAATGCCTCGGCAGGTTTATAGGTGCGCAGGCGCAATTCGGCATTCCACATTTCGGTGAGGGTGGCCTTGAGTTGGGCCTTTGTTGTTGGATCGAAGAAACCAGCATCTTCGGCATTATCATGTTTGTCTGTTACGGCGTCAAGTATCTTGGCAGCGTTGCTAAAATCGGCGGGATTGTCCAATTGCGCCAGGGCTTCCCTGGCTTCGGCACCGTCTTCAGCTTCTTCGCCCAGGAACTGGCCGTAACGCAAGCGCAGCAATTTCTGATCGCTACCCAGATCGCTGCTTTTATCCTGAAATTGTTGCAGGCGAATGGTGTCTTTATCCCGCAGCAGTTGCTCGGTTTCCATGATAATCTGGCGCTCACTGCGGAAGAAGGCCGGTTTCAGGTCTACCCCATTGGCCATGCCATCCAGCTTCATAAGTTGGGCCGTATCTTCCCACACCACCATGTTGCGGTCTGAACGGCCTTGCTGGTGCAGCGCGTCCTGTGCGCTGAGGTAAAAATACAGTTCATCTCCGGGCTGCATCTGCAATGCCCGCAGGTCTAACAGTTTAGCCACGGTGGCACTGCGCGTGCCGGCGGATATGGGCAGTGGCATTTTTTGTTCCCGGAATTTCACTGCTTCTCCTTCCCCGCTGGCAATGGTGATAAACAGCGTATCGCTCAACAACCCGTAATCGTCGCTGATGCTGGCCAATAACTGCACTTGCGGCGGCCTGCCATAATCGATGAGGGTATAGGCTTTGGGAGATTGAACTTGTATTTGCGGGGGCTGATCTTTAATAACTTCCAGCTTATATAAGGCAGACCATTGCCCATTGAGCTGCGCCTGATAATAACCCGGCTGCTGTATGGTAATGCCCAATTGCCAGTGTGTGCTGTCTGTCGATGTTAAATTTACAGTCAGCGAATCATTAAAACGTAGTGCCAGCGCAGGTACTGGCCGGGTGGTGGTAATTTGCCAGCGCACGTTGCTGCCGGCCACTACTTTTAACTGGAAATTTTCCTGCGTACGTTTTTCCAGGTGCGTATAAGTGGGTGGGGTGATATGTACCACTACGCCTTCGATTTCAGGCAGCCTGGTTTCCGGGAGGGTATCTTCTACCATTGCTCCAGCCATATTTTGCTGTGCCAGGCGTGCAGACACATACGTTGCAAAAGCAGCCAGGGAAAGGCTTCCGGCGGCCGTAAGAACAGCCATACGCCATGTTCTTGTAAAAGGTGGCAACACCTTAAGCCCTGGCAATATCGCATTCACTTTCTCGGCTTGCAGGCCAGGCAACCCTTGCAAATGCTTTTCCAATAACAGCGTTGTACTGTCTTCCATCTGCGGATGTTGCTGGTCTATCCATACCGCCACGTCTTTATCCCGGAGCTTCCGGTAGGAAAAAACATAATGGAAGATCGCCGTACTGAGTACCCACAAAGGCAGCATCCACCACATACTCCAATGCCAGGTAATGTGTAGCAGCGAAGTAACAATACCGCTCACCGACAGTCCGCGCAGGGCATTGATCAAAAAGCCCTGCCACTGCCAGCGGCGTAGTAATTGTTGAATAATATATAAGCCTTTATCCAATTGTTTCTTCCTTTTGTTTAGTCAATAAACCGGCGGTTATTCTTTCCAGTACAAATAAAATAAGGAGCAGCAGCCAGCCGGTAGTACGCAGGTCATTTACCGGCGGATGAATGGTTGATGCAATGCCGGCCACCTGTACAGGTTGTACGGCCTGTTCCGGCAGGGCACGTTGATCGCTGTAATGGCCGGGGTATATCAGTTGCAGGAGCAAGGCCGGTAATTGCGGGCTCCAGGGCAAATCGTTCCAGGAGGTATTAAAGTGCGTATAGGCGTAATAGTGAGTACCGTTCCGGGTAAGTAGCGGATAGCCATACCCATCCCGCCAGAGGGCTTCCTGTTCCGATGCCTGCACACGTTGGTAAATAGCGATCTCCGTATTGCCAGGCTGTAACCAAGATTGTTCGCGCTGGGCAGCGCCCGGCACGTATTGCAAAACATGGGAGGCCTTCACATTGGGCAAAGGCGATTCCGACAGCCAGAACAACCATTCTTGCTGTGCTGGCAGCGCAGCGGCAGTACTTACCCTGCGCACCTCCATATTCTTTCCGCTGAACTGGCGGATGGCCAGTAGCGCAGCCTGCACATAGGATGCGTCTGCTGCGTGTGAGCCATCATAAATGGTGAAACGCTGTATAGAAGTATCTGGTGGCGGTGGCGGCATACTAACGGTATCGGGTACACGCGTACGCCAGTGCAGCTCCATTTGCACCCGGGGCCGTTGTCCACTGAAATGACGTTGCAAACGGTCTGTAAAAATGTATACCGGTTGCCCAGGTAATATCACTTGTTGCAGCAATGCCACCGTAGCCCAATAGTTCTGCTGGCCGGTATCGGAGGCTTGCAGGTCTTTTACGCGCACCAAGGGGAAGTCTTTCTCAAAGTAATGTAATGCAAAACCAGCCTTCACCAAGGAATCGATTTCCTTCCTGTACGCATTGGCCGAAGGCCTGGATACCAGCACCCACCCCTGCTTTGCAGTTGCCCCGGGCGAAGCTTTCCACACCGGACCTGCCAGCAGTAAAGCCAGCAATATGAGCAGCAAGCAGCGCAACAGCAATAGCCACCAATCGTTTACATGCAGGCTCCGCGCACTACTCCGGGGGGTTTCCCGCAACAATGCCACACTACCTATCTGCAATACCTTATTCTGCCGGTGGTTCCACAAATGAATAAGCACCGGCACGCTGATGCCTGCCATGCCAAGTAACCATATGGGTTGTAAAAATTGAAGCAAAATGCAGATCGTTGTTTAAATACTCATCTTCTGACGCTGATTCAAAAAATCACGGAGAGCCTGGTCCATGGGTGCATCCATACGCAGGAGGCGGTAGGAAATGCCCTGTTCCAGCATCTGCTGGCGAATGGCCGCTAACCAGGTTTTTAACCGCTCCAGGTAAAGCCCGCGCACCTGGCCAGCATGGATATTAACAGTTTCTCCCGTTTCCAGGTCTTGCAAACTGCTGTATTGGCCATAGTCCAGTTCCAGCTCATTACGTCCCATTACCTGAAACAAAATGATCTCGTGCCGGTAGGCCGACAGTTCTTTCAGCAACTGCCCGATCTCTCCTTCCCGTTCATAAAAATCGGTGACGATGATCACCAGCTCTTTGTGAGAGGTAGTGGCAAAGATATTTTTGTAGTATCCCGGTGCGGTAAACTGGCCCCCCGGTTGCAAATTTTCCAGTTGATAATAAAAGCGTTGTAAGTGTTGCGCATCGCGCCGGGTTGCCAGTACATGTACACCCTTTTCTGTAAGGCCATACAGGCCAATGGCGTCCCCCTGTTTATGTGCAAGATACCCCAACGCGGCGCACAGATGACGGGCATAATCCATTTTCGTATATCCGTTATCATTATGTTCCATGGATTGGCTGGCATCCACTATGAATCGCACGGAAATGCTCGTTTCTACCTCCGATTCGCGGATGTAATACCGGTCGGAGCGGCCATACATCTTCCAGTCTAACCAGCGCAGGTCGTCGCCGGGCTGGTAGCTGCGATACTGGCTAAATTCAAGCCCCGTACCTTTGCTGGCGCTTTTATTAATGCCGGTCATAAAACCATCTATCACTGTTTTGGCAAACAGCGACAGGTCTTTGATAGCCATTAGTGTAGCAGGAGCCGGTTGCATAAAGCGAATGTTTACAATTTACCTTTTGGTTTTTCCACTCCTTGAATGAGTGCTGCAGTAGCCATATCTGGTGTAATATTTTCTGCCTCCGCCCTGAAATTCATCAGCAGCCGGTGGCGTAGCACCGGGTAAGCCATGGCCTGCAGATCTTCTGCCGTAACGGCATAGCGGCCTAATGATAAGGCACGGGCCTTGGCCGTGAGTATCAGCGCCTGCCCGGCGCGAGGGCCAGCGCCCCAACGCACCCACTCCTTTATGTAGGCCAGTGGCGTTATATCCGGACGGGTGGCACGCACCAGCAGGGACACATATTGTATCAATGCTTCACTGATGCTTACCTCCCGTACAAGGCTTTGCAGTTGTATGATCTCTGCAGCATTGAGCACGGGTGCTACTTTTACTTTAGTTGTGCCGGTAGTGCTGCTCAGTATCTTTACTTCCTCCTCTGCAGTGGGATAACCTATTTTAATGTAAAGCAGGAAGCGGTCTAGCTGCGCTTCCGGCAAAGGATATGTACCTGCTTGTTCTATCGGGTTTTGGGTGGCCAGGATAAAGAAAGGCCGGTCCAGCGGGTAGGTTTGGCCGCCATAAGTCACCGAAAATTCCTGCATGGCCTCCAGCAGTGCGGCCTGCGTTTTGGGAGGCGTACGGTTTATTTCATCTGCCAGTACGATGCTGGCAAACAACGGTCCCTTGTTGAATTTGAAGAAACGCTTGCCCGTAACATGATCCTCCTCCAGCACTTCCGTTCCTACAATATCGGTGGGCATGAGGTCTGGTGTAAATTGTATGCGGCGGAAAGGCAGGTCCAAAGCATCTGCCAGCGTGCGCACCATCAGTGTTTTGGCCAGTCCCGGCACGCCTTCCAGCAGGCAATGACCACCTGCCAGCAAGCTCACCACGATCTCTTCAATAATGGTGTTTTGACCGACTATCACTTTTTGGATTTCTGACTTTAACTCCGGTAATTTATTTAGTAATTTGTCGATTGCAAGGCTTGGCTGACTCAAAACAAGTGATTTTGGTTAGAAAAAACGATTTTTATCGGGCAAACGCCGGCATAAGCACCCTTGTAAAATAAAGTTATATTTAATTGCAGGCCACAAAATTTATACAAACGGGCAAAAGCTAAGCATGAGTGCAGCGATAAGAGATATTCAAGGCAATAAATTTACCTTCACACGGTTGCGCTACCGCTCCGGCGATTGGGATACTGATCAGCGCATGCCATCTAACCTGCTGAATTCACTGATAGAGTACACCACAGTACCGGTGAACTTGCAGGAAAAGGTAATAGACCTCAGTAGCAATGATATTTTTAATACGCCCTTTTGCTACCTCAGCGGTCATAAACTGGTACAGTTCGACACCGTGGAAGCTGCTCATTTCAAACAATATGTGCAAAACGGAGGCTTTGTTTTTGTAGACGATTGCAATCACGATATTGATGGTTTGTTTGCCCGGTCTTTTGAAGCACAGATGCAATCCCTGTTTGGCCAGGACGCGCTGCAAAAAATCCCCAAAGACCATCCACTATACCGCAGTTTTTTTACCTTCGAAAAAGGCCCACCCAATACCTCTTTCGAGCTAAATGGCTGGGGCGACGACCTCGTACACGACTACCTCAAAGCCATTACTATTCATGGCCGCATTGGCGTACTGTATAGCAATAAAGATTATGGATGCGAGTGGGACTATGATTTTCGTAACAAACGTTTTCTTGCAGAAGACAATACTAAATTTGGAATAAATATTATTATGTATGCTTTGCTTTTTTAGTGAGAAGTACTATGGCAATCCTATTCGCCCTTTTTAATCGCTAATCGCATGGCTATTCTTTATGCTTCTGCTGAAAACGGGAACTGAGCGAATACCGCTCACAGCTATGCCGGCGAAGAGGGTGAGTAATTTGGCAGCATCGTATGTATTATTCCACTCCTCATCAGCATTAAATAACCAACAAAGAGGATAAACAACGAATAAATAAAATTTACCGGAACCAATGAAAGGCCTATTCCCCGTGGTTTTGAGAAAGGAGTAGGAAACTTGTTCCCGGAAATTCCCTGTACATGATGGGATGTCGCATTAGCCAGAAAAGCCCCGGCAAAAAAGGATGCGGGGTAGAGGCTGAAGTTCATAAGACAAAATGGTTAGGTGCTTTTTCGTAAAGCTCATGTTGGCCTCGTAATGATATATGAAATATGTTGCCATTCCAGTCTGCTGCCAGGCTACAGCTAACAGGCTTTTATTTCATCAAAAGTGAAATTTTCTTATATTTTTCATAAATACTGAAATAATCATAAAAATTTCATTATTTTTGAAATATGAGCAAGCACCTCTATTTTATCTTAATGGCCGACATTATTGGAAGCAGGCAAAGCGATCAACGCTTGCTGATGGCTGATTTTAAGGCGTTGGTAACTAAGATCAACAAAAAACAAAAAAAAACATTGTTATCCCCCATCACCATTACACTGGGGGATGAGTTTCAGGGCATTATTCATGACCTGCCCGCTTCCCTGAAAATTATGCTCGAAATGGAAGAAATGATCATTGCATTGGGAAAAACATTTAAATTACGCTATGTGCTGATGCAAGGTGAAATAGATACGCCTATTAATCCAAGCATTGCCTATGAAATGCTTGGCCCGGGCCTTACAGCTGCCAGGGAAACCCTTAATCAGTTAAAGCGCGATCATCACCGTTTTGAAATTAATTTACAGGACCAGGCGCTTTCCGGAGCACTTAACAATAGTTTTTTTGCCCTGCAAAGTATTGTAGACAATTGGAATCCGGAAAAAGATTACGCCCTGGTAGATGGTTTCCTGCGCTACATCGACTACAAAAAAGTGGCGGCGGCATTGCATAAAACCCCTTCCCTGATGTGGAAAAGGGAAAAAAGCTTACAGATCAAAGCATACAACGCACTCAAAGCAGTTATCAATTATCTGGGAGGAAATTAATATGGCTAAATGTTGGATACTATTTGTTGGACTTATCCTCATGGAAATCTTGGTTGCATTCGTATTTGCCATGATTGCACAAATTTTCTACAAAAAAGTGGGGTTAAACTTTAAATCCATTTTCAAAGGCGTGGCAGAACGGCTTTTCTTAACGATTGCGCTGGTACATGACCTTACCAGTGCGCTGACTTTTTTCAGCGCACTAAAATTGGCCACCCGTCTGAAACACAAGGAAGCAGACGATGAACACAATAAGTTTAACGACTATTACCTGATGGGCAACCTGGCATCTGTAACGGTAGCGATCCTGTACGTGTACGTTTATAAAAATTTTGATGCCATTCCATTGTTTTACAAGCTATCGCATTGACCGTACGGTTGCTGCACGGTTGCATACCAGCGCAACCTAACATACCCTAACAATGCAAATATGCTATGGCACCCCATTAATTTTACCCTACCGCCTCTTCACTCAGGATGTCTAGCACCTCTGCACCAGGCAAAGCACCTTTGATATAGAAGAAATCTTTTATTACAAAAGAGCCATTAATGCGCTCCAGGAGCCGCAATTCATATTTTTCTTTGACATGGCTCCCCTTGAGCAGGTGGGTCGTTTTGGAAAAAGCAGACCGTGCATGTTCTCTGCTCGCATAGTCTGCATAACAGAGTACATTAAAAACTGAACACAAAATAATACGCATCATAACCCAGGTTTTTAAGGATTGGAAATCGCTTCATTGCATGCATAGCAATGAATAACGCGTCTATGTGTTAAGGAATTGAAAACGTTTGTAACGTGTTGTGGGAAAGTGAGTAGCTGATTTTTTAAACAATGTTGCTAATAGTGAAATTAACAATATAAGCCCATATAAAAAAATCAGCCTGTCACTTTTAGAAAACGTTCCTATAATTCCAATGTAGCGCCGCAGCCTATAGCCCGCCAACGCTCACGGACTAGTACCACTCCTTTAAGCTCATTATTTTTGCGCCACATTATTTCCTGGCGGGCATGCTCCAATGCTGTAAGCTGGCCGCTGCCTGAGGTTTCTCCAATATATACCGCTGCCCATTTAACCATTTGCCCTGGTGAATCCATGCTGGCAAATGCGTGGTAAATATAAGCTGCGCATGGCGGGGATTTAATTCAGGGTGCTGGAACAGGGCCACCAGCCCTTGCAGTATTGAAAGAGATAAATGGGCGTCCAGGTCATCGAGGAAAAGGGCTCCCCCTTCATTAATCACTTTCAGGATGGCCGGTGTAATAGCCAGCAGGCTGCGTGTGCCGGCGGTAAGGGTGTTATGGAGGGTGTTTTCTGTTGGCACCCCGGTATCCGGAGGCGTACCATGCCGGCGCAGCAGCGCCTGCGTACGGATGACGGATTGCATGGTGGCAGCAATGTAGCCGATGCCTAGTTCATCATACAATCTTCGCAGGCTCATTACCGGTACGGGGATGGCCAGTTGCTCTTCCCAGCCGGGAGCAAAGGGCCAACCGCCTGCGGCATCTACCACCTGGCAGCGGCGATACCAATTTATTAGTGGCGCTACTAGTGGAAAATGTAGCCTGGCCGCAATAGTAAGCAGTAAAATATTGGAAGGGGTAATGCCAATAAGCCGCCGGGCATCCACAAAAGTGGCATGCACCAGCAAAGCCTGGCCCTGCCGGGAAAACAAACGCAACTCCCGCCGCCCTTTGCGCTCGTAGAGCCATTCTGCCTGCACCTGGCGGTCTTTAAGTTCAAAACCGTAACGGTAACGAACATCCTCACCCAGTAGCAGTATTTCAAAAAAGGAAGGACCCGCCGCCCCGCTACCGCCGGCCGCAAAAGGACTGCAATGTAAAGCTGCTTCCTGCCAGCCTTCCAGCACTGCCCGGGTCATAAATTGCAGGGCTTTCCCTAAATGGCTTTTGCCGGTGGCAGTATCGCCTAGAATGCCCACCACTTGCAAAGCATTGCAGCCGGCAGCCTGCACCACGCGTACGTCTCCGGCAGCATGGCGACCATCTGCGTGTAGGGATAAAGATTGTTTTTCTCTAAAACAGCAGTAATTGCCCGTGGTAAATTTTAGTAACATGGACTTAGGGTTTGGGTAACAATTGAGTAATTTCCGTTCTCCCCCCTAAGGTCCGCCTTTCCCTCCGCGATTTTGCTAACGTTTAGTTAACACTAAATTTTTTCTTATAATAGTGTTACCTCCCATTGCCGTTCAAATACCCCGTTCGCCTCCAGCGTTATAATGCCTTCCTTCCTGGTAAGGTCTCCACTGGCGTTCACGCTATCTGCTATGCCGCACCAGGGTTCAATGCATACGAAATCTGCATTGGGGGCCGCCCATATACCCAGGTAGGGAAAACCTGCAAAATGAAACCGCAGCCCACGTGGGGTCGCATTGCTTTTGAGCGTCACTACATCAGACTGCAAATGTTTAAATACCAAGGCATCTTCAGCAAACAATTCCTTTTTCAGTGGCAGGGTATTGGTATTTTCTAACAGGGGGGCCGGGGCTTCCTGCACCAATCCTTCGGCAGACAACGGCCAGCGGCCTGCATTTTCTACATGGTTAAATTCCAGCCGGTAATCTTCATAAGTAGTGCCGGGAACCAGGGGCACCTTAAATGCAGGATGGCCGCCCACGGAAAAATAAAGCGGCTCCGCGCCGGGATTCTTCACGTGATATTTTACCTGTAAAGTGGTACCAGACAAGGTGTAGGTAATTGCAAACAAAAACGGAAATGGATAACGGGAACGGCTATCCGCAGTATCTCCCAGTTCTAGGGTAATGCTGGTAGCGGCTTGTGCGGTCACGGTAAAAACAAGGTCGCGCGCAAAGCCATGACGGCCGAGCGAATAGGTTTTTTCCTTAAACGTATAGTTATTATTTTTCAATCCTCCCACAATAGGAAATAATACCGGACTTTTCTTGGCCCAGAATGCCGGATCGGCATTCCAAAGATATTCCTGTTGCAGATCGGTGCGCACGATATGTTGCAGTTCGGCACCTTTTTCAGCAATACTTACCTGAAGGCGATCATTGGATATTTGTAGCATGGTCTTGCATTTAAGAAGTAGATGAACTGCAAGTTAATACAAACGATTTATTTCTGCTTTTTAAACGGCAATTTTGAAAGTCAAAATAGTACTATGTCGTGGGTCGTTACAGCAGCGCATTCAAATATATTTTTTCACATGCCTAACATTTAGGCACGCTAGTTGACCCTGCTTTCCTGAACCCAGCCAGCATAGGTATGGCACAATGTGGAGGCAACGAATTTCCCTTAAAATAAATTTTATGGATCTACCTACCCGTGAAAACACAAAAGCCCGGCTTTAAGTAAAGCCGGGCCTTTGTGTGTATACTATGTTTATTAATTTTTAATGGGAGCAGAACCTGTAGCGGCGGCATTAAAGTCCAGCTCATTTTGCGGCACATCCCAGTAGTCCATGTAATTATAATCCATAAAGCAGGGCAATGCCTGAGCAGCATTGGAGCCAATGTATTGGCCCGGTACCATCACAATGGCGCCTGCACGGCCGCCGCCTTGTGCAGCAGGGGCCGTAACACCCCAGCGGCGAGCGTCGTAGAAGGCCACGCCCCTTTGGAACAGGCCTATTCTCCTTTCCCGGCGCAGCTCTTCGGTGGCCTGCGCCAAGTTTAACCCTGTGCCGGCCACATGCGCCAGGCCAGCGCCCTGAAAGTCGCGCACCTCGTCTATCAAGGCCAATCCAGCCTCGATGGCATCGGTATGTATGTCTGCTTCCGCAACCATCAGCGCCGCTTCTTCATACGATACACTAAGCGGCATGATGCCCACACTATTGTTGGTGGCATAACGGCCTCCATCTTCTATCGCAATTGCGTTCCAGCGGGTGCCAAATTGCAGGCCACGGCTACGTACATTCACCTGTGCAGCTGGCAGCAGTTCAAAGTTTTTGGTGAACCGCTGGTCTCCGGTTTTAAAATCCTGGATGAGCCTTTCGCTGACAAAGGTAAATGCAGCCCCCTCGCCCATGAAAGCAAACGGATGGAAAAAGTTGCCCGACAAATCATTGGTAGCATCGGGGTCCATACCAAACTGAAACACCACGTCGGAAGACAGTGAGCCAGCGCTGGCCAGGGTTTTCACGGTGGCCCAATCGGCGGCGGTCATGGTGGCTACTTTATGATTAGCCAGGAAGTTCCGGGCCTTATAAGTATTGATCATTCGTATCCACATAGCCGGTGTGGTAATATCTGTGTTATCATTGAACGTGGGTATAATGGCCGTCATCAATGCGTCGTAGTCTGCATTTTCGGTCAGTCCGTTCAGAATGTCGATGGCTTTATCGAAGTTGGCATTGGCTTCAGTAATGATTGCGTCATGGTCTACGAAGTTGCCATTGGTTAACCCATTGCCTGGCTCATTGGTAATAACGCCCGCAATGTACATAGAGCCTATGCGGGAATAGGAGAATCCTTTCCACCAGTAAGCCCAGGCGCTTAACACCGCCTTCTTGGTAGCAGCATCCCCGCTAAGTTTTAACTCGGTATTATCCAGGCTGGTAAGCAGCAGGTTGGCCTGCGCATTGGTGAAATAACAGGCCATCCACTCATAAAGAAAAGAGTTAGTGGAACCAGACAGGCGGGTATTGGTAGATTTCAATTGTTCCTGCTGGGTATTGCCAATAGGATTTATCACCTTGGTACCATCGGGCAGGGTAATGCTGTAGGTCTGACCGGTATAACGCATACCATAGTTTCCATACGGGGAGAATACTTCGTCGCCCAGGATAGAGTGGTTATTGGTACCGAGGAACATAATATTAGAACCACTTGCACCCGGTACGTCCGCTATCCATTTCTGGAATACGCCCAGTGCAAAATCCTTAATACCCGACTCTGTATTGAGGGAGGAGGGCGTGGGGCTATTCGGGTCTACCTGCTGCAAGGTATCTTTGTTACAAGCCGATAACCCGGCGGTGGCGCAGATTGTTAGATATATAAATAACTTTTTCATACTTTTTTCCATTTAAACGCATTGTTTAGAAACCAACATTAATCCCTACCTGGTAAGATTTCAGGTTAGGCACCGTGAAATAATCAACGCCTTTGAACGCGCCTACCCCATCCAGTGAAGAACCTTGAGAGTCTACGCTGGTGGTAGTTTCAGGATCCAGTCCATGGTACTTGGTAAACGTCAGGAGGTTGCGACCACCCAGGGTTACGGACAGGCGTTTCAACCACCTGGCATGGATTAAACGGGTGGCATCGTAGGTAAGCGATACATCGCGCAGGCGGATGAAGGAACCATCTTCTACGTACCACGACTGTGGCTGCAAGGTGTTGTACATGCTGGAATAATAAGCAGCGTAAGCGCCAGACTTACCATTAACGTTGATCACATCATCGTAATCTCTGGAGATCTTATCGCGGTACATCCACTGGCGGGTAAGGTTATAAGTATTGTTACCATGGGTCCAGTCGAACTGAAAGGATACCGTAAATGCCTGGAAGATGGTGAAAGTATTGATCAGGGAAGCGGTGAAATCAGGATAGGCCTGTCCAATCTTTTTGAGATCGTCAGCAGCGGTAAGCTTAGCGGCATTGGTGCGTGTATCCACCACATTGCCATTCACCAGCGTATAGTTGGAACGGTCTGCCGGGTCAATATAAGGTGTTTTACCATCAACCTTCAGTTGGTCCAGGCTATGCAATGGCGACTGGCCATAGAAGATGCCCAACTCTTCGCCTTCTTTCAGGCCAAACTCGCCGGAAACCACCGTTTGGTGATTGGATACCTTGTCTACCATGGTTTTGGTAAAACCCCAGCGTACGGCGGTGTTCCAAATGAAGTTCTTTTTATTGGCGGTGGTGATATCCAGGCTAAGGTCTACCCCATGAGAACTTAAAGTAGTGAGGTTGGAGATCAGGCCGGAGGCTCCGGTAGATTGGGCCACATCGGCTACCTGAATAGCATCGGTAGATTTACGTTTCCAGTAAGTAGCGCCAAGGGTTATCCGGCTCAGCCAATCGCCGGTAGTAGGCAACACAGAAATATCTGTACCCACTTCCAATTCTTTAGACACCTGTATTTTCAGATCATTGTTGTGTGCTGTAGAAGGGATAGAAAGTGATACGCCGCCCACACCCAGTGTACCTGCATCCAGGGTTACCTGGCGGGTATACACATCCGGTGGGGTACCAGCGGTGGCGAATGCGCCACGCAGTTTCCAGTCGCTCAGCCAGGACAATTTCATGAACTCAGACGGGCGGATATAAATGGTACCGCGGGGGAAAGTGGTGGCTTTGGAACCAGCGCCAAATTCAGAAGAATAATCAGAGCGGAAGCCGCCTGAAATACCGATCCATTCAGCGAAATCAATTGACTGATTTACCAGGAAGCCAAAAGTGCGGGTGCTGTAATTATACCCGGAAGAGTTATTATCACTCACCGTTTTAGTATTGGCCACTGTGAGGTTATAAGGCGGGAAAGTAGGCAACCCTACGCCCTGCGCATAAAAGAAACGGTTATCTTCCGCCCGCCAGTCGTAAACGGCCTGTGTGGTGGTGCGGATAGGAACGTTCAGGTGAAAGTCCTGTTTAAAATCCGTTCTAAAAAACAAGGAGGTCAACGCATTTTGGTAAGTATTGCGTGTATAATAATCAGTAATGGCCCCATCTATAGAAGGCCCCCAGTACAATTCTGTGGTCACAGCCGATTCCTGGTTATGATAAAAACTGTAGTTATCGGCATTACGGACGTTGTAACCGTATTTAAAGTCCAGCTCTACAAATTTGGGGAACTTGTAATTCACATTAAAGTTCTGGTAAATTTTGGTGCTTTTATTATTACGGTCGTGCCACTGTCTTTCTGAAAGAGAGTTGAGCTGATTTTCATTTTTCGCTTTCCGCACAATCATACCCGTGGTATCCTTGTGAAGAAAATCGATAAATGGATAAGAGTTTACCAGGTTAAAGCGATTGCCTCCCAGCAGGTCATCAAAACCAAGGATAGCCTGGGTGCTGCTACGGATGGTAAGGCCTTTGGCCAGTTCAATGCCAAGGTTTACCCCCAAACTGGTGCGGTTAAACTTATTACTAAATACGTCTTGCTGATCCAGACGGGACCCGGTGAAGGCATAATCGAAATTATTACCACCACCTGTAATGCTGAGGGAATTGGTAAAGGTAAGCGCATCCCGATAGCCTTGTTTCAGGTGATCGTACGTAGGCAGCAGGTAGGGCTTATCGTTACTGGCATCTACATCCAGATCTTCCACGGGATCTTCCCAATAACCATTGGCGTCTGCCTTTAGTATATCACCTTCCGAATTTAGGATATTACCTTGCTCATCTGTTTTCCAGTGATGCTTGGATGCCACCAGAGAGCGGTCACCGCGCAATATTTTATCGGAGCTCATTTTGGTGGCAAAGGTGATGTTAGGCCGCTGGTTGCGAGAGCCTTTTTTGGTGAAGATCTGGATAACACCGTTGGCCCCTTGTGCGCCATACAACATGCCAGCGGCTGCACCTTTGGCCACTTCAATATGGTCTACAATAGAGGGGTCTATACTGGAGAGGTCTTTATTCTCTACCCCATCTACCAAAACCATCGGATCGCTGCTGATCAGGTTATTGATACCCCGCAGGATAATATTATAGCCCGAACCAGGCTGGCCGTTATTCTGCGTGATCTGTGCACCGGCAATCTGGCCCTGCAAACCTTGTTCTATGGACACGGTAGCGGTTTTGGCAATATTCTTCGCATTCAGTGTACCGATATCCAGGGGCACTCTTTTGCGGGAGGTTGCTTCACCCAAACCCGTTACTACCACTTCATTCAACGATTGCACATCCGTTTTCAGGGTGATGGCCAGCTCATTGCTGTTCACTGTAACTTGTAGTGGAATGTAGCCGATACCAGAAACCACCAATACGGCACCTTCTTTCAAAGGAATGGTAAAGATGCCTTTTGCATCTGCAAATGTACCTGAGTTGGTGCCTTTGATCTTTACAGAGGCAAATGGAACTGGGCTGCCATTTTCGTCAAGGATCTTCCCGTTCACGGGGTGTACCTGCGCATAAAGTGCAGGCGCAAATACTAACAGCATGCAAGAAAGCAGCAGTAGAATTTTTCGCATAATGATTCAGATTTTGGTTGATGCATATAAAAAAAAGAGGTAGCACAAGGCACAACGTAGCCCGCTTTCTGCTTCCAGAAAATTAATTGATACTGCAAAAAGACATGCATCAACCAGCCTAACACGCCAGTGATACATAAGTGTTGATGTTGTTGATAAAACGGCATACGAACGCAACGGAAATCGTCGTAACCTGTGGAAATTGATTTAGACCTTGGTTGTAAAAAAATTCATGCTATGTCGCTAATAAACGCGCTCATGCATATGCTGTTTAAACACTACTACACAATTACTATAATTTTATGTAAAAGATAACTTAGATCCGATTTTGGTTGCTAATAAATTTTGTTATTACTTCTAAAAATGACAAATCTAGCGGCGTTGACTTTGGTTTTGGGAATACATGCTACAACTAATAATGTAATGCTTGATAATGTACTACAAGATAGCAATCATATTTCAATATTAAAATAAAAAAATAAAAATAAAAAATAAAAGAATGGTATACTTATGTAAACATATTTTACATATTAAATTAAATCCAATATGAATATGCTTTTGTTTCCTATAAAGCACTTGTAAACAGGTGGTATGCCATCGTTGTAGTAATTTTTGATGCCCAACAACAAACGAAATACTGCTTTTAATAAAATTCAACCTTTATCTTTAAGCCACGTAAATTATTGCCTTACGGAAACCGTCATGTCTAAGAAAAAGATACTTTGCTTTGGAGAATTATTATTGCGCATAAGCCCTGACCTGAGTGGCGACTGGTTGCAACTGCACCAGCTTCCATTTTTTGTGGGTGGTGCGGAAGCCAATGTAGCCACGGCCCTTGCCCGCTGGGGCTTACAGCCTGCCTACTTTTCGGCCCTGCCAGACAATGAAATGTCTGTAGACTTATTGAAATATTTACAGGACCAAGGCATCGATACTTCAGCAGTTATCCTGCGGGATGGCAGGCTGGGGCTGTATTATTTACCGAAGGGCAAAGACTTGCAACATGCCAGTGTAATTTACGACCGCGCACATTCTGCTTTTGCACAACTACAGCCGGCAGACATTAATTGGGAAAATATATTTGAAGACGTTGCCTGGTTTCATTTCAGCGCCATTACACCCGCCCTGAGTGCCTCCCTGGCCGCGGTATGCGAGGCCGCGGTAATTGCTGCCGGCGAACTGGGTATCCCAATGTCTGTAGACCTGAATTACCGTGCGCGCCTATGGCAATACGGGATGACGCCGCAGCAAATAATGCCATCGCTGGTAAAACATTGTACTTTAGTGATGGGTAATGTATGGGCCACCGAAAAGATGCTGGGCATTCCCGTGGATATCCTGGCGAATGAAGGCAATACACAAGACCAATATATAGCGCAGGCCGCCCGTTCTGCTACCGCGCTGATGGAAGCTTACCCTACGGTGAAGGCCGTAGCCAATACGTTCCGTTTTGACCAGCCGGGTGGTGGCATTTCATATTATGCTACACTCAACACCAGCAACATCACCGAAGTGTCACGTACACATACTGCCGCTGCTATTATAGACAAAGTAGGTAGCGGAGATTGCTTCATGGCCGGCCTGTTATACGGGCATACTCAAGGACATCCCTGGAAACAAACGTTGGAATTTGCCGCAGCAGCGGCCTTTAATAAACTTTTTATCGAAAGCGACGCTACCACCAGTAACGTAGCAACTATTCATCAAATCCTTTTATCAAATGAGTCATAATTCCACGCCCCTGCAGCAGATACTCGATCAAAGCCTGTTGCCTCTCTATTACTGGCCCGATGTTGAAGTGTGTTTGCAGGTATTAAAAGCATTATACCACGCCGGTGTACGGGTGGTGGAATTTACAAACCGGGGCGAGAAGGCCCTGGAAAATTTCCGGTACTTGAAAGCACAAAGCCACCAACAATTTCCCGGTTTGTTCCTGGGTACCGGTACCATTAAATCACCGGAAGAAGCCGAGGCATTTTTGGATGCGGGTGCCGACTTTCTGGTAAGCCCGGTGGTGCTTCCTGGGGTGGCAGCAGTGGCCAAAACAGCGGGTAAAATCTGGATACCCGGTGCGATGACACCCACCGAGATCGTAGTGGCCCAGCAACTGGGCGCACCGCTGATCAAGATATTCCCGGCAAACATTGTAGGCCCGGCTTTCATTAGCTCCGTGCGGGAACTATTTCCCGGGCAGCGATTTATTCCTACCGGGGGAGTAGAACGGAATAAAGAAAACCTCACCACCTGGTTCAAAGCCGGCGTATCGGCGGTAGGCCTTGGCTCCAAACTAATCACTGCCCACGTGCTGGAAAACGGCGATTACGAAACACTGGCACAAAATACTATGGTTGTATTAAAAACCATACAGGAAGTTAAAGCTGCTGTGGCAGCCCATTAGACTGCCAACATACTAAAAATAAAAACACCGGTCACTACATGATGACCGGTGTTTGTGTTTATTGTCTGTATGTTTAAAAACCAAAATAAGCCGCAGCATTGTTGTAGCTGATGTCCTGCACCATTTTACCGATCCAGTCCATATCGCGGGGAAGTTCTCCATTGTCTATTTCCGTCCCTAGCATATCGCATAGGATACGGCGAAAATATTCGTGGCGGGGGTAAGACAAAAAGCTGCGGGAGTCGGTGAGCATTCCGATGAAGCGGCTTAGCAAACCTGTATTCGACAAAGCATTTAATTGGTCGGTAATGCCGTGTTGCTGATCCAGGAACCACCAGGCAGCCCCATACTGCACCTTGCCGGGTGTGCTGCCATCATTGAAGCTGGCAGCGATGGTGGAAAACATAATATTATCTGCCGGGTTCAGATTGTAAATAATGGTCTTTGCCAGTGCACGTTTGTTTTCCAGCAGGTCCAGGAAACGGCCCAGGGCAATGCCTTGGGGATAATCGCCGATAGCATCCCAGCCGGTATCGGGACCCAGCAATTTCAACATGCGGGAATTGGTATTACGCAGCGCACCGAGGTGAAATTGCTGTACCCATCCTTTCTCTGCATTCCATTCCGCCAGTTGCAGCATCAGGGCCGACTTAAACTGCATTACTTCTGCGGCAGCCAGCGGATGGCCAGCCCTCACTTTGGAAAAAATGTTTGCGATCTCTTTTTCGGTGAATGTTTCCACATATAATTTATCCAGCCCGTGATCGGCCACAGTACCGCCCATCGTTGCAAAGAAATCATGCCGGTTCTTCAGGGCGGCGAGCAGGTCGCTGTACTGCCGGATGTCTATATTGGCGGCTGCTCCCAGCTGTTCCAGGTAAACATTGTAACTTACGGGGTCTTCCACGGCCAGTGACTTATCTGGTCGGAATGCAGGCAGCACTTTAATATCCAGCCCTTGCAATTGCGCATGGTATTCCAGCGTATCTGCCGGATCGTCGGTGGTACACAGGGTCTTTACCTGCATCCTGCGCAGCAGGTTTTGTACGGAGTAGTCGGGGGTTTGCAGCTTTTCAGAACATATACGGTATATGCTGGCGGCCGTAGCAGGGCTAAGCAGTTCTTCTATATCGAAATAGCGACGCAGTTCCAGGTGTGTCCAGTGGTACAGGGGATTGCGCATGGTATAAGGTACCGTAGCGGCCCATTGTTCAAATTTTTCCCAATCGGCCTTGCCGCCAGTACAATAAGCCTCCGGTATTCCATGAATGCGCATAGCGCGCCACTTGTAATGATCGCCATATAACCAGGCCTGGCTTATGTTTTCAAATTGCTTATTGGTTGCAATCTGGTCGGGTGGCAGGTGGTTGTGATAATCGATTACCGGCATGAGGGCGGCATATTCATGATAGAGCTTTTGGGCGGTGGCACCGCGCAACAAAAAATCTTCATCGAGAAATTTTTTCATAACTGTGCATTAGGAAAGCATGGACCCGTAGGTGTATAAATATAAAACAGGGCATGGATTGCTGCGGGCGGTTACTTATCTTTAAGCAATATGCTGCATCGCAGGTCCGGTCGACCCGAAAAACCGGTCTTAAAAGTAGTCAAATTTTTAAATTTTCCACGGAATGAAACCAGGCTATTATCGTTGGGGTGTGTGCGCCCTGCTCTTTTTCGCTACTACTATAAATTATCTGGACCGGCAGGTGGTAGCCTTGCTGAAACCTATGCTTTCCAAGGAATTTAACTGGACGGAAATCACTTACAGTCGCATTGTGCTGGCATTTTCCATTACCTATGCCATTGGAATTTTTTTTGCCGGCAAATTGGTCGATACCATCGGCACCCGCAAAGGGTATGCTTTATCGGTAAGCGTGTGGAGCGCTGCGGCCATGCTGCATGCACTGGTGCAAAACACGATAGGTTTTGGGGTAGCGAGGGCACTATTGGGCATCGGAGAATCTGGCAATTTCCCCACTGCCATTAAAACCGTGGCAGAGTGGTTCCCCAAAAAAGAAAGGGCATTGGCCACCGGTATTTTTAATTCCGGGTCAAACATTGGCGCTATCGTAGCTCCTGCAGTGGTACCCTATCTGGCTGTGCGGTACGGATGGCAGTCTGCTTTCTTTTGGACGGGCATATTGGGTTTTATATGGCTGCTTGGCTGGTGGAGATTTTACCAAACGCCTGCTGCGCAATCCAAATTGTCCGCAGCCGAATACGCCCACATCCACAGTGATACGGAACCCGAAATAAAAGGCCAGCAAAGTCCCTGGCTAACGCTTTTCCGTCACCGGCAAACCTGGGCTGTAATCTTTGGCAAGTTGTTGACAGACCCCATCTGGTGGTTTTTCCTGTTTTGGCTTCCCTCCTATTTTAGCACCATTTTTAACCTGCCAGACAATGCGCTGGGCAAGCCTTTGATCATCATTTACAGTGCGGCGATGGTGGGTAGTATAGGGGGCGGATATTTATCGTCTTACCTGATCCGCAAGGGTACCCGGGTGTTTGTTGCGCGGAAGTTGTCGTTGTTTATTTTCGCCTGCTGTGTGGTGCCGGTGGTATTGGTCAACAATAACCATTCCCTGTGGCAAGTGGTGGGCATCATCAGCCTGGCCGCTGCCGCTCACCAGGCCTGGAGTGCCAACGTGTATACCCTGGCATCGGATATGTTTCCTAAGCAGGCGGTAAGTTCTGTTTCCGGCATAGGCGGCATGGCAGGCTCTGTGGGTGGTATCCTCTTCCCAATAGTAGTTGGGTTACTGCTCAATCATTATAAAATACTGGGCGATATTGGCGCGGGCTATAGGATTTTATTTATCATTTGCGCCAGCATGTATCTGCTGGCCTGGGTATTGGTGCATTGCTGCGCACCTAAAATGGAAACGGTAAAATTTGACTGATGCCTGTTGCATTTTATATTTACCGGAACAGGCCTATCAGATTACCAGCAGTAAGCGTGGATCAGAAAGAGGGCATATGCGAAAGTACGGTATTTGCCAGGCCAAATACTACCTGCAATAAACCAACGATCATGGTATAACGGCGCGTTTTAATACTCACGCCAAAATAGCCGATAAAATTATCGCGCGCTACCATCCAGGCCATCACCGCGTATATGATGATCAGCGTCATATTCCACCCTAAACCTAAAATACCCATACGGCTCCGGATTACAGTATTGCCTAGGTGGGCAAGTATCCATAAGTGGTTCACCGCGCTCACAATGCCGAACAGGATGTACAAATAAAAACACATCCAGGCCAGCCGGCTACGCCGGTACCAAAAGTAAGCCAGCACCCCTATGCCCGCCAATGGCAAAGCATAGCTACTAATAGAAAACCCCAACCGGAAGGCGACTGTATTTCCATCTTGGTGAAAAAAGATAAATCGTACGGCTGCCAGCAAGTAAAATGCCATCCCTACAAACATGAGCAACAACGCCCCCCAAAACACACGCACCGCCCAGGGATCGTAGATACCTTCCTCTTCTTCCAGGTCTTGCAAAAGGTCTGACAATGGAACATTTTCGCCATTTTGTACAGGCTTTTCAGGATTGTTCCAGCCGGCATATTTTTCGTCCAACACTTCGAATGCAGTGCTTACTTCTTCCGGCGTATAGTTATCAGGATGATGAGCGATCTGTAACAGTTCGTCACGGGTATAACGCAGGTATTGTGCTTTCAGATCCAAACGCATAGCTCAAACATAAGCAAATTTAAAATCAGGTGCTATTGCATTGCAGTGCTGTTTCTTAAAAAGCAGCCAACTATTACCCTAAACATATTCAGAAAATTGGCAGGTGTTCCTGGATAGTACTGGCAGCGTACCGGCAATCACTGGCAGCCCCGCTACTGCCTTAGAAGTGCATATGCAAGCAAGCCGGCATGGAGATGGGGTAGTTATTTTTCCTTTAAATGTACTTGTAGTAAATAATAGTACCGGTGAGTCCGCCCAATGGTTTCAGGGCATAACCAGGGATCTTGCCTACCCGGATATAACCGAGTTTTTCATACAGGCCGGCAGCGCCGTCTTCTGCTGCGGTGTCAAGGTTTAGGAGGGTTTTACCCTTTTCTTTCGCTATGCGTTCCGCAGCTTCCACAAGCGCCTTTGCGATGCCCTGCCCTCGGTAGTTTAAGGCTGTCATCATTTTGGCCAGCTCCGCCCGGTGAGGCTGATTGGGCGGGCATTCCAGCAACAGGGTCAGGGTGCCTGTTAAGATATCGCCGTCGTAAGCACCCAGCACCACACGTTCGCCCCGGTGAGCAGCAGCCAGGGAATCATGCCAAAAGGCCCTGGCATCCTCCAGGGAAAGAGGATGCATAAAACTCACGGAACCGCCATGGGCCACTGTATCTATTAAGAGGGCCGCTAGCTGATCTATCACGGGTACGCTGAGTGTGAGTGTAACAAGGTGCAACGCTTTCGCCATAGGTTAAAGTTAAAAAAATGACAGAAAACCTGTGTATCTGGCGGGCAACAGCTTTTGTTTACTGTTTAGTATAACATCTTTTTCATGACTAGTTTGTGTTCCTTTGCGCGCTGGTGGCGAAATACGCTTTGTGTCACAAAATGGCCCAGGGCCATACCTACCAGTACATCACTGCTCCAGTGCCGGTTTTGATACATACGGGTTACACCTGTAAGTCCCGCCACACTATAAGCCACCCAGGGAACCCAGGGATGGTCTTTGCCATATAGCTCCACGATGGCGGTGGCTACTGTTATTACAGTATTGCTATGCCCGGAAGGGAAAGAGGTGTGATATTTATCCCTAGTAAAAGGGGGCTTAAAATTAAGGTTGTCATTAAAATAAGTAGGCCGGCCACGACGCACCACACTTTTAATGGCGGTGTAAATGGCGGTAGAAATAAGCAAAGACTTGGCTGCCATGAGGCTACCGCTTTCCAACTTGCGATCATGCAAGATCATGCCGGCCATATAGGCGGCGCCCACCAGGTAGGGTGAGTAGGCATTGCCCCAGGGCTCTATCTGGTTGGTGATGCTAGTTACCGCAGTGGTTTGGTTGTGTATAAAAAACTGCTTTACGGAATGATCTGCTCCGATCAGCAGACCGGCGCCAGCGGCCACTGCGCCAAATTGTAGCCAGTTCTTTTGCTGCCAATGCGCGGGCCTGGCCACGGTATATTTCAGGTCCTGCCAGATGCTGCGCAGGTATACTTCATTAATGCAGTATAAATTAGTAGTATCGGCAGCCGTAACGCTACCGGTGGTATCTGCAACCGCTGCAACCTGGAAGGGTGTTGTTTTTTCGTGCGTTAGCGTATCAATCGCCTGGGGGGCGCAGGTATCCGACTGAGCAAAACCATAACTGGCGCTGGAAAGCAGCCAGACAATACATACAATATACTTCAATGTGTTTCTATTTGTACAAACTTTCCATTCATTAATGTGCCTATTGCCACCAGTTCAAAGCCGATATTCCCTGCTAATTTAGAATTTCTACAGAATTTATTCGTATAGGCTTTTTACCGGGATAGATTAAACATGGAATACATGAATTTATTCCAAGAAAAGGATGGGATCATCTCCCAAAAATGGTTAAAGAAGTACTCCCAACACGGCAATGACGACAACAAATATCCGGCATGAGGTGTCAAAAAATAATCCTGCATGTATTTTGGCGCAGCAATATAAGGGTGCATAGGAGCAGCCCAGTAACCAACGGTGAACAATGTATTTCCTACCTAACCGCCTGGTAGAATATTACATAAACTTCCTTTTGTAAAAGTTATGGGTTTACGGGATAAGCTAAATATTTAATAGTGACTATTTATAACCCATCTTAAAGAAAATAGCAACGGCCCATCAACAATACAGGTATTCCTTATGAATACTTACCTTTGATGTCATGAAGCTTTATATTAAGAATATGGTTTGCGATCGTTGTATGATGGCAGTGAGATCCACGCTGGAAGCGCATGCTCTCCATATTGAGGCCCTACAGCTAGGGGAAGCTGATATCCGGGAAAACCTCTCCCGCGACGAGCTGAAACCCGTGACCCGCTCCCTGGAACAACTGGGCTTTGAACTGATTGACGACCGTAAAAGCCGGCTTATAGAACAGGTTAAAAACGCCATCCGCAAGCTGGTACACCAGCAGGAAGATACCCGCACGGTAAATATCTCCGATTACATTGCCGCCGAGCTGCATCATGACTACAACACACTAAGCACCCTATTTTCCCAGGTAGAGGGTGTAACCATCGAAAAATATTTCATTCGACAGAAGGTAGAACGCGTAAAAGAATTACTCGTATATGATGAGGCCAGTATATCCACCATCGCGTTCAAAACCGGCTACAGCAGCATAGCTCACCTGAGCCGGCAGTTCAAAGACGTTACTGGTATGACACCCACCGCCTTCAAAAGCCAGCATATGCCCAGGAAGCCGCTCGATAAAGTGTAGGCAAAACAAAGCCTCGCCAGAAATTATATAAACCAAACCCATAATTGTGTAACACTTACCCCACCCCATTGCAGGATCTTTGTAATCTATTAAGTGAATAGATTATGACCAATACGACGCCTGCCATCATAAAAAATTTCCCTGTACTGAATATGAATTGTGCAGCCTGCGCAGTGAGTACAGAAAGCACCTTACAATATTTACCCGGTGTTATCAGCGCCACTGTAAACTATGCCAATGCCAGCGCCCGGGTAGCATATGATCCATCCCAAACCAATCCCATTCTGTTTAAAAAGGCGCTACAAAATATTGGTTACGACCTGCTCATCCAGGACAATGCGGATCAGGCTTTTGAAGAGCACCAACAGGAACACTTGAATGCCTTAAAACGCAAAACCATGGCAGCCTTGCTGCTGGCTATTCCCTTGGTGATCATCGGCATGTTCTTTATGCATATACCATATGCCAACTATATCATGTGGGCAATGGCTACTCCTTTCCTCTTTTACTTTGGCCAGTCTTTTTACGCAAACGCCTGGAAGCAGCTCCGTCACCGGAAAGCCAATATGGATACATTGGTGGCCATGAGTACCAGCGTGGCTTACATTTTCAGCGTGTATAACACTTTATGGCCCGGGTACTGGCATGCACAGGGTATTCATGCACCCGTATACTTTGAAGCTGCCGCTGTAGTAATTGCATTTATCCTGCTGGGCAGGTGGCTGGAAGAAAAAGCAAAAAGCGGCACTGCCAGCGCCATTAAAAAGTTAATGGGCTTACAACCTAAAACGGTATTGATGCTCCAGGGTAATGGTACTTTATTAGAAATACCCGTGAACGATGTGCAACCCGGAAACGTACTGCTGGCAAGGGCCGGGGAGCGCATTGCTGTAGATGGACGCGTAACAGAGGGACATAGTTTCGTAGTGGAAAGTATGATCAGTGGCGAGCCGTTGCCCGTGGAAAAAAACCGTGGGGACCTGGTGTATGCCGGCACCATTAATCAGCAAGGCAATTTTCATTTTATGGCAGAAAAAACCGGCGCCGATACGGTGCTCGCGCACATTATTGAAATGGTACAGGCAGCACAAGGCAGTAAAGCGCCGGTGCAAAATCGCGTGGATAAGATAGCAGGTATTTTTGTACCGGTGGTAATAGGCATTGCCCTACTTACCCTCCTGGTATGGACAGTAGCAGGGGGCCCCCAAAGCATGGCCCATGGCTTAGTGGGGCTGGTTACCGTTTTGATTATTGCCTGCCCCTGCGCCCTGGGACTGGCCACGCCTACTGCCATCATGATGGGAGTAGGAAAAGGTGCAGAACAGGGCATACTTATTAAAGACGCAGAAAGCCTGGAATTGGCCCAGCAAGTAGATACGGTAGTGTTGGATAAAACCGGCACGCTCACCGAAGGCAAGCCGAAGGTAACGGGGGTACAATGGTATCAGCCGGATGATGCTTACAAACAGGTGCTGGCCGCGATAGAACAGCAATCCACCCACCCGCTGGCAGCCGCCGTGGCAGCCTGCTTTCCTGCACAGCTACCCGTTGGGGTGAGCAACATAGAAAATATTCCCGGCGCGGGGGTAAAAGCCACCTCTGCAGGGGCGGATTACTTCGTAGGTAATCTTCGCTTGCTGGAAATGCATCATATCGTGATAGATCCCGCACTGGCCACCATAGCCCAAAATTGGCAAATGGAAGCAAAAACGGTCGTATACTTTGCCAATGCCTCACAAACGCTGGCGGTGATTGCCCTGGAAGACCAGTTAAAATCCAGCTCCGTACGTGCCGTACGTGCCCTGCAGGATGCAGCTATTACTGTATATATGCTTACCGGCGATCAGCCCGCCACGGCTGCCGCCATTGCGCAACAAGCCGGCATCCAACATTATGAAGCCGGCGTGCTACCTGGCCGCAAAGCCGCATTTGTAGCCGAACTACAGGCCCAAGGCCATATCGTAGCCATGGCCGGAGATGGCATTAACGATGCCCAGGCGCTGGCACAGGCAGACGTAAGCATTGCCATGGGCCACGGCAGCGAAATTGCCATGGATGTGGCCCGCATCACCCTTGTATCGTCTGATCTGGAACAAATACCCAAGGCTATCCGCTTATCAAAACTAACGGTAATGACTATACGTCAAAACCTGGGATGGGCGTTTATTTATAACCTTATCGGCATTCCCCTGGCTGCCGGCATTTTATTCCCGGTAAATGGTTTCCTGCTCAATCCCATGATAGCTGGTGCCGCCATGGCGCTAAGTTCTGTGAGTGTGGTGGCCAATAGCCTGCGGCTGCAATGGAAAACCCTCCGTTAAAAATTATGCAAATATTTCCGAAAATACGGTAACTGGCCAGCTCCAGTAAAACAGACCTTTGTAAAAAGTAATCATATGAGCACGATACAATTTAAAACGAACATTAATTGCAGCGGTTGCGTGGCTAAGGCTACACCGGCACTGAACCAGGTAGCCGGGGTGCATAATTGGCAGGTAGATACCGCCAACCCACAGAAAATATTAACAGTAAACACCAGTACTTCCGCCCAAGCCATTATAGCAGCGCTGCAAGCAATAGGATTTAAAGCCAGCATACAAGAATAAAATATGCAAGCTGTACACTTCCTTGATCTGTGGTGCAAAGAACCAAACAAAAAGCCCTGGACGTTTGTAGTGCCAGGGCTTCGTTTTTAAGAAACCAAACCTTTATTTTACCAGCTTGGTAATCACTTTTGCACTTTCATTTGTCGACACTGTGATGCCGCTTTCCGTAGTGGAATTTTGTATAGCTATGGTGCTAGTAAGTACCAATGTATCGCCACTCCAGGAAAATTTTCCGCCTGTAGTTGTGGGAACGGTGCTTCCCAGTCCGGTAGTAGAAACCGCTACCAGCGCAGCGTCGGTATACAACGAGTCGCCTATAACCTTATAGGTACCACTATTGCTGCTGGGTGGCACCGTATAATTATAAGGTACCGATAAAGTATCTGGTTCAGGATCCAATGATATAGAAAGTATGTTGTAGAGCATATCATAGCCCACATTGTTGCTCGTAAATTTTCCCTGCTCCATAGTAATAGTACCTGCATTGTTGGAGGTAACGAAATCGGCCAGCGTAATAGAGGTCTGCGTTTGGCCATCGATGGTTTCAGTGATGGTGGCGCGGGTAGAGCCAGTCATGTAGGCAAACTTCCAGGTGCCTTCCAAGCGCGCGGCGCTGGCATCTGTACCGGAAGCACTTTCTTCCTTTTTACAAGCAGCGAGGGTACTGAAACCTATTGCTAAAAGGCAAAAACATAAAGCTTTGGAGATTGTCATATGGGGTATTAATTTAAAAATGGGTTTATAAGGTTGCAGTAAATATAAATTAAAATTTTATAATATATTGAAAGTTTTTTAAAATAAGACCTTTTGGAAATTCCCTACTTTCGTTTATGCTATGAACGATTTATTTGATGAGTCAACCGCCTTTATTTTCGCGCCATTCGATCCGGCTTTGCTGGACATGGCCTTCATAGCCCAACATGTACAGGCCGGCATTTCACCGGAGGAATGGGCGCACAGCGATCTGGTGGCGGAAAGCATCAAAATGGGAGCAGCCGTTTTTAAAACAATGTCTGACATTGTTACTTACCCGGAAATTAGATTGCAGGAAAGTGGCGGCAAGTTGGCCCTGTATTGCCCCTGCCCTGCTGCCCTGCCCAACGCACTTTGCGCGCACCAGGCCCACGCCCTATACACCCTGGCATACCGGGACGAGCTGCGGCTATTTTTTGATCCCGTGGTGCGCCAGCGCCTATTGCGGCCTTATGCCGCCCCATATGGCATGCAGGACGAACCCTTACTGGACCAACATTTTGACGTACAATATGAAAAACAAAAGCTGCAGGTAACACCCCATAATGCCGGGCTTTTTGCAGTGACACCAGAAATCACGCACGATTTGAAGGCTTTACTGCTGCCAGATCCTGGCACCTTGCTACCACCCACATTACAAGCCTCTCCGGGCAAACAAACCTTCGTTGTATTACGCCAGCATAAATATTATAAACAAATCTGTACAGAACTCTACAGTGCAGCCACCACCGGGACCGGCAAGTTGAAAAATCCTTTGCAGCTACAAGCCGCACTGCCCCTGGCCTGGGAAACGCAGCAAGCGGAGGAATTGAAATTCTACACGGGCATCGCTAAATTTCAAAACAATATTTCGGTTCAAAGCAGCGCCGCCGACCTCGAAGGCTTAAAGGCCGTAGTCCGCAACCCGCTGGGGTTAAGGTTTTATGCGCATAATGCGCGTATATCCGAAAACGTAGTGGCCAATGCACTGGAACCCGTTACATTCGGCACATTCTTGAAAGAATTGCGTATTGAAGTAAAATGGCAGGAACCCTTTTACCACATCAGCGCCCAGGTGCTGATCGATGGCCTGGTTTATCCGTTACGCAATACCAAACTGCGTTTCGATTATTTCATACAATTAGAAAATACACTTCACCTGGTAGGACACTACCCTTTCCTGAAGGTGATCGACTTTTTTAAAAAGCACCAATACCAGCTTACCATCCATGCTTCAAAGTTTGTACTGTTTCAGCAGGAAGTATTGTCGAAATTGGAAGACTTTGTAACCGTGCTATACCCCGAAACAGCCGCTATTACAGCAGCACCGCCTCCCCCTATGCCCATGCCGGAGCGCATCCTCTTCCTCTCGGACCTGGATAACTACATCATGATAACTCCCGTAATGAAGTACGGACCAGTGGAAGTACCCATCCGCACCAAACGCACTTTATACATGCCAGATGAAAACGGGCAGGCTACCATCGTGTACCGCAATGCTGCGGCAGAAACAGATTTCACTGCGCTGCTCCTGCTACAGCACAACGATTTTGCCGAACAACTGGAAAATGATCTGTCTTACTTTTATGTAACCAGGCTGGAATTCCTGGAAAACGACTGGTTTTTGCAAGCCTTCGAAAACTGGAAAGATGCCGGTATTACCGTACTTGGATTTAACCAGTTAAAAAATATTAAACTCAATCCCAATAAAGCCGCAATAGCTATCACAGTAACCAGTGGTATCAACTGGTTTAATACAGACATCAACGTTAGCTTTGCCCGCAAAAAAGCTTCGCTGCCACAGCTGCTCAAGGCGGTGCGTAACAAAAGCCGTTTTGTGCAACTGGACGATGGCACACAGGGCATCTTACCCGAAGAATGGATAGCCCGCTTTGCCCGGTATTTCGACGCCGGCACCGTCATCGACGAACACCTGCTGACTCCTAAAGTCAATTTCTCCGCCATATCCGATCTATATGACGCCGCCAACCTGGACGAAAATGTGCAGTCGGAACTGGATAAGTATAGACAATACCTCAGCGACCCCGCCCGTATTACCGAAGTACCCATACCAGCCGCCTTACAGGGTACCCTGCGCGAATACCAGCGGCAGGGCCTGAACTGGCTGAATTTTCTCGACGATCTGAATTTCGGCGGCTGCCTGGCGGACGATATGGGATTGGGTAAATCCCTTCAAATAATTGCCTTCATACTTTCGCAGCGCGAAAAGGTATCCCAGCAAACCAACTTGCTGGTGGTGCCTACTTCCCTGGTGTTTAACTGGGAAGCCGAACTTCATAAATTTGCGCCGTCTATCAAAGTACTCACCCTGTACGGTACAGCAAGGGTGCGGAAGGAACAGGATTTCAGCCCTTATGAGGTGGTCATTACCACTTATGGTACCTTGCTGTCGGACATCACCTATTTGCGGAAATATGTTTTCAACTACATTTTCCTGGATGAATCACAGCTCATAAAAAATCCTACCTCCCAACGGTACAAAGCCGTAAGATTGTTGCAGGCCCGCAACCGCATAGTGATTACCGGTACGCCAGTGGAGAACAATACCTTTGACCTCTATGGGCAATTGTCTTTTGCCTGCCCTGGTCTACTAGGTAGTAAGCAATTCTTTAAAGACGTATATGCGTTTCCGATAGACAAGTTTAAAGACAGCGAACATGCCGCTATCCTGCAACGAAAAATACAACCCTTCATCCTGCGCAGAACAAAGGAGCAGGTAGCCGCAGAACTACCGCAGAAAACGGAAATGGTACTGCACTGCCCCATGGGCGATGAGCAATGGAAGGTATACCAGCAGTACGAACAGCTATTCCGGGATTACCTGGAAGGGGTAAAAACAGAAGACCTCGCGCAAAACACGCTGCATGTCTTGAGTAACCTCACCAAACTGCGGCTGATCTGTAATTCACCAATTTTATTAAAGGAAGAAAAACTATTTGGCGACGGGGCTGCCAAGATAGAAATGCTGATGAAACAAATCGAGCATAAATCGGCGAACCACAAAATACTGGTGTTCTCACAGTTTGTAGGCATGCTGGAACTCATACGCGCCGCCCTGGAAAAACGTGGTATTCCCTTTGAAAAATTAACCGGCAGCACCCGACATCGGGAACGGGCCGTACAGGAATTTCAGGAAAATACAGCCGTGCGCGTGTTCCTGGTGAGCCTTAAAGCAGGAGGCCTGGGCCTGAACCTTACTGCAGCAGATTATGTGTATATCGTGGACCCATGGTGGAATCCAGCCGTGGAAAACCAGGCCATTGACCGGGTGTACCGCATCGGCCAGCAAAAAAATGTAGTAGCCGTACGGCTAATCTGCCCCGGCACCATTGAAGAAAAATTATTGCGTTTGCAGGAAAGTAAGCGTTCACTGGCCAATACCCTGATTAAATCCGATAGTGATATATTTAATACCCTGAGCAAAGCCGACTTGTTGTCGCTTGTAAGCTAAGACTTTTGTTTCGCCACTTTTACCGGCAGGCAATTGCATTGTATAAAATTGCACTGGTATTATGTTACAGCACATTAAGCTCCTTCAAAACGAAATTTTTATGTTTGCAATTGTTAAAAATCTCTATATTGCAGCCCTGTTTTTCTCCCTCGGGATGTAGCGCAGCCCGGTAGCGCGCGTCGTTCGGGACGACGAGGTCGCAGGTTCGAATCCTGTCATCCCGACTTGAAAGGGGAAGGTAGCAAATGTGCCACCTTCCCCTTTTTCATTTTCGCCTGAAACGCACGTCTGGTATGTACTATTTCTCTCCTAATTTATCCAGGTGCTTTTGTATCTCCTTTAAGTTTACTTCCAGATCATTTTTCTCATCGGTAATATTCTTTGCCCGTTCGTCGTAAATGGTCTTAATATTTTTGTGTAAGGGAACATCGCAATAATACGGGTTAGAAAATATCATACTTAGTTTTTGTTTGTAGATGATGACCTTTAATGCCCTGAGCCGTTCTGATATCTCCTCGTTCTTTCTCCCTTCCAATTTCCAATGGAAGGCATTGCTTAAATGCTCACCAATTTTATGGATGACTATTTTACGCTCTCCGTTTTTAATCACCGATTCATAACCCATTGGAGATTTGAGGCCGGCATTTTTTCAAAGCCGCCTTTCTGTAGCTGGGCAAGGAAATTATTCATTTCCTTACCTGTTTTGATTGTTTCAGAAAATCGTCTGAAATAATGTTTTCTGGTCACATTTTGCTGTGTATGTGTAAAATAAAAAAATCGAGGCGGAACCTCGATTTTTTTATTTTACACAGTTTTTGAAATTGTGCCGGAATTTATAAAAAATACCTGTAAGGCAGGGCGAAAGACACACAATGCATTATTTGACTTTTTCAACTTAATGCTAAAGGTGTACTCCCCCTGATTTTGTGACAATCAATTTTTAAACGGCAACCCTTATTGACAAAGGGATCCCGCTGTTTCTTACATGATTTTAGTCGGACAATAATGAATCATTTTCAATTATTTTAAAAAAAATGATATAGCTTTTTATTAACTCCATCCTGTTTTTAAACGGCAGTCCAGCCACCGTCAACAGGTAATGCTACCCCCGTAATGTAGGAGGCATCATCCGAACAAAGGAATACTGCTGCTTTAGCAAGTTCTTCCGGTTCACCCAAGCGGCCCATTACTTGTGCATTTTCAATACTATGTCTCGTCTCTTCACTTTCAAGCGATTTTTGAAGCATGGGAGTTTTAATAGCACCCGGACAAACCGCATTTACACGAATACCTTTACGTGCATAATCAACAGCAGCGGCTTTTGTTAGTCCTATAACTCCATGTTTTGATGAAGCATAAGAAGATAGCTGAGCAAGGGCAACAAGTCCTGCTGTGGAAGAAGTATTTACTATTGCACCCTTTCCTTGCTTGAGCATTTGAATAGCTTCGTATTTTATACAATGCCATACACCTATTAAATTCACATTAATTACCTTATTAAATTCCTCATCTGATAATTCATGCACGTCTTTACCTGTAAGTTCCATACCGGCATTATTAAATGCACAATCTAAACTTCCGTATTTTTTTACAGCAATATTTACAGCATTTTCTACATCACTAGGATTGGTAACATCCGTTTTTACAAAAGTAGCCTCTCCACCTATAGCTTTAATTTCATCAATTGTACTTGTTCCGTCGGCGATATCACATACAATTACTTTTGCACCTCTTCGGGCAAATTCAATTGCGGCTGCTTTTCCTATACCGGATGCAGCACCCGTAACCAGTGCAACTTTTTTTTCAAAATTTGACATAAAATTTCGTTTTTATATTTATTTAATAAAGAACATTTATTTTTGGGCATATTGCCTGTTCAAAAAAATGCACAGTATGGGCATTTACTTTATTTCTTGATTTGGCAATAATTATAGCAGGATTTTAAGCAAAAATCATTCCATCTACCATCCAGTTAAATTTAACATTCTTCTCAAACATCAGATCCCAGAAAGTTTTATCGCTTTACGTCCCATACCCATAAAGCTTGATTGCTTGCAAACCGCAATTTTAATTACTGAAGCGAAGTGTTCTCAGCAGGTTTTAAAACTTCCGTATTGCCGCAGGCCAATGCCGGCGCAATTTTCCAAATAACCATATTAAAAGGCGCATCCCAAGGAGTAATTTGTACGCATCTAGTCGTGTGGGTTAATTCCTGACCAAGTTGGTGCTTCAAATGTTTTTTTAGAAGTTATCATACACCAAGACAATTCAAATGAAAAACGACACAAATCAAACAATGATTTAAATAAATAGGTAAAGCTTTTTTTATAATAAAGTGTAAAAAAGTAATAACATAGAGATGTTGTGCGCAGGCAAACCGGTATAAAGCGTTAACTACTCAACAGTTTCTATCAACTGCTAACTTACATCGGGGGAGATGGTATATTCCATATCTTTTATGGCTCCGTATGCTGAGTTTTAAAGCAAACGAGATATGGCCGGCTTTATGAACACCAGTAATAATTGAACATTTAGGAATAACCTGTCTTCAGGGATCGAATCTAGGCAGGGGTTCCTTCCCTGTTGAGTGGAAATATAGGGGCAGCAAACAGCACAGACAATGCTTATTATCAATTAGGCTAATTTTTTATTACCTGCTCTCCTCTATTTAATACGCCTTTCGGATCAGTCACAAACCTACTAGCAAAAACGAGCTTTTCCCCTGAGAAAGACCCTTAAGACCTGCCCTCGCCCCTACAAAAAAAAACTTCAAATTCTCCGGGTTTTAGTATTTTTCGCCCCTGCAAAGAAGAATCACTCCATTTTCTAATACCACATGTACGAAAATCTGCTCAGTGACGCCGAATTATTGAAGGCTGTGCAGGCGGACGATAAGGCCGCTTTTCAACTGCTGTACGAGCGTTACTGGAAAGCTCTTTATACCAAGGCCTGCCAGCGGGTGGATACCGAGGAGGCTAAGGATCTGGTGCAGGATGTTATGATCACGTTATGGCGCCGCCGCCGCGAAATCACCGTACCGGCAGACGGCGACCTGGCGCGTTATTTATATACTGCTATCAAGTACAGGGTCATCAGCCACTTTGCCTTTCACGCCAGCGAAATAAAAAAGGCCGCTTTCTTCGACCTGCTCGAAACACCAGCTGCCAGCCAGTTTGCCGAAACCAAGGAACTGGAAGCCCGCATTGAATATGCCGTAAGCCAATTGCCATCTCGTATGCAGCAGGTATTCCGCATGAGCCGCGAAGATGATATTGCTATTAAAGACATCGCCCTGCAACTGGCCGTGTCTGAGCAAACCGTTAAAAACCAACTCACCGAAGCACTCAAGCGCCTGCGTACGGCTTTATCGCCACAGACGCCTGGTGAGTGGGGGCTTATATTGTTCTATTTGTTTTGCCATATCCACTTCTGATCATTCATACTTGCCATAATACCAGTCTTCCGCCCCATGCCTACAGTTAGAAAAATTTATAAAAAAAACTCAAACACGACTAGTACCAATTGTCCACTTCTTATATAAGTCTATAAGCAGGGTACATTTTGCCTGCCAATTGGTAGCGCCACTCAATTTAAAAACCACGTTTTGGAAATAAAAAAAATCCGGCAATTACTGCAACAATACCTGCTGGGCCAATCCGGCAGCGCAGCAAACAATGCCGTAGAACAATGGTATAATGCCTTCGACGCTGAAACACCCCTCCACCTCCCGCCCGAAGAAGAACAGCGGCTAGGACAAGAAATGTGGCGCAACATTCAGCCCACATTGGCACCCACTAAATCCGTTTATATAAAGCGGCCGTGGGTACGCATTGCGGCAGGCCTGCTGCTGTTTACCGGCATTGGCGGCGGTAGCTGGTTGTACTGGCAGCAAATGCACTGCCATAATTGTATCGTGTTCCGCGAAATACAAACGCACAATGGTGAACAACGCAAACTGCAATTGCCCGACAGTACCTGGCTGACGATCAATGCCGGTTCCAACGTTCGCATTGCAAGCGACTTTGCCGAGAACCGGCGCGTGCAGGTGATAGACGGGGAAGTGTTTTTCGACGTACGTCGGCAAACCAGCAAGCCATTCATCGTAGAAAGCGGTCCGCTGAAAACCACCGTAATGGGCACTTCCTTCAATGTGTCGGCCTATGCGAAACTGCACCTGTTAAGCATTGGCGTAGCCAGCGGCAAAGTAAGAATCGATTCCAAAACCAGTAACAACGTTTTGGAAGAAGGCCTGGCCCTCCATTACAACCGTATCGACGCTACCAGCCGCATTACCACGCTGGATGCGGAATCGCTCAGCTGGCAGCAAGGCAAACTGGTACTCAACGATGCCTCCTTCGATGAAATGGTGGTGCTGATGGAAAAGAATTTCGGGCTTCGCATCACGGCTACATCGCCTGCGGTGAAAGCCACCCGCTATACCACGGAACTAGATACCCATATGGACCCCGCGCAGGCCGCGGAAGTACTGGCAGCCATTCACCATCTCAAAATCAGTGGCATCAGGGACCAGGTGCTGCTACACGAATAAAACAATACCTCTTTTACACAAAAGCTGATCGAAAACTGTAACATCTTAATATTCCATGTACCGGCTACCACGCCCAAAAAATTTCAATTTACCACGTATGAAAAGAAAACCTACCCTCTATGTCCGGCTGGCATTTGCTGTCGTATTCTTTGTACTCATCCTGCCTGCCTATGCGGGCCGGGGACAGTTGCTCAAAGACACCAAAGTAACCGTTACCATTAAACCCGGCACCCTCGAAATGGCGGTAAAAACGCTGCAACAAACCACGCGCATCCCGTTTGCTTATGACAAACAATTACTGCGTTCTTACGCCGTAGGAAAATGTGCTTTTAACAATGAAGCACTCGAAGCCGTACTCACCCGCTTATTACGCAACACAGCACTGGAATGCAACGAGGTAAATCATATCCTCGTGATCAGCAAACAAACTGTGCCACCCGCAACCGCCACCAGCGGTCCTAAGCAGGAAATCGTCGTATCCGGAACTGTAACCGACGAAAAGGGAGAAGCTATTCCCGGTGTATCCGTAGCCGTTAGAGGCGTACCTACTATGACATCTACAGATGCCGCTGGTAAATTTAAAATTATCGTCAACTCGCCTGCCGCTGTACTGGCTTTTAGTTATATAGGTTATGAAACTGCCGAAGTAACAGTCGGCGGCCAAACCAACATTACCGTAAAGTTGCAGCGCGGCAGCCAGTCGCTCAGCGAAGTAGCCGTAGTGGGCTTTGCCACGCAACGCAGAATAAGCCTGGTGGGCGCACAATCTTCCGTGCGTCCGGACGAACTGAAACAGCCTGCCACTGATATCACATCGATGCTGGCCGGTCGTATTTCCGGTGTCGTGGGTGTGCAGCGTTCCGGTGAGCCCGGCCGCGGCAGTGCCGATATCTGGATACGGGGTATTTCAACGTTTGGCGCTGGTAACAACTCGCACCCGCTAATCCTCGTGGATGGTGTGGAACGACCCATTAATGCCATTTCGCCAGAAGATATCGAATCGTTTACCGTGCTGAAAGATGCCGCCGGCACCGCCGTGTATGGCGTGCGCGGTGCAAACGGGGTGATTATCGTGAAAACGAAAACCGGCAAAGTAGGTAAGCCGCAGATCTACCTCGACTACCAAGAAGGCCAAAACACCTTTACACGACGGCCTAAAATGCTCGATGGCGTTACGTATATGAACCTCGCCAACGAGGCCCTTACCACCCGCAACCACAACCCGCTATACTCTCAGGATTACATTACCAAAACGCAAACCAAAGCCGATCCCCTGCTCTACCCCGATGTAGACTGGATGAATGCTGTGTTCAACAAACATGGCCATACCCGACTGGCCAACCTGAATGCCAGCGGCGGCGTAGAAAATGCGCAGTACTATGTGTCGCTGAGTTATGCCAACGAAACCGGTTTCCTGAAAACGGACGACCTCCAGAAATATAATTCCTCGCTAGCCTATAACCGTTATAATTTCACCAGTAACCTGAACCTGAAGATTACGAAGACAACGAAACTGGATGTAGGCCTGCAGGGATATTTTTCCAATGGTAACTATCCTGGCATCAACACCGGCGATATTTTCCAGAGTGCTATGGATGTCGCGCCGGTGGCCTATCCCATTATGTATCCCGGTGGTTTCGTACCTGGTCAGAACTCTAATGGTGGCTTCCGCAACCCGTATGCAGACCTTACCCGCAGGGGGTACCGCAACGAGTTTAAAACACAGTTGTTTTCCAACTTACGCGTTACCCAAGATCTCGATGCACTAGTGAAAGGACTTTCGGCTACCGCCATGTTCTCTTTCGACACCTATAACCAGAACTTCATTACCCGTTCACGCCGCGAAGACACTTATTTCCCTGACCAGAACAAACCGTATAATGACGATGGTACGCTGAACCTCATCAAAACATTCAGCGGCGACCAGTACCTGGGTTTCAATCGGGATGATAACGACCGCCAGACCACCCGCCAGTTCTACACCGAGGCGGCATTGAACTACAACCGTACCTTTGGCAAACATACCGTGTCGGGACTGGGCTTGTTTTACTCCAGCGACCGTAGCAATGCACTCGCCAACGATTTCATCACCTCCATCCCGGAGCGCTATCTCGGTTATGCAGGCAAAGGCACCTACGGTTATGACGATCGTTATTTTGTGGAATTCAACTTTGGCTACAACGGTTCTGAATTATTTGCCCCGCAAAACCGTTATGGCTTCTTCCCTGCTGGTGGTATTGGCTGGGTAGTGTCTAACGAAAAATTCTTTAAGTCCTTACAGCCAATCATTAACTTCCTGAAATTCCGTTACTCCAATGGCAACAGTGGTTTGGGCAGTACCGGCGAGCGTTTCCTTTATATTACCAAACTTAATACCGACGCTAACCAAGGTTACACATTCGGCGATAGCAAAAACACCATTGGTGGCATATATATAGATCGTTACGCCACGAATGTAAAATGGTCGATCTCTAACAAACAAGACCTTGGCATGGAATTAAAAACACTCCATGACCAACTGACGTTAAACGTAGACCTCTTCAAGGAACATCGTACCGGCATTTTCCTGCAACGACAATCTAACGTGGCTTTCATGGGATTGCAAAACCAGCAGTATGGTAACTTAGGCATCGTAGACAATAAAGGCCTTGATGCATCATTGGAATACAACACGCGCTTCGGTGAAGTAGGCCTATCGATACGGGGCAACCTTACCTGGAACCAGGACAAACTGATTGAAGACGATACCCCACCACAAAACTACCCCTGGATGAACCATCGCGGCAACAACGTAAATGCGCGTTACGGCTATATCGCTGACGGCCTTTTCACGAGCGATGATGAAATCGAAAAAAGCGCAGTACCGGGCGATAAATCGGCAGTAAAAGCAGGTGACATCAAGTACAAAGACCTAAATGGCGATGGGCTGATCAACAACTACGATGTAACAAAGATAGGCCATGGAGATGTGCCTTCACTAACTTATGGTTTCGGTTTTAACATCGACTATAAAGGCTTCAGCTTTGGTACCTTGTTCGAAGGCGTACAAAATGCCGATGTGTACCTGGGCGGTTCTGCCATCATTCCCTTCAATGGTGGTGGTGGACTAACGAATGCCTACGCCATTGCCACTAACCGCTGGACGGTAGATAATCCAAACCAGCAGGCGTTTTATCCCCGCCTGGCATATGGTGAAGCGGAGAATAAAAACAATACGCAAACCAGTTCCTGGTGGGTAAAAGACATCAGCTTCCTGCGCCTGAAAAATGCGCAACTGGCGTATAACCTACCTTCTTCTTTCCTGAAGCGTACGCGCTTGCGGGCGGCCTCCATTTACCTTCAGGGGATTAACCTGCTAACGTTCAGCGATTTCAAACTGTGGGACCCGGAAATCAATACCCAGGGCGGTAAGGCCAATGGCGCCAGCTACCCTAACGTGCGTACCGTGGCCGCCGGCGTAAACATCAAATTCTAATTTTTAAGCAACACGTTATGAAGAAAATATTTGCTATAGGGCTGTTACTTTTAACCACTATCAGCTGTAAAAAATACCTGGACCAAGTGCCAGACGACCGGCTTACAACCGACCAAACCTTTCACAACTGGCGTAATGCAGAACAGTTTCTCGCCAACGTGTACGAACGCATACCCGATGAATACGGCCAGCGCAACCCCGGCGACGTTACCAACCGTGGCCTCTGGACCGGCGGCAGCGACGAAGCCGATTATTGCTGGGGCTTCGTACAATCGAACGACGTAAACATTGGTAACTGGGATGCCACTTCCGGTTTTGTAAATGATTACTGGACCAATTTTTACAAAGGCATTCGCGCAGCGAGTGTATTTATCCAAAACGCCGACAAGATCTCTGACCTGGATACCGATAGCAAGAAAAAATACAAAGCCGAAGCTCGCGCGCTGCGTGCCATGTATTACTTCTACCTTATGCGCCTCTACGGGCCGGTGGTACTGCTTGGAGAAACGCCCACACCGGTAGATACCTCGCTCCAGATACCGCGCAGCTCATTTGATGAATGCGTACAATATGTAGCCGGCGAGCTACAAGCCGCTGCTGCCGACCTCCCCGATATGAAAACACAGCAAAGCGGTAACACTTCTTCGTTGGGGCACATCACTAAAGACATTGCCCTGGCCTTCCGTGCTAATGCACTGATGTACAATGCCAGTCCTTTATTCAATGGCAACAGCGATCTGGCCACCCTCCAAAACAAAGATGGCAAGCAGCTCATTAACCAGGGTGTAGACGCATCGCGCTGGCAGGTGGCTGCCGAGGCTTACAGAGATTTCCTCACGCAATTCGATGGCAGCACCTATGAACTATATACCGAGAAAAAGAGCGATGGCAGTATTGATCCTTATCTCTCATGCCGCAACGTAATCCTGAAAGACTGGAACAAAGAAGTAATTTTCGAACGCCGCCAGTCTTCCATTGGTCCCCGCCAGTACGAGTTGTGCCCCTACCATGCAGGAGCCCCATCGGGCGATGTGCGCGCCAGTGGCGGTCTCGCAGCTACACAAAATATGGTGGATGCTTTCTTCACCGCCAATGGTCGCAGTATCGACGATCCGCAATCGAACTATGTGGCCACAGGCTACAGCAGCTTTCAGGCCCCTTCAGATGCCGTGGTAAAAACCGTTTACAACCAATGGGTAAACCGCGAGCCGCGATTTTATGTAAATATTACGTACAACAACAGCACCTGGCTGGATAAGGATTTTGGCACCATCAGCACCGAACTGTTTTACTCCGGCAACTCCGGCCTGAAAGCAGGTGGTGGCGACCACTCCACTACCGGTTACATCGTACGCAAAGGCATGGGTCTGGGCAAATGGGACCTCAACGATCGCGGTGTGATCCTGATCCGCCTGGCAGAAATTTACCTGAGCTATGCAGAGTGTGAGAACGAAGCCAATCCAAACAGTGCCGATGCCGTTAAATACCTAAACCGTATTCGCGAACGTGCTGGCATACCGCAATACGGCAGCGCCAGTTTACCCCTTCCAAAATCGCAGGACGAGCTGCGCCAGGCTATCCGTAAGGAACGCCGTGTGGAACTCGCGTTTGAAAACAATCGCTTCTTCGATGTGCGTCGCTGGAAGATCGCCGAGCAAACGGAGAATGGCCCGATATATGGCCTGAACATCAACGCCGACCTGCCGGACTTTTTGAACCGGGTGGCATTTGAAAACCGCGTGTTCAACAAACGTCACTATCTCTTCCCAATTCCATCGAACGACATCAATAACGACAAACAACTGGTCCAGAATCCGGGCTGGTAGCTGCTGGAAGCCGGCAGTTCCACATACTGCCGGCTTTTCATGTGGAAACCCTATTTACCATTACTAGATGAAAAATATTATGCAGAAACTTGCTTTTTTATTGCCATTGCTGGTAAGTGTACACGTAGGTTGCAGCCAGCAAAAAGACGATCCGAAACCATCGCCCACCAACCCCGTAACGCCCGTGAAAGTAGCCTTCACCGACAAAGATGCTACACAGGCTTACAATACCTTCAACACTTATTTTTATAGTCCGAACGATAAGCTTTATTACGCCACTACCGAGAAGAAAGACATTGGTGCCATCTGGACGCAGGCCGTGTACTGGGACCTGGCGCAGGATGCTTATAAGCGTACTAAAGACCCGGCTTACCTGCAACTGGTAAACGATATTTATACCGGTGGTCTCAAAAAATACGATCAATATAACTGGAACAATAAAACCGTATGGTTCATCTACGACGACATGATGTGGTGGATTGTATCGCTAGCGCGCGCACACCAGCTTACGGGCAATGCAACTTACCTCTCGACCGCGCAGGCAGGTTTCCAGCATGTTATCGATGGCTCCTTCGATCCCGGTGATGGTGGCATGTTCTGGGACTTTCAGCATAGTGGTAAAAATTCCTGCATCACCTTCCCTACGGTAATTGCCGCAATGACCTTATACAATATCACCAAAGACCCGGCCTACCTCGACAAGGCTAAAACAATCTTCAACTACGGCCGTAACAACCTGTTCAACAACAGCACCGGCCGCGTGGCAGATAACAATATCAACGGTAGCATAGACTGGACCAACTACACGTACAACTACGGCACCTTCATTGGCGCAGCCACCATGTTGTACCAGCAGTCCCAAGACCAAGGCTACCTTACCGATGCAAAAAAAGCAGCCGACTACACCTGGCATAATGTAAGCGACACGGCCGGCATACTGCCTGCAGAGGGCGACTGGAACGAGCAGGGCGTATTGAAAGCCATTTTCGCACACTACCTCATGAATTTGGTGAACGATGGTGGACAAACGCAATACCTGCCTTGGATCCGCAACAACATCAACACCGCCTGGGGCAACCGTGATCCCAGTCGGGGGCTTACCTATCGCAACTATAACGTGGTGTGTCCATCCGGCAATATCCAATCGTACGAAGCCAGCAGCGCGGTGGAATTTATGCAAGTGTGCCCACCCGCACAATAACCCTTTCATCCATCCAGATAAAAAAGGAGCATCCGTCGTGGATGCTCCTTTCGCATTTTATGGCCAGAACAGCGGCTTGTTGGAATGGAGATATTTCGACATCCATACACCTACAGGCTGAGTCATGCGCCATAAGGATTCGGGAAACCATATGTCGTGTAATAAAGAAGCAAACAAAAAAACTATCAGCGACTAATAGTTTATATTTTTGGGTTACCATTTATCCTTCAAAACGCTTTGCCAGAATCAAAAGCCTGCACCAATTAACTTATTTCCAACCAACAGGAATATAGACCCCTAAAAACACTTATATGTCAAAAATAATTTATATTTTAGCATTATTGTCCGACTAAAATTGGGTAAAAAACAGAGGGATCCCTTTGTCAATAAGGGTTACCGCTTAAAAATCGATTGTCACAAAATCAGGGGGT
>NZ_FMAR01000017.1 GCF_900094705.1 Chitinophaga costaii | reverse complement strand
GTTACTAACGAACGGCTCACCGAAGCTGGGTATGTATCCCTGACCGACTGTTACCTGAAAGCTCGGAACTAAATTAAGGAACCGCCGTATACCGATCGGTACGTACGGTGGTGTGAGAGGACAGGTAGGGAATTAATCCCTACCTTCCTACTCGATTGTTTTTCCCCTAACTTTGCGCCCCATGGAACAGCAGTTTGACTTGTCATTCGAGAACACCGGCATCGCTTTCGAAGCCAAAACCAACCAGCAATTAAAAAAAGCCAACTTTTTGTTTTCCGCCATGGGCCGGCCTTGGCTGGTAAAAGTGGGTGCTGCCGCCATGCCCCTGGCCTTGAAAATAGGACTGCCCATTAAAGGGCTTATTAAATCCACCATTTTTTCCCAGTTCTGCGGGGGGGAAAATATGCCCGAAGCTGCTGCTGCCTCCGAAGTACTAGGTAAATACAACGTGGGCGTAGTATTGGATTATGGGGTAGAAGCTATGGAAGGAGAACACAATTACGATCATGCAGTGGAAGAATTTACCCGCGCCATTCGTTTCGCCGCCGGTAAGCCCTACATTCCCTTTATCGCCATTAAAGTAACCGGTTTTGCCCGCTTTTCCCTGCTGGAAAAGGTAGCCTCCGGAAAGCCCCTATCCAGCGCTGAGCAGGACGAGTATGATCGTGTACACCTGCGTATTAAAACGATCTGCGAAGCTGCCGCCAAAAACAATATCCGCGTACTCATAGATGCCGAAGAATCATGGATACAACCTCCCGTAGATGAACTGGCGGAAGCCATGATGGCCCTCTTTAACCAGGGTACGCCCGTGGTGTACAATACTTACCAGCTCTACCTGCACAGCCGCCTGGCCGCCCTGAAAACGGCGGAAGAAAATGCCCGGGAAAAAGGATACCTGCTGGGCGCCAAACTAGTACGCGGCGCTTACATGGAGAAAGAACGGAAACGGGCATTGGAAATGGGTTATCCCAGCCCTGTGCAGCCCAATAAAGCCGCCACAGACAACGATTACAACGCTGCCGTACAATTTTGCATAGAACGCCTGGATAGCCTGGCCGTATTCATCGGAACCCACAACGAAAATAGTTGCATGCTGGCCGCCCGCCTCCTGCAAGAAAAAGGCATTCCCCCACAACACCCCCATGTAAATTTTTCCCAGTTGCTGGGCATGAGCGATAATATCACTTTCAACCTGGCGCACAGCGGTTATCACGTGTCTAAATACCTGCCCTATGGCCCGGTGAAAGATGTAATGCCCTACCTGCTGCGCCGCGCCCAGGAAAACACCTCGATCGCCGGTCAAACTGGCCGCGAACTAGGCCTCATCCGTAAGGAAATAAAGCGCAGGGCCAGTGAACGGTAGGCTTCCAGCCATTACCCAAAAAATGTTATGCACACGATGTTTATAAATGCTAAGGCGCGACCCTGGAAGGGCCGCGCCTTCGTTCAAAATATAAACTATCTTAGCCCGTAGATTATTTACCATGGAACAATATCTCCACCTCTTACAACATATCATCGATACCGGCGCGGTGAAAACAGACCGTACCGGCACCGGCACCACCAGCGTGTTTGGCCACCAGTTGCGTTTCGACCTGCAAGAAGGTTTTCCGCTGCTCACTACCAAAAAACTGCATCTCAAGTCTATTATTTACGAATTGCTCTGGTTCCTGAAAGGAGATACCAACGTTAAATACCTGCAGGAGCATGGCGTACGCATCTGGGACGAATGGGCCAACCAGAATGGCGACCTGGGCCCGGTGTACGGCAAGCAATGGCGCAGTTGGGAAACCCGCGACGGGCGCACCATAGACCAGATCACAGAAGCCCTTCACACCCTCAAAAATAATCCGGACTCCCGCCGCATCATCGTAAACGCCTGGAACGTGGGCGATCTGCCGCAAATGGCCTTAAGCCCCTGCCACTGCCTGTTTCAGTTTTACGTGGCCAATGGTAAACTCAGTTGCCAGCTTTACCAGCGCAGTGCAGATGTGTTCCTGGGTGTACCGTTCAATATCGCCTCTTACGCTTTGCTCACGCTCATGATGGCCCAGGTTTGTGGCCTGCAACCAGGCGAGTTCATTCATACTTTTGGCGATGTGCATTTGTACAGTAACCACATAGAGCAGGCCCGCCTGCAACTTTCCCGTACCCCCTTTGACCTGCCAGTAATGCAACTAAACCCTGGTGTGAAAGATCTGTTTGATTTCAAATATGAAGACTTTACCCTGCTGCATTACCAAAGCCATCCCGGCATCAAAGCCCCGGTGGCGGTGTAAATTTTACTAGAAATTAAACGTACAGATGACTATTGCTTTTATCGTAGCCGCTTCGCTGAATAACGTGATTGGAAAAGACAATCACCTGCCCTGGCATTTGCCCAACGACATGAAATATTTTAAGCAAATGACCACCGGCCACCCCATCGTAATGGGGCGCAAAACTTTCGACGAGCTGGGTAAAGCATTGCCTAACCGTGAGAACATTGTCATTAGTCGCAATAAAGATTTTAAAGCGCCTGGCATACAGGTAGTGCCTTCGCTGGATGCCGCGCTGGAACTGGCCAGCCACTATAGCAACGGAGAGATTTTTATCACCGGCGGCGGCCAGATATTTCACCAGGCATTACCCCATTGTCACCGCCAGTACATTACCCGCATCATGGGCAACTATGAAGGTGATGCCTTCTATCCACCCATCGATGCATCGCAATTCAGGCTGGTAAAACAAGACTACCACGAGCCAGATGAAAAACACGCCGTAGCCTACGATTTCCAGGTGTGGGACCGGATTGAAAAATGAAATAATAATACCTATAAGGGCAAGCATTTTGGAATAAAAAGCGAAGACCAGGGGTGTATCCAGAACCCGACTAAGGATGAATGGTCCGGGAAAAATCATTCATGGGTCAAACCAACTAGCCAATAAGCTTTCCAAAGTAACAATGCCTTTAAAGCACTTTTGACCAAAATGATCGGTGTTCATAAGCGGCTACACGATGCAGGAAAGAAGCTCCCACACTATCACATCGAAAAGGAATTAAACTTTAAAGGGAATCGAGCCATATTTAACGACTACTTTAAAAATTATATCAGAAACCCTCCCGAATTGTAGAATTAAGAGATCGCACCTGGGAGAAATATACGAGTTTCATTGGCCATTTGGACAAGTTTAACCTCAAGTTGTCATTCGATGAAATTGATGTAGAAATGGCCGCACGCATTCGCAACTATTTGACGAAGTGTCGGCTTCCCCGAACTTCGGCCACAAGAATTAGACTTACCATTTAGTTACCACAGAGAAGGTTCCCAAGCCTTAAGTCGCCAGAATAAAACCCTCTTTGCTATTCCCGACCTCGGTGGGCTGGTATTTGTAATTTAATATGCCAGAATAACCATGAGTACTGCCGGGAATTTGCGCCAGTTTTTTAATAACATCAAGGCAACAACATATTGTGAGAACGTAGAAAGTATTCGTATTGCGCAAAAGGCAGTTTTGATATATCCAGGTTAAAAGTACGCAGGAAATCCACTAATGCCCGGTTAAGGAAATCATTATTTCCCCCAACGTTTCCAGTGATGACCTCTAACTCTGCTTTGGTAATTACTTTAGTTTCCGGAATTCGGCCCTGAATCCGCAGGTGATAATATGTTGAGCCTGTAACATCACTCCATGCAAGTTCAATGATATCACAATGCCTGATCCACATTAATTCCTTCTGATGGCCAGGTTCTAAGGATGGGATTGTCGCCCATTTGGATCCAAGATTTTTCTTTTCATCCACCCACAACCGTGCAAATATCTGAACTGCCGGGGAACTTAAGCTATGGATTACCCAGTGCTCATCGGAAGGAAGCATACTTTCTGCTACCCGTTCCTCCCCAATGGTCAAAATAGGAGGTGCTTTTGGGGGGGGCGTAGGGATCGTTAATACTTCTGTAGGAAACAAGGGCGGTATTGCCCTTGCAGTAAGCAATGGTTTCGTAGGGGCAACGGCGGCAAATTTAATTTCTTGCACATCTTGCAGTTTGTGCAAAAGTGAAATATAGCTGGCATCGTCTTTAATATGAAGCACCGTACGGTTTGCAAAGCCAAGCGGTAACAGGTCGTCACTGAAAGGCTCAAAGGATACCAGGATGTATTTATTTGGGAATTTGTCGATTTCTGACAGTATGGCCCTGTATTCGAAAAATACACCCCCCTTTTCACTTTCAGCTTTTTTTTTGTAGCCCTGGGAGAGCACTACAATGACCTTGCTCGCGTTTTGTATACTACGCAGCATCATCGTCTTTAGTTCCAGTGCCGTCTCATCCTGCATCTCCTTTTTGTCCATCGTGGCATTTTCTCCGCTTTCTAGTAAATTGTTTGTGAGGCTGAGCACCTTTTCATTGTGTTCTTGCTCTTCCCAGCTATACGTTACGAACACTAAATCGCTGGGCACATCCACCTTATCATTGACGGGTGGAGCATACGCAAATTTTGTCTCGGCCACTGTATCTGTTACAGGGGGTGTTGGGTCAGGTACCGGATGCCAGCTTGCCCTGCGTTGTATGGTTTGTTCCTTACGAATAGTTTCCTGGTCTTGCCTGAATTGGAGATATTCTACGAAGATTTTTTGTGTAAGGTGTTGGGAGTAAAATACCTCGTCCACACCGTCCCAACCTTTGTTTGCGCTCAACCATAAATTGAAGCTGTAGTTTACTTCTGAAAGGCGAATGGCAAAACTCATCTTATTAGACAATTCACCAAAAGTCCCCTGACTGGCCGCCTCCCTGAACAAACTTTCAAAGTTGGAGAATATCTTTTCTATCGATTCTTCTCCATCATCCTCCATTTCGGCAAAAATCTGTTCTACCGGTACTCCATATCGAAGAGCATTGGTAAACCCAATACCCAGCCTCTGGAAAAGCTGTGCACGCTTTTCGTCCCGTCGTGCAAATTCCTTTTCAGGTGTGTCATCAGGAAAAGCCAGAAATCGTTTTTGTATACCTAGCATGACCCGTTGCTGTTCTTCTTCCATGAAATTTACAGGATATCCTCCACTCCATTTGAGCATAGTACCCAGCAACACGTGGCGCTCAAGATCGGATAAAGGCAAATTTTCCAAATGTCCAAATATGTCCTCTGGCCGTGCACGGTCTCTTTGAGCTTCAGTAATTTCCTTATATGATAAATTCATGATGGTCCTTGCATCAAATACCCTGGCCCCTTCACCAGCTGTGAAGTAGACTATAATCTCATCAACTAATTCCTGATTAGGAATGTTATCTTTATTCTGGTAAAAGGATAAGTCATGATCGAAAGAATACGGACGTAGATCCCGTTCCATAAACACTAAAGTTTAATAAGGAATTTAAAAATGTATTAATTAGCGAACAAAACCTTGAATCCATGTTTCAAGCGCGTTGCAATGGGCTTGCGGGGGCTAACAGTTTACTCTCGGCCTTTCTGATCTTCTTCCCATTTTATGTTAAAGCATCATTAATAATCAATATTGTTCTCCGGTCAGGTGCCAAGGTCATCAACTTTGCAAAACGGTGAAATAAATGCTGGCTTGCAAATAACGCCACTATCACGTCATCTATACTGCATTATTCTAGGACAAGGCGTCTATGATTTTAAGTTTTAATTCTTCAGAATAATCATCTTCATTTATAATTGAATCGATTATTTCGTGAAGAAAATTTTTGTCAATCAGATTGTCAGCTACGGAAACTGCGATATTTTCCATTTCGATCATGAACCTTGAAGCCAAAACATCGAGTCCGTTTACTTCTAAAAAAAATGCCCCAAGTGCTATGGAAGTCCGTTTATTGCCATCCTCAAAACAATGCCCTTTGTTCACAGCGAATACCAGGTGAGTAAGCTTATCGATATAACTGGGATAGTAGTCGTCATTAGTTATATGATACAATATACTTTCAAGAGCCCCCCGATTTTTGACCCCTTCAAAACCGCCGGAGATTTTTAAAATTTGATCGTGGGTAGTGATAGCATGATTTACATCAAAATATATAAACCCCATGCTACCTGTCTTTTAACCGGATGAAAATTTCTTTGTTTTCTACAATTCTTTCTTCAAGTGCTTTGCTTTTTTCACCTAAGAATTTGTCAATATCATCCAAGCTGACGGTGTCAATATAGTCCTTGAGCTTTTCATGAAGGGCATCCCGGAAAGCCATGTCCCTGGTTGCCATCAGGACGCGCGCCTTTTCTTTGAGGGGTTCATATAGCTGTTCCGTCAACTGTTCGAACTCGTGAAAAAGTAGGTTTGCCTCTGATAGCCGTATAGGGTTACTTTCGTTTTGTTCGAACTTCTTCTTTAAAAAATCTGCGAAACCATTTTCATAACTGGCAATTAAATCAAGTACCTCCGAATACATGGTTGCGCGCACACTTTCTTTGGCATTGAGGCAGAGAATTTTTCGGTATTCTTTTGATTGTTCTCGGAAGATGCTCCGGTAGATCTTATCGGTAAGTTGAGCGTATTTAAATTTATTAGCCTGAATGTACTTATCCAGTGCATCTGTAAAGACTTTCCGGTAATTGAATTCGCGCAGTGCGCTGGGTAAAAATTCTTCCTCACGTTGGTTGATGTATTTTGTGGATCCGCCAAGTCGTTTATTCATCACATCAATTACGATGTTGAGGATGGCTGATCTTACCTGCTTTGCCCTTTGCGAGCCGGTCAGTAGCATACCAATGTTCAAGACGGATTTGAAGGTAAAGATGCCAAGACTGGGGGCCTTGTTTGCAACTAGTTCATTTTCATATATTTGCGATATGTCTCCGACATCGATGTCGGAGACATGGCTTTGTTCAAGGTGTTGGAGAAATGCCAGTCGAAGGCCCCGAAGGCGGGCGCCTTTAAAGAGTTCGTACCCATTGTTTTGCATTTCCTGGCTATGATTCTCTAGTAGACGTTCAATAGTTCTTACGTCCACCTCATAAAAGCGGGCCACTTGTCCCTTTGTGAACCTGAAACGTCCTTCAAATCGTACCCCCTCAAAACCTAAGTTATCATATACCGCTTTTATAGCGTCGTTATCTTCAAGTATTTTTTTTCGATCTACTGGTGATGTTGTTAAGTCTCTTGCCATGTTATAACCTATTTGTAGTGATTGTCATTACAAATGACTTTAACCTTGAAGGTACGACATTGATAGGAGATCTGTACTTTGCTAAGTCTCCGAAGTGAGGCTAGGAACACCATTTAACACTCTCCGGCCTTCGCTTTTTTAGGTTTGTTACCTGATCGGATGCTTTACCGAAAAATCACAGTACCCAAACCGTTGGTCAGTTCTTTTTCCAGTTTTTTCAAATGCTGATGCAGGGTCATGCAAGCTATCTGTGCCTCTACTTCGGTGGCGCTTTGCATTTCTTCCTGGTTCTCATCGATCATCTTTTTGATCTTACGGAGAATGAGGTAATTGGTGGTGGAGATTGTGTCGCGCAGGTAGGCGTTATCGCCAAACACGGTCTTGATCTCGAACTTGTCTACCCAGTTGTGGCTCAGCTCTGCCTCTTTATCTTCCAGGATGAGGGTTACCTGTTTGGAAATATCGGGATCCTGGTGGTAGAGGAACCATTTTTTATCGGGTAAATTTCCGTCGTCGTAAAAGGTTTTGTATTCACGCAGAATACGTTTTACCATTTCCCCGTTGGCCAGCGATTCAAAATCGTAGGGGAGGTGAAAAATATAGTCCGCCACGGTAGGATGGTTTTCATCGTTGAACGTTTTATCTCCAAAGCGCAGCAGTATTTTCACCAGTTCCTTTTCGTGTTTATCGTCAGTATTAAAAAAATCTTCCGTGGCCGTGTCCATCTCGGCCCCTTCCATGGCAGCCATGGCGGCCAGCGCTTCCGGCGATAAGTCGTCATTGGCGGCAGGCTGTGTTTGGGTAAACTGTTGCTCCCGTTTTTGCAAACGCTCGCGGATGTATTTGTTCACCAGGTTTACCATGCCCTGCTCGTCTATCTTAAGCAACTGGCTGCACTGGCGGATGTAGTCCTGCTGTTTGGTAAAATCTTCCAGCTTGTCAATGCGGGCAATAGTTTCTGCAATATCGTTCACCAGTTGCGACTTGCGAACGGAGTCTGTTCCCGCGTCCTGCATAGACACCTGGAGCTTAAAAAGAATAAAGTCCTGCTTATTATTGGCCACAAACTCCCGGAAAGCGGCGGCCCCGATTTTCTGTACGTAACTGTCGGGATCTTCCTTATCCGGAATGAGTACCACTTTTACATTTAACCCTTCCTCAATGGCCATATCCAGCCCGCGCAGGGCGGCCTTAATGCCGGCGGCATCGCCGTCGTACAGGATGGTAAGGTTTTTCGTGTATTTTTTGATGAGGCGAAGCTGGTCCTGGGTCAGTGAGGTGCCGCTGGACGCCACTACGTTTTCAATGCCCGCCTGGTGCAGCGATACCACATCCGTATATCCTTCCACCAGCAAGCATTCATTGAGCTTGTCGATAGAGTGGCGGGCAAAGTAAGTGCCATACAGCACCTTGTGCTTTACATAAATATCGTTCTCCGGCGAGTTAATATACTTAGGCGCCTTGTCCGACTTTACCAGAATACGGGCACCAAACCCCAGCACCTTGCCCGACTGGTTATGGATGGGAAAAATTACCCGTCCACGGTAATTGTCTACCGGCTGCTCGTAGCGGATGGAGACAAGTCCCGTTTTTTGAAGATATTCCAGGTTATACCCCTTGGCCAGCGCTGCCTTGGCAAAGGTGTCCTTTTCATTGGCACAATAACCCAGTTGAAATTTGCGGATGGTTTCTTCGCTAAAACCACGTTCCTCAAAATAGCTAAGCCCTACGTTGCGGCCTTCCTCGGTTTCGAAAAGGGCCTTGGTAAAATACTCCCGCGCAAAATTGTTGATGATAAAAAGGCTGTCCGCAAGCTGCAATTGGGCGCGCACTTCTGCGCTCACCTCTTTTTCCTCAATTTCTACATTGTATTTCTGAGCCAGCCATTTCAGGGCTTCCACATAGGAGTATTTTTCATGCTCCATGAGGAAGGTAATGGTATTGCCACTTACGCCGCAGCCAAAACATTTGTAAATTTCCTTGCTCGGTGATACGGTAAACGAAGGACTTTTTTCATTATGAAACGGACAATTGCCCAAATAGTTGGCCCCCCGCTTTTTTAATTTCACGAAAGAACCCACAATCTCCACGATGTCGATGCGGCTGAGTATCTGCTGTATAGTCTGTTGTGAGATCAAAGTTGGAATGATGTAAGTAGCAAATATCGGGAAAATTCAGGTAAGGTGAACCGCTTGGAGGGTTCAAAACATATATAATAATTATGTTATATATTAATTAACAGCTGCACCAGGCAAAAGCCACCACAGGTGGTGAAACCTGTTTTGATTTAGCTGCAAAAGCCGCTTCCGGCAGCGGGGGCAGCGTTCTAACAGGCTTTTTGGGGGCTGCTGTAACCTTTGCTGTTCCTTGGACGCTTTAACGGCAATATTCCCGTTTCCCATTTGGAGCAAGGCCATCTTCCACAAACGATGGAAATGCTGAAGTTTACAAATCGCTTGTTGACTTTAACAACCCAACACTTTGTGCCGCTTTTTAGCTGTTTACCTCATAAAAAAATACCATGAAACAATTTTACCTGCTCTTACTGTTATGTAACAATTGTTTAGACCCTACTGCCTGGGCGCAAGACAGCACCCTGCTAAAGCCAGTTCGCCACCACCGGCCATTTCCACCCAGGCCCCACCGCGCCCCGCCGTTCCAGGGCGATGGCGTTACGGTAAAACCTTTTCATAATCTCAAGGAAATATACCATTATCAGCGCCCAGATTATCATATAGGGCTACTGCTGGGTACCGATGTGCTGTCGCTGGTGGAGCCGGATGGAGGGCCCAGCGTTGCCGCGGAATACCGGCTATTTAAATTTTTGAGCGTGGGCCTTACCACTACTTTCCTGCTGTATAGTACGGGAGGGGACGATAAGGCCCCGACTACGATTTCCGGCATACGCTTAACGCCTGATATTAAATTTTTCCTGCCCGGGAAAAAAGATGCTTACCACCTATTCTTTGGTGTGCAAGGCTTGTACAAGCAGGCTAAATACTGGGGACATATTAACAACAAAGACGAAAAATATCCCGATGGTAGTTTTGTTCCGGAGGGCAACTACCGGCGTAGCAAATATATCTGGGGAATAAGTCCCACCTTTGGCATACAACATTATCTGGGCAAAGCACAGCGCCTCCAGTTAGAGTTTACGGTAGGCTTTGGCTTGCGCTACCGGTATGAGAATTGGTATGGCGTGGGTACGCCTACCGATGGCAATAATAGGGGCAAATGGTTGAATTTTTTCAATCCCGACATTGGCGGCAATATCCATATCCCACTGAGCCTGCGTTTTGTGTACCGGCTGTAATAGCCGGTGATTCCCTATATTTGGGACATCCAAAACTAATCTTATTTTCATCGCATGAAAGAAGTTTTTATAGTAGCTGCCGTACGTACGCCCATTGGATCTTTCAATGGCGCACTGGCCGCAGTTACTGCTCCACGTTTAGGCGCCATTGTCATAAAGGCCGCCATTGAAAAAGCAGGTATTGCACCCGGCCAGGTACAGGAAGTGTATATGGGTAATGTACTGAGCGCTAATCTGGGCCAGGCCCCTGCCAACCAGGCCAGTATTTATGCAGGACTGCCCAACACCGTGCCCTGCACCACGGTGAATAAAGTATGCGCCTCCGGCATGAAGGCGATCATGCTGGCCGCACAAAGCATTCTCCTGGGCGATAACGACATCGTAGTAGCCGGTGGCATGGAAAGCATGAGCAATGTGCCCTACTACCTGGATAAGGCCCGCAATGGATACAAATACGGTCATGGCAACATTACAGACGGCATTGTGCGCGACGGCCTATGGGATCCGTATAACGATTACGCCATGGGCAATGCCGGCGATCTATGCGCCTCTACCTATAAAATTTCCCGAGAAGAACAGGACGCCTACGCCATCCAATCTTACAAACGCGCGGCGGCGGCCTCCGAAAAGGGATATTTTAAAAAAGAGATCATTCCCGTAGCAGTACACGGCAAGCAAACCACGCTCGTGGCCGAAGATGAAGATTACAAAAAAGTGAACTTTGAAAAAATACCATCCCTGAAACCAGTCTTCACCAAAGACGGTACGGTTACCGCAGCCAATGCTTCTAACCTCAACGATGGCGCCGCCGCCGTAGTGCTGGTAAGCGGGGAAAAATTAAAAGCGCTGGGATTGCAGCCGCTAGCCCGCATCGTTAGTTTTGCCGATGCCTCCCAGGCACCGGAATGGTTTACCACCACGCCGGTAAAAGCCATCAACAAAGCGTTGGCCAAGGCCAATCTTACCATGGCTGATATGGATTTTACAGAGATCAACGAAGCCTTTTCCTGCGTACCCCTGGCCAACCAGCGCGAGCTGGGCCTGGAAAATGATAAGCTCAATGTTTGGGGCGGGGCGGTGTCCCTGGGCCATCCCATTGGCTGTAGCGGGGCCCGCATTGTGGTGACGCTCTCCAGTATTTTACAGCAGGAGGGCGGCCGCTATGGCGTGGCCGGTATTTGCAACGGTGGCGGCGGCGCCAGCGCCATCATCATCGAAAAAGTAGAAGGGTAGCAGCTATTTGGTTAAAAGATATTTTGAAATTACCAGCTATCAAAAAAGGTATCGGCTTCCAATTACGTTGGGAGCCGATGCTCTTTAAATAGCAAAATGCATACGCGGTAAATATTATTCCACCACAATCACCGTATCAAGCTGCTGCTGATCTGTGTAAATGTGCAGTTGTATGCTGTCAGCATTTATCCGCTTGGTTTTAATGTCGCTGGGCATTAAATAAGGGGCAATTACATCGTCCGTCACTTTTTCGAAGAGCCAATACTTGCCTTGCACCAGGCTGTAGGTAGGGTAGCGGGCGTTAATGACCGCCGTGCTGCATGTTTGTAGTGTATAATCATTATCTATGGGATACCGTTTAAATTCCCCGTCTACCAGTAACCAAATGCTGGCTACCACGGTAAATAACCGTAAGGGGGGCAGCAGCAATCCGCCCAGCAGGATAAAGGGGATGCTGTAAAACATGGCCAGGTAAGCTTTGCGGGCAGTACCCTTTTCCGTGCTCAGGCTGTACAAGATCATCCCAGAGCCGGCGTATAGCGAAAGAAATACCCTGCCTGTATAAATGCCCCTGAGTACATAACCGTTAAAAAACAGGATCACACACAAGGCGGAGATAATGCCCAGGAACAGGTGTATATACCACAGCACCTCCGTGAGCGATCGGTCCTGGTAGTGCTTAATCTTCATCGATACAGCAGCGAGGAAGCAAAAGGAAAGGATGGTAATCGTGATCATAGAACGGGATTTTCCAGGAAGGGAAAGGTTTAAGACGAATTTACATATAAAATAAATATAATGTAATAATTCCTTGGCTGCCAAAAGCTGCTGGGATAGCAAATGTTTCCCTGCCAGCGGGGCCTCATTTTGGAAATCCTTTGCATTTTCGTCAACAAACGATATTTTTGCCCTGCCTTTTTCAATAGGGCCATTTCAATATTTCAAACTTTATTAACAATAGCATGCGTCAGATAGCTTTCAGACAAGCGTTAAGAGAAGCCCTGCAGGAAGAAATGCGCCGCGACAGCCGCGTGTTTCTCATGGGGGAGGAAGTAGCAGAATACAATGGTGCTTATAAAGTTAGCCAGGGTATGCTGGAAGAGTTCGGAGATAAAAGAGTGATCGATACCCCGATTGCCGAACTGGGTTTCGCCGCTATTGGTGTGGGAGCAGCCCAGAACGGTCTGCGCCCTGTGGTGGAATTTATGACGTGGAACTTTGCTGTACTGGCACTGGATCAGATACTCAATACCGCCTCCAAAATGCTCGCTATGAGCGGTGGGCAGTTAGGTTGCCCCATCGTGTTCCGTGGACCAAATGGCTCTGCTGGCCAGTTGGGCGCGCAGCATTCTACTGCTTTTGAAAGTTATTATGCCAATATCCCGGGCCTGAAGGTAGTGTCCGTGTCCAACCCATACGATGCCAAAGGCCTGTTAAAAGCCGCCATCCAGGATAATGATCCGGTAATTTTTATGGAAAGTGAAGTAATGTATGGAGAACTGGGTGACGTGCCGGAAGAAGAATACATTATACCCATCGGCAAAGCCGACATCAAACGCGCTGGCCGCGATGTAACCATCGTATCTTTCAACAAAATGATGAAAGTAGCGCTGGGCGCTGCGGAAGAACTGGCCAAAGAAGGGATTGAGGCCGAAGTAATCGATCTGCGCACCATCCGCCCGCTGGATTGGTTCACCATACTGGAATCGGTTAAAAAGACCAACCGCCTGGTGATTGTAGAAGAACAATGGCCATTCTCCAGCATCTCTTCCGAAATCTCTTACCGCATTCAAAAAGAGGGTTTCGACTACCTGGATGCCCCCATCCGCCGCATCACTGCCGCGGATGCACCCATGCACTACGCGCCTAACCTGGTAAAACTTTACCTGCCAGATATTGAACGTACCGTGAAGCTGGTAAAAGAAGTGATGTACACGAAAAAATAAACGTTCTTAAACAGAAAATAGGAAAGTCCTGCCGCAAGGCGGGACTTTTTGTTTGCTGAAAATCATCCGCGCCGCCACGCCCCTTATAGGGTTGTTAACTGTTCCGACCATTGTAACGGCGCCGGTAGCTGCTGCGCACTGTATTCAATATGCACCACGCGCCTGGGCCGCCCGTTCGTAGTACGGCTGGAGGCGTGCAGGAGCAGGGGGCGCATCACCATCATGCCACCCTGGGGTACCCCGCAAACGGTTTCCACTTCTTCCTGCCAATCTATATTTTCCGGACGATAAATGCCCTTGCGATGCGAGCCGGGAATAACCCGTAAAGCACCATTCTGCGCATCCGTATCGTCGAGGTGGATGCGGACGGTAAAATTATTTTCCAGAATGGCTAGTGGAGGCTGCACCGCATAGTATCCCTGCTTCAGTGTCCAGGGGCCAAAACCAGGTACGTTCATCTTCTTGTTTACGGAGATCGTTAAATCCTGATGATAGGAAACAAACCAATTGGAAGTGCCGGACTTGTCGAAATAAATAGATTTTACTACGAAAAAACCTTCCCCAAAAAGCGCCCGCAGGGTGTTTTGCAGCACCGGGGTGAATACCAGCCCTTGCAAGCCCGGTATTTCCCGGAGCAACTGCCGGATGGCAAACAGATCGTTCGTTTGACGGAAAGCAGGGCTGGCATTGTTGGCAATATTAATCGCATGTGCCACCACTTCGCATTGCGTGGGGGTGAGCATATTTTCGATGACAGTAAAGCCTTGCGTTGCAATGGCCTGCTGGTGCTGATCAATTGAAATCATGCCCTAAAAATACGGGACCAATACATCATTTACAACATCCGGGGCAATGTCTGGCGTAGGATAGGCATCCTGTTTTCTTGCTTGCAAAATATTGTTGATAGCCTGTTCTACAATAAGGCATAAATCTTTAAATAAGATGTCTTCCCGCTGATGCCCGGCCATTTGTAGAATGCCCGGAAGATTGGCCTGGAACTCTTCAAAATCCCGCCATAACACGGCAATACCCGGAATGCCCTGTTTGTCGGAAGATGATTTTAACCAATGCCGGATCTTAGCAATTACATACAAGGGGCTGTTGTAATGCGCTTTTACATCTACTCCCCGCAAGTCTGTAATAAACTCCAGATAAGTATATTTATCGCGTTCAAAAATGAGGGCATTTTTCTGTCGGTGTACCCCTTTCCCAAAATGTTTGGCCCCGAAAAACAGGCCCAGTTCAAACGGCATATTCAGCCGTGGTAGGCCATGGCCATTAGCCTCCACCCGCGAAAGGTCATGAATGCTATACTGGCAATGGCGGATGTATCGGATAATTTTGTCCAGGCGGTAATCGGTAGCATTGTCCTCGCCTAAGGCACACTGCGGCACAAATCCGCAACGGTAAATGGTAAACACCATGGCCTGCAATAATGGCTCGTATTCGGTATCAAAAGGGCAGTTTATGAAAATAGAAAGAGGATATGGGTGTACCTGCATTGGTCAATGGATATTTTGGATAAAAAAAGCAGGATAGGACAAAAGATGGGGGTTGGCAAATAATACACTACATACAAACTTTTGCCAATAGCGGAAGTTAATGTAGCAAACGTTTTTTATTGATTTGCTGGGCTTTTTTCTGGGCTGCACGCTCCGCATATACTTTTTCTACGGCGGCCTTCACGCGTTCTACACTGAGTGTGGGTGGGGCATCCACCATCCTAATATGAATGTGTTTCATTTTGTAGTTTTTTTATTGATTTACCCGAATTTACGTTGCTTTTTTGTGTTTTTTGCTAATTTTTTTAGGATAACATTACATTAACTTTTCGGGATAATGGCCCGCTAAAAATGAAAAAGGATGTACCAAACCGATACATCCATATCTCAAAAAGTGCAGGCAAATATCACCCAAATAAATCACTCGATAAGTAACGGTCTCCCCGGTCGCAAATAATGCACACGATCACACCCGCTGAAAGTTCCGCTGCCAGCTTCACGGCCGCCGATACGGCGCCGCCGCTGCTCATACCGCAAAAGATGGCCTCTTCCCGGGCCAGCCTACGCGTCATCTGCACCGCCTCTTCCTCGGATACTTCCATGATCCGGTCTACCCGCTGGCGTTCAAATATCTTGGGCAGGTAAGCCTCGGGCCATTTGCGGATGCCCGGAATCCGGGAGCCGTCTGATGGCTGGCAGCCTACGATCTGCACACCGGCATTTTGCTCTTTCAGGTAGCGCGATACGCCCATGATGGTACCCGTAGTACCCATGGCGGAAACAAAGTGGGTGATGCTGCCTTCGGTATCCCGCCATATCTCCGGACCCGTGCCGCGGTAATGGGAGTTATAATTATCGGGGTTGGCAAATTGGTTCAGCATCAGATAACCACCCTTGGCCACCTGCGCATTGGCATAATCAATAGCACCTTCCATAGTAGGGGTAAGCGTTACTTTGGCCCCAAAAGCCTCCATGCTCAGTACGCGCTCGCGCGTAGCATCTTCAGGCATCACCAGTTCTATGGGAACGCCAAACAGGCTAGACATCATCGCTAGCGCAATACCGGTATTGCCACTGGTGGCCTCCACCAGTGTTACGCCCGGTTGCAGTTCCCCACGGTCTATTGCGCCTTTGATCATGCTATAGGCCGCACGGTCTTTTACACTACCGCCGGGATTGTTCCCTTCCAGTTTGGCGTAGATGGTTACGTTCGGATTAGTGGGAATGCGCTGCAAGGCTACCATGGGGGTATTGCCCACCAGGTCCAGCAGTTTTAAGTTTTTATTGACAATCATACTTTCATGCTTTTGTTAAAGGTCAGCGCGCCACCATGGTGCCATCGGCGCGGTAATAAATGCGGGTGAAAGGGGCTACGCTTTTTATCAGCCACACGTTGCCGCCAATTACGCTGTGATGCCCGATTACCGTGTCGCCGCCCAGGATGGTGGCACCAGCATAGATCACCACATGGTCTTCTATGGTAGGATGACGCTTATTTTGCGCCATCTCTTTTTCAATACTTAATGCACCCAGCGTTACGCCCTGGTATATCTTCACATGCGTGCCGATATGGGTGGTTTCACCAATTACTACACCGGTGCCGTGGTCTATGCAGCAATAAGACCCTATCACAGCTGCCGGATGTATATCTATGCCGGTGGCTGCGTGCGCTAGTTCGGTGATGATACGGGGCAGCAAAGGTACCTTCAACTGAAAGAGCCGGTGGGCGATGCGGTAAAAAGCGATGGCATAAAACCCGGGATAGGCACGGATCACCTCGTACAGACAAGTGGCAGCAGGGTCGCCCAGCAATATGGCTTCCGCATCTTTATTCAGGTCTCCATATATCTGCGGCACCGCATCCATAAACGCCTGCGCTACCGCCGCGGCGGGCTGGGGGAGGGAGGTTTGCATGGGTTGCAGCAGGTGCTGCAACTGGCGTTCCAATAAAGTAGCATAGTCTGCCAACACGTCGTAAGCAGTGAAAACCCGGCCGGTATGCTCCGGGAATAACCAGTTCACCAGGTTCTGCGTAAAATCTTTGACCGCCGGGGTAGCAGGAAAAGCAGTTGCTGCCGCCGATTGATGCCGCTGGTGCAGTTCATCCAAAAAATCGTTCATGTAAGCAAAATTACAGGTAATTAGGTAGGTAAAGTTAAGCTAATCTATGGGATAACAGGATGAAAAATGAGCGCATCCGGCCTGTCTTTCTACCCGTTGGTTGAAAAAATCCCCTATTTTTGACCACTGATTTTTACAAATCCGGCGGCATAAAACCATCGTTGCTAAAGAGGGGATGACCCTGCACAACCGACTGCCCACGGAATTAAACCAGCACAACATAATTATGGCCAATATATTAATCATCGACGACGAAAAAGCGATCCGCAAAACCCTCTCCGAAATACTCGGCTACGAAGGCTACAAAATAGACGAAGCCGCCGATGGCGCGGAAGGTTTCAAAATGTTCCAGGCCAAAACCTACGATGCCGTGTTGTGCGATATCAAGATGCCCAAGATGGATGGCCTCGAATTCCTGGAAAAAAGCAAAGAGATAAACCCGGATATACCCGTTATCATTATCTCTGGCCATGGCAATATCGATACGGCGGTGGAAGCGGTGAAAAAAGGCGCCTATGATTATATTTCCAAACCGCCCGACCTGAACCGCTTGCTGATTACCCTGCGCAACGCGCTGGACAAGACTTCTTTGGTAAAAGAAACCCGTACCCTTCGCAAAAAGATTACGAAAACACAGGAGATGATCGGCAATTCTGCCCCCATCCTCAAAATAAAAGAAACGGTAGAAAAAGTAGCCGCCACAGACGCCCGGGTATTAGTAACGGGCGAAAATGGGGTGGGCAAGGAGTTGGTGGCCCGCTGGCTACACCAGCAAAGCCATCGCGCCGCAGGCCCGCTGGTGGAGGTAAACTGCGCCGCTATTCCAGGTGAACTGATAGAAAGCGAATTGTTTGGCCACGAAAAAGGATCGTTTACTTCCGCCGTGAAACAACGGATTGGAAAGTTTGAACAGGCCAGCGGCGGTACCCTCTTCCTGGATGAAATAGGGGATATGAGCATGAGTGCCCAGGCCAAGGTGCTGCGCGCCCTGCAGGAAGGACGCATTACCCGTGTGGGCGGCGACAAAGAAATTGCGGTAGACGTACGCGTGGTGGCCGCCACCAATAAAGACCTGCTGCGGGAAGTGGAAGATAAAAATTTCCGGCTGGACCTTTATCACCGCCTCAGCGTAATCCTTATTCATGTACCTTCCCTCAACGAGCGCCGCGATGATATTCCCCTGCTGGTAGATCATTTCCTGGACAATGTTTGTAAGGAATACGGCATTGCCAAAAAAGCCATTGATCCCGCCGCGCTGAAAGCCCTGCAGGAATATAACTGGACCGGCAATATCCGTGAACTGCGGAATGTAGTAGAACGCCTGGTGATCTTATCAGGCAAGGTGATCATGCCGGAAGATGTGGACGATTACGTGCTGCCCGCCCGTGACAAGAAAAGAGTGAATACCTGATACAACGGACATTGTACAATCTTTTGCTATGCCACAACACATTTATCTCATTAGCGGCATGGGCGCCGATGGAAGGCTGTTTCAAAAATTGCGTTTCCCCGAAAATTACGTAGTGCATCATTTGCCCTGGCTTACACCGGTATCGCCAGATGAAAGCATTGCTGCCTATGCTGCCCGCTTTGTGGAGCAGATAGCTTATCCAAACCCCGTGCTGATGGGCGTTTCATTTGGCGGCATCCTAAGTATGGAAATAGCCAAGCAAATACCCGTAAAAAAAGTGGTGTTGGTATCCAGCATTAAAAGCTCGGCAGAAAAACCGGCCTACTTCAATTGGGTGCGCCGTCTGGGACTTCTTCACCTGCCAGATCAACTTATTTTACAATCGCGCTACCCGGTGGTGAAATTTTACAATAACATAGAAACGCAGGAAGACGAACAATTGCTGAAATCCTTTCTCTCCAGGCAGGACAACGTGTACCTGCGTTGGGCCATCCGCACCATTATTCACTGGCAAAGCAATACCATACCCGCCCCGCTCTATCACATTCATGGTACCAAAGACCGGCCCTTCCCTTTTCGCAATGTAAAACCTACCCATGTTATTCAGGGCGGTGGACACTTTATGGTGCTGAACCGGCATCAGCAAATGAATGCCATCTTACAGGTATTACTGGACTAGCAAGGATGTTAATGATGTTGCAGGTAAGTTTCCAGCTCGCTGGTAGAAGAGAGGATGGTGATGCCTTCAAAGTGGCGAAGCTGCGCTGCAACTGGTCCAAGCACCAGCACTTGGGCCCCGCCACTCCTATTTTTTACCAGTGCTATGTAAGCGCTCAGGTCGGGCTGGGCAAGCTGGGTGATCAGGTAAGTAAGCAGGTGGGTAGGTTGCTTCTGTTGTACAAAGTAGGCAATATCTTCCATGGGTACATCCGGGCCCAGGTTGGTTACCAGCTTCCCGTTTTTTTTCAGGAGATAATTGATGTAAAGCAGGGGTATTTCGTGCAACTCACCTTCCGGCAGGAAAGTGAGGTAATGATTTGCTGCATGTAGTGGTGTATTCAGTCCATCGGTAGCCACGATCAGTTTACTGCGGATGAGGGTAGAGGCAAAGTGTTCCTGGGCGGGAATTACATGGTCTGTTAGCCACAATAGCCCAATGCGGTGCAGGAAGGGATAAATCACTTGCGTTATGCAGGTGTCAAAATCCATATGCACGAGCATGTTTTGGAAAGTGCGCTCAAAACGCAGTTGGTCAAAATCCAAAGTAGCTTCAATGAGTTGGTGTAGGTAGGCTATAAAAAAAGGGGCGCTCCCCAGGCTGGCCAGGGTGGCTGCCTTGATCTCCTCTTCACTCATGGCTGCAATATGAGAGATTTTCTTACCCCTATGGTACAGTTGAGCTACCCGGAGCAAGGCTTTAAGATCGTCGTTGTTGTAAGTCCGGTGATTGGTGTCTTTGCGTTTAGGTAACAACAAATGGTACCGCCGCTCCCAAATGCGCAGGGTATGAGCTTTTATGCCCGTGAGGTGTTCAATATCTTTAATACTAAAATTGTTCAAATTTATGGCTCCACTTATAAAACGAATGTAGGGCTTCACAGATAAAATTTAAGAAACTTTTATGCCTGAATATTAGGTGGCAATGACCAGAATATTATATTTGTTCTTTTAAAATATCTAAATCCGACTGCATGAACCTTGCATTTTGGCGCAGGAACAAGGATGGACAGAAGAAAAAGAAGTCGGCGGTAAGGGAATGGCTGGATGCAGCTATTTTTGCCATTATCGCTGCTACACTGATCCGAACGTTTATATTTGAAGCCTATACGATCCCAACCCCTTCTATGGAAAAAACATTGCTGGTGAACGATTTTCTGTTCGTTAGCAAAGTAAGTTACGGTCCACGCATTCCGATGACCCCCCTGGCCGTGCCATTCACCCATCACACCTTGCCTTTTACTAAATACACGAAAGCTTATTCCGAATCGGTGCAATGGAAATACCACCGCCTACCAGGCTTCTCCGATATTCACCGCAATGAGGTGGTAGTATTTAATTTCCCCGAGGGCGATACGGTAGCCCTTGAAATGCAGGACCAGAGCTATTATGGCCTGGTGCGCAATGCAGGTGGGGGAGACGCCGGCCGACAGGCAGTATGGACACAATTTCATGTAACCAGCCGCCCGGTAGACAAACGGGAGAATTACATTAAGCGCTGCGTAGCCGAGGCGGGCGATACCCTGCAAATTAAAGACGCAGTGGTATTTATAAACGGCCAGCAAGCCCCCATTCCGCCCGGTAGCCAAAACTACTACCAGGTAAAGACCAATGGAGATGAAATAAACCAGGATAGGCTGCAAGAACTGGATGTTACAGACCCTCCCTCCAGCGAAGGCCAGGGCCTTTTCCAGTATAATATGACCCATACTGCTGCCAACGCAGTGAAGGCATTCCCGATCGTGTCAGATATTCACCTGGACTTGCAAAACGATTACCTCAGCGTGTGGCCGCAAGATCCCAACCATTACAAATGGACACAGGATAATTTCGGCCCGCTATATATTCCTAAAAAAGGGGTAACCGTACACCTCGACAGTTCCAATATTGCGTTGTACCGCCGCATTATTCATGTGTATGAAAATAATACCCTGGAAGAAAATAACGGTCACTTCGTGATCAATGGCAAGCCAACTGACAGCTATACGTTTAAAATGAACTATTACTGGATGATGGGCGATAACCGTAACAATTCGCTGGACAGCCGCTACTGGGGCTTTGTACCGGAAGATCATGTAGTAGGCAAGGCCTGGATGATCTGGATGAGTTATGGCAACGGAAGCATCCGCTGGAGGCGCCTCTTTAGCCTGATAAAATAAAACCCAACGATCGGTTGCATTGGAATCCCGCCCACGTGGCGGGATTTTTTGTCTGTATTTGTTATTAACTTTCCACTATGCACCTTCATCAGCAATATTTTGAATATCAGGTCTACGACGACGTTTCCGAACTGGCACCTGCAGATGCCCACCTGTTGCAACGGGCGCGCGCGATAACGCAGCATGCTTATGCGCCTTACTCTCACTTTCGTGTGGGTGCAGCTGCTCTATTGGCCAACGGGCAGGTGGTAACTGGTACCAACCAGGAAAATGCTTCCTACCCCGTAGGCATTTGCGCAGAGCGCACTACCTTATCGGCCGTATCGTCTTTATTCCCCAATATGGCTATACAAACCCTGGCTGTGAGCTATTTTAATGAACAAGGCCTAAGCAACCGGCCCATTTCACCCTGCGGCATCTGCCGGCAGTCGCTCAGCGAATACGAAAACCGCACCGCCACCCCCATACGCCTGTTGCTGAGCGGCCAAACAGGTAAAATATTCGTAATCGAAAAGGCCAGCCAGTTGCTCCCATTCTCCTTTTCTAATGAAGATATGTTGTGAAAGGAGGGAAATGTAAGCGCTAGGAAATGAGATGCATTGGTCAAAATAGATTTTAATTTTATGTATATTAATTTATTTATATAACAATTAAAATTATATTTGTTTTGTCACCAATCGCTTATTTTTAGCATGAATCCTTACCGTTTCCTATGCCTTTTGATGTTTGGGTTTGTTAGTATGACAGGGGCATTTGCCACAGCTGGAACCCCTTCAACAAAAGCAAGGCAATTGTACAAGGAGGGCCTGGCTCTTCGCAGTAATGGCCAGTTGCCGGCTGCTATTTCCCGCTTTAGCGCTGCTATTTATCTTTACCAGCCTTTCACAGATGCTTACCTCCAACTGGGGGATATTTACCGTATTCAGCAACAACCGGAGAAAGCTGTTACCCAATACCAGGCTGTGCTGGAATGCCAGCCAGGTCACATTTACGCGCTACGGGGACTGGCGGCTGTTTATTATGATCAGCATGCCTACGAGCAAGCGCTTACTTATGCCCTGCAAGTGCGCGCGCAGGGTGTTTCCGGCGAAAGTTTACGCATAGGCCAATGTTATGCCGCCCTGCACGACAGCATGTCCGCACAAGATGCTTTAAAGATGGCCTGTGCAGAAATGCCGGGCAATAGTGAGCCGCCCTGCCTGCTGGCCAGGCTATATGCCTCAGGAGGAAACTTTGCGGCCAGCATTTACTACTTCCAACAGGCCATCCGGATAGATAGCACCCAATCTCAATTATATTACGAAGCGGGCAAGATATATTTTAACATCAACGACTATACGAAGGCTATTCAGTATTATGAACATGCAGCAGCCCTGGGACTGCCGCTCCATACAGCCTACCATTATAACCTGGCCATGGCCTGCCTTAAACTGGAACAAACTGCCAAGGGTATTAAAATGCTGGAGGTGGCGCTGAGTCTGCATCCTGAGGATATTCCCGCTATTTATTTGCTGGCCCATACCTATTACACCCGGCAGGAATTTAAAGAAGCGATTGTTCAATGGAATTTACTGTTATCTTTGCAACCCGAAAACGCATTTGCCTTGTTTATGCTGGGCAAATCTTATATAGGGGCGGGAAACGTTGATAAAGGAATCGCGCTTTGTGATAGGGCACTGTCTGCAAACAGCAGTGTGCCCGCCAGCATGTAACCCTAACAATAGCATAATACACGGGAACATGTTATGCCCGCAAAGCATGATTAAACAAGATTTCTAGAATCGGGAATACTCCACAGCCAATATGCACACAGTGCAGCCGGGGCCGGCAAGCTCCCTTCATGCACTGTGTTTAGCTGTGGCAAAGTAAAGGACCGAAATTATATAATGGGCAAGGCCGGTAACATTGGGTTACCGGCCTTGCTATTGTTATACCTCTTTTACATTTTACATTCTCTCTGGTACGCGAATGCCCAGCAGGCGCATGCTTTGGGCAATTGTATTGGCCGTTAGGATTATGATCTGCAAGCGCAACTTTTTCTTTTCTTCCGATTCGGCATCGAGAATGGAATAGGTGTATTTGCCATTAACTTTTTCGCCATAGAAAGAGTTGAATTGCTGGGCCAACTGAAAAGCATAGGATGCTATAACAGAAGGGCTGTATTCTGCGGCGGCCTGGTCTAAGATCACTTCAAATTGTTCGTTCAGCAGGATGAGGGCTTTTTCCAAAGGTTGTAACTCACCGGCGTAGCGGAAATGCTCCAGCCCTTGCTGTGCTTCGGCGCCTACTTCGCGCAAAATGGATTTGATACGGGCATGCGCGTACTGTACAAAGGTGGCCGTGAAGCCATGCAGGTCGATGGACTCTTCGGGATTGAAGACCATCCTTTTTTTAGGATCTACCCGCAGGAGGAAGAATTTCATAGCGCCCAGGCCAATCATTTCGTAGAGGGGTTGCAATTCGTCCTCGCTGAAATTTTTCAGTTTGCCAGACTCCCGGGTCTGGTTGCCGGCAGTGGTCACCATTTCGGTGATCATGTCGTCTGCATCTACCACGGTGCCTTCCCTGCTCTTCATGCGGCCATTGGGTAGCTCTACCATGCCGTAAGATAGATGTACAATACCCGGTGCGCTGGGTTCTCCCAATTTTTGGAGGATGAGCTGCAACACCTTGAAATGATAGTTTTGTTCATCTGCCACCACATACAGGCTTTTGTCCATTTTGTACTCCTCGTACTTCAGGCGGGCAGTACCGAGATCCTGGGTCATGTATACGGAGGTGCCGTCGCCCCGCAGCAGCAGCTTCTGGTCCAGCCCATCGGCTGTCAGGTCTATCCACACCGAGTTATCTTCCTTGCGAAACAAAATGCCTTTATCCAGGCCATTGGCCACCAGGTCCTTGCCCAGCAGGTAGGTTTCGCTTTCGTAATACATTTTATCGAAGTCTATACCCAGTGCTTTATAGGTAGCATCAAAGCCTTCATATACCCAGCCGTTCATCATTGCCCAGAGGCTGTGTACGGCCGGATCACCGGCTTCCCATTGCTGTAGCATGGTTTTGGCCTGCTGCATAATGAGGGTTTGGTTACGCGCCAGTTCTTTGATCTCGTCTTCTATTTTGCCTAGTTTTTCCTGATCGGCCTGTACGGCTGGCTTTTGCAGGGCTGCGCCCAGGGTGGTGATCTTTTGGAGGGTTTCGCCCTGGAAGTCGCTGTAGTCGCCGCTTTGCACACGATTTATGATAGGACTGGCTTGGTCTTTAAGGAGCTGCTCAAACAATACATAATAATCTCCTACCAGGTGATCGCCTTTTTTCCCACTGCTGGCAGGCGTTTCACCATTGCCCAGCAGTTGCCAGGCCAGCATGGACTTACAGATATGTATGCCGCGATCGTTTACCAGGTTGGCCTTTACTACTTCATAGCCATTGGCTTTAAGTATTTCCGAAACTGAATAGCCAAGGAAGTTATTCCTGAGATGGCCCAGGTGCAGGGGCTTATTGGTATTAGGGGAAGAGTATTCCACCATCACCTTTTTGCCATTAGGGGCCTGTAAGCCGTGGCGGGGATTGTTATATTGTGTTTGCAGGAAGCCTGTCCAGTAATCTGTTGCGATAGTGATATTGAGGAATCCTTTGACTACATTAAAGCGGGCTACCAGGGCGGGGAAATTAGCCACGAGATAGTCGCCCAGCCGTTGCCCGGTTTCCTGCGGTTGCTGGCGGCTGAATTTGGTAAAGGCAAAAGTTACGATGGTGTATTCTCCTTCAAATTCGGGTTTGGTGGTGTTAATGGAAATGTCTGCCGCGGTCAGTGATTGCTGATAGAGGGCGTTAATGCCCTGGGCGGCAGCTATTTTGATGGCTTGTATTACTTGCATCTTTTCTATTTTGTCCTTACCGGCGTGGATCGCCGGTGTTTTTTAAGTATTTGGTGGCGATATTCGCCGGGTGGATGACCTGGGTAGAGCTGGCTATAAATCTATCATCATCCACCGGTCGCAGCCAAAATGACCCGTATTGCCCAAAGGGCCTGGCAGGTCTCGGAAGCCGAGGTGAGCGTATACCTTAACGGCCTTCTCCAGTTCGGGAGCAGTTTCCAGGTAACACTGTGTATATCCATTGGTTTTGGCAAAGTGCAGGCAGTGCAGGATGAGCTTTTTACCCAGTCCTTGCCCACGGCTTTGGGGTGAAAGATACATTTTCTGCAACTCGCACACATCTCCTTCCAGCGGCCCTATGCCGGCGCCACCCACTACTTGCCCGTTGCCTTCTGCTACGAAGTAGGCCGATCGTTGCGCCTGGTACAGTTGGTACAGGTGGTCGGTGGTGGGGTCTGTGAAGACGGTACCGGGTCTGGCCATGTTGTGTTCCCGCAGTGCCATGCGTATAATATTGGCCAGCACAGCGTTATCCCCGGGGGTAATGTTCCTGATCGTAATGTCCATGCACTCAATACCCCTGTTTTTATACCTCCCCAGATTGTTGCAGCAGTGCCGCATGTTGTATAGGAGGTGTTTCACAGGGACTGCAAAAATAACAGCAGCCAGTGATGTTACAAAACACAACTGGCTGCTGTTATAAAAAAAGGTGCATATTATTGGGTACAATGAGCGATGCCAGGCCCGTTTGCGAACCTTTTGCACCGCTCCTATACTTACTTGCTACTAGTAGATGGTAAACTCAACGCGACGGTTGGCTTGACGGCCTTGGGGCGTTTTGTTGCTGGCAATGGGCTGGGTTTCGCCATAACCTACCGCTTCAATGCGGGTAGGGTTAGCTCCACGGCCTACCAGGTAAGCTTTTACAGCTTCTGCACGGTCTTTAGAAAGTATCATGTTCTTGCTATCGCTGCCTACGTTATCAGTGTGGCCAGCCAATTTCAGGCTAAAACCACGGGTAGTGAGCAGTTCTGCCACCTTATTCAGGGTTTCGTAAGAATGGGGCAGGATATTGGACTTGCCGGTAGCAAATTCCAGGTTCCGTACCGCTTCGCGTACTACGCGGTTGTCTTCCTCGGTTACTGTTACTTTCTCAATTACCTTAGGTGCTTCCGGAACGGGCAGGGGACATCCGCTGCCATCTACCTTGGTGCCGGCTGGTGTACCTGGGCATTTATCGAAGAAGTCAGATACGCCGTCGCCATCCTGATCGGCAGTGAGGCGGGCTACATTGGCAGACAGGGAATCGTTGGTTACCTGTTCAGCATTCAGGCGAGCCTGCACCTGATCGGTAGCAGCTTTTTGAGCTTCCAGCTTGTCATACAAGATCGCAGCAGGATTGCTGAAAGCCAGCTGGGGTTTGGAATGTTTGCCAAATACAAATTCCAAACCGGCATAACCGTACGAAAATTTGTCTTTCTGGCTACCATGCACATATCCGTCCAGGTTGTCGCCATCTGTGAAGTAGGTGGTGTAACCCAGATCCAAGTTTATCCCTTCACTCAGTTTAAATTTAAGGCCTGCACCCACGGGGATTACTAGTTCCTGGATATTTTTGCCACCAGCTTTATAATCTACTTCAGCGCCGCCCACCGGGGTAATCCGGGGACTGTAACCAGCTATACCGCCACCAGCAGATACATAGATCTGTACGAAATTCTTGCGGTGCAACCAGTTAATATTGGCCACCGTAGCCACCGCACTCAAAGTAGCGGTCCATTTCAGTTTGGTTTCAAATTCACTGTAAGGACTATTGGAAGTGGTACCATTGCCTAGTTTGTCATCGTTATTGCCTGTAAGCTTCCCTCCCAGATAATCGGCACGCAAGGCCAGGCTATGCAACAATTGCCATTTTACATAGGCACCGTAGCCAAAATCGGCTTTCCATTTCGTAAAGTCATTTGAGCCACCGGTGGGAGACACTGCGCCCAGGCCGCCACCATTTATACCAATTGAAAATGTCCGGTAATCCGCAGTGCCATCAAATATTGCAGGGCTACTGGTGGAGGTTCCTGTGGAGGGAGCGGTAGATTGGGCATGTACTGCCAAGGGCACAAAGAGGGCACAAATAGCCGTCGCCCATAGGAACTTGTTGTTGTTCATAAGGAAACAAATTTAAAGGGTGATGTAAATAAAAAATACGAGGTATGGATAGATAAGGACTGGGGAAAAGGGTCTTACTGATACAATTCCACTATGTAATTAACGCTTAGTAATGACAAACCCGCAGGATAAATTTCGTATTTCAGACGTACAGTCAATATAGCGCTGCCAGCTATGTCACTTACAATGGAAAATTCTACGTCAAATATAGGCTGTTTTACAACGCAACTGACATAATTGCATAAATATTTTGCTTGGCATAATCATTGACAAACTCACCCTGAATCTAACACTAACACAAAGACTTACAACGCAAAGAATATAATCACTATGGGAAAAATAATAGGCATTGACTTAGGCACTACCAACTCATGTGTGGCCGTTATGGAAGGTAACGAGCCGGTAGTGATCGCAAACGATGAAGGCAGAAGGACTACGCCTTCCGTTGTAGCATTTTTGAAAAACGGCGAAAGAAAAGTAGGTGACCCGGCAAAACGCCAGGCTATCACGAATCCCGTAAACACCATTATGTCCGTAAAACGTTTCATGGGCCGCAACTTCGAAGAAGTAGGCAATGAAATTGGACATTGGAGCTACAAAGTAGCAAGAGGAGAAAATAATACTACCCGTATCGACATTGACGGGCGCTTGTATACGCCGCAGGAAATTTCCGCGATGATTCTCCAGAAAATGAAGAAAACCGCAGAAGACTACCTCGGACAAGAAGTAAATGAAGCGGTAATTACCGTTCCAGCTTACTTTAATGATGCACAACGTCAGGCTACCAAAGAGGCTGGCGAAATTGCAGGACTGAATGTTCGTCGTATTATCAACGAACCTACCGCCGCTGCACTGGCGTACGGTATGGATAAAAAACATGCTGATAGCAAAATCGCCGTGTTTGACCTTGGTGGCGGTACCTTCGACGTTTCTATCCTGGAACTGGGTGATGGTGTATTTGAAGTAAAATCAACCAATGGTGATACCCATCTGGGTGGTGACGACTTCGATAAAGTGATCATGGACTGGCTGGCCGACGAATTCAAAAAAGAAGAAGCGGTAGACCTGCATAAAGATCCCATGTCATGGCAGCGCTTGAAAGAGGCGGCAGAAAAAGCCAAGATAGAATTGTCTTCTTCTCAGGAAACTGAAATTAATCTTCCTTATATCACCGCAGTGGATGGCGTTCCCAAACACCTGGTGAAAAAACTCACCCGCGCTAAATTTGAACAATTGAGCGACAGCCTGGTGGAAAGAACACTGGAACCTTGCCGCAAAGCACTGAAAGACGCAGGTTTGGCTACTTCCGATATAGACGAAGTGATACTGGTAGGTGGTTCTACCCGTATTCCGAAAATCCAGGAAGTAGTAGAAAAATTCTTCGGCAAACGGCCGAGCAAGGGTGTAAACCCGGATGAAGTAGTGGCCATTGGCGCTGCCATTCAGGGTGGTGTACTCTCTGGTGATGTGAAAGACGTATTGCTGCTCGACGTTACCCCACTTTCATTGGGTATAGAAACCATGGGCGGCGTGTTCACCAAACTGATTGAGTCTAACACGACCATCCCTACCAAAAAATCCGAAACGTTCTCTACCGCGGCAGATAGCCAACCCAGCGTAGAAATTCATGTGCTGCAGGGCGAACGTCCTTTAGCCAGCCAGAACCGCACCCTGGGCCGTTTTATCCTTTCTGATATTCCGCCTGCTCCCCGTGGCATTCCTAAGATCGAAGTGATTTTCGATATCGATGCTAACGGTATCCTGCATGTTACTGCCAAAGACCAGGGTACTGGTAAAACGCAGAACATCCGCATCGAAGCTGGTTCCGGATTGAGCAAGGAAGAAGTGGAAAAAATGAAGGCAGAAGCCAAGGCCAACGAAGCCACGGATAAAGAAGCCAAAGATAAAATTGAAAAGGTGAACCAGGCCGATAGCCTGATATTCCAAACCGAAAAACAACTGAAGGAATATGGCGACAAGATCCCAGCCGATAAAAAAGCCCCGATCGATGCAGCCCTTACCAAGTTGAAGGCCGCACACGCCAGCCAGGACATCGCCCAGATCGATGTAGCAGTGAACGAAATGAACACTGCCTGGACCGCCGCCAGCGAAGAGTTGTACAAAGCATCTCAAGGCGCGCCACAGGGGGAACCCGGTGCACAGCCCGGCGGTGGTACTGAAGGCGCCAGCGCAGCCGGCGAAGGCGTAACCGACGCAGAGTTTGAAGAAGTAAAATAGTTCATCACACGATGAATTAAGTTAACAGGTAAATGCCCCGGACTGGTTCCGGGGCATTTTTATTTCCAGTAGTGGCGCCGCTGTGGTAAAAACGTAATTTTGATATTATGCAGTTGCAACTCTATCCATTCGCCTTAAAGTTTAAACATACGTTCACTATTTCCCGTAAATCCAAAGACGTGCAGCCGCTGCTGGTGGCCCAGCTTGGCCAGGACGGCCACTACGGGCTAGGAGAAACCGCCGACAACGCTTACTACCACATGACCGTACCCATGCTGATGGAGGCCATCCAAGCCCATCGCCCCCTCATTGAAAACTACACCCTGGACACGCCCGAAGCGTTTTGGCAAACCATGTACCCGCGGTTGCAGCACAACCCCTTTGCCCTCTGCGCCCTGGACATGGCCGCACACGATCTATACGCTAAAATGCAGGGCAAAAAACTATACGAATGCTGGGGGCTGAACATTTCCCGGAATCCTATGACAGACTTTACCATTGGCATAGATAGCCTGGAAAACATGGTGGCCAAACTTAAGGAAGTACCCTGGCCCATTTACAAAATTAAACTAGGCACCCCCCACGATATTGGGATCATAAAAACGCTGCGGCAGCATACAGATGCCGTTTTTCGCGTGGATGCCAACTGTGCCTGGACCGTGGAGGAAACGTTGCGGAATGCCGATGCACTGGCCAGGCTGGGAGTGGAGTTTATTGAGCAGCCCATGCCCGCGGATCAATGGGAGGGCATGCGGGAGGTGTACGAAAAAAGTGCCTTGCCGCTGGTGGCCGATGAAAGTTGTATTGCCGAAAGCGATGTGGCCAGGTGTGCCGGCTTCTTTCACGGCATCAATATCAAACTCACCAAATGCGGTGGTATTACACCTGCCCGGCGTATGATCTTTGAAGCCAGGCAACTAGGCATGAAGGTAATGACCGGCAGCATGAACGAAAGTACGGTAGGTACCTCTGCGGTGGCCCATTTGCTGCCCTATCTTGATTACACCGATATGGATGGCCCCTTGCTCCTGGCGGAAGATATCGCCACCGGCATAAGGATGGAAAATGGTAAGATTATTTATGCCGACCGGCCAGGCACCGGCGCGCTGTTAATACATCCGCTGCACTAAACCGCTAATATCTTATTCCACTACCTTCCAACGCTTGGCAAAAAATATATAGTCATGGATATGTCCCTCTGCCTCAATGGTCTTGCCACATAAGGGTTCCAGGGGATTATGCATGAAGGGATTGCTGTTCAAGGGGCGGATCAGGTAGGCGGCGGCGGGCGTTACAATATACACGCCCCAATGCTCGCTTTTTGTGGTGCGGCCAAACACGCGCGGTTCCAGTTTACCCCGTATGGTAATTAGCGTATAGCCGTTTCCGTTATTATCTGTTTGCTGGTCTGACATCATTTTTTATTTGAAAATTAGCGGCGCACATATTCGCGGAAGCCAAGTATCTCGTTGTCTTTTTCTTTCACTACCAGTACCCTGGAGTCTTTGATGGGGCCATTTTTTGTTTTGGACGTGGCATATACGTGAAAGCGTATGGTGGTCTTGTAGGCACCCAGGCCGGGTTGATTGCTGGCTATGCTGGTTTTGTTGATGTAGGTTTGTTTGTCCGTTGCTTTTTTATTGTATTTATGTTCTTTCAGTAAACTATTTAATCCCTCCGCCACGTTGGATTTCAGCGGAGTAGCCCTGGTTTTTTGGGGTGGTACAATGAACCCATTCAGGAGCCGGCCCTTGGCGACCATATTATCGCGACGGTTTTGAACGCTATTCACCATGCCTTTGGAGCGGGTTTTGTCCGGTGCCGTGGCTGCATCTTTAACTGGTACTACAGAAGGATCGCCGAGCAGGTAAAACTGGGCCAGTGTTTTCAGCTCATAGGGGTCCAGCGTGGGGCCCATTTCTGTGAGGAAACGCTGCCTGGCTTCCAGTAGCGCACGGCCAGTAGAAGCGCCGCCCTTCAGTACATTCATCATAAAGTACTGTGTGAGCAGGTCTGCCAGTCCCTGTCCATCTGCCGGCCCGTAGGCAATGGTAGTACTGCCCATGAAGGCAATAGCTTTATTTACCAGGTAAGTACTGGCCACGCTCAGGGCGGAGGGTTCCAGCAGGGTAGGATTATAAAGCTGTGCGCCATAGCAGCATTCTGCCGCCACGATGGTGCCGGCGCTGAGCTTCTTATGCAGGGTGGTCGCTTCGAGGGAAGTAGGATAATTGGCCCCCTGCTGCCCGTAATAGTTGGGGTCTAGCGGAGCACCATGGCAATTATAAAAATGCGATTTGGCCCTGAGTTGCTTACCGGTATATGCCGGACCAGCGGAAGGGCTGATAAGCAGGTGGGTACTATTGCCAAAAATATGTGTTACGCTTTGTCGGGTACTCTTTTGCCATTCCTGCACGCTCACGGCAAAATAGTTCTTATAAGAGGCTGCTGTGGCGGGTTTGGCGGCAACTGCCTGTTGGGCTATCGTGTGAAAATAAGCGGCATCGGCCTTTCCGGGTATATCCGGTAGCCGGCCTACCACCCGGGTAGGAGCCACAAATTTTGTGACGTTGGTATCGAAAGCCACATCGCAAGCGTAGGGCAGGTCGCTAGGAATGGTACGATCTTCATCCGCTTCCCCAAACAGTTGGTTTTGCAATAGTTGAAAAGGAATAATATCCTGCGCGCCGGCCAGCAGGATATAGGCTGGGTTAAAATGCTTGTAAAGCGCGTCCACCGCGTTTTTGTTCTGCTGCAGGTTGTCCGCGTTTTTTACGGCTTTGGCCTTGAAGGCTTTTAGTTGGGAAGCGTCGTCCAGGAATATTATGGAGGTGGCAATGCCTTTGTGCTTATCTGCAACGCGAATGGCTTGCAGATCGGCCAGGATGGCCTTGTATTGCTGGCCATACTTTTTAACCAGGGCAGATTTATTGGTAAGAATAAGCTTAATGGTTGCCATAACCTTTTCCGGGTTTCCTGCAAAGGTAAGCCAAAAGTGGCAGGGGCTTTTCCCTAAAGCAAACCGCCTTACGGCTTGTGGTCCGTAAGGCGGGCGTTATATGCAAAAGAGGGGATTCCTGTGCTTAGGCTACCCGCACGCGTTGTACCTGTTCGCGGGCGGTGTACACCGCGCTCAGCAGGTCGCGGGTATCGGGCTTTTGCTGGAAGTAAGGATCTACTGCGGCAAAGCTGATTTGCTGGGCTGGAGAGATCACGTAGGTGGCCGGAATGGGTACGTCTGCATTGATGCCGGACACGCGGTCCCATATAGGATCTGTTTTTTCGTATATCCCTGCCAGTGAGGCAATGCCATGGTTACGGTCATGCAGGATCGGGAAAGTAAGCTGGTACTTTTCCACGAGTGGACGCAGTACTTGCTCGCCTTCGGCGGCGATTAGCAACAGGCGGCCACCCATTACCTTAATATCGTTATGCAATTCCTGTAAGTGTTGCAGCAGATCCAGGCCATACTGGTTCCAATGCACGGAAAAAAATGCCACCACCAGTGGGCGGTCCAGCAAAAGGCTCAGTGGCATAGAAATATCATGTGGCCAAAAGCTGGCCGGTGTTACCAATGCGTCTTTACGCAACAGGGCATCCGGAAAGCGGTCATTTTTGCGGAGTGGGTTTATTTTAACGCGCTGTACCCCGCGTGATTCAAAGCGATCAGGAAACTGAATATCGAGAATATCGGCGTATCTATGGAGAGTAGACATGTTATTGGAAGATTTGAGGGTGATGCTAAGTGATGTTGCAAAAATAAAAGAGCGGGAATCCGCTATGATAGGGCGTTTTCGAGATCAACATCGTACAGATGGGCGGTAGGTGTAATTGTGATAACTGAAAGGCATAAAACATATCTTTTTGATCGGTAAAACAAAGATAGGGTAATTCTACTAATAACCTACAGGTTTAGTAGACTAATAAAAAAATATTTTTCAAGTTGTTTGTATTCAATTAGTTAGAATATTAATCCCCTGGCATTGCCTCTTTTTTATAGTATTTTATGCAGGTATTTGCCACCGCCGCGCAGTGTTTCCCTTAGATTGCTTGGGTTTGACTTCCTTGCGAAGATGAAAGCGAAGGGGGCTACATGGATGCTAGGAGATGTTCTGAAAGTATAATCCAGCCTGGAGGAAAGGGATGCTTATAACGGTAATGTATACACGTAGTTTATTGTTGGTAACGGCGGCTATTAATATCGTTCGTGAAGTGCAGGGGAAGATCTGGGCTTACAATGTATTTATATTTTTCAGTTTCGATCACTACCAGGGAGTCGCGATTAGTGGCCCACATCTGGTAACGGCCTATACGGCTGGATTTGTAGCTGCCCATGTACCCAAAGAGGCCCCCGATGCCGAAACGGCGGTAGTTCACGCCTAGTTCGCCTCCCACGATGGGCCGCACATGGATAACGGTGTGCAGCGGAATGCGGATATTACGAAAAGGTCGCTGTATGATGATGCTGCGATCGCTCACAAAGTAGTACTGCGGGTGCAGGCCCCAGCTCACAAAAATGGCCAGCACCAAAATGCCCAACGAAAGCCAGCCGCCAGCGCCGGCAAACCGCGCAAAGGTTTGCAGGCCCAGTAAGCCCAGGGCAAGCAGTATGATAATATTGGTAAGGATCTTTACAACGGGATCGAAACTCAAATTATAACGCATGGAATAAAGAAAATGACTACTTCTAAGTTAGGCAAAAGGCGTTAGATCTTTCGTAGCTGAACAGATTGTACAAAGTGATCTTTTCCTTTTTCCAGTATAAGGCTGGAGCGGTACCTGGTGGGGCGTATATTTTCCACTAAGTTGGGTTTGTTAATGGTATTCCAGATCTTAATAGCCATTTGAATGGTTTCCTCGTCATTAAGGTTGGCATAGCGGTGAAAGAAAGATGCTTCGTTCTGGAAAGCAGTATGGCGCAGGCGTTGGAAGCGTTCAATATACCACTGTCGCAGGTCGTGTTCCTTGGCGTCTACGTAAATAGAGAAGTCGAAAAAGTCGGATACGAATACGGCATTTTCTTTTTCGGGACGTTGCTTTACCTGTAATACATTAATGCCTTCCACGATTACGATATCGGGCGATTCCACCCACTGGTACTGCCCGGGCAGGATGTCGTATTCCAGGTGGGAGTACATGGGTGCGGCCACGCGTTCCCGCCCGCTTTTTACCTCTCCCAGAAAGTGCATGAGGCCACGGATATCATAACTTTCGGGAAATCCCTTTCGGTTCATCAGTTGCCGTTGTTCCAGCACCCGGTTGGGGTAAAGGAAACCATCGGTGGTCACCAGGTCTACCTTAGGATGGTTGGGCCAGGCGCTGAGCAGGCGCTGTAACACGCGTGCGGTGGTACTTTTGCCCACGGCTACACTGCCGGCTATCCCAATAATATAGGGCACTTTGTGCACCTTGCTGCCCAGGAAATGACTGGTACGGGAGTATAATTCCTGCGCCGCCGCTACATAAAAATTAATGAGCCGGGACAGGGGCACATATACTTCAGTAATCTCGCCAATCGTGAGTGGTTCGTTCATACCTCGCAGGGCATCCATGTCTTTTTCAAAAACGTGGAGCATGGCATCATCGCTTCTGCTGGCCCAGTCCTCCCTGGCAATGGTGAGGTAGGGAGAATACCGAGCTGTTTTCTCAAAAGTCATAGCCTGATCTTGTTGCGGGCGTAAAGGTAGGGTTAAAATGAGTACAATGTACTAGGTACAAAACACATTGTACAGGCGGTTTTATGCCATTATACCCGGTGCATGGCCACCCTTCCTGCTTACTCCATATATACCGTCTTAATATTCAGGAATTCGTGCATTCCTTCCACAGAAAGCTCCCGGCCATACCCCGATTCCTTGATGCCGCCGAAGGGCAGGCGGGCGTCGGAGCGCATGAGGCTATTTACGAATACACTGCCGCTTTGTACCTGGGCAGCCAGGAGGCGGGCCTTTTCCAAATCCTGAGTCCACAGGGAGGCACCCAGGCCAAAGGAGGAGTCGTTGGCCAGCGCAATAGCTGCTGCTGCGGAAGCGGCGGGTATGATGGCGGCCAGGGGACCAAATGTTTCTTCAGCATAGGCGGTCATGCCGGGCTGTACGCCGGAGAGCAGGGCAGGGGTAAAATTGCAGCCCTGCACGCCTCCGCCCATTTCCAGGCGGGCGCCGGCGGCTACGCTTTGGACTAGCTGTTTGCTAAGTGCTTGCGCCAGATCCGGACGGGCCATAGGACCTATATCGGTGGCATCCTTGAAAGGGTCGCCCTGTATTTTGCTGGCGAGAATATTTTTTACTTTCTCCGTAAAAGCCTCCACTACCGGCGCCTCCACGATCCAGCGCTTGGCGGCGATGCAGCTTTGCCCGGCATTCTGCATGCGGCTAAGTACCGCCGTAGTGGCGGCTTTGTCCAGGTCTGCATCCCGCAGTACGATAAAGGGATCGCTGCCTCCCAGTTCCAATACACTTTTCTTTAAATACTTGCCTGCCAGTGCGCCCACGCTGCGGCCTGCCGGGGTGCTGCCGGTGAGGGTTACGCCCTGGATGCGGGCATCTGCTATGACGGGTTCTATGTGATCGGAGGAAATAAGCAGGGCCTGAAAGGCATATTCAGGGAAGCCACCTTCTCTGAATATGGCTTCCAGGGCCAGGGCGCAGCCACTTACATTGCTGGCATGTTTTAACAGGCCGGTATTGCCAGCCAGCAGGTTGGGTATGGCAAAACGGAACACCTGCCAAAAGGGGAAGTTCCATGGCATAATGGCCAGCACCGTACCTAGGGGTTGATAACTCACATAGCTGGCGCGGGCTTCGGTTTTAATAAGGCGATCTTCCAGCATGGCAGGTGCCTGGTCTGCGTAATACAGCGCCGAGTCGGCGCACTTATTCACTTCGGCGGTAGCTTCTTTAAGGGTTTTGCCCATTTCCCGGGTAATCAGGGCGCCATATTCGGCAGCCTTGTCTTTGAGATGTTGCGCGGTGGCCCGCATCCAGTCGCAGCGTTGCTGCAGCGTGGTGGCTTGCAAGGTGGTAAATGCACGCGCAGCATTAGCGATGATGGCAGTAACCTGTTCCGGTGTATGGGGCTGGTACTCGGCTACCTGCTCGCCGGTAAAAGGATATATACTTTTGAACATGGTGAATGCTATTTGTTGGTAGAAAAAAGGTCAATGATCGTGCCTTATAAAAGTACAATAGCTTAAGTTAAATATCATTAAAGTTAATAACGGCTGCTTTTTTCGAATGTGTACCTTTGTGTTGGTAAAAATACGGGAACTAATAATGGCACTTAAGAAATCGACTATCCTGATCATGGCAGTTTGCACGGGACTTATCGTGGCAAACATTTACTACAGTCAGCCGCTGCTAAGCCTTATCCAACGTGATTTTCATATTACAGAAAGTGAAGCCGGGCAGGTAACGTTTTTCACGCAGATGGGGTATGCGATGGGCCTTCTATTTTGTGTGCCGCTGGGGGATATGCTGGAACGCAAAAAACAGATCATCATCATGGGCATCTTTTCCACGCTGGCGTTGGCCGCGTCTGCGGTAGCGCCTAATCCTGATCTGCTCAAAACGGCAGGTTTTTTCATTGGTTTCACGTCCATCATTCCCCAGCTAATTATACCTATGGCAGCCCACCTGGCCGATGCCAAAGAACGTGGCGGGGTGATCGGCACCATCATGAGCGGGCTGCTGGTAGGTATTTTGTTATCTCGTACGCTGAGTGGTTTCGTGGGAAAATACTGGGGCTGGCAGGTGATGTTTGCCATTGCCGCAGGGATCACCCTGGCCATGGTAATTCTGATGGCGGTAACCTTTCCCTCCAGTAAACCATCTTATAACGGCAGTTATGGACAATTGATGAAATCCTTGCTGCACCTCATTAAAACGGAGCCGCTACTGCGGGAGGCCACTGCCATTAGCATGTGTAGTTTTGCGATGTTCGGCCTGTTCTGGACTACGCTTACCTTCCTTTTGTCTGCCCCGCCCTTTTCCTATAAGAGTGATGTAATTGGTTCCATGGGTTTGGCAGCCGCTGCTGGTGCGTTGTGCGCCCCGCTGATCGGTAAAATTGCGGATAATAAAAACCCGCGCATTGCAGTGGGATACGGCATAGGTTTCGTGTTCCTGGGGTTCTTCCTGTTTTATTTTTTCCGTACCCATATCTTCGCTATCCTGTTGGGCATAGTAGCTATAGACCTGGGCCAGCAGGGGATACACGTATCCAATCAAACCCGCATATACGCCCTCAATCCCGCCGCCCGTAACCGGCTAAATACGGTGTACATGACCTTCAGCTTTATTGGTACGGCCACCGGTTCCGCCATTGGCCTTTGGGTGTGGCCCATTGGCCACTGGCCAGGGGTGTGCCTGGCGGCGGTGTTGCTCATGTGCATTGCGTTGAGCATTTACTTGCTTACTTATAAAAAAGACGCCGCAATAGAAGATGCCGGCTTTAAGCGTGCATAACAAGGGTGCCGCTTATATAAAAACGCCGGAAGGCTTGCAGGGCAAGTATTCCGGCGTTTTATTTACTGCGATCAGCTGCAACAAAAAAGCGCCGCAACTATCATGCTGCGGCGCTGCTAAAAACAGTTTCAAATATTATTCTACCCGCGTAATCTTCAGCACATTCGTTGGCAAATGCTGCTCTACTGGTGTGGAGCCTGTGTTCACGGCCACATCTCCATGTTGCAGGAAGCCGCGTTGCTTCAGAATATCGAGCTGGTCGATGATGATTTGATCCAGGGCGGGTTCTTCGGCGTAGTAGAACGCACGTACGCCCCAGCTCAGGCTCAATTGATTTACGAGTGTTTTTTCCTTGGTAAAGATATACAACGGCGACTTAGGGCGGTAGCTGCTCAGCATGAAACCGGTGTAGCCACTTTGGGTCATACCGATCAGGGCTTCTGCATCCAGGTCTTCTGCAATTTTAGCGGCGTTGTACACCAGTGCATCGCTCAGAAAGGTAGGGGAGTGACGGTGGGGGATCAGGTTACGGTTGTAGATAATTTCTTCTTTTTCTACTTCCTTGATGATCTTCACCATTGTTTCAATCACCAGCGTGGGGTGTTGTCCCGTGGCGGTTTCGCCACTCAGCATTACGGCGTCGGCGCCTTCCAGCACGGCATTGGCTACGTCGGTAATTTCGCTGCGATTTGGCCGGCTACGGTCTATCATGCTTTCCATCATCTGGGTAGCTACGATCACCGGTTTGGCGCGGTGTATACATTTGCGGATAATGTCTTTCTGGATCATCGGGATCTGCTCTACCGGCAATTCCACGCCAAGATCGCCGCGGGCAATCATCACGCCATCGCTTTCCCAGATAATTTCTTTCAGGTTGCGGATGGCTTCCGGTTTCTCAATTTTAGAGATCACCTTGATTTTGGAATTGCGGGCTTTCAGGCGGGAGCGCAGCAACAGCAGGTCTTCCACTTCCCGCACAAACGACAGGGCTACCCAGTCGCATTCTTGGTCAATGATGAACTGGAGATCTACTTCATCCTTTTCCGTGAGAGCGGGCAAAGATACCTTGGTGTCTGGCAGGTTGAAGCCTTTTTTAGACGACAGGATGCCTCCCAGGCTTACTTCGGCCTTAATCAAACCATCTTTCGTAATTTCTTTCACAACGGTTTCTATCTTACCGTCGTCGATCAATATTTTCTGGCCGGGTCGCAGGTCTTTGTCCAGGTCGGGATACGACACATAGATCAAGTCTTTGGTACCGACTACTTTTTCTTTGGAAGTGAAGGTGAGGATATCGCCTTTGTGCAGTGGGAGGGCGTTGTTTTCGATTTCGCCTACCCGCAATTTAGGACCTTGCAGGTCTGCCAGGATAGACACATTGTAAGGCTGTGTTTCATTGATCTGGCGAATGTAACCGATAATACGTTTTTTATCTTCATGGGCGCCGTGGCTGAAGTTGAGGCGGAAAACATTTACACCTGCTACCACCAGTTCCAGCAATTTTTCGTAAGTATCGCAGGCGGGGCCTACTGTAGCAACAATCTTGGTTTTGTGAAAAGCATGTTCTCGGGCTGCTTCATTGTTCATCTCCTTGTGATAGTATTTCGACAAGTCTTTAGTGCTCATAGTTCAGGTATTTTAACTCGCAAGTATTTTAACAATCTTAAACCATTCGGGATCGATCTCTTGTTTGGCTTTTACGGCCTTATCAAGCGGTGTGTAGGCTACTTTATCATTAACGATGCCGATCATTACGTTGTGAATGCCTTCCAGGAGCGCATCTACTGCGGCATAGCCCATACGGCTGGCCAGTATACGATCCATGGTAGAAGGGGAGCCTCCGCGTTGGATATGACCCAGTATGCACACTTTGGTGTCTAGCTGAGGGCATTTTTCCTTTACCCGTTTGGCCAGCCCATTGGCACCGCCGGCTTCATGACCTTCGGCTACTACAATGAGGTTCACCATTTTTTTACGGCGTTCGTTGGCCTGCAGGTCGTTAATGATATCGTCTACCGTAGTGGTATGCTCGGGGATGAGGATATTTTCCGCACCCGTGGCAATGCCGCTGTGCAGGGCCAGGTAGCCCGCGTCGCGGCCCATTACTTCGATGATAAAAAGGCGGTCGTGCGCATCGGCCGTGTCGCGTATCTTATCGATAGCTTCCACGGCGGTGTTTACAGCCGTATCAAATCCGATGGTGAAATCGGTACCGGCAATATCTTTGTCGATAGTACCCGGTAAGCCGATGCAAGGTATGTCAAATTCCTGGCTGAACTTCATGGCGCCGTTGAAACTTCCGTCGCCCCCTATTACTACCAGCCCTTCAATATTTCTCTTTTTTAAATTTTCATATGCTTTCTGGCGTCCTTCAAACTCGTAAAATTCCAGGCAACGCGCCGTTTTCAGCACGGTGCCGCCACGCTGGATGATATTGGCTACGGACTTAGACTCCATGGGGAAAATGTCGTCGGTAAGCAGGCCGCGGTAGCCATACATCACGCCGTACACATTGAGATCGTGATAAATGCCTGTCCTTACCACCGCTCGCACCGCCGCATTCATGCCAGGCGCGTCGCCACCAGAGGTAAGCACCGCAATGTTGTTCACTTTTTTCATAGTAAATTGCTAAAAGAATATCACAAGAGCGCACAAAAATAGCATTTTGCAATTGTTTTCGTAATGTTATCTTATGAATTAGGCCATTTTTTAAATTAATTTAAAGAACCACCGAAATTTTTAAAAAATGCTGGTATGCTAAAAAATATTAATCCCATTTTATTCTTTTGCTTAACGATCAGTGTAATTATGACAGAAAAAGTAACCGCAGAGCAGCAGCCTACGATCCACTATCCGGAAACCCGGCGCACCGATACCATTGATCATTACCACGGTACCGACATAGCAGATCCGTACCGCTGGCTGGAAGACGATCATAGCGCCGAAACCCACGACTGGGTAGTGGCCCAAAATGAGCTTACCCAATCTTACTTACAGCGCATTCCCTTCCGTAGCAACATTCACCAGCGGCTAGAACAATTATGGAACTACCCTCGTTTGAGCGCTCCTTTCCGCCGTGGCAAATTTTATTATTTCTATAAAAATGATGGCCTGCAAAACCAGGCGGTATTGTATCGCCAGGAAGGTTTGCAGGGAACACCGGAGGTATTCATAGATCCTAATACGTTGTCTGCCAATGGTACCGTAGCCCTGGGTAGCATTAGCTTTTCAAAAGACCGCAAATATGTAGCGCTGCTTACAGCCGGCGCTGGTTCCGACTGGCAGGAGGGGCGTGTGATGGATGTGGCCACCAGGCAGCCGCTGCCCGACAAGCTGGAATGGATAAAATTCAGTGGCATATCCTGGCGGGGCAATGGTTTTTATTACAGCCGCTACGATGCGCCCACCGAAAAAAGCAAACTGTCGGGTAAGAACGAATTTCATAAGGTGTATTACCACCACCTGGGCGATCCGCAAAGTAAAGATGAATTAATATACGTGGATAAAGAACACCCGCTGCGCAATGCACATGCGGGCGTTACGGAAGACGAACGCTTTCTCATTATTGAAACCAGTGAGGGCACCAGCGGCGCGGAACTGTGGTTCAAGGACCTGCAAGATCCCCACCAACAGGAACTGAAATTATTGATCAAAGGATTTGATTACGAGCCTACCGTGATCGATAATGATGGCGATCAGTTGCTGGTGCGCACTAACCATGATGCACCCAATTACAAGGTGGTGTTGGTAGATCCTAAACATCCCGCACAAAGTAACTGGAGAACGGTCATCCCTGAAAAACCGCAGATATTGGAACAGGTGGGTACCGCTGGGGGTAAACTGTTTGCCAATTATTTAAAAGATGCCGCTTCGCAGGTAGTGCAATATGATTATAAAGGCAAGCTGGAACATACGGTGGCACTGCCAGGCATCGGTACGGTGGATGGTTTTTATGCCAGCCGGGATGACGATCAGTTGTTTTACACCTTTACAGCTTTTGTAACTCCTGCCAGTACCTATGCTTATGATATAAAAACAGGATCCTCCACGTTGTACCGTAGTTCGGAATTAAAGTTTAACCCGGGTGATTTTGAAACCAAACAGGTGTTTTTTACGAGTAAAGACGGTACCCAGGTACCCATTTTCCTTTCCGGTAAAAAAGGCCTTCAACCCAATGGTGCTGCGCCAGTGCTGCTGTATGGATATGGCGGCTTTAATATTCCCATGACGCCGGCCTTTAGCGTGTCTAACCTCTTTTTTATGGAGCAGGGGGGTATCTACGCCGTGGTAAACCTGCGCGGCGGCAGCGAGTATGGCGAGGCCTGGCATAAGGGCGGCATGTTGGAGAAAAAGCAAAACGTGTTCGATGATTTCATAGGCGCGGCGGAATTCCTGATCCGGGAGCGGTACACCAATTCGTCCAAAATAGCCATTCGGGGCGGTTCTAATGGAGGACTCCTGGTAGGTGCCTGTATGACGCAGCGGCCGGAACTTTTTAAAGTGGCCCTGCCCGCAGTAGGCGTAATGGATATGCTGCGCTTCCAGAAATTTACTATTGGATGGGCCTGGGCCACCGAATATGGTAGCAGCGATAATGCCGAACAATTTAAATACCTGCTGCGATACTCCCCATTGCACAACCTGAAAAAAGGTAGTAGCTACCCGGCCACGCTGGTAACTACGGCGGATCATGATGATCGTGTGGTGCCAGCTCACTCGTTTAAATTTGCCGCCACCTTGCAGGCAGATCAGGGCGGCCCCAACCCGGTGTTAATTCGCATTGAAACGCAGGCTGGACACGGGGCCGGCAAACCCACTTCCAAACAGATAGACGAGGCCACCGATGTAATGGCCTTCACCATGTGGAACCTGGGCATGCCTTTCAAAGAGTGAAAAAAACAAAAGATCCATCATGAAGGTGTTTATCACCGGTAGCAATGGCTTGCTGGGTCAATACCTGGTTCAAGCATTCCTGCAAGATCCGCGTTACCAGATCGTTGCCACGGGCCGAGGGGAAAACCGCCTGCGCCAACAGGCTGGCTACGTCTACGAACCGCTGGAGCTTACCCAACAGGCGGCGGTGCAGGCATGCCTAGAAAAGCATGCGCCAGCCATTATCATTCATGCTGGCGCTATGAGCCAGGTAGACGATTGCGAACGCGATAAAGCCGCCTGCTGGGCAGCCAATGTAGATGCTACCAGCTACCTGCTGCAAGCGGCCCTGCCACTACATGCCTTTTTTCTGCAACTTTCTACCGATTTTATTTTCGACGGGCTTGCAGGGCCTTACCGGGAGAACGATTTGCCCCATCCCATCAATAATTACGGTGCCAGCAAGGTGGCCGCAGAACGGCTGGTGATGCAGTCGGGGCTAGCCTGGGCCATTGTGCGAACAGTGCTGGTTTATGGGGTGGCGGACGACCTTCGCCGCAGCAATTTTATTACCTGGGTAAAACAAAATCTGGAACAGGGCAATCCTATAAAAGTAGTGAACGACCAGTGGCGTACGCCCACGCTGGTGCAGGATCTTGCACGGGGGTGCAAGCTGGTGGCAGATCAGCGTGCAAATGGCGTTTATAATATTTCGGGCAGCGAATTGCTCACGCCTTACCAGATGGCCCTAAAGGTAGCTGCCTTTTTAAAGCTGGATGCAGGGCTGCTGCAAGAGGTAACGGCCCAAACCTTCACCCAGGTGGGGGCACGCCCGGCCAGAACGGGATTTATCATAGAAAAGGCTAGGAAGGTGCTGGGATATCAACCGAAAAGTTTTGCGGAAGGGTTGGAAATTGTGGCCGGGCAACTACAGGCTTCGTCGCAGGCATAGCCCTGTATGCATAAGAAAAGCCGGTCTTTTTATTGGAATAGCCTTTTTTTATTAGCCAATAATTTTTAATGTTCTATGAAGACCTTGCCCCGCTGGTATTGCCGCATTACTTCCATATTGCTGGCCGTGTCTACGGCTACAGAAGGTAATGCTATGCGGTAAAATGTAGTATCAGGCGTTGGATAAATGATCACGTTGTTGAAAGCCACTTTCAGTTGCCTGAACTTTGCATATGCCCTGGCACTGTCTTTCAAAGCGTAGGTTTGGAAAACGATGCGATACGTTACATCGGGCATTTCGGCCATTAGGGTGTCTGGGGTAGGCTTCACGGTGGTATCCTGCATGGCGGCTGGTTGCGTGAGGCTGGAATCCAGCGCTGGCTTGGCCGGTGGAGGTGTTATGACTGGGGGCTGGCTGGAATACCACCAGATGCCGGCGGCGGTAAGGCCTGCAATGATCACCAGGGGAATGGCTATCCACCACAGGTTTTTGCGGCGTTCTGGACTAGTGTCCCAAACGTCGCCGCCCGTGTTGTCGGATGCAGAAAGAAACTCGTTTGCTTCGGCTTCCTCCAGTTCGGCTTCTCCTTGTTCCGGTTCCGGGAGGCGGATTTCGGGTTCTACCGGCACATAGCGGTTGTGTGGTGGCATGGTCAAGGTATCCATGTGGCCCGGTAGCACGTCGGGCTGGAAACTGATAGATCCATGTTCATCCTGCAACAAGCTGCCAATACCCTGCAGGTGTACTTTTTCCCCCGCAGCCAAAGGGCCTAGTATTTCATCCAGCCCTTTATTGAGACGGATTTCGGCGGCATAATCCAGCAGGTTTTCCTTCTGGGCTATCCAATGCAAACAAATGCCGTCGTCGTCCCATAAGGGGGAGAAGGCAATCACTTGCTGGGGGGGCGAAAGCGTACGGTCGGTGGCATTATAGCGGGCGGGAATACGTTGCAAGGTGAAGGTACCGATACGCGGTACCACGCACACCTGCTGGCCAAACAGCACTTCCTGTAGGTATTGTTGTATTATCAAAACGGGTGAATTATTTGCACAAGTTTACATTAAAATTTAAACATCACACCACCTAACACATTGGTTCCATAACTCTGGTAGCCATACCAGCGCTGGTAATGTGTATTAAAAATGTTATTGGCCGTGATCCATACCTGGAAGTGTTTACCAATGTCGTAACTCGCACCGGCATTGAGGTCTAGCGCACTTTTTGTTTTTCCGAAGTTATTGTTGGCCACGAAGTAATTGCTGCCGCTCAGGGAAAACAGGTCTGCATGTACCCGCAGTTTTTTCACAAAGGTGTATTCTGCAAACAGGTCGGCCTGAAAAGGTACCATACCCCAGGGTTTCGCCTCAGTTTCCTGCTTGCCATAGTTGAACCAGTCTACGCTGGCGCGGGCCTGGAATTTTTCTTCCTGCACATAGCCTACCTCTGCGTGTAGTTCAAAAGCTTTGAGCTGAGATTCGTTGCGGGTGCTGAATTTATAGGAAGTGGTGGTATCGCTTACAAACAGGGGCAGGTTGCTCCAGGTTACGGCACCAAACTTGGTGTTGTAATTAAAATGACTGCCCAGGGTTCCTTTGATGCCAGTATATTTTTCCTCGATGCGCGTATTGAGCATTCCATTGGGAAGGCCCGCCAGGAATGGGTTCCGGTTGGCCAGGTTGCGGTAGCTGTTTTTATCAAAATAAGAAATCCAGCCGCTGCTCAGGATCAGTTTTTTACGGATCAGGTGCGATTCATTCACGATGTCTGGCAGGAGATAAAACTTGGAGTTGGTCCAGGTGGGGTTTACACCGGCATGTAGCACAAATCCTGGCTTATCAATATCCACCGCAGGATGAATAGCCACCAGGTTATTGTTAATGCGGTCGCGGTTGTCTTCATTAAAAGTAGACAGGTCTACGATGCCTTCTGCACGGATATAAATATCCTCAAATATCTGCTGGCTCAGGGGTACATTCAGGATCACGGTGCTTTCATTGCGTTTAAAGTGATCGCCGAAAAAATAGAACTGCACATGAGGGGCATAGGAAAATGCCCAATCGTTGTTGGGACGGTTTTTCAGGCCTATGCTGGCGCTACCCTGGTTAAAAATCTGTTTTACATCGTTTTTGCCAAGACCCGGCAGGGCGGCATGATCGTATCCATAATAATGCACTATGTTTTGATCAAAGCCAATACCCGCCTTGATCTCAAACAAAGGAGACAGGTAGGTACCGGCTGCCCCTACATTGAGGTTGGAATAATCCTGGTATTTAATATCCTTGCCTTTGGAAGACTGGTAGTTGCCAAAAATGCCGTAGTTGAATTTTTGGTTCCGGTTGCTGCCAAAGCCTACTTGCACCAGCGGAGAACTTAGATTACCATAGCCCACCTTGATAAAATTGTTCTGCAAGGGTGGCAGCGAATCTTTGCCCAGTGCCAGCGGTTGCAGGTGAATGGGCTGGTAAAGGAAGTTCAGGTTTAGCGATGGCACATTGTACGTGAGCCGTGGCCGGGTAGTATCGCGGTCGGGCAGTGAGGCGGTAAGATTTAGCTTGGTAGCCTCCCGTAGTTTGGGCTGATAAGAAGAAATAATATCGATAGTTTCCTGCTTCAGCTTACTGTCTTTCTGCTGTGCATGTGTCGTGTTGGCCAGGCCCAGCGCCAGTACGGCGGGCAGCATATATTTCAGATGATGTTGCGTAGTATTCATGCGTAACAGGGCTGCTAAGGTTTTTTAATTTTTGATTCGGCCTTTTCCGTGGCTTCTACTTTGTTCAATTTTTCCCGGGCTTCCTGTTTCAGTTCAGGAATGGGGCAGTTGTCGGCCATACTCTGGTAAGTAGCTTTGGCATTGAAATAGTCCTTTTCAGCGGTATATACATCGCCTAATAAAATATAAGCTTTGGCCACCCACCGGTCGTAGGAGGGGGTATTCTTGATCACATCAAAACCGGCCTTTTCTGCATCGTCCAGTTTTTGCTGGGCCAGCAGGCATACGCCCATGTTATAACGGGCCTCTGCGCCAATTTCATTTTTCGTTAGTCCCGCTACAGTCTTATAAGATGCGATGGCATCGTCGTATTGGTTGGCCTGCTGCCGGGCCTTGCCCAAATAAAAGTGGCCCGTTACCTGGTCGTCTGGCGTAATGCCGGCAGTGGCGAGTAATATTTCGGCATAATTGCCTACCTCATCCCAATGTTGCAGTTGATAATTGCTACGCAGCAGGCCCCGGGTAGCAGTAAGGGTATTTTCTTTGCTGGTACTCAGGTCTTGCAATTGCAGGTAGTAGCTGCGGGCTTTGCTGTAATCCTTATTCTGGTAGAACTGTATATTGCCGGCCTGCAGTGCGGCACGCTCGGCGTATTGCGGCGCATTTTTGCTCAGCACAAATTCATAGGCGGGCAGCGCTGTCGTATAGTCTTTACTGTTATAGGCGCCTTCTGCCTTATAAAAGTTTGCCGGCACAATAAACTGGCCATTGGGGAACTGCTGGATGTAGGTATTGAAAGCGGCGATGGCACCGGGATAATCACCGGAGCTGAAACGGTTTTCCGCCGTGGCGTAGGTGATGGAGTCTGCCGTGCCGGTACTCACCGTTTTGCCGGTGCTTTTCAGGAAGGCCATGTAATCATCGGCCTTGCCCTGGCTTACATAAATGCTGCGGATGCTTTGCAGGGCTTCATTGGCCTCCGGTGCATCGGGAAACTTGGTCACCACCTGCTGGTAGTAGCTGAGGGCCTTGGCATCATTGTCTTTGTTGAAATAGGAGAGGCCTAGTTTCAGCAAGGCTTTGGGCGTATTAGGCCCGTTGGGTTGTTTGGTCACCACGTTTTCGAGGTAAGGAATGGCTTCTGTATACTTTTCCTGCGAGAGATAGGTATTGGCAATTTCCATATCTACATCGTTGCCGTAATCCGAGGTGGGATATTTGCTGCCCAGTTGTTTCAGCAGGTTCAGTTTGTCATTTTGTTTGCCCTGCAAGCCCAAGATCACGCTTTTCTGATAGAGGGCATAATCGGCGCCAGGCTGGTTGCTGCTGATCACTTTATCGTAAAGGGCGGTGGCTTTCGGGAAATCGCGCAGCATGTAGTAACAATCTGCGGTGCGCAGCACGGCGTCATTGCCAATGCGGCCCGCATTGGGACCACTGGCGCGTTGTGCAGCTTCGAAGTAAGGCAAGGCCCCGCTGTAATTCTCTTTTTTCAATAAACCATACCCCATGTCGTAACTGGCAGTTTGTACATTGGCCTCCCCGGAAATGGGCGGGGTGCCAGCCAGGTAAGCCTGTAAATGGGTAATGGCTGCATCCTGCTGCTGCTGGCGCAGGGCTATTTCGCCTTTCCAGAATTGGGCCAGTTGTTTCGTCTTTGGATCGTAGTTATTATTAATGGCTATGTCCAGCAGATGGTCGGCATCGTCCAGCTGCCCGTCGTTAATCAGCTCTGTAGCGCGGCCATAGGCCACTGTTTGGTAAGCTTTGAGTACGTTAGGCGATTTGTCTTGAATGCCTTCAATGGTAGACAGGGCTTCCTTGAAGTTGTTGGTATGAAGAAAAAGATTGGCTAGAATTTCCCGTGCTTCTTTGTTATTGGTTGAATTTGGGTAAGCTTTTACGAAGTTATTCAACTCGCTGAGCGCTGCATCAGAATATCCCAGTTCGTAAGATAGTTTGCCATAATTGAAGCGGGAAATTTCCTGCTGTTGCGGGTTAGAACTGTTGCGGGCACAGAAGGCAAATGCATTGCGGGCATTGGCTTTCTGCCCGGTACGCAGGTAGCAGTCGCCAAGCAGGTACATAGAATTCTGACCCAGGGAGTCTTTTTCGTCGCTCAGTTGTTTAAAACCGGTAATGGCTTTTTGCAAGTTGCCGGTTTGATAGTAGGCGTAGGACAGCTGGTACACGTCTTCTTTGGATACGGTATCGGCATTATCCTGGTATTGTTGCAGGTAAGGCAGGGATTTGTGGTAATCGCCTTTCTCGAAATAAGACCGTCCCAGCAAGGCTTTCAGCTCGGCATCGTAATAATTGTCGCCCTTTTCCACAAGGGGTGTTACGTAGGAGATCACCTTATCGCGGTTACCCTGGTAATAATAAATTTCGGCGATGTAGTAGGGTACCACCTTATGGTACTTAGGATCGTCTACCACGCGGGAAAAACTTTGTAAAGCGTCGTCATACTGGCGGTTGCCGTAGGCGATGAAGCCATAGTAGTAATTGGCCGGAATGTAATATTTGCCTTTTATTTCCTTGATCTGAACAAAAAGGGGCAAGGCTTTTTTGAAGTCCTGGGTATAGAAGTAGCAGTAGGCCAGTTCAAACTTTGCATCCGCAATCTCGTTGTTAGAGAGGTTGTCAATGCCTGCCTTTTCATAAAAGGGAATGGCCGCTTTCAGCTCGTTGCGGTGAAAATAATACCGCGCCAGGTTGTAGCTAACTAGTTGCTCCCGGGCGTTATTATTAAAAGTAGCGAGGTAATCGAGGGCCAGTTTTTCGGCATTGTTATTCTGTAACTTCAATGCACATACGGTATAGTAGTAGTGTGCATCGGCGTTCACCAGGCTTCTGCCGGTTTCCTGAAAATACCCGATCTCGTGGATTACTTCGTTGAACAACTGCATGGCCACGCCGTATTTTTCCTGCTGGAAAAGTTCCTGCGCGGTCTTAAAAGTATGGTCTGGATCTGTGTAAATGCGTGACTGTTGAGCCTTTGCAACGGTAGGGGCCAGTGCGGCACCACCCAGGGCCAAGGTGCATAAGTACAAACTGGTAGAAAAAAAATTCTTGAACAAGTGCATGCGTAACCTGGTTAAAACCTTGAATATGCGTTTAAAACGAATCGCGGGAAGAAATATTTCCTTCCCGGGCTAAATTCGCCTATCCTACAAATATAGTCGTAATAATGAATTGTATAATAAGTAATGAACATCCCTCTCCTTGCCAAAACAGTGCCGCGCTGAAAAAAAGGGCAGTAGGCTTCGTTGACGGGACTGCCTCTAACTTGCCACTTTTCTATTATCTTGCAAATCAAAACAATTCAATTCCTATGAGTAAGTTTTTCTCCTCCAAGCTGGCACCCAACTCGGTAAACACCGGCCTGTTGATCATCCGCGTGGTTTTTGGCATTATGCTGTGCGTGCATGGCTGGCAGAAACTGGCTAACTTTTCAGACATGGCTCCCAAGTTTTATGATCCCCTGCACGTAAGCCCCACGGTGTCACTGGCATTAACGGTTTTTGCGGAATTTTTCTGCAGTGCACTGGTGGTAATTGGGCTATTCACCCGCCTGTCTGCCGTACCAGTGGTATTCTTGATGGCCGTGATAACCTATGTGGTAAACCGCCATGAAGCGCTTACCGCGCCAGGTCATGAAATGGGCATCTTGTTCCTGGCCGCATTCCTGGGCATCCTGTTTGCCGGAGGGGGCCGTTTTTCCGTTGATGGACTGATCCGCAGAAAGTAAGGGTATTGTACATTATTAAGTGACTTTGGGCACTTAATAATGTACAATCAATTTAATTCAATCGCACAATACTAAGCATATGTTCACAAGCATTACCCAGATCCGCGTGCGATATGGGGAAACAGACCAGATGGGATATTTGTATTACGGCAATTATGCGCTGTATTACGAAGTAGGCCGTACAGACGCCATTCGCAGCCTGGGGCTTACTTACCGCGAGGTAGAAGCGTTGGGGGTGATGATGCCAGTGGCAGAGATGAATGTAAAATACATTCGCCCTGCCTACTACGACGACCTGATTACGATCCGGACTATTCTTAAAACCATGCCCGAATCTCATAAAATTATATTCCACTCAGAACTGTATAATGAAAAGGAAGAACTGTTGAATGTAGGCACTACCACACTGGCATTCGTTGATGCCCTTACCAAAAAACGCGCTTCTATGCCCGCGTCTATGCGGCAAAAGCTGCTCCCATTTTTTGCAGAAGAAGGCCATCATTAAATCCCGCTCCGCCACTGTGCTTGCAGGGGAGAAGTCAATATTCATCCACATGGAAAAAATATTAGCCAGCATCATAACGATCGGCGATGAGCTGCTGATCGGACAAACGATCGATACCAATTCTGCCTGGATTGCGCAGCAGCTCAACGCCATTGGCATTTGGGTACACCGCCGGGTGGCCGTGGGGGATACCCGCGAGGCCATCCTGCATGCCCTGGACGAAGAAGGTGCCGCCGCCAGCCTGGTATTGATTACCGGTGGACTAGGGCCTACCGCCGACGATATCACTAAACCGGTACTGTGCGATTATTTTGGCGGAACGCTGGTGCAGGATGATGACGCCCTCCAAAATGTGTTGCGCATCTTCGAAGGCCGGGGCCTGCCCACCCTGCAACGCAATCTGGACCAGGCACTGGTGCCGGATGTATGCACTGTTATCCCGAACAAAAGGGGAACCGCGCCCGGCATGTGGTTCGAACAAAATGGTAGAATTTATATTGCTATGCCCGGTGTACCATACGAAATGGAAGGCATGATGCTCGATTACATCCTGCCCCGCCTGCCCGAAATTTTCGACGCTCCATCCGTGCTGCATCACACGTTGCTGACTTCCGGCATGGGAGAATCGTTTGTGGCAGAGCGCATCGCAGATTTTGAAAAAGCATTGCCACCCGCTATTAAACTGGCCTACCTGCCTGGTTTTGGCTTGCTGAAACTACGCCTCACGGCCCTGGGCAAAGACAAACTTACCACGGCAGTAACTCTCGCCCAGCAATTTACCTTACTCAAATCTTTGCTCACCGACATCACGGTAGCCGATGAAGATATCTCCATGGGCGAAGTGCTGGGAAGGTTGCTGACCGCCCGCGGCAAAACCGTAGGAACAGCGGAAAGTTGTACTGGTGGATATATTGCACATTTACTCACCCTCGTTCCCGGCAGCTCTTCCTATTACAAGGGAAGCCTGGTAACATATGCCAATGACATGAAGCAACGCCTGCTGCATGTTCCCCCCACCGCATTAAACACCCAGGGTGCGGTGAGTGAAGCCACCGTATTGGCCATGGCTAAAGGGGCGTTGGAACAACTGCAAACAGATTACGTGATCGCAGTATCCGGTATCATGGGCCCCGACGGTGGAACGCCAGATAAACCAGTGGGTACGGTGTGGGTAGCAGTGGGTGATGCACAGCAACAAACTGCTATCAGATACCAGCTGCGCTACGATCGCAAGCACAATATTGAACTAACGGCAGCGTATGCCATCAATGAGCTGCGGAAATTTATAGTAACCAGCGGCCAGTAACTATTCTTAATATTCTTAAATCTATACCAAAACAAAGAAACGACCCAGATAAGCGCAGGATGTATGCCCTAACCGGATTTGGCGGTTATGCAGCAAATTCCCTTATTTTTGTCGCCGTATCAGTTAAAATAATCTTATGGCCATAGTTGAATTGGTAATGCCCAAGCTGGGTGAAAGTATCATGGAAGCAACCATCTTGCGATGGCACAAGAAGGTGGGAGACGCGGTAAATGCCGATGAAACGGTATTGGAGATCGCAACCGATAAAGTAGACACTGAAGTTCCTTCTATTGCTACCGGCGAAATGACCGAGATACTTTTTAAAGAGAACGATGTGGTGCCTGTAGGTGCCATCATCGCCCGCCTGCGTACTGCCGACGCAGCAGCCACCGCGCCAGTGCTGCCGGTTACAATTGCCCCTGAAGCTTCTGCCACACCAGTAGCTGCACTTGTAGCCAAGCCGGAAACCACGCCCCTGGAAAAACCCGCCGGTGGCGTACGTTTTTACTCTCCGCTGGTACTCACCATTGCGCAACAGGAGGGAATTAGTTTTAATGAACTGGAAAATATTCCTGGCTCTGGCAATGAAGGAAGGGTTACTAAAAAAGACCTGTTGGAATATGTTGCCCATAAACAACAGGGCGGCATAACCTATCCTGCAACACCTGCCCCCACACCACTTTCTCCCGCACCGCAGCCTGCCGCTCCTGTTACGATGGAGAGCAATAGTAATGGCAGCTCGCCCAAAACTGCCCCCTTGCCGGTATCATTTGCTACTGGCCATGTGGAGATTCAGGAAATGGACCGCATGCGTAAAATTATTGCCGATCACATGGTACGCAGCGTACATACCAGTCCGCACGTAACTAGTTTTGCCGAAGCCGACGTAACCCACCTGGTACGCTGGCGCGATGCGGTGAAAACTAAGTTTGAAAAAAGGGAAGGGGACAAGCTTACTTTTACGCCACTGTTTATCGAAGCAGTAGTGAAGTGTATTAAGAAATTCCCCCTGATCAATTCTTCGCTGGACGGGGATAAAATTCTCCTGAAAAAAGACATTAACATAGGCATGGCCGCCGCGCTGCCATCTGGCAACTTGATTGTGCCGGTGATCAAAAACGCCGACATGCTAAACCTGGTAGGCCTGAGTAAGCAGGTAAATTACCTGGCCAATGCCGCCCGTACCAACAAATTAAAACCGGAAGATACCCAGAACGGCACCTTCACGCTTACCAATGTGGGTACTTTTGGTAGTTTAACCGGCACGCCCATCATTAACCAGCCACAGGTAGCCATCCTAGCGGTAGGTGCTATTAAGAAACGCCCGGTGGTGGTAGAAACGGCGCAGGGAGATTCCATTGCTATCCGGCAAATGATGTACTTGTCGCTATCCTACGACCACCGTATCATTGATGGTGCACTGGGTGCTAGCTTCCTGAGCGCCGTAGCGCATGAGCTGGAAAATTTTGATCCGCAAAGAGAATTTTAGGACATATTTTTTGCATAAAAAGGCCTCCCGCTGTATAATAGCTGGGAGGCCTTTTTACTGGTGGTGGTATAACCGGGTACAAAAAAAGGCACTCCTTGCCGGGAGCGCCTTTTATAATTCGTTGAAACGACCGAATAAAATATGGGATCATGCTTAGTAACGACCGCGACCACCGCCGCCACCGTATCCACCGCCACCGCCACGGTTTCCACCGCCGCCGCCTCTGAAATTATTATTTGGTTGTTTAGGTCTTGCTTCGTTTACCATTAATTGTTTACCCTCGATAGTGTTGCCATTCAAACTCTCCATCGCTTTCGCGCCTTCTTCCTGATTAGGCATTTCCACAAAACCGAAGCCGCGGGAACGACCTGTCTCGTGATCTTTAATAACTTTAGCCGAGGTTACTTCGCCAAATTCACTAAAAATTTGATGCAGGTCCTCATCGTTCAACCTATAGTGCAGGTTGGCTACGTAAATGTTCATGATGGTGAAATTAATAAAATGAAATAATATAACTTGAAGATAGGGAAAATCCATCAATTATTTACCCGGCCCCGAAAATATTTAACTTTTACACCCGAAGCCTCCGAAATGCCCGGTTTTAGCCTTATTCAGCCTATTATTCCAACAACATCCCCCTAAAAAAATGCCCAGTGTGTGACTCGTATTTTTTTCGTAATTTATGCTTGTATACGCATTAAATTATTTACCTATGGGATCATTAAGCGAAACCTGGTTTGCGGAAGGATACATCGATTTTGAACAGAAAAAATATACGCTGTTGGCCTACCTCCAGGAAATAAACCGATTTTTTCACCAGAACATGCTTTACCCACAGCTTGCAGACGTTATCTTTCACTTCAACAACCTGCGGGCATTTAAAGAAAACAAAACCTTGCTCCAGCAGCAGTTTCCTAAACAACTCACGGCTGTTAACCTGGAAAAGCTGCAATTATTGTATGAACAGATCAGCGAAGATGATGAGCTGATGGAAGAATTGGAAAACATTCTGCGCTTTGCATTGCATTCGCTGGACGATACCATCCGGGATGGCACACAGATTTATGATTTCGTGGAAGAGCAACTCAGTATTTCTCCGGTAGGCCTGCTGCCCCTGGATACCCGCGAAGGTTATTTGCTGCTTTGCGATGGACGCTACCGCGAAACACTGGTGTACACTTACCGGCTAAGCATTTTTGAACGGCATGATGAAAAATACCGTGGCATCCACACCCACTTTTTGGATGCCTACGCCAAAAATGTGAGCAACACCAGCGAGCAAATTAAATTAATGCTTATCCGACAGTTCCGGCAACTGCCCAATCCTGCAGTATACCGTATTGAAACGGACCTCGTGTTCCCGGTAAATGAAACATTGCTGCCTGTGGCCAAACGAACGCTGGTAAAATACCTTTCCCAAAATGTTGCATAAAAAAAACGAGTGACAAGCCGTTCGCTTTTTTTTATAGCTGCATATTGCTTTAATTGAAATAACCAATATTGTCCAGCAATTGCAGGTAAAAAATTCGTGTCAACACCCGGAAGGTATACCGTAAATGTTTATTGGTTGATGAAAAACGGGAAAAATAAGTAAGCCGAAAATGCAAAACAAACCTACACGGTCAGGCAGATACCCGCGCCAGCGGAAGCAATTTTTCCATCGGTAATGTAAGTTTAGCGGGTTAAAAAAGTTAATCGAAAAATACAATAATCACCTAGTTTATGGTGCGTCCGTTTTATCCTTTTTGAAGGAAGAGTGCTGTCCTTATGGCAAGCCTGTTTTCCCCACGTCGTCTTCAAATTGTATGTCCAGGGTATGATCTTTTAAAAAAGGTTGATAATACCGGGTAAGGATCTTGCGGATTTTGTCTTTCGATTGTTGGAGATACACGCTGTTGTTCGCCAGTTGCTCGCGGGAGGTTATGTATAATTTCTTTTGCACAGCGGTATAAGTTTCGTCATCCTGAAACAGCAGGAAACCTTTTCTGTTGGCGGTTTCCATTTTGTCTACCTTTAGCTCGTAACTAAGCAGGGAGGGGGCAGGCAGCGACACGACAATGGTTTTTTGTTGCAGGGTAATCCGGAAGTGAGCGCTGTCTATATTCACCCCGTATTTGGCCAGGTAGGGTATGGTAATGAAAACGGTATTTTCTAAAAAGGCCTTTTTCAAATTATCGCTCCAGTCGTTGTGGTCGGCAATGTTGCTGGTTTTGATGGTGGCATTGCCCTGCACTTCCAGGCTGGCCAGTGCTGCGATCTCGCGCACGATCTGGCTATTGGATACTATTTCTTCCGTAACATGTTTGCTGCCAAATTGTTTACCCATCCAGAACACCGCAACGATCAGCACTAGCAGGCAAAGGGTATAAAAAAACCATTTCATAATTATCCGTTTATCAGGCGTAAGTAAGTTCAGCGATCAGGGTAGCGTGTTGAGGATAGGCTGCTTGCAGGGTGGCCCTGCTGGCCAGTTCAAAGTCGGCAAAGTCAAAACCCGGCGCCACTGTACAACCTACCAGGGCAAAGCCGCCGGAAGTTGCTGTACGCGAGGCAAACCAGTTGCCGGCAGGAATAACGAGCTGCAAATGTTCTCCGGCCTCCAGGTCGCGGCCCAAACGGTGATGCAGCAAAGTGCCCGCTGGGGTTATTTCGTATATGCTTAAGGGATAGCCATCATAAAAATGCCACATTTCATCTGCAGCAATGCGGTGAAAGGCTGAGTACTGCCCCGCTTCCAATAAAAAGTAGATGCCGGTAGCAGCCGCGCGCTGGCCCTGGAAGGCGTTTGGCAGGGCGGACTGTGGCAGCTGTAAGGCGCTGCGGTAAGTTTCGCGGAATGCGCCGCCTTCTACGTGGGGCGATAGTTTCAGGTGTTGCAGCCAATATGCGGCGGTATGTGCAGGTGTCATGCATCAGGATTTGGGGGAAAAGTCCGGTAATCGGTGACTAGTGTTTTTTTCATTACGCGGCCAGGCTGGGGATGTACTTCAAATCCAAAGGGAGCGTAAAGTGAATGCGCGTCGCGGGTAGACAGCCAAAAGCCCCGCAGGGTCTGTAACGAGGGATGTTCCAGGATAGTTTTTACCAGCCAGCGGGCTAGCCCCCGCCCCCGGTATTGTTCGAGTATATAAACATCGGCAAGGTAGGCAAAGGTAGACTGATCTGTAATTACGCGTGCAAAACCTATTTGTGCTTCCTGGTGATATACGCCATAGCAAAGGGAGTTTTCAATGGCTTTTTCCAGGATGTACAGGGGCAAATGCCTGGCCCAATAGGTTTGTGAAAGGAATGCATGGATGGCGGGCACATCGAGCCGCTGCTTGTCTGTAGAAATCGTAAAATCCGCTTGCCGTGTTTCCATAGTTGAAAGGTAAAAAAAAGTCCGGACGCAAGCTATCCGGACTTTTATATTGGGCAAAAGAAAATATACGTTATTAGGCTACTGCCACTTCCTGCTGCTGTTCCAGGAGCATGTTTACGATATTCTTCACCGGGGCGGTACTTTCGGTTTCGTAGGTAAAGTAATTCACCGGTTGCCCGTTAAAGGAAAGGAAGTCGCGTACAAAGGCGGCGGCATCGGGATAGCCATTTTGTTCCAGGGCAGTTTGCCATTGCAAATGATCCATTTGTTGCAGCGCTTTGATGGTTTGTTTAAAGCGTAGCATGCGGGCAAACAGCATGGGGGGCAGGCCAATTACTTCCATGAATTTGCGTTCCAGGGTGTGACGGCTTTGCTGAAACAATTCGGCCAATTTGCACATTGTTACGTTGCCGTTTTGTTTCATTATATAATCGGCCATCTGGTCTACTTCCTTCAGGGCGTGCTGCTGCTCCATGGCGGTGGTGAGGGCTGCGTTCATGCATGCGCAAAGTTGCTTGGGCATGGGCAGGTTTTCCAACTGGGTCTGCAGTTCGCTCCACAGCGGATTATCAAGTTTGGTAAGATCGCGGTAATAATTAGTGAGGGTGCCCATGTTCAATCCAAGCAGCTTGCGGCTGCCGTAAGCATTGAGCTGCACTGCTACCATCTTTACCGGTCCATTCGCATGCAGTTGATGGGCGCCGGAAAAATGGCCTAAAATCGTGGCCGGCGGTAACTGAAAAGTAGCGTGGCCGGCGGGTGTGCAGGAAAGACTGCCTTCCTGGATAAAGAGGAGGTATTGATCCCCCAGGGCAAACAGGTGATGAGGAACCTGCACAGGGCCTGAAACATTCTCCTGCCAGTAATAATAATGCTTTACAAAGGGATTTAAACTGGCAATGGGACGGTAAATATGAAAATTCATAGGGATTGGTTTAAGGATGTGAATTATACCGTTTGTTCTATGTAAATATAGTGAAATGTTGAGATGTGATGTAAATTTTTTATCTGTAATTAAGCAATTGATAAGGAGGATGTTGTGTAAGTCAACAAATTGGGGAATGCTGTATGGTGGCAGTTCTTGGTTTTTTTAAGATTTTATAAAAAGGCTATTGGGCTGGCAAATAGAGGGTTAGGAGGGGCGTAATAGCGAATCATTAAGAAAAGTAGTAGTTTGTTAAATAAAACATATATTTAAAAATTAAAATGTGTTAATGAAATGTAAATCGTAATGATTTTTTTTGGATTTGAAAATATACCTGTTACAATAAAAAAGCAGGCCAGTATGTTTCTTGTTGGCCTGCTTTATTGATTAAGTTGGTGGGTGGAATTATGTTATTGTTCCTTTTCATCAAATCCCCAGTTGCTGCCTTTCTCTGTAGCCGGTACGCCTTTCTCCAACCATTGCGGAGCTGGTGCGCCTTTCAAGAAATGATCGAAAAACTGCTGCTCCCTTCGCTGGATATCTTTGCGGTTCTGCCGTTGCACCAGGTTGTGGGCTTCTCCATTGTAGTTTAGCAGCCACACAGGCTTGCCCAGCCTGCGCAGGCCGGTAAAGAGTTCTATGCCCTGATACCAGGGTACAGCACCATCCGCATCGTTAGACATGATCATGAGGGGCGTGGTAACGGACGGCAAGTGAAACAGGGGAGAGTTTTCTAGGTACAATGCCGGGTTTTCCCATAAAGAAGCACCTATGCGGGTTTGCCCATGTTCATATTGAAACTGGCGGTTTACGCCACTTTCCCAGCGTATGCCCCCGTATGCACTGGTCATGTTGGCCACCGGCGCACCGGCCCATGCGCATTTAAATAGGGAAGTGGCCGTTACCAAGTAAGCTACCTGGTAGCCGCCCCAACTCTGGCCCTGGATGGCCATGTTGGTACTGTCTGTCCAACTGTGCTGCGCCAGCGAGCGCGCGCCGCTTACCACGTAATCGTATGCACTCTGGCCTGGATGGCCGGTTTGGTAGGTAATGTCTGGCGCAAAGACCAGGTATCCCCGGCTTACGAAAAACGATATATTTAGCCGGCTGGGGGTGGGAGCTGGTGGCTGGTAAGCATAAAGATTGTCGCTTAGCTTTTCGTAGAAGTAAATTATAACCGGGTAATGTTTGGTACTATCAAAATTTTCCGGTTTGTAAAGGATGCCTTCGGCTGGTTTTCCACTAAAGGTAGTCCACTTGTATAATTCTGCGGTACCCCAGTTGTATTGGGCCTGCTGTGGATTAATAGCGCTGATCTTCGTGGCAGTGGCGATCTCTTTACCTACATAAATATCTGGCGAGGCCACGTAACTGGCTTTCAGGTATACGTATACAGCTGCATCTTTTGCTTTGGCCAGTCCGGCATACGTGTTGGGCGAAAGCACTAGTGTTTCCGGGGCTTTCGGGGCATGCAGGCTTACGGTGGCGTAGCCATTTTCCTTCGTGGTTTCGTCGAAGGTTTCCAGGATAAGGGTTTGTTTGGGCTCAAAAAAACGTTCTTCCTCATCCAGCCGCAGGTTGCGGTAGCGCCGTTGCTGCGCACGGCCTGCACCATCGGTTAGCATGGTGGGGGCTTGCTTGCCGGAAGGGTCTACTTTCCAGATATCGTAACGGTCGTACACGTACCAGTAACGGTCTTCTTCGCTCCATCCTGCAAAACCGTAATCATTGGGTGCATCGGGATGATCGTCTGTTTCGTCGTATACTTTTGTTGGAATGTTAACCGTCATGTTGATGATTTCTCCTGTGGCAGTGTTATAGCTGAACCAGTTTTTTTCTTGTAGGCTATACCAAATCACGTAATGGCCGCCAGGTGAATAGGAGAACTGGCCATCCAGGTCTTTGCGGATTAGTTTGCGCTGGCCATTGTGTATGTTTTCGAGATAAGCCGTTTTCAACGTGCGGCCGGTCCACTGTGCAGCAATACGTTGGCCCGCATCCGTATAACCCAGGGCATACTCACCATTGCCTTCATCGGTGAGCAGGATGGTTTCTAAGGTTTTGTCGCCGAGTTGGGCAAAGCTTTGATTAGAAAGATGGTACACGGCAGCGTAATTACGCTTCAATTCCTGTGATAAATTTTTTAATTGTGTAGGTTGCAGGTAGTCGTCCCGGTAGTTCCAGATGTCTACCTTGGCTACCTCGAAATCCACAATGGTGGTGTCTTTCGGCGGTACAATAGGAGCAGTGCCAAAGTAAATACGCTGTCCGTTCTTGCTGAAAGTTACGTTGCCGTTTTCACTCACGTTCCAGTGGGCCGGCATATCTGCGGTATTCTTATTAACGATCACGGAGGCGCTATCTTCGCCCTTCTTAAAATAGTATAGGCTGAAAAAATGCTGTAGGGCTTTTAGGCTGTCGCGATCGGCCAGGTAGGCTATCTGTTCCCCTTTTTCATCGAAGGCCAATTGTTTGGCTGCGGTGATGTTACGGCTCAGGGTATCGGCATGGCGGGCGGCAGTATTCCACAGCAGCACCTGGCTATAGAGCGAATCTTTTTTCTCCCCTTTTTTAACGATCAGCAGGGCGTTGCCAGGTTTGCTGAAAGCATAATCCTGCACATTCATCAGGGTGTCTTGTTGGCTGGTGCGCAGGTTGCGGATTAACAGCGTGCCATTTTCGCTGCCAGCTTCCGCTGCCTTATCATCGTAGGCATCCAGGACCATGTCCTGCATAATCTTTTTATGTTTGTTGCGCAACAGGCTATCCAGTTTTTTGCTGGTATCGGTTTTGGCCTTATAGTCGGTGAGGATGGCCAAGAAGCCACTGCCTTTGGAGGGGGCCTTGAACGATTTTACGTTGGGTATACACACCATACCGGTATCACCCAGGGTAATGATGCCCAGGCTGTCTTTGGGCATATCGGCGGCCTTGGTTTTTTTAATACGGGCCTGGCGGGTGTCTTTGAAAGCTGGTTTAATCGTAAAGGCTACATAACGCGCATCCCATGTGATCAGGGCATTGGAGGCCCGTGGAATGTAGCGCTGCTGGCCGGTTTTGCGGTCATATATCACCAGGGTGGCGTCGCCCTCCTGTGGGTTGATGGTATACACCACCCACTGCCCGTTGTTGGAAATGGCTTTGGCGCCAATGCTTTGCCAGGCGTCGTACACGGAGTGGTCCAGCGGCTTTTTGGAAGGCGGCTGGGCATTGGAGAAAAACGGTAGCCCTATGACTATCGCAAGCAGTAATTGTTTCAAGGATTTAATTCTATTATCGGTACGATGCCAAAATACGCAGGTTTTGCTTTTTCACAAGATAAAAAGGGGATGAGCGGTTAATTGGCTGGTTTTAATCTACTCCGCCGGCTTTCTCCCGATACCCGCAGCATTTGCAATATCACGGAGAGGATAATGCAGCCCAGGCCCACATAAAAAGAATAATGGAGTACCTTATTTTCGTGAAAGAGTATAAAAGCCATGATGATGCTGTACACTGGCTCCAGGTTAAAGGTGAGGTTTACGGTGAAGGCGGAAATTTTGGTAAGGGCGTTCATGGATAGCAAATACATGCAAATAGTGCATGCCCAGGAAAGGATGAACAGGTATACCCAATCTATTTTTGCCGGCAGTACAGAGGCCACGGGAAATACATGCAGGTATAAGGGCATGGCCAGCGTAAACACGGCTGCCCCTACCGTGAGTTCGTACAGGATGATGGTTTTGGAATCGTAGGTACGGAGCTGGATTTTATTGAAAATGGTGAACAATGCACAAAAGGCGGCGGAAATAATACCCAGGATAATGCCGGTGCGGTATTGTACATCAAAATGAAAGATGAGCAGAATACCAACCAGGGTAAGTGCACTCAGTAACAGTTCTACCACGTCTGGCCGCCTGCGTAAAATGATGGGTTCTAAAATGGCTGTAAACATGCTGGTGAGCGAAAAGCACACTACGGCAATCGATACGTTGGCGTACTTAATGCTGCCATAAAAGAATAGCCAGTGCAGGGCCACTATCACACCGGTGCCGCCAATGGAGGCTATTTCCCGCCAGGTAAGTTTACGCAGTGCGCCCTGGAAATAAAATAATAACCACAACGATACCGCCGTAATAGCTAATCGGTACCCTACCAACAAGCCTTCATTAAGAGCAATGAGTTTGCCCAAAATGCCTGTAAAGCCGGCCAAAAAAACGGAGAGGTGAAGTTGCAGTAAAGCTTTTCTCATATTTCGCTGGCGAAGGTACGATGTGGAAAGGATTTTCAATGGGGCAGATTGCGCTGGGGCCGCACTGGCAATGGTTAGCTGCCTGGGGAGCAAGACCAGCCAGCGCCTGCGGGTAAAAAAAAATCCCCGCCTGCAAAACGCTGCGGGGATGTTTCTCCAAAATTATAATGAAAAACGATTACTTCGATACAGGTCTGCCTGGTTGCAGCGGTTGAGCCGCCACCCGGCGGTGATATTTTTTGAACAAACTTTGGAACTGAATTTTCAGTACGCCCAAAATACCCTCCTTCACAATTCCTTTGCTCATTTTGGAATACCCTTCCTTGCGATCTACGAAAGTAATGGGTACTTCCTTGATAGTAAAGCCCAGCTTCCAGGCAGTAAATTTCATTTCTATCTGAAAAGCGTAGCCTACGAACTGAATGGCATCCAGGTTAATGGCTTCCAGTACCCGGCGGTGATAACAAACAAAACCTGCCGTGGCGTCCCGCACGGGTATCCAGGTAACCAGGCCTACGTAAACAGATGCGCCGTAAGACAGCACTGCCCGGTCCCAGGGCCAGTTCTGGGTGTTGCCACCTTTTACGTAGCGGGAACCTACCGAAACATCCGCCCCATCTTCCGCACAGGCTTTAAACAGCCGGGGAAGGTCGTTTGGATTGTGGGAAAAATCGGCATCCATCTCAAAGATATATTCATAACCTTTGGCTAATGCCCATTTAAATCCGTGAATGTAAGCTGTACCCAATCCTTGTTTGCCGCTTCTTTCTTCCAGGAAGAGCTGTCCCGGATAAGTGTGCTGCAAAGATTGCACGATAGCGCCGGTGCCATCGGGCGACCCGTCGTCTACAATGAGTACGTGGAAATTCTCCTGCAAACCCATGACAGCCTCAATGATCCGTTGGATATTATCCTTTTCATTGTAGGTCGGTATAATTACCAGCTTTTCCAAATAACGAAATGAATTTTGTAGATGGCGAAAATAGCTAAAATATAGATGTTACAAAGTGTGGCGTCGCAAACATTAAATTTTTTTTAACACCATACTCCGGTAAATTTCTGTTAGTTTTTGTTTGGTGTTCAATGGGAAATCTGCTTTCATCATCCAGTCGTAATACTGGGGTTCTGCTTTGAGTACTTCCCGCACCGGGCGGCCCTTATATTTACCAAAATTAAACATTTCTACGTCGCCTTGCAGCACCATGCGGCGGGCAAAATCAATATATCCGTCTTCTTTAGTAAATTCTGCCAGGCTGTGCACATCTTTTTGCAGATTTTCGTAACGGTCCAGCTGGGCTTCCAGGATGTAATAGGTGGCCAGGGCATCTGCTTCGGCACTATGGGCGTTTTCCAGTTCTTTGTCGCAGTAAAATTTGTAAGCGGCGCCGAGTGTGCGCTTTTCCATAAGGTGGAAAATCTTTTGCACGTCTACGAACTTGCGGTCTGTGAGGTCCAGTTCCAGGTCGCAGCGCAGAAATTCCTCTACCAATACGGGAATGTCGAAGCGGTTAGAATTGTAGCCGGCTATATCGCAGTTTTCCAGGAATTGACGCAGTTCATTGGCCAGTTGTTTAAAGGTGGGCATATCCTTCACATCGTCGTCGCAGATGCCGTGAATGGCCGTGGTAGCGGCAGGAATAGGTATGCCGGGATGCACGCGCTTTACCTTTGTCTGGATGGTTTTATCGGGCATTACTTTAATGATCGCGATCTCTATAATGCGATCGGTGGCCACATTGGTGCCGGTGGTTTCCAGGTCTATGACCGCCAGTGGGCGTTGTAATGTTAGGGTGGGCATGCTAGTTTATTTTATGCCGTGGCTAAGACGGTAAACCACCGGCGTTTTGTGTATTGCTTTCAAAACGGCGGTGGTGCGCAGCATAATGGCCACGGGCCATTTTAATGCAATTTATTTTTCAGAGCTGCGATGTCCAGTCCATCATAGGTGCCGGAACTCATCAGTAGCAGGTTGGCGTTTTTGTAAGATTGTGCATCGAGGAAGGTTTGTAAGGCGGCTTTGTCGCTGATCACCACGAGGCGTTCGTTGTGGAAGCCGGCTTTAATGAGCGCTGGGTCCAGGTCGGGCAGGCGTTTTAATTCCAGGGCATGTTTACTAAAATATACCACCGGCACATCGGCTTTATCCATGGCGCCAGCATATTCACCCAAAAAATCTTTATTTAAACTGGAATAAGTATGCAGCTCCAGCACGGCAATGAGTTTGCGGTCGGGGAACTGGTGTTGGGTAGCCTGTATGGTAGCTTTCACCTTGGAGGGAGCGTGTGCGAAGTCGCGGTATATTACGGATTGTGCGGTTTTTTCCACCACCTCCAGTCGTTTGGCTGCCCCGGTAAAGCTGGCAATAGCGCCCAGGAAGGTTTCATCATTTATACCCAGTTCATTGCACACCAGTTTGGCGGCGTGCATGTTTAGCAAGTTATGTTCTCCAAACACTTGCAGGTCGGCATACCCTTCTTCAAAAAAGATGCGGGTTACGCCATCACGGATCATATGAATGGGCGTGTTGTAAGGCACCAGTTTCAGGTGCAGGCCTTCCACTTCCACCAGTTGGCGCAGGGTTTCGTCTGCGTTATTGTAAATTAAAGTGCCGCCGGCTTCCATGGTGCGGATGAAGATGGCAAATTGTTCTTTATAAATATCGAAGGTGGGAAATACGTTAATATGATCCCAGGCAATACCGGTGAGCACGGCCAACTGTGGGTGCAGGAAGTGAAACTTAGGCCTTTTTTCGAGGGTGGAGGCCGGGTATTCGTCGGCCTCGCACACGATCAGGGGGGCATCTGTAATATTTACGGATTGGGCAAAACCCTCCAGTCGCGCACCCACCAGGTAATCGAAAGCCTTGCCCACCTGGTGCAGCACATGCATGATCATGGCGGTGGTGGTGGTTTTACCATGGCTACCGCCAATGGCAATGCGGAGCTTGTTTTTACTTTCCTGGTAAATATATTCCGGGAAGGAATAGATTTTTAGCCCCAAAGCCTGTGCCTGCAACAGTTCCGGGTTATCGGCCCTGGCATGCATGCCCAGTATAATGGCATCTAGTTGCGGCGTAATGCGGTCGGGAAACCAGCCAATGGCGGGTGGTAAAATGCCTTCCTGTGCCAGATTGGAAGCGGCGGGCTCAAAAATTTCGTCGTCGCTGCCGGTAACCTGGTAGCCTTTTTTATGCAGGGCGATGGCCAACTGGTGCATGACGCTGCCCCCAATGGCGATAAAATGGACTTTGGTCATATTACTGGAACCTGGATGCACGCTGCAAAATTATTATCTCCTGCATACGCGACATAGGGTTGTTTTTTTTAATATAAACTTTATATTTGCAAAGTAACGTTACAATTGACGAATTAACAAGGCTGAAAACTGGAAGGGCCTGGTAGCGGGCTGCTGCTGCGCTATACGCCCGGTTTTCGGGGCCTTTGTTTTTGTATCTTTGTATGGAGCCACCAGCTTATTGATCATTTACCTGAACAATCAAAGCGGTAAACTACGCGTTCTTATCCGCAATTGGACCTATAAAACCATTTATAAAAAACAATTAAAAGCTCCATCATGAAGTCTTACGTAAAACTGCTCAGTTGTGTTATGTTGCTGGGTTTGCTTACTGCTGGTCTCTCTTCCTGTGCTTCCCAGGGAAAGTTGGGATGCCCGATGAAAATCAGTAAATTGCCTGCTGAAAAAAGTAATAAGTGTTAATGGAATGGATACCGCTTACTTCAGAAGAGCAACTAGCTGAGATCAATGAATTATCTACTCACCAACCGGTGGCTATTTTTAAGCATAGTACCCGCTGTTCTATCAGTGGGATGGTAAAATCGCGGTTAGCGCGCGAGACTTTACCGGCCAATGTGGTTTTTTATTACCTGGACCTGATCCAATACCGCAACTTATCAAATCGTATTGCCGAGGATTACCGGATAACGCATGAGTCGCCCCAGCTATTACTGATCCGGGATGGGAAATGCGTTTACCACGAAAGCCACACTGCCATCTCCCTGGCAAATATGGAAGAAAATTTAACTATCTAAAGCACAAAAATAATTTCGCAGTCCGTATCAATTTTGGTACGGCCTGCGTTATATAGGCATGGCGCCATTCCAATCAACAGGAAACCACTTATACCGAAGGTTAACAATGCGGTGTAAAAACTGCTTCTCTCCCCGAAAATTGGATCACGTTTTGTAAAGGAACTTAACACAACTGTACTTTCATCACTTATAAATAATAAACCCTCATGAAAAGAGTTCTGACTGCTGTGGCATTATTGTCTGCCCTAACCTTCTCCGCCTGTAAGAAAACGGAAGTAACACAGGTTGTAAATAATGCAACTACGGTACTTTCAAGTATTCAAGCTGGAACCTGGGATGCCTCCTCCGATAAAACGGAATATACAGCCTCGTTTACTGTACCTGAAATAGATGATGACGTTCTCCAGAATGGCGCAGTATTGGCGTATCTTTCACTGGACAATAATCATCAAACTTATGATCAAATACCGTTGACTTATGGCAATTATGTATTTGCAGTATATCATTCCGCAGGAACTGTTACCGTGGATGTGACGGCTTTGGCTGGTGGTACATTTGACCCCCCCAATTTTGATATCCCGGTGAAGATCGTAGTGGTACGAACTAACTAGAATACAAATTAATTTAGGATTGCTCACCATTATTTATATTAAATGGTGAGCATTATTTTTTGTTTAGTTATTTCCACGTTGTATCTTTATTAGGTATTTTATTGTTTTGTTTAAAACCTCATTATGAAAAATGTTGTGACCCTTGCAGCCCTGTTCGCCTGCTTTTTAATTTCCTTTACTGGATGTAGTAAAAAAGATGCAGCTCGTTCTAATTTTTCCGACCTTTTATCAGTTGCGAACTTATCAGATAGTTTGATGGTTACTCCCTTTGGCGTATTGCCAAAATCAAAAGTCCATAAAATCGACCAAGGTTATTCACTTTCCTACAGTGATAACAGGTTGCAAATGGTGGATGCCAAAACTAGGAAGCTATCGAAGGATTTTGGCGTACAAACTCCGGTTAAAGTAGATGCATCGATCAGCGCAGCCTTTTCAAAGAAAACAGGATCTGCTGAAAATGTTCAACGCGCAGTAACTTCTCCTGGATTGGGTTCTGGCTGGATCACTTACGCACAAAATGCTACTACTGTTCCGGTTAGATTTTTTGGTACAAATTTTATAGTGCCTAATAATCCTACCACTTATCACAATCAGTTATTGTATCTTTTCGAAGGATTACAGGACGGCATTACCGCTACGTCACATATCTTTCAGCCTGTATTGCAGTTTGGATCTAATGGCCGCTTCGGAGGTAACTACTGGACAATTGCGAGTTGGTATGCAAGCTGCCAAGGCTGCGATGCCTAATATGGGGAGGCTAATACCGTAACTCCCGGCATGTACCTTTAATCTTCTATATCGCAGCAACCGGGGACCATTGCGGGACTTTACAATGCAAACGCTGGTTTTACGTACCGGGGAACAAATGCTAATGGTGGTTCATTCGTAGGAAGATTCCCTGGTAATGGAATATTTGTTTATAATGTGCCATTACTTCAATACGTTTTTGAAACAATGGAGGCGTATTCTATGCAAGTGTCAACGGATTATCCTCCGGATAGAGTGTTCAAGATGGTGGAAGTCGGTGTTATTCCGTTTCAGACAGGGCCAATCGTAATGCCTCCACGGACCAGAGGTAATGCCCCACCACCGCCACCACCATTCCTCCTGTCATGGCTTCCTGTCAATGTTGTTACCGACATTGGCCAACATACGGTAGTGGTTGATCCAACAGAAGTAGATATTTATTTCCGGCCATAATCTTACTGTTCAATGCCTTCGCCCACCGCGAAGGCATTGCTGTTTTAGCCGAAGTCTCTACCTTTGCCGCATGAAACATCGAATTGTAGTGGCCATTACCGGCGCCAGCGGCGCCATTTATGCCCGCCAGCTTTTGCGCAAACTGGCCGCTGTGCCAGACCAGGTGGAGAAAGTGGCGGTTGTGATGAGCCAAAACGCCCGTACCGTTTGGCAAACGGAATTGGACGATACCAGTTATGAAAACCTTCCCTTTCCTGTATTTGGTCAACAAGATTTTATGGCACCCTTTGCCTCCGGTTCGGGACAATACAATACCATGATCATCTGTCCCTGTTCTATGGGTACGCTGGGCCGCATTGCCGGCGGGGTTTCTAACGACCTGGTGACCCGCGCTGCCGACGTGGTGCTGAAAGAGCGGCGCAAACTTATTTGCGTATTGCGCGAAGCGCCCTATAATTTGATTCATATCCGCAATATGGCGGCTGTAGTGGAAGCTGGCGGCATTATATGCCCTGCCACCCCTTCGTTTTACAGCAAGCCAAAAGATATAGAAGAAGTAGCCGGTACCGTGGTAGACCGGGTGCTGGACCTGGCAGGCATTGAACAGCCTACCTACCGCTGGGGCGGTGGGGTGTGAGTTTGTTGTAAATCATTTGTATTTTACCCGTTGCTTTCATCAATTTATTATTATGCGGATCGCCATTATTAATGGGCCAAACCTGAACTTGCTGGGCAAGCGGGAGCCGGGCATATACGGCAATGCTTCTTTTGAAGAATATTTTGAAACGCTGCGGCAGCAATTCCCGGACGTAACATTCTCCTATTTCCAGAGTAATGTGGAGGGAGAATTGATTAATCATCTGCATGCAGTGGGCTTTACGTACGATGGTATTTTGCTGAATGCCGGTGGTTATACCCATACATCCGTAGCGATCCGCGATGCGATTGCCGCCATTAAAACGCCGGTCATCGAATTGCATATCAGCAATGTGTATGCCCGCGAAGATTTCCGCCATACGTCGCTGATTGCGCCCAAATGTGTGGGTAGTATCTGCGGGTTGGGCATGAAGGGCTATGCGCTGGGGGTACAATATTTTTATAAGTAGCCTTTAAGGCATGCTAAGCAGGGGATAGGATGAAGTGTTTTTTCCTTGCAGGTTATATTTGAAAGACCTTTTCCGGACACCAGAAAAGGTCTTCGCTATTTAAGGGATGGCCACGGTGGCTACGATCACATTATCTTGTATGCAGATGCGGTAGCGATAATCCTTGTTTTTCAAAAAGGCCACCAGGGATTCCAGGGCGGGCCAGCCGTCTTGCCCGTTAAACCGGGCGGCATTGTTGATCAGGAAAATATGGCGGCCGGCGGCGGTGAAAAATATTTCCAATTGGTCAAAAATGGGGCAAATCTTTTCATGCAGGCTGCTGTAATGCCCATCCAGCCAGCATATCACGGGCTGCTGTAGGTGCTGGCTGAGCTGCTGTAATACTTTGCGGCTGGCACCCCAGCACTGCTCCACGGTAGCGCGGCTAAAGGGTTTTTTGTGGGATGCTGCATACAGGTTTTCACTGATTTCTGCCGCAATGAAGCGGTCGCCCGGCAGGTGGCCGGCAGTGTCTGCGCCAGGAAAGGTATTTATTTCCAGCAGGGTACGAATGTCGTTGTGTTGCAGGTGCTGTTGCAGCAGGTGTTGCTTTACGAGGTGGGGAAACGATTTTTCGGGTGGTGAAGTTTTATGCCTTAGCAGGCGAAGCCATTTTTTAATCATACTGTAGTGGATCTTCGTCAGGAAATATGGTTTACTTAAAAATAAAAGTCCCCGGGGCGGCATGCAAAACATGCAGTACAAGGGGATTTTGCTAATGTTGGAATAGGTAGGTTTCCTGCTGAACTAACAGGATACAGGCTAAACGAAGAAGCCCGGGACTTTATTGCCCGGGCTTTATGAGGAGTGGAGGTTTGCGGTATTAGTGGAGTTCCACCTGTAGCGCTTCGGCTTCGGTTTTGAAAGCCTCGCGGGGTTTCAGGCCCAGCAGTTCGAACATCATGTGATCTTCTTCGAAGGAGGGGTTGCTGGTGGTGAGCAATTTTTCGCCGGTGAAGATGGAGTTGGCACCTGCCATGAAGCAAAGGGCCTGGTCGGACATACTCATTTCAGAGCGGCCGGCGCTGAGGCGCACCATGGCTTTGGGCATGAGTATGCGGGTGGTGGCAATCATGCGTACCATGTCCCAGAACTCTACTTTGGGCATATTTTCCAGCGGAGTGCCTTTTACGCGGCTCAGTGCGTTGATGGGCACGGAATCGGGGTGGGCGGGCAGGTGGCTGAGGGTGTGCAGCATATTGATGCGGTCTTCGTGGGTTTCGCCCAGGCCGATGATACCGCCACAGCATACACTAACGCCCGCCTGTCGTACGTTTTCCAGGGTCTGGAGCCGGTCGTCGTAGGTGCGGGTGGTAATGATTTCGCTATAATGTTCTTTGGAAGTGTCTAGGTTATGGTTGTAGGCATACAGGCCGGCATCTGCCAGTTTGGTGGCCTGGTCGGCGGTAAGCATGCCCAGTGTGCAGCATACTTCCATGCCCAGTTCATTTACCCCTTTTACCATGTCCAGTACGCGGTCGAAGTCGCGGTTGTCGCGCACTTCGCGCCAGGCGGCTCCCATGCAGAAACGGGTGCTGCCGGCTGCTTTTGCTTTCTGTGCATAGGCCAGTACCTGGTCTTTCTGCATCAGGGCGTGGGTATTGATATCGGTATTATAACGGGCAGCCTGTGGGCAATAGGCGCAGTCTTCGGGACAGCCACCGGTTTTGATAGACAGGAGTGTACACACCTGTACCTCGGCGATATCCTGGTATTGACGGTGTACGGTGGCGGCGCGGTATACAAGCTCCAGTAAAGGCGTGTTGTAGATATCTTTTATCTCATCCAACGTCCAGTCGTGGCGAATCTCCACTTGTTGCATATGTTTAATGTTTTTAAAAGACAATTTCCAAAATAACAGTGCTAACTACAAAGGCGGATAAGCGGCTTACCGCTTTTGCCGGCTGTAAAGATGCAAAACCCAGGTTACAAATGCCAATTAAATTTATATGAGAAAATTTATTCCTTATTTCCAGGCATTGTGTAACAGCGGCTTTGCGTAGTAATATCCCTACAAATAGTTTAAGTTGATCTTTGGCGTGATATTCAGTAAGGTGTGATAAATGAGCTGGATGGTATTTTCAATATCGTCCTTTTTGATCATTTCCACGGTGGTGTGCATGTATCGCAGCGGGAGGCTGATGAGGGCCGAGGGCGTGCCGTCGTTAGAATAGGCGAAAGCATCGGTATCGGTGCCTGTACTGCGGCTCACGGCATGTCGCTGGAAAGGAATTTCTTCTTTTTCAGCTACCTCGATGATCAGGTCGCGGAGTATATTGTGTACGGCGGGTCCGTAGGTAATGCTGGGTCCTGCGCCGCATTTGATCTCTCCTTCCACATTTTTGTTGATCATGGGGGTGGTGCTATCATGGGTAACGTCGGTGATGATAGCGATATTCGGTTTTATGCGTTTGGCCACCATTTCTGCCCCGCGCAGGCCTACTTCTTCCTGTACGGCGTTTACGATATACAAACCGAAGGGCAGGGTTTTACCTTTTTCTTTCAGCAAGCGGGCCACTTCCGCAATCATGAAACCGCCAATGCGGTTGTCCATGGCGCGACAGATATAATAATCGTAATTCAGTTCCTCAAAATTATCATCGAAGGTAATTACATTGCCTACGTGGATGCCCAGGTCTTCCACTTCCTGCTTGTTGCGGGCACCGCAATCGATGAAAAGGTTGTCTACCTTGGGTTGCACTTCTTTACCATCGGCGCTACGCTGGCGGGTATGTATGGCCGGCCAGCCAAATACGCCTTTTACAATGCCTTTTTTGGTGTGAATATTTACCCGTTTGGAGGGGGCTATCTGCTGATCGGAGCCACCATTGCGGATCACATAAATCAGTCCTTCCGGAGAAATGTAATTTACAAACCAGGATATTTCGTCGGCATGCGCCTCTATCACCACTTTAAATGGAGCATCTGGATTGATCACCCCAATGGCGGAGCCGTAGGGGTCAATGATCTGGGTGTCGATATAGGGTTTCAGGTATTCTAACCACAACTTTTGTCCTTCCTTCTCAAAGCCGGTAGGAGAGGGATTGTTAAGATATTTTTTCAAAAACTTCAGCGAAGCATCTGTGAGTATTGATTTTTGCTTTTTGCTCATAGCCTTAAAAGATTTTGCCTTACAAGTGATCGTACAAAAGTAAGGGTTTGCGCAATACAAAACCCCTAGATCATCCTCCACAGCAAATGCAGCACAGGTCCCAACATGATCAGCCCGTCCAGCCCGAAATAATAGAGATAGTCGGAATGATTACGTTTGGCCGTACCGGTTAAAAACGTCAATGCCAGGATGGGTATAATGAGGATGGCCACCAGCGGTCCGGGAGCAAAAGGGTATAACATGGCCGCGCAACCGGCAGATACGATAAGGGCAGCGTAGTACACGTTGCTGCGGTTATGTTCAGACAAGTAGGTAATGATGCTGCGAACGCCTGCACGCTGGTCTGCTTCCAGATCCCGCTCGTCGAAAAGAATGCAACTGGCATAGGTAAAGCATACCCGGTGCAGGACAAACAGCCATACGTTGAGGTCTGCTTTGCGGCCTGCCATCCATACCGGCATCAGGGAGGTTACGTAAGTCCATACCAAAGCCAGGAAGAGTGTTTTGCCAATGGCAATTTTGCGCAGCCATACAAAAGGTGGGTGGGGGAGTTTGGGAGCGGTGTATAAAAAGGTGAGTAATACGGCTATGCTGATGGGTATCCAGTGGGTGCGCAACTGCCAGCCTAAGGCTGTGGAGAATGCCAGTCCAAGCAGGCCAAGGACTAATTGTAACTGGCGATGGCGTCCTCCCCACATGAGTCGGTGAGAGTGGTCGCCGGTATTAGGTGTAAGCCACCAGTGGAAATTATAACTGCAAATGGTGGAGGCAAACACAAAGCCCATGTAAGTACAGGAAGGGTAGTGCAGGCCCAGGAGGGTATTGGTATGCCAGATCACCATAACGGCGCAAATGGCTACGTAAATGGAACTGAATAAGAGGAAATTGAAAACAGATCTAAGCATGCCCGGGACCGACTAGGCTACAAAGGTATATTGCCGTGTTTTTTTCGCGGCATGTTTACCACTTTATTTTCCAGCATTTTATATCCTTTAATTAGTTTAGTGCGGGTATGTTCGGGCAGGATCACCTCATCGATGTAGCCTTTTTCGGCGGCTAGGTATGGGTTGGCGAATTGATCGGTGTATTCTGCCACCAGTTCGTTCATCCGGGCTTCGGGATCTTCCGCTGCATCGATCTCCTTCTTATAGATGATCTCTACCGCGCCCTTGGGGCCCATTACCGCGATTTCGGCGTTGGGGAAGGCAAAATTCAGGTCGGCACCAATGTGTTTGGAATTCATTACACAATAAGCGCCGCCATAGGCCTTGCGCGTGGTTACGGTGATCTTGGGTACCGTGGCTTCACAAAGGGCGTAGAGCAATTTGGCTCCGTTGCTGATAATACCGTTCCATTCCTGGTCTGTACCCGGCAGGAAGCCCGGCACATCTACCAGTACCAGCAGCGGCACATTAAAGGCATCGCAGAAGCGGGTGAAACGGGCGCCTTTTACGGAGGCATGTATGTCCAGCACTCCGGCCAGGATAGATGGCTGGTTGGCCACAATGCCAATACTGCGGCCAGCCATGCGGGCAAAGCCCACAATAATATTTTCTGCAAAGTCTTTATGTACTTCAAAGAAACTTTCTTCGTCTACGATGCTGGCTATTACTTCCTTCATATCATAGGGCTGGTTTGGATTGTCCGGCACCAGGGTATGAAGGTTGGGGCGGCGCTCGTCGCGGCTTTCGTAGGGGTATACAGGGGCTGTTTCTTCGCAGTTCTGCGGAATATAACTGAGCAGTTGTTGCAGGTTTTGAATGCATTCCACTTCATTAGCGCAGGCAAAGTGGGTAACGCCGCTTTTGGTGGCGTGGGTGGCAGCGCCGCCCAGTTCTTCAGCCGTTACATTTTCATGGGTCACCGTCTTTACCACGTTCGGTCCTGTAACGAACATATAGGAGGTATTTTCCACCATTAAAATAAAGTCGGTAATGGCGGGACTGTACACTGCGCCACCGGCACAGGGGCCCATGATGGCGGATAGTTGGGGGATAACGCCGGAGGCCCGGGTATTGCGGTAAAAGATATCGGCATAGCCGCCCAGGCTTACCACCCCTTCCTGTATGCGGGCACCTCCGCTGTCGTTCAGGCCAATGATGGGGGCCCCATTTTGCATGGCCAGGTCCATCACCTTACAGATCTTGCGCGCATGTGGTTCGGACAAACTGCCGCCATATACCGTAAAGTCCTGTGAAAATACGTAAACCAGTCTGCCATGAATGGTGCCGTATCCGCTTACTACGCCGTCGCCGGGAAACTGTTCCTGGGTGGTGTTGTCGCGGTTATGTACCAGCATATCCAGTTCTTCAAAAGAACCTTCATCCAGTAACAACTGCAATCTTTCGCGGGCGGTTAATTTACCTTTTTTGTGTTGGGAGGCAATACGGGTTTCGCCTCCACCCAGCATGGCTGCCGACATTTTCTCGTGCAACAGGGAGAGCTTATTCATGCGCGTAAATATGTTCTTGGCAGTGTGGTGAATGAAAACAGGATTCACAAAAGGAATCACTTGCCGGTGAAGGAAAATGTTTTACGGATTTTACTTAATGATTGGAATTTTTGGGGTCAGCACCGTATCGCTGTGATGGCCAGCGTTGTCTACCACGAAGGCGCTAAACCATATGCTATCTTTCAGAGAATTTTCGTTGATGTTGGTGAGGTCAATGGCACCCAGGGCTACGGTAACCTGTCCTTTAACGCTATGGCCCTTGTTAGACCCGATATCAGGCATCATGCGTACCAGCCATACGTTATCGTCGAAGCTTTTATAGTGCGCGCGAAGGGAGATGGTGTCTTCAATATCGCCATCGCTATCGGAAATATTGAAAGTAACGTTCAGGGCGGCAGTATTTACCGAATCGGCCATGAAGTAGGCATTAGGGTCATAACTGGCGAAGCTGATCACCGGTGCGGTGCCGGCTCCGTCTTTTTTACAAGCCACTCCTGCAACACAAATCATCGCGAGCAACAATAATTTCTTCATAATAACAAACCTACATTAATTTGATCAATATGCCAATACCGGTAATAGACATTGGCGGGTGGCCGGAGTTTAACGCAGGCCAGGCGCTTATCTAAAAACGGTATTCGCGGGAATTTGTTACGTTCCCGCTATAATTAATGCGCCGCCATGTACCTTTGCGGGATCAGGTTTTATCAGACATTTATGAGTAGAGTATTGATGGAGGAAGTTTTTTCCGTGACAGCCACTGGTTTTGAGGCCCTGGCGCTGCGCCTGTTCCGGCAGCAGTACCAGGAAAACAGCCTGTACCGGGCCTATGTCGACGCGCTGCACATCCACCCCGGGGCGGTACTATCCGTTTTACAAATACCTTTTTTGCCTATACAGTTTTTTAAGACCCACCCGGTAACCAGTGGGGAATTTACGCCAGCCTTGGTATTTGAAAGCAGTGGTACCACGCAAACGGTGAACAGCCGCCACCTGGTAAAAGAAGCTGCCTGGTATGAACGTAGTTTTATGCAAGGCTTTGAACACTTTTACGGCCCGGTGGAGGATTACGTAGTGTTGGGCCTGTTGCCTGCCTACCTGGAACGCAAACATTCTTCGCTGGTGCATATGGTGAATGCCATGATCGGGAAAAGCCGGCATCCCGAAAGCGGGTTTTATCTCTATGAACACCAGCAGCTTGCAGCGCGGCTGCAAGCCCTGGAAGCCCGCGGCCAAAAGGTGTTGCTGATAGGCGTTACCTTTGCACTGCTGGACTTTGCGGAGTTATACCCGCTTTCCCTCCAACACACCATTGTAATGGAGACAGGCGGGATGAAAGGCCGCCGGGAAGAATGGACGCGTGAGGAAGTACAGGGTTATTTAAAAATACGTTTAGGCGTTCCCGTTATACATGCAGAATATGGGATGACGGAGCTGTTGTCGCAGGCCTATTCCAAAGGGCAGGGCATTTTTGACACGCCGGCCTGGATGAAGGTGCTGCTGCGCGATGAAAGCGATCCTTTTCAACTGTATGACCATTCCGCCGCAGGCGTGATCAACGTGATAGACCTGGCCAACCGCTATTCCTGCGCCTTCATTGCTACGGATGATATTGGCAAGCTCCATGCTGATGGTCGCTTTGAGGTGCTGGGCCGCCTGGACAACTCCGCCCTGCGGGGATGTAGCCTGATGGTAAGTTAGTATTAAAATATTTACATATATTATTTACCTTGCATTGGTTCTATCCAATGTATCCATGAAAATAATTGTCCTATTCCTGGCTGGCTGTCTTACCGTAAGCGGCACCCATGCGCAATTCTTTAAAAAAGCAGGTAACAAGATCAAGTCTATTACCCATAAAAAAGACAGCGACTCTGCCAGTGTCTCCGAAGAAGGAGGGGAACCCACCATGCCATCGGACGAGGAGGAGCAGGCATTGAAGCGCAGCCCGCAGCGGGCCAATCCCGCCCTGGTTATTTCTGGCGATAGTGCTGTGGTGATTGATTCCAGCTTTGATTTCGACGTGTCTATTTACCAGGAAATGGAAGCCTACCAGGGGAATCAACTGGTGAAAGATGGGGGGCAGGAAATAGTGATCTATTACAGTACTATACGGCCATTGTTTGGCATACAGCTTTCCAGCCGCAGTACAGGAACCCGCAATCAATATTATGGCGATTTTGAAAAGTTGTCTTTGTTAAGCCTCACGGCCTACCAGCATGTAGGCACCGGCCAAAAGCAGCCCATGTCGCTGGAGGCGGTGGAGCCTGCCTATCCCGGTGATTTCGGCTATCTGGGCGTGCTACTGAAAACGGGGAACAAAAAAGTGATTGCCGGAGTGGCCTGCGAAGAATTCCTGGCGCGTAATGATAACCATGTTACCAATACCAACCGGGGCGGGGTAACGGCACATGTGTGGATACCCATGGACCCGCGTACATTGTTTCCGGGGTACGGTTATATTCCCAAACATTTCCAAGATGAGATAGAAACCCTGCGCACGCAGGGCGGATATGCACCGTTTATTTTTCCGCTGGAGATGTACCTTGAATATGGGAATGGCGATAAGGTATATACGTTTACTAACGATATTATGATAGGCGAACATCGCACGGTACAGGTTAGGGATATTGTGCGGTAATACGGGTAAAATTACTCAGGCAAAACCGAGTATAAGCTGTGTGCGGAGGGCGTGTGCTAAAAATGCCTGCGTGGCCTGCCGGATCGCTTCACTTTCCGGTATGCCCAAGGTGGTGCAGGCGTGGGCCAGGAGTTCGTTCATCGTGGCCGGGCCTTCGGCCAATGATTCGAGCATGCTTACAAAAGCAGGGGAGAGGTCGGTGAATTGCACTTCGCCGCTTTCGGGATGGCGGTGCAGGGCAAGAAAATAATGCGACTGGTCTTCCGCGATGATGGTGGCGGCTTGTTTCAGGTGAACGGGAAAGGCAAAATGTTCGAGATGATGTTCCGGGTTCAGTACCAGTTTATCCTGTTGTAAATCGCCCTGGTGGCGGTATTCGGTTGTTTTGTCTTCCATCATATACAACGCTACTTCCAGCCATTCGAACCAAAGTAATTCCAGTAGGAAAGGATAGCGGGTAAGCAGTGGATGGGTGGCGGCTATCATGTAGTCGTACAGTTCTTTAGGCATGTACCATAGCTGTGGACTTTGACAAGGGTGTTCGCTAAAGAAACGTTGTACCAGGTTATTCCATTCCTCTTCTTCCAGCAGGTGGTAAGTGAGGGGATAGGCAGATTGCAGGCTATCGTCTACCACGTTGTACACCAGGCGGCGGTAATGTTGCACATGATCGGTGTGTACGCCCCGGATGTGGGTGTATTCGCCGGTACGGCAGTAATGAGCCAGTGATTGCTGGTAGCCGGTGGTAGGGTTAGATGGCTGCATATGCCATGGGCTTTAAAGCATTATTCTTAATGTCTTGTAATCGGGTAAGTTCTTCCTGTAGCAATGGCAGTTCAGGAATGTTGAAATCTCTTTCTAGCAATACAGGCACATCGCGTTGCAATTTTTGCATAGCATAGGCAAAGAGGTGGTACACCGGGTCGATGATCGCTTCGCCATGTGTATCGATGAGGAGATCATCCGATACCTTTTCATGGCCAGCCATATGTATGTAAGATACCCTTTCCAGCGGTAACTGGTCCAGGAATTCATATGCGTCGTACTGGTGATTAAAACTGTTTACATAAATATTATTTACATCCAATAGCAGCTCGCAATCGGCTTCCGAAAGAATGTGGTTAATAAAATCTACTTCTAACATTTCCGGGGCCACAGGCGTATAGTAACTCACAATTTCTATAGCGATCTTTCTTTCTAATACTTCCTGCACGGTTTTAATGCGCTGCGACACGTGTTTCACCGCATCGGCGGTAAAGGGGATGGGCAGGAGGTCGTACAGGTGGGCGTTATTGCACTTGGAATAGCTGAGGTGTTCGGAATATACCTTTGCGTTGGTATCCTGGAGGAATTGCTTTACTTGTTGCAGGAATGGGAAGTCCAGGTCGTCGGGACTGCCAATAGACAGGGAGAGACCATGCGTATAGAAAGGATATTTTTCCAGCGCCTGCTGAAATAATTTCTTCCAATAACCGCCTACACCTATCCAATTTTCTGGTGCTGCTTCTATGAATGCAGGTTGCAGGGTATTGCTATCTAAAAATTCTTTTGCAAAATCTTTCCGGAATCCAATACCTACCATGATGCAAAATTTTTACGCTCCTTGAGTAAAAGAACCGGCAGGTGGTGTACCTGCCGGTCTATAAGGCTGGTTAAAAATTACTGACCGCCTTTCTTATCGGTCTTGGTCGTTTTTTTCTTGTCTCCGCATTTTCCCTCGCCGCATTTAGCGTCTTTGGATTTGCCTTTCTTCGCACCACATTTGCCATCCTTGGCCTTGGTGCTATCTGCGCCACATTTTAGTTCCAGTGCGCGGGCCGCAGCAGTATTGCCTTCCAACAAATTGCTTCTTACCGATGCGCCATTGCCAAGGTCATTGTAATGGAAGGAGGTTGCCTGTGCAGGGAAGGCGGATGCTGTGATGAGAGCACCTGCTACCAGGGTGCCGGCGAGTAAACTTTTCTTTTTGTTTTCCATGTTTGCTTGTGTTTTTGAGTTGTAACAAATAATGAGGTGGTGTTATCGCTACCCAATAAGCGGGACTGCGATGTATACGAAAAGGTAGGAAGTTTTGACTGCATTCTAGATAAGCTTGGGAAACCTTAACATTATACTAACTGTGATAAGGTGAACTACGTTTAGTGAGTGGGGTGCATAAAACAGCCCCGCCGGAAAGGCAGGGCTGAAGATGCATTAAGGAAACAAGTTGCGGTTAGCGCACCAGGCCTAATACCTTACTGGTGTAGGCCCTTACCTCATCGCTCAGGGCGGGGTTGGCGTTCAGGGATTGTCCGAAAGAAGGGATCATTTCTTTCAGTTTCTGCTGCCAGGCGGGGCTAGCGGCTTGTTGTTTAAAACATTTTTGAATGAGTTCTATCATGATAGACACAGAAGTGGAAGCACCGGGAGATGCGCCCAACAGAGCAGCAATGCTGCCGTCTGCGGCGCTCACTACTTCAGTACCAAATTCCAGTATGCCGCCGTGTGCCGCATCTTTCTTAATCACCTGCACTCGTTGGCCGGCAATTTCCAGTTCCCAGTCTTCCATGCGTGCTTCGGGGAAAAATTCGCGGAGCGCTTCCAGGCGGTCTTCCGGCGACTGGCGTACCTGGTTGATGAGGTACTTGGTGAGCGGAAGGTTGTCCATGCCTGCCGCCAGCATGGGGCGAATGTTGTTAATTTTAATAGACAAGGGCAGGTCCAGCAGGGAGCCGTTTTTCAGGAACTTAGTGCTAAATCCGGCGTAAGGACCGAAAAGCAACGCCTTGTTACCATTGATCATGCGAGTATCCAGATGAGGAACGGACATGGGGGGAGAACCTACAGATGCCTTGCCATATACCTTTGCCTTGTGGCGGGCTATGATGGCTTCGTTGGTGCATTTAAGCCACTGACCGCTTACGGGGAAGCCGCCAAATCCTTTGCCTTCGGGTATGTCTGATTTTAAAAGTAGGGGGAGGGAGCCACCGCCAGCGCCAATGAAAACGAATTTGGCTTTCAGGGAGCGTTTCTGCCGGGTTTGGAGGTCTTTTACTTCAATTTCCCAACCTCCATCGTCGGCCTGATCCAGCCCGCGTACATCATGATGCAGGTAGAATTCTACCCCGGGTTTGGATTTCAGGTAGCTGAACAGGTTGCGGGTGAGTGCGCCAAAATTCACGTCTGTACCCAGTTCTGTGTAGGTGGCGGCTACCGGTTGTTGTGGATCGCGGCCATCCATTACCAGCGGCATCCATTCGGTAAGCTGGGCAGGGTCTTCGGAATAACGCATGTTCTGGAACAGGTGGTGCTGTTGCAGGGCTTCATGGCGTTTTTTAAGATAGGTCACATTATCCTGACCCCATACGAAGCTCATGTGGGGAATGCTATTAATAAAGCTATGGGGATCTTCTTTGATCAATTTTTTCTCTACGAGGTAGGCCCAGAACTGGCGGGATACTTCGAATTGTTCGGCAATCTTCACGGCCTTGCTGCTTTCTATGGTACCGTCTGGTTTTTCGGGGGTGTAATTGAGTTCGCAGAGGGCGGAGTGGCCAGTGCCGGCATTGTTCCAGGCGTCGGAGCTTTCGCCAGCCACCACATCGAGGCGTTCAAACACCTGGATAGTCAGGTCTGGTTGTAATTCCTTGAGTAACACGCCCAGGGTGGCGCTCATGATGCCGGCGCCGATCAAAACCACATCAGGCGCTGGGTTGGGTGAAATATCTTGTTTCAGCATGACCTTGTTTCGAAAGCGCAAAGTTAAGCGGAAAAAATAGATTGTGCAGGCAATAATTCTGTAAACCGGGAAGGCGTTACGGGTTTGGAAAGGTATGAGGCTTATGTATCAGGAGATATTTGGGGAGAAGGATATTTTTTTTGGGGAATTCGGAAAAGAATTTACATTTGCACTCCTGAAACACAAATACAATGCCCAGATGGCGAAATTGGTAGACGCACTGTGTTCAGGTCGCAGCGCTCGCAAGGGTGTGCTGGTTCGAATCCAGTTCTGGGCACGTTAATGGAAAGGTCAGAGGAAACGCTGGCCTTTTTTGTTTTTAGGTCGTTGAGAACCGCGCTGGGCCTGCTTATTTGTGCTTTTTATAACATACAAAACAGATCGTTTTTCAACGTTTGTGACACACCAAATTTTTCCACACTCTCCGGTAGATAATATTTAGCCTTTTCTACACAAACATGCGATTATGCTACCAGCTACAATTTGAGAGCTAGTATGCCATTATCATTGAGCCAGGTCAATTACTTTCTTACTTCAATTCATCAATTCAAAAATGGGCTCAAAATTTCAAAAGGGAAATATGGTTTAATTTATTAATGAAACAACATTTTATTTATATGTCTTCCAAAGAAAGTATTATGAGATTCAGAAATTATTAACTTTATTTGTCTACTAAATAAATAGACTTTGTAGGCTATAAATTTATCTCCTAGTCATTATGGATCATAATCGAGATTTTTTGGAGCAACAATCAGATCATTTTCTTTTGCATCTGGTTAAGCATGATAATGAGCGGGCATTTATAGTAATATACGATAGGTATAAAGAGATTATTTTTAATGCGGTATTTTCTATCCTTAAAGAAAAATCTGCTGCATTAGATGTATTGCAGGATATATTTTGCTGGCTTTGGGAGCATAGAAAAGATATTGAGATTGATTCTCTTAAGCATTATCTGCTAGCTGCCGGGAGATTTAAAGCCCTTAATAACATTAAAAAAACCAAAGCCTATATCGATTATGCTTTACTCCAGGAAAATACTTGGGAAAACCTGAATACTTCCTATGAAAGCCCTGAAAAAGTTTTGCTCAATAAGGAACTGCTTGCTTTTATGAATGATGCCATTAATGTGTTACCCCCAAAGTGCAGGAGGATCTTCCTGTTAAGGAGAATGTATGGATTTTCCGTTAAACAGATCGCAGATGAACTCCAGTTATCCATTAAAACCGTCGAAAACCAGGTAACCGTAGCGCTAAGAAGGCTCAGGGAAACCTTTGGCGCATTTAAAATCTTTTTTTAATGCTTTTAGGGGTTTTGACCTGTTTCTTTGCCTTATGAGAAGTAGAATGATTTTTATGGGCATGCTACCTCAAAATATTAAGGCTATACTTGAAAAGATCGGTAGGGGAGAAGCCACAGCAAAGGAAATTGCTTTGCTCAACAGGTTTATTTCGGAAAATTTTTCTGATGCAGGAGTAGAGAATGCTTTTGAGAGCTATTATACTACGGCCGATGACATCCTAATAAAAGAAAGGCTGGACCTGATTATGAATTCCGGAAAACCGGTGCAGCGGAAAATCCCTGTGGTATTGCCCAGGGTTATTGCCGTGCTGTTCTTCTTAACAGGTATTATTTTATGTGCCCGGTATTTTAGGGGTGCAAGGGAAAAACCAATCTATGCTGTAGATATCCGGACATTGGAAAAGGAGAAAAAATCGATCATGCTCCCTGACTCTTCTTTTGTTTGGCTGAACGAATCCTCCCATATTCAGTACAGATCAAATCCCCAAATAAATAGACGGGAAGTTCTGCTAGAGGGGGAAGCTACTTTTGAAGTGAAACATAATGACCGTGTTCCCTTTGCCGTTATTACTGGCCGGCTTTCTACTGTAGATGTGGGCACGCGCTTTAATGTTTATGCATACAAAAAGGCAGAGCAGATAAGAATTGATGTGATGGAAGGCAGCGTTTATGTTTCCGATGGGGATCAAAAGATAAGCGCCAATCATAATGAATCAGTTTTTTATCTAAGAAAATCAGCATTGCTGCAGAAGAAAAAGGTATTGCTTCCGCATGACCCGGATTGGCATTCGCTGTCATTTGATTATAAAGATATTGCCATGCATGACCTAGTTGCGCAACTGCAACGCTATTATCAGATACAGTTGATTATTCCTTCAAAGATTTCAACCTGCCATGTATATGCCTGTTTAGGCGAAACGAGTATTGAACAATCGCTCAAGCTTATCGCAGAAAGTTTAAATGGTCAACTTTTAAGACATAACGAAAATACATTTGAAATAAGGGGCGGAACCTGTCGGTAATTAACCACCTGAGCATTTATACCTAAATATATTGAAATGAGACAGCTCAATGGAGAACGTTGTTGGCTGTGTTTATACTGTGGGTTTGAGAAATAATTTATAACATAATCCAACTATAGACAATCCTCCTTTTCTGACAAGGGAATCAATTATACATTAAACAGAACAGAGATGTTTCTGTGTGTTATGTTGCCAATATAGATATGCCCTTTAAAGGATCATTTATGTATACAAACCTAATCATTCCGAATATGGATTTTCCATGCCTTATTTTCCGGCGCAATATTTTATTTCCAATCTTATTACTGACGTTTATTAGTGCTCCGCATTTGGGAAGAGCACAGGCGATCAACCTAAAGCAGCAAGTAACTATTCACCTGAACAATGTACCCCTGTCAGAGGCAATATCCCAGATTTCTGCGAGCACAGGAATAAAGATTGTTTTTGGCGGAAGCGGGAAGGCCCTTAGCCAGATAGTCAGTGTTAATGCAGAACAGGAACCCCTGTCTAAAGTCCTAACCACCGTGGTGTCTCCCCAAAAGTTTACTTATACACAAATGGATAACGCTATTGTTATTAAATACAAAAAAGAGTTGTTGAAACAAAGTGAGGAATATCAGAGAGGTACGCTTTTCGGCATTGTGAAAGATGCTAGTTCCGGAGAATATCTGCCGGGAGCCAGTTTGTTAATATCTGACAGACAAGGTAAGACTACTCCCTCCGCAACCGACCGGGAAGGCCATTTCCGGATTGCCAATCTTGAATATGGTACTTATACTATAACGGTAACGAATATAGGATATGCCAGTTATTCCGTAGCAGTACAACTGGATAAAAATGAAGTTTACTTAACCATTACTTTGGCTCCATCTTCCTACTTTCTTAAAGATGTGGTAGTAAATACCCAGCGGTCAGGTCAGGCGAAAGCACTCAATAAGCAAAAGAATGCTATTAATATTATCAACGTGGTTTCGGAAGAGCAAATGCAGAAATTCCCGGACAGAAGCGCAGTAGATGCGCTACAACGTGTTCCGGGGGTGTATGTTTCCCGGACGTTTGGTGAAGGCCGCTATGTATATATAAGAGGAACCGATGCCAGGTTTACAACGGTTTCCATAAACGGATCCCGTGTAGCTACACCGGAACAAGGATCCCGCTATACTGGCCTGGACTACGTTTCCGCCACCCAGCTATCTTCAATAGAGGTTTCCAAAACGCCTACGCCCGACCTGGATGGCAATGCGATAGGCGGTACTGTTAATCTGGTAACCAGAAGTGCTTTCGATTATAATAAGAAAAACAATCTGAACTTGGTGCTCGGAAGCGGCTATAACCATTTTTCTCAAAAACCCGTTTACCAGGGATCTTTTACTTATTCAACACGGTTAGGGAAAAAGCAGCACTTCGGACTTACTTTCGGTGCAAATGTCCAGGAATCACAGCCTACCACCCAATCATTTGAATACAGATGGGATGATAGAACCGCTATAGATGGACACTCTATTCCATTGGCCCTTACGCAGATTGTAGCTAATAACTATATTATAAAACGTACCTATTACGGTGGTGATCTGAATCTGGAATATAAGTTGAATGAGAATAATAGATTTTATATAGGGGGTACATTCAATAAACGTAGAGAAGACCAGAGCCGGAGCGATGTCACCATCAAACTCAATAAAGGAAAATATGTGGATGATAGTACAGTAACCAAAGCTGCCATTATCCGCGATTTACAGGCCCGTGTGGAAAACGAACTTATTTCTACTTTAAACGCCGGCGGTGTTCATACTTTCCATAAGGTTAAGCTGGATTATAAATTCAATTATAGTTACGGTTCGCATCATAAAAACGCTCCTGAAGGACAGATACAGCCTGAATTTGATATGGATCAGAAAGCAAATCTGAGCATTGATTTTTCCAACCTGCGCAGCCCGAAATATAAGATCACCAACCTGGAGGATGGATATGAAAGAAATCCGGCTAATTTTTCCCTGGCCAATATAGACTGGCGCACGGAGCATGCTTCCGATAAAGAAGGAGTAGGGCTATTTAACCTTTCCATCCCTTATAGCTTGTTTAAATCTGCCGGATTTATAAAATTGGGTGGCAGTTACAGGTTCAGTGAGCTGAAAAGAAATGATCCACGTTATAAATATACCTGGAAAGGATCGCAAGATATTTTGTTGACTGATTTTACTAACAGCAAGAGCTCCGATTTTTTGGACGGGTATAATTTCGGCCCACTGATCGATGCAAACCAGGTCAGAAATTTTATGTATCAACAACGGGGCGGCGGCGACCTTGTAGAAGAAGAAAATTATGCGGAATCTTTAGGGAATACGTATAAAGCGCAGGAGAAGATCTATGGGTCTTATTTAATGACCAGGTATGATATCAGCCATCTCACGATCCTCGCCGGATTCAGGAATGAATATACCCGAAACGACTATCAGGGTAACCTGTTGAAGTTGGATGAGAACGGAAATTTTGTGAGCGACAGTGCGATAAACAATAGAAAAGGCTATAATAAATTATTCCCTAACCTTCAATTAAAATACACCATTAAGAACAACACCAATGTGCGGCTGGCATTTACTTCCGGTATCGCCAGACCCAATTATGCCGACCTGGTTCCCTATTTTATTGTAGATAATTCCTCACTGGAGATCAGTAAGGGCAATTCTTCGCTTAATGCGACTACCGCTTTAAACCTGGATGTTCTGGCAGAACATTATTTCTCTGGGATTGGTATTTTGTCAGGAGGTTTTTTTTACAAGGATCTCCATCACATTATATATAACCGGATTTATACTCAAACGGGAGGTAACTATGATGGGTATGAGGTAACGGAACCCGTAAACGGAGGCAATGCGAAGTTGCTCGGATTCGAAGTAAACTGGGAACAGCAGTTTTCTTTTTTACCCGGATTTTTAAAGGGCTTCGGCATTTTTGCAAATTACACGCATACAAAGGCCACGGATGTTAATTTATTATATGGAAGAAGCGGGGGCCATCTTCCTGGTCAGGCTTCTGATGCCGCTAATCTGGCATTGATATATGAAAAGGGAAAGGTTTCTGGAAGGGTTTCATGGAATTATAGCGGCGCTTTTATAAAGGAGGTAGGCGAATCTATAGACAGGGACAGGTGGACGGATCATTACGGTAAATGGGATCTTGCAGCCAGCTACAAGCTGTTTAATGGGTTTGAGATCTTTGCCAATATCAATAACTTCAGCAGCGCCCCTCATCTGGAATATTACGGTATCAGGGATAGGCCTTATGTGCATGAAGCTTTTTCCTGGTGGGCAAATGCTGGCATCAGGTGGAGACTCTGATCATTCAATATATCTGCCTGCTTTTTTGAATTATGATAGAAAACGGGCATCATAAATTCTATATCACACAGGGGATTTGCGGGTCATACATGATCGCTGCTGCAAGGAGAATGTGAAACGAATAATGTTAATGCAGGACAGGTTATTAAACAAGCTGCGAAGCGTATTCTTAGGAACTTATAAACGAGATAATTTAAAAAGACAAATATCACCGGATGAAACAAACTGCTTTGCTGAAATATTGTTATTGCTGTTTCTTTCTGCTGGCGGCAGCGAAAGGGATCAGGGCACAGACTATCGCCTTATGGGGTTTTGATGATGTAGCGGGTTCTTATCCAAGCACCGTTATACCGGATCTGTCGAGCAACGATTATCCGCTTGTGCTGGGGAAGGGCGGGTCTATTGTTCCGGGAGGACGCTTTGGAAATGCCTTTACTGCCAGGGAGCAGGAACATATTTCCTATCCTCAAGGCGAAGTGCTTTTTGGTCTTTCGCAACTTAAAACGCCCGCCGACCGGCACGAACCACCCATGTCTTGGATGAATGCAAATTTCGGAGCATTAATGAGTGCAGGTGAAAACCATCTTCGCAAGGAAGTAGGCTTTGTGAACCCAACGCAGACAAAATTAAACCTGGGCAATTTTGACTGGACGGTTGAATGCTGGCTTAAACCTAATTTTCTGCAACAGTCGGAACAGGTCATTTTTGAGATAGGCACTGGTCCGAGAGGTGAGAATGACCGCATTACCAAGTTATCTTTTAAAGGCCGTGAAGGGTTCAGGTTTTTAAATAACGGAATTGCTTATCTGTTACCGATGTCGAGAACATCCGGATTTAAGCGACAATTAAATGGAGACTGGCATCATTTTGTTTTGCTTTTCCAACATAAAAGCAAGACGCTTTCTTGGTATATTGACGGACGGTTGCAAGGCAATCGTCCTGATGCAAATATTGTTTCCTTGCCTTTGGGTGAAGAAGCCTATTTCAGTATTGGGCGTAACGGGCACTGGCAGGAGCCATTGCTGAGTGCCATTGATGAGCTCCGGTTTAGCGAGGGCTTTTTGTACAGTAGTAACTTCAAGCCGCCAATAGTAAGTTTTATTCAACCTTCTTCAACAGCTGCTGCTTTGCCGGAAAAAGTACTGGGACCTCCACTATTGTTTCCTCCCAAAGGTTCCAGGCATGATACTCTGAAGCTGGGCAACCGTAAATTTCTGTTTTTGGACAGCTCGATTATTGACACTTCATGGGGAAAAATTTCATTTCAGGTAAACCCTCCTTTGCAGGCAACTAAAGTTATTGAAGTAAAAGGCATTTTCAGAAAACATTTAAATGTGCTGGAGGATGAGAAGGGGCTTATCCGGATTTATTACGGCGTTAATGATGATAACCTTGCGGTGCAAACATCTGCAGACGGTTTGCATTTTACCGAGCCTGATCTTATAGACACCCCTTTCCATGGACATAAAAATATTGTAGTGGCGGAGGAAACGGGTATGGGAATGGTATTCATTGATCCCAATGCTCCGCCAGAACAAAAATGGAAATTCCTAAGCGATTTTCATCGACGGGGCATTTATCTGTATGTTTCAAATGATGGATGGAGGTTTAAAAGACTTAAACAGCCGGTATTGCCGTTCAGGTCCGGTTCACAGAGCAATATTTTTTACGATGACCAGCAACAGTTGTACCTCTCTTACCATAGAACAGATTTTGGCCGGGATAAAGAAGGTAATACCCAAAGAAATTATGTGTTGACAGCTACTGAAAAACTGGCTGGTCCCTGGCCGTATAAACCTTTGTCTTTACATGATCTGCTTTCCTCAACGGATACCTCCAAAGTTCATCGGCTAATTCCCTGGTATCTTGATAATGGCCCCTTAACACCGGGAGGTTTCGGAAAGGAATTTCCCTGGGTATTTACGCCTGCTGCAAACGATCCAGATAATGTGGATATCTATGTTCCCAAAGCTATCAAATATCCTTGGGCTCCCGATACCTATCTGGCTTTTCCCTGTGTGTATTTTCATTATGAATCCCCGGTAAATGGTCGTAATGCTTTATCCACCCCTGACCGTGACAGGGGCTCAGGTCCTATTGAAACACAGTTGGCGATTAGCCGTAATGGTTATGAGTGGAAAAGGTATCCGAGGCCGGTTTATCTCGCGCCTGGCACACATGACGGATGGCCGGTTCAGCAGATTTATATGGCTCAGGGGCTGATTCGCCGTGGAAATGAGATCTGGCAATATTTTTATGGCACAGAGGCATATCATTCCGGTTATTTAAAGCTTGATAAAGCTAAAACAGCCGTCTACCGCGTAGTGCAGCGTCTTGACGGGTTTGTGTCACTGGACGCATCTTATGATGAAAACTCCTGTATTAGAACATTGCCATTCACATTTGAGGGTGATAGACTTTTATTAAATGTCAATACAAGCGCAACAGGATATATGCAGGTGGGCATCCTGGATGGTGAAGGAAGGCCATTGCCAGGTTTCGGATTGGATGATTGCATCTACATTAACGGGGATTATATTGAAACGCCCGTTGAATGGTTAAAAAAGGGGGCTTCGCTCAAGTCATTGAATGGAAAAACAGTTCGATTAATATTCCGCATGAGAGGAAGCAAGTTGTATGCCATGCAGTTCAAATAATTATTTCATTAAAATGAGAGAATGATAAAGCGTTTTTTGATTATTATTTTTTGTGGCGGGATATTGAGCACACAGGCACAGGAAAAATCGTGGAAGATGCATGTAATTGACAACAGTCTTTTAGGTGCAGATGGGGTGAAATTGGCAGATGCCAACAACGATGGCTTTAAAGATATCGTAACAGGTTGGGAGCAGAGTGGCCTGGTGCGCATCTATTTTAATCCCGGTCCTGCCAGGTCTAAAGAAAAATGGAAGTATGTTACCGTAGGCAGGGCGCCTAGCGTGGAAGATGCGGTTCTTGTGGATCTTGATGGTGATGGGGCTAAGGATGTCATCAGCTGTTCGGAAGGCCATACGCTAAGCATCAATATTCACTGGGCCCCTCCTCCCGGTCAGGATTATACAGATTCCTCACTGTGGAGTACCGCATCTATTCCGGTAACCAAGAACCTTTGCCAGTGGATGTTTGCGGTTCCCATTCAGCTGGACAATAAAAACGGAATAGACCTGGTCATCGGTGGTAAAAAAGATAACGATTCATTTCCGCAGCCTTATATTGGCTGGCTTCAGTCGCCCAAAAATCCACGCAACTTGGCAGACTGGAAATGGATATCACTAGCGAAAGTATCATGGGTCATGTCTATCTTCACGAACGATATCAACAATGACGGTTTACCGGATATCGTTTATTCCGACCGTAAAGGGGATACAAAAGGTTGTTGGTGGCTGGAAAATCCAGGGGAGGAGCATATTGCCGAACACTGGCAAAAGCACAATATCGGTGGTGACACCACGCATACCGAATTTTTTATGGATTTAGGTGATCTAGATGGAGATCAGAGAACAGATGTGCTAGCTGCTACATTGGAAGACAGCATTCATTTTATCAGGAAAATGAGTGACGACGGATTGCAATGGAAGACATATAAGATTTCCTATCCTATGAAGGTTGGATCTGCAAAAGGCATCACTATTGCAGACCTGGATGGGGATGGAAAAAAGGAACTCGTATTATCCTTTGAACATGCCTACACGCCTAATTCAGGCATTGTCTATTTAAAAAGCAGCCGATCTGTTTACGATAAGGGATGGCTTAGAAATGAAATAAGCGGCCCAAATGGAATAAAATATGATTTAATTCCGGATATTGATCTGGATGGAGACGGTGATCCAGATATTATCTCTACCGAAGAAAATAATAACTCAGCGAATGGTAATGGAGGCCTGGGCATTATCTGGTATGAAAATCCAGGGAAGTAGTATAACCTTTCCAGTATTTAACCGAAAAATGCAGTACTTCTTCGACCTTTGCCATTTTGCATCTTCAATATCATAGGATTTAAATACATGTAAAAACAATAAATTTAATAAACCCAATCGTATTAAAATTATTTATATATTTATGACGTAATCATCCTATCTATGAAATATTTATTGTTATTGATCTCGCTGATCACTTTACGCGCAAGTGCTCAGAAATTAACGTTTATTGAATCTGACGCCAAAGAAAAAGATTGTGTCCATCAAATCTTTACAACATCGTCCGGGAAATATGTGGATCTTAAATATGGTTCTTTCATTAGGGCATTAAATTACAGTGTTGGGATAAATGCGGTCGTTGCTGTATACGATCACCAATTAAATCAACTTTTTTCTAAGCCACTGGATGCTACAGCCAGAAAAATGTTCATAGCTGGTTATACGATTGGCGATAAATTGATCTTATTCTTTTCAAATAGAGAAAATGCGGTACAGGTTTATGAACTAAATGTGGAAGACGGAACAGCCAGCCTGGTAGCGGATCTGGTAAAACCAACAGCGGAAGATGCAAGTCTGACGGTAGGGCCATCTTCCGACACCTCGCATTTCTATGTGGTATATAAGACCACCCATAAAAATGAGCCTAGTTCCTATGAAGGATTTATAATAGATAAGCAATTTAAAATTGTCACTAAATTTGTTGCTTCGAACGAGGAGCCCGATAAGAATATCGACCAAATAAAGTTTATAGTTTCTGACGATGGTATTTTTAACATCATTGCTGCTGTGAAAGGATCGGATACAAAAAAAGATTTCAACCCTTTTAATTATACCATCATACAGGTAAACGCATCCGGAAAAGTTAGCACGGGGCATCTAACAGGCATACCAGGAGGCTTATTCAAAAATATTGCATGGTATGCTGTGAAAAATGATGTACAATTTAAGGGGTTTTATGAAATGGAAAAAAGTCCAGACTTTACAACGGTAATAAGCGGAGTATATGACGGCTTACAAAGAAAAGTGACACAAATAAAGAAAACGGAACTTGCACAGAAGGTCAGTGTTACTGCCTCTTTGCTACACTACTACACTTTAAAAGATAACAGCACTGTTATTATGCTGGAACCATCAGGCGGAACTCATATTGATTATGTACCTAAGCCTAATCCGATTGGTAGTAGTTTTAGCATGCAACGTGAGCCAGCCACGGTGGGTGTCGGTAATCTGTACATGATTAAAATAACTGCAAACAATGAAATAGCCTGGGTGAAAACTATTTATAAAAATCAGTTGGAAATGAACTTTCACGCGTTTACCGGATCGGCTATATTACCAGACAATAACGATGGCTTTTATATCTTTTATCAAGATTGTTTAAAAAACACCGATGTGGATGATACTACACCTCGACGCGTAGTATTACCCGGCGGTAAAAGGGATGGTTTGGCAGTAGTACACATCAGTGCAGATGGTAAAATGACTAAAAAGTTTCAGGAACCTTCTTTTAATCACAAAAGGTATTCAGGTGTTCCATTTTCTCCTGTATTTATTGCTACAGAAGGAGGAAACAGGCTGATTTATGTATCTTTCAAGCATAAGAATATGGATCGGTCGCTTTATCATTTATCCGCCGTTACCGTTGAATAAAATGGTAAGCTACGCAAACGCGCTCTTATAATACTTATGGATATAAAAAGAAACACCCGTGTCGCTATTAGCAGCACGGGTGTTTCTTTTTATGTGTACAGGAATGCTTTAATTGCTGCCCATGCTCCAGGCAACGGCGGCATCGAAAAGTTTGAGACCATCTTTCGTCAGGAAAGGAAAGGTGGCATTGTTCAGGCAGAACATTACGCGTCTTGCAGGTGCCAGGAAATCGTAATCCATGGTGGCGCCTTTTTCATAGCCGTAAATAATGGCTTTGTCCGGTTGTCCGGGGAAGGTAGCGATAATGGAGGCGCCAAGTCCTGGTTTGCCCCAGCCTATAGGTTGGTCGCCTTCAAAAGCCACAGCTGTTCCGGCAGGAAGGCCAGCGCTCAAAGGATGTGGCGCATTTACTAACCAGATATAGTGATCTTTTTCTCCCTTGCCGAAATCTACCTCGCGGTGCTTGCCTGTGTAGCGCAGATCATCTTGCAGGTCGCTTTCCCACATCAGGATGGGGATCTTAACATCCTTGTATTTGTCGCCGATAGCCCGGGCGCTTACATTGGCGGAAATAATGACCAGGTCTGCACCATCGGCGGCTGATACGGGTTCTGCTGCATCCACAAATTTTACGGTATATCCCAGGGAATCCAAGTAGAACTTTATTCTTTCGTCTATATTTTTTTGCACATAGGCTGCACGGTACACATAGCTGATGCGGCCTTTAGATTTGGCTTTGGATTGGGCGTCTACTGGATTAGTCGTCCATAATATAGCAAATAATACTGCTGGTAAAAACACGCTTAAACTTCTCATGTCGAAAATTTTGTTTTTATTTATGTTGATTTTTGTCATTAAAATTTCAAGGCTACACTTCCCAGAAAGCGGGCAGGTGGCTGTGGGGTGAGACGGCTAGACCAGGCCTTCTCGCTGGTCAAGTTATCGACCTTTACGCTGATCCTGAATTTAGGCTGATCGTAAAATATGGTAGCGTCAAACATAGCGTAAGAGGGTATGATGGTTTTTGCTTTAATGGTATTAGTTTGGTATGACATGCTGCCGGTATTGCCACCAAAACCTACACCTAATCCTTTGAGGTCGCTATGTGTAAATTGATAGCTTACCCAGAAATTGAACATTTTTTCTGGACCAGAAAGTGCGGGCCGCAGGCCTAATACGGAGGAATCTGCTTTTGTAAATTTACTTTTGTTCAAGGCATAACCGGCGATAATGTTAAGGCCATCCACCGGATTGGCGGTAATATCTACTTCTAAGCCTCTGCTGTATTGGGTGCCATCTTGTATAGAATAGTTGGCATCGTCTGGGTCTGTACGCAGTACATCTTTTACATTAATATTGTAGTAACTCACTGTACCCACCAGGCGATGTTGCAGGACGTCTGCCTTTATGCCGTATTCATACTGGGTGCCCTGTTCTGGTTTAAAGGAAACGCCATTTTTATCGCTACCACTTACGTTAAAAAATCCGCTCATGTAATTGCCAAATACGGATAGTTTATTTTTAACTATTTCATACACAAGGCCCTCTTTATGGGATAGCGATGTTTGGCTGTAAGGCCCGGCTATAATGCCTCCAACGCCAATGCCACCCCCGGTTTGTCCGGTGATGATATTATATACGCCGTTGTATTTGTAATTATCCACGCGCAAACTGCCCATAACCAATAAACGGTCGGTAATATTCAGCACATCGGAGACATAAGCTGCATAAGTATTGTCGCTGTTTTTCTCCTTGCGTGGATTGCCAGAGGAGGTGAGTGAATCGAGTGTAAAGCGGGTAACCCGGTAGGTGCTTGGTGTATGGATGAAATTAACAGTAGGCCCGTTTACCGTTACCCTATCGAAATTGTTGTAATTGTTATAATAATCCAGTCCCACCACCATGCGGTTACGTAGTTGGAATATTTTAAAATCACCGATAAAGTTTTGTTGTAAATCTGTTGCGATGAAATTGGTGTTACCAATAATTACGTTGGCCCGGAGTGTACTGTCGGACCGGCCATTGAGCGCTGTTATATACCCGTCGATGGTGGAGCGAGCCCTGGAAAATACTGTTTGCGATGTCCAGGAGCCGGAGATTTTATAATTTATCTGGCCAAATATATTCATCATTTGGGTCGTGTAGTATACATCGTCCCCGAGGAAGGTTTTATTATAGGGATATTGGATGTCTTTAATAGATTGTACTTTTTTGCTGCCGGTATAAGGATCGAAACGCACTACAGAAGTGCCTTTTGCCCGGCCAAATTCTACATCCAGCAGTAACGATAGCCGATCGTTTACCTGGTAAGAAAAACTTGGAGCCAGGGATACACTATTGGTGTAGCCATTGTCCTGGAAACTCTTTTCGAAAGTGGTGGCGCCATTAATGCGAAATAGCGCGGTTTTGTCTGTATTCAGGGGGGTATTGTAATCCAGGGCTAAGCGGTTGTAGTTCCAACTACCGCCGGTATAGGCTACTTGCCCGCCCGTACCGTTAAAAGGCTTTTTGGTAACCCGGTTAAAGAGTCCACCATAGCCACTGGATACGCTGGTACCAAATAGGGTAGTGGAGGGGCCTTTAATGGCTTCCAGCCTTTCCAGGTTACAATTGTCGATAAATGAAAAAGCGGCACCGGCTACGCCATTTCTTGCATTGGGTTCCAGGGTGAAGCCTCTCGATAAAAATGTGGCACGGCCCTGGTTGGCAATTAACGGAATACCGGCTCCGGGTACGTCTTTGGCTACGCTGCCCAGGTCTACCGCCATTTGCTCCTGAATCAGGGCACTGGGTACAGTATTATATACTTGTGGGTTTTCCAGATTTTTAAGTGGAAGACGGCTGATAAAATTACTTTCTTTATTGGAATATTTATTTACCCGGCTAAGCACCCGCACTTCCTGTAAGGCCACAATATTTTCGCCAGATAACTGATAGTTCACCACACTTACCTGGTCGGCCTGTACGGTTGCTTTCAATTCTATTTTCCGTGCGCCCAGCATTTGAATGCGTAGCGTATAGGTGCCAGGGTGGATGTCTTCAATATTATAATTTCCGTTTTTATCGGTGAGTGTGTTTTTGTTCAGTTCCTTGATAGAAATGGAAACCAGTTCCAACGGAATACTGTCTACCGATATTAATTTCCCCGTGATAGAGCCTAATCCTTTCTGTGGCGCAGGGTTTTCATTTTGAGCCTGTGCACGGATAACCGCGCAAACTAATAGCCATATAATAATTGCGATTCGCCCTTTCCTCATCTTTAAATTTTTTGCAAAGAACGGATGTGATCGGCGAGATAACTTTCTTAATTGGGAAAACAGTTTACGCAATGCGGAATATTTTCGGGCATATTCAAATTTAATCGCCTCACGGTTTGCGGATATAAAGGGAAGAAAGGTAATGAATGCTGGATTAAGCACGGATAGACAAATTTATCTGTACTTTCCATCCTTTTTTTTATAGTTTTGCTCTCCTCCATGCATTTTTAGCCCTCCCTATTACAGATAAAGTTTCCTGTGGACAATACATAAAAAAAACAGGTAGATATTTAGGTATGAAAGTTAAAAAATATAATTTCCGGAAATTTTGTAACGATGTGCATCTCTGGTTAGGTATGGCCAGCAGTATCGTACTTTTCGTAATATGCCTCACCGGAACTATTTTTGTATTTCACACTGAAATAGAGAAGTTGCTGTACCCTAAATGGTTTAAAGCTCAAATGGATGATGGTAAAAAACGTAGTCCTGACGAGCTCATTGCCACGGTGGAAAACCACACCAAGGGAAAAGTAGTAATATTCACCATCCCGGCTTCGCCCGATGAAGTGTGGATGTTTTCCGTAAAGAATAAGCCTGCAAATGCGGGTATGCCGGTGCAGCAGGTCAGCCCAACACCTGCAATGGGAAATGCGGAAGATGCTGCCCAGGAAAAGAATAAAATATATTATGTAGATCCATACACAGGGGAGATAACAGGCGTAGACAAAAGCCCCGCCGGGGAGTTCTTTCGCACGGTGGAGGATATTCACCGTTGGTTTTTTGTAGGGAAGCCGGTTGGTAAAACGATTGGTGGTACTGCGGCAATCATATTTGTGTTGCTTATTATTTCAGGTATCGTTATCTGGTGGCCCCGTAAGATCAAACACTGGAAAGAAGGATTTAAAATTAAGTTTTCGGCCAGGTGGAAACGGGTTAATTATGATTTGCACCGGGCCTTAGGCATTTATGTGTTTCCGGTCATATTATTATCAGCCATCACCGGTCCTGCCTGGTCATTCGAGTGGTATAGATCAGGATTCAGCAAATTGCTGGGAAGTGAAGTGTTGAAAAAAAAGGAAGTAAAGACTAAGCATCCTGCTGCCAAAGCTGCGCCTGCCGAAACAATTACTTATGCGCGGGTGCTGGAGTTGGCAGATTCCTGTATTAAAGCACAAAGCATTACCGTCGTTACACTTCCAGCCGAAAAGGGGGCTGCCATTTCTATTGCTAAAACCCATGTTGGTTTTTTAAATTTGTCGGCTATCGATAAAATACAAATAGATCCCAGCACCGGCACTGTTTTAAAAACCATGCTTTTTTCTCATCTCACAATTAGTGCGAAAATTGCCACCTCCTTCCGCGCTATACATGTGGGTGAAATATTTGGTTCTTTATCTAAAATTATATACTTCATTGCCTGCCTGCTCGCCACCAGTCTCCCCATATCTGGCATACTGGTATGGTATAATAAGTGGAAAAAATAAAGCTTCGACATTTATTTTAGGCAGGTTCGCTTTCCCCTGCACGGAAACTGGGCATTAGTAAGCTTTATCCTTGGCGTGGCTTTAAGTTTAATACAGCAAGGTAGGTTAGCCTATGCCCACATATATAATTTATTAGTGCCATTATTACCTTGCTAGTGCGGTCTTCACAGCTGTGCCACCAGGCATAATTTATAAATTCAGGCATACAATTCCTGGAATTTAATAACTTTAATGAGCAAAGGTGCCGCTTGGCCCCATGATTCCACGTTCGATGAAGAAAATCTTATCAGGTTTTTTATTATTATGCTGTGCATTAATGCCTTGCTATGGGCAGTTGAGTAATTATGTGGTAAAGCAATTCAATAATACCGATGGCCTTTCCAGTAGTTATGTGAACCGTATTTTTCAGGATAGCGATGAGCTACTTTGGTTTGCAACCTGGGATGGGTTAAATGTGTATGATGGATCCGCTTTCCATGTGTTTAACTACAACCGCCAGGGTATGGGCAATACGCTGGGGAGCAATGTTATTTACCAGCTCACCGAAGACAGGTTGCATCATATTTGGCTGGGCACAGCAGAAGGTGTTTCCAAATATGAGAAAAGCACGGGGCGCATCAGCAACTACTTGTACGATCTGCCGCATTCGGCGGTGAATGGTTATTTCCTGGCACTGGATAGTGTGGGCACCATTTATGCGGCCCGTATAAACAGTGCATCGGTGAGTTATTACGACACCGCGACCGACAAATTTTATCCTTGCTCAGTGTCGGGGTTATCTGGCATGGGCGTGCGAAAAATGGCCTTCGACCGGCAAGGGCGTTTGTGGATATTCACAAATGAAGGCCTGCAGGTATATCATAAGGAGGGTCACCATTTTTATGCTATCAAAGCATTTCCGTTTGCCCGCCATGTAGACAACCTGCTATTTACCAACGGTCATATCTTTTATACCACTACACAGCAAGAACTTATCCGGGTAGACGACGATCTGCACATTCAAACAGTACTTTCGCTACAGCACCCTGTACGGTCCATGACCTTTTACCAGGACCATTACCTGCTGGCGTGGAATACCAAAGGAATAGGCGCGTATGGCCTGGATTTTAAACCAGATGACTTTTTATTGAACGAGGTGCCACTGTTGAAAAATACGCGGATCAATAATCTTTTTACTGGGGTGGAGAAAATGTTGTGGTGCGGTACGGATGGCGGCGGCATTGTTAAGATTGCAAAGCGGGAGAATTATTTCACCACCGTAAGTAGGGGTGGTAAGCCTTTAATAAATGCGCCGGTGCGAGCCTTCTGTAATGTGAATGGAAGGGTGTGGGCTGCTGCCAAGGGTAATGGAATTATAACTTTGCCGGAAGGGAATGGGTTGCCCATATTCACCCCGGAAGAAGCCGCGGATTACAATATTTATGCAATGGCCAGTGGCCACGATGGCCTGGTGTACATTGGGTCAGACGGGATGGGGCTTTCTGTTTACGATCCTTTCATGCGGAAAACCTGGCATTGGAAAACAATGGCGGGTACTAGTGGTATGGCGCTACCCGGTGCGGTGCGTACCATTTTATGTGCAGCCGATTCTAGTATTTGGATGGGCCTGAGCGCGGGTGGGCTGGTACATCTAAAATTAATGCGGGAAGGTAATGAACTGCACATTACGCAATGGCAGCGGTATCCATATAACGGTGGCAATACAGGCCCTGGCAATGACGTGATCAACGCACTGGCCCAAAGTGCCGATGGTTTATTATGGATAGGATGTCGCTTCGGTGGCTTAAGCGTATTAGATCCACGCAGCGGAAAGTTTACCACCTTCAGGGCGGGCGCTTATGCTGGCAGCCTTTCTAATAATGACGTGCTGTCGCTTTACTGCGACCGGCAGGATCGCATGTGGGTGGGTACCAGTTATGGACTGAACTGGATGTATACGAAAGATATTCATCAGGCTAACCCCAGGTTTAACACCTTGAACATAGAAGATGGGCTGCCCAACAGTACCTTTCACGCCATTGCCGAAGATGCGCAAGGAGGCATCTGGGTAAGCACCAATAACGGGTTAGCGCAGATAGATCCGCAGAATGGTAAAACGGTGCAATTCCGCATGGCGGATGGATTGCAAAGTGATGAATTTTGCGATAATGCTATCTGGAAAGATGATGCCGGGTACTTGTATTTTGGGAATGTAGCCGGGTTCAATTATTGTTTGCCTGCTAAGATGCATTTTTCCCACAGGCAATCGAACTTGCTACTCACCGATCTGCAATTGGGGGGACATGCGGAAAATGAAAACAGCATCCAGGTGGTCAATATGAAACACGCGCTTCCTGCTCCGCATTTTAGTTTGCCACGCCGTAATAATTTCCTGGAATTCCGGGTCAAAACGATCAATTTTTCCAACAAGCAAAAGTCGCAGTACGCTTATTACCTCGAAAAATATGATAAAGTATGGCACTACCTGGGGCCCGACCGGCGCATTGCTTACAGTAATATTCCGCCAGGCAACTATAAAATGATCATCAAATGGTCGAATGGAGAAGGTACCTGGAACAATGGAGTAACGGCCTTTTATCTCACCGTGCAGCAGTACTTCTGGCTTACCTGGCCAGCCTTCCTGGGATATTGCTGCCTGCTGGCCCTGGGGGTATACGCGGTACATATTTACCGGCGGAACAAGTTACAAATGCAGCACAAGCTCACCATGGAACATGTGCTGCGTGAAAAAGATGAAGCACTGCACCAAGAGCAATTAAATTTTTTTACAAACATCGCCCACGAACTGCAAACGCCGCTTACCCTCATTACCGGATCGCTGGAGCTATACCAGCAACCCGATAGTACCCCGCATTTTTTGTCTATCGTAAACCAACAAGCATCGCGGCTGAATTACCTGGTTTATCAGCTCCTGGAATTTCGAAAGGCCGAAGCGGGGCATTTAAAAAACCGTTATAGTTATTTAAATGTTTCGCAATTGCTCACCAATATTGCCGCCCTCTTTACGCCTTTGCAGGAGAGACACAATCAGCAATTTTTGGTAGATATTTTACCATTGCCCGACTGTTGGATGGATAAAGACAAATTTGAGAAGATCGCATTTAATTTATTATCGAATGCATTTAAGCATACACCATCCGGCTGCGAGATTCATTGTTCATTATGTGCCAAAGACGATTGCCTGGAATTGGTAGTTGCCAATGCAGGAAACACCTTGCCCCAGGCAGATATTGAAAAACTGTTCAATAAGTTTTTTGTTACTGGCAATACGGAGCCTACCCGGGTGAGTACCGGTCTGGGGCTTGCCCTTACCCGGCAGTTGGTAACTTTGCTCAATGGGCATATCCAGGTGGCTTGCGATCATAACTGGATTTATTTTACGGTAACCCTGCCTGCAAAGGTAGTCCCTGCCATGGAAGAGCGGCTGGCCGGCACGGTGGCGCCGACAGAACAGCCTTCTCATTTGCTGAAAACAATGACCGACGCGCCACCCAAGCCCGCGCCCGACAACCGGCAAGCTTTATTGGATGGGCTGGGGCAGGAGCAGAAAAAAAGTATCCTCGTGGTGGAAGATGATCCAGATATCCGGTATCTATTGAACGATCTGTTTAAGGAAGATTACATCGTATTTGAAGCGGGTAATGGGCGGGAAGCGCTGGACCTGATGAACACTGTAGTACCCAACCTGATCATTGCGGATATTATGATGCCCGACATGAGTGGTCTGGAACTGTGTAATACCTTAAAGCATATGGCCGCTACCTGTCACATTCCATTTGTAATGCTTTCTGCCCGCAGCACGATCGATCATCAAACAGAAGGGTACGAGGCCGGCGCCGATGCTTATATTCCTAAGCCTTTCCACACGGGCCATTTACAAGTGCGGGTGCGCAAGTTATTGGAATACCAGGAAAAGTTGCACACCCTGTTCCGCCAGGATCGCGTCATTAATCATTTGTCCAATACCGGGATGAAGGAGGAAGACAAGGCTTTCCTGGAACAAACCATCCGGTGTATTAACCAGCATATCGATAACGAAGCGCTGGATGCCGCCCTGCTGGAAAAGTCGCTGGCAATGAGCAAGGCCTATTTTTATCGCCGGGTAAAGGCGCTCTCCGGTATGACCCCGGGCGAATTGATCAAAACGATCCGGCTGCAACATGCCGCCCAGTTGCTGCAAACCACGGATATGACAGTGGCGGAGGTGTTTTATAGCTCCGGTTTTAGCAACCAAAGCCATTTTTTCCGGGAATTCAAGAAGAAATACCAGACCTCCCCCAGCGAGTACCGGGCAGGGTTCGTGAGCCGGTAATCAGGTAATAATGAACCACTTGTAGACTATAGTACTGTAACCGGAGACTGTGGTACAGTACCCCAACCCCTTTCATGCAGTATTCTTGTGGTATAAAATAAACCACGTTAGGCAGCCGCCTGCCGCAAGCTACTGTTATGAAACTGAACCTACCTTCTCTGGCTCTTTGTAGTCTCCTATTATTATGGAATGCCGTGGATGCTTTCGCGCAAAGCAATAATACTTATAGCACGAAAGGCTGGTTTGGCCCCCCGCCACCCCCATTTTCGCCCGTAGTGGCGCCAGACCGGCATATTACTTTCCGCCTGAAGGCCCCGCAGGCTAGTTCCGTGCAACTAGTGTTCGGTGAGTGGGACCTGCGCCCCCAGGCCATGCAGCGCGATACGGCGGGCACCTGGCAGCTTACTATTGACCCCGTGGCGCCGGGCATTTATGCTTACAATTTCCTGGTGAACGGGGTGCAAATGCCGGACATGAATAATCCCGAAACGAAGAGTGGCACCCAGTTATATGCCAGCATTGTGCAGGTGCCAGGCAACCGGCCCCGCTTCGACGAACGGCAGCAGGTGCCACACGGAATATTGCAAACGTTACATTATCAGTCTACCGCACTACAGCGCCTGCGCGGACTGCGGGTATACCTGCCCCCAGGTTATTTTGAGCAGCCAGCACGGCGTTATCCCGTGTTGTACCTCCGGCATGGTGGCGGGGATGATGAAAATAGTTGGACCCAGCCTGCCGGTAGTGCAGACGTGATCCTGGAAAATCTCATTGCCAGCAACAAGGCTGTTCCGATGATTATCGTTATGACCAATGGCTTAATCGACGGCACCTGGGCCGGGGGCAGCTCACCGGAAGGGGTGAAAGCCTTGCAGCAAGAGCTACTTACTGACGTTATTCCCCTGGTAGAAAAAACATATCATACCCTGCCCGGTCGCGATAACCGCGCCATTGCCGGCCTTTCTATGGGTGGTGGTCAATCCATGCTCATCGGCCTGCGCAACCTCGATCGGTTTGCATGGATTGGCGAGTTTAGCTCGGGCCTGCTAAGCGATAAAGATTTCAAAATAGACGAAGCATGGCCGGGAATTGTAAATAGTAGTCTCAATGAAAAATTGCACCTCTTGTGGATAGGCTGTGGTACTAAAGACCCACGGATACCGGGACACCAGGACCTGGTGCATGCTTTATCGCAGCGAGGCGTTCGCTACGAATACGTGACTGTAACGGGTGGGCATGAATGGTATGTGTGGCGCGTAGAGCTCAAAGGACTGCTGGAAAAATTATTTAAAACACCCGTAGTGTACGATCAAGCCGTGCAGCTACGCGACGAACAATAACGGATGAAAAAAATTATTTTTTGCTGTTTCTTATGGACACTGGGCGCCCACGCACAAACGCCGCGGGTGCTGGTATTCAGTAAAACGCTGCGCTACCATCATGTGTCTATTGCCGCAGGTAATGTGGCCATTCAGCGGCTGGGGCTGGAAAACGGCTTCCAGGTAGATACCACCACCAATGCCGCCTATTTTACAGAAGACAGCCTGCGCCATTATGCCGCCGTTATTTTTTTAAGTACCACCGGCAACGTACTGGACACGGCACAGCAGGCCGATTTAGAGCGGTACATACAGGCTGGTGGCGGCTATGTAGGTATTCATTCCGCATCGGCTACAGAAACCGACTGGCCCTGGTATGGGCACCTGGTAGGGGCTGTTTTCAACGGTCATCCGCCGCAACCGGTACCCGGTACTGTGGTGGTGGCAGCTGTAAATCACCCCGCCACGCTGGGTATGCCGCTGCGCTGGCAGCGTACGGACGAATGGTATAATTTCCGCAACCGCATCGACTCGTTACAGGTATTGTTACTGGCCGATGAAACTACATACGCCGGCGGTACCAATGGTACTTACCACCCGCTTGCTTGGTACCATAACTACGATGGCGGCCGGTCTTTCTATACGGCCCTTGGGCACTTGCCGGAGCATTACCAAGATTCGCTGTTCCTCCATCATGTGTTGGTAGGTATTCAATATGCTATCGGCCAAAATCATCTTGATTACGGTAAGGCATATACGAAACGTATTTTACAATAATTATCTATTATTTTTTACCAATATGCCCCTTGCACCCTGTAGGCGTGTATGGGTAGGGCTGCTCATTCTATATAGAAAATGAAATATTGTTTAGTGATGTTGTTGTTTATGACTAGCATGGCCAAGGCGGTTACCCCGCGGGTGCTAGTGTTTTCCAGGACCAAGGGCTGGCATCATGCGTCCATTCCCACTGCTATTGCGGCTATTCAAAAGATGGGTGCCAACAATGATTTTATAGTAGATACTACTACCGACGCCACGCGGTTTAATGACGATACACTCCGGCAGTATGCAGCGGTTATTTTTTGCAATACCACGGGTAACGTACTGAATGGCGTACAGCAGGCTGCTTTTGAGCGATACATACAGGCTGGTGGTGGGTATGCAGGTATTCACGCTGCTGCCGATACGGAGTACGATTGGCCCTGGTATGGAAAGCTGGTAGGTGCCTGGTTCGAAAGTCATCCGCTGAACCCTGGCGTACGCAGGGCCACAATCGATGTGAGCGACAAAACGCATCCTGCTTCGCAATCCTTACCCGATCGGTGGGAGCGCAGTGATGAATGGTATAATTTTAAATCGTGGTACCCGGGTATTAAGGTACTGGCCAGCCTGGATGAAAATTCTTACGACGGCGGCACTAACGGTAGCTATCACCCCATAAGCTGGTATCATACTTTTGATGGTGGACGTGCATTTTATACCGGTGGCGGTCATACCGAGGAAAGCTATAGCGAACCGCTTTTCCTGGCCCATTTACTGGGCGGCATACGGTATGCTATGGGCAATGGAGCTCCGCTGGATTATACAAAGGCTTATGCAAAAGTAACACCCGATCAAAATCGATTTCAGAAAACCATCCTGGCGGGAAATTTAAATTCGCCCATGGAACTGGCCATTGCAGCCGATGGACGGGTATTCTTTACCACTTTATTCGGCAATTTGTACTGTTACGAGCCACGTCAAAACCGCACCCGGTTGGTCTATAAATTCCCGGTAAGTAATGTGGGTGGTACAGGTCTTATCGGCATTGGCTTGGATCCGCAGTTTATGCGCAATGGTTTCCTGTATTTGTATTATGCCCCCGGCGGACAAACGCAGGAACCCATTTATTTCCGCCTCTCGCGTTTTTCGCTCGTGAACAATGCCATCAATGTGCGTAGTGAAAAAGTAATGCTCAAAGTACCGGTACAAAAAAACAGCGGCTCTCATCATGGAGGCTCTATCGCCTGGGATCGCGCGGGCAACCTGTACCTTTCTACCGGCGATGGTTCTAATCCCTTTCCCTCCGATGGCTATGCGCCGTTGGATGAACGTCCGGGACCCGCTCATTATAGTCTCGATTCGCAACGCGGCGCGGGCAATACCAACGATTTCAAAGGAAAAATACTCCGTATTCATCCCGAAGCAGATGGTACCTATACCATCCCGGCGGGCAATCTTTTTGCGAAAGGGACCGATAGTACAAAGCCGGAAATTTATATCATGGGTACACGCAATCCCTACCGCATAGCCCTTAATCCCAAAACAGATGTTCTTTATTGGGGTGATATAGGGCCCGATGCGGGGAAAGATAGCGAGCGGGGACCAAGGGGCTATGATGAATTTAACCAGGCACGTAAAGCAGGCAACTTTGGCTGGCCTTATTTTGTGGCTAACAACTACGCCTATGCAAAATGGGATTTTGCCAAAAACATAGCAGGCCCTAAGTTCGATGAAAAGGCTCCGGTAAACAGCTCTCCGAATAATACTGGTCTGCGTGTATTGCCGCCCGCTATGCCGGCCATGATCTGGTATCCCTATGCGGCTTCCCCAGAATGGCCGGAACTCGGTGTAGGGGGCCGTTGCGCGATAGTAGGTGCTTTCTATACGGATGATCCGCATAATCACCATCCAAACAAATTTCCCGATTATTACGATGGCAGTTTATTCGTGGCCGATTGGATGCGCAATTGGGTGATAGCGTTACGTTTTGACAGCCAGGAAAATTATGTGCGCAACGAGGCGTTTATGCCGGCCAACGGTGATTTTCGCCGGCCCATCGATATGGCTTTTGGTCCGGATGGTCAACTGTACATGCTGGAATACGGGTCGGTATATGGCGCGGCCAATGAAGATGCTCACCTGGTTCGCATTGCTTACAACCGGGGCAACCGACCGCCCATAGCCAAAGCGGGTATTGTAGACAGTGCTGCCATGGCACAAAACAATGCCCGTTCTTTTCTCACCACAGACCGCAAGCAAGTGCCCATGTTGCGAAGCATCAGCGGGCAGGCCCCCTTGCAGGTAGCTTTCAGTGCCCAGGGTAGCGCTGATTTCGATGACGATGATACTATTACTTATCATTGGAATTTTGGCGCAGACAGCGCCCGTGCTGTGTACACTTACACAAAGCCTGGTATTTATAAAGCGATACTCAAAGTGACCGACCAGCAAGGGCTTTCCGCTACTGATACGCTGCTGGTAAAAGTGGGCAATACCGCACCTCAGGTGAAAATTGTTGCCGACAATGTTTCTTTTTATAAACAGCCCTTCCATTATCATGTAAGTGTAACAGATGCTGAAGATAAACAGATTGCACCGTCGCGCATTAAAGTTACGTGTGAATACCGCGCCACACCAGGTGCAGCTTATAATGCAGGCGATCAGGCCCCTGCTCCGGTAAGTTTTCCCGGCAAAAGCCTGATGGCAGCCAGCGATTGCAAATCGTGCCACCTGTTAAACACCGCAGCCGTGGGACCAGATTTTATCGCCATTGCCAAGCGATATAAAACGCAAAAAGGGGCGGTGGAAAAACTGGGAGCAAAGATCATTCATGGCGGCGCAGGTGCATGGGGTACGGATCACGTGATGAGCGCACATCCCCAGTTATCCACGGCGGATGCGCAGGAAATCGTGAAATACATTTTTTCCTTAACCGACAAACCAGCCCAACGTGCGAAGACGATCCCAGCATCGGGTACGCTGGTGTTAAAATATAATGAAGCAGAGCCCCAGGGCCAGTATATCATTGCTGCCAGTTATACAGACAAGGGGGGGCGTGTGGTAGGTCCCCTCACTGGCAGCGACATAATTACGCTGCGCAACCAGGATGTAAAGGCGGTGTATGCCGATGCTTATGTAGGCTTTCCGCGCTTCCGTGACAAGCTTTCACAAGGTGGCCACAAAGCATACCTGCTGTTAAAACAAGTGGATCTTTCCCACATCAAACAGCTCACCTTGTCGTATGCTTCACAAGATGGAGGAGGGCAGGTGGTAGTACGCCTCGACTCGCAGGCTGGTCCTGTGTTGAACAGTACCTCGTTTCAGGCTACTGGTGGTTGGGATACTTATGCGCGTATAGCTGTTCCGCTTACACAGCCAGTAAGCGGAAAGCACGATGTATACATCTATGCGGTTAAAAATTCCCTACCTAATGATGCCATTCTTCGCTTTTCTGATGTAGTGTTCGAATAAAAAAAGTATTGCTTCATTTTATACTTCTTTAAAATACCAATTGCTGTTCCTGGATGTATGTTACTTTCAAAAAATTTCACGTTATGATTCAATTACCAATTTCCCGTATGCGGTACGGCTTATTGCTGCTGTGCTGTATGCTTTCATCGATGGCGATCGCACAACATGTCGTACAAGGCACTGTTACCGATGCTTCCCAACAACCCGTGATCGGGGCTTCTGTGCACGTTAAAGGAATGCATACCGGCACGCAAACAGATGTAGGGGGCGCTTTCAGCATCCAAGCCAACAAAGGCGATTTTTTAGAAATTAGCTTTATTGGCTTTAACACGCAAACCGTAGCGATCGGCGATTCCGCTAAACTTAAAGTTATACTACAGCCATCCAGTACCTCGCTGAATGAGGTGGTGGCTACCGGGTATTCTTCCCAGCGTAAAAAAGACATTACCGGCTCGGTATCGGTGGTGAACATCACTAATTTAAAATCGGTGCCCTCCGGTACCACCGAATCATTGTTGCAAGGACAAAGTTCGGGCGTTACGGTGATCAATTCGGGCAATCCTGGTGGTGGCAGCCAGGTGAACATTCGCGGCATCAGCACCATCGGCAACTCCAGCCCCCTGGTGATTGTAGATGGTGTGCCCGGAAGTTTGCACGACCTGAATGTAAATGATATCGAATCTATGCAGGTACTGAAAGATGCTGGTTCGGCTTCGATTTACGGGGTGCGCGGCTCTAACGGCGTTATTGTGGTGACGACGAAAAAAGGCAAGCAGGGCAAAACCCAAGTCAGCTACGACGGTTACTATGGTGTGCAAGTGCCTTTGTCAAAAGGATTCGGGCTGGCTGGTACGAAAACATACATGGACGCCATTTTTGCTATGCAACAAAATTCCGGGAATACACCTTCTCATCCTCAATTTGGTACGGGTACATTTTCTATTCCTGATTATATTTTACCCGCTGGTGCCAAAGCAGGAGATGCCGGTACAGATCCATCTACTTACAACATTAATACCCACCAGATCATGCCCGCCAATAAATCTGGAACCGATTGGTTTCATGAAATATTCAGGCACGCACCCATTCAAAGTCATAACATTACCGCCAGTGGCGGATCGGAAAAGAATAATTTCCTGGTGTCTTTAGGTTATTTCGATCAGCAGGGTACCCTCATTAATACCTATTTGAAAAGATATTCTGTAAGGGTAAACTCCAGCTTTACAACCGGGCATTTGCGTATTGGAGAAAATGTGTACCTCGTGTACAAAGACAATCCCAAGATTACCAACCAGAACGAAGGCAATGCTATTTCGTATGCTTACCGGGAACCACCAATTATACCGGTATACGATATCATGGGTAATTTTGCAGGCACCAAAGCACCCGGATTGGGTAATTCGCAAAATCCTGTGGCGGTACAAAAACGTACGGCAAATAACCGCGGCTACGACTGGCAGATCAACGGAAATATTTTTGCTGAATTGGATGTGTGGAAGCATCGAATTACACTACGCTCTAGTGTGGGAGGCAATCTTGATAACTATTATTTCTATGGATTTACTGCTACGCCTTATGAAGCGGCTGAGGGCAATACGGCTGCTAATAATTTCCAGGAAACCGGCGGTTTTTCTTATGGACGTACCTTTACAAATACTATTACTTATAATCAACAGTTTGGACACCACGATGTAAAAGTGCTAGCCGGTACAGAGGCTATCAAAAACTATGGCCGTGGCATGTTTGGTGGAAGGAATAGTTATACCCTCTCTACCGATCCGGATTACATTACGCTCAATACCGGGTTGCCCAGTTCTGCCACCAACGGCGTATATCAGCTTTATTCAAATACATTGTACTCGCAATTTGCACGGATAGATTATAACTACAACAGCAAATACTTACTAAGCGGCACACTGCGTAGAGATGGCTCCTCGTTCTTTGCACCAGGACATCAGTATGGCGTGTTCCCTTCTGTTACCGCAGGTTGGCGCCTTTCTCAGGAGCCATTTATGGCGGGCCTGCATTGGCTTAATGACCTGAAACTACGCGGCGGTTATGGCGAGCTTGGGTCACTGAGCGGGGTGAGCACCCAGCCCAATAATGCTTATTCCCTTTATGCCGCCGACCCTGCCAAATCTTATTACGACCTGGCAGGTACCGGGTTTAATCCTATGCAAGGAACTTACAACAGTCAGTTGGGCAATCTTATTACCACTTGGGAAAGCGATGCGATTGCCAACCTAGGATTCGATGCTACCTTGTTTAATAATCGACTCGATCTTTCTTTTGAAGTTTACAAGAAAAAAATCAGTGGCTTGCTGTTTCAACAGGCCTTACTGGCTACCGCCGGCGGCGCTTCCGCTCCTTATATCAATGGCGGAAATATTGAGAACAAAGGATTTGATTTTAATGCAACTTACCACGGCAACGTTCAGGACGCAAAGTTTGATATTGGTTTGAACTTAAGCCATTACACCAGCATGGTGGTAAGTTTACCCCATGAAAAATACCAGGACTTCTACAGTGCAGGATCTTCCCGTCTTGGTACTTTTGTGCGCTTGCAGCCGGGGCATGCCTTGGGTAGTTTCTTTGGCTACCAGGTAGAAGGCCTGTTCCGCGATGCCGAGGATGTGAGTAAATCCCCTAAGCAAACCGCGGCAGCGCCAGGTCGCTTTAAGTACCGCGATGAAACAAAAGATGGCATGATCACCGATGCCGACCGTACCTTCTTTGGCAATCCTAATCCAAAACTTACCGGTGGATTTAATTTGAGTGTGAGTTATCATCATTTCGATTTTAATATGTTCCTGTATGGTTCATATGGCAATAAAGTGGTGAACTATGTGCGCTACTGGACCGACTTTCCGCAAGTTTTCGGAGGGGCCGTAGCGGCTGATGTTATCAGCAATTCATGGCGTCCGGACAATCTGAACGCCAAAATCCCGGTACTAGAAACCAGCGCAAATTTCAGCAATACCGGTGCATTTAACTCTTTCTACCTGGAAGATGGTTCTTACCTGAAAATGAAATCCCTCACATTAGGTTACACCTTGCCGGATGAACTCATCAAACGCCTCCGTATCCAGCGCTTACGGGTATATGTGCTGGCCAGTAATTTATTCACCATCACTAAGTATTCCGGGTTGGATCCCGAGTTGCAGAACGCTAACCTAAACGACAATACGAGTTTTGGTATCGACTTTGGCGACTACCCTGCGAATCAGAAAAATTATAATATAGGCCTGAACGTTACATTTTAAAATGACCGTTATGAAAAATATATTTTTAAAAACGAACCTGTTGCTCACTGGCTTACTCCTGTGTAGTACCTGGGGGTGTAATAAAAGTTTTCTCGATCAGCAACCGCTGGGCGTGTTAAGTGCTACCGTATTGGCAAATAAACAAGGCGTGGAAAGCTTGCTGGTAGGAGCCTATTCTATGCTGGATGGATATGGTGGTAACAGTGGGGGCACGCGTTCGCCCGGCTCCAATTGGGTGATGAGCATGGCCGCTGGCGATGCGTACAAAGGTTCCTCTCCATCTGATGGTGCTGCAGACGTACAGCCGATACAGTTATTTAATATGACTACCAGTAACACGGCAGTGTCAGCAAAATGGTTGTTTGAGTTCGATGCTATTCAACGTTGCAACGATGTACTACGTACCATTCCGCTGGCCACCGATATCAGTGATGAAGATATAAAACGCATTACTGGCGAAACTCGATTCCTGCGTGGGTTTTATTATTTTGAGCTGAAAAAGATTTACAACCAGGTGCCTTATATCGATGAAAATACAAAAGATGTAAATCAGCCGAACGACAAAGACATATGGCCCAATATAGAAGCCGATTTTCAATATGCCGTCGATAACCTGCCACCTACCCAGGCATTGCGCGGACGGGCGAATAGCTGGGCTGCAATGGCCTATCTGGCTAAAGCGTATATGTTTCAACATAAATTTGATGCCGCGTTGCCCTTGCTCACAAAAGTGATTAATGAAGGTGTAACGGCAGGAGGACAGAAATATGTACTGGTTCCCTTCCAACAAAATTTTAGCCCGCAAGCAGCACAAAAGAATAGCGGTGAATCTGTATGGGCCTGCCAAACTTCAGTAAACGATGGTTCCAATGGCTCAAATGGTAACCGGCCGGACGATCTTAATTTCCCGTACAACGGGGGGCCGGGTGCCTGCTGTGGATACTTCCCGCCTTCACAATCATTGGCAAATTCTTTTAAAACCGATGCCAATGGATTGCCTTTATTCACCAGTTTTGATACGGGCAACGATGTAAGTGACCCAACGACGCCCTACACGGGTACGTTAGACCCGCGTATAGATCTTACGATGGGACGGCCAAACATTCCTTACCTGGATTGGGGCTACCCGCAACCTAGCTGGATCCGTGATCCTACCAACGGTCGTTTTACGCCCCGCAAAAATGTGTATTCACAAAGTGAGCGCGCCACCAACGTGAGTAACGAAAGCTACTGGGGATCACCAGAAATTACGACCAATAACATTAACCTGATGCGTTTCTCAGACGTAATCCTCATGGCTGCGGAAGCAGAGATAGAAGCTAGCGCCGGCAACGCCGATCGCGCCCTTGCTTATGTGAACCAGATAAGGGCCCGCGCAGCCGATGCTTCGGGTTGGGTGTATAAAAATGCTACCTATGATGCCGGAACTTCACAATACACGCCACAAACAACGCCGGCGGATAAGTATCTTATTAAACCATATCCGGCAGGTGCTTTTAATGATAAATCCTACGCACGTACAGCTATTCATTTTGAACGAAAGATAGAGCTGGCCATGGAAGGTCACCGCTTTTTCGATCTGCAACGATGGGACTTGGGTACCGGCTCCATGGCTAATGAAATCAATGCTTTTCTGCAGTATGATGTGAAGATTAATACTACGCTGAAAGGTGGATTTTTTACCAAGGGCCGTAATGAATACCTGCCCATTCCGCAGCAACAAATTGATTTGTCGGCGGCAGCTACGGGTGTACCGCTGTTAGTACAAAATCCTGGTTATGTGAATTAGGAGGCGAGGTTGCTGGTATATTAGTTGCGCAGGTACAAGATTTTTTTTAGACAAAACACCTATGGAATAAAAGGCCATAGGTGTTTTTGTATAAAATGATACTGTATTTAAAAAGATAGGGATAGTGATACATCACTTATTTTTCTTTGCAGGGTTCATAGTTTGAATGGCGGCTCTTGTAATCGCGTAACTACTGAAGCTGCCTGATTGATTCGCATAGTCTCGTTCAATTTTATAACTAAAAACACCGCCCATGTTTTGGCTAGTTGCCCAGGCAGCATATGCTGGCATTTGATTCGAAGCAAAGCCGGTTTCGTCTTCAAAATCTACTCCTGCTAGAAATTTGCTTTGAGGAATATAGTTTTTGAAAGTGTTATAGGTATTAGTAAGACTATTTGCATTTCTCCAATAAGCTTGTAGGTAAACCAGGTCGTAATTTTTATACGTCTTAGTATAAGGCGCGAAGTTGCCATCCATATTTGTGTCCCAGATAAACATAAGCTTTGCATTCGATAACGTGGGTGGGGTAGAAGTGGGCCCGAAATATTTAGCCAATTCCGTCATGATGGCCACCAGCGAATCGTTACTCTCTGGTATAATGCCTGGTTCTATGTCGAAGTCAATACCATCCAATTTCCACTTAATCACCGAATCGCGAAGGGCTGTCACACCGGTTCGCCAATTTTTGTTGTTCACAGCGCCACTGGCATCTTTGGGGCCAAACCTGGAATTGAGATCATCTAACCAACCAGTAACAATAAATTTCATTCCTTTATTTTTTTGCAAATCATGAATAATTTGTAGCTCCTGCTCCCAATCCGCGCTATTTTCCTGTCTGCCCCAAATGTTTATGATATCTACACTGTCGGGTATTAAATTTAGTATACCGGCAGTATCGCCCGTTTCCCGCGAAAAATATCCGCCCATTAAACGGTGATCACTATTTTTGTATTCGATCAGTTTAACGTTGGCTGATATACCAGGATTATTTCCAGCTGAATTGCCCAACTCATCTAATATTTTTTTGCAACTTGGCATAGTCATGAGTGATGCCACACCTAGCACCACTAAAAAATTTGAAACTTTTTTCATACACGAGGTTTTGTTGGTTATTAACAAGATTGAATTATACATGGGTTAAAAGAAACACATTTATAAAAACTACAGTTGGCCGATAAAATTCAATACATAAATAGGGCCTAAACTATTTGGGTGAGTTTATAACGGATCATGCTTGTATTTGCTTGGGTGGTTAGAGGATACCTGGGGTATATTTGCCTCAAATATGGGGGGAGGATGAGGAAGTCGACTGTAGTAAATGGGGTTCTTTTTAGGGTTTGATTGTAAACGGTAATAAAATTCCCCATTTACCGGATATGCCGTTTCTTTGTAGCATGCAACAAATTCAGGACCTTATCCAGGCAGGACAAATTGAAACGGCGATCCGGGAAACGGAAACGATGCTTAGCCAACTGCCATCTTCCGGCTTTCATTACGTAATAGGCAAAGACCTACTGCACCTACAGCGGCCATTAACGGCATATTTGAATTATTCTTATAACGTCATGAAAGAAGATGAGGAGCTAGACATTAAGGCTTTATACCTGGAAATGAACAGTTTTACCACACAATACGACCAGTGGTTCCTCCATTTACTGGCATACGAATCGCTTGTTAACCGCGACAATCTCGATTGGCTGGCGGATTTCAGTGGAGAATCCGAAAAAACATTTACGATCACAGGCTTTGAAGCCCTGCAGGAAACCAACAAAACATACATGCAAACAGAAGGTTACCGTAACGATCAGTTGCGGCAGGCCTGTGAACTTCAGGAATATCTCATCCTACTCCGGGTGCAGGAACTCGTGAAACAAACCATCCAGGATAATAAAGGGAAAGCCCCCTGGGCAGATATTCCTGTGTTAGTGGGAGCGCATGATTATGAGGATCTGATCGCTATGATCTAATAAAAGCGCCCTTGTTGCCGTCTAGGACCGTCAATCAAAAACTTTTTGTTTGCTGGCAGCCGGCAACATTTATTCTGAAAATTTAAATGACAACAGCGTGTTGGGCATTGACGATAAAAAAGAAACAACTACCTGTTTGCCAATACTGTTTTCCGTAGGCATGTTTTGCCCTGCACTAAATAACTGTAGTATTTTTAATGGTGCTAAAGAAAAAGAAACACTTTCACTTTCGTCTTGAATAGTGAAGTTTGTATGAATGTTCGTATAACGGGCGGATATGCTGGTATCTTCCTTATAACATTTTGTAAGAACGCCTTCAAAGAATATTTTTTTATTCTTCGTGGTGAGTTCGCTTTTATAAGTCAGATAATTGGAATATTTATAAATAAAAACAATTATTAACACGAAGAGAAGCACAGCATTTGTGATCAGCAAATATCCTCCTCCTGAAAAAAGAGAAACAACAAAAGTAGCAGGGATAGTAACTATCTCAAAAACGATCTTGAACTTTTCTGATTTTAATCCCCACCAAATAGGTATAACAATTGTTAGCAATGAACCCAAAAGCATAACAACCATAAATAAAAAAAAGGAAGCTTTCTTGTTCAACAAGAAAGAAGTGCCTATAATATCCATTACAGTCATTAATAAGCAAACCATCGATACTATAAATAAACCCGTTCGCAAACTAAATGTCTGTGTGCTGATATATGACTTTAAAAAGATTTTAATATCTTCTTCTGTTAAAGACTCTTCGGAAATCATGATCATATTTTTAATGATGCAACACGTTCTTTATAACAGCTACTTTCCCTTCCATTGTTTTCACCACCGCACAACCATTGTGAAAGTCAGTTGCCTCATCAAATTGCGGCGCAATTGCAAATTTTCCTTTTTTATCTATATATCCCCATGCATTGTTTATCTTAACGGCCATTAGCCCTTCGTGAAACCTTTGGTTGCTATCGTACATGGTACCATATTGGTTAGTGAAAGAAATTTTTGATATAGTATTTCCCATAGTGTCTATGACTAAGAAATATCCGTTTTTATTGCCGTCTCCTTGGTTGTCGTCCACTTGTACAATTGTTACTCCATCAGAAAAAGGAAGGCATTCATTTTCATATTGCGGCGGAATGATAATTTTACCGTTTTTACTCATTACGCCGTTTTTGTAGCTGTCAACAGAAAAGGAAATATTTCCTTCAGAGAAATATTGATTCAAATCTGGCGTTTCCTCTTCTTTAAATTTGTATAGCACTTTGCCGGTAGTATCAATCACTGTCCATTTATATTTTGTAGGGCCCGAAGGCAAGCTGTTGTACAAACGCTCTAAGTTACCTTTTCCTTTGTAAAGCAGGCTTCCATTCACGGTATCCATTGCAACGACGGCTGTACCGCCAGAAAAATCAAATGCTTTATAGTAAGTTAATGGCAATACAATTTTTCCTTGTGTATCTACATATCCATATTTACCGTCTTGGCATACAAGCATTCGGCCATTGTGGAAAGCGGGCGGCGCTATATCTTCGTCCTCACTGGTGTGTGCGATAGCATTAATAATTTGTCTTTTGGTAATGAGCAGGTGGTCATTCATTACTATTTTCCCGCTTACATCAATTATTTGCCAAGTGCTGCCTGTGTTTACCGCCGTTAGGTTGCCCGAAAAATTTTCTACTTTGTCATAAATGCAGGGAATAACTTCCTTTCCATTTTTGTCGATAAAACCATATTTAGAATCATCGTTTACTTTTTTACTGATATAAGCTAATCCACAATGGAAGTTGCCTGCATCATCCAAAATTTTTTCGAATAATATTTTTCCTGTAGTATCTATATAGCCAATGGATGACCACATACTATCATTATCCGCAATAGTGCTATCGTGGGAAATTTCCACTTTTGCTACACCTTCTGAAAAGTTACTGATATTTGAAAAATTGTTATTGGAGGTTACTACAAACAGCGTGTCTTTTATTTGTGCATGAACAGAGCAAAAGAAAAATATACAACACCATAACAATATAAAAATCCTCTTCATTTTTATAAATTAAAATCGTTTAATAGGCTATAATCTTATTATGCGTTTTGCTATTAAACGACAATTTTGAATTGCGGTAATAAATATTTGTAGTTACCTGAAATAAAAAATGTTTTGCAATCGTATATGTAACTAATCAAACATGTCTAAACGATCATGCCCATCACGCGGGCGAATTTCATGAAATTCAAGGGATTTGCAAACAGTTATTAGCGCCATCATGTTTAAATGTCCCGGGGAGAGACTTAGAAAACTTATTAGATAAAGCCGCCTTAAAAATAGATTAACTATTTCCATATATGATTTGCAAATCCTGGATGATCCCGATCCGGATCACGCATGCATTTACTTTTAGGAACCCAGGAACTGCGTAGGTGATATTATTAATTTGTGGTAGGCAGCCGTATGTGCTGCATATCCATTTGGGAGTTGGCTTATCAAACTGGATGCTATCGCTAAGCCTCCTGCATCCTGGAAAAAATATCCTTTAAAATAGATACCAGGTCGCTAATGCGGGAAGGTTTGCTTACAAAGGCTGAAGCGCCGGCTGCCATGGCCTGTGAGGAGAAATGATGCTCCGATGAGGTGGAGTACATAACCACAGGAATGGTCTGGGTGGCAGGTAGCCGCTTTAATTCTACCAGGCATTGCAATCCATTTATCCGGGGCATATTCAGGTCCAGGAAAATGTAATCGGGCGCAGGGGAATTTGTTTGCAATTGTTGCAAGGCATCCGTTGCATTACTGGCAAAAGAGCATTGATAGTCTGGTCCTACTTCGGCCAGGGCCAGGGCAAAAATTTCCTGGTCGTCTGGGTCATCGTCAATAATCAAGCAAGTTGTATGCTGCATGTAGCAAAAATGATTTTAAATAGCGTTCGTGCAGGTTTGCTGTAGGAGAAGTAATGAAGGTAAAATTTATCCTGCATTGATAAATGCGCTTTATCGTTATATTGATGTTATAATTACACTAATCTACCCCCTTTTGTTCAGTGGTCGTTGTTATTGTTTGCACAGAACGCCTGCTTATCCCATTTCCCCCCTGGCCTGGGCAAAAAAAGCCTCCACCCCAAACGCCTTGAAGGAGGCTGTAGGGCAGGATGCGGCAGGATGCGGCTTTATGCCACCTGGGTTACTTTTATCTTAACTGATCGTACAAAATAAATTCCATGCAGGCAATCCTGGGCGTAGTATTCCACTTTATAGGCGGTTTCGCCTCCGGTAGTTTTTATCTTCCCTACAAAAAAGTAAAAGGCTGGTCCTGGGAAAGCTACTGGCTGGCCGGTGGCCTTTTTTCCTGGCTCATCGTTCCACTACTAGCCGCCTGGCTTACGGTCCCGGATTTTATGGATATTATTCGTGCCGCACCACCTTCCGTTATTGGCTGGACTTTCCTCCTGGGATTGCTGTGGGGAGTGGGAGGGTTAACCTTTGGGCTGTCTATGCGCTACTTAGGCATGTCGCTGGGTATGTCTGTAGCCCTGGGTTTTACCTCGGCTTTTGGTTCACTGGTGCCGCCCATTTACCGCGACCTGTTTGCGCCGGAAAGCGGGGTTACCTTTACCCAGATGTTGCACAGCAGGGGAGGGGTTATTGTATTGATTGGGGTGCTGGTATGCCTGGTGGGCATAGCCATCTGCGGCCGGGCAGGCATGTTAAAGGAAAAAGTGCTTACGCCGGAGCAGCAGAAAGAGGGGGTGAAGGAATTTAATCTTACCAAAGGGCTTACGGTGGCCACGGTATCGGGCATATTGAGTGCATGCTTTAACTTTGGAATAGAAGCCGGCAGGTCTATGGCAGCCGCAGCCGAGGCACATGGTGCTAACCCACTGTTCCGGAATAACGTGACCTTTGTGGTAATCCTCTGGGGTGGATTAGTTACCAATATACTCTGGTGTATTTACCTTAATATTAAGAATAAAAGTTATAAAGATTATAACAATACCGCCACTCCTTTGGCTGCCAACTATTTATTTGCCGCAGTGGCCGGTGCCACCTGGTTTTTGCAATTCTTCTTCTACGGCATGGGAGAAAGCCGCTTGGGTAATGGATCTAGCTCCTGGATACTTCACATGGCTTTTATTATCCTGGTGTCTAACTGCTGGGGTATTGCACTGCATGAGTGGAAGGGAGTGAACATACGCACCTGGCGTACCGTGTTCCTGGGCATTGCCACCATCATTCTATCCGTGTTGCTGGTGGGATATGGCAATAGTATTTAAAATGGAGGATGGAAAGAATATAAACAAAGCCTTCAAAATTTGTATCATGGTACATGATATATGTAGGAAAATATAATATGTATATACTTTTTAAAACAATATATTTTTATGTTGACAACTGAATTTAAGCATGTGAGTTATCTATGGGATGAGCAGAAGGCGGCAGCATTGGCTGGGGATGAGGTAGGATTGTTGATCTATCGCTCTAATTTGCTGGGTGCCGATCTGCGGCTTACAAATTATGGTGGGGGCAATACCTCCTGCAAGGCGTTGGCAAAAGATCCGCTCACGGGAAAAGATACAGAAGTAATGTGGGTAAAGGGCAGTGGTGGCGACATCGGCACGCTGAAACGGAACGGATTGGCAGCATTGTACGTAGATAAGCTGCGCGCACTGGAGGGCATTTACCGGGGCATAGACCAGGAAGATGAAATGGTGAAGCTGTTTAATTACTGCCTGTTTGACCTGGATTCCAAGGCACCTTCCATCGATACACCTTTACACGGATTTTTACCCTTCAAACATATTGATCACCTCCACCCCGATGCGGCTATTGCCATTGCAGCGGCCAAAGACGGCAAGCAGATTACGCAAAATTTATTTGGGGGTACCCTGGGTTGGGTAGATTGGCAAAGACCGGGTTTTGACCTGGGTTTACAATTAAGGCAGTGCCTGCACGAGCATCCTGGCATTCGTGGTATTATGCTGGGATCGCATGGGTTATTTACCTGGGGCAATACCGCTTACGAAAGTTATGTGAACACCCTCGAAGTGGTGGAAAAATGCGCCGCTTACCTGGAACAAAATTATAACAAGAAACGTCCCGTGTTTGGCGGCGTAAAAATAAAGGCCTTACCGCCCGAAAAACGCCTGCAACAAGCCACGGCGCTGGCCCCCGTGCTGCGTGGTTTTTGCTCCGAACACCAGCACATGATCGGTCACTTTACCGACGATGCACGGGTACTGGAGTTCATTAATGCTAACGACCTGGCCCGCCTGGCCCCCCTGGGTACTTCTTGTCCCGACCACTTCCTGCGCACCAAAATTGCGCCCTTGGTACTGGAATTGGAAGCCGGCGAAGACCTGCACGATGTGAAAGCCTTACAAGCACGGTTGGCACCGGCATTTGCCGCCTACCGGAAAGATTATACCGCTTACTATGAAACCTGCAAACATCCCAACAGCCCGGCTATCCGCGATGCCAATCCTGTGGTGATCCTGTACCCGGGCGTGGGCATGTTTACCTTCGCCAAAGACAAACAAACCGCGCGGGTGGCAGCGGAATTTTATATCAATGCTATCAATGTGATGAAGGGGGCGGAAGCTATTTCCGAATACACCTCCCTGCCACGGCAGGAAGCCTTCGATATTGAATATTGGTTGCTGGAAGAAGCCAAATTGCAACGCATGCCCAAGCCCAAAGCGCTGAGTGGCCGCATTGCCCTGGTTACCGGCAGTGCCGGCGGCATAGGGCGTGCCATCGCAAAGAAATTTGTTGAAGAAGGTGCCGTAGTGGTGATCAATGATAACGATGCCGAAAGACTGGCCACCGCAAAGGCTGCTTTTGAACAACAAGCCGGCAAAGATGCCTTCACTACCGCGCTGCTGGACGTAACCAATCCCGACCAGATCAACGCCGCATTTGACACGGCCTGCCTGGCTTTTGGGGGGGTAGATATTGTGGTAAATTGTGCCGGCCTCTCTATTTCCAAACCGCTGGAAGACCATACCAGCGCAGATTGGGACCTGCTGTACAATGTACTGGTAAAAGGCCAGTTCCTGGTAACCCAGGCCGGCGTAGCCATTCTGCGCAAGCAAGGTCGCGGGGGCGATGTGATCAATATCGTGAGCAAAAACGCCCTGGTATCCGGTCCGAATAATGCTGGTTATGGCAGCGCCAAAGCCGCCCAGTTGCACCTGAGCCGCCTGAATGCCGCAGAATTGGGCCCTGATCACATCCGCGTAAACGTGGTAAATCCTGACGCCGTGATTGCCGACAGCAAAATATGGGAAGGTGCCTGGGCTGAGGGCCGCGCCAAAGCATATGGTGTAAAAATCGAAGAGCTGCCAGCCTTCTACGCCAAGCGCACCCTTCTCAACGAGATCATCCTACCCGAAGACATCGCCAACGCCTGCTTCGCCTTCACCGGCGGCCTCCTGAACAAAAGCACCGGCAACGTGCTAAACGTAGACGGTGGCGTAGCAATGGCCTTCGTAAGATAACAGGAACAATGTACTATGTAAAATACCATGGAAGGGAAAAAACGCCCACCATAGTCCCAGGACATAGTACATTGCCCCATCCCCCCACCACAAAAAAATTCATAATTCATAATTCATAATTCATAATTCATAATTCATAATTCATAATTCATAATTCATAATTCATAATTCATAATTCATAATTCATAATTCATAA
>NZ_FMAR01000010.1 GCF_900094705.1 Chitinophaga costaii | reverse complement strand
CTCGGAACTAAATTAAGGAACCGCCGTATACCGAACGGTACGTACGGTGGTGTGAGAGGACAGGTAGGGAATTAATCCCTACCTTCCTACTCGATCGAATACCATCCTTTTGTATATTAAAAATAAGCCTGCACGGCGGAAGAAGTTAGGGTGGCAGATGCTATGCGAAGACGTTACTGCCTTAGAAAAAACGGCTAAATGACTCTTTAAATAAATAACAAAGGGTGTATCGCCATGAACGATACACCCTTTGTAAATATTACCCTGCGAACGCTTAGTAAGTAGTCATGCTATACATTTCAATCTGCTGACCACTATTGTTACTACCACCATACCAATGGTTAGTACCTACAAAGTAAAACCAGTTGTTGTAATAAGTTCCACTGTTGTTCGTAAGCGTAAGTTTATACGTTCCGTCTACGTAAAAGTCTACCTGGTGGTGGTTGCTGCTCCGGGCCTGGCATTTAAAAGTGTGATAGCCATTGTCGCCGCTGGAAATAGTTTCATAAATGTACTGTCCGCCTCCTTGCAGGTAGGCTTTGAGTACATTGTCGTTCAGGGTTTTTACAAAACCCATTTCATTGCCATTCCATTCCGATACATTGTCGCACACAAATACAGCCTGTTCGCTGGCACTGCTATTGGCGCTGGTGCCACCTTTAAAACAGCCATAAAATTGCATGCCGGTAGCATTTTGACCAGTGCTTTGTTGTGCCGCGTCGAAATCGGTGCTGCAATTGCCAACGGGTATGCAAATGCCGTTGCTGCCCGAAATATTATAGGGAGTGCCATTACAGGTGCCCCACAAATTAAAGGCGCTTTGCGGCACGGCCGCACGGGGAACGGTAGCATTGGGATCGGCAGAATCGGTTTTGATCGATTTGGTACAGCTTGTACCTGCCAGCAATAGAAGGGCCATAGTGGCCACAAGGGTCATTTGTTTCATAACTGAAGTTTTATGTGTGGAATAAAAAAAGAACAGGTTAATACTACACAGAGGGCTTCAAATAGACATACAAGCGGGGGGCCCAAACATAGATTTTACTCGGATGATCACTTCGAAAAAACTAATACCGTTTCTGTTTTAGCAGGCAAAGCAAACCCACGAATAGCCATTCCTTTGGCCGTGCCCGTATAAGCCTGGGTGGTAAAGGCATTGGCCGAAGGGGTAAACTGCTGTAGTTTGTAACCCGCTGGTACAGTCAGTTGCAAGGATGGTGACTGTGTGGTGTCGGTATTGTTGAGCAAATACACGTAGTACGTTTGGCCACATTGCAGGGCGTAAGCCTCCAGCAGTCCGGCCTTTACCGGTATAGGGGTAAAAGCACCCTTGCCAGCGTTCAGCATATGGTTACTGATGGTGCGTACACTTTGCAGGTAAGGCATCATGTGCTGGTCATCAAACAACTCCCACCACCACGACATGGGTAGCAAGGGCGTAGCACTAAATAAGCCATACCACAAACCCCGTTTGTAATCGTAATCTGCTTCCACTGCATACTTAGGGTCTTGATCTTCCCAGCGGTAGCCAAACTCGCCTACCACATAGGGTTTGCCGAAGGTTTGAATATAGTCGGGGTAAATGCCGGGTATTTTTTCTGTGTATTTATAAATATGTTTTTGGTTGAAGTCGATGTAAGGGATGGAGTTCATACCGATAATATCGCGGTGCGATATGCTGGTACTAACCAGGTGTTGGTAGGGGTCAAGGCCTTTAAGATAACGGCTCATTTCCAGGTGCCATTGTGCAATGGCGGGCAGGGGTATGAGTATGCTGTCTTGCTGGGTAAAGGCCGCATTATCTACCTCGTTAAAAAATTCCCATACTGCAATGCTGCTGCTATAGCCCCAGCGTGCCACAATATAACGCAGCCGGTTTTTATACATTTCCTGTGCGGCAGGCAGGGTGAAAAAATCGGTGGGTGTTGTACAAGGGCCGCCGTTTGCTACATTGTAATTACTGTTTTTCCAGCCGCCGTTTTGCATAAAGTGTCCATGCCAGTCGAGGGTAAGCATGAAGTGTAGATGCAGTGAATCGCATTGGGCAACCAGGGAGTCCATACGGGTAATGGCGCCGGGGTTAAAGTACGCATCACTATTGCTATAGCGCTTTGTGTTATGTACCTTTTTCCATTCCAGTGGAAGATTCCAATAGCACATCCACGTACGGAAAAAGTTACCACCATTTTGCGCCAGTTTAGGCAGCAGGTACTGGTAGGTCCATTTATCAGCTTCAAAATCTCGCGACTCCCAGGCTATGTTTTCGCCTATGCCGCGAAACAAATCGCCGTTATCGTATTGAAATGTCCACAGGTCGTGCTTATGCAGAAACCCCTGGCTATTACTGGCCTGCGCGGTAAAACGCTGGTCGGCGTTGCTGGTGTCTTCCTGCCCGGCCTGCAAATGAAAATGATATTGGTAGGTGCCGGATTCCTGCGGTGTAAAGCGTGCCTTCCAGGTTTGTTGCACGGCGTCGTAATAGCATGGCAGCAGTAAAGGCTTGCCGGAAGGGCTTTTCAATAACATGTCCAGGCTTACTTGCCGCTGGTCGTAAGGATTGTTATAGGTAGCGGTAAGGGTAATGTTCCATTCCGCCTTTTGATATTGGGTGATAACAGGGGTGAGCGGTTGTGCCTTGTTGATAATTACCGTGGCATGTAGTGGAAGGGCCAATGCCAGCAGCAGGAGCAAGGAAAGGTTTTGTTTCATGAATAAGCAATTGGTACGAATACAGGAAATGTACCAACAAAAATAGCAAAGCATGCCCCGTCATTTGGATGCTTTGTTGCTCAATCATGATGTTTTGCCGGCAGTCAGTGACCGGCTTTTTTACGGGCAATGTATTCGCGTGGACCGGTGCCATATTGTTTAATAAAACACTTATCGAAATAAGAGTGACTATTAAAGCCTACCTCAAACGCTACCTGGTTAATATTCAGGTTCCCTTCCAATAGCAGGTGAACACTTTTACGCAGGCGGATGGCTTTTATGAATTCATGTACAGTTTGTTCAGTGAGCGATTTCACTTTGTGGTAAAGTACAGTACGGCTTACACACAGGGCCTTGCTGATCAGTTTTGCATCCAGCTCCTGGTTGGCCATATTTTCTTCAATGAATTTAATCAGGTCTTGTAAAAATTGCTGGTCTACATCCGTCAGCATGCTGCTATCCTGCGGCAGTGGAGTATCATTAAAAATTTGCTCGCGCACGCGCTGGTAAATGGTGTCTTGTTTTTGCAGGAAGTTAAGTAACACCTGCATGAGTACTTCCGGTTTTACTGGTTTGGTAAGATAGGCTTCTGCGCCGGCTTCATAGCCGCTGGCCTGCATGTTTTCTTGCCACTGGCTGGTGAGGATTACCACAGGAATGTGGCTGGTCGCGGTATGCGACTTTATCTCGCGGCAAAATTGCAGGCCGTTCATGCCAGGCATGAGCAGGTCGGTGATGATGAGGGAAGGCATGGCTTCGCGTGCGGTGTCGAAACCCTCCTGCCCGTTGGCCGCTTCAAATATTTCGAATACGTCGGAGAGTAGCAGCCGCATATAGTCGCGGGTTTCTTTACTGTCTTCTACGATCAGTATTTTTTTACCTTTTATTTTCAGGAATTTATCCGTGGGCAGTGATTGCCAGAACTGGCCGGTTATTTCTTTTTCTGCAGGGGTGGCCGGTACAGGTGGTAAAGCAGGTGGTGCTGCCGCAGCGGGTAGCGTAAGGGTAAAGGCAGTTCCTTTTCCTGGTTCACTTTGCACTTGTATACCGGCATGGTTGGCTTGCAGGAAATCGTGTACAATGAGCAGTCCCAGCCCCGTACCCTTTTCGCCGGCGGTGCCAGTATTTACTTCGGTTTTGTCAATATGGAATAAGGCGTCCACTTGCGCTGCCGTCATGCCAATGCCATTGTCGGCAATGATGAGCGCTACCTCGTCATTACTAACGGTGGCGGATATACGTATTTCACCGTTGTAATCCGTAAATTTCACACTGTTCGACAAAATATTGCGGATAGCTACATCCATCATCTGCTGGTCTGCGTGTATCCATAGCTGGTCTGCTACCTGCATTTGTACGGTAATATGTTTGTTGCGCAACTGGGGTTGCAGCAATTGCAGGTTGGAATGAATAATGGCGGCCAAGTTGGTATCTACGGGTGCCAGTTGTATGTTGCGCGACTGCGACATAGACCAGCTTAATAGATTTACCAATAGTTCAAACACCATCGAAGAGGAGGTGTGCATATTGGCGATGTATTGTTGCAGGGTGCGCAGGTCTATTTTACCCATATGATCCTGCAGATACCCGGATAATTCTTTAAGTGAGGCCACCGGATTTTTGAGGTCGTGTGCAAGTACAGAGAAAAAATAATCTTTGGAGGCATTCAGTTTTTCCAACTGGGCTACAGCCTGCTCCAGCGCATTATTCTGACTGGAAATCTGTTGCTGCTGAACTAAGATCTTATCTGTTTGCCGCACAATTTCCGTATACGACGATTCCAGTTTTTCTTTCTGCAACCTTACATTATCGTGCTGCTCCATGAGCGATGTATTGGTTTCCCGCAGGCGGGCGGTTTGCCGTCTTACTTCCTCTGTAAGCAGGCGGTTACGTTTTTTTACAGCCGACACCCGCCAATAGAATATGCAGGCAATGGCGGCAATGAGCAGCCCTAAGAGGGCAATGCGGAACCACCACGTTTGCCACCAGTAAGGTAATATTTCAATAACCAGCGATTTATGGGGTGGTTGCCATTCGCCATAAATATCGGTGTAACGCACCTGCAAATGATAGATGCCGGGTTGCAGGTGGGCAAAGGATATCTTACGTTCGTCCACTACTTCTATCCAGTCGTCGTAATAGCCTTCGAGCCGGTAACTGTATTTTATTTTATGCGGGGCATATAAGTTGATCGCGGCAAATCCTATGGAAAAAAAGGATTGCTTTTGCGTAAGTGTCACCGTATCGGTAAGGTTCAGGATTCGGTGTAAGGCCGATCCCGGCTGACCGGGCTGCTGCACGTCGCCAAAGATGGTAAGGTCGGTGAAGTAGAAGTAGGAGGGCGTTTGCTCCGGAACCATCCGCGCAGGATTAAATGCACTCAGGCCTTTAGGGCCCCCAAAATACAAGGTGCCATCGTGGCCCCGCCATACAGATTTTTGAAAGAAGGTGCGTTCGAAAAGGCCGTCGTTTTTATCGTAATGACTTACTTTCAACGTGGCGGGATTCAGTTTAATGAGTCCTTCATTCGTGCCTATCCACAGGTTGCCAGTGGCGTCGCATACGATAGACTTCATGGACTCTGGCAGCGACAATTGTTTGTTGAGATGAACGAATGTTTGGGTGGCTGCGTCGAAACGGTCTAGCCCTTGCTCGGTGATCACCCAAATACGGCCCTGGTTATCTTCGGCCACCATATTCACCGAATTACTGTTGATACTATTGGCCTTTTCATTATGTTCGTAGGCGTACATCGCTTTACCATCATAGAGAAATAAACCGCTGTAACTGCTGATCCAGAGCCGGTGTTGCCTGTCTTTAAACAAGTGATTCACCCAACCCGGCGCCTGCATATTGAAGGGGTAGGTGTGGTTGTTTTTATAGTGGATAAACTGTTTCGTTTTTTTATGGAATACAGAAATCCCATCGCCCTGGGTGCCAATCCACACAATACTATCGTCGGGCAATATTGTTTTAACGTCGTTATTGATCAGGGAATTGGGATCTTGAGGATCGTGCACATAAGTAAATTGACGACCGGTGGCGGGATCGTAACTTTTCAGGCCGCTGGTCCAGCAGGCCACCCAAATAAGCCCATCAGTATCACCTTTTACATCATTTACGGCCAGGGTACCGGAAAGGGGGGTGGTATTAAAATTATCTGGCCGGGCAGGATCAAGCATTAATACACCGCTGCCTGCAGTGCCTACCCATAGCCGGCGTTGGGCGTCTTCATACAGGGCTGCTACCACCGTGGTGTTCAGACCTGGCAGGGCGGCAGTGCTGGTAAGTAGGTTATTAAAAACGTTTTTCCGGCTATTGGTGGTGAACAGGCCATAACCCGAAGAGGCAAACCAGATATTGCCAAAGGTGTCTTCTGCAATGGAGGTAATGGAATTCAGTCTTTCCTGGCCATTATTTTGGGAGCGGGTGGTAATGGCCACCGGTTGCAGGCTACCTTTTTTAACCGCGCATACCACCTCGCGGCCAAGTCCTATCCAAATAGTTCCGTGGGAATCCTGGTATAAGCAGCGGGTATTGGAATGGGTGAACTGGTTGCTATGCGACAGGTTGTCGAAAGCGGCAAGAGGGCGGCCGCTATTGTCCCATATATTAACACCCCGGTCTTCGGTACCAATCCAGATGCGCTGTTCATCGTCTACTAGGATACTTTGTATTTTATTGCTGGCCAGGGGAGATGGCTGGCCGGGTACGTTCCGGAAAAGGCGGAAAGTGTGGGTGTCGGTATTAAACTGGATCACCCCTTTATTATAGGTACCCGCCCACAAAGTGTGGTGCTGGTCGAGGGCCAGGCAGAAAATAATATTGTCGTCATCGCCTTTTACACGAAACCATTCGCTGTGCCGGCCCAGGGCATCGTAGCGGCAAATACCATTGGAAGTGCCTAGCCATAGCTGGTGGGCGTCGTCTTCCAGGATGGCATTCACCGGGGTTTTATCCTTGCGCCCGTTCAGGGGCATACGCCGGAAGTTATCATGTGCCGCATCGTAGAGGTTCAGGCCATCAATCGTACCTACCCATAGCCGGCGTTGGCTATCCTCGAAAATGGAATACACAATATTGTTGTTCAGGCTAAGGGTATCTTTTTCCTGGTGTACATATTTTTTAAGTGTATAACCATCCCAGCGAAATAACCCATCGAAAGAGGCCAGCCAGATATAACCATAAGAATCGTAGTAAATTTTCTGGTAGTCATTGGTGAGAAGCCCGTTGTCGGTACTATGGTTGTAAAAATTATAATGGGGCTGCTGCGCCCGGGTACCGATGGAAAGGAGCAGCCCAATTACTATTATTAGAGGACGAAATGTTCGGCAACTGGTGAAAATGAACATACTTTTTATACAGTACGTGGATATTAGTATTAAGTATCAAAAGTATTAAATATCCCTAAGCAGGAACCGGTTTAAGGTTTGTTTATTAATATTTGTTAATATTTGTATATATAAATTACTGTATATTAAATTTCTATGAAGTCTGCTTTCATGGCTGGACTATATTTCAAGAATCCGGCACTGTAGCACAAGCCGGAAATGGCTGTTGTTTTTAAGTTTGGGGCCATCCCCGGTTACACGTTATCAGTAAAAAATAGCCGGGTTAGCTGTAGTCATCGAGTTGCCACGTTTTTAAAACTTAATTCCATGTTGAACGACTGTTATCAGTTTAAAAAAGTGATGCGGGAAGTAACGTCACTAACACCGAATGAATGCTTTTCAATAGTAGCCCGGAAAAAGCAGGCCTTTACTTTTCCCTTACATACCCATGAAGAAATGGAGCTTACCCTGTTGCTGGGAGGAAATGGTTTGCAGCGTATAGTGGGCGACCACTTGGGTACGGTAGGTGCAGCCGAGCTGGTACTGGTAGGACCTGGCCTGCCTCATGGTTGGTTTTCCGATAACCCACCCGGGTTGCGGGCGGCTGGGGGCATGCGTGCGGGCAACCCGGATGCATTTGACCTGTCTGCCGCCACCATACAGCCTTCTGCCATCCGGGGTGGCCACCACCCGGCCGGTTTGAAAGGGGGGCAACGCATTGCCGGCCTGCCAATTACCGCACCGGTGGCGCTTTCTTACCCTGATGCCTCCGAATACGCCCTGCCGGAAGTGGAGGAAATAACCCTGCTGTTTCATAAGGAGCTTTTCTCTGCCCACTTGCTGGGTACTGACCAATTGCTGGCTATCCGCCGCCTGTTTGAAGATGCCAAACGGGGCATTCTCTTCGCAGCACCGGTGGTGGCCCAGGTGCAGGAACGCATGCGCTCCCTGGTGGGGATGAGGGGTTTCGAATCTTTGCTTCAATTTTTGTCGCTGCTACATACGCTATCAGTAGCCAAGGGTAATGTACTGTTATCAGAACCTTCTTTCAGTAAAGAAACGGTGCAGTATGATAGCCGTCGGCTGGAACTGGCCTTCGATTATATGAACCGGCATTATGGTTCTGCCATTACATTGCCGGGCATTGCGCGGATTGCGCATATGTCGGAAGCCTCCTTTAGCCGGTTTATGAAGGCCAATACGGGGTACACCTTTACGGAAAAACTCACCGAAATACGATTGGGACACGTGGCCCGGTTGCTGGTGTCGTCGCAGCAAACGATTGCTGAAATTGCCTATCAATGTGGCTTTAATAATATGGCCAACTTTAATAAACTGTTCAAACGGCGCAAGGGCTGCACCCCCAAAACCTTCCGGCTGAAATTTAATGAGTGTAAGGGGTAGTATTGAGGGCTGCCCACCAAAAGAATGGGCCCATACTCTTTAAGTAAAGGCCCATTCATCATTTGAAATATGACTTATATCCACCTTAATATAAAGGGGAAGGAAACACTGGAATACTTTCAGCAACAAGCGCGGGAGACATTAAATAGAACGCCGTTAAGAATAAATATTACGGGTTGCCGTATCGTTTTCCACAGAAAGGCGGTCGCCCTTTAATTCCAGTTGTGGCCGTGTATTCCACAGCGGTTTGCGTTCCCGCTGTATGCCGGCAAATAATTTAGATGTTTTGAGGCCGGTATTGTGCAGAAAATATTTCCAGCTCACACTTAGCACACCCAGCCCGTACTGCATGCTCCGGCGGAAATTAATGGAAGACGCTTCTTTAAAATACTTAGTGGGGCAGGTTATCTCCGCCACTTCATACCCTTTAAAAAATACCTGAGCCAGGAGTTCATTGTCGAACACAAAATCGTCGGAGTTCTGGCTGTAGGGGATAGACAGCAGCACGTCGCGGTGAAAAGCACGATAACCCGTATGGTATTCGGAAAGTTTCTGCCGCATGAGCGTGTTTTGCGTTATGGTAAGCAGGCGGTTAAACAAATACTTGTACAGCGGCATACCTCCTTTCAGTGCCCCCATGCCCAGAATGCGGGAGCCTAACACTACCGGATACACGTTGTGTGCAATAACCGATGCCATAGGCCCTACCAGTGCCGGGGTGTACTGGTAATCGGGGTGCAGCATGATGATGATATCTGCTCCCAGCTCAATGGCTTTTTGGTAACAGGATTTTTGGTTGCCACCGTAACCCTTGTTTTTTTCATGGCAGATAATATGGGCAATGCCCAGGTCTTTGGCTACTGCCACCGTGTTGTCTTTGCTGGCATCATCTACCAGGATCACATCGTCTACCAGGTTACGGTCTATTTCTTTGTAGGTAAGGTGAAGTGTCTTGGCGGCATTGTAAGCAGGCAGCACTACTAAAACTCTTTGTCCGTTGATCATGGAATTAGTTTTGGGTACACAAATCGTATAAAATTGTTGGGTGTCACAACGGTCATTAAACATGGTGTTGTGCTAATTCTAAGTTAGCGGGAGGCGTATGCAATACGGGCGCAGGCGCGCGTTTTCGCGTATCCGTTTTAGTTAAAATGCAGGTTCAGTGATAGTAACGGCGCAGTAGAATTAAAGCAGGCTGTTAGAGATGATAAAAGGGTTATGTATTTGGGAGCGGAGCCTATGATTTTGATCGTTCCCGCCCGGAAAACCAGGCAGGGGGAAATGAACAGACCGCTAAAAATGATATCCCGAGTTACCGCCCCATGGTAGTTAACTGGCAAAAAAATGGGAGCGCTATTTTTACTGTTGAAGGGGGGGATGTACCGGCCTCATAGCAGGTTGGGAAGATGCACTTATTGGCTTGTTGGAAATAAACTGGGTCATGTACAATGAAAAGAAGAATAAAATAGTCATGGGGACTAACTGATACCGCATCACCACCGGTGTGGCAAACACGCTGAAGCCAAAATTCACCAGCAGGAAAAATGCTGCCAGCAATAGGGTGGTTATGCTAAAACTCCGCCACTGTTTAAGTCTCCCGGAGATCAATACATCCACCAGGCAAATGGTAAAATAAATATTGAGGATCATGAAAACGATGGGGTAAAAAATAAACACCCATACCTGCGAAGCAGTATGTGGCACTTTGCACACGTTGGGGCTGTCCAGCGCAAACCATTCGGCTGCAATATCGGCCATGGTGGGCTGGCCTAAGTTATAGTTACTGTATTTTTCCAGGTAAGGCACGAAATAATTTTTTGTATTCAGCCAAAGGTAGTACCGGGCAAATTCTACCGGGTAGTGGGTGATAAGGTAACGCCCATATTGATTGTACGTGGGCGAAACCGCTCCCCATGCCTGGAATTGGCTTACAGCACTGCCGGTAAATTGGCTATGCGACTGCATGTAAGGCTTTAAAATAGCATCCCGCTTTTTAATGAAATAGGTGCCCTGTATTGCCGTCAGGTCGTCTTCGGTGGGCGGGGTGCTGCTAAAATATTCTTTGGCAGCTTTATCCAGGTCGCGCAGATTGGCGGGCAGGCGGGCACTGTCTACCACAATGTGACCGTACATGTACAAGGCATTATTGGCGAGTTGCCATCCCCCGAACACGGAGAACTCCGCCGTGCCGGTCAGTTCCTTTGTTTTTTGCTCCGTGTATTTGATAAATGGTAAAATGAAAAACCAGGGAAGCGCCATCCCAATAAGCTTTAGTGGCAGCCGGTAGCCGGAGAGGAGCATTGCACCTATGCTTACGATGGGATAATAAATGGCCGTGTAACGGATGGTAAATGCTAGCCCAATAATTACTGCTTGTATAATAAGATTTCTCCGTGTAGGCTTATGATACATCCAAAGGTATTGCGAAAATAAAACGATACTGAGGGCGCAGAAAATAGCGTCGCTTAGTACGCAATTGGAAAGATAAAAAAAGGCGGGGTTGAAGAACAAAAAGAGGAATAGCAGTATCTTATTCGTCCTATGCAGTGCATACAAATACAACACTGTGTAGAAAAAATATAGGAAGGCCCCTTGCAGGATCAGGAACTGGCAAAACACCAGGAAGTAATGGGAGGGGGTGATGTGATGGATAAGATTCAGGAATAGGGAGTATCCTACAGGCCACAGGTTCACCTGCATATGATACAGGTTAGTGGCAATGTAACTGTAGGAGTCTGAAATGAAATCCGGAAATGGATATAACTTTTTGAACAAAAAAAACTGTGCAATGCCGGCCAGCAGTGCGATGGTCAGGTATTTTCGGCCCACCTGTTTGATAACTTTTTGCATAAAGAGCAGCATATGAGTGAAAAATGGGAAAGCCGGTGGTGCGGTAGGGCGTAGTTAATCGGGAAGTTCATGTTATATTTTTTGTCAGATCCTGGTGCCATGCCGGGTTGTAACCTCTGTGAACGTATTGCTATCGCTACGGATGATGGGAACTTGTTGGCGGCAACCAAGGGCTTGTGGGCCAGGTGGAAAATTAAGAAGGGTGGCTGCAAACCGGCAGCAGCGCTGCATTTTATGGGTGCGGAATGTATGCGCTCTATCGCTAAAATGGATACAATAGGCACAAAAAAAAGCAACCAGTCTTACGGGAAGACCGGTTGCCAGCAACGTCGCTATTACGGTTATTTTACGTGTTTGCTTACCAGTTTGGTGAGGTCGAACATGGACACCTGGTCTTTGCCGTCGAACAACGGTTTAAGTTTGGCGTCGGCATTGATCATACGTTTATTGGCCGGATCCTGCAGGTTGTGCGCTTTGATGTAGTCCCAGATTTTTTTGGTTACCTCGGTGCGGGGAACGGGGGTGGAACCGATTACGGCAGCGAGGGTGTCGCTGGGTGTAAGGGGTGCCATGAAAGCGCTGTTGGCCGCTTTCTTAGGAGCAGCTGCTTTTTTAGGAGCCGCTGTTTTGGCAGCGGCTTTCTTAGGAGCAGCTTCCTTTTTTACTACCTTGGAGGCAGCAGATTCTTTAGTACTTTTTGCCATATGATAAGATCTAATTGATTAGCGATGCTCTAAATATACGAATTTCAACGGATTAGGATCATCTCTCCCAATAAAATCCGCTTTTGGCGCGGGTTGCAGCCGGGTTTCCGAGGGGAAATCCCGGCGAACGCAGCCCCGGAAGGTATTAGTAACCAGGCATTTGCTGGCAGGGAAAGCAGCACGCTACAGCATCGTTTTCCCAGGCTACTATTTATCCCCATAGCCTGTGCATAACGATACCTTTAGTGGGAGATACCGGGCACATGATGCAGTCTTTGCCGCGCCTGCTCCAGCTTCAATGCCACATAGCTGTAGGTAATGCCCTGGGCTATGAATGAAAGTCCCGTAACGGTGATCAATACTACCGCTCCCGCCGCTGGTACGAAAAGAATGCCCAGGCCCAGCAACAGGCTGATTATGCCCCCAAATACTACCCATCCTGCACCAGTGATGTGGAGGTGGCGGCCATCCATGCCTAGACTAATAAGTACACCGCCGGCATACAATACATAAAAGCCTACTACAAAAGGTAGCACTACCAGGGATATAGCCGGGTTGCTCAACAAAATGCCTCCTACTATTAGATCGAGGATGCCTGATACCAGCGTCCATCCCCAGCCATGAAGGCTGGACCGGTTACTAATTGCAAATGCCGCTTTGAAAATGCCGCCCAGCAGGATGGCTACGCCGAAAAAATACGCCAGTGCCAGGTAACTGGCCACCGGATACACGAAGGTGATGATACCTGACAGTATGAAAATGATGCCGGTGATGAGCAACAACCACCAATTTTTAGTTTCCCGTTCAAGGGTAGAGATAATGTTTGTCATAAGGGATTTGTTAGTGAAAAAATTGCAGCATTGGTCCCACAACAATGGGGCCACCGTTTTAAAAATAAGGGTGGGTACGGGGTAGTTGTTAAAATAAAATAATAGCGTTTCCCTGGATCCTTCTTTTCCAAAGCATCTAACAACATATAAATTATGGGAACACCGCTAATGCCATGGTTATCCAGCACGTGTTTGACCTGAAATAGGCATGGAATTACTACACCTCTATTTTAGGTTATGCGGAAGATTTTAAACTGGTGGAATATGGCGGATGGTTGCTAAGTAATGTGTCGGATCATGTAAGCGGGCCTGCCAATCCGGGTATGAAAAAAAATGAGGGCAGGATCCCGTTAGATTTCAATGCGATGCCGTGGATGATTATTTCGATGCCATCTCCTAAAGGTGCCTTTCATGGCCGTAAATTGTTTTATTCCAACATGTTTTTAGGGACTACCTTTGCGGGATGGAGTATTTTAAAAAGCTGCTGGAACTACTGAAATTAGAGCGGGAAGAAGATAAAAAATCCTATCAGTTATTAACGGCAACTTCGTCTGTTGCCGATCGCCGGGCCAATGGGCTGGCCTGGTATCCCATCGCCATCCGTGGCTCCGAAATGGGAAGGGGCGATTACCTCACGGTGGAAGTGGAACGCACCACCCACCAGGACATTGTCCATCAATTGCGCTTCGGTGTGTCGGCGGCCTTGTTCTCTAACCACGATCCGAAGAACGACCGCCTGGAAGGCACCATCACCTGGCAGAGCGGCAATCGCCTGAAGCTCACCCTGCGCACCGATGAACTGCCCGACTGGGCCGACAACGGAAAATTAGGTATAGACCTGCTCTTTGACGATAATAGCTACGACGAAATGCAGCAAGCCGTGAAAGAGGCAGAAAGCCTCCTGGATAAGGGCAGCGAAGGTCACCTGGTGCAGGCACTCATTGGTCAGCGGCCCGCCACCTTCCACCATGATCTCGTTACTTATCAAATCCCCCAACTCAATGCCTCCCAGCAGGCCGCTGTGGAAAAAATTGTTACAGCCAATGAAGTGGCCATTGTACACGGTCCTCCAGGCACAGGCAAAACCACCACGCTGGTGCAGGCCATCAAAGCCTTGTGGAAGCTGGAACACCAGCAAATACTGGTAGTGGCACCCAGTAATACGGCGGTAGACCTGCTCAGCGAAAAACTTGCTGCTGAGGGCCTCAATGTACTGCGTGTTGGCAATCCCGCCCGTGTGTCCGAACACCTGATGTCGCTAACCCTGGACGCCCGCATGGCAGAACATGCCAGCATGAAGGAGATCCGTAAGCTAAAGAAGCAGGCTAACGAATTCCGGGATATGGCGCATAAATACAAGCGCAACTTTGGCAAGTCGGAACGCGAACAACGCAAGGCTCTCTTTAACGAAGCACGTAATATCATGAAGGCTGTAGGCGATACCGAACAATATATTGCCGACGACGTGATCGCCAAAGCACAGGTGATAGCAGCCACGCTGGTAGGGGCCAACCATTATACCGTGCGCAATCTCCACTATAAAACCATCGTGATCGACGAAGCTGGCCAGGCCCTGGAGCCGGCCTGCTGGATACCCATCCTCAAAGGCAAAAAAGTAGTGCTGGCCGGCGACCACCAGCAATTGCCGCCTACCATCAAATCGCAGGAGGCCGCACGGCGGGGGCTTAGCACTACCTTGCTGGAAAAATGCGTGGCCCTGCACCCGGAGGCAGTGGTAATGCTGGAAGAGCAATACCGTATGCACGCCACCATCATGGGTTACTCCGCGGCCTCGTTTTATGACAGCCGCCTGCGCGCGCATGCATCGGTGGCAGGGCAGGTATTATTTACCGACGATTCGCCCCTGGCTTTCATCGATACTGCCGGATGTGGTTTTGAAGAAAAGCAAGACGGTACCAGCACCACTAATCCCGAAGAAGCGACCTTTCTCTTTAAACACCTGACCCGCCTGAGCGCCGCATTAGACACGCATTATCCGGTGGAGCAGTTTCCCAGCATCGCGGTGATCTCGCCCTACAAACAGCAGGTGGAGTTGCTCCGGGAACAGTTGCAGCATGCACCAGATTTGCAGAAATACGGCAGTAAAATATCGGTGAATACGATAGACAGCTTTCAAGGCCAGGAGCGCGATATTGTGTACATCAGTATGACCCGCAGCAATACCGAAAACAAGATCGGCTTCCTCAGCGACATACGCCGCATGAATGTGGCCATGACCCGGGCCAGGAAAAAACTGGTGGTGGTGGGCGATAGCGGCACGCTCTCACAACTGCCTTTCTATGCTAACTTCATTACCTATACCGAGCAGCATAACGCTTACCTGAGCGCATGGGAATTTATGGACTGATCTATTCTTCACGAAAACGTTTTCGCCCTGCACATAGCAGATATATACTACCGGAAAGACTGGAATGCAATGCCCAACTGCCTTTTAAAATGAAGGCCGGCATTGCACAATCAAAATATTCCGCTTAGTTTTAGATAATAAAACCAGGATTGCCATGCGAAAATATTTCGTACATATATTGCCGTTATTGCTGCTGTGTAGCCTTACCAAGGCGCAGCAAAAACCTTCCTTCAAAGTGCTGGCATTTTATACAGCCAAAGAAGACAAGGCCCATATTAGTTATGTACATGAAGCGAACCGCTGGTTTCCGCAGATGGCTGCCAAGTATCATTTCTCTTACGACAGTACCAACGACTGGTCTAAACTCAATGCAGACACCCTGGCTCATTACCAGGTAGTGCTGTTCCTCGATACCCGCCCGGAAGATCCTGCCCAACGCGCTGCTTTCCAGGCCTGGATGGAGCAGGGAGGAGGATGGATGGGCTTTCACTTTGCCGCCTTTGCACTCACCCCCAGCGATTATCCACAGGACTGGAACTGGTATCACAACGTATTCCTGGGTGCCGGTCAGTATGGCAGCAATACCTGGCGGCCCACTGCTGCCATCCTGCGGGTAGAAGATGCCCACCATCCCGTTACAAAAGGCTTGCCCACTACTTTTAAGGCATCGCCCAACGAATGGTACCGCTGGGAAAAAGACCTGCGCCAGAACCCCGATATTAAAATACTACTCTCCATAGATTCCAGCAGCTTTCCCCTGGGCACCGGACCCAAACCATCGGAGATATGGCACAGCGGGTATTATCCCGTGGTATGGACGAACATCCATTATCGCATGCTGTACGTAAACATGGGCCACAATGATATCGATTACGAGCATCATACCAACAAAGACCTGTCGCAAACCTTTGCCAGCGAAGTGCAGGATAAAATGATCATCAACGCACTGCGCTGGCTGGGTCAAGGCAAAAAATAATTACCATGGACCCGCTGCCATCCCTCATCGTTACCCTGCAAATGGACGATGCCGCGCAGGCATTTTTTAACGCGCAACGGGTCCGGTATTATCCGGCTTACGCCAATCGGGTGGCCGCCCACCTCACCCTTTTTCATTACTTACCGGAAAACCAGTCCGTGGTACGCGCTACGCTGGCCGCACAGGCGGCAATGCCTGTATTTGATCTGGAGGTAACCGGCCTGTTTAATATGGGAAAGGGGCTGGCCTACACCTTGCAATCCAATGTGCTGGCGCAGTGGCATAAGAACTTGCAACAAAGCCTGGCCCCCTGGCTCATACCCCGTGACAGGCAACCTTTGTGGCCCCATGTTACCATACAGCAGCGGGTTACCACGTACAAGGCTACGCAGTTGCAACGGCAACTAGAACAAGATTTTCAGCCATTTACGGTACAGGCAATGGGGATATGTGGGTGGCATTATCAACAAGGTGCCTGGACGGCAGCAGGTGCCTGGGCATTTGGAAAAAAACAGGCATAAGTGTTTCCTGGTCATCCATTCCTTTGTTGGGCTAGGTATAAGTAAAACTGATCGTTATTTTTTCCGGAAGCCTATGCTGGCAAAGAATTGGTTGGCCAGGGCATTGCCAGCGAGGGTTTTCAGCTCTATACCGGCAAAAGTGGGATCAGTCCTTTCAGCGTCTATCCGTGCATCAATAAAAGTACGGGCCACAAACTGGCCACAGTGTTCCCGGCAGATGAACAGCTCGTCAAGTCCCAGCAAAAGGCTTCCATATTCTTCACTCCAACAGCTACGTTGGTTCGGTGATATTGCCCATTTAAGCAAGAACTTTAAGCATGTGGAGGGTGCCAGCTTTACGGATTTTAAAAAAGATATACACCGCGGGTTGCGCTTATAACAATTCTCCAGTAAATATACATGTTCAGTGCCTGGATGTGCATAGTTAGGCCAGCGTACATCGTTTATTTTTGTAGGGTAAATCCAGCAACATTATTCAACACGGCGGTTGTGAAAATACAAACAGAACGGAACCAATATGCGCAGCATGGCTTACAAGATAAGCCAGCATCATATTAAAACCCCAGCACAGCAAACAAGCTATCCGGGTATTTTTTCAGTGGGCTTACCACACATCAATAAAGTTCAGGCAGGTATCGATAGGTTAGGTTGCTCCGCTTGTGTCAAAAAGGCTGGAAGGTTTTGTATAATAATTTTTTATTATTCGTATTATTTCCTGGTATTTCGCAAAATTTTGATAATCGCTTTAGTTATAATCACATTTTTTATTGTCTTTAAGCTAATTGCTACCACAGTTACGTTCTTAAAATAATAAAAAATGAGAAAGACACCCATCCTGTGTGCCATGTTGATGCTGTTGGTAAGCCTGAGATCCCATGCACAAACCCACCCGTTAGATCCGCTTACTGCCGCCGAAATGCGGGAGGTGGTACAGGTATTGAAAGACAGCAAAACGATATCTGGCAAAGACATTTTCAATATCATTAATCTTAAAGAGCCGCCGAAGGCCGAAGTACTGGCCTGGCAGCCCGGCACACCCTATCGCCGTGAGGCCTTTACCAGTTTTTATGATTATAGCAAAAACGGCGTCACCGAAGCGGTGGTAAACCTGAACGCCCATCAGGTGATCAGCGTAAAAAATATTCCCAACGTAATAGGCATGGGCCTGGAAGCCGATTCTGTGGCTACCGCCATTGTGCGCAAAGATCAGGGCTGGGTGGCAGCCCTGGCCAAACGCGGCATCTCCATCGATTCCGTCACCCACCGCAGCATCTTCACCGGCGACATGGGCATGGCCCCCGTGGGCCACCGGGAGCAACTGGTCATTGCCCGCCGTAAGCATAATAACGTGGATGTGGAAGGCCTCATGGCCTATACCGATTTCACCACGGGCAAGATCCTGAAGATTGTAGACGAACCTGGCGCCTTCAGCGATGCGGTAGACCTGAACTACTGGAACCAGGACTCGGTAAAAGATACCTACAGTATTCCCCACCCAGTAGTGATCACGCAGCCCGGCGGGCCTTCTTTTGAGATAAAAGGCCATGAGATTAACTTCCAGAACTGGCACCTGCGCTTTGGGGTAGACAACCGCGAAGGCCTGGTGATTTATGATGTGAAGTATAACGACCAGGGTAAAGCGCGCTCCGTGATGTACCGGGGTTCCATGCCGGAAATGGTGGTGCCTTACGGCTCCCCCGACCTGTTTCAGGCCTCCTACAATTTCTTTGATGCTGGCGAATACCGCCTTGGACAAGGTGTATGCCGCTCCCTGAGTCCTGGTGCAGACGCCCCGGAAAACGCCACCTACCTGCCTGCCATCCTGCACCGCGAAAACGGCCAGCCCTTCCAGCTAGACCGCGCAGTGGCGGTGTATGAAGAATATGGCGGCGTGTTATGGCGGCATAATACCGTGTCGCGCCGCGCAACTAACCTGGCGATCAAGTATTATACGATGATCGAAAATTATGACTATGCCTTCACCTGGCGCTTTAAGCAAGATGGTACCATTGATGTAGATATAGAACTGACAGGTATTGTAGAGGTAAAAGGTGTACACCGCGTCAATGAACAGGACGATCCCGATAAGAACGATTATTCCTACGATGGACATAGCTTCGGCACCCTGGTACATCCGCATGTAGAGGCCATTAATCACCAACACTTCTTTGTATTCCGCCTGGACATGGACATTGATGGCGCTAATAATAACAGCGTCATGGAAATGAACTGTAAATTGGTGCCACCCGGCCCTAAGAACCCCTATGCCAACGCTTTTTATGTGCAGCATTCCATGTTTATGAAAGAAAAAGAAGCGCAACGGGATGTGAACTATCAGACTGCGCGCAACTGGCATATCGTCAATAACAACGAGCATAATGCCCTGGGCGGGGACGTGGGTTACATGCTGATGCCCGGCTTGCAGGCCAAGACCTTTGTACCGGAAACTTCCCTACTGCGCAAAAAGGCGGGCTTTCTGAATCACCAGGTATGGGTTACACAATACCATGAAGGAGAGGAATACCCCGCCGGTAAATATCCTGCCAGCAATAAGGTATACGACGGCTTGCCAGAGTGGACGGCTAAGAACCGCGACATTGGCAACAACGATATCGTAGTATGGTATGTGGCAGGCATTACCCATATTGTAAGGCCGGAAGAGTGGCCCATCATGCCAGTACATCACATGGGATTTTCCCTCATGCCGTTTGGTTTTTTCTCTACCAATCCCACACTGGGGCTGGCCAACCCGGACTTCCTGAAAGAACAGTTCAAACCTGTAGAAACCAAACAGGCAGACGATCCGGCGCTGGAACACCAATAGTTTTTGTTTTTCTTTTCATACTGTTTTTGAACGGCAGGCTTCTATTCTTGGAGGCCTGCCTTTTTTACTACACGCCATCTTACCCATTCATCCGCAAAAAAGAGGCTGCCTCATTCCAGGATGAATGAGGCAGCCCTTTTTTAGTAATACTTGCCGTTACCGGCCTTTTCGTTCGGATGACCTATTTACGGATGGGCATCGCTTATTTTTTTTATGAATTGCTGTTCCGCGGTCTGATATTGCTGGAATTGTGCGGCGGAAAATACTTGTTTTAATTCTTTGTCTTTTTGCTCCTGCAAGCTTTTGATCCGTTGGATTTTATTCAGCTTACTGCCGTTTTCCTTTAAGATGGGCGCTATCGTCAGCGCATATTTCAGGTTAATAGCCTGTGCCTGCGATAACTGGTTAGCGTCAAGGCCCAATTTTGTCCGCATCATGTCGGTTTGGAACTGTGCGCGTTGGGCGGGTGTTTTATCCCGCCAGGCAGCTCCTGTGACTTGTGCATTACAGAAATTTATCAGGCACAGGTTGAAAAGGAGTACAAAGAGCACAAATAAGATAATAAGTTTCCCTTTTTCGTATTTCATAGTTTCATTTTTACGATGGAAGGATTTTTTTTGTGAAAAGTATGGCTGCCGCTCACCATACAATGGTATAGGAAGTACCGCTATTAAGCACTAAGGTAGCTTTGTCGTTTCCTAAAAAAGTAAGTGTTCCGCTGTAGCTAAAGCTGCTCCCCGAAGTGGAGCTGCCGCTGATAGCGATGGTAGCCTCTCCCGACAAAATTTTAAGACTGGTTTTATCTACGGTAATGTTGGAAGACTCGATACTCATCTTGCTGCTGAAACTGTTGTTACGGGCAATTTTAGAAGTTTGACTACCATTGCGGGTATAAGTGGTATTCAGCGTATAGGCGGTAGCGGTAGGGGTAATGCCGGTTAAGACAAAATTACCGGTGCTGCTATCGTTCGATGACATATGAACGCCATCGTATTTGCTTTCGCCGCTAAAATTGAATGTAAGCAGGGAAGGCACCACGCCGGAACAAGTTAACAGGTAATTCCAGTTCAGCGCATAGCTATAAGAAGGGGTAGCTCCACTGGCGCTGCTGCCTGCAATCGCCGAATCTTTTGCTACGCCGCAGTCTATTGCAGCGGTTTGGTAGATCATCACGGAGTTATTTACCTGCAATACCATACCGCCATCTGCCGGCACTACGGCATCGGTGGCCAGTTCTACGGCATCTGCTTCGGTAACTGTGGTGGTGCTGGCAGGAGCGTCATCTTTTTTGCAGGAATAAAGGCCGGTGGTCATAAGGGCCAGGAAAATCAGGATGGCGAATGTTGCTTTGTAATGATAGGGCGTTTTCATTTGGTTTTTTTTATTTGATGAAGCAATAAATGATAGAAAGAAATATACTAGCGGCGCACCACTACAACCCGCCTGCGAATGGCTGGACGTACCACCACCGCAGCCGGGCGTACAATTACCGGGCTTACGGGAGTAGCTACTACAACAGGTACGGCGGGTGCCACCACTACGGCAGGCCTTACTGCAACGGGAACCGGGCGTATTACCACACGGGTTTGGGCGCTGGCCGCAAAGGCTCCGGTAAATGCCAGTAAAACAACTAAAAGGATACTTTTCATCATTGGATACATTTTAAAGGTGAATATGAATAGTATGTTGGATAAGATTTGAACGGCAAGGTTATCCCTTTGCAGGTAAGACTGCTGAATTGACGGTTGAAGTGACCGGGTCTTTGGGTGACTTGACTGGTGTAAACCAATCCATGAATCCCTGCATTACCAGTTTAAAAGGATTATTACTTAAAAACCCGGTGGTGAGTCCATACACTACTGGCTCAGTTTCCGGCTGGTAGGTATGAAACAGCCGGTCCCAGATGATGAGTACCCCGCCAAAATTTTTGTCGATATAAATGGCATTGCTGCCATGATGGGCGCGGTGGGAAGAGGGGGTATCTATTATTTTTTCCAGTGTTCCCAGCTTACCTACCGCTTCGGTATGTAAGAAAAACTGATACACCAGATTGAGCGCATAAGACACTACAATAAAACCTGGCGGCATACCCAGTAAAGCCAAAGGAATGAAAAACAAAGGGCTGATAATGGCAGAAAACCAATTGAGCCGGTAAGCAGCCGTTAGGTTCATGTGCATGGCCGAATGATGGATCAGGTGAAAAGCCCAGAGTGGTTTCCAGCTATGCGAAAACCGGTGGAACCAGTAGTAAATAAAATCTGCCCCGAAAAAAGTCAGCAGAAATACCCAGGCATTTTGGGGCAGGGTAAATAATGAATACCGCGCAAAAAATCCTAACACGGCCAGCTGATAACCGGCAAATACATATTTTGAAAACTGGAAACCGGCCAGCACTGCCAGGTTGGAGAATGTTTCTTGTATTTCATACGCGTGCTTATCCTTTTTCCAACTCCAGCATATTTCTGCTGTAATTAAAAGTAAGAGGAACAAAAGCACATACAGGCGGTATGGAGCGATCAGGTGTTTCATACTATTAGCGCTTTAATATTGTTTGATGTAAGACAATACAAAGGTGACTAATAGTCGCCATGCTAGCGGGGAGAAAAGGGGTGAAGCTGAAAAATGGAGGGGTGAAATACGTTAGTGGTTCATCCAGCTTTTAAATTCGGGTACGCGTGCTTTGCTGATGAGGATAGGTTCTGTTGGTTCGGGTTTTACCTTTACTAACAACCGGCCATTAAAATAAAAATCGACTTCTGTAATTACCTGTCGGTTTACGATAAACTGCCGGTTGGCCCGGAAAAACAGGCTGGGGTCTAGTTGTTGTTCTAGTTGCTCCATGGTAAATTCCATGATGTATTGCCGGTTGTCTTGGGTGTGGGCGTACACGATTTCATGGGCGGTATAACACCAGGCAATTTTATTGGTTTCTACCGGCACCAGCTTATCGCGGTGGTGTACCAGGAAAGATCTTTTATATGGCTTAATATTAGATTCCAGTTGTTCCAGCAAGGCTGCCAGCTTAGCGGGGTTTGGCTGGGCCCCAGTGGCTGTAGGCCTCACCAGGGATTCATACTTTTGCAGGGATTGTTGTAGCTCCGCTTCATCAAAAGGTTTCAGGATATAATCGATCCCATTATTTTTAAAGGCTTCAATAGCATAGTCGTTGTAGGCCGTCACAAATATTACTGGCTTGTGGATACTTACTTTTTTAAAAATGTCGAAAGACAAGCCATCTGCCAGCCGGATATCCATAAACGCTAGGTCGTACCCATCTTCTTGCTCAGAAAACCAGGCAGTGGCTTCCTTCACACTGCGCAGCATCGTTACAATGCGGATGTTTTCATCCAGGCTTTGTAGCATGTGGGCTAGGTTGCGGGCAGTAACTGGTTCATCTTCAACAAGGGCAATGCGGAGGGATGTCATAATGGTAAGGGCAATTTTACGATAAAGGCGTTGGTTGTTTTTTCGATCTCAATTTCCTGGTGCAGCAGCAAACGGAAACGTTCATTCAGGTTTAGCAGTCCTATGCCCGTACTATGTTCCGGCACGGCTATTTCTTGCAGGTTGTTATGCACTATCAGCCAATCATCCTGCACATACACCTTTACCACCAGCGGGCTATCGGGTAAGGCGGCGTTATGTTTGGCTGCATTTTCCAGCAAGGGCTGTAAAGATAAATGTGGGATGCGGGCGGTAAGATAGGGAGCATCTACCTGCACCTCCAACCGGAAGCCCTTTTCAAAGCGCATGTTCAACAAGGCTTCAAAAGAGGGCAGCAGCTGCAATTCATCTGCCACCGTAACCAGCGTGGTACCCGGACGCAGCAGGGCATGGCGGAATACCTTGGACAGGTGGCCAATATAGAACTGGGCCAGGGTAGGATCTTCTCTTACAATACCGGAAAGGCTGCTAAGGGAATTGAACAGCAGGTGTGGGTTTAGTTGTTCTTTCAATAATTCCAGCTGGGCTTCCAGGTAGCTGGTTTTCAGTTGTTCATGCTCCCGGTCTTTTTGCCGGCTTTCGCGCAGCAGTAATATGATCCGGACCACAATGCCAATCATAATGGCGCTGAGACCAAAGCGGGCAAAATATCCCATCCAGAACACGCCGGGTAAATGACCATTGGCAAAAAGAAAATATTGCAGGGCATTGCCGGTTAGCATGGCGGCCATGATAAACAGCCCATTGTAAAGATAGTAGGTAATATAGTGCTGCTGCCGGTACCGGGCTATAGGGGAGCGGGCACCGAGGTTAATATAAAACAAAAGGATACAGAAAGCCAGGTTATACAGCAATTGGAAGCTATATTCCCAAAAGTTAAAGTGCCAGTACTGCGCCACAATCCCATGTTCCCGCAGCGCTAGCAGCCTGCCGGAATTGACCATCAAGGCAATCAGCAGCGAGCTGTAAACGCAGATCCGTCTTTCATTGCTGTCCATTTCCTGAAATTAGCAAATAATCGCTGCTACGTATCCTACTATACCGGCGAAGCAGTAAAAAGAAGGGGTGAAATGCACCTGTTGCCCTGGCGGGGTAGCTTACTTCTTCTTGGCGCCCCGCTTTTTAGGCTTGCCGTATTTGGCTTTCATCTTATCCTTGTGGCTCACTTTTACATTCACCTTTTTGTTCTTCGCTTTTTTCTCGTGGAAGGCCGGGCCTCTTGGTTCGGCTTTGGGAAGGCGGATCTCCACGTTTTTTACGAAGAGGGGCGGGGGCAGTTCAGACTCAATAAGCACGTTCGAGATTTCTACATCCGCCGGCAGGGGGAGGGTAGGTATCTGGTAGTGCATGAGCGCTTCTATCTTTTCCACCAGGGGTTGTTCCTGTTCCGTTTTAAAAAGAATGGCCACCCCGGGACGGTCTGCTCGGCCAGTACGGCCAATGCGGTGAATGTAATCTTCCGGCACCTCCGGCGCATCCAGGTTCACCACATGCGATACTTCCGCCACATCCAGTCCGCGGGCAATGATATCGGTGGCGATGATAAAACGGTAGTTCCCTTCCTGGAATTGCTTCACGGTATTGAAACGGTGATTTTGTTCTTTATTAGAATGAATGACTCCCACCCTACCTGGAAATGCAGGTTCCAGTTTTTCAAAAAGATCGTCGGCTAGCGCCTTGGTGGCGGCAAATACCAGCACTTTGGTCATGGTAGCATCTTCCCGGAGCATTTTTTCCAGCAGGTTCACCTTCGTGTTAAAGTTGGGTACCTCGTAGGCAATCTGCTGGATATTAGCCAGGGGAGAGCCTGCGGGGGCGGCTTCTATGATAAGGGGTTCGTTGAAAAAGGTTTGGATAAGGGCTTGTACCTCGTCGGTAATGGTGGCGGAGAACATGGTGTTTTGCCGGCGCAGGGGCAGCAGGTCCAGCACGTGTTTGATCTGGGTGCGGAAGCCCAGGTTCAGCATTTCATCCACTTCATCGATCACCACTTTTTTAATGGCTTTCATTTTCAGGGCGCCGCTCAGTATCAGGTCTACCAGGCGGCCTGGGGTGGCCACCACGATGTCTATCTTCTGGCTGGCGCGATCCATTTGGGGGTTCATATTCACCCCACCGTAAAAACCTTCCGTCACCACGCGCAGGTAGGGCGTTAGCTGGTGGACAGATTCCACCACCTGGGCCACCAGTTCCCGGGTAGGTACCATAATGAGTACCGTGGGAAATCTATCCTTGGAAAACTCCCACTGTCGCAGGATGGGCAGCAGGTAGGCAAAGGTTTTACCCGTGCCGGTTTGCGCAATGCCGCATACGTCGCGGCCAGACATCATGGCCGAAAACGCCCGGTGCTGGATGGTGGTGGGCGTGGTATATCCCAGGTCCTGCAAGGCATTGAGCAGCGGCTTATTGAGATTCAGGTCTGCGAAAGTCATAGCGTGCAAAGGTAGGATAATATTACCAGGAACGGGGGAGTATATGTAAGGTAAGAGAGGTGATAAGGGGCATTTTCCGAAATGCTGGTAAGTTTTAGCCTGGTCGTATCCTGGCTCCCATAGGGGCTTAAGGTGCCTGCATCCCGGGCGCTGGCAGGCTTTATCTTGGGTATGACCAAACTTCCATACAGGCCCACGGTGCACCTCTTCATGGAGGGAGGGCTGCTCTAATCCGGCTACCTAATACATTTTAACCTACTTTTGTACGCTAAAATGACCCGATTTGAGTGCCGAAGTTTTTTTGATCACACCGCCTTTCACACAGCTCAATACGCCTTACCCGGCTACGGCCTACTTGAAAGGGTTCCTCAACACCAAACAGATCACCGCTTTCCAGAGCGACCTGGGCATTGAGGTTACGCTGGCGCTGTTTTCCCAACAGGGCCTGGCAAGGCTGTTTGCCAAGATCAATGAAACCGGAGCCAGCAACTGGTCAGACAATGCCCGGCGCATGTTGGTGCTGCAAAATGATTACCTGCAAACCATCGATGCTGTGGTGAAATTCCTTCAGGGCAAAAACCCCACCCTGGCGCACCTGATCGCCAAGCGCGATTTCCTGCCCGAAGCGGACCGCTTTGCCCAGTTGGACGACCTGTACTGGGCCTTTGGCACCATGGGCACCCAGGACCGGGCAAAACACCTGGCCACTATGTACCTCGAAGACCTGTCCGACCTGATCATGGAATGCGTGGACCCTCACTTTGGTTTTAGTCGCTATGCCGAAAAGCTGGGCCGTTCTGCGAATAGCTTCGAAGTGCTGCACCATGCGTTGCAACAGGAATATACTTTTATCGATACCCTGATGACAAACCTGCTGGCCGCCCATATGCAACAGGTGCAACCCAGGTTAGTGGCTATTTCCATTCCATTTCCCGGCAATCTATACGCGGGTTTCCGCTGCGCGCAATGGATAAAACAACACCATCCCCAGGTAAAGATTGCGATGGGGGGCGGGTTTGCCAATACCGAGCTGCGCTCCGTGAGCGATGTTCGTGTATTTGAATACTTTGATTTTATTACCCTCGACGATGGAGAAGCCCCGGTAGAAAATCTGCTCAAATACCTGCATGGCGATATTCCAGCAGATCTGTTAAAACGTACTTTCTTGTTAAGGGATGGGAAGGTAACTTATCTCAACAACCCTTCTTGCAGCGACTATAAACAAGGCCAAACCGGCACGCCGGATTACAGTGATTTTCTCCTGGATCAATACATTTCTGCCATTGAGGTAGTAAACCCCATGCATAGTCTTTGGAGCGACGGGCGTTGGAACAAGCTCACCATGGCCCATGGCTGTTACTGGGGTAAATGCACCTTCTGCGATGTGTCGCTAAATTATATCCAGCACTACGAACCGCTTACCGCCAGTATGCTGTGCGACCGCATGGAAACCATTATTGCCCAAACGGGGCAGAATGGTTTTCACTTTGTAGACGAAGCCGCGCCACCCGCCCTTATGCGCGCGCTGGCGCTGGAAATCATTCGCCGTAAGCTTACGGTAAGCTGGTGGACCAATATCCGCTTCGAAAAAAGCTTCACCCGCGACCTCTGCCTGCTGCTCAAAGCCAGCGGCTGCATTGCCGTATCCGGCGGGCTGGAAGTGGCGTCCGACCGGCTGCTGGCCCTCATTAAAAAAGGCATTACCGTGGCCCAGGTGGCGCGGGTGAACCGCAATTTTACCGAGGCCGGCATCATGGTACATGCCTATTTAATGTTTGGTTTCCCCACGCAAACTGCGCAAGAAACCATCGATTCCCTGGAAATGGTGCGGCAGCTTTTCCAGTCGGGCGTACTGCAATCGGCTTTCTGGCACCAGTTCACCATGACGGCCCACAGCCCCGTGGGCCTGAACCCTGCGGCATTTGGTGTGCAGCGGGTATCGGGCCCTGATGGTACTTTTGCCAACAACGACCTGGAACATGCCGATCCCGGCGGGGCAGACCATGCCGCATATAGTTTCGGACTGAAAAAATCGCTCTTCAATTACATGCATGGCACCTGCCTGGATTACCCGCTGCAAAAGTGGTTCGAATTTAAAGTGCCGCGCACCAGCATTGCCCCGGATTTTATTACCAAGGCCTTGCAGGAGGAAGAATACACCAGTACCAAACCCACTGCCCGGTTGGTATGGCTGGGCCGCCCGCCAGACATGGAAACCATTGTAAAAACCAAGAAGGGCAGCTCCTGGGAAATGGCTTCCCTCACCTTTCAAAGTCGAAAGGAGGCTATTAACATCAGAGTAGACGTACCCAAGGGTCAATGGCTGGCGGGAATGCTCGCGGAGCTGTCTGGCTACAATGCCAAGACCTATACTTACCAGGAAGTAAAAGCCCATTACGAGGCTGCCGGCCTGGAAGATTTTGAACTGTTCTGGGATAATAAACCCGTGAGCGGGTTGCAGAAATTTGGCCTCCTGCGCCTGTAACCCTTCTGCGCCTGCCTCTGCATGGTAGCGGCTGTAAAGGGCTGTATCAAAAAAATACTGTGTGTAAAAAACGAATAGTAGTTTTGAAGGAGTTAAACCCCTACGTCATGGCTGTGGAGCAAAAAGTAAATCCTTTTTTGAAGATTAATGAGAGCACTGGTTTCAGCAATATTGCCGACGTGCATGGCAACCGTTTTCTGAACAAAGATGGTACCTACAACCTGCGCCGCGAGGGGCGTAAGTTTTGGAACCGTTTCAGCGTATACCATGCCTTGCTGAACTTGTCCTGGCCTACATTTGTATTATGTTTGGTAGCGGCCTATTGCTGCATTAACCTACTTTATGCCAGCTTATACCTGCTCATCGGCATCAGCCAGTTGCAGGGCGTGGTGTCTCATACGGCCTGGGGCATTTTTAAAGAAGCCTTTTTTTTCAGTACAGAAACCTTTACCACGGTAGGTTATGGCCGGGTGAACCCGGTGGGTGACGGGGCCAACCTGCTGGCGGCTATAGAGGCTATGAGCGGCTTCCTGTCTTTTGCCGTGGCTACGGGTTTAATCTATGGCCGCTTTAGCCGTCCACGCGCCCACCTGGCCTTCAGCGAATATGCCGTAATAGCACCCTATGATGGCGGTGCTGCGCTAATGTTTCGCTTTGCAGGTTATAAAGACGAACACACACTTTGCGACGTAACCGTGCAGGTAAATATGGCCATGCTGGCGGAGGTGAATGGTAAAAAACGTTACCAATATTATGAGTTGAAACTGGAGCGTAACAAAGTAGAAAACCTGCCCATGAACTGGACGGTGGTACATCCTATAGACAACGAAAGCCCCATCCAGGGCCTTACCGCAGCAGACCTCGAGGCAGCCGATGTGGAAATATACGTTATGATCCGTGGCTTCAACGACGTATATTCCAACTTTGTGCTGCAACGTACCTCTTATACATTCGATGAAATAAAATTCGGAAGAAAGTTTGTACCCATGTACCGCGAAGATGGCAGTATGACGGTATTGGAAATGCACAAGCTGAGTAAATCTGTGGAGGTGTGAATGTAAGCTGGCTACGGTTTAGATTTTATCCAGCAGTTTCACGATCATGCGCCGGGTTTCTTCCATCGGTTTGCTAGAGCGCAGGATGGTGCCTTGCAGAATGGCACCTTCTAACAGGTTGAAAAGCATTTCGGTAAATTCGTTCAGGTCGTCCTTCCCAAAAGTTGTTTTCATTACGTAGAGTTGCTGTTTCAAAAATCCTTTAATGGCCAGTTTGTGGCCCTGGATAATGGCCAGCGCTTCTTCATTGATATCTGGTAGTTCATACACCATGCGGGAAAAAGCACATCCTTTATAATGGCGGTTTTCCAGCGTTTGCTTGCGGTAGTCGAACAGGCCCAGCAACTTTTCCCTTCCAGCTTCCATCTGCTCGGTGTAGGCCAGTAGGTTATTATACCAATTAATTTTATGATTTTGGAGGTAAGCATTCAGCACCAGTTCTTTTGAGGCAAAATGCTGGTACAGGCTCGCTTTTGCAATAGCTGCCTCTTCGATGATCTGATTGATCCCCGTAGCTTGGTAGCCCTGTTCGTAAAACAACCGGGCCGCCGTTTCCAATACTCTTTCTTTTACTCCTGCCGTTTTCATGGGTTAAAGGTAATACTTTTATACCTGGCACAGACAGGTCTGTATATAGGCTAATTTTTTGGGGAACTTGTTTTTTAAAAATAATCATCGCAACTTTGTTGCTCAATTTATACCTCATCCTAAACTACAAGTGGAGGGTATTATATATGCTGGAACAATCTACACATATCGCTTAGTTGGCACTTTCGGTTTTACCCAGACCGGTCTTTTCCCGTTTTTTAAGGTGGTAAGAAAAAGTGAACGTCTGCACACATGGCTGGCGGCGTATCATGTAATGCCTTATCCCGGATAAAACCCGCTACTACGGGGCGTTCCCACGCCTGCGTTGCCAACCCGTTTTCCAGAAAATATTTCTTCATCCTGCTGCCCGCGCAGCAACAACACGATGGGTTATGCTTTGTTTACACACCGGCCGTTTGCGGCCCACGCCTTTGTATGCATTTTTATAACTACTTCAATTTTCGCACTGTATGAAAGCAGGCATTCCTTTAAAAACACTGCGCAAGATTGGCTACACATCAGACATTAGCCGCAGTCTTGCCATCAATATCATATCCCGGCATTGTAAACACGAAAGCCAGGAACAACTACAGCATATTTTACAACAGGTAATGGCAGCACCCGAAGACTGGAAAGATGATGCCGTGTGGGCTCCGCTGGCTGCGCATTTTCTGCCGGACGAAGTAGCGCCGGTATTCACCGCTTACGCGCTGCGCGCCGCGCAAGATGCCGCGCCCTGTAAGGTGTATGGCGGTCAGCAAATAGACCAAAGCGCCCAGCAACAAATGGGTGTGGCACTGCAACTGCCCGTGGCCTTGCAAGGGGCATTAATGCCCGATGCACATGGCGGTTATGGCCTGCCCATTGGCGGCGTGCTGGCTACCGACAACGCCGTGATTCCCTACGCTGTAGGGGTAGACATTGGCTGCCGCATGGCGCTTACCATTTTTAGTGAAAACGATAAATACCTGGTGCGGTATGGACATCAACTCAAAACCGCCCTCCGTGAACATACCCATTTCGGTATGGAAGGCAGCCTTGGTGTACGCCAGGAGCATGCCGTGATGGACGATCCTATGTTTAAAAACACGGAGCTGCTGCGATCCTTACAGGGCAAAGCTTACCGGCAATTGGGCAGTTCTGGCGGAGGTAACCACTTCGTAGAATTTGGCGCCCTGGAGCTGTATGAAGGCAACGAGATGGCATTGCCCGCCGGGCATTACACAGCGCTGCTATCGCACAGCGGCTCCCGGGGCCTGGGCGCGGCCATTGCCATGTATTACACGGATATAGCCCGCGACCTATGCCGGCTGCCCAAAGCAGCTCAACACCTGGCCTGGCTGGATATGAACAGCGAAGCAGGCCAGGCCTACTGGGAGAGTATGACGCTGGCTGGCCAATATGCCAAGGCCTGTCATGAGCGTATTCACCTGAACCTGACAAGGGCGCTGGGTTTGCAGCCGTTGGCCACCGTAGAGAACCACCATAATTTTGCGTGGAAGGAAACACTATCCAATGGGCAGGCTGCTATCGTACACCGCAAAGGTGCCACACCGGCACATGCAGGTGAAGCAGGCATTATTCCCGGTAGCATGATAGATCCCGGTTTCCTGGTGCGGGGAAAGGGCGTAGCCCAAGCCTTGCAATCGGCCTCCCATGGGGCCGGACGGGCTATGTCGCGCCAGCGGGCCAAAGACAGTATTACCGTGTCTTCCCTGAAAAAACTACTGGCACAACATGAGGTGACGCTGATAGGCGGTTCTACCGAAGAAGCGCCATTGGCCTACAAAGACATTCATACGGTGATGGATCTCCAATCGGCCTTGGTGGCGGTAGAAGGGCGTTTTCTGCCCAAGATCGTGCGTATGCATAAAGAATAAGCCATTGCGGCATTTTTTTTATTATTAAGTGCGCAGGGTTTTTATTTAAAAAAAGTTAGGAATCCTACCTGATAATATTACATAACATGCACAATTATATTTTCCTGCAAATATCTGCCGGCCATGGTCCGGCAGAATGCAGCAGGGTAGTGGCCAAGCTGCTTCCCTTGCTATTACAATCCGCCACGGCGGCAGGGCTGGAGGCCACCGTAACAGACAAAGCGCCCGGTGCGCTTCCAGACACGCTGCACTCTGTGTTGCTGCGGTTGAAGGGCGGGGCTGCCGCTGCCTGGCTGCGCGAATGGGAAGGCACCGTACAATGGATTGCCCAAAGCCCCTTCCGCCCTACACATGGCCGCAAGAACTGGTTTGTGAGTGTACAATCTTTTACCCCCGCAGCCCAGGCAGTACCCGCAGGTGCTATCACATACAAAACCACCCGCGCCTCGGGCCCCGGCGGACAGCACGTAAACAAAACCGAGACTGCCGTATGGGCCATCCATGCCGCAGCAGGACTGCGCGTACTGGCTAGCGACAGCCGCTCTCAACACCAAAATAAAAAACTGGCCACTGAGCGCCTGCTCCAGCAATTATACGCCCTGGAAATGAAAGCGCAACTGGCCCGTGTGCAAGACCAATGGACGCAGCACACCCAGTTACAACGGGGCGGCGCTATTAAGGTATTTACCGCGCCGCTCACTTAAGAATCTTTGAGGAAACATGCAGTGGAAGCGGGTACATCCACTGCATTTGTTTTTGCTGGCATGCGCCGGGAGATGCTCCGCTGCCGCGGGGGCTTTCTTTTTTGCTGGTGCAAAAAAGAAATAAAAAAGCACCTGGCGGCTGCGGAAAATGGCTAAAATTTACTTCGCTCCGCTACGGCAAACGAAGCTTACTATTGAGCGAGAGGATTCCTATTGGGCGATTGTGCAGCTGGGTTTTTGTACTTCGCTCGGCCCGTTTGCCGCTTAACGCTGCACTGCGTAAATTTCTGACGCCATTTTCCTGAGGCCGCAAATGCTTTGCAAACTATCTGTTTCCATCTTGCTAAATGGAGAGTCTTCGCACTATTCGCTTTCATTTATTTGATGCTGTCAAATAAGCCATGGTGGCTCCGATGCATTAGTCCCCATTTGAAGGGGGCAGGGGGATGGCCTTTGCGCATATCATCCACGCTTATCGATGATATGTACGAAGGTAATGTTTTTGCTGGCATGCGCTGGGAGATGCTCCGCTGCCGCGGGGGCTTTCTTTTTTGCTGGTGCAAAAAAGAAATAAAAAAGCACCTGGCGGCTGCGGAAAATGGCTAAAATTTACTGCGCTCCGCTACGGCAAACGAAGCTTACTATTGAGCGAGAGGATTTCTATTGGGCGATTGTGCAACTGGGCTTTTGTACTTCGCTCGGCCCGTTTGCCGCTTAACGCTGCACTGCGTAAATTTCTCACGCCATTTTCCTGAGGCCGCAAATGCTTTGCAAACTATCTGCCTCCATCTTGCTTTATGGAGAGTCTTCGCGCACTAATTGCTTTCATTTATCCAATGCTATCAAATAAGCCCGGCGAATGCCGGAAAACCCATTAACTGCTGCCTACATAAGGAGCAGTTGTGCTACAATCCCACAATAATCTTATATTGCCATTAATCTGTATTGTCATGAATAAAACAAGACTAGAAGCATTCAGCGATGGCGTATTTGCCATCATCATTACCATCATGGTGTTAGAAATTAAAGTACCGCATGGGGCCAATTGGAGCGATCTGGAACCTTTATTTCCTGTGTTCCTCAGTTATGTTATCAGTTTTATTTATGTAGGCATTTACTGGGGCAATCATCATCACCTGCTGCACACAGTTAAAAACGTTTCTTCCGGTATTATCTGGGCCAACCTGCATCTGCTGTTCTGGCTTTCCCTGCTGCCGGTTACTACGGGCTGGCTGGGAGAAAATCACCAGGCCCCCAATACTATAGTGGCCTACTCGCTGAACCTGATGCTTTGCGGCGCTGCTTACACCATCCTTATTGCCGTAATACGCAGTTGCACACCTTTTAGTCCGGCCATGGAAGCAGCTATACGTGCTAATAACCGCAAAAGTATTATCTCCACCATTGGTTACCTGGTGGGTATAGGACTGGCATATGTAAGCCCCCTATGCTCCGAAATAATCATATTTTTAGTAGCTACTACCTGGCTAGTACCCGATAAACATATTGAACGGGCCTTGCATCAACAACAGGAATAATACTGTTCGCCTAGCGTACAGAGATGGGTAGTAACGCCCGCATAAATCCTGAAGGTGGTGGCACCATCTTACAGCTTGATCAGCAGTATAAAATTTAAGAAATCATCTTTGCCGACAATGCCATTTTCCCGCTTTTAAACTGGCATTTCCTGGCCGTCGATCCGTTCCCGGCATTGACCAAACCCCCAAGCAGCGTGGGCATGTACCTGCCTACGGTAATTGCCGGGGAAGACAACTTATATGTGCTTGTAGATAAAAAACAGGTGGCCGCCGTGATGCTCAGCGGATGGATGTTTGCGGGTGCAGGCATATTTGCCCTGCTTATGGCGCTGGTTACGGTATGCCAGCCTGCCACGAAAGCCACAATGGTAAACCCGGTAAAGAGCTTACAGGCAGAATTACCCGCAGGTATTGCGCCCGAGTGATATTCCGCTATCTTTACGGCATGGATGATAAAGCCACGGTCGTTGCACAAACCCGCCAATGGATACAATCTGTGGTGATTGGTTGTAATTTTTGTCCTTTTGCTGCGCGCGAGCTGCAACGCAACAGTATTCATTACCAGGTGGAAACAGGCATGACCCTTACCTCGAGCCGCGCCGTATTACTGCGGGAGCTTCAGCGGCTGGATGCAGATAAAAATATCGAAACTACGCTACTTATTTTGCCCGGCACCTTCGCCGCTTTCCACGATTACCTGGCGCTGGTGCGGCGGGTAGAGCATCTCTTACAGCAAAAGGGCTACCAGGGCATTTACCAGGTAGCTACCTTTCACCCCCTATACCAGTTCGAAGGCAGCACGGTAGACGATGCCGCTAATTTTACCAATCGTAGTATTTACCCCATGCTGCACCTCTTGCGCGAGGCCAGCATCCGCAAAGCGCTGGCGTTTTATGGAGATGCGGAAAAGATACCCGCCCGCAATGTGCAGTTTGCGCGGGAGAAGGGGAGTGCCTACCTGCAAATGCTGAGGGACCAGTGTCTTTAAAACATTTCCACTTTTAATACTATACGGAGGTGGGTGTTGTCCTTTAAACGAATAGCATGAAAATATTATGTATTTTGCCCCTATTGCTATTTACGGTGGCCATTATTGCCTGCTCCGGGCAAAAAAGAGATGCTATTTCCAGTGGGGGTAATGTGAAGCCCACACCGCCGCAAGACAAGGGTTGGACCTTTGAGCCTACGCCGGTATGGCGCGATGAGTTTGATACAGACGGCCTGCCGGATGCCCGGAAATGGGGCTACGACCTGGGCGGCAGCGGCTGGGGCAACCATGAGCTGGAAGATTATACCAGCAGCATAAGCAACGCTTATGTGAAAGACGGCCTGCTACATATCACCGCCCGCAAAGAGGCCTCCAATGGCCGCGATTACACATCCGCCAGGCTGGTGACTGCTCATAAAGGCGATTGGTTGTATGGCCGCTTCGAAATAAAAGCTAAATTACCGGCGGGTACAGGCAGCTGGCCTGCCATTTGGATGCTTCCTACCGACTGGGCTTATGGCTCCTGGCCAAAGTCGGGCGAAATAGATATTATGGAGCAGGTGGGGTACGATCCCAATAACATTCACATCAGCGCACACTGCGAAAAATATTACTTTAAAACCAATACCCAGCAAACAGCTACCAAGGTGATTCCCACCGCGATCACCGGATTCCACTTGTATCGGCTGGACTGGACGCCAACGGCGCTGCGCGGGTATATTGATGATGAATTGGTACTCACGGTGCAGAACGAAGGCGCCGGGTATACGGTATGGCCGTTCGACAAACGGTTTCATTTACTGTTGAACCTTGCCATTGGTGGCGACTGGGGGGGTGCGCAGGGGGTAGACGATCCTATTTTCCCCGTTACCATGGAGGTAGATTATGTTCGCGTATATAAAATGACCGATAAATGATTTCACTATGAAAAACCTACACAAAGTAGCATTGGTTTGCTTACTGGCAGCCATTACCACCGCAGGATGTACCGGCGATACCGGCACCACACCTGTAAATCCTCCCGTAGATACGTCCACCGGCCCTTTAAAAACCGATGTGGAGGCCTGGGTTACTACCGCAGACAAAAGTGTGTTGCTGGCCAAACAAAATGTAAGCCTGCTATTCCGCGATACGGTGAATACCTACCCCACCATCAACGTAGACGATTCCCAGACATTCCAGTCTATCGATGGTTTCGGCTACTGCCTCACCGGCGGCAGTGCCTCCCTAATCCATGCCCTGGACCCCGCCACGCAGGATGCTTTGTTGCAGGAACTATTTGCAACAGACAGTAATCACATTGGCGTGAGCTACCTGCGCGTCAGTATCGGCGCGTCTGACATGAGTAGTTCCACCTTCACCTACGATGATGTAGCCGCTGGCACCGAAGATCCTACCCTGGCGCAGTTCAGCATTGATAAAGAAAATACGGACCTGATACCCATATTGAAAAAAATACTGGCCATTGCGCCTGATATTAAAATATTAGGCTCGCCCTGGACTGCCCCCGTGTGGATGAAGACCAATAGCAGCTTTTCAGGCGGTAGTTTAAAGCCGGCCAATTATGCGGTGTATGCCCAGTATTTTGTAAAATATATTCAAGCGATGAAGGCAGCAGGCATTACCATAGACGCCATTACGCCCCAGAATGAACCCTTGAATGGCAACAACAATCCCAGTATGACCATGCAGCCCGACGAACAAACCAACTTCATCAAAAATGCGCTGGGACCCGCTTTCCGGGATGCGGGACTTACCACCAAGATTATCGTGTATGATCATAATGCAGACCGTACAGATTATCCCCTTAGTATTTTAGCGGATGCAGGAGCCAATGCCTTTGTAGATGGTTCCGCCTTTCACCTTTATGCCGGCGACATCAGCGCGCTGAGTAATGTGCACAATGCTTATCCCGATAAGTCGGTATATTTTACCGAGCAGTGGGTGGGTGGCCCCGGTAATTTTGGGGGCGATCTGAAATGGCATATCACTAACCTGATTATTGGCGCTACGCGCAATTGGAGCCGAAATGTGCTGGAATGGAACCTGGCCTCCGATGCTAATTACGGGCCGCATACCTCCGGCGGTTGCAGCAACTGCATGGGCGCCCTCACCATTAGCGGCAGTGTAACGCGCAATGTGTCTTACTACATTATTGGCCATGCCGCCAAGTTTATCCGCCCAGGTGCTGTGCGTATAGGTTCTGATAACAATAGCACTTTCAATAACGTGGCCTTTAAACGCCCCGATGGAAAACATGTGCTACTGGTGATCAACACGGGATCTTCGCAGCAGGCGTTTAACATTAAATACAACGGTAAGATAGTGACCCCGGTACTACCATCGGGAGCGGTCGCTAGTTTTATCTGGTAGTTATTATTAGCAGTTATGCGCAAAGCGAAAGGCAACGAAACCGGCCTTTCGCTTTTTTTTCATTTTTTCATTTTTATAAATTCCACGGCCACGCTGCGTCCATTGGGCAGCAGCCAGTTTTGTGGGTGGCTTGCTGACCGCCGGTAGTACAATAAGCCAATACCCATACCACCTGCCAGCAAGCCCACAACAAGTAGCACCATCAGACCAGTGTGCGTGTTGAATGGTACCAACTGGGCTTCTTCAGGATGCTGCGGATTGTAGAAAACATATACCCCTTCGCCAATCGTATAGGCGGCAGGGGTAGCGTAGGCGTGAGAAATATAAGTATGGCGCTTGCGTTTTTTATCGTAATAAGTCACCACCGGCGCATACGTAAGGTCGCCGCCATTGTGGTAAGACACCATATCGATCACGGTACCACTGGCCGTAGCGGCATGCCGGCGGAAACTGCTCATGGTTAGGTAGCCGGTGGAGGCGCCGGCCAGGCACAAAATGCCAATAGCCAGGCCAATGCGTGCGGTGGTGTGAAACATTTTTTTCATAGGTTCGGATTCTCCAGTGTGGGTAACTGGCATGGGCTCATACAAGCGTTGTAAAGGTAATGAATTTGTTTAATATGAAAGGGTTGCTGGCAGGCCTTTGTTCGTCACATCTTCCGGTACATTGGTCACATGCTGCCGAGGAGCAGCCCAACTTATCGTAAGCTTGCATTGTGAAAGGCATACGGCCTGCAGTGGTTAATAATGGATGAATGCACGGCGGTTATAAAGCGGTATGGCCTGCTGTGGGGGATTTTCTTTCCTGCGCTGGTATCCTGTTTACTAAAAAATGCATGCTATGAAAAAGATGATGGCAATACTCATCGTATTTTTGATCATTGTGGTGGAGGTACGCTGCGGGGCAATTTTTATGCATACTTCCCTGCTAGTGCGCTGCATGGTAGTGGCACTGGTACTGCTGGTGGGCCGGGTACAAGCGCGCCGCCGGGCAGTATATGCCCCAAAAATAAATACAAACTCCAACGCGCTGCCTCCGCAGCCGGCATTGTCCTGGAAAAATAGCTTTAAATAAACTGTTTTGTAATAGCAAGCCTGCATGCTGTATCTACAGCATGTTGCAGGCATTCTATGAAATGGCGTGTATGCGTGAACGTTATTATCTGCACCTTGCGGTATGATAGGCCATCCCGGGTGGCTCTTTCCCTGTTTATCACTTTTAATCACCCGCAAATGGCAGTTATTTACCATATGCTGCCTGCCTGGGAATAGGGGGCATGCCTAGGAATAGGAACTGCTGCATCGTAACACCGGGGCCTGGGTGTGAATGAAAACAGGCAAGTGTATTATTTTCGATAGCTTTGCGGCAAAAAAGAAAATGAGTTTTGCAACGCTGGGCCTGTCCATTCCTTTATTGAGCACGATCACCCGGAAAAATTATACGCATCCCTACCCGGTGCAGGAACAGGCCATACCGGCCATCCTGGCGGGGAAAGATGTATTGGGTGTATCTAAAACCGGCTCCGGGAAAACCGCCAGTTATGCCTTACCCATTATTGAGCGCTTCCAGCAGCGTACCGAGCGCAGCGAACGCTTTCCGCCCGCCCTGGTGCTGGTGCCTACCCGGGAACTGGCCATACAGGTGGCCGAAGTGTTTACCGATCTGAGTGAGCACCTTCCGCAGCAGATTAAGGCATCGGCGGTATATGGCGGCGTATCCATTAATCCGCAGATGAAAAACCTACGCCATACCGACGTGCTGGTAGCCACCCCTGGCCGCCTGCTAGACCTGGTGGAAAGTAAAACCCTCCACCTCAATAAAGTAGAGATACTGGTGCTGGATGAAGCGGATAAGATGCTGAACAAGGACTTCCGCGAAGAAATGGATAAGATACTGGCCCAGTTGCCCGTTCGCCGGCAAACCATCTTATTCTCCGCCACCCTTAACCCGGATATTAAATGGTTGCAGGAGCATCTTTTATTTGAGCCGGTAACCATAGAGATCAAGGAAACGGAAGATGCCATCGACACCATCGAACAAACGGCTTACCACGTAAGCATGGAGCGCAAAGGGCCTTTCCTGCGCTATCTCATTAAAGAACAGAATATACAGCAGGTGCTGGTATTTGCCTCCTCCACCCGCACGGCAGACAACATCGTGGCCAAGCTTAATAAGAACGGCATACAGGCCGCTGCCTTTCATGGAGACATGGGCCAGAACACCCGTATCGATATACTGCACCAATTTAAGAGTGGCAAAATACGCGTACTGGTGGCCTCCGACCTGGCGGCCCGTGGCATAGACATCGTGGAACTGCCGGTGGTGATTAATTACGAGCTGCCCCGTTCTCCTAAAGACTACATTCACCGCATAGGTCGTACTGGCCGCGCCGGCGCCATGGGTAAAGCTATTACCCTGGTAACACCGGAAGACGATCATCATTTTGGCATTATCCAGAAAAAGATGGGCCGGAAGGTAGCGATCACCGAAACAGACACGGTGAACTTACAGGGCTATTAATTTTATTCCCATGTTATTGGAAAGGGCTGGCTGATACGCTGGCCCTTTTTTGTTGCCAGTAGTAAGGTGTAAAATGCCGTTGGTAGATTTTATGGGGTTACCTTTTTATAAATCAGATATTTTGGTGAGGTATGCTACATATTTCACAATTCGAAAAGTATTACCAGGGTCGCCTGGCGCTGCAAGTGCCTTCCCTGGCGCTTTCCAGGGGTGTATATTGGATACGCGGGGCAAATGGATCGGGCAAGAGTACCTTGCTGAAAGCCCTGGCAGGCGTACTGGATTTTAAGGGGAAGGTGTTGCTGGATGAAATGCTGGACCTTAAAAAACAACCGGTTGGCTACCGCCGGCGGGTAAATTTTGCGGAAGCAGAACCCATATTCCCGGAGTTCCTCACTGGCCGGGAAATGTGTGCCCTCTTTGCCGCCGCCAAGCAGGCCCCGGCAGGGCAGGAAGGGCATTACCTGGAAAGCATTGGGCTGCAAAACGACCTGGATCGGCCGGTGGGCGGGTATTCTAGTGGTATGCTCAAAAAACTGTCGTTGGTACTGGCCTTCCTGGGGCAGCCAGCATGGATACTACTGGACGAACCCCTGATTACCATGGACACCGCCGCACTGGCAGTGCTGAATACCTGGATACGCGACCAGTATGCAGCCGGGGTAAGCTTTCTATTATCCTCTCACCAACCACTGGAAACGGGCTCCCTGCCTGCCTTGCAGACTTTGTTGGTAGAAAACAATACGGTAAATTTTTAAGCATGCATGCACCATTCACACAGGTACTCATTCGCAGTTTTGGCAAAGGTTTTTACCGGGTGCATGCGGGGCTGCTGCTGTTTTTCTTCGTGGCCGTAGTGAGTTATTGCTTTTTCATTAACTACGCGGGTACCATTCCCACCAGCCAGATAACGGTGGCCAGCCTGGTGATCACCCTAACTTTTATTACCTCGCCCTTCATGATGGGGGCGGTTTTCGTAGTATGGGCCTTGTATGCCTTTAAAAGCTGGCAGTATGTAGCGGCGCAGTTATCGCTGCCGGCCAGCCAGTATTTATTTTACAGTGCCACCGCGTTTAGCCGGCGCAGGCAGTTTTTTAGTTGGTATGTAGCACAACTGTTCATAATGCTGCCGGCCCTGGCGTATGTCCTGTTTGCGCTGGTGCTGGGTGGGCTGTACGGACATCTGCAAATACCGTTGTGGTCTTTGTGTTATTTACTGGTGCTGGTAGCCGTGAGTGCTGGGGGGTATGTAGTTTTGGCCAACCGGTTGCCGGGCGGCACTTCGCGGGTGGGCATTACCCGTCAATGGCGTAAACCTTTTTTTAGCTTATTTATCTACCAGCTCATTCACCAGCACAAGGTGTCTTGGGTATTGATCAAAACAGCTTCCCTGGCAGTTATGTGGTACGTGGCCCTGCATGGGGTGCAGGATTTCCGGGCCTTGCAGCTCGTGGTACTGCTATTCGTGATGGCGCATGTTTACCTGCTATACCAGGACCAGCGCTTCGAAACGTTCCAATTAAAATTTGGATTAAACTTTCCGTATAGCCGTTCCCGCTTGTTTGCCTTCCTGGCCCTGCGATATGCGTTCATTTTTTTGCCGGAAATAGGGTGGCTGTGGTTATGTTTTTCGCTGCCCTGGGCCTTGTTGATGACGGTATGGGGCTTAAGCATGCTTGTATGTTTGCGTAGCCTGTTATACGTGATTGGTTTACACACCGGGGTGTACCTGCGTTGGGTATTTGTATTTTTTATAGGAATGTTCTGGGGCGTCATGTATGGGCAGGTATGGGCTTGTATGGCGCTGTGCCTGGGGCTTTCCGCGTTTTGGTTTTATCGTTTTTATTACCGGGGGCGCTCCCTGGTGTAGCGCATCCTGTTTTTTTAAGCGCTTTGTATTTTTAAGTACCATTCAATAAGCGATGGTTAAAAAACCGGTGCTTATTGAATGATACTATTTAATCAACCGAATGTGTACCAGGGCTGGTCATCATTTAAATCTCATATGGCTATTATCTTAGTGCAGGATGGTAGCCAGTTTTTCCTCCAGGGCTGCTCCCCGCAGGTTCCTGGCGATGATCTTGCCATCTGGGCTGATGAGGAAGTTTTGCGGGATGGATTTTACTCCATACAGGGCCGCCACGTCGCTATTCCATCCTTTTCCGTCGGAAACTTGTTTCCAGGGTAGTCCGTCTTTCTCAACGGCCTGCATCCATTTATCTTTTTGGGAGGCTACATCCAGCGATACGCCCAGCACAGTAAATCCCTTATCCTTAAATGACTCAAAGGCCTTGCGTACCGTAGGGTTTTCTGCCCGGCAGGGGCCGCACCAGCTTGCCCAGAAATCTATCAGCACATACTGGCCTTTGTAGGAATCCAGGCTTACGGGATGGCCATCTATATCGTTCAGGGTAAAATCTATCGCCGGTGTGCCGGGTGCGGTTTTACTGGCGGCGGCTTCTTTTTCGGCCTGTTCCTGCGCGTGTTTGGTATATATGGTGGCCACGGCATTCTTCACCGTGGGCAGGGATGCTGCCGGTAGTAATGCCAGCAGCGTGTCTGTCAACTGGGTGGTGGTGAATGGGCTGCTGGCAATACCATATACCATTGCGGGGCTGGCCGGCGATGCAGGATGGGATTTTACAAACGCGATCATTTCATCATTCATGGGTTTAAAAAGGTTAGATATCCGGTACATCACGGTAGTTTGCAATGCCCGGTTGGTCTTGTAGTCTGGCTGCTCCGTTATTTTTTTGATGCTATCGGTTACCAGTAGGGTAGCGGCGATGGCGGTATGATAATCCTGGTTGGCTTTGGCGCCCGGTCCGCTGAGGGTAAATTGCCCCAGGGAGCCATTGGCAGTCAGGGAAGTATTGCCTTTGCCCAGCATAAAAATCATTCGCTCGCTTGCGTTGACGCTGATGCCTGCATTTTGCGCTACTTTTTGGGCTACGATCGATACATTCATGGCGGCAGGAATGTAACCGGAGAACTGGAACTTACCATCCTGCACCACGGCGCTGTCGGCCTGTTTGGGTACGAAGGTACTATCGTACAGCAAGTATAACTTGGTATAGGCGTGGGGCATGTTGGTGAGGGTGCCTTTGAGTGTGAAATTGGGTTGCTGCTGCGCCATGGCCGGCAGCGTGAGCAAGCACAGGGCTGCCCATCCTATTTTACGTATAGTCATTACGGTTAGTTATTAAAAGTGAATAAAAAAGCGCGGGTGTTATTGTACCCGCGCGGGTAGTTATCTAAAGTGGGTTAGTTCTGATAGCCTGGGTTTTGTTGCAGGTTCAGGTCTTGTTGCAGATCGTTGGTGGGCAAGGGCCACAGTTGTTTGTTGCTATCCCAGGTGCCGCCTTTTTTCGGAGCAGACAGGGTCATTACGGCGTCGATGTTGCCGGTGCGTTTCAGGTCGAAGAAGCGGTGGCCGCCTTCCGTAAAATATTCCACGCGGCGTTCTTGCAGGGCTGCTGCCAGCAAAGCGTCTTTGGTGGCAGCTTTAGTGCCGCTTAGTCCTGCACGGGTGCGCACCACGTTGATGTCTGCCTGCGCGCCGGGCAGGTTGCTGCCCTGCTGGGCGCGGGCTTCTGCACGGATGAGGTATAGCTCGGGGAGGCGCATCTGTACGGCGTTTTCAATGCCTACCACGGCGGCGCGGTATTTATAAATGACATAATAGGTGATGGCTTCGTGGGTGGCATCGGCATCGGAGGCTACCGGGTGCAGCCATTTGGTGAAACGGGTGTCGCCTGGTTCAAAGGCATTTACCAGGTCGTCACTGGCCACAAAGCTAATGCGGTAATCGAACGGCGTTTTACCTACACCCAGGTCGGAAGGAATGCCAAAGTTGTACAACGCGTAATCATACACGGTAGCAACTGCAGCGCCGGGTACCGTCACCAGGGCCAGTTCCCACACCGTTTCGTGGCTGCCTATCAGGAAGGTGCTGTCCAGCGCTTCCAGGTGGTAGGTGCCGGTTTGGTTAATCACTGCCGTGGCCTGTGTTTCTGCATTGGCCCATTCCCCGTTATAGAGGTAAGCCCGGGCCAGTAAAGCGGTAGCGGCCCATTTGTTAGGGCGTACCCGCTTATCGGTGTTTTCGCCATAACCATCTGTATAACTATCAGGCAGCAAAGCCTGTGCTTTCAGCAGGTCGGCAATGATTTGTGCGTACACGGCTGCTTTAGGGCTGCGGGATAAAGTATTATTGGTAGAGAGGCTGCTGGTAATGGCCAAAGGCAGGTCGCCATAAAGGTTCTGGAGGTGAAAGAACATCCAGGCGCGCAGGAAATAAGATTCTCCCAACCATTGGTTTTTGTGTTCCAGGGTAGCGGTGCTGGCATCCAGCCCTTCGATGGTGGTATTGATCTTCCATATCTGGTTGTACAAACTGCTCCACTGACCTACATTAGTTGCTTGTAGGTTGTCTGTGTAGAACGCCTGGTGCTGGGTACTGGTGGTCAAAAGGTTGGTGAGTTCATCTGCATACACCGCGGTGCGGAAGGGAATACTTTCTGCACCGTTAAAGTAGCCGGAAGTATACATGTTGGTGAAGTTGCCGGTAGACGCGGCACCCGCCGAGTTGTCTGATATATAAGCCCCGTTGCCGGCAATCTGGTTTACCGGCAGGGGAATGTTCAGAAACTTTTTACAACTGCTGAAGGTGATCAGCAGCGTTGCAAAGAGGAGATAAGTATGTTTTAATATTTTCATGCCAGTTGTTTTACAAGTTGAGACTAATACCGCCGGTTAAAATACGCAGCGGTGGTAAGCTGCCAGGAGTAAGGTTTTCAGGGTCCAATCCTCCTTTGTATTTGGAAATGGTGAGCAGGTTCTGGCCCTGGAAGAAAATGCTGCCATTGCGGATATGCGCTTTTTTGAGGAGTGCTTGCGGCAGGGAGTAAGAGAAATTCAGGTTGGCCATGCGGGCATAGATAACCCTTTCGTAAGCACCGGTGCTAAGGCTAAAATTGCTCCACCCCAGGATGGATGAAATGCCCTGGGATACTTTCGGCACATCGGTTACGTCGCCTGGATGCTGCCAGCGTTTCAGCCATTGTGTAGTAGTGTTCACGTTAAACAGGCCGGGCATCTGTGATTGCGCGCCCAGCATGTTCCGGCCCATGCGGTTCCTGCATTCGAAGAACACATCGAGGTGGAAACCTTTGTAGCTAAAACTATTGCTGATGCCGCCAAAATATTTGGGCGATAGATCAATGTATTTTGTACGGTCTGTATTGATGTCCAACTGTTCCGGGGAGAGGAAAGGTATGAAGGCGCCCTTGTCGCCTTTCTTATTAATGTAAGTATTACTACCCGTTTGCGGGTCTACGCCGGCATAGTTATACAGTCGCACCAGGAAGGGCGATTTGCCCACGATATAACTGGTACTCACGGCAGAGGTGCTCAGGCCCGGGTAAGACACCAATGTAGCGCGGGGAATGGTGATGTTTATCCCGGTAGACCAAGTGAATTGTTTCGTTTTTATGTTGTAGGTAGTGAGGCTCAGTTCTGCACCATTGTTACGGATAATGGCGGGTGAGTTTATCGGGTATTGGGTGAAGCCTGTTACGGAAGAAAGGAAACTGGTGACTAGCTGGTGAGAGGTGATGTCATTATAATAATCCCCATCGAAGGCAATTCGGCCGTTGAAAAATTCCAGGTAAAGGCCCACCTCCCGTTTCTTGATCTGCTCCCATTGCAGGTCGGGATTAGATAGGCGGGTAGGCGAGAGGCCTGGCTTGCCATCGTAAGACAGGGCGGTGGAGTAGGTAGAAAGGAAGAGGTAATTAGGAATGCCATCATTGCCGGTAATACCATAGCTGCCGCGTAGTTTACCAAAAGAAAGGAAAGGGATGCGGTCTTTGAGCCACGACTCTTCGGTGAATATCCATCCAGCGCCAACAGACCAGAAAGCACCAAACTGCTTCCCGGAGCCAAACTTGGTGGAGCCGTCGTAACGGCCGTTGAGGCTTAGCAGGTATTTGTCGGCCCAATTATATTTCAGAATGCCGAAGTAGCCAAGATTGCGTTCCTGTACCTGGGTGTAATTGGCTACTACGGAAGCAGCAGTAGCGGGGTTATAGAGCAGGGCGTCGCCAATGAAGCCTACACCTGTGATGGAGCTGTAAGGATTGAGCTTGTCTACCAGCGTACCGCCGGCACGTGCGTCTAATGTGCCTTTGCTGCCCAGTTTAAACGTGTAGTCTATGTTGGGATCTAGCGTCCAGGTGCGCACGCTGAATTCACTGCGGGCGGCCTGTGTTTGTAAGGCTACATTGCCCACTGGTTGGTAATAGTCGGTGGGCTGTCCCCGGAAATCGCGGTTCAGCAGCAGGTTGTAGCCGATGGTGGCGTTAATACTGAGGCCTGCTATGGGATGGTAGCTCAATACGGTATTGCTCAGCAAATTGTTGGTAGTTGCATTGTACAGTAGCTTCACCTTTTGCAGCAGGTTCTGGTTGCCGCCCAGGTTATCCCAGTTCAGCTGCCCATCGGGTTTTATCAGCGCTGGCATATTGGGTGCCTGGGTAGAGAGACTTACGTTGGAAAAGTCGCCGGGCTTTGTATTATTTGTAGTAGACGAAAATCCACCAGACATATCGAAGTAGAATTTCTTATTAGGCGAGGTGCTGTTAATGTCAAAGCGAAGGCCCAGGGTTTTCACACTGCCACCGCCTAGCTGCACGGCGTCTTGCTGGGCATACTGGCCGCTGATGCGGTAATTCACATTGCCATTACCGCCACCGTAGGCTACGTTCACATCGGAGTTGAGTGCGTGAATACCGCTGGTGTATTTTGGCCAGTTCGTATAGGCCGTTTGCGACCAGGCACCATTCAGATCAAGGTCGGAGGCCTTAGGGGTGGCGTTGTCGTTGGCAAAGGCCTCCCTGCGCATGGCCAGGTATTGTGCGGTATTCATCAGTTTGGGTGCCGTGCCACGGGACGACTCGCCAAGCCTTGCATTGATAGACAACTGCGGGATGCCACTTTTAGCTTTCTTGGTGGTGATGAGGATCACGCCATTAGCGCCACGGGAGCCATAGATGGCAGTAGCATCGGCATCTTTCATTACCGTTACACTTTCGATCTCGGAAGGGTCCAGGAAGTTCAGGGCGCTGCTGCCCTGGGAAATGGAGTTATTCAGATCTCCGTTGCTCAGGAAAGATAGGTTATCGTTGGCCGGATAGGTAACACCGTCTACTACAAACAGCGGGTTAGTACCGTTAAAGCTACTATTGCCGCGTATTTGCGTGGTAAAGGAAGAACTAGGCAGGCCGGAGTTCTGGGTAATGTAAAGGCCCGGCACACGGCCTTCTATGGCAGATAGTACGTTGGTCACCGGGTTGTTGCCAATTTCTTTGGCGGTGATGGTGGTAATGTTGCCGGTGAGCAGGCGTTTGCTGGTTTGGCCATAGGCAAGAATCTGCACTTCGTCCAGGGAGCTAACGTTTTCCTTCAGCGTAATGATCAGTGGACTTTTAAGTGTGCTGGTGGATACCTCTTGCGAGGTATAACCGATGAATGTTATTACCAGTGTATTATTGTCTTTGTCCGGCACCAGCAGGGTGAATTGCCCGTCTTTATTGGTCACAGCGCCGTAGTTAGTATATTTAATCTTTACGGTAACGCCGGGCAGCGGGTTGCCGGCTTCGTCTATAATCCTGCCTATAAAAACGATGGGTGCCAGGGCATTCATCGGCTTTACAAAATCGATGTTGCGGCGGGTAATCACCACGGTGTTATCGATCAGTGTATAGTGCAGGGGCATTGCCTGGAAACAGGCGTCCAGGGCTTGTTGCAAGGTGGCGTTCTGTATCTCCACGTTTACATGCGGGGCCTGCCGCACCAGGTCTGCGTTGTAGAAAAAGGTATAGCCACTTTGTTGTTCGAGCTTGTTCAGAATGCTTTTAAGGCTGGCATCTTTTTCTGAAAGGTTGATATTTTGGCTGAAGGCGGTAGCGCTGACATGCAGGCAACCGAGTAAACATAAAAAGCTGGTTAATTTCATAACCATAAAGATTTTTTTGCACCGGGGCAAAGCAGCCGGCGATAAGGAAAGACGGGAAATTTCCATACATTTGTTTGGTTTTGGGCTTTTGGTTGATAATGCTTTTTTAGACAATAGCTGTTAGCGACCGGTCCCTGACTGTATGGCCGGAACGTGGTTGCAACACGTGCCGGCTTTTTTTAGCCATAGATCGATGACAGAATGCACACTACACGGGGTGTACTGCACAATAAAGTTGTTAGCTGAAATGGTTGAAGAGCCTGCTTATCCAGCTGGTAGTGCCGGTTACATTTTTACATCAGTATAATTTTTCTTCCTGCTATTTTAAAGTTAATACCACTTGCCGCCAGAATTTTCAGAACCCCGGAGGCGGGTACGTTGCGGGATATTTTTCCACTGAAATGCTCCGTGGGCAAAGGTCCTTCAAACACTACTTCTACATTGTACCAGCGGCTTAGCTGGTGCATGATGGTGATAATATCTGCATTGTTAAACTGGAACATATCATGCTGCCAGGCCAGTGCCTGCCCGGTGTCTGCTTCTTTTTGCACATGGATGATATGGGTTATATCGTTGTTGCGCACGAGAGATTGCTGTCCCGGTGTCAGCAGGGCTGTATCGCTGTTGGTTTTTACCCGTACACTGCCTGCTGTTAAGGTGGTAATAATGGCCGATTCGTCGGTATAATGACTGATGTTAAAATGTGTTCCTAAAACGTCCAGGGTTTGATCGCCGGATATTACGTGAAAAGGCCGGCTGGCATCGGGCGCAATTTCGAAATAGCCCTCTCCTTGCAGTTCCACGGTTCGATCGCTGCCAGCAAAATAGGCGGGAAATCGTAGGCTGGATGCAGCGTTCAGCCATATCTTGCTGCCGTCTGTCAGTACAATGGCAAAGGTGCCACCCCGGGGGGTCGTAATGGTGTTGAGGATGTTGCTGCCGGCGGCAGCAGGTGTACCAGCTGCATCATATACCAGTTGGCCATTGTTCTTATGAATGCTGGCGCCACTTTGCTGGGCCAGGGTGCCGTTGCCAGTATTTTCCAGCACTAAACGGGATCCGTCAGCCAGCGTAAGCGTGGCGCGGTTGCCGCCAGGGGCGAAGTCTTGGGCGGTTTCCTCACTTAGTTTGGTAGCCTGCTGGCGGTAAGGATTATAATACCACCCAGCGCCTATGGCCAGCGCCAGGCCGGCCGCCACTGCCCACTTCCAATAGGCCGGCCGCCGGCTTACGATGCGCATACCGGTATCTTTGCCGGTAGCTTTTTTGAGGCTGGCGTATAATGTTTGTTGCAGGCGTTGCAATGCGGCTTCATCCAGCACGGCATCCTCCCCGTGAATACTTTCGTACCACTCCTCAATCAGTGCTTTTTCGTCGTTGGTGGCTTCGCCGGCATTATACCTGGCGATCATCTGTTTGAGTTCGTGCAGTTCCAAAGGGTGCTTTTATAATTATCCGGTGAGGGAATAAAAAGTACTAAGTGGGTGAAAAAAAATTATTGCAAGGCCAAACCAGCCAGTAATAGCAGGCCGGCCACCAGCAAGGGAGCGCCGTAGCGGCGAATGCGCTCCTTCAGCCGGTTGGTAGCGGCATTCAACTGGTTTTTGATGGTTTGCCCGGAGAGGGATAGTTGTGTGGCAATATCTTTAATAGACAGTTGTTGATCCTTGCGCAATAAATAGATGGTACGCATACGTTCCGGCATACTGGCCACTTCATCGTCCAATATGCCTTGTAATTCTTTATTCACAAGAAGATGGAAACCGGAGGGTGCCGCATGCTCGGGCTGGGAGGCCACTTTCATGGCATAGCGCAGCCTCACTTCACTTTTTTCGTAGTGCTGTAATACTTTGTTGCGTAAAATACCATAGAGATAGGGTAGCAACTTCGTTTCGGCAGTGAGTTGTTCCAGGTTGTGCCAGAAGGCTACAAAGGTCTCTTGCACCAGGTCTTTAGCAATATCTTCCTGTTGGACTTTTTTGTAGGCCTGCGTAAATAAAGGCTGCCAGTATTGTTGGAAGGCGAGTTCAAAAGCCCTGTGCCGGTCAGTGTTACTGATGGACAGTATTTCATCGTCAGGAACATGCACCATAATTTCGGTCGATCGGTTGTAAGGTACATATTATTTTATCAAATGTTAAATGCGGATAATTTGTCAGGCTATAACGCCGGTGAGAAAATTATAACTAATTCGTAAAAATATTTCGGCACATAGGCAACAGCTCAATAATGGCAGGATTAATAAATTTTATAAAGTTATAATATAAAAGACTGTCTTCCCCTCAGGATCCTTTATGGTGAGGAGTTTTATAATATTTACTGTCTGCTGGTATTATATAACCGTTATGGTAACAAGGGCTTCCATTTTTAAAATATATAGTGACAATTAAAGCGATTCAATTTTGTTGTTGTAATTTTGATAAGAACTAATGCACAACCTGACCTGCAACTAAAACCTTGTAGCCTCCCCGGCTGTAAGGTGGTACTTATATTGTAATTGTAACGAACAAAGGATCATCAGCATCAAATTTTTAATCTGTAGCACAAAATAGGAAACATGAGCGTTCACATGGAGATCGCAGCCCAATACGAATTTTTAGGAAAATATATTGAGCATTTGCCGATTAGTTTTAACAGCGTGGGTACAGCAGTACATTCGGGTCGTAATATTATACGGATAGATGTGCAGCAAAATGTAAAGCTGGTTATAAAGTCTTACCGGCAGATATACATTTTTAACCGTTTCTTTTACGCTAATGTGGTTCCATCTAAAGCGAAACGTGCTTTCCTGTATGCACAAAAGCTGCTGAACAAAGGTTTTCAAACACCAGCACCCATTGCTTATATTGAATGCGTGAAAAAGGGATTGATGCGTGACAGTTATTTTGTAAGCACCTATGTAGATTACCAACCATTGCGGGACATTTATCAAATGCCCCGGGAAGAAGCGCTTAAAATTTTGGATCAGCTAGCTGCCCTCACCTGGCAATTGCACCAGGAAGGCATTTACCATAAAGATTACTCCATCGGCAATATTCTCTTTAAAAAGAATGAACAGGGCCATTATGATTTTTCCCTGGTAGACAACAACCGCATGAAGTTCACGAAGGGTTCCTTTGGCGACAGGATGAAAAATCTGCGCCGGCTAGACCTGCCGCTGCCCATGCTGGCCTACTTCTGCCAGCAATATGCCAAGATCAGTGGAGAGAACGATTTACTGTCACTCAGCACCATGCTAAATTACCGTAAGAACCGTTTGGTATACCGTACCCGGAAAGACCGGATAAAACACCTGTTCAAATGGTTTTTACCTTTTAAAGAAAAGAATGCTTGAGCAAAAATTACATATGCAGCCTGTTACTTTTTTTGCAGCGGCCTGCTATGTGCATATAATGAGTCACAGCAATGTATGATAAGAGGAAACGGAGCAAGACGAAGGAATGCCTTATAAATTAGCTGGTTGGAGGAAAAGTCTCTCCGGTTATTGCAGCACGGTGTGGCTGATATAATCATCCAACCCGTTATGGTCTGCTGCGCTCACTAACTGATCCATCAATTTAGTGTGTTTTACGTTTATTCCTTTTTTATACACTTTTATAATGGCCTGCAAGGCCGCCTTCGTAGGGGGCTTTGCGTTTTGATAATCGTTGTTGGTTAAGCACCATGCCGCATATCGGGCCAGGTAAATCATAGACAGTTGCTGGTTTTTATCCATTAGTTTCAGGAGGTGGTTATTTACATGTACCCTTACCGTGGGAGATCCATTGACCCAGCGATAAATAAAGCGGTCGGTAGCCTGGCGCAGTTCGCGCTGATCATCCAGGCTAGTTGCCTCCAGCCAGTCGGCGGCCTGCTGTACCATGGGGCCATAGCGGTCGTAATCTGCTTTTGTTTGCAGGTTGCTATCGCTTGGAAAATTAGGACCTTGCTGCGCTTGGACGGAATGCAGGGGAAGGGAGCACCCTAATGCCAATAAAGAAACGATGATCCATTTCATGCGCAGGAAGTGTTAAAGGGTGCAAGGTACGAAATGCACCTGTTTTTTTAGAAATGAAAACTATGCTGCTGTATGGGCCTGTGCTGGCGTAAATAAATGAGCCGGTCGTACAAAACAACCGGCCGTGAACCTGAGTGATGCTAAATGATAAAGGCGCTCCCGCCTGAGGGAAAGCCTTCCGTACCGGGGGCTTACAAACAAAGTGAAAAAGGGCTAGCGCTGTGGTCCTGACTATTTCAGGCCCATAGGGTGTATGTTGGCAGTAAGTTTTGTTGGCTAGGTTTATTTAATGTTCAACTGATATGTCAAAATAACGATACAACCGGCATGGAAATGCCCGTAGTAATCCCCCATTTTTTTTGCGGGAATTACCTGGTAAGGGTAGGTAGTTTTACGGATGCTTAGCATTTAACTTCAAAAATATTGTAGCGGATGGCGAAGCGTACAAGGCCTGCGGTGTTTTTGCAGCCAATTTTGGCCAGCAGGTTATTGCGATGTCCTTCTACGGTGCGTATGCTGATCAGCAGGCGGGCGGCTATTTCTGCATTGGTGCATTCCTCGCAGACAAGTTTCAGCACATGCAGTTCACGGTCGGTGAGGGTTATGGGAATATTATTGAGGTTTTGAATATCCTGTTGGCGATAACGGGAAGCGTTGCGCATAGCGCTCACACTTTCTGCATTAAAATAAAAACCAAATTGGTAAGTATTATTGATGGTAGTATATAATTCCTGGACTTCACAATTCTTCTTCAGGTAGCCACAGGCCCCGGCTTCAATCATACGGCTCATGTAACGTTCTTCTCCATGCACCGATAGCACGATGACCCGGATAGTGGGGTAGTGCTGACTCAACATGACATTCAGCTCCACGCCATTCATTTCTGGCATGTTCATATCGATGAGGGCAATATCTGGCAGGGTTTCCAGGGCAGACAACTGTTCCAGCAGCAGGCGGCCATTTGCAGCCTGGGCCAGGAGTTGGTAGTCGGGATTGGCCTGCAACAGATTGGCCAACCCTTCCCGGAAAAGGTGCTGATCATCAGCAATGACAATTTTAATCTTTGACATATAGCTAAGGTTATAAGGGCATGGCAATGTGTACCGCAAAGCCTTCGCCCCTGGCGGATGTTATCGTAAAATGGGCTTTAATCATGGCTATTCTGCTTTCTATGTTCCTTAATCCCATGCCCACATGCACACCCGCGTGGATGTCGCAGCCAATGCCGTTGTCGGTGAACTGGATGTGCAGGTGTTGATCCTGGAGATACAGGCGGATGGTAACCTGTGTTGCCTGAGCATGTTTCAAAGTATTGGTGATCAGCTCCTGGAGAATGCGTAGTAGTGCCAGTGCCACCTCGTTGGGCAGTTGATCGGTTGCTATTGCGGCTTCCTGTTTCAGGAGTATGAATTGGCCATTGTGTGCTACTAACTCTTCCAGTGCTGCCGAAAAGCCGAATAAGGCCAGGGCCGGTGGCGACAGGTTGTGTGCAATGCTGCGCACGTTTTGAATAATTTCATCTATCTGCTGTTTGAATAAATTAGGATCCTCCCGGCCCATGCGCATGCGCAGGTTTGCCAGCGCGCCGCCTACTTCATCGTGGAGGTCTTGCCCGATGCGCTGGCGTTCCTGCTCCTGGGAGGTGAGCATGGTGTGCATCAGCGCTTTCTGGTGGGCCATCTCCCGGTCGTGCGCTTGTTGGCGGGAAGCCAGCAGTTTTCGCTGGTTGCGGATGAAGAGCAGCACAAAAGATACCACCAGCAAGGAAATGCCGCCAGTACAGAAAATAATCAGCAGGTAAATGTTGTCACCTATGGTTGCCTGCATTTCAAAAAGCCGATCGTAAACAATAAATACATAGCCAGCAAGAGGGAGGCATGAATGTCCCAAATCAGCACATTCATGCTCACCACTTTCCGGCTCATGTGGGTGATGGTAAAATTAGAAAAAGAAAAGATAAATATCGCGCCGGAAAAATATAAGAGGATGCCAGTGTTAACCCAGTTTAGGGCAGACTGTACCCAGGCCGTGCTGGCGTCGTTCGTTTGCGCAAAATAGGCCAGGCTACAGGCCATAACCAGCAAGGCTTCCAGCGGTCTTGTATAGGTGTTAAAATGCAACAGGCTTTGGAACCAGGTGAAATTAATAATACACAGCAACGGAAAAATAATCATCAGGTAAATCAACATGCGTTTAGCCCGAACGCGATGTAATACCTGCCGGTAAAAATAGGCCATGCACCACCATTCCAGGATGGTGAAAATATGGAGTACCGGCAGGTTATTGATATGGAAATCTGCCAGCGCGATGGCTACTAGGTTTACCAATCCATCCAGCCACAGGTAAAAATAAATGATACGCAACGCCTTACTGAGCGATGGGTAGCGGGTTATGCCCGCCCCAAGGGGCAGCAGCACGCTGAGTGGCACTATAATGCCTGTGTAGATCAGGTAAGCAGAGGGCATAATCAGGCTTTTGGTGGCAGGTAAGCCGTGGCATCATTCACCTCGCTAAAAAGTAAACTTTGCGGATCGCATAGTGTAGGGCAGGGTTGGGTAAAATCATACACCGTACTAACAGAGGCGTCTTGCCGCAAGGCGGATTCCGGGCGCGCATCGGGCGTCTGGGTATAGATCATATCCCTGTTGTTGTAATCTACCGGTACCAACATGCCGGTAATTTGCAACTGTAAAGAAGGATCGGCTATACTCAGGTAAACGCGGATGGATTTTGCGTCGGGATGCTGCTCGCGCAGGAAAATAATATCATCCATATCAATGTGGATGGCGCGGAAAATACATTGGCTGGGCACGGGGGTATGCGTGGCGGCATCGGCAGTGCCGGTGTAAATAGATTGCACCAGCTGCCGCCACTGGTAGGCGCGCGCCATGGCTTCTCCTACAGGAATGGTGGGCGGCGTGTCTTTATCTGTGTTACGGAGGCGTAAGCGAAAAGGGCTGTTCATCATTAAATGGTTTAAGGGTGAAGGATGCATGGCTGGGGAAGCGGCCATGTTATACAATGATAGTAGAAAGTTCTGTGGTGGCGGCTTTGAAGCTGTAAAGCAAAGCGGTTTGATCATCTCCCAGGGGAAAGGTAGCCAGCGCTACTGTCCAGCAGCCAAACAAGGCATATACCTTGGGGCCTTCTATGCGCATGACGGTGGAGGCTGCCTGTCCGTAGGTGGCCAGCGGGGTATTGCCCGTGGCGGCGGCCTGCTGGAAAATGAGGCGGGCAATGTCCTGCACCAGTGCCTGATCGCCGGGAAGGCCCCAGGTACTGAGCGTTGCATACAGTTGTTGTTCCACGGTGTTAATGTGGCCCGCGGGCTGGTAATACAGCACCACGCCCCGGTTGCCCACTGCCTTATCCAGCGTAAGATGGCTGAACGTTCGCTGGAAAATAAAATCGGCATGTAGGTCTGTGGCGTCAAAGGCGGCAGCCAGTTCTGCTGCCAAAGAACTGGTTGCTTTTCCCTGCGGCATCGCCGTGGCGGTGATGGTCGCAGGCAGTGTAAAAGCATAAAGAATGACATCCAGCGCCGCCAGGGCCGGTGCGGGGGCGGTGATCTTTTCTTCCGTTAACTGCAGAATCGTGTCAACGGATAAGGTGTTTGCAGACAGGAATTCTCCCATAAAATAAAAGTTTGGGGGGTGATAAATTAGGTGTGATCCGGGTTTAGGTTGCTGTTGGATAAGGGATATGTTGTGTTGCTTTTGGTATAACTGAGATTAAATATAAGTCATTTATTAAATGCAAGTACAAAGAAATTTTCACTGCGGTATTTTTGCAGTTTATATTTTAAGATAGGCTACAGGAGCGGGTTAGGTCCTGGTTCGGGTTAGATACTGGAAGGCCTTTCTCTTAATCAATAACGTTATTTGATAAAAAAGGGTAGTAAATGGAGTGCGTATAAACTCCCCTTGAAAAGTGGCAATGTTCGGAAGCATATGTGGCGCGTGCTATCGCAAGCGCTCCATCAAGTTGGGGTGCGAAAGATAGGCCCTGCCAAATGTGGATCTTACCGCATATGGGAGGGCCTACAAGACTGCTACGTTTTATTATCTACTCTTGCCAATATCACGGAGATATCTGTTGAAAATAGATAGAAATTTCTTCTGATCGGGTACTTCTAACGCTTCCAGTGTATATCGCTGTTCAAATCCATCCATTGTTAATTTATAATTTTCATAATACTTAGATGGTTGGAATATCTTGATTTCATATAATTTCATTTTTTTTATGCTATCTAGTTGCTTTGATAAGCTATAATCTATGTTTTGAAATTTTTTAGCGGTGTAGGAATAAAATGCTTTTACATGAATGTTCGTATCCTTTTTTGAATAGATCATATATTCTTCTTTCAAAGTTCCTGCCCGCCGGTCATAATGGGCGGATATAAATTTTGCTGAATCATCCCTGAACGCTTCGTAACCATAAATCCTGGTAATCCAACTTTCATGTCTCAAAATGGTATCTACTATATATTGCTTGTTATTGAACAGGGAGGAACTGTCATAAAATGCATAGTAAAATCCAGCACTACTATCCTTTTAATGGACCAGATATCGGAAATTATGCGAGGACCTTTTAACAAATACATTATCATATACAGGAATAGCATACGCGACCATATCCTTGTAATAGTAAATACTCACCGCTATTGTGTCATACACGGTTAGTTTCATTTTCTGGTCATATTCAGGTGCAGGGTGAACTACCCGCACGGCACGTATTTTATCATCATTTGTTGTGGCGGTAATCGTCATGTTGCACATAACAAATGCCCAAAAGATGGCAAGTCCCATTTGTATCATATATTTTTTCATTTTCCCTGTTACCTAAATTATGACTGCTTAATAATCATGAGCAGCATAGAAAGGTTGGGCTAAGGGATTAGCATTTGATTATTTTTTCTTGCTCTCATTTTGATAAGCAGTAATAGCTGCAGGCATTTTATATCCTTTTTTTGATAATGCCAAAAATGGTTGACTCACCTTATTGCTAAAGTTTTTCGTATAAGCTGTAAAATAAAATTACCTGGCCAGACTATTTAGACCTATAAGCTTACCCACCCCTAAAATACCGCCACTGCGCTAAAAATAGGGAGGGTTTTAAAATTGGGCTATCTTTGCGTGCTGAACTGTGGGATTGGTTAGGTATGCAATTTAATCCTTATATATTTCGCGATCATATTTATGCGCAACAAGACCATACTAAAAACGTTTAAAATTTTTATAATATCAGTTGCCGTTTTTTTTGGGTTGCTGTTTTTACTGCCTATCCTGTTTCCTACCACTATTTCCAACAAAATAAAAACGTGGACCAATAAAAGTATTACCGGGGAGATGAATTTCTCTCGGGCAAGGCTTTCTTTTTTTAATCACTTTCCTTCACTCACGCTGGCCTTATACGATTTTACCCTGAAGGGCGCTGCGCCTTTTAAACAGGATACGCTGGTGTCTGCAAACGAGGTGGCGTTGGGGGTGAACCTGGCCAGCTTGTTTTCCGGCTCCCTAAAGATCAATAAGATATTTCTTACTGAAGGCAATGTGCATGTGTTGGTAGATGCCGCCGGCCATCCTAATTACGATATTTACAAGGCATCGCCTGCGGGAGCACAGGAAGCCGAAAACGATAGCAGCAGCGCCTCGCTGCGTATTGAACGCATACAGTTCAGTCATTGCAATATTATTTATGACGATCGCTCCCTGCCCATGTATATCCGGGCGAAGGAAGTGAACTATACGGGTGCGGGCGATCTCAGTAAGGCCCAGTTTGACCTGCGTTCCGCCATCCGTATCGGCTCCTTTGATCTTAGTTATGCGGGTACGCCTTATGTAAAATCCAAGCAACTGGATGGTGAACTGATTACCAAGATCAATACCCAATCGCTGGACCTGATATTTGAAAAAAATGATCTGAAAATTAATGAGCTGCCCGTAAGGCTGAATGGTTCTTTTGGATTCCTGAAAAACGGCTACCGGATGGATTTTAAGCTAAGTTCCATGGAGTCTAGCTTACACGCCATCTTCAGCGCCCTGCCGCCGGAGTACATTACCTGGCTGGATCATACCGATGTAGAAGGTTCGGCAGACGTTACGGCCAGCCTGAGTGGCCAGTACATCGCCGCTACGAATACTATGCCCGACCTGGCTTTTAACATGAAGGTGAGGGATGGTGTGATTAGCAACAACAAAGCGCCAGCACCCATCCGGCACGCCTTTCTCAATTTTGAATCGAGGCTACCGCAGTTGAATATGGATAGCCTGTATGTTAATGTAGATTCTATTTACTTCAACATCGACAAAGACTTCTTCAGCGCCATTATACGCGTGAAGGGGCTGCAAACGCCGGATGTACACGTAAATATTAATACCGATATTGACCTCGAAAAATGGAACAAGGCCATAGGCGGCCAGGCATATGAAATGAAGGGCCGACTGCAAGCCCAATTGCAGGCCGATGGCAGGTATGCCACCTCGGTGGTTTACAAAGGATTACAGCATAAGGCGGATACGGTGCTGGCTAGTATACCAGCGTTTCACCTGCAATCTACTTTCCGCAACGGGTACTTCAAATATGTATCGTTGCCGGCGGCAGTAGATAATATCAGCTTTCATGTGGAGGCATCCTGCCCGGATAACGATTATGCACATACGAAGTTGAATGTGGAAGATATTAATGCCCGTTTGCTGAGCAATTATATCAAAGGGTATTTCCGGCTTAGCAATGCTCAGGCTCCGCTGATAGACGCACAACTGGGCGCAGTACTGCACCTGGCAGACGTGCAGCAATGTTATAAGACAGATAGCCTGGCTATGGGCGGCGATCTGCACCTGAATGTGGTGACCAAGGGAAGTTACCTGCCTGCCAAACGCTTGTTTCCGGTTACCACCGCCCGGCTTATCATGAATAATGGAAGTGTGCAAACGAAATATTACCCGTCCCCCTTACAAAATATACAGGTAGATGCTACAGTAACCAATACCACGGGTACCATGCGTTCCCTGAATGTGAACCTGAAGCCAGTGGCCTTTGAACTGGAGGGGCAGCCCTTCACGCTACAGGCCGATCTGAATAATTTTGACGACCTGCGCTACCGTGTTACATCGCAAGGGGTTATTGACCTGGGTAAAATCTACAAGGTATTTGCAGTGAAAGGATACGACCTGGACGGATTTATTAAAACCAACCTGGCCCTGAGTGGTACCCAGCGCGATGCGATGAACGGGCATTACGATAAGCTGCATAACAAGGGCTCCCTGGTTGTAAAGGATATTGCGCTGAAGACGGAACTGTATCCCTTGCCTTTTATTATTAAGAATGGCACCTTCCGTTTTGACCAGGATAAAATGGTGTTCGACCAGTTCAATGCCAGCTATGGTAAGTCGTTGATAAACCTGAACGGGTACCTGAACAATATGATTGCTTACGCCACGTTGCCGCATCAAAAATTACAGGGGCAATTGAACCTGAAGAGTAATTATATCCTGGTGGATGAAATGATGGTAAATGGCGCACCTGTGGAAAATGCCGCCCCTGTGGCGGCTTCCGGTGTGGTGATGGTGCCGGACAATTTGGGGCTTACCCTCCAGGCCAACGTAAAAAAGATCAGCTTTAAAGGCGTAAATATTGATAGCTTTTATGGACAAGTGGTGATAGACAGCAGTAAGTTGCGCATGAACAATACCGGTTTTCACATCATCGGTGCACCGGTGGAAATGGAGGCGGTATACGCCGCTACCACGCCAGACAGGGCCACGTTCGATTATCGCATCAACGCCCATGAATTCGACATTAAACGTGCTTACAACGAGATAAAGATTTTTCACGACCTGGCCTCCTCTGCCGCTGGTGCCAGTGGGGTGGTGGGGTTAGATTACCACCTGAGCGGACGCCTGGATAAAAATATGAATCCCGTATACCCTTCGATTAAAGGGGAGGGCGTGTTGTCTGTAAAGAAAGTAAAAATGAAAGGTTTCCGGTTATTTAATGCTGTGAGCAGCGCTACCGGTAAGGATGATGTAAAAGACCCCGATCTGTCGAAGGTGGACATCAAGTCTACGATCAACAACAATATTATTACGATAGCACGCACTAAAATGAAGGTGGCCGGTTTCCGGCCCCGTTTTGAGGGGCAGGTAAGCCTGGACGGTAAACTCAATATGACCGGGCGTTTAGGCCTGCCGCCGCTGGGTATATTCGGCATTCCATTTACCGTAACAGGTACTCAAAGTAGCCCCAAGGTGCAGTTGCGCCGGGGTAAGGAACAGGATAAACTGGAAGAAACGGAAGACGATCATTGATCTTTCCGGAGGTGATGTGCTTCCTGGTATCCTGCATTGGCCCTGGTCATTTTGTATACCACCAGGGCAGATGGGGTAGCGCCACTGCCGCTCATCATGGCTGCTACAAAGGCGCTACCTGCCCAATTTAATGGCTCGGTTTTACCTTCACTTCTTTTGCCAGGGCTATGGCCCGCTGTTTAATCTCTTCTACATTGGTTCCAGGCCTATCGTAAGTAAGCACCACGCCCATGCGGCGATAGGGGCGGGTAGTAGGTTTGCCAAAGAGGCGGATGTCTGTTTTGGGTTGCATCAGTACTTTTTCAACACCGGTAAAAACAGGGTGGCTGCCTTCCTGATCTGCGAGTATCACCGCGCTGGCACCATTGCGTTCATGGGTGATCTCTGCAATGGGCAGGCCTAATACGGCACGTGCATGTAAATCAAATTCAGAAAGATTTTGCGTACCTGCCAGTGTTACCATGCCCGTGTCGTGTGGCCGGGGAGACAGCTCTGAAAAATATACGCCTTCCTCCGTCAGAAAAAATTCTACGCCCCATATACCAGCTCCGCCTAATGCTTGGGTGACCTTGGCGGCCATATCCTGCGCCACCAACAGGTGGTCTGGAGCGATGGCTGCCGGCTGCCAGCTTTCCTGGTAATCGCCCCGTTCCTGGCGGTGGCCAATAGGCAGGCAATATAAGGTGGGGCCATGTTGCTGGGTCACGGTCAGTAAGGTGATCTCGGCAGTGAATTTTACAAAGGCTTCCACAATTACTTCGGTCTGATCGCCGCGCTGGCCGTGCTGGGCGTAATGCCAGGCTGTGTCCACGTCTGCCGCGGTTTTGATAACAGACTGCCCCTTGCCGGAGGAAGACATCAACGGTTTTACCACACAGGGAATGCCAACGGCTTCCGTGGCGGCACGCAGTGCTTCCAGGTTGCTGGCGTAACGATAGTTGGCCGTGCGTAACCCCAGTTCTTTGGCTGCAAGATCCCGGATAGCTTTACGGTTCATGGTGAAGTTGGCCGCTTTGGCACTGGGTACTACCTGTATGCCCTGCTTTTCATAATCGTAAAAACGTTCTGTGCGGATGGCTTCTATTTCAGGAACAATGATATCGGGTTGGTGTTTGGCTACAATGCGGTCTAGCGCTTCGCCATCGAGCATATTAATTACTTCCCGTTCTTGGGCTACCTGCTGGGCAGGTGCATCGTTGTAAGCATCTACGGCAATCACATACTGGCCAAGGCGCTGTAGGGAGATCACAAATTCCTTCCCCAATTCACCGGAACCGAGCAGCATAATTTTTTTCTGCATAATGTTGGCTTTGAATGTTGCAAAGCTACAATTTCCTGGCATAATGCTGCTGCGGTAGGTGGCTGGTACATGCTGCGTTAATTAGGATAGTAGGAAAGGCAACAAGCTTGCTTTACAACTCCCAGCCTACTTTCCTGCGGGCGTTGTGGGAGCATGCAAAAATGTTGAAACAACTGGGGCGTTCCTGATTTAGATTAATGGAAGAAGTAGGTTATATGCGCCGTGGCAAAAAACTTTGTTCCTGCGGTGAAAGCAATGCCATCTACCGGTTGCTGGTGTTGCAGCCGGGTTTCCGTTTCAAACTGGGTTTCTTTCCATTTTACATTAAACAGGTTATTAACCGTTACCCCTACCTCATACCGGCGTTTGGTATAGTTTACCACCAGGTCGTTCACAAAATATCCTGCCGCTTTAAGGCTATAGTTTTCATTGGCCGGGCGATCGCCCAGCCAGCGGTAACGCAGGCTGCCATTGAGGCCCGTACCCTTGTTGTACACAATGCCGCCGGTGCTGCTCCATACCGGTGCCAGTGGAATGTAGTTGGCTCCCTTTGGATCTTTAGTAGCACGTCCGTGCGCATAATTTACATCCACATCCAGGTAGAGCGCACGCAGTGGCTGGTAGCGGGCGGAGAAGTCCATGCCCAGGCGCCGGGTAGGGCCGCTGAATTCCACTGTACCACCATCGCCACCATATACATATTCCTGTTGCAAGCGGCTGTACCATACTGCCGCATGGAGTAAAAGATTTTTAGTGGGCTTTAATACCGTACCAATGTCTGACCCAATGGCGGTTGGTAAGGTGGGCAGTCCGTTGGCCGCCACCACAGCCCTGGCATCATTAGAATGAAAGCCCCTGCCTGCAAACCAATACAGCTGGGCCTTGTCGCTGAGCTGGTAGCTTACTTTTATTTTGGGGCTTACCACCTGGTTGTTTGCTTTATACCTGCCCACACCCTGCAAGGTGCTATCCGTGGCCAATTTGTTGTCGTAGCGGTAATTAAAGTGGTCGTAACGCAGGCCGGCGTTGATGGTAAGTCTGTTGGTGAGGCTGAGGGTTTCACTTACATAGGCCCCTGCACCCAGCTCGCTGATGTTTCCCAGCTTAACCGGCCGGATCTCGGTAAATTTATTAACGGTATGGGTGAGTGCCGAACCCAGGGTGCCATCCCAGCGCAGGTTAATGCCCAACTCGGAACGAAGGTGGCTGTTGCCCAGATGGCTTTCATGGGCATAGCTGCCGTTATATCCCATTAGATCGCGGGATTCGCGCTGGCGGATTTCGTCGCCATGAACGGTGTCTTCCAGGAAAAAGGTGAAGTTACTATGCAGGTCAAAAGTATAATGCGAATAGTACAACTGGTTTTTCAACAGGTCGTTGTCTGATAAGCTAGTCGTTAGGGTAGCATTCAGGCTGGTTCTCGCCGTTACGCCGCCTTCATTGGGATCTATAGCGCCGTAAAAGCCAATGATGCCTTCCGCTACCGCCGATTCGGGGATCTGCCCCGATGCCTTCCACTGGCTGTACATCGTGGAAGCAGTGGCCGACAGGTAGTTCCGGGCATTTAACCGGCCATAATACTTGGTGAAGAAATTAAAGCGCTTAAAATGCTGCGGGTTATCAAAATAACTATTGCTGTAACGGTATTCTGATGCAGCATACCAGGATTGCCCTTTTTCTTTTGTTTTTTCTCCCAGAAGATCTACCATACCCAGTACCCGGTAGGTATTGTATTGCCCAGCTTCTGCCCTTACCAGGCTTTGAGGAATAGCATTAGCGGTATGAAAATTTACAAATCCCGTTACGGCCAGGTCGCCTTTTTCTGGATTGTACATGCCTTTTTCATACGTGGTGTGTTCAATGGTTTCTGGGATAATAAAATGACTGTCTGCATATCCCTGCCCATGCGCATGCGACACCATGTTAATGGGCATGCCATCCACACTCATATTAATATCGGTGCCGTGGTCATTATCAAAACCGCGTAAGAATATTTGCTCTGCCTTGCCACCTCCCTGGTGCTGCCCAATGAACAGGCCGGGCACCATCCGCAGCACTTCCTGTGCATTGGAGATACTCCGCATGCGAATATCATTTTCACTGATCGTCTTATAAGGATTGATCCGGTTGGCAGACACCAATACATCGGCCAGTTGTGTGGCTTGGGACGAGAGAAATACCGTATCGGCCATCCCGGCCACTTCGGCTACCGGCAGGGTGCGTGTACGATAGCCTGCCATATGGAAGGTAATCTTTTGTACGCCAGCTGGTAAATGTTTAAAAGCAAATCTTCCATCATCGCGGGTAGTAACCGTTTGCCGGGCTTCACCTGCCTCCACGGTAACGCCGCCCAGCGGTAAGTGGGAAGATTGATCGACGATAGTACCCGCTGCAGATTGGGCATAACATGGAGCAGCGAAGCATAATAAGATTGGAAGTATAATAATTTTATGCATATATCATTCAGCTAAAAATAAAAAGCCGTTGTTAACAAGGTCACCTTATGCTTTTATAGCGGCGGCAGGTAAGTATTAGCAAAAAGGCTCCTGCAAAATAAAAAAAATACATCCCGCAGCGGTAGTGTTATAGACGCTAGAACTGCCTTAGCCTTACAAACTGATTGAGGTCTACTTTTGACGGCGTATTTATCAATCCCGCCTTTGAGGAAAGTGCCCAACCGGTGCAGCCGGTAGACCTGAACAGGTAATGATGGATATTACCAACCACCTTTCGCTGAAGATTGCCCGCAGTCATGCCCGTATCCTTTGTAAATATCTGCCGGTGATAGAAGGCGTGCCAGAATTAAGCTACAAACTGTTTTTTATTCTTATTTCCAATGCATTAAAATTTTCCCATACAGGTTCCTTGCCCCTCGTGACGAATGAATTGGACATTATACATGATGGAGACCTTCAGCATGTACAGATAAGCATGAAGGATACTGAGATTGGATATAATGCAGAAGGCGCCCCGGTGAAATTAGATGCTTTTACCCATTTAAATTCCAAAAATGATTATGGAAATGCCTGGTTGTGGGCTTTTTTTGTGAAAAAATAACGCGCCGGCATGAAGGAATGTTCCAAGTAAATGGCTTGCCTATGCAGGGCGCCCTTTTCATTGTTACATTGCCATTGCGCCATTGCGGCAAGTGCAGCACTTTAATCTTTGGATGGGTAATATCCTTAAATATTTATTGGAGGAAATATTAATTAAAGCCAGCTCGAAATTCAAGAGGACTTTGATTGGTTTTTGTTTTGAACAGTTTGCTGAACGACTGCGAATGCTCAAAACCCAATTCATAGGCGATTTCGCTGACTGGTAAATCTGTGGTGGAAAGTTTTTCTTTTGCTTTTTCGATGAGTTTTTCGTGGATGTGTTGCTGGGTGCTTTGCCCTGTCAGTACTTTCAACAAGCCACTTAAATATTGAGGTGATAGGTTAAGCATTTGGGCAATGTGCCGAACGGTAGGCAGCCCTTTTGACATCAAATCATCGCTGTTAAAATAGTCCGCAAGTAGTTTTTCCAGGCGCTCCAAAATCTGGTGATGGGATTTATCCCTGGTTATGAACTGCCGATTGTAAAATCGTTCCGAATAATTAAGCAAACTTTCAATATGTGAAATGATGATTTGCTTACTATATTTATCGATATTATTATGACATTCTTGCCTGATGTTTTCAATGATATTATTCAATGTTTCTTGTTCCTTTTCTGAAAGGAACAAGGCTTCATTGACGGAATAATCAAAAAAATCACAGTGCTTAATGGTGTTGGTAAGTGAGGTGTTCCACAAAAAATCAGGATGAAGGAGTAATGCCCAGCCGGATTGTTTTAATTCTTTTTCATTATCAATTACAATGGTAAAAATCTGATTAGGCGACATAAAAAACATTACACCACTGTCAAAATCATATTGCTGCTGACCATATTTTAGCTGACTGTTATTGAGATTTTTTTTGAGGGCAATCACATAAAAGTCCATCAATAAATTTTCAGGTTCATCGTGGTGTAAATGCTTAATGGCTTCTACATCAATGACACTAATCAAAGGATGTTCAGGCTTTGGCAAACCTCTTAGCTGATGAAATTCGCTTATGGTTTTAATTCTTTTCGCCATTAATATCCCTATTTTTTATATGCATTTCATTATTATTATTTATCAATTTTCCTGCCATTAATATCTAAAGTGGGATGCCAAAAGTTTTAGACAAAATAATCGGATTAAAGTATTCCGTGTATTCAAAAATTTTTCCGTCTATAAATTTAAATGTTGCTAAATATTGATTTTGATATTTCCCTCCTTGTGCTAAATCTACATTCCCTGAAAATTGAGCAAAGATGAAGTTTGGATCTTCTGTTGTTAAAATTAGTCTCGGGAAAAACTTTATACTTTTAAAACCAAAACGAGCAGCGACTTCACTAAATTCTTTATAGAAACCTTCAGCACCTATTAAATTATTCGGGAATCCATTTGGTGCAAAAGGTTGGAATCCCCGGGCATCTGTAGTGAATAATTCTTGGAAAAAATCAAAATTTTGATCTTCAATTGACGAAAAGAATTTTTCTACTGTCTGTTTGTTTTGTTCAGCAATATTATTCATTTTATGAGTTTTTTATTGCTGTAAAATTGTGAAAAAAAACGAGGGTAAATGTTGCCAAATCTACTTTTGTTGTAGCCAAAAGACAGTAAGCTGTAGTATTACTTAAACTATTCAACGAAAATTGAGCGAAAAAGGGAGCATTAAATTTGCAAGGCAATTTTTACCGGTAGAAAAGCGAAGTCTGTTTGCGTTGCCAGAAGCGATGAGATGTGCGCTCCGGATATGCCATTTCTTGCTGCAATGGAAAGCAACGTAAGGCAAGTGGCAATGGTATCAGGTGCTATGGGAATTACCGTTCCCTGCTGCTGCCGCCAGCGAAGGGTATCCTGCCGAAGTTGCATCACAGGTTCGTTCATCCGGGAAAGCAGTGGGTACCAGACTGCCGGCAGTTGTGCAGCCTGCTGCGCTCCGGTTATATTTTTTGTAGCATTAATGGCATCTGCATACCATTGAAAGGGTATTTGCAACCTTCCCACCGGCTCCTGCCGGATGGCTGTTTTAATATTCTCTCCGATGAAGGTTAAATTTAATAGTTGATAAAACTGCATGTCGGGTGTTGTATTCCTGCGTTCCAGGTAATCAATATATCCCAGATAGTTTATGGATTTGTGGCAGATGCTGGCTATAACACCATAAGGATTATTATGCCGGGTATAACATGCTGCGGCTTTAGCAAACCATACTTTTGCTTTTTCCTGGTCAAGCAATACCTCGTAGGCAGCGGCGTAGAGATATGCGGTGGCTGCCTGCTGGTTTTCCCCGGTTTCATCGGCTTCCAGGTAGGCTGCATAAGCGCTGTAGGCCATTATAAGCGTTCGAAGGGTGGTGCTATCGATGCCCATTAAAGAAGAAAAATCCGCCATGAAAAAGTTTGTTACCGGGAAAAGTTTTGCGTGGTAGAAGAAAAAGGGAAAGGGCGGGCAGGAAGGGACGGGCAAACGGAACTTGTTTGCCCGCCGGTTATTATTTGCTTGCTGTTGTATTTAATTTCCATTCGGGCCTTACAAAATGGCAAGTGTATCCGTAGGGGTTTTTCTGCAGGTAATCCTGGTGTTCTTCTTCTGCGTCCCAGAAATCGGATGCTGGTACAATTTCGGTAACGATAGGGTTACGATATAGGTGGGCGTCCGTAAGTTCCTGCACGAGTGCCGTGGCGGTTGCCTGCTGCGCTTCATCCAGGTAAAAAATAGCCGAGCGATAGGAGCTACCGATATCATTGCCCTGCCGGTTGCGGGTGGTAGGGTCGTGGAGCTGGAAGAAAAATTCAAGTATTTTACGATAAGAAACCACGTTAGGATCAAACTCGATCTTGATAGCTTCTGCATGGGTGCCGTGGTTACGATAAGTAGCATTGGGTACGTCGCCACCGGTATAGCCTACCCTGGTTTTAATGACCCCGGGCAGCGCACGGAACAGCTCCTCCACGCCCCAGAAGCAGCCACCGGCTAATATTGCTGTTTTATTTGACATATAGAACTTTCTTTACCCCAAAGATAACATCATTTGTGCCAGGGTCACCATAAGGGAGGGTGTAAATTATAGTACTTACCCGTATTTTTCGGCATGTTTGCCTCTACCGCATGTTTTTTCTTATTCTGCTTAGCGAAGTGGGGGTAATCCCCACATAAGAGGCAATGTAAATGAGCGGAATTCTATTGGCCAGATTAGGAAAATTTTGTAAAAAAGTTGTGTACCTGGTTTGAGCATCTGTAGACAGCATGGGTTGTACTACATTTACTTTATCCAGCAGCGTTTTAATAGTGACTTTATGCATTATTTTATCCCAATCGATAATGGTTTCCGACAATGCTTTGAAGTTATCATAAGAAAAAGAGATCAGTTGACAATCTGTGACGGCGCGAATGTAAATCATGGATGTCATTTGGTGAATAAAACTCTCCACATCTGCTACGAAATGGTTTTCATCAACAAAATGATGTACGATTTCTTCTCCTTTGTTGTTGTAATAGCAAATCATCAAAACGCCTTCTTTTACAAAACCAATATGCCTGGCTATTTTTCCCGCTTCCAGGAAATACTCTCCCTTGGCTACCTTTTTTTCTTCCGCTTTTTTTTTGATCAGCTCAATTTGCTGAAGATTGAGCGGTCCGAATTGCAATAAATAGTTGATAAGTGCTTCCATTATTTATTTGTCAAAAAAAAATTTTTCCTTTCCTGTAATATTACATCTAATCCTTTTTTACTCAATTCCTGGTATCTTGTTACTGCATCGTTGCCTGCAAAGTAATGAATTTGTTGTTTACCATCGGTGGCAGCCTCATATACCGCTGCTGCAATGGTGGATGGAAGGTCTGCATTTGCAGCAGCTGCTGGATCTGCGTATGCAGCCAATACTTTATTGATATCATCCTGGTAGGCTTCATGAAATTTTACTTGGGCGTTCCCTACAAAATTGGTCTGCATCAACCCTGGAACAATGGTTTTGATATAAATATGCTTCGCTGCTAATTCATAAAACATTCCCGTAGACCAGCTTTCTAAGGCAGCCTTGCTGCTTACATACAATGCCATAAAAGGGTCTGGGATATAAGCGCCTAAAGCTGTAGTCGTGAGGATAACACCACTTTTTCTCGCGGTGAAGTAGGGGAGAAATGCCCGGGTAAGGCGGATGGCTCCAAAGACATTAGTATTAAATTGTTGTTCCAGTTGATCGTCCGTAATTGCTTCCAATGGACCGGCTAACACATACCCTGCATTGTTAAATAGTACATCCACCGGGCTGATTTTTTCTGCGAGTGCTACCGTTTCCACTATTTGCTGTGGATGGCTGATGTCTAACGGTAAAATGTGCAAATTAGGTAATTGAGAAAGTTCGGTTTCATTTTCGGGTGTTCGCATGGTGGCGATTACAGTCCATCCTTTTTCGGAGAATAATTTGGCAGTAATTTTACCTAATCCTGAAGAGGCACCTGTTATAAAAATTGTTTTGCTCATTGTATTAAAGTTTATTGCAAAGAACACACATTCTACACTGTCACGACTTGCCATTTGGCAAGAAATTGAAAAAATGGCATTGTTAATTTTCAATTCTGGTGAAACTGTGGATGAAAAGCTGAAGTTCTTACTTTTTTACGTGGTTCCCCACCTTCGTATTAATTCCATACGTGTAGTTGGTGCTGATAATAATATCATTGCAATCAAAATGCTTTACAATGCCGGATTCTTGGAGCACCACCACCCAGCAAGTATTTTGGTGCATACCGTAATCTATAATAAATAGGGTATGACCTTTTCCAAGGGGAGTTTCTACTGTTATAGCGGGATCTAATTGTAAAATCATTGTAGAAGTTGTTAAGGAAGTATAGCACCTGCATAATTTTTATGCAGGGTAATACAACAAAAAGAATATCATTCACAAGACGCTTTTAACCAATGCGTTCACCTCACGTTGTTGTATTCCATGCGGGGGTAGTCTTACGGCCCTATATGCTGCTGATCTATCTATGGCTGCGACACATATTACTATTTTAAGCCTTAAAAATGGCGTACACAGCCCTAATGGCCGCTATAATTTATTAAATACATCTCTAGGATTAATTATACAAATATCCTACCATCACTAAAATATTTAGCATACTCCATTACACTGTGTATTTTTCTTCCCGTAATTAATAATTTAACGCCCCATTTAAAGCACTAAACCCGCTTTTAGGCCTTTTGTGGGATGGGGGTTTTGAATAAACAGGCTGGGCTATTAGGCCAGACAAGATGAAGGAAAAGATGCTTGAGACCGGCTAGGATGGATTATATTGTGTAACGGTATCGTATATACGTAGTAGTTTTTATGCCAGGTCTTATATTACCTGAAATATGGATGTTTCGAACATTGGGGGCCATTTTTTACTGGGGTAGCTACCGGGATGAATGGCTGGGATGGGGTCGTTGTGATCCGCTGCTGTAGCCGCTTTTCCGGATTGGATTAAATTGTTTCCCGTTTCGATTACCTGCTCCTCCCCGCCGGCAATACATTTGTGCATTAAACCATTATACTGATTGGATCATTTAGATAGCAGTATGAAAAAGAAAAAACCGCAGGCTCGCAGTAGTTTTTACCGGGTTGCGGCGTGGCTGCATTTGTGGCTGGGGCTGATTTCGGGGGCTATTATGGTGGTGGTATGCGTAACTGGTTGCATATGGGTATTCCAGGACGAGATTACCCTGCTTACGCATCCGGAAATGAAGGTTACGGCACAGGATAAGCCGGTAATTACCCCCGCTGCGTTATTGAATATAGCTGGTGCTGTATGCCCCGGCAAGCGGCCTGTGTATGCTATCTACCAGCAGAACAGGGCTATAACAATGGGGCTGGGTGTAGATAGCCTGGGCATGGCTATGCTGCGCGTACATCCTTACACCGGGCAGGTGCTCAGTCTGGAACGGCGCAAAGCAGGAGAAACAGATTTTTTTCGTTTTATCCTGAACGGGCATCGTACTTTGTGGTTGCCCAAAGCGATTGGCAGGCCTATCGTAGATTATGGTACTTTGTTATTTGTATTGATCCTGCTCTCCGGCATTGTGCTGTGGTGGCCGCGCAAATGGACGAAAGCAGCACGGCAGCAGGGTTTCAGTATTAAGTGGAAGGCCAGTCTGAAACGGGTGAATTATGACCTGCATAAAGTGCTTGGTTTTTATGCACTACTCGTATTGCTAGTCAGTGGCCTTACGGGTTTGGTGTTTGGGGTAGCTTGGTTTAGCAAGGGCTTGTATTGGGTTACGTCGGGTGGGAATTCGCTTCCAGCGAACATTATTAACCGTTCTGATACCTCCTTGCCTCGGGCAACTAGGTACACACTTTCCCAGGCCATAGACCATTCGTGGAATAAGGTATTAACCCAATTTCCGGCGGCGCAGGGATTTTATGTGGTCTTTGCGGATACTGCAAGGGCTTCGTCGGTAATTGCCATCAGTATTTATCCCAGTGCCGGCAAGTATTATGATAGGTGTACTGTAAATTTTGACCAGCATACGGGTAAGCAATTACCCTTTCCCAATAAGCTGTTTGAAACCAGTTATGCAGCATCGTCTGGAGCAGCAAAGTTAAGGCGTATGAACTACGATATTCACGTGGGCAGCATGCTGGGGTTGCCTGGTAAAATCTTACTGTTTTTCACCACGCTTATCGGTGCCAGCTTGCCTATAACGGGGTTTATGATCTGGTGGGGTAAGCATAAAAAAAAGGGTGTTGCCCCTGCGCGCAAAGTCGAGGCAAAGCTCAGCACCAGTGCGTCCCGCTTACCATCGTAATAAGCATATTAAAAGTGAAAAGAGGCTACCACGGGTTTTGTCCCGGCGTAGCCTCTTTCTTTTTGCGTATTGATGGCTGCTTACGCGGGATGCGTAAGTAGCAGGTCTATCATGGCGTTCAGAAGTGGTTCATTGTCTTTATTAATGCGGAAATTCGAAAATACCACCCGTCCCTGTTGGTCAATCAGGAAGTTGACCGGGGCGGCCCCTCCATTGTTCAGGTTACCTTTTACCCTGTCTTTTATCTCTTCCAGAGGTGTAAATGTATATCCACTTTGTTTCATGAAAGAACGTACATAGTCGTTTTGTTCAGACTCTATGTTGATGCCCACGTAGGCTACCGCCTTGTCTTTATATTGATCAATGACGTGCTGGAAATGCGGGAATTCACCGCGGCAGGGACCGCAGCCGGGAAACCAGTAAGTGAGCAGCACTACTTTACCTTTAAAATCAGACAGCGAGGCGTTGCCGGGCGTGAGGTAACGTTTTAAGGTAAAGGGAGTGGCGGGTTGGGCCTGAGCCACCAGGCGCTGATAAAGTTCAGCAATTACCTGCTCTTTATTCTTACCTAATTGAGCGCCATATTGAACGATGCCATTGTGAAGCTCCAAGCTAGGTGATTTAAAAAAGGCCGTAATAAGTGAATCGTATGCTATGTCGATGCGCCCTAAACTGGCATTGGCCTTGGCTTTCAGTAATATAAGCTGGTCTTTAATGGGAGAGTAACGGGAAACTTTGATGGTAGATAATACCGCGAGTGCTGAGTCGCCGGGCAGCGATTGGGTGCGCTGTAGCTTTTGTGCTAAAATTACCTTATCGTCCCACTTGTTTGGCGCGCCATCGGTTTTCATTTGTGCGATGGATGTAGCCAGTGATACGGCTTTAGCAGGATCTCTTTTCAGCAGCAGTTCATAATAATCATTAGTGCCGGCAGCAGACCAGGAGTCGGTAAGGGGAGAATAACTATTTTTCAGTTGCTCATAAATCTTTATTTTTTCCAACGTGTCGATTGTGTAGTTAGCCAGCCAGTAGAGCGATTGTGCGCCCCGGGTGTTATTGGGAAAACGGCTTGCTACCTCCAGCGAGAGCGTACGGAAGCGCGCAGTATCTGTGTCGCGGAATGAGTTGGCGTAATAAAATGCGTATTGGACATTGTTGGTATCGGCATTTTTAGCTTTCTCCAGGTATTGTTGTCCGCCTTTGAAGTCGCCCCAGCGTTCGGCATCTATCCACAGCTTGCCCCAAGCATCAGCCATTTTGGGCTGGAGGGCTACGGCTTTCAATAGATAAGGCCTTGCTTTAGGGCTTTCCTGATCGGCAAATGCTTCACCGATGGCAAATAATACGGTGGCATTATTAGGGAATTGGGCGATCCATTTTTTGTATTGTGCTTCAGAGGCAGCGTTCAGGCCCGCCGCTGCCAAATAAGCCTCATGGGCCTTCAGGCTATCGGGCATTTGCTGTACGGCAGCAATGAGTTTGTTCAACGAGTCTTTGTCGGGTGCGGGAGTGCGTGTACTTTGCGCATAAGCGTTGTCCATAGCACCGCCCAGCAATAGGGCGGTGGCGATGACGATGAGATAATACTTTTTCATGGTGGTTGTTGTAAATGTGATTAAATAGTAAAGGTGTCGGCTTTGTTATGCCGTTGCTATTTTTAATAAGTGTTTTGGGTGATCTGCCCCTTGCTTACGTCGATTTCTTTTTGTGAGATAGGCACCAGCAGGCGTTTGTTGTTGAGGGTGTATGTATGCGGAGTGTTCATGTCTACCCCGGTGATGGATACCGTATAGAAATCTCGGGACACCGTCACATCATCGCTCGGATCGTCGTTCACACTAAACCGGCGGATGTCGTACCAGCGCATGGTGAAGGGTAGTTCTCTTCTTCTTTCTTCCAATACGGCCTTCAGGGCGGCGGGTTGTGAAGTGGCGGTGAGGGCCGTATAAGGGCTGATGCGTTTTTCGCGCAAGGTATTGGCTGCACCCAGGGCACCATTAATGTCGCCTTTGCGGGCCAGTGCTTCGGCCTTGTTCAGCAATACTTCTGCCACGGTAAATCCTGCGGGAATATAGCGTCCATCGTAGAAGAAGGTATAACGGGTAGTACCGCGATAGGTGACAGACATGCGCCGGCCCCCGTTGTGGATAAAGAAGCCTTTAAACCGCAGGTCGTGTTGCTGATCGTAGAGGTTCATCAGCGCAGTGCTGGGATTGTACCATTGGGAAGAATAGTAGGTGTAACGGGTGTAAAAAGATTCCGGCCAATACAGGAATTTGGCAGGCGTCCAGCTATTCAGGTCCAGGTATCGCAGCGTATCGATGGGATTCGTGTAATAAGCCGGTGTGCCGGGTTGTAGGGTACTAAAGTCCACCAGCTTGGCCGTGGTCGTGGCCAGGGCAAGGTTTGCCTGCTGAATAGCGTTATCATAATCTCCGGTGAAGAGGTAGTAGCGGCTCAGGAAAGCGGCGATAGATTTTTTGCTAACGCGCCAGGCCCGGCGGGGATCTACATCGTCATAGGTTACTTTTTGCGCTTCAACAATATCGGCCATGATAAAGTCGTACGTTTCTTTGAGCGATGCACGCTTGAGCGATTCGGTGTACTCGGTGGTTTTCTTTAGCGGTACGCCCGGACTTTCCAGGTTGGCTGCGGAGTAAGGTGCGGCGTAGTGATTAACCAGTACCCAGTATGAATAGCCACGGATGAAGTGGGCATCGGCCCGCACCCGCTCCCGGGTACTGTCGTCGCCGGTTACGGCATCTATGTTTTCCAGTATCAGGTTGGCCGTAAATATCTTCTTGTATTCACCATTCCATAAAGCATCGGAGGACGCATTTTCCACCCCGTCTACACTGAAAGTATAGTATTGCAGATTGTCTGTGGTGAAAGCGCTTGGACTGGCAGCATACAATTCTTTCGTGATTTCATTGTCGTCGGTAGACAGAATGGTCGAGAAATCTGGCTCGTAGGCAAATTGGGTGGCATTATCTACCAGTGCTTCCAATTGTGCCACGGTTTGTACGCTGGCCTGCTTGCGTGGTTCTTCTGCAAGGTATTTCTTGCAGCCAGTAGAGAGCAGGGCTATGAGGAGGTAAGTTGATAATCGTTTCATGGTCGTCATTTAAAATTGAGCATTGATGCCAAAGGTGTAGGACTGCACGGGACGGTTGGTACCTGGCAGCCAGTCTGGGTTATAGCCATGCTTGTTGGCTTCCCAGATAAGTCCTACATCCCGGGTTTGTACAAATGCTTTAAGCCCGCCAAAGTGGATAGTGTTCACCACCTTCCGGGGCAGGTCATACTGGAGGGTGAGTTCTTTGCATTCAATGTAAGACGAGCTTTCAATCAGCGTGTTGAGATAGGGGGCGTAGCGATCCCACAGGTACAGCTTTGTTTCGTTAGCATTGGCAAACCCCGGAATAGTGGGATCTCCAGCCAGTACATCGTTTACGAAGCGGTTCACGAACACTTTACCTGAACCCACGGTAGCGGTATAGTTAAAGGTTGGGTCGCGGTACACGCCGCCAAATTTACCATTGAAAATAGCAGTGAAGGAGAAGTGGTGAAATTCAAATGTATTCACCCAGCCCAGTGTATGCGGTGGGGTAGCGGTGCCTTCGTAGTTGAGCACTTCCAGCCCTGCATTACCATTGTACAGCGATACATTGTTGAAGGAACTGGCTACCCCTTTCAACCCTTTTACCTGGGGTACACCATCCTGCATACCCAGGTAGGTAAAGGAATATACCGGGTTTACCGGCCGTCCCTGTACAAAATAACCATCGATTAGCTGGTATACGTATTCGGATGGGTTGTAAAGGTTGTTCACCTTGTTGTAATTATACGCGTAGGTTATTGCGGTAGAATACTGCAAGCCGGGGGCCTTACCTGCATTGAAGCCCAATGTTATTTCCGCTCCCCGGTTAATGATGCCGGCATTGTTGAACCGCTGTAAGGTAGTACCTGTAGCGGCGGGAAGGGCTACTTCGCCGATAATACCTTCGCCTTTTTTGTTATACAGGTCTATGGAACCAAACAGTTTATTTTTTAAGAGTGAAAAGTCTATACCCAGGTTAGTAGTGGTGGTCTTTTCCCAGCGCAGGCTTGGATTCCCGTTATTGGCAATGGAAGCGGTGATGGTGTTGGTACTGGAATTCAGGCTGGAACCTACGTTCAGCAAGGCTTTGGTAGAAGTAGAGCGTTCTACGTTCCCATTTTTACCCCAGGTAAGGCGTACATCCAGTCGATCCAGGAAGTGAACCGGTTGCATGAAAGTTTCCTCCTTAAGATTCCATTTGCCACCGATAGACCACAGCGGCGACCAGCGCAGGCTAGGCTTGTCGGTAATGAAATTGGACGCATCGCTGCGGATACTGCCCGACAGGGTGTATTTGTTGTTGTAGGTGTAGGCAGCGTTGCCGTAAAAGGATACGTATTTGTCGCGCTCCCAAGTGAAGGAAGGGGTGCCACCGGGTACGTTGTCGGTATATCCCAATATGTCGGTGAGATAATTCAGCGAATTACCATAACCATAAGGCGGTGTGGTACTTTGCAGCAGGTTGGGATTGTAGCCATAAGACCATGGGTAGCCCTTGCCGGTAGAAGTGTACTGCGATAACTCCATGCCCGCAATCGCCGTAAGGTCGTGTTTATTGCCAAAATGCGCATCGTAGTTCAGTTGGTTGCGTACCAGGTAGCTTTGCACCTGCAGGGCATTTATATTAGCGCTGGAACCGGTAAGCGGGTCTGTTACCACACGGGATTTGAGGATGCCGCCTTTCGGGATAAAAGAACGACCAACGACCTGGGTTTCCGGGTCGTATTCTGTCATATAGTTTACCAGGTTTCTTACATAAAAAGTGCTTTCGCCGTAATAATCATTGTAATCGGTATGATCCCGCTCAAACTGGAATTTGGATTCAAGGGACAAGCCTTTTGCCAGCCGGATGTTGAGCCCTGTTTGTAAGCGGAAGTTCAGGTCTTCCTGCTCCAGATTACGCCCGCGTACTTCTTGTAATAAATTGTACGACCAGTCGGAATAAGGAAATTTACCGGAAGGGATTTTTGCCAGCTGCTCGCGGTTATACGTGTTGAGTTCTGTAGCATAGCTGCCATCCGGATTTTTTATTAATTCGTAGGGCGATAGGTCTTGTATTTCGCCGATGGTAGCGCCGCTGGTATTTATTTTTTTATACTGCATGTTGGCGCCAATGTTAAACTGCAACCATTTGGCCAGCTTAAAATCATTGTTCATGTTCAGGTTAAAACGGTCGTAACCGTTTTTTACGAAGCCGCCGTTGCTGTTTTCATACAGGAGGGAAGCATATGTTTTAACCTGTTCGGAACCGGCCTGTAAGGTTACATTGTATTGGTTTAGCTGGGGATTTTGCAGCAGCAGGTCTTTCACCTGTTTGCGGTTATCGATTTTGCTCAGGCGGTCCAGGCCAGCATTCATATCGGCTTCACTAATGGAGCCGGCCTGCTGGGCGTATAGCAGCTCCTGCGCTAAGGTGAGCGAGTTAGTAAGGTCGTAGAAAGAACCGGAGTAGGGAAAGAAGGTCCAGTTATTTTCGAAGGCCTTCCGTTCGTAAGCCACCTGGTCGGCGGAGTTGGCTTGGGTAAGCAGTTGATGCAGGTTTGGCTTTTGGGCAATGCGGGTAAAGGCATTGGCTTCTATTTTGAGCTTGGTGCGCTTGCTTTTTTTGGTGATGATCACAATCACGCCATTGGCAGAGCGGGCGCCCCAGATCGAAGCGGCGGCGGCATCTTTCAGTACTGTGATAGATGCTACGTCGTTTGGATTGATGTCGGAAAAATCGCTGGACGATATGGGGAAACCATCTACCACCACCAGCGGGCGCTTGTCGGCATACAATGATGTGCTGCCACGGATCAGGAAGTTCATGCTGCCATCTTCATTTTCGGTAGACTGCATGCCGGCTACCATCCCTTGCAGGGCAGTCGAGATGTTTGATACGGGGCGCTTTTGGAGCATATCGCTCGTTACGGTGCTGAAAGCCCCGGTGGCCCGCTCTTTTGAAATGGTTTGGTAGCCGGTGGAGTAGGTAACCGATACCGTGTTGAGCGCTAAAGCGGCGGGTCGCAGGGCAATGGTGCCCAATGACAACGGAGTGCCGGCGATTACCTGTATTTCTTTTTTGATGGTTTCAAAACCTACCACGGAAATTTCCAGGGTATAGCTGCCTTCGGATACACCGTCAATAGAAAACTGGCCTGCCGCATCTGTAAATGCGCCCTTTTTGCCGGGTAGTAGACGAACGGAAGCCCGCTCCAGTGGCTGGCCCAGGCTGTCTGTTACCCGCCCGGAAATGGCAGAAAAGTACACGGGCGCCAACAGTTCTTTCAACGGTGTCATTTTCCGCGAAAGGATAATGTTTTTGTCTACCAGCCGGTAAGTAATCGGCTGATCTTTCAGGAGTGAATCCAGTACTACGAGTAGTGGCTGGTTGTGCATGGAAATCGAAACGGTTTTGGCGTCTTTAAAAAATTCTTTTTTACTGAACACCACATAATCCGTTTGTTGTTCGATCTCGGCAAAGGCCTGTTTAAGCGTAAGATTACTACCTGACAGGGAAATAGTTTGTGCATTCACACTTGCCCGTACCTGGAAAAAGCACGCAAGGAGGAGTAGAATGGTTAGTTTCATGACTAACAGCTTTTGGTTGACAGCGGAACGGCCCCGTAATAGTCGCCTGGCAGCAACTGGCATAAGGGTGCCGAACCAATTAGCGCTTTTTTGCATAAATTGCCATTGATTTGGTTGATAATAAAAAGTAGTTCACATGCCTTTTTTTAATCTGGCCAGATTATTTCGCCGGGAGTGGGTCCAAGCACTTCCGGTTTTTTTATTTTATAATGGTTGGTTTGCTGAAAACAGGGTAAGGGTACTGCCGTTCAGCCTGAAATGAATGTCCTGGTCTTTCAGTGCCAGGAGCAGGTTACCCAGGCTCAGACTTCGTTTTAGCTTACCATAAAATTCCGCATCAGGCACTTTCCCTTCATATATTACAGTAATATCGTACCAGCGTTCTATTTGTCGCATAGCTTCCCGCAGGTGAACGTTTTCAAAATTAAATACTCCGTTTTTCCAGGCAATGGCCTGGCTGGTATTAGCATGTTCATTAACCGTCAGTTCGCCGGCCATCTGGGCCGCTTCTCCGGGGTGCAGCAATACCGAGTCTTTACTGTCTGATACCCGCACGGCGCCGTCGAGGAGGGTGGTATACTGGTTTTCCTCGTTGTCGTACACGTTCACGTTAAAGCGGGTGCCTAGTACGGCAATGCTGCGCTGGTTGGGCAGCACTACGCGGAATGGTTGCTGTGCGTTAGGGGCCACTTCAAAGTAGGCTTCCCCAGCAACTTCCACTACACGTTCATTGCCACGGAAGGCCACCGGGTAGCGCAGGGAGCTGGCGGCATTCAGCCACACCTCCGTACCATCTGGCAATTGTACATGAAATTGCCGTCCGCGGGGTGTGGTCATGGTATTGTAGGCCATTTCGCTGCCGGCATTTGTGGCATCGTAGGCCAAGGCCCCGTTTTGTAATGTTACTTGGGTGCCCTGTTGGTTGGCCACCAGTCCGTTGCCTAAACTGTCCAGCACTACCTGCTGTCCATTGGCCAGGGTAAGTATGGCGCCGGGGTGGCCGGCGGCAATTTGTTTGGTGGCCTGTATAGCGCTGGGCCGGTGTTGTCCGGCCATCCACCACCATCCACCGCTTGCGGCTAGTAGTAGTAGAATGGCCGCCGCCCATTTGAGGACTGGCCGCCATTGTACCCCGCGCTGCACAGGTGTTTGCTGGTCTACGATGGCTTTCACAATGGATTGAAAAGCCTCCTCCGGCAATATTTCCTTATTGCCGGCGGTACGCAGAAAATCCTGCATCAGCGCATCCAGCTCGGCGCGGTGAGCCGGCTGCTGCAATAGCTTAAAAAATGTTGCCTGTTCGGCTGCATTGGCTTCGCCCGCCGTATAGCGGTCAAATAATGCTTTCAGGGTAGCTGTCATAATGGTGATCTGGGAGGTTCTACTCCTTATGACGCAGCGGAAAGGAAAACGGGTAGGGGGGAGATCAAAAATTTTTTATCAGCAGGAGCAGCAGCAGGGCCATATCGCCATTGCGCATCAGGTAGGCGCGGATTTTTCTATGGGCTTCGGTGAGGTGAAACTTAACGGTGTCTACAGAAATACCAAGTTCCTGGGCGGCCTGCTCGCGGGAAAGGCCATACTCGCGTACGAGCGTATAAAGCTGGTGCTGTCGCGTGGAAAGCTGTCCTATGGCAGACTTTAGCAATTTGGCGTATTCTTTTTGGGTAAGCATGTCTTCCACCGTGCGTTCCTGGGTAGGGAAGGGTAGCTGCTCAGGCAGGTCGGCCGTTTTTTCGCGGGCCAGGCGGCGCAGGGCTGATATAAGCTGGTGGTGGGTAACTGTGTGCAGCCATCCGCCAAAATTCTGAATGCCTGGCAGTGAGGCCCTGTTCAACCACACTTTCATAAAAATATCTTGCACGGCATCTTCCGCGCGCTCCCGGGTTTGCAGGATGCGCAAGGCAGCGGTGTAAGTGGTATCTTTATATATACGAACCAATGCCTGGAATGCGTAGCTGTCGCCGGCTGCGACCCGAAGCAGTAATGATGGCTCGTTGTCTGGCTGACTTATTTTCAAATTGGCTGAAAGCATGTACTTGGTTGCAAACTAGGAAAAAAATGGGCAAATTGGGTAAGAGATTTTAAAAACTATATCCGTGAGCGCCTGTTTTTATATGGTGGCAGGAGCCGTTGTTGTTGCCTGCCTTCATCATGGGGCTTACCCTGTTTTAATATTTCCCTTCTATTTCCTGACCGTTTTATTTTCCGTTGCTGCCAGCCTAAAAAGAGATAACAGGGCGACAGCGATGTAGGCTACACATTTAACAAATCAGGCTAATTTTTCATGGCCGCCTTTACGGACCTTTGTCAAATGGGAAACAATATAAAAGGAAAAGTAGTAGTTATAACCGGTGCCAGCAGCGGCATTGGGGAAGCCACCGCTGTTACGCTGGCCGCAATGGGGTGTAAAGTGGTATTGGGCGCCCGCCGTGCAGACCGCCTGGAAGACCTGGCAAAACGGATTGGCGCCGCAGGGGGCGAGGTAACCTGGCTGGTTACGGATATTAAAAAGCGGCAGGAGGTGATGAATTTAGTAGACCTGGCTTGTGAAACATATGGGCATTTAGATGTGATTGTTAATAATGCGGGCATCAGTCATCTTTCGCGCATAGACGAAGTGCAGGTAGCCGACTGGGAAGAAATGATTGATGTAAATCTCAAGGGAACCTTGTACGGAATTGCGGCGGCCTTACCCATTTTCAAAAAGCAAGGGTCGGGTCATATCATTAATATCATATCTACTTCCGGTATTAAAATAGTGCCGTTGCAAGGCGTGTATGCAGGTACTAAGAATGCCATCCGTACCATTGCCGAGGCATTGCGACAAGAATCCGGCGGGCAATACCGCGTAACCGGTATCTCACCCGGTTTTGTAAACACGGAACTAACGGGGAATATCCTGGCCCGTATGAAAGATGAAACGGCAAAAACTGCCATGAAAGAAAAAGCGGATAAAATTGCAATTACGCCAAGTGCCATTGCCGATGCGGTAGCCTACGTTATTGGTCAGCCCGACAGCGTGGAGATAGGCGATGTCGTTATTCGCCCCAGTATTCAGGACTAGTTTAAATGTATGGAAGTATGAAAGTTGTAACACCGCCCATCGTTTATAAAAATATTTCTGCCTTAACGCGGGATTTGGGACTTATTGCCCCTCAGCACCCACTTGTAGCATTGGTGCAATATGATGTTGCAAAACTGACCCGTGAAAACGCCGGGCGTAGTTTCCTCGTCGATTTTTACAAAATTTCTTTTAAACAAGATTTTAGCGGGCAGATAAAATATGGGCAAGGATATTACGATTTTGAGGCGGGCGGATTAGCTTTTTTGGCGCCCAATCAACTGGTAACCATGTCTGGCGATGAAACCTGTTACCAGGGCTATACTTTGTATTTTCATGCAGACCTGATCCGGAATTATCCGTTGGGGAAAAACATTCACCTGTATGGCTTCTTCGGATATGCCGTGCAGGAAGCCCTGTTTCTTTCAGACAAAGAAAAAAAAGTGATTGCCGGCTTGTTCGATAGCATTGGGGCGGAGTTGGATAACAACATAGATGCTTTTAGCCAGGACGTGCTGGTTGCTCAGATTGAATTGCTGCTGAATTACAGCAACCGTTTTTACAACCGCCAGTTTCTGACCCGCAAAGCCGTGCATCATGACCTGATCAGCCAGATGGATAGCTACCTGGCGGGCCGTTTTGCAGACCAGTTAAATGGTATACCTACTGTGCTGGAAGTAGCTACTCACCTGAACGTTTCATCAAGATACCTTAACGACATGCTTAAATCCCTGACAGGGAAAAGTGCGCAACAGCATATTCATGACCGGCTCATTGAAAAGGCGAAGGAAATTTTAACCACCACCCGGCTCACGATTGCTGAAGTGGCCTATCAAATAGGATTTGAACACCCACAGTCGTTTAATAAATTATTTAAACGGTACACCCATATTTCGCCGAATGTTTTCCGGAAATCTTTTAATTAATTTCTTTATTTAACCCCCTGCTTTGGCATTTTATCTTGTTGGAGGAGTGCTAATCCAGTCTTTTGGTTAACCCCAAATTTCATTCATCGCGGTCAAAATTATAGGCATCCCATCTGTTACAACAATGGTATGCTCGTGTTGAGCCATATAACCACCCCGGTTACCCACCATGGTCCATCCGTCATTCAATTCCGTTGCAAAGGACGAATCTGTAGCGATAAAAGTTTCAATGGCTACCACGGAATGTTTTTTAAATCTTCGCTGGTCGCCCTTACTTTTATAATTGAGTAATTCTTCCGGCTGTTCATGCAAGCTCCTGCCTATTCCATGGCCGCCTAAGTTTTTGATAACCTTATAGCCGCTCTTCTTTGCCTCCGTTTCTATTAAATGGCCGATAGCGGATATTTTTACGCCACCCTTTATATGGTTGATCGCTTTTCTTAGAATTTCTTTGGATGCATCCACCAATTTCTGATGTTGGTGAATATCTTCCCCCAAAACAAAGGAAGCGCCATTGTCTGCCCAAAAACCATTCAACTCGGCAGAAACATCTATATTCACTAAGTCTCCTTCTTTTAACAGGCGTTTATGGGATGGAATGCCGTGGCAAAACTCATTGCCTACACTAATGCAAGTCCATCCCGGGAATCCATACGTTAAAAATGGCGCAGACTTTGCCCCAAAATCAGCTAGTATGCTGGCCCCATATTCATCCAATGTTTTTGTAGTCATTCCCGGTTGGGCAAAATTTATCATTTGCCGCAAAGTGAGGGCTACTGCCTGGCTTGCCTGCTGCATGCCAATTAATTCATCTTCTTTGGTAATAGACATATGGCTATTTTTTGAAGGTACATATGCGCATTGCACCCGTGCAATAATAAGTTGATTAAGGTATACAAACATAGAAAAAATATGCGTACAGGTTGTTAATAATGGTTCGCTGGGTGGACTTTTCAACAAAATATAATTGGACTCTTGAACAAAGCCGGGTGTTGCTTTAATATGGAACTTTGTTGTATAAAATTGTAAAGATGGAAAACAAAGAAATAGTATTAGTAACGGGTGGAACTGGTTTCGTTGCCATGCGCATTCTTCTGCAGTTATTACAAAAAGGTTATTATGTAAGAACTACCGTACGCAGTTTAAAAAGCAAGGATAAAATTATCAGTGCCTTAACGGCCAATGGCGTTCATTCGGTGGAGCCTCTTTCTTTTGTAGAAACAGAACTCACTAAAGATGATCATTGGGAGGAAGCTATGAAAGATTGTAAATATGTACTGAGCGTGGCTTCTCCACTTTTTTTTGAACATCCGGAGAACGAACAGGAAGCCATCAGGCCCGCTGTAGAAGGTATATTGCGGATATTGAAATTTGCCAAACAAGCGGGTGTGCAACGCGTCGTGATGACTTCTAATTTTGGTGCAGTTGGATTTAGCCAAACCGACAAAAGCAGGGCCACTACAGAAGAAGACTGGACTGATACTAACTTAAAAGGACTATCGATTTATGAAAAATCGAAGACATTGGCAGAGCGTGCTGCATGGAATTTTATAAAACGGGAAGGCGGTGATTTGGAATTTGCCACTGTTAATGCCGTGGCTATTTTTGGCCCCTCGCTGGATGCCCACATCTCCGGCAGTTTAAATCTCTTAAAACACTTGCTGGATGGGACTATGAAACGGGTACCACCCATTCCGCTCAACCTGGTAGATGTAAGAGATGTGGCCGATCTGCACCTGCGCGCGATGGTAAATCCCAAGGCAAAAGGTCAGCGGTTTATTGCTACTGCCGATGGGCAGATTTCATTGCCGGAGATTGCCCGGTATCTTCGTAAAAAAAGGCCTGAAATAGCGGCAAAGGTTTCTACCAAAACCATTCCTCCCTTTGTTGTTAAGTTTCTTTCCCTTTTTATTAAAAGGGCTAAGGAAGGGGCGGTGTTTCTCAGGATGAATCGCCATGTAAGCAATGAAAAAGCCCGGAAAATATTGGGATGGACGCCCATCGTTCCTACTAACGAAATAATTATCCTGGATTCAGTGGATAGCATGAAAAAGTTTAATGTAATTTGACTAACCTACAGTAATAGTATATGGTAAAAATAATCACGATCTTATTAATTTTGGTCACTGTATATTTTGGGGTGAGCCATGGATCAAGGTCTTTTGCCAAGCCCACGGGGCAGTTATTGCAGATGATGACTTCTCTTGGCATTACGGATGCCATCCGGATAGCAATTGGCGTTTGGTCGGTACTTTCGGCCCTTTTAATACTCTTCCCCCAAACATTTTTTATGGGGAACCTTTTTAGGGCCATGCTGCTGTTGTTGCTCATGTCATTGGCCCTGAAAGCAGGAAATTATAAGTTTGCATTGATTGAAATACCTTTTCTTTTGATGCCTTTAGCATTAATTTATCTAGGACATCCGTTTAAAGCCAGTAATTAAAATGAACATTTTAGGAGGCGATACCAGCACAAATATTCTCCGGGAGCAGTTTATACCGGATAATCTTTTTATATACCTGGTTAAAGGAAGCATTCGTGTTTTTGACGGGAACAAAAGTTATACTTTCCAAGCAGGTGATGCCTGCATTGCCCGGAAAAATAACCTGGCAAAATATGAAGTGTTAGATAGTAAGACCGGTTTTGAACCGATCCTGTTTTGTTTTGATGAACCTTTCTTGAAACATTTTCAGGAAAAATACGCCTCCCGGCAAACCAGCTTTACCTCCACTGATGCATTTATAAACGTTCGGGAGTCGGCATTAATTACATCTTTCATTGAATCTATAAAACCCTACTACAAAGGTGTAATGCAACTGGAAGAAGCGTTTGAGGATTTAAAATATGAAGAGCTATTAATCATATTGCTTAAAAACCAACCCGAACTGGCCGGCGTTTTTTTTGAATTCAGAAAGCCCGGTAAAATAGATTTGGAAGAATTTATGAACCGCAATTATAAATTTAATGTGAAGGTAGATCAGTTTGCTTATTTAACAGGGAGGAGTATCTCTGCCTTCAAACGTGATTTTAAAGAAACATTTAATGATACGCCCAGCCATTGGCTGATAAAAAAAAGGTTAGAAGAAGCCTATTTTCTTATTAACCAGCAAAATAAAAAGTCTTCTGAAATTTACCTGGACCTTGGCTTCGAAGACCTGTCCCATTTTTCATATGCTTTCAAAAAGCAATTCGGGCTTACCTCCACTGCGCTTGCCGGGTTACAAGCGAAGGTTATCCATAAGCATAGGTAAACCCGACTGTTGCCTTCTTACAATCCTTTTTTGCCGGCAATCCAATACGTTTGCGCAACAATTTGATTATTGGCCACACCAGATTGTTTTAAGCGTTGGCGGACGGCCTGCAAAGTCGCTCCATTTCCGGTTATGTAAAATGCCGTGGCTGTTGGATCGATGGTGCCTTCTTTGATAAGTGTATCTAACTGCTCTGTAAGTTTGTGCGCTGTGTTTTTTGTAGTATGGCTACCATAAAGTTTTAATTCCCGTAATACTTCGTGATCATCCAATTCAAAAATGCTGGCAAAGTTCCTATCATGTTTTTCTGTTTCCGCTTTGATGGATAGCGCTGTGCCCAAAGAAGTTTCGTCGCCTATAACCATGTGGCAGGCAAAATTCCGCTTATAAATTTCTTTCCCCCTTGGCATAAGCATTTTATAAGATTGATTAACGGAAAGTGCCTTTGCAAAATTACTTCCGGGCGAATCGCCATGCAAATGGAAAAGAATATCGAAACATCCTTCTTCAAAGTTACGTTGTAGGGGGTATATTTACGATAATCCTCCTCATTAATACGAAAGGCCACCGCATAACCAGACAAACATTCCACTCCGTGCAGGTCGGCTGCAAACCGGACATTTTTGACATTTTGGGTAATATATTCGGTTTTGATAACCGTTACTGCTCTGAATTTAGCGGAAAGCAGGTTTTCCACTGCATTGTTCATCCACTTTGGCATACTGGGCATACCTTAAATGTTTTTTAATGGTTAATGTATTCTTGAGCCAATGTCTCTGTCTTCATTGCTACCTTCCATTAGGTAGGTGAGTTCCTCACATTTGATGACTTTATCCTCTTCAAACAAAAACTCCGCGATGACTTGTATCTTAATAGGTTGACCATCTATTTTTTTGATGAATACTTCGTGATTTGTAAAAACAATATTTCCTTCCTGAACAATCGTTTTGAAGAAAATTTCCATTTCCTGTACCACCTTGCGTTGTGCGATCATGTGTGCGATAAATCCTTTATAGTCTAAATGATGTCCATCTACATATTGCTGATAAGCGGGGTGAAAAAAACGAGCAACGTCTTCTTGCTTAAAGCCATTTTTTTGAGAGAATAGGGCAAACCCTTCTCTTATTGTTTTTTTGTAATCCATGTACATTTTTGTTTTATGCAAAGGAAGCAACAAAAAATACAATGGCCGTTAGGGGTTTCAAGGTAATAGTTGGATAATTCAAGGTGTTCATTATTTCATAGTCTGAGGTGGCGTTATTTACGGCTTTTTTGCCTGAAAATGGACGCGGAGCTTTCTGCAAGGGTGGTAAATAAGCGCGAAAAATAAGCATGATCGCTATACCCTAATTCATGCGCAATTTCTTTGATAGTCAGTTCGGTATAAAAAAGCAAACGTTTCGCCTCCGTCATTATTTCCTGCTGAATCCAGTAACTTACGGAGTACCCGGATACGTTTTTTACAATTTCTGTGAGGTAACCTGCAGAAATATTAAGTTGGCGGGCATACGCTGATGGACTTTTTACGGTTTTAAATTGCTGCCGTACCAGGATCCTGAATTGCCTGGTGAGTTGAAACGCGCGGCTTTCTTCCACTTTTTCTGGTTGTATGTGCTGCGTAAAGATACTACTAACCATGGTCGTGTAAGCATTCAGCAAGGGCCGTAACAGGTCTGTTTTATCTTTTCCACTGGCCAGCTCGTTCGCATACGTTTCCTGTAAAAGTGCTGCGCAATGGCTTAGCCAAGTAGCTTGTTTTTCGTTCAGGGAAACGGGGCTAACCGGTACCAACGATTCTTCAAACACCGCGCGAACATGATCAGGAATCATATTTACATTGGCTGCAACAAACCATCCCGCTACATTTTTTATGCTAATGCCCTCATGAACTTGTCCGGGCATAACGCAGAACATAGCCGGGGCCTTTATTTGATGCGTTTTAAAATCTACCATTATTTTAACAGCCCCTTCTTTCATGAACCAAAAACCATAATAGTTGTCTCTGTGGATACCCCGAACGATGGCATTTTTAACCGCTGTACGGGCGTTTCCGGAAACTTTATCCACCACCAATCCATAGATGGCCATATCATTGATACTATTAATGGGAATTTTTTTGCGCATGCTGTAAAAATATCAGTTATAAAGATATTCCTATATTTTATGGATAGGTTAGTGGAATGCTTGTGAATATCCACCGGCAATGAAGCACCCGGCATAAAACCCGTAGTGGCTAATATAGTTTTATCGACATTTCATTTTTTATTTTGTTTTTAACTGGTGCGATTCATGGTATGCCATTAATGAGCATGCTGTATCAAACGGCCTGATCAATTATTAGTAAACTGCCAATTGCTGTTGTACATGTATGCATTGCAATCTGTGTCGCTTTTTGATGAAAGAGGATGCGCGAGGTATGTACTATTCAGTAGTATCATGTTTCGCACATTATAACGCTCTTCGAGCTACATCAATCAATATTCACAAATACCTAAATTATCTTATTCAATATAAGAATAAAATTAAGGAAACGCTACAGTTTGGTTAGGTATAATGGTCCATTTGGCTTGCTGATTAATCAAGCCAATTTAATAATTGATAGCTGAGCTATGAATTTTCTTGAGTGGCTTACATGTAGTTGGGGAACATTTACACAATTTGTTGTCAATACTTGAGGAGGCAACTGTAGCAATTATTCTCAGCTACTTAACACCACTCAGCAACTGGATAAAATAAAGCAGCTGTTCAAATTATGGACAGCTGCTTTGCATGTTTTATATAGATGATTCCATTTATTGAGCACTCATGCCGGCATCTATCAGATGTTCTGCTCCAGTGATATAAGACGACTCATCGCTGGCGAGGAATAATACCAGGTTAGTAACTTCCTTCGGTTCAGCCAGGCGTCCCAATGGAATTTGTGCCAGTGCATCGCCGCCGTTTTCATCTGTAGCCTCTACCATCATGGGGGTTTTTATGAAACCAGGGTGTACTGAATTTACACGGATGTTTTTGCTACCGTATTCAACAGCGGCAGCTTTAGTCATGCCACGTACCGCAAATTTACTTCCTACATATGCCAAACTAGGGAAGCCGTAGTTCGCCACGATGCCAGCCAGCGATGAAATATTCACTATAGCGCCTATGCCCGCCTTAATCATGGAGGGTATTACTGCTTTCATACCGTAAAAAACTGAGAACTGATTTATTTGAATTACTTTCATGTAATCCTGTTCACTAATGTCTGCTGTTTTGGCAATGGCACCTAATATACCCGCATTATTAACGAGCACATTAATATTACCAAACTTTTCTTCCCCCTTTTTTACAATCTGAGCCCATTGTTCGGCATTAGTTACATCATGTTTTATAAATATAGCATTGCTGCCCAACTCCTTTGCAAGCGCCTCGCCTGCTTTATCATTTACATCTGTTAAAATTACCTTAGCTCCTTCTGCTACGAATTCGCGGGCATGCGATTCACCCATTCCCCTAGAGGCGCCAGTGATGATGGCTACCTTCCCTTCAAGACGTTTCATAATTAATATATTTATATTTTTAAAAAAGGGTTTAACCCATTACAATTGAAAGTGTATAAAGCCATTCGTCTGTCCAATATCCGTGCCGGCGTAAACAGATTTTTTTGTTGCTTAAACACTTGCGCGGGAACTTTATAAATGCTGAAGGTTTCGCCTGTGAGCAAACTGTTCGCTAATAAGAAAAAATGGATGTAGGGAACTCGTGCTTAAGGATGGATAGTATCAGGGGAAAATGAAATTGTTGAGCGTGTTAGATTACGTGTCCTGCCTATTATTAATAAATTGAATTCAACAATGCCGGTAATATTGCGGGTGCGGGGATCAAAACAAATTTTAATGGTATTTAGGTTTTATAACATCTTGCTCTTGGTCGTTATAAAGCATTGGATTTTTCTATTATCTAAACGACTGCCGGAACGCTAATGGACTTTGATTTGTTTTTGTTTTAAATAATTTGCTGAATGATTGTGAATGTTCAAAACCCAATTCGTAGGCAATTTGACTGACAGACAAATCGGAAGTGGATAGTTTTTCTTTTGCTTTTTCAATTAACTTCTCATGTATATGTTGCTGTGTGTTTTGTCCTGTTACCACTTTCAATAAGCCACTTAGATATTGTGGCGATATGTTAAGTGATTCAGCAACAAGCCGGACTGTTGGCAGACCTTTGGAAATCAAATCGTCATTGTTAAAATATTCGGTGAGTAGTTTTTCTAAGCGTTCCAAAATTTGATGATTGGATTTTTCTCTTGTTATGAACTGACGATTGTAAAATCGCTCCGAATAATTCAGCAAACTTTCAATTTGTGAAATTATAATTTGCTTACTGTACTTATCAATGTTGGTGTGATATTCCTGCCTGATGTTTTCTATAATGTTATTCAGCGTTTTTTGTTCTTTTTCTGAAAGAAATAAACCTTCTTTTACTGAATAATCAAAAAAGTCATACCCTTTAATTGTTTTGGCAAGCGATGTATTCCACAGGAAATCGGGGTGAATGAGCAACATCCACCCCGAACGTTGTTCGGTTGTTTGAGGGTCTGGCTGAATTCTTAAAACCTGATTGGGCTCCATGAATATCATCACTCCTTCGTCAAAATCAAACTCCTGTTGCCCATAATATATTTTCCCGTCAATTCCTCTTTTTACAGAAATCATATAGAAGTCAAAAATCCAATTTACCCCGGCAACATCGATGTGTGGGTTAATAGATGAATAATCTATAATGCTAACAAGAGGGTGCTCCGGATTTGGCAAACCGCGGGATTTGTGAAATTCTTGAATTGTTTTTATTCTTTGTGTTTGCCGTTGTTTCATTCAGTAAATTTAAAATATTCTGCTCCTATATCCTAACACACCGTTATTCATACTTTCGTGACTATTTGCACAATTATGTCCCGCTGTTAACAGGCAGGTAAATGCCTGTCATTGTTTATAAATAATTTTGTTGCATATCTTCTATAAGCCCTATATGAGTGGGTGTCCAGCCTAACTGTTCCTTTGTGTTTAAATTTGTGGCCGGACTGTCAAATGAAATAAACCGGCTCATCCATTCAAAATGTTTTGCCAGTTCCTCTCCCGATAAGGATGCCACCGGTAAATTTAATTTTTCCCCAATCACTGCTGCTATTTTTTTCACTTCAATACCTGTATCGCTCACCACGTTATACAGCGCACCTTTTGCCCCTTTTTCCAGTGCCAGGCGATACGCCTTTGACGCATCTAAGCGATGCACTGCAGGCCAGTGGTTATTGCCTGCTGCGGGATAAGCTGAAAGGCCATTCTTTTGAGCTTGTTTAATGATAAACGGAACAAAGCCGTCATCTCCTTTGTCATGAACGGATGGGGCTAAGCGAATAACGGAAGCATGTATTCCTTTTCCGGCCAATGCTAAGGCCGTCGTTTCCGAAGAGCGTGGAGCGCTCTCTGAAAGACGACTTTCTTCTGTAATATATCCTTCAATGAGCGGCAATCCTAAAATTCCTGCGGTTACCACTATTGGTTTAGTTGTTCCCATCAACGCTTCGCCCATGGCCTTAATGGCTGCTTTGTCCATTTCTGCTGCTTTTAGAAACTGCGTAAAATCATGGAAAAAAGCAGTGTGAATAATTCCGTCTGCAAGGGAAGCGCCTTGTTTCAAAATATCTAAATCCTCCAGGCTTCCTTTTAAAACTGCTGCCCCTACTTCGCTGATTTTTTTAGCAGATTGTTCTGAACGAGCAAGACCAATTACCTGATGACCGGCGTTGATCAATTCTTCTATTACAGCCGAGCCGATGAAGCCCGATGCACCTGTTACAAATACTTTCATTTGATTCCTTTTTTTTGTTGTGACAAATTTCAGGACAATAGGAAGAGAAAATGTAGCCAAAATTCAGCATGTTGTAGTCATAATAGCAATAATCCCCAACTTTTCGTCTTGATCCGAGAAAGCGTAAAAAACCGTGGAAAACAAACAGCCTAAATTAAAAAAGGCTTTGTAAGTCAATTACTTACAAAGCCTCTACGTGCCCAGAACTGGATTCCTATTATTCTGGAAACTAACTCGTTACAAAACTCTCGTGTTTCTTTCGTGTGCAGATATTTAAAAACCTTCAGAACTTAGCGGTTACTCACGCTTATTCACTCTTCTTCACTGTCATTATAAAATTAGTGAATTTTATTATTGCCAGACACGAATTTGAAAATTTATCTGATTGTCTATTTCGTTCCAAAATTTCTTTTGGATATAAGTCTTTCTCCGGAAGAAAGCCGACCATGGATTACTTAATTAAGTAACTAGATGGCCTTTACAATTGCTTTAATTCGAACTATCACAGTTTATTTTTCATTCTAAAAGTTAATCTGAATCAAAACCCCATATTACAGTGGAAGTATTAAGTCCTGTCATTTGTTATGAACTCAAGAAATTGTTTTCCCAATTGTGTAGTCCTTTCGCTTAGTGTTCCGTCACCTGTCATAGTGGTTTTAATATCACCTGTCCGATGGAAGCCCGATGTTTTTAAATCATTCCATATTATATCCAGTAAGTCGTCCTGATTTTTTAGCTCAGAAAATGCGTCTTTGATTACCGCAGAAATACTTCCTGCCATATAATTTGGCGGTATCCGGTTAGCCTTTTGAAACCAAAGTCTTGGGTTATCAATAAACTTCAATATTCTAATGTGCCAGGTAGTGAAACCGTCTAATTGATTAAGAAATATTTGACTAACAGTCTGGTCTGGTGCTTCTCTTGATGCAGTGTTTACTACAGCATTTTGAAATGCCTTAATTTTTTCCTTTTCACTTGTCTTTAAAGCAAGAGCTGTTGCTTGAAGAACAACGTCAATGAACTGTTCGTTATTTGAAAGTTCATGAAAATCAATTGCATTTTTATCTTCAAGTGCTTTCAGTTTTTCAGCGATTTGATTCATCCATTCTGCTCGTCTTTTTTCAAGAGGCGGCGTCACAATTAATCCAAATATTTCAGTCGCTAAGGAACCAATAATAGGTATTGTTCCCAATCCACCCTTTACAAGAGAATGCGCAACATCCCCTACTGTAGTCTTATTTATTTTATCTGTCATGGTAGTATCGTTTTATTACTGCTAACGTTCAATTAATTTAGAAATTAATGAATTTATTTAAGGCGAATCCTGGTGCAAATACCTAATTAATTATTGTATGCCAATCTCTGTCTTTAAAATTTTCGCTTGCCGATTTAGCAAATGCATCTGAATTATCGTCGAGAACTTGTTCATAATCTAAATCTGCTGATGCAAGTTCAAATGTTGCCCATAAGCATACTGTTAGTTGCTTTCTGAAGCTGATTGGTGAACAATAATTTAAAATGTATTTATCGCCCAGCTATATTGTCAAAGCAATGCTGTACACAATCTATTGTCTTGGGCATAAGTGTTCTCTAATATTACGACCTGTCCAATTTACATGTGCTTTAATTTCGAAATCAGTAATCTTCATTCTGTCTTGAAGCATTTCATCTTCTGATGGAACATAAGTGTCGCCATAATTATAGGTTTCCCTATCAATTTTAATTTTAGGTTGGGGAATTCTAATTTCCATAAGTCCATACGAAACGTATTCTGAGCCTTCACCTTCTAAGTCGCAATTATCAAAATCATTACTGATAAAATAAAGCAGATCTGGCAATGGTGTCCTTTCAATTGCATTTGCCGCTGCTAAAAATTCATCGTAGTTAATCTTGTTTTCTAAGTACGTTTTGAATAGAGCTCCGGTTAAAGAAGCCTTGTCAGGGTCTTCACATTTGTCAATTATGTAAAGCAATTTTTCGCCTACTTTAGTTTTGTATTTATTGTCGTCTTCTAGTTTTATTATTTGCTCAACGATTTTGTCCTCTGAAATAGATTTAAGCTCATACAAAAAAGTAAGCAATTTTTTCACAAATAACCTGTCCTTGATATTTTTAACTGTGTTAAAAGTGCCAATAATTGTAGAAAGCAACGGTATGTCTTTCAATAAGCCTTCAGCTAGTTTTGTGTCAATAGCCGTTTCTACCAAATCTTTCGTGATACCTTGAAACTCTTTATCCTTAATTACTTGGACTAACTCACTTCCAATTTTACTCATTATTGTTTTATTATGATGTCTGGATGGTTGTGTACAACGGTTCATGTATTGTCAATGGGTGGGCTTTTTGGAGCTAAAGTTCAATCAAAGAACCAAAGTTGAGTTTCTGAGCTTCTCTCAAATTGAAGCTCGTCAGCCAACTCATTATCAATAGGATATTGTGCGTTTGATATTTTATTGAATGAGTTTATGAATAAATTCGTTTATCATAGGAAGTTTGTCATATAAACCTTTTGCTGCTACCGATGCTGAAACACTTCCCAACCATTTCATACTTTTACTAATAAGACTTGACTTGTCCTTAGTATTATTTTTCACTATTTCATTGAGCTGTTCAATTTCATTTTTGTCAACACCATAACTTTCGAGTAGTTCACGGTCAGGCTGTGAAAGTTGGTGAGTGGTTATTGACTGCTGAATGTCATTTCCAACTCCAATGTTAGTAGGATTGTTGCTCCCGTAAATATTTGTAGTAACAATGTTTTGAATTTTTTCGTTATTTTCCTTTGTCATATGGTAGTTATCTAATAATTCTGGAAATTCACTATCTAATTGCATTAACGTGTCTAAAAGTTTTTGCGTTGTTTGTTCAAGTACATTTTGATATTGAACTTTGCCAACTTCTCTATTTGCCACTCTTATAACTCCACCATACTGGTCAAGCTGTTCTTGGTATAAATGGGCTAACATTTCAGTTTGTTGAATTGGCAGATTAATGTAACCCTTTGCTTTGTCACCTAAATTCTCAATTTGAAATTCTACTACTGCAATGGGTTCAATAATTCTATGATTATTAATAAGGTCAAGAGTTTTAGCTCCGAAGCTCTCAGGTAAACTAACAGCAAACTTTTGGATTCGTCCAAAAGGCAATTCAGCAATGAGATTTACGGTACTCCAAATCTTTCTATAAGAAGGAAGTAATTTGTCATCAAACTCATAACCTTCAAGTTCCTTATTTATCCATTGTTTAAGCGTTTCATTTTTAACTTGGTTCTCAATGAGCTTTGCTCTTGTCAATGCTTGAGATACTTTTATATTGTCAAATGCGATGTCTTTAATAAGTTGTTTTATCATTTTTTCCTCTTGAAATTTTTAGGGTCTTTTTTTACGCTGACGCCAATCCGTAAATCACGACTTAATAATAGGAGAGTGTTAAATTGGAATTCAAATGTTTCTGGAGGATAATGGAAAATATCAGTTTGGGGCGTTTCAAACCTGTTTGGAAATTAGACCATGCTTTGGTGTAACTACAGTATAAAGCCACCGCACCGTTTAGGCAGTGGCTTGTATTACTATATTTCGAAGAACATTATTTATTTCCTTTCTTTTCATTCAGTAATTTTTCCGGTAGTTCTATTTTCTCTCGTTCACTTTTCAACAGTTCCTTAAATAGCTGTTCGTTCTTATCCATCGCATCGACCCATTTTTCAAATGGATTAATTGTGTACTTGTAGTATTCTGTGTATGCAACAGATTCGTCAGAAAATGTATTGGAAATGATGTTTACTGCAGCTTCTTCACTAAAATTTTTGATCGCTTGAACCGGCACCTTTAAAATTTTAGCGACTTGCTTTAAGATTTCCGGCTCAATGACTTCTTTATTTTCCAATAAAGACACCTTTTTTAAGTCCAATCATCGCCTAATTCAAAAGCTAATGCTTCTTGTTTAATACCAAGCATTTCCAGAAATCTTTTAATGTTTCTTCCTTCGTGTACTTTATTGGGCATGTGAGTGTTTGTCATGCTACAAATATAATGTTTTTCTGAAATGCTGGAATAATCAAAAAACTTAGTAAGAAGTGGGCTAAGATATGCTTAAAAGTGAATTAAATAGATAGATATATGATTGATTATTATATTGTTATGAAGGAGATTGATCCCATTACTTCATAAATAAAAATGAAAAAATGGAACAAGTATCTGAATCCAAGACGCCCTCTTTGTTTATCCCCTCACATAACGGAGATGAATGGATAAACATACTTTTTTTGCTCAGTGATAGTCAAAATTGGCTGAATTGACTTAACCACAGAGGCTATTAGACAATTTCCCTTACAGGATAGGAAGAGTTGTGTCGGAAATCTTATCATCTAACCGTTCCTGCAACCCAACGTAACCCGGTATAGCAACAAAATATAAAGGCAGCTTTCACCTCTTAATTTAACTGGGAGTGTTAAGCAAACTAAGATACTCATCCACTTCGAGGTTGTCTTTAATACTCTTACTTGGATTTGATTTAGAGTAAACTTTCTATGTAGGGTTTTGCAAAAAGTAGCCGTCTTTCTCTACTGCATTTACTACCCATTTAAAACGCGCATAATAGTTGCCGGGTGTTCACCTGTAAACTTATCCAAAAGGAATTGACGGAAACGCTTGCAGAAATTTTTATCAGTAATGTCTATAGGTGCTATAAAGTCTCCTTTTTGAAACAGCTTAAACTGGCTTAGACTATTAGTAAGATGGCGATTGCCCTTCCGTGTATTCAGTTTTACATACTCGTCAAAATATTCCAGGAAGTTAGTCTTAAACTTATGCGTAGGGATAAATGCGCTTCCTATAGCCTGCTGCTCTATGATAAGCTGGCTTTTCTTTATCTCAAGTAAAGCGAGTGCCTGTTTGTTATGATTCTTTTGTATCTGATCTTTGGAAAGCGTGTAAACAAAGATGCCGGTCGATGGACGTTGGCCAGGGCCGCGGCCATAATCATAATAGAAGGTAATCTTGTCGCCTTTCTTGCTTAATCTCTCTAATACATTCATAGGGTTTGGGATTTTGGGTTAACAATTAAATCGTGCAATGAATAGGCCAGATACACCATTCGTAAGCTCCTAAAAGCGCTAATGCCAATATTATGAATTTTTAATGGATCGTAATTCTACTGAATTGGGAACACCGGTAATGCTATACAAATAATAATCTTCCTGGTACAACTCATTGATAACACTGATCTTGATCAACTATTAGAATTTCTTTTGTCTATCTGTACCGAGCGATTGATTCCGCACAAAGTATCGGAAGAGGTTACCAGCGATATAGTTAATAAAATGATTGCCCTACAAATAAGAACTGTTCATCAATTAATTCAGGAAGATAATGCGACTTTTGGTAGAAAAGGAAAGTGATACTTTTTAGAATATTTCTATTCACTTCCTTAGCCTAATATAACCGGTATTCCATTTTTAATGTATCGTTTGGTATTTAGTCCTAACGTTACCCAGATCGCCACGAAGGGGCATCCCCACTCATCGGTAGATCGCGTCCACGGGGATATTTTACAACGATTATCTACTATTGAATTAATATCAGTTTGGCAAATATCATACAGTTTGCAAGGAACTGAGCCAGCCAATAATAGGTCATGTACTTGCCACAATGCTAATAAATGCTGAGGATGAATGGCCGATTCGCTACTCGAAAAGCCGTTAGGTAATATCATAAATCGTTCATTCAAACCATTGATGCAATGAGGCCCGCCTAAGTGATTAATAAAGAAACCTAACCCATTTCCTAATCCTTCGGTATCTCTAAATATTGGTAACATGCAGTAGGGATTAAGAACGCGTATTTTTTCACCATTAGTAATGATGGCTTTAAGCCATTGCTTGGTCATTTTAAAAAATTCATGCTGATAGATGTCGTCAATAATATTTAAAACCGCAGTCACCGAGTATTCAAGTTGTTTTTCAATATTCCAGTCATTATTTGCATAAAATTTCAGACTATAATCAATGACTCCTTCTGCATTGTTTGGGATAAAATGCTCTGTTGTCATGGCTGTTAAAATGGAAACATATGCCCAGCCTGGATGCGGATGGAGTAAAGCGCTGTCACACAAGGCAAACAGCCATTCTGAATTTGTGGCGAAGGCAGGGTATAAAAATATAGCCACTTTTTCAGCTACTTTATAGGGGAAATCGCTTGTATTGTTCAAGTTAAAAAACTTTCTTTCTGCTAGATATGCCATGGATTCGGAGATCGCCGTTTGCCCAAAATTATAGGTTATATCAGGTTGCTGAGGATGGCTAAAGTGCAGTTGAATAAGAGTTAATCCGGCAGTAGGAAATGCCGTTTCGATGAGGGGGTCTTGGGGGAAGGTAATTTTTTGCAAGACATATTCTGCCATAACAGAAGAGATATCATTTATGTCTTTTGAGCCGGTCAACTTTTTAATTATGTTAAAATGTGCTGTTTCCAATTCTACAGCGGCCCCATTAAGTGGAAGTACTATTTCGCCGGATGCTTGTTGCACTTCTCTGATGACCTGGCGGATTCGGTCATAAGTATTCCAGGTAACAGAGGCCCCATAGAGAGTGGTGAGATTTTGTAAAAAATGTAAGTATTCATGAAAATACAGTCCTTGTTCTAGCGGTGGCAACTCCTTTAAATTTTTTAAAGATCGGTGTGTTGGAATTTTTACTTGAAAGAAAGCGGGTTGATAGGTTATCATGAAAAAGTATTTTTAAAGAAATGGGGAAAGATATGCTTTTTGCGTATGTTATTAGTTGGCAGATAATAGATGACAGCCAGGCTGCTCAGATGGTAATTTCATATTGAAATATACGATCTATATTGGTGTAGATAAGTCATACATACTTGCAAGTATTACGTTCAATAAAAAGGAATATTTTTTATAACCTTTCGTTTTCGACCGAGGATAGAAATAATAGATATAACTTTTCCTTTCGTTTATAAATTTTATCGATAGGTAATCGGTAAGCTTCATCCATAGCTATTTAACATGATTCGCGGCTCTTAATTTTTACCGATATGGGATCTGGTTCCATCAGTGTAGAAATATATTCTTTTTTGAGTGAATACCAATGTTTGGCGGTATAAAGCTGAAAATAGTAAATTTCAATAGGATGTTTGGATTGATTAGAAATTGTTATAATTTCTGAATGCCTATCTATAAAACAGCGGACATCTATGCGGAACCTATCTGCCCACGCATTTTTTAGTGTAATAGATGCCAAGATAGTCGAAAGTATGGCTCCCCACCAGGAGATAAAATCAGTTATATGTAGAAATGTTATTTGCATAGCTGTAAGGGGTATTAACATAACGCAACTATTTCCCGTTTTATTATTGTTTCCTTAAAGGAATATCTTATCTCAGCACCCCTATTATATTCAGTAGTTCAGCTAACTCTGATACTAGCATAACAAATTGCTTTACACTAAATTCATAGTTTTCAGATTGACCCTCTTTAACCTCCATTACTTGAAAAGTGTCCGTATTTGAACGTGACTTTCCGTGATCTTGTATGTGGAAGATTTCTCCATCCCAGCTTACTAAACCATCTGATTTGTTCGGTTTGTAATTTCTTTGTTTATGTGCAATGATCTCAAAAATTCTATTGCAAATCACCTGAATCGGGACATACTCTGCCGTAATAGTAGTAAAATTATTCAGAGCCAATTTGAAATTATAATACCCTCCGAGAAGATCATTTATATAAAAGAATTGAAGGATAATGGGGTAGTTTTCAGAAAACGACATCCTGGTTCCCGATGGCAACGTGAAATACTCGTTTTCTATGCGAGGTATTTTTTGATAGCTCTTTATTAATGTTCTTAGGTTAATACAATTTTGTGTAATAAATTCTTGCATTAGATAAGGCACTATTGAATTATTCCCCAAGACCGTTTGAATTAGAAAATATTCTTGATCGTTTGATCGTCTCTCACTAGTTGACGGCAAGAATTTATTCAATATCCCATTTATGTTTTTTTTATTGTCGTAATAGTATATTTCTGTGCTATAGAACTTATCTATGTATCCTATAAAATCACTGTTACCGCCATATTTTGCCTGGAAAATATTTCTTACATTTTCCACATCACAGACTAAAATAATCTTGTCAAATCCAAATTTGTTATCTCGTTCAGGTTGTAATTTTGGACAGTCAAAATGCGCTGCAAAAACGTTTAAAATTCTAAATAGATGCTCTGGATCAATTCTATCAAGGTCATCGATGATAAGTACATTTTTGGATGTAACGCTATCCGCAACATTTTCATTTTTCAACCTCTGCAAAATATTTAAAATCATCTGGGTAATGACAGAGTTGTCATATATAGATCCATTGGCTTGCTCTATTTGTTCCATGTAGGAGTTCAATACTTCCTCTTCACTATTTTTCTTATCATTTTGTGAATACTCAATGAATAAATCGGATATTTCTTTCAACTTATCATAAGACTCCATTACATCTTTACCCACCTTCGGTATCATGTACACCAAAGCAGTTGCTATTTTTAGATAGTTCTTTTTAAAGAAACCCGGCACCGACTTTAAATATTCGATATCAGTATTTTGTACCTTAATTCCTTTTTCGAGAAACTCATAAATAATGTCATATTTTATGTAGTTAAAAATATCTTCGTTATGCGAGATGGAATAATTAACCGGGTATAAGTGAAATGCGTTATATCGAACGCTTTCTTTTTGCTGCTCAAAGTAATAATTAAGGAATGTTGTTTTCCCCATTCCAAACCTTGAAGAAAATAAAATTCTATTATTATCTGGAATTTTTAAATGTTTGGTGAAGTCTTTCTCAGGTACTGTAAACAATTCTTCAAAAAGCATAAGCAAAGAATTTCATTCTATAATAGATGCTAAATTTAGTGTAAATTAATCTTTGTCTGGCATTTGTGGTGTTAATATGGATCAAATAAATCATTGGGCACAATCAATCCTGGAAAGGCTTTACCATAAAATTATTGGTTAATTGAAAAATAATTTTATCTTATTCATGTTCAAGTAATTAATCTCCATTAAACACTTAACAATGAAAAACAGCACAAAAGATCAAATTGAATCGAGAAGTTTTTTTATATAGAAAAAGAGGAAGAACTATCCAGACCGCACGTTGGTGTTAAAATATTGAAACATAGCTTTCATAGGAACAATACAGAATGGTAGGCTATTTGTCCCACCTGCGGAAAAATTGCCAGCAGTGGCATTGACATTGCTGCACCTGAATGGGCGTACTGCGAAGGTGTGGGATTTACGCCAGAAGAACTAGCAGCAGTGACCGAGCAGTTAAAAACTATCTAATAACAAGAAAAGTAAGTATGGGGCGGCGTATGGCGTGGGTAAAGGTGCGCCCCTTCATTGAAACAGTACAATAAATTAAGGGGCTTGTTATGGCCCCATAATTTGTTGCAGCAAAATCCCATTAACAGATGAACGGCATAGATGGTATAAAGGCGCTGTTATGGAGAAAAGAAAATCCTGGCCAACTCACCGTGATGGTGTGGCGGCGAGTGCCGTTGTTATTTAAGGTGGTATGATCGTATCTGCTTTCGGCTTTAGAAAGCGGGTATTATTGATGAAATAGTAGGGCTACGGCTAGTTTAAAATCGGCGTTGCGGCACTGGGGGCTTTTAGCATAGCTGTTTACGGCATGGATGGCATAATAGACGTTAATGCGGCGAAACAGAATACGGAAGCGTTGGCGTGGGAACCACTTTCGCCAGCGGCGCGTTGGGTGTAACACTTCGCGTACTTCAAAAACGACATAGAACCATATCTGCCAGGACACCAGGGCGTACGGGTATCGTGCGCGCAATTCTTGTGCATAGCCAATGTGTGCTATGGCGAGTTGCGCCATGTGTTCTAGGCATTTTTTTTTCTCCTGTGGGAAAAGTTGAAACAGTAGCCGCGCTCTGCGGGTGTTTCCTTGCTGGTGGAGTGGTTTCATAATACCTACATTTATGTATGATGGTTATAATGGGCATTTCCCCGCTGGATCAATAGTATAGGGGGCATTGCTATCGGAATGATGGTGTTGCAGGACAATAAAGGGCTATCTGTACCAGGGTTTCGTGGCTGGTTTGCAGATATGCTTCGCACGAAATCAGCGGTTTGCGGACTTGGCGAAGCGTTTCGTTGATTGCTTCATGCAAATATTCGCAGGTGCAATTCCGGCATAGTTGTAGGAGCGGGTGCATGTGTGTTATTTTTTATAGTGTATAAAGAGCGATACCGGAGTTAACGGTATCGCCTAGAAATGATTAGGCCGATAAAAGCGTATAGGCGGCAATAATTTTTTTACTGCGTTCCTCTGCTTCTTCTAACCGGTGTGAATTGCGGTCTGGATGCCATTCGGTGATGCACTTTCTAAATGCTTTTTTAATGGCTGCCTGCGTGGCTCCTGGCTGAATTCCTAATATAGTATAGGGTGCTTGGGAAGGCTCCCCTTTAAACACGTCAGCGGCTTGTTCGGCCCCCATGCGATCCTTAAAGCGATCACGCCATGCTTTGGGGCTGCCATATCCATGGCTGGTGTCATAGGTTTTATAACCTTCTAAAAATCCTTTTTTCATATCATTCTATTATTATGGTAGGTTCAAAAGGACGTTCAAAACATGGTAGGCTCAATGCCTGTAAATGTTTGCATGTCCGGTGCGCTTTCCAGCCAGGACAACTACATCCCCAATGCTTTTTAACCTTGTGCTGGGAGATGGTATACAGGCGGTTGGAACTGGCGCTTTCCACGTTAAAGCGGAATTGCCATTGATCGTTGTCGGGAAGGGCAAGGGCTTTGGTAATACGAATGGTAGGAAGCATATCTTTTATTTTACGTGATAGGAAGGCCATGGCCGCCATGATCCTACTGGGGAATGGCAGCGATGGCCGGTAGTGGTGGAAACTGAATTAGGCCGTCAATTTTTGCGTTGTCTGGATCGCGTTCGTTGCATTAGCTGCCTCTTTTTTTCGTAAGCGTTCTGCCATAGCTGTTAGTTCTCCTATACGTGCCTGTACTTTTTCGTACCGCTCGATGGCCTGTTCTTCATTGGCGGTATGCAGGGCTTGGAACTCCACACCTAGTTGGCTGGCCATATTTTGCAATAGGTACGCATCAATACTCCGTGCCTGGTAGCTGGTGGCTTGTGCCACTGTCCCCAGGCGAATCATTAGCCCGAACTGTTCTTCGGTCAGCCCTTGCAAGGCTGTTTCTAGCCATTGTTGATCGGTTTGCTCATCATTGCGGGGGAGAAAAAAGTTAGCCTCCACCATCTCGCGGTCACCGAAGGATAACCAACGATAAACCAGCCAACGTACATATAGCTGATCGGCGGGTAGCGGGGGGCATAATGCGGCTTCGGTATTCACCATCTCGCGGTATTGCTGGTGAATTTGCACCGCTAGTTTTTCTGCATCCAAGTCTTGGTGACGAGCTTCACGAGCTTCTATGCGGCTTATCTCCGCTTCAATCATAGCTGCACTAACCGTTTTATTTTTAATGGCCTCTTTGAGGGCAGCGGCTGTTTGCTTGGCCTGCTCTGTGGTACGGTTATTACGGCATAGTGTATAGCGTACCAAGGACATGGAGGTGTCCTTTATGCGTACTGCTATCGGGGTGGCGGGGTCATCGACCAATGCTTGGTAATCCTTCAGTTCTTCCTGGTAGTTCGCCAAGGCCTGTTCGTATATGGCTTCTTCGTACTGCGCTTCTCCGCTGTCCTCATCGAACGTATATTCTTCTTTATTGGGTTCTTCGGGTGGGCTACGATGTGTATTTCGTAAGGGCTGAACTGTACAAGCTTTTCGATACCCATCACCGAGCAGAATACCTCTTTTTTATCATTGGGTAACGCGTGGTAGGAAATGACCGTATCGGTTACCTGCTCTTTTGTGAGTGCTTTCAGGTCGTTGGCAAACTGGTTTAGCGGAACGAGTGCGATTGTTTTTTTTGTTCTCGGTAAGCATACTATATTATTTAAGTGGTGAGTGTTAAAAAGGATGGTTTATTAGATGTATAGAGGGGGCAATGTTATAGGCTGTTTCATTGATGGGGCCATTTTTCACGTACCTGCCGGGGTGTTAATCGTTTTCTTCCTCTCCCACCGATTTGAGTTGCCAGCCTACGAGCTGGGCAAATGCCACTGGTTCTGTTGGTTCGTTGAACGCTATGATTAGGCGATTGTCGAAGGGTTCATACCTTAACGCATATCCTACGAATGGCAAAACGATCGGTATTTCTGTATCTACATATATTTTCCATTCCTCTACCATTTTTAATAGTAGCGGCTCGATCTCTAGGTCTTGGTAATAGAACAGGTATAATGCTCTGATAAGTGCTTCAACGGTGGTGTTGTTATCTGATACTGCGAAATCTCCATCCAGGGAGGCTATTTTTAGGGTATAGGCTTCTGTTAGCTATATTTCGTTTTGGTAGGTTTCTATGGGGTAATGGGTAAATGTTTGTAGTTGTTGCATAATATGTGCTTGTTGCGCGGCCTGCCAATCTTCTCCCAACTGCCGGGTAATGTTTGCCATGATCTGTTGCGGGCCATCTAGTAGCAGCGGTTCTGTGGTGGCATCTGGGATGGATAGGGGCATAAAATCGAGGAAGTAGTTTTTTTTCCAATAGTTTTCTATCTCGGTGACATAGCAACGGGCCAATTGATCGGCCAGTTGCAGTGCGTAGGCTGGGGAATAGATATCGTTGCCAATAGTAAATTGGGTATTGATAAAATTTTCCGGTTTTTGGTAGTTCAGTAAGATTTTTTGCGTTATCTGGAACATGGTATAAATGAAGCGTGCCATAGGGTAATAGCGGCCAAAGGCTTCTGTTAAAAATAGGGCATCCTGTGGGGTGGGTATATCCTGTTTCATATACTAACATTTTTTGTTTACTACAGATGAATTTTTGTGATGATAAACAACCCGCCCCCTTGGCTGCGGGGGCGGGTTGTTGGAAGTGGTTAATTTTGAAATATGCCGGCACCGTGTAATGCATACGCTTCACACAGTTGGAATGCGGTTTGCGCTTTGCGCTGCGCAGTTCCTCCGTAAAGGATGGAATCAATTTTTTGATCTTGCGTTTTATAATCGACTACATTTTGAAAGTAGCCGGTTACGGCGTTGTAGGCTCCGAATAGATTGCCCTGGGTGGTTATCATCTGCTGCGTGGGGCTGCTCATGGCGTATTCGTAGGCTTTGTTGACTTGGTTTTTAAAGTTGGTGCTAAGGGTTTCCCTTTCACCGGCTTTTAGCTGGGTAAGTACTTCCTTGCTAGGGCATAATGCATGTTCAATCAGTTGACGTACGTGGGCATCAGATATACGTACATTTGCGAAGGCGTTTAGTTGTTGTTCAATGGCTGGGCTAAAGGTATTCACCATCCCCATTACGCGATGTGCTTCGTTTAGTTTGTCTTTAGCGTTTTTAGTATGCCGTATTTTGACTACGTTGGAACAATTTTTTAGAGCTGCATTCAAGGTGTTATTGCATACGATGCGCACGGGCGTAAACGCTACTGTAATACTGCCGGTACCATCGTGCGAAGTAGTTAGGAACAAGTATTTTTCTATGATGTCCACTCCACCCACTTTAATATAAGATGGTAGTTTTGCGGTAATAAAAATGCGTTCTCCGTTGCCGAGCGCTCCGGCCGTTTCATAATAGATGCTGTCTTTTCCGGCAATGCTATCGAAGAAATCAAAGGCCTCTAAATTTTGCATTACCGTATAATCAGGGCCTACGTGAGCGCCTAACACCTGGTTAGTATCTTCTCTGTAGGTAAAAAAGGATTGATTAGAAAAGATGTCTGGTTGTCCCGGCACTCGGTGAATATTAGGTAATATAGCTACTGGGTAATTTAATTGTGCTTGTCTGCAAACGTCCTCGCTACGTTCGTAGCGGTCGGGAATCTGGCCTTTGAGGTGCCAAGCTTTTTCTCCTTTAGAATAAAAAGCATGTTGGCGGGTCATTGCGTTGTAGTTAATATTGTCTGCCATAATATAGCCGGTTGTTGCGCTGGCGGTGCAGCGTTTTTTAATGAATGATGTGTTAAAAAATATAAGGTGTGACCATTGGGAGAGTGCAGTATTTAGCGGCGATCCTCTGATAGCCGGTAGTGGCTGTTTACGTGTAGATAATTTTTGCGTGTTCATACTTCGTTTATTAATCTGCGTTATAAATACACCGGCAAGGCTTCGCCTTTTCCTTATCGCCTGGACCCACCATGCCTTTGAAAAAAATATTTTTTCTCCGACTGACTATAAAACCTTCGCACGACGGAGCTTTTGAGAGGGCAAGGGATTTTTGAAAAATTTTTTCTCGCCGCAGGACGAGAAAAAATTTTTCAAAAAAGCGTAGCGGCCCTTGAACTCTCAAAACCCGTCGTATTTTTGTTTTATTAGTTAGCCGGAAAAAAATAGACAGATAGACTGGACTTGCCGAATGGCAAGGCTGCCTTCGGACCGAAGGCCCATCTGTGAGCAGCAATACAACACCACAGCGCAGGGAGCAGTTAAGAAGCACCGTAAGGAAAGGGGCATACTGAGTACAGGAATGTTTTTCATCATCCTTCCTTTTTCTTATCATAGGTGTAATCGATGCAGCGGTGGCATTATTTATTGGAAAGGATGGTATGGTCGGGTATTTTTGGAAGGAACGGGTGTTGCTGGGGTTTATGATTTCCTACTGCAACATGCTAGTGAAGCAATTAGTGACCCGTCATTAAACGTCGTCATGGGTTAACGGTATTAGTACCCGCTTACTTACGTTACAAAACCTTTGTTCGCGCCGCTTCATCGGTGACCGACTCGATGAACGGAGCGTCGCAAGGCTGTTCCATCAAGGACCGGTGGCAGACGACTCCCCCCAAAAAAAGTATGTCATACGATCGAGTGAGTTACGTGCATTGTTTGAGATACAGGAAATATTACCTCTTAATATGGATAGAAGAGCAACCCTCTATTGCTATTCCAGCAGGTGTCCATTTTAATAGTGGGATTACTTTAATTGTTTTCTATAACGTAAGAAGAGTCTTATTCAGCTCTTTGAAGGAAGCCGGCGAGCAGGTGATTAGCCTAAAGGGTGTTTCCAGGACATACATTTAGTTGTCACTGGGTCACTTGTGGTCATGCTATAAGAGGCTATATACCTGGAGAGATAGTCAGTGATGAAGCACGGGTAAGCATTTTTCTAGGGTAAATACCTGTATTTCCTAAATTAGACCTGGGGAGCGTGCATCTGTTTACTGGTATCTATTACGCTGTTTTCTAGTCAGTTGATTGGGGCAAATCGTACTTGTATCTACTGCGGGTAGTGAAGAAAGTGTATTAGATGGACGGTAAAATCGGCTCCAGGTTTGTGTGCTGACGGCTGGTTGCAGTGAAGGTTTGTAACTTAGGATATCCGTCAATACTGCCGGGCAGAATATAGTATTTTTTTCATTTTTTATGTAACAACCACTGTTTTTTAGCAGTGGTTTTTTCTATGGTACTAGGCCGTTAGTTTTAGGCTAGTAGTTCAATTGGTACCAGGTGGTAGATGGGTCAATACTTGTGTAGGGGGAACACTGGTATCTATGTCAAGCTGTATCCACTGTCGGATATTGTAGTACAGAAAAGTCAAGATATTGGCTTTGGCAGCCAGGGTACCATAGGCCTGTCTGTTCAAGGTAAAGTCCGCGCCCATGGGCTTTTTTTTGGGTAAGAAACGCTGAAGGTTTTCATCAGCGGGCACGCGTAGGATAACGGGGTTGGTGAGGGTAAGAAAAGCGTGGATTTTCTGTTGAGATTCACGGTCCCCGGCGGTACAGATCAATTGTATTTCAGAAAATACATTACGGGCAGCTTCCAAGCTGTTAAATAAACTGGGCTTGTGGTGGTCGGTGGATAAGATGACATACTCGTCATCGAGTATAACAAACACAATAGCATAGGTGTAATCCTGCTGCATCATGGGTAGAAGGTGTTGGTATAGCAGCGAACATACTTCGTTTTGGTGGATGATGGGTTATTGGGTTTAGCGGATTGCATGGGCTGGGTAGTCTTCGCTGGGTGTCGAATGCGGAAATTGGCTAGATCGCTGCTCTCCGTTAGCGGGGATGTACTGTTATAAAAGAGGGAATTGGGCAATGGATAATCGACTGATATTATTTTAACCATGTATTTGGTTTTTTCAACTCTATATAGTTAGAAAAGGATGATTTGAGGGTTTATAAGTACCATATGGTTATATGCAGTGTGGCAGTAGTCTATATAAAAGAGGGGTTTGGAACCCAAGCGCATGATATACAACTTTTCCTCCAGGTGTATGAGCGGATATGGAGGTAATAGAATTTTTTTTAAAAAAAAGGTGTTTAGCGTGTTACCTTAATAAAGTTGGATTGTATAGTAGGTATTGAATGATTGCTCCATGCGATGCTGGAGCTACTACTTGTTTGAATGGAAGGATATAAAACAGCCGCGATGCTTGTTGGCGGTATTGCACCATCTACTCTGTTGGTGTAAGGGTACTGTATGTGTATTTCCATTTATTTTTTGATGTTAGGAATGGTTGCTAGTCTTTGTGGCAGCATAATTTTTTTTATGCATGGAAAATTATAAAAAAGAACCTCTTCCCGGACGGTTGTTCCGAGAGGAGGTTATGGATCTATTGAATTTTACGGGTTTGGAGCGTGAGCAGGGTATGCATATTGCGGATAGGGTATTGTGTTATATAGGAATGCGGGATCATCCATGCCTTTATCATGAGGCTATGGTGGGTAAGATAAGTCGAGTGGTGTGGGTCAATGATGCTAATATCACTTCGTATCAGCCGGGTGATGATCCTTTTGTGTTGGAGTTTAAATATTGTTTTTTGCATATTCCTTATATCGAGTTACATCTGGATAGTCGGCAAATGTCGCTTGAACAAGCGGCGTTGCTGATCCGGGTGATAAAAGAGAAAGACATTGTAGGCTTATTACTTAGCTTGCCTACCCAACCGCAGCATACCCTTACGGCTACAGCCGGTTTGATGGGTCGAGTTGTAGATGACCGTAGGGGTTATGTGGTGCGGGTGTATTATTGATGGATGATGTTATTGGGTGCCCCTGGTACGCATTTAAGTGGTAGAAAAGTAAGCCTCCAAAATGGATATTTGTTTTTACAAAGCATCGCTTTTATGGTGACTGAGTGGATTTTCCATGCCAAAGAGCGGAAGTGTTTTTTATATAGCGTGTGAAAGCGAATGGATGTAACCTATTTTAATGAGATTATGATGATGAAGTGCGTGCAGCAATACAGGTGATGTATATATATTGTAAGCTACGATCTAGTTTATTTAATGGTTGAATGGTTCAAACTGTTTTAAATGTTTTTAAAAATTGTGTCAATTATTTATTTAGGATAAACCCTTATATAAGTATCTACTTAATTGGGATCATTGTTGGTCAAAGCAGCATGCACTAAAAAATAGTGGATGCACAATTAGAAAGACACCATCCAGTCTATTTCATGGGCGAATGGCTCTAAATGTTTGATGAATTACAAAGATTCACTTTGTATTCTTTTAAGTATTAGAGTACCTACTAAGTATCTACTTTATAGGGATTTTTAGTTTAAGCAGCAATCACTGAAGAGTAATGATAGGTGTTGTTTATTAAATGTTTGAAAGGATCACTTAGATTATTTCAAGGATTAAAAACTTTAATACTGGAGAAAAATCCTAGTAGGGTTATTTATATGTGGGAGATATATTTGATTCAAAGACACATGCACCTGAAAAACAGTGGATGTACTTTATAGTTTTATTCACCGGCCGGCAGAATAACCGGCTGAATGACTGGACGTGGAATATTCCTCTATTAAAAAATTAGTGCAGAGTACAAAACCTCCTGTGAGTTTCTATTTAATAGCTTTTTTATTGTGAAGTAGCGTACGCTGAAAAGCAGTATATGTAGATATATGTTAGGTGCCAGTTAATTATTTGAATGGTTGGACGACTTGAAGGATTTGCTGCTAGAAAGGAGGTCATCATTTTGTTACAGATATTTTTTGATATAAGGTATGAAACCTAGTTACGTGGGTTTGTTTTTAAATGATTACCCCACGAGCCGTTGATAGGTTTTAAGAGAGGCTAGATAGCGGATCATCGTGGGGTTATTTTGAAAGAGAGTGGGTGTATGTAGGCAGGCAGAAGGGCGTTTATGCTATGTTTAACGCGAAAACGTGTTTAAACGATTTTTAATAATTTATCATATAGAAAGAGGTCGATCACAGATAAGTTTCTACTTATTTGTGTCTTTATTTTTTGTCAATCATATAATGTGTTTATGTATCGGTCGCGAATTTGAGTAGATGCAAATGGCTTATTGTAAAAGAGTGCCCCTTTAGGGGCAGCATGATGAATGTTTAAAATGGATGTACAAAAAAGTATCCTTCGCTACATTGTCCTGACAAGGCGAGGATACGAAGGCTCGTCGTTTACTCGGCGGGCCTTTCTTGTGTTGTCCATTTTAGCGAAAAATAGACATAATAGTACCTATAGCAATCCTTATTATAAAAAGGATCGTTTGTATTGATTTTGGTCAAAATAACAACCCATTAACAAAAAAAGTATTTCCCTATACCATTGTAGGTGTGCATGTTGCATTTAATTTGCTGACTAACTTTAGTTTAATTATCCCGTACTTTTTGACCAAAGCATCGTTGGTCCGGATTAATATTATCCGTTAATGTGATTTAATGCTGTACCCTGCATCTATAGTCCATTGTTAATTTAAAACCCATAGTATGTTACACCAAGCGCCATCCTTTGAGTCGTTAGACCTATTTATTCGTGATCTTATCAGCACCAAAATTACCTCGCAAACCTACGATGCGTCAGACATTCAGCGTTGGTCGATGTGGTTACTCATTCAAAAAGACCAGGTAATGTCTCAAATTCAAAAAGAGGTTATTAAGCGGGAGAAACCCAAGAAAATTGGATTATTTATTCAGGGCCGTCAAACGTATTTTTCTAATTTAATCAACCGTGTGGTTGCTTATGAAATAAACTATGAGGAGCAGATGCCTGCTTTTGCAAAACGTTTTTATGGAGAGCTGGAAGATGTATTGTTATCGTTGCTAGTGTACCTTCAACGACAATATTCAGCTTATTTTGATGTCACTCAATATTTGCCCGTCAATGAGGTGCGCGCTGTGCAGGTAGATATCAAAAAGCGTATAGAGCTATTGCGTAAGCGGCTTACAACCCCCCAAACGGAATTGCGGTTACTCACAATAGCGCTAGAGCCTTACGAACGGTGGTTAGCGCCCGATAGTGCACAAGATCCTGTTATTTCACGCATTACGTATCAGCAATTACTGTATGGAAGTGAGTTTTTGGATGACATTGCCAGCATCCAGGATGATCAGGATATCAACTGTCACCTACGCACTAAAATGGTATTTTTTAATTTCAATAGCCAGTCATTTCTTGATTATTGTTATACCACTATTCAACAGGAGCTGGAAGCCATTGAAAGCTTGGACAGGAAACTGGAAAAAATTGCAGAACTGGAAAAAATTTTTGCTCAACTTGAAACGAAGCCCCATCGTTTTTTTACGTTGAATGCGAAGGCTACCGATAAGTTTTTGCTAAATCTCGTGGTGCAGGAACGGTTGTATATTGAAAATATCAGAAAAATTTATGTAGACATATCCATGCCGGTGAGTGGTGGCTATCCGTACAGTAAAGAAAAGGAGCTATTGGAAAAGGCTCCCAGCACCCTCACCTTAGGTGTCCTGGCAGCGATGAGCAAAGCGTTTTATTTGGCGGGCATCACACCATTTAAGACGCAGGATGCTGCTATCAAATTTTGGAACCGGCATTTTGGTACTAAGTTTAAAGATACTGTCACCGAAAAATCGTTTGAAACGAAGTTTTACTCGATTGATGCCACCACGAAAACTGCGCTAATTGACTTGTGGCATACCTTGATCAGTGTGACGCGTAACAAAGTATAGGCCCTGGCGTCCTACTACTGGGGTGTTTGCAAGCCATCTTTCTTCTGGAAGATGGTTTTTTTTCGGTGGCCAGGGGTACGTTCGCGACTAGTACAGTTAAATTTCAATGATAATATGTTGATTGTCAATAGTGTTGTATCGTGTTGGTACAACTGTCCCCAAGGAAACAGGTCAATGGGGAGTGCATCTTTGTGGAGCAATAACAAGCGGATATTTTAAAAAGCTGGATTGCAAAAATACTAACAAAAGAAGCAACTATGCTCCATCAAATTACTTGGGTTCAATTCATCGGCATATATGTTCTGTGTTACATTATCCTACTGCTGGTTGTTTTTGGAAGGAAGCTGCCAGTTTTATTCAAGGAAAAGCCGGGCGCAGTGCCGGACAAGCAGCCTCGGCGAATTTGGACGCCGAGTGTATCGAAGGAACCTGTAGATGCAGTGGAGGCACCTTCCTCTAAAAAGATCCCTATGGCACCATTAGCGGTAGCAATGACAGAAAATGAAATGTATGATTCGACCTCATTACTCATGGATGAGTTAGACGATCTTTTCAATGCCTGTTTCCAGGAAGAGTGGGATCAGCATCACCTACTGCAACAGTTGCATCGGAAATTGCAGAGTTATTTAGCCTTGCAATCCACCAAAATGTATGGCAGTGTCAACGCCTATATTCAACACCAATCTTATGCTATCTGTGCGGTGGAACTGACCGCGCAAGAGGTGGCCAACCTGTGGTAGCCACCCTTCTCCCTTTTAATTTCATTCACAGATGTATCCAGCGTTCTTTGGACCACGTGGTCCTACTTAGCGAAGCTATGGCACGCGATTAATCCCCAACGATCTTCTTTCACTTCATCTATGGCACTTAATGACAACGGGGCGGGTCATGTGGTGAGGTGGTTATTTTAAAAGCAACAGTGTGATACAAAAAATCTTTCCTTCCGTCCTTCGTCCTATCGTACGCCTTTGGCGTGTCGGGTATATAGCCGTTTTCTTGTTGATATTACAAATACGTGTACAGGCACAGACTACAGGAGATCAGGGGGCCAACGGTATTACGGCCGCTACAAAAGCGGTGACTAGTTATTTTAATGTGGGTATTACCTTGATGTATGCCATTGGTGCTGTACTTGGTATTATCGGAGCGGTAAAAGTATATCAGAAGTGGAATGCGGGAGATCAAGATACCAACAAGGTAGCGGCTTCGTGGTTTGGCTCTTGCGTTTTTTTAGTGGTGGTAGCTACTATTTTGAAATCCTTTTTTAATATCGCTTAACGATCGAAATATTAGCATGTCCAGCGTATATCAGGTTAATAAGGGAATCAATGCTGCCTTTGAGTTTAAAGGGCTAAAATCTCAGTACATCGTATATCTGGGATTAGGACTTGTGATCCTGCTAGTCTCCTTTGCCATCTTATTTATGATGCAGGTATCGTTAATAATTGTAGTTCCCTCCATTGGTATTCTTGGTGGGGGCATGGTCTCTAAGATTTATAAAATGTCTAATACCTACGGGGCCCACGGGTTGACCAAGCGGCGAGCCTACCGTCAGGTGCCGGTAGTCATTATTTGTCGGAAGCGTGTCAGCAAGATTCTTGAAACGACGCAACGTTCTTAACTGTTTAATTTTATAGACATGATACCAGTACTCTTGCTATTAGTGGTGGTGGCGGCGGCTTTTTTGTTGAATCATCGGATAGCAAACGAAAACAGTCGTTCGTTGGAACAGCATCTTCCGCTGTGGAAGGTTGAGCATGATTGTATCATCAGTAAACAGGGGGATGTGACGATTGGTTATGAAGTTCATCTTCCGGAAATTTTCACGTTGAGTAGCGATGATTTTGAAGCCTTACACCAGGTATGGGTAAAGGCGTTCAAGGTGTTGCCTGCACATACGATAGTACACAAGCAGGACTTTTATAACAAAGATGCGTATGCGGCGAACTTTGAGCAAGATCAAAGTTTTCTGGCGCGGCAGTCGGAGCTTTTCTTCCATGAGCGTCCTTTTTTGCAGCATAGCTGTTACTTATATATCACCAAAAAGCCAGCAGGTCGCAAGCCGTCTAATTTGGTCATCAACAATTTACTTCGTTCCCGGTTGACTCCTTCTGTTCAGGGGGGTGCTGCTACTATGCAGGCGTTATTGGATGCGGTGGGGCAGTTTGAAAAGATCTTATTGGATGGGGGTGCGGTTCGGTTAACCCGCTTATCGGAGAAGGACCTAATAGGTGATGAAGCGTATCCAGGTGTAATTGAAAAATATCTTTTTGCCAGTGATCTGCATGAACCGCTTTCGGTGAAAGATATTCAGTTTCATCCAGAGTTTAAGATTGGTGACCGGTATTGCCAGATGTTTACTTTGGGGGATGTGGAGGTGATGCCCCCGCTTTGTGGGCCCCGGATCAACTATGACCGGTATAGTACGGATAAAACCAAGTTTTCCATCAGCTTTGCAGCGCCGGTTAATTTATTGTTGAATTGCAATCACGTGTACAATCAATACATTATGATTGGTGATGCGCAAAAGACGCTGAAAGAAATGGAGTCGCGCAAGCTGCGGTTGCAATCGCTTTCCGGTTATTCGCGCAAGAATGCGATGAGCCGGGATGCTACGAATGATTTTTTAAATGAGGCAATTGGTGATCAACGCATGCCCATCAAAGCGCATTTTAATGTACTGTACTGGACGGAGCAACGAAGTGAGCTCAAAGACCTGCGTAACCTGGTCAGTTCGGGTCTTGCGCAGATGGATGCTACGCCGCGTGAAGAGTCTAAAGCGGCGGCGCAGCTTTTTTGGGCTGGTATCCCTGGCAATGCGGCGGACTTCCCGGTATCGGATACTTTTGATACGTTCCTGGAGCAAGCGTGTTGCTTTTTGAATGTGGAAACTAACTACCGGACCTCCCTCAGTGCCACAGGCTTTCGTTTGGGTGACCGGATCACCGGATATCCATTGCATGTAGATATTTCTGATGAAATGGTGAAGCGGGGGTATTGCCAGAACCGCAATAAGTTTCTGCTGGCGGGGTCAGGATCGGGCAAATCATTCTTCTGCTGCCACCTTTTACGCAGCTATTATGAATTAGGTACGCATATCGTGGTGGTGGATGTAGGTCATAGTTACCGGGGACTGTGTACGATGCTCCAGGGGTATTATTTTACCTATGAAGAGGCCAACCCGATTACGTTCAATCCGTTTTATATTGGCCAGGGCGAGACGCTGGACACAGAAAAAAAAGAGTCGATAAAAACCTTGCTGTTGGCGCTGTGGAAAAAGGACAATGAAACGTACCGGCGCAGTGAGTATGTGGCGCTTTCCAACTCGTTGACCTTGTACTTTGAATATCTGGAACTGCATCCGAATATCTTTCCCTGTTTTAACAGTTTTTATGAGTATCTGCGTGATGAGTATCTAGATGTGCTAGTGGCCAATAAAGTGCAGGAGAAAGATTTTGATGCATCGAATTTTATGTACGTCTTACGTCCTTATTATCAGGGTGGTGAGTTTGATTACCTGCTCAACGCGACCTCTAACCTTGACCTGTTGCAAAAGCGGTTCATTGTTTTTGAGTTAGACAATATCAAGGATCATCCTATCCTGTTTCCGGTGGTGACACTCATTATCATGGAAACATTCATTAGTAAGATGCGTAAGCTGAAAGGCATTCGAAAAATGATCCTCATTGAAGAGGCATGGAAGGCCATAGCCAAGGAAGGCATGGCCGAGTACATAAAATATCTTTTTAAAACTGTTCGCAAGTTCTTTGGAGAGGCTATCGTAGTGACGCAGGAGGTGGAAGATATTATTAGCAGTCCCATTATCAAGCAGGCTATTATCAACAACTCCGACGTGAAGATTTTACTAGATCAAAGTAAGTATCAGAATAAGTTTGGTTTGATCCAAGAGATGCTCGGATTAACGGATAAGCAGAAAACCGAAATATTGAGTCTGAATAAAAGCAATGAGCCGGGAAGAAAATACAAGGAAGTATGGTTTGGCTTTGGGGGATTTTTATCCAAGGTATACCGGGTGGAAGTATCTAAGGCGGAATACTATGCTTATACAACCGAGGAGTCAGAAAAAGTGTTGGTTCAGCAATATACGGATCGATATGGAGGTGATATTCAACGAGGCATTGCGGCACTGGTAGCTGATTTGGAACACGAACAAAAACGTATGTAATATGCGCAGAATATTAACGGTATTTATGCTATGCCTATGCTCTGTATGTACTTGCTTACCTACCCAACAGGCGCATGCGTTTATCATTACGGTGGTCATCAAGGAGGCCATTAAAAAAGTAGTGAAAGCGGTGGATCTAGCCATTCAAAAAATACAGACTAAAACGATCAAGTTACAAGCTGCGCAGAAAGTGCTGGAGAACACGCTGAGTAAGTTGAAGTTAAAGGAGATAGCTACGTGGAATGACTCATCACGTGTTATTTATACAAAGTACTTCAATGAACTGGCGAAGGTAAAAAACGTGATCAGTTATTATCAAAAGATAAAAGATATCATTGGTATACAAAAAAGCATTATCAGTGATTACAAACAAGCGCTGTTGGTGTTACAGCAGGATCCGCATTTCACGCCGCAGGAGGCGCAGCATCTGTTGGAGGTGTATGGGGGTATTTTACAGCAGGCTGGCAATAACGTCGATGAACTGATGCTGGTGATTTCCTCTTTTAAGACAACGATGTCTGATGCGATGCGCCTGGAGTTGATTTCGAAGGTACATGATCAAATGCTTCGTAACCAGAGCGACCTACGGCGGTTCAATGCGCAAAACAGGATGCTATCTCTTTACCGTACCAAAGGTGCCAACGAGGTGGATCTGATGCGACGGTTGTATGGTCTGCATTAAAACTAGGAGGTTATGAAAACAGTATGGGTTATGGTCTTGACGCTTTGCTGGTCGTTGGTGTCGCCGGCGCAAGGATTTTTCAGCCAGAAAAAAACACAAACGAAATACCTCCTTCAACAAATAGCTGAATTGAAAGTCTACCTGGAGCTGCTGAAAAAGGGCTATTCGATTGCACAGAAAGGACTTAAGACGATTAACGATATTAAGCAAGGTGATTTTCATTTGCATGACGACTATTTCACGTCCTTAAAAACGGTGAACCCGCAGGTGAAGCGGATGGCGGTGGTGGCCAATATCATATTGTATCAGCAGCAGTTAATGACTTTATGCAAGCAACACCGTGCGCAATTGGGCCGGTTTCTGCCGGGGGATAACCGGGCGCAGCGGTTTTATTTGGAGCGGGTGGAATCAGATGTTTCGATATCGGTGGACTTGCTCAGTGACTTAGTCACTAACGGGAAGTTGGCCTTGAAAGATGATGGCCGTATCGGGGCCCTTACAGATATGGAGCAGCAACTAGCCGAGTTATATCGTTTCACCCAGCGTTATGCGCGGGAATCGGTTCAATTGATGAAGCAGCGGCAGACAGCCATGGGGTCGGTATCGCTTATGAAACAATTAAATGGGTTGCCATGAAAAGGAGCTTAACCAAGCGCCGCTATGGGATACGGATATTATTACTACTGGTACTTCAGGTGGGTGTTTTACCGGTGGCCCGCTGTCAGTCTGCGGAGATAACGCAATTGTTGTTGGATATTGAGAAGCTGGCGCAATTGAAAAACATTTTGTCTGACATGAAGAAGGGATATGAGATACTCACCAAAGGGTATAACACGGTTCGGGACATCAGTCATGGCAACTTCTCGTTGCATCGTACTTTTTTGGATGGCTTATTACTCGTTAATCCGTCCATTGCTAAGTACCGGCATGTGGCAGATATCATTGATGATGAGGTGACGCTGATAGCGGAGTATAAAAAAGCATTAAAATTTTTTAAAAGCAGTGGCCTTTGTCAACCTTGGGAGATCGATCATTTTACGGATGTATACAATACGTTGTTCAAGGCGTCGGTGAATAATCTCGATGAACTCACTATGATCATCACGGCTCAGCAGTTGAGGATGTCAGACGATGAGCGGCTTCGGGGTATTGATCGTATTTACCAAGAGATGGAGGGGCAGCTCTCATTTTTACGGGCGTTTAATAATCAAAATAATGTGATGCTATTACAACGTATCCGGTCCACAGAAGACGTTGAGTCGCTGCGGACGTTACACGGTTTAAATCCATAACGAATGTCCCGACAACAAAAGGGTGTTGCGCTGGTGAGTGCGCTTGTCCTGTTATTGCCTAGCTTGTTGCAGGCCCAGTCTATTTCCGATGATATGCAAAGCATGCATGGGGTGCTGGAGCAAGTTTACAACGATATGATACCTGAAAGTGCGGGATTGATCGATGTGGCGCGCGGGTTAGCGGGTTTTGGCACCCTATGGTACATTGCAGCGCGGGTCTGGAAGTCCATCGCCAATGCGGAGCCGGTGGATATCTATCCATTACTGAAACCTTTTGTGCTAGCCTCTTGTATCTTACTGTATGGTTCTGTTATGAGTGTCTTTAATGGCGTCCTAAAGCCGGTTGAACTGGCTACGCACCAGATGGTATTAAACTCAGATGCGGCCATTAAGGAGCTGCTTGATGAGAAAGAAAAGGCCATCAAAGGGACGGATTACTGGAAGATGTTTGTTGGGGAAACCGGCGACGGGAATGCTGAAAAATGGTACCAATATACCCATAACAATGAGGATTTTCCCAATGCAGCCACCAGCCCGTTTCAGGCAGTAGGTGCGGGCATGCAATTCGAGATGCAGAAGGCGGCCTACAAGTTTCAAAATCAGGTAAAAGCCTGGTTATCCCAATTGCTAGATATTCTCTACCAGGCGGCCTCTTTGTGTATCGATACCATTCGTACGTATTACCTGGTGGTGCTGACTATTTTAGGCCCACTCGTTTTCGGGTTCAGTTGTTTTGATGGTTTTGGCCATTCGCTGTCTAACTGGATGGGGCGGTATATCCATATCTATCTATGGTTGCCGGTGGGTAATATATTCGGGGCAATAATAGGTAAAGTCCAGCAGAACATGATCAAGATTGATATTCAGCAAATAAAGCAGTATGGGGATACAGCGTTCGGTCCATCGGATACGGCGTACCTGGTCTTTCTCATCATTGCGATTGTTGGGTATACCACGGTTCCCAATGTAGCCAATTACATTGTACAGGCTACCGGTACGCATAATAATCTCCAGAAGATGACCAATATGGCTGCTATGGCCGTGACGAAGTACACGGGTGCGGCTGGTCAAGCGGTGGGTGCGGTTTATAATGCGCAACGCTCCTTCGGAGCTGGTGCTAGTGGCCAGGAAAATGTTTCTTCTGCGACCGGTGACATCGGCACCATGATGGGCAAAAGCGGCGGTTATTTATACAAGCAATTAAAGGGGAGTGAGCAGCAAAAGCCCTCCAATGATGCCAAATCTTAAAGGGGAAAGCGGAAAATGATTTTAAAGCAGTTAATAAACATAGAGACAGCCTTTCGGCATGTGCAGATTTTTACCGGGGTGTTGCTGGTGGTGTTCGGGATCGTGACCTGCTATGCGGTGGAACGCAGCTATCAGAAGATTGAACAGATGCAGACGCATATTTATGTGCTGGCCAATGGTAAGGCATTTTATGCTGCCATGGCTGATAAGAAAGACAATGTACCGGTGGAAGCCCGCGATCATATTAAGACATTTCATCAATTCTTTTTTAACCTGGCCCCTGATAATGCCATCATCCAAGCCAACTTGGTGCGGGCGCTGAACCTAGCTGATTACAGTGCCAAAGTACAATATGATATGTTGCGCGAGAGCGGTTATTACGACAATATCATTACTAGCGGCATTACGCAGGAGGTGAGTGTTGATAGCATTCAGGTAAGCACCGGTGAGGCACCCTATTATTTCAAGTTTTACGGTAAGGAGCGGATTGCGCGGAGTTCTACTGTACTCACGCGTAACCTGATTACCGAAGGATATTTGCGCAATATGAATTTCCGTAGCGATGACAATCCGCACGGTTTTTTGGTGGAGCGTTGGAAAATCCTGAATAACAGTGACATTAAAAATGAAAAAAGATGAAGTTTTTTTGGCGACGCCGTGTACGGCGTTCAGCGGATGTCGACGAGATAACCTTAACACCGAGGCAACAAAAAGTGGTGGAGCAGTTGTCTAGGTGCGTAGAGCGGGTGCAAACGTCGGTGAACCGGCGATCCCCTCGTGCCCGCTTGGTTGCTTTTGTCCTTTTTTGTGGATGCTTTGGCGCTTTCTGCTGCCTGTGTGTGTTGCGGCCCATGGTACCGTCCCTACACGTGGTTCCGGGCGTACAGGTGGTGTTGCCGCATCATGAGGCAGGTCCGCAAGGTATCCACTACCAGCGGGCGCTTGACCGGGCACTGTTTCCTCCTTCCGCTTCGAACGCGTGGCAACATTTGATGGATTCGCTGGGTGCCACCCCTGGTGGCCGGCATTACCTGGATAGTCTTTTGGCGCTTGCGCCGGCAGCAGGTCAACTGAATCAATAGAACAACTTACACATGACAGACGATGATGTAAAAAAAGGGCCTGATACGAAACTTATAGTGCTAGGCCCGCTAGTCCTTTTCCCTTTTGTGTGCCTGCTTTTTTGGGCGTTGGGTGGTGGCCAGGGTGTGCAGGCGCAGCAGCCGGTAACGGCCAACGGTGATCTGAATGCTTCGTTGCCGGATGCGTCGTTTAAAGATCAAGTCGATAAGTTATCGCTTTATGATCTGGCGGCTCGTGACAGTGCGCGGCTGATTGAATTGAAGGACCAGGAAGGACGCTCAGATTCGCTGTTTGCGCCCGAAGGGGAGCGTTCAACGACTCTGCCTTCTGTGTCCGATGTATCGGTGAATGGGCCTGTCGATCATGCAGCGGTGGCCGAACAAAAGCTGCAAGCGTTACAGGCCCAGTTGGCAGCGGCAGCGGTACCACCACCCCCCCCGGTGCCACCGGTACTTCCTGTTATTGATGCGACGAGTGACAGTAGTACGGTGATGGTGGAGCAAATGATGAATAATAGTGCCAACGATCAAATATCTGATCCAGAGATTGGACAGCTCAGTGCATTGCTGGACAAGGTGTATGCAATTCAACATCCTGGAGAGGTAAAAGATTCCCTTGCCCGTCGTAATAAGTTGCTGGCGGAAAAGGTGTTCCAGGTGTTAAAGGCTCCGGGTCGCGAGGCTGAACAGCGAGAGGGTGGCCATGGATTTTACAGTTATAAGGCACCGGTGGATACGGCCACCAAAAACACGATCAGTGCGGCGATCTACCAGGATCAAACTGCCACGGAGAACGGCACTGTTACGCTCATGGTGATGGAAGATATGTATGTATCGCAGTTACATGTACCCAAGGGTAGTTTTGTGTCTGCACATGCCAGTATTGGCAGTGGGCGCTTGCATTTAACTATTACCAGCCTCATTGTAGGGCGTACAATCGTTCCAGTGCGCATGAGTGTGTATGACCTGGATGGTGAGGAAGGCATCAACGCGCCGAATTCCGCGGTACGTGATCAGACGAAAGAAAGTAGCAGTGTGATCGATGATATCGGCATGAGTTCTTTAGATCCCAGCCTGGCTGCCCAAGCCACGAGTGCTGGTATTGAAACAGCCAAGTCGTTTTTACGCAAACGCGTACGGCTCGTCAAGGTGCCGTTATATGCGGGTTACCCGGTGCTGTTGATGAACAACCAATAATTTTTTTTATTCAAAATAATAGTTTCATGAAATATTTGCTGGTACTCATTGTGTTGATTTCTTATAAGGTGGCGGCGTTGGCACAGTGCTTTGGCCCGTTACCGCCTTTTTATGATGGCAGTTATCATTTGCCGATCACCTATCAGAAAACGACTGTATTGGTGTTTGGTTCCCGCATTCTCCTTCCAGATATTGGAAGCCAGGAGGTACTGGTAGAGCCATTAGAAGGCGTAGGTAATATCCTAAAGGTGAAGGCCGCACGTCCGGATTTTGCATCGACCAATATGCATGTATTTACTGCCGATGGTAAGATCTACTCCTTTATAGTGGAATATGAAAAGACACCGGTTCATTTTGATTTTCATTTTACGGATGGTACTGTGGGTAGTGATTCGTTGCTGTTTGATAATGCGTTAAAACAAAGTGTGCTACTGGATTCTACCCTGAAACGGCTGCATGGGCAGCGGGGATTTCTGCATGGTCCACGTGCCCAGAGTGGTGGTGTAGGGTTGCATCTGACGGGTATTTATTATGACCATGATGTAGTCTTTGTGCGCGTTCAGTTACGGAACCGATCTTTTGTACCCTATCCCATTGATTTTACGCGGTGCAGTATTGCGTCTCGCAGACGCCTTCGGCAAAAGGCTTTTCAAGAAACGGTCCTTACACCGGTGGCTATCTTTAATCCGTTGGGGGATGTAGCGGCGCATAGTAGTAATATTCTGGTGTTTGCCTTTGACCGGTTTACTCTTTCGCATGATCAGCAGTTTACGCTCCATGTTTTTGAGAAAGGCAACCGGCATTTGAAGATAGCCGTGGGTGGGCGGCGATTTGGTCGCACTCGTTTATTATAGGTTTAGTGACGGTGAGATAGGCTAGCTATGGACTGTGTCATCATAGCGTTGAGGTGTATAGGGTACCAGTGGCGCATGGACGAGTGTAGGCTTTACCTCTTTAATACATTTTATGCAATTACTGATTGATCGTATTGCGCAGGAGCGTGCCCATCGCCGCGATGCGTTTATCCGTCATGAGCAGGCGCATGGGAGTTCAGCGCTTAGCTCTAAAAGAAACCAGCGTGATGAGCTACATTTCCTGGATACGTTGGCAGCAGTATACGCCGTGCCAAGAAATGAGGATGAGCGGTTGTCGCTGAACAAGGTAAAGGATGATCGCAAGGCGCTGGAGCGTAGCCTTTATCCTGTCGGGAAATATTGGTTGCTTCCATCGGTGGGTACTGTGTTAAATCTAATTCGTAAGGTGACGCAGCCCGCCCGGTATAAACGGCTGGCAGCAGAGCGGACGCAGACGATGGCGGAAAACCTGGATACGTTAGAGCGCACGTTTCGTGCTGCTGGATATAACGGACTAGCGGCGGACCTCCGCAAGCAGTATGCGCATGGGATGGAACCAGGTCTACTAACGGCCAATACGCTGTTAACGGAAACGAAGGCGATGCGCATGGAGTTTACCATGGAGCGCACGCAGGGACACCAGTTAATACCCACGCAGTATACAGCGGTTATACGCGATCTAAAAGGAAAAGAACCGGACCGCCGGCAGGTCTTTGATTTTTCGCAGGTTGGTATTTTACCTTGGAACGTGGTGCGTAATGCTTTATCTGGGCGTCCCTTTGCGGTACGTTCGCCGGACCAGCCCGATGGGCGTGTGCAGTGGTTTCAGCAGGATAAAAATAACCTTCTTGCGCTAGATACGCACTTTCACTTAACGCAGAAGCTAGGACAGTTAGCGATCCAGGAAGCGCGTTCGCCGCAGCAACTGCGCCAACTGGAAAAAGAAATAATGCAGGGGGGGGTGGTAGATGTTACGCAACTGGATGGAACGAAGCTGCTTCTGGAGATGGGCAAAGATTTAAAATCCTTTAAGCTCTCCCCTGTTACTATTAACAGTGTAAAGGGCGTGTCTGTCAATGTGCAGCAGGAATTGATCGAAAAGCGCGAGCTGTTAAGGGGGATGGTGGCACAAACGAAGGTTTCATCTACTGAACAAACCATTTCGCGGGAACCGGAAATAGAATTCTAACCAATCATTTCCGACAAAAATTACCATTAACTAAGTTTACATGAAAGCGGAACAAAAAGAGGTTTTTATCAAGAATTTGCGGGGAGCTGGTGTAAAGGAAACTTCCTTGCAACTGGTGGTTGACCGAGTTGAAAAGGGCGAGCCTGAGTTTACGCAACGTATTGATCCCTATGCCCTGAATGGGAATGTAGCCATCCCTACTTTGTATGTTAAAGTAGATACTAACGGTATGCCTCACTTAAACAAGTTTACTTTAGACTTTCAACCACGTATCGTCATTCATCACAAGGTAATTGAGGGCATTGATACGCTTGAACTGGATAAACGTATGAGGGCGGCAGATTGGAGCATCGCACCTAACAAAGATTTAACTGGGATACCGGTAGAAACAATGCAGAAGGTATTGACCAATGCGGCGATTATAGAAGACTTGAACAAAATTAGTAGTAATCGTTTCGGTAAACATATTGGTAACCTGCTCGCGGTGAAACATTGGCAGGACAGTCCGTATAGTGCCATTGTTCCCAACTTTGAGGCCTTAACGGAGCGCAACGTTCCGAAGATGGAGACCCAAACATTTCCTACACAGTATTCGGAGCGTTGGAATATTTATAATGCCAGTGCGTTTATGGACCCTACCGTGCAGGCGGTACGTCTTAAGATCCGTCCTTTCAATAATGAGCTGCCAAAGGGACTAGAGCCTCCCCCCTTTAACGGAGGTGTTGACGGCGAAGGCAATGCCTTGAAAGACTTGCGGCCCTATAAGGCATGGATCGTACCGCATCCTACTGCGGTGAAGGAGAACGGTGAGCGGCAAAAAATGCATTTACATAAGGAGTACTATTTAGATGCTAAATTTGAACAGCTAGACATGACGGTGGAGAAGCCGAAGTTTGATTTAGCCACGGTGTTGAATCGCTTTGCGCTGATACAATTGAATACAGAGCATGTGATGGAAAAGAAGATCAAAGATATCGAAAATGGGAAGCATACTTTTTTTTCGTATGAAAAAAACGGTGCGTTGGAAAATGTGTTCGTGACGGCCAATCCTATGTTACATACGGTTCGATTTTTGAACCACAATGGCCGTAATTTGCAGCATAAGTTAATACCACAGGTGGATCTCTTGGAAAAGCAAATGCTGTCGAACAATTTTTCCACTGCTGTTCAAACCATTAAACAGAGGGTCGGTGAATGGGATAAACAAGCAGCCACAGCGGTGGTCACCAGCGCCGCTATCAATGCGGAGAAAGTGGTGGACGCAGCTCCTTTGAAAGTGGATAAAGCAGCTGTTGATTTAAAAAATCAAAAAGTGCCTGATAGTGCCGATTCAAAAACGGAGAAAGTACCGATGGCTGCGGCTTTGAAAGCGGAGAAGCTGGCCGCCAAACAGGCATTAAAGGAGTCTCAGCAGCAGGCTGGAAAAAGAATGGAGGCCGCCAATGATGGTCCGAAAAACCAACAGTCCAACAAGACGATCTCTATTCCACTAGATGATTTACCTTTCTAAATGAGTAACGATGATGTCGCAAGAATTATTAGATCAAGTGCGCAGCCGTTTTGTCAACGGTTTTGCGGAACTGAACCAGGCGTTAGGCATGGTACCGTTTTTACTGAGTAGTGCCTCGGCTCTCTGTCTGGATTATTATTTACCAGGTGGCCGTTTGCTATTCGAGCTGACCTTTTCGACCGATATCGAACCCGCCACACTGAATTTGTTAGGATATACCGGTAGTTGGTTGACGGACATCCGTTGTGTGCCTTGCATAGTGCAGGGAGTTGATTTGCTGGAAGTGGAAAGCCGTATTAAACGATTGAACTATGTTATGGATTATGTGGCTGAGCGTTCAGCCATTCAAGGGCTGATAGATCGGGCGGCAAGTGGTAGTAACAAAACACAGACGGCAGCCTACGAACTGCTGGCGGCTAAGTATTGCCATATTTTTACTTTTGGGTCATCGTTGGACGGTTTACGAGCACGTGTCTTTGCTGAGCGGGAGTATCGCGAACATTTTTCGTTACTGCCGGGCAATCAGACTTTTCCTGTTGCGGCGTACGAGCAGCTTCTTCGGGGTGTAGAGAAGAGCATCCGCTCACGTCGAAGGGAGACTGCGAGATACAATACCCTATAGTCGGGAGATTTATCCGTGGTATTATACCGTGATGCGATCTGTTCAGACTATTGGTAAATCAGTACAGGATAGAAGATGGTTTGTGTAGCCTTGTTTACACGGGTAGCCACTTATACAAACGTAGGTATAGGTGGCTATTGGCCTTCAGTGGGATCGTTGAACGGTTGTTTGCAAAAGCATTCATGAGAAAACTAATACATTTAGTTTTTATGCAAACAGGAGCTATGAGCGTATAGGAAGAAGGACGCATTACCCATTCTTATGCTGGAATCCCTACCAGCAAATGCTACTCGTTGATCATGTTACGCCGCTTTGGTATTACCGGGGCGGTTTTTTATTGCACTTCCAGGTACTGGCTTATGGTGGTATCGGCTCCGCGTACCACCACCCGGTATATGCCGGGAAGATCCCCCGTGTAAAAATGCAGGTGTGCGGTGCCGTCTGCGTTTACTGGTACCTGGTGGTTATAATATAGCAGGGTGCGTTGATCTGGCAAGGTGGGTGATTGGTGGTGGTCATAGGCTGGACTGAAAAAATGCAGCGGTAGCTGTGTGCCGGAATAGTCTACCACCAGCGCATGCGGGTCGAGGGGATATCCGGCGAGGTCGCCCGCATAGCTTTGCAGGCTGACGATCCCATAGAAATATTGACCGGGGAAAAATACTTTGCGAGCGAGTACGGACACTTTGCGAATCTTCAGGGGGGCCAGAGCAAACAGGCGTTGGTTGTCGAAGACGGGTACGCCATCGACCAAGACGAGTGGGTCTTGCTCAAAGAATTTTGGGTTGGCAAGAACGTTATTCAATGTGTGTAGATGAAGGGTGTTTCCTTCGCGGCGTACCATGGTCGTTTTAATGAATTCTCGAAAGATTTCTTCCACCGTGTTGAAGCGGGTATAATCATCAAGCAATACCTGCTCGTCTGGTTTTCCGAAGAATAGGATGGAGTCGGCAAAGGGGTCGTCTGCCAATAGAGTGCTGTCGTGAAAATACGCCTGTTGTACCTGCATGGCAATGTGTCTTTGTAGCAAGGCGTTGAGCAGTGCTGTATCTACGGGTTGTGTGCCCTCTGCGTGCGGTGTTGGCGCTTGCTGTGCTAAGGGATGAAAGGGAGTCTGGACGTTGATTTGATAGTTCTTTGTAGCGGCCAGCAGCAGGATATTCGCGTCGCCGCTATAGGCTAGTAATTCAAACGCAAAATGACCGCTATCACTGCTGGATTGGCAATAGAATTTTGGTCGGCTGCCTGTGACGGTGAGATATACGGGAACCCGCAGCGGTTGCCCGGTGCTGTCAATGATAGTGCCGGTGATGACCTGCCCGGCTGTTTCTTTCCAGGTAGGTGGAATGGCTGGTAAGGAGGTGTTGGGCAGGAGGTTGATGGTAGCAGCGCTTTGTTCGCAAGCGTCATACAGGTAGACGGAGGCGTATGCTTCTTGCGTGTGGATGGGCAGTTGTACGGACATATCTACGGGCATGCGCCGGCCATAACTATGTTCGGTTGAGAGGATGGCAGGGTGAGTGGTGGAGGTTACGTTAAACAAGTGTGTGTCTACGATGGAGTCGCGCAGGGTGTTGACAATCATTATTGGTGCTTGGGCCTCTGGTGAGTGTCGGGTATAGGCCCGTACGACGTAATTTCCGGTGGAAATACTATCGGGCAATTGAAGGAAGGCTTCACCATTATGAAGGTTTATTTTTGCTTGCAGTACCGGCGTTGCTGTGTAAGGGTTTAAAAGATCGACATAACCGATCTCGCTGGAGGGCGCTTCTGTGCCAGAGATCACCTTTATGTTCAGCCAAATGATTTCTCCGGCCACATAGCAATTTCGGTCGGTGTAAATGCGCAGGTGCTCTGTTCCAGTGGGTGGCAGGAAGTTGGCAGGTAGCTGTGCAAAGGCTTTGGGCTGTAGGCACAGCAACAATATATGTAACAACATTTTTTTCATTTCGTTTATCATTTAACGAGGCCAATAATCCGGCTTTTTACGGCCCCCTTTGCCCCAAAATATACAGTCAATGCAAGTAGTATCATACACATACCCCAGCAACTGCGGACCTGATAAGTGCAAGGGAATAGCGTGTGTGCAGCAAGCGCCAAAAGTGCTGGTACACGGCGGTGCGGCAGGATCTAGCGGACAGGGTGAGTTGTTCTCCAGGTAATACTTCGATTGATCACTTAAGGTAACGTCTATGCCTTCTATGGTGATAGCGTTCTGCGCGTATCTGGCATAATCGAAGGAATATTTCCAGTCATAAAAAGTGGGATCGTTGTACAGGAAAATCCTTTGTTCGGTAATGGAAGAAGCGGTGACGTAGCCAATCACCACTTCCTCTTTCCGGGTGAGGCTATGGATGTTGCCCTTTAACTCACCGGGTAAAGGGCCAAATACATCGCCTGGATTCTGGCTGGTTTTTTTCAGGTTCAGGAAATAATTATAGGCTGCTTTGGGCAGTGCATACTGCCTGATATGTAAACTATATAACACACTCAGTCTTACAGAAGCTGCCGGAATAAAAGCGATCGGATATTTGTAAATAACATCCTTATCCAACGTTTCTGAGGAAGACACCTCTATGGAAGTGGATGTCTGCGATTGGAAGCAACGGTAAAGGCTGTCTTGTGCGGCCAGGGTTTTATATTGAAGCATTCTTTTAGACCAGTCGTAGGTAATGGTACTCTGGTAAGGCGAATGATATTCCCAGGTTTCATCAAACTCCCAGCGGTAGTAGCGCGTGTTGGCCATGTCATCGTGGCTGGTTACGAAGAGTGCTACCCCACCGTCTTTAGGTGCATAAGTGATGGAATCTATGAGCGGCGTACTTTTAACCGGGATATCGTCTGATTGATATTGTTCGTTTTTTTGGGTGGTGATGTTTAACCGGCAAGTGGTGCCGGTAAGGTGCAGTGAACTAATCTCGTAATAGCCACTGTCGGACTCCGTGAGTGGATATACCGTACCATCTTGTTCTACCGTTACGTTGGCCTGCTGTTCTGCCGCTACCATGGCCGTGTCGCCTACATTGGTGGTGCGGGTCAGGCGTATGCGGGTAAGTGCGCCAGGGGTGGCATTGATCACCCCTTCTACTACCAGATAGTTCTTGTTGGTGGCGATGACATGGGGCAAATAAGGGTCTTTACAACTATACACTATTGATAGGATCAGTAAGGCAAGGCCTATGAGGTAACGCATGTGTTAAAATTTAAAGTTGTAGGTGACAAACGGAATGGCTGTACCGAAGATGGACAGTTTATACCCGTTTACTTTACCTTCTTCGGAGGTGAAATACACAGAATACGCATTCTTACGGGCGAACATATTATATACGCCCAGCGTCCAGGAGCTATGCGCCAGCTTCCTGATCTTATGATTGCCTTCGATATTGATAGAAAAATCTGTTCTGAAATAATCTGGAATGCGGTACTGGTTACGGTCTTCGTAATACACGCGGTAAGAGCCGGACATGTAATAACGGGCCACCGGTAAGGTGATGGGCCTGCCGGTAGTGTATATTGATGTAAGCGACAAACTAAACCGGTGGGAAACGCGGTAGTTAGCGATGAGGTTTACTACATGCGGTTTATCATATTCCGCCGGATAATAAGCACCCCCATTCACGGGTTCACTCACCAGCGGATCGTTCATGCGGAGGAATACACGGGAGTAGGTATAACTGAGCCATCCATTGAGTTTGCCGGCAGTTTTCTTCACCAAGAACTCTACGCCGTAAGCCTTGCTATCTGCGTTGGCCACGTCTGTTTCAATATGAGGATTTAATAGCAGGGTGGCATCGTTTTTATAAGACAGGGCATGCTGTATCCATTTGTAATACACCTCTATGGAAGTCTCGATCACATTGTCTTTAAAATTATGGTAAATGCCCAGTGATACCTGGTCGGCTACGGTGGGCTTAATATAAGGATCGCTGAGTTTCCAGATATCGGTAGGCGTTACCACTGTGGTGTTGGAAAGCATGTGAATATACTGGCGGGTTCTATTGTAAGCCGCTTTCAGGGAACTATTTTCCGACAGGCTATACCGGGCAGATATTCTCGGCTCAGGGCCGTGATAGGTTTTAATAAGTTTGCCTGCTGCGTAGTGGGTAGTATCGGTAATGGTGGTCACCTCTCTTTCCAGGTTAGGTGCATAGCCATATACATCACGCGGCCCCAAGTAATTAAAGAGGGAGTAGCGAAGGCCTACTTCTACCGTAAGTTTGGGCGACACGGTGTACTGGTCGCTGATGTAGAGGGCGCTTTCCAGTGCCTGTTCCGGCGATAAAGTTATAGGTGTGGTGATGCCGCTATCCAGCGGTTGCTTGCTGCCGGGGTGCAGTTTGTAATATACCATTGAAATGCCCGCTTCTATTTTATGGGCATTGTTGGGGGTGTAGATGAGGTTTGTATTGAAATGATATTGCGATACGTCGAATTTAAATGTATAGGCATTTATCTTATTGTCTCTGCTGGACATATCGAAGTTGTAATGGTCTATGCCTACATCCATGCTTCCATAAAGATGGGGGTTGAAAATATGCTTCCATTTTACAATGCCATTCAGGTTGCCATAACGGTAGAGCGTATCCCCATCCAGCCGGAACCGGTCGCCGCTGATGTAACCAGCCACGAATAGGCTGTTGTGGTCATTGAGATCGCTGGTTATTTTCAGGTTAGCATCATAAAAACCGGCGCGGCTGTTTTTATATTGGTCGGGCAACAGTTGAAGGGTCCAGTCGGAATAGGTGGAGCGGGCACCTACGAGGAAAGAGGTTTTGCTACCCATGGGCCCTTCCAGGGAAAGGTGTCCGCTGAGTGGGCCAATGCCGCCGGAGCCGGAAAATTTGTTACGGTTGCCTTCCCGGGTCAGTACTTCCAGCACCGAGGAGAGGCGGCTGCCGTATTTCACGGGAATGCTGCTTTTGTATAATTCGGCATCTTTCACCAGGTCTGCGTTAAACCCGGAGAAGAAACCGAAAAAGTGGCTGGGGTTATAAATGGTAGCGCCATCCAGTAACACCAGGTTTTGGTCTACGTTGCCGCCCCTTACATTCAGACCGGTGCTGCCTTCCCCGGCAGAAGTTACGCCGGGCAGGGTTTGCAATACGCGGAGTATGTCTGCCTCTCCCATCAACGCGGGTACTTGTTTAAGGGCACGGATATCTATTTTGGCGACACCCATTTCTGGATCGAGGATGTTATGAGATTTGGAAGAGGCGATGGTAACACCTTTGAGGCTGGTCACATAGTCGTGTAACTGAATGTTCAGTTGCCCTGCTCCCCGGATATCAATCTGCCGGCGGGCATCTGCCAGCCCAATGCAGGTGATCATTAATGTATGCCTGCCTTTGGGAAGGGTGATGGTGTAATACCCATAAGCATCGGTCATGGTTTTGGTCTGCATATCCGAAATAGCAATGGATGCATGGCCAATGCCCTCGCCGGTGTTGCGGTGGCGCACATAACCGGTTACGGTGGCATATCCTTGGGTGCTCTGGTTACTTCCTATGGTAAATACCTTATTTTCATCGAAGTCTAAAATAGCGGAATGGGTGGGTGCTACTTGTGCCTTTACTGCTGGGTGCTGCGCTTTTTTTGCGTTGGCAGGTCTAGGGAGTGCCACTGGATGGGTAGTGAATCGATTATGGGTTAGCGTGGGGTATCCTAGCTGCATGCTGAGTTCCTGATCTCTGGTGAGGTACAGATGATCTTTATCATCGCAGGCGTAGTAGAATTTAAAACCGGCATAGATCGTGTCCAACGCCTCTTTTATTTTCATCGTACCCTTTAAAGTGATTTTAAGGGTATCGAAATGTTCGGGTATATAATAGCAGGTGATATGCGCTTGCTGTTCTATGGCTTGCCTGAATGTGGAAAACGGGGTGGCGTTTAAGTCCAACTGGATGATGGTTTGAAGGCCCTTTTTTTGCTGGGCATTCAAAGTCATGGAAGTTAGTAATAAAAGCGGCAAGAGGTGGATCTTCATGAGTAAGCAGTATGTTAACGCGGACGGTTATTGGATGGCTCTTAGGTATTTCAGGAAGTTGACATATGGGTTGACCGGGATTTCGTGCTCTTCACTATTGGCCGGTTGTTGAAAGGCCTTCCTGGCGTTTTTGTCGGCACCCAGTAATTGACTGATCGCTTTGAGGCTGTGAATAGGGTGTACATGAGAGTCTATCACCAGAAAATAGTATTCTCGGTTAGAGACAAGATCATACAAAGCGCTATTTACGTATTGCTGTGATAAGATTGATTTGTTGTAACGGCCATAGAGTACATACTTGCTGTCGGTAAATAATCGAGCATAATAGCCAGGTGTAAGGCCGGGGGTGTTCTGTAATGAAACGAATGTTTGTCCAAAGACGCAAAAGGAATCTACCTGCTGGGGGAAAAGCGTGATCTGCGAGGTGTCATCGGTGTATAGGGTGACCAGTTCGTCCCGGACAATGTCATATTTCAATAATTTATCCGCATAGGTCGTTCCGAAATAGGTCACGCTGCCCAGTGTAAATCCGCTTTTATTAAAATAAGGGTGTTTATTTTCGTAGATGGGTGCATTATAATGGATATGTTCTACTCCGTTGGCTATTTTGTCAGAAAGGGTATCCATTGGATACTGCATGGCTATGCCTACCCACAAAAAAATAAATGTTTTCATTCATGTAAGATTTTGGTAGTTACTTACAATACAAATCAACCCGTGAAAAGTAACATCGCTTTTGGATGTTTTTTTCACGGGTTGGAGGAAGTGTGAAAGGTTTTTTTTAAAAAAGTAGGCAAGGGTGTCTTGGAGCTCTGGCCTCTTTTTGCGCAGGGGTATCCGGAGTCCACCCTCTTTTTCAGTGGTAGAGGCATTGATCAATACATAGCGGGGTGGTACGCTGCCTGCTTATTCATGGGTTATTATTTACGAATCAGCAGATGCTGCAAACCAGGATCTGCTTTGATCTTTGTCAGTACGGTATCAATGATCCGGCGGACATCTAGTTTAACATTGATATAGTTCAGTTCTATTTCATCCTCCGACACTTCTTTAACAATAGGTATAGGGACATAGCTTGCTTCCTCTTTTTTGAGGGCTTCCATGTCGTTTAATATTTCGCAATGGAACATTTTCTGTTCTATCTTTTGGGAAGGTAGATCAGACACGATGCCTACAAAGTGGCCGGAGGACAGCGTGGCGATCTTGGAGGCAGGGATGGCATTGTCTAGTTGCCCTGAGTAGTTGTATGAGATATCAGCGCTGTTAATATTTTTTGATACGCGTTGCTGCATGATTCTCCCGAATCGATCGGAGAGCTGGCGGGCGGTATCTCCGTTCACTTGACCGCTAATGACATTGCCTACAATGTTCATCACCACTTCTGCTTGGTCGGTGCCATAATCTTTTTTTAGCTGGGAGTAATCCTGCAAGCCGAGCGTGGTGGCACATAAGTTAGACCGGGCCTGTGCGATGACGTTATCGGTGGGGGCATAGATGCTGCTGTACTCATCGAAGATTAAACTGCTCTTTGTCATGCCTTTTCTATTGACGCGTTTGAGCAGTCGGGTGACGTACAGGCTGATGATTGGGCCATATACCTGCTGCTTGGAAGGGTTGTTGCCTATGCATATAATTTTAGGATGTACCGGATCATTGAGATCCAGGGAGAAGTCGTTGCCGGTCAGTACGTAGTACAGTTGGGGGGATACTAGGCGAGCCAACCCTATTTTTGCGGAGGCGATTTGGCCTTCCAGTTGTGCCAGTGCATTGTTTACATAAGCGGAAACGAATGGATTAATCAACGCTTCTATGGAATCTTCCGTACGCAGTACGGGGAACAGATCATCATAAGATGCCTGGAGCATTTCAATGGCATGGGGCAGTGTGCAGTATTTCCCATCGGCATACTTACGCAAAAACCAGATGATGCCGGTCAGGAAATTGATAGGGCTCTCCACGAAAAAATCCCCATTTTTTCGGGCCCACTCGCGGTTTAACCCCATCATAATACTGCGACTGCTATCGCTTGCATCGGTGATGTCGGTCATGGTGGAAGGCTCCAGGGGGTTGCAGCGATGGCTTCGGCTCAGGTCATCAAAGTTGATCGCAAAGAAGGTGGGCGGTACCTGGTAGCCGGCACTGTTAGTGCGTAAGGTATTGTAGGCGATGAGTGAAAGGTCGGGAAATTTCAGGTCATAAATGAAGGTGGCATACCCTTTACGAATGGACTGCTTAATAATATTATTGATCACAAAGAACGATTTACCAGAACCGGGTGACCCCAAAACAAGTGTTGAACGAAAGGGGGAGATAATATTAACCCAGGAATGGCGCTGCTTTCCTTTATAGTAATAGCGGGCTGGGAAGTTAAAGGAATATTCGTTGGTTATGCATTCCTCTTGCTGTGGGAAGCTTTCATTTTCGATGTTAAAGAGGTCTTCTGACAATTTTTCTTTTATCAATCTGCTCAACAAGGTGCCACCTGTCAGTACCAGGATATATCCTAACATAGAGGATGTGATATAGATCGTGGCAGCATACAGAATAGGGAGATGCCAAGCTAACAGGGGAATACCCCCATAGAATAAGGCCAGGCCGGTGAGTAACAGCCGGATAATTCGGGGGAGCTGTATTTTGTCGTCTTTGCGTCCTTTGGCACCGATCAGTGAGATTATAAGTAAGCCTAGGACGACTGATTTCACTTGCCAGGGAGATTGGAAGATGTCGATCGCTGCGACTTTGCCAATAATTTTATCCAGTAGTGGATGCTGTAATGATAGTTCGAGGAAGGCCCCGTAACATGCAATATAAAAATGAAAGGCTAACAGGATGAGGGAACCCATGCGGGTAAAATCGATGATTTTACGCAAGGCCTGTTCGTTCTCGCCAGTACTCATGACTATATGGTGTGAATGATTGCTTAGTGGTACGGCTATCGTTCCGGCTCTTTACCTTTCTTGTTTTTCTTGCGTTTTCGGTACGGATCATAGCTGTACTCTGGATTGTATTCTGCTTGCAGCAGGGCGTATATTAGTTGCTGCATCGCTGTTTGAGGTTCACTGTAGCTGGCAGGGTCAACGTGCGCGGCGGATGAATTGGTTGGCGTTCTTTCTACGTGGGCCGGCTTGATGGACGGCGAAGGTGGCTCAGTCCTGTTGTTGGATGAAGGGGCTAAACGTTGCTCGATCGCGGCGGCAGCTGTTTGTTTGCCGAGTTCCCTCCCATTGAATACGACGCGATTAATGTTGTCGATGAAGGTGATGCCATAGGTGCGACCTGCTGCGTTTGTGCGGTATATTACTTCGATTTGATGGCTGCGCAGGATGGTGGCCAATGCTTCTTTATTGGTACATGTTGTTAATTGAAGGGCTTGGTCGATGGCCTGGCGGATCGCCGGTGCGTGTTTTTTTTTATCTCGGTGATTGGCTACGAACAACGCTTCTATCTTGGTAAGCGTTGGCTGATACCATAGGCTGCTGGCTTTAATTGGGACACCGATTTTATTGCCTTGTGTATCGATGATGCTGTAACATAGTCCTTTTTTTTGATGCATACGGGAATGCTCAGGTCCCTGGTCAGCGATCACGTGGTATTGATGCAATACGGCATTGAGTTGCTCCAGGGAGTTGAATTTGTAGTATTTAATGACGGCCTGCACGATGTCGGAGATCGTCTTTTTAGTGGGCCCTTTGCCGTACATGGCGGAGGAGATGTGAGCCGGCACTATCTGCTCTCTGACGGTGAGCTCTTTTTTCTCTGCCACGATGAGTTGGAATTTTTGTTCCATGGCTCTACACGCCGGTTCAGATTTCCGTTTGCCAATATAATTGAGGTCCAGTAGGGTACCGTTTGCCCTGATCGTGGGCGCAATGATATGAACATGGGGGTGTGCCGCATCGAAGTGCTGATACACCAGAAAGGGTTGCTCTCCAAAGCCGATACGCTGCATGTATTCGGTGGCCAGTCGCTTTAGCAGGGCCGGCGAAAGTTGTTCATCCGGGTGGAAGTTTAAGGTGACGTGAAGTGATTTGTATTTTGCCCGATGGTTCAGTGACGTATTTTTTTCCATCAAGGCGAGTTTCTCCGACACTGATAATGAGGGATCATCCTTCCAATATCCGGAGGTCATAAGTAGGCGGGCGACCCCCTGCTGTACTTTTTTCTCATTGTACATTAGGGGGGAGCGCACCTGCGGTGGGAGGGTTATTCGCGCAACCATTGGTCTGCGTATTGATTGATGGTGCGTTGCAGTTCCTCTTGTTTGGCGGAGAATACATGCAGTTGTTGCGTTATTTTGTCGGCCCAGAAAACGCGCTCTTTGTCTGATTTTCCTGACTGAAAAAGTCGCAAAGCCTGATTGATATTTCGTCCGATGGCATTGATTTCTTTACGCAATAGGATGAGTTGTGCCAGTAGTTCATCAAGTGATTTGCTACGTGTGTAGTGTACAATTTTTCGTTGAAACAATAGGTTGCGGATATATTCGCTGAAGGTGGTGCAGGTCGTTGTCTTAAAATGGTTGTGGAGTCGGGTATGCTCGTCTGCGGATACGCGCACGTTTAACCATTTGTTGGGGGCCGGTGGTGTGGCTATGTCCTGGGTCATGTAGCTGTGTTTTATATTCAAAAAATCCGAGTTCCGAGGTGATTTTTGTGCCCAGCCCTATCGGGCTGAGGGCAACGTGCCACGTTGCTACAACTTGCTCATGCCTTTACAGGGCATGCTTTTGCGTCTGCCCTTAATAGGGCACGCAAAACAACATCGGAAGGATCACGCTGTTTTATTTTTTGCTGGGCTTGTTTCGCTCCAGCATTTGTAAAATATCGACCTCACTATAGCGGGGTTCATCGCCTACCATGGTATAGGGGATGGTACCGTTCTGCCGGAGTTTGGTCAAGGTACCGTTGGAAAGGTTAAGCCGTTTTTTTACTTCATAGCTTTTCAACATTTGGGGTACACTGCTTGTCTGGTGGGCATCTATGATGGTTTTTATTTCCGCTAACAGGTCGTGCTTAAAACGAAGCAGGTCTTCTTTAGTGACAATTTCAATACTGCTCATACAGCAGAGTATTATGGTTATTCTTTGATAAAATCGATCATCGCATCGTCTTTGCTAAGATCGTCAGCGCCGAGGTGTTGGGCGATGATGGACAGCATCTCCATGTTTTTTTCGTAGCCGATGGAGTTGCGGGAAAGGAGGCGTGCGGCCGCTAAGGTGATACCATTTTTTGCCCAGGGGTCTAGTATCGTGTCTCCGACGCAGGAGAACATGCGTATTAGGCGAACGGCAATTTGTTGCGGTAAATATGCATCACTGCTGGTGGAGTGGCTTCCCGGTATCCGCCAGCTACTGTCGAAAAAAGTAATCCATTCATCGGTAGAAAGGATGCTGCTTTCTCTGGTGTCATCCAGGAAGGATTCTATTTTCCCGGGTTTCTTAAAGATCAGGATGTATTGGTAGTTGATATTGACGATGCCATTACGGGGGTATGGATACGATCCCATCAGCTTTGGTTTGCCAGACTTATGCGACCTGGGTTGATGTTCCCAGATAATCGCTCCTTGGTAATCGAACCCTACGCTTTGGCATCGAAGGATGGTATCTGCGTGCAGTGGAATGATTTGAAAGCGTCCGAAATTGCGGCTGCTACAAAACTGATCGCCCACGATTACACACATTTTACCGCCCGGTAGCAGGGTTCGATAGCAGTCGGCAAAAACGATCTTGAGTTGGTGCAGATGATCATCATAGTGTTCTAAATAACCTACCTGGCTAAGTTCTTCCATATTATTTATCCGCCATCCGGGAGGTTGGGTGATGACCAGGTGTACGCTTTGATTGTTCACTGATTTCATGATTTCATTGCTGCCTGTTACTACGCGGTGTTTTGTTTGCATGTGCTTCTTTTTTTAAAGTGGTTTGTTACGATTTGGTACCAAAGCAGTGGGTGGTTGCTCGTTCACCGACTCACTTTGCAAAAGAATGATTTCAAAAGGGCTGTTTTGTTGGGGAGAGTTGGTACAACGGCTCTTTATTCGTTGCAGGACAAGCAGTTACAGGGAATAAAATAATAGCAGTATCTAGTGAGTAAACGAACAGCTACTGGGATTTGGGGGGCGATGATGGTTGTTAAAATGTTAGATGACAAGGGTTATTCAGGGATGGTACTCGCCTAAAAAAAATAGAATGTTATTGATATGTTTTTTAAGTCAGGTAGTGTCTTTTTTTGCTTTAAAAAAAGTACCTTGAAGGAGTATTTATGAGCGTTATTGTCAGCGCTGAATGTCGTCATTGGTTAGGATATACTTATTATCATCACTGGTTGCCGCGTCACGATGGATATGCCCCATCAACGGCTTTATACTATTAGCAATTCAATTACCCCTTCTTCATGTATGGATGTACCTCCCAATGATCCTTTCTTTACGGATGCGTCTTTAGCTAGCAACGACCCTGCGGATAGACTCTCGGATCAAGAATTATTACGATTACTGGCCCGTGGTGATCAGTTACCCTTGTACACTTTATATGACCGATACGCTGTGGGTATGCGTGCGCGAGCTTATTTTGTCACGCGGAATGAACAGTTGTCGTCCGATACGGTGCATTATACGTTTATCCGATTATTGCGGTTGGGGAAAAAAATGAAATCCATCGATGATTTAAAAAAATGGCTGAACGCCGCCGCCAGGAAAGAAGCAACGCTCCTGATGGAGGAACCTCCGTATCCGGGAGAGACGTTTGAAGAGCGAGCAGCGCGTCGTTTTAGATAAGTCTAGTGCTAACATAAACAAGGCCCCGGATCAACGGGACCTTGCTGTTTTTAGCGGAGAACTCGGCGTTAGCAGGAAATTACGTACCACGAAAACGATCAAGAGAAAAGTAACAGCACACCTTACCTCGAAGTATACATGCGCATAAGAAAATTGTTTTGAGTGTATGATCGTCTAATTATCTGCTTGTTTTTATATGTTGTGGTGGTTCATTCCTGGACTTGCTCAGCTAACCATCGTGAGTATGGTGAGATTCATCGCTGATAGATTGGCTTGCGTATTTTTGAATAACTGTAACGCTCTATGTAGCCATCTTCCAATGTGGGGATGTAAGGTTGAATGTTTATGTTAGGGAAGCCGTTGTCCAATAGGTGCTGTTTCAGGGAGGCAAGGTCTAGCTGATTGCCCTGCAATGTTAGTCGTAAATTCTTTTTATCCGCCCGGTTGGGAAAATTACGAATGGCGTTCAGCAATAAAGGGTGGTGTACCTTGACACCGTACAGTTGGCCAATGAATTGTTGAATAAAGGTTTTTGGCGAGTCTTTGGCTATGATATGGCCGCCTTTTATCAAGGCGATCTGGTCACAGTGGGTGGCATCCTGCATCTTTGAGCTTATGATCAAAATGGACTTTCCTTTTGCTTTAATTGTCCGGATAAGTTGCCAAAAATGTGAAAGGTTCAAGGTGCTTACGCCGCGGGTAGGGTTTAAGAGCACTAAGGTGGATGGGTCATGGGGTAGTGCGCAATAGAGTCGCAGTAGTTGCCCCATACCTTTTGACAGTTGGAGTTTTTCCTCCATCTTTTGTCTGACCTGATCAAACAGGGGCGAATCTAGGATGTCGGGCAGACGTGTTATTTGCTGTGCTACTTGATAATCGTCGATATTTTCAGCGATGGTCCGATCTTTTGAAAGGAAGATGTGAGGGGCTACTACACCGATATTTTTTCTGATGTCCTCATCCTGTTCTCCGACCTTCCACCCATTGATGGAGATCGAACCCCCACGGAGCGGGGTCAAGGTGGCGATCATTTTTACAAGGGTGTAGACCCCGGACCTTAGCGGTCCAATCACTGCGACTACTCCATCATCTGGAATGTGAAGCGTGATGCCGTGGGGGGATTGTTGTTCAAATACTTGCACCGCTTTCAAGGTTATACTCATCGGTTACTATTTATTGGCAGACGGCCTGCCGATTTTGTGCTATATGTCAAGAGTTTACTAGTAATACTAATAGGCGCCTTTCCAGCACTTTATTTTGCTACTCTACTTCATTAGGAGGAGGATGCACCTGGCCGCGTGCCTATGTTCCTTTCGTCCTGTAAATGACGTTTGACTTTATTTGCAGGGGCGTGTTAATGGGTCAGCGCAGTGGCATACACTGTTCTACCCATCCGTAAAGTACATGCGACCAGTCACTGCTTTTCAGCAATGGTAGTGATCCTTTTAGTACTACGCACCTTGTAGGCTGTAGGACCTACGACAGGTAAGGAAAAATTGATTAACCATTCAGACAAGTCATTTCTTTTTCCACTGCCTTTTGTATACCTATAGGCAGTGATTCATAGTGTGTAACCAGGTATCAGGAAAATATGGTTACGGGTAAGGTATGCTTTGTTTGTGTTCGAGTACGATTAAGTGGGGACTCAATTTTACCACAAACAGGGAGGAATAATCCCGTACCATTTTGGTGATTAATTTTTACATAGTGCCATCAAATGAGTATTCTTTTAGGGTATTGTCCTTTTTTTTGTGAAACTAAGGCGAATTTTGTTGTTCTTGGTCATGAAATTGTAAAACGCACCCAAAACGGGTGCAAATGCATCCAATTTGGGTGCATTTGCACCCGTTTTGGGTGCGTTATTATATTGATAATCAATTCGGAAAACATGTTAAATTTGCGCATCACCTTGGATCATGGATGTAACCTACAATCAAATATTAATCGTACTTCTTCAAAAAAACATTAAGCGAGAGCAATTGCAAGAGGCGTTGGGCATCAGTCGCAATACGATGTCCAGGTATCTGAACAATACACGCCAGCCTAGTTTAGAGATGTTGTACCAGATTGCATTTGTGCTGGATGTGTCGGTGGTAGATCTGCTGGTGCCTGAACCCATAGGTTTAAAAAAGCAGTTGGAAAAAACGCTCTCCCGCATCGTATAATAAAGTTGTTTTATTTTTTAGTTAGCACTTAACCTGCCCCCTGCTTACCTTTTAATTTAGCGTGATAAGCAGGGTTCAAATACCTGTTTGTTATCGACATTTCAAAATTTGTTTGTTTTTTGAGGTCCTCCAGTACCTAAAAAATGCATTTTCGGTGTTCTTATTAGTGAGAGGATCACCCTGTTTTACCTTTCTGAGATGTGATAGGTGAAGGAATCAAGCGTTTTTCATAGAATATTTACGCCAGAACAATATTGCACTAATAATTTTCCTACTTATGATCGTTTTGACAAGATATCCATGTCATTTCTTCATTTTGTTAACGTAGTATAGCAACAAATCATTTCCGCCGCCATTTGGGCGATATAGTAATTAGTTCATCCCCCTGAGGTTCATGAACATTACACCACAACGACCTTATAGGTATTTTTTTCTGTGTGAGTAGTTATTTTCCTTGGGCTTGCAAAAGACCACGTATCGTATCTCGATAAGAAGTTTTTTAACCGTGGCAAGGACCAACTTACCAAGTATAAAAATAGTTCATATGACCGCATGTCCCCTGAAAACCCATAAATAATTTATCCGTCTTTTCATCCACATTGTCCAATTAACCATTCAAACAAGGATAGCAATACAGGCTGGTTTCCACCAGCTTGTTCTATTTAAAATGTAGGATGCCGTTCTCGATCAAGTAATCTACGGAGGCCGTTTCTTTCATGGCTTCGAGAAATTCTTCAATAGGTCTGTTCCTGTTTACCTGTCCGGTGAAATGAGCTCTACGGGTGGCTGGATTGTCGATGACCACCTCCACGCCGTACCAGCGAGGCAGCACTGCGGCAATATCTTGCAGTTCGGTGTTATTGAAATAAAGGATGCCTTTCATCCATGCCAAAACTTTGGTAGAATCGAAGGGGTGCAGCTCCTGACGCGAGCCTTGCGCGAGAAGTTGTTGGCCTGCGCTGAGTTCGGTGCTTTTGCCGTAAGTCGCGCGCACCTTCCCTGAAACGAGCGAAAGGGTGGCGGTGCCGGTGCTATAAGTATTTATGTTAAAGGCGGTTCCGAGAACCTCAATGCTACCGTCTTTTGTGTGAACGATGAAGGGCTTTGTGGCTTGGTGAGCTATCTGGAGATAGGCTTCGCCGTCGATGGAGATTTCGCGGGTGTTACCCTGGAAGGCGGTCGGGAAGGTAAGGGATGTCTGGCTGTTTAGAAAAATGATAGTCGCATCTGGCAAGATAATTTGGTAGTCTTTACCGACCGGAACGGTCAAGGTTGCTACTTGGGCCTTCGCCGTGGAAGGTACTGCCAGGGTTTTGTTTTCGTTGTTTAAGTGGCCGCCATCGATGGCAATCAGACGGTTCGTAGTGTCTGACAAGTTAATCTTTCGCCCTCCGGGTAAGTTCAGTAGGACGGCTTCCTGCTTTAAGATTACGTGTTGGGCGGTCGGTCCTATCGAGGAATGCGATGGATGTCTGTTCCAAAAATAGAGTCCTACTGCTAGTAATAGCGCTGCCGCCGCTGCTGTTGCCGGATAGAACCGAACCGCTTTTTTTCGGTGTAATCCCTGGAGATGCGCTTGCATACGCTCGGTCTGATGGGCGACTTTCTGATCGGTGATGGTGTCTACTAAATGCGGAGGAAGGCTTTGGCTGTCTTCTTCTACCATGGCGCGTATAGTGGCATCGTTTTCCATGAGGCTGGTAAGTACCTGGTTTTCCTGCGGTGTGGAAATGCCAAGATGGTACTTTTGAATCAGTATTTCAAGTTCGATTTGTGTCATTGGTTCATTTCTGTGGATACTAACGTGGTTCACCAGGTGTACTATTAATCAATCCTGCCTCTTTGTCCAGTTTGGTAAGTTTGCGCAAGGTAATCAATGCTTTTTTCACCAGGGTATAACTGGTCATTTTTGTGATGCTCATAATTTCTGCGATTTCCGGATGCGACCGCTTTTCCCAATAGGAAAGCCGCAGCGCCTGCTGATAGCGGGGTGGCAGTTGGTTTACTGCTGCTATCACGCGTTTTTTGCGTTCCTCATCTGGATCGCAGTCTTCTATATAGGGCAGGTCATAGCGTGGGTTAATTTCCAGGGTGGTGCCAGGCATGCCTGCCCGCTCCTTGCTGCGCCGGATATTTAACGAGCGGTTTTTGACAGCTACGTAGAAGAAGGTCTGCATACTGCCTTCCCTCGGAATCTTATTTCCCGCCAGCATATCTACGAACAACTGGTGAACGACTTCTTCAGCGTCTACTTCGTTTTGCAAAATTTTGAGGGCCGTCCGGTACAGCAGTTTGTACTCTTGCTTATAAAATTCGGCAACCGCTTCCCTGGCGTCTTCGCCTCCCGCGTTGATTCTCCGCAATAGCAATGCAGAATCTTCGTTTGTCATTCTCGTAATTGACAGTTTAAAAGTTGAAAGGCCTTGATATTTCGGTGTAAATCAGTGAACTACAAATGTAATTCAAATGACAATCGATAGATGGTTTTCGTAGGATTAAAATACGATTTATTTCTGATAATAATAACACCTTGAACCCCTTATTCCTAGCTTGTTTACCGTATTTTTTTTGGGCGTGTTTAATGACGAAAATTGGCAAGGGCAGTCTTTGTTATTTCATTCCATTTATCTATGATCGTTTTACCGCCTTACGCATATGCTTGGCTCTTTTCACTAAGTTAGAATACAGGAAAGTCTTTTTTCCGCACTTGCATGCAATGCGTTTGCAGTCAGGAGAATTAATTTAGCGTTAACCATAAACCATTGCCTTACATTAAAAGTTGCCTTTTGCCCCATTTTACGTAAGCTATTGTTACATACCCGATCCATTAATCCAAAGAAATGACCATGAAGACAAATACTGCCATATTAGAAGGCATCTGTTGCCACACTTGTTTTACGTCTTATTTGATGCCATTGCGATCTAGCGAAGAGTCTATTCAACGGTTTACTAATGTATGTAAGCATTATTCAGACATACAACTATTACTAAAGTTTATCCAGCAAAACCTGGATGAACCTTTTACGGTACCCCAGTTGGCAAAGCAGGTTTATATGAGCCGTAGACATTTTGCGCGAATGTTCAAAGAGATCACTCATCAATCGGTGCAGGATTATATTGAAGGTCTGCGTATCATGAGAGTGAAAGACGAGTTAATCAATACCCAAAAAACCATTAGTGACATCGCCCTAAACGCTGGTTTTTCCAACCAAGCTTATTTCGCTATTGTCTTTAAGAAAATTTTAGGTCTGCCGCCATCCATGTATAGAAGACGGCATCACTTATACGCCGAATAAAATGGCCGATAAATAAAAATTATTGGCCTAATAGTGAAAAGGAAATTCATTATTAAATATCAACTTTGAAGTGATCAAACAACCACACATAGTACAACCTACTACATAAGAATTACAAGTAAAAAAACTGTTATGGTAAAAAAAAATCAAATAGTTAGAATCCTTGTCCTGTTCATTAGTGGCGTAGGGACTGTTTTAAGTGTTGAGGCTTACCAACGAAGAATTGGCCAATATCAATCTTATGGAATAATCTCAGAAACAAACAAATACTTCGTTGTTGACACAACTGATTTATCCCAATATGGGGATGGGGTAGAATATGTTTGCGATTCAGATACTAAAATAAATTGCAAAATATATTCACTTTATGCCCCTGATAAAGAAAAGAAAATTTTAAAATCCACTATTGGTGCGTATTTCACAGAGTCTGGAAAATTTAGCTGGACATATTAGAATCTAAAATGTCTTGCTGCGCTGAATATATGTATTAGGAGTATTATTTTTTTTTGATTCGCTGCAAAGTTCACTGGCGTCAGATTATTGTGCTAATCGGAAGAGGTTACTTAATATTTCTAATTGATTAGGACTTAATGAAAATTGTTATGGCATGTCTACGTGCTGAGCCATCCTTTCGTTCCAATATCTTGAGTATTACAATTATATATCCAATTATGATAAAAATATCTTTATATGTTAAACAAAGTATTTAAAGCATCTAGCAGTGTATCGGACAATATCTCTTCAACTAGCAGAAAATACGTTATAGAGATCTGTGCAGCCTTGCTTACGTTGCTGTTTTTATATACTTCTTTGAGTAAGTTATTGACGTTTGATGACTATGTTGGTCAAATTAATAATCAACCGTTTGATAATTATTATACCCCTTATTTTGTCTACGGTCTTCCAGCGACTGAGTTTATAGCGGTGATTCTATTGTTTATAAACAGGACACGATTATTAGGTTTTGTATTATCCCTTTTTATGATGACAATGTTTACAGGTTATATTGTTCTAGTACTTGCAAATTTTTATGGCAGAATTCCTTGTAGTTGCGGTGGAGTTATAAACCATATTACTTGGAAGCAGCATTTGTGGTTTAATTTTTTCTTTATTATTGTCGCGCTAACTGGGTTGATTTTTCAGTATAAAGAAAATCGTATTCATGGGTTATAGTTGGATGAGTTGATTATTGAAGTTGGACCTTTTGTCGCTGGATATTATACACGTATCATATATATATATAAAGATCCTTTATTACGTATAAAAAATTACCAGCAAACATATAGGGAATACCAAAATATTTAAAATATTACATGCGCGTGTAACAGGAAATCATCCACCTGATTAAAGGATGTTTTATTTATTAATTATTAAATATTTGAACATGAAAAAATTAAAAATTTCTCTCGCAGCAGTAGCTATTGCTCTTTCTGTGTCTGCCGCCTTTACAACTTCAAAAGCAGCTTCTTACAGAGTATCAAATTATGGAGTCGTGGCAATTTCAGGATCATACACCTATCTTAAAGGAGAAGTTGTTGGTGGGGTCCACCAACCCGCAGATCTTTCAACAAAGACCAACTTGGACTATTCGTGCAGTGACGCTTCAACCACCTGTACAGTAACCATCACAGGAACACCGGTAGAGGTCGGTACGACGAATGAGTGGAGAATTCTAACGTCACAGACATCTGTGAACTCAGATGGAGAGTTTACTGCGATCACATTTTAAGTGATGAATGGTTGATAGGCCGCCAATTATTAGCGGCCTATTTAAAATGTATCCTTAGGAATAAATAAAATAAGATGATTAACAATAAAAGAATTCTGCCATGAACATAAAAAAAATAAAATATTTTCTCTTAGCATTTGTTTTTGCCCTTTCTGTATTTGCAGCAGTTACAACTTCAAAAGCCGCATTTCACAGAGATCCATATTATGGTTTCTTGTCAAAGTCTGGATCAAACATTTTTATTAGAGGAGAAATTGTAGGTGGAGTTCACCAACCATTAGATCTGACAACTAAGACCCTGGGAGTAGACTACTCTTGCGATTCGGATGTTACAGCTACCTGTACAGTGACCATTACAGCAACTCCGGTAGAGATCGGTACGTCAAATATATGGCAAGTTGCATCCATAAAGACAACTGTGCGATCAATAGGTGAGTATAGTACATTCACATTTTAATTGATTGATTGATGTATGCTTTCTCAAAAGAAAGAGATGGCATCTTTATTCAACATATAGTTAATACTGACCAGCTATAATAGCTTTAGCTTTGGGTTTATCACTTATTGTTTAATAAGATTATCAATTAGTTGAATAGCTGTATTATAATGTCGGAGGAGAGAACTGTTAAAATTGTAAATTTTCCCTGTTTTGTCGATTAGAATCGGTTGAGGATAAGCAGTTATTTGATAGTGTTTTATTATCTCATGGTCAGACGCCTGCCCATCGGTATATAAGTTGATCGCGCTTGCCGAAGTGTACAGCATACTTTTTAAGCTTCGGAGCCATTTATCACGACTTTTATCAATGGAAACCGTAACAAATACTATTGAAGAATCATTTTTATAATGTTCTTCAATTTTGCTTACCTCGTTCGCATAGAAAGAAGCACAATTTGTGCAGCCAGTATACCAAAAGTCGATGAACAAGACTTTTCCCTTGAATGATGCGGCATCAACAAACTTTCCGTTTTTGTCTGGCAAATTAAAATCATATGCATAACTTCCAACATTTCGAGCATTAAATGCTTTAAGTCTGTTCACATAATTTATGTTTTTTAACTCTTTTAGCGCATCTTCTAAAATTATACTCTCATTTGGCATTTTGAAACTCCAGTTCACAAACAGTGATGTTATTATTTTTTCTCTTATAGCTGTATTTTTTATTAATTTAATAGAGTGCCAATATAACGCTGTATCACTTACAGTTTTATATCTAAACTTATAATCATTTCTCAGTTTTAATAACTTGTAATTTGGGAAATTTTTGGATATTGTTAGTGTATTTGTTGACATGGCATTCTCCAACGACGTGGTATTATATAGATAATCTTTAGCTACAGGTTCGTTTCTGTCAATCGCCTCTAATATTTCCGTATTAAATTTTTCCATTTGTTCGCCATAATCTGATATAGCATCTGTTTTTAATACTTCATACTCATACGGACTCATTTGATGTTTGTAATTATTCAAAAGAGAAAGATAGTGAGATAATTTGACCATTGAATTACTTGTTGTGTCTTTTGATCCCTCCACATCTGACTGATATTTTGCAGTAAACTTCCCTGCCCCTTTTCCTGCAAATATTAGGCTGTCATACTTCGTGTTTTTGCTCATTATTTCAATGCTATCTCCCAATTCTATAAAGCTCATTGGAAGTACAACAGCTAGGTTGTTTTCAGGTGACTTATCAACTATTGAAACATATCCTGGTTGGCGCATTGAAATTAATCTAGCTGTATAGTTCCCTCTTTTATTTTTTTTCAATTTTACTTTATTAAATTCGTTATTACGAATGTTGTCATTGTATGCAATCGATGTAAAATAAACATAATAATCTCTGTTACTATGATCATCTGAGTTTATGTTTAATTTAATTATCATTTCTTTCTTCGATTGGGCACGCCCGCTCACATTAACAATTGCGCATATGGAAATAAGTACTATAAATATTTTGTTATTTATACATTTTTTCATTTCTGTTATTTTTTGGATTGTTTTTAAGGAGCATAAGTTATTTTCCTCAATTCCTCAATGGTACTTTCCTCTTTAGACAATTTTCTTTTAAGTATCTGTTAAGCGTTAAACGTCTTTTTGAATTAAAAAACTATATTTTTCCTTATGTAAAGATAGCGGTGGTTAGTAATGGCCTTGTCATCTCGGATTTTGTGGCATTGGATTTATCTTAATTTCATCGGGAGGAATCGGAAAAATATACTTGTTGTCATTTGGTGGAAGTGAATAAATTTCACCTGCAACTGTTCTTGTCAAAGTCTTTGCAAAAGAACCTCCTTCTAAGTTAAATCGCTTTAAATCTGACCATCTGAGTCCTCTAAACAACAGTTCTTTGCGCCTCTCTTTTAATATAAAAGCTAATATGTCTGGTGTATTCGCCCTTGTATGAGCTACATAAGCACCAGCTTTATAACGTAATAGTAAGAGTTTATTCATGATTGATAGAGCCCTATCAAATTCACCACGTCTTGCGAGGCATTCAGCTAGGATCAAATTAACCTCATCAATGGCTGGGCCGGTAAATGGATAAAAGCCTCCGCTATAATTAGCTTTAAATTCATGATTGCCATTTACCGCATTAATAGAAAAAAAAATATTTTTTCTTAGGTCTAATGAATCATAGGAGTTGTATAGCACGGTATCTACCGGGGGGCGTAAAATATAGTAGGGGCCTGAGGATAGGCAAATTACCTCTGAAATATATGGTAATCCAAAAGGAAGTACTGAACTTCCATTTACAACATTATAGTCTAAAAGGGCATTGGATATTTGGAGAGAGCTATCTGCATATAATTCTGCGTTGTAGTAGTCCGACATGGATAAATATATACGTGCTAAAATTGAATAGGCTGCGTGCTTGCTAGGCCTGTTACGGTATTGTGTTTGGGCGTTTTTAGGTAGTAGTTTAACGGATTCCTTGATATCATCAATTAAATGGGTGTAGAATTGCGGTAGTGATTCCCTAGAAACTTTTTCATCAACTATTGAATTAGTTTTATAAGGAAGGCCAAGGTCGCTGGATGTGGTAATGTTGCTAAATGATTTTGCAAATACCTGTGCTAGATTGAAATGGAAAAATCCTCTATAGTATAAGGCCGCTCCCTTAATAGATGCAGCTGTGGAAGTTATCCCATTGCTAAGTTCGTATTTTTGTATTCCCTCTAATACCAAATTGCAATAATAAATTCCTTTATAACAGGCGTTCCAGTCAAAATTTGTCTGACCATCAAAAATATCACTTGACCATAAATAAGTATTTCTAGGAATCGTTGTTAACGAATTAAGCTGTGTCTCATCAATAAGAATGTCATCCGAAGAGATGTCCTGTATAGATGGGCTGTTTCTAATATACATTTTATCTGCATCTATTAGATTCTGATAATCATCTAATGAAGATGGGACAGTAAGGCTGTCATCAGATATTTTATTTAGGTATTTTTTACACGAAATTGAGGTTAAGCAGAGGTAAAGGCTTATTACGATTCTGACTCTATTTTTTACTATTTTCATTTTATTATTTTCGTTTTGTACCACAAATAGTTAATCGTTTAAAAATCCATTTTCAACCCGACAGTAAAGTTTTTGGGTGGAATTATATTGGAGTATCCAGGCATTGGAATGTGATCGGGATCGATACCGTTTTTATTTGCTCGCCAGAGTAAACCCAAGTTGCTTCCTATCAGAAATAGTGAATAGGAGCAAATTATTGGGCCGTGATGCGTACTTATATTATATCTCAATTGAATGTCGTTAAGCCTTATAGCTCCACCGTTTTCAATTAATGGAGATGAATATTGGTAGAATTGATCTCGATTTGGATCGAAGGGATAATTGAGTGACGGTACGTTTGTTGTTTTCTCATCACCAGGCTTCGTCCATTTTTTTACTATGTCATTATTTGGAACAGAATAGCCTGATAATAAATCGCTGTATGAAATTGAATTTCTTCGGAAACGGCTACCAAATTTATATGAGATGTTAAATGAAAGCGATAAACTTCTGAAGTTGAATGTGTTTAAAATATTACCAAATACCGGTGACACCATCCTTCCATTGTACACTAAGCTGTTTAAGTCATTTGCGGTCAGTATAGATGAGTAGTCAGTACTTTTAGAATGGTTTAAGTAACCTTGGGGGTCACCTGACATGCTACTTAAACCTGCCCACTTGTAGCTGAATAGTGATAGAACCGGATAGCCTTCAATTGGGACACGGCCGGTTACATAGTCTGTGTTAGAAGTGGTTTTAATATTATAAACGGTAATTTTGTCTGTATTATAGTTTAGATTTATTGAAGTATTCCATGAAAATTGTCCATTAAGATTTTCCGTATTTATTGCTATATCTAAACCGCGACCTTTCATGTTTGAGGTGTTTCCTTTATAAGAAGTCTGTCCTGAACTTGGGGCTAATGGCGAATATCCAATTAGATCCTTTCCATTTTTATGGTAAAAGTCTATACTGCCAGAGATGCGATTGCTAAAAAGTGCAAAGTCGACTCCTAGATTAAATTGACCAATTTTTTCCCATCTCAAGTTTGGATTGGGTGGATTTGACACTATACTTGTAACTTCTCCCAGATAGTTTGCGTTTAAAGTAGTTGTAACAAGCATAGCAGTTATTGATTTGTCAATGTTCCCGTTATATCCGAATGTGGTACGTAGCTTTAAAAAAGACAAGATGTTTTCTATTGACCTAACCTTTTCTGAGGCATCCCATGAAGCACCAACTGACCAAAGAGGTGCCCATTTCTGATTACTGTTTACACCAATTAAATTAGAGCCATCTTTTCTTGCGCTTGCAGAAATTGTATATACATTTTTAAACGTGTATGCTGCATTTCCGAATAATGACACATAACGGTCATTTTGATTTGATATATTCTCTATTGAAGGTATAGGTGACGTAGATCCAGTAACGTAACTTCTGTAAACGTTCACATAGTCTACTGGAATGAATGATGAGTGAGTTTGGTCGTAACCGTATAACCTATTTGAAAAGCCTTTAGTGTTTAAATTTCTTATTTCTGCACCCACTATAGCAGTGATTTGATGTTGCCCGCCTTCATAATTAATATTTAGTTGCGTTCGGGCGTATTGTGATACATAGTTACGTGTTGATCTGTCAAAAATTGCCCCCAATGGTACTGGCCGTATAACAGATTTGGTGGAGGGGTTAATAGAGGAATAACTGTTTATTAAATTTCTTACAAAATAGGATTCTGAGTTATAGATTGTCTTAATCTCATTTTCACCATTCCCATACTGATATTTTACATCGATTGCTAACCATCTTAACAATTTATAATTCAGCGCTAAATTGTAGAGATAGTCGGTTGAAACAGTACTATTTTTTACCGAGTGATTTTTTAAATCATTTAACGGATTATAATGCCAGTCCAAAAACAATCCCTGCCCTACAGTATCCAAATATGTTTTTTGGAGGAAATCTATATTTAAACCATTGCCATGACTATCTGCAAGTTTAGTGTATGGGTAAATCGCTACCGGAGTCTGAGAACTACCATTTGATTCGCCCTTCATAAAGTTTACTCCTGTTGAAATGGTTAACTTATTGTTTGTAGAATAGTAAGTATTCGCGCCGCTAAAAGTCGTCCTTGCATAGCCGTTGGTTACAAGGCTATTTCGGTCTTTATCATATCCCCCGGATAAGTAATATTTATCATATGGGCTTCCCCCAGAGATATTGATTGAGTATTGTTGATCTAAAGCAGTTTGATAAAAGTATTTCGATATTTCATTGCGCACATTTATATTTCGAAGTGTATTAACTTGTTCATTTGCTTCATCTGTTGAAATGCTACCCATTCTGGCCTGATTTAATATTTCTATGACTTGTGGTAGCGCCGAATGATATGGGTTGTTAATTAAGTCATCAAAATAACCTAAATCAAACATTTTTTTTTCTAGATCAATATATTCTGAAGTTGATACATTGGGTCCTTGGTTTAAATTGGGCTTCGCCATAAATGTCAAATTAGATCCAATGCTCAATTTCATTTTTTGGTTTTTAGCCCCTTTTTTACTTGTTAATACTATTACTCCGTTTCCGGCCTTTACCCCCCAAATACTAGCTGCTGATGCATCTTTCAAAATGGTCACACTTTGAATATCGTTTGGGTTAATATTGGTTAAATCTCCCTCATATGGAAAGTTATCCAGGATTATTAATGGGGTGGAATTGGCAAATATTGTGCTTCGCCCCCTCACACTAATTCCTAACGTATTGCCAGTATTTTCATCAGTTAAAAGGCCATTAGTCACGCCTGACAAGTGTGATATAATATCAGGCGAAACGCTTCTATTTAATAGTTTTTGGTCAATTTGGGTAAAACTTCCTGTTGCCCTCTCTTTGGGAATTTCCTGATAACCTGTACTAACAACGTCTATGGCAGATAATTCGCCTATAACTGGTTCCAGCGTGATTGAGAGAAATGGTTGTCCGTTTGCAAAGACTTCTTTTTTACGAAATCCAGTATAGGTAACTTCGAATATTGTATTTGGATCAGCTTCGCTTAGCTCAAACCTTCCGTTATTGTTGGATACCAAAACTTTTTTTGAACTTTTTAAATGAATTGTCGCTCCTGGCAACGGTGTTCCTGTGCTATCGACAATTATTCCTGAGATGGTCAAATTTGACAAGGTATCTGAACTAGTTTCACTATTAGATGTCTTTTTTAGGCTAATATTATTCCCAACTATTTTCCAAGAAATATTGATGGTATTGAACAACTTGTTTAGTGCATATTGCAGTGGGACATTATTTAATGTAAAACTTATTTTTTCAGAGGTAAATGATATCTTATCATTATTATATACAAACACAACCCCTGCTTGTTTTTCAATGATCTCCATGGCTTGGGTGGTGGTGAACTTTCCTTGAATAGAAACTACTTTCTGTGAAAATGCCTGGATGGAAAGTAATAGTGCTAAAATTGTAGTTAATACTACTTTGTTTTTAATGCGCGCGTAAAGAACATTCATAATTTCCCTCATTTTTTTTGTTAGTATTTGTAGGCGTAGTTGTTTCCGCAGTTTTTTTTTAATCAAAGCCGCAGTGCCAATAAGTAATACGAAGAATTAGGGGTTGTCTTAATGATAATCATTGCTTGATTTAGTTTAGCCCCGGATAGTGCGCGAAATAGGGCATACCCTGGCTTAGCAGCCAGGGCGGACGTAGTCTTTAGCATCTCACAATGTTTAAAATAATGACAATCTTAATTACCGATTTTGTCTTTTAATGGCACAGGGAACTCTACAATAATAATCCAACATTCAAACTGAAACAACCATTCTTAGATATGAACACCGATTTTTGAACAATTAGGTACTGACGGTTGAAATATTTTTTTTCTAACAAACTTTGGTCAAGATTAGATATTTATTAGAGGTTAATTATTATATATTAAAATTTTTAAATTTCTGTGTAGCAGTATAGCTACTTTAAATTTTTTATACCTGTCAGGAATATATAGAATTAGCCATTTCTTCCAGTTAACCTAATGTTAATGCACTTATTGGGACACGAACCTTCTGATGGTTGTATTTTTTTTCAAGAAATGTGACCGCTGAATACATTGTAATCTAAACTGATACATTTTGAATTGCAATGATCCTACAAAAAAGACTTAAGGGGAAGTTTTAATAATTTTACGCTGTAGGCTTACTTGACAGTGGAAGGCGAAGCAAAACCTATTAAAAGTTGCTTAAATAAGTTATTATGATTAAGCGTGACGACCTGGTTATAATGAGGGCGGTGGCCTTGTGCTATAAGCCGTTTTTAAAAATTGAAGAGGCACTTATTTATACAAATTTGGGCCGCACGCAATTTTCCATTCGTTGTGAAGAGGCCTGCGTTTACAAGAATGAAGCGGGTTATTTTAAGCGCGAAGAGTTAGATTTAATGATGCAAGCCAAAACGGTCATTCCTGAGAGGAAAACGCGGCAATGAACGCATTATGTGAACTGTGTAAATTTATACAAGCAATTGACGGAGTGATCTATTGGTAAAAAAAATGGAATTGGGAGTGTTACCTTTTAATAAGTTGTTTGTATAGTAAATAAACATACCTGTATATCTATGTTGGGCGGGCGGTAAATTTCGGGAGAGTGATATTTAGGATTATAGTATGTAAATAAAATACGTCTTAATATTTTTTATAATTGATAGTTTTCTATGTATGTATTGCCCCCAGTATTGTATTGCCAATTTTTACAGGGGGTTAACAAACAATGGAGATACCGGCGTCTTTGATTCTTCATTATGCGCCTTATTTTTTAATCGTACATACTAACTGCATATATTTTATACATAAGCAATTATACAATAAAAGTATTATTCAAGTGATATTTGAAAATATAGGCGAAGCAATAATCGTCTACGTGAAATAAATTATTTCAGTTGTTTCTACATCTGGATTATTTTGATTTTTTATTTATACGTGGTTATTATAGAAATAATGAATTCTGTTTAAAGGTTGATATAAATTAAAATTACCGCCTGTTTATACGGGTGGTTTTTTTGCTTGGTAGACAAAATAACAAGACTGTATAATTAAAAAATCGAGGCTGTAAACCTCGATTTTAATTTAAAACATATGCCACAAAATAAAAACAGTGTACATTATTTCAGTTGCTTTTCTAATGCAGTCCAGGACTAGTAAGTAAGGGTAGATGCATTTTCTTAACTTATTTTAGTATGATAAATTATTGTTTGATCAAAAGCTGAATTGTAATAGTTTGTTCAATTCCTGAGCATCTGGTAAGTCAAATAACAGCGCCAAACTGGAAGACTGCGCCTGTCCCTTCAAATCTGGGCTATCTATCGCTATGCTGGGCTGTGTCCTCAAAAATGGAGGCATTGAACTAGGCTTTGGCAATAAGCTAATAGTGGCTTCCTGATTTTTTGGTCGGTAACGCTTATATGTTCTATCTACATAGTAGCTTGTCGTATGTCCAAGCAGTAATGATACGGTAGCATTATCTACTTTTTCGTCCTGGAGCAATATAGAAAAACTAAGCCGTGCGCACGACCAGGTAATATGTTTTTCTATTTTTGCAGATTTGACCCATTCTTCCAATATTTTATTACCACCATTGGCTGTAGGGAGATGAAAGACCTTTCCACTTAAAGTGGATCTTCCGCTTTGTTCGAAACGTTGCCTTCTAATGTTCAAAATAGTGAGCGCAATCGGATGAAGTGTAAGTACTACTGGAAATCCCGTTTTAGCCTGTTTCATACGTGTTTGAAGCGTTGTAGTGTTAACTTCTGACCAATCCATTTTCTTTACGTCACAGTAACGTAGACCTGTATATAAAGAGAAAATATAGCCTTCACTTACCTCTTGATTTAAGCAGGGCGTTTTCAGCAATTGAATATATTCGTAGCTTTCTAAAAAATCCTTATGTTTTAATGTTGGCGAAGATCTTGCGGCTATATCCTCTGCTGGACTCTCCCTGAAATATCCCACCTTTTTGGCGGCTTTTAAAACTCGTTTGAATCGCTGAAAATAATTCGCGGGGGTTTCTCCGTTAAATTTCCCCCTAAGATAACCGCTGAAACGTCTGCAAAATTCCTCCGTGATTGTATTGGGAGAAAGGAAGTCCGGATTTTTCGTAAATAGCTTTAGTTGCGTTAGACTGTTAGCGAAGTGCCTATTGCCTCTCTTTTTATTCACTACAATATAGTCGGCATAATATTCATAGAAATTGCTTCTAAATTTATGCGTAGGAATATAACCGGTTCCGATGGACTGGAATTCCATAATGGCTTCCGACTTTTTTACTGCCAATAATTTGAGGATTTCTTTGTTATGATTTTTTTCCGCCTGGTTTTGCGGTTTAATATAGGTAAACATACCCAGCGCTTTACGTTGGCCTTTTCCTTTGCCCAAGGAATAGAAGTAAATTCTTTTATCACCCCTTGGATTGACATAACTCCCGATATTCATATTGCACTGTTTTTAAATGTTCTAAAAGTGGTGCAGCTCAAGGAGTATGCCCATGCCAAGGAAAACGTAGCATAGCAAGGGCGTTCAGCCATTGCTAACCATCGTCCGAGTAAAAGCGGGTAAATGGGTGAGCAATCGTTCAATAAAAATTTTGCTAAATTTTGTGGTGTATCAATACCTCCTGACAAAATGAATCTTGTGCCACTGCCAACTTGCTGCCAAGCCAGTAGCCGTGGCCATAACGTGGTGCGAAAGTGTGGATGTCTGGAAATTTTCATCGGCAAACGTGCCGGAAAATGGGGGTAATTTTTGCGATTCGTGCCTATTTTTGCTCGTGTCATTGCTCGTGTCTTTTTCGTGTCCAAAAAGGTGTGAAAAAGAGGGAAAAAGCGAGTAAAACCGAAAATCCATACACATAAAAAATCCTCTAAATCAATGACTTAGAGGATTGTAACGTGCCCAGAACTGGATTCGAACCAGCACACCCTTGCGAGCGCTGCGACCTGAACACAGTGCGTCTACCAATTTCGCCATCTGGGCATTTAGTATTTGTGTTTCAGGGAGTGCAAAAGTAAGCTGTTTTTCTAAAGTTCCAAATATTTTTTAAATACTTTTGCCCGCACATTCAATCTGCACTACATGGAATTTGTAAAACAATACACCGTAAATCCTGCACATATCGATGTACAGGGCATTATGGACGGACTATACTATCCTTTTTACATGGAAACCTGCCGGCATGATTTTATCCGGGAGGTTTTGGGTTTTGACCTGGAGGAGCAGGCACACAAAGGCGTATTCATGGTGCTTTCGCAGTACACCATCAAATACCTGCGTTCTCTCAAAAAAGACGATGCCTTCACCGTTAATTGTGTGCTGTATGCCGATAAGGCTGGAGCGCCAAGGCTGCATTTTAAACAGGATATTATCATGAACGGTAAGATCATGACCAGTGCCACCTTCACCGGTACTTGTGTACCGGCTACTGGCGGGCGCCCTTACTTGCCAGAAGCTATCAAGTCGCTTTTGGTAGATGCTCCGGTATTGGAAGTGTAGCACGCACATGATTTTCAGGGTACATCTGGTGGTGGAATCGATGCCCGGATGCTTTGCCGGTAAATCTTTTCTTTCCTGAACTGCCCGATGGCAGCCGCTAATATCTGTTTATTCGTTGCCGTTATATTTATAATGGCATATCGTTTCCGGTGCCGCAGGGCGTCTAGCCGCCATGACCATTGACTGTTCGTATATACCTCTCCGTTATCATACCACCAGGCTGTGTAAAGCCGGACATCGCCCTTTGTCAGCACAGCGTGATAGGTTTGGTTTTGTTCCGTTACCTGCTGAAAAGTATATCCGCTGCCTTCCCAGCAAATAGAAGGATTGTGATCGCTGGCGTAAAAACCACGGATAGGTTTTATGTAAACCAGTAACTGGTCGTTATTCAGTTTGGTGATGTTTTCATCTAAAAGGGTGTACCGGAAACCAGCCAGGGTAGGGGGCTTTAATAGGGAGGTGCTGCGGGAAGCCCTAGCGGCCAACGGTAGGGTGTTGATCCCCAACACCAGCAGAAGCAGCAAGCTATTGGCCATAATACTTCCTTTGTGGGGTGGCGTAGCGATGGTCGGGGCGGTTTTTATAACGGGTTGTCCGACTCGCTGAATGGCGAATCGAATAAGGAAGAAGGATGGTAAAATAACATAGCCCCCAAAGCAAAACAACCCAATGAGGTCATGCAATAAAGTACCTGGCATGGCCTGGAAATATACAATGGTAGCGATACGCAGCACGTTGGCGATCATGTTTAGCACCAGGATGGGCAGCAACAGCAGTACGGTAAAACCAAAGCCCATGCGGCGTTGATATTTTTTGCTAGTGATAGCTACCAGCATAATACCTGCCAGGAGGGAGGCCAGCAGCATGTGCAACCCCATGCAAGCCGGGTCTACGGTAAAATCCACACCGTTGCAGGTTACCATATTGCCTTCCACCTGTACCGGCAGCCCGATCATTTGCAGGAGTCGCCCCGCCCATTGGGTCATTTCCAGCCGGAGGGGAAAGCTAAACACCTTCACGGCATATTCTGCCAGTGGCGACATCAGGGGTATAATGAGTAAGGGTAAAAGGTTCAGGCTGCCCACAAAACTTTCTACAGCAAATAGCAGTCCCATGGTAACCGTCAGCAAGGCGAAGGTTTTCACCGGAATGCACCAGGTAAGTACGGCAAAACAAAGTGCTGCTATGCCAAACCGGTAGCGTCCTTTCCGGGAGCGGTCGATGCGCGTGCATACCACCAGGGCAAGGCAACCCAGTTGGAAATGGAGGGCAAGTGGGTCCAGGTACCTACGCATCCAGTACAGGGTGATCAGGAGGTAAGCGGTAGCAAATAGTATCCACCACTTTTGTGCGTATAGTCGTTCGCGTGGTAGTGCTGCGATCATGCTTGCGTTTTTAAGGTAGGGGTAGAAACAAAGCGGGCATACAGCAACAAGCCCACCACCAGGATAATCAACGCCCATTCCTGTGGCTCCGGCACTGCGCCTTTGGATTTCAGCGAGGCGTTTTGCAGGCTGTTTTTGCTGCCGGTTATACCAAAACGATCGTAATCCTGCTGCGTTTCCAGCACCACCAGGCTTGATACTGGCGATACCACGTAGGCCTGTTTGGCTTCCTCAATAATACTGCTGTCTTGCACAGGGCCCATCAACAGCCGGGGACCGGCACGGCGCAGGATATCGTTGAGCGCAAATAAGCGCATCAGGTGATCTGGTGCCTGGGAAGGCGCTCCGTTGGCTGGTTGGCGGGTGATGGCCAGGCCGGCGCTGTTAATAACTACGCAATGATCGTCTTCAGGATCTGCGGTAAAAGTGCCTGCTTTCAGCAATTTATCCAGCAGGGAAATGGAACCTTGCTGATAACAGAAGGTGCGGCAGGCCTTGAGTGAGGCCAGGTAAGCGCCCGGTGTTTCGCCCAAGTCAAATAAACGGATCTTATGTTGCTGGTTAAAGTAAGTCTTAAGACTATTTAGTGTCTGTCTATATAGTCAGCGACTGTTAAGGATATATTATTTTATATTCGTATTTATCCGTATTTGCTCACTTCACCCGAGCCTAAAATTTCTATATTCCAATATAGCGTAATTTTTAGGCATTAAAATCGTCAAATTCACTGTTTATGGTACTTCCAGCGCATAGTATTGCCTATAGTACTTCTATTTTAGTACTTCTTTTCAACAGGCTTGCTATAATTTAGCTACCACCGCAGCTGTCATCACCCGGATATTGTAAGCAAGCACACTCCATAATATTTTTTGCTTAAAATGTGCTTCTCCCTTCCAGTTACACCTGAATAATTTGTAGCCTCTTTTTAAATTTGAAATCACGGCTTCAATTCCACTACGCCATTTCTTCAAACGGGTCTCCATACTCCTGGAGCTCGTTATGTTTTTCAAGCTGCCTACAATCTTATTGAATACAATATTTACGATTCCCTTTCCTTGCGCATATTCCGAATTCTCTTTCGAAGCATACCCTCCATCGGTTACACTGTCACGGGGTACTATTTTGTAATCATTAACTATTTTATCGATGGTGTTTTGATATAGCTTACTATCCGATGGATTCCCTTTCAATACCTCACAACTCAATATCAGATTGCTTTTGCCGCTTGCCAGGTTTATTTTGTGCCCAAACTTAACTTCTCTTTGACCTTTTACAATTATGTCGGTATGCTGCTCATAGATAGAAAATAATTTTTCATCATTGCATACCTGCTCTCCATTGATCTGTTTGCGCCAGGTCATGTCATACACTTTTTCCATCAGCGGCAACAATTTTTTCAATTCCTCTATTATGAGCAGGGCTCTCATACTACAACCTGACTTTTTTTTACCGCGTTAGCTACCTGGTTAATGCATTTTGTAAATGTTATCAATTGTTTGTTGAAAAGATCTATGCGTTTATCTCCGCTTTTAGTATTGTTAATCTTGAAAAATGTCCTTTTGGCATCTTTAGTATAATCACGCCAATCCATTTTTTTTACTTCTGCTGATAATTGTGTAAGCAGCCGGTGACTATCTTTTATACAATCCCATACCAAGGAGTTGTTAGTAGGATAATGTATGTTGGTTTCGACAATAGTACTATCCTGGCGAAGCTGTTGAATATCTTCTAATCCTTCCTCGATCGCAATCTTATTCAATGACACCAGTACTTGTTGCAGACTCTCTTCACTTATCTTTGAAATATATTTCTGGAACACCTGAAAGCTAAAAGGATGGCGATTATCAAGCTTTACAAACTGCTCGCAAATACGTGAGTCGCTTTGTGCATATTCCAGCTCCCGGTAATCCAATCCTTTTATCTCTTTGTAAATCGCTGCCCGCACAATCTGTTCTACACTCGGCATATCCTGACGACCAAACTCACTTTGCACACAACCACGCAACACGTCTTCTGCTGCTACCTTAATCAACTCAGGATGTTGCTCCAAAACGGTATCCAATAATCCAAACTCCGGGTTTCTAGCCCAATCTGGTTTGGAAAACTTTAAACGTAGTGGCTCGAATAAATGCATTTTCATAGACCCTTAAATAACAATAATTATGCCACAATAAATTGATTATTAATAAGTTGTAATTAATAGACAGACTCTATTTAGCAGGCCGGCATGCTGCAGGTCTTTGAGGGAGGGTGTAATACCATCATTTTTCGTGACAACCAGCGCGGTGGCAGCATCTGGGATTTCATAAAAAGGAAAGAGGCTGAAATGATTGCGGCGCAATTGCCCGAAAAGCGCCGATTTATTTTGCGCGGTAATCCTTTTCAGTGGCTCCTCATTGCCGGGAGATACAAACACAGGCCTGTCCTTTACCAACTCAAATACCTGCTCGCATTCCGCCTGGCTCCAGGAAGCATTGATATCGAGGTACACAGTTTTGGTAACTACCGCTTCCGCATTGCCGGGCAGGGGTTTAAGGGTATACAAGTTATCGTTAAACACAAAACCGCGTTCATCCAACGGGGGTGCATTGAAGGTGCAGGTCCAATCATCCAGGTAACGGCCACTGCGCTTGAATTGCTGTGGGCATGTTTGGCTGAAACCTGCCGGGGGCGTAAAGTGGGGCGCATCTTGTTGTAAGCTAATGCTCACATCTTCATGTGCCTGCCAGGCGCTGGGTCCTTCAAAGTAAATGGGGGTATAGGAAAGTTCTTGTCCATGCACCGGTAGGGGAGAAGAAATGCCGATCTTAAACATGCGCTCACTGTTGGCTGCCACTGGAAACACCCGTACCGTCACGGTATTGCCTTCCTGCCAGTGCACCACGGAAGGGTCGCGCCGTTCCACGTTTACAATGGTTTTATAGGCGCTATCCGCTTTTTCTTTGGAGGTGAGTATGCCTTTAGATTCTTTCCCATCTATCCACAGCGAAAGCGAAGTAGCCACGCCTCCTTCCGGCACATGAAAGGTGTAAATGGCCTCTCCGGCGCTCCAGGAATAGCGCTGGTTATTCCGTACACTCACATTCATTTCAGTGTATGCCAGGTGCAGCGCGGGCCATAGCTGTACGGCAGTATTCACGAAAGTGGTTTGCAGCCCTTTGCCCGACCATAGTCTTTCCTGCGCTGCGTGGCGCTTGTTATAAAGGCTTTCCAGCATAGATATACGATCGTCCTCCGGGATGGAAAGTGGGCCGCTGAACAAGCTGGACATCATGATCAGCGGATCATGCTGCAAAGGCTCGTCATAACTGCGGTGGGGCATTTCCCAGAAAGAATAGCCATTTGAAAGGTCTGGCACTTCATATACAAGGTCTGTTTCCAGTATGCGTTTGGTGAGCAGGTTTTGCGGAAGCTGTTGGGAAACGCTCATCCAGGGCGGCAGCATGTTGCCGGATTTTACAAGCGTACGCTGGTAGGCGAGGTTCATGCTTTTAGTCTCCTGATTCCACCATATAATGTGGGCGATGCAGAGCAGCAAAACGACGCCTGCTCCCGAGAAGAAACTTGCTGCCAAACGCCATGTTGTAGCCGTTTTGCGCAGCATGTAATAGATGAAAATGCAGCAACATAAAGGTACAAAGGTATGCAGGGATATACCCAGTACAAAGAAAATCGCAACACTGATGCCATAGAGCGGTAAGAGGTAACAGGCCAGGTAAAGGAAAACCATTAGCGATATGCCTGCAATAAAAAGTAACACCTGCCTGCCCCATTGCGGCAGGTAACTGATCCAGGCGTATGACAGCAGTGATGCACCGGCTATCGCCTGAAGGATTCCAAACCATAGGGTAGGCGTGTTCAGTATATTCATTTCCCGGTTCAGCGCATAACAACTGATCAGGCAAAGCACCAGCCAGCAGGCCATGCCGAAGTAATGCGTATCATTTTTGTGCCGGCGGTATACAATGAACAGGTAAATGCCATAAATAACGGAGATACTGAAGTGGAGGAGGCACAGCCCATCGGGCTTGTGAGAGAATGGAAATAAAAATAAAACAAGGGATAAGACGATGGATGAAAGGCCGGTGATAAAGGGCCAACTTTTGGGACGGGGAAAGGTTTTTTTCATTTTAGTGTATTTTAAAGTGCTTTGTATTGCAAAGTAAATGCATAAAAAAATACAGCATCCGGTGGTTCATGCTATGACGGGGATACTGTTTTAGTTGTTTTTAAAAGTACTTTGTAATACAAAGCAAATGAATTGTTGTTGAAATTCCAAATGAAAATTTTTCGCCGCTGCACTTATCCCAACAAATAGTAACGATCTTAGATGTCAAGAAGTGTAACTTCTTTATCTTCACATCTTAATCAATCTTTACCATCATGAAATTCAGGACGCTTGCATTTTGCCTGGCAATGATTGCCGGCGCTGCCCATGCGCAACTGGCGCCGGCAGATAGTTTAAAAACCGGTAAGGGTACACTGGTTATCCAGCCGGTGGAACACGCCAGCCTGGTGCTTTCCATACATGGCACCACCATTTATGCAGACCCGGCTGGCAGGGCAGACCTGTTTAAAGGCCTGGCTGCGCCTAACCTGGTGCTAATCACGGATATCCATGGAGATCATTTCGATACTACGGTACTGGCCAGCATTGGCGCAAGCCAGGCTACCCTCGTGGTACCGCAGGCGGTGGCAGACCAATTGCCCGCCGCTTACAAAGCAAAGGCAGTGGTGCTGAAAAATGGCGCAACTACCACCCTGGACGGCATTACCATCCATGCCATTCCGATGTACAACCTGCCGGAAAGCGCTACCGCCTGGCATGCTAAGGGCCGTGGCAATGGTTATGTACTCACCATTGGCGGCAAGCACATTTACCTTTCCGGTGATACCCAGAATATACCCGAAATGCGCGCGCTGAAGAATATTGACGTGGCTTTTGTATGTATGAACCTGCCTTACACCATGGACGTGCCGGAAGCGGCAGACGCCGTGCTGGCCTTTAAGCCTAAGGTGGTATATCCTTACCATTATCGCGGCAAAAATGGCCTGAGCGATGTTACTGCATTTAAAACAAAGGTAAACGCTGCCAACAAATCCATCGATGTACGCCTAATTAACTGGTACCCACAGCCATAAAGTATTGCCGGACTCCCGGCCATCTATAAAAAAGCCTTATGAGACATTTGTTAAATGTTTCATAAGGCTTTTTTAATACGTTTTTTGAATGCTTTCCTGCATTAAATTAGGGTTAAAATACCTGATCTCCTCCAAATCATAATTGACAGCCCGGCCTTCTACACAATAACGCTAATGGCTATACGAAAAGTAGCAGTATATCAACCCGTTTTCAAGTTTATTGTTTACCTGAAAAAATACCCGCTATGACATCCCGTAAATTAATACCTTATTATTGTACCATCCTTGCTTTTATAGGTATGTACACCCTTACCATGTTGATGCCGGATTATGCACTGGGCCTGCATTACAAAGTGGGATGGAGCAGCACCGGGCGTATTCCCCTGCATGCCAATATCTTCATATTTGGCCTGGTAGGTGTACTGCTGCTGATCAATCTCCTGGAGATGTTTTCCACGAACCACGACCTGTTTATCCTGCGGCTACTCAAGAGCTTATTTACCATCCTGATCGTGTACATCGGCAGCGCGCTGGTGTTTTACTGTCTGCACACGCACGTTTGGAATATGTACTATGCCGATAAGGAAGCACCGGCAAGGGTATTCCTAGGCACTGCATTGCTATGTTGCGTGGTATCACTCACTACGCTGGATATTGTGAAAACACTGCTATTGCAAATGGTGGAACGTACCCGCATCCACCAGCGTATACCAGCCTGGTTGCGGTTTGAACCCGATATAGAGGACTGATCATCCCGGTGCCAGTATTCTGGACCGCAGGTACACTACCGTGCGATTCAGGTAGGGGAAGAGCAGGATAAATAACAGCGTAACGGCTAGCAGGCAACACATTAGTGCATAATAGTCCATGGCAAAGCGCAGTTGACTTTGACTGTTCACGGCATTTACCAGCAGTTTATCCGCTTGTTTGGCGGCTTGCAGTGCTGGTACGCCTTTGTGTAAAAGACGCTGTGTTTGCAAAGCCAGTTCATATTTAACGGTGGGATCTAGCCGGGTCAGGTGATCCTGGAAGGCGTTGTAGTGGCGACCTTTTCCCAATAGTTCAAAATAATTCATGATAGCCGTGGCCGAACAAAAGCCCAAAAAACGAACGGCCAGGCATATGGCTGCCGCAGACACTGCATGCACGGCGGGTACGGAGGCAATGGCATAAACAATAGTCGGCACCATTAGCATGCCCACCCCAAATCCCTGCAGGAAGAGCGGAACGAAAAAGTGATCTTCATCCGCTTGGGTGTCGAAGAGGAAAATCATCACGCCATGAAATACCAGTAATGCCATGAACCCGCACACCCAGATGAAGCGAATGTTTCGCTGTTGAAGGATGAGGAGGCAGGCAATAAAAACGCCGCACACCAATCCCGCTATGTTAAATACATTGATGTATGACACATGCGTGGGGTCGAACTTCAGTACGGAGGAAAAGAAATTGTTGGTAATGCCCGATGCAAACCGGCAAATATACATGATGAATAGCAACAGGAGGCCCACGTTGAAATTTCGGTTGCCAAATACCGACAATTGCATGTAGGGACGCCGCATGCGTAACTGGCGGATGGCAAAAACCAGTGTCAGCCCCACGATGGCGATCACGCTGCCGGCTATACGGCGATCTTCCAGCCAATAATATTCCTGCCCATAGATAAGTACAAACGCAGCCAGCGCCAACATAACGGTGTAGAGCAAAAAGCTTTGCCAATCCAAATTATAGAGGGGAAACTTTACCTGCAGGCGCACGTTGTTCATGGTAACGAGCATGAGTACCAGGGAGGGCAGGTAAGAAAAGGTAATACACTTGTACAACATGTTGAAGTCGAAACTATCCACCAGGTCTGCGGTAACCAGGTTGTTGATAGGCACCGCGCAAAGCAGCAACCCAAAGAACACGGAAAAGCTGATCTCCCGGGCCCTTTCCGTTTTTAACCGGGTAAACATGAGCGACAGCGATAGGGTAACCATACAGCCAAAGCCTATGCCCTGTACAAAACGGAGTGGGAGCAGCACGTAGAGGGTGCGGGTATGGTAACAGGCAAAGGCAGTAGCAATCTGTAAAAAGGTAAAAAGGATAAAGTATTCCTTAGTGGCAAAGTAGCTATAAAAGCGGCGTTCCAGCAAGTAAAAGCCGGTGTAGCCGGTGTAAAACAGTGCAACGGAATATTGCACGTCGGCAGGCTCACAGCCATACAAACCGGCTGCGGCATTGATATTGGCCAGCGGCAGAAAAAAAAGCATAATGCTGGGCAGGATCACCAGGAAGAGTATGAGTTTTACCATCCATTCCGGCACCCATTTCCGGAAAACAGGGATTATCTTATCCGCGTGCATGTTGCTGTTTATTGATAAATACACTTACGTTCATGCCCGCGCGAAGTACATCGGTTTCGCTGCGGCTGCCGTTAATGCGGATGCGCACGGGCACCCGTTGTACAATCTTCACATAATTGCCGGTAGCATTGTCTGGCGGCAGCAGGGAAAAGCTGGAGCCTGTAGCTGGTGAAAGTGAGATGATGGTGCCCCTGAAAGTTTTGTCGGGATATGCGTCGGCTTTTATTTTAACGGAATCGCCTACCTGCATATGCGCCACCTGGGTTTCTTTATAGTTGGCCACCACCCATTTGTCTGTCTCATTATCTACGATATAGGCCAGCACTTCACCGGCATTGATCATTTGTCCTTTTTCAATGGTACGGCGTCCCATGCGGCCATCGTATGGCGCGGTGATCACGGTGTAGGAAAGGTCCAGTTTGTGCCGGTCCAGCAAGGCTTTGAGCCGTTCCATTTCGGCGCTTACCACGGCTTTTTCGCTTTCCGTGTCCTGTATGCGCGAAACCGATGCGGCGTAATTATCTTGCGCTGCTTTGAAGTCAGACTGATAAATGTCCAGGTTGGCCTTTACGTTTTCCAACTGCTGGGCTGTGGCCGATTCTGCGTTATATAATTTTTGATAACGGTCGTAATCGAGCTGCTGCTTCCAAACCTTGGCCTGTGCGGCGGCGATCTGTGACTGGGCTGCCCGGGAGGTTTGCCGGAGGGTGTTGGTATTGCTATTCAGCACCGCGAGCTGTGCTACTTCTTTTTCCAGCATGGCCCTGGTCTGATCTACTTGTAAGTTATATTCCCGGTTGTCGATGATGAGCAGGGTGTCGCCTTTTTTAACGGGCTGGTTCTCTTCAAATTTTACGGCTACGATAAATCCGCCGGCACGGGAAATAACCGGGTTCACATATTCCTGTACCTGGGCGTCGTTGGTTTGTTCATAGCGATGATACTCCCAAAGGGTTTCAATGCCCCATACCAGGAGGGCCAGCAGGAGTGCAATGGCAATCCAGCCGGTAATACGCGTGATCAATTTGTCGGTAACGGTAGGTTTTTTTGCTTTCATATTAAAGGGTGCCGGTTACGTTTTGAAGAAGATAATATTTATGCTGTGCCGTTATGCGGGCCGCTACCAGTTCAAATTTAGTTTGCAGCAACTGTACGTCTGCGTCCAGCAGGTCGGTGACCAGGGAGGTTTGGTTGAAGTAGGTGTTTTTAATGATGCGCGCATTTTCCGTCGCCTGCTCAATGTTGGATTTGGCCACTTGTATTTGTACTAGTGCCTCCTGGTAGCGCAGGTAGGCTTCTTTTACCTGTTGCCTTACCTGGTCGGCTACATCTTGGTGGGCTATTTCTTCTTTTTCAAGTTCCAGGTTGGCCGCTTTTACTTTATGCGGGTTATGGTAGAGCGAGGAAATGGGAAAAGAAGCCTTTACACCGGTAACACCCAGCGAATACAGGTGGGGATTATACGGGTATAAGAAAATTTGCGGATTGGCATAATAGAAGTCGCCGTAAAGGCCAATCTTCGGGCTTACATTGGCCTTGGCTTGTTTTAGCTGCAAAGTCCGCAGAGCTGTTTCCTTTTCGGATAAATGATAAGCAAAGGAATGCGCCATGGCAATGTTCAGGTAATCGTCGTAAGTGCCGGTAGCGAAGGTAGAATCGGCTATGGCATCCGGCGCAATGCGCTGGTTGTCGTCGTCACCAATAAGGATGTTGAGTTTTTGGTTGGCGATCAGGATGTCATTGTTGATCTGCACCAGCAGCAGCCTGCGACGGGAAAGGTCCAGTTCTACCCGCAACACATCGCTTTTAAGCACTACGCCTGCCCGGTAGTTTTCTTTAATTTCGGCCAGTTGTTTTTCCTGGCTGCCAATGTCGCTGGTCACCAGTTGTTTAAAAACAATGGCCTTTTGCAGTTCCAGGTAAGCCACCGCAGTGGCATACCGTACGTCCGACATGGTTTGGGCCTGCTGTATGCCGGCCACCTGCCGGGCTATTTTTTCGGTAGCAATTTGCAGGTTCAGCTTGTTCCCGTTATACAGGTTCAGGTAGAAGTCTGCTCCCACCTTATAAAGGGTATGAATAACATCGTGCTGGGTGGGGGTGTTAAAAAGACCGTTGTCGTACACCGGGATGTTAGTGGCCTTTTCATAATTTCCTGCTACGTTTACCTCTGGGAAACGTTCGGCTTTTGCGTCTTTTACCGCTTCTTCGCTGATATCCACCTGTTTATTTTTCAGGGCTACCGCGCGGCTGTGCAAGGCTGCTTTTTCCCAGACGTCTTGCAGGGAGAGGTGAACAAGACTATCGTGTGCCAAGGGGGCGGCGCTGCTCTGGTTGCTCATCCATATGCATAAGATGGATAGGGCAATGGTATTGTATCTCATTTTCGTAATTGTGCATGCAAAGATACCCTTACCAGGGGGGAATCATTTTATATAAACAGACAATTATTTATTAATTCCGGCCAAACGCTTATTTTTGATACATGGGACTGATTGCTTCATTACCGGAAATAAATAAGCGCGCGGCTTCTGTGTTTGTGATGCATGAGAAGTCAGAAAAGCTTATTCCCCTGCACAGCCACAATAAAGGGCAGCTTAGTTATGTGGAGGGCGGCATTGCCTATATTACCATTGAGGGGCGTACTTACGTGGTGCCTGCCCGGCATTATTTCTGGATACCACAGGGCATTCCGCATGTGCTGCGTATTGGCAATACCGCCACGGTACTGCGTTCCCTGTACTTTTATGCCCATGACGATCCTGCAAATGCGTTCTATACCCGCCTGGGCATATACCCCGCCAGCGAATTGCTGATCCAGATGATTAATCACACCGAACGCTGGGATGGGCGGCATGTAGACCGGCACGACTATAATTTCGAGTTCCTGGTGGCATTAAAACAATTGCTGCCGGAACTGAATAACGAGGCTTTGCCCATTGTACTGCCGGTTACGGAAAACGATGAAATGCAAAAGATCATCCGCTACCTGGAACGGAATATAGGAGAGCCTTTGACGTTGCCTCAAGTGGGCCAGCATTTTAATAAGAGCGAAAGGTCTTTGTCGCGCTTGTTCCGTGCTACGTTGCAAATCTCGTTTTTACAATACCTGAAAACGCTGCGCATGATCAAAGCCATAGAGATGATCGTAAAAACGAAGCGGTCTATCAGTGATATTGCTTTTGCTGTGGGATACAACAACCTGGGGGCATTTAGCAATGCATTTTTTGAGTTCACCCAATCAAGGCCCTCCGATTTCAGGAAGCGATAAATGTGCGCCAGGCATTGCGCTGCATATCGGTCGGGTTGTACGGGGGGGCAAGGGTTTCCCCAGCCGCGATAGTTGTTATGGTGGTTTATTTGAAAAAATTTTTATCTTTCTGACTGAATTTACCTGATAGCTATGGAATATACGCCCGGACTGCATTTGTTAACTACCCTATACACTCACCGCCACGACTTACTGCAGCATAGCGCCGGTTGGCGCGTTTTTATAAACGAACAAGTGAAACTTTTCGGGCTCACCGAGGTGGGCCAGTGCATACATGATTTCCCAAACGGGGGATTTACGGCCGTGCACTGCCTCACCGAATCGCACATCTCCGTGCATACCTGGCCGGAGTACGGGTTATGTACCTGCGATGTATTCCTCTCCAATTTCCGCCAGGATAATGATGCCACCGTGGAAGGCATTATGCAGCACATCCACGTTTTCTTTGCAGCCACCCGTCATGAGTCGCAAAGCCTGCGGCGATAAATACCCTTAACTTGTAATTGTATAATGAGTACACCTATATCACAGCATTTTATTTGTCCTCACTGCCATACTGCACAGGTATTGTACGATCCTGGTCAGACAGTCATGTACGTATGCGGCAATTGCCAGTCGGTGCTGGACCCTACGCCGCATGGATTTGTAAAATCCGGCGACCTGCCAGGCCGCAAAACTACGGAACAGCAGATCCCGCTGGGCGCCAGCGGAATACTGCGTGGTAAACGTTACCAGGTGATCGCCTTTGCCGAACGGCATGAAGTGGGTACTGCGTTCAACTGGAATGAATACACCTTGCGCAGGGAGGAAGATGGCGGAGCCGCTTACCTATCCGTGTATAACGGACACTGGATGTTGCTGGATGAAATAGAAAACGATCCGTTGCTGAATGCCTGGGATACGCGGGATAAAACACAACTGACCTACGATGACAGGCTGTTTGAAAAATTTCATGACTACCGGGCGGTATATAATTATTTTAGTGGGGAGCTTCATTGGAAAGCCAACCTGAAGGCCGGCCCGCGTTGTATTGAATTCATTGCGCCGCCGCTGATGATAGCGTTGGAATATGATGCTGATGTGGGCGTATCGGCATTTTATGGTCCGTATGTCCTGCGGGGGGAAGTGAGCAAGGCCTTCCGGAATGGCGCGCGTTTGCCACGCCGTACCGGTATTGGCGCTGCACAGCCTTTTTACTTTAACCTGCAAGCGGACCGGTTTATCATTGGCGCGCTGATCTTTTGCCTGCTGGCCCTCGGCATTCAATATAGTTATAACAGCAGCCGGCAGTACACACCGGTGTTTTTTGATCGTATCGTGATCGACTCGGGTACCATTAATGTGCCACGTGTGTCCAAATCATTTACCCTGCCCAACCGTATGTCGAATATGGAAGTGGATATGACGAGTGATGTCAGTAATAGCTGGTGCGAAGCAGACCTGGACCTGGTAAATGAAAAAACGGGAAAGGAAGTGGACCTGGCCATTGGCACCGAGTTTTATTCAGGGATAGATGAAGGCGAGCGCTGGTCGGAAGGAGGTACCCATGAAAAGGCTTTCCTGTGCAGTGTGGCGCCAGGACAGTATCATTTCGTGGTAACACCTTACAAGGAGCCCACCGGACCAGCGGTGAATATTGGCCTGGAGGTAGACTGGGACGTGCCAAGCAGTTGGAATGCCGTGCTGCTCTGCATTGTGCTGGCACTGGTCACCGTTGGGTTGTATGCAGGAAATTATTTTTTTGAACAAAAACGGTGGGAATAACATGGAACTGGATATATTCTCAAAAATACCTGCAGTAAAAGCGCGTCTTATTAAGTTCGCAAAGGATCTTTGGCAGAAGGACAAAATAATTGTCGTTGTTGTAGGTTTATTTACGGTCATACTGTTGCTTAGCAATTATTACGGGTATCGCATCTGCAATTGCGCTACCACCGAAAAGTGGCAGCCAGGCAGCGGCCCACGCAACGGTAATCATGGCGTGAATCATTTTTATCATAAATAATTTCCTGAGATGATTAAAATGGTGCGGCCATTGGAGTTTTTGTTGTTATTGTCTGTTTTTATCATTGCCACCTGCGGGCTCATTTATGAACTGGTGGCGGGTACATTGGCCAGTTACCTGCTAGGTGATTCCATTACCCAGTTTTCCACCATCATCGGGGCTTATTTGTTTTCGATGGGCATTGGCGCCTATCTTTCGCGTTTTTTCAGGAGGGAATTACTCAGTTGGTTTATTCAACTGGAAATATTGGTAGGGCTCATCGGCGGCATTAGCTCCGCCGTGCTTTTCCTGGTGTTTGAACATGCGGCGTCTTTCCGCCTAGTGTTGTATTTACTGGTAGGGCTTACGGGTATTTTGGTGGGCCTGGAGTTGCCCCTGCTGATGAATATATTAAAGAACCGGTATGCCTTTCGCGACCTGGTATCACGGGTATTTACCTTTGATTATATTGGCGCACTGCTGGCCTCTATTGTGTTCCCACTGCTGCTGGTGCCTTACTTTGGGCTGATCCGCACTTCCTGTTTCTTCGGTATTTTAAATGTGGTGGTTGCGATCGTGGTATGTGTGAAATTCAGGGAGGAAGTGAAATGGGCGCGTTATCTGCAATTCAAGGCGGTAGGTGTGATCGTGTTACTGACCGGCATTTTCTGGTGGGCAGATAAGATCATGACCTTCTCGGAAAGCGAAGCGTTTCGCGACCCGGTGATCTTTTCCCATTCATCGCCTTACCAGCGGATCGTCATCACCCGCAGTAAGCTGGATCTGCGCCTGTACCTCAATGGCAACCTGCAGTTCAGCTCCGTGGATGAATACCGTTATCACGAAGCACTGGTGCATCCGGCTATGATGTACAGCCCGGAACATACCCGTGTATTAATCCTGGGAGGAGGGGATGGCATGGCCGCCCGCGAGATCCTGAAATATCCGGATGTGGAAATTATTACGCTGGTGGACCTTGACCCCAGCATGACTCGCCTCTTCCGCCAAAGTTCCATGCTGGCGGAACTGAATCATCATTCGCTTCAATCGCCCAAACTACAGGTGATCAATGCAGATGCCTTCCAGTGGTTAAAGACCAATAAAACCCTGTATGATGTGGCTTTCGTGGACTTCCCCGATCCTGGTAATTATGCCGTTGGTAAATTATATACCACTGCTTTTTATCGCCAGCTACGCCATTCACTGACCGATAGCAGCGTGATCGTGGTGCAGTCCACTTCACCTTTTGTGGCCCCGAAGGCTTTCTGGTGTGTGGATGCAACGTTACATGACTGTGGGTATCACACACAGGCCTATCATACTTATGTGCCTTCGTTTGGCGAATGGGGTTATGTCATGGCATCGCCAACAGGGCTGGTGGGCCACCATCATTCGTTACCCGCCGGGTTGCGCTATTTTGCCGCCGATGTATTCCCGCAAATGTGCCAGTTTACCGCCGATATGGCCAAACGCCCGGTGCTGGCCAATCACTTAAACAACCAGGTGCTGGTGCAATACTTTGAAGATGAATGGGGAAAATACCAGGAATAAACCGCTTACCCGCAAAGACTTTTTGCGGTACATGGCCCTTATCGCAGGGGCGGGTGTAACATTGCCGCAGTTTGTTGCCTGTGAAGCAAAAAAAGATCAATACGGGCATATCCAGGGCCGCATTTACGGGGCCTCCGCTGCTGTTGGCCACAAAATACGGGAAGGGGGATTTGCGGCGCCTATGCATACGGAAACGGTGGATGCGGTGATCATTGGCAGCGGCGTGGCAGGCCTTTCCGCGGCCCGTATGTTGCACCACAACGGATGCCATAACTATAAGATATTGGAACTGGAGCAGCACGCCGGTGGTAATGCCGGTTTTGGCCGGAACGCTTTTTCCGCTTACCCATTGGGCGCGCACTACCTGCCGTTGCCGAACCTCGAAAACCAGCCACTGCTGGACCTTCTACAGGAAGCAGGTATCCTCACCGGTTATACCGCCGATTGCCTGCCCATGTATAATGAAACGGATCTGTGTTATGATCCGCAGGAACGCCTGTTCATTCACAACCGGTGGCAGGAAGGGCTGGTGCCGCAGTTCGGCGTGGGCGAGGCGGCACTCGCGGAGTTCAAACGCTTTTTTGCCGATATGGAAAAATTGCGGTGGCAGCGGGGGAGTGATGGTTTGTACGCGTTTGATATTCCCATGGCCCGCAGCTCCCGGGATGCGGCCTACCTGCAACTGGATAACTTGTGTATGAAAGATTACCTGCAACAACAGGGTTATCGTTCCGAAGAGTTATACTGGTACCTGGACTATTGTTGCCGGGACGACTTTGGAGCGGGTATTCCCGTGGTGAGCGCCTGGGCAGGCCTGCATTATTTCGCCAGCCGTAAGGGCAAATCTGCCAACGCGGATAGCGCGGCAGTATTAACCTGGCCACAGGGAAATGGCCGGCTGGTGCAGCATTTACAACAGTTCAGCAATAACAACCTTCAAACCAATGGCCTGGCATATAAAGTGACACCGCAGGGCCGCGAAGTGCAGGTGGATTATTTTGAGGTGGCCACCGGTACCACGAAACGTATAGTGGCGAAGGCTTGTATAATGGCCACCCCGCAATTTGTTACCCAGCGTTTGCTGCCCGCCGGGCAATACGACCATCAGTTCGTGTACTCGCCGTGGTTAGTTGCCAACCTGACGCTGGACAAACTGCCGGAATCCCGCGGCTACCCACTTTGCTGGGATAATGTGATGTACAACAGCCGATCGCTGGGATATGTAAACGCCCAGCAGCAAAGCATTACGCAGGAAGCGCCGGAGAAGCAGGTGCTCACCTATTACCTGCCCTTGGATCATTTATCGCCGGCAGACTCCCGGCGGTATGCACTGGGCCTGTCTCATGCCCATTGGGTAAAACTGATCACAGACGATCTGGAAACCGTACATCCTGGTATTCATGCACAGTTGCGTACTATCGATGTGTGGGTATGGGGGCACGGTATGATCCGGCCCCACACCGGTTTTATTACCAGCGATGCCATTGCCGCGGCGCGCCGGAGTGGTTATCCAAATGTTTTCTTCGCCCATTCTGACCTGAGTGGCATTTCTATTTTTGAAGAAGCGTTTTATCAAGGGAATAATGCGGCGCTGGCGTTGCTCGATTATATACGAACGTAGGTCACCGGGCTTTTTTATTATATTGTTCTCCTAAACCGTTGCCTTATGCGTTTGGTACGGCGCCGCCATAACAGCCCTGCGTCCGTATTTCCGCATTCGCTGGAAAATATTCTCATTATTATTATAACTTGTTCAGACTTTTATACACTACGAATACGGAGGATTGGCAAACTAACGTGTGATTAATATCAACCAATAACCAGGGTAACGATGGGCGTTTCCCCGTCGTATATGCATCTATTCATTTATAATTTATGATAATTGAGTGTCGGTCATTTTATGGAGGCTCCTGATCTTTTTAGGCGCGTGGCCGCTGGAGATGAAGCCGCTTTCCGGAGCCTGTTTGAACTGTTTGCCCCGCGCTTCCAGGCCATGGCGGCGCGCATTACCGGATCGGTGGCCGTAGCAGACGACATCGTGCAGGATACTTTTTTAAAAATATGGATCAACCGCGACCAGCTTTCCGAACTTCAACATCCCGGGGCCTGGATAAAAAAAATCTGCTTCTTCCTTTCCGTAAATTATGTGCGCCGGCAAGCCATCCGGGATAAAGTGATGGACAAAGTAGAGTATCAGGCCGAATTGGCCGCCAAAGGACTGTCTGCCGGCGAGCTAACCGACTTTCGCCAGCTACTTGGTTTTTTGAACGCTGCCGTGCAGCAACTGCCGGAGAAACAACGGATAATTTACCGCCTGAGCCGGGAGCAGGGACTTAGCGCCACCGACATTGCCGGGGAGATGAACCTGGCCGTGAGTACTGTGAAGAACCTGCTGGTCATGGCCCTTAAAAATATCCGGCTTTCCCTGCAACATGCCGGCTACCCGCTGCTGCTGGCCTTGCTGATCGACTTACTCCTTTAACGAAAAAATAATCTTTACTTTTTTCGGTACCATTTTCCCGCTCAGTTGTCTGATATAAAAGGAAAGGGTATACACCGTATTCGTTTACCTGTATCACCAGACATTAAATGGAACAAAATACCCGTTTACAATATTTACTGGACCGCCTGGCCACCCATACTGCTTCGGAAGAAGAGTTGCAGGAACTGAGCCATCTCATAAAGGCAGACCCAGGCAGCGCTTTGATAGACCAGGCAGAAGCCCGGTTACTGGCGCAGCAAGACCCGGCATTGCCTGCGTACGATGCTGAGCAGTGGATGCAGGTGGCCGACCAGATTTTAATGGCCGACAAGCTGCCGGCCACCCGCATAATACCCCTGCGCAACAGGCCTTTCCTGCGCCGGGCCGGATGGGCCGCCGCCTTATTATTACTGCTGGGCGCGGGCACCTGGATGCTTCAACGTGTTCACCGGCATGGGCTGGCACCTGTGGTAGCGGTCACAAAATTGCCGGACGTAGCCCCGGGCCATAATGGAGCAGTACTTACCCTGGCAAATGGGTCGCAGATCACACTGGATAGCCTTGGCAATGGCGTAATTACCCAGCAAAATGGAACCAGCCTGGTGCTGCAACATGATACCTTGCAATACCTGCCAGGAACCGCTACGGCGGATCGTATGGAATACAATACCATTACTACGCCCAAAGGACGGCAATATGCCATGGTGTTGCCAGATGGCAGTAAGGTATGGCTCAATGCCGCCAGTTCCCTGCAATTTCCAGTGGCCTTTGGTGGAGGAGAGCGGGTGGTGAATCTCACCGGGGAAGGGTATTTTGAAGTAACGAAAAATGCCGCGAAACCTTTTAAAGTAAAGGTGAATAAACAAATGGAAGTGGAAGTGCTGGGTACTAGCTTTAATGTGAGCGCCTATGCCAATGAAAAAAATAGTTATACTACATTGATAGATGGAGCCGTGCGGGTATCCCTCACCAGTGATCCGGGGCATAAGGTGATCCTGAAACCCAACCAGCAGGCCCAGTTGGCCGGTAATGCATTAAAATTACTGGAGGAGGCCAATGTAGAGCGGGCGGTGGCCTGGAAAAGCGGGCTGTTTAATTTTGACGATGTGGGATTAAAAGAAATGATGCGGCAGTTGGAACGTTGGTATAACCTGGAAGTAGTATATGAAGGCGAAGTGCCGGAAGTGAAATTTTTCGGGGAAATGAGCCGCAACCTGCAACTATCGGATGTACTCACCGGCCTGGAAAGATCGGACGTGCATTTCCGGCTGGAAACCGGGCGCCGCCTGGTAGTAATGCCCTGATTGTATAAATTATTTTTATGACACCAAACATCTATTTCGCTATACCAAACAAATAATAAATAAAGGCAGATATCGACCGGCAAAAAAAAGGAAGTGCGGCTAACACTTCCCCTAAACCTTTGATAACTCAAAGGTTGCCTGGCTGATTGAAACCGGGTTAGAGACCTCCCATTTTTACAACCAAACATTGCAAATCTATGCAAAAAACTGCTTATTGGAGCCGTTGGGATGTGCCATGCCGGCTCCCCACCAAAATGCTCCGGATTATGAGATTTACAACCGCACTACTGCTTGCCATTTGTCTGCATGTTTCCGCCGCTTCTTTTTCGCAATCCATTACTTTCTCCGGACGGGCCGTGCCCATGGAAAAGGTATTTGCTGCCATTAAGCAGCAAACGGGTTTTGTAGTATGGGGCAAATCAACGTTACTAAAACAAGCCGGCGCAGTATCTGTATCCGTACAGAACATGCCGCTCACGGGCTTCCTGGATTTGTTGCTGAAAGACCAGCCTATTAGTTACAAGATTGCTGGTAACACAATTATGTTATATAGTAAAACGGCCCCGCTGGCCCCCACGGAGGAAGCGCCGCCGGCAAACGGACCCGTTACCGGCCATGTAACTGATAGCACTGGCATTCCCCTCATTGGCGCTACAATTATGGTAGTGGGCAGCCAACAATCCACCATCACCAATGCAACGGGAAACTTTACCTTATCCGTTCATGAAGGCATGGTGATTCACATCAGCTTTATTGGTTACAAAACCAAGGAAATAGTTATTACTCCCGCCATGTTGCAATCTGGCAACCTCGGTAATGTGGTCTTATCTGGGGCTACTTCCAGCCTGGATGGACTGAGTGTTACGGCCAATACCGGTTATCAGTCTATCCCCAAAGAACGCGCTACCGGCTCCTTCGGCATTATTACCGAGAAAGCGCTGAGCGCACGGATGGAAACCAGCATCATGGACCGGCTGGAAGGAACGGTGCCAGGGCTTTTCATGAGCAATGGCAGTGTCAATATCCGCGGCATTGCCACACTGTATGGTACCCAATCGCCCCTCTATGTGGTGGATGGATTTCCTTACGAGGGCGACCTGGATTTTATTAATCCTTCCGATGTGATAAATGTAACGGTGTTGAAAGACGCCGCGGCCTCCTCCATTTATGGCACCCGCGCTGCTAACGGCGTAATTTCCATCACCACCCGTCAAGGCAATAACCATAAGCCACGCATTAATTTCAATAGTTCGGTTTTCATTACCCCTATCCCCGACGCAGGTTATATGAACCTGCTCAATTCTAATCAGATGGTGGACCTGGAAACGGAACTATTTAATATGTGGCACCAGCCCTATAGCAATTTATACCGCAGCGGTGTGCCAAAAGCCACCACCGCTTTGTATGACCATGAACAAGGCCTTATCAGCCAAAGTACGCTGGACAGCACCCTCAATAGCCTGCGCAGTGCCAACGGTCAAAGTCAGTTGGAAAAACTTTACATGCGTAACCAGGTAAATCAGCGTTATAGTTTTTCGGCCAACGGGGGCAATGATATTCACCAATACAGCCTGATGATGAATTATACAGGCAACCGTGATGATGGCTTCCGCACCGGTGGACAACATGTGAACGTGGGCATTCATGATCAGGTGAAAGTCTTTAAATGGCTGGATGCCGAAGCGGGTATTTATAGCAATATTTCAAAATCTACCTACCTGCGCGAATCGCCGGAGTCTTACTACCGCAATATGCCATACGAGGTGCTTAAAAACCCCGATGGCAGCTACGCGCCCTTTACAAAACTGAAATCAACCTATGAAATAAACCGCTTGATCAGTCTTGGTCTTAATGATGAAACGTACAATCCGCTGGAAGAACTGGACAAGGCAGATCTTTACAACACCTCCAACTATTTCCGCCTACAGGGTGGATTTACCGCCAGGATTATTACCGGGCTTACACTGGATGTAAAGTATCAAACAGAACGCGGCACAAATTATAACAAACAATATTACTCCGCCAATTCCTACTTCACGAAAGAATCGATCGACGATGCCGCCCAGTTGATCAATGGAGAACTGGTTAAAAATATTCCCGATGGGGGCCAGGTATATGAAACGCGGGGCGATACAAAATCTTATACCGTCCGTGCCCAGCTAAACTACGACCGTAGTTTCGGAGGAGGCAAACACCATATTACCGCCCTGGCAGGTACGGAAAGAAGGGCCATTGCACAATCTTCTACGTCTGTATTCCGGATGGGGTATAGCGACAACAACCTCCAGTTTCAGCCGGTGGATGAAGTAGCCCTCAATTCACTAAAAGGTACAGAGTCGCTGCAAGGCACTTATTCCGTGCAATATAACACCAACAATAATTTTTCTTACGGGGAAGACCGCTACGTATCCGGCTATGGCAATGTGGGCTATACCTATAATGATAAGTATAACCTTACGGGTAGTGCGCGGGTAGATAATTCCAACTTATTTGGCACTGATCCCAAATACCGTTATCTGCCCCTTTGGTCTGTAGGTGCCAGTTGGAGAATGTCGGAAGAAAAATTTTTGAAAAATGTAAACTGGCTTAGTAATCTAAGTCTGCGCGCCACATATGGACTGGGTGGCAACGTGGCCCGTACGGTGGGACCCTACTTGCAAGCCAAGGCCAGCTTTGACCCGGAAACCAACGCCGCTGGTACTGATATCATTTACCCGCCTAATAAATTACTGAGATGGGAAAAAACTGCCACTACTAATATTGGCATTGATTTCGGATTTCTCAACGGTCGTATTTCTGGTTCAGCAGATTACTATATCCGCAATACAAGCGATCTGCTGGGGCAGCAAAAAACTGATCCTACCAATGCGTTTACAACGGCATTGATCAACTTTGGCAGCCTGAATAACAAAGGCATAGAAGTGGCTTTGAATACAGTAAACATCCGCCATAAAAATTTCTCCTGGAACACCACCTTGTCTTTCAGTCATAATAAGAATAAAATGACGAAGATCAATACCGATGCCACGGATGTTAATAGTATTACAGCAGGATATGGTGTAAACCGGATAGGACGCCCTATGGATGCTATGTATAACTTTAAATACGCAGGCCTGGACCCGACGAACGGTACTCCACTGGTATATGATGCTGAAGGTAAAATTGTTAAAAACTATGATGCCTCCGGCGGCCTGATATCTGGTATGACAGATTTCAATGGCCTGGTGTACAGCGGTACTATGCGCCCCACATATACTTTTGGACTTACCAACACCTTTAACTGGAAACAACTTACGCTCAACATTATCCTCATAGGCAACGGCGGTAATGTGATGCGCGATGTAGTACCCATTCTCGACTATGGCGGCGTTACCCATAACATAGACCGGCGCGCAGCCAATTTTTGGCGCCAACCTGGTGATGAAAAGAAAGCTGGTATTATGCCGGCCCCTGACCTGAAAGGCAATGGTGCCCTCTACTACCAATTGCTCTGGTATGCATCCGACAAAAACACATTAAAGGCAGATTACATTAAAGTAAGAGATATTTCCCTGTCTTACAGCCTGCCCGCCTCCGTGATGCGTGGCACCAGGCTGTCTGCTGCCAAATTTACCCTGCAAGTGAAAAATCCTTTCCATTGGTACCAGAATAACGTAGGTATTGATCCGGAAGCTTACGATTTTGCCGGGCAATATGCCAACAGAACTATACCCGTGATGCCTACTTACATGGCAGGCGTAGACGTAACTTTTTAAAACCTGGAAACATGAAGCAACTTACTTTATATATCATTGCTGGCAGCATCATGATGCTGACTAGCTGTAATAAATTCCTGGACATAAAACCCAAGGATAAATTCATCCCTACCACCGAAACCGATTATGAGAACATGCTCAATTCGGGTACGATGGTAAACTATGGTGATTACTTCTGGGACCTGCTTTCTGACGATGCTTACCTACCAGAAGGCAACCCCGGAAACCTTTACAGTGTGCAACAAGTGTATGGCAAAAGAATTTACACCTTTAACATACAGCCCTACGACCTGGGGGCTAACGACTATTTGTGGAGTGAGGGGTATAAACGCATTTTTTATTGCAATACCATCATCAATAATATTCTGGGATCTACCGAAGGAACGGAAGCCGAAAAAAAGAGCGCCCGTGCAGAAGCCCTGTTAGGAAGGGCTATGGAGCATCTTCAACTGGTAAATGTATATGCACAGCATTACGATGCTGCCACCGCTGCTACCGAACCGGGCATACCCCTTGCGCTGATTGCCGATATCAATGCCAAGTTCACCCGCAATACAGTAAAAGAAGTCTACGACCAGGTGATCAGCGACCTGAATGAGGCCTTGCCGGATCTGCCCTTAAAACATAAATTGACCAAGTTCCGGGCCTGCAAGGCCGGCGCCTATGCCGCCCTGGCCAGAACCTACCTGTTCATGGGCGATTATGTAGCTGCGCAGCAGAACAGCGACCTTGCCCTGTCGCTGCAAAGTGAACTGGCAGACATGAATCAATACCAGGTGATCATTCCCGGTCCCTTCCCCAATGTGCCTGGCTCGCCGGTGGGGTGGACCAATATTCCTGATGGACAGTTGAATACAGAAACCATTGTGGCCAGGCATTTCCTGCGTCCCTTTGGCCTGGGCATGAGCGTATGTGCCTCCCCGGAACTTACCGCCCTCTTTACATCGGACGATGCCCGCTGGAACCTGTACTATGCCAACGGCTGGCCTCCAGCACCACCTTATAACTACATGACCCGTTATGGCGTTCGCATTTTCCTGCGCGGCGATTACTTCAGCAACTACCTCAACGTGCCGGAAATGTACCTGACCCGTGCCGAATGTTATGCCCGCAGTAATAATCAAACAGCCGCCCTGAATGATATAAATACCCTACGGAAAAACAGGATAGCTGCTGCTACTTACAAGGCCTTTACGCCAGCAGATTTTGACAACGATGCCAACAAAGTATTGCAGTTTGTCCTGGATGAAAGAAGAAGGGAACTGGCCTTTACCGGCATGCGCATTATCGATCTTAAAAGATTGAATAAAGAAGCACGTTTCCAAAAAACATATACCCATGTGGCCGAAGGAACTACTTACACGTTAGCGCCTGGTAGCAATAATTATGTGCGCCAGTTGTGGCCCAGTGCTACCGTGTTTAACGCAGACTGGCCGCTGAATCCGGAATAAGCTATCTCCTCCCTATTCTACCTGTGGCGTTGTCTTGTGGCGGCGCCACTATTTTTCTATTGACTTAACTGATCGCACATGCTAGAGCATATCGTTAAAATTGAAGGTTTATCCCACCGCTACAGTAAGGACTGGGCTGTGAAAGATATTAGCTTCGATATTCACCGGAAGGGTATACTGGGGTTGCTAGGCTCCAATGGTGCGGGCAAGTCTACGACGATGAATATTCTTTGTGGGGTTCTGAGCCAAACCGAAGGCAAGGTGCTTATTGAGGGAATAAATATGCGGGAAAACCCGGAGGAGGCAAAGAAAAGGATAGGCTTTTTACCGCAAAATGCCCCCTTATACCTGGAGCAAACGGTAGATGAATACCTGACTTACTGCGCCTACATTCGCCTGGTAGACAAGCGGCGCATTAAAGCCGCCGTAGACGAGGTAAAGGAAAGATGTGGTGTAGCCCACTTCAGCAAAAGGCTCATCGGCAACCTGTCTGGCGGATACCGCCAGCGCGTTGGCATTGCACAGGCATTGATACATAAGCCCCTACTCGTTGTGCTGGACGAACCTACCAATGGCCTGGATCCTAACCAGATCCTGGAAGTAAGACAACTCATTAAAGAAATTGCTACAGACCGTGCCGTTATTTTTTCTTCCCATATCCTGTCCGAAATACAGGCCACCTGCCAGGACATCATTATGATTGAAGGCGGTAACATTGTATTTAAGGATACCATGGAATCGTTCAATAATTACATTGAACCAGACAGCCTGGTGACCACCCTGGAAAATCCACCTGCCCTGTCAGTCTTACAAGCCATACCCGGCATCCGTTCTGTGGAATTTGTTACTGATAAAATAATCCGCATGCACTTCGACCCCACCATAGACATCGCCGAAAGCATTGTAGAGCTAAGCGTGGGGCAGCACTGGCGCTTAAAAGAGATTACCCTGGAACGTAGCTCCCTGGACGCCATTTTTGCCCAATTATCCAATAAAAAATCCAAACCAGCCGTACAGTCATGAGAGTAATTTTCAGAGTAGCCCGCCAGGAATTGAGCCTCCTGTTTAATTCGCCCATCGCATGGCTGATATTGATCGTATTTCCCATACAGATTGGTGTAGACTTTCTGCACTACATCCAGATGATAGGCCGGGCACAGCGCATGGGACACCACTTCTCCGATGTGACGATGATGCTATTCGCCGGCAAACAAGGTTTTTACCCGGGCGTAAAAAACACTTTGTATCTCTATATTCCACTACTTACCATGGGCCTCATCAGCCGGGAAACACACAGTGGTTCTATCAAATTATTATTGTCTTCTCCCATTAAAGTGAGCGACATCGTGCTGGGAAAATACATGGCCATGATGGGATACGGCGCTTTGTTGCTCGTAGTGATATGCCTGTACAGCATTTCCGGATCGTTCTTCATTACGCATATCGACTGGACCCTGCTGGCCTCCGGCGCACTGGGGCTGTATTTGCTGATCTGCGCCTATGCAGCCATTGGCTTGTTCATGTCTTCGCTCACTACTTACCAGGTGGTGGCCGCCATTAGTACCCTGGCGGTGCTGGCAGCGCTAAACTTTATCGGCAGCCTGTTTCAAGGAAATGATGCCGTGCGACATATTACTTATTTTATATCACTGGCCGGTAGAACGGAACAATTGATTGTTGGACTGATCAGTACCGAAGACCTGATCTATTTTATACTGGTGATCAGCTTTTTTCTTTGCGTGACCACCATGCGCCTGCAAGACCAGCGCGATGCCAAACCGCGCTTCCAGCGCATCTTACGTTACATGGGCCTGGTAGGTGGGTGCTGCATAGTAGCCTTCATCAGCACCCGCCCGCAGCTCACCGGATATGTAGATATGACGGCTTCCAAAGTACACACCATCGGGCCCCAGAGCCGTGACCTGGTGAAGCAAATGAAAACGCCGCTGAAGATTACGACGTATGTGAATATCCTGGATAATAACTACTACCTGGGTGCCCCGGAAAAGAAAAGCGAAGACGAAAGGTTATTTATTCCTTACCGCCGCTTTATGCCCGGCCTGCAAATGGACTACCTCTATTATTACGATTTTTCCGGCAATAAAAGCCTGTATAAAAATTATCCGGGCCAAAGCGATGAAGCCATTGCCCGGAAAGTAGCAGACATTCAGGACCTGGATTTTAAACGCGTACTGCCGCCGGCACAGGTGCGTAAAATGGTAGACCTGGCACCGGAACAAAACCGCCTGGTGCGGCAGTTGCAATATGGCGACCGGAAAACCTTTCTCCGTTATTTCGATGACGTAATGATCTATCCTAGTGAACAAGAAACAACGGCGGCCCTGAAACGTATCGTAACGCCCGGCTCAATACCCGTGATCACGTTTGTAACTGGCAACGGGGAAAGAAGTATCTCCAAAGCCGGTGATGCAGATTTTCGCAAGTTCGTGAACGAACTCGGTTACCGGGCGGCGCTCATCAATCAAGGGTTTGACATAGACACGGTGAACCTGGCCGCCCAAAACATTTCAGCTACCACGGCGGTACTGGTACTGGCTGATCCTACAACGGCCTTACCGCCGGTGGTACAGGAAAAAATAAACCAATATATCGCCAGTGGCCGCAACCTGCTGGTGGTTACAGAACCTGGATCGCAGGATGTAGTGCGGCCCGTACTGCAAACACTTGGTGTAAAACCAGGCGATGCCCCTGTACAAGAGGCCAGCCGCGATTATCCCCCAGACTTTCTTTTCGCCACCTTCGCCGTACAGGCAGGGGAGGTGTCGCCTCAACTGGCGGCTTACAAGGCTGATAGCGCCCTGGTGTCGGTACCCGGCGCATTAGCCCTGCAATACACGCAACCACAGGGGTTTCACAGCACTCCCTTATTGGTTACCAAAAACCATCAGGCGTTGGCCCTTGCACTGCAACGCAAGCAGGCAGGTAAAGATCAACGCATCGTCGTAACCGGGGATGCAGATTTTATGAGTACCGCAGCACTAAGCCGCCTACAACCCTTTGTGTATAACCAATTCCTGATCACGGAGCTGTTCCGCTGGTTTTCTTACGGAGCGTTCCCGGTAAACACGGGTGCCCTGCAACCGAAAGATGTAATAGACAGTGATGATAAAGGCATTCTCACCATGCGGATATTGTTCTTCGGGCTGATACCGGTGTCGATGCTCACTTTTGCAACGTGGATGTTGTTATATAGAAAACGGAGATAATGCCAACCAATCAAATATAGAGAGGCCCTGGGCCGCCCTTGGATGGGGCGGCCCTATTTTTTGGGGGGGAAGGAATGGGATGTCTAAAATATAAGCGCCGGAGATGTTAAAATACAAATTATGGGTAAAAATTGTTTTTTATGAATAAAACTTCTTTCTTTGTCTGGTAACTGTATGTAGACTGTTCCCTGAAATTTTTTGTCGTCATAAAGTTATCCCTGTTCAAAGTCTTTATTTTCACGTATTATTCCTTGGATATGTTTGTATACCCCGTTGTTCAAAGTAGAAACACTTATTTACACGCTAAACACAGCACCGGAATATGCATACGATTATTTTGTGAAGGATCACCTTGGCAACATACGGATGGTGCTTGAAACCAGTAATACAATGCTGGAAAATGCACCATTCAGTAATATCAATAATACCCGCTCTGCATTTACGTGGAGGTACTGCATATAACGTCGGAGATATTGGAAATTATTTATGGGGTAGAGGAATGTGCTATTTAGGAATATCTTATCCTGTGGCACAAATCGGGCCCCATGGTAATAATATTATATACGGCAGAAGACAAGGAACCTCTCTATACAATTTTGGACAAGGTACATATGGAACTCCAGGTTTTGGGATTCTCCTGGAGATCAAAGAGCCATATGGAATGGATATAGCACAAGTCCGCTTGTCATTGAAGCTGCAAAGCAAGATATGCAAAAACTAATGAATGGTATGAGTAGTTGGAGGCCTCTTCAAAATTAAAATATAATGAGATATATTACTTTGTTTTGTCTTTTTTCTCTATTCTTGTTTATCTAAAATTAATGCACTACAAAAAGCATACAATAATAAAGAAAAAATTATCAAGATGTTTTCTTCTAAGAGTATAGTAAGAAGCAGAGGACAGAATATTATTTTTTTCTACTCACAATAACAACATTACAAACAAATATTTTTTTGAAATTGATGGTACTAAATATCATCTTACTGATGAAAGAATTGAGTATACTCCGGATATATTAGGATTAAAGGACACAACAATAGGTAGTAAATTATACAACCAAGAATTAACAGCTACCCTAACAATTCTAGTTGCCGAGATGGACAGGTTGGATATTAGAGATATAACAAGTGATCTATCAGATGACGGTATAGGGTTTAAAATATACTTGAAAGATTTTAACGGAACTATGATTTATGTGCCAGATTGAAAAAAAACTGCGCTTACCCTATTGGAAAACTTATATAAATGGAATGAATAAGTTTGATGATAATTGGTATTACACTTTTAATAATTAATAAATATTTAACTCGACGAATCAATCTACACGCCACCTGGCTTATTTAAATTATGTTTTATTTGATGATCAGTTTAATATAGTCACTGAAAATAGCGGTATGCGGCAAGTAGGTGCGAATACCATGCAGTGGCAGCAGCTTGCGCCCAGCGCTCCAATAGTAGCCAAGAAAACGGGTTTTTTATATATTAACATCAGCAATGAGAGTGCTACGGATGTTTATTTTGATAACCTTGTGGTGAGCCATACCAGTGGACCATTGTTGGAGGAGACACATTATTATCCGTTTGGGTTGACGATGGCGGGGATTAGCTCGAAAGCGCTAAAAAGTGCGAGTTATCCGGAGAACAGGCTAAAGTTTAATGGGAAGGAATTACAAAGTGAAGAGTTTACAGATGGCAGTGGACTGGAATTATACGATTATGGAGCAAGGATGCAGGACCCGCAAATTGGCCGTTGGTGGACAGTAGATCCATTAGCTGATAAAATGAGACGGTTTTCTCCGTTAGTTAGCGCTTTTGATAACCCTTTAAGGTTCCTCGATGCGGATGGGATGGCTCCTGATGATTTTGTAAAGGACAAGAGTGGCAATATAAGATGGGATAACAACGCAAATTCTCAAGCTTCCACGAAGACAGACGAAACATATTTGGGTAAGACTTTGACATTTAATTTCAATAGCTATATCGATGGTAAGACATGGGACGGACCGACGTTGTTTGGGTTAGTAGACCCATCCGGGAATAAGTTAACAAGTACGGTCACTTTGCAGGCCAGTGAGAATGACAAGGGGCAATTAACGGGTATAACTGCTTCCAGTGAAGTTAAGGTTGGACACACTCCATTCGGTATGGCGAGGGGTTCTTATCCAGGTGAAGGGGGAGACAATAACACCTTTTCTGATAGTAAAACAAAGTCACAGGGCGGTACACTAAGTTCTTATAGTATGACATTCGAACAGCATGCAAGTGTTTCAAAAGCAGAGGAATTCTCATTAAATGCGATTGGTTTTAAGATTGTCGATGTCGCCCAGAAATTGAATGTAAATTATGATAGCAAAAGCGGGTTGATCCAGACGGGAAGATATGGGGCAATATTATAGGAGCTATTGTTGGAGCAGCTGTTGATTATGGAGAGCAGGTTGCTTCAAACTACATTCAAGGAAATGATAATCCGTGGACCAAGGATAAAATAAAATAGAAAACGGAGGTAAAAACGCCATGAATAAATTAAAAAGTATAGTAACAATTATCGTTTTTTTAATAATGTTTGGTTATATCTTCTATAAGGTTGGCAAACGGCAGCTAACTGGATATTTATTAAAGCATGATGCACAGCGAGCGAGGGCTGTAATTATTGATGAGAAGAATTATTGGGGTAATAGCCCCGTTAGTCGTGAAGGCTCATATTCATACCTTTTTTATGTTAATGGGGAAGCGTATAAAAATGATTCAAAAGATACTAAACTACAGGTAGGGGATTCCATAGATATTGAATATGTGAAATATTGGCCTAGTTTGAGTAGGCGAATTTATGCTTCCAATTAATACAGCAAGCAATCATATAGCGGTATTCTTTTCAAAATAACTACCACCGATTATAGCAGTGGTATCGTTTATCAGAATTATACCCTTCATTTCATCTTTCACGAAGAAGGCCGGGTACGCCTGGTGTTGAAAACTGGTCAAACCCCTCAAGAAGCGATTTTATTATGGAAGAACCCTGTTAGGAAAAAGTTATGATGCTAAAACAATCAAGAAATATCTAGATGATAAAAGAAGGCATAATTAAATATTGTCTGATGTATATTAATAAAGGACAGTTAAAATTACCCGTGTTGCTCTTTTTTTTATTATGTAGTTGCTCCTCCGGTACTGCATTGAAAGGGAATTATTCGTCATGTAATGGTTATTGCAGTTTGCAACTGAATAAAGATTCAACATTCTTTTTATCAGTATAAATTTCAATATTCATATGAATATTCACAAGGTACATGGAGCCGTATTGGCAAAAATAAAATCGTTTTAAATAGCCACTTTAGAAATAGGGTTCTTCCATTGAAGGTGCAGGAGATAGGTGCTGGCGATTTTAGGAAGGATAACATTTTTTTTCACTATTGTCCGGGAAAATTGTTATGTTAAAAATAAGAAAGGGGCAATTACGCCCCAATAGTTTATAATTTTGGGTTACGACACTCAAAAGATA
>NZ_FMAR01000040.1 GCF_900094705.1 Chitinophaga costaii | reverse complement strand
ACTTCCCGGATATTGCCCAGGTGGTCCTTTAAGAAATAGTCAAAGACATATTGGGGGGCCTGGCCAGTTTTCAACACCAGGCGTACCCGGCCTTCTTTGTGGGGGATAAATTGCAGTGTATCGTTTTGGTAAACCATGCCAGTGACATAGTCCGTGGTGGTGATTTTTGGCAGATGAACGGTATTGTCTGTTACAATTTTTCTTAGTTTATTACCGCCCTCATCATACACGTATTGTATAGCGCCCTTGGCGGTAATGGTTATCTGCTGCAGCAAGTTCAGGTAATTATAGGCAATGGCTGTGATAGCCTTGTTGTTGTCTACCGTAAGATTACCATTATTATCATACGTGTAATCGGCCGTGTTGCTGTTGATTGGCGGTCTTATTGGCGGTCGGGGTCCTGCGAGGAACGGCTGGACTTACTACGAGCATCTGCTACCGGAAACCACGACAACGATTACGGTAAATGGAAGATGAGCGGAAACAGTTTTTTGAGGAGCGCGTTAGTTATTTTATGGCTGAACTTTAAACGTACTGGTGTTACCCGTCACCTGTTATGGAAAGAGAACCGTCAGCAGTACCCTGGTGGCTATGGCTACTCACAATTTTGTGACCTGCTAACCCGCCACAGTAGTATCATAGATATCTCCATGCAATTTGAGTACCCACCGGGTCAGATGATGATGGGTTATTAAATGCATAAGCATATGGAGCTATTAGTTCATATTTGTCGGCTTTAGAATCCAAAGTATTCCACGTCCCTATCTGCGGATCGTAGATTCTCCGCTAGGGGGCTCCGCGTTATTTAATTTCTTTGATTAAATAATAACTGGAGTACTTTCCATTTATCCCTATCGGCTGTAGCTTATCGTTGCTGATTCTCCACTTCTCGTTATCAAAAATCCTATCTGTCTCAAGCTTAATTTTAAAATTGTTTGATTTCTTACTTTTTAAAAAATAGGTTGGATACCTAAATCCTCTGCTGTCAACAATGTAAAATGCTTTAAGTGTTTCATCCTGATTTATGGTTGTATCACGAAAAACATCTTTGTAGTATAATGTGTCTTTTCTGGTAATTAGGAACAACTGATAATATAAGGAGCTGTTATCCTTGTATGTTACATCAAATTTCATTTGACTGTTATTTGACTTATTAGATGCTTCTTGCACAATAATTTTTTGCATTCTCTTTTCGCTGTTCAAAATCAAGTTGGAGGCCGATACATGCCAGTATCCTTTTGCTTGAATTTTGTAAAATTCAGTATTTATTGCATACTCAAAAGTCGAATCATTCTTTAGCACTAAGTGCTCTGAAGTAAATTTATTAAAATCCTGTTTTGGGCTATTATACTTGCCTATGATACTTTTTGAAGTATCTTTTTGCAAAGATATGTGTTGGAAATCCCCTTTATCGTAATTTGGTTGGGCAATATTTGAAACAAGACATACTAAAAATAGGAGCATTTCGCATAGACCATAATTTGTCATAAAAATTGATTTAATAAATATTTATTGTTGCTGCTGCCCCTTTTTGTAATCAGTTTGATACCCTTTATAAACTTCCGGAACTGGCGTGCCTGCCTTTCTGGCATTAATGGTTTGTTGCCGAAGAGCTTTTCCTGCTTTTGAATTAATGTCAATAGGCCCAGAAGGTAGTCCTTGATATGCTGGCGGCGTCATTGTCACACCTCTTGCTATCACACCATTATTATCCAATAAGTGAGATCTAAAGAAAACGCCATTCTCCAAATAAGCTTGTCGATTATATGCTGCCTTTTCATCTGATACATCATATAACTTTCCTAAAGTTCTACCATCAACAGAAAATGATACTAGGCCGGTTTCATATTGATAGGCGTGTTTCAATTCATGCGCTGCCAATCCTGCAGACTGCAACGGATTAGTTCCTTTGGCAACTCCAACATCAATTTGGCCGTTTTCGTTATTATAGCTCGTTCCACCCTCATCCCTACTCGTATTATAAGCAACATTGTAAATTTGATCGGATTTCTCTAATGTTCCAATTTCACCTAAAGTAGTTTGATATTCACCTACCAGTGCTTTTGCATCATCTTCACTTATTCCTTGCGGCAAAGTCCCCTCCTTTATCAGGCCATTTATTGTCGTGATTGAAGTATTTAAAAAGGATTTAAGATTTGCGACGATTTGATTATTATCAATGATACTGTCGCCATTGGCATCAACATACCGGATGGGGTTATCTGCAGTGTAAAGATAGGGGGATAGGGCAAAATATTTATCAGCAAATCTATCCTGAGTAAAGAAGCGCCCTATTTGATTATCATAAAATCTAGCTCCATAGTCGTATACCTCCAACCCACTCCCATAGCTAAACTCCTCATTCTGCAATTCCTTCCCATTATATTTAAATCTATTCTCCAGCTTCCCTAATGCATGGTTACTAATCCCCGCCATCGTCAACCCAAACGGATAATAATGCGTCTCCTCCAGCAACGGCCCACTGGTATGGTTCACCACCAGATTATCAAAATACACATCCTGCCCACTCTCATTGCTCACGTAAATATAAATAAACCCGGTGGATTTAATCGTCATGGCGCTAACGGCCAGCGTTTGCAGCGCCCCCGGCGATGCCTGTACCTGCCTGTTTCCACTATTACTACTCACCATATTGAACTGGTCATCAAACAACACGAAATTCAGGTAGGCTTTAGGTTTGCTCGCATTGTCTTCACTACCCGGGGTCTGTTTAATCTGATCAAACACGCTACTGTTCATAATAGTGGATGACATAGGGGAGCTGCTTCCCGTAGGCACATGCGCACCGTCTGCCTGTCCGCCGGTGGCAAATGCCTGGAGCAAAGAGGTGATCATGTCCGCAGTAGAGGCATAGCGGGTATTCGCCCCAGTATTGGTATAATATGCTCTTGTGCCGATGGTAATCACATCACCCGCCATTACGCGCAGCACGATAGAAGGCCCGGTCTTCTGGCCACTTTGGGCATTGAGCTTGGCGGCATAAGCATTGGGATTGGTCGTGCCATCCGCGGGATAACCGGTGGGCAGCGCAGTCCG
>NZ_FMAR01000011.1 GCF_900094705.1 Chitinophaga costaii | reverse complement strand
AATTCATAATTCATAATTCATAATTCATAATTCATAATTCATAATTCATAATTCATAATTCATAATTCATAATTCATAATTCATAATTCATAATTATGAACCCATGCAAACCATTTCCAAAAAGAAGCTGTTTTTCCCGGTCAATATGGCCTTCCGCAAGTATCTTCGCCTCTATGAGCGTGAAATGGCTCTGCCGGTAAAGTATGAAGACCTGCGCTATTTCCAGTATGGTATGGCCGTATATGACAAACAAGGACAGGACACGCTCTGGGAAACGGTTTTCTACCCGCCTGCCATGGTAGACGATCTGCACCGGGGGCTTAAACGAATTTATTCTTTGCTTAAAGCTGGGGGCGATCAGGCCGCAGAAGAGCACCTGCATGTAGAGCGCATCGACTTCTGCACCTTTGGCAACTCACATCCCTTCCGCATTAAAATTGTCAATAATTACAACGAAGTATACGATTACTATTATGTGAAATTGGCAGACGCTTCCCGTATTTACGGCCTGGAGCTGGAGCATGTGTTATCGCCCTACTGGATGAACTTCCTGGTGGATGGCAATACCCTGATAGAAGAACATATTGCCGGTGTACCCGGCGACCAGTTTGCAAAACATTGGATAGACCGGCCAGAGTTTAACCACAAGCGCATTGCCAAAGAGTTCGTGAAATTTAACGAACGCTGTTTTGCCCGCCTGCTGGGTGATATGCGCTCTTACAACTTCGTATTCGACATCACCCCCGATTTCGACGATGTGCAGTTCCGCATCCGCGCCATCGACTTTGACCAACAGTTTTATGAAGGCCGGCGAACGTTGTATATGCCCCAGTTTTTCAAGGAAAACCGCGTGTTCGTAGACCTGGCCATCAAGCACCTCAATGCAGAAGTGGTAAAGCAATACCAGCAGGAAGAGCGCTCGCTCATGGCCCGCCGCATTAAAGTGCAGCGCCACCGCATTAAAGACATGCGCGATGTGATCATGAGCGATCAGGTGGCCCTGCCCGAAAAGGTGCAGCAACTGGGCGATGAGCTGGCCCAATATTATGGCGATAGCGGTTTTGAGCGCTGCCGCACCATGGGCGAGATCATAGAACGCAGCCTGAAGCGCCTTCTTGTACAAAGCCTGAAATAAACCAAATAAACCCCGGTAGTGACGCTATTGCCATACAGGTACACTACAAAAACACCTATCTTTGGCCAGTATGGAATTCAAGTTTTTCTCCCTGTTCGGCCAGTTCCTGCTCATGCTAAAGGGCATGTTTACGAAGCCGGAGAATTTTAGGATGTACTGGAAGGAGTTTATGAATCAATGCGTGGACATTGGCATCGGGTCGTTGGGCATTGTAGTGATCATTTCCATTTTCATGGGTGGGGTTACCACCCTGCAAACTGCTTATCAACTGGTCAGCAATTTTGTTCCTAAGTCTACCATTGCACAGGTGGTGCGCGACACCATTGTGCTGGAATTTGCACCCACCCTCACCTGTATTGTACTGGCAGGGGTAATTGGTTCCAAAATCGCATCGGAACTAGGCAATATGCGCGTGTCTGAACAGATAGACGCCATTGAGATCATGGGCATCAATACCAAGGGCTACCTGCTGTTTCCCAAAATTGCCGCCAGCATGCTCATGATCCCTGCACTAGTGATCATTGCTGGCTTCCTGGGTATCTGGGGGGGTAAAACCGCCGGCGTAATGTCTGGCATCATCTCTAACGATGAGTATTGGCGCGGCTTACGGCAGGAATTTAAACCTTACAATGTGTTTTTTGCCCTCACCAAATCCTATGCATTCGCCTTCATTATTTCCACCATTCCCTCGTTTTATGGGTATAATGTAAATGGCGGTGCCCTGGAAATTGGCCGGGCCAGCACCCGCTCTGTGGTGGTAACCTGCATACTTATACTGGTGGCAGATTATGGACTGTCTGCCCTCTTGCTCGCCAATGGCTAAAATAGCCCTTGTCTTTTCAGCACTTGTTACCTGGAAATTTGTATTACATGATCGAACTGGTAAATATTAAAAAAAGCTTTGGTGATCGTGAGATCCTTAAAGATGTAACGGCCACCATGGAATCCGGAAAAGTGAACCTTATCATCGGTGCCAGCGGCAGCGGCAAAACCGTTATGATGAAGTGTATGGTAGGCCTGATGGAAGTAGATGCCGGCCATATTCAGTACGACAAACAAAACTTTACCAACCTGGATGTTGCAGGCCGCAAGGAACTGCGCAAGCAAATAGGCATGCTGTTCCAAAGCTCCGCCCTGTTCGACAGCATGACGGTAGAACAAAATGTAATGTTCCCCCTGGATATGTTTAGCATGGGTACCCTGCGGGAAAAAAAGAAGCGGGTACTGGAATGCCTGGACCGCGTGAACCTGAAAGACGCTGCCAAAAAACTACCCGCAGAAATTTCCGGGGGTATGAAAAAAAGGGTAGGCATTGCCCGGGCCATCGTACTAAATCCCAAGTACCTGTTTTGCGATGAGCCTAATTCTGGCCTGGATCCACAAACCTCCCTGGTGATAGACCAGCTAATCAAAGAACTGACCCACGAAAACAACATGACCACGGTGATCAATACCCACGATATGAATACCGTAATGGAAAGCGGAGACCACATCGTATACATGTTTCAGGGACAAAAACAATGGGAGGGTAACAATAAGGATATTATTTTCAGCAAAGACCAAAAGCTGAACGACTTCATCTTTGCTTCCGAATTCCTGCGCGAAGCCAAGGAAATGCGGCAGATGGACATGTTCAAGGATAAAGACTGGAGAGAACAGTTTAAAAAGCAGGCCGAAGCAGGCAGTGATGAAAAGAAAGCAGCAGAGTAGGAGCCGCAACGGCTGGGAGAATAGGGTACTATACCCGTCGGTATCCTGCCCGCACAAAGGGCCGCCACCCGGCAGCCACTGCTGCACCAGGCCAAGATAAACCGTAAATTAACCATGCCCGGATTGCCATTATCCACATTTATCCGTTAATTTTGCCCCGCCCGGACAGGCAGATTCCAATATCTTAAACCAATAAACAAAGCGCGCGATGAGTGTTTTAGTTAATAAGCAAAGCAAAGTGATCGTGCAGGGATTTACCGGTACTGAAGGTACTTTCCATGCCACACAGATGATCGAGTACGGTACGAATGTAGTAGGCGGTGTAACGCCCAACAAAGGCGGCACTACCCACCTGGACCGTCCCGTGTTCAATACCGTTTCCGACGCGGTAAAAGCAACCGGCGCCAACGTATCTATCATTTTTGTGCCGCCGGCATTTGCTGCCGACGCGATCATGGAAGCCGCCGAAGCCGGCATTGCCCTGGTGATCTGCATCACAGAAGGCATTCCGGTACAGGATATGGTGAAAGCCAAGCATTACCTGCAAAGCACCAACGCCCGCCTCATAGGACCCAACTGTCCTGGTGTAATTACTGCCGAAGAAGCTAAAGTGGGTATTATGCCTGGCTTTATCTTCAAAAAGGGCCGTATCGGTATTGTATCTAAATCCGGTACCCTCACTTACGAAGCTGCCGACCAGGTAGTGAAAGCTGGCCTGGGTGTTTCTACCGCCATCGGTATTGGTGGAGATCCTATCATTGGCACGCCCACTAAAGACGCTGTAGAACTACTCATGAACGATCCCGAAACGGAAGCCATCATTATGATCGGCGAAATTGGGGGCAGCATGGAAGCCGAAGCAGCCCGCTGGATCAAGGAATACGGTACTAAACCCGTGGTAGGCTTCATTGCCGGCCAAACGGCCCCTCCCGGACGCCGCATGGGTCACGCAGGTGCCATTGTAGGCGGTGCAGACGATACCGCTGCCGCCAAGATGAAGATCATGGCAGAATGTGGCATCCATGTAGTAGAAAGCCCGGCAAACATTGGCAAAACCATTGCCGAAGTGCTGAAAAAGAAATAGTACACTTTACCATATTTAAGGGAACAAAGCCGGCCAAGCAATTTTTTGCAGCCGGCTTTGTTTTTTTTATGCAATCCGGCGCGCGGGTGCATCCTGCTGATGCTGATTGCATTGCTGATCGTTTAAAATACGCCTGATATGCGCCGTTTCCTGTTTGCCTTGTTGGCCGCTTGCACACTTTATTTGCCCGTCCTGGCCCAGTCTTATGATTATGAGGCGCATTGGAAGGAGATAGACTCCCTGGATTTTAACAAGTTGCCCCAGTCTGCCTTGACGCAGGTGCAGGGCCTGTATGCCCAGGCACTCCGCGACCACCAGGATGATCAATTCCTGAAAGCCCTGTTCTACCGTTTACGCCTATCCGAATCGCTCAAAGTAAAGGGCGATTACAGCGATTTTCGCCTGCTCCGCCACATGACAGACACCGCCACCGGCGTTCGCAAGGCTTTGCTGAGCAATGCCCTGGCCCATTGGTATGCCAATTTCCGCAAGGGTCACTGGAACCTGCCGGATAAATCTGCCGCCGCAGATACGGCTGCTAACCCCGAAACCTGGTCCCGGGACCAATTACAAATCCTGCAGCGCAACAGTTTCCTCCTTTCTATAACCCCCGCATCATTGCTGCAACACACACCCGCCAGCGCCTACCCCGCCCTGGTGCAGAAGGGCAATATTACCTGGCGGCCCACCTTGTACGACCTGCTGGTGCAGGATGTAATAGATCAATATCGTGGACATCGCGGCTCCAACCTGCATGCCGGTGCTATGCAGGCAGCCCTGTACGCCGATGCCGGCACGTTTGTAAATACCTCCTTCCCCGGTGAAGATACCTCCGCTGGCAACATAGACCTGCTGAAACTGTATCAATCCCTCCTGCGCCTGCACGGGCAGGATACCGGCAGGGCCGCCCTGTTGCAGGCCGACCTGGAACGCTTGCTATACGTGCGCTCCATAGATGGCGGCAGCGATAGCTTGGGGAATGTCTTTTACCTGCAAGCCCTGCAACGTATGCGCCATACCTACGCCGGCCAGCCCGAAGTGAGCGCATTGTATTACCAGGAAGCGGCGTATTACCAACAGGAAAAAGACATGGTCAGGGCCAAAGCCTGCTGCGATAGCGGCATAGCCCTGTGGCCGGGCTCCTTTGGTGCCGCAGACTGCGCCCGTTTGCTGGCCAGCATCACCAAGCCGGAACTGGAATTGCACTTTGAAAAGGTGAATGTGCCGGCACTGCCTTTCCGCACCCTGGTACAATACCGCAACCTGGATAAAATATACCTCCGGGCCATCCGCATGGGCAGCCGGGAAGCTGCATCCCTCGTCCGGGCGGATGGAAGTAAGGCTTACGTTGCCGCGCTGGCGTCGCTGCCGTCCGTACGCACCTGGGAGCAGCCCTTGCCCAACCCTGGAGACTATCAGGAGCACAGTAGCGAAATAAAAATAGCGGCCCTGCCACCCGGCAAATATTTGTTGCTAGCCAGCCGGCAGCCGGATTTCTCCTTTGCTGGCAATGCATTGGCCGTGGGCGTTACCCTGGTATCTAACCTGGCGTACATAGGCGATGGCACCGATTATTACTTCCTGGACCGGCAAAGCGGCCATCCCGTAGCGGGTGTACAAGTATGGGTGTATAATAGCGATGACGATGCTCGCCCGGTGCAAAAATTAATGACAGACGCCACCGGGCATTGCCCCCTGGCTGCCCGCGTAAAAAATATGCAGCGGGTGAGCCTGCAAGGCATATACGGTAAGGATACCCTCTTTCTCGATGACGTACAATATCTCCCCAATCTCCGGCAGCCGGCCACCACGGAGGAGACACAAAGTCCTGCCCTGCATTATTTCACCGACCGCTCGCTGTACCGCCCCGGGCAAACGGTATATTTTAAAGGCATTGTGAGCCGGAAAAATAGCCAGGGATACCCCACGGCGTGGCCCGGCTACAAGATCACTGTATTCCTGCAAAACGATTCCTACGATGCGCTGGATTCCTTAACCCTTACCAGTAATAAGTTTGGGTCCATCTCCGGCAAACTGAAAATACCCGACAATGCGCTGCCTGGTGAATACAACCTGGGCGATGATACGACCAGTGATGAGGTAAGTTTTCACGTAGAAGCCTATAAGCGCCCGCGCTTTGAGGTAACGATGGATACCGTAAGAACCGAAATCCGCCTGGGCGACAGCGTGTTTGTAACCGGCCATGTACGCGCCTTTGCCGGCTTCAATATCAGTGATGCTACTGTGAAGTACACGGTGCAACGCCGCGAGGGTAATTACTTCCAATGGTACTATGACAACGGTGGCACCACGGTGGCAGATACCGCTACCGTGACCGATAGCCTGGGCAATTTTACCCTGCGTTTTAAAGCGGAAGCCTCCGGCAACGGGCGGCAATATTTCTTCACAGTACATGCCGCCGCCACCGATAACAATGGCGAAACCCATGATGGAGAAAGTAAGTTGCTGATAGGCCATACCTACCTGCAAATAATGGGAAACATACCGGAAATGGCAGCTGCGGAAGACCTGAAAAAAATAAGCTTGCTATCCTATAACGCCAGCGGCAGCTTCTTGCCGGTAAAGGCTACCCTCACCCTGGTACAGGTGCATACCCCTACTACCCTGAAGCGCCACCGCCTGTGGGATGCGCCAGACCAGTATGCCATGTCGCAAAGCGATTTTGAAAAAGATTTCCCGCTGGATGAATACCAGCAGAACGATGATCCCAAAAAATGGCCCCTCGGCAATACGGTTTGGACCAGCCCTGTGATGATCCGCAAAGACAGCCTCCTGTCCCTGCCCCTGGGGCTGATGAAGCCAGGTGTATATGAACTGCAGGTATTGGCACACGATAAAAGTAATGCACCCGTACAGCAGCACTGGCGCTTCACCTACGTGAGCCCCCGTGCCGCCCTGCCTTATCCGGCTTATTTGCTGGCCATACAAACTAGGGCTACGCAGGCAGATTCCCTGCACCTGGCCATTGGCAGCACGGCCAGCGACATCTATTGTTTCCAGACCCTCATGCAGCAGCAAGGGCCTGAAGGGGAAACAATGTCCACGCATCACTTCCTGCGCCTACAACCCGGTATGAATGCGGTGTCCATACCCCGCCCAGGGAATAGCCAGTTGCTGGTGAATATGACGTTTGTAAAAGACAACCGCTTGTACCACTGGGAGCAGCGCTACCTGCCGGCGATGCAGCAATACGCCCTGCCCATCCAGCTAGAAGCCCACCGGAATAAACTGCTGCCCGGGGAAAAAGAACAATGGAAAATAAACCTTCCTGCCGGCACGGCGGCAGAACTGATGGCCAGCATGTACGATGCCTCGCTGGACGCCCTGTACAAACAAGCCTGGAACCTGCAAGACTTTCGGAGAGAAACCTATTTCTACCACAATTGGAGTACGCCCGGCTTTGAAGCTTCTGCGGGTTACCAGGTAGATACGCCTGATACTACTGCGTATGCCAAACTGATACCCGACCGCCTCCAGCGGTGGGATAGTAAGCCGGAAAGTTATAATATTCGCCTCCGGGGAATGAGCACCATGGCGCCTGCCCCGATAAGTGCGCTACAAGGGTCATTGCATGGATTGTTATTCGAAGCGAGTGAAAAAAATAAGGCCCTCGCCGGAGACGTGGTGGTAGCCGGTTTAGGCGCGGTACAGCCTGGCAAGGATGCGCTCCTGCCGCTCACCGTAGCGCCGGAGCCAGTAATACCCCGCAAATATTTCAACGAAACCGCCTTCTTTTACCCCACCTTACTGCCGGATAAAAATGGGCAGGTAGCGTTATCCTTCACCCTGCCGGAGTCGCTTACCCGCTGGAAGTTCATGGGGCTGGCCCATACCCCCGATCTGAAAATGGGATACATCGAAGACGAAATCGTTACCCAAAAACCGCTCATGGTGATGCCCAATGCGCCCCGCTTCCTGCGCGAAGGCGACCACATTACCCTGAGCGCTAAATTAACCAGTACCGCCAGCCAGCCATTGGAGGGCCATGCCCGCCTGGAGCTGCTGGATGCCGCCACCGGCCAGCCGGTAGACAGCGCGTTTGGTAACATCCTGCCCGCGCCCGCCTTTACCCTACCACCGCAGGGCAGTACAGCAGTTACTTTTGCGCTCCAGGTGCCTGCCCATTTCACCAGTGTGCTGCGCTACCGCGTTACCGCCAGCGATGGTCATTTCAGCGATGGAGAGGAAAATACCATCCCGGTACTGTCTAACAATACCCTGGTTACAGAATCGCTGCCACTGCCGGTTCCGGGCGATGGCACCTTTACGTTTTCACTGCCCGGCTTACTACACAGCGATACGGCGGCCACCTTGCAACAGCAGCAACTAAAACTGGAATTTACCGCCAACCCTGCCTGGAACGCCGTGCAGGCATTGCCCTTCCTGATGGAATACCCCTACGAATGCGCCGAGCAAACGTTTAACCGCTATTATGCCAACGCCCTGGGCGGCTACATCGTGTCCAGCATGCCCCGCATCCGGTCGGTATTCCAAACCTGGCAAAATAAAGACACTTCCGCCCTGCTTAGCAACCTCGAAAAAAATGAAGACCTGAAAAGTGCCCTGCTGGCAGAAACGCCCTGGGTGCTGGACGCCACCAGCGAAAACGCCCGTAAACAACACGTAGGCCTGCTCTTCGACCTCTATAAACTAGGCACAGAAAAACTGAACGCTAAACAAAAATTGCAGGCCATGCAATTGCCCAACGGCGCTTTCCCCTGGTTCAACGGCAGCGGGGAAGACCGTTTCATTACCCAATACATAGTGGCGGGTATGGGCCGCTTGCAACAGTTGCAGCTATCCGGCACCGACGATGCCGGCATGCGGGCAAGCTGCCAAAAAGCAATCGCCTATCTCGATGCCCAGGTGCTGGCAAAGTTTGATAGTCTACCGGGTGCACTGGATATACATTATCTCTATGCGCGGAGTTTTTTTAAAGATCAGCCGTTAACCTACACGATGAACGCTGCCTTTGGCCGCCTGCTGGCCAACGTATGTGCAGCCTGGAAGCAGCAAAGCACCTACACGAAAGCCTTACTGGCCCTGGCCTTGTACCGCCAGGGTGATAGCATCACGGCCCGCCACATACTGGCCTCACTGAAAGAATACGCGATAAAAGACAAGGAGCAAGGCACCTACTGGAAAGACGTAATAGCCGGTTATTATTGGAATGAAGCGCCCATAGAAGTTGCCGCCCAGCTACTCGAAGCGTTCAAAGAAATAAATCACGACACCGATATGGTAAACGGCATCAGCAACTGGCTGCTCCGCAACAAACAGGCACAGGGCTGGCACACCAGCAAAGCCACTGCAGACGCCTGTTTTGCCCTGCTGCTCCAGGCGGGCCGGCTGGAGCATACGCCCGAGATCAACATCCAGGTGGGCCACGAAAAAGTGGTGGCAGAAAATGCGGAGGCAGGCACCGGGTATTTTACCCACACCTGGAAACCCGCTGCCATACAGCCCGCCATGGGGCAGGTAACCATTACCGCCGCCCATACCCAGGGCCAGCCTGCCTGGGGAGCCCTGTACTGGCAGTATTTCCAGGATATGAACCATGTAATGGCGGCAAAAACCACCTTACAAGTTCAAAAACAATTATACCGTACGCAAAACAATACCCTGGTACCCATTACGGCAGCACAGCCTATTAAAGTAGGGGATAAGATCACCATCCGCATCACCCTAACCACCGAACGGGACCTGCAATACGTGCACCTCAAAGACCTGCGGGCAGCGGCTTTTGAGCCGGTGGGTGCTTTGAGCGGCTACACCTGGCAAAACGGTGCCGGTTATTACCTGGCCATCCAGGACGTGTCTATGAATTTTTTCTTCAATTCCTTATCACAAGGGGTGCATGTCATCGATTATGAAGTGTATGCCACCCACCCCGGTGTTTTTTCCAATGGCATCACGACCTTGCAATGCATGTATGCGCCGGAATTTGCCGCCCACACAGCGGCCCAGCGTATCACCATCCAGGAGTAGCTGGGCCGTTTTTCCTAAATTGCGGCCCAATGAAAGACTACCTCCTCATAGGCCAGGGCATAGCCGGCACCTTGCTTAGCTGGCACCTGCTACAGGCGCAGAAAGATATACTGGTGATAGATGAGGCCCGCCCGGACACAGCCTCCCGCATTGCGGCGGGCATCATCAACCCCGTGTCTGGCCGTCGCTTTGAAACGGCCTGGGAGTACGACCGCATCTACCCCTTTGCCAAAGATACCTATGCTGCAATGGCTGCCCTGCTGCATACAGACACCTTCGTGGAGCGCGATATCTTTACGGTATTTCCCTCCGCACAAATGCAAGCCGCCTTTCACGCCAAAACCAATACCAGTCCTTACATACAGCCGGTAGTTGAAAACCGCTACGCGCACTATTTGCAGCAGGAGCATGGTGCCGCCATTGTAAAAGGGGCCACCGTACTATTGCAAAACCTGCTGCCCGCTTACCGCCGTTACCTGGCGCAACTTGGCTGCCTGCAGGAAGCGGTATTTGACTTTGCCGCCCTGGAGCTGCACGATAACCATGTTTCCTACAAAGGCCTGGCGGCAAAACGCATTATCTTTTGCGAAGGCCCCGCCATTGCCCGCAATCCTTTTTTTAATTTTATTCCCTTCCTGCCCAACAAAGGGGAGGCCCTTCACATAAAAATACCGGGCTTTTTTACCGAAAGCATCCTTAAAAAATCCATTATGCTGGTACCCCAGGCCCCGGAGCATTTCTGGTTAGGCTCCACCTTTGCCTGGGACTTTCCGGATACAGCGCCCACCGCCGCCAAAAGGGCCGAACTGGAAAACGGGCTGCAACAACTGCTGTCTGTTCCCTATACCGTAACCGGCCACAAGGCCGCCATACGCCCCTCCACCACCGACCGCCGGCCAGTAGCGGGCCTACACCCGCAATACCCCCAACTGGGCGTTTGGAACGGGCTGGGTACCAAAGGCTGCTCCCTGGCTCCGCTCATGGCCTGGCATTTTTCGCAACTCCTTGAAAATGATATCCCTTTGCCGCCGGAAATAGAGATAAAACGGTTTTTTAACAGGTGGAAAGCATAAAAATCCACCCACAATACTATCTTTGCGCACTTGCTGTCTACCCTCTGCGTAGGCATTCATCGACAAAAAGTATTATAGAATATGTATAGGACGCATACTTGTGGCGAATTAAGAATAGAACAGGCGGGCACGCCCGTAACCCTCTCGGGATGGGTGCAAACCGTGCGCAAATTCGGCAGCATTAACTTTGTGGACTTGCGCGACCGGTATGGCATTACCCAGCTATTGTTCAATGAAAGCCTGCAAGCGCAACTAGATGCACAGCCCCTGGGCCGCGAGTTCGTAATAGCCGTAAGCGGCACCGTTGCTGCGCGTACCAGCATCAATAAAAATATACCTACCGGCGATATAGAGGTGATTGTAACCCAATATACCATCCTGAACGCGGCCAAAACGCCGCCCTTCACCATCCAGGACGATACAGATGGTGGCGATGAGCTGCGCATGAAATTCCGCTACCTGGACCTGCGCCGCAACCTGGTAAAGCAAAACCTGGAACTGCGCTACCGCGTAAACCGCGCTACCCGCAACTTCCTCGATAGCAGGGGTTTTATGGAAATTGAAACGCCTTTTCTAATTAAATCTACTCCGGAAGGTGCCCGCGATTTCGTGGTGCCCAGCCGTATGAACACCAACGAATTTTACGCCCTGCCACAGTCGCCCCAAACCTTTAAGCAACTGCTCATGGTAAGCGGGTACGACCGCTACTTCCAGGTGGTAAAATGCTTCCGCGACGAAGACCTGCGGGCCGACCGCCAGCCGGAGTTTACCCAGATAGATTGTGAGATGAGTTTTGTGGAGCAGGAAGATATTCTCAACAACTTCGAGGATATGTTGAAATATATCTTCCGCGAGATCAAAGGCCTTGAATTTCCGGAAGCCTTTCCCCGCATGACCTTCGACGATGCCATGGAATATTATGGCAACGATAAGCCCGATATCCGTTTCGATATGAAACTGGTGAACCTTACCAACACCGTAAAGGGCCACGGTTTCAAAGTATTTGACGAGGCGGAGGTGGTATTGGCCATCAATGCTACCGGCTGCGCCGAATACACCCGCAAGCAACTGGACGAACTGACTGATTGGGTAAAACGCCCCCAGATAGGCATGAGCGGATTAATCTACGCCCGTGTGGGTGCAGACGGGTCTGTAAAAAGTTCTGTAGATAAATTTTTCGACGAAACCCAGCTTAAAACCTGGGCTACGCTTACCAACGCCCAGCCGGGCGACCTGATACTGGTAGTGGCTGGCCGGGAAGAAAAAACCCGCAAAGCCGCCTCCGAACTGCGCCTGGAAATGGGCGAACGATTGGGCCTGCGGGATAAAAACGTGTTTAAACCCCTGTGGGTAATAGATTTCCCGCTGTTCGAATACGCAGAGGAAGAAAAACGCTGGGTGGCCCGCCACCATCCCTTCACCTCGCCCAAGCCGGAGCACATTGCGCTGATGGACGATCTGAGCCGCTATGCCGAGATAAAGGCCAATGCTTACGATATTGTGCTGAATGGTACCGAAGTAGGCGGGGGTAGCATCCGTATTTTCCAACGCCCGTTACAGGAGAAGATGTTTGCCGCTTTAGGCATGTCGCCCGAAGAAGCCCAGCACAAATTTGGCTTCCTGTTAGGTGCCTTTGAATATGGCGCGCCGCCGCACGGGGGCATTGCCTTTGGACTTGACCGTCTCTGCGCTTTGCTGGGGGGCAGTGATACCATCCGCGATTTCATTGCATTCCCGAAGAACAATTCGGGCAGAGACGTAATGCTGGACGCACCCAGCGCCATAGACGAAGCCCAACTGAACGAGCTGAAAATAGACCTGGTAAGAGCACCCAAGGCCTAGCCCGCAGCAAAACCGGTGTAAATGGTTTATCTTTGGCTATACCACGTTCACCGGGAAGTCGCCTGATTTGGCCGGGTCATTAAAATGCATTACATTTAATTATAATCTATATGGGGTAATACCCACCTGTTTTATACGTTAATAAAGAATATTTAAAACCATTTTTTCACGAAAACGATGATTATTGAATAGGGGAACGAGTTGGGGCGGATGCTTTATTGAACCTAAACGTCACCAAATGAAATGCAGTAAAATTGTAAAGGCACTCGTATGCAGCCTTAGCCTGATGATCATTTTCAGGACGGCCCAAGCGCAGCATTACACCGCAAAAAGTTACTTGCATGAATACACACCAGTAGCGCAGCAGTTGATGAAAGAATCTGGTATACCGGCTAGTATTATCCTCGGCGTAGCCATGCTGGAATCGGGGATGGGCAATAGCAAGAACGCCCGGCTGCTCCACAATCATTTTGGCATTGTAGGCCGGAACGAATTGCACAAGAAGGGTACCTATCATTCCAAGTATAAAGAATATGCTAACGCAACAGCTTCTTATAATAGTTTTGTAAAGACGCTGCAACGCAAAAAGTGGTTCAGGTCCATGAAAGGAACATCCGACTATACTCTATGGCTAAAACACATGCATGCAGGCAAGTATTCTGCCGCCGGTAATGTATGGGTTACAAGAGTCACCGCTATCATCACCCGTTATAAATTGCATGCATTAGACGCAGATATGACGCTGGTTAAAGAATAAGCGCGTATGGATAAGCGTTAGTGCTGCATACGATTTTTAGTATGTCCGAGAAGAATAGATTTGCTTATCCTTTTTACATCGTTGCGGGAACCTTGGGCTGCCTGTTGGCGCTCTCTTGCGTACAGAATAGTTTTTCTCTCAAAAATTTTACCAGCCGGCAGGTAGACCTGCTGGCCGATCTGCGGCCTAAAAATACCCCCGGCCTCCTTCCTGGAGAAGATAGCGCTGCCACGGTAGCAGGTACCACCACCCAGCCCACATCGCCTGCAGACAGCACCCAGGCTGTGGACACCACCGCCACTGCTGCTGCACCCCGCTATAATTTTGAAACCTACACCGGTATCCAGGATTATGGGAAAACCAGCACCACTCCGGGAGATATTAGTCCTGGAATGGCCCACTTCCTGCAAGCCCTGCACGATCTGAAAGCCGGCAAGCGCCGCAAAGTACGCATTGCCTACTTCGGCGATTCCATGATAGAAGGCGACCTCATTACGGAAGACCTGCGAGATAGTCTGCAAAATTTCTTTGGGGGCGAAGGCGTGGGCTTTGTACCAGTAACCTCTATCGTGGCCTCTTTCCGTACCACCATTACCCATACCTTTTCTAAAGACTGGACCGACTATCATTATAAAAATCTTCCTGCCGGTAACCTGCCCCTGGGCATTTCCGGCCATACCTTCCTGCCCTCCGCCGGCAGTTGGGTGAAATATAGCCCCGTACACAAGCCCCACCTGGATAAGTTTGAAGAAGTGAACCTTATCTATGGCCCAGGCGATGGCCACAGCACCCTGACGGCTAATGAACATACCTACCCCCTCAGCGGTAATCAAACGGTAAACAGCCTGGCTATACAGCCCGATACCACCGGCGGCCTCCTCATGAAATTTGACAATGCCGGTAGCCAGCCCCTTTACGGCGTTTCCTTTGAAAGCCCCGAAGGCGTGTTTGTCGATAACTTTTCTTTTCGTGGCATCAGCGGCATAGAACTGGGCCGCCTTTCCCGCGATATGCTTATGCACCTGCAGGAAGAACGCCCCTACGACCTGATCGTTTTACAATACGGGGCTAACATACTCTGGAAACCGGAACTCACCGATTATAGCTGGTACCAGCGCCCCATGACCAAAGTGCTGGATAGCCTGCGGGCAGATTTCCCGCAGACTTCCTTCCTGGTGATCAGCACCGCAGACAAGTCTTACCGCAAGGAAGATAAATACGTGACGGCCCCGGGCGTTACCGCCCTGCTGCGCGTACAGCATACCATGGCAGAAGCCCATGAAGCCGCTTTCTGGAACCTGTATGCCAACATGGGCGGCAACGGTTCCATGACCCAGTGGGTAGAGTCAGAACATCCGCTGGCCAATAAGGATTATACCCATTTTAACCGGCAAGGCGCCGCCAAGGTAGGTGCATTGCTTTTTAAAGCATTATTGAACAAATATCATGAAGATGAAAAGCCGTAAGCTCGTCTTGCTACTGCTGTGCTGTATACTGGCCGGCAGTACTGGCACCATGTCCGCGCGGCAACAACATCCCGCCAAAAAAGCCATTCAACATAAGCCGCCTGCCACTGCCAAAAAAGCAAGTGGTAAACCCTCTACCGCCCGCAAGGGCAAGGCCGGCAATAATGCCGCGCCCACCTTTACGCCGCCCAACCGCATCCAGCAGGAAAATGGGCTGTCGCCTTTTTTCGACGCCTTGCAACTGAAAGACCAGGTGGTGTCTGTGCTGCAACTGGGCGATAGTCACGTGCAAGCCGGCTTCTTCCCCGCTGCCCTGGCCAGCCGCCTACAGGGCGATTTTGGCAATGCAGGGCGGGGATGGGTATTCCCTTTTAACCTCGCCAATACCAATGGCCCCAGTGATTATAAATGGAGCAGCGCCCGCATCTGGGACACCCAGCGCATTGTAGACCGTAGTCTGAACGAGGCCCCTGGCCCCGGCGGCATGGAGCTCACCACCCGCCAGCATACCATCTCCCTCCAGTTCAGCGGCAATGATGGCAATGCCATGGATAATACCGTGAAAAAGGCCACCCTGCTATATTACGGTGGCGACGACGCCACTGTTACCGCCGGCGGTGCCCAGGTAAATATTCAACCCGTGCCACTGCCTGGCGACGCCCTGAAGCTTACCGACGCTACCCTCACCTTTGATACGCCGGTGAATGGCTTTACGGCCAACTGGCTCACCCAAAGTAATGCGAATTTCCACTTTTACGGCGCCTTGCTGCAAAACGGGCATCCCGGCATTTTATACAGCGCCATCGGGGTGAATAGCGCCATGTACCAGCATTACAACGACAACAGCAGCACCCTCACCGCATTGATGACGGTGCTACAGCCACAACTGGTCATTATTTCCCTCGGCACCAACGAAGCCTATGGCGGCATCACCGCCAGCCAGATGGCGGCCAATATAGACCGTACCGTTACCACCCTCCGGGAGCTGAACCCGAACGTGGCCCTGCTACTTACCACCCCGGCGGCTAGCAGCATAGCCACCCGCAAAGCCTACCGCCGCCGGCAGGGCAAACGGTACGTTACCTCCTACAAGGTGAGCTACCGCCCTAACACCAACGTACTGGTGATGCGCAACGCCATCCTGCAATACGCGCGTGAACACCAACTGGCCGCCTGGGACTTTTATGAACAGAACCGTGGCATGAGCAAAGCCTTTTCCGGTGCCTGGTCTACGGATCATATTCACTTTAACGCACATGGCTACACGTTGCAGGGCAACCTGCTTTACGATGCCATTCACACCGCATATCAACACTATTCTCAGCTTAATATTAAAACAACAGCCGGTTTATGATGGACGTACTACAACAACTGGCTTATCAGCTCACCTATCACCGGGAAGATCCTATTCTGCTGAACAGTGCTTTCTTCTTTTACTACTTCGTGGTATTTCTCTTTTGCTACCTGGCCGTGAGTGGCAGCAAGCAGGGGAGGGTGTGGGTATTTTCCCTGTTCTCACTCTACTTTTTTTACAAGGCCTGCGGCTGGTACGTGGGGCTGGTCATACTCTCTGCCGTCGTGGATTTTATACTGTCCAACCGTATTTACCGGGAACCACGGCTATCCAGGAAAAAGTTGCTCCTGGGCATAAGCGTGGTGGCCAATTTAGGCATGTTGTTTTTCTTTAAATACACGAACTTTTTCATCGGTATTGTAAACGACCTGCATCTGGGCCACCTTACCCCGTTACAGATATTCCTGCCAATCGGCATATCTTTCTACACCTTCGAAAACCTGAGTTACACCATCGACGTGTACCGGGGGGAAATAGCGCCCGTAAAGGAATTCATGGACTACGTGTTCTTCTTGTCGTTTTTCCCTAAGCTCATGATGGGGCCCATTGTGCGCGCGGCAGATTTTATCCCGCAAATAGCCAAGCCGTATAAACTAACGGCGGAGGATGTAGGCAAGGGCATGTACCTTATCCTCACCGGCCTTTTCAAGAAAATGGTGATCTCCGATTTCATTAACCAGAACTTCGTACAATACATTTTCGACGACCCTTCCAAACACGTGGGGCTGGAGTGTTTGCTGGGGGTATATGGGTATGCCCTCATCATTTATTGCGATTTCTCCGGGTACTCCGACATTGCCCTGGGCATTGCCCGCTGGACTGGTTTTAAAATTCCGCCCAACTTCGACTCGCCCTATCAAAGCACCAACATCACGGAGTTTTGGCGGCGATGGCATATTTCGCTTTCCTCTTGGCTGCGCGACTACCTTTATATTCCGCTGGGCGGCAACCGCAAGGGTAAGGTGCGTCAATACATAAACCTGGCCCTTACCATGCTTATAGGCGGTTTCTGGCATGGGGCCAGTTGGAACTTTATTTTCTGGGGGGGGCTGCATGGCGCAGCCCTGGCCCTGGACAAGCTTCGCATTACCTTCCTTAAAAAACGGCAATATGTATTTAAAGGGTTTAGCGCCGGCTTTTGGAAAGTAGTCGGCATATTGATCACCTTCCATTTCGTATGCTTTTGCTGGATATTTTTCAAAGCCAGCACCTTTGCCGATGCCTGGACACTCATTCACCAGATTATATACGACTTCCAGCCCAATGTAATGGGTACCTTATACGAAGGGTATAAACCCGTATTCTGGGTGATGGGTATGGCCTTTGTGCTGCACTTCCTGCCCCGCAGCAGTGAAAACTGGCTGGCCAAACGTTTTGAGAAAATGCCCGTACCCGCCAGCGTGGTGGTGATGGTGGTATTCCTCTGGTTCATCATCCAGGTAAAATCTACCCAGCCAATGATGCCCATCTATTTGCAGTTTTAATAAGCAGCCCTGCATAAAAAAGAAAGCCGGATCCGCATCCGGCTTTCTTTTTTATGCCCTATATTTATAGTGAAAACCTTCTTAGCACAACTTCCCTCACCAAACCAATTCCTTATGTTAACAATCCTATTAGTGCTTGCCCTGTTGTTTTTCATTGCACACGTTGCCCTTTTATTTACTTCATTTGGAAAAACAGCGTATAACAAGCGGCGCTATGCCTGGTCGCACTATACGTTGTGGATCTGTGGCATTATTGTGTATGTGGCCGCCGTACTGAATGCTCGTGGCGATGATACCTTGGGCATTTTTAACACCCCGTTAAAGCAGTTGCTCATTTTGGTAGTCGTGGCTGTACTATCCTTAGTGGCCCATACCATTGTGAGAAAACTGGTATTGCCTAAATATAAAGCAGGCATCAAGTAAGAGCGAAAAGGCATAAAAAAGAGCGCTGGCATAGTCTATGGCAGCGCTCTTTTTTTTATGCACTATTATTTTACTCTTTGCCCGAATCCAGTGTAAACCCGAACGTAGAACCGATATCTGGTTTGCTGCGCACATTAATGGTTTGGTGGTGCGCTTCCATAATATGTTTTACAATGGCCAGTCCCAGTCCGGTGCCGCCAATGTCGCGGCTGCGGGCCTTATCGGTGCGGTAGAAGCGTTCAAATACGCGGGGCAAATGGTCTTCCATCATGCCAATGCCGTCGTCGGATATTTCTACCAGTACCCGCTTCCCGTCCATGTTGTAAAAACTGGCCACCGTATGGCCGGAGGCCTTGCCGTATTTTATAGAATTATCCACCAGGTTAATGAGTACCTGGCGTATTTTTTCCTTATCTGCCAGCACATGCAAGGGGGCTTCACAACCTTTTTTAATGCTAAACTTTATGTCTTTAGTACCGGCCTTCAGCGAAAGCGTGTCAAACACGTCGCGGGTAAGATCCTGTATCACAAAGGTTTCCGGGTTGATCGTCATTTCGCCGCTTTCTAGTTTGGAAATTTCGTCCAGGTCGTCCAGCAAGCGGCAGAGGCGGTCTATATTCTTGGTAGCATTTTTTAGGAACATACGGTTCACCTGGGGATCTTCCAGCGCGCCGTCTAATAAAGTATGGATATATCCCTGCACCGCAAAGATGGGTGTTTTTAACTCATGTGAAAGATTTAGTAAGAACTCCTTACGAAATGCTTCGTTTTTTCGCAGTACTTCCAATTCTTCTTTCTTTTGCTGGGCCCATTTTTCCACATCCTCGCTCACCTCGTCGATGGTTTTAAGGGGCAGTATGTTTTTATGGAAGAAGTCTTCCCGTTTGGTAGCCTTGGTTTGATAAATGAATTTGTAGATAAGTTTTACTTTCCGGTATATAAAATTTTGCAGGGTGTATAAATACAAAAAATAAGATACCAGGAAGGTAAGGCCAAAAGCAATGCCCACCACTGGCCAGCGACCGTCGGCAATTAAACAGAACAGGGCAAGGATAGCGGCAAGAATTAATGCAGTAAAGCCCGCGAGCTTTTGCGGGGAAAGGTTTTTAGCACTGAACATACTCCTAAGCGAGTAAATTGATTAATAGTGGAAAATTAATTTAATTTTTCTGTTTTCCTGCAAGCCATAGCCGGGTTTCTAAGGCCAGGGAAAGCTGCCTGGGGAGCAGGATTTAAGCCTTTACTTAACCGCACCTGCGGCAAAGCGGGATGCTTTTTTTCCAGGTCCTTTAAATATCAAATTTATAACCTACCCCTTTCACCGTGGTGATCAAATCTACACCCAGCTTCTGGCGTATTTTACGGATATGCACATCTATGGTGCGGTCGCCAACAATTACTTCCGTGCCCCATACCTGGTTCAGTATTTCGTTGCGCAGGAACACCCGGCCTGGTTTGGAGGCCAGCAGTTGCAGCAATTCAAATTCCTTTTTGGCCAGCACTATCCCGGCTCCTTTGTAATTCACTGAAAATCTTTCCCGGTCTATCACCAGGTCGCCCAGGTGTACCTGCATATCTTCCGGCTTGTTCAGGCGGCGAAACAGGGCATTGATGCGGCTTACCAGCAATTTAGGCTTAATGGGTTTGGCAATATAGTCATCGGCCCCCATGTTCAGTCCGTCGATTTCAGATTTTTCATCATTGAGTGCTGTCAGGAAAAGGATCATCGTTTCCTTAAATTCCGGCAGCTTGCGCAGGTCCCGGCAGGTATCTATCCCGTTTTTATTGGGCATCATAATGTCCAGCATAATCAGATCGGGACGAAATATTTTGGCCTTCTGGATGGCCTCCAGACCATCTTTTGCCGTTACGGTGTCATAACCGGCGCTCTTCAGGTTGTAGCTGATTATTTCCAGGATATCCAATTCGTCATCCACCACTAAAATTTTTCCTGCAACCGCTTGATCGATCATAACTGTTAACATTGAGTTGAAAAGACGCTGCAAAATTAATCCCACTTCATATGAAGTTTGCATTATGAAATTGTTAACGAAGCGCCTGCGGGAAACGATAGGCCAGGTGCAGCAAAAGATGCCATGATCGTTACAGGTATTTTAAAAAAAAGCAATAGGTGGCAATGACCTCCATGTTCTTATCGCCTTTACGCCATGCTTCATTCGCATATGCGCCTGCGGTAAAGTTACTGAAAACCACCCAGCAAGGCTGGCGTAGGATATTCTCGTAAAGGTCATTTTTTATAATATGAAAGCAACTGTATTACACCTTCAATGGTTGATAGCAAACAGGAGCATACAGGATAATTGCCAATTTGGTACTACCTTTGCATAGTATTACCGTACAACTGAAGTATTCATGAAAAAATTTTTTATGTTCGTTTTACTGGCTGCCGTTCCCGGTAGCTGGTTATTTGCCCAGAATGCCCAACCTGCTATACCCATAGGCCGCGTAGGTATTCATGAGAGCATTGATAAAGAACAAGTGGCCGCAGACAAGTTCGATGGCAAGCAGGACAACCATGTAAACGTGGGAGAGGACGAAACCATTAATCTCCAGGTAACCAATGCCATTTTCAAGCAAATAGACCAGATGCAGCAGCAGATAGAGTTGGATTCTTCCCTGGACCACCGGCTGAAAATGAAGTATCTCACCGCCATTAACCAGGTATTGCACCTATACAATGTAAACCGTTCTTACCATAAAATAGAAGCTGCCGATGCGCCGGACATGATCCGTGTATTCCAGCAGATGATGCAGGCTGACATGAAAGGCCAGAGTGTAGCGCCGCTGCTGGACGGACTTTCTTATGAAACTGCCAACATCGTATTAAGGCCTTTTACAGACAACGTGGGGTATAAGGAGGCAAAAGGCGTGCTTTTTGGTAAATATGCTTTCAACCACCTGGAAACGATCATGACCGATGTGCCGCAATACCTGGAATACCCGGTAACAGATAGTGTGGTAGCTGCCGTGGCTCGTAAATACCCCAACCAGGTATTAACCTATGCCACCTCCTACACGCCTACGGCTGCCGCTATCCGCAAAAATTTAGATCCCATAGTACAGCAGATTGTGCAGATAGGACGCAGCGAGCAGAGTACCCGCATACTGCCCTTCATCGACGAACTGCTGGATGGTAGCACCACGGTGGCCCAACTAGAGCCCATTGTGGCCAACGACGATAGTTATTACAAGCAAATGGTTAAGGCTACCATTAAACTGCAAAAACGCAAGCTGGCCGGGGAAAATCCTATTGGCCTCAAAGCCATGCAGGAAAATCTCCAGGCCAAATCGCTCAAATATATTCGGGAAGTAGATGACCTGCACGAAGAGCAGGCCCCTGTAAGATTCCGGATCATCAAAGACTTTACGCCGGAAGAACTTTATTACCTGATCGTAAACGGCGAAGAAGAATTGTATACTTCCAGTTATACTAATCATAACAATGCCGGCCTGTACGACCAAATGATGTTGCGCATGAAACCCAGCCGTGGCGACAGCCTGCTGATGCTGGTGGGTTTTGACCGCTTTAAGAAATTCCTGGCAATGGCCGCAGGCTTTAATACACTGGACAATTTCCTGAAATCCATGGCACCGGAAAACGCCAATTACCTCATGAAGAAATTTGTGAGCAGCCTGGAAAAAACAGAAGATCTGGAAGATGCCGTGGATGTGGCTAATTCTTTTGGCAGCATCCGCGATCCAAAACTGCTGGATTTTTTACGCAGCGAAGTGCAAAAAAACTACGCCTTTGTAAGTAGCAAAAATGATAAACGCGGTATGGTGATCTACTCCCTGCTGAGTAGCTTGTTTGAAACAGAAACCGGTGTAGGCAGCGATTCTTCCAAGGCATCGGACATGGCCAGCAAATTCCAGTTGCCCCCCATTAACTACGTAAACTTTAATACCCTGCAAAGCGACAGTGGCCGGGTATACGAGCAGGTATTTTTTTACGGGGATAAAGATGGCCAGGAATCTTACGCCAGTTTTATGACCAACTTTCCTGCGGGCGACTGGAAGATTGTGAAGAATGCTAACTGGGCCACGATCACGTCTACCAAAGGCCAGCCGGTAACTATTTACGCCAACTTGCCCATAGACGAGCCGGGCGATAAGGAAGCTATCCGCAAATTGAGTGATTACCTGGATGAAAACGATATTCACCCCACCATCTTCATTCACCGTGGCCATAGCTTCCATGTGAACACCACCCTGGATAACCTGCAAAGCTCTGCCAAGATCGTGGTACTGGGTTCCTGCGGCGGCTACCATAACCTGGCACTGGTGCTGGCCAAAGCACCTGAAGCCCATATTATTTCTTCTAAACAGGTGGGTACCCGTCGCGTGAATGAGCCCATTCTGCGCAGCCTGGAAGAAGAGGTGCGCCAGGGCAAACGCATAGACTGGGTAAACATGTGGGCCGGCCTTTCCAAACGTTTTGCCGGCGATGTAGCCAGCCGCGATCTTTTTAACGATTATGTGCCGCCGCATAAAAACCTGGGCGCTATCTTTATCAAGGCCTATAAGCAGATCATGAAAGAAGACAAATAACTTACTCTTAGTAATATATAATCCCCGGCGCTGTGCGCGCCGGGGATTTTGTATTTTTGCAAAGTGTGTTTCATGCGGCCAGCAGGGAAGTAGGACACAACACGGCGGACTACGGTTCACAGCCCCCCACGCATTACAACCTGTTTAGCAAATTATGGCGAATAAGAAAGTATTTGATGTTAGATTACTGCGGCGGTTGTTCTCCTTTGCCCGTCCTTATAAGCGCTCGTTTTACGGGTCTATTACCATGACGGTGTTGCTGGCCATCCTATCGCCAGTGCGTCCCTACCTTATCCAGCTTACGGTAGATAAATATATTGCCAACCAATGGATACAGGCCCTCATTACGGTGAGTATCATACAAGTAGGGTTGCTGCTGCTGGAAACGGTGGTGCGCTTCCTGTTCTCCTACCTCACCAACTGGCTGGGACAAAGCGTGATAAAGGACCTGCGGGTTACTGTGTATAAAAAGATCAGCCACCTGAACCTAGCCTTCTTCGACAAAACACCTATAGGCACCCTTACCACCCGCACCATTAACGACATAGAAGCGATCAACGATATTTTTTCTGAAGGCCTGATCTCCATCATTGCTGATGTACTTATGATCGTGGCCATCCTGGCGGTAATGTTGGTCCAGGATTGGCGGCTTACTTTGATAAGCCTTTCTCCCTTCCCGCTGCTCATACTGGCTACCTATATCTTCAAGGAAAGCGTAAACAAATCTTTTTACCAGGTGCGCAATGCGGTGGCGGCGCTCAATGCCTTTGTGCAGGAACACATTACCGGTATGGTGGTAGTGCAGGCCTTTTCCGGCGAAAAACGGGAGTCGGTGAAGTTTAAAAAAATTAACCGGGAGCATCGTACCGCCAATATCGACGCCATTTTCGCCTATTCCGTGTTTTTTCCGGTGGTAGAAATTATACTGGCCAGTTCTCTGGGCCTTATGGTATGGTATGGGGCTAACCAGGTGCTGAACTACCAGGTAACCCAGGGCGTAATGATTGCTTTTATCATGTACCTGAACATGCTTTTCCGCCCGCTGCGGGTGCTGGCTGATAAGTTTAATACCCTGCAAATGGGCATGGTGGCCTGTGAACGCGTGTTTAAAGTGCTGGATAGTGATGAATACCTGCCCGATACCGGCACACTTACCGCCCAAAACTTACAGGGTGCCATTACCTTTGAGCATGTATCCTTTGCCTATAAGGCAGATGACTATGTGTTAAAAAACATTAGTTTTGAGGTGAAACCCGGCGACACGGTAGCCATTGTAGGACATACCGGTTCGGGCAAAACCACCATGATCAGTATTCTGAACCGGCTCTACGATGTACAGCAAGGGCATATTTTACTGGATGGTAAAAATATCCGGGATTACAAACTTTCTGAAGTGCGCAGCCGCATTGGCGTGGTGTTGCAAGATGTGTTTTTGTTCGCCGGTTCCATTTACGAAAATATTACCCTACGCAATCCCGCCATTACCCGGGAAATGGTAGAAAATGCAGCCCGGCTCATTGGCATGCATGAATTCATTACCCAACTGCCGGGTGGCTTCGATTACGCGGTGATGGAGCGGGGCAGTACTTTGTCGCTCGGGCAGCGCCAGCTTATTTCTTTTGTACGGGCTTTGCTATATAACCCCGCCATCCTTATCCTCGACGAGGCTACCTCCTCGGTAGATACAGAGTCGGAAATGCTGATCCAGCATGCCATCGACAAGCTTATCTCCGACCGCACCGCCATTGTTATTGCACACCGCCTGTCTACCATCAGCAAGGCAGACAAGATCATTGTGTTAGATAAAGGCGAGATTAAAGAAATGGGCACCCATGAGGAACTGCTCAAAAAAGAAGGCTTTTACTTCAAATTACACAGCATGCAGTTTAAGAAGGTGGCCGATAAAATATAAAAATCCCTTTTCTGCCCCAGTGCTAGCATTTTTTTATTTTCCGACATTTTATACATTATTATTTTTTATATGTAATTTGTATCCCTATACATGTTTTAATGCCCTACCTCATGAAATTTGGAACAACCTTATTTGTCCTGGCGCTCCTGTCTACCCTATCCCTGCGGGCCGGAGATTATGAAAAAGCCTGGGAATGCATTCACAAAAATGATATTCCCCACGCCCGTATTTACCTGGCCAATGCTATGAGAGTACCTGCTACGCACGACAATGCCCTGGCCACCTGGATGCTGCTGGAAAGCTATGAAGGATACATGGAAGATCTGGCTGTAAAGCTGCATAATCCTGTTGCCACTTTCCGGAAACCCGATCCTTACTTTTACGCATTATGGTTTACCGATGCGGTGCTGGGCGAGTACAAGCGTAAAAGCGGGTACGAACTGGATAACCTGCACCGCATGATAAGCGACAGCAGCCTGGATGGCTCCCTGCGTGCCGCTGGTGAATACGCTTATAGCCATCACCTGGCGTGTAGCAACCAGGCGGGGCAAATGGCGGCACATTTTGCCGCCATGGGGGCCATTGAGCATTGGTCGCACGTAGGCCCGTTCGATAATATTTCCGGCAGTGGTTTCGACAAAGATTATGGACCTATCCATGAACCCCACACCGGGAAGGGTTTTATTTCCCTGAACAATACGCCCATAGACTGGTTTACACCGGCTGCTCCCCAGGGATGGGTGATTTTAGAGATGGCATTTCCCGTTAGTGCGGCCATAGGCTATTCCCAGTCTTTCGTAAAATCGGAAAAGGATACCGATGGATTTTTATGCCTGGGGGGCGCTGGAACCTTCAAAGTATGGGTAAACGACCGGTTGCTTATCGTGGAACAGGATGAAAATCTTACAGAGTTGGATGAATACAATGTGCCCGTACACCTGCATGCAGGCTATAACCGTATCCTGGTGCAAACCGGTTTTACCAGCAGAACCTCCGTTCCTAATTTTATAGTCCGGCTTACCGATGCCCGCCATCATGTGCTGCCGGGTCTTACCGATACATCAGGCGCCCAACTCTACCTCCCGGATACCCTCCGCACTTTGCCAGCGGAAATCCCGCATTTTGCCGTAGCCTATTTCCAGGCGCAGTTACAAAAAAATCCAAATGATATCACTAGCGCCCTGCTCCTTAGCAAAACGTATATCCGCAACCGGCAGTACGACAAAGCCAAAGCAGTACTGCATCCTTTTTACATAAAATACCCGCAGGACGTAGTCATACTTAGCCAATATATTAACTGCCTGGGTGAATCGAAAGACAAAACCGAAATGCTGGAACTCATAGAGCGCCTCAAAGCGCTAGACCCGCAGAATTATTGGGTGCTGCTGGAAGAGAGTAACCGGCTCACCGAAGAGTCGCAATTTCCGGAAGCATTGGATACCTTATTGCACGCAGAGAGGCTGATGGGAGAGCGGGAAGTAACCCTGGAAAAGAAAGTGATCCTGCTTAGTAAAATGCAACAGGTAGACAGTTTGATCGCCACTGTGCGGCATGGGTACGAAAAGATGCCCGGCAGCAGTGTGGCATTAAGTATGATGTTTGTGCTGGAAAGGGATGTGCAGAAAAACCGGGCCGCCGCATTAAAATTACTGGAAGATTATAACGAAAACCAGCAAAGTAACTTTGATGTGCAGAAATCCCTCGTGGATGAATACGAGGCGCAATCGATGGAAGATAAAGCGATGGCCGTTTTGCGGAATATTGTCTGTAAATCGCCCGATGAAAAAGGAAGCTACGATCTGCTGATCAATCATTTCTACCGGTTGCAGCAATACGATAGCGCTCTGCATTACCTGCAAATTCAACGTGGGCTGAGTCCTTACAACTACGATATCTGCGGCTCCATCGCCGATTGCTATGTGCAGAAAAAGGAAATTGCCAAAGCCATCGAATACTACCAGCAAGCCTTAGCCATTTACCCCGGCCAATATGAATACCGCCGCCACCTCCGGGAGCTACAGGGCAAGCCCGACATCTTTAAATATTTTCCTGCCATCGATTATGTTAAAACCATTGCCGATGCCTACAAGCAGCCCCTCGATTCTGCAGAGCCTTTCATTACCCTTTTTGACCAAGACAATGTGGTGTTATATGGGCAAGGCGCTTCCGAGCGGATTAATAGCTGTGCCATGTTATTGCAAAACAAGGCGGGCATAGATGGCTGGAAAGAAGTAACTATCCCCTACAACGAGGTGTACCAACTCCTCAATATACTTAAGGCGGAAGTGGTAAAACGAAGTGGGGCCAGGATTCCGGCAGATGTAAATGACAATACTATCGTCTTTGAAAAACTGGAACCCGGCGATGCCATTTACTACACCTATAAAGTCAGTAACTACCCCATAGGCCGCCTGGGTAAAGAGTTTTGGGATCGGTATTATTTCTGTTCCCCTTTTCCTACCCGTCGGGAACAATACAACCTGCTGGTAGCCGATAGCATGGACATACAATATAAAGTGCTCAATGACGATACGTTTAAACCCGTTACCAGCCAACATGAGAATTTTAAACTTTATAGCTGGACGGCCAATAACCTGGCGCCCATTCATAACCAACCTTTCATGCCCAGCCTGTCAGACATTGGCACTGTGCTGCATGTGTCTACTATAAGATCCTGGGACGTAATTGAGCAGTGGTACAGCGACCTGACCCGGCTTCAGTCGCGGGAAGACTACGATCTGAACCAGGCCTTTGCGGACATATTCCCCGAAGGGCTGAAAGGCCTGGACGATCTTACCAAGGCCCGCCGTATTTATGCATACATAGAGGCCCACATTGCCTACAGTTCTGTGCCTTTCCGACAGAGCGCCTATGTACCTCAGCGCGCATCCAAAACCCTGGCCACCCGGTTGGGCGATTGTAAAGATTTGTCTACCCTGTTCCTGGCCTTTGCCCGCAAAGCCGGCTTAGCCGCCAACTTGGTGTTGGTAAGCACGCGCGATAATGGACAACGGCTCATGGAACTGCCATCCGTGGCATTCAACCATTGCATCGTACGGGTTACGCTGGGCGGTGAAAACTATTACCTGGAACTAACCGACAACCTGCTACCATTTAATGTAATGCCTAGCCAGGTATATGGCGCACAGATATTGAATATACCCTTTCAGCCTGCTGCGCATGCCAGCCTGGAAGTGGTAAATATGAAGCACCTGCAACCATCCTTCGTCCATATGCACACTACGATGACGGTGCATGGCAATGACCTGGAGATTACTCAGCGGCAGTATTGTGGCGGTATCCGGGCCGAGGTATTGAGAAGTGTTTATTCCGATAAAAACAGGGACGATTGCAAAGAGCAACTCTACTATACCCTCCATAATGGGTTTAAAAATGCCGTGGAAATTGATTCTTTTGATTTTGCCAACCTCAATAACCTGGCAGACACGGTGGGGGAGAACGTACACTTTAAGGTGCTCAACGAAGTGCTAAGCGTAGGAGGCATTAACATGCTTCACCCTGTATTCAGGGACCAGGTGGCCACGGCCAACATTTTTACCGGGGAAGACCGCCAATATCCTTTCCTGTATTGGAACTATGAAAATACGGATGAATACAGCGATGAGGTAGAGATCCATCTGGAGAATGGGAAGGTTTTTGACCAGGTACCGGCAGATATGCAGGCGCTTTATAAGAACATGCAGTACAGTATCACTTACCGGCGTACGGCGACGGACGTGTTGCTGATCACCCGGACATTTCATACAAACAGCCGGGTGGAGATACCGGTAGCCGATTTTGCGGGGCTAAAAACGTTCTTTCAGCAGATCATGCGCGAAGAGCAAAAATATATTTCCTTCAAATAACTGCTTTTGCAGGCGGGGGCCAGTGTCTCCACAAGGGAGGGCGTACTGATTGGTACGCCCTTTTGCCTGTTGGGGCATGCAGTACCCCGTTTTCAATGGCATGGTATCTGTACCCTGTTGTATACCTAAAGCCATAACGATGAACAAATCTTCTTATGAGCCGGAAGCCGGTAAAAGCTTTGCGGAAAAAATAGACGCCTTAAAAAAAGACCTGGACACCATAGAGGCCCATCACCAGGACTTTTTTGGCCCCAGGGGCGACCGGCTGGCGGATCATTACATTTTCGATGACGACATTACCAAGCGGGGGTTCCGTTTTCAGCAGGACTCCGACCTGCCGGATGCCATCAAGGAGGAGTGCCTGCGTGCCTATGAAAAGGCATTTGGCGGAAAGGATTAACCCTCACTTTATTCCCGCAATCGTTCCCGGTAATTTCCCCCCAGATTACCCATCTTATTATTAAACATTAAAATAATTTTATATATAATTTATTCTACATATAAATAAGAATACTGCTTCCGTGCGCCTGCTCCGTCAAGTGGAGGTTTACCACAGGGGAAACGGGCGGTTTTTCAGTACTTTATCGCAAATAATAATATGTATTAATTCACTGATAATTAATTCCCCCAGGCTCCCCTTTCACTTTTTTGTATGCGACATCGTTTTTGAACTAAATTCTCCTATCTTTGCGCAAAATTTCAAGAAAAGGTGATTTCCTATAAACTGTTCAAACATACTCTGGTAGCTACTCTGACGGCTTTGTGCCTGCATGGTTCCATGGCTTTTGCTGCTGCCCAGCCCACTCCGGAAAACGTTGGAACGGCTTCCAAAACCGAAGCGGCTACTGCTGAAAAGGAAGGAAGCAAAAAGATCGATGCAAAAGAGTTGCTGCTCGGGCACGTAAAAGACAGCCATGAATGGCATTTCTTTAGTGTAGGGTCGTTTCATGCAACGATTCCCCTGCCGGTTATTTTATATAGTGCTGCTAAGGGAACCACCACTTTTTCTTCTGACAAACTGGAAGATGGAGAAACCTCTTATAATGGATTTCGCCAGGTAAATAGTGCCTACCGCCAGGAACACCACCTTGATGAAGCAACTTATCCGGATGGGAAAATCATAGCTGTAGACAATAACAATAATCCCACGGGCGAAAAAATATACGACTGGTCTATTACCAAAAATATTACATGCATGATCCTGGCAGCCATCCTGCTGTTGTGGATCATGATTTCCGTAGCCAATACTTACAAGGCCAATGGTGCCAAGAAAGCGCCCAAAGGCTTGCAGGGTGTACTGGAACCCGTAATTATTTTTATGCGCGACGAAGTGGTGAAGCCCAATATCCCTGGCAAACAGGCCGAGCGATTTGCCCCCTTTATCCTCACGCTTTTCTTTTTCATATTGATCAACAACCTGCTGGGTCTTCTGCCGGGTTCTGCAAACGTAACGGGTAATATTGCCGTTACCGCTGCCCTGGCCATTATCAGCTTCATCGCGATTTTGATCAGCACCAACCGCCATTTCTGGGGTCACATATTTAATCCTCCCGTACCTTTCGGTGTAAAGCTAATCCTGGCACCGGTAGAGCTGATCGGGGTGTTTACCAAACCGATCTCCCTCATGATCCGGTTGTTCGCCAACATGCTCGCGGGCCACATCATTATCCTCAGCATTATTGCCCTGGTATTTATTTTCGGTGCCATGAACAAAATAGCGGGTTATGGATTCCTGCCAGTCACCATCATCTTTAACCTGATGATGATGTGCTTGGAACTGTTGGTAGCATTTATCCAGGCATTCATCTTCGCTACGCTTACCGCGGTATTCATTGGCCAGTCTATGGAAGGTGCCCACGACGATGAGCATGCGCATGGAGAAGTTAAAGCGCATCATTAATATCCTGATCTAAGTTTTTATTTAAATACAAACACATAATCATTATGGCTCTTTTAACAGTTTTATTGCAGGCTGCTGAAGCAGGTGCTGGTTTGGCGAAAGCTGGTGGTGCAATCGGTGCTGGTGTTGCTGCTATCGCTGCTGGTATTGGTGTAGGTAACATCGGTAAAAGCGCGCTGGAATCCATCGCCCGTCAGCCTGAAGCTGCTAACGACATCCGCGCAAACATGATCTTGGCTGCTGCACTGGTAGAAGGTGTGGCCCTGTTCGGGGTTATTGCCGGTCTGCTCGCTGTAGTAAGCTAACTGACCTTTTTACTGCATCCTGCGCACAGGGCAAGGGATGCAGTAATTTTTTTTAAAAAGCCATCAACGATTATCCTTATTACGCAAACAATATAACCTTTCAATACATTACCATGGATCTGTTGCAGCCCGCCTTAGGCTTGTTTAGCATTTCATTACTGATCTTCCTCATCGTTTTCCTGCTGCTGAAAAAGTATGCCTGGACACCTATCCTGGGTGTACTGAAAGAAAGGGAAACTTCTATTGCCGAATCTATCACTTCCGCAGAGCGGGTGAAAGAAGAAATGGCGCAGATGAAGGCAGAACATGAACACGTGCTGGCCGAAGCGAAAGCCGAAAGAAGCAAAATCCTGAAAGAAGCAAAAGACGCCAAGGATCACATCATTGCCGAAGCTAAAACGCAAGCCCAGTCTGAAGCCAAGAAGATCATCACCGAAGCATATGCCGCCATTGAAACACAGAAACAGGCTGCCCTTACCGAAGTGAAGAACCAGGTAGGCAACCTTGTGATAGATGTAGCGGAGAAAGTGCTGAGAAAAGAACTGTCTAACAAAGGCGCGCAGGAAAGCTATATTAAAGAACTGGCCGGAGATATTAAACTGAACTAATCAACGCAAGCAAGCCGTTTGCCATGAAAACCCAGCCCCTGGCAGGTATCCATGCAAACGGCCTTCCTGCGCAAAGCGATATAAAAACATGCAGAATCCCCGCTTAGCATCGAGATATGCAAAATCATTGGTAGACCTGGCCCTGGAGCAATCCCAGTTAGAGCCGGCATATGCCGATATGAAACTGCTGGCCAGCATTGCCAACACCAACCCCGATGTGGTGAATTTGCTAAAAAGTCCGATCATCAAGGCTGATAAGAAAAATAAAATACTCGCCGCTATCCTGACCGGGCAAGTAAGCGCGCTCACTTCCTCATTCATTACCCTGCTGGTAAACAAAGGCCGCGAAAGTGTACTGCCGGAGATTGCGCATGCTTTCATTGATCAGTACCAGGCCATTAAACATATTCACAAGGTAAAGATCACCACGGCCCAGCCGCTGGACCAGGCCAGCCTGGCTGCCCTGACCCAGCATATCCAGGATTCTTTTCCGGGACAGGCGCTGGATATCGTAACTGAAGTGAAAGAAAGCCTGATTGGCGGCTTCCTGCTCGAAACCGGCAACCAATTGTTCGACGGCTCCGTATCCCGCAGCCTGGAAGAACTGCGCAAGAACTTCAGCGGCAACGCCTACGTTCCTGCTATTCACTAACTTTTTATTTACAGCAGCCGCTGCGTAGTCGCAAAGCTGTCTGTCGTTATACATTTTAAACGACTCTTTTAAAAACACATAATTTATGGTGAGCATCAAACCCGATGAAATTTCTGCAATACTGCGCCAACAGTTGAGCAACTTCAATGCATCGGCCGAACTCGAAGAAGTGGGTACCGTTCTGCAAATAGGGGACGGCATCGCGCGTGTTTACGGCCTGAACAACGTACGTTCCGGTGAACTGGTAGTGTTTGAAAACGATGTAAAGGCCATTGCCTTGAACCTGGAAGAAGATAATGTGGGCGTGGTACTGATGGGGGATGCAGGTTCTGTTAAAGAAGGTGATAAAGTGCGCCGCACTGGCCAGATCGCTTCCCTCAAGGTGGGCGAAGGGCTGATAGGACGCGTAATTAATACCCTGGGTGAACCGATAGACGGTAAAGGCCCCATCACGGGCGAACTGTACGAAATGCCTATCGAGCGCAAAGCCCCGGGTGTTTTGTTTCGCGAACCAGTAAAAGAACCACTGCAAACCGGTATTAAAGCGATTGACGCCATGATCCCCGTGGGGCGTGGCCAGCGTGAACTGGTGATCGGCGACCGTCAGACCGGTAAAACCGCTATCTGCATCGATACGATCATTAATCAAAAAGAATTTTTTGAAGCGGGTAAAACCGTTTATTGCATCTACGTAGCTATTGGTCAGAAAGCCTCTACCATTGCTGGTGTAATGAGAACGTTGCAAGAAAACGGCGCCATGGCTTACACTACTATTGTAGCTGCTGCTGCTTCCGAACCCGCACCGTTGCAGTTCTACGCACCATTTGCAGGTGCGGCCATCGGCGAGTTTTTCCGCGATACCGGTCGTCCGGCGCTGATCATTTACGATGATCTTTCTAAACAGGCCGTGGCTTACCGCGAAGTATCTTTGCTGCTCCGCCGTCCGCCGGGACGTGAAGCTTATCCAGGCGATGTATTCTACCTTCACTCCCGCTTGCTGGAACGTGCTGCTAAAGTGATCGCGAAAGACGATATCGCTGCACAGATGAACGACCTGCCGGAATCTATCCGTCACCTCGTGAAAGGTGGTGGTTCCCTCACCGCCCTGCCTATCATCGAAACACAGGCCGGCGACGTTTCTGCCTATATCCCGACTAACGTGATCTCCATTACCGATGGTCAGATCTTCCTGGAAAATAACCTTTTTAACGCTGGTATCCGTCCTGCGATCAACGTAGGTATCTCTGTGAGCCGCGTAGGTGGTAACGCCCAGATTAAATCCATGAAGAAAGTAGCAGGTACCCTGAAACTAGACCAGGCACAGTACCGCGAACTGGAAGCCTTCTCCAAATTTGGCGGCGACCTCGATCCGGCTACCAAATCCGTACTAGACAAGGGCACCCGTAACGTGGAGATTCTGAAACAGGCACAGTTCAACCCTTATACGGTGGAAAAACAAGTAGCCATCATTTACCTGGGTACCCAGGGGCTGCTGCGCGAAGTACCCGTGAAGAATGTACGTGCCTTTGAAGATGCATTTCTGAATGAAATGGAGGTAAGACTGCCCGAAGTACTGGCCGAATTTAAAAAAGGCGTATTGGCAGACGAAAGCCTGAAGAAAATGGTGACCCTGGCCAACGAACTGAAACCCCGTTTCGCCTAATCATCTTTCGATATATTGTTAAAACGCCCTCGTCATTCGATGAGGGCGTTTTTATTTTCCGTCTTTTTTTTACCGCTTATAACCCTTATAGTAGCAGGTATACCCATATAATAACTAATTTAGTCCAGGTAGATATTTTCGCCGCCGGGCTACCCCCTATTTACCGGTAATTTGTACGGATCCTGCCGAATACCCCTTTCCCAACTTTTAGTTACGCCTTTTCTTTGTCGCAAATACTGATAGCATGAAATTACTGTTACTCCTATTGATTGCAGGTTCCCTCCCGGTATTGCTACATGCGCAAACCACAGTAAGCGGGCAGATAACCGATGCTAAAAAACGCCCATTGGCCGGTGCCAACATTGCAGTGCAGGACAGCTACGACGGCGCTACCTCCAGCAAAGACGGCCACTTCAGTTTTACCACTACCGAAACCGGCGATAAATTTTTGCTCATCACCCTGAACGGCTATCAACCCCTGCAAATAAAGATATCCCTGAATGGCAAAGCCGAAAACGTAGTGCTGATCATGAAACAAGCGGCTAATGAACTACGGCTGGTCACCATTTCTGCCGGCACCTTTGAAGCCAGCAGTAAAACCAACACCGTGTTAAAACCACTGGACATTGCTACAACAGCGGGTGCCAATGCAGATATTGTTTCCGCCCTTAAAACATTGCCCGGCGCACAGCAAATTGGCGACAAGACCGGCCTTTTTGTACGCGGCGGCACTGGCTACGAAACACAAACTTACATAGATGGATTATTGGTAAGGAATCCTTTCTTTTCTGAAATGCCGGACCTGCCCTCCCGAGGCCGGTTTTCACCATTCCTTTTTAAAGGCACCACTTTTAGCAGCGGCGGTTATAGTGCGGCTTATGGTCAGGCGCTTTCCTCCGCCCTGATCCTGGAAAGTAACGACCTGCCAGATCGCAGTTCTTCTTCTGTAGGTATCTCTACTGTGGGCGTAAATTTGGGGCTACAGGAACTGGCTAAAAATAAAAAAAGTTCCTACGGGGTGGAGGCAGACTATACCAACCTGGCACCTTATTTCAAACTGGTGCCGCAAGACCGCTCTACCACTATTTACCCTGCATTCTGGAATGGATCGGCCAACTACCGGCTAAAAACTTCGCGCACCGGTATGCTTAAATTTTATGGCTATGTGAGTACTAATAAACTGGGCTTCACCCGCGAAAGCCTGGAATATCCCGGCTACCTGGAGCTGTTTGAACTTCATAACAGGAGCGTATACACGAACCTTACCTGGAAAGAAAAGCTGGATGATAACTGGCGGGTAGACCTGGGCGTTTCCTACAGCACAAACACCGATAAGATAAAACTGGACACCATTAGCAAACGCCCGCCGGCAGCGGTAAACAACCGTTCCGACCTAAGTCAGTTCCATATGGCTTTTTCCCGTGGGCTGGGCAATTTCTCCTCCCTGAAATTGGGAGCAGAATACCAGTATGCCGTAGAGAACTCTGCCTACAACCAGTATCATAAGAATTATATCGATAACTATGGGGCGTTATTCGCCGAAAGTGAAATATCCCTGGCCCCGCGCCTGCTGGCGCGCGTGGGTGCCCGCGCCGAACACTCCACTGTGCTGGATAAAACCGTACTGGCGCCCCGTGCATCCTTGGGATATAAACTGGATCAATACGCTCAGTTGTCTATGGCCTATGGCGAGTATTATGAAAAGCCGGAGCCAGATTTTATCCGCTGGGATCGTCAGTTAAACTATATGCGTGCTACGCATTACATTGCTACCTATCAGAAACTGGCTACGAATTATACTTTCCGGGCAGAGGTGTTTTACAAAAAATACCACCACCTCATGAAAACCATACCCGATACCTCCAATGGCGGCACCGGTTATGCAAGGGGGGCAGAGATTTTCTGGCGCGATAAAAAAACATTTAAGAATGTAGACTACTGGGTGTCTTATTCTTTCCTGGATACCCACCGCCAGTACCTGGACTTCCCTAAATCGGTACAACCTAATTTTGCAGCCACGCATACGCTGTCTGTCGTATACAAGCAATACATACCTAAGATCACTTCCACCATTGGCGTTACCTACAGTTTTGCCACTGGAAGGCCTTATTACAATCCAACCTTGCCGGTAACGGAATTTATGTCGCAGCACACCAAGCCTTATAACACCATTGGTTTTAGCGCGAACTATCTTACAACTATCCGCAAGGCGTTCACGGTGTTTGTATTTACTGTAACCAATATAACGGGCAATAACCTGGTGTACAATTATAACTATTCCACAGACGGCCAGCGTAGGCAGGAAGTAACGCCCAATGCACCGCGTTTCTTTTTCCTGGGTATGTTCATGAGCTTCGGGATAGACCGGCGCCAGGAGGTAATCGACAATCAATAATTTTCATCCTTCCATATTTACCACAAACGCTGTAAAACATTTTTTATGAAACGTATCCTCTTTTCTCTTTTGCTGAGCAGCAGTGTTTGGGCCGTGCAGGCGCAGGACGCAAAGTATGTGGCGGCCATGACCAAAAACATTGCCCTGATAGACAGTGCGCATATTAAATACTTTGCCAATGCAGACCTTTCCCTGTTTGAAACCGAAGCCAATGCCTTTGAACGCATTGCTACTGCCGAAAAAGATAAATGGCAGCCCTACTACTTTGCTGCTTACTGCCAGGTGATGGAAGCCTTGTATGTAAAGGATAAAGACAAGGTAGATGGATGGGCCGACAAGGCCTCGCTGAATGTAGATAAGGCGCTATCTTTTAGTCCGGACAATAGTGAGATATTATGCCTGCAATCGCTGGTGGCCACTTCCCGTATTTCCGTAGATCCCATGACCCGCGGCCTTCCTTACGGTAAAGAAGCCGCCGTTCTGCTGGAGAAGGCTAAAAAGTTGAACGCAGCAAACCCCCGGGTATACATGCTGCAAGGCCAAAGCCTTTACTACACACCGGAGCAATTTGGGGGCAGTAAAGTGAAAGCGAAGGAATTGTTTGAAACGGCATTGAAGCAATTTGCCTCCTTCAAACCAGCCACCAATTTAGATCCTAACTGGGGTGAAGCGTATACAAAACATTTACTGTCTACCATAAAATAACTTAGTGACAAGAAAAAGCCGCTTAGATCGTAAGCGGCTTTTGTATAGAATAGTTTTATTCCAGGTATCTATCTGATAACACCATCATCCATTCTCGGATGCTAGCTGTATTTTTTTGAGCGGGTTGCGCGTATTCTCTTCGTACTGGCGGCGTTTTTCAATGATTTCCAGTGCGCTGAAAATAGCCTGGCGGAAAGAAGATTCGTCTGCAATATTTTTTCCGGCAATGTCGAAGGCGGTGCCATGATCCGGTGAGGTGCGTACAATGGGCAGTCCGGCGGTATAATTAATGCCTTCTCCGGCGGCCAGCGATTTAAAAGGAATAAGACCCTGGTCGTGGTACATGGCCAGTACGCCATCGAAATCTTTATACACGTGGCGGGCAAAGAACGCATCGGCGCTATAAGGACCAAATGTGAGCATGCCCAGGTTCCTGGCTTGCTTCACAGCAGGCGCAATCACATTGATCTCTTCCTTGCCAATCAGGCCATCATCGCCGGCATGTGGGTTCAGTGCCAGTACGGCTATGCGGGGCTTGTCGATGCCAAAATCTTTTACCAGGCTATCGCGCATCAGCTGCAATTTACCCACAATGTTTTCCACCGTTACATAGGCCGCCACTTCTGCGAGGGGCACATGCTCGGTGAGCAGGCCTATCCGCATATTATCGGCGGTCATGAACATCAGCACATCCTTCACGTTAAAGGCATCACGCAGGTAAGGCGTATGCCCGGTATAATTCCATTGCTGGGTTTGAATATTTTTTTTGTGAATAGGCGCAGTAACCAGGCCTTCAAGGTATCCTTCCTTCAGGCACTGTACGGCTACATCCAGGGAGCGGGCTGCATATTTGCCCCCCGCTTCATTAAGTACACCGGGCTGTATCTGGATTTCTTCTTCCCAGCAGTTAAACACGTTCACCTGCTTGTGATTGATCTTGGAAAAATCCTTAATGCTCTGGTATTGGAAATTATTTTCGTTGAGTTGTTTGCGGTAAAAGTTCACCGTTTTATTAGACGCAAAAATAATGGGCGTGCAAAATTCCAGCATCCGGGCGTCCAGAAACGTTTTGATGATAATCTCTGCACCAATACTGTTGATGTCACCAATGGTAATGCCGATCAGCGGCTTGTGTATATTAACTGTACTCATGGCTTTATAGCTTCGACATTCAAATATACAATAAATGTGGGTGAATTGGCCGAAGGCCCGATCTTCCGTACCTTTGTGTTCTGATGTATACACTCAAAAAATCACTTGGTCAACATTTCCTGCGCGACGAAAACATGTGCCGGAAAATAGTGACCAGTATGCCGGTGTTGCCGGGCATGCAACTGCTGGAAGTAGGCCCTGGCGGCGGTGCCATCACCAAATACCTGCTGGACATTCCCGGTATTGATTTCAAGGCCGTTGAATTTGATAAGGAGAAAGTAGACTTTCTGGAGGCTACCTACCCAGGCATCCGGGGCAAAATCATCCATGCAGATTTTCTGAAGATAGATCCCCCTTTTGAGGGTAAGTTCAAGGTAATTGGCAATTTCCCGTACAATATTTCCACCGAGATACTCTTCCGGGTAGTAGATTGGCGGGATAAGGTGCCGGAGGTGATCGGTATGTTTCAAAAAGAAGTGGCGCGGCGTGTGGCCTCGGTATACAATACGAAGGAATATGGCGTGATCAGTGTATTAATACAGGCATTTTATAAAGTGGAATATTTGTTCGACGTACACGAGCATTGCTTTAATCCGCCGCCCAAGGTAAAGTCGGGCGTAATACGCCTTACCCGCCTGGAGCAGCCATACAACATGGCCAGCGAACGCAAATTTTTCACCCTGGTGAAAACCGCCTTTAACCAGCGCCGCAAGCAGTTGCGCAACCCGCTGAAACCTTTGTTCAGCAAAGAAATTTTACAGGAAGAAATATTTACAAAAAGAGCAGAAGCTTTAACGGTAGCGGATTTCGCTGCCTTAACGCATAAAATGTTATGAGTCAGAAAGTATTGATTACGGCCAAAGTGAATCCCTGGTTATTAGAAACACTTACGGCCAAAGGATTTGAACCTGTATACCAACCTGCCATTACCACCGAAGAAGTAATGGCCCTGCTACCGGAAATCACCGGTTTGATCGTTACCACCCGTTTAAAGGTAGACAAAGCCATGTTGGATAGCGGCCACCGGTTAAAATGGATAGGCCGTTTGGGCAGTGGAATGGAACTGATTGACGTAGCTTATGCAGAAAGCAAGGGCATTACCTGTGTAAGCAGCCCCGATGGCAATTGCGACGCAGTAGGAGAGCAGGCCCTGGGCATGTTGCTTTGTTTGCGCAATAACATCCTGAAGAGCAATCTGGAGCTAAGAAAAGGCATCTGGGAGCGGGAGGGCAACCGAGGCTGGGAATTGAATGGCAAAACGGTGGGCATCATCGGCTTTGGACACACCGGGCAGGCATTTACCAAAAAACTTCAGGGCTTTGATGTGAAAATCCTGGCCAACGATAAATATAAAAGTGGTTTTGATACCGATGTGGTAAAACAGGCCAGCCTGGAAGAAATCTATGCACAAGCCGATGTTGTGAGTTTGCACCTGCCCCTCACCAAGGAAACCCACCACCTGGCTAATACGCAGTTCTTTAATGCCTTTGCAAAGCCGGTATACTTTCTCAATACCTCCCGGGGTAAAGTGGTAGACACCACGGCATTGGTGGCCGCCCTGGATGCCGGTAAGCTGGCGGGGGCAGGCCTGGATGTGTTTGAAAATGAAAAAATGGCCACTTTCACGCCAGCAGAAAAGACCCAGTTCGATTACCTGCTACGATTGCCCAACGTAGTGCTAACCCCTCATATTGCGGGCTATTCTCATGAGGCCAGCATTAAAATGCCCCAATACGTACTGGAAAAATTGGGCATACTGCCAAATAGCCGCATATAAGCCATGGTAGCCATTTTAAAGGGTAGTCGTATTATGGTTTTTTAAATACTTGGGTTGGTAGGAACCTATCTAAAAAACCTTATATTTGCATAACAACATATTGACAACGCTTCCGTGCAAACGGGGGCGTTGATTTTTTTTTCTCTATTAAAAACGAATTAAGGTATGTCTGGCATCAATTACGTTACCAAAGAGACCCTCGAACAAATGAAACGTGACCTGAATCAGCTTAAGTCGAAGGGCCGAGCCGAAATCGCCAGGGCCATTTCAGAGGCACGTGAAAAGGGCGACTTAAAGGAAAACGCAGAATATGATGCGGCCAAGGAAGCCCAGGGGCTGCATGAAGCCAAAATTGCCATGCTGGAAAACGCGGTAGTAACCGCTCGCGTGGTGGAAGCTAATTCTATCGATACCTCTAAGGTGTCTATTCTTTGCAAGGTGACCATTACCAACATGGCCAATAAAAAAACCATTACCTATCAACTGGTGAGTGAGCAGGAGGCTGATCTGAAAGCCGGTAAGATCTCTGTATCTTCCCCTATTGGCAGGGGCCTGCTGGGCAAAGCGGTGGGCGATGTAGCACTGGTGCAGGTACCCAATGGCAATATGCAGTTTAAAATCGACGAAATTACCGTATAAAGGCATGGCTGTTTACGGTAAGGTATTACAAAGAAAAGCCGCTTGCTGAGAGCGGCTTTTCTTTGCCATGTACCGTGGCAGCATAATATAGCTCGCACAATACCTATTACAACGTACATTGTTACGCCTACTCAATATTTAATACCTGCTCCCATGACCATATTTACGAAGATCATTAACGGGGATATTCCCAGTTACCGCATTGCAGAAAATGATAAGTTCTATGCCTTTTTGGACATTGCCCCCCTGGCCGAAGGACATACACTGGTGGTGCCGAAGGTGGAGGTAGACAAATTCTTTGAGATACCCGACGTATACCTTGCCGAGTTTCTGTTATTTGCTAAAAAAGTATCAGAAGCGCTGGAGCGGAGTTTTGAATGTAACCGGATAGGCGTTACCGTGATAGGGCTGGAGGTGCCGCATGCGCACATGCATCTTATTCCTATTAATGGGGTAGACGATATGAATTTTTCCCGTCCTAAGCTGAAATTATCACCGGAACAGTTTAAGGGAATCCAGGAAAAAATACTGGCTAATTTTGAGGAACGTTAAACCGGAAGCCCACACCATGGAGCGTTTCCAGTTTTATGTCAGGGTCTGCTTTAAAATGTTTTCTTAATTTGGTAATAAAAACATCCATGCTGCGGCCCAGAAAATAGTCGTCCTTACCCCATACGTGGTACAGGATTTCCTCGCGTTTTAACGTTTTATTGGGGTTTTCACAGAGGAACTTCAGGAGGTCGGCTTCCTTTTGAGTAAGGGTACTGGAGGCGGCGGCGCTGCTGAAGGTGAGGCGAAGCTCGGCGTAGTCGAATACAAACTTACCCACGGTATAGCGGCTCCTTTTTTCCACGGAGGGCTGTGTATTGGAACTGCTGCGAGTACGTTTTATAAAAACTTCTATGCGCATGAGCAGTTCCGTCATGCTAAAAGGTTTGGTAATGTAATCATCTGCCCCGGTTTTAAAGCCGGTGATCTTGTCTTCGTCCATAGACTTGGACGTGAGAAACAAGATTGGAATAAGGTCGTTTTTTCTGCGGATCTGCTGGGCCAGGGTAAACCCATCTTTTTTAGGCATCACCACGTCGAGAAGGCATATATCGAAATTGCGCATAACGAACTGGTCCCAAGCCATTTGTCCGTCTGTACAATGAAATACTTCATAACCATTTTCTTCCAACTTTTTTTTAGTGACCGCACCCACATTTTCATCATCCTCTACCAGGAGGATTCTTGCTTTCATATCCATCTGTGATGCTGATTAATAGTAAAATCATATAAATATACCATGGATAGCCATTTATGGTCTTGAATCAGATTCATAGTATAGTTAAATACGCCGGGTCTTCTGCCAGGGATTAAAAAAAGGAGATTTTTGTCAAAATAAATACAATTTCCCGATTTAAAAAATCTGTGGGGCGGGCCACTAGCCGTAGGAATGCCTTTGACGACCCGTTGCCAGTAACGGTATTATGCGTGTGTATACGTGAAGATGGGCCACCAGCTTTGCTATTACTTCACTATTCTGCCAGGGTTGTCTTGTAAAAACTGGTCCCAGCCCTTACTTTTTCCCAAACCGGATAATGGATTATTTTCCTGGAAGAAGTGGCAAACCGCTACCGCCAGGGCATCGGAAGCATCGAGGAAGTCCGGGCGTTCGCCACACAGCAAGATGCGTTGCAACATGGCCCATACCTGTTCTTTATCTGCATTCCCATTGCCGGTAATGGATTGTTTTACCTTTTTGGGGGAATATTCCGATACGGCTACGCCAGCCTGCATGGCAGTGGCGATGGCCACCCCCTGGGCGCGGCCCAATTTTAGCATACTTTGTACATTTTTCCCAAAAAAAGGGGCTTCAATGGCACAAACAGCAGGCCTGTGCTGGGCGATGAGTTCCTGTACCCGGATCTGTATTAATTGTAAGCGTTCGTAATGATCTTTATGTTTGGAAAGTTTCAACACGTTCATGTCGATCAGGGAAGCCTTCTTTTGTTCAATGCGGATCAGGCCATAACCCATTACAAGGGTGCCAGGGTCGATGCCCAGAATTATTTTAGAAGTGTTTGTCAACCAACAGCGTATTTTTGCCCAAATTTATTCGTCTGAACAAAAGTACAAAAACAATCCTCAAATACGGGGTAGGCGGGGTCTTATTTGCAGGCTTAGGGTATTTGATGTACCTGCAGGTAATTCGTCAGCCCCACCTGGATCATGCCTATCAGACCATACGCAGTAACCTCACGGTGGGTGGGGTGCTACGTATCCTGGCCGTGCAACTGGCGCTGATGCTGGTCAACTGGGGGATTGAGGCGCGTAAGTGGCAATTGTTAGTAAACCGGCTGGAACACATCTCCTTTATCCGGGCTTTCCGTGCCACCCTGGCGGGTGTATCACTCAGCATTCATACGCCAAACCGGGTGGGGGAGTACGGTGGCCGCGTATTGTACCTCAAAAATAAGAACAAGATAAAGGGCATTGCAGTAACCATTGTAGGTAGCTTCAGCCAGTTGATCACCACCATTATTTTTGGATTAATAGGCCTGGCTTATTACCTGTATCATTACTCCCTCAGTGCCGGCAATGAAGCGGTGATGGACCCTCGTTGGGAGAAATTCCTGCTGGCGGTATTGCTATTGGTTTGCATATTCGTGATAATACTTTACTTTCGGTTGCAATGGATCGTGACCTTGTTTGAGAAGATACCTGTTCTTCGCAAAGTCCGCATTTTTGTAGCCATCGTAGCACGTTATAAACCCCGTGAATTAAGCATTTTACTGCTCTTATCGGCCATCCGTTACATGGTCTTCTCGGCACAGTATTTGATTTTGCTTGGAGCGTTAGGGGTGGAAATCGTTTGGTGGCAAGGGTTTTTAATGAACAGTGTGATTTATCTGGCGTTGGCAATTATTCCCACATTTGCCATGGTGGAACTAGGGGTAAGAGGGCAGGTAAGCGTATATGTATTGCGTCAGCTCAGTAACAATACTGCCGGCATTATTTACGCTACGGCTGCTATCTGGGTCATTAACCTTTGTGTTCCTGCCATACTGGGAATTGTGCTGCTGCTGGGCATTAAAATATTCAGGGAAAAATAGCCACCGTCAAATGAAGCGTTGTTTACTAGTACTTCTCAGTATACTCTTATTTAGCGCGGTGCGGGCGCAGGATTTTTGCGGTTTGCGCAACACCAGCTACCGCGCCGGCGAAGCTATTACCCTTAAAGTATATTACAACCTCGGTAAAATTTATGTAGGCGCCGGCGAAGCTACCCTCGTAGTAGCCAGTGAAAAACTTGATGGCCGGGACGTATACCACATTACAGCCTTTGGCAAAACCTACCGCTCCTACGACTGGATTTTTAAAGTGAGGGATACCTACGAATCTTTTATCGACACCGCTACGCTACAGCCCTATAAGTTTTTACGCAATGTGAATGAAGGCGGATATAAGATAAACCATGATGTATCCTTTGATCATGAAGCCAACACTGCCACCAGCACCAAAAAAAAGATTACTACGCCACACTGTGTGCAGGATGTAATCAGTGCCGTGTATTACGCCCGCAATATTGATTTCAACAAATACAAAGTAAACGATAAGATCACCTTCAATATGTATCTCGATGACCAGGTATATGAAATTTATATCCGTTATCTGGGCAAGGAGGAAGTAGACACCCGCTTTGGAAAGTTCCGGGCTATTAAGTTCAAACCCTTGCTACTGAAAGGTACAGCCTTCACCGGTGGAGAACAGATGACGGTATGGGTGAGCGACGATGCCAATAAAGTACCTCTGCGCATAGATAGCCCTATTTCTGTGGGCAGTATTAAAGTGGATATGATAGAATACAAGAACCTGCGTTATGCCTTTACTTCCCTCATCGACAAGCGCTAGTCCCAAACTTTAACAAAACATACACTGCCGGGCACGCCACCTGCGCGCGCCGGTTTCAGATAAAAAGTATATTTGTCAGTATAATTGCAGCACATGGAAGAACGTAAGCCTAAAATATTACTCGCCGAGGACGACACCAACCTGGGTATGGTACTAAAGAATTACCTGGAACTGAACGACTACGATGTAGAACTGAGCCGCGACGGCATACTGGCGCTGGCCGCCTTCCGCCGGGAAAAGTTCGATATCTGCCTGCTGGACATCATGATGCCCAACATGGACGGTTTTAAACTGGCCGAAGAAATTCGCGATGTAGATCCCGATATTCCCCTGTTTTTCCTGTCTGCCAAAACCATGAAGGAAGACATTATCCAGGGATATAAACTGGGAGCCGACGATTATATTTCCAAGCCTTTCGACAGCGAATTACTGTTGCTAAAGATCAAGGCCATCCTGAAACGCAACCAGGAGCTTTCTAATAAGGAAGAAGACTTGCACGAGTTTCAGGTGGGGCGCTACCACTTTAATTCCCGACTCCGCAGTCTGGAACACGACGGACAAACGCAAACCCTCTCTCCCAAAGAAAACGAGTTGCTGCGCATGCTTTGCGAACATAAAAACGACCTGTTACCGCGGGAACTGGCCCTTAAAAAGATATGGGGTAGCGACACGTATTTCAATGGCCGCAGCATGGATGTGTACATTGCAAAACTGCGCAAGTATTTGAAGGATGATACACATATTGAGATCGTGAACATCCATGGAAATGGTTTCCGGCTGGTAGTACAAGAATAGTTATAGGCAAGGATATTCTGTAAAAGCGCCGCATTCCTAAAGATTGCGGCGCTTTTTTTAAGCATGCTATGCTGGTAGGAATGCTACCTGATTTATAAATGATGAGGCAATTTAAATAACATTAAAACAACAACCCTCCCCCCTTGGTATGCGGCGTTTTTCCCAAATGCACATATGCCTTTTCCGTTACTTCTCGTCCACGGGGTGTACGCTTAATGAAACCTTCCTGAATTAAGAACGGCTCATATACTTCTTCCAGCGTACCCGCTTCTTCGCCCACTGCCGTAGCAATGGTGGTAATGCCCACCGGGCCGCCTTTAAAGTTTTCGATAATCACGTTGAGGATACGATTATCCATTTCATCGAGGCCATATTCATCTACGTTAAGTGCACGCAGGCTGTATTGGGCAATGGCGAGGTCTATTACACCGTTGCCCATCACCTGTGCAAAATCGCGTACGCGGCGAAGCAGGCCATTGGCAATACGGGGGGTGCCACGGCTGCGACGGGCTATTTCCATGGCAGCGTCGGAGGTGATTTTGGTGCCCAGGATTTCGGCGGCGCGCCAGATGATTTTCTGCAATAATTCCGCAGAATAGTATTCCAGGCGTGATTTAATACCAAAGCGGCTCAGGAGTGGGGCCGTGAGCAGGCCCGAACGCGTGGTAGCACCAATGAGTGTAAAGGGCTGTAAATTGATCTGTATAGAACGGGCATTTGGGCCGCTATCGATCATGATGTCGATGCGGAAATCTTCCATGGCGGAATAAAGATATTCCTCCACTACGGTGCTGAGGCGGTGTATTTCGTCGATAAAAAGCACGTCGTGTTCGCCCAGGTTGGTGAGCAGGCCAGCCAGTTCGCCGGGTTTTTCGATCACCGGGCCGGAAGTTTCCTTGATATTTACGCCCAGTTCATTGGCCACAATGCGCGACAGGGTAGTTTTTCCCAGGCCGGGAGGGCCGTGAAACAATACATGGTCCAGGGCTTCACCCCGCATTTTGGCTGCTTTGATAAATATTTTGAGGTTTTCTATAATCTGTTCCTGCCCGGAGAAATCAACGATCTCCCGGGGCCGGATGGTGTTTTCAAATTCCTTTTCGGCGGCGCTGAGCCGTTGTTCGTCTGGCCGTAATTGCGGATTGGACATATGCATGTGTTAATCCTTTCGTTAAGGGGTATTCCCCGATTAACAATTAACCCAAGGCAAAAATAGCAAGAATGCTTTATTTTACGTGACTAAACCTAGCCACCCACTATGCGTACCCAAATTTTATTCACGGGCTTACTGGTATTACAAAGCGCCTGCGCCCTTTATGCCCAGCAAGATATTAAAGAAAGCGAAGTAAAACGGATTGTTAGCACGCTGGCATCGGACGAGATGCGGGGCCGTAAAACCTTTACGCCAGACATTCAGCGGGCATCGGCCTTTATTGAAAGGGAATTTGCAAAGGCCGGTCTTCAGCCACTTCCCGGCACTAAAAGCTACCGGCAGGAATTTGCCATTTACAAATTGGAGCCTTCCAGCATATCACTGCAGGTAAACGGTAGCCCGGCCACCGCAAACAATGTACTGCTGCGCAGCGCCGCCTCCCACATTGGCTGGACGGCTGCGGATAGCCGCGTTGCCATTGAGCAAATTGGTCCCGACGACGTGTTCTTTGATGCCATCCGCAAAAACATGCAGGCTACCCGCAACACGCTGGTTTGGATAGATGCCAAACATGCCACTGCCTTTGAACAACTGCGCGGCTATTTTAACAACAGCGCCCGTGAAACGCTAGACAGCAGCAAGAGCGTGGTGTTTGTGCTGAAACGTCCGGCAGACAGCATCATTAATAATTGGAACTTGCTGGTGGAACAAAATATTGAACAGTCGCCGCTGAATAATGTAGTGGGCATACTGCCCGGCAAAAGCAAAAAGGGCGAATACGTGGTGTTCTCCGGTCATTATGACCACCTGGGCATTCTCCCGGCCAATGAAGCGAAAGACAGCATTGCTAACGGCGCCGACGATGACGCTTCCGGCACCACCGCGGTAATCGCACTGGCCAAACATTTTCATGACTTGCACAACAACGAGCGCACGCTTGTTTTCGTAGCATTCACCGCAGAGGAAATTGGCGGCTACGGTTCTCATTATTTTTCCCGCCAATTAAATGCAGACAGCGTTGTAGCGATGTTCAACATAGAGATGATCGGCAAGGAAGCTAAATTTGGGGTAAACAGTGCTTTTATCACCGGCTATGAACGCAGTGATTTCGGCACCATCCTGCAAAAAAACCTGGAAGGCTCCGTCTTCAAATTCTATCCGGACCCCTATCCGGAGCAAAACTTATTTTACCGCTCTGACAACGCCACCCTGGCCCGTTTAGGTGTACCCGCCCACACCATTTCCACCGACCAAATTGATTCCGACAAATTATACCACAGCGTAAGCGACGAAGTAAAAAGCCTGGACATCACCAACATCACCAACACCATCAAAGCCATCGCCCTCAGCGCCACTGGAATTGTAAGCGGCAAGGATACGCCGACCCGGATCGATAAAACAAAAGTGAATTAATTATGAATTATGAATTATGAATTATGAATTATGAATTATTAATTATGAATTATGAATTATGAATTATGAATTATGCTTGTCTTTAGTTATCAGTAGATGTATATAGAATCCCAGGTTGAAAATGAGGTTCATAATATAAAAAAAAGTAGCGCCACTCCGTAAGGAAAGTGGCGCTACTTTTTTTATTCTCTCAAAATTATTTATAATTTATAATTTATAATTCATAATTCATAATTCATAATTCATAATTAAATAACCAGGTTTACCATGCGGCCTTTAACAATGATGACGCGTTTGACGGGTTTGTTTTCCAGCCATTTTTTGAGGTCTTCGTTGGCTAAGACGGCGGCTTCAATGGTGGTGTTGTCGGCGTCTAGGGGGAGGCTCATTTCCAGGCGGGTTTTGCCGTTGATGGCTACCGGGTAATTGAAGGCGCTTTCTTTTACATATTGCTCGTCGAAAAGGGGGTAGGTGGCGTCTAGTATGCTACTTTCGTGGCCCAGTGTATGCCACAGTTCTGCCGCGATGTGCGGGGCATAAGGGGCCAGTAATATTAGCAAAGGCTCCAGCACTGCACGCTGGCGGGCCTTGAGGGTGGCCAGCTCGTTTACGCAGATCATAAACTGGCTTACGGCTGTGTTGTAAGAAAAATGCTCCGTATCGTAGTCAATTTTCTGGATGGTTTTATGCAATATTTTTAGCGCCTCCGGGGCGGGTTGTTCCCCGGTTACGATCCAGCCTTTCTGTTCGTCATAGAACAGGCGCCAGAGTTTTTTCAGAAAGCGGTGTACCCCTTCAATGCCTTTTGTATCCCAGGGTTTAGACTGCTCCACGGGGCCCAGGAACATTTCGTACATGCGGAAAGTATCTGCACCGTATTTTTCTACTAGTTCGTTAGGGTTTACGGTGTTGTACTTGCTCTTGCTCATTTTCTCTACCTCGGTGCCACACAGGTACTGGCCATTTTCCAGGAGGAAAGTGGCATCTGCAAATTCCGCTTTCCACTGGCGGAAGGCTTCCGTATTTAGCAATATGCCGTCAACAATGTTTACATCTACATGCAGGCGGTCGGTTTCGTATTGATCTTTCAGGCCCAGGGATACGTATTGGTTAGTACCCTTCACGCGATACACGAAACGGCTGGAACCCTGTATCATGCCCTGGTTGATCAGCTTTTTAAAAGGCTCGTCGAAGCCAATGAAATCCAGGTCGCAGAGTACTTTCGTCCACATGCGGGAATAAAGCAGGTGGCCTACGGCGTGTTCGGTGCCGCCCACGTATACATCCACCTGGTTCCAGTAATCGGTGGCGTGGCGGCTGGCGAATGTTGCTGTATTATGCGGATCGGCATAACGCAGAAAATACCAGCTACTGCCGGCATAACCGGGCATGGTGTTGGTTTCGCGGCGTACGCCGGGGGCTATGTTCACCCACTCCGTCACGTTGGCCAATGGGCCTTCGCCTTCGGGGCCGGGTTTATAATTTTCGATGTGGGGCAGTTCCAGTGGCAGTTCTTTTTCGTCAACCGGATAGGCAACGCCGTTTTTGAAAACAATGGGAAATGGCTCCCCCCAATAGCGCTGGCGGCTAAAACCTGCATCGCGCATTTTGTAATTGATTTGGCGGCGGCCAATGCTTTTATGTTCTAGCTCGCGGATCACCACTTCGCTGGCCTCTCGCATGGGCGTACCGTTAAGCGGCCCGCTGTTGTGCAGGATGGCGTCTTTGGTAGGATTGGCCTCCTGGCCATTGAAATCGCCGCCCAGGATATTGGTGATCGGGATATTGAAATGTTTGGCAAAGCCAAAATCGCGCTGGTCGCCGCAGGGCACGGCCATGATGGCGCCGGTGCCGTAGCCGGCCAGTACATATTCGGAGATCCATACCGGCACTTCCTGACCGCTGATCGGGTTAATGGCGTATGCACCCGTGAAAGCGCCGGTAATTTGTTTTACTTCGGCCATGCGTTCGCGCTCGGAGCGACTTTGCACGTAATCGAGGTAGCTGTTGATGGTGGCTTGTTGTTCCGGGGTGGTAATTAATTTTACCAGGTCGTGTTCGGGGGCCAGTACCATAAAATCTACCCCATAAATAGTGTCGGGGCGGGTGGTGTACACAGTAATGAACTCCTCCGCAGGCGCGCCTTTGATGGCAAATTTTATTTCTGCACCCTGGCTCTTTCCAATCCAGTTGCGTTGCATTTCTTTCATGGAATCGCTGAATGCTACTGTTTCCAGGCCTTCCAGCAGGCGGTTAGCATATTCGGTGATGCGCATAAACCATTGGCGCATTTTCTTTTTCACCACGGGAAATCCGCCGCGCTCACTTACGCCGTTTACCACTTCATCATTGGCCAGCACGGTGCCCAGTGCCTCGCACCAGTTTACTTCTGCGTAGGCCAGGAAGGCCAGGCGGTACTGCATGAGTACATTCAGTTGCGTGGCTTCGTCGTAGGCGGTCCATTGGGCCGAAGAGAAGTGCAAATGACGGTCGCCGGGGCATTCATGGCGCACGTTGCCTTCTTTTTCGAATACTTGTATGAGGGTGTGTATGGGTTCCGCTTTCTGGGTATGGCGATTAAACCAGCTATTAAATATTTGCAGGAAAATCCATTGCGTCCATTTATAGTAAGCAGGTTCGCTGGTTTTCACCTGGCGCTCCCAGTCGTAGCAAAAACCGATATTGTCCAGTTGTTTACGGAAAGTATGAATATTATTTTCCGTGGTTACGGCCGGGTGCTGACCGGTTTCCAGGGCATATTGTTCGGCAGGCAAGCCAAAGGCATCGTAACCCATGGGATGCAGCACATTAAAGCCTTTGAGGCGTTTATAGCGGGCGTAAATGTCGCTGGAGATGTATCCCAGCGGATGCCCCACATGCAGGCCGGCACCGGAGGGGTAGGGGAACATGTCGAGTACGTAACATTTGGGCTTGTCCGAGTCGTTGCTAACGCGGTAGGCATGGGTAGCCTCCCACTGCTGCTGCCATTTTTGTTCGATTGACCTGAAATTGTATTCCATAAAAATCTTGTATCCTGTCTTTTCAGATGCGGTAAGCAAACAATAATAAGGCATTGTTTGCCAACGGCATTGAATTTGTTAACTATTTAAATCTGTTGGGACGGCAAAATTAAACATATTTGTTATTTTCGCCCATAAACCGTGGACTAATGGCGCAAACAGGGAAATCTTCATCGAAAAAATCCAGCCCTTCCTACATATCCTCCATCATCGGGGTAGCCCTGGTGCTTTTCCTGCTTGGCACGCTGGGGCTTATTGTTATTCATGCCAATAAGCTGAGCGTATATTTCAAGGAAAGCGTAGAGATCCAGGTGATCCTGCGGGATAATGTGAAAGATGCCCAGGCCCAGGCGCTCAAAGATTCTATAGCGGCCAAGCCTTATGTGCGTTCCATTGAGTATGTGTCCAAAGATATGGCGGCCCAGCGCTTTAAGAAAGATTTTGGAGAGGATTTTACCAGCCTGCTAGGATATAACCCACTCTACGCCAGCATCAACATCAAGGCCAAGTCTAATTATGTGAATGCTGATAGCCTGAAGTTAATAGAAAACACCTTTACCCGGAATGCTGCCGTGAGGGAAGTATCCTACCAACGCGCCCTGGTAGACAAATTGAACGAAAATGTACGCCGGATAGGCCTGGTGATCCTGGCCTTGTGTGTGCTGCTGGCCCTGGTGGTCATAGTACTTATAGACAATACCATTCGCCTGGCCATGTTTAGCAACCGCTTCCTCATCAAAACCATGCAGATGGTGGGCGCTACCCGTTGGTTCATCGCCAAGCCCTTTGACCTGCGCGGTATCATCAATGGGGGCATTAGCGCCCTGCTGGCCATTATAGGCCTGGTGGGCGTGCTGTATGGCACCAACCAGCTATTGCCGGAATTCGGTGGGCTAAGCGATTATTTCATGATCGGCATATTATTCCTGGGCATGCTGGTATTGGGTGTGGGCATTTGCCTCACCAGTACCCACCGTTCTGTGATGAAGTACCTGCGCCTGAAGCTGGACGACCTGTATTGATGCTGCGGTACTGGACCCTATTTTCTGGGCATTCGGCGTGTCAGGGCCGTGCTTGGGCGGTTTTGGTGTTGGGAGTTCAACATTAATCGTATATTGCTTTCCAATTTTAAAAATTATTATGGCTAAAGGAGTTAGACAGTCGGCTAAGCCGGCAGAAAAGCAAGCCGACAAAGCAGCAGTGGTAGTAGATAACCGTTTCCTGTTTTCCAAAGAAAGCTACAAGATCATGTTAGTTGGCCTGGTGGTAATCGTAGTGGGCTTCCTGCTGATGACCGGTGGTGGCAGCAATGATCCCAACAGCTTTAAACCGGAAGAGGTGTACAGCTGGCGCCGTATTACCTTGGCCCCGATCGTGATCCTGATCGGCCTGGGCATCGAGGCATATGCCATCATGCGCAAACCCAAAGATTTTAAACCGGTGGAAGAAAAAACCGCCTAAGCCGGTGTTGATGATATTGCAATTTTCACAAAAAGCGATGGGATCCATCGCTTTTTGTATGTCCTTATTTTTTGCCAAATCTTTATTATGAACCTGATACAGGCCATTATACTCGCTATCGTGGAAGGGCTCACGGAGTACCTGCCCATTTCCTCCACCGGTCACATGATCATTGCCAGCTCGGTGCTGGGCATCAACAAAGACGAATTTGTAAAATTGTATGAAGTAGCCATCCAGCTGGGCGCCATCCTGGCCGTGGTAGTGCTGTACTGGAAGAAGTTCTTCGTGTTCGACAAAAATCGTTTTGCTTTTTATTTTAAACTCTTCATCGCGGTGCTGCCAGCGCTGATCTTCGGTTATCTTTTCGCCGATAAGATCGACGCCCTCATGGAAAGCCCGCTCACCGTGGGTATTACCCTGCTGTTGGGAGGTATTTTCTTATTGTTCGTAGATAAAATGTTCACGAATCCTAAGATCGACAGCGTGGAAAAAGTCACGCCCTTCCAGGCCCTGCGCATAGGTTTCTTTCAATGCCTGGCATTGATTCCCGGGGTAAGCCGCAGCGCCGCTACCATCGTGGGCGGTATGCAGCAAAAGCTCACCCGGAGCGAGGCGGCGGAATTTTCGTTCTTTCTGGCCGTACCTACCATGGCGGCGGCTACCGGTTATAAATTGCTGAAAGGCCGGGAGCTGATCATGGCCAATCATGACAACCTGAAACTATTGCTCATTGGTAACGTGATCGCTTTTGTAGTGGCCATGCTGGCCATTAAATTCTTTATCGGCGCCCTGAAAAAATATGGGTTTAAAATGTGGGGCTACTATCGCATCATCGTAGGTGCGGCGATCCTGGCGGCTATTTATTTTGGATTTAACCTGCAGGTGTAGTGATATAAGTAGTCGGTATTGCGTATTCCAGGTGGTCAGCTGGTTCCGGCTTCCTGCAGGGGAACGAGCTGGCTATGTTGCTATAGCTGCAAGAAGTCTGGCGTTTCGATGCCCCAGGCACATTGCTTATTCTATCCAAGGAAAAGTCAGTATTTCAGCCGCAGGCCGCAAATAGCGCTATTCATTTTGATCCTGAGCAGCTTGTTTTCTTTCTACCTCCAAAGGGTCTTCCTGGAATTCTTCAAATGAAATCTTGGTAACTTCAACACCTTTCAAAAAGGTTGGATAGGCAGTTTTAAGGGCATCAAATATCGCTTTAGGTGCCTCATCCGCTTCCCAATAAGTAGCGAACTGTTCCATATCAATATTGAGCGCTTTACAGATTGTTTCATCTGCCAGGTCCATATCGTCAAGGTTCATCTTTTTTTTGAGCGCATTTATGGTTCCGGTAAATGATTCTTTACGCGAAGATTGGAGGCCATAAAAAACCGGATTCACATGGGCATGCTTTTTCATAAAAATTTGGTTTGACCAGCTGCACAAATTGCCGTGCTTTATTATTTAAAGCTATTGTAAAATAAGAAATTAACCTGGTTAGAATTTATTTCAAATCCACTAGTTAACCGTTTTTTATCATTTACAAATGCGGAATTGACACTGTGTCTTTTATATTTTGTTATAGAACCTCGGCGTAACGCGAATCTGCGCGCACTGACGCTGCTGGCAGCAGGAGTAGGAAAGTGGATGAGTAAGCTGGAACTGTAATAAGCGCTATGTTTCCGGCCTTCGCTTTTGGGTGTATGGAGTCATCACATGTGTTAAGTAATACTTACTACATACTACCTTTTCACCGCCAGCAGCAGCTCCAGGTCCGTATACTTCAATTTAAAGCGCTCGCTGAGATGATAATTGGTGAGCGCGCCTTTGTAGAGGTAAATGCCATTGCGCACGCCGCGTTTTATCCATACCAGGTTCTCGAAACCGCCGTCGTCTGCGGCTTCTATGAGCAGGGGCATGAGCACGTTGCTGATGGCTTCCGAGGCGGTGCGGGCAAAACCGGAGGCGATATTGGGCACGCAGTAATGCACTACGTCGTATTTTTTGAAGATGGGATTTTCGTGGCTGGTGATGTGGGAAGTTTCAAAGCAGCCGCCCCGGTCTATGCTCACGTCCACGATCACGGCGCCTGCCTTCATGTTGCTCACCATGGTTTCTGACACCACTACCGGCGTACGGCCGTTGCTGGAAGAAAGCGCGCCCACGGCTACATCCGCATTGCGCAGCTGTTCGGCCAGCACCTTGGGATGCACCACGGAGGTGAATACCCGCACGCCGATATTGTTTTGCAGGCGTTTCAGTTTGTAAATATTATTATCAAAAACTTTCACGGAAGATCCCAGGGCCAGGGCTGTACGGGCTGCAAATTCGCCCACTATGCCAGCGCCGATGATCACCACTTTGGTAGGGGGAATGCCGGTAACACCACCTAGCAAAATGCCTTTGCCGTGGTGTGCGTTGCTAAGGTATTGGCCGGCCAGCAGCATCACAGCTCCGCCAGCGATCTCGCTCATCGCGCGTACGATGGGGTAAGTACCAGCATCGTCTTTCAGGTTTTCGAAAGAGAGCAGGGTAATGCGTTTATCCATCATCCGCTGCATTTGCTCGGCCTGCAGGGCCGCCAGGTGTATAGGGGAGATCACAATCTGGTGAGGCCGCAGCAGGTCTATCTCCGTGTCATTCAGCGGGGCCGATTTGAGGATGATATCTGCTTTAAACACCGATGCCTTGTCGTAATGTATTTCTGCGCCGGCTTCTGCGTAGTCGGTGTCGAAGAAGTGAGACCCGTCGCCGGCACCGTGTTCTACCACGATATTATGCCCGTTGTGTGTCAGGATGCTTACAGCGTCAGGCGTAAGCGCAATACGGTTTTCCTGGAATGAAGTTTCCTTGGGAATACCAATATGAAGACGGGTATTTTTCTGAGGGATGTCTAACATCTCTTCCAATGGAGAATAAGTAAAGCCCGCACTCACAACCGGTTTTTGCCGCTGCTCCATATGATAAGCCAATTAATTGAAGGTAAAATGATGGTGTTTCCAAAGATACTGTTATTTGCGAAAAGCAGGGCCTGCCCTTAGCAGCCTTTTTTGATCGGGCATCGCTTCCAGTTGCACCAGCACGGTATCTGGGGGCAGGAGGTTGGCTATAATGCCCGGCCACTCCACAAAACAAATACCCCCACTGTACAAACAATCTTCCACGCCGGCATCCAGCGCCTCCTGCTCATTGCGCAGGCGGTAAAGATCCAGGTGATAGATGCATTGATCATGGCCCGCAGGGCTAGCATAATGATATTCGTTGATGATGGAAAAGGTAGGGCTGGAGGTAACGTCTGCTACCTGTTTGGCAGCGCAAAGGGCTTTTATGAAAGTAGTTTTACCGGCGCCCATCTGCCCATCAAAGGCAAACACGGTAGCGGCGGAAAATTTTTCCCAGAACAAACGGGCCGTTTCCGGCAGCGCTTCATACGTGAAAATGCGTTCCATGCCGCAAAATTACAGCATTTCCCCAAGGCGGCGGTCTTCCTAATTGAAGTGCCGTTGCAATAATTTTTATGCATACGCCCGCACGATGCGGTAAATTTGTCTTACACAATAGCACGCATTAAGCGCGACCAATACCATGGAAACAATTCACTGCAAAGTAATCGGCATGCACTGTACCAACTGTGCTTTGTCGGTATCCAAATATTTAGAGAACAAAGGCATGGCCGATGTAAACGTAAGCTTTGCCACAGATGAGGTAAGCTTTCAGCCGCCCACTGGTGCCGATGTAGGCGAAGTGCTGAAAGGCATACATGGCCTGGGCTATACGGTACAAATGCCAGATGAGGAAGCCCGTGCCATTCCCTTTTGGCAAACGCTTTCCTTCAAAGCAATTTTCTGTGCCATCTTCACCCTGCCCCTGCTGCTGCATATGTGGCTGCCCTGGCCGGCGCTGCAACAGCCGCTGGTACAGCTGGCCCTGAGTACCCCGGTATATGTTATGGGACTTTGGTATTTTGGCCGTAGCGGCGTGCGCTCGCTGCGCAATGGCGTGGCCAATATGGATGTACTGGTGGCCCTGGGCGCTACGGCTGCTTATGGGTATAGCCTGTATGGTACCATCTTTCAGCTGGGGCACGATTATCTCTTTTACGAAACGGCGGCTTCCATTATCCTGCTGGTATTTGTGGGCAACCTGCTGGAAGAAAGAACGGTGAAACAAACCACGACTGCCATCACCTCCCTCGTGCAACTGCAAAAAACCAGCGCCCGCCTCCTGACCACCGGGGAAGATGGCCGCGAGGAAATACAGGAAGTAGATAACCAGGTACTCATCAACACCGGCGATAAAGTGCCGATGGATGGTACCATTTACTGGGGCCAGGCCACCATCAATGAAGCAATGATTAATGGCGAAAGTGAGCCGGTACAGCGCAAAGAAAAAGATAAAGTAATAGGCGGCACTATCCTGGAATCTGGTACAGTAAAGGTTTTCATCACCGCCACGGGCAAAAACACGGTACTTAGTTATATCATTGAACTGGTAAGGCAGGCGCAGCACAACAAACCGCCCATGCAAAAACTGGCCGACCGGATCAGCGCCATTTTTGTGCCCCTGGTGTTGGGCATTGCGCTGTTTACTTTCCTGGCTTGGCTCTTTATCGGACATACCCCTTTACAAACGGCTATGATGCGGGCCATCGCCGTGCTGGTCATTGCCTGCCCCTGCGCCATGGGCCTGGCTACGCCGGCAGCGGTAATGGTAGGCCTGGGCCGCGCAGCGCGCCATGGAATACTGATCAAGGGCGCCCATACCCTGGAAGCCTTCAAAGATATCCGCCAGGTGGTGTTCGATAAAACAGGTACGCTTACTACCGGCAAACTGCAAATAGGCGAGTATTATTTCGAAGACATGGATGACCACACCTTCCGGGCTACGGTGTACAGCCTGGAAAAATTTTCCTCCCACCCCATTGCCCGTTCTGTAGTGAATGCCTGGAAAGGGGCCGGGGATGTGGGGTTGCTACAGGTGCGGGAAGTAAAGGGCCTGGGCATGCGGGCCAAAGATAAGGCCGGCAATGTATGGCAATTGGGCGCCTATGCCCTTGCTAATCTGGTAACCAACGACGATACCCACAGCATCTACCTGCTCAAAAATGGGCAGCTGGCCGGCTGGGTAAACCTGGCCGATGAGCTGCGCCCCAATGCTGCACAGGTAGTGAAAACGTTGCAAGACAAAGGCATCCGCACCATCCTGCTTAGTGGCGACACGGCTTATAAGTGTAATGCCATTGCACAGCAACTGGGCATTACGGAAGTTTATGCCGCACAAATGCCAGCGCAAAAATTACAACGCATGGATGAAATCCTGCAGCGTGGCCCCACTGCCATGATCGGCGATGGCATTAACGATGCCCCGGCACTGGCCAAAGCCACCATTGGTATTTCCCTGAGCGATGCCACCCAGGTAGCGATGCAAAGTGCCAATGTGGTGCTGCTCAAGAACGACCTGGCGGGTTTGCCGCTGGCACTGGGACTGGGTAAGCATACTTATCTCACCATTAAGCAGAATTTATTTTGGGCCTTTGCCTACAATGTAATCGCCATCCCCATTGCCGCGTTGGGCTTCCTGAACCCTATCCTGGCCGCCGGCGTAATGGCCATTTCCGACGTAGTACTGGCCATTAATTCCATTCGGCTGCGTTACAAAAACATCGGCTAACTTAGCATCTTGACCACCGCATTAGACATACTACAGGAATATTGGGGCCACACCGCTTTTCGACCGTTGCAGGCCGAAATTATTGAGGCGGTGATGGAAGGGAAAGACACGTTGGCGCTGCTACCTACCGGTGGCGGTAAATCGGTATGTTTCCAAGTGCCGGCCATGCTGAAAGAAGGTGTGTGCCTGGTGATTACCCCACTCATTGCCCTTATGAAAGACCAGGTGCAAAACCTGCGTAAAAAAGAGATACCTGCACATGCTATCTACTCCGGCATGACGATCACCGAGGTGGAAACGGTACTGGAAAATGCCCGCCGGGGTTTTTATAAATTTTTATACGTATCGCCAGAACGCTTGCTGAGTAAGCGTTTTCAGGATTACTGTGATGGGTTGCCGGTATCGCTTATCGCGGTAGACGAGGCGCATTGTATTTCGCAATGGGGCTATGATTTTAGGCCAGCGTACTTGTTGCTGGCGGAGATACGCAATTTTTTTCCCAAAGCGCCGGTGCTGGCGCTCACGGCATCGGCCACGCCACGGGTGCAGGACGATATCGTGGAGAAACTCCGGATGCGGAATGCGCAGCGGTTTACTAAAAGTTTTGCCCGCGCCAACCTTTCCTACAGCGTACGTTTTGAAGATGGGCGCATGGCACAGCTGCAACAAATCCTGCATAAAGTGCCTGGCTCCGCCATCATTTATTGCCGCAACCGCAAGCGTACCCAGGACATTGCCGCGTTGCTACAGGCACAGGACATTACCGCCCAGTTTTACCATGCCGGCCTGCCCGCTTCCCAGCGCCACCAGCGCCAGGACGACTGGCTGAAAGGTGATACCCGCGTGATCGTATGTACCAACGCCTTCGGCATGGGCATCGACAAGCCGGATGTACGCCTGGTCATTCACTACGACATCCCGGACAGTCTGGAAGCCTATTACCAGGAAGCCGGGCGGGCGGGGCGCGACGAACAAAAAGCCTACGCAGTACTGCTATGCCACGAGTCCGACCTGGATGACCTGCAATCGCGCGTGGCGCTGCAATTTCCGCAGGAAGCGGAGATTCGGGAGGTGTACCAGTGTATTGTGAATTACCTGCACGTGGCCATTGGCAGTTCGGAAGGTAAATACTACGATTTTGATATCAACGATTTTGCCCGCACGTTTAAACTCAATATCACCGTGGTGTACAGCGCCATCCGCATATTGGAGCAGGAAGGTGTGTTACAGCTTAGCGAGAGCATTTTACTGCCCTCGCGCGTGGGGTTCGTGACCAATAAGCAAACATTGTATGCTTTTGAAGAGGCGCACCCCCAGGTGTCGCCACTGATCAAGGCATTGCTGCGTACCTACGAAGGTATTTTCGATGTGCCGGTACGTATTTACGAACGGCAGTTAGACCGTATTTTATTGCAGGAAGAAGACGAGATCATGGCCCACCTGCATTGGCTGGATCATAGTGGTATCCTGCAATATGAACCCCGCCGCGACAAGCCCCAGCTTTGTTTCCTCCAGGAACGGGTGGGCGTGCAGCAATTGCGCATTAATATGCAACGGGTCATGGAGCGGCGCAAGGCTTACGAAGAGCGCCTGGCAGCCATGACCGCCTACGCCCGCAACCACACGGAGTGCCGGACGCGTATACTGGTTACTTACTTTGGAGAAACCTTACAGGAGGATTGTGGCGTATGCGATGTGTGCCTGCAAAAGAAAATCACTCCCCTGAACAACGATCGTTTCACTGCATGCACGGATAAAATCTGCGCTGCCCTGAAAAGTATGCCTACAGACGTTTCCGGTCTGCTAGCCCAATTGCCGGGTGTGGAGGAAAGTGTGTTTTTTGAGGTGCTGCAATTCCTTATTTCCGAAGGAAGGGTACAGCGAGATAAGGATGGAATGCTGCATGTATAATGCATGAAAAAAGCGAATGACCCTGTTGGATCATTCGCTACTATATTGTTAGAAGTCCTATCTATTTAAATTAGCAACTTTTAAAACCAACTCTTGGTTTTCTTTCCGCCAAGTCCTAACGCACCCAGCAAGCTACGGGTAATCATGGACGCTGCCGTTCTTTCCACTTGTTTGGCGGCAGAACTGTTCAATACCTGTTCCAGCACGCTGGGCTGCGGTTTTTCTGCTTTCCCGGCAGGGGTGGAAGGAGGGGCTGTGGCAGCGGCTTCCAGCTTGGCGGTCAATATCTCGTAAGCGCTTTCACTATCGATATCCTGGTTGTATTTTTTAACCAGGGCAGACTTATTCACCAGCGCCGTAATCTCCGCATCGCTCAGGATGTCCATCCGGGAGCGGGGAGATACCAGCATGGTGGCGGCCAGCGGGGTGGGCGTGCCTTTTTCATTGAGGCAGGTTACCAGCGCTTCGCCAATGCCAATCTGGGTAAGCAGGTCTTCCGTTTTGTAAAACTCACTCAGCGGGTAGTTTTCCGCCGTTTGTTTTATAGACTTGCGATCGTTGGCCGTGAAAGCGCGCAGTGCGTGCTGCACTTTAAGGCCCAATTGCCCTAGTACGGCAGGTGGCACGTCCATCGGATTTTGCGTGCAGAAGAAAATACCTACGCCCTTGGAGCGGATCAGTTTAATGATAGTCTCTATTTGCTGCAACAGCGCATCGCTGGCTTCCTGGAAAATCAGGTGGGCCTCATCGATGAACATCACCAGTTTAGGACGATCCAGATCACCGGCTTCGGGCAGGGTAGCATACAGTTCTGCCAGCAGGCTTAACATGAAGGTGCTGAACAGTTGGGGTTTGTCCTGTATATCGTTTACACGCAGTATGGACAGTATGCCGCGTCCATCATCGCCAATGCGCAGCAGGTCGTCTACCTCAAACGATTTTTCGCCAAAGAAATGCCCCGCGCCCTGCTGTTCGAGGGCAATTACTTTGCGGAGAACAGTGCCGGTGGTGGCAGTGCTGATTTTACCATAATCTTTTTCGATGCTGTCTTTGCCTTCATTACTGATGTACTGCAATACCTTTTTAAAATCTTTCAAGTCCAGCAGCGGCATCTTGTTATCGTCGCAATATTTGAAGATCACGGCTACCAGGCCGGCCTGGGTATCGTTCAGTTCCAGTATTTTGGACAGCAGGATGGGTCCAAATTCGCTGGTGGTGGCGCGAAGGTGTACGCCTGGCTGCTGGCTCAGGGAGAGCAGTTCCACCGGGTAAGCAGTGGGTTGGTATTGGCCGCCAATGAGCTGGTAGCGGTGCGTAATATTATCAGTCACCGTGCCGGCGGCAGCCAAGCCGCTGAGGTCTCCCTTTATGTCCATCAGCAATACTGGTACACTGGCATCGCTCAGGCCTTCAGCAATTACTTGCAGGGTCTTTGTTTTGCCTGTGCCTGTAGCGCCGGCAATGAGTCCGTGCCGGTTCAGTGTTTGCAGGGGCAGGTTCACGTAGGCGTTTGGTATCACTTCGCCATTGAGCATGGCGGCACCCAGTTTGATGGAATCGCCTTTAAAAGTGTAGCCAGCGTTAATGGCGGCGGAAAATGCAGCAGTATCGGCCATGCGGTAAGAATTTGTGGTGTAAAAGATAGCTGTAAAATACCAATTTTATTATTCACGGCACTTAATGGGCGCCTGCATACAGCTGTTACAATTCTTCCTCTCTTTCGAGCAGTAAAATGGCTTGCTGTGGTACGATAAAATATTTATCGCCGTGGTATACCACCTCTGTGGCGCCACTGGCCAGGAAAATGGCCAGATCGCCCTCTTTGGCCTGGAGGGGAATGTATTTTATTTTCTCCTCCTCCGGTTTCCAGGATTCTTCTTCAGGCGGGGGAACCGGCAAGGCGTAACCAGGACCGGCTTTTAGCACATAGCCCTGCTGTACTTTTTCTTTTTCCCCTACGCCCGGTGGCAGGTATAATCCACTATCGGTGCGTTCATTGTCTTTAGACAGCCGTATCAGCACCCGATCGCCTACTACGATCAGTTTTCGCAATTTATTATCAGTTGTTAGATGCATAGTTTATAATCAGCAATATACTGCAAATGTAAGCCAGCTTTTATAACTCCGACAACTTAAACACATCCTTTACCCGGATGCCCTTGTCGGTAAGTTGCAATGTGGCGCATTCATTTACCGGATCATGTTCAAAAAATAAAATGTAAGGTTTGTTCAGCGCCTCCTGTAAGAATGCCTTTTTTTCGGTGAGGGTTGTCAGCGGAAACATATCATACGACATCACGTAAGGTATGGGCAAGTGCGCAGTGCTGGGCAGCAGGTCTGCCATGTACAAAATGGTGTGTTCCTTGTACCGCAGTTGGGGCAGCATCATACTATCGGTATGCCCGTTTACAAAACGGATGTGAAAATGATCCGTGAAAGCTACGCCATCATACCCCTCGATGAATTGCAACTGGCCGCTTTCGTGAATGGGTAAAATGTTTTCTTTCAGGAAAGATGCTTTCTCCCTTTCATTGGGTTGTGTAGCCCATTCCCAGTGCGAAACATTGCTCCAATAGGTGGCATTTTTAAAAGCAGGCACCAGTTTTTCGCCCTGTCGGATGATGGCACCTCCGCAATGGTCGAAATGCAGGTGGGTGAGAAATACATCGGTAATATCGTCCCGGTGAAAGCCATGTTGGGCAAGAGATTTATCTAAGGTGGCATCGCCATGCAGGAAGTAGTGACTAAAGAATTTTGCGTCCTGTTTGTTGCCAATGCCGGTATCTACCAATATAAGGCGCTGGCCATCTTCAATGAGCAGGCAGCGCATGGCCCAGGAACACATATTATTTTCATCGGCCGGGTTCAGTTTGTGCCAAATACTTTTGGGTACCACACCAAACATGGCGCCGCCGTCGAGTTTAAAAAAGCCGGTTTCTATGCTGTATAGTTTCATGCTGCGAGCTGTTTTTGTTTCTGCAATGCAAAGATGGTACAGGCCAGGCCAATGATAAAAAATACCGCCAGGGCCAGCACGGAAAAGCGCATGGAATGTGTGAGCTGGTGAATGAAGCCAAAGGAAAACATGCCGATCACGATAGAGAGTTTTTCTGTTACATCATAAAAGCTGAAGAAAGAGGCAGTGTCTTCGGTTTCCGGCATTAGTTTGGAATAAGTAGAACGGCTCAGTGATTGTATTCCTCCCATTACCAACCCCACTACGGAAGCGAGGATGTAAAAATCTGTTGCTGTTTGCATATAATAACCTGCAATACAAATGCCAATCCAAATCAGCACTACGATAATAATCACCCGGAGGTTACCAATTTTTCCGGATAGGACAGACATGATCCAGGCGCCGAGAATGGCTACCAACTGAATAATTACAACCGTTACAATGAGTTTTGTAGCACTCAGGTGCAATACCTGATCGCCAAAGAATGTGGCGGCCAGCATCACCGTTTGTACGCCCATACTGTAAAAGAAAAATCCGCTGAGGAAGCGTTTTAATACGGGCAGGTATTTTACCTGCTGTCCTACTTTTTTCAATTCGGTAAATCCGTCTTTCCACACATTGCCTTTGTGTACGTGCGCGGCGGCTTTGGAGGCTGGCAGTACAGAGAAGGTAATTTGTGCAAAGCCAAACCACCATACACCCACCAGCAAAAAAGTAATGAGCAGGGGCTGTACTTCATCCAGGCCCAGTTGGGCATGCAGCACTACCAGGGCAAAGCCAATGAGCTGAAGCAGCACGGAGCCAATGTAGCCCATAGAAAACCCTTTAGCACTTACCCGGTCCCGGTCTTCCGGCGCAGCAATCTCTGGCAGGTAAGAATTATAGAATACCAGCCCGCCGCAATAACCGATGGTAGACAGCAGGAAACAGCCCAATCCATATACCGCCATACTTTCCCCCGATCCGAAGACGCTGCTTTTGAAAAAATATAAAGCGCTACAGAAAATACTGCCCAGTAGTGTAAAAAAGCGTAAAAATTTTTTCTTATTACCCCTTGTATCCGCAATAGAAGAGAGGATGGGTGAAAGGGCCGCCACGATCAGGAAGGCCAGGGCGGCTGTGTAATCATACAATACACTGTTATGAAAGCGGGTACCAAAGAGGGTAATGTCTGCAGGCGTAGCCTTGGTAAAATAAATAGGGAAAAAGGTGGTGGTAATCACCAGGTTAAACACGGAATTAGCCCAGTCGTACATGGCCCATCCGTTCAGCACTTTTTTAGGCGCAGTAATTTGCATAAGGTTGTATTATGAACTATGTATGATGAACTATGCATAAAAGTATCAGCAACAAGTTACATCCATTTCGGCTAAAACGCTTCGCAGGTACTGCTTCCTGATACCATTTCATTTATAATCAAGGATGGCAATATGCTGGTCGCACATAAAATATTCCTGTTCGTCGTTGGAGCTTACGATGAGTGTTTTATGCATGGCGTAGGTGACTATCAGGGATTGGTACAGCTGGATTCCGCTTATGTCCAGGTTAGTGCAAGGCTCGTCCAGTAGTAGTACGGGGTTATCGGAGAAGATGGCCAGGGCTAGTTTTACACGCTGGCGCATGCCACTGGAAAAATGACGGATTTGCTTGTCCCGGGCTTTCTCCAGGCCAATGGCGGCGATGGCTTTCTCGGGGGTTATACCGGGAATAAATGGTTTAAACTGGAGGTGGAAGTGCAGTGCTTCCCAAAGGGTCATTTCTTCGATCAGCTCCAGGTAGGGAGCGGCGATGCTGCAATACCTGTAAAAAGTATCGGCAGACACCGGCACTGTTTGCAGGTGATAGGAAATGCTGCCTTCATTCTGCTGCTGGTGTCCGCTGATAACCTGTAATAAAGTAGATTTTCCTGAGCCGTTAGGCCCCAGGATGGCATAGCGCCCACCTGACTGGAAAGTGTAGGAAAGCCTACGGAATATCCAGTCATAATTATAGCGCTTGCCGGCCTGGTTAAGAGATATCGTCATTATTGCGGGAAGTATAACCTTTCATGATGCCACGGGGCGAATCACGGATAAAGGAAAGAATTTCGTCGCGCTCGTCGGTGGCCGGGAACTCGGCTTCGATAATGCGCACTGCCTTGGAAACGCTGTATCCTTTTACGAAAACAACGCGGTATATATCCAGGATGTGATTAATCTTATCAATAGAAAATCCACGCCGTTTAAGCCCGATAGAATTCACCCCTACATATGATAGGGGTTCGCGGGCTGCCTTTACATAAGGCGGCACATCTTTGCGTACCAGCGAACCGCCGGATACGAAAGAATGGGAACCAATCTTTACGAATTGGTGAACCGCCACGAGGCCAGCCAATACTACGTAATCGCCTACCGTAATGTGGCCTGCCAACGTAGTGCTATTAGAAAAGATACAATAATCCCCCACCTGGCAATCGTGTGCAATGTGGCAATAGGCCTGGATCAGGCAGTTTTTGCCGATCACCGTTTTACCTAATGCTTTGGTGCCCCGGTTTACGGTCACAAATTCGCGGATAGTAGTATTGTCGCCAATTTCTACGGTGCTTTCTTCCCCGTCAAACTTGAGATCTTGTGGAATAGCGGAAATGACGGCGCCGGGAAAAATGCGGCAGTTTTTCCCGATACGGGCGCCTTCCATGATCGTCACGTTGGAACCAACCCAGGTGCCGTCCCCGATCTCCACGTTTTTATGAATCACGGTGAAAGGATCAATCTTTACATTAGGCGCTACCTTGGCGTCCGGATGAATGTAAGTGAGCGGATGAATCATTGCTGTGTTTTACCTTCTTTTACAATTTGTGCCACTAAGTCTGCTTCGGTAGCTACTTTGTTGCCTATAAATACTGTTCCGCGCATTTCCACGATGCCTCTTCTAATGGGATTTAGCAGTTCCATTTTCAGCACCATGGTATCGCCCGGTACTACGCGCTGTTTGAACTTGCAATTGTCGATCTTCAGGAAATACGTGCTATAGGCTTCCGGATCGGGCAGGGTGTTCAGCGCCAGGATGCCCCCGCACTGTGCCAGCGCTTCTATCTGTAATACACCTGGCATTACAGGATTACCCGGGAAATGACCCTGGAAAAATTGCTCGTTGAAGGTTACGTTTTTAATTCCTATTACCTGGCTGTCGCTCAGTTCAATGATCTTATCCACCAGCAGCATCGGGTACCGATGCGGCAAGGTACGCTCTATCCGGCGAAGGTCGAAAATAGGAGGGAGGTTAGGATTATAAATCGGGATATTTTGTGCGTGTTTATTTTTCTTGATATAAGCCTTGATCTTGCGGGCAAATTCCACATTGGAAGCGTGTCCCGGGCGGTTGGCGATAATGTGGGCATTGATCGGAAAGCCTATCAGTGCCAGGTCGCCAATCACGTCCAGCAGTTTGTGGCGGGCCGGTTCATTGGGAAAGCGCAGCTCCACATTGTTAAGAATGCCCTCGCTCTGCACAGCAATTTCCGTACGGTTAAACGCCTTTGCCAGTGGGGCCAGTTCGGCTTCCGTCATTTTGCGGTCTACCACCACAATGGCGTTGTTAATGTCGCCACCTTTTATCAGGTTGTTTTTTAGCAGGTATTCCAGCTCGTGCAGGAACACAAAGGTGCGGCAAGGCGCAATTTGTTGGATAAATTCCTGTAACCCTTTCAGGTTGGCGTGCTGGGTACCCAGCACGGGTGAGTTAAAGTCGATGAGGGCGGTTACACGGTAGTCTACAGAAGGCATGGCTACCATTTCCACTTTTTTCTCTTCGTCGTAATAAGTAATATTCTGGTCTATAGAATAGTAAATTTTTTTGGCGTCCTGGTCCTGCGTTCCTACTTGCTGGATAACTTTTACAAATGGCAGGGCGCTGCCGTCCATGATAGGTACTTCAGGGCCGTCTATTTCAATGAGCGCATTATCTACACCTGTTCCTACGAGGGCAGCCATCAGGTGTTCTATGGTGCTTACGCGGGCACCGTTATGCTCCAGCGTAGTATTGCGGGATGTATCCACTACAAAATCCACATCCGCCTTTACAGTAGGTTGGTCCGGCAGGTCTACCCGTTGGAAACGGATGCCGAAACCAGGAATGGCAGGCTTTAATGTAATATTTACCTGTTTTCCTGAATGCAATCCAACACCCGAAAAAGAAATAGGCTCGTTCAGCGTATGCTGGTTTTGCCGCTGTGTATTTTCCATCATAATCAACTAAAGGTATTACAGTTTAAAGTGTAGGTCGAGGCAATGAGTAGGTTCATATACAGAAGGCGCCCGTGTTTTTAATGCTCAAATGCCTGCTTTCTCCGACAGCATTTGTTTTACCATGTCTTCTAATTCTTTTACGCGTTTTTCAAGTTCGGGCAAATTTCTAAAAATTGCCTGACTTTTCAGTGAACTTTTATAATCGAAAGCCGGGGAGCCATTTAGGGCCATATTTGTTTCGCTCACGGATTTAGAAAGGCCGCTTTGCGCATTGATTTTAGTGCCATCGGCCAGATGGATGTGTCCTACAATGCCCACCTGGCCGCCGATCACACAATTAGCCCCGATTTTGGTGCTACCGGAAATACCGGTTTGGCCAGCGATGACGGTATTGTTGCCAATGTCTACATTATGTGCCACCTGGATAAGATTATCCAGCTTCACCCCTTTACGGATCACGGTGCTGCCCATGGTAGCCCGGTCTATGGTGGTATTGGCCCCTATTTCTACATCGTCGTGTACCACCACATTGCCAATCTGGGGCACTTTTTTATAACTGCCATCTGGCTGGGGAGCAAAGCCAAAGCCGTCGCCCCCGATCACGCAACCGGCGTGCAGCATCACGCGGGCACCTATCATGCAGTTATCATACACCCGCACACCAGGATATAAGATGGAATCGTCGGCCACGGTTACATTGTCACCCAGGTATACATTCGGGTAGATTTTCACATTATTGCCCAATACTACATTCTCGCCAAGGTAGGCAAAAGCGCCCACAAACACATTTTCACCCATTTTTACGGAGGACGGAATGTAGGAAGGCTGCTGGATGCCCACTTTATTGCTGGTCAATTGTTTAAACTTTTCCAGTAGCAGGGCAAAACTGCTGTACGCGTCTTTTACCCGGATAAGGGTGGGCGATACCGGTTTCTCCAGCACCAGGCTCTCATTGATAATTAAAATAGAAGCCTGGGTGGTATAAATGAACTCTTCATACTTGGGATTGGCTATAAAGCTCAGTTTCCCTTCGCCCGCTTCCTCTATTTTGGCTATATTATTAACATGTATATCGGGGTTCCCCTCTATTTTGCCACCCAGCAGGGAGGCCAGTTGTAATGCGCTAAACTGCATAAATTAATTTTGAAAAGTGACCGATCCAGTTTTCTTCGGAAGCACAGATATCACACGTTCGCATATGTTAATCCCTGTAAATGTCGGTAACCTGGATTTTTGGATGACAAATGTAGAATTTTTTTACTGGTATAGCCAGCGTATGACTGACTAATGCATTATCGATAGACGAAATGTCTTTTACCGTACCATCCTTAAAAAGAATATTGATGCGTTCATTGCTCACATTGTAAGCGCGCAGGCTAGCCGTACCGGTGAATACAAAATAATGCAGGTCTTCGGCTGCAATGCTCAACTGGGCTTGTATTTCTTCATTGAGTACGGTTGTAACCTGCTGGTCAAAAGGTTCACTGCTGAGTACCACTTTAAAAAGGTGACGGTTGGTAAGCCAGGTGCAGAGTAAGCTTAAAATACGGTCCGGATGATGGGCCCAAACCTTTACGGCCCCCATAATATCATAATCGTCTAAAAGGCAAAACTGAAACAGGCATTCCGGATTATCTTCAAAGTCCCGGCCTTTTATATGTTGATACAAGAAAAAATGAAGAGCTGGCGAGCAGAACATTGTTTCCCCTGCATGGGCCAGTTGCTTAGCCCGCTGTAAAATTTTAACCAGCATGTTTTCGGCGCTGAGCACTGTTTTATGCAAGTATACCTGCCAATACATGAGCCGGCGGGCCACGATAAATTTCTCTATGGAATAAATTCCTTTTTCTTCTACCATGAGTTCGCCCTGGTGTACGGTTAGCATTTTCAGGATGCGATCGTGGGCGATAACACCTTCCGCTACGCCAGTATAAAAACTGTCGCGGTTCAGGTAGTCCATTCTATCTACATCTAACTGGCTGCTCACCAGCTGGTGCAAGAACTTTTTATGATACCGGTTATTAAAAATATCGATAGACAGCGACAAGGCGCCATCCAGCTCCTGATTCAGCGATTCCATGAGCCACTGAGAAAGCTGCTCGTGCGATACGCCTTCCACAATGCTGCTTTCCAGCGCGTGGGAATAAGGCCCATGGCCTATGTCATGTAAAAGAATGGCCAATTTTGCGCCAATTTCCTCCTCCGGGGTGATCTCAATGCCCTTGCTTTTCAATTCCGCGAGCGCACAACTCATCAGGTGATAAGCGCCCAGGCTATGGTGAAATCGGGTGTGCATGGCCCCTGGATATACCAGATTGGCCAGCGCCATCTGCTGGATGCGGCGCAATCGTTGGTAATAGGGATGAGAGATCACGGCAAAAATGAGCGGATGATCAATAGTGATGAAGCCATACACCGGATCATTCACGATTTTGCGCTTGCTGTCGGTCATTGAAATTCGCTTTAGGCCAGTGCAAAACTACTGTAGTTATTAATTCTTTATTATTTTTTGCGTCAGTAGTTTGTATTTATTTATAAAATATTCATAGCGAAAGTATATGATAAGTTTTAATGATACGTTAAAGATCCATAGTTTTTAACGCTTTTAACAAATAATTGTTGGCTTTGCCAGGGTAGGGGAATGATTTTTGACCAAATACGCGCTAAATTGTAGCAAAGACGGTATTTCCCGGCAAAGGTTCAAATTAGAAACGGGTATAAACAATAGCTATATTACTACGGCCTGGACGGCTGTTAAAAACTATACATGAATCAAATTAATATACTTTGGGTGGATGATGAGATAGAATCTTTGAAATCCCAGATCATGTTCCTGGAAGCAAAAGGGTATAAGGTGTCTGCCCTTACCAATGGCTACGATGCCCTTGACTTCCTCCGGGAAAATACGGTAGACGTAGTGCTGCTCGATGAAAGTATGCCCGGCATTACCGGTTTGGAAACGGTGGCCCGCATCAAGGAAATAGATCAGCAAATTCCCATTGTAATGATCACCAAAAACGAGGAAGAAAACGTGATGGACGAAGCCATTGGCTCCCAGATCAGCGACTACCTCATTAAACCGGTGAACCCTAATCAGGTACTCCTTTCCCTCAAAAAGATCATCGACAATAAACGCCTGGTAGCCGAAAAAACCACCACCGCCTACCAGCAGGAATTCCGCTCCCTCTTCATGGCCCTCAATGATAATCCCGACCATAACCAATGGATGGATATCTATAAAAAACTGGTGTACTGGGAAATGGAAATGGGTAAGTCTAACAGCCCGGAGATGCTGGAAATACTGCAATCCCAGAAACAGGAAGCCAATTCAGAATTTGTAAAGTTCATTGGCCGCCACTACGCAGATTGGATGACACCCAAAACAAAGGATGCCCCAATTATGTCGCATACCCTTTTCCGGGAAAAGGTATTGCCCTACCTGGACCCCAACATACCCAATTTTTTTATACTGATCGATAACCTGCGCTATGATCAATGGAAGGCCATACAGCCCATTTTTATGGAGTCTTTCCGCATTGTAGAGGAAGACACATTCTATAGCATACTGCCTACCAGTACCCAATATGCACGGAATGCCATCTTTGCCGGCCAGTTGCCGGTAGACATCGAAGCCCGTTTCCCTGAGCAGTGGCGAAACGACGATGAGGATGGCGGCAAAAACCTGTTTGAAGACCTGTTTTTTGCCCAGCAGCTGAAGCATTTGAAAAAAGACATCCGGTTTTCTTATACCAAAATCACTAACCATAACGACGGTCAGCATATGGTGAATAATATTCATAATATGCTGGAATATCCGCTGAACCTGATTGTATATAATTTTGTAGACATGCTCAGTCACGCCCGCACGGAAATGGAAGTGTTGAAAGAACTGGCTGGCGACGAAGTATCGTACCGCTCCATCACCGCCAGTTGGTTCGAACATTCGCCTTTGCACCAGGCCCTGAAAAAACTGGCGGATAAGAAGATTAACCTTATCATTGCCACCGACCACGGCAGCGTACGGGTTAAAAACGCGGTAAAGGTGATTGGAGATAAACAGACTACTACAAACCTGCGCTATAAACATGGACGCAACCTGAACTACGAGCCTAAAGAGGTGCTGGCTTTCCGCGATCCGCGAGAAGCGGGCCTGCCCCGGCCTAATGTGAACTCATCTTATATTTTTGCTAAAGGAGATAATTACCTGTGCTACCCGAACAACTTTAATTATTTCGCAAACTATTACCGCAATACTTTTCAGCATGGAGGGGTAAGCATGGAGGAAATGATAGTACCCGTAATCCGCATGGTGTCTAAATAGCGGTTTTTGTTAAATTTGTAGGCATGAACATCAAAACAACACCCGCCAGCCTGGCTAAACTGGAAAAAATATTTGAGGAGGCCAAATACGTATTGCGGTTTGAAAAAGGCACTTTCAACTCCGGCTACTGCATCCTGGAGCATAAGCGGGTGGTGGTGATCAATAAATTCCTGAACCTGGAAGGCCGCATTAACAGCCTGCTCGATATCCTGCCCACTATTACCCTGGATGAAAGTATGCTTACCAGCGAATCGCTAAAGCTGTACTACCAGGTAGTGGAAAGTAAGGCCCAGTTACTGGCGGATGCCGAGGCGGCGGCCAGGGGAGAAATACCCGCCCCATCGTCTACTAAAGGCAGTGGGAAAAAAGACAAAAACGGGACTGCAAATACTGCTTCACTGGAAGCCGCCTCCGATGAAGCTGCGCCAGAAGTCAATGCCACTTCGGAAACTGGTGCAGTTACCAACGAAGATGCCGGCACAGCGCAAGCCACACCCGGTGCCAGCGATCATGCGGCAACACCCGATGCTGAATCGGATGAAACGCCTGGATCCACGAACAACTCCTCTAGTCACCCTACCTCATCTGACCCGCTGTGAAAGTAACCTTTCTTGGAACGGGTACTTCGCAGGGTGTGCCCGTTATCGCTTGCAACTGCCATGTATGTACTTCGCCCGATGCGAAAGACAACCGTCTCCGCAGCAGCATCCTGCTGGAATCAGAAGCGGGCGCTATCGTGGTAGACACTACGCCGGACTTCCGTTACCAGATGCTACGTGCCAACGTAAAACACCTGGATGCCGTACTGATTACCCATTCTCACAAAGACCACATTGCCGGCATGGACGATATCCGCGCCTTTAATTATTTCCAGCAAACGCCCATCGACGTATATGCATCTACATTTTCGCAGGAAGTGATCATGCGCGAATTTGCCTATGCATTTGCCGAGCAAAAATATCCGGGCATCCCGGAAATACACCTGCGCACCATTGGGGAGGTTCCTTTTGTGATCAATGGCCTACCCATTATCCCCATTCAGGTTATGCATTACAAAATGCCGGTGCTGGGCTTTCGTTTTCACGATTTCACCTATATCACCGACGCCAATTTTATTCAGCCGGCAGAAAAGGATAAAATCAGGGGTTCGAAAGTGCTGGTGCTGAATGCGCTGCGCCGGGAAAAACATATTTCCCACTTTACGTTGCAGGAAGCCATTGCACTAGGTAAGGAGCTGGAGGTGCCACAATTATACCTCACCCATATCAGCCACCAGCTGGGCCGGCACGCCGAAGTATCCCCGGAGCTGCCAGCGGGCGTGGCACTGGCGTATGACGGTTTTTCTTTTGAATTATAATTCTTCCGGCATACAACGGGATCATTTTTTTTACTTACAATATAATTGCTCCTGATTTAAAACCCCATCATCCATGTGGAAGCAATTTATAAAGCATTACCTGGATTTTTCCCAACGGGAGCGCCAGGGTATTTATTTATTATTGGGTATCATCGTGTGCTGCTGCGTGCTGCCTCACTTACTGCCTGCACCGGCAGCGCCAGACATCGTGGCGGAAACTGTTTTTACAAATACGGCGGCAGCCATTTCCTCTCCTGCTACCAACCAGGGTAGCCCGCCCCCATTACCCACCCTTTTCTACTTCGATCCTAATACGCTGCCACTGGAGGGTTGGCTGTCGCTGGGCGTGCGCGAAAAAACCGCCCATACCATCCTGCATTACCGCGAAAAAGGGGGGCACTTCCGGCACCGGGAAGACCTGGCAAAAATTTACGGCCTTTCTCCAGCCCAATGTGAGGCCTTGCTGCCTTATGTACGTATATCCGATACCGTTAGTTTTGCATCACGCGCTGAACGCCGGGACGCGCGGGCATTTGCGCCGCAGCCTTTTCCGCACGATAGCGCCTTTGTTTACAAACGCAAGGCCTTTGCACTTACCGATATTAATGCCGCCGATAGCCTGGCCTGGATGCAGCTACCCGGCATAGGGCCATCCTTTGCAGGGCGCATTGTGCGTTTCCGGGAGCGGTTGGGCGGTTTTTACACGGTGAACCAGGTGGCGGAAACCTACGGATTGCCCGATAGTACGTTCAATAAAATCCAACCATTCCTGCAATTACATGAAACTTCTTTAAAAAAGATAGACCTGAACCAGGCAGATGAAAAAACTTTAGCCGCACATCCTTATATCCGCTTCAGTTTAGCTAAATTAATTATCCGGTATCGTAATAGCCACGGGCCTTTTGCACAGACAGCCGATCTGCGGCAACTGGTGGTAATCAATGATAGCGTATACCAGAAAATAGCCAATTACCTGACCATTACACCAAAACCATAAAATCCACGATTATGAACTTCGAGCGCTCAGAAATGCAGCAACAGATCACGCAAATGATCCGCGACTTCGGCAAAGCGCACATCCAGCCCTATGTCCTGGAATGGGACGAAAACCAAATCTTTCCCACCGCACTTTTTAAACAACTGGGGCAGCTGGGGCTAATGGGGGTACTGGTGCCTGCGGAATACGGGGGCAGTGGCCTGGGATACCCGGAATATGTAACCGTGATCAGTGAAATAGCCCGTTTTTGTGGTGGCATTGGTCTGAGCGTGGCAGCTCACAACTCGCTGTGCACGGGCCATATCCTGCAATTTGGCCAGGAAGCCCAAAAACAAAAATACCTGCCAAAGCTGGCCAGCGGTGAGTGGATAGGGGCCTGGGGCCTCACAGAACCCAACACGGGTAGCGATGCCATGAACATGAAGTGCGTGGCCCGCAAAGACGGCGATGAATGGGTGATTAATGGGGGCAAGTGCTGGATCACACATGGCAAAAGCGGAGACGTGGCCGTTGTCATTGCCCGCACCGGCGAAGTGCGCGACAGTCACGGCATGACGGCCTTTATTGTAGAGCGGGGTACACCAGGATTTTCCGGGGGTAAGAAAGAAAACAAACTAGGTATGCGGGCTTCCGAAACCGCCGAAATGATTTTCGACAACTGCCGTATCCCGGCAGAGAATATATTGGGTAAAGAAGGGGAAGGCTTTATCCAGTCTATGAAGGTGCTGGATGGTGGCCGCATTTCAATTGCTGCCCTTTCGTTGGGCATTGCCAAAGGCGCCTATGATGCTGCCTTGCAATATTCCAAGGAAAGACAGCAGTTCGATCAGCCGATCAGCCGTTTCCAAGGTATTGCCTTTAAGCTGGCCGACATGGCCATTCAGATAGAAGCAGCAACACTGCTCACCATGCAGGCGGCAGACATGAAATCGCGGGGCGAAAAAATGACCAAGGAAGCGGCTATGGCCAAATATTATGCCTCTGAAGTAGCCGTAAAAGTGGCTAATGAAGCCGTGCAGGTGTTTGGGGGATATGGTTACACAAAAGATTTTCCGGTTGAAAAATTTTATCGCGATGCCAAGTTGTGTACTATCGGAGAGGGAACATCAGAAATTCAAAAGATCGTGATTGCCAGAGAAGCCCTGCGATAATAATGGCCCATTGTTTCGCAGGTCACATCATTAAAATAGAAATATGCATTTTTCTTTGTGAGCACATGATAATTAAAGTAAGCTGTATATTTTATAACAATTCCAAATAAACAGCTTACAAATTATAATATTTAATAAAGCAGGCTAAATGCAATGATTTGTGCAAGAAAAATTCATCGATTAATATATTATTTAATGAATTGGGTCAATGGTTAGAAATAAAATATTTTCGTTTAACCCTTTCGTGTTATATAAATGTCAGAAAGGAACGTTAAATTTGGGTTAATTCATTCTTACCAATTTATCAACCTTCTTAATCAGAAAAAGATCGAAACATTTCTACCCTCCAAGAAAAAGCATCCAGACTACGATGGATGCTTTTTATTTAGAATGTTTTGAACCTGTAACAGACCCCACATTATTGAGAATACAGAAAGGCTGGACTTCATGGTCCGGTCTTTTTATTTATAGGAAGGTTTTTTGCATGGAGGCAATTGTAAATGGCCGGTTGGCGCAAAAAAAAAGCGGATGCTTACGCACCCGCTTTTAATTGCAATTTTATCGCGTTATTTCTTTTCTTCTTCGCCGTTGTTAAACAGGCCAGACACCTTGTCTTTCAGATCATGTGCCCAGTCTTCTGCTTTATCTTTAGCTTGTTCCAGGTAATCAGCGGCATCGTCTTTTTTCTCTGCCACCTTCTGACCGAAGTTGGAGAACCAGGATTCTACAGTTCCGGCAATGCCAGCGGGCAATTTGCTTTTTACATACTCTTTTACCGTGCCGAGTGCTTTGTGGGCCTGCTCTTCGGTAATACCGGCTTCCGCCTTGATTTTGTCGATCAGCTCTTGCATAGCTTTATTTTTATAAGGTGAGCAATTAAGCTACTTTCAGTTTAACCAGCGTACTATTTTCCAATTTTTGTTGGGCATACGCCTTGTCTAAGTGGAAAACGGTTTCGTTGGTGGAGGGCAGTTCAAACATGGCATCGCTCATTACGATTTCGCAGATAGAGCGGAGGCCACGGGCACCCAGTTTGTATTCCATCGCTTTTTCCACGATATATTCGATCGCGTCGTCGGCAATGGTGAGAGCAATGCCTTCCGCCTTGAACAGCTTCTGGTATTGTTTTACCAGGGCGTTGCGGGGGCGGGTAAGGATGGCCTTCAGCGCGTCTGCATCCAGTGAGTTCAGGTAAGTCACTACGGGCAGGCGGCCCAGCAATTCGGGGATAAGCCCAAAAGATTTCAGATCCTGCGCATTTACATAACGGAGTATCTGTTTTTTATTTTCTTCTTCTTTCTCCTTGTTCACATTAAACCCAATGGAGTGGGTTTGCACACGGCGGCTAATGATCCTATCCAGGCCATCGAATGCGCCACCGCAAATGAAGAGGATATTAGAAGTATTGATCTTAATAAGTTTCTGTTCAGGGTGTTTTCGACCACCTTGCGGTGGAACCAGCACTTCGGTGCCTTCCAGCAGTTTCAGGAGGCCCTGTTGTACGCCCTCGCCGCTTACATCGCGGGTAATGGAGGGATTGTCACTTTTGCGGGCAATCTTATCAATCTCGTCGATGTATACGATACCACGTTCTGCGGCTTCCACGTCGTAGTTGCATACTTGCAGCAGGCGGGTAAGGATGCTTTCCACATCTTCGCCCACATAACCGGCTTCGGTGAATACGGTGGCGTCTACAATGGCAAAGGGAACGTTGAGCAGTTTAGCGATCGATTTGGCCAGCAGGGTTTTGCCCGTACCGGTTTCGCCCACCATAATGATATTGGATTTTTCAATTTCCACCTCGTCTTCTTCCACTTGCTGGTTGAGGCGTTTGTAGTGGTTGTATACCGCTACTGCCAGGATCTTCTTGGCATCATCCTGTCCGATCACGTATTCATCCAGGAAAGTTTTGATTTCCCGGGGTTTAGACACTTTAGGTACGAAATGGAACGGCCCTTCTTTTTTCTTATTGGCATTCTGAAAAAGTTCCTGCTCAATGATCTCCTGTGCGTTTGTTACGCAGTTTTCGCAAATGTGTCCTTCAGCGCCGGCGATGAGTATCTGTACATCGTCTTTACTACGTCTGCAAAAGGAACAGTGTATTTTCGATTCTTTCATCAGTGATTTTTAGCGGGTATTTGGATTATGAGCATGGTAGCGTCCGGTTAGGAGGCTGCCAGCTCACAAATTTACGGGAAAAATCCGCGTAACCCATCAAAGAAAACGGTCCCGCCGGGGAGGGCGGGACCGTCAGCTATTTTTCAATTATTTATTGCTGGGGAGCATCCGTCTTTTTACGGGGGTTCTTGTCCAGTACATCGTCGAGTATGCCATATTCCTTGGCTTCATCGGCGGTCATCCAGTAGTCGCGGTCTGCGTCTTTTTCCACTTTCTTCACGGGCTGGCCGGCGTGGGTGGCGATGATCTCGTTCAGTTCTTTCTTCAGCTTGATAAATTCACGCGCCGTGATCTCGATATCGGAGGTCTGACCTTCCGCACCACCATGGGGCTGGTGTATCATAACGCGGGCGTGTTTCAGTGCCGTACGTTTTCCTTTGGCACCTGCCACCAGGAGTACAGCGCCGAAGGAGGCGGCCATACCGGTACAAATGGTGGCTACATCTGGCGCTACCAGTTGCATGGTGTCGTAAATACCAAGGCCTGCATACACGCTACCACCGGGGCTGTTAATATACATCTGGATATCGCGGGCGCGATCTACAGATTCCAAAAACAGGAGCTGGGCAGTAATAATGTTGGCAACATAATCTGTTACCGGGTCTCCCATAAAGATGATGCGGTCCATCATCAGTCGGGAGAATACGTCTAGCTGGGCGATCTGCATGGGGCGCTCTTCAATAATGTAGGGCGTCAATGAGTTGATCTGGTGCTTGGTGTAGCTGTCTACCACCAGGCTTGACATGCCTCGGTGCTGTATGGCGTATTTTCTAAATTCGTTATTAATGTTCATGATGGTGATGATGTTTATTTGGCAATTTAACAAATTCTTCTGCTGAAATTTCCTCTTCTTTAATATTCACCTTAGTTTCTGCGTAGTCGAACAACTTTTGTGTGATCATCTCCCGGTAAGTCTGGTCAACGAATTTTTCGTCGCGTAGCAGGTTGTCCAGGTAGCTGTCCAGCCACTCGGCGCCGGCTACGGCTGCACCACCGAAATGGCCCAGCAATTTAGTTTTGGCGGCTTCTTTCAGTTCTTCGAAAGAAACTTCCATGTTATTATCGCGGATCAGTTTATCGCTAATCAGGGTCCAGCGGAGCTGGTGGTCGAAGTTAGGGTACTCCCTTTCAGCTTCGTCGGCGGTCTTTGGCTTTTCGCCCCCTACCTGTAACCAGCGTTTCAGGAATGCTTTAGGCAGATCAATGGGCGTTTCATGCACCAGTATCTCGAACAGTTCATTGTGCAAAGTATTACGGCTCTCCTGTGCCCAGTAGGTTTCAATTTCCGATTTCAGTTTGTTGCGGAAATCTTCTACGGTTACGAGATTGTCGTTTGGATATACTTCTTTGAAAAATGCTTCGTTCAGTTCTTTCTTTTCAATCACCTGTACTTTGGTGATGTCTAGTTTGAAATATTTCTTAGCAGCTGCTGCATCATCTGCGTCGAGGCCCAGGTCTTTCAGAATATAGGCCAGGCGTTCTGCATCAAAAGAGCTTTCGAGTTGAAATACTATACTGTCGCCGGTTTTCTTGCCTTTCAACTTTTCAACAATGGCGGGGGAGAAATATTTTACAAGGAGTGAATTGTCTTTTTTGATACCACCTTCAATTACGTTGCCATTAGCATCCGTTTCTTCGAAGGTTACATTTACTACATTTTCGCCATCGGTAATGGTGTCGCCATCGGTGATATTGCCACCTTTCAGTTGCATGCGTTCTACTTCCTCATCCACCATTTTATCACTCACCTTGATTTTATAGCGGGTAAGATTGGTCTTGCCGTTTTCCAGCGGAGTTACTTCGATGGCGGGTTTCAGGCCGATTTCGAAGTTAAATGAATATTCTGACGGAGTATTAAAATCGAAGTCATTGGCAGTTCTTTCCAGCGGAATGGGCTGGCCAAAGATATCCAGTTTTTCTTCCTGCATGTAGTTACCCAATTTGGCTTCTACAGCTTTGATCACCTCATCTGTGAAGATGGCCTGGCCGTGCATCTTCTTTACCATGCCAGCGGGTACCATGCCTTTGCGAAAGCCGGGTATGTTGGCGGTTTTGCTGAATTGTTTTACGGCCTTGTCAAAATTTGGAAGGTAATCTTCCTGATTCACTTTAACAGTGATCTTATCATTCAATAAACCAATATTCTCTCTGGTTACGGTTGCCATAATTAATTAAAATATAAGTGTTGTAGATGAAGCAATAATGATTCCTTAATTTGTTTTGCTGCCAGAAGGTCACAAAAGCACGAAAGATTGACAGCCATGGCTAGTTACTCGGTAAGCCCGTGCCTTAATGGCCTGCAAATACCTGACCTGGAGGCTGGATGGTGAGGGTTGTTTCACCTGTATTTGTGCTCAAAGTCCTGGCAGGCGGTAAAGGTGGTGACGGGATCAAGATAGAGCTGTTATTTTAAATTTATTCTTAGCAGTTTAAAAATTAATTAAAATAGTTATGTGTAAAATTTGTTTTATTCTGAACCGCGAAGGTAAGTTTTCCCCCTACAAAATCAATGGATTGGCTGATAGGTAATTCGGCATGGGGAAATGCCCGTACCAGTGGGTGGCATATTTATAGGTGATAAATAGAGCGTTGGGAAGTTTTGCTTGGCTAATATTTGTTAGTGATTTAGGGCAGCACTATGGGTTATCAACTAATTGCCGTTACAGCCCGTATCATTATAAATAGGGACATTATAAAATTTTCAGTTTTCAAAAGACCTGGATGGAATGTATGCTTTAGGATTGCCTGGAAAGTGCCTCAGCAGTTAACGAGATGGTGCTTATACAGCGGAAATAATAGTAAAACAAGATCAAGATAGCTGTACACGCTGCTTCATGGATTAATCTAGGGGTATTTCATAATAGGTTAACTGGGATAATTATACCTGTAAAAAAAAGAGGGGATCTTACAATCCCCTCTAGTGCGGATGATAGGACTCGAACCTACATACCGTGAGGCACCAGATCCTAAGTCTGGCGTGTCTACCAATTTCACCACATCCGCATAAATAATTTCCTTCTATTGGTTTGAAGGATTGCAAAGGTATTCTTTTTTGTGAATTAAAAAAATGGAAAGGGCGCGCTGGTATGGGATATCAGGTTCTGGACATGCCTTTGACTGAATTGTATTGAAAACGGACAAGAAATAGTCCGGATATGGACGGAAGGCAAGAGGATTTTTAAGGTAAAACACTGATAAACAATGCAAAACCTGTGTGGCATGATCCATGCAAAACGGGGGATAGCATATTTCTCCTTACGCCAAATAAAGATAAATTTAATCTTATTGAGATAACTGTTTTTGTTAGAAGAACCCTCAAGGGTTCATATTGTGGTATTTAAACGGCCTTGCAAATCATTGCGAGGCATTTATTAGGGAAAGGGGAAGAAAAAATTTGTTATTTCAATTAAAGCTATAAATTTGCACTCCCATCGCCTAAATAATGGGGGATTAGCTCAGTTGGTAGAGCGCTTGCATGGCATGCAAGAGGTCAGCGGTTCGAACCCGCTATCCTCCACGAAAGTTAAAAGCGTCAAATTCTTTATCAATAAGGGTTTGACGCTTTTTTGTTGTTTGCATATCCTTCATCTCCTACACTTTGAATTCCCTAAAATACCCTATTGGCGCTAAAAAATGGGCTATAAATCCAAAACAAAAAAAGGAGAGATCAGCATTGGTAATCATTAAAGCATGATAGCAATATAATAGTCTCCAGACAAGTATGCCAGGCTTATTATTGGGGTCTAAGATTTATGCTATATACTTCATACACCTATTCTTCTTTACAGTCTCTGGTAAGATAGAAGAGAAAAATAAGATATTAATAAAGAAAATGTAATTTTAGAAACCTATAATCCCAAAAATGAAGTTACTCCATACTGCTGACTGGCACATTGGCCAGCTTTTCCATGAATATGACCGAACCTATGAGCATCAGTCATTTTTGAGCTGGTTGCATGAAACCCTTATAGCAGAGAAAATAGCCGTTTTACTCATCAGCGGCGATATATTCAATCTGTCCAATCCTTCAGTAGTATGTGTCAAAATGTTTTACAGGTTTCTGAAACAGGCGGAGACGGTCAACCCCGATCTGCAAATAATTATCACTGCGGGTAATCACGATTCGGCGGCACGGTTGGAATCTCCAAAGCCGCTGCTGGAAGCATCTAACATACATGTCATTGGTCTTGTTGAGAAGAAAGATGATGGCAGCATTGATTATGAAAAGCTCATCATCCCGCTGAAAGATAAGGATGGGACAACCAAAGCCTTGTGCCTAACTGTTCCCTTTTTACGCATGCGTGACTACCACAATATTGCTGAAGCCGAGAACCCTTATGCAGCAGGCGTTGCCGCCTTTTATGCCGAGGCTTAGAATTGTGCCAGTGCTAAGAAACAGGCCGACCACCCCATCGTGTGCATGGGCCACCTGCAAGCACAGCACACTGATACCGCCGATGTAGATCAGTCCGTAGAACTGCGCCATCATGGGCGGTGTGGAATGTATTGGCGCAACGGCTTTCCATGAGGATATCCGCTTTGTAGACCTTTATATATCTATAAAAGCAATATAATTATATATTTATAAATTATATCTTATTAAAATATTTTTTATGCCCTCAAAAGTTTTTCTCCAAAGTTTGCAAAGTAAATTGAAGGGAGGGAATATAAGATCAATTCACTTGAATGCCTTACCGGGAAGATTAGCGACCCGGTTCGATTTAAAGCAATTTGATGTTATTGAAGAGGGGCTTGCTCATAGTTTTTTAGGCACCTTATTAAGCAAATCAAACTTTGAGTTCAAGGTATCATTTGATAAGATAGACTTGAATAAAACAAATGCAGAAACGCAAAAGAAGCTAGGAGTTATTGCAAAGCGGCTGAACACGATCATCATTGAGAATGAAGATTACTACAAAGAGCATGGTATAAAGACACTGGGATTTGGCTACCCCGTGCTTATCAAAAGATCTTCAAAAGACCCGGCAAAGATCATTAAGGCGCCGCTGTTTATCTGGCCGTTAGAAGCGGTCAAATCAAAAAATAAAGTAAATGAATGGTCCTTTTTAAGGAATAAGCTTATTCAGCCCAATGGGAAAATAGCAGACGCAGATATTCATTCCGTAAGTATCAATGAAGTGTTGCTTTCCTTCATTAAAGGCGAGGACAATATCACTCTGCCCCATCTCACCAATGAAGCATTAGAAGATGCGCTCATTGACAGGAAGGAACTTGTGGATGCTTGTGCAGAAGTACTGCAATCACTTAATGCCAACAGTAAAGAGGATATCCTGAAGACGCTCAACAGAAACTTTGAAATACCTGTAAACGTTTTGCCTGATGCAGCACAAATAGATGCGATTGCCAACAATACAGCCTATATCCATTTTGGTGGTGTTTTTGGACTGTTCAGGACGCAAAAAGAAAGTATTATCACAGATATAACTAAATTGCTCGACCGCTTTGATGAATTTGAGTTTGACGACCTCAAAGTTGAGAATCTTTCTACCACGCCTTTTAGCGCCGTTCCTACCGACCCAAGCCAACAGGCGATAATTAGTACCCTGGGTATGGATGCCAACCAGATAATTCAGGGCCCACCAGGAACCGGTAAAAGCCAATCGTTGACAGCACTCATCACCAATGCGCTTGCCAATGGATTGAAATGCCTTGTCGTTTGCGAGAAAAAAACAGCGCTGGACGTCATTAAAACTAATATTGAACGGGCCAATACAGAGATGGGAGCGTTGGTAGGTGTTATTGACGATGTGAATGACGATCGCGAGGCTATTATTGACTCTGTAAGAGATCGGCAGAATGGGATACCCTTTTCTATTTCCCTACGGCAGGCGCAAAACCAGTATGATACTCTCAAGTCCCAGTTAAAAGAATCAGCAACAGCAATCAACACCCAGCACAAGGCATTAGCGAAAACCATCTATGGCGACAAGATGTGGTCGCAGATAGTAGGCCGGTATCTGGCGCTAAAAAAGAAATACCCTGAGCTGCCGCTGAAGAATGTCTTGGCAACCCGTGATTTTCGTTTTGCTGAAGATGAGTCGGAACTTGACGCAATACTTACCCTGCTAAAGCGCGGAAATAACTTATTCAACCAATCAAATAATGTTCACAGTGTTTTCCAGTCACTAACAGATGACCTTTTTGCAGATCAGGCCGTGGGAACAGCGCGGGTAAAAATCGAAGATTTTAGCGCCTATGCATTGCAACAAATACCTGCACTAGAAACGAATATTCAAGCGCTTCAGGTATCCGGTAAGCAATGGGCGGATGTGTTCCTGAATGGAATGCCGGATGTGATACGGCAGGAACTAAATTTACACCTGGCATTCTGCATCGGCGATCGGCTCAATGCTGATCCACTGCCCAACTCATTCATCCAGGAACAGAAAATAGAGCAATTAGTTACAGCCTTGCAAACATTGCTTTTCAAAGCACAAAAGATGAGACAGCAATATGATGATGCCTTGCAGCATCACTACAACAGCTACTACAGCGATTTGAGCAAAGCCCTGTCCATCTACCTTGCCTACGCCGACGACACTATTGCACGATACGGCAACAGCCTGCTAGATAACAGCCGAGGCGCAAAGTTCAAGACAAGCTTATTGAGCATATTCTCCGGAAAGTACAAGCAGATCAAACAAAATCGCCTCGAATTAAGGAGCCGCATCACACAGGTAAGAGCAGCACATCTTCAGCGAAGCTATATCGAGCATCAGTATAACGACCACACAGAAACAACCGATCTGAATACCTACCTCGTCAATGTTAAAGAACTGCACCTTAAAACAGAAAGCTGGGCTAAAGCATACCCTGAGACAATAAGCAATTTTCTTTCCAACATCAATGAACATCACTTTCATGCCGATTTAGATTCACTGAAAGCAGAGGTCAACCCTTTGCTACAGCAATTTCACAGCCTGAAGCAAACAATAATTACTGACTATGGCGTAGTACCCGTTACACCTGTCCCTGACATTAACGCACTGATTATAGCCGTACCCTACCTGGTAGAAAAGTTAAATGATCAGCGCAAGCATTTCAATACCTTCCGCGGTCAGTGGGACAACAGATCCAAATCCTATCAAAAGCTGGCAGATACTTTCAAGGATATAGAAAGTAACAGGCGTGCCGGTACAATAACGAATGGCTTATTTGCACCGTATTCCAGCCTTCAGGCAGCACTCGGTGTATGTGATAAGATAAAAGGCACAGCGACTGTATTCCATGAGCACCTGAATGATTTCAGGGTGTATCATGAATGGAAGTCATTCTTCCTGGGCTTGGATAAGTCACAGCAAGCACTTCTTACCATCATAAGCTCACACATTGAAGGTGAATGGGCAGCAGCTTTTGAATGCTGGTATCTATTTTGGATACTTTCACTGAACGAGCCGCCACACCTGCCTAAAGATGATTATGAACTGCAGCAATACAAGCAGCGAAAAGAAGCATTTAAATCCGCTCAGCTGAATAGCATCATCGCCCGGTGGACGGAGCGGCAGGCTGCCAGTGTGCGAGACTTCAAAGCAAAAGGACAGGCTGTGAACAGCCTTTTTAATAAGAAAGGGACCAAGGGAATGCGGCGGAATTCCTTACGCACAATTGTGAAAAGAGCGTTTGAGCTATTCACCGATTTCTTCCCTGTATTATTGCTAAACCCTTCCGTTTGCAGTTCTATTTTACCGTTAGAGGAAGGCATTTTCGACCTGGTAATCTTTGATGAAGCCAGCCAGCTACGCCTGGAAGATACTTATGCGGCACTGATCAGGGGAAAAGCAAAAATTGTTTCCGGCGACAAACACCAGATGGCACCATCCTCTTATTTTGAAGGAAGCGGCGCTTTGTTAGATCCTGTTGATGAGGAGAGTGAAGATTCTGACGAAGAAGCGTCAGCGGAACGGAGTGCTTTGCAGGCGACCCATCTTAATCTCGCAGACAGTGAGTCCTTACTGGCTTATGCTGTGGACAAAGGGTTTATAGAATCTTACCTGAAAGTGCATTACCGATCCCAGCATCCTTACTTGATTGATTTCTCCAATCACGCTTTCTACGGCAACAGGCTCATGCCTGTTCCTGCCAAAGAAGACTACATACCCATAGAATACCTGCAGGTGGATGGCCTGTATGAAGGGCAGGTCAATAAACAGGAAGCGCGGAGAGTAGTGGCATTATTGCAGCAAATCATGAAGGATGCCAAGGGTGAAATACCCAGTGTAGGTGTAGCCACCTTCAATATCTACCAGCGCAACTTGATCCTGGAAGAATTGAGCTACGAACGTCAGGTGGATCCGACGTTCGACAGCCTGATGGCTAAGGCTGAAGATTCTTTCTTTGTAAAAAACCTGGAAAACATTCAGGGCGATGAGCGGGATATCATCATTCTGTCTACTACATTTGGCAGAAAAGCCAATGGATCGTTCAGCCAGAGCTTTGGTCCCATCATACAAGGCAAAGGGCATAGAATGCTTAATGTTATCATTACCCGTGCGCGGTCTAAGGTATATCTGTGTACTTCCTTCCCGCAGGAGTATGTAAGCCTGTACCCGCAGCTTATCCAGCAAAAGGGGAATAAAGGCAGGGGCATTATGTATGCCTATCTTACCTACGCAAAAGCGGTAAGCGAAAGAAACGAAGAACTGCGCCAGGGCATCCTTCAGTTATTGAGACAATACTGTTCCGACAAACATTACGATACCACAGAAATCAGCCTAGGTTCTGAATCTCCTTTTGAAGACGAAGTCTACGAACGGCTCGCACAGCACATTGGCGCAGACCGTATAGTACAGCAGCATTCCGTAGGTGGCTTCAGGATCGATATGGTCATAAAGCGGAAGGGCAGCCAAATACCACTCATTGCGTTGGAATGTGACGGCGCTAAATACCATAACAGCCCGGAAGCCTATGCCTGGGATGGCTTCCGGCAGGAACAGCTGGAACGTTACGGATTTATTTTCTACAGGATATGGTCTACTAAATGGTGGGATGCCGCAGATCGTGAGTTAGAGCTGCTGCTTGATTTTATTTACCAACAGGATGCTACCATGGCTACCGTGCCTAATCATACAAGCCTGCAATCCGAAAACTAATAACTATCCCGATGCTAACCTAACACCGGTTAATCCTTTCATGAAATGCACGATACGCTGGAACCTTGTCTGACAGGAATCATCTGGAAAGAAGTAAATGCTGGTGGCTCCCGTGTTTTATAACGGGCAAACGTACCATATCCATAACCCTTACAATAGAAATGTCCATTTGTAAAGGAACGCTGCTTTTAAAATTTATTATTATGATGTTTATTACCTTGTTTGATAAAATAGTTACCTACAATTTATTCTTACCAGTTTAAATAGGAATAATTTGATTACTTAATCAGTTTTTATATTTTGGGCTTAATTAATTAGAATATCCTATGGAAAAATGTTGACAGGACATGCTATAAATAGTTTAACCAGATCTGCCAATTATGGAATTGTTATGCAGATTGGATACAATATAAATGGAAAATACCCTATAGAATGCCTCAATTTAATCAGATTACCGAAACCCACAACGGAGAGGCGGTTACCAGATACCGGCTGGACAATCAACCCGAAAATTATGTGTGCCTTAAATGGAATAAGGCGGCTATTGGTACATTTATCGAGTATGGTGTTTATACGGATAATGAAAGAAATAATGCCAGGCATGTACTTAATCAACTGGTGGATGTTCCGGAATGGTATGTGAGAGTCAATGACCTCCGGCAGTTCCATGGAATAACTGCGTGGCCGGACTATTTAACATTTTATGTGCTGCTCAACGACCATGATATTGCCGGAATAAGAATTCAGTCAAGCACCGTGCTCCAGTCCAGGGTTATTAATGCTCTTTTAAATCTATGCTCTGTTATTGAACGGGGCAACCGGACATTTACACCCAAATTAGCCTTAGAAAATGGAAATGAGCGCATACGTTGGGTATGCAATGAACCGTCTATAAGCTCCATTGTTTTTTGCCAGGTTATGGTTTCCCATAAAACCCTCTTAGATGCCGCTAAATTTCTGTTAAGCGCTAATGATTTCAGGAAACTTTATGAAATCATCACACACGATTTGAACTGGTATGTAAACGTGGCAGAACTATCTTCGCAAAATAAGGGCGACCTGACCCTTTACTGTGATTTATTTGACATTCATCTAAGATTGCAGGATAGTAGGTATATTAAATGGATTGATAGTTTCAGGATCCAGGCAGAAGAATGGACCCCTGCAAAGTTTCAGGCAGATTCCAACAATATCTTTGGACGGTTTTATAATTACCCGGAAGATATTCCTCCCCAAATTAAGTATTACCTGATTTCTTCGGATACAAAAATAAAAGACATTTTTAAGGATATTATCAGTAAAAAGGTAGTTCATCACTTCTGGCAGCAGCGCGATCAATTAGGCAATGATCTGAAAGAGGTGTTTATCGGAACTGATTTTAGGACAGCGATTGATCATCAAACCTATACTAACTACCATTTTGATGGTAGGAAGGTCGATGGGCAAAACTTACCCAAAGAGTTGGTAGATCAGTCAGACTTTACCAGCCATTCGGAAATACGGCAAGCTACCACTGTGATCAATGCAAGCAAACTAAAGGTAGCCGGTGGTTTGGATAGACGTCCAAGCCAGGATGCATTGATGGCTAAAAACAGTGCCAATGCGATAGCCAATGCTGCATATGGCCAGGGCATGAGTGACGTACGGGCGTTCGAGTGGCTTCACCTCATCGCATTTTCTTTTGGGCTTGGTACAGCAGATAAATTGGAAACAGCGCAAATTGCGGATAATTTGGTGTTGGGTACAGCCGCCGCTAATTCCCAAATGCTTATCTATGAAGCCAGTATCAAATCAATCATTCAAGCTGACCCTCAGTTGCTGGCGGAAGTGAGTGTATTGGTAAAACATCAGAAAATAAAGGATAATTTATATGCGAGATGGTTGGTGTCAGAAATTTCCTATCACATTACCTTTTTAAAGAACAACCAAACCGTAGCTAAGTTTCAACTAGTTTTCAATCCTTTCCACGCCTTTCAACCCTCTGTGGGAGAATATCTGCTGGTAAAGCAACAGTTTGCCAAGATTGTTTTGCCGAAAAAGGTGGCTGCGCATTTGTTGGCAGAAGACCTAAATCAATTACAAGCGGTAGCACCCTTAGGAAATGTATCCGCATTTGATTTGGGAAACGGTGTGCACTTTAACAACCTGGAAAGGCTGAAAACGGGTGAACCTCCTAATACGGGCAACTATTCCACACTTACTGGCATATCGGGTACCGATGGAGAGCTGTTTAAAGCACAGGTCTCCCTATTGGGAGGCAGCAATCTGCCAGCGAAATTTGCCCGCTTGTCCAACCGCTATATAGAAGCACACATTGAATGGCATGAAGATTCATTTCACCTGGAACAATTGTTTCCGGATATACAAATAGATGCCGGGCAGTTCTTCGTTTTTGAAAACGTGAGCTTCGGGCTTAAAAAGGTAGAAGGGTCTGACAGCAGTACACAAGCCTTTTTTCAAGGAAATCTGAAGATGGATGAAGGTTTGTTGGCCAGCATTCGGGATGCCCTGCACATCCAGGGGATGCCTTTATTGAGCGGAACAGTAGATCTGCAGCCGGGAGATACGCTGGATAAGCCTCTCAGCGCCCGTGGCTTTGAATTTTCCATCCAAACGGCTTTATCGGCAGAGATTGTGGAAGGCCTGAGCCTTACGGATATCAAGTTGGCCATTATTGGCTATCCAACGCTGGATTTTAAGGATTTAAAAAACTCCTGGGGTGCTGGATTGGATGTGAACGCTACCTTGCAGCTTGGCTTTTTAGGAACACCACAGCCGGTTGACCTGCATGCCAGGTTAACGATAGATCAACAACAGGTGGGGCTTTATGCAACAGCCGAGCACGTGGAAGGGTTATTTGGCTTGAAAAATGTGAGCCTGGACCTGCTGGACGTAAGTCTGGTGTTTGGGCAACAAACAGCATTGATGGCCACCCTTCATTGGCGAAGCAGCATTGGCTTACTCAGCTTTGCCGGGCATTTAAGCAGCGATGCCTCTGCCGTGCAGGCCAGCTTAGAATCCTTTTCTTTCCAGAACCTGGCCTATCTGTTTGCCGATATAACCGGCATCGTTCTGCAGGCGCCTGCAGTGGACATTACCTTAGAAAAACTAATCCTTAGCCTGGCCACCAACGAGTGTCAGCTGAATGGTACCACAATTCCCAAAGGCATCCACTTTCTATGCAAAGTAAGTATTGGGGAAGTGATCGCTGAAGTGGACGCTATCCTTGACAGCACCCATTTGTTGTTTAGAGGAGAAATACAAAACCTTACCATCGGGGGCGTCATGGTGGAAGATGCCGAGCTTTGCCTGGACCTATACGGGGCGGGCAGTGAGCACACTTCCGAAGTATATATAAAGGGCAAGATCAAAAAAGGCGAGGTTACCGTTACCTGCAAAGCGGCTTACTATAAAATGAAGGATACCTGGAACATGGTGGCGTATGGTGAAGTGGAAGCACCGGTCTTTATGCTTAGCACACTGATACCCGCAGTGAAGGATTCCTTTGTAGATGCCTTGAAATTTAACAAATTCGGATTGATGCTGGCCAAGGAAAATGCAGCAGAAACGATCACGGATTTTCCATATCCGGTTAAGAAAGGACTGCAGGCCGTAGCCATTGTGGACGAAATTGTGCCGCTTAGCAAACTAACAGGCACCAAACAAAGCGGTCTTCAATTTACGGCACAGTTGGGAGAGGAGATATCCATGGCTATCAGCATGCCCGAAGCCACCTTGCAGCTGGGAAGGCACATTCTTTGCGAACCTTTCCAGATCGGCATAGAACTACGGCCAAAGGTGGCTTTTCTGTTGCATTTTCCCATAGCGGTTATATTAGATAATCAAACGCTTCACTTTGTCGTGGCACTTGATATCGGTATGCTGGAAGCAACTGCATCCTTGTCCGAAACCACCTGGTGGGACGAACCTTTTGGATTGAGGAATTTACGTGTTGGGCCGGCACTGGCTGTTCAACTGGGCATCAACTATGCGCAATTCGCCAGTACGGGTTTTCCCTCCCAATTTGGTATTGCAGGAGGGCTCGAATTCGGGGATATCCAGGCCCAGATGGCCGTGAATGTGGCCACAGATCCCAGCAAGTTCATCCTGTTCGGCGAATTGGATAAGCTGACACCCCAGAAATTGATAACAGCCATCAATAAATGTTTTAATGCAGGCATCCCTGAGAAAAATGTTCCAGACTTCTTCCAACTCGAGCAATTAAAACTCTATATAGCCCCGAACGGTGGCAGCATTGGAACCATTACCTACGAGGCAGGGTTTAGCTTTGCTGCCAATATTAAAATTTTTGACAAAGAGTTCTCGCTTTTTGCCAGTATTGGAAGCAATGGCCTGAAGGCTAAAGGAAGCTTATCCGCCCTATCAATTGGTCCGCTGGAAATTCATGGGTATGAAAAACAAAATATCTCCCTGGAACTAGCCATCACTTCCCAGGAACAACTCTTCCATTTCGATGGGGCCATCAGCTTGATGGGATTAAGTTTCGGAGTATTAGTGCATTTGTCCAAAGAACTGGTCAGATTTGATTTTGAATTGCATTTTACCAAAGAATTAAGCCTGGAAATCCATGGGCAAAGTACCGGCAGCTTGTCATCGCCAGCAAGTATGGATTTTATACTGGATGGCAAATTTGAGCAGGCATTGGTGAAACATGTCACCGAACAACTGGAACAGATCTTTCATGCACTGCGTGATTCGGCTGTTCAAGGCTTGGGCGAGGCCCAGCGCAAGGTCAATGAAACGGAGGCTGCCTATCAAAAAGTTTTTGATGAAGCCAATAAAAAATTAGAGGAAACGAAAGCTGCTTATCTATCCTATGTTAACCAACTTACCCAAGCCTTAGATCAAACAAAGGCCGATTATGCTAAAGCGCTGGAAGAGGCAAAGGCTGCGGTGCAGCAGGCAAAAGCAGCCTACAACAATGCCTTAGAAAGTGCCCAGAAAACATTGGATGATGCAAAAAGATCCTACCTTCAGCAATTCACCAAAGCCCAAGAAGAGGTAGATCAGGCACAAAAAGCCTATTCCCAAGCGCTAGGCACTGCAGAGCGGGCCGTTGAACAAGCCCGGGTGGCCTATGACGGGTATATGAAAAATGCCCAACAAGGCCTTAGATCCGCAAAAGCCTATGTAGACCGGCTCAACTCCGAAATAGACAGTGCTCACCTTGAACTCAAAAAGGCCCATTGGTGGGAAGTTCATAAAGAAGCCTATTATGGAACTAAAATAGCCGCCCTGACTGTATCTCATACAGCCGCCATTGCTGCTTTGAAAGTGGCAGAAGGGGTGGTATATGCTACCAGTAAATGTACCCAGTTTGTTGCCTTTGAAGCAGCAAAAAAAGTGCTGGAAGGGGTGAAGACCGGTGGGGAGTATACTGCCTTTGAAAGTAGTAAACTTGCCCTGGGAGTAGTGAAGGCCGCGGGTGAAAAAAGTGTCGCATTGGCTCAGTTGACCGTGGAAGGCGTAGAAAAAGGTGCCGAATACACTGTGTGGATGGCCGCAGAAGCTAGTCTGATCGGAACTAAAGCAGCCGGTGAAGAAGCCATTAAAATTGCCAACATCGCCCTGGAAAATGTCCAGAAATCTGCAGCATATGCCGCTTTTGCCACTGCGGAAGCCGTTGTTACGGCAACGAAGCATGGGACCAGTGCTATAGCCTTTGAAACGGCAAAAGCCGCCCTGAAGATGGTTGAACTGCAAACCACCATCGTGTTGGATGTAGCCGCTTACGCCGTTAAATTTGCCGGACAATTATTTGATCTTCAATTATTGGAATTACATGCCCAGCTGAAAGATGTTAAGAATTTAAAGTTATTCAGGCTCCATATAAAAGGAGCCGTGGTCGGACAAAACATCGATCTTACCCTGGATGCAGATATTTCCAATATTCCTAAAATGATACAGGAAACCTGTATAGAACTGGTTAAGGAAGTACATCAACTGATTTCTCCGGCATAAGCGGATGGTTAACTAACAAAGAGTAGTTAGTTTGGAATCCTTATGATTTAGCTAATCAGCGGCCAAGATTTACGCGGGAGCTCTTAAACAGCTTCTTGCTTGTCCTTTTTTAATGTTAATATCTGAATGTAATTTTTATCCTTTTCGTTCTCTTAATTTGCTATTTAATCATTGACTCAAAAAAATCCATAAATAATCATATTGATGTTTATTGGACATTTTATTTAGTCTTTATGGGCTATGTTTGATCCTCTTAAGTTTTGAGGTAAGAATATGTCAATTCCCTTATCAGTAAATGTTAATACTTCATTTTTTTAGGACTATGGAAGCTATTTGGTAAGCTTTACTTGGTGTTTTGGAGATCCTATATATGTAATATGTATGAAATCCATGTTTGTCTGGTGAATAAAGAATAATTAGAACTCCAACAGTAACTGTTTTTCAGGGGCGAGAAAAAGATATTCCATAAAAGCCCGAACCACGCCATAACCGTGATGGAGAAATTTTTAAATCCCATCTCGACCGCCGGTGACAGAAAAGTGGTTGGATAATAGTTCAATGATATTCCCCAATTATGTTGCTGAATCGATGCTGGTGGTCCTTCTCCTTTATTGCCAAAAGTACCGTTTCCAGATAATATGCCTTGCTAAGGAAAAGCAAAGCCGTTTTACATACAGGATAGTATTGTTGTGAAATAATCCCGATTCCAATCTCATCATGTCTGCAATAACTTTTTTAACTACAGTGATATAGCATTGCTCATGACAGCCAGTAATAGGGACGGCACGGTCATTTAATTTACCATTTGTTAAAAGGCAAAAAATGATATGTTATATTTGAAAAACCAGTAAAGCAGCGATACGCAGTAGCACCAACTGAACCCCTAGAGTTTAAAGGTTTTCTACGCTAATACACTTGGACTGATGATTTCGCTGAAAAAATGGGGAATGTGTCTGCCTGCATATTCAGGGGCTGCTAAAGATAGTAAGATGGGTGTATTAATATTCATTCATTTTGGCTCAGGTGTCATCAATTCCAAACCATGGCTTCGTTGCACTACAGGATGGAAGCCAGGGAAAATACATACTCAACCATGAAGCACCGCTGGAAGGTTGGTACAATATTAGTGACGCCCTAAACTTGACTGGTATTAAATTAAATACAATGGTATACCAGGAATAAGAATAGCGTTTATTGGGAATTATTAATGTAAGGGAGAAATAGTCATGGAATGTTGGATAAAAGCATAGCCCGGAACAGATAGAATTTTCTTAATTTACAAGTAATTTCGTGTTCTTTACATAGTTTTCAGTTTTTAAGAGTAGGGTATTTAAATTTTTGAAAGCGTAGTATTTTCATAGGATTTTATAAAATGAATAAAGCTCTTTGTTAGTTATTAAAATAAATTTTATTTTTTCATGATGCTATAATCATCCAGTTATCCATGGATCAGTAGGTGATAGCCCATGTTTCCGTCACAGTATCCCTTCAACAAAGCTGGCTACGGTGTTTAGGCCTTTGAGCTGGCATGTGATTGTGTAGCAGAATGCATAATTTTTTATAAGCTATTTTAAATAATTGACGCAAATTTTGTAGAGGGTTAAAATATTTTTTTAAACACTTCAGACAAAGCACATATTTGTCTGGAAGACCGGCTAGTACAATATGAAAAACAAACTTTATCTCATAACAGGCGGTTGGATGGCCGTCCTATTGAATTGCGGTTGCGGACATAAAGTCCAACCCAAATCAACACCCGATACCATTAGCGTAAGCAGTATACAACTAGGAGGTGTAATACCTGCTACTACTGACCGGCTACAGTACGACGGTACAATCCAGGCCGACAAAACTATTAACCTGAGTTTCCAGGTTTCTGGAACTATAACATCTATTCCTGTACAAACCGGCGATTATGTGCTAAAAGGACAAAAGGTGGCGGAGATCGACGAGACGGTATACCGCAATCAGTATAATGCACAACAGGCACAGGCCAAACTAGCCGAAGAGAATTATAACCGCACCCTTGAAGTATTTAAAAAAGGAAGTATCGCGGAAATTAAGATGCTGCAAGCGCGTGCCGACTTTGATCAGGCTACTTCCGCTGCCAAGGCTAGTTACCAGAACATTGTACACACTAAATTATTTGCACCCGTAAATGGGTATATCGGTGATAAGAAAATAGAGGCAGGCGCTACCGCCAGCCCGGGCACGCCGGTTGTCCAATTGTTAGATATCCGGTCTGTGCAGGTTTTGGTAGCGATTCCGGAAAGTGAAATTAACCGTTACAAAGTAGGTAATACAGCCGCAGTTACCGTGGATGCCCTGGGCGGAGAACCCCTGTTAGGAAAGGTCTCAGAAATTGGCGTGCTTGCCCAGCAAAATAGTGCGAGTTATAATGTAAAGGTTCATTTGATTAACCCGGTAAAAGCACTCAAACCCGGTATGCTTTGTAAGATCACTTTTACTCCTGATAACCATATTGCTTCCACAGATAGCGCCAGCCATCAGGAGATTATCGTTCCGGCACAGGCTGTGCAGGTGGATGAAAAAGGCAACAATTTTGTTTTTGTAGCCGATGAAGCAGGTAAAAAGGCTTTCCGTAGGCAGGTGCAAACCGGTGCATTATATAGCAGTGGTATTGCCATAAAGAGTGGCCTAGTCGGTAGTGAGCGACTCATTACGTCGGGGTATCAGAAATTAAATGACAGCACTCCCATTATACTCAACAAATAATTCCAGGATTCATGGAAAAAAAAGGTCAAATAATTGAGTGGGCGATGCGCCATCACGTTATTCCGCTTGCGATTGCCACGGTGTTGTTTATTTTGGGTATCCTGGGCTTGTTCAATATGCCGAGAAATGAATTTCCCGATTTTACTATCCGCCAGGGTGTTATTATTGGTATGTATCCCGGCGCATCTGCTGAGCAGGTAGAAGAACAATTAACAAAGAAAGTAGAGGAATATCTCTTTAGTAATAACGAAGTTGATAAGACCAAGACCTATTCTTATTCCAGGGATGGCATGATGTACATTTTTGTGGAAGTGGCAGATCGGGTGAATGGACCTGATACCAAAGCCTTCTGGAACAAGATTAAAAATGGTATGCTACTGCTCCAGGGGCAGTTGCCCAAAGAGGTAAAGGGCTTTTATGTAAATAGTGATTTTGGAAGTACTTCTGCATTACTGCTAGCAGTGGAGTCACCTACCCGTAATTATAAGGAGCTAAAAAAGAATGTAGAAGATATAGAATCAGAGCTGCGCCGGGTAAAGGATGTCGCTAAAATATCCCATACAGGGGATCTGAATGAACAGATCAGTATATATGTAGATAATAATAAGCTACTGCAATACGGCATTACCGCCAATACCGTCATGCAGGTATTGCAAAATGAAGGAGCCGTGAGCGCCGCGGGTACTGAAAAAGGAGCCGTAATAGACCGGCCCATTCACCTGGCCAGTTTCTATAAAACAGAGGCAGACCTGGCAGACCAGATCATCCGTAGAGATGAAAATGGTAACCTTGTGAAACTAAGGGATATTGCCGTTATTAAACGGGAATATGAAGAGCCGGATGCATATATCACTTCCAACGGAACCAAAAGCATTATCATTTCGCTGGAAATGGCCAACGGAAAAAACATTGTTAAGTTCGGGAAAGAACTGGAAAAAAGATTGGACAAGGTAATTAAACACCTGCCGCCAGATATTAAACTGGTAAAATTGGCCAATCAACCGGAGGTGGTAGATGAATCCATCAGCCACTTTATGAAAGAGTTTGGCTTTGCGCTGGTCGGTGTAATTATAGTTGCCTTGCTGCTGCTGCCATTTCGAATTGCCGCAGTGGCTGCTGCTACTATACCCATTACTATTGCAGCCACCCTGGCCATCATGTATCTAGCGGGTATAGAGTTAGATACCGTTACCCTTGCAGCACTCATCGTGGTATTAGGCATCGTAGTGGATGACCCCATTGTTGTGATAGATAACCATGTGGAAAAGTTGGATCACGGTATGTCTGTATGGGATGCGGCAAAGAGCAGCGCAATAGAATTGTTTCCTTCTGTATTTACTGCTACATTGGCGATCTCCGCTACATTTTTCCCGTTGATGTTCTTTATGTCCGGGGTAGCGAAGGATTTTATCAGTGTATTTCCAGTAACAATTATAATAGCACTCAGCCTTTCCCTGGCAATCTCGATGGTGCTAGTACCTTTTTTCAATACGGTGTTCATCAAAAAAGGATTGCAGGAAAATGCAGAAAAGAAAAAAGACAAAAAATCACTGTTGGATTACTTGCAAGCATTTTTTGATAAACATGTGGGCCAGGCCATGGACCATTATGTACTCACGGTATGCTTTGGGGTGCTGGCCATAGTAATTGGCGTGGTTATAATGGCTAATATTCCCCAACAGTTGTTCCCAAAAGTAGAACGTAACCAGTTTGCTATAGAAATAAATCTACCTAGCGGTTATAACCTTACGCAAACAGACAGTGTTGTAAAGGGTATGGAGCGCATACTTGCTAAGGATGACCGTATTATGAACTACACCAGTTTTATCGGTACCAGCTCTCCTCGCTTCCATACTTTATATGCCCCTAACTTGCCGGCCAAAAATTATGCACAGGTGCTGGTGAACACCACTACGGAAAAGACAACGGAAGAGGTTATCAGCGAGTATCAGCAGAAGTATAGTAATATTTTCCCCACCGCGTATGTGCGGATGAAACAACTGAATATGGTGAATGCACCGGCTCAGATTGAAGTGAGAATAGCTGGAAATGATATTGCCACTTTAAAAGATATAGGCAATAAGGTATCAGCTATTGGTAGAAAACATCCCGAAGTGATATGGGTAAGAACTGATTATTTTGAAATGCAGGAAGGTGTTCGGCTGAATGTAAAGGATCAGGAAGCATCTCGGTTAGGGCTCACGAAAAAAGATATTGCCAATACAGTAGCGATGAATATGGATGGCCTTAATGCCACCCAAATATGGGAAGGTACTTATCCGCTGGATGTGAAAATAAAAACGCCTAAAGCCGCAAGAAGTAGTACCACCAGCTTGTTGGAGCTGAATATACCTTCTCCACAAACAAAAGCAATTGTGCCTTTAAGGCAGGTAGCCACTATTGAACCGGAATGGAATAATGGAGAAGTCGTCCGGCGAAATAGTATCCGCACTTTAACGGTGCGCATGGATATTAAGCCAGATGCCATTGCGAACCAGATATTGGCAGATATCCAGCCGGAGATCAATAAAATAAAATTACCGGATGATATGGACATCAGTTACGGCGGTGAGTTAGAATTGCAGAATGAGAACCTGGGTCCGATGGGTTTGTCTTTAATGATGAGTATAGTCTTGATCTTCCTGATCCTGATATGGCATTTTAAACATATTAAACATGCGGTGCTTAGTATTACTACGATGCCATTGAGTATACTGGGAGCGTCTTTCGGTTTGCTGGTAACGGGATATCCCTTTGGTTTTACATCTTTCCTTGGTTTATTAGCACTCTGCGGAATCGTGGTAAGGAATGGTATTATCCTGATCGATCACGCCGAAGAATTGCGTTTTCATGAAGGTAAAACAGTTAGGGAAGCAGCCATATTATCTGCAGAACGCAGGATGCGGCCTATTTTCCTTACTTCTTCTGCTGCGGCGGTCGGCGTGATCCCAATGATCTTGAGCCGTTCTTCCCTTTGGGGACCATTAGGTACAGTAATAGCGTTTGGACTAATGGTGTCCATGCTATTAACCCTTTTTGTCTTACCTACGCTTTACTGGCTGTTTTTTCGCAATATGGATAAACATCCAGCTGGCGCAACGGAAATTGCTAAGGCAAATACCTAAAAACATTAAATATGCGATTCATAATCACCACTATATTCAGCACCCTTTATTTAACTGGTTTTTCCCAGGAGCATGTGGTTTCGCTGGAACAAAGTAAAAAAGCGGCAGTAGACTACAGTTTCAGTATTAAGAACAGCAACTTGAAAATAAACTCCTCTAAGGCCGATGTGGCTGCAGCTAAATCTGATTATCTGCCTTCCTTGTCTGTTAGTGGAGTGGGACTATACGGTTTTAAAGACTTCGTGGGTGCTTATCCGCCTTTGTTAGAAAAAGGGGTCAATAATTTTTACATGGCAAGTGCCACTGCTACAGAGGCCATTTACGCTGGTGGAAAAATCCGTACGGGCAACGAACTGGCGGCATTACAATTTGAGGTAAATAAAGTTTTGTCCAGGCAATCTGTTGATTCTGTATTATTAACTACTGAACAAAAATACTGGAACATTGTAGGACTACAGGAACAAAAGAAAACACTGGTGTCTAATGCAATTTTTTTGAAAAGCCTGCTGAAGCAGCAAGAAGATATGCTGGCCTCCGGCCTGATAGCACGCAACGATCTGCTGAAAGTTAAAGTGCAACTCAGCCATTTATTGTTAAATGAAAGTAAGCTGGAGAACGGGCACCGGCTTGCGGTACTGGATTTTTGCCTCTACACGGGTATGCCCTACGATTCGCTGCTGGTGATGAAGGATACGCTTGATAATAGCCAATCGCCGGCATTAACAGACTTTGATCCGGATACTTCTCTTACCAATAATAATAATTACCAATTGCTGATTAAAAATGTGGAAGGAGAAAAGCTGCAAACCAGACTTACCAAAGGCGATTATTTGCCCTCTGTATCTGCCGGTGTTAGTGCCACAGAGGTGGGGGTAATTAAAAGAGACCTGGGCAGTTCATTTATACCCGCAGCCGTAGCTATTGTTAAAATACCGGTTTCTGATGGTTTGTGGGGTAGGGGCCGGCAAAAGTTAAAACAAAGGGCCATTAGCGAAAATATTGCGCAAAATAATTTAATTGATGGCAGTAATCAATTGAAGGTGGGCATCATGAAGAATTGGTACGACGTGAAGGATGGACTCGCGGAAATTGCTTATGCTAGGATAAATGTAGAACAGGCTACCGAAAATTTAAAGGTTAACGAAGATAATTATAAGGCGGGTCTCGCGGCGATCAGTGATGTACTGGATGCCCAGGCTGCTTACCAGCAGGCTTCATCCGACTTAATTAACGCTTATGCAACCTATGAATCAAAAATAGCTTCCTATTATTATATCATTGGTAAGATAAGTGGACGATGATAGAAGATGCGCCTGGTCCCTATTAAAATGAGTGCAGCTTAAAGGGGCATCTTTTCCTCTTTATGTTGACATTTATTCCTGCGCACACAGCTACAAAAATAAAAGCGGCCCACCGAAGTGGGCCGCTCTCATCAAATAATAATGCTACTTAATTAAAAGAAGTAATAACAGATCGTCCGATGATCTTACCGGAAGCAAGCTCCTGATAAGCTTCCTCTACCTGATTAATATTTATTTGTTTATACACCAGGTCATCGAGATTCATGCGTCCTTCGAGATACAATTTGGCGTACATAGGAATGTCTCTTTTCAGGTTGGAAGATCCCATCATTACTCCCACCAGATTTTTGGCGTTTGCAAGCATTTCTTCAAACGTTTTTACAGAGAGAACGGTACCCGGTTTTGCCATGCCGATCAGATAGGCGCTGCCGCCTCGTTTGATCATTTCAAGGGCTTGTTCGGAGGTGGCTTTTAGCCCAATTACTTCAAATGCAGCTGTAACGCCGCCTTCGGTAATCTCCTTCACTTTTGCTACCGGATTTTCTTTACTTGAATTGATGGTATGGGTGGCACCAAACTTTTTAGAGAATGCCAATTTTTCATCATCAATATCGATGGCGATGATCGTGGTAGCGCCGGCAATTTTGGCACCTGAGATCGCATTCAGTCCCACACCACCCGTACCAATTACTGCCACGCTATCGCCAGGCCTTATCTTAGCAGAGTTAATGATGGCACCGGCACCGGTAACGGTACCACAACCCAGCAAGCAAGCTTTATCGAACGGCATTTCCTTGGGTACTTTTGCCAATTGATGCTCGTGTACCAATATTTTCTCCGCAAAGCCGCCTAGTCCAAAACCCTGGTTCAGCACCGACTTATCCGCGCCTTGTAGGCGGGGTGATTCGCCCTCTTTACGGAGGGTATATTCTGGATGTTGACAGAGGTAAGTGCGGCCGGAAAGACATTCTTCACATTTTCCACAAAATTGAATTAAACACCCCACAACGTGGTCGCCCACCTGGAATTCGGTTACGTCTTCACCAATGGCTTCTACTACCCCTGCCGGCTCATGTCCCAACACTGCGGGGAACGCATAGCCATAGCTGTGATCGCGGATATGAAGATCTGAATGACATAAGCCGGAAGCCTTCACTGAGATCAATACTTCAGATCCCTTGGGCTTATCTATTTCTATGTCTGCGGTCTGAAACTTACCGCCTATCTCTTTAACAATTGACGCTTTCATCTTTAGTTTTTTTGCTTTTTGTCAAATGGAGGATACAACGTTTCATCAAGTGGAGCATCGCTGGCATAGTATATTGTTTTGAGATGACTGAGTTCTCTAAAACCATAAATACCATGGTATGCCCCCATGCCACTTCCATTTACGCCGCCAAAAGGAACGGTAGGATCAAATACATGTAGCATGGCTTCATTTACCGTTACTCCACCAGATGTAGTCTGGGCAACAATTTGCTCAATAGCTTTATTTTCTTTACTGAAAATATACAAGGCTAATGGCTTGCTGCCTTTGTTTACATAATCGATGGCTTCCTGCAAATCTTTGTAATGAATGATAGGCAAAAGTGGTCCAAAAATTTCCTCCTGCATGATCTTGCTATCCAGCGGAACGTTGATAAGAACGGTAGGTTCTATCTGGTTCACATCGTCGTGGAAAGTTCCGCCAAACGCTACTTTTGCGCCTTTGCTTACCGCGTCATTAAATAAGCCTTTCAGCCGGTCATAGTTGCGTTGGTTAATTACATGCGACATATCTCCACCGGTAAACTTACCGTTGTTGTAAAGCAATCTTTGCGCAGCCTTTTGCAATTCGGCTACAAAGGCATACTCTATATCTTCCGGGATCAGGATATAATCGGGGGCAATACATATCTGTCCGCCATTAATTATTTTCTTATGCATGATCGCTGTAGCAGCACGTTTCAGGTCTGCCGATTTATCAATGAAAACGGGAGACTTACCACCCAGTTCCAGCGTTACAGTGGTCAGGTTTTTGGAAGCAGCGGCCATCACTACTTTACCCACATTCGGACTACCTGTGAAGAAGATGTGGTCAAAAGGCAGTTGCAGTAAAGTAGTGGTTTCTTCTACACCACCTTCTACGACAGACACTACTTCCGGGGCAAATACGGTGGGAATAAATTCTTTGATTACCTTACTCGTGTGAGGGGTAAGTTCAGAAGGTTTTATCATCACGCAGTTGCCAGCGGCCAGTGCTGCTACGGTAGGTTCCAGGGCCAGCAGGAAAGGTACATTCCAGGGACCAATAACCAGTACTACGCCACGTGCTTCCGGGCGAATTTCTATGTTGGCTTTTGGATCAATGGCGGAAGGCCTGGTTTCTGATTGCATCCATGTTTCAAGGCTGGCGCAGGTTTGATCGATGGCAGCTGCCAGTCCGGCAATTTCCATATACCCCACTTCAAAAGCAGGTTTGCCAACGTCCTTCGCTAAGGCTTCTACTAATTTATCTTTTACAGCAGGCAATGCATTCTTAAGTTTAGTTAACAGGGCTATACGCTCGCGGGCGGTAGTAAGTTTCTGTTTAGCAACATGTTGCTGCTGTTGGTGAAATACATCTTCCACCGCTACTTTCTCTAACGTGTTCATAACATTAAATTTTAAAGTATTATAAATAAGTTATTCCAAAATTTACTAATGGGTGAATAAATATTCGCTTAAGCTGGCTCAAAGGCAAATTCCTTTCCAGGCCATGGTGAAGCTGCTTTCCACATTTTCCCGGGAAACTTTCAGCACATTTTGCAACATGCCGATGGAGGCAGATCGAACGGCACCCATGAAAAAATTACTCATCAGGAATAAAGATTGGTTTACGAACAGGCCTTCCTGCTGCCCTTTGCGAAACACTTCGTATAAAGGAGCATGCTGCTCTTCGTAATCCTTAAACGCCTTTTCCAGATTAAGCTGTACATAATTTGATTGCAAATATTGATCCGCAAAAACAATCTCGTTGTAATGCTTGAGCCTGTACTTCAATGTGTTAAAGTAGATGGCATACAGGGATCGTTTTACGGGATCCCGTATGTCCAGCCCCTGATAAATCTGAGCGCTCATACTGTGTTCGGAATGGAGGTAGGAGGCCTGAATGATATCTTCTTTATTGGAAAAGTAGGTGTAGATACTTCCGGTAGCCAACCCGGATTCGGTACTGATGCTTTTAATATTGACGCCCGCAAGCCCATTCTTTCCAACAATGCGATACACTGCATTGATAATTCTAACGCGCTTGCTTGGATCTAAAGGCTTCATAACTGGAGATTGTCTTCACAAATTTAAGTGAATAAAAATTCATTTAAACGTGAACTTTTAAGTTTTTGATGAAAATCTGGGTATTTTAACATATCGTTAAAAAGGCAACCTTTTGCTTGCAGGGGCGATCACTATGCACTAAGCATCGGCGAATATGAGGCGATAATGAAGCACTAATTTTTGATGAAAGACAGCAGGTGAAGTATTGGTTGGAGATAAGGTTCATAGATTTATAAAACAAGTTGGCATAAATGGGCTAACATCGGCCATTCAGAAGGTGCACGGTATAACAAACAGTATTAACGATTTTTTTTTGTGGCAATCCGTGCTGCCCGGCAATTACCTATAGTTAATAAATAGGGCGTGGCCTCTGTCGCATATACTACTTCTGCGCATTCAACAAACTTACTACTGCTTCATGAAAACGATCAGGGTCTTGCAGCGGGCCTGCATGACTTACATTGGGCAGCATGACCAAGCGGGCGTTGGGAATTAATGCCGCCAATGCTTTAAAATGCTCCGGAGTAATGAATTGTTCATACGCTCCATAGGCAATTACCGTAGGCGCTTTAATGGTTTTAAGTTCGGCGGCTGTAAACATGGGTTCCCGGCTGTACAAGCTGCCCAAAGCCTTTTTCAGTTTTACCAAACTATCTGGCGTGGGTGACAAACGGCGATAATTGGCTGCTACCCGCGATCTGAAAAGGGTTGCCGTGGAGGTGTCTGAAGGCACTGGCTTATATCCGGTGGTATCGTAATTGGCTCCGAATGTAAAAAGTTTATAAATCCGATCTGGGTGATGAATAGCCAGGTCTAGGCCAATAATCCCCCCATCGCTCCAGCCTACGATACTGGCAGTTTTAAGGTGGAGAAAGTCCATAAGACCCAATATATCGGCACTCATCAAACTATAACTCATTGGTTGGTCAGACATGGTGCTGCGCCCGTGACCGCGACTATCCACAATAATGACACAATGTGTTTTTAGGAGCTTGGGTACTTCAAATCCCCAAATATCTGAACTGCTTAATCCACCATGTAAAAGTAGGACAGGGTCTTTCCCGTTTTTATTGAAAATGGCATAATATAATTGAATATCATTCACCGGCGCCAGCCCGCTTTGATCGGCCTTGGGCATGGGTGGTTCAAGGGGCAAGGTTTGCCATAGTGGGGTATTGGCTTGCGCCCTGCCGAAGCAGGGTATCAGTAATATTGCAATGCATAGCAGCCATGTGTTTTTCATCCTATAATATACACAATTTTGCCTGCAGTTCCATTTTTTGGGGCGGCCTTTGGTGGAGTTAGGCAGGCCATTTCACCAATCTCTTTTTCACCTGCTCTGGTTTAGGTAACACTGCATATTAGCAATGGTTTTCCCGTGTTAGAAATAAGACAAGTCATCACTACATAAAAAAAGGGGTAACGTTTAGCGCTACACCCTTTTCAAATTTACGTGTTGAAAAAATCAATGTCCGAGAAGACTGCCAAGGCTACCGAGAATGCCGCCTCCATTGGAGCCTTCCTCTCCGCCAGCAGCGGGGTTGCTTTGCTGGCCAAATTTTGCGAGGATACCAGGTATCGCTGCAGCGATATTGCCGGCGATGGCGGGGTCCAGGTTAAATTTGGTGGTGAGTGACTGAATCAGATTGCCAGATACAGAAGAGGCAATTTCCGAAAAGGAGCTATGACCAGAAAACAGGTCGCTGAGGCTGCCAAGACCGCCGCCGGAGAGGCTGGATTGCAAGCTGCTGACGATATTGCCGGCTACTTCCTGGTGTACTTCACCGGCCTGGCCGGCTGGCAGGGCCTGGGCTACCTGCGGATGATTTTCCAGTTGCTCTTTTACTAATGACAGGATCTGATCAAACATAAGAAAATAAATTAGGTGAAGAAATGTGGTGTACGTTGTGGTTTTTTATGGTTATCGGGTCCATGAAGATGGGATATTTGCCGAACATTTTCTAATTAATTCCTTATTATCTTAGCCGCATGGAAACAACGCTCGGAAGGGCCGTAATACTTGTTACGGATTACGACGCAGCCTTCGCGTTTTACGAAAAGAATTTCTTCTGCCATAAGCTCTTCGAATCTACTACACCGGAAGGGAAGCGCTTCCTGCATGTGGGCTTCAGTGAAGACGACGCGGTGGGCATCTGGTTCATGGAGGCCAGCACCGAGGAGCAGCAGGCAAGCGTGGGCAAACAAACTGCGGGTCAGCCTACCCTGGTTATCTACACCGATGATGCTGCCGGTATGTACGCCCATGTAAAAGCCAATGATGTACAGCTTATCGGGAACCTGGCGGGCCGGGAAACCCCTTTTTTTCACTGCCTGGACTTATACGGCAACCGCCTCGTGGTGGTGCAATTTTAAATTTTTATGCTGAACCTTAGACTCAACTATCCTTCCGTGCGGCTGGAAATGGATGTGTTCCAGCGGTATGTGGCCACGCTGCCCGATCCGCAGAAATATGCGTTGCTACAACCACCTTATCCATGCCCATCGCCAGCCGAAGCAGCCATAGTGGCTCACTGGCTGCAACTGCCTGCCCTTACCTGGCATACGATGAGCAACATGATTGCGCTGCCCAGCGCCAATAGCAGCCTGTTTTGCATTCTATCCTGTTTCCAGTCTTACGCTCCTGGGATTGCAGTGGAGGAGGTTACCTTTCCGGGCTTCCGCATGATCGCGTCCCACTATGGCTACCCGCTGGCGCCTATTGCCTGCGATCAGGAAGGCATGATACCTGAAGCGCTCCAGGCTTGTTTACAAAAGGGCGTCTGCAAAATGGTATACCTGCAACCCACCGTGCAAAATCCCACGGGAGCAGTAATGTCGTTGGAAAGGCGGCAGCAGATCGCGGAGATAGTGGCGTCTTTCCCGGGCGTGTACCTGCTGGAAGATGATGCCTACCGCTTTTTACACCCAGACCCACCACCCACTTTCCTTCAGTTGTTGCCCGCACGTACCATTCATGTTTACGGCCTGTCCAAGCCATTTAATCCCTTCCTGAAATCGGCCTATATTGTATACCCGAAAGATACGCTTGCAGGGATAGAAAAAGTAGTGCAGATCTCCACCAGCAGCCCCTGTGCGCTGTTTCATAATTTTGGCCTGCACCTTATGCAAGGGGATGAATTAAAAACCATTATCCGCGAAAAACAACGGGAAGGTCTCCGCTGGCACCAGCGGGTTGCTGAAGCGCTGTACAACCTGGAGTATACCCTGTTCCCCGGCAGTTTCCATATCTGGCTATACCTGGGAGAAACCATCACTGGCAGTCAGTTGTCTGCATACCTGGCCACCCAGGGTATTGCGCTGCCGCCGGGTACCGACTTTTCGGTTACCGGTGCCGATCATCATACCCGTATAGCCCTGGGCGCCGAATGGGCCAATGCCGCACTGATGCCCGCCCTGGAGCAGATCGCGGCTATTGTGCGCACAGGCATATTACCGGGATAAATATTTGCCAAGCTATTAATCAATAAATGGGCTGCCTGCAAATAATAGCAGGCGGCCCTTTTCTTAGAGATTACTGCTCCCGGAAAATTTCCTGTATGGTATCCATTAGATCCTTAATCATTAAAGGTTTGCGCAATAATTTCATCACCATGGGATTAGCATTGCTACGGTTAATGTCTGAATAGTCCAGCGAAGAAGACACCATGATCACATAACACTGCGATTTGATGCGGGGTGGATAGGTGGCAAAGGATTGAAGAAATTCAAATCCATCCATTTCAGGCATCTGGATATCCAGCAAAATAATTGTGGGAGGGATGTTAGGGAGAGTAAGGTTGGAGGAGAGGTATTCTAGGGCACGGTTGGCGTTGGTAAAGGGTAATACGGTATGGCTTATCCGCTGGTGCAGGATTAGTTTTTCATGCAGCAGCAGGTCAATTTCATTATCGTCGATCAAAAGAATGCGCAGATCAGGTATCGAATTCATTGCGGTTCGGAATGATAATTTCAAATTGAGTACCTTCTCCGTATTTCGAATCTACATTGATAGTGCCGCCAATTTTACTTAATGCCTCTTTTACGATGTACAGTCCTATGCCGCTTCCGGGTTTGTTATTGTTTTTGGAGCGAAAGAACATTTTAAAAATGTTCTGTAAATGTTCGCTCAAAATACCAATGCCATTATCTTCTATGCGAATAGTTCCCTTGTGCGGCTCTATTTTCACGCTTAGCTTCACTTGCGGTCTTTCCTCGTTTGGCTTCTGGTACTTAACGGCATTGGAGATCAGGTTGTTGAGGATCACCATAATCCGGAAGGTATCGCCTTTGAAATCAATAGGCTGATCTACTTCGATCAAATATTCAATAGAAGTATTCTGGGGTATAAATGCATTCACGCAATCTTCCAGCAGGGTAGAGAAATTAATTTTCTCATATTCCACATCCAGCCGGGAATTGCGATAATATTCAATGATTTTTTGTATAAATCCGTCCAACTTTTGTACGCAGGTTTCTATCATATCCATATAACCGTTTGGATCGGTTACTGAATTATCCAGCCGGGCCAGGTTAATAATGCCCAGTACGGACATAAGGGGGCTGCGCAAATCGTGCGAGGTGGAATAAATGAAACGATTGAGTTCGTCGTTTGTTTTTTCCAGTTCTATGATCTTTTCTTTGAGCTGCTGGCGCGCCATGTAGATCTCAAAGGCATTGTTAATGGTTTTCTGTAATTCCAGCTCATCCCAAGGCTTCTTAATGTAGGAATAAATATGGCCTTTATTAATGGCGTCTATTATATCTTCTACATCCGTATAGCCCGTGAGCAAAATACGCATAGGCTCCGGAATAGATTCCCGGATATCATGGAAAAACTCGACCCCAGTGGTAACCGGCATTTTCTGATCGGCAATAATGATGTGTACGTTGATGCTGCGGATCAGTTGTTTAGCCTCCTGGGCGGATCCTGCCGTATAAATTTCATAGTTCCTGCGAAAGCTGGCCTTAAAAGCATTCAGGTTATGAACTTCATCATCAATGTACAATATCCTGATACGGTTGTTTTTCATTAAAGATGCAGGTGATTAAATTATTTTTTAGCTAGATACATTTAAAGGTAAATATATAATAAATTCTGATCCATTGCCTGGTGTCGATTCTACCAATATTTTGCCATTGTGTTTGGCTATAATGCTGAATACAATAGACAGGCCTAGGCCAGTGCCTTCTCCCACATCTTTGGTGGTAAAGAAAGGCTCAAAGATCTTTTCTTTTACTTCCTCCGTCATCCCGATGCCGCTGTCGCGGATAGCGATTTTGGCCAGGTTGTTTTCCAGTGAGGTGGAAATGGTCAGCGATTCATTGCCCTGAATGGCTTTTGTTTTGATGGCGTTTAAACCATTGCTCATAATATTCATGAACACCTGGTTTAATTTACCCGCATAACATTCTATTTTGGGCAGCTTGCCGTAATTTTTAATAAGTTGAACATGATGGGGAATGCTGTTTCGCAGTAATACTAACGTGGAGTCTAACCCTTCATGAATATCTACGTATTTGAGGTCACTTTCGTCCAGTCGGCTAAAAGTACGCAACCCTTTTACGATCTCGGCAGTGCGTGCAGCACCTTCCTCTATACCTTTGATGAGCGATGAAATTTCACTGTGAATATAATCAATATCCAATTCCTCTCGGTATGCTTTTATGCCTTCGAGCTGCTCGTGGATGTTGCCATTGGCATGGTCCAGCGATTCATAGCGGTCCAGCAGGCTTTTCAAGTCCTGAATGTCTAGTTTTAGTGGCTTTATGTTGGAAGTTACGAAGTTAATGGGGTTATTGATCTCATGGGCAATACCCGCTGTAAGCTGGCCAAGGGAGGCCATTTTCTCCGATTCTACCAGTTGGGTCTGGGCGTCTTTAAGGTTGATAAGAGTTTCACTCAGCTTGTTGTTGGAAGCTTGTAGTTCTTCGGTTCTTTCCTGCACTTTGGCTTCCAGCAGGATGTTCTGTTCTTTCACCAGTCGTTCGTTTTCCAAGGAAACCTGCAAAGCGACAGCCTGCGATTCCAGGGCTTCGGCCTGCGACTGTTCTTTTTCTTTTTTATACGTATTGATCTTATCGGCCAGTGCAAAACTCAGGAGTACCACTTCCAGGGCAGAGCCAATGAGCAGGATGTGGCTGGAGAATACATTGTAAGGGATAATACCGGTGTCTTTCAATACCCAGACCACCACCGCGATAATGAAGATAAACCAGGCCGCCAGGAAAAACACCGCCGGACGATATTTCTTGATAGACTGGATCACTACATAAACCAGGATAAAGAGCATGCCCGACATGGCCAGCAAGTCTATGAGCAGGTAGGCCGTGGAATACAGGTGCAACAGTGCCAGGGCAATTGAGCCAAGGTACAAATAGATAAACCCGTTAAATATGTGGTAGGCAATAATGGCGCGGTCGCGCACGTGCAGGAACTCCTGTACAAACTTAGCCACGGCAATACCCGACAAGGCACCTACCCATAGCACGCTTTGCTCGGTGATGAACATATTGTCGTGCCATAGATAACGGTAACCTATGCCTTGCAGGCACACCTGGGCAATACCTACTGCTACGATGTAAAAAATATAATACAGGTAATTGTAATCCTTGGTGGTCAGGAAAATAAAGACATTATATAACGTCATCACCACGATCACGGTGATGTAAAGGGCCAGCCAGAGGTCGTCTGTATTTACCTTGTTATATATGTTTAGCTCGGTGCCTATGTATATAGGTACCTGCATAGATTCCCGGCTTTTCACCCGCAGGTAGTAATCCCGGGTTGCCCCCATGGGTAGGTTCAGATTAAAAATAAAATTTTGGTGTTTTACTGCGCGCCAGGCAAAGGGTACCAGTTCACCGCTGCGCTCCTGGTGAAAATGCAGGTCTTCGGTTATGTAGTAAAAATCTACATAGTCCAGAATGGGATTGGTGATGATCAGTTGAAGGCCCGAACTGTCGGTTTGGTTGGTTACCCGCAGACGCATCCATACCGCATCAGTCGTTACATTGAAGTTAGGGACCTGCTGGTGCAGGAGCTGAAAGTCTTTCTTTTGTACCTGCTTAAAATCCAGTTCACCGGTTTTGTCGCGGAAATATTCTACGGCTTTAAACTCGGCAAGTTGTAATGTTTGCGAAGGTTTAATATAAATGGTGTCTAGCGCCAGGGCGGTTCCGGTACGGAAGAAAAAGGTACCGAGCAACAGTATCAGCCAGAAAAATGGCTTGTTATACGTATGTCTCAACATCTTATTGTATTTAACCTACAAAGGTAGAGCGGGTGCACTTGGATGGCGTATTATTGACCGCTGAAAACCTGATCTAAATCTACATAATATCGGCCCGAAGGCAGCGGGGTGCCCAGGCAAATGCTCCGGGTTACGTGCGCTACTACGGCGCCACCCAGTACTACGGCGCTGGCCAGTTGCGGCCAGGTAGAAATAGTTTTGCCAATTTCGCCCAGGGACATGCGGAAGCGTTCGGAGGTATTGGCTACATCTACAAAGGCAGCGGCCAGGCCAAATCGCTCGGGCGGTGTCAGTGCTTTTACGGCTTCAGGACTCAGGGGCGGTATCTTGCCATGCAAGATGGGCCGGGTGGGTTCCAGGTCAAAACGTTCTATGTCCATTAGCCCACGATCGCTGGTATCCATTACTACAGGAATGCTGTAGGCCTGCGCCCTAACCCGGGCCAGGATCTTAATATCCAGTCCATCACATTCTTCCACCAGCACGTCCAGCTTACCGTTTTCCGTCAGGAAGCGGTCTATATTTTCAGGAGTAATGCCTTCATCGAAGGGCACCACGGTAATAAAAGGATCTATCTCCGCGATCTCGCGGGCTACCACCACGGTTTTTAGCAACCCCAGGTTATGCACCCCGGCACGAATTCGATTCAGGTTACTGAGATCCAGCAGATCGAAATCGGCGATGCGCAATTCTCCACACTGCCTTTCCATGGCAATGGTCAGGGCGGCACTTTGTCCTACAGAAAGGCCTATAACTCCGATCTTTTTAGTGGCCAGCAAGGCCCTTTCTTCAGGCGTAATTTTATACACATTGCGGTTAGTGCGCAACAGTACAAACTCTGCTTCGTCCAGCATATGCACCAGGCGCTGGCTCCAGGGGTAGTATACCCATACACCGTAGGCGGCGTGCGGGGTATTGCCCAGGAGGGCCTGGCCTTTTTCCTGAAGCTGCTCGTCGGTGAAGCGTTCTGTGGGATGTTGGCTTTTCACCAGTTCGGCCAGTTGTCTATCCAGGCTGTCGTATACAGACAGGCCAGGGGTGCGATCGGCCAATGCCTGTAGTTCATCCGCCTCCGTCTTATTGGCCAGGCGGAAAATAGTGGGCCGGAAAATAGCGTTGCCCGCTGAAGTATGATTAAGCTGCGTTTGAAACATGCGAGAGCTGCTTTTATAATATTGATATACTGCGAAGTAAAATAAAAAACGCTGGCTTAGGCGTTTACGGCTTGTTGGCTAATTCGAATATTGTAATCCAGTTCCATTTCACCCTTAGGGCCCTTTTCCAGCATGCGCTGCACTGGGTGGGTGCGCAGGTCAAATATTTTATCGCGCACCAGCGGGTGTGCACTGGTAAGTTCTACCGGATCGGGAATGATGAGGGCCGTGGCGATCAAGTCTTCCTTGGGATAGTAAAAGGTTCCGTTATTGCCCAATTCATTTTTGATGATAAAACCCAGGCGCTGGCAATTCTTGAAAGTGGCTTGCGCGCAAAAAGCCACCATCGTGGTAATGGGTAGCTGCTCACAAAGTGCTACGCCCACCTGCCCCATCACGATACTGCCTATGCCCCAGCCAGCCACCTCACGGGAGTTCCAAAGGCCACAAAGTTCTGCGGTGCCGCCTTTGGCCTGCAACTCGGCAATAATATCGTAAATGCGGGGATCCAGGTTACTAATGGCGGTTTCAATCGGCATGGGCAAATCTCCACCTGCCAGCTGTACCCTGCAGCCGGCCAGTACTTTTTCGTCGTCTGTTTCTACGGTAGAAATATAGGAGTTGGGAGCATACATCCAATCTACGTTGGCAGAAGTTACTTTGGTAACGCCATACGCCTCCAGTACTCTACGGTGCCCGTCAATATAACGCATGCACTCTTCCGGGTGGTCAATTGCTCTGAAAACTCTTACTTTCAGCATGAGGGATATTCTTTAAATATTGATCGGACAGCACCCATGGATGCTGCGTTTTAAAATCTATATGATGGTGGTCGGGTAGCGAATATTCCAGCTAAGTAATGGTGCTTATCGCTGCACAGCAGGTGGTGCCGGGTTAATTTTAAATTCAACGCATTACGCACAGTCATTTATCGGCAAATTTTCCACTCCTGTAATCGCATTGAAACTGCTTCAGTGCTGCACCAACTGGCAGGGATAAAGTAATCTCATTGTTTGTTGACTATTAATGCAATTATGCGTTTAATGCTTCGCACGAATGTAAGGTAAGGTAAAATAGTAATTAATTTCAAAATAAACGACAATTGAGGGCTGTATTTTAATGAATTGAAACGGGTTAGTTTCATTTGTAAAAGCGGACTGCTTTGAAATTGAAATTATTCGCCATGTGAGTAACCTGGATGGCAATGGAACCAGCCAAACTTTCACCCTTTTTTTAGGCATTAACCATTAGATTTGTAGACAAGGATTTACTTCAAAAAAATTCATGCTATGGAAAAAAGAGAATTTATAAAGATTGCAGGACTGGCCGGTGTGGCCATGCTTAGTAATCCAACAGGCATCCTGGCCAATAGCCGTAAAAAGCAGTCCCTGGAAAGATCACAGGCGCCTTTTACGGTACCTGCACTGCCATATGCTACCGATGCTCTGGAGCCGCATATCGACAAGCTTACCATGGAAATTCATCACGATAAGCACCACGCCGCTTATGTGAAAAATCTGAACGACGCCCTGGCCCTGCCGGCCAACAGTGCCTTTGCCAGCCTTACCCTGGAGCAGATACTGGCTAAAGTAGCTGCCAAAGACGCCGCTCTGCGCAACAACGGTGGTGGCCATTACAATCACTCTTTTTTCTGGGAGCAGCTATCCCCCCATAAAACTACCCCTTCCGACAACTTTAAAGCGGCCATCAGCAAAACGTTCGGTAGCTGGGAAAATTTCCAGACACAGTTTAACGATGCTGCCAAGAAAGTATTTGGCTCTGGCTGGGCATGGCTTACCGTGAACAAGCAAAAGGAACTCGAAATAAGCAGCACCCCCAACCAGGATAATCACCTCATGGAAGGCCTGGGTTACAAACCCGCCACTCCTCTTCTGGGCCTGGACGTGTGGGAACATGCTTATTACCTGAAACACCAAAACCGCCGCCCCGAATACATAGACGCATTCTGGAATGTGGTGAACTGGCCAGTCGTGGAGAAACGCTGGAAGCAGGCATAGCCCACATTTGCTTCGTATAAAATATTATGTCTAATGTATTCCGTGTGCCGGCACTCCGCGCAGGAATTCATTAGACATATTATTTTTGTACCCGCTACTACGTTCCGGGTATACGTGGTACATGCATGATTTCTCTATACAAGATTATGCATCCTTGTTTTTATTAGGCTTAACGGTCAGTAGTATAGGACTATGGCGCAGTAGCCGCTTCAAGGTGCGGAATAAGCGATAATAAAATTCTTTGTTGAAAAGCTGGGAATCGTTCAGCGCTTTGTAGATCAGGAATACCGCGATAGGAAACAGCACAATATTGCTGAGCCACATGCCACTGAAGGTAGTAAGTACGTTGCTGCGGGCCATTTTTTCGCCCACCATAAAAAAGATGTTGAATATTACGAAGAAGATCACGGCAAATACCAGCGGTGTACCCAATCCACCCTTACGAATAATGGAACCCAGCGGGGCACCAATTAAAAACATAACGATGCAGGCAAAAGCCAGGGTGAACTTTCTTTGCCATTCTACCTTAAATAGCAGAATGTTGGAAAATTTCTCAGCATAATCTTTCGATGTGCTTTCCAGGGTCATTTGCGTATCGCGGATACTTTGAGCGGCATGCTGCCAGGCATATTCGCGCTGCTGTACCGGGATGGCGTCTTCAAAATGCGCTACTTTAAGCAGGGGCGCCTGTTTTAGCCAGCCGGTATCTTTCCATTTATTAAAACTGTAACGCGTGGTTACGTAAGCATTTACATTTTTTTGATAAAGTTGTAGTTGTTTGTCCAGCGAGTCTACCGCAACATCCAGTTGTTTTACATTTAGCATTTGCTGGTTGGAGGAAAACAGGTTCACGTCTGTTTGGCTAAAACGAAAACTGCTCATGTCAAACGCTTTGGTGTATTCCTTAAAACCCAGTCGTATCAAGTCGCCGGGCTGGGTGTTGCCCATGCGGGAATATCTTTCTTCATAGCGCCATCCATTTTCCAGTTTAAACAGCAGGAACTGTTTATCATTAGAAAGGCCCATAATGCCTTTTTCTGCCAGAATCACCTGGTCGGAACCGCCAGCGGAATGTTTGTCATAAATGATCACCTGGTGTATAGTCTTATTGTCCGGGTCTTTCTGCGCCACTTTAATGGTATAGCCAGGGATATCGGAATAAAATTCGCCGGCTTTAATGTTGAAGGCGGGTTTGGAGTTGGTTACATCATACAACAGGGATTTGGCCTGCAAATTGGCCACCGGAATGGCGTAGTTGGCAAAGAGGAAGGCCAGCACGGCAATGCCAACGCACAGCACCAGCAAAGGGCGCATAAAACGCAGCAAAGAAATGCCGGACGATTTAAGGGCTACCAGTTCAAAACTTTCGCCCAGGTTACCAAAAGTCATGATAGAAGACAGTAGTACCGCCAGTGGCAGGGCCAAGGTTACCAGGCTGGCACTGGTATAGGCCATGAGCTTAATAATTACCCAGGTGTCCAGTCCTTTCCCTACAAAGTCATCGATATACTTCCATAAAAATTGCATGATCAGCACAAACAATGTCACGAAAAATGTGGCAACGAATGGGCCGAAGAAAGTTTTAATGATAAGTTTATCGAGTTTTTTCACAAGTTGTTCTTTAAATTCAGGCAGCCCGGCAATCACTACATTTGCGGTGGGAGGCGGTGTTCATGGTCGGGGCAAAGTTAACACCTTTGTTTTTACATTCCTGTAGCCCTGGCAGGAACCTCGTTAAATAATACTTAATAAATGATATTAACACCGGAGGAAAGTGCCCTGGTCGTAAGGGCAGACTGGCTGTACCTCAAGCACCGGATCATGGAAAAAGCCATCAGCCTGCTGGGGCAGGTGCAGGAAGCGGTGGGGCAACTGCCGCAGTGGAATCATGTGCCTGGTGGCGTGCCGGCCCTGGCGCTGGGTGCCAAGATTGCGAAGGGAGAGCGGTATAAAGACCTGCCCTACGCCATTTTGGATTACCCCCGTCTGTTTTCCAGGGACGATATTTTTGCATTGCGCACCATGTTCTGGTGGGGGCACGACTTCACCGCCACCCTGCACCTGGCAGGGCATTCGCTGTTGCGGCACCGGCCAGCCCTGCGCCTGGCCCAATCGCGGCTGGCTGCCAGTGGCGCGCAATTGTATCTGCCCGAAGATCCCTGGCAGCACGAGATGGGGGAGGGCATTTACCAGCCATTGGAAGCATGTTCGGCGGCAGCATGGGAAGGTGCACTGGAGCAGGATTTTCTGAAACTGGCGAAGCCATTTGCGCTACAAGACTGGGAAGGCGTTGTGCCAGCAATAAGGGCGTTTTATGAAGCAGTGTTAGACACCATGCAGGTATAATCATGCCTGTGCGGGAACCCTATTGGGCAGGTGGATGGTCCACAGGGCTTCCTGCCACGTTCAACGCAAGTTCTATGGTGGCGTGTATGCATAGGGGTTAGCCTGTAGGACGGAAGGCAGGTGTGCCAACTAAAAACTTATCCAGTTAATTAAAAGCCGTGTAAAACCGTACCTGCAGGAAGTGTGCAAAGCAAGCCATCCAGCCTGGCAACAAGGATCAGATAGTGGGAGGAATAATCTTTCAGGAACAGGCCGTACAAGGCGTTACAATTCACCGGGTCGGATTGGAAGAGGATTTTCTTCAGCACAGTCTTTACATGTAAAATAAAAACAGGTGGCATTAATTGCCAATGCGGTGAAAAAGATCTTTAACCTGGTAATCCCAAAGTTGGCTTTGATCGGCAATTTCTTTTTTTTCCGCAAAATCTTTTACAATCAGGATCGTTTCTGTGGTTACATCGGAGACCCGGATGCGGAATTCAAAAAATTCTTCTTTAGGTGCCGTTACCCAGCGCAAACGAATATATTCCGCCGCTACCTGGTCCAGCACTTCCGCTTCTTCTACATTGCCACTCCAGGAAAAAGAAAAAACATTATCCCGGAAATCTACCTTATCGGCAAACCATTCCTGTAGCCCCGCCGGGGTGGAAAGGAACTCGTAAAGGATTCCAGGTGAGCATCTTACCGGGTATTCCAACTCATATTGCACTTTCTTTGACATCGCTCAAATTAAATTAAAATTCAGTTCATCCAGGCTGCAATTATAGAAAATTATTAATAGGAACAAAATTTATTGTTAGATTTTTATATCCCCATTTTGCATGCCCAGGCACCCTTCTCATTTTTTATAATCATTATAAAAATTTATAATATAATATTTTATCTATCACTTCATAGGCACGACTTACTATTCATCGTTCCAATCGATAGCCGGCACATGCCTTATCATAAGCAGCTAAAGGTTAATCGTTTTTATTTAGAATGCTTCCAAAAAGCTATATTTTTTTTTGGTCAGTTTCTAAAAAAAGTTATTTTTGTCAAGCATTCATCAAAAATGTACTTTTATTAACCTGTAACTGTTCCGACTTGTATGTCAATGCGCCAACTCAAGATCACTAAGTCCATTACGAACAGAGAGTCTCAATCGCTTGAGAAATATCTGCAGGAAATTGGGAAAGTAGATTTAATCACGCCGGAAGAAGAGGTTAATCTCGCTATCCGTATTAAGCAGGGAGATCAGCGTGCGTTGGAAAAGCTTACCAAAGCAAACCTCCGCTTCGTGGTGTCCGTGGCCAAACAGTACCAGAACCAGGGTCTTTCCCTGAGTGACCTAATTAACGAGGGTAACCTTGGATTGATCAAGGCTGCACAGCGTTTTGATGAAACAAGAGGTTTCAAATTTATTTCCTACGCCGTATGGTGGATTCGCCAAAGTATTCTCCAGGCATTAGCAGAACAGTCGCGTATCGTGCGCCTGCCGCTGAATAAAGTAGGCTTGTCTAATAAAATCAGCAAGGCATATTCCCAGTTGGAGCAGGAATATGAACGCGAACCTTCCCCTGACGAACTAGCCACCATCCTGGAAATTAATACGGAAGAAGTAGAGGCCACCCTGGGGGTAGCCGCCCGCCACGTATCCATGGATGCCCCTTTTATTGATGGGGAAGACAACTCCCTGCTGGATGTGCTGGAAAATCCCAATGCCGCCAGCGCAGACGAAGCACTGGAACACCACGATTCACTCCGCCGCGAAATAGAACGCTCTTTATCTACCCTTACCGACCGCCAGAAAGATGTGATCATGCTCTATTTTGGCATTGCTGTAGAACATCCCATGTCTCTGGAAGATATCGGCGAAAAATTTGGCCTCACCCGTGAGCGCGTTCGCCAGATCAAAGACAAAGCCATCACGAAATTACGGACCACTTCCCGCAGCAAACTGCTTCGCAACTACCTGGGTGCATAAATTATTGCTAAAATTTTTTTAAATAGTCATATGACGAAGGGTATCATCCTGGAAGCTTAGGACCATTTTCCATGTTAAACTAGCTTGTAGTGTTTCGGGCTTGGGTCCATTGTTTTCCAAGAACCAGGTAATCCGGGGCTTGTTCCTGCGCTTGCTCATAGCCTGCCTGGTTAAATGGGGCCTCTGAGCTACCCTGCACCAGGGAAGAGCCTACCTAGCGCCTATAGTGGGTCTAAGATAGGTGTACCTAATTTATACCGCTGGGTACACGTTAGCCCAATCTTCCCCCTGCATTCTCTAAAAGAATTTTCCTACTTTTGCCCTCCCATGGCTATTTTTTTGCCATTTTTTTATAAGCAACCATTCAACAAGTCATCATGTTTGAATCATTATCAGAACGGCTGGAGTCGGCGTTTAAACAGCTCAAAGGAGAAGGCCGCATTTCTGAAATAAATGTAGCCTCCACAATAAAGGAAATCCGCCGCGCACTGGTGGATGCCGACGTGAACTACAAAATTGCCAAGGAACTCACTGACCGCATCCGCGAAAAGGCCATGGGCGAAAAGGTGATCACTGCCATCTCTCCCGGCCAGCTCATGGTGAAGATCGTGAAGGACGAACTGTCCGAACTGATGGGTGGTACCGAGGCAGAGCTGGAGCTGAAAACCAATCCTACCGTGATTCTCATTGCCGGCTTGCAAGGCTCAGGTAAAACCACCTTCTCCGGCAAACTGGCCAATTTCCTGAAGACCAAGAAAAATAAAAAACCCCTGCTCATCGCGGCAGATATTTACCGCCCTGCGGCCATCGACCAACTTAAAGTGCTGGGCGAGCAGATTGGGGTGGAGGTGTACAGCGAGCCGGAAAATAAGAACGCTGTGCAGATTGCGGAAAACGGTATTAAACAGGCCAAAGCCAATGGCAACACGGTTGTAATCATTGATACCGCCGGTCGCCTGGCCGTAGACGAGGTGATGATGAATGAAGTGGCTAATGTGAAAGCCGCCGTGAAGCCACAGGAAATACTGTTCGTAGTAGATTCCATGACCGGCCAGGACGCCGTAAATACCGCCAAAACCTTTAATGAACGCCTGGACTTCACCGGCGTAGTGCTGACCAAGCTGGATGGCGATACCCGCGGCGGGGCCGCTCTCACCATCCGCTACACGGTAGATAAGCCCATTAAGTTTGTGAGCATGGGCGAAAAACTGGATACCCTGGACGTGTTCTACCCCGAACGTATGGCCCAGCGTATTTTAGGTATGGGCGATATTACCACCCTGGTGGAAAGAGCCCAGGCCCAGTTTAATGAAGAGCAGGCCAAAAAGCTGGAGAAGAAAATTCGTCAGAATCAATTCGACTTCGACGATTTCCGCGAGCAGTTGCAGCAGATTAAGAAGATGGGCAACCTTAAAGACCTCATGGCCATGATACCCGGCGTAGGCAAGGCTATAAAGGACCTGGACATCAGCGACGATGCTTTTAAGGGCATTGAAGCCATGATAGGATCCATGACCCCCTCCGAACGCTCCAATCCCGACCTGATAGACGGCAGCCGCCGCAAACGTATTGCTAAAGGTGCCGGTAAAGACATTCAGGATGTAAACCAGTTCATGAAACAATTTGAGCAAATGCGCCAAATGATGAAATCCATGAACAAACTGGGCGGCAAAGGTATGAGGGGCTTACCAATGCGATAAGATTTTATATATATTTGTAACCGGTACAAGTAAATATTGCAAACAAAAAATTTGCACAGTTCATGAAACTTTGTACTTTTGCTCCCCCTTCAATGAGGGAAATTGAAACGAAACAATATTTTATCACTCGCAAAAAATAACTCGACTTATTTATGCCAGTAAAGATCAGACTGCAGAGACATGGCGCCAAGAAGAGACCCTTCTATTTTATCGTAGTAGCCGATGCACGCGCGCCGCGTGATGGAAAATTCATCCAGAAAATTGGTACTTACAATCCGCTTACCGTTCCCGCTTCCATTAACATCGACACGGAACGTGCCCTGGGTTGGTTGCAGAAAGGTGCTCAGCCTACAGACACAGTACGCCGCATCCTTTCTTTTAAAGGTGTGCTGTACTTGAAACACCTGCTGAGAGGTGTGGGCCTGAACCTGTTCGACGAGCGTACTGCTTATTCCAAATTCGAACAATGGCAGGCAGAACACGAGCAGAAAGTTTCTGCCCGTCGTGATACCGCCAAAAGAGCCCGCGCAGTGACGCCCATCGTGCGCAGGGTTGAAGATGCTCCTGCCGCTCCGGCTGCATCTGAAGGTGAATCTTCTGAAGCATAATTTTAGCTTAGCTAGAAACCATATTGAAAAGGAAATATTTGTCCGCAAATATTTCCTTTTTTTATTGCACCATTTCCGCATATACCATGGACAATTATTTCAGCATTGGCAGGCTGGTAGCCACCTTTGGGTTGCAGGGCGAACTTGTACTCAAGCATAGCCTGGGCAAGCGCAGTTCCCTTAAAGGCATTACCGCCCTTTTCCTCGAAACCCGTAAAAACAGCTTTATTCCCTACTTTTTGGAAAAAGCCAAAGTCAAGGATCATGAACAGGTGTATGTGAAGCTGGAGGGTATTGATACCAAGGAAGCCGCTCAAAAGCTTACCCAAACTAATGTATACCTGGTAGAAGCCGATTTTAAAGCTCAGGTATCTAAAGACGCACCGGTGTCTATGCTGGGCTTTATGGTGGAAGATGAAGCCCTGGGCGAGATCGGTATTATTGACGAAGTGATAGAAATGCCCTTGCAGGTACTGGCCAAGGTGATATACCAGGGTAAAGAATTGCTCCTGCCCATTAACGAGGCCAGTTTGATAGAGGTGCTGCAAAAAGACAAACGCGTACGCCTGCGGCTGCCCGAAGGCCTGATCGATATTTATTTGTAACACATGATGCCGCAACAACATATTGCTTTGCTGGAACTGGGCGGATCGCACACCGAATGCCTGTATGCCCAGGTGCTGTTCTTGCAGCAGCAGGGGTATGCCGTGCATATGATCTGCAATGCGCACCTGTGGCCATCCCTGGCCTATATCCCGGGGTTGGCAGGGCATCAGTTGCACACGGTGAAAAGCTGTGCGGCCAATCACCTGGGCATCTGGTGGCAACTACGAGGCTACTTGCGCCGGTTTAATATCCGAACCATCGTGGTAAACACGGCAGAAAACAGCCTGGTACGCGATCTTACGGTGCTGCCCTTGCCGGTACGCCGCTGGGTGGGCATTGTGCACAATGGCCGTAAATTTAACCGGGGTTTTACCCTGCGCCGCATTATTTTCCGGAAAATACGGCGCTGCTTTGTACTCAACGATACGCTGCTACAGCATGTGCAGCCGCCCAGGGGCATGCACGTGGGTTGTTTTTATCCTGTTTTTTTTCCGCCGATGCCTGTGCCGCCGCTGGAAAAGCCGGTAGGGGAGGTGTGGATCTGCATTCCTGGTAGCGTAATGCCTTCCCGCCGCGATTACGGCAGCCTGCTGGCCCAGGTGGCGAAGCATGGGCTGCCAGTCTATATGAAATTGATTTTTTTAGGGAAATACGATGCCAATAGCTATCCGGAACTGGCGGCCCGCCTGCAATCCCTGCCTTGTGCCGGGCAGGTGGTTACCTTTAAAGAGGCGGTGTCTGAACCACTGTTCCAGGCATACTTAGCGCAATCCGACGTAATTTTGCCCTTGCTACATCCGGGGGGGCATTTATTTGAGCAATACATCCGCACACGTATTTCCGGGGCGTATAACCTGGCTTTTGCCTGGAAAATACCGCTGCTCATGGAAAGAAGTTTTGGGCAGTGGGAAGACTTTGCGCGGCATGCCGTTTTGTATGCCGTACACGACCTGTTGGAAACGTTGCTGGCGCTGGCCGGCAACCCCACCGAACGGGCCGCCCGCAAGGCCGCCCTGGAAGCAGATCCTAAGTTTTCTTTTGCGGTGCAATGCCAGCGTTATATGAAACTTTTACAATAATTGTTATGAGAATAGATATCATCACCGTGTTGCCGGAACTGCTGGAAAGCCCTTTTTCTCATTCCATCCTGCAACGGGCAAAGGACAAGGGCTTGCTGGAAGTACACCTGCACAACCTGCGGGATTATTCTACCCTGCCCCGCGCGCAGGTAGACGACTACCAGTTTGGCGGCGGCGCGGGCATGGTGATGATGATGGAACCCCTGGTCAATGCGATTGAAAGCCTGCAAGCCGCTACCCGGTACGACGAGGTGATATATCTCACCCCGGACGGAGAAACGCTGCAACAGCGCATGGCTAACCAATTATCGCTCCAGGAAAACCTGCTGCTCATCTGCGGCCACTACAAAGGCATAGACGAGCGCATTCGCGAGCACTTCGTGACGAAGGAAATCTCCATTGGCGATTATGTACTTTCTGGCGGGGAATTGGCCGCTGCGGTGCTGGTAGATGCTCTGGGCCGGCTGCTGCCCGGCGTACTTAATGATGAAACCTCCGCTTTGTTCGACTCCTTCCAGGACAACCTCCTGGCTCCGCCGGTGTATACCCGCCCGGAAGTGTTCCGCAACTGGAAGGTGCCAGATGTGCTGCTGAGCGGCAATCACCGCCACATAGAAGATTGGCGGCATGAGCAATCCCTGGCCCGTACCCAGCAGCGCAGGCCGGACTTGCTGCAATAAGTTTTACGGAGTTGAAAAACGAAAGCGGGGCTGGTTTCTGCCTGCGGGTGGGGCAGGTCGTCAGGTATCTTTTACGCCAGGTAAGCGTATATAGGTCATTCAATTACCCACCGCCACGGCGCATTTTATGGCACCGTCCCAGAAAATTATTTCCAATTTTATAAGGAAGCATTTGGAATTTAGCCGGATTAAACGTTAACTTTGCACTCCCTTAAATATTTGAAAGATGAACGCTATTAATTTTGTTCACGAGCAGTTGACTGCTAAGAAACAGTTCCCGAAGTTTAAAGCCGGTGACAACGTTACCGTAAACTATAAGATCATAGAAGGTAGCAAAGAAAGGATTCAATCCTTTAAAGGTGACGTATTGAAAATTCAGGGTACTGGGTTCACGGCATCTTTCACCGTAAGAAAAATTTCTGATGGCATAGGCGTAGAGCGTGTATTTCCGCTGTACTCTCCTAACATCGATGGCATTATCCTCAACAAAGTGGGTAAAGTAAGAAGGGCCCGTTTGTTCTACCTGCGTGAACGCGCTGGTAAAGCCGCCCGTATCAAGGAAAAAAGGGTTTAGTATACAATACAGGGAAATTTGTAAAAACGGGAGGTGCAAGCCTTCCGTTTTTGTTGTGCCTGTACGGTCCGGCAGCAGTGGCTGGGCAGCCAGCCATCCTGATGAAGGCTATCAATGAATAATAATATTATAACATGGGTAACTGGTTTATTATCAAACTTAGTTACCCATTTCTTTATCTTGTGCCCGATAGTTTGATTGTTATAATTTTGTTATATGAAAGCACAAAACAGCCCAGTAGCATAGGTATTGCCGATATTATGCCCTATCTTTGTTCACTAAACTTTTAAATCGGAGACAATGACTGTTGTAATGGTTAAATCTTCTTTCTTATTCCTCAACGAAGTGGGCGGTACAGAAATCTTGCTGATTGCTTTAGTGGTGTTACTGCTGTTTGGCGGTAAAAAGATCCCGGAGTTAATGAGAGGCCTGGGTAAAGGTATGCGTGAGTTCAACGATGCTAAGAATAATGTACGCCGGGAGTTAGAGGAAGGGATGCGCGAAACCACTCCGCCGCCTGCCCCCGCTTCCACGCCGGTAGCACCCGCTGCTACTGCTGCTGCTGCCGACATTAACCTGGAAAAGAAAGACTAGTTTTAGTAACAGGGTACTTTTTGCTAACTGGAATTTTTGTTTAATCCATTAAATTATACTGGTTTAGCTTGTCTGAATACAGCACTATACATCTTTTGCACAAAGCCTTGCACGATGGCAGTACTACCTGTACCGCCGTGGTGCAGTCCTATTTAGATAGGATAGCAGCCTATACTCGCCTCAATGCCTTTCGGGAGGTATATGCTGCGGAAGCGCTGGCGCAGGCAACTGCGCTGGATGCCCGCCTGCAGGCAGGGCAGCCGGTAGGGTCGCTGGCCGGGGTGGTGATCGGGATTAAAGACGTGATCTGTTATGCCGGCCACCAGGTGGGTGCGGCTTCCCGCATTTTGGAAGGCTTTGTATCCCCTTATTCCGCCACGGCGGTAGAACGCTTGTTGGCGGCCGATGCCATCATTATTGGTAACCTGAACTGCGACGAATTTGCCATGGGCTCTACCAACGAAAATTCTGCCTATGGCCCTGTGCGTAATGCGCTGGATGAAACCCGGGTACCGGGTGGCTCCTCCGGCGGATCGGCGGTGGCGGTGCAGGCAGATCTTTGCCTGGTAAGCCTGGGCAGCGACACTGGTGGTTCGGTAAGGCAGCCGGCAGACTTTTGCGGCATCATCGGGCTAAAACCCACCTATGGCCGGATTTCGCGCTACGGACTCATCGCCTACGCGTCTTCCTTCGATCAAATAGGGGTGTTTGGCAAGAATATTGCAGATGTGGCGCAGGTCTTACAGGCCATTGCCGGTGCGGATACCTATGATAGTACGGCTTCCCAACTGGCAGTCCCTGATTACCAGGCTGATCTGACACACAATAAATCCTGGAAAATCGCGTATTTGAAAGATGCGATCCATCATGATGGGCTAGACCCTGAAATGAAAGCCGGATTTTTGCACTTCTTTGAAGAGATGGAACAAGCCGGCAATACCGTGGAAGCGGTGGATTTCAATTGCCTGGACTATGTGGTGCCTGCCTATTATGTGCTGACGACCGCAGAAGCTTCTTCTAACCTTTCCCGGTTTGACGGGGTGAAATACGGCCATCGCACGGCCCATGCCAACCTGGCGCTGAGCGATTTTTATAAGCAAAGCCGTTCGGAAGGTTTTGGCAAAGAGGTAAAACGACGTATATTACTGGGAACTTTTGTGCTCAGTGCCGGTTATTTCGATGCCTATTTTACGAAAGCGCAAAAAGTGCGCAGGCTCGTAATGGACAAAATAAACACCATTCTGGCTAACTACGATGCCATCTTATTACCAACGGTACCTTCCACCGCCTTTAAACTGGGCGAAAAAATGGAAGATCCGATTGCCATGTACTTAGCAGATATTTATACTGTACTGGCAAACTTGGTAGGAACACCTGCCATTTCTGTTCCTTTAACAGTGCATTCCAATGGTATGCCTTACGGAATCCAGATTATTACCCGGAAATTTGACGAAGCAAACCTGTTGCGTTTGGCGCATACGATCAATGTTACGACCAGCAAACAGGTCACTACGAGTTAAAAAAACAAATGTGTATGAGGAAATTATTATTGTTACTGCTTACGGCCGGCCTGGCAACAGGTGGCGCCCAGGCAGCAAAAGTAGCTGGCGACGTGATGCCTGCATTTGCCTCAGTAGCAGCAGTAGACACTGCCATAACGGCCCGGAAGATTGTCTTGCCGAAAGACAGCGTGGTACATCCATCCGCAGCCACCGCACTGATGGTAAGAAGGGAAGCGGCTTCACTGCCTAGCAGTATCCGTAGTCCCAAAGTGTATGAGCAGATCAATAATAACCTGGTATCAGGCTATATCAATGATTTTGCCAACCACTACAGCCAGCATCTCCAGATCATGATCGAAAAAGGCCAGCCTTATTTCGCCATGGTGGAGAAAGTATTCAGGGATAATGGTGTGCCGGAGGAAATGAAATACCTCGCGGTAATAGAATCCAGCTTTAATACCAATGCCCGTTCCAAGGTAGGTGCCGTAGGCGCCTGGCAGTTTATGTCTGGTACTGCCCGTCTTTTTGGTCTAACGGTAGCTAAGAAGAAAGACGAACGCAAAGACTTTTATAAAAGCACTGTTGCCGCCGCTAAATTTCTGAACGAACTGCATAACCAGTTCGACGACTGGTTGCTGGTGGTAGCTGCTTACAATTGTGGTGCAGGCGGCGTACAACGCGCCATTAAAGCCAGCGGTCGCTCCGATTTCTGGGGTATGCAGTATTTTCTGCCTTCAGAATCCCGTAATCATGTGTACAAATTCATTGCTACCGGCTATATCCTGGATCGTTTCAACACCTTCTTCGGTGTGGGGAATGATGCAGTAGACGTTTCCGACGCTGCCGTGGCGTCTTCTGCGGAAGCCGTAGCCGGCACCCCGCTGAGCGACGAAGAACTGATGAATACCGTGGTATTTAATGTATCTGGTAAATATCGCCTTGACGCCATTGCCAAAGGCCTGGATGTAAGCATGGGCGACCTGGAAAGGCTGAATCCCAATTTCGCCCGTACGCTGGCTGGCGCCGATAATGCCGCCGACCTGCGCCTGCCGAAAGACAAGATGACCCAGTTCATGCATCAGAAGAATGAAATCTTAAAAGAGTCAGTACAATTGGCGCTGGATGATAAGGCAGTAGCGGTAGATAAATCGCGTTTTCCCGCCCCGGTAAAAGTGCCGGTAGTAGATAGCGCCGCCGTGAAAAAATCGTCGCTTCGCGCTGCTCACAACAGCAAGTATGCTGGTACCAGATACAAAAAGGGTGCTTATACAAGAAGCGCTACTTCGCATAGCACTACTGTTAAAAAGAAAGTTAGTACAACAAAGCGCTCCTAATCCGGTAGCTTTATATAATTATACATCCCGCTGATGACCTCAGCGGGATTTTTTATGCCTGCTGGTAAGAAGCTATATAAGCCGTGAAGACCCTACTTTTTATACCATGGTGATAAACCCGGTGAATGCCCGGCATTTTTGGAAACTGGTAAAGCAAAAGCTATCCGGTTCAGTACACTTGAAACCTGCTGCATTGCCAACCTGCGGACATCTTATCTTATGAGGAAGAAGCGTAAAGTAAAAAGCCATTTGCGCCGCGCTGGCGCAAATGGCTTTTTTAAATTATGAATTTATAATTATTGCTGGATCGCTGCGATGCCGGGGAGGACTTTGCCTTCGAACAGTTCCAGGAGGGCGCCGCCGCCGGTGCTTACGTAGCTTACTTTATCGGCCAGGCCAAACTGGTTTACGGCGGCTACGCTATCGCCGCCACCTACGAGGGAGAAGGCGCCTTTTTCAGTGGCCAGTACAATGGCTTCTGCTACTGCTTTGGTGCCACCTTGGAAGGCGGGCATTTCAAATACGCCCATGGGGCCATTCCAGAGAATGGTTTTTGAATTAGCAATTACGTCGCTGAAAAGGGCGATGGATTTTGCGGCAATGTCCAGGCCCATCCAGCCGGCGGGGATGTTATCGTTAGACACTACCTGGGTATTGGCGTCTGCTGCAAATTTATCGGCGGCCACAGAATCTACGGGGATCAGCAAGTTCACGCCTTTGGCTTTGGCCTTGGCCAGCAGTTCCAGGGCCAGGTCTAGCTTATCGTCTTCTACGAGTGAGTTACCGATTTCCTTGCCTTGTGCTTTCAGGAAAGTGTAGGCCATGCCACCGCCAATGATCAGGTTATTGGCGCGGTCCAGCAGGTTTTCGATGATAAGAATTTTGTCGCTTACTTTTGCGCCGCCCAGAATGGCGGTAAAGGGGCGTTGGGTATTGTTCAATACTTTTTCTGCGCTGTTTACTTCTGCTTCCATTAGCAGTCCGAACATCCGTTTATCTGCCGGAAAATCTGCTGCAATCACCGCTGTGGATGCATGGGCGCGGTGGGCTGTGCCAAAGGCGTCGTTTACATACACGGTACCCAGCTTGGCAAGTTGTGCGGCAAATGTTTTATCGCCTTTTTCTTCTTCTTTGTGGAAGCGTAGGTTTTCCAGCAGCAATACTTCGCCGGGTTGAAGGTGAGCGGCGGCTGTTTCGGCTTTGGGGCCAATGCAGTCTTCCGCAAATTTCACGGTAACGCCTCCCAGCAATTTCACCAGGTGGTTTACCAGGTGTTTCAGGGAGTACTTATCGGTAGGGCCATCTTTAGGGCGGCCCAGGTGAGACATGAGGATTACGGAACCGCCATCGGCCAGTATCTTCTGGATGGTGGGTACGGCAGCGCGCATGCGGTTGTCGTCGGTAATCTCGAATTGATCGTTCAATGGTACATTAAAGTCTACGCGGATCAGGGCTTTCTGGCCTTTGAAATTATAATTGCTAAATTTACTCATCGTGCGGTTAGTTTAAAGTAATAAGTGGTGCATCAAAAAAAACCGCGGAGCCGCCGGGCAAAAGCTATCGCTGCTGCGCTGCGATTCCGCGGTAGGGAAAGCAGTAAAAAAGGCTGGCGGAGGGCCAGCCTTTTAGAGATTATTTAGAAATCAGCCCTGCGAAATATTTCACGGTACGTACGAGCTGAGATACATAGCTCATTTCATTATCGTACCAGGAAACGGTTTTCACCAGTTGCTGATCGCCTACTGTCATTACTTTAGTTTGAGTGGCATCGAACAGGGAACCGAAGTGGGTGCCGATTACGTCGCTGCTTACAATTTCGTCTTCGGTATAACCATAAGACTCGTTAGCGGCGGCTTTCATAGCGGCGTTGATTTCTTCTACGGTTACTTTGGTATTCAGCAGGGTAGTGAGTTCGGTGAGGGAACCGGTTACTACAGGTACGCGTTGTGCATTGCCATCCAGTTTACCTTTCAGATCGGGCAGTACCAGGCCAATTGCTTTGGCGGCGCCGGTGCTGTTGGGGACGATGTTTGCTGCGGCGGCGCGGGCGCGGCGCAGATCGCCTTTTGGATGTGGTGCATCCAGGGTGTTCTGGTCGTTGGTGTAAGCGTGGATGGTGGTCATCAGGCCTTGTTTAATACCGTACTTATCGTTCAGTACTTTAGCCATAGGAGCCAGACAGTTGGTCGTGCAGGAAGCGCAGGAGATAATTGTTTCGCTGCCGTCGAGAATATCGTGATTTACGTTGAACACGATGGTCTTCAGATCGCCGGTGGCGGGTGCAGAGATCACTACGCGTTTGGCACCTGCTTTCAGGTGAGCGGCAGCTTTATCTTTATCTGCGAAGAAACCGGTAGATTCTATCACTACATCAATTCCGTGATTACCCCAGGGAATTTGCGAAGGATCTTTCTGCGCGTATATTTTTACTTCTTCGTTATTAACGATGATTGCGTTCTCAGTGTGTTTCACGTCTACGCCAAAACGACCCTGTGCGGTGTCATACTTCAACAGGTGAGCAAGTACAGCAGGGCTGGTGAGGTCGTTAATTGCTACTACTTCAATGCCGGGCATGTTGTAGATCTGACGGTAAACCAGGCGACCAATGCGGCCAAAGCCATTAATACCGATTTTTAAAGAAGTTGCCATTTTTCACTGTGATTTGAGATGATAAATTTGAGTAGCGAATTTACGCGCAATGTGGGTATTCTGCAATATAAATTTGCGTTAAGTAAAATTATTTTGGAAATATAGCAAAGGACATTACCTTTGCAATCCCAATAAACAAACCAACGGCGCGTTGGTCAATCGGCTAAGACGCCTCCCTTTCACGGAGGAATGACGGGTTCGACTCCCGTACGCGCTACCATCACCCCGCTCCACGAAAGGTGAAGCATTACTTTAACCTTATTGAAAGTACCTGGCGCGTTGGTCAATCGGCTAAGACGCCTCCCTTTCACGGAGGAATGACGGGTTCGACTCCCGTACGCGCTACCAAGATAAATAAGAGGCATCAATCGTTTACACGCGGTGATGCCTCTTTTTTTATGCACATTATCTTACATAGCCTGATACGTATCCTTCCTGCAAATATTCAATACCGATAAATATCCTATCTTACCCTATGCAGCACCAAGAATTTGTACCGCCGGAGGAGCTACAGGAAACCATCAAATGTTTTTGGTATAATAACAGAGACGCTGGTGAAGCATCCGCCAGTTTTGAAGTTATACCAGATGGTTATGCTGAAATTATCTTTCATTTCGGCGGCCCCTGTAGCATCGTTCATCAGGGAAATTTGCAGGCATTGCCCTCGCCCTTTATGATGGGACTTATTAATCAGCCTATATTGTTTCATACACAAAACCGTTTGCAAATCCTTGGTATCCGGTGTTATCCCTGGACGGTGTTTGATTTACTTGGCCTGCCGGCAGGAAAAGGTGGTGTGCGCATGTTAGAGCATCCTATTGCCAATCTGCAATCTACGTTGTGCCAATGGATGGAAGCTGGCAACATTGCGGAAGCAATGGCAGCCGTACAGCAGTATTTTCTGCAGGCAAGGGCGGGGATTGCAGTGAATAGTATGTTGTATAAAGCAGGCATGGCCATGCGGGCGACCCATGGCGCCCTGCACGTAAGCCAGGTAGCGGCGGCGGCACATGCCACCGTGCGTACGCTGGAAAGACAGTTTAAACAATCTGCAGGGTATACCGTGAAAGATGTGTCGGGCCTCCTGCGTTTTGAACAAGTGCGCAACAACTTATGGCTTCATCCAGCTATCTCCCTTGCCGGCTTGGCGCAGGAGCTTGGCTATACGGATCAATCTCATCTCTCCAGGGAATTTAAACGCTACAGCGGCACTACGCCCGCCGCATTTGCTCGAAATGCGAAGAAAAGAAAACAGGGGTTGAGCGACGACTTTGTCGCGTTTGTACAAGCTTAGTAAAAGCACATGCCGGAATTTTGTGCTTTAATGATGATATATGCATACAAACCTTGAAAGCACGCTCACTACACCACTTACTACTGATTATGATGTGATTATTTCCGGGGCCGGGCCGGTAGGTTTATTCCTGGCGGGTGAGTTGGCTTTAGCCCACTGTACAGTACTTATCCTGGAAAAAGCAGCGCAACCCATCACGCCTTTAAAGCAGCTTCCTTTTGGCATGCGGGGGCTGTCGGCACCTACGATTGAAGCGCTGTATCGTCGTGGATTACTGCCGGCGTTGGAGCTACATCAACATGTACGGCAACCCCATGTCACGGCTCCTGCTGCGCAGGGGCAGCCCATCCGCCGGCAGGTAGCGCACTTTGCCGGCATTCCATTGTTTGAAGACCATATTGATCCTACACAATGGAAGCATAGGTTGCCAGGCGATACGCCTACCAGTTTGTTGTCTTCCATGGAAGAAATAGAAACCATACTGACCCGCCGCGCCACCGCCCTGGGCGTAACCATTTGGCGAGGTCTTGCGCTGGAACACTTTTATCAATCGGCAGCTGGAGTGACCGTGCAGGCAGGCGATCAAACGATTATTGGAAAATATCTGGTGGGCTGCGATGGCAGCCGCAGTATGGTGCGCAAGTTGGGCGGCTTTACATTTGCTGGTACGGAGCCAACGTTTACCGGCTATTCTGTGCAGGCAGACATTGCCAAGCCCTCAAAGCTGCTGCCGGGCAGGCAGGTAACAGCAACCGGTATGTACCTGCAATCGCAACCAGGTTACCTGATCATACAGGATTTTGATGGCGGTGCATTTCACCAGGCCGGGAAGCCGGTTACCCTGTCGCATGTGCAAGCCGTATTACGCCGTATTTCTCAAACCGACGTTATCATCAATGCCCTGCATATCGCTACTACCTGGACAGACCATGCACGGCAGGCCACCACTTACCGCAACGGGCGGGTGTTGATAGCCGGCGATGCTGCTCACATTCATGCACCGTTAGGCGGCCAGGGGCTCAACCTTGGGCTGGGCGATGCCATGAACCTGGGCTGGAAGCTGGCTGCCACCATCCAGGGGAAGGCACCGGAAGGCTTGTTAGACAGTTATTGTACAGAGCGGCATCCTATTGGCGCAGCCGTATTAGACTGGTCGCGCGCACAGGTGGCCATAATGCATCCAGACCCGGCGGCCAGCGCACTGCGTGCCATTGTGCGGGACCTTACCGATACGCGTGATGGCGCTACTTATATTGCCGCAAGATTGTGGGGCATCTTCAATCATTACCAGTTGGATGGCCAGCACCCGCTTACCGGCTATAGCGTACCTAATTTTGAACTGGAAGATGGTGGGATACACATAGGCACCTTGCTGCAGGAAGGACAGGGCCTGCTGCTGGATTTTGAGGGGAACGCATCTTTGAAGCAAGTAGCGGACGAATATGGCCATGCGCTCAAGTATATTACGGGTCCCGCAAAAAAGCAGTTAGGCTTAAGCGCCGTGCTGGTACGCCCGGATGGAGTGATAGCCTGGGCGGCAGCTAGTAACCCGGATGTTGCTACACTGCAACAGGCAGCCGCCCGCTGGTTTGTTATGAATGGAACGGGTAAGTCATAAATGCTTAGGGCGGTATAGCGCAGTAACCAGGAGCTTTCCCATTTATTTTAGGGAATGCCCCTTTTTTTAGGTGAGCCTGTTTGCTGCTATAAAGCGAAAGACATACGTACTTATACGTTGCAGCATTTACGCACCCGTATTAGCTTGGTGTTGCAGCAATATGAATTATTTTCCGGCACCATCAAACAAAACCCTGCCTGGTGCAATGCGCAGTCTGCCGATGCGTAGATCATAGCAGCAGCCATAGATGTGCAGGCGTACGGCTTCACGATATCATTTCCCCGGTGTAAAAGGAAATGTATTATTGCACAACGTTACATTTAGCTTCCACAGCGGAAAGGTGATACTTAAAAACATTTCACTGGAAGCCAAGGCAAGCCATAAGTGCGCTGGTGGACGCTACGGGCGCGGTCAAATCTACGATTATGAATTTATTGCCCAGGTTTTACGACATACAATCGGGTAAGATCACCATAGATGGAACGGATATACGAAAAATAAAGAAAAATAGCTTGCGGCAATTGCTTGGAATGGTGCTACAGGATACCCACCTGTTTACGGCCAAGCGTCATGGACAATCCGTTATGGACGGCTGGCCGATACAGATGAAGCAGTTCTTCATGCGGCGGTGTTATCCGGCGCCGATTCATTTATTAAAGGGCTGCCCAACGTTTATCAGGCCGTGCTGGAAAAGGATGGGGGAAATCTTAGCCAGTGGCAGCGGCAACTACTTAACATAGCCCACGTTACAGTGGCCAAACCCTCCATCCTCATCCTGGACAAAGCCTCCAGTTCTATTGATACCGGCATATAGCAGATCATACAAAAGAGGATGGACTTGCTCATGCAGGGCCACACCAGTTTAATCATCGCCCATCGCCTATCCACCGTGCGGAACGCCGATGAGATCCTCATGTTAGAGAATGCTGAGATGGTGGAGCGGGCCAACCCTGCGGCCCTGCTGCTGCAAAAGGGCAAGTATTATGCATTATATATACAGCCAGTTTGATCAACGCGGTCTTTTATTTTGCTATGCCGCCCGAACGCAGGTAAGGTGAGGGTGAGGTGTAAATAGTTCCGGCCGTCATAATGGTTTTGCGGATCAGGCTTTCTATGTGACCGGCTGCATCTCGTTGTAGGTATATGCGACTGCAGGTGGGGCCACCGTATTCCTTGTTCATTTCCAGGATGGTGATCACGTCTGGTTTTACTTCGCGCAGGGCATAGTGTTGGGGCGCTTTACCGTTTTCGAAACGGTTCCATTGAAGGCCCTCTTTTACGGCGGTAATGGTTACTTCCCCTTTGTTGTAGGTACCCACCAGTGCCGCATATTTTTTCTTCAAAACATCGCCTTCCAAACTGGTACTGCTATCATCTTCCAGCCGCCATTGGGCGGCGGCTTGTCCTACGTGGTCGGTGGTGTCGGCCATGATGTCTTTTAAGATGAGGCGTTTTGCGGCATCCCAGGCTGCGGGGCCAGTGCTGGTTACGTCGGGTATTACGCCGGTGCCTTCCCATCCTACCGTGGAATTGGGTGCAGTAACCATTTTCACGGGCAAGAACACGATCAGGTTATTGCCCAGTGCATGAAAGCCACCGGCAATGCCTGCACCCGCTGTAGTATCGCCCACGATGGTGCCCCGGTGCAGTTGCTGGATAGCGTAGGCAAAACCTTCGGAAGCGGAGGCCGTGTTATGATCTACCAGCACATATAATTTGGCGTGGGGCATATGGTGGCCCGGCACGAAAGGATAGGTCCATTCCTGTATATCCTTGGAGCGGTCTTTGTAAAAGCCGTTCAGGTAAAACTGTTCATTGCCCGGCTCATAAAAATACGAAGCCAGGAAACGGCCCATTTGCCCGGAGCCGCCACCGTTATGACGCAGGTCTATGACGATATGCTGGCTGTAAGCCGCCATACCCATGGCCGATGCTGCCATTTCAAAAGCCTCCTGGCTGCTCTTAAACCCGCCGGGAATATTAATATAGGCTGTACTGGTGGCTGCATCCAGCTCCACGCGCTGATAGCCGTACCCGCCACGGCGGTCTGCTTCCAGTTCCGCATCGAAGTCGGCTGCGTTGCCGCGGTGGTGTTCGTGGGGTGCTACCAGGGCCTTATAACGGTCTGTATCGCGCCACACGTGCAGGTGTACGTCTTTGTGGGTAGCCTGCAGATCAGCGGTAAGCTTGTTGCCCAAGGCTGCTTCGCTGAGCTGGAAGTATTGGCCGGCGGCCTCGTTTTTGAGCAGGGCAGCCTTGTATTGGGCAGAAATTTCCGGGAACGGATATTGATCCGTTAATTGGTCAGTCAGTGCCTTCACGATCCGGGATGCATCGTCATTACTAACGGTTTGTGCCTGGGCGGCAGACATAGGCAACAGGAGGGCCATACAACTAAGATGGCGTATGTATTTGAACATACGGATAGCGGATAAATGCATGTGTGAAAGCTGGTTTTCTTGTTTCCGTTAAAGAGAATAAGCACAAGATATTAAAGACATTTTATAATTTGAGGATACTACATCCACTTATGCATTTGAGAAGCCTCCTTCATTATTTATTTCTTATTGGCTTACTGTATAGCGCTGGCGGCCTGCATGCCCAGCCGCCTACCTATGCTTTCCTGCACCTGAATATTCAGCAGGGACTGGCGGGTAATCATGTGTCCAGCATTTTGCAGGACAGCAAAGGATTCCTGTGGATAGCTAGCACCGCTTTACAACGGTTCGACGGCAATAATTTTAACACCATAGCTGAATTCGACCACCTGCCAGGCTCGGTGTTTTATGACGATATCTGCTTGATGGAAGACCACCATAACCGTATCTGGATAGGCACTCCTCAAAATATTCGCCGATATGATCCTGTAACGGGGCAGGTAAAAGTGGTACCCCTGCATTTTAATCCTACTAGCAGCCGAGAGTTGCAATGCGAGCAACTTCTCTGCGATAGCAAAGGTTTAATCTGGGCCACCAGCGAAGAAGGATTATTACGCTACAACGCCGCTAAAGACGTGATGGAGCCTGCGCCTATGATACCCGAAAGCGTGCGCCGACAGATGAATAGCGCGATGTTGGAAGATACGGCAGGCAACCTCTGGCTGAGCGGTTCGCATGGTATTTATGTGCTGGATCATGTACGCCACCAGCTATACAGCGCGCAGTATAATCCGGAACATTTACCGGTGCTGCACCTGAACAATAGTGTGCGCAAATTTTATATAGACCGCCACCAGCGGTTATGGATTGCATCCCGCAATAATATGGTGTATTGTTACGATCTGCATCGCAAACAATTAGACTCCGTGCTGCTCCATGCGCCGGAGATGAACGGGGGTAGAGGGGCCAACCTGCGCGCCTTTGATGTGATGGAGGACAATGCCGGCACGGTATGGCTGGCTACCCAGGCAGGTATGTTCGGCATACCGGCCCACACCCTGGAGGCCACCCTGCGGATAACTGGTAATAACGAATCTGAACAGGGGCTGTATTACGACAACGAGATCAATTGTTTTTTTAGCACCAGTGATGGGCAACGCTGGATAGGTACTGATCGTGGCATTAGCGTACTGGGCTTGCAAACGCCGGGGCTCCAGGCCTGGAGCGAGCGTACGGTATTTCCGCATACTACGTTGCGGTTACCACAAAGTGAGGTTACCGATATGCTGCAAACACCTACGGGTGATATATACCTGGCCTACTGGGGCCAGGGCGTACGACGCCTGGATGCGGGCATGAACCTCTTGCAGCAAATGGTGTATGGTTTGCACCCGGAAAAAGACTTACCCAATCATGCCAGCAAAGTCTGGAGCCTGGCGGCTTTCCAGGGAAAGGTGTTAATGGGGCAGGAGAATGGTGAGCTATCGGTATATAATCCACTCACCCATTCTTTTGATGCCCACTACCATCCCCGTGTATTTGACGACCAGGCGCTGCTAAACATATACCCTGAAAGCGATACCGCTGTGTGGATAGGCCTGTATAAAAAAGGCCTGGGCCTTTGGAATCCGCAACAGCAGCAGTTTTATAATTACCACCAGTTGAACGATCAGTTTAAAGGACCGCTATCGGTGCTGGACATTGTGCCGGAAGGCAGCCATTATTTGTGGCTGGCCACCAATGACGGAGGGCTGGTGCTGTGGGACAAGGCAAGGGCAGGCAGGGTACGCAGTGTGTTATTTAAAGGGGCGGATAGTAATGTGGTCAATAACGTATTATGCCTGTACCGTACCAGCGATTCCTCGCTACTGGCCGGCACAGACCATGGTCTGTTTATGTACAATACCCGCCGCGATGTATGGCAGCAGGTAAAAACAGGCGGTCATGTTTTTGAGGAATGGGTGCTGCATATGCAGCGCCATGGTAACGGGGTATGGCTTACGACGCCTTATGGTTTTTATACCTATCGCTGGGCAGAGAACCAATTAGAAATGTATCAGCAGAATGATGACATCATCGACAATAACCGTCGTACCCGTCGCCGCATTTTGCCTTTGCAGGATGGGCATTTGCTGGTGGGTGCCTCCAATTTCGTGGTAAGCCTGCTGCCGGCCATGCTGCAACCGGCGCCACCGCCGCCAGATGTTACCATCACCGGTTTGCGGGCGTTGGATAGTACTATTCTTTTTGAGGCAGATTTACTGGAAGATAAGCCGGTACCGCTCACGGCCCGGCAAAATTCCATTAACATTAGTTTCCGCAGTATTCACTATAACCGTGCGCGGCTACGCTATGCCTATAAGCTGGAAGGGCTGGATGAAAACTGGTCGGAAAATAACCAGGTTCCCACCGCGCGTTATACCAACCTTTCACCAGGTATGTACACGTTCAAAGTGAAGGCGTCTAATACCGCGGGCACTTATTCGGATCACGTTACAATGCTGAAAATTTATATCCACCCCGCCTTTTGGCAAACGTGGTGGTTCAGGGCGCTGTGCGGAATGGCGGTAGTGGGAGTTATATTTTCGTTTATGCGTTACCGTATTCACCGTGTACAAAAGCAGGCCAAACGTAGAGCCGAGTTCCAGCAGCAGATATCCCAATCAGAAATGAAGGCGCTGCGTGCGCAGATGAACCCGCATTTTATTTTCAATGCGCTGAACTCTATCCAGCTTTTCATGATGAAAAACCAGATGGAGCAGGCGCTGGCATACCTGGGACGTTTTGCGCGGCTTATCCGTGATGTGTTAGATCATTCGCAGCTTAATACCTTGCCGCTCTCCAAAGAATTGAAGATGTTGGAAAATTATATGGAACTGGAAAAACTGCGCTTTGCCGACCAATTCCAGTACAGTATTTCCATCTCACCAGCACTGGATCCGGATTTTATAGAAATTCCTTCTATGATCTTGCAACCTTTTGTGGAAAATGCTATTTGGCATGGCCTGCTGCATAAAAAAGAGATGGGCATATTGCGTATCAACTTCGAGAAAAAAGACAAGCACCTGTTGTGTATTATCCAAGACAATGGCATAGGCCGGGAGCGCTCTGCCGCCATTAAACAACAGGGCGGAGAAACACACCACTCCCGGGGGCTGCAAATAACCCGCGACCGGCTTTCCTTGTACAACAGCCGTTTTAATGTAGAGGCCTCATTCGAAATCCTTGACCTGAAAAGCCCAACGGGCGATAATTTGGGTACGCAGGTAAATATTTGGATACCTATGGAGGAATAAAACTACCGTCTTTTTTACCCCAAGTCTACCTCCGTGTGTTGCGCGGGAATCTGGATGTCTTTGAAGCCTTTTTTAAGTAACCATTCGCGGAAGATTTGTTGCACTTCATATTCTCCATGCACCAGAAAAAGCTTTTGTACTTTATCGGGGACCTGGCCGGCCAGCCAATGGCCCAGGTCCTGGTAATCGCCATGGGCGCTCATGGAGCGGATGGAGCCTATGCGGGCATTTACATCGTAGCGGGTGCCGTATATGTGTACTTGTTTAGCACCGCGCATCAGGCGTCCGCCCAGGGAGTCCGGCTCGCAGTAGCCTACCAGCAGGATCATGTTTTGTGGGTTCAGGATGTTGTTGGCAATATGATGTTTAACACGGCCTGCTTCCGCCATCCCGCTGGCGGAGATGATAACACAGGGTGCTGTGCGGAAATTCAGTTGCTTGGAGGCTTCCACGGTGCGGATGTAATGCAGGCCGGGGAAGTCAAATGGATTTGTATCTGTGCGCAGTACCTGCTGTAAGGTGTCATTAAAACATTCCGGATGGCGGATCACCACTTCCGTAGTTTCCAGCGATAGGGGGCTGTCTACAAAGATGTCTACTGCCGGCAGTTTACCAGCCAGTTGGGCCGTGTTCAAGACGTATAGAAGTTCCTGAGTGCGGCCTACACTAAAGGCAGGGATAATGAGTTTGCCTTTATTCGATATGCAGGTTTCGTGGATGTAGCGCAGCAACGCTTCATCAGAAGGTTTGGCGGCTTCGTGCAGGGTGCTGCCATAGGTAGATTCCATCACGATAAAATCTGCCTGTGGAAAGGTTTCCGGAGATTTGAGGATCAGGTCTCCATAACGGCCTACATCGCCACTAAAAGTAAGCTGGCGGGTAACTCCTTTTTCAGTGATGCGGATATGTACACAGGCGCTGCCGATAATATGACCTGCGTCGGTGTATAAAACTTCCACATCGGGGTCTATGCGGGTCCAGGTGTTGTAGTCTACGGGTTGCAACTGTTTAAGAACATGCAGGGCATCGTCTACCGTGTACAAAGGTTCCAGTGGTGGAAGGTTTTGCTGGTGGCGCTTTTTGTTCTCGTACTTAATATCGTCGTTTTGTATTTCGGCGGAGTCCTGGAGCAATACCTCCGTGAGATCGCGGGTGGCGGCGGTGCAGTAGATGGGGCCCTGGTAGCCAAGTTTAGACAGGCGGGGAATAAGTCCGGTATGATCAATGTGGGCGTGCGAAAGCAACATGTATGTAATGCCGCCAGGATCAAATCCCAGTGTTTCATTCAGCCGGTCGGTGTCGGTGCCCATGCCCTGGAACAAGCCACAGTCCAGTAATATTTTTTTGCCGTTGTCCAACGTAATAATATGTTTGGACCCGGTAACAGTGCGCGCGGCGCCATGAAATGCGATTTTCATAAAGTGCGATTGTAAAAAAAGTGGAGTTATGGAGCAGCCGCCTTAAACGACCAGGTGATGATAAAACTTGCAATGGGCGTACCATTGTCGCTGTGCCCTTCGGCCTGGGTAACCAGGGTTACCGGCTGGCCGGTGGAGATGGTTTGCGCAATGGCATCGGCTATACGCTGTCCGTCGGCACAATGAAAAGTGGTTCTGGACACGGCCTTTTTGTGAAAGGTGGCCGCTACATGCACCACCAGCATAGATACGCGGCGGGGGGCTGCCTGCACATACAGCATGGCCAGCAGGCCGTTACTTAGCTCCCCGGCCATGGCCAGGCAGGCAAAGTAAGTAGAGCGGAAAGGGTTTTGAGACAGCCAGCGAAAGGGTACGCTGGTGGTACATTCCTCCGTACTGAGTGCCTGCACGCGCACACCCGCCAGCCAGGCTGCCGGCAATTTCGCCGCAAAGTAAAAGAACGCCTTGAAAGGGCTGCGTACAAAACGCAGAAAGGCCTCAATTTTAGTTTGATGGAATATGCCGGAAGAAGAGGACATTGCGTTTATTCGTTCACGTAATTCTTAGGGTTTAGCGCTGCGGGCGACCATTGCTTCAACATTTCTAACACCTTCTTGGAGCTGTAGCCATCTGCTTCTTCCAGCAAGCCTGTATTCTGGGTGTGCAGGCGGTTGCCTTTGGCATCCAGCACCAGCAACACCGGGAAGCCAAACCGCTGCGGGTAGCCAAACTGCGCTAGCAAAGGCAGGTTTTTTTGCTCTTTGCTGTAGTTCAGGTGATACACGATATAGTTAGCATTTACGGTGCGGCTCAGGGTGGTATCTTCGGTGGTGAGCTTGTAAAAGCGTTTGCACCAGATACACCAGTTGCCACCTACTTGCACCAGCACATTTTTATGGGCGGCGCTGGCTTCGGCATATACTTTTTTAAGGTCTTCGGCTGCATTGGCAGTTGGGTCGTAAATATGATCATAAGCGTTAGACTGCGCTTGGGCAGTGGCCAGGCTACATAGCAGGGCGGTGCAAAGAAGGAGGAACGGTTTCATATCACTAAGTTAATAAATCAGGATCACAGTGAAAGGCCTTCCGTATAAGCGTAAATGGCCGTTTGTGCGTTAACAGCAGGTTGGCCGGGCAGCGGTAGGATGGGTAGGTTGTGCAATTGAGCATCCAGGCGCACGGCATTGGTGTTATCTGCCACTTGCAATGCCAGTATATCGATCAGCTGTTTTTTAAACGCCAGGCTAAACACCGGGAAACACACTTCTATGCGGCGGTGGAGGTTGCGCACCATCCAGTCTGCTGAACCAAGGAAAACATCTTCCTGCCCATTGTTATGGAAAACAAATACCCTGGCGTGTTCCAGGTAGCGATCTACCAGGCGGCGCACGCGAATGTTGGCACTGCAGGGCTGGTCGGGTACCAGGCAGCAAATGCTGCGTACCAGAAGGTCTACCTGCACACCGGCCTCGCTGGCCTCGTACAGTTTATAGATCATGGCCTTTTCCTGGAGGTTATTCACCTTCACCGTTATGTGAGCGGGCCGGCCGGCTTTAGCATGGGCTATTTCACGGTCTATCAGCGCGGTGAAGCGGTGGGTTAAATTAAACCGGGCCACCAGCAGGTATTTAAAATCGAGGAATTTGTATTCGGCGGGCTGCTTGCGGCTTTGCAGGTAAATAAAAAGCAGTTCCATTTCCTGGGTCATGCCGTTGTGGGCGGTGAGCAGGATATGATCGGCGTAAAAGCGGGCGGTAGTTTCATTCAAATTGCCTGTGGAAAGCAGGCCGATATAGTCTGTTTTCCAGCCACGGCGGCGTTTTACCAGGCCTACCTTGGCATGTACCTTCATGCCGGGTATGCTGTATACCAGCTTCACCCCAGCGGCTTTGAGCTGCTTGGCCCAGTTTATATTATTCGTCTCGTCGAAGCGGGCTTTCAGCTCCACAAAGGCCACCACCTGTTTGCCATTGCGCGCAGCGCTGATGAGGGCATTGGCGATCTGCGAGGCTGCGGCAATGCGGTAAAAGGTTACATAAATTTCTTCCACGTCAGGGTCTACAGCGGCTTCGTTGAAAAAGCGCAGGATATAATCGTATTGCTGATAAGGGGTATGCAAGAGGATGTCGCGTTGCAATATGCTGTCCAGGATATGTTCCTCCTGATCCAATCGGGGCACCCGTACCGGCGGCAGCTTATTATAAAAGAAGGAGGGTTTTTTCACCGGGGTGGGCAGGTCTGCCAGGTCTTTTAGGTTGTGATAACGCCCGCCAGGCATCATTTCCTCCTCCTGTAGCGCAAAGAAAACGGCCAGCATTTCCTTTAAGTACAAAGGCATAGCAGCATCGTACAAAAAACGGGTGGGTACACCGAGGGCGCGTTTCTTTACTCCGCTTTCTATTTGTTCCAGAATATCGCCTTTCAATTCGTCAAGATCAATTTCTGCATCGCGGGTAATCTTAATGCTATAGCAGCCGGTAATACGGTATTGAGGGAAAAGGTAAGACATATGCTGCCGGATAACATCGTCCAGCAGCACAATATGGTGCATGTTTCCGGTGTTGGGTAATTCCAGGAAGCGGGGCAGCACTGCGGGGATGTTTACAATCGCAAACTCTTCTTCCTCACCGCTGGCCAGCGCCACGGCCAGGTAGAGGGCATTGTTTTCCAGGAATACCTGCCTGGCGGCCTTGCCCTGCAACCATACCGGCTGCAAATACGACAGCACGCGGGTGCGGAAATAGTTGCGGATAAATTCTAGATGCACGGGCAATAGCTCCTCTTTGTAGTACACGTGTACCCCTTCCTTATTCAAAGCCGGCAACAGTTGGGTAGTGAGGATGTGGCCATAGGCCTCCTGCTGTACGCTCACCTGCTGTAAAATATCATCCAGCGTACCGGGCGTAAGCGTTTCATCGATCACGGGGGCTGTGTGCAGTACCTTGTTCACCGCCATGAGCGCGGGAATGCGTACCCGGAAAAACTCATCGAGGTTGGAAGAATAGATAGACAGGAAACGAATGCGCTCGTACAATGGCACGCGGGGATCTGCTGCCAGGTTCAGTATGCGTTCGTTAAAAGTTAACCAACTACCATCGCGGCTAAAAAGCGGGTAAGGTGCTGGTGTAACAGGTAATGCGTCCATTGCTGTAAGATCGTTGATAAGCGCGGTGAGCAGTGATGGCTATTGTCTTACGGGAAAGAAGATGGCGGCCACAATAAAAGCCAGTACCGAGAGGATGAGGCCAAACATAAATACGTTATATGCATTATGCAACAGGCGGTATTTTTTACCCAGCACTACGCCCAGGTAATAAATATCCTTGATCATGCTGCCATACAAATATTCGCTGTTATTCATCATCTGTGTCATGCCCCACTGGTAGTCTTCCAGGGGCATTTTATGGAAATTGCCGAAGAAAAGCAGGTTGGTGCGCTGGTTTTCAATATCGTCTTTACTGAAAGTGCCCGAGTTTACATTAGGGCGGGTGGCCAGTACGGAAAATACGATGGTCGTAACGCTGGTGGCCAGGAAAATAAGGCCAGGTATCACCAGGTTCGGATAGTCGTCCAGCTTGCGGAACAATACGCTGAGCAGTATAGAAATGATGATAGAATTTACCGAGATCATGATATGCGCCTTACTGTCGGCCATGGAGCTGAGGCGGATATGATTGGTGCTGGTGGTGCGAAACATGGTTTCCACGCCCCGGTCGGGTTTGGCGGCCTTCTCTTTTTGCTTGCCTGCAGTTGCTTCTTTTTTATCTTTTTTCCCCTCTTTGGCCTTACCGGCCTTACCAGCTGTCACTTCCTCCAAAGTTACGGGCTGTTCTTTTTCGTGTTTGGCCAGTTTGTTCGCCAGCTTATCCCTGAGTTTTTGCAAGTTTTCCTCTTTGGCAGGACGCAGCAGGGCGTTGGCATATGCCGTATGATAAGTGTGTGATTCGAGGAAAGCGATAGAACCTGCTGTCCATTCTTCTCCAGAGATATCCTTGTTAAATACCAGGGCTATTTCGTGGCGGAGCAATTTATTTCGGTCTTTAAAATCCTTACTGCCCAGGTGCGCCAGGTCTGCATCACAAACAATTTGTTCCAGCAGGGTAGTAGGATTTTGTGGAATTTGCGTAGCCTGTATGCAACCAGCTACCTGTTGTTGAATGTGCTCTGGCAACTCATTTTTTGCCAGGAAAGTACGGGCAATATCCGCGCTGCGGTTCTCATGGCCCTTGCCTTCCCCATACAGATACCCAATATCATGAAACCATGCAGCCACCATTACAATCATCATCTCTTCATCAGACAGATGGTAGTGTGCAGCCAATTGTGCAGCCATCTTCACCACTTGCTGGGTGTGCATAAGGTTATGGTACACCAACGTAGGATGCGGATGCTCCGTATACTCCCTGGTAACATACTGCTTAGCCGCGCTGATGATGATTTCTGCTTCCATATGAATGAATTAGACAATACTGATGCTAGCAATTTACGGCAATTTTAATATAAATTTACTGGATAAAACCGTTTATGCGTTACCTCCTGACTGTAGTCCTCTCACTGTTGTTACTGAGTAGTTGTCATAATAATGGGGAAGAGGAGCAAAATACGGATCCTTCGCCTGCCACTTACGATCTTGCACATCCGCAACGCTTCCGGGTGCGGGAATCCATGCAGGAAATATCTGGCCTCGTTTTCTATCAAGATGAACAACACTTTATCGGGGAGAACGATGAAGAGGGCCGGCTTTATATGATGGACATCCGTGCAGATAAGCGCTATCAGCATTGGAAGTTTGCGAAAAGCGGCGATTATGAAGATGTGTTGTTCACGGGTAAAGACTGGGTGGTGCTCAAAAGCGACGGCAGCCTGTATGTAGTAAAAGATATGTTTACCGACAGTACCAGCTCCATGGCCTACGAATTTCCGGCAGAACAGGCCGGCCAGCATGAGTTTGAAGCGGCTTATTATGATCCCCGCACCAATCATATTGTGGTATTGTGCAAAAACTGTATAGAGGATAAACACCTGCAGCGCTCATCGGCCTACCAGTTTGATATGGCTACCTTACAGTACGACAAAAAACCCGTATATAGCTTAGACGGCAAAGCGGTGCAGGATAAAGTGAAGGAAGACATCAAACGCATCCGGCCCTCCGCAGCAGCCATTCATCCCATTGAAAAACGACTGTATATCCTGGCATCCGTAAACCACCTGCTGATCATAGCCAGCCTGGATGGTAAAATAGAGGAAGTGTACCCCCTGCGGCATACCATTTACAACCAGCCAGAGGGACTAGCCTTTGCACCAAATGGCGACATGTATATATCCAACGAGAGCGGACAGCAGAGCAGTGCCAATATTATGAAATTAGTCTACAAGCCAATAAAGAAATAACATGGGAGGATTTAAGTTCGCGATGTGTGTATGGGGCATGGTGGCCGGTATGTGCATCGCCAGGGCGCAGGCGCCGGGCGATAGTGTGCAGCAACGCATCATCCTCATTGGCGACGCCGGTGAGCTAAAAAATGGGCATCATCCCGTGATAGACGCCTTGAAAGGAATGGTGGATTTTAGTAATCCCCACAATACGGTGGTGTACCTCGGCGATAATGTATACCCCCTTGGCCTGCCGGACGAGTCGTCGCCCAATTTTCCCAGCGCCCGCGCCATCCTCGATTACCAGGTAAGCCTGGTGAAAGGCACCCAATCACAGGCCATTTTTATACCGGGCAACCACGACTGGAAACGGTCTAAACCCGATGGCTGGAATACCATTAAAAACCAACAGCGATATATCGATTCGCTAGGCCTGGCCAACGTGTCGTTCTATCCCAAGGATGGCTGCCCCGGTCCTGTACCCATACCTATTGGAAAAGATATTTTGCTGCTGCTTTTCGATAGCGAGTGGTGGCTGTTTCCCTACGATAAGCCAAACGAAACATCTGATTGCGACTGCAAGAGCAAAAATGAAGTATTGGCCGCGGTGGCAGACATTGCCAAACGTAATCCCAGCAAGATCATCATCTTTGCCGCTCACCACCCCTTTCGCAGTTATGGCCCGCATGGCGGCAATTATACTTTTAAACAACACCTCTTTCCGCTTACAGACCTGAAGCCTGGGTTGTACATTCCGCTGCCTATTATTGGCTCTATTTACCCACTGGCACGCGGCGTATTTGGTACGCTGGAAGATTTGCCCAATCCTAACTACCAGGCAATGGTACAGGGAATTGAAAGGGTACTCAGCGATCACGGGCCAGTAATCTTTGTTTCCGGACATGATCACACCCTGCAATATATCGAAGACAAAAAAAACTATTACATCGTAAGTGGCGCGGGTGCAAAGGAAAACCGGGTGCGCAAAGGCCCCGGTAGTTTGTTTGCCAGCAATGAAAATGGTTTCGCCATGCTGGAATATATGAAAGATAGTACCATGCGGGTACGCTACTTTGCGGTTGAGAATATGCAGACACCAGTTTTTGCAAAGGATCTTTTTAAATACAACGGGCAGGGAGGCAGGGAGGCATTGCCCACGCCAGTGCCAGTAACAAAGCCTTTTTTTACAATGCCTATTGATGTGCAGTATAATAAAGTGAGCAAGGCACATCGATTCTGGTTTGGCGAAAACTACCGTACCACCTGGGCCGCCCCGGTAAATTTTCCGGTGGCCCACCTGCAGGACCTGGGCCTAAGCCCCCTGAAACGCGGTGGCGGTATGCAAACCTATTCCCTGCGCCTGGAAGATAAAAAGGGCGATGAATGGGTGCTTCGCTCGCTGAAAAAATACCCCGCAACGGCCATCCCGCCAGCATTGCGGGAAACCTTTGCCAAAGACATCGTGCAGGATAACATGTCTAGCGCCATGCCCTACGCGCCGGTAGTGATAGCCCGCATGGCGGAAGCCGCCGGCGTGCCCCATGCCAACCCCCGCTTCGTATACTTGCCAGACGATACCGCCCTGGGCGTATACCGGGAAATGGCCAACGATGTATACCTCCTGGAAGAAAGAGAACCGATAAAAGCTGGCAAAACCATTAATACCGGCGACATGCTCAATAAAATTTATAAGGACAATGACGACCAGGTGAACCAAAAAGCGCTGTTGAAAGTGAGAGTCTTGGATATGTATATCGCCGATTGGGATCGCCACGACGACCAATGGCGCTGGTATTCCAAGAAAAAAGACGATGGCCGCAAAGAGTGGTACCCCATTCCACGCGACCGCGATCAGGCTTTTTATGTGAATGAAGGGCTGATACCGCGTTTAGTAGCCAGGCCTTATTTAATGCCCCGCATACAGGGCTTCCGTACTTACTTCCCTAATATCAAAGGATTTAATACCAGCGAAGCGCACATAGATCGCGCCCAACTAAATGAGCTGGATGAAAAAGACTGGAAAAAAGCCACCAACACTTTTGTTGCTGCGATGACTGATAGTGTATTGCACTACGCCATATCCGCTATGCCCGACACTATTCAGCAGTTAGAAGGCCAGCATATCTACGATAAACTGGTTTCCCGCAGGAGCAAGCTGGAAGCGGCTACGGATAAATATTACCGTTTTATCTCCAAAGGTGTGGACGTGATCGGCTCCCAGAAAAAAGAACTGTTCCTGGTAAAACGTTTGCCCGAGGGTAAACTGTCGGTAAACGCTTTTAAGATCAGCAAGAACGATGAAGTACAGCAAAACCTGTACTCCCGCGTATTTGATCCGGCCATCACCAAAGAAGTACGCCTGTATGGACTGGGAGGCGAAGACCGTTTTGTGCTGAGCGGTGATGATAAAACGCCCATCCGTATCCGCATTATTGGCGGTAAGGATAAAGACACTTATATCGATAGCGCTCTTCAACGTACCGGTAAAAAAGTATTGATCTATGACCTGGCCCAGCGCAACGATAGCTTCGATATTCATCACAGCGAAAGGAAGAAACTAAGCAACCGCCCTGAAGTGATCCGTTACGACCGCCTGGCGTTTAAGTACAACAGGGCCATGCCTATGCTGGCCGCAGGCTATAATTATGATGATGGTGTTTCGCTGGGACTAGGGTATCAGTTTGTTACGCAGGGCTTCCGTAAAAGCCCCTTCGCTACCAAACAAACCGTTACGGCCACCCACTCCTTGGCTACCCGTGCCTGGAATTTCCATTATAACGGTGTTTTTACCGACGTGATAGGCCGCACCGACCTGGAAATAGATGGCCGCGCTAAGGCACCGAATAACGTGCAAAACTTCTTCGGATACGGCAATGAAACAGTGTTCGATAAATCCGATGGGCGCAAGATCTATTACTACCGAAGCCGCTACAGCTTCTATTCACTGAACACCCTGCTACGCAATGACCTGAGCCCCCATATACATTTGGGATATGGACCGCTGTTAGAGCATTATGAGTTTGATAAAGATGATAACAACAATCGCTTCATTACCGACTTTGCACAGAATGGACTGGATTCTGGCCGAGTGTATAAAAGCAAAAATTATGTAGGATTGGCCGGTCATTTCCAAATAGATACCCGCGACAAAGAAATACTTCCCACCAAAGGGGTTAACTGGGTTACTACGCTGCAGGGCCGTCATGGCTGGAATGCATCTACCCTGAACACTGCCGTACTTCGTTCCGATATCACCTTTTATGCCAGCACCCGTGTGCCGGGCCGCCTTACCTTCGTGACCCGCTTTGGCGGCGGGGTTTTGTGGGGCGATTACGAATATTTCCAGGCCCTCACCCTGAGTGGCAATAATAATATGCGCGGTTACCGCAACGATCGTTTTGCAGGTCGCGCCCTGGCGTATAATAATTCAGAGTTTCGTCTGAAACTCTTCGACTTCCGCAATTATATTCTCCCCGGTTCCGTAGGGCTTATCGGCTTTAACGACGTGGGGCGCGTGTGGGTAAAAGACCAAGTGTCGCACGTATGGCACGATGGCTACGGTGGTGGTATTTATTTCGCACCTATAGATATGTTCGTTCTCACTGCCAGCCTGGCTCATTCTTACGATGGCAATATGCTGTATGCTTCTTTTGGATTTAAATTTTAGACAGGAATATGCAATAGGAATTTAATGGCAATACATAGCTGCATATAAAAGTAAAGCCCAGACCATCGTCCGGGCTTTACTTTTATAGTTGCAAGCTGCAATAGTATGTGTATATTTTATTTATTCGCTGCAATTATATTTGACGGGTTGTACAACTGAACGATTATTTATACTCCATGTTAATGCTTACGCGCATGGCTTTTAGTCCACTGATACCTTGCAGTTCTTCCAGTTCCAGCATTTCTATTTCGGGCAGCAGTATGTTTTTGTTCTGGAGGAAGTGAATGTATTTGCGGTATTCTTCCGCTTCACGGGCATAATTAAACACCAGTGCTATTTTGCCAGGCTGGGTAAGACGTTCGCCGGTATCGCGCACGTGTACCTTATCAATCCGTTTCTTAATGATTTCGTAACGGATGTTATAAGCACCTTCCACATCAAAGCGGCGTTCGTCCAGGCGAAAACTAATGTCTATCGGGTTGCTGTGAATAAGAATAAGCTGCGTAGTTTGTAGCGGCACTTCCAATTCATGCATGAGCTGATGGGTAAGGCGGGCAATGCCAGCCATAGAGGTCAGTTGCCAAAGCTGTAGGTTGCGCAGGTACAGCAGGTCGAACTTCTTATTTTGCGCAATGGACTGGCCAATGTAAATATTATACTCCACACCATCTGTGCGGTATTTTTCAAAATAGCAGGGGAAAGAATTTTGGATAGCATCCCTTTCCTTTTCCAGCATTTCATTGATCTCAGTATTAATCCTGGCCAGGCTTTCTTCATAGCGGCGACGATGGTGAAACACGTGGCCCTCGGTTTTATTCACCGTATCAAAATAATTGGCCAGCATGGGTTGCAGCGATGGATAGCTATCGTAGAGGTGACGGAAAGTAGGCGCAATTTCGTAATCCAGGAATTCATTTACCTGGGATTCTTCTTCGGCAATAAGACTTTGGCTGATGTTGTTCATCAGGGTATTATTCTTAAACGCCAGCTCTTCCAGTAGGGGGAGATCCAATTCTTTTTCCATGCGTTCCAGGCACTGCTGAATGAGTTGCAATTGCTCGCGCAGATCTTCCTGGAGGGCCATGCTGCGCTCTACGGTAGAATTGCGTACATCTATAGCACCATACAGCGGGTAAACTTCGCGGAAGGTGATATTCTCAATGTCCTTTTTCCCCTTTTCAGGATTGTGCAGGTACTGCCAGGCAGCATCCACAAACTTCCATTCTACGGAGGGCTGTAGGGCGGTGAACTGCTGTTTGATCACATTGTTGATCTTGGCTGTTTGTATATCTACACTTTTGCGCAGCATCAGGGTCACCAAGGGCAGCAGGTATTCTATCTTGGCTACTTTTTGAAAAGGCAATCCATTCACCTCGGGGGAGGCAATTTCTACCATACCAAGTAACTCATTCTCATATTCAATACCCAGTAGCACAAAACTTTTCACGCCTTTGTGCGGCAGGAACTTCAAGAAAGGATAGAGGGTAAGGCTCACATCGTCCAGTGAATTAATGACCAGTGGGTCCTTGTTATTCTCCAGGAATTTTACCAGTTGTTGGTAAAGTTGTTGTTGCTGTTTTTCATTGCCCTGCATACCCAGGATTACGCTGGAGGAAGCAAATTTGCTTTCCAGCACATATTTATTCTTCACCTTCAGGAAGGGCATAACATGCACGGCGATGTCTTTGTTTTCCAGCATGGCCTGCAACCCTTCATTCAGGTGCTGGTATGACTTTGCCTCGTTTTCATCCCTGACTTTCAGTACCAGGTTTTTGATGTGGTTCATCATCTCGTCGCGCGTCACATCCTGCACTGTCCAGATTACAAAACCTTCCAGCGAAAACAAGCTCAGGGGCAGCAGCGCTGCCATGTCATCGATGGAGCTATGGTTGCACGCCATATCCTCATCTAGCTGTGGCAATTCACCTTTCACTTTAATATCCATGAAGCGGGCGTCCAGTTGCAGTTTAAAGTAACGGCGAAGCCCAGTCTCATGCGAGATCACATTATGGATGATAGAATTATCGTAATTAATCTCATAGCCATAAAAACGTTGCAATATTTGCTTGTACAGCCAGCCCCGGCGGTCCTTGTTGATCTTGTCCATAGACAAGCCATTCGGCACTACAGCTAAGCCATCCTTGCCCGTTTCGGTAAAGAGATGTTTAAACAGGGTAGAATAATAAAAAATGGAAAAACGGTATGGCACACCAATGCCGTAAACATCCTTATCGGAGTCTGTCATGATAGGGAATACTGCGGCGGTTACAATGTCGAGGTATTCTTTATACCGGTCCAGGTCTTCCATTTCCAGGGGTAGGAGTACTTCCGGATTACTTTCAAAACGCTCAATCATTTTTTGATAAAACCGGGCCCTGGCGTCGTTATCGTTTTGTGCTTTTTCTTTGAGAAAACGCACAAATGGGGCAAATGAAATGCGTGTATCTATTTGCGCTTCTTCTTTAAATAATCCCGGTCTCATTTTTAATACTTCCATACAAATAGCGGCTTTTCCTGCTTTTTGGAGGCAGGTGTTCTGATGGTGCAAAAACAGATGCAATACAGTTGTCAGGAGGCCTGGCAAAGGTACGCGATTTCTGCTGAATGTACTGGTATAGTAGACGATACTGCTGCCTGGATATTGTAGCAGAAGAGGGGGATTTACAAACAAAACAACCGGCCTCTGGTGGGCCGGCTGTTATATCAACTAATAATATATTTTAATAATTACAATGCAATTTCAATTTGGTTCCTCAACAAATCTTCCAGTACGTCGGCCCTGCGGATGAGCTGCGGTTTGCCATCTTTGATCAGCACTTCTGCCGGTTTTAAACGGCTGTTAAAATTGGACGACATCTCAAAACCATAAGCCCCTGCATTGTAAAACACTAGGAAATCGCCCTCCCGTACTTCGTTGATCTTGCGGTCCCAGCCAAAAGTATCCGTTTCGCAGATATTACCCACCACGGTATAAATCCGTTCGGTTCCTTTGGGGTGTGAAATATTGCGGATGAGGTGGAAGGCATCATAAAACATGGGGCGGATAAGGTGATTAAACCCTGAATTTACGCCCACAAACACCGTAGCGGTGGTTTGTTTAATCACGTTGGCCTTCACCACAAAATAGCCGGCCTGGCTCACCAGGAATTTGCCCGGCTCAAACCACAGTTGCAGTGGGCGTTTGTAAGAAGCGCTAAATTTATTAATAGCCTCACTCACTTTTTCTCCCAGCAGTTCAATATCCGTTTCCGGATCGCCGGGCTGGTAAGCCACTTTAAAACCGCTGCCCAGGTCCAGGAATTCCAGGTCATCAAAATTGGCCGCTATTTCAAACATAATATCCACTGCCCGCAGGAAAACGTCTACATCCTTAATCTCCGAGCCGGTATGCATGTGCAGGCCGGTAACCTTTAATTTGGTAGATTTTACTATACGTTCAATATGACGCAATTGGTGAATAGAAATGCCAAACTTGCTGTCTACATGCCCGGTAGAGATCTTATAATTACCCCCAGCCATGATATGAGGGTTTAGCCGGATACAGATGGGATAGCTGTCGCCAAACTTATTGCCCCATTGCTCCAGAATGGAGATATTGTCAATATTTATGTTTACACCCAAATCTTTTGCCGCGATAATCTCATTGATATCAACACAGTTGGGAGTGTAAAAAATATCTTTAGGGTTAAAGCCTGCCTTAAGTCCTAGCATCACTTCCTGAATAGACACGGTATCCAGCCCGGCGCCCAGCGACTGTATGTAACGAATAACATTAATATTAGTGAGGGCCTTACAAGCGTAGAAAAAACGGGTATCTGCCTTCCGGAAAGCCTTTTGAAGCTTTTCGTACTGCGTTTTGATCTTTTCCGCATGATAGATGTATACCGGGGTGCCAAATTCTTCCGCTACTTTCACGAGAAAGTCAGCGGAGAGCACATCGCTTTGTTTAGCCATTGTAAATACCTGATTTTGGGCTGCGAAGTTACAGCGCAAATATGAGAAAGTTCAAATATTGATCTGCTAGTCTTCGTTCCGCATGAAATCATCCAGGTCGCGGCGGTCCAGCTTCGTAGGGCGGCCTATTTTACTGGGTCGCTTGCCTGTGTGGAAGCTGGCGGCTACCCGCTGGTTCAATTGCAGGTCTTCCTCGGAAGTGATATCTACATAATATTTTATAGCCTCGGCATACTGTAGGCGATGATCCAACAGGCCGGTAACCTCAATCGTCCATTTACGGCTTTCTGCGCGGATATCGTATTTATCGCCCACGGCCACTGCCCGGGAGGCTTTCACTGAGGTGCCATGGAGCTTTACCTTACCGCCATCGCAGGCTGCAGCGGCCTGGGTGCGGGTCTTAAAAATGCGGATGGCCCACAGATATTTATCGATGCGGAGTTTTTCAGTTGTTGTTGCCATGATACGATACAAAATGCTAAGCTTACGAATGTACGATGAAATGCAGATATGGGGAAGGCCAGGCTATCCTGTCGCCCACTAAAAAAAAGGGAGCCTCCTTGGCTCCCTTTTCAAAAACAAATAGGGCATGGGGCACTACTTTTTCTGTAGCTCCGCAAAATATTGATGGAAATATGGAATGGTTTCAATGCCTTTATAAAAATTCTCCAATCCATACTTTTCATTAGGTGAGTGCAGGTTGTCACTATCCAGGCCAAAGCCCATGAGGATGGTTTTAAGCCCCAGTTCTTTTTCAAACAGCGCCACGATGGGAATGCTGCCACCACCGCGTACTGGGATGGGTGCTTTGCCAAAGGTGGATTGTATGGCCTGGCTGGCCGCCTTAAACGCAATGTGGTCTATGGGTGTTACGTAAGGGCTGCCGCCATGGTGGCGGGTTACGCTTACTTTTACACCGGCAGGGGCTATCTTTTCAAAGTGTGCCTTAAACAAGTCGGAGATAGCGATCCAGTCCTGGTCGGGTACCAGGCGCATAGAGATCTTGGCAGATGCTTTGGAGGGCAGTACAGTTTTAGAACCTTCGCCCGTATAGCCGCCCCAGATACCATTTACTTCCAGGGTAGGGCGGATGCCGGTACGCTCAATGGTGGTATATCCTTTTTCTCCCCACAGGGCATCCAGGCCCAGATCTTTTTTATAGGCTGCTTCGTCAAAAGGCGCACTATTCAGTGCAGTGCGTTCTTCCTGTGTGAGCTGTTGCACCTGGTCGTAAAAGCCGGGAATGGTTACATGGTTATTTTCGTCGTGGAGGCTGGCAATCATCTTGCAAAGAATGGTGGCCGGGTTGGCCACCGCACCGCCATATACGCCGCTATGCAGGTCGCGATTAGGGCCGGTTACGGTTACTTCCATATAAGACAAGCCGCGCAGGCCCGTATCCAGGGATGGGTTTTCCAAGCTAAGCATAGAGGTGTCGGAAATCAGCACCACATCCGCTTTAAGGCGTTCTTTATTTTCTTTAAGGAAAATCCCGAGGTTGGCAGAGCCTACTTCTTCTTCTCCTTCTATCATGAACTTAATATTGCAGGGCAGGGTATTGGTCTTTACCATGGTTTCAAATGCCTTTACGTGCATATAAAACTGTCCTTTATCGTCGGCACTGCCCCGGGCCCAAATCTTACCGTCTTTAATCACCGGATCAAAAGGTCCGCTGTTCCACAACTCCAGCGGATCGGCGGGCTGCACGTCGTAGTGGCCATAAACCAGCACGGTGGGCAGCGCAGGGTCTATTATTTTATCTCCATATACGATGGCATGGCCGGCAGTAGGACATACTTCAACGTGTTCGGCGCCGGCTTCCTGGAGGCGCAGTTTCACAGACTCCGCACAGCGAAGCGTGTCCTGGGTATATTGGGAATCCGCACTCACGGAGGGAATGCGTAATAAATCCAGTAATTCCTGGAGGAAGCGGTCCTTATGCTGGTCCTGATAGTCTTTCCAAACTTGCATAATGCAGATTTAAGCGTTCTTAAAGGTTGCAAGTTAAGGGGCAATCAGCAAAAACCAAATTCTAAAAGGAATAAGCAGAACGGGTGGGCATGCCATGCTAATGTCCTGGATAGGCACATCCATTAGTACAGCAACGACCCTGTGAAATGCAGAATGAACCCATTAAATAGATTGATCCAGTACGGATATACGCTCTTCACCAATAGGACATGATGCATACTAGACGGCGATCATCAAAGATTGCTACAGGATAGGGAAAATGGGCGTTGGAGGAAGCTTCAGTTATAGAACAGCTAGGTTGGGCTTTTTACTTTGCGGTAGGTTAGCCATTCCGATCAGGAAATAAGTTTCTGGCGCAGCAAAAACTCCAGTTTCTCGTTTACGTCCAGCAGTTTGGCGGTAAGCTCTTTGTTTTCCTTGCGAAGGGAATATACCTCGTAAGCCTTTTCAATATTGTGTTTCAGCTCGTCCTCGCTCCAGGGTTTGGAAAAGTATTTATACACCTGGCCTTTGTTGATAGCGTCTATCACGGCATTAATATCGGCATAACCGGTGAGTAGTATGCGGATGGGTTCAGGATAGCGTTCCAGTATAGATTCAAAGAATTCAATGCCTGTCATCCTGGGCATGCGTTGGTCGGAAATGATAATGTGAAAATTGTTATCCACCAGCAATTTCTCTGCTTCTTCCGCACTGGACGCGGTTTGTACGCTGTAAATCCTTCGGAAAGATGCCTTAAAGGCGTTCAGGTTATTTACCTCGTCATCAATATATAAAATATGGATGTGTTGAGAACTCATATAGCAGACTTAAACTCGAAATGAACAAATTAGTTATGCAGGTATAGTAAAGGTAATAGGCATTTATATGGACGGTGGGAGGCTCACTCCCTACGATATTGCATGATATTAAAGGTACAAGTTGGAATAATCAATCCTGCAAATTATTTCATAAACATAGTTTTTTGCCGGGACTTAATCAACTCTTTATGTCGTATTTTTTTAAAGTCTTAATAAAATTAATACATTTTGATCGATAAGCCTAGGCTTCATAAGGGCATCCTTTTTTGCTATCTGCCAATTTTCTTGTAGGTTTGGTGAAAGCCTTTATTCACAAAACACACCTAAGATTATGAAAACAGGAGGCATTATCGCCATTGTAGTTGTAGTATTGCTGCTCATGGCAGGATGCGGTGGTTGTAGTAAGTACAATAGCCTTGTTACACAAAACAACAACGTAAAAAATAAGTGGGCCAACGTAGAGGCCCAGTACCAGCGCCGTTCTGACCTGATAGGCAACTTGGTGGCCACTGTAAAGGGCGCTGCCAATTTTGAACAGTCTACCCTTACCAAAGTAACCGAAGCCCGCGCCCGTGCCACGAGTGTGCAGATTAATGCGGATAACCTTACTCCAGAAAAACTGAAAGAGTATCAGGATGCGCAAGCCAATCTAAATGGGGCTTTTAGCACCTTCAGCCGTTTGTTGGTAAGCAATGAAAATTATCCAACCTTAAAGGCTACGCAAAACTTCAGCGATTTACAGGTGGAGATAGCTGGTACGGAAAACCGGATTGCCGTAGCCCGCAAAGATTTTAATGATGCGGTAAATGATTATAACAATGCCGTGCAATATTTCCCTGGCAATATCGTAGCTGGTCTTACAGGCTTCCATGAGAAAGCCAGCTTTACCGCCGATGCCGATGCGCAACATGCTCCGAAAGTAGATTTTGGCGACAGCACTAAATAAGCTGCACCCAATAATAATAGCGTGAACCGCCACACAAGTCCCAAATTCCGGCTCTTATGTTGGGATTTGGGATTTGCTCTTTTCCTGATCTCTCAAAAACATCCCGCGCATGGGCCTGTTCTCTTTCAAAAAGAAGGAATTTTTTACAGAACCCGAAAAGGCTCGCCTGATCCAAGCCATCCGCCAGGCAGAGCGCCTGACTTCCGGCGAAATACGCCTCTACATAGAAAGCCGCTGCGCTTATGTAGATCCCCTGGACCGTGCCAAAGAAGTGTTTGGCCCTATGGGCATGGCCAATACCCGCCTGCAAAATGGTGTGCTGCTGTATGTGGCCCTGCTAGACAAACAATTTGCCATCCTGGGCGATAGTGGCATTCACCAAAAAGTAGGACAGGAGTTCTGGCAGGCTGCCGCCGGCAAGCTCAAAGAACATTTCTCCCGTGGCCAGGTGGTAGAAGGACTGGAGGCTTGCATCCTGGAAATAGGTCAATCCCTCCGCCTGCACTTTCCACATCTGGCAGAGGATGAAAATGAACTGCCAGATGATATCGTTTTTGGAAAATGATCCGTATGTATGACCCGGGAAACAGGACTTACCGGTCCGCTTCCGGCATTCTTAATGTATTGAATAAAGTTTTTATATGAAATGGTTGCGCTGCTTTTTATTTTGCGTAATGCTATTAATCACCGGCCGGCTTTCCGCCCAGCAAATAGCGTCCCGGCCCAATCCGCCCCGCCTGGTAAATGACTTTGCAGGCGTAATGGTGCAAAGCGAGGTGGATGAACTGGAACATAAGCTGGTGGCTTATAGCGATAGCACATCTAACCAGGTGCTAGTAGTGACCATTAATACCACCGGAGATTACGACATTAGCGATGTAGCGCTAAAATACCTGCGCGATTGGGGCGTGGGGATAAAAGGCCGCGATAATGGCCTGGTAATATTGGTGGCCAAAGACGATCACAAGGTGTGGATTTCTACCGGCTATGGCCTGGAAGGCGCAATTCCAGATGTTATTGCCCACCGTATCATAGAATCGGCCATGGTGCCTAATTTCAAAGAAGGCCATTACTACGCTGGGCTGGACCAGGCCGCCGATCTCATTTTTAAAGCAGCAGCCGGGGAATATAAGGGCATTCCACAAAAAAGTAATAGTGGCGGTATTGGTATAGGTACCATTGTGCTAATAATCATTATACTGATCATCATATCCATCATTCGCCGTGGCGGTGGTGGCGGTAGCGCCATGAGCCGCAGGGGCTTTGGCAGTTGGTGGATTCCCATGGGCGGCGGCTTTGGCGGCGGCGGTGGTGGCTTCGGTGGTGGCTTCGGTGGTGGCGGTGGTGGCGGCGGCTTCGGAGGTTTTGGCGGAGGATCGGGCGGCGGCGGCGGGGCCGGTGGAAGCTGGTAAAGCTGTGGCTAATAAGCAACGCCCTCCACTATAGTATGGTATTTGTATAGACAGTATTTGCACCTAAAAGCTAGTTACCTATGGCCATACTGCACGTTTTAAATGGAGATGCTACCCTTGTTCCTTTTCGTGACAGTGGTATATCCGGAGATATTGTGATTAACCGTTGCATGATGAGCGAGGGGCACACCATTTATACCACAAATATGGATGAGTTCTTCAAAACCCGCGCCGATCATGCGCAAAATGCGTACGGCATTGACCGCCAGACTTATCTTACCCAAGTAGTGCAGGAATTTACCCGCCTGGAAAATGCCGCAGCATATGAAGAAGTAGTGCTGTGGTTCGAGTTCGATTTATTTTGCCAGATAAATTTGCTGTTTACCCTCTTTTATATGCAGCAGCACCGGCTGCCTGCCCGTATTAGTCTAATTTCGCCTGATACGCATCCACATACGCCCAACTTCAAGGGGCTGGGTATGTTGTCTGCAGGCCACTTCCCGGCGCTCTTTGCCGATCGCCTTACGCTGCAACCGGCCGACCTGGAAGCCGCCCTGCACATTTGGGCTGCCTATTGCCATACCACCCCACTACTATTAGAAACCTTTGTTGGCCGTCCTGCCGGGCAGCTTCACCATATCGGTAAGGCGCTGAAAGCCCACTTGCAACGCCTGCCCGCTATTGAGAACGGTCTAAACCGCATCGAGCATTTTTTTCTGAATCTCCTGTCAATGGCAGATTATCGCTGGTACGACCTGTACAGCCAGTTCTGGAACCAGCTTACCATATACGGCTTCGGCGATTTTCAGCTGGATGTGTACATGCGCCGCATGATCAGTGCGGGTGTGGTGGATGAAGATGGGCAACTGTTATCCATTTCCCGTCTGGGCCGCGAGGTGCTGAACGGCGAAGAAAACTATTTGTCTTATGCCGTGCGCAAAGAGCGTTACCTCGGCGGTATTCCTTTGCAGGACACGCCCTGGCGTTGGGATGAAAAGGCACAGAAAGTAACAAAAACAAAATAACACCTCCTGACCATATTTTGGGCCAATGGCTCATACACCTTAAAACAAAGAAGGCTGCCTTGCAAGAGGCAGCCTTCTTTGTTTTTTCCGGGAGCAGGAAATATTATTCCTGCTCTGTTGTTGTTTTAGGGGCTTTCAGCGACTGTAATATTCCTTGCAGGTGAGTAGCCTGCTCGTTAAAAGCAGCCTGCTGTTCGCCTGTGGCGCTCTTGGCTGCCGTTTGTTTTTTCTCTAATACGGGCGTAAGGATGTTGATCAGGTAATTGTTCACCATCGGGTTATGGAACTGGTCGGCCATGTCCTTTATCTGGTCAAAGCCCTGGTTTACCGATTCGGTATTGGATGTGGTGGAAAGAATACCGATGTATTGCACCGCGGCTTCAAATTTCTCCTGACCTGCGGACGCTTCTTCAAAATGTTTTTTGAAGAAGGGCAGGCTGCCCTCATCCCCTTTTTTAACATACACCTGGGCAATGCCAGACAGTAATTCACCTTTGGCGTCTTTCTCCATAGAACGGGCCAGGGTAAAGGCTTTATCAAGATTTGTGGAAGAAAGTGCAGCCAGCGCCTGGCCTTCTACCGTGTAAGAGCGGTCGCTAAGCTTACTTTCAAATAGGGACTCGTATTGTGCATCCGCCAGTTTGCCTAGCTGGGCGATGGCAGCGCTGCGCACTTTAGCAAACGGATCGTTCTTAGCCAGGTCAGCCAATACGGGAGCAATGGCGGTTTTCACTGCGTCATCATCCAGTTTAAGGCCGCTGATCGCGTATTCGCGCAGGCCTTCAAACTTATCTTTTACCGCTGCCAATACCACTTTACGGGCATCGGGGTTGCTTTGTTGTTTCAGGCAGATTTCCAATGCTTCGCGGCGGTCCAGGTAATTGGGCGCATTGAAATATTGGAATACATAGGTACTCAGATCGCGGTGATCGTTTTTCTTCATCACCGTTACTTTTTCGGCGTCCACGTTCACCAGGTCAGGCTTCGCGGAACTGGTGAAGGTTAAGGTATCGGCACGTGTGCTGAGGGTAATCATATGTCTTTCCTTTTTACCGCTAGCGTATACGTCGATAGCCATAGGTAGTTCCCATACCTTATTGGCTTTCTGCACCTGCTTCACGAAAACACTTACCTGGTGGGTGTTTTCATCATATGCATAGTTCAGGTCCAGTTCCGGATAGCCGGAGCCGTAGTACCATTGGTTAAAGAACCAGTTCATATCGCGGCCGGTTACCTCTTCCACCGCCAGGCGTAGTTGCTGGGCCTCGGTGGCCTTGTAGGCGTAGGTCTTGAGGTAAAGGTTTAGGGATTTAAAGAAAGCAGAATCGCCCACTACGGTGCGAAGCATATGCAGGATGCAGCCACCTTTTTGATAGGTAATGGCGTCGAACATGTCTTCTTTATCGTGGTAATGAAAACGAACCAGGTCCTTATCCCCGCTGTATTGCGCGGAGCGGAAATAGCCCTGGAGTGCGTCGTAGGCGTGTTCGTCTGCGGCGTCTTTACCAAATTTATGTTCAAACCACAGGTATTCGCTATAGTCTGCAAACGATTCGTTTACAGTAAGGTTGCTCCAGGATTCGCAGGTTACCAGGTCGCCAAACCAGTGGTGAAACAATTCGTGCGCGATCACAGAATTGCCCAAGCGGTCGTCGTCCAGCAGTTCGCGGTCTGTTTTCTGCACAAACTGTCCATGCAGGGTAGCCGTTACATTTTCCATGGCGCCGCTCACATAATCGCGGGCAATTACCTGCGAATACTTGGGCCAGGGATATTCTACGCCCAGGATCTTGGAGTAGAAGCTAAGCATCTCGGGGGTATCGCCAAAAATATCTTTTGCATATTTTTCATAAGCAGGTTCTACATAATAACTTACCTCTTTACCATGCCAGTTGTCTTTCACAATGGCATAGTCGCCAATGGCCATCATAAACAGGTAGGGGGCAAAGGGCTGGTCCAGCTTCCAGGTGTCGGTACGGGTGCCATTAGAATTATTTACCTGTTTTACGAGCAGACCGTTGGATAAGGTTTTGTATTTCTTATCCACGGTTATGCTGATTTCGGAAGTAGATTTCTGGTTGCTTTTATCAATAGTAGGAAACCATACGGAAGAAGATTCACTCTCGCCCTGGGTCCAGATTTCGGTCGGTTTATTCGGAACCTTACCATCGGGGTTAATGAAATACAGGCCTTTGGCGTCAGTGATGGCTGCGCTGCCTTCTGATTTGTATTCTTCGGGCTTGGAGGTATAATCAATGTAAATAGTGTACTGCTCATCAGCCTTATAAGTGCGATCCAGCTTAATATGGAGCTGGAGGCTGTCGGCGTAAGTATACGTCAGATTGGTATTCCTTCCATTCTTTACTACTGCCACCGCGTTAATATTCATGCCTTTTGCATCGAGGGTGAGGCTGTCGGTAGCATAGAAGTGAGGGTGCAGGGTTACCCATTCTTTCCCGTACATATAGCGCTTGCCATAGTCGAAACGTACGTCCAGCTTGGTGTGTACCAGGTCATTGATCTTGGTAGCGGATGCACGGTAGATCTGAAGCGCCGGATCGGCGGGATCTTTTTGTTGGGCTACCGTAGCAGCAGACCAGCCCAGCAAGCTGCATAACGCGCCGCCAAACCAAGCCTTTTTCAGTTGATGATGCATGAGGTTTTTGATTTTTGCAAAAATATTAGCTAATATGAATAATAGGTTTCAAATTTAAACAAATGGCTCAAATACAAGCCAAGTGGTTAAAATTCCTATTTTTGTTCGCATAAAAGCTTATCATGATCAAAGCCACGGTAAATGGAAAAAACGCTTTTAGCATAGAAAATGCCAGCCAGGTTACCTGCAATGGGGTGGCAGTAGATTGGTCTGCGGCACTTTTGCCCAATGGCAATTACAGTGTGATCATGAATAACCAGAGCTTTGCCGTACAGTTGCGCAAGATAGACCGGGAGCACAAAACCGTGAGCCTGCAGATAGCTGGTCAGGTGTTCGATGTAAAGCTGGAAGAGCCAATAGACCAGTTGCTGGCCGCCATGGGTATTAAAGACGCTTTGGGCCGTAAGGTAAATGATATGAAGGCACCTATGCCCGGACTGGTGTTGCAGGTGCTGGTAACGCCCGGACAGGCCATTAAAAAGGGCGACCCAGTACTGATCTTGGAAGCCATGAAGATGGAAAACGTCTTCAAAGCTACCGCCGACGCGGTGGTGAAAGAAATAAAAGTATCCCCCCGCACCGCGGTGGAGAAAGGCCAAGTGCTAATCATATTGGAATAGTATTTGCATTTACAAAAAAATATACCGCCACAATAGACTTATGCTTACTTATATTAAAAAATCATTATTTATATTACTCTTATTGGCCAGCACTTCTTTGTGGGCTAATGATGAGCATCACTTCATTTACATTCAAAGTGAAAAGGGAGAGTTGTTTTATGTACGTTACAAAGGCAAGGTATTGAGTGCCTCCGCCAAAGGATATGTAATTGTGCCGGAACTGCCCAAAGGCATTGCCGAGGTGATAGTAGGTTTTCCGAAAAATGAGATTCCAGAAAAACATTTCAGCATTTCTTTATCTGGCACCCGCGACGAAGGTTTTGTGATTAAACATACCGGTGCACAGGATATCGCCTTATTTAACCTGCAAACCTACACACTATTAAAACCCACGAGCCCCGGAACGTCCGTAGCCGCGGCAACAACGCCTGAACCAGCTAGCACCGACAATGTTACAAGTACTGACATCGCAACGCCCGCTGCCGCGAATACCTCTACGGCTATGATGGGGCAGGTGAAAAAAGACCTGGACAGCACTTTCGCCAATAAACAAGATATTACCGTTTCAGACGGCTCCAATGTGGCACAGGTGGTATCGCCTTCTTCAGCACCTGCAGCTGCTAAGCAATCGAGCAAATTTGCCAGCGCACTGGATAAAGTAGTGAGTGATGATCGCCCCGTGGAGGTGGAAGCCTCTCCTGTTGCAGTAGATAGCAGCGCCACACCGGTCGCCACCACTCCTGAAAAAGCGGTGAAAAAGGCCGTAAAAAGCGCCGTTGATCAAGACCCGCTTACTGACGAAGAAAAAACATACCTGGCCGATGTAATGGCGGAAGAGCGGAAAGCCGCTGCTGAAGAAGCCGCTGTGAAAGCACCTGCTGCTGCCAATATTGACACGGTTGCTTCGGTAACGCCTGCCGTTACAGAGGCGCTGCCTGTTGCCACACCCGTAGCCGATACAACTACCGCTACGGCCTATACTGAAACCTCCTCCCCATCGGAGCCGGCGTCCGGTAAAAAGAAAAAGAAACATTCCAGTGCAGATGATCCGCAATTCATCGATTTCAGCACTGGTGCTAATAATACCCCAGCAGATGCAGCCACCACCTCTACGGATGTAAAGGTTCCATCACCTCGCAAAAAGAAAAAACAACATACGGAAGGCGCTAGTCAGGCAGATTCCAGTGGTAGCTTAACTGCCGATGAATGGGTGACGGTTAATAAACCCACCAACGCCAACCCGGCAGATGCAAGTCCTGCTCCTGCCAAATCCGCTGCCAGCGAAGGACCAGCACTTAATTCAGATTGTAAGCAGATGCTCAACAACGAAGGCTTTAAAAGGTTGATGAAAAGGGTGTCTGCCCAAAATAACGAATCGGGTATGGTGGAAATTTTCAATAAAAATATCCGCAATACCTGCCTTTCTGCAGATCAGATCCGTGCCTTCGCCCAGCTGATCGACACAGACGAGTATCGTTACAAATTGCTGGAAACGGCCTACCTGCATACGTATGAAACAAAAGCATTTATCGGTTTGCAGGACCTGCTGAAAGACGATTATTACCGCAAACGCTTCAATGCGATGTTGCGTTAAAAGATAGTTTAATGTTGATGCCCTCCCGGGATGGGCATGCAAAAAGAAGCGGGTGCATTCACAAGAGTGTACCCGCTTCTTGGCGTTTTAGCTGTCAATTATGCGGTGGATGCATGTTTTTCTTTTCTCATTGTCGGATTTTGTGAGGAACTTGCTTCCCTTGAAATAGCAAAGGGCATGAACAGATATTTTATAGAGGTGGCATATAAAGGCAGCCAGTTCGCGGGTTTCCAGGTACAGAATAATGGTCATTCTGTGCAGGGTGCCATTGACCACGCCCTTAGTACCTTGATGCGGGTAGCCATTGTTACCACTGGCTCCAGCCGCACCGATGCCGGGGTACATGCCCACCAGAACTTCCTGCATTTTGATACCGACCAATCTTTACATCCGCAGTTTTTATATAAAGTAAATGCCATTTTGCCGCGGGATATTGTGTTGAAGGGTGTTTATGCCGTACCTGCTGAAGCCCATGCCCGCTTTGCTGCAGAGAGCCGTTCCTACCAATATTTTCTTTATCACACAAAAGATCCTTTCCGGCAAGACCGGGCATATTACTATCCTTACACGCTGGATTTCGCATTACTACAGCAGGCGGCTGCTATCGTGAGTGACTATACAGACTTTTCCACTTTCTCAAAACGCAATACGCAGGTGAAGACCTACAACTGTCGTATCCTGCATTCCTACTGGGTACGGGAGGAGGGGGAATTGGTGTATCATGTGCGGGCCAATCGTTTCCTGCGAGGTATGGTAAGGGGGTTGGTGGGTACTATGTTGCGGGTGGGGCGTGGTAAGTTATCTATTGAACAGTTTCACGAAGCCATTAACGCGAAGGACTGTACGAAAGCGGATTTTGCGGTGCCTCCGGAGGGTTTATTTCTCATGCAGGTCCAATATCCGGAAGGTTTATTGCAGCCGGTAATGAAATTATAATGGCTGAAATCATGGATGGTAGCTGTTTTTAAAACTTTGTATATCCAATTAATTAAAAACATTTGGAGTAATCAAAAAACCGCTTACCTTTGCGTCCCGCTTTGATAGAAAGCGTGTATGTAAAGTGTCGAATAACACTGCCATTCATTCCTGATTTTATGCAAACATCAATCTTATAAAAGCCTTTATGCCATTGGCTTTTAGCGGATATTCCAACATGAAAACAAAATGAAAAAATCTTTGAAAAAAGATTTGGTTAAATGAAAAACACTTTCTACTTTTGCAACCCCAAACGGGACGATAAAAATGAGTATCCCACAAGGGGATGACTAGGAGATCGGCTCTCACATTTTGACAAAACGCTTTATTGATAACAGCGATGAAAGATCGGCAGGGTTAATAGAGAAAAAGTTCTTTGAAAGTCAGGAAACAACAGAAAGAGTATTATCGCCGTAAGGTGGTTATACTTTTTAGGTAAGCAAACAAGCGAAAAAAATTAAAA
>NZ_FMAR01000024.1 GCF_900094705.1 Chitinophaga costaii | reverse complement strand
CGGTACAGACGCATTATTTGGGCATTTTAAATTTCTTCAATAACAGGGCTACTAATGCTGCTGCGGAATCATTCAATGCGAAGGTAAAATCGTTCAGAAACGCTTTGAGAGGGGTACGGGATGTGGAATTTTTCCTTTTTAGACTGGCTAAGATTTATGCTTAGAGCAATCCCCCAACTTTTCGTCTTGATCCCAAAAATTTGGAGGTTTAATTTTTTTGTATACTTTTGCAATCCCAATTAAGATAAATGGCTTTGTAGCTCAACTGAATAGAGCATTTGACTACGAATCAAAAGGTTTCTGGTTTGAATCCAGACAGAGTCACAGGGTATAATTGTTTATCAGGCCGGTTCACTAAATGACCGGCCTTTTTAATTCCATTATACCCATTTTCACCATTAAGTTAACCATCACGGATCAAGGCAGAAGGAAAAACAAAAGCAGCACATGCCGATGCATGGAATAAATATTAAAAAAATAAATACGTTTTCTTTGTTGTTGATTTAAATAAATCGTAAACAGAGTGTGAATGAATGCGCGATGGTGCGTTGCAAAACCTGGAGGGGGCAGCGTGTCATCGCGTTTTTTATTGGAATACCCTTCAAAAACCAATTACTTTAAATATAAGCGCATAGGAGTGATGTTACTTGCTCCTAATCTTTTCCAGCAACTTTCATCCATATGCCCCCAGAATGCCCACAGATTCGCCCGCCATATTTGTCCTGCATGAAACGGATATTTTACCTGACGATTTGCTTTTTATATTTCCATCACCAGTCCCAGGCACAAACTAGGCAGCTTAGCGACTTCCTGCATCAAGCCCTTACAAACAGCCCTTTACTCAAAGAGCTGCACCAGCAACAGGAGTCTAATCGACTGGACAGCATGCGCATGTTGGCTAATTATGGCCCCATGATAGATGCTGGGACCAGCAATTATTATGCGCCGGCTATTCACGGCTGGGGTTATGATCCTGCCATTACCAACGGTGCCAATGTAAGTGCTGTGGTAACTGTACGCAAAACATTTGTTGGTAAAAATAACTTACAAAATCAGCGCAACGCCATTGCCCTGCAAAATCAATCCCTGGAGAATAGTGCCCTGCGCAACACACAGGACCTTCAGCGCAACGTTACTGCCCAGTACATTAGCACATATAGCGATTGGGAACAACTACACTTTACGGAAAACATAACCCGCCTGTTACAGGAATCGGCTGCCGTATTGAAAAAGCTTACGGCCAGTAATGTGTACCGGCAAACGGATTACCTCACATTCCTTGTTACACTACAACAGCAGCAATTATTATTGCAGCAGCAACGGCTTCAATACCAGAACGATTTTGCAACGCTCAATTATCTATGTGGCATGGAAGACACCAGCCAGTCCATCCTGGCGCCGCCCGCATTGGAAGTGGGGGGTGGAGTGGATGTAACCCATTCCATTTTCTTCCAGCAATACCAGCTAGACAGCCTGCGCCTGCGCAATCAACAGTCTATGATCGATTATAACTATAAGCCGAAGTTATCTGCCTTTGTGGATGGTGGTTATAACTCCTCGCTGGCCTACGAGCCGTACAAAAATTTTGGTGCCAGTGTAGGTTTTACCGTAAGCGTACCCCTGTACGATGGCCATCAACGCAGGATGCAGCATGAACAAACAGGAATCGGGGAGAAAACCCGGCAAGGCTACCAGGCGTTTTTTACCCGGCAGTATAATCAGCAGGTGGCCCAGTTGCGTCAGCAATTAAGCGGCACCCAGGCCCTCATAGACCAGATCAATGAACAGATCCGGTATGCACAGGGGCTAGTGGATATTAACCTGAAACTGCTCTCTACCGGCGATGCCCGCATACCAGATCTGGTCATTGCGTTGAACAATTATCTTTCTGCCCGAAATCTGCTTACCCAAAATACCGTGAACCGCCTGCAACTCATAAATCAAATTAATTATTGGAATAATTGACCATGAAACATACATTTTTATATTTTGGTTTGCTCATGGTACTGCCGGCCTGCCATGATGCTGTGGCGATCAAGGAACCGGAAGAGGTGCATACGCCGGTAACGGTAACGAATATACGCCACGAGCCAATGATAACATACCTGGAACTGAACGCAACTGCTGCTTTCTTACAGCAAAGCGTGGTGAAAGCCAATACCAGTGGTTATTTGCAAACACTGCATTTACGACAGGGAGAGGCTGTAAAAGCGGGTCAATTGCTTTTTAGCATCAAAACCCGCGAAGCCAGCAGCATTGGCAACGCCGTGAACCTGCTAGACTCTACATTTAAATTTTCGGGGGTGAACCCAGTGCGCGCCGGCAGCAGTGGTTACGTTTCGCAACTCAGCCATCAATCCGGCGATTATGTGCAGGAGGGCGAACAGGTAGTGGTGATCAGCAATCAGCAAAGTTTTGCCTTCCTGCTGGACGTGCCTTTTGAATTGCGCAATGTTGTACCACTACACAAAGCTGTTACTATCATCCTGCCAGACAGCACGCAATTGCCAGGCTTCGTAGATGCTATTATGCCCTCCGTAGATCCAGCGGCGCAAACGCAGCGACTGGTGTTGAAAGTGCCCGGCACAGCCCCATTGCCGGAAAACCTGGTGGCCAAAGTGCGGATTGAAAAAACAAACCACCCTCATGCTGCAACGCTGCCCAAAGAAGCTTTGTTGACCAATGAAACGCAAAGCGATTATTGGGTTATGAAACTAACAAACGAAAGCACTGCCGTGAAAGTGCCTGTCAATAAAGGCCTTGAACTAAACGGTCGCGTGGAGATTTTGTCGCCGGCATTTAGCGACAGTGACCGGATATTGATCTCCGGCAATTATGCCCTGGGCGATACTGCCAAAGTAAGCGTGAACCTTCCATAACTACCTGCATGAACTTTTTTCTTCGCTATAAAAATCCAGTTACCCTTATACTGGCACTGATCGTGGCTGCCGGCGTTTTTTCTTATGCAAAAATGCAGGCCAGCCTTTTCCCAGAGATCAGTTTTCCTAAGATCAAAATCATTGCAGATGCAGGTTTGCAGCCGGTAGATAAAATGATGATCACCGTAACCAAGCCGCTTGAAAATGCGCTGCGCCAGATACCCGACCTGCAAAACCTGCGCAGCACCACCAGCCGGGGTAGCTGTGAAATATCCGCTTTTATGGACGACCATGCAGACATGGAGGCCAGCCTGCAACGTATCAATGCAAAACTGGCGGAAGTGCGCGATCAACTTCCCCCAGGGGTTCAGCTTACCGCTGCCAAGATGAATCCTTCTATACTACCTGTTATTGGTTATACCCTGGAAAGCCACAGTTTAACGCCCTTGGCGTTGAAAATGCTAGCCAATAATACCGTGCGGCCCTACCTCTCCCGGGTGGCCGGCGTGTCTGAAGTAAGAGTAAGTGGAGGAGCTAATAAAGAATATTGGCTGGAGCTGAATCTCCAGAAAATGAGCGCCCTGGGCATTACCCCTGATGTGGTAAATAATGCCCTGGGGCAAACCAATTTTATGACCGCCAATGGTTTCCTGTCGGACTACAAACAACAGTATCTCACCCTTACTGACGCCAGTGTGCAAAGTATAGCCGCCTTGCAACAAATGGTGGTAAAAAACGATGGTAAACGCGTGGTGCTGCTTCAAGACATTGCCAATGTAAGCGTGCAGGAAGCCATCAGTTATACGAAGATCAATGCCAATGGGCACGACGCCGTGTTAGTAGCTATCATCAAACAGCCCGCTGCCAATGTAGTAGCCCTCTCCGCTGCCGTGAAAAAACAAGTAGCCAGTTTACAGCTGTTGCTGCCAAAAGATGTTACGATAAAACCCTATTACCAGCAAGCCGATTTTGTAACAGACAGTATTCACAGTGTTTTAGATTGTTTGTGGATAGGGCTGGCCCTAGCCATGCTGGTGTCCATCATTTTCCTGCGTTCTTTCCAGGCAAGCGTTACAATCCTACTAACGGTGCCGGTTACACTAAGTTTTACACTCATCATTTTATATAGTATTGGCTATACATTAAATATTATGACCCTGGGTGCCATAGCAGCAGCCATGGGGCTCATTATCGACGATGCCATTGTAGTGGTGGAACAATTGCACCGCACCCAGGAAGAGCAACCGGACCTACCAATAGGGGAGGTGTTGCAAAAAAGTATCCGCTACTTATGGCCGGCCATGACCGGCTCTTCTCTTAGTACCTTGGTTATTTTTGTCCCTTTTGTTTTCATGACTGGGGTAGCTGGATCGTATTTTAAGGTGATGACCAATACAATGATGATCTCCCTGGTATGTTCTTTTTTCGTGACCTGGTTAGGGCTTCCGGTTATTTACCTGCTGTGTTCGAGAAACCGTTCACACCGGGTACACCCGTCTCATTCCCAACGGTGGGTGGGCTTTTTCATGGATCGGCCATGGATCAGTATGGTCTTTGGGATGGTGCTGGTGGCGGCGGTGGTAATTATTATTCCCCGGCTGGAAACCGGTTTCTTGCCAGAAATGGACGAAGGCAGCATTGTGCTGGATTACGCCACGCCACCAGGTACTTCTGTGGAAGAAACAGACCGTATTCTGCGGGCTGTGGAGCAGCAGATTATTCAAACGCCGGATATCGCCGCTTACTCCCGCCGTACGGGTACTCAAATGGGCTTTTTTATAACTGAACCTAATACCGGCGACTACCTCATTCAACTAAAAAAAGACCGGCAGCGTAGCACCGATAAAGTGATAGATGAGCTCCGCCAAAAGATAGAAGACTCACAACCTGCGTTGCGCGTGGATTTTGGACAGGTTATCGGCGACATGTTGGGCGACCTGATGACCTCCGTACAACCAATAGAAATAAAAGTATTTGGCAATAGCGAGCAGCAACTGCACACGCTCGCTTCCCGCATTGCCGATGTGGTGGAGCAAACACCCGGAACAGCCGATGTTTTTAACGGCATCGTCATTGCCGGACCAAGTGTAAGTATAGTGCCGGATGCGGTGCGGCTGGCCCAGTACGGCCTTACCCCCGCCGTGCTGCAAACTCAGGTGCAGAATGCCCTGGGCGGCAATGTGGCAGGCAATATACTGGCCGATGAACAGCAATTTCCTATCAGGATCATGTACAAGGGCGACCAGCGCCATAGTGTAGCCGCATTGCAGGAACTGCCCATTTTTCTACCCAATGGTCAATTGCATCCATTAAATACCCTGGCCAGCGTGATCGTGCAACCTGGCGACGCCGAAGTAGAGCGCGAGAATGGGCAATCTATGGGGGTAATAACCGCCCGCCTGGATGGGGGTAGCCTGGGTATGGTGATGCAGCAATTACAACAACGCATTCACAAAGACATTCAACTGCCTCCCGGTTACAGCATTACCTTCGGCGGCGCTTTTGCAGAGCAGCAAAAAAGTTTTTCCGAACTGTTGCTCATCCTGCTGGCCGCGGGATTGCTGGTTTTTGGCGTGCTGCTTTTTTTATTTCGTCAATTTAAGGTGGCGGGGTTAGTAATAGCCATTGCGGTGCTGGGAATAGCCGGAAGCTGTGTGGCCTTGTTCCTTACTCACACCCCGCTGAACGTGGGTAGTTACACCGGGCTTATTATGATTGTGGGTATCATGGGTGAAAATGCCATCTTCACCTATTGGCAGTTCCAGGAACGTCTTCACCAAATGGGGGTACGGCAGGCTATCATCTTCTCCATATCTACGCGCCTGCGTCCTAAACTAATGACCGTGGCGGGCGCTATCCTGGCTTTGCTGCCGCTGTCCTTGGGCATAGGAGCGGGGTCGCAACTGCACCAGCCACTGGCCATTGCCGTAACCGGCGGTCTGTTGGCTGCCTTACCATTATTGCTCGTGGTATTGCCTACCTGCTTATGGTGGATGCACAAAAACAATAGCGAAGTATTAGCAAATCCTTAACACTTGCCCTGGTGGCATATTTGGAACATGACGAAAGTCATAAGCTTACCTGTTGGTTTATCATTTTTTTATTTTTTAGTACAGAGTATATTTGGTGATTGAAACACGTTACCTATGCAAATATCCATTCATACAGATGAGCTGCTTTTTAATATCCAGTGCCGTTTCCAGGAGTTATTTCCTTATTTGAAACTGGAGTTTTTGCATTCAGCTAAACTGACATTTCCTCCCAGGGCACTGTCTAAAAAGCAACAGCTGATCAGTGTACATCCTGACAAACAGGTGGTACAACTGGAAGAAGAATTGGAAAGCATTTGTGGCATACCCGTGCAGGTGCTGCGTAAATGTGGACAGGGCAAGCATGAAAAAGTGTCTGCACCACATACTACACTGGCTCATCAAAACAAGGAAGGACGGCTGCGCACAGCGCTGGCCCCGGTAACGGAGATATATTAATTGCTGAATAGTATTTATAGAAAAATAGGTGGACTTTGTTAGTGGTTTAAACAAAGCATGATTGAATTAGTGTGTGCATGCGCGATGGTGTGTTGCAAGACCTGGAGGGTATTGCGGCGTATCATCGCGTTTTTTGTTATTTTCATAGTCATAATGTGTGGCTATGTTATTACGACAAAATCTTACCATCCTGCGGGTCATCCAGATTACCTGGCGTATAGACCTTTTGATGATTGCGCTTTGCACGGCGGCTTACTTCCTCGATACAATGGGGCTGCCCAACCTTCAGATACCGGCCGCCCTGCCCACTTTGCTGGGAACGGCACTGGCTTTCTTCATTGCGTTTAGCAGTAACCAGGGATATAGTCGCTGGTGGGAAGCCCGTATCATCTGGGGCGGACTGGTGAACGACAGCCGCTCCTGGGCACGCAATATATTAGCTTTCACCACCAATGGCGACCCCCAGCTTATGAAGCGCATGGTGCGGCGGCACATTGCTTTTTTGTATGCCCTGAAAGCAGCCTTGCGCAAGGATGATGACAAGCAATATACTGCTTATCTTCAGGTAGGAGAGTTGGAGCAACTGGAAGGATTTTCCAATCTACCCAATGCCATCCTGGACCTACAAGCACGAGACCTGCAACAGCTTTCGGCAGAGGAACAGATAGACGGATTCCGCTTCCTGGCGCTTAATAACCTGCTCAAAGATTTTTGCGATGGCATGGGCAAATCCGAGCGCATTAATAATACTGTGTTTCCTACCACCTATGTTTATTTCACGAAACTGTTTATCTGGATACTGGTAGTGTTCATCACCATGGCTATCTCGGAGAGTGTAGGCCCGGCGGCCATATTCCTGGGCTGGCTCATTGGGTTTGTATTTCACACCACACATATCAACGGTATGAGCCTCATGAACCCCTTTGAAGGGAAAGCCGCTGGCATACCATTGAACAGCATTACCCGGACGATTGAGATTAACCTGCTGCAAATGCTGGGAGAAACCCATATACCCCCGCCGGAAAAGCCGGTAAACCATGATGAATATATTCTTTAATGAAAGCTTGTAGGCCGCACAAACGGGGATGATAACGGCCGGGCAAAAAAATAGCCCGGCAACTTTACCAGGCTATCGCATGCAAATACATGAAAACACAGGATCAGGCAGGAGAAGTTCCATTGCGTGAACTGCGACTGGAAGTTGTTTTTTGAGTGGTACCAGCTTTGACAGTAGTGGCGGCTTTGCCAGCACTACGGCTGGTTGTCGCTTTTGCAGTAGCGCTTTTACCACTTGCTTTTTTAGCAATCGCTTTTTTGAGTGTTGATTTAGCAGGAGTGGAGCTGGTAGCAGCAGATTTCTTCGCCGTAGCGCGTTTGGCGGTAGTGGAGGAAGGAGTCGCTTTTTTTGCAGCGGCTTTTGAAGTGGTCGCTTTTTTAGCCGTGGAACTGGTCTTGGAGGAAGACTTTGTGGCGGATTTGGAAGTAGGTGCCGCTGGAACCTTTTCGCCTTTTTCCCTTGCTTCAGACAAACCAATAGCAATGGCTTGTTTAGGATTGGTTACTTTCTGTCCGCTACTGCCACTGCGCAGCGTTCCCTTCTTTTCGCGGTGCATAGCGCTTTCCACCTGTTCACCGGATTTCTTTGAATAACGTGCCATAAGTAAATGTTTTGGTTAGCAAGGCGAGTCCAAAAACCAAGCCAGTAGCCAAATTGAAGGCATTCTTTAATCGAACAAACTTAATTGACCATTTTGTTTTTGCTGTTGCGGGTGTGGTTCCGCTTTTCCAAACACTGTTCTGCCTCCATGTAGATAGGACTCCGCTCTTTCTTTCTCCAGGAGTTGTTCAAAGTTATCATTGGGTATAAAGTCTTTTTCAATGCGCTGCGCCAATATAGAAAGTTGCTGAATAGCGTCTTTTTTATCGGAGTCACCTACTTTAGCTTTGTGGAGGGCTTGCCGCAGCACGTGGATGGTGTCGTCGTAAACGTTCACCGGTACGGGGAAAGGATGCCCGTCTTTACCACCGTGGGCAAATGAAAACCGCGCGGGATCTGCAAAGCGGCTGGGGGTACCGTGAATTACCTCACTCACCAGGGTAAGCGATTGCAGTGTGCGCGGACCTACACCTTCCAGCAGCAGTAACGATTCAAAATCGCCAACGGGCTGCTGTTGCGCCAGTGCCAGCACACTGCCCAACCGTTTCAGGTTTACGTCCTTTTCGCGCACATCATGGTGCATAGGCATTTTCAGGTGACGGATGTCCTGGATAAGGTCTACTGGATTTTCTTTAGAAAGCTGTAGCACCCCCTGGCGGGTAGATGCTGCATCTTTATCAGTGAGATTCAGGATAAGGCCCTGGTTCTGCCCATAAATAAATGTGTGGGGTGCGTCTACATAAGACTGCAGCGCCGCAGAACTCCAATGATAACGGCGGGCCATACCGCTGGCATCGTTCATGCCCTGCTGTACCACCGACCAATCGCCTTCGTCTGATACAAGGAAGCAATGCAGGTACAACTGAAACCCATCCTGGATGGCAGTATTATCCACCTTAGCCACCAGTTTGCTGCTGCGCACCAGGTCTGCACCCGGCAGGCCAGTTTTTTCGGCCATTACCAGCAACTCCCGGGGTGTGTCTTTGGAGTGCTTCCCCTTGCCGCCACAAATATAAATGCCTAATTCTTTAGAACGGGGATTCACCGCCCGTTTCAAGGCCCCCATAACTGAAGTGGTGATGCCGGAGGAATGCCAGTCCATACCCAGCACACAGCCCAGGGCCTGGAACCAAAACGGATCGCTGAAACGTCGAATCACTTCTGCCTTGCCATAATCGGCAAGTATCGCCTCAACGATGGCGCCTCCCAACAGTCCCATGCGCTGAGCCAGCCAAGGGGGGATATGACCATAATGTAAAGGCAAATCGGCATAACCACGCGACATACAATACTCCTGTTTTTTTGATACGAAGATACCGGTAAAAACTTGTTCCGCACCCACGACCTTCAGCCCCGGTTGCTATTAAAACCACCCCTGGTGTTATAATCCTGCGTAAGCATGTCAACAATTTTGCTGGTAATTAATGCCATGAGACCACGTTTTACTGTTAGCACGGCGGTGGTGGACGGACGAAGTTTTAAACGAAAAGGTCATTAGGGATTGGCACAATTATTTCAAAAGATGTGGTAGAAATAAGTTGACCATTATAAATTTCATTTTATGAATAAGCATACCATAGAAATTAGTACAGTAGAATCCCTGCAACTACGTTTACTGAAATTAGGAATGATATTATGCCTGACCGGGGGAATGAGTTTTTTACTGTTTGCCTGCGGATCGTCAAAAATGTCCGATAGTACTAATAGTGACTCTACCAGCTTGTCTTCCGATAGTATTACCACTACCACAAATGGGGCCGATACCACGGTAGCGCTGGACAGCGTGAAACCAATATCGGATACTATGCATAAATAAGGGTGTGATGTATAAGATTTTTCGGAAACCTGGTCATTGATGAAGGAGGAAGTAATTCCTCCTTTTTCTGTAACCCTGCCGCAACCTTTTGGGGAATTGAATGCCCGTATTATTCCCCAATGACTGATATGTTCCGGGATGTCAGGTAGCTTTTGGCACAATTATTACCTTTTTTTAATATCCTCTTTTCCTGCAAGCAACAGTAATATTACCCTAAAATTATTTAGCATGAAATCTCTTCATTACCTGCGTAATGCTGCTTTGGGCCTGCTGTTAGCCGGCACTCCAATGATATCGCTCACTAGCTGCGGCAGCGGGCAGGGTTCTTCCGCTACCGATTCAATGCATGCTGCGGATCAGGATGGTGTAGCCACGGATACCTCTTCCATGGGACGCGACACCACACCAGGCGCAGAAATACCTGCGGGCGCTATCAACGCCGGTGAAGATTCTGCAAGGTATGGAACAGGTACACAAGACACCTCCAAAAACCGCACAGGGCAGAAATAAGTTATAAAGCCCGGTATATAGCATAGCGTTATAATGCCTGCCCCGCGGCTGTAGAAGGAGATGAGTATACAAAATGAAGGTTATAATAAATCCGGTAACGCTGCACTATTCCATCAGATAAGGTTTCATTTCTTCTTCAATATCTTTTCGCAGGTTCATTAAGCGTTTCGCGTATGCTTTGAGGCTGATCTCCGCCGGGGTAACAGGCTCCCATGCAGGCACAGGTACTGTTTTGCCCTGGGCGTCTACTGCGGCGAATACAATGATACAATGCGTTGTTTTTTCCATATGTGGTTGACGGGGATTGCCCGCAGCCACGTTTATAGAAATATGCATACTGCTGCTGCCGGTATAAATAATGGTAGCCGTAATTTCCACCAGATCACCGATGGAAATGGGCTTGTAAAAGCGGATGCCCCCCACATATACCGTTACGGCGTACTGACCGCACCAGTTCACTGCACAAGTATAGCCTGCCTGGTCTATCCATTTCATAACGGCTCCTCCATGTACTTTCCCACCAAAATTTACGTCCGAAGGTTCTGCCAGAAAGCGCAGGGTAATTGCATTTTTTGTGCCGGCCATAGGATAACTATTGTACGATGTACCCGGTAAGCTGTACAAGGTATTAGGTAAAAAATGATCTGGTTGCTGCCTACAAGATAGCAGTGTTTCTGCATTTTCGCAATGTTTGCCGCTGCCGGGCTAAAAAAAAGTACCAGCTACCAGGCATTGTCCTCCACGTTTCCGCAAAGTTCATCCCTGTTAACTGGAACTTTATGCAATTTATATTGTTCAGGTATAGTACATCTTCTCCACACCGTTCTTACAATAAGAGATACCTGCTACCGCTTCACACGTTCCTATCACACTGTTTCGCGTACGGCTTCTACCAGGTCTTTAAACCGGTGAATATCCTTTTGCACCATCATGCGGAAGGCAGGGGTGAGTACATTGGCGATGGCTCTTCCTATATTGCCGGCGGGCGGACGGTAGGTAATCATAATGCTTAATTCGGTGCCGCCATTGGGGGCGTCAAAAAATTCTACCTTGCCGGCATTAACTACCATAGAATCGGGGAGGGATCGCCAGGCCAGTAATACATTGGGTTCTTCCTTTACAATCTCGGCTTCCCATACTACTTCAAAACCAGGCAAATGGATTTGCCATACGGAATGTGTATCAGTAATACTTTGCACGTCGGTTAGGTGGCGCATAAAGCGCGGCAGGTTTTCCAGCCGGCGCCAGAAAGCATATACCTCGCTACGGTGCTTATTAACCACAATGCTGGTGCGGATATTCACCGCCCTGGTATGCTGCACGGAGCTATTCTTGCTGAAAAATTGCGAGATAGGGTCATTGCCTGATGCACCCCGGTATAGCAAATAACCACCGGTGGCCAAGGAAATAAGGTGTTTCAGTGGATGGCGTATACCCGTGAGCAGCAATACGGCACCAACGGCAGCAGAAAATAAACGTTCCTGCTGCGGAACATTCTGCACGCCGCTACGTTCGGAAAAGGCATTGCCTGCGGGACGAAGCGGCTGCTGATAAGTGAGTTGTGACATGGGCTTTCCTTTTTCCTTCATTACTGCCAAAACCTTGCTAACTTTTACCGCCCCGTATGGTAGCATGCCAGCGCGGCTCAGCGAGGAAATAGGTCTACATTCTGCGCCAGCAAACCATGTTAATCGTTAATAATCCCGTTTTTAGGCGTATACAGGGCAGCCCCCACAATGGAATGATAATTGTTTTTAACATTACTATTACGTCACTCATAAAACTATCTCACCATGTTACGTTATGCATTGATATTCTTTATTGTTGCCATCATTGCTGCTATTTTCGGTTTCGGAGGAATTGCTGCGGGTGCTGCAAGCATTGCCCGCATTCTGTTTTTTATCTTTGTGGTGTTGTTCCTGATCTCGCTAGTGTCTGGCTTATTAAAAAGATAAAGCGCCTAATAGCGCTGGGCGCAGCCGGCTGGCTGCGCCTATTTTTTAGTCGCTACCAGTTTAGATTTCATACGGCCCGATGATTTTGAACGGTAAACACTTATATTTGGAACAATGCTTTGCGTTTATATATACCGGTAGGAATAATTGAAACGTTTATAATGGTACGCGTAGTGCAGTTCGACATGATTTAAACACAAAACCTGTTTTCAATAAGGCTTGATCCGGTATTTTAAAATATTATTGACCATCCTTGGTACCTACTTCTTGTTGCATATCACCCAGCCCGCCCAGGCCGGGCATGATAAGGGGTTGCCATGGCATATTTCCCCCATCAATGATACGATCATCAAACCCACGCCACCTAAAAAAACGGGTTTCCTTCATAAGATCGGGGAGTACCGCGACTCTATGCTTATAAGGCGCTACCGCGATTCACTGCTGAACCGCATTACCCACGCCAACGCCCCCGATCCACTGGAAGACAGCAGTTTGATTAAAAGTGAAAAGATGTTCACGCCATTGTCTGGCCGCACCATACGCCGGGTGTTCTTCCGCAAGGTAAAAGTATTTGGCCCGCGCAATATTAACGATACCACCTACCAGACCTCGAAAAAGCTCGTAGATTTCGCTAACCAGGTGCATTTCGAGTCTAAGGAATGGGTGTTACGTCAGATGCTGTTTTTTAAACCCGGCGATACCATTAACCCTTTTGAACTGGCCGACAACGAACGTTACCTGCGTAGCCGCCCCTTTATTCAGGATGCCCGGATTTACGTAGTGAATGCTACTAACAACGCAGATTCTGCGGATGTGATGGTAGTTACCAAAGATGTATTTGAATATAGCATCAACCTGAAAGAACTATCACCCCAGGCCGCATCTACCGTGATCTCCAACAACGATTTGCTTGGGGCCGGCCAGGGGCTGGACATTGGCGGCACCTGGAAAAGTAGTCAGCGCCCGCAATTTGGCTCGCTGGTGCGCTATACCAAGTACAATATATTAGGCACGTTCATAGACGGTTCTATTGGTTACAGTATGCTTAATACCTATATGCCGCTAGATACCAATGTGTACGAAGGATCTTACTACATAAGCCTGAACCGCCCTTTATACCGGCCTTCCGCCCGCTGGGCCGGGGGGCTTACTTTTAGTCTTAATCACTCCATCAATAAATGGGCAAAGCCAGATAGCCTTTTTCGCAAGTATGAGTACAACACGCTGGATGGCTGGTTAGGCTACAACTTCCGCCAGCAATTCAGTGGCAATGGCACTGAAACGCAACGGCCCAATTTTGCCGTACTGGTCCGCCATTATAACTTGTATTTCCAGGAAACGCCGCAACAACCCGACTACAAGGCAGACCCGGTATACAACAACCGGCGATACTACCTGCTGCAACTCTCATTGTTCAAACAAACCTTCTTCAAGGCTCACCACTTTTTCGCATTTGGGCGAACAGAGGATATTCCCGCGGGTTATTCTATAAAAGGCACCTCCGGATGGGAAACCTGGATAGGCCGCCGCCGCCTCTACACCGCTGTGGAAGCTAACCGCTTCTGGGTTAGCAAACACCAGGATCTTTTTAATCCCTCTTTTGGTATTAGCAGCTTCTGGGGCCGCAATTCCTCGGAAGACGCCGTGATCCATGGACGTATGGATTTTTATAGCCGCCTGTTTAATTTCAAGACCAGCCATTTCCGCCAGTTTATTTCTGCCGATTACCTTACCAGTCCAGATCCCTATTTCTACAAGCCGCTGAATATTAATAATGATAATGGCATTTTCGGTTACAAGCGCACTACCCTCAATGGCTACCAACGCCTGAACCTGAAGTCGGAAACCATCTGGTATACCCCCTTCCGGCTTTATGGGTTTAAATTTAATATTTCCACCATCCTGCAGGTTTCTCAACTGGACGCTAAGGAGGATCCGTTGTTTACCACCCACCTGCAAAGCCGTTTGGGCATTACCTGTACCATACGTAATGAAAACCTGTCGCTCAATACCTTATCGTTCTCCGGCAACTATTACCCAAGTGCACCCTCCGGCGTGCCTAAGTTCTTCCTGGAAGTCACCACCGTAATGGATATTCGCTTTGACATTTCCGCCTTGCGGGCTCCCGCCCTGTTGTCCTTTAAATAGGGCTGCCCATCCTTTATTAAAAGAACATATGCACATTTAATAGAAAAAATGCATTTTTACGTCATTACTTTCACTCCATAAAACCGATATTTTATGCGTTGGCAAAACAGGCGTACAAGCGATAATGTTGAAGAAGGCTCCGGCGGCGGTGGTGGCGGTGGCCGCATGGTAGTCGGCGGCGGCATCGGTACCATTGTCCTCATCGTGTTGGCGCTGCTCTTTAAACAAAATCCCCTTCAAGTATTGCAACAGGTTCAATCCCAGCCCCAGCAGCAAGGTGCTTCCGACGATACCCATGCCGTAACCAGCTATGCAGGCAACGATGACAAAAAATTTTCTTCCGTGGTGCTGGCCAGTACGGAAGATGTATGGCACGACTTGTTTATCCAGATGAACAAAACCTATGAGGAGCCAAAACTTTATTTGTTTAAAAACCAGGTGCAATCTGCCTGCGGTGCTGCCGAAGCGTCTTCCGGACCATTCTATTGTCCTGGCGACCGTAAGGTGTATCTTGACTTGCAATTCTTTGACGAAATGCGCAATAAGTTTCGCGTGAGCGGCGACTTTGCTATGGCCTACGTCATTGCTCACGAAGTAGGACACCACGTACAAAACCTGTTAGGCATCTCGGCCAAAATGGACCGGGCGCGACAGCAGATCAGCGAGGCGGATTATAATAAACTCTCTGTAAAACTGGAACTACAGGCCGATTTCCTGGCAGGGGTATGGGCCAACCACGCCCAGTCTATGGATACGCTGCTCGAAGCGGGTGATATAGAATCCGGACTTAACGCCGCCAGCGCTGTGGGCGACGACCGTCTGCAAAAACAAGCGCAAGGCTATATCGTTCCAGACGCATTTACCCACGGCACCTCCGCCCAGCGAATGTACTGGTTTAAGAAAGGCTTCACCACCGGCGATATCCGCCAGGGCGACACCTTTAACGATCCATCTTTAAACTAAGGAAATGCGATAAATAGCTGCACCTTTATGCCGGCTTTTCTATGGTATAAGGGATAATTACATCGCATCCCTGCCTACCGATACACCTAACTTTCTAGTTTGCACCTAATAAATTTTAAATGCCACACTTCGAGAATCCGGTGCCAACAGCGGTTTCTGTGCCGGGCAAATTCTGGCCTACCTTCTGGAAATTCTTAACCGTGAAAAACGACCGGGAGCCCGCCATAGCGCCAGGTCCGTTTTCTTTTGATATGCAGGCTTATGAAAATGCCCGGGAAGATGAGATCAGGGTTACCTGGTTGGGGCATACCACCCTTATCCTGGAAGTGGCGGGCAAACGTTTTCTCACCGATCCGGTATGGGCCATGCGGGCATCCCCTATTTCCTTTTTAGGACCAAAGCGATTTTTCCGGGTACCGGTGGACATAGACCAACTGCCACCACTGGATGGGATATTGCTCAGTCACGATCATTACGACCATCTCGATGAAAAAGTAATCCGGCAATTGGCGGCCAAAGGTTACCCGTTCTACTGTCCCCTCGGCGTGGAGAAACATCTGCGTAAATGGGGCGTGCACTCCGAGCAATGGCGGGTATTTAACTGGGGCGATAGCCTGGTGCTGGACGAAACCTGCACCCTCACGGCCACACCGGCCCGCCATTTCTCCGGCCGTGGCCTGCGCGACCGCTTTACCACCCTCTGGACCTCCTGGGTGATACAAGGGCGGCAACACAAGGTATTCTTTGGTGGCGACAGCGGTTGGTGGCCGGGCTTCGCCGATATTGGCAACACCTATGGGCCTTTTGACCTGGCCATCCTGGAGATAGGGGCCTATGGCGATACCTGGCCAGACATCCACATGGGACCTGAAAATGCACTGAAGGCTTTTGCAGCACTAAAGGCCGGTGTAATGCTGCCCGTGCATTGGGGAACATATAACCTGGCCCTACACCCCTGGCGGGAGCCTGTGCAGCGCCTGCTGTCGGCAGCCGGGCCGGAGGTGAAGATCTGGCTGCCCCGGCCAGGGACCTGTGAAGTGCTGCCCACCGAAAGCAAAATTACAAAATGGTGGGAGTAGATCCCTCCCGGTACACTTTATCCTGGGAGATACGCAGATTATACTTGTGCTTTAACAAGACTTTGTACGGGATCGGGTAGCCATTTGCCACGCTTATCCAGTTCAATGGCTGGCCTTTGAAAGGGAAGATCACTGCGTTTTGTTAACCCAAATCCTACACCAAACCAGCGGGTTTACCTGGGTATCCGGCGGTAGCATTTTCCTTCGTTCCAAAACATTTCACGCATAAAACACCCTGTACTTTTTACCATTTCTTGGATAAAGCGTATTTGCTGCTTACTTTGCAGTTCGAAAACACCTTAGAAGAAAATACGGTAATCCATATGGCAACCATCCATTCCACATCATTATTTTGAAAAGGAAGGTTGACATCCCCCTATACTTCCGGCCTTAAAAAATCAATAGTATGGCGATAGATAATCAAGCAAAGTATTTACCCGTTTTCTCCCGCCTCGCCGGCGAGCAGGCGTCGAAGGCGTTCTATGTGCTGGCGGGAGATCTGGGCGGCACCAAGACTAACCTGGCGCTGTACGAAGTAAATGGCGCTTCGCTCCGCGTACTGGAGCAAGCCACCTACCACTCTAATCAGTACAATTCACTGAGCCAATTGATCAAAACCTTTCACGATCAGTATCCCGACAGACTACCCGACCGCATTAGTGTAGGAGTGGCCGGCCCGGTGTTGCATGGTAAGGCGGCAATTACCAATCTCACCATGGAGATCAGCGAACAGGCTATTGCCGAGGCTACCGGCGTGAAAAATGTGTACCTCCTCAACGACCTGGAAGCCACTGCCTACGGCCTGGCCACCTTGCAGGGCAATGACCTGGTGACCTTGCACCCTGGCGATCCAAGTATGAAGGGAAATATGGCCATCATTGCACCGGGTACCGGACTGGGAGAGGCGGGGCTTTTTTACGATGGCGAAATTTATTTCCCCTTTGCCACGGAAGGTGGTCATAGCGACTTTGCTCCCCGCAGTGCACAAGACATGGCCATTCACAACTACCTACACCAAAAAGTACCCGTCGTGAGCTGGGAACATTTAGTATCCGGCATGGGTATTCTTAATATTTTTAACTACCTGAAAGACGTAGAAAAAATGGAAGTGCCAGACTGGATGACAGCGTCCTTCAATACCAAGGACGATGCCGCCGTGATCAGCACCGCCGCCGAAGAAAATAAAGCCCCCATTGCTACCCAAACTATGGCACTCTTCGTAAAATACCTGGCCCGCGAAACCAGTAGCCTCATGCTGAAACTAAAGGCTACCGGCGGCGTATTTCTGGGTGGAGGCATTCCTCCTAAGATCCTGCCTTTGCTGCAGTCGCCCGCGTTTTACCAGCACTATCGCGATGGAGATCGACTATTTGCTCTGCTGGAAACGGCCCCCCTGCATGTTATCGACAACGACAAGACCGCCCTGCAAGGCGCTGCTTTTTATGGCGCCCAGGCACAGCCCAAGGTTTAAAGTATAGGCCGTATACACCATCTGGTTTATCATTTTGCTCATGAAACAACTTGCATCAGAACGCCTGCTACAAGCCAGTATAAACGCCTATCCTCACCCGGTGATCATTACCTCGCCAGACGGGAAGATACTGGCCGCCAACAACCAGACCGTTGCCTTGTTTGGACAACCATTACAACAAACCATGGAGCAAAATCTGCTACAAGCTCCCTTGTTAAGCAGTTGGACCCTCCAAGCGGCGCAGGAGCTGTTGCACACCAGCCCGGATGTGGCCAACATTAATTTCACTTTGCATGGCGTAACAAATGCACCAGCCCTCGTGCCGGTGCGCATTCACCTCCGTTCTTTCATTACAGAACGCCAGGATAAACCGGGGCTGATGTGGACTTTCCAGGTATTGTCTAAAACAAATGCCGGTGCTGTAGGTGAAAACCAGGTAGGAGCACTTTTTACACTGGCAGATACCGCCGAATCATTGCTTTTATTTGGTACTTATAGTTGGAACCTCCACACGCAGGAGATCACCTGGTCGGAAGGGATGTACCGGATTTTAGGTTATGCCAGTGCGGCCGATTGTCCCGAAACTCCTTCATTGGAATTTTATACCCGTTTCCTAGACCCCGGTTTAGCAACTGGATTATATAAAGAGCTGGCCCAGGCCCGCAGCAGCAAGCAAAACTACGCGCACGAATATGATATCATCGACCTTCAGGGCCGGCGAAAACGCATTCATTCGCAGGGTAGTTACTGGCGCGATGCCAGCAGTGGCATAGAGAAATTATTGGGCGTAATACACGATATTACCGATATCAAAAAACTGGAGCGGGAACGCGACAAATTCGTGCTGGATTTGGCCCGCAGCAACAAAGAACTGGAGCAGTTTGCATACGTGGCCTCCCACGATTTGCAGGAGCCGCTGCGCAAGATACTGACCTTCAGCGACCGGCTACAGGTAAAGTACAAAGAACAACTGGGCGACGATGCTGCTCAATACTTAGAGCGCATGACCAATGCCGCCAACAATATGCGCCGCCTTATAGACGACCTGTTGCAACTATCCCGGGTCACTACCCGCGATATACCGCTGGAAAATGTAGATCTTAATAATACCCTCCGCCACGTGATCAAAGATCTGGAGGCACCTGTGCGTCAAACCAATGCCTCTATAAAAGCAGAATTGCTGCCAAATATCCAGGGCCGCAGTGTTCAACTGGAACAACTCTTTACTTGCATCATTGGCAACGCCTTGAAATTTCACCAACCGGGCCGCCCACTTAAAATCATCATTTCTGCTGCAACGCTTTCCCACGCAGAGAAAACGAAGTACCTGCTGGACGAGCAGCGCACCTGGTACCGCCTGGGGGTTAAGGATAATGGTATTGGCTTTGAACAAGCTTATGCCGAACGTATTTTTGAAGTGTTTCAACGCCTCCATGGTAAAAGCGATTACCCCGGCACCGGATTAGGCCTTTCTATTTGTAAGAAGATCGTAGAACGCCACCAGGGTGCTATCCTGGCAGAAGGCATTCCTGGCCAGGGCGCCTCTTTCTTTATCATTTTGCCCAACGTGCAAAAGGTTTAAGGTGTATCTTGCTACAAATCCATATCATGGCGTTGATACCCGTTACCACCGAGTGGCTCCATTCCCTGGAAAGTCTCAAAGACGTGCCGGAAAACCAGTTGCAGTGGTTCATAGATCATAGCGCACACCTGGAACTACATGCCGGTGATTTCCTGGTAAAGCCCGGGGAAGTAATACGTGGTACCCAGGTAATGGTGAGTGGCAAAGTGTTGATGTATTCCGTGCAGGAAGGCATACGCCGAGAGTTGTTTACGGTGACACGGGGTGATATCACCGGCTACCTCCCTTACTCTCGCGCCCACTATGCCGGCCTGTATGCCGAGGCCATCGAAGACGTACAGTGTATGATGCTGCCACGGGAACTAGGCCGCGAAATGATACAACTCCATTTTGAACTGACCCAGGCACTGGTGCACATCATGACCAACCGGGTGCGCGACTTCTCCCTGGCGCAGCAACAGAACGAAAAAATGTTGGCCCTGGGCAAGCTCTCCGCCGGCCTGGCCCACGAGCTAAACAATCCCGCCGCGGCCATTGTGCGCGACGCCGTAACGCTGAAACAGCACCTGCAACTGATACCCGAACGGTTTAAAGATGTCATTGGCATTCGCATGGAAGACAGCATGGTAGAAGCACTGAGCCAGCTTTTTTATCCCATGGTATTACAGCGCAAACACCAAAACCTGTCGCTGGCCCAGCGCATGCAGGAAGAAGATAAACTAACAGAATGGCTGAATAACCATCAGGTGGCTAATAGTGATGATATTGCTGAAACTCTGGTAGAATTTGGCATTTGCGAAACCGACCTTGAAAAACTGAACAAACTCATTCCCGCCCGTTTCGCCACCAATGTTTTTAACTGGCTGCACAGCAACCTGGTGACCGAAAAAATAGTGGAAGACATCGAGGAATCATCTAACCGTATAGCAAGCCTGGTGAATTCCGTAAAAATATTCACCCACATGGATCGCGACCAGGGCAAAGATTTCACCGACATTCATCCCGGCATCCGTAATACCCTGGTGCTCCTGGGCTTTAAAATACGCAAAGGCAAAGTAAACGTAATAGAAAATTTTGGGGCAGACGTACCCCATGCCAATGTGATGGCTGGCGAGCTAAACCAAGTATGGACCAACTTAATTGACAACGCCCTGGACGCCATGGAAGTAAATGGAAAAGGCACCCTCACCATAACTACCCGCCGACGAGACCCCGACAAAATTGAGATTACCATTGCTGACGACGGGCCCGGCATTCCGCCCAACATCCAGAACAGCATTTTTGAACCTTTTTTCACGACCAAAGAAATGGGCAAGGGAACTGGCATGGGACTGGAGGTAGTACAAAAAATTGTTCGCCAGCATCATGGCTCCATACAGCTAAACACCTCACCGGCTGGCACCGCTTTTATCGTGTGCCTGCCTGTTACGTAAGCTGTATTAGCCGGTAGCACCTGTATATTTTTTATAATGCAACGGTTATAAGGTACAATACAGCCTGGTGCACAGACGCATTATCTTTTAAATAACCAGTGAAAGGCATTAGTGCAGGAGAGGTACACAGTAAGTATGCTTTGTACACTGTACATAATTTAATTGATCTCCATGAACCGACCAATCATTTTTTCCATAGATGATGATCCGCAGGTATTGCGGGCGCTGAGCCGTGATCTGAAAACGGAGTATGGAAAAGAGTTTAAAATAATCAGTACCATATCGGCTGTGGAGGCGCTGGAAAGCCTGGCCCAGTTAAAGAATGCCGGTGACAGTGTGGCCATGTTCCTCTGTGACCAGCGCATGCCGGAAATGGAAGGCGTGGAGTTTTTGGAAAAGGCCATGCCAGTATTTCCCGACGCCAAGCGGGTGCTGCTCACCGCTTATTCCGATACTACTGCCGCCATTAAAGCCATTAATGATGTACGGCTAGACTACTACCTTATGAAGCCCTGGAACCCTCCGGAGGAAAAGTTGTACCCGGTGATCAACGATCTGCTGGACGACTGGCTAAGTCATTATGTGCCTGCATTCAAAGGCATTCAACTGATAGGGTTCCAATTCTCCCCGAAGTCGCACGAACTGAAAGATTTTCTGGCTGGCAATCTAATACCTTACCGCTGGATAGATATAGAACGAGGGCCGGATGGGCAGGACATCCTGACCCGCAACCACCTTACCCGCAACGATTTGCCAATAGTAATGCTGGAAGATGGCTCCCTGTTGCGCCAGCCCTCCATCCGCGAGGTAGCATCCCACACGGGGCTGAACCCCCACGTGAAAAAAGAGGTGTACGACGTGGTGATCATCGGCGCTGGTCCTGCAGGCCTGGCCGCCGCTGTATACGGCGCTTCCGAAGGACTAAACACCCTGCTGATAGAACGCAAAGCGCCCGGGGGCCAGGCAGGTACCAGTTCCCGCATAGAAAACTACCTCGGTTTCCCTGCCGGCCTGAGTGGGGCAGACCTTACCCGGCGCGCCGTAGCGCAGGCCAGCCGCCTGGGTGCTGAATTTTTATCGCCCCGGAGCGTGAACGACATTACGCAGAAAGACGGTTATAAAACCATTCACCTTGACGACGGTCACCAGGTCATTAGTCGGGCAGTGATAATTACGACCGGGGTAGACTACCGCAAGCTGGACGTGGAAGGAGTAGATAAATTCACCGGGGCGGGAGTATACTATGGCGGGGCCAATACCGAGGCAACGGCCTGCAAAGACAAAGAAGTGTATGTGATTGGTGGTGGTAATTCTGCCGGCCAGGCGGCCATGTATCTTTCTAAGTTTGCCCGGCAGGTACACATCGTGATCCGTCGGCCTAATCTTTCCGAAACCATGTCGGCTTACCTCATCACACAGATTGCCGATACCAAAAATATAGCAGTGCTGTCCTGCACCGAAGTAATCAAAGCCTGCGGCGATCAATACCTGCAGGAACTGGTGATTAAAAATTTGGACAGCGGCGTGGTAGAAACCCGTGCTGCTGCCGCCCTTTATATTTTTATTGGCGCCAAGCCTTACACCGATTGGATAAAACTAGACATCATCAAGAACGATAAAGAATTTATTGAAACCGGTCGTGACCTGCAATCGTATGACCTGTTTCAAAAATACTGGAAACTGCCCCGCGATCCTTTCCTGCTGGAAACAAGTTGCCCCGGCATTTTCGCAGCCGGCGACGTGCGCGCCAGTGCCATGAACCGTGTAGCTTCCGCCGTAGGCGAAGGTTCCATGGCCATCAGTTTTGTACACAAATACCTAGCGGAGGTGTAGGAAGACTCCTTGTATCATGTAGTGTTTATTAGGCGCTATATGATCGATTACCGCCCGCTACGACATACAACCTTTTTTATTACACAATACTTTTTTTATGGAAGTCTGTAAGCACATTAAAGAAATTACCTTGCTCAAACACCCTAAAGAACAGGTGTGCGAAGAATGTATAAAAACCGGGGATGAGTGGGTGCACCTGCGTACCTGCCAGACCTGCGGTGTTACGCTGTGCTGCGACCAGTCGCCCAAACAGCATATGACCAAACATTATCATGCCACCCACCATCCCGTTATCATTTCCTCCCAACCAGGGGAAAGATGGTTGTGGTGTTACCCAGACGAGTTGTTCGTGGAATATTAGGCGTTACCTGATCATCAACAAAAAAGCCGCTATCCCTTCTGTAGGACAGCGGCTTTTTATTAACTGTTAGCTTGCCATGTAATTAGTTGCCATCACCATTAATGCCTCCGTTGTCGTCGTTATGGTTGTCTTTATTCTTTTTCTCTTTCTCTTTCTTGTCAGAAGACTCCATTTTGCCAAAGCGCCAGGAAAAGTTCAGGCGCAGTTCGCGGCTGGCTTGTTTGCGGTAACGCTCCTGATCCTGGTATTCGGTGTAGGTATAGGAGAGATCACGATTGGTGTTAAACACATCGTTCAGGCCAAGCGAAATGGAGGCGGCATTATTCTTCAGGAAATCTTTTTTAAGGCCCAGGTCTGCCGTATAGTTGGGCATCCGCTCGCCCTGGGGCTGTATTTCCTTCGAGTTATAATTGCCCGTTACCTGCAAAGTGAGGTTCCAGGGCAGTTTCGTATTACTGTTCACTTTGCCGAACCAGGTAATACCGCTATTATTTAGGTTAGAACCCTGGTTACTGGCATCGATCTGGGTATGCGAAAGGTTTGCATTGGTGGTGATGTCCCAGCCTTTAGTGATCTGGTTACGCAGGGTAAATTCTGCGCCAAAGGAATTGCGGTTGTTAGCATTGATCGGGTAGGAGAGCAGCACGTGCTGGTCGGCCCCGTTTATATTTAACGTAGTATCCTGGTAAAAGGTCGTGATAGCGTTGGTGGTATTACGGTAGTATAAAGACACCAGCACATTGGCCTTGCCTGAAAAGTCTTTCAGGTAAGAAAATTCGAAGGCGTTGGTAAATTCCGGTTTCAGCAGCGGGTTGCCACGGCTGGCGCTTTGGCCGCCATAAGAAAGGTTAGGCACCAGGTCCAGGAACCAGGGGCGGCGAATGCGCCGGCTATAGTTCAGTTGAAATTCATTATCGTCTTTCAGTTTCTGTGTTAAGAATACGCTGGGGAATAAGCTGATTGGGTAATTCAGTTTATAAGTACCAGTTTTCAGCGTATTGAGCCGGCCATCGTAGCTAGATTGTTCCGCGCGCAGGCCAGCCTGGTAGCCGAAGTTGCCACGGGTACCACCGGTATAACTTACATAAGCGGCATTTATATTTTCCGTATAGTGGTAATCGTTAGAGAGTGCCGTATCTATTCCATATGTACTGGTTACGGGGTCCAGCCCCATGGTGTACAGCTTGTTGTTGAACACCCGTGCTGTGGAGCGCAGGCCTGCTTCCAGTTTGCTGCGGGTAGAAAATGGGTTTACATAATCTACCTGACCGGTGAAATAGGTGGTATTGCCCGTTCCGTCGCCATGGCGAACTTCCGGTAGGTGAGGGTCGTAACTGGGCGTACCGTCGGGATTATTATAAAAAAGATTGTATTGGGAATGATCGCTGGAGTTGGCGCGGTTATACTGAACATTGGCGCTCAGTTCTTCGCCTTCTTTAATAAATGTGCGTTTGTAGTTTAGTTCCGCCGTATAGTTGGTGAATCCATTCTGGCTATTGTTAATGCCGGAACCATACCGTAGCGGTGTGTGTAGGCTATCGAACTCGGTAAGGGCCTGGTTATTTTTGTTTTTGAAATCACCTTTTACCAGGCTACCAGACAGGCTCAGGGTATTGCGGTCGTCCATAAACCAGTCTACCCCAGTGCGGGCGTACTGGAACAGGCGTTTAATATTACCGTCGTTATTTTGGTTCAGGTAGCTTAGACTATCTGGCCCTGTGGTGGTGCGTTTTATTTCATCGCGGCTGCTGCCTTTCCGGTCGCGGACATTATAATTCACGAACCAGTTTATTTTTTTACGGCGCATGCTAAAATCCAGGCCTGCATTGTAACTGCCCAAGGTGCTAAAGCCCCCGCGCACCTGTCCATTGGTACCATTTTTCTTATCTTTTTTGAGAATGATATTAAGGATACCGCTCATGCCTTCTGCATCGTACTTGGCAGAGGGGTTGGTTACTACTTCAATGCTCTGGATGGCGTCTGCAGGTATCTGATCCAGGGTAAGGGTGGTGGGGCGACCATCTACCATGATGGTAGGTGCGCCGTTGCGCACTGTTACGTTACCATCTATATCCACATTCACGGAAGGCACTTGTTTCAATACGTCCGTTGCGGTGCCACCTACGCTGGCCAGGTTTTTATCGACATTAAACACACGTTTGTCGATCGCCATAGTAAACGTTGGACGTTCCGCAATCACCGTTACGGCCGCCAGTGACTTTACGTTACTTTCCAGTTTTACATCACCCAAATCTACCATGGCAGCGGCTTTGGTAAGCACTACGGGTTTGAATAAGGTTTTATAGCCAACGAAATTTATGCGTAGCAAAGTTTTGCCCAATGGTATATTATTAAACAGGAAGCCGCCTTCTGCATTAGAATACATGCCGGTAACCAAGGTAGAGTCGGCCCGGAGTATGGCAATAGACGCCATCTCCACAGGTGCTCCAGTTTTGGCATCCAACAGTTTGCCCTGTAGGTGCCCGGTAACCTGTTGCTCCAGCGACGCTTGATTATGCTGTTGGGCGATAGCAACATTACTTGCTACCACAAGCAGGAGGAGTAAAAGCAAAACGTTTTTCCTCATGTGCGAATGTTTCTTCATTTCTAATGACTAATAATCCTTTGGTATGGCACGTTGATGGATAAACTGTGATAACGGTAGTGGTAGTAGCCGGCTGCTTCCCGGCAGAAGATTAATTCCGCAGGCACATAAGCGATTCGGGTCGACAATTGCAGCATCTATCACAGTTCCAGCCTTTGGCCAGATAAATTGTTTCCGTTCACTTACAAAAGTAAATGATTTAACATTTTAATTACATTATTTTTGATAAACGGCTAGGGGTAAGAGGGGGTTTACTTCGTCTCCGCCACTCTGTGGACAAACCTGTTCAACACCGGATCGCTAGAATAGATCTCTTCTTCGGCTATGGGAACGGTAAAAGCGAAAGTGGTACCCTGGCCAGCAGCGCTGGTAAAGCGGATGCTGCCCTGGTTCTGCTCAATAAATTCTTTGGAAAGGGGCAAGCCCAACCCACAGCCCTTTTCGTTCTGTGTACCGTAAGTTGAGTAATAGAGATGGGAAAATATCTTGCTATGTTCTGATTCGGGAATACCCGTGCCATTGTCTTCTACAAATACCTCCACCATATTTTCCTGGCGGGTAGCAAAAATGCGGATACGACCGCCGGCAGGGGTAAACTTCACCGCATTGCTGATCAGGTTGCGCAGCACCATCTTTATCATATCCATATCGGCATACACCATGATGGGGCCTTCCAGTTCGCTAAAAAGATCTACGTCCTTCTGCCGGGCCAGGGTGCAAAGCAGGTCAAACTCCTGGTGCAGCGCTTCGGCCAGGTCAAAATCGTCCCGTTTCAGGCGAATACCCTTCATCTGCGAGCTGGCCCACTGCAGTAGGTTGTCCATCATGTAACTAGTATTCTTCGTATCGCGCCACAGTTCATTCGTGTATAAACGAAACTGTTCAGGAGGAATCTTTTCATCACGTAGCAGGAATAGCAGGCCGTCCAGGATAGCCAGGGGAGAACGCAGGTCGTGGGAAATCACACTAAAGATGCGGTCTTTTACCATCACCAGGTTTTCCAGTTTTTCATTTTGCTCAGTGATGATCTTATTTTGCTCGGAGCTTTCTGCATTTTTGATATTAAGCTGGCGGTTTAGCCGGAACACCAGGATGGTTACCCCGGTAAGCACCAGCAAAAGCAACAGGCCCGTAACTTCAAACATGCGCTGGTGGCGGATGGTCGTCAGGTGGTCCTGCTGTTCTTTGAGCAGCAGGATGTTTTCACGCTGCTTTTTTTCCGACTCGTATTTCTCTGTTGTATTGGTGATGTACTGGTCTTTCTGTACGTCGAAATAATTGGCGTTCAGGGTGGCAAACTGTTTATAATTTTTCAGGGCGCTCACAAAATCGCCCCGGGCAGAGTCCAGCAGGGAACGGCTTTTATAAAGCATCATCTCATTTTTGGGGTTCTTCAATGCTTTATTCATACTGTCGGCCTGCGCAAAGTAATTGGAGGCGGCCCGGAAGTTCCGCAAGTGGGTGCTGGTTTCACCCAGTTCTATAAAAGCCTTAGCCAGTCCCTGTTTGTTATTGGTTTCTTCATAATACTGCTTTGCCATTTGCTGAAAACGCAAGGCCATCGGGTATTGATGCAACAATGCGTAAGAGAGGCCAATATTTTCATATGTAAATGCCAGCCCGTGCCGGTCATTGATAGCCTTTTTAATTACGGCAGATCGCCGCAGGTAATACATGGCCGAATCGGCCACGCCTTCAGAAAGATATACAGAACCGATATTATTCAGCGTTTTGGCAATTTCCGCCTTATCTTTTAATTGTTCCTTTAGTTTCAGGGATTGAAGCAGGTAGGGGAGCCCCTTGGCTGCATTATTTTCTTCGATATAGATATTGCCTTGGTCATTGAGCAGCACTGCCATCAGTTGGGGATCGTGCATGCGTTCGGCTATCTTCATGGCGGCAATGGTTAGCGCCATTTGCTGATCCAAATTGCCCTTAAAATTTGCTCCCAACCCCTGGTTGCGCATGGCGTAAATGATGCCTTTATCAAAATGTAGTTGGGTAGCCAGCTCCAGCGCCTCTTGGCTATACTTGCTTGCCCCTGCAATATCCTGTGTAACCAGCAGGCGGGCCAGTTGATTGAGAAGGTTCACACGCAGCGTATCCTGGGCTGGATGTCCCTGTAATGCTTTTTGCAAGCTGTCTGCCGGTGCCTGTGCAAAAACACCACCGCTGCAACTGAGCAATACTATTAAGAAAATGGTTGTAAAGCGCGCTAATAAAGGCATAAGTAGTGACTATGGTTAAATGTTGGCACGCGGAAAGTAAAGGATGAATCTGCCGGGAATAAAAATAATATTAATTCCTGAGAAGTCAATATAGCCCGCTCTCGTGGCTGATTGCAGAAAATTAAAGCCTAACGCATATTATATTTTATAAATTATTTTTAAACATTACGCATCACCTTGATCGAGATCTGCCGGCCGGTTTAAATACTTGGAATGAAATACCACTGTGATCAACATTCCTAACAAACAACCTATCATAACGGCCATAAAACGTTCTACGGTAGTATCCCATATATGATGTCCTGCTTCATGGGTAAGAATAATAATGGTAGCCGCCAATGCTGAACGCGTAGCCGCTTCCAACTTCAACAGGGAACAAGCTAGGGTAGTAACTGCCACGCCAATCATCATGCTATACACATTTGAAGCACACACCCACAACACCAAAAATCCCACAGAAACCCCCACTGCATTGGCCTTTATACGGGATAGTGCCAGCTGCATAGCGTCATTCCCATCCGGAGAAAGCACTAACAACACCGATATTAAACACCATATTTTATCATTATAATGCATTAAATAAGACAACAGATACACTATCACCACCCCCGTAACACACTTCGCCATATAAATCAACAAACGGCTCATACTAATTATGAATTATGAATTATGAATTATGAATTATGAATTATGAATTATGAATTATGAATTATGAATTATGAATTATGAATTATGAATTATGAATTATGAAT
>NZ_FMAR01000009.1 GCF_900094705.1 Chitinophaga costaii | reverse complement strand
ACGGGCAATGTGATGAGCATTTACACCCGTGGTGATAATAGCGTGAATACGGGTCATCTTACCCAAATAGAAACAGATATCTACGGCAGTAGCCGGCTGGGTATTGATGAAATTAAGAAAGACATGGAGGAAGCAGGAACAACGGACAATGGGGTGCTGTTTAATTTCCAACGTGGGGAGAAGGTGTATGAGCTGGGGAATCATTTGGGGAATGTGTTATCGACCATTGGCGATGCTAAGCTGCCAGGGAGTAGTAATGGAAATGAAGTAGTAGACTATACGCCAAAGGTGCAAAGTGCAGGGGATTATTATCCGTTTGGTATGCAGGAACCGGGACGGACGTTTAGTAATATGGGGTACCGGTATGGGTTTAATGGGAAGGAAAATGATAATGAGGTGAAGGGGGAGGGCGATCAGCAGGATTATGGATTTAGAATTTATGACCCGAGATTAGTAAGGTTCTTAAGTGAGGATCCTATAACCCAAAAATATCCAGAGCTAACTCCTTATCAATTTGCAAGCAATAGCCCTATCGCAGGAGTTGACGAAGATGGTTTAGAGTGGGCTTATTATGATAAAGATAATAAACAAGTAAACATTAATAATTCTACCACTAAAGAAGATAAATTGAAAATTTCTGGTGTTAGGTGGTCTGGTTATGATGTTGATGCCAAGGGTAATAAAACAGCCAAAGCAGGGACAGTTGCTACAGCATTTACATTTGGTAAAGAAGGTGTAACTGTCAGTTATCTTAACAGTAAAGGTGAGGGCGTTCAAGGCTGGGTTGGTTATAAAGACTTAAGCACTGGAAATAAAAATACAGATACGAAGATTGGCACTTTACATCCACTCGTCCAAAATGATATGAAATCTTTTGTATTAATGTCAAAAATTAGATTTGGGATTGATTTAAGAGTTACCGACGGGTTTAGGACTGTAGAACAACAAGACAAACTATATGCTCAAGGAAGAACAACAAAAGGGAATATTGTTACTAAAGCAAGAGGCGGGTTTAGCAACCATAATTTTGGTTTAGCAGTTGATGTGGTTCCATATGAAAATGGGAATCTAAATTGGAATACAAAATATTATCCTCTTATTGGTCTTATTGGAGAAGGCAGGGGATTGGAATGGGGGCATAGGTGGAAAAAAATTGATGATAAGCCACATTTCCAAAATTTACAAGGACAAACATTAAAGCAACTTAGAGCATTACCTAAAAATGAAAAAGGATTGCCAATTATCCAATAGCAAAATAAGTATGAAAATTAAAGTTTCTGTAATCTTTGCGATATTTTACTGTTCGTGTACACAGAACAATAAACAAGTTCAAAACACTAAGCCAACGCATGTAATATTAGATACGTTGGAAGAAAAATTAAAGATTAATAGCGCCCCCAATATTTTATCAAATGATACAACTATCGTTTTTTCTATTGATGGTTTAAGCTCTGAAGGTAGCGAGGTAAAAGCACATTATATTGATGGTAGAATAAGTGATGCTAAATGGGATATTTTTGGAGAAACCGGGCAATCTATAATCCTTTATTCGTTCTTGAAAAATGGTACAGTGAAAGCTTTCGAAAAGAATTATACTTATAAAACTGACTTAACGGAAGTAAAGTCGGAAAAGGACATGCACTTAAAGAATTCTTTACAATATGTTCTTGATACAAGCGGTAAACTCCTTTCTAAAATTAATAATAAGGATTTTGTTGATGTATTTACAGACTTTAAAAAAACAGTACCTTTTCGCTTATCATACGGGAGTGTAAAATAAACTGTGTCATTTAATAATTCAGTGATAATCTGATCTCGTTGGGAAGTGATATTTTTTCTGATGATGCTGGGTTATATTCTGTTGCTGCAAAAAATGTCGCTTTCTAACGAGCTTCAGCAGGGCCATATCCAAGGTAAAAGCTCCCTTTGTTTTAGTTACTTTGCGAACCTGGCGATGGAAGCCTTCAATAGTATTGGTGGTGTAGATCAACTTGCGGATAGCTGCCGAATACTGAAAATAGGTCGTTAGTTTTTCCCAGTTGCGCCTCAAGGAATCAAGCACTACGGGATATTTCTTACCCCAATTCTTCCAGCTGATGGGCTGCCTCGTCTTTGGTGACGGCTTGGTAAGATGTGGGCCGAGATATCACGCAAACTCATGCCATGCCCACGAAGCCCGATTATCTTGCTTTCCTGGCTTTCTGCTAAAATAGTCTCTCTCTTTTTGACAATTTGTGGCTCAAAACTAGCTGATCGGTCTCGGGGTGCATCCAGATCAATAGTGCCATCAGCCGTCTTAAGTTTTTTGGAGGTCTTACCGTTCCTACGGTTACCTGCAGCACGCTCTTCCTCAGTGAGATGACTTTCGAGTTCGCCCTCCATAGCCGCTTCCAAGATGTCTTTTAATAACGGTGCAAACGCGCCATCTTTACCAAAGAGGAACTTCCCCGAACGGAATTGTTCGAGCATCTTTTTCTTAAATAGACTCGTAGTCAAATTTTTCTTTCATGTCCATAAAATAAACTGTTTGAAGATCCTAATTTTTAATCTTTGACACAGTTTGTTTTACAGGCTCAGAGTCTACTTAAAATCGATGTTCTCGCTTTTTAAAAGCTCATTGTAAATATTATAGTTTTCAATATCGAAGCATACAAAGATTATTTGTTTGATTAAATCTGAGGTTGTTTGGAAATCCGTAACGGTTTTAAAAGCGATCTTTGCAGCCTGATATTTTGGAAAGCGATAAATGCCCGTACTAATATTGGGGAAAGATATTGTTTGTACGTTATGGTCAGCTGCCAATTTAAGGCTATTGCTGTAAGCTAAAGAAAGCAACATATCTTCATTATTATTGCCATTATTCCAAACAGGCCCGACAGTATGAATAACAAACTTTGCAGGAAGTTTTCCTGCAGTAGTTATAACAGCTTCGCCTACTTTGCAACCACCTTGTTTACTTCGGATTTTTTTACAATCCTCAAGTATCGCCCCACCGCCAGCTTTATGAATTGCACCATCAACACCACTACCGCCAAGTAAAGATGTATTTGCTGCGTTTACAATGGCATCAACTTTTATTTTGGTAATGTCGCCTTTTATAACTTCAATCATTACTTATTTATTAGAATGCGTTTTGCTACTAAATGAAAAATTGATTTTGATAATAAATGGTTTTAGTTGTTTTAAATAATAAATATGTAAGTTCAGATGATAAGTGTAACAGGTGAGTTTCACCCCCTTTCGGAGCCCCCCCCCAAAAAAAAAGGGGGATGAAACTGAAAACCTAATTTTGTGTTACGATGACAAGAAAGTATTTCCAGCTCACCTTGGAGCAAAGATATTCCTATTTGAGATAATAACGGCTGCCCGTTACATTCCTAGCCTTACACAAGTTTAATACGTTTTAGTTCTCGCACCCCAACCATCTTAACTATTGGGGGCTTATGGCTCATTTTTTCTATCCACAATTTATTTCAGCCGCACAATTTGGTTTGTGTTTTTAATTTACTAATCAGGGTGACATCGAATCATTATTTCCAAAATGTACTAGAAAAGATATTAACGGAATATTTTTTTGTGTAAATTTTCTTTAGTTTGCGTATTGGCAGTTATTAATCATTGATAAGCAGTAAAATTACCATTTCATAATGAGCGACCATAGTATTTCCATTGTTCCTAAAATATCCAGTTACCCAGAAAAGATATTTAAAGCACAAACCATCCTAACTTGGTTGGTGTCTGAGAACATCGTGAAGCCGGAGCTTTCTGACTGCGTTTTAAGTATTGATAGTGGCTATGCTGTATCTGAAGGTGCAAGGCTTATCACAGCATATCCGGACCAACTACCATTTGACTTGATTACAAATGGACTGGAAGTTATTACGGAAAGAAGGGTTTTCTATACAGGAGAAAATGGTATGGAGGAGTGTATTTGTCCACACTGTAAGGAGAATATAGCACAGGAAAACTGGCGTTTTTTAAACAACTGGTACAAACAGCTCAGTGATGAACTAATATGTCCTTTATGCAATGTAGGGACGGAGATTCACCAATTTCGCTTTGAGCCTGAATGGGGTTTTAGCGACTTAGGGTTTACATTTTGGAACTGGCCGTTATTAAAAGAGTCTTTTATTGCTTCCTTCAAAGAAAAATTAGGTAGTGATATTTCTATCGTTTATACACACATTTAATACGATCAGGAAAGTATTCAGAAAAACGTTATAGATAAAGCGTATTGTAAAGCTGGTATATGTATTTATATCGCTATCGATATTAATAATAAATGAAAGGAGGCCATAACCTTCCACAAAAAAGCCGGCCTCGCATCCGCAAGGCCGGCTTTCTCAAAATCGTATCCATTTACACGGCCACGTTAAATTCGCGTAGCGTGTCGTTCAAACTCGTCTTCAAGTCGGTGGAAGCTTTGCGTTGACCAATGATCAGCGCGCAGGGTACCTGGTATTCCCCGGCGGGAAACTTCTTCGTATAAGAACCGGGTATTACCACACTCCGCGAAGGCACGCGGCCTTTATATTCTACGGGTTCGCTGCCGGTTACGTCGATGATCTTGGTAGATTTGGTCAGCACCACATTGGCACCCAATACCGCTTCTTTTTCCACGATCACACCTTCCACCACAATGCAGCGGGAGCCTACGAATACCCCATCTTCAATAATCACCGGGTTGGCCTGTAGGGGTTCCAGCACACCGCCAATACCTACGCCGCCGCTCAGGTGTACATGCTTGCCTATCTGGGCGCAGGAGCCTACCGTAGCCCAGGTATCCACCATGGTACCTTCATCTACATAAGCGCCGATGTTCACATAAGACGGCATCAGAATGCTACCGGGGGCAATGTAAGCGCCATACCGGGCCACGGCGGAGGGTACTACGCGTACGCCCTGGTCTTTGTAATTATTCTTCAGCTTCATTTTATCGTAGAACTCCAGCGGGCCGGCGTTCATCGTTTCCATGGTTCGGATAGAAAAATACATAAGGATAGCTTGCTTTACCCATTCATTGACGATCCAGCCATTTTCAGTAGGTTCTGCTACGCGCATCTTGCCAGTGTCCAAACAGCTCAGCACATTTTTTACGGCATCACTGTATTCTGTATCTTGCAGTAGATTGCGGTCGTTCCAGGCCGCCTGTATTTTGTCCTTTGTGTCCATTTACATTGTATTTTGTACAAACTTACAGTGTATTGTTGAAAAATAAACAGGCAATTGTGTCCCGGGCCACTCTTTTCCAGGTGAGCCGGAACGGCAATTTCCATACTTTCTACATGAACATTGCATTCGACGCCAAGCGCGCTTTTCAGAACAATACTGGTTTAGGCAACTACAGCCGCACCCTTATCCGCTCGCTGGCCGCGGATTTTCCGCAGCACCAGTACTTTCTGTTTGCCCCGAAACCTACCACCATGTTCCCGGTTTCGGCTTTTTCTAACATCCACACCGTATTGCCCACCCGTTTTCTGCACCGCAAACTGCGCGCTTTGTGGCGCAGCAAATGGGTAACGCCGGAGCTGGCGCAGCGTGGCATGGACCTTTACCATGGCCTGAGTCATGAAGTACCCTTCGGCATTCACAACAGTGGCGTAAAGAGTGTAGTCACCATGCACGATCTCATCTTTGAGCGCTTTCCCGGGCAATACAATCCCATCGACGTATTCACCTACCGCCGTAAAGCGCGGTACGCAGCCCATGCGGCAGACCGGGTCATTGCCATCAGCGAACAAACCAAGGCAGACCTGGTGCAGTTTTACAACGTACACCCCGGGAAGATAACCGTATGTTATCAAAGCTGCGACCCATCTTTCGAAGGGTTGCATACGGCGTCCAGCATTGCGGCATTTCGTGCGGCCTATCATTTGCCGGAAAAATATTTACTGAGTGTAGGCTCCGTCATTGAGCGGAAAAACCTGCTGGCAGTGGTGCAGGCCCTGCGCCAGTCAGGGGCGGCACTGCCTTTGGTGGTGCTGGGTAACGGGGATGGATATATGAAAAAAGTTAAGGCCTGGATAGCGCGGGAGGGCATGGAAAAACAGGTGATCTGGCTCAATGAGCAGGGCCGTATGAAAGGGGAGGAGCTGCCCTTATTATACCAGGGCGCCACGGCGTTGCTCTACGTATCTTTGTTCGAAGGTTTTGGCATTCCTATCCTGGAGGCCTTGTGGAGCGGCACGCCGGTTATCACCTCCCAGGGCTCGTGTTTTGCAGAAACGGCGGGCAATGCTGCCCTTTACGTTGATCCCCTTTCCGTAGAGGCCATTGCCGGTGCCATCCGCACCATCACTACAGATGAAGCGCTGGCGGCAGATTTGCGCGAAAAGGGGTTTATACACGCCCGCCATTTCACCCCAGAAAAATGTGCCGCCGCCGTCATGGAAGTTTATCGTTCACTATTTTAATATAACGCGTGGAAATTTTTGATCAAGACCTCATCATCTCCCTGGCGGTGCTACGCTCCGGCGGCAATATTTTATATCCTACCGATACCATCTGGGGCCTGGGTTGCGACGCGACCAACGAAAAAGCAGTGCGTAAAATATTCGAGCTCAAACAGCGGCCCGTGCATAAAAGCATGGTCATACTGATGGCCGAAGTAAGATCTATTTTGCAGTACGTAGCCCATCCGCATCCAAACCTGGCCACTATCCTCGATGATTTTGATAGTCCTACCACGGTGATCTATGAAGGCGCCCTGAACCTGGCCCCCAGCGTCATCAATGAAGATGGGAGCGTGGCCATCCGCCTGGTAAAAGATCAGTTTTGCCGCCACCTTATAAAGCGCCTGCGCAAACCCATCGTTTCCACTTCTGCCAATTTGAGTGGGGAGCCTGCCCCCGTCAACTTTGCCGCAATATCACCCACCGTAAAAGCCGCGGCCACCTACATCGTGCGGCATCGCCAGTACGAAAAGCAGCCCGCTATGCCCTCCCGGATTGTTAAGATCCGGCCAGACGGCAGCCTGGAAATCATCCGGGAATAGCCGCAATGGCCCATCCTGGGCGCAGTTTCAGATTCCTGCATCCCTATGGCCAATTTCCTTACCTTTGCGGCTTTCTTTTCTAAAATAGTATTTTTGGAGTAATGACCATTCCCGGTAAATTCGACATCCCTTGTACACCGCAGGAGCGCGGAGTGCTTCATCATGTAGCCCTGGCTGCCGCAGAACTGGGCGTGCCGGCTTACGTGATTGGCGGCTTTGTGCGGGACAAACTTTTGGGCCGCAAAACTAAGGACATGGACATCGTCTGCGTGGGCGACGGTATAGCCCTGGCGCATAAAGTGGCCGAAAAACTCGGCGGTAATATCCCCGTGCATTTCTTCAAAACCTATGGCACCGCCCAGCTTAAATGGGAGGATATGGAAATGGAATTTGTAGGCGCCCGCCGGGAAAGCTACCGCGAAGACTCCCGCAACCCGGCAGTGGAAGCCGGCTCGCTGGAAGACGACCAGCTACGCCGCGACTTCACGATCAATGCCATGGCCATCAGCCTCAACCCCGCCGATTACGGTAACCTGGTAGATCCCTTCCAGGGCCGCCAGGATTTGGCAGACAAGATCATCCGCACCCCGCTAAACCCGGTGAAAACCTTTAGCGACGATCCCCTGCGGATGATGCGCGCCATCCGTTTTGCCGCCCAACTGGCCTTTACGATAGACCCCGTTGTATTTGCCGGCATACAGGAAAATGCCCACCGCATCCGCATCATCACCCAGGAACGCATTACCGATGAGCTGAATAAGATCATGCTCACGGTAAAACCCTCCATCGGGCTGGATCTGCTGTACAAAGCCGGATTGCTGAAACTTATTTTCCCCGCCATGACAGACCTGGTAGGCGTGGAAACCCAGGATGGGAAAGGGCATAAAGATAATTTCTATCACACCCTGCAGGTGATCGACAATATAAGCCTACACACCCGCGACCTCTGGCTGCGCTGGGCCGCCCTGCTGCACGACATTGGCAAACCTGCCACCAAACGCTTCGAAGAAGGACATGGGTGGACTTTCCACGGGCACGATGCCGTGGGCGGCAAAATGGTACCCCGCATTTTCGCCAAACTGAAGCTGCCGCAAAACGAAAAGATGCGTTTTGTGAAAAAACTGGTGGAGCTGCACTTGCGCCCCATTAGCCTCACCAAAGAGAATATAACGGATTCGGCTATACGCCGCCTCATCTTCGATACCGGGGAAGATATAGACGCGCTCATGACCCTGTGCGAAGCAGACATTACCTCCAAAAACAAACAAAAGGTAAAACGTTATTTAGAAAATTTTGAACTGGTACGCGAACGGCTTAAAGAAGTAGAGGAGAACGACCGTATCCGCAACTGGCAACCGCCGGTTACGGGGGAGATGATCATGGAAACGTTTGGCCTGCGCCCCTGCCGCCAGGTAGGCGATCTGAAAAATGCCATCCGCGAAGCCATCCTCGATGGCATCATTCCCAATACCTACGAAGCCGCCTACGCCTTCATGCTGGAAACAGCCAGCGCTATGAACCTGAAGCCGTTGCAACAGCCATAAGAATATTATTGAAATATCGGAGTATTGGCATAAAAATGGGTATTTTGCAAATAGCAGCCTGCCTGCTACCACAACACCTACCGATCAAATCACATAAAAAACATTAACGAAGCATATATGCCGGTTTTGAAATTCAGGGTCTATTGGGAAGAAGATGAAAGTGTATATAGAGATATTGTGATAAAGCCCGCCCAGTCATTTTTACAATTCCACCAGTCCATCCTGCAAGCATTCGAGTTTGATAGCAAGCACAACGCCACCTTTTTCCGTAGTAACGATAATTGGGCGCGGGGCCGGGAAATCATTTTTGAAAATGATAACGCACCACGCAAAGTAGCCCCCCTCCTGATGGTAGAAACGGCCATCGGACTGGAAGTGAAAACACCTAACCAGAAATTTATTTACGTTTACGATTTTGCCAAACACTGGACATTTCTGGTGGAACTGATCGCCGTATCCAAAGAGGAAGACGCCAAAAAAGTGTACCCCCTCCTGGTGCGCAAAGAAGGCCTGGCCCCCAGCCAATACGGCACTAAAGGCCTCGTAAACGATAAACTCGTGGAGATGGAAGAAAAATACGATCTCAATAGAGAAGGCCTGGACGAAGGCTTCGGGGAAGAAGGGGAAGAAAATGATACGGAGGAAGATACCGAAGACAGCGAAGATGCCCAGCAACAAGCAGGGCTGGACGATTTTTAATATACGCTCCGCGCAAAATAAATACCCGATCTCATTGGTAAAGGCCATACTATCCAAGGATACGATGGCCTTTACATTTTTTGCTACTACGCACCACGCACCTGTTGCCTAAAAATCGCAATATTTTTTTCGGATGAATACTGCCATCATCATTGCCGGTCCTACCGCAGCGGGCAAAACAAGCCTGGCCATCCGCCTGGCCCGGCATTTTGGTACCCGCATCATCTCTGCTGATTCGCGGCAATGCTACCGGGAAATTACGATTGGCACCGCCAAGCCCACCCCGGCGCAACTGGCCGCTGTGCCGCATTATTTTATTAATTCCCACAGCATCCGAGAGCAGGTGAGTGCCGGCATTTACGAACGCCTATCCCTGGGGTATGCAGCAGCAATATTTGCCAGCCACCCCGTGGCCATCATATGCGGCGGCACCGGTTTGTACCTGCGGGCCTTTGCTGAAGGCATCGATGAAATGCCCGCCATTCCCCCCCCCGTGCGGGAGGCCGTACGCCAGGCCTATGCCCAACATGGCCTGCCCTGGCTACAGGCCCAGCTGCAGCAGCGTGACCCAGCGTTTTACGCCACCGCGGAAACCGGTAACCCACACCGCCTCCTCCGTGCCCTGGAAGTGCTGGAAGCCACCGGCCATTCTATCAGCAGTTTCCGCACCTCCAGCCCCCACCCACGCGATTTCCGGATCATTAAAATTGGCGTTACCCTGCCCAAGCCGGAGCTGCACGCAAATATTCACCAGCGGGTAGACGAAATGATGGCGGAAGGCCTGGTGGAAGAGGTGCGCTCCGTATTGCCCTACCGCAGCCACAATGCCCTGCAAACGGTAGGATACCAGGAGCTATTCCAGTACCTGGACGGTACCCTTTCGCTACCCGAAGCCGTAGACCAGATTAAAACCCACACCCGCCAGTACGCCAAACGCCAGCTTACCTGGTTCGCCCGCGACCAGGACTACCACTGGTTTAATCCGCAGGAAGAGGAAAAAATTATAGCATTTATCACACAAGAATTAGATAAAGTATAGCCAGGACTAAATATTTTAACGCGCATTAACATTTACCTTCATCCTACCTTAAGCCTGGTCAATGGCTGGTTATCGTTAAACATACCAGCGAAGAATACACCCCCCAAAAAAAACACCTCCCGCCATCGCGAAAGGTGCTTTCCTATAAAATTTTATGGCTTATTATTTAAAACTTAAACCCAATCCCCAACGATACATTAGACGTATTGGCCTTGATCGATGCAGGAGCAGGAGTGGGGGTGTTTGGCTGGTCGCTGCCTACGGCATAGGGCTGGTCCAGCAGGTTTTGATTCATGTAAACATAGGTCAGGTCTGCATAAAAACCCTTGTTGCGGTAGCCTAAACCACCGCTGTAGAACTTGCGGCTGCCGTCCAATCCACCCGTGGCATAGGGGTTGCCGTAATAGGCAAAACCTGCACGGAAGGCCCAGATATCTATTTTGATTTCACCACCTGCGCGGATATTGGAGGCCGACTGGTAGCTGCTCTTGATGTCCGACTGCACAAGATTACTGGACTGGTTGTCGTCGCTCAGCCCATTTTTAAACTTCAGGCTGGAGGAGGCGTAGTCTTCATATTCATAATCCACCGTCAGGAAGCCGGAGGGTTTGCGGATGTTATTGTCTTTTGGCGTAAACACGTAAGCGGCGCTCACAATGCCTCTCCACGGTGTACGGATATTATAATGGCTTTCTACCGGGGCATTGTATTCATCTTCGTCCAGCGTACTGGCGGTGTAAGTGCCGGTGTTGTCGCTAGTGGTGTAGTTGCCATAATAGCTATCGTGCATAGATAACCACATGGGGGAGATGAAGGTCGCACCTACACGCAGGGCAGGAATGGGGCGGTAAATAACCCCTAGATTGGCCTGGAAGCCATTGCCCGTGGTATTCAGGTAGGTAGAAGACTCGTAATAATTCATGGTGTATCCCAGATACTGGTAGTGCTGGTCATTGGTTTCGCGGAATACCGAATTGCGTTCATACTCTATATGGGGCATATTCAGGCTACCGCCAATGTAAAACTTGTCAGCATAATTAGTCCCCAGCGCCAGGGAATAAATCTCGCTGCGGCCAGAGGTATAAATGGAATTCTCCTGCAGCACGCCCGCGCCGGCGGGATCATCGTAGGGCGAAATGGTGGTCCAGGTATGGAGCGGGTTGCCGGCATTATCGAAGTTGCCCGACAGGAATCCGGTTTTCACGGCCTCCAGCGGACCAAAAGCATATGCCCCGTCATACACCGAAGCCGTATCCACCCCGTTCAGGTTAGACACGTACTGGCTACCGATAGAGGAAGTGTTATTCCGCCCCCGGTAGTAAATATTTTGGTTAAAATTGGCCTGGCGGCTATAGCCCAGGCCCAGCGTAATGTTCTGCCACTTACTGTTGGGATTTCTTCTGGGGCTGGCTAGGATAAGCCCTACGCTGCCGATATTAAAATTGCCTTTATTGTCGGAGCCATTGGTATTCAGGTATGTACTTTTATTATTGGCCTGCTGAAAGTCAAGGCTGAAGGCCAATTCACTACTTTTGAAAAAGCCAACGCCGGCAGGGTTAGAAAAGATGGAAGAGTAGTCACCGCCAATAGAGCCGGTAGCACCGCCAATAGCCTGTGCGCGGGATGAACCGCCCGGATTAAGTTCACTGTAACGCAGCACATCCGTTTTGTCCTGGGCCTGGGCAGACATAAAAGCAATCCCTATTGCAAAGGTGAATGCAATTTTTTTAATCATTAGAGCAAGATTTTAAAGAGGAACGTAACATTTGGATAAAGGGCAAAAAAATACCCTGGTGAAATTGGGCCAGGGTACTTTTAAATTCGATAGTATTATCTTCTGCGGCCACCACCACTGAATCCACCACCACCACCGCTAAATCCGCTGGTGCGGGGTGCGGAGTAGGAGGGTTGGCTAAAGGAGCGGGTAGGCGCCTGGAAAGTAGGTTGAGAGAAGGAGCGGGTAGGACGGCTATAACCGGACTGCTCGCTGGAAGAAGGAGTAAATACCCGGCGGTTGTTGCTGACGCCAGTGTTATTGTTGGAAGGCACTACACCTGTTCTGGTACGGCCACCGGTGAACCCTCCATTATTAGTAAAACCATTACCCGCAGTAGGCGCACCGTTGGTACGGATACGGTTTACCGGGTTAGAGTAGTAGCCGCCATGACTGCCACCATAGTAACCTCCATGATAATAGCCACCACCGCCATAGTAGTAGGGATATCCATAGCCATAACCATAACCGTAGTAAGGACTATACCAGGGATAATAGAACGAACTGTATCCGAAGCCCAGGCCAAAACCAAGTCCCCACCCAAATCCGCTGTACGGATAGTAGGAGTAGTAAGGGCTGCCGTAGTAAGCACTGATCCCAACGGGGGCATAATAATAGTCGCTATAATTCCCACTTACATAACTGCCGGAGAACATGTTCATACGACGGCCATAATCGGAATCGTATTGAGAACCATCATCATAGGTTACGTAATTGCTACCATCGTCTGCAGTGGTGTTGGTACTTCCATTGTCCGTATTGCGGCTGGTAGTAGTAGCGCTGGGCGAATTATAAACATCGTCCGGCGTTTGCGTGGATTTGTAGGCGGAGGAGCAGCTACTTAAAACCAGCGTGGCTGCCACTACGCTATATAGTAAAAGTTTCATTTTTAAGTTATTTACCAATTAAAGTTAACAAAGATCTCCAAAAGTAAAAGTAGTCAAATTCTTAATATAATTTTCTGAATAATCTCACTTTTCCATTTACCTGATTTATATTCGCAATCCCATGGAATTTTAGACGTTTCCGTCTTATAAATAAGGTTGCAAAAAGCAAGCCATTGGGAGACTACTGCCACTTAGGCGGACCCTTTAATAGGGTAAAACGTTTGTAAACTAATTTTGTTACAACGTTTTATAAACGCAAAACATATTTTTGTAAATTTTATAGAAAAGCCCGCTGGCGATTCTTTTCAAATATCATTGCTTTTTAGACAGTCTAAACGGGCCTTCGTTTAATAATAATTGGAGTGCAGCCTGGAAAGATTTAATTATAGTTATCTAGTTATCAACAGTTATGAGCAAAGAAATTACGGCCCGTTCCGAAGATTATTCGCAGTGGTACAATGACCTGGTTTTAAAAGGTGGCCTGGCAGATTATTCTGCCGTAAAGGGCTGCATGGTGATCAAGCCCTATGGTTTTGGCCTTTGGGAAGGAATGCGGGATGTACTTGACAAAAAGTTTAAAGACACCGGTCACCAGAATGCCTATTTCCCGCTGTTTATACCGAAAAGCTTCCTGAGTAAAGAGGCTGCCCATATAGAAGGTTTTGCCAAGGAGTGCGCCGTAGTAACCCACTACCGCCTGAAAAATGATCCCAACGGCGGTGGCGTGATCGTAGATCCTGAAGCCAAATTGGAGGAAGAACTCATTGTGCGCCCCACTTCAGAAACCATTATCTGGAACACGTACAAAAGCTGGATACAGTCGCACCGCGATTTGCCCCTGCTCATAAATCAGTGGGCTAACGTGGTGCGCTGGGAAATGCGTACCCGCCTCTTCCTGCGTACAGCGGAGTTTCTCTGGCAAGAGGGTCATACGGCCCATGCCACTGCCCAGGAAGCGGTAGCCGAAACCCGGCAGATGCTGGATGTGTACGCCGATTTTGCGGAAAACTGGATGGCCATGCCCGTGATCAAAGGGGTGAAAACCCCCAACGAACGTTTTGCCGGCGCGGTAGATACCTATTGTATTGAAGCCCTCATGCAAGACGGAAAGGCCTTGCAGGCCGGTACCTCCCACTTCCTGGGCCAGAATTTTGCCAAGGCGTTCGACGTACAGTTTACCAATAAAGAAAATAAGTTGGAATATGTATGGGCTACCTCCTGGGGCGTATCCACCCGCCTGATCGGTGCCCTGGTAATGGCGCATAGCGACGACGACGGTCTTATACTGCCGCCCCGGATTGCCCCCCTCCAGGTAGTGATTGTACCCATTTACAAAAATGAAGAGCAGAAAGCCAGGATAGATGAGAAGGTGAATGCCCTCGTAGCCGAATTGAAACAGGCTGGCATCCGCGTGAAATATGACGACGCAGATCACGCCAGGCCAGGATGGAAATTTGCCGAGTACGAACTGAAAGGCGTACCCGTACGCATTGCCCTGGGTGCCCGCGACCTGGAAAATAATGTGGCCGAAGTAGCCCGCCGCGACAATAAAACCAAGGAAAGCCTTTCCCTGGACGGGCTTACCGGTGCCATCCAGTTACTGCTGGAAGATATTCAGCAGAACATGTACAATAAAGCTAAAACATACCGGGACGAACATATTACCCCTGTAGATACCTGGGAAGAATTTGTAGCTACCCTGGACGGTAAAGCAGGCTTCGTGGCCGCACACTGGGATGGTACGCCCGAAACGGAAGAGGCCATTAAAGAAAAAACAAAAGCCACCATCCGATGCATTCCGCTAAATAACCCACAGTCGCCCGGCCAATGCATCCTGACTGGTAAACCCTCCAAAGAGCGCGTACTCTTTGCCAGGGCGTATTAGAGAGATGGTGAAGTGTAATATTGTACAGGGTACCAGGTAGTACCTTGTACAATGTACTGTGTGAGGTTCCGGTATAGCCCCGTATGTATTTTGTACATTGAACAAGTATTAGAGGCAAATTGCGTTAATGTTGAACGGCAGAGGACTTCCCGCCACAATGGGCTGTAAGTAGGTACCAGCCGGCTCCGGATTACATCATACCTTGTACATTGTATAACATACATCGTACATGCACCCAGTACATTTTACTAACTTTAAAACTGATGCCGTTTAAGCGTTTTATAGGCCTTTGTATCTTCTTAATGGCTGGTCTGGTATCCCGTAGCTATGCGCAGGGAATACTGATCCGCAACTATAATGTGAAAGACGGTTTGGCCAATGCTACCGTGTATGGGGCCGTGCAGGATAAAGATGGCTTTATCTGGTTTGCCACGCCTACTGGTGTGAGTAAGTTCGACGGCAAGCGCTTTCGCAACTATGCCAAACACGATGGCCTTACAGACAATGATGTGCTGAAACTGGCCGCCGACAACCAGGGGCGCGTATGGTTTTTTACCGGCAGTACCAAACTTTCTTACTATAGCAATAACCTTGTCCACAACGAGCAAAACGATTCTTCGCTGTATTTCCCCATTAACCAAAATCCTATCCAATACGCATTCGACGATGGTACAGTAAATACCTGGTTTCTCAATGGCGGCGCACGGGTAATGCGTTACAACGGGCGCAATACCATTTACAGCTCGCCCGGGCAAACAGACCTTTTTTTCCTGCTGCGCAACGATACCATTTTCCACCCCCTGCAAGCTTCCTTTCAGCTTACTGGCTGGAATGATCCTAACAATCCTTTCCAGCAAATACAGCCTAACATCCTCAATTATACCCAGCCCGCCGGTTATGCCCTGGTACACCGAAAGCCTGCTATTGTGATCGGCAATAAATTATTTATTTACAACCATAATCAGGCATCCTGTTTTTTCAGTGGCAACGACTACGGCATTACAGATGATATACGCTCGTTGTACATAGACCGGGACAACCTTTGGATAGGCACCCAAAAGGCGCTGTATTATCTCAAAGATTATTTCCGGGGCGATACTAAACTAAGCCGCCTGCTGGACAATCACTACATCACTTCTATCCTGGGCGACCGCGATGGTAATTTCTGGATATCTACTTTTGGCGATGGGGTGTATAACATTCCCTTCAAAAACTTTTATTTCAATTACCTCGACAATACCAACGGGCTGGCTACCCACTCCATCTTCAGCATCTTCAAAGACCAGGCATCGGGAATGTTGCTCATTGGCCAGAACGCTGGCTACCTCAATACCCTGGACCGCAATGGCAAGATCAGTCAATATGGCCTTAGTGGCAGCTTGGGAGGACGTAATAGTATTATCAGTATGCTGCCTTATGGCAAGGATGTACTGATTGGGATGGACAATGGAATTTATACCTTTAACCTGGCCAAACAAAAGCCCGAGCTGTTGCGCAATGTCAGCCGGTTGAAGGATATCGATGTATCGCCCGGTGGCAAGATCCGGGTGGCGGCAGAAGATCAACTCATTACGCTAGACGATGATATACCACCGGTACTTTCTGCCGGGGGCATTACCTCCGTGGCCTGTATAGACGACAGCACCTATTATGTAGGCACCAATACCGGTTTGTATTTCGGCACCGATTGGGATAGCCAGTTACTGAGCCGCTGGACCGACCCCCGCCTGAAACAAAGCATACGCCATCTAAAAAATATTAACGGAGATCTTTGGATAGGTACTGCAGACCAGGGGCTGTATGTACTGCACCACGATTCGGTAGTAAGCCACATCTCTATGCGCCAGGACCTGGCCAGCGATATTTGCCAACAGCTTTATTACGATGAGCGCGGGCATCTATTCGTCGCTACAGACCGGGGCGTGTCGGAGATAGACGTAGCCTCGCGCAAGATCATGCGCAAATTTACTTCCAACGATGGCCTAAACTCTGATGATATCCGCGACGTGTTTTTACAAGACAGCATGTTGTACATCGCCACTTCCAACGGGCTTTGTTATTTTCGCGATAAGCAACTGCCGGTAGATACTACGCCGCCTACAGTATACCTTTCCACCATCCGTTATGCTGATGTGAGTTATACGGCCAGTGCCAAAACCTTTACCCATCTTTTCAAAAGCAAAAGTTCTTTCGAGGTGGAATTTGGCGCCATTGCCTTTGACCTGCCCGACCTGGTAGAATACCAATATAATTTCTCGGCAGACAGTACCGATTGGATCAGTACTAAATCCAATATCATTCCTTATCCCGACCTGCAGCCGGGGCATTACGAACTGGTGATCCGCGCGCGCAAGTACAATGGGGCCTGGAGCAAACCAGTAAGCCTGGATATCAATATTTTGCCTCGCTGGTACCAGCAGTGGTGGGCCAGGGGCATCCTGGTGCTGTTAGGCATCCTGCTCATTGGGTTTTTCCTGCGCTACATTATCCGTAGGGTTAAACAAAGTGAAACCCGCAAAACGGAATATAACCGCAAGATCGCTGAGCTGGAAGCTAAGGCGCTGACCAACCAGATGAACCCGCACTTTATCTTTAATTCCCTGAACTCGGTGCAACATCTTATCCTGGAAAAAGAGGAAAAACAAGCCCTGAACTTCCTGGCAGACTTTGCCACGCTTATGCGGCAAATGCTGAATAATTCCCGCAAATCCTATATTTCGCTGGAAGATGAAATAGCCTTCCTGACCCGCTACATTGAGCTGGAGAAGATGCGGTTTGCCAATGCCTTTACCTATCATTTTAATTTGCAACCCACGCTGAAAGAGTTTACCGTATACATTCCGCCCATGATCATACAGCCTATCCTGGAGAACGCTATTAAACACGGACTGGCGCCCAAAACCAAAGCCGGTTACCTGGAGATACGCCTGGAATTGGTGGATGATATGTTATACGTATCGGTAGATGATGACGGTATTGGCTGGGAAAAGGCCAACAGCCTGAAGTCTGGCAGGTTAATCAAACACGAATCCACCGCGCTGAGTGTAATAAGAGACCGGTTGCAGATTATTAAATCTTTTAATGGAAATGTTGGAAAGTTGGAAATAATTGATAAATTTAAATCTGGTTTGGGCTCAAGAGAAGGCACCCTTGTCGAGATTCTCATCCCAATTGTAAAGATGTTATGAGTAATATTAAAGCTGCCATTGTAGACGATGAAGTCCGCAACATACATATTCTGAGAAATATCCTCGAAAATTACTGTAAGGATGTTACAGTAGTAGGAGAGGCACAGAATATTCATGACGCGGCGGAAATGATCAAGAACAACCCCATTGATGTATTATTCCTGGATATCGAAATGCCCCCGCACAACGGCTTCCAGTTGCTGGAAATGTTTCCGGTACTCAATTTTGAGGTGATCTTCATTACCGCCTTTCAGGAATATGCGTTACAGGCTATTAAATTCGCTGCATTAGACTATCTGCTCAAACCCATTAAGGTGAGTGAGGTGGAGGATGCTTTGGAAAAAGTGAAGAAAAGCAAAAAAGGCCGACTCAACGAACTGGCCTCTATCCTCAAAGATTACGTAAAAAATAACGATAACGCTTTCTCCAAAATTGTAATCCCCGTAAACGATGGTTATAACGTCATCGATCTGAAAGATATTATCTACTGCGAGGCATTCGACAGCTATACCAAAATACAACTGATCAACAACGTTTCCCACCTCATTTCCAAATCGCTCAAAGAATACGAGGAAATGCTCTCCGACAAAGGGTTTTACCGCGTGCACAAGTCTTTTCTTATCAATATTCACCACATCGTGAAAATCATTAAAGGCCTGGGAACTTCTGTAATTATGAGCGACCAGAAAAATATTCCAATCTCCAGCCGCAAAAAAGACGAGTTCTTTAGCCAGCTAAAAGGTGTGATCAATCTCTAGCATTTAATTTTACAAAAAATATAAACCATAAGCCTGGGTCGCGCCCGGGCTTTTTTGTGCAGGTGTAATGCCTTCTCATAAAAAAAGCGCACCAGGAAATGCCGGTGCGCTTTCAATAAACCTTTACTTTTTTTTACAACGCTAACCCACTGCCGGTGCTAATGTTGTAATAATATACGCCATCGGTATCGGGATAAATGCCCTGTAGTTTTACGTTGGGCGTTTTTTCCAGTACGCTTTGCAGTTGTTCTACGGTGGTCACATTCGTAACGCCTGCCTTCAGGATAACGAATCCTTCCTTCATATTGGTCTGCTGTTTTATAAGGCCGCTGCCAATACCATTTACCAGCACCCCACCAGCAATACCCAGGGAGGCGGCGTCCTTGCGGTCCAGTGTGCGGAGGTCGGCCCCCATTTTATCCAGGATCGTTTCTTTTACAATGTTGGTATTGCCATTAATGTTCTTCAGCTCTACGGTGCGGGTTACTTCCTTGTTGTTGTGCAGGAAGGTAATGCTGATCTTGTCGCCAGGTTTAAAACGGGCAATCTGCTCCGTCATGGTAGGACTGGATGGCGTAGCAACGCCATTCACTTTGGTGATTACATCGCTCTTTTGGATGCCAGCTGCGGCTGCGGCACTGTTGGGTATTACCCCGCTCACCACTACGCCTTCCACATCTCGGGAGATGCCGGCACTGGCCAGTTGGTCATCGCTTAGCATGGACATGCGGGCCGGGTCAAAGTATTGAACACCCAGGTAGGCACGCTGAACATTGCCGTATTTCAGCAGGTCATTTACTACTTTTTTTACCAGGTTCACCGGTATCGCATAAGAATATCCTGCATAAGAACCGGTGGGAGAGGCAATGGCGGAGTTAATACCTACCAGCTCGCCGTTGGTATTAATGAGCGCGCCTCCGCTATTGCCCTGGTTTACCGCAGCATCGGTCTGGATAAAAGACTCGATCGCCGAATTGCGGCCCCCGCTGCGATTAATACCAATGCTGCGGGCCTTGGCACTTACGATGCCCGCCGTAACCGTGGTTTCCAGGTTCAGGGGGTAGCCAATGGCCAGTACCCACTGGCCTATCTGTACATCATCAGAATTGCCGTAGAGTACATAGGGCAGGTGAGCGGCATTTATTTTAATAAGGGCCAGGTCGGTGCCGGGGTCGGCCCCCACCACTTTGGCTTTATAAGTCTTGTAATCATTGAGTGTTACATTGATCTCGTCGGCACCTTCTACTACGTGGTTATTGGTCACGATATAGCCATCGTCAGAAATCATTACACCGGAACCGCTGGCCATTTGGCCGGGGGTGTAGTAACGGCCTCCATTTTCTTCCTCACCTCCATAATCATCCCCGAAAAGGTCCTGGAGAATGCTGCGGCTGCGCTGGAGGTTGTTGCTGATCTGACGGGGATTGGTCTTAGTCTTGATATGCACCACTCCTGGGGCTGCAACACGGGCCGCTTCGGTGAAGTCTGCTGGACCACTGCCCATTGTTTTAGTGCCAGGCATGTAGCTGGTGTAATTTACCGGAATGTTTTGGGAGCCGTTCTGGAACTTGCCCAGCACACGGGGTTGCAGGTATTTGCTGTACACAAATACGCTGGCCAGCGCAGTAACTGCACTGATGAGAATAGTTGCCGCTATTTGCTTCAATTTCATATGATAAATGGGTTTTTAATTTAAAGTAAGGGGATCAATTTACATGCCTTGGCATACAAATTTAATAGCTGTGCTGAATGCTATAACGTAATACCCGCCTACTTTAACACATTTTTAGGTCAAACGTTAAAAATAAGTACAAAATATTATATAATTATGATATATGTTTGATTGGAACGGGTGACATTTCATCAGCTGCCAGTGACAAAAATGGAGAAAAATGACAAAAACGCAAATGGCCACCGAAATAGGCAGCCATTCACCAAAGCATATATTGTCAAAAAAAATTATAATCCTGACAAAAAGGCCATAGTATCTACCCCGTCTGCATAGTCATCTAATTGGGGGTGCTGGGCAGCCCCAAATGGGGTATAGCCTTCCCCCACCACGCATTGCAGGTCTTCATTGACCGCCAGCAACGCCTGTAGTACGGTGGGGTCGTCGTAATATTGGTAATGTAGGACGCTCACTGCGGAGAACACACTTTCCTGCTCTTGTAGCAGGAGGGAACCACTACTCATATAAGGCGTGTTATTGAGCAGTAGCAGCGCCAGATTATAATCGTAATTGTTTTTGTATTTATGCAGCTCGCTCAGGTCGTTAAAGCGCTGGAGCGACTGGATCAGTGGCTCAAAGTGGTAGCCGCGTGGTACATAGATCTTAGTAACGTTGCGGCAGCCCAGGCCAAAATATTGGAGTATATCGTCGGAGAGCAGCTCTAGCTCCTGTACCGTTTCACGGCCCGTGAGTACGGCCACGGAAGTGCGGTTGCGGCGGATGATGTGGGGGTACCTGCCAAAGTAATAATGGAAATACCGCGAAGAATTATTGCTACCGGTGGCAATGTATGCGTCGCAGTCTTTCAGCATCTCCGCCACGGTAGTCTGGCCGGCCAGCGTAGGATACCATTCCTCCATTTTACTTAGGATATGGGGCAGCAGGATATTGTCTTTAGCCGACAGTTTAATGCGCACCCGGTGGCCGCTCACAAAGCCGCAGAGCCAGTCGTGGAAACTCACCAGCGGAATATTCCCTGCAGCCACGATGCCCACCGTTTTTGGGGTCTTCGTTTCCGGGTAAGGTGCCAGCCAGGGCTCCAGTTTATGGGCCTGGAGAAAATATCGGCAGATGTTTTGTATAGCAAGGTTGGTGAAAGCTGGCGTGAACCAGCCGTTGGCTTGTCCTGCGCGAATTTTAACTGCTTGCAACTCCGTATCGTCGCTGGCCAGGTATTGGCCCAGGTGTACGAGGGCGGCTATTTTTTGTGATCGGTCCATTAAACGTGTTAAAAATTCAATTTTTTTAAAGAGAGATATTCTATTTTTGTTGCAAAATTATGGCTTACTACCTTAAACAAAAAAGTTTATATCATGGCAATTAAGATAACCGATGAATGCATAAATTGTGGTGCTTGTGAACCAGAATGCCCGAATAATGCAATTTATGAAGGTGGCGTAGAGTGGGCCATTGCAGATGGAACCAGCGTAAAAGGCGCTTTTACTCTTATGGACGGCTCTACCATAGATGCTAGCCAACGCAATGCCCCTATCGCAGTAGATTCTTATTATATCGTTCCCAATAAATGTACTGAATGCCAGGGCTTTCATGAAGAACCCCAGTGTGCAGCCGTTTGCCCGGTAGATTGCTGCGTACCCGATGAAATGTACGTAGAAACCGTAGAAGGCCTGCTGGAAAAGAAAGCACACCTGCATATTTAACCACTGTATTTTTAGGAAGCATCGTATGAGAGGTCCGGCCACTGCGCCGGACCTTGTTTTATATAGTAGGGCAAGGTGGGCGTGCTGCCTGTTGTTTTGTTTAGTACATGTTATAAACCAGCCATGTATATGCCAAACAGTACTTGTATATTGTACCTGAAATTAAATTAACTTTACCCGCTCATAAAGGGATATGAAAAAGATTGCAATCGTAGCCGGTGGTTATTCCGGCGAATATGAAATTTCCATACAAAGCGCGGCTACCATTGCCAAACAACTGGATGCTACCCGGTACCAGCCTTATACTATCGTTATCGGCCATCGTAACTGGGCTTATACCGCCCCGGATGGTAAGGTGTATGAAGTGGATAAGAACGATTTTTCCCTCCCACTGCCCACGGGTAAGGTTACCTTTGACGCTGTGTTCATCGGCATTCACGGCACGCCTGGAGAAGATGGCCGCTTACAAGGCTATTTCGATATGCTGGGTATTCCTTACACCGGCAGCGGTAGTGTGTCTTCCGCTATTACTTTTAACAAGGCTTATTGTAATAAAATTGTGCGCGACCTGGGCATTGTACACATTGCCAAATCGGTACACGCCCTGTATGATCAACCCGAAACCTGGGCCAACTTACTGGATGTACTGCACCTCCCGGTATTTGTAAAACCGGCAGAAGGCGGCAGCAGCGTAGGCATGTCTAAAGTAAAAACGGCGGAAGAACTGCCCGCAGCACTGGAAAAGGCTTTCCGGGAGGATAAGCAGGTGCTGGTAGAAGAATTTGTAAAAGGCCGGGAGCTTACTATAGGCCTGTACCGGGGGGCAGACGGCGTGCTGCATCCGTTGCCCATCACCGAAATCGTTACCACCAAAGAATTTTTTGATTACGAGGCCAAATATACCCCTGGCAAATCCCAGGAAATCACCCCCGCCCAAACCTCCGCAGCGGTAACCTCCCTGGTGCAGCGCACGGCGATGGCTTTGTATAATAAACTCAATTGTAAAGGTATTGTGCGCGTAGACTTTATTTATGAAACGCACAGCGATCAATTATTTTTCCTGGAGATCAATACCATGCCAGGCCAATCAGAAAACAGCATTGTGCCGCAACAGGTGCGGGCCGCCGGTCTTACGCTGACCGAATTTTACGGCATAGTATTGGAAGCGTGCATGAAAAAATAAAACAGGTTTCATTTCATTACTCACCATAAGACTTTGCCGTGTTTGAATTTATTACCAAACGCTCTTTTTTTATTAACGTATTGGCCGCTATTGTGCTGATCGTTGTGTTGGGGGCTATTTTCTTTGCCACTTTGGGCATCATTACGCATCATGGCAAAACTATTACGGTGCCGGATATCCGGGGTAAAAACGTAAAGGAGGCCACCGAAATCCTGGGCAAAGCTGGTTTTGAAGCCACCGTACGCGATTCTATCTATGCCGATACCATCCCGGCCCTGTCTGTATACGACCAGGCCCCGGAAGGTGGTGCGGTGGAAAAAGTAGGCCGTACTGTGTATCTCACCATCAATAAAACGATCGCTCCCATGGTGCAGATGCCTGAATTGGTAGGCCTCACCTTTCGCAGTGCGCAGATGACGCTGGAAAGCCGCCGGCTTAAAGTGGGCGATACCAGCTACCAGCCAGATTTTGCCACCAATACCGTATTGAAACAGGTGCTGGGCGGCAAGCCCGTGAAAGCAGGTACAGAAGTGCCGGAAGGCAGTGCTATCTCCCTGGTACTGAGCAGCGGTACGGGCAATACGGAAAATCCTGTTCCAGACCTTACCGGCCTTAGTTTTGCAGAAGCCCGCGACGCCCTTACCGCCAGCAACCTGGGAATTGGTACCGTGCTGACCATGGGCGAGATATCCGATACTGCTGCGGCCTTTGTGGTGCGCCAGTCGCCCACCCGGGTAAATGCCCAGGGCGATATCAATACCGTGCGAGCCGGCGAAACCATTGATCTGTGGCTGAGCGCTGTGAAACCCAGCGCAGACAGTGTGCATCCCTGATGAAAAAATCTAACAAGCGGCTCTTATTGCAGGTGATGCAAAATGCTTACATTCGATGTCTGAAAATTGTTAAAAAGAACCACTATGCAAAATATTACTGCTGAAGAGCTGAAGGCCCGCCTTGATAATGGCGAAATCTTGCACATTATAGATGTGCGCGAACCGCATGAACACGAAGATTTCAACATTGGTGGCCTGCTGCTCCCTCTGGGCGATATCCGATCCTTGCAAACAGACCCGATTGATGATCTGAAGGAAGAAGAAGTAATCGTGTATTGCCGCAGCGGTAACCGCAGCGGACAAGCTTGCATGGTACTAGACAGCCTGGGTTTTACCAATACCAAAAACCTGGTAGGGGGTATGCTTAACTGGGAATCTGTGTACGGTCGCTAAAATTCGTTTATAGGATGCTGAAAGGGTGCCAGGGTCAAATTGCCCGGCGCCTTTTTTTATTTAGCGGAGGCAGACTAACAGACAGAGAAAAACAAAGGGAAACGCCGCCACCCCGAGGGCCAGCCAACAGGCGGTGTTGAATAGCAAAGATGTTGGGTACCGGAAGTATTTATTAAGAAAGCCATTGATCAGCCATATCAATACGATCATGTTTAGCAGGAAGATCAGGTCAAAGGTGAAGGATAAAGCCAGGTGCAGGTGATCGGCAAAGCTGCTGGGTGCCGCGTGTTGAGGGCCGCCCCAGCTCCATGTTACAAGGGCCAGCAGTACCTCCAGGGCCAGGTAACTCAGCAGGATTTTATGAACCGTTTTAACAGCAGGGAAGGAGAGGGTTTTCACGGGCGGTATTTTTAGGAGAGGATACGCAGCAGAAACAGCATCAGTACAGTGGGTAGCAACATGCAGAAAATAGCAAGCATGAAGCAGGTGCGGAAGGTGGGTACGTCTATCATCTTGCGCACTCGCAGTATTACAAATACACCAGCCAGCGATACACCCAAGATAGAAAAGACGGAGACGAAGGTTTCCCCAAGACCCCAATAAGACTGGTTGTAGCTGATGAACAGAAAATAACATACCACCAGCAGGGCTATCTCCAATAAGAAGTAGTAACCCATTATTCTTTTATAGTTCATGCCCGTATCAACTAAAATTCGCTGCGCAATATACTGTATTCTGCTTTTTAGTCAAAGCTGCATGCAGTAGTATCAGCGTTCAAAAAAACCGGCGCTACCGCCTACCCAGTTGTCTTGCGCGTTAAAATTTACCCCGATCATAGCGCTTTTACTAAGGCGCACCAAGCTATGAACCAGCGTGGGCCTGGGGTCGGCGTCGGGCCAGGCATACATAAGCCGCACCTCACATTTGGCAGGGCCGGTGGGGGTTTCTACGGCAGGGGCGTACTCTACTTTGCGCTGCAATATCCATTGCGTAGGATTTTCGATGGAGGCGATGTGCGCCGGTGTTACGTTAATGATAACACCCTGGCCGGCGTAGCTGAAAAGCGGTTTCAATACATAGTTTTCCAGGTCGGTGGGCAGGGTGGTTACCGTGTGCAGAAAACGGCTTTCCGGGATGTAAGTATGGTACAGCAGGGGCAGCGTGTATTTGCTGATGCGGTAAAACCAGTTGGGATGCGGTGCCCATGTTACGTCCAGCGGGCCAAAAAGATCGGGAATATGACCCAGGTTGAATTTTTGTTTTTCAAGGTCTTCAAAAATTACGCGGTTGTAGATGCGTTTCACCTGGGTTTTCACACCATCGCGCAGGTAAAATAAGGACCTGCCTTCCTGGATAAGATCCGATACGCATACGGGGCGGATACCTAACTGATTTTCAGTAGCATAGAAATCCACCAGCGTTTTTTGTTGCAGGGGTTGTACTTCCAGTAATATTACGTGTTCCGGAGCATGTCCGGCCAGGAAAGTATGTTGTAGAAAATCATAATAACGGCGCTGGTCCCAGCCGGCAGGGAAATTATCTGTGCTGGCAGGTATATCAAAATGGCGGCGAAACTGCCGGCCCAGTAGTTCCTGGAAAGCAAAGAGGCTGGGAAAGCCCTGTAATTCTATCAGCTGTGGTTCCAGCATACCCTGTTGGTTCTGGCATACGGCAAAATCAATGATCACGCAGTGGGCATGATCGTTTTCATTGGCCACCCGCAAATCCGCCGGGATAGCGGCTTCGGTGCGTTCTTTAAAATCCGGCTGAAGGATTACGTCAATGATATGATTGGCGGCATCCAGCATTTTTTCGCGTAGTATGGTGGGGATGAATACCGGCGTTTCGGCCACGCGGAAGGGCGGTGTGGTGCGGCCTTCCGCCGCGATGTCCGCTAAAAAGGCTGCGTATTTTGCGGCGGTAAACTGTGCATTATAAGCGGTTCTATATGGCGGGATCATGGGCGTGGTTTATAAGGGGTGAAGAAGATGCAATATCTTTAGCTTATGCTCTCCTGGGCAAATACTTCGTCCAGGAAGGCCGGGATAAAGTGATCGTGGGTGAACATGATCTTGTCTGGATCATTCAGCTGTTCTATCATGCTTTCATATTTTTCGGCACCGTGTTCTTTCACTACCTGCCAGCGCTTTTCGGGTTGCAGCAAGTGTTTGCGCATACCGGCGGCATCGGCTTCTGGATGAAACTGGGTACCCAGGAAATGCTCGTTAAAGCGAATGGCCATGGTGGCGCGTTCCAGTTGCACGTGGGGACGATCCTTTTCCAGTGCCAGCACTTGTGCGCCGTGCGCCGTCAGTTGTGCCGCATTGATCTCCACCACCTGCCAACTGCGGCTGTCTACAATATAAAATGGATCGGGCAGGGATTGGAAGATAGGCGCTGCCTGCCCGGCTGCCGTTTTATGTACGGGAAATACGCCAAAGGCCGGAGAACGGCGCAGGCATACTTTGCCCAGGTTCCAGCGCCGGCATAGCAACTGGAAAGAGTGGCAGATGGCCAGCATTTTCTTAGGTATAGCAGCGGTTTCATTGTAGGTTAGCAGCGCATCTACCAGGGCAAAATATTTTTGCTCCCACTCACTGCCTTCGCTGTCCAGGGGGCTACCCGGGCCTCCAGTGGATATATACAGGTCAAAAGAAAGGTCTGCCATTTCATGGCGTGTGCGCACCTCAAATTCCTGTGTTTCCAGGCGAATGCCCTGCCGTGTTCCATATTGTTGTAATACCTCACGGATACAGCGCATGCCTTCATTGGCCACGCCCTCATACATGTCTAAAATTGCTACACGTTTTACACTACTCATATGTTAAATTATACCGGGTGGCCGGTACAAAAGCAAGGTGGTGCGATGCGGCATCCAGCCTTAATTGTACGCAACGGTTTGTTCCCGGTTTTATACTTTATTCATTTTCCGTACGGGTACCTTACTCCCTTTTAAAACGGCTCTAAAAATTTTGCCTGGATAAGATCTACCACATCAATTAAGCTTCCGTTGCGGTTATAGGTGGCCAGTTGCGCATCGGCGCCAGTGCCTTGTGCCAGGATGTTGCGAGTATTTTCTACAATAGCACGGCTGCCCAGGTCGTCTACCACATCGTCAATAAAATCCAGCAGTTCATAAATGAGGGCGCGGGCATTCACTTCCATTTCTTTGCCAAAGTCTATCAGGTTGCCATCCAGTCCGTAACGGGAGGCCCTCCACTTGTTTTCGTTTACCAGCGCGCGGTTGTAGATAATAAAGTTCAGGTTTTGCATGCGCAGCTTGTAAATTTTGGCGCATACAGCCTGGAATAGTGCGGTGAGGGTAATGGTTTCCCGTATGGTAAGCGGTACATCGCAGATGCGGAATTCAATGGTATCGAAGAAAGGATGTACGCGGAGGTCCCACCAGATTTTCTTGGCATTGTCAATACAGTTGGTTTTGATCAGCAACTTAATGTAGTTGTCGTATTCTTCAATGCTTTCGAAATAGTCGGGAATGCCGGTGCGGGGAAATTTATCGAATACTTTGGTGCGGAAAGATTTGAAGCCGGTGTTGCGGCCTTCCCAGAAGGGGCTGTTTGTACTCAGTGCAAATACATGTGGCAGAAAATAACGCACGGAATTGGCAATGTGCAGGGCCATTTTCCGGCTTTCCATGCCCACGTGTACGTGCAGTCCGAAGATCAGGTTAGAGCGGGCGGCGTCCTGCATTTCATTTACAATTTCGAAATAGCGGGGATGGTCGGTGATCAGTTGTTTCTCCCATTTCGAAAAGGGGTGAGTGCCGCTGGCGCCAATGCCGAAGCCCAGATCGCCTGCAATATGGGCAATGGTATGGCGCAGCAGGGTAATGTCTTTGAGGGCTTCTTCAATGTTGGCGCAAATGTGAGTGCCTACTTCCACTACGGCCTGGTGCATTTCGGCTTTTACCTGGTCTTTGATGATCTTGTGGGCATGTTCCACGATAGCCTGCTCGTGAGAGCGTAGCTCGCGGGTGTGTGGGTCCAGTACCATATATTCTTCCTCTATGCCGAGGGTGAAATTTTTAGACATGTTGCTTAGATGAATTTCCAATAATCAATTCTCAACATCAATGCATACAGCGGGTGCGGAACTGGAATTTCGTGGTGCAAAGTACGTTGATCGGGTGGCATTTTCCAAGCAACAGTTTTCCTGGGAACCAACACTGCGCACAGCGGGTGAGGTACAACAAAAGAACCGGTGTAATGCGCTTACCCCACGTACCATAGCAAAACGGAAACTGCCATGCAGGTATGCCCCGTTTTAAAACCGGTTACTTTTTCTTTTTAGGGGGAGTGGCCGATTTGGCCGGTTTTTCTGCTGGAGTAGCTGCCGCTTTTTTGGCAGTGGTAGTAGTTTTCTTTGGGGCCGCTGCTTTTTTGCCCGGTTTGGCCGGCAGTTCCACAGCCTCTATGGGCTTGTCTTCCGAATGTTTAGCAGAGGGGGTAGCGCCATTAGCCCCGGCTGTTTTTAAGGGGCCTTTGGCGGGGGCTTCAGTAGCCAATGGGGTGCGGCCCACGGCATCGCGCAGGTAGTGACCCCAGGTCAGGTTGTCCTGTCCGGGCTTCTGGGCCTTGGCGCGGGCAATGGCATATTGGGCCACCGTTTCCACTACCCAATCGAAATTTTCCTGGCCAACGGAATGCACATCCGCATCCGGTGCGGGGTTGCAGAAGTCAATGGCGTAGGGAATACCATTGCGTACCGCAAACTCTACGGTATTAAAATCGTACCCAAGGTATTGATTGAGTTTAATAGCGTATTCCTCTATTTTGGCCAGCAGTGCAGCGTCTACATCATAATTAGCATTGTAGCGTTGGGCGGGCTCGTTGCGCGGGTCGTAGTGCATAATGCGTACATATTCTCCCCCAATCACGTATACGCGGAAATAACTATCGTAGATAATTTCTTCCTGTAGCATCATGACGAGCTGGCCGGTTTCTTTATGTTTATCGTAAAAGTCTTGTTGGTCCCAGAGCTTGTACACATTGCGCCAGCCACCGCCGGCAAAGGGTTTCATATATGCGGGAAAACCCACGTATTTAAAAATATGATCCCAGTTAAAAGGATATACCAGGTTGCGGAACGATTCGTGTTTGGTATCCACAGGCAGCTCAAAAGAGGGCAGCAGGGCGGTTTTGGGAATGGGTACGCCCAGTTTTATGGCCAGGGCGTTGTTAAAGAATTTTTCATCGGCGCTCCACCAGAATGGATTATTGATGACCGCCGCTCCACTCAGGGCGGCGTTTTTGAGGAAGGAGCGGTAAAACGGTACATCCTGTGAAATGCGGTCTATAATCACCGCATAACCTGCATCCTCACCCTGGATGACGCGGTCTATCTGCACCAGTTCCGCCGTGATGCCGGTGGCATGTTTACTATTGATCTTCTCCACCAGCGCCTGGGGGAAAGTGTTTTCCTGTCCGAAGAGGATACCGATTTTTTTCATGAGCTGAATTTAAATCCATTAAAGTGACATAAAGGAATTTGTTTACAAAGGCAGGGGAATAGCAATAGGCACCTAAAGTGGGTAGTTATAATCCCATTTAAGCATCACATGAGCGATAAATAATGGGGCAACTGCACCTTCCACAAGGGCCAGTCATGACGGGCTTGTGGCCGTATGTCCAGCCAGTGCTGAATATGTTTGGCCGACAGAATGCGTGAAAAGTTTTCGTTATCCTGCAGGCAGATGTCGTACTCACCAGTACCCAGTATAATGCCCATTTCCCACAGCGCCGGATCATTATTATTGGGTACAAAATCCACGGGGTTATTGTAAAACACGTTATCATCGTAGTAGCCGTCCATGCGGAAGCGGATGTCGAATACCCCGCTCAGGCTAAAGAGGTAAGACACCGCAGCTGGATAACGAAAAGCAAAGTTGGCCGCATGGTAGCCCCCAAAACTGCAACCTGCCACAGCAATGCGTTCGTAGCTGGTTTCCTGGCGGATGCGGGGCAGTAATTCTTCGTACAGCATAGCGTTATAACGGGTATGGTTATACGCTCTTTCTACAGGCGCTATTTGTTTGTTATACCAGCTCCATGCGTCTACACTATCCGGGCAATATACTTTTACCAGGCCGTTGTCGATAAACCAGGCAATGGCATCTATGAGTCCCTGGTCTTTGCTTTCATAATATTTCCCCATGGAAGTGGGGAAGAGGATTAACGGGTAGCCGCGATCGCCGTACACCAGCATGTCTATTTGCCGGTTCAGCGAGGGAGCATACCATTGGACATAATTTTCGATCACCGGCGTGTGTTTTTATAAATATACGCAGAAATGGGCGCGTTGTCAACAGGTAATTGCTGCCTTTATGTATGTAGAAAAAGGGCCGGATTTCCAGCAATGGTGATAGGTATACGGGGCTGGGCTGGGGCTTTTTTTTGTAAATTGCGCTCTATGAAAATAATGTCCGCGCGCCATACGCTCCATACTGGCCGCTTGCAGCGCGAGGTTGTCATAGATTGTTATTATGCTGCCGATACTACCGGCCCGGTGCAGTTACTTTTGCTCAATGATGGCCAGCATGCCACAACGCTGGACCTAGCGGCGAAGCTGGCCAAACAAATTGCAGGAAAACCTATACTGATAGCTGCCATTCATGCCGGTCCACAACGTTTACAAGAATACGGAACGGCCCGGCTGGTGAACGAGCGGGGACAGGGACTCAAGGCCACCGCCTATACCCGTTTTGTGATCCGGGAGCTGCTGCCTTTCCTGGAGCAGCAATATGCCGCCATGCAGTTTACCCAAAAAGCCTTCGGAGGTTTTTCCCTGGGAGGGCTTTCTGCGCTGGATATTGTATGGCAGCATCCCAGCGTTTTCCAGATTGCCGGCGTATTCTCCGGCGCGCTGTGGTGGCGCAGCCGGGCATTGGATGCGGGCTACAACGAAGCTACAGACCGTATTATGCATAAGCTAGTGTCGGGAAAAGGCTTCCAACCCGGTCTTCGCTTTTTTTTCGCATGCGGTACGGAAGAAGAAACCGCCGACCGGAATCACAATGGCATTATCGATGTGATCGATGATACCCAGGATATGGTTCGCATCCTCACGGGGTTGGGATATAAAGATGTGCGCTACCTGGAGATAGCTGGCGGCCGCCATGACGAGGCCACCTGGGGCCAGGGGTTGGATGCCTTCCTGGACTGGTTGTAAAAAATGCTATCATCGAAACGGGCAAGCCATGAGAGGCTTGCCCGTTTTAATAAAATACGCACAAAAAAACCGGGCCTTGCGACCCGGTTTTTTAATTAAAATGGTTTCCAATTATTAGAAGGAATACCGCAACCCAATCTGCATGTTGTAGCGGGAGTTAAAGTTAGAATAAGTCCACGGTTTGTTGGTGTACTTGTTCAAACCATACTGCGGGTTAAAGGTAAATAACGGATGGTTAGGATCTGTCCACAACTGACCGGTTTTGTTCGTAGCCACATTCAGCGGAGTGAACTCCTGGTTGCTAGCGTAGTAAGAATGGCCCCAATCTTTGTTCAGGAGTGCGCTGATATTAAACACATCGAGTGAGAGGCTGATGGTGTGGGTCTTGGCAATCCTGAACTCTTCCACCACCTTAAAGTCGAAGTGGTTTTCCCAAGGCAGGCGGGCGCCATTACGTTCGGTATTTTTACCCACATGGTCTTTCAGGTAGGAGGAGGCGTTTACATATTTCATCCAGGCATCATACTGCTGCTGTGCAGTCAGCGAATTACCACTGCCTATATTGTAAGAAGGCACAAAAGAATTGACGCTGCTAGGTACAAACAGCAGGTCGGAGCCAGCGGAAGCAGCTACAGATACTGAATTGGCAGTGCGGGTAGAACCATCGTCGCCGTTCAGATCTCCATACAGTACCCAGGATACCACCTGGCCAGAAATACCAGTGTATACCAGGCTAAGGTTGGTAGAAAACTTACCATATGTGAATTTCTTGCTCACAAAAGCCAGTACACGGGAACCCATATCGTAGTTGCTGTGCTCAAGATCCAGGTTGTTATTACCGTTTACGTTGTAAGCGTAGCGGTAGTTAGAAAAAGCTTGGGAAGATGTACCATCGTTCAGGGAATAACCGTGGCCAAAGCTGTAAGACGCACGGCCGTACCAGCCATGGCTAAAGCTTTTTTGCAGCACTGCACTCAAGTTATAGCTGTAGCCTTTGGTAGTATTGCCTAACAGCACTACGTTGCCAAAAGTGGGATCTACTTTGGCACCATAGAAAGGACGGGTCAGCCCTTCGGTAGTAACGGTACCGGAAGAAGGCGCCAGGTTGATATCTTTATACAGGATGTCCTGGATGGTTTTGGTAAAGATACCTTCGATGGTACCTACGAAACCATAAGGCAGTTTCTGGTCGATTGCCAGGTTGGCCCGGAAAGTACGGGGGTATTTAAAATTATGAGCCGTAACGTCTATTTCAGTGGCAGGTGGCACCGTGCCAGCAGCGGGTTTGGGCTGGTAAGGATGGGTAGGATCAAAAATGATCTGGGCATTTTGTGCAGCACTTTGGTTATAGTTAATGCTGCTGGATGCATACCCTGTCTGAGAATATTGGTTGGATATCCATACCAGCGGCACGCGGCCCGTGAAGATACCTACACCGCCCCGAAGTTGGGTAGTACCTTTGCCAGTTACATCCCAGTTAAAACCGATGCGCGGCGACAACAGTATGGTGGTTTTAGGTACTTTATTGGTGGCTACGTTATAAGAGGAAGCCAAAGTAGAACTGTTGAAGTACGGGTTGTCATCCGGTTTGTTGAAGAACACCGGTAGATCTGCCCGCAGACCGTAGGTTATCTTCAGGTTTTCGGAAATGCCAAATGCATCTTGCGCATACAGGCCAAACTGTGCCATGTGAACTTTTGCGATGGCCAGGTCGCCGTCGCCTTTATTAGAGTACTTGGTAACATAACTGTTTACACTACCAATGGCATTTGTTTCAAAATCCGCGATGGAATTATAAGTATAGCTGCCCAATACACCGGGCAGGAAGGTATTTTTGGTATTGTAAAACTGATTATCCGTACCGATGGTGATATTGTGCTTACCGGCATAGATGGTAAAGTTGTCGGTAACGGTGAAGTTATCCTGGCTCAAGGCATTGGCCTGGGAGTTGGTTTCTGTACCTAAATTATAGGTGGCACCGCCGTCGGAAATTTTAACCGAAGGGAAGGGAGAGCCTGGCGTAGCGCGGCTATCGCGGGTAGCGTTGTAAGTGAGGCGGGCTACGTTGGCAAATTTGCTGGAAATGGTGGAGTTCAGTTCCACCACGGTAGAGTTGTTGGTACTTTTAAACTTATAGCCATTGTTATAATAGCTCATGCTGCTGGTACCATCGCTGATCACGTTGCTCCAGCCTTTCAGGAAAGCATGACGTACAGTGAGTTTGTTTTTTTCGTTGATGTTCCAGTCTACACGGGCAAATATGGCATTAGACTGGCGCTCGGTGTTGATACCATTGTAAGCGCCGGGATCGTATCCGTACGTTTTCTTGACGAAATCGCTCAGGGCCTCAATCTTGCTTACGTCCATCGTGTTGGTAGCGGAAGCGCCGGGCTGGTTGTCGATGGGAGCGGAGCGTCTTTCGCCTTCTATGTTAATGAAGTAGAACAGTTTGTTTTTGATGATGGCACCGCCTACGCGTGCACCTACGGTCCAGTCGTGGAAGTCGCCATATTTGGAGCGGGTATCGGGGCTTTTACCTACGAAAGACTGGTTCTGGTTAAAGCCATATACGGAACCGTGTGTTTCATTGGAGCCAGAACGGGTTACGGCATTGATACCTCCCCCGGTGAAACCGCTCATGGTAACGTCGTAAGGCGAAAGTACTACCTGTACCTGCTCGATGGCGTCCAGGGGAATAGGGTTCAGACCAGCCTGACCACCATTGGTGCCGCTGCTGGCCAAACCAAATACGTCTGTCGCATTTGCACCGTCCACAGAGAACTGGTTGTATTTATTACTTTGGTTAGCGAAAGAAAGACCTGCGGTGGTACCATCTGCGTTAGAGCGAACCTGTGCCTGGGGGGTAAGACGGGCAAAATCGTTCACATTACGGGTGATGGTAGGCAGGGTTTGCAACTGCTGCTGGGAAACGTAGGTAGAAGTACCTTGCCTTTCCGGGCTGATCGCCGCATTTTTCTGGTAAACAATTTCTACTTCATTGAGGGATTTTGAATTGTCTTCCAATACAACATTGAGTTTGCCTGGTTCTCCCAATTGCAGGGAAATGTTGTCGTAAGAACGGCTCACATAACCGATATAGGTAATGTCGATTTTGTAAGGGCCGCCCACTTTCATGTTGGCAATGTTAAAACGGCCATCGTTTTGGGTAATGGTTCCGTACACTGTACCAGAGGGAACATGTACTGCCTTTACCGTAGCGCCGATGAGGGACTGGCCCTTGTTGTCTTTTACGGTACCAGTGAGACTACTTGTGGTGGCTTGGGCATAAACGGCGATGGTGGCAAAGGCCAACGCCAAGGTGAACAAAAGTTTCCTTATTCTCATAAGTGCTACATGATTTGATGACGCGGCAAAGATGCTAAAAACCTTTGTCATAATTTTAACAGGATATTAACAAATAGTTAAGACATCCTTAAAAATTTTACAGTTTAAGTAAGAATTATAGGTTTATTAAAGCTTGTATTAGAAAATTAAATAAAAAATGAAGAGGAAAGGTTAAAATTTGAGTTTTTCAAATTAAAAAATATTATATAGCAAAAAATTTATATTTGATTAAATGCCCTCGTTGGTCAAAATGTGTGATTTTAATGGGGGCAAAGGTGAACTATCCGGGAGGGTAGTGACTCATTTTTAACCGTTTGAATGTAGTAACTTTGACATTCAAACATTAAGTTTTAGTGGAGGAATGTTATATGCTGGATTCAATTGCATTGGCCATAGAAGATATAAAACAGGGCAAACTGGTAATCGTTGTAGATGATGAAGACCGGGAAAATGAAGGCGATTTTATTACCGCCGCCCGGAATGTAACACCAGAAGTTATTAATTTCATGAGCCGCCATGGTCGCGGCCTTATCTGCGCCCCGCTTTCTGAAGAGCGTTGCGAGGAGCTGAACTTACAACCCATGGTGGTGGATAATACGGCGTTGCACCAAACGCCTTTCACCGTATCGGTAGATTTGTTGGGGCACGGGTGTACCACCGGTATTTCGGCCTCCGACCGTGCCAAAACGGTACAGGCACTTATAAACCCTGATACCAAACCCGAAGAACTGGGCAAACCAGGCCACATCTTCCCGCTCAAAGCGCAAAAAGGTGGCGTAATACGGCGTTCCGGTCATACAGAAGCTACGGTAGACCTGGCCCGCCTGGCCGGTTTTGAGCCTGCCGGCGTGCTGGTGGAGATTATGAATGAAGATGGTTCCATGGCCCGCCTGCCGGAACTGATAGAAATCGCTAAAAAATTTGACCTGAAGCTAATTTCAATAAAAGATCTTATTGCTTATCGCTTGCAACAGGAAAGCCTGATCGAAGAGGAAGTGAATGTACATATGCCCACCAAATACGGCGACTTTGAATTGTATGCCTTTAAACAAAAGGACAGTGGCGAAATCCACATGGCCCTTAAAAAAGGTGACTGGAAAGAAGGCGACCCTGTGCTGGTGCGTGTACACTCGTCCTGCTTCACCGGAGACATCCTGCATTCTATGCGTTGCGACTGCGGAGAACAATTGCAGGCCGCTATGCAGATGGTGGAAAAAGAAGGGCAGGGACTTATTTTATATATGAACCAGGAAGGTCGTGGTATTGGACTCATGAATAAATTGAAAGCCTACAAGCTTCAGGAACAGGGCCGTGACACGGTGGAGGCCAACCTGGAACTGGGTTTTAAAAACGATGAGCGCGATTACGGTGTGGGCGCTCAGATATTGCGTAAGATGAAAGTGACTAAAATTCGCCTCATGACCAATAATCCGCGCAAACGGGTAGGCTTGAGTGGTTATGGCCTGGAAATCGTGGAGAATGTGCCCATTGAAATCCATCCGAATGTACACAATGCATTTTACCTGCAAACCAAGCGCGATAAGCTGGGACACGAAATTTTAAAAGGCACACTGTAAGCGTGTTTGCGATAATTTATCCGCAAGGCCGTTCCGAAAGGAGCGGCCTTTTTTAATGTTTGCGGAGCAAGGATGTTAGTTTTTCTTAGCACCACCACTGGTATCGATGATGTGGCGCGATTGCTCCTGCTTTACGCGCAGGGAATCTTGCTGGTGAAGCTGGCGGCGGTTGTAAAACAGCTCACGGAAACGATTGTACTCACGGATATAGGACAGGCCCAAACCGGCCTTGGTACGGTTGGCCAGGTAGTACACATCGTAATCACTTTTACTGAAGGCATTCACGCGGATGCGCCCATCGGCGGTAAGCAGGTATTCTAAGCGGAAGTCGCCGGCAAAGCGGTTGGAACTAGCTGTAGTAGCGGTTTTACCCCAATCATAGTCCCCACCCACGTAGATGCGGAAGCGGTTATTAAACAGGTTGCTGCTAATGCCTGCGCTTACCTGGTTACGGTCGTTGTTGCTATTGTCTACATTGGTAACATTATAAGCCCGGTAGTTCAGGTTAATGCCAATGCCATTGCTTTTGGTGAGGTTGCCAGTAATATTATTCAGGATAGCGGAGGCCTGTGCAGAGAGGGCCTGGCCCACGCTGTTCTTGCCGGTTACGCCTACGTTTACGGCAGAGGCCACTCCGGTGCCTGATTCTTCAGGGATGAACTGGTTGGCCAGTAGCAGGCCATACATTTGCAGCAGGGCTTTATTCTGGTCGCGGTTTATTTCGGCCAGTTTAGCGGCCACGCCGCTTTCGTAGGATACGCTGCCTACATCGGGCAGTTCAATTTTGTAATCGATATTAGGTTGCAGCAGCTCCCCGCGCAGGGTGAGGATGATGTCTACTTTTTCGGTACGCGTGGCCAGCTTGTCGGTGGCGGCAGTGCCAGGGGCCGACAGGTTATAGAGGCTCACTTTGGGCAGGGAGTAGCGGGCCGTAATATTCATACGGGCCGCATCAGGATCTCCGTTCCAGATGAGGGTACTATTTTTCTCAATATCAAACTTCCAACTGGTGAGGCGCTGGAAGGTAAAGTTGTAAGATCCGTTGTTAATGAGGTAATTGCCATATATGCTGAAATCACCATCCAGCGAGGCGTTGATGTTTAACTGGCCAGTGCCGTTGGCTGATATTACATCGCCGGTGCTGGCGTCCAGGATCACATCTACCTGTGCATCAGGATTGGCGGCGATCTCCAGTTTCACGTTCAGCTTTACGTTGTCTTTTTTCTTTTCCACTTTTACATCGTGGCCATATTGTTTGAAGGTAATGAAGTCGTATTTACCAATATCCTTACTCTCCGACATGGGCAGGTAAATATGGGTGCCGCTTTGGGGCCGTTCCACTACCCTTAATAACAAGTTGTTCATAGGGCCGGAAAAATATACTTTGCCACTGGCGGTAACGTCGCCATAGTACAGGTCATTATCGGCGGAGGTGGTATTGAGGAGAACAAATTTATTGGTACTGATGTCGAAATCGAAATTCAGTTTAGCAAAATGATCATGGGAAATGTATCCATTGCCCTGAGCAGTATTGTTGTTCTTATCCACCAAGGTGAATTTACCAAACTCGATCAGGTTATCGTCCATGTTAATACTCAGGTGGGGGATATGATAATACGTACCCAGGTAGGGTACTTTAACACCAATACTATCTACCGTAAGCTGTCCGGTAACGGAGGGCTGCGCGGTGGTGCCGCCCACTTTTAATTGACCATTGGCAATACCGGAAATGTTGGTTACATAATCGCTGATATAATGTTCCAGTAACCCTATGGAGGTGCCATCCAGGTCTATAGTGCCTTCCAATTTGTTATGAGCGCTGGAGAGGCCTGCGCTGCCATGTATGGCAAAACTGCGCAGCGGGTTGTCGGAGTGCAGGTCCACCGAAAGGTCCTGGTTATCGTGGCGGTAGTTGGCCTCCAGCACCAGTTTGCCAATAGAGTCATTGTCTACCCGGAATTGCTGGGCAGATATATTTGCCTGTGCATCCAGGTTGGCCGAAAGTTCACTGATATTGATATCGCCAGATACAATACCTTCTATGCGGGTATTCAGTGCCTCTACTGGAACGGCGTCGCCCAGGTTCAGGTTGTCCAAGCGTATATTCACGTGGGTGTCTTCCGGATTGTTTTCATTGGTAGCAATTACAATACTTTGATCATTGCGGGAAATACGCAGGTTTTTGATCGTAAGGAAATGTTTAGTCCAATAAATTTCATTGCCGGGTGTAATGTTCCACTGGCGGTCGTTGAAGGTGAAGTTGCTATTCAGGAAATTTATATGCGCCCCACCCTGCACGGTGATCACCTTGGCATAAAAGCCGTCCATGCTACTGCTGTCGGTGGCATTGAGGTCTATTTTTAAATAAGAGGTATCCTTGTGAGAACTGGCCAGGATAAGGGGGTGCTGGAACAATACATTGTTTTTATTTAACACCGTACCGATGCTGGTGCTGATGTTAATATGATCCAGGTTTCCGGTACTGCGCAAATGCAGGTCGGTGATGCCGTAATTGTCGTAACTGGCGCTTGGTATTTCTACGTCCAGTTTTACATCGCCCCCCTGCTGTTCGGTATTCAATGCTCCTGAAATAGTAGCGCCATTGAAGCCATGGGTGTGGGTATCGAAGGCGCGGATCAGTTTTTCCACCTGGCCAAATTCGAATGCAAAACGAAAGTCCTGGTGGATATCATTAATGTCGGGGGCCAGAAAATAGTTGGGGTAATATTTATACAGCAGCATCTGGAACGTTTGCGGTAGCTGGCGCAGGCTATAGTTGCCTTGGATGAAGCCATTCACTTCGTTGCCTTGAAGGCGCAGTGTCTTTATATTATTGCTGTCGCGGGAGGTGCGTATGGAGAGCGAGTCAAACTCTACGCGGCTTTTGTTTTTAAAGAGCGACACATCGTACACGCGTGCGGTGCCTTCGAAATCGTCGATATTGCCCCCGGCAAAATCCAGGGCCACCTGGGCCTGTAGGGAAATGGAGTCTTGGGTAAAATGCAGGGCTTTGAGATCGCTTTTGCGGATGTCGGAGTTAAATTTAAAGGAGGGCTTTTCTCCATTAAAGTCTATGGTGCCGGCAAAGTCCATGTCCAAATTTGGATCATTTACCGTTACCGATCCATTGAAAAACTTTCTGCTTAGGTCTCCCTTGGTGGTGATATTACTATAGGTATACCCGTAGAGGGTTATACGCTGTATATCGGCCTCCACCGAAGATTTCAAGGTAGAGAAATTAAAGCCGTTGCCATTTACTTTGGCGTTCATAGACACGGCATCCAGGTTAGGGATGTCCAGCAGCGCGCCTATATTAAAATTGTCCGTAGTAATATTCCCGGAGTACACGGGCACAGCGCTGGCGGTTTTGAAGTTAATATCTGAATTAAAATTGCCCAGGTTGGTATTAAATTTCCCATAGGCCACAAAGTCGTAAAAGAAACCTGTGAAACTGCCTGCGAAGGTAAGGTTACTGATGCGGTCCAGGCGCACATTGTCTACGTTATTGAGGTCAGGCGCATATTGTTTGATGTCGTTGCCATTGGTAGTCAGTGCGGAGATCTGTGCATCGATAAAGGTTTCGCTGGTATTGGGCAAGCCGCGTAGCTGTACATTGGCTTTCAGGTGGGTAGGGCCCGATTCCAGGTCCAGGTTTTTGCCGGAAAGGTTAGACACGGAACCTTTTACCTCACCATTTACTTTAAAATCCTTTTTCCAGGAGCCCAGCGCCGGTGCAAAATAAGCGATATCGTCGGAGGCAATATGGGCATCGCGAAAGTTGGCCTTCATCATGATAGAATCTACATAATAGCTCATATCATCCAGGCTGTTGTACTGCATGGTGTAGTAATCGCGGATGCGGCTACGGTTCGTTTGCAGGTCCAGGTGTTTAAACTCCATTTCTACGGGCGACATTTTCCAACGGCAGGTGAGTTTCTTCACAATGAAGCCGCTGCGTTCTTTGGTATCCAGGCGCATATCGGCCAGGATGCTGTCTTTCACCACTTCTCCATTGGTAAGGGAGAGGTTTATGCTGTTAAAGCGGATATGATTGGGTGCAAAGTAATCATGAAGTATGGCGGACGAATCTTCGAGGTCGTCCAGGCCAAAAAGTCCATCTTTTATTTGGAGGGATTTAAATACCACCGACCAATCGGTTTCATTCCAGCGCAGGGTGGGATGGGCCGGTTTTATAGTAGTATCGTTGAGTACCTGCTGCGGAGGCAGTGCATCGCGGTGGCGCAGGGGAGAGGAGGGATAATCGGTAATGATGAAGTTAAATTTATCCAACAGCACCTGCTGCAAGTCCAGGTGATGTTTGGCCAGGTCCAGGTTGCGGGCATCTGCATAAATGCGGGCAGCGGAGATCACCCAGTTTTCCCCGGTCCATTCATCGATTTGATGAATACGGATATTGCGCAGGTTCAGTTGCTTGAAATCGAGATCCACCCCTCCGCTGGTACTGGTGTCGGGATGGGGATTGGCAAAGGCGTCCAATAGGAATGCATAGTTCCACTGGTTGCTTTTAGGGGAGCGGTGCAGGTTGATATAACCATCGTCTATACCTACATACTTGATCACCGGTCGCTTCTGGAAAAAAAACCAATCGGTAATGCGTACGTTCAGCGAGCCGGCGTAGAGCAAGGTATCTTTATTGCGGTCTTCCAGCAACACGCCTTCCAGTTTCATGCGGTTGAACAGGGAAATATCCACATTTTTTACTTCCACCCGGGTTTTGAGTTGGGAAGAAAGGCGGTCTGTGGCTTCTTTTATGAGAAAGTTCTGTACAAAGGGAAGATTGATAAGAATAGCCACCATTACCAGTAAGGCTACGAAACTTAGCAGAACAATCCTCGATATTTTACGAAATTTTCTCAGTGATGATGGGTTTAGTTGGCAAAGATCAGTTTTCAGGGAGCAAATCCCAAATGAAATCCTGTGTCTTGAGGTTAAACGGTGGCGGGGCCGGGTATATTTTAGAATACGGGTGTTAAAGTATAGCCATCATTGCGTAGCAGTGCCAGCAGGCCATGGGGGGTAAGGAGGTGGTAGGCACCACAGGCAATGAATACGGGTTGTGCATGCATAGCCTTTTCTATCACGGGCATCCAGTGTTGGTTGCGCTTGATGGTGAGTAATTGCAATGCTGCGGCATCGGCCTTATTTTCCTGAGCAATGGCCATCATCGAGTCCAGCCGTTGGGCAAGGTAGGCGGTGCGCAGGCGTGCAAAGTTTGCACGGGCTTTGGCGGGATCGCGCACCACTTCCAGTATACCGCTGAGTTGCACACTGTCCGGAACCTCATCTATGGTACTCATTTCTTCGGCCACTGTTTCCAGGCCCAGTACTGGATGGCCTTTGGGCTTTACATAATTCATGAGCGCCATTTCAAGACTTCCCTGGGTTTTGCAGGGCAGCAGGTGCATGGTGAGTACCGCGGTAGGCGTAAAAAGCTTAAATTTTTCATAAGCGTCGAGGCTGGTGTGTAAGCTGTCTTTAAAATAGGCGGCGGTGAGCGCGAAATCTCCGGGGGTGAATAATTTTTTCAGGGAATATCCCTCGCCGCCCAGCAGGTGTTGCTGCATTTCCCCTACCATGGCGGGGTCGTCCATTTTCAGTTCCAGGTAAAGGGCCTGGGTGCTATCCAGGGCATGCATTACGGCGGGAGATAAGTTAAGGTCTTCCTGGCATAACACGTGCATGGTGCCAAACAGATAAGAAGGTTGGGAGAGACCATGACCGCTTATTTTCCAGAGCAGGGCGTTGTTTTCTTGTTGTTGGGAGAATGCAGGTAGGGTAAAGAGCAGGAAGGCAATCAGGTTATATTTTATCATGGGGTTATCAGTGGTCTGATTTTTTTGTTAATAAAATAAACTGGAAATCTTCTGATTGCACTTTCATATCAAAATGATCGGCGTCCAGTCGGGTGATGGTCACGAGGTGTTCCGATTTGCGAGAGCCATTGCTGGCAGTGATAGAAATTACCTTATCTCCGCTAAGCAGCGTATAGCGGCCAGAATCGGGTTTGTTATTGATGGTGGCAATAAATAAATGATTATCCAGAAACTGGTAATAGGCGTTGCTATAGTAGCCGCTTTTAAATTCCTTGGCTTGGTTTACCTGGGTAATATTGTAAGCGTCTTCCGGTGGCACCTGCACATCGTACACCCTCCATTTTTTGTGTTGCAGCATTTCATCGGTATGGTTGCAGGCGGTAAGCAATAGCGTGGCGCAAGTGGCCAGCAGGAGCCGGTATGGATTCATGCTACGGATAAATTTTAATAGCTGTAAATATATCAATTATTTTTTTGCGCCATCTTATCATTAAAAGCCTGAGACTGGCCTTCTCCTTTGGGGATAGACAGGCTTTGCCACTTCTCACCGGTTAGCATCTTACCGAGGTACACGATCTGGCCTACGTGATACGGGTAGTGGGAGAGCTGGCGGTTTAGGGCATCTATTACAGTGTGGGGTTCCTGGCGGATGTATATGATTTTTTCAAAGTCTTCGGGCTGCAGGTGGTCGATGGCTTGGAAAAGGCAGTCCCAGCCTTTGTTCCAATATTCCAACATACTGGCTTTACTTACCGTGGTATCGGGCTTAAATTCTTCATCGCGGTTGCGAAAAGGTTTTTCGCCGTCGGTAGTGAGAAAATCGGTGAAGCGCGACAGCATATTGCCCGCCATATGCCGGACGATAATGAAAATACTATTGGGATCGCCCGCTGGCTGCCAGTGGATATGAATTTCATCCAGTTGCGCAAAGGTATGCTCACCAAGGTTTTTGTAAATAAGCAAGCGTTTTTTTAGACTGTCTTTATACAGCGAGGCAAGTGTAGACATGGGTGGAATTTTAATGAAAAGCTTTCCTTAATAATAGGTATTAAAGTTACTGCCCAAAAGTATTTCCTAAAAGTGATTTTTATCACGCTTTATTGCTGGCAGACAAAATGTTGGTACCAGCAGAGGCTATGAGCACTGCGGGCATTATACCGGAAGCGACGGTTCAAGAATCTTCCAATTTAGCACAACCGCGTACTATGGCAGATGACCGTCAGTTTTATGTAACTTACTGGATCTACCCACTGTCGCACTGTTACGATGCTGTTCCGAAAAGCGAAATGGTTTTTAGATTGTTGCAGGTACATAAGAAAGTGGGAGATAAGGATCATCCTATGGAAGCTAGTACTATAAACCCCTCTAGTAATAACAAATGTAAGCGCTTTGCAAATCCAGTAGGGGGAAACGTAGGTATAGAAACCACAACTCCAACGTATAACTTACATGTTAAATGGTACATTAGGAGTAGTTGCAGCAGCAGTTTTGAGCAGTACCCTGAGGGTTTCAGGGAATGTTACTACTGGTGGAACATTAACACTAGGATCTATCCCAGCTTTAGCGTAACATAGGAATCGGGAATGCGGCCCCAACGATGAAATTAGACGTAACTGGTTCCATTCAGGCCACCTCCCTGGCACAAATCACTGCCCCTAATCAAACGGTTCCTCACGCAGCAATCTATGCCAACGTGGCCAATGGCCGATTCGCTGCAAAAGCAGGCGTAACGATCCCCAATGATACAAAATGTGTGACCACAACCGAAGTGAAAACCTTGGTTTGGCTACAGGAAAGTTATTTGCCCGCCACCGATAACCAGTTACCCATGTGGCAACAATTGGTACCTTATTTTACGAATACTATACAGATCAAATCTTTTCGGAAAACCTGCAGCAGCGGCTACACGGGTAACTTTGTATTAGATACTATTGTAGCCGGTATTTATGTTGATTCAACACAAGCACTCGCCGATAGTATAGCTTACGAGGCCCTGCTGGCGGATGGCCCTGTTAATGCCAATAATAAAGGCACTTGCACGATGAGCTGTTCGGAGGAAGGTTACAAAATGATTGATGAGATATGTACCTTGGGTACGAAGATCTGGACGGGTCGGCAGAGGATAAGCAACTTATGGTATTGTACCTATTATTATAGTTGGCCGGATGGCACCCAAAGTGCTACGTACACCACATCAGGAGCTATTTCGCCTTGTCCACCGCCCATGGAATAGCCGCAACCTGCACATCGAAGAATTACATTCCTTATCTTCACCCTAAACAACCAACAACTTTAATGCGCAGGCTCTTCTTCATTGCCTGTCTCTTGGCGGCCCTTGGCGCCCGGGGGCAGGCCTCCACGCTCCAATCGCCGCAACAATTTCTCGGCTACACGCTGGGTACCCAATATACGCCGTATTACAAAGTAGAGGCCTACTTCCGTTATATGGCTGCCAATGCGCCCAATGTACATCTTCAGCAATATGGTACCACCTACGAAAACAGGCCCCTGCTGCTAGCCATCGTATCTTCGCCGGATAACATGCAGCACCTGGATGACATCCGTCGTCAAAATCTGGCTGTGGCCAATGCACAAGGCAGCTTCAGCGAAAACGCACCCGTGATCGTGTGGCTTAGTTATAACGTACATGGTAACGAGGCCTCCTCCACGGAAGCTTCCATGCAAACTTTATATGAGCTGGTAAATCCCCGCAACGCCCGCACCAAACAATGGCTGCAAAACACCGTGGTGCTTATAGATCCCTGCCTGAACCCGGATGGGAGGGAGCGTTATGTAAACTTTTACAATCCGCTTCGCCGCAAACAGCCTGATCCCCTCCGCACTACCCGCGAACACCAGGAACCTTGGCCTGGTGGACGACCCAATCATTATTACTTCGATCTGAACCGTGATTGGGCCTGGCAGTCTCAGAAAGAGTCACAGCAGCGCCTTGCCGTTTATAATGAATGGATGCCTGCAGTGCATGTAGACTTTCATGAGCAATCCGTAGAAGGCCCTTATTATTTTGCCCCTGCTGCAGAACCCATGCATGAAGTGATTACGCCCTGGCAACGCAGCTTCCAGGTAACCATCGGGAAGAACAATGCGAAATATTTTGATGAACAGGGGTGGTTGTACTATACCAAAGAACGGTACGATCTTTTTTATCCCAGTTACGGCGATACCTATCCGCTGTACAACGGTGCCATTGGCATGACCTACGAACAGGCGGGGGGCAGCTTTTCCGGCCTGGCCGTGCTGCAACGGGATGGCGATACCCTGACCCTCACAGACCGGGTGGCACATCACTTCACCACCGGGATGTCTACCATCGAAGTAGCATCACAACAGGCAAAACAGGTGAATGATGCCTTCCATACATTTTTTGAAGAGGCCAGTCAGCACCCCAAAAGTGAATACAAAGCGTATGTGGTAAAGGCCGATGGCAATCCAGAAAAATTGCATAACCTGGCTGCCATGTTACAGGCCAATCATATTCTGGTAGGATATGGAGCCACCACCAGCACCGCCACTGGCTACAATTATTTCACCGGCAAAACAGCCGCTTTCAATATTGCCAAAGAAGATCTCGTGATCAGCGCCTTCCAGCCCCGTTCCACGATGCTGCAAGTATTATTCGAACCCAATTCCCACCTCACCGATTCTGTGACCTACGATATTACTGCCTGGGCTATGCCTTTTGCATATGGGCTTACGGCTTATGCATTAAAAACGCCACTCAAATCCGCCGCAGGGACTATTCCCGCCCGCAAATATCAGCACCTCGCTGCCAGTCATCCATACGCTTACCTGGCCAAATGGAACAGTATAAAAGACGTAAAATTCCTGGCAGGCCTGCTGCAAAAACATATTAAAGTAAGATATGCTGAAACGCCCTTCAGTGCGGGCGGTAAAACATATTCCGCAGGAACGCTCATTATTACCCGCAACGGCAATGCTGTTCCCGCTTTCGACACCAGCGTAACCTCCCTGGCAGAACAAATGCAGCTAGACCTCGACACTACCACCACCGGTTTCGTAGACAAAGGTTCCGATTTTGGCTCCAGCAAGAATCATTACATTAAGCCACCCCGGGTGGTCATGCTTTCTGGCAGCGATGCTTCTTCGCTCCGGGTGGGAGAGGTATGGCATTATTTTGAGCAGCAGATCGATTACCCCATTTCCATTGTGAATGAAGAAGACCTGGGCGACCTGGATTGGGAGGAAATGGATGTACTCATTCTGCCTGGTGGCAACTATCCTATGCTGGCAGGCAAAGCAGTAAGCGAGCGGCTACGCAACTGGGTAAGCGCCGGTGGCCGACTGATAGCCATAGGTAGCGCAGCCGCAGATCTTAGCGAATCCGGCGATTGGGGATTCCATCTCAAACACGAACCAGAACCGCTCCACCCAGATCCTTACCAGGCATTGAAACCGTATGCCAACCGGGAAAGGGAGGAAATTAAACAAAGTATTCCCGGCGCCATCTACCGGGTTTACCTGGATAATACCCATCCATTGGCCTTTGGCTATGGCAACGATTATTACACCCTAAAACTCACCGATGTTCTTTTTGATTTTACAAACAACGGCTGGAACGTAGGTTATCTTAAAAAAGATAGTTATCAAACTGGTTTCGTTGGCGTAAATACCAAAACGCACTTGCAAGACGGCCTGGTTATGGGCGTAAAAGACATCGGCAACGGCTCACTCATCGTCCTTGCAGACGATCCCATTTTTCGTGGTTTCTGGGAAAACGGTAAGCTTCTCTTAGCCAACGCCATATTTCTCGTAGGCCAGTAATCCTAAAAATTATAGCTAGCCGCACCAGTTCATTTATTAATATGTTGGCCGGCCCCCACCAAGAAGCCGGCCCTATTTATGACTATATTAAATGCCATCCATTACATTCGCTTTATACTGCATCCTACATCTTCCCCTTGATGATCTGTCACGGTTTTGCCAGTGGATATAGCTTCCAGTGCATGTTGTAAATAATGCACCTTCACCTGAGCGGCATTGCCCGGATTATCGTCAATCCCTCCCTTATACACGAGTTTGCTTTCTCTGTCGAAAAGATAACAATCCGGCGTATGATCCGCACCAAAAGCATCGGCCAGGTGTGAGTTTTGGTCTACAGCGTAGTACCAGGAAAAACCCTGTTCCCGGGCATAAATTTTCATATACTCTAGCGATTCATTGGATTGACGTTCCGCCTCATTAGAATTTAATAATACCACGCCTATCTGGTGGGCCTGGGCGAAACGACACACGGCATTGGTGCGGGCCTGGTTACGTAATACATAAGGGCAGATGTTGCTGGTAAACATCACCAGCAGGCCGTTTGCGCCCATGGCTTTATGAAGGGTGAGTTCCTGACCGGAGATTTCGCACAGTGGCTCATCTGCGTTGGGAAGAATAGCGCCCGTTTGCAACGCTTCTGTCCCGCGCCGGAAATCCAGGAAGATTGCTGAACCTAACAGCAAACCGACGGCAAGTGTTTTCATAGTAATAGGTTTTATAAAGGGTAACAATTACTATTGTAAAAATATGCTATTTGAATAATATATTAAAAAACTAAATATATTTTGTGAATATTAAATATTAAAATAACAGATTAATTAATTGATGGTGAAGGTATTATGAAAAATAATCCAAGAGGGTTTATACTTGAGGCAAGGACTGCCCTTTTGCTTTAGCGGAGTTTCGCATTTCCTTTAGTACCCGGATAGCCGCATTCAATTCAAAGCCAACTAGTAGCACAAAAGAGTTTAGGAATATATACAGCATTAGGATCATAATGGTCCCAACAGACCCGTAGATTTTATTGTAATTGTTGAAATGGTTCACATACCAGGAGAACCCAACGGTTACCAATATCATAAATACTGTAGCGAGCACCGCGCCTGGTGTCAGGTAGCGCCAGCGCTTTTCTACGGAAGGCCCGAAATGGTACAATATGGCGATAATGGAAAAGAACAGCAATACAATTATGCTCCAGCGCGCCACATTGAGCGTGGCCCTTACCTTCAGGTTGCTAATGCCCAGGTATTCCATTACATATCGTAATAAGGCGCCCTGCATGACCAATAACGCCAGAACAATGATAAACAGTAGCACCAAAAAGCAGGTAAGCCGCAACGCCATGAGCCGATTTTGATACCATTTGCGCTGCGTAAAACCTGGAAGATCTTTGGAAAAAGAGATAATAATGCCCATCACGGCATTAGATGAATAAAAGAATCCCACTATAAAGGAGATTGATAGCAACCCGTTATGATGGGTATACATGAAATCATGGATCACACCCTGCACAATTTTGAACGTGTTATAGTTGGGTGTAATATCCGCCGCGAGTTCGTACAGCGATTTTTCCAGGTTATGCATGGGTACAAAGGGTACCAAAGTAAAAAGGAAGATACTGAAGGGGGGGATAGACATCAGAAAGTTAAACGAAATGGCCGCCGCCCGACTGTTCAGGCTGCGGTTGCGCGTTTGGGTGCCGAAAAATTGCAGTGTTTCATACAGGGAGCTACCCTCGAAACCACGCAGGTAAAGACCCTGCGCAGTGCGCTTCATCCACCGCACCGGGCGGGCACTGCGTATGAGGTAACCAAGTTTAGTCATATTATTGCGAACGGGCGCGCTCTATCCGTTTAAAGCAACAAATGTAATAAATAATTGATTATCCAATCGTTAAGCTAAATTATTGCGATTTTTTTTCAAAGCAAATAAGCCGTATTATTTAAAAGTGCCTTTAAAGTCCCCGTGCATCCAGGGCGGCATGGTATTTCCGGGCGTTTTGCAAATGTTCTTCGTAAGTGGCTGCAAAAGCATGGTGGCCCGGCATATCAGCCCTTGCGCAAAAATATAAATAATCAGTATTGGGCGTATTTAGCACCGCATCGAGTGTTTTTACAGATGGTGTGCAAATAGGGCCTGGCGGCAATCCCTTATAGATGTAAGTGTTGTAGGGCGAATCAAAATGTGTGTGTACTGATAAAATACGGCGGAGGGCAAAGTTTTGAAGCCCAAATTTTACCGTTGGATCTGCCTGCAGGAGCATGCCTTTCCGGTAGCGGTTCAGGTATACACTGGCAATCAGTGGCTTTTCATCATTGGCATTGGTTTCTTCTTCCACGATAGCGCCCAAGATGGTTACCTCGTTTTCACTGAGGTTTAAGGCGCTGGCCTTGGCTTTTCGCTCATCGGTCCAAAAAGCATTGCGGGCTTTTTCAAATTTCTCGAATACTGTTTCGGCACTGGTGTTCCAGTAAAATTCGTAAGTATTGGGCAGAATGGCGCACATAACAGTATTGGTATCCAATCCAAATTGCCGCAGGTACACAGGATCATGTAGTATGGCACGCAAGGCAGCAGAATCTGCCTCCAGGTTCATGGAAACTTTGCGGACAAAGTCGTTTTCAGTACGCAGTTTATTAACGACCAATGTTACCGGCGATTGATGCCCGGAGCGCAATAGTTTTACAATGTCGAAGTTGCTCATCCCCCGGGTTACCTGATACCGGCCGGCCTTTACCCGGTTGGGATAATCCAGTTGCTTGGCTACCCAGTCGAAGCTTTTTTCATTACGGATGATATCCTGTTCCCGCAGCCCAGTCAGTACGTCGGTGTAATGGCTGCCGGTACGGATATAAAAATATTTTTTATCGACAAAGGTGCGGGTATTGGGCCCAAACACCCGGTAAGCGAAGTATACGGCTATCCCGGCCACTAGGCTGCAAAAAATTAATATGCTTCTCCTGATCCAGATCTTCCGGATGTTATCTTTCTTTTTCTGCTTGCTGACTTGCTTCGCCATTACGATTCTAAAAATTGGTGAATGCCTGTTGATGCTTTTTTGTTAATATACAACGCAAATGAATGTCATTTATTTTAAATGCATGGTGAAGACAATATTTTTATAATATGCTGATTATTAAATTTTTATAACAATTTAATTCGTATTTAATGGTATATTATTTTGACCATTTATTACTCATAAGCATTGCATCCCCAAAAAAAAGCCTCGCGTTTAACGGCGAGGCGATATTCAATAATTTTAATAAATAATTTTATTTTGAAGGCTGCTGCTGTGGCACTGGCTGGCTAGCTGGCCTTGTAGCGGGTGTGGTGCCCGGCATAACTGGGGCAGCAGGTGCACTCTTTGTGGTCGGAATGAAGGGCTGATTCTGAGAAGATGTTGTTCCACTTCCTGCAAAGAAATAGGAGGTAAGGCAAAGCACCAAAATAATAGCGGAAAGTATCCAGGTACCTTTTTCGAGTACGTCGGTCGTCTGCCGAACACCCATTACCTGATTGCCAAAACCACCCAGGTTACCGGCCAGACCACCACCTTTGGGGTTCTGTATCAATACGAAGAAACCCAATAGCACGGAGGCCAGCACGATTAATATTCCAAATACAATTAACATAAAGTGCTACTTATTAATATCTGATTGTAATTCGTTGATCTTTTGCGCAAAATAAGCGCTTTTGCCCGGATTAAGCAAACTTAATTTTTTATATATCTGAATAGCTTTCTGGTGTTGACGTTGCTTGGCCCAGATCTCCGCCAGGGTCTCCGATACGATGTCGTCGTCGAGGGTGATAGACCGAAGTGCCATCTTTTCTACGCGCTCGGAAATGCCTGATTCTTCCTCTTCCTCGTATAAGCGGTGCAACTGCTCGTGGTACCAGTCTTTTTTGTTTTTTTCGGCAAAGCTATCCTTCATGGTACGTAGCCAGTTGGTAAAGCTTTTCATTTCATGCTGGCCTTTTTCACTCATTGTTTCGGCCTCCTGTGGTTCTTGCAGCTTTTTATAAGCAAAATAATCATCGGTATACAGGGGCTGGAAGGTGAGGTCGGTTTCTTCCGGCATTTCCAGCGGGTAAATTTTGATCGGACCATCTTCGTAGGTATCCGCTTCCGGAACTACTGTAGCATGGTCTGCGGCAGGTTGCGGCACAGTTTCCCCTGCCGTATCCTCTCCATTTGCCTGCTGCTGCTGCGGAGGTAGCCAGGTGGTAATGAGGGATGGGGCTGCTTCCTCACTTTCGGCTGGTAAGGATGAAGGTACGGGCAGTTGATCGTTAATGACGTCGGAAACCAGTTGGATGTCTGCTTTGTTAATTGGTTCAGCGGGAGCTGCCTGCGCTGCAGGTTCTTCAGGCCATACCCCATTAGAAGCTGCGCTGGGTTGGGGGGCGGAAAAGGCTGGTGTTTCGTTTTCAGCGGTCTCGTTTTCATCATCCCAGGTACTGGCCTCGCCCGCAAGCGTGCCTTCCGGATAGGGAGGTATATCGTCTTCGGCAGTCTGCGTGGACAAGATGCCAGCTTCCTCAGTAAAATTTTCCTTAACAGTTGCTGGCGGCTCATGATGCGTCAATGAACTAATTTCCGACGCAGATGCTGCTACAGAAAATGCTGGCTGTTCTTTATCCGTCCTTAAGCTTTCCTTCGCTGCAATATCTGCTGCGGAAAATGCTGGCTGGGTATCTTGACCGGCCTCTATGATAGGCGTATCGTATGTGGTTTCGGGTTCATGTTGCACATTAATGCCAGCAAATGCAGGTGTTTCCTGTATAAAATCCGGTAATGACTGCAATTCCCCGGCAGCCACTTCCAAAGTGGATTCCAGGCCTTGCTGATTTTCCGTTTGCACAGCTGCTTCAATGGCGCCGGCTTCCAGGGTAGCCCTGAAGGTACCTTCGTTTTCCTGACTTACTTCGCCAATTACCGGTTCTTGAGGGTAAGTGGGCAAAGAGGCCATGTCGCCGTTTTCCAGCGTGGCGTCTATGGTTTCAGGGGAATCGGTATTTTGATCTGCCAGTGCGCCGGCAGCCGAAAAAGCGCCCGATTCCAACGTGTCTTTAAGACTGTCTGTATCGTTTTCTGTTACGGAAAATCTATTTTTAATGGCTTCCAGTTCATCCTGAAAACGGTGTACGTTGAAGTTTTGCAGGTGAGCGGCATCTTCCGCCATTTCTGACTGGTCGGTAGCGCCTTCTTCGGCAGTATCTTCCGATGCCAGCAGGCTTTGCCGGAAAGATTCCATGCGGATATGAAAATCACTGGGGGCATCCTCCGCTGTGGGAGTTTTCTCAGGTGAGGTTATCAGTTCGGTTTTATCAATGGCCGGTTCTTCAACAGGCAAAATAATTGCAATAGCGGATTCGGATGATTCTCGGGCTATTTGTTCTGCCAATTGCTGACGAAAGGCCTCCATTTCTTCATGAAAGGATAACCGCTGTTTTTCCGGCTCCGTTGCTTCGATGTGGGGCGGGGCAGTATCTTGTGGCAGGGTTATCATGTCTGGCGCGCTGATACTAGTATCATCAACGGTATTATCTGTAATGGGTGCCGCTGGCAGCGTAATTTCTTCAATCGAAGGAAATGGCCCTGCACTGTTTATTTCGTCGGTTGCCACATGGGGTAGTTCATCTGTTGTGGTACCCTTGTCTGTAGAAACGAATGGCGTTGCTTCCGCTATCATGCCGTCGTGGGTGGTATTATGCGTAGCCTCGTCCGGCACAATACCAGCACTCGCGGTAAGGTCGCCGCCGTATTGCACCTCTGGCACCGGGGCCAGATCGGGCGGAGATTGAATAAACTGGTAGAAATAATGAGGGGTATTGGTGTACAACAATGCCTTAATCACCGCCTCATGTTGGAGGTCGCTACTGCGTTGGTAGGCTCTTTTGGCCAACAGTACACGGGCTGCGGTGAAAAATGGGTAGTCGGTAACCAGCTTTTCCAGCTCCCACTGCGTCACTTTCTCCAGGCCTGGTTCCTTAAAAATATGTTGAATGATCCTTTCTACGGTCATACGTTAAATATAAATATTTTATTACCAGTTGGCAAAAGCACGGTTGAAAATGTCGTCCACCATCTGTGGCACAATGGTCTCGTCCAGCAATCCATTCTCCACTTCAGATGGCAGTTTACTGGCAGGAAAATCTGCCGAGCGGCTGAATGACTGCTGGTAGCCCTTTTTATCGCCCACTCTTTTGACAAAGGTAATGCTGATGGTCACGGTAAGGCGGGAAGTGGCGGCCTGCTCTACCTGGGTAACAGCGGCGTTGGTAAAGGTATACCCACTGATATAGCCCTTAAATTCGTAATCGGCATTCGGTTCATTTACCTGGGTAAGCTTGGTTTGGGAGGTGATCTTGGTTTTTAATGCCTCCGTCACTTTCTGGCTCAACAATGGATTGTTCAGCGGCGCGCGGTTTTCAATGAAAGTTACATTTACCGTTTTGGCCTCTGCGTCAATACTGGCGCCGGAAATAGAATATTTTACGCTGCAGCCGCCAAACAGCATCACCACGGCCACCAGGCCTATCAATCGTTTCATCCTGCCCATTTAATTTCGTGTAAAGGTATTTAAAAAAAGATGTATTGTTAATGAATAGATTATTAGAACGTTAGTTACTAATCTGCTACTCTGCAATATTATATTCTTTTAGTTTGCGGTAAAGGGTACGCTCGGATATTCCAAGATCGGATGCGGCGTCTTTGCGTTTACCCTTGTGTTTCTTGAGGGCTTTTATGATCAGTTCCTTCTCTTTGTCGGCAATGGAAAGGGTTTCTTCCACTTCTTCATGATGATCTATGGCAGTATGATCGCCCTGCAAAATGATGGGCTGCATAGGCTGCGACACGTTCAGGGCAGGCTGCAAATTATTGTTCTCTGCGGGCTGATAGCTATGCAGCACGGGATTGTCCTGGAAGTTGCTGTTGTGCGCCAGGTTTGGATTCTGCAGTACGTCGAAGAACATCTTTTTGAGTTCCGTTACATCTTTTTTCATGTCGAAAAAGAGTTTGTAAAGGATATCGCGTTCATTAGAAAAATCGCTGTTGCTACTATTACCGGCCGAGGGGGCTAGCATGGGCAGCCGGTTGGTCGCAGCCTGCTCTGGTAGGAAGCGACGCAGCTCTTGTGCATTCACCAATTTATTTTCTGAAAGTACAGAAATCTGCTCTGCCATATTTTTAAGCTCCCGCACGTTACCGCGCCAGGGATAGCTTACCAGTATCTGCCTGGCTTCATCGTCTAGCTGGATAGAGGGTGTTTTATATCTTTCTGCAAAGTCTACACAGAATTTACGGAATAGCATTGGGATGTCTTCCTTGCGGTCGCGCAGGGCAGGTACACGGATAGGCACCGTGTTCAGGCGGTAATAAAGGTCTTCCCGAAACTTACCATCTTGCGTAAATTCCAGCAGCTCGCGGTTGGTGGCTGCGATCACGCGCACATCTGTTTTCTGCACTTTGGAAGAGCCTACGCGAATGAATTCACCGGTTTCTAATACCCGCAGCAAACGGGCCTGAGTGCCCAGGGGCATTTCACCAATTTCATCGAGGAAAATAGTGCCGCCGCTCACGGTTTCAAAATATCCTTTACGGCTGTCTACCGCGCCGGTAAACGAGCCTTTTTCATGTCCAAATAACTCAGAATCGATGGTGCCTTCAGGAATAGCGCCACAGTTCACCGCAATAAAGGGATGATGTTTGCGAGCGCTGAGTGCGTGAATAACCTGGGAAAATACTTCTTTACCAACTCCGCTTTCACCATTTATAAGTACCGTGAGGTCGGTGTTGGCCACCTGCACAGCTACTTGAAGGGCGTAGTTAAGCGCAGGGCTATTGCCGATAATGCCGAATCTGTTTTTTATTGCTTGTAAGTCCATTGTCCTGCTGTTTGTGTGTGTTGAATAAATCAGGCTTTTACTTTGCTGCTCCGTGTGGGCGCTTTACAGCGCCGTGGCGGATTCCGCGATCAAGGTACCGGCGGTGCAATCAGTCACGGTAACGTGCACGTATTGTCCTTTCTGGAGATTACCTTTCGGGAATATCACTACTTTATTTTGATCATTGCGGCCATACAAATGCTCGCTGGAGCGCTTGGAAGTGCCTTCTATCAGCACTTTAAAGCTTTTGCCTACGTCTTTGCGCATGCTGTCCAGCGTGTGCTGGCGGTGCAGTGCTACTACTTCGGCCAGGCGTTGCTTTTTCAATGTTTCCGGAATATCATCCTGGTAGCGACGGGCCGCCAGAGTGCCAGGGCGCTCGGAGTAAAAATACATGTAGGCAAGATCGTATTTGGCGTATTGCATCAGGCTGAGTGTATCAGCATGGTCGGCATCTGTTTCAGTACAGAAACCGGTAATGATGTCGGTGGATAGTCCGCAGTCGGGTAATATTTCGCGGATGCGGTCTACTTTTTTGATGTACCACTCGCGCGTGTATGTGCGGTTCATCAATTGCAATATTCGGCTACTACCGCTTTGCAAGGGCAGGTGTATATAATTGCAGATATTTTCATATTTGGCCATGGTGAATAGTACTTCATCCGTAATGTCTTTCGGATGGGAGGTACTGAAACGCACCCGGAGCAGAGGATCTATCTCGGCCACGCTGGCCAGCAGCTGGGCAAAAGTTACAGGTTCGGTAATACCAGGCACACTGTCGGATGGCATCCAGTGGTAAGAATCTACATTTTGTCCCAGGAGGGTAACCTCCCGGAAGCCGCGCTCAAAGAGATCTCGGGCCTCGGCCACTATGGAAGCCGCATCGCGACTGCGTTCCCTGCCACGGGTAAAGGGTACTACGCAAAAGGTGCACATATTATTGCAGCCCCGCATAATCGATACATAACCACTCACACCATTACTGTCCAGGCGAATGGGGCTGATGTCCCCATAGGTTTCTTCCCGGCTTAGTAGCACATTCACGGCTTTCTGTCCAGTGTTGGCTTCTTCAATCAGGCCGGGTAGGGTGCGGTAGGCATCGGGGCCTACTACCATATCCACCAACTTTTCTTCTACCAGCAGTTTATCCTTCAGGCGTTCGGCCATACAGCCCAATACTCCCACGAGCATACCGGGTTTGGCTTTTTTTAATTTACGGAATTCTGTGAGTCGCTTGCGTACCGTTTGTTCCGCCTTCTCCCTAATGGAGCAGGTATTCAGGAGAATAAGGTCGGCCTCTTCTACATTACGGGTAGCGCCAAACCCTTCTCCCTGAAGGATGGATGCAACAATCTCACTATCGTTAAAGTTCATGGCGCAGCCATAACTTTCAATATAAAAGTTTTTCTGAAAGGGCGAGGTGCTTTCTTCATGAGGGGCATAGGCTTCACCCTGCCGGGTTTCATCATGCGCCTTTACAACAGTTTCTAACATTGGCCAGCCATTGAATTTAGGAGGGCAAAAATACGTTTTTTTAATAGAATAATGACAGATTGGCAGGGAATAAACCCTATTTTATGGGGTAGAAGTTATCCGCCCAGCCCAGTAGCTGGGAGATAGCTGCTGGTGGCCTGTTCAAGACAGGGGTAGCTCATTTTGGTAGCAACTTAATATGCATGCTGGTAAATAGGGCAAGGAATTTTCAGTATAGTATGCTAAAAAAATTAGTATTTTAGACTTGTTAAAGTAAATGGATATGGTTGAATTGGAAGATATACGCATCGGCAATTATTTTGCACACCAGCAAAAAGTGATCACGATCAGCGCGGAACATTATCAGCGGATTTCTATCCTGGCTGCCGAACTGGAACCTTTACGTTTAATTCCCCAGAAATTTTTTAGCCTGGGATTTGGAACGATCAGGGCGCAGGACTTTAATGGGTTTACTAAGTCCTGCAATAATGTGGAGGTGTTCCTGCGCGCCGCCCCGCAGCAACGCTGGACCTTGCAAGTGGGCAATACCCTAAGGGTGCGCTCAATAGAGCATGTGCATGAATTGCAGAATGTATGGTACTGGCTATTTGGTGAGTCATTGAAACGGGCCAGGGATTAGGGGGAAGCGCGGTATAGTTGCTGCACGCTTTTATAGATATTATTGGTTTGTTGCTCTTGTAATGCCGGTGGCATGGCAGTTGCCACAATATCCGCAAGCTACATTCATGGTTTATGATGTAATTTGTTAATATATTGTCAAGGCTTATTGTACGCAATATTAATTATGCTGGGCAATGCCTTTATTGGCTTCCAGCAACGGTTTGTTTACAGCTGTAGGTGCATTACCTTTTAGTGCATATGGCCGGTTAAATACTTCCTGCGATACCTTAAAATGACCTGCCAGCTTCCGGACCATATCTTTAGACAAACCCCGCCGGTAGTTTAAAATATCTGATAACAGACTTTTACTAATTCCGAGCAATGCTACCAGGTCTACGGATCGGAGGTTGTTTTCTTGCATGAGATAGCGCAGGATTTCAATGGGGCCTGCATGGGAAAAGCTATTGTGGGCTTCGTCCCATTTTTCAATGAGCAGGGTAATCAGCTCAATGGTATCTTGCTGCACGGGTGTTTTTTTCTTGATCATCACCAGCGCTTCCAGTTGCGTACAGTAATCATTGTACTGCGCCTCTGTTTTAATTACGGTAAAGGGTAATTTATCCATGATGAAATGTTTTTAAAAATTGCTCACGGTATATTGCAACCGATCGTTACATAATCGCGTATAGGCCGCATGGGTGCCTATCCAGCACACAAAAAGATGTGTTTCCTGCTGCCCAAATACATAGTGGCAAATCATGCGGTAATGGTTACCTCCTATATTAAAAACTACCTTATCCGTGCCATTGCCCAGCAAATCTGCACTGCCAAAGGTGGCCAGGATATCCGAAGGCTGTTCCCAACGTACAGATTTTATAATGGTAAGCCACCACATAAAAGCCGGCCTGCTAGCTGCATTATTCCGGGTAAAGTTTTCGATGGTCTGCTTCTTGACCAAGTGTACTTTCATTGTTTTCTCATTTCAAAGTTACTATTTAGTTCTCGGTTTGCGAACTTTTTCCCCATTTTTTTTTTTCTATACCCAGAGAAAGGTGAGCACTTTACATTTTCTGCTGGGCCCCATGTATTATATTTCCAGGTTGCTGCGGGGTGTACGGAAAATGTAAGAGGGGTTAAGGTATGTTTTCATAAGGGTCTGTTTTGAATTGGTTAAAAGGTCAATGGGTACCGATATTGGAAGTCTAACAACCGGAAAATAATTAATCATTCCAAAGCATTTCTTAATTATTTGTTAATGATGGGAAATAATAGTGCCATGGCTTGTTCTAAAGAGCTGTATTGCTTGAAGGAATAAATGCAGGAATTAATTTCAATTTTGTAATATTGTGCCATGCGGGAATAGCTCAGTTGGTAGAGCATCAGTTTCCCAAACTGAAGGCCGCGGGTTCGAGCCCCGTTTCCCGCTCTTATAATTGATGTCTTATTAATCTTTTATACATTTTTTAGCCATTCCCTTGGTTAATGTTTGTTAATTATTATACAATTCCGTTCCACTTTAGTAAGTACCGATAGCACCATGAAAAAACTAGTTATTTTTATTGGAATATTATTGCTTACCCCATTGATTGCAGGGCTGTACGGCATTTTGCATGATTAATTTACCTACACGGCGAGTCCTGAATATTTCACAAGGTTTAAGTTTATTCAATTTAATTTGCTGGATCAGGTAGATGTGTCACAACGCTTGCTGGTGGCCGATGTGGGGTTTCGTGCTACCTGGTGGGTGGGATGTTATTGGTGCGGTACAAGGTATAACAGGCCTTATGCAATATAGCTATCAGGCTATGATTAAGGCAATGGTGCGCGGTATTAGCATTAATCTGATTACTGCTGTAGTAGTTGGGCTGATAGGGCTAGGCGTTGGTTATTTTTATCTTTCAAAAAGAGGCGTTAGCTGGCACTTGCCGGATGGCTTGATGAGCAAACGTAATTTTATTGCCGTTGGGTCTATGCACAATTTCAGTGATCTGGGCGGCGCTATTGGCACTTTGCTAGGAGTAGGTTACCAGGTAAAATATTGGTGGGAGCAAGAGAAGCAAAGGAAAATAGCCCGGAAAATGAATTAATTCAACTTGCCAGCACATAAAAAAGCCCGTGCACCAGCCAAGGTACACGAACTACTATTTTTAGGGTGGAAGGATTATAATGCTTGCTGTAATCTCGTTTTTAACCAGCTTTCTCCCAACGGTATAAGCCAGTTGTTTTCTAATTCGGCCTTGGTTTGTACGGTATTGTTCAGATAAACGGTTTCCGGGGTAATCTTGCCCTTTTCCAATGCATACAGCAATTGTACCATGGGCAGTAATTGCACTTTGCCCTCTACCAGAAAGCCCAGCAGCAGGCGGTCAAATAAATTTACGTCGTACTGACGTTCTATGCTTTTGATAATGCGTACGGAGCTGTCGGTGCTGCATCCGCTTACGCCAGCCTGACTTTCATCTGCCAGGATTACAATTACCTGGTTGAAAAACAGCGTTCCCCATCCCTTCACCTGGTCGCCATGTGAAAGCCACTGCGAAGTAAATTGGTGCAGTTGCTCATTGATCTCCTTTGATTCCTGTTCGCTAAACGGGCGATTGCTCTGATATATCCATACCCGTGACTGTGGATGGAAGTCTGCGGGTAGTTGTTGTTGAATAGTTGCCATATGGTAAAGATACGAAAGATGAAAATCTGCCGTACCTGCTTTTTTCCGGGCCGGCTAAATCTATGAAAAGTACAGGTAAGGCCTTAGGCCATATCCTGGGCAATTAATTCGGCAATATCCAACACTTTCACACTGTCTTCCTGGCCCTGTTCTTTTACGCCGTCGGTGAGCATGGTCATGCAGAAGGGGCAATTAGAGGCGATCACGCTGGCGCCGGTGGCTACCGCTTCTGCCCCCCGTGCAAAGTTGATGCGGGTGCTGCCTTTTTCTTCCTCTTTGAACATCTGTGCGCCGCCTGCGCCACAGCAAAGGCCATTGCTCCGGCAGCGTTTCATTTCGATCAGTTCTGCATCGAGCAACTGTAGCACCTGGCGTGGCGCTTCGTAAATGTTATTGGCGCGACCCAGGTAACAGGAGTCGTGATAGGTGATTTTTTTGCCTTTGAAATCACCGGCTTCTTTCATTTTTATGCGGCCCGCGTCCAGCAGTTGCTGCAGATAGGTGGCATGGTGAATAACCTCGTAGTGGCCGCCTAGAGGTGGATATTCATTTTTCAGCGTATTAAAGCAATGAGGACAGGCTGTTACAATCTTTTTCACGCCATAGCCATTCAACACCTGGATGTTGTTGTAAGCCATCATCTGAAACAGAAACTCGTTGCCGGCGCGCCGTGCGGGGTCGCCGGTACAGCTTTCTTCTTTGCCAAGGATGGCGAAGGATATGGATAATTTATCGAGAATACTGGCAAAGGCCCGCGTGATCTTTTGTGCCCGCTGATCGAAACTGCCGGCACAGCCTACCCAGAATAACACTTCCGGTGTTTCGCCGTTGGCCATGTATTCGGCCATAGTTTTTATCTGCATAATCAAACATCATTAAAGGTGAAAAAGGGCGTTGCCTGCAATCATTCCAGGTTAAGCATTAGCCATGTATCCAGGCATCCCGGTCGTCGGGACTGAATTTCCAGGGGGCCATGTTGTTTTCAATATTGCTGAACATCCCGTTCCATTCGGCCGGGGCGCTGCTTTCCTCCATCACCAGGTGACGGCGCAGTTGTGAAATAATATGAAGGGGATTAATGCTCACCGGGCATTCCTGCACGCAGGCGTTGCAGGTAGTGCAGGCCCGCAACGCTTCTTCGCTGATGTAATCGCGCAGCAGGGACTTACCATCGTCCTGAAAACTACCGTGCTGGTGAATGTTTTTACCCACCGCCACTAGCCGGTCGCGTGTATCCATCATGATTTTGCGGGGGGATAGTTTTTTGCCGGTAATGTTGGCCGGGCAGGCTGCCGAGCAGCGGCCGCATTCGGTGCAGCTGTAAGCATCCAGCAGGTTTTTCCAGGTGAGGTCAAATACATCTTTGGCCCCGAATTTGGGTGGAGTGGCATCGCCTGCAGGAGCGGCGGCTGCCAGGCTGGGATCCATCATGAGCTGAACTTCATGTTGTACCGAAGGCATATTTTCCATGGTACCCTTGGGGTTCAGGTCGGCGTAATAAGCATTAGGAAAAGCTAAAATGATGTGCAGGTGTTTGGAATAAGGCAAGTAATTCAGAAATGCCAGCACCCCAATAATGTGCAGCCACCAGGCGCTGCGTTCTATAGCCACCAGCAAACCGGTAGACAGGCCTTCGAATATAGCGGTGAAATTACCAGATACCAGGAAATTCCCTGTGGCGGCATAGTGTTCCAAGCCCCGCGTTTGCAATACCTGGTCGGCGGTGTTCATGGTGAGGAACAGTGTCATGAGTACGATCTCGGTGATCAGGATAGTATTGGCGTCGCTGCGGGGCCAGCCATCAAGGTCGTGGCTGCGCAAACGGGGGATCTTCTTCACGTTCCGGCGGAGGAGAAATGCCGCACAACCCACGATCACTAGCACAGCCAATACTTCAAAAGCCCCGATCAGCCAGGGATATAGCCTGCCCAGCAGGGGCACAAACAGGCGATGTTTACCCAATAGCCCATCCAGCACAATCTCCAGGATCTCCAGGTTAATGAGGATAAAACCTGTATACACGAAAAGATGAAGCACTGCCACCAGTGGTTTGCGAAACATTTTCTTTTGGCCGAGTGCCAGCAGGAGCACGTTGCGCCAGCGTTGTCCGGGATGATCGGTAAGGTTTGCATCGCGCCCCAGCAGGATGTTGCGCCGGATTTGCCGCGCCTGGCGGGCAAACAGGAATACGGCCACTGCAAACAGAAGGAGGAAAACAAGTACCTGTACCATGTACATAGATTAGATTTGACGATCGAATATAATGTATTTTAGCTATGCAACTGCCGTGCTGGTGTAAAGCAGGGCTACGTGGAATGATGCGTAACAATGTGTGCAATTTATGTATTTTTACCCCTCGTAAAATCAAGGCTATGAGTACCCGCAATATAATTTTACAACAGGATAGCATCGACAAGAAGCTCGAACGGATTGCCTATGAAATCTATGAACAGAATAGTGAAGAGCAAGCACTGATCCTGGTGGGCATCTGGGACCGGGGCCTAATCATCACCCACCGTATTGCCAAACTGCTACGCAAGATTACCCCATTTCAGATTGAGGTAATTGAACTGCGCATAGACAAGCAATATCCTAGCGAGGTGACCCTTTCGGACACACCGGATTTCGATGATAAAGTAGTAATCCTGATAGACGATGTAGCTAATTCGGGCCGCACGATGTTATATGCCTTGAAACCCTTCCTGGCTTATCACCCCCGTAAGATACAGACTGCGGTACTGGTAGACCGTAAGCATAAATCCTTCCCGCTGTCGGTAGATTTCGTAGGCTACTCGCTGGCAACTACACGGCAGGATATGGTGATGGTAGATGTGGAAGGCGAAGAAATACGCAGCGCCTATCTTGTTTAAAAATAAATGGGATGCAGTTTAAATGTTCCGTGGCTGTTAATTTCCAGTGTAGGGGCGGGAAATTTCAGCATATTCAGTAATTGTAAGGCGATTTTAAAACCTTTGTGCCGGGTATGGATTTTAGTGAAGTCTATGTCTGGTGACAGGTAAAATTGCCTTATCCGATGCACGTTGCTATAGTCGTGATATATGCCGTTAATGTCTGTCCAGGTGTTGTCTTCTGCATTGTACATCCGGTCTGCGCCATATCCCGCAGCAACATTCAGCCAGGCCGGCCAATGACTGTTTGTTGCAAATGCCTTTACATTTACTGAAACCCAATAGGTTTGCGCATTATAATCCTTCAGGGTGCGCTGAAAAAAATTACTACCATAAATATTGTTCGCATGCCGGGCCACCACTGGGTCGTGATACTGCATGGTATGAGAGGAGAATTTTAATTGGATGCGTTGCTCATTCCATAAAAGTTCCTGGCTAATCATGGCACCTGCGCCCAGCACATTGGCAGTCATATCGCTGGGGGAAAAGCCCCAGTTGGTGGAAAAGCCGTCCATGACTTCTATCAGGGTTTGGAAAGCAAGGGCGCTCAGTCCGCCTATCCATATTTGTTGCTTGCGGGGAATGCCCGTCCAGCGCCAGGCTTCGCGGCTATATTTAGCTTCCAGGTAGGCGCTGTATACATGTCCACCTTTATCCATGCCCAGCCACTCATCTTCATCATTGAAGAAATGAAACTTACTCCGGGGATACCCCTTGTACCATACCTGGTCTAATGCCGCCAGGGTACCTCCATACACCGCCAATGAAAATCCACTTACCGCCACCACCCGCGTACGCACCGTAGTATCCGGCAGCTCCCAGAAGGACAACCGCTGGGCATGCAACGGCAATTGCAGCAGCAGGCACAAATAAAGAAGCCGGTGTTTCAAGCGGAACAAAATGTTAGGCAATGCGGTTTGTACAATACGTGATCTATGATGAACACAGGTGTTCAATAAGCAATGGTAATGGTATAAATAAGAGCTAAATTACAGGTATTTATCTTAATCATATTTAATTAAAAAGCGGCCATAAAGCCGCTTTTTAATTAAGGTGCCGGTTGTGATGCCGTAGTATTTTATTTCAATTTCATGTCTTCGATAATGCCTTTGATGCGTTTTTCAATCTGGGCATCCACTGCATCGAACTGGTCGGGGGCAGAGAGGGTTTCGTGTACGCTGAAATAAAATTTAATTTTTGGCTCAGTGCCGGAGGGGCGGGCAGATATCTTGCTGCCGTCTTCCAGTAGGAATTGCAGTACGTTAGACTTTGGTAGCACAATAGGTTCGGTGGCGCCGGTTTTCAGGTCTTTTATTTGCTGCAACTGATAGTCGAAAATACGGGCCACTCGCACACCGTCTATGGTGGAAGGCGGATTTTCGCGATAGCCGCGCATCATATCGTCTATTTCGGCCACCCCGTTCATACCTTTCTTGGTGAGGGAGATGAGGTGTTCCTTGTAGAAGCCGTATTTTACATACAGGTCTATCAGTTGTTCAAAAACGGTTTTACCCTGCGACTTAATGTAGGCTGTCATTTCGCAGATCATGGCCACAGAAGCTACAGCATCTTTATCGCGTACATTGTCGCCGATCATATAACCGTAAGATTCTTCTCCGCCGCAAATGAATTTCTCCGTTGGTTCTTTTTTACGGATCAGTTCTGCAATCCATTTAAAGCCCGTGAGGACATTGTAGCAATTGATATTGTTCTTCGCCGCAAATACATCGATCAGGTCGGAGGTTACAACGGTTTTGCAAACGAAGTCTGTTTTTTTGGCCAGGCCTTTAGCTTTGCGGCCTTCGATGATGTAATTAAACAGCAGCACGGCGGTTTGGTTGCCATTAAGCAGGGTCCATACACCTTTATTGTTTTTAACGGCTATGCCTACACGGTCTGCATCGGGATCTGTACCCAGCAAAATATCGGCATCCAGTTCTTTTGCTTTTTTGAGGCCGATGCTCATGGTTTCGGCTTCTTCAGGATTAGGATAACCTACGGTGGGGAAGTCGCCATCAGGTTTGGCCTGCTCTTCCACGATGTGTACGTTGGTGAAGCCAAAACGTTGTAAAGCCTGCGGCACCAGGGTGATTCCACTGCCGTGGATGGGCGTGTACACGATTTTGAGGGCGTGTTGTTTTTCAATGATATCAGGATATATGCTCAGGCCTTTCACCATGGAGAGGTAGGCATCGTCTATTTCTTTTCCGATGAGGGTAATATTGGCTTCATTGCCGGTCCACTTCACTTCGTCCACAGAGGCGATCTTTTCTACTTCGCGGATCACGTTTTTATCGTGGGGCGGAATTAGTTGAGCGCCATCATCCCAGTAAGCTTTGTAACCATTGTATTCCCGTGGGTTGTGAGAAGCAGTGAGTACAATACCGCCCTGGCAGCCCAGGTGGCGGATGGTGAAGCTCAGTTCCGGTGTAGGACGCAGGCTTTCAAAGAGGAATACTTTAATGCCGTTGGCGGCCATCACATGGGCTGCAGTTTCGGCGAAGAAGCGGCTGTTATTACGGCTATCGTGGGCAATGGCTATTTTTACATCTCCGCTAGTAAAGGTTTGGTTCAGGTAGTTGGCAAAACCCTGGGTGGCCATGCCAACGGTGTATTTATTCATCCGGTTGGTACCCACGCCCATTATACCGCGCAGGCCCCCGGTGCCAAATTCCAGGTTGCGGTAAAATGCATCGGTAAGCTCTTCGGGATGCTGCTGCTGGAGATCTTTGATGGCGGCCACTGTATCTGCGTCGTAGTTACCATTTAACCACTGGTCTACTTTGCTTTGAATATTTATATCCATAACACTAGAATTTATAAATCCTTGTAAAGTAAGTAACACCGGGGGTAAATTCCAAATTTACCCCATTCTTTCCGGGATTTAGGGGTTTCAAAGGCAATGCCCTGCTTCTGCCCTGGGCGGATGTGGAAATCTGGCTGTGGAAATCGTTTCTTGTGTTCGCAAGCCCCGAATCCGTAATTTTGCAAATATGAACAGGGAATACCAAAGGGATTATATCGACGATTACAAACAAAAAGGCTTACGTAAACAACTGGTGGATAGCATCCGGCAAAAAGGCATTACTGCCGAAAATGTGCTGCAAGCAATCAACAATATTCCCCGGCATTTTTTCCTGGACACCGCCTTTGAAAGTATTGCTTATGAAGACAGGGCCTTTCCGATTGGGGAGGGCCAAACCATTTCCCAGCCATATACGGTGGCTTACCAATCGCAGCTGCTCGATATAAAACCATTCGAGAAGGTCTTGGAAATTGGCACTGGCAGCGCGTACCAAAGTTGTGTGCTGGGAGAGCTGAAGGCCAATGTGTATACCATAGAGCGCCAGAAAAAACTATTCGACCTGGTAAAGAAATTTCCTTTTAAAGCCCGTTACCCTACCCTGCGTTTTTTTTATGGTGATGGGTATGAAGGCCTACCTACCTACGGCCCTTTTGATAAGATTCTCGTTACTGCCGCCGCCCCGGAAATTCCGGAGAAGTTATTGCAACAGTTGAAAACAGGCGGTAAAATGGTGATACCTGTAGGAGAAAAAGAGGTGCAGCGCATGCTGCGGCTTACGAAGATCAGCGCAACGGAATTTGATCAGGAGATCTTCGCAGATTTTTCTTTTGTGCCAATGTTGGCGGGAAAGAATTTTTAAGCAAGCTAATCAAAACAAAATTGCTGCCTTTAAGGCGCTCAGGCAGCAATAAACAGCATGAATATTATTTTTTAAGCCTTACTGCCCATGCGGTAAGGCTTTTGTTTTTCTATTCCATAGCTTCCATCAGTGGGGCTGTCGCATATATAACCATATTAGGGAATTAGCAACAAGTGTTTACGTAAGCTAAGTCCACATCCAGCTATTTAAATGACAGCCTTGTAGGTTATCCAGTTGAATTGTTTTTTAGAACGTCTGCATCTGATCGTCGGCTGGCTGGTTGTTTGTTTTTTTGCGCTTAAAGAGATTGTTATCAAACTTTCCGAAACGGTAGGCAAAGGTGAGCTTTACGATGCGGGACTCACGCTTACGCATATAATCCTGCTCAAACTGTGGCGTAACCTGGTTCAGTTGATACTGCCGGGTATTGAACACGTCGGAGAGGGCCAGGGTGAGGGAGGCCGCCTTGTTCTTTAGGAAGTCTTTTTTTATGGCTGCATCTAGTCCGCTGAATCCTTTGATTTTACCCTGTGCAGAAGATAGTGCGAGGTTCATACCTCCGCCACCTCCACCACCACCACGGCCCCCGCCACCACCGCCACCACCACCGGATCCGCCACCACCGCCGCTAGGCAGTGATACCGAGGGTGCCTGGTAAGTACCATTGAGTTGAAGGGTAAAATTAGCCGGCAGTTTTGTTTCAGAGTTAATCTTAGCCATCCAGCTAAAACCATTGTTGGTATAACTTTGATCCCCTGATTTTACGGTTAGGTTGGTCTGGTACAGGTTTACGTTGGTGGTAATGTCCCAGCCACGCAAAATGGTATTTTTCATTGTTAGCTCGGCACCATAAGAATTATCCTTATCGGCGTTGACGTACTGCGTAAGCAAGGTGTCTTTACCAATAGCATCGCTCACGGTGGTAATCAGGTCCGTGGTGTTGCGGTAGTAAAACGTTGCCAGGAAGTTGCTGTTTTTCCAATTTTTCACATAAGAAAACTCGAAGCTGTTGGTGTATTCTGGTTTCAGGTTCGGATTACCCTCCCGCTGGTTTTGCGGATCGCTATAGTCGCGGTAGGGAATGAGCTGGAAGAAGTTAGGGCGTGTTACCCGTCGGCTATAGTTCAGTTGCAATTCCTGGTCGTGGGCCAGTTTCTGGCTCAGGAAAAGACTGGGGAATAGGCCCGGCTTGGATTTCGTGGGTTTAAAGTGTTCGTTGGCACTAGGTATTTGCCCGGAGTATACATATTGTTCGCCGCGCAAGCCTACCTGGTAACCAAAATTGCCCGCTGTGTTGGCGAAGTTCAGGTAACCGGCGTAAATCTGTTCGTTGTATTTATAATCATTGCTCAGCGTGGGATTAAACACGCTGTTGTGAGAGGTGGTGTCAATATCAAACACATTGTAAGTGCTGCTAAAGTCCCGCAAGGTCGTTTTTAGACCTGCTTCCAGCTTACCATTTTTCCCAATGGGATTGGTATAATCAGTTTGTATGGTAACGAAGGTAGTCTTGCCCTTGGTGTTATTATCCTGGTACACGGGTTGGCCCTGGTTGTTGCCCAAGGGATCTTGCGCCTGCGTTATAAAATTTCCGTCGCGGTGCAGGTTAGAGATGTTGTAGTTCACATCTGCCGTTAGTTCCTGGTTGGGTTTTGCGAAGGTGTGCTTATAGTTCAATGCCGTGGTATAGTTACGGAACGACATATCGGTATTAGTAATGCGGTCGCTCAAGCCGGTAGTGGATTTGTCATCGTCCAGGAAAGTACTGAGCAGGTTGTCGTAGTTGTTGAAATTACCAGCTACGATATTTTGCGATAGGGAAATGGTGTTCCGGTTGTCGATGGTGTAATCTGCCCCGAAGCGGCCAAATTGAAACAGTGGTTTGCTTTTGTTGCGATCGTCCTGATTTAGATAGTTCAGGGTGGAAGTACTGTCTGCAAAGTTAGTTCTTTTCGTGTGTCCGTAACCGGTAGTATGGTTGGCATTCACGGTATAGTTGGCGAATACATTCCATTTGCCCTGGCGTACGGCGATGTTGCCGCCGGCGTTGTACTTGTTCCCGTTGGCAATGCTGGCGTTTACCGATCCATTAATCCCTGCTTTTTTATTTTTTTTCAGCACGATGTTAAGAATACCAGACATGCCTTCGGCGTCGTATTTGGCGCTGGGGTTGGTAACCAATTCCACGCTTTCAATGGCGTCTGCGGGTATTTGGTCCAGCGTAAGGGTGGAGGGCTTGCCGTCTACGAAGATATTGGGCGATGCATTGCGCACGGTTACGTTGCCGTCGATGTCCACATTCACGGAAGGCACATTTTTGAGTACGTCGGTAGCCGTGCCGCCTACGCTCACGAGGTTGCGGTCTACGTTGAACACTTTTTTATCGATGCCCATCTGGAAAGCGCTTTTCTGTCCGGTCACTTCCACTTCTGCCAGGGCTTTCACATTGGGATTCATTTTAATGTTGCCCAGGTCTTGCTCGGCGGTTTGGCTGGTAATCAGTATTTTTTTCTGGAGCGTATTATAGCCCATAAAATTAATGCGCACCAGGTAGGCGCCCAATGGCAGGTTCACGAGGCTAAAGTCGCCATTGGTTTGGGAGAGCATGCCGGTTACAACGGTGCTGTCTTTGGTCCGCAGCAGTGCTACGGAGCTGTAGGGAACGGGTTTGCCGGTAGTGGCATCTATCAATTTACCGTAAACATGCCCAATAGCCGGGCCGCTGGGGTGTTGTGTGCCGTTGGGCTGTTGGCCGGTACCGGTGGGCTTGTTGGCAGGTACCTGTGCCTGTACATTCATCTGAGCCGTGGCTAATACGATTGCCGCCAGCGCTAACCATTTTTTCATCGCTTGTATTAATTAACTCCTAACTGTTTTAAAATTGAACAAAGCTAAGGGGTGGGGTTGCCGTACACTGGTTCATTTTGATAAAAGGGAATTAAGCCTTCCACAACTTGTAAAAATAAGCGCTGAAAGGTCTTAACAGTAATTAACAAAACGACCGTCCCATAAGCCATGCAAAGCTATGCCGGCAAAGCTTACCCGCAATTAAAAGGGCATTAAAAAGCCTGGTTTTTAACGATAAATAACACTTCTGTTGGGATAGTAGTGCGGAAAACATGTTGTATAGGAAGGCAAAAATCTACGCCAGTACAATCGCCAACTGTACTATGCCGATCACGAAGCCAATGCCGGCGCCCAGCCATAACAGGGCTTGCAAGGGTTTGCGCAGGCGTGCATGGAGGGCGGCTTCCAGCTCGGTAGCTGAGAGGGTGCTGATCCTGGTAGCGACCATTTGCTGGATATTAATATCGCGTTCCAGGTTGTTTACATATTGGCCAATGAGTAGGGGAAACAGGTGGTGAAGCTCTTCTACCAACACGCCTTTTATCTGGCTAACCGTACTATCGCCGATGAACATGGACAATACCGGCATGGCCTTAGGCAGTTTTTCGCGCAGAAAGGTATCGAGATGGCTTTCTACAACGGGCATAATAGCTTTTATTTGTTCGGGATCGGTGAGTTTGGTCCGGATGGCGTCGAAGGAAAAGAGCTGGGTGGCTACGGTATCACCCAGTAGCTGTGCCCATTGCTGCTGGTATTTTGGGAAAATGCCCTGCAGTTTAATAAAGCCCAGGTTCACGGGCCGCAGGGGGCGAAATAATAAACGGATGGTGGCCCAGTTGGTAAACCAGCCAATGAAAGCGCCTAATAATGGAATGAAATACAAATACATAAGCTCCAAAGATAGGGCAGGTTTGCAAAAAATCCTTGGGCATGGGCTGGCTGCGCATAAAAAAAGCCGGCCATACAGGGAGATGACCGGCTGTAGATATGGGGGGCCTTTAGATGGCTTGGTTGTTTATTTGGGCCTGGCGGTGGCCGGGCAGGCACCAGGATATGCTGGCTGTTTATTGGTAAGCGTTGAGTAATACCATGGTTTTGCCAAGGTAAGAGAGGAAAGTCATTTCCAGGTAAAAACAAAAAAGCCTCTCAGCTACTGAGAGGCTTTCTGGGTGGATGAGGGGGCTCGAACCCCCGACCCTTAGAACCACAATCTAATGCTCTAACCAACTGAGCTACAACCACCATGTTGTGTTTTGCGGAGTGCAAAGATAAGAGAATTCCTTTCAGCATTCCAAACATTTCATCAGAATTTACTTCAAAAATAACCGGATGAGACCGGCGCTTTCGACGGAAGCCGCGCCCGCTGCGCTGTTTGAGCGGAAAATTTGTTTAAATTTGTACTCTACTAACTAGCCCGGCATGTACGCATGCTGGGCTTTTTTTGTCTGGTAATGACCGGGCAGCTAACCCAGGATAAGTGAGTAGATACTATAATAATGCACAAAACTATGGATCAACTGAAGTTAAAACTGAAAGCGTATTATCAGCGGTACCAGCAACTGGACGCAAAAACCAAACCGGCAGCGGGGCAGGGAGATAAGGAGGAAGTGGCCGATATGGAACATGATATCCTATCTCAATTTGGCTTGCCGGCATCTAAAAGATTTGTGCAGATACTGCACGACTTTGTAACCCATCGCCAGTTCAATGAGCAACTGGTGGATTATGTGAGCAAGAAGTTGAAAACCGCCGCCAGTAAATATTTGCTGGCCCCGGTATTATCAGATGTAGAGCAGCTATCCCATGCCCACGACCAGAAACGCAGCGCCTACGACGTGCTGCCGGAGCTGGGTTTTCCAACGAATGAGTACAGCCTGTACCTGGTGGGCGAATTGCTTTACAAGCGTAACATGAGCGCCTCCGATATCCTGGATGAGCTGCAAAAAGTGCAGCACTTTGACGATTGGGAAGACTTGCTGCTGTTGAGTAAAATCAATAATTACAAGGAGGATGCATTGTATGCTAAACTGAAGAAACACCACCTGCGCTTCCTGAACGAATTCGTGCAATATGTGCGTAAACAAGCCTTAGCTGCCGCCAGCCACAAGCGCCTTACCCCCGCAGAAGAAGGATATGCGCCCAACTATCGCACCGTTACCAAGGTACTGGTGGAGGATATTGTGTTTGACCAGGACACCACGCCTAGCATTTTTGGGAAAGTACGCATCAACGGGCGGCTCACCCGGGTGACCATTGGCCTGGAATTTTCCGAGCTAAACCAGCTCCTTATGACCAGCGACGAACTGGGGGTAGAGATCAGTAGCCTGATTAAAAAGAAATTGAGCAGCCCCGCTGTGGAAAAGCCTTTGGTAATTGACGTACGCGCCCAGTTTGGCCAGGAACTGAAACTGGACAACTGCTACCTGGAGGTATATAAACCCCAGCACCGCGACAGCAAGCATAAATGGGTGGAAGACAAAGACCCGTTTTATTTCGTAGACAAGATCCTGTCTAAAAAGGAGTTCGACAAGCGGAGCAAGGAAGTAGAGGTGAAGCAGAAAATCCAGGAGTGCCTGGAGTTGATTGGAGGTTCTTACGTGTACTACCAGCGCTTGCGCCGCCTGGACATTACGGAAGATGAAGCAAAATTGAGAGCAGGGCTGGGCGATGAGTTGTTGTTTAAATTATCTTATTTTTTAAATAAGTTGAAAGAGTAAGGTGAAACGCTTTTTTTACAAATGGCCGGTACGAAGATAATGCATCTGCTACCGGCTTTTTTGTGCCGCCTATTCATGGCGTTACGCTTTAACCTAGGCGTATGATAGGCTTTGAGTAGGGGTACGGTGGGAGAAGGGTAGGCGGGAGGCTGGTCGGTTAACTCGATGTTAACGGCCCCTGCTATTCCTGAAAACTGGGGGTAATGAATTAGATTTGAATACGTTAGAAAATAATGGTTATGGCCAGGATTGCAGCTACTTCCCACGTTATTAAAGCCTTGATGGCCGCGCATCCCGACTTATGTTTTTACAAGATGAGTGGTGCTTGGCAGGTGCGGCGCAGGCACAGCCTTACTGCGCGCCGGGTAGCCAATGATCCGGCTTTTCTGTTCACGCGGTTGTACGCAGGCATTTTAGGGCAGGCATCTGGCCTGGCAGCCAGCGTGTTGCAAGGTATTCCAAAGACACAACGGGGAAAAGGCATCACTAAGCGCATGGATAGCATGGCTTGCAAGGCATTGAAAGCCGGGCAATTGCCGGCCTCGGTGATGCTGCAGTTGGAGCAGGCGTTTTTGCCGGCCACACCCAAAGCGGATGCAATGGCTGCTCAACCCCTGAAAGTACAGGACCCTGCTAAGGCCTGTAATGCTACTTCCTCGCTTCCTTCATTTGCCATAATACTCCATCCCCGCAGGGACTGCCCCGGTGCACCGGCGGTGCTGGCGTAGTGTTCCCTGCCGGAAGCATGGATGCCGGGCTGGTTTCGGACAGCAGCAGGCGTAAGGTTGGGTGATGCACTGCAATACATGGTGGTTTTACTTTCCGGGTGGCAATGGATTTAATAATTCTTCCAGTGAATATAATTACAAGCAATGTTTAGAGGTCCAATAGATCAGCAACGATTGATGAAGATATTTTCAAATCATACGGACAGGCAGTTATTTATTAGTCATTACGATTTTTCAGCAACAGACCGGCATAATCGGTTTTATAAAAGTTTCGTAGATGATCACTGCCTTGCTGAAAATACGGATATGCTGATCGCCGTTATGGAGCTGTCTATGAAAATGGACTATTTTAAGGAGGAACTGGTAAACCAGGCCTGGTCAGTATATGAGACGAAGAAATTTTTTTTCAGGCTTAATTTTTTAGACTATCTCTTCTTTTTTAAAAATAAAATTGATGCTGCCTTATACCTTGAAATAAATGAGGCTATTTTTACTAATTCATTGAATGTAGAGGTAACCTTTCAGGCAGCTATTAACCTGTATGATCTGACCCGGTATTATGCGCCCTATTTATATATATCCCTGAAAAGAGCCTGCCGGAGCTCTGATTATTATATTTTTTATAAGATTGTTCAATTTTTGGAAGAAGAAAAGGGATTGAATGATCATGCAATTGTATTGGTATATGTAAAAGAACTGCTTAACGATGCCTGTTTAATTTTGCCGGGAAATCATAGGCTTTCGCTGATGAAAAGACTGGAGCAATTGGGGTGAGGAGAGCACCTTTTAAGTTGTCCAGATCAGAACAGATCTATATTCTGGGAATCTTTTTATCAGACCATATGCTTGGGTAACATACCAGTCCTTTTCTATTAATGCATCCGTTATGCCTAATTCAAGGGTAACTTCTTCAATAAGGGACTTGTCTGGTATTGAGTTTATAATTGATCGAAGCTGCTTTAAAGCTAATAATGAAAACCTGGCTTACTATACCTACATGTAAAGAAAGTTTTAATTATTATATTGGTAGGAAAATAAATTGGAATAACACTTTCTTCTTATACCCATAGCTGATTTATGAAAATTAAATTTTTGATTATATTTTGCTTTATGGCCATAGTTATTTGGCAACCTGCAAGATCTCAGACTGTACTGTTTTCTACGTTCTTTCAACTTGTTAATGTCCATGATCACCAAGGTGAACCATTTAAGTTGGAGGGCTGGATATTTGTGGAGCGTCTAAGTTCAAACGCAGGAGTTACCCTGATGGCACTGAGCATGATGGATGGTAAGCAGCTGGCCACATCAACGGGCAAACTTACGATGGAAGGTTTTAAAACGGGGGAGTGGAATAAGGTCGTTATATTGGGCAAAATCGACAAACATGCAAATCAACTTGCTATTGGAGCATTATTTTCAGGGAAGGCTAAATTTTTCTTTGATGATTTAAAATTATCGATAAAGGGGCAAGAAATTACCATCAAAAACGGCGAGTTTGAAGACTCGGTTATTTCTCCCTGGCAGGCCAATAATCTTCCAAAAGAAGCAAATATTAAAGTAATAAATCAGCCAATACACGCTGGAAAACAGGCACTCTGTATTGACATGTCAAATATCGCTACATCCAGTTATGGAAATAACAGTGAGGCAGGAAAATATGCAAACATTAACGGAAACAAAATCTATTATGAAGTCTATGGTGATGGACAGCCATTACTCATGCTGCACGGTGCATTAGAATCCATCGTCTCCTTTGAAAAACAAATACCGTTCTTTGCAAAATCGTTTAAGGTTATTGCCGTTGACACGCGGGGGCATGGAAACTCAACTGCCGACAGCATGAAGCTAAGCTACGAACTGTATGCAGACGATGTTTATAAGTTGCTAAATGAACTCAATATTGACAGTGCCTATATTTTAGGCTGGAGCGACGGTGGAAATACTGGTTTAATACTCGCAATGCAGCATCCGGGAAAAGTAAAGAAACTGGCAGTAATGGGCGCTGTTTTGTTTAACAATAACACTTCCATATTTGATTGGGTCAACAAAGCTATTAAAGATCAAATAAAAACTTTGGAGAAGAAGAATGATCCTAGCCAAGATTTCGAATGGAGGGTAAAGCATTGCCTGCTTACAGAGCCTAATATTATGCCATCCTCGCTGAAAGCTATTAAATGCCCTGTACTGGTTATGGCAGGAGAACATGATGTAGTGAAGGAAGGACACACCAAATTAATAGCCAACAGTATTCCATCTTCAAAAATGGTTATTTTTGAAAAGGCCTCACACCAAGCACCTGTTGAAATTCCAGATAAATTTAATCATACTGTATTGAGATTTTTCCAGGAATAATATTGGATGTGTGCCTTCTTTATTATTGCGAAATCCGTTTAAGTAAAGGCTTTAATACTATGCATTTTTTTATTGCTTGCACCAATAAAAAGAAAATTTATAAATAAGAAAGCCGTTCAATGAGCAGCTTTTGGTATGCAATTAATAAAAAAATAATCCTATTTTTTTATTTGATTTTATTTCACTCATTGTACTGTTTTTCTAACCAGAAACCTGAGTAATAATGGTTCCTTTAAAATAAAGAAAACGAAAAACAAATAGTAATTTTCAATACTACTTAGATCTGGTAATAAACCTGATTTGTATATGTAATTATTATAAAGTACTTGTATAAATACAGCCATAAAATAGGATGAAAGATCGTATAACCATGCAATGAACCAGAATTTATAATCTCCCCCCTGACTTAGCCAACCCTCTACAGCTAAGTATCCCTCCGGCAAAGTACCGAACTTCTAAAAAGAGATCATACTAGCTTTGCTGTAAAAATAAAATGAAAAAAGAAGAGGTTCCTTCCGAAGTGATGTATAACCACATTCGTTTGTGGCAGCAAAGAGGTCAAAGCCAAAAAACTTATTGTCAGCAAGCGGGTATAGCCTATCATGTTTTCCATTATTGGTACCACAAATACCGCCATGGGCAGCCCACCGGAAACAGTTTTATACAGCTATCAACAAGCACAGTGGCGAGTAGTGCTTTCGCAGAATGTTACCTATCCAATGGTGTCTGTATTGTCCTGCATCAACCAGTGCATGCCGATTACATTAAAACGCTGGCAGGTTAATCATGTTACACCTATCAGTCAACTGTCGTTATTTTCTTTACCAGGGTAATGCAGATATGCGCAAAGGATTTGATTCCCTTAGCGGCATCGTTACCATCCAACTGCAAGGAAACGTGTTGAGCGGCGATGTGTTTGTTTTTTTTATCGCCGTAAAAACCAGATTAAACTTTTGCTCGAAGCAGCCCAGCGGAGCGCTATGTTATACTCGCTGTTAGGCACCTGCAAACTACATCGGATCAATCCTTTTGAATGGATGAAGGATGTGTTGCAAAGAATAGGGACATACCCTGTAAATCAAATCAGCAACTTATTGCCCAATCATTGGAGGCCTAGTAACTTATAAATGGGTGGTTCGCCGGAGGGGTACGTTACAGTGCATTTTGTAAGCATGCATTCGTTGAATGCACACCATTAAAAGAAAGCATTGCGAAAAAAAATATTTACGAAAGGCTATATTACCAGCCGGCATGATGGCTGCTTAAAAAAAGGTGAAAAATAGCTGGGCAGATCGAATTAATTACTTCTTAAAATAAGCATTCTTGTCTGGGCCCATGGTGAGCTGGCCGGCAATGAAGCCTATTGATGGATCGAAGGTGGCGCCGTGCCCGCCTACGGATGCTACGAATAACTTAACACTGGAGGCATGTCGGCGCGCCATCATGTAAGCGTCCTTTTATAGGAACAACTTTATCTTAATATAAATTCAAATTTTTGGACATGTCCACTCTTAATCATATCAATTTCATGCTGAATCAAGTCCTCTAAAGAATCCGCAACAACATTGCGTTCCCATGATTCATTTTGCAATTCTACAATTTGTCCATACTTACCTTTATCAGATGGATCTGTATCATATAGCAGGTAATCGCCATCTCTACTAGAAGCAAAGGGTATCCAATGAGGATTGGTATAGTTGCTCAAGTTTAGTTTGTCATCTATTTTTACAGGAATATCGTTTTCCCTCTCATCAATTTCCTGAAGATCCATCACTTCATTCCATTCATTCGGAATTTCATGAAATGAAAGGAGATAATAAATACAGTCATTTACTGTGAAGCTAAATACAGATGTAACCGGATCATATTTTACATTATGAATGCTATAAAAACAAATAAGTTCCTGCGGAATCTTAATGTCATCCTCTAGTGAGCAGCATTGAATATCATCATTCAAAATACCCGACATTAAATTAAAGTACTTATTCTTTTTTGGAACAATTTGTTCAGTCGTATAAATCCAATTTTCCCACAGTGATTTTAGCTGTATATATTGCTCATTTATTGTTAAAATATCAACCGCGCCAGGATCGAAAGTTTTTGGATCAGTTATTTTAGTTGTTACAGTGTCCATTGTATCACCATTAAAGATCTCATATCGTTCATCTTTCGATATAAATCCATTTATGAACTCCTGGTTTTCTTTTAAAATTTTCTTTTTTAGTTGAGTGAAGTATTTTATTGCCTCCTTGTACATATTTGTATTTGTAATTGACACGGCATACACTGTACTTTCATATCCATCTTCATCCTGTGTCCGGAGTTGCACCGTGTCTTGCCCGGACTCGTTTTGGAGTATGTCCAAATGATAAAAAACATATTTTTCTGCCTCATGGTTGAAGGGTAATGTTTTTATAATACAAATTCTTGGACAGCCATGTGCTTTGTTATCCTGCTGCCGAAACTGTATCATAATATTTCCGACATATAACGAATGCTCATCTTCGTTATAATAATCACTGTATTTTGACTTTACAATGGGAAGGGCCAAAATCTGGTTAATTTCTTGGACAGTTACCTGTTCCGAAAACTGTTGCTGATAATATTCTGCTGCAGAAAATGCTTGTAAAAGATATTTCCAGCCAGCTTCTATAAAATCCTTTACAATCTTGGAACTATGCTTAAAATCCAGGATGTGCCAATCCTTATCCTCTCCTATTAATGATTGATGTGCAATAGCCCTTTTTATATTTTCCTCATGCGAGAAATAGAATATCATCACAGCGTATTCCTCTTTATAAGTTAAGTAAATATTGGTAGAGAAGGGTTTATTTGGCTGTGCCCGCACACGGATATAAGTGCTTTCATTCCGAAATTCAAGCTCTTTTAAATTTGAGTTAGGTCCACCAAAAAGAGAAAACAACCGTGAAGTACGAAAGCGATCCAGGTTGATGTCTGTAAGATACTCATCCTCAAAAATAAATGGAATGGTATCCCCGGGATGCACTTTAATTTCACCCAGCAATACTGGTAGGTTTTCTTCCAGACGATTGAATAATTTTGCTGTATTTATCCAATTTTTATAACTGTAAATGTCTTCCTCTACTTCATCTTCCTGCAAAAGACATTCTTCCAGAAATGCCGTTTGCATAAGCTCCCGTGAATAATCGCCAATTACATCATGATCGTTCAAAAGTAATCCGACTTGTACATTGTCATTATTATAAAAACGTTCATAATTGAAATGATAGTCCGATGCCATAAAAACCTTTGCGCTAATAAATCCATCCACATTTAATTGTCCATGATTATAATCTCCCCAAAATAAATCTTGCACAGTAAGATTTCCAGTTACATATATCTCCTGTCCGCCAACAACTATATTATCGGCATCAAGATTTCCTAGCACGATCAGCGAAACAGCACCATCGGTTTCACTATTGGAAATATTTTTCACTTTAATATTTCCTTTAATTAAAATCATATCTATCTGATCCAATACTGCATTGTTATCGACCTCGATGTTAAGGTCCAAAAAGTCCAGTGTAAGGTTTTCCAATGATATATTTTCTTCAGCGAAGGCAACCATCTCATTTTTGCATGACTCCTGATCATATTCCCATCGCTGAACACCCAAAGAATTATTAGGAAGTAAATGTATTATCTCAGAGAATTTTTTAATTTGAAATATGGGAGACATAATGTGTTAAATTTTATCCTTACAAAATAGGAGCTAAATAATAAAAGTATGGATGTTTCCCTATTTTGATGGACACTAAGTTAAATGTGTAAAAATATTAATTTAGTAATAGATATCAAAAAAGTGGTCCATGAAATCAGGTAGGAATGCTTATTTACTACTGGAGGCGATCAGTATGAGCTTTATAGGCGATAAAAACCGAAATCAAGTTTGTTTCTTCACTGCGATCGGTGATCAATATGTCAGTTATTATTTCTAAGAAGCGCTTTAAAAGGCTGGGAAAAGAGGTAGTATGCTTTGTAAAGGAAATTGCTAAGATAGTGAGTTGGTAGTGCATTTTTTCATGCTTACAAGGGAGATGATCTATCCTCATGGTGTATTTGACCAGCAGGAAAGAAGCCAGCAGTAAAATTTTTCAGGTATATCTAAATTTGGTACAATAGGATGAGAAAACATTCTGCATTACAATATTTGTCACCGTCAGCATACAAGTTTGAAATGGAAAATATATCCTTAAAAAAGGCAGCTTAATTGGGGTCCTGATTTCTAGGTAAAGTTCAATTCCCCCATCACCTAAACGCCTCCGCATACTGCGCATGCAACAAAAACAAATACTGCTCCATCTGGTGATGTACAAAAACATTCTTCCCATCAAATGGATATCTCGCATAATACGCCGGTGTAGGTTGCAGGATCACCGGGCTACCGGCGGTCATATAAGCATTACTCGGCGCGAAAGGGGGCTGCACATAACCGGGTAACGATTGTTTCACCCGCTTGCCTAGCAAGGGGCCCAGGGTATGTGCCATACGGCGGCTGGCTTTGCGGCTGCTGCGATCCATTTTATTATACAGGGAGCGCACCACCCAGCGCACCAATAGTTTTTGTTTTTTAAGCAGGGGCTTTACGTAGGGGAAGGGGCTTACCGGATTCATGTCGCGGGTAGTTTGCAACGAGAACGGTGTTTCCGGTACCCAATCGCGGGCGTTTACAATGCGGAAGCCCCAGCCGTTGCGGGTTAGGTAGTCGAAGTCGTAAGCGTAGTACAGGTTACCGGGTTTGGGAGCGGCGCTGCAATAGGTTTTGTACACAATATCTTTGGGCATATCAGGATCGTCAAGGTAGGCCAGGTAGGAGCGGAGCAGGAAGGCAATGGCGCCGCCCTGGCTATGGCCCATAATAATATATTCGTGTATGCCTTGCCGGTAGTAAGCCTTTATTTTTTGTACAATATCTGGTGCCAACGATGCAAGGCCTATCATCCAGCCCACGTGTACGTAGGCGGCGCTATCTGTGGCCACGCGGTAGGGGAAGTTTGTCGTGTCGTTCAGGTGTATACTCCCTTGTGCGGCAATCATACCGGCATAGAAATTTTCCATCCAAGACTCAGCGGCACCGGTGGTGCCGCGAATGCTGATAATGCCTACCCCATCGGGCCGTAGCCACAAATCCCAGCGGTTTTGGAGGCCGGTTACGGGCGACCGGTATACCAGGCGGGAGGCGGGTGCGGGGGTGCTTACCTGCCGCCAGGGTGTATCTCTATGCCGGATGGACAGCCGTAATAATTCTTCATATTCCCGGGCATCAAAACCCGCCTGCAGGTGTTGGGCGTTGGCTTGCAGCGTTACGCCCCAGCACAACGCCAGCAGCCAAAAATAACGGAATCGCTTCATCATCATTGAATGTAAAGTACTGGAATGGATTTAACAAATGTGATCCCCTTTTGCCTGCGCTTCAATGCCAAAGTTGTCTTACATTTAGCGATAATTTTTACGGATATGTCTACCAGGTTAGAACACGATTTTTTAGGTGAACGGGAGATCCCGCAAGACGTTTATTATGGCATACAAACCCTGCGCTCCCTGGAAAATTTTCACATTACCGGCATCCCGCTTCAATCGGAGCCGCTTTTCGTACAGGCGTTGGGGTATGTTAAAAAAGCCGCCGCACTGGCCAATAAAGCGCTGGGTGTGCTGGACGCCGGTATTGCCGATGCTATTGTTAAGGCCTGCGACCGCGTGATCGCCGGGGAGTTCAACAACCAGTTCCTATCCGATCTGATACAAGGCGGTGCGGGTACGTCGGTGAATATGAATGCCAATGAAGTGATTGCCAATGTAGCCCTGGAGATCATGGGCCACCAAAAGGGTGCTTACCAATTCTGTCATCCCAACAACCATGTAAACTGCTCTCAGTCTACTAACGACGCCTATCCTACAGCATTCCGCATTGCCCTCATCAATAAGCTCACGGCCTACCGCCAGTCGCTCGGCGACCTGGCAGATGCCTTTGCCGATAAAGGTGTGGCCTTTCAGGGCGTATTAAAGATGGGCCGCACCCAGCTTCAGGACGCTGTGCCCATGAGCATGGGCGACGAGTTCCAGGCTTTTGCTACTAACCTGCGGGAAGAACTATCCCGCATTGAAGACAGCAAAGGCCTGATTGCCGAAATCAATATGGGAGCTACCGCCATCGGTACCGGCGTAAATGCCCCTGCGGGTTATGCCGCCCTGGTAACGGATCAGTTGCGCAACATCACGGGGCTAGACTTAAAGCTGGCCGCCGATCTCATTGAAGCCACTTACGATGCGGGTGCTTATGTTCAATTATCCGGGGTATTAAAACGTACGGCCGTAAAGGTGTCCAAAATCTGCAACGATTTGCGCCTGTTGTCTTCCGGTCCTCGAGCCGGACTGCATGAAATAAACCTGCCGCCCTTGCAGCCTGGTTCTTCTATTATGCCCGGCAAGGTAAACCCGGTGATTCCCGAAGTGGTTAATCAAACCGCGTTTTATGTAATTGGGGCAGACCTCACCGTTACCATGGCTGCCGAAGCGGGCCAATTGCAACTCAATGTAATGGAACCGGTCATTGCTTTCTCGCTCTTTACGGCCATTACTTATATGACCAATGCCTGCATCACCTTGCGTGAAAAATGTGTGGTGGGCATCACCGCCAATGCGGAACATACCCGCCAGATGGTGATGAACAGCATTGGCATTGTTACCCAACTAAATCCCATTATCGGGTATGAAAAATCGGCCGCTATAGCCCGGGAAGCACTGGAAACAGGCAAGTCCGTACACGACCTGGTGGTAAAAGAACAGCGCCTTATTACCCAGGCAAAGTGGGACGAAATTTTTGCGTTACAAAACCTGATTAAGCCCATATATATTAATCAGTGAATACATAAAAAAAGCTGCGGCTCACAGCCCGCAGCTTTTATATTCGAAGTATTGTACTACATGTTTTTCTCACAATAATTTTCTCGCCACATCTTCCCAGTCCTGCACTCTTTCATAACCCTCCGTGTGTACATTATGATGGCCGTGGTATAAGTAGGCTTTGCCTTTAAAGTTGGTAAAATTACGTGCCAGGTCGTCTATCATATAATCGGTCTGCACAATGCTTTTGTCGCCGCAAAGGCAGTACTGCTTCCAGGTAAGGAAGGGCAGGTTGTCCTGTAGCCAATCGAACTTGTCGCGCAGGCTGGTGGGAAATTCCATGGCGGCAGACACGATATAGACCTTGTATTTTTTGTTCAGTTGTTCTATCACCTCTACTGCATGGGGAAAGGTGGCCAGATCGCGGAAAAAGCCGGGCGTATGCAGGTATTGATGAATGATGCCCCTTTTATCTTCCGGCAGGGCTTCTGCCAGGGTACGGCCATATAGCTGTTCTTCGGTAAACGTAACGCCGTGATCGCGAAAATACCAATCCCTCGCTTTGCGCATAGGGTCTGCAATTGTTTCATCCATGTCGATGGCAATACTCTGCATTGTTCCGTTTTTTTTAAAATACTTTAGATACCCTTCCTACACTGCCATCTTCTGCCATGCCTTCTGCTACTACGCGGAAGTGTTGGGTAAAGTCGTTGTTATAAAAACTAATGGTGGCGGTGCGGGTAGTTGGATCTACGCGGATGTCTGGGTTCCAGTACAGCGTAAGGCGCTGGTCTGGCAGTGTGTTCATGGGCGAAGCCACCGCATAGTCGGGTGAATAAAATTCTTTTACCAGCGCATAACCTGCTTTTTTGAAAATAGCAAAGTCTTTGAAGCTACCGTCGGTACTGTTATAAGGCTTATCGCTATTGCCTTCATTGCCGCGTTTCATGTAAATGGCAATGGCACCGTTGGCACCGTTAAAACCACCCATGAAAGGAGGACGGAACACCTTTACCATGGCGATATCGGTTACAGACATGGTAGATAGCATCTGGATATCGGTAGGCATTTCATTCAGGTAAAAAGTAGGTTTACCGCCCCGCCATTGAATGGTAGGGTTAGAGAGGTCGCCGGTTATTTGCAGGCCCGCTACCCGCGATTGCAGGTATTGGAAAATGTTTTGATACATGTTTGCTTCCTTGGTAAGATCAAACACGTATCCATCGCCACCGGAGAACATACCGCTGGTATAGCGTTTGTCGAGTTCCTCTTCTGGACGCACCTTTTTCTCTTCTACTTTTACTTCCTTCAGTTGAATGGGCTGGTTGGTCATGCTGGGTATGTTGCGGTTAATGCGGTTGCCCTGCGCGGCTGTGGCCAGGAAGTTTTTCAGCGTAGTGTTATCAATAGGTGGTGGCAGCAGGTAGGGGTAGGGCGTTTTTACTGGTACGCTATAATCAAAGAAGTGGTCATTGAACTTTACCGTTACATCGGTAAAGGCTTGTTTGCCTGCACCTTTGTAATAAATAAGGGCTGTATCCCTAAAATGGGCGTTGTCTACCGCAAATTCGCCGAGGCCATTCACCTGTACTTTGGAATAAAAGCTGCTGCTATCTACGGGCACTTTAATGATCATATCTAACTGGCCGTTCATCATGGGCAGTTTGCCGCCGGTGGTGTAGGCGGTGCCGCCCAGGTCTATGCCCTGTTCGTAGTGAAAGCGCATGCTGGGGTATTGGTTTTTCAGGATCTGTTTCCAGGCAAAACGCCGCCAGCCGTTGGTCATCATCACCAGGTCCAGGCCTTGCAGGGTACTGTCTGCTGTGTTCTGGAAATACCAGCCGGCATCGTGTACATACCCGGTAAGGTCGGAGGTCATGAGCAGGTTGCTCACAATATTCTGGTGGTCGGGGTTTTCCACTACCTGGTCGGCATCTGTGACGGCCACGGAAATGTGGGCCTGTAAGGTATCCGGCAGTTTTACGGTAAAAGTGTTAAGGGTGCGGCGGTTATGATTAATGGTACCCTCATTTACCGACAGGTTCATGAGGTCGGGCTGGCGCACAAAGGCCAGGCGCTCGGAGAGGGGGGTACCGTCTTTCTTGAATAGGGTAATCTGTAAAATACCGGAAGGCAGTTGCTGGGTGGGAATAAAACCACTGATCTTGCCTTCGCTCACATTCAGCATGGCGCGGTATACCAGTTGCTGTTGCATGCTGGCCACCACCAGCATTTCATTATACGCATCGGTATTATTTGGGCCGCTCACACTCTGGAAGAAAATGCGGGCACCCCGGTTAAAGATCTTGAGGGAAGCACCTTCGCCAATGGCCTGCGGTAGCGGGAGGGTCTTGGCAGCACCGCTGCCTGCCTGCACCACGGCCTGGTAGGTTTCGCCGGCGACGGGGGTAATGGTAAACTGGCCCATGCCATCGTGCTGGGTCTTAATATCGGTTACGGTAGCCCCTTTACTATCCTTTACTGTACCTGTTACCGCGATGGGGAGGCCGTTCTGGTCAATGGCCTTAAAGGCTACTACACTGGCAGCACCAGTGATCATGTTGCCGCCTTCTGGGAAAAACTGTACCGCGTAATCGCTGGCCGGGGCAACGGTGGGTACTGTTTTGGTGCTTTGATCGAAGATGGTGATGTTCTTATAAAAGAGGAAGTGGGCATCGAAATTGAGCATCCAGGCGGTGTAGGCGCGCACCTGGTACTGGCCGGATTTTACGTTAGCGGGTATTACCAGCTCGCCGGGCGCTCCGCTGCCCTGGGCGCCAAACATTTTCTTAACGATCACTACGCCGTCTTTATTCAGCACCTCCACATACAGGTTGCGGGCTGTAATATCGGGCAGGTTCTGCAAGGTTAGATAGGCTTTGAACCAAATACTTTCTCCGGCGGCATAATAATCTTTATCGAGGTGCAGGTACACCTTTTCCTGGGGGAAACTATTCGCATACTGCTGGAGAGCGTTGGTAATGTCGTCTGGCCACTCGTCGTCCGGCAGGAAGCTGAACAGGCAGAGCAAACTAATGCAAAGGGCAGGCGTAAGCAGGTAGAGTCTTCTCTTGATTCTTTGTGACAAGGAGCGTGGATGCGTCATGGTTTACAAAAGTTATAATAGGCTGCGAGGGAGCTACTCCAAATAGTAACAACCACCAAAACAGCTTAATATTGTGTTTTGAAATATGGCTACAATAATAGCAATTATTCCCTTGAAATACATTGAATAGATGAAGCAGCGCAGATTGGTAGTGATAGGTGGCGGGGCGGCGGGATTCTTTTGTGCGGTAAATGCCGCCCGGCTGCACCCGGCACTGGAGGTGATCTTACTGGAAAAAACGGGCAAATTACTCTCCAAAGTGAAGGTGTCTGGTGGTGGCCGTTGCAATGTTACGCATGCCGCCCCAGACCTGGCTTATATGGCCAAACGCTACCCCCGGGGGCAGCATTTTGTGAAAAAGGCTTTTGGGTTTTTCTTTGTGCCGGACACCATTGCCTGGTTTGCCGAACGGGGGGTAGCCCTGAAGGCTGAGGCAGACAATCGCATGTTTCCGGTAACCGATAGTTCGCAAACCATTATCGACTGTTTGCTACAAGAGGCAGACCGTTATGGGGTGCGGGTGCGTACCAACAGCGAGGTGCTGGCCATCCGGAAGGCCGGTGCCCACACCCTTTCCACCCCGCCTGGCAATACCGGCTGGATCGTGGAGCTGGGCCAGGGCAATAGCCTGGAGGCAGACGCCGTATGCATTGCCGCCGGTGGGTATGCCCAGGCGGCCAAGTTTGGATGGCTGCAGGCCCTCGGCCACCATATTGCCGAACCGGTACCCTCACTCTTCACATTCAATATGCCCCATCACCCTATCACCGCGCTCATGGGGGTAAGCGTTCCGGAGGTGCAGGTAAAAATAGCCGGTAGCAAACTACAGGAGCAAGGCCCGGTACTCATTACCCACTGGGGGCTCAGCGGGCCGGCAGTGCTGCGGCTCTCCGCCTGGGGCGCCCGGGAACTGTTTGATAAAAACTACACCTTTACCGCCATCATCAACTGGACGCCGGCCTACCACGAAACCAGTATGCGCGAAACCCTGCAAGCTGCCCGCTCCCTGGGCGGACAGAAATTGCATGGTAAAAACCAGTTTGGCCTCCCCCAGCGCCTCTGGCAGTTTTTGCTGTTACAGGCGGGCATTCCGGAAGACATGCGATGGGCTGATATGCCGGCCAAGGCCCAGCTACAGCTTACCAAACTGCTCACCGCCATGGAATGCCCGGTGAGTGGCAAAACCACCTTCAAAGAAGAATTTGTGACTTGCGGGGGCATACAATTGCCGGAAGTAGATCCCAATACCATGGAAAGCAAAAAAGCCCCCGGCCTTTTCTTTGCCGGCGAGGTGCTGGATGTAGATGGTATTACCGGCGGTTTTAATTTCCAGCATGCCTGGACCAGCGGTATGCTAGCCGCAAAGCATTGTGTGAAGTAAATAAGCACGCCTTACTAACCAGGCAGGGCGCATATGAGTATTCGCGAAAATTTAGGTAGGTTTGTCAGGAAGGAGAAAAATAACGGCTGTTGTATGAAGGAAAGCTCCGGGGAATATTCCGATTCACAATTATTGGTCTTGGTGCAGCAAGGGGATAAGGATGCATTTACGCTCCTGTATAACCGGTATTGGGATAAGTTGCTGGTGTACGTCATGCGCGCCGTTCAAGTGCAGTCAGATGCGGAGGATATCGTGCAGGAACTTTTCATTTCCCTCTGGAAGCGCCGGGAGTCGCTCGATATCCGGTCTGCCCTCTCCACCTACTTATTTAATAGCGCACGTTACGGAGCGATTCGGTATATCGAAAAAAACATTACCCGCTCTAACTACCTCGAATTTTTGTCGAAGACCACACCCGCAGCGCCAGCGGCCGATCAGGCCCTGGCCCTGAAAGAAGTGAGTGCACAAATGGAGGAGGTGGTGGCCGGCATGCCCGAGCGCATGCAACAGGTGTTTCGCCTGAGCCGGGAGCAGCACCTCAGCCACCGGGAAATAGCCGCGCAGTTGGGCATTTCCGAAGAAACCGTGAAAAAACAAATTTACCGGGCCTTGCAATTATTACGTGCCCGCTTCGGGGATATTCCTTCGGCACTCCTCGTGTATATGACCCTGTATCTTTTCTTTTAAACTTTTTTTTAGCACCATGTACCACCCCGGCATTAGTTATGTCACTAATCAATGGGGGTTGGTAGTCCATCAACGGAAATAGCCGGTGCGCCAACCCTCACTTATAAACATGACGCAGGAAGCAGCCGAAATATTACTACAGCGTTACCGGGAAGGCATCTGCACCCCGGAAGAAACAGCATGGGTCGAAAACTGGTTCCAATCTTTGCAGGAGCAATCCACCTGGCAGGTGCCGCCCGCAGAAGCGGTAATGATACGCGAGCGCATGCTGGCGGCTATCCGCGAAAGCATGGAGGAAGCCACCACTCCGGTATACCGCCTGCCGCCCCAGCGCCGCTTCCCCTGGTGGGCCGCCGCTGCGGTGTTACTACTCATGGGGGCAAGCGCCTGGTGGATGTATCACCAAACACATATCACGCCGGTGGTAGCACAGGCACACACCGATCTGGCCCCGGGGCATGCGGGTGCCTTGCTTACCCTGGCCAATGGGCAGCAGGTGTTGCTGGATAGCGTGGGCAATGGCCCCGTGGCCAGCCAGCACGGCGTGCAGGTAGTGCAGCAGCATGGACAGCTTGCCTACACCGGTGTGCCGCAGGAAATGGCGTACAACACGCTGAGTACCCCGGCGGGCAAAACCTACCGCATTGTATTGCCAGATGGCACCCAGGTATGGCTGAACGCCGCTTCCTCCATTACTTACCCGGTAGCTTTTACGGGCAAAGACAGGCAGGTAAGCATGACGGGTGAGGCCTACTTCGAGGTGGCCCATCGCCCGCAGCAACCTTTCCGTATAAAGTGCGGCCATGCCCTGATAGAAGATATTGGTACGGCCTTTAACGTAAACGCCTATACGGACGAAGCTGCCCTCACCACTACGCTGGTGGAGGGGGCGGTGAAGATAGCCCTGCAGCCGGGAACGGCGGCGGTGGCCAGGCCGGCCAGCACGGTGCTGAAGCCGGGAGAACAGGCCGCCCTGCAAGCCTCCGGTGAAATAACGGTGGCCAGTGAGGTAGACCTGCGCGCAGTAACTGCCTGGAAAGACGGTAATTTCCGCTTTAATAATGCCGACATCCACACCATTATGCGGCAGGTAGCCCGCTGGTATAATGTACAAGTGATATATGAAGGCGATATAGAAGCCACCTTTTCCGGCGGCATTTCCCGGGATGTAAATGCTTCCGAACTCCTGCACATCCTGGAAAGTACGGATAAGGTGCGCTTCGAGATCAGCAGTAAAACTATCACCGTAAAAGCAGTAAAATAATCAACCACCAGCATAGAAGAATAGCCTGCCAAACGAAATCATAGCGGCATATCCATACCTGCAGGATGGAATAACGCAGCATGTTTTCAGCAAGATTGTCAACAACGAATAAAAAGAGCAACAATGCCTGATCCTTAAGAAGGGTCCATCTTTTAGTCAACCAATTCTTTTATCAACCAATCGATAGCGCATGCAATCAAATGCTTACAAATGGCTACTGCCCGTATGGCAGAGGGCTGCTTATGTACATACCGGAACAGCTATGACCGGCCAGGGAAACAGGAAATATTTTACGGCGGGCCGCAAACTGGCGGCAGTGCTGCTCCTGTTTTTTGTGCTGGGGCTTACGCCGGCCTTTGCCCAGCAAGTAACAGTGATGGAAAAAAACATTCCACTGCGCAAGGTGTTTCAGCTCATAGAAAAACAAACTGGCTTTCAATTTTTCTTTAGCGATGAAGACTTGCAACAAGCCAAGCCCGTAACCCTGCATGTGCGGGAGGAGGAGATGGGGAACGTATTGCGCCAGTGTTTTTCCGGCCAGCCCTTCGTGTTTGAAATAGTGGGCAAAACCGTGGTGGTGAAAAAGAAGAAAGTACTCCAGGAGGGACTTCCACCCACTACCTTCCGCACCGATACTACGGCTGCCGGCCTTGATATATACGGCACGGTGATCGGGGCACAGGGCGAATTGCTGGTGGGCGCTTCCGTGGCCATACAGCACACCCAACGCGGAGTTATTACGGATGCAAAAGGGGTGTTCCAGTTGCATAACCTGTCGCCGCACGATACGATTGCGGTACGTTATATAGGTTACCAAAACCGTTTTTTCAATGCAGGGGAATTTAATAAAGCAGGTATCCCTTATATATTCCTCGAAAAAGCGGATAATAAACTGGACCAGATGGTGGTGCAGGCTTATGGCACCACCAGCCAGCGGCTTACCACCGGCAACATTGTAAAAGTAAGCGGAGATGAAATTGTAAAGCAGGCGGCCATTATGAACCCCCTGGTAGCACTGGAAGGCCGGGTACCCGGCCTGGTGGTTTCCCAACCCACCTTCGGGTATGCCAGTGGCAATGTGAAAATGGAAATTAGAGGCCGCAGTACCATTAGTTCACAATTTACTTCCGACCCGCTCTACATTATCGATGGGGTGCCGCTTACTACACTGGATGTTGAAGGTTCCTCCTACACCAGCGGTTCCAATGGGGTGGTGCAGAGTGGGGTTATCACACCCGGTTTTGGTCAAAGCCCTTTCTTTAACCTGAACCCCGCTGATATTGAAAGCATTGAGGTGCTGAAAGATGCAGATGCCACCGCTATCTATGGTTCCCGTGGGGCCAATGGGGTGCTGCTCATTACCACCAAGAAAGGGCATCCCGGCGCTACAAATTTCAACGCTACCGTAAGCCAGGGCTTTAGCGTAGTACCGCGTTATTGGAAAATGCTCGATACGAAACAATACCTGCAAATGCGCCGGGAAGCTTTTAACAACGACGGCATTACACCCACTACGTCCAATGCACCGGACCTCCTGGTATGGGATACTACCCAGGATATTAACTGGCAAAAACAACTGTGGGGACAACATGCCGGTAAAATTACAGATGCCTCCCTGAGTTTGTCTGGCGGCGATGCTAAAACCATGTTCCGCATTAACGGCGGCTACCGCCGGCAAACGCCTTTACTTACCAATACCGGTGCAGACCGGCGGGGTAGTATAGACTTCAGTCTTACCCACCATGCGGGCAACTTTACCGCCACGCTTTCTGCCAATTATTCTATCTCCGATGTCAATACCATTTATACGCCCGGGGGTGTTACCCTGGCGCCGGATGCGCCGCCCATTTACAACGAAAAGGGCGCACTTAATTATGATGCCTGGAATGCGGCGGGCATGATGTACAGCTATCCCTTTGCTGCGCTTAAACAACCCTATTCCTCTAAAACGAATTTGCTGATCAGCAGCATGCGGCTCAGTTATGAACTGATGAAAGGGCTTACCCTTACCCTGGGCGCCGGGTACAATAACTCGCAAAATAAACAACTGAGTTTGCAGCCAGCCAGCTCCCTAAACCCGCTGCTTTTCCCAACTAGCATAGGAACATATGGTAACACGGCCAGCAGTTCCTGGATATTGGAACCCCAGCTTACCTACAACACCTTTGTAGGTCCCGGCTCCCTGGAAGTATTGGTAGGCGGCAGCCAGCAGACTACTAATACAGATGGCATGCAACAACAGGGGTATGGTTTTCTCAATGAAAGCCTCATGAAGTCGGTCGTGAACGCGCAGACCATCCTCACGTATGAAAACGTAGGGCAGTATAAATACGCCGCCGTATTTGGCCGGGTCAATTATAATATCGGTAACAAATACATCCTGAACCTGAACGCCCGGCGCGATGGTTCTTCCCGGTTTGGTCCCAACCGGCAGTTCGGCAATTTTGGCTCCGTAGGCGCCGCATGGATCGCGTCTGAAGAACCCTGGTTGCGAAAAGCATTGCCTGCCGTCATCAGTTTCTTTAAGTTCCGGGGCAGCTATGGCAGTACCGGTAGTGATGCCATTGGCGATTATCAATATTTGTCGCAGTGGAGTAATAACCAGAACTACCAGGCGCTGTACAGCTATGGTGGTATACAGCCACTCATTAGCCAGCATGCCGTAAACCAGGACTATCGCTGGCAGGTGAACCGTAAAGTGGAAGGCAACGTAGACCTGGGTTTCAATAAAGACCGGTATACGCTTTCCGTATCCTGGTACCAGCAGCGCACCAGCAATCAACTGATGCAATTTCCTACACCCATTTTCTCGGGTTTCGAATCCGTAGCGGCCAACTGGCCGGCTACCCTGCAAAACGCCGGATTGGAATTTACGGTAAGCGCTAAAATAATACAGACAAAAGCTTTTTCCTGGTCTACCAATGTAGTCCTTGGCATCAATCACAACCGCCTCATCCGGTATGATAACATTGCCCTATCTGCAGATGTGGGCCAATATAAAGTGGGCAAATCTATCAATAGCGTGTACCTGTTTCACGCCACCGGCGTGGATCCGCAAACGGGGCAGTACACTTATGAAGATCACAACCACGATGGCAGCCTGACTACCAATTACAGCGTATCGCCCGGAACGGGCAATGATGATCGTGCTGTTTCGGTAGACATCAGCCCCCGTTTTACCGGTGGGTGGGGTAATCAGTTCCAGTATAAAAACTTTCAGCTCAGTCTTTACTGCGTGTTTAAAGATGCTAAAGGGGTAAATGGGTTTTCCGGCAACCAGCCCGGTCAAATGGCCAATATCAGCCCAAAGGTGCTGGCAGACCATTGGCAAAAACCAGGCGATAAGGCTACCTACGCCCGCTTTACTACCCAGCAGTCTTACAACGATGGACTTTACTCCCAGTCGGACGCCGTGTATTCCGATGCTTCTTACCTGCGGCTGTCTACTGTAGCATTTTCCTATAGCCTGCCGGAGCATATCGCCAAAAAGGCGGGCATGAAGGCTTGCGCTTTCTCCTGCTCGGCACAGAATATTTTCACCATCACCGGTTATAAAGGGTTGGACCCGGATGCCCAGTATTTTGGCTCCATGCCACCAGCCAGGTCTTTCACCGGTACGTTATCGCTCACTTTTTAAATCCAGCTCCATGCAAACGTTTTATAATTATAGGATCAGGCCTACCGGGGCCACCGGTTACAGCAGGATGCCAGTGGGTTTGTTCGGCTTACTGCTTGCAAGTGTTTTTGCTTTCACAGGTTGTAAGAAACTGGTGACGATCGATGAACCTGCCAATACTATCACTACTCCGGAAGTATTCAGCTCCGACCAGCAGGCCTATGCCGCGATTGCAGGCATGTATTCGGTGATGATCAACGCCAGTATTTATTCCTCTTTCAGCAACGGGGGAGTTACCGTTTTAGCAGGGTTTTCTGCAGACGAATTGAATAATGTATCGCCCACCTATTTACCCTTTGTTACGAACCAATTGCTGGCCAAGACCGCCCTGCCGGATATGTTATGGCGTACGGCTTATACTACTATTTACAATGCCAATGCGATCATAGAAGGCATTGCCGCGAGCAAGGGTGCCATGCATGATAGTGTGAAGACGGCGCTTACCGGGGAAGCCAAATTTGTACGGGCATTCAGCTATTACTATCTCACGGGCATGTATGGCGATGTACCATTGGCGCTTACCATCGATTTTAACCAAACTATCAAGGCGGCCAAAACACCACAGGCCCAGGTGTACCAGCAGATGATCCAGGACCTGCAAGATGCACAGGCCACGTTGCCGGCAGATTATAGTGCTGGCAGCGGAGAGCGCATCCGGCCCAACCGGCTGGCCGCTACCGCGCTGCTGGCCCGGGTGTACCTCTGTACCCATGACTATGCAGCTGCCGCTACCCAGGCCAGCACGGTGATCAATAATACGGCCCTTTTTCACCTGGAAACAGATCTGAACAATGTGTTCCTGAAAAACAGTGCAGAAGCCATCTGGCAGTTGCAGCAAAACACAGCTGCTCCCGCAGTGGGCAGCGCCACGCCGGAAGGTATTACGTTTATGCCTAACCCACTGGCTACAGGGGTGCCCAGCCTGGCCACGCTTACTAATGAACTCATGGCCGCCTTTGAAACCGGCGACCAGCGCCGCAACGCCTGGATAGACAGTTCCGACAACAGCCAATCCGGCACCCCCGCCCTGTATTATTATCCGTATAAATACAAAACAGGCAAACACAATACCGTAGTGGGCGGCACAGCCACCGAATATTACATGGTGCTGCGACTGGCCGAACAATACCTGATACGTGCCGAGGCAGCGGCCAATGGCGCGCCGGGAGGGCTGCCAGCTGCCATTACAGACCTGAACGTGATCCGGGTACGGGCAGGCTTGCCGCCATTGCCCGCCACCCTGGAACACGATGCTGTGATAGCCGCCGTGGCCCACGAACGGCAGATAGAACTGTTTGCCGAATGGGGCCACCGCTGGCTGGACCTTAAACGCACCGGGCAGGCACATGCCGTACTATCGCAGCTACCGGGCAAACAGCCCTGGACGGGCGATTTTCAACTGTTATACCCGGTGCCGGCTACGGAACTGCAAAGGGATCCTAACCTTTCACAGAATGAAGGGTATTAAGCACCATACTTCCTCTTGTTTATAAAAATATTGCTAGTAATACACCTTATGGAATCTATCGTTCAAATTGTAGGACTATCGCACCGCTATAGTACCAACTGGGCTATCCGCGATATTAACATGGAAATAAAACGCAGCGGCATCGTAGGCTTGCTAGGGTCCAACGGGGCCGGCAAGTCTACTACGATGAATATTCTCTGCGGGGTACTTACCCAAACGGAAGGCGATGTATTCATTGGCGGCATCAACCTGAAAAAGGAACCGGAACGTGCCAAACAGGAAATCGGCTTCCTGCCACAAACGCCCCCCCTGTATATGGACCTTACCGTAGATGAATACCTGCGTCACTGCGCCATTATCCGCTCGGTAAGCAAACAAAAAGTGGCTACCGCCTTGGAGGAGGTAAAACAGCGCTGCGGCCTTTCCCACATCAGTAAGCGCCTTATCCGCAATCTTTCCGGCGGATACCGCCAGCGGGTGGGCATTGCACAAGCCATCATTCACAAGCCTAAGCTGGTGGTACTGGACGAACCTACCAATGGCCTGGATCCTAACCAGATACTGGAAGTACGTAGCCTCATTCAGGAAATAGCGCAAGAGCATGCCGTAATACTCTCTACCCATATCCTCACGGAAGTACAGTACCTGTGTAAAGACATCCAGATGATAGAAAATGGCCGCATCGTGTTTGCCGATACTATGCAGGCCTTCGACAACTATGTGGCGCCGCATAGCATGCTGGCGGTAATGGAGGCCATGCCCTCAGAACAGGCGTTGCTACAAATAGCCGGCATTGCCCGGGTGAATTTTCTGACCGAACGGCAGGTGCGCCTGCATTTTAATGGAGATAGTACCGTTTCCGAACGCCTGGTGCTGGCCAGCGCACAACATGGCTGGCGCCTGTCGGAAATAAGCCTGGAAAAAAATTCACTGGATGAAACTTTTGCCCAATTATCAAAAGTATCCCACTAAAAAAAGCAGCCATTAAACATATTATTGCATGAAAAAAACATTGCAGATAGCTAAGCTGGAACTCAGCCTGCTATTTTATTCACCGATCGCCTGGTTGCTCACCATTGTACTCTTTGTGCAGGTGTCGCTTACGTTTACATTTCCCATAGAAGGATATCAGCATATACAGGAAATATGGCCCCACCTGGCCTTCCTCACCACCGAAATATTTACCCGTCCCTTTTCCGGTATATTCAGTTCCCTGCTGGGCAGCCTTTACCTGTATATGCCACTTATCACCATGGGTATCATTAGCCGCGAAACCAGCAGTGGCACCATTAAGTTGCTGTATGCTTCGCCTCTTACCATCCGGCAGATCATTTTTGGGAAATACATTGCCATGCTGGTCTACAACCTTATCCTCATCGGTGCACTGGGCCTGGTGTGTATAGGGGGAGGGTTGTCTATCCTGCATTTCGACTATCCGAATATTTTATCGGCCTTGCTGGGTATTTACCTGCTGCTGTGCGCGTATGCGGCCATAGGCTTGTTCATGTCCAGCCTCACCGTGTACCAGGTGGTGGCGGCTATTTGCACCTTTGTGGTGTTTGCCTGTTTAAATTATATCGGCGCTTTATGGCAGGACAAGGCCTTTGTACGCGACCTTACCTATTGCCTGGGCATGCCCGGGCGCACGGAAAAGTTTATCGCAGGCCTCCTTACGACGCGGGATATTATTTATTTCCTGGTGATCGTGTTTATTTTCCTGGCCCTGGCTATCAGCAAACTATGGTTGTCGCGGGAGTCTAAATCCATGTCTTATCGCGTGGTGCAGTATACCGTTATTGTACTCATCGGGCTAACCATCGGTTACCTGAGTTCCCGCCCCCGCTATATTGGTTATTACGATACAACAGACACCCAGGTAAACACCCTGCGCCAAAACACCCAGGACATCCTGCAACAGCTAGGCGATGCGCCGGTAGAGATCACAGAATACATTAACTTCTTTGAGCGGGGTTATGGCTATGCCGCGCCGTCGGCCCGCAATGCAGACATAGAACGCTGGGAACCTTACCTGCGCTTTAAACCCAACATACATTTGCACTGGGTGTACTTCTACGATAGTATTCCTGATCCCGGTTTTTATAAGGTCAATCCCAACAAAACGCTGGAGCAGATACTGGAAAAGAATGCAAAGTTTCTCGATGTAGATCCGGATGATTTTATGCCCCCCGAAGCCATGCATCGCACGATGGACCTGCGGGGAGAGGATAACCGCCTTACCATGGTGGTACAATATAAAGACAAAAACACCTTGCTGCGTACCTTCAGCGACGCCCAGTTCTGGCCGGGTGAAACCGAGATTGCCGCGGCCTTTAAACGCCTGCTCACCGAGCGGCCCAAGGTGCTGTTTGTGAATGATGGCTATGAAAGAAGTATTGAAAAACTGGGCGACCGCGATTATGAAATGCTTACTAACTACAAACCCTTCCGCTATGCACTGTTGAACCAGGGTTTTGATGTAGATACCCTGTCGCTGAAAACCCAGGACATACCGGAAGGACTTGCCGCCCTTGTAATAGCAGATGCCAAAGTAGACTACGATACGGCCACCCTGGGTAAAATAAAAAGGTACATTGATAACGGAGGCAACCTGCTAATAGCCGGTGAACCGGATAGAGCTCCCATCACTAACCGTATCCTGCGCCTGCTAGGCGTTCAGCTGCTGAACGGTACCCTGGTAGAGCAAAGCAAAGACCTGGCCTTTAACCTGGTGGCACCTCAGATGACACCAACTTGTGCGAGCCTCTCTGCCGCACTAAAGTATAGCCGCGACGACAGTGTGCCGGTGTCCATGCCCGGCGTATCGCCGCTGGCGTACGACAGTGCCGGTAGCTTCAAGGTACAACCCCTGCTGGTGAGCGATCCTAGACAAAGTTGGAACCGTACTGGTAAGCTGGTGCTGGATTCCGGACAACTTGTATTCTCTCCTTCCGCCGGTGATGTTGCAGGTTCCTTTCCCACCGCCCTTGCGCTAACCCGTAGTACACATGGTAAAGAGCAGCGCATCGTAGTGACCGGCGATGCCGACTTTCTGAGCAATGCAGAACTGAACCGCACCAATGTGAAAACGGCCAACTTCCAGTTTGCCAACGCCCTCTTTGGCTGGTTTGCTTACAACAATTTCCCCATAGAAACCACCCGTCCTAAGTCGAGGGATAATACCATCACCCTCACCGCTACCGGCGCTAAGGTGATCAAATACACTTACCTGGGCGTTATTCCGGGCATCTTCATCCTGCTGGGTACTATTATGCTGGTGCGCAGAAAACGTAAATAAGTATGGCTTTTATCACCGATAAACAAACACTGGAAGACCTCCATATTTTCGGCAGGCAGGGCAGCGATGCGGTGTATAATATCTTTCACCGCACGCATACGCGGGGTGGAGGGGTGGTACTGGAAAATATGTTCCGCTACCCGCTCTCTAACCAGGCGTCCATTCAGCAACGCAGTGATATGATCCGGTATTTCAGGGAAGTACCCACAGAATTTCCCTTTCCGCCGGAATGGTTCGACGTGGTAGAGCAGTACCTGGAAAACACCGACGAACGCACCAAACTCTCCACCGGGCCACCATCGCAGGGACGTATGCTCCATCACCTCATGGGCGGAGACACGGCCTACAAAACCATTTACAAGGGAGTGACCACCAGCATACAATTGCTACATGCGCTACGGGTCTTTATCGATCAACTGCCGCCCGCGGCGCTGGAAAGCGGCTACCAGTCCAGCAGGGTGCAGATTGGCAACCTGCTGGCAGATGAAGCCCTGGTGTCCTTGCTGGACATCCATTACACTGCTAAATTATCGTTTGAAGCCGTGGCTGCGCTGGACCGGGACATCCGCTTCCGGCAGCGGGATAAAATAAAGCAAGCACTGGAATATATTTACCACCTTGATGTGTATATCGCGGTGGCCAGGGTTGCGGGCGAACGGGGATTTGTAATGCCCACCACCTTGCCTGCGGAAGCCGCTTCCGTATACCTGGAGGGCGTGTATCATCCCCAGGTGAAAAACGCGGTAGGCAATACCCTGCACATTACCCCGGAAAGTAACATCGTTTTTCTTACCGGGGCCAATATGGCGGGCAAATCTACCTTTATGAAAACCCTGGGTATAGCCATCTACTTGGCCCATATGGGCTTTCCGGTGCCGGCGGCAAAAATGGAGTTTTCCGTGCGTGATGGCCTGCTTACCACCATTAACCTGGCCGATAATCTGCATGCCGGCGTAAGCCATTTCTATGCAGAAGTATTACGCATCAAAAAAATGGCAGACACTTTAAAGCAAGCCAAAAATCTATTTATTATCGTAGACGAATTGTTTCGGGGTACTAATGTAAAAGACGCCTACGAGGCCACCATCGCCATTACCGGCGCTTTTGCAAAGCAGCGGCAGTGTATGTTCGTCGTGTCTACTCATATCATCGAGGCTGGCGAAGCGCTGCAAGCAGCGTGTAGTAATATCCATTTCGTATACCTGCCCACCAGGATGGAGCAGCAGGTGCCTGTGTACACCTACCAGTTGAAAAACGGCATCACCGCAGACCGGCACGGGATGGTCATTATCAACCATGAAAATATCATTCCCATCATCCGGAGCCGGAAGAAAAATGTGCGCCCATGAATTTTATTATCGATCAACAAACGCTGGACGACCTGAACCTGCTGGGCAAGTTCAAGCAGCATTCCATTTTCAGCTTCTTTCATAAAGTGCATACCCGGGGAGGGGAGAAACTGCTGGAAGCCATGTTCCGCCAGCCGCTTACGGATGCTGCCGCCATGAATGAGCGCAGTGCACTGTTCCACTATTTCCAGCAGCAACAACTTGCCTTCCCTTTTACGGCGCAGGAATTTGAAGCCATGGAAACCTACCTGGAAACTCCGGGCGATGCAAACCTGCTGCTGGCAGGATGGAATGCCTGGCGTAAAAAAGGCCTGGCCAGCCTGGTGAAAGATGAGCGGTATGCAACCATGCAGCATGGGTTGCAGGCCACCATACAAGGCTTGCAGCAACTGCGCAATTTCCTGGATACGCTGTTGCCCCCCGCCGAAGCAGGCGGTGCTTACCAAAAACAGATAGCTATTTTTGGCCAGCTACTGCGTCACCCCGCGCTGGTGGCGCTGCCGGCAGGGGATAGTTACCAGCCGCTGTCTGTTATGCAGCTGGCGCGTTATAGTTACCTGCTGCGCCACAAGCTGCGCCAGGAAATGGCCACGCTACTGGCGTTGCTGTATGAACTGGATGTACTGCTGGCTGTGAGTGGGGTGGCCCGGGAACATGCATTCACCTGCGCCACCGCCCTGCCCAAAAGCGAGACCGGCGTACTGGAGGTGAAAAACCTGCGCCATCCCTGGCTGGCGCACGCGGTGACTAATTCCCTTTTACTGAACGAAGACACGAATGTGCTTTTCCTGACCGGGGCTAACATGGCGGGCAAATCTACCTTTATGAAATCGCTGGGGGTTACTTTTTACCTGGCCCACATGGGCTTTCCTGTGCCAGCGGCCCATATGCGCTTCTCGGTAAAAGATGGTATGTATACCTCCATCAATGTGCCGGACAACCTGGACATGGGCTACAGCCATTTTTATGCAGAGGTACTGCGCGTAAAAAAAGTGGCCGAAGCAGTGCGCGACGATAAAGACCTGCTCGTGATCTTTGACGAACTGTTTAAAGGCACCAACGTAAAAGACGCTTACGACGCCACGCTGGGCGTTACCGACGCACTATGTGCCGTAAGGGATTGTTTCTTTATTATCTCCACCCACATCATCGAAGTGGGGGCGGCGTTGCAGGCTACGCACGCCAACATACAATTTTCCTTCCTGCCCACCGTGATGGAGGGCAACCAGCCCCGCTATACGTACACGCTGCAAATGGGCATTACCAATGATCGTCATGGCATGATGATTATCCGCAACGAACGCATACTGGAAGCCATTCTTGGATAAATTCCCAAAGTGATTTAAATACTTATTGAAAATAGTGTACGCCCGGGGTGTATTCCTGCTCCAAGGCCAGTAGCAGCCGCTCAAAATCGGCCGGGTTGTGGAGGAAGTCTACCTTGGTGGTATCCACCATCAGCGTGCGGATGGGGTGCTGGCGGATGTATTGCATGTACATATCGTGCACATTGCTCAGGTAAGCATCTGGAATGTTTTGCTCATAACTGCGGTCGCGGCGTTTTATGTTTTCCTGTAGTTTAGCGATGGGTGCATTCAGGAAAACCATTAATTCCGGCTGCACCAGTTGGGGGTGAATGATATCAAATAGTTTGTTGTACAAGGTATACTCATCTGCTGAAAGCGTAATCTTGGCAAATAACAGGCTTTTTATAAAGAGGTAGTCCGACACGGTTTTTTCGGAAAACAAATCATTCCCGTGCAGCATATCCTTTAATTGTTTATAACGCTCTGCCATGAAAAACAATTCCAGGGGAAAGGCATATTGCTGCGGCTTAGCGTAAAACTTGCCCAGGAAAGGATTGTCGGCAAATTCTTCGAGGATCAGCCGGGCGCGGTAGTGATGGGCCAGGCGGGTGGCCAGCGTGGTTTTACCTGCGCCAATATTGCCTTCTATGGTAATGAAATTATACAGCATCGGCGGGATATTCTACTTTGGTAACGGGCAGATCATCGGTGGTGGCTGCCAGCAGCTCCGCAACGGTTTTGTGCAGGAGCGGATGCACCCAGTTGGGCGCTATTTCCGCCACTGGCACCAGTACAAAATTGCGGTGCTGCATTTGCGGGTGCGGCACTTTCAAATGGGGGAGGGCCATGATGGCGTCGTTATAAAAGATAATATCAATATCGATTACCCTTGCGCCCCACTTCTCCCGGCGAATGCGTCCTATGCGATGTTCTATATCCAACAACTTGTGCAGCAAGGTCTCTGCATCCAGCGGCGTATCAATGAGCAGGGCTTGGTTCAGGTAGCCGGGCTGCTGCACCTTGCCCCAGGGAGCGGTCTCATACAGGGATGACAGGCTGCGTACCGGCCCCGCTTCCGCTTGGATAAGGGCTATCGCCTCCTGCAAGTGCTGCCGGCGCGGACCCAGATTGCCACCTATAACTAAAATTGAATGATTCATGTATATTTAAGACGGCAAAAGTAGCCATATTCCTTATTTTTGAGCACATTGTCTGGAATTTCAATATAATTTCCAGCCTTATCTTTCCACTATGCGTAGTTTCTTAAAGTTTTTTCTCGCTGCTTTTGTGGCCCTTGTGATTTTTTCAGTTGTAGCATTCCTGCTGTTAATGGGGGCCATTGGTGTTGCAAGTTCGCCCAAAAAAGTAGTGGTGCCGGCCAATTCTGTGTTAGTACTTGAAACCAGCCAAACCTACAAAGAACAACATGTTTCCGCCAATCCGATCAATAATTACATAGGCCGTGCTGATGGTGCAGCCGCCGGTTTGTACGATGCCGTGCGCCTTATCCAGCATGCTGCCTACGACGATAATATTAAAGGCATTTATATTAAAGTAGATGGCAATGGCTCCGGTTTTGCTACCAACGAAGAGCTACGCAATGCCCTGGCCGCATTTAAAAAGACCGATAAATTTGTGTATGCCTATGGCGAAGTAATGAGCCAGCACGCCTATTACCTGGCTTCTGTGGCCGATAAGATATACCTGAACCCAAAAGGTGGCCTGGAATTTTCAGGCTTTGCCGTGCAATACATGTACCTCAAAGGCCTGTTGGAAAAACTGGAAATAGAACCGCAGATCTTTTATGATGGTAAGTTTAAAAGCGCTACCGAACCGCTGCGCGAAACGCAGATGACGGAAGCGAACCGCGTACAAACCACCGCTTTCCTCTCCCAACTCTATGGACACTATCTCCAGGGCGTGAGCGAACAGCGCAAGGTAGATACTGCCAGCCTGCACCGCTATGCTAATGATGGGCTTATCCAGGAACCTTCAGATGCCCTACATTACAAACTGGTAGATGGTTTGAAATATGATGACCAGGTACTGGACGAATTGCGTAAAAAACTGAACATAGACGGTAAAGACGACAAAGTAAATTTTGTATCACTCAACGAATACGATAAAGCCACCGATATCTCCACCACCGGCGATAACAAAATAGCACTCATCTATGCCCAGGGCGACATCGTAAGCGGCAATACTGAAGACGATGATAAGATCAGTAGCGGGGCCTATATAAAAATGATCCGCAATGCACGGGAAGATGATGACATCAAAGCCATCGTGTTCCGGGTAAATTCTGGCGGAGGCAGTGCCCTGGCTTCAGAAGTGATCTGGCGGGAACTAAGCCTGGCCAAAAAAGTAAAACCTGTAGTAGTATCCATGGGCGACTATGCAGCATCTGGCGGCTATTATATTTCCTGTATGGCCGATTCTATCTTTGCACAGCCTAATACCCTCACCGGCTCCATCGGGGTATTTGCCGTACTGCCTAACCTGGGCGGCTTCTTTAAAAATAAACTGGGCGTCACGTTCGATGGTGTGAAAACTGCGCAATATGCCGACCTGGGTACGATGAGCCGCCCTATGAACGATGCCGAAAAACACCTGATGCAGCAGGGCGTAGATAGCACCTACGCCAGCTTCAAATCGCGCGTGGTAGCCGGTCGTAAGCTGTCGGGCGCAGTGGTAGACAGCATTGCCCAGGGCCGGGTATGGAGTGGGGAAGATGCCAAGCGCATAGGACTGGTAGACCGTATTGGTGGTATCCAGGACGCTATTGCTTGTGCCGCCAGGCTGTCGCATGCCGGCACCTATCAACTGGAAGAATATCCTGATGTAAAAAATCAGCTCGGCAAAATCCTGAAATTGTTGGGAATGAATGATGATGAAACCAGCACCCGCCTGTTGAAAAAGGAACTGGGCGATCATTATGAAATGTATATCCGCGTAAAACGCCTGAAAGAAATGAGCGGACAGGTGGAGGCCCGTATGCCGTTTGACTTGCTGTTCCAATAAATTTTAAGGGTAAATTAATCTCCTGTAGCCGCAGCGGTTGTACCGCCGGCGTTTGCCTGCCAGCTGTTATCTGCGCGCAAACACCGGTTGTTTGCCAGCTGCGGCTATTGGTTTTTAAGCAGGCCCCCGGTATATTATTACCGTAAAAGGCTGGTAATTGGCGATTGTTTTGTGTAGTTTTACGGCGAATTTTACTACAATCAGATAGGATATGAGTGCGCAGTATAACCAGTGGAGGGCAATGTTTGCCATCATGAAGGCCAGTCTTAGGGCTATGTTCCGCAGCCCCTCCGCCGTGGTATTTACCCTGGGGTTTCCGTTAGTATTTATTTTAGTATTCGGCTTCATTGGTACCGGCTCCACTACAGTGCCTGTAGGCTTCACCGCCACCAGCGATACGAGCAGCGTGTTGTACAAGGCCCTGCAAGCTAATCCTGCACTCAAGATTATCCGCAATCAATCGCCCGTAGATATGGAGGCCGATATGCGCAAAGGCCGGGTTACAGCCATCTTAGACATTACCACCCTTACGCCTTTGCCCCTGCCCAAATACAAAGTAACAGTGCGTACCTCCACCGCTGGGGTAGATAAGATACACCTGTTTTGGTCTGTCTTTAATGTAACTACCAGTCGCATGGACGACCGTTTTTACCCACGGGCCTCCATTGCCGACGTGCATACCGACACCGTACCGGGCCGCCGGTATACCACTATCGATTTTATATTGCCCGGCATGCTTGCCTTTTCTTTGTTGAGCGCCGCCGTGTTCGGCACTGCATTTTTATTTTTCTCCCTGCGCCAAACCCTGGTGTTAAAACGCTTTTTTGCCACCCCCATCCGCCGCAGCTATATCGTGCTGGGCGAGGGGCTCAGCCGCATGCTTTTCCAACTGTTTGGCTCTATCGTGATCATTGGGTTGGGGCATTTTGCTTTTGGCTTTACGTTGGTGCATGGCTTTAGTACCTTCCTGGAAATGCTGGTGCTCTGCGTGTTTGGCCTAATTATCTTTATGGGCTTTGGTTTTGTGATCAGCAGCCTGGCCAAAAATGAAAGTACCATACCACCACTGGCTAACCTGATCACCATGCCCCAATTCCTGCTGGCAGGCATTTTCGTTAATGTAGACGCTTTTCCGGCCTGGCTGCAACCCATTTGCCGCGCACTACCGCTTACTTACCTGGTAGACGCATTGCGCAAAGTAGCCTTTGAAGGGCAACACCTCTGGAATGTAGGACTGGAAATAGGCGTGCTTACCTTGTGGGGCATTGCCGTATATGCTGTGGCCGTAAAGGTTTTTAAGTGGGAGTAAGCCCCGCTGCCAGCTTTACCTGCTCGCTTGCCCCTGCTATCTTTTAACCTGTTGTTGTATGCGTTTTTTTAAATTATTTGTCATTAGCATCTTCGGCCTCTTTGTCGTGGTATTTTTATTGTCGCTCCTCATTCCGCCAGATGCTATGGTAGAAAGAACTGGTGTCATAGAAGCGCCGCCCGCCACCGTGTATGATCACCTGGGCGACCTGCGCCATTGGAAAAGCTGGTACCCGATGTTTGCGGAAGACAGCCTCTGGGATCTCACTATTTCCAACCCCAGTAATGCAGCCGGCGCTAACGTGCGCTGGACAAATAAACAAGATCCTTCCGACACGGGCCGGCTCACGCTGATGCGGGTAGATAGTACCGCCGGTGTGTACTACCGCCTGGTGGCCCGTAAAGGACAATTGGCCGATGGAGGCATAGAATTTAAAAGCACCTCCGATGGCAAAAGCACTGCTATTCACTGGTATGTAACCTCTCACCTGGGTTATATGCCCTGGTGGAAGTTTTTCGGTTTTGTGGCAGACCGTGTACTGGGTCCGCAAATGGAATCCGCCCTCAATACCCTGCGCGATGATTGCGAGCACCGCATCCGTTCTAAACAGGTAATGCCGGCAGATAGTTCCTCCCCCCGGCCAACCACCAGCCAGGCTACTACTCTTTGAGCCGCCCGCTCCCATAAAAAAAGTATGACCGGTAAAAATTAAAGATTGAAGCCAAGGCTGATATTGTACGATTTCGTAATTTAAGGGTGCATTTTACAAGTGCGTTCACTCAAAATATATTTATGAAAACATTGCATGTATTACTCCTGCTGCTGGGGGTAGCCACCACCAGCACCGTGTTTGCACAGGATCAGAAACCTCGTGCCAGCGCGCATTCCACCGTTACGGGCGCTAACATTAAAGTAGTGTATGGCCAGCCTAAAAAGAAGGGCCGTGACATCTTCGGCGGTCTGGTACCGTATGGCCAGGTATGGCGGCTAGGTGCAGACGAGGCTACCGAGATCACCTTCGATAAAGACGCCACCTTTGGCGGCAAGCCTGTTAAAAAGGGTACTTACACCCTGTTTGCCATTCCCACTGCTACCACCTGGACGTTCATCCTGAACGGTAAGCTAGGACAGTGGGGTGCATTTGATTATGAGAAGAATAAAGCACAGGATGTATTGTCTGTAGTAGTGCCTTCTACACAAACTACCAAAGAAGTAGAGGTATTCACCATTACCCTGCCTGCCGGTAAACTGGTGCTGGATTGGGACAAAACCCACGTTGAGGTACCAGTGAAATTCTAAATTTCCACGCATAACTTTTTAGAAGACCGCTTCGTGGGAAGCGGTCTTTTTTTTGGAGTAAGCATTATTATAATTATTAAAATTAATATATAAATATATTAATATCAATAATTAAAACCTTTAATAAATGGGAAGGCACTGATTATTTTATAAAAAAATAATAGTAAATATGTAGGCATATCACTAGTCTTTAGACTTTAAACTTTATATATGACTACCGAAGCAAACATTAAAATCACCAAAGACAGGGACAAGATATTCTTTGTTTCTGTCCATATGCCCATATGGACTAAATGGAATGAGTTCGGTAACTTATCTGTAAATATTCCTTTATTGGGTATTGATACTATTGCAAAAGATGAACATGACGCAGAAAAAGCAATCGAAGAAGCGATTATATCTTTTTGCCTAATTGCTGAAAAATTTGGCCAGGGAATACAAAAAGAGTTGCAGGCGTTAGGGTGGTCATTAATTGACTCTTCCAATTTCAAATTTGATGTAAATGATGATAACGCCGTTTTGGATAGAATTTTTAAAACAGGAGATAATTATGTAAATGAAAATTTAGAGATTGCTGCATAACGTATCGTAAAATGTTTGATAGTAATAACCCCACGGCTTCGACCGATTTCATTGTTGAGTGTATAGAGAATAGCGGCAAACTGGCAAAAGGTGGAATCATAAAAATTGGCAATACAATAACCTTTGTTATAGATGGACCACAAGCAATATTTAAACGTAGCTGCTCATTAAGAGAACTTTCCAAGGGTGAGGTTAAATTTGAACAAGCCACTGCTTTAGCCATTCGATTTGGTTTTATGGAAAAGCTTTTAAGATGGTTTGATGTGCATATGAAATGGAAAGATGGTGCCTATCGTTTATAAAGTTTTATTAAATTATAGAAAGGAAAGGTTGGATATTAAACGTCCAACCTCTCCTTTTTCTGATAGGTCAATTAGTATAATATTACTGTGCCACTCACTGCAATCCTTCCAAACACTCCACTATAGCGGTATACACCCGCTCCAGTTGCTCATCTGTAATTACATAGGGTGCTAAAATATAGAGCGTATTGCCCAGTGGTCTAAGCATCACCCGTTTAGCACGGAAAAACCGGTGCAGGTGGTCTGCCAGGTTATTCGTATATCCATCTACGTTAGTAGTCGTTATTTCAAAGGCGATAATGGTGCCGGTTTGGCGAATGTTTTTTACGTTAGCCTGACGGCGTAGTACCTGGGCAAACGCGGCGTGTTTTGCTGCCACGCGGGCGCGATTGGCCGCACAGGCAGGGTCTAAAAATATATCCAGGCTGGCCAGGGCGGCTGCGCAGGCAATAGGATTGGCCGTGAAGCTGTGGCCGTGGAAAAGGGTTTTAAGTTTGTCCTGGCTTAGAAAGGCATCAAAAATAGCCTTTGTGCAGGTAGTAATGCCCAGGGCCATGTTGCCACCGGTAAGTCCTTTAGAGAGGCATACCATGTCTGGGGCGGTAGGCACATTTTCCATGGCGAAATTTTTGCCGGTACGCCCAAAGCCGGTCAGGATCTCGTCGGCAATGAGCAGGATACCCTGCGCTTTGCAGGCCTGTAGCAACTGATCGAAAAGCCCGGCCTCGTACATCAGCATTCCGCCGGAACCGAGTAGCAGGGGTTCAAAGATGAAGGCGGCCATGTCGCTGCCGGTATCCTGAACCTGCGCAACCAGTGTATTAATATTTTCGGCGGTAGGCAGGGGCAGAAATATAACGTCGAAGAGGTATTGATCAAAGGCGCGGGTAAATACGCTGCGGGCGCTCACACTCATCGCGCCAAAGGTATCTCCATGATAAGCCCCTTCAAAAGCCAATAGTTTTTTACGGGGTGCGCCGGTATTTTCAAAATACTGTATGGCCATTTTCAATGCCACTTCCACCGCCGTAGAACCGTTGTCGGAATAGAATACCCGGTCTTGCTGGCCCGGGAGTATAGGCAACATACGTTCTGCCAGCTCCACCGCCGGTGCATGGGTATAACCGGCAAAAATACAGTGGGGAAGCAGCTTGGCCTGTTCAGCTATCTTATTGGCAATATGTGGATGTGCATGCCCATGAATATTTACCCACCAACTGCTGGTGGCGTCTATGTATTCCTGCCCTTCTTCGTCAAATAACAAGGCCCCTTCGCCACGCACCATTCCAATGGGGGCAGGTGCCGTTTCCATCTGGGTGTAAGGATGCCAGATGACCCGCTGGTCGCGGGCTGATAATGTGTCCATGTCGCTCCGTTTATGTAAAAAATGGACAAGGTACAATGTATTCAGAACAATGTATGCGTGTTTTAGCCTGAACTAGGTGTTACCCGCATGGTAACGGCTACTCATTTTTGTGTAACATACAGGGGCCGTACTATGCCCTGCTAATGCACAAAATGCACGACAAATACATGCATACCTTCTTCGTACCGGTAGGTCAGTTGCCAGCCATGGGCTTCGCAAATGCGCTGCACGATGGCCAGGCCGAGGCCGTTGCTATGGTTAGGGTAGGCATGGTATTTTTTGAAGCGTTCAAAGTTATTGGTAACAGGCAGCGGGGGCAATAGGCTGGTGTTGCGGAAGGTGCAGGCCGCTTTGTCCAGCGTGATGAAGATGCGTCCCTGGGGCATGTTATATTTAATGGCATTGCCCAGCAAGTTGCTGATCAGGGTATCTGCCAGGATAGGGTGCAGGGGCAAGGGGGGCGAAGCCTTTAGTTGAAACTGAAGGGAAAGGTGTTGTTCCTGTAGTTGCAGGTCAAAAAGCTGGGTATATTTTTCAATGATGGTTTCTAATGCGATGGGGGCTGCTGCGATATACTGGTTATTCTCGATTTTGGCGAGAAACAGCAGGGAATTTGTAAGCCGGGACAATCGTTGTAGTGCCTCGCTGGTCTGCAAAATAGCATGGCCTTGTTCGGGTGCTATGGCGGGGTCTTGCAGCAGCAGTTCCAGTTGCTGCTGGGCAATGGCCAGGGGCGTCTGCATTTCGTGGGCTGCGTCTTCGGTCAATGATTTCATGGCCTGGAAGTCGTGGTGAATGCGGGTGGTCATTTGCTGCAGGGCCGCCTGTAAACGCTGAAACTCCTTGGTGCTGCTCTGAGGAAGGGCTGGCAGGGCTAATGTATCTAACTGCAGTTGTTGCATGTTTTCTAGTGTTGCATAAAATGGCTTCCATATGCGACGGCTCAAAACCCAGTTCACCAACAGGATACAGCCCAGTAACGCCACGCAAATGAAAAACATGACCATGCTAATATTGCGATACCAATCGCCTTTTTCTATCATGGAGCGGCGTAAGGTGAGTAAATAGGGCTGTTGGCCTATATTGATAATCTCCTGGCGTTGCCGGAAAGGCACTCTTTCATGATCAATTTCCTGGTATAACATCACATCTTTCAAGAAGGGACTTTTAATATCCGTTTTATCCAAAGGTGTTATGTCGAAGGGCTGTGTATGGATATCAAGTACGGCCAAATCGGCATTTGGCGCAGAAAAATAGGCTTTCCAATACTGGCTATCATTATTCAGTTCTTCATCGATCTCGTGCTTCAGTTGCCGTTTTAACTGCCAGTACAATAAGAAACCTGTGCCCGCGATCAGCGGGAGTAAAAGCAGTGAAAAATAAAGAGTGGTTTTGGTAAGCAGTCGCATGCAGGCGTATTAATCAGAAAAGCGGTAACCCGTGCCGTATACGGTTTGTATATAATCGGGGCAGCCTGCATCCAACAGTTTACGGCGCAGGTTTTTAATGTGGGTATAAATAAAGTCGTAAGAGCCGGCATAGAGATAATCATCTCCCCATACATGACCTGCCAGTGCTGGTTTGGTAACTACCCGGCGCTGGTTGGCAATGAAATAAAGCAATAATTGATATTCCTTGCCGGTGAGGTCCAGCGGTGTATCATTCACAGCCACCACTTGCGCGGAGGTATTCACTTTTATTTCCCGGAAGTTCACCACGTTATTGCCATGAAATTTTTTGCGCCGTATCAGCGCATTCATGCGGGCATTCAATTCTGAAAGATGGAATGGTTTGGTGAGGTAATCGTCGGAGCCTAGCTCCAGCCCCCGTAGTTTATCTTCCAGCGCATTGCGGGCGGAAATGATGATGATGCCGGCTTCGGCATCCAGAGACTTTAGTTCCTGTATGAGTGAAAGGCCGTTGCCATGGGGCAACCCAATGTCCACAATCATACAGTCGTAGTCAAATTCTGCGATCTTGTCGCGGCCTTCGGGGAAATCGTATGCAGCGGTAACGATATGGCCCTGCTGCTCCAGATACTGCTGCATGCTGGTGCTCAGGGCTGGCTCGTCCTCTATGAGAAGTACTTTCATAATCGGTGCTCCTGGGTCATTCAAAGGTAATACATTTAAAACTTCCCAATATCTCACCGCTTTCTGTAGCCCGCCTGAAGTCAGGAGCGGCGCTTGCCCGATAACACCAGCACTACGCCTACCACCGTTACGATACCACCGGCGTAGGTGGGCCAGCCTATCCACTTATTTTCTTTTTGGTTCACTTGTAAGGGACCCAGGTCTACTACCTTTTTCTCTGTGGGTACGGAAAAACCACGGATAATAACCATTACAATACCTGCTACGATGAGAATAATACCCAATGTTTTCATGTTAAATAGGTTTAGAATGCATAGGCAATCGCTGAGCCAGGATTAAAATCGAACACTATCCCCGGTTTGGGCAATAATTCAGGCAAAAATTGCCCTGAACTGTGGAAAATTGTAGGAATAAGTATATTTCGTTGATCTTTATTTTTTGGCACAAAATTTTAATGCTATCTGCAAATGAGGCGCAACATTATTTAAACACATTAAAAGTTAGTTTTATGAAAGAAGGAAATATCACCCTCGACTTCGACTTACAGATTTGCTATTATATTAACCAGCATTCCGATTTTATCCGCTCCGTAGTAGTGAGCAATAACCGGGATGTTACTATTGCAGCCCTGGAACGGTTTAAAACAGACACCCGCCATAATGGTTTTGAGTGGAATGAGGCACTGGAAAACCGTTTTAAACACGTAGCCCGCCGCTACTTTAGCGAAAATTAATATAATTAAAATAACCCTTATGCCCACTTTTATGCATTCCTCCGGAGACCATAATACTTCGGTAAATCTGGACCTGGTGAAAAATATCCGGCAAGAGATGGTGGAAGGAAAGCAAACCCTCACATTTGTTTTTGATCCATCTTTTATACTGGAATGGTCGTACATCGATCGTGAACATTTTGAGAATGATGTACGCCGTTTGCAGGAAAACTTTTTTATCTGATGGTTTTGTAAAGATGCAGTTAGGATGATAAAAAGACGCTATAACAGGCGTCTTTTTTTGTGCCTTCTAAGGCTTATTTAACCAAGCCGCTAGCTGTGTTGGGCTGCTCTTTTTTATAGCCTGCTGTGCCGGCAACGGTGGCTGTTGCATGAAGAGGTGGAGGTAGCAGTAATATAGCAAGGTAGCTGTTTAATTGTTTAAGGCATATTAATTGCGGCATAGGCGCCGGCAAACCAAATCATACATGATGATGCGATCTTTACTCGTGTTGCTATTGCTCCTTATGGGCCATACCCTGCAGGCGCAATACAACGATAGTACTCATTACTATTTCCGCTATGCGTCCACAGGTTCTATTAACAGTACCGATGAAGGACATGCGTACCTGTTAAATAATGCCCTCAAAGTAGGAGTTAAGAAAACAAACTTCACGATGAATGGCAGCGCCAGTTATATTTATGGCCAGCAAAATCGCAGTATTACGAACAATGATTTCGCCAGTGCTATAGATTTCAATTATAAAAGCAGCCTGCCCGGATTATATTACTGGGGCCTGGCCAGCTACGAAAAAAGCGTGTCCCTAAAAATAAACGACCGCCTGCAATCGGGGGTAGGAGTGGCTTATGGCCTGTTAGATACAAAAACATCTATGCTCAATATCAGCGATGGTATCCTGTACGAAAAGAGCGATCTCTTTCTTAACGATACCATTCGGGATGTGTATCACACCTTCCGGAATTCATTTCGCCTGCAATACCGTTTTTCCATCCATGACATTGTGATTATCGACGGTTCTAATTTCTACCAAAACTCATTGCAGCATGGCGATGACTATATCATTAAATCTGTTAACAACCTGTCAGTAAAACTCCGCAAATGGTTACTCATCACCGCATCTATGGCCTATAACCGGTCTAGCCGCACTGGTAAGGAAAACCTGCTCTTCAATTATGGGTTTACGATAGAGAAATATTTTTAGCCCTGAATGGTGGGTGTGCACCCTCTTTACAGTTGCCAATCAATACTGTGTGCTGCCCTACGGCTACGCTAATGGCCTGCCTTACATCACCAGCAGGTACTGGCAAACGGTGTAACTGAAAACAGTAGGCGTTTGCCCCCGCAATACCACCGACATGGATTTATCGAACGGCTGTATGGTGATAATGGTTATCGTAGCGCCAATAGAAAGTTGCAGGGTATCAAGGAATTTGAGGAAAGATATTTCGTGGTTCAATACCCCGCTAAGTGTATAGGTTTTACCTTCTATACCGCTGCTGAGGGGAATGGCCTTAACTACCGGCAGTTTGCCGTCGGCATCGGGAATGGGTTCGCCATGGGGGTCAAACTTCGGATAGCCCAGCATTTCATCGATACGGTTAAAGAAGCGGTCTGACTGTATATGTTCTATCTGTTCGGCGATGTCGTGTACTTCTTCCCAGCCCATGCCCATCACTTCGGAGAGGAAAAGCTCGGTGAGCCGGTGTTTGCGCAGGATGTGCAGGGCCTGGCGGCGTCCTTTATCAGTAAGCTCTATGGCTTTATACTTTTCGTAGCGTACCAGTTTTTTCTCCGAAAGTTTTTGGATCATGCTATTTACAGTGGGCATTTTCAACTCCAACTGGGCGGCAATATCCTTTACCGTGATCGCTGTTTTTTCCAGGGATATCCTGAACAGCGCCTTGAGGTAATTTTCTTCCGTGAGTGTCATCATCCGGTAAATGTAGGAGATTTCACTAATTCCAGGAAAAGTAACGGAGCAAATTTTCCGGGTGCGGCTACCGGTAGCCGGCGGCCTGTAATTGGAATAGTTCTGCGTAGCGGCCTTTTTGGGCCAGCAGCGTTTCATGGCTGCCAATTTCCAGTACCTGGCCTTTTTCCAGCACCATGATGCGGTCTGCCATGCGTACGGTGGAAAAGCGATGGGAGATGAGAATAGCAGATTTGCCCCGCGTAAGCTCCGCAAAACGCTGGAACACTTCATACTCTGCCCGCGCGTCCAGCGCTGCGGTAGGTTCGTCCAGGATAAGCACTGACGCATCGCGCATGTAGGCCCTGCCCAGGGCAATCTTTTGCCATTCACCGCCAGAAAGATCTACCCCATTATTAAACCGCCGTCCCAGGGCCTGCTGATAGCCATTGGGCAACTTAGCGGCCAGGGTGTCTGCCAGGCTTTGACGGGCGGCAGAATGAATGAGGGGATCATTAAACTGCTCGGCAATATTACCCACCGCTATGTTTTGAGAGAAGGTCATTTGGTAGCGGAGGTAATCCTGGAATATAACGCCTATGTGTAAACGAAGCGATACAATGTCATATTCGCGCAGGTCTACCCCGTCTAGCAGGATGCGGCCTTCGGTGGGATCGTACAGGCGGCACAAAAGCTTTACCAGCGTGGTTTTCCCGGCGCCGTTTTCGCCTACAAGCGCCAGTTTTTCTCCCGCCTTCAGCGTAAAATTTAAATGCCGGTTGGCCCAGCGCTCGGAGTTGCTGTATTTGAATCCTACGTTCTCAAATGTAAATCCTTCTTTAATGATGGCCGGGAAGGGTTTAGGATGGGCCGCCACGGCTAATTTGGACTGGATTTCGAAAAATTCAAAGAAGTCGCGCAGGTAGATAGCCCCCTGCGATACACTGGTGAAGCGGGATAGTATGTTTTCCAATAAGGTTTTTAACTGGCGGAAGGAACCCGCCAGGAAAGTAAGGTCGCCGATTGAGAGGGTGCCGCTTACTGTACGGAGAATAATGAAAACGTAAGCACCGTAATACCCTGCAGTGCCTAGCAGCGCAAACACGGTACCCCATATAGATCGCCGGATGGAGAGGTGCTTACTATCCAGGTAAAATTTTTCAGACAAGGTGCGAAAGCGGTCGATGATAAATGCAGACAGGTCGAAGATCTTTACTTCCTTGGCGGTTTCGTCGCTGGCACCCAGGTAACGGATGTAATCCAGCTCCCGCCGCTGCGGCGTTTGGCCACGGGTCAGGGCATACGTCTTGTTGTTGAAATAAGACTCGCCGAGAAAGGCCGGCAAAATAGCAACGAGCAGTAACAAAATCAGCCAGGGATTAAATAGCAGTAGCCCGCTTGCAAGAAATCCCATGGTAATCAGGTCTTGAACCTGGTTCATTACCTGTGCAAGCAGCACGGTGCGCCCAGTGGTTTGCTGCCGGGCGCGTTCCAGCTTGTCGTAAAAACTGGCGTCTTCAAACTGGTCCAGGTCTAGCGTGGCAGCGTGCTGCATGATGCGGATGGAGGTGTGGTTAGAGAATAAGTCGCCCAGCAAACTTTCCAGCAGGGATATTGCACGGCCCAATGCATCGGAGCCGATGGCCAGGGCAAATTCCAGGCCCACCATCCACCAGAGGTGATGGGTGTCTGCAATTTTTCCACTGTGGAGTTGTACCACCAGGTCTATGATAACTTTACCTATATATAAAATGCACAGCGGCGTGGCGGCGCGGAGCAGGCGTAAAAAAGCGTTGGCGATAGTCATCCATTTATTGGTTTCCCACACCAGTTTAAAAAAGGCGGGCAGCATGCGCAGGGCATCCAATCTTTCTTTCAGCGTTACCTGCGGCTTGCCGTCGGGCAGGGGAGCAGGGGGTGGAAAAAGTTTCTTCCAGAAATTCATACGCCTAAATTATGTTAAATGTGGCAGAAAGGAAAGATGGGAAGCCCACCCTTACAGGTTCCAGGAGGGCGGAAATTCCGCTGTTTATTGGGTATCTTAAAAAAAATTGTGCCCTGGCTGTGATATTTTTCCTTTTGCAGCGAATAATGATATAGTAACAGCTTACTTCCCATGCAGCAAGCACCAGCAGAACATTATACCAACCTGATCGCCCAACATAAAGGACTGATCTATAAAGTGGCCAACGCTTATTGTCAAGATGCGGAGCACCGTAAAGATCTGGTGCAGGAAATCCTCATCCAGTTATGGCGTGCTTTCCCAGCTTACGATCCGCAGTACCGGGTAAGCACCTGGATGTATCGCATATCGCTGAATGTAGCTATTTCATTTTATCGCAAAGACAACCGTCATAAATCGGTGTCGGCGCCGCTGCCTGCCAGTATCCTGGAGCTGGAAGATGAGCATCCGCCACCTCAACAGGCGGCCCTGCAGCAGTTACAGCAATTCATTAACGAGCTTCCGGAATTAGACCGTGCCTTGATGCTGCTGTACCTGGAAGAAAAAACGCATACAGAGATGGCCGATATCCTGGGTATTTCCACGACTAATGTGGCCACCAAGATCAGCCGTATTAAACAAAAATTAAAACAACGTTTTTCTCACCATTAATAAATAAACTGATGGAAGCAGATGAATTGAAGAAGATCTGGCAGGTATACGACCAAAGGCTGGAACAAGCGCTCCACCTTAACCTGCTTAACTTGCGCGAAATACAGACCCTCAAGGCAAAATCTGCCCTGCATAAAATGTTGTGGGTAAAATGGCTGGGCATTATCCTGGGCATTGGCTGGGTATGGTGCCTGCCTATATTTATAAATGCGGCCTTGTACGTGCATAATTATTTCTTTGCCTTTTCGGCGGGCTTTCACTTGCTGGTAACGGTGATCGCCATCGTTGTGTACCTGCAACATGTGATACGCATTTACAAGGTAAACAATGCCAACACGGTGCTGGAAGTACAGGAGCAACTAGCCAAACTGCAAACCTCCACACTACAGATTGCACGCCTGCTATTCTTGCAGCTGCCAGTATTCACCACCTTTTACCTGCATACGGAGATGTTTCATAATGGTTCTTACTGGTGGATAGCGCAGGTGTTGGTGACAGGTTTATTTACCTGGGCGGGCATCTGGTTGTACCGGAATATTGCTATAAAAAACGTGCATAAACGCTGGTTCCTCACCTTATTCAATTCGCCGGAGTGGACCCAGCTCACAAAAGCGATGTTGCTGCTCGATGAAATAGCCGTGTATAAAAAAGAAACCCCGGTCCTAAAATAAAGACAATTGTTTGCGCTGGCCTTCCTTCGACGTGCCAGGTGCTGCAGTAATATAGTAGAGGGCGGTTGCTGCGTAACGCGATGCTACCACGATCTCTGTACCCCGGGCATGGGGGCGGAATAGCTGCTCCACCAGGGAAGGATCGTTGTTGTCTTTGGATAAATGTGCAAGCAGTAAATGACTCATAAATGGCGGTTTGTGTTCGCAGAAAAGGGAAAGTGCCTGCGCATTTGAAAGGTGGCCCCGCCCGCCACGGATGCGGTTTTTGAGCATCCAGGGATAACGCCCGTTGAGCAGCATGTTTTCATCATAATTAGCCTCCAAAAAAGCAGCATGGCACATTTTAAAATAGGCGGTGAGCTGTGCACAGGGCTGGCCAATGTCTGTAAAAATGCCGATGGTTACTTCCTGGTTGCGCACAATAAAACTATGGGGATCTGCGGCATCATGCAATTTGGGGAAGGCGGTCACCTGTAGCGCGCCTATCTGCACCGGTACATGTGCCGAAAAGGAATGTACCCGCTCTGCCGCCAGTTCCAGGCCCCCCTGGTGCAGGGTGCCGGCAGTAATGTAAACGGGCAGTTGGTATTTGCGGGACAGCACCGGTATGCCGGTAATATGATCACTATGCTCGTGCGAAACGAAGATAGCCTTCACCGTTTTCATAGATAGCCCCAGGCGCTGCATGCGCTTTTCCGTTTCCCTGCACGAAATTCCAACATCTACGAGTATGGCCTCTTCCTGGTTACCGATGTAATAGCAATTGCCATTACTGCCGGAATTCAGGGAGGTGATGAATAGTGACATAGTCCACAAAAATAAGGGCTTTTTTCATACCGGGCGGGTAAGTAGGGTGGCAATTACACGAAAAAAGCGGCGCCAATTCCGGGAGGAGATGGCGCCGCTTCGTTTAAAAAATTTAAGGAATTTATGGTTGGTGTTCCAGTCTTTTTTGCAGGGTGGCCACCGGCATGGTGATCATACGGCCAATGGGCTGGGTACCGCGATAGGTAATTACCTTCAGCACCTTCGCATCTTTGGGTGGGACCAGGGGCGCCGTGTACTTCGGGTAGAAACGGTCGGGGAAAGAGTTGTCGAAGCTGTAATAAATATCAAGGTCTTTCACTTCCGTGGCCATTTCAATCAGTAGTTTGCCATCGGCATCTTTTTTCGCGGTAAAGCTGGGGTCAAATATACTGGGCGCATATTTCACGTTGGCCGAATCGAAGCGTTTCATATGGGCTTCCACCCGGGTTTCAAACAGGTCCCAGTTTTTTAAAGCCTTGGGTGTCCATACCGATTCTGAAATGGCAAAGGCCCTGGGCCAGGTCATATATTCGGCGTGACGCAGGTTGTACACCTGTTCCGTCCATAGGTTGGCCTGTCCGCCGCGGATGTAGGCGGCATCGGCGCTATCGGGTACCGGTTCAAACTGGTAGGCTTTGTTCAGGCGCAGGGTGGCATACACGTGTGGTTCTATCACCTCATCGCCCTGCATATAATCTAGGTAGCCATACGTGGTGGGGCTCATCACTACATCGTGTTTCAGGCGGGTACCTTCTACGCCGCCTTTTTCCCCGCGCCAGCTCATCACGGCTGCACCGGGCGCCAGGCCGCCTTCCAATATTTCGTCCCAGCCAATAACCTTTTTGCCCTTGGCATTTACTATTTTCACCACCCGTTTTTCGAAATAACTCTGTACTTCTTCATAGGAGGTAAGGTGTTCTTTTTTCATCAATGCAGTGATGGCTTCACTTTTTTTCCAGAAGGTTTTGGCGCATTCATCGCCACCAATGTGGATGTATTCAAACGGGAAGAGGGCTGCTACTTCCGTAAATACTTTGTCCAGAAATTTATACGTGTTTTCATTGGCCGGACACATGGTATTGTCTATGGTGGCTACGATGCCACTGTCTGTCCATTCCATGAAACCGGTTTCGCCGCTGCGCACCTGGTATTTATCTGCACCTGGTGTGCAGGATATTTCAGGATAAGAGGCCACGGCGGCCAGGCTGTGACCTGGGGCTTCAATTTCGGGCAGTATGTTTACAAAACGGTCTTTCGCGTATTGAATGACTTCTTTAATATCCTCCTGGGTATAAAACCCGCCAGCGGTGCGAGGCGCATCGGCTGGCTCGGGAGAAAAGTTGCCAAACTCCCCGGTTTTATCCAGGTTGTAAGCGCCTTTCTTGGTGAGGTTGGGCAGGCTTTTGATCTCTATGCGCCATCCTTCATCATCGGTCAGGTGCCAGTGAAACAGATTGAATTTGTAGCGCGACATCTGATCAATATAAGCCTCTACGTCTTCTTTTTTGAAAAAATGGCGGGATACATCCAGCATCAGCCCTCTCCACGCATAACGCGGGTAGTCGGTGATCTCTACGGCCGGCAGCAGCCAGGCTACATTGGGCACGGCTACATTGCTTTCAATAGCGGGGGGCATCAATTGTACCAATGTTTGGGCACCGTAAAAAAGGCCAGCCGGCTCGTTGGCTGTAATGGTTACGCCTTGTGGCGTTACGCTCAGTTGGTAGCCTTCATTGCCCAGGGGCGCTGCTTTTTTCGCATTGAGCCGCAAAACAATCGTGGCCAGCTCGCCGGTCTTTACGCCAATGCCCTGCGTGGTAACGGCGTACCCGGTGGGCGTACCCAATCGCTTTTGCAGGAAATCGGTGACCGGTTTGGTTTTTACCGCATCAGGCGTGGCAATGCGGATGCTGGAAGGCAGGGTAAAGGAACCGCCGGAAGCGGTGAGCTGTACGGGCTGCGGAATAATGGCAATGGGCGCCTGCTGTGCAAAGACGCCGGCGGCCCACAGGCTGGCCGCGATAAGCAGTGTTAGTTTTTTCATGACGATTACAAAAAGCATAGTTTGTTAGCAAATAAAAAACACGATGCATTACGCCGGGCATCCACCCGGGTTGATAAGGTACGGCGCATTCCCATATTTTGCAAACCTGTCTGGACAAATGACTGGAAATTGCTCTCCGCCTTCCATTTCCTGCAAGCGAATGCCTATTTTAGCCATTTACGCGTAAGTTCATTCATTTATCAACACATTCGAAACATTTAAATTCCACGCTTCTAATGCCACCTAAAGAGCAGTTCATATTGCAGCCGCAATGGCTGGCGGCCCTGTACAATACCTTGCCTTACCTGATCTGGTCTGCGATGCACCTTGTACCCGCGTTTTATTATTATGATCATTTTATGCTACCTTCCTGGTTATGGGTCATTCTTCCGCTTTGGGGGTTGCCTTATACGCTGAGGCCGGCTGTAATGGATTTTGTCTCACTGAGCAAACGCCCTGAATGGTATCATCGTTTGGGCGTAGATGTTATACAGGACTATGTGCAGCACGGGGGCATGGTCAACCGCCTGATTCGCCGCCGCTATCCGGCATACCGAATTGTGTACGACAAGGCCACGGTACGCAAGCAACTGTCGGCCTCGTATATGTTTGAGCGTTTTCACCTGGGTATGTTGCTGCTTTTTGGGGCGCTTTCTGTACATGCAGTAAGTGGCCGGTGCTGGAAGTGGGCGTTGCTACTGCTGCTGAGCAATGGGATGTACAATGTATATCCTATTCTTTTACAACAATTTATACGTTTGCGTCTGAAACGTTTGTTACAATAGTTTGGTGAAAACCATGTTGCCGCTGCCTGCATGCTGGTAAATATGAAGGCCGCTTACCGCGCCACTGTTGCTGCGATCCAATACCAGCCTGAATTTATCTGTAGCGTCCCGGATGGTGCAGCTATCCCCGCCAAGATAGAGCAGTGGCAGGTTTTGTCCGGTACCCGTTTTTAGGAATAGGTTACCTGCTTTGGCGGTAATGCTTATTTTACCCCTGTCCGTTGCGTAGTTTCCGCTGAAAGCGGCCATGGTACTATCGTTCAGGGGTTGTAATGTATAGGGTTGCATTACCGGCCAGTGATAGGCCCGGGCAATGCTCCGTATAATTTCGAGCGACAGCCATTCACCTCCATCCGAATTAGTCATTACCACTGCTCCCTGCCCGTTATAAGGCAGGCCATAGGCAAGGCATACAAAGCCGGCGGTATTACCTGCATGCCAAAAAGCCTGTACTGCCGCCGCGCCACTCAGGTGTGGACCCAGACCCATGTTATTGATCTGCGGCGTAAGCATGGTCCTTGCCAAAGTGCTGTCCAGTATCTTATCGGACCGGCCATTGGCGGCGGCCTGTATTTCCAGCAGCAGACGGGCTATGTCTTCCGGCGTGGTCCAGGGACCTGCTGGTGCCATTTCAGGATATACGTTGTACCTGCGTTTAGGATCGGTTTTGCCATTGCTTTCATGGCCGGTAGCAATGTGCGCGCCACTTTCATCGGGGTAATAGTTGTAAGTAGTATGAGTCATTTGCAAAGGCTGCAAAACTGTTTGGGTAACGTATCCCGCAAAGGATTGCCCGGTTAGATCTTCCACCAGTTGCTGCAATATTACATACCCACCACCTGAATACAACTCTACCGTGCCGGGTACTTTATTTACCCGCAAGGGTTTTTCGTTGTTAGCAGGTTTTTGTGCGTTTAGTATCTGCAATAAAGTAGGTAGTTCCGTGTGTGGATAGTAGCCCTCAAATCCGTATTCGTCGGTCAGTCCGGCAGAATGGGAGAGCAAGTTACGTACGGTTACAGGATGTTGGGCAGTATGATCGTTGACAGGCACTTTCCAGCTTTGTAGTTTATTGTTCACATCTTCGTCCAGGGAGATTTTATGTTCCCGCACCAAATGCAGCACTGTTATGGCGGTTAATAATTTACCGATAGAACCCATTTGGAAAAGTGTTTGTGGGCTAACGGTATCCTGCGGATCATCAGCATTGGCTAGTCCGAAACCTTTACTCCAGGCAATATTACCCTGATCGATCACGGTGATGCTTAGGCCGTTCACGCGACGGGACTTCATGCGGGCAGCAAGGCTGGTATAGGGCAAGGGCGCACCGGGTGCAATGATGCCGGCAGTAATAATGCTGTCGATGCCCGGAAGCACCGGTTTTTGGGGAAATGCGATAGACGCCGTGTTGAGGGCATATAACAATAGTACAGCGCTCTTTTTCATGATGGTGGAGGTTATGTACCCAAGTTAATGTATAGCCCCCAAAAAAGCAATCGGCAACAGGACTGGCGGATCCCTGTTACCGGATTGCTGGCGATGTAGTATTCTTATTGCTATGCTTTTATCTTACGCGGTTCATTTCACTCTCCGCACTATTGTCCTCATGTTTGCGCTGGTCGCTGATGGCTTTTCCAAAACGGTAGGTAAAGGAGAGGGTGATGCGGCGGGTGTCGCTTACGTTGCGCCATTGTGCATCAGTGAGGGCCAGGTTATTGATAATACCGGTATTGATTTGTGTCTTAAAAATATCCTGTGCGCTGCATTTTATCGTGGCGTTGGGTGACAGTTTTTTGGAAACCCCAAGATTTACAGCGCCGCGCCGGCCCAGGATAAACTGTGCCGAGGTAACGGTACTCTGGTAACGCCCATCGGCCTGCAAGGCCCAGTCTTTGGGCAGTGTAACCGTAACCGTGGGCATGATCATGGTAAAGGTACTTTGATTATCTAGTATGCCGGTGTAAAAGATGCTGCGGGAGTGCAGATAAGTGAGTTGTGCATACAGGTGCAAGTTCACCACTTTACCCAGTCCTTGCTGGGCGTCTACATTAATTTCCATCATTGTTTGGGAACCGATATTGCCCGGCCGGCTGTAGTAAATACCGTTCACGATCGCTATAGTTTCGTTCATATCGTCTTTAACGTGTGTATAGGAAAGCGTGGTAGTAAGCTTGCTCTTGTAGGTATGCGACAGCGCTATGCTTTGCATGTAAGATGGCCGTAGGTAAGGATTGCCCACATAGTACGTGAATTTATCCAACGGGGAAATGAAAGGGTTCAGTTGCTCGTAGTAAGGCCGGTCTATGCGGCGGCCATAATTCAGTGCCAGCACATTATTGGAGGCTGTATCCAGCTTGTACGACACATAAAAGGTGGGGAAAATACCAGTGTAATTACGGTTAAAGGAGGAATCGTTTTTCTCCGCATTGCCCAGTTGGTGGCCGATAGACACCGTGTTTTCCAAACGCAGGCCGGCCTGCACCGACCATTTTTTATAGTCCTTGTTTACGTTCAGATAACCGGCATTAATATTTTCGTGGTACAGGAAATGATTGCTTTTGTCGTAGTCTGGCAGGTATTCGCCATCCACGCGGTTATAATATTTGGCCAGATTGTCGGTGCTGGTATAGCTGCTTTTAAGCCCACCTGCTAGTTTGTAGCCGCTTTTAAACGGGTGGGTGTACGCTATTTTGCCCGCAAAAATATCCAGGTGGGCCGGCACCTGCCCGGTGAGCTGGTCGTTGGCGTAGGGCAAGGCTTGTTCCGGGAGGAAACTGTAATTATCGTACACTTCGTTACTGCCGGTGTTGTAACGCAGGTAATCCACGTCTACCGTAAGCTCCCGGCCATTTTTATCGTACTGGTGGCGATAGTTGAGGTTAATGCCAACGTTATTAAAACGGTGATGAATATTGTTTAGCGCGTGAATACTGGAATCGGGCGTTTGGGAGGCGTCTTGCAGGCGGCTGGTATTATCGTTGTTACTGTTGGAGGGGTTTTGCGTGCCAGTGAGTACCAGGCCCAGGGTACTTTTTGCGGAGGCATAAAAGTCTACCCCAATTTTTTCGTTGAACGATTGTGCATGGCGTGCAATGAAATTATGTTGCAGGAAATAATGGGTTGTTTCGCCCACGCTGTCGTGAAAGCGCCGGTTGATGTCGAGGGCGCTATAGCCGTTATTAAATGTATAACCAAAGTTGCCGGTTACATTTAGTTGCTGGTTGCGGTAAGTGAAATTAAAACTGTTGGAAGAATTAGCGTACCGTCCTTGGGTAAATGCAGCATTCAAGTTGCCATTAAAACCCTTGTTCTTGTTGCGTTTCAGGCGGATATTAATAATACCACCGGTGCCGGCAGCATCATAGGATGCGGGAGGGTTGGGCATCAGTTCAATGGCGTCAATGGAGGACGCAGGCAGGGATCGCAGGTAGCTTTCTAGATCGGCGCCGGAGAGGTAGGTGGGCTTGTCGTTCACGTAGATCATCACGTTGCTTTTTCCTTTCAGGCTAATGCTGCCTTCCTGGTCTATGGATACGCCGGGCGATTTTTCCAACACCTCCAGTGCACTGCTACCGGCGTTGCTGATCAGTGCATCCACATTCACCACGGTTCGGTCTATCTTTTTTTCTATAAAGGGTCTTTGCGCCGTTACGGCTACTGCTTTAAGCTGGGCATCTTGCTGCAGCAGGCTTACGGCGGGTAATTTGTATTCCTGGTTTTTATCCAATATAAAATCAGGGCTGTTATAAGTTTTATAACCCATCATACTAATCCGTATGTGGTAGGAAGCAGGGGGGAGGTGGGGGAAGCTGAATCGTCCATTATCATCGGGCAGCGTGGTCTTTATCAGGCTGCTGTCGCTGTTGCGCAACAAGGCTATGGTGGCGGCCAGGGCCGGTTGTTGTTGCTGGTCTGTCACCAGCCCGCTTACGGACTGTGCATGAACGGCGGGTATAAACATGGCTATCCCGGTGGTCAGCAGGACCATAATTTTTTGAACCATGTAATAATGATTTTAAGAAGGTAAAAGGGCATGCCTTACCCGCACGGCGCAGGGTGGCAGTGTGGAATGGTGCCAGGATAATCTATGAAAAACTTATTGGAGGTTGTAATGATATTCCAATGTCCAGCCGTTGGAGGGTACATATTTGTTGGCAAACTGCCGGGCTATGTTTGCAGGCATGTGCTGGTTGTTCACAATAAATTCCGTATTGTTTAATTTAAAAGACAAGGAATTGCTTTTTTTGATCAGGCCCTGGGTGACGAGATCGTGTATTACCTTGTCTGTTATTAAATTTCCTTCCTGGTCAGGGGTAATAATGGCTTCGCCGGCTTTGTGCTGCTGTTGCCTCATGGCAGGTGCCTGCGGTTCAGGAATGCCGGTAATAGGGGTGGTGGGCGTTACCACGGCCACGGGAATAGTTGTTCCAATGGGAATAGGTAAAGTAATTGCCGGCAGGGCAGACAAGGCAGTTTGAGGTACTGGTGGTACGGGCGGAACCGGCGGAACAGGTGGTACTGGCGGAACAGGCGGAACGGGTGGAACCGTCGGAACGGGTGGTACCGGTGGAACCGGTGGAATAGGTGGAGACGATTTGCCATGTGCCGGTTGGTAACCATCGTGGTGATAAGGCGTAGTGTCGTACGGTAGGGCAGCAACGTAGCTATTGTAAGGTGCCGCCGCTGGATTTTGTACAATACCCATGCTCTTTACCGGATAGCGATGGGCAGTATCCGGTTGCCGGGTAGCGATAGATGGGTAAAACCCGTGCATGTCCTTATTACGTGTATTCGTTACCGTTGTAGTGGTCGTTGTAGTGATAATTGCTTTGCCGGTATTGGGTGTATAAGCCAGTTTGCGGGCCGCATTGCCGGGGAAGGCCATCAGCAGCATGCCAGCACTTACCAGGCAAAGGCTGAGCAAGGTTTTTTCCATGGTATTCAGGGAATGGTTGTGATCATTGACCAGCCTTTTAACCCGGGCCAGCAGGGTATTGCGGCTGCCGGGCAGGCCCATGGCCAGTTCCGGGTGGCCATACTCCTGGCAAGACACCAGCGCCTGAATGTATACCGCTTTGCTTTGGGTGTGGCGCATCACCATATCGTCGCAACAGTTTTCCCGCTCTGCTTTAATCAGCGCGGAAATCCAGTTTACGGCGGGGTTAAAGAAAAAGATGATCTCCACGCCATATTGCAATAAGTTGATGAGATAGTCCCTGCGTTTAATATGGGCCAGTTCATGAAGTAAGATGGCTTCAATGGCCGCTGTCGGCATATTGGAGAGCAGCCCGGCGGGCAGCAGTATCATAGGTTTCAGGTGTCCGAGCGCGATGGGTACTTTTGCCAGCGTAGATTCCAGCAGGATAACGGGCCGGGATATACGAAGCTGTAAGGCCAGTGCCGACACCTTTTCCGCCCACTGCGGGGGTGGGGGAGTGGTATGCCGGGTGCGCAGCGATTGTACATGAAGCAGGCCGGTAAGCATACGTATGCTTTTAATGCAGATGAACAGGAACCAGACCATTACTACCTGCGCCGCGTGGCCATTGATAAATTGCAGGAGGGCCTGGGTAACATCATTGGCTGGCAGCGTGGCCACTTCCGTAGGAGCGGGGGAGGCCAGGCCGTGCAAGACCTGGGCGCTGGTAGCCGGTATGGGCGCGGGTTGCAGCGTTATCATCTCTATTACAAAAGTAAGGAGGGTGCCAACGGTAAAAAGCCCCAGGCTGCTTACCAGCAGGTAGTAACGACTAGAAGCCTTGCATTGGCGGGTGGCCAACATAATAGTGCCTGCTAGTACTGCCAGTAATAGGCCCTGCCAGAGCGAATGCAACAGGGTATGGCACAACGCCTGTACAAAGATACCGGCTGGAAAATAAAAGCTTAACGCTTGCATATAATATAATTTAGCGTGTGATGCAGGTGATAAAAAGGATGTGTGCTCTACTTATCCAGTTGATGGAGCAAATCCTTAATGGCGTTCAGCTCCTCGGCAGACGTTTGCCGGTTGCCCAACAATTGCATGACCAGGCTGCTGGCAGAGCCTTTATACAAGGCATCTACAAATTTTTCCAATAAATGGGCCTTGGTTTTTTGTTCTTCCTCGGCTACGTTGTAAATATGCTTCATGTTAGTTTCGTCCCGGGTGAGGATACCCTTATCTGCCATGATCTGCATGAGTTTGAGGGTGGTGGTATAATTCACCTCCTTTTGTTTACTCAGTTCCTCGTTCACAAACCGCACCGTAGCGGGGCCGTGGGCCCACAGCACCTGGAGGATTTCAAGTTCTGACCGGGTGGGGGCTATGTTTTTATCTGTATGATCTTTCTTCATATCTTAAAGCTACGAAAAAATTCGTACGAACAAAATATTATTTCTCTGGTCTCCTTAAAAAAACTAGCTTTCCTATATTAAGGTATCAAGCCCAAAAAAATAATATGAAATACAAGACTTTCAGCATTACGGCCACCAGCGCGGCATTATTATCAGAGGCTATTGACAGTTTTTTTGAGGGAAACCCGGATATCACTGTGGTATCTGCCCTGCAATCTCAAAGCAGTGGTTCCGATGGGCTGCAAATTACGTTTACGGCTATTTATAAGCCCGCGCCCAAAAAGAATGAGGTAAGTGGTTTTGGGTTTAACGCTATGCGGGAATAGGGAATGTGGCTTATCCGATGCCGCCATTCTGTTTGAACTTTTATGTGTTCGTTTGCAAGTGTTATGTTTTTCGTTAAAAGTCCGCCAGTGCGGTTTTCCCGGCATGCGCCGGGAGTACCCCCGCAGCGGCGGAGCCAGCGCATGCCGGAAAAACGTAACTCCTCCTTAACCGTTAAAATTCCAACAACCATTTGAACGAAAGCTTCTAATTATCTTAGACCGCAATCCACAGCGACTGGAAGCTGCCGCCGCGTTATTAAAAATGTAACGCCCATTGTAACGGATGTTTTTAACCAGGAAGCGGTAGCCGTACTAGTGAGGAAATTACAGCAGGATTTCCCGCAGTTAAAGGTATTGATCAACAATGCCGGCGCTGCCAATATTTATACACTGGGGCTTAACGCAGGTAGTAACAATAGAACATTATATTGAAAGCTTAGGCGCTTTTACGGCGAAACCATTCCCCCTTTCAAACCCTCAAATACCCGGCATAAATTATTTACGAATTCCCTAACTTCCCGCCATGGAGCATTCGTTCAACGCCATTGATCAATTTGTGTCGCGCTACATTGCGCTAACGCCGGAAGAAACCGCTTTGTACCATACGCTGTTCACTTTTAAAACGGTAAAGAAGAAACAGTTTTTGCTGCGGGAGGGAGAAATCTGCGATTTTGAGGCGTATATCCTGAAAGGCTGTATCCGCGTGTATTACGTGGATAAGGAAGGGAAAGAAACCGTGCTGCTGTTTGCCGTGGAAGACTGGTGGGTGAGTGATATCAGCAGTTTTATGGATCGTAAGCCGTCTAATCTTTACATTGAAACGATAGAAGATTGTGAACTGCTAGTCATAGACTTTATCAGCAAGGGCATTTTATTTGAAAGCATTCCCAAATTTGAAAAGTTATTCCGCATCCTGGTACAACGAAACCTCGGGGTGCTGCAACAACGGTTTTATGCATCCGTATCGCAGACCGCCGAGGAGCGTTATATTCATTTTGTGGAGAAGTACCCGCATATTTTGCAACGCATTCCCCAACACCAGGTAGCCCGTTATTTGGGTGTTTCACCAGAATTTTTAAGTAAGGTGAGAAAGGGTTTATCCCAAAAGCGTTAAGGAAAAACAGCCATGTAAAAGATTGGTTTGCCCTGGCGGCTAGTGTTTACCTCCACCGATCATCTTGTTTACACCAGTTTAAACACCTGGGCATTAGCCTGGGTAATTTCATCCTGGCTGATGGTGTGTCCCATGTTAGGATATATTTTCGTGTATACGTTCGCGTGTTTTTCCTGTAATATTTTGGTAGTGGCTTCCACGCGGGCCACGGGTACGTGCATGTCTGGATCGCTGGTGCCAATGAAAATGGGAGTGCCTTTAAAATCGCCGTTAGCGTAGGTTGCTGGTTTCACCTGGTCGCCGATGAGGCCCCCGGTGAAAGCGGCTGCACCGCCGTACCGGGTGGCATGCCGGGTAATGTACTCCAGCATCAGGCAGGCGCCCTGGGAGAAGCCTAGGAAATAAATATTGCCATTGCTTACGCCTTGTGCGTTTAGATCATGTACTATTTCATCTATCAGGTGGAGGGCAGCAGAAAGGTAAGGCTCATTCTGGTCTGTAGGGGCCAGGAAAGAATAGGGGTACCAGCTGCCGCCGGTGGCCTGGGGTGCCAGCAGGGCATAATCGCGTACGTGCAGGTGGGGTGCCAGCGTGAGGATGTCTTCCGCACTGCCGCCGCGCCCATGAAGCAGGATCAGGACTTTGCCGGTGGCGCTCACGGGAGCGCCGCCGGTCAGGTACTGTTTTTTATGCATGGTAGTTCATTGAAAGGTGATTAAATTTTTACCAACGTACGCTCCAGTGTTGCGCGCAGGTGTTCGTGCTGGGAAGGCAGTTTCAGGTGGGTGCCTAACTCGTTCAGCGGCTCGTCTACGGTGAAACCTGGATTGTCTGTAGCCAGTTCAAACAGTACGCCACCTGGCTCGCGGAAGTAGAGGGAGAAGAAGTAATCCCGGTTGATCTTCGGTGTGATGTTCAGCCCCTTGCGCACAATTTTTTCGCGGAACTCCATCAGCACGTTATCATCCTTTACCCGGAAGGCTACGTGGTGGTTGGTGCCACCGGCATTGAGTCCACGGGGTGCGTTGGGAATTTCCACGATGTCTACAATGGCTGCATTTTCCACGGCGTTGGTTACATAGCGGTAGCGATTGCCTTCCTGTTCCAGCAGCACATAGCCAAAGATATCGGTAAGAATAGCGGCAGTAGGCTTCACGTTATTGAGCGTGAGGGTTACCGCATGAAACCCTTTAAGGGCGTTGGAGGCCGTTATGTCGGCGGTTTCCCAGGCGGTACGGTTGTCTGGCTGCTTGGGCACCACCAGGTTCAGGTTCAGCCCATCGGGGTCCTGGAAGGGCAGGATCACTTCGCCCAGGCGTTCAGAGGTTGCACCCTGCTTTACCTTTAATTGTTTAAAGCGTTCTGTCCAGAAAGGCAGGCTGCCATCGGGTACGGCATAACTGATTTCTGTGGCCATGCCGGCGCCGGTTTTACCTGGTACAATACCTTCCCAGGGGAAGAATGTAAGAATAGTGCCGGGTGTACCCTGCTCGTTACCGAAGTAAAAATGATAAGTACCCGGGTCATCGAAGTTCACCGTTTTCTTTACCAGCCGCAATCCCAGGGCCTGGGTATAAAATGCGTGGTTGCGCTGGGCATTGCCCGCAATGGCGGTAATGTGATGAAGCCCTAAAATAGTATTGCTCATAAAAAGTGTTTTTTTAAAGGGAGAGAGAAATATTATGGGCTGCCAGCAGGCCACGGACCTCACTTTCCAGCAGTCCGCTGCCGCCGCCATAATGTTGGGCTATGATAACCTGGGGCTGCCGCTGTAGCAAGGCCTGGCGCAGTGTATCTTCTTCTGCTGCCGGGATGCCCGCGCAGAGCAGTACTATGTTGTAGGGCGTTTGTTCTATGGCGCTGAGTGCTGCCGCATTGCTGGTTACGGACAAGCCTTTCCAGTGTTCGTGGCTGTTTAGCAATCTTTCCACCACGGCCATGATAGCCGGATTACGGCCTATAGCCAATATATGCAGGGTGTCTATTACTTTCATACAAATACGCTTTTAAATGTCCATAGGAATTTCCATCAGCAGGATGGTAGCAGCAGGGGTGTGGGCTTGCAGGGCAATATCGCCGCTGATCTCCGCAATGCCTAGTCCATCGCGCACCTCCAGCAACTGTCCGTCTACCGTAAACGATCCGCTGATCACGAAGGCATATAGGCCGTTGTCTTTCTTATGCAGGGTGTAGTGGGTGGTATCACCGGGTTCAAAATGACCAAGGTGAAACCAGGCATCCTGTTGTATCCAGGCACCATCGTCGTCGGGAAAGGGGGAGAGTATTTGCTGCAATTTGCGCTGACTGCCGGAAGGATCGAGAGTGATCTGCTCATAGCGGGGCTTGCCGTTCAGCGTTTTGGGGAATACCCATATTTGCAGGAGAGCGGCCACCTCGTCGTTGCTGGCGTTAAATTCGCTGTGAAACACGCCCTCACCGGTACTCATAATCTGCACCTCGCCAGCTTTAAGGCGTTTTACATTGCCCATGTTATCTTTATGTTCCAAAGTTCCTGCCAGGGGAATGCTGATGATCTCCATATTATCGTGGGGATGCTCGCCAAAGCCCCGCCCACCGGCTATCACGTCGTCGTTCAGCACGCGGAGGGTACCGAAGCGGATGCGGTCGGGGTTGTACTGCCCGGCAAAGCTAAAGGTCTGGTAGCTGTTCAGCCACCCATGATCCAGGTGTGCCCTGGTGGCTGCCTTGTGTAAGGTGTAATGTGCCATATGTTTGTTGTTTGTGATACAAATGTACGATGGCGCTGGGTGGCTATCCATTGAACTAGTTTAAGAAATGCACCGTGTAATGGTTACAGCAATACATGGATAAAGGTAGCACTCAAACATATGAATCGGAGGGTGGCTATTTTGTAGATATGCCCGTTTAAATTGTATGTATTAAAAGCATAGATTGGTAAATTGTGTTCGCAACTTCCCAACAATTGGCCATGGCTACTTTTTTTCGTTCCTTTTTACAGTCGTACCGAAACATCTTTTGGCTGCTGGGTGGCATCCTGGCCGGTACGGTGGCCGGGCTGATCCTGGGCCCAAGGGTGGCGGTGCTGAAGCCTGTGGGCGATATTTTTATCAACCTGCTTTTTATGGCAGTGATCCCGCTGGTGTTTTTTGCCACTACTGCTGCGGTGGCCAATGTGCAGGGCACCAGCCAGTTGCTCCGGCTTTGCCGGATAACGCTGCTGGTTTTTACGGGTACGGCCCTCGTGGCGGCAGCTTATACGTTGCTGGGCGTGTATGCGTTCCCGTTACACACTACCTTGTCCCGCCACGAAAGCCTGCCCGCCTTGCCACCTATGAGTGATCTGGGTACGCAACTGACCCGGCTTTTTACGGTAGATGATTTTTATAAGCTGTTATCGCGGGAGTGTATGTTGCCGCTCATCGTATTTTCGTTGCTGGTGGGGTTTGCCAGTTTACAGGCCGGGGAGAAAGGCGCAGCATTCCGGCATTTTTTGTTGTCTGGAAATGAGGTGATGAAACACTTGCTGGGGTACATCATGAAGGTGGCCCCATTGGGCCTTGGGGCTTACTTTGCTTACCAGGTGGGCATATTGGGGCCACAGCTTTTTGGAACATATGCCCGCGCACTGGGCTTGTACTATGGGCTTTGCCTGGTGTATTACCTGGTTTTTTACAGTGGTTATGTGTACTTCGCAGGTGGACGGGCAGCACTGCGCCGTTATTGGAAATACAATCTGGTGCCTTCCCTCACAGCTGTGGCCACTTGTAGCAGTGTGGCGGCTATCCCGGTAAACCTGGAAGCGGGGGAGAAGATGGGCATACCTCCCTCCGTGCGCAACCTGGTGTTGCCATTGGGGGCCACCTTACATAAAGAAGGTTCGGCTATTTCATCTATGATTAAAATCGCGGTGGTGTTTGCCCTGTTTCACCGGCCCCTCAGCGGGGTAGATACGGTGGCCATTGCATTGGGCATGTCTGTGCTGGTAAATATGGTGGAAGGCGGCATTCCCAATGGCGGTTATGTAGGAGAACTGTTAGTAATGTCGGTATATGGTTTTCCGCAGGAAGCACTGGCACCATTGATCATCATTGGTACACTGGTAGACCCGATGGCCACGCTGCTGAACGTGAGTGGAGAAACGGCCAATGCTATGCTGGTGGCTCGATTTATGGGACATTCCCTCCTGGAAGAAAGGCAGGATGATAAGGCATAACCCCTGTGGATAACAGGCCCGGCGTATGTGGCTACACCCGGTTTGGAAGCTACTGATAAATAGCCGAAAACGATTTCGTAAAAAAATAGCGCCGACAATGGCGGATAACGGAAGTAAGCGATTAGATTTGGTAATTATACACCATGTTTAAGATGAAATATTTTTTTGCAGGGTTCCTGCTTACCACGTTGATGAATGTGCATGCACAAAGTAAATTGAATGTAGCCCGCCAGTTGCAACGTGCGGCAGTTCAATACCGCGGCATGCTACAGGAGCTGGGCGATACCACCACCTTTTTCCCCCAGTCTATTAACCCTGATGGCAGCTTGCGCAAAATGAGGAGTGATTGGTGGTGCAGTGGTTTCTTCGGGGGCAGTTTATGGTATCTTTATGAATACACGAAAGACAGCACGCTGCAACATGCCGCCGCTACCTGGACGGAAGCAGTGTCTAAGGAACAATATAACACCGGCACCCACGACCTGGGGTTTATGCTGTATTGCTCTTTCGGTAATGGTTACCGCATTACTCACCGCGAAGCATATAAAAAAGTATTGCTCAACGGTGCCCAGTCTTTATCTACCCGATTTCATCCAGCGGTGGGCGTCATCAAGTCCTGGAACAATTTTAAAGGGTATAATTATCCGGTGATCATTGATAATATGATGAACCTGGAGTTGCTCTGCGAGGCCACTAAACTATCGGGCAACAAAAACTATTACAACATAGCGGTGGCCCATGCCGATAAAACGATGGCGCAGCATTTTCGTCCTGACTACAGCAGTTACCATGTGGTGTGCTACGATAGCGTAGGGACTGTATTGGCCAAAATAACTGCACAGGGATATGCCGATAGTTCTGCCTGGGCGCGTGGGCAGGCCTGGGGCCTGTACGGGTATACGGTGATGTACCGCGAAACGAAGGATGAAAAGTACCTGGAACAAGCCAAACACATTGCCCGGTTTTATATGTACCATCCCCGACTGCCTGCTGATAAAATTCCTTATTGGGACTTTGATGCACCGCATACCGATAACGAGCCAAGGGATGCATCTGCTGCGGCCATCGTGGCGGCGGCCTTGTTAGAACTGCAACAGTATGTACCGAAGCAATTGGGCAAAACATATATAGATTTTGCCACAGCAAGCCTGGTAAGCCTTTCCAGTCCCACCTATTTTGCCGGGGAGGGCAATCATCACTTCCTGATAAAACATGGTACCGGCCATTTGCCGGCTCATTCCGAAATTGATGTGCCGCTCATTTATGCGGATTATTATTATATCGAGGCCTTGCTGCGCTATGATAAGCTGCAATAGAAATGGTACGCAGCTCCTGTATTACACACCTATCCTTGTTTGTTTACCTGAAAATGGCTTGCAGTTTATCTAACTGTAAGCCGTTTTGGCGAAATAGATAATGTAAACAATGGCTGGTGGCGTGTTTGTAAACTATGTTGTTTGTTGTCGGAAATTTTAATGATGCTGGTTTATGTCCTAATTAATTATCCAATGAATGCCCATTTGTCTTTCAGCATCCCGAAATAAGCGTCCCAGAAAATTTTTTCCCAGGAGCATCTCCACGGTGCTGGCTTCTGCCAGCCCTTGGAAAGGCGGTTGGCTTTTTTTCACTGCGGCTACAGGCAACCATTTCATATATTTTTACTATCCCAATTATTTTCCCGATTGCGTTTAAATTTTCCCGATCCGATTAGTTGACAATAGGATGTGCCATTAGTTTTGCGTCATCATTTTTTTATATAACTGTATAATAAATTACGACTGTATTTATGCAACGATCTACTTCTATGTGGACTACCTGTTTATTGGCGGTAGCCCTGCTCGCTAGCTGTAAAAAAGATAGCAACCCCTCCACACCTTCCTACAACGTGCCAGCTACCTACAACTTTGCCCCGGCTGATTCTTTGAAAGCGAAAACCATTCTATCGATGATTGGTGAAATGGAAAACCTGATCAATACTGCCAACAGCGGTGCTACTATCAGTGCTTCCCAGCTTAAAGGCATGTACGCCAATACTGGCAGCTATTTCACCGACACTACTTTTAGTGGTACTATCTTGCAACTAAACAGCAGCGGTATTTCCCTGCAAAGCCTTACCACCAGCAGCGCACAGCCCTTTATACTTTCTATACTGGACAGTATTGCTGCAAATAGTGCCTCTAAAGTAGCTGCTGCCGACGGTGTAGCAGGCGTAAGCGAACGCAAAACACTGCTCTCAGCCAACGGTATCTACTGGCGCCAGTTATTCACCAAAACGATGATGGGTGTAGTAATAGGTCATCTAACAACAGATGTGTTCCTGAAAGATTCTCTCACCGTGGCCGATAATAATGCTAAAGCACACGCGTGGGACAATGCCTTTTTTCTCTGGAGCGTTCCGGCCAACTTCCCGTCCAACCGTGTTGGCGTGAAATACTGGGGTTCTTACACCAGTCAGATCGATTCCGGTCTGGTAAAACCAGTCGTTAACCTCACCGGTGTAGCAGCAAACACCACGCTGCTATCTGCCTTCACCACTGGCCGTGCCGCTACCGGCGCTAACGATCTGGTGACGGCGCAAAAGCAGGCAGGTATTATCATCAACACATTTGAGAAGATGGAAACCGCCGCTATCCTGCATGAACTGAATGAAGCCAAAGGCAACTTGGCCAATGGTGCCAGTGCCGTGGTAGGAAACCTGTCTGAATCACTCGGCTTTGTACAGGCCCTCAAGTACAACACCCAGCGTAATAAGGTTACCGATGCGCAGGTTGCCGCCATTGAAACGATGTACGGCACCAACCTGTACGACGTTACCCCCACGCAGATAGATAACATTATCAATGTACTGAGTGCATTGTATGGCTGGGATAGCGTAAAGTCTTACCTGTAAAATTTATTATCATTCCCATAGTTGGTATCCGCCGCCATGGCGGGTACCAATTATCATTATATCTGAACATATGCAACAACGGAACATACTCGTGGCAGTCCTCGCAGGCTGCATTGGCCTGGGTGTTTTAATCTCCTGCGGTAAAAGCGGCGACAAAGACACAACGCCTGTAAACAATAGTAAAACAGATTCGGTGCTGGCAAATTTTGGTGCCAACATTATTGTGCCCGCTTACCAGCAATTGGCCACCACCACTGCCGCCATGGATGCGGCGGTGACTACCTTTACGGCTACTCCCAATGCAGGAAATCTCACCAGCCTGCAAACGGCTTTTAAAAATGCCTATGTGGCATATGAAAGCTGCACCCAGTTCGAGTTTGGGCCGGCCGTGGACCAGTCTTTGGTAACCACCATCGTGAATGTTTTTCCTACGGATACCAATACCATTAAGAACAACATGACCACAGGTAACTTTACCATCGATGGATTGTCTAACTTCAAAGCACAAGGCTTCCCGTCATTGGATTATATACTGTATGGCGCTAATAGTGCTACGGTGGTGGCTAATTTCAGTACAGCTGCCAATGCGGCCAATGCTCAAAAATATCTAGCTGCGGTAAGCGCTTCGCTGAAGGCTAAAGCGGCCGCGGTGTTAAATGCATGGTTGCCCACTGGTGGCAACTACCTGGCTACATTCAGCGCAGCCACCGGTGTAGACGCGGGTAGCTCCCTGAGCATCTTAGTGAATGCTTTCGTGTACGATTACGATGTAATTCTGAAAAATTATAAACTGGGCATTCCCATCGGTAAGTATGGTGCCTCTACCATTCCGCAAGACCCGGCTAAAGTAGAAGGTTTTTACGGAGGGCTTTCCCTGACCCTGCTCCATGCTGAACTGCAATCTATGCAACGGGTGTATACCGGCGCTTTTGAAAAGAAAGTAGTAGCATCCAGTGCGCAGTCTAACGGAGGCTCTCTCAATGATGCCATTAAAAACCAACTAGCTACTGTTATCACCAAGGTGAACGCTATTCCTGAAACGCTGTCTGGTTCTATCACTACAAATGCCGCCGCAGTGAATGACGCTTATACTGAAGCTACTAAACTGGTGGTGCTGGTAAAAGTGGATATGAGTTCTGCCCTGGGGGTAAAAATATCCTTCTCCGACGATGATGGCGATTGATAATGATTACTGGCAGCATATAAAGAATAAATATGTTACCCAGCCTGTGCATATCGCTCCGCTGGCTGTGCTACGCATGGTCTTCGGGGCGGTTATGTTTATCAGTACCGCGCGGTTTATGGCCAATGGATGGGTGAAAGATTTTTTTATTACGCCCACCTTTCATTTTCCCTTTTATGGATTTGAATGGGTGAGGCCCTTTCCGCCTACTGGCATGTATGTGCTGTACGGAGTGATGCTGCTGGCTGCGCTGTGTGTGGCCATAGGCCTGTTTTACCGGGTGGCCGTTGCAACATTTTTCCTTTGTTTCTGCTATGCCGAACTGATAGATAAAACTTATTATCTTAATCATTATTACCTGGTAAGCATCATCACATTTTTGTTGATGTTGACGCCCGCACACCGTTATTTTTCGCTCGATGTGCTAAGGAAACCTGCGCTGAAAGTAACACAGGTGCCAGCCTGGACGATTTATATCTTCCAGTTGCAGTTGTGCATCGTTTATTTTTTTGCGGGGCTCTCCAAGGTGAATTATGATTGGCTGATTGCAGCGATGCCATTGAAAATATGGTTGCATGCCAAAGAGCAAACACCCTACCTCGGGATATTGCTGCGCCAAAGCTGGTCACCCTGGGTTTTTAGCTGGGCAGGGGCTTTGTTCGATCTGTCTATCGCGTTTTTATTGATGGGCCGTCGTACGCGCAAAGTGGGTTATGCCATGGTGGTTATTTTTCATGTGCTTACCGCACTGCTGTTTCAGATAGGCATGTTTCCTTACATCATGATGGCAGTTACCATTATTTTTTTTCCTGCATCTTTTCACTGGCAGCTTATCCGTTTACTGAGCGGGGGAAGAGGTTTGCCAGAGCAACAGGTGGTGCTGCCATGGCCGCCTCATAAGGCAAAGGCGATGTATGGACTGCTGGTACTGTATTTTAGCTGGCAGCTATTCATGCCTGTCCGCTTTTTGCTGTACCCGGGCAAATTGCTTTGGACGGAGGAAGGTTATCGTTTTTCCTGGCGGGTTATGCTCATGGAAAAGGGCGGCACTACTTTTTTCTACATAAAAAATCCTGCCACTGGGCGGCAGTTTGAGATTAACAATGCCAGGTTGCTGACCCCCTACCAGGAGCGGATGATGGAAACGCAGCCAGACATGATGTTGCAATACGCACACCTCCTGCATGATACCTATGCGAAAAAAGGCATTCCCGATCCGCAAGTCTCGGTGGCCAGTTATGTATCGCTGAATGGAAGCGGCAGCCGTTTGTACATAGACAGTACGGTGAACCTGGCCACGCAGCGCGAAAGCTGGTTTGGCCACAAAACCTGGATACTGCCTTTTAAAAAGAACCAACCATGAAATTTAATATATTGATCAGTGCCAGCCTGTGTGCCTGTGCGGTGGCGGCTTTCGGGCAGGATACCACCCACATCCGCAACCTGGATTCTGTGATAGTTCGCCGCAACGAAGGCAAAGCCGGCTTCTCTCACCTGCACGATGTGGAGGGCACGTCTATTTACGCCGGCAAGAAAACGGAGGTGATCGTGCTGAAAGACGTGGTGGCTAATACGGCTACCAACAATCCCCGCCAGGTATATGGCAAAGTAGCGGGCCTTAATATTTGGGAAAATGACGGTGCCGGCATACAGTTGGCCATTGGTGGTCGTGGACTAAGCCCCAACCGGGTGGCCAATTTTAATACCCGCCAAAATGGGTACGACATCAGCGCCGATGCATTGGGCTATCCAGAGAGTTATTACACCCCGCCGGTAGAACTGATGGACCGCATAGAAATTGTGCGGGGAGCAGCATCCCTGCAATACGGCACCCAGTTTGGCGGCATGATTAATTTTAAACTCCATGAAGGCCCCACAGATAAAAAGTTCTCCCTGACGGAACGCGCCACCGCAGGATCCTGGGGCTTTTTTAATAGCAGCACCAGCATAGGTGGCACGGTGAAAAAGTGGAATTACTACGCCTTTTACCAGCATAAGTCTGGCAATGGATGGCGGCCTAACGCGGAGTTTAATACTAACACGGCCTATGGCTCACTTACCTACAAGGCCAATGAAAAATTGGCTGTCACCTTTCAATATACTTTTATGGACTACCTGGCCCACCAGCCAGGAGGGCTTACAGACGCCGATTTTGCCAAAGATCCCCACCAGTCTGTGCGCGCCCGTAACTGGTTCCGGGTAAACTGGAACCTGGGCGCGGTGATGCTGGATTATAAAATTAACAGCCACCTGCAATTTAATACCCGCTTTTTTGGTTTGATGGCCCGCCGCGATGCGCTAGGCATTCTCACCTTCATAGACCGGGTAGACAATGGAGAGACCGACCGTGATTTGTATAAAGACCATTATCAGAACTGGGGCAATGAAAGCCGGCTGTTGTACAATTATAACATCGGGAAAGTGGCGTCTACGTTGCTTTTGGGCTTCCGGTATTACCAAGGCCATACCGACCGGGAACAGGGTTTTGGGAACAACGGTACCACGGGCCATGGCAACGACTTTTCCTTTACGCCAGCCTTGCAAACGGATACCCTGCGTTACTCGGATTACATTTTCCCGGAACGGAATACGGCGGTATTTGCCGAAAACATTTTCCGCATTACTTCCCGCTTCAGCATTATTCCAGGTGTGCGTTTTGAACATCTCGTGACCAAGGCAGATGGTAATTACACCAACGTAGCATTTGATTTGGCAGGCAACCCGATAGACCCGCAAAAGGTGATGGATAATAAGATAAACCGTCGCAGCTTTGTGATAGGTGGGGTAGGAGCTACTTACCAGGTACGCAACGATATACAGGTCTACGCCAATTTCTCCCAGAACTACAAGGCCATTAACTTCAATGACCTGCGCACCCTGAATCCAAATCTGCGGGTAGACAGTGCATTGCACGATGAAAAAGGCTACTCTGCCGATGCGGGTATCCGCAAAACTGCGGGTGTACTGCGTTTCGATGTAAGCTTGTTTATGATTAATTACAATAACAAAATAGGCAGTATTTTATCAGTAGACCCCCAGACCTCCATCATTTATAACCTGCGTACGAATGTGTCGCAGTCGCGTCATATCGGCGTAGAGTCTTATGTGGAGGCAGATATATGGAAATGGATAGCCGGAGATAATGCCAAAACAAGCGTATCGATATTTTCCAACTTTTCCTACCTCAGTGCAAAATATGTGAATAGTAAAGAAAAAGTGATTGAAGGCCGCAAAGTAGAATTTGTGCCAGACATTATTTTTAAAACGGGTCTAATGGTACGCCGAAACAAATGGACGGCCAGTTACCAGTTCGCTTACACCGGCCAACAATTTACAGACGCTACTAACGCAGTTTTCACGGCCAATGCGATTGATGGCAAGATACCAGCCTACCACATCATGGACTTATCTGCCGAGTATACATTTAGTAAAATGATCTCATTGTATGGCAGTGTAAATAACCTGGCCAATACGATGTACTTCACCCGACGGGCAGACAGCTATCCCGGGCCAGGTATAGTACCCAGCGATGCACGCAGTTTTTATCTTACGTTGCAGTTGAAGCTGTAAAAAGGGAGCATCATAAGTAGCATGTAAACAAAAGGCTGGTGCGGGGTTGCGCCGGGCCTTTGTTATTTAATCTGCCTGGGATAAGATTTCGCGGATACGCTCCATCATTATTTCTCTCCGCACGGCTACAGACATATCGCCTTTAATGGTAAGCACCGGGCAGCTGAGGGTATTCATCCAGGCGGTGTGTATGGCCAGGCTGCGGCGCACGTTGCCGGTGTCGTAGCTGGAGGCCCACTCCATAAATTCTTCGTGCATGCGTTTGCGTTGAACATCTTTTTCAAAAATATCACCATAGCGCGCTAGTTCCCGGGCGCGCAAACGCTCCATGCGGATATCGTGTGGCACATAGAGGAATACGGCCAGGTCGAACGCCGATTTCCATTCGGGGCCCCAGCTCACAAGAGAGCCGCTGACAATCCAACTGTCGTAAGGTTCCAAGGCAGCCTTCAGCAGTTCGTTGCGTGCTGCGGGAGATCTTCTTTTTGTGAAGGGAATGCTGGACGGTGCCCAGAAATAATCATCCGTATCAAAAAAGGGAATGTTTAGTATTTCCGCCAGGTCTTTCCCTTGGGTGGTGCAACCTGCACCGGATGCGCCAAACAGGTGAATTTTCATCTTTTGTGATTGAAGGTCCTTTACCAAATTTAAGCGGATCAAAGGAATTTGCAAGCTGTGCAAAACTTATATTGCAGGAATGGCCATGTTACACTAAAAAACACCGGCCATCGCCTGAAGTGATGGCCGGTGCCTAAATAATCAGTCAGGCATACTTTTCTGCGTTTAAAGGTTTATTGGGCATGCTTTACAACATCATGCCGCCAGAAACTTCAATGCGCTGCGCATTGATCCAGCGGGCTTCTTCAGTGCAAAGGAAGGCCACTACGCCGCCAATGTCGTCTGGTAGGCCAGTGCGGCCCAGTGCGGTTACGGAAGCAATGAATTTATTTACCTGCTCATTATCCCTTACACTGCCGCCGCCAAAGTCGGTTTCAATGGCGCCAGGAGCTACCGTATTTACGGCAATGCCCCGGCCACCCAGTTCTTTGGCAAGATAGCGGGTAAGTGTTTCAATACCGCCTTTCATCGAAGCGTAGGCTGCATAACCCGGGAAACTAAAACGGGCCAGGCCAGTGGAAATATTAATGATCCGGCCACCATCTTCCAGGAAGGGCAGTGCTTTTTGCGTAAGGAAGAATGTTCCTTTAAATTGAATGTTGAACAGGGTGTCTAATTGTTCTTCGGTGGTGGATTCGAAAGAAGCGTATATGCCAATGCCGGCATTATTTACCAGGAACTGGAACTTTGATGCGCCGAAGGTGTTTTGCAGGGTGGCCTGGAAGGTTTTAAAGAAGGCGTCAAAGGTTTTGCTGTCGCCTACATTGAGTTGCAGGGCGGCAGCCTTCACGCCTAGTTGGATTAATTCCTTCACCACGGTATCCGCTTCCTCTTTTTTACTGTTGTATGTCAGTACCACGTCTATGCCTTTACGGGCAATCGCGTAGGCCATGTTTTTTCCTAATCCCCGGCTGCCACCGGTTACGAGTGCAATTTTTCTTTGTGTTGCCATACTATTGTGTTTTTTATATTGTAAACACAAAATTGAGCAGAAGTAAGCAGAAAAAATGATGCAGACTTCAGTATTTCCAAATCAGGTGTGTTGGGCTTTTAGCTGTTTGCGGTGTTGCAGGGGGGTAACGCCCGTCATGCCTTTATAGAATTTTACAAAATTGGTGGGGGCGCTGTAGGTAAGCTTGTAGGCAATATCGGCGATGGAGAGGTCCGTTTCTTCCAGTAATCGGGTAGCCTCTGCCACCATGGCCGCTTCCAGGTGATCGCAGGGGCTTTTGCCGGTGGTAAGTTTGATGGTATTGCTCAAATGTACCGGATGCACAAAAAGTTGGGCCGCAAAATCCGATGTGTGATTAATTTTATCTACCCGGTCTTGCTTCAGTTCATGCATGTGCTGGGTAACCAACGTTAGAAACTGTTGGGTAAGCTCGTCTTTGCGGGACAATATTTTTTTTGGTATGGTAGGAGGCATGTGTTGGTATATTTCTACATTAATTACGCCCGTATTTAAGCGCTTACAGACAGATGGATCAGGAAACCGCATCTTTGCCAATCACCGTCCAGTCGTCATTGCCATGACCCTGGGCAATGTATCGGTCCATTTCCGCTGCAATGGCGGGAATTACTGCAAGGGGTACGCCGGCTGCCTGTGCGGCTTGCAGGAACAAGCCCGTGTCTTTGCGGGCCATATTCAGTTCCCAGGTAGGTTGACTGTAATCGCCGGTAGACATACGTTTTACGCGGGCGGGCAGCAAAGCGCCGGGGTTCCAGCTATCGAATAATGACAATACATCTGTGGCGGAAATATGCAGTGCTTTGGCCAGGGCCAGGGTGTCTGCAATACCAGCGGTGAAAGTTACCAGGAAGAGATTGCCAATGAGTTTTATACCGGCGGCCTTGCCTTCTTCGGGACCAAAGTTCAATACCTTGCCCGTCATTTTGGAGAGTGCCGGTTCCAGTTTTTTCACCACCTCCTGGTTGCCAGATACCAGCATAATGCCGGTACTTTCCAGGGCATTGGCCGGACCCATAAATACGGGCGCGTGCAGGTAGGTGAAGCCCTTTGTTTTCCATGCCTGGGTGCGGGCAATGGCGCCGGCGGCAGAGGTGGTGGTGTGGTCTATAATAAGTACGCCCGGCTTAAAGCCTGTACTGGCCGTGGCCAATACTTCATCTACAGTGGCGTCGTCTTTCAGGGTGAGGTGAATTACATCGGCGCCTTTCACCGCGTCTGCTACGCTGGCAAAGGCTTTGGCGCCATCTGCCTCCAGGGCCTTTGCCTTGGCCGTCGTACGATTCCAAACCTGTACTTGTTCTCCTTTTTTGATCAATGCCTTTACAAAATTGGCGCCCAGAAGTCCCGTGCCTAAGAATGCTATCATCGTTTTTCAGTTTACTTAAAGATACGCATTTTGGAGCTGGACGCTGGAAATCATCCGGTCGTTCTGTCTGTACGCTGGTGAGGCCCGCTGCAATGATTGATCAAATTTATTCAGGCTGCCCAATTGCGGTAACGCAGCCGGCAGCAGATAAATGCATGGGTTTACAAAAAAACTTCCTTATTTTTCTGCCCAAATTTTCCATGTATGAAAAAAAATGCATCAAGAATTGCCAGCCTGGCGGCGGTTGCCCTGTTTTCCTTTGAAGGTGCCACTGCACAGCAAGCTGCAAAAGCTCCTGCCAGCACGGATCCTTACCTCCTCCTGGGTACTTATACCAATGGCAAAAGCAAAGGCATTTACGTCTATACATTTAATACTGCCACTGGCAACGCTACGGAAGTTAGTCATGCCGAAACCAGCAACCCTTCTTACCTCTCCGTATCGCCCAACAAAAAATTTGTGTATGCAGTAAATGAAGACAATGGTCCCGGTGCTGTAACATCATTTGCATTCGATCATAAAACGGGCAGCCTCACGGCCATCAATCAGTTGCCATCCGAAGGAGAGTCACCTTGTTACATTACCACTAGTAAAAACGGCAAATTCATAGCGGTGGCCAATTACAGCTCCGGCACCTATGCGGTGTTTCCGGTAGATATTACGGGACATATCGGTGCGCCGGTAGAAAAACGGGCAGACGAGGGTAAAGGCCCTAATGCAGCACGCCAGGAAAAGGCCCATGCCCATGCCACCATTTTTTCGCCCGACAATAAATTCCTGTTTGTAGATGATTTGGGTACAGACAAGATCATGTCGTACCATTTTAACGATGCCAGTGGACAGCTCACACCGGCTTCCCCTCCGTTCGTATCAGTGAAGCCTGGCAGCGGCCCGCGCCACCTGGTGTTTGATGCCAGCGCAAAGTTTGCTTACCTCATCACTGAAATGTCTGGGGAGGTAATCGCATTTGCTTACCACGAGGGCAATTTTAAAGCCATCCAGACTATTTCCAGCCATCCTGCTAATTATAAGGGAGAGATCGGTTCGGCAGACATTCATATTTCGCCGGATGGCAGGTTCCTGTATGCCTCTAATCGCGGCGATGCCAATTCCATTGCCATTTTTAAAAGAGATGCAGCCAGCGGTAAGCTAAGCATTGTAGGGATTACCTCCACCAAGGGCATTGAGCCCCGTGGGTTTAACTTTGATCCCAGTGGAAATTTCCTGCTGGTGGCCCATCAAACCAGCAATGATGTGGTGATCTTTAAGGTGAATAAAGAAACCGGCGAACTAACGGATACGGGTCATCGCATTTCAGTAGGCAGCCCGGTATGTGTACAATGGATTCCTTAAAAAATCAATAACTACCGGAGAAGATCCCGCACGGCGACGTGCGGGATCTTCTGTTTTTCCTGCCTGAAGAATGCCGGAAAAATAGTAAAAGTGTTCAGCAGGGAAGCAGGCTGCTGGCGGGGGATCATTATTTTATTCCGACAGTGTCCATTTAATGGTTTTTCCCAATACGGGAACACCCTTGTACACCCGCATGAACAATGTTTTACCTTCTATTGTTATGGTAACGTTGTAGCTGTTACCATCCTCATAGTTGTAAATTTTTCCGTTGGTCCATTTACCATCCTCGTAGGTAAGGCCGGATATGAGTGTATAGTTGCTCAAAGTCCTGGAACGAAGGGCCGGATCTGGATTGTGAATATCTTTCTTATACGTTTTACCATCTGCTTCGAGTTGGCGTGTGCCGTATATCATTTGCGCATGATAAACATTGCCGGATTTCAGGAAAGATATTTTACTCTCCTTGGTGTCCATTTCCCATATATGCAAAATGCGGTCTGCTTTGGGATCATCTTGGGCAAAAGCAGCGATGCCTGAAAAAAGGCTCAATAGGAGGAGGAGGCTTTTCATAATTTTTCCTTTAAAATTAATTATATAATTGTACTGTTTCCGACTTATGTGTAAAAGGATCATTCCCATTTGAATGAGTATACAGATAATCCACCCACTAAGATAGTCCATACCAGTAGCCCGGTTAGTTGGGAGGGTATCTGCCAGATGTGCAACCCTTCAAAAGCTATTTTACGCAAGCCATCTACGAAAAAAGTGAGTGGCAATAATTCGCAAAAATGACGCAACCAGGCCGGGTAATTTTCCACCGGGAAAAATAGTCCGCAAAGTAAAATCTGTGGAACGGTGATAGTGTTGGCTACTGGCGCAATAGAGCTTTCATTGCGGATAAGCCCACTGATCATGAAGCCCACGCCGGTAAAAATGATCAGCCCAAATATCGATAATAGCAACATTTCCAGGAAAGTAAGGATGCCATTCACGAGGGTAAACTGGAACACATAATAGCCCAGTGCTGTAATAATAATAAAGCAAAATATCTGGAACAGCAACCGGCTGATCATTTCTCCGAGCAGGAAAAAGAGTGGCTTTATCGGGGTGGCATAAATGCGTTTCAGTACCAGCGTAGTGCGCAGGTTAAAGAGCGAAAAGGCAGACCCGAAAACGCCTGCCATTAACAGGGAAAAACCAAGCTGGCCAGGTAAGATGAAATCTATTTGCCGGTACTCTCTGCCGGGAACATTGGTGGTTTTCAGCACTGCAACAACAGGTTGGTCGGGTAATACGGCTTTATTGATATTGCCCACCAGTTCCTGTAAAGCGGCACGTATCAGGGGCAGCTTGGTGCTGGCCGCGCTGGATGTGAGCAGGTTCATGTTGAAATGAGGAAGATCTTTTTCCATGTCAGGAGGTGGCACGTACAGGAGCCCGGCTATCCGGCCCTTCTTGAGCGCGGCAATAGCGGCAGCAGAATCTGTTGTGGTAGACACATCAAAGATGCTGATGGCTTTTATCGCAGTAAAAATAGGCGTGGTAGTATCGCTGTTTGGAGAGAGTACAAGCTTTACTTTAACAGCGGTATTGTCTACCATGGCCCCAAATACCAATACGAATATAATAGGAAATAAAAGGGCAAACACCACAGAGGTGGGGCTGCGTAAAGTGGCGATAAGACTGGCTTTAGACAGTGCGAAAGTTGCTTTTACCTGACTATATTTTTGCGACATAAGTTATTTGTATAAAAGTAAATTCACCATATAAAAGGGAATAAGATTTTTCTTTCCGGCGGATACTCCGAAAATTTTTGTTTGTACCAGCGATGATTGGCTACTGCACGTGGTACCAGGTTGGCGCAGGTCCAGATCAGGAAGGTAACGGCTGGCAGGCTCCAGGTGAGCAGTGCGTACCCACTCCATTCTATTATTTCACCCATCAGATTGGGGGAGGATACATATTGAAAGAGGCCTTGTTGTGGTATTTTATAACCAGTTTCCCCATTTTTGCGCAAATTTATTAGCTGATAGTCTGAACGCCAGTTAATGAGCATACCCGAGATATAAAGGATGCAACCGATAATAAAAGCAGGAGAGGAACACCAGTTGTCGGGGTAGTGGGCAAAAAAGGCAAACCATATGCCCAGCAAGGAACCATTAACGGTATTGAACAGTACCGCCGAAAGCATGATCAACGCGGGCATTTTCTTGCCTTTGGTCCTGATCATAAACGGATAAATAAAACTGCGGTGTATGTAATGAATAAGGAACAGGATGATCATAATGCCCGATGGCGATAACCACTGCATTTGCGGCAAAGGCAACCATAGCAAAACGGTTACGATTACCGTGGCTTCCATGACCATCCAGCCCAGTTTGTTGCTGATCATAGGGCCCCAATTGTTGTTACTAAACTTGCCATAAGGGGCTTCCCTGCGTAGCAGGTACAGACCTGCGCCTATGCCAATTACTATCCAGCATGCAATAAAAAACGTGTAATGTTGATAGGAGATAAAATGATTCATGAAATATTGCCTGTTTGCTTAAACCAGTTAATTGTGTCAGTAAGTGTTGTAGATAAGGGCCTTGGGTGGAACTGTAGCTCCGCGCCAGCCCGGGAATGATCTATTTTTTTGTTGCTGTAAATAAGATTGTAAATAGATTGTTTTGTATAAAATGGAGGGCTTCCGCTGAGACGCGCCCATAATTTCACCAAAGGTAATAGGGAAAATATCAGCCACAGGGGTAACACCGGCAGGGATATCTTTTTCCCTTTTACCTGGCCGATGTACTGGCTTAAGGTAACGAGGGTAGCCCATTCCCCGCCCAGCAGGTAAGCCTTACCCGGTGTGCCGAGGGTGAGGGCGCTAACGATGGCGGCAGCTACATCTCTTACATCTACGAAGTCTACCCCACCCGGAAACAGGGCAGGTACCGCCTCCTGGTAAATGCGCATAATGGCACTGCCCAGTAAGGAAGGCTTTAGATCATGTGGCCCTACAATAGCAGTAGGGGCCAGCACAATTACTTCCAGTTCCGGATCATTATACGAAAGGACAATGGCTTGTGCGGCGGCTTTAGAATGCTCGTAAGTGAATTGAGTAGCGGCCTGCAGGGGCCGGGTTTCATCCAGGCGTTCATCAAAAGGTGCTTGCTGGAAAGCGGTAACGGAGCTGAGATGAATAAAACGCTTTACGCCCGCTTTTTTTGCCGCTTCTAATAATATACGGGTGCCGGTAGTGTTGGTATAAAACATTTTTTCATCCGGCTGGTCGTTTAACGATATCACGGCGGCCAGGTGTATAACAACCGTGGCGTCCTGAACCAGCGATTGTAAGCTTGTCTCATCCGTCAGGGAGCCTGTCACATAAGCTACCTGCTCGCCATAGGCTTCCTTTTGAGAAGGGTCGCGGATGAGCAGTCGTAATGCATGTCCTTCTTTTAATAATAATGGCACCAAAGTGGCGCCGAGGAAGCCTGTAGCTCCGGTTATTGCAATTTTCATTTAAAATAGCGGTCAATGTAACGGCGTACAAGATAACACTTTCAACGCAGGAAGGTACTACGCTGATGCAGGAAAATATTTACCGGGAATAAATCATCCTGCCTGAGCAGGAAATATTTTATCATGCGGGATGATGAAAATATGCTTCCCCTTTTAAACAATCCATATTAAAAGTGGTGATAAGTGCTTATTTCATGACCCAATCTTATTTAAGAAAAAGTGGAAAAGCAGGACCAGGCAAGGTATGCATGATTGCTATTTTTTTCTATCTTAACCGCTCATTACCCCTTAATTTTATGGACTCTCTTAAAATAAGATGCCCCAAATGCAAATGGGAACCGGACGGAAAGCCTTATTGGCAATGTAGTTGTGGCCATGTTTGGGATACTTTTACCACCGGTGGAAGATGTCCGGCCTGTCAGAAAGTATGGGAAGACACCTGTTGTATCTATCCGCCTGCTGGTTGTCTCCAATGGTCGCCGCATTTGGATTGGTATGAACATCTCGATAATATATTGCTGGAGATCCGCGAGGTGATCGCCACACCGGTGAAAAAGCCGGTTGAGGAATAATTTTTTACGCCGGGTTATTTAAAGGCACCCAGCCTAGCTTACGGATAGGATGCTTGTTATATGTGGGCCATAATTTGTGGTACTATTCATAACGTAAAGAAAAAAATATGAAGAAGTTGTTATTGCCTTACAAAAGTCAGGCACTGGATTTGAAAAACCATTTGGTGATGGCGCCCATGACCCGCTGCCGGGCCATTCACAATTTGCCGAATGCCTTAATGGCCTCCTATTATAGTCAGCGTAGCGGGGCGGGATTGATTATTGCAGAGGGTACTTCCCCGGCGCCGGAAGGGCTTGGTTATGCCCGCATTCCTGGTATTTTTTCTAAGGAACAGGTGGAAGGCTGGAAGCTAACTACTGCTGCGGTGCACCAACATCATGCTAAGATATTTTTGCAACTCATGCATACCGGCCGCATTGGTCACCCGGCTAATCTGCCGGCAGGTGCGCAGGTAATAGGCGTATCGGCTATTGCCGCCGCCGGGCAAATGTATACAGATACAGCCGGTATGCAGGATTACCCGGTTCCCGTAGCTTTAACTACGCAAGGGGTAGAAGACGTGATTGAAAGCCATGTTAGCGCCGCCAAAAATGCCATCGCCGCCGGATTTGATGGGGTGGAGCTGCATGCTGCCCACGGTTACCTTGTGGAGCAGTTCCTGCACCCCGAAGTAAACAACCGTACGGACAAGTATGGCGGAAGTGTAGAAAACCGGACCCGGTTTGCAATAACTATTGCCCAGCGCATAGCCGATGCAATCGGCAAAGAAAAGCTGGGGGTTCGTATATCTCCCAATGCTACCGTAGGAGATCTGAAAGCCTACGATGCCGCTACCACGCAAGAAACATACATTCATTTAAGCAGGGAGTTTAACCGCATTGGCCTTGCCTATGTACACGTTAGTCTTTTCCCAGAAGCGCCGGCAGCAACGTTGGCCGCCATTCGCGCAGCATTTAAAGGAACGCTCATCTACTGCAATGGCTTTACCCCGGAAACAGCCGAAGCGGCTTTACATAAAGGAGGGCCTGACCTCATTGCATTTGCTCATAGCTTCATCGCAAATCCCGACCTGGATCAGCACATCCTGAAAAACGCCCCGTTAAATGAAGGAGATCCTTCCACTTTTTACTCGGCAGACGCTAAAGGATATACTGATTATCCCGCGTTATCTCAGTAGAGGTACCGGTTTTAGCTGCGTTTAAGGGGTAACCATACAAGCCCAATTGATGTTGTGGATCTATTGCGCCTGGGCGGTGGCCCAGCACTGTATACACAATGTATAAACAGGTAATACTTTGACGATGAAGTCATGAATAACCGGCAGTTAAATGAAGAACAAATAGCTGTAGGAGTGCTACAAACAGGCGCAAAAAAACTGCTGCCCCATATCCTTATTCATGGTTTCCGGAGGGACAGCAGTTTTACAAATGGAGTTGTAATTAATTATATCCGGGATTTTGTACAAACTGTGGGTTCGCGCCCATAATGTCGCGGCCTATCGGGAAGATGGCCGTGTGGTTGTCGGCATCGGGTTGTTTATCCCACCAGGTTCCCGAGTTAAATACGCCCCAGCGAATGAGATCGGTACGGCGGCGGTTCTCTCCAAAAAATTCGCGTCCCCATTCGTCCAGCATTTCCTGGTCGGTGAGTTGGCTGCCGTCGGTCTTATACAAGCTAGTAGAACCAGCGGGATAATTGCGTTGGCGCACTGCATTGAGCAAGCTTGCCGCGCTTGCCTTATCGCCTGCGCGATATTTACATTCGGCCAAAGTGTAGTAGATTTCAGATAACCGTATTTCGGCATAGGCAGAGGTAATACGGTTGGGATCTGGCGTGGGATATAAAGGATATTTGAGGAAGAAAATGCCGGAATTATGGTCGGCATGATTCATATCAGATTCCTTATCGGCAATGCGTTGTCCTGGTTTGGCATCTAGGAACCATCCTACCTGGTCGCGGATAAACAGGGGATAAGATCCTTTATTCCCCCGCACGGTATCGGTAACAGTATTTCCATTTACGGTATGTTGGTAGGGGAGATAGCCAAACAAGAACATACCTTCCCGTTTGCTATTGCCCAGGTTTTTGTATAGTTTAAGGCGATAGTCGTCGGGATAGTGCTGGAACTTTACGAATGGCTTGCCGAGTGTAAAACTATATTCAACACTGTCTACATCGCGTCCAGGTTGCAGCGCATATTTTGGATTGGCCTGGTTAAAATCTGTGAAGCCACAATACAAGGGTGCTGCATCGTAGGTCATGGCATTAAAATACATGCCTCCGTCGTATTGCCAATGGGTACGGTTGAGGCTAGCGGGGAATCCATAAATGGTTTCAGAATTTACGGTAGAATTGGTATAATCAAACGGGGCATCCCAGCGAGTATCTAGCTGATAGCTGCCGTATTTGCCATTGATGATGTCCTGGCATACCGTAGCGCAATCGGTAAATTTATCCTGGTCTACATACACCTTAGCATTGAGGTATAGGCGGGCCAGTAATGCGGCGGCACCGGCCTGTGTCCACCGGCCAATACCATTATCGCCCAGGGCTGCACGCAGGGGAAGGTCTGGCAATGCGGCTTTCAACTCTGATTCTATATAATCAAAAGTTTCCTGCGGTGTAGATTGCTTGTTGCCGGCGGTGCTGTTTTTTACGTCAGTTACGATTTCAATATTGCGGTAAAAATCAAAGGCTCTTAAGTAAAACCAGGCTCTCAACGTTCTTAGCTCGGCTTTAAAGTCGGCCAATTCGGTGGCCGTTACATTGAGCTTTGTAGGGTCTTCAATACTTTCCATATCCTGCAACGAATTGGTGGAAAGTACAATGCCCTGGTAAAAGGCCGTCCATGCCCCGTTGGTGAAATTATCCTGCGTAGTCCAGGTATGATAATGCATGCGCTGGTAATAGTTGCCATCCTGCCAGTCCCCCTGGCGATTATAGGTGCCTATTTCGTCAGAAGAATTTTCATTAACGGCAAATATATCATTGCCTTGTATGCTCCAGTAAGCGTGTTCAAAAGGTCTTAAAAAATCAGTAATTACATCTTGACGCCTGGTCAGGAATTTAGATACATCCACTTTATCATACACATGCTCATCAAGTTTTGTACATCCGCCAATGAACAGGGCGGTAGTTAAAATAGCATTGATTATATACTTTTTCATCTCTTTGCCTGTTAAGTGTTTAGAATGTTACCTGAACGCCTCCTAATAATTGAATAGTAGCCGGGTAAAAGTTTAAATTACTCTGTACGCCAGGGGTTAAACCATTCACTGGATACAGGTCGGGGTCGCCCCCTTTGAAGTGGGTGAAAGTGTGCAAGTTGCTGGCTGCTGCATAAATACGGAGGTGATGCAGGAACCTGGAATTAATACCGAGGTTATAACCCAATGTCACGTTATCGATCTTTATAAAGGAGCCCGACTCCAGGAAATAGTCAGAAGCAAGCCCTGTGGTAGCCGAATTGGTGAGTTTTGAATACTTGCTTTTTGAATCGTATGCCGATTTTAACGTATTAGCATCTGATTGGGTGGCCGGTGTACCTATATAAAAGGCCTGCATGTTAAACAGACTGTATCCAAAGTTTCCCCTTAAAAAGATGTTCAGATCCCAATTTTTGTAGGAAAATACATTGCCCAATGAACCTGAAAATTTAGGCAAACCATTACCCACAAATTGTTTGTCGTCGGCAGAAGCCTGGTTGGCGGTAACAACGGTACCATCTTTTTTATAGACAAGCAATTTGCCATCCTGATCTACGCCTGCCGATTTCAACATATAAAATTCTCCGATACGGTGGCCTTCTTGCAAACGCTCAATAGTACCGGGTGTGCCTGGGCTCGGTAAGGATGCCAGGTCTTGATAAGGAGCGCCCTGGTAGAGGCTATTGGAAAAAGAAACAAATTTGTTATTGTTATAAGCAGCTGTGAGGGTTAGATTGTAAGTGAAGTTCTTGTTCTGTACCGCTGTGCCGCTCATTTGTACCTCAAAACCGGAGTTCTTCATTTTACCAACATTGGTATAGGTTTGCGATTGAGGGTTGGGAGGAAGGGGCACATTATAGTAGCCCAGCAAGTCTTTGTTGGTACGTGCGTAATAGTTTATAGAACCAGCTAAACGGCTATTAAATAATGCAAAGTCTATCCCTACGTTAAAGTTGATGGCTTTTTCCCATCCCAGGCTTGGATTAATGTTCTGCGCCGGCCCATACACCTGGTAGGTAGTGCCATCGAAGTTGAAGAATCCATAAGGACCATATAAAAGCAGGGATTTGTAATTATCGAAATCCTGGTTGCCGGTAATGCCATAATCGGCCCGGATCTTCAAATCATTCAACCAGCTAACTTTGTCTTTTAGAAAATCTTCATCAATAATGCGCCATGCCGCAGACAGGGCGGGGAAGTCTCCCCATTTCTTATCAGCGCCAAATTTTGAGGAGCCTTCATGCCGTAGGCTGGCAGTTAAGATGTATTTGTTATCAAAGTCATAGTTAATCCTACCAAAGAAGGCTGCCAAACGCGAATCGTTCTGGGTGGAGGCTACCGCCCCCTGTCCATTGCCTGCAGCCCCACCATTCCAGGTGCCGGAGCCCAGATTATTCCAGGTAAATACATCGAAAGGAAAATCGTAGTTATTTGCGCTGAACTGCTGGTAATTGAAGTAGCTGTAAGAGTATCCTCCTAAAATCTTAAAGTGATTTTTTTTGAGGTTAAGCCCATAATTGATCGTCCATTCTAGGTTTTGCTGATCGTTGTCCTTTTGCTCCTGAGAGGCATAGTTGGTTTTGGTCACCTGCCCGGAGTGTACAATAGTGCTGAGGGTAGAGGGACTAAAATTTAAGTTCTTGTAAGAAGATTTTATATTCGACACCGTTACGGTAGAATACAGATTTTTCAAAATATTTACCTTCAGCGAGGCGCTCATGTCTAATTCCTTTATTTCCGCCTCACTTTTGATGAGTTTAGCATTCTCCACCGGGTTATTGGCAAAGAAGCCGGTATTCAGGTAGTGATACCCGGTACTGTCGTAAATAGGCTGGGTAGGATTCAGCGTGATAGCGTTGTTGAAATTGCCCTGATCGGAGTTGCTGGTATGCATATACCGGGGCGCTACGTTCAGAGAAACGGTGTACACATCACTTTTGGAAGTATGATTCAGGTTGATGCGGGCACCATACTCCTTTTTATAAGCTCGTAAGTCTATACCGTTTGCATTGCGATAGTCTGCGGAGGCAAAAAAGTTGTCGTATGGTGTGCCACCAGATATTTGTAACGTATGTTTTTGACCGTATGCAGCAGAACGGGTAACGGATTTGAGCCAATTGGTACTGGCACCGTAATCAATACCCTGGCTGGGGCTGGCGTTTACCCTATATTTGCGGAATTCACTGGCGCTGAGGATATCTGGTTTCATAGTGAGCTGATCCACGCTGAAATATCCATTATATTCCATTTTTGAATCGCCAGTGCCCTTTTTGGTCGTAATAATGATAACGCCATTGCTACCCCTGGTGCCATAAATAGCGGAGGCCGCCCCACCTTTAAGTACGTCTATGGATTCTATATCGTTCTGGTTGATGTTATCAATATTTCCACCTGGCACACCGTTGATCACATAGAGGGGGCCCAATCCGGCATTGCGGGAGGATACGCCCCTGAGCTGGATGGAGGGGGAGGAATTGGGATCGGCAGTAGAGGTATTGGAGATGGTGAGCCCAGACACTTTTCCTTGCAAGGACATCAGCGGGTTATTCCCGGCCACCGTTTTGAGCTCCTTATTGCCCACGTGTGTAATGGCGCTGGATACCTCCCGCTTATCCATCGTGCCATATCCTACGCTAATTACTTCTACCCCTTTTAGTTGTTCGCTGGTTGGGGCAAGTTTAACAGTTATTTCGGTTTGATCGGTGAGGTTTACGGTTTGGGAGGCGTAATCAATGGAAGAAAAAAGGAGGGCGTGTGAGCTAGCTGTTACCGATACCTGGAAGGTACCATTTGCGTCGGTGGTGGTGCCTGTGCGGGTACCGCCCACTCTTACCGTTACCCCCGGAATAGGTGTGTTCGTGCTGGAATCAATTACTTTTCCCGTGATCACCCGGTATTGTGCAAATGCGGGGGGAGCTATGGTGAGCAGCACGGTGAGGTAACTTAAAAGTCGTAGAATTTTTACTGGCATAACAATGCTTATTTGGTTCATGAACGCGGGTATACTATCTCATCAATTGCGAATGATGCTACAAATATTTCACCAGTGATGATTATTGATTGACAGGTCAAATTAAATCACTAATTATGCACTGGAGGCCGTAAGCTGGCCGTTTATTGGAAAAATCTAATGGATTTCGTTTTTATTATATTGATTGTCAATAAGTTATGAAAAATAGAGTTTTAGAAAATCTAACCGTATTAAGGACGCATTTCCTTTATTACAAAGCCAAAATGATAATTCAAGGTAGGTTATAATACCTCATAAGTATCAAAAAATGGTATAATAATGGTATAAATAGAAAAGGAAGTTTGAGCGAATTACCAGGAAAAACCAATTGCAGGTGTCCATCCAGCAAGACCCATAATGGCATTCAATTATATTAGATTAGATCTTAGATCTATATGAAAAAACTATTAAGTGTTACTTTTTTTCTAATAACTTCATTGAATGGTTATGCCCAAAAGGAATCAGCAGACAGTTTAATGAAAGTTTTAAAAACCGAGTTGAACCGAGAACATGTGTATGAGGTAGACAAACAAAAGCGTATAAATCAGCTTCAGGCAGCGTTGTTGTGTGTAGATAGTACGGATTTTGATGCTCAATTAAACCTGTACACCAGGATTTATGAGGAATATCATTCTTATAAATTCGATTCCGCAATGGTATACAGCCAAAAGATATTGACTCTTTCGAAAAAGTTTGGGAAAGCCGACGAACTGATCCAGCATAAAATTTCCCAAGGAAATATGTTGTTAAAGGCTGGATTTTACAAGGAGGCCTTTGATAATATTCGGGAATTGGCGGCGGACAGTATCCCCGAAACACTTAAATCTGATTTTCTGAATTTTGGGGCACGGCTCAATGCCGGCATTGCCGAATATGATAATGATGCTTATTTTTCGTGGAATTATAAGCAGCAATCGGCTGAATATGTTAAAAAGGCTAAGCGAATTACCCCTTATAACGAATTTGAACATACCATAAACCTGGCATTCCAGCCAGATTCGGTAAAGCAAAAAAAACTAACTCCTGATTTTTTCTACCATTATATTATGCGGCAGCAATTGCCGGAGCATAGCCTTGCTATGGTGGCCACCAGGATCAGCTATGCCTTTACCGGGCAGGATAGGATATTTTTTCTTGCACTGGCTGCCATTAATGATATCCGTTCCTCTACCAAGGAAACCCTGGCCATCTTCTTACTTGGTCAGGAGTTGTTTAATTTAAATAAAACAAACGATGCCTTCCTGCTTTTGCAAGAAGCGGTACGTAACGCCAAATTTTATGGAGCCAGGAACCGTGCGGTGCAGATTGAATCCTTACTACCCATGGTAGCCGCTAAACTGATCGATGAGCAACAACATGAAAGAGATAAGTTACTTATCGGCATTCTTGTTTTTTTGATTGTGGCCGTGGTATTGCTTTTTCTGCTGGTTATATACCGGAGGCAATTTTTGCAGATCAAAGCGAATGATGGGGTAATCAAAGAAAAAAACAGCGAGCTGGAAAGCGTTAACGAAAAATTGTGGGAGGCTTCTAAAATTAAGGAGGAGCTTATTGGGTTGTTTTTTAAAACTTGTTCTTCCTACATTGAAATGTTGGATAAAGTAAAACTCCAAACCCAGCATAATATTAAGCTGGGAAAATATAATGATGTGAACCAGTTTTTGAACGACGTTCATATTGAAGAAGAAAAAGGGCAATTATATAATATGCTGGACACCGTTTTTTTAACCATGTTCCCCAATTTCATTACATCGTTTAATGCGCTGTTAAAAAAGGAAGATCAGATTTGGCCCAAAACCGGAGAAACGCTCAATGCTACGCTGCGGATATTTGCGCTTATGCGGCTGGGTATTAATGAGCAGGAGGTCATTGCTAAGATCCTGGATTATAGTGTTAGTACTGTGTATACCTATAAAATGCGGGTAAAGTCCCGGGCGTTAGTGCCGGCCAATGATTTTGAGCGGAAGATCATGGATATTAAATTTATAGATGATGACTATCCAAATTAATGATCCTTGCGGAATGCTTGCCGGTTTATTTCCCTATTCCATCACCGGGTTGCCCACTATTTCCAGCTTGGCAAACCGGGCAACCTCTATGCTTGGAAATCCAACATCTTCCACCACCTTTCCCAGGATAAGGTAACAACCCATGCCCCGGAAGGGATAGGCCGGTGTTGTGTTGGGAAAATGGGTGGTGTCGAAAAAATTACCATCGGCATCCAGGAAAGTGCCGAACCACATTTTTTTACCATTCTTCGTGTGTACCGTTTTTTCACAGACATACAGACCTACGATTTTCACGACCTGGCCTACATGGGCTAGCAAATTATGGGCGCGAACATCGCCCCGATAACTGGTTTTCAACAGGTTGAACATAGACAGCGTGAGCGGAAATCCCAGCAGCTCTATTTCGTGGTAGGCGTCTTCCAGCTTGGTGTTCAGCAATTCGGGCAGGTGGTACAATTTGGCTGCCACCTGAAACAGTTCCGGGCTGGATGCCGGCTTTACTTTGTTACCTAAAAATTTATGTACGTCCCACAGTAGTTGTTTTTTACTGAGGCCGGTAAATCGCAACGCCCCCACACGGATGAGGATAATGGTTTGCTCCAGGCCGATGCCCGTTCTTTTGATAAAATCTTCCAGGTTTGCATAATGCCCGTTCTTGTTTCGTTCCTGGATGATACGATCCATCCATTCCGTTTCCAGGCCCAGGATGCCGATGAAGCCCAGGTACACCACATCGCCATTAATGCTCACCACTGTCTGGCTCTGGTTAATGCAGGGCAGTTGCACCGATGCACCGGTTTTGCGCAGTTCATGCACATACAGCCACCGGGCATAAAAGCCACCATAATTATTGAGTACAGCTACCATAAACTCCCGGGGGTAGTAGGTTTTGAGGAACAGGCTTTGGTAGCTTTCTACGGCGAAGCTGGCAGAGTGGGCTTTGGAAAAACTGTAGCCGGCAAAGGAAGCAACCTGTCGCCATACTTCCTGCGTGATAGATTCTTCCCGGCCCAGGGCCTTGGCCTGCTGGAAGAACTTTTCCACGAGCTTGTCGAATTCCATTTTTGACCGGTATTTTCCACTCATGCCCCGCCGTAATATATCAGCATCGGTGCCATCCATGCCAGCATAATGAATGCAGATCTTAATCACATCTTCCTGGTACACCATTACCCCGAATGTTTCTTTGAGCTGTTCTTCCATTACAGGGTGGAGGTACTGGATGTTTTCGGGGTGGTGAAAGTTTTGAATATAGGCCTTCATCATCCCGGATTGGGCCACGCCCGGGCGGATGATGGAGCTGGCCGCTACTAGTGTGAGGTAATTGTTGCAGCGCAATTTGCAGAGCAGTTGCCGCATGGCGGGCGATTCAATATAAAAGCACCCGATGGTATTGCCAGATTGCAGGTGCCTATTGATCTCCGGGTCTTTCATGAACCGTTTTACATCATGCACATCCACCTTGGTATGCTGGTGCTGTGCAATGAGGCGCACGGCTTCTTTGATATGTCCAATGCCCCTTTGGGACAGGATATCGTATTTGTCGTACCCGATTTTTTCGGCTTCGTACATGTCCCATTGCACGGTGGGTAATCCTTTGGGCGGCAGGTCCAGGGCGGTATAGTAGGTAATAGGCTCTTCGGAGATGAGGATGCCGCCCGCATGAATGCTGCGCTGGTTGGGCATGTCGTTCATCAGCTTGTACACGGCCATTATTTTTTGGAAGGTGGGATTATTGCGGTTCGCGGTGTCCTGGGTCGGGTCGGTAAACCCTTTGATCTCTGCTTCCGGCAGTCCCATTACTTTTCCAATTTCCCGGATAATGCTCCGGTCTTTGAATGTGGTCATGGTGCCCAGCAGGGCCGTATGGGCTGCGCCAAAACGGTTGAAGATGTATTGCTGCACGGCATCTCGCTCATCCCAGGAATAGTCGATGTCGAAATCCGGCGGGGAAGTGCGCTGCGAATTAAGGAAGCGTTCAAAATACAAGTCCAGCTCCAGCGGGTCTACATCGGTAATCCGCAGGCAGTAGGCCACTGTGCTATTGGCGCCGGAACCACGGCCCACGTGGTAATAGCCTTTTGCCTGGGTGTGCTGGATAATGTCTTTGGTGATCAGGAAATAGGTGCAAAAATCCAGGTCATAAATCACCTTCAATTCTTCGTTTACCTTTTTGAGCGCCGCGGGGTGGTGCTTGCCGTACCGGTATTCCAGCCCTTCCATGGCCAGTTGGCGCAGGAGGGTGTAATCGCCCTCCCGGCTGCCGGTGAATGTTTTTCTGTTCAGCTTTACCCTGCCTTTGGGGTAGTCCATCACGCACTGGTGTAGCAGGCTGCGGGTGTTGTCGAGGATAAACTGGTACTTGCCATATTTGGCTTCCAGTGCGCCGGGCGGCATAAATGTATCGGTATTGCGGCATTTATCTGCTGCCAGGGTTTTGGTGAGCAGGGTATTGAGGTGTATAGCCCGCAGGTATTCATGCAGCCGGTATTCCAGTTTGTCGGCCACCACCACCGGTTGCAGGGCCACCAGTTTGTTTTTGATCAGCGAGAGGTCTTTCCCGTACAACTGGTGAAGTTCATGGAAACAAATGCCCAGGTATTCGTTGTCGCGGAGCGGTTGTTGATAGCTGAAAGGATAAATGACAAAGCAATGCCGGAAGGCGATGGGTTGGTCGGGCAGTTCTTTTTTTTCCAGGTTATGGCTGGTCAGAAAATCATTCAGCTCTTTCATGCCCTCCCTGTTTTGGGCAATGCCAATGTAACACAGTGTGTTACCCCTGCGGAATTCTATGCCCCCCACCGGCTTAATGCCGCTACTATGGCATGCCCGCATAAACTCCATGATGCCGGAAGAATTGTTGATATCGGTGAGCGCCATCTGCGTGATCCCGCAGGCCATGGCTTCGTCTACCAGTTTGGCGATAGACATGGTGCCAAACCGGAGACTGTATTGTGAATGTACGTTGAGATACATAACTAAATGTCTATGTCGAGCGTGGAGGCCAGTTTGATGGCGTGTTCTCCAAATCTTTTCCTGATCTTATCCATGGCCTGCACCAGATTGTATTGTTCCTGCGAATCGTTGTACAGGTCTATTTGCTCAAACCCGTTGACCAGGTTAGAGAGGCGTATGCCTACCAGCCGTAGCAGCATGCGTTTTTGATAAACCTGGGCAAACAGTTCCTTTGCCTTTTTAATCAGCACACTGTCCAGCGCCGTATAAGGAATGGTTGCCTGTTTGCTTACGTCTTCAAAATTGGAATACCGGATGGTTACGGTAATGCAGGCTGCCTGCTTGCCTTTGTCCCGTAGCTGGAAGCCAAGACTGGTGACCATGGAGGTGATCAGGTTGCCAATCATGGCTACATCAATAGAATCGGCATGGAAGGTGCATTGGGTACCAATGCTTTTTTGCTCCTGGAAAGGGATGACCGGAGCAGTATCGATACCGTTGGCTTTTTGCAGCAGCACCAGGCCGTTTTTGCCCAGGATGGCGCTCATTTGCTCTGGGTGGATTTGCGAGAGGGTCTGTATTTTTTTGATACCCATGTCGCTGAGTTTAATAAAAGTTTTTTCGCCCATTCCTGGTATTTTGCGGATGGAAAGCGGGTTCAGGAAATTCCGGACCTGCTGTTCTTTAACATTCAGTTCCCCATTGGGCTTACATTCGTTGGTCGCAATCTTTGACACGGTTTTATTGACCGACAATCCGAAACTAATGGGTAAGCAGGTTTCCCGCATCACCAGTTGCCGTAATTCATGGGCGTACTTTTCTACATTGTGAAACTTGTCCATACCGGTCATGTCGATATAATGTTCATCAATGCTGGCCTTTTCAATGAGGGGAGATTTTTCGCGCAGGATTTCGGTGATCTCGTGTGAGGCCTTGGAATATTCATCCATATTGCCGCGCACAAAAATGGCGTGTGGACATAATATTTTGGCCATGCGGGAAGGCATGGCTGCATGTACGCCAAATTTACGGGCTTCGTAACTACAGGAAGCCACCACGCCACGGTCTGAGGTGCCGCCGATGATGACCGGCTTACCGACAAGGCTGGAATTCTTTCGCACTTCCACGGATACAAAAAACGCATCCTGGTCCATATGTATAATGTGCCTGTCTGACATGGTAATAGTTTTTTAGCTGGTGATACAAAAGTATGCTAAACATTTTAGTATAAAAATGTAAATGCTAAAATAATTAGTAATCTACAGGGTGTCAGATGAATAAGCATATAACTAAAAGGGGGTATGATGATTGGCCGGCTGCAGGCGAAAGGAGGAGATCGCCAGCAGGGGAAAATGTGGGGTAGCAGGCAGCGTTTTCACTGGCGCAAGGGGGTAATTATTAAGCGATGCCCGGGAGCAGGCATCGCTTTAAAACCAGCGTTGCTGGTGGGCTGGAAATAGTACAAAGTGGGCAATTAAATGGGGTAGAAGCCGCTGGCCGCAGTATCCCTATATCTTGTGAACAGCCGGGTGTTACTCTGTATATTTTTGTGTATACTTTCGCTCGTCTATACTGATGCCTTCCTTCATCCATAACGGCATGGGCTGTTGCTTCAGGTAATGATCAAAAAATTGCTGCATGCGGATGGCGTAATCCCGTTGTGCTGCTTCGTTATCCAGTGTATGTCCTTCTCCTTTGTAATTGAGCAGCCAGGCGGGCCTTTGCAGCCTGCGCATGGCCAGGAAAAGGTCCAGGCCCTGGGTGAAGGCTACAGCACCATCTTTATCATTGTGAAAAATGAGTAAGGGTGTATGGATACTGTCTGCCCGGAAGATGGTGGAGTTTTGGATATACTTTTCCTTCATCTCCCACAGGCTGCCACCCATGCGGGATTGCCCGCTTTCATACAGGAACATGCAGGGGGCGCCGCTGGCGCGGATAGCGCTGTAGTTGTAGGTCATATTTACCACAGCGGCACAGGGGCTGGCGCAGGCGAAAATATTGGTGCGGCTGGCCACATAAGCGGCCTGGTAACCTGCCCAGCTATGACCTTGCAATCCTATCCTTTTTTTATCGGCAATGCCGCGGGCCACCATGGCCTCGGTGCCGCTTACCACGGCATTGTAAGCGCTTTCGCCCGGATCGCCCAGGGTATAGTGTACGTCTGGCTGAAATACGATGTAGCCATTACTTACATAGGTCACAATATTGAGGATGGAGGTAGGGTACTGTGGGGTGATATAGGCGTGTAAATTGTGCGCATGCGTTTCATAAAAATTTACAATCATCGGGTACGACTTGGTGGAGTCGTAATCCTGTGGGAGGTAGAGTAATCCTTCATTGTTGTTGCCGGCAAAATTTTTCCAGGAAACTACCTTCACCGTGCCCCAGTTATATTGCTGCTGCTGCGGGTTTAGCCGGGTAAGCTGGCGGGTGGTGCGCAGGTTGGCGCTACCCCACCACAGGTCGGGGCTCTGCTGGTAGCTTTCTTTGGTGAACAGCACCGATTTCCCATCGGAGGCGGTAGCCAGTATTTTAATGCTGTAAGCTGGCTGGTCTGCCACTGCGGTTATGTGTTGGCGCTCGTACCGGTATATGCCGGCAGACTTTGTATGCTCGTTAAAGCTGCGTAAGGTAATGGGTTTATCCAGGTTAAGCAGGCCTGCATAATCGGCACCCTGCAAGCGTAGCTGAATGCCTTTAGCCCGGCCTTCCTCCCTCGTTAGTGCATACGTTGGTTTTTGCCCAGAAAGGTCTGCCACCCACAGGTCGTAGCGGTCGTATAACACCGCGCTGCTACCGCCGTTCAGCCAGCCTGCGAGGCCATATGCCAATGGCGGGTGGGCCATATCATAGTCTTCATCGTACACCGGGTAGGGAGGCGGATGGGGAAGTGGTACAAATTGTTGCCGTGTGGTATCCAGGGTAAGCCATTGCTTGCCGGGTGCATCATACAGTAGGGCATGCCTGCCATCGGGGCTCCATTGCGGATAGTCGTAACTATTGGTGGCCACGCGTACCCGCGCTCCTGTATACACATCTACGAGGTAAATGTCTGCATTGGCACTGTATTTCCAATCGATGGAGTACAGGTAGGGATGGCTATCCAGGAGAAAGGCATAGCGATAATCGTTGCCTTCCGGCAGCATGAGCTGGCCTGCGTTCTCGGTCAATACCTGTACGCATTGTTTCGTTAGCGGATGGTAAATAAACCTGGCATCGTCCTGTGGTGTTTTGTTGTACACGCCTTTGCGCTGGCGGCGCTGCGACACACCTTCGTTCCAGGTCCACAGCTCCAGTTCAAAACCTGCATGCAGTGGTGGTGCAGGAGGAGGGGGCGCGGCCTGGTCCTGCCGCACGTCCAGCAGCAGGCTGCTGGTGCCGGGGCTTACGTCGTAGGCGCGTAACACCGGGTGATAAGGTGCTGGTAATTGTATGTCGCGGAAGTCTATGCATTTTACGGGTGGGCCGCCGGATAACGTGAACGTATATACGCAGCTGTCGGACAAAATGCATCCGGTCTTTTTTTCCGGGTGAAAGGTATAATCGGAGAGTGGGCCTTTATACACTACCCGGTAAGGCCCTTTCAACGGGCCATCCAGTAGCGTGTCTTTCCGTTGAAAGCATATACGCTGGTCGTGGTCGTACAACTGGTATTTAGGTACCTCTTCAAAAGCAATGCTGTCGTGCTTTTCCAGGTTATACACTGTAAATCTGCCCGGTTTGCCGATGGTGGCGGCTACTAGCCGCGCCGACTCCTGGAGGGGCTGTGGCCTGCCGTGGGGCCAGTATATTTTTTGATGGGTATCCGGTTGCCAGAAAAAGAGGGAGTCGCCGCTCTTCCGGGATACGGTGTAGGATATCCAGTTTCCTTTGGCAAAGAACGCTACATCGCGCACGCTATCCAGTTGCAGGGACTGGCCGGTCTGCGTATTCACGAAATAGCGGGTGCTGCCACTGCCTTGCAGGAGGCTGTACATCACCCAATGGCCAGTACCTGCCATCAAGGGGCTGGTAATGGTTTTCCAATCCTTATAGGCGCTGGAATCCAGGCTTTTCAACTGCGCCTGCACCACTCCCAGGCAGCAGAGGCAGCACCATGTTATCATTAACCTGCGTTTCATTCGTTTTCTGCTTTCAGTATAGAAATTACGGTGGATATTTCTTCCATCAGCCCACTGGGGCTGCCGGCGTATCCTTCGGCGGTGTAGCGGATATAACCATCTTTGATGATAACCTTGCGCGGAATGGCCGATGAGTGAAACAGGGGCGTCATGCTGCTGAATACACGGTCATTAGCGCCGGTCTTTTTGTTGTTGTCGTCCAGTAATACGTGAAAGCGGTAGCCGCTGGTTTGCAGGTATTGTTGAATATCTTCTTTGTAGCTTTTTTTGCGTTCCATGGTGGCGATGAAATAAAAGGCCACCGTACTGTCTGCCGCAAAATGATCTATGGCCAATTGCATGCCTGGGAAGGCGGCCTTGCAGGGAAAGCACCAAGTAGCCCAGTAATCGATTACAATAATTTTGTGCTGCCAGTTATTACTGTTTACGATTTGCCCATCCAGGCCGGTAAGCTGGAAGGGGGTAATTTTTTCATGGATCATTTTGGCTTTCAGCGCTGCGTGGAGGGCCGCTACATCGGCAGCAGGTTTTAAGCTGGCTACATAGTTATCATACCCATCGAGGTTGCCATGTTTTTCGGTATAATCTTGCTTTAAAGCCGCTATCATGGCGGGGGTGGCTGCGCTGTACCGCATGCCCATTTCCAATACCGGCAGTACCATGGCAGGGGCGCCGGTATGGGCCAGTATATCGGCATGTGCTTCATTCAGCGCTGCGTCGCTGTATTTTCCCTGTTCCGATAGGTAGGCCAGGTAAGGTTTTGCCTCTTCGTAACGCCCCATTTGATCCAGCAAGCGAATGTGGATAGATAGTTTATTATCCAGTTGCAGGGTAGCTACCTCCAGTGCCTGTTGGGGCGTGTAGCGGGTGCCATCCATGTAAGAAAGGTCATTTCTTTTTTTAATCATTTCATCGATCAGGGCATGGGCTACGGGATAAATACGTTCCAGGGGTAGTTTGTGCAAGGTAAAAATGCGGTCTATGTTCCATCGGAAAATCTCGTTAAGGGTACTCAGGTCCATATCTGGTATCAGTGCCCGCAATTTATCGTCCTGCTGGCTGGCGAAGTAGGCGGAAGCCAGTTGGCGATACATATTGTAGTAGATAAAATTTTGTGTGCCGTCGTGGGTCTGCCGGTAAGCATTCACCGGGAAGTCATGTAACAGGCCTTCCATAGCGACGAGTTTCTTTTCATCCAGCGGCATGGCCGAAACATCATTATAGCGTACCTGCCGGGCTATTTTTCCCTGCGGGTACCGGGATAGGATAAAGCGATGCACGGAGTCTGCTTTAGCGGTGTCTTTCAACTGGAAGCGGTAGCAGTTCATCACGGTAATGAGGTCATCTTCCGCAGTGCCGGGTTCTTTGGCATATTTTACCAGGTTACGTTCGGCGATTTGTGGGAAGGCTGCGGAGTCTTTTGCCTGCAAGGCGGCCAGGTACACCTCGAAATACTTATGTATATTTTGGGGAAAATGTTCCCGCTCTTTAGTCATCCATAATTGCCATGCTTCTTTGCTAATGGTAAACTGGTGGAAGTAACCGGTGGGGGCTTTGCCCAATGCGGGGTAGCGGAAAATGCCCCAGGCCAGGTCTGCTCCCGGCATGATCCTGCCAGCTTTATCGCGGGTAGTCATAACAAACCCGCGGTCGTCATTATTATCGGCTATCGTTACAACGCCGCTCACGGTTTTTACAAATTGAATGGCCAGGAAAGCGCATGGTGCCGGTACCAGGTAATGGCCAGTCCAATGTCCGTTTTCCTGTACCAGGGGCAGGTCTACTGCCACCCATTTGTAATCATTGAAGGCGTATGCCATGGCGGTAATATGCTGCTCCTGTTGCAGTGGGCCACCAGCAGGGTAGTAAGTAAAATGCATGGAATCGCCTGCTATGGGCACCGTAATGCCCCGCAGCCGTCCACTGTCGGTCTGTGCGTATAGGCCATGCGAAAGCATCAGCAGTGCAATGAATAAACGTATCCAATATTGTTTCATGGTTTTCCTTTAAGCATGCGGGCAGCAGGCTACCCTTCAGTAGCCTGCTGCCCGCATGCAGTGTAAATAGTCGGTTATTCGTGCGGATGGTTGGTTAATAAGGATTTTGTTCCAGCTCCGGGTTCAGCAGGGTGTATTTAGTCCCGATCGGGTATACGTATTGATTACTATTGGGTGCCAGTGTATAGTCGGTACCCAGGAAATTGCGCGTTACGGTTTCTGCCAGGGCGGACTCTTTATTGTAGCGTTTCTGATCGAACCAGCGCATGCCGGTGCCAAACAGTTCCCGTCTTCTTTCCTGAATCACTGCATTAAGTGCGGCGGTGGGCGTACCCACCGGCAGGCTGGTATAATCTGCCGGTGCAAAACGTTGCTGTCGCAGGGTATTCAGCGTGCCGATGGCAGTAGCCGCATCGTTGGTGCGGGCGGCGCATTCGGCTTTGATCAGCATCATTTCCGGAACCGATGGGCCCTGGTAGATGCCTTCCGAGGTGTAGCGATACCGCCAGTAGCCATACCCATTGAACGAAGGACTAAAACTGCCACCTGGTTTTACAAAGAGTACATAGCGCAGGTCGTTGTTGCCCAGCAGGGAAAGCAGGGCTGTATCGAGTTGAATGCCCTGGTAGTTGGTGCCGGACTGCACTTTCGAGAAAATGATTTCCGGGTCTTGCAGGCGGCGGGGAATGGCGCTGGTATTGTTTACATAAGTATTCAGGTTGGCCAAAGACGATTGCAGTTGTAAGGCCTGGCCGGCGTAGGTGCTGGCATGTGCGTAGTCGCCTTCACACAGGTAGGTGCGCGCCAGTAAGGCATACACTGCGGCCTGTGAAGGGCGGGTCTTATAATCCGGCAGGTCGGGCAGGTCGGGGGCAGCGGCTTGCAGATCGGTGATGATCTGTGCATAAACCGTTGCTACCGATGCGCGGTGCAGGCTGGCAAAAAGGTCTGGCGTAAGCAGCAGGGGCACGCCCAGGTCTGTGGCGGCGGTGGAAGCATCGTATTGTTTGGCATACATATTCACCAGGCACCAGTAAAAATAAGCACGGTGTACTAACGCTTCCGCATATACGGTCTTTTTCAGTTGCTCATCGGTACCTTGGCTGGTGAGTACGCCGTCTGTCACCTGGTTGCACACGTAAATGGACTTATAGAGGGTTTCCCAATCTACGTCGCCCTGTGTTTCAGTGAGGTAAGGCGCCTGCCAGGAGTAGGCGTGCTGGTAGATGTCTGTCAGTTTTTTTTGTTTGGTAGTGTCCAGGAAACGGGTATCGTCGCAGGAATAAATAGGCATGCCATACCCGTTTTCCATCACGCTGTTGTTGTCTAACACCGCGCGGTAATCGCTGGTGAGCGTGAGGGTACGGGTGCCAATCTGCGTCACTTCCACGTATTTGCGGCAACTGCCCATGATCAGGAGCGGTACTGCCAGTAGATATATTAATTTCTTCATGATACGCTTTGCTTAGAATGATATATTAACATTGAACAGGTAGCTGGTTACCGGCGGCAGCGCTGCATAGGTAGCCGTGCTATTGAGGTATTCCGGATCCAGTTTCTCTTTATTACGCGCCCATAGCATGCCCAGGTTGCGCACATTGCCGCTGACAGACAATCCCCTGATTACCTTGCGCGACAATAGCGAAGCCGGGAAATTGTAGGTGAGGGAAATTTGCTGCAAGCGGATATTATCTGAACTCCGGACTAACTTGTCGGAATAGCGGTAGCGTGTAATGCTGTTGGAATTTACATAGTCCAGCCCCGGCACGTTGGTGGTGGCTTCATCGCCGGGTTTTTCCCAACGTTTGGCCAGGTCTTCCTGGCGTCCCAGTGTGCCGCTAAAATAGCCTGCAAAGGTGGGATAGTTATTGATAGCAGGTTTCAGGAACACGCCTCCCATGTAATAGGTCATCTGCACGCCCAGTTCAAACTGTTTATACCGGAATGTATTGAAGAATCCACCGAAGTAGGGTGAAACGCTGGTGCCGGCATATTTCACGTCTTTCTCTCCAAAGTCGGAGGTAAGATTGGTTGTACTGGAAATGATCTTGTTATTGTGGTCGTAGATCTGGGTTTGTCCCTGGTTGTCCAGGCCCGCAGAGCGATACACATACACGCCACCTATGGGACGTCCTTTCACGGGAGTACTACCCTGAATTAAGGAACTGCCGCTACTGGGTTTATAGCGGCTGTCTGTCACCATGTTGGCACTGTAGGAGAAGTTGAAGGTAGACGTGATGCCCCAATCCCGCTGGTCCACGATCTTGCCGGTGATGCCAAGTTCTACGCCATGGCTTTTCATGGTGCCGGTATTAAAGCTCACATAGCTCCAGCCGTAAGTGGGATTAAAAGGCAGGTTAGCGAGAATGCCGCTGTTTCTTTTAAAGTACACGTCTACGCTGGCGGTAATACGGTCGTGCAGTACGCGCAGGTCTGCACCCATATTGAACGTGTGGGTAAGTTCCCATTGCAGTTGTTCATTGGCGGGTGTTTGTATGGTGCCGGTAGGCAGGCCGGTGTTGTAATCGGTACTGTTTACCGTAACAACAGGCAGGGTGCTTCCAGCCAGCGGTACACTGCCGCCGGTGCCATAAGTAATGCGCAGGTCCAGGCCATTTACCCATGCGATGGGTTGCAGGAATCCTTCTTCCTTCATGTTCCACTTAAAACCAACGGAGTAAAAAGGTTTGGCGCGTTTGCTGCGGGCCAGGCCCAGCAACGTATAGTCGTCGAATCGCATGCTGCCGGAAAGGTTGTAACGGCTTTTGTAGGTATAAGCGGCATTGCCAAAATAGGAGAGATAGCGGTTGCGCTGCTCGGTCACCGGATCAAAGGGGTTGCCCAGCGTGGAGGTCCAGCCGTACATGGTGGCGTATGGTGTTGTAGGGTTTACCGTGCCAAAGGTGTTGGATAACGGGTCGTAACCATACTGGGTGCTGCCGTATCCTTTGTTGTAGGCTTGTTTTATTTCTGCACCTGCCAGGGCGGTAAACTGGTTGTCTGCGTTAAACTGGCGGCTGGCATTTAACTGTGCGCGCAGGTTATAATCGTAGGCCGATGCATCGTGGAGGCGGTAAATACCTCCTTTGGGCAGGTTGTACACAACTTTGCCGGTACTGGAAATAGTAGTGGCGTTGTTCACGAAAATACGGCCCAGGTAACTCTGTAATTCATCGATCCCGTTACTGTTGGTCATATTGCGCTGGTACATACCCGTAATGTCGGCATTGAGCCAGTCGGTGATCTTTACGTTAATACCGGTGTTGATGCGGAACTGGTTGGTTTTGCTGATGGTGTTGGAGTAATTCAATTCGTCTACGGCGTTGTAAGAAAACGGCAGATATCCTTTGGCTACCAATCCTTCGGCCACTTCCGGGCGAAACAGGATGTCGTGTTGGATATGCTGTCCGCTGCTGTCTACCAGCATGTCGTAGGGGCGCAGGGACGTTTGGGAAAGGCTTAAGGCATCTACTGCCGAACCATTCACCTTACTGGTGGCATACTGGTAGTTGATGCCGGTGGTAACCCTCACCCTTTTATTAAACAGGTCGTTGGTCAGGTTGGCTGTCAGAAACATGTTTTCTGCGCTGTTGCTTTTATAAATGGGCTGGTCGCGGTTGTAATTGGCCGAAATATAATAGGTGTTGGAATTGTCGCCACCCGATAAGGAGAGGTTGTATTGCTGGGTCACGGCATTTTGCAACAGGTACTTTTTGATCTGGCCGCTGTTATCGCGCGTCGCTATTTTACTAATGGCCGCATCGGCTTCAGCCTGGGTGGCCGTACCGCGCTGCACTTTAAACAACCATTCCTGCACTTCGCTGGGATTGTAGGCCTGTAGCGGGTTGTAGTAGGATGTTTGCGTAGCGTCGGTGATGAAACCTTTATTAACCAATTCTTTTTCGAGGTCTACATACTGGGCGGTATTCATCCAGTGCAGGTCAGAAAACTTAGGGCTGCCGGCTACGCTTACGGTAGAGGAGAGGTTCAGGGTGGTCATGCCACGTTTACCTTTCTTAGTATCTATCACGATCACGCCATTGGCGCCGCGAGCGCCCCAGATGGAGGTGGCTACGGCGTCTTTAAGGAAAGTGATCTGCGCAATGTCTGCAGGATTGATAGTGCTCAAAATGGCATTGTTGGCCATGGTGGAGTTGGTGAGCGAGGTAAGTTTCTGGTTATCGCCCGACTCCAGCATGGGGAAGCCGTCTATTACGATCAGCGGCGGCGTTTGATTCAGTGTATAGGTATTTACGCTGCGTAACTGTATGGTGTTGCGCCGCACGTCTATCATAACGCCAGGTTCTTTACCCTCCAATTTTTCCAGGATATTAGTGGAAGGCACATTCTGCAGTTCTTTGGCCGTTATGACCCCATAGGAGCCGGTGGCGCGTTCTGCGGTGATCTGCTGGTAGCCGGTAGATACGGAGGCCACGGTTACTTCTCCAATGTCTACCCGTGCGGTGTGCAGCTTTATATCTAGATTGGTACTGTTGCCCACGCGAATTTCCTGCGGCTGAAAACCTACGAAGGTGAACACGAGTACGTCGCCCACATTGGCCGTAATGTTAAAGCTGCCATCGTTGCCGGAAATCACGGAACGGTTGGTGCCTTTGATTTTAATGGTGGTGCCGGATAGGGGATTGCCCACTTCATCATAAATGTGGCCCTGTACCGGTACGCCTGGCGATGCCGCTTCTGCCGGTATGGGGGCAGCTTTTGGGCTTACGAAAATAGTTTGCTCCCGCACCAGGTATTGCAGCGACTGGTTTTTGAGCAGCAGGTCCAGGAATTTCTGTAAAGGCATGTTAGTGGCGCTTACCGTTACCGGCGCCGCCTGCGACAATAGCCGGTCGTCGCAAAACACGTGGTAGCCTGTTTGCGAACGGACGACGGAAAATACCTTTTCCAGCGATACATTTTTGCCCGTGAAGGTCACGGACTGAGAAAGTACCTTAGCGCTTACACTCATGCAAGCAAGGGTAAGCAGTAACGCGGTTAGTTTCATGACTAACTTGATTTTGGTTGATAACCGGAGGCCGTATGGAGCCTGGAAAGGCATGGCAGGGACGTTCCGATCACAAAGCGCAATTTTTTGCATAATTTGCAATTGGTTTGGAATGATAAAACAGTTGTCCAGAAAATAATTGTTCACTTTCCTGCTACTCAGGCCGTTCCAACTCTCACCCTGGAACGGCTTTTTTGCAGGCAGAGGTTTGCCTGATCGCTATCTATTTACATTTTTTTCTACCTACTGCATGCTGTTACGGCAGCACGATGAGCCTGCGGCCCGCTTCCAACCTGCAATGCAGGCCGGATAACCGCAATCCTTCCAACACATCCGACAACTGGAGATTACGGCCTATTTCTCCGTAAAACCGGGTGTCGGGTACGCCATTTTCATATATGATCTGCAAGTCGTACCAGCGCGCCAGTTGACGCATGACGGCTGCTACATCCATTTTATCGAAATCGAAGATGCCCTCTTTCCAGGCAACTGCTTGTGCTATGTTTGCCGCCTTTACCAGTTGCACGCCATTGGCCGCTACTGCCTGCTGGCCTGGTTGCAGTAGTAAGTCTTTGCCGGAAGCACTTACCCGCAGGCTGCCGCTTACCAGGGTGGTGCGTACGGCCTGTTCGTCCGTATAGGCGTTTACGTTAAATTGTGTGCCAAGCACCGATATCGTAGATCCGTCGCTCACCTTCACCTGGAAGGGCTGTTGTGCGCGGGGGGCTACTTCAAAATATGCTTCCCCGCTAATGGTAACGCTACGCTCCGGCCCGTTAAAGGCGGTGGGATAGCGCAGGGCGCTGCCGGCATTGAGCCATACGGAAGTGCCATCTGCCAGCACAACCTTAAACTGCCGGGCGGCCGGAACCGTAATGGTGTTATACGCCACATCCGTCGCAGCGGGCTGGTGGCCGGCATAGTTCAATTGCCCTTTCAGCGTATCCAGTTGAGCACCCTGCTGCGCCACAATCGCTGTGTTTCCGGCGCTATCCAGGTTTACCACCACTCCATTGGCTAGCGTGAGCAAGGCTCCGCTTCTGCCGGGGGCTACATCCACATGGGCTATAACTGCCGCAGGAGAGGCAGTAGGCTGGCGGCGCAGCAGGTAAGTAACGCCTGCCATGATCAGTAAAGAAGCCGCTATCCACCAGCCTATGTGCAGGCGGCGTAATTTACCGGATACTGCAGGCACTGCTTTGATGGAAGTATCGGCGGCGTCCAGGCTGCTTTCCAATTGGTTGCGGAAGGTCAGTGGCATTTCCCTTCCCGCAGGTTCCCCCGCTGCATGCAGCAACCTTTGTACATCTGATATAGCGGCCTGATGATACCAGGAAAACAATGCCGCTTCCTCGTCGGGACTTAAATTCCCTGATTTATATTTAATAATTAATAATATGATATCCTGGTCTTGCATGCAGTAGATTATAATATACAGACGAAGTAAAAGAAGGTTCGTATATGGTCGTCGGAAAAAAAAATTTAATGGCGGGTCCAGAGGATAAAAAGGAAAGCAAACAGGCCGCCATGTTCACTGATCAGGGTTTTGAGGGAATGATAGGTATCGTAGTAATGTTTTTTGACTGTCACCACGGCCAGGCCCATTTTTTCGGCGATCTGTGCAAAGGGCATGGCTTCCTGGGTGCGGAGCAGGAATATGTCGCGTTTCAACGGGTCTAGCTGGGCAATGGCGGTGGCGGCAATATCGTAAAACTCTTTGTGCAAAAGGGGATCTTCGTGGTCAATGCCATTTTCCTGCGCACGGAGGGCTTCCAATGCGCGCTCATGTACTTTTTCGCGGCGCAGCAGGTCGTACAGGAAATTGCGGGCTATGCGGAAGGCATAACTTTCAAAAGAGCGTACCAGCACCAGCTTTTCCCGGGCAGCCCACATGCGCAGAAAGGTTTCCTGAAGAATTTCGTCGGTCTGGTCGGTATTTTTAGTGATGAAGTTAATGGCTGCCTGCAAGGTAGGATAGTAATGCGTGTACAGCCGGGCAAACGCGTCCCGGTGGCCTTCGGCGGCCTGTTGTACCAATGCATGCTCAATATCCAGTGGTGCCTGTTGAAACAGATGACAAGTCTTTTAATGCGATGAAACTTAGGGCAAGGTAATTAATTACCTGCAATTAAACCGGGTGGGCCGGGTGGATGCTGGTTCATCATTTCTATGGGCAGGCACCCTGGAAAATCAGCCTGTATTTTTTTACGAATTATTTTTACCCATAGTTTTGTTATTTTAGGCGTCCTTAAGCGGGCAGTGAACCAATAGCGTATGCCGGAATACAAGACATTAAATGATCAGGTTTTATTTGACCTCATTAAGGCAGATGACCAGACGGCATACACCGAACTTTACGACCGCTACAAGGAAATATTACACCGGTATGCCTATAAGTGGCTACAGGAGCGTGAAATAGTGAAAGACATTATTCAGGATCTATTCATCACCCTGTGGACTAAACGCGGCACACTCACCCTGCCGCAAAATGTAGCCGGTTATTTATATACCTCCGTACGGTATGCCATTCTTCGCGCTATTCAGGAAGACAAGCGTAAAAATAACTACGCCCTTGCCTTACAGGAATATGCGGATAAGGGTATAAGCATTACCGACCACCAGGTCAGGGAAAAGCAGTTGCAGGCTATTATTGAAAAAGAAATATCCGCCCTGCCCGAAAAAATGAGGGAGGTATTTGAACTCAGCAGGATTAATCATCTCACCTACGCAGAGATTGCGCAACAGTTAGACCTGTCTGAACACACCGTTCGCAACCATGTAAAGAAGGCACTTAAAATACTGCGTTCCCGCCTCGGCCTGCTCGCCTATCTATATTTATTACTTCGCTACTAGTACATTTTTTTCTGCTTTAAAGGGTAACCGGCACTGCGAAAAAAAAATTTTCGCGGAGGATGACCCCTAAGCCTTTTTCCCGTCTCTTCTTTATGGAGCTTATATGCAAGACATGAAACAATACAATGGCGTTGACCTGCTTGAACGGTATACGAATGGTACAGCTTCACCCGAAGAAGTTGCGATCGTTGAGAGCTGGCATTTACACTTTTCACTGGACAACCGGGAGGTACTCCCCGCTGCTGCCATGGTAGAGGATCTGGCCGCCATCCGGCAACAACTAATTACCATTTCCAATAAGCCGGTGGTAAGGCCCTTATGGTATAAAGTGGCCGCAGCAGCGGTGTTGCTGGCCGGTATAGCCATGGGTACCTATTTATTGGCCCACCGGCATCCTGTGATGACTGTCCGGGAACTGGCAGCGCATGATATACAGCCTGGTAAAAACGCAGCTACCCTCACGCTCTCCAACGGCACCAGGATAGTGCTGGACGAGCAGCTTCAAGGGAAGGTGGCCGAACAGGCAGGGGTACGCGTTACAAAAAATGCAACTGGAGAGATTGTATACGATGATGCCGCCGTAAGCGGCGGGGGAGAACATCTTTATAATACCCTCACTACCTCGAAAGGAGAAACCTACCAGTTGAACCTGCCCGATGGGTCTAAGGTGTGGCTCAATGCCGCATCATCGCTGCGGTATGCAGCCTCCTTCAATGGTTTGTCGGAAAGAAAAGTACAGCTTACCGGTGAGGCTTATTTTGAAGTAGCCACCGATGCACAACATCCCTTTATTGTAGTGGCCAACCGGCAGGAAGTAAAAGTGCTGGGTACCCGTTTTAACATCAACAGTTATGCCGATGAGCCAGTTACCAAGACTACACTGGCAGAAGGTGCTGTAAGCATAAACGAGCAAGCTATTTTAAAACCCGGACAAGTAGCCACGTCTAGCCAGGCTGGCCTGCTACAGGTACAAACAGGCGATGTGGCAATGGCGCTGGCTTGGAGAACCGGGCAATTCTATTTCAAAGACCTACCGCTACCCGCCGTTATGCGGCAAATTTCAAGATGGTACAACCTGGACATCGAATACCAGCAAACGCCTACAGATGATACCTTCAATGGTGTCATAGACAGGAATGCCAGCTTATCACGTATATTAAAAATATTGGAAAGAGGCGGCGTGCGTTTTCAGGTTCAGGACAGAAAACTTATTGTAATACCATGACATAAAAATGTATACAATTTATTCACCATTAACAAACAGGTAATGTTATAAGATTAGAAACCGGTTAAATTATCTTATGCTTTAAAGCAATCCACCACTTGCACAACAATACGTATAGCGTCAAAATGTAGTAGGTACGCCAACAAATTACACTCAACCAAAATTTACTTAGAATGCAACCAAATGTATGTGGATCGTTTCCGCCTAACTGGCTACGTGTGCCCTTTAAGCGCTTGCGCGCCAATCAACTAAAACGCACACTCTCCCTGATTACGCTCCTGCTGTGCTTTTCCGCAGCTGCCTTGGGGCAACGGATTACTTTGACGGAGAAAAATGAATCTACTGTCAGTATCCTTAATAAGATACAACAGCAAAGTGGCTATGATATTTTTTATAAAAAGAATATTGTACAGGACATTAAGATCAACGTAAACCTGATCAACGTAACATTGGAAACTGCCCTGAAAACGGTGCTGGGTTATCAAAACCTGGAATTCAGTATTGAAGACAAGGTGATCACCATTAGCCTGCCGCCTAAGTCAAAGAATACCGGCACCAGCACGCCGGCAGAAAAGATTAAAGGTACGGTAGTAGATGAAGAAGGTAAACCCATGCCGGGAGCTACCATACAGATTGTTGGAAAAAATGTGCTGGGGTTCCGGGGTAGTGATGATGGTACTTTCGATTTTTCGCCCTCGCCCGGTGATACCGTGATCCGGGTTAGTTTTGTAGGATATAAAACACAATTGATCCGCATAGTACCTGGCAAAACGAATTATAAGATCACCCTTCCTACAAATGATGCCCGCCTGAAAGACGTGGTGGTAACTGGTATCTTCGATAAGCCCAAGGAAAGTTTTACCGGTGCAGTAACCGTGATCACGAAAGAACAGATCAAGATGTACGGCAACCGCAATTTGTTGAAGACCATCGGCAACATCGATCCTTCTTTTGATATTCAGGAAAGAAATAACCTGGGCTCTGATCCAAACTCTCTGCCTGATATTGAGATCCGGGGCAGTACTACACTAGCCAATATTAACGACCTGCAAAGCAATGTGCGTAATACCCTGAACCTGCCGCTGTTTATTTTAGACGGCTTTGAAGTTTCGCTGCAAAGGGTGTATGATATGAACCAGAACGATGTAGAATCTGTAGTGATCTTAAAGGATGCCAGTTCTACCGCCATGTATGGCTCCAGGGGTGCCAATGGTGTGGTGGTGATCACCTCCATTAAGCCGGTATCTGGTAAATTGCGTATTTCCTATGCTACAGGGCTCAATCTTGAAATACCGGATCTTTCCTCCATCCACCGCCTCAATGCCACGGAAAAGCTGGCCCTGGAAAAGTCGGTAGGCCTGTACTCCAGTACCGACCTGTCTTCCCAGGCCACCCTGAGCGATTTGTATAACGCTAATCTGAAGTCTATCAAAGAGGGCGTTAATACCAACTGGGCCCGCGTGCCGCTGCGTACGGGCATTGGCCAGTATCATAAGCTAGACCTGAGTGGGGGGGATGCACAGTTTCGCTACATCATGAATGTATCGTACGACCAGGTTACCGGTGCCATGAAAGGATCGAAGCGTGATAATATCAACGGATCTATGAGCATTGCTTACCTGCTGCCCAAAGTGCGTTTCACCAATAACCTTGGCATTGGTATTAATAATTCTGCCAATAGCACCTGGGGCGATTATAGCAACTATGTGTTGATGAATCCTTACTGGAACCCCTATAATACAGACGGCAGCTCGGTAATGCAGTTCAATACCTTTAGTGGTACACAAGCTAACCCTGCCTACAATGGCTCGCTAACAGACTTCAACAAGGCCCAGTATACGATGATCCGCAATACCACTGCGGTGGATTGGGACATTACCCCCACGCTGAAGTGGAGTAACTCTGCCGGCTACACGCGGCAGATAGGCAGTGCAGATGTTTTTAAATCGCCATCCAATATCGACTTCCTTCAGTTTACCCAGAAAGGTTCTTACGCTAAGACGAACAGTATGCAGCAGGGGTACCAGTTCCGCACTAATCTTAGTTACGGCCAGGTATTCGGAAGGCATAGTGTGTATGTGGGCGCCAATGCTCAGGTGGTTGAAAATAAAAATAATGCCAACTCCTTCATTGTAGTAGGTTTTGCCAACGACCAGCAAACCGATATATCTAACGGGGCGTCCTACAGTGGTAATCAGCCATCTACTACGGAAGCTACTGTGCGTAGTTTAGGGTTTAGTGGTACAGCAAATTATAACTTCGATGGCCGCTATTTTGCCGATGCATCTTATAACATGGAAGGAGGCTCGTCATTTGGGCCCAACACACGTTATGGCAAGTTTTACTCCGCCGGCTTTGGTTGGACGGTGAGCAATGAGAAAATTTTTAAAGACAATGTTACCTTTATAAATCTGCTGCGTTTGCGCTATAACTATGGCGTAACGGGTGGTCTCAATTTTGCCCCCTACCAGTCGCTTACTACTTATACTTACGACCGCACCCAATTGTACCGCTCTATGGTGGGGACTACACTTACAGGAATAGGCAACCCTGATCTTTCCTGGCAAAATACCTACCAGCAAAATTTTGGGGCAGATGTTTCCATTTTCAACGGAAGGGTTTCTTTGGATTTCAACTATTACAAGAAGCGCACACCAAATACCATTACGCAGGCCACGCTGCCGCTGTCGCATGGGTTTAATAGCTATACGGAAAATTTGGGACAGGTAAACAATAGTGGGTACGATTTTTCGGCCTCTGTGTACATACTGCGCAACAATGAAAAAAAGTTCAGTTGGTCTATACAGGTTGCCGCATACAGTAATAAAAACGTGCTCGTAAAACTGAGCGATGCCTTGAAGGAGGCCAATAAAACGCCGGCTGGCACCAATTCAGACCGGTCGTTTTACTATGAATACGTAGAAGGGCAGTCTATCGATGAAATTTATGTACTTAAATCACCCGGCGTAGATGCTGCTACTGGAAAAGTGCTTTACCAGAATATAGATGGTACGGTAAGCAACAACATATCCGGCTTTCAGAAAATAGCGGTGGGTAGCTCTCAACCCAAAATAAATGGACGCCTGAGTACTTCGGTACGGTATGGGTCTTTCGTAGCCAACCTTGGTTTTGCTGCCCGTTTTGGTGGTAAAAAACTGAATCAAACGTTGATGGGACAGGTAGAAAACGCGTATGTAAGAACAAACGTAGACCGTCGCGTATTGAGCAATCGCTGGCAGAAACCGGGGGATATAGCGCCTTATAAATCGCTACTCAATAACACTTCTACACTGGCTAACGATCGCTTCGTGTTTACGGAAAATACCATCTTGTTCAATAGTGTAAATATCATGTATGAGCTGCCGGCACGTTGGCTGTCACGTATAAATATTCAGCACCTGGGCATTTCTGCATCCATGAGCGATTTGTCTTACTGGAGCAATATTGACCAGGAAAGGGGTACCAGTTATCCTTATACGCTCAAGCCTACATTCGCTTTATCATGCACGTTTTAATGAATAAAATCATGAATAACATAAAGATCCTTTTATTATCAGTTACACTGTTAATAAGTATTACCGGGTGCAAAAAATACCTCACCGTGGAACCGGCGCAGGAAACCACCAAAGACAAGCTTTTTGCCAGTACGCAGGGATATACGGATGCGCTGGTAGGTATTTATATAGACATGCGTAAAAACTATTCACCCTCCAGTTTTTTTGTAAATGGCGGTGTGGAATTTATGGCGCAGTTATATTATTCCAATAAGCCTGCTACCCTTAATTATGAACTGATTCATCACGATTATACTGCTACTGAGGCAGATCAGTCATTGGGTACAACGTTTATCAACCAATACAACGTACTGGCCAATATTAATAGCTTGCTGGATGCACTCTCTACCCAAACCATTCTGGAAACCAGGGTAGCCAAGCTCATAGAAGGGGAGTCGCTGGCGCTGCGGGCGTTTAATCACTTCGATATGATAAGGCTGTATGGCCCCATGCCGGGCAATGCGGGTACTAAAACTTATCTGCCCTACGTAACCAGCGTTACTAAAGACGCCATCCCGTACGATACCTATACCAGTTATATGACAAAATTGCTGGCCGATCTGGATAAGGCAGAACCTTTACTCCAAACTTACGACCCTATTGTGAAATATGCTCCCTATTCGCTGAACACAACATGGGCTTCTAAATCTGAATATACCAGCATGTTCTGGTATTACCGGCAAAACCGCATGAACTATTATGCTGTGCTGGGTCTTAAGGCCAGGGTGTACTTATGGATGGGCGATAAAGAAAATGCGTTGAAATATGCGCTGATGGTGATCAATGCGGTGAATACCGACAACAATACCAAAAAATTCAGCTTTGGGGTGCGGGCCAACCTGTCTGCCAAGAACTACGTGTTTTTTACGGAGCACCTTTTTGGCCTGAACATGACCACCTTCGATGATGCGGGAATGTCCAGCGGCTCGCAGGCGTCTAATGTTACTCCTCAAACCAGAACAGCTGTAGACTTATATCAAAACATACCCGACCTCCGGTCCTCCCTTTTCTATAGTGTGTATTCTTATACCGTGGGCACCACCTGTTCTTCTACTAAGAAGTATGCGGAAATGATTGCGGCCACCGGCAACAACAACCCTTTTTCTGTACCATTGATCCGCTTATCGGAAATGTACCTGATAGCCAGCGAATGCGCACCGCTGGATGAGGCCAACGTTTACTTTGCCACTTATAGAACGGCGCGGGAAGCTACCTCAATTACGCTTACAGATGTAAATCGTAATTCCGTACTGCTCACAGAATACATTAAAGAATTTTACGGAGAGGGGCAATCGTTCTATGCGTACAAGCGCTTTGGTATTACCGATATGTTATGGAGCGACCATAGCACTGGCGAAGCCCAGTATGTATTGCCATTGCCATCATTAGAAACTACTAATCTATAGTTAACCAGCTTGGTGCTATTTAAAAATAATGACCATGAATAAGAAAATCACACATATGGGTGCGCTGCTGCTCACCATCTTGTTGTGCGGCTCCTGCAAGAAAGACATGCCTGGGGTGTATTCCGGCCAGCAATTCCTGGAGTTTTATTATGACAATGATATTAAAGCAGTGACGGCAGGATATTCTACCTTTTTTTATAAAGACCCTTCCGTACAATACGATACCGTGCTCTTTCATGTACGCGCGGTAGGTACAGTGCCAAATAAAGACAGTTACATCAAGTTTACAGCCTTTGCTGATACATCGGCCAGCCCGGCTTATCCCGATGCGGTAGCCGGCGTGCATTACGTACCCTTCGATAATGCAGCGCTAAAGCTGTTATGGAAAATAGATGCCGATTCTTTCCAGGCTTATGTGCCGATCATTACCATCCGCGATACTTCGCTGAAAACATCTACTTACCAGTTGCATTTCAAGATAGACCAGTCAGACGATTTTGCACCAGGAAATAGTAACCATACCGAGGGTATTGTGTATATCTCCGACCGGCTCAGTAAACCCTCTAACTGGACGGCCAGTTTCTTCCTGGGTACTTATGGCCCCGTTAAACACCAGTTCCTGATAGACCAATCGGGCGATCGCTGGGATGCAGATTTCATTGCCACCATTGGCAGCAACACCAGTTTGCAGGCTTATTACCTTTTTAAATTCACCCAGGCCCTGAAGGCGGTCAATGCGGCCAGGCTGGCCGCCGGACAAACGGAGCTGCGGGAAGATCCTGCATTAGCCACGTCTGCCGTTACCTTTCCACCTTTGTAAACCATAAAAATGTAGCGCATGTTTAACTCTATATATTACCGTCACTGCCTGCTCCTGATAGCAGGCATCACGATCCTGGCTGCTGCCTGTAAAAAGGAAAATAATAACATCAAACCATTGCCGGATATTGTTATTACCACTCCGGCGATCACTGAAAAAAGCATTGGCGACACGGTTACCATCAGCCCCACGATAGACTATGGAGGCCAGGCAGCCACATTTACTTACAAGTGGTTTCGGTATGCCAGCCGGCCAAATTATGTACAGGTGTTAGAACTAGTGTCGGAGCATAAAGATTTTGTGCAAGTGATGGATAGCCTGGGTACTTACCAGGTACGGGAAGAAGTAACCAACGTTGCCACTGGTGTTACGGCGGCCATTACCCTTTCCTGGAATGTAGTAAGCCGTGCAGAACGTGGATGGTACGTACTGAAAGGGACGGCAGATGGTAATACCGATATGGATGCCTTCCTGATCTCCTCCAATGGTGCTTCGACCAACACGAATATTATTTCGGCCAAATACGGCAACCCGCTCAGCGGTACCCCGGTAGGACTCGCGTTTACATCCCTGTATAATTACCTGGAACCGGTAAGCCACACTTTTTACCAGAACAACAGTTGCCTGATGCCTATGAGCAGCAAGGAATTCCTGGCCTACCGGATTAAAGATGAAAAGGTGCTGGCCAATAGCGATCAGCTTTTTTATGAAGTACCACCGCTTGCTACCCGCAATTACCAGGGTCTGGTGGCAGATCCTAATCTCATGGTATTGGTGAATAATGGAAGGGCGCAAGGGATGAATCCCAAGTCTAATAGCTTCCTTCCGGAACGTACTGGCAATTATTCGCTATCTCCTTATTTCACGATTACACCCAGCGCTGGCTCTACAGATGTGGGGTATGTGATGGGGTTTGATAAACTGAGTGAATCGTTTGTAACAGTACGGTTCCAGCAAACCGATGTTACTTACTTTCCAGACGAGTATTTAAATAGTAGCGGAGGTGGCCAGCAATACAATATTTCTGCCAATCACCTGGGGGGCCAACTGGTGTTCCTGGAAAATACAGACGGTTCGCTGGATACCTTACTTACTACCAATGGACGGGCCTACGGCTTGTTGAAAAGAGATAACAGCAGCGACATGGTATTGCTGGGCTTAAACCTGGCGGAGCTGATTCCTTCCCGCTACAATGGTGCGCATAGTCCCATCCGGTATGCAGACACCCTGTTGGCCAGCCAGTACCCAAACCTTACATCGGCCAGCCTGTATGCACTGAATAAAAATAATCCCATTTTATACTTCGCCAATGCCAATAAGATCGGGGCTTATAGTATCGACAGCAAGAATTACATCGATAATTTATACAGCTTCCCGGCTGGTGAAGAAATCACTTACATGAAATTTATTAATTGCCAATATGATACGCCTGCCAGCTATAATTTTACCAACCTGGTAGTGGCTACCTATTCGGGCGGAAATTATAAAATTTACCAGTTTAATGTACTAGGCAATACGCTGAATCAAACCGGCAGCGTATACCAGGGTACAGGCCGTGTAAAGACTATGCTCTATACAACGCCCAACACGACTTCCTTTTATTACAGCATGTACCGGTACTACTAGTCAACAAAAAAACCGTTAAATATGAAAAGCAAATTGTGGCTGCTGATGACCGCGTTACCGCTGGGCGCAATGGCCCAGCAAAATTATACCGTGGTTGGTAAGGTGAAACACATCCATTATCCGGCCAAAGCGTATGTATGGTACCAGGAGCATGGGGTACTGCGGAGCGACTCGGGCATTGTGGAACACGACCAGTTTATTATACAGGGAAAGGTATCTGAGCCGATGAAGGCCTATGTATTGTTATTTCAAAATGGCGCTTCACCTAAAGACAGGCCGGGACCAGACCAGGTAGGGGTTTATCTGGAAAACGGCACTGTTACGGTAATTTCTCCCGACTCATTGCAGCATGCGCGGGTAGGTGGTACTGCCCTCAATAAAGACCAGCAGGAAATGATGGATTTACTGCAACCATTTAAACAACAAGAAGCTGCGGTAAACGCGGCCTACCTGAAGGCGGAAGGAAATGATGCATTGCAGGTGAAACTAAAAGATGACTATACGGCGCTTTTAGCAAAGAAAGAAAAAGCTCAGATAGCTTTTGTTAAAACTCACCCTGGGTCTGTGGTAAGCTTAAACCTCATCCGTTCATCCTTTACACCTGCTACCGATCCTCCAAAAAGCAGGATGCTGATAGGTATGTTGAGTCAGGATTTGCAGGATTCAGGTCCTGCCCAGCGCTTTTTGGCCGCTACAAAAAAAGCCCGCGAAGTGAACGTAGGATCACCGGCACCGGAATTTTCAATGAAGAACACCAAGGATGAAATGATTTCCCTGTCGTCTTACAAAGGCAAATATGTTTTGCTCGATTTCTGGGCAAGTTGGTGCGTGCCCTGCCGCAAGGAAAATCCAAACGTAGTCAAAGCCTACAATACATTTAAAGATAAAAATTTCACTGTAGTAGGTATCTCATTGGATGGTGGTGCAAGCGACTCCCGTGAAAAATGGCTGGCCGCCATTGAAAAAGATGGCTTGCCATATGAGCAACTGTCGGATCTCCAAGGTGCAGGCAATGCCGCTGCCGGCATGTACCTGGTGTCGTCTATTCCGAGCAATTTTCTGATAGACCCTAGCGGCAAGATCATCGCTAAAGATCTGCGCGGTGAAGATCTTATTAAAAAACTCGAAGAAGTGCTGCCAAAATCTTAACATAAACGAATGACCTGCGCCGCTTCTCAGCGGCGCTATTATCTGTTTTTGTGCATCAATGTCCACCATTATACTATCCATCATGAACAAGGTTTTATTATTGCTTTTAGCATTTATACCCGTTACTGTTTTTGCCCAACAGCATTATGTAATTGAAGGCACTGTAAAAGACCGTAGCGAACCCGTTACTGCCTGTGTTTTTTACCGCCTAGATCGGAAAGGATATACCGATACTGCAGCCATTAGGAATGGGCATTTTATCATTACCGGTACGGTTCCTTATGCGATGAAGGCAACGGTATTTATCCGTTATAGTAAATACCCTTTCTATACAGAACCAGCCCGCATGGATCAGATTGATGTATACCTGGAGCAAGGTACCATTACCATCAATGCTACAGACTCCCTGAAATACGCCACCATCGGAGGTACGCAGATGAATAAAGATTACCGGGAATTAGTGCAACTGCTAAAGCCTTTTAATATAGAATCGGAGGCGCTGTACATCGCCAAAAGAAGGGCTCAGGATATCCCCGAACTAATGCCAGCGGTGCAGGCAGCTTACGACGAACTGGCTAGCCGGCAAAATCCTGCGCAGGAGGCATTTATTAAAAAACATCCCAACTCGCTGGTAAGCCTGGAACTACTGGCAGATGCTATAGATCCGGCCTACAACCTGGAAAAAGCTAAAGCGTATTTCTATAAATTCCCTAAAAACCTTCAGACGTCGCCATCCGGAAAGGCTTATGCCAACCTATTTAATGTGGCCGTAGGTTGTCAGGCGCCCGACTTCACCGTTAAAAATTTACAAGATGCTAATGTGTCGTTATCAAACTACCGGGGCAAGTATGTATTGGTGGATTTCTGGGCTAGCTGGTGCATGCCCTGCCGCGCAGATAATCCGCATTTGAAAGCCGTGCACGAACGTTATAAAGACGTACCGTTCGCCATTTTGGGTGTGTCGATGGACTATACCGATAAGGGCAAAGAATACTGGTTGCGTGCCGTTACAATGGACGGTGTAACTTGGGACCAGGCGTCCGACCTGCAAGGGTTTGGTGGGGGATGTGGCAAGTTATATGGCCTTACCGCCGTGCCTACCAACTACCTGATAGATCCAACGGGCAAGATCATCGCAAAGAACCTGCGTGGTGATAATTTGGATAGAAAACTGGTAGAATTATTCGGAAAGTAAATAGGTTTGGAGATAGTGAAAATGTATAAAAGGATAGCGGTGTTGTTGTTTTTTTCGTTAGAATGAGCGGGGTGCCTGTGGCAATGGCTCAAGCGCCAGGTATGGATAAATTGCAACCCCAAATACAATAAACTATTGAACAAGTGAGCCCTGCCTGAGTATACCTGACCAATTACGATGAGATATTTATTAGGAATAATGTTGCCGTGCATGATCCTGTAAGCTTCATGAATACTATCCGGATGAACAGGCCTAACGACCAGGTTGCTGTAGTATGCCGTCAAAAGGATGTTATCGACACATTAACGGCGCAGTTGCGTTCCTATCCTGTCACTTCCCATCACCAGGCAGCAATGTTTGATGGTGGGAGAAGTACGGTGAGGGATGGCTTCCGGCATATCTTTGTTCAAGATGGTGTCATTACCGCATCAGCATGTGGAGGTCCGGTGTTTGGTATTCAGAAACATTTTGTAGGAATCAATATGGCGTGTTATAGCCGTATAAGTACCATTGTGGTTACACCGCAAGCGCTCTGTGATTTTGTTCAGCCATTCTTTGCAGTCAGTAATCATAATAGTGACTTTTCAAACGGAGCGAAAGGATCTCGATAATGGCGGTTAGTTATCTATCATTCTTAACAAGGTGTTTTTATATTAAAAATAATTTAATATGTCATAAGTAATAAAATGTTTACTTAGCCGGTATTCCTACATCAGCTCACTTTTAGGAATGAAAGCCTAATATTTTGTAAGGAACGTCGTCTACATACGTCATTTAATTAAACACAAATGATGAAACCTTTTTTCCGCTATGGTACAGTGTCCATTTCCCTCATGATAATTTTTGTCTTTAATGCATGCAAAAATGGCAAGCCCATCGTAGATGCTGCATTTGTGGACAGTCTTCAGCATATTTACACGTGCGATTCTTTACTGGCCTCCAATCAACGTAATATGGACTTCTGGTCTGGACGTATAGATTCGTTGCGACCTGGTAATATTAATGAAATGCAGTACGCTGCTACTTTGGTGAATCGATTTAAATTAGCTGGAAATCTACAGGATCTGGATAAGGCGGATGTTATATTGAAACAGGTGGATGCCACTTTTGCACATACTCTAGCGGCGCCACTGTTAAATTTGGTTTCTCTTTCTATTATGCATCATCGTTTTGCAACAGCAGATACTTTCTATCAAAAGGCTTGCAAAATAGGGGTGAAAGCTTATCAAAGAAATGCGTTAGGATTTGATGTTAATTTTGAGCTGGGGAAGTATGAGCAGGCTGCTGGGGTATTGAGAAATAAAGATTATATCCGGGACTATAATTATTTTTTTAGAAGATCAAAATTAGATCATTTGAATGGTGAGCCTGATAGTGCGTTTAGTGCCATGCAACAGGCAGTGGCTTTAGCCGGTAAAAATCCTTATTTACAAAATCTTGCCTGGTCTATGTTGGGTGATTTAGCGGTGCATCAAAAAAAATTGGCAACTGCTGCGAATGATTTAAAACAAGCTATCCGTTTCAATCCTGGAGATATGCATTCGCTGCTGCAATTAGGATGGGTGGCTTTAGTGCAGGATAACGATACTGCTAATGCCAACGCGTTGTTTAATCTTGCGGTGAGCAGAAATAAATTGCCTGATCCATATTACAAAATGTACCAAATGGCACAATGGCAACATGATGAAAATAAAATTATATATTATGCCAACAGGTTTGTTAAAGAGGCTTCTTTGCCTGAATATGAATTGATGTATGATAAATATCTAATTGAATTGTATGCAACGGTACTGAACCGGCCCCAAAATGCGGTGGATGTAGCTTTTGCAGAATTAAAGAATCGTGCAACGCCGCAAACTTATGCCTGGTATGCTTATAGTTTGTTGTGCAATCATCAGCAGGAAAAGGCATATCAGGTATTTCAACAACATATTGCAGGTAAACCCCTGGAAGGAATCGAATTATATTATGTAGGCAAAGTCCTTAACAGTATTCGCCATGGTTTTGATGCAGCGAAATGTTTTGAGGCGGCCATGCAAAACAAATATGATCTTAGCCCATACATGATAGAAGATATGGAAAAGATGTTGTAGTTGTTTTTTTGGCCTTACGCCCAAATGCGTTGAATGGTCCAATAGATTGCGGTCAGCGCGATTATTATGGATATGGGCGTAACAATGTACTTTTTATAATCTAATTTTTTGGAAACCCATTTCACGAGGATAATATAAGCCACTAAAATCACGGTTATTTGTCCGAATTCTACACCAATGTTAAACATCAATACGCCCAATAGATAACTGCTTTGGGGCAATCCTACACCCATTAGTGCATTGGCAAATCCCATTCCGTGTATCAATCCAAAAAGAAATACCACTATTAAACGGGAGGATCGCAACTTGCTGGAAAATATGTTTTCCAATGCCACTATTAAAATGGTGATGGAAATTAACGGTTCCACCAGCTGTGGGATAGGGTGTATGCATCCAAATACCGATAATCCTAATGTGATAGAATGCGCTATGGTAAATGTACTGGCTTGAATCAATAAGGGTTTTAATTTAGGGCTGAGTAACAACAAAGAAAGGATAAATAGAATATGGTCAAATCCCAGTGGTAAAATGTGTCGGTATCCAAGCTTCAGGTATTCCCAGGCGATGGTATTTGATGATTGATGGGAGAGTTCATCTACAATCACATGTGCATGACCAACTATTGGTGTTATTAGCAATAATGCCAAAATGTATAAAGTGTATTTCATTATTTTAAATACATACAGAAGGCTGGGTTTTTACCAGCCTTCTGTTCATTAACTAAAATTTTTCCAATAAATACATTACCAGGGTGTGGCTTCGTAAGGAAATGTGTTGGAAAATTCCTTGTCATTATGATCTACGTGATCAGATGTTAATCCAGGCTTGTCTGTTCCATTTGGGCCACCAAAGATGAGGGTGAAGCTATCATCAATAACATCATCCGTCAGGTTCCGGCCTGTAAGTACATGTGTGCCGTCGTAGTAAGTGGTAGGCCCGGTCAATGATACATTAAGTACATCCGTAGAAAGAGCGCCAGCAAATTGGTCGGCAGTAAGCCCAATTTTATTGGTGGTAAAATCTGGATTTAAAGACAATAGTTTGTTTTTAATTTGTGTTCCAAAAATAGCTGCCATTTGGGAGGGCTCTGTCTGGTTGAAGATGTCGTGATCGGTGCTGCTGATAAATACAACATTTAAACCTGGACGGCCTACCTGATCGCCCTGGATGGTGTACGTATTGCCCTTGTTAGGGTCTGTTGGTGACGTTTTCTTGTCTTTGTGGCAAGCACTGATGCCTACCGCTAATGTAAAAAATACTGGATAGAGAATGTTTTTCATCAATATTGTTTTGATTAGTTAATGAAGTAAATGTTGCCTGTTATGGCTTGTTTTGGTCGATGAACATGAGGAGGTGAAAACTTCTTAATCGATGTTAAAATCAATTTTGTGGATTCAACAGTAATCTTAAGCCGTCTTTTTTATTGGTGGCATTAACTTTTTTGTTTTGTTTCCAACCACACATTGATGCTGCTTCCATTACCCAAAAGAGATTTTGGCAATTCCACCACTACACTTAGTACGTTAGTTCCAGCCAGGGCATCCGTTCCTGGATTATTAAAACTAGTTGCCTGATTAGAGACCACTTTCAGATACTGCGGCAAATCAAAAAAGAAGGGATCATCACGAGGCCCTGCAAATATCTTAATTCCCTTGGAGGTAGTGGTTACGATGGGCGTAGATGAAGCGTAAGGGGTGATGTCGACAATAGCACTGGCTTCGCTATTAATAGTGCTAGATGCAGTACCCACGGTGGCTGGTTGTACAGGTCCATACACATACATTTTCCCGTTTTTGGGTACACATTGAATTACTAGATTTTCTTTGTTGTCATTGTCCGTGTCAATTTTAAATTCCAATAAAGTCTTTTCGTCAAATGCCGCTGTTTTAGATGCTTCCGGACTTAAAAGGCCTTGTACATTTCCCACAAAAACCAGGTTATTATTATTTTCCGGGCTTTGGAATACATACAGGTCTGTAAGGTCTGTTGTTTTACCGCTTATAGCAGGCGCGTCGCCGTGGTCTGAAGCCCATACGGTAGCGCCTCCTAAAATCATCGCCGCAACGACACTTACCAGGATCGTAGTTTTTCTTTTTTTGTGCATGTTAAGTTTCATAAAATAAATTTTGTATCTGCATGGACGAAAAAGAATGATCATCCTTACACATGGAACCTATAATTTTTTTTGTGAAATAGAATTGATAGGTCATGCGCCGACTATATATGCAAGCCTTTCTAGTATGGTCGTGTATCAGGGGAGAGTAGGGGGCAATGTTCTATAGCGCATTCATATGCCTGGTATATTACAGTGCAAGGGTGGATTTAAATTAGATTGTAAGGATAAAATGCTGTATACGTCTATAGGAGAGAAAGGGAATATTTCCTTATTTTTTTAAAACTAAATTTTTAGAAATGATTACAAAGGCATTATTGGCGAGGCTTGAAGCCAAACCAGGAAAGGAACAAGAAGTAGAGACGTTTTTAAAAGGCGCTTTGCCATTGGTGCAAGATGAAAAAGGAACGATACATTGGTTTGCTATAAAATTTGGGACTTCCACTTTTGGTATTTTTGATACTTTTTCCGGTGAAGAAGGGCAACAAGCGCATCTTTCAGGAGCGGTTGCCAAAGCATTGATGGATCAAGCGCCCAATTTGTTTTCCACGCCACCAGACATTGCGCTGCTCGATGTGTTTGCTGTAAAATAAGCATTAGGAGCATTGCTAAAAAAAGCAATGCTCCTTTTTATTAATATCTGTAACACGTTGCTATTATCCCTGGTTTAAATGATTGTTTATTAAAATATTTAAGGCAGCTTTTTTATCCTCACTCATGGAAAAGGTGGAATTTTTGCGCTGCTGAAAAATTTTAACTATCATCTGCTGTATTAAACGGCTTTGCAATTTGTATAATGTACAAAGCGGGCATATAGCCAGATGAGCTTGCATTTGTAGCCATTCACCAATTGTTAAACGGGTGTTTTCTTTTTTTTCAATAAGAAAAGTTGCGCGCCTGCAATTTGACTGTGCATGCAGCTGCATGATCGTATTCCTGATAAGTTTATTCTTTATCATCACCAGTTATTTTGAAAGCATTCTCTCAGGTTTAGTTTAGCGCGATGAATAATCACCCAATAATTAGCGTTTGTAATATTCATTTGTTCGCAGATGACTGAGCTGTCTTCCTCATCGATGTGCTTTAAGGAAAATACAGATGCCCATAATTTGGGTAATTTTTTCATACACATTTTAAGGATCTCGTAAAATTCCTTTGCCTGTAATTTTTCATCTGCCTGCTCTGCAAATGGTTTAGGCGCAAATGCCTCTTTCCAAATACCATTTTCATCAAAAAAATCTAGGGCTTCTTCTTGCTTTCCCGGCATATTTATCATGATTTTGTTTAGTCCGGAAGCTTGTTTGCGGTAGTGATCTATAATTTTATTTTTGAGAATGGCTCTAAGCCAGGTTAGTTCGCTGGAACGCCCTTCAAATTTGTCCATACCTTCTAAAGCAGATAGAAAAGTATCCTGGATCAAATCATTCGATAATGCTACATCATCTACCCGTTGATGTGCATAATGGAAGAGATAGTCGGCATATTCATTGACCCATTTATGAGCCTGGATGTTTTTATTGGATTGCATGCAGGAGAGCTGTTTTATACATAAAAAAGGTAAGGGTGATTTCTCACCACCTACCTAAAGTTAAAAAAAGGATGTTAACAAATCTATTTCTCTTGATACATTGACATTTTTCCGCCCATTGTAACCATTTCATTTTCCTTGATCCTTATTTTCGTTCCATTCAGCAGGGTTACTGTACCGTCTGTATTCACTTTTGCACCGTTATTTAATTTCACCGGTTCCGTCATCGGGGAGGGCTTTCCGTCTACTATTTTCATCATTTTACCCTTATACATCATTACGTAGTTTTCTTTCTTTGTACTGTCGGATGTTACGGAACAGGTAGATTTGTGCTGGTTTTGAGTAGTCTGTGCATTTGCGGCCATGCCAATGGTAGATACCAGGATGGCCATCATTATTTTTTTCATAATTGAATTTTTTAGTTTTTTCTATAGACGCAGTTATAAGGAAGTCCTTACACGGCCTCGTTAATTAGTTTTTAATAGTAGTACACCTCTTGTACAATCTTGCCATCTGAAACGAGGAACACACAAACTTCTGTAAACACTACTTTTCCATTTCCTTTAAAATCAGCATCTAATGTAAAAGTGAGTGCAATGGTATTGCCAGCTACAAGGGGTTCGGAGATTGTTAAACTATTCACTTTTTCAATGCCCTCCCTGAATTTGGCTCCTTTATTTAAGATGTTAGCTAGCCCTACAGTTTCTTTAGGAAAAAATGTAGCATTGGGCTCAATGCTGACAGCGTCCTGAGCGAGTAGCTTTTTTTGGGCTTCTTCAAAATTACCGGCTCTCAGCAAGCCTACTAAGGTTGTTGCGATTTCTTGCGTTGTCATATTTGATTTTTTTTGTGAATAATCAAATAGATAGACGCGTCTGGTATTAGTTCCTTACAGCATTTTTTTTATTTTTTTTAAGTCGGAGTGGGGGTTGCCTGGCTATAATCGCTATCTGGAGTTGTAAAACCGTTTTATTGTTTGGTAAGGCTGTCCGCAAGGCCAGTACGGTCCTGCGGATGGATGGCAATACTGCGCAGCGGTACGGGAAGCATAAGTATACCATATCCGTTTATAGGTATTGTCGTACTTTTACAATTATTAATGTAGGTTGGAACTTACTATAATAAAGTGGATGCTTTATGCAGCATATCGCTGTGTCTATTATTTAAAGGGAACGCCAGCATAAATTGTATGGAGTAAGGGGATGCTTGGTTGTAAGACTCAAAATTAAAAATTAAGATATGAAAAAAGAATTATTAAGCGCTGGTTTACATGAAAGGAAATTTAAAATTCTATTATTAGTCTTTGCTTTGTTGTTTTCCATGATAACCAGTAAAGCACAGTCATCCGCAGGCGGTGACACCCTGTTATATAAGATCAGGGAAGCAACAAGCAAAAACAATCCCGTATTGCTAATCCTGTTGCATGGGTATGGGGCGAATGAAGATGACTTATTAGACCTTGCCCAATTTTTCCCAAATAATTATACCATTGTTTCTCCAAGGGCAACATTCCTCTTACAACCTGGTTCCTATCAATGGTATGAAAGCGTTAAAAAAAATGGTGGCTTTGGTGGCAAACAATCTGATCTTGAAAAGAGCCAGCAGCTTATCCGTTCATTGACATTAAAACTTCAGAAAAGATTACATATCAGCAGTGCGCGTACCATTATTTCAGGATTTAGTCAGGGTGCCAATATGAGTTACCAAATGGGATTGCTCTACCCTGGTTTATGTAAGGCGATAGGTGTTTTCAGCGGTGTAATTTTTGAGGCTCAAAAAGAGGCGATTCTTAAGCAACACAACACATTGCTTGCCATTTTTATCGGGCATGGAATGGAGGATAACCGTATTCCTTTTTCAGAAGCTGAAAAATCAAAACAATGGCTGGAAAGTAAACAATTTAAGCCAGCCTTTTATGCTTACAACGGGATGGCGCACGCCATATCTCCGCAGGAAATGCAGGACTTTAAATCATTTGTTGATAAGAATATTGAACTGAAAAAGTAAAATAGCCTAACGGGGTGTGCTATTTAATTATTGGGGAATGGAGAAAAGGATGTTTTCTGGCGTAAGGTAGGGCTAATAATCCTGTTTTTTCATCTCGCGTTGGCATGGTAATGTTTGTCTTAATTGGTATTTAAAAATCGTCAGTAATCCATTTGCTATATAGATTACTGACGAACAGGTGTATTTTACTATAACGTTATTTCAGTGCATAGTTTGTCATGCCGCCATCCACTAAAAACTCGCTGCCTGTAATAAAACCGGCCTTGTCAGAAGATAAGAAGAGTACAATGTTTGCAATTTCTTCAGGTTCTCCCATTCTTTTTACTGCAGTAGTTGCTATGATTTGTGCTGTAACTTGCTTTTCTACTTCTTTCGGCATGCCTACTTTAGACAAAACACCGGTGTCTGTAGGCCCAGGAGTAACAATGTTTACACGGATTTTCCGGACTGCCAATTCATTTGCTGCAACACGGGCAATGGTATTTACTGCAGATTTTGTAGCTGAATAGGCACTGACATTTATATTTGATAAATGTGCAGCATTAGATGAAGTGAACACTACCGAAGCGCCATCTTTTAAATGCGGTATCATTTTTTGCAGCGTGAAGAAATATCCTTTTACATTAGTATTGAATTGTGCGTCAAAGTCTGCTTCCAGCGCGAATTCAATCGGTGCAAATACTGCAATGCCAGCATTTAAAAACAAAACATCTAATTTTATTCCGCTTTCTGCAATGGCCTTTTCTAAAATCTCTATTCCAGCCAAATTAGAAGTGTCGGAAACAACCGTTTTTAATTGGGGACTATTGATGGTTGCCGCTGCTTTTTGCAAATTGCCGGCACTTCTTCCTGTTATCCAAACGTTTGCTCCTGCGCTGATGAATGCTTTTGCGGTGGCGAATCCTATGCCTGTACTACCGCCTGTTACTACTACGTTTTTGTTTGTAAAGTCCATTTTTTAATCTTTATTTTTTCGTTTAACAACACGAAGGTAGGCTATAAAGTTATTTTTAGTAACTTTGTGCTTTAAAATAACGGTAACATCCGTGTAACAAGGTATCATTATGGGGTGTAAAATTGAAGCGTTCCAACAGGAACAAAGGAAAAGAATGAGATCCGTTCAGGATTCAATGGACGCGCTTAATGGGAAATGGAAGATTTCCATTATTTCTTCTATTTGCTGTTATGGGAAAAGACGGTTTTCAGATATTTTGAATGATGTAGAAGGAATTTCTAACAGAATGTTGAGCAAAGAATTAAAGGAATTGGAAATAAACCAACTGGTAAAACGAACTGTTTTAAATACGCAACCCATAACCGTTCAATATGAACTTACGGAACACGGTAATACGCTACAAACTATCATCAGCAATCTTTCAAATTGGGGAATATTACACCGGAAAAAAATTGTTGGTAAATAGTTATTGGCAAGCTGTTATTATAGAGTATTTAAGCCTGTAGGCAGCGTTCAACTATACCGTGTTTAAAAATAGAGGATGCTATTTTATTCCCTTTTCCAATTTAGCATTTTGCCCGGCAAGGATCTTCCAGTTACCATCGCGTTTTACCAGCACGATCATCCTGCGAAACTCAAATGTTTGTCCGGGAAACCGTTCGTCTCCATCTAAACCGGTACGTACATGAGAGATGGCAAAGTTGGGATAAGGATAGGTAATATCTTCGACGGCGCGGGTATAGTAATGTGTGGCTTTGAAATAGGTAGTGTGCACTTGTTGATAATGATATTGAATATCATCCCGACCTTTGTAATAAGACCCAAACCAATTTACCCACGTGGCATCAACGGTATAATTATCAGCCAGGCCTTTAGGATCATGGCGATTCCAGGCATCTTCATAATTTTTGACCAGTTGCCTTATTTCTGTATTTTCTTTAGCAGTGTCTATTTGTTGACTGTAAACCTTAGACCCACTTAACAAACACAGAACGAATATTATTGACTTAAAATTACTGATTTTCATACCTGTTAATTTAGTTTAAAATATTTTAGTATATAGATGGCTGTTACAGCCCTTTGAAGCCGTGTTGATTTCACGCAACAGCAGTAATGTAGCATCTTGTCCGTCGCTTTAGGGGCATCATATCAAGTATGAATTGTACAGGGGTGGAGTTCACAATCACTTCATTTGGTAAAACTGCATGTCGCCATACCGGCTGTTACATCGCATCCCATCGCCAAGAAAATTTAATGGTGTTAATCAGTAGCTAAGGCACAGGCAATGAGGCGTATAGCCCCAATAATTCCACTAAATACTATGTAGTCTTGGCAAGATGATTTAGAATTTCCGGCAACTCTGTGAAGCCCGGTGGTGGCAGCGTTAGCAAGTTATTAAAGGAAGTATTTTTATTATGGTTCATTTGGGATCAAATTTTGGTGATCTTTCTACTTCCCTGTTTCTTTATGGCTCTTGGCTTAACTTGAGTTGAACAGCATATCTAAAATATCACTATTGTCCGGGAAAATTGTTATGTTAAAAATAAGAAAGGGGCAATTACGCCCCAATAGTTTATAATTTTGGGTTACGACACTCAAAAGATAAACTTGGATAAAGGTAGAAAATTTCCCGGACAGCCGGTATTGTCACAAATATTAGATGTAATACCAAATTCACTAATATATTCTGCTAACCGGAAGCATAAATCAAACCGCTATTATAAGCGGCTCCCTTTAAG
>NZ_FMAR01000020.1 GCF_900094705.1 Chitinophaga costaii | reverse complement strand
GGACACCCTTGCTCTTGGCTAATGGTTGGCGATTACATACCCCCATAACGGACTTACACCGTCTAGTTTATCGCCATGCGTGGCGCACCAAAAAAAAGGCCGGCAGTAAAAAACTGCCGGCCTCCAATATCATGCATCCTTACACACCATCTTCCTTAATCTTATCCAACAACTTCTGCAACGGCACGGTGGCAAACGACGAGGCGTAGTCAGACAATCCATATGGGATAATCAGCTCCTCATTATGCACCATGCTACCGCAGGAGTAGAGTACATTGGGCACATAGCCTTCCCGTTCGTCTTTGTTGGGGATGAGCAGTGGTTCGCGCAAGCGGCCTATTTCAATGGTAGGGTCTTGTAAGTCCAGCAGGCAGGCACCTATGCAATAAGTACGCATGGGACCTACGCCGTGCGTAATCATCAGCCAGCCTTCCGGTGTTTCTATGGGGCTGCCGCAATTGCCTATCTGTACAAACTCCCAGGGATGTTTGGGCGTTTGCAATATCTGCGGGTTTTCCCACACAGTGATGCGGTCGGAGTACATGATATAATTATTGAACCCATCTATGCGGGAGATCATCGCGTACTTGCCGTTGATCTTGCGGGGAAATAGTGCCAGGTTTTTATTTTGGGCACCTTCTCCATACAGTGGCATGATCTTGAAGTTGTAAAAATCGCGGGTCATCATCAGCTTGGGCTGTATGGTGATGCCGTCGAAGGCGGTGTAGGTGGCGTAGTATTTTACATCACCGTCTTCGCTGATATACTTTACAAAACGGGCATCTTCAATGCCCCGGCTTTCTGCTTCGGAGTAAGGGAAGATAACCCGGTCGGAGATATCGGTATCCAGGGAAAAGTTAAGTTCATAGTAGGCGTCGGCCAGCCATAGCAAGCGTTCCAGCGACTTTTTCAGCAAATGGTCTTCCTGGTAGCGCTGCTGCATATCGCGGATGGCGCGTTTAAGACCTACGTAGTCGAACTTCTCTTCCAGGCTATCTTGCACTTCCTGCATCACGCTATCGGGCAGTTTAATGGAAACGGCGTTTTGGAAAAAGCTACTTTTATGGTATTCGGCGTTGCGGATAATTTCTGCTTCGTCTACATAATTCCCGGTGGGAACCAGGTCTATTTCATTATCCCGGTTAATGATACCGCGCCGGAAGGCGATAGAGGAAATATGTCCTTCTCCTACGGCGCGAAAACTCAGGATCACCCGTTTTTCTCCATCTTCCAGCCCGCTCTGATCTACATCTTCAATAAGGGAGGGATTAAAGAAGGCTGCCGATTCGATGGAATATTCATTGGTGAAGTAAGAGCCAATGAGCAGGCGCCGCTTCAGGTCCATGTTATCGTAGTTAATTTCCAAGGCGTTAAACAGCACCTTTAGTTTGTCGGCATGCCGCTCAAATATGCGGGTAATGTTGCGGTGACGTTTGGAAAATTCCCGGAGTATAGGCGTTATTGTTACATCCACCTCACTATCGGTCATGGATACTACTTTCTGGATAATGGCTTTGGCGCGTGCTTCGCCATTGAAAAAAAAGCGGGCCACTACGCGTTTAAGGTCAGGTGCTATCTTGTTAGCGTGTCGCTCTACTGGCAATCGCATAAGTTCGGGTTTTTTATAGTATATGGGGCCATGAAAGGCAGTTCCATGGCCATGCTGTGAATTTATTTTAATTCAAATCCATCCGGTAAAAAAGCGCCTTTTTTAATGACCACAATACCTTCTTTGATCGTATATTTTTCAAAGTCCCCATCTTGCAGGTGAGTACCACCCAGTATTTTCACATCGTTGCCAATGCTGCAATTTTTATCAATGATGGTGTTGTTGATTTCACAACGTTCTCCTATACCGATCAAGGGTTTGCCGGTGGCAATAGACCGGTTAATCTCGTCCAGCGTCTGGTAGAAGTCATTGCCCATAATATAACTGTTGGTAATCACCGTATCCTTGCCAATGCGGGTACGGATGCCTACTACACAGCGTTCCAATCTCTTGGCCAGGATGATAGAACCTTCGGCAATCATGGTTTTATTCAGTGTGGTACCCGATATTTTGGCCGGCGGCAGCATACGTGCGCGGGAGAAAATAGTGCGGGTGCTGTCAAACAGGTTGAAGCGAGGCACGTCGTCAGTCAGTTCCAGGTTGGCCTCGAAGAAGGCAGGAATATTACCGATATCTGTCCAGTACCCTTCATATTGGTAGCTTACTACTTTGTGCGTGTTAATGGAGTCGGGTATAATTTCCTTACCGAAGTCGGTAGCATGAAACTGCCGGGTCATCAGCTCATTAAAAAGTGTGTCACGGTTAAAGATATAGATGCCCATCGAGGCCAGGTATACGCGGCCTTCGGCCTGCATTTCACCACTCACCTCACTTTCCCAGCCAAAACGGTCATCCCCCTTGGGCTTTTCGATGAAGGAAGTAATGTAGTTATTGGCATCTGTTTTCAATATTCCAAAATCACTGGCATCCTTGGCATTTACCGGGATAGTGGCGATCGATATCTGGGCTTCACTTTCTATATGATGCTGCAACATGTCGCGGAAGTCCATTTGATAGAGCTGGTCGCCAGACAGGATGAGGATATATTCGAAGTCGTAATTTTCAATATGGTGCAGGCACTGGCGTACGGCATCTGCGGTACCCTGGTACCAGGTGGGGTTGTCCGGTGTTTGTTCGGCGGCCAGAATATCTACGAATGCTTTGCTGAAATGGCTGAAATGGTAGGTGTTTTTGATGTGTTTGTTAAGCGACGCAGAGTTGTATTGAGTTAATACAAAAATGCGGTTCATGTCGGCATTCAGGCAATTGGAAATAGGAATATCCACCAGGCGATATTTTCCGGCCACAGACACGGCTGGTTTAGAGCGGCTGCGGGTGAGGGGAAACAAGCGGGTTCCGGCGCCTCCGCCCAGTATGAGAGAAATTAAGGCGTTTGACATAACTACTGTTTTAATGATTTATAAAGATCCAGGTATTGTTGGGCGGATCTATCCCAGGAGTGGTCGATCAGCATGTTGGCTTTACGCATTTTAAGCAGTTTTTTTTCGTCGGCATATAATTCTATAGCCCTCCCAATGGCATGGATTACATCGTAGGAGGAGGCATGAAGGAAACGTACGCCATTTCCGCCCTTGTCGCCAAAGTCGGTTACAGTGTCGCGCAGGCCACCGGTACTGCGTACAATGGGGATGGTACCATAACGCAGGGCGTACATCTGATTAAGGCCACAGGGCTCTACCCGCGATGGCATTAGCAGAAAGTCGCTGCCCGCATAGATATGATGGGAAAGCACTTCATCATATCCAATAAATAACTGGAAGTTGCCGGCGTTTACGGCCCTTGTTTGTTCCAGCATCCATTCGATATGTGGATCTCCGCTGCCCAGTACCAGGAAATTGAGCTTACCGGCCTGTTCATACAGCGCCCGGCCTATCACATCCGGCAGCAGGTCTGCGCCCTTGTCGCCCACCAGGCGGCCTATAAAGGAAAACAAAGGCAGCGAAGGGTCCAGGTCGAACCGCTCGCACAAGGCCAGCTTATTGGCTTGCTTACCCTTGGCCACCGTAGTAGGTTTATAATTGGCCGGCAGCATATTGTCCTTAGCCGGATCCCATACCTGGGTGTCTATACCGTTGAGGATGCCGGAGGTTTTGCCCATTTCATAGTTCAATAAATCCTGCAAGCCGTTGGCATCCTGATATAATTCCTGCATATAACCGGGTGATACGGTGGTTACCTTCCAGGCGCTTTTAATGCCGGCGGCCAGGGGATTGATGGCATTATTCCAACCCAACAGCCCGCCCTTGGCAGGATCAAATGCTGGCAGCCGGTAAAACTGTTCCCAGCCAAACTGACCCTGGTATTGGGCATTGTGAATGGTCAGTACCGTGGGTACGCCACGAATGCGGTGGTATTTAAAAGCATGTTGTATTAAAAAGGGGATGAGGCCTGTGTGATGATCGTGGCAGTGGATCACATCCGGAGTGTGGACCCATTCGTTGATCCAGTCCAGCACCGCGATCTGGAAGGCCAGGAAGCGTTCTGTATCGTTCCAGGCGCCATACACCTGGGCCGAATTAAATAAGTCGGGTATTTCCACGAGGTAGAGGTCAAACCCCAGGAGGTTAGTTTTCTCCTTCAACACATTAAAATGATACCACTGTTGGCCCACCCATACGCCCGATTGATGCACCTGTTCAAATTCATGGGTTTCTATAAAACGGGTGCGGTAAGCTGGTAGCACTACTTTTGCAATATCTCCGGCTTGCTGCTGGTACTTTGGCAAAGCACCTACCACATCACCCAAACCGCCTACTTTGGCAACCGGGTAACACTCTGCGCTGACGTGAATAATTTCCATGCTATATAAATAAAAGTTGAATGCTGCTGGTCATTGTCTTAAAGCGTGCAGTTTTGCCAGGAAACCTGCAAAACATCATTTACATACGATTGAACACAAGCTCTGGGAAAATCACAAATCAAAGCGCCTGCCAAAAAAGGTATAAAGCAAGCCGTATGTGAGCATTCCTTATAACGTGCAATAATGGGGCAAAACATATGCGATATTATGCGATATTTTGCATGAATCGAAGCTTTCGAATCAACCAGCATTTTAATGGTGGTGCCCAACAGGTTAGCTTATATTTGTAAAGGTAATTGCTTTCATCATATGCCGTGCAGCTAGCTTATAATAAATACAGTGGAACCCTGTTACTTTACAAGGTTCCCGTAATAAGGGCATGATCCGGGCCGCGCTTGCCCCGCTCCCTTGCCCCGTTTGTCTTTTGACTGCCCGCCTGTTAATTAATACTACTTTTTATGGAATTTGGCCGCGTACCAGAAGAAACGCTGAACGACATCGATTTCAAACTGCCTGCCGAACCGGCATTCAATAAAGGCGTACTCAAAGGCAAGCCGGTGAAGAAACCCAAGCTGTACCTGGGATGCGCCAAATGGGGCCGCAAGGAATGGATCGGCAAGATATACCCGCCGAAGACCAAGGAAGCCCAGTTCTTGGATCATTATGTACAACATTACAACAGTATAGAACTCAATGCCACGCATTATAAAATTTATGGCCCTGCTGCCATCCAGCAATGGGCAGACAAGGCCCGTGGCAAGCCATTTCTTTTTTGCCCCAAAGTACCCCAAAGCATCAGCCATTACAGCTCTTTGGTCAATGCCGGCCCGCAAACGGACGCCTTCCTGGAAGGGGTGATGGCTTTTGGCAAACACCTGGGCCCCATTTTCCTGCAACTGAGCGACCGCTATTCCCCCCAGCGCCGGGACCAGTTGTATCAATACCTGGAAACCCTGCCCCGCGACCTGCAATGGTTTGTGGAGGTGCGCCACCCCGATTGGTACAGCGATGAGGCGGTGCGCCGCACGCATTTTGATACCCTGCGTAAACTTGGGGTAGGTGCCATTATTACCGATGCCGCCGGGCGTCGCGACTGCCTGCATATGGAATTGCCAGTGGCCAAAACCTTTATCCGCTACGTGGGCAATAGCCTGCATCCCACCGACTACACCCGTATAGATGATTGGGTAAACCGCATCCATTACTGGTTGCAACAAGGCTTGCAGGAATTGTATTTTTTCATGCACATGCACAATGAAGCCTTTTCCCCCGAGCTTACGGTGTATCTCGTGGATAAATTGCAACCTTTTGTGGAAGTGGAATTGCTAAAACCCAGGTTTATGACGGAGGAAGGGATTCCCCCTGCTCCCCTGTTTTAAACTTTATCCTGGGCATATCCTACGCGCAGTATGGGCTCGTTATAGGCGCAAGGTGCCTTCATCCCGCGCACCTGCCTTCATCCCGCACGTTGCAACACGGCATTACCCTATTTAATCACCAGACTTTTATTCCCCGGTGGAATGTATTATTTTTAAGGCTTCACGAAACTGATACGGGCCCGAGTGGCCACCTGATAAGATGATGAAAGAAGCTTTACGCCAACTCTCCGCAGATATGGAGGGCATCCTGTACACTGACGACACCATGCGTACCCTGTACGCTACCGACGCCTCCGCTTACCGCGAAATGCCGCTGGCCGTAGCCATACCCGCCGGGGTGAACGACCTGAAATTATTGATTGCCTTTGCCCGCCTACATCATACTTCCCTCATTCCCCGCACCGCCGGCACTTCGCTGGCCGGGCAGGTGGTAGGCCACGGCATTGTGGTGGATGTATCCCGCACATTTACCAAAATACTGGAACTGAATGCCCAGGAAAACTGGGTGAGGGTACAGCCCGGGGTGATCCGCGATGAGTTAAATCTCTTCTTGAAACCCCACGGCCTGTATTTTGGTCCCGAAACCTCTACGGCCAACCGGGCCATGATAGGCGGTATGGTGGGCAATAACTCCTGCGGATCTAACTCTGTGGTGTATGGCAGTACCCGCGATCACCTGCTGGAAGTAAAGGCCCTGCTGAGCGATGGATCGGAAGTGACCTTTGGGGCGCTGAGCCTCGATGATTTTGAGGCCAAATGCGAAGCCCCTCCCTCCCTGGAAACAACATTGTACCGCGAAACCCGCCGCCTGCTGGGCAATCATGCCACCCAGGCGGAAATCCGCCAGGAGTTTCCGCGTAAAAGCATTACCCGCCGCAATACCGGCTACGCAGTGGACCTGCTGGTAGACACCGCCCCCTTTACCGCCGGCACGGAGGATTTTAATTTCTGTAAGCTGCTGGCCGGCTCCGAAGGTACCCTCGCCTTTATTACGGAAATAAAACTGCACGTAAACCCGCTGCCACCCAAAGAAACGGGACTGCTCTGCGTGCATTTCCATTCCATAGATGAAGCGCTGCGGGCCAATATTATTGCCATGCAATTTAAGCCCAGCGCCAGCGAGTTGATAGACCACTACATCCTGGAGTGTACGAAAGATAATATAGAACAAAGTAAAAACCGCTTCTTCGTACAGGGCGATCCTGGTGCCATCCTGGTGGTGGAGTTTCTACGCAACGAACGCGATGCGATCCGGGAAATAGCCGGACAACTGCAAACCGCGCTGGAAGCAGCCGGGCTGGGGTATCATTTTCCCCTGCTCTTTGGAGATGACAGCAAAAAAATATGGAGCCTGCGCAAAGCCGGCCTGGGCCTGCTCAGCAACTTGCCCGGCGATGAAAAGGCCGTGCCGGTGATCGAAGACACTGCAGTAGCCGTGGAAGACCTACCCGCCTATATCCGCGATTTTAATGAGATACTGGCCAAATACGGCCTCTATTCCGTTCACTATGCACACGCCGGCAGCGGGGAAATTCACCTCCGCCCTATCCTGAACCTGAAAACCGCCGAAGGCAATCAGCTTTTCCGCACCATTGCCGAAGAAATTGCCACGCTGGTGAAAAAATACAAAGGCTCGCTCAGCGGGGAACATGGAGATGGCCGCCTGCGCGGGGAATTTATCCGCCAGATGGTGGGCGAAAAGAATTACGAACTCCTTCGCAATATCAAACAACTCTGGGACCCCCAGCATATTTTTAATCCGAATAAAATTGTAGATACGCCCAGCATGAACAGTATGCTGCGCTACACACCGGGCCAGCAAGCCCCCGATCTGAAAACGATTTTCCATTTCCCCCACCAAACACTGCTCCAGCATGCGGAGCAATGCAATGGTTCGGGCGACTGTCGCAAAACACCAGCCAGTGGCGGCACCATGTGTCCCAGCTACATGGCCACCCGCAATGAGAAAGATACCACCCGCGCCAGGGCCAATATTCTCCGTGAGTTTCTGACCCACTCCAAAAAGGAAAATAAGTTTGATCACCAAGAGATCTATGAAGTGCTGGATCTGTGCCTGGCCTGCAAGGGCTGCAAGTCGGAATGCCCGTCGAATGTGGATATGGCCAAACTAAAGATGGAGTTCCTGCAACATTATTATGATGCCAACGGCGTGCCCCTGCGCGCCCGCATGATTGGCAACATTGCTAAACTGAACGGACTGGCATCCCTGGCACCCCGCATGTATAACGCCATTACCGGCGATCATGCTGTAGGTCAGCTTATTAAAAAATGTTCCGGCTTTGCTACCCAGCGCGCGCTGCCTACTTTGTATAAAACCACGCTGCGCCACTGGTACCAAAAGGTATGGCTGCCGGCGCGCCCCGCCAGCAATTACCGGCAGCAGGTGTATTTGTTCTGCGATGAATTTACCAACTATAACGATACGGAGATTGGCATAAAAACGGTACAACTGCTGGATGCATTGGGCTATGAAGTACTGCTCATTGCGCATCCGGAAAGCGGGCGTGCATATATGTCGAAAGGCCTGCTGCGCAAGGCCCGCACACTGGCTGAAGAAAATGTGCGGCGATTCTCCGGCATCATCAGCGCCCACACACCTTTGCTGGGCATAGAGCCTTCGGCCATCCTGAGCTTCCGCGATGAATATCCCGACCTGGTGAGCGAAGCACTGCGGCCTGCCGCCCATGCCCTGGCACCCCACGTTTTCCTGGTAGATGAATTCCTGGCCGCACAGGCAGATGCCGGCTTTATTACAGCCAACCAATTTACCAGCGATACGCGGCAGATAAAACTACACGGACACTGCCAGCAAAAAGCATTATCCGCCATAACCTACAGCAAAAAAATATTATCGCTGCCGGCCAATTATGCGGTAGACGTAATACCCAGCGGATGCTGTGGAATGGCAGGTTCTTTCGGGTATGAAAAAGAACATTACGACCTTTCCATGCAGATCGGTGAAATGGTGTTATTCCCTGCCGTGCGGCAGGCCTCCGCAGATACCCTGATTGCCGCCGCCGGCACCAGTTGCCGCCACCAGGTAAAAGATGGTACCGGCCGCAAAGCGCAGCACCCTGTGGAGATTTTGCATGCAGCGCTGAAGTAAAAAGTTAGTCCATAAATAATTCAATGTTTTGCCGCCTTTACGCACTGGCTAATATTTGATTTGTTGTAAATTGGATGACTAAATTCAGATTTTTGGACAATTTTTGCCCCAGATTGTTTGATCAACTGGAAGTTTTTAGTAATCTTCCAGCAGAAGAATTATCCATTAAAACGGTCAGCGATCCTGATCTTCTAAATTTATGTGGCGGAATTCCTATAGCGGCACCCACTAATTTCAAAATGTATATTGAAATGGAGGCTACCAATGTTTATGAGCTAAAGGTTTTCTGCGATCAATTTTATGTGAATAGAACAATCGATTTAAATACAAAGATCATATACAATAACACTATGATTATCCCCGATGCATATCGTGGCAATGGGGTGGGTACCAATTTGTTTTTAAATCAGGTAAAAGCTTGCAGAGAACTAGCATTCGGTGAAATCAACGTATTAGCTACCAGCGGGGCTGGATATACCGGCCATCGGCATTGGGGACGAGTTGGTTTTAGTCAATCAACCATCGATGCCGAGACTTTTCAGTCATGGTGCCTACGTTTGGGGTTTCATCAACCTAATTTATTTGAATTGTTGAAAAACGAGGAAGGATATAAGTTTTGGACAGAACTAGGGCCAACGTGGTTTGGTACTTTTAAAGTAGAGGATGACAGTCAAAATATGAGCTGGCTGCGAGAATATATTCAAATAATGCAACGGAGGAATGAGGGGATTATACCAATAGCGCTTTAGCCCGTTCAAGTTCTGCATGTAGTTCCTTTTCCACTTCAAAAACATTCTTAGCTGCATTTTCTATAATAAATGGATGCAAAGCAGGAAATGTTTTATCTGTATACTCCAGACCACGCTCTTTGAATAAGCGAAATGCCATTAATTTCTTGTGAAACTGGCTTTCTAGTTGTAATATGTTGTAATTCCAGCCCATAAAATTTGCTTATTTAAAGATAAGCAGAAAGCAAAAATAAATAAAAAAATCAGGGGCGGGAAAGAAATTTAATTAATCAGATGATAATCAATCTGTTGCATATCATCAATACCATTTCTTTAAGGCTAGCAAGCGATGTATAGTCCTAAAAACCTTTAACGCCGGCATATTGAAAACGGCGGCATTGTTAGATAATCCTGCAGCAATCTGTACGGATATTATTTTGTGTACTCAACTATTTTAGCATGTTGTCTGTCGATAAAAAACAAGCCCTACTCCTGCACCAATCTATCCAGTACTGGCGCAGCGCCCAGCTTATTTCTGAAGAGCAGGCACAAACGCTGCAAGCCAGTTACACGGTCAGGAATACCGACTGGCAGGCCATAGGCGGCTACATTTTTGTGGCAGCCATATCCTGCGCCCTCATGGCATTTGGCTCGCTGGTGCTCAATGAAAAATGGATAGAAATACTTCGCAAAAAGTTCTCGCTGAATAATGGCATGGTGGCCCTGCTCTTTGCCCTGCTTTCCGCTTTCCTGTGTTACCACGGGCAGCAGCGTCGCCGGCGGTATGACGCCTTTTCATTTGACCAGGAATTATATTGGATACTGCCCATTCTTAGTATAGGCGTGACCGTAGTATACACAGGAAAAGGACTGGATTACCTGGACGGCAATTACGGGGTGTTCTGGCTATTGGCCGGGCTGCTATACGGCGCCATTTCCGTGGTCCTTCATACCACCTTGCTGGGCATAGCCGCCCTGTTATGCGTGGTGCCGGGATATGTAAATCTTACTTATTTCCTTACCCAGCCCAGTCCCTATTGGCTGGGCATGAACCTGCCCGTGCGCATGCTGCCCCTGGGAGGCTTATTGCTGCTCATCAGCGGAGCGCTGCGCAATACCCAGGTGCCTGCGCAAACGAAACAATTGTTGTGGTATGGAGGCTGGTTATTATTGCTGGTAGCGGGCTGGCTCATTTCTATTTTTGGCAATAGCGCTACCTGGGAAAACTGGCAGGCCGTAAGGCAAATGCAGTTCATCTGGTGGGTGATTATCTATACGCTCCTTTGCAGTGGGGCCATTGCACTGGGCATCCGTTTTAAAGATACCCCCCTGCGGGATATGGGCGTAGTGTTCCTGCTGGTAGATGGGTATACCCGCTACTTCGAATACCTGTGGGACCGTACGCATAAAGGTATTTTCTTTGGCATCATGGCCATTTCTTTGTGGTTGCTGGGCCGGCAGCTAGAGCGGTATAAGCGCAAGGAGAAGGCTACGCGGCTGCCGCTTCCTTAGCAGGTGTTAAGAAGAATAACGCTTTGAAAATTAAGGCCTGGTCATCCCCTGGGCGTTAATTTTGATACAAAATAATGTGGTCTATATATACGTTTTGAGAAAGAACTATACCTTGTGCATGAACACGTTAGTAGCCCCTTTTAGCAATGTTTGCAAAACCATCCCCATGAAGAAATTAGCCTTGCTGATAGTATTTTTTATCAGTGAAAATTTCATGCCTTTCACAAACGTTTAAGATTGATAACGGCGTGACAATAATCCATCTTCACTATAAAGGTTATGATATTTTTCCCGGTTCGGTCTCTTCCTATTCCTGCCTGCTGGGGATAGAGTACCTTACCAGATCCCACTTTTACTTGTCCAGTGAGATCGGTTATTTATCTCAAGGTGGAAGGACTGCCCAGGTTAGTCAAACAGGCATAACTGCTAAATCAAAAAGAAGCCTGGACCTATGTTCATCTCAATACTACGTTCTGGGGATGTGTGATGGTGAGCAAAACGGAACTATTTGTGGGTACGGGACATTATATGAATGGGCGGCTAGGAAACGGCGTATCTGACGCCCACATTTTCGATGAATTTAAGGCGAATGCTTTTAACTGGGGAGGAAGGATTGAAGCAGGTTTTAGTGAATCACAAGGAAGATGTAAGATTGAGTTATATGCTACCTATCTCATGCCTTTTTCCGCTACGGTGTCCACCCCTTTTTCATCATGGAATGCAAGGAGCTGGGGTGCTTATGTAAGTATAGGATATCGTTTAAAATAGCAACAACCCATACACGCGCAATTTTAGTGGGTAAGAGTGAAAGGTGCATATCCTACACTTGTTCATAGGAGCTAGTGTGATGAAATTGTTTACTGATCTATTTAAACAATAGTGAATGAAGAAAATTTTTATACAATATGATTTTATGGTGTTTTTAGCAGCGTACTTCCGCCAGGCATATCTCTCTATTTGGAGATCTTATCATGGCACACCAAGCGACTTATCAGATTTTTATCGAAGTCGCGTGGAGCCATATAAAGTAGTTAGGTATTTATCTGCTATTCCCGATCCGTGCATTTCGTGCACCTCCATAAAATTTAAGAGACCAACAACTTCCTTTCCCATTCGTCGGGTAGCATATGTATTTAATTCATTCCTTTTTAAACCTTTTTTAAATATTGAAGAGTATTGCCATACGATTGAATTGCTTTCCCAACTTGATGTGGTGATACAAGGAAAGGTAAATATTCCTAATGCTCAACTAAGTAAACTAGTACAGGATATTTTTTTATGGATAGATATATTTACAATAAAGAAAATTAAAAAACAGGATTTACATCGTATCAAAAATATTGAACATCACTTTCAGAATGAATCATTTATAACCACTCCCACCGCTGACTATCTGAAAAATATTAACTTATAATTTTTATGAAGCGATTTTATTTTTTTTTGTTTTGGGCTTGGCCGCCTAAGCAACCGAGATGTATCATTAAATCTGTCAACCTATTTTAGGACGATACCCACCAAAGCACTTCATCGACCTCATCGCTATTTCACCCGGAAGCTAGCTCACAACAAGCAAAAGCAAAACTCCACACTCCCCCCTCCTCAAGACGAAAACAAAAACGGCCTATTCCTATTATGCTCTGGAAAAACATACTGATAAGATTGCTGCAAAATAATAGCTGCCGCTTCATTAATAGAACCCGCCACATGATCCGGCACCCGTCCGTACCCCGTATGCCAGGCGGTTTCATTGCCATTATCTATCAGCACCGTACTACAACCAGCGCGGTTGCCCGCCTCCACATCATCCAGGATATCTCCCAGCATCCACGAATCAGACAGGTCAATATTCAAATCTCTGGCTGCCTTGAAAAACATGCCGGGCATAGGTTTGCGGCAATCGCACTGGTAAGCGTATTGCGGGATGCATCCACCGGGATGATGCGGGCAGTAATAAAAACCATCCAGCAAAATTCCATATTCTGCCAGTAAATTTTCTAGCCGTAGGCGCACCTGTTGAAGATGCTGCTCCGGGAAATAACCACGGGCCACGCCCGCCTGATTGGTCACCACTACCAGTAAATATCCTGCGGCCTGCAATTGACGCAGTCCCCTTACCATAGACTCTTGCAAAAATATCCGTCCGGGGTCTGCATTATGCGGCATATTGTAAACCAGTGTACCGTCTTTGTCTAAAAAAATAGCCTTTCTCATAAGCATCATTTTAAATCTATCACATGATCAGTTACACTTACTACTCCACAATTAGCAAACCAAAATGCATGCTCCTCTGGTACGCAAAAGTCTGCTATCCATTTTTGTAGATATAATGCTACACAGCCATTCCCGCACTCACCGCTGACCTTGGCTTAATCCTTGCACGCAACATGACATTACTTAAATACCATATCCTATGTTTCTCCTCAATGAATATGAAAGCTGGAGCCGCATTATCTTCGACAAGCTGAACGGTTGGCGGGTAATGTTATTTAAAATGCTTCCCAACCTCGTGATCGCCATCATCATATTGGTGGTCACGCATTTTGTGGCCAGGCTGCTGCGCAAAATTACTTACCGGCTTGTGCATGGCATTGCCCATTCGGCAGCCCTGTCCAGCCTTTTTTCCAGCATGGCCTATATATGCGTAATGTTCATTGGGCTTTTCATGGCCCTCCAGGTATTGCAGTTAGAAAAAACGGTGAGTTCCCTGCTGGCGGGCGCGGGTATCATTGGGTTGGCTTTGGGTTTTGCCTTCCAGGATCTTACGGCCAATTTTATTTCGGGCATTTACATTGGCTTAAAAAAGCCTTTTGATGTGGGACATATCATTGAAACAAACGGGTTCATCGGTCATGTAGAGGATATACAACTGCGCTCCACCATTTTGCGCACGTTTGATGGATTGTATTTAAATATTCCCAATAAGGAGATCTTTCAGAAACCCATCATCAATCACACCCTTTCTACCCATGCCAAGATAGAGATCAATGTGGTAGTGCCGCTGGCCAAGAACGATCCGGATAAGATAATTGACCTGCTGCAAAACGCCTTGAAAGATGAAACGAGGCTATCCGGTGAAAAACCGCCGGAGGTGGTATTTACAGACATAGAAGGTGGCAACCTGAAACTACAGATCAATCTATGGACTAACCATCCAGCTATAGCGGCTACACGCCTGCTGCGCCACGATGTAGTGACGAAGGTAACGAAGGTACTTAAGGAAAATGACCTGCTGTAATAGCTTGCGGGTGATACACCTTCTTGTTATAATTACGTATATCCGTATACGTTAGTATCAGGGTTTCACCGGTGTGAGGGCATAGTGCTGACCGGTATGGATCAACTTATATTTCAGGGTGCGCACCACTGGCGTGGCACGCTGGGTGGCGCTGTCTGTAACTGGGAACTGCCGTACCAGCAAGCGGTGCAGGCTGTCTATATAAAAGGAGTCTTGCCCTGCATATCCCTTGGTAGCAGGTGCCACGTCGGGGAAGGTGATGCGAACGCCCTGGTGACCCTGCAAGGCCACGCCAAATACGCTGCCATAACTATTGCTACCCTGCGAGCGGGTGAAGGCGTAGATTTCCGGCTGGTGGTCGTTATCCAGGTCGCCAATGGCGGCATCGTACAGGATGCCGGTAAATCCTGGCTGTACGCTGCTATCTGGCAGGGCATCGCCCTTTTTGCGCTGCTGTATAATAAGCTGTTCTCCGTCTGTTTTTAAGGTATACTGCACTGGTCCAAAAGACAGCTGCTTGCTGGCGCTGCCTTCGCTGCTACTACTGGCATTGGCAGCAGCGCCTGTTGTTTGGGCTGCCCCACTCCCACCGCCTGCAGCGGAAGACGAAGTCTGCGTGGTAGAATCAGTGCCACCATCCGATTTAGTAACCGGTGAATTACAAGCCATCACCAAGCAGGCTATACTTGCTGCCAGTGGACAACCGTGTTTTGCAAAAAAAGAAAACCTATACATATGTTCATTTTTAGTTTTAACATTTCTTTAATGTTAGGTCAACTAACATGCCAGCTTATGAGCAGGCATACGCGCAAACTATTGACCACGTTGCATTTCAGCATACTTTCAATCTCTCACTTACTTGCAGGGCTAGTGAAAGGCAACTAGTTATCGCAGGACAATGACAGTTAAAATATTACCCGCTAACATGCTGAATATTAGAAACTTAAAAAGACGCAAGGATGGTTTTAACAAATTGTTTGGAAAAAGGGGCTAGGTTTTCGCATAATGTGCAGGCAGACAACTAGCATGAGCATTTCGGCAGGAATATTGCACCTGACTGAACAGTTTGAAAAACCATTATTCATTATCTAAATCTTTAACCATGAACAGAAAGAAAATGACCATCGCCGCTTTGAGTGCATTTGCATTTTTTGCCACTGCCACTGCTATGGCTTCCAGCACTGGTAAATATGCAGGTTTAACAACGGTAGATTCTCTGTCCACAACAGATAGTATAGCTATCGCAGACACAGCCTCCTTTGCAAACGACACGGCTGCATTTACACACGACACGGCTGCCATGAAATTGGACACCGCTGCGTTCTCACACGACACGGCTGCCATGAAATTGGACACTGCTGCTTTTATTAAAGACACCGCTTCCATGAAATTGGACACCGCTGCGTTCTCACACGACACGGCTGCCATGAAATTGGATACTGCTGCTTTTATTAAAGACACTGCTTCCATGAAATTGGACACCGCTGCGTTCTCCCATGACACGGCTGCTATGAAAATGGATACTGCTGCTTTTGTAAAAGACACCGCTGCATTTACAAAAGATTCTATTTCCATTGCTAAAGACACCGCTGCATTCCGTAAGGATACTGCTGCCATTTTCAAACAAGACACTACTTTGAAATCCGCAGCCGACACCACCGTTAAAAAATGGAAAAAAGGTCACAAGAAAGACACCACCACTACTACGCCTAAACCATAAGGAATAGGTTTTGTGTCTAAAAAAAAGCGATCCGGTAAGTACTGGATCGCTTTTTTGCGTGTAAGTATTTCCTTTGTATTGTTACTGCAGCTTATTCACCAAACACTTCTTTCAGAAAAAGCTGCATATGCTGCCAGGATCGGCGGGCGGCTGATTCGTTATACACCTTGCTACCTGGTTCTGTAAAGCCGTGCTGGGCATCGGCATAATAGATCATCTGCCAGTCAGCTTTACTATCACGCATTTCATGCTGGAAAGAAAGTACATCGGCGTCTGTCATGGTCTGATCGGCGGCGGCATGTAGCACCAGCACTTTGGCCGTTATGGGTGTTATAGGACGGGTAGTATCTCTGGCCAGGCCGCCGTGAAAAGTAACAATGCCTTTTACTGGCAGGCCGCCACGCACGGCTTCCAGGGCACCGGTTCCCCCAAAACAATACCCCATCACTACGATGCGGGCCGGATCGGCACCCTGGCGCACCAGCGCATCTATGGCGGCCTGTATGCGGCGCTGGTATATTGCATAGTTTTTCTTGTAATAGCCCGATCGCTCCGCTGCAGTAGCCATGTCGCTGAGTAGTTCGCCATTACCATATATGTCTGCCGCCAGGGCATTATAGCCCATCGCTCCCAGCTTATCGGCAACAGATTTTGCAAAAGCATTCAGTCCCAACCAGGCCGGCAGCACCACGACGCCGGGTGCCTTGCCTTTGCCGGAAGCGGCTTTCACAAAATATCCTTTGAGCGTGGCATCGCCGGATGTATAGATCAATTCATTTCCCTGCGCAGCCGCAGCGCCGCCTACGCCCACCAGCGCGGCCAGGGCAAGTATTTTTAGCATAACAATTCCAGTTTAAGTGACCCTATAAAAGTAGCGAAACTTGTCATAACAAAAACGCGGCCTTCTTGCAAAGGCCGCGTTGGTAGCAGGTATCATGGTTATGATCGACTAGAAGCTGTAGCGCAGGCCCAGTTGCATTTGGTAACGGCTGTTGAACAGGTCTTTGGAGTAAGGCGCAATGGGCTGTCCCCATTTGTACTGCGGCGTGGTAACGGTATTGCCAGCGCCATCGGTGGTGGTGATAGATTTCAGCGCCACCAGGCCTATACTGCCGGTAGAGTTGTACGTGTTTGGCGAGAAGTATTGGTAACCCCAACTCTTGTTCAGCAGGTTGGTGAGGTTCACAATATCATACGTCAGCGTGATGGTATGTTTCACCTTGCCAGCCTGTATGTTAAAGTCCTGCGCAAAGCGGAAGTCCAGCGAAGTATTCCAGGGCGTGCGGGCACCATTTCGTTCGGTAAACTCACCACGGCGGGTTTTCAGGTATTTATCGTTATCAATGTAGGTAGCAAAAGCGGCGGCCTGTGTGGCGTCGGGAATGAGCTCCTGCTCGTGGCCTTTCAGCGGAATGTAAGCCAGGCTTACCTGCTGTGCCGTATTCTGGATGGTAGCATTCTGGAAGCCATAGGTGAATGGCAAACCGGAAGAGGTGTTAAAGAACAGGGTGAAGTTAGATACCCAGGTATGTTTGTTCGCCCAATCCAGTTTGTAGTTGGCCGTAGCTACGATACGATGGCGGATGTCGAAGTTGGAGTATGCCAGGCCGGGATTATTCGGGTTCAGGGCCGGGTTTAGCTGCCAGTTAGATTCCATAGAGTTGCGGATACCGTTGGTCACGTCTTTAGACTGGCCGTAAGTATAGGCTGCCATTACATTCAGCCCAAAGGGGAATGATTTAGTGACCTGGCCAGTGATGCTGTACCGGTTACCATCCTTGGTGTTAGACAGCAGGTAAGCGTTGGTGAACAGGGGATTGATCTTGCCCCCATTGCTCCAGATAGGCTGCTGGTGTTTGGTATCATAAGAAAAATAAATGGGGTTGTCTGGCACATTTACCTGCTGGAATTTCAGGTCATAAATTACTTTGGTGTAAATACCTTCTACGGTAAATTTCCAGCCATCGGTGGTGGTGTAATCAAAGGCCAGGCTGCTTCTCCATGCCTGCGGCATTTTAAAGTTGTTGTCAATCATATCTACCTGGGTGGCACCTGCAGCATCATTTACATTTACACCTTGTTTAGCGGCAAAGTTAGCAGCCCCGATCACCCCCTTACCCGGGTTGGCAATGGCGTCGCGGATAGGGTCTGTACCAGCTACAAAGGGTTTCACAGAAGCTTTGTTATCATACGCGCCATAGGTTACCCCATTGTTATAGTAAGCATATCCCATCCAGGCAAAAGGGATACGGCCGGTAAACAGGCCGGTACCGCCGCGCAGGATGGCGCTTTGGTCGCCATTGATATCGTAGTTAAAGCCCAGCCGGGGCGACACCTGTACGTTATTCATGAAATCGTTGCGGATGTCTTTCGGCTTGGTATAAGTAAAGGTGTTTCCATAATACTGGTCTACTGGTGCACCCGTAGTTTTGGAACTTAGCGGCTGCTTATTCGGGATATCGGTGTAGTCGAAACGAACGCCCAACGTTAGGCGGAATCTATCGGACAGTTGTATTTCGTCCTGGCCATACAGGCTAAACAGGTTTACTTTAAACTTAGCCGGCGGATTGTCCATGATGTATTCACGGGTATTGTTGGTATAATTAAAGTTACCCCGTACGCGGCTGGGATTGTTGGCCAGGAAATCGGCCACAGAGCCATAATCCACGCGACCATTCCAGGAGTTTACAAAGCCGTAGGTGATGTTATAAAACTCGTTGTGCGTACCCACCGTCCAGGTGTTTTTACCTTTGAAGATGGTAACGTTATCGGTTACTTCCATCGTTTTTTGCTTCATGTTAAAGATAGCCGCTTCGCGGTCTGTACCCAGGAAAATGGTACCACTACCATTAGGTCCGGCAATCTGTATCTGCGGCAAAGCAGGATTGGAAGCAGGCGTACGGTAATCGTGTATATCGGAATAACCCAGTACCAGGTTATTGGAAACTACGTTATTAAAACGGCTCTTCAACTCTGCCACGGTAGAGTTCTGGTTATTGGTCTGTACGTAATCAATGCCTTTAAAGCGGAAATCCTGCTGATCGCGTTCCAGGTTTGTTGCCTCGGAATGTATGTAGTTATTGCGCAGCGACAACTGATGTTTATCGCTGATATTCCAATCCAGTCGGTTAAAGAACTTATTGGAATTGGAATAAATGCTGGAGTTGCCGTAAGTACCGGGATCTACACCATAGGCTGTTTTCATATGATCAGTGATGGCCTGTGCGTCTTGCAAGGTCATTAACTGCCCAATATCTTTTGAACCGGCAGCGAGGATCACTGGATCTACGCGACGGGTAATTTCTTCATTGGTGAAGAAAAACAATTTGTCTTTGATGATAGGAAAACCAAGGCGGATGCCTGCCTGGTAATCATGAAAATCGGATGGTTCTTTGGAACCATCGCCGGCATTGTTCTTACCGATAAACCCGGCCGTACGGCCAAAACCATATACAGAACCATGAAAAGTGTTCGTACCACTGCGGGTTACGGCGTTAATAGAACCGCCGAGGAAGTTACCGATCTTCACATCGTAAGGCGCCAGCAATACCTGAATGTCCTGCACCGCGTCTAGCGATACGGGGTTGGTACGGGTAGAGCTACCGGGCTGGCCGGAAGCGTTGGTTTGTCCACCCAAGGAAGGACTGAACCCAATCGCATCGTTGTTAATGGCGCCATCCAGTGTTACGTTGTTGTACCGGAAGTTGGTACCCAGGAAAGAGTTGTTATTGCTCTGCGGCGTTGTGCGGGTCATATCTTGCAGGCTACGGTTGGCGGAAGGCAGGTTCTTAAGCTGGTCCTGGCCTATTTTAGTGCCTCCATTCCGGGGAGCTGTCTGGCCTTTAACCACAACTTCTTGCAAGGCGGTAGATGCTTCCGCCAGGGTAAAGTTGAGCGTAGTGCCACCCAAAGTAAGGTTCAGGTCTGTGCGTTCCTGTTGCTGATACCCCACGTAAGTAATTGTGAGGTGGTAAGGGCCGCCGGGATTAAGGTTGGTAATGATGTAGCGCCCATCAGCGTTGGTGGTAGCGCCGGCTTTAGCACCGGTAGCCGTATTGATCACGATCACGGTAACACCGGGCAGGTTTTCGCCTTTGGTGCTGGCTATTTTACCGGTGATCTGGGCGGTAGTTACCTGCGCATACAATGCAGGCGTTGAAAAAAATAAACTGGCAAGGAGTACGAATGCTGCGTAAAACTTATTCACGTGCGTAAAATTTTTGCAAACCTACCCACCAACTGTTAAGGAATTGTTACGTGAACATTATGTAAAAGTTAATACTCATTAAGTATACTTATCATCGGTTTATTATATAAAATTATGGGCAAAGTAATTTGACTTATTATTTGTTTAGGCTTATTGATGATATGCGTTACCGTAAAGTTCTTTTACTGGTCATACATACGTGACACCATCAGGTAGCAGGGCAACTTTTTACATTTGCACTATTCTTATAAAAGATTATATTGTTACAACTAAAACGCTCGCTATGCAAAGCATTTCTCCTAACCTCTTTGTCAGGGATATCCTACTCAGTATTGCCTTTTATGAAAAGCTAGGATTTAAAAAAGTAATGACCGTACCAGAGGCCGCACCTTATGTCTGGGCCATGTTGGAGAGCGGGTCGGTAAATATTATGTTGCAAACCTTGGAAAGCCTGGGCACGGAGCTGCCGGAAATTCAGCGGGACAAAACAGGTGGTTCACTGTTATTGTACATTAAGCGGGAGGAAGTAACATCGTTTTTCGAAAGTATACGGGGTAAGGTTACCGTACTAAAGGGCCTTGAAAAAACATTTTACGGTGCTACAGAATTTACCATCATCGATACAGATGGTTATGTGCTTACTTTTGCGGCGGATGAATAAAGGAACTAGAGTGCAGGGGTAATGCTGGCAAACATATACCCCTGCGAACAAAAAAACATACATCATCCCCACGAGATAACTACTGTTGGCCCAGGAACAATCGGGATAAGATGCCCATTGCCAGTAATGCCAAACATACCAGCAGGCTTAATAAAGAGCGGCGGCCAAAATTATTGCGCAGCAATAAACCCAGGGAAAGCAATAATTCCTTTTGTTTTACACTGGCGCGCACGAGTATGCTGCCATTAGCCATATTCAGGTGCCAGGGTTCTTTGGCACTCATCACAATACGGTTTTCCTCCCGCCACTGCCAGTCTGCAGAAAACAGGCGACTGTTCATCCAGCGGAAGCTACTGCCGTCTGCTAATTTGAGCATTGCCCGGGGCATCCAACGGAAAAACGGCTGAATGGTGAGTGCTCCCAGGGAGGTATGGGTGTCTTTGTCTTCAATATGAATGATGTTCTGGAAAAGCCCGCGCTTGCTAAATGAAAAGCGGCGTCCGGCAATTTCGGCGTCCATCGTCCAGCCCAGCCATTCCTTTTTATAAACTTTACCGATCTTTACCGCTTCTTTAAAAATGGAATAGTTGTCGGGCAACGCAGCTGTTTGGTAATTGAGCGTTTGCAACATGAGGGGGAATTTTTAACGTGGTCAATATAAATTTACAAAAAATAACGGATTATACAAGCGGAAATCCCCGACGGGGCATCCTATAATATTAAAATAAACTATTTATTATTTTTGAGCAGTTGAAAGGAGAGGATCGTGATGGCGCTGGCTGGTATAAAATGAAAAGGGCGTATCCTAAATGTGATACGCCCTTTTTATATATGGTAAAGCCAGTACGGTAAAATGAATGATGATACTTGAATGGTGCTATTGTAACTATAACCTGTCTTAAAAACGGGACCCTTACCGTACCGGGTTTTACGATTTTCTTAGTGCATGGCAGAGGCATCCAGCTTGGCAGCCTTCGTGCTTTTTACCATGAGCACAAACGGAATGCAGATGAGAAACATTACCCCCAGGTACAGGAAGGTTTCCATGTACGACATAACGGTAGCTTGCTTCATCACGGCATACTCTATACCTTGGTAAGCCGATTTCAGGGCAATATTCGGTGCCATGCCATGGGCCATGAAATTGGCCTGGGCTCCGGATACCCTTTGTTGTGTGGCCAGGTTATCAACGGTCACATGGCTTACCAGGTCGCTATGATGACGCTGCGTAGTACGGGCAATGAAAGTCGAGATCAGCGCCACACCAAATGAACCGCCTAGCTGGCGCATCATACCGGTAAAGGCGGCACCTTCCCCAATTTGTTTGCCTTTGAGGGTAGATAGCGATAACATGGTGATCGGTATGAACAGGAAGGCCAGACCTAACCCGCGCACCACCAGCATCCAGAAAAAGTTCTCCGCGCCGGTATCGGGCGTAATAATATTATACCCCCAGAAACTGTAAATAAAGAACGTAAGCATGCCAAAGGCCACCATATATTGGTGCTTAAGCCCACGCTGCAGTAGCTGGCCTACGATGGGCATCATAAAGGCCGTTACCAGGGAAGCCGGCAGCATGAGTAACCCCGATTCCTGGGCCGTCCAGCCCAGCGTAGCCTGGGTATACAGCGGGATAATAAAGGTGGAGCCATACAACCCGAAACCAAGAATAAAGGACAGGATAGTACCCACCCTTAAATTCCCATTGCCTAAAACCCGGAGGTTTACGATAGGGTTGCGGAAAGTAAGTTCCCGCCACAGGAAGAAGAAGAACCCAAAGAAGGAAGCGATGGAGAAGCATACGATCAAGTCACTGGAAAACCAGTCTTCATCCTGGCCGCGTTCCAGCACAAACTGCAGGGAGCCTACAAATACGGCCAGCCATAAAATGCCAAACCAGTCTACATCCTTAATAGCCGTTTTCTCTCCGTATTTCGGGCTTTTTACAAACTCCAGGGTAAAGAGGGTGGAAATTACACCCAGGGGAACGTTAATGTAAAAAATGTAAGGCCAGTCGAAGTTATCCACGATGTAGCCCCCCAGTGGAGGCCCCAGCGTAGGGCCTACAATTACCCCCATACCGTAAATAGCCTGGGCCATACCGCGTTTTTCCGGCGGATAGGCTTCCGTAATGAGGGTTTGAGAGGTAACCAGTAGCGCACCGCCGCCCACGCCTTGCAGGAAGCGGAAGATGATGAGTTCTGGCATGGTGTGCGCATTACCGCACAAGAAAGAACAAATCGTGAAGATCACGATCGATGCCGCGAAGTAGTTACGCCGTCCAAATTGCTGGGACAACCAACTGGTCATCGGCACAATGATTACATTACCGATAGCGTAGGCAGTTACTACCCAGCTTACTTCGGTAAGCGTAGCCCCCATGTTCCCTTTTATATTATTCAGCGCAACGTTTACAATAGTGGTATCCACGATCTCCAACAGTGCGCACAATACGGCCGTAATGGTGATAATCACCCGGCGGAAACCGTACTCTACCAATGAGTCTTGTTGTTGCATACGTAATATGTTTAAAGCGCCACGAGCCATGCCGTTAGCTTTTAGCAAACAATTTTAATTCCTTTCATCCAAGCTATTACTTCCTGACTGCTAAAAGCTAACGGCATGCGCCGCAGGCCTTGTATTAGTCTAAATGCACATCCACGTTCACGTTCATGCCCGGGCGCAGCGATTTAATGCGCTCATCCTTGGCATCTACGAACTCTACTTTCACCGGCAGGCGCTGTACTACTTTTACGAAGTTGCCAGATGCATTGTCGGGCGGCAGCAGGGCAAAGCGTGCGCCGGTAGCAGGAGAAAAGGAAGTGAGTTTGGCTTCGAATTCATGATCGGGATAAGCATCCACCGTTACCATTACTTTTTGGCCAATTTTCATTTTAGTAAGCTGTGTTTCTTTGTAGTTGGCAATTACCCAAGGTGCTTCGTCCAGCACGAGGTTAAAAAGGGCCTGACCGGCCTGAACGAACTGCCCTACCTGGATATTGGTTTTGCTCAGGATACCATCTGTAGCCGCCGTTACCACGGTATAAGACAGTTCCAGTTCTGCATTGGCCAGGTCTGCTTCGCGCTGCTGGATGGTAGCTTGTTGAACAGGCACCTGGTTAATGGTGGTGCGGGTCTGTGAACTTACCGTATTAGTTTGGCTGGAAGCCTGGTTACGCTGGCTTTGCAGCACCTGCAACTGGCGTTCTGCACTTTGCTTGGCTGCTTGGGCCTGTTCGTATTGTTGTTGGGTAATAGAATGATCTTTAATCAGATTGGCGTAGCGTTCAAAGTCCTGATTGGCTCTCCACAGGGTAACTTTGGCAGCTTCTATCTGGGCGTCTACGATGGCCACGTTAGCCTGTGTAGAATTGATACCTTCTTTAGCAGCGGCAGCGGCAGCTTCAGATACGGCCAGGCCGCTCTTAGCCGCAGCCAGTGCTGCTTTGGCTTCTTCTACTTTAATCAGTTCATCGCGGTTGTCGAGTACCAGCAGGGTATCGCCTTTTTTCACCCGTTGGTTATCTACCACGTGTACTTCTGTAATGTAACCACTGATACGGGGAATAACCGGGCTGATATTGGCTTCGATCTGTGCATCATCCGTTTCTTCATGGTGCTGGCCATGAATGTATTTGGTAATACCGAACGCACCACCGGCAATCACCAGGATAGCCAAAACTATGATAAAGCGCTTGTTACTTTTTTTAGGTGTTTCTTCCACTTGTGTTTCTTTAGTTTCCATATAAATGGGTTTTATATTGAAAGGTGTGTTTTTACTGATTATTGTTTACGTTGCTATACTGGGTGTGCAGGGTACCACTGGCCTGCAGCAGTTTTTTATAGGCCACTGCGGCATCGGCTTTAGAGAAGGCGAAGTTCAACACTGCCTGTAGCTGGGCTACGTTGGCGTCCAGCAAGTCGGTGGTGGTCACCAGGTTGTTGTCGTGTTTATTTTTAGTGATCTTATAGTTTTCGTTGGCCTGTTCTACCGCTACATTATATACATCGATTTGTTTGCGGGCCAGCAAATAATCTTCATATGCCTGGTTAATTTGCAGGCGCATCTGATCGTCCAATGCTTGCTGGTTAGCTTCCACCTGGCGGGCCTGTGCCTTAGCTTTATCTACTTTGGCACCGGTTTTCCAGAAGGTAGCCACGTTATAGGAAACGCCTACACCGATATTCAGTGCATTGGTCACTTCTGCCAGATGGGGAATATTTATGGCTACATAACCACCAGAGAGGGCAACGGTAGGCAGGTAGTCTGCTTTGGCAATGCCGATGGCCGAGTTGGCAGCTTTTGCGCGGGCAGCCAGGGCGGCAACATCCTTACGATTTTGCGCGGCAGCTTGTTCCCACTCTACTACAGATTTTGCATCGGGTAGGGAGTCCAGGCCCGTGCTATCTACTTCCAACTGGGTGTCTTCGGGAAGGCCCAGCATAAGGTCCATATTAACATTAGCCATTTTACGGTTACGCTGTGCATCCAACAGGGTAAGTTCTACATTGGAAGTTTGGAGTTCAGATTTCAAGAGGTCGTTGCGAGCCAACAATCCGTTTTTCTCCATGTTAGAAAAGTCGCGGTCTCTTTGACGGGACTGGTCTAGGTTCTGCTGCACCAGCTCCACAGAACGGGTAGATTTATACAGGTTGCTATAAGCATTCACCGTATTCTGTATAACCGCGTCGCGGTTGCTTTCTGCATCCAGCTTAGCGGCTTCTGCCAGGTACTTGGCAGATTCGATGCCGTATTTGATTTTACCACCGGTGTACAGGGGTAGCGCTAGGCTGGCCATACCGTACATAGCGGAAGAAACCTTCGGAGAGCTACTGCTGCCACTACCGGAAGAGTCGGAACTACCGCCGGTACGCAAGGTAATGTTAGGATTGTTCAGGCGGAGGTAAGATCCGCTTAATTTCAGGTCAGGGAGCCTGTCATCTTTTGCTTCTCTGAGCGAAGCGGTGGCCTCATCAATCTGTGCCTGATTCAATTTGAGCTGTTTGCTGTTTTGCAAACCCAACTGAATCGCTTCGTCCAGTGTCAGTTTCCGGGCTGTTTGCGCCGATGCTTGCTGCACGGAGAACAGCGCGAAGCAAAGGAGCAACCAAACGCCAACTTTGTTAAACACGTTAGGCTTCATACGTCAATAATGCTTTAAATACTGTTTTTAAATAACTGGTTAATGTTTCCTTTAAGTGCGTCCGAAAGTCATCATCCGACATTTTTTCCAGATCATGCTTACGTCGGTAATGTTTTGCGTTGTTTAAAACCTGATTAGTTGTGCCAATTAGCAAGGCCATCATCAGGCTACAATCTATCTCATGTTTAAACTCCCCTAATTCCTGGCCATCTTTCACGATCCGGTTGATTACAGCGAAATTGCGTTCTCTTACTCCTTCTATTTTATCAGCGATGACGCAACTTTGCGATTCTACCTGTTCCCGCATCCATATCTTATTGAAATAGGGTTGGCTGGTCAATTTCCCGACATAAGCATCGATGAGGGCATAAATTTTTTGGAAGGTGGTCAAAGACTGGTCGTAATACAATGCTTCCAGTTGTGCCCTGCTGCCTTCCATGCGGCGATCAAATACCGCCTCCATCAGTTTTTCTTTGGACCCGAAGTAGTAAGAAATCATGGACACATTGGTATTAGCCTCATGTGCAATATCCCGTACGGAAGCACCTTCAAAGCCCTTTTCGGCAAACAGCTTTTCAGCGGCTTCAATGATGGTCATCTGTTTCTTGGTATATTCCATGTCTTGATCTGATTTCGGCCGCAAAGTTCAAACAAACGTTTGAATAAAACAAACACTTGTTTGAACTTTTTATAAAAATTTTTATAACTAATTCATTAACAGACGTTCACAGTATAAAAACAATTGTAAGATGTCCCAGAATGGGTTATTATTGGAAAAAGGATCAGGATTTTGACAGGATATATCCAGCGCAAAATGTCAAACACGCTGCAAAGTTAAAATGATTTTATGTGAATATATACAGGAAATTTATCTATTTGCTATGATTTAATCTTGTCTTAATATCCGTTTATAACTAGGGCTATATATAATATTTAAAATAAATTATAATATATTGGGGTATGTATTAAGCCCCGGATTAATTTCCTGTAGTAAAACAGCTATCATACGGAAGCAGATTAATATATATTTTTGATCAAATATTACTATCTTAGAAACTCAAATAATCCAACCCCCTAATAAAATCATGGTTGGCCGGACAGCAAACAAACGGATCTGCCGGATATAAAATTTGGATGTATTTTAAAGTAACGGATTACAAGTACTGCTTTGCTGCTCATCACTAATACCATATTCCACCGTATGGCACTACCTTCCGATTACATGGTCTCAATCTGAAAATATTAATATCAAAGTGAATCTGCAGGATTACATTTCATCAGGCATCCTGGAAAAATATGTTCTGGGCTTAGCTTCTCCTCAAGAAATGGAGGAAATAAAACATTTGCGTAAGTTGTTGCCGGAAATCAGGGCCGAACTAATGTCCGTGGAACTGCGCATTGAAAAGGTGTTGCTGGACGCGCCGGTGGCTCCGCCTGCCATAGCCTTTTCACAGGTTATGCAACGGCTGGACTGGCAGCAAACTAACCATTCCTCGCAGGGCGCTACACCACACACTTCCCAGCCTTCTTACCTATTGCAGTCTGGCAAAACAATGACCATCAGCATATGGTGGCGCTGCGCTTTCCTGGTGGTAGCGGTGCTGGCCATTGTATTTGCGATCTCCACGCTTTACTTTTACCACCGTGCGCAGGCATTCGAGCAATTATTCTGGCGCCGGTAACGATTTCTTTTACACAAATGCACTGTGACCTGTAATAGCCCGTCCTACAATCAGGCTATTGATTTCTTTTGTGCCTTCATAAGAATAAATAGCTTCTGCATCGGCCACGAAGCGGGCTACGTTGTATTCCAGCAAAATGCCATTGCCCCCCATCACTTCCCGGGCACCCCTTACCACATCGCGGGTGCGCATGCTACAGAATACTTTGGCCAATGAAGCATGTTCGTCTTCCAGGCGGCCCGCATCCTGCAAGGCAGACAGGCGGAACACCAGGGTTTGCATGGCCGTAAGGTTAGATAACATTTCTACCAGGTGATTTTGTATTAACTGAAAAGAGGCGATTGGTTTGCCAAATTGTTTTCGCTGCATGGTATAGGCCAGGGCATTTTCATAAGCGCCCCGGGCGCAGCCCACGGCCTGCCAGGCCACGCCTGCACGGGTCATGCGCAACACCTTGGCCGTATCTTTAAAGCTGTTGGCATGCTGCAGCCGGTCTAATTCGCTCACCTGGCAATCCTGTAAGGTGATAAGCCCATTCTGCACAATGCGCAGCGCCATTTTATCTTCCATCTTTGCTACGTGCAAACCAGGGGTATCCTTGCGCAGCAGGAATCCCTTTACCTGGTTATCGGCAGTATCGCGGGCCCAGATGACCAGCACGTCTGCAAAGGTGGCATTACCTATCCACTTTTTCTGACCATTGAGCGTCCAGGTATCCCCATGGCGTGTAGCCGTAGTAGTTAGTCCGCCTGCCGCACCGCTACCCACTTCCGGCTCGGTAAGCCCAAAAGCGCCGATGGTTTTTAGCTGCTGCATGCCGGGCAGCCATTCCTGTTTTTGTGCATCAGATCCCAGCAAATAAATAGACCCCATTGCCAGGCCGCTCTGCACACCGAAGAAAGTGGCTATGCTGGCATCTACCCGCGCTATTTCCATAGCGATGATGCCTTCCATGATAAAGGAACGGTGAGGACATCCATAACCTTCATAAGTAACCCCACAGATATTAAGCTCCGCCAGTTTAGGAATGATCTCAAAGGGAAATGCCGCCTTGTTCCAGTAATGATTAGCGATGGGTTGAATTTCTTTTTCCATGAAAGCGCGCACCTTTAACTGCAGTGCGCGATCGGCCGGCAGCAGGTCTGTACCCAGGTCGTAGAAGTCGCCGTTAATAGCGGGCTGCTGCTTTTTTGCATGACCAGCACCGCCCAGCATTTTTATAAGTCCATTTAGCTGGGTACCGTCCATCTTGCCTACGGTGGCCACCAGTTTGGGAAGGTCTACTTTTTGAGAGAGCTTACCCAGTTGTTCTATATCTATACTTTTGAACAGGTGAATGGCCTGTTTTATTTTGGTGAAGGTGTTCATTGCAGTTGTTTTCGTGGCAGGCTAAATGTAATGATTATTTTATGGGATGACCCAAGGTCTGCCCTGCTGCAATCAAAAAACTGGCCGGGAAAAATCCGCGGCCAGGTTAGGGTTCTACTATTTACATCAACAGCTTATTCTTGGGATGTCTTAAAAAGGTTAATGGTTTTATTTGTAATGATGGGTTTGGCCCATATGCCAATGCTCAAGATGTAGGTCATGGTAACAAACAGCACGGCCATGCCGGTTCTTAGCCCGGCCATGTCGCCCACCCAGCCTACAAGCAAGGGCAGCAGTGCGCCACCAATAATACCTGTAATGAGAATGCCGGCAAAGGAGCCGTGATGCTCATCGATAGAGTTAAGTGCCAGTGAAAAAATTACCGGATACATCACGGAGGCAAAGAAACCTACCATGGGAAAAGCCACCCTGGCCACCTGACTGCTGCCATACAAGGCTGCGGCAAAACTAATGATGGCCAGCACGGTAAAGCTGATGAGCACCTTGCGGCTGTCCATCACCTTTAATAAAAGTAAGCCCAACACGCCCCCGGCCGTCATCAATCCCCAGAAATTGGCCACGGTATCGGCACCCACCGTTTGCGGATCGATGTGATGGTAGGTAAACAGGAATTGCGACATCCAGTTATTCAGGCATTGTTCTGTACCCACATAGGCGAAGATGCCAAAGAAGTATAATTGCACCACCGGTTTTTTAAACAAGGCTATGTGGGTATTGATAGAACCTACCACCTCATCGGCGCTCAGCACTACTTTCGGGAACCGCGACAGGAGCAGGATCAGCATCATCACCAGGCATATTACTACAAACAGCCAGTACAGCGATACCCAGGGCAGTGCCGGGGGTACTACGTGTTGCAAAGACACCAGCCAGCCAGCGGTGGGCGCAGGGTCTTTTAAACGCTCCACCAGCCAGGAATATAGCTTGGGACTTGCAAAAGAAGCCAGCCCGAAAATAAGTTGGGCCAGTACGGAGTTAAAAGCATAATGCTCCTCCCCGCCCGCCGCGCGCAGCAAAGGATTGATCACCACCTGCAACATGGCCATACCACCGCCTATCAGGAAAAGCGAGCCTAGCGCCGTGCCATAGTTTGGCCAGAAAGCCAGCAACAGGGAGCCTGCAAAAGCTACCGCGAAAGCAGTGACCATAATTTTCTTTTCCTTGTATTTTTCCAGCAGGATGCCTGCGGGAATAGATACAATGCCGTAGGCGATGAAAAAAGTGAAGGGGAGTAAGCCCGCCTCACTTAGTTTAAGCTGAAACCCGTTGATAATATCCGGCACTAGCGGCCCGGTGATATTGGTCAAAAGGGAGATCACGAAAAACGTAAGCATGATCAGGCCTACGATATAATAGCTGCGCTTCATAGTTCGAGCAATGTTTGAAATTTTAATTGGCATTCCATCCACCAACGGTTACCAGCGGCTGTTGCCCATGCAGGTCTTTGGTATACACATAACCCTGTAGAATAATGGTATCGCCTGGCAGTAAGGTCACATCATTTTCCGACCAGAATACAGGACCTACCGGCTCTTTGGTCGCTGCATTCCGGATGTCTACATGGGTCATAAATGCCAGGTGCGACGAAGGGTTGCTTAGTTGCACGGATACTTTGGTTTGGCCATGCAAGGCCGTGACCACGACGGTGTTGTTTAGCTTTACAGGGGGCAGTTCCTGCAGGGCGGAAAGGTCGGCATATTCGCTAATGGGTGTAATGTACCAGTTGCCACGTTTAGTATTCAACACGTCTTCCTTGGTAGAAAGTGCATAGAAATTACGACTTACTATTTTGCCTTTTTCATCTTTTAATTGCAGGTTTAGGAACCAGGTATTTCCTGCCACGGCAATAGATGGTATTTCAAACAGGGATAATGATTGCTGCGCAGTGAGCCCACTGATAGGTATTTGCTTTTCAAATATCATATTCAGCTTCGGATCGTAGCCTGTGGCAATGGCGGTATAGGCTACGGTAGTTTGGTTAGTATTGTTCAGTACCGTAACGGCGTGTTTACCGTAATCGTAGGCCATGTGCACTGGCTCATTTGCTTTCTGTGCGCCATAAAACGCGCCAGTGGGCAGCAGGTAATAATCATACAACTGCCACCAGAGTTTGGGCCAGGCAGAATTGTACATCCACTGGATTATGCCAGTAGCTTTAAAGCGATTGGTTTCAAAGGCTTCGTACATGGCACGCATACCCTCGTAATTAAGGTATTGTGCTTTGCGGAGGTAATCGGTGAGGTCTTTGGCTTTGCCCAGGCGCATATCCATGGCACTATCATAAGCAGTGAGATTATGAAAATCGCCTTTGGCAGCATGAAACATCCAGGCGCTGCTTACCGGCCACAGGGAGTCGGGGTCTATCATTTTCTGCAAAGTTTCCAGCACAGGTACCTGGGGGCCGGGACCGGTTTCGGTATTGAAGCCGAAGGCCCCGCCCAGGGTAGTATCTATATACCAATAGTCGGGCGGCACATAATCATAAGGGCCTCTCATCTTTACCGCACTGGGGCCGGTAAGGGTGCTGGTATGTTCCTGAGCAGAAGATAATACGGGGCGGGTGGTATCGTATTTTTTCAGGATGTCAATGTATTGCTGTTCCAATGCAGGACGGGGAATTTTATCGCTGCCATACATCCACACGCTTACGGAAGGATGGTTGCGCAGCCATATCACCTGGTCGCGCCAGGAAGTAGCGGCAATGTACATTTGTTCCGGCTTGCTGATGGCACCATAAAGATCATCCGGCACGCCGAAGAAATTGCTCCACTCCCAGCCGGCGCTGTAGCCTATCATGATGAGCAGGCCCTTTTCATCGGCCAGGTCGTAGAGGTGGTGGTTATTGCCCCAGAAGCCTTCCATGCGGATGGTATTCAGGTGCATTTGTACTGCGTAGTCCATGCCGGCTTCTTCATAAGCCGTATCGGCGTCCAGCAGCATACGGTCTGCCCAGCCACCGCCTTTGATGAGGATATTTTTACCATTTAGCTTGTACCCTCTCCTTCCTTCTGGCGTAAAATAATCGGTAACAGAACGGATGCCGAAACGCAGGCGGGTGCTGTCTTCTACGGTTTTACCATTTACGAAGGATAGCCGCAGGTGATACAGGGCTGGCTTGCCCAGGTCTTGTGTCCACCAGATGCGGGGATGGGATATTTCCAGTTGCTTATACTGTGCGGGGGTAAATACTACTTCTTTTGTTTCACCGGCCTGTAAACTTACGGGCTGTGACAGGGCAATACCGCCGTCTATACTGCCTTTTAGTATACCCGTAACCGTTTGTTTGCTATGGTTGGTAAGCAGGGCGCTGATGGTAAGCGCGGCTTTATTTAATGTAGCGGTATCCAGGCCTGGCGCTACAAAGGGCTGGGTGATGGATACGGCGCCGCTGGTTATCAAATGCACATCTCGCCAGATGCCCAGGCTATGGTCTGGCGGGGAAGGATTCCAGTCTACGAAACCCAGTGTAGGATCGCCCGGGCCGGGCCGGGTAACTTTCACGGCCAGTATATTTTCTCCCGCTTTAAGGTAAGGCCCCACTTCGAAGGTAAACCGGCGAAAGCCGCCCCGTACACTGTCTGCATCAGCCAGTAAATGACCATTCAGCCAAATGGATGCGCGATAGTTAATGCCATTAAATTCCAGCCTGGCAGCGCCTTTCAGGGCAGCGGCGGGAACGGAAAAGGTATTACGGAACCACCATGGATGAGCAAAGAGGGTATCCGGAACTTTCTCCAGGTTATTGCTCATGAAGAGATCTTTGTATTGGCCCAAGGCTACCAGGCCACCCATTACGGTGCCTGGCACGCGGGCCGGGTACCATTTATCCGTATTAAAACCGGGCGCTGCCACCTGTTCATCTGTAGCGCCCGTGCTATCAGACGACTGCATGTACCAGTGCTGGTTTAAGATTTTATCCTGAATGACAGGTATGGCTTGCTGGGCCTTGCTTTGCAGGCATAACATCCCCAGGAACAATAGTGAGAAGCATGATTTCATAAATGATCGTGTAAGTGATGATATGGTAAAGTAAGGAGTGGTGATTGATAATAGTGGAGCGCGCTATGGTAACTTATTGGTGGAGCAAACAAAACTGCGGAAGGTAAAAGAAGCAGGCACCGGGCGTTGCAGCCCGGCACCTGCGGGATATATTATTTCATTACATCAATAGTTCTGTTCCAAGGTAGGAACACCGTTCGAGGTACTCAGATCAATTTGCCGCTGTGGTATGGGGAAATACTCGCTTTTTCCGGTCACGAAGTGAGGGCTTAGGCCATTGTAGTCGGTAAGACCATTTTTCAATTCTGCCGTAAAGTAGTTATTCAGTGCATCTGATGCGATGCCCCAACGCACCAGGTCGAAGAAGCGATGACCTTCCATAGCCAGTTCCAGCTTACGTTCAAAGCGAATGGCTTTGTTAGCGTAATCTTTGGAGGAAAAGGCGCCAGCCGGATAAGGGCTGATCTTATAATTGGCGGCAGGCGTAGTGCTAAAGCCACCGGTAGGGTCATCATCGTTTTTGTATTTGTACACCCAGCTAACCGGGTTGGCAGCGCGATTGCGAACCATATTTACATACTCTTCTGCCTTATCTAAGGATCCAGCTTCTACTTCACATTCGGCAGCCATGAGCAATACATCTGCAAAACGGATGATCAGGGTATTAATGGCTGTACCGGGTGCCCATTCGCTAAAGTCGGCATATATATTCATGGTAGCCTGGCGATACATCATTTTCACCGGGGAATAAGGACCAGCATAACCAGGATCGCCTATCCAGTCAGGGCCTGGATGTGGGCCCCAGTCGAGGTAAGGAATACCACGACGGCCAGCCGTCCAGTCCAGCCGTGGGTCCAGCGGGCCATCATCGGGCGTAAAGGGACTGCTACTGGGAATACCTTTATCACTTTTTACAGCGTGGCTGTTGTAATCATCCAGGTAAGGCAATCCATCGGACGTAGTACGGAACGAGTTCACCAGGTCGAAAGATGGCTGGAAGAAACCGCAACAGGGTGCTATGATAGCGGGATAATTCAGCATATCTCCCTGGTTGGCATTGGCCGCCGTTACGGTACCATCAGCTACGTTGTTCTGTATGGCAAATACGGATTCCGAATTATTTTCCGTAGCGGCATCCCAGTTATCTTCAAAACGGGGTACCAACGCATATTTCAGGCCGTTGCTGGTTTCTCCGCTGTTGATCGCATCGGTAAACAGTGGCAGGGCGGCTGCATAATTTTTCTCATACAGGTAAGTCTTGGCCAGGTACACTTCTGCAGCGTATTTATTCACCTGTCCTACCTGTGGTTGTGTAGCCGGCAGGTTTTCCATGGCAAATTGAAAATCTGCTTCGATATTTGGATAAATCTCCTGATCATTTTTAATTGTAACGCTGGTAGAATCTTCCCCAACCCAGGGTACTTTTTTAAACATCTTGCGCAGATCAAAGAAATAATGACCACGCAGGAAACGTGCTTCTGCAGCCATTTCCGTTTTTTCTTCATCGGTCATATCCGTTACCTGGCGCAAGGTGGTGAGTACAAGATTACAGCGTTTAATGCCTTCATATGAACACACCCATTTGTCGTTATAGAAACTAAGGGTAGGATCTGACGTAAAAGCTGCTATGCGGAGCATATCATCCTGGTCGCCGCTGGTGCTACCTTTATGCGCATCGCCACCCACTAAAGCACCATAGATCCAGTTGTCTGGCGATACCGCAAAGCCGCCACCGCCATTCAGGTTAATCATATCGCCATTGTCGTTCTGTCCGTCCAACGCACCGTATGCACCTACCAGCAGGTTTGTTACCCCCTGTTTATTGGCCAGCACGTCTATGCCCAGGGTACCTGGCGGGTCATGTTTCAGGAAACTTTTGGAACAGCCGAATATTAGCGGCATGGCGGCAAGGATGGATATATAACTTAAACGATTTTTTATACGTTTCATATTCCTGATTTTAAAAGTAAAGAACTAAAAACCTACATTCAGACCTACCAGGTATTGCCGCTGGTTAGGATACCCCATATTGTCTACACCAAACCCGGTTACCCCGCCGCTCAGCTCTGGGTCCAGGCCGGAGTATTTAGTAATGGTAAAGAGGTTGGCAGCCTGTACATAAATGTGCACTTTAGTAACACCATACTTTCCTAACAAAGAAGATGGCAAGGTATAACCCAGTTGCATATTCTTACAACGGAGGTAACTACCATTTTCTATGTAATAAGAATTAGCCGTACCACCGGTGCTGAAGTAGGATTTCTCTTCCTGTTTCGGTGCTTTTGCATGGTGATTTTCATCTGTCCAGGAATTGTATAAAGCGGTTTTGCTTTTTGCGCTGGCAAAGTTGCCGTAAAAGTCGCGCCACCACAGTACGCTGTTCCAGATATCATTGCCCTGGGTGCCATAAAGTGTCATAGAGAAATCGAAACCTTTATATGCCAGTCCCAGGTTCAGGCCATAGGCAAAATCGGGATGGGGGCTTCCCAGGAAGGTACGGTCGTCGGGCGTAATCTGACCATCGCCATTCACGTCTTTGTATTTGAAACGGCCAATGCCTTCATCAGTTTCGTAAATGGCATCGGGGTCGCCATTTTTCCGGGCCTGTGCATCTGCATTATCAATATCTTCCTGGCTATTAAAGAAACCATCGATCTTGTAACCAAAGAATGCGGACGTAGGGTGGCCTACCTGGTTGCGGATAATGTTGCCCAGTCGGTCTTTACCTATATCAAAATAGTTGGAGTTGTCTGCCACTTTCACCACTTTGTTTTTGTAAGCGGTGAAGGTAATGGTGGCATCCAGGCGCAGGTCGTGTGCAATAGTGGTGTGGCCTCCCAGGGAGAGGTCTATCCCATGATTTTGCATACTGCCCACATTAATGTAAGGCGTGGTAGCCGTACCTACTAAGCCTGGCATAGTGGGATTGTACAGCAGGTCTTTAATATCCTTCTGATAGTAGTCGGCGCTAATATCGATGTGATCGCCCAGCAGGGTGGCGTCGAAACCCACGTTGGTATTAATATCCTTTTCCCATTTGGCCTGCGGCGCGCCAATTTGTGAGGGCTGGAAGCCTTCCACAATGCTGTTGTTTGTACCGCCCAGGTCGTAGTAGGAAGAGGTGCGTACGCCGGCAAAGGTGGTATAACCATTTGTTTGCGAGGGGTTCTGCTGATTACCCATGATACCGTAACTACCGCGGATCTTCAGATCGGTAAGCCAGGTAATTCCTTTCATAAATTTCTCATCAGAAATACGCCAGGCAGCACTTACAGCGGGGAAATTACCATACTTGTTATCTACAAAAACGGAGCTACCATCGCGGCGGATGGTAAAGCCGATCAGGTATTTATCTTTAAACGCATAATCTACACGGCCTATCAGAGAAAACAGACTGCGAATATAGGAATCGCTATAGTTTGTACGTAAACCGGAGCCGGTGCTCAGTGTTGGGTAAGGCGGATCGAAGCTGTAGTAATCTGAGGTGCTACCGCCTACACTGTTAGAGCGCGAATCGTTAGCTTCCGTACCCACAATTACTTTCAGATCATGGTATTTACCAAGCAGGCTGTGATAAGTAAGGGTATTGGTCCAGGTCCATTCGTGGCTATTATCGGCAGACTGGCTGTATTGATTGATCGAAAAATATTCCTTGTTTTCGTAGGTAGGATAGGAAAAGGAGTGTGCCCAGTCGGACCCTACATCGCCGCCAAAGCTGGTGCGGAGGGTAAATTTCTTGAACAGGTCTACCTCGGCAAATACGTTCCCAAACAAGCGGGTGGTAAAGCCCTTGTTGTTGCGGGTGCGGTATTGATTAGCCACCGGGTTTTCTGCATCACCCAGTTCGTTTCCACCATAAGAGCCGGCAAAATTACCTTTGATGTCGTACACTGGAATAATGGGCTGCTCGCGCATTACCATGGCCAGTATACCATCTGGACTTAACACTGCTACCTGTGGGTTATCTACCATAGAGAAGGCAAGATTTTCCCCTACGCGGATGTGATCTGTAATATTGTACGAAGTATTCGATCGCAGTGTGTAGCGTTTGTAGTAGGTATAGTCCAGGGTACCTTGCTGGTTAAAATAGTTTAGCGAGAAAAGGTAACTGGCCTTATCTGTACTACCGGTAGCCGTAAGGTTATGACTGGTGATGGGCGCATTTTTAAACACGGCATGGTACCAATCGGTACCTTGTTTATTAGCCCTGGTAATACGGTAAAAGTTGTTATACTCATCGAGGGAGGTATAGTTTGGGTTTACATTATACAAGGAAGGATCTACGCTGGGATCGCCTTCCATGGCACCTTTGGGCGCAATGTAGTCCGGGATTACCGGCGTGGTGCCATAGCCATATAGATCACTGCCGGGATTTTCCATGGCTTTCCAGCGCAGGTTGGCCATTTCCTGGGTATTGAGCGTATGCAGCACGTTACCACCCTTGGGATGTTGCACACCATAATAACCATCGTAGGTAATTTTTATTTTACCCCCGCCTCTTTTGGTGGTCACGATAATTACCCCGTTAGATGCCCGTGCACCGTAAATAGAAGCTGCACCCGCATCTTTAAGTACCTGCATAGAGGCAATGTCTGCCGGGTTTATGTCGGAAACATTACCAGTAGGTACACCGTCTACTACATACAGGGGGGTATTATCACCAAAGGTATTTACACCCCGGATGCGGATGTCTGGCTGCTGACCAGGCTGTCCACCACCTACCACTGTTACACCCGACGCCTGGCCTTGCAGTTGCGAGGTTACATCGGAAGTAGGTTGGCGGGTAAGCGCGTCCATTTTCACCACAGACACCGCGCCGGTAAGGTCTTTCTTTTTCTGGGTAGTATAACCGGTTACTACTACTTCATTCAGAGAACTGGAGCTTTCTTTAAGAATAAGATTAAATTCCAGTTGTCCGCGTATATTGATGGTCTGTGTTTCAAAACCAATGTAGGTCACTTCGAGCTGCTCACCGGTAGTACCGGGTGTTTGCAACTTAAAATGGCCGGTAATATCTGTTACCGTACCAATGCTGGTACCTTTCACTTTCACCGTTACACCGGCCAGGGCATTGCCCTTTTCATCTCTTACGACGCCCTGCACGGGGTCTTGCTGTATGGCTTCGCCGGAGCCGCTTAACTCCTTTTCGGTGACCATATAAAAATGTTCCCGCACTTTTTCAAAATGCAAGGGAAAGGCCTTCAATGCTTTTTCCAACGCCTCTTCGGGAGACTTAAAATCGTTGACGGCAAATTGTAGCTTCTTGCTTTTCACCAGTTCGCTTTTGTAGGCGATGGAAACACTGAATTTGTCTTCAATTTCCTGGAATGCGAACTTCAGCGTTACTTCCTCTGGCTGTGGCGCTGCCGCAGCAGGCAGGGCTTCGGCAGCCACTACCGGCTGATCTGCGCTGGCAGCCACTTGTCTGGCCAGCAACGAAGATGTTGGTAATAACAGGGCTAATGGAAACATTAGCATCACATGTACACCTCTTTTCATTTGGAGCAGGATTTTTTTTCGTTGCCTGTTATCTATCGCGCAGGTAATACCTACCGCGAAATACCGCCGGCAACAACTGTTAAGTAAATAGTCACAAACAGCACGGTACAAGACACCGGTTATATAAACCACGTGTTGTGCAACGCCATGTAACTGTTAATGCAAATAATGATTCTATACTGCCAGACGTGAAGCCGGCGACCTTGGTTGATTGATTACAGGTAAATAATTATTGTTTTTGGTTTAGTAGTATGTACTGTTTTATTTTATGCTAGTGGTATGCTGGCTTATTTGCCATTAATCCAAACGTCGTCCCCGCTCCTGCCTACTTTTACTTTAAATATCTTTCCCAATTGCATGAGCATGGTATCTGCATTGTATACGATGGGCATAGAACCGGAAATCTTACGTAGTAACAGGTTTTTATCTGATACAACCAGGTGCTGTCCGAACACCTGCTCCATAAATACGGCTGCATCAGCTAGGTTGTAATTATCCATTTCCAAGCGGCCTTTTTTCCAGGCTATATAAGTTGCGGTGAGTACCGTTGCTTTTGCATATTGCCCGTCTGCTTTATTATAGGTAAGCATTTCACCGGGTCGTAAATATAATTCGTGGTTGTTATTGGAGGAAGCTTCCCCCAGGTCCAGGCGTACATTACCTTCTTCCAGCACCACCTGCACCTGCTTGCCCATACTATTGATGTTAAACGCTGTACCCAGTACTGCCACCGAAACATTATCATAAGTGTGCACAGAAAATGGTCGTTGGCCTTGCGCGTGTTTTACTTTGAAGTAAGCTTCCCCGTCCAGCCACACCTCGCGGCGACCGGTATCTGTAGCGGTGTACAGCAAACGGGTATTGGCATTCATCGTAACCATTGTGCTATCTGGTAAATAGAAGTCTTTCTTTTCGCCATAAGCCGTGCGCAGGGCCAGCGTTTGCATAGGTGCTGCGCGCTGGGGATTGTGCAGCAGCATCCATCCCGCCGATACGGCAACCCCAAATAGTAAGGCTGCGGCATATTTCCAGGCACTTTTGTATCCTGTATATTTTGTGGTAGCTGTTATTTTAATGGAGGAATGTTGTTCTTCTTCCCCTATATGCTCCCAGAGCGTTTCCCATAGCCTATCCTGCTGGGCAGTATCCAGCGTGTAGGATTTAAAACCGATACCGCGCACTAAAGTGATGGCCAGTTGTATATCCGCTTGCTTTTCCGGATGTACCATACGCCATTGCTCCCAAAATCTGGAACCACCTTCCGGCCGGAGCACCCATTGCTGGAAACTCTCATCTAAAGCCAGTTCCTGTGCCGTATACGAAGCATAATCTTTTATAGCCAAGTGGGTGCATTTATTATATAGAGCCACCCACGGCCCTCATCTCATCAATTATTACAAGAAATATTTATTTTTTTTCAGCTGGATAGCATTTTTCCCGTGGTAGATTGGGAGTATAAAATGTGCGCATATAGTGTGGTAGCAGTTTTTAGCGCATCAGGCATATTGTAGTAGCAACAGGAATAATGGTAATAGCAACGCTTTTTTAAGTGCGCCGATAGCCTTAGAAATGGTATTATAAACAGAATCTATTTTCATCACCATCAATTCTGCCACTTCATCGTAGGACAGGTCCTGGTAAAAACGCAGGTAAATGGCTTCACGCTGGCGGCGGGTAAGGCCGGATAACGCACGCTGTAAGTCACGGATGCGGGCCGCAGCACTTTCATCGTTAATGAGCTGGTGTTCCCTGGGCAGGGTGCATTCCAGTTCAAAACTTTCCATATCCGGGCGGCTAAACCAGTTACGGTCGCGGTGCAGGGAACGTAATAGCCTGCGGCGCAGGCTGCTCAGTAAATAATAACGGATATTGCGGATGTTGGCAGATAAGTGTTCCCGGCTCTGCCACAAATCCTGGAAAAGATCTTGCAGGCAGTCTTTCACACGCTCGCCATCCGCGCAGAAGTGCATCCCATAATGATACAGGTCATCCACATGCTCCCGGTACAGCAGCGCAAACGCTTCCCGGTCGCCTTGCTGGAAACGCTCCCACAAGCTGATCCTGGAAGTGACCACCTGCATACCCGAAGGCTTTAGCATGTCTTGCAATATATTCTCCACTGTGACGGCATTTGGTTGATAATACAGGTGATGTCTATGCAATGAATTGGCCTGATAATGGATGAATAGCTTCTTTAAAACTTGCAAATTATTCTCAGAACTGCAAACAATTTAGCAATTTTATTTTCCTGTTTGCCTTTTTTATCCGTATTTTCCTATATCACTACGCAGTTCCCTTGCGCTATATGGTTTTAATTTTAATGCCAGGGAACGCCAGGTTTTTCACAGCCCCGTTTACCCCGCTCCCTGTTTTTTTGAAAACATAGTAATGCTTTTTATATGAAATCCCAGTTCTCCCAATACGTGGTATTACCCGGCAGTTATAAAAAACAACCCACCGGTATTCAGTCTAAATCCATCGGCAAAGACAGGCTGATCACGGTAAGCATTCGCCTGCAACCTAAAACACCGCTGCCAGACCTGCTTTCGGAAAACAATGCCCAATCTTTTGCGCCGCCCACCCGCGCCGCATTTTATGAAAAGTATAGCGCCCGGCCTGAAGACATACGGCAAATCACCGACTTTGCTCACATGATGGGTCTTTCCATAGTGAAAGCAGATGCACGTACCCGCACAGTACAGTTGCGCGGCACTTCATCACAGCTAGCGGAAGCCTTTAAAGTAAGCCTGCAACAGTATGAGCAGCATGGTAAAACATTCTATGGACGCAGTGGCAATATACAGGTGCCGCAGGAACTAGCTGGTATTATTGAAGGAGTATTTGGCCTCGACGACCGCGACGCTGCCACCCCCAAATTTCAGGCAAGACCCCACACAGCCACCACTACCTCCTTTAACCCAAACGAACTGGCCACACTCTATCATTATCCCCAAGACGCCACTGGCAAGGCACAAACGATTGCCATCATAGAACTGGGTGGTGGTTACAAAACGGCAGATCTTAATAACTACTTTAAAGGACTTAACCGCGCGGTGCCCAAAGTGGTAGCCATATCAGTAGATGGTGCGCATAACGCCCCCACTACCGCAGATAGTGCCGATGGAGAGGTGCTGCTGGATATAGAGGTAGCCGGTGCCATTGCTCCAGACGCCACGCTGGCCGTGTATTTTGCACCGAATAGCGACCAGGGTTTTCTCGATGCCATCACACAAGCCATTCATAATGATACCTATCCACCATCGGTCATCTCCATCAGTTGGGGCGCCGCAGAAGTGAACTGGACCCAACAATCCCTGCAAAGCTTTAACAAAGCCTTCCAGGAAGCCGCCACCCTGGGCATTACCGTATGTGCGGCTGCTGGCGACACCGGTTCTAACGATAGTGTGAATGATGGCAAGGCTCATGCCGACTTCCCCGCATCCAGCCCTTATGTGCTGGCCTGCGGCGGCACAAAACTCACAGTGACCGATGGTAAAATAACCCAGGAAGTAACCTGGCACGAAAGCAACGACAGCGCCACCGGGGGCGGCGTTAGCGAGGTATTTCCCCTGCCCGATTATCAAAGTAAGGCCCAGGTGCCCGTGTCAGTGAATACGCAAAAGCCCGGTCGTGGCCTTCCGGACGTAGCCGCCCTGGCCGATCCCGAAACGGGCTATAATGTGTTGGTAGACGGACAACGCTTTGTCATTGGCGGTACCAGCGCAGTTGCGCCTTTGATGGCTGGGCTACTGGCCCTTATCAACGAAAAGTTGCAAAAAAATGCAGGTTTCATTCACCCCAAATTATATGCACAACCCAGCGTATGCCGCGATATTACGGAAGGCGATAACATTACCGTGGCCGGCAATAAGGGCTATCGTGCAGGACCCGGCTGGGATGCCTGCTCCGGCTTAGGCGTGCCGGATGGCACAGCGTTACTAAAAGCATTGGCCTAGTACTTAGCCACCTACGGCTAAGCTTCCATAAAGCATATGAAGCAGCGATTTACAGTTAGGAATACTACCTATTTTTTATAGCATGCATAGAGTGTCCCGTTGTTGGTCTTTAATTTAAATGGCCATAAGTTACTTTCCCGGCAATTCCCCCTGACCTATCCGGCGGTTAAATAAAATTTCCAGGAGCACCATCCTTAGGTAAGGTGCAATAATTGGCAGCACCTATTTTCCACCCATTACCTGCTAGGTTCTGGTAAACTTCCGGAGGGCTTTAAACTATATTCCATTTCTTTCCTTAGCCCTGAGCACTAAGCGTCCGCATGGTTTGGTGAAGGGGTGAGTGTAACTGCCAATCGAGTAGGAAGGTAGGGATTAATTCCCTACCTGTCCTCTCACACCACCGTACGTACCGTTCGGTATACGGCGGTTCCTTAATTTAGTTCCGAGCTTTCAGGTAACAGTCGGTCAGGGATACATACCCAGCTTCGGTGAGCCGTTCGTTAGTAAC
>NZ_FMAR01000026.1 GCF_900094705.1 Chitinophaga costaii | reverse complement strand
TGCCGCAAACGGTTAGCCGTTAGTTGCCCGTTATTATCCTTCGGGTAAATATAACTCAACCGGTCCATATCCGCCTGGCTCTCCACCACGTTGGCAGTGGTGGCATGGGAGCCGTTGCGGTTAAAGAAAACAATATTACCGTTCCCGTCGTACTTGATTTGTTCTTCGTAGGCTTTTACCGCCTGTGCCGCGCTCCAGGTGGTGCCGGCGCCACTTAGCACATGTTGCTGCATGTGCAGTAAACGGTTCAACTGGTCATAATGATAAGCATACCCCACCGGTGTACCGCTAGTTAAATTACTGTAGGCCAGTGTGCTGCTACTGATATTGCCATTGAACAACGCCTGTCCGCCCACGTCTCCCGTCTGGTGCTGGTAGGATAGTCCCAGCGCGGTAGCAGCACTATTAATAGCCTGGTAGTCATTATCAAAGTAATTGAGCGAAAAGGAGATTGCATCCCGTGCGATGGTAGAAGAAGGGCTGCCGGTAATGCCATCTCCTCCTATATCCTGGGTACCGTTTGCGGTATTGCCGTTCACGCCTTTCAGCCAGCCCTGCAACGTGTAGGCGTAGTCTATTCCCTGCAAGCCACGGCTACCGCCAATCAGCTCCCGGCCCAGCGGGCCGTGATAGTAGTATTGATAATGGGCGTCCTGTTTGGCATTCAGCAGCTCCCAGGGAGCCGTTGCGCTCAGGTTAGCAACGCTGCTGGAAACATCTGTCAATCTGTTTTCCGCATCGTAATCATATTGATAATAAAACTGGTCTGGTTTGCCAAACTGGTAGCGCACTTTGTTCACTTTGCCGCTCACTAGGTCAAACTGGTAATCCGTTTGCCGCAACCCTAAGCCGGGTACCTGCTGCCAGAGCGTGGAGACATTGCCCAGCGGATCGTAGGTGTAAAAGCTGATCGCGGATTGATCGTCTGTAGTTGTGAGTAGGTCACTGTATTTGCTGTAAGATACGCGCTTGCGCAGGTTGGCCTGGGTACTGCCCAGCGTAAGGCTGCCTGCATAAGGCTGATCGTAAAAAGAGCTGGTGATCTGTTCTTTACTCCCACTGGCGGCAAAAGTGCTGATGGTGGCGTCTGTCAGGAAATCCGGCGCAGGCAGGGCCGGACTTACCCCGGTTTTCTGACCTACTTCCGTAATGCGACTCAGTACATCGTATAACGTATAGCTGTATACGTTACCCTGCGATGCCTGTTGGGCATTTTGCGATGCCACGATCCGGCCCAGCTTATCATACCAAAACTTACTTACCCCACCATCCGGCGTTTGCTGCTGAATGGCCTGGGTCATAGCGTTGAAGGCATAATTGCTTGTGATCCGGTGCTGTGGAAATACCTGGGAACGCTGGGTTTCGGTGGTGCTACCGTCTGCCAGGGTGGTGGAGGTATTTGGTGACGGCACGTTAAACCGCGACCATAATTGCAGGACGCTAGTTAATGAACCTGTTATGCCCAAACAGGGATCCTGCGCATCTGCCAGTATCTCCGCCGCCGTCATGATGCGGTTATAAAAGCGTAGGTGTTTAAGCATACTCAAATCCTGCGTTACCTGAACAGAAGCGGCTTGGGCCGTGATTTCAAAGCTGCAGGTGCCATTGGGCGCATTAGTAACCAACGGGCAGCTTACGCCGTTCACGTACACCGACATGGTGCCGGAGGCGATATTGCTACCTTGCAATACCAGGTGAGTCCACTGTTTCAGCGGCAATACCGCATTCATATCCACGGCAATGTGCGCGGAAGTGGAATTCATCTCCAGTTCCGTGGCTACTGACTGGCTCATCGGGTACAAGTCCAGGTGCATATAACGCCCGTCCAGGCAGGTCACCAGCAGGAACTGGTTGCTGCCCGTAGCAGTGATCAGTTGCGAAGTCGTATTATTCGGATTATACAGCCACATTTCTATGGCCTTGCTGGTACCCGTCAGCGCCGTATTTAGCTGCGACAAGGCTGTATTCTGATCGGTATTTGCAGTAGGGCCGTTGTAAGTGCAGGTAGTGGGCTGGGTGCGGGCCAACTGTACTTGCGACAGCCGGGCGCCATCTAACAGATCCACCCCTTCCGGTGGCACCGTGCGTACGAGATTCCCAGCCTGATCGTAGTAATACAAGGTATAATGATAAATCTGTTCCTTCACCTGCATATTAGCCTGCACTTGGGCGGCACTGCAGGTATTGACGTAACGGGTACGGAAATGTTGTTTCACCGTATCGATATAATAATCGTACTGGCGAAGCCCTTCTGAAACTGCGTTATCAATCAGCCCTTTGGCACAATCCAACGGATCCTGCGGAATGCTGGCGTACACCGGCTGATTGCACAACAGCAGGGAAGTACTGCTGGGAGCCGCGTATATTGCTTGGCGGAAGGCCGCGTAATCCGCTTCACCCAGGGTAAAACCCCAGCGCTGGTTCAGGTAATTGGTTAGTATCGTACTGTAAATAGTCTTGGTGGTATCCAGGCCTGTCCAACCTTCGGCTGCAAAGGCCGCCAGCCCAGCGTTAAACTGGGTCACATTCAGGCAACCCACATTATTGGGATCCATAAATACAGGCAGTGTAATGACCTGATCCAACAGATATCGGCAGTTAGAGCAGGAATTCACCAAGCTATTCACCTGAGCGGTGGTGAGCGTCATACTGGCTGCATAGTGCGTGCGGAGGTAATCATAAAAAGTAGCCGGATGGGGGCTGGCCGCCGCGTAGTCCGACTGCAGCGCTGTAATCCTGGCACACACGGCTGCGTTTGTGGCGCCGATTTGCGGCATGCCTGCCTGCACCGGGGTATTGTAAGGATAAGGATTATCCAGCAGCCAGGGATTACAAAGCATCTGGTAGGCACTCATGCCCAGTATGCCTTTGATAGCATCCCGGAAAGAAGTATAGCCGCCAGTGCCGGTAAGTCCCGGCGCCGTGGTGCTGGATCCATACGCATGGCTGCTGTCGCCACCTTTGCTGCAAATGTCTATTAGCGTGGACCGGAGGAGGGCGCGCTTGGTGGTATAGGTGGTTCCCAAAGAAGTGGTCATACAACTATCCAGGAGTTGCATCCAGGCATCCGCGGTGTTTTCACAATTGGTATGAATCTGGTCGGCGATAGCGCTGAGCGTAACATTGCGGAGTGAATCTTTATTGTTAGGAAACGACGGTGTGGTATAATCATCCAGGCGGGAGACCTTGTTGGCATAAAGGGGGGAACACCCTGGCGTAACACAGGTTACGCTTTGAATGTAATTTTCAGCATCGGAATATTCTCCTGGCCCATAATTACTCTTTACATAAACTGAACTTTTCCCGGTAAAAAGGTCGAAATCCGCCGGATATGTTTTGGTAATGATATGCTGCGGTACCTGGTGGTTGTTTACGAAAGTTATACAGGCTATCGTTATCGTCACCGTAGTACTATAAGGAATAGGATGGGCCCCAGGCGTATACCTGACATAAAAAGTATCAATTAACGGGTGCCCGGCAGTAACAGGTACCAACGAGAAGTTATTGGCATAATTACACTCCGCGACCGGAGTGGTAATAGCTGCCGCTGATATATCCCCGGCAGTGCTCATCGTCTGCGATTGGGGCGCAGTGGCGCTTGCGGCCACTCGGGAGGAAATATTGGCCCGGCAGGCATACACATAAGCATGTGCGAAGTAAGACAAATTCCCGTTATAATTGACGGACATGCAATTGTAATACCGGGGCGCCACCTGGCAGGAAGTGGGGATTGGATAAATAAAGCCTTGCGTGCTGTTCGGACGGATTATATAAAGAGAATCTGCGGAGGAGAAGGAGGTATCTGACCATTGATAAACCGCATTCACATTAAAGGTCGAGGTAGTGCCATCGCAGGTAGCGCATTTCCAGATATTGTTCACATCGGTAAAAGTCTGCGGATTGGGATTACTCCCCACATATACTTTTACACAGCCATGGGCGGGAATAACATTGGCATTATTGCAGGGCATAACGTCAATACCATAGTTGTATCCTCCTCCGTAGTAAGTATTGGTACTAGTCTGTGACTCTACCCGTAATATGGTTGCGTTATCACAAATACAAGTTACCTCCCCAATGGAGATCAGGTTAATATCGATCCTGGCATCATAATAGAAATTCAAGGAATCGTCCAACGGAGTGAAGTTCAGCGTGGTAGTGGCGTTCAGGCCATTATATTCGGGAGGATAGTTCAGCGTAACCACGGCATTTTTCCCTACCGGATCACGGACGCTGATTACTTTGGCAAATTTAAAGCCGGCGCTATCCGCCTTGGAGGAAGCCACAATGGTAAAATTCAGCGGGGAAGGGCAACTGGTACCCGTCATCGGCGGCTCCGTGCCTATGGCACACATGCTCCCGCAATAGGCCTGCCGGGCCAGGGAATAATATTTTTTCTTTAACTCGAAGTACAACTGGGAATACAATCCCCATTCCCGGTCAATTATACGGCAGGCCGTGGCAGGTGTACAGCTATTCCAGGCTTCTAACTCAGTTGGATGGGACGCTGCATTGGTTTGTATACTGGCCGTGGTATCCGCGCAATACAGTTCATAATCTACATATTGGCTCAGGCCTTTTACGCTGAGGTCTGTATTGGTAACGCCCATCACATCCCTGGAATAATTGGCCAGGTCGCTTGCGAACTGCGACGAGTAACCGCTGCCCAGCGCACCGGAGGCAAAGAAAGGATCGGCCGTCATAAGCCAGGATGATACGTACTGATAACCTGCGCCATGAAAGAATAAAGGAATATCACTCGCTTTGGTATACACTTCCTGAATCTGTTTATCCCACGACAAGTAGGAGCCATAGGTATTGCAGAAGCTCAACCCGCACTGTTCCGGATGATACTGCACGAACTTCAATCCCCATTCCGGTTCCCAGTATTGTACCAGCATGGCCAGGGTAAAAGTCGTATCACAGGGTGAAGTGGTCGTATTGTCCGCCAAGGTGATCGTTGTAGCTGAATAAAGGGAATCGCCGACATGTTTTACCGGGAAGACGTCACGCCAGTGTTGAAAAATCACGTTAATGTCCTTTTCCAACGGTTGATAACTGGAATCAAACAAAGCGTACTGGCCACCCGGACTTACATCGCCCGCCATTTGCTGGCGTAGTTCATCGCATGCATTGCTCTGGCAGTTGGCCATGGAAGCCTGGCATTTGGCATACAAGGAATCGTATAACTTGTTAGCCCAGTTGTTAAAAGTTATGCTGTCACCCGCTACTGTTTTGCCGCTATCGGCCACAAAACGTGCATACAGCCCATTAACGAACGTAGGTTTGTCGCCCAGACTGGCCTTGCAGGTCGTGCAATCTGAATAACAATCCATGAAATTGCTCTGATCCAGCTGATCCTGTATAAATTGATAACGCGTTTTCAGGTTGGTATTCCTCGCCACAAAATCATTGGCGAAGGCCTCGATCACATCGGGATTGTAGGATAATTTAAAGGTAATATAGAACTCCCCTATCTTACCAAAATTCACGTTAAAATTACCGTTATACTTGCCCGTTGCATTGCAATCGGACACCGTACTGCCGATCTGTACCAGCTTATCAGACGACTGCATCAGATCATTGCCGCAATCGTCCGTAATGGTAATGTGCAGGTCATAATAACAGTTACTGCAGATGATCACCCCGTTCTGCACATATTTTTCAATGAGCTTGTCTGCTGTATAGGTGAAAGCCGCATTGCCGGTGGTGTTGGCCAGGTAGGTGGCAGACCCTGTGATGGAAAGTGTGCTGGGGTCGAACTGGAAATCTCCTGGTTGCAATACAGTAACATTCATAAGATTAGCCCCTGGCTTGGAATCCAGCGGGGAAAGACTTGTTGGCGTTTCCCCTGCCAATGCGGTGGCAATGGTTTTGCCCTCCATGTTTTGGTAAGAAATACTGAGCTGGCCATTAGCATCCTGCACCATATTTTTCAGGTAATGGCTGGTATTGCCTACATCATTACCAAAGAGGCGGTCTATTTCCCAGGCCAGCGGCTTTCCATAGTAATATCGGGTGGCATGGCCTCCATCCGTATTATTGGGCTGAAGCGGAAGGCCCACGCCGCCCTGCACGCTTACCCGACCAGTGTTATCCGCTGTGTAAGCCGTCACAGCCAGCGGGTACCCGGCGGCGTCTGGGATGTATTTCAGGAAAGGCCGGGCTGCTACCAGCGTGGCATTTGCGGCAAATTCGTTGTTGGCAGAATAATAAGCCGCCGCGCCAACCGTGTTTTTCAGCGGCTGTGGCAGGGGAATACAGGCACCATCCTGCTGCGGGTCTACATCTTTGTAGCTGTAAGGAATGTTGGTACCGGTATTACTCAGGTTCAGGCTCCGGTAATATTCCAGGGCCTGTTTATTGATGGGCGCGGGCAATATGTTAGCCACGGAACGGCCAAAACGGTCGTACACATTTTCCTGCACTACCGCGATGTTATCGGAGTTATTCAGCGTTACAGCCTGGCGATTGCGCAAGCTTCCATCCAGATAGGAAATCACCTCCTTCTTTTTCCCCTCTTCTGCAAAAGAAGCGCTGTATTGCCAGTTTAAACGGGGCTGATGCCAGGGCGCGCTTAGTAGTACCACGGCCTGTGAAGTGGTGGAAGTGGTTTGCGTGGCATTCCACAGGGTCATCTGGTATTGCCAGGGCTGTTCGTTCCGGAATCCGCTGGTATAACTTACCCGGCGTATCCGCAACAGCAGATAGGCGTCGTAAGAAATCACGTTGATATTATAACTGGCTGCATTACCCAGGGTAACGCGGGTAGCGTTATTGCGGAACATGACGGCCAGTGCAGCATCTGCCGTAGCCGTGCCATTCACGGCCAGTTGTCGTCCCGGGTCAGATTCCTCATCTACATAAGTCCATTCCAAATCATATTCTTCGGCTGTATTGTCCGTAGGGAATAATACGTTCACCTGTGCCGAGGTGGTATCCAGCTGGTTTAGAGTTACCTGTGCAAGATTACCCGAAGTAAGTTGGGCGGCAGCCGTTTTCAGCAAAGCGGCCGTTTTGTTGCCACCTTGTGGAGTGGTGTAAGAACGGTCTACGATCACCTGGCTGCTCAACAAGAAAATGCCTGGCAGAGCATCACCCAGCTCCGGGCTTTTGATGTCGTTCACGGTGAGCTTCACCTTATATCCGTTCATGAACTGATAGATGTCCTGCGGCGCATATACTGCGCCGGTGGCGGTGTCATAACTTATTTTAAGTGGTACATGGGCCACTACCACCGGATCCTGCTGGTCTGGCCTGCTCCAGTACTCCACTTTCAGGTCTACGTTCACCGTAAACTTTTTGGTCAATACCATCAGCGTATCCCGCCAAAGGCTAAAGGTCACCACGTTGGTAACGGAGCGGTTGCTAATGGAAGTCCAGTCGATCGCGGAATTCTGGAATTTCTCATCCTTCACCAGCAAGGTGTCTCCCTTTTTTATATGGCCCTGCAATACTTGACGGTAAGGCTCAATGGCGGCCAGCGCACTACCGGCCGCAAATAAAAGGGGCAACAGCAAAAGGGCGATTTTTTTCATCTGCAGGTATGTAAGTCTCATGAACTTCATGGCACGGGATCAAATAAATGGAAGCAATTAATAACTGGTAGTCAACTCATACCCGGTAAAGCGCCCTGCAGGTACCCAATGGTCCTTACCGCCGCTTACATATTGGGCTGCGACAAACAGGCCGGGCTGTGCGTCGGTCCGCCATTCATCCACTGTAAGCTGGTATATCCTGTCTGCGTCCTTGTTCAGTGGATCTGCGAGATCTGTCATGCGCATGTACAGTAATGAAGGCAGGCCTACCGCTGTATCGTATTCCATCCGGAATTCCTTGCAACTGACGTGACGCTCGCACAAAAAACGCATCTTCACTTTGCTTTGCAGGGTATCCGCGGTGATCTCATAGTCTTCTCCTTCCCACATCTTTTCCAGGTCGGCTTCCGGTACTAACGACGGCACCATCAGTTGCTGAGATTCCCCGATCGTCATCTTGCGGAGATCATGGTTTATGGTAATGAACAGGCCGGATAATGCCACCATTTCCTGTGCTCCTACCCGGTAATAATATTCCTGTCCCCGCCGGCTGCAGGTGAAAACGGCATGCAGGTCATTGCCGCTGTCTGCCGGGTTATGGGCGTCCATATGGCCGCTGGCATAAAACACCTGCATCGACATTTCCCGGTGTATAATGCGGATCATTTCTGTCAGTATCGCCTGCTGACCAGCCGTATACCGGGGCGTTTGCTTTGCCGCCGGTTGTGGGGGCGGTGGCTGTTTCCAGATGCGATGGATAGCAGGAGCGGCAAAGACTGCCGCGATACCCAATACTAAAATGCCCGACAAGAGAATAGCATAATATCTTTTCATAGCGGATGTTTAATGATTACGGTTTTACTGCCCTTTACGATACGCCGAGCGGGTTTCTTTAATTGTCATGATACCCCGGTCTGTTTCCTTTTTGAGGCGCACCAGGGTACCCTCTTCATCGTATTCATAGAAGGTGGCAAAATTGTTCTCGTCCATTTCTGCCATCAGGCGCAGCGTCTGGTCATCATAGGAATAAGTCTTCATTTCCGCATCAAAAGGAAATATGCGGATGTCATCTAAGCGTATGGATGCACCTCCCTGTATGACCACCTGAATGCGGCGCGGCGTAGGCGCCACCTGGCTTAGATCAATGGTGCCTTCCACCAGTTTCCATCCCTCCACGGTAGCTTTACGCTTCAAGGTAATGGTCGTGGTGATGTTTCCGGAAACCGTCACAGTAATCCCCGTGGCATTGTCCGTAAGCGGTTGCCCATCATTGATCCAGGCGGAGAAGATATATTGCTTTCCGGCCACCGGGTTAAAGCCAGAAGGATATAGCCCAAGGATATCCCTGCGTACATATATTCCCGCCGAATCGGTAGACAGGTAGGGCTGTGTTTTCTGCTGCACGGGATGCACCAGGCAATTTAGGGTAATGGTGTTATAGCACTTCAGGCTGTAACGGCCGGAGTGGGACTGGGTACTGTCTAGCCATGAGCTGTAGTTAGTCCCTACTATTCTTCGGATATTAAAACTATCCCGGTCGCATTCAGCACTACCATTGCAGCCATTGCGGAAATAATAATCGTCGAATGCGTCATAAAACATTTCCCGCTGCTGTGCGTTAGACGATACCGCCGCTGGCAGTTGGCCGTTAAAGCTATAAATGGCACCGCTATAACGGTTCAGTGCATCATGGTTTTCCAGTTCCTGTCCATATTTGTCGTACAGTGTCACATACCGGGCGCTGATCCATTTGGCCGCATTGGCAGTGGCTACGCCCCATTTCAGGTTGGCACTGTCGTAATACCAATAAGGGGTAAAAGAAAGAAAATAACCGCTTTTTCGCACCAGGGGGCCGGAGCCTGGGGCATTGAATACACCCTGATCCGTGCGGTTCACCTCAAATACTTTATCCTCTGAAGGACGCCAATTGCCCTGCAAGCCTGCTGTATAAGGATTTACTACATTCACCGGTGCTATATCACACTGGGTATTATGATCACAGATGTAAGCGGGGCCTCCATCGCAACTGTAATGGTAGGTAATACTGCCATCCGGATTAACAATATAAGTTTCCACGTCGTTACGGCCTTTCAGGCTGCCGGTGCTATAGGTTACCAGGTTAGCCACCGGAGAATTTTTGGAGTTGATCAGGTCTGTTTTATTGGTGGTATTGTATATCTGTGCCGCCACCGCAGTTTCTGTGCCCCTATTCCGCGCTTCCACACGCAGTTGGTGTTGTCCTGCTGTATTTACATGGAAAGGGCGGATACGCCATTGCTCCAGGTTATTGTAATTATCGTCTATCACCTCATCGATCAACTGGTCGTCTATATAAACCCTTCCATAATTATCCGCGCCAAATCCCAGGTAGAAATCACCGGAGCGGGGCAGGTTCACACAGGTGATAAAGCCCCTCAGGGATACATCGGCGACACTTGTACCGGCCCACCAAATACCTTCCGCATAAAGTCTTCCACAGCCGCTCTCCACCTGTACAGCCGCAGGAGAGGCATTCGTTTCGCTGCTTGCCTGTAGCCGCATAAGTTGCAGGCTATCTCCCGCACTGGCCAATGTTGTTATACCAGCGGTAACCGAATTGGTGCCGGAACAGGCTCCTCCCCAATACGATCCTTTTACGGAATCTGTGATATTGCCTTGGGCATCAAAAATAAACGCACCGCGATCCCCGTAAAAATGACTTACACTGCCTGCTGCCAACTGAAAGTCTGTCCTATAAACAGAATCCGGCCTTTTCACACAGGTAAGCCCATCGGTGCTCAGCGCATATCCTGCAGGACAGGTAGCGCAAGGCCGGCGCTGTCCCCAGTTCTCGTCATACAGGGTAGTTTGTGCGCTCACCACCTGCTTGGCCGCCAGTTCCAGGTTCTGGCGCAGGTCAAACACCGGGTTGTCGCTACCGCTGACTGGGTTATTGAGCATGGCAAAACTGGCAGTGCCACTGGTCAGTTGGTTCCGGTAACCAGAACGATATACTTTTATGTATCCGCTAAAATCACGCTTTAGTGAACCATTGTTGTCTACTAGCCGGACAGCCTGGCCGGCTGGTGAGGTATCGCTATTTTTCCCAGAAGATATTACCCAGTAATGTTTTCCCGTTTGCAGGTCCATCACTTCATCTCCTGGTGTCATATAACCGGCAGCTATGGCGTTCAGCACTCCGCTTCCATTGGTAATAACGCCGGAATAGGTAGCATTCAGCGTCTTGTAAGCCCCGCCCATTTTCCCATAAGCCCAATAGGCCGGCATGGTCACAGCATACACCGGATCATCAAATTCATTATTGGTCTGCGTCACCACCGCTTCCCCAGTATTACGGTCGTATAGCAGATTCCTGGAGGTCACAGTAGAACCGTTGATCATCTTCACCACCTTATCCATAATACCACTGCACTGTATCACCTTCATGATACAGGCCGTGCGCAACAACTCATGCTCACTATTGTTATTCCGGGGCCAGTGGGGCAAAGGGAAAGGAATGCCCCAAAAGCCCGGCACCACGTCTGCCCCTATCTGGATGGTCTTGCCATCGTTATCGTTTTTAGATTCCCGCATGTCGGCATACATTTCTATTTCCCGGCCAATGGTCTGCTGTGGGGAAATGAGCCCATTCTCATCAATCACATCCACCGTATTTTTCAGACGCAGCCGGCCGGCGTCTGCTATCTCACTGCTGTAATGATATTCTGTGGAAGCAATGAGCTGTTTGCTCATATTATACGTGTAATCTCCCTTTGGTTTACCATGCATGTCGTTTAGCCGTACCACATATCCCTGCGACATCGACACTTCATGGCGGATATTGGCGCCAAAGAAACCGAAACCGCTGGAAGGATGGTTATCCGACACCAGCGGGTGATCCGTAGCAGAAACCTCCACCGGAAAATCTTTTGCTGTGTAAAAATCATGAGCAGTATAACCTGTACGGTACAGGGCGTCCGCTTTATGGGTTTCATCCAGGTCCCGCACCACTACGTGGCTATAGCCCACCTGGGGCCCAGGATACAAGGCTTCCCCAAAAGGCTGCTCCAGGTAAAACTCATTACTCAGCGCACCACGGATGTTTTGCGTATAGGGCACCGGCAGGTGCAGGGAATTTTCGTCATTGCCAATACCCGGCTCGTAACTGGCCACGCCGCTGCTGATCAAACCACCCGGTGTTTCCGTGCGGTATTCGTATTCCTGCCCATACACGGCATCGCTGTAATTAAGGCCGGCAGACATAGCAGCCCAGCGGTCGTTGATAGCAATACGTTTTACCCTTACGCCACCACCCATCTTGATGCCATTGCCTTTTACCACGCGCACAAAACTCTTGGATAAGTCTGTGGTACTGGCATAGGCCTTCCGGTAGGCCTTTTGGTCGAAATTCTCCCATAACTCAGATAGGTTTTTGATAGAATTCACAAGTGCAGTAAGCGTCGCCATGAAAGGGGCATTGTCTTTCGCCCGGTTGTTGTAACCAGGATAGGCGTACCGGGGGTACTCCGTGCGCATTTTTTGCCAGGCGGCCAATTCCATGGGATTGGTTGAGATATTGCCCCCACTTTGCGGTTCAAATAATACCCATACCCGTTTAGGATTACTGGGGTCTTTTTTTACTTGCTTCACGGAAGCATAACAGGGAACATAATCGTAGGCGGCATCCGCGGTAATCTGGTTATTAGTGGTCATGTTCACGTACAGCTTAGTATACATTTCCTTATGACCATTTAGGTAACGCTGAATGAACCATCGGGTCAGCGTGGCGTCATTGGGCGCACCAGTGAGGTCATCCACATCTACGCTGATGCCCGCCGCATCCCGGATAGACGATGCGCCCCCATTCTCGTTAATGAGCGCCTGCACCTTAACCATTGCCATGGCACGCTGGTCCTGCACATAAGCATAATCGTTCGATTCATAGTCCACCGAGATCACCCCCCCCGAAGGCAGGGTTATTTTGTTCAGGTTCCATTTTGCCGCGTTTTGCGCAGCGGTAGCGGAATCCTGGGTACTGTAGGGGAACTGGTCGTTGCGCAGCGCGCCCAGGCCAGCCAGGGCGTTATTGGCTACGGGTTTAAAAGTACCCCAGCGATCCGAGCACATATAATCATAACCCTGGTTATTAGTATATTCAAAAAAGTACGGATGATGCTTACCTTTTGTTGAACTACCATATTTGAAATACAGGCTTTTGAGGGTAAGCTTGCCCTGGCCGGCGGTGATCCCGTTAGGAATATTGGGACATAGCGAGTAGTCATAATTGAGCACAACTGTCTTAATGGGTTTGGCCGGATCGGCCTTAGAATACAGTCGTATTTCCTTCAAATAACGCTGCCGGGATCCTGTATTCTGAACGCCATTGAAGTCCGTAACCCCGATGGCATCATTTCGCGCTTCCGTGATAAAATAAGCGATCTTGGTCCGCGTTTCGATGGATTGCAGGTAACAAAGCTCTCGCTGTCCAAAAATAATACTGCCTTTATCATCATCCGGATCAGCATTCAGCCCCCTGTTATAGGTAGCCTTGCCAGCGTCTATCGGCGTCCTCCAGTTGTAGGTAGCCGGGGCCTGGCTGTAATTGAATTTCACCGCCGTTCCCATATCATCATCCGTAATACCATCGCCGGTTACGTCCACGTAATCCGGCGACAGCACCGCCGTGAGCAAGAATGAAGCCGCATAAGCGGGCGTGATCTCATGGTGGTAGTAATTATCCACACCTGCGGTATGGTTAATCGTATTATTGCCGGCCAACGTGTAAGGCACCAGGTTTTTGGCAGCGTCGGCACCTGTGCCATTGGTGGCAAAGGTGTATTCGTCTTGCCGCAGATTATACACCGGTTGCCCATACACCATACGCCGGCCATCGTCGCCATTCACGGTGATCTGCGACAGGTGATGGCGCGCTCTTACGCCCGTCTGACGAACAGACATGCCTGGGGTACCCGAGGAAGCGTTCCCATTGCAGGTATAGGGCGCAGCGAGGTGCGTAGTATCTTCCAGGAAATTGTAATTGTATATCGCATTCGCCGCGTTGAAAGGCATTTCCCCTGCGGTAAGATAGCTAATGGAGGTCCGGCGGATCTCCCGTTTAGACTTTTTAAAGGACGCCACCGGCGTAACTACGTGGTCTTCTACCAGGGAGGCATTTGCCAGTTTATTGGTCACCGATACCTTTACTGCACTTTCCCCATGAATGGCGGTAAGGAACGCGGGGTCCATGGTGTTTTTTTCACCTACCACTTTGAAATAGGAAGCCTCGTCCGCCGTTTGCGCAGCAGCACTTTGATAATCTCCTTTTGCATTGTAATTATTGTCTGCCCTCCATTTGCCGGTACGGTCGCGGGCATTCTGGTTGTAGAGGCTCACCCCGCCGTGCACATAACCACCTAATCCCAGGTCCAGTCCATCGGTATTACTCTTCGTAATATCCTGGTGTGCGGGATCGTTCACCACGCCGGTGCTGTTACGGAACAGGCGGAACTGACCACTACCAGCCTGCCCGCTGTAGCTAAAGAGGTCCGGCGTGATCACAGGCACGGCCAGGTTGGGCAGGGAGGTGATCACGGGGTTGTCTTTTTCCCGCATACAGTCCAATAATGCGCTGTCCCTGTTAACACCTTTTTCTGCATACATATAACCATATTCCGGGTCTTGGCGTACCGTGGAAATAATCTCCCGGGTACTTTTATATCCCGTCATGCCTACGCCTGCGAAGGCGATCCAGGCCACACCGCCTATGTCCACGCTATAGGTGGAACTGGTGTTTCTATACCCGATACCGATATTGGGCGTAAAAGGCGGCGTATTAAAAGATATGACGGATTGCGCCACATCATAATTGGTGCTACCCTGTACCCCATCCATATCCTTACCGGTCACTCCAAAGGAAGCGCCCAGGTTCAGTGCTTTGAGGCCCTGCCGGGTATTATAGCCGAGGGAGGCGGAAAGCCCCATATTCACTGTTTTACTATCGGTTGCTTTTTCATACATACCGAGGGAAATTAAGGGCTTTACATCCACCCCGGAAGAGGTGTTAGAGTTCACACCTACTCCTAAGCTGCTGGTGAGCATACTATTAGGCTCTCCCACGAAGATTCCCACGTTAGCGCCTACTTCCGCGCCAATGCCTCGGTAGTTGTCGCTAAAAACGCCTACAGACAGGGAGCCGGAAAGCCCCGCCGCGTTCCAGCCAGCCAGTTCCCCTTTTATAGTACCCTTCCCTCCTATGGTCACATTGGGCTTAGTATAATGTTCCGTCCTTACACTGTCGCCACTAAAGTCGTCTGGGATACCGCGTAGCTGGCGGTTAATGGCACCCACGTTAAGGTTCCAGCCCAAGCCCACCCAACTGGCCTCGTCCTCCATACCAGTGCCGGAAGCATAGTTCAGGTTCACCGGGTAGCCGTCAATATCCAGGAGGGGTATATCATACTTGAATCCCCCGGAAAAGAGGTCTACCATATCACTGACGCCTGCCGGGGAAAACTGCCGGGCCTCCGGCGCCACGGGGCCACTGGTAAGCGCATGCACGCGCAGGGGCGTCAAAGTCTGTACAAGGAGGAGGCTCAGGAAAAAACAGGCAATCGCCTTTCTGCACTTTACTACATATATCATAGCCGCTTGCTTAAAGAGTCTATTTTTGCTGCTTGCAATAAATCAAATGAGAAAATCTGCGGCTGGCCGGTAAAGAGATGATCCTTGAAAATCAGGGATGCCTGTACCCCATTCCAGTTGCGTCTTTCAAAACCCACGAGGTATTCAATGCCCCGTATATTTCCTTGGGGCATACGTTCCGCGTAAATGGCCGGCAGGGTATCCCCGTCCAGCACCAGGGCAAACAAAGTATCCAGTCCATAACTGAACGCCGGTCCATGAGGCAGCGGCGTACCGGCAGGCAGCAGCACTACCTGCAGGCGAAAGTCCATTTCCGTCTCATCCGCGCCGTCTGTCTTTGGCACTTGTTTTTCAAAAGCCTGCCAGCGCACAGGCAGGTAAGCGCATTGCATACGGGCTACCTCCGTTTGCCGGGAAGCCACCAAACCGCCGTTCCGGTCACCCATCATCTGCGCAATCGCTTTCCGGGGGTCTGGTTTACATCCTGCCCATAATAGGAAGGCCAAACCCAATAACTTCAGGGGATTATTCATTGCTGCGGGTCTTTGTATTGAAAGCGTAATTTCTTTTCCGTTCCGGAAGGCAGCATCACTGTCAGCAGGTAATAGTTACCATCCCGGAAAGCCTTGTTATTCTGCAGGTCTATACGCAGGTTATTAAGGCCATGCTGTAATTTTATTTCCGGCAACGATTTCACCTTCACAGAAGGATCGGTAATGCATGTAATAATATACTGCAGGGTGGTTTTATCGTATACGTTCTGCACAGAAAACTGCAATGCACCCATGGCCAGGTAGAAATTGGCCCTCACCAGGTCTTCAATATCGCGGAACGCATCTACCGGTAACGCAGGCGTACTGTCTTTGCACACCATGCTGAAATCCCACACTTCGGAGTCCTGCAATACCAGGTCGCCCTTATAGGCAGTTACCTGCCATACATAATGATGGCCTTCCTGCAACTCCGGCGCGGAAGGCGGGAAAAAGAGAAAAGGCCCGGAGATGCCCACCTGGTTTACTAATGGGAGGTTATAATGCAATGCCTCTATAGGAGCCTGTCCTTCTTTGATCTCGGTGAGTACCAGCCGGTATTGCATACCTGGCACTAAAGGCAGCAGGGGCTGCCAAAAAAAGGAAGGCCGCTTGTCGCAGAGCTGGTCTTTTTCTGCAGGCGTAGTAAGCAACAAAGGAGAAAAAGGCTCCAGTTCATAATCAAAGCACTGATTGCCTTCTATATCCTCTCCTTTTTCCGTGGACAGCTCAAAACAGTATTCATAATCCCCGGCCGGGAAAAAACCGGACTGCCGCAGCAGTGAAGCGCCCTGCCCCTGCGCAAAGTTGATCGAGGCGCGCTGCACGGCGGCAGCCGGCACAGAATTTACGCCCCGTATTACCTGGAATGGTGGCGTTTTGAGCGTTACCATCCTAGCACCACGTGTATCCGTTACCGTTACCAGCAAACTGGCTACGCCGGGATTGCCGCTATTGATGAGTTTAACTTTCAGCAGCCCGTCCAGTGTGCGTCCCTGCACGGCAGGCACAAACACAAAAGACACCTGGGCATGGGACTCCATACCGGTAGCCAGGCACCACATTAAACCAATTAAAAATCTGACCTGCTTCATAAGCTATACTCCTTTAAAATGCGTAATGCAAGGCTACTTCGCTATGGAAAGTGCCATACAAATAATTTTGTGGCGTGTTGTGAAGGTTCCTGCGGCAATCCAGGTACAGCGAAGTACTCAGGCGCTGGGACAGGATGGCGGTCAACGTCTGTTTCAATCCTGCCTGCCGTACCACCGGCAGGTCGCTCAGGTAGGTAATACCACTGCCGCAGCTTAGGGATTTCAACAAGGTGTAATTATAGATCGCTTCTGCGTTAAACATATTCCCATACAGCGCATTGTCCTTTACGTCCTTGTTATAAAAAACATTCAAGGACACCACGTTGCTGTTCAGTACTACGTTATGGTTCAGGTTCACATTCAGTAACAGGCTTTTAAGACTGCCCACGTTCATCTGCTGCATGCCCATGGTTACATTGCTGCTCTGGGCAATCCCCCACCAATGGGTGCTGGCCTGGGAGGAGACAGAAACCTGCCGTGTCACGAAGTCGTTACTGTGATCGGTGGAAGCCGTGTTTTTCATGGTGGATTGGCTGATGCGGGCGCTCAGCGAGAAATTGCGATCTAACTTATAACGGGCATCCACGCTATATTGCTGGTTGCGCCATGCATCGCTGCCGTCCGGAGAGTTGTGGATGGTACGCTGATCTGTTTTAATGCCGATCACCAATTTATTACGATACCAACTACGTTTCAGGTTGATCCCGTAACGAATGCTGCCCCGGGTACCAAATGGGGCCGCCGGGTTGTTATAAGACATACCGGAATAACTGATGTACTCCCGGTGCGAAAGGTTCCATTCGTCCACCATGCCGTTAAAATCAAGGCCGGCAGAAAATGTCTGCCAGAAATCGTTCATCAACGTGAGCGCGGCGGCTTTCCCTGCAGAAGCATAGTCGCTGCCGGTAGTCGCATTACTGAAAGTATTAGCAGATTTTCCCAAATCCACGTCTAGCGTACCATAGCTGCCCACATGCATACTTTTGGAGAAGGTACCCACGAAAATATTCCGGGGGAGTGCCATTGTAGAAAACTGGCTCATATTGGTATTCTTGCTATTGGCATTTACAGCTCCCACCAGGCTATGTGGCTGATCGGGCATACCTTTGCCCAACTGCAGCATTTCCATCATGTAACCCGAGCCTTCCAGCGAATTGCTGAAGGGAGCGTCTTTCAGGGTGCTGAAATCCTGCCGGGTACCAGCTCCCAGCATGAAAGATTTATCATTTTTACCCAGGAAAGTACCTTGCGCCCCTTTCATGAACAAGCCGGACACGGTACCGGCACTGCCGCCGGCAGCAAAATTGCCAATGTTCAAGCTTTGCGCTTTAAGCATCAGCTTTTGTACAAAATTCAGTGGCAGTAGGGTTTTGTCAGTTTCCGCCTGTTGTCCTTCTTCCTGCATCCATTGCGTGATCTTCCCGTTTGTATTATTTTGCACATGCAAGAGGTCCTGGGGAGCCTTATTTCCATACTGCTTTTTAAGGGCATACAATTGCTGCAGGTAATCATCTGAAATCCGCTCCTGCAGGCTATCCCCGTCTGGCAACCGCTGTTTTACGGCATTACGCAACTGCGCACTGTCCAGGTAAAACAACTGGTCCGGGGATATGACATTTCCGATGCCACCCCTACCCGCTACATGATACAGGCTGTCCATCCGCTGCGTGATATTCCGCAGGTCATTGCCAGCGTAAGTGCGCAGCGCATCCCCCACGTTAACATCCTGCAGGAAATATTTACGGAGGTCATAATGCTGGTTTACCAGGCCTTCCAGCCTTTTGCGGTAAGCGTCTTTATCGAAAGAAATTTTGGTAAGACTCTGGTCGGAATACCCAGGCTGAAAAGCGGAATGCCCGGAAATATTGGTGTAATTGATGTGAAACGGAATATTGGCCACTACCGCTTCATCACTGAGCTGCGCAGTGTAACCGGATTGTATTACAGAAGATCCGCTATTATCATAAAAAGCAGTTACGCCTGCTCCTTGAAATTGATTATCGAGCGCTATTTTCCGCATGGAAGGCAATATGGGCAAAGGATCCTGCAAGGCATAAAAACCTCTGAGTTTTTTATCCAGGTAAGACCGAAGCCTGGCAGAATCTTTCAGCACGGCCGCCTGCTGCTGCAGGCTATGCAAGTGGGATGCCCCGCTGGTCTGCTGCACATAACTGAGCAAGGCATTACGGGCTGTATTATTCAGGCCTGTGTCAGGCCTTCCTGTAAGCAACGATTCCTCCTGCTGCAATGGCGCATACCGGTGGTTCAGAGAATCAATCAATATCCGTCGTGCCAGGGACCCGTATAAAAATTGTTTATAGGTGCTGTCTGCCGGCCGCGTACCCGGAAACATAATAGGTTGCTGGGCCAGGGCAGGCACACAAAACCCCAACAGCAGCACAAGGCATGCAGTTCTCACCATACAAAGATGGATTTGAAAATGAAGAAACATAGGGACAACGTCCATTGCACGGATACAACGGAAAAAACAACACCCTATCAGCGCATTACATTCATACTACAGATAATAAGGCATTAAATTAAGGATCGAGCTTGGGCATACATTCGTCAGGCATATGAGACAGTTAAGGGAAAACAATAAATCAGGTAAGGGATTTAAAAGTTTTTAATATACTAACAACACGGGAACAATCTGGAATCTACTAACAACGCACCAGTACATTATCAATCGCTCAACAAAGGAATGAATTATTTTTCGAAAGTGCAACAGTATTTTTTACTGCCGCTATTTCACGAACTGTATAAAGAGAAAAATCAAGGGTCCTACCTCAATTAATCCTATTAAAACAAAATAACTAGATCCTTTGATTTTCTCATAGCCTACATTCATCTAAGACATTCGCACTCATAGAGGCTAAAAGCTTGTACTCACTTTCAAGAAACTACTTAATATCATACATCACCCATAACGGGTGAACCAAGTCAGTGCTTTGTGGGTTTTGTCCAGCAAGGCCATATTTTCGTACCTGACCGGCAGGTCCTTTCTCGCACATATTAGCAAATTCTGCTGCCCATTGGCTGCCAGACGTAATAGTGCTGCTTTAGCTGGTTGATGATGTGCCTTTCCGCTTTGATGATTTAACAAATATAACAAAATGATAAAAAGAGATAACTTTCTCATGGCATCAATAGCTATCAATGAACGGTAAAGGGCGATAGCGCGATGAAATAAACCAGGTAAGGGAATCAAAATTAAAGTGCACAATAACATAAGCTACAAACCAACAAACAAAGAAATTATAATAAAATCACCCGTGCATTTCCATCCCCAATCGAGTAGGAAGGTAGGGATTAATTCCCTACCTGTCCTCTCACACCACCGTACGTACCGTTCGGTATACGGCGGTTCCTTAATTTAGTTCCGA
>NZ_FMAR01000007.1 GCF_900094705.1 Chitinophaga costaii | reverse complement strand
TAATGAGCTATGTGGAACTGCTGGAATTTATAAAAGATACCTATAAGGCCTGGCGAAAGACACACAATGCATCATTTGCTTTTTCAACTTAATGGGAAAGGGGGTACACCCCCTGATTTTGTGACAATCGATTTTTAAGCGGTAACCCTTATTGACAAAGGGATCCCTCTGTTTTTTACCCAATTTTAGTCGGACAATAATGATTTTTTAACTCTTTATAAAGCAGATGAAACAATAGACTTGCTAAACAATGTTAATTGGCGGGAGTATAGGAGCCGCAAATCCTAATGCTTTATCTAGTTACACTACCCTGGCTCTCCCCAGCTTTAACCAAGGGATACCGGTAGGTTATAGCTATGGCTATGACCGGCTGAACCGGCTTCGCTACATGCGCTATAATCTCTTCGATTCAGTAGCCACGCAATGGAGCAACACTAAAGCGATAAACGACTACAAAGAAATCGTACGCTACGACGCCAACGGCAATATCCTGAACTATCAGCGCAATGGCACCACGCAAAACAGCCGCGCACTGGCCATAATGATAGAGGACGTATTGCGGATCTGCAGTATCAGGCAGAAGGTATTACTAATTCGGGAATTCGCCTTGGTGGATATGATGATGACAAAAGTATAGACATTTTACTATCCTTGGACCTCGGGGAGAAAGGTGGATTCGAGTTGGGGATCAATATGCCGTTCAATAAACTAAACGGAGATCAGATTAACCCTATCCGTGGAGGTGAGATGTTTAATAAACCAGTTAATTTTGTAATGGAGATTAAAAAAGGGATTAACCAGCCGAATTTTATTAAAGGATTTAATTAGGCCATAAATAAAGTGCGGAACTCTGGCCTCCCGAATGCCATTCCAGTGATGGTGATGGACGATGCTGCTTACAAAAGCGCTTTTAATATGAATAACCGTGTAGAAGAAGCTGCCAAGGACTTTTTGAAAGCAGGGGGAAGAATAATGCTAATCGGTGGTTTAAACAGGGTTGCGAATGATGTTAAAAAGGATGTTATAAAAGAAGCGGCAAAGATAAAGACTGTTATACCATACCTTCCAATATAAATCGTCCTAAAGATGAATAAAAAAAGCTGCTTAGTCTATTACTATTATTGATTGTATTTTTAGCTATAGTCGTTTTTTGTAAAATGAAAAAAAGTATGCCATACCAAGAATCAAAATCTAACGTGATAGTGTTTTATGAGGTGGATAGGGATTTAATGGATAATAATCGAGCCATATTCACTCTTCCGGAAAGGGAGTACATCAATTGGTTCAAATCATCGTCTCGGTATCATTCCTTTAGTAAGAGTTTTGTCAATGAAGTGCTCATACACACTCAAAGAATAAATAATATGCTTACGATACATCTCTTGGAAGACAAAATATGGGAAGATTCCTGTGCTCAGACACATATTTATTGCTATCTACAAAAACTTTCTGCAAATTTATTTATCAATGAGATGAATAAATCTTCTTATTCAGAACAAGTGCAATCAGAGGTTGACTTGTTTAAAAAGATGCTGACACTGATAGTTGAAGGAAAGGTGTCTGTTATTGTTGAATACTCAAAAGATGAGGGATGGTTTGATTACGATGGTATTTTAAAAAGTAAGCGGGAGTTGGAAGAAAAGAACCGCCCAAAACAATAAGCCCTTTAGTAAATCATTTTGTGGAAATACAAGAGCCCCAAAAATAACCCAGGATATGAAGGCCGTTATAAACATACTTACCGTGGCAAGTAATGATTAGTCAAATGACGACAAAAATCATAACGTTCGTAAAAGTATGTAATGTTTATTTTCAAATTTCTATGGAAGATGTGATTAAAATAATGAATGACAAAACCTTTGATCAAACTTATGATGAACTTGACGGAGGCTGGAAAATAATTTTGTATTAAATATCCTAATTTTTAAGCCTTGGCACAGTTTATTTTACAGCCTCGAAGAATTGTCATAAATGTAATGATTTCTTGCGTTATTTTTTCGTTATTGTGTATTTAATATTTTTATCACTCCGTATCCAAGGGCGCTAACAGTTCTGGAAATAGATTCGGATATTAATGAAGATGCTGTCGTGGCAGCCTTTTTTCTAAATTCAATTTGTCTGATATTATTATCATTAATTTGGCTTCTTTTAATGAAAGGTAAAAAGAAATAAAAATGTTCTGATTATACTCGCTGTAATAATTAATATAGCTGTATTTGTGTAGATATTTACCCCTCTAGTCGGAACGAAATAGATATTCTCATCAGTACCAGCGGCACCGGGTTGTACAACGGCAACATCAGTTACACCACGCTGGCCTTACCCGGATTTAACCAAGGCGTACCGGTAGGCTACAGCTATGGCTACGACCGGCTGAACCGCCTGCGCTACATGCGCTACAATCTGTTTGATTCGGTGGCCACGCAATGGAGTAACAGTAACGCCGTAAACGATTATAAGGAGATCGTGCGCTACGATGCCAACGGCAACACCCTGAACTACCAGCGCAATGGCACCACGCAAAACAGCCGTGCACTGGCCATGGATCAGTTGAGCTACTTCTACCAGCCCGGCAACAACCGGCTTACCTATATCCGCGATGCGGTAAACAAAGACAACTACAAAGAAGACCTGGACAACCAACCGCTCAACAACTACCAATACGACCAGATCGGTAACCTAACCCAGGACCTGAGCGGTGGTGTAACGTCTATCCAATGGACGGTATATGGTAAGATCCGCAGCGTATCCCGCGGCACTGCCTATGGGATCAGCTACGGCTATGATCCTGGTGGCAACCGTGTATCAAAAACCATCACCAGCAGCACACCCTCCACCAGTTTCTACATCCGGGATGCCCAAGGCAACGTACTGGCGTTATACGAATACAAGGCCGGTGTACTCACCTGGAAAGAGCAGCACTTGTACGGCAGCAAACGCCTGGGTATGTGGCAGCCCAACCGCCCGGTAGGCGATAGCCTGCTGACCCAAACCCGGCAGGATACGGTGTTTACAGGCGATAAACAATATGAGCTAAGTAATCACCTGGGCAATGTACTGGCCACGGTAAGCGACAAGAAAATAGCGGTACCTTTAAACGACAGCACCACGGCCTACTACACGGCTGCATTATTATCGCAGACAGATTACTACCCGTTTGGGATGATCATGCCCGGCAGGGGCAGCCAGTATGATGCGGGCACGTCTAACGGTGGCACTGGCGGTACAGGCAATGGCGGCAGCGTAGATTGTGCGGATGGTTCTTTGCCGGATAACCTGCAGATAAATGAACGGGGTGCGGATGATCCGGGAGCGTATAAGGCAAGGAATAGTGTAGGATTTACGGAAAGTTTTGTGGCGGATGGTAGTTCGTTTGTGGTAACGATAGACCCGGATGCAGCGGAGTGTGTACCGGTGGTGCCGGGCGGGGGGAGTGGAGGCGTTGGTGGGGCGCCGGAATATCATGATGGGTACCGGTATGGGTTTAATGGAAAGGAGAATGATAATGAGGTGAAGGGGGATGGGGATCAGCAGGATTATGGGATGCGGATTTATGATCCTAGGGCGGGGAGGTTTTTGAGTGTGGACCCCATCACGGCGAAATATCCCGAACTTACTCCTTATCAGTTTGCGAGTAATAGCCCAATTGACGCAATTGATCTAGATGGTTTAGAAGCTTTTTTTATTCATGGTACAGTAAATAATTCTAGTAGATGGACAGAGAATTCTAGAACTGTGCCTACGTTGATTAGACTGACAAACAACAAATACAAGAATACAGGATTTAATTGGAAAGCTCCCCTGCTTAATAATGTAAACGATAGGACTGTTGCTGCGAAACAGCTTACAGCCTATGTTCTTAGTCATAGAGTAACGGGAGAAGAGATTACACTCATTGGTCATAGCCATGGAGGAAACGTTGCCATTCAAGCGGCAGATATGATTTATAAGGCTACCGGCGAAAAAGTTAATATTATCACTATTAGTACACCTGCTTACAATCAGACCTATAGTAAGGAAAATCCAAGAAACTCTAAAGGTATAAATGATCACATTGCACTTTGGAATAAAGACGATATGGTAGCAGGTGGACTTGCGGGAGATCATTATTTTACTAACTCACCTAAAACTCGTAATATCGAACTTAACGTTGATAGATTTTATGTGAGTGAAAAGCCTATTAAGGACAGATGGGGAAAGGTAACAGTAACTAGAACAGTTGATGGCGTTGGAGCCCACTCAGTCGATATAGATCATCCCGAAGTCATAAATGAAGCTATTGATCAAGGTAAAATACCTAAACTTAATCTTGTAAAACCTAAAATATGAATAGATTTTTCAGTGTTTTATTCTGGGTTTTTATTTTCTATATATTATTAATAATAGTTAGTAACCTGGTAGGATTAGTAACATTCGGAAGGGGACTTGGAGATATTTATTTTTTAATCTGGATAATTGTATCGGTGATTCTTTCTATTTGTCTTAAGTTTTTTGTGAATAAATTTGATGCATTTGTCGTTGTCGTTGGTATGTTGTTGAGCATTTTTATTACACTTGAAATAAGTATTTGGCGAGGTATAGAATACAAATGGAATGGACATATTTTTCTTTATTAAATATCTTTATCTAACTACTAACTGGGCCTTTAACGCGGAGGAAATGAGGCGAACATAAAGTGCAGGGCAAAACGATGCAACAAAAAATACCCGCCATGAAGACGGGCTTTAAAGCCTTTCAATGTTAAAAACCGCTAACATTTCTCTAGGTACCCAGGATGAGAGTTGAACCCACACGCGCATTGCTGCGAACGCGATTTAAATCCCGCGTGTCTACCGATTCCACCACCCGGGTAGACCAAAAACAAAAAATCCAAACTACCTGCGCAATTGGAATTTGTTTTTGGAGAGGGAGACCGGGCTCGAGGCGTCAACGCCGACCTTGGCAAGGTCGTTTACCCAAAGCCAGCAGGATACGCTATTTACGGGAGATAAACAATATGAGCTAAGCAACCACCTGGTAAACGTGCGGGCTACATTAAATGACAAAAAAATAGCAGTACCTTTAAACGACAGCACCACTGCCATTACCATAGGGATTACCAACCTATAGGCAGCAGCACCACGGCATTTAACCGGCTGTCCTACACGCCATCCGCGCCTGCCAGCAGTGGCGCCGCCCCCGATACCAGTGGCACAGGATTATACAACGGCAATATCAGTTACACTACCCTGGCCTTACCCGGCTTTAACCAAGGGATACCGGTAGGTTACAGCTATGGCTATGACCGGCTGAACCGGCTTCGCTACATGCGCTACCACCTCTTTGATTCGGTGGCCACCCAATGGAGCAACAGTAACACCGTAAACGACTATAAAGAAATTGTACGCTACGATGCCAACGGCAACATCCTGAACTACCAGCGCAACGGGACCACGCAAAACAGCCGCGCACTGGCCATGGATCAGTTGAGCTACTTCTACCAGCCCGGCAACAACCGACTTACCTATATCCGCGATGCGGTAAACAAAGACAACTACAAAGAAGACCTGGACAACCAACCGCTCAACAACTACCAATACGACCAGATTGGTAATCTGACCCAAGACCTGAGTGGCGGGGTAACGGCCATCCAATGGACAGTATATGGAAAGATCCGCAGCGTATCCCGCGGCACTGCCTACGGCATCAGCTATGGCTACGATCCTGGTGGCAACCGTATATCAAAAACCATCACCAGCAGTAACCCGTCCACCAGTTTCTACATCCGGGATGCCCAAGGCAACGTACTGGCGCTGTACGAATACAAGGCTGGTACACTCACCTGGAAAGAGCAACACCTGTACGGCAGCAAACGCCTGGGTATATGGCAGCCCAACCGCCCGGTAGGCGATAGCCTGCTCACCCAAAGCCGGCAGGATACGTTGTTTACAGGCGATAAACAATATGAGCTAAGCAACCACCTGGGCAATGTACTGGCTACGGTAAGCGACAAAAAAATAGCCGTACCTTTAAACGACAGCACCACAGCCTATTACACGGCTGCAATGTTATCGCAGACAGACTACTATCCCTTCGGGATGATCATGCCTGGGCGAGGCAGCCAGTATGATGCAGGCACGTCCAGTGGAGAAACCGGAGGAACCGGCAGCAGCGGCACCGGGGATTGCGCGGATGGATCATTACCGGATAACCTGCAGGTGAATCAGCGTGGTGCGGACGATCCGGCTGCGTATAAGGCCAGGAATAGTGTAGGGTTTACGGAGCGTTTTGTGGCGGATGGTAGTTCCTTTGTGGTGACGATAGACCCTGATGCTTCGGAGTGTGTGCCGGTGGTGCCGGGTGAGGGAAGTGGGGGAGTTGGAGGTGCACCGGAATACCATGATGGGTACCGGTATGGGTTTAATGGAAAGGAGAATGATAATGAGGTGAAGGGGGATGGGGATCAGCAGGATTATGGGTTTAGGATTTATAACCCACAAATAGGAAGATTTTTATCTACAGATCCATTAAGTAAAAAGGTTGCCTTTTATACCCCTTACCAGTTTTCGGGAAATAAGCCAATAGTAGCTGTAGATGTTGATGGTCAGGAAGATCGTTTTTATACAATATCCTTTTTTGATAAGCAAGGGAAGGCAGTTTTTACGAGCACACGTAATGAGGGAACGGTCATTGGAGTAGAACGGAATGGTTATGAACTATATGATAGGCCTGAGAAGTTTGTAGCAGAATATAATCTGGCGTTTGTAGATGGTACTTCCTATAGCCTGCGGGTAAGTTTTGATACCTATAAAGAAATGCAGGGTGTTAAACAATCCCAGTTTTTACCACAGGTTGTATCCCTCTCCATGTTGAAGGGAGTTGACATTGGTGTTGAAACATACGGTGGTGCTGAGTTATTGTATAGTGTATATTCTTTGTCTACGAGAGTATTGGCTCGCCAGATGGCAAAGGCGGCAGTTGATAACACTTTTGTTACGGTTGCCAAACAGACTGAAGGTAAGCTGGTTAAAACCGGAGTTAAAAACTTTGAAAATTTCGGTGGCGAATTTTTAGATGATGCGACTAGAACTGTTGAGACGCCTTTTGTTCCCAAAGTAGCGCCAACAGAATCTGGATTTAAGACATTATCCGAGTTGGGACTAAAGGATGGGATGAATGTTTCGCCAAACAAAGCCTTAGAGTTGGGTGAGCAATTTTTAGGTAAAGGTTACAAGGAGTTGGTCCCCAATAGTGGTCGATTTGTTTCTGCTGACGGTACTAGAGTTGTTAGGATGGGCGTTAGTGATATTACAGGTGCTCATGGTGGTTGGCCACACATGAATTTTGAAACGTTAATACCGAATCCCGCGAAGACGGGAAAAATGATGGTTGATAAGAATATTCACGTTTATTTAAAGGATTGATTAAAATATAATAAATGAAAGTAGTAAAAATTGAGGTGCCGTCATACGATCCGAACAAGGGTATTGAGTACAAATGGGAAAGCGGGTTTGAAATTGAAGCGAAAATTCAGGATGGGGTAATTAAGATTACAGCAAACAAAGAGGGGCTCGTTTCATTGGGTAACCACCTGTTAAATTTGGCACAAGATGATATTCCTTCAGGGTATCACTTACATTTTGATGAATATAATTCTTTAGATGAGGGATCATCTGAATTGGTTGTTCAAAAGAAATGACCTTCCCCTTAAAAACTGTAGTGCTGTAAATTATAAATTTAGGGTACACATCAATTAAGAAACTTTTCAGTGTTAGATTTGATCCACTTGTTGTTGCTGTTGTTATGCTGTTGATGTGTGCATGCAGCCACAAAACCAATCGAGCCTGGTATTGTATGCCCCATTAGACGAAGTAAAAACGGGCAACACCGTATCGGAAACCGCCTGGGGCAATAATGGGGTACTCAATGGCATAAGCTGGCAACCTTACGTGGTGCCGGTGTATGCCGCGCACGATTACCCGACTACCTATGCTTACAATACGCTGAACCAGGTAATCCAACAATATACACCGGATGCGGATACCAGCCATTTCTGGTACGACCGTATTGGCCGCCTGGCCGTATCCCAAAACGCAGAACAATACAAAGGCAGCAGCCTGCCCGCTCACCGTTATAGCTATACCCTGTACGATGCCATAGGCCGCACGGTGGAAGTGGGGGAGAAAAGCGGAGCCGCCGCCATCACCAGCATAGACCCCAAAAACGACGCCGCCCTGCAAGGCTGGCTATCTACCGGTCAGAACGCCCAGGTGACCCGCACGCTATACGATGGGGTGAACACGGCCCTGGTGAGTGATACCGCAATTACCTATCATCAAAACAACCTCCGCAAACGGGTGGTATCCTCCTTCTACCGCGATGCCGCTGCTACCCCAGCTACTACTTTCACTTACGACAATGCCACCCACTACAGTTATGATATAAACGGCAACGTAGACCACCTCTGGCAAGACATCGGCGCGCTAAAACCCATACAGGGTGCCAAAGCCTTAAAGCAAATTACATACGACTACGACCTGGTGAGCGGTAAAGTAAACCAGGTAAATTACCAGCCCGGCAAAGCCGACCAGTTCCTCTACCGGTATGACTATGATGCAGACAACCGTGTAACGGACGCTTACACCAGCCGGGATGGGCTGCTATGGCAACAGGACGTGCATTACCGCTACTACCTGCACGGGCCTTTAGCCCGCGAAGAAATAGGCGAACATAAAGTACAGGGCATAGACTACGCCTATACGCTCCAAGGCTGGCTGAAGGGGATGAACAGCACCCACCTGGAAGCCGGCAATGAAATAGGAAAAGATGGCCTGCCCGGCACCCCTTATAGCACCGTAGGCCGCGATGCGATCGGCTTTAGCCTGGGCTACTACCAAGGAGATTACCAACCTATAGGCAGCAGCACCACGGCATTTAACCGGCTGTCCTACACGCCACCCGCGCCTGCCAGCAGTGGCGCAGCCCCCGATACCAGCGGCACTGGGTTGTACAACGGCAACATCAGTTACACTACCCTGGCCTTACCCGGTTTTAACCAAGGCATACCGGTAGGCTACAGCTATGGCTACGACCGGCTGAACCGCCTGCGCTACATGCGCTACCACCTGTTTGATTCATCCGCCACCGGTTGGAGCAACAGCAACGCGGTAAACGACTATAAGGAGATCGTGCGCTACGATGCCAACGGCAATATCCTGAACTACCAGCGCAACGGCACCACGCAAAACAGCCGCGCACTGGCCATGGACCAACTGAGTTACTTCTACCAGCCCGGCAATAACCGGCTCACCTACATTGGCGATGCGGTAAACAAAGACAACTACAAAGAAGACCTGGACAACCAACCGCTCAACAACTACCAATACGACCAGATTGGTAATCTGACCCAAGACCTGAGTGGCGGGGTAACGGCCATCCAATGGACAGTATATGGAAAGATCCGCAGCGTATCCCGCGGCACTGCCTATGGGATCAGCTACGGCTATGATCCTGGTGGCAACCGTGTATCAAAAACCATCACCAGCAGTACCCCGTCCACCACTTTCTACATCCGGGATGCCCAAGGCAACGTACTGGCGCTGTACGAATACAAGGCCGGTGTACTCACCTGGAAAGAGCAGCACCTGTACGGCAGCAAACGCCTGGGTATATGGCAGCCCAACCGCCCGGTAGGCGATAGCCTGCTGACCCAAAGCCGGCAGGATACGGTGTTTACAGGCGATAAACAATATGAGCTAAGCAACCACCTGGGCAATGTACTGGCCACGGTAAGCGACAAGAAAATAGCCTTACCTTTAAACGACAGCACCACAGCCTATTACACGGCTGCAATGTTATCGCAGACAGACTACTATCCCTTCGGGATGATCATGCCTGGGCGAGGCAGCCAGTATGATGCAGGCACGTCCAGTGGAGAAACCGGAGGAACCGGCAGCAGCGGCACCGGGGATTGCGCGGATGGATCATTACCGGATAACCTGCAGGTGAATCAGCGTGGTGCGGACGATCCGGCTGCGTATAAGGCCAGGAATAGTGTAGGGTTTACGGAGCGTTTTGTGGCGGATGGTAGTTCCTTTGTGGTGACGATAGACCCTGATGCTTCGGAGTGTGTGCCGGTGGTGCCGGGTGAGGGAAGTGGGGGAGTTGGTGGTGCACCGGAGTATCATGGTGGTTACCGTTATGGATTTAATGGGCAGGAAAATAATAGTGAAATAGAAGGTGATGGAAGTATTGTATCATTTGAATATAGATTTCATGATGCTAGAGTTGGTCGCTTTTTTAGTGTTGATCTGCTGTCCGCTAATTTCCCATTTAATAGTCCTTACGCATTTGCACAAGATCGCGTGATTGATGGTGTAGAATTAGAAGGGGCAGAAGTAGTTTTGGTTAATGAGAAGCAAAATAAGCAAATCTACAATGCTGGTGTACATAATACTGACAAGACTGCAATTCATATCTATGCACACGGAACGCCATCTAACATGGGATTTCAATCAATAGGAAGAGATTGGTCTTCCGATCCTGCTGACTTCTTGGCAGCTTTGCAGTTGAGTGATGTTTATAAAATTGCAAATAAAACAGATAAGATAGTGGTTATATTACATTCTTGTAGAACAGGTAGGTCTTACTACGATGAGAAAGGAAATTATATACCATCCTATGCGGAGCAAATGAGCAAAGTATTTCCTAATTTAACATTAATAGCTCCTGATGAGCGTGATGTATTCAATGATAACGGAGAAATGGGACCTAGAGGGCTTGTATCTAATGACGTTAATAAAAGAGGTGATCCTTTGGATGGTAATCATGAAACGGGAGATAAGAGGGGACATTGGAATGTATTTGAAAATGGGAAGTGGATTGGCCAGTACAGTTCAGCATATAATGCATCTAGCAGACCCTCTTGGTGGGATAATACCTTTAACTATTCGGCAGTAAATATTCAGATTTTAGGTACAGTTAAGACTAATTCAGTAAATATTAGAAGTAGTACTGGATTTGGGAATAATATTATTGGTAAATTGCAAAAAGGGGATCTGGTAAATTTGACGGGTAATACAAGTGGGAAATGGTCTGAAGTTATATCATCATCAGGAACTTCTGGTTGGGTTTCAACTGATAAAATTGAGCTTAAAATTAAAATAATAGTTCATGATGAAAAGAAAAAGTAGCGTTAATTTTCCAATGATATTATTTATTATTTCGTTTTTGGTAAATATCTTATTATGCTGTTGGGCCTATCTGACAAAAACTACTATTAGAGAAGAAAAAATCATCATTAATACAGAAAAATCGTACGTATATCAATTGTCAAATGCAGAGACTTATAAAAAGGTCCTTATTCAAAAAGATAGAGAGGCATATAGGAGTTTGTTTGATAGTACGTTTGAAGAATTGCCTGTGCAGTCATTTTTGTTGTCTAGTACGTTTTATGCTCTAACTAAAGACAGTATTGCCAAAAGAGATATGGAGGCAGTGAAAGTAGAACTAAAAGCTCGATATGGGTTTGCGCCCCAAGCCTCTGGCAAAAGTGTTCAATAGGCAAAAGAAAAGCAGCTGAATAATCTACCTCCTAGGGAGTGTAAAATAAATAATGGCTGGGGGGAGTTTAATAGAAGTGGGCAAGCGCCACCTATTGTAAAGGCAGTTGCCAATCTAAGCCCTGTATTTGCAGTGCCTAATGCCTTGAGCGTACTTTCACAAAAACAAGATTTATATGGAATAAAAGCAGCAACGCCAACTGATCGATACTTTGCTATTTTAACACTAGTTGTAAGCGCTCCGGGATTGGATGCCGTGGCTCCTGTTATTGGAAAATTTGGTGCCAGCAAGACAACTGTAGAAAAAGCAGTTAGTGTAGGCTTCGGTGCTAACGCAGTAGGTACAGGCACAGGTTTCCTTAACGATGCCGGTGCTTTCGACAAGTTTAAGGAATAGTGTATCAAACGACAAATAAAAATTAATACCTTTTCTAATTATTGTTACATGTAACAAATTGTTGTTCCGCTTATTGTTCAAGGACCATCTTTCCTTTTTAGGTGTGTAGTTTTTGCAGGAATATTTTTCATAAGCGCTACTTTATTTTGCGCAAGCTTTACACCTAATATACCAGGAATAGTAGAAGCAATACTGGCAGGTTTAGGCATATTATGTTTAAGTAGTATTACCATCATCAAAACTTACATTATTGTTGGTACAATTACTATGAATGAACAAAAAATTATCATTCAGGAAAATAATGAACTTAAAAGTTACATGCTTTTCGAATTAGATAATCTGGAGCTTTTTGTTCTTGAAATTAAGGGGCAATTCTATTCGGGAAGATCGATGGCAACAAAACAAGGGGAAAATAATTTTCTAAAAATCGAATATCAGGGCGCAATTAAAGAATACCAGTTTTTGTTAGAACGTGAAAACGTATCCTTACTAAATGCAGTCCTTTTAGCCTGGACACAAAGCAGTGTTAACTTTGTATTACATAATGAGACCAGCAATAACTTCACTGACGATGCTTTTGTTCGCGATTGGAAATGATTCGAACTTGGATCTTTGTAGTCCTGACTAATATTGTATGTAACATGCGACGTAAAAGTGTAAGGTGTCGCACTTTTTCGCTATTGTATCTTTGTTGAAAAACAATAGCCTACTAGTATAAATTGGGACTACTCACTGTCGATAGCTTTTGATCTTGCCCTATTTTGAAGGACACTAAGTTAAGGTGCAAAAATCTTAATTTAGTAATATGACATCAAGAAAGAGCTACAACAGGGCGTTCAAAGAAAAGGCGGTTCAACTGGCTCAAAAATCTGGGGTTACACAAGTAGCGTCAGATCCGGGGATACATCCCAATATGATCTATATCTGGAAGCGGCAACTGGCAGGAATTGGCGATAAGGTCTTTCCCGGCAATGGACAGCTCAAACTCTTTCCCATAATACAAATGGACATGCTTATTTATATTGTCATAGAAAATTGTATAATGTTCCCCAGTCTCAACACCGATAGCTAATTTCTTCGCTTTTTCAAGCGCTATATGATTGGCCTGGCTATCCGCCCAAGCGCTACCAACATCCATCTCCCTCTCCAACCAAAAAACAAAAAAGCCCGCCATGAAGACGGGCTTTAAAGCCTTGCAATGTTAAAAACCGCTAACATTTCTCTATGTACCCGGGATGGGAGTTGAACCCACACTCGCATTGCTGCGAACGGGATTTTAAGTCCCGCGTGTCTACCGATTCCACCACCCGGGTAGACCACAAACAAAAATTCCAAACTGCCTGCGCAATTTGGAATCTGTTTTTGGAGCGGAAGACCGGGCTCGAACCGGCCACCCCGACCTTGGCAAGGTCGTGCTCTACCAAATGAGCTACTTCCGCTTATAGATAAGAACTTTCCAACTACCAAACCGTGACCGTGTTTTTTCGTTGGGATGGCAAAGATAGGAATTGTTTCCTTAAAACAAAAAGTTTTCTGTTTTTTATCACTACCTACCTCGCCATCCCGCCACCAGTAAGGTTTTAAGGGCATATATTTTTATTTCCCTAACTCATAAGTGTACTTAACAATGCCCAGGAGCTCCCGTTTTTTAGTATAACATTTCTCCTGCTGCGGCAGCCCATTCGCATCATAAGTATACTGCCATACGGTGTAATCGCCGGATTCGGCATTGACCGTAGTCATCTGCAGGAGGCGGCCCTGGGGGTCGTACTCAAACAGATAGTCCGGCAGCATGCGTTTATGCACAGTACTATAACGCAAAATAGCCGATAAATGTCCGCTGGAATCGTAATCGTAATATACGCGGCTGCTATGTACGCCTTTGCCTGTTTCTTGCTCTGCTGTTACCCTGAACTGATCGTCTGTGCGGAACAACACCACCGAAGTATCGGCGGGGTTGGTACTGCGTTGGCGCAGTATATTTAGCAGGCGGCCCTGGGCGTCGTAACGAAAGGTGCGGAACTCCGTAACGCGAAACTTTTGTTCGCGGGCAATGGAGGTAGATTGTATGGAAAGCAAGTGGCCCTGCTCGTTGTAGCGGTATTGCAGGGTCGTTATACTTGCCTCGCTGCTGTCTACTGTTTTGAGCAGTATGGCTTTAGGGCTGAACGTAGAAACCGTTACTGACCGCCCAGTAGCGCGCGATTTGGTGACAGCCGTGAGCTGCCGGTAATAATCGTCCAGCACTCGTTCACAGATAAAGTCATTGTCCGACGACAGGTCGGCATCCATGCTTTGTACCACCTGTTTGCGCACCTTGGCTGCTTTCAGTAAAGCCATGTTGGCGTTTGCCTGCTGATTGGCGTAAATGTCCTGGTAATAATACTGCGCCTGCGCCATGCCGGTAAATCCACCGGCGGCCAGTACGGAAAGAAAAAGCTGCTTAAAGGAAAGTTTCATATACAATGCAAATATAACGTTCGGCTGCATTGCTTATTGCACTGGTTTGCCGGCAAAGCATACCGGCCCTGGCGTATTTCTGCGTGCATGTAGGAATTATGCCCCGGGAAGCTTATTTTGTAAAAAAATAGATTGCCTTGAGTAATAACCTGCGGCACGACAAAAACTGCCTGAACTGCGGCCATGAAGTACCGGAAAGGTATTGTGGCCATTGTGGCCAGGAAAACATCCAGCCCCATGAAACGTTTGGACACCTCGTACACCATTTTGCAGCAGATGTGGTACACTACGACTCCAAGTTCCATACCTCTATCCAATACCTGTTATTTCGTCCCGGACGGCTCACCAAAGAATACCTGGCGGGTAAAAGGGTGTCTTTTATCAATCCCATCCGCCTGTACATCTTTGTATCCTTCGTGTTTTTCTTCACCGCATTTGCCATCACCCAAAAAGAGGAAGCGGGGCAGGAAAATGAAACAGGCATCCACCCGGCCGTCCTGGCCCAGGTGCGTGATTCCGTGATCAATGGGCTGCGCCAGGATGGCCTGGAAATATCAAAGGATGAAAAAGTGTATCCACTGGCAGATAAGGTAGGGAATGCCACTGCAAAACTAAACCTCGATACCACGGTGGCCTTTGGTAAATACAATACTGTAGCTCAGTATGACTCCGCCCAGGCCGCCCTGCCGGAAGCTCAGCGCGACACCCGCCGCCAGCGCTGGACTAACCGCCGGATTATTTACCTGAAAGGAAAATATGCAGGCGCTAATTTCCCGGAGTTGATGGCCGAAATCGTACAACACAATGGGCCCAAGGTGATGTTCCTGCTGCTGCCACTTTTTGCCCTATTGCTAAAAAGTATGTATAACTGGAAGCGATGGTATTATGCAGACCACGCCATTTTCAGTATTCACCTGCATAGCTTTTGGTTCCTGCTCATACTGGTGGTGTTGTTGCTGAACAGGATATTCGATACCGGTATGTTTAACCAGTGGGGTATATTGTTGGGTTTTGTTTACCTCGTGGCAGCCCTGCATAATAACTACCAGCAGGGCTGGATGAAAAGCCTGCTGAAAGCGGGGGCGCTTACTATCACTTATTTTATGGCGATCGTCTTCGTTATCGTGGCATTTGTCTTCTTGCTTCTGGGACTTATTCTGTAAATTGGGCGCATGCAACCGGAATTTTTGATCATACACCCACCACCGGCACAATACGTGGCCCACGTGCAGTTGCACCGGCCCGCAGCGCTCAATGCCCTGAACCTGCAACTGATGGCCGAACTGCGCCACACCCTCCGCTTGCTCGATGCAGATGATCAGGTGAGGGCCATCGTGATCAACGGCGATGAGCAAGCATTTGCAGCAGGGGCAGACATCAAACAAATGTCGGGAAAGAGCGCCATCGATAGGTATAATACCGATCAGTTCAGCACCTGGGACACCATACGGCGGATAAAAAAACCATTGATCGCCGCCGTCAGCGGATTTGCCTTAGGCGGCGGTTGTGAACTGGCCATGCTGTGCGACCTGATCGTGGCCAGCGAAACGGCCCGCTTCGGGCAGCCGGAAATTAAGCTGGGCATCATGCCCGCTGCCGGCGGCACCCAAAGGCTTACCCGCGCGGTAGGCAAGGCCCTGGCCATGGAAATGGTGCTCACCGGCCGGCAGCTCTCTGCCGCAGAAGCCCTGCAAGCAGGATTAATTAACAAGATAGTACCCGTAGCGTTATATTTACAGGAAGCCATTAAGCTGGCAGCCACCATGGCAACCATGAGTCCATTGGCGGTGCAAATGGACAAAGAAGCAGTACTCAAATCGTTCGATACCACCCTGGACGAATGCCTGCAATTTGAACAAAAGAATTTTTACCTGCTTTTTGCCACTGCAGATCAGCAGGAAGGTATGCAGGCTTTCGTGGAAAAACGGAAGCCCGTGTTCAAAGGGCGTTAATAATCATCACCAAATTGGAAAACCTTTGTGTTGCTGCACCATGCAGCAGCACCCATACTATCTATGCAAATCAATCGTTATGCTTCCCTGGCATTTATGCTGCTGGCACTGGCTGCCTGCAGGCCGGCAAATGAACAAGCTACCACGGCCAAGGCCAATAGCGGTACACCCATCGTCATAGACTCGATGGTGCTTTCCGGAGATACGGTGAACGTTACCCCGCTTACCTCCTGGAGTGCCTTTGAGCGCTTTGAAGGGCATTATGCCTATGAGATACACCTCATTAACCAGGAGCCGCTACACGGGCGTTTAAGAGCCCTGCTGGGCAGCCATGCGGAAGACTTCACCGAACGGTATCTGGTAGTGCCGCCCATAACGCTGGAAAACAAAGTGCTGTTCAACGAAGGCTGCATGCCCCATCACTGCCTGCAAGACGAGGCCGCCCTGGCCATAGATATGAAGCGGGATATTATTTATGTGGGCATTGCCGAAAACAAGCAGGTAACGCTTTGGGGCGAAAATGGTGATACCATATACCCCGCCAAGCTGCTGGAATGGCGGGATAAATTTAACGCGCAATAACGCTGGCAAGGCATAAAATAGAAGGGGGTACTTCTGCCAAGATGTACCCCCTTTAGTTCCCGGAAAATAAAAAATAGCTTAGTTAAATTTCTTGCGCAACTCATCCAGTTTCGACTGGAAGTCATTCACCGGGGCAGGCTTGGCTTCGGCTTTTTTGTGGCCGGAGTTAGCGGGCTGAGGGCGGTTGTTACGCGGTTCCTGGCGGCCGGAAGATGCCGGTGCAGCGGGCGTGTTCTCTTTCATGGAAAGCGAAATGCGCTTGCGGGAAGGATCTATTTCCAGCACGGTAACCGTTACTTTTTGGTTCAGCTTCACCACTTCATTAGGGTTGCCCACATAACGGTTGGAGAGGTGGGAAATATGCACCAGGCCATCCTGTTTTACGCCAATATCCACAAAGGCACCGAAGGCCGTAATATTGGTCACCACACCGGGCAGGGTCATGCCCACTTTTACATCTTCCATGCTTTTAATGCCATCGGCATATTCGAAGATGGCTATTTCATCGCGGGGATCGCGGCTGGGTTTGTCCAGCTCTTTCATAATATCTTCCAGGGTGAGCAAGCCCACTTCTTCACTCACATATTCTTTCAGGTTCAGGTTTTTGCGCAAGGCCTCTTGGGCCATCAGGTCGGCCACGGTGGTGTGTTGCTTACTGGCCATTTGTTCTACCAGTTTATAACGCTCGGGATGCACGGCAGAATTGTCTAGCGGGTTGTCCCCATTTTCAATGCGGAGAAAGCCCGCACATTGTTCAAATGCTTTTTCGCCCAGTCGTGGCACTTTTTTCAGTTGTAAGCGGTTGTGAAAGGCCCCGTTTTCTTTCCGGAATTTCACAATGTTTTCCGCCAGGGAAGGGCCTAATCCCGACACGTAGGCCAGCAGGTGTTTAGAAGCCGTGTTAAGATTTACGCCCACATTATTTACACAACTGATCACCACGCGGTCCAGGCTTTGTTTTAAATGGCTTTGGTTTACATCATGCTGGTATTGCCCTACGCCAATGGCTTTGGGGTCTATCTTCACCAGTTCGGCCAGCGGGTCTATGAGGCGGCGGCCTATGGATACGGCGCCACGCACGGTTACATCAAAGTCTGGGAATTCCTCCCGCGCCACTTCGGAAGCAGAGTACACGGAAGCGCCGCTTTCGTTTACCATGAACACATTTACCTTTTTACCAAAATCCAGTTTCTTAATAAATTCTTCTGTTTCGCGGCCCGCCGTGCCATTGCCCACCGCAATGGCGGCAATGTTGTGGCGCTCCACCCATTGGCGCAGCAGGTGCTCGGCGTCATCACGTTTATGATTTTTTTCCAGGGGATAAATCACATCGTTTTCCATCATATTACCCTGCTCATCCAGCGCCACCACTTTACATCCGGTGCGGTAACCAGGGTCCACGGCAATCACCGCCTTAGGCCCCAAAGGAGCGGCCAGCAACAGTTGGCGCAGGTTTTCTGCAAATACATTGATGGCTTCCACATCCGCCTTTTCTTTGGCCGCTGCGCGGAATTCATTTTCCAGCGAAGGACGCAGCAGGCGTTTGTATGCATCGGTACCAGCCTTGGCTACCTGTTCGCCGGCGGGATTACGCGCCAAAACAAATTGTTTGTTGATAATTTCCAGTGCATCCTCTTCCTGCGGGGCAATGGTGCCATACAGGAAGCCCTCTGCCTCGCCGCGCAGGATAGCCAGCACACGGTGGGAGGGAATATTCATCAGGTCTTCCTTAAAATCGAAGTAGTCTTTGTACTTAATGGCTTCTGCCTCCTTGCCTTCAATTACTTTAGAAGAGAAACCAGCGGTATGGGTAAAGAGTTTACGCATCTTATCGCGCAGCTCCGCGTTTTCATTGATCTTTTCTGCGATGATGTCGCGGGCACCTTTCAGGGCTTCCTCTATGGTTAGCACCTGCTCGTTGAGGAAAGGTTTGGCCAGTGTTTCCAGGTCGCCGTCTGCCTGTTCAAACAGCGTATCTGCCAGGGGCTCCAGGCCTTTTTCGATGGCCACGGTAGCACGGGTTTTGCGTTTGGGTTTGTATGGCAGGTACATATCTTCCAGTTCGGCCAGCACCCAGGAAGCTTCCAGTTTGGCTTCCAGTTCCGGGGTCATTTTGCCCTGATCGGTAATGGTGCGTATAATAAAGTTGCGGCGCTCTTCAATTTCTTCATACCGCTTCTTCAGGTCTTCTATACGGCCTATCTGCACTTCGTCCAGGCTGCCCGTTACCTCTTTACGGTAACGGCTGATAAAAGGTACAGTAGAACCTTCGGCCAGCAGGTTCATGGTGTTTTCGGCCTGCCGGGCGCTGATACCCAGTTCTGAAGAAATCAGTGCAATGTGTTTGCTATTCATATGTTTTACCCTTTTTAACACCGGGCCTTCCGGTAGGATGGGAGCGGCCCAAGGCCGCAAAAGTAAGTAAATTGGGTTTTACCCCCATAAAAAGAAATTAACATTTTTCATATAAGTATACATAGGGCTGTAACTCAATGCCAGCGCAGGTTATAGCTTATATAACACTGCCTTCCGCCCGCCGCTGCACGGTTTATCCCGATTTGCTTATTTTTACCAAATGCAACAACCGGCGCCCTTCGACAGATTATTACAAATTATGGACGACCTGCGGGAAAAATGCCCCTGGGATCGTAAACAAACCCTGGCCTCTTTACGGCAACTTACCCTGGAAGAAATGTATGAGCTAACGGACGCCATTAGCGCAACGGACTGGCCTAATATCCGCGAAGAACTGGGAGATGTGTTGCTGCACCTGGTGTTCTACGCAAAGATTGCCAGCGAACAACAGCAGTTTACCATGAACGATGTGATCAATGCCCTTTGCGAAAAACTGATTGTCCGCCACCCCCACATCTATGGCGATGTGCAGGCCGATACCGATGAAGCGGTAAAGCGCAATTGGGAAAAGATAAAACTAAAAGAAGGTAAAAAGTCGGTGCTGGCCGGCGTACCTGCCGGTATGCCCGCGCTGATAAAAGCCATGCGCCTGCAGGAAAAATCCAAACAGGTGGGCTTTGAGTGGGATAATACCCAACAGGTGTACGCCAAGCTGGAAGAAGAATTACAGGAGCTGCAACAAGCCATCAACAGTGGTGAGCAAGACGCCATAGAAGATGAAATGGGCGACGTATTATTTTCCCTGGTCAACTATGCCCGCTTTATAAAAGTGGATGCAGAAAATGCACTGGAACGGACTAACAAGAAATTCATCCGCCGCTTTCAGTGGATCGAAAACAAAGCCTCGGAAAAAGGCACCACCCTGGCGGATCTGTCGCTGGACGCGATGAACGCATTGTGGGAAGAAGTAAAACGCGAAGAAAAAAGCAAGTAGGCCACTCACACAATGGATGAAATTAAAGACATACGCCTTTTTGTGCTACGGCATGGTTACCTGCTGATCATGGCCGCCTGGCTCTTTACCCTGGCCTTTTTGTTTAACAACTACTGGTCTTATTATTCCTCTCCCCAGGGCGTGAAACGCAGCCTGGAAGAAAGCATCCAGGATAGGGAACGCAGTTTTTATCAACTGGCGGAAGACAAAAACCTGGTAAACCAACTCTTTGACCGCAGCTATGATGAAAAAACACTGGACCGGCTTACCCGCCAGCACTTTTATGTGTATGCCTACGAAGGGAATGACCAGCAACAATGGGAAACCTTCTGGAGTAGCAACGGCGTGCAGCCCGCAATAGTGAGTCCGCCCATGCTCAATGGTACCCGCTTTGAAAAACTAAAGAACGGGTATTACGAGGTTATTTACAAAAACATGAGCCAGGCCCCCCGTAAACGTTTTCTCATAGGCCTTATCCCGGTGAAGCTGGAATATGCGATCAATAACAACTACCTGGTAGATCACTTTTATGACAAACCTGCACTGGGCAAGGAATACGCTATTACCGACAAGCCGCCAGGCCTGCTGGTGGAAAACACAGAACATCAGCCTTTATTTTACCTCCATTATAACGAGCGCCTGGGTACCCCTCCCACTAACCTGATCAGCGTGGCACTGCGGGTACTGGCCTGCATTTGCGTACTGGTATTCATAAATTTGTTTGCTAACATGATGGTGCTGCGCTGGCATCCCTGGTATGGCTTTCTTTTCCTGCTGGTTACGGTGTTATTCATGCGCGCCTTCAGTTATGTATATGACTTCCCGTTTAACCTGCGGGCACTCCCTATTTTTACCCCGCTCATCTATGCCCGCGACGAGATATTCCGATCACTGGGCGACCTGCTGATCAATGTGCTGCTGTGTTTCTGGCTCATCCTGTTTTTCCGGGAACACCTCCAACGCATGAAGCTCCCGCAATTGAAAAAGAAGTGGCAGTGTTACCTGCTCATCGCCCTGGCTTGCTTTCTGCTTTACGGCGTAGGGCAGTTCCTGACCTCCTTGATAGAAAGCCTGGTCATCGATTCCCGCATTTCTTTTGACGTAACAAATTCGCTTTCGCTCAATGAATACAGTGTAGTAGGCTTTGTTATACTGGGTTTCATTTCATTCAGTTTCTTGTTTTTCTCCCAGATCATCAACTATTTCATCAACGAGCTAACCAATTTCCAGGTACGCACCAAGTATATTTTCCTGGCCTTCATCGGGGTCATCTGGCTGCTGTTTCACCTCAGCGATCCGGAACTGGGTTACTTCACCGTACTCGTATGTTGGCTGGTGGCCTACATGTTTCTGCTCGATACATTTGAATACCGGTTCGAAAACAGCATTGCCTCCGTACCCTTCCTGTTCTGGCTTTTCCTGCTTACGATCACTACTTCTGCGGTGCTGGTGTACTACAACAATGGAAAGGAAATTACCATCCGCGAACGGATGGCCGAAAACCTCTCCAAACAAAAAGATCCCTACCTGGAAATGCTGCTGGGCGATGTAGGGCAGAAGCTGGAACATGACGACCTGATCCCCACTTTCTTTGATGATGCTACCCGTGATGGCAAAAGAATATTGCTCAATGCCCTGCGCGAAAAATATTTCTCCGGTTACCTGAAACGTTTTAACGTTACGTTTTATACCTATGATGGCAATGGCGACCCCCTGTTCAATAATGATACTATCACGCTCAGCGCCTATAACCGCGACGTATTGCTCAACGCCGAAAACGCACTACAGGTAAGCGGTAACGACCTGTATTTTTACGAACGCAGTTTCAACGACTACAGTTATATCGGTAAAAAAGAATTTGCCAACGGATACCTGGTGTACGAACTCACCCCCGCCGTGGTAAACGTAGAACGCCTGTACCCCGAGTTACTGCTGGAAGGGGAGAGTGATGCCGGCAAGGAAAATACCAGCGCCTATTCTTATGCAGTGTACGACAAAGGTATCCTGGTGGCCAATTACAACGACTATCCCTTCCCGCTGCGCCTCAGCACTGCCGATATCCCGGTGAGCGATATCAGCCTGAAAACTAAAAAAGGATTTTCCCTGCTGTACTACCGTGCCGGGAAAGACAAGTCGGTAGTGGTGGTGAAGGAAGAACGCAACTTTATTGAATTTATCACCCTGTTTGCCTGGATGTTTTGCCTGTTCCTGCTCATCATCCTCGTGTATAAAATACTGGACCTGCTGATCCGTGCGCGCATGCGCCTGAGCAACCTCAAACAGTTGGTCAACATCAACATACGCCGGCAGGTGCATGGTACTATCATTTCTGTGGTGGTGCTGGCCTTTCTGGTGCTGGGTGCTACCACCATCCTGTTTTTCATTAGCCGCTCCAAAACCGAGAACCGCGAACGCCTGAGCAAGAACATCAACGAGGTGGCCCACGATATTGAAAAAGATTTCAATAACCAACGCATGCTGGATGGGGGCGTGGATGACCTGTATGCTCCCATTTTCCAAGCCCAGCAATCTTCTAATATGAGCGCCATTGCAGAAGACCGCAGCCTGGATATTAATGTATATGATCACGACGGTAACCTCCAGTTCAGCACCCAGCCCCTCATGACGGAAAAGGGATTGCTGTCGCGCAAAATGAATCCTAAGGCTTATTTTCAGTTGTTCCGCGAAAGCGAGGTATTGTACATCCAGGAAGAGAAAATCGGCAAACTAAGTTACCTCTCCGGTTATGTACCCCTGCGTAGTAATGGCACAGTGTATGCTTACCTGAATGTACCCTATTTTGCTACAGAAACAGAACTGAAACAACAGATATCCGACTTCCTGGTGGCACTGATAAATTTCAATGCGTTTATCTTTCTCATTGCCGGTATATTGGCCCTGCTTATTACCAATTCCATCACCCGTTCCTTTACCCTGGTTACGGAAAAGCTACGGCAATTTAACCTGGGCCAGCGCAATGATGAAATAGAGTGGACGAAGGATGATGAAATAGGATTGCTTGTGAAGGAATACAACAAAATGGTGCGCAAGCTGGAAGTGAGCGTGGCCCTGCTAGCCAAAAGTGAGCGAGAAGGTGCCTGGCGGGAAATGGCCCGGCAGGTGGCGCACGAGATTAAGAACCCGCTTACCCCCATGAAGCTCAGTATTCAATACCTGCAACGCGCCATTGCCGGCGATTCACCCAACGTAAAGGAACTGTCTACCAAGGTAGCTAATACCCTGGTGGAGCAAATAGAACACCTGTCTAATATTGCCAGCGATTTCTCTGCATTCGCCCATATTGGCGAATCGAATAATGAAAAACTGCTATTACAAGAGGTGCTGCAAAGCCTGGCACTGCTCTATGAAACCCTGCCGGAAGGGGATGTTACTTTCATGGCCCCAGACCAGCCTTATTATATCTTCGCCGACAAAACGCAAATGAACCGGTTGTTTACCAACCTGCTGCAAAATGCCATGCAAGCTATTCCCGAAGGCCGCAAAGGGGCCATCTACATACAGGTGCAGCCATCCGGCCAGCACCATGTAACGGTGAGTATCCGCGACAACGGTGCCGGCATCCCACCAGCAGTGCAGGCCAAAATCTTTGTGCCCAACTTCACCACCAAATCATCCGGTACTGGCCTGGGCCTGGCCATGTGCAAAAACATCGTAGAGCAAGCCCATGGCCACATCTGGTTCGAAACCACCCCCGGCGAGGGAACAGTATTCTTTGTAGAAATCCCTTTGATGAATTATGAATTATGAATTATGAATTATGAATTATGAATTATGAATTATGAATTATGAATTATGAATTGCTCCGGGTTTCATATGCTATGATTTATTAATCATGGTTTATTAATTGTAATTCTATAATTCACGATTCATGAATCATAAATCGCCATACATAATTATTACATAATAATCCATAATCCATAATTCATAATTCATAATTCATAATTCATAATTCATAATTCATAATTCATAATCCATAATCCATAATCCATAATTCATAATTCATAATTCATAATTCATAATTCATAATTCATAATTCATAATTAATTTGGTTGTTGATGAAAATTTACTTAGGTTTGCATCAACAGTACTCACCACGCTACCCATCAGAACAGCGTCCCAGGGTGAGTCTTTTGCTTTAATAGAATACCTCCTCTAAATTTATAAGCTATGCCTTACAAAGCGGGTTATCCGGGTTGTAGGGCATTTTTATTTACTGCCTATATGTACTATACAAAGTCAGCTACCTCCGTTGTCCGGCAACTGGAGCAACTACAGCAGCGTGGATTGGAAATAAAGGATATTCATGAAGCCCGCCATTTTTTGCTAACCATGGGTTATTACCGGCTAGCCGGCTACTGGTGGCCTATGCAGGCCGACAAAGTATCGCATGTGTTTAAACCTAACAGCCGTTTTGAGGATGTGGTTGCGTTGTATAATTTCGACCGCGAACTCCGTTTGTTGCTTTTTGGTATGATAGAGAAGATTGAAATTGCTTTGAGAACGGCGCTGGTATACTATCTATCTAATGAATTTAATGCGTGGTGGTTCCAGGATGCCGGTTTGTTCATCAACGTAAGGGAGCATGTAAAAACCCTGGCGCATATTGAAGAAGAGTTAGACCGGTCTAAAGATATTTTTATAAAAGACCATTTTAAACGCTACAAAAGCGATCAACGTTTTCCGCCCGCCTGGAAAACATTGGAAATTACCAGCTTTGGGAGTTTATCAAAACTATATGGCAATCTTAAACCCACCATTACTTCCAAAGACGTAATTGCAGCCGCTTTTCAAACGGTAAATCATACTTTCCTACCCAGTTGGTTGCAAAGCATTGCGCAGATTCGTAACATCTGTGCGCATCACGGACGTTTATGGAATAAAAACCTGCCTGGCAGGCCTAACCTGCTGCCTAAACCACCCGCGCCCTGGTTGAACAATGTGCCGCCTGCCACCATGCATCACCTGTTATATGTGCATGTATGTTGTATGAAATACCTTTTGAATGTAATTCACCCTGCCAATCCATTCACCAGCCGTTTACAGGCGCTTTTTGAAACCTATCCGAATGTAGATTTGAATGCACTGGGATTTCCGGCCCACTGGAACACGGAACCGTTGTGGCAGTAACCCTACAATATCTTCTGCAAAAATACCAAATCCAGCCACCGCTCAAATTTAAACCCTACCTGCGGCAGGCGGCCTACTTCCACAAAGCCATACTTTTTATGAAAGGCAATGCTGCTTTCATTGGCGGCATCAATGCCTGCCACCATGGTGTGCAGGCCCTGGGCCACGGCCAGGGCCATGAGTTCCCGCAGCAGGGTGCTGCCAATGCCCTGCCCACGGTAATGGGCGGCCAGGTATATGGAGTGTTCTACGCTGTATTTGTACCCTTCCTTGGGCCGGAAGCGGCCATAGCTCCCAAAGCCTATAGTCTGCCCTTCCAGCTCCGCCACGATCACCGGCATGCCGGTGGCCTGCTTGTCCTGCCACCAGGCTTCCTGTGCGGCCATAGAGCGGGGGGCATAGTCATAAATGGCGGTGGTATGCAGGATGGCTTCATTGGTAATGTCCAGGATGGCCGGCAGGTCGGCGGGTGTGGCGGAGCGGATGATAACAGGCATGAGCAGCAGATTAAAAATATTGTAAAGTACCAGCCCTGGGGGCCTGAAACGGCAAACGTTCATCCTGCTGGGCAAGATGAACGTTTGGGCAGGTGTATAACCTGGAAATTATTTGGCAATAAAGCTTTCTTTGATCTTTTCGAGTAGTTGGGTTTCCAGCATCCGTTCGGCTACGCCGATCATGTTTTTGAACGCGCGCTGGTGGGAAATGCCGTGGCCAATGATGACTGGTTCGGAAACACCGAGAACGGGAGTACCGCCATAGTATTCAAAATCAAAACGGTCTATATATTCGTCGTCAATACCGCGTCTTCTCGCAATTTCATGAAACGATTCCGCCATTTTCAATACAATGTTGCCGGTAAATCCTTCGCATACGATCACATCCGATTTGTCCGTAAAAATATCCCGGCCTTCTACGTTACCCACGAAATGAATGCGGGTTTCATCTTTCAGCATAGGATAGGCGGCTTGCGCCAGCAGGTTGCCCTTGCCTTCTTCTTCACCAATGTTTAGCAAACCTACCCTGGGCGTAGCTTCATTAAGAATGTGCTTCGAGTACAGGGATCCCAGTATGGCAAATTGTACAAGATTCTCCGGTTTGCAGTCTGCATTCAGACCCACATCCAGGAGCAATCCATACGTACCATTTTCGCGGGGTACCAGGGTGGCAATTGTGGGGCGTTGTACACCTTCAATGGCCTTGATAGAATAAAAAGTTCCTACCATCATCGCGCCGGTATTGCCAGCACTGATAAATGCGTCGATCTTTTTATGCTGCAACAGGTAAAAGCCGATGGCAATCGAGGATTGCTGCTTTTCTTTCAGTGCTCTGGTAGGGTGTTCATTCATCCCAATTACTTGCGATGCATGTACCACGGTATACCGCGACACGTCTAGTTGCGCTTCTTCCAGTAAAGGTTTCAGGGCTGCTTCGTCGCCGATCAGCACTAAATGGGCATCGGATGTAACAGTGTCGAAAAATAATTTTACTCCTTTAACGGCTTCCCCGGGAGCGTAGTCGCCACCCATCATATCAAGTCCTATTCTCATGTAACTTGTAAGTTTGTTTAGCTAGTTCCGGGTAAAAATAGTAAAATTATTTGGCGGCATTTTGTTTTTCCAATACTACTTTTCCTTTGTAGTATAACTTGTTTTCTACCCAATGAGCGCGGTGTCTCAGGTGTACTTCGCCGGTTACGCTGTCGGTACTCAAAGTATCAGCAAAAGCCTTGTAATGCGTTCTTCTCTTGGCTGAACGTTGCTGAGAGTGTCTGCGTTTCGGATTTGGCATTTTATTTAATTTTTAAGATGGTACTGATTAATTATTCTTGAATTTATCCAATCCCTTCCAGATTGGATTTGTTTTCTCTTCTTCCTGTTGGCTCATCCTGGCCAGCATAGCCAGCACTTCCGGGTCGCAACCACTAGTCCCATCCGGCAAATCCGGGTGGATATGCTGCATCGGGATACTCAGGTTGATGAACTCATAAATCCAGTCCGCCACATTTAAATGCGAATCGGTTCTGGCAATGTACGCTACATCCGGATCTTCATCGTTGCTCATCGCTTCGGGATTGTCCACCAGCTTTACGACCAGGTTAAAATCATCCCACAGCCGCAACTCAAATGGTGTCCCGCAACGGTCACAGTTTACAGTGGCTTTGCCACCAATTTCGAACTTCAGCATGAAAAAACCCGCCTTCTTGTCAAATGCAAGTTTTATCGTCGCCTCACAATCCCGAAAATCCTGCTCCCCGTAATTTTCAAAGAAACTATCCGTAATTTGGTACTCAAATGAGTGCACTCCAGGTGTTAAGCCCACAAAGGGTATATCAAATTCGCGGAGTGGTTTCATAAAAAAGTCCTCACTTTTAGAGGGATGCAAAGGTAGTTAATTATTTGAAAACGCAAAAATTTCCTGTATTTGAGCGCTTCCCAACCCATAATTATATATCTTTTTTTCTAAAAATATATGATATTTGAGTCACTTTAACCATTAAGTAAACAATTGCTTAGGTGCCCCGGTCAAGTTATCCTCTCCTGTTACTCCGGATTGATATTTGGTATACCGTTGCACCGGCCATAAGCCTGGTAATGATTACCCGAGTGTCGCAACACTCCTTTCACCGTAAACGCATGAATTTACTTAGAAAAGATGGAAGCAGGAAAAATCCTATGCCCGGCAGTATCCCCATATTGGCCGTACCTCCCATTTTTTCCCTGCCCATATCCAGCTATCTGAGCAATACGAGTGCCGGTATTATGGTGACCGACGATCAGCACCAATTAATCTGGCTGAACGAGGTGGTCCTCAAAAATACGCCGCCCCAGGACTTGGCAAACCTCCTGTACCTGCCCTTCGATGCCGTGGTGAGGCATTATTGTGTGCAGGTGGCCCAGCCCGTAGCCTTTGCCGCCCGTATGCAGGATCTCGTTCATCATAAAAAACCTTACATCGGCTGGGAAATAGCATTCCGCAACGGCCGCTACCGCGAGCTGAGTTATATACCCATTTTCGACGCCGGCGTATTTGTAGGCAGCATCTGGGAGGTGATTGATATTACCAAACACCACACTGTACAGCAGGAAATTCAGCGCAATGAGGAAAAGTTCCAGGTAGTGCTGGACAATCTCAATGCCGCCCTCTGCGAAACCGACCTAAATGGCAATATCACCAAGGCCTACGACGGCTTTTGCCGCATGAGCGGGATGGAGGAGGAACAGCTTATCGGGAAAAACCTGATAGACCTGTTCGTACCGGAAGAAAAACGCCCCTACGCCCGGTTGCTGCGCCAGCGCCGGCTGGATAAAAATATGCCCCTCCTGTATGAAATGGAGATAGAAACACCCCATGCTGGCCGGCGCTGGGTGCTGGCCAGTGCCACCAGTATCCGCAACCAGGATCAGGTGGCCACGGGAAGCATGAGCATATATATGGACATTACCCCCCAGAAAAGGTTACAGCGCGCCCTGGAACAGTCGCGCGAAGCGGCCGAACAGGCCCGGCAGGCCCAGAGGGAATTCCTGGCCAATATCAGCCACGAAATACGCAACCCGCTTACCGCCATCATCGGCATGTCGCACCTACTAGAAAATACCCCCCTCACCGCCGAACAGCGGGAATATGTGGGGATACTGAAATTATCCTCCGATTTTTTACTGGAACTGGTGGGTAACCTGCTAGACCTGTCTAAAATAGAAGCAGGCAAGCAGGAGGTGCAGCAACGGGAATTTCACCTTGTGGCCCTCCTGAAGTCGCTGCTAGACATCTTCCGGCTTAAAATGGGCAAAAAACCGGTAGTACTTACGCTGGAGGTAGACCCCTCCCTGCGCAACTGGCTCATTGGCGACGACCTGCTGTTGAAACAAATACTCCTGAACCTGCTGACCAACGCCGAAAAGTTTACCTCCGAGGGCGAAATCGCCATAAAAGTGCGCCCGGAAGGCGTGAGTGAAAATAAATTATGGCTTACCTTCCGGGTGTGCGATACCGGTATTGGGCTAGACCAGGAGCAGTGGAATGCCGTGTTTGAAGACTACCGGCAGGCGGTGCGCAACACCAGTGAGCGTTATGGCGGCACGGGGCTGGGCCTGGCTATTGTAAAACAGTTGGTAGAGCTACAGGGCGGCCGTATTTTCGTGGAAGAACTGCCCCTATACCGCACCTGCTTTTGCTTTACCCTGCCTTATACCGATACCGGCCGCAGTGCAGACCAGCGCCGTATGGCAGCGCAGGGTGACACCTATCCGGCCCCCATACCCGCCGTGCGCTTCGAAGAAGCTTACGTTCTGGTAGTGGAAGACAATATGATGAACCGGAAATACATTTCCGGCCTGCTGAACCGGGCCGGCCTGCGGTTTCAACTGGCCACCAATGGGCAGGATGCCCTGCACCTGCTACAGCACCGGCAGTTCGACCTCATCCTGATGGATTTGCGTATGCCGGGTGTAGATGGTTATGAACTGGCTGCCCGGGTAAGGGCCGATGAAATGCTGCCCAATGCCGCCACACCTATTGTGGCGGTAACCGCCAGCGCCGTAGAAGATACTGCCGACCAGGCCCGCCTGGCAGGCATTAATGATGTTTTATCCAAACCATACACTCCGGATCAGCTTATCCGGATACTACAGAAATTCCTTAACGAAGACGAAACAGCCCTTATGGAAACGCCCAACACTAATGGATATCAGTTCCAGTCTGCATTGGACACTAAATTCCTGGACGCCCTGTACGAGAACAACCTTGGTTATGCCTCCGATCTTTTCGAAGTATTCGTAAAGACTATTCACGAAGAAATGGCCAAGATTAAAACACTGCTGGAAGAGAAAGACTGGGAAGGCATGGGATTTCAGGTACATAAACTGAAACCCAATTTTTCCATGGTGGGGCTTACCGCCATTGCTGCCAATATGCAAACCCTGGAAAACTACCTGAAGAGCAATCAGCTAAATAAGCATTTGCCGGAAATACCAGGCCTGTTTGCCGAGGTGGAATCCGCCCTGGCGGCCAATATGCCAGTAGTAGAGGAAGAACTGAAAAAAATGCGCGCCTTCGAGGAAAACGGTCATCAACATCCCTAAAACGCCTGCAACACTGCTTTAATATCCGCGTAATAGCTGCCGCCAAAGAGCAGGTAATGCACCAGCAGGGGGTATAACTGGCAAATCCCAATGCGCGACTGCCAGCCATGGGAGAGGGGGTATATGGCCTGGTAGGCATAATGAAAACGCGTGTCGAAACCGCCGAAAAGCCGGGTCATAGCCAAGTCTATCTCCCGGTGGCCATAATATACAGCCGGGTCGTAAATGCAGGCCTTACCATGATCTCCCACCATAAAATTGCCGGACCACAAATCGCCATGCAGTAATGCCGGCGGTTCTGCCGGGAAGATTTCCGGCAGGCGCTTACACAGTTGCTCCAACTGTTGCACCGTTTCCTTATCCATCTTTTGCTGGTCAAAGGCCTCCCGGGCCAAAGGCAACAATCGGTTCATGGCATAAAATACAGGCCAGGAACTGTATGCCGTATTATATTGTTTCAGATTACCGATATAATTGGAGGTATGATAACCGAAGGTGCTATTAGATTGCCGGTGCAACTGTGCCAGCGATGCAGCAAAGTTTTCCCAAAAATCATTGACGGGTCTTGTTTTGGTAATCAACTCGGTTACCAGAAATGCATATGCGCCGGCGGTGCCGTAGAGGAGGGGTTTAGGAACTTTTATTGCATTTGTTTTGCCCAGGGTTTGCAGGCCATCGTACTCCTTGGCAAACATAGACGGGTAAAGCGTGGCGTTGTTCATTTTCAGAAACCATTGCCCTTCGTTACTTTCCACGCGATAGGTATCATTGATATCGCCCCCTGCGATGCTAACTGTGCGATTAATCTGTATTTTCACGCCCAGTTGCCGCGACAACGCAGCACTGAGGCTAGTTAGTAACGTTTCATCCATCATATTGCTCAGTGGATTATTATGGAATTAAAAGCGAAAATAAACAGGCAATTATACAACATCGCATCGCTTATAGTGGTGCTGCTCCTATTAAAATGGGCGTTTGAGAGTGCTGCATTTTCCCGCTTATACTTTCATAGGTGGTATCCTTGGGTGAGTGCAATCTTTCGATCCGCTTTAGGGATTGTAAAATTAAGTGTTGGCGATGTAATTTATAGCGTCTGGGTAGTAACGGCTTTTATTTTTCTGTTAAAGGTATGTTATAAAGCTATCACCTTGCAGTGGCAGCAGGTGTGTTATGCATTGCTGAAAGGCGTGCGCGCCCTGCTGGGCCTATACCTGGCCTTCCTGCTGCTGTGGGGCTATAATTACCAGCACGACGCCGTGGAGGAAAACTTAGGGATTAAAAGCGGGGAATATTCCGACACGGCCCTGCAAACGCTGGCAGATACGCTGCTGCGGGAGGTAAACGAGCTGCGCCCTGCCCTGGGCGATACGTTTGCGCTGCGGTTCACCATGCCCAACGATTCTCTCTTTGCCGCCGCCCGCGCGGCTTACAGCCGGGTGGCAGACAGCGTACCTGTATTACGCTACCGTCACCCATCGGTAAAAGGCTCCCTGTTTGCCCACTGGATGAATTATATGAATGTAGGTGGTTATCTCAATCCCTTTACCGGCGAGGCGCAGGTAAATACCACGGTACCCGGTTTCCTGCTACCCTTTAACGTATGCCATGAAATGGCCCATCAGCTAGGCTATGCCAGGGAGGAGGAAGCCAATTTTATTGGGTTCTTGGCCGCCAGCCACAGTGCAGACCTGCGTTTCCGGTATGGGGCGCATTACGAAATGCTGCTCTATACCATAGGCCAGTTGGGCCACCGCAACGATACCCTGGCCAAAACATTGTGGCAGCAGGCCTATGCAGGGGTGCGCAACGACTACCGTGCGGTAATAAAATTCTATAAACCCTATCATGGCGCCGCAGACGCTTATGCTACCTTATTATACGACCGCTACCTGAAAGCCAACAACCAGGAAGCGGGGATAGAGAGCTACAATGAAGTGGTGGCGTGGCTGCTGGCTTATTATAAAATTCGTTAGTTCATCATCAACACGTTTACGCTGCGCTGCAAAATGTTGAAGGCTATTTCCGCCATCAGGTTTTCCCGGTCTAGTGTAGGATTTACTTCAGTGATTTCGAAGCAGCAGATTTTGCGGTGTTGCATGAATTTGGAGATCAGGTCTTCCGCCTCACGCTCCCGCAGGCCGTTGCTCACCGGCGTGCCAGTACCCTTTGAAATTGAGGCATCCAGGCTATCTACATCAAAAGATACGTAGATGTAATCGCAATCGCTGAGGTAGCGGAATACAGCACGCGACACATTTTCCGGCCCCTTGCGCCGCACCTCACTGGTGGTGAACACCTTCATGCCGTACTGGTGGATCAAATATTCTTCCTCTTTTTCAAAATCGCGCAGGGAAATAAATACCACGTCTTCCGGCAGCACCTTGGGGCATATGCCGCCAATGTTTTTTAGTTTTTCCCACCAGAGAATGGTGTTTTCATCCAACTCATGGTTCTTACATGCCTGGTTATCCTCCCCGATGGCGGTGGCCAGGGGCATGCCATGCAGGTTGCCGGATGGGGTGGTAAATGGCGTGTGAAGGTCTGCATGAGCATCTATCCAGATAACGCCTAACTTGGCTTCGGGATGGGCCATTTTAAGGCCGGCAATGGTGGCCCCGGCATTACTATGATCGCCGGAAAGTACTACGGGAAACCAATTGGCTTTTACCGTATCGTACACGCTTTTGGTAATGCGCTCGTACATGCGGTACACCCCTTTTACCCGCTTGGCGTAGGGCGATTCAATGGGTTCAAACAATAATTTATTTTCCGTTTCGATCGTTTCCGTAGGAAAATGCACAAAGAAATTACTCATGAAGTCCAGCGCGGCGATCTTGATGGCTTCTACCCCCAGGCTGGCGCCCCGGGTGCCGGCGCCAATCTCCGAATTCACTTCTATAATTTTAATATTCTTCATCATACCGCCAAGCTAGGATATTTACCGGAACACCCCGGTGCAGCAAGCTGCAAAAGGTGTGCATTTAAACCGGAAAAACTAAATCAAATCCAACGGGGCCTGCGGATTATAAAACTAAATTCAATGTTTGCAGGGAAACAATGGATAAGCTGTAATTCTGGGGATGCTTCTTTTTTACCTGGGTATTAAGGGGTATTATTGTAAACACAGCACCAAAACACGTTATAAAAAAATGAATTACCAGTTAACAGCCGAACACCTGATGATCCGGCAGGCAGCCCGCGACTTTGCGGTGAATGAACTGCTGCCCGGTGTTATAGCACGCGATGAACACCAACAATTTCCGGCAGAACAGATCAAAAAACTGGGAGAACTGGGTTTTATGGGCATGATGGTAGACCCCAGATACGGAGGCGCAGGCCTGGACACTATTTCCTACACCCTGGCGATGGAAGAAATTTCTAAAATAGACGCTTCCGTGTCTGTCTGTATGAGTGTAAATAATTCATTGGTATGCTGGGGCCTGGAAAATTTTGGCACCGAGGAGCAAAAGCAGCAATACCTGATCCCCCTGGCCACTGGGCAGGTGATAGGCGCCTTCCTGCTCAGCGAGCCGGAAGCCGGCAGCGACGCCACTTCCCAGCGCACCACCGCTGAAGACAAGGGCGATCATTACCTGCTGAATGGAACAAAAAACTGGATCACCAACGGCAACTCTGCCGGCGTGTACCTGGTCATCGCGCAAACGCACCCCGAAAAAGGTAGCAAAGGCATTAATGCCCTGATTGTAGACAAACATGCCCCCGGCATTACGGTGGGCGCTAAAGAAAATAAACTGGGTATTCGTGGTAGCGATACCCACAGCATTATGTTCCAGGACGTGAAAGTGCCCAAGGCCAACCGCATTGGGGAGGATGGCTTCGGCTTTAAATTTGCCATGAAAACCCTGGCTGGAGGGCGCATTGGCATTGCCTCCCAGGCATTGGGCATTGCCAGCGGAGCCTATGAACTGGCCTTGCAATATGCCAAACAACGCAAGGCCTTTGGCAAGGAAATCAGTCAGCACCAGGCCATCCAGTTTAAACTGGCCGACATGGCCACCCAGATAGAAGCGGCCCGCCTGTTGGTACATAAAGCAGCGTGGGAAAAAGACCAACACCTGGACTATACCCTGAGCGGCTCTATGGCCAAGGTATTTGCCTCCGAAACCGCCATGGCGGTCACTGTAGAAGCCGTGCAGATACATGGGGGCTATGGCTACGTAAAGGAATACCACGTGGAGCGCCTGATGCGCGATGCCAAGATCACCCAGATCTATGAAGGCACTTCCGAGGTGCAGCGCATCGTGATTAGCCGGGCTATTTTAGCTTAAGTTACTAGGCAGTGGTCAATATAAAATGATAGCGGGCGGCGGTGTATATCTGCTGCCCGCTGCCGTTGGCAGGAGAGAAGGCTACCAGACACTTACTCCCTTTTTTACTACTTTCGCGTCATGTCTATACAACTTCCCGCTTACCAGCAAATACAGGCCGCCTTGCTTCCTTATGGCGCGCGGCTGGTAGCCGTATCCAAATTAAAACCGGTGGCCGATATAAAGGCGCTGTATGCCGCCGGCCAGCGCGCTTTTGGCGAGAACTATGTGCAGGAACTGGTGGAAAAACAGCCACAATTGCCTGCCGATATCGAGTGGCATTTCATTGGCCATCTGCAAACCAATAAGGTAAAATACCTGGCCTCCTTTGTAAGCGTGATCCATACGGTGGATAGCCTGAAGCTGCTCCAGGAAATAGAGAAACAGGCCGCCAAGCAGCAGCGGGTGATAGACTGTTTGTTGCAGGTACACATAGCCCAGGAAACCACTAAGTTTGGGCTGAACGAATCTGAACTTTTGCAACTGCTACCGGCCGTGCAGGCCGCCGGTTTTGCGCACGTACGCATTACCGGGTTAATGGGCATGGCCACTAACACGGAGGATGAAAGCCTCGTACAGGCAGAGTTTCAGCAACTGAAAGCCTTACAGGAAAAGGTGAAGGCACAGTTTTTTGCAGACCAGGTATATTTTAAAGAATTGTCTATGGGTATGAGCGGGGATTACCAATTGGCCTTACAGGCGGGTAGTACGCTGGTGCGCATTGGCAGTTTATTGTTTGGCGCGCGCGGGTAATGGCGGTGGTGGCCTTTCCGGGGATCATAGACCACCTGTTGTAAGGTAGGGTGATGGGATGCCCATGGATAAGTGGCTAGCCTTTGGGGGCTGGCTTTTTTTATTTGATCCTGTTGATGGGTTTTTGTTGGCCCTGTCGGGCAGGATATAGGCAGGCATAAGCATAGCGGAGGGTAGGTAAAGGCCTATAAATAGTAGGCCCAGGGTTGGGTATCCCCTGGCTTGCTGCTGCGCTGCGGTTATTTTTTCCCTGATATGCTTACTTTTGAAGGAGGCGTTGCCACCACCACGGCGCTGTTTGTACCTATTTATTTACGATTAACCAATCTTACAGCATGAAACAATTGCTCTTTTTCCTGGCCTGCTGCTCCGGCTTCCCCTGCCTGGCGGGCGATGGTGGTACATTTGCGAACGGCACCTGGCAGGGCCGCCTGCACCGCACCGATGGGGTAGACATCGTGTTTAATTTTGAGGTGAAGGATAGCGCTGCGCGCAAGGTGATCTACATCCGCAATGCCGGCGAGCGCCTGCTGGTAGATGAAGTATCTGTGAAGGGAGATTCAGTAAACTTTACCATGCCGTTTTTTGACTCCGAATTTAAAACGGCACTACAGCCCAATGGACGACTGGAAGGTCAGTGGATACGCCACCTGCCGGAGCGCAACGTAGTATTTCCCTTTACGGCCATCCCCCACGAAAGCGCACGCTTTTCTACTGCGGTGGCACCGGCAAAAAATGTAAGCGGTCGCTGGGCTACCTATTTCGTAACGCCCAAAGACACCGATTTTGCCGTAGGCGAATTTAAACAAACCGCTAGCAAAGTAACGGGTACCTTCCTCACCACCACTGGCGACTACCGTTTCCTGGAAGGCACCGTGAGCGGCGATACCCTGCGGCTAAGCACCTTCGACGGATCGCATGCATTTGTATTCCAGGCTATCATAAACGACGATCATTCTCTGAGCGAAGGGGTATTTTACGCAGGCCCAGGCAGCAAAGAACAATGGTATGCCCATAAGGATGCCAAGGCTTCCCTGCCTGCAGCAACCGCCCTGGCGGGCATGCGTCCTGGACAAACACAACTGGACTTTGCCTTTCCGGCGCTGGATGGCAAAATCGTTTCCATCAAAGACCCGGCTTTTAAAGGTAAGGTGGTGATTGTAACCCTGCTGGGCTCTTGGTGTCCCAACTGTATGGACGAAAATGCCTACCTCGCCAAATGGTATGAGCAAAATAAATCCAGGGGAGTGGCCATCATAGGGCTTGCTTACGAACGCACCACCGATGCCGCTGCTTCCGTAAAAGCGCTGCAACCTTTTATTCATCGATTTGGCATTACCTACCCCCTCTTGCTCACCGGTGTAACGCCCGGCGATCCGCAGAAAGGAGAGAAAACTCTGCCACAGCTTACTGGCGTGAAAGGATTTCCTACCACCATTTTCATAGACCGGGAGGGTAATGTGAAAGCAGTACATACCGGCTTTTCCGGACCAGGTACGGGCGAACATTATGAAACCTTTAAAAAGGAATTTAATGAACTGGTAGACCAACTGCTGAAACAACCGCTTGCCGCAGCCAACTAGTGGTGTCTATATATTTTGCGGGGTTGACCAAAAAGTATTGGTCAGCCCCTTTTTATTCGGGTACCTGATAAAAACCTATTATTGATTAAGCGATTCAAAAAAGCTTTCATTTTACTTTTTGGTCAGCCTCTTTCATTTTATGGAATTTTTTAATATTTTGTACCATTATAATCGTTGTCCTATGTCTAAGCCCGTGTTTTTTTTGATGGTTCTTTGTTGCCTCACCGCCTGCCATCCTACCACTTCCACTACCCACCCAAAGGATACTACCTTGCTGGTAACAGACACTGTGCATACGGTACAATCTGCGCCACCCCCTATAGGAAGCGCCCGGCCTGTAAATCCGTATGAGGGGCTCGATACGTCGGATGTGCCGCTGCCAGCACTGGCCCATGTAACCACCCTGGCGCTGGACACCCTACAAGGCCTGCCTGAATTTACGGACGGTTGTGTATTGATGGCCGCCGGCAGCCGCAAGGCATTCCGGGAGGGAATCTACCTGCTGGCCGGCGATTTTTCAGTGATCGTGATAAAGATAAAAGGCACACCAGTGTACCTGCATATATCGCACAAGATGGAGGCCGGGGAAGACGACCAGTGGTATGAAGGCCACGGTATTAAAGTACATATCCATTCCAATGACCGTACCGGGCCGGATGCCAACGATAGCATTATTTATGCCGGAATGATAGAAGTGGAGTGGGGCAATCAGAAAATATCCATCCCGGTGAATGGGGCAGTGGGCTGCTGATACAAAAAAAACAAGTATAAAAATAGAGGGCGATGCCGGATGTTGATTAACTTGCCCTACCGGTCTGATATTCGGCTGATAGCTAAATCTGTTGATTCTATGCATAAACTTGCCTTCATTTTTGCACTGGGTACACTCGGTGTGATGGCCTGTAATTCCAACATCAATACCAACACTGCCCAACAGCAGGATACTACTAATGCAACGATTGCCGATACTGCCTTAGCCGGCATGAATAAAACCGCTTCTGTAAATGATAGCGTGGCCGCCAATGCCCTGCCCAGCACCCGGCAGATAGATACCTCTGATGCGCCGATTGCCGCACTGGCCGGTGCTACCGCTTTAAAACTGGATAAGATGGTAGGCATTCCCGACTTTATCCAGGGCTGTACAGACGGATCGGCAGAAAGTGAAGCGGATCTTGATAAAGAGCAATTTATTTTTGTAAGCGATGGCCAGTTTGTGGGCATGCTTCAGGTAAATGGGGTGCGTGTGTTCCTGCGGGCAGACCTGAGCCACGATAGCAAAGAAGGCCAGGATGTGTGGTATAAAGGACATGGATTTGTCGTGCATCTCACCATTGCCCACCAGCAAACGCACGCGGCCACCGATACCTTTACCTACGATGGTACGCTGGAAGTGATGAAAGACGGCAAAAGCATTAGTAAGAAAAAGATATGGGGCGGCGGCGCCTGTTAAAATCATTATAAGTGTAGCAGGCAGTAGTTGTTTTATGCCCGATGAATATATTTGCAAACCCTATGTGTAAAGTAAGTATCAAATATTTAATGATCATGGCGGCCCTGCTGTTATGCGCTACGGCCTGTCATACCCGCTCTAATAAGCGGCTGAATGAAATGGCTTTGCAGGATAGTTGGTACGCCCTGCACCTGCAATGGAAGGTGAAAACCCTTACGCAATACGAATACATTGCCCGCAATGGAGAAAAACCCGGTGCCTGGTACCGCAAGGACGTTTATAATTTTGACCAGGACGGCTACCTGCAGGAAAATCAAATCTATTTTAACCAGGGCGCTTATCAGGACCTAAAACAGCCTGCACTTTATCTCCGCCAGGAATATACCTACGACAACCGGCAAAATCTGGTGCTTAAAAAAGTGTATGCCAGCGATGGTCACCTGAACTACCGCGAACGTTTTGTATACGATGATCATAACAGCCTGGCCCGCCAAACCGGCGTGAACGGAGGGGGCATCGATACCTTTCGCATTGCTTACCAAAATAAATATAACCGGGGTGGGCAGATCGTGGAGCGGCGCACCTCGGCCGGCAAGCCGCCCAAACCCGTGGCGAAAGAAATATACACTTACAACGCGAATGGCAATTTGGAAACAGAAAAGAAATATGGCAGCGATCCGGTGAAAAAGAATTTTTACCTGCTCTACAGCATCACCTCCAAATACAACGGCGACTGGCTACTCATTAGCCAGGAAAAGCGCGATGCCCTTGCCCATACGCTCTCTACCCTTACTTACGACCTGAAAGGGAACGTGCTTAAAAACCTGGTGAAAGATGATGATGGCAATATTGACAACAACGCCACCGATGTGATGACTTACGAATTTGATAAACGCGGCAACTGGACTATACAGACCGTTGCTGATGCAGCAGGCAAAGCTAAGACGTTTTATAAAAGGGAGATCGTGTATTACTAACAGCATGGATCATGTTCATTGCCCTATTATTGCTTCATTAGATCAGTGTTCTCGCCCAGGCCTTCGCCGTCAATCAAATACCGGCCAAAGAAGTGCCATTGTTTACGTTGGTAATAAGTTTTATAATCCCCTTCATAAGTATGCGTTTGCCCCGGCAGTATCAGGAGCTCAAAGTCTTTGCCGGCGTGAATAAGGGCGTCTGCCATCCGGAGCGTATTGCTGGGGTTCACGTTCATATCGTATTCTCCTGCAACCAGCAATAACTTTCCCTTTAAATTTTTTGCCAGGGATTGGTTTTTATCCACCTTAAACGTAAACGGGGTGGCCACTGCGTTTTTATTAGCGGTCACTTCGTCCGCAGCGCTATCGGCCCCCAGGCTAATGCCCTGGTAGCTTTCTCCCCAGGTGCGGTTATAGATGCTGTTATCATGATTGCCGGAAGAGGCAACACCCACCTTATAAAAATCGGGATAGGTACACAGGGCTGTAGCCGCCATGGCGCCGCCGCCGGAATGACCGGTGATGCCTACCCGGTGGATATCTATAAATGAATACCGCTGCGCAAGCTGTTCCAGCCCATACTTATCGTCTTCCAGTGCATAGTCTCTTAGTTGGCCATAGCCATATTTGTAATAAGCCGCGTTGCGATACGGCGAGCCGCCTCTGTGGCCCATACACACCACAATGCAACCCAGTTGCGCCAACGAAGTATTATTATACCGGTCTAACACAGTGAAGTCTGTCCACACGGTTTCCGTTTGCGGGCCGGGATATACCTGCGAGATCACCGGGTATTTGCGGGTGGAGTCGAAGTTATACGGTTTCCACATAATGCCATACAGGTTGGTGATGCCGTCTTTAGCTTTAACGGTAAAGGGCTCTGGTGTTTTCCAGCCATAGGCGTATAGTTTACTAATATCTGGCGTAAATACGGCCTTCACCCATTTGCCATGGCTGGTTCTTAATACAGTTTGAGGGGCCTGGTCAATGCGGGAATAGGTGTCCACTATGTATTGGCCCGTGGGTGAAATAAATACCTGGTGGGAGGCATCTTCCGGCGTGATGAGCTTTGCTGCGCCACCGGAGAGCGGTGATTCGTAAACGTGAGGGAAATTGGGATTACGCCCTTTTTCTTTGCCATAACCATAATACAATAGGGTGCGGTGCAGGGTATCCAACTGCAATATCCTGGCAGCTGTCCACTCACCATGTGTTACAGCGTTCTTCATGGTGCCATCCTTTGCATACAGGTAATAATGTCCCCAACCCGAACGGTCGGACCACCATAAAATGTCGTTGCCGCCATTCCATATTTTTACGGCAAACAGGTCGGTATTGATATATGGTTTACTTACTTCGTTAATCACTACGCGTACTTTGCCGTTTTGGATGTCTACGGCACAAAGCTCCATTTCATCACGGGTACGCCGGGATCTGGTAAAAAATATTTCCGGCGAACGGGCATCCGATGGGATTACCGTGATCTCCTGGTCCTGCCACTTCTCTATGTTCACCTGCACCAGCTTAGCATCTGCAACGTGGCCAATGAATAGTGCAAATTGTTTTACGTTTTTATCGCCGGGCAATTCATATTTGTAAGTTTCTACCCGTGGGCGAGGCCATGCCAGGGAATTGATCACTGACAGTACGCCTACCTTGCGGGTATCTTCCCTTACCAGGCAAAAGGTGGTGGCATTGTGCCAGTAGCGTTCCGTGAAAGAAAGAGCTGTTTCGTTGTTGGCCAACACCCTGTTTGGGGTAGCTGTATCGTGCAGGCTTTTTAAAACAATTTTATTCCCATCCTCATAAATTGTCCATTGCTTATCGGGGGAGATACTGCCAGGGGCCCATACCCGTTGTGCTGCCCGAGGGGTAGCAGTGGCTTTCGACAGTTTGCCCCGCACGTAGTTGTAAAGATAAATGTCTCCCTTGTAATCAAATTGCACAACATCCGGTGATGTTCCCAGTTTGGGCAATTGTTGCTGGGTGTCCGGCAGCCGGATGCTATCTACCGGCTCTTTTCGCAAGGCGGCCAATTGCGGAACAATTTTTTGCTTGTCAAAAAGCAGGTATTGCTGCTGCCTTTTAGGATCTACCAGGAAGGTATTTTTATGTGGAATGCCGCCATCGCTAAACCAGAATGCGTCGCTGTGATTTATGAACTGGGGGATGACCAGCAGCGTGCCTATCCGTGTGGCCAGGCTGTCTGCTTCGTATTTGTTGGCGGCCGCGTAGTCTGCTTTTTGCGCAAACAGTGCCATTGCAGCCAGTTGTAGACAGCCAGATAGCAGGCTACTCCGTATAAATTGTTGTACCATGTGCTTAATTGCGGATCATCGATTTAGCCATACCAGTTAGGAAATGGTCTTGAGATGTTTGCAGGATTTTCTCCGATATTTCGTTCAGCCTGGGGATAGGGATCTTTGTGCCTGCATTGCAAAACGTCCAGAAAGAATAGGCAATGCGCTGATTTTGCGGGCTAAAGTGATCAATATGATCAGCCAGGAGGTTAGATACTTTGAGTTTATCTTCTTCTCCTGCTGCCTGTGCAATATCCATGAGCAACAGCAGCTGGTCTTTATCAGGCAGGTCTGTAGTCATGAGCTCCCGGCGATGTGTATCAAATTCGGCTTTGTTATAAGGGTATCCTTTTTTGAAATAAAAACCTTCCAGCGCGTAGGCGGCAATTTTCCGGTACATATCGCCCAGCCGGTTTTCCACCACGGCTTTGCCATTTTCTTTTACAAATGCACGCCAGTTGGCACAGAGATAGGCAAAGTTTTCGCTGTGCACGTCCGAGAGGTAAAGGCGGTATCTGTTTTCGGCAAACAGGAACCAATTGGAAGCGGCAGTTCTTTGTTTATCGCTAAGGTGATGGAAGTATTCTTTTGCAAGTTGTTTGCCTTCGGTAATCTCCATCATTTCCAGTTTGGTGCGGATATAATTGCTGATAAAGGAATCTTGCCGGTTGCCCTCTGCGTATTGCCTGTTCATAACGGCAATTTTATTATCGGGTTGAAGCCCTGCCCGGATCTTTTCCATGAATTCATTGGCAGACATGGCACCTACAAACTTGTAAAGGATATCGCCATTTACGTTGAGCAGCAGGAAGGAGGGAAAGGCACCTATCTTGTATTTCTTCATGGCTGCCAGTCCTTCGCCCTGCTCCATGTCCAGACTAACACTGATGAGGTGGGCATTGAAAAAATCGGCCACACTATCTGTTTTAAACACCGTAGCGGCCATGGCCTTACAAGGGCCGCACCATTGCGTGTAGCAATCTACAAAAACTGTTTTGCCCGTGGTCTTGCCTTCCTGCAAAGCGGCGCTCAGCGCATCTTTTTGGAAAGCGATCTCCCGGTTTTGAGCCCGGGTGGGAAAACTGGCCAAGAGAAGTAGTATAAAGCAGTGTAGGATCCTCATTGTCCTTTGTTTATATAATTATTATTTAACTGAATTTTCATTAGTTTATAATGCTGCTGTACCATAGGGTCCTGGGTCGTATTGCAGGCCTGATCCAAATGTTGTATAAATGTATCCATGTAGGCATTCATTACTGCGCTAATATCTGACACGCCTCCAGATATCCTGTTTTTAGCAGCGAGGTCTATCAGCGCGCTGGTCATTGCAGCTTGTATAGCCAGCGTATAGGTGTTATTAGTGGCACTGGGCTGAAAGTCCTTAAAAATATAATGATCGATATTGCGAAACAGGTCGGCAGTGGTAAAGGCCTTGTTGCCTTGCATTTCTTCGGCTTGCAACAGGCCGCGGATCATGTCTGGGCTTACCAGCGCATTGATCACGGTTTGAGCTGTTCGCAGCATAATCTTCTCCGTGTTAGTACCATCGAGCGATTGCGCCCGGTTGTTTTTTATCCATTCTGGCAAGCCTTGTAGTAAATGCGTATTCAGAAAATCAAAAGTTTGTTGCTGCCGTTCTTTTGATACAAAGGTATAGGGTACTTCGTTATAATTTCGCATCACTACGGTGCTGTATTTCCCGCCAATATTGGGCAGCACACTGGTAACACAAGAACTGTATTGCGTTAAAAAATTAGTGGCAATGAGCAGGTAAGGAAACCATTCATCGTCTTCATTTTTCATAGCAGCCGTAATCTTTTCCAGTTGAGGGTAAAAATATTGGATGTTGCGAAGGCCCATCGCCGCCGCCTCCAGGTTATCTGACGACAGATCACCGTGTTGGGTGGCTGGACTTCTTTTATCTTCTGCGGTGTAATAATAATCTGGATCGATCACACCGTTTTTGAGAAAGTGGCGATTGCGTTTTTCTACTGTTTGTTCCCGGTAGGCCCATTCTATTGCAAAGCGGTCATAGCTGCCCACATGGGGAATCACGGAGGAAACGTCTACCGTTTCTCCTGGCTGTGGCAGGAAATTAAATAACAGGTCGTCCGTTACAGAAGATGTCATGCCGTGCGTGGCTACAAAGTGGGCATTCCTAAGCTGGGCAGGCGTGTAAGCTGCACTGCCGGCATAATTGGGGCGCATACCCAGTAGTTTGGCCATGGCTTGCGCTACCTTGTATTCCAGGAGATCGCTTTTCACGGCAGGGGAGTGCAAGTCTTCCTGTATCCTTTTATCGTACATTCCGCACTGCACAAAATATTTGGGCAGCAGGTCTTCCAGCATTTCTTCAGATACATTCATCCTTGCCGCCAGTATTTCACCTGTTCTTGGATCATCTATGAGGGTAGTGGCGGGTTCCTGATACGCGTTGCCCCACTTCACCATTATCTTGCCGGTGGCTATCCAGGCATCATCGGGTGAAGTAGTGATCTGCAATGCCTCTTTAAAACCGGCTGCTTCAAAGCATTTATTCCATTGCAGAATGCCCTTTTTAATGGCGGCTGCATATATGGCTGGAATGCTTTTATCAAGGTATACCAGGATAGGTTTTGCCGGTGTTACCAAAGTGCCTTGTTCGTATTTTTTTACATCTTCGGGCCTTACACGAAGGTCCCATTTTTTGATAACGGATACTTTTTTGGCGGTGTAGGTGGCACGGCCAAAGTCGGTATAGTTTTCGGTTTCAAAGCCTACCCGGCGATCGCTGTAGGTAACCGGCATCTTTGTTTTATCGAGTTGCTGGAAAATGAGTTCCAATTCATAGGTTGAAGCTTTGTCTTCTCCCTTGCCCGCGTTAGGATCTTTTGTGTAATCGGTTTGCGAATGGGTAACGGTAAATACTACGCCCTTATCTACCGGCTTTACCCCTAGCACGCCAGATCTGGCCGGGTCGGGGGTACTAAGCTGGCTGTAGTTCTGGAAGGAAAAAAGATCGCCTCCCTGGTTCAGCTGCTGGGTAATGTCTATGATATAACTGCCTGTCTTTTTTCCCCTGGCTTCTATGTGCAGCACATAACTCACGGGCTGTAAGGTAGACTTATCCAGCAGTTCCTGCATACCGGCATTTTCCGAAGCAGTTTCGCTGTAAGTATCGCGGGTTACGTTCAGGTTTTCATGAAATCCCCGTGTTATTTTTATAATGCCGGACGACTTTGCCAGGATGGCGGGTCCGTTTTTCAGGTCGCCGATTACAAGGATATCCCGGTTTTGCATCTCCGGATCTATTTGCATAAAATACCGGTCTTTATCCCGGTATACGGTAAAAGCCCCCGGCAGTGTTTGCATAGTTGGTTTATAAAAGTGTTCAAAAGCAGGGAGGCTGTCTGTTTCACTACTATGCCCTTTGGCGCCACTTCCTTCGTTTGCAGGGTAGGTCGTTTTTCTGCTATTGCCTTTAGCCGGGTGCTGGGCCATCGTTATCGGCATTCCCAGCGCTAGCAGGAGGCATATATTTAACATTTGTTTCATCTCAACTTTCAATGTTATGGACTATTTATTCAGTTTGTTATCCGGGTTTCCATTTTCCCACAGGGCTATCATATCAGCAATAGCCCGCAAATGCATTTTGGAAAGATGATCCGGGTTTTTGTCGGCAGCTGCCTTTGTGGTAGCGGCAATTTTATCTAGCTGCATTTTCATCAGCACGGCTATATTATCTGCCTGGTAGGCTGGGTTGATGGCTCCGTTTATTAGCTTTGACACATACGATTGTTGCAATAGCCGTTTGTAAGCAGAAATGGGTGTGGCATCTTCCACATGGGAAAATACCCCTTCGTACAGGTCATTAAAAAATGCAGCGGTGGTGTAAGGATCTTGGTTGTCGTGCAGGTGTTCCTGGCCGGCAATGTACAGGCATTTGTACAGAATCTTGCCCAAGTAAGTATCGTAGTCTGCAGCTACCTGGTCGTTAAATCCAAAGCCTGTTTTGTTACAAATGTCTTTAGGGAAAAGCCAGGTAGGCTCTTCAAAAAAATAGGTTTTGAGAAATTGCATGGCCTGCTGTTGCTGAGCCTTGGTCACAGCAACATAGTGCGGCTGGTTATCAGTGCGCAACGATTCGTTGGCCCATCTTCCTGCCAGGTTTTTGATAACATGGGTGAGGTAATCGCCATAACGGCTTACGGAACTGGCGTACATCTGTCTTAAAAGAGTATAGTTATCGTCATCATCTTTTTCCGTCCATGCCGCTATATTTTTTAACAATAGTTTCAGGTTGTTAATGCCCAGTTCTCCGGCTTTCATAGCATTATTGCCCACATCTTCTGCTTGCACGCGGGGGTCAAAGAAATCGCCTTCCTGCAAGTAAAATAAGCGCGGATCTTTTAGCTTTTCAGATACCCAGGATCGCAGGTATTTGCTTTCTTCCAGGGATGTTTTAAACTGGGGCATGTATTTATATCCCCAGGCGATGGCATAGTTATCGTATACGCCTACCCGTGGTAGCAACAGTTCGGCTGGAATGTGATCTTGTGGCTGTACTACATAATCGAAGCGCATGTAGTCCATCATGGATGCGCCAAAGCTATTTTTTTGTAAAAAGTCCTGGTTTCGAATGCTGTCTATATCGTAGGCAGAACTGCCTGCAAAGTTGTGCCGCAGGCCCAGCGTGTGGCCTACTTCATGGCATACCACCGTTTGGGCCAGTGGCCCCATAACATCAGGGGTAAATGGAATATGATGGGTGCGTGGGTCCAATACGCCGCACATTACAAAGTACCAGCGCTGCACCAGGTCAAATACATTGTGGAATACGGCTACGTGCGAACTGAGTATTTCACCCGATCGCGGGTCTACGATAGATGGGCCGTAGGCATTAGGATTGGCAGAAGGTTTGTAGGAAATAATAGAATAATGAACATTATCGATGGCGTAGGCGCTGTCTTCTTGCTGTGAAGGCTCCATTTTCCCGAGGATGGCGTTTTTAAAGCCAATTTGTTCAAAGGCTTTTTGCCAGGCATTTACACCTGCAATAAAGTAGGGGCGCAGTGCTTCGGGGGTGTTACGGTCTATGTAAAAAACTATGGGTTTGGCAGGTTCTACCAGCTCACCACGTTCGTAGCGGGCCACATCTTCAGGCTTTGGCTCCAATCGCCAGCGGGTGGCTACTACGGTATTTTTTACCTGGTTTGGATCGCGGCTATAATCTTTCATTTGGCGCATGAAATAGCCTACACGTTTGTCGGCAAGCCGTTGTTGCATCGGCACATCGGGGAGCAGGTACCAGCAGGCCCCCACCTCCCACACCGTGGGTGCAGAAGTTGGTTTTTTTTCATCGTTGGCAGGCCTGTTTTCTTCATCCTGTGGCGCACTGCCCCCTGGGCCGTAGGTTTTCACGGATCGGAAAATGATATTGTCTTGATAACAAGTTACACTTAAAGGATAGGAGCGTTCCCGCATATAACTACCCAATTTTAGTTCTTCTTTCACGCCTTTAAGGGAAAACATTGGATTGTCTCCGGTAAAGGCGGTGGTAATATCTATGAGTACCGAACCACTGTCTGCCGCCTGTATGTCGAATGCCATGTACACCGGCAGGGTAGCAGATTGCAGCAATTTGTAATAACTGCTGCTGCTGTCGGCGGCATTGTAGAAAACCGGTTGTGTCAATAATACCTTCTGATTGGCTCCCTGGCTAAAACGGATTACGCCATCATACACTGCATCTCCGGCAAAGCCAAAACGCTGTTGTACATCCCGAACTGCCTGGGCAGAACCTTTGTTGATGGTTATCGTGGTCAGGATATCCCTGTTGAGCAGGGCCAGGGGAAGCTGCATGAAGTATTGCTCATCTTGCAGATAGATATTGAACATGCCTTTGTAAGCTTTTGCCCCTGGCTTTATAAACTGGCTGACGGTGGGTAATTCCTTTGCTTGTAGCGTTATGCCAAAGAGCAGGAGGAGGATAATTGAAAAACCGGATCTCATAAATGTTTAAATTTGGCGGAAGGGTTGGCCTCTAAGGGTTGCAAGCGTTCCCTATGGCTTGCAGGTCTACGTTGTAAGTAGTGATAAAATAATTTCTGACAATGTTGTACCGCTTCTGTATAATTCCATTAGCATCTTTCTTACTGTTAAGGATGCCCGTAAAGGTGGCATCGTACGTAGAAAGCGCCGCAGTATGCAAAGTTGTTTCCGATACGGTGGTCATGGCCAGCAGATACTGGTACCAGTCGGAGGTAGCGGTAGGCCCGTTGTAATAGGGGGTTAGCATGCCTTTGGAATATGCATCGAGCATGCTGGTAGGCGTAGACGTATAGTTAGTCTGTTCTGTAAATTCTTCAATAGGGCTGGTGATGCCACGACCTATGATACTTTTGATAAAAATGAGATTCACTTTTGTGAGGTAGGCCAGCGAGTCGGCCTGGCTCATGCTCAGTACGCGCTCATTGCCATAGTTGATGCAAATATTGTCGTAGTTATACCAGGCGCCCACGTGTTTGGTTCCTTTGGTGATGGTAGGGGGCGAGGTGGAGAAGTCGTAGTTGTTATACACCGAATCTACCTCGCTGCATAGCAATATTTTTACTGGTAAAAATGCTTTTAAAAATGTATCGGAATAAAAACGGAGGCAGCTTACATCGAATAAGCTAAGCTGGGCCTTGATATAAGGATCCAGGGCAGGTGTCATTTCAAAGCCGTTCGACCAGTAGCCGCTGGTACCCAGGGTGGCGTTTTTATAACCGGTAGGTGTCCAGTAGGCGTCTTTTTCGCTAAAATTATACAGAAAATAACTGTGGTATTTATCGAAATAAGACTGGATCAGCGTATCGTAATCATGCGTGCCCTGAGGCAGCGTATAGCCATCATTGATAGTGGTAGGCGTAAGCCGTCCTTCAGATTTTTTACAGCTTGCCACGCTAATCACGAGTACCAGCAGTGACATGTATTTGATATATCTGTTCATGGTGTTTCGTTTTAATAAGGGTATTACCTTGGGTTTTGCATTAGCTTGTAATTCCGGTTGATGGCGGTAAAAGGAATAGGGAGGGCGTAAACCAGGCTGCCGGAAGGCAAGGTTACATCCGTGGTACTGCCATCTGCCGCAATAAAATGGTGGGAGATAGACAGGCCCCAGCGCTTGATGTCTACCCATCGGTGGCATTCTTCCAGGCACAGTTCGCGCCTGCGCTCGTCCTGGCAAAATTTAAACAGGCTGTCGGCATCGGTTATATTCACGGGCACATAAGCGGTGTTGCGCGTGTCGTAACGGGATGCACGCAGGGTATTCAGGTCGCTGAGTGCATTGCCGGAAAAGGTGGCATTACCGGTAGCGATATACTTCCTGGCATATGCTTCAGCCCTGTTCAGATATACTTCTGCCAGCCGAATGCCATTGGTACCATACTTGGCAGTACTATTTATTTTACCAGTGTAGTTCAGGTAATAACCATTGGAATACCAGCGGGTGAAGTAAGATGCGTAGCGCAGGTCCCCCTGGTTGCTGGTAGAAGTGCCAGGATCGTAAATAGATTGCAGGGAGGCCGATACTGTGTAAGGCGGCTTCTCATATCCTTGTGAAGGAAAGTATCCATTAGCAATAGTTGGATTAGCGCCGGAAACCCATATTACTTCCGGGCTGCGGTCTGTATTGTAAATGCCTGCATCGCTCATTAAACCGGCAGTGGTAAGATAGGAGGTGAGCTGTGTTAGGATAGACCTTTCCGCCAGTACCTTGTTGGCATAGGTAACTACGCTGTCCATGTCCTGGTCGCGGCCCATATACAGGTACATGCGCGATAACAGGCTGTAGGCCGCCACGTGGCCTGCCCGGAAGGCAGTAGATGGCGTGAAGTTAGCCTTTAATAATTCCGCAGCTTGTTTCAAGTCTTTTTCTACCTGCGCATACACTTCGGCAATGGTGTTGCGGGTAGGGTAGTTGTCTGTAACGGTACTCGACAAAATGAGTGGAACGCCCAGGCTCACATTGGGATCTATGCCTTTTCCGTTAAAGGGCTGGCTGTACAGCGTTACCAGCCGGAGATAATAGTATCCGCGGAGAAACAGGGTTTGCCCCAGGATGGCATTTTTTTGCTGATCGGTTCCAGATACTTTACTCAGGTTATCCATGACCACATTACAACCATTGATCTTGCTGTAGTAAATGCTATAAGAGTCGGTACCCAATGAAAGGATAGGGTCACCATCAAACATTTTGGGATCCCAATTGAACACCAGGGTGCCATTTTGCAGGGCACTCAGGTAGCTGGGGTCCGGGTCGCCATTGTACAGCTTTCCCTGTCCATTGCTTTGAATGTCGTCTGTCAGCAGGTCTACAAAAGTATTTACGGCGTCCTGATAGGGATAGGCTTCCGCATTCATCAGCGAGGTGAGATCATCTGTTGTCTCCGGTTTAATTTCATCCGGGCTTGTTTCCTTCAGGAATTTCCGGCAGGATATGCATGTGCATAGGCTGAATAACAGGATTAAATATGTGATGCGTTTGGTCATGACCATGGTATAAAAAGTTAGAAACTGCAATTAACATTCAGTGTGTAAGCACGGGTAAGCGGTTGTGCGCCGGTAGCTACCTCCGGATCACGTCCTTTAAAATCCTTGCTCACAAAATTGAGGAGGTTGGAAGCGCTGGCGCCTGCATTAATATTGTGGAACCCAAGCCCTTTCACCAGTTTGTCTGGCAAGGAATAGTTCAGCGAAATATTATTAACGCGAAGGGAGGTAGCGCTCACCACCCTGGCTGTGCTATAATTGTACATATCGTACACGGCAGCCTGATTAAGCGAGTTCACTGTAGAGCCAGGCAGAGATACATAGGGCGCACGGCTGTCTGGCAAGCCAGGCAGTGTGGCATTTACATTTGTCGGTGTCCAGCGTTTCAGCAATTCTGTAGAGAGGTTCTCATACTCAGTAGGCAGGGTAGAGGTGAGCGGGTAAGCGGGCGCCAGGAATTTCTTGCCACCTAGTTGAAGGTATAGGGATGAATTGAAAGTGAGCTTTTTATAGCGTAGGTTAATGCCCATGCCACCTACAAAATCAGGGTCTAGCTTACCTACATATTTCATATAAGCAGTAGGGTCTACCGTAGGATCGCTTCCGGCTTTTACATCCAGGTTAATGATAGGATAGCCGGTTGTTTTATCAATACCCTGGTAGTCAAATGCCCAAAAACCGGATACGGGATGACCGGCTTCTACCAGTGCTCCGGAGGCCGCCGTTTTCCAGTTTACATTTTGGGTGCCTGTCTTTATTACTTTGTTATAATTTTTGGAAGAATTTAACGATACCGAAAAGGTAAAGTCTTTTGTTCTTACTGGTACAAAGCTGGTGGATAACTCCCACCCTGTGTTCTTCATAGAACCGCCATTCACCGGCATGCTTTGTACGCCATATTCAACAGGCACATTCAGCAAAGAGATGAGGTCTTTACCGGTTTTGTTGTAGTAATCGAGGGTGAATTGTATCCTGCCATCTAGCAGGTTTAGGTCTGTACCCAGGTTCACACTGGAGTTTTTCTCCCAGCGTAAATCGGCATAAGGCAGCGAGGCAATGTCAAGCAGCTCTTCCCCTGTGAATTGATCGATGACATTAGAAGCCGCGCCGGAGGGGATTTTCAGGATCAGCGTAGGACTTACGCTGGTTACAATATTTCTTTGATAACCGCCGGATGCTCTCAGGCTGATATCGGATATCCACCGGGTTTTTTCAAACCATTTTTCGCGTGCCATGTTCCAGCGCAAGCCACCCGCGTATACCGGATTAAAGCTTTCATTGGTAAACTGACCAAAACGGTTAGAGGCATCGGTACGTACGCTAAAGTTGGCCACGTAACGGTTGTCGTAGGTATAACTGCCGGTGAGGTAGAAGCCCATGGTATTCGTCAACCGATTAGTGATAATGTGCGGCTGGTAGGTGCTGGATAGCAAATCATTTGGTACAGCGCGGGCGGTATAAGTAAGCGGTACAGTAGCAAAAGTATTACCCCTGTCCCGTAGGTAGCCATAGGTAGTGGAAGACAGTCCATTGTAGCGGGTACTGTTCGCTTCCTGGCCAAAAAGAAATGCCAGGGCATGTTTTTGTTTAAGAATGGTTGAATAAGACAGGCTATTGCGCCAGTTCCAGGCAGCACTGGTGTTATTATCGGAATTATATTCTCCACCCCTGGGTAGCTTGGCATTCAGGTAGGCCGTACTGTTGGGCAGCACCGTGCCGTAATCGTAAAAACGGAAATTATGAGCAATGTATTCTGTTTTCTCGGTAGCATAAGAGGAGGCTACGGTAGAAGTGGCATTATAACTAAACAGGGTTTGGAATTTCAATCCTTTTATGATATCGTAATTCACTTCCAAACTTGTGTTAGCAGAAATAACCTTGTTGGTAGAGCCGGTATTATTTCTTTCATTCAGAAAGTTGTAGCTAAAACCATTAGGGTCTTTGTAGTAGAAAAGGCTGCCATCTGCATTGGTGGCGGGCAATACGCGGTTCATTCCCTTGGCATAGCTATAAGGATCTACCAGGTAAAAACCATCGGTGTTTTTTTCTGATCCGGATAGGCGTACGGCTACGTTTAGTTTGGGGGAGAGGGTCATGTTCACGCTCATATTGCCGGTGTAGGCTTTTGCTCCATTGCCTATAGCCGTTCCCTGGGTATTGTTGTATCCAAAGGATGTATAAAACCTTGTATTGGTACTGCCGCCAGATATGCTGAGGTTATGATTGGTGCTGATGGGAGTTCTGAACAGGATGCTGAACCAATCGGTATTTACGGCCTCCATTTCGTGTACCTGCGCGTTAAACTCATCGTAAGTGATATCTTTATTCAGGTATTGGGTAAGTGCACCAGCATAGCCAATGTTACTGTTTACATAAGAAGCTGTAAGGCCGCGTTCATAGATCTCGCGCGACACAGCTATTCTTTGCCGGGAGTTCATAAGTTCCAGTCGTTTATAGTCTACCGGGTCTGTGGTGTTCATGCCAAACGAATAGTTGATTGAAGCGGGGCCAGATTTGCCTTTTTTGGTGGTGATCACGATCACCCCATTGGCGGCGCGTATGCCGTAAATGGCCGTGGCAGATGCGTCCTTCAATACAGTGATGTTTTCTATGTCCATGGGATTTAGCCAGGCAATGGAATTGCCCACATAGTCCCGGATATAGTCGAAATTATCGCGGGTAATTTCGCCAACGGAATTGAGGACTTCCTGTTTAAATGGAAGTGGGTCTTGCTGGATAATACCATCTACCACCCATACAGGTTCCTGGGTGCCCAGTAGGGTAGAGGTTCCCCGTACCCTTGTTTTCTGTCGGGTGCCTACAAGGCCACTGGTATTTTCTATCATAACCCCAGTTAGTTTACCCTGCAAGGCTTGCTCTATTGAGGTGAAGCCATTGATGTAAAGGTCTTTGGCATTTACGCTACTAACCGCACCTACCATGTCCGACTTTTTGATGGTTTGGTAACCATTTACCACAAATTCATTCAGGGCACTTACGGTGGCGGTTAGCACTACGTTTAGATGTCGCTGCCCATTGTAGGTTATTTGTTGGTTTTTCATGCCCACGCAGCTAAATGCCAACGTAGCGGCCCCATCATCTGGTATGGGTACGGTGAAGGCACCATTTACATCGGTAACAGTGCGCTGGTTTACCTCCATCGACCATACGCTTACATTCAGTAAAGGAATACCATTGTTGTCCCGCACGATACCGGAAGCCACTTTCCCGGAATCAGACTTAACATCTGCCGCGGTAAAATGCTGTGCATTATTGGTACCGGCTGTTTTGCGCTTTACTGTAATGGTTTTGTTGCTGAGGGAATAGCTCAGCGGCTGGTTGGCAAAACAGATGGTTAGCACTTCTTCCAAAGAAGCTTTGGAAACATGAATGGTAACCGGTTTGGCCTCCTGGATCAGTGAGGAGGTGTAAATAAAATCAAAACCGCTTTGCTGCCTGATTTCTTTAAAGATTTCTGGCAGTGGGGCATTTTTCTTACTAATGGTGAGCTGTTGCGCCAGGGTAGTAGCGCTGAGTTGCAGTATAAAAACACTCACCAGGATAAGCGTCATCTTAGCCATCCTGGCCATTTTTACAGGGAATAATGGATAAGGATTATCCCTGAGAAAGATGGAAGACCTCATGTACATACAGTTTTAAGCGCAGGCCATAAAGACCGCGGAGATTTGGTTGATAATGATTTTTACGAAACGGAAAGTGCAACTTCGGCACAGTGCGGTACACAGTTTCCAGCATGCAGGAATACCGGTAAACCGATTTTTAAGTTGTAATTGGAACTATCATGTACATAGGTTTGAGAACCACCAGATGGCAGCAGTGTTAGATTTGGTTGGTATTAATTTTTATTGCTATTATAAAAGATGGAAATAGCTTGCTCGTGTATACATCACTTGCCGGTATCCATATCCTTGAACATTTTCTACTGTGTAACTTTTACGGTTCGCCCATCGATGAGGAACTTTACTGCCCCTGTTTCTTCCAGGGAATTCAAAACTTCCCTTAGATTCTTTGATCGAGATATTGTTCCGCCAAATGTTTCCTGCGTAGGTGGCCCTTCAAACACTACTGTTACATTGTACCAGCGGCTAATGGCCCGCATGACGGTTTGAATGTCGGCTTCATTAAACTGGAAGTTGCCATTCTTCCAGGCTATTTCATCTTCTGCATTTACTGCCAGCACATTTAGGACCCCGCTTTTCAGGCGGGATTGTTCACCTGGTTTAATGATGCGTTGCTGGCCGGCGGCCTTTACGCTAACACTTCCTTCCAGTAGCGTAGTTTTGGTAAAAGGTTCATCACTGTAGCTATCCACATCAAAATGAGTACCCAGTACTTCTACTTCCTGACCAGCAGATTTTACGAAGAAAGGTATCCGGCCTTTTGTATTGCTAATCTTTGCTACTTCAAAATAAGCTTCACCCTGCAGCTCTACTACCCGCGAGGCCGATGAAAAAGCGGCGGGAAACCGGATAGAGGAAGCAGCGTTGAGCCAAACCTGGGTGCCATCCTGCAATACTACCTGGTACTGGCCACCAGCAGGAGTGGTAATCGTATTATAGCCAGTGCGGGCGGCTTCTTCTTGTACCGTCGACAAATCGAAAACTAGTTGACCGGTTTTGGTTTTGCCAATAGTAATGTTATCTTCTTTAATTACCTGCCCGGATTTTGAACTGTCGAGCAGAATGATTTTGCCATTATATAGCGTAAGCCTGGCCATGCTTCCTCCTGGAAAAATGGGTGATTCGAGCCTACGTTGCGTATGCAGGTAGAGTCCTGCCGCTACTACGAAGACTACCGCCGCTGCCGCAGCAGCTATCGCCGGCCATAATTTTCTAATAGGTTTGCTGCTGGTACTGGCCGGTGGCAGGGCCGGTTGCAAGTGGGCCAGGATAATTTTTTCTTTTTGATCGAGGTCTATTCCATTTAGCATACCAGGCGCCGGTTCCTTCGCTAATTGTTCATCCAGCAAATGCCGTAACACTTCTTCCTGTGCAGGATCTTCAAAAAAATGAAGCAGTGCCGCAATCTCAGCTTCGCTGCATTGATTGCGGATGAATTTTTCGAATAGGTCCTTTGGATCTGTGTGACTCATTTTTACCTGTTAAATCCAGTTTTTGCGAAACCGTCTATAATGAATACGTAGCCGGAACAAAAAGCAATGAATCGTTTTTAAATAATTTTAAAAAAAAACACGATTCCTCTCTCAGCCTGCGCAAAACATCCTACGTGTCTTAAATTTTAATTACATTTAAGCAGCAGAATTGTGATTTTTTAGTTCTCGCCATCAAATAGCACGCATTGTGAAGGAGAATGAACTGCAAGATTTATTGGTCCGATTGAAAGGTGGAGACAGGAACGCATTTACGCGCTTGTATCACCATTTTTTTAAATCAATCTATGTGAAGGTATTTGCCTTGGTGAAAGATAATGGCATTACCGACGAGCTTGTGCAGGATATTTTTTTGAAGATTTGGCAAAAGCGGGAGGAAATAAATTTGGAACTGCATTTTAATGCATACTTGTTCAAGGTGGCACAAAACCAGGTATTTGATTTTTTCCGGAAGGCTGCCAAAGATGCAAAACTTACCGCCCACCTGATGAATAATGCCATCGTACAATATTTTCATTCCGATGTGCAGCTCGAAGCAAAGGAAAATGAAAAATTCCTTCACGAAGCCATCGCTCAGCTATCACCGCAGCGAAAACAAATTTTTATTTATTGCAAACTGGAAGGAAATAGCTACAAAGATGCCGCTACTAAATTTAATATCTCGGTGGCTACCGTCAATAGTCATATCACTGCATCGCTGAAGTTTATCAGGGAATTTTTGCTTAACAAGAACAAGACGGCTGCGGTAATCTTCGCTTGTACCACGATTGCCGAGCTGTTAACCCAGAAGCCATAGCAATCACACAGCTTTTATGTTAAGTGGCAGGATTAAAATTCATTCTTCCACATCATACTTTCCACAGGGCGGATGGTACGGCTGTTGTACTTGGCATTACCTTTTTTGTTGTAAAGAATTTCTACATCCCCTTCCACCACAAAATAAATAAGCTGGCCAATGGGCATGCCAGCGTAGATGCGTACCGGCTGCGCGCAGGAAATTTCCAGGGTCCAGGTATTGCAAAAGCCTACATCGCCCTTGCCGGCAGTGGCATGTATGTCTATGCCGAGGCGGCCAGTGCTGGACTTGCCTTCCAGAAAAGGTACGTGGGCGTGGGTTTCAGTATATTCTTCTGTTACCCCCAGGTATAAGGTGCCGGGATGAAGTACAAAGCCCTCTTTGGGTATTTCAAAATGCTCAATCGTATTATGCGCCCGGGCATCCAGCACACGGTCCTTGTAAGTAGCCAGGTATTTGCCCAGATGCACATCGTAGGAATTTGTCCCCAGGTACTTGCGGTCAAAAGGCGCTATGAGGATGGTGCCTTTGGAAATTTCTTCCAGTATACGTTTGTCGGACAATATCATAATCGTAGTATTTGATGATGCATTGTAGGGTGTACTATCTACAAGGCTTTATGCAGTTCCCTCGAATGCCGTACCTTGTACCGAATATCTTGTACCAGATACATTCATTTGGCATTTCGCTGTTTAACTTTTAATTTGGCAAGATATGCCATTAATACGTACCATACAAATTGATCCCGGCACCATATTGGGCGTGTGGCAGATAGCGGAAACCGCAGCTTTTTTTGAAGCAAGGGTACAGGTACAGTCCAGTATTCATCACCTGCACAAGCGCCTCCAACACCTGGCGGGGCGCTACCTGCTTACCAGTTTATTCGCCGATTTCCCGGTGGCCGATATCCGTATTTCCAATAACCGTAAGCCGGTGCTTACCGACGGGCGTTTCCATTTTTCCATTTCGCATTGCGGTAATTATGCTGCCGCCATCATTAGCCGTCATGGCAGCGTGGGTATAGATATTGAAGAAATGCAGCCCACCATTGAAAAAATAGCGCCCAAGTTCCTGAGTGTGGCCGAACGCGCTTTCATAGACCCGGCGCGGGCTTTGGCCCACAAAACCATTTGCTGGAGCGCCAAGGAAGCCGTATATAAATGGTATGGCCATGGGGGCATTGATTTTAAAGAGCATATCCGGTTGCAGCCCTTTCCCTGCCGGCCCGCAGGCCTTATCCACTGCCGCTTTCATAAGGGCGATGTAGAGGCCCTGCTCCAACTGCAATACCTGCTGGAAGACACCTTATGCCTGGCCTGGACGCTTACCTCTGATGCGGTGCAGGGAGCTGCGGCAACGTGTTGATATAGTGTATTTGTCACCCCTCGTTGCAATCAATCGAAATTTAGTTTAATTTGATTCCGCAAATGCCAGCAGCAACGCTCTCATCTTAAAATAACATCACTTTGAAAATCTTCTTATTAGGCTTTATGGGTGCCGGTAAATCCTTTTGGGGCAAACAATTGGCAGACCACTACCAATTGCCATTCTATGACCTCGACGAAGTAATTGTACAGGATGAAGCAATGACCATCAGCGATATTTTTGCTAACAAAGGGGAAGATTATTTCCGCCAGAAAGAAAGCAACCTGCTGCGGGAGTTATCCAAACAAGACAAATTCCTTATTTCCTGCGGCGGTGGCACGCCTTGCCTGCAGGAAAACATAGACCTTATGAATGGGCGGGGTGTCACCATCTGGCTTCATCCTTCTATCGATGTCATGGCAGAAAGGCTGGTGCGCAAGAAATACAAACGCCCCCTGATCGCCGATATGCCCGATGAAGACGTGGCAGATTTTATTGAAAGGAAACTCAGTGAGCGCGCACCATTTTATGGACAGGCGCAGTTGATCATAAACCAGGATGATATTTCTTTGGATACCTTTACGGAAAAACTAGCAGATGCATAAAGGATTTTTAGTGTGGGCGGCAGTACTGGGCGCCCTGGCTGTAACCTTCGGCGCTTTTGGCGCACACAAATTAAAAGAACTGGTAGCACCGGAAGCGGTAACCACTTTCCAGACAGGCGTTACTTACCAGTTCTATCATGTATTTGCCTTGCTGGCCGTAGCCATCCTGTATAACTGGATGCCGGGCGCACAGCTTACCTGGGCTGGCCGCCTTTTCGTGATAGGCACTTTTTTGTTTTCCGGCTCTCTTTACGCCATTGTTCTTTGCAAAGCCGCAGGGGTGGAGTTTCCGCGGGCCATTGGTGCAATTACACCATTAGGCGGGCTCTGTTTTATTATAGGGTGGGTGCTGCTGCTACTAGCTGTACTGAAATGGAAATAAGTCGTAAAATTCGCTGCAAACCTACCGTGTCGCTGCTGAATGGCTACGGCACCGGAGGTTTGCCGGTAAAAATAAGGCAGGGCTTTAACGAATCTTTATGGAGAGAAATCCCTTGATTGTCGGCAATTTGATGTAGTTATGTACCGCAACAACGCCTGCTAAACACGCCTGGATGAATTTTTTTGTACGCTTCGTAAGCCGTTGTATCCGCCGCGTGGCCCTTAGCCCCGCAGCCCATACCGGAATAATATACTGGATCATAACAGGCTTGGGCTGTTGTGCATGGGCCATGGCCGCCGCGCAAATCCCTGCCGCCGCCCTTCAACAGCCGAAGCCACCTTTTGCCTACGCGGTGGAAGAAGTACGTTTCCGGAATGCTACGGCGCAGATCCGGCTGGCAGGTACATTCACCCGGCCCCGGCCCGATGGCCGCTACCCGGCGGTCATCACCATTACCGGCTCAGGCCCGCAAGATCGCAACGAGTCGCGCCCCCATCATAAGCCATTTTGGGTGATCGCTGATTACCTGTCTAATCACGGTATCGCCGTGCTGCGGTTCGACGATCGCGGCGTGGGCGGTTCCACCGGTAAGTATGACAAGGCCGATATCTTTGACTTTGCAACAGACGTACAGGCCGCCATACAATACCTGAGATCCCGGCCAGATGTAGATACCACTGCCATTGGCCTGCTGGGACATAGCGAGGGCGCAGAAGTAGCGCAGATCGTTGCGGCAAGCTATCCAGGCGTGGCCTTCGTGATCAGCGCCTCCGGCCCGGGCCTGAAAGGGGCCGACATTAGCTTGTCCCAACAGGGCGTACTGGCCGGGATGATGGAGATGGACAGCGCCTCCGCCACCCGGGAAATACGCAGCAACGCCGCCTTTTTTGATATATTGGTAAAAGAGCGCAACAAAGACACGATGCTTGCTAAAGCCGCCGCCTTCCTTTCCGCCAAATACCAGTCGCTCCAGCCCGAAGAGCGGGGCCATGAAAGCGAAGCAAAGTATGTGCGTAGCCTGCTGAAAGTGCAAACCAAGCCGGAAGCCTTGTCGGTGCTGCGTTTCGACCCTCAGTTATACCTTCCCCATATTCATTGCCCCTTCCTGGCCATATCCGGCAGCAAAGACCTGCAACTGGATGCCAGCGCTAATTTAAAAGCCATCGCCGAAGGCCTGGCTACCGGCGGCAACCGAAACGTGACCATCAAAGCATTTGAAGGCCTGAATCATTTGCTGCAGGAATGCAACACCTGCAAACCCGAAGAATACATTACGTTGCCGCAAACGATTGCCCCACCGGTGCTGGCGCTGCTGGCTAACTGGATACAGGAAGTGGTGAACCATTGAATTAAACATAAATTTAAAGCCATGAAATATGTTATTGCTTTTATGCTGGCCTTACTCACCGGTGCAGCCGCAATGGCCCAGAAAGATCCCCAACCCGACATTACCGGCAACTGGTACAGTGTGCTGAATGTAAATGGGCATAAGCTTCGCATCAACCTTATCTTGCAAAAAAAGAGCGATACTAGCTACAGTGGCCAATTACTAAGCCCCGACCAAATGAAAACCGGCCTGCCGCTTACCCGCGCAGCCCTGCATGGAGATACGCTTTTCCTGGAAGTAGCCACTGCCAATGCCCGCTTCGAAGGCGTATGGGATTACCGCGCCAGCGCTTACATAGGCAGTTATAAACAAAACGGGTTAAGCTTGCCAACGGGTTTCAGCCGCACCGAAACCTCCGTGCAGGATATACAGCCCAACCGGCCCCAAAATCCAAAACCACCCTTTAACTATGTGGTCCAGGAAGTGCTGATCCCTAACGACAGCGCCAGGCTTACGCTGGCCGGCACTTTTACACGGCCCAGTCGCAATAAACGTTATCCCGTGGTGGTGATGATCACCGGCTCCGGTCCGCAGGACCGTGATGAAACCGTGTTCGGACACAAACCATTTTGGATTATCGCCGACCAGCTTACCCGTGATGGCGTGGCCGTACTTCGCTACGACGACCGTGGAGTGGGCGCATCCACCGGGGCCTACGGCACTGCAGGCATCGCCGACTTTGCCTCCGATGCCAAAGCCGCCATTGCCTACCTGCGCACCCGGCCGGATGTAGATGTGAACCACATTGGCCTGCTGGGCCACAGCGAGGGGGGCAATATTCTGCAAGTAGTAGCGGCAGATAATCCTCAGGTGGCTTTCGCTATTTCCCTGTCTGGCCCCGGCGTGAAAGGGGAAGACATGATGTTAAAACAAAATGAACTGGTATACCGTTCTATAGGTGCACCTGATACCGTGGTGAATAATAGGTTGTCTAACATGAAAGCGCTGTTTGATATCGTGACCACCCAAACAGAAAAAGATATTATAAAGCAGCAACTTACTGCGGAAGCAACAAAACAATACGCCGCCCTAAGTCCCGAAGACAAAGCCAAAATGCCCGAAGCACAATATGTAGTAAGTATTGTAACCAGCTTAATGAGCCCGGAAATGTCGTCTATCCTGCGCTTTGACCCGGCAGCTTATTTGCCCCGCATTCATTGCCCCTTCCTGGCCATAGGCGGCAGCCGGGACGTGCAGGTAGACGCAGACCAGAATTTAAAAGGAATGGAGGCGGAACTGCGCAAAGGCGGCAATAAAAAGCTTACGATCCGTAAATTTGATGGACTCAATCATTTGTTGCAGGAATGCCAGGAGTGTACGGTAGGGGAATATAAAACCCTGGAACAATCCATCTCGCCCACCGTGGTGGATTTCATCAGCAATTGGGTTACATTGTTGCCAACCCTGGAAACCAAATAATATTTAGGGTATTTTCAGCGGGCCGGCTTAATTTTGACCAGAGATATGTCGAAAAACAAACTGAAAAACGAGAAGCCTGACAGCAAAAAAACGCCCCCTGCCAAGGATCCCGCGATGGTACTGAAAGCAGATAGGGTGGCCGATGTGAAGGTAAAAGAATTGGTAAAGGACGAACGTACCCACAAGGTACTGGGCGTGGGGTTGCTGTTGCTGGCCTTGTTGGGGTTTATTGCCTTCACCTCTTACCTGTTTACCTGGGAAGAAGACCAGGACAAGGTATTCCGCTATTCCTTTCATCTCATGTTCATGGGCGACGAACATGTGGAAAACCTCCTGGGCCGGTCCGGGGCATTTATCTCCCATTGGTTTTTTTACAACGGTTTCGGGCTGGCCTGCTACCTGTTTTGCTACTTCGCTTTTATTCTTGGTACTAACTTCATCGTAGGACGCCGCGTATTTCGCGTGTGGCGCAATGTGAAATACGTTTTATTTGGCCTGCTCTACATTAGCATGGCAACCGCTTTCGTGGCCGGCCACGCAGGCTTTCCCTGGGGCGGTGCCGTGGGCAATGCCCTGAACCGTTGGACTACCGGTTTCCTGGGCACCCTGGGTACCGGCCTGCTGCTGCTGGTAATTGGCTTCTGCTGGCTTATCTGGAAATTTAACTTCGAATTTAAACTGCCCCAGCGTAAGCCCAAACCCAAGCCGGTAGCAACACCCGAAGTGCTGGTCGAAGAAATGGCCGCCGAACCGGAGCCGGTAATGGAAAAATCCAAAAGCAAAAAGAATGGACTGAAGAATGATACAGGCGTTACCGTTATTCCGCCCGCTGTCATAGATCCTGAAGAAACCGGCGTAACAATGGAGCTCATAGAACGCGAAGAGCCCGTCGTTTCCCCACTGATTACCGTGATCCCCGCCGCCCATGCCCCACAACTGGATGTGCTGGTGCCGGAAGAGGCAGATGGCCCGCCGCCTTTTGCCATGAACGATGAAAAAGTACCCGACCTGGAAGAAACTTTTGCCCCGGCCAACAACCGTCGCAAGAACAACGCCCCGATGGATGTGGCCTTTGAAGTAAAACCCGTATTCGAAGACGAACCCGCCGTAGACGATAGCCAGGACCTGGGACCGGCCCAACCCGTGAGTGTAGATCCTTACGACCCTATCCTGGACCTGCGCGATTACAAATATCCTATCCTGGAACTGCTAGACCAGCATAGCACCGAAAAGGTGGTGCAGGACGCCGCAGAACTGGAGAAAAATAAAAACCAGATTATCGATACGCTCAAAAACTACGACATCGCTATTCAGAAGATCAGCGCCACCGTAGGGCCTACTGTTACGCTGTACGAGATTGTGCCGGCAGCGGGCGTGCGCATTTCCCGTATTAAAAACCTGGAAGACGATATCGCTCTGAGCCTGTCTGCACTGGGCATCCGCATCATTGCTCCCATACCAGGCAAGGGTACCATCGGTATTGAAGTGCCCAATATCCGCAAAAGCATCGTGTCGCTGAAGAACATGCTTTCATCGGATAAATTCCAAAACAGTAGCATGGACCTGCCCATTGCCATTGGTAAAAAGATCGACAACGAAAATTTCATCGCCGATCTTTCCAAAATGCCCCACCTGCTCATGGCCGGGGCTACCGGCCAGGGTAAGTCTGTAGGCATTAACACCCTGCTGGTATCCCTGCTATATAAGAAACATCCCAGCCAATTGAAATTTGTACTGGTGGATCCCAAGAAGGTGGAACTATCGCTGTATAAACTCATTGAAAAACACTTCCTCGCCAAACTGCCTGGCGAAGAAGAGGCCATCATCACCGATACCAAAAAGGTGATCCACACCCTCAACGCACTGTGTATTGAAATGGACCTGCGCTACGACCTGCTCAAAGAAGCCGGCACGCGCAATATCCGCGAGTATAACGCCAAGTTTACCCAACGACGCCTCAACCCCGAGAAAGGACACCGTTACCTGCCCTTCATCGTGCTGGTGATCGACGAATTTGCAGACCTTATTATGACCGCCGGCAAGGAAGTGGAAATGCCTATTGCCCGCCTGGCACAGTTGGCGCGCGCAGTAGGCATTCACCTCATCATCGCTACGCAGCGCCCTTCAGTAAATATTATTACAGGTACTATCAAGGCCAACTTCCCAGCCCGCATAGCCTTCAAAGTATCCTCCAAAATAGATTCCCGCACCATCCTGGATATAGGCGGCGCAGAACAGTTGATCGGGCAGGGCGATATGCTGGTGTCTTTTAATGGGGAGCTGGTGCGCCTGCAATGCGCCTTTGTGGATACCCCGGAAGTAGAGCGGGTGGCCGAATTTATTGGCCAGCAACGTGGGTACCCCGACGCCTTTCTACTGCCGGAATACGTGGATGAAAAAGACCTGGAAGGCAAAGAATTTAGCCTGCAAGACCGCGATCCGCTGTTTGAAGAGGCTGCCCGCATTATCGTGCAAACCCAGCAGGGATCTACTTCCTTGCTGCAACGTCGCATGAAACTAGGCTACAACCGCGCCGGCCGGCTCATGGATCAGCTAGAAGCTGCCGGCATTGTAGGCCCTAACATGGGCAGCAAGGCCAGGGAAGTACAGGTGAAATCGGATGGAGATCTGGAAGAAATACTGGATGGCTTGTTATAAACCCACTGCTAATGAATGTTAATTCAGCATAAAATAATCCACGCACCCGGAAATAAGGCTATCTTGTTGTATCCGCTAAAAATCTTTAACAATTAAACACCACGAATGCCGGCTGCTTAATCCGTACCGGCATGGCATTTGTCTTACCCATGATAAGTGAATATAAAACCTAAACCATCAACTACATGAAGCAAATTTTTCTCTTTGGATTACTGATCGGCGGCTTTGCGCTTTCTGGCATGGCGCAGCAGAACGATCCCAAAGCAAAGACCATCCTCGACGGTGTGAGCAAAAAATTTAAAACGTTGAACACTGTTGTAGCCAACTTCTCACTCAAAGTGGATGGCGCCAATAATAAAGTAACAGATTCCAAAAAAGGCCAGGTGTGGATGAAAGGCAATAAATATAAGGTAGCCATGGACGGGCAGGAATTAATTTCCGACAACAAAACCTCCTGGACCTACACCAAAGAATCGAACGAAGTAACTATTAATAACGTAGACCAAAGCAACGCCACCTTAACGCCGGCTAAACTTTTCACCAATTTCTACGATAAAGACTACCTCTACCGCCTGGCCGATGAAACCACCGAAAAAGGCAAGTCACTGCAAAATATTGAAATGACGCCTACCGACAAAAGCAAGCCTACTTTTAAGGTGGTGGTATCGGTGGATAAAAAAACACAAACCATTTACCGCGTTAAAACTTTCAATAAAGATGGCAACCGCTTCACTTACGAGATCACCAGCTTTACACCCAATGTCCCGGTAAATGAAGGCCTCTTCACCTTTGATCCCAAGAAATACCCAGGAGTAGAGGTAGTAGACCTGCGCTAACCGGTAACCGTATACATATTTAAAAAAATCCCCGCAGCAGTCAGGTTGCGGGGATTTTAATTCCAATTATAGGAAAGCCTATAGCTGCGCAAGCGCGTAACTATCCCGGAATGGGGGCGCAGATGATCCAAGCCGTAATTGATTTCAGGGGTGTAAAATGAATGTTCATTTATTTATTTTGTAAAAAAAAGGAAAATTGTATCCCTGCTGCATGACAGCTAAAATTGGAAACGGCTTTCCGGTACTAATTCATCCCGCAGAGGCGTACACTGCAAGCCAAGGCCGTTAAGCAGCGACATAAGATCGGCTTCTTCCATACCCAGCACCACCACCCGCAGTACCTCGTCGATGTCTTCGTGATCAATAGACCATTGCAGTACATTAGATTGGGCATTGAGCAATAAAGCTACCCGCACTTCTGCATTGGCCGAAAGAATGTTTGTTTTAAAGACCAATATTTGATTCATGAGTACATGCATACAAAAAAGTGAATATTCATTATTAACTGTGAAAAAAAGACCTGATAAACAATATGGCACATCTAAGAAAGGCCGCTGGTCTGTTTCGCAGGTCAGGGTTGCAGTGCCTTTAACACCTGATGCAACGTTCGCTCCAGGATATCATCGGTCAGTACAAAGGATGCTCCATGGTAGCCCTTGCCTGCTTTGTGCATTTTAATCAGGTTTATCAGCGGGGAAAAGGCAATAGACCAATACATTTCAAATGGCATTTCTACCAATTCCCCATGGTCGATCGCCTTTTGCGAAAACCTGGACATAACCTGGTTAAACTTTGGGTCCAGGATGCCCTGGGAGTGAAGGCTGAGCGGCGTAAAGGCCATGTGTTCCATGAAATGCCCCACTGCCGGATGTCGTAGCACGTAAGCTGCCCGCCGCTTCCACTGCACCCTCATGCCTTCGGCAAAACTCATCTCCGGATCAAATCCCTGCAACACATAGTCGAAATATTTTTCCACCTCCCTTTTATACAATTGCAGGATCAGGTCGTCCCGGTCCTTGAAATAGATATAAATGGTAGCAGGCGACACCCCTGCTGCCTTGGCCAGCTTTTGCATGCTCAGGCCGTCGAAGCCCTCGCGCACAATCATCTGCAAAGCCTCTTGCAACAAGTTGTTCTCTTTATTTTCGTCCCTGGTTCGCATTGGCGCCGCAAAGATAAGTGAATATTCATTTACTTATAAATAATTTTAAATGCAGCTGCGGGTTCCCTGGTGCTGCGGGGAAGGCTCGGGCGGTATATTATTATGAAAATTCGCATGTATACGGCCGGTTATCCGCATCCGGTTAGACTTAATATATACTACTTAATACATTTTCCCTACCTTTGGCAAGTTTAAATAAAAACAAAAGACTATGGCATACGACGTAATCGTAATCGGTAGCGGTCCTGGTGGTTATGTGGCAGCTATCCGGGCTTCACAGCTTGGCTTTAAAGTAGCAGTGGTAGAAAGAGAAAGCCTTGGTGGTATCTGCCTGAACTGGGGCTGTATTCCAACGAAGGCACTGCTGAAATCCGCCCAGGTATTGGAATATATGCATCATGCAAAAGAATATGGCCTGATCGTAACCGATCCTAAAGCCGACTTCGACGCAGTGGTGAAAAGAAGCCGTGGCGTGGCCGATAAAAATAGCCGTGGCGTACAGTTCCTCATGAAGAAGAACAAGATCGATGTGATCATGGGTACCGGTAAAGTAAAAACCAAAGGCCAGGTGGAAATCACCGATGCCGCTGGTAAAGTAACTACCCAGGACGCTAAATATATTATCCTGGCCACAGGCGCCCGCAGCCGTCAGTTGCCGAACCTGCCTATTGATGGTAAAAAAATAATCGGTTACCGCGAAGCACTGGTATTGCCCACTGCTCCTAAATCCATGATAGTGGTAGGGTCTGGTGCTATCGGTGTGGAGTTTGCCTACTTCTATGCTACGATGGGTACCAAGGTAACCGTGGTAGAATTTCTGCCCCGCATCGTGCCGGTAGAAGATGAAGACATCTCCAAAGAGCTGGAAAAAATTTATAAGAAAAAAGGTATAGAGGTAATGACCAATGCCAGCGTGGAAAGCGTAGATACCAGCGGCACCGGCGTAAAAGCCAGTGTGAAAACCGCCACCGGTAACATTACGCTCGAAGCGGATATCGTGCTGAGCGCAGTAGGTATCTCTGCCAACATCGAAAATATTGGCCTGGAACAACTGGGCATTAAAACTGATAAAGGCCGCGTATTGGTAGATAAATACTACCAAACCAATGTACAGGGTGTATTTGCCATCGGCGACATCATTCCTGGTCCGGCCCTGGCACACGTAGCTTCCAAAGAAGCCATCATTTGCGTGGAAGCCATCGCTTACAACGAAAAGAAATTTGCGCACAAACCGGAGCCGATCAACTACATGAACATCCCGGGTTGTACTTACTGCGTACCGGAAATCGCTTCCGTGGGTTATACGGAGAAAGCGGCCAAGGAAGCAGGTTACGAAATCCGTGTGGGCAAATTCCCGTACTCTGCCTCCGGCAAAGCGGGTGCAGCCGGCGCTCCGGAAGGTTTCGTAAAAGTGATCTTCGATGCCAAATATGGCGAATGGCTAGGTACCCACATGATAGGTGCTAACGTAACCGAGATCATTGCGGAAACCGTTACTGCCCGTACATTGGAAACTACTTATCAGGAAGTGCTGAACTCCATACACCCACACCCAACAATGAGCGAAGCGGTGAAAGATGCGATCGAAGTAGCTTACGACGAAGCCATCCACCTGTAAATATTTTCGGCAAAAAATACCGTACGGACCTGTCCTTTGGGATGGGTCCGTTTTTTTTAGTAGCCTTTGAAGATTAGGGAGCTATCACTACCAGTTGCTGTTGCATCACCCTCCTGCCTTTCTCATACACTACGCATATGTAAATGCCCGCCCCTAACTGGTTTACAGGCACCGTTGTTTGTGGATTACTGATACGGCGGGATAATACCAGGCGGCCCTTCATATCAAAAAGTTGTAGCTGTACATTTTCGGTTAGATAGCTGAAGAACTGGAATTGTGTTTGCGCAGGATTGGGAAACAGCCAGTAAGGATGTAAGCCTAGCAGGTTTACCCTTACTTTCTCAGAGGGATAGGCCCTGCCTGCATCGGTGAGCAGGGTTACCCGGTAATACACGATGCCGGTTAATGCAGTGGTATCCACAAAGGAATAATATAATCTATCGTCCACTGGTTGCACAAACAAGGTCTTGAAATCATTGCCTAGCAAGCGTTCCCAGCGAATGCTATTCAGGTGGTAAGTGGTGCCCAACTGTAATTGTAACAATACGCCTTTCAGCAGCGTATCTGCATTTAATGACTGGATATAACATTGCAACCCCTGGGTGTGATAATTATACGTAAGGCTTTGCAGCCCGGTATCGCCGTCCGGGGTAATGGCCCGCAGTGAAAAGTAGGAGGGGCCTTCTGCCGGGAGGAGCAGGCTGGTATCACTGGTAAGGCTATACGGCGTCAGCAGATTACCAGTGATGGCGGAGAGGCTGTAGCTGCCCGCGCCGGCCTGCGTGGACCACCATAACAGTCCCGCATCGGAGCAGTCGAAACCCACGTGTAGCAATGGTTTAGGAGAGATCATAAACGTATCGCTCACAAACGACTGACCGGCGGTTTCCATTTTTAGCAACCCGGTGCAAAAAGTATCTGGCAGCGCCCAGGCAAAACCATCGGCTTGCAGGGGTAGGGTGGTGGCCAGTGTTTTCCAGGTGTGGCCACGGTCCAGGCTATACGAAATATTACCCGTGTTATCTCCACGGGAAAACCAATGTAAAGTTTGCGTGGTGGCGGCTTCCAGCTTGCTGCCGCCCAAGGGATATTCCCAGGTAAAAACGTGCGCCGGCAGCCAGTCGTACACAATGAAAAAACGCTGCGGCCCTGTTGGAATATGATAACCATTTACTATCAGCGTGTAACTGCCTGCCAGTGGATTGTCCAGCGTTACCTGCTCGGTGTTGTTAAGACTGTCGCGGCCACGTATAGCAGGTTTTTGCAGGGATGCGGGTTGGGGGGCCAACACCCAAGGCAGCAGCCATTGCCCATCGGGCGCATGTACCTGCAAGTCCAGGTCGTTTACCAAGGCTAGGGGCGCATGGATAGCAGCGGGCGGATCGCTCCACGTGAGGGATACGGTTAGCCGGCCCATACCAGCAGGTACCGTTAGCGGGAAGTGCTGTGTGGTGCCATTGCTGACTACACCTGTTAGATAGCGCCCCGCTAATAAAGTTTTCATAGCATTCGCGGCATGCAAGGCTCCATAACCGTTGGTATAGTCTACGCCGGCTGGGCCAATGTCTGTGGCGCTATTTACCAGCAATCCCTTTACCAGCGCATTGCCCGGCCTGTGCCCCGTTTGTTGCAGGAAGGCTTGTTGCAGTAGCGCTGCTACCCCACTTGTTAATGCAGCAGCGCCCGAAGTACCATCTTCGCCATACGCAACGATGTCTGGTTTTACGCGGCCATCGTAAGCTGGTCCCTTAGAACTTAGCAGGGGCGTGGTATTGTCAGCATCTGTGCCCCCTACGACGATTACATTTTTAGCCTGTTTAAAATTGCCGGATAAATTAGCAAAACCCAGTACTCCAGCGTAAGTTCCGGCAGTGGCCACGGAATCACCGATATTCCCTGAAGAAAAAACATGCACCAGTGTATCCTGCTCCCATGCCTGCTTGTCGAAGGCCAGCGCTTCCAGTCCATAGTAATTTTCCACAGATGGGGTCCCATACGAATGATTCTGTACGCCAATGTGATACTGTTGATAATAGGCATCTTCCTCCGGCAGCAGGTTAGTACTGTAATCTGCCCCGCTCAGTTGTGCAGCGGGTGCTACCCCCTTGCCGGTTACATCACTATTGCCAAGGCCAGCGGCCAGGGTGGCCATAATGGATGCATGCTCGCTGATGCCGGCAGCAGCCACGCCGGAGGGAATGTTTTTGCCCAGCAGATCTATATCACTGGTGTCGAACATCGCTTCTTTTAAAGAGATCACCATGTTTTGTCCCTGTAGTAACGGGTAGTTTTGTTGCAGCAGGGCAATACGGTTCAGCCACATGTTGCTGCTGCGGATGATCAGTTCTGGCACTACTTTTTTAGGCAGGTCTGCAAAGCGAACGGCTTTCAGGGATAATAAGCTATCTACAGCGCCTGCTGCAATGGTTATTTTGTAAATGCCCGGTTGCAGCAGTATGGCGGGCCATGGCAGCTTATCCGCAGCTACCAGTAAGGTAAGGTTGCGCTGCGGCGCTGGGGCAGATAGCAGTTGCAATAAAGAAGGACTGGCTTTCCAACGGTCGCCTACCGTGTCTGTATTGATCATATGCCAATACTGCTTTGCATGTTGCAAAAAATAAATATCAGCCTTCCACCTGCATACTAGTCCTGGCTGTTGAATCCGCGCAGCAAAGGAGCCGGAGAAATGTACGCTAAAATTATTGTGGCAGCTACTGATGATTATAGCCGGATTACCCTCCGCGCCGGCCAGGGCAGAGCGCAAAAAAAACAGCGTGTACATATAGAAAGAGAGGCGCAGGAGCATAGTGATTTACAAAAGGGGAACAACGATAATAAGTCTTTTTACTGCGATTAAACCAACACTCCATTTTTTTTTACAGGCTTTAAAAATGTTTTTTTGGTTCTTAAAATTTTGCTAATATTGAGATAAGAGCAAGTAATCGGGGCAAACTAAAATCTAAACTGAGCAAAGAACCTGAAGCGCTATCCATTTGTTTTTGATCATACCCGGTTTTCATTAAAACACTTTACAGTAAATACTTTCAGATAATCCTGGCACAACTGTTTCCGCTTTATTAATTGATCAATATGATGTAGTGTACGCTGTTTTCAACCACCGGTTGCAGCCCTGCATTGGCATACACCTATCGCCATAACTGTAACGAGTTATTTGCTAAACTGCATGCCTTAAAAATTACGTGTATGCGTTAACGTTATAACAATTAAGTAAATCTGTATGATCCGTTTGCTGTGCATCGCAGAAATGCGTTGCAGGCATTGTATTTCCCAATATTTAACCCACTTCAAATCAAAATCTGAGCTATGAAAAAGCAAATGAGCATTGTTCTGACCTGCCTTTGTGCAGTCGTATTGGTCGTATCTTGTAAGAAAGACCAGCATACCCAAACCCCCGCAGCATCTGGCGAAATCTCCCAGGCAGCGTTAAACGCCATTTACAACAAAGGGTTTAGCACCGCGGATGTTCATAAAGTGAGCGGCGGTTATCTCGTGGAAGGCGATATCTTTTTAAGCGAGGAAGACCTGGCCACCTCCTTCTCCGGTCCTGTGCTGCGCGTTGCCAACACGGAGCAATACCGTACGACCAACCTGGTAACCAATTTGCCCCGCACCATCAAAATAAAAGTTACCGGCCTGGGTACTGCCTTCGTGGCAGGGGCAGATACGGCCATCAACCGTTATAACCACGCCAACATTTCCCTTACTTTCACCCGCATAACCAGCGGCACTGCCGATATCACGATCTCCGGTTTTAACCAGGGGCCTAGTGGTGGTTATATTACGTTAGGCTCTTCCGGGTTTCCTACCAGCAGCGGTAATCCTTATAGCGCCATCAGTATGAATACTAATTCGCAGGCCTATGGTTCCAATCCCAATGTGTTATATGTTGGCTCGGTGATCCAGCATGAACTGGGCCACTGTATTGGTTTCCGTCATACAGATTATTTTAACCGGTCTTACAGTTGCGGGGGCAGCGCTTCCAACGAAGGATCTGCTGGCGTAGGCGCTATTCTTATCGCGGGTACGCCAAGCGGGGGCGATCCCAATTCTTTTATGCTGGCTTGTTCCAATGGAGGCAATCGTACGTTTAATGCAAACGACTTGATTGCGCTAAACTACCTGTATTAAGTAATAACACCGCATGTGCCCAGCCCGCCGTCATCCAGCATTAGAGAGCACTATGTCATTCGGCGGGGCGGTGCTGCGGCCATGCGGTGATAATTTTCATAACGGATCATACGTGCTAAGGCCACGCTATTGTAGCGTGGCCTTAGCACGTAGGAAAATGGACCGGTAAGTTTAGTCTTTTTCAGGTGTTGCCACTACTTTGCATTCATACACGATGGAACTGCAACGGTCTACTTTTTTCAGCCCTTTTCGATAGGAGCGCAAGCCAGTAAAGAAGCCACCAATCAGGCCACTGCGGCCTGTTTTGTACTTCTCACTCAGCAGGCTTACATAAAATGCGTCGAACACCATGGGATGTTTCCGCACAATTTGTATACCGTATTGCTTTAACAACGTTTCCATAGCAGCAGGAGAAAAGTGATAAAGATGGCGGGGTACATCGTAAGCAGCCCAGAAAGGTCCGTAGTGCTGCGCATCCATGGAAGTATAGTTAGGTACTGCAATGAGCAGGGCACCGCCCTGTTTCAGTAACATAGGCAGGTGTTGCAGGTAGGCGTGTATCTCATGTACATGTTCCAGTACATGCCACATGGTAATCACATCGTATTGGCTGGTTTCCAGGCTAAATAAATTATCTACCGGCAAAGCCTCCACCTGGTACAGTTCCTTTGCCTTCGCGCGGGCGCCGGCATCGGGTTCCAGGCCAGTAACATCCCAGCCTATTTGTTGCATGTAATGCAGGAAGGCACCAGTACCTGCCCCAATATCCAGCAATTTGCCTTGCTTTAGGCCGGCGGCAGATTTCACCCAATTTTGTTTGGAGCGCATGGTGATCTTGCGCACACTGTGGTAAAGACGGTTAATCAGGCCTTGTTTAGTTTCGGTATGACTAATATATTCCGCTGCGGCATAGTAGCGTCCTATCTGCCCGCTGGTAGGGATGTTTTGGGTAAAACGGCCCGTGCAGGCGTCGCAATGCCATATCTCGAAAACTTCATTCGATACCGTAAAATCCTGTGCTTTCAGGCTCGGGTGAATTTTAGCCGCACCACACAGGGGGCAGCTATTGTAATAAATTAAACTCATGTAAAAATCTTTATTCCTCCAAAACCTTACGAATGGTTGGTTTTGTTTGCTACTGTGCTAAATGTATTCGCCCCACACTTTACGCAGGGTATCGGCAATTTCTCCCAGTGTACAATAATTTTCTACGGCGGTAACAACAATAGGCATAAGGTTTTGCGTGGTGGTGGCCTGTTGCGCCAGCTCCTGTAAAATACGTTGTACCTGTTCATTGTCGCGTCGTGCACGCAGGGCTACCAGCTTTTCTGATTGTGCCTGCCTTATGCTGTCGTCTATCCGGAATACCTCTGGTGCTACTTGCGCAGCCACGGTAAATTTATTCACCCCAACGATAATTTTTTCGTTTTTTTCAATGGCCTGCTGGTAGCGGTAGGCGCTCTTTGCAATTTCATCCTGCACAAAGCCTTGCTCAATGGCGCTTACTGCGCCTCCCATGGCATCTATTTTTTCGATAAGCTGATGGGCCCTGGCGGCTATTTCATTGGTCAGTGCTTCTACGTAAAACGAGCCTCCCAAGGGATCTACCGTGTCGGCCACGCCACTTTCGTATCCAATGATCTGCTGGGTGCGCAGGGCAATACGGGCGGCTTCTTCCGTGGGTAAAGACAACGCCTCGTCGTAACCATTGGTGTGCAACGATTGTGTTCCACCCATTGTGGCCGCCAGCGACTGGATGGTAACACGCACTATATTGTTGTGCGGCTGCTGCGCCGTAAGAGTGCTGCCCCCGGTCTGGGTGTGAAACCGCAGCATCTGTGCCTTGGGATCGGTGGCACCCAGGTCTTTGGTGATCTGCGCCCACATGCGCCTTGCAGCCCGAAACTTGGCTACTTCTTCAAACAGGTGATTATGCGCATTGAAGAAAAAAGAGAGGCGTTTAGCAAATATGTTGATGTCCAACCCCTTTGCCAAGGCAGCTTTCAGGTAGGCTTTGCCGTTAGATAAGGTAAAGGCCAGCTCCTGCACTGCGTCGGAACCGGCTTCACGGATATGATAACCCGAAATGGAAATAGTATTCCACTTCGGCACTTCTTTACTGCAATATTCAAAAATATCGGTGATGAGTCGCATAGAAGGTTTGGGCGGATAAATATAGGTGCCGCGCGCAGCGTACTCTTTTAATATATCATTTTGGATAGTGCCGGATATCTTTTTTAAGTCGGCCCCTTGACGTTTGGCCAGCGCAATGTAAAGGGCCAGCAGGATAAACCCCGTGGCGTTGATGGTCATAGAGGTGGTAATCTGCTCCAGGGTAATGCCGTCAAACAGCTCCTCCATATCTTCCAGCGAATCGATGGCTACCCCTACTTTCCCCACTTCGCCCTCCGCCATGGGATGATCGCTGTCGTAACCAATTTGTGTGGGAAGGTCAAAGGCAACACTAAGTCCCATTACACCCTGGCCCAGCAAGTAATGATATCGTTTGTTAGACTCCCTGGCAGTGCTAAACCCCGCATATTGGCGCATGGTCCATAGCTTATCCCGGTACATGGTGGCATGTACGCCCCGGGTAAAGGGAAAAACGCCAGGTAGCTCCGTCATGGGCAGCGGTGTGCAGTAGAGCGGCTGGATTACGATGCCGGCATCGGTTTTGATGGTATTTTCCATGGCATTGAAACGATAGTTGCAATGTTACATAATTATTGCGGGACTTCCTTCCAGTGAAAATTTATTAATAATTTGTGCCTGGTTCTTAACAATTGCTATGGTTGTCTTTATCTTATTGGGCTTAACGCTGGTGCTGGCCCTGGGTAGTATGTTCCTTTTGTGGATAGCTGCCGCCCGGCCCCTGCAATATTCCCGATCACTCGTATTTCTTTCCCTGAGCCTGGCCTTATTCGTTTACCTCTATGGCGCCTGGGTGTTCCTCAGCGTGTATGCGAAATATACCTTCGGCGCCCTGTTCGTGCTGGTGGTCATCGCCGCCATGCAAAGAAAACGAAAAGACAACGTGCGTCTGCGCCCCGCCTGGACACACTGGGCTAATCGTATTATAGCAATAGTGCTTTGTGTACTCATTGTATTGTATTTTACCGGCACCACCGGCCTTCCCCGCCAGGTAAAAATGGGCCTGCCTTTTAAACACGGCCACTACTTTGTGTTACAAGGCGGCAAAGGCCTGCCCACCAATCTGTTTCACTACAGCCTGCGTGGTGCCGTATATGCCATGGATATTGTAAAATTAGACCAGTACGGGCGCCGCGCTAATACGGTGTTTTCTAGCAACCTGCACGATTACGTGAGCTTCGGTGACACCATCTACGCACCTTGCGATGGTCACGTAATAGGGGCTTTTAATACCAATCCTGATAATATTCCACCTAACATGAAGCGCGGCCCTACCAACACCAACCAGGTATTACTGGAAACCTCTACCTGCTACATTTTCATGGGCCACATGCGCAAAGGCTCTGTTATGGTGAGGGTGAATGATTGGGTAAAAAAGGGCGATCCCCTGGGTTGTATCGGTAATTCCGGTTTCAGCGCCGAACCACACCTGCATATCCAGGTACACATGAAAGATGGCAATACACCCTGGTACAAATGCCCGCCGTTGTACATTTTATTTGATGAGAAGGGTTATTTACTGAATGAGGTCATTAACGCAGATAAGCAATAAAAATACTTATCCCATAAAAAATACCGGCCACGATTATTCGCTGCCGGTATTTTTTTAGAAATGGTCTGGTAAAATGGTTATCCCATAATACGTTTTGCTTCACTACTGATAATCTGGGCGGCCAGGTCGGTAGGCGCTTCCGGAAACTGCATATAGATGGTGAGTATAGCCCTGTTTAAATCTGCTGCTGTGGCCCCTGCTGGCAGGGAGGAATAGGTTTGGTTAATCAATGCAATGGTGTTTTCCTTCACCGTTTTCACCGCATCCCAGGCTCCGCTGCTTACATAAATCTGTTGGGTAATGTTATGATCAAATTCCGCTTTAATGGTAGATATTAATGCTACATGCATTTCAGTAGCGCTCATCTCCTGATCATACACCCGGTTGATAAGGCTTTGCGGCGTGAGGCGCTCCACTAGCAACACCAGGCGCTCATAGGCCTGTAATTGCAAAGGCAATGTTTTATGATCTGTAGCGATAGGTGCCACCCCAGGAATAGTGGTGCCAGCGGGGGGCGTAGCAGTAACTTCACCAGCCTTGGGCTTTTTCACCAGGTCTTTCACAGTGGTAAAGATCATGTAGATCGCTCCCAGTGTAAGCACGATGTAAAGCAGGGTAGTGGGATTGGAGAAATTCATTAGGGCAAAGTCTTTTAGGTTGGCAGCAAATATATAAAAATGTGTTATGTAATGATAGAAAAATGGCCGGGGTGTTATACTTTATAGCCCCGGCCATCTTATATCCTGCAACAATAAGTTAAGAAAGTTTGCCTAACCAGGTGCCCAAACGTTCCAGGCCTTTACCCAGCTTATCCATGCTAGTGGCGTAAGACAGTCGTATGCAGTTTGGCGTTCCGAAAGCCCCGCCGGCTACCGTGCTTACATGGGCTTTGTGTAGCAGGAACATACAAAGATCGTCTGCATTCTCAATGGTTTCTCCTTCAAAAGACTTCCCAAAGAACGCGCTTATATCGGGAAACATATAAAAAGCGCCTTCAGGCTCATTCACCTTCAATCCCGGGATAGCGGCCAGGCCAGCAGCAATGAAGTCGCGGCGCTTGCGGAATTCTTCTACCATGGATTGGGCAGTAAGCAGGTCGCCGGTGAGGGCAGTTACCGCAGCACGCTGGGAAATAGAGCTGGTGGCGGAAGTAAACTGGCTTTGAATTTTGTCGAATGCTTTGGCCAGCGGCAGTGCCGATGCCGTATACCCCAAACGCCAGCCCGTCATGGCAAAACCTTTACTCAAACCATTGATGATGATCACCTGGTCTTTAATTGCCGGAAATTGAGCAATGCTTTCATGAGGTCCGGAGTAATTAATATATTCATAAATTTCATCAGACATGATGTATACCTGTGGATGCCGCTGGAATACGGCTGCCAGGCCTTCCAATTCTGCTTTGGAATATACCGAACCCGAAGGATTGCACGGGGACGAAAACATAAACAGCTTGGTTTTAGGAGTAATGGCTGCTTCCAGTTGAGCAGGGGTGATCTTGTAATTGTTTTCAACGCTGCATGCCACAAATTTAATGTCGCCATGGCAAAGCCTTACTAACTCTGAATAAGTTACCCAGTAAGGAGTGGGAATGATCACTTCATCCCCAGGGTTTACTACGCTAAGCACTAAGTTGGCAATGCTTTGTTTGGCACCGGTAGAAACAACAATCTGTTCTGCGGTGTAATCCAGCTTATTATCCCGTTTAAACTTTTGCGCTACCGCCGCACGCAAGTCTGCATAACCGGCTACCGGCGTGTAGTGGGTATAACCTTCATCCAAGGCCTTCTTAGCGGCATCGCGGATATGCACAGGCGTATCAAAATCCGGTTCGCCTATACTCAGGTCTATTATGTCTATACCTTGTGCTTTTAACTCACGGCTGAGTTTTGCCATTTTGATCGTCTGTGGCTCAGAAATTCGGGAAAGTCGCTCTGCTAATTGAAATGTCATGATGAATAGATTATGGCCTTGGCCGACAAACCTAAAAAAAATAATTGTATTAAATGGTGCAAAATAGAGGAACGCCTTACTAATTCAAAAAGCCCGCAACAAATGGTTGCGGGCTTTTTGAATTAGATATGTAAAATATATATGTGTATTATACGCCAGCTATCTGGTTTATAATATTCATTAATAACTGGTGGCGTAAGAAGCCAGGTTCACATAGATTTTCTGGGATCCAACGCCGTGAAGGTAACCATTGAGGTAAAGCTGGTAGGCGTTTGCTTGCACCAGGTCTATAGTTCTGGTCACAATCACAGAGTCGTTACTATGCAATTTCACCTGCAGGTTGGCGTTGCTGGAGGCCGGGAACTTTGTCCAGGTCTGGAAGAAACCCGTGCTGGGCGTGTAGGAAACCTGGGAGAATACGATCTGGTTATTAATGTATACATCTACCGGTGCAGTAGTATCACTCAGGTGATAGAAGCGGATATTGGCAGAATCGGCAGTAGTACCGTCGAAATTCTCGGATAGGTTGGCAATTTTACCTACTCCATACAGGATAATAGTATGATAGCTGAGAGAATCGAAGCTGGCAGCTACCAAACCGGCTACCTGTGTAGAAGTTTGATAAGTGGTGAAGTTGTAGTTATGAATGCCCGGAACATCGCGCAGCACTGTCCAGTCGCGGAATTTAAATCGGGTCGTGTCTAACAGGGTTGAGCCGTCATTTATATTAACGCCCACGGTATCCGGATAAGCGTTGATTACCGTAGAGTATGCCCAGGTGGTCTGGGTGCTACTGTTGGATGTTTTTAAACAGGCGGTCATTGTCGTCATTCCCAGGAGGCTGGCAGCCATCAGAAAACCTGCAAATTTTTGTCTGATCATATTGGTGAACTTTATTTAAGTGTTTCAAAAGGTTTAATAATAATGACTTTGGTTGCAGTGCAATGTATAGATCCATTAAACGTCGCAGGACCGGGTAATATTTTCATGGTTTCCCCGTTTGGCAGGCAAACAGGCTTATCTGTTGTTTCCTGAAGCAACAGCACCCTTGCACAGTCTTACATCCTAAGACGAAAGTTTTTGTTAAAAGTTACAGCGCCCCCCAAAATTTAGGTAGATCGCACCGGTACAAGGTTAGCAGTTTCAGTCACTTGCGGGCGGAAAGGGTGGAAAACATCCTAATAAAGGAATGGTCTGGCGCGGGGAAGCACATTATTTACCGGCTATGCTGCGGTCATCGTTCCTTTCATCGTGTACGCCGGGTAAAAATACTGGTCCGGCTCAACTTGGTAGTAAAAATCATGAAAATAAGGTACATTGCGCGCATCACAATCCGTCCGGGTGTGCTAAACCTCGCCAAACTGGCGAATTAGGGTTGATGCGTCACCGTTCTGTGGTTGTGTGGTATGTTAGAAATCCTGGAACCAGGGATCTGTAGCCGGCCCTTGCCTGAATGCATCTGAAATGTTGAAAGTTGTAAATGTATGTAGAACCAGTCCTGCCAGGCTTCTGCCGGCAGAAGGCACAAAAATTCCACTTTCCTGCCCTCATTGCCTGAAAGCAGCGCCACTATTAAATTTCGGCGGTTTTTAACGGCTCTTTAATATATCAATTTAAATTCTATCTTTGCAACTCTAAAAAATTTTTTTTAAACCCGATACAATATGCAACTTAAAGGACTTGTAAGAGTTTTTACCGTCGCACTGATCCTTATCTCTGTGTATCAATTGTCCTTCACGTTTGTGGTACGCAATTATGACAAGAAGGTAAATGAACAGGCACAAAGTGATGTGTTCAAAAGCTTTCCTGCCGCTACCACAAAATATGCTGGTAATGCAGAACAGCAGGCATTCTACCAGGATACACTGTCCGATCTGGTGAAACTCCGTAAACAAGCCATCCTCGATAGCGTTGGCAATAAAGAGATTGCCGGCTTCCCGTGGTACGTAAACTACGCCACTGCAAAGGAAAGAGAACTGAATCTCGGCCTGGATCTGCAAGGGGGTATGCACGTGGTACTGGACGTGAGTGTGGAAGATGTAATACGTTCCCTGTCTGGTCACTCCAAGGACGGCGCTTTTAACCAGGCACTGAAACTGGCCAACGAACACAAAAAAACCTCTCAGTCCGACTACGTAACCCTGTTCGGGCAGGCTTACGAAGAAATAAATCCTAGTGGCAAACTGGCGGGCATCTTTGCTAATGCATATACCAAAGAGATTGATTTCAATACCTCCAACGCTAAAGTACTGGACGTACTGCGCCGAGAAACCCGTGCCGCCATCCAGAATACTTACCTGGTGCTGCAAAAACGTATTGATAAATTCGGCGTTTCCCAGCCCAACGTGAGCCTGGATGAAAATAAAGGTATCATTTCCGTAGAACTGGCCGGTGTAGACAACCGCGACCGTGTGCGCAAATACCTCCAGGCTACGGCCAATCTGGAATTCCGCGAGGTATATAAGAGTAGTACAGAAACCTATAACACGATCCTTCAACCCATCAATGAAGCGATCCGCGCGGCACAATCCGGCAAATCTGCTGTCGATTCTTCCGCGAAGAAAGACAGTACTGCACCCACCACTGCAAGTACCACTGCCAAAGACACTTCCGCAGGAAGCGCCAGCCTCAGCCAATACCTGGGCGACAGCACTAAGAAAAAAGATAAGAACGCTACAGCTGCCAATAGCAAAGAACAGCAACAGGAGGAAATTCGCCGCCAGAACCCGCTGTTCAGCATCTTAGCTCCCAACGTAACACAGGATGGCCAGATAGCTCCAGCTCCTTACATTGGACATATTTTACCAAAGGATACTGCCACCCTGCGTGCTTACCTCGATATTCCCGCCGTAAAAAATCTCTTGCCTAAAGATTTTGTGCTGTCTTTTGGCCCTGAAAATAAAGAAGACAAACACGGTTATATTGAAGTGTATGGCCTGAAGGTAAATCCTGCCAATCCTACACCCCGTGTAGGTGGCGAACGTATTGTAAGCTCCCGCAGCGACGTACGCGAAGGCAAGGTGGAAGTAGATATGACCATGGATAACATTGGTGCCAGAGAATGGCGCAAAATGACCCACGATGTTTCGCTCAATTTTGCAGAAAACGATCCGTTCAGCGTTAACTACATCGCTGTAGTACTGGATGGTACCGTATATTCTGCTCCTTCTGTTCGGGCAGAAATTCCCGGTGGCACTTCCTCTATCTCTGGCAACTTTAGCCCCGAAGAAGGTAAAGACCTGGCCAATATCCTGGAATCAGGTAAAATGCCAGCACCCGCAGTAATTGTACAGGAACAAGTAGTAGGACCCAGCCTCGGTGCAGATTCTATCCACGCCGGTGCCACTTCCTTCCTCATCTCTTTCGCCGTGATCTTTGTGCTGATGCTGGTGTACTACAATACCGGTGGTATCGTGGCCAACATCGCCCTGATCCTGAACCTGCTGTTCACCTTCGGTATACTGGCTTCCCTGGGAGCGACGCTCACGATGCCTGGTATTGCCGGTCTGGTACTCACTGTGGGTATGGCAGTAGATACCAACGTAATTATATTTGAACGTATCAAGGATGAACTAAGCCGTGGTAAAACCTACCAGCAGGCTATCATCGACGGTTATAAAAAATCATATGCACCTGTGTTAGATGGTCACATCACCTCCCTGCTCACGGCCTGCATCCTGTTTTACTTCGGCCTTGGCCCGGTATTGGGCTTTGCCACCACACAGATTATCGGTCTGTTGCTGTCGCTGTTCTGCGGTATCATGGTATCCCGCCTGGTAACCGACTGGTGGACTACCAAGAACCGCCACTTCGAATACTTTACGCCAATCTCCCGTAAGATCTTTAAACACGCTAATTTCGATTTTGTAGGCAAACGCAAATTTGCTTATATCATTTCTGCCGTTGTAATGGTGTTGGGTATTGCATCCTTCTTCCATGGTTTCCGTGCAGGGGTAGACTTCTCCGGTGGCCGCAGCTACACGGTGCGTTTCGATCAGGCGGTAGACCAGGCCAAAGTAACTGAACACCTGAAAGATGTATTTGGTTCCGAGCCGGTAGTGAAAACCTTTGGTAACGCTAATCAGCTCTCTATCACCACTGCTTATAAAGTGGAAGAAGCCGGACAGCAGGCAGACAAAGAAGTTTCCCAAAAATTGTATGAAGGCCTGAAACCTTACAATAACCCGTCTACCACCTACGAGCAGTTTATGACCAAGAACTTGCTTGGGTCTGAAACTGTATCGCCTACGATTTCTGTGGCGCTGCGCGGGGGAGCCATTAAAGCAACAATCTTCTCGCTGGTAGTAATCTTCCTCTATATCCTGCTGCGCTTTAGTAAATGGCAATACTCCCTGGGTACCATTTTCTCCCTGCTGCACGACGTATTGGTAACCCTGGCGGTGTTTTCTTTCCTGAAAGATGTAGTACCCTTCCCCCTGGAACTGGACCAGCATTTTATCGCGGCCATCCTTACGGTAATTGGCTTCTCGATGAATGATACGGTGATTGTATTCGACCGTATCCGGGAGAACTTCCGCACCACTAAAAACGGCGACCGGAATACTTTGATCAATAACGCCATCAACAATACCCTGAGCCGTACTATTATGACATCGCTCACGGTGTTCCTGACCATCCTGATCTTGTTTGTATTTGGTGGAGAAGTAACCCGTGGTTTTGCTTTCGCCATGCTGATCGGTGTGATCACTGGTACTTACTCTTCTATCTTCGTGGCAGCCCCGGTACTGGTGGATTTCGACCACAAGAACGAGCTGGCTAACGAAAGCGATGTAATAGAACTGGATACAAAAACAACCGTAGCCACGGTGAAAAAATAAGCTGACTAGTTAATGTTTGATAGAAAAGGTCCTGCCAGTTGGCGGGACCTTTTTGCATTGGGAAGTTATTGCATGCTGCGCTGGCTGGGAAGATTACTGTGGTGGAGCATTTAAATGCTGCAAGCTGTCGCAGAAACGTTTGTAAGATTGGTGAATAAAATATAACATATCATAATCACTGCCATCGTGTACCTGCTCATAGGTAGGCCGGTATTTGTTCACAAAGTAGGTTAGCGAATCGCCGCGCAGCGGCACGGTGGATGCTACCAGGCTTTCTGTATAATGGGCACTCACAAAACCTTCATGCTCGTAGCTGATGAGCTGATTGCGAAAGAAAATTTTGTGTTTATTGTTCTTAATCCGCAAAGCTTTGTACAACTGGTTAATATTTACCCCAATACCGGGGAAGCCAAGTGCTACAACTTCGGTGAAGCGGGGCCGGCGGAAGTTGAAGGAGGAAGCATATTCCTTGCGCACAGCAATAGAGTCGTCGCTGTAAGTATGACGGCGGATGGAAACTGGCATCAGATCCATTACGCGGGATTGCAGGAAAATGTTTTGGATGTTGCGGCCGGCATTGTACGGCACTATCCAGTAGCGGGCAATGATGTTGAGTCCGGAAAATAAAATGGTATCTCCCGTAAAGGCCTGTAGATCGAAGTTGGCATTTGCATCCGAAGCCGTAGCTATTTGCAGCCTACGGTTTACGATAGACACGCCGGGAATTGGAACCGAGTCTTTACGGAGCGTACGTCCTGTAATGTGCTGCTGACCGTTGGCCAATGCTGGCAGCAATAAAGCGGCGGCAAAAACTGCCAGGGGAAAAGCCTTCAAAACATGAATAGAATAGGTTTGAACCTGAATATACGGCAAAATGTAAACTATCGCTTTCCATCAACAACTATTCCATTACATGGGTGAACAGGCCTGTAGGTCGAATTAAAAAGTCAGGCCTTGGCCCTGGCCAATAATTTTTCGTGCAGGGCAAGTACCTGCGGAATGACCAGTTGCTGCTCATCATTGAAGATAATATGATCGGAGAGACGCATTTTTATATCCTCGTCTATCTGCTTGCGCATGCGCGCCAGCACCTCTTCCCGGGTCACGTGGTCGCGTTCCATAACCCTTTGAATGCGCAACGCTTTGGGGGCCGATACGCCAATAACTTCATCCAGGTAGTGGTTAGAGCCGGTTTCAAAGAGGATAGCCGCTTCTTTGATCACATAAGGCGTGGTTTGTTTTTCCGCCCAGGATGCTGAGTCGCGGATTGTAGCAGGATGGGTAAGTGTGTTGAGCAGGGCCAGGCGTTGGGGATCATTAAAGACAATATTCCCCAGGTATTTGCGGTCTAATTGGCCTTCCGGGGTATAAGCCGCATCGCCGAAGTGGAGGCGGATGTCGGCCATAAGCCGGGGATCTGTATTCATAAGGCGTTTGGCCGCATCGTCGGCAAAGTACACCGGGATGCCCAGTACTGCAAACATGCCGGCTACGGTGCTTTTACCAGAGCCTATACCACCCGTAATTCCGATCTTTAACATATGGCACAAAGGTAAGAAGTATTGTATTAGGTACTGTGTACGATACACTTGTACCCTGTATAAATATTACCCCCTTTTTATTTACCATCCGGGATAAATTTAGTCATACATACCACCATAAAAACAGGCCCTCCTTTTCGGGGAGGGCCTGTTTTTATGGGAATAGTATCATTATTTCTTTACTTCGGCAGCAGGCTTGTTCAGGGCGGCCGTATATTCCAGGCTCACCGCAGAACGTTCTATGGTAAGGTAGCTGGCGGTGCTTACTTCAATCTGCAAGGTACCGTTGTCATTGATCTTTTTTACTTTACCGTGAATGCCGGCAATCGTAACGATTTTATCCCCTTCTTTCAGGTTGTCGATGAATTGTTTTTGCTGTTTTGCTTTCTTTTGCTGTGGGCGTATCATAAAAAGCCACATTACAAGAAACATACCGCCAATCAGCAGCATAGGCTGAATGCTGGCAAATCCGCCGGCGGCCTGAAGTAAAATGCTCATGTTTATAGTTGTTAATAGTTAATCGTTAGTTGTACCGTACCGCTTATTTCACCACATTACACACGATGCGCGGCCCGGGTATAAAAGGTGTTTCCGTATTGGCCTTGATGGAGATCGATTTCTCCTGGGCACCTTCTTTTCCACTGCTGTTAAAAGACACTTTTAATTCGCTTTCCTCGCCCGGTTTAATGGGTGCTTTAGGCCATTCCGGAATAGTGCATCCGCAACTGGCTTGTGCATCGGTAATGAGGAGGGGCGCATGACCGGTGTTTTTAAATTTGAAACTGTATTCCACCACCTCGCCTTCATGTACGGTCCCGAAATCATGCACTTCCTGGTCGAAGGTGATAACCGGAAAACCCTGTTGACTGCTGTCGCTGGCAGCAGGGGAGGCTGTGTGAGCCGGTTGTCCCTGGCGGCAGGCGCCCAGCAGTAGGGCAGTGGCTATCAGATAGGAAAATAATTTCATGCGCTGCGAAAAATTTGCCGTAAAAATAGTGCTTCCAGCCAGGAATCCCTATTTTTTGCGGTCTGTTTTCTGGATGAGTTGCTGTTGTTCCAATTCTTTCAGCACATTGTCCAGGATACCATTGATGAACTGCCCGCTTTGCGGCGTGCTGTAGGCCTTAGCCAAATCAATATATTCGTTGATAGTTACTTTAATCGGGATGGTGGGAAAATACAGGAACTCGCACACGCCCATTTCCATGAGCAACATGTCTACCGCCGCAATACGCTCTGAGTCCCAGTTTTGGAGTTTAGGTTTTATAAGCTCCAGGCAATAATCTTTCTTATCGATCACCGTAAGCAGCAACTCGCGGGCATAGTCCAGCTTTTCTTTGCTGATCAACTGAAGAAAATTAAACAACTGCGGCTTATTAAAGTAGTTGCCAATGAGCAGGTGCATCATCTCTGCATCGTCGGTCCAATGAGCAAATTGATCTTCCATATGTTGCTGGAAGCTTTCGTTTTTGCTGAGAATATCATTATAAATGAATTCCAGGATATGCTTTTCACTGGAGCGCACACGGGTTTCGTCTGCAATGTAAGTTTTGTAAGTATCAGATGCAGCCAGCTCGTTGTACAGTTTGCGCAACAGCTCGTTGTCGGGGAGGTATTTTAGTTTCCATTGTTCCAGGTTTACCTTAAAATCACTGTCTGACAGGATCTGGTATAGAAATTCGTTCCCGGCTATTTTGGTATTCACATGCAGGTCGGCTTCACTGGGCAGGTGCTTGTTGGCACGGGTCTGTGCATCGGTTTCCGCGTATTGCGCCACACGAATGATGGAGTAGAGCAGGTAGGTAAAAATTTGTCGGGTTTGTTCCAGCTTTTCATTCAACAAGCTAGTGGCTGTTCCCGGCTTAATAGTGCTTTGCTCCATCGTTTCCAGGGCATAAAGTGTTTGCATCACCTTCACCCGGATATTTCTTCTACTAATCATGAATTTAAGAACTGGTATGAGGGCGCAAAGCTAGGCATTTCAGGCCATTCTGCAAAAGGAGGCTTTCATTGTAGCAGAAATTGTTTTGATCTCCCGGTGCATGCACCCGGTATTTATACCCGGCGTGTTTCGTTCATTAATTCCCTGTTTTGCAGCTCCGACAATCTGGCTGTCAAGATGGGCAACTTGGCAGGCGGCCTGGTGGGTATAAAACGGACAAACTGCAAATTTGACCAGAATGCGCGCCTGATGATCGTAAAAGGGGGCTTGGCATAATTCTCGTGGCCATGCAATCACACAAACAAACCATCAATCTACGTTTTAAAACTATACTAAACTATGGCTAATTTAAGTATCAAACCATTGGCTGACAGGGTAATCGTTAAACCCGCAGCCGCTGAAGAAAAGACCGCCGGAGGTATCATTATCCCCGACACCGCTAAAGAAAAACCACAAAAGGGTACCGTAGTGGCCGCCGGTCCTGGTAAGAAAGATGAACCGGTTACGGTAAAAGTAGGCGATACGGTATTGTATGGTAAGTACGCCGGCACGGAAATCAGCGTGGAAGGTCAGGACCTGCTGATCATGCGTGAATCTGACATCCTGGCTATTGTGTAAGGTCAATTCATCCAATTCACCATTTCCTAAAAATTTAAATGATTTAAACATTATGGCAAAACAATTATATTTTAATACAGAAGCCCGCAACAAAATGAAAAAGGGTGTTGATACCCTGGCTAATGCGGTGAAAGTAACCCTCGGTCCTAAAGGCCGCAACGTGGTGATCGAAAAGAAGTTCGGCGCACCTGCTGTAACTAAAGACGGCGTTAGCGTTGCAAAAGAAATTGAACTGGAAGACGCCATCGAAAACATGGGCGCCCAGATGGTAAAAGAAGTAGCCTCCAAAACTGCCGACATCGCAGGTGATGGTACTACCACCGCTACCGTTCTGGCACAGTCTATTATCGGCGAAGGCCTGAAAAATGTGGCCGCCGGTGCTAACCCGATGGACCTGAAACGTGGTATCGACAAAGCCGTAAAGGTGGTTGTTGAAAACCTGAAATCACAATCTAAAGAAGTAGGTAGCAACCACCAGCTGATTGAACAGGTAGCTACTATTTCTGCCAATAATGATTCCGCTATCGGCGCCCTGATTGCCGAAGCCATGCAGAAAGTAACCAAAGACGGTGTTATTACCGTGGAAGAAGCCAAAGGTACCGACACTACTGTAGAAGTTGTGGAAGGTATGCAGTTCGACCGTGGTTACCTGTCTGCTTACTTTATCACCAACAGTGAAAAAATGCAGGTAGAATTGCAGAATCCCTACATCCTGATCTACGATAAGAAGATCAGCACCATGAAGGATATACTGCACATCCTGGAAAAAGTGGCCCAGCAAGGCGCTCCCCTGGTAATTATCTCTGAAGACCTGGATGGCGAAGCACTGGCTACCCTGGTAGTTAATAAACTGCGTGGTACCCTGAAAGTAGCTGCTGTAAAAGCCCCTGGATTTGGCGACCGCAGAAAAGAAATGTTGCAGGACATCGCCGTACTCACCGGTGGTATCGTGATCAGCGAAGAACAAGGTTACAAACTGGAAAATGCAGACCTCACCTACCTGGGTAAAGCAGAATCCATTACCATCGATAAAGACAATACTACTGTTGTAGGTGGCCGTGGCGAAAAAGAAAATATTGCCGCCCGCATCTCCCAGATCAAATCCCAGATCGAAGTAACTACCTCCGACTACGACCGCGAAAAACTCCAGGAACGCCTGGCTAAGCTGAGCGGCGGTGTTGCAGTATTGTATGTTGGCGCTGCTACCGAAGTGGAAATGAAAGAAAAGAAAGACCGCGTAGATGACGCCCTGCACGCTACCCGCGCCGCAGTGGAAGAAGGTATAGTACCCGGTGGCGGTGTAGCTTATATCCGCGCCATCGAAGCCCTGCTTAATGTGAAGGCAGACAACGAAGACGAAGAAACCGGTGTAGCCATCGTTAAACGAGCCATCGAAGAACCCCTTCGCCAGATTACCGAAAACTCCGGTATCGAAGGTTCTATCGTAGTACAGAAAGTGAAAGAAGGCAAAGGCGATTATGGCTTCAATGCCCGCACGGAAGTATACGAAAACCTGTTTGCAGCCGGTGTAATCGACCCGACGAAAGTAAGCCGTATCGCCCTCGAAAACGCTGCTTCCATCGCTGGTATGTTGCTCACCACCGAGTGCGTGATTGCAGACAAACCAGAACCTAAATCTGCTGCCCCTGCTATGCCAGGTGGTGGTCACGGTATGGGTATGGATTATTAATCTTTCCGACAACAATGTTAAAAAACTCCCGGCTGCATTTGCAAACCGGGAGTTTTTTTATGAAATCCACTTGCTATGGTATTATTCTCCTCACCCAAGGTAATAAATACCCAGGTCCGGTGTTTAATAGGTGAAGCTAGGAAAGGCAGCTGCATACCTGCCATTCCTTCCTGCACATTTCCCAAAAAAGAGTAACTTTCGGACACCTGTACCGTTATAACAATGTATGAAACGAATTTTGCAACTTTTTATAGCTGTATGCCTTGTGAGCGGCCTTTTATCCGCCTGTAAAAAGGAAGCCAGCAGCGCCGGACCAGGTACACTGGATCTCATCAGCGTTCGCCAGGATTCTATCATTCTCCAATACCTGACCGACAATAATATCACCGCCAATTACGACCCCTCCGGTCTTTATTTCCGCATCATTAAACCAGGAGACGGCATTCACTACATTACCCTCACCGATACGCCTTATGTAATCTATACCCGTCGCCTCATTAACGGGATAATAGTAGAATCTTCCAAAGGACAGATCACCAACTTCGATGGCCGGCAGTTAAAGGACCATATTCCCGGCTGGCAGATCGGCCTGCAAAAAATTTCAAAAGGAGGCTCCATTGAACTCTATATTCCGGCAGTATTGGGTTTCGGGTCACAAGCCATTTACGATGGCAATGTACTGATTGTACCTGCCAATGCCGTGCAGATCTGCCAGGTAGAACTCGTGGATTTTCATTAAATGCGCTTATCTTGCACTACAACATAAACCAACCATCGTGGCGCACGAAGCAATATCCGTATTCGACATCTTTAAGATCGGCGTAGGACCCTCCAGTTCCCACACTTTAGGCCCCTGGCGTGCCGCATTACGTTTTTTACAAACTCTTTCTGATCACCACCAGTTACACCAAGTAGCCCAGGTACGCGTACTGCTATACGGCTCCCTGGCCAAAACCGGCATTGGTCATGGTACCGGTATTGCTGTGCAATTAGGACTTTGTGGAGACGATCCCGTAACCTTCGACGTAAACCAGATTACCCCCAAAATACAGGAGATGCAACGCCGGAGAAAAATGTCGCTGGCCGGCCAATACGAAATCGATTTTAATCCAGATACGGACGTGGAATTCTTGATGGACGAATCTCTGCCATTCCATCCCAACGCCCTCACGTTTTTAGTGAGCCTGCATAATGGGGAACAACACGCCGCTACCTACTATTCCATTGGCGGTGGTTTTGTAGTGCAGGAGGGAGAACACAAAACTGGCTCCACAAGTGTAGACCTGCCTTTTCCCATCGATACAGCCCGGCAGTTGCTGCAATGGTGCATTAAAACAGGCCTTAGCATTTCCGAATTGGTGATGGAAAATGAACATGCCTGGCGCCCGGAGGCAGAAACCCGTGCCGGCATACTCAGGATATGGCAGGTAATGAAAGAATGTATTTACCGGGGCGTACATACCGCAGGCGAATTGCCGGGGGGCCTGAAAGTAGCCCGCCGCGCGGCTGCGCTTAATAAAAGATTACTGAATGGACGTAATTATCACGACTTCGACAGTTGGCTGGCCGCCATCCGCGAAGGTGGGAACCACTTCGGCTACACGCTGGACTGGGTGAGCTGTTTTGCCCTGGCCGTAAATGAGGAAAATGCCTCCTTTGGCCGTGTGGTAACCGCGCCCACCAATGGGGCCGCCGGCGTAATACCCGCCGTACTGGCCTATTTCATTACCTTTTGCGATGGGTATGCAGCAGAAAAGATCCTTCAGTTCATACTTACCGCTTCCGAAGTGGGCAGTATCTTCAAAAAACGCTCTACTATTTCGGCAGCCATGGGCGGCTGCCAGGCAGAGATAGGCGTGTCTTCCGCCATGGCGGCAGCGGCGCTTACGGAAGTATCGGGCGGTTCGCAACGCCAGGTGCTGATGGCTGCAGAAATTGCCATGGAACATCATCTGGGCCTTACCTGCGACCCCATTGGTGGCCTGGTACAGATACCTTGTATAGAACGGAATACGATGGGCGCTATCAAAGCCATTACAGCCTCTCAGCTTGCCCTGCAAAGTAATCCGGACCTGGCAAAAGTATCGCTCGACGCCGTGGTGAAAACGATGTGGGAAACCGCCCTGGACATGAATTCCAAATACAAAGAAACTTCCGATGGCGGCCTGGCCACCAATATTCCTATTAGCCTTCCGGAATGTTAATCCAGGTGAACGAACCTCCCGGTAGCCCCTTGGAGGGATAAAAACGAATGATTAGCTTTAGCCCCACGCATTAAACATTACACCTTTTCATTCGTCTATTGCCTTGTCAAGTTCACAAACAAATGCCTTGAAGTATTTACCCATACTGCTTTGCTGCTTAGTTACCACTGCCGCCATGGCACAGCAGTTTGGCGGTAATCCACCTTCGTTGAAATGGGACCAGATCAATAACGATACGGTGCGGGTCATTTTTCCCCGTACACTCTCTGGCACGGCACAGCGCGTAGCCAGCCTGGTACAATACATTAATCAGCACGATCGTAGTTCCATTGGCAACCAGCAGCGTAAAGTGAATATGGTACTGCAAAACCAAACCATGATCTCTAATGGTTACGTACAGTTAGGCCCCTTCCGCTCCGAATTTTACCTGGCCCCACCACCCAATACCGACCTTGGCCCCGCCTACTGGCCCGACCAGCTATCAGTACACGAATATCGCCATGTGCTGCAGAACATGAATTTTAGACAGGGCATTTCTAAAGTATTGTACTACCTGGGGGGCGATCTGGGGCAGGCCGGTGCTACTAACCTGGCAGTTCCCAACTGGTTTTGGGAAGGGGATGCTGTAACCATGGAAACTGCACTGGGCGTGCAGGGCAGGGGTAGGCTACCCGGCTTTTTCGATGGCATGCGCGCCCTCTGGCTGGATCATAAAAATTATACCTACATGAAGGTGCGCAATGGCTCTTATGTAGACTTCATCCCCGATCACTATCCCCTCGGCTACATGATGTCTTACTACGGCCGGAAACATTATGGACAAACATTTTGGAAAGATGTGACGACCGATGCAGTACGCTTCCGGGGTGTCTTTTATCCATTGTCCAATAGCCTGGAAAAACGTACCGGTCAGCGGATCACAGGGTTCTATCATGCTACTATTAAGGAATTTGAACAATATTGGCAGGATGATTCTTTGCGTATGCCCCCCAGCGCTGCTACCCGGTTTTCTCCAGATAGCCACACCGTTACCAATTACCCCTACGTGTACAATGCCGGCCCGGATACCTGGGTGTACCTGAAAAACAGTTACAAAAAATTACCCGCCTTCTTTCGCCAAACACCCGATGGACAGGCGCATTTTATAGCCCGCCCAGGTACCAATTTCGACGACTATTTCAGCTATCGCAATGGACGGCTGGTATGGACGGAGGCCCGCTTCGATGCCCGATGGAACAACAAACAATATTCCATCGTAAAAATAGCCGACAGTACCGGTCATACCCGCAATCTTACTACGCGCACCAAATACTTTAGCCCGGATATCTCCAACGATGGAAAACGGGTAGTGGTAACCGTTAGTCCACCCAACCTGCAATTTAGCGTGCAGGTATTGGATGGCGAAACAGGCCAGGTAGTACAAACCCTTCCCAACCCGCAAAATTGGTATTACAGTTATCCAAAATTCACCGCAGACGACCAGGCCATCATTGCCGGGGTAAGGGACGTGCATTCCCGCATGGCCCTTATCCGGCAGTGGTTGAAGGATGGGAGGGTAGATACGCTGATCGCTTTTGGTAGCAATGTGATCGGAATTCCCACCGTTACCCGGGATGCCGTATATTTTACCAGCGGTTATGAAAGCGTTGATAACGTTTACGCATATACGTTTTCTGATCGTAAGATTCACCAATACACCGCGCGTCCCAACGGTGTAAAACAGGTGGCTATCGATGTCCGGCAGGATAAATTGGTTTTCAGCGAGTTTCGCACCGGGGGATTTACGCTGTATACCGCGCCGCTGGCGCCTTATAGCCCGCAGGCAATAGACTTTAGCAAAGACGGGCGCAGCGCGTGGCTACATCCAGATTTTAAAGAAGGCGGTAATATACTCGACAAGGTACCGGATACACATGTTGAAGAAAAGAAATATCCGCTGCTCGCCCATCCGTTTAACTTTCATAGTTGGGTGCCTACCTTTAATGATCCCGATTACACATATAGTTTACTGGGAAACAATATCCTCAATACCACCGAAACGAATGTGGGATATGCCTACAACCGCGATGAGGGCTATTCCCAGGTGAATGCAGGCTTTACATTTGCGGGCTGGTTCCCCTACCTGCAAATGAGTACGGCCTACACCACCAACCGAAACGCCTACCTGCGCCAAGGACATATTTACTGGAACGAGTGGACCGGCCTCCTGGGATTGGCAGTGCCGCTGAACCTGTCTTCCGGCATTTACAACCGGGGCCTTTCCATCAGTACCAACTATAACTTCGTGGAGCGTACACGCATGGATAAGTCCAGGCTGCAATTCGTTGGATCGGCTAAGGATATTCAATATATTTTTAGTAGCCTTACTTTCGTGAACCAACGCAATACTGCCGTACAACAGCTTTTCACCCACTTTGGCCAAACCTTGCAGGTGCAATACGCCCACTCTGCCACCAGCACCGAAGCCTGGCAGCTCTTCTCCAGGCTGGACCTTTATTTACCGGGATTTTCCAATAACCACAGCATCTTACTACAAGGCGCTTTCCAATTGCGCGATACATCCCGTAACTACGTCTACAGCGATCACTTCGCCTACGCGCGGGGGTATAACACGCCCGCCTATACAAAATTGTATAAGCTGGGTGCCAACTACTACTTTCCGATAGCATATCCCGATTGTGGCTTTGCACAGCTTTTGTATATCATGCGGCTGCGGGGCAATATATTTTACGATTACAGCATGGGATACGAAAATACATACCCCCGCAGCCATACGCGTTATGCCTCCACAGGCGCAGAGTTATATTTCGATACAAAGTTGGGCAATGAGCTGCCCTTCGCTTTTGGCTTCCGCTTCAGCCACCTCCTGGACCGCGACCCACAGGACAACGCCAGGAACCGTTTCGAAGTGATCATCCCGCTTCAACAATTATTTAACTACTAATACGAAAAAGTCCTGCCGGTAAGAGCAGGACTTTTTTAGGAAGTTATAATATTACAAACCGCAGGTCGGGTACCTTGTAATACTTATCCGGCGGGTATTTCACGATAATATTACTAAAGAACAGTTCATCTCCACGCTGTAAAGTTTCCTTCAACTTATTCACCCAGATATCCGACAGTTTCGCGGTATGTTTGAAATTATCGCCCAGGTATTCGATGTAGTAACCGGCTTTGTTGGTGGTATCGTTTACAAAAGACGTTTTTTGCTCGTAAGTAAATTCGAAGGAAATTATTTCGTACTTGTTATTTTTCTGGTCGCGCACCACCAGGTTCTGGTCTAGTGTTTTAATCACTTCGGGGCGGGGCAGGGTATCGCTGAGGTAAATGCCCCAGGTGCTGCGGAAACGCAGATCGGTCTTTTTGGCCAATGGTGCTTGCGTAGCAGTTTTGGCAGCGCCAGGCTTAGCGACCGGTTTTGCAGCCGGTTTTTGTTGGGCATGGGCTTCAAAAGCAATTCCACAAAGCATTACAGCAAATAACCATATTCTGGACATGCGATGAATTTTCAGGTAAAGGAAAGGGAAAGACTGGTCATCTTTCCCTTCTCAAAACGTTATTACAAGCGTAAAATTATAAAGCCTTCAAACTTTCCCCAATGGCCTTGATCTTGGCTTCGGCGTCATCTTTCTTTTGCCGCTCCAGTGCAATAATTTCCGGTTTGGCGTGCTGCACAAAACGTTCGTTAGAAAGTTTCTTGTCTACTGATTGAAGGAAGCCCTCGTAATAGGCAAGGTCTTTCTCCAGCTGGGCTTTCTGGGCTGCCGGGTCCATGGCCGTTTCTGTTTCCAGATAAAATTTATCTTTCTGGATCACCAGCGCAATGGCACCACTTACAGCAGCCTGGGCAAAGTAAATGTCCGATGCATTTACCTGTTTGGCCAGGATGGATTTGATGGGACCAAAGGCCGCTTCATTACTGGTTTCTATGTGCAGTACAATGGAGTCCTTTGGTTTTATGCTGTGCTTGTTGCGCGCATCACGGATAGCGGTGATCACTTCCTTGGCGAGATCGCCGGCGGTAAGTAAAGCCCCGTCTGTGGCAGTTGGGGTGGAAAACTGTTTAATGATCAGGTCATCCCCTTCAGCCCTGTTGGCCAGGTGGTGATACAAGTCTTCCGTCACGAAAGGCATGAAGGGGTGCAACAATTGCATCAGCTCTTCAAAAAAGGTGATGGTTTGCTGGAATACGGCTGCATCGATGGGCTGTTCAAAATTAGGTTTTATCCATTCCAGGTACCAGGAGCAGAAGTCGTCCCATACCAGACTGTATATGATTTTTAATGCCTCACTCAGCCTAAAACCTTTGTAAGCTGCTTCCACGCTGGCCTTGGCTTCTGCCAGGCGGTTGGCAAACCACTGTACCGCAAAATTGTCTTTGGTAGATGCGTTGGCATCGCCCTTGCGGCGGGTCTCCCACATCTTCACCAGTTTCAACGCGTTCCATATCTTATTGGCAAAGTTGCGGCCCTGCTCACAACTACTATCGTCGAATAGCAGATCATTGCCCGCAGGAGAGGAGATCATAATACCAAAACGTACCGCATCCGCGCCAAACTGTTTAATTAGTTCCAGCAGATCCGGCGAGTTGCCAAGTGACTTGCTCATCTTACGCCCTTGCTTGTCGCGTACCATACCGGTAAAGTACACATCGCTGAAAGGCTTTACCTGCTTATATTCCAGGCCAGCCATGACCATACGGGCCACCCAGAAGAAAATAATATCCTGGCCGGTTACCAGCACAGAAGTGGGGTAGTAATAATTAATGTCTGCATTCTCCGGCTCCGTAATGCCTTTAAATACTTGAATGGGCCATAGCCAGGAAGAGAACCAGGTATCCAGGCAATCTTCGTCCTGCGAAAGATCGTTCACACTGTAGGCGAATGCCGGATTTTTTGCCTGGAATTGCGCCAGTGCTTCCCCGGCACTGTTGGCCACTTCAAAAGTACCGTCTGGTGCGTAGAAGGCCGGAATGCGTTGCCCCCACCACAGTTGGCGGGATATGCACCAATCCTTCACATTCTCCATCCAATATTTGTAAGTAGCCATGAATCTATCACCGGGGTGAATGGTTACTGCTCCACTTACTACCGCATCCAGCGCGGGTTTGGCCAGCTCTGGCATTTTTACGAACCATTGGGTGGAAATGCGGGGCTCTACTACCGCATTGGTGCGTTGCGACATGCCGGTTTTAGAAGGATAGGTTTCTTCCTTCACCAACAGGCCTTTTTCTTTCAGCTCTTCCACCACCTTCTTGCGCGCCACAAAGCGGTCCAGGCCTACGTAAATCTGGGCCGCCGCAGACAATGTGCCATCGTCATTAAGCGTGTCTATAATCTCTAGGTTATGTTTCAGTCCCAGGTTGTAGTCGTTAATATCATGCGCCGGCGTTACTTTCAGACAGCCGGTACCAAAGTCCTTATCCACATATTCATCGAAAATAATGGGAATACGCCGGTTGATCAGCGGTACCAGGGCATACTGTCCTTTCAGGTGGGAATAGCGTTCATCGGTCGGGTTTACGCAAATAGCGCTATCACCCATGATGGTCTCGGGGCGGCCAGTAGCGATGGTGATATACTCCGTACTGCCTTCCAGCTGATACTTTATATGGAAAAGGCGTCCTTCCACTTCGCGGTACTCCACTTCCTCATCGCTCAGGGCAGTTTTGGCGGCAGGGTCCCAGTTAATCATACGCGCACCCCGGTAGATGAGTCCTTTCTGGTATAGATCAATAAACACTTTGATCACCGCAGCATAATAATGGTCGTCCATGGTGAAGGTCACCCGGTCCCAATCGCAGCTACAGCCCAGTTTTTTGATCTGGTTGTAGATGATACCACCATATTTATCTTTCCATTCGTAGGCATATTGTAAAAAGGTTTCGCGGGTAAGCTGCGATTTATCGATGCCTTTTTCTTTTTTGAGCATGTCTACTACCTTGGCTTCCGTGGCTATGGACGCATGGTCCGATCCAGGTACCCAGCAGGCGTTGAACCCGCTCATGCGGGCATGCCGCACTAGTATGTCCTGCACCGTTTCGTTGAGCGTATGCCCCATGTGCAATACACCCGTCACATTCGGGGGGGGGATGACTACCGTAAATGGCTGACGATCATCCGGTTGAGACCGGAAGTAGCCTTTGTCCATCCAGTGCTGGTACCATTTCTCCTCGGCTGCCGCAGGCAGGTAATTTTTCGATAATTCCATTGCTGTCTAAAATATAAGTGTGCAAAAATAACTGACATTCCGCAAAGCGGGAAATCTGTAATGGTGAAGTACATTTATCGTTCAAAATCCACCACGTGTCCAAAAATCATTGCCATCCAATAAATGCAGGTTTGCTTTCCGCGGAATGCGTGACATCTTTACAATACCGTCAAACATTGACTTGCTATTTTTAATTGGATTCACCCTGCTGATCGCAAAGTGGCCTGTAGCACGGCATTGTCCATGTAACATACCTACAAATGTTGTCTGTAATCCGCCATGATAGCGGTTTGCAGTATCCAGCACTATATGCTTATATACCCCACAGATAAACGAGTTTCTTTAAACATTCAATCACCATTCTTTTGCAAGGCAATCAGTTAATTTAAACCTTTAACACATCTACTGTATGAAAATTTCTTCATGGAGAATGTTTTTCTCCGTTACGCTATTCGTGTGCTTCCTCACGATCATTTCCTGTGGAAAGACAGGCCCCGAAGGCCCCGCTGGTCCGCAAGGAACCACCGGCGAGAAGGGAGATAAAGGAGATACCGGCGAACAAGGTGCTATTGGTGCCACTGGCACGGCAAACGTGATCTACTCCAACTGGGTATACGCTACCAATTTCAACGATTCCACGATCGATAATTCGGTTTTGAAAATAGGTTATGTCGCTGCTCCGTCTTTAACCACCAACATCCTGAACTCCGGCACAGTGATCGTTTATTTTACATACGGGGGTGGTACGTTTGTGCTTCCTTATACCAGCAATGCCGGTGGTAAGCCCAACACCATATCTTTTACACCCATGCTCAAAAAGATTTTGATCACCCGTTTCACGCATGATAATACGGCTTCGGTAGTGCTTAGCACCCTGCTGCAATACCGCTATATCATTATCCCCGGTGGGGTGAGTGGCGGTCGTCAGAAGGATGTGTTCCAAAATCTCGACTGGCATAATTATTCGCAGGTGAAAGCCTTCTTTGGCCTGCCAGATTAAGGATATCTTACGTAGGATTTGGGTAATCCTGCCAGGCATAACGGCCTGTCCGCTGGTCGTTTTGTTTGGAATAATATAAAAGCGGCGCATCCTTACCGGTGCGCCGCTTTTATAAAGAGGTGTGATATGGATCAGGCATGATGATGCATATGGGAGATTACACTGCAGGTATGCTGCACCATATCCGGTGTCACGTCCAGGTGGGTGACCATGCGGACCTGGGTAGGGGAGATGGCCGCCACACGGATGCCTTCCTTAGCCAGGTGTTCAGAAAAGGAAACCGGTGTCCACGGTTCCAGCACGTCGAAGATGATGATATTGGTCTCCACCGGCAAGATGTGGCCTATGAAGGAACGGGTTATCAGCGCATCAGTGATCATCTTTGCATGGCGGTGATCTTCGCCCAGCCGCTGTATATGATGTTCCAGTGCATAGATACCGGCTGCGGCCATAAAGCCTGCCTGACGCAGGCCGCCGCCTAGTTTCTTGCGCACACGGCGCGCTTCTTTTATAAATGCCTTACTGCCCACCAGCACAGAGCCCATGGGACAGCCCAGTCCTTTATTTAGACAAATAGAAATGGTATCAAATGCCTGTCCATATTGTTCAGGCGTTTCTCCTGTAGCCACCAAAGCATTGAAGAGGCGGGCGCCATCCAGGTGAAGGGCCAAATTATGCTGCTGGCATACTTCGCGGATACTAAGAATATCCTCAAAGTTATAACAGGCACCTCCACCACGGTTGGAACTGTTTTCCAAACATACCAGGGAAGTACGGGCGCGGTGTACATCGTTAGGATTAATGGCAGCCGCCACCTGGGCAGCAGTGATCATACCACGGTCGCCGGTAAGGGTACGGGCCTGGCAGCCTGCGTTGTAAGCAATACCTCCGCCTTCATACACGAACACATGCGCCAGGTCGCTACAAATTACTTCATCACCGGGCTGGGTGTGTACCTTAATGGCCACCTGATTACTCATGGTGCCGGATGCACAATAAAGAGCTGCCTCTTTGCCAAAAATGTCTGCCATCATGGCCTCTAGTTCATTTACCGTTGGGTCTTCTCCAAACACGTCATCACCCACCCGGGCATGCATCATCGCATCCAGCATACCAGGCGTAGGTTTTGTGAAGGTGTCGCTTCTGAAATCAGCCATTAGATTTTAAAAATATTATAAGAAAAATGAAAATAAATTAGTGAAAATAACAATTTAAAGCAGCCTATTTATCAATTGTTAAAATTTACTTAAAGGCGCTGGTTGGCTGAACTAAAACAATAGCATTTGTCGTTTATATTTATTATTTTGTTTATGCTAAAACGTTGGCAGGAAGAATTTGGCAGAGTGCAGCATTAGCACGATCTTTGCAGGCTTATTTACGGTGCAGAAATTTTGTAAGATAGAATTTTTCTGAATATTCAACAAAAAATTTGCGCCGCTGTCAATTATTTAATCATCTATAAAACAACACTTTCTATATGAGGCAACTTAAAATTGCCACCCAGATCACCAACCGCGATTCGCAGGCGGTAGAGAAGTATCTGCAGGAAATTTCAAAGATTCCTTTGTTGACTCCTGAAGAAGAAACGGTTCTCGCTCAGCGGATTAAGATGGGTGATCAAAGGGCGCTCGAAAGATTAACGACCGGCAACTTGCGTTTCGTAGTATCCGTAGCAAAGCAGTATCAGCATCAGGGCTTGAGCCTCAGCGACCTCATTAACGAGGGTAATTTAGGGTTGATCAAAGCAGCGCAACGTTTCGACGAAACCAAAGGGTTTAAATTTATCTCCTACGCAGTATGGTGGATTCGTCAGTCTATTTTACAAGCATTGGCTGAGCAGGGTAGGTTAGTGCGCCTGCCGCAAAATAAGATCGGTACTTATAATAAAGCCAATAAGGCATATATGGCATTCGAACAGGAAAATGAACGCGAGCCTTCTACTGAAGAACTGGCCGAAATCCTGGAAATGTCAGAATCCGAAATTAATAATATTTTCCAAAGCAATACCCGCCACATGTCGCTAGATGCACCCGTGCACGAAGCCGAAGATGTAGCAATGGGCGACCTTCTGGAAGGCGGCGACATTACCGACGACGATGTAATGCGTGATTCTCTCCGCGAAGAAATTCGCCGTGTACTCAAATCCCTGAGCCCCCGCGAAGCCGAAATTGTAAACGCCTATTTTGGCCTTGATGGCGAAAATGGCGCTACCATTGAACAAATTGGCCAGAAATACGACCTTACTAAAGAACGTATCCGCCAGATCAAGGAAAGAGCAATCAAACGCTTGCAGAAAGCACGCTATAGTGGAGCCCTGAAATCCTACCTCGGCTAAGACATATCGTATTGCAGTATACAAAAATTTTGACTGCCGGCCTGTGTTATCCGCACAGGCCGGCTTTATTTTTGCCGGTTTGGGCCGGATTTAACTTTACACCATGCGACGTTTTGCAATGCCTATTGTACTGCTGGGACTATTCTCTTGCGAAAAAGAAGTGCATATACATTCAACTAATACGGTTTCCCAACTGGTGATAGAAGGAAAAATAGAGCAGGGCGCCTATCCTGTAGTGGTGCTAAGCCACAGCCTGGGTTACTTTTCTGGACTGGACAGTACTCAAACGAAAAACAATTATGTGCACGGAGCCACCATTACCGTTACCGACAATGGTTATAATTATGACCTCCGGGAGTACAGCCGTGATACAGTAGGCGGATCCATATATTACTACACGGCAGACAGTAGCCGCCAGCCTAACCGGGGCATCCCCGGTCATAATTACGGTCTGAAAATAGTGGCCGAGGGCAAAACCTACATATCCAGTACCACCATCCCCTCCAGCCATATGACCCTGGACTCTATCTGGTACAAACGGGTACTCTATGATGGAGATTCTAATTATGCAGAATTAAGAGTGCGCATTTCAGATCCACCGGAAAAGGGTAACTTTGTACGCTATTTTACAAAACGCAACCGAGAGCCTTTTTATCCGGGATTATTTTCTACTGAAAATGACGACCTGGTAAATGGTGCTCCCTCCAATATCACTTTGGACCGGGGCATAAACCGCAATGAAAAGATCGACTATCAGACCTATGCTTATTTCAGGCTGAAGGATACGGTAACGGTAAAATTTTGTGGTATAGACAGGGCAACCTATAATTTTTGGCGTACTTTGGATTTCTCGTTCAACAATAACGGTAATCCCTTTTCATCACCCATTGTGATAGTAGGGAACATACCGGAAACACAAGGCTACTGGGGCGGATATTCCGTACAGTATGCCACTATCATCATGACAGATTAAAAAGGAATAAATAATAGTATGGAAAACAACCAGCCGTTAGAGCATGTACATTTATTAATCATCGGGTCAGGCCCGGCAGGTTATACCGCTGCGATCTATGCCGCCCGTGCTAATCTTAAACCCGTACTGTATCAAGGCATCCAACCAGGTGGCCAGCTCACCATTACCACCGAAGTAGAAAATTATCCGGGTTATCCTGAAGGTATCCAGGGACCGGAAATGATGGTGGATTTCGAAAAACAAGCCAATCGTATGGGAGCTGATATCCGCTATGGTATGGCTTCTTCCGTCGATTTTTCCAGTCAGCCATATAAAGTGACTATCGATGAAGACAAGGTAATCACCGCCGATGCAGTGATCATTGCCACCGGGGCCTCTGCCAAGTGGCTAAACCTGCCCTCCGAACAACGGCTCAATGGTAGCGGCGTTTCCGCTTGCGCCGTATGCGACGGTTTTTTCTTCCGCAATAAGGAAGTAGCCATAGTAGGGGCGGGAGATACTGCTGCTGAGGAAGCATTGTACCTTTCCAAACTTTGCACCACCGTCCATATGTTTGTGCGCCGACACGAAATGCGCGCCTCTATGGTGATGCAGGACCGGGTATTAAAAACATCTAATATTATCGTGTACTGGAACACAGAAACCGATGAAGTGCTGGGAGATAAAAAAGTACACGGTGTACGTATTCGCAATATCCAAACCCAGGAAACCAAAGAGATACCGGTAGAGGCCTTCTTCGTGGCCATTGGACACCAGCCCAATTCCGGCATTTTTGCCGACTACCTGGAATTGGATGAACAAGGCTACATCGTAACGGTGCCAGGCAGTTCTAAAACAAAGGTCGAAGGCGTTTTTGCCTGCGGCGACGTACAAGACAAGATTTACCGCCAGGCCGTAACCGCCGCCGGCAGTGGCTGTATGGCCGCTTTGGACGCAGAGCGTTACCTGTCTGCCAAGGGATTACACTAATCCAAACGAGACATCCTGAAAATAATATAGCAAATTCCAATCCGCCAGTGCAGGATTGGAATTTGCATTATAAGGATGTCGTAGCTTTGAGGTCCTAATCTGAAAGGCATGTTAACGATCGCATTGGAGCATATAGAGATGTACGCATACCACGGTTTTTATCCGGAGGAAACCGTGATGGGCAACTGGTTCATCGTAGACGTGGCGGTGAGTTTTGAAGAACACCAGCCCGTTACGCATTTATATGAAACCGTAAACTATGAAGGACTGTTTCATATTGTACAACAAGTAATGACCCGTCCAAGGCCTTTGTTGGAAGAAGTGGTGCAGGATATGAGCCTGGCTATGCATGAAAAATACGCGATGATCCGCAAAAGCATCGTCACACTTCGCAAGCTCCACCCGCCATTGGGGGGGCAGGTACAGCATTCTATGGTAACACTGGAAAAGCAATACTAAGCATACACATTCCGTTTCCTTCAGCCAGGGAACAATTTTTGTTAACATTTTGAACGGGGCGACTGCTCCACGAAGCGTTTTTTAGCTGCTACGATACAGCCTAAAGATTGGAACCCCTTTTTTCATTATTTTTATATATAAATATTCTTTCTATGTTCAGAGGTTTACTTTTTGCCGCTATGCTAGGTTTTTGCCTGCCCGCCAAGGCGCAGACGGTGGAAGAATTGTTGCAGCAAGGCGATCAGTTGGAAAAACAAATGAAAGAAGTAGACGCCCTTAATAAATATAAGGAGGTGTTGAAAATTCAATCTAATAACCTCACCGCCCTTACCTGGGCCAGCCTTTTAGACTCCCGGGAGGGTGATCGGCAGGAGAAAAAAGAGGCTAAAAGCCGTTTTTTCGAGGAAGCAAAAGCATATGCTGCGCAGGCATTGGCTGTAGGACCCAATGACCCGGATGCCAATTATGCCATGGCAGTAGCGATGGGCCGCATTGCACTGATTGCTGGGGCCAAAGACAAAGTGGCCGCCTCTAAAGATGTGAAACAATATGCAGAACTGGCCATCAAGTTTCGCCCCAACTTTGGAGAAGCCTGGTATGTGCTGGGCAAATGGAATTATGAAGTGGCCACCCTGAATGCCTTCGAAAAAGGTGCCGCCAAAATGCTCTTCGGCGGCTTGCCCGATGGAACCCTGGCCAATGCCATCGCCGATTTCGAAAAATGCCGCCAGTTAAACCCTGGTTTTATTCTTAACTATTACGACCTGGCTATTGCCTATAAGAAAAACGACCAAATAGACAAGGCCGAGGAAATATTGCGTAAGGTGCCTGCCCTGCGCCCCATCCACCAGGACGATCCAAAGTTCAAGGCAAACTGCAAGAAATTGCTGGAAGATATGCAATAGCAGCAGGGAAGTTTGTATTTTTGAAGGCAACAAATTAAGACTATGTCTGTAGTGCATCAAATACAGCCTGCGTTTACCGTGGACGACTCTTCTTTATTGGAAACGGATCTTACTACCTGCCACCTGTTGGTGCTGGTGGGAGCAGGCTCGTTCAGCTATGTGGTGTTTGAACCAGTGGAGAACAAGTTCCTGGCCATGAAATCTTACCGCTTTGAACCGCAAAAAGCCGCTGTGGCCGAACTGGAGATGATAGAACAAGTATTTGATGCAGACCGGCTGCTGTTTACCGCCTTCCGCTCCGTACTCCTGGCTTTTGACCTCTCCAATCAAACCCTGATACCTGCCAAATTTTACAACAGCAATCTTAAAAAGGAATACCTGCACCTTCTGTTTCCTGAAAAAATGCAGGAAGCAGTATTGACCGATACCATAGATGAACTGGAAGTGGTAAATGTGTATGGATTGGATAAGGACCTCGTAGGTTTTTTACGCAAAGAATTTTCAACCGACAAAGTAATTAATGCCAATACCGCCCTGCTCCGTTCCTATGTGTACGACCGGGACTACCAGCAGCGTGATGGCATTGTGTATATTGAAATACAGCAGCCTAAGGTAACCCTTACCGCCTATGCATTTGGGCGCCTACTTTGCCAGCAGGAATTTAACTTTCAGGGCGGCCTGGATATCGTTTATTATCTCACCAATATGCTGCGCCAATTAAACCTGGATGAACAAAAGGCCCAGGTAAAATTAGGCGGCGCTGTTACCGAGGCAGATGCCCTCGTAGAAGAGTTGCGCAGTTTTGTTCCGCAAGTGCAATGGCAGGAACGCTTGCCAGGCTTCCTTTACATTGGGAAAATGCAGGAACTTCCCGCCCATTATTTTCAAAATCTTTATGCACTGGCCTTATGCGTATAATCGGAGGCGATATGGGCGGACAACGGTTCCAGCCCCCTACCAACATGCCCCATACCCGGCCCACTACAGATATCGCCAAGGAAGGATTGTTCAACGTTATTCAACATAACCTGGACCTTTCTACCCTTAAAACGCTAGACATTTTTGGCGGAACCGGCAGCATCAGTTATGAATTGTACAGCCGGGGTGCACGCGATCAGACAATTGTGGAAAAAGACCCTGCCATGGCAGATTTCATTCAGAAAACCGCCGCGCAATTAAAGATTGAACACTTGAAGCTGGTACGCATGGATGTGTTTAAATACCTGGAGCAGTGTACCGAAAAATTTGATTTCATATTCGCAGGCCCTCCCTACGCGCTTAATACCATCGATCAGTTGCCAAAAATTATATTTGAACGGGAACTGCTCCATCCTGAAGGCTGGTTTGTGTTAGAACATACACCCCGTAACCATTATGAACAATACGACTATTACCGGCTGGAAAAGAATTATGGTACTACCATTTTCAGCTTTTTCATTAACCGCGAATCGCTGAAACAAAGCATTTCTAAATCCTGAGCCATGCAACGTATCTGCTTATTTCCAGGCACATTCGATCCCATTACCCTCGGCCATACCGACATCATTGACCGGGCACTGGAACTTTTCGATGAAGTGGTAGTAGGCATAGGAGTGAATGCTACCAAAATACCCATGTTCCCGGTAGAGCAGCGCCAAGCCTGGATCCGCGACATTTATAAAAATCAGCCTAAAGTAAAAGCCCTCACTTATGAAGGACTTACTATAAAATGTTGCCAAACTATAGGCGCCCGCTACATCCTGCGTGGCATACGGTCTTTCACCGATTTTGAATATGAAAAAGCTATCGCGGAAGTGAATCGTATGATGGATCCATCCATAGAAACCTACTTCCTCAATAGCAGTCCAAATGTAGGCACCCTGGCCAGTACGCTGGTCCGCGATGTAATCCGTAACAGCGGAGATGCCAGCCGATTATTACCTGCCGCCGTATGGCAGTCTGTAAAAAAGCCATAGGCGGCTCTGGGGAAATGCTTACCTTTTCAATGATCAAATTATACCTAACATGAAATCTATCTGGCATACGATGAATGTGTCTCTGGATGCGCTTAATGAGCGGGGAGATAATACCTTGGCCGCTTGTATGGGTATGGAGTTTACCGAGATCGGGCCAGATTACCTGCGCATGATGATGCCGGTGGATGAAAAGACCCGGCAGCCATACGGGTTGCTGCACGGCGGCGCCTCCGCCGCGCTGGCAGAAACCGTGGGCAGCATGGCCTCCGCACTGATCATCGATCCGCAAACGCAAATATGCGTGGGCATGGAGATCAACGCCAATCACCTGCGTGGTGTGCGCGACGGTTATGTGCATGCCGTGGCTAAGCCTTTACACCTGGGCAATACTACCCACGTGTGGGATATCCGCATTACTGACGACGCCCACCGCCTGGTATGTGTGAGCCGCCTTACCGTGGCCGTCATTTCTAAAAAAGATAAAGGGTAAAATGCTCAAAGAGTGTATAAAAAAAAGGCTGTCATTCGAAATGACAGTCTTTTTAGCTTATAGGGCAGTATTAAGTTAAAGTTGAAAGCCATCCTTTTCGAACACGGATCGGATGTTCTGGTAAGAGTACTGCATATATTTACCAATATTCTCCGGTTGTATCCATTGAATGTCCATAATGTCTTCTTCAATCTGCGGAACGGTAAGCTCGGTGCCGGTGAATTGCATCTTAAACCAAATGGTATGTTTGAGAAGGGGCCGGTTTTTATGAGAATAATAGTGGTAGGTTTCAGTTATCTTGTTCAGCAGGGATATGCTGGTCAGGCCGGTTTCTTCGGCTACTTCCCGCAAAGCGCACGCCTCAATTGTTTCACCTTCTTCCAACTTTCCCTTAGGCAAGTCCCATTTGCCACGTCGAAACATGAGTAACACTGCGCCTTCATTATTTACTACCAGGCCTCCGCCTGCCACCAGTACGGTAAAGTAAGACTTTACCTGTTCCAGCAAGGCATTCACATCGGGAGCTATGAGTATCGTGGCGGTATATTTACCAGTTTTGAGGTCGTGGATGGAAGCAGCTATCTGCGCATGATCCGGTTGGGTGTACAAGGGCGCATTCAGCCATTCGGCAGGAATGCCATGAATGGAATCGCTGAGCATTAAAGGCCGTTCGTCGATGAAGATCGTGTATAGCATAGTCATAATACAAAGATAAAGAAATCACCGGCATACACCGTATAGCGCGGAAACCTTTACCGTAGCAGGTTTCAGTAAACCGCAGGTGGTTAAGCCTAATTTATTATTTTTGCGACATGCAAAACATCAGTGAAAAACAGGTAGCAGAGAAACTGCTGCAGGTGCAGGCGGTAAAATTAAGCCCCGCACAGCCCTTCACCTGGGCCTCCGGTTGGAAATCGCCCATTTATTGCGACAATCGCAAGTTACTTTCCTTCCCCTACGTGCGCGACTATATCAAGTCCGAACTGTGCAATGTGGTGTTTGAAACTTTTCCGGATGCGGCGGTGATTGCAGGCGTAGCTACAGCAGGCATCCCCCATGGAGCCCTAGTGGCAGATCAGCTAAAACTGCCTTTCATTTATGTGCGCTCCAAACCCAAGGAACATGGCATGGGCAACCAGATCGAAGGCGTTCTGCAGGAAGGCCAGCAGGTAGTAGTGGTAGAAGACCTGATCTCTACCGGCAAGAGCAGCCTGGAAGCAGTATCGGCTATCCGCGCAGCCGGAGGTATAGTAGTGGGTATGGTTTCTATCTTTAATTATGGGTTCGAAAAAGCCGTACAGGCTTTCGCAGCGGCAGACGTACCTTATAAATCCCTGAGTAATTATAATGCCCTGATCTCCGTAGCGGTAGAAAAAGGCCTGGTGTCTGAAGCGGATGTAGCCATGCTACAGGAATGGAGAATATCCCCCGATACCTGGGGTAAGTAAAAATTTTCACGGTACCCCGGTTTTGTTTATTCCTTGTTAAAACCGAGTCGCCCTTGTTTTCATATTAAATATTCCACTATATTAGAGTGCAAAATTGAAAAGTATGCGTATCATCCAATTAATGACGGTGTTGCTGTTGGCTGGGGCCGGCGCAGTATCGGCCCAGGCCAAGAAGGGCACGTTAGCCACTGCCAAGATTAACTTACCAACGGTGCAATGCGAAGAGTGCAGCCAGAAAATTGAGCGCTTTGTAGGGCATGAAGAGGGGGTACAATCCTTAAAAGTAGACTGGAAACACAAAACGGCCACGGTAAAATACTTCACTGACCGCACCAATATAGAGAATGTTAAAACGGCCATTGCCAATACCGGCTTCGACGCCGATAACGTAACTGCAGATAAAGAGGCTTATGACAAACTGCCGCTCTGCTGCAAAAAACCGGAAGATGGCGGGGGTATGCCTGACAAGAAACACTAAAGCTTCCATAAAATAACGCTATAACCGGAAACTGGTACTTACAAAAAGACAGTTTCCGGTTTTTTGTTGGTAACCTTGTGCGCTTCAACCACAGGTCAAAAACAGAAAGTCCAGTTTTCATCAAAGGCAATGCCTTACTGAAAACTGGACTTTTTTATTGTTATAGCCGGTAGGCTTAAAAAAAGTTTAGCTGCTGTTTGGTCTCGCATTTGATCGGGAAGGGGAGGTATACCCCGCCTTTGCCTACTTTGCAGTTGCCGGTGGCACGGATGGTAACTTCCCGGTTAGACAGGGCGCTAAGGGCGTTGCTAAAGACATTTTTCATATTTATGTCCAGTTTTACCGGAAAATAAAACGTATCGCGGGAAGGTATGTCTATCATGGTGTCCTGAACAGAATGGCCAACAGGCACGTCATCAAAAAAAAGATCGAAAGAAGCATCTTTAAGGCGGAGATTAAAACCATTGGGGTTGTAATAGGCCAGCTCAATGCGCACCTTGCTTTGGGTAAAACCAAGTGATTCGAAGGTTACACCGGCCACCCTTACAAATTGTAGATCCTTTACTTTCTCACAGGCGCTGCTGCCTATCCAGCAAAGCGCCACCAGGCCAATCCAAAATCCTTTCTTCATGTATTATTTTTTGCGATCCCAAACCTACGCGAAACGGCCAATATCTCAAACATCCGGCGCTGAAAATAGGAAACATTTAACTGGACGATCCGGCGGACTAAAACTAAGAACTCAGTTTTAAGTGGTAAAAATTAAAAAAAAAGGATGGGGAATGGATTTTTGCCTGCCCTAATAGCGATTTTCTACATCCTTAAATTTTAATTGATCCATGCAAGCTCATCTATAAAAATTGAATTTCTTTTTTTTTAATTCGCTCTATTGAAAGAATAAGTCTTTTTAGCGAACACATCTTATGTGACAAATACGTTTCGTTAGTGACAAATATATAATAGGGTAGGGTTACTTTCTACCGTACCCATCCATATTGCTAATCCTTCATCCTTTCTTTCGAATTGCATTTTGCTGCTCTAGAGCACAGCTTTTATTTTTCACCTTACATTTTACTTTAAATAAAATTACCTGAAAATGAACGATTTTTCTACTAACAACTTTAGTAATTTTGCAAGGAGAAACGCAGCTACCTGAAAAAATAAATTGCTAACTATAATAGCATATTTTATATTTTTCTATGAGCTGCATTTCAATTACTTACAATTAATTGTCAAATGTAGAAACATAAATTATTGAGCCTACAGATTGATGAATTTTTAAGCTTTTTAAATACGGTTAGGACACTATGTCAGAGGAACAAAAAAAAGGAACATTACTTATTGAATCTCAATTGTTTCCAAATATTACATTCTATAAAACTTTAATTAAGTGCGAAAAATTGCTTTTGGAGCAGTGGGAACACTATCAAAAAGTAAGTTTTCGAAACCGTTATTACATTGCAGGCCCTAATGGCCGTATTTTATTGTCGGTGCCCCTTACCAAAGGAAAGAACCAAAGAACGCTTGTAAGGGATGTTAAAATCAGTAATGAAGAAAAATGGCAGGATCAACATTGGAAAACTTTGGTCTCCTCCTACCGCCGCTCCCCCTGGTTCGAATACTATGAAGATGAACTTAGACCCCTCTTTGAGCAGCCATTTGAGCGCCTGCTGGATTGGAACCTGGCCTGTTTTGACTGGGTAAACAAACGGTTGGGGCTGGAACTGTCTTACACACTTACAGATGAGTATGTTAATGAGTATCTGCCGGAAAGTGGAGTTACTGATGCACGTAACACCCACCGTCCTGGCGATAAAAATGCGCAAAGCATTGATTTGCCTGTTTATACGCAAGTTTTTGGTGAGCGTACCGGCTTCCTGCCCAACCTTAGCATATTAGATTTGCTATTCTGCGAAGGCAAACAGGCGATTAAACGATTCGATATTTAATATTTAATTATAGATGAATTCATGTAACTGATTGATTTATAATAAAAATAATTTATTGGTTGTTTTTTGTAAAAAACCTGCTGAAAATTGCGCCGCAATACGGCAAAATATTTAGCTTTGCAACCAATTTTACTGGATTCCGAACTGACGTAGGTGTATAAACCAGGAGTTTACCAGTGAGGTGATAACATTTATCTGAATAAATTTTACTAACGCTGAATTTCATTCAAAGGAATAAATGAATAATACCTACACGGACCTCGTTAATCAGACTTTTGAATTTCCACAGGAAGGTTTTGAAGTCAAGGATAACTATCTGGAATACAATGGCCTGGACATGAAAGGGCTGATAGATAAATACGGCACGCCCTTTAAACTGACCTATCTGCCTAAAATTGGTATGCAGATCAATAAGGCAAAGAAGATGTTTGCGGATGCCATCAAGAAGAACAAGTACGATGCAGCCTATTATTACTGTTATTGTACCAAAAGTTCTCACTTTTCATTCATTATGGAGGAAACCCTGAAGCATGGGGTACATATTGAGACATCTTTTGCTTACGATATTGATATTATTAATAAGCTTTACGAGAGAAAGAAGCTTTCCAAGGATACCTACATTATTTGTAATGGTTATAAAACCAAAGCATATACAAAGGCTATCTCCAAGCTAATTAATAGCGGGTTTAGCAATGTATTGCCTATCCTGGACAATAAAGAGGAATTGGACGATTACCAGAAGAATATTCCCCGGGGAAAGAAAGTGAAAGTGGGTATGCGTATTGCCACCGAGGAAGAACCAACTTTCGATTTTTACACCAGTCGCCTGGGTATTCGCTCCAGAGATATTTTGGAATTTTATGTAGACAAATTGAAAGGTAACGAGAAGTTTGAGCTTAAAATGCTGCACTTCTTCATGAATAAAGGGATTAAAGACGATATCTATTACTGGAGCCAGTTTAACCGCGTGGTGAACCTGTACTGCCAGTTGAAGAAGATTTGTCCGGAGTTAGACAGTATTAATATTGGTGGCGGTTTTCCGATCAAGCATTCGTTGGGGTTCGATTACGATTACAATTACATGGTGAATGAAATTGTATCCAATATCAAGTCTATCTGTAAAAAGAACAAGGTGCCGGTGCCTAATATTTACACCGAATTTGGTTCTTATACTGTAGGCGAGAGCGGATCTGTTGTTTACAGCGTGATTGGTGAAAAAATGCAGAACGATCGCGAGATCTGGTATATGATAGATAGCTCTTTTATTACCACCTTGCCAGACACCTGGGGTATTGGGGAAAAGTTCCTGATGCTCCCCATTAACAAATGGGACCAGGAATATCAGGAGGTACACTTAGGTGGACTAACCTGTGACGGATATGATTTCTACACTTCGGAAGAACATATTAATGCCGTGTTTTTGCCCAAACTGGGTAACTTGGTGGAAACGGGAGAATCTACTACATCCACTAAAAGCGCGGGAGAGCCTTTGTATATCGGGTTTTTCCACACGGGAGCTTACCAGGATCAATTGAGCGGGTACGGAGGCATTAAACATTGCCTCATTCCTTCGCCCAAGCATGTAGTGGTAGGCTACGATAAAAACGGGCAATTAAAAGATTGGTTATATGCCAAAGAGCAAACTGCTCAAAGCATGTTAAAGATTTTGGGTTATTAAAAAAATGGGTTAGTAATCCACCTTAGGTACCCCTCGGTTTTCCGAGGGGTTATTTTTTTTAAGCGGTTCCACATAAAAAAGCCCTCCTTTTGGAGAGCTTCAATTTCATGGAATAGGCTAGCATTTACAAATTATTCATAGCCAGGATGTAAAAAGCATAAGGATAATAGCGCTGTCAATATGTGTGATGACCCTCTAAAGATACAACCCATCTGAGGTACTGTATGTACCTTTTCGTTGTAATTTCTTTCACAGTTTTCCTGGTATTTATCTTCCATAAAACCTCACCACCAGCAGGCAAAAATATATAATTCCCAAATTACGTATTATCATAAAAATATATTTATTTATATAATAAAATATTGCATGTATGATAACTCAGGCGTGTCATGTATTTGCAGGGCGGGGTGCATGAGGAAAGCCGAGGCACCTGTGTTTTTTGGATGTGTATTAATATATTCCTTGCTGGTAAGCGATTGGATGCTGCGAAGATCATGCAGTGGTTGAGGAGCGTAAATTTGTTAGGTAATATTAAAGCATATAATTATTTATAATGCAAAAATTATTGTTATAAATACACATCACACATATGTGTAGGCTTTAAATATTTGCAGAGGAGGGTCCATTTTGGAGAATTTCCAGGGCGCTTTCGCATTGTTTTTCAATTTCTGTAAAACAGGCATCCAGCAGCTCCAGGTTACCATCGGACTGGCGGCCGGAACGGGATAAGCCTTTTACCAGGAGGAACTGGCGGGTAAGATTTTGGTGCAGGAGGTCGGCGTGCAGGCGTTGCTTGTGCAGGGTTTTTCTTCGTTCCAGGAAAACGATGCTGCGGTAATAACTGCCTAGTAGTCCGAGTAAAAATAGTACGTCAATTCCGGTAAATATGGGGTTAGCTACGTGCCGGAAAAAGTAGGTATAAGCCGGGAACACGTATACATTGATATAGTTAATCTTAAAGTAGGAGCATACGCCCAGGTATGCCAATAGCAGTATTACCAGCAGTGCGGTGGTGGTGCGGCTGGCGGTTACATAAGCAAGTAGTATGCTGGTCAGCCACATAAAGCCATATTGGGTAGTGATATCGATATTATTAAAAAGGGAGGAAAGCATAGAAGTGATCAGCGTGGTAGCCGCCACCAGGTTACCAATGCGCAAAGTATGGATGCCGCAGCGTAATTTTAAAAGCGCCGCTATCAGCACAGGGTAGGGCAATGCCGCCAGTAGGAAGCCGGGGTAATTCTGTTGGTATAAAAGAAAGAGCAAGGCTGGTAACTGTAAAAGCAGGTAAAAGAAAATGAAATTAAAAAGCAATTTGATTTTACACTGTTCATAGGTATCCGCCTTCTTCTGTATTGCGCTTCCCAACGTTGCTGTTAAAGTAGCGTTGTACGCAATGGAGGCCCAGGTTTTCGGGTGGGAGAATAAAGGCTGCATTTCCGCTGTGATTCTAATGTTATACCAAATTATCTTAAAATAGTATGGCGGACGTGAAACGTTTGTGTGAATTCTGCTGCGGCGGCCATATTGCACTGAAACGTGAAAATCCCGCACAGTGGCGGGATTTTCACGTTCATTCTTATTCGTTCACCTTAAATATTCATTAAAACTATTCCATTATACCGGTTAGCTTACTACAATCTGTTTGGTTTCTTCGGGTTGTTTTTCCTTTTTAGGCAAGGTTACCTTCAGGATGCCATTTTCGTATTTTGCGTTGATATTTTCTGCATCTACATTTTCGGCCAGGCTGAAAGAGCGTTTAAAGGCGCGGAAACCAAATTCACGACGCAGTTGTTTTTCGTCTTCGCTGTGGGTTTCAATTTTCTTTTCTGCACTAATGCTAAGCGTATTCTTCTCCACATTCAGTTTGAAATCGGCTTTATCATGACCTGGTACAACAAGATCAATGTTATAACCATCCTTGGTTTCATGAATGTTTACCGGGGGGTAAGTACTGAAAAAGTCACTGCTTAATACTTCATCCTTAAACAGTTTGTTCCAGGGTTGTGCAGCAAATACGTCGTCGAGGATGTTACCGTAAGTTTTAGGCTGATTAAATTTTAAAAGTGTCATGGCTTATCAATTTTTTCGTTTTGTAAAAGTTTGTTATCGTTTGGTGAGTATTGATCAAACCTAATACCATGGCTGGAAAACTGAAAAATTGCTAGTTTTAAGGCATTTTTATATGACTATATGGCACGTTTTGTAAAAATTATATGACGAAGTGTCCTTAATGCTGTTTTTTTTATTCATGAGCTATACATACCTTTGTGTAAACTGTAACTAAAATTATATAAGTATATGTATCCTGCAGAATTAGTATTGCCAATGAAGGCAGAATTAACAGATCACGGTTTCGAAGAACTGTTGACGGTAGAAAAGGTAGATCAGACGCTGAAAGAAAGCGGTACTACCCTGGTAATGATCAACTCTGTATGTGGCTGCTCGGCGGGTTCTGCTCGTCCGGGTGTATTGATGGCTGTATCGCACAGTGAGAAGAAGCCAGACCGTTTGACGACTGCCTTCGCAGGTTTCGATACCGAAGCGGTAAAACAGGTTCGTCAGCATTTGCTGCCTTATCCTCCTAGTTCACCTGCTATTGCCCTCTTTAAAGATGGTAAGTTGGTGCATTTTATCGAGCGCCACATGATAGAAGGCCGTCCGGCTCAGATGATTGCGTCCAATCTGGAAGCAGCATTTAACGAATACTGCTAAGTGGTATCCGGATTCCCTGGCAATTATTAACCGGTGAATTTGGATTTTGTGACTTTAACAGCTTATTTTGGTGGTTTGATTTTCCTGTTGACGAATTGGCTTTGTTCGTAGGAAAACCAGATCACCAAATTTTTTTATAAACCCATTATGTATCCTAATTTATTCTACGCCTTCCGTGACCTGTTCGGATGGGAACTTCCAAGGCTGCAAATTGTACAGACATTTGGCTTTTTCGTGGCCATTGCCTTTTTAGCGGCAGCATATGCGTTAACCAAAGAATTAAAGAGAAGAGAACAGTTAGGATGGTTAATTCCCGTGAAAGAAAAAATGATAGTGGGCAAGCCTGCAGCGTTCGGCGACCTGGCGATTACTTTTGTCATCGCATTTATAGCAGGATGGAAGTTAGGCGGCATCTTCTTCGACTGGGATCCTTACCAGGAAAAACCGATGGTCTATCTCGCTTCGATGAAAGGGCTTTGGTGGTTGGGTGTTTTGGTGGGAGCCGCATTTACCTATAATGTATACCGGGTGCGCAAAAAAGAAGAATTACCTATACCGGAAACCCGCATTGTAGATATTTACCCGCATCAGCGTGTGGCAGATATCACGGTAATGGCGGCCATTTTTGGACTCATTGGCGCCAAGATATTTAATAGCCTGGAAACCTGGAAAGATTTTGTACAAGACCCGATAGGTTCTTTGATATCCGCCAGTGGTCTTACTTTTTACGGGGGGCTTATTGTGGCGGCCTATGTGATCATCCGGTATGCGATTAAAAAGAAGATCAATGTATGGCATTTAGTTGATGCCTCTGCACCTTCGCTGATGCTGGCTTATGGATTAGGGCGCATGGGGTGTCAGTTTGCCGGTGATGGTGATTGGGGAATTGTAAACGAGCAGCCCAAACCATTTAGCTGGATACCCAACTGGGCCTGGGCTTTCAATTATCCGCACAACGTGGTAGGTGAGGGGGTACCTATTCCAGGATGTACGGGCGACTACTGTAATCAGCTGATGCCACCAGTGTTTCCTACACCATTATATGAGATCATCGTATGCTTAATCCTGTTTTTTATCTTGTGGAGTGTACGCAAAAAAATTACTACGCCTGGTTTAATGTTCGGCATTTACTTAGTAATGAATGGCGTGGAAAGATTTTTCATTGAGAAAATCCGCGTAAATACGCGTGACTACAATATCTTTGGTTTTCATCCTACGCAAGCTGAAATCATTTCTACCTTATTGATACTGGGTGGAGCTGTATTGATCTGGTACAGTAAAAAATATAATCAACTAAAAATAACCGCCTGACAATGCCCTTGCATGCCACTTTACAGCCACTGATGGAAGAGCATCAGCGTATCCTTCAAGCTTGTGATTACCTGTATAAGACCGAACATAAGCCTGCGCTCACTACACAGGAACGTTTTGCGTTTGTTGTAAAAACTTTTCAGCAGGAAATGGTGCCTCATCAACGGAAGGAACAATACATTTTTGACGCCTGCAAAGGCAAGCTGCCTGAGTTGGATTTTCTAATTGCGGAGCTGGAGGCGGAGCATTTACATTTGTCGCGATTGTACAGTACCCTTACAGAAACGGTAGAGCTGGATGAGGTGATAGACCAGATTGCTGAGGCACTAACGGTTCATATATTAAAGGAAGAAGCTCATTTCTACGAAATAGTGCAGCGACAACTGCCAGAGATTATTGACAATATTGTCTGGTAAATATAAAATTTAAAAAATTGTAAGGCTGGCCTGAAGGGCTGGCCTTTTTTATGGATACTATGCACGGATATTGAGTAAGTCAGTTCTTTCGTTTAGAATATGTTGATAGTCAAATAATTAGTTAATTTATTCATTTAAAGCAAGCGCAGTATTACCGTTTATCCCTCGCATGCAACCGCCTATGTATATATTTAGTACTATGTATAGCAAACTACCTACTTTTACATTGTAGTTGTTAATGAAAGGAACTTCTCCATAACTAGAACTACTTAATCAATAGAACTATTAAAAATAATCAGCACTAAAACATGCTTCAAGCCTTTTTATATGAAACTTATTACAGATAAATACTAACTGGTAGTGGTACGGTGGATTGAATGTTAAACAACACTCTCTTTCCGCCAAAAGAATACACCTCCATCGTACCCACCACATTAGCGTTTATCAAATTTTTTTAGGTATATAAGGATGGATAACAACGCAGCTCTTTCGTTGGGCTGCGTTAATTTTTGCCTTTTTTCTTACATTTTCTTTACCGCATGCAACCTTTTGCTTTTATCCTGTCTTTATAATGAAAGCATCCAACAACATCTTGAACTCCTTGTCACCGACAGAACAACTGGTATCCCGTTGTAAATCAGGGGATACGCGCGCTTTTCGCGAGCTGTACGACGCTTATTCCAATGCGATGTACAACATTTGCCTGCGTATGCTGGGGAATGTGAACGACGCGGAGGATACCCTTCAGGAAGCGTTTGTGCAGGTGTTCAGGAACATTGGGCAACTAAGCCAGGGTAGCACATTGCCGGCCTGGATAAAAAGGATAGTAGTAAACCACTGTTTGAACCAGTTGCGTAAAAAAAAGTTGTATTTCCAGGATGTTGAAGGGGTGGAAGTAGAGCAGGAGCAAGGCCCGGACGAACAGCATTTCACCTGGACGGTGAATGTAACCAAAGAAGCGATCGCTTCGCTGCCCGATGGTTACCGGACGGTGCTAAACTTGTACCTTTTCGAAGAATATACGCAACGGGAGATTGCGGAAATGTTGCAGATTACGGAATCTACCGTAAAAACGCAGTATATGCGGGCTAAAGAAAAAGTAAGACAATTTGTAAAGGCAAAAACAATGTTACAGTGATGGAAGAAAACGAATTTGAAAGTTTTGTACGGCATCACCGGCATGCTTTTGAAGAGGGAGGCCCAGATGCCAAGGTCTGGTCTGCGTTGGAAAAAACATTTCCTGCGAAACCTTCCGGTGGCATAGTACGCAGTATGCAGCATCATTGGCTGAAAATTGCCGTGGTACTGGTGTTGCTGATAAATGTGGGCGTCTTGATAAAGATGTTCGTATTTGACAAACCCGTAGCCAGTGAAACAGTAGTCAACAATAATGCTGTTGCGCCATCTGCCCAGGATGCCCAGGCTTATTACGCCAGCCAGATTGAGCAAAAATTACAAGCCATCCGCCAGTTCCCGCAAGACCAACTTGGCCTTGACAGCGCAGCCCAGGCAGAATTGCAGTTGCGTAACAGCACCTACGAAGCACTTCAGAAAGAACTTAAAGCCAACCCTGGAAACGAACGCATACATGCAGCGCTCATTCAATATTACCAGTTAAAAGTAGAATTGCTGGATAGAATATTGGACGAGTTGCAGGAAAAACATCCCCATACAAAAAATACCATTCATTATGAACGTACAACTTAAAATAGCCTTATGCTTGCTGCTCCTGCCTGCGGCAGTACTGGCAAAAGACGGCAAAGATCAATTTAAGCGTACCATCGACGTAAGTTATCCGGTAAGCGATGGCGCAGCGTTGAATGTAAGTAACAAATATGGCAAGATCATCCTGCATACCTGGAATAAAAAAGAAGTGAAAGCCACCGTGGTGATCACCGGTTTTGGGAAAAATGCGGAAGAGTCTAAAAGCATTACGGAATCGGTAGATGTGAACATTAATCACTCAGAAAGTGCTGTGAGTTTCCAAACTAACTATATGTCCAATGGCCGTGGATGGCTGTCTTGGTCTGGTAAAAAAGATTCCAAGGATTATGTAAACATAGACTATGAGGTATATGTACCTACCACAATCGGGCAACTGGCCATCGGCAATAACTTTGGCGATGTGATCACCGACGATCTGCCTTGTTCGTTGAAGCTTACCATGAACTATTGCTACTACGATATCCGTTCCGTAAGTGGTACGTTGGATGCCAATATGAATTACTGCACAAAAGGTAAATTTGGTAAGGTAGGCAACATGCGGGCCCGCGCTAATTACTCCACCATCAAATTGGATGCGGTGAATACGTTGGATGCAAAATCCAACTATTGTGAATACGTGATTGAGAATGTAAATGAATTGTTGGTCAGCGCCAATTACGATGACTACACCATCACCAAGGTAGGTCGCCTGCAAAGCAATACCACCTATTCCGATTTTAAAATAGGCACGCTTACCCAGGATGCGGATGTGAAACTTGTTTACTCCGACGTGAAGATCAAAGAACTGGGGGCTAATTTCAAGGGTATTAATGGGCGTGGTACCTATTCGAATATTAGTGTGTGGTTGTCAGACCGGCTGGATGTGAAAGTAGAAGGAGACCTAAACCACGGTGATGTGAATATTACAGGTTTAAGTATGAAGAATGTAAATTCTACGGAGAAATCCGGTCATGTGAACTATTCAGGGAGAACCAATGCCAGTTGTAGTGCCTGTCCGGTAATCCGCCTCACGGGTGTATATTCCGACCTTACCGTAAAGGGTAAATAAAATCTTTTTGTATTGATCAACAGGTACGCCATTCTAAAGCCTGATTTACATCTTTCATTCACCTCAAAAAATTTGTATGAAAAAAATGATTTGCCAAATGAGCCTGGCGCTGGCTTTATTACTATCCGCAGGGGTTGCAATTGCCCAGGAACGTATTGCTGGTAATGGTGACGTTAAAAAAGAAGTACGTGACGTTACTGGTTTCAGTGGTATAGCCGTGGGGGGCAGCGCGCATGTGTATTTGGTACAGGGTAATACCGAATCCGTGCAAATTGAGGCCGAATCTAACTTGCTGCCCTATATTATTGCGGATATTGATCATCACAACCTCTCCATTCATTTTAAAAGAGGCTATAACCTGAAGAATACCAAGCCTATTAATATTTACGTGACTGCCAAAGACATCGACTTTATAGGTGCCAGCGGCGGGGTAAAGCTGGATGCTATCCAAGGCATTAAAACAGACAAAATAAGACTGGAAGCCAGCGGTTCGCTAAGTATCAATATGAAATTGGATGCCAAGGCACTAGACGCCTCGTTCTCTGGTTCTGTGGAGGCAAAAATAGAGGGAACTGTGGAGGAAGCTGAGTATGCTATTTCAGGCTCTGCCAACGTTTCTGCCCCTGGTTTGCAAACCAGTAGCGTAAATATTAACATTTCTGGCAGCGGCGACCTGGATCTGGCCGTGGTGAAGGATTTAAACGTATCGATATCAGGCTCTGGCAGGATACATTACAAGGGATCACCTAGTATTACTAAACATATTTCCGGTTCCGGGAGAATTTATAACGATTAAAGATACAATGTTTTAGATTTTGGTATGATGCGGCAGGTAGCTTTCTACCTGCTTTTTCTTTTTATATATTTGCAGCAGAAAAGATCAAAAATTTCAAATTATGGCATCCTTTGATATTGTAAGCAAAGTAGATCCTCAAACGTTGGATAATGCCGTGAACACGGTAAAAAAAGAAATATTGGGCAGGTACGATTTTAAGGATTCTCATGTCTCGATCGAACTGAACAAGAAAGACTTCCTGGTAAACCTGGAGGCAGAGAGCGATATGAAAATAACGCAAATAATAGATGTATTGCTGAGCCGGAGTATCAAACAAGGTTTGGAAGCGTCTATTTATGACATAAGCAAGCAGCCTTACCAAAGTGGTAAGGTTGTAAAACAGGAAGTTCCGGTTCGCAACGGGCTGAAGCAGGAAGATGCTAAAAAGATTGTGAAACTGATCAAGGATGCAGGTCTGAAGGTGCAGGCCGCCATTATGGACGATATTATCCGGGTGACGGGTAAAAAAATTGACGATCTTCAGGAAGTTATTGCATTATGCAGGACTGCCAAATTGGAAATTCCTTTACAATATGTGAACATGAAGTCGTAAGGGAGGGTGTGGATAAATTATTAAAATTAATTAGAAGAAAAAGGAAAATTTAGTTACCTTTGCCATCCGTATTTACAAATTATTGATATGAAACAGGGAATTCATCCGGAAAGTTACAGATTCGTAGTATTTAAAGATATGTCTAACGGTACAAGCTTTTTAAGCCGTTCCACTGCTCCTTCCCGTGAAATGATCAAGTGGGAAGATGGCAACGAATATCCGGTGATTAAGCTTGAAATCTCCAATACTTCTCACCCGTTCTATACTGGTAAGAATGTACTGGTGGATACTGCCGGTCGCATTGACAAGTTCAACAAACGCTACGGAAAGAAATAAATTTTCCAATAATTATTTGAAAGATCCCGCCCATTCGGCGGGATTTTTTATTTTTAGCCCTGATGAACCGTAACTACATCTTATTTGATACACCTGCGCGTGATCAGCTTTATCCTTTTACGTTGACGCGCCCGGTGTCTGCTTGTCGCACTGGCATTCTCACGATCCAAGAAAAATGGGAGCTTTGGCTACAAGCTCCTTGTAGTTACTATACAGTGCATTGGCTCCAGGAGAAATATCCTTTGCCTGAAATGGATGCAGACTCTCTACAGGTATTAATCAATGGCCACCTGTTGCCCGATGCTGCCCTGGTGGCTGCTGTGCAGGGGATGGAAGAGGGGTATGAATTATACAAGGATAACCAACTCATTGCTAAGGCGATCAAAGGAAAGGATTTTCTTCATCCTAGCTGCAAGCGGTTAGATTACCATGCACCTGTATTGCAGGTGCAGCTACCCTGGGATTTTTCTCAATTGAATGATAAGGCGCTGCGTGCCGATTTTGTGAAACTTACTGCGGGCCGAACCTCGGCTCCGTTATCTTCCACCAACCAGGTGCTGGGGGCTGGGCAGGTATTCGTGGAGGCGGGAGCCCAGGTGGAGTTTTGTTTACTCAATGCCATGGAGGGGCCTATCTATATTGGGAAAAACGCCCTGGTTATGGAAGGTAGCCTTATTCGTGGTCCCTTTGCATTGGGGGAAGGAGCAGTATTAAAAATGGGTACCAAAGTTTATGGGGCTACCAGCATTGGCCCAAACTGTATAGGTGGTGGGGAGATTAAAAACAGTGTAATCTTTGGTTACAGTAATAAAGCCCACGACGGCTATCTCGGTGATTCCGTGATTGGTGAATGGTGCAACCTGGGCGCTAATACTACCAATTCTAACCTGAAAAATAATGCTGGTACTGTGAAGGTGTGGATGGAAGCAAAGAAAGAAGCCTGGCCCGCTGGCCGCAAGTGTGGCCTGATGATGGGTGATTATAGCCGTGCAGCCATCAATACATCTTTTAATACTGGTACAGTAGTAGGCGTTAGTTGCAACGTGTTTGGCGCTGGCCTTACCGACAAATTTATTCCCTCCTTTGCCTGGGGAACAGGCCAATATGTACTGGAAGCCGCTTTCCGCGACATTGCCGCCTGGAAAGAACTGAAGGGAAAATCGCTGTTGGCGGCAGATAAAACCATCCTACGTGCTATCTTTGAGCGGGTGTATGAAAATATGGCGGCTCTGGAGATTGTCTGAGTATTATTTAACTTTTAACAATAAAGCTATTAACACGGTATGAGAAAAAAAATTGTTGCGGCAAACTGGAAAATGAATTTAACGCTGGCGCAAGGCGAGAAACTAGTGAATGAACTGTTGCAGTCCGGCATTCAATTGGATGCGCATAAGGAAGTAGTCATTGCTGCGCCTTTTCCTTACCTGATCATCGTAAAGGAATTGTTGAAGGGGCATCCCGGCTTTTACGTTGCGGCGCAAAATGTGGCTGCTGAGAAAGCGGGTGCATTTACCGGAGAGGTAAATGCAGAAATGCTACATTCTATACACACTGATTTTGTTATCATTGGCCATTCTGAAAGAAGAGAGTTGTTTGGCGACAGCAATGCAATAGTTGCCAAAAAAATAGACCTGTCTTTGTCGCACGGTTTAAAACCTATTTTCTGCTGTGGAGAGCCGCTGGAGGTACGTAAAGCGGGAACTCAAAATGCGTTTGTAGCGAAACAACTGGAAGAAGGTTTATTTCATCTTACGGTAGCGCAACTGAAAAATGTGGTAATTGCTTACGAACCTATTTGGGCAATAGGAACCGGCCTTACCGCCAGTTCGGCACAGGCGCAGGATATGCATGCATTCATCCGTAGTCAGGTAGCTTCCAAGTATGGTGCTGCTGCGGCAAACAACCTGAGCATCCTTTATGGTGGTAGTGTAAAGGCTGCCAATGCAGCCGAGCTATTTGCTTGTGAGGATGTAGATGGAGGCCTGGTAGGCGGTGCTTCGCTGGTAGCGGCAGAGTTTGCAGGTATTGTAAAAAGTATCTGAACGAGGTAAAAATTTATAGGCCAGCAGGCAATGTGGATAGCTGAAAATGGCTAGGGCATTGGCTGCTGGCTTTTTTTTGCCCTGATATCTAAATTAGTTAGTAAAAAATGCTAAATAAATTAGTAAATCCGGAAAAAGGTTGTATATTTGAGGGGTCATAAAGAGAATAACCACTAAAAATTCTGTTATGCAGGTACATCCAGCAGGAGCAACCCACTCCACTTTTTTGGAAGAAGAAAAAACATTCGATTATTTATTAGTCATTCATCCTGACTCCCAAGTGAGTGAAGATGTGAAAGGCATGAAAATGCAACTGGCTAATGCATTAGGATATTACAACAGTCAGTTTTCTAATGCATACATTTCGCTGTTTCGTTCTGAATTCCCGGAACGGTTTGAGGCTAGTTTCATTGATATGCTGGAAACGGTATCCAGGCGGCAGCATGGATTTACCATATACACATCGCGGCTGGAGAAGTTTGATCTTGGCAATTCAAAACATACTATTTATGTGAATGTTGCCAATCCAAAGCCGGTAACGGAATTACACCGGAAAATCATGCAGTTGTTCAGCATTGGCGGCGGGCAATTTAAGCCGCATATTACTGTAGCCAGGGCTATTAATTCAGCGCAATTAGAGAAGGTTCATCCGCATGTGCATAATCAATTGTTTGTGCGTAGTTTCGAATGTCATGGTTTCTTATTACTGCGCAAACCTGTTAGGGGTGGTCATTATGAGGTAGTGAAGGCGTTTACATTCGGGGACACTGAGGCGCAGGGTAACACTTTGTTCAATCATGCTGCTTAAGTAACCTTTCTGTTGTAGCAGCAGGATGTTTTGCTTATATGAGCCGAAAGGTATTGTTGATTAGAACAAGTATTTGCGATTGTATTGTTACCCCATACCCCTTATTTGTTGTTAGCTGTTTTGTGTTTTTGTTGTTGTTATAATGGGTTTGTCATAACCACTGCCTCATTGGAAGTTCCATCATAAATTTTAGTATTAAGTTAATCAACTTCGCCTGCCAGCTGTGCCAGGTAGATTACTATTTTTCATTTTAGTTTTTATATCATGGACAATGCCGGCCATGCGCAGTAAGTTGTGTGGTGCTGTGAAAGATTGTTTTGGCTCATTATGCGATATATGGCCATTCGTGATTTTATCTTGGATTATTGAAGCATCTGGCGGCATGTAGCTACAGCAAGGAGATCATGTGCGAGGCCTGTATTGATCATGCAAGGGTGAATTAGTTAATGAAATTATATCCATTGTTAGTTGTTAAAAGGGTTTCGTCCATTGTTTTCCTTATAAGAAACATTTGAAAGGAAGTTTGTTTTATGCTTATTCGGTTGGATGTATTTTAAGATTGGAAAAGATATCATTCATTGTATTGTTAGGCCTTCGTATCGGGCGGGCATGGGTTTGGTGGGGCAGTTTATGGGAGTGAGGTAAATGTGGATTCCACTAATGTTTATGCCCTGTCCGGTACGTAAAAAGTACCCTCGGGTGGAATACAAAATGAAATGTTGTGTATTCTGATGTTGGCGGCAGCATTAAGTGCTGCCGCTCCGTCCGGGGGAAATGCGGGGGTAAGTTTGCTGCAAAGCATTTTGTGTGGCTATTGCTATATTTACACATAACTTATTATCTGTTTTTATTATGGAGAAAATACATAAAGAAATTATTGTGCGTGGGTTGGTACAGGGGGTAGGCTTCCGTGTATATACCTGTAAAGAAGCTGTAAAGCTTGGTATTAGCGGAACCGTGACCAATCAGACGGATGGGAGTGTTGCCATTGTTGCCGAAGGATCGCTCAATAGTATGGAGACTTTCATCGCATGGTGCCGGAAAGGCCCTGCCATGGCGTCTGTGGAGCAGGTGGTCATCACTAATGGGGAGGTGAAAGGATACGATAATTTCTCGATCATAAAGTGAGGGCCGTGCCATTCCTAGTGTGAAGAACGGGATACATCCAGGTAAGAAGCTTATGCTGCCGGTTAACTTACTAGTAAATATTATACATCGTCTTTCTACTACAATTAAATCATCCATTTGTTAACCTCAAATCCATTCAGCAATTATATTATTCCGGAGCCGCATATCCATGCGGCTTGTTTATACAAACAATGATGTGATTAAGTGCATGTTATGCCAGCTTTAGTGTTTGAATACAGAAGCCACCAGTATTTCACTGATGGCTTCTTTTTTAAGTTGAATGGGGAGATAAAATGAGCAAAAATCCGGATGGGTACATTTTATTAATCATTAATATTAATATCCAGAGAACGGTGGTTTTCTTTATCCGAACCTTTAATAAAAATGTTTTTCTTGCCCTGGAAATAGTCCTTGTATTTATTTGTTATATCGGCAGATTGTTTTTTGCCATTGAGGTAGAGATCATTTCCTTTTATTTGGATGGAATATTGTTCCGGGTTGATTAGTTTATCGGATTGCAACCTGTTAATGAGCGTGCGGAAGTTGTTATTTTGGGCTTGATCCATCTGGGCATGCGCTGCTGAGCGGGATGCGTCAACGGCGGCCTGTTGTTTGAGCAGTAAGCGTTCCTTCATGGCTTCATCACGGGCTTTTATGGATTCAGCTATAGCTTTATTACGATCTTTCATGGCCATTGCTAAAGCCTTCTGACGCTCTTTGTTGCTATCATCCATTTCTTTTTTCCAGGCGGCCCGGTTGGCATCTATTTCCTTGCGCATCACTTCTTCTTGGGCGCGTTGCTGTATGCCGGCCTTCACCTGGTCTTTGATGGATTCGGTGCTGATGCCGGGCAAGGAAGTATCCACATTTCTCATAGCCTGATTGATCTCGTTATCAATTTTTTTCCAATCTACTTTTTTCATGGCCTCCTCTACCTGGGAGTTAATCTTTTGCCAGTCTACATTTGCCATTGCTTTATCAGCGTAGGTCATAGCACGCTTAATCTGGTATTGGAATTTCGGGCTATTTACATAAGTGAAGGTTTTATTTGCATGGGCGGTATCGTAGTAAAAAAAGTTTTTGTCATTGAATTGCGCCGAATCTGTTGTAATGAATATTTGGTCGCCGGAAGTATCGGTGTTAAAGGAATAAGACCTGTTTAAATTCAGTGGAACATTTACCTGAGGCTGCATGGAGGCAGGAAGTGCAGGCACTGTAAGCGGTGCTACCGGCGTGATAGGTGCCGTTGGTGCGTTGTTGTCGCTAATGTTTACGTTATACAACAAGGTACTGTCTACCAAATGAGTGATGGTGGTGTCTGCGGCTACAACATTGGCGTGTGGCTTGTTTGCTATTTTCTTTTCCCTCGTTGGATTTAGCCACGCAATGGAAAATAAGCCGGTGGCTACAATGAGTAGGGCCAATATTTTTTGACTATAATTCAAGTTTTTAGTTTTCATTTCCATGATGCGTTTAATGCGGTGAAATAAATGCTGCTGATTGTTGGCCGCCGCCATGGCTAGTGGGTTGGAGTTTAACCGGTATTCCTCCAGGGCCACCAGGGCTTTGGCGTAACCAAGCGGTTGTGCCAAGCGGGCTATCACCAGATCGTCGCAGCAGTGTTCTCTTTCCAGGCGGATGTTTTTAGATATGCGCCAGATGAATGGATTAAAGAAAAGGGTTGTTTCAACAATGGTTTGGAAAATATTCAGTAAATAATCATTGCGTTTGATGTGTGCCAGCTCGTGTAATAAAATGGCCTCGATCTGGTCGGATTGAAGATTGCTAAATAGCGCCAGGGGTAGCAGGATAACTGGCTTCAGGAAGCCGATCATTACCGGTACCTGTATGTAGTGGGAGACGAACAAGGATACATTGCCCCGGATCTCGAGTTGGGCAGCCAACTTATTGAGGTGCTGTATCCAAGCCGGATCGGGCTGGCTGAGATGACGTTTGCGGATGTTGGCTAACTGATGTAGATCGGCTACCATTTTAACGCCCATAATGATTACTCCTGCCACATAGATTGCCACCAGCAATGGAAAATAATCTTCCAGACTGGGAAAAAGGGATAGGAGGGCCTGCTGGTTCCGGTAAGGCGTAGCAGCTGCTGGGGGCAGTAATACGTCCTGACCGGCAAGCTGTACCAGGTGAGCAGTGATGGCCGCAGTTTGCCGCAGGGCAGATAATTGTTGGCTAAACGTTACGACAAACCATGCAAAGGCACCGCTGAGTGACAAGTAGGAAAGATTGTATTTGATCCTGGCACTGGCTTCCGGCAATAACTTTAACGTTAGCCGGAGGCAGGCACAAATAAAGAACGTCTGCCAGATGGAGTGTAAAATGGCCCATCCGAGCGCGCGGACGATATCAGCTGTAAAAGGGACCAGTGAATTCATCTTATGTCAGCGTTTTTGAGCGTTAAAAGATAGCGGCAAATCTTAGCGCAGCAGGTACATTACTTATCATTATTTGCTTTTTTTCTCCATTTCATCCAGATAGGCTTTGATTGCATCCAGTTCTGCGGCGGAGGAATGGCGGTTTCCTAACGCCTGCAGTACTAATTGAGAAGCCGACCCATTAAAAACGGTATCAATCATTTTACTCAGTAATTGCTGTTGTGTGTCTTTTTGTGACACCGTGGCCCGGTATACGTGCGTTTTGTTACTGGTATCGCGATCCACCAAGCCTTTCTCGAGCATAATCTGCATGAGCTTAAGGGTGGTGGTATAACCAGCATCTTTCCTTTGTTCCAGTACTTCGTGAATGTCCCGTACGGTGGCTGGACCTTTTTCCCATAAAATAGCCAGTATTTCCAACTCGCTTTCTGTTGGTTTAATGTTTTTGTGATTACTCATATGATTACCGTAGCCTGTTTCAATAATGTATTTACGAATATTTTCGTAGTCAAATGTACGATACTTTTCGTAGTGTGCAAATTTATTTTGAGGAATGAGGAGGATAGGCGAAAACAGGGGATGGGTGGCTGGGGCAACGCGCTCGTTTTAAATGGTGAGCAGGATCCTATCCTTGATTAAATAATTACTTGAAATGAGTGCTACGAAGCGAGTAGGGATATCTTTTATTGGCAGGCATCCGGGTGCATTTTTTTGTAAAAAAACAGGCCTACATAACGGAATAGTAAATTCTGTTTTGTAGGCCTGTTTGGTAAGTGTTTATTACAATAACGGTAATGGATACACGCTATTGGAAGATGTTTAGCTTATGGCTGAATGATCACTGATTTATAACGCACGCTATTCGTGCTAAACCAGCCCAGTATTTTTTGGGTGCTGGAGGGAGATACGTTGAGTGCATTACTTTTCACGTTTTCCAGCACGGAAGCAAATAGGCCTCCGTTGTTGATCTGGTTGTAAGCCTGGTTCATGAAATTATAAGTAGGATAAGTGAGCGATGAAAATTGTACGATCACTGTATCTCCGATTTGGTAAGGCTTGTCGTCGCGGGTGATGCTTTCACTCAATGGAAGGATGAGGGGAAAACCATCGGCCAGGCCTTCGTTGAATGCGCCATCTATCGCAAAGGCGTCTGTATTGCGGGTTTGCAGGTTGTTACGGTAAGCGCGTAGCCAGTAGTGATCGGTAGCACCTTTAATATCTGTGATGAATACCCGCGCAAAATAACCTTCTTTGCCTGCCACATTATCTTCTTTGGATTTGTATTTATAGGTCACGGAATCTATTTCTGGGATGCGCTTGATGGTATCGTAGGCTTCATAAATTTCACCTTGGTATTCTATGTGGAGCTTGTACACATGGCCCAGTTTTCCGATGGCAATGTTTTCGCCAGGATTATAGCTGTAGTAGCCATCTGCGCCGTAGATAAAGGGATAGGTGTTATTATCCGTTACATCTAAAAGCGTCATGGAAGCGGTGGTTATGACCGGTGCGGTGCTATCATCCTGGTAAGGCACCGAATTGGTAAAACGGATTTTTTGTACGCCTGGCTGGTCGGTAATTACGGCATCCAGCACCGGGTAGTTTTTCTTGTTGGGCACATCCAGTTTTATAACATCGGTGCAGGCTCCAAAAAGTAATCCTGTGGCCAATAATAAGAGGAGGGGGAACTTTTGCATGTTGATTAAAATTTAAAGTTGTAGGTAATGCCGGGGATTATGCTACCAATGATGGACAAGCGCACCGCTTCCCGGTGGGCTGCATTGTCGGGGTCCTGCTGGAAGTAGATGGAATAAGTATTCCGGCGGGCGTACACGTTATATAGCGAGAACACCCATTCGCCTTCCCAACGCCTGTGTTTGGGTCGTTTCAGTGTGTAGCTCAGGTCCAGCCGGTGATAAGCGGGCAGGCGGTAATTACTGCGCTGATCGGTGGTGTTATAGGGAATGTCCCATTGCTGGTATTCCAGGCGGGCATCGGCATAGGTGGCAGGTGTGCCGGAAGCGTAGGTGAAGTTGACTGATAATGAGTGGCGTTTGTCAAATTCATGGGTGCCTACAAAACTCAGGTTATGGGTGCGGTCGTAACGGTTCAGTATCCAGTCGCCGCCGCTGATGCCATTGGTTTGTCGTTCGGAGCGCGACAGGGTATAACTAATCCAGCCGGTGTTATTCCCGATATCTTTTTTCACGTACAGCTCCAGCCCGTAAGCGCGGCTATGCGAGGGGAGTAGGTCGCCTTCCACGAGTGCGTTCAGGTATAGATTTGAATTATCGATGTAGTCTATCTGGTTTTCTATCTTTTTGTAGAACACTTCTGCGGATGCCTCAAACGCATCGTTGCGGGCATTGTAAAAATAGCCTAGTGATATTTGGTCGGCCAGTTGTGGTTTTATGTTGTTGGAGCTGGGTGTCCAGATATCTACCGGCGTGGGGGATGCGGTGTTGGAAATCTGGTGCATAAACTGCGAGGTGCGGGTATAGGAGGCTTTCAGGGCCTGGTCGTCTGTCAGGTTGTACCGCACGTTAATGCGTGGCTCCAGGTATTTGTAGGTTACAATTTTTTCATTTTTGCCAAAGTCCTTTGAATGATCGAAAGGCTTGCGGATGCCGGGGGTGGTATCGCGGAAATAGTAGGCGGTACCGCTGCCCAGGTAAGTAAAGTCGGAGAGACGCAGGCCGTATTGGAGGCCGAATTTCTTACCGATCTTATATTCATGATCTACGTAAAGGGCTGCCTCCACAGCGTGTTTGTCGGGCAGGATGGTGGCTAACTGCGTTCCTCCGCTGGAACCTATGCCGGTACCTGGTTGGAAGGTGTAGTAAATGGCATTCACCCCAAAGTGAATGGTGTTATTGGTATTGAGATAATACGTGAATGCCGGTTTAATACCGTAGTTCTTGATGTTAGACTTCCAACTATAGCCCTCTGATTGTTCGTTAGCGTCTTTGCTGGTGGAGTTATTGAAGCTGATGTTATAATCGTAGTTGCTGTAATAGGTAGTGGCATTGAGGAACAGGCGGTCATTGAACACGTGGTTCCAGCGGATGCTCACGGTGGAGTTGCCCCAGTTCAGGTCGGCTTGTTTCTGGAAGCCAAACACGTCGCGGCCAATGTAGCCGCTTACAAATAGGGTATTATTTTTATTGAGCTTGAAATTAAGCTTGCCGGTAATGTCATAGAAGTTCAGTTTTGTGTCTTTCATGTCGCCCTTTAGGAAGGGTTTCATTAATATATCCACATAGGAGCGGCGTGCAGCAATGATAAAGGAAGATTCGTCTTTCTTGATGGGTCCTTCCACGCTTATGCGGCTGAAAATGTCGCCAATGCCGCCATTTACCTGCATTTTCTGATTGTTCCCATCCTTCATGCGGATATCCAGTACGGAGGAGGTACGGCCGCCGTATTCGGCTGGAAAACCTCCTTTCATGAGGTTGAGGCTTTTTACGGCATCCGGATTAAATACGGAGAAAAAGCCAAGCATATGCGAGGAGTTGTAAACCGGGGCTTCGTCCAGCAGAATAAGATTTTCATCGGTAGCGCCGCCACGAACGTTGAAGCCGGAAGAGCCTTCACCTACGGTAGTTACGCCCGGGAGCGTTTGGATGGCACGCAGCACGTCTACCTCACCCATGAAGGTGGGCATCTTTTTCATTTGGGCCATACTGAGTTTCTGCAATCCGGTACTCATGTTGTTCACGGCTTTGTCGTTCTGCTTTCCGGTGATGGTTACTTCGTTCAACTGGCTGCTGGATTGTTCCAGCTTCACATCCATGGATTGGTTGCTTTTCAGGGCAATAGTTGTTTTGAAAGTGGTATAGCCTACGTAAGTAAATTGTATGTCGTGGGTACCGGCAGGGAGGGTCAGGCTATAAAAGCCATACTCGTTGGTTACCGTGCCGAGGCCCGTTCCAGGTACGCCGATGGAGATGCCGATGAGGCTCTCGCCGTTTTGTTTGTCTTTCACGTAGCCCCGCAGGGTATAGCGTTGTTGTGCCATTGCTGTTTGCGTGAGTAGGAGCGAAAGGAGCAACGCGCAAAGATTGCTGAATGTTTTCATAGCCGGTAAAGTCATGTAGGGGAAACTGGTTAGTAATGTCGTTACAGTCAGACATGTAGGAACGGAATTACCCTCCTGACGCTTTTTTAAATCAGTTTGAGCAGTGAAATAAGCGGGTGTACTGGTCATTAGACGATTAAATGAACCTTTATATTTTACCAGGTTCCGAATGAATCTGCAAAGGAACTGTTTTAACCGCCGAATGGGGAGAATTTGCCATTATTTTTTTAAAAAATGTGTAGCATAGACAGGCACAAGACAACAACAGGGCAAAAAAAACCGCAGGCGCTCAAAAAGGAGCCTGCGGAATAACCGGATATCCGGATTTACGGAGGACGGTATGCAAAATGGAGTACCAGGATTAGTACGCCAGGGTAAACCGTTGTTTAATGTGCTGTGGTTTTTCCAGTTCGTCTATCACTGCTACGGCAAAGTCTTTGGTGGAAATACGGCTTTCGCCTTTTGCATCGGCAACTACCTGGTCGCGGCCCAGGCGGAATACGCCGGTACGGGGGCCGGGTTCTATATTCATGGCGGGGCTAATAACCGTCCAGTCCAGGTCCGACTGAGCCTTGATGGTGTAAAAGGCTTCGCGGGTGGCGGTGGCACCGGCTTTCCAAAGTTCGGGGAATTCTGGAGTATCCAGCAACTGAAGGCCGGGTTCAATTTCCAGGCTGCCCGCACCGCTTACGGCCAGGAAGCGATGAATACCTGCGTCTTTCACGCCATTAAGTATACTGCGGATGGCGCGGCCATAGGTGTCGAGGATGTCACTGGCATCCTGACCGGCGTTGTAGGAGCTAATCACGGCTTCATTGCCTTTTACGGCAGCTGCCACTGCGACTTCGTCCAGCACGTCTGCCTTCACCACGGTGAGTTGAGGGTGGGTGTCGGTAATCTTTGTAACATCGCGCACGATGGCGGTAACTTGGTGGCCACGGTTCAGTGCTTCTGCCAGGATTTCTTTTCCAATATAACCAGAAGCGCCAATAATTGCAACTTTCATAAGAGTGTGTTTTAAGCGTGTGATATATAAAACATAATTTTAAACGAACAGTTTCTTCCATCAATTAAGGAGCCAACTGCTGCTGATGGTTATAATTGTTGTAAAAATTGTTGCAGTTATAACTAAGAAAAAACATAACACATGTTTGCATAGCATTAAAAAATGTAGACCTGAAAAATGTTTATGGTTGTTTTGTTTTGCAATTAGCAAACTGCCTGCAAAAATCCGCCAGCGTAATGTGGTGCAGGCAATCGTGCACGGAGTTGTCGATGCGGCAAAAAAGGTGATCGAGCGATTGATTAATTTGTTTGCCCACCGGGCAGTCTTCACTGGGCAAATTGGGGGCGTAACTGAAAATGTGGTCTTCCTTAATGGCTGCAAATATATCGGATAAGAGGACTTCATTCCCGGGGCGGGTAAGCCGGGAACCACCATTTTTACCTTCTTTGCTTTCCACCAAACCTGCTGATCGCAGGGCGCCTAACTCCTTACGTACCAGGGCAGGGTTTGCATTGAGCGAGCTAGCCAGGTACTCGGAGGATGTCCATTCTTCCTCACTGTTATTCAGGAGGGAGAGGATGTGAACTGATATGGCGAATTTACTTTTTACCATTCTGTAATAAATCGTATTACAGTACAAAGATAAGCCGGGTTTCGGAAAATGCAAAATTTTTTAGGCGAAGGGGCTGGTATAATAGGCGGGTTTGGAAAAAATGCCGGGATACACTTTTAGGTAAAATACCCCATGTATCCCGGATTTTCCGTTAGCCGATGCCGGCCTTTTGCTTAGTGGTGTTGCAAAACCACTGTATATGGAGCCGGGGTAAGGATAGCCATTGCCACTTCCGTTTTTATGGGTGGCTTTTGCGCGGTAGCTGTATCATCATGGGGGAACATGGTAGACAGCGTAGGAGCAATGACCAGCGACACGATAGACATCAGTTTAATCAATATGTTCATGGAAGGTCCGGAGGTATCCTTGAATGGGTCGCCCACTGTATCGCCGGTTACAGATGCTTTATGGGGTTCGGATTTTTTATAGAACATTTCTCCATTGATCAACACCCCTTTTTCAAACGATTTTTTTGCGTTATCCCATGCACCGCCGGCGTTGTTCTGGAAAAGGCCCATCAGCACCCCGCTTACGGTGGCACCGGCCAGGAAACCGCCTAGCACTTCTGGCCCAAAGAGGAAGCCAATGAGTAAAGGAGAGATGAGTGCAATGGCACCGGGCAGCAGCATTTCGCGGATGGAAGCATTGGTAGAAATGGCTACGCATTTATCGTATTCGGGTTTGCCGGTGCCTTCCAGTATGCCGGGTATTTCGCGGAACTGCCGCCTTACTTCTTCCACCATAGCCATGGCGGCACGGCCCACGGCGGCGATGGCCAGCGAGGAGAAAATGAAGGGTATCATTCCACCTACAAACAGGCCGGCCAGCACCTTGGCTTTGTAAATGTCGATGCCGTGAATGCCGGATACGCCTACAAATGCGGCAAAAAGCGCCAGCGAGGTTAGAGCGGCAGATGCAATGGCGAAACCTTTGCCGGTGGCGGCTGTGGTGTTTCCTACGGCATCAAGGATGTCTGTTTTTTCGCGTACTTCTTTGGGAAGTTCGCTCATTTCTGCAATACCACCGGCGTTATCGGCGATAGGGCCAAATGCATCGATGGCCAGCTGCATGGCGGTGGTGGCCATCATGCCGGCGGCGGCAATGGCTACGCCGTAAAGTCCTGCAAATTGATGGGCGCCATAAATGCCCGCCGCGAGTACCAGGATGGGCAGGGCGGTAGATTCCATACCTACGGAAAGGCCCCCTATAATATTGGTGGCATGCCCGGTGGCAGACTGGCGGATGATGGAACGCACCGGTCGTTTGCCCATGGCGGTATAATATTCTGTGATAAGGCTAATGAGGGTACCTACTACCAGGCCTACGATGATGGCACCAAAAACGCCGTTGCGGGTGAAGGTATTGCCGCGCAGGGTGAGCTGGCCGTCGGGCAATATAAATATGACCAGGAAGTAACTGGCGATGGCGGTAAGCACGATAGCGCCCCAGTTGCCCATGTTCAGGGCCTTTTGGACTACACTGGTAGTAAGCCCTGCGTTATCGCTGATGCGCACAAAGAAGGTGGCAATGATTGATAAGATGATACCGGTGCCGGCAATGAGCATGGGCAATAAAATGGGGGAGAGGCCGCCGAATCGGTCGGTGGCGGCGGTTTCTGAGCCCAGTACCATAGTGGCCAGTACGGTGGCAACGTAGGAGCCGAAAAGGTCGGCTCCCATACCAGCTACATCGCCTACGTTATCGCCTACGTTGTCTGCAATGGTAGCGGGGTTACGCGGATCGTCTTCTGGTATGCCGGCTTCCACCTTGCCTACCAGGTCGGCACCTACATCGGCGGCTTTGGTATAAATGCCACCACCTACGCGGGCAAACAGCGCAATGCTTTCTGCGCCCAGCGAAAAGCCAGTGAGTACTTCAATGGTTTTAATCATTTCTGGGGCATTGGCGCTGGCGCCGAAGTAAGCCTTAAGTACGATAAACAGGCCGCCTAGTCCTATTACGGCGAGGCCTGCCACGCCCATGCCCATGACGGAGCCGCCGGTAAAAGATACCTGCAAGGCTTTTGCCAGGCTGGTACGGGCGGCGTGTGCGGTGCGCACATTGGCTTTGGTGGCGATCTTCATCCCGATAAAACCTGCGGTGGCAGAGAAGATGGCGCCTACGATAAAGGCCAGTGCAATGGTCCAGTCGGAATTTGCGTGGGAAGCGCCCATGAAGCCAAGCAGCATGGCGGCGATGATGACAAAGTAAATCAGTATTTTATATTCTGCTTTGAGGAAGGCCATGGCGCCGTCGGCAATGTATTTGGCGATTTCGATCATGCGCTCATTTCCTGCGTCCTGGCGAGACACCCACGCACTACGGAGTGCTGTAAATAACAAGGCGATGATTCCAAAAAATGGGACTAAATAAACGATGTTCATACTGGTTCTAGGTTTTTATAATACGTGGAAATATTTGACTAGATAGCGCTTCGTTTATCCTGGCAATGTATCGTTTGGTCGTAAATTTTCCGCAGTGGCGGAGGCTAAAGTTTCTTTGGAGTTTTCACAGGCTTTACCAGTTAAACATGCAACAATATAACAATTTAACGATTACCATTAAAGATTTTTGGAAGGGTGTTGCAGGGTTGCATAGCCAGCTATTTCCTGGTAGGCCTTACCAATGTATTGTACCATATCGGAGGCTAGCAGGGCTTCCTGGCTACTTGCTGCTGCGCCCAGGTCGCCGGCCAGTCCGTGCAGCCATGCACCCAGTACCATGGCGTCTTTGGGAGCATAACCCTGGGCCAATATGCCGGCCAGTATGCCGGTGAGTACATCGCCGCTGCCGCCGGTGGCCATGCCAGCATTGCCAGTAGCATTAAAATATACGGCACCATCCGGCCCTGCGATCGCAGTATAGCGGCCTTTGAGCAGGATGTAAAGCTGGCGTTCGCGGGCGGCTGCGGCTAGTTTTTCCAGCCGTTCCACATCATTGGCCGAAGGGCCGAACAGCCGTTCAAACTCTTTAGGGTGGGGGGTAAGCAGGGAGTGGGGTGGCACCAGGTCCAGCAGTTGCTTTTCGGCGGCCAGGATGTTGAGCGCATCGGCATCGATGACCATGGGGGAGCGGTAGCGTTGCAATAATTTTTTGAATGCCCGGGCGGTATCGCCACTGGTACCCAGGCCAGGGCCAATGGCGATGGTTTTGTATTTGCCGGCACCATCTGCGGTAACGGCTTCATGAAATTGAACGCTTTGCTGGGGGTTGTCATCTACCAGGCACATAGCTGCCGGCGCGGCCAGTTGAATAATGTTATACCCAGCTTCCGGCACGTATACCGTGAGCAGCCCTACTCCGGCGTGCAAACAGGCCTGGGCGCTCAGCACCGCAGCGCCCAATTTACCATAACTGCCTGCAATAAGTAATACATGTCCATAAGTTCCTTTGTGGGAAAAAGGCTGGCGGGGTTTATAAATGCTTTGAATAAGCGCGGTGTCTGCCAGTTCATAGCGTGTAGGCGTTTGGGTTATATAATCTTTGTGCAGTCCAATGGGAAGTATATGAACCTCGCCGGTGCGACTAGCATTTTCCGGCAGCAGGAAGGCGAGTTTATATACTTCGAAACTCAGGGTATGATGGGCTTGCACACTCAGCAGGTCTTTCGTGCTTTCATCGGCCAGCATGCCGGAAGGCAGGTCTATGGATACGATGGTATACCGGTCTTTCAGGGCATTAAGTTGCTGTACGGTTTCGGCCAGGAATCCCAGCAGGGGGCGGCTCATGCCAGTGCCAAAAATGGCATCTACAAGGATGGCATGTTCCGGGAGTGCGGGAAACTTGTCGCCTGGCTGTAAGGTGATTATGGCGGCAGTTTCCTGGCTGTGCAGGGCGGCCTGGTTGGCGCGGTTATCGGTAGAAAACTGATCGGTATATTGCAGCAGGTAGGCGGTGGCTTCATAGCCCAATTGGCGCAGCAAGCGGGTAATGGCCAGGCCATCGCCACCGTTATTGCCCGCACCGCAAAAAATATGAAAGGAGTAGCCCTGGCTGTACCGGGTTTCTAGCCATTGTGTACACTGGATGGCAGCCTTTTCCATCAGTTGCAGGCTGGTGATGGGCAGGTGTTCGATGGTGTAGGCATCGGCCTCGCGCACCTGTGCGGCGGAGAAGATTTTCATACCTGGAAGTTAGTGCATATAAACAGCAAAACCCCAGCCAAAGCCAGGGTTTTGCACGATAAAGCCTTGCCAGCATTATTTAAAAGTATAACGGGCTGCTACGCCGCCCATTTGTTCGGCCATATACTTAGTAGGGCCGCTGAAATTTACATAAGGTTTCAGGTCTGCACTCAGGTTGATGGGCAGTTTTTTGAAAGTGTAGGACACTCCGATAATGCCATCTATACCACCAGTTACATAAGACCCATCTCCTTTTTTATAGAAGCGGTCCCGGTTAAAGTCCCACCGGTCGTACACGCCGAAATGCAGGCCACCGCCGAAAAACAGGCTCCATTCCGGCAGGTCTTGAAATACTTTCAGGTTGTACTCATACAAGCCGGTAAAGGTTACGTTGCCATTGCGGTTGATGTCTGTAGTGATCATGCCTTCAATGGCGTGTGGTCCTTCTACAAAATGTTTTACGGTAAAGCCAATCAGGTATGGATTTCCTCTTACGCCCAGAGCGGTGTTGTAGTCAGTGCCCACTGTTTTGTAGCTGCTATGGCCACGTTGCTGTGCCATGGCGCTGAAGGTGATGAAGCTGCAAAGACTGAGGATAAACACTCGTTTTTTCATATGGTTTTGCTGATTTAGTAATAAGCGTTGTTGTGTGGTAATAAAGGTTTAATTGTTGTATCCAAAAGTGTAACGTACAGATATGGCAAACTGTGCCAGTTCGGCGGAGTGTTGAAAGTGAACGGCTGGTTTCCAGTCCAGGCTTAGGTTTAACGGCATTGCTTCGAAATTATAATCGGCTCCGGCTATGGCATCCAGTCCGCCGATAAATTGCGCTTTGGAATGTATCTCGCGTCCACCTGCATGTGCGCCGCCGCCGAGGTACCATCCAAAGCCATTGACGGTGAGTGCGGAAAGGTCGAAGTGATATTCGTACAAAGCAGTAAGCGATACGGTACGATTGTAAATACCCAGTATACCCTCGCCGCCGGAATGCTCCGTGAACCAGTAACGGCCGGTAACGCCCAAGGGCAGACCTAGTCTGCCGCCTACCTGCACCTGGCCCGTAGACTGCGCCGTTGCACACCGGGCAGCACCCATTACGATAAGTACACAAAAGAGTTGTTTTTTCATGAACGGAGCCAATTTGCAAGAACAATGCCAAGCCCCCATCACAGGGCATTGCAAGGTGGTGAATAAATGGTTGAACATACAGTACGCCGTCGCTAAAACGTTCTAATGGAGCTGCTTAGTATGGTTGATGACATAGCACTGAATAGCTTTATTTTTTCAGGAAAGTAAAATATAAAATTCCGGTTATTCCTGCCAGTAAAGATGCAGCCATTACGCCTATTTTGGCAATATCCTGCCCGTGGGTATCTGCAAAGGCCAGCGTGGACAGGAAGATAGACATAGTGAAACCAATGCCCGCCATAATTCCCATACCCAGCAGGTGTTTCCAGCCCAAATCTGCCGGTAGGGCCAATAACTTTGCTTGCACGCCCAGCCAGGAGCAACAGAAAATGCCCAAAGGTTTACCGATTACCAGGCCTGCTATTACCGCAGCACTCAGCGGATGCATGATGGCAGGTAATATAGGATGGGGGAACAAGATAGCCGTATTGGCCAGGGCAAATAAGGGCATGATCATAAAATTCACGGGTACGTGCAGCTTATGCTCCAATGCGGAGATGGTGGGCAGCGGCACAAAAAATGCCAGCAGCACACCGGCCACGGTGGCATGTATGCCGGAGTTGAACATGCAATACCACAAAATCAGGCCGGGCAGCACGTACCATCTGAAGCGCTGTACGTGGTAGCTGTTCATCAGGAATAGCACCAGCAGGCAGCCACCAGCACTCCACACATACATCCAATGCAGGCTATCTGTATAAAAGATGGCAATTGTTAAAATGGCACCCAGGTCGTCTATGATGGCCAGGGCGGTGAGCAGGATTTTTACGGACGGGGGTACGCGCTTGCCGACCAGTGATAAAATGCCTAAAGAAAAGGCAATGTCTGTGGCTATGGGAATGGCCCAGCCATGCCGTAGGGCTCCGCCGGCATTTACGGCGAGGAATAATAAGGCAGGGCATATCATGCCCCCCAGTGCAGCCAGTGCCGGGAGCAACGCCCGCTGTGCGGTAGCTAATGCGCCGGCCCTCAATTCCCGTTTGATCTCTAAACCGGCCAGCAGGAAAAACAGGGCCATCAGGCCGTCATTGATCCAGTGTAAAGCAGTAGGGGGCAGGTGTAAAAAGGAAGGTGCCGGCGAGGCCAGGTGCCAGGCTTGCAGCCAGGGTGCCTGTAGCGGGCCATTGGCCAACAGCAGGGATATTGCCGTGCAGCATATGAGCAGAATGCCCATGGAACGGCTATCGTGCAGCAAGGTGTTAAACCAGGATCGGGCAGTAGGTAGTACAGACATTTTTATCAATTATTATAAACCGGGTACTGGTACTCCCCGCTGGTTTTAGTTACCGAGCAATTCGTATTTAGATTTGGGCTGGCGTGCCGGTTCCCAATGGAAGTTGGGCAGCAGCATTTTGTCGCGGGGACGTTGGGTGAAGGGGTACATCACACCTTCAGGATCTTTCACCAGGTTTACTTTATAGAGCTGGTTGTCGATAAAATAAATGTTGATGATGGCTGCCAGAGCCTTGTTAACACTCAGGTAGGCGCTATCGGAGTCCTGGATATAGTAGATGCTTTCGGCGTTACCGTCTACATGCATCCAGTCCAGTTTATTATTCAGGAAATAACCGGTGATCATATTGCCTTTTATCTGGTTGTACAGGGTGGGGCTGGTTTCATTTACGATCAGGCCATTGGTGTTGAGCAGGATCTTATCTGCATGCTGGTTTTTGGTGAAGAGATAAATTGTATCTCCGCTCATTTGTGTATTAATATTGGCCCAGAGAAGGGGCTGTCTGTACATGCGGAAGGTAGAGTCGATGGTGGAGTAGTAAGCACTGTCTGACACCCCTTGCAAGGAATCGGAATATATTTTTACGTGGTGGTAGGCCAGTACGTAGCGCTGCTCGGTGGTGTCTTCTGCCGTGTACGCAGTGTCTGGTGGCGGGGTGACCATGGCTATTTGTATGGCGCTGTCTTTTACAGTTGAATCTTTTTTAGGCGAAGGCAGGGCCTTGTTCAGCAGGGTATCGTTGCCATTGCGTACCAGCAGGGAATCCTTTTGTTTTCCGAGGCTGATCTCCAGGCTATCGGTGGGTACGGCGGCGTTGGCCAGGCGCTGGAAGGCGTTTTTATGGGTGGTATCGCCGGGCAATGGCACGGTAACGGGGAACTGCTTCACCCTTGTTTTCGCACTGTCTATGATGGCGGTAACGTTAGTGGGCAATTGCTTTTTGAGGGTGTCTACTCCTTTTCGCAGGCGGGCCATGCTGTCGGTACTGATGTGGGCTACACTGTCTGCTGCGGGTGGCAGGGGGGGCAGTTTTGGAATGGCTTCCTCGTCTTCATCTTCCTTGCTCAGCAGGCTATCGGTGGCCACCAGGTGTTTGGGCGCGTCTAGCCGGGCTTTACGGGTAATTCGGTTTTGTTTGCGGATAGAATCTGCCTTGATCTCTTCACGGGCCAGGCTATCACGGCGGCGATTCAGTGCCCTTATTTCCTGCCGGGTAATTACGCCGGAAAACAGCGTGTCGGAGGCCATGAGCAAGGTATCGCCATCTTTCTCCAGTATCATCACGGGCTTCTGGGTGGCCAATACCGTTTTCCGGAACTGGTTTACTTCTGCATGATTAGAGAGCAGCGATATTTTATTAATGGTATCGTGATACACCACGTTTCCATCGGCGAAGGCCATGCCATTCAGCTTATCCATGCGGATATCGTTGGCCTGTATGGTGCCGGTACTATCTTCAATAATAGGGCGATTGCCGAAGGTGCCGGCGCCGGTGTTGGTATCGTAAAAACCGGAGGTGGTGTACATGATGGTTTTGCCATCGTTGATGGTGGTGGGTGCCATAAAGGTAGCCACCTTGGTATCTGTATTATACAGTAAAGTATCGGTGCTGATGGTGTACTGCGGATCTACCAGCAAAACGTCTTGTTTAAAATAAGTATCCTTCGTATCGGCATAATAGTAGCCCAGGCGGGAGGTCAGTACGCTTTGGCCATTGACCAGTTTTCCGCCTTTCTCATACGTGCCGATGCGGGCATTCATATCGTAATGCAGTTCCGGCCCGGTGATGGTTACTTTGCCGTCGGTGAGGCGGGCATTATCGTGCAGGGTGGCTTGCCGGGTGAAGCCCTCGTAGTGCAGGTAGTCGCCATAAATATTAACGCTATCGGCCTGGTTAATGTGTACATGACCGTAGGCATCCACGATATTGGTTTTGCGATCCAGGAAAGCGCTGTCGCAAGAAAGTACAGCATTGCCCTGCTGGAAAGCCACGTCGGTAATGAATTTGGTAAGTTGTATGGTATCGTGGGTCGTGCTATAGAGTGCGCCGGCTTTCAGCAGGCGGATGATGGTGCCGGAGGTCGTATCTTTTTTGGGAGTGGGCAGGGTAGGCTGTACCACGGGTTGGATCTTCACGGGCGCGGGCGGCTTCACGGCAGATTTGGCGGCGGGCGCGGGTGTTTTCTTTACCTGGGCAAAGACAACAGGCATGGCCAGGATGGCAGCGAGCAGCAGCAGGCCGTATCGGAATAATTTCATTTGAAGGATCATTTGGCCGAGTCGGAAGGAATGGGCCTCATTTTTTCTTTTTTACCGAATAAAGAGAAATGCACGTAGCGTTTCGGATTATACCGCAGGTCCTCCAGCAGTTTATTAAGATTGCTAGTGGTGGCCTGGAGATTGTTGTACACCTGTTTATCATTGAGCAGCAGGCCTACGGTGCCGTTGCTGCTGTTGATATTGGCGATGATGGCTTTCAGGTTGTTCATGCTGGTTTGCAGGTCCTGCAAGGTTTTATCGAGCTGGCCATTGGCCAGTGCATCCGTTGTTTTCTGGGCATTGGCAAGGATGGCAGTAATCTTATCATTGTTATTGCGCAGGTTACCGCTGATGGCGGCAAAGTTATCAAAAGTAGCTTTGATGTTGCCATGCTGCGGGTCCAGCATCTGGTCTATGGAGCCGGAAGCGTTAGACAGGTTGTGCATGGTGTGGTTCAGGTGTCCCACGGCTTCTTTCAGGTTTGTTTGGGTGGAAACATCGAAGATGGTGTTTACCGTTTGCAACACAGAATCTACTTCAGTGAGCGTACCTTTCACTTTGCTCACGAGCGGGTCTAGCTGGGCTTTCAGCGCGTCGGTGATGGAGCCGTCCAGGGCGGAGTTGATGGTATCTTTATCCTGGAGGTATTGCTGCGCATCGCCGAAAACGAGGGTTACAGATTTGGTGCCCAGCAGGTCACTGCTGATGCGGGCTATGGTATTCTTCGGAATATTTAATTGCTTGGTAATGCGGATGGCCACCAGTATCTGGCCGGCGTTCTTATCCATGAGTTCCAGACTGCTTACGTTGCCTATAGTAAGGCCGTTTACCTGCACCGCATTAGAGGGCTGCAAGCCGTTTACCTGGTTATACTTGGCGTAAATGGTGAAGGAGCGGGAAAAAATGTTCTTGCCTTTTAGCAGGTTAAAGCCCACCACCAGCATGACGATGGCTACAGTTGCTATAATGCCAACCTTTGTTTCATTAGAAATCTTGAGCATTGCAATACGAATACGTTCGTTGCAAAAATATGCAAAAAGAGGGTGCGGGGCGTGGTAGGGTGGTAATTCTTTGTGGGAAGGGCTAAAAAGGGAAAGGGGGGACTAGAGCCGGGCTTCGAGGCGGCTACCGTTGCGGTCTAGGATGAAGGCGTCTTTGAAACCGAGTTTTTTGGCGTTGTGGAGTGCAGCGTTTGCCTGGGCGAAGGTCTTGTAGTTTACGCAATAATATTTGTATATTTTTTTTCGGCCGGCAGCGATAGTTTCTTTTACGATAGTGGCTTTCAGTTTGGCGAATACTTTGGCGTGGGGGGGATAGGACGTTGGGCAGGACATAACCTGCACTTTATAACTGCCGGTGGCAGCCAGGGCGTTTTTAATGTTTTCGTGTTCCCGTTGCCGTAACTTATCCCTGGAAGATGGCGTAGGTGGCCCTTTTTTGCCTGGCCGGGCGGAGGCCATTCGTTCTTTGCCTTGCTTGCCACGGGGAACGGCCGCTATATCATTGCGGCTATGGGCCTTGCTGGCAGCCAGGTCGCTTTTTGCAGGCTTCCTGCTGGCGTTGTTGCTGGCTTTCCGGGAATGGAGGTTAGCCTCCATTTTATTGCGGAGGGAGGAAGGCCGGCTGGCAGGCGTACGTTTGGCAGTAGCGGCCGCCAGCAGGGTCTTGTCTTTTACGGGGGCATGTTTTTTATTGCGGGTGGTAGGCGTGGGCAGGTCGTTAGACGTGGGTGCACCAAAACGTTCCAGTTCTTCCTTATACCGCTGTATAGCATTATATATGGAGGTGGCAGTAGCCATCTGCCCTTCCTGGGAATTGAGGAAGTCTTCTTCTTCGGGATTGCTAATAAAACCCACTTCCACCAGTACGCTGGGCATGGCCGTGCCGGATAATACCCAAATGCCTTTTTCATTCCGCTGGCGGGCGCCCCGGCTCAGGCGGCCGGTTTTGGTAAATTCATCCTCAATAATGCTGGACAGGCGCAGGCTTTGATCGAAGTAGGCATTGCGCAGCGTATTGAGCATAATATAGGTAGCCGGATCCGTGGGGTCCATATTAGCGCGGGAAGAATCGTCGTCCAGCACAATTACGGAGCTACTGTGTTGTTTCAGCGATTCCAGTTTGGCATTGTTCTTACTCGTGGCCCATACATAGGTTTCGGTGCCTTTGGCCTCACTGGGATAGTAGGCGTATATGGGTACCTTGGTAGCAATCTTACGTTTGCCTTTTTTACGGGTCACGGTTTTATAACCGACGGTTTTGCGGACTTTAACGGTGGAATTGCAGTGGATAGAGACAAACAGGTCGCCATGTGCATCATTGGCAATTTCTGCTTTGCGGTGTACATCGTCGTAGCGGTCGGTGGTGCGGGTGTACACCACTTTTACATCTGGCATGTTATCTTCTATCATTTTGCCCAGCTTCAGTGCTACGGCCAGTGTGATCTGTTTTTCGGTAGAATAGCTTCCCCTGGCTCCCGCGTCTTCGCCTCCATGGCCCGCATCAATTACAATGGTGTGAATGGGCTTGTCGTGCCGGTAGGGCTTTTTACGGCCCGTAGTGGCAAAAATAAAGAGGGAGCTAACCAGGACGGTGCCCAGGGTAAAGATCCAAAATCGTTTACGGCGCATGCTTCTCATCTCGTTTTTTAATGGGTACCTTTTGTCATTAGGTAAAAATAAATGACTTATTTTTCAGTTAGTATGGTAAATATCGCTTATGCAGGATAACGTCCGTATTTCCAGTGCAGGTTACCTGCATTTTAACAGGGCGTTGTTATTAATTTGTTTAAAAACATGTAGGTTTGTGCCCGCTCTAACACATGCACGCTCGATACAAAAATAACTATAAAAAGTTTTTCCGGTCGCTCTACCTGCTAATTGCAGGTATAATTCTCGTATTTCCTTTTATAATGGATACGATGGGTCACCCGGTGTTCCATCGTTCCCCCCCGGTTAGCGGTTATTTTGCCGCTGACACTACAAAGCCTGTACGTAAGCCGGTAAAAGCCAAACCCATTAAAGATACACTGCACGGCAAAGATACGCTTCCTCCTTTACCGAAGGATACCGCCCACCCCGCACCCAATGATACTGCCGGCATAGACTCCATACCTGCCGGCTTCATAACGGAAGACAGTCTTAAAAATAAGGACACCATTCATGTAAAGCTTTCCAAGGATAGCCTGGATGCGCCCGTGGCCTACAAGGCGCGCGACTCCATTGTACTGATTGTACCGGATAAAAAGTTTTTCCTATATGGCAATGCCAATACTAAATATAAGGACGTAGACCTCACCGCCGAAAAAATGGATTATGCCCAGGGTACTGGCATCATGCACGCCATGCCCTCCAAGGACACTGCGGGCAAGCTTGTAGGCCGCCCGGTGATGGTGAATGCCGGACAAACCTTTAATTCCGATACGCTACTGTATAACATTAGCTCCCAAAAGGCGCTGATCTTTAACACCCGGTCGCAGTATGGCGAAGGTTTCATTCAAAGTTATGAAACCAAGAAAGCGCCGGACAATACCATCTTTGGTTTCAAAAATGGCTATACTACCTGTAACCTGGATACGCCGCACTTTGCTTTCCGCGCCCGCAAGATTAAGGTGATCCCTAACAAACTGGTGATCTCCGGTCCGGCAAACCTGGAGATTATGGGCATTCCCACGCCCATCTACATTCCGTTTGCCATTTTCCCGTTGTCGCAGGGACAGCGTTCCGGCCTGTTGCCGCCGCAGTACACGACCACCCAGCAAAAAGGGTTGGGCCTGGAGAATGGTGGTTACTACATTGGCCTGGGCGACAACTTTGACCTCACGCTGCGCGCCAGTATTTTCTCGTACGGGAGTTGGGCCATTACCGCCAGCCCCACGTACCGGAAGCGTTACCACTATAGCGGTGGACTGAACCTGAGCTTTTCTAACACCCGCTACGGCGATCCGCAGGTAAAGCAAGACTTCACCTCCACGCACGACTTTCACGTAACCTGGAACCACACGATGGACAGCAAGGCCCACCCCGGCACCAACTTTGGTGCGAGCGTAAACTTTGCCTCCTCTACGTATAACCTTTATAACGTAACAGACTATAATACGCGTGTAAATAATAATATCGGGTCTTCCATCAACTTTTCCAAAAGCTGGCAGGGCAAGCCTTTTAACCTGTCGCTGGGCCTGAACCATTCGCAAAACCTGCAAACCCACGATGTAACCATTTCTTTCCCCAATGCCGCTTTTACGGTAAACACCATTTATCCTTTCCAGCCGAAAGAAGTGGTTGGTACGCCTAAATGGTATTATAAAATAGGGGTGGGCTATTCAGGCAACCTGCAAAACAGTGTGGCCTTCAAGGACTCCTTGTTTGGTAAGCAGCCCATGTGGGACGCCTTGCAAACTGGTTTCCAGCACCAGGTACCCATTAGCCTGTCGGTGCCGGTGATGAAAGGGTTTACCCTGTCGCCCGGTATCAGCTACTCGGAGCGCTGGTATACCAAGGAAATAGTCCGTACCTGGAACCCGAACGAATACAACCATGGCCGTGGCTACCGGGGTAAGGTGGATACGCTGTATAAAGATGGCTTTTTCTCCTCCCGCGATATCAGCACCAGCCTTTCGCTCACCACGGCCATGTATGGCATGTACGTGTTTAACAAAAATTCCAAGATACGCGCCATCCGCCACGTAATACGGCCCACGATCGGTATTTCCTACCGGCCAGACCTGAATGGGAAATACTTCTATAACCTGCGCTACGATACGGCGTCAGCAGCGGTGCAGCGGGTGTCTTATTTTGATGGGTCTAACATTGGTGCCCCCTCATCGGGTACTTCGGGTAGCATTAACTTCGGGATAGATAATAACCTGGAGATGAAAGTGTTCTCCAAAAAAGATACGTCGGCCAATCATGAGAAAAAGATTAAGTTGCTGGATGGTTTCGGGATCAATGGGTCTTATAACTTGCTGGCAGATTCCTTTAAGCTGTCTACCTTCAGCCTCTATGCACGTACCAACTTATTTGATAAACTAAACATCACCGCCTCCGGAACACTGGACCCCTACACCTACGACCGCAGGGGTACCCGTGTAGACCGTTACGTATGGCAGGATGGTAAGATTAGCCTGGGGCACCTCACCAATGCTTCTATTGCCATGAGTACTTCCCTGCAATCGCAGTCAAAAAATGCCAAGGCCAAAGACAAGGAGTTGCAGGACCTGGCCGAGCAGCAAAATACAGATGCGGCTATGCTGGCGCAGCAACGGCAGGCACAGATGATACGCACCAACCCGGGGGAGTATGTAGATTTTGATATTCCCTGGAAGGTAGATTTGTCTTATAGTTTATCTTATTCTAAGGCGATCAACATCGATTCCGGGCGTTCTGTAACCACCTTTAACCAGGGCTTTACGGTAAACGGGGATTTCAGTCTTACCCCGAAATGGAAGCTGGGTGCGCAGAGTACCTTTGATTTTGTGAAAATGCAGATCGGTTATTCCAACCTTTACATTTCCCGCGACCTGCACTGCTGGCAAATGTCGATCAACGTTATTCCTTATGGCTTTTACCGTTCCTTTAGTGTGACGATTAACCCGAAAGCGGGCATCCTGCGCGATCTGCGGGTAAACAGGACGCGACAGTTTTATGGAGATCAGTGACGATGCGAAAAATTATAGGTTGCGAAACGCCATCAACGGGAAGTTGGTGGCGTTTTTTCATGGGCTACATAATGTGCCAGCATGATATTAAACACCCTTTCTTTCAGGGCCGGAATATCGTCCCGTGTCATGCCTTTGGTATCGATGGGAGGGAGGAAATGATATTCCACTGCGTGTGGCCAGGCGTAGAAGCCGCCGGCAGGCAGGATGTTGCGGGTATGGAAAAGTACCGAGGGCAGGAGGGGTAGTTGGGTATCGATGGCCAGGGAAAAAGCCCCATCGTAAAAAGGTTTTATGGGTTTGTCAGTGCGGTTGCGCGTGCCTTCGGGATATAGCAGGATGTGAATGCCCTGATGCAGTGCCTCCTTCATACGGATATAACTTTGCTTGCGGCTGTCTTCATCCTTCCGGTTTACCAGGATGGCGCCGAGGCGGTAAATGGGGCCAAAGACAGGAATATTGCCCATAGACTTTTTAGCCAGCGTTTTATTGCTCCCGGGGATGGAGGAGGTAGCCACCAAAATATCCATGAAAGAATTGTGATTGCAGGTAAGCACATAGGTTTGTCCCGCTTTGAAATTTTCCAGCCCTTTGCGGCGCATAGGGCAGCCTATCAGCGGCATAAACACCGCCATCCACCCGCGACCAATGGTCACGAAAATACGGTTGCGATAAGGTTCTTTGAACAACCAGGTGGCATAAAGAGGAATAAATAAAATGATGACTGTTGCGGAAAACAGGAGCAGGATATACGTGGCATAAAGGCCGCCGAGGAATTTTTTCAGCCTATTCATTCTATTATGTACAGGTGTAAAACAAATATAAGGCATTCACGGAAATGCTACAATTTCCAGTCTACCGGGGCGCGATTGTGCTGCACCAGGTATTCATTGGCCCTGGAGAAATGACGGCAGTTAAAGAATCCCTTGTCGGCACTAAAGGGCGAGGGATGGGCCGCTTTCAGCACCAGGTGTTTGGTGGCATCGATGAGAATTTGTTTTTCCTGTGCAAACTTGCCCCAGAGCATAAACACCACATTTTCCTTTTCATCAGAAATTTTGCGGATCACGGCATCGGTAAAGTTTTCCCAACCTATTTTACTGTGGGAGGCGGGTTCATTGGCGCGCACGGTGAGCATGGCATTGAGCAGCAGCACGCCATGGGTGGCCCAGGGCGTTAGGTTGCCCGTTTGTGGAATGGGCATGCCCAGGTCTTTATGCAGCTCTTTGTAAATATTCACTAAAGAGGGGGGCGGTTTTACGCCGTCTTGCACGGAAAAGCATAACCCGTGAGCCTGTCCGGGGCCATGGTAGGGGTCTTGGCCCAGTATTACCACGCGCACGTCTTCAAAAGATGTTTTATCGAATGCGTTAAAGATCAGGGAACCGGGTGGATAAATGGTTTTGCCTGTAAGGCGTTCCGCTTTGAGAAATAGCACGATCTCATCGAAATAGGCCTTCTGAAATTCTTCCCGGAGTGGCTTTTTCCAGCTTTCCGCTATTTTAATGTCTTTAACATCCATATAATCCTGCTTGGGGCGCTAATATAATGAGAAAAAACGTTTTCGTAGTTTCCCCTGCCCAAGCATAGTTTAAACGATCTGTAAAAATCTTCATCATCCCTGCTTGCTTACCTGGGGGGATATGAACGAAGTAATGCTGCATCTCGCGTTACGAAAAAGGCAGCGCGGAACGAAGGGCTTACCATGCGCGCAGGTAGTAGCACAGGCGTTTGCACGGAACTTCCTCCCGCGCAAAGTAGACCCTGGTCGTGAAAATATAGTTTTTAGATATGGTAAAATGCGTTAATTTTGCCGCTCTCCGCCGTTTTTGGGAGGGTAAGGGTTCCGGTAGCTCAGCTGGATAGAGCAACTGCCTTCTAAGCAGTAGGTCATTGGTTCGAATCCAATCCGGAACACACATGAATTTCAAAAAAGACAAATTAAGGGTATCTTTAGTTTGTCTTTTTTTGTGTTCGGACTTTATCATTTGGTATGTCGGTGATTTGATCTTTTCTATTTGGGGTATTGAGATTATAACGGAGACATTTTAATCAATAAAAGGTATCATTTATCATTCAATAATTAATGCCAGGAAAGGTTCCAGATATTGTAAAAATTTGTCGCATCGTTCACAACGATAACCTTGAGTATTTGTTGACGCATGGTATGTTTACCCGAAATCATCAAAGTGCTGATGCAAATTACATTAATATAGGTGTGATGTGGAACTCATTGCGAACCGGCATAATTATCCTGTTAAAATTAACCCTCCTAATGGAACTTTAGGCGAATATGTACCTTTTTATTTCGGACACCTTTCGCCTATGCTTTTAAAGATAAAAAATGGCACACAGGGTATAACACAACGTTCCCAAAGGGATATTGTGTATGTTATTTGTAAGGTTGAAAGCATCGTTCAATTATGTGAAAATTGGTGTTTTACGGATGGGCACGCAAAGAACGCTATCACAGAATTTTATAATAACTTGTCAGACTTGGATAAAATTGATTGGGATATAGTGTTTGAAAAATATTGGGGTAATAAGGATGATGATTTTGATCGTATGCGAAGAAAGCAAGCGGAGTTTTTGATAAAAAATCATGTTTTGGTAGGTTGTATCGATGCGGTCGCAACGATCAATGAATCTTCAAAGGCGGTTATTGAAGGAATAATGCTTAAATTAAGGTTAACTATACCGGTTATGGTAAACCCAAATCTTTACTACTAATGGAGTATTTAAAAGGAAATTTGTTTGATGCCAATACGCAGGCACTCGTTAATACTGTAAATACAGTAGGTGTAATGGGTAAGGGTATAGCCTTGCAATTTAAAGAAAGGTTTCCGGTAAACTATAACCAATACATCACCGCTTACAAAAAAGGTATATTACAAATAGGAAAGCTTTTGGTGGTAAAAGAGCAGACCATTGAAGGCGAACGGATCATTGTTAATTTCCCTACTAAAACAGAATGGTATCTTAAATCAAAATACAGCTATATCGAGGATGGTCTTAAAGAGTTGGTCAAGGTAATTGAAGCGGAAGGAATTGAAAGCATAGCCTTGCCACCTTTAGGGTGTGGCAATGGAGGTTTAAAGTGGGAGAAAGTGAAAGTGATGATTGAAAAGTATTTAGGACATTTCACAAGTGTCCGCATTCAGGTTTACGAACCAAACGAAGCGGTTAATGAAATTTTAAAACAACAGGAAATATCCAGAAAAATAAAGCTAACCCAGCCAAGGGCTATGCTTTTGTATGCCATGTTTTATTATGAATCGCTAGGGGAAAGTAGTAGTTTATTCGTGGCAAATAAACTTGCCTATTTTTTACAACGGTTGGGCGAAAAAAGCTTATATAAACTGCAGTTTGAGGGGTATCTTTATGGCCCATATAGCCCTGGTGTAGTGCATGTGCTTCATCATTTAAATGGCGTATACATAAAGGGGTTAGAGCAAATGAATGCAAAAGCTTTTGAGCCCCTGGCATTGCAGTACGATAAACTACAAGAGGTAAGTGATTATGTGAAAAAAGAGCTATCTGCAGAACAAAGGGAGCGGCTTAGCAATTTAATTAAACTGATAGATGGTTTTCAGTCTGCATTATCATTAGAAATATTAGCAACAGTAGATTTTATCAAAAGGGAAAATCCTGGCATTACCTATGATGATATAGTTAAGACCATTCAGCAATGGTCGGAACGCAAGCATAAGCTCTTTAAGGAAAAATATATAAAGGTCGCTGCCTTACACTTAGAGCATTATAGTAACCGGCTTGAAATTATAGGAAACTAAATGCACAAAGAATGGTTGCTTCACCTAACCAGCCTGCGCCCAACAAACCCTCTCCATGCGATAAATAAGCAATGATGTAACACTTGCAGGTATCTTGCAGGCATTGCCCCTCACAACAATCCGTGGTGGTTTTAAAGATATGCGGTTATTTCCCCCAATGTTACCAACCACGTTGCTTACCAGCGCTGCTACCGGTTGCGCCACCTGCAGGAACAGGCTTTCCAGCGCGGCCAAGATGGCTTCCGGCGCATTACCTTCTTTCAGTTGTTTCATGGCTATTCCCACCATCCTTTTATACAGGCCTTTGCCGCGTTGTGCCAGGGGAATTTGTTGGAACACCCCGGATATGGGCGGAAAGCAATTGGAAACGCCATCCTCCATCACCGGCGCGCGATATTAGCCGTGCATCATGGGCCTTAATAGGCCGCAGGCTTCGGCCATGCCATTAGTCCTTTCGTTTTACCACCGTCGTAAAACCATCGTCATACTCGTAAATAATTTCCTGGGCTTGTTTTGAAAAAGTGAGTTTTACATAATCATAATCTGCCAGTTTAAAAGTGGTGGCCGACAGGGGGAGTAGTTGTTGCTGCTGCCCATTTCTGAGGATGTAAAGTTGTCCATTGGCATAAGTCACCTCCCGTTCATCGAAATGGCCGGTATAAGCCTTAAGCGTAGCGGAATCCAGTTGCGGCGGGTATATGCGGGCCACGGTAAGGTCTTTGGCCCATTGTAATTTGCGGATACGCGCGGCGTCTTTTGCTGTGCGGAGCTGCGTGTTGTAATAATGCAGCAGCGCGGCATCCAGCGCGGTACTAGCCGCCACATTTATATCCGGCGCCACACCGGTGCCTTCCCAGTTTTTAAGCGTTACCGGGTTAATGGCGCGGGCATAGGGAATGTTACCGATAAAGCCATGGCCAATGGTAACCGGTGCTACGGGATGTGCGCCGCCGCCAGTGGTATCGCCTACCAGGGTAACGCGGTGTTGCGTTTGCAGGTTGTAACTACATTCTTCTGCGGCAGAAAAAGTACGGTGACTGGTGAGTACATACACCGGGATGTTTTCAAAATAATGGGAACTGTCTACCGGCAAGGTATAAAAGCGCTCGGTAGTATTGTTGCGGCGCTGGTACAGGTCATTAATATGCGTGTTGGGGGGTAGCAGGAAACTACAAATGTATTGTACCATATCTGGCGAGCCGCCCCCGTTAAAACGCAGGTCCAACACCAGCGCATTGCAGTGGCGCAGGGTATTAAAAACCGCCTGCACCGTGCCTTTGGCGGCAGGGGTAGGTTCATGGAAGCCATCCAACAGGATATAACCTACATTGCCATGCAGCAACTCTATTTTCCGGAAACCATAATTCTGATCCCCGCCATCCGGTGTGTCGGAGGGTGGTGTGTGGCGGGTGGTATCTTCCAGGCTGGCAGCAAAAAGGGAATCAAAATAAATGTTAAGGTGCATATCGCGGTAAATATGCCGCAGGTCTGCTGTGAGGGCCTGCGAAAATTCATCGGGCGTAGTGAGCGTGTTATACGCCCCGCTTTGCAAGCGTTGGCTTACATAGTTGCCCATGTTGCGGGCGGTGTCCAAAAAAACGTAATGGTCTGTAAGGGCTTTTTGCAAGCGGGTCACCACTGCCGTTTTAGTGGCGGCGCTGAGGAGTGGAGATGGGGTCTGGGCGATGATGCGCTGGGCCGCCAGCAGGCATACGCAAAGTAGCAGGGATTTTTTCATGATATACTGTTTTACAGAATAGAAATCTACGAAATGTTTCGTATAAACTACGAATATTTTCGTAGGATTGGTTATATAGCGGGATGAATGTAGGGGAGCGGCGATATTTTCACTATTTTACAACTCTTTTTCACCTCTTCTTATTATTTTCCAGATGCGCGTTACAACAATCTGTTCACTCCAAGCCCTGGCCATCATGGTTCTGGGTATGTCCTGCAACAGCAGCTCCAAACCCTCCGCCAGTGCAGATTCCACGGATAATCCTTTTTCCCGGGAAAGTACCCTGGCCTTGCACGCACCCGACTTTACGAAGATCAACAACAGCGATTTTTTGCCCGCCCTGGAGGAAGGTATAAAACAGCAACAGGCAGAAATTGCCCTGATCGCTAATAATAAGGAAGCGCCTACTTTTGAGAACACGCTGGTGGCCATTGAGAAAAGCGGCGCGTTACTATCCCGTGTTAATGGCGTATTTACAGCGCTGGTGGGGGCCAATTCTAATGATACCCTGCAAAAAGTACAAGAGGAGGAAGCGCCTAAACTGGCCGCCAATCACGATGGTATATTTCTGAATGCGCTATTATTTAAACGGGTGCAAACGCTTTACGCGCAGAGAGATTCGTTGCAGCTAGATCCAGAATCGATATACCTGCTTACGTATTATTATACGCAATTTACGCTGGCCGGTGCTGCTTTGTCGGATAGTGCCCGGGAAGCGCTGAAAAAATATAACCAGGAGGAGGCCAGCCTCATGGCCAAATTTGGCAGCAAATTGCAGGGTGCCAACAAGGCCGGTGCGCTGGTGGTGGCTGATAGCACTTTGTTGAATGGGCTGAGTGCAGGGGAAAAGAAATCTGCCGCAGAAAATGCCAAAGCAGCCAAACAGGAGGGCAAATGGTTGATCTCCCTGCAAAACACTACCCAGCAACCATTTTTGCAGGTACTCACAAATCGCAACGCACGGCAAAAATTATTTGAAGCTTCTTTTAACCGCGCTGAAAAAGGGGATAGTAATGATACCCGTGCTATCATTGCCCGCATTGCGGAGATCCGCGCGGCACAGGCAGAGTTAATGGGATATAAAAATTACGCCGCCTGGAAACTGCGCGACCAGATGGCTCAAACGCCCGAAGCGGTGGTGACTTTCCTGGACAGGCTGATACCCGCCGCCAAAGCCAAAGCTAAGGAGGAAGCGGCTAACATCCAGTCGGTGATAGACCAGCAGCAGGGTGGTTTTACATTGCAGCCCTGGGATTGGAAGTTTTATGCGGAGCAGGTGCGTAAAGCCCGGTACGACCTGGATGAAAACGAAACCAAACCTTATTTTGAACTGAATAAAGTACTGAAGGATGGTGTGTTTTATGCGGCCAACCAATTATATGGTATCACCTTTAAGGAGCGGAAAGACCTGCCGGTATATCACCCTGATGTGCGCGTGTTTGACGTGATAGACAAGGATGGTCAACAACTGGCTTTATTTTACTGCGATTACTTTAAACGGGATAATAAAGACGGGGGGGCATGGATGAATGAATTTGTGCCTTCCTCCAAACTGCTGGGACATAAACCGGTGGTATACAACGTATGCAATTTCCCCAAACCTGCTGCCGGCGAGCCTGCGCTCATAAGTTATGAAAGTGTGACCACCATGTTCCATGAATTTGGACACGCCCTGCATGGCTTCTTTGCCGATCAGCAATACCCATCGCTGGCCAGCCCTAATACGGCCCGTGATTTTGTGGAGTTTCCCTCCCAGTTCAACGAGCACTGGGCCATGGATCCGAAGGTGTTTGCTCACTATGCGGTACACTACAAAACCGGCGCGCCCATGCCACCGGCGTTGGTAGAGAAAATCCGGAAAGCAGCCACCTTTAACCAGGGGTATGCGCTTACGGAAGCCCTGGCAGCAGACATGATAGATATGCAGTGGCATACCCTGCCTGCCAGCGCCGGCAAGCAAAATGCCGATTCACTGGAAGCCCTGGCCCTGGAAAAAAATAAGATACACCTGGCGCAAGTGCCGCCCCGCTATCGTTCCAGCTACTTCCTCCACATCTGGCAAAACGGTTATGCAGCTGGTTACTACGCCTATGCCTGGACGGAAATGCTGGACGATGACGCATTCTCCTGGTTCCAGGAAAATGGTGGCCTTACCCGTGCAAACGGGCAGCGCTTTCGCGATATGATTCTTTCCCGTGGCAATACACAACCTTATGGCGATATGTTTAAGGCATTCTGTGGCCACCCGCCAAACATTGCTCCCATGCTGAAAAGCAGGGGCCTTACTAATTAGGCGCTGCCTCACATTTATGATCAATAAAAATGGGCTACCACCATGATGGTTAGCCCATTTTTTTTAGTTGTTTTGTATAAGTTATTCCGGCACCAGCTCCCCATCGCCAGTACGGGCAAGGTCTACGGTATCTATTACGGTTTTATTGTCGCCATTAACGGTTTTGAAAATTACATGCACATGATTATGCTCCTCCGTTTTTTTTAACACCCGGGTGTCATATATCACGTAACCTTTATCCCGCTCGCGCTGGGTAATGGCGTCGTTAATAGAGCGTTGATCTGAAGAAGTGCATGCCGGAGAAAAGGCGGCAAGGCTGGCAGCAAGGCCTGGAAAGATAACTCGTTTCAGGTACATGGCGTTTTGTTGGGTGTAGCGGATGCTAAAGTTACAATGCCAGGCCCAGCCGGCAAAAAAAGTTTGTCCTTCATCAGCTGTCCCTGGAATGTTTAGTATCATAAAGGTTATCGCTATCCTTTGGTATAACGGCTAACAAGGGGCAATGAATGTTGCTAGTTTTGTTATAATTAAAAACACCATATGAAAGCTATAAACATTACCTATTGGATCAGCACCATACTGATATCCCTGATGATGGCATTTTCCGCCTATTCCTATTTTACGAACCCCATGGTAGCCACGGGTTTTGCACACTTGGGATATCCTGACTATTTCCGCGTGGAGCTGGGCCTGGCTAAGATACTGGGAGTGTTGCTATTGCTTATTCCGCAGGTAGGGCCGCGCGTAAAGGAGTGGGCCTACGCAGGGTTTACGATCACCTTTATCTCGGCCCTCATTGCCCACACCGTGTCTGGCGATCCGGTAAGCGCCAAGGTGAATGTAATGGTGGCGCTGGTTTTATTGCTTACTTCGTATTTCACTTATCATAAATGGAAAAAAGCATAAGCAATTGGTATTATGACGAAGCGCCCGCAAACGTTGTCTTCCTGATGCTTTTTTTAGCAGGATATGCACGTAAAGCATGCCTGCCCTATGGGTATAGGGCCGTGTTTTCCTGTGGAGTAGTATAAAACTTCTCTTTATTTAACCTTGAGTGGCCCGCGTGAAGCCGGCCAATTGCGCAGCGTCCAGGATCTGTATGTCGCGGCCCGTATGTCGTATAATGCCTTCGCCAGACAGTTCGGTGAGCAGGCGGAAAACGGTTTCGTAGGTAGTGCCGGCGTAGGCGGCCAGGTCTTGCCGGCTGAGAGACAGGCCAATATTTCCTGCCGGGGTGGTGCCAAATTTTTCCTGGAGCAATAGCAAGGCATTGGCCACCCGCCCTTTCACCGGCATATGTGCCAGGTTGCGCATTTGTTTTTCAGACAGTTGCAGCTCGCTGGCATAAAACATCATAAGTTCGTATAGTAATTGATGATTTACCCTTAGCGAGCTGTTAAAAAAGTCAAGGGATATAAAGCATACCGACACTGGCTCCAAGGCTGTAGCGGTAATAGGGTAATACTGTTCACTGCCAATGCCACGGTGTCCTACGATATCGCCGGCGGCAGCAAATCGCACGATCAGTTCTTTTTCCTCCCCCCATTTTTTATGCACTTTCACTGTGCCACTGTAAACGAAGTATATGCCGGTTACAGGATCTCCCTCCCTGAATAGGGCAGCCCCTTTTTTATACAGGAGGTGTTCCCGGTTGGCATTCACAGCGGGCAGCCATTCCGGCAGGCAGCGCTTACATAAAAAACAAGTCGCCAGATCGCAACCCTGCTTCAATTTCTTCATTTCCGACGGTGTAAACTTACTTTACAGTATATTGTAATTTATTGAACGGTGGGTAAATTAGTGATTTATCTAAGAATATTTATTGAAAAACTTAATTATTTAAACAGATGTCCTATTGAATTGCTTGGTAAATGAGTTCTTCTAACTTATATGAATAATCGTAATGTGTGTTGGGCGATTGCTGTGTCATGATCAGCACTATCAGATGTGCCTTAGGGTCTGCCCAATAAGTGGTGCCGAAATAGCCGCCCCAAGCAAAGCTGCCAGCATTGCGTGGATTACGTGCTGCAGAGGTGTCGCTGGTGATATCGAATCCCAGGCCAAAATTGTCGGCCCCATTGAAGGTAAATGCCAGTTGTCCGCTGGTCATGATCTCTACGGTGCGGGGAGAGAGGATTTTAGCGCCGTTGTAGGTGCCATGGTTAAGCAACATTTGCAGGAAAATGGCATAATCCCAGGCAGTGCCGGTTAGTCCGGCGCCGCCGGAGAAATAATGTTTTTTAGCCAGCGGGTAGTTAGGATCTACGCCGGCTATTTCGGTCATAGGGATAACGTGTTGCAGGGAGTCTTCCGTATACACGGCGGCCAGGCGGCCGGCCTTTGCGGCAGGTACGTTAAAGTAAGTATCTTTCATGCCCAGGGGTTGAAAAATGGTTTCGCGCAAGTAGGTTTCCAGGTCTTTGCCACTGATCACTTCCACCAGGGCGCCCAGTACGTCTATGCTCAGGCCATAAGTCCACCGCTCTCCGGGTTGGTGTGCCAGGGGCAATTTGGCCAGCACTTGCATGCGTTCCAGCAAATTTTGATCTACTACACCAAGGCCGCTGGATAGGTTGTTTTTGGCGTAAATGGCCTTCATATTCGGGCTGCCGATCACGGGATAATCAATACCGGAAGTATGGGTAAGCAGGTCGCGGAAAGTTATCTCCCGTTTGGCCGGCAGGGTAGTGTAGGTGGTATCTGCTGCATGATACTGGTTCAGCACCGTGGGATGTTGGAAGGCGGGGATGAAATGCCATATGGGTTCGTCCAGCGTAAATTTTCCTTGCTCGTAGAGGGTAAGGATGGCGGTACTAACAAGGGCTTTAGACTGGGATGCCAGTCGGAATAAAGCATCTTTGGGCATGGGTATTTTGCCTTGGGTATCCAGGCTGCCGTAGCCTTTGTATTGCACCACCTGGTTATCTTTTACAACCAGCGTAACCAGGCCTTTCAGCCAGTTGTTGCGCAGGTAGGTATGGATCAGGGTGTCTATCCGGGTAAGTCGCTGATAGTCTATAGCCGGATTGGGGGCGCCGCTGGTGCGAATTTGTTGTGCAGGGGTGGAAGTGGTAAGCAGTAGGAGTAAGGCAACCACCAGGGGGGCCATTTTTAGTGATTGCATAACGTGGGTTTAGTTTTATACAAAATACGCAATTGCCATTAAGGGGACAAATGGAAAAATTTTAAAGCCATCATCAACATGATACAAAATTAGAATGCGTGGTGGCAATGGTAGATTTTGTTGTTAATATATTATACAACCACCTGTAAAAATGTTGTTTTTTGATGTAAATTTCGCGTATATGCATATGGCCTGGAAGTGGGGCGCACACTGGATTTGGGCTTAAACGCGCCAAGCTCTTGCATAAACAAAAATTAGGGTGTATCTTTTCATCAACCCACATCCATTCATGTCACATCATTATGCAGCAGTAACCGTATTAGCCTCCTATTTTGTGATGAAGGAATATGATCATGTTAGTATAGGACGTTTAGTATTTTCAGGGACGCACAAGCCAGGATCATTAGGCAATGACGATGCCGATTTCATTAAAACGAAGATCACCCGTGTATTAACGGATGGGGCTTTGAATGCCCTGGTGGTGGATTTTAGTGATATGGAATTTCAGCACTGCATTGCCATTCAGGACGCTATTAGTCGTTTGCACAAGGCCCGCATTCCCGTGGCGATTGTGTACAGCGAGAAGTGTGAAAAACTGGCGGAGCCGCATACGGATATGTACGTGGAGAGCTTGGAAAAAGCCATGGAGCTTATTGCAGGGAAGGTGCCGCTCCGCAAACAATGAGCATCCCGATTTCATTATTCTTTTACCATATTTACACAGCGCCCGCCATCACATTGCCATGCATTGCTGTTATCATTGTACCTGTAAAACCCAATGTCCAATGTATAAAGGTGGCCCAAACCATATAGCCAAGAGGTAATTCCATGCCATTGCACAGGAATACATTTATCATTGCAGCCCTTTATACAAACCATTACGGGATATACACACTACTCATCTTTTTTGGAGGTTATGCTATTGCCCGCCGGCAACATTCCATTAATTATTTTTCGCTTGCATCATGCGTGCAAATGCTATACTGAGGTAATTATCCGACTATCACCGGAAGCCATCTTATTGAACCATCCCTGATCTGAAGCTGGGCCCAGGCCAACTCTCCCGAAGAGGTGGCCCGGCAGGAACAGGTAAGGCGCGGCGCTCTGCATGCTGGAGGAAGTGCATGCAAAGGAGCATGTGGAGCCTCCCCGCGTCCTGTTAATGAGCACGTTTATTTACGCCCATTATCCTTATAGTGCCATTGTTACAACCCTCGGACATCAAAAGGCCCCGGCCTATGTGCCGGTTTTTTTTGACTATCATTTGCTGGTAGTCCACGAAGTCCAGGTCTGGTTTGAAAGTACCTGAATGCGCACATCGCATGCATCGTCCAGTTGTAAAAACTTCAATTCCTTTTCTGATATGATGGTTTTGTAATGTGCGGCGTTGCCAACACTGCAGGGGCTTTGACCGTCCAGTTTAACCAATGTAATGGTGTCGTTATGAAGTTGGTAGCTCATACTTTCCAGGGCATTACCTGGCGTGCTTACCGGAAAGAGCCGCAAGGTGTCTTTGTCGAATTGTAGGTAACAGGGGGTGGGGTCGGGAATATTTACGGAAGCAGTCCAGCGGGTAGCAGCGAGTTGAGCCTTAGCTATGAAAGGAAGGCTGTTGCCAATAACCAGGAAAAACATTATTTTTTTCATAAAAGAACTTTTTTTGGGGAATAATTAAAAATACAGAAAATACAATTGCTGGAAGTGGTTTGTGAATAACCTGCTGCCGTTGCCACCTATTTACCCCACTCCTGGGCGTAGCGGCAGCGCATATGTGCTGTTTAGTGCAAAACCCTTCGTCATGTAGTTCATGTTAGTGCTATGCGCAATAACTTACCAAGGCAGAAATACGATGAAGCTGGCGCCTTTTTGGGCGGAGGATTGTGCATAAATGGCACCGCCATGATGCAGCACAATTTTTTTACAGATAGCCAAACCTATGCCTGTACCCGGGTAGGTGTGGCGGTCGTGGAGGCGTTGGAAAATAGTGAAAATCTGATCTGCATAAGACTGGTCAAAGCCAATTCCGTTGTCGGAGAACTCCAGGCGCAGGTAGCGTTGTTGTTTGCTCAGCGAGGGTTGCAGGGCCAGTTGTGCAGGCGTGGCTTCCATGGCACGTATGTAAATGCGGGGCGCTTGTTCGGTAAATTTTAGCGAGTTGCCTACCATGTTGGAGAACAATTGTGATAGCTGCACCGGGATGGCATTAATGACCGGCAATGGATCTGCATAGATCTCCGCACCTTTTTCGCGGATAGTTACTTCGTAATCACTGCGCACATTGCGCAGAATGGCTTCCAGGTCTGTGGGTTTAAATGATTCCCCCATGCGCGACACCCGGGAAAAGGACAGCAGATCCTTTATCAGCGAAGACATTCGGGAAGCGGCGTTGTGTATTTTCAGGAGGTATTTGCCTGATTCAAAATTTGGATTGCTGTTATTTTGCAATAGCAGGTCGGAGAAAGTTTGGATTTTTCGCAATGGTTCCTGCAAGTCGTGGCTGGATACGTAAGCGAATTGTTCTAATTCCTTATTGGTTTGTGATAAAGTATCGTTGGCCTTTTGCAGTTCGCTGGTGCGCTGTTCCACCATTTTCTCCATTTCCTGGGCGTTATGTTGGGCCATTTCGCGCGATCTTACCAGTTCAGTTACATCATTGGCTACAGCAAGCAGGCCTATCACCCTTTCCGCTTCATCGCGGAAGGGTTCAAAAACAAAACTATGATACATGACCGTATTCTTGCCATCGCGTAGCAGGAGGATGGGGCGTTCTTTGGCCTGTACGCTTTTACCGTGTTGAAAGGCCTCATGCAATAGTGCGCCAATGCCTTGTTCATTCAGTTCGGGCATGGCTTCCAGCATAGGGCGGTTAATTAATGCTTCGTGGGTACGGCCAGTATTTTCCAACATCTTATCGTTCACCACCTCCATCCGGAAATCGGGCCCCACCAGTAGCGCAATGGCCATGGGCGCCCTTTCGAAGATGTTATGCAACTGGTGACTGGTATAGCGAAGGGGCTTATTGCTTTTCAGCCGGGAGCATACGCGGGCAAGCAGTTCCTTGGCGGAAAATGGTTTTACGAGGTAATCGTCTGCCCCAAGTTCATATCCTTCCGTACGGGCCGCTTCGTGGTCTTCAGCTGAGAGGAGGATCACGGGGATATAAGCGGTGTGATGATTGGCTTTGAGATGACGCAGCAAGGTAAGTCCGTCCATCACGGGCATTACCACGTCGGTGATTACAAGATCGGGGCGTTGCCGCTGGATGGTTTCCAAGGCTTGCTGGCCATTGTCGGCAGTAATAATTTGCGTGTGGGGTAGCAGCAGCCGCTGCATAACAGCACGAAGATCTACGTTGTCATCTACCAGTAGCACCAAAGGATTTGCGGAAGAAGTTGTGGACGGTGGAGGGGTGGCTGGCCGGAAATTATGAAAGGTATCTCGCAGGAACAATTCCTGCAAATGCGTATGATAAGATGGGCGGGGAGGAATGATCTGAGCAGTAGACAAATGTGCTTCACCCATTGGAATACTTACGGTGAAAACGCTTCCCTTACCCAATGTGCTGCTTACCTGCGTATTGCCGCCGTGCAGGTTTACCAGTTCCTTTACCAGTGCAAGGCTAATGCCTTCACCTTCCGGGGTGCGGCTGGTGCTTTGACCTACGTGTTGAAATCGTTCAAAGATGTGGGACATTGCTTCATGGGGAATGCCTATCCCGGTATCGGTAACCCTCAGTACGGCGAAGCGCTGCTCGTAATGAATAGTTACCAAAATTTTTCCCTGCAACGTATATTTATAAGCGTTATAAAGTAAGTGCAGGACAATGGTTTCCCACATTTCCATCTCCACATATACCGGCGCTGATGAAGGCTCACAGTATATCTCATATTTCAGGCCTGCCTTTTCTATTACGGAGCGGAAGCTGTTGGCCAGGTAGGTAGTGAAATCGCCCAAGGCAACTGGTGAAAATTGCGCAGTAGCCTTACCTGCTTCCTTACGGCTAAAATTTAGCAAATAGTTGGTCATCTGCAGGGCGCGCAAAGTGTTGCGCAATATGGACTTAATATTTTGTGTGAATTCCTGTGAGTTGTCGTTGGGCTGGGCGAGCAGGTTGTCTAATGGTTTCAGTAAAAGGGGTATCAAGGAGCCAAATTTGTGACTCATATAGCTGAAAAAAAACGTTTTATCCTGGTCTATGGCGGTTGGTATACCAGTGCCGGTACTGTTGGATTGGCTATAATAAACAGTAGACAGGCTGTTGGCTAGCTGATTAACCACCAGTTGGAAAAAACTTTGGTAAGGATCGTCTAAAGGACGATAAGGATTCAGGCCAACGATGAGTACTGCTGCGGGCTGTGCCTGGCCACTGCATAAGATGGGCAGGATGAGGGCTTCGTCTGGTGGCATCTGCCAAGGACCTGTGGGCAGCTCCTTATACCGGCTGCGCAATTGGCGGGCAATGGCTTGTTTGCCGCTGCTTATCACCTGCCACAAGTGCCAGGGAGTATTATCGCGAGTGATGTCCACTTTTTCCGGGAAGAGGGTTGTTACATAGCTGGGAGGATTACAATTTACCAACGTTGCTTGAGAGGAGTTTACAGCGGTCTCGTACAGGCAGGCAAAGGGAAAGTCTGCCGGATTTTCTGCCAGCACTTTCATGGTGGCTTGAAAAACGGTTCTTTTATCCATGCGGTCCAGCGTAATTTTATTCAGGTTGCGCAGGGTGTGAAGTTGACGTTGGTATATTATGCGTTGTGTATCGTCGCTGTTGGTGCAGATAATACCGGCATGAAGACCATCATTACCCGGCACGGCACTCAAGGAAAAGGAGCAATAAGTTTCTTCAAGATAACCATTACGATGGGTAATAATAAGCAGCCCCTCATCTATACTATTTTCTGTATGGAGCAGGTTGCCAGAAACATGATCACCTAAATACTTCCAGCCCTCCGGCCATGCCTGTGCGGCGGGAATACCTACAACGATTGGTTGTTTATTACCCCGCATGAGGTGGTGGGCATCATTAAATAAATGGATATGGTCTTTTCCCCACCATATAAACATGGGTTTGCGGGAATTGAGGATAATTTGCACACAGGTTTTTAAGTTTTGCGGCCATTCTTCCACATTGCCTAAGCTGGTTTGCCCCCAATCTTTCGCCATCATTAGCGCTCCAAGTGTTCCCCCACCTGCAAATAAGTGTTGGGCTTCATTTTCTTCCGCGGTATTCATGCAATCTTTGTGGCATTTTGTTGATCAATAAAAAAATTGTCCAGTGCCTGCGAGAGCAGGGGCAGCGTAGGATGTTTAATGATAAAGGCGGTTGCGCCCAAGGCACGTGATTTTTCTATGTTGTGATGGTCTTCGGAGGTGGAATAGATGGCCACCGGAATCTGGGCCAGGGCGGGTATTTGGCGCAAATTTTCCAGGCATTGAAGGCCATTCATGCGTGGCATATTCAAGTCCAGAAAAATATATTGTGGCAGAATGTTTCCAGCAACGAGCTGAGCCAGTGCGTCGATGGCATTATTGATAAAAATAAAGTTGTAATTTCTTCCAATGTCCTTCATGGCCATTGAAAAAATTTCCTGGTCATCCACATCATCATCCACGATCAGGCAAGTGGTAATAGTATTCACGGCAAAATCTTAAAATGAAAGATAGTTGAAACGTTACAAATCGCGTACCGTGGCGGTGCTACAAAATAGGGGGGGGAAGTTAGCTGAAAGGCCATACTGCGTCCTGACTACAAGCGTGGCAGTCGGTTATGAGAAAGGCGATGTCAATACCGGCAGCGGTGTTAGCTGAAATACTGCTTAATTACTTTTTCAAGCCGGTCGGTAAGGGCGGAGGTTACGGACTGAGCCTGGCCGCAAATGTGAGCGCCCTCTTCAGGAACTAGTTCAAATTCCAGTTGCACATCGTCTACTTCAGCCAGCACGCGGGGTTGATGGGGTAGCTTCTGGAAAATCACTTCTTTGGAAACGCCATTTACGGTAAAGTAACATCTAATGCGGTCCATAGGATTTCTTTGTTAGGATGATGGGGTGATATGGTTATGAATCTCAACAGAATAGTAAAAACGAATATATGGTAAAAATATGATATTTAGTTAAAAAGTAATCAATTAAGCAAAAAAATGATATTGCTAGGATAATAAGGGCATTTAGGAGGGGTTAAACCAGCGAGATAGGCAGCCATAACTGTTTAAGGCCAGTAAAAAGCCCCACAGTAGGCTGTGAGGCTTAGGTGAATTATTGTTGTTTCAGGTGTTCCTTAAATACCTTCTTGAATTTTTCCAGTTTGGGCCGGATCACGAACATACAATAGGGTTGAGAACCATTGTTGGCGTAATAATTCTGGTGATAATCTTCGGCCTTATAAAACTTCGTAAAGGGGGCAATTTCCGTTACGATAGGATCAGTATAGGCACCGGACTCCTGCAATTTTTTTTTGTAGAACTCCGCTTCTTTATGTTGCTCTTCGTTATGATAAAAAATGACAGAGCGATACTGAGTCCCTACATCATTACCCTGCCGGTTCAGTTGGGTGGGATCGTGGCTGGTCCAAAAGGCTTGTAATAATTCGGCGTAAGTGAGCTTGGAAGGATCGTAAGTAACCTGCACAACTTCTGCATGGCCAGTTTCGCCGGTGCATACCGCTTCGTAGCTGGGATTAGGCACGGTGCCGCCGGAAAAGCCCGATTCTACTTTTAAAACGCCCTGTAATTGTTGTAATTGAGCTTCCGTGCACCAGAAACAGCCGCCACCAAATGTGGCCGTTTCAGTTTTAATGTTATTGGGAATGTTGTTCATATCCTTGGGAACTTTATCATTGCCATGCTGAGCGCAGGCACTGAGGCTGATACCGAGCAAACCGGTGAAAATCCATTGTTTGAGCATATTATGAATGTTTAAAAATAATGCCAGATGCATTTTGTCAGGCAGCGTAAATTTACGATCATCTAATAGGCTATCGTTGTGCAACTTCGTAACTTTAACTTTTCATTACATTGCCCGCCAGGATGGCAATTACGCTGGTGCGGACCTAAAAATTGATGTATCTATATTTCCCGGGCAATGTTTTTATAAAAGGTTGTCCCGGCATTTACCTGAAAAACAAGCTTTTAATTGAAATACTTTCCTGAATCTGCCTTACTGCAACTAGAGTTTGATAAAGTACAGGCCCTGCTTAAAGAACATTGTAAAACCGAACTGGGTAAGGAACAGGCCACACAATTGCGCCTGCATACGCACCTGGATTACGTACAAACCGCCTTGCAGCAGGCGCACGAATACAAGCAACTGTCATTATTGCAGGATCATTTTCCCAACGATTACGTCTTGAACCTGAAAGCAGAACTGCGCCTCTTGCAGATACAGGGGGCTGTGCTGGCCGAAGAACAGTTGATGCAATTGCGGAAGCTGGCTGAAAGTATGCACAGCATTGTACGCTTCTTCGACCACGACCGCCGCACGCAATACGCGGGCCTTTTTCTGGTAATACAACATACCCATTACGAAAAGAAGATTACCCAACTGATCGACGAGGTGCTGGACGAAGAAGGGCAGGTGCGCGACAATGCCACGCCGGAACTGGAACGCATCCGCATGGCGCTGTACCGCAAGCGCACGGAGCAGCGCCGCGCTTTTGACCGCGTGTTGCAAAAGCTGCAAAAACTTGGCTACCTGGCCGATACCGGCGAGGCTTTTCTCAACAACCGCCGCGTGGTAGCCGTATTTGCCGAAAATAAACGCATGGTGAAAGGTATTTTGCATGGAGAGTCAGACACCCGCAAAACTGCCTTCATTGAACCAGAAGATACTATAGAGCTGAATAACGATATCTTTTCCCTGGAGCGCGACGAATCGAAAGAAGTGTACCGCATCCTGCGCCAGCTCACGGCCCACCTGGGCCAGCATGCTGACTTGCTCAACGGATATCATGAAATACTGGGTATTTACGACTTCATTCGCGGCAAGGCTAAATTGGCCTTGGATATGGACGGCAATTATCCCATGCTCACCAAAGATCCGGAGGTACACCTGGTGGAAGCACGGCATCCCTTATTACTGCTGTATAACCGCAAGAGTGGCAAACCCACTATCCCGATGAGTGTAACGTTGAATAAAGACCATCATATTCTGGTGATCAGCGGACCCAATGCAGGCGGCAAAACGGTGACGCTGAAAACGGTGGGCCTCATCCAGCTTATGTTACAAGCCGGCTTGCTGGTGCCGGTACACCCTTCCTCTCGACTGGGCATTTTTAAACAACTCATGATCCATATCGGCGATACACAATCGCTGGAATTTGAGTTGAGTACTTATAGTTCCCACCTCAAGAACATGCGCTATTTCATGGAGAATGCTAACGGGAAAACCCTGTTCTTCATCGATGAATTGGGCAGCGGTTCCGACCCTAATTTAGGGGGGGCATTTGCTGAAGTGATTATGGAGGAACTGGCCAAGAAACATTCCTTCGGTATTGTTACCACCCACTACCTGAACCTGAAGGTGATGGCCAATAAAGTGAAAGGTATTATGAATGCCGCCATGGGCTTCGATGAGGAAAATCTTTTACCCATGTACAAGCTGATCGTAGGCAAGCCCGGTAGTTCGTATACATTTTCCATTGCACAGCGCATTGGCCTTGAACCCCGGCTCATACAGCGTGCGCGTAGTCTGGTGGATGAAGGCCACTTTCGCCTGGATAAGCTGCTGAATAAGGCAGAACAAGACTTGCAGAAGGTAGAGGCTAAGGAAAAAGAATTGCAGCAATTGCTGAAGGAGAATGAAAAACTAAAACGGGAGTACGAATTATTGTCGGACAAGGAGCGTAAGCAACAACAATACACCACGCTGAAGTTGCAAAACAAAATCAAGGAAGAAGAGCTTATTTATCTAAAGGATATGGAGCGCAAGATGAAACAAATTGTAATTGAGTGGAAGCGCACAGATGATAAGCAAAAGGTTTTACAACAGGCCGAAGCCCTGCTTTTCAGGAAAAAAGAAAAGAGCATCAACGAACGCCAGGCTAAGAAGATAGACGACCGTTTCCAGGAAATAAAGGGCGGTGTGGAAGTGGGTGACCAGGTGAAGATCCGCAGCAACCACCAGGTGGGCAAACTGATAGAGATCCGGGACAAACGCGCCATTGTGCAGTTAGGCAATATACCCATTAACGTGAAGCTGGATGACATTGTAAAGGTAAAAGAACGGCCTAAAGAACCGGTAGAAAGTAAATAAATGAGGAAGGCCGCTGCTATGCATGCGGCCTTTTTTATCAATGTGCAAAAATATTTTTTGGCTGAAAGCAGCGCCAATACAGTGTTTAGGCGGTTGATGATGGCTTAATGGGATAATTTTTTTTGTAAATTGATTTCGTTTTATACTTTTGCGGCGGAGGAATGGCAGAGCGGTCGATTGCGGCAGTCTTGAAAACTGTTGACTGTTACAGGTCCGGGGGTTCGAATCCCTCTTCCTCCGCGGTTTAAAAAAAAGGAGTTACTTCTTATGGAAATAACTCCTTTTTTTTGTTTTAGGCGTAGTACCCTATTGATATTTATTTTAAAATACGGTGTTCAAAATCCCGCGTTATGTTTGAACTCACTCATTATTTCCAAAGCTTTTAATACCTCTAATATTCACCGTGATTTCTACAATTATTGCAGTAATGATATAAATCGTTAGATCTGAAAGTATACTATCGACAAACTACAACCCTCCAGGGAAAATCTGATTTATAAATACATATCTATTCTCCCAAGATATTTTTTCATAAATATCCCAGGTGGATGTAAGATAGATTAATATCTCTGACATCCTTTCTGCCCTGATCTAACGATCCTATATCAACTGTATTAATCGGGACCTGCCTCATCAAATAGGAAGTATAAATCAGGGGTTATTTTTACAAATCCGAAGTCAAATCATTCCATGCGGAGGCTGCACACCGGATTCGTCAGCGCGGCCTGTATGCACTTGAAGATGACGGTTAACATGGCAACAAACAGTGTTATTGCCCCCGCCGCCCCAAACACCCACCAGCTTAGGTTAGTACGGTAGGCGTAACCTTGTAAAAAGCTGTTTAAGCCATACCCCGCCACAGGAAAGGTAATGGCCGCGGCGACCAGCACCAGTGCTAAAAAGTCCTTTGACAGCAAGGTTACAATTTGCGGCACACCTGCGCCCAATACTTTACGCACGCCAATTTCCTTCACTTTGCTTTCAGCGGTAAAGGTTACCAGGCCAAACAAACCAAGACATGATATTAATATGGCTATCAAGGCAAAGCAGTTGAATAATTGGCCCACATGTGTATCGCTTTGGTATAGATTGTCGAACTGCTTGTCTAAAAAATCGTATTCAAAAGTATAATCAGCGTTATATTCTTTCCATATCTTTTCCGCGGCAGCCAATGCTATCCGGGCATCCTTTCCTGTTGTTCTTACGTACATTTTTCCCCGCCAATATTCGTTGTATTGCATCAAAAGAGGTAATATTTTTTGATGCATGTCCTGGAAATGAAAATCTTTCACCACGCCGGCAATTACTCCTTTAATACCCTGAAAGGTCAACCGTTTGCCAATTACGGGTTCTTTTATGCCGGCTGCCTTAATAGCTGTTTCATTTAATATAAAATTGGCGCTGTCGGCAGGTGAACCGGTAAAGCCGTTCCCCTCCACCAATTGCATACCCATGACTTGTATAAAATTTCTTTCTATTGGCATCTGGACAATGGTAAACGACCGTTGGTCGACCCTTTTGTCATCCCAATCTACATCGGAACTGCCTGAACTACTATTGATGATGTCCACGCCTGATTCCGTAACGCCTGATATGCCGGGTTGTTTCAGCAGTTCGTTCACTGCCGCATCATAATGGCCGTTCATGTCACGCATCCAAAAGCTAAAAACATTTTCTTTGTTATAGCCCAGGTTCTTCTCCCGGATATATTTTAATTGTTTACCAATAATGATAGTGCTTGTAATAAGCAGAATCGAAAAACTGAACTGCACGACTACCAATACTTTTCTAAAATTGCCTTTGCTGCCAAAGCCGCTTAGCTTGCCTTTCATTGCCTCCAGTGGTTTGAATGACGACAGCGTTATCGCCGGGTAGATACCGGCCAGCAGCAGTGTTGTTAGCATGGTAAGGCCGTACACCTCCAGTACGTTGGTAGACCAGGGCTTGAAAACAATATTTTTACCTGAAATATTTTTGTATAAAGGCATTACAAGGTAAATAATGCCTGTTGCCAATACCAGTGCTAACAGAAATGTGATCATTGATTCACTTAAAAACTGCATGAACAGTTCAGCCTTGCCCGCACCAACGATTTTACGCAAGCTAATTTCTTTACTGCGCTTAATTGCCCTAGCGGTAATAAGGTTTACGTAGTTGATGCAGGCTATTAACAACACGATTACAGCCACCATAAGCAACGCCCGAACAACCATCATGCCCTGCTCCTTACCGTCTAAAGCGTACAGATGCAATTTAGTAAGCGGGTTAAGCAGGTAGGTGAGATTTTTATTTGCCGGTATATCATAGTTTTGGCGATGTATGATACCCATTTTGTTGGCCGCCAGAACTGGGCTTGTATTTGGCTTCAGCAATACATATGTTTCGAAACTATACTGGTCCCAATTAGTGTTAAGCGTTTTAAAGTTGTTTGTAGTGTCGTATTCCTGTTCCAGTTGCTGAAAATTAAAAACAACGTTGTAATGTAATGTCGAATTGGCGGGCATATCCTTCATTATCCCTGTTACAGTATATAATTTTTTGTCGTCGCCCTTCAATATTTTGCCCATAGGGTCTTCATCGCCAAAAAGTGTTTTCGCTGTTGTTTCGGACAATACTATGGAGCTTGCGTCAATAAAGGGGTGTTGTGGATTGCCTTTGACAAACGGGAAAGTAAACATGGTAAAAAGAGATGCTTCAGCCAGGCAGTTATGCCTTTCAATGAATTTTTTGCCGTTGTATTCAAATAAGGATACACGCCCATTACTGGTTATACGACAGGCATCTTCCACCTCAGGTACTTGTTTTTTGGCATACACCGCTATGGGGGCGGGTGTCATGTACCAAATGTTTTGGTCATCAAATTTTGGTGACAATTTATAGATGTTAGCTGCATTTAAATTAAAGCGGTCATAACTCAACTCGTCATTTACCCAAAGCAGCAACAATATACTAATCGCCAGGCTTAGGGCCATGCCGGTAATGTTGATAAAGGAATAGGTCTTATTGTTACGTAAGTTGCGCAGAGCGATCGTGAGATATTTACTGAACATCGGAAGGAGATTTGGAATACGGCAGCATTGCAGCCAGAAAAGTGCCTGTTTTTTTACGTATTAATAATCAATTAGTTAGGATTTAGCGATAATAACAAATGTCCGATGCCGCACACCTCACTGTTCTGTTTTGTGCCTAAGATCCCTTCTATGCGGATTGATGGAATGTTGGATCAAATGTTCTCTAAGCGATCAAAAGTATACGGTTAAGTAAGCATGCATACGGCAATATTTTCCCCATATAAGAAGATTGTTCTGAGCATGAATAAAGTACCTATTTTTGTGTCTACTATAATACAATCGAAAAGACTGGTATGAAGAAAATAGGTTTTTTATCATTTGGACATTGGGCTAATCACCCTGCCTATAAAACCCGTACGGCCAGCGATACCCTGCTACAGTCTATTGAGCTGGCTGTAGCTGCCGAATCAATCGGGTTGGATGGTGCCTATTTCCGGGTGCATCATTTTGCGTCGCAGCTGGCCTCACCATTTCCTTTGCTGTCTGCCATAGGGGCCAAGACAAGCAAAATCGAGATAGGAACGGGGGTTATTGACATGCGTTATGAAAATCCCCTTTACATGGTGGAAGATGCCGGCGCCGCCGATCTAATTGCGGGCGGGCGTTTGCAGTTGGGTGTTAGCAGGGGATCGCCAGAGCAGGTAATTGATGGCTGGCGTTATTTTGGATATGAGCCAGCGGCAGGTGAAACAGATGCGGATATGGGGCGCCGAAAGGCTTTAGAATTTTTGGACAAGCTTAAAGGTGTAGGATTTGCACAGCCTAATCCTCGTCCTATGTTTCCCAATCCGCCAGGCTTGTTAAGATTAGAGCCCTACGCTGCCGGATTGCGGGAACGTATCTGGTGGGGGGCTGCTACGAATGCTACCGCTATTTGGGCCGCCGAAAACGGCATGTACCTGCAAAGTTCTACGTTGAAAATGGATGAAAGCGGAAAGCCATTTCATGTACAACAGGCAGAACAGATCCGATTATATAAAAATGCCTGGAAAGAAGCCGGACACCAGCGCGCGCCAAGGGTTTCCGTAAGCCGTTCCATTTTCCCATTGCTGAATGACCAGGACAGGATTTATTTTGGGCAGGATAGTAAGAGCGCAGACAAAATTGGTTATTTAGAAAGTGACCAACGCGCCATTTTTGGAAGAAGTTATGCCGGCGAGCCGGATCAGCTTATAAAGGAACTGGCGCAAGACGAAGCCATCCAGGAAGCTGATACCCTCTTATTGACGATACCGAATACATTGGGGGTGGAGTATAATATTCATATCCTGTCGGGTATGCTGCAGCATGTGGCACCCGGGTTGGGCTGGCGTTAAATATTTGTTCAGCCGCATTTAATACAAAAGCCTTTAAGTCTTTTTGAACTTAAAGGCTTTTGTATTAAATGCTTTGAATGTTAGGCATAAAAACATCATAGCATCAGGCTATTTCAAACCGGTCCAGGTTCATGACTTTATGCCAGGCTGCTACAAAATCTTTCACAAATTTTTCCTGCGCATCTGCGCTTCCATACACTTCTGCAATAGCCCGCAATTCTGCATTAGAGCCCAGCACCAGATCGGCACGGGTGCCATACCATTTTATATCGCCCGTGTGGCGGTCGCTGCCTTCGTACAATTCATTGTCTGGGGAAGCTGCTTTCCATGCAGTGTTCATATCCAGCAGGTTTATAAAGAAATCGTTGGTAAGCAGGCCAGGCCGTTGGGTGAAAACGCCATTTTTTGAGCCATCGAAGTTGGTGTTTAATACCCGCAGTCCTCCTATTAGTACCGTTAATTCGGGCGGTGTAAGGGTCAGCAATTGGGCTTTATCTATCAGCAAAGCTTCGGTAGATGCGGATACATTAGCCTGCCGGTAATTGCGGAAACCGTCTGCAATAGGTTCAAGGTAACCGAAAGATTCCACGTCGGTTTGTTCTTGTGCGGCATCTGTGCGGCCTGGTGTAAAGGGAACGGAGATGGTATGTCCTGCATCTTTTGCTGCTTTTTCGATAGCTGCGCCACCGGCCAGTACGATTACATCTGCCAGTGAAACCTTTTTCCCATCTGTTTGCGCGCTATTAAATGCCTGCTGGATACCTTCCAGCTTGTTTAATACTTGCTGCAATTGCGGTGGATTATTTACCCGCCAGTGTTTTTGGGGTGCCAGGCGAATGCGGGCGCCGTTGGCGCCTCCGCGTTTATCGGATCCCCGGAAGGTAGAAGCGGAGGCCCATGCGGTGGATACTAATTCGGCAATGCTCAATCCGGCTTCAAGCACCTTTGCCTTCAAGGCGGCGGTATCTTGCTCATTAATTAGTATATGGTCTACTGCCGGAAGGGGATCTTGCCAGACTAATATTTCTGCAGGTACATCGGGTCCCAGGTAGCGCACGCGGGGGCCCATATCGCGGTGGGTTAATTTAAACCAAGCCCGGGCGAAAGCATCTGCAAATTCTTCGGGATTTTCCAGGAATCGCCGGGATATTTTTTCGTAAACCGGATCAAACCGTAAAGCAAGATCAGTGGTAAGCATGGTGGGAGCATGCTTTTTCGCACTATCAAAGGCATCGGGAATAATATCGGGTGCGCTTTTGGCCACCCACTGGTGAGCACCGGCGGGACTTTTAGTAAGTTCCCATTCAAAGCCAAACAGGTTTTCAAAAAAGTTATTGCTCCATTGAGTAGGTGTTTTCGTCCAGATTACTTCCAGTCCGCTGGTGATAGTGTCGGCACCTTTGCCAGTGCCATAGCTATTGCTCCAGCCAAGGCCTTGCGAGGCCAGGTCGGCAGCTTCCGGTTCTTTACCTACGTGGGTGGCAGGGGCGGCACCATGGGTCTTGCCAAAAGTATGACCACCTGCTATCAGTGCTACGGTTTCCTCATCGTTCATGGCCATGCGACCAAAAGTATCGCGGATATCTTTGGCGGAGGCAATGGGGTCTGGATTTCCGTCGGGACCTTCCGGGTTTACATAGATCAGGCCCATTTGCACAGCAGCCAAAGGCTTCTCAAGGTCACGGGAATGGATGTCGCCATCTGCATTGTCGTCAGACACCAGTACGCCATGAGGTTCCTGTACGCCTGGTGATCCGTGTGCATAGCGCAGGTCACCGCCCAACCAGGTGGTTTCGGCACCCCAATACACCGATTCATCCGCTTCCCATGCGTCTATACGGCCTCCGGCAAATCCAAATGTTTTAAAGCCCATGGATTCAAGGGCTATATTACCGGTAAGGATCAACAGGTCTGCCCATGAAATTTTACGCCCATATTTTTGTTTAATGGGCCATAGCAGTCTCCTGGCTTTATCCAAACTTACATTATCGGGCCAACTATTCAGCGGGGCAAAACGTTGCAGCCCTGCGCCTGCGCCACCACGGCCATCTCCCACGCGGTAGGTGCCTGCACTATGCCAGGCCATGCGGATAAACAAGGGGCCATAATGCCCGAAGTCTGCCGGCCACCAGGATTGCGAATCTGTCATCAGTGCATGTAGATCTTTCTTTACTGCTTCCAGATCCAGGCTTTTAAAAGCTTCCGCATAATTAAAGTCTGCATCCATTGGGTTGGAGGTGGGCGAATGCTGTCGCAGTATATTTAATTTAAGTTGGTTGGGCCACCAGTTGTGGTTTCTGGTGCCGCCACCGGCCACATTATTTTTAAAGCTCCCGTGTGGAAATGGGCATTTACCGGTGTCGTTTGATTCTTTTTCCATTTTTAAATGTTTAATGGTGTAGAATGAACAATTATTTGCAATTGATGTTTGGAGGTATAAATGTATGCTATTGAAAAATTACCGTCAATCAATTAATTCTATAAGTAAATCATTAAAACCTATTAAGGTCTTGGGAGTTCTGAAGTGGAACTATAATTATACGAGGGATTAACAGGCGAAACAGAAAGGTAACGCAAATACTAAGATATATGGTCAAGTAATAAATTTAGTTTGAAGTATATGTAACGGTAGCATTATATTGGCAGTATAGCCTAGTGATTACCTTTTTAAAGGCTATTAACAAGATAGCCTTCTCCCTGGGCGGCTGGTACATTTGGATGAATATGTTCTGCTAGCTGCGTCGTTGAAATTTATTTAGCATATACAAACGCAAGTGTATGACTAAACTTTAAATGTTAGAGGGATTAAACACCTTGCATTTTTTATTTATAATCGTACCTTTGGCCCGGATTATTAACAACCAATCCGTGTGTGCTTATTACAGAACGATGCCCGGCTTCCGATAAGGTTATGGAATCGTTTCATTTTATGCTTAACAAACTTCATTATGTTATGAGAAATGTAATTGTTCTTTGCCTATTGCTTTTTTGTGCTCATCCTTTATTTGCCCAAACACCTATTGAAATTGGTGTAAAAGGCGGACTTAGTATTCCTAATCTCACTGCCGGAAATAAAGATAATCCGCTTGTATCGGGATATAGCTCCCGTGTAGGACCAGACTTTGCCGTGCAAGTTGAATTTCATTTGTCCAAGCATTTTTCCATCCAGCCACAACTGGAATATTCCGCTCAGGGTGGTAAAAGGAATGGCTATCAGGCCTTCCCGCCGCCAGCAGCATTGGTAGCCGGTATTCCTGCAGAACAGGTACCAAAATACCTGTATGCTACTTTTAACAGTACCGCTAAATTTAATTACCTGATGTTGCCTATCCTGGCGAAGTACCGTTTACAACTGGCCAAAAGATGGGGTTTCTATGTGGCAGCAGGTCCTTTTGTTAGCAGAATGTTGAATGCCAAACAAGTGACTTCCGGTACCAGTGTCATATATGCTGATGCTGGGCATACTACACCCATTGCACCTGAAACTTCTTTAAACCAAGTAACAAATATTAAGGATGATCTGCATGACTTTAACGCAGGTTTGTCTGGCCATGTAGGCTTTGCTTATATGTTTGGCAAAAGCAGCGTGTTTGTTGAAGGTGGTGGTAATTATGGTTTCGTGAAGGCTCAGAAGAGTGATGTGAATGGTAGTAACAACACCGGTGCAGGTGTTGTGAATATTGGCTACTCTTTCCGTGTGCATTAAGTGATAACTTCTTTATAAATAAAAATGCCTTCTGTTTTCCGGAAGGCATTTTTATTTAAACTCTATTCGTAGCCAAACCCTTTGCCTGCATTGGCCAGCATAATTTGTATCCATCCCTTCAGGCCCCATTGTACATCATAGGGCTGGAAGCAGCCTGGGGTAATAGGAATGAATGCTCATTGAATACATGTAAAAGCCTTCCCGCTTGGAGAAGGCTTTTACAATTATAGCAGGTTAACTATTGCTCGTTAAGGCTGCGCGAAGGGTTTATCAGGGCGGCTTTGGCAGATTGATAACTTACCGTGAGCAGCGTAATTACCACGATGGTAAAGGCCGCCAGGATAAATAAATTTGGTCCGATAGCAATGTGGTATACAAATTTATTAAGCCAGCTGTGCATGGCCCACCAGGCCAGTGGGAAAGCCACCAGCATAGCGATGAGCGCCAGTTTTAAAAAATCTTTGATGAGCAACAAAATTACATTAGACACAGATGCGCCCAGTGCTTTGCGTACGCCGATCTCTTTGGTGCGTACTTCAGCATTAAAAGTAGCCAGCCCGAAAAGTCCCAGGCAGGAGATTAAAATGGCCAGGCCTGCAAAGTAGCGGGAGAGCAGAGAAATCCGCTGCTCCGAGATGTATTGGGCCTGGTAATTTTCATCGAGAAAATGATAACTAAATACATAACCAGGATTGTATTGTTTATACAAGGCTGCTATGGCTGGTAGCGCCTGGCTTTCCTGACCGGTGGCCAGGCGCACCATTACTACGGCGGTTGTTTTGGGATTGTACCGGAATATCATAGGTTGTATCGCCTCGTGTAAGGAAGTAATATGAAAATCTTTTACTACGCCCACGATGGTACTGGTTTTTCCCCACATTCTTATGGGGGTACCCAACGGGTTCCGGAGCCCCATGATCTTAATGGCGGTTTCGTTGATGATCACCTTAGCGCTATCGGAGCCGAACTGGTCGGAGAAGGTACGTCCTTCTTTCATTTGCACGCCCATGGTTTCCAGCAATCCAATGTCTAAGCTACGGGTTACAAAATCTATATTGGCTTGGTTTGGTTTGCCCGGCCAGCTTACATCGTAGGTACTGGAGCCGCCGCCCACGCCGGCTACTACAGACTCTTCAATGCAGGAAGCATTGATTACCCCTGGTATTTTTTTTAACGCGGTGAGGAAGGCAGGTGTGCTTTGCATAAGGGCCCCTTCCCGGTCGAACTGGATGAGGTGGGCCTTGTCGTATCCCAGGTTTTTAGACTGTACAAAAGCTAACTGCCGGTAAATAACCATTACCGCGATAATGAGTACCAGTGAAACTATGAACTGAAACACCACCAGGCCCTTACGTGCCAGCAGCTCTCCCCACGAACGGTGCATCAACTTACCTTTTAAAACCTCCACTGCATGGAACCCCGATAAATAAAATGCAGGATAACTGCCGGCCAGCAGGCTGGTAAATAAAGTAGTGGCCAGTATCCAGGCCACCAGTGAGGCTGTTAATTGCACCGTAATTTGCTTACCGGTAATTTGATTGAATATGGGCAGGAAGATGGCTGCCAGCCCAATGGCGATTAGCAGCGACAGTACTGTTAAAAACAAGGCTTCTCCCATAAACTGCGCCACCAGGGTAGTACGGGTAGCGCCCACTGCTTTTTTGATGCCTACTTCTTTTAACCGCCGCGAGGCCCGGGCGGTAGAAAGATTCATAAAATTAATACAGGCAATGATCAGTATAAAAATGGCTACCAGGGAAAACAGGTGTACATATTCAATGCGGCCACCGCTCTGCACGCCATTTTCGTAATGGCCATATAGATAAGCGCTGGAATAAGGACGCACTTGCAGGGAAAATAATGTACCCCTGCTATAGCGTTTCAGGTAGTCTTTAATTTTGGCATTAAATTTTTTCAGATCGGTACCTGGCCGCAGTTGAACATAAGTATGGGGCCCTTCATTGTACCATTCTTTAAAGTTTTGACCAACGCCTTTGAGCAGCGATGCATAATTGATCACGAAATCGAAGGGCATGCTGTTATTAGCCGGCAGCTTGTCCAGTACACCAGTGATCACTGCGGAATTTGGCTGACCAAACATTTCCCATTGCACACTTTTGCCCATTGCATTTTCCACGCTGCCGAACAGGCTGCGCGCTATTTCCGCAGACACTACCATGCCATTCTCATTGGCCAGTACTTGTTGGGGTTGTCCGGCCAATAATTTAAAGGAGAAGATATGGAAGAAATTGCTGGTGGCAAATAGCCCATAGTTTTTAATACTTTTTTCGGCTGTCTTGATGGTAGCGGTGATGTTGAAGTTGGCGAGGGGTAGCACCGTGGCGGCAGTAGTGACTTCGGGCAGATCTTTTTCCATGGCGGCGGCCAGCGGTCCCTGGGTAGATTCGTGCATGCGTACCTGTCCATTTTCAGTACTTTTTTCAATGACTTGGTAAAGCGTTGCGTCATTGGCATGAAATTTATCAAAATGCAGTTCATCATTAATCCATAAATAGATGAGCAGCACACAGGTTATACCGGTGGAAAGACTCATTAGATTAATCGCAAAAGCACCTTTGTGTCGTTGCAGATTGCGCAGCATCATGCGGAGGTGATGTTTAAACATATCATTGGTTTTGAGCGGGAAAATGCGCGCCAGCCACTTGTTGTGCCGGCGCGCATGTGGTTACCCAGTATTAGTGCCATTCTATTACGTTATTCAATCTCAATTCATTATGCAATGATACCTGATAAGCATTGTCCGGTTATGATGCAATGACTGTTCGCATTAGTACATGCTGGGGGCTACCAGGTATTTGGTTACACTATCTGGCGCCGTGATCACCTGGTAGAGCGACTGGATAAGTTTTTGCAGTTGTTGCAGCAGGCCGGCATCTGTAATTTGGTAGTTTTGGTTAACTTTTGTTTTTACAGCAGGAACAACCAGTTGTGTATCTTCAGTAATACGGGCATCTATTACAAGCAGGGTGTCCAGCAATGAGGCATGCGCCTTGTGTCCGGAAGTGGAGGCGGTGATAAGGGCCACTGGTTTGCGGTAAAATTCCATGGAAGACACTGTCCAGTCGATGGCGTCCTTCAGTACGCCCGGCACGCCAAAAGCATATTCCGGGGAGCAGATCAGGATGGCGTCTGCCGCGCGCAGCGTTTTGCGAAAAGCGGTGATGGCCGGCGGTTCCATGCCGGGTTCTGTGTCTTCATCCGGATTAAAATGCGGTAGTTTCAGCAGGCCATCGTAAATGGTCACGTTAAATAATTCCGCGCTCATGCCGGCGATCGCGCGGATCAAATTTAGATTGGTAGAACGCGCACGGGTGCTGCCGGAAATGGCAAGGACGTTAAAAGGTTTGTGCATGCTGGGTTTCGGTTAAATTGGAATTTGTTAAACTTAGTGTATCAAAAATAATAAAACAGTAGTTGTTCAGCGCATGATTAGCCGTACAAAATATTTTCTGATAAGCAGTCTTATGGATGTTTCCGATAATGATGATGGGCGTAAAAATAAATAATTTAGCGCAACCGTTTGCAGTAAAAAAAATGGGCGGTTTCCAAAGTCGCTTTCCGGTGTTCGCCGGTTACATCTCCGAAAAGTACAAGCATTTGCCTGTGATGTACCAGTAAAACAAAATGTTCTATCAGATATTTACCAGGGAATGTATAAATTATACAAATTTTAAAATACAGTAGCTATGGAATACAGACAATTAGGCGCATCCGGACTGATGGTGCCGGTATTAAGTTTTGGTACGGGTACCTTTGGAGGTAGCAATGAATTTTTTAAAGCCTGGGGCAATACACAACTGGACGAAGCCCGGGCGCTCGTACACCAATGCCTGGACGCGGGGGCGAATTTTTTTGATACGGCCAATACCTATTCTGCCGGCCGTTCAGAAGAAATATTGGGCGAGGCGCTCAAAGGCCTGCGCGATAGAGTTTTGATCTCCACCAAAGCCACTTTTAATATGGGCAATGGTCCGCTGGAACAGGGATCTTCCCGCAGCCAATTACTGAAGCAGGTGGAAGGCAGCCTGAAACGCCTGCAAACAGATTACATTGACATTTACCACATGCATGGTTTCGATGCCAATACACCGGTGGAGGAAACCCTCAAAACCCTGGATACCCTGGTGACCAGTGGTAAGGTGCGTTATATTGCCTGTTCTAATTTTTCCGGGTGGCACCTCATGAAATCACTGAGTGTATCGGAACGTTATGGCTGGACCAAATATGTAGGTCACCAGGTATTATATTCCCTGGTAGACCGAGAATATGAATGGGAATTAATGCCCCTGGGATTAGATCAAAAGATAGGTGCTATGGTGTGGAGTCCATTATCCAGCGCACTCTTGTCTGGCAAATATCGCCGTAACCAGCCGCTGCCGGCAGACAGTCGCCGGCAGCAGGGTGGGGCCCATGGTCCGGAACATGATTGGGAGAGTTTGTACAAGATCGTGGATGTTTTGGATGAGATAGCTACTGAAACCGGTAGAAGTGTTTCGCAGGTGGCCATTAACTGGTTGTTGCAAAGGCCTACGGTGAGCAACGTAATTATTGGCGCGCGAAATGCCGAACAGCTTAAACAAAACCTGGCCGCGGCAGATTTTGCCCTCACTACAGAGCAAGTAAAAAAGCTAGACGTCGCCAGCGACCGCGATCCTGTATACCCTTACTGGCACCAGCGCCAAAATACGGTGTTAAATCCGCTGCCACCTTTTTACGGGAAATAATAAATAACGGATCTATCTTTTTTTTAGCCCACCAGCCATTACCGCGGTGGGCTTTTTAGTAGGTTAAAATGACACGAAGAGGCAAGTTTATAGGCCAGCAAATAAAAATATATTTTTATATGAACATTCCTTTTTAACAGTTGTTATGGAAACCGATAGTCTTCCGGATAAACACACTTTTCAAACATATGCAAACAATTACCTTGTATATGCAGCGCCTGAGTGCATTGCAATTCATGGAAATGAAAGATGCATTGCAATTGCAACTGCTGATCAAAAAGGTAAATGGTTACCTGAACATCCTTCGCCGGCAGTACGCGCCCGCGCAATGCAATCTGCTGGATCATACCTGTAGGCATTTACGGGGATGTGAGCATGTGCTGCATACGCCGTATCTGCCGCATGCTTTCCGGTTTACACTGGCCAAACAACGGGCCATCAGCGCCCTGCAACTGTTACAACTGCAAGGGCAGTTGCAGCGCTTTCAGGATTGTAAAGGAGCATTGTTGGGGCAAGCGATCCGGCAGGTGGCTATTTTACAAGTGGCATTAAAATACATAGGCCCTATTTGCATTAACTAGCGTAATGATCTTCGTATCTTGAAGCATATTCAATAGGAAGACATGAGTGATTTTAAGGACCGCGTGGTGCTGATCACCGGTGGCGCGTCGGGCATTGGGAAAATAATGGGCCGGCTAGCCCTGGAAAAAGGGGCCGCCCACCTGGTGGTCTGGGACCGGGACGCCACCGCACTCCATACCACTGCTGCCGAATGGGAAGGCGCAATCACCCGCCTGCATACCCGTATGATAGACATCACCCACACTCCGCAACTGGCGGAGGCCTGCAATGAATTGCTGGCGGAGCTGGGCAAAGTAGATATACTCATTAACAACGCCGGTATGGTGGCCGGCAAACTTTTCCAGGATCATACACCTGCTGATATAGACAACACCATGCAGGTGAATGCATTGGCCTGCATGCACCTTACCCGGCTGCTGCTGCCAGGTATGCTGGCCCGTAGGCAGGGGCATGTGTGCAACATAGCCTCTGCGGCGGGTTTTATTGCCAATCCCCGCTTATCAGTGTACTGCGCCAGCAAGTGGGCTGTTATAGGCTGGTCGGAAAGCCTGCGGCTGGAAATGGAGCAGCAACGCAGCGGTGTGCGGGTAACTACTGTGGCGCCGTATTACATTAATACCGGCATGTTTGCCGGTGTTCGCTCGCTGATACCCATATTAGAACCCGAATTTACGGCCCGGCAGATCGTGCGGGCGGTGGAGCGCAACCGCATATTTATCAAGCTGCCATGGGTCATAAACCTGCTGCCCCTGGCCAAAGGGATACTGCCTATCCGCTGGTTCGACTGGCTGGTGGGCAAGGCGCTGCGTACCCACTCCACTATGAAGCATTTTACGGGGAGGCCCCAATAAATTTATTATCTTGGGATCAAATTATTGTTAGCCGTTTATGTTTGCATATTGGAACAATTCCTATTATCTCGTTATCATCCTGCAGGTACTGGCTATTATTCATGCGTTTAAGACCGGAAGACGGGAGTGGCTGTATATTCTGCTTTTTCTTCCGGTAGTGGGGCTGCTCGTTTATTTTTTTATGGAATTGCTGCCGGCTATCCGTAGCGGCGACTTCTTCTCCAATTTCCGGCGCATTTTCCTACCCGCACAGCAAATTCGTGAATGGGAGCGAAAAGTACGTATATCCGACACCGTTAGTAACCGTGTACAACTGTCCCAGGCCTATGCCGATCAGCGGCAGTATGCCAAAGCCATTGAACTAACGCTAGGCTGCCTTAACGGTATGTATGCCAACGATGCGGGCATTTTGCTGCAATTGGCCCGCCAGTATTTTATGAATGGGCAGTACCGGGAAAGTTTGCAGATTTTTGATAAACTTAAAACCCTTAAAACAGGCCGCATCAACATGGCGGAGGATGATCTCATGTACGTGCGGGCGCAGGAAGGCGTAGGTGATTTGGCAAATGCCGAGGAGGGTTATAAACAGATCATCCGGGTACATCATTCGCTGGAGGCGCGTTATTACTACGGCTTGTTCCTGAAAAAACAATCACGCGGACAGGAAGCGAAAGCGCAATTCCAGGCCGTACGGGAAGACATGAAGTTGCTGCCGCGTTATGCCAAACGACTGAATGCAACATGGGCGCGGAAATCATTGAAAGAATTGATGTCTACATAACCAGGATAAACTTTATTGGATACATGCCGGCGCGGATCACGTGCCGGCATTTTTCATGCCTGTTCCCAGGGGTGTGGTGAAACTTGGTATTGTGCCACACTTGATGTAGGTTTGCAGCGCAATAGGTTGTTGCGGAGCTTCATGCCCGTAGCATTAAAAGGGAATCCGGTGTAATACCGGAGCTATCCCCGTAGCTGTAACCTTGGGCCTGCATTTCGCAGGCAAATATTTTCCGGAATTCTCCAATGCCACTGTGCCGGCGCTGCCAGCATGGGAAGGCCCCCCGGAAAAGCAAGGAAGCCAGAAGACCTGCCTCCTGCCATTTTTCATTCAGGCGCTTTCGGGTGAAAGGCGTGGAATGTAAGCCCTGCAAAGGTTTTATATTCTACTTTTTTTGTGTAATGGATTGCCCGCCTTTCTGCGCCTGGCCTGTGCTGGCCTGTACTTTTTTTTCATTGGATGGGAAAAAGCGAAGGGGAGAATTATGTCCGCCTGTTTGGAAAAGGATTGTGTGAATACCATCACGAAACAACCTTTTATATGAGAAAAATTGTACCCCTGTTTACACTGGCGGCAGGCAAGATATGGCTGTTCGCTTGGTACAAAAACGACCAGGATGCCCGGCCTACCGGCGATCTCATTACCGCCGTGCACACGGCGGATACTATTCGCATAGGCGATACCGTAGAACTGCGGCCACCGGCCACTTTCAGCGGGCAGGTGCAGCTATTAACAGTATAGTATGCCGGTATTTCACTAACTCAACTTTTATATCCAATATCCATAGAAACCAATCCTGCGTATGTAGTGCTCCTGCCGCCCCGGCGGCAGGGCTACATATCAGTGATATGGGATGACTAAAAGCACTTTTATGCACAAAAAGATTTATATCGCTATAGCTTTGCTGGGGCTGGCCTTCAGCAGTTGCACCAAAGAAAAATGGGTTACCTCCTTCACACCGCCCCGAAAGCTGAAAAATTAAGGTGTGTTGATGGCAGGTATTCTGACTTGTTCCTGCTCCTGGCGGCCTTCCCATTCCGGTGAAGCGGAACAGTGGCGATGATGATGCCGGAGCATGTATGGAACTTACAGCAGCGGGTCTGTCCAGGATTTGCACCTGTGTTCCCTTTTAAGTATTGCCGTCCTGGCCGGACGGAAGTACGCCATAACGTGTGCAAAAGTTGGGCATTTTATCATAAAGCAGGTCTTTTATAAATTGGGCGGAGAAGGGTTGTGGTGGCTGTTTTTAGAAGGGTAGGGGCGTGATATACCGGTGAACGGTATAAAATTTACGGATGGTTTATTTGGTAGATAAGGGCAGACAGTATTATTTTGCACCCGGAGGAATGGCAGAGCGGTCGATTGTGGCAGTCTCGAAAACTGTTGACTGTAACAGGTCCGGGGGTTCGAATCCCTCTTCCTCCGCAAGCTTTAAATTAAGCCTTCAGGTCTTGGGATCTGAAGGCTTTTTTGTGTTCGAAGTTTTATTGTATGTTGTGGAAGCAAGTGATCATACTTGCAGATTTTAACCCGTTTATAAATCCGGAAGTAGTCCCTGTATCATGAAATGGTTATCCCTTTTTATTGTTTGGTTATGCTTGTTTGTTCCGCAAGGTGTGCGCGGGCAAATTGATGTTAAAACTGATCCGCGTATTGCGCCGCTTTTAAGACAAGCTGCGAATATCGGGAGGAATGGATTTTGCCTATACGGTAAGCCATAAGCGAGGAGAAAAGTTATATGAACTATCAGATCATCGTGGGAATGTAATGGCTACAGTGAGTGATATAAAAATGGCAGTGAATAATAGTGATGGTGTAGTGGTTTACTAAAATGTTGATGTTGTAAATTCGAATGATTATTATCCATTCGGGTCATTAATTCCAGGGAGGATGTATAGCAAAGCGGGTAAGTATCGCTACGGGTTTAATGGGAAGGAGAATGATAATGAAATAAAGGGGGAAGGGAATCAACAGGATTATGGGATGAGGGTGTATGATCCGAGGATTGGAAGATTTTTATCCGTCGATCCGTTAATGCCCAAATATCCAGAACTAACATCCTACCAATTTGCTTCAAATTCACCAATTATTGGAACCGATTTAGATGGGCTCGAAATAAATGTTACTATAAATTCTTTAACTCATAAAACGAAATCATTGATTGCTGTAAATGCTACAGCCGATATTCATTACAAGATACTTAATCTATCCGGTACTGCTCTTACAAAAGAAAGATTTGATTTAGAAGCCAGTATTGCCAAAGGTCGTATTGATGATATACTTTCTGGAGATGCCCGCACCGTTTTCGGGGATTGGGTGTCTAGTGGCAAAGGTGTCGGAAAAATGAACCGATACGAAATGACGGGGAATGTTGATGTGCATTTTTCGATGGAACAAGTTAGTAGTATAAAAGACATTAAAAAAGGAGATTATGCTATTTTGCTTGTTGATCAGCTTAGTGAAAGCGACGATGGAGCGGTAGGACATGGTGACCTCGGAGGAAATTTAATAATGCTAGATGTAAATTATTTTTTACGGAGGGCTGATAATTGGAATCTAATCGCCCATGAAGTTGGGCACAATATCGGTCTTGCACATGAGAAGGATGAAGCAAATTTTATGTATGCCTACAATTCGAAAAAAAGCATAAAATCAACATCAGAACAAAGGGGATATTTATTGTACGGAATTGGTATAAATAATAAAACAAAAAAAGAATCTTTTCAATTTTCAAAAGATTATGATACTAAAAAGGCTGTATTTAATTATATAGCCAATCTAAATAAAAAGGGTAAAAGACACGATTAAATATGCGACCACAATATATAGGATTATTACTTTTATTACTTGGTACTCTAATTGCCAATTTAGTTTTTTGGGGTTATTGCAGAAGATGTGCTTGTAAGGAGTGTCATAAGGAAGACAGCGTGGGGGAATATAAAAACGGTAAAAAGCAGGGCCAATGGGTTAATTACAAAAATGGCCAAGTAACAGAAAGAAACTTTTATTTAAATGATACAATCCTTTATTCAGTACGATATTCAAGTGATGGTAATTTAATGTTTGTACAATCATTTGTTGGAACCTTATGGCAAACTATTTTTGATAGTGCCGCGTATAAAAGGCAGGTTTTAAATATTGTGCCATATGAAATATCTGAGAGCAAGGGGCAGCATATCTATATATCATACTGTGCTAGTTGTCATCATAAAGTTTTTGAATTAGTTAAATCAAAAAATTATCCATCGCGTGACCTAACTATGTTTCATTATTTAAATACGGCACATCCAATTGTTAGATTTAATTTCGATTCCAGCGACATAAAATCGCTTCGTGCTTACTTTGAACCCTCACTTGATAAGGGAGAAGATTTTGACTCCAATTAGTTCTACCACTAACACGGGACTGGTCGAAAATATGTGAAAGGAAGGGGAAAAGGATAGTTTTTTAACAATCTAAATATGCAAAGAAAGAGGCGCAACAATAAATTATATTTCATGATACAGTGGTTAAGCTACTTTTTGAAAAGATTTAGGTATGTGATAGGTTTTTTATTTGGCCTCATTGTTTGCATTATAACAATTCGGCTGAGTATTTTGGGTATTACTTCTTATCTGTATTACGATCCCAAGAGGTATGAAGGACCTATCCATATACCTGTTGTCGGCAATTATATTATTGGTGTAGGTGCCATGGCATTATCTTTTCGAAGGTCATGATGGCTGGTATTGCGGCGTTGGTTTAAGAAATGATTCATCAATGGCTTAGTATGCCAAACAATAACGTCTGCCCACGTAAAATTTTCAATTTCTTGTTGTGTGTCGAAGTCATCGCTTGCATTCGTAACCCTTACTTCAAAACCATTTTCTACCATAAAATTTTCCGTCCAGTTTGTCAGGGTCTTATTAAACAATCCCTTTGATTCGTCAAACACTTGGCCTCCATTGATGATAAATACCTTTGTCATGCTATCTACTATTTATGATTATGGGCAATATTATTTCCTTTTATTGTATAATATAAATAATGTAAATTTACCTTTGTTATAATAATTATTATATATGCAGGCAAATCTTGAATGGTTCAGGACATTTCGGGCCATATACGAAACCGGTACCATGAGCGGTGCAGCAAAGCAGCTGTTTGTTTCGCAGCCTGGTGTGGGATTACATTTGAATGCGTTGGAAGTATATACAGGCTTTCCTTTGTTCGAACGAACCGCACGAAAAATGATACCGACTGAAAAGGGTAAATTGCTTTATCAGCAAATGCTTAACTCGTTGCTTTGCCTGGAAGATATTGAAACGCGCTTTCAACGGAAATCGGGCAGCGACAGGGCAACTGTAAGCGTTGGCATGTGCGTGGAAACATTCCAGCAGGCTTTAGAAAAACATATACCTTCCCTTGACTTTAATCTAATAATGCAATTTGGAAGCAATGAGCAATTGGTGCAATCGTTGGAAAGTGGATCTGCCGACTTGATATTGACTAGTTCTACAAGCGTTGGAAATGGCTTGGTATATGCTCCTTATGCTATAGAGCGGTTGGTACTTGTAGCTGGCAGGAATACGGATATTGCAGGATTTCAGCTACAGGATAAGGAAAGTTTGAAAGGCTGGATGAAATCCCAATTGTGGTATAGTACCGCAGCGGATATGGGCGTTCTGAACCAGTTCTGGGAAAAAAATTTCGGTGAACGTCCCGGGTTTGTGCCTAACTATATTGTGCCTAATAAATTTTCTATTATCAGATGTTTGGCTGAGGGAAACGGGCTTGCTGTTTTACCCGATTTTTTGTGTAAGGAAGCGATGGGTAACCATAAAATCATTAAAATCTGGGACGGCTATACTCCCTTTGAAAATACTTTATATTTCGGCAAACGGAAACAATCCTTATTGATGAATGAGATAGAATTGATAGAAAAAATGTTGGTGGATGAGTTTAAATAGATGGTTGTAGCATATAGTTCGTTGTTAATTTTTTTTGGTTCGTTCATTTCTTCTTTGACAGCCTACCCATATAAATGGATGATTGAAAATGTGATGTGGCGTGTATAAAAATATTTTTCTAATTTTTAAGGCTCGTTTACTTTTCTATCAAACTGTTCCTGACAATCTTTAAGCTCCTCATCATATCCTTTCCTATCAATAAAAGCAGCGGGATTATACTGGTAGCCGATCTTGTGTTTACTTTCAAGCCCAAACTGGCTGGCATGAGAGGCAAGCCAAATGTCGAACGATAGATTTTTCATTTCATGGAGCGTATAGGCATAATCTGCTGCAATATTGGGATAAGAATGTATATCGGCAAATCGCTTGTGTGTAACGATCGTCGGCATGTTAGCGATTAATACCCTATAGGATCGTTTTGCATCTTTCACATCAAATAAAAAACTACACGAACCCTTGGTATGTCCCGGGTGATGCAACATAACCACTTGCATGCCGCCTAGTTGGATGGTATCGTGGTTGTGTAGTATCCGGTCTATCTTTACCGGTGCAAACAGGCTTACGCTATCATCATTTATGTAATCCGATCGGCCACCGTCCGCTACCGCCTCAGCATCCGCTTCATCCACCATCATTTTGGCACCCGTCAATTTTTTTATAGCGGCCATGGCCCCCATGTGGTCGTAATGCGCCTGTGTGTTTAAAAGAATTTTGGTATCGGTAAGTTGGAAGCCCAAGGCCTCTATGTTGGCCTTAATCATAGGTGCAGATGCTGCTAACCCGGTATTGATAAGTATATTGCCCTTACCTGTTACAATAAGATAACAAGCCAATTCGTAAGTACCTACATAATAAAGATTGCCGGCAATTTTAAAAGGTGGATAGGGCTTACTCCATTCGGGATTTGTATTTGCTGGTTCGGCTACCTGCTGGGCAGCTGCCCAGTAAGTGATAAATAATAAGCCGATTAACAATAGGTTGTTTTTACAAACATATATTGATGATGAAGTTTGAGCGAATCTTTAATGGGTGTTTGGAAGGACCACGCGTTGTATCGAACATGAATATGAAATCTGAATGAATATTCATTTTTATGATCGTATACTTTAAGTCCACCGTGTTTAATTTAATTTTTCTGGTAAAATAATCAATAATAGTTTGAGTTGTCTGCATTTTTGCGCTGGATACGTTAAAATCCGTAGGCATTACATTCAACGACGCGCTTCCATCCGGTTAGAAAAATTTGATAGGGTGGCTGAAGGGGCTTCCCCGAAATTAAGCCCCCCTTTTAATTTTTTTACATAGTTTACACCTGAGTTTAAAGGATCATTTCGGGAATTGCAGTTACATCATAGCAACAATACAGACGAAAAATCGCTGCTTTTACAGATTGCAGCAGGGGATGCAACCGCCTTCAAGGTGCTTTATCGGCGGTATCTTCCCGATGCCTATTCGCTTGCTATTAGCTTCCTGCATATGCCCCAGGCAGCGGAAGACCTTGTACAGGACCTCTTCATAAAACTCTGGCTCAAAAGGGAGGAAATGGCCGGTATTGAACGCTTCAGGCCTTATATGATGGTGAGCCTGCGTAACATGCTGATCAATGAACTGGATAAAATGAAAAACCGGTTGCGGCATGAGCAACTTGGAAGCCATTTGTTATTCCCGCCGGCTACCCCCTATGAAGAAACCACCGCCAGCGAATTACAGGCAAAAATTCAGGAAGCTCTCCAGGCCCTGAACCCACAACAACAACTCATTTACCGCTTAAGCCGCGAACAGGGGAAGGATATTGCCAGCATAGCCCAGGAGCTGAATGTTGCTCCCAAAACCGTTTCCAATACCATTTCCATCGTACTACACCACCTCAGAAGCTACCTGCATGAATATGGCTACATATTTTACCTACTATTCTATATGGGTATTATATTATAAATAAAAATATATAATTTTTTCGGGAAGAAGGTTATTGAAAACTGTCTTTATAGGCAGTTGCGTTCTTCCGGTAACCGCGAAACGTACAAATTCTTATGAAGCAACCATCTTTTAGCGAACTATTAGCGAAATATAAAACAGGCAGTTTGACAGAAGAGGAGCTGCAGCAATTTTTTGACCTGCTGCCGGAGGAAGCGCATCGTGCTTATTTAAAGGCCGCTATAGACGAACAGGCTGCAGACCAGCAGCAGTTGCTCCCGGAAAACGAAACGCGCACCAAACGTATCCTGCAACGGCTGGATGCTGCCATGGATGCTTTGCAGCGGCCCGGAAGGATTGTGCCGGCCCACCGGGTACATTTCATGCGGCGCTGGGGATGGGCAGCTGCTTCCTTATTGTTGTTGGTAGCCGCCGGCGGTTATTTTATGGCGCGGCATCACCAGCCATTGTCTGCACCGGGACCTGCACTGGCGCACCAGGATATAGCGCCCGGCAGGCAAGGGGCCATCCTCACGCTGGCTAACGGGAAAACTATCGTTTTAGACAGCGCGCATAATGGCTTAATTGCCTACCAGAACGGTACACAGGTGGTACTGAACAATGGGGGATTGGATTACAAAGCTACTGGTCAGGATGGTGGGGCACCGGTTTACAACACGATGACCACCCCCCGCGGACGCCAGTTTTACATAAAGCTGCCGGATGGTACTGGTGTATGGTTAAACTCGGCCAGCTCGCTCCGTTATCCAACGGTATTCAGCGCCAGCGAACGGCGGGTGGTGGTGAGCGGGGAGGCCTATTTTGAGGTAGCGCTAGATATCAAAAGACCTTTTAAAGTAGTGGCCAACAATAAAGCGACCATAGAGGTTTTAGGTACCCAATTCAATATAAATGCTTACGACAATGAAAAAAGCCTGAACACCACTTTGCTGGAAGGGGCTGTACGGGTTACATACGCATCCGGTGCCGAATACCTGAAACCTGGCCAGCAGTTGCAACTGGCAGGCAAGGCTAAGGTAGTGGAGCATGCGGACCTGGAAAGGGTGATGGCCTGGAAGAACGGATTATTCGATTTTAACGACAAGAGCCTGCCCGAAGTAATGAAAGAATTGGAACGCTGGTACGATATAGACGTGGAGTTTCCTGCGGATATTCCCAACATAGAATTTTTTGGGAAGATTAACCGGAACATCAGCTTAAACGGTGCATTGAAAGCACTGGAACGATCCGGAGTGCATTTTAAATTAGAGAACAACCGGAAATTAATCGTGCTGCCATAATAGAACGCATCCTATACTGATTATAAATTATAAATGAGGTAACAATGAATTAAAGCCAACCATTAAAAAAAAGCCGGAAGTGGTCGAAGACTCCCGGCAAAAATTTAGCTGCATTAAAAAGGCGTCTTAAACCAGATTTATTAACAACCAAACTCTAAATGCAAATTATGCAAAAAAGTGCTAATTGGTTCCGGGAAACTATTGCCTGGACCAAAGGGGCCGAACCGGTTGCTCAACCAGACCGGACAACTTATGGGCGGGTCCTTATCAAAATGTTGTATGTAATGAAACTAACATGCGCTATGTTGCTGGCTTTTGTGATCCAGGTGCACGCTTCTTCCAGCAAGGCACAATCGGTAACATTAGTCGGGCAAAATCTCTCTCTCAAGAACGTATTTGCGGTGATTGAAAAACAGACCGGTTACGTGGTATTTGGCAAAAAGGAATTGTTGCAAGAAACATTACCAGTGACGGTATCAGTGTCTGGCATGCCTTTAACTGATTTTATGAAAATGGTAATGAAGGGGCAACCGCTGGATTACTACCTGGATGCGCAAACCATTATCATTTCTGCCAAAACGCCCGCAGCCGGTAAGGCGTCGGATGCGCTCGCAGGTGATGCAGATACTACTACGATGGTACAGGGAAAGATCATCAATGAAAAGGGAGATCCGGTGATCGGGGCATCTGTATTCCTGTTGTCTACTCACCAGGTAGCGACGACCAATGAGGCAGGTTTCTTCCTGTTCCGGAGTGTACCCCGCGGCACTTATACCTTAAGTGTAACACACGTGAGTTATCAGCCCCAGAAACAAACGTTGGTGGTAAACAGTCGTCAGCCTATCATAACCAGCGTTGTCATGAGAGCAGGTAAAATCGAGTTGCAAGCCGTATCTATCAGCACGGGTTACCAAACTATTGGAAAAGAGAGCACCACCGGTTCCTATGGCGTGATCACGGCAAAAGAGCTGAAAGAAAATCCCTCCCTCAACCTGCTGGAAAAAATGAACGGCCTGGTGCCAGGTATGCGCGTAGATCCAAGAAACAACTCGGTGCAGATCAGGACTTTTAATTCCCTGACGCCCGACGTTACGGCGAATGCTCCCCTGATCGTTATAGATGGTTTCCCTGCCCTTCAGAATAACCTGGTGAGCAACCCAGGAACATTACTGAGCAGAACATCTTCGCCTGATAAAACGAATGCGATATTGAACACCTTCAACCCAGACGATATTGAAAGCATCACGGTGCTGAAGGATGCGGCGGCTGCTTCTATCTGGGGTTCCCAGGCAGCTAACGGCGTGATCGTTATTGAAACCAAAAAAGGACACCGTGGTCAGCAACCTTCCCTCACCGCTTCGGCAGCCCTTAGTGTATCTGCTCCGCCGAACCTGAACCAGATGAAAGTCATGAATTCCGCGGAATATATCGACATGGAAAAAGATCTTTTCGATAAAGGATTTTTCCAGGACCCCAATTCATATTGGCGTCAACCGCCTACAAGTGAAGCTGTGCAACTCATGTTTGATGCTCAGGATGGTAAAATAACCGCAGCCCAGCGGGACCAGGAGCTTGCTCGATTAGGAGCGGTCAACAATAAAAAACAACTTACTGACAACTTGCTCCGCAACGCCGTTACTCAGCAGTATAACCTGTCGGTATCAGGAGGAGGCGTTAACAGTAATTATTATGTTTCCGGCCATTACGCAAAAGACAATCCCATTTATAAATATAACGATGCTCAATCGTACGGTCTTACCGCTAACCTGAATAATACTTTCCTGCATGACCGTGTAACACTGTCTACCGGGATTGATTATACCTACAATAACAGCCTGTTAAATTCAATGCCGCAAACATTGTTGACACCAGGTATGCAGGGTATTCGGCCTTATGAAACCCTGTTTGATGCAAACGGACAGCCTACCACTAAATACCTGGCATTCAGCCAGCCGGTGGTGGATAGTTTTTCACGCCTCGGATTTCTGCCCTGGTCATTTACGCCGATGGATGAGATCAACAGTACCTACACCACTTACAAGACCAATACCACCCGTATCATTGCAGGATTACATGGCATTGTAACAAACTGGTTATCCCTTGATGTAAAAGGTTCGCTGTCAAAATATAACACGTTCATGAACTATCTGCAGGGCGAGAACAGTTATACCATAAAGGACCTGCTGAATACGGGTACGTATAATGATAATGGCAAACTGATATTTGGTGTTCCGCGGGGAGATATATTGAAAACCAGCAATACCATCTCTGATGACTACAGTTTGCGTTTTCAGTTAAATATCAATAAACATTTTGGGGAAGATCATGCATTCAGTTTTCTGGCGGGTAATGAGTTCCGGCAGAACCGCGTGCAAGGGTACCTCGATACTTACTATGGGTATGATAAAGACGCCAGCAACAGCGTAGTGGTAAATCCTACCACGCCGTATAAAACTTACTTGGGGACTACTACTACATTGGGATCCACCGATAATTATATCAACCAATCTATTATCCGTTACCTGTCTTACTTCGGGAACGCAACCTATAGTTATAAGAACAAGTATTTCATTTCCGGTAGTGCCCGTTTTGATGACTATACCCAGGTGGGCCTGGAAAGAAGAAAGCGGGCCAAGCCTTTCTGGTCTGGTGGGGTAAAATGGGAGGTACTGAAGGAAGATTTTATGAAAAAAGTGACCTTTCTGGACCAGCTCTCCGTGCGGGCTACATTGGGTACCGGCGGTCGTGTGCCGGTGGGCGGACAATTGAACTCGCTTTACCAATACGGAGGTATTGACCAGATCACCGGGTTGCCCTATGGAAGTATCACCACTCCCGGAGACCTGGATCTGGGTTGGGAAACCACGCGCACCCTCAACTTTGGATTGGATGCTGCGCTATTGCATAACCGCCTCCGGGTGTCGTTCGATATCTATGATAAAAAGACAACGGATTTGATTATCACTGCTTCCGTAGATCCTACTTATGGCTGGACCAGCCTTTCGTATAATTCCGGAAATATGACAGGCCACGGTTACGAGGGAAGCATTTCAGGTGATATAGTTCGCAACCGTAACTGGACAGCCACTACTACCTTTAACCTGGCATATACCAAAACAGAGGTAACAGACAGTCGTTATGCACCGAATGATCTTACTTTTGTTCCCGGCTCGCCGCATATATTAAAAGGATACCCTGTAGATAACTTGTTCGCCTATCGTTGGGCAGGGCTCAGTAATAAAGGACAGCCCCAGATCTATGATGCAACAGGAAAAATTATCCCGGATGGTGGCACTATTAATTTTGCTGACCTGAAATATATGGGCAGAACAACCCCTGCATTTTATGGTGGATTTTCCCAAACTGTCCGGTATAAGAGTCTTCAGCTCAGGGCGATGATCACTTATAGTTTGGGATACAAAATATTCTACGATCCGATCAATGTTAATAACCTTCCTTTCAATAATAGTGCAAGCGGTTTTCTGAGTGACTCAAAAGCTTTGGTAAACCGTTGGCGGAAACCTGGGGATGAAGCCAATACCAATATTCCAAGCCTGTTAGACCTTACCGTAAATGGCAAGAGCGATTTTGCGTACGCGGATATCAACGTGTTGTCCGGTAGTAATATACGCCTCACCCAACTGGCGTTAAGCTACAGTTTTCCGGAAAGGATTCTGAAATCAACCAATGTGATCAAAGCCATGAGCCTGGGTATGGCAGCCAGTAACCTGGGCCTTATCTGGAAGGCTAACCATGCAGGTGTAGATCCTGATTATATTTTTACGGGTAATTACAGCAGTATGAAGCCTACGCCCAATTTTAACTTTAACGTGAATATAACACTCTGATAAAATGAAAAAACATATTTATTTCACAATAGCCGGGCTGCTTTTAGTAGCGCTGAATGGTTGCCGGAAATATGTAGAAGTGGACCAGCCAGGTACCAGGGTATTAAAATATACGGATGATTATGCCAGTTTGTTGAATAATACTTATTATATAAACACGGCGTATTTCGCGCCCTGGTTATCTGCCGATGATATCGATGTAACGGATCCTGCACTGTTTACCCGTCTTACTGGTACCAACCTGATGATATATACTTGGGCAGAGGATTATTACGGGAGCACGACAAATGATGCAGATTGGACCAGGATTTATAAGCAGATCTATACGTATAACGAGATCATAGAAGAGATCATGGACAGTGAAGGCGGCTCCTATAGTGAGAAAAAGCTGGTGATGGCGCAGGCCCGTATGTTAAGGGCTTATTCTTACCTGGACCTGGTGAATATGTATGGCAAGCAATATGATCCTGCTACGGCAGCCACCGATCTTGGCGTACCGCTAATGCTGCGGCCTTTATTTGATGTGGCACATCCGCGTGCTTCCGTGAAAGCGGTATACGACCAGATCACCGAAGACCTTAATACGGCCCTTCCTGTACTGCCGGATATTGCCGGCGTAAATACCCAGGCATCGAAGGTGGCCACCTTCGCCATCCTGGCAAGAGAAAACCTGTACATGAGTAATTATGAACAGGCCGCCGCTTATGCAGACAGTGCATTGAAATTAAAAAGCGATTTGCTGAACCTGGCAGATTATGCAGGGGGCACCCAAACTTTTCCCCGAAAGATCAATCATCCGGAGATCATATTGGATAAAATTATTGCGGCCAACAGTATGCAGTTTTATCCGCTGAGTGAACCATTGCAAGCCCTCTTTCAAACAACAGACCTGCGCTGGCAGCTCTATACCATTGACGGTAAAAATAACCCTTATGTGCCTTTCCAGGGGCGTCAGTTCTATCGAGCCAAACTAACCAATGAAGGCGTTTATGTAGGGCCGGATGTGCCGGAAATGCTGCTCATAAAAGCGGAATCGCTGGTGCGCACTGATCACATTCCGGAAGGGCTGGCCGCTGCCAATACCTTGCGGGCACACCGTTTCCTGCCGCAGGATTATACCCCGCTCTCCGCTACTAACCCTGCAGATGCCTTGAAGCTGGTACTGCAGGAAAGAAGAAGGGAAATGATGGGCCGCGGCACCCGCTGGTTCGATCAGAAACGGTTAAACAAAGAAACTGCGTTGGCAGCAACCGTAACACGCACCATTAATAGCGAAACCTATACCCTGGCGCCCAATAGTAACCGTTATCTCTACCCGATAGGCCAAACGACTATCCGGCTGAGCCCTGAGGTAGTGCAGAACCCAAGATAAAAACGCCCGTGCTTACGGAAACAATCAGTAAAAACAATTTGTATGAATGCACCAATTGTCAGTGTAAGAAATCTATCGCACCGGTATAGCGTACAATGGGCTATTAAAGACATCAACTTTGAACTGGCCAGCAATGGCATTTACGGATTACTCGGCGCCAATGGCGCCGGGAAATCCACCATCATGAATATCATTTGCGGGGTCGTAAAACAAACCGATGGAGAAGTGATCATCCGGGGGATTAACCTGGCAGACCAACCCGTGAATGCCAAAAAACATATAGGGTTTCTTCCCCAGCAGGCACCCTTGCAAAAAGACCTAACCGTGGAAGAGTACCTGGTGCATTGCGCCCGGATGCGCCTCATGCCGGAACATACAATTAAAGCCGCTGTTACGGAAGTGATGGAGAAAACTACGATCACCCATTTCCGGAAACGACTGATCAGTAACCTGTCTGGCGGCTATCAGCAAAGGGTGGGCATCGCCCAGGCCATTATCCATAAACCGGATTTCGTGGTATTGGATGAACCGACCAACGGCCTGGATCCTAACCAGATCCTCGAAGTAAGGGCGCTGATCAAGGAAATTGCGCAGGAACATACCGTGATCTTGTCTACCCACATTTTGCAGGAAGTACAAGCGCTGTGCGATCATATCTGGATGATCAATGAAGGTAACATGATCTTCTCCGGCACACTGGAGGAGTTCGATAACTATATTGTTCCCAACAAACTGGTGGTGGCACTGGTGGCCCATCCCGCGGCGGAAGAGCTGTTGTCTGTTCCCGGCGTGGAAGCGGTGGAAGAACTGGGCGGGGCCCGCTACCGGGTTCGTTTCTCGGATGCGCAGGAAACCATTGAACGCCTGGTACAAACCAGCGTACAAAAAAACTGGCGCCTTATAGAGATCGGGCTGGAAAAGAACTCGATTGAAACTGTTTTCACAGAGCTCAGTAAAAAGAAATCTAAATAACGGAGACCAACTACACCCTTATCAGTACATCATGAAAACAATCTATAACATTGCCAGGGCAGAACTTAAAGTACTGTTCTATTCGCCGGTGGCATGGCTCATCCTGATCGTTTTTACCTTCCAGGTGGCGAATTCCTTTTGCGGGATTTTTGGAGGAGATATCAATGTCCAGCACATGGGATATCCGCTGAACGATGCTACCATGAGCCTCTACGGAGGAATATTCGGGGTATTTACGCAAGTGCTGAAATACATGTACCTGTATATCCCGTTATTAACCATGAGTATTATGAGCCGGGAGTATAGCACCGGTTCCATTAAACTTCTTTACTCTTCTCCGCTGAGCAACGTGCAGATCATTCTCGGGAAATATCTTAGCCTGATGATCTTTGGGTTGGCCATCATCGCTATCTTATTGGTATTTGGCGTCTTTGGTATGCTCACCATAGATCATGCGGATACACCAGTTATCCTTTCCGGGCTGCTGGGCATTTACCTGCTCATCTGCGCTTATGCCGCGATCGGGTTGTTTATGTCGTCGCTGACCGCTTATAACATTGTATCCGCATTGGGTACCTTCCTGATCCTGGGCTTGCTGGGTTGGATTAATGGCGTAGGGCAGGATATTAATTTTGTGCGGGATATTACTTACTGGATGGCCATGTCTGGCCGTAGTGGTTCCTTTGTAGACGGGATGATCACCTCGGAAGATATATTGTATTTCATCATTGTAATATGCCTGTTCCTGGCGTTTACCATCATCAAATTGCAGTCGGCCCGGCAACGGACCTCCCGCCTGGCCAACTTTGCCCGGTATGCAGGTGCATTTATCGTAGCTGTGTTGTTGGGCTATTGCAGTGCTAAACCTGCTATGAAATTTTATGCGGATGTAACCCGTACAAAGGTAAATACGCTCACAAAGTCGAGCCAGGAAGTGATGCAAAAACTCACGGGCGACTTTACCATACATACTTATGTGAATATGTTGGACGGGAACTATTTTCTAGGTATGCCAGGGGGGTACAAGACGAATGAAAAAATGTTCGACCAGTACATCCGTTTTAAGCCTGATCTGAAAATAGACTATACCTATTACTATAAACAGGTGCCCAACGAGGTGTACGACCGCATGTTTAAAAAGCTGAATGAAAAACAACGGATAGATACCCTGATACGGATGAACAAGTGGCGCTTTAATATAGTTCCTTATAACGCTATCAGCAGCACCGTAGACCTGAAAAGCGAGGACTACCGTTTTGTGCGGGTGCTAGAAAGAGGCAACGGGAAAAAAACATTTCTCCGCGTATATGACGATATGATGCGCAATCCTTTTGAGTCCCAGATCACGGCCGCCATCAAAAGACTGGTTACCGACTTGCCGGTGGTAGGCTTTGTGGCCGGTCATGGAGAACGGGAGAGCAATGGCGCCACAGACCGTGGTTACAGCATCGTAGCACAGGATAAAAGCTTCCGGTATTCGCTGATCAATAACGGGTTTGACTTTAAAGATGTGCTGCTCGACAAACCGGTGCCGGACAACATTCGCCTGTTGGTGATTGCTGAGCCTAAAAAGTCTTATACACCGGAAGAATTAACCAACCTGAATGACTACATCAAAAAGGGTGGGAACATGTTCATCCTCGGAGAACCCGGGCGGCAGGAACAAATGAATGCCATTACCACGCAATTGGGGGTGCATTTTGAGCCGGGCATTCTGGTGAAACCCAGTAAAACTAACGATGCCAGCCTGCTGGCCATGAAGCCTAACAAAGCCGCCATGGCGTTTTCTTACCAATTGGCAGACATGCAAAAAAGGGAAATGATGGTCACCATGCCTACTGCCGGAGGGCTTACCTATGAAAATGATAAAGGGTTTAATATAACACCCTTATTTTGTTCAGACACTACCGGTGCCTGGAATGAACTGCAGACGACCAACTTTGTAGATGATACTGCCTCCTTAGATCCCGCTACCGGTGAAAAAGAAGGCTCCTATCCGGTAGTACTGACCATGTCCCGTAAAGTGGGCCATAATGAACAACGCATCATGGTAACTGGCGATGCAGACTGGTTAAGCAATGGAGAATTGAGCATGAACCGGAAAGACCTGCGGTCGGGCAACTTCTCCCTGATTACCGCTGCGTTCTTCTGGCTGTCCAACAATGAAGTGCCTATTGATATGAAAAGGGATACACCACCAGATCAATCTGTGCGCGTGGGAGAGGGCGCCTGGAACATTATAGAACCGTTGCTGAAATGGCTATTCCCGGCAGCATTATTATTATGCAGCATCCTGATATGGGTACGCAGAAGAGGCAGATAAAGTTATTCTTATGAGTTTTATTGTAGATAAGCAAACATTGGACGACCTGAATATTTTCAGCAGGAAAAACAGGGAATCCATTTACACTTTATTTAACCGCACAAATACCAAAGGAGGAGCGGAGGTGCTGGAACAGATGTTCCGGTACCCGCTTTCCGTAGCGGCGGAAATCAGCGCAAGAACTTACACCATTGGTTTTTTCAACACCCATGATATCAGCTTCCCGGTATCGTCTGCCTGCATAGACGCCGTAGAAACCTACCTGTCGGACAAGGATGAAAGAAGCCGCTTGTCAGGGTCGGATAACCTGGCCCGTAAACTCAATAATGTGGTGGGTGCCGATACTGCTTATAAAGCGGTGAGTAGTGGGATTACGGCCGTGTTACACTTATTGCAGGACTGCCATAAAAGCATCACTACCTGGGTGCAGGCTGTAGGTTACGGGAGAGTATCTGAAATACACGAAATGGCCGCGCTGCTGGCGGATGACGGGTGGGTGGCACTCCTGACCGCTCCGGTGGTAGCGAAACGCAGCTATGAAGAAAATGTGGCATTGGATCAGTTGCTGCGTTTCCGGAAAAGTGATCAGTTACACCGTTTGCTATACCTGCTCTACCGCATCGACGTTTACATCAGCGTGAAACAAGTAGCCTTTCAATTGGGTTTTGTTTTCCCTGAGGTACTGGAAAACACCGCTACCACGCTCCGGCTGGAAGGGGTGTACCACCCGTTGCTGAAAAATGCGAAAGGAAATAACCTGGTAGCAGGTAGTGACAGTAATATTATTTTCCTGACGGGGGCTAACATGGCGGGAAAATCTACCCTGATGAAATCACTGGGCATTTGCGTATACCTGGCGCATGTGGGCTTCCCGGTGCCGGCGGCAGCAATGTCATTTACCGTAATGGACGGTCTTTTTACCACCATCAACCTGGCCGATAACCTGAACATGGGTTACAGCCATTTTTACGCGGAAGTGATGCGGGTGAAAAGGGTAGCAGAGCAGATTCATAAAGGCAAAAATTTGTTGGTGATTTTCGATGAATTGTTTCGCGGCACCAATGTAAAGGACGCCTGGGAGGCTACGGTGGCCATTACCACCGGTTTTGCCAAGAGACGGAATTGCCTATTTGTAGTCTCCACCCATATCATCGAAGCCGGGGAAGCATTGCGGCCATATGATAACATCCGGTTTGTATACCTGCCCACCCGGATGAAGGGCACCGTGCCGGAATATACCTACCAGCTGGAAGAAGGCATTACGGCAGACCGGCATGGTATGATTATCATTCACAACGAGGGCATCATAGAAACCCTGAAAAAAGTAAAAGCATAACGGATGAGGGGTACTTTTTTATACGACAAACAAACAATGGATGACCTGAATTTGCAGGGTAAATTCCAGGGTAATACCATCTTCAGCTTGTTTAATCAAACCGTTACTGCGGGCGGAGAACGCGTGTTGGATACTATGTTTCGTACACCGCTGTCCCGTGAACAGGAGATCAATACAAGAAGTGGTATTTTCCATTTTTTTCAGCAGGCTGCTATGCCGTTTCCGTTGGAAAATGAACTGGTGAAAGCATTTGAGCAGTATTTGAGTTTTGCCGTACCAGGATTATTTTCATCCATGGTGCAGGTAACACGCAGAAAAGCGCTGGCCGTGATGGGCCTCCGGGAAGAGCATCAGCTCATGCTCAAGGGGCTGGACGCGGCGATCCGTTTATTGAATACCATGCAAACATTCATTCACCGGTTATTGAAAGAACATCCTGCTAGCCCACTGGATAGTCGTTTCAGAGAAGTAGCTGCCATTTTTGCGGACACCCGGCTGCAATGGCTATCCGCGGCAGACAGTGCAGCAACGCTGGGTTATGGTAAATTGGTGCGGTATGAATACCTGCTTAAGCAAGTGTTGCGTAAGCAAATGGAGCAGTTGCTCCACTTTGTGTACGACCTGGATGTATATATCGCGGTAGCTACGGTGGCCGCTACACGGGGGTTTACCTATGCAACAGCGCAAGCATCCGGTGATAATATGCTCACCATAGCGGAGGGCTATCATCCCAGCATAGAAAAGGCCATCCCCAATACCGTTACACTGTCTGGCAGTAGCAACATCATCTTCCTTACAGGTGCTAACATGGCAGGAAAATCTACCTATATGAAAACAGTAGGCGTCCTCGTATACCTCGCCCATATGGGTTTCCCGGTATCGGCAGCAGCCATGACGTTTTCTGTGATGGAAGGTATTTATACGTCGATCAATGTGCCGGATAATATCGACATGGGCTATAGCCATTTTTATGCGGAAGTATTACGCGTAAAAAATATTGCCGCCGAAATCAGCGCCCCTCACAACCTGGTGGTTATTTTCGATGAGCTTTTTAAAGGCACTAACGTAAAAGACGCCTACGATGCTACGCTGGCAGTAACTGAAGCACTGGCGGCACACCGTAACTGCTTTTTTATTGTTTCCACCCACATCGTAGAAGTAGGAGCAGCCTTGCAGCAGCAATTTAATAACATACAGTTCCTATATATGCCTACAGTAATAGAAAATGGCAGGCCAGTATATCCTTACCGTTCCCAGGAGGGCATCAGCGCCGATAGGCATGGGATGACGATTATCCGCAACGAAGGGATTCTGGAGTTGCTTTAAATGACTTCGCATCATCAGGGGCAGCATAAAAAGATTACCTACGTTCTCAACATCCACGTTTAGCTTCCGGCATTGTCCTCCAGGGCCGGGCGGCGATGAGCCGCATAGGGTATTAAACTTTCTACAATATATTTGCTTTACCAGGATTTTCCTGTACTACAATAATACCCTGTTTGTTGCGCGTTAAGCGCAACAAACAGGGTATTTGAGCGCATTATAGTGGTGGCTGTTATCGTTAAGGTCTACTAAAATAAACAAAAATCGCAAGCAGGGATATGAATGTAAAGGAGGGCGAAATTTAAAATAAAATGAAAAATTTGGGAAAAACAACCCAAAAATTACTTTTAAAACAAATTAAACTTTTAAAAAAAACAGGTGTCATACGTTTAATATTTTCTGTTTTCTGTCTTGTGGCTTGATATATAATAAGCGTTAGTGAGTGTTGATCAATCGTTGTACTGGGTTATACCCCAGCATATTTTGTCCATAAATTTGTTGTCTTATAAATCAAGCGTTTTTTTTGTTGTAATTATTTGTGTTTTATTTTTTTGGTTAATAAATGATAATATATGCCTATATGCCCAAGCTACAAATGGCTGTTTAGACCAATGATTTTTGGCCAGCTGTTCTTACTTACCTGCTTTTCTACCGGTTGTAAAAAAGATAACAGTACTGCATCAACCGGCGGAACAACAACTGCCAGCGGAACATCATCTATTATCTCTACTACAGTTGTTTCCGGAACAGCAGAAGGTTCTACGGAAACCGGTGCCAATGCAGACGACGAGATTGCCAATTCTACTTTTTCCAGCGTTGTATCAATTAATCTTGGATCCACCACAACCATCAATAATCCATTGGCTTCGGATGGGGTTACCGTCACACAATCTGATGGCGATGTGGTGATCAACGCCACCGCCTCGGGGGTGGACTATCAGGTCAGTGGCACCACAAGTGATGGTTCCATAAAGATATATAGCGAGAAAAAATTTAAGCTGACACTCAATGGCGCGTCTATCACCAACAACGATGGGCCTGCCTTGAACATCCAGTCTTCCAAACGAGCCTTTATTGAATTGGCCGCCGGCACCACCAATAGTTTAACTGATGGGGCTACCTATGCCACTTCCACCGAAGATCAGAAAGGTACCTTGTTCAGTGAAGGCCAACTGATCTTTACCGGAACCGGGAGCCTCACGGTAAATGGAAACAATAAGCATGGTATAGCCAGTGATGATTACATCCGCGTGGTGAGCGGGGATATCACGGTGGCCAGCGCTGCTACAGATGGCATTCATACCAATGATGCTTTTATTGTGGATGGTGGTACGATAAATGTAACGGCTAAAAGTGATGGCATTGAAGCCGATGAAGGTTATGTGATCATCAACGACGGTACTATTAATATTAATGCGGCAGACGATGGCTTGGTAGCCTCCTATAAAGGTACCAATGATACGATCACCCCTTATGTAAACATTAATGGCGGCACGATCACGATCAAAACCACTGCGGGCGAGGGCATTGAAAGCAAAAGTATCTTAACGGTCAATAATGGAAGCATTACAGTAAACTCCTATGATGACGGCCTCAATGCGGCCAATGCCATCTACATTAACGGCGGTACTATTTATGCTTATGCCACCAATAATGATGCGATCGACTCGAACGGTACGTTAACTGTTACCGGTGGCATCGTAGTCGCCATTGGCGCTAACCAACCAGAAGCCAGCTTCGACTGTGATGCCCGCACCTTCAAGATTACGGGTGGTAACATTGTCGGAATTGCCGGTGCTACCAGCGGGCCCAGTACTACCTCTACGGTACGATCTGTAGTAATGGGAAGTGGAACAGCTAACAAAATCGTACATATTGAAGCTGCAGATGGCACTGAGGCACTCACTTTCCTCGCACCAAAGGACTATTCTACACTGCTCTTTGCCAGTCCTAAGCTAGCGGCCAATACCGCCTATACCTTGTACACTGGCGGCAGTGTAGACAACGGCACCGACTTTCATGGGCTATATTCGGCAGGTACTTATAACAAGGGTACAAAAACTTCGACCACTTTTACTACCAGCAGTTTGGTTTCACAAACTGGCGGCAGTATCAGCAGAAATTAAACTGCCTGCTATAACCAGCAGTTGCCCTTTATAAAAAAAAGCCGCCTCATCGTTTTATGATGAGGCGGCTTTTTTTATTATATTTTACGGGTTGCAGCTTTCAAAGGAGGTGATCGCTTTTGTATTGTGCTGACACGCATTTTAAAGGAAGGCTAGCCGCTGCGTAATAATGATATTACATTATTTTACAGCTAATTTTTGCCAAGTAAACTATCCAATTCATCATGAAGCTGACTAAGGTTGCTGGGTGTTGACATATGCATACTGATAAATTTCCCGTGTTTATCTACCAATGCGTATCTCGGTATATATTGTGCTACTTCACCCTTATATACTTTGTCAGCAATATCTTTAGACAATTTTTTTCCTGCGAGGATATGAGCCCCCTCCAGCTCAAAATGTTTAATATTTTGCTGCCATACATTTTCCATGGAAGTATCGTCTAAGCTTATATACAAAAGGTTAACATTTTTTTCTTTTAATAATGCATTAAGTTCTTTTTTATATCTGAACTCCTCTTTACAGGGCATGCACCAAGTTGCCCATATGTCGATAAACACGGCGGTATCTTTAAAGTATTTTTTAATAACATAATTAAGGTTGTTCATAGATCCTGAAGAATCGATCAGGTGGATGTTATTATTTATTTTGGCAGGCTGATTAGTTATAGGGGAATATTTTTTATGAAGGCTATCGATAATTTTAATATAAGCGAAATCAGGAAAAGTATTTTTCAGGTGTGAAAAGATGGTGTCAAAAGAAAAACCATATTCCTGATTTTGAATTGTTTTATACACCATCATTTCAGCCCAAAAAAACTTACTATATGCTGGTGTTAAATGTGCGCTGGCTTTATATTTACCACCGTATTTATAATAAAATGTATCATAGATAGGGTAGTCTTTTTTCCGGAATAATACATCATATTCACCCACAAAATCTGCTAATAACCCACCTCCAAAATTAGTATGCATTAGAAACGGGTCTACATTCATTGAATGCTGAAGGATGTCCCTGCTTAAATCGTTTTCCGGTTCTGAAATGACCCATATATTTTTTTTCTCCAATATTCCTATGTTATGAAACACATCCCAAAACAGGGCATTTCTAAAATCACTTTTCGCAATTTCCAGGAAATATTTTGAAGTTTTTTTCTGCGTATATAGTGAATCAAAAGGTAATAGATAGTTGTTTATCCCAGATAAGAGGGTATCATATAAATTAGATCCTTCCGGATATTTTTTATCTAACAAATCTCTTACGTAGTTATACTTGTTAAATAAATTTGCATTCATTTTATTATAAAGATTATTGAAGGCTGCGTTACTGCCAGAAAAAACTACTGGTTGCATGGCAAAAGTATCTGCATAGGGAATTGCTTGCTCCTCCACATGAATGCTGTCGCCATTCTGGGCTAATATGAAAATTCTTCCTTTCTTCGACTTTATTTCAGCAAATCCAGCAGAATCCGAAGCATAAACTATTTTAAATGCTCCGCTGTCATTTAGAACAGGGGTGGTTTCGGAAATAAAGTAATTCTTATGTCCATCGAATGGTTTGTTATAAATAACACTATCTCCCTTATGAAATCCAATTAACTTCCCTTCAATGGTCACGTATTTCTTTTGGTGGGAGCAAGCAACTAAACAAAGAAAAAGTATAGGCCAAATGACCAGCTTGTTTTTAGTGGTATAGAGCATAGTAGTATAAGATTTTATGGGAGGAAACATATTTCGTTATTAAAACATAAAAGGGGCGAAACTCTATATGGAGGGGGCTGATTTTTTCCTGCGCTGGTGGGGTAACTATTGAACTATTTAAACGAAACCTTGGTTAAAATAATCAAATTTATTTATAGAACTAATTTTTATTATTAGTCCTAGATAATCAATGGGTTACAACTTTGTATGTGACGGTACATCGGGTGAAAAAACGCAGGGGAAAGATTTATCCAATGGCAAGCGGATGTAGCTAACAACAATTATCAATGCTGCTTTAGTTGTGGTACCAGCATATCGGCGATCTTTTTATTCCCCTTATCGGAAGGATGTAACCCATCGTAGGTATAATTGATAGCCGCTACCGGGTAAGGATATTCGTCCGTGTCAGGGTTATACGGAATGCCTTGGTAGGCTGGAAATGAATAACGTTCATACTGGCCGGTGGCGGGGTTCTTCATGTATTTAAAATTTACCACATTGGCAGGTGTTATGCCGCTTTTATAGTAAAGGTCTACTACTGTAAGATGTTCATAGGCCCCTATCTCCTTTACGGCATCAGCAAATTGGGAGAGCAGCTGTCCATTTTTAGCCTGATACGATCCGGTAGCATGGTTGCGATGGTCGGCTATGTATACGAAGTCGCCGCGCTGTAGTGGGGTTATTAAAATGATTTTAGCATGGGGATTTAAGGCCCTGATTTTATCAATAATCACCCGGAAGGCGCCGCAGGTAGTGCCTGTGCTGGTGCCATTCTTATAATCGTTAAGGGTACCCAGTGGCAAGCCAGCCCACCAATCGTTGGTGCCGAGCAATATGGTATAAACATCACTGGAAGTTAATCCAAGTTTATCGATCTCTTTTGCAATTTGTACCGCTGTCCACCCATTGTGGCCCTGGTTAATGTATTGGATAGCTGGCAGTTGTTCCACCACAGCTGTCAGATACCCTTTGGTAACGCGGTGGCCTGTTTCGTCCAGGTGGTCATTCAGGTAGGTGATAGAATCGCCAATGGCTGTCCAGGTGCAGGTTTCAGGCCTGAACGATGTTACGCCAAACAATACAACTCCCATTAAAGCAGATATCTGCCATAGCCTTTTTTTCACGATACAATGCTGTTTGAATAATGATTACTGGTGCGACAAGTTAAGTTTTTATTCAGATACTGTAATCATCGGTGCAGGCAGCAGGGGGATTCTTCAGAACGTAGGCCCAAAGGTATTTTTGATCAATGCTTTTTTCAGGAAGGGCAATAATTGCATGCTTCGTAAAAAGAGCGAGGTGATTTTGTTCCTGCCAAAGTTGCCTTGCAGCAGCCTGCCTACAGACAGGCGGCGGGAAAACTGCCGTTTCCAAAGTTGTTGATATTGTGTTTCCATTTGCGCCCGGGTAATATGGCCGGATAAAAATGCAGGAATGATCCCGGCGGCCAGCTTAGCGGCATGAAAGGCCATGCTCATCCCATTGCCGCACAGTGGGGCAATGAGTCCTGCTGCATCCCCCAGCAGCAATACATGATCGTACACCTGTTCTTTTTGCTGAAAACTTATTTGCGAAATGGTGACGGGCTGTTCCCATAAAAATTCAGCCTCCTGGAAAATCTTTTTGAGTGCGGGATTTTGAAACAAAATATCCTGTTCCATTTGCCGGATGCTGCCAGCCTTTTGCAACTGACTGGCGCGGGTGAGGTAACAAAGGCAGCATTTACCATCCTCAATGGCGGAAATACCGCCATAACCGTCTTTAAAATTATGCAGGGCAATCAGCGACGGTGGCCATGGATAGCGGATGTGGTATTTAATGCCTACGTAATTGTTCAGCGGTTTGCGGGGCGTGCGGATAAAGGGGCGCTGCCACTTTACATCCAGGTTGCTGCGTTTGCCCCAGGTGCCGCAGGCTACACGGGCTGTATAAACTTTTCCACCGGCCGTTACGGTACACTGATCTCGCTCAGAGATCACCTCATCTGCCCGGGTATGGGTGAGCAGGGTGCAGCCGGATTCCACGGCCAGTTGGGCCAGCGCGGCGTCCAGGGTATAACGGCTGATGCCAAAGCCGCCGGGATGGAGTGGGGCAGCTACTATACGGCCTTGTACGTCTGTTACCTGCAACTGCCGGATGGCTGGCAGGGCCATTTGCGACAGGGGGAGGCCCAGGCTTTCCAGGAAGGGTTGGCTTTCCAGGCTAATGTATTCCCCGCATACTTTATGACGGGGATAATCTTCTTTTTCTATCACCAGCACCTTTACCGCCGTTTGCCCCAGCCGGATAGCCAGCGCCAGGCCAGCCAGGCCGCCGCCAATAATGATCACATCGTATGTGGAGGAAATTGCTTTCATGATGGTACGGTAATGAGGTAACGAAAGGCCCATTGCCAGCGAATACGGTAGCCGGTAATGCCGGCCTGCCCTAATAGCCGCTGCCAGTCTGCCCGGGAGAACCCTCTTTTTACAGACAGGGGAGCATCGTTTTTTACGAGATAAGATTTGGAAAACAGCCGGGTGAGCAGCCGAATGGAATGATAAGCCAGCCAGTGGCGGTGCAGGTCGTTGATAAAAAAGCCCCGGCGGCTATGCTGTTGCAGCCATTGCAGTTGAGCCACCATTTCTGCATCCGTAAAATGATGGCAGAACAGGGAAGAAAAAATGATATCCGGTGGGGTTTCCCATTGCACCTGCCGGTAGTCGCTGCATATCCAGGTGGCTTTCATTACCTGTCCGTATTGCGTGTGGGCGTAGGTGATACATTCTGGTTTAAGATCTATGCCTGTAAGTTCAAAAGGAATATTTCGCCCGTGCAGCCATTGCTGCAAGGCGAAGAGATTGTCTCCGCCGCCACAGCCTATTTCTGCAATGGTTACCGGCGAAGTAGGGGGGGCTGCCTGGTCTAGCAGGGTGGCCAGTCCCCGGCGCGATACCGCGTGACCGCCCAGCAAGGTATTTACCTGGTTTAGTTCCTGCATATTGCGCTGGATGTCTGCAAAGGGTATGTCCGGATGATCGAGCAACTCTTTTTCGTAAGAACGGTGGCGCAGGCTCATACTACTTTCATTAAAAGGCTTTCCATGGTAAGTCCGGGGCCAAAGGCCGCACCAAATATGGTAGTGCCAGGGCCTTGGGATTTTGTTTCCCATATTTCCTTCAGCACAAACAGGAGGGTGGCAGACGACATATTTCCGTAGGTTTTTAAAATGTTCCGGGAGGGGGCCAGGTCGTTTTCCTGTAAAGACAGGCAGCTTCCAATGGCATCCAGTATGCGGGCCCCGCCGGGATGAATGCACCAGTGTTGTACGGCCTGCTGCTGGTACCCTGCCTTTTGCAAGGCTCGTTGCACCATGGGGTTAAAATCCTGGCGGATAAGCTCGGGTACATAGCCGGAGAGCGACATGAGAAAGCCTGCAGCGCCCAGTTCCCAGGTCATGGCATGGCTGCCGCTCCAGCATACTTCGGCATAAAAGCTGTCTAGTTGCAGCCCAGGCGCCGGGTAGGCATTATCCGTTATCAGCACCGCCGCAGATCCATCGGCAAAAAGCAGGGGCGCGGTGATGGCGTCTTCATGATAGTTTTTTTGGAAATGCAGGGTGCAGAGTTCTGTACACACCACCAGCACCTTGGCATCGGGCTGGGCACCTACGATGGCTGCTGCCTGTTTTAACCCATGAACGGCTGCATAACAGCCCATAAAATTAATGGCGCTGTGTTCCACCGTATTGTTCAGCCCCATGGCCTGCATGAGCATCAGTTCCAGGCCGGGTGCGCTCATGCCGGTGCAGCTCACGGTAATGAGGTGGGTGATTTCCCCTTTGGGCAGGTGACCCTCCAGGCATTTTTCTGCCGCCTGCAAAGAAAGCGGGCAGGCGTAAGTATGGAAGGCCGCCATCCTGCTTTCCATCATGGGAAAAGGTTCCAGGTTTTCTGAACGGGGAAAAAAGGTCCATTCGTCCATGGGTGCGGTGTAATCCGGGATCACGGAGTAGCGGGTGTCTATGCCGCTGTGCCGGTAAAGGTGGCGCAGCACGCGTTGCCTGGGTTCATCTACCCCGTACGCTTTTAGCATGAAATCCCGGATATCATTTTGCCGGTGCTGATAGGGTGGCACCGCGGTAGAAATAGATATGATCTTAGCCACAAAAATATTTGTAAAGAATGATGGAAATAAACCCGCCGTTGGCACAGGCAGCTGCCAGCCAGTTCATGCGCATGGTGTTGGAAAAGCTGGCCGCACGTTCATCGTTCCAGCACTCCCAGGCCCAGCGAAGGAACCGGTAAATCACCGGCAAATACCATGCTTGCAGTACGTAAAAATAAAGCAGGTGGCCATCTGCCTGGAAATACCAGCCCAGCACCCCAAATGCCACGAGGTATATGGCCCCTGCATACACAAAAGTGCCGCGCACGCCCAGCAGGTAACTAAGGGTGGTAACACCGTCTTTTTTATCCTGTTGGTGCTGGTATACCTGCGTAATGGGATAAAATGCCCCGATGAGCAGGGAGCTTACCACGGGGCCTGCCCAAGGAATGGGGGATGGAGGGAGGCCCGCATTGTGGTACACCATGTAAAACAGGAGCGCCCCCTGGTTCAGCACTACGGTGAGATAGCCGGTAACCGGGTATTTTTTTAAGCGGATGCCTCGATAGCTGTACAGCCGGGAAAAAAGGATGTACACGGCATAACAGGCGGCAAAATGCAGGCTGATGAGAAAGGCCGCCATAAAACCTATGATATCCATGAGCAGGCTTACCGTATACAGCTGCCGGGTAGGTGCCATGGGGTGCTGCACACCGCCTATGCTGTCTTCGTCCCGGTCCATGAAGCTATTGTATCCATTACTGGCGGGATACAGCAGCCCGTGAATGAGCAGGAACATGCCCAACGCCCGCCACCAGGCCACGTTGTCCAGCATAGACAGGGCAAAGAGGAACACCGGCAGCAGCAGCCAGGAAAAACGGAAACGTAATAATTGCAGGGTAGCAGCTTGTAAAGGAAAGAGGGCCATGTCCGGAATTCAATGGTGGGAAAAAGAAAGCGCCTGATGCCTGGTCATGCTTTCAGGGCCAGCACTTTCAGGGTTACCGTAAGCTCGTTATCGATCGAGTTATCGGGACCTACCTGGTAATCCAGCCGCTTGATGTTAAAGCTGCCTTGAAACAGGTAACCGTCCTGCTGAGGGGTGGCGGTGAAGGTAAATGTTACGGGCTTGCTCACGCCTTTGATGGTAAGCGTGCCGGTGAGCTGGTAAGTGTTTGCCTGCGCCACCTTTTCCACTTTGGTGGATTGCAGCAGGATGGTGGGAAACTGCTGGGCGTTAAAGTATTCTTCTTTTTTCAGGTGATTGTCCCGCGCGCCTATGCCTGTGCTGATGGTACTTACGGCTACGGATACTTTAAAACTGGCATGCTCCGTATGCTCCGGTTCAAAGTGGATGCTGCCCTGCAACTGCCCGAGGGTGCCGGTTACGGTAGATTTGAAGACCAGGTGGTTCACAATCCGGAACCCCACCTCAGATCCTTTATCCGTAGGCGTATAGGCCTGTGCCGCTGCATGCATGGCAATAAACAAAGTACCGCACCAAAAGAGGACGGCTATAAAGAAAACTTTATTCATACGTATTTGCATCACTTATTACTTAATGAAGGTTTTTCATCACCGTCTACATTGCGGCTACATTCCATACACTGCCCATCCGTTATACCGCATCACCTGGCCCTGAAAATAAAATCTACGGGCGGTGTCTGGCCCATACGCTGCAATGGGAATACGGTTGCCCCGTTCCTTAACAATCCGGGGGAATAAGCAGGCCAGGCTCATGCTAATGGATATAGCCTGGCTGCCTGCTACCAAGGTACTGCTCATTTTCAACAAATGAAAGGTAAGGAAACGGGTGATTTTGCGCCGCTGGGTAAACACAAAAATGATTCATCTTGTTCAAATAATATTTATAATCTTTGGACCAGGTATTTAGTGCAACAACAGGTGCAATGCAGAAGGATTAAACATATTTCTAGGTAGCTACGGACTACCTTTTTCGCTTTTACATGTTATTTTAAACGGACAACTACGGCTTCATTATTTATTGTATGCTTCCACTTAGAATTTCAGGCATTGCTATTCTTTTCCTTTTATTAGCAAATGGCTCCCCTGCACAAAGTAGAATTACGCTGCCATCTTTCTCCGCTATTGAAACCGGCTTTACACATATTCCGGACTCCGTTCAAACCAGTGTATATTGGTATTGGATATCTGGCAATATTTCCAAAGAAGGGGTGGTAAAAGACTTGGAAGCCATGAAAAAGGTGGGCATCAACAGGGCATTTATCGGCAACATTGGGCTAGATGATGTACCCAATGGAAAGGTAAAGTTTATGTCTGAAGCGTGGTGGGATATTTTACATACAGCCCTTAAAACGGCTACCCAGTTAAATATTGAGATCGGTATATTTAACAGCCCCGGCTGGAGCCAGTCTGGTGGCCCCTGGATAAAGCCGGCGCAGGCCATGCGTTACCTCACCGCTTCGCAGGTAGCGGTAAGAGGGCCGGTGCTTTTCCAGGAAAAGTTAGCGCCACCCCAACCCAACTTCCAGGATGTAAAAGTACTGGCATTCCCGGTAGCTGATGGCTATGCTACCGATATCAGCACCCTGCAGCCCACCTTGTCTGTCGTTCCGGTGATAGATTCCCTGCGGAATCTAATGGATCATGATGAGCGCACCGCCGTTCATTTTAGTCCTCACCACACCTATTCGCTCGATATAAATACGGCTAGCCCCTACACGGTGCGCAGTGTAATATTTCATACCACCCCGCAACCCGTATACCTGGAAGGCGATATCCAGGCTAAAATAAATAATGCCTATGTTACGGTGAAACACTTTGCCGTGAATCGTATTAACCCGGCGCTGAATGTGGGTTTTACGCCCTTTGGCCCTGCGGTGATCTCCCTGCCGCCTACTACTTCCAATAGTTACCGGTTGGTATTCACCTATGTTTCTTCCGATTGTGGCATTACAGAACTGAAATTATCCGCCACAACCATGGTGGAAAATTATATAGAAAAATCATTGGCTAAGATGTGGGCTACGCCGCATCCTTTTTGGGAAGCCTACCAATGGCCACCTTCGCCAAAAGACAGTGCCACCTTTGTAGTAGATCCTGCCACCGTGATAGACATTTCCCATTACCTGGAGGCAGATGGTACGCTGCGCTGGAAAGTGCCTGCGGGCAACTGGATGATACAACGCAGCGGCATGACTCCCACCGGGACCACCAATGCGCCCGCCCCGCCGGAAGGGCAAGGATTGGAAGTAGACAAAATGAGCCAGGAGCATGTTACGGCACATTTTAATGCTTTCCTGGGGCAGATACTTCAGCGTATCCCGGCGGAAGACCGGAAAACCTGGAAAGTAACGGTAGAAGATAGTTATGAAACCGGCAGTCAGAACTGGACAGACGCCATGATTTCTGCATTTAAACAGGCATACCAGTATGATCCTACGCCTTACATTCCGGTATTGCAGGGCACTGTAGTGGGTAGTGCAGACCAGTCAGACCGTTTTCTTTGGGATGTAAGAAGACTTATTGCAAATGAAGTGGCTTTCCAATATGTAGGTGGCTTAAGGAATATCAGCCACCAGCACGGGCTTACTACCTGGCTGGAAAACTACGGCCATTGGGGTTTTCCTGGCGAGTTTTTGCAGTATGGAGGACAATCGGATGAGGTAGGCGGAGAATTTTGGAGTGAGGGCGACCTGGGAGATATTGAAAACCGTGCGGCATCTTCATCTGCCCATATTTACGGCAAAACAAAAGTATCCGCAGAATCGTTCACAGCGGCTGGAGATCCGTTTTCACGCTATCCGGCTATCTTTAAAAAACGGGGTGACCGCTTTTTTACGGAAGGGATCAATAATACCTTGCTGCATGTCTATGCGCAGCAGCCAGATGATAAGGCACCGGGAATAACGGCCTGGTTTGGCGTAGAATTTAACCGGTTAAATACCTGGTTTTTTGATATGGATGTATTTCTTCACTATATCAAACGCTGCAATTTTTTATTACAGCAAGGACAATATGTGGCCGATGCCGCTTATTTTATAGGAGAGGATGCCCCCAAAATGACGGGTGTTACCTATCCTGCACTTCCACAGGGTTATTCTTTTGACTATATCAATGCAGACGTTATTAAAAGTACTTTGTCTGTGAAAAATGGCCAGTTCGTATTGCCAAATGGTATCGCTTACCGCATGTTGGTGCTGTCCCAGTTAAAGACGATGCGGCCAGAATTATTGGCTGTCCTCAAAGAACTGGTGCGGCAGGGCGGGGTTGTCCTGGGGCCTGCGCCAGCAAGTTCACCCAGCCTGCAAGGCTTTCCTACAGCGGATCTACAGGTTCAGCAAATGGCGGAAGCGCTTTGGGGCAAGGTGGATGGAAAGATGGTAAAAGAAAATCATTATGGTAAGGGATTGGTATTAAACGGCATGAGCATGGAAGAAGCGTTTGCACGGTTAAAAGTGATACCGGATGTTAAGATTACCCAAAGCGATTCTATCCTGTTCATTCATCGTGTATTGCCACAAGGATCTATTTATTTTATCTCCAACCAGAAAAACGCAGCGGTAAAAATTCAAGCTGCATTCCGCCTCACCGGCAAACGGCCTGAATTATGGAATGCCGTAACCGGCACGCTGCGTGATTTGCCTGCCTACCGGCAAACTAATACCACCACGCAGGTTCCCTTACAGCTTGCGCCCTATGAAAGTGCATTTGTGATATTCCGGAAAAATGCCATGAGCAGTGGCCATGCCGCCACTAATTATCCTGCGCCCGTAAAAATAATTACCATCCGCCAGCCCTGGCAGGTGACATTTGATACTGCTATGCGGGGGCCTGCAAAGCGGATGGTATTCGATTCCTTAACGGATTGGTCGCTTCATGCAAATGATAGTATAAAATATTATTCCGGCACTGCCTTTTACCACAATACGTTCAACATAGGCCCTGTTGCAAAAGGGTACCATTCTATCATCGACCTGGGGGTGGCCAGGGTGGTGGCAAAAGTGAAAGTAAACGGGGTGGAAATAGGAGGGGCATGGACACCGCCTTATCAATTGGATATTACGAAAGCCCTTAAAACTGGGGAGAATACCCTGGAAATAAAAGTGGTGAATACCTGGGTAAACCGGTTGGTAGGGGATGCCCTGCTGCCCCCTGATCAAAGAAAAGCGGTGGCGTTATATAGTCCCGATCCTAAAAATGGGTTACAATCATCGGGCCTTTTGGGCCCGGTGAAAATTGAGGTGATCCCGTATGAGTAAGATGAAAAGTGTTAGACAGCGGATGCTTTTACCTGTCGGATATGGAGATAATAAATAGGAATTTTCGCCAAGGTAATGAGTAGGCCCGGCCAGGTGAAACGGGGTTTCGTTGGGCCGTATGCGTACCTATTTTAAAATATGGCCGCCAAGGCATCCTGCTCATTTATGATGTTTGGGTTGGTGTTTCATCAGTTGGTTGATGTAAGCCTGCACCGTGGCCGGCGACGTCTTTTCAACGAGGTAGGCCTGTTGCTTACCCGACGTGTCCCAACTATTACTGCCATCGGCATGCAGCACGATATGGCCCGGTTGCAAGGTGTAATAAGTCAACGGATCTTTGCAGCCCACCAATACGGTGGATTCGTCCCAGCTCATGCGGCCCTCCCGGTCTTCCGCCGCCAGGGGAATACTCAGGTTAAATACGTCTTTTACCGGGCTGTGGGTAATGTGGGTATCCTGGATCAAGGGAAGCCCGGTCTTTATTTTTTCACCGATCTCATATCCGCTGAAAAGGAGGCGGGTAGGCCAGTGGGCAAATACATAAGCGGAGGAGGCCGTGTCCATCGCCACGTTAAACTCCTTGCCTGCCGGAAACTGGCCGGCCATGCTTACCAACTGTTTTACCTTACGCTGCACCAATTGGGTGCCGTTCAGGTGGGAATACTGGTCTGGCGGAGATTGCAACAGGTTGGCCAGGTTGGTGAAAAAGCCCACGCTGATAATCGTTACGCTATGATCTGGCTGGGTAGCCAGTACCTTCCGGTATACGGTTACGGCGTCGGGTACCCCGGCATTGTGTTGTAAGGTGTGGGGGTAGCGGGCTAGCAGGGTATCTGTCCAGTGCTGGTTATCGCGCAATAGCAGGCCATTGCGGTGGGGTACGCCAATGGGCAGGTGGGGGCGGCGAAAATAGGTGTTAAATACCTCCAACACGCCGGCTACGCCTTCATAGTTGGTACTAGCCACCGTGGCCAGTATTTTCACCTGGCCGCTATCGGCGAAGGCATGCAGGAGGGTAATGGCCCCCACATCGTCATAGTCTGGCCCCATATCTGTATCGAAGATCACCGGACGCTGAGCCAGGGCGGCCACCCCATAGATGGAAAAAGCAAGTGTAAGCAGAGTTTTAACCCACATAAGCGATAGCAGAAGTTTATGGCTTAAAGATAGGTATTCTCTACGGGGCGCAAAATCCTTTTCGACTGGGTTAAAGTGTACCGGGAGGCTTCCATCCATGGCATGTTTTTTTAAGGGCAATTATATCACTGCGTATTTTTATTTATTTGGGAAATATGAAAGCAAAACACGCCATCATGCTGCTAATAATAGGATTTTGCATTGGTATGGTAGGGGCCATATTCAGCATCCTGCATTGGAGAGGCATGAATTATCTGTCATTAGCTTTTCGCTGATGGCGGTGGGCGGGGTAGTCCTGTTATACAAGATCATTACCTATTTTAAGGTCCGCTACTACATGAACCATTGAGCGCCCTGGAGAAGGCTCATGGCAAAATAGCCAGGCATAAAAAAAGCTGCGGTGGTGGTTTTAAAATATACCCAACACCTGGGTGGTAATATCAGGGTGGGCCTGTAAATAATCTACTGTTTGCATAAACACATAATGCTGTAATTGTTTCTTCACCTTCGGCATGTCCAGCTCTAGTTTGGATGATTTGGCGTAATGCAGCGCTGGCCCTTGAATGGCTACGATGCCGCTCAGGTTTGCGGCCACCTTTTTCCGGGCAATGTTTAGCTTCTTTTTTTCTTTATGACGGCCCGCCATTTCTTTCAGTGCCATGCGAAAACCTTTCTTCACAGCATCCAGGTGAGAGCCTCCTTCGGGCGTTTCTTCCGATCCTGCAAAGCTGCGCAACTGTGGTTTGGGTTTGGGGGGCGTAGTAAATAAAAAGCAAAGGCTTACCTGGTAGGCATAACGTCCTATTTCCGTATGCAGGTCCAGGCGAAGTAGGGGATGATTATACCCGGCAATATAGGTATCTAACTGCTCGGCCACGCCACGGGGATAATGGAAAACGTTGTGCTGGTATACCGTGCGCTGGTCAGTGCTGATGATGGTGATGCCGGGATGCAGGTAGGCGAACTGCTGCAGGAAAATATTGAAAAAACCATAGCTGATTTCCAGGGGTCCGAATAGGGCGGGATCCAGGGAAAATTCTACCGTGCTGGTGTGCAGGGGTAAAGGAGTAGGATCGGTGCCAATGCTATACTCCCCGCGTCCTCCGTACAACACGCCGGTGGCGTTCTGGTAATGAACGCTGATCTTCACATCGGTATTTAGCGCCAGCAGTATGGCGGGAGCCTGGACGGGACGATCTTCGCTATCCCCGTCATGCGGTGTGAAAAGATCGGACAAGTGGCTGAGCCGCACGTAGCTAAAGGTTATCAATACCCGGTTACCGGGGTGAAAAACAATTTCCACCGTTATTGGTGACAACTCTGCCTCGGGCAGATCTTCCAGCAGGCAGCGCACCATATTCACTACGCCATTGTGGTTGATGCTGCCCAGGTAACGAAGGGGATTTTTTCGGATCGTTTGTATTGCCAGTTCAATTGAAGGGATATTATTTTCCATTCGTGTATTTTATCACTGATTGTAACAGTGTGTTAAAAATATAATAATATCTTGTATGCCGTAACATATACGGAACCTTTATGTGCAAAAAATCTTTTACCCGCTTGCTGTTGCTGGCGGGCTTTTCCCTGCTATCGGGCAGCCTAAAGGCGCAGTCGCTGTTGAATGTAGTGGTGGCAGGCCTGAACCACGATCATATCCACAATATACTCCACGCTTACAAAGCCGGGCAGGTAAACATTATCGGCATTGCCGAGCCAGATAAGGCCCTGCAACAGCGCTTTGCAAAAACCTATCACCTGCCGGACTCCCTCTTTTACAGTGATCTGAAAACCGCACTGGTCCATGAAAAGCCGGATGCCGTACTGGGTTATAATGCCGTAGGTCACCACCTGGATGTTATACAGCTTTGCGCCCCGATGGGCATTCCAGTGATGGTGGAAAAACCCCTGGCAGCCACCCTGGCGCAAGCGCAGCAAATACAAGCACTGGCCAATAAATATAAGGTGAAGGTATTGACCAATTACGAAACCACCTGGTATGCTTCCTATTTTGATTTGTACAAATCGGTGCAGGCCGATAGCATTGGTGGCATCAAAAAAATGGTGGTACACGACGGCCACCAGGGTCCCAAGGAAATTGGTTGCAGTGAGGCCTTCCTAAGCTGGCTTACCGATCCGGCACTGAATGGGGCCGGGGCGCTCAACGATTTTGGCTGTTATGGTGCAGACCTCATGACCTGGTTCACGCAGGGCCAGCGTCCGCTGGCCGTTACGGCCATCACCCGTCATTACAAACCCGCCGTGTATCCCAAAGTGGATGACGATGCCACCATCCTGATAGAATACCCATCCAGTACCGGTCTTATAGAAGCGTCGTGGAACTGGCCTTTCGCTATCAAAGACCTGGAAGTGTTTGGCGAAACCGGTTACCTCCACGCGCTGGACGGCACCCACCTGTACAAGCGCCAGCGGGAAAATAAAGTAAGCGTAAGCAACGCCCCACCACTGCCCACGCCCATCAATGATCCTATGGTATACTTGGCGGCCGTGCTGCATGGCGAGCTGCCTGGCACAGATGATCTTTCTTCCCTTCGCTACAATATGATCGTGATGGAAATACTGGACGCCGCCAAGCGGTCGGCTGCTACGGGCAAACGGATCGTTCTGTAAAATATGGCTTACCTGATTAATACCGGCGTGGTACCATGCCCTTTAGCCTGCGTGATGGCGGAGTGTATGGTACCCCTTACTTTATACCCGATAGGTGCTACATTTGAATTATGGAAATACGTACGCTTGCCCATCTTCCGCTGTCTGTACTCGTAGATTGTTTTGTACAGTCATTCGAAGGCTATTCCGTGAAGGTGTCCAACAGCGTGGAGTATTACGCTGCCCGCTGGAAGGCCGCCATGGTGCGTTTAGACTGCTCCTATGGTATGTTTGACGGGGAGTTGCTGGTAGGTTTTGTACTGCATGCCATAGACACCCGGCAGGGGGTACGCATGGCCTTCAACGATGGTACTGGCGTACTGCCGGCCTACCGGGGCCGCCGTATTGTACAGGCTCTTTATGCGCAGGCCATCCCGGCATTAAAAGCGATGGGTATAGCGCTGTTGTCGCTGGAAGTGATCCAGCAAAATGAGGTGGCGCTGAAAGCATATACACGCGTAGGATTCCGCATCGTGAAAGAATATTTTTGCTTCAAAGGCGTATTGCTGGCACGGCCCGACGCGGCCATGCGACTGGAAGCCACCACTTTTCACCGCATGGAGTGGAATACCCTGCCGGCGCAAGCATGGCAGGCCTGGGAGCACCAGCCGGAAAGCCTGGAAGGCGGTAATTTTCAATATTATTACGTGTGGAGAAAGGAAGAACGCGTTGGCTACTTCGTGGTGCAGCCGGAATATAACTATGTAGCACAGGTGGATTGTATGCACCATAGCCCCGTTCACTGGAATGCTTTGCTGATGGGCGTTTCACAAATAGCTAACCCTGTAAAGGTTAATAACGTAGACAGCCGCCAGCCGGAAAAGATACACTACCTGCGCAGGCATGGACTTCAGGCATATATCCATCAATATGAAATGCAAATGCCCCTGTAAGCGGTGTTAATACCGTTGGGTCAAACCATTATGCCACGGCTTCCAGACCTGTTGCAGCATACCAGCCCGGAAACCGGGCAAGGGGCTGCGCAAAAGTCTATAGACTTACTCCGCCAATGCCCGGCTCCGGAAGTGGAGGTGTGGATGGCTATGCAATAGTAACCAGCTGCGCATAACTTTCCAGGGCGGCTTGCAGGAATGGGGGTGGGTTTTGCAGTGGAAGGTAGGGGGTAAAAAGCGCACCAGGATATTTGCCATGATAACGGGAGCGGGTATACGCTTCTTCCAGCAACGATGCCGGAAGCCGGGTGCCGGTGAATGCGCAAAACTGCTCCAGGATGGGCAAGGGGCCCAAGTTATAATTCAGCAGCAAGGTATTTGCATCCTGCCGGGCCATGAGCAGCATGCGTTGATAATAGGTATCCAACACTTTACACATGTAGGCATCCAGGGAAATAAGCGGTTCGTTAGCCGGTTCCCAGCCGAACATGGCCGCTGGCAGCAGGTACGGTACTGCATGCCTGCCCCGCCGCCGTTGCTGCGAGCGCAATACCGCTGTGGGATGCCGGTACAGCAATACAAAAGGAACGCTGGGATATCATGCGCGCAACGTATCATAAAAACAAAGGTGCCGGCTATCTGTTTATAAAAAATAGGGAAGTTGTAAAAAACGATTTTCCATTTTGTGGCCAGGTTGCGTAAAACCAGGAATGCTACAAATTAAGCGCTGAGCTACTGCCAAATCAAATACTATTAGGGTATCTGCCCACTGATTTAAACAAATTTAAAAATAATTGTATTCGGAATCTTTTTTATATTTGTTCTGATTTTCATTCAACATTGTCTGTCTTATTCGCTATGAAGTGCGCAGGTGCGCTGTAAAATGGATCGATTCGTATTTTGTTTATCCTGTTTTCGTTATAATATCCTATATGCTATTCTATGGATCATTCTCCGAGAAGGGCATTCCTGCGGCAAGCGGCCGTATTGGGTGCAGCTTTCAGTATTTTATCACAAGGTTTTTTACGGGCGTCATCTAGTATTCGTATAGGCATTATTGGTTGTGGCCAATGGGGCCGCGACTGCCTGGGCCATGCCCTGCGCCACCCTGGTGTGCAGGTGCGGGCGCTTTGTGAACCGGATGCCGTGCAGCGTGCGCTGGCCTTATCATCTTGCAGTTTTTCCTCCCCTTCGTTATGTACGCACTGGCAGCAGTTGGTGCAACGCAAAGACATAGACGCCGTGCTGATAGCCACGCCCTGGCAATGGCATGGTGTGATGGCGCTTGCCGCCCTGCGCGCGGGCAAACATGTGCTGTGTGGGCCAGTGGCCGCCACTACGCCACAAGGGCATGATGCACTGGCCCTTGCCAGCCTGCAACACGGCAGGCAGTACATCACCCTGAATGAAACCGACTTTCACGAAGATCAGCAAGCCTTGCAACAAATGGTGAAAACCGGTTTGTTTGGTGACATCCTGCAAATTCATACCGGCGTGCATTGTGCACAATTGCCAGGGCACCGTTATGCCCTGCAAGGCGCTTCCAGTGCAGTGTCTATGCTGGGCGTAGATACTGCAAATCCTTTTGTGCAGCTAAGCCTGCGTAAAGAAACTATGGAATACATCACCCAGCGGGTAGGGCGTAAGGGACAGCCTTACCTGGTACACCAGCATGGCCGGTTGCCAGTATTGGAAGCCACTACCGCCAGCGGACAATCTTTGAAATTACAGGCGGGCCATATGGGCCAATCGCCGGTGGCCATTGGCTTCCGGCTACAGGGTAGTAAAGGCCAATGGCTGGAAAGCGGTAGGGTGCTGCAACGTACCGAAATGCTGGCCTGCCATCAGTGGGAAGCCGGCAGGCCCTATCTGGAAGCGCATAAGCCAATCAGCAGCTTACCTGCTTCCGCCCTGGCTTTTGATCATGCCATTGCATCCTTAAAAACTGGCGGCCCAACGGCGGACGCCCTCTATCAAACGTTGGCGATGAGCAGGCTGCAATCCTTTGCCCGCAAAACTTTGCGCAGCCCGGATGCCACGCTGCAATTGCCAGCCTGGATAAGGGATTGACCATTGGCTATACCTAGTGAACCCCAGGCATGCAGTTGTGCTTATACTTTGTTATCAACTTAATTTCATTATCATAAAACGAATATTCTTATGGATGTTTACATGGCGCTTATCTTCATATTTGGAGGCAATTATGCAATAAATGGTTTTGCATTTTGCCAGGGTCAGGCTCTCAGCATTAGCCAGAACACGGCTTTATTTTCGATCTTAGGCACATTGTACGGTGGCAATGGAAGCAGCTCTTTTTGCCTGCCAGACCTCCGTGGGCGTGTACCGCGCGGAATGGGCCAAGGCGTTGGTCTGTCTTATGTTAGCTTGGGCGAAATGGTGGGGAGTGAAAGCGTTTCACTGAAAACCACTAACATGCCTTTACATACCCACGCTGCCACCTTGAGCAATGCCAAAGCTAGCTTTCCGGCCAGTAACCAGGTGGGCACCACCAATGTGCCAGACGGCACCGTGTCTTTGGCAAAATTTCCCACCCTGGGCAGCGGCCCTGGAGCTCAGGCCATAAAAGGATATGCCGCGCCAGACGGCACTACTTTTTTATCGCCCGGCACCGTTACAGCGGATGTGACGATTGGAAATACCGGTGGAAGTGTACCATTTAATAACTTAAATCCATACCTGGGTGTAAACTATATTATTGCACTACAAGGTATATATCCTTCCCGTAACTAAGGCTCCTGCATGCGCCCTCTTAAAATTGGCTTTCTCACGCCCTATTCTGGCATATATCCATTTTATTCCGCCCACCTCGTACTGGGTTGGTTGCTGGGCATGGGCCTGGATCCCATTCGCCAGCGCAGCGTAGTAATCTGCCCGGAGTATACACATCAGGGCGGCTTGCAGGCTACCTTGCAAGCCGCCCGTAAGTTGCTGTTTTTTGACCAGGTAGACCTGCTCTCCGGTTTAATCAGCTATAAGTCTATGACCGATCTGGTACCGATGGTAGAGAGCCATCGGAAAACCGCTTTTTTATTTGACATGGGAGAATACGTGCCCCATTTTCCCTATCTCAGTCCCGATATTTTTTATGCCTCCCACCAGTTGTGGCAATCTGAATATGCCCTGGGTTACTGGGCGCAGCAACATTATGGCGATGGTGGACATCTTATCATGCCTGTTTATGAAGCAGGATACCACTTTGCTAATACATTCCAGCAAGGTATAGTCGCTGCAGGGGGCGCAAATCTGCATAAAACCATACTGCCCTTCGACGAGCAACGCCCCCAGGCAATGAACCTGGACCCCATTTTTTACGCCTTGGAAAAACAAGCCCCCCCTTATGTACATGCCATTTTCTGTGGCGATATGGGCAACCAATTTCTAGTAGAATGGGCGCAACGAGGCATGCATAAAAAGTTTCCCCTGCTGCTCAATGAAACCATGGCATACGACGATATTTTACAAGATGTGCAGCACATCAATATGGAACTATATACCGCCATGATGTGGAACCGCGATGATGAAAGCAAGGAAAACCAACAATTTGTAAAAACATTTGAAAAGGCAGGCCAGCAGCCCGCTAATATCTTTGGCCTGATGGGGTATGAGGCAGGCCTGTTATGGAAAGAACTACTTACACCCGCCCGCAAAGGAGATTGGGATACCGTGAAGAAAGCATTGCGTGCGGATACCATTAAAGGCCCAAGGGGTGAAAAAAATTTTTATCCCCTTTCCGGCTTTGCACTGCCACAGGCCGATATCATGAAAATTAATATTACCCAGCATAAAATACACAAAATTATTGTTGATCAGGGTAAAGGTATGCACTTCAATGCTCCTGTATTTGAAGCCATTCACCAGGAATGCGTATCCGGGTGGCAAAACCCCTTCCTCTGTGTTTAATACATCCCGCTTATGCGTATATTTTTTACCCTCCTGAAAACCTGCTTTTTCGTTGTTTATCTCAGCCTGACTGGCCTGAGCGGCCATGCTCAAACATATACGGAAGCACTGGTAGAATCTGCCCGGGCAGACCGGTACACGGCCATCGCTAAGGACGATGCAGGCAATATCTATGTAGTACGCCCCGGTACGCTGCCAGGATATGAGGTCGCTAAATATACCAACGGCACCGGTACGCCCACGGTGATCTTTAGTAACCTCCACTCCAACCCTGATGCGCTGAGCCAAACATACCCCTATGGCATTACCGTAGATGGTAATGGAAATGTATTCGTAGTGGACGCTTTTAATAGCGGCACGGAAAATAAAGGACAGATCATAAAACTAACCCCAAACGGGAGTGCCTACACGGCATCCACATTCGCGCAGGGTGCCTATTACACCGCCATCACCCACGATGCCGATAATAATATTTATACCCTGGAATACGACGGAACCGCCAATTATGGCGTGAGCTTTTATAGCGCAGGATCCAACCAGGGGTCACTGCTCTGGCATGGCTTACCGGTGGTGCCAAAAGATGCCGGAACTTTATTGACCTCAGAACCCTGGGGACTGGTGGTAGATGCCGCTAAAAACATTTACTTCACCACGTTCTTAGAAGGAACCGGTTCTTTTGATGTGGGAGGCGACATCCTCAAGCTAGCCCCTCCCTATGCCAGTTCTGATCTTTCTGTTATGCAGGCAGGCAATGGATATACCGCGCTGGCTATGGGAAGTAATCAAAAATTTTATACGGTTGAATATAATTCCGGCAAAACGGCTTACGAAGTACGCGTATACGATGATCTTTCAAAACCCGGCCTCTCATTATATTCAGGTCTAATACTCACTCCTCAAGACGGGCTTACTTATCCGCTGGGACTGGCCATCCGCGATAATGCAGAAATCTATACCGCAGATGTAGACCAGTCTAATGGTTTACAAGGCAGGCTACACCGCCTTTCAACACAAAATGTTACAGTTAAGTCTATTGATCGCGCTTTACCTTCGTCCATCACCAATGCCCCTTCGGTAACCTATACCGTTACCTTTTCCAGTGACGTTACGGGGGTAACTGCTTCCAGTTTCTCCTTAACCACCACCGGCGGTGTTGGTGCAAGCATAAAGAGCGTAACGCCCGTAAGCGGCAGCGTGTATACCGTTACCGTTGATCCCATTGCCGGCAATGGCACCATCCGGTTGGATTTGACCGGCAACGGTATAACTCCGCAAATTACCAATGCACCTTTTACCGGCGGAGAGGTTTACACGATAGACCAATATGCGCCTACCGTAACACTCAGCAGCACCGCTACTTCACCACTGCGTACAGCCATCCCCGTTACCATCACCTTCAGTGAGGCGGTTACCGGCCTATCTACGGCAGATATCAATGTTACTAACGGTACGGCCAGCAACCTGCAAACGGCGGATAACATCACCTACACCGCCACCATCACGCCTGCGGCAGATGGAACGGTAACGGTACAGGTGCCCGCCGGCGCCGCACAAGATGCCGCCACCAACGATAACACCAAATCCAATCTCCTCACCTATACCTACGATGCCACGCCTCCCGCAGCGCCCGTAATTACCGGCGTAGATGGTAACAATCCGTCTAACACGGCAAACAACGTCCTGCAAGGCACGGCAGAAGCCAATAGCACGGTAAAAATTTCCCGTGATGGTGCCGTATCCGTAACAACCCGTGCAGATGCTTCTGGTAAGTGGACATTCTCTACCGGCGACCTGGCACCAGGAACGTACAACTACACCGCCACCGCTACTGACGCCGCCGGAAATAGTAGCCCGGTGAGCAATACTTACAGCCTGGTGGTAGACCTTACTCCCCCCACTGTAACCAGTGTAGCGATACCTGCCAATGGTACTTATAAAGCGGGTGATAAGCTAACCTTCACCGTACATTTCTCCGAAAATATAACGGTAACCGGGGTACCCCAACTACCCATCACGATTGGTACTTCCACCGTGAATGCAGATTATACCGGTGGTACCGGCAGCACGGCATTGACCTTCACATATACCGTAAAAGCAGGCGATAACGATAACGACGGGATAACGCCAGGGGCCGCACTGCTGGCCAATGGTGGCACGCTTACCGATGCTGCGGGCAATGCTGCCGTACTCACCCTAAACAACATAGCTAGCACGGCCCAGGTGTTGGTAGATGCCCAATCGCCTACCGTAACACTCAGCAGCACCGCTACTTCACCACTGGGTACTTCCTTCTCCGTTATCATCACCTTCAGTGAGGAAGTCAACGATTTCACCGTGTCAGGTATCTCCATTAGCAACATTAAGCTTAAGTACCTGGTAACTTCAAATTACATTACCTACACCGTCACCATCATTCCTGATGCAGATGGAGCGGTAACCATACAGGTGCCAGCCGGCGCCGCACACGATGCCGCCAACAACGATAACATCGAATCCAATCTCCTCACCTTTATCTACGATGCCACGCCTCCCGCAGCGCCCGTAATTACCGGCGTAGATGGTAACAATCCGTCTAACACGGCAAACAACGTCCTGCAAGGCACGGCAGAAGCCAATAGCACGGTAAAAATTTCCCGTGATGGTGCCGTATCCGTAACAACCCGTGCAGATGCTTCTGGTAAGTGGACATTCTCTACCGGCGACCTGGCACCAGGAACGTACAACTACACCGCCACCGCTACTGACGCCGCCGGAAATAGTAGCCCGGTGAGCAATACTTACAGCCTGGTGGTAGACCTTACTCCCCCCACTGTAACCAGTGTAGCGATACCTGCCAATGGTACTTATAAAGCGGGTGATAAGCTAACCTTCACCGTACATTTCTCCGAAAATATAACGGTAACCGGGGTACCCCAACTGCCCATCACGATTGGTACTTCCACCGTGAATGCAGATTATACCGATGGTACCGGCAGCACGGCATTGACCTTCACATATACCGTAAAAGCAGGCGATAACGATAACGACGGGATAACGCCAGGGGCCGCACTGCTGGCCAATGGTGGCACGCTTACCGATGCTGCGGGCAATGCTGCCGTACTCACCCTAAACAACATAGCTAGCACGGCCCAGGTGTTGGTAGATGCCCAATCGCCTACCGTAACACTCAGCAGCACCGCTACTTCACCACTGCGTACAGCCATCCCCGTTACCATCACCTTCAGTGAGGCGGTTACCGGCCTATCTACGGCAGATATCAATGTTACTAACGGTACGGCCAGCAACCTGCAAACGGCGGATAACATCACCTACACCGCCACCATCACGCCTGATGCAGATGGAGCGGTAACCATACAGGTGCCAGCCGGCGCCGCACAAGATGCCGCCACCAACGATAACGTTATTTCTAATACCCTCACTTTCACCTATGATATCACTGCGCCAACAGTAACCAGTGTAATTGTACCCCTCAATAAGACCTATGTGGCCGGCGATGTGCTGAGCTTCACCGTTCAATTCAGTGAGCCGGTCACTATCACGGGTGCGCCCTTCCTCAACCTGGTGATCGGCAGCGACACGCACGCAGCAACGCTGCAAGGCAGCACTCCTACCAGCGCCACCTTTAATTACACGGTGCAGGTGGGCGATGCAGATGCTGATGGCATATCCCTTCCAGTGGCCATAACAGGCAATAGCGCTACCATCCGCGATGCAGTGGGTAACGATGCCGTACTTACCCTGAATAATGTGGGCAATACCAGCAACGTGAAGGTAGACGCCGTGGCACCCGTGATCGCATCCGCACAGGCATTCACCGCCACCACCGACGATGCCGCCGGCACCCTCACCGGTACCCTCGCTGGTCATGACCCTGCCGGTGGAGGTATCTTGCAGGCATGGACACTGGTGAGCGACGATGCAGCAGGAGCAGGCCTGGCAGCCTTCTCGCTACAGGCTTCATCCGGCGAGCTTACAGTGAAAAACACAGCCGCGCTGAACCAGCTCGTTAACCAAACTATCACCTTCCAGGTTACGGTGTCCGATGGCTACAACACCAGCATCCAAGTGCCGGTACAGGTGAAGATCGTTCCGAGATTCCTGTCACCCACAGACATTACCCTAAGCAACAATACCGTAAACGACCGTTCCCCGCTACACACCACCGTGGGCACTTTGGGCAGCACTACAGCGCAGCCAGCCGTAACCTTTACCTACACGCTGGCTGGCGGCGCGGATGACGCAGCCTTCAACATCAGTGGAAGCCAGTTGCAAACCAATGCTGCCATTGACTATGCGGCGAAGTCCAGCTACAGCATTCGCATCCGTACCACCGACAGTAATGGGCAAACATTTGAGAAAGACTTTACCATTACCGTAAACTTTGTAAACCAGGCACCAGTGATTAACCCGGTGAGCAATGCCACGGTATGTGCCACCACCGATGATCAGACCATCGCGGTAAGTGGTATATCCGCAGTAGAGGCAGGACAAACTTACACGCTGGCGGTATCCTCCAATAAGCCTCTTTTCGAAACCCTCTCCATTTCCGATGATGGTGCCGGCAAGGCTACCATTCATTACACCATAAAAGAAGGGGAGTACGGCATAGCACAGATCACGGTAACGGTGAAAGACAATGGCGGAACGGCAAACGGGGGCCTAGACACCCGCAGCACCAGCTTTACCCTCAGCATTGCCCAGCCACCGGCACTGACCATCACCAGCAATGTAGGCCTGTCTATCAACAAAGGCGATTATGTAAGCCTGGAGGCCAACAGTGATCAGGCTACCCGGTACGCCTGGACAGGTACGGCCGATATCATTAGCGGCCAGGGTACTGCTACCATCAGCGTAAGGCCTCTGTCTAGCGCCACCTACAGCGTAACGGTGACTAACGATGCCGGCTGTACGAACACGGCTTCCGTGTCGTTGCAGGTGTCTTCCGAAATATCGGAAAACGCCCTCAACATCCTTACGCCAAACGGAGACGGCAAGAATGATCATTGGGTGGTGAAAAATATAGACCTGTTCCCGAATAATGAAGTAAAAATCTTCGACCGTACGGGCCGCCTGGTGTATAACAAGAAAAACTACACCAACGACTGGAAGGGCACCGTGAATGGGCAACCACTGGCTGAGGGTACTTACTATTACATCATCGATTATGGCCCGGGCCAGCATATTGCCAAGGGTTACATAACGATTATCCGCGATAAATATTAATAAGGTTTACGTTTAGACGTTGTACAATGAAAATTATAAACTATAAGCATAAAGCGGAAGTAGCGCAGCAGGGAACTCCGGCGCTGGCCCTTACGCGTTGGATAAGGGTACGTTGCCTGGCAGGCCTGCTGGTGGTTGCCCTCTGCATGAGCTGGCAGTTTTCCGCCCTTGCCCAATCTACCAACAGCACTCCCGCGCTGCTGGAGCCTTCGGCTACGCAGTATTTCCAGAATCAATATCTCGCCAACCCCGCCATGGCAGGGCTGGATACGGGCTTGCACATCAACGCCGCCTACCGCCGGCAATGGTCGGACATACAGGGGGCGCCGGAAACTAAATACCTGACGGCAGATATGTATGCCGGCAAAAGGGTAGGGCTGGGACTCAATATTTTTAATGACCAGGCAGGCCTTATCCAACGCACAAGGGTAGGCTTATCTTACGCCTATCATTTACCCCTGAACGACCCTGCCAAACAAATACACTTTGGACTAACGCTGGCTTTTAATACAACTTTCATAGACCGCAAAAATATTAATGGCGATAATTCCGACCCCTCCGTGGCCCGCTACAATCAACGCGATAATTATTTTGATGGCGAGTATGGCATGGCCTACACCGCCCCCCACCTCACCGTACAGGCCTCCCTGCCCAACGTGATCAGCATGATCAAAAAAGATCCTAACGATGCGGTGAATGGAGGTACTATCTTCTATTCCGCCGTAGGATACCGCTTCCTTACCGGTGATGCCGTAAGCACGGTGGAACCCAAGGTGGCCTACCGCAGTGTGAAAGGGTACGACGATATTTTTGACTTTGGCGCCAATGTAGCTTTCCTGCATAATGCTTTTAACATTACTGGCTTATACCACACCACAAAAAGTTTTACAGCCGGTGTGGGCTTTAGGTATAAGTCTATCCTGGGTTTACAGGGATTTTATACCTCCCAGACAGGGGGAATAAAATCTTATGTAGATGGTACATTTGAAGTGGCACTCACCATACACCTGTTTAATTAGTGAACGTGTAAGACTGCTAAAAAAAATGCTACCAGCAAGGGTCTATCACCCTTAGCTGGTAGCATTTTTGTTTGTACTATGTTCTAATGTTATTTTAATGTACTTTTAACCCAATCATGTGTTTACGGAAACTGGTGTAACCCACCACTTCAGCGTATCAACAGAATTATCATCGTTTTTAGCAGTTAATCGGCCGGAGGGCATAGTCGCATTCTTTGCCACAGGAATGCTTTTTAAGGAAAAGATAATGGATAATCGTTTTATAGCTGGTTTGAAAAAAGACCGCTTTTTGTGGATCGCTGTGTTGTGTATTACGGTGTTGCGGCTCGCTTTTGTTCCGCTCATGGGTATGATGCCCCAGGATGCTTATTACTTTTTTTACAGCCAGCATCTTTCCCTGTCTTACTTCGATCATCCGCCAGCTGTGGCCTGGATGCTCCGCATCTTTACCACCGTTTTCGGGCGGCATGTCTTTGCCCTAAAGCTGGCCGATACGGTGGTCACCAACTTAATGATGGTAGTGTTCTATCAACTGGCTGGTTACTTCCTGCCGGACGGGCGCCGGCAGCGTGCTTTGCTGCTTTTAATGTCTACTTTCATGATCACCATCCTCAGCTTGGTGTCTACTCCAGACATTCCTTTGCTGCTGATGTGGTGCTTATCCCTGTGTTTTTTATACCAGGCCATTTTCCGGGAAAAGAAAGCCAGTTGGATAATGGCCGGTATTTTCATGGGCCTTTCTTTCGATAGTAAATACACGGCAGTATTCCTGCCAGCGGGGCTTACCTTGTTTTTACTGCTGTCTGCCGCGCATCGCCGGTGGTTGTTTTCCCGCTGGTATGTGGGTACGCTATTGTCTTTTGGTATCATGACCCTGCCAGTGATCATCTGGAACGTACAAAACGGGTTCGCCTCTTTCCGCTTTCAATCTTCCTCCCGTATGCAGGCAGCGGGCAGCCATGTACAAATACATCCCCTGGATTTTCTGGGAGTTATAGGACACCAAAGCGCCATTTTATTGCCAGTGCTATTCTTTGCGCTGGTGATATTGCTTTGGAAAACCATAGGGCGGGTGTTCCTGCGTTGGAAGCGCATTTCCGCGCATCAGTTATTCCTGCTCAGCTTTTTTGTACCCCTGTTTCTCGGGTTCTTTTTATTGTCGCCTTTTTATTGGGTGAAACTAAACTGGATGATGCCGGCTTACCTGACGGGCATTATCTGGGTAAGCATTTACTGCTCACAAAAGTGGCTGCGGGTCCAGTATATTTTTTCCCTGGTAGTACATGGAGTGCTGGCCGTAGAGGTGTTGTTTTACCTTGTACCCATCCGTTCAGACGATACCTGGGTGGGCTGGGATACCCTGGCCAGTGAAATGCGCAGCATCCAAACGTTATATCCAAATCATTTTATTTTTTCGGCAGACGATTATAAAACCTCCGCCGTACTCAATTTCTACCTGAACGAAGAGGTGTACAGTGTAAATATCCTTCACCGCCCGGCCCTGCAATTCGACTTTGTTGGCACTGACTTACATTCACTGAAAGGACGCAGCGCCCTGTTCGTGGATTCGAATAACAACGGTTTTAGGCCGGTGCCTAAGACAACCTCCTACCCGGTGGAGATCAATCAATATTTTGAAAAGGTAATCCCTTTGAAACGCATTGTGGTAATGCGGAATGGGGCCGTAGTACGCACCTTTATGGTGTACGAGTGTGTGGGCTACCGGCCCTGAAAAGGGCTGGCTTCCCAGCCATTACCTTTCCTGTAAGGCCAGTAAGGCCAGCCTGATCTCATCGTAAGACACTGTGCCGTTAAAGTGCTCATAATAAGGTTTTAACTTGTCGGTCACCTGCAACTGGGCATACACGGGCCGCATTTTCAGCAACAGGTCTGGTGCCACCAGGTCCTGAAAACGCACTTCCTTTCCTTTCTCCGCCCAGTGTTGCAAATGCAGGATAATCGTATTCTGCGTAAGTCCCCGCTGCGTGGCAATGTCTTCCACGGATAGCCCTTGCTCATACAGCTCCCAGGTTTGGCTATAAGTATCTTTTTTTTGGTAAGTGTACATGAAATCCTGGATGGCGTGAGTAAAGCGTTCGCCATACCTGGCGGCCTTGGCATCACCTACGCCAGGGATGCGTTTCAAAGCGTTCATATTAACCGGCATATGGGCTGCCATTTCCTTCAGCGTGTTATCGTTAAAGATCACATAGGCAGGTATATTTTCTTCTTTGGCTATGCCGTAGCGCAGTTTACGCAGCGCTTCAAATAGCTGCTCGTCTGCCGGTATGTCCTGTTTAGCTTTCTTTTCCCTGGTGTTTTTTTCTTTGGTGGGTTTGCTGGGTACAAAATCCACGGGGCGGGTCAGTTGCACACTGCGCTTTTCTGCCAGGATGGTTTTACCAAAGTCGGTCACCTTCATGGTAAAATTTTCGTCATAGGCTATTTCTACAATACCCTGGTCTAGCAGTTGTAACAAGTACTGCTGCCAGTCGCGGTTACTCACGTCGGCGCCGGCGCCGTAGGTTTTAATCTTATCGTAGCCATGCTGCAATATCTCCGCCCGTTGGGAGCCGCGCAGCACGTCGATGAGCATTTGGCTACCCACGCGTTCATGTAGCCTTAGCAGGGCACTCAAGGCCTTTTGGGTGAGCAGGGTGCCATCAAAGAAGGAGCGGGGATTGGCGCATACATCGCAATTATTACACTGCTGCTCCAGCGTTTCGCCAAAATAGGAGAGCAGCACCTTGCGCCGGCAGGTATTAGCCTCGGCATATTGACGCATGCGGTTTAACTTTTCCATGTTCATCTCCTGCTGCCCGCTTTCCTGGGCAAAACGGGTCAGCATGTTCAGATCGCCCATATTAAAATACAGGATGGTATCGCTGGGCAGCCCATCGCGCCCGGCCCGGCCTATTTCCTGGTAATAACCTTCCATATTGCGGGGTAGGTTGTAATGCATAACCCAGCGCACATTACTCTTGTCTATCCCCATGCCAAAAGCAATGGTGGCGCACATCACCTGCACACGGTCGTTGATGAAGTCCTGTTGTACCGCGTCGCGGTAATCGGCAGGCATACCGGCATGATAGTAAGCTACTGAAATGCCCTGGGGCCGCAGTGCGGCACCGAGTTCCGCCGCCACCTCCTCCGTGGTTTTGCGGCTCATGCAGTAAATAATGCCATTGTCCTGTGGGCGGGACTGGATAAAATCCTTGATTTCCTCCATCTTTTCCCGCTTTTGTATATTACTGCGTACTTGCAGGCTCAGGTTAGGTCGGTCAAAAGAAGCCAGGAACACATTGGCCTGCGGCAATGCCAGTTGTTGCAGGATATCTTTCCGGGTGGTTTTGTCGGCTGTGGCCGTGAGGGCCACCAGGGGTGTTTTCGGGAAATAGGTCTTCAAACTGGCCAGTTGGGTATACTCCGGCCTGAAATCATGCCCCCATTGGGAAATACAATGGGCCTCATCAATGGCAATAAGGCTCACCGGCAATCCGGGCAAAAAAGCGCGAAGTTCCGTCTGTAGCCTTTCTGGCGATATATACAGGAGCTTAATACGCCCCTGCACGCATTCGTGTTTAATCCACTGCTCTTCGTCCATTCCAATGGTACTATTCAGGTAAGCCGCGCCAATTCCATTGGCTTTCAACGCTGTTACCTGGTCTTTCATAAGGGCAATGAGGGGGGATATCACAATGGTAAGCCCGGGAAACACCAGGGCGGGTACCTGGTAACAAATAGACTTTCCCCCGCCGGTAGGCATCAGCACCAGCACGTCCTGCTGTTGTAGAATTTTTTCGATAATTTCTTCCTGCAACGGCCGGAATTGTTCGTAGCCGAAGTATTGCTTCAAAATCGCCCTTGCCTGGACGATCGTTCCATTTTCCTGCATAGTGAAAACAAACATAGTAAATTTTTTAGGATTGCCAGTAGGGTGTGGGGGCCGGTTGAAGAGGATTTGCAAATCCAAAATACTGCTCACCTATAATTAGGAATCCTATTGTTTGAAATATTTTTTTTTGTAGTTATACAATTACAAAATAATTATATACGATTCTGAGAAACCGGTAACCTTGCGAATGCCCTAGGAGTAAGCTTTTTACGTTAACTAGCAGTTAACATAAATATTAAATTCAAATTCCGAATTTTACGTTGGGTTAACAAACAATGGATATATATTTAATCGGCCTTTGATTCTTCTCGGGCCGATCCTTTTTTAAAACCCTGTCATTCTTATTGATGCAAACCAATAGGCGGCTTGGTACTTCTCGTTTTTTTACTACAATATCCTTTACAAACCGTCGTTGCTTAGCATTCTATAAATTATTCCGACAGGCATCCTGTCATATTGATAAACTTCTTTCAATTTATCCGTTTCTGGAATTACCTACCAATTACCCGCAGTCGTTTCACCATCTGTTTAAAAAGAAAACCCATATTTCACCTTCCACATGTAAACAGTCGTTCAATTAAATGTAGTAGAAAGTATTGCTCCCGTAAAACACGTTCGGTGGTTCCACTTAGCGTTGATGTTTTGCGGAATTTCTCGCATGGTGGCCATCCATCCACCATACTTTTACTTTCCGCTGAAAAAACGTATTTTGTTTAGGTAGCATTACCATGCCACGGATTGTATTATTTTTTCCACGCAAAAAAAAACTGCTTCATGCAACACCGTTCCGTACCCAACCGCAGAGACTTTCTGCGTCAGCTTGGCCTATTTACCATGGGCGCCGCCGTAATGCCTGGATTTGCCAATGCCGCCACCCGGACTGGCACTGCTGCAAAAGAGCAGCCCACGGAACAAGACCTGTTCTTTAAGATCTCCTTGGCAGAATGGTCTTTTCATAAAGCCCTTTTTTCCGGAAAAATGAATCACCTGGACTTTCCCCTGCGGGCCGCCAAGGAGTTCGACATCCACGCCGTGGAGTATGTAAACCAATTTTTTAAAGACAAAGCCACCGATAAAGCCTATCTCGCCAACCTGAAACAACGCTGCACCGACAATGATGTGCGCAGTGTGCTGATTATGTGCGATGGGGAAGGAGAGTTGGGACACAGCGATGATAAACTCCGCAAACAAGCGGTGGAGAATCACTATAAATGGGTGGAAGCCGCTGCATACCTGGGCTGTCATGCCATTCGGGTAAATGCAGGCCGCGAAGGCGACCCTGCCGTCGTAGCCGCTGCCAGTGTAGAAGGCCTGCAGCAATTGGCCGCATTTGCCAAACCCCACAATATCCAGGTAATCGTGGAAAACCATGGCGGCATTTCTTCTAACGGGGCCTGGCTGGCCGGTGTGCTGAAACAAGTACCCAATGGCGGCTCCCTGCCGGATTTTGGCAATTTTTGCCTGAAACGTGGCACCCCTGTGAACGGACACGAAACCTGCGAGGAAGAATATGACCGCTATAAGGGTGTTACGGAACTAATGCCTTACGCCGCCGGCGTAAGTGCTAAAACGTACGATTTCGATGCCGCCGGCAACTGCACAGAAACCGATTACCTGAAGATGATGGGCATCGTAAAAGCTGCCGGCTACCATGGTTACGTAGGGGTAGAATACGAAGGAACCCAGTTCACCGAAGAAGAAGGCATACGCAAAACCAAAGACCTGTTGCTGAAAGTAGGAGCGGCTTTGAGTTAAGGAATGGTATAGGGCAGGAGGGTATTACCGGATGCCCATGCGCTTCGACCGGCATGATTTGTGTCTTAGCCCTATCGAACTAATACCGTACTTTATGGAAAAGCCAGCAGAAATGACCACCCTCAGCCGCGTGTTGGAAAAACTCCGCGAAAAAGGATTGGACGATGAATTTAAAATGTCGGACCATGGGCGCATGCAAAGCCCGAAAACCGGTAAGATCTATAATCCTGAAGACCTGATCATCATTAAAACCTACCGCTTTGAAGGAGAGTCCGACCCCTCCGATTCCAGCGTGGTGTACGTGATGGAAGATGGTGAAGGCAAAAAGGGCTATGTCCTAGATGCTTTCGGTGCCTATAGCAACCACGAAGGAGATGGGTTCGACGAATTTCTGAGAAAGATCCGGGTGGAAGACCGCGACGAACAATTGATCTACCAATAAGCATTGACAACAAATAACACGATAACCCGCTCCCGCCAGGGGGCGGGATTTTTTGGTGCGCCACGCATGGCGATAAACTAGACGGTGTAAGTCCGTTATGGGGGTATGTAATCGCCAACCATTAGCCAAGAGCAAGGGTGTC
>NZ_FMAR01000015.1 GCF_900094705.1 Chitinophaga costaii | reverse complement strand
GGACACCCTTGCTCTTGGCTAATGGTTGGCGATTACATACCCCCATAACGGACTTACACCGTCTAGTTTATCGCCATGCGTGGCGCACCAAAAAAAGAAGGAGGTGAAAACACCCCCTTCTGTAATTGATCAACATGCTTATGTAATAGCAAATCTTAAATATCTTTTGCAATAATTGTTTTCAGGAATGTTGGGTCATAGCAAGCCCCAAACAGCGTACTGTTCAGCATTGCATAGACAATAATTATCATTATAGTTTTGTAAGGCGCTATATTGCCACAATTGTGTGTCTTGCTTACCTGCTACAGAAGGAAAGAAGTCACTACAACAAATTAATAGGTTGCTGATGAATACTGTAATATTATGAGACAGATAATCGCTCGCTTCAAGATTCGAAATTAGATTTTGGTCGATATTCGCCTGGCTTATCTCACTAAACGCCGGCATTATTTTATGTAAGTCTAAAATAATACTTTTTTTTGTTTTTATAAAATACAACTCCACAATAAAAAAAATAATATTTGACGCCATCCACCCAAGCAGGTGAGGCGCTCTGTTGCGGATGCCAATGTTAGAACTAAACATCTTATGTTCAACGATTTATTATAACGGCACGTTTATCTGCCTCCCTACACGGAAGCCCGTTCAAGCAGTAGTACACGGCGTGGCTTTAAATACCCACCCCATCCATTGATGATAGTAGAACCGATAAAGAATAATAGTGCCTTACAAAAAAAATTAAATGGTATACCTGCGCGCCGGTTGCGCTACCAGGAATTTGCTCTGCTCATGCTAAATGGTTGGTTGGTAAAATTCTCTTTCCGAAAATTACTCGCAAGAAACGGACTGTGCAAGGGAAGTCTTATATTTATCAAAATAATACCAATATATGTTAAAATAGTATCATTATAACCAATTACCGCTGCCGAATTTTTCAAACTAACGCTAACCCCTATACGTAATTTGGAAACTGGTTCTACGGTACAGTATTTGACGCATTTACTATCACGGTTCAAAAATTATTGTTTATGAAAGCCATCTGGAATAACGAAGTCATCGCCGAAAGTAACATGACGATCGTGATTGAAAACAATCATTATTTCCCGCCGGAAGCTGTTAGAAAACAATTTTTGCAGGATAGTACCACCCATACGTATTGCCCCTGGAAGGGCGATGCCTCCTATTATTCTTTGCTGGTGAATGGGGCGGTTAATAAAGATGCGGCCTGGTATTACCCCGCCCCTAAAGATGCCGCACGGGAGATCAAAGATTACATAGCCTTCTGGAAAGGTGTTGTAGTACACCCATAGTTGCATTCATCACCGGCTACAGGGTAATAAGATCGGCTCCGCACAACTGGAAGCCATATTTGCCTTGCTGCCAAAACAATATTTTCCCCATGAGAAAACTAGACGCCATCGTCATCGGATCCGGACAGGGCGGCACCCCGCTTGCCAAAGCACTTGCCCAAAGCGGATTGAACACTGTTATCATCGAAAAACGCTGGGTAGGTGGCACCTGTGTAAACGATGGCTGTACACCCACCAAAACAATGATAGCCGATGCCCGCGCCGCTTACGTGGTAAAACATAGTTACGACCATGGTGTAGACGTGCGCAGCTTTACGATAGACCTGCCCACGATCATTGCCCGTAAAAATAAGGTAGTGGCTTCTTCCCGTAACAACACCGAAAAGGGGTTACAGCAAACGAAAGGATTAGAACTGCTGTATGGTACCGCCGTTTTTACCGGGCAAAAAATTATTTCCGTGATGAAAGATGATGGTACTACCGAAACGCTTACCGCCGATAAAATTTTTATCAATACCGGCGCAAAGCCATTGATACCAGCCATCCCAGGTCTTGCGCATGTTTCGTATTACGACTCCACCTCGCTGCTGGATGTAGATAAAATACCCACTCACCTGGTGATCGTAGGCGCATCCTACATTGCGCTGGAAATGGGACAATTATTCCGCCGCCTGGGCAGTACGGTGAGTATACTGGAAAAGAGCCATCGCATTTTACCAAAAGAAGATGAAGACATTGCCCATGCCGTGCAGGACATGCTGGTCAGCGAAGGCATAACTATCCACACCGGAGCGGCAGTAACCGAGCTAAACCAGTTGGTTCCGGAGAAAATACAGGTTACGCTTTCTACTAATGATATACTGGAGGCCTCCCACATCCTGCTGGCCTCCGGCCGCGTTCCGCAGTCGGCAGCGCTGCATCCTGCTGCCACCGGGCTACAGGTGGATGACAAGGGTTATATCCTGGTGAATGAATACCTGGAAACTAATGTACCAGGCATATACGCTTTGGGTGATGTGAAGCCTGGGCCGGCATTTACCCATGTGTCGTATAATGACTACATTATCCTCCGCAATAATCTGCTGAAACATACCCGCCAGTCTACTCAAGACAGGCCTTTGCTCTATTGCATGTTCACCGATCCCGAATTGGGCCGCGTAGGCCTAACCGAGCAGGAAGCGCAGCAGCGGCAACTACCCTTTACGGTGGTATCCCTTCCTATGAGTAAGGTAGCAAGGGGCATAGAAACCGGTGAAACCAGGGGCCTCATGAAAGCAATTGTACACCGCGAAACAATGGAGATACTTGGCGCCAGCATACTCGGCGCTTCAGGCGGAGAAGTGATGACAGTGCTGCAAATGGCCATGGCCGGGCGCATTCGGGCGGACCAATTGAGGGATATGATGTTTGCCCACCCCCTCTTCTCCGAGTCGCTGAACAACCTGTTTATGCAGCTCAAACAAGCGTAACAACTTGCGTATTTTTCTCAACAGCCTGTTTGTAGCGGAATTGTATTTTTTACCGTAACTTCTTACCCTTATAGCGCAGCCACCATGGCGCAGCTCACCTGATATGATCACATTATCCAACGTACGCAAGCAATTCGGTGACAAAACCATCCTGGACAATATTTCTTTTACCGTAGCTGCCGGTGAAATTTTGGTATTGCTGGGTACCAGTGGCAGCGGGAAAACTACGCTGCTGCGCAGCATTAACCGCCTGTTGCCGCTAGATGGCGGCCAAATAATGGTGAACAATATCGATATACAAAGCCTAGCACCTGAGTTGCTGCGCCGGCAAATGGGATATGTGTTGCAGTACCACGGCCTGTTTCCCCACTATACTGTGGCAGAAAACATTGCACTGGTGCCGCAAATGCTGGGATGGGATGCTGCAAAAATACAGGCGAGGGTACATGCTTTATTGGAAAAATTGCACTTATCTCCTGCCGAACATGCAGCCATGTACCCGGGGCAACTAAGTGGAGGTCAGCAACAACGAGTGGGCCTGGCCCGTGCATTGGCTGCACAGCCACCTATCCTACTGATGGATGAGCCTTTTGGCGCACTGGACCCGGTAACCCGTTATCATGTACGCAGGGAGGTAATGGCGCTAGACGAAATACATGATAAAACTATTGTGTTGGTAACCCACGATGTGGAAGAAGCATTTGAGATGGGCCACCGCATTTGCCTGCTGCACGAAGGGCGCATACAACAATTGGGTACACCTGCACAATTGTTATTACATCCTGCCAACGATTTTGTACAATCCTTCTTTGCCGCGCAACGCCTGTCGCTGGAATGGAAGACCATAGGCCTACTGGATCTCTGGCCTTTCCTGCCCCTTGCCGCAGTTGCGGCGAATGTTCCCGAGATAGCCGCGCAGCACAGTAGTTGGGAAGCCCTTGATTTTTTGAATAACCACCCGGGAAAAGTGATCAACATCCGGAACGGAGCACTGCATAAAAGTGTAGACAGCGCAGGGCTATTGCAGGCCATCCGCCAGTACAAACAGGCCTAGTCACTATTCCATTTAACCAGCATACTATTTTATGCCAGAACAAAGCGGCTTTTTTCATTTTGTGCAGCAGCAGTCCGGCAAATTGCTGGAGCAAACACTGGTACATATTGGGCTTACTTTTATTTCTGTGTGCCTGGCCGTGATGGTGGGTGTAAGCCTGGGTATTTTCATCACCCGGCGCAGGGCCATGGCAGGCGCTGTATTGGGCATTGCCGGCGTACTGCAAACCATTCCCAGCATTGCGTTGCTGGGTATTATGATACCCTTGCTGGGCATTGGAGCCAAACCCGCTATTGTGGCACTTTTCCTCTACGCTTTGCTCCCCGTTATCCGCAATACTTATACCGGCATTACCGGGGTAGATCCCACCATCCTGGAAGCGGCCCGGGGCATGGGCATGAGCCAAGCTCAAATATTATGGAAGGTGCAACTGCCCCTGGCCATGCCGGTAATACTGGCCGGCATACGCACTGCCACGGTCATTAATGTGGGCGTGGCCACCCTGGCGGCCTACATCGGGGCCGGCGGACTGGGCGAATTTATTTTCGGGGGCATTGCGCTGAACAATGTAGGCATGATGCTGGCCGGCGCTATTCCTGCCGCACTACTGGCCGTTTGCTTCGACTGGTCACTGAGCCGCCTGCAACATTTGCAAGGCCGCAAATTCCGAACCGCGCTGTATATGCTTCCCCTGGCCTTTATAGTACTCTCCTCTTTTTACTTACTGCCTGTAACCTTGAAAGGCAAACTACTGGCTGGTTTCACCGCAGAATTCATGGGCCGGCACGATGGTAATATTGGATTGCAAGAAGTTTACCATTTAAATATCCGCACCGTGGTAATCAACGATATGATTATGTACAAAGCGGCGTATGACAAAAAGGTAGACGTGATCAGCGGCAGCACTACCGATGGGCGTGTGCAAGCCTACCACCTGACTATTTTGCAGGATAACCGGCACATCTTCCCCCCCTACTTTGCAGCCCCTATTGCATTGCAGGAAACACTGGACAAATACCCCGACCTGACACCCGCCTTGAACAAATTATCCGGCATTATTAATGATAGCATTATGGGGGCACTGAATTACCGGGTAGATTATCTGAAAGAATCGCCTGAAACAGTGGCCCGTGACTTCCTGGCGGCGCAGCATTTGCTACAACCACCGGGCGATGGCAGCGAAGGCACCATTACAGTAGGGGCTAAAATGTTTGGAGACGGATATTTACTGGCCCACCTGTATGCCCTGCTCATTCCTGGATATACCCACCTGAAAGTGGTGACTAAAACAGGGCTGGGCGGCACCAAAATATGTTTCGATGCCTTGATGAATAAACAGATCGATCTGTATCCGGAATACACCGGCACTGGCCTGCTGGTGCTGCTGCAAGTGCCGCAAAAACAGGTAGATGCTATCATCACTGATCCACAAAAAGTATATGATTATGTGTGTAAGGAATTTATGCAACGATTTCATATCAAATGGCTAGCCCCGATTGGATTTAATAACACGTATGCTTTAATGATGCGTCAACAACAGGCCAAGGATTTAAATATTCATTCCATCACCGACCTTCAGCATTATTTAGCGTATCACTAACCACCTGGTATATGCAAATTACAGCTCAATACAGGACCGTGCGGGAACGCTCTATGCAGCTATGCCGCCCCCTGAAAACGGAAGACTATGTGGTACAGCCCGTGGTAGATGTAAGCCCGCCCAAGTGGCACCTGGGCCATACTACCTGGTTTTTCGAAACCTTTCTCCTGAAGCCTAACGTACATGGCTATACGGAATTTGATCCCGACTATAATTTTGTGTTTAACAGCTATTACGAAACGGTTGGTGCCCGGGTGGTACGCACGGATCGTGGTAACCTGAGCCGCCCCAGCGTGGAGGACGTACTGCGCTACCGCGATCATGTGGATGCTGCCATGGAGGCTTTTCTACAGCAAGGCCTGCCAGACCATCTCCAGGCATTGTTTGTCCTTGGCCTACAACACGAAGAACAACACCAGGAACTGCTGGCCACGGATATCAAATACATTCTCGGGCACAATCCCCTGCTGCCTGCCTATGGCCATCCGCCTTATGCGGCAACGCCGCCCGCCATTCCTACCGCAAACAGTTTGCGCGTGCCGGAGGGTGTGTATGAAATAGGTTTTGCCGGCCATGGTTTTTGCTTTGATAATGAACTGAACCGCCACAAAGTATATCTCCAGGAATATTATATCAACACTACGCTGGTAAGTAATGCCGAATACCTGGCCTTTATGGAGGCTGGAGGCTATGCCGATTTTCGCTACTGGCATGCGGAAGGCTGGGATTGGGTAAAAAATCACCAGGTAAAAAACCCGCTCTATTGGCACCTGGTAAACGGACAGTGGATGCATTATTCCTGGCAGGGCCTACAGCCTTTACCACCCGAAGAACCAGTATGTCATGTAAGTTATTACGAAGCTTATGCTTTTGCTGCCTGGAAAGGCATGCGCTTGCCCACAGAAGCGGAGTGGGAAGTGGCAGCCCCCCAGCTTCAATGGGGGATGCGCTGGGAATGGACCGAGAGCGCTTACCTGCCCTATCCCGGTTTTACCAAAGCCCCTGGTGCTATTGGCGAATACAATGGCAAGTTTATGGTAAATCAAATGGTACTGCGCGGAGCATCGGAAGTAACGCCGCCCGGACACAGCAGAATTACCTATCGCAACTTTTTCCAAACGCCCCTGCGCTGGCAGTTCACCGGCATAAGGCTGGCGAAATAGCAATAGTACCCGTTCAGACCTTTAAAAAATTGTGTGTATGATTACCACCAAACCTGTAATGACCTGTTTTCCGGTAACAAGCCCCCTGCCACAAAGCGCCTTTTGCCGTGATGTAATGAAAGGCCTGAGCGCCCCCCAGAAAAAACTGGACTCCAAATATTTTTATGACGCCGTTGGCGACCGCCTGTTTCAAGACCTGATGAACTGTAAAGATTATTATCCTACGCAGTGCGAGTTGGATATTCTTTCTCACCAGCAGTCGCAAATAGCCCAGGTTATCCAGCAACACCTGCCCGGCGCGTTTGACCTCGTGGAACTGGGCGCGGGCGATGCCACCAAATCGGTACACCTGCTACATCAATTGATTGATAACGGAAACGACTATACGTATTACCCCATAGATATATCGTCCAATGTGATAGCACAGTTGGAACAGGAACTGCCCCTGCGTGTACCGGGCCTGCACATGCAAGGCTTGCAAGGTGAATATTTTAACATGCTGGAAGCGGCCAGTGAACGCAGCAATCGCAGTAAGGTAGTATTATTTATGGGCGCTAACATTGGTAACTTTACCCGGGAAGAGGCACGCTCCTTCTGCAAGGACCTGCGAGCCCGGCTGCAACCAGGCGACCTGGTGATGATCGGGTTCGACCTGAAAAAGCATCCCCTCATTATTCTCAATGCTTATAACGACCAGCAAGGCATTACCCGGGCGTTTAACCTGAACCTTCTTACCCGCATCAACCGGGAGCTGGGTGCTGATTTTAACGTAGATGCATTTACGCACTACGCTTATTACGATCCCATTTCCGGTGCCTGCAAAAGTTTCCTCGTGAGCCTGGAAGCCCAGCGCGTACACATAGGCGAACGTGTGTTCCGTTTTAAGCAAGACGAATGTATAGACATGGAAATATCGCTTAAATACAACCAGGAAGAAATCAACCAACTGGCAGCCGACAGCGGATTTATGCCGGTGCAGGATTTTTATGATGAGAAGAAATGGTTTGTGGATTGCATATGGAAAGTATAGCCATGGCCCTGGAAATTATACATCCAAAAAACCTTGCATCACACGGTGCAAGGTTTTTTTTTTGGATGCTGTAATTTTATCTATTAACTTTTTTCCCAAGCCCCCAGCAGCCTTCTCAATACCAGCATTTCCCCCAGGTGGTAACTGGTATGGTCGATGATCAGGATGGCCTCGCGCAACAGGTTCTGGCCATCACCATGCGGAAAGGGTTCGTACAGGTCGGCATCTTTGGCCTCCAGTAGTTTCACGAAAGCAGTACGGTCTTTTTCGATGGCCTTCACCGTACGATCCCACGCCTGTGCATCTGGCGGCGCAGGCTCTTTGGGCCAGTAACCTTCTGGCCAGGGAGGCGACACGTGTTGGGGATCTTGTGAAAAGGCAAGAATGTCCCATTGGGTAATGCGTATATGCTCCAGCAATTGCCATAAACTATAGGGCAAATCATTGGGTACCACTCCCCGTAAATGTACCGGCAGGTTGCTCACCACATCTTCCAGCGTGGCGTGGGCGTGGCGACCTTCCAGCATTTCACGCAAAGTATTTACCGTAATACGGTTATTAGCGGTAGTTGTAGTGTTGGTCATGGCGCTAACAGGTTTTAAAAGTGAAGATGATATATTGCCGCAATTTTCAGGCCTGAACTGGCGGCACTATTTTTGAAATTCTTTATCTGCTGCATACCATGAAAACTTGCGACCATCCTGTCTTCCAGTAAAAATGCACCTATTCCAAGAGCCGCGTTTCCTGTATAGAATCGTCTTTTAAATGTACACCCGAGATACCCTGCCGGAGCGCTTGCTGGAGCAAATATACCAGGCGGTCTGCGGCGGCGGCATACGACAAACCTGCTGGCCGAATGTTAGAAATGCAGTTCCTGGACACATCGGTAAGGCCAGGTGCAGGCGCAAAGGTGAGGTAAGCGCCCATGCTATCGGGACTACTCAGGCCGGGGCGCTCTCCTATCAGCACCACTACTATCCTGGTTTGTAAAAAGGCCCCCACAGGATCTCCTACGGCCACTCTTCCTTGCGTAACGAGATGAATAGGTGCCAGGCTAAAACCTAATGCCTGTAAACGGGGTATCGCCAGCGACAGTAACGGTAACGCATGTACGTTTACCGCCGTGGCAGACAGGCCATCCGTGATCACAAATGCAATGTCTTTATGAAGATCGGCAGCCGGCAGGGCTTCCAGCAATGCGGCGGCCTCCGGGTGCAGTTGCCGGCCCTTGTCTGGCCGCTGCAGGTACTCATCGCGGTGGGCCGCCTGGCTCCACAGCAGGCGCACCGGCAGCCGGAAAACCGTACTGCACACCGATTGCAGGCCATCCACGTCCAGCAGGGAATACACCGCATCCCGAGCATGGGCATGGGCCATACGAAAGGCCAGCATTTCGGACAGGGGAATACTAGTGCCTGTACGCCCCAGTGCAATCCGGGCAGTAGTGAATTGTTGTAAATATTTCCAGGCGTCTTCCATTGTTTTCCTGTTTTTTGCAGCATGCTGCAAGGCGGATATTTATTTAAAATAACAAGTGCCCTTCCCGGTAGCGTATACTATTACATGCCACCTAATAACTGATGCGATGCCGGCACAGGCAGGAGATTTCCAGTAAGATCTGTAATGCCCTGGCGGTACAACCATTGCTCAAATTCCGGGGCAGGGCGCAGGCCCAGCACCTGACGTACATATTGCGCATCGTGAAAAGAGGTGGATTGATAATTCAGCATGATATCGTCGGCCCCTGGCACGCCCATGATATAGTTACAACCGGCCACACCCAGCAAAGTAAGCAGGTTATCCATATCATCCTGGTCGGCGGCAGCGTGGTTCGTATAACACACGTCTACCCCCATAGGAAGGCCCAGCAGCTTGCCGCAGCAATGATCTTCCAGTGCGGCGCGGGTAATTTGTTTTCCATCGTAGAGGTATTCCGGGCCAATGAAACCCACTACGGTATTTACCAGCAAAGGATTAAAATGCCGGGCCACAGCGTAGGCGCGGGTTTCAAGAGTTTGCTGGTCGCAACCAAAGTGGGCATTGGCCGATAAGGCGCTCCCCTGGCCGGTTTCAAAGTACATTACGTTTTGCCCCAAGGTACCCCGATTCAAAGAAAGCGCCCCCTCATAGGCCTCCTGCAATAGGGACAGGCTCACGCCAAAACTGGTGTTGGTAGCAGCGGTACCACCAATAGACTGAAACACCAGGTCTACCGGTGCTTTGTGCATGATTTGCAAAGCGGTGGTGATATGGCACAATACGCAGGTTTGCGTGGGTATATCAAATTGCTGGCGCAACTGGTCCAGCAGTTGCAGCAGCAGGATGGTCATGGCCGGGCTGTCTGTGGCGGGGTTAATACCAATTACGGCATCGCCGCAGCCATATAACAAGCCGTCCAGCGTGCTGGCCATGATACCTTTTGGGTCGTCGGTGGTATGGTTAGGCTGCAAACGTACGGCCAGGTGGCCTTTTAACCCCAAGGTATTGCGGAAGCGGGTTACTACCTCACACTTGCGCGCCACACTGATCAGGTCTTGGTTGCGCATGAGTTTAGACACGGCAGCCACCATTTCCGGGGTAAGGCCTTTAGCCAATGCCTGCAAGGTAGCCGTAGTGGCGGCATCGCTCAGTAGCCAGTCGCGCAGCTCTCCTGCCGTAAAATGCTGCACGCTGGCAAAAGCGGCCGCATCATGCGTATCGATGATGAGGCGGGTCACCTCATCCTGCTCATACGGCACGATGGTTTCCTGTAAAAACTGCCGCAACGGCACCTCCGCCAGTGCCAGTTGGGCCGCCACCCTTTCCTGGTAGCTTTCTGCCGCCACGCCGGCCAGCACGTCGCCCGCACGGTGAGGCGAAGCTTTTGCCAGCAAGGTTTTCAGGTCGGTGAATGCGTAGGTATGACCGCCGATGGAATATTTGTAAGCCATAACATATACACTTAAGGTAAGGCTGTATAAATTCGTTTATGCTTTCCCGTTATAAAAAAATATACGGCGGCCACAGCCAGCCCTTCCAGGAAAATAAGACTAATCTGCACATTGTAATATACGATGCACCCCATGGCCAGCAGGGAGAGCAGCAGCGCCAACGCATGCACCCAGGGATAACCGGGTGCATGGTAAGGCCGGTGCAGGCCAGGTTCTTTACGCCGCAGTACAAACAGGCCTATCATGCTGATCACGTACATGACTATGGCACCCAGTACAGAGAGTACCACCAGTTGGTCCGTTTTGCCCAGGCACAGGGCCGATATGCCGATGCCGGCCCCGCAAAGCAGCGCCCAGTAAGGCGTTTGCCGCCGGCTGCTTACCTGGGCCAGGAAGCCCGGAAGGTAACGGTCACGGGCCAACGCAAATAGCTGCCTGGAATAACTGATGATAATACCATTAAACGAAGCCAGCAGCCCAAACAAACCAATGCCGGCAAACAGGCGGGTGAAGTGGCTGCTGCGCCCCAGCACGCTGGCAATGGTTTCCGGCAGGGGATAATCGATGTTGGTAAGCCCATGCCAATTGGTAGCCCCGCCACTCAGGATCATAACACCCAGCGCCAGCAACATCAGCGTAAGGATGCCGGAAATATATCCCACCGGGATGGTACGGGCGGGCGACTTCACTTCCTCGGCCACCATGGCCACACCTTCTATACACACGTACAGCCATATGGCAAAGGGCAGTGCGGCAAACACGCCGCCCCAGCTCACCGGCAGGGCATCGAGCATAAAATTCGATGTTTTAAATGCAGGGGCAACAATGCCCATGAACAATAACAATTCTGCCACGGCCAGCAATGTCATGAGCAGTGTAAACGCCGCCGATTCTTTAATGCCCAGCAAATTAATGCCGGTGAGCAGCAGGTACACAACAATGGCCGTTGCCTGCACTGGCAGCGGTGGATATAAAAAATGCACGTAGGTACCCAGCGCCATGGCAATGGCCGGCGTGGCCAGCAGAAATTCTACCAGGGTAGCGTAACCCGCCACCAGTGCAGCCCAGGGACCCAGGGCTCGGTAGGCGTAGGTGAAAGGGCCTCCCGCCTGCGGAATGGCGGTGGTAAGTTCGGTGAAGCTGAAAATAAATGTGCCGTATAGCAGCGTAATAACCAGCACCGACAGCAGGAAACCCACCGTACCGGCAGTACCCCAGCCATAATTCCAACCGAAATATTCGCCGGAAATAACCAGGCCTACGGCAATGGCCCACAATTGCAGGGGCGTAATCGCTTTCTTCAGGGAAACGTTTGCTGCCATATATAAATGCGTTAATAGTGGTGTATAGGATGGAAGATAGCCCTCGCTTTTGGCCAGTAACAAGATAGGAAAAAATATGGCGGATGACTGGACGCTCCGTATAATTTAATATGCAGTAAAACAGGGCACACAAAAAGGCCCGCCTTAAAAAAGACGGGCCCTAAAATTAACAGTTAAAAAGAAAAGACTAATGGCGGGTATCCCACCACAGGGCAGTACCTCCGTTGTCGGGACCACCCAGCAGGGCGGTAGCCGCGGCAACACCTGCGGGGTTGGTACCCACTTCACTCTGTGCAAACGGCAGGCGGCGTATGAACAGGGAAGTGGAAATAGTACCATTACTATTATTATTGACCACTGGAAACAGTTTTGGATAGCCGGTGCGGCGAAATTCGGCCCAGGCTTCTTCCCCTTCCGGATAGTTGGCCAGCCATTTCTGGGTGATAATGCGCTCCAACTGGCGTTCAAAAGGATCGGCTGCGTTCCATTTGATGGTGATGGTACTCAGGTAGGGCGAACCGGCTGGTACGTCGTTGGCACCTGCTACAGTGGCCAGCGGATCTACGTAAGGTTCTTCTGTGCTGGTGGCATCGGCCAGGTAGGCATCGGCAGAACCGGTTACACCGTATTGATCAAAGGAAGTACGCACCCCTTTTTCGTAGTTGGTCTGAGCATCGCCTGCGCCCGTCCATTGGCGGATAGCGGCTTCTGCACGCAGGAACCAGGCTTCGGCGGCTGTCATCCACTGTACCGTGTTCGGATAAGTGGGCAGTGTAGAATAACCGGCGTATTTCGCAGCGCTGCCTACGTCTACCCCGTTACGGATACCGATGATCTTATCGGCTACGGAAGCAGGGAAGGTGGCTTTATTGGCATACTTAGAAGCCCTGGGATCGTTATACCCGTTCAGGTAACAGGCAATGGGCGCACCAAAACTAATATCCGTCCAGCTCTGGCTGATCACGGTAAGTGGGTTGGGCGTATTGCCGGTGTTGATGTTCAGGTTATCGTCTTTGGTTTCCAGGAAACCGCCGGGGTTGGCCAGCGACAACTCTCCTTCCAGCTTGGCCTTTTCCGGATCAACATTCACGATACGCAGCGCCAGACGCAAACGCAGGGTGTTGGCAAATTTCAGCCATTGTTCAAAACTACCGCCGTAGGCCAGGTCAAAATCGGTAAAGGTGGGCAGTGCTTTATCGGCCACCAACTGGGTAAGCGTGGTAATGGCAGAATCGAGGTCTGTAAAAAATTGGTAGTACACCTCTTTCTGACTATCGTAGGTTACGCTGCCATCTGCATTTACAGTGCCGTAGTGCGAGTACACAATCGGGCCATAGATGTCCGAAACACGGTGCATGCCTTCTACTTTCAATATCTGTGCCCAGGCGTGGTAAGACGCATATTTAGGATCGGTAGTAGCCGCCAGTACCCCACGGATAGGCGACATTACATTGGGATAAGCGTAATCCCAGGCCGATGTGTTCCAACCGGCATTCAGGTTGTACGTATGATTATTGGTAGCGCCGAAATCGCTTTTAGTCATCATATAACCAGAAAAAATATCGGCGTTTAGGTTTTGCTGCACCTGGAACATCCAGGTGGCAGTACCGTTATAAATGTTTAGCTCCGCTTGTTTCAGCGGTTCGCCCAGGTTTTGGTAATCCACCGCCAGTTGCTCATTGGAGAGGCCGTAAGGATTTTTATTAATGTCTTCGAAACTTTTGGTACAGCCACTGGCAAATAGCGTAATGGCTGTAGCTCCGATGGCGAGCGTTTTATTTGAAAGTAACTTTTTCATGTAGATAGTTTTGTTCGTAAACAATTAGAAGCCCACTTTAACACTCACACCCATACTTCTCGTAGTGGGCAACGTAAAGGTTTCCACGCCCTGCAAGCCATTGCTGGTAGACATAGACAGCTCTGGATCGAATGGTGCTTTCTTTTCAAAGAAGAACAGGTTTCTGCCAATCAGGGAAATATTCAGGCTGCTGATGCCCTTTGAGTGCAAAGGTACATTGTAGCGCAGCGACAGTTCACGCAGGCGAATAGCGGTGGCATCATACATATAGTATTCAGAAATACCGTTCTGACCGCCTACACTTTGATACCAGGTCATAGCATCGATAGGACCGGCAAATTTGCTGCCGTCTGCCGTTACCGCGTCAATATTCACGCCACCTGCATTGCGTGCAGCAGCAGTTTGTTTTGAATTGCCCTGGTAGTCCAGTACGGCCTGGGTAACGCTCATTACCTTACCACCAAAACGACCGTCTATCAGGAAGCTCAGCGTAAAGTCCTGCACGGTGAGGGAGTTGGTCCACCCCAGCAGGAAACGGGGGGTAGGATTGCCGATCTTTTTCAGGCTTGGATCAAAACCATCGGTGTAAGTGGCGGTACCACGCTGCGCCTTCCCATCGTCGTCTACCACGATCTTACCGGCCTGGTCACGCTGGAAGAAGTGACCGTAAATATCGCCCCATGAACCACCTTCGCGGATGTAAGAGCCATATAACAGGTTGCCAATGCCGGTGAGTACGAAATAATCGGTTTGCGCGCCTATTGCAGCATTTTTAACGGAAACCACTTCGTTCTTATTGAATGAATAATTAACACCGGTGGTCCAGGTAACGAGGTGTGTTTTGATAGGCGTTGCATTAACAGACAATTCAATACCATGATTTTTGATATTACCGGAGTTCAGGTAATAAGTAGTCAGCGAGCCGCCGGAGGGAGCCTGGGTTTCTATATACTGGTTCTTATTTTGGTTAGCATAATAGGTGAAATCAAAACCTATCCTGTCTTTCAGGAAACGCCATTCCGTACCTGCTTCAAAAGAACTGTTTTTTTCCGGTTTGAGGTAGGTGCCGGGGTATGGCCCTTTGGTATTGATCACAGAACCATTCTGGTTATTGACTGTGTAAGGCGAAGGGTTGGTTACGTAAGCGGGTACGTCGTTCCCAACCGATGCGTAGGAAACGCGCACTTTGCCGAAACTAATGGGTTCCGCCAATTTAAATGCATCACTCAGCACTGCAGAAAGGCCGGCAGAATAGTAGAAATATCCATGATCTTTTACCGGTGTGTATGCAAAAGTAGAAGACCAGTCATTGCGGCCCGTTAAGTCCAGGTAAAGAAAACCCTTATAACTCAGGGAAGCGGTACCAAATGCGGCCTGCTGTACTTTGCGGGTAGCCGTCTGGTCTACACTCAGGAAAGTAGGCAGGATGTAAGCCAGGCCAAATTTGTTGGCATAGCGCAACCCTTTACCACCTGTATTGGTGTCAAAAGTGGTTTGGTCATTAGTAACGTTGGTGGTGCTGCCGCCCAGGGTGAAGTTCAGCCCAAAACTTTTGCTCAGTTGTTTATTACCCGCTAGCAACAGGTCGCCATACAACTGAGTATTGGTAGCGCGCCGGAAAGTATAACGCCCATTGGTTCCGGAAAGCACTTGCTGGGTAGTGGCATAAGCACGTACATCTATTTCGTCAATAGACTTATCGATGTTGCCCCGTGCAGTGAGGGTTAGCCAGTCATTGAGTTTATAACTCAGGGATGCATTAGCATATATACGGTTGCGCCTACCAGTGTGTGGAACGCGGTATTGAATCCAGTAAGGGTTCTGTTGGGTTTCTGAACCATCATACCCTGTATTCAATAAAGCGCTATCGGAGTTTATGTTCCACCAGTTTTGAATAGTGGTGTTACGTACCGGGGAGTACACTTCGTAGTTATCGCGGTAGGTATTAAAATTTAATCCACGGGGCATTTCATACAAACCGGTAAGGGGGTTGCTATACAACCCACTAGTAGGAAGGTTCAGCATCGTTTGCGACAGCAGTGAAACGCTTGCATCCGCCGTTAGTCTGTCATGCAAGAACTTAGCCGTTTCGCGGAAGTCAAGATTATGCTTGCTTTCGTTCGAATTGGGCATTATGCCTTTGTTATCGGCATAGGAATAAGAGAAATAAGTTTGACTATGTTCGGTACCGCTGGAAAGCGCCAGGGAATTAAAGTTGGTAATACCCTTGCGGAAAAAATCGCTTGTCCAGTCCCTTGCATTCACCACGCCTCCCCAGCTAGTGGAGGAGCCGGGCGTTTTGCCATCGGGATCGGGGGTTTGTCCGTATTTAAATTGCAGGGGGGCCTTGTACAGGAGGTCATCCAACGTTACTTCGCTGGAAACGTTGATGGTGGTTTTGCCAACCTTGCCTTTTTTCGTGGTAATGAGAATTACCCCGTTGGCAGCAGCAGAACCATAGAGAGCTGCAGCGCCGGCACCTTTCAATACCGACATACTTTCAATGTCTTCCGGGTTCACGTTAGAAATACCATCGCCGCCGTCCAGGCCACCGGAAGTACCGATACTCTGTCCCCAGCCATCCCCGGGCTGTGCCGGCGTATAGTTGGCCATGGGTACACCATCCACTACATACAGTGGTTGGTTTTCGCGGGTAGATTTGTTACCACGCAGCACCACTCTCGCAGAACCGCCAATGCCGGAACCGCTGCGGTTAATCTGTATACCGGCTACCTTTCCGGTAAGACTGTTCACCACGTTGGCATCTCTCACCGTGGTCAGTTCCTCATTAGAAACTTTGTCTACCGCGTAAGATAACGACTTGGCCTGGCGAGTGATACCCAGGGCGGTTACCACTGTTTCTTTGAGCAACTGGCTGTTTTCGGCCAGCCGGATGTTGATCTGGTCCTGGTTACCTACCGCGATGCGCTGCGTAGTGAAACCCAGGCCGGAGATCTCCAGGGAATCGCCTACCTGCGCAGCGAGCGTAAATTCACCATTGGCCCCGGTTATCGCACCGCGATTGGAGCCAAGTACCCGCACCGTAGCACCAGGCAATACCGTTCCATCGGCCTGCACGGTTACGCGGCCTTTCACGGTTTTGTCCTGGGCTACTGCAATCGTTGTACTGCCTACCAGTGCAACGAGCAAAAGCATTGTTTTTCTTTTCATACTGTTTAGTTTGTAAATAGAGAACTCTTGATTACGACCATAGTGGTGGATGCTATTGGCGTAAAAGATCATAGAAAGCTTTTCCATATTGCGCTCATTATTCACCTATCAATCATAGGCTTCAGATCAGACCATCCGAGTTAGCAATCATTTCTTTTTCACTGAGAATTTTATGAGCAGCTTTTTTTTGTAATAAGTAGATGACAACACACTTGCTTTTCCGGCAAAGGATCATCATGATTTTTTTGAGATTATTACACGCAACAAATCAGCGAACCTACGGCGTTAACCCTTTTCAGGACATTGGGAACAAAAAAAATTACAGACATTATTTCCTTATTGCGCTTATTATTAGCTATGAGCAACAAGCGGCAGATAGAACCACCTCTTTCACAACAATTAATTTTGATTGAAAAACCTTTTTTAGCGGCGTTTTTTTTGTAATAAGTAAATAGAAACACACTTGCCTTCCGGCCAAAGCCTGCTCTTGATTGTGATTAATGTTTATTACTTGCAACAAACCAGTAAATGCACTATACCAGCCTCTGTGGGGCAAACGCTCTTCAAAAAAAAGTTAGAAATAGAAACACACACACTGATATATTTAAAATATCAGGAAAATAAATTGACCTAAATAATTCGTTAGTCGTTTTTCAAAAGTAAAATTAATTGTGGTATTACGCTTTTGGTTGAATGATATGTTCTTGTTTTAGATTTTATTGTATAATATTTACAGGTTTGTTAAATTCTTTTCTTGTTAAAGCATTAGTGTTAAAAATCGGAAATACAAGCTATAATCGTTATAATAAAATTAGTCTATTTATTTTGCTACATCCTCATCAAATGTCTCCATCACCAGTGCGGCGGCGCCGAGCAATTCGGCATCATAGGCCAATTGGGATATTTGGATATCCGTATAAGCAGCCAGGCTTGGGATGCAATATTTATTGAGGGCTTGCTGAATGGGCGCCATCAATACTTTGCCCGCACCGGTGCCTCTTCCACTCAATATAATCAGCTCCGGGTTCATAATGTGTATGAGTATAGCCAGGCCTTTACCAATTTTATAGCCGATCTCGGATAAAATTTCAATGGCAAACTGATCGCCTTTGTTGGCCGCCTCAATCACGGCATCGCCCATTAGTTTTCCGCTGTCTTTGCGCCATCCCAGCAGGCTGGAAATATGGCCTTTTTCCATGGCGGCGGTAGCTTTTTGGGCTACTACCAGCAAAGAGGCTTCCGTTTCCAGGCATCCTCTTTTGCCACACACGCAAAGGGTGCCGTCGTCGGCAATGGGGATATGACTTAGTTCTCCGGCATAACCACTATGACCACGGAACAACTGACCGTTTACGATCATGCCAAGACCTATGCCCCAGCTCACGTTAATCACCATCACCTGCTCATGTTTCTTGGCCAATCCAAATTTAAGTTCGGCCAGGGCAATTACACTAGAGTCGTTATCTATATGTACCGGAAGGCCAATGGCGCGTTCCAGGTATTTTTCCAAACTTACTTCCCCGCTGTGCAGGTAACTGAGGTTACGCCCTTCCCGGGTGTTCACAAAACCCGGCATGCCTATCCCTACTCCTATCATTTGCTCTTTGGGTAATCCCGAAGCAATGATGAATGCATTGATCTCCTTTATTAAGGTAGGTAATGCTTCTTCATTATTCTCCAGGTCCATCACCATATGCTTGGTACCCGTTACGATCTCGTTGAGCAGGTCCATAATGGCGATGCGGGTGGTTAGCTGATCCATAGCCACTGCTACAGTGTACAACTTACGCGAAGGTAATGAATACATCTGAGGACGGCGACCGCCTTGTGAGGCGGCAAATCCCTGTTCCACCACCAGCCCATCCTCCACCATTTCCATCAACGCCTTTGTAACTACCGGAATACTTTTATCCAAATATTCACTCAACGTTGCACAAGACTGGGCCTTCTCAAAATAGAGCTGCTTCAGTATACGTTTTTGCAAAGTGTTGACGGGACGTTGAATAAAAGTACTACTCATTTTAGATGACGGAACGTTATATCTGTTCGATTCTTAACAAATATTTAAATTAAAAGTATAAAAATTTAATAAGTAAATACAACTTTTTAAAAATAAATATTTTTCAAAAATGAATCGTTAGGAAGTAGGTGGTTTTTTTCAGTATTTAAATTACAATTTTTTCTCATTAATTGAACAAATTTCCCCATGCTTTCTTATTTTTTCCCATCCGGGCTATTTATACCGGTGCGTCCCTATCCGGATAAACGCTCCACTTAGCTATAAGCCTTATAAATAGGAAAAGAGGGCTACTCAACGGGCACCCACATTTTTTTCTAAATAAAACACTATAACCCTATAGGATTTGTAGAGTATTAAAAATATCTTTGTCCCCGAAGTCAGTTTTAATACTAACAAACGAAGCGCCCTGAAAGGCAGGGAAACGCCTGCCGTGGCGGTACTGTTGCTGTACCAATGACCAGTTACTTATTTTATCGTCAAATTGTTATTCATGCCATCTTTTACTTACAAAAAGTGTTGCCGGTAATCTAAACCACAAAAGGCTCCGCTCAAAAACAAGCCAGCGTGCGCGTTATTTGATCATCGCCTATTAATTCGTATATCCGTATACGTTATCATTCAATCCGAACATTGCAGGCCGCCTGTAAGTGCAGAAATTATATTGTCTTTTTCTTATAGTCGTTAACATCATTCTTAATCCGGCCAGTGGCCGTGCGGTATTTCATCCAACCCAGCTTTTCCGTTTCAATTTCGCCAACCCTGTATTAAAAGCCATGACAGGGAGCGGATGTCTATTGCAAAAAACACACAAACAAAGCCGATATGAAAACAATCTTACACTTTTTCGCCGCGCTCCTGATGCTGGCTCCCTTGGCACAGGCGCAGGCACAATCTGCTGCGGTGAGTGGCCTGGTGCAGTCTAAGAAAGGCGAGCTGCTACCTGGCATTAACGTGCATATAAAACACAGCGCCCGTGGTACTGCCACCGATGCCAATGGTCGTTTTACCCTGCCTGCATTACCGCAAGATACCCTGGTGATCACGGGGGTAGGTTACATTGCGCAGGAAATTGTAGTCCGCAACCAGCGCAACCTGCAAGTGCAGCTTACAGATGACGCCACCGCCCTCAATGAGGTGATTGTGGTGGGATATGGCACCCAAAAGAAAAGCGACCTTACCGGCTCCATCACTTCCATCAGTGAAGAGCAGTTTAAAAAATCGCCGGTAGTATCGCTGGATAATGGCCTTAAAGGCCGGGCAGCCGGCGTGCAGGTTACCACCACTTCCGGCCAGCCTGGCGGCGCTACCAGCATCCGCATACGGGGCAGCAATTCAGTAAATACCGGCGCTGAACCACTGTATGTAATTGATGGTTTCCCGGTGTATAACGATAACAGCGCTGCAGCCGCTGGCGCCACCGTAGGCCCCAAACTCAATGCCCTGGCATTAATAAACCCGAACGATATTGTTTCGATAGAAGTACTAAAAGACGCTTCCGCCGCTGCCGTGTATGGAGCGCGTGGTGCCAATGGCGTAGTACTTGTCACCACCCGCAAAGGAAAGGAAGGTCCCACCCGTTTCGACTTCAACGCATTTTACGGCATACAGCAGGTACCCAAAAAACTGCCCCTGCTCAATGCTACCGATTTTGCCAACCTGGTAAACGATGCCAATGGCACCCAGGTATACACGCCAGACCAGATCAAATCTTTTGGTGAAGGCACTCACTGGCAGGACCTGATTTTCCGTACCGCGCCGGAACAAAACTACCAGTTAGGCGCCTCCGGCGGCGACGCCAAAACCAAGTATGCTCTATCCTTTAACTACTTTAACCAGGCTGGCATTGTAATCAATTCTAACTTTAAACGGTATGCCGCCCGCTTCAACCTGGAGCGCCAGGCCACCTCGCGGCTTAGTTTCGGCAACAACTTCACCATTGCCCGCACCGATGCCAACCAGGCCCTTAGCGCTACCGCTGGAGGGGAAGGTACCCAGGGCGTGATAGAAGAAGCCCTGGCCTTTAACCCTATCCTGAAAGTGCGCAATCCAGACGGCACCTATGTGCTGCAAAGCGACCGTGGTATACCAATGGGCAATCCCGTGGCCACCGCCAAAGACTTGTTGAACAACAGCAGTACCTACCGCATACTGGGAAACGTATATGCCAATTACAAGATATTGGAAGGACTGGATTTGCGATCTAGTGTAGGCGTAGACGTTATTAATACAAAAGAAAAATACTATGCCCCCCGCACCGTGCTTTCCGGGTATAATGTAAATGGGCAGGCTATTGTATCCAGTGCCAACAGCACCTCCTGGCTGAATGAAAATACGCTTACCTACCATCATGTGTTTAACAAACATGCGCTGACTGCGCTGGGTGGTTTTACCGTGCAAAAATATAACCGGGAGAGTGTAACCACCTCCGCCTCCGGTTTTGTAAACGACTTGCAGAAGGCAGACAACATTGGGGCCGGTGCTATCATCGGTGCGCCAGCTACCAATGTGAACAACTGGCAACTGGCTTCTTTTATTGGCCGTATTAACTACGCCTTTAAAGACAGGTACCTACTTACCCTCACCGAACGCGTAGACGGCTCTTCCAAGTTTGGCACCAACAACAAGTTTGGTTACTTTCCCTCTGGTTCTGTGGCCTGGAAGTTGTCGGAAGAAGACTTCATTAAACAACTGCACGTATTCAGTGAGCTGAAGATACGCGCCAGTTATGGCAAGATCGGCAACCAGGAAATAGCCAGTTACCAATCGCTGGCCGGCCTTTCTAACATGAGTTATGTGATTGGCGACCAGGTGGTGAAGGGCTATTCTCCCGGCAATATTCCCAACAGCGATCTGAAATGGGAATCTACCGCGCAGACAGACATTGGCCTGGACGCCGGCCTATTTAACGGACGCCTGAACCTCACGGCAGACTGGTACAATAAGAAAACCACCGACATGCTGCTGCTGGTAAACGTTCCCTGGAGTACGGGGTTTTCTTCCGCGCTGCAAAACATTGGCAGTGTACAGAACCGGGGCATAGAACTAGGCATCAACGCGGCCATCATCGACAAACAGTTTAAATGGAATGTGAATTTTAACATCGCTGCCAACCGTAATAAAGTATTAAGCCTTGGCCCTGTGTCCCAGATCCTTACCGGCGAGATCAATGGATACCTGAAAATCTCTAACCCGGTGGTGGTACAGGCGGGCCATCCGATCAGCTCCTTCTATGGTTATGTAAGCGACGGTATTTTCCAGACCGGCGACGATATCAGTAACAGCGCCCAGCCCACAGCGGTACCCGGCGACCGTAAGTATAAAGACATAAATCCCGATGGTAAATTAGACGCAAGCGACCGTAAATTTATCGGCAATGCAGACCCCAAATATTTTGGCGGTATGACTCATGACTTTTTCTACAAAGGTTTTGACCTCAGCGCTACGTTCAACTGGGTGTATGGCAATACCATCCTGAATAGCACCCGTGCAGAACTAGACCTGCCTACCGGGCAGAAAAACAGTGCTGCCCGCGTAAAACACCGGTGGACACCTACTAACCCGAGCAATAGCATTCCCCGCGCCAGTTTGAATCGCGCCTTCCTCTTCTCCAATGCACAACTGGAAAGTGGTTCCTATTTCCGGCTGGGTGTATTGAGCCTGGGATATACCTTGCCTGCCAGTTGGTTGCAAGCCGCCCATATCCAGCAACTACGGGTATATGCGTCGGCCATAAACCTGTTCACCATCACCCATTACACCGGTTACGATCCGGAAGGCAACCAGACCGGCCAGGGAAACATCCTGCGCGGTGTGGACGCCGACACATATCCAACCCCCAAAGCGTACATGGTAGGGCTGAACCTGAATTTCTAGTTTTTAAAATTGCAAGACATGAAAAAAATATTGTTATTCATTATACTGCTGGCCGGGCTGGTTTCCTGCAAGAAGTTCCTGGAGGAAAAACCCACTTCGACCATGACGGCGGAGAATTTCTATAAAACCGCAGCAGACGCAGACGCTGCTGTGATAGGAGCTTACGATGAGCTGAACAATCAGAGCGAAGTGTACTACCGGGGCATTTACCTGCTGGCGGAACTGCCAACAGACAATGCCGAATGTGGACAAGGCGTGGCCAATGCCTACATCTTTGCCATCAAGAACTATACTTACGGCCCGGTAAACGACCGTATAGAAACGCTGTGGACGGGCATTTACAAAGGCATTGCCAATGCCAATGTAGCCATCGACAAGATTCCCGGCATTGCCATGGATGAGACGAAAAAGAACAGATTGGTAGCGGAAGCAAAATTTGTACGGGCGCTGCTGTATTTTAACCTGGTGCGTTTATTCGGACCCGTGCCGCTGGTGCTACACCAAACCACTGGCCTGGATAGCGTGAACGTACCCAGGGCTACGCAGGATGCCATTTACGGCCAGATCATTGCCGACCTGAAAGACGGGGAAACCCACCTGGACAGCGCCAGCACGGCAGCCAATAACGGACGTCCCAGCCGCTTTGCGGCCAGTGCTTTGTTGTCTAAAGTATACCTTACCCTACACGATTATTCCAATGCCCGCAGCGAGGCACAACTGGTGCTGAATAATGCCCAGTATGGATTGCTGCCTGCATATGCAGACATCTTTGCACCGGATAACCGCTTTAACAAAGAAGTATTGTTTGGCATACAAAATAAAGGCAATACGGGTACTGGCAATGGCTTTGCCATGGCGCTTTTCCTGCCCCGCTCCACCATTCCACTGCCGGGCGGTGGTACAGTGGGTGGCAACCAGGCAGACGTACCCACCCAGGAATTTTACAACAGCTTCCTGCCGGGCGATCTGCGCAAGGACAAAACCTTCTTCACACAATACAACGCTGGCGCTGGCCTCGTAACATTTGCCCCCGCCTGGTTTAAGTACTTTGATCCTGCTTCCATTACGAACCTGGGCGAAGGAAGCCTTAACTTCCCCATCGTAAGATATGCGGATGTATTGCTCACCTATGCAGAGGCCGAAAATGAGCTGAATGGCCCTGTTGCGGCAGCGCTGGAGGCCATTAACCAGGTAAGACGCCGCGCTTATGGCAAAAGCATTACTACACCGGATGCAGCCATAGACCTGGCCGGCATTAGCCAGGGCGACCTACGCACCGCCCTGCTTAATGAACGCCGTTGGGAGTTTGGTTTTGAAGATCAACGCTGGTTTGACCTGAAACGCACTAATAACCTCCTTACCCTGCTGAAAGCCAAAGGCCTGGGCATACAGGATTACGACACTCTCTATCCAATTCCGCAACGCGAAAGGGATGTGAACAAGCAACTCACACAAAATGGCGGGTATCCGCAGTAATGATATTAATTTTTCATAAACTGGTTATAACGTAAACGAATATACGCTTGCGTTATAACCGGAAATTTAATTTTTCCATCACTTTCCTAAATGGTCATTCATGCAACGTTATTCTTTCCGCTTTTTTGTCCTGGCATCGCTGGCCCTGTTTTCGCAACAGGGGCAGGCGCAGCAGGCCAAAAAACAACCTAACATCATCGTGATCTTTTCAGACGATCACGCCTACCAGTCTATCAGCGCTTATGGCAGCAAGCTGGCTGTAACGCCCAATATAGACCGTATAGCCCATGGCGGGGCCTTATTTACCAACGCTATCGTCACCAACTCTATCTGTGGTCCCAGCCGTGCTACCCTGCTCACAGGGAAATATAGCCATGAGAATGGCTTTAAGGTAAATGAAAGACAGGTATTTAATCCTAACCAGGAACAGTTTCAGCAGGTGTTGCGCCAGCAGGGATACCAAACTGCCTGGATTGGCAAATGGCACCTGGGCAGCCTGCCTACCGGCTTCGATTATTTTAATATCCTCAACGGCCAGGGCCAGTATTACAATCCCGAATTTATTGGTCCCAAAGACACGGTGCGCCAGGAAGGGTATGTAACTAACCTGATCACCGACTTTTCCGAGCAATGGCTAGACAAACGCGACACCACCAAGCCTTTCTTCCTGGTGGTAGGTGAAAAAGCCACCCACCGGGAGTGGTTTCCAGACCTGCAAGACCTAGGCGCTTTCGACGACAAAGAATTTCCCCTCCCCCCCTCTTTTCACGATGATTACAAAGACCGCCTGGCTGCACAAAACCAGGACATGACCATCGATAAAACCATGCGACTTCGCGAAGACTTGAAAGTGCATATCGATTACGATCAGAAAAGTATCTTCAGCCGCTTTACACCGGAACAAAAGGCCGTATTTAAAGCTTATTACGATAAAGTATCCGCTGATTTCGACCGCAAAAACCTCAGCGGGGACGAGCTGGTAAAATGGAAATACCAGCGCTACCTCAAAGATTATTTATCCACCGCCAAATCGATGGATCGCAACATTGGCAAATTATTGGACTACCTGGATGCCCACCACCTCAGCGAAAATACGGTCGTTATCTACGCCTCCGACCAGGGTTTTTACCTGGGCGAACATGGTTGGTTTGACAAGCGCTTTATATATGAAGAGTCTTTAAAAACGGCCTTCGTAGTACGCTACCCCGGCGTCATAAAACCCGGCACAAAAATTACCCAGCTTACAGCGAACATTGACTGGGCCCCTACCTTACTGGATATTGCGCATGCGCCTATACCCAAGGATATACAAGGCAAGTCTTTCCTGCCCCTGCTAAAAGGCAGCAAACAGGGAGGCTACGACGCCGTGTATTATCATTACTACGAGTTTCCGCAGCCACATCATGTGTACCCGCACTTTGGCGTACGCACCCCGCAATATACGTTGGTGCATTTTTATGGTCCCAGCAGTTCCTGGGAATTGTATGATTTGAAAAAAGACCCACAGCAGGTGCATAATCTTTACCAAAATGCGGCGTATGCAAAAACCGTTGCTTCGCTAAAAACAAGGTTGGAAGCCCTGATCAGGCAGTACGACGATAAAGAAGCCTTAGAAATATACCAGAAAGAACAATAACAAAAAAGCCCGGCGTGATGATTACGCCGGGCTTTTTTGTTATTGTTCCTGCCATTTATAGTAGCAGTGTAAAGGAATAAGCCATATTGCCGCCATTACTTCCGGGTAGCGTCTTTTACGGTGGTAAAAGTATAGGTGGTGCTGGTGTTGTAAGTTTCTCCGGGATGTAGTACCGTACTGGCAAAAGCAGGCTGGTTTGGCGCGTCGGGGAAGTGTTGGGTTTCCAGGGCAAACGCGGTACGGTAATCGTCGGAGCCACCTTTGCCAAAGTGATTGGCTCCCTTCATGAAGTTACCGCTATAAAATTGCAACCCCGGTTCTTCGGTAAAAACATCCATCACAATACCAGACTTATCGCCTGTTACAGTAGCGGCCAGCATGCGATTGTGTGGTTTGTAATCGTTTAGCACAAAATTATGATCGTAGCCACTGCCGTTTTTGAGTTGTTCATTATCATCATTAATGCGGGCGCCAATGGTAGTAGCTTTTGTGAAATCGAAAGGCGTGTTGCGCACCAGGGTGAGTTTACCAGTGGGAATAAGGCCGCTGTCTACCGGCGTATAGCGGTCTGCATCCATCCACAAAGTATGTTGCAGGATAGTGCCGCTGCCTTTGCCGTTCAGGTTAAAAAAGGCATGGTTGGTGAGGTTTACTACCGTATTCTTATCTGTGGTGGCTTCGTAATCGATTTTCAATCCATTATCTGCGGTGAGGCTGTAAGTAACTTTCACCTGCAAATTGCCGGGAAAATTTTCCTCTCCATCTTTAGAAAGATAGGTAAGTGTGAGGGTAGAATCGTTGGGCTGGCTGGCATCCCACACTACTGCCTGGAAGCCATTTTTGCCGCCGTGCAAGGTGTTTTTACCATTATTGATGTAAAGCTGGTAGGTCTTGCCATCGAGCGTAAATTTTCCTTTGGCAATACGATTGCCAAAGCGGCCAATGAGCGCGCCGAAGTAAGGCTCCGTAGATTGGATGTAGCCATCCACACTGTCGAACCCATCCACCACGTTGGTGGGGTTCCCATACTGATCGGGTACTATCAGGCTTACCAGCCGACCACCATAATTGGTAATAGCCGCCTCCATACCCTGGTGATTCTTGAGTATGTAGAGCGCGGTTTGCTTGCCATCGATCGTTTTTTGGAAGGCGTTGGCAGCAGGCAATAGCGCAGCAGCTTTATTGTCAGTGACGGTCGTGCTATCCGCAGTTTCGGTATTTTTTTTGGCTTCGTGGTGGCAGGCCGTGGCGATCAGCAAGAAGGTGGCTGCAAGGATGGGCGTAAGTTTGTTTTTCATACAATGTATTAAAAGCGTGGTTTATAAGGTGACGCTGCATGGCATACAGCCCACCGCGTGGAACGGCGTCAGTACGCTGAAGTTGTAAAATAAGTTTTTTTGCAGATAAATGTACTTTTTACGCCTGACCCTTGCGATATATAACGGACTGTACAAAACGGCTATAAAACCGTTTTTGCTGCAAGGGAGTATAACCATGTGCCTGAAATAGGGCGGCCATGTCCTGCAGCTGCCTGGCGTCGATGTGGCTTACCATGCGAAAAAAAAAGTACATCCCGTTCAATAAGGGTTGCTGCCAATAGCGCTGCCCCTGCTCCACTTCGAAGTCGGCAAACAGCCAATAGCCCCCTGTCTTCAGGTATTGGTGCAATTGTGCAAAAATATGTTCGGCGGCTTCCTGCTGGAAATTATCAAAGAAAAATGCGGTGAATACCACATCGAAATAACCGGCAGGCCAGGATTGTGCCGTAATGGAACCCCTAATAAAATCTACGTCATGGCCACCTATGTTTCTTTTCCGGGCCAGGGCCGTCATCTTTGCAGACAGTTCTACATAAGTGATATGCAAGCCATCCGGTAGCCGGGCAGCCATGGCTTCCAGTATCCACCCGGCACCACCCCCCACTACCAGCACCCGCTGGCCCGGGGTAAGCACGTTCAGCATAAACGCCTGTGCGCGCCGCAACGACCGGCCAAAGATCAGCAAAGACAATGGGTCGTAGATGGCGGCAATGTTATCGTAGTTGTTAGCAACAGCCATGGGGCAAATATAATACGTAAAAGGCCCTTCCTGCATGTTCAAAGTGTTTTACTTTCCCTGCCACTGCATGGGCAGAAAAGCCTTAGCGAAAGAGGATGTATTACAGGGGGCGGCAATGGTCAGGGCCACCTGGTTCGGTGCCAGTACCAGGTCGGAAATATTGCCCGGGCTTTCTGCATAGGCATTTTCTCCGAGGCCCAGTACGATTACGCGGGCATTGGCGGCTGCATTTTTCAGGGCCATGGTATCAGAATTTTCGGGTTTGTCGTAACCTTTGGCAGTAGCGGTGGCCACGTTCGTTGCGCTTTCATTGTCGGTGATGGCTTGCAGGATGGTTTTGCTACCAGCCGGGTATCTTTGTTCATGGTTGCCCTGCCAGGTGTATCTCCAGCAGCCTTTCAGGGCAGTAATACTTTTGGCGGAGGGACATTTTGGGTAACAACTGCCACCACAGCAGGTTTGGCAAAAGAAACAGGTGTTTGGGAAAATGCCGTCAGAACATGCCGCCCCCCAACAGCAGAAGATAATGCTGTTTCATAATATGGGATATGTGGACTACAATGTATTAAAGATAACATTTAGATGTATGGGGCAATAACATTCAATTAACGAAAAGGAAGAAGGGGGTATTTATCATGCTCTGTTATTTTATAGTTTGATGCTATTACCTGAAATATCTTCGGGCAAGATTCATTTTCATTATATTTATGGCTGCGCGGAGGTGGGCCGTATGTATAGCGTCCAGAACATCCGGCAGGTATACTGCTTCGCAGCAGTACAACTGCACATTCCATTACACAAAGCATTACAAACGTTGCCCGGCAACCTAAAAACCCTTTTTATAAAATGGCTAGTATTCTCGTGATAGAAGACGATTACCTTATGCAAAAAGTTGCTGAAAGCATTTTACGCCGCGAAGGTTATCAAGTTACCGTGGCAAAAGATGGCAAAGACGCCTACTCCCACCTCCATAAAGATGCTAACTACGATCTGGTGGTCACCGATATTCTTATGCCCTTTGCCAATGGTTATGAAATCGTGAGCCATATAAAACAAAACAAGCTACCCATGCCCGTCATAATTGTGTCCAGTGTAAACGATGAAGCGGCTATCAAGAAAGGCCTGGATCTGGGTGCAGACGATTACCTCACCAAACCCATTGTGGCCAGTGAATTGCTTAAACGCGTAAAGCGTTTGCTGAACGAGCAATAAACATGAAATGTTTATACTGCTAGGCTCAACATGCTGCTTTTCAGCGCAGCGGCTGCATGGTGTACCATTGTACTCCAATCTTCACCGGCACTACCATTGGCACCGTCAGAAATATACTTTAAACAGAGAAAAGGAATTTGTTCCTGCGCTGCAATCCAAGCCAGGGGGAAGGCTTCCATGTCTATAACATTATAATCGCTGGTGGTATGACGGGTTTCAAAACTGTCGCCGCTACCGCAAATACCAGTGGGCAAGCCTTTGGCCTGCAAGCCGTAATGCAGTACAGGCGGGTGTTCGGAAAAAGGTGTTTTATATTTTTCAAACCCCAAAGCAGTTACATCCATATCGCGCTGAATAAACCGGGTACAGCATACCACCTCCCCACGGGCAAAGGTATGACTGCCTGCTGAGCCCAGGTTAATAATAATACTTGGTGGCTGAAGGGATATTTTTTTTAGCAGGTAATAGGCGGCATTCACCTTACCCACTCCTACAAACAGGGCGGGTACGTGGGCAAATTCATCGGCGGCTTCTGCTGCCAGCGCAAAAACGTATAGCGGGTTGGAAAATAGTTCGGCAGGTAATTGATTCATCGGTAATCGCTTAAAAAATGGGCTGCTGCATAGCGCGGGGCAGCCTGTTTTATTTTGAAGAAAGACGGGTGAAAGGTACACCCTCGTTGGTGATTTTTACTGGCTTAATGAAACCATCTTTATCAAATTCAAGTTTGTCGATGCAGGTCTCCCGGTGATTACCATCTGTTTCTGTGAGCGGGCGGCGGTGGTACACAATAAACCATTGATGGTCTTTGGGCCCCTTTAACACCGAATGATGGCCGGCACCGGTGGCAATGGCGGGATCTTGCTGCAAGATCTTACCGATGCGTTTAAAAGGCCCCAGTGGTGAATTGGCCATGGCATAGGCCACCGAATAATCGGGCCCCGTCCAGCCACCTTCCGACCACATAAAATAATACTTACCCTTGCGATAAATCATAAAAGGTCCTTCCACATATCCTTCCGGCGTTATTTCGTGAAAGGTAGTCCCGTCTGCAAAAGGAATGAACCCGGTAAAATCGGCCTTCAGTTGGGCAATGTTGCAATGGCCCCAGCCGCCGTAGATCATATAATACTTACCATCTTTATCATGAAACACAGTTTGATCTATTGGCTGTGCACCGTTGTAAAACTGGTCGATAAGGGGCTTCCCGAGATAATCTTTGTAAGGGCCGGCGGGTTTATCTGCTACGGCTACGCCGATGCCACCGCCTTGCAGATCATGCTGAATATCGTTGGCAGCAAAGAACAAATAAAAAAGATGATCCTTTTCCACAAAAGCGGGGGCCCACAGGGCACGGTGCGCCCATTTCACCGATGCCGTGTCCAGGATATCCGGATGTTTGGTCCAGTGTACGAGGTCTGGTGAGGAATACGTATCGAAGAAAACCTGCTGCTCATATTTATCGGAGGTGGTAGGAAATACCCAGGCCTGCCCCGCCACCAAGGCGGCTTCGGGATCGGCATACCAGCCGGGAAAGATAGGGTTGCCGGACATTTTTTTTTCGGTGGCTGCAGGTGCTTGCGCCATGGCCTTCCAGGAAAATGCGCACATGGCAGCGATCAGTATACTTTTTTTCATCAATGGTTGGTGCTGTATGGAAAGATGAGCGAAAAATAGTCAAAAGAAATGGTAGCGCAAGCGAAGGGAAGTTTGTTTTTATTTACAGCCATGGCCTGTCTACCCGCTTGGCCGGCTGCCCCCAAATTTCTTACCTTCGCCGCATGAAAGACTACAAGCATCATTACATCATACCGGCCCCGCCGGAAGAAGTGTACCGCGCGCTCGTGAACCCTGCCACCATTCGCCTTTGGAGCGGAGAAGAAGCTGTGATGAGCGAGGAGCCGGGCAGTGAATTTTCTTTATGGGAAGACTCCATCTCTGGCCGCAACCTTGCATTTGAAGCATCCCATAAGATTGTGCAGGAATGGTATTTTGGCGATCAGGAGCCGGCATCTATTGTTACCCTACTGCTGCATCCCCATAAAAAAGGCACTTCCCTGGAACTGCGGCATACCAATATTCCCGAAGAAGATTATACCGACATCGTGGAAGGCTGGAACGACGTGTACATGGCCTCTCTCCAGGATTTCTACGCCTAAGCCGCCCTATACCCACCCCATATAATCCCCCTGGATAAAATAACCAGGAAGGCGCGTCATTTTACCAATTCTCGGTTACAAGGATGAAAAAAAAATATTTTTTTTTCATCCTTGTAAGGGTTTTCCCCGTTTTTCCTGTCCTTACTATAGCAGCAGCACGTTATGGACAAAGAAGAATTTTTAGCACTGGCCATGAAAGTATTCTCCGGAAACCATTCCCCGGAAGAGGAGGCGTTGTTACAATCCACCTTGCGTGAACAGCCAGCTTATTTCCCCTTGTACCAGCAAATGCAGCGTTATTGGAACTCCAGCCGCCCGCAGGCATCCATACAGGTGGAAAAACGGCTTCAGCAAACCTGGGATAAAATAAACGTCGCTACCGCAGCAGCTACCCCTCCACGCCGCTACAGCACCTTGCGTAAATGGAGCGCCATAGCCGCTTGCCTGGCAGTGACCGCCGGTAGTGGCTGGCTCCTGCATCGCCACCTGACCTCCCAACCAACCCGCCTGCTGGTAGAGAAACACAACCCCAAAGGTGTACGCTCCAACATTACCCTCAGCGATGGCACGGTAGTATGGCTCAATGCCAACAGTACCCTGCGCTACAGCAACGTATTTCCCACCAATGAACGAGTGGTGTACCTGGAAGGCGAGGCTTTTTTCACCGTGGCGCCACAGCCCAACCGCCCTTTCCGTGTGCAGGTGCCGCATGGCAGCATTCATGTGCTGGGTACGGCGTTCAACATTAATAGTTACGCAGCAACCGGCACGCTGCAAACCGCGGTGGAAAGCGGCAAAGTAGCCTTTATACCCCATTACAAGACGAACCAGGTAGCAGACACCTTTTATTTATCACGCGCGCAAAAAGCTGTATTCCACTTATCCACCAACCAGGTGAACGTACAAACGGTAAATACGGCAGAAGACAAGGCCTGGATAAATGGCACCTTAATTTTTCACGGCAACAACCTTGCGGAAATAGCCACCATACTGGATCTTACCTATGGAAAACCGGTACGTTTTAGCAGTGAAAAAGTGAAAGCCTATCGCTACACCGGTATTTTTAACAACACGGCAGAAGAAATCCTGCATATTTTAAGCAAAACAAAACATTTTAATTATTCGATCTCCGACTCCCTGATCACGATCGGAGAATAACAGCAGAACAACTATTTAAAATTCCATTTTTATTCATTAAACATTACACGTTATGGATTGCATGTTGCAGCAGTCTGCCCCCTCGCGCAGACTAATAAAACTGCTGTTTGCTGCCGCTTTGTTGACCGGCGGGCTTCCGCCCGAGCTGAAAGCCGCCATCGACCATCACTACACTACCCGGCTTACGGTTACTGAAACGCAGGTCAAAAGCATTGACCTGGTGTGCCAGCGCCGGGAACTGTCGTGGGTGATTGCCAGCCTACAACAACAAAGCGGTTTTGCATTCGTTTTTTCTGACGACGATATCGACACTCGTCAAAAGATATCCCTTAATATTCAGCACCAGGAATTCAAGGAATCATTACAAATAATATTTACTCCCTTGGGCATTCATTTTGAAATGCTGAATGATAAGGTACTACTGCGCAAAGATGGCGCTACCACCCTCCTGCCAAACCCCGCCCATGCACTGGTAGATGGAGAAGTACACGGGCGGGTAACCGATGAAAAAGGGCAGCCCATTCCCGGTGTAACCGTACAAATTAAAAACACCTCCAAAGGCACTGTAACGGATGCACAAGGTTACTACACACTGAAATTCACCGGCGAGCAGGTAGTGTTGCAAATATCTTACCTGGGTTACGATAAACAGGAACTGGCCACCAATGGCGGCACGCTGAATGTGCAACTTAAAACTTCCAATACTACTTTAAACGATGTGGTGGTAGTAGGGTATGGCACCCAGCGCAGAGTCACTGTAACGGGCGCTATAGACCAGGTGAAATCGCAGCAACTGGAAGGCCGCCCGGTGGCCAATACCATGCAGGCCTTACAAGGTGCTTCGCCCAACCTCATTATCCAGCAACCCAATGCACAACCGGGTGCTGCTGTTAACATCAACATCCGTGGGCTCAGTACCCTGGGCGATAATACACCACTAGTGGTGATAGATGGTATTCCCGGGGGCGACATCAATTTACTGAACCCTTCCGACATCGATAACGTATCGGTACTGAAAGACGCCGGCGCTGCTGCTATCTACGGCTCCCGGGCGGCAAACGGTGTCATACTGGTAACGACGAAACGCGGCAGCAAAACTGCCAAACCACTGGTTACCTATAACGGTATCCTGAGTGTCACGCAGCCACATATTCTGTTTCACCCCGTGAAAGGATATGAAAATATGATGCTGCGCAATGAGGCCGTAGTAAACGCTAATCCTAACCAGCAGCCCATCTACAGCCCCGATGATATCGCCCAGATGAAAGAAAAAGGCGATGAAGAATGGATACTCGATGCCATCCTGCAAAACGCGCTGCAACAAAATCATAACCTGAGTGTAACCGGCGGCAACGACAAAACCACCTACATGGTATCTGCCGGTTACCTGAACCAGGCAAATAATTTTGTAGGACCGGATTATGGATTAAAACGGTATAACTACCGCATGAACCTGACCACGGAGATTGGCCGGTTTAAATTCACCAGCCTGTTGTCTTACACCCATTCCGACCTTAAAGACCAGTCGTACGACGCGGGCTTTCTCATGGCGGATGCAGAGCGCACCCCCACTTATTATGCGCTGAAAGACTCCTTGGGACGCTACCTGACCAACGATGTACTGACGGAGTTTAATCCCCTGGGTATATTACAACATGGCGGCTCCAGTAAAAACGATAACGATAACCTGTTTGGTAGCTTTACCGGCGAACTGGCCGTGACGAAAGACCTGAAACTACGGGGTGTACTGGGCGGCACCCTCAATGCCAACCACCGTTTCATTCGCGTGCAGGAAGTAGACTTCTATCCCAAAGGCACCTACGGGCAGAATCGTAACACAGATGATTACAACGAAAAAAATATTTTCATTAATACCCAATTGCTCGCGGAATACACAAAGAAATTGGGGAATCACAACATTTATGTACTCGGTGGGTTCACCAATGAATCATTTACCAAACGTTCCAATGAATTAAAACTAAAATACACCGATCCCGACCTGGGTACGCCCACTACCGGAACGGTGATAGATCCGGGTTCTACCAACACCAACCAGGGCACCACGGAAACCAGTCTTAATTCCTTCATTGGCAGGGCTTCTTACTCTTACCAGGACCGCTACTTCGCCGAAGTGGATTTCCGGGCAGACGCCTCTTCCAAATTTGCCAAAGACCATCGCTGGGGTTATTTCCCTTCTATCTCCGGTGGCTGGCGCATCAGCAGCGAAAAATTCTTTTCCCGCTTTGCCAACACCATCAATGAACTTAAATTGCGCGGCTCGTACGGTGTACTGGGCAACCAGAACATACAGCCCTACCAGTACCAGACTACCTATACCGTATACAACAATATGTACGGCTTTAATAACTCCCCGGTATCCGGTACAGGCTTCACCTTCTCTAACCCGGACGTAACCTGGGAAAAAGCCGCCACCCTGGATGGGGGTGTTGACATTGGCGTATTCAATAACAAACTTACCGCCTCCTTCGACTACTTTACCAAACTCACCAGCAACATTTTACTAGTACCGCCTACGCCCGGCGCGTATGGTGGCGCAGTACCTTTCTATAACCTCGGTAAAGTGCGTAACCAGGGATGGGAATTCAGCATTCACTACCGTACCGGCAATCAGGTACACCAGGAATTTGGCTTCAACATCGCCGATTCGCACAATGAGGTAATTTATCTGGATGGGCAACAATACATCAGCAGTGGCGACGAAATGCAGGTAATCCTCAAAGAAGGTCTCCCCTACAATTCTTACATAGGCCTCAAACGGGATGGTTATTTCCAAAATCTAAATGATATTCAGAATGCCGCAAAGCCCGCCGGACTGGATGTTTCACCGGGCGACATTAAATTCAAAGACAAAAACAAAGACGGTGTGATAGATGACAACGACCGTTATGTACTGGGCAATCCTTTTCCACGTTACACCTTCGGCTTTAACTACAACATATCCTGGAAAGGTTTTGATCTGGGCATGCTGATACAAGGGGTGGGCAAAAGGGCCATGTTCATACGGGGCGAACTCGTAGAACCATTCCATTACAACTATTCACAGGTGATCTACCAACACCAGCTAGACTACTGGCGCCCAGACAACCCGGATGCCCGTTATCCACGCCTGGCAGCCAATGGCAGCGCATCTAATACCAACAACTTTCGCCGTGGTTCCGACCTCTATATTTTCAATGGCGCTTATGGCCGGCTCAAAAACCTGCAATTGGGGTATTCCCTGCCGGGCAACGTAGCGCAACATATTGGCATGAAGAAACTGCGCGTATACCTCACCGGTCAGAACCTGCTGACGATCTCCGGGGTGAAGTTCATCGATCCGGAATCTACCGAATTTAAAAACGGCCAGGGCAACGGCTCCCAGCAGAACAACCTGTCCGTGAGCGCTGGCGGCAACAGTGGTCGCGCTTACCCCACGCCTATTTATTACGGATTTGGGCTGGACGCCACTTTCTAAAAAACTGCATCATGAAAAAATTACACATCTTACTATACGGAGCGGGGCTTTGGGTCATGGGCATGAGCGCCTGCAAAAAGCTGGACCTCGCCCCCACCGATCACTTCACGGATCTTAATTACTGGACCTCCACCGAAAAAGCATCGCAGGTATTGAACACTGCCTACTCGCAGATGATGAACGATGGCTATTTCTTTTATAACGAAGGCTTGTCGGACAATGCATTTGTAGGACGCGGCGACAACCAGGGGGCCCTGTCTATTTCCAATGGCACCTACGATCCTTCTTTGGGCCGTTTAAAAGACGAATGGGACAAGCGGTATGGCGGTATCAAAACGGTCAACGTATTCCTGGAAAACGTAGACCGTGTACCTGATATGAGCGACACCCTGCGCAACCGCATGAAGGCAGAAGCCCGCTTCCTGCGTGCCTTCCAGTACTTCCAGCTTTACACCTGGTTTGGCGACGTGCCTTTCTTTACCAAAGACATCACCATCGCCGAATCGCGCAGCATTGCCCGTACGCCCCGCGCACAGGTAGTGGATTTTGTACTGAAAGAAATGGATGAAGTGGCCGCCCTGCTGCCCACCAAACAACAATACGACGCCTCCGACGCTGGCCGCATCACCAGCGGGGCCGCTATAGCCCTAAAAGCGAGGGTGCTGCTGTATGAAAACCGGTGGGCCGATGTGGCCACCGCGTGTGAGCAACTCATGGGTACCACCTATGGGCAGTATGGCCTGTTTAATAGCTACGAAGGCGTTTTTCTACCGCAAAATGAAAACAATATCGAGGACATACTGGATATACAGTACGTGCCGGAATACCGCGCCTACTCCGACTATTTCGACTTAGCGCCGCTGTCTGTAGGTGCCAGGGATAATGGAATGGCACCTTTGCAGGAACTGGTGGACGATTACCTGATGACCAATGGTAAAGCTATTGGCGAAACCGGCTCCGGGTATGATGAAAATCATCCCTATCAAAACCGCGATCCGCGCCTGACCGCTACTATCGTGTATGACGGGTATGCTTGGAAAAAACCAGATGGCACCACCCAAACCATTTACATTAAACCCGGCTCCGATCCCGATCAGAGTAAAAAGCTGGATGAATATGGCCCTGGCCGCGTAAGCTCGCCCACCGGCTACTACATGCGCAAGTATTACGACCCATCAGGAGGCAATAACTTTCTCTCCGGGCTAAACCTGATCCTGATCCGTTATGCCGATGTACTGCTCATGTATGCCGAAGCGAAAAACGAACTGGGACAAATGGATGCCACGATCTGGAATAATACCATTGCCGCGCTGCGCAAGCGCGCCGGCTTCACCGACCCTTCGGCGCTAAACTTTAACGCAGGCTGGTCTAAAGCAGACCTGCAAACCATTATCCGCCGCGAACGACGCTGTGAGCTGGCCATGGAAGGCACCCGCATCTTCGACCTCCGTCGCTGGAAAACTGCCGAGAAAGTGCTGAACGGATGGGCCCATGGCGCCCGCTTTGGCGACCCTGCTATCGACAACGGGTATATCCGCGCTGCACAACGGGTATTTAACGCCCAGAAACACTATCTGTGGCCCGTACCCCGCGACGAACGCGCATTGGATCCCAACCTTGGTCAGAACCCAAACTGGTAATTCATTTTTCACGTTAAAAAAATCATCATGTCTATAAAATATTTCTCCCGCTATTTTCTCGCCGCAGCAGCAGTATTACTGGCATTTTCCAGTTGCAAAAAAGACAAAAAAGTCAGCACCGTGGTTACGCCCGTGAGTAATTTCTTTGCCCCACAGGACAGCCAGTACATAAAGCTGCAACCTACCTCCGCCGCCACCGTTACCTTCGAATGGGAACAATCGCTCGCTGCCGATGGTGGCCTGGTGCAATATGAACTGCTGTTCGACAAAGATGGTGGCGACTTTAGCAAACCAGTGTACAGCGTGGCCTCCGACAACAATGGTTTGTACAACAAGGCCACCGTAACCCACAAAGACCTGAACAAAATAGCGGCGCTGGCCGGCATTGAATCGCTCGGCGTGGGTAAGCTTAAATGGGCCGTGCTGGCCACCAAGGGCGTGAACGGACAAAAATCCACCATCACCCGTACCCTCATCGTGGAAAGACCCGCAGGTTTTGCCGACATCCCTACCGATGTGTACCTGACCGGTAGCGCCACCGAAGCCGGTGACGATCTTTCCAAGGCCATTCGCCTGAAAGCCCTGGCCACCGGAGGAGAATTTGAAATCTATACCTCCCTGAAACCAGGCACCTATCATTTCGTAGATAAAACGACCGGTACCCCCAACACCTTTGCCATACAGGGCAACCAGATATCTTCCGGCAACGAGATCACAGTAAGTGGCACCGATACAAAAGTGTATCGGATTAGCCTGGACTTCAATAACGCGGCTGCCAAACTCACCGAGATAAAATCACTGGGCCTGTGGTATTGCGCAGACAATGCCATCCGTTTCCCCCTCAATTATATCGGCAACGGCACCTGGAAACTCACCAACACCGAAATCGATTTCGTACAGGAATCTTATGGCGGGGAAGAACGCTACAAGTTTCGCCTTACCACCAATGATGGCACCAACGATGGAACAGAATGGTGGGGTAGTTCCAACTCAGACAACCAACGCCCTACCGACGCTTCGCCGGCCGCTTATTTCTACCTGAACATCATAGCCAGCAGCGACCAGTGGAACTATGCGTTTAAGTTTAATGGCAACGTAGACAAGCAACACTGCGATATCAACGTATACTTCTCGCCCGATAAAGCAAACTACACGCACGAGGTCATCATCAATAAGTAATGATTAAAAGCAACCACATTATGAAACGCTTACACTTACTTACCCTCGCCTTCGCCGGCCTGCTCCTGCAGGCTTGCGAAAAAAACTACGACAATGTAGACCTGGGCGATGGCAGTTCCAAAGTTAAATACGCTATAGACTGGAATGCGGCGGCAGACAGCAGCTCCAGTTGGCTGATTAATAATTTCTACAACGCCGGCAGTGCGTATTTCAATAATACTAACACCAGCGACATCACCTTCAACTACTGGCCCCAGGCCCATGCGCTGGATGTGCTGGTAGACGCCTATACCCGTAGCGACAGCAGTTATTACCTCACCTACATCCAGCAATGGCACGATGGCGTGAAGGCCCAGAACGGCGGCTCCTTCCTGAACAATTTCTACGATGATATGGAATGGAACGCCCTGGCCGTACTGCGGGCCTACAATGCTACCAACGACGCCCGTTACAAAACTGCCGTAGACCAGATCTGGGCCGATGTAAAAAACGGCTGGAACGAAACCATGGGGGGAGGCATTGCCTGGCGTAAGTCGCAAACCTATTACAAGAACACGCCGGCCAATATGCCGGCCTGCATACTGGCAGCTCGCCTGTATAGGCAGTTTCATAACAACGATGACCTGGACTGGGCCAAAAAGATCTACAACTGGGAAAAATCGAAGCTGTACAATGCCACTAACGGTCAGGTATACGACGGCATTAATGGTGATAATGATGGAAAAACAAATACAACCTGGGTTTTTACGTATAACCAAGGTACCTTTATCGGCGCGGCGCTGGAATTGTACAACGCCACGCAGGAAGCAGGTTACCTGAATGATGCCGTGCAGGCAGCCGACTTTGTGCTGAACAGCCAACTAACAACGGCAGACCGCCTGCTGGCCGACGAAGGTACCGGTGATGGCGGCTTGTTCAAAGGCGTGTTGGTACGATATATGACCCAACTCATTCTTAACAGCGCCACGCCGGACGATCATCGTCAGCAATACATTGCCCTGCTTAAAAACAACGCGGAAACACTCTGGTACACGGGCGCCAATAAGCAGGCCGGCCTTTATGGCAGCTACTGGAAAACGCCGGCAGGGTCGCAATCAGACCTTACCACGGAACTCAGTGGATGCATGATGGTGGAAGCTGCCGCCCTTTTGCAAAAAAATAAACTGCTCTGATCTAGACATGAAAACCAACTTATGCAGGCTCCTCATCCTGGTATGGATGATGGGCCTGAGTGTGAAAACGGAAACCACTTATGCGCAGCAACAAACACCTGTAAGTCCTTACCTGGAAGCATTTCTATCGTTAAAAACCGCGGTAGACCAACGATTCAGCGATAGCACCACCGGCATGTATCACGACAATCCGGAAAAAGGGGAAAAAGCTAAGCCTTATTCCTATTTGTGGCCGCTTTGCGGGCTATTACAAGCGTACAACGAACAGGAAAAATTGCAACCCGGTGCCAGCGATTTTAACCGGGTATGGAAAGCAATACGGTATTATTACGACCCCGCCCCACCCGCGCCGGCATTTGCATCCTACCCGCCCACAGAAGGTGGCGGCGCAAGATTTTATGACGACAACCAGTGGATAGGCATCGCCATGCTAAACGCCTATCCTCACGGCCATGAACCCGCCGCCCTGAAGGCCGGTGAAACGGTGTACAAATTTATGATGACCGGTTTTGACACCATCCTGGGAGGTGGCCTGTACTGGGAAGAAGACAAAAAAACATCCAAAAACACCTGCTCTAACGGGCCGGGCGTGCTGGTAGCCTTACAACTCTACCAGTTTACCAAACACAAATTTTACCTGGACACGGCACTGCTGCTGTACAACTGGGTAAATGAAAAACTACGCTCCCCGGAAGGCCTGTATTACGATAACCTGCGGCTGGATGGCCACCTTGGCAAGGCACAGTTCTCCTACAATAGCGGCAGTATGCTGGAATCTTCCGTTTACCTGTACGAGATTACCCGCGATAAAAAGTACCTGGCAGCGGCCAAATCTATCGCCGATGCCGCACTGAACTTTTTCTACGAAGACGGGCATTTCCGCGATAGCTATTGGTTTAACGCCGTGCAGTTGCGGGCTTTCCAACATTTGCTCCGCTACGACCATGACAATAAATATGTAAAAGCCTTTGAAAAATGTACATTGCAAGCCCTGAACAATGACAAAAATGCAACAGGACTCATGGGTACAAAAGCCCCCCACTCGTTGGTAGATCAGGCCGGGATGCTGGAAATTCTGGCCCGCCTGGCATGGTTGCAGCAACGTAAACTGATTTAATTTTAAACCTCGTACTGAAACTGATGGAAAGAAGACAATTCATGCAACAGGCCATGATGGCCGGCGCCGCGCTTACCTTATCCTCCCTCACCAAAAGCGCCCTGGGCGCCCCTATGGTGGCCGATTTCCCAGTAGTGCGCATTCCCGAAGCGCAACGCAAGTTCAAAAGCAAAGCGGTAGAAGCCCTCATTGCCAAGATACAGCACCACATCTCCAACAAAGAACTGGCCTGGATGTTTGGCAACTGCTTCCCCAATACGCTGGATACTACCGTAGCATTTAACGTAGTAGATGGCAAGCCCGACACTTACGTGATTACCGGCGATATAGATGCCATGTGGCTGCGCGATTCCTCTGCCCAGGTATGGCCTTACCTGCCCCTGTGTAAGGAAGATAAAGACCTGCAACAACTTATCGCCGGCGTTATCCATCGCCAGGCAAAGAATATTTTGCTAGACCCTTATGCCAACGCATTTTATAAAGATAGCAGCCAGGAAAGCGAGTGGAAGAAATCCGACATCACCGATATGAAACCAGGTATCCACGAACGCAAATGGGAGATCGATAGTCTTTGCTATCCCATTCGCCTCTCGCACGGCTACTGGAAGGCCACCGGCGATACCACGCCCTTCGACGGGGCATGGCTGGCCGCTATGCAAACGGTGATAAAGACGTTTGTGGAGCAACAACGTTTTCAGGGAAAAGGCCCTTACACTTTTCAGCGGAATACCGCCTTTGCCACAGATACCATACCCATGGGCGGTTATGGCTATCCCGTGAAGCCCAATGGACTGATCTGCTCCATGTTCCGGCCCAGCGACGATGCTACCATCTACGCCTACCTCATTCCTTCTAATTTCTTTGCCCTGGAATCACTTATCCAGTTGCAGGAAATGGGCAAGGCCATTTCCTCATTGAGCGCACTGGTAGCCCCTGCGGCTGCATTGGCCACCCAGGTGAAAACAGCCCTGGATACCCATGCAAAAGTGCAGCATGGCACCCTGGGCAACATCTACGCATACGAGGTAAATGGTTTCGGCAGCGTGAACCTGATGGACGATGCTAACATTCCCTCCCTGCTGGCAATGCCCTACCTGAACGCGGTGCAGGTAGACGACCCGGTGTATCAAAACACCCGCAGGTTTGTACTCTCCCCCGACAACCCATTTTTCTTCAAAGGCAGTGCCGCAGAAGGTGTAGGTGGCCCACATGTAGGCCTGGATATGATCTGGCCCATGAGCATCGTGATGCGGGGACTTACCAGCACAGACGATCAGGAAATAAAATGGTGCCTGGATACTTTGCAGAAAACACATGCACATACGGGTTTCATGCACGAGTCGTTCCACAAAGACGATCCTTCAAAATATACCCGCAAATGGTTCGCCTGGTCTAATACCATATTTGGAGAATTTGTTTGGAAGGTATATCGCGAGCGGCCTCACTTGCTGAAAGCATAACACCCACCACATAACATAATGTAAAACGCTTTATGCTAGCGGCTTTGAGGCCAATATGCATAAAGCGTTTTTTATGTAACCACTTACACAAAAATTACAATGCTGTTTATTGAGAAGAAATAGGAAATATGCTTTTACTGGTGCAAATGCCTTTCCCGCTCTCCTTCTTCCAGCGCGGCCTTTATTTTTTTGGTGGCCCGGTACAGTTGGGTTTCTACTGTTTTCACACTAATATCCAGGATAGCCGCCACCTCCCGGTATTTTAGTCCGCCTTCTTTCACCATTTTAAAGATCATTTTACATTGGGCAGGCAACGTGGCCACGGCCATGTCTATACGGTGAAACAACTCCTTCCATTCCAATTCTTTTTCGGGGTCGTGCAGATCCTGGAGCATTCCATCATCAAGTTGTTCTAATTGCACGTGCAGGGTGGAGAATTGTTCCCGGTGATTAAAGCAGCGATGTTTTACAGCCACAAAGAGGTATACCGGGAGGTTGTGAATGCCGGGCAGGGTATCGCGTTTAAGCCAAAGGTTGCTGAAAACATCGGATACAATCTCCTCGGCAATTTCGGAGGAGGCGACAAATTGCACTGCAAAGTGTACCAGCCTCCCATAGAGGCAGCGGAAGAGCTGGTCGAAAGACCGCTGATTACCGGCGGCAATCTCCTGTTGCCAGGTCAGTAATTGTTCCTTTTCGCTCACAGGCATTTTCAAAACGTAGTAATTGATGCTAAAATACAATAATTCCCGCTATCCACCTTCCGCCCATTGCCATACGTCCGCAAAAAAGAAGGTTACGGCATGGGGTGTCTTTATGGTGATTGGTGCAAGCCAATAATGCTTTTAATATTAATAATCTTTAAGTGTCTTACGGATAAAATCTGATTTGGCAGCGGCATAGGCATCGAGATCGTGGCGATATTCTTCTGCCAGCATAGACTTTAATGCTGCATAGGCCTGTCGTACATACGCATTGTCTTGCAAAATATCACGGAAGCGTAGTTGTTCATGCCAGCGCGCCTCACCGGGCAATACCAGGTGAAGGTGGGCAATCCGTTTATTCTGTTGCACCTTAATGTAAAAACGCCGCCAGGGGCGCTGATCCAATTCGTACGGTACGTAATGCCAATGATAAGGCGAAAGTATGCGGGTGATGACGCTGGCACTGTTTAGCGAGGCAATCGGTGCAACAAGGTCCAGTACAGGCTTAGCGCACAAACCCTGCACCGCAGTGCTGCCAATGTGCCAGATGCCGGAATTGCCAAAGGGGCTTAACAAAGGCTGTAAAAAATGGATCTCTTCCATGGCCTGCGCTGCCCAGGATGGATCGTGGTCTACCACAACGATGGGTTCTGTGGCCCATACAGGCCAGCTATTTTCATGGGGGGATGTATGCATAGTAGCTTTTTTCGCGTAACGGCGGCGTATTTAAAGTTACACTATTTGCGGCTGTTTTGCGGTTCAAATGCCGTCCATACCATTTATCTGCCATTTTTTCGCAGTACCATACAGCCTGCCCCGATAACTGCGGGCAATTTTTGCAAGCTTAAATTAACCGTATGAAACGAAAAATGGCTACTTTGCCTCCCCGTAATCATCTCAACTTTTTATGCGAGTAGACATTAGTGTAGTACAGGAACGATACGCAAAAATGAGCAATGAAGAATTGATCCGCTATGCCACGCTGGATGCTAAAGGCCTTACACCGGCGGCACAGCAGGTGATCGCTTATGAGGTAGACAAACGCAATCTTCATCCCGGCATTTTTGACGCCGTTGAAGCCCAGAACCGCGACCACAGCGAAGAAGAGATTTATGCGTATTGCGAAACCTTGCAAGGCCTGGATTGCCCCCTCTGCCGGAAAACAGTTCCCCTGAACGGAACTTTTTCCCGGCAGGTAAAGGCCATTATTTTCTCCGGCCATACCTCCGATACTTATACCGTAGCCTGCCCCGACTGCCTGGACAAAACCAGCAAAACGGCGCTTCACAAAAGCCTGCTCCAAGGATGGTGGAGTCCTGTAGGCATTTTCCGCACCCTCAGCGCTATCTTTATTTACCTGCGCCATAGCAAACATCATCACGATGAAGCACCCAGCCCCGCCCTGCGCCAATTTGCGCGCCTGCACGTAGGCCCGCTCACCGCCTACAGGGGCGACCGCAGGCGATTACAATCCATCATTACACAATAAAGCAGGAGCCGCTCTTTCATAAACAGCGTGTTTTTTTTACTAATCCTAACCTTCCACATCCTTACACCGTATTGACGTATATGGGTAAACGTTATACACCGTACTCGTAACAAGGCATGGCTGTTACGAATGGCATAATGAACAAAGTAAATGTAGTTTAGTAAACCAACGATGGGTACATGATAATTGGGTAAAAACTGCATAGAAAGGGTTCTGTTGTTAACTACTCAAAAAATATAGCCATATACTCAATAATCCTTACCTGGCCGGCAGAATTATCTACATTTCTGCGAAAACCCTGATATGTGATAGTAGGTGAAGGATCATAGCATGCATGCAGCCATTGGAGTAAGTGATACCAAGTTCGGTCATTTACGGCTACAATTGCCCACCACATGTATTGTACCCCGCTAGTAGCATACAGTAATGAAAACAAAAATGGTAGCCCCTTGACGGGTGTACCACGGTGTGATTCAAGAAAAAAAGGGAGTATATTTAGCTATGCGTTACTTGCTCTCGCTATTTTTAGTTGTTGGCTGCGGATGGACTTCCCTGCAATTGTATGCGCAACAAACAAGGGCCACTCCCGCTACAGGATCCTATATTTTCAGAAATATTGATCAGGACAATGGGTTGAATAGCAATGAGGTGATGGCCATTAACCAGGATCAAAGGGGCTATTTATGGATTGGATCTGCCAAAGGATTGCAGCGGTATGATGGCATTCGCTTCCTTAGCTGCCTGCGGGAAGGCAACCAGGAAGGGGATATTGCAGTAAATATGATTTTTAAAGGCAGCCCGGAAAAACTTTTATACACGCAGAGCCATTTTGACCTTTATCAATGGGACTTCTTAAAACGGACTGGCTCACCCGTCCCGTTATCGGGTAAGGTAGATGACTACACAGATGGTGCCGGCAATCGCTGGAAATTACAATATTACCGGGAACATTTATACCGCCTGCAAAAGAATGAAAAGGGCCCCTGGGAAGTTGCTACATTTTATTTTGATGGGAAAGATAGCTGGATGGTAGCCCCGGGCTTCGGTCTTTTCCTGGTAGACACGGTAAACCACCGCTTGTATACACCGGAAAACAATCCCTTACACCACCCCGTATTAGCGGGCATGCATGAACCGGGTAGTATGATCCGTAACATGGTGGTAGACCGGCACGGGGGTATCTGGTTTATTAGTTGGGCACATTTATTTTACCGGTACAATATCGCTACGCGCACCTTAAATACCTATTCTATTTCAGATATTCTGCATATACAGGGCGTGCAGAATACCGTGCCTGCCTGGGTGGCAGATGTGATGGAAGACAGCCGCGGTGTTATTTGGCTGGCAACAGCAACGGCGGGTTTGTTAAAATATGATATCGGTACCAACCAGTTTGAATATATTACTACAATACCAGGTAATGAAACTTCCTTACAATACAACCTGCAGATCAACACTATTTTCCAGGACCGGGATGAAAATATCTGGCTGGGAACAGATAAAGGAATTAGTGTATTTAATCCCTATGATAATAATTTTACCGTTGTGCATAATGCCAAAACGGACACGCTCATCAAGAACGGCGCGCAAATTACTACCGTTATTGAAACCAACAAAAGCGATATCTGGGTAGGAAGCTGGGGAGGTGGTATTACGCGGTACGACAGTACTTTCCACGTATCGGGTCATGTTTTTTTCAAAGGGAAATATAATGAAAATCTGATCTGGAGTTTATTGCAGCAACCAGGAGGAGATGTTTGGGCTGGTTGCCAGACGGGCATACTGCAACAAATAGATCCCGTGACCCTTCAGGTACAAACGAGCCAACCGGCGGCGCTAGGACATTCTACTATCCGTTGTATGGTACATGAGCCGGGCGGCAATACCTTATTGGGATTACAAAGCGGGCGGATTGTGGTATGGGACACGGCTTCCCGGCAATTTCTCCCTCCTGTAGACAACGACATCAAACGCTCGTCTGTGGTGAGCATGTATGTAGATAAAGATATTTGCTGGGCAACTACGCGGGAAGGGCTTCGCGCATTCGATATCCGCAAACGGAGTTTTACGGCTACCTACAAGCCTGCTGCCAATTATTCCATTTATTTTACCGGTGTGGATAACTATAACGACAGTACGCTGATATTGGGTACGGAAAATGCAGGCATTTATTTATTTAATAAGTGGAGCGGCAGTTTTTCAAAAATTCAGTTCCACAATGAACAGCCATTTACCACTGCGGCGGCGGTAAGAAAAGATAAGGATAACAACATCTGGTTTACGGGAAACCATAATATAGGGTTTTACATCCCACAGCAAAAACAGTTTGCCGCATACCGGCCGGCCAAAGGACTGATGAGAGATGTATTTCGTGGAGAACATTTTATGATCTCCCGGAAGGGTAATTGGTTTGCCTGGAGTTTCTCGGAAGTATTGATGTTTAACCCCGACACTTTACGTATATCCCATGCCAGAGGTAGCGTATCTATTACCGGGTTTAAAGTACTGACAGACTTGTTGCCTATCGATTCTTTGCTACAGGATAATCTGCCGGTAAAGTTATCCTACCGGCAAAACTTTATCACAATAGAATTTTCAGATCTCCGGTATTCCACTACCGTACAAACAAATTATTATTACCGGCTAGATGGGGTTGATAACGATTGGGTGCATGGCGGGCCGGCAGGCTATGCAAACTATACCGACCTGGATGCCGGTAAATATATTTTCCACGTAAAAGCATCTATTGCTGGGCACTTAACAGGGGAAGTATCCATACAAATTATAATTACCCCTCCATTCTGGAAAGTTTGGTGGTTCCGGTTACTGTGTACTACCATGCTGGTATTGGCCATACTGGGGGGAATACTTTGGTATATTGGTGGGGTAAAAAAAGAGTCGCGCATGAAACAGCAGCTCGCACAAACGGAGATGATGGCTTTACGGGCGCAAATGAATCCTCATTTTATTTTCAACTGCATTAACAGTATAGATGCCTTGATACAGTGTGATGATAAATACCTGGCTACCGTAAGTCTTAACAAGTTTGCAAAACTAATACGCAATATTCTAGAAAGTTCGCAGCACCCTAATACTACGCTATCGCAAGATTTGGAAACATTGCGGTTGTATATCGACCTGGAGCAATTACGTACAGAGCACGCATTCGTTGCTGAAATAAATGTGGAAGACCAGTTATTAGAAGAAAATTACAAAGTGCCGTCCCTGATTATTCAACCTTATGTTGAAAATTCCATATTACATGGATTGCGCAACCGGCGGGACGGTGGTGGCAAACTTTGTATTACCGTGAAACAAGAAGGGGAATACCTGTGTTATACTATTGAAGACAATGGCGTAGGGCGTGATGCAGCCAGAAGGCGTAACCGCACCCACCAGCCTTACGGCATGGAACTGAGCTGGAACCGGGTGGAACTATTTAATGGCGACGACAAAATTCCCGTAATAATTACAGACCTTCAGGAAAATGGCATCCCAACAGGCACGCGTGTAGTTGTAACTGTAAAATATAGTTGATGATAACAGCTATCATTATAGATGATGAATTAAAGGGTCGGATAGCCCTGCGGCAAAAGATATCCAGCTATTGTCCTGATGTAATACTCCTGGGCGAAGCCAGCGACGGCGAGGAGGGCATACAACTGATAGAACAGGTGCAACCGGAGGTGGTATTTCTGGATATCGAAATGCCACGGCTCAATGGGTTTGACATGCTGGAATTACTGGTGCGAAAGCAGTTTAATTTGATATTTACCACCGCTTACGATCATTATGCGATAAAGGCTATCCGCTATGCAGCTTTCGATTACTTATTAAAGCCGGTAGATATCGAAGAACTCCGGGCCGCCATTGACCGGATAGCAGAAGGGAAAATAAATAGCTCTACCCAGGAACGTTTAATGGCCTTACAGCATAACCTGGAGCATAAAAATTTGCACAACAAGATTGCTATTTCCGACAAGAGTGGTATGCATCTTTATGACATCAATGAGATTGTGCGGGTAGAAGCGCATAGTAATTATTCCGTTTTGTTTTTTAACAACGGCACGAAACTCACTGCCAGCAGAACATTAAAAGAGTTTGAGGAATTGCTGCCTTCCGACTTATTTTTCCGGCTTCACCACTCGCACCTGATCAATATTCATTACGTGAAGCGATATATAAAAGGAGATGGCGGCCAGGTGGAAATGAAAAATGGCACTTTCATCGATGTATCGCGCCGGCGGAAAGATGGCTTGATGAAGTTTTTGAAATTTTGAATAGCATGGCAATAGCAGGACGGGCGCACATCATTACCGCACGTATCCCCTCCGTTTAATCATCACCGGTCCATGTTCCATACTGTACAAATGACCCATGGGCATCCCTTAAAGAGAGGCCGTTCCACATGAAAGGGAACGGCCTCCTGATTTTCAAAAGAACCCATTAACTACTAACACAATCAAAATAATCACGGCGTCACACAAAGCAGTAGTGAAATGCCATTCGTTATATAGTGCCGTTTCTTGATAAACACCTTGTGCAACGCCGCAATTTTATATTATTTCCAACCACCACCCAAGGCCCGGTACAGCTCCACATTGGCAGACAAACGCTGACGGCGTATATCGGCAAAATCAAGCTGGCTTTGCAACAGGTTACTCTGTGCGGTGATAACTTCCAGGTAATTGGCCATACCTGCTTTGTACAGCAGGCTGGCATTAAAAATAGCCAGTTGCAGGGTATCTATGCGATTGCTGGTAATGGCTTCCTGTTCTCCCAGGTGGTCTATAGAAGCGAGTGCGTTAGCAACTTCCCCTACCGCATTCAGTACCGATTGTTTAAAGGTGATCACGGCTTGTTCGCGGTTAATTTTCGCTACTTCATACTGTGTCTTTAACTGCCGGTGTTGCAGCAGCGGCTGCGCAATAGAGCCAGCCACCATGCCAAACAAGGAGTTGGGAATATTAAACCAGTTGCTGGCCTTGAAAGCGTCTAGCCCGCCGCCGGCGGTGATGCTCAGTACGGGGTACATATTAGCCTGTGCTGCGCCCACGGATGCATTGGCTGCTACGAGCAGTAATTCATTGGCGCGCACGTCTGGACGGCGGCTTACCAGGTTGGCCGGTATGCCGGCGCTCAGTTGGTCTGCCACGGCAATGGCGCGCAGATAGCCCCGGGAAGGCACAGGGCCGGGTAAGGTACCGGTGAGAATATGCAATCCATTTTCCTGCAGGGCAATGCTGCGCTGCAATTGTGGCACCAGCACCGCAGCGGCCTGGCGCTGTACGTAGGCCTGTTCTACGGCCAACTGGGTAGCATCGCCGGCGGTTTTCTGTAATTCAATGATGGATAAAATGCTATCGCCTAGCTGTACGTTATGATGTGCGATGGCTAATTGTTCGTCCAGCATCAGCAGGTTATAATAAGCGGTAGCGATATCAGACACCAGTCGGGTTTGCACGGCTTTTTTCGCTTCATAGGTTTGCAGGTAGTTTGCCACCACTGCCTCTTTCTGGCGGCGCAGCTTTCCCCATACATCCACTTCCCAGCTCACACCTAGCTGCACGCTGTAATCTTCGATATGATCTTTACCGAGGAACTGCGTGGTACTTAGGCCATTCAGGCTGTTTTTTGACAGGTAACTGGTTTGTGCGCCCACCGAGGCATTTACCGTAGGGATAAAGGCAGCGCGGGCTTGTTTCACCTGTTCTCCGGCAGCATCTATGCGGGTGATGGCCAGTTGAAGATCGTAGTTATTCTTAAGACCAGTGTCGATCAGTGATAGCAGGGCGGTGTCTGTAAAAAATTGCTTCCATTGTGTGTCGCCAACGCTCAGCGTATCGGCGGTAGCCGTCTGAAACTGGGCGGGTAAAGGCAACGTCGGTTGCACATAGTTTCTGCCGGCGCGGCAGGCCCACAGACCTACCGCTAGCAGCAGAAAAGATGTATATAGAGGAATGGATTTTCTCATAAAAATCTTATTGATAAATCAGTTAATCAGTGATGGTAATTTGTTTCGGTCTGCGGGCCGTTACTTTTTCCTGCAAAGCCTGGAAAATAACGAACAGCACGGGGATCACGAATATACCCAGGATTACGCCGGTAAACATGCCGCCTACAGCGCCGGTACCGATAGAACGGTTACCCAGGGCAGATGCACCTTGTGCGCGCAGCAGTGGCAGCAGGCCTGCGATGAAGGCAAAGGAGGTCATCAGGATAGGGCGCAAACGCAGACGGGCTGCCTCCAGCGCACTTTCCATCAGGCCCATGCCCGCAGTCCTGCGCTGTACCGCGTATTCCACGATCAGGATGGCGTTCTTGGCCAGCAGGCCTACCAGCATGATCAGGCCCACCTGCACGTAGATATTATTTTCAATACCCGTGAGGTCAATGAAAATAAATACCCCCATTAAACCGGTAGGAATACTCAGTATGACGGCCAGTGGCAGAATATAACTTTCATACTGGCCTGCCAGCAAAAAGTACACGAAAATGATACAGAGTACAAAGATGACACCCGTTTGCGACCCTGCGCCAATTTCCTCGCGTGTCATGCCCGTCCATTCGTAGGCGTAACCACGCGGCATAGATTGTGCCGCCACTTCCTGTATGGCCTTGATCGCATCACCGGAGCTAAAGCCTGGTTTAGCCATACCATTGATGGTTACTGCCGTGAATAGGTTATTACGGGCAATGGTTTCAGGCCCATACACCCTGCGCAGGCTTACCAGCGTGGAGGCTACCACCATCTGGCCGTCGCCGTTTTTCACATAAATATTATTAAGTGATTCCGGCTCGGCACGGGATGCAACATCGGCCTGCACTACCACGCGGTAAAACTTACCGAAGCGGCTAAAGTCGGACACCAGACTACTCCCGTAGTACACGGAAAGCGTTTGCAACAGGTCGGATACATTAACACCCAGTTGCTTGGCCTTTTCCTGGTTTACATCTATCTGGTATTGCGGATTGCCGGTGCTGAACGTGGTGAATGCATAAGCAATCTCCTTGCGTTTCATCAGTTCCCCGATAAAGTTATTGGCTGTGGTATTCAGTTTGGCCAGGTCTCCATTGCCGGTGCGGTCTTGTAACATAAATTCAAAACCGGAGGTGTTACCAAAACCTTGTACAGTGGGCATGGTAAGCAGGAAGATACCGGCTTCCTTAATGGCACTTAATTTACCATTGAGTATGCCCATAATGGCATTGATGTCTTTTACCAGGCCACGTTCCTTATAAGGTTTCAGGCGAATAAAGCCTACTCCATAATTAGCACTGTTGGAATTAGTAATAATATTCATCCCGGTGATGGCTACGTTCCTTTGCACTTCCGGTTCAGTTTTCAGGATGGCGTTGATCTTATCCATCACCGTTTCCGAGCGATCCAGCGAAGCACCGGGCGGCAGGTTTACAGAATAGATGATAAAGCCCTGGTCTTCCGTAGGGATAAAGCCAGACGGCGTTCTGCGTATGAGTACCACGGTGATCAGCGTTACCGCCAGCAGGCCGGCAATAGCCACCCATTTGCGGCGGAACAGGAATTGCAGGCTGCGCTGGTATTTATTGGTCATGGCGGTGAAGCCGGTATTGAACGCAGTGAAGAAGCGTTTACCAAAACCTTTGTCTTCCTTATGGTCGCCTGCTGCATGCGTGTTCTTCAGGAACAGTGCGCACAGGGCAGGGCTCAAGGTAAGAGCGTTCATGGCCGAGATCAGGATGGAGATGGCCAGTGTAAAGGCAAATTGGCGGTAAAACACCCCCGCCGGGCCATTCATGAAGCCCACTGGTATAAACACCGCAGCCATTACCAGCGTGATGGAGATAATGGCACCCGATATATCATTCATGGAAGAGATGGTGGCTTCCCGGGCGGGCAAATGGGTATGCTCCATTTTAGCATGCACTGCTTCCACCACCACGATGGCATCATCCACCACAATACCAATAGCCAGGATCAGGGCGAACAATGTAAGCAGGTTAATGGTAAATCCAAACACCTGCATAAAAAAGAAAGTACCGATAATAGCAACCGGCACCGCAATGGCGGGAATAAGTGTGGAGCGGAAATCCTGCAGAAATACAAACACCACGATAAACACCAGAACAAATGCTTCGATCAGGGTATGAACCACCTGTTCTATGGAGGCGTCCAAAAATTCCTTGGAGGAATAAATGGTTACATACTCCATGCCTTTGGGAAAGTTGGTGGCCGCTTTATCCATCAGCGAATTGGCGGAAGTTAGGATATCGTTAGCGTTAGAGCCTGCGGTTTGGAAGATGGCAATACCGGCACCGGGAAGGCCATTGATATTTGAACTAGACGCATAACTGAAAGAGCCAAACTCTACGCGGGCCACGTCTCTGAGACGAAGGATGGAACCATCTGCATTGGCCTTGAGAACAATATTTTCGTAATCAGCGTTTTTATTCAACTTGCCTTTGTACTTTAATACATATTCAAATGCTTCCTTGCTGCTCTGTCCAAAACGGCCCGGCGCTGCTTCCAGGTTCTGGTCTTTAATTGCCGTCAGCACATCCTGTGCGGAAAGATTGTTGGCCGTAAGACGTTCTGGTTTCAGCCAGATGCGCATGGAATAATCCTTGGAACCGAATATCTGGGCCTGGCCTACACCGGGAATACGCTGCAATTCCGGTACAATGTTGATCTTAGCATAGTTCTGTAGAAACGTTTCGTCGAACGTGGAGTCGGTTGCTTTCAGCCCGATTACCATGATCATACTGTTTTGTTGTTTCTGGGTAGCTATCCCTGCGTTCACAACTTCTGCCGGAATCTGGCTGGTAGCTTTGGATACGCGGTTCTGTACGTTCACCGCTGCCAGATCGGGGTTGGTACCGAGTTTGAAAAATACGCTCAGCGTCATAGTACCATCGTTGCTGGAATTGGAAGTCATGTACGTCATGTTCTCCACCCCATTCACCGCTTCCTCAATGGGCGTTGCCACTGCACGGGCTACTACTTCAGCGTTGGCGCCGGGGTAAGAGGCGGTTACCTGCACACAGGGCGGGGCAATGTCGGGAAACTGCGTAATGGGCAGGGAGAGTAGCGACAGTACACCGAGTAAGGTCAATATGATAGAGATGACCGTTGATAACACCGGCCTTTCAATAAATTTCTTAAGCATCATGATTTTTTTATGCCAGGCGTGTAATACGCATAGCGAGTAATACCGGCATCAGGCAATGCAGTAAAATGTAAGCAGTACCTAAAAATAACGGATGCCCTGCCGCAATGATAACGATGCCGTACAAGGCTTTCGTGTCATTGTATGTTGGCGTATGGGCTTAGTTTATCTGGCAGCAGCAACGCTGATCGTTGCGGCAGGACACCCGTACATTTTACAACCTGATACTGAATATAAATTTTAGAGCGGCTTTGTCTTCAAAAGGCTATCGAGCGATATGGGCTGCGGCTGTATCACCGCACCATCGTGCAGCCGGTCCAGGCCTGTGAACACGATCTTATCCCCAGGTTTCACCCCTTGGTCTACCAGGTAGAAGTTGCCACTGTGTCCTTTCACCACAATTGGTTTGCTCGACACTTTATTGCTATCGCCCACTGCAAAAACAAAGATCTTGTCTTGCAGTTCAAAGGTGGCTTCTTCCGGTAGCAGGATGGTGCCGGTGTGCTGGGAAGTAATGCGTACCCTACCGGTGTTGCCGGAGCGCAGGATGCCCTCGTTGTTAGGGAAGATGGCGCGGAAGCTGATGCTGCCAGTACCTTTATCGAACTGGCCTTCTACCGTTTCCACCCGGCCTTTCTCCGGATACAGGCTGCCATCTGCAAGAATAAGTTCTACGGGTGGCATCGCTTTTACTTTTTCCTGGACGGTTTTACCAGGCTGACCACTTACAAAGTTCAGGAAAGCGCTTTCGCTCATCGAGAAATAAGCATATACGCTTTTTACATCAGAGAGCATGGTAAGGGGCTGCGGTTCGCTGCGACCTACCAGGCTACCGGTTTTGTAAGGAATCTTACCAATAAAACCACTAGCCGGTGCCAGCACGGTGGTGTAGCCCAGGTTAATGGCTGCATTACCTTGTGCGGCCTGCGCTTGCGCCAGTTGGGCTTTTGCGGCATCATACACAGCTTGCGCAGTTTTAAGCTGCACATCAGAAATTACGTTATGTGCCACCAGGGGGGCCATACGTTCTACTTCGATATGGGCTTTCTCCACATTGGCTTTAGCGGCTTGCAAGCTGGCACCGGCATTGTTGTATTGCTCGCTGTAACTGCGGTCATCTATCTTAAACAGCGGCTGCCCTTTTGTTACATAAGCACCTTCGTCTACATAAATTTTGGACAGGTATCCATCTACCTGCGCACGTACTTCCACGTTCTGCGTGCCTTCCAGCGATGCTGTATATTCTTCAGTAGTATGGGCATCGGAAGCAGTTACCTGAAATACCGGCAAGGTTGTTATGGGCGGCTGGTAATTGCCCTCCGCGTTCGAATGTCCACAACTGCTATAGAGCAGGGCGGAGAGCAGGAGTCCGGCTGTAGCCAGCAGCGCGGTGGCCCTGGAGGCCGGTTTTGTAATAGTAGTTTTCTTCACAAGCATAAATCATGAATTTGAGAGTGATAGTGTGTGTATTGGGGGCAACAATCCATAAACTAGATAATTTTACCGATGTTAAGATTTTTACCAGTGTTAAGTAGCAAAGATTAAAAAGGCCTATGGATGAGGTAAGTTACTGTGCTTCAAATTGTTTTGGAAATAATTTACTGTAAGATGGTCTTGATAATTCCTTTAATGGCGTCGTTGAGAATGGTACGGTTAAATTCTTCTGATAAGCAGCTTTCTCTATTTTTCTGTACCATATTAAGTGAAATCAGCCCATGCAGGATGGCCCAACAGGTGTAAAAGCGGCGTTCCGGGTCTTGCTCCGGATGATTACTAGCGGCAATCAATGCTGTAATTACATCGAGTACTTGTTTAGAAGCCATTTCAGTAAATGGGCAATCTATAATGCCAGCTTCGCAACAGCCCATTTCCACGCCGTACATTAGTTTGTAGTAGGCCGGTTGTTCAAAGGCAAAGTCCCAATAGGCCAGCCACATGGCTTCCAGTTGTTTTTCCAGGGTATCATGGCTGGTACGGGCTTCTTTAACTTTGGCACTGAGCAACACATGCCCTTTGCGGGTAAATTCCTGTAGCAATGCGTCTTTACTCTGGAAATGCCCATAAATAATGGGGGCTGTATATTCGATCGCATCAGCAATCTTACGCATAGATAATGCAGGCCAGCCTTCCTCCACAACGATGTTCCACCCTGCTTCCAGGATTTTACACCGCACATCTTCTTTAAGCCGCTGTTTTCTTTCTACGCTTCCCATATTTTAGGGCATTAAATTATTTAACACCGTTAAGCAAATCTAATAACAAAAATTGATGGATAGTGCAGCCAAGTCAAAATTTCTTTTTGATTTTTTATAAATCATTGATTTGTAATAAGTTTCATACATGATAGTGGGAGTTACGTAGCCACTTAAAGGCTGGCTGCGATACTGGTTATCAATACTCGCCGCTGCTCCGTATCTTCATTTATATGAACGACGCCCTGCTGCTGCGCGCCGCCATTGAGCGGTTTACACCCTTCCCGGATGTGGAATGGGCCTTCTTTCACGAACACCTGCATGCCCAGGAATTTAAGAAGGAGGAATATCTTTGTACAGAAGGCGAGGTGGAGCATTATATCTATTTTATACGCAGCGGCCTGGCCCGCGCTTATTTTTTGAAGGAAGGACGCGAATACACCCTTGACTTTTTCTTCGCCCACGATTTTGCGACCGCATTTACTTCCTTCCTGGAGCAACGCCCCGCCGCCATTTACCTTCAGGCATTGGAAAACACCCTTACCTGGAAGATTCATCATGATGACCTGCACAAGCTTTACCACAGCAGCGCAGCTGCCGAACGCATAGGCCGGGTTATAGCCGAACAGCAATTTATGCGCCGCAGCCGCAAGGAATTAGCATGGCTGTCGCTTACGGCCCGGGAGCGCTACCTGCGCTTGTTAGCCAGTCACCAGGATATGGTGAGCCGCATTTCGGTGAAACACCTTTCCTCCTACCTAGGCATTCACCCCGAAAGCCTGAGCCGCATCCGGCGGCAGGTAACCCGATAAACTAACCCGGGTCATTTTTTACAGGCCTGGTGTGGTAGAACTTTAGGTGTAAATAACGCATGCCATGAAACCACTCATTGTATTACTCGGCAGTTTTGGAACAGCCTTACTGGTACTGCATTTTATCCAAGGGGGCTGGCACTGGCAGTGGCCCGCACGCATAGCCATGAGCACTATGTTGCTGCTTACATCGAGTGGGCACTTCCTGTTTACCCAAGGTATGATGATGATGCTACCGCCCTTCTTGCCGGCCAAAAAAACGCTGATATATTTTACAGGGCTACTGGAAATACTGGCTGCTATAGGGCTATTAATACCGGCGCTGCGCACAGTTACAGCCATTTGCCTGCTGATGTTTTTTATACTAATCCTGCCAGCCAATGTGTATGCTGCCCTAAAAAAAATAAACCTGGAAACTGCCGGATACGACGGTCCGGGCTTGTCTTATCTATGGTTCCGTATACCTATGCAACTATTGCTCCTTGCATGGGTATACGCTGCCGGATTTGGCGGTTAAAAAAATCCTGCTGCTTTTTTATTTAGCACTCCACTTGAATTTACGGATACCAATAGTGGCAAACACCATTGTATAACCCAGGGTGGCTGCTAATGCCATGGTGGTATCCTTGTTCCATTTTGCATGATCCATACCGCCTGCAAGAATGGCTTTCACCACTCCGTAAGGCGACCAATTAATGAGTTGTTTTATTTGTACACCCAGCACTCCCAGGTCGCCAAGAATGCCTACCATAATAAATAGAAAATAGATCAGGCGTGCCGTAGAATTAACCGTTTCGGGGTTTTTGATCAGCCCTACGATGAGCTGGCCTATACTGAGGTATACGGCACCTCCTAATAATGCGGTAAAAATGGTGATCACATAACCCGCTGGTGAAATGGTAATATGATCGAAATAATAACCACCAGCATACACACATAAAGTTACCAGCAATATCATGGCCAATTGTACCACCAGGCGGCTACCCATGATAGACCAGCGCGGCACAGGCGCTACACGCAGCCGCTGAAACACTCCCTTCTCCCGGTCTCTTGCAATGGAATTGGGGTAACCCATAAGCCCAATGGCCACCAGCCCGATAGAGATAGCGGTAGAGAATGCGAATGCGGCACCAATTTTATCTATAGCGCTTTTCCAGGTAAATAGTATGATGACTGGCACCAGCAGTACCAGTATAAAAGAACGACGGTTGCGCCACTGGGTGGTGAAATCGGCCTGTAATAAGAACGCTAGTACGGTAGCTGTTTTAGGAATATTTTTTTGCATAACAGGGTTATTATTTTTCAGGCGCGGATGGCGCTACCGGTTAATCCAATAAATACATCCTCCAACGTAATCTTCCCTTTGCGGGAAACGCTGACCACGGCAGGATCGTGGCGATGTTTTTCGATCAAAGCCTCCGGCGTATCGATGGCAATGATGCTGCCATGATCGATAATGGCAATGCGATCGCACACAGCTTCCGCTTCTTCCATGGAGTGGGTGGTGAGCAGTACACCATTGCCTTGTTCCCGGATCTGTTCCATGCGCTGCCACAGGTGCCGCCTGGATTGCGGATCCAGCCCCGTGGTAGGCTCATCCAGCAACACCAATTGGGGTTGGTGAATGGTAGCAATGAGCAGGGATACCCGCTGCTGCTGACCGCCGGAAAGCTGGCCATAGCGTTTGCCCGCTGCAGCAGCCAGTTCTATGCCTTCCAGCAATTGCTGCATATAGCCGGTACTGATGGTAACACCGTAAATACCACCGTACAGCCGAACAATCTCAGAGATGGTAAGTTCGGCCTGGAAACTAGTAGCCTGCAATTGTACGCCCATAGCTGCGCGGGCTTGCAGGGCATGCGTAGCTATGTTATATCCGGCTACGGTAATTTGCCCGGCATTGGGACGAACCAACCCTTCAATGGCGCTGAGGGTGCTGGTTTTGCCTGCGCCGTTGGGCCCCAGCAGCCCAAAGATCTCGCCCGATCTTACGCCGAAAGCAACGGTTTTTACTGCCTGAAAATGACCGTAATGCACCTGTAGATCTGCTACCTGCAACACATACTGATGTTGAATATCCATGGAAAATAAGAGCGTTTTAAATGAATGCTGCAAAGATGAGCTAATAAAGAGAGGTGGGCAACATTACATAGGCTACCCGCCTGGGAAGACCGGTGAAAGAAATGAAATGACCGGTAAAAAAGTAAACCTCTTTCTCCATTTATATAACACCTGCTATACAGTAATTTAAATGATAGCATGCCAGCAAATCCACTACCCCATGTTATCAAAAAATGGTTAATACCTATTGCTTTGGCGCAAAAGTATTAACCAGGGTGTAACAATTTTGGGCGGAAGGAAAGTAAGCAGTCTTCATCTTAATGTTCGTCTGCGCTCGGGCCATAACTGCCCGGGATGGGGATGTCCAGCAATCGGAGATACACCCCTAGCTGGGCACGGTGGTGGGTGATCTGGTTCAGCGCCATGCGCACCATGCCTGCTTTGGTGGTGCGGTAAAGCACCTGATCGCCGGTACGCAGTAGCCATTCTTTTTCCAACAGGCTGCCATCGTTGGTTTCCAGGGCAGCACGGCCACGCAGCAGGGCTTCCTGGAAATAGTCCAATATTTCGTCCGTATTTTGTGGAGTGCGGGGCACATAAGCATTTTTTTCAAAGTCTAGCTCATCCGTGTATAGTGCCATCTCTATCCATGCAGGTATTTCGGCTACATGGGTGGCCAGCCGGCCCAGGGTCATGCTTTTGGGATGGGGTTGCCAATCGAGTTTGTGGGATGGAACGCGTTCCAGCATTTTGCGGGAGGTGGCAGATTCGTTTTCCAGCTCCTGCTGGAAGATGGGAATAAGTGTCATAAGTGTGTGTTTTTGTTGTGCTATACAAAGAACACTACAGCAAGTGACAACCTTATGTCAGCAGGTGTTTTAAAAAATATAATTATTTTTCAGACAATGGCCCGCAGGGGCAAGTATACGTATGCGCCGGCGGTGTCTTTAAAATAAGGCAAATGGTATTCCCCTACCTTGCCTTCTTGGTCCCGCACCATGATTTGTACGGCAGACAGGCGTTCTCCCATCCAGTCTTCTGGTAGCAGCACATCTACCCCGATAGCCACCATTTTATATTGCCCGCTTTCCAGCCCTTTATCAAACGCATCGTTCAGCAGGCCTATCACCTGGCTGGGTGCCGGCTGCTCTTCGCCCGGGTAAGCTGCGGCCGAGCGTACTACGTTATCGCCCCCTACCGTACCCCCAAAAGGAAAGAATTCGCCAGACTCTTTTAGAAAATATTCTGCGTGTTTAATGATTAATTCCAGCAGTTGTGTCCTGCATTTTTCTTTCTCCATGATCCATCTTTTCAAACCTTTATAAAATGGTCCCTGCCGGCGGCATACCGGCTGGTGCAGCCGCTTTTAAAATTCCTTCCGTATAGCTTCCAGTCCGCGTCGGTAATCATATTGCAAGTCTTCATGCTGGGTTTCTATTGCTACCCTGATTTTTTTTAGTAATTGATCATACATGTTGCCCAGTTGTATACTTTGCCGGATAGGAACGCCCGATGCTGCCGATTGCTGGCAGAAATATAGCAATAATTCTATCTCCACGGGTTTGGAACCGGTGTATTTAATATGCTTGTTGGTAAGCCGTAATATCCTGCGCAGCATTTTCTTGGCCAGGTATAGATTATGGTATTTTAATCCTGCAAATTCTTCATCCAGCAAGGATTTTACAGATGCAATATACCGTGGCAGATCGTCGGCATCGAAGAGCAGGAAGGCAAGTAACTCTTTGTTTTCTTTTTTGTATTTGGCTATTCGCAGGCACATTTCCACCAGTTCTTTGGTAGGCACCCGGGTCAGTTCTTTCTTAATATCCGCGATGGAGGCTGCTTTCATATAACTTTTCTCTGAAAACGAAATTAGCAAATTGTTCTCATCGTTTACGGTTAAAAGAAAGGCCTGTTGTCAATGGCGGCATGGGGCAGGCAAAATTTATTGAAGGGAGATTGTCTTGCTATCACCCCATTGCATGCGCCCACCGTCTTTTTTAGGCTTTACATTCCAGAACAGTTGCCGCACGGTGAGCCGCTTATTTGCCGGGTCCATGCTAATGAGTTGGAAAGAAAGTTGTTGTTCATCCTCGGCAGACTCCTTGCCCTTCATGGGCGAGTCTACGCGGAACACGGGTAGTGATACATTTTTGGCAGGCCCCGTATAGGTGTAAAACTGATTCCAGTTTTGATGCCCATGAAAATACGCTTTGATATTACGGTGGGCCTGTAAAAACTTAACGAACGCGGTTTGTTCATCAGCGTCGCCCGGCGGGGCATGCAGCGTATCGGAAAGCAGGTTTTGGTATTGGGTTTTTTTGTTGATCGTATGCGGAACAAATGGATTCACAAAATGGGCCGGATCTCCTTCCGGGGGATCGTGGGTAAAGATGAGTACCGGCACATTGGCAGCTATGCTAAGCAGGTCTTTTTCCATCCAGGCACGTTCTTCCCCGTCTGGCCATACATCCAGGAACAGGCAGTGTACACCGCCAATATTTCGTGCATAATGGATCTTATCCTTTTTAAAATTGAAACTGGCGGCTGTTTTCGGTACAGCAGGTTTTAACATCAGGTTGTAGATCCCCACCAGAGAAGCATTGTCTGTAGCGGGTATCATCGGTTTATAATAACCGATAGCGTTGGATACGTCATGATTACCGGGCACTAACAGTAACTGGGCATGGAGGGAAAGTTGGTGAAGGTATACGTTGACAAACTGTTTCCATGATACCGAGGCCGACGGGGAAGGGGGCTGCTGGCGGTTACAGATATCACCGGTAATGGCCAGGTAACCGATCTGTTGAATGGCCTGGCCAGCCCCTACGCCTTTATCTGCAGGCAATGCCAGTCCCGGCAGGGTATTGATCTGCGCCACCATGGCCTTATTCACCGCATCAGACTGCACTTTTTTATTACCCCGGAACGATTTGCGCAGGATGCCGAAGTGCACGTCGGAAGTAAAAACGATATGCGTAACACCGGATGATTGCGCACAGGTAATGGTTACCCAACACAATAGCAAACACAAGCCAGACAAACGTTTCATAACGATCTATTAATACGGTGATAACTGATGATCATCAAATATAATTATTTCCACAACGCCCGGTAGTGGTATCTACAAAACAACAGTAGCCCGGCATAAGTACATGGCTAAGGCCCTGCCTTAAGTTTTCTTAAGGGGGTTTGTTTTCCCGGATTTTATTTATATCTTCATCACGAAGCATAGAGAACCACCGTCTACCACCGGTTCGTGAAGTTACCCGGATATCCATGTTATCTACCACTTTATCTGTCCAACAATTATTTACCGTACGTATTTTCCGTTCATTACTAACACGCATACTTTGTCTTTTGTATAGTAGTGCAGGATATATCTCCGTACTGTGTAAGACATCACCCTTGCTTCTATTCATTTTTTAAACACTTTGTAACCTGTAACACACAAGCAGACACCCGCTTTTAGTCATCATTTTACCAGTACTATGCAGGTGGGGATTTCCCCTGCGGGCCTATTATGTCTTAACATTTCTATTATACATAAATCAAAATCAAATTTCATGATCAAACTTGTAAGTTATCTCCATGTACTAGTGGCCCTAGCCATCCTCCTGAGCATGAATGCCTGTACAAAGCAACTAGTTAACAAACCCTCGGATGGTGCCAGCACCGTGCCCCGCGCTATTGCCGCCGCCGATTTTAAAGTAGTAGGTTACATGCCATCCTGGGCGGGCGATGTAAATGCCGTGCAGTACTCCAAACTCACTCACATCAATTATGCCTTTATTTTGCCCAATGCATCCGGCACTTTGCAGGGGCTGGACAATCCCTCCAAACTGCAATCACTCGTTACGCTGGGACATCAACATAGCGTAAAAGTACTCATCTCTGTAGGGGGTTGGAACGATGGCGACGATAGTGGTTTTGAAAGCCTGTCTGGTACCGCTGCTAAACGAACCACGTTTGTGAATGCCATCATTAATTTAATAAACACCTACAATCTTGACGGGGTGGACATTGATTGGGAATACCCCGACGATGGTACTTCTTCCAGCAATTATACTGCCCTGATGTTGCAACTCAGCACCGAGATGCACAGCAGGGGTAAGCTGCTCACTGCTGCCGTTATTTCTGACGGGGGCAGTGGCGTGGGCGCTGCAGTATTTGGTTATGTAGATTTCCTGAACCTGATGGCCTATGATGGAGACGGGGCCAATCACAGCCCTTATTCGCTGGCGGTAACTTCCCTGAATTATTGGCAGGGACGGGGGCTTTCTACCGGCAAGTCTATCCTTGGGTTGCCCTTCTATGGCCGCTCTTCAACAGAATATGTAGATTACAAAGACATCCTGTCCCGAGGTGGAAGTGCTAACTCAGACAGCTATCAGGGCATCGGTTATAATGGCATTCCAACCATTAAAAGCAAAACGGAACTTGCATTTTCTACCGGCGGTGGGGTGATGATCTGGGATCTGAATGCAGATGCCAGCGGGAGCAATTCGCTGCTCAGCGCCATTCATGAAGTAGTGGTAGCCCATGGCAGCAATAGCGCGCCGCCCATTGGCCAAACCATTACGCTCAAAGGCTATAATGGAAAATATGTAAGTAGCAAAAACGGCACCGCCCCCATGATCTGTAATGCCAGCCAGGTGCAAGGTTGGGAACAATTTACAATTGTAGATGCAGGCGGGGGCAAGATAGCCCTGCAAGGCAGCAACGGCCTGTATGTATCCAGCGAAAATGGTACGAAGGCCATTAACTGCAACCGCACTACCATTCAGGGTTGGGAGAAATTTGATTGGGTAAGCAATAGTGCCGGACAAGTAGCTTTCCGGGGCAACAATGGCAAATTCATTTCCTCGGAAAACGGTACACAAGACATGACCTGTACCCGCGATACTGCTTCCGGTTGGGAATACTTTGGCATTAACCAGTAATCTACCTTGCAAACGCCGGGGCATCTGCTAGGGATGCCCCGGCGTTTTTTATTCTACTATACCATCGCACGGATTAACTCACCGGATACTTGTATATTTATCCGGATGAGTACTTCGGAAAAATTACACTTCAAACATCGTTTAAAAGCATATGCAATAAACCTGATCTCCCAGCGCATTGCCACCGCACGGGCGGCCATGGCTCATGCACAGCAGGCGGCCAATAGCGAGGAAAAAAGCTCCGCCGGCGATAAGTATGAAACAGGGCGCGCCATGGGCCATCTGGAAAAAGATATGCATGCGCGGCAACTAGCCAGTGCCATGGCAGAACTGGCAACCTTATCAGCGATTGATGTGCAAACGCTTTATAACACGGTGGCCGCAGGTGCTGTCATACACACCCGTACCGCCATTTTTTTCATGGCCGCAGGCCTGGGAAGGCAACGGGTAAACGGGCAAGATGTATTCTTCCTTTCTCCCAGCGCTCCATTGGCAGTATTATTGCTGCAAAAGGAGGCAGGCGCGCACTTCCCATTTAATGGCACTACTGCCACCATTCTGGACGTGTATTAAGCCGGTAAAAAAGCATGAAACAGTTATTTGTATTTGACCTCGACGGTACCTTGGCACCCAGTAAATCTACTGTGGATGCGGAGATGAGCAAGCTGCTCGCCTTATTGCTGCAAAAGGCACAGGTGGCCATTATTTCAGGGGGGGCCTGGTCGCAGTTTGAAAAACAAGTATTATCGCAGTTACCGGAAACGGCTATACGCTCCCGGCTCTCTATCCTGCCTACCTGTGGTACGCAGTTTTATGTATATGAACATTCCTGGAAAAAACTATATGCAGAAGATTTTACGGCAGCAGAAAAAGAGCAGATCATTGCAGCATTGAAAAAGGCGGGCGCTGCCACCGGCTATACCCCTTCACACACCTGGGGCGATATTATTGAAGACCGGGGCAGCCAGATCACCTACTCTGGCCTGGGGCAACAAGCCCCCCTGGCCGAAAAGGAAAAGTGGGACCCTGACTTTAAAAAACGCCAGCAAATGAAAGTATTGCTGGATAAAGACCTCGATAAATTTTCCGTACACCTGGGTGGCACCACTTCTATTGATGTTACCAAACCGGGTATAGACAAGGCTTATGGCATAGGCAAACTGCGGGATATTCTTCACATTCCCACGGAAGCCATGTTATTCATGGGCGACGCCATTTTTCCCGGCGGCAATGACTACCCGGCCAAAGAAGCAGGCGCGCAGGCCATTCCCGTTCGCGACCCGGAAGAAACAAAACGGGTGGTGGAAGCCATTACCGCCTGTTTGCCTGACCTACCCTAGAACTGTAACACCGTTCTTTCCATGGTAAGTGTATTAAGCAGCAGGTATTGATTTACCATCACCGGGCGTTGCAGGATAATATGGATGGCTGTGTGAGCCATGATGGCACCTACGATGCCTGGCACCGTACCCAGTACACCATTCTCACTACAATCCGGCACATCACCCGCCAGCGGCGGGTCTGGGAAGATGTGGCGCAGGTTTTTACTGCCCTGTAAATTAAATACAGCCACCTGCCCTTCCTCCCCCAGAATACTGCCATACACCAGCGGTTTGCCCCCACTCACACAGGCATCATTCACCACGTACCTTGTGGCAAAATTATCGCAGCCATCTATCACCAAATCGTAGGGAAGCAGTAGATCCGTGTTGTGTGCTGTAAGACTTAAGGGATGCGCCACCAGGTTGCAATGAGGATTTTGCGCTTGCAGTCTTTCTATGGCCACCGCTACTTTGCTACGTCCCACATCTGCTGTGGTGAATAAGATTTGCCGGTGCAGGTTAGATACCTCCACACGATCCGGGTCAAAGATGCCTACCCGTCCTACCCCGGCGGCTACGAGGTATTGCAACACCGGGCAGCCCAGGCCACCAGCACCAATCACCGCTACGCTGGCCTGTTTTATCCGTTGCTGCCCATTCATGCCTACTTCCGGCAACTGCATTTGTTTTAAGTAACGGAGTACTTCCGTAGTTTCCAGTTTTATCATAATAAAGTTTGATCCCAGTCTTTCCATACCGGCTCGTACCCTTGTGCGCGGATCATGTCTGCAATTACGGCGGGGCTGCGTTCGTCTGAAATTTCAAATTGTTCCAGTGATTGCGGCGCCACGGCATAACCACCTGGATTAGTTTTGGAGCCGGCGCTCATACTGGTAATGCCCAACTGCACAGCATGATCGCGGAAGGTTTCCTGCTCGCGGGTAGACATAGCTATTTCCAGGTCGTCGCGAAACAGGCGGTAAGCGCAAATAAGCTGCACCAGTTCTGCATCCTCCATGAAGTGGGCAAAACTTTTACTACCCTCCGCTTGTGCAATGGGCCGCAGGCGGGGAAAAGAAATAGAGTACCTGGTTTGCCAGTACGTTTGCTCCAGGTATTGCAGGTGTAGAGCGGTAAAGCAGGCATCCGTACGCCAGTCTTCCAATCCGATCAACGTACCAAGCCCTATTTTATGGATGCCTGCTTTGCCCAGCCTGTCTGGCGTAGCAAGGCGGTATTCGAAGTTGGATTTCCGGCCTTTGGGGTGGTATTGTTTATAATTTGCTGCCCGGTAGGTTTCCTGATATACTAACACGGTATGCAGGCCTTCTTTTATCAGCAAAGCATATTCGGCTTCCTGCAAGGGCTGCACTTCCAACGAGATATTGGCAAAGTAGGGCTTTATGAGGCGGATAGCATTTTGCAGGTAGGCAACTCCTACCTGCTGACTGGCCTCGCCAGTTACCAGCAACACATGTTCATACCCCATGGCTTTGAGTACGGCTACTTCCTCTAAAATCTCTGCGTCTGTAAGCGTTTTGCGGGGAATAAGATTGTCCATGCTAAAGGCGCAGTAGGTACAGATGTTCTGGCATACGTTGCTCAGGTACAGGGGTACATACAACTGTATTGTTTTGCCAAAACGCTGGCGGGTGAGCGCCTGGCTTTTCCGGGCCATCGTTTCCAGGTAGGGCAATGCAGCGGGAGCGATCAATGCTTTAAAATCTTCCAGCGTGCGCTGTGTGCGTTGCAGGGCGCGTTCCACATCGTGGCTGGTTTTACTGTAAATACTTTCGCGCACAGCATCCCAATCGTGGGTATGAAAAATATCGGAGAACATGGTATTGTTTTAAGCATCGAGAAATGCCGTGAGCGGGCTACTGGCCATGGCGTGGGCGCGCACGGGCGGCAACGCTGCTTCATAGGCCTGCCGGCCTGCTTCCACCGCCAGTTTAAATGCGGCGGCCATCCGGGCAGGATATTGGGCGGTGGCAATAGCAGTATTGACCAGCACCGCATCAGCCCCTAGTTCCATGGCCTGCGCCGCCTGTGAGGGCGCGCCAATGCCGGCATCCACAATCACAGGCACCTTACTTTGGGCGATGATGATTTCCAAAAAGTCTAGCGTGCGCAACCCCTTGTTGGTACCAATGGGCGCGCCCAGCGGCATTACCGCAGCGGTTCCGGCATCTTCCAGTTGTTTGCACAGCACTGGGTCTGCATGAATGTATGGCAATACGATGAAGCCTAGTTTGGCCAGGGCTTCCGTAGCTTTCAGCGTTTCCAGCGCATCTGGCAGCAGGTATTTAGGATCGGGATGAATTTCCAGTTTCAGCCAGTTGGTCTCCAGGGCTTCTCTGGCCAACTGGGCGGCGAGAATGGCCTCTTTTGCCTGCCGGGCGCCGGAAGTATTGGGCAATAGCTGTACCTGCGGGTGGTGCAGGTGTTGCAAGATGTCGTCGTGTTCCTGCTGTAGGTCTACCCGTTTTAACGCCACCGTTACCAGTTCCGAACCGGAGGCCAGTACGGACGCTTCCATTTCCTGGTGGGAACCAAATTTGCCCGTACCCAAAAACAAGCGGGACGAAAATGTTTTACCGGCTATCTGTAAGGCTGCCATAAAGCGATTGATTAAATTGATGTACAATATTTTTTTTGTCGGTTGCCTGTGTGATGACGCCGGATACCGCCACGCCATACGCGCCACACGCCCGCAGCGCGGAAATATCTTCCGTGCCAATGCCGCCGATGGCGTACACCGGTATTGGGATAGGCTGCCCGTACAACAACCGGCGGTATCCCTCCACACCCAGCAGGGGGCTTAAATTTTCTTTGGTATTGGTGAAACGTAAAGGGCCCAGGCCAATATAATTGCAGCCTTCCGCTACCCGCTGTTGAAGATGGGCGGCCGTATTAGCGGTGCCTCCAATGATCTTGTCATGGCCCAGCACCGTACGGGCGGCGGCAATACTGCCATCCTCCAGGCCCAGGTGTACACCATGCGCCCCGCATGCCAGCGCTACTTCCAGCGCATCGTTTACGATAAAAGTGGCATGGTAGGTTTCACACAACTGTTTTACACGTTGTGCCAGGGCCAGATACATGGCAGGAGTTATTTGTTTACAACGTAATTGTATCCAGCCACAACCTGCATCCAGTGCGGATTGTGCGGAGGCATAATCCGCTGTTATATATTGAAGACGATTATACATGATGATATGCTAAAAGGTTAGGATTACTAACTAATATTTTTTCAATATATGCTTTGGCTTGCCTACAGGCAGCTGGTAGATCCAGCCCGGTGGCCAGCCCCGCTGCAATGGCAGACGAAAGAATGCAGCCGGAACCATGTTTGCCCGGGAGTATGTCCGTAGCGGCAAAACGCTGCACCATTACTCCCTGATCGTATAAAAAATCAGTACCCTTCTCCGTTTCGGCATGGCCCCCTTTGAGGTACACCTTGCAATCGTTTGAAAGCGGGCCTAACATCCTGCTTTCCGGGAGATTGGGCGTAACCAGGTACAAGCGTTTTAAAATGCCCGGCAGGATGGCAGCATTGATGTTGGAAAGCAGCGCCCCGCCTGCGCTGGCAGCCATCACCGGATCCCATACAATGGGTACTTGCGGCGGCAGCGCCTCCACAATTGCCTGGAGCATGTGCAGATCTTGTACAATGCCAATCTTCACTGCCGCCAGCCGGTATTGATCCTGCAAAGGATGCAACTGCTCCAAAATTTGTGCGATAGATAGCCAGTGTACGCGTTCAAACTTATTTTCCGTTTGCACCGTCCATGCTGTAGCCACGCCAAAACCCAGGCAGCGATGTTGCTCAAAGGTTTTTATATCTGCCAGCAAGCCAGCGCCCCCGCTGGGATCTAGCCCTGCTATGCTTAAAACGATGGGCCGGTTGTATGCCATACTGCCTGTATTTTTTTAAAAGCTTCCAGGGGTGTTCCGCTTTGCCACACGGCACCGGATACGGCAATACTGCGGACACCCATGGCCTGCAATAGCTGGCAGTTGTGACCCCCTATGCCGCCGATGGCTACACGCGCTACGCCAAGATCTGCCATGAGCAGTCGTTTTCTAGTAGCTGCCTCCAATGCTTTATATCCCGTTTTGGAAATACTGTCGAATACCGGTCCCACAAAAGCGTAACTAAATTCCGGGGCCAGCCTGTGGGTATGGGTATGTGCGTGTACCGAAGTGCTGAGTATATATTGTTTATCCTTCAGCAGCTTCCACACCGGATCATCATAACGCAGGCGCATATACTCCGGAAAGTGTATTCTTTTAGTGCCATACCGTATAGCCAGGTGATGATATTGGTGCCAGGCAATTTTTGCATAATACTGACCCTCCACCTGTTCTAGGAGCCGTTTAATGGCCTCCTCCGAAGCATAGGGCTTACGCAGGTGCAGTCGCTGCAGGCCGGCATCGAATAAAGCGTTGATATAAGTGGCTTCCTCTTCCAAGATATGCGGGTGCGACACCACCATCAGCATCAGGAATAAATATTATGATCCTGCAATTTGAAGGCTTCTGATTTTTCAAACATGCCCTCTGCCGCGGAGGCCCGTATTTCCTGTGTGATCTGCATGGAGCAGAATTTAGGACCGCACATAGAACAGAAGTGGGCCACCTTGGCCCCATCTGCCGGTAACGACTCATCATGATACGACCGCGCCGTATCCGGATCCAGGGAAAGATTAAACTGGTCTTCCCAACGGAATTCAAACCGGGCCTGGCTCAACGCATTATCCCGGTACTGTGCGCCGGGATGCCCTTTCGCCAGGTCGGCGGCATGTGCCGCCAGTTTGTAAGTGATGACGCCATCTTTCACATCCTGTTTATTGGGCAAGCCTAAATGTTCTTTGGGGGTTACGTAACAGAGCATAGCCGTTCCAAACCAGCCTATCATGGCCGCGCCAATGGCAGAGGTGATGTGATCGTAACCAGGTGCAATATCCGTGGTAAGTGGGCCAAGAGTGTAAAAGGGCGCTTCCTGGCAGGTGGCCAGTTGCTTATCCATATTGGCTTTGATGAGGTGCATGGGTACATGGCCCGGGCCTTCCACCATTACCTGCACGTCATGTTTCCAGGCTATCTTAGTGAGTTCACCCAGTGTATCCAGTTCGGCAAACTGCGCTGCGTCATTGGCATCAGCGATTGATCCGGGCCGCAGTCCATCGCCCAGGGAGAAAGCCACGTCGTATGCCTTCATGATCTCGCAGATCTCTTCAAAGTGGGTGTACAGGAAATTCTCCTGGTGATGGGCCAGGCACCACTTGGCCATAATGCTGCCCCCACGGGACACTATGCCGGTAAGCCGTTTTGCCGTAAGCGGGATATAACGCAGCAATACACCGGCATGAATGGTAAAGTAGGAAACACCTTGCTCCGCCTGTTCAATCAGCGTATCGCGAAACAGTTCCCAGGTAAGCTGTTCGGCCTTACCATTCACTTTTTCCAGTGCCTGGTAAATTGGCACCGTGCCAATAGGTACGGGTGAGTTACGGATAATCCATTCCCGCGTTTCATGAATATTTTTACCGGTAGATAAATCCATGATGGTATCGGCACCCCAGCGGCAGGCCCATACCGCCTTTTCTACTTCCTCTTCGATGGAGGAGGTAACGGCGCTATTGCCAATATTGGCATTGATCTTCACCAAAAAGTTGCGGCCAATGATCATCGGTTCACTTTCGGGATGGTTGATATTATTGGGAATGATAGCACGCCCAGCGGCAATCTCCGACCGCACAAACTCCGGTGTGATCCAGTTTACCGGCGTATTGGCGCCAAAACTGTGGCCCGCATGCTGCTGGGTAAGTGCTGGATCGCCGGTGGCGAAGGCTTGTTGCAAGCGTTGGTTTTCCCGGATAGCCACATATTCCATCTCCGCAGTGATGATACCCTTGCGGGCATAGTAAAGCTGGGTTACATTGTTGCCGGGCTTTGCTTTCCAGGGTTTTTTAATATCGTGAAAACGCAGGTGTTGCAGGTCTTCGTTTTCGGCCCTGGCCTGTCCGTAGGTGCTACTTTTGCCAGGCAGTGGGGCTGCATCGCCCCGGTCCATGATCCAGGCTTCCCGGTGGCGGGGCAAGCCTTTGCGCACATCAATCAGCGCATGGCTATCGGTATAAGGTCCGCTGGCGTCGTACACCGTTACAGGATGGTGCGTGGTGAGCGATCCATTGGCATGTCGTGTAGGCGTGAGGGTTATCTCACGCATAGGTACCTGAATGTTAAACAGGTTACCCCGCACATAAATTTTCCGGGAGCCGGAGATGGGAGCGGTTGTGATAACGGGTGATGTGGGTGCTTGCATACCTTAACCTCCTTGCGTGGCTTGAATGATGAGGATATTGTCGTTGGGCTGCAACACATATTGCGTGCGGGCATGGCGGGGTATCACGATATTATTGACCGCTACGGCTATGCCTTGCTGTTTTTCCCCCAGACGTTCCAACACGATATCGTGCAGGCAAGCCTGTTCGGCAACTTCTTCGATCTGGTGATTGAGAATTATTTTCATTCCTAATAAAAGATTGGCACCTTAGGAATGACGGACATGCGCATGGAGGATATGCAGCAAAAGTCATGTTGCTTTTCCCTTCGTCAGTATTAACTGCATCAGGTTCAAAGGGTATTATCTCAGCCTTCCGGCACCCCTAAAGTAATGTGAAGGTAGAAATAAATTTGAGACGGTAAAATATATTTCGCAGAAGCAGCAAAGGATGTCCTATATATACAAATTTTTTTTTGCCGGGCAGATGGGGAACAAAAAAGCCGTTTGCTGCAGAAGCAAACGGCTGGTAAAATTATTTAGTGTTTTCACCGCTGATCCATTTTAGTTGCTGCATGAACCGATCAGCTTGTTCCTGGGTTTTAATGATCTGGTGAAGGGACGATCTGCCTTTGGTAGAGTCTTGTCCCTTGGGGCGGGGCGGCATATGTTTGGCTTTCTGCCAGAAGGCCTCTGACTGTTTTTCAAAAAAAGTACTCATACTACGAATTTAAAGATTTTAATTAACAATAAAATACCTGTTTATTTCAAACTGAAAATGAATAATTATACATTAATTCATCCAATATTTTTTCATCTTTCGCTATTAAGACAAAGTCCGGAAGTATATCTCTGAAGTTAAACGGATTCTGATATTGGGTTTTACCAAAGCGCGTTATCCTCACATAGTATTTGAGTCCATAAATATTAAAACGACTCGTCAGATAATCAAAATTTCTTTGAATAAAGCGATAATACAAATAAGCTCTCCCATTACTGGATCCATCTATTCCCAGAAAGTGTTCCCTATTCCTGCTAAGGTACATACCAGCATGTAAAACGATCGTCGAAAAAACCTTGGAATAGTCTTTATGTCTTAGCCTAGCACTATCATCAATATTTCCTTTTCTATCCACAGGACCAAACGCCAGGTTATATACATCTGGCAATAAAGGATGAGCCTCATTATCAATTTCTATTTTGAGCAACTTAGTACTCCCATCTATTTGGGGTGATTCAAAGGTCGCAATCTTGTTTTCATTTTGAAATAAGGGTTTAAGCTCGAAAAAATCCTCCTCAAAATTTACTGCAATAGCCATATTTACATTTTTCAGGTCAACAATCATTTGTATTCTCCTGCAAATATCTGCCGTCGAAAACACGCAAATCCTTCAAAATTGTTAACGCTAAAAAAAAAGCCCGGACCATTTCTATGATCCGGGCAGGTTTATTTTAATAAGTTTCGCTTAATCTACGCTAATCTTGATCACCACCTTCTTCACACCCACCGGACCTGCCACCCGGAGGTTGGGCATGTGCAAGTCTGTTGGAAAAAATATGGCGAACCATCCTTTTTCCAACACGGTAAAAAACGCCGGCGGTGCTGCAAACAGCATATAATCCGAGGCTTCGTCATATGGTTTGGAGGGTGTTTTATTTTCCAGAAAATCGTGCCCTATCCTTTCCACACCAGCCGCCACATACTGCACATCAATATATTTTTTGTGCGACTCCATTTGTTCGCCCGCCGCATCCACCGTGTCGTATTCATTGACAATAACGAAAATATCATCGCCTGCTATCGGGTACTTTCCTTTTTCTACCAGGTTAAAATCTGTTTGCCGCAGGTATTCAAAAGCCTTTACAAACTTAGGCCCCAGGCCTTCATAACGCTGCGCGTTTGCGAGAGTGTCCAGTATCATGATTAATTATTTTGCTTTGTATTCGTTGTCCATAAAACGGATATCGGATTATTCATCCATGAAAGTAAAAGTATAACTTGCCGGTGATCTGGTTGCCCTTGCCCCGGATGGCCCGCAAACAAAGGCCGTTAAGCCGCCACAGGCCTTAGCCGCAGGAACTGGCGAACATGTACCTGCCATACAATTACCCCCCACATCACCAGGCAGGGAAATGCCTTTATAGCGTATGGCACGGCAATGTTTTTACGCACCCAGGGGGAAAATATATCCGACTGACTAAAACTGCATACCACAAAGGCAAAGAGAAAAAATACCGTATTGGCCCTGGACGGATTTTGCAGCACATACCAGATACATACAGCAGGAAAGGCTATGATATATGTAGGCGATTCGGAACTGCTGCTGAACAATACGGTAAACAGCAGCACCGAGCATAAAATGTAAAATTGGTAATGCACTTCCTGCTTATATTTTAGCCAGATATATTGTGAGAAAAACAATAACGCTCCCGGCACAAAGACCAGCAGGTCGTTGAACGGCTTCAGGTGAAATACCCGGCGGATAAAGCCCATAGCCGATATATTCTGCAACACAATACCCTGATCGAACTGTGCATTTTTCTCCGTTTTCACTTTCAGCGCCGTGAGCCAGTCGTGGTAACACCGCACTATATAAGCTGGCGAGGCGATGAGCATGGGCAATACAAAAAACAGTGCGCCCCACAATAGCAGCGATGCGATAAATTTGAGTTTATGCCGGCTGAAAAAGAAAAATGCGCAACCTACTATGCCATAAATTTTCACAAACGCACCGATCATAATAAAGCAGGCCGCCCATCCGTCTTTCCCCCGTAATATCAAGGCAAAGCTGAGGATAATGCAGGCCGCCACCGAAACGTTGAATTGGAAGTAACTGCTAGCCCCCATCAATTCGTGGCTGGAAAACAAGAGAATTATATTTTGTTGCAAGCGGCTGAGCGGCAATTGCCGGATGGCGTACCATAAAAAGGCTGCATTCACCAATACCCACAACATACCCCCTACCGCATCCGGCAGCCAGGTAAAAGGTGCAATGAGCAGGCTGAAAAATGGGCCATAATTATTTACATCGAAATATTCCGGATAGGCCAGGAACAAAGGCTGCTGCGCCCGCACGTGGAAGAACACATTTTTGTAAATCGTATAATCATTGATGTTGTGCGCATATATCTCCCGGATGGTTACGATAATGGTAAGTCCAAACCACAACAGCAGCACCAGCCACTCCTGTTCTGCCAGCCAGGCGAGCGAGAAACGTTTTTTCAAAGTCATGATACAGCAGGCCTATTTGTAGCAGCCGGGCCGAAAATAAAACCTTCCCCGCATTTTTACACATAATTTTCAGGCAAAAAAAATCCTATTATATCCGTAAAACAGAATTAGTAGAAGTTGCTGCATTGTACAGCACCAATAGTGTAACCGTATACAAACCGGTTGCCCTATTATTTTTTACGCCTGGCTCAATGTGCCACGCTCGATTTCTTTTTCTGAAAACTGTAGATGAGATAAAACAACGCCGGCAATATAAACACACTGCCCAATAACAATGCCCAGCCCAATGCCGCCATTGTTTTGGCATTGCCCGCATTGTCCAGCAACGATAAGTAAGCGCCGCCTTTCAGCAGTACAATGTTGGGAAAGTGCCGGTAGGTAGTGGTGAGCAGGATCATCGTTACCTGAAAGCCCGCCAATATGCGCAGTATTTTGGTTTTGCCATGATATAGCAAATACCAGAGCAACAGCAGCGACAAACTGGCCAGCCCAATGGCCGTAATGCCCACTACATTGCCAAAGACCCATTGTATAAGGGGAATATGTTCTACCCACGCAGCGACGAACACCAGTGCACCCGCAATTACGGCGAGGATGTTGGAAGTGCGCGCCTTGGCGATGAAACGTTGCCGGTCTTTTTCGTTATCCGTTTCTCCGATCAGGTATACCGCCGCCAGGAAGCCGCAAATAGCCACCGTAAAAAGGCCTATGGCCACGGAAAACCAATGCAACCAGCTAAACACATATGCATCCAGGAAGTTGGTGGCATGAGTGTCTATACGCCCGGCCACGGCGCTGCCGGCAATAATGCCCAGGAAAAATGGGGTTACACAACTGGCATACCTAAAGATGCGGTTGTAAATGAGCTGCATATCATCTACCACGGCATCATAATTACGGAAGGAGAAAGCCGTACCCCGGGCAATGATGCCCATGAGCATAATGACCAACGGTATATGCAGGTAAATGGACATGGTGGTATATATTTCCGGGAAACCCACAAACAGGATCACGATGGCGATGATCAGCCACATGTGATTGGCTTCCCAGATAGGCCCTATGGCGCGGTACATGGTTTTGCGCGTATTGTCCTGGTTATGTTTGGAAGTAAATAACTCTATAATGCCCGCGCCAAAATCGGCGCCGCCCAGCAGGAGATACAGCAGGATGGATGTCCACAAAAAAACGATGACCACGTATAACATGAGCGCAAACTTTTAAAAGGCAGGAGCAACATCCACCGGCGACAGATCGTACAACTTGCCTACCATGCGGATCTGCCGGTACAGCATAAACGTAACAATGAGCGCCAGCGATACATACACGCCGGTGAATAAATAAAAAGAATACGCAATGCCCGGCATAGGTGTAACCGCATCGGCGGTGCGCATAATGCCGTTAATGATCCAGGGCTGCCGGCCTACTTCAGTCACCGTCCACCCGGCTTCCACGGCCAGGAAACCCGCCGGCGTGGCCAGTACAAAAAGTTTCAGTAACCAGGTCTTTTCCAGCCATTGCCTCTTTTTCCAAAGGGTTATGAAGTACAATACGGCGATGGCCAGCATCAACATACCTAAACCCACCATTACCTGAAAAGCATAATGCGTGATGGCCACTGGCGGCTGGTCTTCCGGCTTCACCTGATCCAGCCCTTTTACTTCGGCATTAAAATCATCGTAGGCCATAAAACTGAGCAGGCCGGGTATTTTAATGGCATAATTTACCGTTTTGTTGGGCACATCCGGAATACCTCCTACAATAAGGGCAGCTCTACGCTCCGTCTGGAAATGCGCTTCCATGGCGGCTAGTTTGGCGGGCTGGCGCTTCGCCACGCTTTTGGCGGAAATATCGCCGCTGAGGGGTTGTAACACTGCGGCTACCGTGGCAAAAACCGCGGCAATCTTAAAAGCTTTGGTATGAAATGCCTTATGACTACCCCGCAAGATCATAAGCGCATGTACACCCGCCACTGCAAACCCCGTGGCGGCAAAGGCCGCCAGGCACATATGCAGGGCCTGCGAAAACCAGGCATCGTTGAACATGGCTTTGATAGGATCTATATGCAGGTATTGACCATTCACATAATCGAACCCGGCAGGACTATTCATCCAGGCATTGGCGGCCACCACCAGGATGCCCGATACCAGCCCGCTGATGCCTACCACTACGCCGGTAAACCAGTGGAACCACTTATTAAAATGATCCCAGCCATAGAGGTAAAAACCCAGGGCAATGGCTTCAATAAAAAAAGCCGTACCCTCCAATGAAAAAGGCATCCCGAAAATGGGACCTGCATGTTCCATAAATTCAGGCCACAACAAGCCCAGCTCAAAGGAAAGCACTGTACCTGACACCGCGCCCGTGGCGAAAAAAATGGCTACGCCTTTGCTCCAGGCCTTGGTTACGTTGCGGTACATCACATTGCCCGTGCGCAGCCAATAGTAGTGCGATACGGCCATGAAAAAAGGCATCACCATACCAATGCAGGAGAACACAATATGAAACCCCAAGGAAAGGGCCATTTGCGAGCGGGCGGCTATAAAATCATTCATAAGGATGCTATTTGTACACGACTACAATACCAAAAGTAATGCCTCCACGAATGTAATACGTGCTTTCAAATTATAAAATGATTTATAACAGGGTTACCCCATACCCCTATCCATAAAGGATTTAGGAGCAGCCTGCTACTCCATGAATGTTAATATATCTTGTTCCGCACTATAAAATACAGGCGCAGGCTGGCAGAAAGGGTAGTAAGGTAGCCCTGTTTTTTTTCAGACAATTTTGTTACCTATAAACATCGCCAATAAATACCACCGCACTAACAGTTGTTATACCTCCCTGAAATGTACCGCAAATGAAAGGGCAGGATGGGCGGGAGGGGCTGTGGCACAGCAGCTAAGGCCGGTTGGCAACGCCGCAAAAAAAGGTACAACAGGGTAAAAACAGGACCTACGCCTGCCAACATCCAGGTGTAACACACCTGTTAAATATACCATAATACGCCCATCCGTCAAGCACTGTCACCATTTTCCGGTGTGTTGATGCGACACTAATTGCGTATCTTTGCCCTATGAAAATGAATAACCAGGACACCCTCAGGATCGCGGAAATCAAGGTGGACCTGCTGGACCCGCCCTACACATATAAACTACATCAGTTTGCCATGCCCAAAGTGCAGGCTGCTGTGGAAACGATGAAAAAATATAATTGCACCGCCGCACAAGTACAAATTATGGAATCGCTGATAGACCAGATAAATGCCCACGCCACCGCCCTTAATGACCTTCGTAACGATCTGAGACAGTTTGCCAAAGCGCTGAATGAAATAGCCAGTAAATAATGTATTTGCCTGCCAGCAGAAGGCATTAAACCTCTCTCTTTTATATGCTGGCACGTTGTTTAGGGCAGGATCATCATGGCCTCTCCTCTTTTCTTTGCAGGCACCAGTGGCATGGTGTTCCATGAATCCAATAAAAGTGCCTTCCCACCTGCTTTTCAACATAAAAGCCGACTCACGTATTATGCTTCGCTGCACAACAGCCTGGAGGTAAACAGTTCCTGGTATAAAGTGCCGCAAGTCGCTACCGTGGCGCGTTGGGCTGAAGAGGTACCGGCGGGGTTCCGGTTTACCTTTAAGTTGTGGAAGGCTATTACCCACGCAAAAGACTTTTCCTTTACAAAAGAAGATATCCGGCATTTTATGCAAGCTATTGCACCGGCCAGCCACCGGAAAGGCTGCCTGCTGCTGCAATTTCCGCCATCGCTTAGGATGGATAAAATAGCTGCCTTATCCCACTTGCTGGAAGTTATTGCAGCAAATAATACGGTAGCAGGCTGGGATATTGCCCTAGAATTCCGGCACCTATCCTGGTATGCACTCCCTACCTTTCAACTGGCAGAAAAATATGGCGCTGCCATTGTACTACACGATATGCCGGGGTCTGGCTTAGCCCCAATAACTACCCAGGCACCTTTCATATACCTGCGTTTTCATGGGCCAGCGGGCAATTATAAGGGCGGCTACCCCGAGACAGTGTTGCAACAATTTGCTGCAAGGATAAGGACCTGGATGAACGCCGGCAAAAAGGTGTACGTGTATTTTAACAACACCATGGGCGAGGCGCTGCCTAACTTACACCGGCTGCGTTATCTGGTAAATGGATAACGCAGGTACAGGATTACCCAGGGCAGCAGGGAAAATGGCAGTTCTATCCACATGCCTTTCCAGTCGTGATCTTATAAATGATAACCAATGATCAGCAGGATAATCGATAGATCCCGAACGGGTCCCACTTATCGATGGGAAATATTCTTTCCTGACTCATCTTCCGGTAATTAATCAAAAAAATTATAAATATCAACGATTGGAAGGTACATTAAACGTAACTTTGCAAACACTGATTTTGTCAGACTTTTAGCGGGTACCATTGGTTTGTAACCATCCCGATACCTGTAAAAAAAGGCTGCTAACAACACGTATAAAACCAAGTTTGCTTTTGACTATGCTATCAAACAGATTGGTAAAATCCACCACCTTCAACAATGACACGGCTTTCGACTGGTTATACCCGGAAAAAATCCAACAATTATCCAAACACCACTGGACACCTTTGTCTGTAGCCAGGAAGGCGGCCAGGTTTCTGGCCAATAAGCCCGGGGCCAATATACTGGACATTGGCAGCGGCGCAGGCAAGTTTTGCCTGATAGGTGGCCACCATCACCCGGATGCTCATTTTTATGGCGTAGAGCAGCGCCGGGAATTGCACGATACTGCCATTGCCGCCCGGGAAGCAACCGGCCTGCAAAACGTGGAGTTCATTCACGGCAACTTCACCCAGCTGAACATGGCAGATTACGACGGATTTTATTTCTACAATGCCTTTTTCGAGAACCTGGATCACCAGTTCCCTATAGACAACGATATTGAATATTCGGTGAGCCTGTACACGTATTATTCCCGCTATTTGTTTAAAGCACTGGAAAATGCCAAGAGCGGCACCCGTTTGGTAAGCTTTCATAGTTTGGAAGACGAGATACCACAAAGCTATCACCTGGTAGATATTTCAGACGACCAGTTGTTGAAAATGTGGATACGCAGATAGGTATACTATAAAGATAAATGGCCGGAAATGCTGATTGCACAGTGTTTCCGGCCATTGTTGTTCATCATCGTATCATGGGCGCTATTTACTTTGAATCTTTTTTAAGGGCTGCGCCTCACTTAATCATTTCTAAATCACCGGCGAAAGGTGAGGGAGTAGTCGGTAGATTTATATTTAACGCGTACTGGCATTGCAGCGTATACCTTACAAGCTATGATCCTATTCAATTCCATTTCTTTCAGCTCCCGGTAAAGCATACGGGTTAGTAATGCCGTGGATGGCGCGGTCTATTTCGCGAAAACACTAGTTGCCGTTACAGATCGCATTGATGATGGGTATCCGCCATTTGCCACCCAGTACATAGATCGTGTCCTGGAGGGCCTGCATTTCCTTCATGGGATCGCGGACTAAGGAAGAATGAGTAGTTTGCTGCTATGATGGTAAGTTGAGATACCTTGATATACCAGTATCTAAGTTATACCAATGTACCCAGCGCAGCGCTCACGGAGCAGTCGCCGCTGAAACCCGTTGGCAGTGCGGGTGAGGTAGCCAAGATGATAGTCTTTCTCGCAGATGATGCTGCCAGTTATATTACAGGAGCTGATTTGGTAATGGATGGAAGAATGGTATTAGCTTGAGTCCTATCCGGTTGCGCTCAGCGGCTGTACGGGTCCGGCTACTATCTGTTTGCACCGTTCCTGCCGGGGCAGGTGATTTCGGAGCAGGATAACGGAATGGTTTCAAATGCATTTTCGCTATAAACATCACAAGCAACGTGGGCACTACACCGGCCATGAATAAAAGTTGCAGCCATTTTTTCAGTTTAAACATTCTAAAGGAGGCATTTATTATAAAACATTATAAAAATTAATAATATATAGTTAGATACCGTTAAAAGTCTTCCCTCACCATCAGGGAGACTTTTGTATTTTAACGGTATGAAAATACATCAACAAGGCATAAGACTTCCGGCAAAGTGCCGGGGCTTTCACCTCATTACCCAGGAAGTGCGGCAGGTGTTGTTGCAGTATACCGATATCCAATCCGGGATGTGCCAGGTATTTATCCGGCACACATCTGCATCGCTCACCATTAATGAAAATGCAGATCCTACGGTGCGAAAGGACTTCGAAATGTATTTCAACAAAACCGTGCCAGAGAACGATCCACAATATTTACATGATGATGAAGGGCCGGACGACATGCCCGCCCACTTGAAGGCTGCACTGCTAGGCAGTTCGGTATTAATACCCATTGTACAGGGCCGCCTGGGGCTGGGCACCTGGCAAGGCATTTACCTGTGTGAACACCGCAACCATGGCGGGCCCAGGGAATTGATTATAACGGTATGGGGGGAATAGTTTTTCTCAGACGTTTTTGAAGTTGTGCCACGCCGGTTACAAGGCCCCCGCCCAAATCTTTATTTTTTGTTAATGAGGATGCAACAGGTGATAGCTTATTGCTGAAGATGTATATTCGTTTAGTTAGTTAACCAAACAAGTATCTGTCTATGGGGTCGTTTTATAACCTTGATTATATCATCGAGATCAATGAGAAAAGGCTGGAACAGTACTCTAATGCATATCAGAAACAAACAGACAAGTTTACTAATATTCTTGTTTTATATTCTACATTTACCATTTTTGTGATACCAATTGCGCAAACGCTTTTTTTTGAGGAAGCAAAGTGTTATTGGCTGGAACATGTATTATTTTACGGCTTCAGCCTGTTATTCCTGGTATCTGCTTTTAATACCATCCGCTTGCTAATTCCCGTGGAAGTAGCCTACCAGCGGGAACCCCGGCGCTATTACGAAACTTACCGGCTCAATTACGAAGATGGTATCCGTACTCCCACCGAAGTGGATATTTTAGTGAAGGCATCTTATATTGAGGAATTAGAACTGGCGGTCCGTACGAATTTTTATATTATGGAACGGAAAAAACTGTTCTATTACCGGGCGCTTATCTTCGCTTTGTTAGCCTGTGGCCCTTATTTATTATGTATTGGTTTTCAATTATCCATGAAAACTGAAAAAATTCAGAAAGTAGACATTGTAAATTTTAGTAACTTAGTTGAAAATAAACTTATGGCAAAGGAAATTAAGCAAACCAGCCAGAGCATTAGTCCTACTGGCAATAAAACTAGGTTACCAGGCGTAGATAGTAGCCAGGTGATACCTTCTTCGCCTATTTTCTTTAAAGAGAGTTTGTTTTTTGATACTACTACTGCTCATAAACTCAAGAAGAAATCAATAAAAAAATAACTACCGTTATATACTTTTTTACAAAAAGCCGTCCGTTATGTGGATGGCTTTTTTCATTTGGTGGCGGGCTGCCTGTATTGCGCGGGGCATGTGGTGGTGGCGGCGATTGGTGCTGCCTGCTCGGAAAGAGTGGCGGAGGTGGATTTTCTCACTAGGTGAAAAACGTATATTTTTTATTTATATTATCGATAGCCACCGTACTTATAGCTGTAATTCCATTAAGCCATCATTACCTGCGGTCATCTGCTCCACAATATGAAAGCAATTTTAAAAAAGGTCATCCCCACCCCAGAAAATTCTTTGAACGTACACAAAGACGTAGGCCCGGAGATGCCCAGTGCCTGGCATTACCACCCGGAGCAGGAACTGTTACTCATTAAAAAAAGCGCCGGCACCTGCCTGATCGGCGATTTCGTAAGTAGCTTTAAGGCGGGCGATGTGTATATTTTTGGGGTTAACCTGCCCCATACCTTCGCCATGAAGACAAATACCTGCATTGCCCGGAAAACAAAGTGGGGAAATCCATTGTGGTGTTGTTTCTTCCGGAGTTGTTACCGCAGCATTTCGGTAACCTGCCGGAATTTAAAGCCTTGTTGAAATTGCAGCACATGGCCCGGCAAGGTTTACCTATACAAGGCCCTGCCCGCAAAAAGATCGTTTTGCTTTTGGAGGAAATGCTCACCGTAAAAAATACGGCGTAATAATACCCTTACAGCTATAATGTTATAACACCGCCATACGCTTGTCTTGCAGCATACAGGGCCTATGCCCCTTTCCTATTTATAACTTGGCGTTGCACCTACTTTATACTGGGAGCGGAAGTAAAAAAGTGATAGTCTGTTAACCAGTCGGTAAGCCGTTGCGGCCATGCCCTTATAGACTGGAACACGGCATGGTAGCCCATGTTAAAGGCATGGTTGCCTTTTGCATATACGTGGGCCTCCACCGGCACGCCGGCTTTGCGATAGGCCAGCAGCAATTGTATGATGGGCGGTGAGCAGCAAACATCTTCATTGGCCGCCACCAGGAAGGCCGGGGGCGCATCTGGCGGAATGCTATCAGGTACTCCTAAAGGGCCTGGATACACCAAAATAATAAAGGCTGGTTTGGCCGGAAGCCTGTCTACCGGGTCGGTAGCAGCAGGCTGGCTTTGATAATCCTGAAATGCCGCCATATTGGTTACTTCCCCACCGGCAGAGAAACCCATGAGCCCAATACGGTTGGGATCAATATGCCATTGCGCTGCCTTACTGCGCACCAGTCGCATGGCGCGGAGGGCGTCCTGTTTGGCGTGTACGGCTATCTGGTAGGGCGAATTGGTATCGCGGGCCAGCCGGTATTTTAGCACGATGGCCGTAACACCCAGGTTATTAAAATACCGCGCAGGATCTCTCCCTTCCGAATTGATGACCAGCATATGGTGGCCGCCGCCCGGGCAGATCACCACGGCAGCGCCGTTGGCCTTTTCCTTTGGCGGAAAATACACGGTGATGGAAGGATTGTGAATATTGCTAATGTATACATCTCCTTTCTCCGGCTCGTTGGCACGGGCTTCAAAACCAGGCGCTCCCTGCGGCCAGAGGTGCAGGGTGAGCGAATCGCTTTGAGCGAAAAGGAACTGCGGCAGGAATAGCCCTATGAAAAAACATGTCTTTAACTTGGCCGGCATTTGTGCGTTTTAGGGGATTGGTGTTACAAATAAAAATTGTTCCGGCACCTAATAATTTAGCATGCTGGCATTTTTTATGGGATATTAACAGGAAGTGGTGTTGCCGGTATAAAAACGGCGGCCCTTAGGAAGGGCCGCTTGCCATAGCAGTGGCGAAAAATGTTATATGCGGGAAACGGTTACTGCCGTGCCATAGGCCAGTACTTCAGTAATGCCGTTCATCACTTCATTGGCATCGTAGCGCATGTTGATGATGGCATTAGCCCCCTGCTCTTCGGCGTGACGTACCATTAGTTCAAAAGCTTCTGCCCTGGCCTTTTCGCATAGCTGCACATAAATCGAAAGTTTGCCTCCGAAAATAGACTGGAAGCCGCCGGCCATATTGCCCAATACACTGCGGGAGCGTACGGTGATGCCTCGTACCACGCCGTGTTGCTGGGTAACGCGGTAACCTTGTAATTCAATGCTGGTAGTAATAAGATTGTGATCCATGATCGTAGTGTTTTCGTCAAAAATACAACAGGTTATTGAGCCATGAGCACATTTGCTACAAGGATCTTTTTTTAGTGATGGCCGCTACTTCGCGTAGCAACAGGGGGAAAGCTGGCGTTGCCATGCCGCCGTGGTCAAAACCCTGCAATTCGTATAGCCGCGACGTTTTGCTACCATTTAGCTTCATCATGCGCAGCAGGTAGGCATTTTCTTCATATCGGCCCAGCATCTCCATTTCGCGGTCGCCGGTAATGAGCAGCAAGGGTGGCAAATCGCCACGCACGTGGAAAAGTGGGGCCAGGCTATCGATAATGGGCTGTGTATCCCGGATGCCCCGCTCCGCGCGCACGGTGAAATGGGTAATGGCCTGTGGGCTAAAAGGAATGAGGCCAGCTACCCGGTTAGCATCAATATCATATTTGGCCAGGTAGTGTTTGTCCAGCCCCACCATCAGATCCAGGTAGCCGCCAGCGGAGTGGCCGGAAAGGAAGATCAGGTCGGGATTACCGCCATATTCACGGATATGCTTGAACACCCAGGCAATGGCCGCAGCCGCATCTTCAATATAGGTGGGTGCTTTCACGTGGGGAGAAAGCCGGTAGCCTACGCCCACAATGGTATATCCTTTGCCGAGCAGGGCGTCGGGAATTTCCTTATGTCCGCCGGTCATGCTCCCGCCGTGAAACCAAATGATAACAGGAGTATTCTTGGCCGAATCGGGATGGTATATATCCAGCGTGCAGCGTTCCTCCCGGTAGGGATCATTACGGTACAGCGCATCGGGATAGTAACGAATATTTTTTTGCGTGGAAAATGTTTGTTGTGCCTGGGCGGAGAAAGCCGTTAAAAGCAAAAGCAGGAAGCATATTTTTTTCATAAAACCTATTTTAATTTCCATGTCGGTGCGTGGAGTCCGTGGGTGCTAAGATAAAGCAGGGCAGATACATTTTACGATATTCCTCCAAACAAAAATAAGCGGGCAAGGTAGTTGGCCTGTTTATATTACATTTTCCGGGCGAGTATTGTTTTCTTACACCTGACCTCCTGCGGGCAATAATCAGTGGTTCAGCCCCTTAATCGCATTAAATTTCCTGCGCACCATTTCAATTTTAAAAGCATTTCGTACTTTTCGGACATTATCAACCAACTTGTCATGCGCCATGAATGATGAACAAGCGATCGGGCAACGGCTTAGCGCCGGAGACACCGCGGCATTCAAGGCCTTATATGATATTTACTTCGACCGCCTCGCCGCTTTTGTTTTTAAGCTTTGCAAACTGGAATCCGTTACAGAAGACATTGTACAGGAAGTATTTCTTAAAGTATGGCTGCGCCGGGAGGGCCTGGCGCAGGTGCTGAACCTGGAAAGTTATATTTTCTCCATGGCGCATAACCGTGTCATGGATTACCTGCGTACCCTGAACCGGGAAACCCGTTTGCGCGAACACATTGCCCGGCAGGAGACCCTCTCCGACAAGCCGGAAGCCCCCCTGCACCTTAAAGAATTACAGCATTTAATAAATATAGCCCTAGCCGAGTTATCGCCCCAAAAGCAGCAGGTGTTTCGCCTGAGCAAGCAACAGGGGCTGAGCCACGACGAGATTGCAGCAGAAATGGGCCTGGCCAAGAGTACGGTAAAGAATCACCTGTCGGAAACATTGCGCCACCTCTACCGTTTTATGGGACCTCACACCGGCCCGGAGGTGTTGTTGCTTCTGTTTGTGCTGCGGCATCCGCATTAAGTATAACCTGTTGTAATTTTTTTTAAGAATGGCAGTACGATGCGCTTAGTGCAACGTCTACCTGATGTCCTGTTTACTTTTTTTAAAACCACCATGGAAAAAAGCGAGATCGAACAGTTAGTACAGCGTTATGCCCGTCATGAATGTACGCCGGCAGAATGGCTGCAACTGCTGTCTATTATGGAAGCAGGGGAGCATGATGCGGAACTACAGCAAGCCATAAAACAGGTATGGGCCGCCACTACGGCCCAGGACATGCCGGCCACCATTCACAAGGAGGCCCTCTATGCCCAACTGGAGCCCCTGCTTACGCCGCCGCTGGTGGTAAAACAACGCCGGTCGTGGATGGCTGCAGCGGCAGTGGTGGCAGGATTGCTGCTGGCCGGCTATGCGGCCAAGCAATGGCTGCTGCCCACCCGGCAGGCCGTGGTGGCCCAACGGCCAAACCTGCCCCCCGGCCACAATGGCGCGGTGCTAACCCTGGCCAATGGGCAACAAATTGTGCTGGACAGCGCGGCCAATGGCCCGCTGGCCCGGCAAGGCAATACCCAGTTAATGCATCAAAACGGGCAACTTATTTATAAACCGGAAGGACCGGCTACGGCTACCGCTTATAACATCGTAACCACGCCCCGCGCCCGCCAGTACCAGTTAGTACTGCCCGATGGCTCCAGGGTATGGCTCAACGCCGCCTCCTCCATCCGCTACCCCGTGGCCTTTCACGGCCAGCGATCCGTAGAAATTACCGGGGAGGCATATTTTGAAATAGCCCCACAAGCCGGCGCACCATTTACCGTAACGGCGCATAACATGGAAATAGCCGTACTGGGTACGCACTTTAATGTGAATGCCTATGAGGATGAGGCCAGCGCCAAAACCACGCTTACGGAAGGTGCCGTAAAAGTAAGTACTGCTAACAATACACTACTGCTGCACCCCGGCCAGCAATCCATTTTGCACGCCGGTGCCGTAACATTAGTGCAGCACGCAGATGTGCAGAGCGCACTGGCCTGGAAGGATGGACTATTTAGCTACAACGGAGAGCGCCTGGAACCTATTATGCGGCAGATAGCCCGGTGGTATAATGTGGACGTAGTTTTCAAAGACAAGATTGAGGAGGAATTTGTAGCCACCATTCCCCGCGATGTACCAATATCGCAAGTACTGGAACTGCTGGAAGCTACTGAACATGTACATTTTAGTATGCAGGGAAAAGTAATTACAGTAGCACGGTAAAGCAGCCGCTCAATGAGGAACAGTTATTTTTTGCCAAGTGTATCATATGAAAACGTTTTATCAAAAATCAACCAACATCTTACTTAAATTTTTCCAATTACAATAGTTTATCAACCAATGTATAGCACGGCGTGCCGGGAAAAACGCGTTTTCCCGGACCAGACCTGCCACGCCTTGCACGAGGCCTAACACGCTCTTATTTAAAAAATTAAAATGCTGACTTTGTATGTATGTATTTCAACACATCAAAGCTCGCAGGACTGCTATGCTGCTACTATTGTTGTGCAGTATGCTCCGGAGCTATGCCCAGAAACCAGGCAATACCATTACCCTGCATCTGAAAAACAGTACGCTGGAAGCGGCCATCAACACCGTGGGTGAGCAAAGCGGTTTGCGGGTGCTGTATACTAAAAATGATATGTCCAGGGCCGTACCAGTGAATGTAGACATCATCCATGCATCGCTGGAAGAGGCCCTTACCGCCATTTTCAAAGATCAGCCGCTGGACTTTGTGATCAAGGAAAAGTACATCGTAGTAAAAAAAGAGAAAGAGAAAAAAGAGCCGGCACGCGCGACCAATGGGGCCACGCCAGCCGCTACCACGATACCGGGCATTACGGGTTCGGTGCTGGACGATGAGGGCCAGCCCATTCCCGGCGCCACCGTTGTACTGGAGGCTAACAACCGCAAAGCCGGCATGGCGGCAGATAGCAAAGGTAGCTTTTCCTTTATAGGCCTGGCACCGGGCAGGCTCACCCTCACGGCCAGCAGCGTGGGTTACGAAAAATTTACCACCCAGGTGGAAGTGAAACCCGAAACGATGGTGATGAAAATTACCCTGCGCAAAGCCACCAATAACATGCAGGATGTGGTGGTAAACGGCATCTTCTCCCGCCCTAAAGAAAACTTCACCGGTGCAGCCACCAGCTTCACCGGCGAGCAGCTACGCGAGATAAGCCCTACCAGCGTATTCACCGCCCTCAAAGCACTGGACGCTTCTTTCCAGATGCCGCAGGACAATGTGAATGGCTCTAACCCCAACGTAGTGCCACGCGTGCAGCTACGTGGTACCAACAGCATTATGCAAACCGACCTTAAAAGCGAATATGGTTATATCAGCAATCCACCGTTGATTATCATGGATGGCTTTGAAGTGCCAATAGAAAGGCTGTACGACCTGGACATCAACCGTATTGCCAGGATCACCATCCTGAAGGACGCCGCCGCCACGGCCATCTACGGAGCCAAGTCGGCCAACGGGGTGCTGGTGGTAGAAACCATACAACCCAAACCCGGGGAGTCGCACTTCATATACACCACCAGCCTCACCACCAATATTCCCGACCTAAGCACCTACAACCTTACCAACGCCCGGCAAAAACTAGCGTTTGAAGAAATGGCCGGCGTATATAAAAGCCGCAATTATACCGACCAGCGGCGCTTAGACCAGGTACATAACCTGGTGGCGCATAACGTACAGCGGGGGGTAAATACCTACTGGCTTTCCCAGCCGCTGCAAACGCAGTTCAACAACGCCCATTCCCTTTCCCTGAGTACCGGTGTGGGTAAGATCGTGTATCAAACCACGCTCTCCTATGCACACGACGGCGGGGTCATGAAAGGTTCTAACCGCAATAATCTGAGCGGCAACGTGGCCCTGCGTTATGTAGACCGCAAGTTCCAGTTACAGACCCAGTTTAATATTTACAGCACCCGCAGCAACAACTCGCCCTATGGTGATATGAGCCAGTATGCCCGATTTAATCCTTACTGGATGCCGCGTGACCAACATGGGCGCATCACCAAATACCTGGATATATACCCGCTGGGCGAAGTAGATGGTATAAGCACCAGCCTACCCAATGACTATGAACCAAAGGTGACGAACCCACTATATAACACCACCCTCCATACGATCGACAGCCGGCGTGCCCTGAACATAGGGCAGAACTTCTGGGCGGAATATAACTTTACCAATAGCTTTAAAATAAATGGCACTTTCGCTTACACCAGCACCACGACCAACTCCGATCAATTTTTGCCGGGTAGTGCCACCGATTTTTTTACGGTAGACGATTTCTCTAAACGTGGATACTTTAGAAATGCAAATGGCAGTGGAACAAATTACCAGGGCCGACTGAACATGAACTATGGCAAGGTAATGGGCCGGCACACCCTGTACGCTACCGCTGGCTTAGAAATGCAGGAAAACACCAGCCGCAGCGTAGCGATCAATGTAACCGGCTTTCCCAGCGAGCGGCTGAGCGACCTGCTCTTCGGCCTTTCTTACAAAGATCAGAAGCCCCAGGGCAGTTTTGACAAACAGCGCAACCTCAGTTACATTGCCAATGCCAGCTATGCCTACGACAACCGTTATCTGATGGATGCCAGCTTTAACCGCAGCGGCTCGTCACTGTATGGAGCAGATAAGCGGTATGGCAACGTTTGGGCTGTGGGCCTGGGCTGGAATGTGCACAAAGAAAGATTCATGCACCTGCCCCAGGAAATAAACCGGTTAAAAGTGCGCGCTTCTTATGGATACACCGGCTCCGTGAATTTCCCAAGCTATGCCGGCATTACCACCTACCGTTACGACATCACCGGCCGTTACCTGGACTATGTGCCCGCCAATGTACTGGCCATGGGCAACCCGGACCTTACCTGGCAGCGCACGCGCAAATTTAATGGCGGTGCAGACATTGCCCTGTTTAAAGAACGCCTCAACGTATCGATGAACTATTATGTAGAAACGACCGACGACCTTATTATGACCAACCCCTCTGCCCCTTCCACCGGGTTTAACAGCTTCTATAACAACCTTGGCAAAAGTGAGAACAAGGGGTATGAAATAAGCGTTACTGCATTCCTGCTTAAAAAACCGCAACAACAACTTTATTGGAGTATAACCACCAGTTGGCTGCGCAACCAGAACAAACTGTTAAAGATTACCGATGTACTAAAAGAACAAAATAATACGGCCCTTAAAGAGCAAACAGACAGCGGCTACAGCAAGCCAGTATTGCAATACAAAGAAGGCCAAAGCGTAAGCACTCTGTATGCCGTACGCTCCCGTGGCATAGATCCTAGCACCGGGAATGAAATATTTCTGACCAAAGATGGTAAACAAACTTACGTGTGGAACAAGAACGATGAAGTAGCCATTGGGGATATGCAACCCAAGTTTAACACTACTTTCAACAACCACTTTCAATGGAAATGGCTGCGCTTAGACTTTGGCCTGAACATTACCCTGGGAGGATATGAATACAATAACACCCTGGCCGACAAACTGGAAAACGCCGTAACCACCGACAACATAGACCGCAGGGCGATGAACGACCGCTGGCAGAAACCGGGTGATGTAGCCAATTATAAAGGCCTGGTAGATGTGGAGGGATACCCCAAAATAAATACCAGTACCGTGGCTACTTCCCGCTTTGTACGCAGGAAAAATTCTGTGGAGCTAACAGGTATATCCCTGGACCCCGGAAAACTACTGGCCAAATACATTACCAAGTACACCAACCTGGCCGTCAATAAATTGAATAACAAAGCCAAAGACGTGATTAAATCAGACATGCTGGATGTGCGCTTCACCATGAATAATCTATTCACCTTCTACAACATAGGCCGGGAAAGAGGCACCGCTTATCCCTTTAACCGGGAATTCACTTTAAATATCACCCTGCGTTTCCAGTAAGCGCCGGCATTCTTGTCAACCAAAACGAATTGATGTATGAAAAGATTTACACTGCTGTTGTGCAGCTTCATCGTGGCCTTCACGGTGGGCGGCTGTAAGAAATGGCTGGACGTGGGTTCTAAGACCGATGTAGTGCAGACCGATATGTTCAGTAACGAACAGGGTTTTATGGACGCCATGAGCGGCGTATACTACACCATGGCCGGCAATGCGCTCTATGGCGACAAACTGAGTATGAGCTTCCTGGACGTACTGGCCCACTGTTATGATATTAAATCCTCTAAATATACTAACTACGAGTATAACCTGGACTATGGCAGTAACACGTATTACCTGGATGCCACCCCGCAGGCAATTATAAAAAATGTATGGGATACGATGTATTATGCGATTGCCAACGATAATAACATCCTGGCCAATATTGATGCGCAGCAGGCCGTATTTAACGACAATAATTATAAACTGATGAAAGGGGAAGCGCTGGGGCTGCGGGCCTTTATGCACTTTGACCTGCTACGCATGTTTGGACCATCATATCTTACCGAGCCGCATACCAAATCAATTCCTTATGTAACCAAATTTTCTGGCAAGATCGTAACCCCCTTATACACCGTAGCCGCCGTAACAGATAGCGTGATCAAAGACCTGCTACAGGCGGAACAGTTGCTCCAGGACGATGACTTGCAAACCCAGTCGGTAGACAATAGCTGGATAAATAACCGCAAATGTCACTTCAACAAACTGGCGGTAGAGGCCACCCTGGCCAGGGTATACCTGTACCGGGGCGACAAGGACCAAGCTTTGCAGCATGCGCTCAATGTGATCAACAGCGGGCGCCTGCGCTTCGTTACTGCCACCGAAATGCAGATCAGCCAACAAGGGGCCAAGGCAGACTATTCTTATTCCGTAGAGCAAATATTTTCTTTATACAAAGACAATATCCAGGACATGGTGCTACACCATTTTTCCTTTAGTGGCTTTAACAATAGCGTGCCTTCACAGCTCACTAATCAGCACGCTCCGGACGACAATGGCGGCTATGTGGAACTGCTGTATGAAACTTCGTCTGGTGGCGCCACAGACATTCGCTACCTGTATGGCTGGTCGCCCTACTATACCAGTGGAAGCGCTTATTGGTATATTAGCAAATACACGCAAACCTATGCCAAGGAGCAAAAGCTGGTACCCCTTATCCGCCTGCCGGAAATGTATTATATCGCCGCAGAATGCAGTACCGATCCCGTTGCAGCGCTTGGTTATCTCAATACCGTACGCACGGCGCGTGCCATCAAAGCACTGCCTGACGGCCTTACCGCTGCCGACTTTCAGCAAGAGATCTTTAAAGAATACCAGAAAGAATTTATAGCCGAAGGCCAGCTCTTTTATTATTACAAACGCCGCAACGAATCTTATATCGTAGACAATAACCAGACTGCCCAGCTACCTACTTCCCGCGCCATGTACGTATTTCCACTACCGGCAGACGAGATCAGCGTTGGTGGCCGCTAATATTTTCCGCAAAAACAATCTGCATGAAACGACTATATATTTTATACCTGCTGCCGCTGCTGCTGGCATGCAATAAGGAAAAAATGCCACCGCCATCCTACGAGCCGGGTGTGTTTTTTTACAGCACTTTCACCAACCAAATTGCCGGCGGTACCGACAGCACTGCCATTGCCAACGTTTTTACCGGGCAGTATTCTTTTTATTTTAGCCCGCAAAAAACTCAAGACACCTTTTGGTTTCCTATTGTAAGGGTAATGGGGGCCGCCAGTGATCATGATCGCACTATAGACCTGGAAGTAACTGGCGGTGATGGCATAGCTGGCACCCACTACCAGCTACTGCCCTATATAATGCCTGCAGATTCGCTCACCGCTACCCTGGGCATTGTACTGTTCAAAAACGCGCTCACAGATAGCACACTGCATATTACGTTGCAATTTAAGCCCAATGCAGACTTCCCGGCTACCGCATTGGATTCGGTTTTGTCCGGGCAATATTATTACAGCAACACCTTCCACCTGGAAGCCACTACCAAGCCAATACAACCCTCCTACTGGTCGAATGTGGCTATTTATATGGGAAAATGGAGCATGGTGAAGTATGACTTTATCACCACCACCCTGGGCAAGTACCTGGGCGTAACCGACAATCCAGATGATATTACCAATGGTTATACAGACTACCTGAAGGTAAGTAACGCGCTAACGCAATACAACCTGGCACATCCCGGCAATCCACTCCGGGACGAAAACGGGAAAACGGTAAATCTTAATTAAATGCAAGCTGCCATGAAATCATTACACTTACTGCTGGCCGTCATGCTCCTGCTGGGCTTATCCGCTTGTTATAAAGACAAGGGGAATTATACTTACCACAACATCAACGATATTGCCATTGAAACGAGCGATACAATCACCACTACTTATGGCGACACGTTGCACATTACGCCCATTCTACACCAGCAGTTTTCGGACGATGAAAGCCCCCTCTCGTTTGAATGGAGTGTGCTGGTAGGCACCAGCAACCTGGACTCCACCTATCAGTTGCTATCGACCACCCGCAATTTGAACATGCCGATCACGGTGCCTTCGCAAAGCGATTACTACGCGTTATTTTACCGGGTACATAACAGCGCTACCGATATCACCTATACTAAAATCATCCGGATGGCCGTAACCACCAACTATCAAACCGGCTGGCTGGCCCTGGAGCAATCCGGCGCCCAGGACGATATTAGTTTTATCAATACGGTGCAAAATAAAGTGTACCATCACACCTACTCCCACGCCAATCCCGGCAATCCAATGCCCGCCAGCGCCACCGGTGTTTACAACTTAGACATCCCTGCCTTCCAGAGCAGCAACGGCACGGTGCATAAATCTTCCTTCACCGCAGCCCTTTTTGCCAACGGTGGGTATGTATTGGATGTAAAGTCTATGAAGGCAGACGTAGATTATACCCAGCTTTTCATGAACGCTCCGCAGCCGGTAGCCCCTTCCTTCCTGGGATTGGATCTCAATGCAGAGATGACTACCATCAACAACGGGCATTTATACCGGCGGGTGATGAGTAAGGAAAATACTTTCGACAACGCCTATACGATGGCAGATAGTAGCGACTACCAGCTAGCGCCTATGAATGCTAATACCAGCAACTCTACCACTTTATACTTCGACGTGCTGCATCACCGCTTTCTCAAAGAAGTGTATAAAACCAGGCTGCTCAACAAATTTACACCGCAGACATGGTATTCCTTCGACCCTAGTAATGTGCCGGAACAGCCACTGGCACTGGGTATAGGCTATTATAAGTATTATCAGTATGGCGTGTTTAAGGTACCGGACATGGATAGCTGCATCCTGTATAGCTACTCCCAGGGCACTCCTTTGAAACGCACCGTTATGCATAATAGCCCCGGCGTAGCTTCCAGCCAGGCGTTTGTATTTTCCACCATCCGGTACCAGCTCTATTATGGCGCTGCTAATTTCCTGTACCTCTATGATATACAAGCTAACAGTGCCGCACCGGTATACACCTTTGCCGCTGGCGAAACCATTACCGCCATGATGGCCAATGGCACCACCGGCATGGAGGTAGCTACCTACAATGGTAGCCAGGGATTTGTGTACAGCTTCGCCTTCACCAGCACCGGCGAGATAGACGATACACAGACCACCCGCTATGAAGGGTTTGATAAGATCATCAGCCTGTCGTACAAAAAATAATTTAATCCTGCTATAAAATCCAGATGAAAAAGACCATGCGCTTTGCCGGAATGTTATGTACATTCCCGGCCCTACTACACGCACAACAGGCTATTAAAAAGGCCCTGCCCGACAGCCTGCATACCACGACCAAGCCGGCTACCCCCAGCCTCCCCGCCTGGACACGCCAGGGATATTTTGATGTACACCAGGAAGGCGGGCGGTATTTCTTCCACATCCCCGATTCGCTGCTAGGCCGTGACATCCTGGTGGTGAGCCGTTTATTAAACGCCCATGCAGGCGCCGGCAATTATGCCGACGACCAGCTAGACGGCAACATGGGCGGCGAAGGAAAGGTGGTCCGCTTTGAAAGAACCAGCGATAAAAAGATAGGGATGGATACCATTTCGTACACCATTCAAAACGACCCATCCTCCCCGCTTTACGCTGCCGTGGCCAGTTCCAATATTCCACTGGTAGTAACCAGTTTCGATATCATGGACCGGGTAGATCATAACACCGGCAGTATTATCGATGTTACCGACCTGTTGAAAAGCGGTACCGGGCTGGTAAGCGGCGCTGCTACGGCTATTAACAACATAGCTGTACATGGCAACAGTATTGAGATCATTGCCCCCCGCAATGTATTTCGCGGCGTAAGCGAGGTGAGTACTTCCCTCATCCTGCTCTCTAAAATCCCCATGCAGGGAAGGCTGGCAGATGAGCGGGTAGGTTATTTCACCACCTCCGGGCAAACCACGTTTGAAGATAAAAGCGTAGAGACCTTGCGTTTCATTGCCCGCTGGCGACTGGAACCTAAAGACGAAGACCGGGAGAAATATAAACGGGGAGAACTGGTAATACCCAAGGAACCAATCGTTGTATACATAGACCCCAACACGCCGGAGAAATTGATCCCTTATCTTATGCAGGGGGTAAACGATTGGGAACCTACGCTGGAGAAAGCAGGCTTTAAAAACGCCATCATGGCCAAACGCGCACCCACCCATGCAGAAGACAGTACCTGGAGCCTGGCCTCCTGCCGTGCAGCCATTGTTTACAAAGCCTCTACCACCGCCAATGCGCTGGGCCCTCACATTCACGATCCCCGCAGTGGCGAGATTATACAAAGTCATATCAATTGGTATCATAACATCATGAAGATGATACATGATTACTATTTCATACAGGCCAGCCCCAGCGACACCGCAGCGCGGCATATGACGTTTAACGATACCCTTACCGGGGAGCTGGTGCGCGTGATCTCCTCCCACGAAGTAGGACATTTGCTGGGCCTCCGGCATAACCTGGGCGCCAGCTCCACCGTGCCGGTAGAAAACCTACGCAATAAAAAGTGGGTGGAAGCCCATGGCCACACGCCTTCTATCATGGATTACGCCCGCTTTAATTACGTGGCACAGCCAGCAGATAGCGTAGGCATTAAAGGCATGTTGCCCCGTATAGGTGATTACGATTACTGGGCCATTGAATGGGGCTACCGCCTGTTTCCCGACTTTAAAACTCCGGCAGCAGAAAAAACATTTCTCAATACATGGACCAGAGAACAACTGAAAGATAACCGCCGCTGGTGGGGCGATGGCGAAAGGCCGCAGGCACAGGACCCACGTTCCCAACCCGAAGACCTGGGTGACGACGGTGTGAAAGCCTCATCCTACGGCATCCGCAACCTGCAACACGTGGTGATCCCCCACCTGCTGGCGTGGACACGGGAACCCAATGAAAATTTTGACAACCTGACCAGCATTTACCATGGCATACTGGGCACAACGTCGCAAGGCTTGCCCGATGGGCAGTACTACAATTATATGCTGCACGTTACCCACATCATTGGCGGTACTTATGTTACGCCAAGGGTGGTAGAAGACGATGCCCCCGTGTGCAGCCTCGTACCGGCTGCCCGGCAAAAAGCGGCGGTAAACTTCCTGCAACAAAACCTGTTCACCACCCCGCAATGGCTATTCCCGCAAGAGGTGATAAACCGTACCGGCGATAATCCCCTGCGCCTCATGGGCACGCTGCAATCTACTATCCTCACCTATATTTTTATGAGCACCGGCAACCTGCAAAAACAAGAAAGCATTAGCGGCCCCACCGGCTATACCGCAGGCGAACTGATGACCGACCTGGAAACCGGCATCTGGCGTGAACTGGCCACACACCAGCCGATCGACATTTACCGCAGAAGGCTGCAAAAAAACTACCTCACCCTGCTCACCGAATGCGCCACCCAGCCAAACAGCTACGAGGCCTCCTCCGTGGCCTATGCACACGTAGTAAACCTGCAACACCGCATTACCGCGGCTTTGCCAGCCTATACGGATGCCGCCAGCCGCGGACATTTGCAGGAAATGCTTTTCCGGATCAATGCCGGGCTTACCAAAACAAAATCATAATGATGAAAAATACCCTTCTTGTTTTTTTCTTATGCCTGATAACGGGCCTGGCACAGGCACAGGACAGCGCCGTATATTTTGAACACACCCTTTCCTGGGAGCAGGTTAAGGCCAAAGCAAAAGCAGAACATAAATACATTTTTATGGACTGCTTCGCCACCTGGTGCGGCCCCTGCCGCATGATGCGCAACAGCGTATTTCCCACGCCGGAAGCAGGCGCATTTTTTAACCAGCACTTCATCAACGTATCGCTGCAATGCGATACCACACAGCGAGACAACGACCAGGTGAAAGCCTGGTACCCGGTGGCCCAGCAAATGAACAAACTATATGGCATCCGCGTATTTCCCACCTTCCTGTTTTTCGATGAAAATGGGCAGCTCGTACACCGCGTTGTGGGTGCCTACGGCAGCGCCAAGGAGTTTATTACGGTGTCTGAGGCCGCACTGGATACCAGCCGGCAGTATTATAACCAGCTAGCACAATTTAACCAGGGCCGGCGCGACACTACCTTCCTGCTAAGGACCTGCATGGCGGCCTACGACGCCAACGATACGAAAAATGGCACGGCGCTTTTCAATGCTTATTTTAATACCCAACCTGCCAATAGTTGGTTATATAAAGACCGCCTCCAACTGATGGCCAAATTTGTCCGGAGCAGCAAAAGCCAGGCATTTACCTTTTTCATGCACCATGATGCGGCAATAGATACCGTGATGCATGCACCCGGCGCCGCCCTTTCGCTACTGATGGGGGTGATACGCCGCGAAGAGCTTCAGGGCAAAACGCCACTAGCCGGCCCTAACCCAGACTGGCAAGCGATGGCCAACCATATAGCGGGAAAGTACCCGCTGCTGGATACCCCCATCCGCATCGCCGTGGCCGACCGCCGCATGGAGTTTAACCTGGCGCGCAAAGACAGCGCCGGTTACATACAGGCCGCCAAAGATTATGCAAAAACCTTTGGCCCCGGCATACCGGCTGCAAAGTGGGACGAACTTGCCAACCGCCTGGCTTATTATGGAAAAGATAGCAGCACCTTCCTGCTGGCACTGCAATGGAACCAGCACGCCCTGGCACAACAGCAGCCCCCGGCCGCTACGGCCAATTACCTGCAAACAACGGCCTGCCTGCACTACCGCCTGGGACAGCAAGACAAAGCCATCACGGAAATGGAAAAAGCCATCGCCCTGTCGGACGATATGCACCGCTACAGCATGACGCTGATGTTGCAAAAAATTAAGAAAGGAGAAAGCATATAAGTATACCGTAACATTGGCCCCGGGCAACAACCCGGGGCCAATGCTTACATGGCCAGCAGCACCGCCACATAATGGCAGATCGCCGCTACCAACACCAGCAGGTGCCATACCGCATGGGTGTATTTGTATTTATCCCACACATAAAAAAACACGCCCGCAGAATACAATACCCCTCCGGTGATCACCATCACGATCACAGACAGGGGCATACTTTCAAAAAAGCGCCGCCCCCCTACTACCATAATCCAGCCCATGGCCAGGTAAATGATCACCGATACAATTTCATACTTGCCGGTAAAGCGTATTTTAAAAAATAAGCCTACCAGGGTAAGCCCCCATAGTATGCAGAGCAAGGTAATGCCGAACGGATTAAACAGGTACACCAAAATAAAGGGCGTATAGGTGCCTGCAATGAGGAAATAAATGCTGATATGGTCACACACCAGGAACAGCTTCTTCACCGCCGGCTCCAGCGACAGGTGGTACACCGTGGAATTCACAAAACATAATATAAAAGTAAACCCATAAATGCCCGCGCCTACAATACCCGGAGTATTGCCATGGGTGGCGGCAATGCTGGTAAGTACGGGGAGGGCAATTACCCCAAAGATCACAGCCCCGGCGTGTATCAATCCATTTACGATCTCTTGCTGACGCGTATAAGTTTGCTGAACAATAATTCCCATAACCACTGGTTTCTGGATGCAAATTTATCGGAAATGCTGCGATTTACCCGTTATCCCTTTAGCATATGCGCCAGGAGTGGCCCGCACTTTTCCCGGCAGGGGGCATAGAAGTGCCGGTGTTTCCAGGTGGCCTACTTAGGGGAGCGGCCCCACCAGCATTCTGCCAGTGCCAATGGCTCCCTACTATGGAGTAAAGCATATTACAGTAGCTTGGGTGGCGCACATTCGCCCGCACCGGCGGGCAGCTTTTTCTCCTACTTCCTGACAGGATCTGCTACTACAATAAAACGCCGGTTCCAGTTACACGGCTAGTTTAATAACGGGCCACCACCTTCAACGGGCGCTTACTGTTTATTTTATTTTCACCAGGTATGAAACGTTTACGTCCCCTGGAATACTTCCGTCAATTTATACAGCAGTGCTGCACCGGATAAATTTTTGCCAATAATCCTGCCAGCAGGGTCTATCAGCAAGTTAGCCGGAATGCCCAAGATATCATACCGTTTCGCCGCCGCATTGGGCGACCGGAGGTCGGATGCATGCAGCCAAGGCAACTGGTCTTTCCGGATGGCCTGCACCCATTTCCCACGATCGGTATCCAGGGATATACTCAGGATGGTAAATCCCTTGTCTTTATACCGTTCATAGGCGGTGATCAGATGAGGATTTTCTGCCCGGCAGGGTTTGCACCAGCTTGCCCAGAAATCTACCAACACATACCTGCCCCGCAGGTTTTTAAGCCGGATATTATATCCACTGGTGTCTGGCTGGGCAAAGTCGGGGGCTTCCTGGTTTACATTTCTCAGCGCCTGCAACAGCCGGTGTTGGTAAGCCACGCCTTCGGGTTGCTGCCTTATTTGGGGCGACAATTGCCGGAATAATTGCATGGCCTTAGCGGGTGCCGTAATATTATCGCCAGCATAGAGCCGCAGTACCGCCAGTGCAATGGGCGATGCTGGATATTTGCGCACATAAGGTGCATACACCGAATCGCCCATGGCGGTCGTCAGCGCCTTCATTTGAAGGTCTATGGAATCTTTTATATGGCCTGTTGCCTGTAGATACAGTGCGGCAAGACTATCCATCCGGTTTCGATAAGGATTACCCCATTCATCCAGCAAGGCCCATGCTATATCGGTAGACAGTTTTTTCCCTGCATCCGACTGCTGAAGCGCAGGGGGCAGCAAGGCAAATCCTTCCCTGGCTTTAACCAGGTTCATATGCCCGTTATAAGCCAGAAACATACTGGTAACACCAAATGGCAGGGCTGCCTCGTCCTGCACATGTGGCCAGGAAAGGGGTTGGTGGTTTTCCGCGTATGCATTTAACGCATATACGGCGTAAGGGCCGGCAGGATGGGCTTTAAAAACCTCACCATTCAGCGCAGCCACCGCATCGTCGTCCTTCCCGGCTGCTTGTCGCTCCAGCGCTTCATAGGCATCCTGTACCGGGCTGCCGTGCAGGGTTATGTTTTCAAAGCTGCCAGTATGGGTGGCCTGGATATGGCCCTGCTGTAAATAAATAAAGGAAACGGCAGGCGCTACCTGGCTGCGGTCTACCTCCGGCGCGTAGATAGGCACAATGTTATACTGCGTAGGGCCATTTATCCGGCCTTTGATCACATAGGTATTCTCCACCACCGGCACTTTAAATTCCTGAGAGGGGTCTTCCATGCTATGCAGGTAAATGGCACGCACAGGAAGGGATACGTTTACCAGCTTGCCGGTTAAAGTAAAACCCGTCGAAGCCTGTTGGGAAAAGCCAGCAACGGGCAGAAACAAAGCGAAGATATAAGCGAATGCTCTCATAGTTTTTCCGTATTAGCTGGTTTACCCTGTGCGGCATTGTAGTTGGCTAGTACGTCCTCCAGATATTCCACAGTGGCTTGGGGCGCCTGCGTGTCTGTCGCAATTTTCAGGGAGTGGGTGGCATTAGACAATGCCTTTTCCACATTACCGCTTTTAAAATAGCAACGCCCTCTCAGGTCACACACTATCAGGTCATTGTTTAGTGCAGGGTCTTTCTCCGCCAGCATTTCAAAAGCGGCTGCTCCATCCGCGTACACGCTGGCCGAAAGTCCATCGGTTTGGGAGACCAGGTCGGCTATAAAACTGAGGGTTCCAATGGAATCCTGTGTTTGCGACAACTGGGTATGGGCAAAGGTTATGGCAGCTGCTTCGCTAACATGCAGCAACGCGCGGAATTTTTCCTGGGCCAGCTCCCCTGCCGATGCTGGTTCTCTTTTTATCAGGCTGTCATATAAGAAAATGGCCTCGTTATAGGCCTTATTGCGATTGGCGTCCACCACTGCCTGTAGCGAAACTTCCGGCTTTTCTATTAACTCCCACACCAGGGTTTTCACTTCCGCCGCCCTATTGGCGGTAAGACCCTGCCATCGCCCCTGCACAACGCCTTGCTGGTCTATCACCACTACCAGCGGCGTTACCGCCTTTATGGCCTTACCATACGCATGGGTGTCTATAAACACGGGGCATTGGTATCCGTGCCCTTTCCAGTAGGCTACCAGGTTATTTTGCGGCATCGCTTCCTGGTTAGCAACGCCCATCATCCATACATTTTTGTTGTTGTAGGCAGCTATTGCACTATCTACAGCATGGGTCAAGGTGTCGCAGGTCTTACACTGGCTGGCCCAAAAGTCTAGCACCACTACTTTTCCGGCCAGGCTGGCACTGGTTAATTTACTGCCATTGGGGGTGGTAAATGTAAAAGGTGTCGCTTTCTTTCCAATGGCTGCCGGATCCCAGCCAGCATAATAACCCTGCGCACTGGCGCCTGTGTACAGGTGAAGCAGTAAAAAAACAAAAGCAATCAGCAGCAATCTCTTTTTCATAAATAGATTTAAAAAGCATGGCCCGCCGTGCGGGCTATGCCGTGTAATATGGCGGGTTATTAATAACCCGGATTGTTAGGATATAAGCTTGGATTCAGTTTCAGATCTGCCGCAGGCACGGGGTATAGTACGTCGGTAGACTGCCAGTTAGCACCCTTTATCAGCGACAGTACTTCGTCTGCTCTTACAGCGTTGGTAGCGCCGGAAAGGGCAGGCCAGCGCTTCAGATCTAACCAACGCTGCCCCCATTCTGCCAGCAATTCTATCCTGCGCTCCTGCGCTATGGCAGCCAGGCAGCCCGCTTTATCCAGCGTAGCAGGCAGGTCGTCCAGGCCTGCACGTTGCCGGATCACATTCACATCCGCAATGGCTGCGGCGGTATTTCCCAGCATGGTGCGCGCTTCCGCGCGGATGAGCAACTGTTCGCCTACCCGCAGCATCATATAATATTCTGAAGATGATTGGTCATAGGGATCACCCTTATATTTTGCGGGATACAAGATGCTACTGCCATCATCCGAAACCGTTTCCGTTACCCAGGCATCTTTGCGCAGGTCGCCCTGCTCAAAGGCATTGGCCAGGTTGTCTGTCAACGCATAATTAACAGCGCCATAGGCGGCGATCAAATTCGATTCTATAGGATTGCTGAGGTAAGAGGCTGGCTGTAACTGCCAGATGGCTTCTTCACTCCCGGCCAGGAATACATCTTCCGGTGCGGGCAAACTACCCGTATATATCCCCGCATTTTCCAGCACATCGGTGGCTTGAGCCTCCGCAGCTGCCCATTGCTGATCATACAGGTAAATACGCGCCAGCAGGGCCGTAGCGGCCCAGCGGGTGGCCCGGATGTAAGTGCCGGAGCTATAACTATCTGGTAAGGAGTCCTGCGCACTTTTCAGGTCCAGGATAATTTGTTGATACACTTTATCAGCAGGCGTTCGCGCTATCCGCTGGTGATCCTGCCAGTTAGCATCTAACACCAGGGGCAATGCCCCATACAAATTCACCAGGTAGGTATAACTAAAAGCCCGCAGGAACCTGGCCTCTCCTATAAATTGTTTTTTCTTTTCCGGTGTAATGCCGGTAGCGCCAGTAACCCCCTGGATAGCTACGTTGGCTTGGGAAATTACCTGATAGGCAGCATTCCACAATGCGGCAGTGTTATCGTTATCAATCGTCAGGTTATTTTGTTCCAATTGAAGCTGACTTTGGGAAGGATTTACCGCCGTTAGTTCGTCGGCAGACAGGGCCAGTGACAACGTAGCATCCTGATTTACCAGCGCGCCATTGGTAAGTGTATTATAAATATTGGCTATAGTAGCATTTGCACTAACATCTGTAGCAAAAGCTTCTTCGGACGACAGGAAATCCCTGGGAGGCCCTATTTCAGTAAATTTTTTGCAGGCGCTCATGGCTGTTAAAAGCAAAGCGCAAGCCCAGATCTTATTACCGCTAAACGATGATCGCATAGTCATGATTTTTTAAAGCGTAAGTTGAATACCTGCCGTAAAAGTGGCCAGCGGAGGATAATCGTATCCTGTTAGTTCCGGGCTTACCGGGTCTCTGCCTTTATAAGGACTGATCACCAGCAGATTTTGCCCCTGCACATAAATGCGGCAGGTGCTGATTTTAGCCGAATGCATCCACTTTTCCGGCAGGTTGTAAGACAACGAAAGATTTTGTAAGCGCAGGTAAGAAGCATCTACAATATTGGCATCGGAGGCACTATACAAATAGCCATCATCGCCGTCACTTGTCATATACTTTCTAACAGGGGTCATGTCGCCTTCCTTTTGCCAGCGGGCCAGCACGGTAACCGGCTGGTTGCGAAGGGTGCCAGGTGTTCCGTTGGTAAGGCTGTAAGGGCCTTTTTGTTTTTTATAATCCAGTAGAAAACTCAGCGACCAGTTTTTGTATGTCAACGTATTTAGCATTCCGCCTTGAAAAGCAGGGGTAAGATCCATGGGTATTTTATCGCGGTCGTCATATATGCCGTCTTTGTGAAGATCTTCAAACTGGTAGAGACCCGTGGCCGGGTCTACGCCCTGGTAGTGATACACCAACTGTATGGTAGTGGGCATACCTACTACATAGCTATCTGCATAGGAAGACAGGCTCAGGTTAGGAAATGCCAGTAGTTTATTCCGGTTAATGCTGATATTAAAATTAGTAGTCCAATGGAAGTTTTTACTTTCTATGTTCGTGGAGTTTACCGTAAACTCCCATCCCCTGTTTTGCACTTTAGCCGGGATATTCTCCACCACACCCCCTGCTATCAATCCCAGGTAACCGGGTACTGGCGCAGTAACCAGTTGATCATCACTTCTCTCCTGGTACCAGGCGGCGGAAACGGAAAGCCGGTCTTTGAGGAAGCCAAGTTCCACTGCTGCTTCCAGCTTTTTATTCACCTGCCATTTAAAGCCAGGATTGTAGGGCTGTGTATAGGAAATGATGGGTGTACCATCGTAAGTAGACGATTGGGAACGCCATCCTTCCAGGTAGCGGTAATCATTGGCCGCAGGGCTGCCGGTAGTGCCAAGGCTGCCGCGTAGCTTACCGAAACTGAGGAAAGAAAGATGATCTTTCATAAACCGCTCTTCGGAGAACAACCATGCCACGCCAACGGCGCCAAAGTTGCCCATCTGGTCATTGGCCTTGAACCGGGACGAGCCATCCCTTCTGCCGGAAATATTTGCAATGTACTTACCCTTATACTGATAATTAATACGTCCAAAATAACCCTGGAAACGGTATTGGGCATAATTGCTCGTAGTATATAAAGAGCCGGCGCTACCTACATTCTCCAGGAGTGCATCGCTCAAAAAGCCGTAGCCAGAAATGTTGGTACCATCTGTAATTGATTCCGTAAGTGTAGCACCCACCATGGCCTCCAGCCGTCCTTCCCCCATTTGTTTTACATAGGTCGCTTTGGGTTCGGCTATCCAACTCACAATGTTGTTGGTACCAAATTGCGCATACCCGGAATTAGCCGAAGGGTCGGGGCCCTGGATAGCTGCCGGCACACCCTGGAACTGCTTCATAGCGGTATTGGTATAACCGCCGCTGACAGACAAGGTAAGCCCACTGGCTACAATATAGCTAAGGGATAAATTGGTAACAATATTATTGGTACTGGCCTTATATGATTGAAACAAGTTGGTCACTTCAAAAGGCATATTATATCCCCAATCCTTGAAGTTCAGTTTTCCGCTGCTATCCAGCAGGGCAGGGGCATTGGGAGGAAGGTCGAATAAATAAAAACTTCCGCCCGGCACCCGGCTGCTGGTGGCCGCATAGTTCACCATCACCGACAGATTAAACCGGTTATCCTTAGACCGGTGGTTCACACTTAATTGAGAAGAAATACGCTGGTCGCGGAAATTGTCTGGAAAGCCCTTTGGCACCGGAGTATTCTCGCGGTGCATTCCTCCGCTCATGCGAAAGCTGGTGTATTCATTTCCCCCGGAATAGGCCAGTTCCCCGTCATACATTAGCGCACTGGCTCCCAGCTTGCGCTGCCAATCCGTATAGCGCGTAGTGTCCCAGCTCAGCAGGTCGTAGGCATTATAAGTATCGGGGGTTTCCCCACTATTGGTAAAGGCCTCCCGCCGCATTTGCAAATATTGCTGCGTATTGAGCATGCTAGTACGTTTAGGCTTAGCCGTTATACCGGTGTAAATATTTACGTCCAGGGCATTTCTCCCGGCCTTCCCTTTTTTGGTATTGATCAGGATCACCCCATTGGCGCCCCGCGATCCGTAAATAGCGGTGGCATCGGCATCGCGCAGCACCTCCACGCTTTCTATATCAGCCGGGTTTAAACTATACAGCGGGTTCTGGCCAGAATTATTACCAGAAAATCCATTTTGGTTAAGGCCCACATTATTAATATCTCCATTGCTGGTAGGGATGGGTACCCCGTCTATAATAAACAAAGGATTGTTAGGACTTCCTGCGCTAAACAAGTCCTTTTTTCCACGGATGTCTATACTGAAACGCCCGTTAGAAAAGGAGGTGTTTTGCACAATATTTAACCCTGGCACCAGGCCTTGCAGCGCCTGCAACACATTGCCTACAGGCTGCTTCTCAATGTCTTTGGAAGAGATCTTTGAAATGGAACCTGTATTATACCGTTGCAAGGTAGATCCATAACCGATCACAATAGTTTCATCCAGCTTATTATTGGAAACGGCCAATCCTACCTGCACCTCTTCTCCTTTATTTCCGCTTACATGCACCGTTTGCGGCTGGTATCCCAGGAAAGATATTTCCAGGATAACGTCTTGGCCTGCACCCTTTAATACAAAACGGCCGTTTTCATCGGTGCTGGCTCCCCTGGAGGTGCCGCTTATACGCACACTGGCGCCAATGAGCGGCACATTAGAAGCATCAGTGACCTGGCCCCTGATATCGCCAGAAGCCGCAGCCTTCGTAACGGTATCCCCTTTTGCCTTGATAATAATCACATGCTTTATAATCTCGAACGTTAACGGCTGATCACGCAGGCATAGTTGCAGGAACGCATTCACTTCCATATTCGTAACATGCACGCTCACCGGGTGCGTTTGTTTTAACAACTGCTCATCCAGCAGTAATGACATGCCGGTTTGACGCTTTATATCCTTCAGCACTTTGCTAACCGGCATGTCTTTGGCATTCATTGTTACCTGCTGCGCTATGGCAGCAGGTGCAAACAGCAATAACAGTATCCATAAAAGCGGGGTGATAAGCTCCCTGCGCAGCCTTAATTTGCTGAGGGGAGGAAAACGTATCTTCCGGGAGAAGAACGGTACTATGCGCGGAAAGGCATAGTAGGAACATGACGGGCCCGTACCTGTTTGGCGCCAAGCAGTAAAAATCATACATTTGATTTTGGGTGATAATATGTGTGTTCAGCGACTACATGAATTACCCAAACGACCGGGGATGTTCGTGCATTTCCGGTTTTTCTTTGTTGTAATCCATGCTTAATCTTAGTTATTCAGTATGCCTACTTCCTATGTGTCCGTTACTTTAATACGGTCACTACCTTATCTTCCAGCCTACAATGTACCCCTGTAGCAGCGAGTACCACCAGCAGATCATTCAGACTAATATCCCGGCTGATGTCTAGCGAAAAATGCCGGTCGGATATAGCCTGCTCATACTGCACCTGTACATTGTACCAGCGGGCCACCTGGCGCATAATGGTGCCAATGTCTGCATCCTGTAATTGCAGGTTACCATTTTTCCAGGCCACCGCCATGGCTGTATCTACCGCTGCAACCCTAATCTGGTGGCCGGTTTTCAACAAACTGGCCTGGGTTCCTGGCTTTAATATTTCACTGGCACCATCGTGTATAACTTTTACGGCGCCTTCCAGTAGCGTGGCGCTGGTGGAGGGTTCATCTTCATACGCCATGATGTTAAAATGGGTACCTAGCACCTGCACTTCCATTCCCTTGACCACCACCTTAAAAGGCTGTGCAGCGTGTGCTGCCACTTCAAAATACGCCTCCCCCTCCAGCGTTACCCGCCTTTCTGTGGCGGTGAATGCCGCCGGATAAGTAAGGGTACTACCAGCGTTTAGCCACACTTTAGTACCATCTGCCAGCACCACCTGGAACTGGCCGCCCAAGGGAGTAGCAAGGGTATTGGTCACCAGGCGTGCAGAGACCGGAGTTTCCTGGTAGGCCAATTGTTCATCCCCTACTTGTTGTACCGACACACCGCCCTGCAAAGGAATATCTGCATGGTGCCCAGCCCCCAGTAAAATTTGCTCGCCGGTAGACGTAGTAAGTATGGCTTTATTACTACCTGGCAACACCACGGTAGCTACTGGTGTCGTTGCCTCCTTTTTCTTGCCCATATGTAACCAATACCCACCTGCTGCCACCAATACCAGCACCGCCGCTGCATAGGGCAACAGCCGCCGCAGGCCTACCCTGCGCGCCACCGGCTTCCGGCCAATGCGGGCCTGTATTTGCTGCAACACCTGGAGCTGTACGCCCGTTGTCATTCCTTCGTGGAGGGTAGACTGTTGCAATTCCTGGATAATATCCGCTAACACTACGTCCTCCTGCCCGGCTGCCGACACCGCCTCCATGAACGCCGCCTCTTCCTGTGGAGAGAGGGCGTGGCGCTTGTATTTATCCAGCAAATCTTTGAGCGTGGCGCTATTCATCCGGGTGGTATTTAGGTAAAGACAACTGAGCAGATAGGCCGGACTATCCGGCGCCAAAAAAAATCAGGAAAATAATGGGTACAATACAAAAGGCATGGCTACAGCGGCATATAAGTGCCGGTTGATATAAAGGCGGATAAAACGAAGGGCCTGGGCCATTTGATTTTTTACGGTAAACGGGGAAATACCGAGCAGCCCGGCAATGGCCTCATAGCTGTAGCCCTGTTCTTTGGCCAGCAGGTATATTTTTTTTCTTTCAGGTGGCAGTTTATCAATGGCAGACCGTAATAATTCATCATACATTTTTTCCTGCAGGGGATGATCTGCATTGTTCACCTGCAGGGCATTAGCTGGGAGATATTCTTTGAGGGCTAGCAGTTGATTAGCCCGTTTTTTGAATTGGTTGAATATGATATTGCGGGCGATGATGAATAAATAGTCCTGTAACTTTTGTAAATGGGCCGCCCCTTCTTTCTGTTCCCATAATTTTATAAATACTTCCTGCACCACCTCCCTGGCTGCTTCCTCATCGCGCAAATAGGCCATGGCAGCCTTGTAAACCGCCTGCGAATAAGCGAAATACAAGGCATTGAATGCCGCTTCATCGCCCTTCGCTAACAAGACCAGTAAGGCAGCTTCAGAAGTTGGTTGATTCCCCGTCAAATTATTCCATTTAGAAGATAAATGTAATAATTACTTCGTTGCATGCACAGCATTGTTCGCAGCGGCTTGTGTAATTATAACGGCATAGGTGAAAATGTTACCGCTATCCTACAGCGTTTTTGCCGGAAATAAAAGCCAACAGCCCATCCATATAAAAAGGTCCGCCATCGCGGACCCTTTAATCTTTTTTAAGCATTGCAACGCAGTGAGGTTTTCCCGGAAAGGCCTGCCCCATTACCAGTGCTGGTCTTACAATTTGTACACCGCCTTCAATCCTTCTTTAAGGGTAGCTGGTTTTCTGCCCAATAATTTTTCCAGGTCTGGGCTCACCACACTAAACTGGCCCGCCCGGATATCGGCGGCAAAACCGGCGGTAATCTGCACCCCTATTTCCGGTACGCCGGCTTGTTGCAGGTGGCTTTCAAAAGTTGCAGGGTCTATATTTTGGTAGGTAACTGCTTTGCCCGACAGCTCTGACAAGGCCTGCGCAATGTCGCCAAAGGAATAGGCCGTTGCGCCGGTAATGTGGTACGTTTGCTGTTCATGCCCTGTGCCTAGCAATACACGGGCCGCTGCTTCCGCCATATCATTGCGCGAAGCGAAAGAAGTTTTTCCATCACCCGCCGGGTAAAATATCCCGGTTTCCAACACCCTATCGCCTACAAATCCAGGAATCACTTCCGTATAAAGTGAATTGCGCAGCAGGGTATACGCCAACCCACTTTGCTTTAAAAAATCTTCCGTTTGAAAATGACTTTCCATCAGCAGTTTATTGGCTGTTGTCGGAAAATCGTTTAGTGCGGCGCTGGTATAAATTACCTGCTGCACACCCGCTTGCCGGGCAGCGGTAATGATACGGGCATGTTGTTCAAACCGGTGCATATCCAGGCCTGATACCAGCAGGATTTTATCAATGCCCTGCACCGCCTTTTCGATAGCGGCAACCTCGTCATAACTTCCTATGCGGAGTTGTACGCCCTGGGCGGTTAGCGCCGTTGCTTTCTTTTCATCCCTTACATAGGCCACTACCTCATTTGCCGGCATCGTTTTTAAAAGGTGGTCTATTACTGTTTTACCAAAATGTCCGGAGGCGCCTGTTACTAAAATCATAGCTGCAAATTTTGTTGCTTATTGTTAAATGTACTTATCTTTCGGATACAAAATATATCCGCCCGCGCTATCGTTGTTCCAAAAATACGCCAGGCTAAGCTGCACCGGCAGATAGTGCAGGGTTAACCGCTGTAAAAAGCAGCATTTTATCTATATTCGTAGTCATCAGAATACCTAAGTTATATGAGGCGATCCGCATTTATATTTTTACTGTTCCTTTCACTTGCCGGCTATGGCCAACAAACCATTAATAATTTCAAGTACGTTCTGCTGCCGGAAAAATTTGGCTTTGCCCACGAAGAAGACCAGTATGGATTGAACTCCCTGGCCAAAACACTGTTGGAACAAAAAGGGTTTACCGTGTATTTCGATAATGCCCTTGTGCCGAAAGAACTGGCTGGCAACCGTTGCAATGTCTTAACCGCCGATGTAACGCAGCGAAAAAGCATGTTTGTGACCAACCTCACCCTGTTTTTAAAAGATTGCAGGGGCAATATCCTGTTTAAAAGCAAGGAAGGCAAAAGCAGGGAAAAGGAATTTATGCCTGCTTATAACCTGGCGTTAAGAGATGCCTTCACCTCGCTGGACGCTGTACCTTATGCATATGATAGTACCGCCAATGTTGCCACAACCGCCACGGCGGTAGCCACCCCTGCCGCTGCTGCTCCTGCTGTTCCGGTGGCTACGCCTGCCGCGACACCCGTAGTAGCACAGACCCGCGATGCCAGTGGCACCCTGTATGCCCAGGCCACCCCTACCGGGTATCAACTCATTGACACGGCTCCTAAAATAGTACTCACCCTGTTCCGCACTTCCCTGCCAGATGATTATATTGCCAACAATGGGGTGGCGAATGGCATTGTACTGAAGAAGAATGGGAACTGGTATTTTGAGTATTACAAAGATGGACAACTCATCTCGGAGCAACTGCTGATTAAGTTTTAATTACCCTTTTGCCTCCCTTCTCAAAGATCTTCGCAGTGCGCTCCGCTGCCGCGGGGGCTTTCTTTTTGCTGGTGCAAAAAGAAACAAAAAGCACCTGGCGGCGGCGGAAAATGGCTAAAATTTACTGCGTTGCGCTACGGCAAACGAGCTTACTATTAAGCGGTGGGATTTCTATTGGGCAATTGTGTGTGTAAGCTTTTGTACTAGCTTCCGCCCGTTTGCCGCTGAACGCTCCACTGCGTAAATTTCTTGACGCCATTTTCCTAAGGCCGCAAATGCTTTGCATACCATCTGCTTCCATCTTACTAACTGCAAGGTCTTCGCATACTATCCGCTCCCATCCCTTCAATACCTTAAAATCCGCCATGGTGGCTCCGCTGCATTTACCCACCTTTGAAGGAGGTAAAAGGGATGACCTTCGCATATATCATCCACGCACATCATCCGCTACCATCTTTTGTGATTGATTACATGCTAATGCCACAATAAAGCGGACAAACCTATAGCTATATAAAAATAGTTGTCCATTTTAGATACTTTTTATGCTGGTCATTAGTTTTCATGCCCTCATAATTTTTTTTCACGATCATTTGCTACGCTATCCTGCAGCCCAAAAAAGAAGCTCCCAAATTAGGAGAGGCAGTTGATACACGCAGATGATATACGTAGATGAATTACGTAGATGATATACCCGGATGATACACGCAGATGATATACGCGAGGTCATCCCCCTGCCCCCTTCAAAAGGGGACAAATGCAGCGGAGCTACCATGGCTGATTTCAGACCTAGCAGGAGAGCGGATGATGGTATGCGAAGACTATGCAGTTAACAAGATGGAAGCAGATGGTATGCAAAGCATTTGCGGCCTTAGGAAAATGGCGTCAAGAAATTTACGCAGTGGAGCGTTCAGCGGCAAACGGGCGGAAGCTAGTACAAAAGCTTACATGCACAATCGCCCAATAGAAATCCCACCGCTTAATAGTAAGCTCGTTTGCCGTAGCGCAACGCAGTAAATTTCAGCCATTTTCCGTCGCCGCCAGGTGCTTTTTTGCTACTTTTTTGCACCAGCAAAAAAGTAGGCCCCCGCGGCAGCGGAGCACCTCCCGGCGCATGCCGGAAAAACAGCGATTGATGCCCTTCCACAATAAATGAAACCTTAAAGCGTATCAGGGTGAAAACGCCATTGTTTTTCCGGTACCTTTCGTCCGGATATCCCCCAGCATCAAGGTCAATTCACCCCAGGCAACGCCTAGTAATAACCCTGGATAAAGCGTACCACACCCCAGCATCAAGGTCTATTCACCCCAGGCAAAAGCGTACCAGCGCAATGCCCCCCTTTGCCACATTCACTGCTTGCTCTCAAACTGCAACATCATTACCGCAAAGGAGGTAGCCGGCGTCAACTTATAATGGCGGGAGAACCACTGGCCCAACTGTTCCAGGGTTTCCAGTCTGTCTGCAATCTTCTCCCGTTCAGGTAATATTGTTTCATCATCTTCACCTGTTCTACCACCGTTTGGTATAACACCTCCTGGGTGAACGCCGGATCGCGGGGTTCTAGCAGGCGTATAAAATTTACAATATTCACAATTTTCGGTATGTGGCGGGGATCTGCCGGGGGCTTGGCCCAGGATAAGCAAAAGAAAGCCGCCAACAGGGCAGGCCAGTAGATTGATCATTTGAAATAAGTCATGGTTCACGTTAATAATGTGCAACAAAATATTTCCAAAGGTACTGAACAGCCCGTGGGTACTATCCATGCCCACGGCGGATGTTGTTCCCTCCCTTGCCATGACTGGCATAAAAGGCTGCATGCACCATGGGCAATGGCAGGCGTTGATGGCCTGCCAGGATAAATGTACAACCTGTTTCCACAATAAGAAATCCATGGGCGGCTACTTTTATTCGGTAACCCCAATGGCTATACGAAGGTCAGGTATCCCACTATTGGAAACCCTTTCACCATCCCGGGTCAGGCTTCGCAAGCAAGGCATGGATGGCCTGCCGGCTAATTTTCATCAATAGCCGGCATTATTGCGTAAGTAATACACAAAGAAGCCACCACCCCCTACACCCGGAAAGCCGCCCAGGTATGGCATTACAGGCCATATCAATACATCCCGCTGATACTAAATGAACCACTCGTAATATTAAATGAACAAGGCTCCTGATTCCGCCACTCAAAAATTTGGCAGGAACAAAAATTTCTCTATACTTGTGGTATAGGATAGAATAGATCAATCATCTACCTACCGGATGATTTCCACGTAAGAAATATTCCACCGGCCAGCAGGCAATTTAAAGTGATATACCATTTATGCATTCGCCAAAACCTTTTTCAACGTTTTCTAGCTGTATATATTAGAATAATCCCACGTTTATGCATATGATCCACGTTTACTTAAAACGTGCGGCCGCTATTACTATAGCCGGGCGCCGAACTGTATTGTTTCTCCTGTTAATTTTCTTTAGCGGCTTCTGGCAGCCGGCAGCCGGGCAAAACAACATGACTGTAACCGGCACCGTGACAGACACTTCGGGCAATGTGTTGAATGGTGTAAGTGTTATCAACATTTCAAAAAAAAATGCGGGTACTTATACCGACAGTCATGGAAAGTTTGTGCTGGAAGCAGCGCCCGGTGCTATTATTCATTTCTCCTTTGTGGGATTTGCGGAGCAAAACATTAGCATTAATGAAAAAACCCGTGTACTGAACATCCGGCTAATACCTGCTACTGCGGCCATTTCGGAGGTGGTGGTAACGGCCTTTGGCAGGAAGGAAAGAAAAGAAGCGGTGGTAGGGTCGGTGACCAGTATTACACCCGGCGAACTAAAGGTGCCTTCCAGTAACCTTACCAACGCGCTGGCCGGAAAGGTGGCTGGTTTAATTGCTTTTCAAAGAGGTGGGCAGCCGGGTATGGATAATGCCAACTTCTTTATACGCGGGGTTACCACGCTGGGATACAGCGCCAGCCCCCTCATCCTGGTAGATAATATAGAACTGGGAGCCAATGACCTGGCCCGCCTGCAAGTGGATGATATTGCCAGCTTTTCCATTTTAAAAGACGCCAGCGCTGCCGCCCTGTATGGTGCCAGGGGCGCTAACGGGGTGATACTTATTACGACGAAGGATGGTAAAATTGGCAAGGCCAAGATAAATGTGAGGCTGGAAACCGCCATCTCCCAGCCTACAAAACAAATAAAACTGGCCGACCCGATTGCGTATATGAAGGGATATAACGAGGCCGTGACCACCCGCACTCCTTCCCAAACGCCCCCCTATACACCCAACGATATTTATAACACCCAACAAACGTTGCAGCATGCACCGGGTAGCAGTCCTTACATTTACCCGGCGGTAAACTGGATGAAGACGTTGTTTAAAGATCAGACCACCACCACCCGGGCCAACTTCAGCGCCAGCGGCGGAAGCCAGTTTGCCCGCTATTATATGGCCGGTTCTTATTCACGGGACAATGGTATTTTACAAAATAATCCCGTGAATAATTTCAACAGCGGGATGAAGTACGAGAATTATCAGCTACGGGCCAACATTAACCTGAACCTGACCAAGAATACGCAAGCAGAGGTGCGCCTGTGGGGCAATTTCAATGAATATACCGGCCCTATTACCAGCAGCAACGACGGCTTTTCTACCGACCTGTATGTAAAAGCCTTACACGCTAACCCGGTAGCCTTTGCCCCCTATTTTGCACCAGACAGCGCCAATATGCTGACCCACCATATTTTGTTTGGCAATAATACCAGCCTTACTGGGGGGTTGCTAGACAACCCTTATGCAGACCTGATGTATGGCTATAAAACATTCTCAGAATCGAGAATGTCGGCACAGTTTGAGGTAACCCAGCAATTTGATTTCCTGCCAGGGCTCTCCTTTCATGGCATTTTCAGCACCAACCGTTATGCGTATTTTTCAGTGACCCGCAACTACAAGCCATTTTATTACCAGATACAAAGCTATGATCCGCATACCAACAATTATACTTTAGACTGGATAAACAACAGCCCCGGACAGGCACAGGAATTTCTGAGTATTTCTTCCGACCCTTCTACCAAATCGGTGTATACCTACCTGTACCTGCAAGGCACCTTAGACTATGGTCAAACCTTTGGCAAACACAATGTGGGGGCAACATTAATTGCTACCCGCCAGCAAACCCAGTATGGCGATGCATACGAGCCGAATACCAATATTCCCTCCCTGCTGCTTTCTTTGCCCTACCGCAACTTAGGGCTATCCGGCAGGGCTTCTTACTCCTATGATAGCCGTTATTTTGTGGAGTTTAATTTTGGGTACAATGGGTCTGAACGTTTTGCCGCAGATCACCGGTATGGTTTCTTCCCTACCATTGGCGCAGGATGGGTAATCTCCAATGAAAAATTTTGGAAGGGCAGTATTGCAGACATTGTAAGCCGTTTAAAACTCCGGGGCAGTTATGGACTGGTGGGCAACGATAACATTGGCAGCCAGCGCTTCTTTTACCTCTCCAGCGTAACCCCGGACGATGCCGGCAGGGGTACCTGGCCAGGCACTTTTGGCAACACCAATGGCTTTACCCAATACGGCACCACCATACAGTCGTACCCCAACCCGGACGTTACCTGGGAGCGATCCAGGAAGGCCAATCTGGCGGTGGAAGCCACCATTTTAAAACACCTCAACATCACTGCAGAAATATACCATGAGTACCGCCACGATATTTTAGTGACCCGTGGATATATACCCGTTACCGTGGGTATTGAAAACACCGCCGCGGGCAACCTGCAAGCCAATTTAGGCATTGCTTCCGCACGCGGCCTGGACCTGAACGCTACGTACAATCACAGCATTAACAACGACCTTTCCTTACAGTTAATGGGTAACCTTACCGTTACCGCCAATAAAACCGTTTATACTGAAGAGCCGGAATATAAATATCCTTACGAGTTCAGAACCGGCCAGCCCATTAGCCAGCCATTCGGCTATATCGCGGAAAGACTGTTTGTAGATGATAAAGAAGCCAATAACTCGCCTTCCCAATTATTTGGCGGCAACCCACCCCAGGGCGGCGATATTAAGTACCGCGACGTGAACCACGATGGGGTGATAGATGGCGACGACCAGGTACCTATCGGACTACCGCAAACGCCGCAGATCATTTATGGCGCAGGGTTTTCTCTCTCCTATAAAAACTTTGACCTCAGTGCTTTCTTCCAGGGCCTGGCCAGGGAATCGTTCTTTATCAACCCCTCTTCATCGGTAGATTTCACCTATGGCCAGTTTGGTACCGCGCCCTTTGTTAATAACGCCCAGTTACTACAAGCATATGCCGACAATCACTGGTCGCAAGAAAACCAAAACTTATATGCGCTATACCCCCGCTACTCCCCCGTGGATGTGCCGAACAACGAACAAACCAGCACCTGGTGGATGCGCGATGGTAGCTTCATGCGATTGAAGTCGGCAGAAATTGGTTACACATTTCCCAAAAGGCTCACTAAAAAAGCCTTCATGGATAATGCGCGTATTTATGTAAATGGATTGAACCTGCTAACCTTTAGCCATTTTAAATTATGGGATCCGGAGATGGCGGGCCAGGGCTTTGCTTATCCTATCCAGCGCGTATTTAACATTGGCTTAAACATCAACTTGTAATCATCTTAATCCACGATCATGAGGACTTTGATAAAATTTTTCTTACTGCCATGCCTTACTTTTTCCATGTTAGCATGTAAAAAATACCTGGACGTTATCCCAGATGACGTGGCTACGCTGAACAGTTCTTTCGCCAACGAAAACGAGGCCCAGGCCTACCTGCTGGGCAACTGTTACGCTAACCTGCAACGCCTGTCTGACGTATGCCGCAATGCCGGCTTTACTACTTCCGGCGAGGTGATCATCCCTACCGACCTGCCCAGCAATCAAAGCCTTAAAGGCTCCGGGCAGGATGCAGGCTTTAACCTGCTGCGCGGGTTTCAGAACGTGCAGAATCCGTTGTTTAATTTCTGGGATGCTTATAACCAGGGCTTAAACCTGTGGCAATCCATCCGGTTTTGCAACACCTTTTTAGACAATGTAAATACCCCGCCCGACGTAACCGTTACCGAAAGAAAACGCTGGATAGCGGAGGCCAAATTTCTCAAAGCGTATTATCACTACTGGCTGATCCGTATGTATGGCCCCATTCCCATTGCCGATGTGGCCCTGCCGGTAAATGCCACCACCGACCAGGTGCGGCAAAAACAATTGCCGGTAGATTCCTGCTTTAATTATGTGGTACACCTCATCGATGAAGCCTTACCCGACCTGCCTCCTTCCATCCAGAATGTGATTACGGAAGATGGCCGCATTACCGCCACCATTGCTCTGGCCGTAAAAGCAGAAGTATTAGCCACCGAAGCCAGCCCCCTGTTCAACGGCAACCCGGATTACAGCAGCTTTGCCAATATAGACGGCACCAAATTATTTTCCGCCGCCCCCGATAAGGCCAAGTGGCAAAAGGCCGCCGATGCCTGCAAGGCTGCCATAGATGCTGCCAACGCCTCCGGCGCAGCCCTGTACCAGTTTGTAGCACAAAGCGGCATCGCACACATGACCGATTCCACCAAGCTGCTGCTCACGCTACAAGGTGCCGTAACGTCCAGTTGGAATACAGAACAACTGTGGACCCTGAACCCTTATTTTGGCTACCAGATCCAGGCCTCTCCCCGCGTCAATGCACTGGCCACCACGGTGTATAATTTCTTCTCTAACTTTTCCGTACCCATCGGGGAAAGTGAGCTGTTTTATACCAACAATGGCGTACCTATTAATGAAGATAAAACCTGGGACTACCCCAACCGCTACAAAGTAGTACAGGGCGATGATGCCAACGGGCATTATGTGCGAAAGGGCTACAGCACTAATAAAGGCAACCTGAACCGGGAAGCCCGCTATTATGCAGACATTGCTTTTGATGGCAGCACCTGGTTTGGATCCAGCAATACAGACGATAATAATCCCGACGTGATCAATGCCGTGAACGGCCCCGCTGCCCCGCTAGACCCTATTGCCTACAACGCCACAGGCTACTGGGCGCGCAAGCTGGTGCCTTACCAAACCGCTTCCGCCAATAACAGCTTCCAAACGTTTAATTACTCCTGGCCCTTTATGCGGCTGCCCGCCCTGTGGTTATTATATGCCGAATGCCTCAATGAAGCCAACGGGCCCAGTGCGGCCGTGTATACCTGGGTAGACCAGGTAAGGGCCCGGGCAGGCCTGCCCGGCATACAAGCCGCCTGGGCGCAGTATTCCAGGACACCTAATAAGCCCGGCACCCAGGACGGCCTCCGCCAAATCATACACCAGGAAAGAAGGATAGAACTGGCCTTTGAAGGACAGGCCGGCTGGGACCTGAGAAGATGGAAGGAACTGCAAAACGTACTGGTGAATCCCTTCCTGGGATGGAACGTCATGAACGAAACGAAAACTACGGGCCAGTATTATAACCTGCAAACCGTCTATCAGCCCCAGTTTGGATTAAGAGATTACCTCTTCCCCATCCAGAAGGCAGATATGCTGTACAACCCTAACCTGGTACAAACACCTTACTGGTAGCAGGTATACGGTTATAACAATCCCTCTTTCGCACTTTCAATTATCATCACATGAACTTCCTGAAATATATACCACATGGCTGCCTGCTGTTTTTCCTCATAGCAGCATTAGCCTACACTTCCTGCAAGAAAATAGACGGCTATAATAGCGTAGTATCGAACGACAAAACGAAGCCGGGCGTTGTAACGGCCGTGAAGGTGGTGAATTTTAACGGGGGCGCTTACATTACCTATACGCTTCCCAACTCTGCCAATATTTTATACGTGCAAGCCAATTATGCTATCAGCGACAAGGCCACCCGGCAAACGAAATCATCTTATTACTCCGACAGTATTACGGTGAGCGGCTTTGCAGCAAGCAAAGATTATAAGGTGGTATTGTACACCGTGTCCCGCGCCAATATTAAATCCGATTCCGTAGTGGTAGTGGTACACCCTGCCACCCCGCCCTATCAGCTCGTGTACGCCTCGCTGGTTGCACAAAACGCGTTTGGCGGCGTAAATATCCATGCCCTCAATAAAACACAGGATCCCATCGGTATCGTAAGCCTGCTGCCCGACAGCAACAGTACACGGCTGAAGATACAGGACCAGCACTATACCACTACAGATGCTATCAACTATACGTTAAGAGGCTACGATACCTTACCCAAACCTTTTGCTTTTTATGTAACCGATCAGTGGGGCAATGTTTCGGATACGATGTATACCACCGTTCATCCCATTTTTGAAACGCTGATGAATAAACAATTGTTCCAGCCCTATGTATTACCTACAGATGTACCTAACTACCAGAACGGGTATTATAACCTGAGCAATATGTGGAACAACACATCCAGCGAGCCAGGTTACAACACCGAGCAGCCTATTCTGGCCTCTCCCACCAAACCTTTTATCTGGCCGGCATGGGCCACCTTCGATATGGGACAGTCGGCCCGCTTAAGCCGGTATATGTGCTGGTTCAGAACAGGGGGCAGCAACGAATTTGTCTGGAACTCTGGCGCCCCGGAAACCTGGGTATTGTGGGGCCGGGAAGATACCCCGCAGGATGAGGTGATGCCGGCCGACTCTACCCAACTGCCGGCAGTAGGCGCTAAAACACCAGGTGGGTGGATTAATATGGGCAAGTTCAACGCCCCGCCCAAACCTGCCCACAACCCGCTCACAAACGAGGATATCGATACCTGGAACGCAGGTTTCAACTTCGATCTTTCTATAGATCTACCCAAGGTGCGCTACCTCCGCCTGGAGTGCTTCCATACCATGGGCGGTACGGATAATTATTTTGGTATCATGGAGATGTCGGTATACGGCAACCCTCAATGACCGGCCTGTAATAATTTATTGTTGCTAAAAAAACGAACATGAAAAATAATGTAAAATATATCCTGCTTTGCGGGGCTGTGCTGGTGTCTTGCGAGAAGAAGCCCACCGACTTCCGTAAGTTTTTAGACGGGCAGGAAATCACCTACCCCGGTGCACTGAACGATGTAACAGTGTTGCCAGGCAACTACAGGCTGCAACTGGAATGGGCACCCAACCCCGATCCAAGCATTACCCACTACACCGTGTACTGGAATAACTATGCCGATTCGCTGGTGGTGGCCGCCCAATCACACACCCCTACCGATACCGTGAAATGCACGATCGACAAGCTACAGGAATACAACTATACTTTCTTCATCAATGCCTATGATGATGCCGGCAATAAGTCGGTGACGAAAGAAGTAGATAACGCCCGGGTGTATGGCGATATATATCATGCCAACCTCTTTAACCGCCCGGTGAATGCCGACACGCCATTTATCGTAAGCGACGATCCAAGCTCCGTGCAGATTAAGTTCTCTACCCCCGATACCAGCAATGTAAATACGGTGGTAACCTACACCAATCTCACCGGCACTGTGGTGACTAAAAATGTACCGCCAGACAGTAGCTCCCTGCAACTGGTGGATTATCAGTTTGGCACGCCGGTACGCTACCAGTCGTCCTATATCCCGCAAAAAAGAGCGATCGATACTTTCTTCACGGCAAAAGCAGACACCTTCCCCACCATTTATCAACTGGTGGAATGCGACAAGGCTAAATTTGCGGAAGTAAACTTTCCATTTGATGTAGGCATTTACGAATCCGATACCTACAAGGGCAGGTTGTGGGATGGCAATGCCACCGTGCGCAGCTACCCTAATATTTTTCATAGCGACGATCCCGGCGGCAGCGCCGGCACCATGCCCAGGAGCCTGAGTTTTGATATGGGCGCGGTGTACGATAACATAGCCGTGATGGAAGAAATCGGGCGAGATTGCTGCAATAACCCCGGCGACTTTGAAATATGGGGTATTGCAGATACTACCGGCGCTACGCCTTCCCTGCCCAGTAATGACCCTAACTGGAAAAGCATGATCACCGCCAAAGGCTGGACCCTGCTTACCGAAGCGGTAAGAACAGACGATGGTGTGGCCCCGAAGAAGTTTACCTTCGCAGCCCATCCACCCCAGGTACGCTATGTGATCATACGGGTGCTTAAAGATGTAAATGGAGCCAATGCAATTAACATGAGCCAACTCACCCTGTGGTATAAAAAACAGTAATTTAAGCAGTCATATAATCTATACGGAATGGAAACCAATTTGAAACGGCTAGTAGTTTTTTTATTGCTTGTGCCGCCCGCGATCGCTGCTGCACAACAACGGCCCCTGCGCCTATGGTACCAGCAGCCAGCCTCCCAATGGGAAGGCGCGGTACCCCTGGGCAACGGAAGGCTGGGTATGACACCAGACGGCGGGGTGGCAAGAGAAAACATTGTATTAAACGACATCACGTTATGGTCTGGCTCCCCGCAGGATGCTAATAATTATGACGCTTATAAAAGTTTGCCCGCCATCCGGCAATTTTTGTTTGAAGGAAAAAACGATTCGGCCCAGCAACTGGTAGATCAAAACTTTATCTGTAAAGGCCCCGGCTCTGGCGGTCCGCAGTGGGGCTGCTTTCAAACACTGGGCAACCTGGGGCTGGCATTTTCCTATGCCGGCAACGCAGCGTATAAAAACTATACCCGCACTTTATCACTGGATAGCGCCCTTGCTGTGGTAACCTACGAGGTGAATGGCGTACACTTTAAGAAAGAATACTTTACCTCTTTCCACACCGATGTAGCGATCATACGCATTACAGCAGATAAGCCCCACCAGGTGAATTGTACTATTTCCCTGGATCGTGCAGAAAACGGTACCACAATGGTGAAAGATAACACGCTGCAATTATCTGGTCAACTGGACAATGGCAAGGATGGAAAAGGCATGCAGTATGTAGCCCAGGTAAAAGCCGCCTTGAAAGACGGCACACAAACCACCACCGCCCATAGCCTGGTGGTGACCAACGCTACGGAACTGATACTGTATATATCTGCCGGCACCGACTTCCGCAATACAGCTTATGAACAGCAAACAGCCGCCCTGCTGGCTACCGCCCTTCGCCTGCCCTACGCACAGGAAAAACAATTACACGTACTAGCCTACCGGCAACTGTTCCATCGTGTACAGCTATCCCTGGGCACCCCTGCAAAAGATAGCCTGCCCACCGATGCCCGGTTGCAAGCCTTTCAAAAAGACCCGGGGGCAGACAATGGCCTGCCGGTGTTGTTCTTCCAGTTTGGCCGCTACCTGTCTATCAGCAGCACGCGGGTAGGTTTACTGCCCCCGAATTTGCAGGGACTATGGGCGCAGCAAGTGCATACGCCCTGGAACGGCGACTATCACCTGGATGTGAATGTAGAAATGAACCACTGGCCAGTAGAGGTGAGCAACTTACCGGAACTAAACCTGCCGCTGGCAGACCTGGTACAAAAAATGGTGCCGCATGGCGAAACAACCGCCAAGGCTTACTATAATGCAGCTGGCTGGGTAGCCCACGTCATCACCAACGTATGGCAGTACACCGAGCCGGGAGAAAGCGCCTCCTGGGGAGCCGCCAAATCTGGTTCCGGCTGGCTATGCGATAACCTGTGGCAGCATTATGACTTTACCCGCGATACGGCTTATTTGCACAGCATTTACCCCGTATTAAAAGGGTCGGCGTTGTTTTATAAAAGTATATTGGTCCGCGATCCAAAGACCCAATGGCTGGTCACCTCGCCTTCCTCTTCGCCGGAAAACAGCTTCTACCTCCCCAATGGAAAAACGGCCAGCATTTGCTTAGGCCCTACCATCGATAACCAGATTATCCGTGAACTGTTTCAAAACGTGATCACCGCAGCGGAGGTACTGCACCTGGATAAAGCCTTGCAGGATACCCTGCACTACCAGCTTACCCAACTACCGCCCGCAGGCCGGGTAGCCGCAGATGGGAGCCTGATGGAGTGGCTGGAAGACTACCGGCAAACGGATGTTCACCATCGCCATGTATCGCATTTATACGGACTGTTTCCGGCCAATCTTATTACGCCAGACAGTACGCCCGCACTGGCCGCCGCCAGCAAAAAAACGCTGAACGACCGCGGCGATGATGGCCCTAGCTGGTCTATCGCGTATAAGATGCTGTGGTGGAGCCGCCTGTATGATGGCAACCGGGCTTATAAATTATTCGTGAACCTGATGCGCCCTACATTTGGCACCGACATCAACTACGGCGCAGGCGGGGGCATTTACCCTAACCTGTTTTCCGCAGGGCCCCCTTTCCAGATAGATGCCAACTTTGGCGGGGAGGCCGGCATTGCAGAAATGCTGCTGCAAAGTCACGCCGGGTATATTCACCTGCTGCCCGCCATCCCGGACGCGTGGAAAGCAGCCGGCCAGGTAAAAGGCTTAAAGGCAAGGGGTAATTTCCTGGTAGACTTTTCCTGGAAAGAGGGGAAGATCACCTCGTATAAAATCCACTCCACCACCCCCGCCAGGGTGAAAGTAAAAGTGAATGGAGTGATAAAAGAAGTAACTGCCTCCAAAGGATAGTTTTTACCTTGCAGCTTACCGTTGCATGCAATGTATATTTAAACCACGGAAACCATAGACCATGGCGACACCAGAAACCACCGCGTTTGCAGGACGCCCTTAAACAACACACAGATGAACAGGAAATGCAATGGCTTACTGGCCCTCACCCTGCTGGCAGCAGCACACAGCTTGCAGGCGCAGGTAACCCTGCCTAAAATATTCGGGAGCGGCATGGTGCTGCAAAGGGATAAGCCTTTAAAGATATGGGGATGGGCCAGCGCCGGCCATACCGTGCAAGTGCATTTTAACCACCAGGCTGCCACCACCCACGCCAATGCCAATGGCGAATGGGCCGTTACACTGAAACCCATGCCAGCCGGTGGCCCCTACGAGCTGGATGTCATCGCAGCCCACGATTCACTGGTATATAAAAACATCCTGCTGGGTGATGTATGGATCTGCGGCGGACAGTCGAACATGGAGTTCCCCATTTCCGGCTGGAGCAAGGTGGTGAATGCGGAACAGGAAATTGCCCAGGCCAATCATCCGGACATCCGCTTATTTACCGTAGAAAAAGACATGCATTATTTGCCGGCCAAAGATATTAAAGGCGGGCAATGGCTGGCCTGTAACCCGGATAACATCGCCCCTTTTTCTGCTATAGCCTATTTCTTTGGCAGGAAATTAAACCAGGATCTGCACGTACCGATCGGGTTAATCAGTTCTAACTGGGGCGGCACCCAAATACAGGAATGGATGAGTTGGGACGTAGCCAAAACACTGCCCGAATACAAAGACCTCAACCCTTACGACTCGGCCAGCATGGTGGCCAGCTGGGCGCAGGCCAGGCAGCAATATGATGCTGCTATCCACAACGACCCCGGTGAGCAGCAGCAATGGTATAACCCGGCCACCGATACCACCTCCTGGGACAACACACCGGTACCCAACGACTGGTCGCAAACTAAATGGGGCGCAGTACCAGGCATCGTGTGGTATCGCAAAACCATCTTACTCACTTCCGCACAGGCACAAAGCGCCGCCACTTTGCAACTGGGCGTTATTGACGACAATGATGTTACCTACGTGAATGGCCAACAGGTAGGCGCTATGAACAATTGGTACACACCGAGAAGTTATATACTGCCAGCCCACCTACTGCATGAAGGTATCAACACCCTTGTAGTGAAGGTGGTGAATACCGGCGGTGGCGCGGGTTTTGAAAGCAAGGCCAACGAGGTAAATCTGCAACTGGCCGGCAGTAGTAACCTGCCACTGGCGGGCGCATGGCTGGCCAAACCGTCCGTACTCAGCACCCAATATAACCTGCACGATACAGGCCCGAACGCCTTTCCTTCCCAGCTTTACAATGCCATGCTGGCGCCTATTATCCCCCTTACGATCAAAGGCGCTATCTGGTACCAGGGCGAGCAAAATGCCAATACCCTGAAAGATGCCCGCGCATACGCACAGCTATTCCCCATGATGATCAACGACTGGCGTAAGCAATGGAAGGATACCTTCCCTTTCTGCTGGGCGCAGCTCACCAGCTTCCAATCATCCGGCAACAATATATGGCCCTATTTGAGGGAGGCGCAACACAACGCAAGTTCTCTTCCCCAAACAGGCGAAGCCGTGATCACCGACCTGGGCGCATCGCACGACATTCATCCGAAAAACAAACAGGACGTGGGTTATCGACTGGCATTGTCTGCACTCAAAGTGGCTTATCATAAAAACGGCGTGTACACCGGGCCTACCTATACTTCCCTGAAAATAACAGGGCCGTATGCGGTGCTTACCTTTGCCAATACCGGCAGCGGATTAATCGCCAAAGGAACCGGTACCTTGCAAGAGTTTGTAGTGGCCGGAGCAGATCACCAGTTTGTGCCGGCACAGGCAGTGATCAAAGGCAACACGGTGATCGTTTCCAGCGCACAGGTACTGCACCCGGTGGCCGTAAGGTATGCGTGGAAAGACGATGTGCCGGATGCTAATTTGTTTAATAAAGAAGGATTGCCCGCCTCGCCATTCAGAACGGATAAGTGGTAAGGCATCGCAGTGTATATTATTGAAACAGCCCCCTGGTTATCCTGCCAGGGGGCTGTTTGTTTGCTAGGCGTACGTTTTGTGGGCATAGATGGGGTAGCACCCTGCGTAATAAAAGAAACAAAGGTAGCCCTTCAAAATGCTAATAAACCAGCTATTCAAAGGAATCCCTACCATTTATCAGCTCAATTCGTATCTTTCCGCGATGAAATATTAGTCCCAAGGGCCTATATTATTGTAGCATATTAATTTTAACCAGATGTATCAAAAAGTAAGTAGCATTACTACCCTTCTCTGTGCGTTGTTATGTGTAATGGGTAGCCAGGTACATGCGCAAAACAAAAAAGAGTTAAAGAAACAAGCCAAAGAAGCACAGGAATTGCAAGACGCCATCAAAAGAAGATTAACGACTGACGCTGCATATGCCGAAAGCAAACGGCCCGCCTTTAACAGAAGCTCCTGGGTGGGGCATTCCCTCAAAGATTTAATTGCGTCCTGGGGCGCCCCTTCCAGGGTGGTAACAGACGGCGGTAACGGACAAATTGCCCTATATGAAAACACCAGCACCAACAGCGGAGGCAGTTATAAGCCTGGCTACACCGTGTATAACGGGTTTGGACAAGTGGTAGGCGGAGAGGCATCGGTAGATACCCGCTGGCAATCGCAGTACGATGAGCGCGTTTCTTTTTTTGCCGACGAAAAAGGCATTATTACCGAAGTAAAATTTGAAAACAATTATAGATCACATTGATATGAACAGGATGAAAACAGGATGGGTATTCGTTTGGCTGCTTTTTATTTCGCTACAGGTACACGCGCAAAGCAAATACGTTCAAATAATTGTAGCCCCTTCTACCTACACTTATGGCCCCCGCTTTGTTGCATCGTTAGTACCCCTTACCGGACAAAAAACAGTGGTACTCAACTTTCCGGGCAAAAGCAAGCAGGAACTGACGCGCAACATATTTGCCTATCTGCAACAAAGACCACAGCTTATCCTGAAGCCTAAGTACTCCAACGAAGACCTCATCACCTACCGTGATTTTTCCATCGTATGCGATTCTAGCAAGTGCATGGCCTACCTGGCTGCCCTGACGTATGTATATGCCATGCCGGAAGACGGTAAAATACAATTACGGTTTGGAAAAGGTAGCACCCTTTTCTCCTCGCTGTATAAAGTAGACCTGCGGATCACCCGCCAGGATGATGTGGCTTCCATAGGCAATGCGCCATTTAATGAATATAAATTTGTACAACCCGAAGATGGCGGCGAACTGCGATCCAATAAAATTCTTTCCGGCTACCATACTGCCGTCATCCACTATGGCATAGCCTACCCGGAAAGCATCTACGATCCTAAAGGAAAACTGATTAATCCGGGGGTAAAACAAATCATTGAACAGTATTATGATACGTATATAACAGACTTAAATGATTTTTTAGGAAAGCTTGCTAAGTAGGCATGGTATGGTGTTAAAATTTAAACAGCACTACGCGTAGCATAACACATCAGTACGTAACAATTACGTCTACACCTTATTTCAATAAAAAACACGGACGCTACCATACCATCTCCCTTCTTCATTTCCCGTTTTATATATTTCCCGCGCATACAATTTAATCCTATCTTTAGAAAATAATTTCTAATCACTCCCGTGAACAAGCGTATTTCCATAGACGAAAAAATGTATGCATCTATGCTCGATTTCATAGAGGAGACGTATGCCACCAACAAGCCTGGTACGGCAGAAGACGCCGATTTTATACTGGATGACTTCTGGTTGCAGGACACGGTAGTGATTGAAAATATAGAGCGGCGACATGGCGCCTGGAACATATTTCTGGTGTTTGCACATCACCTGCAACCACTCAAATTGATAAAACGGAGCATCACCAATTTTTCCAGCCTCAAAAAAGCAGCGCTCACCGCCCACTACATGCGAAGACTGGCCGCCAAAGATCAAAGGGGTACCATGTACTTAAACGCGCAATCGATCAATATTAACCTTAGCTGAGATGACGCCAACTAAACTGAAAATCATCAAAACGTCCGAGCGGCTGTTCTTCGAATACGGTATTGCCAACGTACGGTTGCAACATATCGCAGACGAAGTGGGTATCAGCGTAGGCAACCTGGCCTACCATTATAAAAACAAAGAAGCCATTGTAGTAGCCGTATATGATTGCCTGCTAAATGGACTGTCCGAAATACTATCCACCTATTTGGTATACCCCGACCTGTCTGACTTCGACAAGCAATTCTCCGACCTGTTTTCCTTTTTGAATGAAAATATTTTCTATATCAATAACATCTGGGAAATAGAACGTACCTATCCGGATATTAAGAAAGAATGGGCCCTGCTCAATAAGAAGATTTTACTTCAACTGAAAAAGAGAATAAAATATAACTTACAGCGAAATATTATAAAGCCAGAGTCATATCCTAAAGAACATGAAATACTGGCGCAATCTTTATTCCTATCCATCAATTTCTGGATACCGCAGCAACTGCTGCAAGGCCTGCCGGTACAGGAAAATTTATTTAAAAAGGCCTTATGGGCTTTATTGTTCCCTTACTTCACACCGAAGGGAATAGAAGAATTTACCAACCTGATTATGCCAGTGTTAAAATAAAGACGGGCCATAAAAGCACAGCCACGTCTTCCTATGTAAATATCAGGCCCTTAGAAACTGAATGCGGAAAAATAAGATAAACTTTCGCAGTTTTAGGAGTGAACAATTACCTCATTAACTCCCGCGCCTTTTATACTTATATAGTCTTTATCACCAGCAGGATAAAAAAACCTGATACCAGTTCCCTAATCCCAACTAGTAAACAGTTTCTAGTTTTTAGAAAAAAATTTCTAATTCCCGAAATTGTTTTTTACATTCGTATGACCCACGTTTTTGATTTATCCTTACTCAACTAAATAAACTGTTTATGGCAAATGTATTATGGTTGCAAGGTGGTGCCTGTAGCGGCAATACCATGTCGTTCCTCAATGCCGAAGAACCCACAGTCGTAGAACTGATTGTGGACTTCGGCATTAACATTTTATGGCATCCCTCCATTGGCCTGGAAATCGGTACACAGGTAGAGCAACTGCTGCACGACATTGTAAATGGTAAAGTACAGATGGACATTCTCGTGTATGAGGGTTCTATTATTGAAGGCCCGAATAAAACGGGCACCATGAACTACTTCTGCGAACGCCCGATGAAAGACTGGGTAAGAGAACTGGCTGCCGTAGCCGGTTACGTAGTAGCCATCGGCGATTGCGCTACCTATGGCGGCATTCCGGCAGTAGCGCCCAACCCCAGCGAAAGTACCGGCATGCAGTTTCATAAAAAACAGAAAGGCGGTTTCCTGGGTCCTACTTATGTATCCAAAGGCGGCTTGCCGGTGATCAATATCCCTGGCTGCCCTGCGCATCCCGACTGGATATCGCAGATACTGGTGGCCGTAGCTACTGGCAGGATTGGCGATGTGCTGATCGATGAATTTCACCGGCCTAAAACATTCTTTACCGACTTCGTGCAAACGGGCTGTCCTAACGTTACCAACTTCGCCCAGAAGGTAAATGGTGGGTTCGGAAAACGTGGCGGTTGCCTATTCTACGAAGTAGGCTGCCGTGGACCAATGACGAGAGCTAGTTGCAACCGGATATTGTGGAACAGAACCTCCAGCAAAACCAGGGTAAACCATCCCTGCCTGGGCTGCACAGAACCCGGTTTCCCCCACCATGATCTGAAAAAAGGAAGCGTATTTAAAACCATGAAATACCTGGGATTCATTCCCAAGGAAGCACCCGCCGGGGAATCTACCCTGGGTTATTTTATTAAGGCTGGTATGGAAAAGGCATGGCCTAAAAATACCGCAGTGACGGAAGCAAGCAAATAATTACTCTCCAACAAAAAAATAATGTAATGGCTACAATAAAAGAACTGAATATTTCGCCGGTAGGTCGTGTGGAAGGAGACCTGGACGTGAAGGTATATATGGAAAACGGCGTAGTAACCCGGGCACATACCCAGGCATCTATGTTCCGTGGTTTTGAACGCATCATGCAGGGCAAAGACCCACAGGCAGGGCTGATCGTAACGCCCCGCATCTGCGGCATCTGCGGAGGCTCCCACCTGTATTGCGCCTCTTCAGCGCTGGACACCGCCTGGGGTACCACCCTCCCCCCCAACGCCCTGCTGCTCCGGGCACTGGGCCAGGCTTGTGAAACCATACAAAGTATTCCCCGCTGGTTTTACGCCATCTTCGCTACGGATATGGCCAATAAGAAATTTGCCAACAAGAAATTATACGATGAAGTGGTACGCCGCTTTGCCGCTTATGTAGGTACCTCCTTCCAATCGGGCGTTACCGCCAGCGGCAGACCAGTGGAAGTATATGCGCTCTTCGGCGGACAATGGCCCCACAGCAGCTATATGGTACCCGGCGGTGTGATGAGCGCCCCTACCCTGAAAGACATTACCCGCGCCTACGCCATTATGAACCAATTCCGCAACGACTGGCTGGAAACTACCTGGCTGGGTTGCTCCATTGAACGCTATCAGCAAATAAAATCCTGGGACGATCTGATGGCCTGGGTAAATGAAAATGAATCGCAGTTCAATAGCGACCTGGGATTGTTTATCCGCGCCAGCCTGGAATTTGGGTTGGATAAATTTGGCCAGGGCTGCGGTAAGTATATTGCCTATGGAACTTACCTGCATAAAGACCGCTACAATCACCCTACGGTAGATGGCAGAAATCAAGCCCTGATAAGCCCCAGTGGCTTCTTCGACGGTAAGCTGTATCACGCGTTCAATCACCTCGATATTATGGAACATGTGAAACATACCTGGTTTGAAGATACCGCCGCGGCTCACCCCTGGAAGGAACCTTTGCCTACGCCGGTTCCATCGCAAAACCTGGCACATACCAATTTCGACGATAAATATAGCTGGTCTAAAGCACCCCGTTACCAAGGGCACTCCGCAGAAGCAGGGCCGCTGGCCAGGATGATCATGGCCGCCAATCCGGCCAACCTGGATCACCAGATTCACGACCCACTGTTTGGCGACATCATGCAAAAGTTTGGGCCCAGCGTATTTACCCGCACACTGGCACGGGTACACGAAGCACCCCGCTTATTTAATTATATCCACGAATGGCTGGGACAGATACGCCTGGATGATGAATTTTATATCAAACCAGAAGAAAAAGACGGCATTGGGTTTGGTGCTACCGAAGCCGCCCGTGGCGCATTGGCCCACTGGATTGAAATTAAAGACGGTGTCATAAAGAATTACCAGGTTATTGCCCCCACTACCTGGAATGTAGGCCCCAACGACGATTCCGGCCAGTCTGGCCCCATCGAGGCAGCCCTGGAAGGCACCGAAATCGAAGACAGCAACGACCCGGTAGAAGTAGGCATGGTAGCCCGCTCATTCGATAGCTGCCTGGTATGCACCGTGCATGCACATGATGAGAAATCAGGAAAGGAGTTGGCAAAGTTTAAACTGTAGATAATTAATCATGATGAATGAGGTTCTTGTAGAGAAGCGGGTGGCGGTGATGGGGTTTGGAAATCCTTGCCGGAGTGATGATGGAGTGGGGATCTATGTGGTGGAACAACTGCAACGCCAATTAAAAGACCATTCCCACATCAGTGTGTTTGATATGGGAACGGGCGCCTTTGAAGTGTTGTTTAAGCTAAAAGGACATCAGCGAATTATTCTCATAGATGCGGTAGTAAATACCGGCGAACCAGCGGGCACGCTATTTAAAGTACCCGCTGCGGAGCTGGAAGCCGCAATTATAGACGATCCGATGGTATTTCTGCATAGCCTTAAATGGGACCAGGCATTGAGCTATGCTAAAAAACTCCTGCAACAAGAATACCCAGATGATATACAGGTATATTTGATCGCAGTAGATGATACAAAACTCGAAATAACACTCAGCGACACCGTAAAGGAAGCGGGCGATAAAGTAGTGCAACTGATCATGCAGGAAGAATTAGGCATCGTTACCTATTAATTTTATAGCGATCCTGCCTGTTTGCCTGGTATAACCTATCATATATACTAAAAGATCGTGGTCAAACTACTTAACTCACACATTGTTATTGATAAGGAAATTGCTTTAGGATTATTTAATAACGAATCCTATGTACAGATGATTTATTACGAGCAAAATGGCACGCTGGTAATGGCAAAAGATTCTGACGACATGTTCAAATCATTCCACAAAGCGAAGCGTGAAATATTAAAAGACAAAAACCTGCTCGGCGACAAAGCTGTGAATATCCGCGAATTTATTATTGACCATGCCATCGCCGAAACAAACCGGCCACTCACCTATTTTGCCGACGAAGCAATGCATATTCTGAACATTTATTTTGAATGATATGGAAAGAATTGGGCTTTATACAACCCCCGGAAATAAGGAAGCGATCCATCAAATCATCACCCAGGAATACCGTTTGGAAGAATTAGTACATCTTCAGACAACGGAAGCTAGCACGGCAAACATCGTGGTGGAAGACCAACATATTTTCACGGCACCACAATGGCATCCCGACAAATTACCGGTGTTATTTCCACCGCAGTTGCCTTTTAACAATAAAACTTTACTTGGTTTAATTTTCTTCCAACTCGGCAATTTCGAAAAATCTGCTTTCTACTTTTCCGGCTACCCACAGTGGCTGCCCATCGTGGAGCTGGGCTATGCCCTGCAAAACGGCATGGCTATCCCGGAAGAAGATGTATTGCACATTGCCGGTGCCGGAAACGATGCTCATACGGCCCTGCACAACGCTGCCCTGGCCCTGCATTACGTAAGCCCCGACGCACCCTTCGATACCATCCGCAAGGCCTATGAAAAAGCCATCCAAAGTACGGTACTGTCTGACCGGCTGGCCTGCACCGCCAAACAATATGCGACCTTTCTGAACGACAACCTTTTGTTTTCCCAGGCATCGCAGGTGCTGGCACCTTTTGTAGGCAATACAGCGCTTTCACCGGAAGCAGCCATCGCCATGAAGTACCTGGCCTGCCATAGCGAGATGAAGCAACTGACCTCTCCCTACGATGACGCCCTGCTCACCGCCCTGAAAAACGACCTGTGGGAATGCCTGCAATATTACGAAGCTCATCACCGCCAGGTAGATGCTGCTTTCGTACTTACAGACGCTTCCTATATCGCCACGATCAGCAACAGCTATTCCGAAGCCCTGGGTTATATTCAACGGGCTATCAATATATTTAACCAGGAAGAACTTCCCGTACTCATGGCACAGGCACAGTTTCAGCAAGCCAAATTACTATACACCTGGGGACAGCACGGCCATCCACAATTCTACCGCCAGGCCATGAAAGCCTGCCAGGATGCCCTGAAGGTATTCACCCGGGACGAGGCCCCCAGCATATTTGCCGATATCCACCACCAGTTGGGCGTTATCTATTCCGAAATACCCGACGAACTGAAAAAGAAAAGCGTATGGGCCGCCGTATCGGTATCTTCATTCAACGAGGCCTTGCAGTATTACACTAAAAAAGATTTTCCCTACGAATATGGCATGATCTGCAACAACCAGGGAAACGCTTACACCAAATACCCGGCAGCCATACGCACCGACAATTTCGACAAAGCACTCGCCTGGTACCGGGAGGCCCTGGACGTTCGCCACGCCGGCATCCACCCGTCAGAACGCGCCATCACCCTGCTCAACTACCTGGAAGCAGCCTGGCACCTGAATAGTGAAAAAGATTTCGACGAAGACCTCTTCAACGATATGCTACAAAAAGCCCAGGAAGTAAAAGGCCTCCCCGTAAGCGAAGAACTAAAAAGCACCGCAGCCGTTCATCTTTCACAACTTAATTTAATTATGAATTATGAATTATGAATTATGAATTATGAATTATGAATTATGAATTATGAATTATGAATTATGAATTATGAATTATGAATTATAAATAATTTTTTGATGGAGGAGAGAAAGGACAATATTATTTTAGAGAAAACCTTTTCGTTTGCGGTAAGGGTGGTAAAGCTTTATCAATTTTTAGGGACGGAGAAGAAAGAATTTGTGTTGAGTAAGCAATTACTGAGATGTGGCACATCTGTAGGGGCCAATGTAAGGGAGGCCATCCATGCAGAAAGCAAAATGGACTTCATCCATAAACTGGGCGTTGCCCAAAAAGAAATCAGCGAAACCATTTACTGGCTAGACCTACTACATGCCACTAAATATCTTAAAAAAAACGAACACACCTCCATCAAAAACGACGCCGAAGAAATTATAAAAATCATCAAAAGCATCATCCTCACCACCAAAAAAAACATCAAAAAACCATCATAACAAAAAAAATTCCTAACATAACATAATTCATAATTCATAATTCATAATTCATAATTCATAATTCATAATTCATAATTCATAATTCATAATTCATAATTAAAACACGTGCACGAGATCTCCTTAGTAAGAAACATATTCAACACGCTGGAAGATGAATTTCCTGGCAAGATGGATGATATACGGGGTATTTACCTGACCGTTGGCATACTATCCAACGTGCAGCCCTTACTAATGCAGAGCGCATTTGAAGCCGTTCAACAGGACGAACCCAAATACGCCAACACCCACCTGCACGTCGAAGTATTACCCATCCAAATAAAATGCGACATCTGCGATGCCATATCAAGCGTAGAGCAATATAAATTCATCTGCAAAACCTGTGGCCGTCCCTGCAGCCACGTCATCCAGGGCGAAGAACTTCTCATCAGCAAAGTAGAATTCGCCACCTAACATCAATAATTCCTAATAAAAATAAATTCATAATTCATAATTCATAATTCATAATTCATAATTAAAAAACATGTCGCCCAAAAGTAACCAAGCTCCCGTAGGGACTGTGCAGAGTGAGCATCTTTCCCTGAATTTATTGAAGGCGAACGATTTCGTGGCGAAAGCTATCCGCGATCGTTTGGCGCCGCATGAAATATTGGTGGTGAATATCTGTTCATCGCCGGGTAGTGGCAAAACCACCTTGTTGCAGGAAACTGGCAAGCGGTTAAAGGAGACCTTAAAAATGGCCGTGTTAGTAGGTGATCCGGAAACGGAGCGGGATGCCATCCGTATCCGGGAAGCAGGGGTAGATTGTTTGCAGATCGTAACCGGCGGCATGTGCCATATTGAAGCGCAAATGATCTTGCAGGCACTCGATCATATATCGTACCAGGGGCTAGACGTGCTGTTCATCGAAAACGTAGGCAACCTGGTATGCCCGGCGGCCTTTGACCTGGGAGAAGACTACCGCATTACCATCATTTCCAGCACGGAGGGCGATGACAAGCCCAAGAAATATCCCCGCATGTTCCTGACCAGTGAGTTGATGCTGGTAAGCAAAGCAGACTTGCTGCCTTACGTTCCCTTTTCTGTAGCTGCCGTAACACAGGATGCAAAGGATATTAACCCCCACCTGGAGGTGATCACCATTAGCAGCCTCCATGGAGAGGGTATTGACCAATGGTGTGAATGGCTGAAAGCAAAAGTGAGGGAGAAAAAGCAGCATACCGTAGCCAAAGCACTGTCGTAGGCCAGGCAGTTTTACAACAGCCGTGCGAACACTTTTTTACCCATAACAAGGGTTGCATCCATCAACAGCCATACACTGACTTAAAAGCACATGATAAAAGCGCAAACCATAACACGCAGTAAGCAGGAAGCTCCTTTAATATCCACCGTTGCCATTCACCTTACGGGAATAGTGCAGGGAGTGGGATTCCGGCCTTTTGTGTATAAGGTGGCACAAGCAATGGGATTAACTGGTTTTGTGCGGAATGATAATAGCGGTGTATGGATAGAAATAAACGGAAGTGACGCGCAGGTTGCCCAATTTTACCACCACCTGCTGCAACAGGCACCGCCACAGGCCAGGATACAAACCCATACCATCCGGCAAAAAACATTCACCGCTTATACCGCTTTTGAAATCATAGCCAGCAGCCAAGACACCGCTGCGGGGCAGCCCGCTATTGCGCCAGACTTTGCGCTGTGTGCGCGATGCAAAGCCGCCATGCACGATAGGAGCAACCGCCGTTATCACTATCCTTTCATTACCTGCACCGATTGCGGTCCGCGTTACTCCCTGTTACAGTCATTACCCTTTGACCGGGCCAACACGGCCATGCACTCTTTCCCGCCCTGCCCCCAATGCCAGGCGGAATATAAGGATGCAGGTGACGTGCGCTTTTATGCACAAACCAACTCCTGCCCTGTTTGCGGCATCACCTTACAGTTATACGACCAGCAACAGCAAGTTATTAGCAGCGATACTGCGGCCATAATCCCGTTGGTAACCGGGGCCTTGCAAGCCGGGAAAATTATTGCAGTAAAAGGCATCGGCGGTTTCTTACTACTATGCGACGCTGCTAACCAACAAAGCATCCAAACCTTACGGCAAAAAAAACACCGGCCTACCAAACCCTTTGCCGTCATGTATCCATCCATACAACAGGTAGTGCAGGAGTACGAAATAAGTCCGAAAGAGCAGGATGCCCTGCAAAGTGCTGCTGCACCCATCGTATTACTGCGCAGGAAAAACACTGCTAGCAGTCTGGCATGGCAGGAAGTAGCCCCTGCCCTGCAAAGGGTGGGCGTGATGCTGCCCTATGCGCCTTTACTGGAATTAATACTCACGAGCTTCGACGCCCCCGTGGTGGCCACCAGTGCCAACATCAGCGGCGACAGCCTGATATATGACAACGAAAAAGCGTTACAGGAACTGCCTGCCCTGGCAGACCTGCTCTTGCTGCACAACCGCGATATATGGATGCCGCAAGACGATAGCGTGATACAGTTCTCCACCATTACGCAAACCCGCATTATCTTGCGCAGCGGGCGGGGACTATCGCCGGTACACTTTCCGGATTATGCTACGCAGCCAACTGTATTTGCCACCGGAGCACTCCTGAAAAGCAGCGTAGCCGTGGCGCACCAGGGCGGCATATACGTGAGTCAATACCTGGGCAACACCGATGAATATGACACCCAGCAAACCTATCAGGCAGTAGCCAGCAAAATATTACACCTGCTCCAAGCAAAGCCTGGCAGCTATGTGCATGATCATCACCCGGCCTACTTCAGCACCGGGTATGCTAAACAGCAAGCCATGACCTACCAGGCCTCCCTGCACAGTGTACAGCACCACCAGGCGCATTTTGCCGCTGTACTGGCAGAAAATAATTTACTGGACAGCCAGGAAAAAATATTGGGTGTTATCTGGGATGGCAGTGGTTTGGGCGATGATGGCCAGATATGGGGAGGTGAATTCTTCACCTATCACCACCACCACATCGAAAGAACCGCCCACCTGGCATACACACCTAACCCCTGGGGCGACAAGATGGCCAAAGAACCCAGGTTATCTGCTTTGGCGTCCTGCAAAGGTCTGTTAGCAGACAGCCTGCAACAACAATTCACCGCCCAGGAATGGACTTATTACCAAAAGACCTTACACCATACTCAGACCTATACTCCTACCCATACCCCTACTTCCATCCATCATTCATCCATGGGTCGCTTGTTCGACGCCGTTGCGGCCCTGCTAGGTCTGGCCACCCGTCAGACTTATGAAGGCGAGGCCGCCCTGCAATTAGAACAAGCAGCAACAGCCTACTGGCAGCAGCATCCTTTCTTTCAAGAATACTACCCCATCCATATTCATCCGCAAAACAACACCATTTCCGTAGCGCCTATGCTAGTCCAAATTATAAAAGACCTGCAAAGCCCTGTGGGAAAGGGAAAAATAGCCCTCAAATTTCACCTCACCCTCCTCAACATGATACAAACCATCGCCCAAAAAGCCGGCACCTCCCACATCGCCCTTAGCGGCGGTGTCTTCCAAAACGGCTTACTAATAGACCTCCTAAAAACCTTTATCAATAATAATAACAATAACACAAACAACAACAACAACTACACAAATAACAACAACAACTACTACTACACAAATAACAACAACAACAACACATCATACCATCTATACCTCCACCAAAAACTACCGCCCAACGACGAAAACATATCCTTCGGTCAACTCATCATTCAAACATTCCTAACAAAAACATAATTCATAATTCATAATTCATAATTCATAATTCATAATTCATAATTCATAATTCATAATTCATAATTCATAATTAAAAATTCATAATTAAAAAAAAATGTGTTTAGCAATTCCCGGAAAGATACAATCCATAGAGCTGCGGTACGAAGGCAAAGTGCGTATGGCGAAAGTGTCTTTTGGCGGCGTCGTCAAAGAGGCCAGTTTGGAAATGCTGCCTGCTGCTAAAGAGGGCGACTATGTGCTTGTACACGTGGGCGTGGCCATTAGCCTGGTAGACGCTGAAGAAGCGGCCAAGTCTTTTGAATACCTCAAAGAGATTGGTGAAATAGACGAACTGATTGATCATACCCAGGTATAAGTGGGTAGCCGGTAGATGCAGCAAAAAAACAGCTTTCTTCTTCCTGAAGTAAAAAATGCAAGCAGATGAAATATTTAAGTGAGTACAGAGATGCGGACATCGTAGCGCAGTATTTAGAAGAGCTAAAAAAAACCGTTACCCGCCCCTGGAACATCATGGAAATTTGTGGTGGGCAAACGCATAGCTTAGTAAAAAACGGGTTATTATCCTTAATGCCCGACAAAATAAATATGGTACATGGCCCCGGTTGCCCGGTGTGTGTAACGCCTTTGCACCTGATCGACAAAGCCATCTACCTGGCCACTACCCAACGGGTAATACTCTGTTCCTTTGGCGACATGCTGCGGGTGCCAGGCAGCACCCATAGCCTGCTGGAAGCTAAGGCAGCAGGGGCCGATGTGCGCATTTTATATTCTCCCTTAGAGGCCGTGAAGCTGGCCAAAGAAAATCCCGACCGGGAAGTAGTGTTCTTTGCCGTGGGCTTCGAGACTACGGCACCCGCCAATGCGCTTTCTGTGCTGCATGCCCAGCGCGAAGGGTTGAGGAATTATTCCATCCTTACTTCCCATGTACTGGTGCCCCCTGCCATGGAAGCCATTGCCGGCGATGATAGCAATATTGTGCAGGGTTTCCTGGGTGCAGGACATGTATGCACCATCATGGGATTAACAGAATACTATCCTATCGTCGCCAAATACAAAATGCCCATTGTAGTTACCGGTTTTGAGCCGGTAGATCTGTTGCAGGGCATTGTGATGCTGGTACGGCAACTGGAAAGAGGTGCCTACAAATTAGAAAACCAATACAGCCGGTTTGTACAGGAAACCGGCAACACAGCGGCCCAGCAAGTCATGCAACAGGTATTTGAAGTAGCCAACCGGGAGTGGCGGGGCATTGGCAACATTCCCCTCAGCGGCCTGGAAGTGCGGGCAGACCTGGCCCTGTATGATGCCAACAAAAAATTCGACATCGCCATCCCCCCAGTAACAGAAAGTAAGGAGTGTATAGCAGGCCAGGTATTACGTGGCATTAAAAAGCCGTATGAATGCCCACAGTTTGGCAAAAAGTGTACGCCCACCTTCCCGCTGGGCGCGCCCATGGTAAGTAGTGAAGGGGCCTGCGCCGCTTATTATCATTTTTCACAAGCCGAAAACCGCGTAGCGGTGTGAGCCTCCAGGGTTTCAACACCGCCCCCACAAATAGAAACGATCTACTATGTCTGCACCCGGAAAAATAAACATGCAGCTTTCCTGCCCTATGCCGAAACTGGATTTCGACATCATTACCTTAGGGCATGGCAGTGGCGGCACCCTCACCAACCGCCTGTTAGAAAGCGGGGTATTTAACCTGCTGGCTAACCCCTTATTAAACGAAAAGCACGACGGCGCAATATTTTCCCTGGAAGGAAAATTGGCCTTCAGCACCGACAGCTACGTTATCCATCCCATATTTTTCCCCGGTGGCAACATTGGCGAACTGGCGGTAAACGGCACCGTAAACGACCTAAGTATGTGCGGGGCCCTACCAAAATATTTGTCCTTATCCTTCATCATAGAAGAAGGCCTGCCCATGACCCAGTTCTGGGAAATATTATGCAGCATTAAAGCAGCCGCAGACAATGCAGGCGTATCCATCATTACCGGCGATACGAAGGTGGTGGAAAAAGGGAAAGGCGACCAGCTCTTTATTAACACCAGTGGCATCGGCACACTGCATCCAAAGGCGGATATTAAACTAAGCAACATCAAAGCAGGCGATAAGATCATCGTCAGCCACCAGATCGCAGCTCATGGCATGGCCATTCTCAGTGTGCGGGAAGGGTTGGAATTTGAAACACAAATTGTAAGCGATACTACACCCCTCCATGATATAGTGGCCTTATTGCTGGACACCTTTGGCAACGACATCCACCTGCTGCGCGACCCCACCCGTGGCGGTGTGGCCAGCGTACTGAATGAAATAGCGAAAGACAGTAGAATGGGCATAGTGCTGCAGGAAAGCAGCATCCCAGTAGATGACCAGGTACAAGGTGCCTGTGAGCTACTGGGCCTGGACCCTTTGTATGTGGCTAACGAAGGCGTATTCCTCGCCATCGTTTCCCCCCACATTGCAGACGCCCTGGTAACCTTGCTTTCCACCCAATCCAAAACCAGCTTGGCCGCCTGCATCGGTACCATCGTACCCGACCATCCCGGCCAGGTAATCCTCCACAGCAAAATCGGTGGCAAACGAGTCGTAAACATGCTCCCCGGCGAACAACTTCCCAGAATATGCTGATAATTATGAATTATGAATTATGAATTATGAATTATGAATTATGAATTATGAATTATGAATTATGAATTATGAATTATGAATTATGAATTATGAATT
>NZ_FMAR01000044.1 GCF_900094705.1 Chitinophaga costaii | reverse complement strand
CCCCCTGATTTTGTGACAATCGATTTTTAAGCGGTAACCCTTATTGACAAAGGGATCCCTCTGTTTTTTACCCAATTTTAGTCGGACAATAATGAATTTTTATATACAAATCGAGTTCTTCCGCGCGATGGTGGAAGAAGGGCTGCCACTGATGCCATCCCCTCCGATATCCTGAGTATCGTTAGCCGTATTGCCATTTACACCTTTCAACCAGCCCTGCAACGTATTCCATATTAGCTCAAATCTTCATCGGGCATATACACCTTAATTTTTCCAAATTCGATTTCGTAAGCTATTGGGATTTTTAAATTTTTTATAAGTAACTGAATTATAATATTAGCTAAATGAAGAGTCGACTCATCGTTTATAATTAATCCAGACAAAAAATCCTCTTTTATTCCTACCATATAAGCATACTCATTATCGTAATCATAACAATTGCCCTCCAATCTTATCACAATCCCAAAAATAGAAAAAGAATAATACACGCCGGTTGATGAACTGAAACTACGTCCTTCCACAATATTTGCTTTTATCCCCAGAGAGGAGAAGAATATTTCAGCAACTGACTCAATTTCTCCATTCATGTTAAAAAATATGTGTTCGATCATAAAATAAAAAATTAAGTTAATGTTGAGTTGGTGGATTAGAATTAGAATTTGCAGGAGGAGTGGGAGAAATAGTCACGGGCTTAGCCTTAGGCTCAGGTTTATCCGCTGCCGGTGTAATTTCCCGCCCCAAAATATTTGTCCACTTTTGTGACCATGCTTTTAATTCCGGATAGGCTTTGATCATTTTATCGGGATGAATAAATTGAGGCCTATTTAGGCCGCCAGAAACTGGAATATCCTCTTCTAAAGTAACAAATACATCAATATCGCTAGCAGGAAGACCGTTCATAGCACTTTCTCTCCAAAATCCACCTTTAGATGAAATCCCACTTACAGCACTCCCTCTAACTCCGATTTCTTTATACTTTATCCCTGATTTATCTAGAGCAATAGACAATTCTTCTCCAACTTTAGCGAATTGTGCCGCATTTTTAAATCCCCTTGGTATAACTGAGGCAACTTTAGCTTCCTCTCCTACGGGGAGAGCAAATAAAACTACTTCAAATCCAATAGCGCCAATAGCTTTTTCATCTCCTTTGCCCGCTTTTTGAGCCAGGTCCCAATAATCACCTACAACTTCTTTTAACCCTTTCTCCAATGCCAAGAGTTTATTAATCTCGTTGTTCATTGATTGTCGTCCTTTCGAGGGGTCTGCAAAGGTAAAAGTTGAGTTATTGGCAAAATCTTTCAATTGCTCAATACCTCCATTTATAAAAACTTTAGCTGTTGAAACAGCTCTTTCCGTGAATCCTTTTCGCACTTTCTCTAAATGCGATGTTCCAAAGATCTTTTTTTCATATAATTCTGCTATAAACCATTCACTCTCCTTTCCATCCAAATCTACAGAAGCAATTACGCTATTACTTGCGTATTGATAAGGCGTTAGTTCGGAAAACTTCGAAGTCAACGGATCCACACTCAAAAACCTTCCCACTCTCGGATCATACACCCGCATCCCATAATCCTGCTGATTCCCCTCCCCCTTCACCTCATTATCATTCTCCTTCCCATTAAACCCATACCGGTATCCCCCCGCACTCCCATTCCTATCCATCATCTGCATCCCAAACGGCGTATAATCACTATAACTCGCAATCGTAGGCAGGTAATAATCTATCGTTCCATTATGATCATTATCCACACCTACCCGCTGGTCACTGATGGTAGACAACACATTACCCAGGTGGTTCGTTAGCTCATACCGGGATAACCCTTCCTGGCTCCAGGCGGTAGCCCCTGCGCCTGCTGTCAGCGTGATGCCTGGCTGCCAGGTACCCAGCCGGCTGCTCCCATACAAATCCTGCTCATTCCAGTACACCTGGCTGTCACCGTTCTTATTTCCATACACTGCCAGCGTGTTACCTTGCGCATCCCGTGCATACCAGGTCCGGCTGGTGACGCCTCCGCTAATATACTCCTTATAAATCCGGTTTCCTGTAGCGTCGTAGGTATATTTCAGGGCATCCCCGTT
>NZ_FMAR01000018.1 GCF_900094705.1 Chitinophaga costaii | reverse complement strand
TATGAATTATGAATTATGAATTATGAATTATGAATTATGAATTATGAATTATGAATTATGAATTATGAATTATGAATTATGAATTATGAATTATGTTTTTAATTATGAATTATGAATTATGAATTTGGTGTATGAATGGCTTTGCATTTTTTTGGCGTGTGGGTGATGGAGTCTGAATGGGTAGATGGCTTAGTAGGTGTCCTTTTGCGTGTATGAGATGGGGTATGTATAGGTAAATGCAAACATCTACACTCCTATAAGTGAGTAGCATTCGCGTTCATTCATAGTTCATAATTAAAAACATAATTCATAATTCATAATTCATAATTCATAATTCATAATTCATAATTCATAATTCATAATTCATAATTCATAATTCATAATTCATAATTAAATTCATAATTCATAATTCATTCAAACCCTTCATCGGTTAGTAAAGGACCATTGTCTGCGGCTTGGGTGGCAAGTTGGTCGCAGCGATTATTGCCTTCGTTGGTGGCGTGGCCTTTTACCCATTGGAAGCGGATCTTATGTTTTTTGAGCAAAGGGATGAGGCGCTCCCAGAGGTCGCGGTTTTTCTTGTCTTTGAAATTGGTGCGTTGCCAATTCCATAACCAACCCTTTTCAATAGCATTTACTACATATTGACTATCTGTATAAAGAACGATATCCAATCCATCACGGGTCAGCGATTCCAGGGCGGCGATAACGCCCATCAGCTCCATCCGGTTATTGGTAGTTTTGCGATAACCCTGTGACAATTCCTTCCGCACCTTACCCCATATCATCACCACTCCATACCCTCCCGGCCCAGGATTCCCCCGCGACGCACCATCCGTATATATAACTAAAGAAGACAAAATAATTATGAATTATGAATTATGAATTATGAATTATGAATTATGAATTATGAATTATGAATTATGAATTATGAATTATGTTTTTAATTATGAATTATGTTTTGGGTTGTGATAGGTTGATTTGATGTATGAAGCTATTTCCATTATGGGTGGGGGCAAAAATAGTGTATTTGCCTATAAATTACGCATTACAAAATATGCTGTAATTAATACAAAGTACATAGCAAAACACCTGCGTCACTATTCACCAGTTCCTTGCACCTAATCAATTCATAATTCATAATTCATAATTCATAATTAAAAACATAATTCATAATTAATCACGTTTGCAGGAGGCCTGTGTTGAAGCGGTCTTGAAGGGGGGATTGGTTGGCGGCGGTGAGGCTTTGGGCGATGACGCGGCGGGTGTCTATGGGGTCTATGATTTCATCTACCCACAGGCGGGCGGCGGCGTAGTAGGGGGAAGTTTGGTCGTTATAGCGTGTAGTGATCTCGGCTAGTAATTGTTTTTCGGCTTGAGGGGTTATTTCTTCGCCTTTGGCTTTAAGGGAGGCTACTTGTATTTGCAGCAGGGTTTTGGCGGCTTGCTCCCCTCCCATCACCGCTATTTTAGCAGTGGGCCAGGCGAAGATAAAGCGGGGATCGTAGGCCTTGCCACACATAGCGTAATTGCCTGCGCCGTAGGAATTACCAAGAATAACGGTGATCTTGGGCACTACCGAATTGGCCACGGCGTTCACCATCTTTGCCCCGTCTTTAATAATGCCGGCGTGTTCGCTGCGGCTGCCCACCATAAAGCCGGTAACATCTTGCAGGAACACGAGGGGGATCTTCTTTTGATTGCAATTCATGATAAAGCGGGCTGCCTTATCGGCGCTATCGTTGTAGATAACACCGCCCATTTGCATTTCGCCTTTTTTATTCTTCACCATCTTGCGTTGGTTGGCCACGATGCCTACTGCCCATCCTTCAATGCGGGCATACCCGCATAGTATCGTTTTGCCATAATCTTCCTTGTATTCATCAAACACAGAACCATCCACGATGCGGGCAATGATGTCATGCATGTCGTAGGCTTTGGAACTATCTGCCGGCATTACGCCGTAAATGCCCTGGATATCTTGCTTGGGTGCTACGGGTGATATGCGGTCAAAGCCGGCATCATCCGGCTTTCCCAGCCGTTGCATAATCTTTTTAATTTGGTCCAGGCAGGCCTCGTCGTTGGGAAATTTATAATCTGCTACGCCGGAAATGCTGGTATGCGTAACCGCGCCGCCCAGTGTTTCAGCGTCTACCTCTTCACCGATGGCGGCTTTTACCAGGTAGGGACCGGCCAGGAAAATAGAGCCGTTACCTTCCACCATCAATACTTCATCGCTCATTACCGGCAGGTAAGCGCCGCCGGCTACGCAACTGCCCATTACGGCAGCGATCTGGCTGATACCCAGGGCGCTCATGCGGGCGTTATTGCGGAATACACGGCCAAAGTGTTCTTTGTCTGCGAAGATTTCATCCTGCATGGGGAGGTATACGCCGGCGCTATCTACCAGGTAAATTACGGGCAGCCTGTTTTCCATGGCTATTTCCTGGAGGCGCAGGTTTTTCTTGCCCGTCATTGGAAACCAGGCGCCAGCTTTCACCGTCATATCATTGGCTACGATCACACATTGGCGACCGCTTACATAACCGATGCCACCCACAGTGCCTGCGGCGGGGCAGCCACCATGTTCGGCGTACATATCGTATGCGGCGAAGGCACCTATTTCCATGAATTCCGAATCGCGATCTATCAGGTATTGGATGCGCTCGCGGGCAGTGAGCTTGCCGCGCTTGCGTACTTTTTCCAACGCTTTTCTTCCCCCACCATGGGCAATCTCGCCCAACTTCACTTTCATAGCACTGGTAGCTAATTTTAAAGCGTCTTCATTTTTATTGAATTCCAATTGCTGTGATTCCATAGCGTGTGATTGTTTTTAAAAATAGACCCTTAAACGACAATTTCCAAAAGACAACTTCCTGTATTCGTTTGTCTCTTGGAAACCGGGTGTTAGCCCTATTAAAAGTCAGTGCTGGCCTTATGGGCTGCTCAACTCCAATAATGGTCCTTATCGTAACGTTGTTCGTAAACATATTTCCCGAAAAGTTGCAGGTACTTCTCTCCGCTTTTGCGGAAACCAGCTTTTTCCAGCATCTCTATCATGGTGGTTTGCTCGTTGGTAACAAATATGTTGATCTTCTGGTAAAGTTTGTCTTTACAGAAATCCAAAGCGTCTTGCAGCATGCGTTTGCCCAGTCCTAAGCCCCGGTAATCGGGGTGTACAAAAAACCAGCGCAATTGTGCCAGGTGGCGGGATTGTGCCAGGATGGCGGCGGCCGCTACAATTTCGCCTTTGTAAGTGGCCATCCAGATGCGGTCTTTTACCGGGTTGTAGGTCTGTAAAAATTCGCTGAACTCCTTGATCACGTATGGTTCGTACGTGTGATTGTACCCCAGTTCGGTGGCCTCAATGCTGCCATGCAGGTAGATCAGGTAGCCCAAGTCGCCGGGTTCCAGGGTATGGCGGAACACAATATCCTGGTGGGCATCGGCGCCAGCACCGGCGGAAAACACATCTTGTATGGTTTTCATAGCCCTTATCAGATGATCGTGCTGGGCTTCCGGCACAGGTTTCAGCAGGTTACTCACCTGCGTGTTCAGGTATTCGGCGGCCAATCCGATCAGTTTTTTACCCTTTCCCGTAAGCTGGATATACTGGGTTCGCGCATCGTTAGGCACTTTGCGGCGGGATACTAACTGGTCATTCTCAAAAGATTTCAGCATACGGCTCAGGTAACCTGGGTCAATGCCCAACTGCTGGATAAGGGTGCTGGACCGGCAGTTTTCCTGTTGATGAATAGCCTGTAATACTTCCAGCTCGGTAGCCGACAGGCGCTGGTCCGGGATGGAATGTTGTAAGGAATTGGATAGTCCGGTAAAAAAACCGTTGAATTGTTTTACGGTTTCGATCAAATCAGGTGTCAAGGGATTCATCTCGTTAATTGTCAGTGAAAAATACAAAATAAGTTGACAACAGCAAATATTTTAATTGACAAAGACAATTTTTCACGAAAATCAGACATTTTATGTGAGGTCATTGCCTCAACAGGATTGAGGCTGAGGGCCTAAGCGCTTGCATCCGACAAATTTGCAGGCCGGCGGTCCCGGCATAGGGATTGCAGGTATTTTGCGGGCAGTTCTCCGTGTGAGCCGCCCCATATTAATAAGACCCTTATGAACGTAAAAGATTATTATAAAATCCTGGGTATCGAGAAATCGGCCACGGAAGACGAGATCAAAAAGGCTTACCGCAAAATGGCCAAAAAATATCACCCGGATAAGAACCCGGGTAATAAGGAGGCTGAAGAAAAATTTAAAGAAGCGAATGAAGCCTATGAAGTACTGAGCGATGCTGAAAAACGTAAAAAGTATGACCAGTTTGGCAGCGACTGGCAGCACTACGAACAAAAAGGTGGCCGACCAGAAGATTTCGACTGGAGCAACTTTGGCGGTGGTGCCTACGGTGGCGGTACGCATAATTATAATTTTGGCGGTGGTGGTGATGAAGAGGGCGGACAATTTTCCGACTTCTTCGAAACCCTTTTTGGGCAGCGATTTGGCGGAGGTGGCCGGCGGACGCAGCAACGTGGTCCGCAAAAAGGCCGTAACCTTAACGCCACTATGGACGTATCGCTGGAAGATGCTTATAAAGGAGGTAGCCGGCAGGTAGAGGTGAACGGATCTCGCCTGAACATTAAACTGAAACCCGGCCTGCACGATGGCCAGGTAATCCGGCTGAAGGGTAAGGGACAGGACAGCCCTAATGGTGGCGAGGCCGGCGACCTGCTGATCACCATACAGCTCACGCCCGATCCCCGTTTTGAATTGCGGGGCCAGGACATCCACACCGAAGCAGCGGTAGACCTGTATGTAGCGGTGCTGGGTGGCAAATCTCAGGTAGCCTTGCCCGGAGGGGCCATCAGCATGACCATCCCTGAGGGTACCGATAGTGGCAAAATATTCCGCCTCAAAGGCAAAGGCATGCCAGACTACCATCACCCTAACCAGGTGGGTGACCTGTACATCAAAGTAATGGTACACATTCCCACGCATCTAACGGACAAAGAAAAAGCGTTGTTTAAACAACTCGCTTCAGAAAGAGGGATTGTGGTGTAAAAGATATACGATAGCCGAAGGTATCGCATTTAAAATAGCTGCATAAAACCTACAAAAGGCGAACATGATTTACATCTTGTTCGCCTTTTGTAGGTAAAGTGTATTATCCGTTAATGTATCATTTCCGGGGCTACTGGTTTTTCCAGCAGGTATTTGTACACAAATTTCATCTTTTCATTTTCAAAATGAACCCTTGCCATACCGGGCCATCCGTGGCGGCCGCCGGGGTAGAACATCATTTCAAAGGGTTTGTTCAACGACTCCAATTTGCGTACGAGTTGTAGGCTGTTTTGCAAATGCACATTATCGTCTATGGTGCCGTGTACGATTTGCAACATGCCTTTGTACTGATTAGCGTAAGTAAGCACAGAGCTGGATTTATAGCCTTCGGGGTTTTCCTGCGGCGTATCCATATAGCGCTCAGTATAATGCGAGTCGTACAGGCTCCAGTCTGTAACGCTGCCACCGGCCATGCCATAATTAAACACGTTTGCATATTTGGTAACGGCCAGGCAGCTCATATAACCGCCATAGCTAAAGCCAGTGATGCAAATCTTCTTAGGGTCTGCATAACCTTTGCTCACCAGGTATTGAACAATGGTGGCATAATCTTTCAGTTCCCAATCACCCAGGTCGCGGTACATGTAGTTTACGCCTGCTTTACCAAACTGACCGCTGGCGCGGTGATCCATGTTTATCTGGATGAGTCCTTCCTTGGCCAGCCATTGTTGATTGGGGCTTACGGAAAATTTATCGTATACCGTGCCTGCATTGGGACCGCCGTAAATGCTGATCAGTACTGGATAACGTTTGCTGCTGTCCATATGCAGTGGCCAGGTGATGATGGCGGGCAGGTCGAACTTCCCGTCGTCGCTTTTTACGCGGATAAGTGTTGTTTTGGTGTAGCTGTATTTATCGTAATCGCTGCCTTTGCTATCTGCGATGGTGGTGATGATTTTGCCGGAATTATCTGCCAGCGCTACCTTCGTAGGGGTGTTAATATTAGAATAGGTAGTAACGAAATATTTGCCGGTAGGCGATACGTTTACATCGTGATAGTAATCGCCAAAGGTGAGACGTTTAAACCCCTTGCCATCCAGGTTCACCCGGTACAGGTCTACCCGTGTGCTATTCTCTTTACGGGCGGTAAAATACACAATGCCGGCCTTTTCGTCGATGCGGGGAACGGCCAGCACGGAGTAATCGCCGGGTGCCAGGCGGCGTATGAGGGCACCGGTCATGTCGTGATAGTACAACTGCATCCAGCCGCTTTTATCGCTGAGATATACATATCCTTTGTTATTGGGCAGGAAATTAAAGCGGTCTACCCGGTCTTCCAGGTCTATCCAGGTTTTTTGTTGTTCGCGGTACAATTCATGTTTGGCGCCAGACTGCAAGGCCACTTCATACAGGTGGTAATCGTCTTGTCCGCGGTTCAGCCACTGCACCCACAGGGCGCTGCCATTGGCATTCCAGTGCGGAGTGCCAAAGTATTGATCCTCTTTATCATTAAAATCGGCCCATACGGTTTGTGCATTACTGATATCGGCGATGCCTATTTTAACCGTAGGGTTTGGGTCGCCGGCTTCCGGGTAACGGGTATTTTCCAGGTAGCCGTGCTGGCCGGTTTCGTCATAGATCGGGAATACCGGTACCAGGCTTTCGTCTGTGCGGAAATAAGCGATGTGCTTACTATCCGGGCTCCACCAATATGCTTTGTACTGGGTGGCACGCCCCAGGATTTCCTCCATGTACACCCAACTGGCGTAGCCATTGAGGATGGTGGCCGTACCGTCTGTAGTAAGTTGGGTTTCCTGACTGGTTTGCAGGTTATACACATACAGGTTATTATCCCTTGTGTAAGCGGCATGCAGGTGATCGGGTGAAAGCGTAGGTACTTTCTCGGCTATGTCGGTATGGGTGAGTTGCTTTTCGCCATTGGCATCTTTGTAAAACACGTCGCCATCTTTCAGGAACACCGATTGTGGGGCGGCAGCAGGTTGCGCTTCCGCCGTGGTGGCGGGGCGGCTTTTGCCGGAGGTGGCGTCATAGATTACGTAGGATGAAGTACCGGCCTTTCGCTGTTCCAACAAAACCTCGTGATCATTAAGCCAGAAACGCGGCAACGGTAGTGGCTGCGTAATGGCAGCGGCCTGTGGGTTGTGGGTGAGTGCATCGGCTGCCAGGGGAAGCTGCGCCTTGGCATCGGATGCCCAAGTCAGCAATACGGCCAGCGATGCTGCTTTGCATATTATTTTTATCATGAAGGATGGAAGGTTTTAGATTTGATGGGGCGTAATTTAATAAAAAAAGATAACGGGTGTATGCGGAGCGCAAAGAGATGTAGCAGCATTGATTAGGAAGGACGGATTTCGCCTGCATTTTGAAAGCCGGAAGCTTTCACTTCTGCACGCGTTTTGGGTAGGCTTTCGGGGTAGTTTTGCTGCACGAAATCGATGAGTTTTTCACGGATGTAACAACGCAGGTCAAAGGCGTTACTAGCGTTGGCTGCGCTCATTAAAGCACGAAGTTCTATGGTATGCTCATTAGTATTAGTCACCTGAATAGCATTCACCCGCTTGTCCCACAGCGGGTTTTCCTGGAGCAGGCGGGTAAATTCTTTGCGTAGGGGCTGGATGGGAATGGAATAATCGAGGTAAAGGAAGGCGGTGCCGAGTATGTCAGCACTATTGTGCGTCCAGTTCTGGAAAGGTTTTTCAATGAAATAATTGATGGGTAAAATAAGGCTACGCTGGTCCCAGATGCTCAACACCACGTAAGTGAGCGTGATCTCCTCTACCCTGCCCCACTCGCCTTCCACCACCAGCACATCGTCTATCCGGATGGGCTGCGTAAAGGCGATTTGAAAACCAGCCAGTAAATTACCCAACGACTTCTGCGCGGCAAAGCCAATGATAATCCCTCCCACGCCCACACCGGTGAGCAAGCCGGTACCCAACTTGCGCAAGTGATCAAAGCTAAGCAGGATGGTGCAGACGGCCAGGACTACAATCACACTGATCAAAAACTTACGGATAAAGATAAGTTGGGTACGGATCTTACGCTCGCGCAGGTTGTCCGATTTTTTCAGGTCATACACATGCGACACATAATCTTCAAACACTTTTACCAGACCTATCAAAAGTGCAGCAAAGGCAGTGGTAAGCAGGATGTCTACCGTTTTATCAAACACGCTCTCATGCTGACGATTCAGCCGAAGATAGGGCTGCATCAGGTTGAGCACCAGAACGGGCAACAGGAAATTTACCGGTTTGCCAAGATAACGCAGTATGGAGCGCAGCAGGGTAAAGCCATCCTTTTTGGGGGCCGTGAGATGGAGAATACCTGTCAGTATAAACTTAATGAGCAGACCTGCGAGGAATGCACTGGCTATTAACAGCAAGTTCCATAGAAAATTGGGTAACCGGTTCAGGGTGTCATAGAGGTGGTCCCACATACTGTGTGCCTTGTTTTTACTTATTGCAACAAAATTTGTTCCATACACTATTTTTCATAGCAACCAGATTGTATTTAAATTCATTTTAGGTAAGGAAGCTGCATCTTTAAAATTAATTACTAGCTTTGCAACGGTTTTGAAACAGTGGTTTGTCATATTATCTGCGGTCATCATAATACTCCAACCTTTTCGGGGTGTGATGGATGCGTTGGCAGTGCGCCAGCAGCATTTTTATGCCGCTTCCAGTCTTACCCTGCATGGCCGTCCGGTGATCTATTGCGGAGATGAGGAATCGCTCCATAAAAAGATGCACAAAGACCAGGACAAGCGTTCTTTACCAGTATCTTCCGATCACCAAAACGGGCCAGTGGCTTTCCCCTTATATTTAGCCGCCTCCGAGCCCTATACTGCTCCCCTTCCGCCTACCATGACCCAACTATTTTCCGCCTTACTGCAAAACAAGCCGGTAAAGGGTTTCCGTGAAATTTTCCATCCTCCCTGTAACGCGTAATAAGGAACGCCGGCGCTCTTTACAGCCGGGTAAATTAATGTGCGCCTGCGATGAGCAGTGGCACCAATGAATCGTATTTCATTATCGCTACCTTATTACTACTTCATGTTTAAATACCCTCTTATCCTCCTGCTATTAGGGGCAGGCCTTGACGCACATGCCCAAACCGTACAAGGGGTGGTGTATGATGCACTAACCCGTGAACCACTGCCCATGGCGGGGGTATGTGATGCGCACCAGCATTGCACCCTCACTGGCGCCAACGGGCATTTTACAATTACTACCTCCGATTCTTTATTATCCTTTAGCATGCATGGTTATCAGTCCATGCGCATACGCCGGACGGCTACTATGGACGTGCCCATGCAGGCCATTTATAAAGACCTGCAAACTGTTGTAGTCTCTGCCAGCCGCACCGCGGAACAACGCAGTGAAGCGCCCGTGGCCATCAGCACCATCAACGCCCAGGCCATTGCCGACACAAAAGCCAACCGCCTGGACCAGCTACTGAACCAGGTGAGTGGCGTGATGATGGTAAACCTGGGCAATGAACAACATGAAATGAGCATTCGACAACCCATGACCACCAAGAGCCTGTTTTTATACCTGGAAGACGGCATTCCTATCCGCAGCACGGGCGTGTACAATCATAACGCCATGCTGGAACTGAACATGGCTGCGGCCCGGCAGATAGAGATCATCAAAGGGCCGGCGTCTGCCCTGTATGGTGCAGAAGCAATTGGGGGCGCGGTTAATATCATCACGGCGGCCCCGCCGGCAATACCTGGCGGTACGCTGAGTGTGCAGGCCAATAACAATGGCTATAAACGCGCCGACCTGCAAGCGGGTGCCAGCCTGGGTAAATGGGGGCTGCTGGTAAGTGGCTACTACGCCAACCGTAAAAATGGCCCGATCGACTACAGCGACTTTCACAAAACTGCCGTAACCCTGCGCGCCGATTACAAAGCCAGCGCCCACACCCTTTGGAGCAACAGCATCACCCTGGTGGATTACTATAGCGATATGACCGGTGCGCTAGACAGCACCCACTTTACGCACAAAGATTATAGTACGCCGTATTCATTTACCTACCGGAAAACATATGCCCTGCGGGCGCGCAGCAGCTTATCCCACCGCTGGAACGAGCATGCGGAAACCCAGGTATCTGCCGTGTTCCGCGACAACTCCGTAAAGCAGAACCCTTCTTATTACATCTACAACGACTATCACAAAACCAATGGCGTATATGTAGGCGATCCACTGCTGGCGCACGGGCAGCTAAACGACAATGCTTTCAGCAGTTACAGTGTGCTTATGCAGCACCAGCAGGGCTTTCATTTCCTGCAAAGTAAGCTCATAGCGGGCCTAAGTGGAGATTTTAGTCCCAGCAATTATTGGGCGAATTACATCCGCATCCAGCGCAGTGCAAAAGGTAACTATATCGGCTACACGAAAACAGATTCCAGTTTAAGTAACTATAGCACCGGTATCAGCAACCTGGCGGCTTATCTGAATTATGAACTAAGCCCGGTACGTGGCTTAAAAGTGGTGGCCGCCCTGCGTTATGACCAATACCGCTATAACTACAAAAACCATTTACCGGCATCTGCCTACTCTGGTGCGCCCTCCACTGTTACCAACTACAGCCGGGTTACCCCCAAATTAGGATTCACCTATAACTACCACCAGGTGGGCGTGTACGGCAATTACAGCCAGGGCTTCGTACCGCCACAGATCACCGATTTGTTTGGCGGGGTGAAGGTACCTTTCCTCGATTCGCAGACCTTTTATAACTACGAAGTGGGCGGATGGCTGTCGCTGTTTCAACAGCGGTTGTATGCAGATATAAGCCTTTACCGTATGAATGGCACACACGAGATCATTTCCGTATTGCAGGACGACGGTACTTTCCGCAACCAGAGCGCCGGCAAGACCCGCCACACGGGCGTAGAATACGGTGTTACCTACCATCCAGCTGCCTCCTGGACCTTCCGCTTAAGCGCTACCAATGCCAAACATACCTTCCAGGATTATACCGATAAGGGTGTGCGTTATGCAGGCAAAGACATGGCAGCTGCGCCGCATTTCACCGCTAACCTGGCAGCTACCTGGAAGCCTGGTTTCCTGAAGGGCCTGCGGCTGGGTGTGGAATGGCAGCACCAGGGCCGCTACTGGATGGACAATGCCAATACCAGCCGCTATGGTGGTTTTGAGGTCATTAATGCGCGAGCCGGTTATCAGTTTAGCCGCTTTGAAGTGTGGACCAATGCACTGAACGTAGGCAATACTTATTACGCCACCATGGCCAGCAGTTCCGGTTACGGTAAGAGCTATAACCTGGGAGACCCAAGAGAATTTAACGTAGGATTTTCCTGTCGTTTTGGTAAATAAAAAAAGCAAGATGGCGGTAAAGCAACAAATATATCAATGGCACCGGCGGTTGAGCCTTATCATCGCCCTGCCCGTATTACTATGGGCTATCAGTGGCCTCATGCACCCTTTCATGACTGCTGTAAAGCCCAAGATAAAACATGGCCCTACCCCACCCAACGTGATAGATACCGGTGAAGTGAAAGTGCCGCTGGCGGTAGTATTGCAGCAACTACATCTCGATTCGGTGCAGCAGGTAAACATTGTGCGCATGCACCAGCAGCCTTTTTACCAGGTGGAGCCAGGCAGCCATTATGTGAGCGCCACAACCGGCCAGGAAATGCCGGACGGCGCTGCGGAATATGCCAGGTCGCTGGCCCAGACTTTCCTGGGCGATCGCAATTGCAACATCAGCCGCGTTACAAGAATCACCGCATTCACCGATCAGTACCGCGATATCAATCGCCTGCTGCCGGTGTACAAAGTAGATTTTGACCGGAGCGACGGCATTTCATTGTACGTAGATGATGCGGGCAGCCGGTTGGCGCTGGCCACCGATCATTTCCGCATTGGCTTCCAGCGGTTTTTTACCCTGGTGCATACCTGGGAGTGGCTGCTTATACTTGGTAAGGGAAGACTGGTAGTAGAAGCAATATTGGCGGGGCTTACTTTCATCACCGCCTTATTGGGCTTATACCTTTTCTTTTGCACCAAGCCACCTAAAGCCCGTAGCAACCAGCGTTTAAAATACCGCGCCCTGCACCGCATCACCTCCATCATTACCGTGTTATTTACGTTGATGTTTAGCTTTAGCGGCGCATTTCACGCACTGGCCAAGTTTAAGGGGGATCATCGCCGCGACTTTTTTGTGGCGCCCTACTTTGCTGCGGGTGATGTGCAGTTGAACCTCCCCCGGCTATTGCATGTGCTGGACCCGAACACGGCCATCAACAGCCTATCCCTGGTAAGCCTGCAGGGCGAAAACTATTGGCGTATAAACCAAACCTGGTTCAACAACACTGCCGATCTGGAGGCCTGCTGCCGCAAGCCCGGGGAGGTAGTGCCGGTAAATGCCCAGCCCAAAGTAACCTACGTGCGTATGAGCGACTACCAGGTTTTGCCTGATGGAGATGCACGGTATGCACGGTACCTGGCCCATACCTTCAGCGGACTTCCCGACCGCGACATACAGGCCACCGATCCGGTAACGGCCTTTGGGGGCGAGTATGAATTTATAGACAAGCGCCTGCCCGTGGTAAAAGTGAGTTATGGGGGCGCAGCGCCAGTGCGGTATTACGTAGAAACCAGTACCGGCGTGCTTTCCGTAGCCGTATCAGACAAAGACCTGGTGGAAGGCTATAGTTTCGCCCTGCTGCACAAGCACCACTTTTGGGACGGGCTGGGTAAAACGGTACGGGATGCCAGCACCATTACGGGTGCGCTGCTGAATGTGCTGGCCGTGGTGATAGGGCTGATATTATATCGCTATACTATTAAAAAGAAAAATAAAAGTTTACGTCACTACTAAATTATTATAAGATGAAAAAAACAATCATTATTTTAAGCGTGTTTTTCCTGCTTTTAATCACGGGTTTCCTGGTGCTGATTGTTCCGAAAATGACGCCACCTTCACAACTGCCCGTACTGGGAAATCCCGGTCATCTCACCGGGAAGTTTTCCTTTACCGATCAGCGGGGTAACACCATTACCGAGCAAACCGTGGCGGGCAAGGTACGCGTAGTGGAATATTTCTTTACCACCTGTAAGGGTATTTGCCCGAAGATGAATGCCAACATGCGCTATGTGTATGATGCTTACCTGCATGACCCCAAGGTGGTTATCCTTTCGCACACCGTAGACCCGGAAACTGATAGTGTGGCGACCATGGCGGCTTACGCAAAAAAATTCAATGCAGACCCGGCGCACTGGATGTTTCTCACCGGCAGTAAAAAAGCACTGTATGCAGTAGCCCGCGAGCAATACCTGCTTTCGGCCGACGAAGCCACGCCCAAGGATACCGCCGGTGACTTCATTCACACCCAGTACTTTGCGCTGGTGGATGGCGAAAACCGCATCCGTGGATTCTATGATGGTACGAACCGCGGGGAAGTAAATCAGCTTATCAGCGATATTAAAACGTTGGAATAGCCTAGCATAGGGTATTTCGTACACTGATGCTATAGAAACTCCTGCATAACTTGTTTGTGCGGGAGTTTTTTATTATCTTAAAGAAAAGAAGCTATTACCCTTGTTGTTTACTTAGCATAAAAACACGTTATGGAAATACTGACTGAAACCACCGCCTATGCCGGTAGTATTCCGGTTAATTACGACCTGTATTTATCATCCCTTCTTTTTGAACCTTATGCGGCAGACATGCTGGACAGATTGAAGCGATTACAACCGGCCTCCTTGCTGGAACTGGCCTGCGGTACGGGCATACTTACCCGGCTGCTCACCGCGGCATTTCCGGATACGCCTATTATTGCATCGGATATTCATCCGGATACTATACAGATAGCACGTCAGAAAACGCGGGAACAAATAAACCTTCGCTGGGAAGTTATGGATGCTGCAAAACTGCCACTGGAAGATGAGCAATTTGGGGTAGTGGTATGCCAGTTTGGGGTCATGTTTTTCAAAGATAAACCGGAAGCTTTCCGGGAAGCACTGCGGGTGCTGAAACCCGGTGGCACTTTGATTTTCAGCGTTTGGGACGATATTAATTTCAATACAGCCTGCAAGCTGGCCAATAATACGGTGGCCAAGTTTTTCCCGGAAAATACGCCCGGCTTCTTCGAGCTACCTTATAGCTATCATGATGACTACATCATAAAACGCTCCCTGTATGCGGCGGGCTTCCGGGAAGTGGATATAGCCGTAGTACCCCTGAGCGGCTTTAGCCCCTCTCCTGCTGATGCGGCCAAGGGATTGCTGGAAGGCACCCCTGCCAATACTGCTATCCTGGAAAGGAACGGACAGGCCTTACCGGCCATGGAGGCCGCACTGGCAGAAGAATTACGCATGCACTTTGGCCAGCACAACCTCCACGTGCCTATGCAGGCTAAACTGGTGACAGCGGTGAAGGCAGGTTATTAACAAAAGGTTAACTATTACTAAATAAATTAGCATAACTTTGCTATTGAAATTAGTAAAGAATAGCTATTTTATTTTTTAACCTTCATTGTTTGACACCATGCAAATGGAACGTTACACCTACGAGGAATTTGCGCATACACCAAATACGCAATACCTCTTTGCTAGCCTTGGCTCCCAGGGGCCTATCAATAAAATGATTACGTTTAGTCATTTTGGGAATGACATTTTTAATATGAGCCTGGAGGACATTGATGAGGATACCGGTGTATTTGACCAGTATGCGGTGACGAATAACGGGGACACGATGAAGATATTGCTTACCGTGGCGGAAATATTGGTTCACTTTACCAGCAAACGACCAGGGGCGCAGATTTTCATTAAGGGCAATACGGTAGTCAGGAACAGGTTATATCGGATTTACATTGCAAAGTTCCTCGACGAGATCCGCCAGTGGTATGAAGTCTACGGGTTGCGGGGGGCGCACTGGGAGGTATTTGAAAGGCAGGGAAAATATGGGGCGTATTTGGTAATCCGGGTAAAATGATATATTTTTGGTTAAATGAAATAAGTAGGTATGAAAGAGTTAAAAATCACTATGGAGCAGCTTTCGCAGAGAAAGTTCATTAGAGATAAAAACATGCCGTATTATGGAAACAGGGCCAGCTTGCAACAAAAAAACGAGGAAGCTAAAGCACTTCTCGATAAGGTAGGTCTTCCAGATTTTGAAAAATTAAGGAAAAAATAATTGAAAGCCGCTACACCAGCGGCTTTTTTACTGTCTGTATATAAGGCTTACCGGGCAACTGGTAAGCTTTTTTTGTTTACGTTCTTACCTGGTTTTTTTCTGTAATGGCGCTGTTACGGGCTATGCCCGGTGCCTTGCCTGCGCCGCTGCGTGTATAACTAAATCTAAGTATTAAAAATTGTGCTGATTCCGGGTAGGACATGACACGTCCTTTGGTTTTAAAAACATCTGTTCCCGTGGCACCTATGTTGGATTTCATGCCCATAAAACGGATAGGATTGATGATGCCGAGCTGCAGGCTGCCCTGGTTGTTGGGCAATATTTTTTTGAAGCCCATGTTTACAGACAGGTAAGGTATATTGCGAATGGACCCGTAATAATTAGTACTGCTGTACCAACCAGAAAGCTCGGCAGCATAGGCTTTGGGGAGCAGAAAGGTTTTCGTGAAATTTAATATGTAACTAAAATAACGCCGGCTGGCCGGCTGGCGAAAACAATCCATTTGCAGGGCGCGCCAGCCTCCTGCAAAATTATAATTCATTTGCCACCAGTGACTCACTTTCAGCGGCACCATAGCCCATACGCCCAGGGCACACTATAGCCTGGCTTATGAAGGAAATGGTTTTCCAGTTGTTACCCTTATACCATGCCGGGGTACAGCAGGCCGGTAATTACAAGGTGCTGGCACGTTGCGCCTGCTGGCGCTGCACGAAATTTTTAAAGAAGTATACTACCAGGCCTAGTGCAATGGCGGTAAGACCGGCAATCATAAACTTTACACCGGTACTGTAGAAAATACCCGCCCAGATAATGATGGCCACGATGATGGGTACGGGATAGAATGGCATATGCCATTTGAAAAAGCTACGCCCTTTCCGTTTACCCAGCAACAACAATCCAATGCCCTGTGCAATAAATTGCACGAGTATGCGCATGGCGATGATGGCTGTAATGACTTCTTCTAATTTGAACGTAAGACTAAAGATAAATGCCAGGGCGCCCAGGAACAATAGTGATACGTAAGGGAAGTGCTTGGTAGGATGCAGGCGGGCAAATATCCTGAAGAAGGCTCCATCCTTTGCCGCAGCGTAAGGTACGCGACTGTAGCCCAGCGTGGCGGAAAATACCGATGCAAACGCCACCCACAAAATCAGTACGGTAACAATGGCCGCCGCCGTATGACCCGATAACTTTTCAGTAAATTCACTCACTACAAATTTGCTCTTTTCTATCTGTGCCAATGGGAGCACCGAAGCCACACTAATATTCATACACAGGTACAACACCGCGATCACCGTAATGGAGATGAACATACTGCGGGGAATGTTGATTTCCGGCTTTTGAATTTCGCCGCCCAGGTGGCATACATTGTAGTACCCCAGGTAGCTATACACGGTTTTTACGCTGGCAAAGCCCAGGGCTGTGGCAAAAGCTGCATTTACCTGCAAGCCGTCGTTGATATGCCTGACTGGTTCCAGAAAATGGCCGTGCACCACCCCACTGCCTATAATCCAGGCCATTGTACCCAACACGCCAATCCACAACGCCACGCTGATCTTTCCAATGGTTTCGATTTTCCGGTAAAGCAATATTATAATAGTGATTACCACGCCCCCGCTTACAAGTTTTTGTGTAAAGGATGTTAATGGGAGCAGAAACTGAACGTATTGTGAAAACCCGATGGCCGCGGAGGCAATTACCAGCGGGGCCATGATCAGCGTTTGCCAGGTGAATAAAAAACTCATCAATTTACCGCCCTTTTCGCCAAAGCCTGCCTTCAGGAAATTATAACTACCACCGGCAGCCGGGAAGGTGGCACCCAGTTCGCTCCAGATCATGGCGTCCATGAAAGATAGCAGGGCACCGGCCAGCCATGCGTATAAAAACCAGGGTCCGTGCATAGTAGCTGCTACTTCGCTCAGCACTACAAAAGGGCCTATACCCACCATGTCTGTTGTATTAATAGCCGTTGCTTGTAATAGGGTAATGCGCCGGGTAAGTTGCTCTTGACTCATATTCCCGGTAAAAATAAATAATTAAGATAGCATTATATGGAGGTAGAAATAAAAAGAAAGCATAAGTTAAACTAAAATGATAATTAAGGATAGGAAAATGAGCCTAAGTAGGTTCGTTGGGGCTTTTAGTTTTTGGGGATGGGGGGACTGGCCTCCATGCCGGTTTGTACATCGTAATTCCTTGCGGCAAAATAATCGACACAACCCAGCGCAAACATCATAGCCACACCAGCCCGCTAAAACAAATCATTGTTGAATTATTGTAGAAATATACATTTTCGAAGAAAACAGTTATCGGGCACTAGCACCTACCGTACCCCTATTGCGATTACCCGTATCCAGCCCGGCTTTCAGTGTCCTAGGCTATTTGGTCGATAATATCTTAAACTATATATTTGTTTACAACAGCCTGGATGTCATATTAAAGAAAGTCTAATGGAACAATTTGAACAAAAAAAGGATGATGGAAGTGCCAAAAAACACCCCAAGGAAACCATTATTATTTTCACCGAAAAACAGATAGGAATACATAAAGAAGTTTTGAATAAACCTTTTCGAGCTGGAGAGGGCGGTTTTTTTATCGTAACCCAGGGCTTTATCCGATTTCAGTGCAACCTGGAAACCATAACCTGTTCAGTAGGACGTTTATACTTTATCCTTCAGCAGTCTGTATATGTAATTGAAGAAATTTCGGAAGACTTTGCCTATACTGGCATTGTGGTTAACATGGACTTTCTTTTGCAAAATGGTATTCATGCCACAGGCAGTGAAATGTTTCTCATTGCAGTTTCAGGTATGGCTCCTCCATATAGCATTAACAAGAGTGAAATGCATGTATTGAGAGATCTGCTTTTAACGATTGAACGTAAACTACAGCCTAATCAATCCCCCTACTTCAAAAAAGAGGTACTTCAACATATGGTCCTCGCTGTAATGTTTGAAGCAACATCTTTGTTCAGGAAATACAATGATATAACCGCTATTAAATTAAACCGCAAAGAGGATCTTACAGGCCGGTTCCTTAATTTATTACAAAAAAATGTTAAAAGCGAACGAGGGCTACAATTTTACGCCACCACATTATCTGTAACAACCGGGCATCTTACCAAGGTAATTAAGCAGGTAATCGGTAAAAATGCAAGTGAGCTGATTGACGCTGCTGTAATAACGGAAGCCAAAATGTTGTTGGGTAATCCGCAATTAGGGGTCACACAGGTGGCCGAAGAATTGCAGTTCAGCGATCAGTCATTTTTTGGTAAATATTTCAAAAAACATACAGGGATGTCCCCCACAGCTTATAAAAAATGGGTTAGAAATGGAGACAATAACCTGTTTTGACCAATTATTCCTGAAATCAGACCTTTCCCAATTTTTATTTTTCAACCAATTTTGCACCATCGGTTTTATCCTTTGATGGGTACTGTAGTGAATGATAGTGTATAATAGCTTAACCAATTATTTTACTGCCAACCGTACCATAATAATTCAGACAAATGGGCCTGAAAGTAGGTATGTTTTCTATTGATCATACAGAACGCCTACGCTAACAAATCATGCTAAAATACTAGGATTTTACTTTCGCCATAAAAATTTGACATGCTCCGATATGGAGCTTGTACCGTATTACCTGAACTATAGACAATGAATAAACGGCTTAATTATATAATAGAATAAAATGAAATATAATATTGCACTAAGAACAGTAACCGCCAGTTACTTTTTGTGTTTTTCTGTATTGGTAGTAATGACAGGGTGTAAAGGGAAAGGCCAAAATGCAACCGCCACCCCACCTCAAAAACTACCGGTAATAACGATAAAACCAGGATCTGCTACCGTTACAAAAGTATATAGCAGCGCATTGGAAGGAGTAACAAATGTAGAAGTAAGACCGCAGGTAGCAGGCAGCCTTCAGAAAATATTTGTGGATGAGGGAGCGTATGTGCGTGCTGGCCAGCAATTGTTTTTTATCGATGACCGGGTATATAGGCAACAGTTGAATACCGCTACTGGTGCATTACATAACGCGGAAGCAAATCTGGAGGCTGCACGTATAAACGTGGCCAAAACGGTACCATTGGTACAGAACAAAGTATCTTCTGAAATCAATCTGCAAACCGCCCAAATGGCTTATGCTGCCGCGAAAGCAACGGTAGAACAGGCACAGGCTGCCGTGGAAAGTGCGCGTATCAACGTTGCGTATTGCACCATTACAGCACCGGTAAACGGATACATTGGCCGTATTCCTTTTAAATTGGGAAGCCTGGTATCTTCTGCAGGTGCACAACCATTAACCCTATTATCGGACATACACAATGTAAATGCCTACTTCAGCATGGCTGAAGGAGACTTTGTAAATTTTGAAAAACAGTATCCCGGCAATACAACTGAACAGATGCTGAAGAAAACGCCTCCTGTTTCACTACAATTGGCCGAAGGCAGCATTTATCAGGAAAAAGGAAAGATTACAGCAATAGAAGGCCAGTTTGATAAAACAACCGGTTCTATCACATTGCGGGCTACTTTTCCCAATGCCAAATCTATGCTCCGCTCTGGCAATACCGGGAAAATTTTGATTGATCAGCAGTTTGATAATGTGATATTATTCCCTATCGCTTCTTCTATAGAAGTACAGGATAAAATATATGCTTTTACCGTTGATGATAGCAATAAGGTAAAACAGGTGATGTTACAAACGGCTGGCAAAACAGGTACAGACTATATTGTAACAGCAGGACTGCAACCCGGCACCAGAGTAGTTTCAAAAGGATTTGAGCGTTTGCAGGATGGAATGACCATCGTGCCGGATACAACGAAATAAAATTCCCCTTTATAAGGGATAAACATATTCATATTTTATGCTGAGAAGATTTATAACAAGACCAGTACTTGCTACGGTGATCTCGCTGATACTAGTGATATTGGGAGTAGTGGGTATGACTTCGCTTCCGATAACGAAGTTTCCCGACATTGCTCCGCCATGCGTGTCGGTAACGACGGTATACCCGGGTGCCGGTAGCGACGTGATAGCCCGCTCAGTGGCCCCTCCATTAGAGGACGCCATTAACGGTGTGGAAGACATGACGTACATGACCTCAACGTCGAGTAATGACGGCACTTTGACTATTAGTGTATATTTTAAACTGGGGGTAAACCCTGATCAGGCGGCTGTGAATGTACAAAACCGGGTGTCACAGGCCACCAGCCAGCTACCGGCTGAGGTAGTGCAGTATGGTATTACTACTGTAAAACAGCAGAACAGTACCATCATGTTCTTAGGTATCAAAGCAACTGACACTACTTACGATGAGACTTTCTTGCAGAACTATGCCAAAATAAACATCGTTCCGGAGTTGAAGCGTATCCATGGAGTTGGGCAGGCTACCGTATTTGGCAACAAAGACTATTCCATGCGTATCTGGCTAAAACCTCAGATAATGGCCTCTTATGGTATTACACCGCAGGAAGTGGCTGCTGCTATACAGGATCAGAATCTGGAAGCAGCACCGGGCAGATTTGGTCAGAGTTCTGATGAGGCGATGGAGTATGCCATTAAGTATAAGGGTAAGCTAAATAATCCGGAGAGTTATGAAAACATTATCATTAGAGCGGGCACAGATGGAACGGTTTTAAAACTGAAAGATGTAGCACGGGTAGAATTTGGCGCATTTAACTATACGGTAGGCGCTTCATTTAATAAGGACAAATCGGTGATGATGGGCATATATCAGACCGCCGGATCTAATGCCAATGCGATAGAAATTGAGTTGCAGTCAAAGATGAAGGAATTATCAAAATCTTTTCCTCCCGGGATAGCCTATGAAATTCCCTACAGCTCTAAGAAATCTTTGGATGAATCAATAGATCAGGTTGTTCATACACTGATAGAAGCGTTTATACTGGTATTTATTGTAGTATTTATTTTCCTGCAGGATTTTCGTTCCACCCTTATTCCAGCTATTGCCGTACCGGTGTCTATTGTTGGTACATTCTTCTTCATGCAGGTGTTTGGGTTTTCTATTAACATCCTAACCTTATTTGCGCTGGTACTGGCTATCGGCATTGTGGTGGATGATGCTATTGTAGTAGTAGAAGCCGTACATGCCAAAATGGAAAAGCGTAAGCTTCCAGCACGGGCTGCCACCATCTCTGCTATGAGCGAGATTACCGGGGCTATTATATCCATTACACTGGTAATGTCTGCGGTGTTTTTACCGGTAGGTTTTATGGACGGCCCCACAGGCGTATTTTACCGGCAGTTTGCATTAACATTGGCAATAGCCATTCTTATTTCTGCGGTAAACGCACTTACGCTAAGCCCCGCCTTGTGTGCGTTGTTTCTAAAAGACACCCATAGTCATGATGATGGTGATCATCCACAAAAAACCGGGTTTGGCAAACGTTTCTTTGCGGGGTTTAATGCAGGGTTTAATAAACTTACGAACAGGTATGGCTTATCCGTCTTGTTCCTGATTTCCAAAAAATGGATTGCATTTACGGGACTGGCGTTGGTATGCGCCACCCTTATCTATATGGCTAAAACAACACCCACTGGATTTATTCCGGATGAAGACCAGGGATTTCTTATTGCTACCGTAACGCTTCAACCGGGTGCTTCGCTGAAACGTACCACCGAAGCGATGGAGGAAGGTCGCGCAGCACTATCTAAATACCCGTTTGTAAAAAATGTGATCTCAATTTCCGGTTTGAATTTGCTCACCGCCAGTACCACTTCTTCTGCCGGCGTATTAATGATTCAGATGAAAGACCTGAACGATCGCGGTGAAACAAAGGATATTAATCAGATTGTAGGCATGTTGCAAGGCGCGTTGGGAAATATAAAAGAAGCATCATTCTATGTGCTGTCATTACCAACGGTACAAGGGTTTGGCACCACCACTGGTATCGACATGGTAATGCAGGACAGAACTGCAGGTAGTCTTGACAAATTTAACCAGGTAACACAAAGTTTCCTGGGGGAGCTGATGAAACAGCCTGAAGTAGCACTTGCATTTACCACTTTCAATACCGGGTATCCTCAGTATGAAATGGAAATAGATGAAATGAAAGTAAAACAGCTTGGCGTGAATGTGAAGGATCTGATCACTGTAATGCAGGGCTATTATGGCAGCATGCAGGCGTCTGACTTTAACCGCTTCGGTAAGTATTACAGGGTTATGCTGCAATCAGCAGCGGAAGACCGCGCCGATCTTGCTTCACTTGATGGAATAGCTGTATCCAATAAATCAGGCCAGATGGTACCTATCAATACCCTTATTCATATGAAAAAGGTATACGGTACAGAAACCATTGATCACTTTAACCTCTTCAATTCTATCAGCGTAACGGTGATACCTAAACCTGGTTTTAGCACGGGGCAGGCCATTGAGGCTGTGAACAGGGTGAAAGCGGCTAACCTGCCTACCGGTTATACAACAGATTGGAAAGGATTAACGAGAGAAGAACAATCGGTGGGTGGTAAAACAGCCTTTATATTTATCCTATGTTTGATTTTCGTTTACCTGTTACTTTCAGCCCAATACGAAAGTTATATCTTACCATTTGCAGTCATGCTGTCTATCCCAACAGGTTTGATGGGTGTATTTCTGGGCATTAAACTCGGTGGTGTGGACAACAACATTTATGTACAGGTAGCATTGATCATGCTGATAGGCTTGCTTTCCAAGAATGCTATTCTTATTGTAGAATATGCGGTGCAGCGCAGACAGGCCGGTAAAGGATTGGCAGCTTCGGCTATCGATGCTTCAAAAGCCAGGTTAAGGCCTATTATCATGACTTCACTGGCCTTTATTGCAGGTTTGTTACCGTTATTACGTGCCGTTGGGCCATCGGCACTTGGCAACCATTCCATCGGTTGGGCAGCGGTATTTGGCATGTTGAGCGGTGTTGTACTGGGCATCTTTATTATACCTGTTTTGTTCATCGTATTCCAATACATCCAGGAATCAATAAGTGGCATACCTACGCAGTTAGAGGAAGATATGCAAGAGCATGTATAGTCATTTAATTTTAAACATTGGCAGATATGTATAAATATAAGAAAACTGGTTCGTTGCTGTGGGCTATTATGCTTACCTGTTGTACCAGCGCTTGCGTAACAAGCAAGTATAAAACACCGGCATTGGATCTGCCGGACACATACCGGACAGATAGTGCTAGTGTAGATAGCAACTTATCCGACTCCGGTATAGCTACGATTCCTTATCATGATTTTTTTACAGACACTATATTACTGAAGCTTATAGATAGCAGTGTAACAAGAAATTATAACCTGCAGATTGCGTTAAAGCAAATAGCATATGCCCAGCAGGCTTTCAAACAAGCTAAATGGGGGAATGTACCAACCGTGAGCCTTACGGCAGGACAGGCTTCCATTACCCGCTCTTCAGATAACAGCCTAAATGGTTTGACAACCACCACATTTTTAGGGCAGAGTTATATTGAAGATTATAACAGCAATTTCTCCATATCCTGGGAAGCTGATATATGGGGCAAAATTAAGAGCCGGAAAGATGCCGCGCTGGCGAGCTATCTGCAATCCAAAGAAGCGGTTAAAGCTGTAAAAACAAAATTGGTATCTGATGTAACGCAGGGGTATTATAACCTATTGATGCTGGATGCGCAACTGGACATAACGAAAAAAAGCATTTCCCTTTTCGACAGTTCAATCAGGGTTACCACATTTTTACGCGATGCCGGCAACGTAACAACACTGGCTGTAGACCAACTGGAAGCAGCGAAAGAACAAGCGATAGCCTCCTTGCCTTTACTAGAACAACAATTATTGGCACAGGAAAACGCATTATCTTTTCTCACTGGTCAAAATCCACAAAAAATAGAACGGACGGCAACACTTTCATCCATGCAGTTGCATGCTCAACTGCCAGTAGGAATTCCCGTAAACATGGTAAGTCAACGTCCTGATATCCGTGAGTCGGAAATGACGTTGATGCAGGCACATGCTATGGTAAATGTGGCGAGGGCCAGCCTATACCCTACTTTAAGTATTTCAGGCCAAGGTGGCGTAAATGCCTTTGAAGCCAGTAACTGGTTTAAAATACCGGGTTCCTTGTTTGGACTTGCTAGTGGCTCCCTCGTACAGCCTATTTTACAGAACAAACGGCTGCAAACGCAATACCAACAGTCCAAAATAGCCAGAGAGCAAGCTGAGTTACAGTTTAAGCAATCTGTTTTATCCGCTTTAATTGAAGTCTCCAATGCATTGTCACAGATAGATAAGCTAAAAAATCAGGAATTACATATTTCCAAACAGGTAGCTTTTCTTGAGCAGGCAGTGAAAAACTCCGGATTGCTTTATAATAATGGGGATGCCACCTATCTGGATGTACTCACCGCACAAATCAATAAACTCCAGGCAGACCTGAACCTTGCCAGTTTACAACGTCAACGTTTAAGTGCAGAAGTCATATTATATCAATCTCTTGGAGGAGGTTGGAAGTAAAAAATTATTGTTATCGCTTATCATAACAATTGTAGGTTAAGCAATACACCGACCACTCCTGGTTAGTGTTTTTTATTAATATTAATTTGTAATCGAGCCAATGTAGGTTTCATGCTGAACTGGTTATATACTCAATAGCTATAAGTATAAACGTTCCACTAGATTATAATGGGCGTAAAGTAAAAAAGCGCAAGGAATTTAATTCCATTGCGCTTTTCTTTAAAATATTGACATCAGGTTATTCTTCTACGGCTTCGTCGTTAATAGACGATTTGGCCACTGCTGTTAGTGCTTCATCGGTTGCTTTTTCGTTGTCCAGCGTTTGCTGCAGCATTTGCTGTACATCGCTATGACCCATACATTCAGCAAAAGTGCGCAGGGTGCCATAGGTACCTATTTCATAGTGTTCTACTTTCTGTGCAGCCAGGATCAGTCCTGCGTCCCGTACCATGGTGCCTTCTTCGGTATCTTCAATAATGCTGTTAGCTTCTTCCAGTAAACCGGCCATGGCATCGCATTTTTTGGCGGCTGCTTTTTCACCAAGCATTTCAAATACTTTTTCCAGATTGGTTACATGTCCTTTGGTTTCTTCCGTGTGTTTGCGGAAGGCCGCTTTCAGCTCTTCACTGGTGGCAGCTTTTTCTAATTTAGGCAAGGCGGTGGCCAGGTGTTTTTCTGCCCAGTAAATATCTTTTAGTTCATCTATAAAAAACTGATGGAATTCTGAGTTTTCCATTTTACCAGTCTTGCCGGTTTTGGAAGTGGATTTAGTCCGGGTAGTTGTTTTAGTAGTCATAGTATTAATTTTTTGGTGTTGATTTTAATACCATTAATCAACAATGGGGCCACATGAAACCGGGAGATTGAGCGACAGCCAAAACACATACGTATTTCCCGGAAACGTTTCTTTTTTTCTCACCAAACACAGGTACACCCACGTGTCGCTGTGTAGCAAAAGCAATCCGTATATGAATTATAAGCGCAGACATCCGGTTTATAATTTTAACATTCCATAAGCACATAGTATCATAGGAATATTTCTATGTATGTGGAAATATTTGCCAGTTGTACAAGTCACTCCCCAAGTGTGTGGGCGGCGTACTATTTATTTTTTATTTCTATCCACACGGGCGCATGATCGCTTGTTTTTTCCCAGCCCCGGACGTTTTTATCTACGCCTGCTTTTAAGAGGCGGGGTACTACTGGCGGGCTTAGCAGAAAGTGATCTATGCGCAGGCCCGCATTGCGGCCATAGGCATCCCGGAAATAGTCCCAGAAAGTATAGATCTTTTCATCGGGATATAGTGTACGGATAGCGTCTGTCCACCCTTGTTCCACCAATGCTTTAAATGCTGCGCGGGTTTCCGGGCGAAACAGGGCATCCTCCACCCAGCGCTCGGGTTTGTACACATCCAGCTCGGTGGGCATCACATTATAATCGCCGGTAAGTATCACCGGTGTACCGAGGTCCAGTAAAGTTTGCGCATGTGTCTGCAGGCGTTTAAACCAAGCCAATTTGTAATCGAACTTGGGGCCTGGTGCCGGGTTACCGTTGGGCAAATACAAACAGCCAATCACGATACCCGCTACCTGGGCCTCTATATAGCGACTGTGGGCGTCTTCCTCATCGCCGGGTAATACACGGCGCAGTTCTTTAATGGGTGCTTCACGGGAAAGAATGGCTACGCCGTTCCAGCTTTTTTGCCCATGCCAGATGGCTTTGTAACCAGCGGCATTAATGGCTGCTTCCGGGAATTTTTCTTGTGGGGCTTTTAGTTCCTGTAGGCATACCACATCAGGACTGGTTTCCGCTAACCAGCGCAAAAGGACCGGCAGCCGGCCATTTACGCCGTTTACATTGTAGGTAGCTATTCTCATGACGGTTTATTTTTTTGAAGGAATGACAGCATAGACCTGCTTTCCGGATAAACCTCAAAAATGGGATAAATGTGCCGGATAAGCAATTAAAAATAGACTGCTATTACAGACCGTATCATTTTATAGAAGTACAGATTATAAAAAAAGGCCCGCCATCGCGCGCCTGCATGTAAGTAAATGTTATATCTCTGTTTTTACTGCCACCATAACAGGGGTGGCTGGGTAGCGTTACGGGCTGCTTTGAAGGGCTTGTTGTGCGGTGGCGTGGCGGTCATGTAGTGCGGGGGGTGGCCTGCTTGCACTGCCGCAATAACTGCATTAAGTTCACTCAGCTGTTGGTAGTGAATGGTACTATCATCCCGCTTTACCGGGCCATTGCTGTAACAGTTGCTCACCGACAGCATAATGCGGTTTTGAATTTCATCGGTGGCAATGGCACCTGCATTGGCAGCACCGGCACCTTCTATGGTAGTGAAATGCACATAACAATTGCTGATAGAAGTGGGTATGGTAGCATCGGCGAGGTAAGTGAAGTTTAAAATGCCTGCGATCATGCCATCGCTTTTCGCCGCAAAATTGGCGTAACACATATTTACATCGGTATACAACATATCTCCAACTATCCCTGCGATCTTATTGCCTTCCAGCCTGCCGGTGAAAGAAGAACCTACAATATGCGCATGCTTGGCTTCTGCTACCAAACCACCGGCTATGCCCGTGTTAGGATCTGTAAACACAATATTTCCCTTCACACTGCAATTCATGATAGTGCCGTAATGCATGGTAACCAGGCCCGCCGTATAAGAACTGGGATTGGGATTTTGGATGCCCTGGCTGGAAAGCACCAGACACACATTTTTCAACACCGCTCCTTCACCCAGGGTATCAAACAACGCTACGTCGGTAGAGGCTTTGGCGGTATATTCCGGGGCGATGGTGAGGTTGGAGATCAGATGACCCTGGCCATTATAAGTTCCAGAAAATTTTACTGGAATGGGGGAATCGCGAAAAATGGTATCGGGGAAAGCAAAGTCGTTTTCCTGCACAAAAGTAGCATTGCTATCCATTTCCTGCTGTTCCTGACCTATAGCCAGGAAGTCGCGGTAGTTTTTAACCAGGAACTGCTCTTTCAGGGAAGTGGCGCTCAGCGTATCAGCTGGATGGATACTGCTGGCAATGCGGAGCGTAAGCAAACCATCCCTGTAAGCCAGCAGTAGCAGGGATAGCTGTTTCCAGGCATAAGCACCTGCCGCATCGGTGGTGAAAGTACCGCCAAATGTGGCATCTACACCGCTTTTAAGGCCAGCGGAGCTACTTAGGTGAAAAGTATAGGTAGTGAAGGGAGTACCGTGTAAAAAAATCGCCACCGTATCGTCGTGATCCGCCATATACGCAAGATCGCCACCACCGTAACGGGGCTGACTAAACGAAAGAGAAGGGGCCTGGACCAATGTAGCTAACACCTTATGGGCAGCCGGTTTGGATGGCTTTGACTTGCTATCTTCCACTTTACAGGTAACGCCCGCCAGTAAGCAAATGCATAACAGGAGCAAATATCTGAGTGTCATAGGTAGTAGGGATTAGCACCACGAAGATATTAAATTATTTTAATTTATAATATATTTTTTATTATGGCCTCGCCTATATTGTGTACCTCTTCCCTGTCATGGCTGCTGCAGTAAGGTCTGTGTCCGGCGCAGGTTGTCGGTGGTTTGCAGCACCTGGTTCTTTAGCCGGGGGTTATAGTTGGGGTGTTCCTTCAGGAAGGTAGTTACCACCTGCCAGGCAGCCGCACTTTGGTAGGTGCCAAAAGTGGCGGCCAGCCACGATTGCGGGAAAAATATGTCGCCGGTGCGCTGCAATTCTTCCAGCAGCGCCAGGCTTTGGGGCAGGTATTTTACGGATACCTGCTGGCGCAGGGGATGGTGCAGGTAATAGAGGGCAGCAATCACCCAGGCTTCTTTGCGCCGGTTTTGCTTATCTGCCAGGGAGGCAAAGAAATGATCGCGTACGGTACTATCTGGTGAAAGGGCCGGTTGCAGAAACAGGAGGCGCTGGCGGCGATCCGGGTCGCTGATGCGGGCTAGTTGTTGGTCAATCACCTGGGTAGCAGTAGCTGTTTTAAGGGCGATAGACAGCGCCAAGTTAGTGTAATCTTCTTCGTTGAGTGTTACCTGACGGGGCGGATTTTTGTTTTGCCAGATCTCGTATATGCGGGCCTGAGCGCCTGCACTGGCGTAAACATCCTGGTAGGCTTTGAATAATATCTTTTTATTGTTGGGCAACGTTTGCTGCTCCATGGCCGCCCACAGCGCTGTTTCTAACCTACCCGTGTAAGAGTCCCGTTGTACCGCAGGGATAAACTCCCAATAGGTGCTGGTAATATATCCTGCCAGCAAACGCAGGTTCATTTCATTTTGCTCGGCGGGCAGGCCGCTGGTAAATAATTGCAGCAGGTCCGCTGGCTTGTAATAGCGGCCAGCCAGCATATTCTCGTAATCGTTGATGTAAATAGCGGCGCGTTGCAGTTCATTGGGCAGGGCAAAGAGATGCTCCTGCAGGCTACTGTCTGCCGGAAATAGTCCGTACCCCATTCCATCCGAATTAAAGAGTACATAACTGGGTGTGGCGATGCCTTGGGGAAAAGCCAGTTCGGTGTGTGCGCCGTTGGTTTGTACGGCTATCACCGTATCATGGCCGGGATACATGCAGGTAATGTTAAAATGTTGTGGCCACACGCGGGCAGTACCTGTTTCGGGCTGCTGGTCTATGCTCAGTTTTGTAACCAGCGGGCCATTATGCTCCAGGTGGTAAGTGAATACAGGACGACCGGTTTGGTTTACCCACACGTCGTTCCATTGCTCCAGATCTTGGTGCGCATATTTGCTGAGTATTTTTATAAGATCGGGCCAGGCCGCGTTGCGGTAGGCATAGGTTTTCAGGTATTCGCGCAGGCCTTGCTGAAAGTTATCGGCCCCCATCAGCAGCTCTAGTTGGCGCATAACGATGGGCGCTTTGTGATAGATGATATTGCCATACAGCGAACCTGCATCCTGGAGGTTTGCCAAAGGCTGGCGAATAGGATTGGCGCCAGGGGTACGGTCTACGGCATATGCTGCGGGATAGTGATCCAGCAGAAATTTTTGGTGAAAGGTTTCAGTGCCCATAACTTTTTCGGTCACCTTATCTGCCATAAAATTGGCAAATACTTCTTTCATCCATACATCGTTGAACCATTGCATGGTGACCATATCCCCAAACCACATATGTGCAGTTTCGTGCGAGATGAGGTTAGCACGGGCAATGAACTGGTCTTTGGTGGCACCCTGGTCTAAGAACAGGCTGGCAGCTTTGTACTGCACTTCGCCGGGGTGTTCCATACCGCCAAACTGAAAGTCGGGTACGGCTACGAAACCTACTTTCTGGAAAGGGAAGACAATGCCGGTCCATTGTTCCAGGAAATTGATAGCGTATTCGTGGGCCTTAAAGATAGAGTCCAGGCTGAGTTTTATTTTTACGGAATCTGTTTCCCGGTAAAGGAAATCGGCCTTGCGCGTACCTACCGGGCCAGAGGCAAAGTGGTATTTACCGGCGGTGAAAGAAAACAGGTAGGTGGGCAGCAGGTCTGAGCCAGCAAAGTGATAAATGGTTTGATCGCTACTGGCCACGGAGTCGCGCAGGCTTGCATTGGCCAGCACCTTCCAGTTGTGGGGTACGCGCAGGGTAAGCAGGAAGCGGGCTTTAAGGCCAGGCTGGTCGAAGCAGGGAAACACCGTGCGGGCGCGGTCTGGCACGAAGAGGGCGTACAGGTATTCCTCGTTACGGTTCAGGGATGCATCGCCGGCAGTGAAGCGGATATCGATCTTATTAATGCCTGCACGCAAGTGCCGGGGGGCAATGATAATATGTTCCTCCCGGAGATCTACTACCACCGCATGCCCGTTTACTGAAAGTGCCTGCACAAATTCCGGTGCCTGCTTAAAATCCAGAAAGAGGGGTGCATGGCTGTCCGTAAGCCGGAACGAAATTGTTTCGGTGGCATGGATGGCGTCGCGCTTTTGTGCGGGGATATTAAAATCGAGGGAATAATGAATATCATTTAATACCGTGCTGCGGTAGCTGGCCAGTTCGTTAGAAACGCCTGGTAACAGCGCTATTGAGTCGCCGCTTTGCTGCGCCCTGGACGACACATTCAGGGCCATACAAGCCATTGCCAGTATCAGTGCTTTGTTCATGCCATGTTTTTTGGAAGAGTCGCTAAGATACGGGACGCAAGGGGATTTCACAACCGATGCGGATATGGAGGCCTGCCATTTTCTTTTCTTCCGGCAGCATCTTCCGGCAGCAAGTCATGAGAATGCCAACACTTTACTATATTTAAAGCTGGACAGTGCCGGCATGGTCCGGCTTATTGTGTGTTTTTAATGGTTGTTTTATGCGCGTTTTCTGTGTGCTGTTTATACTGGCGTGCGGCCTGTTTTCTGGTAAGGAACATGCCAGTGGCATGGCTGCCGACCATGATACCAGTATTTATTTTGTGCGGTTGCAAGGTGTGGAAACATTGCTGAACCTGCGCCAAGATACCACCCACACCCTGGCCAGTGTGATCCATGAAGGCACTGGCCAGCTGGTGCTGCTGGATTTCTGGGCCAGTTGGTGCGCCCCCTGCCGTGCAGAAATGCCGGCGCTGAAACAACTACAGCAGCAGTTTGCCGGCCAGTCTATCGACTTCATCTCCATTTCTGTGGACAACCGGCAAAGCGACTGGAAGCGGGCCAGCCTGGAGGAAAAACTGGATACAGCGTGTAACTTTTTACTCCTGCACCACGGTACTTCTGCTTTTCTGAAAGACTACCGGATAAACCTGATCCCCCGCTTCATGCTACTGCGCCGGGATGGTGGGATCATTTCTGAAGATGCGCCCTTGCCCAGTGATATACATCTTCAAAAAATGATAGCGCGTTACCTGCGGCCATAACGGGAACCTATATACGTAGAAAATAACAAGTCGGCACCCGCCTATAAAAGAATAGCAACATATGCGCACCACCAAACCGCAACCAGATTACCAGCTCATAGAAAAAGTAGATTTTACCCAAATACCCCTACCCGATTCGGAATTTGAATTCACAGAATTCCGGAACTGTATATTTTCCAGCCTTACCAACCTGACTTTTATAGACTGCCGTTTCACTGCCTGTAACCTCGGCAATGCTGTTGTAAAAAACACCAAGTTACAGCTCGTAAGATTTTCAGACTGTAAACTCATTGGCATCAACTTCTCCGAGGCCCGGGATTTTGGACTGGAGCTGCATTTTCACCAATGTGCACTGCAATACGCCGGCTTTGGAAGGATGAAGCTGCACCAAAGCGTATTCCAGGATTGCAAACTACAGGGTGCCAACTTTGCCATGGCCAATATTTCCAAAGCCATCATGACGCACTGCGATTTTGACCAGGCCGTGTTTTCAGATACAAACCTGAGCGGCATGGATTTTTCCACCAATTATAATTTCGTGATACACCCGGTTAGTAACAATGTCCGTAGGGCTAAGTTTTCGCGGCATACGGTGGAGGGGCTGCTGGCTGGGTTTGAAGTACAGGTGGTATAAGCAGATAGGCTATCGCTGCATGCGGGCCTGTAATTACTGTCCTGCAAATGCTTCGGTGCTTTACAGCTTTTGCAGCTTACGCAGGCGTTGCATATGATTTATCTTACCTGGCTGTAGGTACTTTTGCGCGTAGGTGGTAAAGTAGCGGTGGGATTTTAAAAAGGTAAACGTTTTTTCCGGCCAGTGTACCAGCGTAGTCTGCAGCCGTAGTTCCATCTCCTCTTTCACACGCTGGTCTACCTCCCGAAATTCGGAAGTACCCAGGTGGTAAGTATCTGCATCACAAAGAATTTCTTCCAGTAAATTATGAGGCTGGGCTGGCAGGCGGGTGGCTTGTATGCAGCCTGCAATAGACTCGGTTACGGCGGCTGGTATGGAATGCCGGGAGAAATAGTTGCGCATAATCGTTATACTTTCCGCTTCATGCACTGCCATGTCTGCAAAGAGATGGCCGGTATCATGAAACCATGCAGCCGCCAGCAGGATAAAACGGTTATATTCATCCAGTTTATACACTGCGGCCATTTCAATAGCATGCAGTACCACATCGGCGGTGTGGAGGGCATTATGATATACGAGGTAAGGTTGGTTGTTCTGCTCAAACAGCTCACATACATAAGTGGCGATATCGTATAGCGCCGTATCCGTCATTTGCATAGCTAAAATTAGCAGCAGATTTTGGGGTAATTCTGAAGAAGCCGCAGTAGCCATTCCGGTGATTCATAAAAGGGTGTTAACCCTGCGCAACAGGCATTGGCAGTTACCCTCAGTGCAGGTTAGGTGTAATCACACCTGCCTCGCAGTGTACAGCACATAGCCCATATATGCAGGCAGGGTTTTGCCGGAATGGTATTGGTTTTCCGTTTTGCGTAAAACTTTTTCCCGATCCCGATGCGATGGGCGGGGCGCTTTTTGCAGTTTTGCAGCGACTATTTTTTGCTGTAGACCGGGGAGCCGCCTTTGCTTATGCCAACGATGAGAAGGACACTATTTATTGCTTATATCTTACTGCTAATACTGGGTGTTGCTTCCAGTGCTTATGCCCAGCAGGGCGTACTGCGGGGCAAGGTAACCGATGAAAAAGGAAAACCCCTCCCCTATGTATCGGTGTTATTAATGCCGGAAGAAAGTAAAACCTATACACTGGCCGATGGCAGTTTTGCCTTAATGCTGCCGGCAGCATATCCCGCAAGCGGGCAGCCCGTACTGCGCTTCAGCTATGTGGGCAAGCGTACCATGACCCTGCCGGTGCGCTGGCCGCAAAGTGCTACCCTGCCGGTTTTTATTTTAAAAGACGATAACCTGAAACTGCCCGATGTGGAAGTAAATGGTGTGCGCAAAAAAACTGCCTCCTCTAATTCTTCTATACAGTTCGACCGCGAGGCCATTGAACAAACCCAGGCCCTGAGCCTGGCCAATGTGCTGGATTATTTGCCCGGACAGACCATCCTTAAGCCCAACGTTTCTACCCAAAGTTTACAAGCCCTTACCTTACGCACCGTAGTGCCGGCCAACACGGTGAGCGCACTCAATAACGCCTTCGGGATATCCATGCAAATAGATGGTGCCACTCTTTCCAACGATGCCAATATGCAAATCATGGGACCTGGGCGCATGGGATTTTTCGGCGGCAACAACCCTCAAAATCCTGAATCCAGTTTCCTGCCCGACCGGGGCGCGCGCAATGGTACCTTGTATAAAAGTTACGCCACGATGGCCCAGGCCAATAATGGCATAGACCTACGCAGTATACCGGCAGAAAACGTGGAGAATATTGAAGTAGTAACCGGCGTCGCTGGTGCGCGGTATGGTGATTATACCACTGGCTTAGTAATTGTAAACCGCCAGGCTGGCATTACCCCCCTGCGCATTAGCGCCCGCACCAACGAAGGCACACAAAATCTAGGCATCAACAAGGGCGTGCAGCTATCTCCAAGGATGGGGATAGTGAATATCAGCTTCGACTACCTGAATAGCCTGGACGATCCGCGTGATAAATTAAAAGGCTATCAACGGGTGGCCGCCAGCCTGTTATGGACCGTGCAAACCAAAGGCCGTTCCAGGTTTCGCAACACGCTGAGCCTAGATGTAAACACTACCCTGGATCAAACCAAACGCGATCCCGACCAGGGCGAAGAACAAATGTCGAGGTTTAACAACCGACTGTTTTCCGTGAACAACCGTGGCGAGTGGCAGGTAAAAAAAACCTGGCTCAATACCCTCTCGCTACAAGCCAATTACAGCCGGGGCAAACAAGTCTCTTACGAGCAGCGCTACCTGAACTCCACTACCGTGATCGGCATATCCGATGCCATGACCACCGGCATACACGAAGGTTATTTTGCACCGGGTTATTATTTATCGGTAAAACATATCATGGGCGAACCGGTAACAGCAGGCGGCAGGCTGGAAGCCAGCAGCAGCTTTAAACTGAAGCAGCACACCACCTACCGGTATACCCTGGGTGTAAACTTCAGTTACAGCGCTAACCGTGGCCCCGGTATATTGATAGATCCATCGCGGCCACGCTTTGCGGGGAATAATTATACCAACGACCGCATGCGCTCCTACCGCGACCTGCCTGCCCTGGCAAATGCAGGCGTGTACCTGGAAAATACTCTTAATACATTGCTGCTACAACGCCCACTCAGCCTGAATCTGGGCCTGCGTAACGACCTCCAAAATAAATACAGTACCCTGTCGCCCCGGCTAAGCATGAACTACCGGATCGCCCAAAACCTGAGCTGGAATGCTGCCTACGGCATTGCCACCAAAGCGCCTTCCTTATCGCAGGTAAGCCCAGGCAATGTGTACATAGACGTTCCCATGGTCAGCGTATACAATGGCTCTTCTACCGAAAGCCTTTACCTCGTATACACCCAAGTACAAAAACTGGAAAACCTGCCCATTAAACCTTACCGCAGTGTCACCTACGAAACAGGTTTTAACCTCGATGCAGGTCCCTTGCAGGCATCGTTATACGGATTTCACCGCGTGTCGGCTAATGGATTTTCTGCCATTAGTGAACTGGTGCCGCTAGACCTGCCCAACTATACGGTGACCCCCGTAGCCGGCGGCCATCCCACCTATACGCCAGATGGCACTACCACCCATTACGTGGCCAGCTACCAGCGTATGCAAAACGGCAGCTATGACCGTTCGGAGGGCTTGGAAATAATGCTGAGTACCCGCAAGATCCGCGCTTTACAAACGTCTTTTAACTTCACCACTGCTTACTACCTTACGTATACGAAAAGCAATTTCTCCTCCATTAAAACAGACAATCCCCGCTACGATCTTACCGCCACCTATGGGGTGTTCAGTGCTACGGCTACCAGGGCTTCTAACATTAAAAGCACTCTTACCAGCACCACCCACATCCCTGCCCTGCGCATGGCGGTGATGCTAACCGGCGAACTGTTTTGGGTGAACCGTTCGGAGCTGCTGCCTTCCAGCATATACCCGGTGGGGTATTACACCAAAGACATGCGCTACTTCGCACTTACGCCGGAACAGGCCCGCTCTGCGGAGTATGCACACCTAATACAACTGAACGAAAACAATAGCCCGGTTACCTACACCCCGTCTTTTGTATATCCAAACGTTCAATTGCGGCTCAGCAAGGAAATAGGCGATTACCTCCGTTTTTCCTTCAGCGCCTACAACGTGTTTTTCATTCGCCCGGTTAACAGAACGCTGACCGGCACCGACTACTACAACGGGCAACCTACTTACAGCGCAGAACTTATTTTCAATATCCGGTAAACATTCAACTACTATAAACATGAAACGATTCATACCCATCGCCTTGGCCCTGCTACTGGCCATTTTATTCCAGGTAGCCTGTAAAAAATCCGACCTGAAGCCATCAGTGCCACCTATTAATGTAATTGTAAAGGTGGCTTACGATAGCGCCGGCGGCAGCTATGACTTTCCGCTTACCGGCATATCGGTGGTGGTAAAAAACACCGTAACCGGCAACACCATCACCCAGCAAACAGACAACACGGGCCTGGGTATTTTTAATAGCATCAGCGCCGGCATATACGACGTGCAGGCCACCATTGCTATCCCCAGGGCTACCTATGAAAGTGTAACAGGGCTTACCTCGGATAAAGATTCCGTGGTGTTCAACGCTGCCCTGTCTAACCTTACGCTGAACGCCACGACCAACAATACCCTGTCGCTGAAACTGGCCCTGGGCAAGATAGGCGACTGGGTGATCAAACAGATTTATTACGCAGGCAGCAACACCCAGAACGGGGCTTTGTACCGCGATCAGTTTATCGAGATCTATAACAACGCTAACCAGGTGCTGTATGCCGATAGTCTTTACATAGCCCAGCTTTCCGGCAACAATACCGGCACGGCCAAGACCGACCTGACCAAAGGTTATTACCTGAGCGATGCATCGGACCCGCTGTATAAGCAATACGACTGGAGTAAATCCATTGGCATAAGCCCTGCTACGGACGGCGCCAACCGCAATTTTGTGTACACCAAAACCCTCTTCCGCATACCGGGCAATGGCACGCAATATCCCATACAGCCCGGTGCCAGCTTTGTAATAGCTGCCACTGCGCAGAACCACAAAGCGCCCTTTGTAGGGGCCGACGGCGTGGCCATCAGCGTAAAAGACCCCTCCCTTACCGTAGACCTGAGCGGGGCAGATTTTGAAGTATACTTAGGCGATGTCATTTCCAATGCGCTTAGCTCTGATGTAGATAACCTGAACGTACCTAACCTGCTGGTGAATGATGCCGGTGGCAACCGAGATCTGATCCTGGACAATCCTGGCCGCGATGCGATCGTAATCTTTAAGACAACCGCACATTTGCCCCTGCTCAGCAAAGCCGGCACCGACGTGGGGGACGCCTCCACCTATAAAAAATATCCTGATCCTTCCGTAACGACCATCTCTAATACTACCTCGGTGTTTTACCAGGTGCCCAATGCGGCGATCATCGATGCGGTGCAAATGCAAAACCCCAGTCCTTCCTCCAGCCAGCGTGTGCCACGGAAGCTGGTCAGCACCCTGGATGCCGGCGCCGCCAATGTACCCGATGGTGCTTATTCCTCCGAATCCATCATCCGCAAAACGGCCAAAACTGTGGGTACCCGCGTGATCCTGATGGATACCAACAATGCGACGAACGATTTTGATTACCTGCCCAAGGCATTGCCCGGCATATTTAAAAACTAAACAGGCCGGCGGCTGGCCGCCGGTACTTCATACGGTATGCGAACTTATTTTCTTTTACTCCTCCTGCTCACGGGCACAGCCATGCGGGCGCAAGACACAACGGTGCATGCGCAGGCGGAGCAATTTGTGCAGCAATACCGGTTTTTTAATGAAGCCGTTATTACCCAGCCGCTACGGCCTTTGGCCCGCTATGCGCAGGTAGAAGGCGGCTACCGGCAAACGGGTGGTGGGTATATGCTAGCCCAGGACGCGGCAAAACAAAACGAATACTTTTTCCAGACCGCCGGTACCCGTACTATTAAAAAATGGCTGGTGAGTGGCGCATTTTCTTATCGCAATATCCGGAAAGACAGTGTAGGCTACACCCTGCGCGATGCGCTGCAAGACCCTGCGCCTTATTATTTTTATGCGGGGAAAAAAGGCAACTGGCAAAGCATTGGCTACGACTTGCAGGGCATCCTTAGCCGCCCGTTCCTGCATGAACGCTTTACGGCTGCTGCCGGCATAGATTATCATAGTGATGATGGCTGGCGCAGTAACGATCCGCGACCGGAATATTTCACCTATCGCCTGGGGGTCAATGCCAGTCTGCTGTACAAGTTGCTGCCTGGCCACCAGCTTGGCCTGGGTGGCGGCATTATCCGCAGGAATAGTGATAGTAATATTGAGTACCGCAAAAAAGATTACCAGTACAGCTATACGCAACCGGAATACATTACCTACTTGCAAGATGGCTATGGTTATATCGAGTTAAAGAGTGGCTCCAGCACCGACGTGGCCAGCGATACCAAAGGATGGAAGTGGAATGCCGTATACGACGGGCATTTCGGCATTGGCAGCCTTACGCTGGAGGGCGGTCATAGCAGTGCCAGCAGCCGATTTTATGACAAGGGGTTGTATGTGAATGAGCAGCAGTTTGCCTACGGTTATTTTCATGAAGACGAATGGACGGGCAGCGCTTACTGGCAATACAAACAGGGGGCGCAGCAATGGAGCGCCACCCTTCATTATTCCAAACACGAAGGCAGGGATTACAACACCCTGCTGGCAGGCAATAACTACGTATATTCGTTAACGTGCCTCCGCGCACAGCCTATGTACGCCCATTACAAAAACCAGCGCCTGCAATATGAGCTGTGCCTGGATGCGGCCATGACAGACCTTTACCGGGCAGATGGGTCGGCAGGGCAAACGGCAGAATATCAATATGCAGCCGTGGGCGCACTGGCGGCCTGGTATGTGCCGGTTATTGCTGGCCACAATACCCTGAAACTGTTGCTGGGCGTACAACACCAGCTGCCGGTATCTACCACCATTACCCAGCCGGCGCAGCAGCCGGATTTTACCAAGGCAGTTATATTCCGGGATTATTATTACTACCACGCTACGGTAAATACCTGGCGGGTGGAAAGTCAATACCTTTTTTCCGTGCATACTGTGCGCGCCTTTGTAAAAGCCGGCGCATTATACCACCAGGCAGCGCTGCCCACCTTTACCGTGCCGGCATCCAGCTTACCGGGTACGGTGCGCTGGCAATGGCAATTAAGTACCGGCATAAATTTTTAAGATGAAGCAATGGCTCGTAATATTCCTGCTGCTGATCGGCATGACACTCATGATCTCTTTCACCAATAGCACCTACATTTTGCAGGGTGGCGATCCTTATACGGATAGCCTGCGTACCCTGTATGCGCAGCCCAGCCGCTACTGGCCGGTGCCGGATGTAGATGCAGGCGTGCCCTGGCAGGAACTAGATAGCCTACCAGACGCTCCCCTGAAACCACTGGCCGATTCGCTGAAGGACCTGATAGCACTGGGTAAGCTATTGTTCTTTGATCCAAGGCTGAGCAGTTCGGGGCAGATTTCCTGTGCCAGTTGCCATGCGCCAGACCTCTCCTGGGCCGATGGGCGCGAAAAGGCCGTGGGCCACGATCAGCAGGTGAACCAGCGTAACACCCCCTCGCTGGAAAACGTGTGGTATTTTAAAAAGCTGTTTTGGGATGGCCGCAGCAGCGGGCTGGAAGACCAGGTATTTGGCCCGGTGAATAATGCGAAGGAAATGCATGGAGATATGCAACTGCTGCCTTCCAAACTGAAGGCCATTAAGGGGTACCAGGTATTGTTCCGTGATGCTTTTGCTTCAGATAAGATTACCGCGCCCCGCATTGCCAAGGCCATTGCTACGTATGAACAAACCATTACCAGCCGGAAAACGCGCCTGGACCTATTTCTGGCTGGTTATAAAAATGCACTATCCGACGGGGCGGTGCGTGGCCTGCATTTGTACCGCACCAAAGCCCGCTGCATGAACTGTCACTATGGCCCCCTGATGACGGATAACGATTTTCATAATATTGGACTTACCTATTACGGAAGGCTGTACCAGGATCTTGGGCGCTATAACGTAACCGGCAGGGCCGCAGACGTGGGCAAGTTTAAAACGCCCTCCCTGCGGGATGTGATCCGCACCCGGCCCTGGATGCACAATGGCCTGTTCGACGACATTAACGGGGTAATAAACATGTACAGCGCCGGCATGCCACAACCCAAGCCCCGGCCAGACCAGCTGGGAGATACTTTGTTCCCAAAAACCGATCCTTTGATAAAACGCCTGAACTTAACGAAAGTGGAAAAAGAAGACCTGATCGAATTTTTAAACGCGGTGACCACCGTACCCTGGAAAGTACGCATACCCGCATTGCCACAATAAGAAAGCGCAGGGCGGATGCCGGGGAAAGGCGTCTGTCCTGCTTATATTTACCCTATTGTTTCAAAACGGCCTGTACGCTCGCCCAAACGAATGCGGTATACGATGGGTTTTAGCTGATCTGGTTTAGTTGGCACCAGCTCTTTTTCCGGTAGCCGGGCAGTTTCACTCAACTGGAGGTGCATCAGCCGGCTCACTAAAAATTTCATGGCATAATATCGTTCCCTTTCCTGTAATACTTCTTCATAAACGCCCCAGGCAATTACGCTGCGCCAGTTTGCCTGATCCTGCATCTCATCTACCTCGAAACATACCTGCGGATTTTTCCGCATGATATTAATCTTCATGCCCTCGTGGGCATGTGCAATAATATATTTATCATTATATGCGTAACTCACCGGCACCACATATACCCTGCTGCCATCGTAGCAGCCAATGCGGCCGGTAACATTGCGCAAGAGTACTTCCTCTATTTCCTGTTCATTTAAATTCCCTAGCATAGGCGGATTTTACTCCCTACAAATTGAATGTTTATTCCAACCCGGCGAAATGACGACCGTTTTTAAACAGCATGATGCAGGTCATAGTTGCGCTGGTATTGCGTCATTGAGTCGCCGCCGCTCCCTAGCTAATTTTGGCTAAAATTAAGTTATGAAAGCGCTAGTATATCACGGACCTGGCAATAAGGCTTGGGAAGAAAAGCCAACACCCGGCATTAACCTGCCTACGGATGCCATCGTTAAAATTTATAAGACCACCATTTGTGGCACAGATCTTCACATCCTGAAAGGCGATGTGCCGGCCGTAACGGATGGCCGCATCCTGGGACATGAAGGGGTAGGAATTATAGTAGAAACCGGCAACGGCGTTACCAATTTTAAGAAAGGGGACCACGTATTAATTTCTTGTATTACCTCCTGCGGTAAGTGCGATTATTGTAAAAAGAATATGTACTCCCACTGCGAAAACGGCGGCTGGATATTAGGCCACAAGATAGACGGTACACAGGCGGAATATGTGCGCATACCTTATGCAGACAATAGCCTGTATAAGATCCCGGCGGGCGCAGACGAGGAAGCGCTGGTAATGCTCAGTGACATATTGCCCACCGGTTTTGAATGCGGCGTATTAAACGGGCAGGTAAAACCTGGCGACGTGGTAGCCATTGTAGGCTCCGGCCCTATTGGACTGGCTGCACTGCTCACCGCGCAGTTCTATTCACCTGCAGCGATTATCATGATCGATATGGACGATAACCGACTGGCTACTGCCCTTCAATTTGGTGCTACCCAAGTGATTAATAGCAGCACCACAAATGTATTGGAATCCATAAAATCGCTGACTGCCAACCGGGGAGTAGATGTAGCGATAGAAGCCGTAGGCGTGCCCGCCACATTCGACCTTTGCACGAACATTATAGGCCCTGGCGGACATATTGCCAACATAGGCGTACACGGCAAGCCCGTAACGCTGCACCTGGAAACGCTGTGGGCGCAAAACATTACCCTCACCACCCGGCTGGTAGATACCATAACAACGCCCCTGCTGCTGAAGTCTGTATTGTCTAAAAAACTAGACCCGCAGTTACTCATTACGCACCGGTTCAATTTATCCGATATCCAGCAGGCATATGACACCTTTGGCAATGCCGCGCGGGAAAAATCATTAAAAGTTATCCTAACTGCCAACTAGGTAGTACGTATGCTGCCTAAACAGGTTGTATCTTACAGATGCAACCTGTTTTTTTTAAGTGGGAATTGAATACGGCTATTATGCAAAAAGAAGATATACCAGGGTTTGAAACCCTGCAAGCCCTGGCGCTAGACATGCGCTGGTCGGGCAGCCATGTGGCCAATGAGCTCTGGGCGCAGCTAGACCCGGAAGGCTGGGCGCAAACGCGTAATCCCTGGATCATATTACAAACCATGTCTGCCAGCCGCCTGCAGGAGCAACTTGCCCTCCCGGCGCTGCGCAACCAATTGAATGCCCTGCGATCTTTGCGGGAAGAGGCTGTTGCCGCGCCTTCCTGGTATGCGCAGCAGGCCGGCGCCCCGTTGCTGAACGGGGTGGCTTATTTCAGCATGGAGTTTATGCTCAGCGAGTCATTGCCCATTTATGTGGGCGGGTTGGGAAACGTGGCCGGCGATCAGCTAAAAGCGGCCAGCGACCTGGGTGTACCGGTTACCGGCATTGGCCTGCTTTACCAGCAAGGTTATTTCCGGCAGGTGATAGACGGTGATGGCAACCAGCAGGCCTATTATCCCTTTAACGATCCCGGCCAGCTACCCCTGCAACCTTTGCTGGGTGCCAATGGCGAATGGTTGCGCATACAAGTGCCGCTGGCACAGGCTACCCTGTGGCTGCGCACCTGGGAAGTGCAGGTAGGCCGGCTGAAGTTATATTTGCTCGATAGTAACGACCTGGCCAATCCCCCCTATTACCGTGGCATTACCAGCCAGTTGTACGGTGGCGACACCGCCCTGCGGCTGCAACAGGAAATAGCACTGGGCATAGGCGGATGGCGGTTGCTGGAAGCCTTGGGCCAGTCGCCCGCCGTATGCCACCTTAACGAAGGCCATGCTGCCTTTGCCATCCTGGAGCGGGCGGCCAGTTATATGTCCCGCTACCAGGTGCCATTTGAAACGGCCCTGTCCATCACCCGGGCGGGCAATCTTTTTACCACGCATACCGCCGTGGCCGCAGGTTTCGACCATTTTGAACCTCCCCTGCTGGCCTACTACCTGGGTGGCTATGCAGCAGAAAAACTACAACTTTCCATCCCGCAATTGCTGGCCCTGGGCCGGCAGCGCCCGGATGATGAACAGGAACGGTTTAACATGGCCTACCTGGCCATCAATGGCAGCGGTGCCGTGAACGGGGTAAGCAGGCTGCATGGCCAGGTAAGCCAGGCCTTATTTGAACCCCTGTTCTACCGCTGGCCCCCGGCGGAAATACCCGTGGGTTATGTGACCAACGGTATTCATGTACCCAGCTGGGAAAGCCTTGCCGCCAGCCGGTTCTGGGGAAATAAAGGAAATGCCTGGGTGAGCCAGCCGCAAGCCCTTGCCAGCCATGCGATGCAGGCCAGCGACGCCGCGCTCTGGCAATTACGCAACGAAGCCCGCAGCGCTCTGGTAGATTTTATCCGGCGGCAAACCGGCCATGCTAGCCTGTTTAACCCCACTGTGCTTACCATTGGGTTTGCCCGGCGTTTTGTGCCTTACAAGCGGCCAGACCTGCTGCTGCACGATCCCCAACGCCTGGTACGCCTGCTTACCAATCCTGCGCGGCCCCTGCAACTGGTGGTGGCTGGCAAGGCCCCTCCGTCCGATGAGCAAGGCAAAGCCCTCATACGCCACTGGGTGCAATTTATCCGGGATTATAAAATGGAGGCGCATGTAGTGTTTTTACAGGATTATGATATGCAACTGGCAGCACAGATGATTGGCGGTGTAGACGTGTGGTTAAATACCCCGCGCAGACCCTGGGAAGCCTGTGGTACCAGTGGCATGAAGGTGCTGGTAAATGGGGGGCTGAACCTGAGCGAGCTGGATGGCTGGTGGGCCGAAGCCTATGCGCCTGACACCGGCTGGGCCTTGGGCGATGGGTACGAACATGGCGACGATGCTGCCTGGGACGCCGCCGAAGCAGCTTCCCTCTACCAAGTGTTGGAACAGCAGGTAGTAACATCATTTTACGAACGCAATGAGGCACAGCTACCTACCCAATGGACGGCCAAAATGCGCCAGAGTATGACCACCCACACCTTCCGCTTCTCTGCTACCCGCGCGGTAAGCGAGTATACAACCAAATATTACTTACCGGCAGCGGCCCGCTACCAGGAAAGAACAAAAGATAATGCGATGGTGGGAAAAGCCATTGTACAATGGCAGGCATCCGTGAACCAAGCCTGGCCCAGCCTGGAAATCGGGGATACGGCCGTACAGGAACAATCATCCGCCGTAGGGCCTACTTTCATATTCTCCGTGCCGGTACACCTCGCCGGCCTGGATACTTCTATGGTGCAGGTAACCCTGTATGCAGCCGAAGCCGATGGTCATCCCCAGGCGCAATACAACCTGCAAGCCGGCGCGAAAATAGCCGCTGCCTCCGTGAAGGAATGTACGCTGTACACAGTAACCATACCGGCTACCAGGGCAGCCAGTGACTATACCGTGCGGATTACCCCCGCACATGTGCAGGTAGCGGTACCATTGGAGAACAGGAACATCCGCTGGCAACACTGACAACAGCCCCCCCGTGGTGTTGTCAAAACGCCCAGGATAAAGCGTACCAATACACTTTCGCCCCACCTGGTTTACCGGTGAGTGGGGCAAAATGACTGGTCATATATCCTAATAGAAAGGGAATGGCAACCAACTGATAGGGTTATAAAGCAATGCCCCTGGTCTTTTTGCCAAGTTCATTTTGCACCTCCAGGGTGAGATGATCGGTGCGGGTAGTTTCCAATTTGCCATGCCGTGCCTGGCGGAACACCTGCACCGACAAGCCAAACAATTCATAAAATTCTTTTTCCACCTGTGCCACCGGCTTATTGCCGCTTATATCCAGCCAGCCAAAGGCGTGTACAATACGGATATCATCTATAGGCGTACTGCCGGGAATGTGGTCTGATGGCAGGGAGGGTTCTCCCTCGCCATGGGGCATATGAAAGAATTCAATAGACAGGAAAGGATAAACGGCCGCAAAACGCGCCTGTATATTTTCTACCAGGTCTTCCTCGCTGATATAGATAGTTGTGCTCATGCTGGTGGATGTACCCATTTGGATAACCATCTAAAATACCCAAATCCACGCCCGCCTGCAATGACGTTGATTACAGCCCTCCTTGATCCCAGTCAACACAAACCTCCCCCACTACAATCGTCATGCGCAGCCATGATGGCCATCATAGGTCACCCTACAGGTTCCCTCTACCTTTACAAAAAACACAAACATTTCCTAATACCTCTCCATAAAATTCATAATTATTAATTATTAATTCATAATTATTAACTGCTGTTTGTATATGAAAAAGATAATCGTTGCCTTTGATGGCCTTCAGTATTCAGACAATTCCCTGCAATATGCACTCATGCTGGCAGCCAGCACCCCGGCCCACCTGGTGGGTGTATCGCTGGAAAGTATGTTGTATAATAGTTATAGCCCCTATGAAGTAGCCACGGAGCCTCCTGCCGGCAAAGCAGATACCGCACGCCTGGCACAGTTAGACCAGCAAAGCCGCAATATAGCCGTAGATTTTTTCCTGGAAGCCTGCCGTCAGGAGGGGGTGAATTGCAGTATTCACCGCGATAAATATTTTGCTTTGGACGACTTATTACGGGAAACCATCTATGCAGACCTGCTGGTAATAGACACCCAGGAAACCATGTCGCGCGAAAGGGAAAACGCTCCCACCACCTTTATCCGCCGCCTGCTGGCAGATACGCAATGCCCGGTATTTTTGGCCAATGGGGGGTATGAAGCTATCGATAAAGTAGTGTTACTATTCGACGGATCGCCCGCGGCCGTACACGCCATTAAAATGATTCACTACACCCTGCCTGGCCTGGACACCTTGCCAGTAGAAATTGTAACGGTAAATGATGCCGATGAAGGCAACCACCTGCCAGACCAGTATTTGATGAAGGAGTTTATGAAACGTCACCATCCCGGCGCGCACTACACCGTATTGCGTGGCAACGCACCCAAACAGATATTGGAACACCTGCGGGAAAATAGCGAAAATACGCTGGTGGTGATGGGGGCTTATCAACGCGGCGCCCTCTCCCGCTTCTTTCATGAAAGCCTGGCCGATGTGCTGATAAGAAATATAAGGTGTCCCTTATTCATTGCCCATAAATAAGGGTGTAAAAGCTGCGCACAAAAATGCCTGGCGTATAGACCAGGCATTTTTAATTAGTTCATCATACGTTCCAGTTTGGAACGGTCTGTTATAAAAATGCAGCCTTCGCGGATGGCGATTAATTGCTCATCCCGGAAATCGCCCAGGGTGCGGATCAGCGATTCTTTGGCTACACCGGCCACCGCCGCCAGGTTGTCACGGCTTACGTCGAGGCTAAACTGCGGATTGTCGTTAGCGTTATACTTACGCCATAATGTGAGCAGTGTATCGGCTACTTTTTTGCGCAGGGAGTTATAGGCGATGCTAAGCAACTGGGCCTCTTTTTCCATGATATTCTTGGTGAGAATACGGATAAACTTTTGCATCACCGTGGGGTTACTACCAGCCAGTTCATCAAAATCTTCGCGGGGAATGATGGCCAGTTCTGTATCGTCCATAGCCTCCGCGCTGTCTTTATAGATGCCCCCTTCCAGCAAGGGCAGGTAGCCGATAAATTCTCCATCGGTATACAGCCCGGTGATGAGTTCTTTGCCATCTTCATTGCGACGATAGGTTTTTACCTTGCCTTTCAGCACATAAAAAAGGCTGGAGGGATGATTGCCTTCACTGTACACCACCTGCTTCTTCTTGTAGCGGTTAATGTTGCGGTCTTCTTTCAGCTCCTGCAAAATATCTTTGCCCGATACAGCGGCCATCAGCGTACTAAGGCCATTAATATCCGTACTGGTTTCCTGCTTTATGCGGGCCGATTTTTTCAGTTGGCTTTCAATGGCATTCAATAGTTCCGTGGCATCAAAGGGTTTGGTAATGTAATCGTCTGCTCCCAGTTCCATGCCCCGGCGTACATCGGAACGTTCTGCCTTTGCTGTTAGGAAAATGAAGGGCATATTTTGCAGGGAATTATTTTTGTGCAGCAGGTGCAGCACGCCATAACCGTCCAGTACCGGCATGGTAATATCGCAGATCACCAAGTCTGGCCGCTGCTCCAGCGCCACTTGTACGCCGATCTTACCATTTGGGGCGGTAAAGACTTTGTAATTAGCTAATTCCAGAATTTCCGCGGTGTTTTCGCGGATGTCGTCATTGTCTTCAATGAGTAAAATAGTAGCCATAAAAAATTAAATGGTATGGTTATTTTGAAACTGAATGGTAAACTCAGCACCGCTTCCTAATTCGCTTATACAGGTTACTTGCCCGTGCAGTAGTTCGGCGTAACGGGCCACAATATGGAGTCCCAGCCCTGTGCCCTGGATATTAGACACGTTACCGCCCCGGAAAAAACGTTCGAACAGGTGTTGTTGGTCTTCTTTAGCAATGCCAATGCCGTGGTCTTTTACCAGCAGGGTAAAATATGCAGGTGTTACCGTGGTATGCACGGTGATCTCCGCACCTTCCGGTGAAAACTTGATAGCATTAGACACCAGGTTCATGACGATGTGGGTGAGTAGTGCAGGATCCAGCACCAGCATCGTTTCTCCTTCATGGTTATAATTGATGGTTTGCTTTTTTTTCTGCAGGCCATGCATTTCCGAAATCACATTACTGATATGCGCATTCACATTAAAGCGGGAAATACGCACCTGTATTTTCCCTTCTTCAATTTTACCTACCGAGAGGAAATCATTGAGGATATCAGTAAGCATGTTTACAGAAGAAATAATACGTTGCAGGTGCTTTTGGCGCTGCGGCTGCTCTTCCTGTTTTTCGTATTTGGAAATGAGGTAGGCGGAAGAAAGTACGGTACTTAGTGGGGTGCGGAACTCGTGGGAGGCGATAGATACAAAGCGGGATTTTAGCTCATTAAGTTCCTTTTCTTTCTCCAGGGCCACGCGCAGGTCGTTTTCGGCGCGTTTGCGTTCCGAAATGTCGGAGCCTATGCAGAGGTAACCGGTAATGTTACCCTCCGCATCGCGCAGGGCAGATACATTGACCGACACAGACAAGGTAGTGCCGTTTTTACGATAATACAGCCATTCATATTCATTGGGCAGATTATAGATTGCTTTGATAGTAACGGTTTCCATCCCTTCCAGAATAGGCTGGCCCAGTTCTTTGGAAAACTGGTCATTGCGGGCAGCAATTTCTGCCGGATCATGAAATACGAGGGGTGTTAAGTGGTCGATGGTTTCTGCCGCCGTGTAGCCGAGCAGCCGCTCGGCGGCTGGGTTAAATAATTTGATCAGTCCTTTCTTATCAGTAGACACTATTATAGCCTCGGCATGGTTCCAGATGCTTTCCAGGTAACCGTTTACCCGCTGTAATTCAGTGTCTTTAGTTTGTACCTCCTGCATTTGCTCACCTAACTTGGCTACCGTTTCGGTGAGCGACTGGGTGCGTTCTTCCACTTTTCTTTCCAGGTCGGCATTGAGTTGCTTCAGGGCGGCCTCCGACTGTTTGCGATAGGATATGTCGCTCACGAAAGCGATCACGAAATGACCTTCTTCGGTACCATAAGCGCCCAGGCTCACCTCCACTGGAAATTCCGACCCATCGTTACGCACGGCAAAAAGCTCCATGCTGGCGCCCATTGGCCGGCTCCGGGGGTGTTGCTGAAACTTGTCGCGATGCCCCACATGACGTTCATGAAAGCGGGCGGGAATCAGTTTCTCCACCTTCTGTCCTACCACTTCCTTATCAGTATACCCAAACTGATTGAGTAGGAATGGATTGGCTACCATGATTTGACCTTGGTCATTGGTAACAATAATACCAATTGTTGCGTGGTTAAATAACACGTCAAAATTAGATTTATGGTGCTGACTCGAATCTCCCATAAGCTTTTAGATGCAGTAAAGAACGGTTAACCAATCTTGGAGGTACTTCACCGACCTATAAAGCTATAACATCCTATTGACATGTCCTATACTAACATGTCCACATTTTCCCAAAAATACCAGGGCATATGGCCGGGCGCATTGACCGGCATCAGGCTTATGAATGATATTGGTCATCGCCCGGAACCAACACTGCTTGTAATTTTGTTTATCCTAAAAAAGACCGGGTACTATGCCATCCGGTAGCAGATATATCATCGGGAGAAACAGTTATTGATACTTGTCAGTCCACCACTTGACCGGGTTCTTATAAGCCAGGAAAATAGCAGGTATCATTCTTAAAATGTACGACCATGAAGCAAATGAGTAAAAGTGCGGCATTCGCGCACCTGGTTGGCGCAAATGAAATTGCAGGTCTTGAAGCAAAGAACATTTATTTTAAACATACCCTGGCCGAAACTTTAATGTCGGACACGCATAAAGAACAGTTGGATTACTTTGAATATTTTCAAAACCGCTTCCTTCAGTTAGACGAGAAAATTGGTTTGTTAAAGATAGATATGACACTATTTGAAACGCCCTCCCTATATCCCCTGCACATGACCCAGCACCTGAACAACGAGCCGCAGGGGCTGGCTTACAGCATTAAAACCCGGTACGATATGATTTGCTGCGAAATACAAATGCTGGAAAAAGAGTTTAAGCACTTTCTGCAAGAAACGCATCCACTATAAGCGTCCACTATCCCTATCACCCCAGTCATAAGAGGGTCGGCATCATGAGTGCTGGCCCTTCTTGTAATGGGCTTAACTGCCCTGTCAGCTAAAACGGTGATTGTCAAAGTAATATTTGCCTGTTTACATTATTTTCAGAAGACAAAAAGGGACGGCATAACGCCGTCCTTTTTGTAGTTGTGTCCCCGGAGCTTGCCCGCCCGGATGGTATTTTATTAGGGATGCATAATACATTAGGGAGTAATGGATACCCATAGCAGTAAATAGTACGTGTATTGAATAGTGGAAAGCTACGTTAACACCTTCACCCCTACACTGACAGTGCTTAGCGCCGTGAATGATTTTAATCAGTATTTAGAAAACCCGCCTGCTTACAGGGATCAGTATCTTTTGTGAGGGTAGTTATTGGTCACCGGCTCCAGGCATATTAACTTTTCAGCAGGATATAAAGATCACTCACTTATAAAACCATTTTATGAAAGTCGAAGAATATTCCATTATGGTAAACTACGGGGGGCAGCCAATAAACGTGCCTGTGAAAATAGTGGAAAGCGGGTTGCTTTGCCGGATTTGCGCCCTGGTGGATGGCGCGGAGGTGTATTACGTGCGGACACCCCACGACGAACTGATACCTATGTGTCATACCCGGGATTTTGACCCGGAATTATTGTACCGCATCGGCCATGAAATACAGCGGCAGCACAGCGCATCCACCTGTAATGTTTGAATGGACATTGCCTTAATTTATGTAATAGCTGCCATGGCCCGGACTGATCCGGGCCTTTTTCGTGCCCGGAAAAACTGGCGCTTTTTTGGGTGATCACGATCAGGGATACAGATGAGGGGGATTACCGGGCCTACTCATTCACATCATAGGCCAACCTCCTATTCCTGCCTAATTTGAGCCTTCATTCGTAAGCCCTCCATTGGGCAGGTTGTTTCTTCACTTGCTAATTAATTTGCTATGTGGTTATCCGTTAAGATCTCTGCCTTTGTCATCATGGTGTTGGGTATGATCGCTTTTATGCGCCGCTACTTTCACCAGCGTTTTTTTCAGCGCACCCTGCGGGAAAAAAACCGGTTGCTGGCGCAGGCCCCGGCCTATGCGCGCACTGCCGCAGACCATGCAGCCCATCATTGCCCGCTTATTGTGACCCGCTGGTTGCAGCACAGCGGCGCCTTGGAGCATGATCTGGCACAAACGGTACACCTTTACCAAAGCGGTATGCTGCGTGCCACGCCCAATGGAAAATGGCTGCCTTTTCACGCGGAACAGTGGTACACCGTCCCCAATCCCGGCTTTCTCTGGACGGCCACCGTGCAGGCTGCACCAGGCATACCGCTATTGGCTAGGGATTTATACTTTGAAAGCCGGGGCGACCTCCAGATAAAACTTGATGGAATTTTCCCAATGGCACATTCCCAGGGCTTTCCAGTAGACCAGGGATCGCTGATCCGTTTCCTGGCAGAAATTGTGTGGTTTCCCAGTGCCGCTTTATCGAATTATATTGAATGGGAACAGATAGATACTGTTACCGCAAGGGCAGCCATGTCATACGGGCGAATTACAGATGGTGTGATATTTCATTTTGATGCCTTCGGCGATGTGGAGCGCCTGGAAGCAGAACGGTATTATTCCCATGGCAGCCTGGCTACGCTGGAAAAATGGACCATGCGGGTAATACCGGGCAGTTACAAAACATTTTCGGGCATCCGGGTACCCACGGAGCTGGAAGTAACCTGGGGATTGCCGGAAGGCGATTTTACCTGGCTAAAACTCTGCATCAGCGATGTTGAATACAATATAGAGCTGGATGGCCTGCGCCTGCGGCGTCAGGTAGCGGTGGCGTATTGATCCACTATCTTATTTTTTAATCATCCAGCTATGACCATGTGGCACCTGCGGCTTTGTAGTGAAAAATGGTGGTAGATTTAACATTATTTAGCGATCAACTGGTCCAGTACCGGCTGGTTGGTGGTTTTTAATACCGCCTGTTGCGCCGCATTAATTTGCTCAAATATTACAACTTCGTTGTCTCCCCTTTTCAACCAACAACCCGGCACGTATAAAGTTTGCTGTGGCCCTACTTTCCAATAGCGGCCCAGGTTATGGCCGTTTACAAACACAATGCCTTTGCCCCAGGCTTTCATATCTAAAAACGTATCGCCTGTTTTGTTCAATGAAAAATGACCACCGTATAATACGGGATGACCACTTACATAGTTGTTCGCGGTTAATACTGGTGGCTGCTCCATAGGCAGGCCATACATATTCCAGTGGCCCGTAATTTCGTTACCGTTTATCAGTACCGGGCTAATAATACCTTTCGTGTTATGCACAATATCTCCCCCATAATTAATACGGCCCATGTTCTCTACCAAAATGTCTAGCGTAGCGTTAAAAGGAATATCAATATCGCAATCGTATTGCTTGTAATACCGGTTCAATTCTCCCACCAGCTTTCCGTTCACGTATACCAATGCATAATCGCGCAGGCCTTTGATAACAAGTTTTCCAGCTATAGGCTGCTTAAAATTACGGCTATATAACACATAGCCATGGCCCTGGTTCAGGTCTTCAAAACTCATGGGTGTATCGGCCACCACGGGTTTTATCTTTTGTTTAAATGTGAACAGATCCACAGCCTTATCAAAACGAATATCTGGTATGGTTATAATGGGCAGCGGCGCGGGCACGGGGGGCAGCGGCGTTTTACTATAAGCCTGAAACAGCGTGCGCAGCGCATTGTATTTAGGCGTGGCTACTCCTGCTTCGCTAATGGGCGCATCGTAGTCGTAGCTGGTCATATCCGGCTGTATGTCGTGATCATTATCATAGTTAGCGCCGCTGGTGAAGCCAAAGTTCGTACCGCCATGCACCATGTAAAAGTTGAACGACACACCTTCTTTTATATATTTTCCCGTTTGTTTTACCACATCATCCGTACTCACCTTCGGAAAAGGTTCCGCCCAGTGATCCAACCAGCCGGGATAGTATTCAGCCACCATGTAAGGCCCTTCATCATGGTGATATTGGTTCACCACCTTTTTAAGGTTGTCTACGTTGTCTTCCCCGTTTGCCGTGGGCAAGGTACCGGCTATAGTTCCGCCTTCAAAGAGCCAACTGCCATCGGAAGTAAAGAGCGGAACCGTGACACCACCAGCCACCAATGCGTCTTTGATAGCGAGGGAATAAGCCTTGTGGGTAGTAAGCGAAATATCTTTTCGCTGGGCCACGTACGAGCCAAATTCATTTTCTGCCTGTATCATGATTACCGGGCCACCTTGCGTAATCTGCAAGTCTTTTACCTGATTCATTAATTCTTTTATATAGTTTCGGCAGGAATCGAGGAAAGGCGCATTATTTGTGCGGATTTCCAGCGATTTTTCTTTTTGCAGCCACCAGGGATAGCCGCCAAACTCCCATTCAGCGCAAGCATATGGGCCGGGGCGCAAAATCACCAAGAGCCCCTCCTCACCGGCAGTTTTAATAAAAGCGCGGAGATTATGATTGCCCGTATTCCAATCCCATACACCCGGCGCTGTTTCCTGGTAGTTCCAGAACACGTAAGTGGCCACTGTATTAAGTCCCATGGCTTTCATCATCTTCAGCCGGTGTCGCCAATATTCCTGTGGCACCCTTGCAAAGTGCATCTCACCGGAATGTATCTGGATGGGCTGCCCATCATACTGAAAAGCACCATCGCGTACCTCAAAACGATGTTGCTGTGCAAATACAGGATGAAGGCTTGCACACAGCAAACCGGCAAAAAATAATTTCTTCATACAGTTGAATTAAGCGATCCTGTAATGTTAGTCAAAAAAAAACAGATCCTTTCTTTATTCACCTCAAAATGCGCAAACGATTGTGTGCAGTTCTCCTGTAAAAACAGGTCTTATATTGCGTATTGCTTCCATAGCTATCATTTCACAATGACTTCTTGCAGCGGGATGCGGCTTATCTTATAACATGGCCGCTCCGCTCTGATCCGGTATAAAGCCGGTATCTGTTCCTTCCGGAAAAACCACATAGGCACGTTTCCAGGGTTCGTCGTTAATGAGCCGCCACTTGTGTCCTGTGCCAGTGGTGTCTGTTGCCACGAGTATGTCGCCCGGGTGGATGATGCAGGTTTCACCACCGGAGGTCGTAAATTCCAGCACGCCGGCCAGCGTGATCACGTATTGTGTAGCAGGCGCGGTATGCCAATCGTAGGCGCCATGGGGCGGGGTTTCTTTAAAATGAGCCGTGGTAGTACCTACCCGTATATCTGTGCGAAGGTGGCCAGGTGTTATATGCGAATGGCCATCCGGGCCGGTATATAAAAGGAATGCTTTGATCATGGTATGAATATAATGTCTATGGTGGTGATATCAGGGCAGTTTGGCCACTAATCTTTCCGGCATCCATTTCAGCAGCAGGTAGATCAGCTTCCACTTAAAACCTGGCACAATGGTAAATGCTTTGCCTGCCTGTACCACTGCGCGGGCAATGAAAGCGGGCTCCAGCAGCAGGGCCTCCGGCAGTGATAGCCCTGCCGTCATTTTACTGCGGATATAACCGGCCACGATCACATTCACCGTAACCCGGCGGGCAAAGAGGTATTGCCGCAGGCCGGCCAGGTATTGGGTGAAGGCCGCTTTAGTACTCCCGTATATAAAATTGCTCTTCCTGCCCCGCACACCAGACAGCGAGGAAAGGCCAATGATCCGCTCCAGGCGATCGTTCCCCATATCGGTAACGATGATGTTGAGGATGGATACAGCGCCCGCATAGTGTACCTGCATCATGCGGAAGCTGCCATCAAAATCGTGTAAGGCAACTTCATTGGGTTGGAGATACCCTGCCGCATATACCACGACGTGTGGCTTTTCGGGCAGTTGGGCATAAAAACCGGCATGGCTTTGAAAATCGGTGGCATCGAAAGGAAGGATGGTCACTTCGCCGGGTTGGGAAATTTCCTTTGCTACAAACAGGCGTAGCGCTTCGGTGCTGCGGGATGCAGCGATCACGCGATAACCTAATTGGATGTATTGCAGGATGGATGCTTTGGCCACATCGGAATTGGCCCCCAGCAGGAGTACGGTTTTACGTTGCATCATCAAAGATAAAAGCCTTCCGGGATTCCCGGATCAACTGCCGGAGGTTTTTAGGAATAACCCTTGTAAAAACAGGTAAAGCCACCTGACTGAACCTACATAAACCCTCTTCGTATACAGCGGTATAATTCCTTACTATCCAGAAGGATACCGCTATCCCACAGGAAAGTAGCATGCTACCGGAACCAAAGAAAGATAGCTTTGTTGAAAACTTTAGCAAATGAAAATCTTACACTTGGTGACGAGTTCGCGTGGCGCCCAATCCTTTAGTAAAAAATTAGGTGTTGCCATTGTGGAAAAACTGCAAGCCGCTGAAGCAGGCAGCACTGTGCAAACGCATGATCTAACGGCTACGCCCTTCCCACACCTGGAAGAAGTGCATATCAATTCTTTCTATACCCCCCTGGAAGCACGCACACCGGAGCTGAATGCAGCCGTAAAACATTCTGATGAGGCCATTGCCGAACTACTGGCCGCCGATGTTATTGTGATCGATGTACCGATGTACAACTTTAATATCCCTTCAACACTGAAGGCCTGGATAGATCACATTGCCCGCGCAGGAAAAACCTTCCGCTATGGCGAAGGTGGCCCCGAAGGACTGGTGAAGGGCAAAAAAGTGTACCTCTCTATTTCCACTGGTGGCGTATACTCAGAAGGGCCCATGAAAGCCTATGATTTTACGGAGCCTTACCTGCGGTTTATGCTGGGTTTCCTGGGCATGACAGATATTACCGTATATCGCGTGGAAGGCGTGAACCTACCCAGCCTCCAGGATGCTGCCCTGCCGAAAGCAATTGCAGCGATTGCAGTGTAGGGTGCGGGCGTGCATTTGTATGTCCTCATGGGTAGCGGACTATCAGGCCCGCTAGCCGAACATAAGGCTTTTATAAACAGCGGGTGTTTCTTATTCATGAAACACCCGCTGCTTATTTATTAGGGATGCGTTATTTTAATAATATTCACCTCTCAAAAAGCCGTTTACTTCTATTAACTCGAGGTTATTGGTCCAGAAGAACAATACAATTTTTTGATAAAAAATGTACACTGCCTGATTAATGCGAAAACCCTCAAAATACAGATTGCCATTTCTTTCACGGCTCACATAACGTAATTATACCTTATTCTTGTAACAGTGATGCTCGCGCTATCATTCAGGCTGTACGCTGCTGATCTGTAACTTTTGCCCGCGTTCGCTGAACCACCTCGACTGCGTTTATACAATGGCATTACCCGCTGTCATCATTGACCCACAGCCTTTTATGACGACAGTGGAAAATAAAACCGTAATTTTGAGGTCAGTCGTTTTCGAATCTTACAAAGGCACCGTCGCATGGCGTTGTTACACCAAATAAGATAAGCCGATTGAAAGATAACAAAGCATCAATGACTGAAAAAAAGAATAAATCAGCTATAACCAGAAAAGGCTGATCTCAGCAGCCTGTCGCGATTAATAACTATAAGTAACACATGAACTCACATACACTTGATAATCCAGTATGGAGCGCGTTGACTTCCGGAAATAATAACCTGGCCCTGGGTAATGAGGCGGTCAAATATTTTCCTGGCGAGGTTTCCTCTTTTGCTGCGATTGCTGCATTTGATCCGGCTAACTTTCAACGCCTGTATGATATTATACCGTTTAAGACACCTATAGCTATTTTCACCATTAACAAAGCACTGATCCCGGATCCCTGGAAAATTGCAGGCCGCATTGATTGTGTGCAGATGCTGCTGCATGAAACAATTAAACCGGTGAAAAAAGATGCATCCATAAAAACCCTGGACGAACTGCACATACCCGATATGTTAGCATTAACAAAACTGACCAATCCAGGACCTTTTTTACAAAGGACCATTGATTTTGGCCATTATGAAGGCATATTTGATGAAAGAAAACTGGTAGCGATGGCAGGTCAACGGTTACATAGCGGCCACTTTGCTGAAATAAGCGCGGTATGTACACACCCTGATTACACAGGCAGGGGTTATGCCAGTCAATTAATCCTGCATCAAGCGCAAAGAATACAGTCGCTGGAAGAAACACCATTTCTGCACGTAAAAGATGATAATGTAAGAGCCATCAAAATTTATGAAGCCCTGGGCTTTTCGATCCGGTGTCCAATAGTTGTTTACTTGCTCAAGAAGTAAGCAGCTACTACATAAATATTTCACATCATTTCAAATTTTACTATTTTTAACATCCCTGCCATTATATGTCTTAAAAAAGGAGCGGGTGGTTCATGATGCAGCTTATCTCAAACGACACAGACAAAGCGTTATTAAACGGTATTGCTGCCGGAGATGAAGTTGCTTACAGCCTATTATTTGAACGTTACTGGGATGTCATTTACTCTGCCGCCCTCCTGCTAACCAAATCCCCCGAAATTTCAGAAGACATTACCCAGGATGTTTTTGTCATGATTTGGGAAAAGCGGTGCGAGCTGGCCCGTGTAGATAATCTCCAGGCCTTCCTGTTTGTGAGTGCCCGCAACAAAATCTTTAGCCGGCTACGCAAACTGGGCAGCCAGGATAGCTACCAGGAATACCTACGCCTGTACCTGTGCGAAAGCCAGGGCATTGGCGGGGAAGCACAGATTTATTCCCGCAATTTGGAGCAACTTTTGCAGCGTGCAGTGATGAAGCTGCCGCCCCAGCAGCAGAAGGCTTTCCGGCTGAGCCGTTTTGAAGGGATGGATCATACACAGATTGCCGCGCTCATGGGCGTTTCCAAGGTGACGATTAAAAGTTATATTGTACAGGCACTGGCCACGCTCCGGAAAGTGTTTTCCCATTACACCCTCCCTTTTCTCATCGGCATTTTTCTCCATCCTTAATTTTTTTTTCGATTGGACACCTCCTTTTAGATCGGTTATGCGTCATTCATGGTGTACGGCCAGGGAAACGCTGTATATAATACGTTATGGAACCTACTTCGCTCGCTATCCTTATTAAAAGATATATTCACGATGAACTACAGGAAGAAGAAGTAGCCCAGTTATGGGAAACGCTGCGGGAAGACCAGCACCAGGAAAAATGGGAAGCCGCCATGACGGCCCTGCTGGAAGACGAGGCAGCCCATGGCCTGTCTGACCCGGCCAAAATGGAGCAGGTGTGGGCACGCATTCAACCACGCCCCTCACGGAGTATGCAACCTATAACATCCGGAAAATGGCGGTGGCTGGCTGCCGCCGCCGTGGTATCCGTCATGGCGGGTGCCAGCACCTATTTCGTATTACTCCGGCATCCCCGCACGGTGGCCGTAGCCGTACATCCTGCTACACCATTGCCCTCCCCGGTGAAACCCGGTAACAACAAGGCCGTGCTTACCCTGGCAAACGGCACCCAGATACCGTTGGACAGTAGCGGCAACGGTGCGGTAGCGGTGCAGGGCAACAGCCAAATTCTTCAGCAAAGTAATGGACAGCTTACTTACAAAAACAGCGGTACCACGGCTGCCGGTCAGCTACAATATAACAACCTGCATATTCCACGGGGTGGCCAGTTCCGCATCACCCTCTCTGATGGTACGAAGGTTTGGTTAAACGCCGCCTCCGACCTGCATTACCCCGCTTCTTTCACCGGCACGGATCGCCGGGTAGAACTTACCGGCGAGGCCTATTTCGAAGTAGCGCAACTACCAGCCAAACCATTTAAGGTAATTGTGCACAACACGGAGATACAAGTACTGGGTACCAACTTTAACGTAAAAGCCTATCAAGACGAACCCATTACCCAAACCACCTTACTGGAGGGTGCGGTGAAAATGAAAACCGGCAGCCAGGAAGCCCGGCTGCGGCCTGGACAGCAGGCGCAGGTACAGGCGGGTGGTATGCTTACCATAAAAGATGAGGTGGATGTAGAAGAAGTGGTGGCCTGGAAAAATGGCTATTTCCAGTTTAACCATGAAAAAATAAGTGGTGTGATGAAACAGTTATCCCGCTGGTATAACCTGGAGGTCAGTTACCAGGGAAACATCCCCGCCCGCGAATTTGGCGGAAGAATAGCCCGCAGCAGCAGCATTGAAGAAATTATCAGGATACTGGAGCTAAGCAAGATTCACGTTAAAATAGACAACCATAAAATCATCGTCATGCCATGAAACCAATTAAACGTTATGAAAAGTAAATAACCACACTATTATGTTGCCTAAAAAAAAACCGGAAGTGTTGTAGCACTCCCGGCGGCCGTTTGGGCAACACTTGAAAATCGTTCCACGACGCTCACCGCACCTGGTATAATGCCGGGCGGGCTTTTATTACCCAAACAAACCAAATGTATGATTTTTAGTGCTATTATGCGGCGCCCGGCTTGTCCACCGCCAGGGCTTGCCCAAACATTCCTCGTTATGAAATTGTCTGCCATCATTTTATTAACCGCTTGTTTGCAGGTGAGCGCAAAAGGGTATTCCCAGGATATCACCCTTTCAGAAAAAAATGCCTCCCTACAGAAAATATTCCGGCTCATCGAAAAGCAAACGGGATATGCCTTCTTTTTTGATCACACTCTCGTAGACCAGGTCCCTAAGATCAGCATAGCTACCCAATCGTCTTCACTGGAAAATGTTATGACCCTGTGCCTGAAAAACCTGCCCCTCACCTATACCATTGTCGGAAAAAATGTGGTCATAGCGTCCAGGGAAGAACGCGCCGCGCGGGCTGACGCACCCGCGCTGGAAGACATTCATGGAAAGGTGACGGATGAAACTGGCACTCCACTACCCGGCGCCACGGTGATGGTGAAAGGCAGTAAAAACGGCACGCAGGCCAGTGCAGATGGCACATTCCGGCTTAATGCGCCGAATGGCGCGGTGCTGGTTATATCCTACCTGGGTTATGAAACCCTGGAAGTAACGGTAACCAACAACGAGCCACTCGCCATTGTGCTAAAAACCGCTATCAATAAAACCTCCGAAATAGTGGTAGTGGGCTACGGCACGGTGAAAAAAAGTGATCTCACCGGCTCAATATCCCAAATAAAATCGGCCGACATTACCAGTCAGCCGGTAACTAATGTAATGCAGGCCCTCAGCGGTCGTGCGCCGGGCGTGCGGGTACTACAAAATAATGGCGCACCTGGTGGCGCTATCAGCGTGCGTATCAGGGGTATTAATTCTATCCTGGGCGGCAATGAACCCTTGTATGTGATAGATGGATTCCCGTACGATGGTAATCCCGACTTCCTGCAACCAGGTGATATTGCTTCCATGGAAATTCTTAAAGACGCCTCCTCCACTGCCATTTACGGTTCCAGGGGCGCCAATGGCATTGTAATGATAACTACCAACGCCGGTAAAAAGAATGACCAAACGCGGGTAGATTTCAGCACCAGTTACAGCATTCAGTCGGTGACAAAGAAAATGAAGCTGATGAATGCCCAACAATATGCTACGCTTTACAATGAACAGGCGGCCAATGATCACCTGGCACCTTACTTCACGCAGGCGCAGATAGATTCCTTTGGCCTTAGTGCAGGTACCGACTGGCAAGACCTGGTAATGCACCATGCACCACTTTCCAGCACAAGTGCTACGGTAAGTGGCGGATCGGAAAAGACCCGTTTCTCCGTGTCTGCCGGCGCTTTCCTGCAGGATGGTATTATCCGCAATACAGATTTTAAAAGATATTCCCTGCGGGGCAGCATAGAACACGATATCAGCAAGATCTTCACCATCTCTTATAACGCAACGCTGGTACAGTATGGCGGGGATGAGCAGAACAGCCTATTGGGCAACCGGGGCAGCGACGTGGTATCTGGCATGCTCATGGCGCCACCTACCTTGTCGCCCTACCTGCCGGATGGCAGTTACCGCCGCCTCAACACGGCCTACCCATTTATCTCTAACGCCATCAATAACCCCATGGTGGCCATTAATGAAACATCGAACAAACTAAAACGCAACCGCGTGTTCACCAATGCCGCGTTAACGATTAAGCCATTAGACGGCCTCTCTATCCGCATATCCGGTGGCCTCAATAATATAGATGATCGCCGCGATCAATACGCCAACATAGAGCCTTCCAATAATTCCGTAGGTACGGCCACGGTAAGCACCGCACAAGCTACTAACCTGCTGAATGAAAACGTGGTGAACTATTCCAAAACCTTTGGCCTGCACGCCATCAACGCCACGGCAGGTTTTACCTACCAGGAAAATTCCTCTACCACGCTGATAGGCTCCGGCATAGGTTTCCTCAGCGATGTAACCGGTACAGGCGCCCTGCAAAGTGCAGGCACACCCGGCATACCGCAAACCAGTTATGAAAGATGGGTGTTGATGTCTTACCTCGGGCGACTGAACTATACCCTGGCCGAAAAATACCTCATTACGGTGAGTGTACGCCGGGATGGATCTTCCCGTTATTCTGCCGGCAATAAATGGGGCAACTTCCCTTCTGCCGCCATTGCCTGGCGAGCTTCCAACGAACCTTTCCTTAAAAATTCGCGGGTGATCAGCGACCTGAAAGTAAGGGCCAGTTATGGAGCCAGTGGCAGCACGGCTATCAGTCCTTACCAGACCCTGAACCTGCTCACTCCTTCTAACACAGTGTTTGGCGATGGACTACATATAGGCTACGCGCCCGGCACTACATTACCCGGCAACCTGAAATGGGAAACTACTTATCAGGCCGATTTTGGCGTAGATGCCAGTTTTTTGGATAACCGGCTCCACATTACCGCAGATCTTTATGATAAGAAAACTAAAAACCTGCTGAATAATGTACAGTTGCCCGCATCGATTGGTTATCAAACCACCGTGCAAAATATTGGTGAAATGCAGAACCGTGGCATGGAATTCAGCGCCGACGCCACCATATTCAGAAAAGCAGTAACCTGGAATGTAGGGGCTAACATTGCCTTTAACAAAAACAAGGTAGTGAAGCTTTACAACGGGCAGGATATTTATGGCAGTGCGCTGTATACCGGTTCGCTAAACGATTATATAAACCTGCTGCGGGAAGGACAACCCTTTGGCATTTTTTATGGCTACAAGGAACAAGGGTATACCGCTACGGGTAATATTCAATATGAAGACCGCAGCAAAGACGGGGTAATTAGTCCCGCAGATAAAACCTATATCGGCAACCCCAATCCTAAGTTTATCTATGGTTTTAATTCTTCGCTCACCTATAAAGGCTTTGAATTTACCCTGTTCATCCAGGGATCACAGGGCAATGATATTTATAACCTGAACCAGGCCGCCACGCTGGACCTCGGCATGGGCCTGAACCTGCCGGCAGCAGTAGCTACCGATCATTGGACGCCGGACCATACCAATGCCAAATATCCCAAAATCACCAATACGATTACGGCGAATATGTCTAACCGCTTTGTAGAAGACGGCTCTTACCTGCGGTTTAAAAACATACAGCTAGCCTACAACATTCCACTCAAAACCACCAACCTCAAATGGTTTAAGAAAGCACAGGTATTCGTAAGCGGACAAAACCTGATCACCATCACCCATTACTCGTGGTACGATCCGGAAATAAATGCCTATGGTTCTGGCAATTCTATTGCACAGGGTATTGACTATGCCACCTACCCAGCCAGCAAATCGGTTACGTGTGGCATTCGGTGTGGTTTCTGATCTTTTAACTGTTTTAATTGCTTGTATGAAAAATAAAATCATCTTTATACTAACTATATTTTTATTTACGGCCTGTTCTAAATTGCTGGATGAAAAGCCGAAGGCAATTGCGGCCAGTAACTTTTATAATAAGCCGGCTGAAGTGGAGGCAGGATTGAACGCCATTTATCCACCGCTCCGGGATCAGGGCAACATGGGCGCTTTATACCAAACCCAGCTCGAAATATACACCGAGTATATGTATGGCCGCGGCAGCCATGCCCCGCTGAATACCTATACCGGCCTGGATAACACTAACATCACCCGCGTGTCGGATATGTGGCGCCGCTTTTATGAAGCGATCCGCGATGCCAATATTGTGATACAAAAAACACCCCTGGGCAAGGAGATCGGCGAGGCAGATGCTACCCGCTTTATTGCAGAAGCTAAGTTCATGAGAGGGCTTATTTACTTTCACCTGGTGCGCAACTGGGCAGGCGTGCCCATTAGAACGGAGGCTAATATGGAAGACCAAAACGTGCCCCGTAGCAGCCAGGACGACGTGTATGCACTCATCCTGTCTGACCTCACTGCGGCTGAAGCGGGCCTGGGGGAAACCGGCCGGTTACCGGGCGCACCCACCAAATGGTCTGCCAAGGCCGTTCTGGCAGATGTGTATATGAACATGCATGATTACCAAAAGGCAGCGGATGAAGCCAAGCAAATCATCACTAGCAATAAATTCTCCCTGGTGAATGTAACCGTGGCGGATGATTTTGATAAACTGTATGGGCCGGAAGTAGAAGGTTCTACAGAAGAAGTATTTTTCCTGAAATTTTCCCGTACACCCAGCGGCCAGGGATTTTCCTACCCCATTTACGCACACTATCCTAATTCCGGATATTATCCTCCCGGCGGGTTTTATACGTTCTATAGCGACTCTGAGCAAAATCTTTTTGTAAAACAATGGGATCGTGCAGACCTGCGCTATGTTTACAACTGGTACTCCCAAACGTTTGGCCTGAGTCCTACAACGATCCTCAATAAAAAGTTCAGCGACAAAACCACCACCACTAGCGGCGGCAATGATTACCCCATGTACCGCTATGCAGATGTGCTGCTATTTTACGCAGAATGCGCCGCCCGGGTAGCTAATGCGCCTACAGCCGATGCGATGGAGCAACTTAATATCGTGCATAGACGGGCATATGGTAAAAATCCCCTGGTAGCGGATGCCAGTGTAGATTTTAAACTGGCCAATTATTCCTCGCTGGATGCATTCATTAACCTGGTGGTACGGGAAAGAACCTACGAAGATTGTTCGGAGGGCAAACATTGGCTGGATCTGAAACGCCTGGGCATTGTAAAACAGGTGATCCTGGCCGATAAAGGCATTACCGTGACAGACAAACACCTGTTGTGGCCTATCCCCTCGAATGAATACAATTACAATAAAGATATTGATCCTATCAAAGACCAGAATCCTGGTTACTAATACACGTTACCATGCAATTGAAAAAGAAAATCATCACCCTTCTATCCCTGCTGATGGCCGGCAGCGCCCTCCATGCCGGGGTACCGAAGGAAGTAGACATTTGTGTGTACGGCGGCACCTCTGCAGGAGTGATCGCTGCTTATACGGCGAAGCAATTACACAAATCGGTATTACTGATATCGCCGGACAAAAGGCTGGGTGGCCTCAGTTCCGGAGGGTTGGGTTATACCGATATTGGCAACAAATACGCTATTACCGGCATATCGCGCAACTTCTACCGGCGCATTGGCGCACACTACGGAAAGCTGGAACAGTGGATATTTGAGCCACATGTAGCGGAAGAAACGTTTCACCATTATATGCAGGCAGGAAAGGTGGATGTATTTTACGACTACCAACTTACGGACGTAAAGAAGGTAAAAGGCCAGATCACAGAGATCACCGTAAGCGGCCCCACCACCCAGGTAGTAAAGGCCAAAATGTTTATCGATTGTTCGTATGAAGGAGATCTGATGGCCAAGGCCGGGGTGTCTTATAAAGTGGGCCGCGAAGCCAATGAACAATATCATGAAACGTACAACGGCGTGCAGCTCCGCGACAAGCACCAGTTTCCCGACGGTATTGATCCATACAAGATACCTGGGCATCCGGAAAGCGGCCTGTTATGGGGCATTAGCCCTGCCATACTGGACCATCCAGGAGCCGGCGATACAAAAGTTCAGGCCTATAATTTCAGGATATGCCTGAGTAACCAGCCCGGCAACATGATCCCCATTACCCAGCCGGCGGATTATGATCCTGCACGGTATGAACTGCTCCTGCGTTTGCTGCAAAAGATAGATGCAAAAAATCTGAATGCTATTTTAAAGTTTGACCTGATGCAAAATGGCAAAACAGATATTAATAACAACGGTGCATTTAGTACCGACATGATCGGCATGAATTACGACTATCCGGAGGCAGATGTCGCCACCCGGAAAAAGATTATCCAGGACCATGAAAACTACACCAAAGGATTACTTTACTTTATAGGGCACGATGAAAGAATGCCCCAGCACCTGAGGGATGCTATCCTGAAATGGGGCTATCCCAAAGACGAATACCCGGAAACCAATCACTGGACACCGCAATTGTATGTCAGAGAAGCCAGGCGCATGGTAGGGGAATATGTGATGACGCAGGCCAATTGTGAAGGCAGGGAAACGGTAACAGACGGTGTAGGCATGGCCGCTTACACGATGGACTCCCACAATATCCAGCGCATTGTCGTAAACGGTATGGTGAAAAATGAAGGTGATGTGCAGATAGGCGGTTTTGGCCCCTACCCGGTGTCTTACCGCGCCCTGGTTCCTAAGCCGGCAGACTGCACCAATCTATTGGTACCGGTTTGTTTATCGGCAACACACATTGCTTACGGATCTATCCGCATGGAGCCGGTATTCATGGTACTGGCGCAATCCGCTGCCACCGCTGCGGCGGTAGCTATAGACGCGCATACCACCGTGCAGCAGGCCGACGTAAAAAAAATACAGGCCATGCTGATCGCCAACCCGCTGGCCGATAATAGTACCCCGGAAATACTGGTGGATAATGACGACGAAAAACACGTTACCATCACGGGCAATTGGACGAAGGACACCAAAGGTTGTTACGGTCCGTCCATGCTCACAGACAATACCAAAGGTGCCACTCCAAAACGGGTGCGTTTTACCCCGGATATTCGCAAAAAGGGACGTTATCATATCTACACCTACATCCCCCGGTTGCCCGGTCATGCCACCGTAACGCTTACCAGCATTTTTGACGGCAAGACCTCCCAAACCGTAAAGATCCTGTCTGAAAATGTGAAAGTAGAAGGACAGACCTCCGGTGAATGGGCCGACCTGGGCACTTACCAATTGAGCGCTGGCAGCAAGGCCTACGTGGAAATTGGCAATGATAAAGCAGATGGCGCCGTGGTAGCGGATGCCGTGCTTTTTATCCCGGAATAACGCATATACGGTACCATTCTTATAAACAAGCGAGGCTACCTCCCGGTAAGGAGAGGTAGCCTCTTTTCTTCAGTCACGGTACTATTTCAGCGAATTACAGGGCTTTCCCTTTCAATAGCGTATCAATGCGGTGTTCCATATCCTGCAGGTGCAGTTTGGATAAACCAGCCTGCAAGGGAATGGATTTATGGATATCCGTTTTTAGATCACTTAAATGTGCCCGCATAATGCTGGAAACATCGTTACCAGTTGGATCGGGATTGATATAATAAATAGTGCCGTTCCCATTGTTCCGGCCTACGAGTTCATTCACCGCCTTGAAGGCTTTGGATGAATTTTCCACATACAATTTCTGCTGATTACGGCGATACATATCGATCGGTTTGTTAGTGTACAACTCCGTCCATACGCTATGTTTCAGGTCTTGCAGGAATTCCTCAGGCTTGTAGGTTTTCATCCCTTTATGCAGTTCCGCTGTTTTAAGCAGGCCTAATAGCATGCCGGAGCCTTGAAGTTTCATCAATACATTGAACTGTGCAACATTGATCTGCAAGAAAGGGTCTACACCGGTTAGTGCGGATAGGGAATCATTGATCAACCAGGTGGGCGTTGTAAAAAGGTAATCGTTGAGGAATTTCATGGCGTCTTTCTGGCGCTGGTACTCCACCGGCACCATTTGCAGGCCGGGTTGCTCCACACTTTTGATGTTGTAGTATTCGCCACCTATATTCTTAAGTACATGCACCGTGAATAATCTATACTGCTTGATCAACTCCTCGTACATGATCTTCAGGTTATCATACCCCTCGTTGGGCTCCCGCGTCCATTCCTGCAGGTGGGGCAAGATGCGTTGCAGGTTTTTAATCCCGTATTTGCCCGCCAATACAGCATTGTCGCCCAGGTCCTCGCTTTGACTGCGGGGATCATTGAACATGTTTTCACTGCCAAAAAACAGGCGAATATTATGTGCCAGGCTATCGATCACCAGTTGGTTCAGGTAAGGCACTTCTTCCTTCGCCGACTTAAACTGGGGATACAGGCGATAGCCAAATTCAATGGCCCAGGTATCGTACTCCCCTATTCTCGGGAAAATGCCTTTGCGGGAAATATTATCTTCGGGCTGCGCTACGTAATTGAATCGTGCATAGTCCATGATAGAAGGTGTATGGCCGTGGGCTTCTACATAGGCCTTATCCCTTAATTTTTCTACGGGTATAGTAGAGCTGGAACCAAAGTTATGGCTTAGGCCCAGGGTATGCCCTACTTCATGAGAAGACACGAACCGGATGAGTTGCCCCATCAGTTCATCGTCGAACTGCATTTTGTGTGCACCGGTGTCTATAGCGCCGGCTTGCAGCATGTACCAGTTGTGTACCAGTTGCATAATGTTATGATACCAGTTGATGTGGGTTTCAATGATCTCCCCACTGCGAGGATCATGTACGTGGGGACCGCTGGCATTGGCTATTTGCGATGGTTTGTATACGATCACATTATGGCGTGCATCATCTATGCTCCAGGTAGTATCATGCTCTGGAGCGGGCAATGCTTTGATGGCGTTCTTGAAGCCGGCTTGCTCAAAGGCTTTTTCCCAGTCGTTCACACCCGCGATCAGGTAAGGCACCCATTTTTTGGGGGTGGCAGGATCTATGTAATAAATGATGGGGTTTTTAGGTTCCACCAGTTCCCCCTTTTTATATTTTTCCAGGTCTTCTGCTTTAGGTTCCAGGCGCCAGCGGGTAATAAGGTATTGCTGTTTTACGCCCTGCGGATCTGCATCAAAATCTACATAACCTCTGGCAAAAAAACCTACCCGCGCATCTGCATACCGGGGCTGCATGGGAACTTTCGGCAGCAGTACCATGGAGCTATTCAGCTCATAGGTACCGGGAATGGTGCTGGCTACACCCTGAGGTCCGGGTATCTCCAGATAACTACGCAGCGTGTGGATCTCAATGTTCATCGGGAAGGCATGTATGCCGGTGATGAACGACTTATCTGCCTGTACGGCACCCAGTTTTAGCACCGCCTTTGCCTGCGGTCCAAAGTAAAAAATTTCATTTTCCGTGTTCAGGTAATCCGTTACATCGATCACCGTACTGTTGGCCGTTTTGTTGTAAGCTTTCACCGGGAATACGGCTACGATTGGTTCCAGGTTGGAATTTATGACAGCGCGGTACATGCCATTGCTGGTACTGTCTGTAGAACGTTCTGCAAAGCGCATTACTTTCATGAACACGCGATCGTCTGGTCCGCTTTCAAAATGAATAACGTTTTCGGCAATCTCATCGCCGGCATAACCGGTAAATTGCGGCCTGGGGCCGGCGGCAGCACGTGCAATACGGTTTACCACCAGGATGGCCCGGTTGTACATGGAATCCGGAATTTCAAAATAATAGTGGTTGTTGAGCTGGTGTACGGTTAACATACCGGTGTATGTTTTTGCCTTAGCGGTGATCACCTGCCCATACGGTTTGATGGCGGAAGGAAGCGTGTCCGTTTTTTTAACGGTGGTGTCGGCAGGTACTATTTTCTGCGCATGGGTGATGACCGCCATGCCAAGCAAGGAAAATAGTGCAATGTTGAATCTAAGCATAGTTTATTTAAATATTTCTTCTAATTTTTGAGCCAGCTGCTCCCCACGCAGGTCTTTGGCAATGATCTTCCCCTGTGGGTCGATGAGGAAATTCTGCGGGATGGAACGTACCATGTACAGCTTCGCTACTGCACTATCCCAGTACTTCAGGTCAGACACATGCTGCCAGGTGAGGCTATCTTGCCGGATGGCTTTTTCCCAGGCGTCTTTTTTACCGGGTTGGTCCAGGGAAACGGAAAGGATGTCGAAATTTTTATCCTTAAAGCGATGGTAGTCGGCTACTACAATAGGGTTTTCTTCCCGGCACGGACCACACCAACTGGCCCAGAAATCCAGTAGTACATACTTGCCTTTGAAGTCCGATAGGTTTACCGGGTGACCGGCAGTATCCGCTGCGGAAAATAGGGGTGCCTGCGCGCCGATGCGCACTGCCATATAACGTGCTATCAACTTTTGTAAGTTGCTGCCTGGTTCGCTTTGCCGCACTGTTTTTTTCAACCCTTTAAACAGGCGGTCATACATGAGAATATCGTCTGGTATGGGTCCTATAACGTCTTTTAGTGCATCCAGGCTCGCAAGGTAACCGGGATGCTGCTGGATGAAGTTGATCTCCAGCTTTTTCCTTTCCATTTTTAGTGCATGCATTTCATAACGATATTGGCCCAGGCCAATGGTATCGTACTTTTGTTTGGCCTGCTGTGCATCCGTCCAGGCGCGCTGCCGGTCGTCCAGTTTTTTGTCGGCGTCCTGCAAGGCTGCTTTCAGTTCGCTTTTTTGCCGTGTAAGCGCGGCGGTATCGGTTTGCGCCAGCAGGCTTCCGGCATACAAACAGCAGGCGGCGCTTAATAAAAATGTACGTTTCATGTTTACTTTTTTTATTTAAAAAAGGCATGAGATCACTTTGCCAGGCTGCGCATGCAGTGGCGTCATTGTGATCTCATGATATAGGAGCTTACTTAGAAGGTGCGGCTTCCCTGCCCTTGTTCCATGTAGGTGATATTGGCTACACGCCCATCTCCTTCAAAGTTTGGCTTAGCCAAAGCCTGGATAGTACCGGTAGAACTAATCGGGTGCAACCATACTTTATAATGGCCGTTGGCATAAGACGCAATGGCCAGGAAATCGGTAGTGGTGGGTATGGTAGCACTGGTAGGCTGCGGGTATTTAATATGTTGTATACAAGTGATGGTTTCCCCTGCCGGCAATGTTTCCTGCAGGTATTCACCGTTGCTATTAATGTCGGTAAGATATACCTGGTTGCCGAGGGCGTAGTAGATATAGTCTGCGTCATAGTTGCCCCCAATTACACTGGCAGCCATCAGTCCATGCGATGCAGGCAGGGTATCTTTTGCTAATACCATAGGCGATGTATAACCGGCCAGAAAACCATACTGCGCGTTTAGTTTCACCAGCACGCCACGGCTGTCTGGCAGGCGGAAGAGCAACATCGCCACACTGCGCTGGCCGGCATAACCATTTATCCACACAAGGTCTGCATTCATATTCTTCAGGTCATTCCCATTGGATGCCAGATTTGCATATACACTACCGTTATATAAAACGACCGATTTTGCATCGAGGTTAAATCCAATGTCCATCGCGTCTACGCCGGCTACGGCAGACACCCGGTAAGCGGGCGACATATCGGTAAAGAGTGCCCCTTTGTTCATGGAATAAGCCTTGTTGTCGTTGATAAGACCCAGATTGGCCGTATTCATAGACTGGAAGGCGTTCTGCAGGTTTCGGGTGGAGGGCTTAGAGAAGAACATATTATCAAAATTCAGGGCCTCTATGCCATTGTCAATACGGTAAATACCGGCATCTTTGGAGGAAAGCACCGTAAATGCGCTGAAAAGATCGGTGGTGGTAAGGTTCATTTTGAAGTACGGGGTAAATACTGCTTTCACGGCTGTACCATTCAGGCTTTTCCCGTTGTTGTAAAAGGCAATCCAGTTATCAATGCGGCCACCCTGGTATATGAAGTCGAAGTCAGTTTTGCTGCCATCGTCTTTAAGCAGGTACCAACCATTCATATTTAGCGTGGCCACGTTCATGATCTTATTAATGAGCGTGATAACTCCCGTCTTTTTGTCTTTCACGTTAAACACCAGGATGTACTCGCCTGGCGTGAGTGTTACAACGTAGTTGAGGTACTGGGAGGTGCCTAGTGTATCTGCATGCGGTAGCTTGCCGGTGCCTTGTACAAAGTTGGTAGAATAAGCAGTCCAATAATAATCATACTGGTCGGCATGCTGCACTTCCGGGTTTATGCGCAGGGTATCGCGGTGGGTATAGGTGGAAATGGTGTCCTGCAAACCGGTCACAACCACCTCCGGCAGCGGATGCGTAGCGCCGGTGCTGTTGTCTTTTTTACATCCAAAGGCCAGCAGGGACAACAGGCCTGCCATGATATATAACTGTTTCATGTTTGTAATAATTAATTGGGTGATCAAGGAAAAGTTATCACGGCACTCGTGGGAACATCTGTTTCCCGCAACGGCGCTTTCCCGCTGGCAATATTTGCCGGGTCATTATTAAAATTCACCAATGCTTGTTTAATGAGGGCCTTATACTCGTTCATGGCGCCTGCGGCTACGGCGGCCTGGTACCAGGCTTCATCAATATTTACTTTCAATACATCGATCATGAACTGGTGTTTGCCAGTGCTGTATTTGCCAAAATAGGCATAAGCCGGTGCCACGTAACTATCCACCCGCCAGGAATAAAAACGTTCCAGGTGATCAGAGAAAACGATGGTCTTTTCCCGCACACCTACTTCGCCCAGGCCAAATTCCGCATTAGGCTGCAACTGTATGCGCAGGCGGTAGCTGTTTGTTTTCAGACTGGTATCGCGGAGCAGTACAATGGGTATGCTGTCTATCACATTGCCTGCTCTCACCACCATCAGCGGTTGCAGAGAAGGATCGTTGAAATCTACATAATGCACGCCAGGAACGGCTTTAAAAGGTTTTTCGGTAAAAATGGTATCGACAATCTGGTTCGTCACAGTATCACGTACATAAGTATAATCGTATTCTGTGGTTTGCAGGATCTTCACCGCCCGGTCATGATCGGAAAAGCCTCCGATCGTATTTATTTGAACATAGATAGTATCTCTCACCACGCTGGGCGCATCATACACGAAGGTGGCATTGAGGGAAGAGGTATCGTTCAACTGTATGCGTGCAATATCATTGTACATCAGGTAGGCTGCTTTTTTACAACCGGTGCTGAGCATCCCGATGAACGCTATATAACAGAAAAATCTTTTCATCGCTATAATTAGTTATTGTGATAGTTAATTTCCCGGTCTGGTTTGGCCACCACATAACGGGTGGTATTACCGGTGTAATAAACGGAAGTCCAACTGGCTGGCAGCGTCGTCACATTATACCGTTTGTAGGTAAAGAAGGTTTGGCCTTCAGCGTAGAATTCGCGTACATACTCCCGTATCATTTTATTTCTACGGTCTGCCTGCCAATCGGTGGCATTAAAGCCGCTTACAAATGGAATGCCTTTCTGGGCGCAATAAGTTCCATATACTGCTTCAGCGGCTTCCTTTGTCTGTGCGCATTCCGTCAGGATCAGGTACATTTCGCTGAGGCGCAATAAAGGCACTTGCAGAATGGGAGAACTGGACCGCTGAATGAATTTTCTATACATCACATAACCGGTGCTGCCTGCCGTAGTTTTGTACACCCACATTTCTTTCCATCTCACATCGGAAGTTCTTTCGGCAACGGGGAATAGGTTATTCAAATAATAAAACCCATCCTGCACATTGAAGTCGCTGCGCTGCAGGCTACCAGATTCCCCGAAAGTATTAGTGGCAGTAGCGTCGAGATTATACACACTGAGGGCTGCGATATGTTCGGGCGACATGGTATAGTCTCCTGCCACGCGATCGCTTTCTTTACCCAACCGGAAAGTGGGTGTGCCATTATGATCTTTAGCGTCTATCACCATTTGTGCATACTTGGCAGCGTTCTGTACGTTAGCAGGGTCCAGGGGCGCCAGCCACAGGTATACCCTGGCTTTCAGGGCCAGTACGGCATAATAGTTCATGCGAATCTGGCGATACATGTAATAGTCGTCCGATACCACTGGGTTAGCAGTGCTGCTGGATGTAGGGTTCAGCTCCGCCATCGAGTATTTCGTGAAAGGGTCTGTGTCTTTCATCAGGCTTTCTGCTTCATCCAGGTCGGCCAGAATTTCCTGTGCAAATGCCTGGTAAGAAATAGGCTCAATGATCTGGTGTGTTACCGTTTTCACATAAGGCAAAATGGGCTGGGTGCCGGCATCATCCGGCATAGGACCAAACATGCGCAATACATCGAAGTGGGTAAATGCCCGCAGCGCAAGCGATTCTCCTTTGATCAGCGCATAATTGTTGTCGGTAAATAGCTCCTTTTTTAAATCTATATTTTCCAGGATGCTGTTTACATCAGCAATCACTTTATACTGATCCGCATACGTGTTGTCCAGCCAGCCCCGCGCAGTAGCGTCTGTATAGGTGCCACTGGCCAGGCTGGTGAGTGCCGTATTGCTGGAAGACACTACATCCCAGTTGCGGGCCATATATTCAATATTGCCCCACATCATCGATCCGCCGTAGGTGTTGCTGCTCTTCATATTGATATAAGCGCCAGTGAGGGCATCTCGAAATCCTTTTTGGGTACTAAATACTTCGTCTTTGGTAGCTTGCGCTTCCGGTGTTACATCGAGCCATTTCTTACACCCGGTAAAAGCCAGGCTGCTGCATAATATCGTTGTGAGAATAATTTTTTTCATGTTGGTTTCTGATTAAAAGGTGGCAAACAAGCTCATTGATACCTGCCGGGTGAATGGATAATCCAACCCGCGTTCCTGGCGCACGGAGGAGAGATAAAATACTTCACCTGTGTTGGCAGAAAGCGTCAGCGCTTTCATTCCGATATGCGATAACCAAACCCTGTTTACCACATCATAAGAAAAATTCATGTTCTGGCAGGTGAGTGTAGATTCGTTCTGCACAAAGCGGGAGGAGGGATAAATACGCAAGGTTTCATTGAGCCCCCGGAAGAAAGTTTTGTCGCCCGGTTTCTGCCAGCGGTCGGTAAACACGCGCTGATCTACGTTGAGGAAGCGGTCTGCATCTTCTACCTTGTCTATCAGCGTTTGGTTGTACAACTGACCGCCAAAACGGAATCCAAAGGAAGCATTGAACGAGAAGCCGCCGTAGCGGAACAGGGTGCTGAAGTTGCCCCTGTATTTAGGCTGGCTCAATCCTACCGCCACCCGGTCGGCCGCACTCCAGGTGTAGGTTACTTCGTGGTTGCGGTTCAGGTATAATTCTTTACCGGTGCTGGGGTCGATACCCAGGGAGCGTACAGCGTAAATCGTGTTCTGGGAAGCCCCTTCGCGGATGATGGTATTGGGTGTATTACCATCTGTTTCAAGTGCGAGCTTTTCGTTTGCAGCTTTCATGGCCTGCGACAATTGTATGATCTTATCTTTATTGTTGGCGATGTTGCCAGTTACCGACCAGTAAATGTGTCGGGTATCTTTGCGCAGCAACATTACGGTGGCCATCAGTTCCCAACCGGTTTGTTTTAATTGACCAATGTTTTCAATATAACTGGTAAAACCATTGGCATAAGGCAGTTCCAGGGATGATAATAGGTTGGATGTTTTTTCCTTGTAAATGTCTGCCTGGAAGGTGATGCGACCTTTGAAAAGCTCTGCTTCTATACCACCATCGTATTTGCCGGTTTTCTGCCATTGCAGATCAGGGTTGCCCAGTGCAGTTTGCGTGGCACCCAGCCAGTTTTTATAACGGTCGTTGGTAATGTAAGTGTAGGTAGCCAGGGGCTGGTAAGCGGCAAATTGTTGATTGCCCGTTACCCCGTAAGATGCCCGTACTTTCAGGCGGTCTATAAAGGTAAAGTTGTCTTTGATGAAAGACTCGTATTGCAGGTTCCAACCAACACCGGCAGACCAGAAAGGCGCGAAACGCCGGTCGGAGCCGAACTGGGAGGCACCATCTTCGCGGAAGGCCAGGTCGGCAAAGTAACGTTCATCGTAAATGTAGTTCGCATTGGCCAATATCCCTATTCTGCGGGTGGTAGCTTCTGAACCACTGGGCGTGCTGTTCTGCTGGTATTGCAGGGCCATCCCGATGAAATCTATGCTGGCATCCGGGAAACCTTCGGCATTAAAAATATAATTACTGCTTTTGTCTTCGTTAATGTCTGCCGCGGCGCCAATCGTAAGGCTGTGTACGCTGTTAAATACATTGGAATAGTTAGCGGTTATGTTGCCCGTATAATTGAATGATTTTCCGCTGCCATACGCATAACTTCCTTTGCGTAGCAGATCTGCATCACTATAGTTGGCAAAGTCGGAATGATCGGCCGGTTTAAAATCGTCGGAAGTGTTAGATTGGGTAGTGATGCCCATGCCGCCGCGTAATAACAGGTGTTTTACAGGGGTGTATTCCAATTGGAAATTATTGGTCACAGACGTATAGGCGCTACGGTTAAAGGTATGGAGTGTAGCATCGTACATCGGGTTGGCATAAGGAACTACGCCATGGGTACTTTGGGTCCAGTAATCCCAGTTAAAAGGCAGGAAATTTTTCACCACATGTCCCGTCGAATCATATGGACTCCAGTAAGGATTAAGCTTTGCATAGTCGCCGAAAGAACCCCAGGGCGATTCATTGCTCTTCATACTACCTATTGTGAGGCTGTTGCGGAAATTAAGTTTGCCGAGGCGATAAGAAAGGTCTACGGTAGCATTGATGGTTTCCCGGCCAGAGCCTTTCATGACGCCGTTAATTTTATTATACTGCCCTTCCAGTGCGTAGCGGAAAGCATTGTCGCCACCTTCCAGGCGCAGGGAATGGTTTTGGTCCAGTTCTGTGCGCAATGGTTTGGCCATCCAGTCAGTATTCACCCCACTTTCCACCAGTCCTTTAATCTGGTTGTAGTACTGTTGCAGGCCTATATTCTGTGCGGCATTTTTGGTAGTGCTTTCATAATAACCGGAGCGGCGTTCCAGCTCCAGTTTGTCGCGGGCGTTCAGCAAATGATAACTGCTCAGGTCTGGCATGCTTAGGTTCACCCCTCCCCGGTAGGTGAGTCGTAATTTGCCGCCCACCGGCTCTTTGGTAGTGATTACGATCACACCATTTGCACCGCGGGAACCATACAGCGCGGTGGCAGATCCGTCTTTCAACAGGGTAATAGATGCTATCTCATTATTATTAAGGTCCATCATACGCTGCAGCGTGGTAGGGAAACCATCGAGTATGATCAGCGGTGTGTTGATAGCTGCTGCGGTGCTGCCCTGCAATTGGTCAATGTTGGGCAGGTTGCGGGTACCACGGAGTTGAATGTCTGGCAGGTGGTTGGGATCAGAGCCAAAACTATTATCCGGCAATACGTAAAACGAAGGGTCGATGTTGCCAATGGTTACAAAAATATTGCGACCCTGGAAGTTTTGCAACTCTTTTGCCGTAATCACCCTGGCAGCTCCGGTATAACTTTCTTTTGCTTTATTGAAGATACCCGTTACTACAACATTATTAATACTGGACACCCCTGGTGCCATGATAACATTGATAAGTTTGGATTCTTTTTTTACGGTATAGGCTACCGTACCGTATCCCACATAACTGACGATCAGTACATCGCCTGGATCGGCCAGTATCTGGAAGCGCCCTTGCACATCCGTAGTTGCATTGCGTTGCTTGCCACGCACCCGGATGGATGCGCCGGGCATAGCTGCGCCGGTGGCGCTGTCTGTAACACGGCCCTGTACCGGCTGCGTTAACTCCAGGGGCGCCAGAATGCCTACATTGGCGGAGGCGGCGGTTTTCGGAGCTAGCACAATCGTTTTCGTGTTTGCTTTCATCTCGAAGCTGAAAGGCTGGTCTTTGGAAATAACCGCCAGCAAATCCTGTAGCGGCATATCCTTCACTTTCACAGAAACGGCCTTGCTGTTGGCCAGCATGTCTTGGTTGTAAAAAATGACATAGCCGGTTTGCTGCTTAATGAGCTGAAAGATCTTTTTTACCGGCATATTCTCTCCGGAAAAAGTAACGGTTTGTGCGACTACTGCGCCCTGAACATGTAGCAGTGCGGTGATCAATAGTACAATTGTCAGTTTCATGGCGAGAACAATTGATGCTGCATCAGTCCGATGGCTACGCAGGTAGGTTCGGGCCATCGCGAACAGCGATTTTTTGGTTGATTTCCCCGAAGTCCGATGCAGGGAAGAAGGCACAATAATAGCGTACGGCTTGGGATAAGCTGTAAAATCCATAACTTACGTCTGGTTAGGTTGATAAAAGAAACGGTTACTCCTCGAACGATAATTGTTTACAGGGATCAGCCCAGCCATTTTTCGCCGGAAATGTTGGAAGCATTTCCGGTTTTTTTTTGCAAGGGCGATCTCTTCATTTGTTAATTCCTCATGCGTTTAGATATGTGTTTGGTTTAGCGATATAATAGCCTTTTTCCTAGGTAGTTAGCTGATGTGGCAGCGAATGACTTATCAAGGAACAACCACCAGTTTGCGGCCTTCTTCCAGCCGGTAATGTACATTTGAACTTTCCAAAATTTGCAGCACATCCTGCAACGAATTCTTTTTGTTGATTTCACCCCCGAAACGAATAGCGGGAATACCTTTTTCATAAATTACTTCTATATCATACCAGCGCTCCAACTGGCGCATTACTTCTTCCAGGCTGGCATCATTGAAATCAAACAGGCCATTTTTCCAGGCCATTACGTGATCTATATCCACGTTGCTGATCACCTTCATTTGTTGCCGGGCCAACGATATGGAGGCCTGCTGGCCGGGTGTAAGCGTTTGCACCTGCTGATAGGCTTGTAAGCGTACGGCCCCTTCCAGCAAGGTGGTTTTGATGGCCGTTTCATTTTTATACGCGTTGATATTAAAACTGGTTCCCAATACTTCTACTGCTGTGGCATCGTTCAGCTTTACGATAAAGGGCCGTGATGCATTTTTAGCTACTTCAAAGTAGGCCTCCCCTTCCAGCTCCACGCGTCGCTCCTTATCGGTGAAGGTGGTGGGGTAACGTACGGTGCTGGCCGCATTGAGCCATACCTTGCTGCCGTCTGGCAATTGCAGCCGGAATTCCCGGCCCTTAGGCGTAGTTACGGTGTTGTAAATAAGGCTGCCCGTTGCGGAACTGTTCACGGGATCGTAGGCCAATTGCCCATTATACAGGGATACTTTTGCACCGTATTGCGTAGCTACTACGCCATTGCCCATACTATCCAGTACCACCTTAGAACCGTCTGCCAGAGTAAGTATAGCGCCATTATGCCCCGGGCCTATGATGGCAGTGCCGGGCGGTTTATTACCGCCCAATTCCTGGTTGTTATTTTTATGGAAGGTCCACCAGAATGCCCCGGTGCCCAAGAGGAAGATAATGGCTGCTGCATAACGCAACAGGCGCCGAGGCAGGGGCCGCATAGCAGGATTCGTATTAATGGTATCAAATGCCAGCGCTTTTATTTTGCTGATACCCCGTTGTTTGTTAAGCTCCCGGTTTTTTTCAATATCGTGCCAGGTCTTCAACATATCCTGTACGGCCGCAGGGTTTTCCAGCCTTTCCGCCAGCGCCGCATTAGCAGCCGACCGGTTTTTCCATTCTTCCAGCAATAGCCATTCCTCCCCGGAAAGCATTTCCCCACGTAGCTGCTTTTGCAGCACGGGCGCCACCAGGGCCAGTAATTCCATGTTAAATGTGGAGAAATCCTCCTCAGCCATGCAGGTTATTTTCAGTAAAACAACTGAAGGAAGGAAAGCGTGACAATCTTTTTTAGAAAAATATTAAGGAGAAAAAAATGTCATTCAATCCTTTTTTGAGCAGCCCACTTTTCAGTTCTTTGATGGCCCGGCCTTTTCGCTGACGCAGGTTATCCATGCTAATGCCCAGCCGGTCTGCGGCTTCCGCAGCTGAAAGCCCTTCCACATACAGCAGCTCCACCACCTGGCGGTAAGCATCCGGTAGCTGGGCTATTTCCTGGTATACCAGGCGTAGCAGGTCTGCCTCTACCACCAGCGCCTCCAGCCTGGCATCTATCAATGCTTCGGGATGGGCAAGTACCTGCTCGCTACGTTCCCGTACCCGCAGGTGTTTCAGGTAGTTCAGGCTTGCATTCCGGGCAAGGGTAAAGAGGTAACCCCTCAATTTGCCGGTGGTTTCAAAACGGGTAGGTACCTGCCATAGTTTCACCAGAGAATCCACTGCAATGTCTTCGGCCTGCTGCTGGTCTTTAATGATACTAAGCGAAAAATATACGAGGGAATTATAATAGGTATCAAATAAATAAGGATATATAGTAGCATCTCCTTCCACGATGCGGGTAAGCAATTCCTCCTCCTGGTATGGTGCGTCGGCTGGCAAATTCGATTGAATGTTGGTTCCCCTATTTTATGTGGTAAGTAAAATAAAAATAGAAAAAAGTATCGGCAATTTTTATCTTTTGTTGCAACGCCAATATGTTGGGATGGCGAATATGCCGTAAAAATAGGCTCAAACCATTGCTGGCAGCAGGGGTAAGCACGCTGCGGGGGCCTTCCTGGTTCATGGTGAGAACAGGAAAATCCCCACCATTTAATATTATTTTAATACAAAGACATTACACTACCCCCCATTTATTTTACATTTTCTGCTGCTGTGGAAAAACGCCGGCAACATACCCTTGCCCTCCGGTATGGGCAAGGGTGGCCATGTACATTATGCTTTGCCGGCCGGTGCGGATACATCTTTTGGCTTATAGGCCAGCAGGCGCAGGGCATTAAACACTACTACGAGTGTTGAGCCTTCGTGCGCCACTACAGCGGGGCCAATAGAAGCCAGCCCGGAGATGGTAAGGGGTATCAGCACTACTACCATACCCAGGCTGATGAAGAGATTTTGCCGGATAATGGATGTTGCTTTCCGGCTTAGCCCAATGGCAAAAGGAAGCAGGTCTAATTTGTCGCCCATCAGTGCAATATCGGCAGTTTCAAGGGCCACATCGCTACCGGCGGCCCCCATGGCAATGCCTACGGTACTTTTGGCCATGGCGGGTGCATCATTTACCCCATCTCCTACCATCGCTGCTTTACCGGCATCCCTGGTGAGTTTTTCAATAGCTTCCACTTTTTGTTCGGGCAGCAAGCCGCCTAGCGCCTCGGTTAGCCCAATTTGCACGGCCACTGCATTGGCCACCTGCTGATTATCGCCGGTAAGCATGACCATTTTTGTAATCCCTTCCCGTGTTAGCGCTGAGAGGGTGGCTTTGGCTTCTGGTCGGGGGATATCCATAACGGCAATGATGCCAATATAGGCCTGGTTGCGCCGGATGATCATGGTGGTATTGCCCTTGTTTTCCAATTCCCTTACCTGGGCCGTGAGTGCAGGAGATGGTTTGTAGGCATCCAGGCCGTCGAACAATGCCAGGTTTCCGGCATACACCTGCTCATTGCCTACGCTGGCTTTCACCCCTTTTCCCAACACCGCTTGCAGGTCTTGAGCCGTTAAGGACGATGCTCCTTGTAGCCGGGTTTGCGCATCGCGTACAATGGCTTTGGCCAAAGGATGATCGCTGAGCGATTCCACGGCCACTACATATGCCAGCAACTCCTGCTCACCGATGTTGTCCAGTGGCAGCACGGCAGTGAGCCTGGGCTTACCTTCGGTGAGGGTGCCTGTTTTATCAAAGGCCAATGCCGTGAGGCTGCCCAAGTCTTCCAAAGGACGGCCGCCTTTGATCAGTACCCCCGCACGGGCGGCGCGGGCTACGCCGCTTAATACGGCGCTGGGTGTGGATATAGCCAGGGCACAAGGACTGGCGGCCACTAACACTGCCATGGCCCTGTAAAAGCTCTTACTAAATGGTTCATCTATGACCAGGAAGGCAAAACAAAGCAGCACGACCAGCACCAGCACGGCAGGCACAAAAATTTTTTCGATCTTGTCCGTAAATTGCTGGGTGGGCGATTGCTGGGCCTCCGCTTCATTCACCATTTTTACCAGCCGGGCAATGGAAGAATCATTGGCCTCCCGCGAAACTTTTACCTCCAGCAAATCATTGCCATTGATCGTGCCGGCAAATACCCGGTATTTCCCATCCAGGTTACCCGCTTTCTCCGGCGATATGCTGGGATCTTCCACCGCTTCTTTATCTACCGGTATGCTTTCGCCGGTAATGGGTGCCTGGTTTACACTACCAGCCCCGCTGACTACAATACCATCGGCGGCAATTTTAGTGTTAGGTTTCACAACGATCACATCGCCAATTTTCAGGGCGCTGATCGCTACGGTACGGGTTTGGCCATTATCCTTCACCAGCGCGGTTTTTGGTGCCAGGGCCGTTAGCGCGGTAATAGATTTGCGGGCCTTGCCCATGGCGTAATGTTCCAGCGCATGGCCCATGCTAAAAAGAAACAGCAGCAAAGCCCCTTCGGCCCAGTCGCCCAAGATGGCGGCGCCTATGGCTGCTACCAGCATAAGGAAATCTATTTCAAAACCACCCTTGCGAATGGCTTCTATCGCTTCTTTGGCCGTAAAGAAACCACCCAGCAGGTAGGCCACTATGTAAAAAGCAATGGGCAGTAATTTGGGCAAGCTGCTCACCCGGGAAAGACCAAAGCCCACCGCCAGCGCTATACCGCAGCCAATACTGAAATATAATTCTGTGTTTTTGCCAAAGATACCACCATGCTCATGATCATGCCCCGGCTGCCCGGGATCATCGACTGCGGAGGCATGTGAATGTGGTGCCTGGGCGGCAGCTTCACCGGCATTACGGTGTATGTCCTGGTTTATTTTTAGGTTATCCATAGCAGATGTTGTTATTGGTAAAAAAACAGGGGGGACCATAACAGGCAGGCCCCAATCCTTTATTCATCTTCTTCCGATACGTTTTTCATTTTTGACAGCAGATCATAGGCACCCTTGGTTACAATCTTACCACTGGTATCCACACTTTCCGGCAGGCCAATCGCGGTAAAGCCATTTTCTGTAACGCCAGTGGTGACTTCCATGCGCCGAAACGTATAAGTGGTGGTAGTACCCTGCGCGCCGTTTGCCGCAGGCTGTGCTACGAAGATATAGTTCTTTCCGCCCGACTGTACAATCGCATCTTGCCGGAGCGCGGGTGTGGCCTTGGCACCCAGTTCAATAATCGCATTTACAAACATACCCGGCAATAATTTGCCCGCAGCTCCTGCTATTTGGGCCTGTACATCCACGGTTCTGTCTTCATGAATATCTTTGCCCACAATGGTAATCACCGCACGGCGTTCCACACTGTCGCCCGCCACCTGGAAGCGAACGGTTTGATGCAGGGACAGCTTGGGTACGTCTTTTTCAAACACACGGATACGTACCAGCATATTGTCTGTATTGGCCAGGTCTGCTACCACTTCATTGGTACCTACAAACTTGCCAATATTGGCGTATACCTTGGTAATATAACCCGTTTGCGGAGAATAAATGCTGGCCTGCGTTACAAAATTTCCCCGGCTTACCCGTTCGGGATCGAGGTGAATGATGCGCAACTTTGCTTTCAAACCCTCCACGCGTGCGGCCATGCTATTGTAATCGCTCTGTGCCTTTTGCAGCGATTTTCGGGCGGCAATTTCTTCCTGCACCAGCTCTTGCTGGCGTTCCAGGTCTTGCCGGAGAAATAAAAGCTGGCTGCTGCTTTCCATGTAGTCCTGCTGTAGCTGTACAAATTCGGGATTCTCCAGCACCGCCACCACTTCGCCAGTACCAATGTGCTTACCCTCCAGTACACTCATGCTGGTAATGTGGCCACCGTAGGGCGATGTAATGCTCACAATTTGTTGAGGCGGCACTTCAATAGCACCGGAGGCTTTGATATAATCGGTGAGGTTGGTGTATTGCACATTACCCAGCGCAATTCCTGCCGCCTGGTATTGCGCGGCATTTAGCGTAACCAGGTCCGGATCATGGGCTGGCTCCTGGGTTTTACTTTCTTCCGGTTGCTTATTACCGGTGCCACAAGCCGCCAATAAAATACTTGCTGAAAGCATGAATAGATATAATGGTTTAAACATACCGTGATTTTTATAGATTATAAGCCAGCAATCAGTTCCAGTTCGATGGCTGTTTGGTTGTATTGATTTAACAGGTTTAAAAATTGCCTGCGTACTTCTACCGCGTTGTTAATAGATTGGGATAGCTGGTAATAATCCATCTCCCCTGCTTCAAAGGCCCGCTGCGATTTTGTGATCAGCAGGTCGGTTTGCGGCAGTGCTGCGTGGCGGTAAAAATCTATTTGTATTTGAAAGCGTTTCAAATCGGACAGCAATTCGGTACCGCGTTGTAGCAGGCTAAAATAAAATGCATCTACCTGCGATGCTTTCACCTGCTCGTTAAGCCGGGCCGCCTTTATGCGGGCGCGTTGCGCACCGGCAAAAATAGGTAGGCCTATACCCGCCTCAAAACCCTGGAAGCGCTTGCCCACCCCGTAATATTGGGCACTGCCATCTTTATCATAAGTTCCTACCAGCGACTGGTTAAAATATCCAACATTAAAGTCCGGCAACAATTTGCTTTTCTCTACTTTAATCTCGCGGGATGCCACCATTACTTCACTACGTAAGGATTGCAGTTCTGCATTATTATGAAATGCAGTGGTATCGGGTACGATCAGCAGGGGCTTTTCCTGCAATACACTATCTGCTATACCGGTGATAGTGTTATCGCCCATAAACAGCCGGAGTTGTTGAAGGTGGGTATTGGCCAGCTCTATGGTCTGCTGTTGCTGCGCGATGGCTTCCTGCAACCGGGTGCTGGCATTGTATTTTTCTAGTCCATTGGTTTCCCCGGTAGCAAGCCTCACCTCCGCCGCTTTTAAAATGCGGCTATAGAGGGTCACCACTTCCTGGTCTGATTTTGCTTGTTGATACCTGAATAAAAGCAGGTAGTAAACAGACTTTACCTGATAGGCCACCTTTGAACGGTAAATAGCTGCCTGCAACTGGCTTGCATAAATATTGGCATCGGCCAGTTGTGCTAACCGTTTCAGGTATACCGGGTTGGGGATGGCCTGCGATATCGTAAAATTGTTATCATATCCTACGGGACTGTTGTACTGTCCATAAGTGAGGTTGATATTCGTTTTACCAAAATCTGCGGTGCTGCCTTTAAGCGCTTGCTGGTATTGCATGTTCAGGGCCGCCATACTTGTAGTAGGATTAGATTGCACTGCTGCATGAATCGCAGCTTCCAGGTTCACTATTTTTACCGGGCCGGTTTGTGCTTTTGCACTGCCCGCACCCAATACGCATAGCAGGCACACCGCAGTAGCCACAGGGGTTACTGGCAATGCACGCAGCCGTAGTTTTTCCACAAAGGCATATAACACCGGCAGTACAATAAGGGTGAGCAAAGTAGCCGTCATCAATCCACCGATAACTACCGTGGCCAGCGGTTTTTGCACCTCGCCGCCAGCGCCAGTGGAGAGCGCCATGGGCATAAAACCCAGCGAAGCTACCGTGGCCGTCATCAACACCGGGCGCAAGCGGGTGGTGGTGCCGGAAAGAATAATTTCATCTATATCCACCACCCCTTCCTTTTTAAGCCGGTTAAATTCTGTGATCAGTACGATGCCATTGAGTACAGCCACGCCAAACAGCGCAATAAACCCTACTCCTGCCGATATACTAAAAGGAAGCCCGCGGAGCAACAGCGCAAATACGCCCCCAATGGCCGCCATAGGAATAGCCGTAAAAATCAGTAAAGCATACTTAATAGTACCAAAGGCGAAATACAGTAGCACCAGGATCAGGGCAAGCGATACCGGCACCGCCACAGACAGGCGTTTGTTGGCTTCCTCCAGGTTTTTGAACTGGCCGCCATAAGTGATATAATAACCAGGCGGTAGCTGCACTTTTTCTGCTATTTTTTGCTGAAGGTCTTTTACCACGGAGGCTATGTCGCGCCCCCGAACGTTGAAACCTACAATGATCCTGCGTTTGGCATCTTCCCGCTGTATCTGGTTGGGGGCAAGCTGATAACTGATGTCGGCCACCTGGTCTAGTGGTAATTGGTTTCCATTGGAAGCCGTTACAAACAATCGTTTTACATCGTCTATACTTTGCCGTTGTGATTTTTCCAACCTCACCACCAGGTCGAACCGCTTTTCTCCTTCAAATACAATCCCAGCCACACCACCGGCAAAGGCAGTGTTGATGGTTGTATTAATATCGGCAATATTTAAACCATATTGTGCAATGCGCTGGCGGTCCAGTTTAATGGAAATCTGGGGCAGCCCCGTTACCTGTTCAATATAAAGATCTGCGACTCCTTGTACGGTAGGCACCAGCCGGCCTATGCGCTGCGCCAGTTCGGACAGCTCCTCCAGGTCTTCCCCAAATATTTTAATTCCTACATCCTGGCGCACACCGGAAATAAGTTCATTGGTACGCAACTGTATGGGTTGAGAAAATCCAAAACTTACGCCGGGCAAGGCTTCCAGCGCCACTTGCATTTTGCCCGCCAGCGCCTCGCGGGTGTGGGCGCTGGTCCATTGATTTTTAGGTTTCAGCAGGATGGTGAGGTCACAGGCATCTATGGGCATGGGGTCTGTAGGTATTTCAGATGCACCAATTTTACCAATGACCTCCTTTACTTCGGGAAATTGCTTTTTTAACAGCATGGATGCCTGCTCCACTTTATCGATAGTCTGATCCAGCGAACTACCGGTGAGCAGACGGGTTTCTACGGCAAAATCGCCTTCCTCCAGCGTAGGCAAAAATTCTCCCCCCAGGGTGGTAAACAGGTACACTGAAAATGCCAAAAGCATAAAGGCAATTCCCACCACCATTCGTTTTCTGCGCAGCGCACCTTGGATCAGGGGCGTGTAAGCACGGGTAATGGCTTCCATCATCCGGTCTGCAAATGTTTTTTTATGCACCCTCCGTTTACTTAACAACAGGCTACTGATCATAGGAACATAGGTGAGCGAAAGGAGCAGCGCGCCAAGGATAGCGAAAGAAACCGTTTCCGCCATAGGCCGGAACATTTTGCCTTCAATGCCTACCAGCGCAAGGATGGGCAGGTATACGATTAAAATAATGACTTGCCCAAAGGCAGCGGAGTTCATCATTTTTTGGGCGGCCTGCTTTACTTCCTCATCCATCTGGGGCTGTGTTAACGTATCGCCTTGCCGGTAAGCCAGGTGATGCATGGTGGCTTCCACAATGATAACCGCACCATCCACGATCAGCCCAAAATCAATGGCTCCCAGGCTCATGAGGTTACCCGACACACCAAAAAGATGCATCATGGAAATGGCAAACAACATAGCAAGGGGAATAACGGAGGCTACGATCAACCCCGAGCGGAGATTACCCAGGAACAAGACCAACACGAAGATGACAATCAGGGCACCTTCTATCAGGTTCTTTTTAACCGTATCAATAGCCCGGCCTACAAATTCACTTCTGTCCAGGAAAGCCGCTGCGGTAACGCCTTCTGGCAATGTTTTACGAATTTGGTCCATCCTGTCTTTTACGGCACGCACTACTTGCGTGGCATTACTGCCTTTCAGCATCAATACAATGCCGCCTACCGCTTCCTGGTCATCGCGGGTTAATGCGCCATAACGGGTAGCCCTGCCAAATTGAACGGTGGCGATATCACGCATCAGGATGGGTATACCGGAGGAGGCGGTTTTAACTACAATGTTTTCAATATCCGCCAGGCTCTTTATCAGGCCTTCACTGCGGATGAAATAAACGTTGGGCTTTTTGTCGATATAAGAACCGCCGGTGTTCTGGTTATTTTTTTCCAGGGCCGTAAATATATCTGCCGTGGAAATATTATAACTACGGCTTTTGTCGATGTTGAGTGCTATTTCGTATTGTTTCAAATATCCCCCAAAACTATTTACCTCGGCCACACCCGGCGTACCCAGTAATTGCCGGCGCACTATCCAGTCTTGAATGGTGCGTAAGGCAGTCGCATCGTACTTTTTTTCATAGCCTGGTTTGGCATGCACTACGTACTGGTATATCTCCCCAAGACCGGTGGAGATGGGCGCCATTTCGGGGTTTCCCAGGCCTTCGGGAATATTATGCTGCGCAGCAGGCAGTTTTTCCGCCACCTGCTGACGCGCCCAGTAGATATCCGCATCATCATGAAATACGATGGTCACCACCGATAAGCCAAAGCGGGAAATAGATCTCACCTCCTGTATATCGGGTATGGTAGACATGGTTTGTTCTATGGGAAATGAAATAAGCTGCTCTATTTCCTGGGTAGCCAGCGCCGGGCTGGAAGTGATGATCTGTACCTGGTTATTGGTGATGTCCGGCACAGCGTCTATGGGAAGGCTTCTTAAAGACAGGATGCCCCAGACCAACAGGCCAAGGGTAAAGATGCCTACCACCAGCTTATTCCGTATGGAAAAGTTAATGATTTTATTGAGCATGTCTGAAATGGACTTTTTTATTTTGATGAATAATGAGGCTGTACCGGATCATGATCCTGCAAAACGTTGCCAGGCAAAACATCCCTGTACATGATAACAAGGCCATATATAACACCACACAGGTGGCACGATAGCCCTTACCGGATTTGGGTAATACTGGTTAGACATGCATGATAGCTAACAGGGAATACCCTGCCAGGCAATGGAAATACAGCACTAAAAAGAAAGTATTTAAGAAAGCTGAGGAGGTTGCCAAACAGTACGCGGAATGGCTACAATCAATGATAGATAGGTGGAATTAAATACTTTACCCGGCTGCGCGGCGCGCATGCCATGATCTGTCACAGGGGCTATGATAACGAAGGTAGCGCAGCAGGCGCAGTGACAAAAGGGAGAACAATCGTCCTGAAAAGGTAAATGATGCAGGGGCATTTCCTGGGAAACCTGCACCTGCGCCGCCTGGCCAGTGTGCATCATCATTTCATCCGAGCAAGGAACTATGCTCAGTATTAAAACAAGAAAGGATAATATGACACCTAATATTTTCACTGTCGCGAAGATAAAATATATTATTTACCAGACAAATAGAATAACTGAAGCGAAGTTGCAGTTTCAGCTAGCGCCGTTGTGACCGAAGCCATGCGCAACAATTGCTTTTTTAAAAAACATAACCCCATCCTTACAGACGGGGTTATCCATTATTTTCATCCTTTTGTTGGGCGCCTACTTCGCTTCATTAATGTGCCGGATCGCTTCATCGGCGATACCCGCGGTGGTTGTATCGCCCTGACTGCGCAGCCCGCTGCCGACCTGCTCCAGGGAAACGATTAGTTTGGTGGCTATACCATATCGCTTATACCCTATACCCAACCGCTCCATGGCGTGTATGCCCTCAGCAGTATATTGTTTGTTCTTAAGCCGCACCATCAGCTGAGACATGCCTCCCCGCAAAAGATCAAACTTCACCTGCACAGACCCTTTGTTGAAAGCGTTCATGATGAAGGGCCATTGCTCATCCGAACCATTTGCGGCATAGGTGTATACAATGGCCTGTCCCAGTTTTCCTTTACCATCTGTTTCCAGGTGTTTGGCCAGGGTAAACGCCGCCGCCGGGTCTACGCTGTTGAGCGCAAGGAGCGCCGCACCCTTTACGGTGTAGGATGGACTGGCGATGGACGACTGGTACAGTGCCGTGTAATCTTTTCTACCTGTTTTGCCCAGCACAGTAATGGCGGCGGCACGTACCAGGTAATTAGTATCGTTGCTGGCCATCCCCGCCAGCAATGGCAGTATGGTGGCGGCCCTGTCTAATGTATCTGTTTTAATCGCATTGATTGCTCTTATGCGAAGCCCGTAATACTTATCCTTTAATGCTGCCGTGAGTATGGCTATTCCTGCCGGCTGCCCTTGCTGCCCGGTGGCCGCCTGAATGGCTTCCAGCCGGTCGAGGTAGAATGGCGCATGTTGATATTGGAAATATAGTTCCTCCAGGGTTTTATGGTCTGTGAGCTTACATAGCAACACTTTATCGGCGTCTACATTCACCAGGTCGGGTTTCGTGGCCAATGGGATGACAAGCGTATCCTGGTGTTGCTTCATCCATACCTGCGCCCTCACTACTTTGTCTTTCACATAAAAATCAACGGCCAGGGGCCACTGAAAGGCCGGTCCTGCCTGTTGCTGGTTAATGATAACGGTTTCCTGGTGCAGCGCCTCATTCCACTGGCTAGTAACATCCAGTACGGGATGCCCTGCCCCGTAATACCATTGATTAAAAAACCAATTTAAGTCTCTCCCACTCACTTCTTCCATGGCCAGGCGCAGGTCTTGTACCTCCGCATTTTTATAGGCGTGGGTTTTAAGGTATAATCCCAGCCCCTTAAAAAACGCTTCATCGCCCAGGTAGTTTCTCAGCATGTTGAGCACAATGCCGCCTTTGTCATATATATTGGCCCCATTTATGCCCTCGTTGTCAGTAAACACAAAGGGTACCAGCGGCTGCGATGCGGCAGTTGCATTTCTCAGATAGGCCTGCATTTCATCATACCGTTTGGCATCGCCATCGTCTTTTCCGTATTTCTTTTCATTCCAATATTTTTCACCAAACACGGCAAACGATTCATTCAACGTTTCATTACTCCAGCTTTCGCAGGTCACCAGGTCGCCAAACCACTGGTGAAACAGTTCATGCGCAATGGTGGTACCACCTGCTCCATTCGGATCGTCTATCAGGTCCCACGGCGTTTTCTGCACATAGTCTCCATGCAGGGTGGCAGAGGTATTCTCCATGGCTCCCAGGGGAAAATCGCGCACAACTACCTGGGCGTATTTATCCCATGGAAAGTCTACACCCAGCGCTTGGGAAAAAAACTCCATCATTTCAGGCGTTTGCCCAAACAATTGTTTCGCGTAGGGCGCATAAGCCGGCTCCAGGTAATAATCAACGGCCTTGTTGCGCCACTTGTCCTTAAATATTTTGAAATCGCCCACCGCAAGCATGAAAAGGTAGGGCGCATGCGGCAGCAGTTGTCGCCAGGTGTCTGTTCGGGTGCCGTCTGTATTATTTTTTTGGGTGATCAGCAAACCATTCGACAACGTGACATATTTTGAAGGCACGGTAATGCTAATTTCTTCGGTGGTTTTCTGATTGGGCTTATCGATGGTGGGAAACCAGCAGGAGGAGCTCTCTGCTTCTCCCTGGGTCCATATTTGCGTAGGTTTACTGGTGTCTTCTCCACGGGGGTTTACAAAATACAGGCCTTTACCATCCAGTTTAAATCCAGGCTTATCATGCAGCTTATCCGGCATAGCGGTGTAGTCGATAAACAGGGTATACTTTTCATCATTGCGGTAAGTCCTATCCAGTTTTATGACAAGGGTCAGACTATCGTTGTACCGGAAAGTAAGCGGCTTGATCTTGCCATGCTGCATCATGCCGATAGTCTTAATGTTCATCCCCTTGGCATCGAGTTGCAGCGTATCCGTGGGATAATAATGTGGCTTCAGGGTTATCCATTCTTTTCCGTACACGTAAGATTTGGCCAGGTCGAACCGGACATCCAGCCGGGTATCAATAAGGTCATTTACCTTTTGCGATGTGGTGTGATAATATGGAGTATCCCTGTTTCGGGCCATATCCTGTGCCTTAGTACCCATGCTTCCTAATCCCATGCAGAGCAACCCGCCCAGCAACTTTGCAAAACGTTGTTTCATTAAATTACTTCGATTATTGACGCTAAATAGGGCGTTGCATTTACCTAAAATGCAAAAACCGATGCCAAGCTACAAAAGCGCGTTTAACCTATTTCAACTATTGTATGAGCGGTCAAATAGGCCGGAAGTGAACCTTGTAATACCTACCATTGGCCATCCCCCTGCATCTCAACATTTTGAAAAGCTGATATATTGAACAAACCTAGGCTGGTCTGTATGATTGGCACTGGCAGCATGGGGCAATGTTTGCAGCCATAGTATGGCATCCCCTTTTTTACCGGGTACCGGCGTACCGGTAAACGCCTGTTGCATTACCTGTTGAGCCTCATGCGGGTCGGGGTAGGTTTTTATCCATTCGTCAAACTGAAGATGAAATCCGGGTACTAAGGTTAGCGGGCCCCTATTTTCCGGCACATCGTTCAGGTACACGAGTCCCTGTATGTAGTACGGATCAGGATGGGCAAAGTCTACATCCCAATGAAGCCTGCCATGGCTAAATTTCCAGGTGGCTGTTTCCGGTGGGTTAAAGCTTACTTTTTCCGGGTTGGGAATAAGGCTGGTCGTACCGTACAATTCCTCAAACAACAGCCGGATAACCGGGCTTGTTCTAATAGCATGAATACTTTCATCTTGGTATAGTTGCAACATTAACCCATGCCAATCAGGATGGTGTTGATACCAGGTAGCTGGCGCAGACAGGTTTGCCCCCAAATGGGTAGCTATTAACTGAACCACCGCATCACATAAATGATCTTCTACCAGGCCGCTTATCTTTATAAAGCCTTGCTCCTTCCAGCTTTGCCATTGAGATTCATTTAGCAGAGAATGCCCGGAACTGGCGGTAACTGTAGGCATATTTTGCTGTAATGACCACTGGCTGAAAGCGATGGCAGACGCCTGAATTTGCGTTTCCCCTTTTAGACCAATCATCCATTCCTGCAAATGTGCCAGGCTGATACAATGTGCATATAAAAATTGGTAGGTCTCAAATTTTCCCAACCCATAAAAGCCCATCCATATATTTTCCATCCGCAGGTATTCATGAGACACCGGCAAAGGTTTTCCCATTTTTATACGCTGATGATGTTCGTAAAATGCCGGCAGAAAGCTATCATTCATCATGAGTTAGAAATTAATTTAGCCATGAAAATACAAAGATTAAGGCGTTGTGTTATTATAAAAACAACGAATGTTTGAGAGGTATAATTTCGAGTCCATTTATTAAACGAATAAACTGGAACAAGGAAGCTACCAACAATTTATAAGCGCCATTTCGGCTCAGGTTATACCGCTGGCAACAACGGAATATATACAGGTAGGGTCAAAAGACACCTGTTTCCTACCAGTTTTGTATCTTTAAACGCCGCACGTTTTTATTTCCAACTGGCCCTTGCTATGGAGAGTGCTTATGTAACGGCGAAGAATTAGTAACTGTTAGTTCTAATAAGGGCTACATCGAATACTGAGACCATGATCGTTAAAAGAGCAATTGTTTCTTATATAATCAATGTCTGACAGATTATTGTCATTTAAATTTTTAGCATAAGATGTTGCTTCACTACCATCAAACGAAAATATTATTACCCGTCATGTTATGCTCTTTTTTATTTGGGAAAGGTAAAATTTATACACCAGGAAACGAGGTGACTTCGCACCTTATCCCTTGGCTTACAACGGGAGGAAAATATGGATATGCGGATAATTCGGGCAAAATGTTTATCCATCCTCAATTTGATGATGCGCAGCTATTCCAGCATGGGTTCGCAGTAGTAGGGAAAAATAATAAATACGGTGTTATTAATACTGAGGGGAAATTTGTTATTCCGATGGCATATCCGTTTGTGGAAATTAGTAAGTGCGGAAATTTTACATGGGCCGTGCTCAAAAAAGAGCATAACGCGTGGTGGCAGTTCTGGCATTGGAAACTGTTGCCCCAATGGAATATTCTGGGTGGGAAAAGCGGACCTTTTTTGGTTACAAAGGTCCCGAGGGCCCAATGGAGTGTGATGGCTATTCCTGGTCGTAAAACCTTGTTCGTGCAAAGACGCATGGATGATAAAGGCCTTTGGGGTAATAGCCAATACTGGAAAAAAGATTGGCAACCCAACCGTACGCCGCCCGCTGATATTTCCATACGTGCCACAGATACTTTAATCGCCGTTTCTAATGTCGTTTTCCATCTTGGCGAAAACAACAAATTGATAAAAATAAATCGTCACTTTCAATATTTCACCGCCTCCCATGAAATGATGGTTCAAATAGGCGAGAACCGTTATCAAATTATCAATGAAAAAGGTAAGCCCGTCAATAGCATCATATATTCCAAAGAAAAATATTTAACTATTCAGGACGAGCAGAATGCCCATATCAGCATACCCATTACCCATACCGAAATGCCTGCTTATCCCGTTATGGCTGCTTTGTTCAAAAATAGCAAGGGGCAATACTTTCTGCCACCCAATTTTACAAGTCCTTTTCCACACGTTATGCAGGCGTATAATAACGGCAAAGATACTTTGACTGCTGCTGAAATTTTAAAGAATGCAGTTTTGATAAACGCTATTCCAAACAGTATGGATTTTCTGATTATATCCAGTGCAGGACATGATGCAAGCAAAGGATGGATGGGTTTTATTATTAAAAAAGACGGTTCATGGAATACAAAAATTCCGTTGAGGAACGGCGTAAAGGCAATGTTGCCTGACGGTAGGATTGTTTATAATGATAAAGAAAATAAAGGTGTGTTGGATACGGATCATATTTTTCACTCCATGCCTTTATCCAATATAGTACCCTGCCAATACCATCATGATTGGTATATGGGAAAAGATACGGCTTCCGGCAAATATGGAGTATATGATGTGGGAAATAAACGTTGGCAGGTAATGCCTAAGTATAACTATCTGCAACACGAAATAGCACCAGGCATTGCAATTTATACCATCCATAAACAAGATTCAAATGCTAGTCAAAAGGAATGGTATGGATTATTAAACATCGACCGGGATAAGGCAATCACGCCACCCGAATACGACCGCATTAACGCAGACGGAAGAGTGTGGAAACAGGTTAACGGTAACCAAATGAGCTTTTACATTAACCCCGAAACGGGTGATGCCTATAGGGATAAATAAAAAGAATTATAGGCACCAATCCATTATTCCAAGCGTTAAGATCACTTCCGTAATCAATATGGCCAATAGCCACTACTGCCCTAAAGTCAATGTTAAAGTAATCTTAAAAAAAGCCCATTCAAGGTAAAAATGGAATCATTATTGTTCCTTTCTACCCTGAACCAAAAATATTAACCATGGCAAAGAATCATATAGATGAGGTAAAACACGAAATTCAGGAATTGGCCATAGGCAACTATAAGAGCTATCCAGAAGAATATGAAAAAACGCCGGATGAGGTGAACCGCAGCATTGAATCCCTGGCAAAAGGCTATTGGGATAGCCGGGAAGACAAGGAAATAGCCCGTGACGAACGGTTAGGCATCAGCCTGGAAAATTACCAGGAATGGACCCGGGAAGCGTATACAACATTTATAGCTGAAAATGCGCAGTCCCTGAACTAAGTTAATGGATCGCATTACCTAAAAAAGCGGGAAAACCTACATGGTTATCCCGCTTTTTTGCTTCGTATTATAACAAGAGGAATATCAAGCAAAGGCATAAGCTTATCATCTTGTTAAAACCCGTATCCTTCCACTATGCAATCACAATACTATCTATTCCTTTTTGTAAGGCATCGGCTTCGGTAATGCCTGACATTCTAAAGCCTTCTGCACGAAAAACAGTAACATCCGTCATTCCCAGCCATCCAAAAATGGATTTTAACAAGGGTATCACAAAATCCAACGACTGCCCCGGGCCTTCTGCATAATTGCCGGATGCGGAAAAAGCGAGGTATACTTTTTTGTTTTTTAACAATCCTTCTATCCCATTTTCAGTAGCCTGGAATGTAACCCCTCTTCTTACAATATGATCGAGAAAGGATTTTAAGGTAGACGTAATTGTAAAATTATACATGGGTGCGTCTACTACGATTATGTCTGCTTCCTGGAGTGCCGCTATAGCCTTATCTGAGTAGGTAATGGCTGCCAATTGTTCCGGGGTTAAATGCTCCGCAGGGGTAAAAAAAGAGGAAATAGTCACCCCATCCAAATGCGGAAGCGGATCATTTGCTAAATTAATTTCCTTTATAATACTGGCTGGATAAGCAACTTTAATTTTTTCAACAATAGCGTTTCCTAATTGAATGCTTAAAGATGCTGCTCCCCGGGGACTCGAAATAATTCTCAATACTTTCTTGGCCATAAAATGTGTTGCTTTTTTATAACGACAAAACTATGTACATTCGCTAAATAAATATTAGTACTAAACAATTGTTTAGTACTAACCTTTTGTTTAGTTAATAATATAATGGGAGATTTATTAAGTAAAAAAGTAGCCTTCTCCGCTTCACAATGCAGCAAAAATTTAGCTGCCACGGAAGATGCATTGTACGTGGTGGGCGGCAAATGGACCTTACGCGTCATGATCGCATTGCTAAGTGGGCACACCCACTTTAACGATTTACAACGTACGGTAGTTGGCATTTCGGCCAGAGCGCTTTCCGGGGAGTTGAAAGATCTGGAATTAAACGGATTGGTAGAAAGGGTGGTAGATCCGCAACAAAAGCCTGTAACTGTATCTTACCTGCCTACTGAATACAGCAGATCACTGCGGGAAATTATTACCGCCTTGTCTGAATGGGGTGCAAAACATAAGAAGAGGATCACCCGGCGCATGTAAGGGTATGCATCCGTATAACGGGGTTGTTTTATAAAGAAAGATGGAACGAATATAAATGGCCCTTATTCATTTCTTACCACGGGTGTCAAATGCTCCAGTTCCTCCTCCGTGAAAAGCCGGTATTGCACTTTAAATGTTTTCCCGTAAGGCGTTTCCAGGGAAAAACCGCCAGGTCCAAATCCGTCTAAAACATCGAGTGTAAAATGTGAATATTTCCAATACTCAAACAAGTCCCTATCTACCCAGAAGTCAAAACCCCGGATGGTGCCAATGCAGGCATCATTTGTTCTCGGAAAGAAACCGCCTTTTTCAAAACATTGGGGTTGGGTTCCCTCACAGCAGCCGCCAGCCTGGTAAAACATTAAATCTCCATGATCCTTCACAAGCAGGTCTATCAAAGCCAGTGCTTCATCCGTAGCGTCCAATCTTTTTATGGCTATCATAATGAATGTAATTAACAGTACTACCTGAAAAAAAATAGGTGGCATAGCGCACACCTATTACAAATATAACCATCATCGATACATACACATAAAAACCGCAAAGCACTCAGCAGGTAGGTGCTACCAGGTGCCGAGCCTTTGCGGTTAATAGATAAATATACCTAGAAGAATCCCAGTTTCTGTTTACTGTAAGAAATAAGCATATTCTTGGTTTGGCGATAATGGCCCAACATCATCTTGTGATTTTCTCGTCCTATGCCAGACTGTTTGTAACCACCAAATGGTGCACCTGCGGGATAGGCGTGATAGTTATTCACCCATACCCTACCTGCTTGTATGGCCCTCGGCACACGGTACAACTCGTGTGCGTCCCTGGTCCAAACGCCAGCACCTAATCCATACATGGTATCGTTACCAATTTCAATGGCTTCTTCCACGGTTTTGAAAGTAGTAACGGCCAATACCGGCCCAAATATTTCTTCTTGGAAAATGCGCATTTTATTATGTCCTTTAAACAAGGTAGGTTGTATGTAGTAGCCGGTTTCCAAATCGCCTTGCAGGTGATTTTCGTCGCCGCCTACCAGCAGTTCTGCCCCTTCTTCCTTACCAAGTTTCAGGTAAGACATAATCTTGTCTTTCTGGATCTTGGAAGCCTGTGCACCCATCATTACCGTTGGGTCCAGTGGGTTTCCAGTTTTTATTTTTTTCACCCGGTCTATTACACGTGCAATGAACTTATCGTAAATGTCTTCCTGAATCAGCAGGCGCGACGGGCAGGTACAAATTTCACCCTGGTTAAGCGCAAACAAAACAGCGCCTTCAATGGCTTTATCTAAATACTCATCATCGGCATCCATCACAGAATTAAAGAAAATATTGGGCGACTTGCCTCCCAATTCCAAAGTAACCGGGATGATATTTTCGGTAGCATACTGCATCACCAAACGCCCGGTGGCCGTAGAGCCTGTAAATGCGGCTTTAGCCACCTTAGGATTGGTTACCAACGCCCGGCCAAGTTCCGACCCAAAACCGTTCACAATATTGATCACGCCGGCAGGGACCAGGTCTTCTATCAGTTCCATTAAAATCAGGATAGAAACCGGGGTACTTTCTGCGGGTTTCAGCACCACACAGTTACCTGCAGCCAGTGCTGGCGCCAGTTTCCATACCGCCATCAAAATGGGGAAGTTCCAGGGAATGATCTGGCCAATAACGCCTAAAGGCTCCTGGATAATTAAGGAAACAGTGTCTTTATCCAACTCCGTGGCGGCACCTTCTTCTGCCCGGATCACCCCGGCAAAATAGCGGAAATGGTCTATCGCCAGCGGGATATCTGCGTTCAGGGTTTCCCGGATAGCCTTACCATTATCAATGGTTTCTACCGTAGCTAGTTTTTCAAGGTTTTTTTCCAACCGGTCTGCCACTTTGTTTAAAATAATACTGCGTTCGGTGGCAGATGTGTTTTTCCAGGTTCTGAAAGCCGCTTCTGCAGCATCTACGGCCTGGCTAATATCCTCTTTATTGGAATGTGCAACCTGGGTAAACACTTTTCCATCTATCGGGGAAATAACATCGAAATACTTACCACTTGCAGGTTTTGTCCATTTTCCACCTATAAAATTGTCATATTTATCCTTGAAACTGGGCCGCGCAAAACCATCATTTTTGGGTAAAATCTTGTCCTTTTTTTCTGGACTTGCTGATACTTCTGCCATAACTTTACATTTTTGTTTACATAAAGCTATCGTACATTAGTAGAACGAAATAGCAGAATAATGGAGAAAAATAGTAAAATAGTCGCATGGATGCGTCCTTATCCATAAACCAGCCACTAGACTTGGATAGCCTGCGAATTGCTATGTATATTTATGCTACCGTGCACAGCCAGTTATGAAGGATGCTGAATGTTACTAAACCACGCCACGATATGAAAAAAATACAACAGCCTGCCATTGTCTGCTATTGGCTGGGAGGCCTTCAATTATAGATCCAGCGATAATTTTAAAGCATCAGCCGCATGTAACAAGCTCTCCACAAACATACTTTACACTTGCAGCTGAATGCATTGATTCCACACACGCCCATCATCTCCATTAAACAGATGACCATGACCAAAAAATCACTGTTAAATCCACTGAAATTAAGGACCATAAGGAATTTGAATACGATGGTCGAAAACAAAAAAAGTTATACGTATAATAATTGTGAATTGGATATTTACGAAACACATACTGCTGTGCAGAATATTTCGTTAAAGTTCGACGATTTCGCTTTCATCGGCATGATCCGTGGCAAGAAGGATCTGCGCATTGCCAATAAAACTGAAAAATTTGAATACCTGCCCGGCGAAAGCCTGATTATGCTTCCCGGGGAGGAAATGATTATTGATTTCCCAGAAGCAGACACTACCCCGTCGCAATGTATAGCCTTATCGATCGACAGTAACTTTATTAAAAGCACGGTAGATTACCTCAATGGAAATTTCCCTAAAATTGATACTGCCTCCGAATGGAAATTTTCAGATGAATGTTTTTACCTGTTCAACAGCCCTTCCCTCTCTTCCGCCACCAATAACATTCTCCGCATTGCTGTTGAGAATAATAGCGCTAAGGATTTTATGACCGATCTTGCGCTAAAGGAATTGCTGATCCGGATCATGCAAACGCAGGCAAGAAAATTTTTTGAGATGAATTACCTGCATTATAAAGATGTTAACCGGTTTGCAGCCATCATCGCCTACATCAAAAACAATATCCGGGAAAAAATTTCTGTGGACGCACTTGCTAAACAGGCCTATATGAGCAAGTCTAATTTCTTTCGTGCATTTAAGCAGGAGTTTGGCATTTCTCCCAATCACTTTATTTTGCAGGAAAGGATCGTTAAAGCTAAATCATTGCTCCAAAATCAACTGCCCGTATGCGAGGCAGCCTACCAGGCCGGATTTTCAGATGCCAATTATTTTATCAAAGCATTTAAAGAGGTGGAAGGCATTACCCCCAAGCATTTTCAAAGGGATGTATTGCTAAAGAAAGGATAGCCTGGCAGGCTGCCCTTGCCCTCATTGAGCAGGCACCGGCGCTACTATTTCAAACATATCGGGCTGTTCTTTTACATATTTCACTTCCAACTTATCTCCTTGCTGGTATTGTGTCTTTCTATTGTCCAATACCCGGTATATTTTCACGCCGTCTACACTGTATTCTAACAATGCATCGCTATGCTGCCGGTTATTGATGTACCGGGTAGTCCTGCTTGCGGCGCTGGTTTTATAATTACGTACATCCGTAACCGTAGCTACCGCAGTGTCGGTGGGGAGGGCGTTCAGGAACTGCTTTACCCGATGGCTACTAGCAATTTGCAGATAAATATGCCCGCCCACAAGTGAAAATACGGGGAGTATAACAAAGATCACCCACAACTCCGGCCCACGCGGGCCATTGGCCTGTAAGGACTTCATGCGCTGATTAACAGGAGGTATATTGAGTACAAGAATGGTGAGTAAGATGGCAGCAAGGATGAGGACTGTGATGGCAGCCATGTTAAAGAAAACATCGTTTTTATAATCGTAATAATAATCTATATAAAATAAGGCCGCCAGGTACAGCAAACAGACAAGCAGGGCCACAAATACACTTTTTACCGCTAAAAAAAATGACCATACCAACATGCAAATACCAGCACCGAGCAGCAGCCCGTCAAATAAAGTAAAGCCAATGTCCATATATCCATTCCGGCTTATAGTATAAGCATAATATAACAAAGCAGCAGCCAGTACCGGCAACACCACTATCAGCCATCCCTTCACCATGTTATTCCGGCTTTTCCCAGCGGACTTTTTGGATATAGCATCTTCCGTAGGCACCAGCACTATGCCACCCATATAAGCTTCATTGGCATAACAGGGATAGCCGCCTACCAGGCAGGCATGTTCTTTACCATAGGTTTTGGTAGCCTGATTATAGGATTGAAAACCGCCGGAAATGCCTTCATTGTAGAACGTAAGCTTTTCCCCTTTTACATTTACCGCTTTTCCTATACAGTCCTCGCATAACCTTACAGGATAACGAGGATTAAAAGGCAATGCTGCTTCGCATATAAAACAATGGTCGTTTTCTTGTGTTTCATGAGGCATATTGACTGCTTATTTATGGTTTAATACAATAAGGGTGTTAAGGATATTATGGTGTTAAAGAGTGATATTTTTCAATATAACCATTAAAAAGTTAAGGCACACACAGCCTCAGCCAAGGCACAATATTAACGTCAGAATGGGGACGAGCGTAAGGTATGCCTGGGCCAACTTTAGGGAAAAGTTCTTTTGCCTCATTTTGGGGGATTTTGGTTGTATGCCTGATCTTAAACACCTGAATTTGTGATATTTCTCATCGGCTGCTTAAATCTATTACATTTTTTCGTCTTTTAATAGTGCTGATATTAATTTCACAATAGCCGAATGCAGCCCTGCTTCCGGAAAAGGTAGCATACTGGTTGTTGTTAATTTATATTTTAAGAGTAAGTACCATGGAATAGTCAACAGGTATAGACATCATCTGTAGGCAAAGGATGTTGAGGAGATTCACTATCAAAAGGAGGCGGCTTATCTTACTCCTTAATATAAGCCAGCTTCACCCCTTTATAGGCTGGTTTTAGCAACTGCTGTTGTAAGTTTTCAAAAATCTTATAAGGCCCTTCCGTGGCAAACATATTCACCAGCCATGCGGGTAGCGATCCTCCCGGATCTACATGGAGGGTATAGATCACGCTCAAATAACCGTTTACCAGTGGGGTGATCACCCATTTTCCCATTGAATTTTCTATCCGTACAATACCTGTTTTTACCGGCACCATCCCTCCCACTGCAGGCCCATCTACGGTTACAACTTTAGTGACCGGGTGCTGCGTTACCGTTAAATGCGCCACAAAATCCCTGTTCTGAATAGGCCAGGGTAAATTTACTTCCGAGTAATAATAAAGTTCGGATGGTGAAACTTGCTTTACCAGCACTGCCGATTTGGTGTGATAAACCCACTCCGGTGCGCTCTTCACATCCAGTAGCAATGTAATAAACTGTGAAAGTGTTGACTGTACATTGCAGGATACTTTCACTGCCTTCACTTTAGAGTCTGATAAGAGGCTGGTATAAATTTTAATGCCTCCCTTATCCGTATTCAATTTCCAGTCCGTTTGCGCCATCGCCGTATTCATACCTGCTACTAGGCATAACATTACCCATCTCATGTACATCTTCTTGCCTTTTGTATTTAATTATTGCCGCTACAAATTTAAACGGAAAGCAGCAAACACCGGCATATTAATTCCAAGGCAGCACCTGATCCCCCTTACCCATGGTACTTTGGGCGTGTACCGGTACCGGACATTTAACAATTTTAATAGCCGCGGATGCGTATATTTGTTCAGATGAAATGGCTCCTCCTTTTTGCGGTTATTTTAACGAAGACGGTAGCGGCAAATGCACAGTCGCCCTACCCTTTGGGCATGATGAATACATATCCATACGGCTTTGGGCGCACTAGTCCTGTGATGGATACGAATAACCTTCGTTCCAAATGGTCGCTCACGAGATATGCCAGCATTACGACTGGCTTTGTTGCCTTCAGGGGTGGCAGCGGCTCCTTTTTATCGGCCCCGCTGGGATGGCAGGTTAACCGGCAGCTCACTAATAACGTAAGCGCCTTTGGCGGAATATCCCTTTCACCCTCCTATTTCTACAGTAACAGCGCCTTTTACCAACAGGGCATTAAAAACCGCAGCTATATGAGCACGAGCAATTTTGGCGTTTATCCTGCGGCGCAACTAGGCTTGATGTATATGAATGACCAACGAACGTTTTCTATTTCCGGTAGTGTAAGCGTGAGCAGGGGCAGCTTAGGCGGCTATCCTCCCTTTTAACTTTTTTTGTCTGGCGTTCGGTAACGCCCACAAAACAGCGAAGCCATCTAAAAACAAGTTAGATGGCTTCGCTGTTTTGTATAAAGAAGCTTATGCTAATAGTATGCCGGGTGTATTCTCTATTTGGTTAGGCGAAACGAACACCCGGTATGTGGCAACCACAGCATCCATACAGGGCTTGCACTCCAGGCAAGTAAACGATAGCTTTCCTTTCGGATACCTCCACAAACAGACGAACTTAAAAGCTTAACTTGGTGCCCATTAAATACCACTATTAAAACACTAGATCATGGAAATAGGAATAGATAGTTTTGCATCAGCCATGTACGGAACTAACACCCTTAGTAGCGTGGAAGCCATGGAACAGTTGCTGGAAAGAATTGTAAAGGCCGATGAAGCAGGGTTAGATATTTTTGGCATAGGCGAACATCATAAAAAAGAATTCCTCGATTCTGCCCCGGCAGTTATACTGGCCGCAGCAGCAGCCCGCACAAAACGCATCCGGCTTACCAGTGCCGTAACGGTGTTGAGTACCGCAGACCCGGTGCGTGTTTACCAAAGTTTTGCTACGTTAGACCTGGTGTCAAAAGGGCGTGCAGAACTGGTGGTAGGCCGTGGGTCTGCCATAGAAGCCTATCCCCTCTTTGGTTTTGACCTGGATGATTACGATGCGCTGTTTAAAGAAAAGTTAGACCTGCTGCTCCGCATTCGTGACCAGGAATTCATAACATGGTCTGGTAAGTTCAGGCCTGCCTTACACAACCAACCCGTTTATCCAAGAGCATTACAGGAAAAATTGCCCGTATGGCTCGGCGTAGGTGGCACGCCAGCATCATTTGTCCGCGCAGGCACCTTAGGGCTGCCCTTAATGGTGGCTATAATTGGTGGTGAAACAGAACGTTTTCGCCCGCTGGTAGAGCTGTACCGGGAAGCCGGACGTAAAGCAGGTTTTACGCCGGAACAATTAAAGGTGGGCCTTCACTCACCGGGCTACGTAGCCGCAACAGATGAGCAGGCCATTGAGGATTACTATCCGGGCTATATTGAACTTTGGACCAAATTAGGTAAAGAACGCGGCTGGCCGCCCGTTACCCGCGCACAGTTCAATGCCTCCGTTGCACCCAGGGGCGTATTAGTCGTGGGCGGACCTGAACAGGTAGCCGAAAAGTTATTAAGACACAGCAAAGCATTGGGCGGGGTAGACAGGTTTACTTTTCAAATGGACAATGCCGGACTTACGCATCAACAATTGTTAGGCTCAATAGCACTTATCGGCCAAAAGGTGATTCCCCTGCTTCACCAAGCCCTGTAAGACAATACAGGTGTTAGCGAAAAAAGCAGGCAAAAATTACAAGATACATTTATATATAACTATATAAATATTAATAATATATATATAATAAATATTAAACACACATATGTACTAAACGTAAACTGGTCTTAACAAACCACGCCATTTCCTGACTGCCAACAGCAATCCAGCAAACAATGTCCTAAATTGTATGATTTATGTCCTTTGAGACAAATCAGCCTTGATGTAATTTTGGGCAATGAACAGGAGGAAAATGAAGGAAGACGAACGCCCACAGAAAAAGCAGGTAGTCATTGTAGCGATGACCAGCCAGCTGCTGCTCGATATTACGGGCCCGGCCGACGTTTTTACCACTGCCGATAAATGCCTGCAGGCGCTTGGTACTGCTCATGGATACGATGTTATGATCGTGGCGCCCACTGCAGATAAAAAAGTAATTTCCGAAACCGGCCTTGCGTTCTCCTGCAAATTATGTGCAATGGATATCCATACACCTATTGACACGCTCGTGATTGCAGGAAATGATTATTGGGAAGGTAATGAAACAGTATTTGAACCATTTTATACGTGGCTTTCAGGGATCAACGAAAAGAATACCCGACGTATCACATCCGTATGTGCGGGCGCATTTTCACTGGCTAAAGTGGGCCTGCTGGATGGTCGGAAAGCTACTACACACTGGAACCTCAGCGAGCAATTAAAAAAACATTATCCCCGCATAGATGTTGATGCAAATGCATTCTTCATTCATGACGGCCCTATTTACACTTCCGCCGGCGTGTCTTCCGGAATAGACCTGGCGCTTGCGCTGGTTGAAGAAGATTTTGGCAAAGACATCGCCATCAAGGTGGCCAGGCACCTGGTGTATTACCTGAGCAGGCCCGGTTTCCAGGCGCAGTTTGGCAGCCTGCTTCCCCTGTACGAAAATTCCAACATAGGGCAAAAACTACAACATTGGCTCAGCGATCACTTACAGGAGCCGGTGGATGTAGGCAAAATAGCTGCACATTTTAACATGAGTGTGCGTAATCTAACCCGTGTGCTGCAAAAACAAACCGGCATGCCACCCGCGAAATTTATTGAGAAACTGCGGGTTGAAAAAGCCCGGAAATTGCTGGAGAATACAGACCTATCCCTCGAAAGAATAGCGGAACAAAGTGGCCTGGGAAATTTAATATCCATGCGGCGAGTCTTTTTAAGGCACCTCATGACCACACCCTCCGACTACAGACGGGCATTCCGGACCTCCCTTAATACACCTGAAATAAAAGAACTGCTTCCTATCAAATCATGGGATTCTTTTAACTAATCGACGCAGCAAAAAGATTCCAACATGCATGGTGCTACTATGTGTGAATGGCTGACTGCTGCCCGGTGGTGCTGATCCACAGCAAGGAATAAATCTTATAATGTTATGTTTACAAATTTTCAAGTATGTACTTTTTTCTTTTAGTGCTTCACTCATTTATGCGTTGGCTGGTACTGGTCATTCTTGTATATGCCATTTTTACCGCCGCTCAGGGCCTGGTTAAAAAGCAACCGTTTTCTAACAACGCAAATGTTATTCGTCATTGTACAGCTACCATCGCCCATCTTCAGCTTGTGTTGGGTATTACACTTTATTTTCAAAGTCCTGCCGTAAAATTTCTATTGTCAGACAGTCCTGCTACGTTAGTAAATGAGGGAACGTTTTTTAGATATATTCACATATCCCTGATGCTGGTAGCAGTAGTGGTTATCACCATCGGATCTTCCAGGGCAAAAAGAATGGAAAATGATCCGCAAAAATACAAGACCATGCTCACCTGGTTTTCCATAGGGCTGCTCTTGATATTGATCGCTATTCCCTGGCCTTTTTCGCCACTTGCACACCGCCCATTTATCAGGAATTTTTAATTGTTCACATCCCTGTTTAGCACAGTAAAATTTATATTTCTTTCCTACATACACAAACATTTTACATCATGGAATTATCCATCAAAACACAAATAGGACGGCTAAGACTGATCAGTTATTTAGAGGGCATTTCCCTGCTTATTCTCATCGGCATCGCCATGCCGGTTAAATATATTGCAGGCAATCCATCCATGGTAAAAGCAATGGGGCCTGTGCATGGGATGCTGTTTGTATTATTCATATTCAATACACTCAGCGTGGGGGTAGAACACCAATGGAAATTCCGTCATACAACCTGGAAGGTACTGCTGGCTTGCATAATACCGTTTGGTACATTTTATATTGACAAGCACATTTTAAGTAGAGTAGCAGAAGGAGATGCACAAAAGAAAGCATTATAATTATTTGGGGAGGGCAACTTCTATAGCCAAAGCCTTGCTATAGGTATTCAATGCAGCCTTTGCAGTGCTATAGGCCATGGTAGATTCCCAGATAGGAAACTGACTGCTGGTAGTGGATATATGAATAATTACCCCACTTTTTTGATGCAGCATGATAGGAAGCAGGGCACTATCCAAACGCACAGCAGCCAGCAGGTTCACTTCCAGGGCTTCGTCCCAGTGCTCATCCGTTAAGGTGTTCAATGAAAGAAAGATAGCATCTCCCAATATTACGCACTATCTTGAAGTAAATTGTTTTCCGACCTACATGATCGTAGATAGAAAGGGAAATATTATTTTTAGCAATTGTGGGATAGAAGGGTTTAATGAATTATAGCAGATATTGATGAGTAAAAGCTACTAATAACCGTTGCGCACACATAAAAAAGGCCAGCCTTAGCGCTGACCTTACCATTCATGTGTACAGGCATTATACCTGACGCATTACCATCCGATCACTTGTCCAGGAAAGGCAGCAATTTATCCAGCAGCGCCGCCGGTTGTTCTTCCTGGATAAAATGACCACAATTTTCGATAACGCCGCCGGTAACATTGCTTCCAAGTTGTTGAAAACTCAAAAGGGTACGTGCACCAAAGCTCTTTTCTCCACCCAACGCCAGGATGGGCATTGCAAGTTTTCGCTGTGTATTTGTCTTATTCGTTTCAATGTTTTGCAGGGTGGCCCTGTAATATTCCATGGCGGCATGCAATACAGCTGGGTGCTGGTAGGACTTTACATATACGCCAATGTGTTGTTTATCGAACGGCACTTTGTTATACGCATCTTCTGTAAAAAAATAACTTAGATAAACGTATTCCTTTCCTTGAATGAGTTGTTCCGGCAGCCCAGGAACGTTATGAAAGGCAAACCACCAGAGGCTACGCCCATTTTCCGGCAATAAAGGTAATTGTTTCATTTGCTCCGTTTCCACAGGCACATCCAGGAATGCTACTTTGTTCACCTCCTGTGAATAAGTGGATGCGTAACCGTAAGCTAACTCCACGCCTAGATCATGGGCCACTATGCTGGTGTTAGAGTACCCCAGGCTAAGCATAAAATCATGTAGTAGTGCAGCGATGACCTGCTGTCCATACCCATGGGGTGAGGGCAAAGATTCCCCTAACCCTGGCAGATCAATGGCAATGACGGTATGATTTTTCGACAATTCCGAAATAATAAACCGCCAGGTATAAACAGTTTCCGGAAAACCATGCAGCAACAAAACAGGCGCACCCTTCCCAGTGCGTAAATAATGGATGCGGGTTCCATCAACAGTTTTGTCCTGCATTTTATAATTCCAATTATCATTTGCCTGCGCAAACAGCGAGGTTCCTGTAAAAAGCAATAGCGCCACCATCCCCCATTTTAATAAAATCTTTCTAACTGTCATATCGTAATAATTTAATTTGTGCAAATGTAGGTTAACACTTACCTTTAGTCAAGTACTTACCAATAAGTTAAGTGCTAACTTTTAAGTAAGTTTTGTTGATAAACAGTATATTATCAGATAATAAAAAATGGAAAAGATTTATAAAATAGGATCGAAAACATTCAATTGCCCGGTAGCACTGGCTAGTAATGTCATTAATGGTAAGTGGAAATTGCAGATTATTAACCTGCTATCTTCCGCAGAAAAGGTTCGCTATCATGTTTTAAAAAATGATATCGTTGGTATATCCGAGAAGATGCTCATTCAACATCTGCGCGAATTGGAAGCAGACGGCCTGGTATCTCGCAAAGTATATCCTGTGGTGCCTCCAATGGTGGAGTATGCACTAACGAAGGCTGGCAAGAACTTCGTACCTGTTATATCTTCCTTAAGGGAATGGGGGGAGCAATATAAGAAGTGAATGTTACTTCCATGCGTTGTAAGGCACCCATTGGTTTTGATTTCTACAAGTCGTAAAGCATACATACACAAGGAGGTCCCTCCGGCTGTTTAATAGAGTAGCATCCCACCGTGACTGAACCGACCATAGTTAAGGACTGGGATGTAATTTTTTCATGTGCCGTCTTTACTATATTTTTATAGTCAGCCTCATCATATATAGTATAGGTAATAAAAGCATGCATTAATGTATTGGACATTCCCTTGTTAAACTCCTGAAAATGAATTATAGTTTACGCATATTAAGATCAATACTTAACATTTCTTGTATGTTATATGCCCTGAATGGCATAGCACAGACGCCGGTTATAAAAATAGAATTGGATACAATCCAGGATTTCCGCCCATCATTTACATCAATTTCCAACACTATTCCTGAACGTATTTGGCCAGCACAGGGTGAGACGCTTGACAGTATATTGTGGTCGACTTATTTGCCAGGTAAACGGCATTTACAGGATGCATATCAGGCAGGATGTCCGCCTATTGACAAAGCGTTATTCATATTGGAGAAAAGAATAGGAGATGCTGTAAAGCTATGCCTGTTAAAAAAACATAATCCCTTTCTTACCAATACGATTCCCTAAATAAATGGACGTACAATAATGTTCTGGATTGGGCTACCCCAAAGTTAAAAATAAATGTACCTTATTGTGAAAATAACCAGGTCGTAAATGGAGTATGGGAATTTTATTTGATTCCGGTTAAAAGGCCGGGTAGTACATTTAATGATCACCGATTAAATGAAATGCCATTATTCATTTCCTCTCTACAAGAAAGAGTCTCGACATTGAATAATGCGCTCTTGTATTTTTCCGATCCGCATAAGTGGTATGCTGAAGATAGTATTGTCCAGATCAAGATCAAGGAAGATGGTAAATTCCAATCTGACAAATTAAAAGATAAGCTACATTATAAAAACAGCTATAAAATAAAGGATACGCTAATAGTAGATAAAAAGTCATACCAGATTGATAGCATTGACCAGGAGTGGCGCTACGCCTATCTGCATCCGCTAGCAGCGTTGAGTACGCCACAACTACCTGAGCAATACATACAAGCATTACTACCCTATTTTACTAAGGCTAAAGATAAAATGGTTATTGATTTTTGGGGAACCTGGTGTGCACCCTGTATCGCATCCATGCCACAAATGAAAGCGCTCTACGAAAGGACAGGAAAGGACGTTGATTTTTTAAGCATTTGCGTTGATGATGCCAAAAATTTAGCATTATCAAAAACCATCGCTTCAGCACATGGAATACAGTGGCCACAACTGTTCAATGAAAGAAAGATAGAATCCCCAAATATTACGCACTATCTTGAAGTAAATTGTTTTCCGACCTACATGATCGTAGATAGAAAGGGAAATATTATTTTTAGCAATTGTGGTATAGAAGGGTTTAATGAATTACAGCAGATATTGATGAGTAAAAGCTACTAATAACCTTTGCACTACATAGAAAAGGCCAGCCTTATCGCTAACCTTACTTTTCATGTGTTCCGTATTGCTGCTGGGATACTCCCCTCCGTCTCAAAGCTTTCGTAGACCTTCACCGAAAATGTCAAATATTACTAATAACATTGGATAAATTTCGATATTCTTTGAATTTTGAGACAAGAATCATTGCCCGGTACCCGCCATTTTACTTTTTTATGCCTTTATAATTCGATTATTAACATTGTCCGTAAGGAATCTTCTCATGACATCTGCCTCAGCAGCATCCCGAAGGGAGAAATGCCACACGCGTTGCTCTATTTTAATAAAAACGGGTATTCGTTGTATTGCCGGAAGTCTAATGATTGGGTATCATTCAGTCGCTTGTTATTCCTATCGAAGGAAATGGCGATCCTGGATGAATTAATTTGCATAAAGCTACTGTCGAAATGCCGCTTGCCTACCAGGGAAACAATGAACGCACAACGCGCCACACCATTTCAAACATGTTGCCATCATTAGATACTAATTTTCCGATCCTTATACACCTGGATTTCCGAGCCTTCCGCGAGGAACACGGAAGTCGGCTCATTGCCTTGTAAGAATCTAAAATCGGTCCCGTAACAAGCTTCAAAATTTACATCCATCATATAGCTGTTTACAGGATAGAGTTGCCAGGGATCGTGCGCGACCTGGTATTCAGAGAGCTGCGGGCCACGCGCCCCGTAGCCCCAGAAGTGTTCAGTGATAAATTCTTCCTGACTTCCTGCGATCAATGTAAATGGTTTATTCGCCGCCGTTACACCGAACCGGTTCCAGTCCCCTTTCTTCCATTTATATTCCACCTCCAGAGTTTCCGGGGCAATGGTAATTGTATGGCGCATGGGAAAGGTTTGATAGCATTCATCGTAAAAGGTGTTGGCAACAAAGGTAACCATGCGCAAGGGAACGAATTCGCGGATGAACACCACTCCCCTTTTCCAGTTGCCGCCATCTTTATAGCGGACATAGAACCGCAGGTTGACTTCTTCAAAGTCCTGGTGGAATGGGATCCTGCAGCCCATGACACAGGTCCGTTCGAACATAAAGGCGACGAGCGACACGTAACAGGTGGCGTTCCAGGTATCAAGTTCAGTGCCCCGTGGCACATACCGTTGCAACAGGCCGGGGTCCACCGCGTAGTTAGCCATCGCGAGCTTTCGCCATTCAGCCGTCAGGAAAATCGAGTTAGACATATGAGGTTAAGTTACGGGTTTTACTCAAATAAAATTCCTGCATATTCCGGCAGCCTACGATGGTGAGTATTCTACCCTTACAAACTAAATAGCACCTTTGCTGGGGCAATAGAGGATACCTCGCAGTAGACCCTTTGCTATAACATTATTTTTAATTGTTTGTCCACCCAATGCAAGATAGCTTCTTTCATTTCGGTAAATTTTGCGGTAGGCAGTAAAATAAGGGGAGTGGTAACGGGCAGGTGCATCCTGCTGCCTGCCCGGAAAGGATTAACGGATACGGTTCATATTATCATTCACTTCCTTGTTCTTAAACACGGCTTTCTTCACTGAGCCCAGGGTGTACCGGATATTCAGGGAGATCTCCCGTACATCTTCGTAGTAGATCACATTGGAGGACACGGCGTTTGCTGTTAATTTCTCCGAGAAATTAAGACCCCGGTAAACATCGTTCAGGTTCAGTGTTACCACCAGTTTGTTATTGAACGTTTTGGAGGCCCCAAGGTCAAGGGCAGACAGCGCGTTTCTCCTGAATATGCCTTCGTACCGGCCCGTCAGCACCCAGAAGTTGGCAAAGACGTTAACATCTTTTGGCAGGCTGAATTGGTTACCTGTATAAAAATAAACGTACGGGGTGGTCTTCAGGTTTACGGAGTTGGCATCGGAAGTTTTGTTCACCGTACCGGTAAGTATATTGGTGGAGTTCCATTTCTTTACCGTGAATGGCACGGTAAAGCTCAGGTTAACCCCTTGTTCCTTATCGAAGTTCTGATCGATAACCTGGAACTTATTGGCGCTGGCATCAAAACTGGCGCTGTAATAGACCGGGTTCTTTTTTATGTATCCCACCAATTGTACAGAGTTGTTCCCCAATTGAAAGGTAGCTCCTGCTTCATCGGTAATGGTAGGCACCAGATTGATGTTGCTGGCCCATTCAAAGAATGGATTGATGTAAGTGATGATCTGGCTGAGGTTTGAGTAATTAGGCCGGATAATAGACCTGCCATAGTTAAAGCTCAAAGTGCGGGTGCTGTCTACCTGGAACCCGATGTTGAATTTAGGGAAAAGCTGGAGGTTATGCCGGTCTATCGTGAGCTGATCATCGTTACTGAACTTCCCTGCAGCATCGGCTTTTTCCAGCCGTAAACCCGCATCAATACTGGTATGGCCGATCTTTGTACCGAATTGTGCATATCCGGCGCCGATCGCTTCCGCGTAATGATACAGGGTATGCGTGTGGTCCGCCGCTGATTTATCATCAATGTCCAACACGGCATCTGCCCATGCTTTGGTATAACTTCCTCCAAATTCGAGCTTACTGTTTTTTCCTAACTTTTTGGCGAATTCCAGCTTGCCGCTGCCTGCATTCAGGCTGAAGTCCTGCAGGCGTTGCTGCGTAAAGACCATAGGTGCATCGTCGATACTATTGTAGATGTTGCTGGAAAGGTTTCTTTCAAAGTGGGAATACTGGCCGCCAAAGAACATATCCAGGTTGTTTTTTTTGAACTGCTTGAAATAGTTCAGACTGGCGTTGTAATAGGGTTTTTGGGTGCCGTTGTCCGTATACGTAAGGGCATTGGTCGTAACGTCCATGTTACGCAGGTCGGAATTGGTGTTGATGGCAAAGGTTTCATGATGGATCCGGGTATTGCCGGACAGAGACAGGTAATCGTTGTCATTGAACTGGTAATGCAGGCCGGCGCCCAGCAGCCACTGTTTCCGGGGGCCTTTGGACACCACGGTGTAGTCGGAAGAGATATCCTGACCTTCAATACCAAATTCGTTACCGTTACTTTCCCAAAGGTTAAAGTGGTTATACTGCGCATTCGCTCTAAGTTCCAGCTTATTTTTCCGGTAGCTTACTTCCGCACTGGTACTGTTCTGGAAATACCGTCTTTGGGCAACGTTCTCCGTGAGATCAATTTTAAATCCATCCCTTTGGCTGAACTTACGGGTCACCAGGATCACGGCGCGGCCCTCTGATTCGTACCTCGCGGAAGGATTGTTGAGGATCTCTATACTTTTTATTTCATGTACGGGTATGGATTGAAGATCGCTGATGGTAATGCGCTGATTGTCTAGGTAAATGAGGGGCATACCTTTCCCTAAGAGCGTCAGGCTTTCGCCGTCCGGACCTACCTGCAGCCCCGGCAGTTTGGATAATAAACTCATAGCCCCAGAACTGGCCTGCAGGATAGGGTTGTCGACATTTACCCGGATGTTGCCGTTACTCGTCGTAAATATTTCCTTGTTACCGTACACCTGTACTTCGTCCAGTACCCTGGATCTGGTGGTCAGCGGCACAATAATACTGGTATCGCCACTGACCTGGAGGGGCTGTACGGTTTCATTATATCCTGCACAAACGATCCGGAGCAGGTACAGCCCTTTTTCAGCCAGGTCCAGTTTAAAGCCGTTATTGGTTACAGGCGCTATTTTAAGCACCGCGGAATCCGGTGAATGTAACAATGCCACATTGCCTACCACCACGCTCTCGTCTGCCGGAAGCTGAAACCTGCCCGATACCGTGATCTGTTGCTGGGCATGTGTAATGGTGGAAAAAAACAAAAGGCTTCCGGATAACAAAAGTGAGTAAAATGGGATTTTACGAAACATCAATACGGGGATTATAAAATGGTTATTCAAAATCATTGGTCCATAACGTGGCCGTTTCCTGTTCCCGTTGGGGCATCAACATATCCGGATTTATTACGACTTGAGGGTTTTGTAACAGGTTCCCGGCTAACAAAACAAAACGGGCATTCATATAACTGTTACTTTCCTCATCAAACAACGACAGGTTAAACAATAACATCAGTTTAGTCTGTCCATTACCGGAGAAATTAAAAAAGAGATCGTATTTAATTTTCCACCCGTATAATACATTTTCTCCCTGATCTATCCTAATATTTTGCTCATTTTCATTCCATTCACCTGCGCTGACCATCATATCAAATACAGGATGGCGAGCCGGTTCGCCGGTGTTGCCGGCCAATCCCACCACCCTACTGAATGGGTAGGACTGCTATTCAAGTTCCGCGGTGAGCACCTCCATGGTTTCTGCCACCAGCTGCGAGAAACTTTTGGCCGTATCAACAGGCCGTTTCAGCACGATCGTATTGACGAACAACCCCGGCATTTCCTGGAGTTCCGGCATTTCCCGGCCGGCAGCCGGCGCGCCGGTGATGATGGTATCTGTACCGGAAAGTTCATGTAACAGTATATGTACAATGGTCAGTAGAATGCTGTACTGGGCATACCCTTTTCTGCAGCGAAAGCTTCCAGCCGGGCAAGCACAGGTGCTGGCAGGCCTTGCTGACCTTCTGACAAGCGGTGGCTGTCGGCCCGGCCGTATCCAGCTGTACCGCTTTTACGCCGCCATAATTTTCCAGCAAGGCACTCATCCCGGCAAGCGTGATATGCAGGAAGATTGCATGCAGCGGTAACGCAACACCGCTCGCCTTGCGCAACAGGCCCGTTAACCGGGTCACCATCAGCGAATGCCCTCCCAGCTCAAAGAAAATGTCGTTCCTGTTGTGTTCCTGTACAGGAACAGGAATTTCGCGTGTCATAGTGCGTGTACTTTGTTTGTCCAAAAAGGTGGCACAAAGCGAAAAAAGCGACAACCTGCGAAAAATCTCGTCTATAAAAAAGGTGTAAATCAACGATTTACACCTTTTGACCACTTGGTCATTTTAACCTTTCGTGCCCAGTAGCGGAAGATTTTCGAACCAAATGACATTGATTATTAATAGTATGTGTAAGCCAGATCGATAATTATCAAATTTATAAGGACAAGGTTAAATAGTCATAATCGTTTTACTGCATTTTAAATCTAAAATAACTGTTTTACAGTATTAATGAATAGATCTACTGTAAACATGGAGATATGACATCAAGGTCAGTAGGTAGTCAATGGCTAAAAGAAAAATATAATTTAACAGGTTATATCTTAACGCATTGCTCTTTCATTGGGAGTAACGATTCTATAGAAGTTACGAACAAAGGAAACATTGAACAGGTATATAGCAGAAAGTATGCTACTGTTAAAGATACTCCGTTATTGCATCTGGAATTTTCATCAGCGAAGTCTTATTGTTTACTCACCAACATCTTCGTCAGGACATCAAACTGCGGATTCGATGCGAACTCGAAATACATACGAAAATATAAATAGCGGGGTGAGTTATAGGCGGTTTTACAAAGTCAACCGAAACCGCCGCGGAAACATAAATATTTTTCCCCTCTTGCGGTATGCCCTTATAGACGAAATAAGCCACTTCGAATAGTAAGAAAAATCTGCATCATTATCCTTAGAAAAAAGCTCAAATATGTCACCACTCCAGTCTACCACCGTGTAGGAATAATACCCGTCAACCTTTCCCGTTCCCCATAGAAGGCTATCCGTGGTTCTATACATGGGGTATCCAGTGCCGTCTGTCATGAATTTTTTATAGTTGTCATCATTCCAGGTGTAATCGCCATCAAAGCCTCTCCAATAGAAATGCATTTGAAAAACATCTTTTCCATTTGAGTATCTATCATCGTCACCGGCTAGATTGTCGCCTGATATTAATTTAAACCCCGGGGGAAACGAAGCTTATCCTAAAGATGTTGCCGTGTACAGCAGGAAGAAAAAACTGAAATAGTATTTCATAAGTTAACAGGAGTGGGTAATGATTTAATCCATTAGTGCGTGATATTGGAAGTAGCCGGGCTTGATGTATAGTTTTGTTATCTATATAGGCCGACGGGCTGCTATTTCACTCATTGCTTTAAACGAGATGCCAGCGCTAACAAGTATAAAGGCAACAATAAGTATCACTACCCAGGTGCCGATGATATTCTTATAGCGCGGTAGCTTATCAAACTCCTTAAAGTAATGTTTCCAACCATCGTTCGATATAAAGGCAATCGTATTAACTAAAAACACTACCACTCCCAAAACAATCATCTGTAAAGGAGTAAGTTCATTCTTTGGATCAATGTATTCAATGTAATAGAACTTCAATGAGACTATAAACACCATTTCTAACATAGCTATAGCCGCAGCCGCAGCCATATCGTGGGGAAATACTGTATGCGCCCAATCCGTACACTTATAAAATTTATAAAACAGGTAGAAATAAGCTTTCTTTATCATCATCATATTTATAACACTCCGGATTCCATTATAACTTGCCTCCATCTACTGGCCCCAAAAAGCCAATCGCTGTAAACACTCCATTCTCTCCGGCCTGGCCCCAAGTTTTTGCGCCTTTATAAACGCCATAGAGATCTAAACCAGTTCCTATAATTGCCCCACCAATACCGGCAGCTTTCCCTATTCTTGATAAGCTAAATGTCTTAACATATTGGTTATCCATGAACACCCGGCCACTTTGGGTAGCTCCATATAATGCTAAATTGGAACCGTGAGGTGGGTCGATTTTGCCGGACAGTGAAGTCTCTTAGGTTAAAGATATATTTTCCAAATGTAAGAAAGGGCTTTAAATTTAATTTGATCTGAA
>NZ_FMAR01000042.1 GCF_900094705.1 Chitinophaga costaii | reverse complement strand
GTGTCCCTCCGGGAAGTTAAAAAGGCGGTATTGGTTTGAAGGTTAACTTTGTCGAATGCCTGAATTTTTCTACATATTTTCCTGATTCAATTTCCAGTTATGTGGTAATAGACTTTCTATTTTATTAATTGGGTATTCCTGCAGGTTATAACTAAGCATATCTTTGAGCCATTCATAGGGATTTACTTCATTCAGCTTACAGGTTACCAATAACGAGTATAGTAACGCCGTGCGTTTAGCGGCATCATGGGAACCACAGAATAAAAAATTCTTGCGTCCAATAGCTACAGGGCGCATGCATCGCTCTATATTATTATTGTCAATATTTAGGTGGCCAGTTGTAGCATACAGACTTAGTTTATCCCACCTGTTAATGCTATAGGCCAGTGCCTTGGCGATAAGGCTCTTAGGTTTAAGCAGCAGATATTCTTTTTTCATCCATTCTCCTAACTCCTGCAGTATGGGTACTGCTTCTTTAAGGCGCTTATCTTTAATTTGTTGTTCTGTTAACTGCTGCTCTTTACACGCTGCTTCTATTTTATATAGCTTGGCTATCTCAGTAAGCACATACTCTGCTCTGGATTTGTCATTAGCCTGCGCGTCAAACACTTTACGACGTGCATGCGCAAGGCAGCATAACAAAGTAATATCCTTGCCGGCCACTTTTTCATATACCGCATACCCATCTGTTTGCAAATGGCCTTTGAACAAGTGCATGATATGAGAAGCTGCGGGTCCATCCCGACCACTGTGATAGTCATAATAAATCAATTTACTATCTCCAGTCATATACACCCAGAAATACCCTTTATGAGTATCTTTCTTTATTGTGCTATCCAACACCTTTATTCCGGTTTCATCACCTTGCCAGTAGTTGTGGCGTAACATAACCCGCAACTGGGCCTCTCCTAAGCATTCAATCGCTTCGGCTACCAACCGCACCCAGTCAGCAATGGTGCTATAAGCAATAGTTACCCCATTGCGTTTAAAAAAGTCTAGTTGACGATTCAGCGGCTTGTGATCTACGAACTTATCAATAGTTACCTGCGCCAACAACTCCGGGTCTGCCGCACATTTAGGAAGTGCCTGTTCAGGCAATGAAGCGATAACACTCCTGTGTCCTTGCAGTTTGCCCGTTAAAGGACATTTATAACGAGGGCGAACAATACGCTTTACAAAGATTTCTCCAGGTTTCCAGCTTAGCTGCTCCTTTACTTCTTCTCCGTTTCTTTCACATCTACTTACATCTTCATCTGGCTCAATAATAATTTCTTCGCGGCGTAAATGTGCTGGTAATTCCTTTACAGTATCTTTGGAGGTTGGTTTATTTACTTTAACGTAGCTTACCTTTTTTACATCTTCCAGCTTCGTGGATGCAAATGTTTCTTCAAAAATAAGCCCCAACTCTTTTTGAGGCCCTGTTCCTCCTGGGACAAAACGCTCAGATTTAAAACCCTGTAATAGTTTGGTGAGTTGATGTAGTTGGTATTGCAATTGCATTACCTGGTTTTGTAATTGCTGATTGCTTTGTAGCTGAAGTTCGAAGCTTTTTAACAATTGCTGATGGACTGGCTGCAATTGCTCATAAAGCATTTTGTAATCGATATTTTTATCTGCAGCTAACATGAATCAAAGATAGACAGTCAATACATTACAGCCACAATAAAAAAAAGAAGTTATACAGTTTTTACGTGGATAAACCAGTGCATAAAAATGATTTTAAAAAACAAAAGGCATTACAATCGAATGGCGCCGATCATAATGCCTTTGGCTTTTTTTATGCGATTCTACGTACCCATTGGCATAGTATATCGCTTGCGAAAAACTGCTTTCTTTAGTGATACTCCCTGCAATATCATCATTAGCTGCTTAGAGGTAATTATACTGTGAGTGCCAGCCATTATCCCGTATGGCAATTCAAAGCTCCCTTTTTCCAATCGTTTATAATACAAGCCAAATCCGTCACCTTCCCATTGAACCGCCTTAAGGTGGGTCTGACGTTTGTTCAGAAAAATAAAAACGTCATTCAGCGCCATTTCCATCTTCAGTTCATTGGTAACGATTCCGCTAAGTCCGTCAAAACTCAGACGTGCATCTGCAAAAGGATGGTATAACCAATACCGTGTTCCGTTATTGATCTGTAGCATAAATTAACTCATTAATGCTTTTAAAAAAGATACGGAAGGCTCTCGATAAAAACGGATCCCTTTATACTCCGCGAAAAGAACACCTCCTTTTACAATCTCCTGTTCTTCAGCAGCAACTTTTAGTAAGGTAAAACCTCCCTTTGCTACTTTTTCCGGTTCCAGGCTAGCATGATACTTCTTTAGCCAGTAGTAATATGTACCCTGAGCCATATCATACAGTTCGCAAAAATCCCGCACCGTCAGGGCACTGGCTTCATGTTCCGCTATTAGGGAAAACATCTCTTGCTTCTTTGTTAATTTATTAGCTTGTTGCTGTTCCATCGCTTTGATTTTTGGTAAGAAGCTAAAATAATAATCTTACCTAAATTCAGTTTTTAACTTCCCGGAGGGACAC
>NZ_FMAR01000021.1 GCF_900094705.1 Chitinophaga costaii | reverse complement strand
ATTCTATTAACTGACGGTAACTCTCTTCCAAAATGTTGATTTAATCCGCAAAAAAACAGCTTTAACATTAATCCCCCAACTTTTCGTCTTGATCCAATTTTTGTTCCTAAGCCTATGGATTTAATCAAAATGAAACAGTGGCGGCAATAAAAAAGAGGCAAACAGTTTATACCATTTGCCTCTTTAGTGACTCCGTCTGGATTCAAACCAGAAACCTTTTGATTCGTAGTCAAATGCTCTATTCAGTTGAGCTACGGAGCCGTTATTGTTAATCGGGTGACAAAAGTAGGAATCTTTTTTTAATTGCCAAATTCTTTGCGCAAAAAATTCAGGAACGAATAATCACCCTTTTTAAGCATTAGTTGGAAACCGGTACAGGTACAGGTTTCATTCCCAATGCGCGGATAAAGCGGAAGTGGGAAACGATGGCATTGCGCATAGTAGGCAGGTTATTGTAAGGCAGCCCAAATTCTTTACATTTTTGCGCTACAATATTACTGATAGCAGGGTAATGTACATGGCTTATACGAGGAAATAGATGATGTTCTATTTGATAGTTAAGGCCACCTACCATCCAGGAAATAACTTTCACATCTTTTGAAAAATTGGCCGTGGTTTTAATCTGATGAATAGCCCATTCATTTTCGATCTGGGTAGATTCTCCGCTTACGGTTTCAAAAGTGGTTTCTTCCACCACATGGGCCAATTGAAACACGATGGCCAGTGTGAAACCCAATACTATGTGCATGGTTACAAAACCAATGGCCCAGGATCCCCATCCTACAAAGTACACGGGTATGCACACGTAAAATATAATATACAATAATTTACTGCCCCAGAACGTAAGGTGGTCGCTAAATTTCATGGATTGCAGCGGTGTGGTGTACACTTTGCTGCTCAGGTATTTTATAAAGTCAAATATAAAAACCCAGGCCACGGAAGAAATAGCGTATACAAGGGGAATATAAATATGCTGGATACGGTGCATCGGCACCCATTTCTGGGTATGGCAGTGGCGCATTACAGGGCTTTTGGCTATATCGTCATCCATTCCGTCTACGTTTGTATAAGTATGATGTACGATATTGTGTTTTTGTTTCCAGATAAACGCATTGCCGCCCAGCGCATTCAGCGTAAGACCAAAGGCATCATTTACCTTATTATTCGTAGAAAAACTACCATGACAAGCGTCATGCATAACGTTAAATCCTATGCAAGCCAATGTTAAACCTAACAACGCACTCCCCAGTATGCCCGCCCACACTGGCATGCTCACCAATAAAAGTGTTAAGTACAAGCCGGTGGCTACTGTAAGCAGCACGGCGGCTTTCACGTAAAGTTGGGTGTTACCCGTTTTTTTTAGGTTATTTTCCGTGAAATACGCATCTACAGCGGTTTTCAAAGCTGGAAAAAAAACCTGGTTTTTGTTGTTAAAGGATACTTTTGGCATATTTCGTATTGTGATCGTGATGGTACGAAGGAGAATCCCTGCGTAGCGTGCAACGAGTACAAAATTAGCACATAATCGATAAGTATACGAGGAATCGCGGTTTAATTTACAATTATTTAACCTTTTTTCGCCATGTGTTTCTATTTATAAATTAAAAACATAATAGCAAGTTTTGCGGTAAAAAGGCCTTGGGGGCAAGTTTGATAGGATTGCGGGAATAATAATAAATAATAAATGTCTTTAAATCAAATAATAGTAGTACCTTCCGTTTTTCTTATTTTAATTTTTACTAATGACAACAAAGTACCAAGGAACTGTAAAGTTCTTTAATGAAAGCAAAGGCTTCGGCTTCATCAAACATGACGAATCCAACAAGGAAACCTTTGTACATGTGAACGGTCTGGTTCACGAAATTCAGCAAGACGATCGCGTAGAGTTCGAATTGCAGGAAGGCAGAAAAGGCATGAATGCTGTGAACGTTCGCCGCATTGACTAATTAACTGCTGGCTGGTTTTATATACTGATAATAAAGCATTCAATATATTTAACTTACCAAGGTTGCCCCGGTTGTATAACCGGGGCTTTTTTGTGCCCAATCGCTATATTTGCTCGATAAATATGCGATTTTGAAAATACAACTCTGGAGCATCGGGAAAGAAAACGACCCCTATATTCGGGATGGCATTGCGGTGTTTCAAAAAAGACTGCAATATTACACCGATTTTGAGCTGCGCCTTATTCCCACGGTAAAACAGGCCGCCTCCCTCCCCCTGCCGGAACTTAAAAAACAGGAAGGTAAAATGATCCTGGATCTGCTAGGCCCCCAGGATTTCCTGGTAGCACTGGATGAAAGGGGTAAAACTTTTACCACCCTGCAACTGGCAGATTTCCTTCAGCAACGTATCAATGCCGCCACCCGCCAGGTGGTTATCCTCATTGGCGGCGCTTATGGCATTGATACGCAGGTACTACAAAGGGCTCAACTGCAATTGTCCTTATCTTCGCTTACCTTTCCGCATCAATTGGTACGGCTTATTATGACGGAACAATTGTACCGGGCGTACACGGTATTGCAAAACGAAAAATATCATCACCAGTAAATCCACCAGCAACGTATATGGAGATCTCCGCCACGCTTATTATCATTGTATTGACCTGTATTATTTCGCTGATAGCACTGAACCAGGAAGGCCTGATGGAGGACCTGGCCATGTGGCCTTATTATATCCGTCAAAAAAAACAATTTTATCGTTTCCTGACAAACGGATTTGTGCATGCCAACTACATGCATTTATTTTTCAACATGCTTTCCCTCTATTATATGGGACGGGTGGCGGAGCAGGTATTTGCTATTTTTTATACTAGCCCTTATGTGTTCCCGGCATATTATGCCCTGGCCATCATTGTATCTACCATCCCCTATTATTTCCGGCACTATAAAGATCCCAACCGCTTGGCAGTAGGCGCTTCCGGCGCGGTATCGGCCTGCATTTTCACCATCATGCTGGTGCAGCCCTGGGCACAGATATACCTCTTCTTTTTCCCGATGCCCATTGTGGTGTATGGGATTGTGTTCCTGGGATTATCTGCCTACCTGGCCAGCCGCGATACCGGATATGGCGGCATTGGGCATGGCGTGCATTTCTGGGGTGCTGTGTTTGGGCTGGTATTCCCCATTCTTTTGCAACCTTCCCTCCTTACCTATTTTATTACGCAACTGCTATCCCCTTTCAGATAAGAAAATCAAGGGTCATACATATTGATGCCGTAGCAAAATGATTTTGAATTCTTTATCGGGAAGCCATGTGTGCGCCGTTATGATAACATTATTTACCGGCGTAAGCATGGTATAATTACGGCTTTTTCTTATATTCGGCTACGCATTGCCGATGCCCTATGAGTTATCGTGTATTTTTTTCTGTTGTAGATAAACAGCGACCTGCTTTCTATCACAAAATACGTCGCCCCTACGCCGGGTGCTTCCTGGTGGCCCTCCTGCTTTGTACCGTAGGAACCGCTCTTTCCATGGTGAACGGCTTTTTCCTGTTCCTGCTCATTGCTACCGGTATCATTTATTTTATCGCCATCCCTGTAATCACACTGGAAGAATACCGGCTTTTGGGAGAAATGATCATTGGCGAACATATCCTCACAATTAAGTTGGGCGGCATTTCCTACGCTTATTACATGGTAGATATTGACCATCTCGTAATCCGTTTTTCCGGGTACAAAAAACAACCCTTACAGCATGACGGAGACATGCAGCCCAGCCTGGGCATCCGCAATTTTATCGAGTTTAATCACAAGGGCGCCCATTGCTCTTTTGAAGTGCTTTTTTTTGAAGAGCACTTACCTGCGCTGAACCGGATGTTTGATGTTTGGCATTCTTACCGTTACCCTTTCCAGCTATATAGTGGCAAGCGGGCTATCATGAAATTTTAAGTTTTCTAATAGGTTGTTAAACCACTTTAACTAAGGTTGGAATGTCATTTGCTAAGATGAAGTGACTTACTATCGTACATATATTTAACAGAGCAAATGGGCAGACATACCTATCAAACTGGCATAATCGGCAACTGCGCCTACCTGGCGCACATCGGCATGAATACAAATGTAGAATGGCTTTGCTGGCCCCGAATGGACAGCTCCTTTGTATTTGGCGGGCTGTTGGATAAAGAAAAAGGCGGCGAATTTTCTATATTACCAGATGGCGAATACTCTTCACATCAATATTACCTGGAGAATACCAACATACTGGTAACCGAAGTAACGGCTAAAGATGGCAACAGCTACCGCATTACGGACTATGCTCCCCGCTTTTTTCAATACGACCGTTATTTTAAGCCCCTCATGCTCATCCGGAAGATAGAGCCAATGCAGCAATCGGCCCGCATAAGGGTGCGCTGCACGCCGGTGTGCGATTATGGTGTTATGCCCCAGCAGCGATTCCGTGGCAGTAGTCATATAGAATTTGCCGGCAGTTCGGAACGCATGCGGCTTACTACAAATATTCCTATCAGCTATATCGTAGATGACCAGTTTTTTGTACTGAATGAAACCAAGTACCTGGTGCTTTCTTATGGTAATCCGCTGGAAGCCCCGCTGGTAAGCACCGCAGACCGCTTCTACCATGAAACAGAACGTTACTGGCGCACCTGGATTAAACATTCATCTATCGCTAATTACTACCAACCCTATGTGATCCGTGCTGCACTGGCCCTGAAGATTCACCAGTTTGAAGATACGGGGGCTATCATTGCCGCCAGCACCACCAGCCTGCCAGAGTTTCCTGGCAGTGGGCGTAACTGGGACTACCGCTATTGCTGGTTGCGCGATACTTACTATGTGATTACCTCGCTCAATCACATCGGGCATTTCGAGGAAATGGAGAAATTCTTCAGTTACATCACAGACATCTCTTTTTCGGATGACTTCCGCTACCAGCCGCTCTACGGTATTACCGGGGCCAAAGAGCTTACGGAAACCATTCTCCCCCACCTGGCCGGCTACGAGGGTAACCAGCCAGTACGCATTGGCAACCAGGCGTATGAACATATACAGAATGATATTTACGGACAGGTGCTTATATCCATGCTGCCTCTGTACACCGATCACCGTTTTATTTTCTCGGAACGCAAAGACAGCGTACACTGGATAGGTTATCTACTGGATAAAATAGAACGTACTATTGATGAAAAAGATGCGGGCATCTGGGAGTTCCGCAACTTTGCCAACATCCATTGTTACAGTAACCTGTTTCAATGGGCTGGCTGCGCGGCTGCAGAAAAAATGGCCCGCACTATCGGCGACATTAATTTGGAAAACCGCGCCACCTCCCTCAAAGAGCGGGCAGCTGCACACATAGAAAGCTGCTACGATCCTGTGCGTAAAGTATATACCAATGCCGCGGGAGGCACCGCACTGGACGCCAGTACATTGCAGCTTATAAATATGCAATACCTGGACCCCGCCAGCGAACGTGCCAGGGACCACCTGACGGCGCTGGAAAAAGAATTAAAAACACCCAATGGTCTATTCTACCGCTACCTGCACAGCGATGATTTTGGTAAGCCAAAGACTACCTTTCTGGTATGCGCATTCTGGTATGTAGAAGCCCTGGCCTGTGTGGGCCGGCTGGAAGATGCACAGCGGGAATTTGCCAACCTCCTTAAATTCTCCAATCACCTGCTGCTATTCAGTGAAGATGTAGATGAAGAAGACGGCAGCCAGTGGGGCAATTTTCCACAAGCCTACAGCCACGTGGGGTTAATGAATGCCGCCTACCGCATTGCCATGAAACTGGACGTACCCATTTTCCTGTAGAAGAATTAATCTTACAATAACAAAAAACCTGGGATCAATGCCCAGGTTTTTTTATGCTATTATCGTATATCCGTTTACGTTAGTACCTACTCCCGGTCCTTATTGCAATTTCAGCGCATTTTTCTCCTGCACTAACATTTTAAGCAATTGTCTTACCTCGCGGAAGCTGCGCAGGTAGTAGCGGGCGGCGCTTACATAATTGCCTACTTTAATGGTGTAAGCATTAGCGGGCAAAACTTTGAAAATGTCCTCGTCGGTAAAGTCGTCGCCTATGCCGAGGATGAAATCGAACGTTTCATCTTTCATCCAGGCCAGGGCAGCTTTGCCCTTATTGATCTCCACATTTTTTATTTCAATGACCTTGTCGCCCGGCAGCAATTGCAGGGGCTTGTCGGCAATGTAGTAGCGTAAGGTATCCATCAATTCATTGGCGCGCAAGTCGCCCAAGCCTTCTTCCACTTTCCGGTAGTGCCATACCAGGGAGAAACTTTTTTCTTCGATCAAGGCGCCTGGTGTACGGTCGGTGAAGGTTTCGAGGATGGGCTGTATCTCTGCTTTCCATTGGTCGGTAAGGCCGGGAATTTGCGTCCACGCGCCTCCCTGCAGCTTATGCCATGCGCCATGTTCGGCAATAAGGTCTATGGGCAGCTCACCAAACCATTGCTCCAGGTTGGTGTGATGCCGGCCGCTGATCAAAACCAACTGGTTCTGCGGGTCGCTGGCAAGGTTGTTTAATAATTTATAGAGATCCGGATCGGGATTAGCATCTTCCCGGTTTACATTAAAGTCTACCAGCGTGCCATCGTAATCTAAAAATAGCGCGCGTTTGCCGGCGTGAACATAATCATGCACCATCTCCTGCGCCATGCCTGGGCTGATGCGGCGGGCCTGCATGCTTTGCTGGGCTTTCTTTACATCATCAAGCGTAGTCATGAAAAGTTTTACCCAGTGATATACGTTGAATTTGGCCACCATTTGCCGCATAGCTTTCATGCGCTGCTGCTGTTCGGTCAGGGGCATACTCAGGGCGATGGCAATGGCCTCAGCGATAGCATTGGTATTATTAGGGTTTACTACGATCGCATCAATCAGTTCTTTGGAGGCGCCGGCCATTTCACTAAGAATCAGTACACCATTATTGTGAATGCGGCTGGCTACATATTCCTTGGCTACGAGGTTCATGCCATCGCGCATAGGCGTTACCAGGCAAATATCGGCCAGGTTATAAAGTGCGGTCAGTATATCCAATGGAAAACTGCGGTAAAAATAATGAATGGGACTCCAGCCCATGGTACGGTAACGGGCGTTGATATTGCCCACCAGTTGGTCTATCTGGTCGCGCAGTTCTTTATATTGAGGCACCGTATCGCGGGAAGGTACGATGATCATAGCAAGGCCTACTTTTTCCACATACTCAGGATGGTTTTGCAGGAAAAGATCGAAGCCCTGTAAGCGTTGTAAGATGCCTTTACTGTAGTCCAGCCGGTCTATCGAAAGAATGATGCGCATTTGCTGGAAGCGTTTTCCGAGCACCTGTACCTGGTTTTGCACGCCGGCGGTAGCAGAGAGTGATTCAAATTTTCGATTGTCTATGCCCATGGGAAAAGTTTCCACCATCACGTTACGGTCATTCACGGTAATGGTATTGGCAGAAGCATGGAAGGCCAGCAAACGTACGCAGCTACCAATAAAATGGCGGGCGTCGTCGAAGGTGTGAAAACCTATCAGGTCTGCGCCCAATATGCCGTTCAGCAATTCTTCGCGCCAGGGAATAAGGCGGAACAATTCGTAGGAGGGAAAAGGAATGTGCTGGAAAAAGCCGATAGAGGCATCGGGCAGATCTGTGCGTAAAAGACCGGGCAGCAACAATAACTGGTAGTCCTGCACCCAAATCACATCACCTGGTTCGGCTACCGCCAGCACAGCTTCCTTAAATTTTTCGTTCACCCGCATGTAGTAGTCCCAGTAAGACTGCTCATAACGCGCGTAAGTACTCATATAATGGAATACAGGCCAAAGCACTTCATTGCTAAAGCCTTCATAAAATTGATTAATCTCTTCCGCTGTAAGGTACACCGGCAATAAGTTTAGCTTGCCCAGCGCTGTTGTTAATTCCTCCTGTTCGGCGAGATCACTTACTTCCTGTCCTGGCCAGCCAATCCATACATTACTGCCTTCACGGTACACTGATCCCAGGCCAGTAGCAAGGCCCCCTTCGCTGGGCATAAGTACTATTTCTTCGTTCTTCCGGGTAATTTTTACTGGCAGCCTGTTGGATACAATAATGGTTTTTCGCATGATAAACTCCGTTTCCTTTTGATTAATAAAGCATAGTAGTGGACTTATTTTAGTCTGGTTCCTCCGTTGGTTAGGTGTCTACAGTTGCAGTATAACACTTTTTCATAGTGTTTGAATACATATGTTTACCACTAATACGTGTAGCAATTTTTGTGCAAACTATCTTTTGGCATACTAAATGAGCGCATAGGCTGGCATAGGCGTATTTAAACAATGCAAAAAATTCCTGTAAATGAATATTTTACAATCAATAGCGTAGCCAACAGGTTATTCTTATTATACTTTTAAATTTATTTGTTCTGTTCGATCCAGAACGTTATTTTTGCTAACATAATTCTTTATAATTTTTTTCAAATGGAAACAAAATTTCAGGGAACTGTAAAGTTCTTCAACGAAGCAAAAGGTTTTGGCTTTATTAAACATGAAGCAGGTAACCGCGAAACTTTCGTACACGCAACCGGTTTGATCGATCAGATCCAGCAGGATGACCGCGTAGAGTTTGAAGTTAAAGACGGCAAGAAAGGTGAAAATGCCGTTAATGTTAGACGTATTGACTAAGCACGCTTTTTAATACCTAATTACATAAAGTCCCTCCTGAAAGGTGGGACTTTATTGTTTTGAGCGATGCGGTACTTGAACGACCTTCTAAAAAGCGCTATCACGGCATGTGGTAGCGCTTTTTAAATTTAAATCCAGGGGTACATGTTATGTAAAAAGGCGCCTTATTGAGGCGCCTTTGATATACCGGAGCAGGGTTTTAAAATTTAAACTTCAAGCCCACATTGGCCCCCAGGCCGCCTATATTGATGTAAGACTTTAAGTCGTTGGAGGGTTTGGTATTGTCTTTATAATTTGTCGTTGCACCAGTTGTACCAGTGGCGGTATTGGAGTTTTGATCCAGCGTGGTTTTATAATCGGTATAACGTTCTGCGGTTGAAAGGTCGCCCAGACCACGGTGGGTGGTAGTGCCGGTAGGGCCAGATGCGGTGTTGATAATCACCGTGTTTTCTTCATAGGCGGTCACTTCTTTTGATTTACCATACACGGGTACGTTACGGTATTCTGCTTCTACAAAAATATCGAGGCGGTTATTCAACGCAAAACTAACGCCCAGCGCCCCCTGGAAGCCAATGGTTATATTGGGTTTTATTTGTTCATGGCGGGAAATGGTGGTCTGCGCAATGATATTGGCGGGATACCCGGGTACTTGGCTGGTTTGCGAGGCCTTTGTTTCGATATTCAAGCGCCCCCACAATGGCACTACCACTCCAAAACGCAAGTAGGGGTTCACTTGGGTATAACCAGGGCTTATAATCACGCTGGGGGCAAAATCTACCGCGTGCACATATCCATGCGATATTACCTGGCCCAGTACTGTGGTAGGCGCTCCCAGCGCGGTGACTACCTGTTTTGTCATCAGGTTTTTGGAGCTGGAATAATAGTTAAAGGTGCCTTCAATTCCTACGTATTTATTAAAGTTCCAGCCTACGGTAAGCCCTCCCCTGGCGCCTGCGCCATAAGAACCGGTGAGTACTTTATCGGAAATAATGGCCGTAGCGCCTGTAGTGGTATTAATGCTTTCGTGGGTATCATGCGGCGGGTAGGGTCCCACATCCGGAAACTGCCCCTGGGATACACTAAAATAGTATCCACCTGCGATCTTCAGGTAAAGCCCATGATCGTGTGGCGGTTTGTTGGTGGATATAGAGGTATTTTGCGCCCATGCAGGAATACTGCATAGCAATACGACGCTTGCCGTAATAACGTGGATCAACGATTTCATAAAACTTGTTTTGGTTAGAGGGTTACATCTTGAGAATATTTCAGACAGGAATAAAATAGTGTGTTACCAATATGCACGTGGAATTTCTTACAGCAATGTTAAGGAAACGTTATCAAATAAAGTGCCTCACCAGGAGGAATTATTAAAATGAATGGTTTAGCGGTAGAGGATGTACATAAAACGGCCATACTGCTTGCGAACAGTATGGCCGTCATGAGAAAACGTGTTGATTATACGTTTAGAAAAAATCTGTTTAAGATTTAACATTGCGACGAATGTCGTCTGCCGTATCCTGACCTTCGCTCAGAATGTTAAGGACGCGTTCTCTTACATCATCCTGCAGACCAGCGATCTGCTTGCTGAAAACGTCTTTCAGGTGACTTAGATCGTCTGCAGTGTTTCCTAATACATTTTTAGCTTTGCGCTGCCATGTGCGGGCAGTATCCTTAATCTTTTCACGGGTATCTTCACCGGCTTCTGGAGCTAGCAGCAGGCCAGCGGCAAAACCAGCCGCCAGGCCAATGAATGCGCCTGTTAATACTTTTGACATAAAATGGCTTTTTGATGTTAAGAATCTTTATCACTGGCACCGACTGTGCCGGATGTGAGTAAGAATCCAAATATCAGGCCGGTTTGCGCCCTGCTGCTACTGTGGAATCTGGTTGATAATGACCTCAAATTGTGGTAGGAAATCCCTTACAAAGCTAATTTTTACCCGGTTGCTGGTGGAAAATGCGTACTAGCATGGTGTACAATTCCGGATGATGGCTTTCCAGTAAATGGGGCCGCTGGAAAAAGTATTCGGAAGCCACCGCAAAAAATTCTGCCGGGTTAGTAGCCGCATAAGGATTGATATCTGAATGCCCACCCTTTATACGTTGTATTTCGTGGTGAATAAGCTGTAACCAAGGTACACTGTAGGCATGTTCCAGCAAGTTTTCGGGAATACCATCTACCGCCCCATCCGACTTATCCAGCAGGTGTACAAATTCATGAATGGCGGTATTGCCATGCCCCTGTTGCAAAAAGCCTTCGCGAAGGGCATGTTGGGAGAGCAGCATCTGCCCGTTCATGGCGCCGCTACCTACCATGCCCAACACGTTGCGCTCATGACCATCGGGCTGTCCTTCAAATTGGTATTGCTCGTTGAAAGTGTCGGGATACAGGATTACATTGGTCAGGTTAAAGTATTTCCAATCCTTAAAGCCAAAAATGGGGATGATCGCACTGGCAGCCACCAGCACTTTGTCCAGGTCTTCTACCGTAGCGCCTACTCCTTCTACTTTTACCTGTTTCAGAAAGTCGGAACAATCTTTTTCGAAGCGTTGTTTTTCTGTGTCGGTCAACTGCTGGTAGTAGGCTACATTGTTTTGCAGTAATGTTTTCAAACCAGCCGGCACGGCCAATTTGCGGCGGATAAATTTTTTTTTCAAATATTGCCCGTACAGGAGCAACACCAATACCGCAAAACCAATCAGTATATACATGGGAAAATATTTTTGGTACTTGTATTAAGTACAAGTTACAGTATAACGCCGCAGAGTACCCTGTTCCTGTAACTTTTCAGGTTGTGTTATTTTTTAAAAGATATTTCAGTGGCCCCGTAACCATATTTGGGGTGGTACTGGTTTACGAAATAATTTACTTCGCGGGTAAGGCGGAGGATGCTGTGAATTTCGTCCCGCAGCTTGCCTTTGCCTACGCCGTGAATCACGATGAGGCTGGGCTGATGATGGGCGATGGCCAGGTCTAAATAGTGCTGGAACTCGTTGAGTTGCATGCCCAGTATTTCCAGGTTAGTAAGGCCCTTCCAATCTTCGGTCAGTTTGTCGATGTGCAGGTCTATTTCCTGTTTGGGCTGCTCTTTGGGCTTGAGCTGGAGGGTGATACTATTTACCGAATGGCTGTTATAGGCTGGAAGGTCGAAGTCGGGAGCCACAGGTTTATCCGGGTACTTATCGAACAGCGGGAAACTGAGTGTAGCGCCCTGGCGCATATGCAGATCGTTGAGCTGCTGAAACAATTGCTTGGGTTTCATTTTCCAGGTTTTAAGAAAGGTAGGCGCCAGTTTAGGATCTGGTTCCTTCAAGGAGAAAGTGAATTCAAAGCGGGGTGCATCGTTCAGATGTTCAAACAGCAAGTCTGCGAGGTAAAAATTACTGAAAGGCAGTATGGTATTACGTATTTCCAGGTGTAAATGATGATTCAGGTATATTTGGAAGCTAAAGTTATAAGCAGTGGCGTTTTCATTAAGCAGGTGAAATTTCAGCAGTTCCACTTCTTCTTCCATACCACGACCGGCATATACGGGGAGTAGGGAAAGCATCACACCTTTTTCCATACGGATCTGGCCACTCATTTTCTCTTTCTTCAACTCTTCCCCCCGGGTAAGGTTGGGCTTGATGGAGGGCAGCGTTTTCTTTTGGGAGAAGCGATGAAAGTAAGGAAAGTCTATCTGGTCGAGGTATACAGGAAATTGTACTTTCCCGATCTCGACCATGACCATTTTGTCGTTGATAATGTCGATTACCCTGCCTTCTTCCTTAGAATGGAGCAGGATGATCTGGTCTCCTATTTCGTATTTCATGCCGCAAAAATACGGCAGTTTTGGGAGAGAAAAGTGGTAATGCAACATACCGCAGCCAAATAGCAGGCTGGCCCGGATCACTCCCTAAACACCTCCTGCTGATATTGCAAAGCGTATACTTTGCCTTCATTAAACCTGATGGCCGATATATGCAATGTTCCTATGTATGTTGAAATAAAAAAATGCTTGTTATAATAGCAAGTACCGGCATTTGATTTTTTATACATACGTGCTATACCCAAGACAATACGGGCTGTGTGCCTACAAAAGAAACAGGCATTCCCGGCAACTTTGGTTGCAGCCAGCCTGCAAAATATTCCAGGCGGAAATGAGAAACCTACTGCGGTCCATTAAGCGGGGCAAGGGTGCCTGTTTTTGTACGGCTTGATGATACCGGTTAGTTAAAGCCTAATACCGGGTGTGGCTGGTATAATTCTTCCAACTGGTTTATTTCTACTGCGTCCAGTTTTATAGCAAGTGCTGCCACGGCATCTTCCAGGTGACCTGGTTTGCTGGCACCAATGATAGGGGCGGTGATGCCCGGTTTAGATAACATCCATGCCAGGGCTAGCTGTGCATCGGGTACGCCTCTTTTGGCGGCCATCTCCCCTAGCCTTTTCACCACATCAAAATCTGTAGGAAAGTCGTATAACGATTTGCCAAAGCTATCCGTTTTGGCGCGGTCTGTTTCGTTGCGGTCTTTGGATCTTTTGCCGGTAAGCAGGCCGCGTGCCAGCGGCGACCAGGGAATAACGGCTATTTTTTGATCTATGCAGAAGGGAATCATTTCCCGTTCTTCTTCGCGGTAAATTAAATTATAGTGGGGCTGCATGGAAGCAAAGCGTGTCCACCCATGCAGGTCGGCAATGTACTGCGCCTTTGCAAACTGCCAGCTATACATGGAGGAAGCGCCAATGTAGCGGGCCTTTCCTGCTTTTACCACATCGTGCAGGGCTTCCATGGTTTCTTCGATGGGTGTTTCGTAGTCCCAGCGATGTATTTGATAGAGGTCTACATAATCAGTACCCAGGCGTTGCAGGCTGGCATCTATAGCGCTCAGGATGTGCTTGCGGGACAGGCCTTTGTCGTTGGGACCGGGGCCCATGGGGTTAAACACTTTGGTGGCCAGCACTACTGCATCGCGGGTGGTAAAGTCTTTCAGTGCTTTGCCCACTACTTCTTCGCTCACACCATAAGAATAAATGTCGGCCGTATCGAAAAAGTTGATGCCCAGCTCCAGCGCTTTTTGAATGAAAGGGCGGCTTTGGGCTTCTTCCAAGGCCCAGGGCCAGCGGTCCGTGGGTTTCCCATATGTCATTGTTCCCAAGCACAACCGCGACACTTTCATGCCGGTGTTGCCAAATTTTATGTACTCCATACAATGTTGTTTATAATATCCGTTTAGATGACTTTTAAATGGATGTTGCACTTAAAGGTAGCCCAATTACAAAACAAAACAGGCCGTTCCGGCTGGCAGAACGACCTATCTTTTTGCACCAGTACCTAAAATGTATTTATGCCACTTCTTCCGGATGACGGCGCCAGTGTCCATCTATAGACCAGGGGCCACTACCTTCTACCAGGAAGAACACAAGCAGGCAAAGTACCGTAACGGATTGCCACATCACGCTGTGGGCCGAGAACAGGCCGGTGGGTGTATGAAAGAAGAAAATTGCGCCCAGCAAAATGGGAATGTTTACCAGAATGGCCAGGCGGGTGAGTAATCCCAGTGCAATGAACAAGCCACCCAGCAGGTGGGCGAAAACAATAAATTGGAACAGTGCCATCGACAATACTGCCAGGTCCCGTTTAGTGTTAATCAAGGCCATCAGATCATCGCGGTGCTGCACGAACATGATGCCTTTCCAAAACAAGAAAATACCTAATGAAAATCGTACAATATCCAGCCAGCGGGGATGATGATTATCTCCCCAGCCGCCGATGCGATCTAGTAAATTCATAACGTTCAGTTTTAAGTTGCTAAGTTCAAAACGTGGTGCTCTATTAAGTTACTTAAAAAATCCCGCATCAAATGTTAACGCCCGGAGCATAGCGGAGGGCCTATCATGCAAACGTCCCTGCAGGAGAGGCAGGGACGTTTTTTGCAAAAAGATAGCAGGCTAAAGATCAGGCCAAATTTACTTTGGGAATGTCAGAATCCTTGCCCAGCTTGCTATGGCGATAGCTATAACTAAAATAGATGACCAGCCCTATCACCAGCCAGATGCCGAACACTATCCAATTTTTAATACCAATTTCGGTCATTAAATAAAAGCAGCTCAGCAAACCCAGCACCGGTATAAGCGATAAGTTGCGCAGTGCGCAGCCCACTGCCATGAGCAGGGTGGCCACTACGAAAAAGAAGAAGGGAATATTATGTTTCCAAACCTCAAAACCACCTTGAAAGGAAAGCCGACTGGCCAGCACTCCGCGGAAGAAAAAGGCGCAGCCAATGACCAGTATGGGTATAATGTAGCGGCTGTTCACATAGGGAACCCTGAAATTTTTACCTACGGTATCCGGGTCTTCTTTGGGCAGCAGCAATACGCCTCCGCATACCAGGATGAAGGCGAATAAAGTGCCGATACTGGTAAGGTCTGTAACGATGGTAAGGTTCAGGAACAGTGCTGGTACACCCACGATAATGCCGGTAATGATGGTCGCAAATGAAGGGGTCCTGAACTTTGGATGAATGCGGGAAAACGGTTTTGGCAGCAGGCCGTCGCGGCTCATGCTCATCCAGATGCGGGGCTGCCCTATCTGAAATACCAGTAACACGCTGGTGGTAGCAACAACGGCGCTCACGGAGATCAGGTAACTCACCCAGTTTAATTTTACGGCGGTGAATACAAAGGCCAGCGGATCGGTCACTTTCAGTTGGGAATAAGACACCATGCCGGTAAGCACCAGCGCAATGGCAATGTATAAAATAGTGCAAATGATCAGGGAATACATCATGCCTTTGGGCAGGTCGCGCTGGGGATTGGCACATTCTTCGGCGGTGGTACTCACGGCATCGAAGCCAATGTAGGCAAAGAACACGGCAGATACGCCTTTAAGTACCCCGGAAAATCCGTTGGGCATAAAAGGATGCCAGTTGCCGGTGTTTACATAAAATGCGCCCACCACGATCACCATTAATATCACGGCTATTTTAAGCCCTACCATGAAGTTGGCACTTTTTTTACTTTCAGAAATACCCAGGTAGGCCAGGTAGGTTACGATGACCACGATCAGGAAGGCCGGCAGGTTCAGGATGACCGGTATTCCAAAGAGGTGCGGAGCGCTGGCCAATTGCTGTTCGGTAGCGCTATCGTAGTTATTCACCAGCCATTCCGGGAAGTGCAGGCCTATCCCTTCGAGCAGGTTATTAAAATATCCGCTCCACGAAATGGATACAGCAATATTGCCGATCGCATATTCCAGGATCAGCGCCCAGCCTATCACCCAGGCCGTTAGTTCACCAAATGTCACATAAGAGTAAGTGTAAGCGCTGCCCGATACCGGGATGCGGGAGGCAAATTCTGCGTAACAAAGGGCGCAGAATCCGCAGGTAATGGCGGTGATAATAAACAGGAAGGTAACGCCCGGCCCTCCGTCATAAGATGCCTGGCCAATGGTGCTGAAAATGCCTGCGCCAATTACGGCGGCAATGCCCATGGCAGTTAGGTCTTTAACACCCAACACCTTGTTCATTCCTCCATGGCCGTCGTTCAGTCCATCCTGGGCATCTCTTAAAATAGTAGTGAGGGATTTCTTACGAAAGAGGGAATTGGACATAAATGATACAGGTTGATGAGGGAGGAGGTTTTATTGTAAGGTCTAATATAATTAAAGATGTGGTTAATGTTGCCGGTGCAGCAGAAAATCTGCCACTTCAAGCAGGGCTTTTTTGCGGCCAGATACCACGGCAATGGCCTCCAAATGGTTGAAGGCTTGTTGGGTATAGCGTTCTTTTTCCTGCTGAGCCCATTCATCAACTTTGCAATCGTGGAATACTTGCAGGGTGCGGTCCACCTTATCATGGCCGGTATAAGTCAGCAACCGGCGCAGCTCTTGTTGTTGCACGCCATTGCACATTTCCAGTGCTTTTAGCAACAGAAAGGTTTTTTTGTTGACTAGAATATCGCCGCCCACCTGTTTTCCAAATTTTTCGGGATCGCCAAAGGCATCAAGATAATCATCCTGTATCTGGAAAGCAATACCAATGTTTTTCCCAAATTCATACAAATGCGCCTGGTGTCCTTCGCTGCCGCCACCAATGATGGCACCCAACTGCAGGCTGGAAGCTAGCAGCACAGAAGTTTTCAGGCCTATCATGTGTACATAGTCAGCATATTGCACTTGTGCCGGGTCCTTTTTCTCAAAATCCATATCTAATTGCTGACCCTCACATACCTCGATGGCGGCTTTGTTGAACACCGCTATAAGTTTTTGCTGATAGCGCTGCTGTACTTTATTGAGGAATTGGTACACGTAGATCAGCATTACATCACCTGCCAGCAGGGCGGTGCTTTCATTGTATTTAACATGCACAGTGGGCATGCCACGGCGCAGGGGCGCCTTATCCATAATATCGTCGTGAATGAGGCTGAAGTTGTGAAACAGTTCTATGGCATTACCCACCTGAAAGGAATCCGGGTGCAGCTCATCAAACAGTTCATTGCCCATCAGGGTGAGTACCGGGCGTATGCGCTTGCCACCTATGCCCAGGATGTAACCGGCGGGTTCGTATAAAGTGGCCGGCTCGCCGGGAAACTGCCACTGACTGAATTGCTGTTCAAACTGCGCTATTAACTCTTGGAACGAATGCATGCGGGCCTCTCATTTTTTTGCAAACTAAAGAAAATTTGTTGGACAAGGTATGATGTAAAATGTAGGGTGTAAGTGATATTAAGTGTTGCTTAGCACCTACATTCACTTTGATAGAACGCCGGATACCCGGCACATCTTATATTACAGGTCATAATATCCTGGACTTAATACCAGGTACATAGTACAATAAAAAAGCCAATAGCAAAGCGGGTGCTTTGCTATTGGCTTTTTTATCAACGATTATTTTTTCTTTTTGCGTGCGGCTTTTTTGGCAGCAGCTTTAGCGGTAGGCTTCACCTTGGCGGGACTCGCCTTAGTGGCTGTTTTGGCTTTGGCTTTTGGAGTGGCTTTCGCAGCTTTCTTGGCGGCGGCTTTAGGCTTGGCCACCGGTTTGATCTTTGCGGCGGCTTTAGGCTTGGCTTTCACGGCAGCTTTCTTTGCGGCGGCTTTAGGCTTGGCTTTCACGGCAGCTTTCTTGGCGGCGGCTTTAGGCTTGGCAACGGGCTTAGCTTTGGCTTTTGGCTTTGCAGCAGTTACGGCTTTTTTAGCTGGTGCGATGGATTTTTTGGTCGTATCTTTTTTAGCTGGTGTGGCGGCGGCCTTTTTCTTCGGTGCTGCCTTCACTTTTTTGGCAACTGTTTTCTTCGCCGGTTCTGCCTTTTTCGGGGCCTTCTTCGCGGGCGCTTCCACCTTTTTAGTTTTCAATTTTTTGGCGGCGGCAATGGCGGCGGCTTTTTTCTTTTCCGCTTTGGCCTGTTGGCTGGTAAGCGCCTTAGTAGCTGCTTTGGCTGTTTTGGCCACTATTTTTTCTAACTTTACGGCTTCTTTCAGCTTTTTAGCTGGCGGTACTTTGGCCTGTGCTTTCACCTTTTTCAGATCGGCCTTGGCCACTTTTTCCGGTGTTGTTTTCTTGGCTTTTTTATCGGTGGCTGTAGGCTTGGCAACGGGTTTGGCTTTTGCGGCAGTTTCTTTCGGCTGTTTGCCGGCTGGCGCTGCTTTTTTCGAAGATGGCTTACCGGCTGTTACGACCTTTTTCTTTTCCTTCTTTGCAGGTACAGGCAATTCGGCCCCTGGCTGTGATACTTTTTCTTTTACTGGCGTGGTATCTTTTACTTTGCCTTTTTTCCCGGCAGCCGGAACAAGCGGCTGAGATATCGGCGCAGCAGGTGTTTCCACGGGAAATGTGCCGTTGCCGGCTTCCTCCTCTTTCTTGGCCTGTAAGGCTTCTTCAATAGCACGTTGCTTTTTGGCGGCAGCGCGTTGCTTGCGTTTTTGGTTTTTAGACAGCTTGGGGGGTGGCGTTTCTCCGCTAATAGGTTGTACCCTGGCCGGTGTAGTTTTGTTATCACCGCTTTCAGCCAGTGGCTGTTTATGCTGATAGGCAACAATAGGCCGTTTGGGTCCTTCGTTTGGAACAACTGGTGCCTGCTCTCCATCTCCCACATTCTTATTCTTGTGATCGCGGTCGCGGTTGCGATTGCGATTACCCCGATTTTCACGGTCGGCATGCTGACCATGGCCACGGCCTACATTCCTTTGTGTAATATCGCCGGCTACCCTGCCATAACCTGGTTCGTCCAGGTCGTAATCTAACTGGCGTTTGTCCAGGTTGGCTGCCATTACCTTAATCTTCACACGATCTCCGATAGAGAATTTAATGCCGGTGTTAGCGCCCACAAGGGCATATTCATTTTCATTGTAATGGAATTCGTCTTTAGCCGTAAGACTGTGAATGCTCACCAGGCCTTCGCATTTGGTATCCACGGTTTCTACCCAGAAGCCGAAGTTGCTCACGCCGCTGATCACGCCTTCAAACGTATCGCCAATAAATTGTTGCATATATTCTACCTGCTTGTACTTATTGCCAGCCCGTTCACATTCCATGGCTTTGCGTTCCATTTCTGAGCTATGCTTACACTTGCTTTCCATTTCCGCATCCGGATGGATGTCACCGCTCAGACATTCCTGTAATACGCGGTGTACCATTACGTCAGGATAACGGCGGATGGGGGATGTAAAGTGAGCGTAATGTTCAAATCCAAGGCCATAGTGGCCAATGTTGGAGGTAGTATAAGCGGCCTTAGACATGGTGCGGATGCCCATTGTTTCCAGCACATGCTGCTCCGGACGGCCCTGGGCTAATTGCAGCATTTTATTAAAAGATGCAGCCACCGTTTCGGGGGTATGCATGTCAAACTTATAACCGAATTGCAGGGCGAATACGGCAAATATTTTCAATTTTTCTTCGTCTGGATTATCATGCACGCGGTAAGGGAAAGGAACGGGGTTGCCATTAACACGCAGGCCGGACACATATTCTGCCACGGTACGGTTGGCCAGCAACATGAGTTCTTCAATCAACTGGTGGGCTTCCTTACTTTCTTTTAGTGTAACGCCAATGGGCTTGCCTTCTTCGTCCAGTTGAAACTTCACCTCGGTGGAGGAAAAGTTAATGGCGCCGTTGGCAAACCTTTCTGCCCGCAGGGCGCGGGCCATGGTATTGAGCAATAATAATTCGTCGCGGTAATGAGGGCCTTCGCCGGATTCGATCACTTCCTGCACATCTTCATAAGTGAAGCGGTGATCGGAGTGAATGACGGTGCGGCCTATCCATTTATTTTTCACCTTCCCGTCTTTCGTCATTTCAAACATGGCCGAGAAAGTAAGTTTGTCTTCATGCGGGCGCAGGGAACACAGTTCGTTCGATATTTTTTCAGGCAGCATAGGCAGTACGCGGTCTGGCAGGTACACGCTGGTGGCGCGTTTATAGCCTTCTGCATCCAAGGCGGTGCCAGGACGTACATAGTGGCTTACGTCTGCAATATGTACACCTACTTCATAATTACCAGTTTTGAGCAGTCGGATGGAAATAGCGTCATCAAAGTCTTTGGCGTCGTGCGGGTCTATGGTAAAGGTGAGTATTTTACGGAAGTCTTTACGTTTGGCAATTTCGGCGGCATCTATTTCCAAGGGCAACTGGTCCACTTCGGCCATTACTTCATCGGGGAAGTGTAGGTTAAAGCCATTATCTACCAGGATTTCTTTCATGGCCAGGTCGCCGGCGTTGCGGGCGTCCAGCACTTCCACTACTTCGCCGGAGGGCTTTCGGCTTTTACCCGGCTCTCCGCCCCAGTTGGTAATCCTTACCAGTGCCTTATCGCCATTCACACCACCTTTGAGTGCCGTGAGTGGAATATAAATATCGGGGAGGGTAGCATTTTTATCCGACACCAGGAAGGCGAAGTTTTCGCTCACCTGGAGGGTGCCAGTAAATTCATTTTTCTTGCGGGTGATCACCTTGGTGACAATACCCTCTGCGCGGCCTTTGCCCTGGCGTACTACTTTCACAGTTACCTCATCACCATTCTGCGCGGTGTTCAGGTCATGCGGGCGCACCATGATATCGCGTTCCACACCTTCCACAATTACGAAGGCCATGCCAGAGCGGGTGGTTTCTAATTTGCCCTGGAACACCTGGGCGGGGGCGTTGTTATGCTGTTGCTGATGATGACGCTGTTGGTGATTGTTATGATTGTTGCTGTTCGGATTCGTTTTTTTCTTGTTCTTTTTTCTTGACATTGGGATGTTCTCTTGGTATTAGTAGTTGTTAGTTTCGGCCAATTTATGCATTCCCGGCCGGTGTTTTTTCAAGCATTGTTTTCTGCCGAAGCAGAAATCAGTGTATGCGCTATATAATCAAAAATATAATTATTAAATGAATCTCCCGCGTTATCCAGGAAGGAAATTTCTATGGGCATCACTCCGATGGAAAGCTGGCGGGCTTCAATTTCGCTTTGGAGGAGGTGTAAACGTACCGCATCTTTCTCCGTTGTGATGATGAGTTTTCGCGCGCCGGGCAAGTCATCCAGTTCTTTGCGCACCTTCTCCAAATCGCGTACACTATAATAATAATGATCCGGAAAAGGCAGCAGGTATACCTTTGGAAACAACTGTTGCAGATTGCTTAAAAGCGGCTCCGGGCGCGCAATACCGGCGACGAGTAGTACTGCATCGTAGTCTGCGGGACGAAAAGGTTCTCCGCTGAACAGGTCGTACAATTGTCCATATTGCAAGCAGGTAAAATACACTTGTTGTCCGGGCAGTGGTGCTATTTCCTGGCGGATGGCATTCATGTCCTGCTGGTCCAGTTCGGGCGGACATTTACTGACGATAATAATGTTTGCCCGACGGTAGCCTTTGCGGCCTTCACGCAAATAACCGAAGGGCACGACGTGGTCTTTGGTGAAGCGGCGGCTGTAATCGGTGATTAGAATATTTAGCCCCGGTTTCACCGACCGGTGCTGAAAAGCGTCGTCCAGCAGGATCACCTGGGTGTCTGGCGCGTCGCCCACTAACTGCGGAATGGCCAGCATACGCTCCTCGCCTACGCATACTTTGATGCCGGGAAATTTGCGGTGAAACTGCATGGGTTCATCACCAATATCGTTGGCCGTGGTGCGGTCGTTGGCCAGCACATATCCCCGCGTACTGCGCTGGTAGCCCCTGCTCAGGGTGGCCACCGGGTAGCTATCCTGGAGCAGTTTGATAAGGTACTCCACGTGGGGCGTTTTGCCAGTGCCGCCCATAGACAGGTTGCCAACGGCAATCACGGGCAGGTCAAACTCCACAGCGGTGAGTACTTTATTATCATAGAGCCGGTTGCGCAGCCACATCACCAGCCCATAGAGCAGGGAGAAGGGGTACAACAGGAACTTCAAGTACTTCAATACGTTCATTTTAACTATTAAATTCATAAATGGCCAGTGGTGTAATCGCTTTGCGCAGGCGGATGTCCCATTCCGCTGCGTCGTCGATACTTTCCACCGGCTCAAACTGGCTAAGACCAATGATCTGCACATCGGGGCGACATTGCTGTAAAAAGCGGTCGTACATACCCTTACCATAACCTACACGGTGGCCTTGCAGATCAAATGCCAGCAGGGGTACCAGCACCAGGTCCATGGCAGCGGGCATCACCAACATACCGCCGGCGGGTTCCGTCATACCATAACGGTGTTGGATGAATTGGGTCTGTTCGTCCCAAAGATAGTGCAGCATTTGACTGCTTTGCATGTCTGTTTTAGATAGCACTAAATTGACCTCCGGATGCGCCTCCCGCAGCCATGCGGCCAGGGGTCGGGTATCCACTTCCTTTTTATCATCTATCGGCAGGAAGAGATGCAGGTACCGGATGCCGGTATAATCCAGTGCCTGGCAATGGGCCATGATGGCGTTATTTGCTGTTGCCATAGCTTCCGGGGAAAGGTGGAGGCGCTTTTCCAGGAAGGTAGCGCGCAGGTCTGTTTTAGTGGGCATTACGTTTTTCAGTTTGAGTAAAAGGCGGTGGTGGCGGATAAGCCTGGAGGATGGCATAACAGCCTATGCCCCCATTGTTGCCGCCAGGGCACCCTGCTGCCAGCAGCCTAGCGGAAGTTAAATTTTTGCGCTTTTACAAATGCCTTGTCCAGCTTTGCTGTGAAAGGAATGTGGCCCAGCAGCGGGTAGCCGCTCCACCGCACAATGTCTGCTGCATTGGAATGTTCCGGACCGTTAAAGATCCATCCCAGCACGGGCGCACCTTTCTGGCGTAATAATTCCGCTGTGAGCAAAGCGTGGTTAATGCTACCCAGGTAAAGCTGGGCTACAATAATTACCTGTGCCTGTATCTCCAGCACCATATCCAGCATAAACTGGTCTTCATTCAGCGGCACCATAATGCCCCCAGCGCCTTCTATTACCAGGGGGCGCAGCACTGGCTGGTACACCTTTGCCTGGTCTATAATGGGCCTCAATTCAATCTTTACATCTTCCATACGGGCTGCCAGGTGTGGACTGGCAGGCTCCTTTAATCTATATAGTTCCGGATGGCATACAGTAAAGTCATTGCTCACCAGGCTGCGCACCGTATCCCGGTCTGTGCCTTCTAAAAGCCCGGTCTGCACCGGTTTCCAGTAATCGGCTTGCAGCGCTTGCGTTACGCAGGCGGCAGTTACCGTTTTCCCTACGCCGGTGCCGATACCGGTAATAAATAACTTGTCCATGGGCGCAAAGGTAGTGTCTTCTGAACAATGTACCGGGCGCAAGGTACTTGCTACCTGCCACTTATGCGGAGAAAATTTTATTGACCGCTCCCTTCCTATCCTTGCAGCCTGCACATTGCACCTTGTACATTTTCCCCTATTTTCGCAAGAAATCAAGCTCTTTAGCTCCAAAGCACGTGTATGCATATTTATAATAACATCCTCGAAACAATTGGGAATACCCCGATGGTAAAGCTTAACAAAGTTACCGCCTCCCTACCCTGCACCGTACTGGCCAAGGTGGAATTCTTTAATCCCGGCAATTCCATTAAAGACCGTATGGCCGTAAAAATGGTGGAAGTGGCCGAGCAAAACGGCTGGCTAAAACCTGGCGGCACCATCATTGAAGGCACCTCTGGCAACACGGGTATGGGCCTGGCCCTGGCAGCAGTGATAAAAGGATACAAATGCATTTTCACTACCACGGATAAGCAGTCCAAAGAAAAAATGGACATCCTTAAAGCCCTTGGGGCCGAGGTGATAGTATGTCCTACCAATGTAGAACCAGAAGATCCCCGCTCTTATTATTCCGTCAGCAAACGCCTGGCAAAAGAAGTACCCAACTCCTGGTATGTAAACCAATATGATAACCTGGCTAATCGTGACGCTCACTACGAACAAACCGGTCCTGAGATATGGGAACAAACCAGCGGAAAAGTGACTCACCTGGTGGTAGCCACCGGCACTGGCGGCACCGTAACCGGCACCGGCAAGTACCTGAAGGAAAAGAACCCAGCTATAAAAGTGTGGGCCATTGATAGCTATGGCTCCCTGCTGAAAAAATATTTTGAAACCGGTGAATTGGACATGAGCGAAGTATATCCCTACATTACCGAAGGCATAGGCGAAGACTTTGTACCCCAGAACTACGACATGAGCGTGATCGATCATTTTGAAAAAGTGACCGACAAAGACGGAGCCGTGATGGCCCGCCGCATTGCCAAAGAGGAGGGTATTTTTGTAGGTTACTCCGCAGGTTCTGCCCTGGCTGGGTTAATGCAACTGAAAGCGCAATTAAAACCAGAAGACGTAGTGGTGGTGGTTTTCCATGATCATGGCAGCCGCTACGTGGGCAAAGTGTATAACGACCAATGGATGATGGAACGCGGTTTCCTCGATGTAAAAACGGTGAAAGACGTGGTAAACGCGCGCGCCGGCCAGCCGCTGGTTACCATTAAACCGGATGAAAAAGTAAGCGACGCCATTGCAAAAATGCGGAAATTTGATATTGAACATATCCCCGTATTACAGCAAGATGAGGTAGTAGGGTCTGTATCAGAAAACAGCCTGTTCCTGCGCCTGATAGACGATGCACAGATTAAGGATGCCACCATCAAAACCATGATGCAGCCAGCTTTCCCGCTGGTAAGCCTGGATATGCCCATTGAAAAATTATCCGCCTACATTAACAAGGAAAATGGCGCCGTTCTCACCAAAGACGACAGCGGAAATTTCCACATCGTTACTAAATATGATATTATACAGGCCCTGGGAAATTAATCGCTAGCAGCCTGGTATCATTATGTTACATGCCATTATTTACAGATCAGTTACAGCGTACAGTAAACTTAAACGACCCGGTGCGGCGCATCGTGTCTGTGGTACCATCGCAAACGGAGTTGCTGCATTACCTGGGTCTGGAGGCGGAGGTGGTGGGCATTACAAAGTTTTGCATACATCCGCCGGAATGGTTTGGTACCAAACCTCGCGTGGGTGGTACCAAGCAACTGAACATAAGCGCTATCCGGGCGCTGCAACCAGACCTGGTGATAGCAAATAAGGAAGAAAACGACCAGGAGCAAATAGCGGTGCTGGCCAAAGAGTTTCCGGTATGGATCAGCGACATTACCACATTGCCGGATGCATATGATATGATACTACGCGTGGGAATCATTACCGGCCGCGCTTCGGTGGCCGTCACCCTGGTGCAGGCCATACAACAGCAGTTTGCAACGCTGCATCCTCCACGCATCCGTAAAACGGCTTATTTCATTTGGCGCAAGCCCTGGATGGTGGCGGCTTCCCACACCTTCATTGATGATATACTACAACAGTGCGGCATGGTAAATGTATTTGCCGGTATGACCCGCTACCCCACCCTTACCACTGCGCAATTGCAATCGGTAAGTCCAGAACTAGTACTATTATCGTCAGAGCCTTTCCCATTTGGTGCCACACACCTGGCGGAACTACAAACCATTTTTCCGCAGGCGGAAATAAAACTGGTGGATGGGGAAATGTTTTCCTGGTATGGCAGTCGCTTACTGCATACGGCGCACTATTTTTCGCAGCATTTTACCTGATCATTGTGCTGCGTAGCACAGCACATAACAACCCGTTTTACAAGCCTTATGTATAAATTCCTTCAGTACCAGGAAGTCATTTACCAGGTGGGGCATATTAAACGATTTGCTTTCTCTTACGTCATCGCTCCAGGTGCCGGGGTATATATCATTTTCATTTAACTCTTCTGCGTCATAAGCATCTGCTACCTGTACTTCGTCCAGACCGGCCAGCAGGTTATCTATAGCTGCCACCAGGCGGGGCGACTGATAGTGTATGCTATGGTGAATCGCATCGCCCAGCGCTTCGTAACTGGATGCGCTCCAGGTGCTGAAATCCAGTTCGTCCGTAACAGGTTCGCCAATAAAAGCATCTGGATAAAAGATAGCATTAATAAGAATCTCCGTGTCTTCGTCGCTTAGCAATATTTTGTTTAGCAGGAACATCAGGGCCTGCACGCTACCTTTTAACTGCGCCTGATCGATGGAGATGGCCAATGGGTTTATTTCGTGACTGGTGATGGCTTTGAAATTGTTTTCCGGAACGGCGTATAATTTTGCTACTTCACTCATTTTTCCGCTTTATTATCTTCTTTATAAAAAACTTTTTCGCCGCCAACATACGTGGCGAGTACTGTTGTTTGCAACACTTCCTGGGCGCTGGCCCGCATAAGATCTTTGTCCAACAGGATAAAATCTGCCTTCTTGCCGGGTTCCAGGCTACCCACTTCTTTTTCCAGGAAGTTGGCCTTAGCGGCCCAGATGGTCATACCGCGCAGGGCCTGTTCACGGGTGAGGGCATTCTCCAGCTGGAATCCCCCTGCGGGCAAGCCGCTGGTATCCTGGCGAAAAACCGCTGCCAGGAAGGTTTTGAAGGGAGAAATGTCTTCTACCGGGAAATCGGTACCCAGGGGTAGCCAGCCATTTTCATGCAGCAACTGCTGGTAAGCATAAGCGCTATGGAGGCGGTCGCTGCCCAATCTTTCACCCGCCCAGCGCATATCGCTCGTGGCATGGGTGGGCTGCACGGAAGGAATGATACTGGCGGTGCCAAAGCTGGAAATGTCTTGCGGATTTACTACCTGCGCATGTTCAATACGCCAGCGTTTATCATTTTTACCCTGCAAATATTTATGGTACACCCCCAGCACTACCCGGTTGGCAGAGTCGCCAATGGCGTGGGTACATAGCTGAAAATCGGTTTGAGAAAGCAAGTGGGCAATAGAATCGAAATGGGCGGCAGGGTGCAATAGAAAGCCCATATAGCCAGGTTTATCGCTATATGCTTGCAGCAGGCAGGCCCCACGGCTACCCAATGCGCCATCAGCAAACATCTTCACCCCATGCACATACAGGCGATCTGTTTTATAGGGCCCTTTGGCCAAGTAGCGGCGGTAGTTGGCCGTATCATCGGCCATCATAACATATAAGCGCATTTGCAATTTGCCTTCCCGTTGTAAGGTATCGATCATGTCGATGGCCATATAAGGCAGGCCACAATCTGTAATGGTGGTAAGGCCCTGCGCAAAGCAATTGCCTTGTGCATGCGACAGCCACTTTTCAAAAGTGGTTTTGTCAACTGCCGGCTCCACCGCTTCCATGCGGCCCACGGCGTTATCAATCAGCACCCCGGTCAGCACGCCGTTTTGGGTTTCAATACTACCGCCTTCTACCTGGTCGCCTGCTTTAATACCAGCCAGGGCCAGGGCTTTCGCATTGGCAATTACCGCGTGCCCATCTACCCGCGTTAATACGACTGGTTTGTCGGGGAATAATACATTGAGGCGTTTATTATCCGGAAAGGCTTTGCCGGGGTAGCGGTTCTGGTCCCAACCGTTGCCTATTATCCATGACTCCTGTGGATGTTCATTGGCAAAAAGTTTCACCTTCATCTCCACTTCAGAAAAATCATCCAATCCATAAAGGTTTACGGCAAACAGGGATTTACCATATTCTACGAAATGGGCGTGCGCATCGATAAAGCCAGGGTACATAAACTGGCCCTGGGCGTCAATGGTGCGCTTTGCATCAAACTGTTCCTGCATAGCGGGAGTGGTGCCGGTGGCCACTATTTTTCCATCTTTAATGACGATCGCTTCTGTGGTGCTAAAACTGCTATCTACCGTATATACGTGGGCGTTATACACCAGCAGGTCCGCAGTTTTTTTGGAGCGGCAGCCTGCCAACGCCAGCATCAGGATTACGACTAATACGGTAAAACGCATAAACTGGGTTATTTGACCATAAATATAAAAGATCGCTTTTACATCTCCCATAGGGCATTTCTGCGGTATGAGCCAGGTCACCTAATTTCGTGGTTTTCGAAACATTCCTGTCAAATTTGCATTTTGCCGGCAAGGATTATATATTTGCTTTCCTTTAAATTAGATGACACATGGGAAAATACAGAGCTGGCGTATTATTCGGCGACGAGCTGAAAGCGCTGTACAATGATGCGAAAGCGCAAGGTTTTGCAATGCCGGCAGTAAACGTAATCGGTACTGATTCGATCAATGCAGTGCTGGAAACAGCCGCCAAAGTAAACTCGCCAGTAATTATTCAGTTCTCCAATGGCGGTGCGCAATTCTTTGCGGGCAAAGGCATGCCGAACGACAAGTTACAGGCCAATATCTCCGGCGCTATTTCCGGTGCCAAACATGTACACGAAGTAGCCAAATATTATGGTGTACCCGTGGTATTACACACCGACCATGCCGCCGCCAAATGGCTGCCCTGGATAGATGGGCTACTGGATGCCGGAGAGGAATTTAAAAAACAAACCGGCCAGCCCCTTTTCTCCTCTCATATGCTGGACCTGTCTGAAGAACCTATTCACGAAAACATAACAACTTCTAAAAAATATTTCGAACGCATGGCCCCCCTGGGCATGTCGCTGGAAATAGAACTGGGCGTAACCGGTGGTGAAGAAGACGGCGTAGATAATAGCGGTGTAGACAACTCCAAGCTGTACACCCAGCCAGAGGATGTAGCCCTGGCCTATGAAACCTTGTCTGAAGTAAGCCCCCTCTTTACCATAGCTGCCGCTTTTGGCAACGTACACGGTGTATATACCCCCGGTAACGTGGAACTGCGCCCGGAAATCCTGAAAAACAGCCAGGACTTCATCCAGGCCAAACATAAAACCGCCGAGAAGCCCGTATATTATGTATTTCATGGTGGCAGCGGATCTCCCAAACACCAGATTGCAGAAGCACTGACCTATGGCGTTATCAAAATGAACATTGATACAGATATGCAGTGGGCCTTTTGGGAAGGCATCCTGCTTTACTACAAATCCAAAGAAGGCTACCTGCAAACACAGCTCGGCAACCCCGAAGGTGCAGACAAGCCCAACAAAAAATATTACGATCCCCGCGTATGGCTGCGTAAGGGCGAAGACAACTTCGTAAAACGCCTGGAAGAAGCATTTCATGACCTGAACTGCATTAACCGCAACGCTTAATCCAATACATTTGGCAAGCCCCACGTTGGTAACAGCGTGGGGCTTTTCCTTATAAAAAGGTGTAGCACCTGCCCTTTGGTGATCCCTGCTTTCCGCTATCTGGCGGCTTACGGAGGGACGGTGCCGGCCTTTCCTGTAAAATGAGCGTTTTCAACCATTAAGTCACTAATAATAAACACATTACGTCATCTAACTAAGAATAGGTAAGGGGTGTCTTATTTATTCGTATCTTGCACGCCTTTACGTATTTCGTAACTTAATATTAACATATGTCCAGCTGGTTTAAACGAATTAAACAAGGCATCTCCACCACTACCAGTGAAAAGAAAGAAGCGCCGGACGGATTATGGCATAAATGTCCTAGCTGCAAAAAAACCTATACCGTAAGGGACCTGCGGGAAAATTATTACGTATGCCCAAATTGTAATTTTCACAACCGGATTGATTCTGCTGAATATTTCGAAATCATATTTGACGATAAAAAAGGCGAAGCGCTTTTTACCAATATTTACCCCAAGGACTTCCTGGGCTTTAAAGACCTTAAACCTTATGACCAGCGCCTGATAGACGCTCAGAAAAAATCCGGCCTCACTGACGCGATGCGCGTGGCACACGGCACCGTAAATGGTTATGGCCTGGTGGTAGCCTGTATGGACTTTGCATTCATTGGCGGTTCTATGGGTTCTGTGGTGGGTGAAAAAATTTCCCGCGCCATTGATTATTGCATCATCAACAAAAAAGCGCTGATGATTATTTCCAAATCCGGCGGTGCCCGTATGATGGAAAGCGCTTTCTCCCTGATGCAGATGGCCAAAACCTCTGCCAAGCTTACCCAACTGGCCGACGCTAAACTTCCCTACATTTCCCTGATGACCGATCCCACCACCGGGGGTGTTACCGCATCTTTCGCGATGCTGGGCGATCTGAATGTAGCGGAACCTGGTGCGCTGATTGGTTTTGCCGGCCCACGCATTATTAAAGAAACCATTAAGAAAGACCTGCCACCCGGCTTCCAAAGCGCGGAGTTTGTGCTGGAAAAAGGTTTTCTGGATCTGATCATTGACCGTAAAGAATTGAAAAAACAACTGGCGGTATTGCTGGAATTGTTTGCAAAATAAATACCTGCCCCGCGCAGTGTACAACATATGAAACAACTGGAATTAAGAAATAAATCGGCTTACTATGAATATGCGATAGAAGATAAATATATCGCTGGCATGGTGCTGACTGGTACGGAGATCAAATCTATCCGTGCCAGCCGGGTGAGCTTTAATGATTCCTTCTGTTTTTTCCATGGCAACGAATTGTTTGTCAAAAGCCTTCACATCTCGGAATATACTTTTGGCACCAGTTCTAACCACATCCCCCTGCAGGAGCGCAAACTACTGCTCACCAAACGCGAATTGCGCAAGTGGTCACAGAAAATGAAGGAACGTGGATACACCATTGTCCCACTCCGCATTTTCCTCACCGAAAAAGGCCTCGCCAAAATGGAAATTGGCCTGGGCAAAGGGAAAAAACAACATGACAAACGCGATGCTATTAAAGAACGTGATGCAGACCGGGATTTACGTAGGAATTATAAAGTATAGCATAATTGCAATCAGCAAATAACAAAGCGGCTATTTCCAAAAGGGATAGCCGCTTTTTTTAGGCAGCTATTTAATCCTGTAATTTAAAATGCGCCGGAACCTGTTATGCCTTGCTCCGTAGAATCTAAGACCACCTGGCCAGGAATTTGCAGCTACAGCCAGGTATTTCACAAAGATCACCTGCTAAAATCCCCTTTTATGAAAAGCACTTTCCTGATAGGATGTTTGCTGCTGGCCAGCTGGTTCGGGCCTGCCTGCTCTTCCTCCAAACCCTTTACCGCTACCAAGGCTTCCCGCGCCACCTCCGCCAATCCTTCCCTGCTGTATGGCACCGACTGGAAGCTGGTAAGCCTGCAGGGCGAAGCTATTGATACAGCCGGCCTACGCAAACGTCCCGGCCTGCGCTTCGACAAGGCCGAACACCGGGTAAGTGGCAATGGCGGCTGCAATAGCATAGGCGGCTCCTTCACCGTTACGGGCGACAAACTGCACTTCTCCCCCATGATTTCCACCAAAATGGCCTGCCCCGCCATGGACGTAGAGAACAAATTCTTACAAGCCCTGGCCCAAGTGACCCGCTTCGATGTAAGCGAGGGCCGGCTGGAACTTCTAAACGAACAAGGTTCCCTGGCAATTTTAGGCAGTAATTAAAGAAAAACAGGTTATAGGAACAGCGCCCCCTCCCTACGGAACGCTTTACCCCTGACTTATCCCAGGCTTTGGGTAGACTCAAAGTAAACTCAGGGTAGGATGATCCCGGGATCATAACGCGCCCCGAATTTTACCCATCTTGAAAATATTTATAACCTTCCTACGTTAAGTGAGAGTAGTCGAAAAAAGAGCACCTGGGGCAGACCCTGTGTGTTCTTTTTTTGCTTTGATTTGGCCATTATTCAATAGAAATAGATAATTTGGCTACTTTGATGTGTGCTGGGCTGGTCTGAAATTTTGCAGTAAATATGTTGCACCCTAATACTGAACCTTTTAATAAGTGCATAATACAATATGAAATATATTAACATTGCTATCATCGCCCTCACTATTACAGCCTTATTTGCTGCCTGCCACAAGGCCCAGGATACCCACTTGCCTAATGCCTTTACGATCAACGAAACCCTATATGCCACTCCTCATGCCGCCGTGGTTACCGCATCCGGATCTTACCAGCTACTTACCCTCAGCAGCGGTAACGCCACGGATAGTACCTCCCCTAAAGTGACTTTCGCCGTAGACTCCATTGTAACACCCTGGAGTTACATCCCCTACGATTCTTCCAGCCCCGCCAGCTACAACAGCCTCATCCTGGCCGAAGTGTCTTACACAGACTCCACCCTAAAAAAGCTCACCCAACTGACAGACGGCACCCTCACCATCCACAAAACCAACCCCACCAACTACGTCATAGACTACGCCCTAGTCTACGATAGCACCTTCATCACTGGCCATTATAGTGGAAAAGTTAATTAATTATGAATTATGAATTATGAATTATGAATTATGAATTATGAATTATGAATTATGAATTATGAATTATGAATTATGAATTATGAATTATGAATTATGAATTATGAATTATGAATTATGAATT
>NZ_FMAR01000001.1 GCF_900094705.1 Chitinophaga costaii | reverse complement strand
GTTACAAACGAACGGCTCACCGAAGCTGGGTATGTATCCCTGACCGACTGTTACCTGAAAGCTCGGAACTAAATTAAGGAACCGCCGTATACCGAACGGTACGTACGGTGGTGTGAGAGGACAGGTAGGGAATTAATCCCTACCTTCCTACTCGATTACTGATAACAGTTTACATAAACAATGACATAAAAAATCCCGGACTAAAATAAAAGCCCGGGATTTTTTTATGTCTGCAATATTATAATTTGCTGAGGCACACCTTCAGGCTATCTGTCCAGTAAGGAATGGCAATTCCCAGGGTTTCTTTGATCTTATTCTTGTTAAAAACGCTATAGGCGGGCCTTTCGGCGGGCGTGGGGTATTGGTCTGTTGTAATGGGCAATAGTTCGCAACTGCTACCCGTAAGTTGTTTAATAGCAACAGCAAAATCGTACCAGCTTGTTACACCTTCATTACTGTAATGATATACACCGGCCAGTTGGGCCTCCGGGTATTCAAATTTGTGACCCAGCATCTTCAACGTAACACCAGCCAGGTCTACCGCATAGGTGGGGGTGCCGGTTTGGTCAAATACAATGTTCAATTCCGTTCTTTCGGCCATCAACTCCTTCATTCGCTTGGCGAAGTTCTGACCAAATTCAGAATACAACCAGGACGTGCGTAGAATAATAGCGTCTGGATTTTCACCCTGTGCAGCCGCTTCGCCCCGCAGTTTGGAAGCGCCATACATACTGCTAGGATTAGGTTCATCGTTTTCGGTGTAAGGGCGGTAATGCTTACCATCAAACACATAATCAGTGGATAACTGAATGAACGTAGCCTTATGTGCAAAGCTGGCTTGGGCCAGATACAACACCGCTTCAAAATTAAGTTTAAAAGCCAATTCCTCCTCCGATTCTGCCTTGTCTACGGCGGTGTAGGCTGCACAGTTTATCAGGGCGTCTACCTGATGTTGTTCGAAGTAGGCATTCACGGCATCAGCCTGCGTAATATCCAGTTCTTCCCGGTCGGTAAACAGAAAGGCGAAGTCGGGGTACTGAGTGGCAATGCTTTTAAAAGCTTGTCCGAGTTGGCCGGAAGCGCCGGTGATCAAAATATTTTTCATGCAGGAAAAAGAAAGCGGGCATTAACCCTGGTACACAAAATTATGTTCAAGGTCTGCCAGTTTGGGCAACACCTGATCTTTATCAGACACGATCGCATCTTTGAGGTCAATGCCCCAATTGATCTGCAAGGTGGGATCGTTATAAATGATACCACCTTCGCTGGCCTTGTGATAAAAGTTGTCGCATTTATACATCACTTCTGCGGTGGGGCTTAACACTGCATAGCCGTGGGCAAAGCCCTGCGGCACCAGTAGCTGGCGCTTGTTATTGGCAGAAAGGTTTATAGCGAAAGATTTTCCGTAAGTGGGCGACCCCTTTCGGATGTCTACTACTGCATCGATGATCTCTCCTTCCAGCACGCGGATAAGTTTAGTTTGTGCGTGCGGGTTCAGTTGGTAATGCAGGCCGCGCAACACGCCGTAAGAGGAGCGGGCCTGGTTGTCTTGTACAAACTGGATGTTGATGCCCTGCCCTTGGAATGTTTGGGCGTTGTAGCTTTCAAAGAAATAGCCACGGTGGTCACCATGTATAGCGGGTTCGTAGATCAGCAGGCCTGGAATTCCTGTTTCGTGAAAAGGCATGTGTAGTTAGCGTTTATTGTATTGATCCTGGTAATATTGTTGGTAAGCACCGCTGGTTACGTTGTCTAACCATGTTTCATTGGCCAGGTACCATGCTACGGTTTTTTCCAGGCCTTCCTCAAATTGCAGAGAGGGGCTCCAGCCTAGTTCTGTATTGAGTTTGGTGGCATCTATCGCATAACGTAGGTCATGGCCGGCGCGGTCTTTCACAAAGGTGATGAGCTGGGCCGAAGTGCCTGGTGCACGCTGTAGTTTTTCGTCCATGATCTTACACAGCAGGTGAATAAGGTCAATATTTTTCCACTCATTGAACCCACCAATGTTATACGTTTCGCCCAGGCGCCCATGATGAAATATGGTATCGATGGCGCGGGCATGATCTTCTACAAACAGCCAGTCGCGTATGTTATCACCCTTGCCATACACCGGTACCGGCTTGGAATGTTTGATATTGTGAATGGCCAGTGGAATAAGCTTCTCCGGGAAATGGTTGGAGCCATAATTATTGGAGCAGTTAGACAATACCACCGGCAAATGATAAGTATGGTAATAAGCCTTCACAAAATGATCGGAGCTGGCTTTGGAGGCGGAGTAAGGTGAGCGTGGATCGTAAGGCGTTTGTTCGGTAAACAGGCCTTCCTGGCCTAAGGAGCCATATACTTCGTCGGTGGAAACGTGGTAAAACAGTTTGCCATCTTCATGGCCTTTCCAATGTTGCCGGGCCACATTGAGCAAGGTGGCGGTACCCAGCACATTCGTTTTAATGAAAGCCAGCGGGTCCATAATGCTGCGATCTACATGGCTTTCTGCTGCCAGGTGGATAACTCCGTCGAAAGCGTATTGACCAAATAATGCTTCAATGCGGGCTTCATCGGTGATGTCGCCTTTTTCAAATACATAGTTGGGCTTATCCTGTATGTCCAGCAGGTTTTCCAGATTGCCCGCATAAGTGAGGGCGTCCAGGTTCACCACTTGATAATCCGGGTATTTATTCACGAAAAGTCTTACCACATGCGAGCCGATAAAACCGGCTCCTCCGGTAATAAGCAATGTACGTTTCATAATTACTTATTCAATGCTTGTTTAAAATATTCATATGTCACTTTAAGGCCTTCCTCCCGATTCACCTTTGGTTCCCAACCCAGCAGGTTCCTTGCCTTGGTGATATCTGGTTTGCGCTGCTTGGGATCGTCTTTGGGGAGCGGGTGGAAGGTAATTTTTTGGTCAGTACCGGTGAGCTTAATGATCTCTTCTGCAAATTGCAGCAGGGTAATTTCTTCCGGGTTGCCAATGTTTACCGGCAGGTGGTAGTCGCTTAACAGCAGGCGGTAGATGCCTTCTACCAGGTCTCCCACATAACAAAAGGAGCGGGTTTGAGAACCATCTCCAAATACTGTGATGTCCTGGCCGGTGAGGGCCTGGCTCATAAACGCGGGCAGGGCGCGGCCATCATTGAGGCGCATACGGGGCCCATATGTATTGAAGATGCGGATGATGCGGGTTTCCACACCATGGAAATTGTGATAGGCCATGGTAATGGATTCCAGGAAGCGCTTGGCCTCATCGTACACGCCACGGGGACCTACCGGGTTTACATTGCCCCAGTATTCTTCTGGTTGCGGATGCACATTCGGGTCGCCATATACTTCTGAGGTGGAAGCTACCAGGATGCGGGCTTTCTTTTCTTTGGCAAGGCCCAGCAGGTTATGGGTTCCTAACGAACCTACCTTCAACGTCTGGATGGGCATTTTCAGGTAATCGATCGGGCTGGCGGGAGAAGCAAAGTGCAGGATATAATCCAGTTTGCCGGGTACATGCACAAATTTAGTCACATCATGATGATAGTATTCAAAATCGGGCAGGGGGAAAAGGTGTTCAATGTTTTTAAGATTACCCGTCAGCAGGTTATCCATGCCGATTACATGATAGCCTTCCTTGATAAAGCGATCGCAAAGATGTGAGCCAAGAAAACCAGCAGCGCCGGCAATCAATATTCTTTTTTTCTCCATTTTGAAAAATGGTTAGGGGGTGAAGTGAGCAGCACGTTACACGATGGCCGTGCAACGTGCCGGTGAATTAAAGAAGTTTACTGCTGTGAAGCTGCCTGGCGGCCTACGCTTTCGTAATGAAAGCCTTGTTCCTGCATGCGTTTCACGTCGAACAGGTTACGGCCGTCAAAGATCACTTTGTTTTGCAGGGTATTGATAATGGCGTCGAAGTCCGGCGTACGGAACACGCTCCATTCGGTAGCGATAATCAGTGCATCTGCATGTTGCAGGCACTCGTACTGGTGTTCGGCATACTCCACTTTATCGCCAATCACGCGTTTCACATTTTCCATCGCTTCAGGATCGAATACGGTGATGGTGGCACCTGCGGCTACCAGTGCATCGATGATATAGAGGGCTGGCGCCTCGCGTATATCGTCTGTATTGGGCTTAAAGGCTAGGCCCCAAAGTGCAAAATGTTTGCCTTTGAGGTTGCCGCCAAAATAAGCCTGAATTTTGGGAACCAGGAATAACTTCTGTTTTTCATTCACATCGGTTACTGCGTTCAGTATCTTGAATTCATAATCCACTTCTTCTGAGGATTTCACAAGCGCCTGTACGTCCTTTGGAAAACAACTGCCGCCATAGCCGATGCCGGGAAACAGGAAGCGCTTGCCAATACGGTCGTCGCTGCCTATGCCACGGCGCACCATATCAACATCTGCGCCCAGTTTTTCGCAAAGGATGGCAATCTCGTTCATGAAGGTAATCTTGGTGGCCAGGAAGGAATTGGCCGCGTACTTAGTTAGCTCAGCAGATTTTTCGTCCATGAAGAGGATGGGATTGCCCTGGCGTACAAAGGGCGCATACAATTCTGCCATGATCTTCTGAGCGCGCTCGGAGCTGGTGCCAATTACCACACGGTCTGGCTTCATAAAGTCTTCTACTGCTACGCCTTCTCGTAGAAACTCAGGATTACTTACTACATCAAATTCCGTTACGCCATGTTTGGCAATGGCTGCATATACCTTTTCTGCCGTGCCCACCGGTACGGTGCTTTTGTCTACAATCACTTTGTAATCGGTGAGCAATTTGCCGAGGTGGTCAGATACGTTTAATATATAAGAAAGGTCGGCAGATCCATCTTCGCCCGGAGGGGTTGGCAGGGCCAGGAAAATGATCCTTGCGTCTTTGATACCTGCAGCGAGGTCTGTGGTAAAGTGCAAACGGCCTTCCTTCAGGTTACGTTCAAATAACTTCTCCAGTCCGGGTTCATAAATGGTAACCTGCCCGGAGGAAAGTTTTTTTACTTTGTTCGCATCAATGTCTACACAGGTAACATTGTTGCCTGTTTCTGCAAAGCAGGTACCTGTAACCAGGCCTACATAACCAGTGCCTACAACGGTAATTTTCATATCAGGGGCTATATTAAATTATTGAAGAAAAGATTTTACGGCTTTAATAATATGGGCCAGTTGCTCCTTATCCATCTCGGTGTGAATGGGTAAAGATACTACCTGGTGCGTAAGCGCATCGGTGGCGGGCAGGTCAAAACTAGCCCCTCCAAATGCAGCAAACATCTTTTGTCGATGAGCAGGCACCGGGTAATAGATCATGGCAGGCACTTGTTGCTGCTGTAAGTGAGCAATCAGTGCATCGCGGTCTATGCCATTCAGTTGCAATGTATATTGGTGGTATACATGGTAACTGTATGGTGCCTCGTAAGGCACGGTAAATTCAGGATGTACCGAAAAAGCTTCGTTATAGGCAGCAGCCACTCTCCGGCGTGCATGAATGTATTCGTCGAGCAAGGGCAATTTAATATTTAAAATCACTGCTTGTAAGGTATCCAGCCGGGAATTTACCCCTACCACATCATGATAATAGCGCGCGCTCTGACCGTGATTGGCCACCATGCGGATTTTGGCCGCCAGCGCATCGTCGTTGGTGAATAGGGCACCGCCATCGCCATAACCGCCCAGGTTCTTGGAAGGGAAGAAGCTGGTGCAGCCTATATGCCCTATTGCCCCGGTCTTCTTTTTAGTCCCGTCTTTAAAAGTGTATGTTCCGCCAATTGCCTGCGCATTGTCCTCAATTACGGTAATATTATGTTTTGCGGCAATGGCCATAATCGGCTCCATATCGGCGCTGTGGCCGTACAGGTGTACGGGTACAATAGCCTTTGTGCGGGGTGTAATGGCCTTTTCCACCGCCACCGGGTCCAGGCAAAACGTCTTTGGATCTACATCCACGAATATTGGCTTCAAACGCAGCAGGGCAATCACCTCGGCTGTAGCAATAAAAGTAAAGGAGGGCGTGATCACCTCGTCGCCAGGTTGCAGGTCTAGCGCCATCATGGCTATTTGCAGGGCATCTGTACCATTGGCGCAGGGTATTACATGTTTTATATCAAGATATTGTTGCAGGGCTGCTGAAAATTGCTGCACAGGTTTTCCGTTAATGAAAGCTGTATTTTCCAGGACTTCCAGGATAGCCTGATCTACCTGTGGTTTTATCTTAAGGTATTGGCGCTTCAAATCAACCATTTGAATAGGAACCATATCGGAATAGAATTTTATTTAAAGTGTGCAAATTTACGAAAATTGAAATTGGTGGTGTTACTTATCTTTGTACGCAACGGTAAAAAATATTATACGATAAAGTGATCTTATTCAGTGGATTATACAATCTTGGCATAGCCATTTACTATTTTGCGATCACCTTGTCGGCCTGGGCAGGCAAAGTAAAGGCCCGCCTGTGGAAGCAGGGCCGGTATCAGTGGCCTGTGCGGATGCATGTGGCCATTCCCCCAGGCACGCCCCTGATCTGGGTACATGCTGCTTCGCTTGGCGAGTTCGAACAGGGCCGGCCAGTACTGGAGGCTTTGCGCAGCCATTATCCATCCTATAAAATATTACTCACCTTTTTTTCGCCCTCGGGCTATGAGGTGCGCAAGGATTATCAAGGCGCCGATTACATTTTTTACCTCCCCCTGGACACGCGGCGTAATGCCCGTATTTTCCTGGATATCGCCCAGCCCCGGCTAGCGCTGTTCATCAAATATGAATTCTGGTACCATTTCCTCACAGCCTTGCATGCCCGGAACATCCCCACCCTGCTGGTGTCGGGTATTTTCAGGCCTCAACAGGTGTTTTTCAAGTGGTATGGCGGCCTCTTCCGGCAGCTACTGGAGCGGCTTACCCATATTTTTGTACAAGATGATCGTTCGCTGCAATTACTGACCAGCGCCGGTATAAAAAATGTAAGTCGCAGCGGCGATACGCGTTTCGACCGGGTTTGGGCTTTGCGAAATGAAAAGAGGACATTACCCCTGATCGAACAATTTTGTACAGGAAAACACATTCTCGTGGCCGGCAGCACCTGGCCGGAAGATGAGCAACTGCTGGCCGCCTGCTGGTCACAGATGTTGCCGGATATGGCTTTAATCCTTGCTCCGCATGAAGTGCATACAACACGTATAGATCAGCTCATGGCCATGTTTCCGCAGGCGCAACGCTATACCCGCCTGGCCGCTGGGGAAGCCCTACACAGTAATGTTTTAATCATCGATAATGTAGGGATGTTGTCGGCGCTATACCATTATGCCATGATAACCTATGTAGGTGGCGGTTTTGGAAAGGAGGGCATTCACAATATTCTTGAGCCGGCCACTTATGGAAAGCCGGTATTGTTTGGTCCCATCTTCGATAAATTTCCCGAGGCGCCAGCGCTAATTGCCGTTGGTGGCGGATTTATAGTGAAAGATGCTGCCAGTCTTTTGCGCATCCTACAACTATTTGTGCAGGATACCACCGCCTGGAATACCGCAGCCCAAGCAGCGGCGGCCTATGTAGAGGCCGGGCAGGGGGCTACCGGCAAGGTGCTCACCTATATAGCGGAAAAACGTTTTTTAAGTAATCCGTAAAAGTGTTGAACAGGGCCATAGTCGTCCTGCCAGCCCAATTTAATAGTAAGCTCCCGCTGTATCCAAAGATCGGCCTCCTGGTAGCTCCTGAACTCATTGATGGTACGTACAGAACGTTCATACATATCTACATCGCCCCGGAACAGTTCCTGTATAAATTGAAATTTATCATTTATGCCAATGGCCTGCCGAAGATCGCTGACGTGGGTGTCGCCTAGTTTATCGCCCAGTTCAATTTTAGCACTTCTTAGGCGATCATTAAGCGATGTCATATTTTTGCCAGCTAGCTCCTGCAATTCATCGCGCATGCCGGCGTTTCCTTGGGTGGGAGAAGGGGTGTCGAAAAGGGTATTGCCCGGCACTCCGTTGTTTCCTACAATTGTTTTGGGCCGGTTAGCAGAAGAATGACCATAAGACGCTGTTTCCTGTAAAAATGGTGAAGGTTTATTAGGTGCTTCCTGTGCAGGTTGCAGGTCGTCCGTAGTTACGGTTACGAAAGCACGTTCGGAAGGTTTTTCCGCTTGCATTTCGCGCGCGCTGTGTGCTGCTGCCGGAATAACACCTGGTGTAGGATGAATAGCAATATCCTCCGCCGCTGCAGGGGCCTGCTCGGCCTGGGCGGCAATGGTTTCTGCCGGAGTTTCCGGTACTGGCGGTGCCGGCACAGGTTGAGCAGTATCTGTCCGCTGTTCATCCGCAGCAGGAATGGCTGGCGCGGGTGTCGGAGTGGCAACAGTAGCTGCCGGGGATGTGGAAGTTGCCGGAACGTAGTTGGTTTCACCATCGGTGGCCTTAGCCGCAGGCATTACCACGATGGTGGCGGTACTGGCCTTTTCTGCCTTTGCGGCGGCGGGCGCTGCCCAGGTAGCAGATTTTTCTGAAAACGCCGGTTCGGTCATGGCGGCTTGTGTCCGGGAAGCCGGTAGGATCACGGCAATATTACTGGAAGTATTGGCGTAAATGTTGGGAGAAGCCAATTGCGCACGGAAAATTTCCGATTGCAGCAACTGGGTATGATAAGCAATATTTTGCAAGCCCGCATTGGAATTTTTCAATTCCTGCAACTTATCAATTAATGCATTTATTTTTTCCATGCTTTAATTGGTTTAAGTGTGAGTAATTGTTTCTTTGTACTAAAGTTACCTTTTTTCAACTAGTTTAAAATCAAAACGCTATATTATGTTTATTGAACCTTCACTTGCAGGTGGCAGACGAGGATGGATTGAAGTGATCTGTGGATCCATGTTTTCCGGTAAAACCGAAGAACTTATCCGCCGGCTAAAACGGGTGCGCATTGCCAATCTAAAAGTGGAGATTTTTAAACCTACCATTGATACACGCTACAACGAGTTGAATATTGTGTCGCACAACGAAAATAATATGGCAGCCACTCCTATCGAAAATTCTCAGCAAATACTTTTGCTGGCACAGGAGGTAGATGTAGTAGGTATTGACGAAGCACAGTTCTTTGATGCAGAACTGCCCTTCGTGTGTGACCAGCTTGCCCTGCGCGGTATTCGCGTAATTATAGCAGGACTAGACATGGACTATCTCGGCAAGCCTTTCGGGCAAATGCCCAATTTACTTGCTAAAGCGGATTACATTACCAAGCTGCATGCCATATGTGTAAAATGTGGCAATATTGCCAACTATTCTTACCGCAAAACTGCCAGCAACAATACTGTGTTGCTGGGTGAAAAAGATGTATATGAGCCACGCTGCCGCCAGCATTTTTATGAAGCGGAAGATTGATTAAGGTAAGGGAATACTTTTGGTCTTGAAGGTGAATTTTTTCTGGGTGAGATAGCTGAAGGCCACCACAAAAAAGGTAGTGAAGATTTTTGAAACGGTAGGAAAAAAATGAAAGTAATTCACGAATAGCTTCATGAATACATAATTGAGCAAAAAGCAGACCGCTACCAATACAAAATAACGGAACAACTGTACCCTGCCTTCCAGGCTGGAATTGGTGAATACAATAAATTTAGATAGCAGGAACCCCGTCGGAAAAGTAATGGCCAAAGACATAAACAGGGCTGCTATGTGCGCCGAAATGGTTACCCCGAACAGGTGTACATCGTTCTTATGCAATACAAAATGATACATCACAGAGTAAAGCACAATATCTAGTAACGTATTGCTTCCCCCACAAGCCAGGTAACGGAAAGTTTGCAATGGCATGAACTTCTCGAACGGCTTGTAGAAAAAGTCTATAATATTTAATATAAACTGTCGCATAAGATGGCGCAAAGTTATAATTTTCCGTTTTGTCTTTTTGCCCGTAGGTCTTTATTTATTGTTAATTCATCAAGGTTTAATCTCCATGGCACTGGGCGTTTATTCAAATGTAAGACCAGCCAAAGCAGGCATAGAGCAGTGAGTCTGCTTACGGAACAGGGGGACTTTGTGCCGCTGCTGTTATCGTAAATCCCTTCTTTTCACCCAGTTGCTGTTGTGTCCACTGTTGGGCAATGCTGCTGCTGCGCCGCTGGCTTGCTGTTGCCAGAGCTGAACCGCCAGTATGGCCGCAGCCTGCGCGGCGTTGGCCGATGGCACATCCAAAGCGTCCGGGGTGAAATATTTACCGATGAAACCGGTATCAAACTGCCCGTTTACAAAGGCGGGTTGTTGCAAGGCCCAGGCGCCAAAAGGCAGGGTGGTGGTAATACCTTTTACCTGGTATTCGCCAATGGCACGGATGAGGCGCTCCCGGGCTTCGTCGCGATCTTTACCCCAGGCGATCAGCTTGGCGATCATTGGATCGTAATAAATAGGAATGTCCATGCCTTCCTCGTAACCATCATCTACCCGCACCCCATAACCCTGCGGGCGTACGTAGGTTTCCAGACGGCCCGTATCTGGCAGGAAATTATTGGCAGGGTCTTCGGCGCATACCCGCAGTTCTATGGCGTGTCCACTAATGGATAAATCTTCCTGATGGAAAGATAGCGCCTCCCCCCGGGCAATGCGGATCTGTTCTTTCACCAGGTCTAGCCCGGTAATCAGTTCCGTAACCGGGTGTTCCACTTGCAGGCGGGTATTCATTTCCAGGAAATAAAAGTTCAATTGTTCGTCTACCAAGAACTCCACCGTACCGGCCCCATAATATTGGCAGGCGCGGGCTACGTCCAGGGCGCACTTGCCCATGGCAGCCCTTACCGCGGGGGTAAGGCAGGAAGATGGAGCTTCCTCGATAAGCTTTTGGTGGCGGCGCTGTACGGAACACTCCCGTTCAAAGAGATATACATAATGGCCATGCTGATCGCCTAGCACCTGTATTTCAATGTGGCGGGGAGCCGTTACATATTTTTCAATAAATACTGCATCGTCGCCAAAGGCACTTTTGGCTTCGCTTTTGGCCATGGCGATCTGCTCGGCCAGCTCACTTTCCGCATTTACCACACGCATTCCCTTTCCGCCACCGCCTGCAGAGGCTTTGATCAGGATAGGGAAACCGGTTTTTTTAACAACTTCCTGGGCTTCTTCCAAGCTGCGCAAGGGCGTTTCCGTACCCGGAACCATGGGTACGCCAAAGGCCTGTGCGGCCTGTTTGGCAGATAACTTACTGCCCATCATCTCGATAGCCTGTGAAGAAGGACCAATGAAAATAAGCCCCGCCGCCGTTACTGCCGCGGCAAATCCGGCATTCTCGCTGAGGAAGCCATATCCAGGATGAATGGCGTCGGCACCGGTTTGTTTGGCTACGGCAATTATCTTTTCGCCCAGCAGGTACGATTGGTTGGAAGGGGCAGGGCCTATGCATACCGCTTCATCCGCATACTGTACAAAAGGCATGGTCCGATCGGCAGCTGAAAACACCGCCACCGTTTTAATCCCCATTTCTCTTGCAGACCGCATGACACGCAGCGCTATTTCGCCACGATTTGCTACTAAGATTTTTTGCATAGCCCTAAAGATAGGGAAAACAAGCTTTCACAATGGCTGCGTAAAGTCAATTATCTTTGCCCCCGTGAAACACTCTCTGCATCAGATCTGGACGCTGGTAAAAAAAGATATTTTGCTCGAATGGCGGCAACAGTACGCCTTCTTCGGCATATTGTTGTATGTAGTATCTACGGTGTTTGTAATTAACCTGATGATGGGCAAACCGGAGGAAAAAACCTGGAATGCCCTGTTCTGGGTCGTGCAATTGTTTGTGTCGGTGAATGCCATTGCCAAAAGTTTTTTTCAGGAAAACCGGGGGCGCATGCTATATTTTTATAGCCTGGTACATCCCCGGCATTTCATCATTGCCAAATTAATCTATAACCTGTTACTCATGTCGCTCATGAGTTTAATTGTACTGCTTTGCTGTTTTATCTTCCTGGGAAATCCCCTCATTAACTTCAGCTACTTCTTTGGGGTAGTTATCCTGGGGGGCGTCAGTTTGTCGCTGGTGTTTACCATGTTGGCGGCTATTGCAGCCCAGGCCAATCAAAATGCGGCGCTAATGGCCATCATGGGGTTCCCGGTAATAATGCCGGTGCTAATGCTGCTGGGCAATGTGTCTCGCTCCGCTTTTACGGCGGTGGTGCAGCCAGGACTACCCCAAATGTTTGTATGGCTGGTGGGCATGGATGTACTGACCATCGCCCTGGCCCTGGTGCTATTCCCGTTTTTATGGAGCGATTAAATTTTAGAATGGTTAAATAAGTATATGGTTAATTACCTATTTTTTAAATGCTTACTTACATTTTGTCGAATTGTTCAAGCATTCCAGTCTATCCCGCACAGCCATCTAAACAGGGCGATTTATAAGGGATCGTTTGTTAATAAAGTCTTTGTCATATAACACAAATCGCGTAGGTTTGCCCCCAATTATTGCATATAAAAAATGACCAGATATTGGTGGAAAGTGTTGGCAGTACTGATCCTGCTGTACACGATCATAGCGGGTTTAACGATTCAGATTCCCATGATTGGAACGAATGCAGAGTCTTCCCGGGGCCTCTTCTTCCATGTGCCCATGTGGATCGCGATGTATACATTATTTACCATTTCCGTTGTCAACTCGTTATTGTACCTTGTTAAATACGACCTAAAGCGGGATGTAGCGGCTAGTTCCGCTGCCAACGTAGGCACCTTTTTCGGGGTGCTGGGTTTTGCCACCGGTACACTATGGGCTACCTATACCTGGGGAAGTACCCTGCCTACAGATCCTAAACAGATGAGTACTGCCCTGGCTTTGTTCATTTACATGGCTTACCTGGTATTGCGCATGTCTATTCAGGATATTGACAAGCGGGCCCGCATCTCTGCAGTGTTCAACGTATTTGCTTTTGCACTGCTCATTCCATTAACGTATATCATTCCCCGTATGGTGGATTCTCTGCATCCCGGCGCCGGTAATACCCCCGGTTTTTCCAAAGATGATACCGACCACCATATGATGATGGTTTTTTACCCGGCCATGGTGGGATGGGCCTTACTCGGCGTATGGTTGTACTCCCTGCAAATGCGATACAGGAAACTTGAATTAAAAAATATCTTCGGTAATGATCGTCCGTAAAGCGTTGTCCGGTTGTTTTACGCTGTTTTTAATGTGCCTTTCCCTGCTGGCCAGCGCCCAGCAACAGAATACGGAGAAAGGTCCCGTCAATGAATTTTTCCGCAGCAACGGTAAAATATATGTGGTAGTAGGCGTGCTTGTCATCATCTTCCTGGGTATTGTGCTCTTCCTCGTGAGGTTAGACCGCAAGATCAGTAAGCTGGAACAGCGCCAGCAGCCATGATTTTAGTCTAACCTACCAAAACAATTCTTATGGTTACAACAACTGCGCAGGAGCAACAAACGTACTCCTTCTTTGAGAGCGTAGAGAAAAGCTTCGACAAAGCATCTAAATTCACCAAATGGGAGAGCGGCATCCTTGAGCAAATTAAGGCCTGCAACGCTGTGTACCGCATGAAATTTCCCGTACGTGTCGGCAACGACATTGAAGTGATTGAAGCCTACCGTGTACAACACTCTCATCACAAACTGCCCTGCAAAGGCGGTATCCGGTTCAGCGAAGAAGTGAACCAGGACGAAGTAATGGCCCTGGCTGCCCTGATGACCTACAAATGCGCCATTGTAAATGTACCTTTTGGCGGTGCCAAAGGTGGTCTCAAGATCAATCCCCGCAATTATACGCCCTTTCAACTGGAAGCCATCACCCGTCGTTACACCGCAGAACTGGTGAAAAAGAACTTCATTGGTCCTGGCGTAGACGTACCCGCCCCCGACTATGGTACCGGTGAGCGCGAGATGAGCTGGATACTGGATACCTACATCAGCCTGCGCCCTGGCGAAGTAGATGCTTATGGCTGCGTAACCGGCAAGCCCCTGCACCTGGGTGGTGTACGTGGCCGCCGCGAAGCCACCGGCCTGGGTGTATTCTATGGCCTGCGCGAACTGTGCAACATCAAAGAAGAAATGGATCGCCTGGGCTTGCCCACCGGCATTGAAGGAAAACGCGTAATTGTGCAGGGAATGGGAAACGTGGGATACCACGCCGCCAAATACTTCCACGAAGCCGGCGCCAAAGTAATTTGCCTCATCGAGTGGGATGGTGCCATTTTCAACGACCAGGGCCTGGAACCCGATGAAGTGCTGAAACACCGCAATGCCACTGGTTCTATCAAAAATTTCCCTGGAGCGGTAGATCTGGAAAAAAATACCATGGGCCTGGAACTGGATTGCGATATCCTGATCCCTGCCGCCCTGGAAAATGTGATCGACGGCAAGAATGCGGCCAATGTGAAGGCCCGCATTATAGGCGAAGCGGCCAATGGCCCCCTCACGCCTGAAGCCGATGAGATTCTCAGCGCCAAAGGTGTGATCGTAGTTCCTGATATGTTCCTGAATGCTGGGGGGGTAACGGTTTCCTACTTCGAATGGCTGAAAAACCTCAGCCACGTGCGCTATGGCCGACTGGGCAAGCGTTTCGATGAAAACATGAACATCCACATCCTCAGTGTGATCGAAGACATGACCGGTAAGAAAGTGTCTGATAAAGAAAGAAAATTTATCGCCCACGGTGCCGATGAAGTAGACCTGGTTTATTCCGGCCTGGAAGAAACCATGATCACTGCGCTGCACGAGGTGCGCCAGAAAATGCTGGACAACCCCGAGATCAAAGACATGCGTACCGCCGCTTATGTGTGCGCCATCGATAAGGTAGGCGCTTCTTATGAGCAGTTGGGCATCTTCCCATGATTTTTTATTTCCTGGGAAAACAAAACCGCGGCAGGCTTGGCTTACCGCGGTTTTTTTTATCGATATATAAAATGAAATATAAGCAGGTTATGCGAACGGGTAGGAAGGCAGTGCTTGTACAAATTCCCATTGTTGGCGTGCTGCATTGCCATAGCAGCAAAAGGTATTTACACCATTAGTAATCACCAGGTAGGAAGAAGAAAGCACCATCTGGTAGCGGTTTATCTGCTCCAGGGTGAGCTGGCCTAAGGGAATGGTCATTTCCTTGCATTCCACAATCATCCAGGGCTGCATTTGCCGGTTGTACACCACAATGTCGCAACGCTTGCGCAATGTACCCAGCATCAATTCTTTTTCAATGCCGATCAGCGAGGCAGGATACTGCAACGTTTGGGTAAGGTAAGCCAGGAAATTTTGCCTTACCCATTCTTCCGGGGTAAGTACCACATACTTTTTCCGCCAGGCGTCGAAGATCAGTTCTTTGCCGTCCTGCCGCTGTATTTTAAAATTGGGTGTCGGAAAGGTGATGGCGATCATGGGGCAAAACTAGTGAACGCTTACGGGTTTGCACAAAAAATCGTAGCTTCATTTGTCAAAAAGAAGATGAAGACAAAAGAGGAAATTGTCACCAACTGGTTGCCCCGCTACACCGGTGAGAAGTTGGGCAACTTTGGCTCTCACATTCTGCTTACCAACTTTTCCAATTACTTGAAACTATTTGCCGAATGGAATAAGGTGGAGATCGTAGGCACCGACCGCCCTATGCAGTGCGCTACCGCCGGTGATATTACCATCATTAATTTTGGCATGGGCAGCCCCAGTGCCGCCACCGTGATGGACCTGCTGAGCGCCATAGAACCCAAAGCCGTTTTGTTTTTAGGTAAATGCGGTGGGCTTAAAAAGAAAAACACCATCGGAGACCTTATACTACCCATTGCGGCCATCCGTGGCGAGGGTACCTCTAATGATTACTTTCCGCCAGAAGTGCCTGCCATGCCTGCTTTTGCCCTGCAAAAAGCCATCTCCACCACCATCCGCGAATATGGATGCGACTACTGGACCGGCACCTGCTACAGCACTAACCGACGGGTGTGGGAACACGACCTTGAGTTTAAAAAATACCTGGAACAAGTAAGGGCTATGGCAATCGATATGGAAACCGCCACCATTTTCTCAGTAGGCTTTTTCAATAAAATACCCACCGGTGCTTTGTTGCTCGTGTCCGATTCTCCCATGATTCCTGAAGGCGTAAAAACTGAAGAAAGTGATAAAAAAGTAACAGTTACCTATGTGGAACGTCACCTGAAAATTGGGATCGATTCGCTGAAGAACCTGATCAACAGCCACCAGACCGTAAAACACCTCCGTTTTTAAGGAGGGCTACCTACCTTGCACGACGACTATCTCCAGCCGCTGAACTAAACTTTTTACATGCCGGCACCTTTACTCCAGGTCAATCATTTACAAGTATCATTCTCCGTCAATGACCATACTGCTACGGCGGTCAGCGATATTAGTTTTGCCCTTCATGCCGGCGAAATACTTGGCATAGTGGGAGAGTCTGGCTCGGGCAAGTCTGTTACTGCAATGTCTATCCTGCGCTTGTTGCCACCCACGGCCACCATCGGAGGGGAAATACTTTTTCAGCCACCCGGCCAGGAGCAGCCTTCTTCTATAATTGCCCTGCAGGATGCGGCCATGCGAACCTTGCGCGGTCGCCACATCGGGATGATTTTCCAGGAGCCTATGTCTTCCCTTAATCCCCTCATGACCTGTGGTCGCCAGGTGATGGAGGTAATCCGCCTTCATAAAAAAGTGAGCAAAGCTATCGCCCGCGCACAAACCCTGGCCCTCTTCCAAAAAGTACAGCTTCCTGATCCGGAATTAATACTAGACCGCTATCCTCATGAACTATCCGGCGGGCAGAAACAACGTGTCATGATCGCCATGGCCATTAGTTGTGAACCCCAATTGCTGATTGCCGACGAGCCAACCACCGCCCTGGATGTAACCGTACAAAAGGAGATCCTTCAGTTACTTCAGCAATTGCAGCGGGAAACCGGTATGGGCATGATGTTCATTACCCATGATCTTGGTGTGGTGGCCTCCCTGGCCCACCGGGTAATGGTAATGTACAAAGGGGGCATTGTGGAAACCGGTGAGGTAGCTGCCGTATTTGGCCATCCCGTGCACGCCTATACGAAAAGTCTGCTGGCCTGCCGCCCCCCGTCTACCGTGCGCCTGCGGCGGCTTCCGGTAACCGCCGATTTTGTGGACCATAATGTGCAAGGGCAACTGGTAGAAAAAAATACATCCGTACCTGCCTTCCTGCAATCGCTGGTACTGGACCCTGCAATATGGCGGGTGAGGGAACAGCAGTTGGAAAAGAGTCAGCACCTGCTGGAAGTACGCAACCTCCAGACCTGGTTCCCCTTACGGCGGAAAGGATGGGGGAAGCCGGCACATTTCGTGAAAGCCGTGAATGATGTGAGTTTTGATGTACGTCAGGGTGAAATACTGGGCCTGGTAGGAGAGTCCGGCTCCGGCAAAACCACGCTGGGCCGCACATTGTTGCGGCTCATCGAGCCTACCGCTGGCACCATTTTGTACAAAGGCCAAAATATCCGCCAGCACAGTGCCGAGGCCATGCGCACCCTACGTAAGGATATGCAGCTCGTTTTCCAGGACCCTTATTCCGCGTTGAATCCCCGCCTTACTATTGGCCACGCCATTCAGGAGCCGCTGAAAGTGCATGGTATGCTGGAAAGCGATGCAGCCCGCAAAACGCGCGTACTCGAATGGCTGGACCGCGTGCAGCTACTGCCTTCGCATTACGATCGATATCCCCATGAATTTTCCGGTGGCCAGCGACAACGCATCGTCATGGCCCGGGCGCTGGCTCTGGAGCCATCTTTTGTAATTTTCGACGAATCTGTATCTGCCCTGGATGTAAGCATACAGGCGCAGGTATTGAATCTGCTCATGGATCTGCGCAATGACATGGGCTTTACCTGTATTTTCATTTCACACGACCTGTCTGTGGTGCGTTTCGTAAGCGATCGCATCATGGTGATGCAGCAGGGTCGTATTATGGAGCTTGGCAGTGCCGACCAGGTCTACCATCATCCCCAATCTCCTTATACCCGGCAGCTACTGGCTGCTATTCCCGGCGCCTCCTTGTAAGTCTTGCAATGTTTTTGATAGAATAATGATTAATACCTACCTTCGCAGACTTAATTAATATTTATTCATACCGTAATATGAAACTATCACAGTTTAAATTCGATCTTCCGCTTAATCTTATCGCGCAGCACCCTTCCAAAACCAGAGATGAATCCCGCTTGATGGTAGTACACCGTGCCACCGGCAAGATCGAACACAAGCTCTTTAAGGACGTGATCAATTATTTCAACGACAAGGACGTGATGATTGTGAACAACACCAAAGTATTTCCTGCACGCCTGTATGGCCGCAAAGAAAAAACCGGTGCTAAAATTGAAGTGTTCCTGCTCCGCGAACTCAACAAGCAAAACCGTCTCTGGGATGTTATTGTAGATCCTGCCCGTAAAATACGCGTAGGAAACAAACTCTACTTTGGCGATGATGAAACACTGGTAGCAGAAGTAATCGACAACACCACTTCTCGTGGCCGTACCATCCGTTTCCTTTTTGAAGGCAACGACGAAGAGTTTAAACAAGTGTTAGATAGCCTGGGTGAAACCCCACTGCCGAAATACATTAAACGTAAACCCGAGGAAGAAGACAAGGAACGTTATCAAACTGTGTACGCCAAGTATGAAGGTGCGGTAGCCGCTCCCACCGCTGGTTTGCACTTCAGCCGTGAACTTATCAAACGCTTAGAGATCAAAGGTGTTAAGTTTGCAGAAGTAACTTTGCACACTGGTCTCGGTACTTTCCGCCCAATTGAAGTAGAAGACCTGAGCAAGCATAAAATGGATGCAGAATATTTTCACATCGATGAACATGCCGTGAAAGTGGTGAACAAAGCAAAAGAAGAAAACCGTAAGATCTGCGCCATCGGTACCACCAGCGTGCGCGCTGTAGAAAGTTCTGTAACTGCACAGAACCACCTAAAAGCCGCAGAAGGATGGACGAATACCTTTATTCATCCACCCTACGATTTTTCCATTCCCAATGCCCTGGTGACCAACTTTCACCTTCCTAAAACCAGCCTGCTCATCATGGTATGTGCATTTGCCGGTTACGACCTGGTGATGGAAGCTTACCAGCAGGCCATCAAAGAAAAATACCGCTTCTTCAGTTATGGCGATGCCATGCTGATCCTCTAAGCGATCATCGTATAATCGTAAAAGTCCTGCAAAAACTTGCAGGACTTTTCTTTTTTTGAGTAATCTTGCAGCATATCTATTTCATTTTATGAGCATCAATCGGAGAAAGATAGCCATTATTGTTGCCGGCGGATCGGGCGTGCGCATGGGCAGCTCCATTCCAAAGCAGTTCCTGCCACTGGCAGGAAAGCCGGTGCTGGCGCATACTATACAGGCCTTCGCTAATGCTTATGAAGATATGGAGATCATATTAGTGCTGCCGCTGGCGCATTTTGATTATGCCCGAGATATCCTGGAAGGTTTTAATAAACCTCCTCGTGTACAGGTGATTGCCGGTGGAGATACTCGTTTTCATTCCGTAAAAAATGGCTTAGACCAGGTAAAGGGGGATGCCGTGATCTTTGTGCACGACGGGGTGCGACCTTTAGTAACGGCTGCCCTCATTCACCGTTGTTACGAGGCCGCTTTGCAGTATGGCAGCGCCATCCCGGTGGTGCCGATGAAAGATAGTATTCGGGTAGTGCATGAAAATGGTAATGCCGCTGCAGACCGAGATCGGTATAAAATTGTCCAGACCCCGCAGACTTTCTCCGCCAGTATATTGATCCCTGCATTTGAACAACCCTACGATCCCTTATTTACTGATGAGGCTTCCGTGGTAGAAACGGCGGGCCATGCCATTCACCTCGTGACCGGCGATCCTGAAAACATCAAAATCACACAACCCCAAGATCTGGTGATAGCTGCAGCTTTGCTGGGTGGACATTAGCTTTGCTCAAAGGCAATTTTCTACTATTAAACTTCCGGCTGCGATTGCCCGATCTTTTGGAGGATTTGGTGGGCTACTTCCAATGCTTGCAAACCATCAATCACGCCTACAGCCACCGGTTTATTTTGCAAAATACTATCGCGGAAAAGTTCCAGTTCCATGCGGATGGCATTGGATTGTTTAATCTCCGGGTTGTCGATGGCAATGGTTTTTTTGCCATCATTTGTATCGATATCCAGCGTAAAGAGGCCGGCGTCTGCAGGCGTTTTGATCTTGATGATCTCTGTTTTTTTATCCAGGAAGTCGATGCCAATGTAGGCATCCTTTTGGAAGAGGCGCATTTTGCGCATTTTTTTCAGGGAAATGCGGCTGGAAGTAAGGTTGGCTACACAGCCGTTGTGAAATTCTATGCGTACGTTGGCAATATCGGGAGTATTGCTCATAACCGATACGCCGCTGGCAGAAATACGGTTAATGGTAGATTTCACAATGCTAAGTACAATGTCGATGTCATGGATCATGAGGTCCAGGATTACGCTCACATCTGTGCCACGTGGGTTAAACTCGGCCAGGCGATGCACTTCTATGAACATGGGATTCAAATCGTATCCCTTCAACGCCAGAAAGGCCGGGTTAAAGCGTTCTACATGTCCCACCTGAAACTTAATATGTGCTTCATCCACCAGTTTTACAAGCGTTTTAGCTTCTTCCACGGTATTAGTGATGGGCTTCTCCACAAACACATGTTTACCATTTCGGATGGCCAGTTCACAAAGATTGTAGTGTAAAGTAGTGGGTGCTACAATGTCAATGGCATTTACAGACTGAATAAGTTCTTCGGCAATGGTGAAACGGGGAATGTTGTATTGTGTTGTCACGCTAGCAGCATGGGCATTGCTTGGATCATAAAAGCCTACCACCTCTACATCTTTCATGGTCATCAGTTGAGAAAGATGAATTTTGCCCAGGTGCCCTACGCCGAAGATTCCTATTTTAAGCATAACGATTTTTATAAATAACAACGAAAGTAATTAAAATAGGAAATACAATCGCTCCATTTATTTACCGGCACGGTACTGCTTTGCTTTTCTTGATCAGCACCTCACATGAGGCCTTCTTCGACCATGCTGCAATAGCCGGTGTCTGCTATAATGATGTGGTCCAGTACTTCTATATTGAGTAATTTCCCAGCATCGCGGAGGCGGCGAGTAAGCTGGATGTCTGCATGGCTGGCAGAAAGATTGCCGGAAGGGTGGTTATGGCAGAACAATACACGGGCGGCGCGGCAGGAGAGGGCGTCTGCATATATGATGCGCGGGTCTACGATGGTGGCGCTCATCCCCCCGGAGCTTATGTGCTGGTGGCGAATAAGGCGATTGCCATTAGAAAGAAACATAACATGAAATTCTTCCTCTTGGCGGTGCGCAATACGGGGTTTCATGTACTGAGCCGCCTGTGCGCTGCTTTTGATATAGGTTATTTTGTCCCTGGCCGCCATTTGCTCGCGGCGGGCCAACTCCAAAGCAGCAATGACCTGCGTGGCCTTGGCAGTACCAATACCATTAATCCGCGTTAATTGTTGTACATTCAATTTAGAAAGATCGGCGAGATTATCTGAAATTATTTTCATTACTTCCCTGCTTAGCTCCACGGCTGATTTCCGCAGGGTGCCGGTGCGAAAAAGAATAGCCAGTAATTCCACCGCCGTAAGCGACTGCGCTCCATGTTGGACAAGCCTTTCGCGGGGTCTTTCTTCAATGGCCCAATTCTTTATGGGGTTATGGGAGTTAACTTGACGGATTTCATTTTCCATTAACAATAATTTGCTAATAAAGTTAGCAAATTATGTCGGGTGCAAAAATTTTCTTTTCCACAAAAAGCTTTAGCCTTATCCCAGGGGCATTTATGCTATATTTTTTTATCCTGGTAGCGTTTATTGTTATAATTTCGCACCCTCTTTCTATTATCATGCAACCATCTGTAAAAATCTTTACGGGAAACAGTAATCCCGAATTGGCCGGAAAAATTGCCAAAAAGTATGGCGGTAATTTAGGTAAGCTTACCATCCAGAAGTTTAGTGATGGCGAATTCCAGCCGGTATACCTGGAAAGCATCCGGGGAGACAATGTATTCCTGATCCAAGGCACCAATGCTCCCACAGAAAATCTGATGGAGTTGCTCCTGATGATAGATGCTGCCAAAAGAGCTTCCGCCGGCTATATTACAGCCGTAATTCCCTATTTTGGCTTTGCGCGGCAAGATCGTAAAGATAAACCCAGGGTGGCCATTGCCTCCAAGCTGGTGGCCAATCTGCTGACTTCGGCAGGAGCCAATAGGGTGATTACCATGGATTTACATGCACCTCAGATACAGGGCTTCTTCGATATCCCGGTAGACCACCTGGATAGTTCTGCTATTTTTATTCCATATATAGAAACTTTAAAACTGGAAAACCTTACCTTTGCGTCCCCGGATGTGGGTAGTACCAACCGGGTAAGGGAAGTTGCATCCTATTTCAATGCGGAAATGGTGATCTGTGACAAGCATCGTAAGCGCGCCAATGAAATTGCTTCAATGGTCGTAATTGGAGAGGTAAAAGACCGCGACGTAGTGTTGATAGACGATATCTGCGATACAGCCGGCACCCTTACCAAAGCCGCCGCCCTGCTCAAAGAAAAAGGCGCCCGCACCGTACGTGCATTTTGCACCCATCCGGTTTTCAGCGGGAAGGCTTATGAAAATATCGAAAACTCAGTGCTGGAAGAAATGGTAGTATGCGATACCATCAATTTCCATAAAGCCAGTTCAAAAGTAAAGGTGTTGTCAGTGGCAGAACTCTTTGCAGTAGCCATCCGCAACATGCACGAAAACAAATCGATCACTAGTTTGTTTGTGCACAGCAACCGAAAGGACCGCTAGTTATCAACAGGAATTTTTTTTAATCAATAAATGTTTAATCAATGAAAACAATAACAATTGAAGGACAACTCAGGAGCGACTTCGGCAAAAAAGCCACCCGCCTTCTCCGTTCTGAGGAACAAGTGCCTTGTGTTATTTATGGGGGTGCAGAGACGGTGAATTTTTCAGCGCCTGCAAAACAATTTAAAAGCCTGGTGTACACACCCGACTTCCAGTTGGCAGAAATCAAACTGGGCGAAAAGTCTTACAGATGCGTACTGAAAGATCTTCAGTTCGACGTAGTAACTGATGAACTCGCACACGTAGACTTCCTGGAACTGGTAGATAACAAAGAAGTATTGGTAAGCCTGCCAATTAAAATCGTAGGTCAGTCTGAAGGGGTGAAAGCTGGTGGTAAACTGGTAGTGAAATTGAAAACACTGAAAGTGAGAGCGCTTCCAAAAGATCTCCGCGAAAACCTCGAAGTAAGCATAGATGGCCTGGAACTAAACGGTAACATCCGTGTAGAAGACGTAAAAGCGCCTAATATCACTATCTTAAACTCTCCACGTATTCCTATCGCTTCGGTGGTAATGACCCGTCAGTTGCGTCAGGAAGAAGCTGCAGATAGCAAGAAGAAATAAGCTTACTGGTTATATTTTTTTAAAAAGCCCTGCCTTTTTTTGGCAGGGCTTTTTATTTTGAATTGTTTTATTTTTGACCTGCTATGAAATATTTGATCGTAGGGTTAGGCAATATCGGTGAGGAATACCGACATACCCGGCATAATATAGGTTTCGATGTAGCGGATGCATTTGTCAAAAAGCATGAAGGCTCCTTCGAGCTGGACCGCTTGGCCGATGTGGCCACTGTAAAATGGAAAGGCAAAACGTTTGTAGTAATTAAACCTACCACTTATGTGAACCTAAGCGGCAAGGCCGTAAAGTACTGGATGGATAAGGAAAAAGTAGCCATTGAAAATGTGCTGGTGATCGTAGACGAATTGGCTCTGCCACTGGATGTGCTGCGCCTGCGTGCAGGAGGCAGCGATGCCGGGCATAACGGGCTTAAAAGCATTCAGGAATCGCTAGGCACTAATCAATATCCCCGCCTTCGATTTGGTGTCGGTAATAATTTCCCGAAGGGCAAACAGGTAGACTTTGTGTTGGGTAAGTGGAATGCCAAAGAAGAGCCGGTCGTGCTACAAAAAATCGATAAATGTGTAGAGATTATTGAAAGTGTAGCAACTGCAGGAATAGCCCGCACTATGAACTTATATAATACGCTGACGTTTCCGCTATAAGACCATTATTTACACGAAAAATATACTCCATGAAGATTATCTGCGTAGGCCGTAACTATGCCGATCACGCTGCAGAGTTAAAAAACGAGGTGCCCACAGAACCCGTAATTTTTATGAAACCAAAGAATGCCCTGCTTCAGGATAATCACCCTTTTTATTATCCTGAATTTTCTCAAAACCTTCACTATGAATGTGAACTGGTGCTGCGCATTTGCAAGAACGGGAAACATATTCAGGAAAAATTTGCCAACCGGTATTACGACCAGATGTCCGTTGGGATAGACTTTACCGCCCGTGATTTGCAGGACAAACAAAAAGCCAAAGGGCTGCCCTGGGAAATTGCCAAATCTTTCGATAATTCTGCGGTGGTAGGCAGCTTCCTGCCGATAGCACCCGAACTGGATAAAAATGATATTAATTTTTGCCTGTATAAAAACAAGCAGATAGTACAGCAGGGCAATACCAAAGACCTGCTCTTTTCTTTTGATACCCTGATCGCCTATATTTCAAAATTTTTCACCCTCAATATCGGGGACCTGATCTTTACCGGCACACCTGCCGGCGTAGGCCCAGTAGTGGTGGGAGATGCCCTGGAGGCATTCATTGAAGACGATAGCCTGCTGGAATTTTCTGTTAAATAAAAAAACTACTATACAGAAAAGCCTGTGATTGCATTGCATTGCGATCTCAGGCTTTTATTTGCAAAAGCCCTTCGTCCATTGCCCTTATGGTAAGTTATGCGCAATCACATCCAGGATGCGGGTAAGGTCTTCAAAATCTTTTTCCGAAAGTCCATGCCAGCCAATGCGACGAAGTTCCAGCACCAGTGGGCGTACATCGGTATATTTATCTACCCCCGCAGGTGTAAGCTCCAGGTACACCTTGCGGCGGTCGTCGGAAGATGCCTGCCGCATTACCAACCCTTTTTTTACCAGCAGGTCCAGTATGCGGGAGATGGTGGTAATGTCTTTGTCGGTATAATGGGCTAATTGTTTATGAGTAGTACGGGTATGCTTGTACAAGTTTTCCATCACCAGCCACTGATCTACCGTGATGTCCTTCTGCTGTTTGTCGAATGCTTGTTGCCAGTGGTTCCGCAATTTTTTTAAAGTGGCGTCCAGCTTGTAAAAAGATGGATTAATAATGAAAGTATCCGACATAGTTGTTATTTTCGTTAGTAAATAGTTGTTATAGCAACTATTTCATAGGAAGCATAAACCAAAACAATCTTACGTGTTTAAAGATACTATAAGCGTGTCAACAATAAAAGACACCGCTGTGTCCGACCGTGGTGTTAATCTTGCTTTATTGCAAAAGGCATTTAGGCCTATGCAGGAAGCCAGGTGGATGGCAGCCACTTACGAGACATTATTCCCGCTGGATGAAGTATTGATATACGACACCGTACGCCGGCATGGCAAGTGCTTGGTGTTTACAGAAGAGCCAGTGAACAATAGTTTCGCACAGGCCCTGACCGGTCGTATTCAGCAAATTTGTTTCCGGCAGTTAGATGCACCAGTGCAAATCCCTCGGCGCCATGGATCTGCCAACAGTGTCGCTGAAGGAGCATCTGGAAGCCATGATGATGCCTAGTGATGCGAAAGTAGCAACTGCTATTAAGAAGTTGTTTGCCTGGTAAAAAAATTTCTGAATAACTTTTGAAGTTTGCTTTTTGGGTGTATCTTTGCACTCCGATTTTGGCGAGATAGCTCAGTTGGTTAGAGCGCAGGATTCATAACCCTGAGGTGATGGGTTCAATTCCCATTCTCGCTACAAAGGCCGCATTAAATGCGGCCTTTTTAATTGAAAATCATCTAGTTGAGAGCAAATCGTCCATGGGTTAGATATTGTGCTTCGCGCTATCCCATAAAAATACAAATAGCTGATTTTTAATACTAATAGGGTTCAACTCCGATTCTGGCAAATATTAAGCTTTATCACCTTCAGAACCTTGACTATTTGCACAGCTTCTGTATAATACAAGGCTTATTTGATAAACAAATTCAATTAGCTCAGCCATCTTTTCTGGTGTGCGATCTTTAAAGTGTGGAGCTACACTAAGTACTTCCTCCTCGGTAAGCCTTAAATCTTTCTCAGTAAGCATATTCATTCGTAAAGGCTTAGATCGAACTACAGTTGCTTTCTTCATTGTCTATTTTTGATGTACCAGGGAACTAATGGCCAATCATGTTTTCCCGTTTGATAATCGTTATTGTAATTATAATTATTTGCTGAGTTATTCATGTTATTTTGAGTCATTAGGCTATTGGGGTCTACGTCTTCGAGCCATTCGTCAGTAGAGTTAACGAGCGGGTCGAACCAATCAGCCTTTTTTCGTGCCCATTCCAGCCATACCGTCATTTCTTCTGTTATATTACCTTCAGCCATTGTACTTCGCTCAATTTGATCAATATACTCACGTAATATTGCTGCATCCTTCCAGCGGCGAGAATCCTTTAATAATTGCCGGAATAAGCTAAATTCTGTTTTCTTCCGATCAGCAATTTCCTTTTTAATACGTCGTTCCTCCTCAAATTTGTCATGCCAACGCTTCTGCTCCGCACGTTCTATTTTAAAGCGTTCACCTAGGAGTTCCAATTTAGCGATCAGTTTGGATAATTGATGTTCAATTAAAACCTTCCCGTCCGTACAGGAAGCAGAATTAATATATCGATCAAATCGGAAGGACAAAATGCCATTTGGATGATATTCTGTTCGTTCCCAACGATCCTTTACGACTACTTTAGTCTGCGTTTCTCTTAGCGTCATTTTCATTTTTTCCTCAGCAATCAAAAGATAGCTGTCACCACGTTCAATGACAAAATCATGGCCTCGATGTCGCATCACTTTTATAAAAGTGTCCATAATACATAACGCGCGATTGATGAAGTTTTGCGACACCCGGATATCCAGATTTTCAGAGCCTGCATAAAGAAGGTCATTAGTCTTAGATTGTTTACTTCGTTGAAGCAATGCCTTTTCTGCTCTAATTATCAATGGATCTGGGTTGATCAATACTGAACCTACTTCCAGGTTCAATCCTGAATCTGACTCAATCTCTTTTTGTAAACTTAACTGTGGTGATAACCCACCCTCTGTTATATTTTCTCCGGAAATTCTTAGAGACAAGCGAATCTGCTGATCTCCTTTATGTTCTTTGGACAATGGCTTAACTGCAACTTTTTTACCAGCCTTAATTTTATTCCAATAACCCATATCTGGTAAAGGAATGCCCATCCGCTTACAAGCCTTACGCAAGCCATTATCGGAAATATTGTATTTTTTTGAAAGGGATAATAGAGAATCGGACCATACTAGGTCATAAAGTTGTTGACGTGAAAAAGTGATGGCTTCCATATGAGTTCTTTTTAAAACTGCAATCACAGCATGAAGCAAAGACGGAAATCGCATGATTTATCGTGTAACACTGTCTTCATGATTGCTAGCTTTGTCCAATCATTAGCTTTTATCGATGAAAAAACCATAGCTTTCATTAATTTTATTAGAGGCACCTGCATCATCTGAAGCCCGAAATAGTTTCTCTTTCAGTTCTGGTTTTCTATTTGCTCAATTTTTCCCTTTTCCCATTCTTTGAAACCATCTGGGGATGTTAATAAAGTATTCCAAGCATCGTTCAGTATTTTTGATATTGGTTCTTCATAAAGCTTTAATTGCTCGCCATATATTGTCAAATCGATATTCGTACAGCCCGTATAGACGCAATCAGCCAATTCTTCAATCAAAGGTTGTGGGAAAATATAATTATAATGGCTTGGGACATTATTGTTTGTTGTCTTTACAAATTTATCCCAGTTTTCTTTTATCTCTTTCACCTCTTTAGTATGGCCCATCTTCGTGAGCATATAAAAAATGGCGCGCATCCTGGCTTCATCGGACGGATGACTAGCTGATTCCTGAAATACGAGGTTCTTTCCACTGCTTAATGTCGTAAGTTTAAGGTTTGTCCAAGCAAAGGCCGGGCCTACTAAATATGTCGCGATCAAATCACAGGTAAATTCCATAATCCAACTGGATAACCACCAAGCATGCTTCTCCCTGTAGAAATTTATTAATGATGTGGACCTCTGTTCGTAGAAGACACGTTGCGACTCACTTTCGTAAAATCTATTCAGAGACTGTTCAAAATTACCCTTAAGGTAGATTTCATACTGATTGTAGACCAGATGTCCCATTTCGTGAAATAGGTCTGGTAAGTTAAGCAGGTTCTTTTCTTCGCCGGTTGGCACGGCAATAATATCATAAGAAGGCAGTGCCCAATAATAGTTTTCTGAGTTGCTAATGGTAGTTACAATCGGCTGCTTTTGCAAACAGTTTATCTCTTTGTATATACGGCTGATTTTCTTTTTAAAATATTCCTCTGGTCTCCCATAGTTAACAATAACCAGGTACCTGAATAACTCAATGGTAAGTAGTCGCTCATAAAATGTATTGTACTTAATAATGTTGTTGGATGACAGGCTCTCTATATCCAGATCTCCAGAGTTGATAAGTTCTTCAATGTCTGTTATCAGGTCACCCAGCATTTGTAATGTCTTAGACAGAAAATCTGCGTCAATTTCGTTACTTAAAGAAGGGGACTGCAGAGCTTCCATCATCTTTGCTCCCCTAGTGAGCTGATCATAAAAAATGCCTTTAATAAATTGAATCATCCTCTTGCTGTTCTTAACTTTCTAAATAAAATGCTCCTTTCACTATCAAGTATTGAAAGTATATCATCAAGAGCAGCAATATGACGTTCTTCCAGTTCCTGTGATTTTGTTATTCTCTCTAAAAGCTCTGTAAGGTCTTCCATCAGGTACTGATTTTTAGTCATTCGCTTTTTATAGTCGTCCAGAATTATAGATGGTATGTAGGTTGACTCCTGTGCGTCTTCCCGAATCAGTTTGATAATATTCTCTAAAAAGGATTTAAGAATGGTTTGAGCAGTGGTTAACTCAGAGGCACTCACGTTGAGCCTGGGATATTTTCTTTGTACATTTCCTGACCCGAGCAAATTCTTTTTCTTTAGTGCAATCACGGAATTATTGACCGTGTCTGAAGTTGACACCAGCTGCTCATATTGATTTGATAAAACGCTGATTTCACTCATAGTAATGGTTTTAATAGTTTCCCAATGAATCTTCAAATTCCTCTTCTTCTTCAACCCCCTCAATAGCTCCGGATAAAGGCTCCAAGAGAGTATCGATTAACTTGATTGTAATTGGCAATGAGTTGCTTCTGTCGGGGGCAGAGAAGGCCAGGATACTCTGGCAGAAGATATCTTCAATAACTTTAGGAAATTCTGTATTGCCGACTATTTGTGTTAGGTGCAGTGGTTTGGCTGACCCCCTAATTTGAAATGGAAACCCTGTATTATATAAAAAAGCTTCAGTTTCATTGATTTTCTTGAATGCACCTGCTATAGGGTTTTCGAGCTTATTGAAACCGTTGGTGTGCGATGCAATGCGTAACGGTACTGCGCTTTGCTTATGCAAATCAATAACGCTATATTTAATTTGGGAAAGGTCAACTAATCCGTCTGTCGCTAGACTACTAATCACGCTACTTAGTGCTTTGTTTTCCTCACCAAAACTTCGTCCATCACGTATTATTACAATACCATTTGGTGTAGGACAGAATTTAGGAATGAACATTTTTAATTTTTCATAAATAACCTTATTAAGAAGATTTGCCTTCAACTTCTCGGAACGTTGTGAACGATTCTTTAATGGTACTTGTTCGGGAAAGAAAAATATATTTTCACCATTCTTGAAAAAGAAAGTAAATCCGGCATACCGATCATGTACGTCTATACCAATATAGATGTCGTAGTGTAGATTCTTTGAAAGTGCATAAGGCCATTTTCTATTAACAATAAGATGCTCTAGGACGAGGTTGGTCAAGTATGACTTGAATTTAGGCTTCTTATCCTCCGGCACTCTATATTCAAACATATTTTGAGCTTCAGCATTTGGGAATGATCTAAAGAATGAATTTATTTTATAAGCTGATGCACATTGTACTTTTAGATCAGGATAGAATTGGTTCTTTAAACAGTCGTGGAAACTACGTGCAGACCTTGGCGATTCAGAGGTCATGTCAGGTAATACAAATAATGCAAAGCCATTTAAAGCATTTTGCCTTCTCAGAATATGTTCAATTTCCTGTATTTGAAAGGTGGCAGCTTGATTAGCGCGTACTGGATATCTTATCACCGTAAAAGAAGTAAAAGCAGGTGCCAGGGCTTTAATTTGGTGCTCTGCGTTCTTTTTAAATGCTTCTACAAGCTTTCTATCCATAGAGTCAGGTACAATCAAGAACTGCTCATCGAACATAGACTTATTGATAACGCCATTCTCGATGAGTAGATGTTTCCTTTCGCCGGCAAATTCGCGCAATGTTGTGTTGGCTCCGTTGGAATAGTGTCCCGCCTTTAATGTTCTGTCGTTATTATATTTAAGTTCAGGCATGCTAAAGTTTGGAACTTTTTCAACCAACGGATTCAAGCTAATTTTTAAAGCAATATTGCCATACCGTATGTTTTGAAAATATTCTCTGATATACTTGCCAATCGCCTCAAAACGTATATTAGGGTCTTTTATAGAATATCTATGTAATGACTGCACCTCTTTATCCTGCGTCGAATAAAGCATTTTCGCCAGAGAACAGGCGCCGCTATGGGGTTCCATAGTTCTTCCTGGATACTTGTAAAGTATTGTTAGATCACTTGGCTTCAAAACACGTTTAATATCTTCTTTACGGGTTCTGGCATTATTGAGAATATAATTATAAACACTGATACTATCGCCATTATTATTGAATTCATGACTTTGAATGTCTTCACCGAAACCTTCAAGTTCTGTAGCATACCAATTATCACCATTTAGGTAAAGGAAACGTTTACCCTTAAAACTATTTCCAATGGTTTGTACATTCCCTGTATTAACATAATACGACAGAACATGTCTGTCAACATATTTAGTGCTGAGATCAATACAAATGTAAAAAGTGGAGCCATGCAAGAGAACCAGTTTATATGAGAACCCTTCATAAATATCAATGATAGAATCTGTTCTTGACACGATGGGTTGCTTCAAAAAAAACTGAGATGAGTTGAGCTTCCATATTCTGAGGTTTCTGCTGAGTTGTTTGCGAATTTCAAAATCAAGAAATTTGTAAATAACATCAACATTATTCTTGTCGATACTAGAAGCGTTGACTTGATAAACATCTGGCAGTAAAGAAACTCTGATATTATATGGAACCACATTAATAGATGTTTCTTCAAAGATTTTATCCGCAGGGATGGCTATCCAATACCTGTTTTCACGCTTGATGAGTGCTGCTGGCCCACCACTTAATAAGGCAACTTGTTGAGAAATCTTCTGAAGTTGTTTATTAAACCGATCCTCCTGGCCTTCCAGATAAGGAAGGTTGAATTCCACTAACTTATATGAAAAGTTCAAATCAGATAAGTTGTTTACCTTGAATAGATTCAATGTATGATTTCTCATCGTATTGATTGTTATTAATTAGTAAGTAAGAACAAAGACCTTGGAAATTGCAGTTCTTGCAATGCCCTTCGTCATCTGTCAATTCGAAATCCTCTATTACAGCTTCAGATCCCTCGCTGCCTATCAATAATTGAATATCGCTGCTGGTAAGGTTTATAAAATTGATAAGGTCATTTACTTTGTCTTCTGTGAACTCATGTTGTTTGACTATACCCTTTAACAAGTTTACCTCATATAGCTTGATGTCCTCATGAGTCCACGGCTTTTTTTCCGGGTTCTCTAATCGTTTCAAATAAACCGCAATGCCGCAAATAACTAGTTGACGAGAGTAATCAGAAACATGACTAGCGGAGAGTTTCCAATCTATGATAATAGGTTTCCAATTATACATGCCCAACAAATCTATCTGAGGTTTCAACCTAGCTTTCGCAATTTGAACAAGCCAATTGTTTACATTTGGTGTAAGACTGTTTGCCGCCTTTAGATAGTCGATCAACAAGGAGCCATCTGGCAGGCGTATTTCCGGTAGTCGAAGTATCGCTTGGTGTATAGTTGCATAACATGAGGCAAGTTCCTCTTCCGTATAAGGTGCCTTGATTTCATGTATGTCCAAAATACAAAAGGTACTATTTGCATCCCCCTTTTTTTGAGAAGGGTCTTTATAAAATCCGAATTTAGAATACTTGAATTGTTCTTCAGCCATTTTTACGGCTCTGTCTGCCAACCGGTCAAAGAATAAATCCTCTTTATTGGTAATAGCAGGTATAATCACTATTTCCATAAATTTGTCCACAACACTGCCAGCCCACATTTTTAGATTCTGCATGCTTTTCAACTCATATGCCTTTCTTCTGAGCGGATTTTTGCGGCCATGAGTAGCTAGCAATGAAGCAAAGTAGAACTTCCTATTGCATTGCCGGAGAGTGTTGACGGTACTATAAGACCAGTTGATAGTTCCAGACATAAGTTAATCATTCAATAATTCACGCAATCTGTTCAAATATTTCTCCATAGCCTCGCTGTTTTCAAAAAGCTCCTTGCCATCTGTAGCTCTTTGAGAAGGAACTGCAATAGACTTTGGAGTATATAAACTGCTTCGGAAAGCTGGTGCTAACGCAATATTGACATCATGATTGAAAACTTTGCTTTGCAACAACTCGAATGTTTTGTGAATACACTTCTCCGCAGCCGCAAATTTGATATTTAAGTAGTTTAAAAGATTTTTGAATAAAACAATTGGAACATTATTAGTATACAAATCGTCTGATACAAGTTTGTCGACAGTCTGAACAGGCAATTTGACTATGTCTGATAACTCTGCGGATGTCATATTCAGCTGCTGTAACTTTTCCTGAATGACCTGACCTAAAGAGGGCGTAGTTACTATGCCATTCAAGGCGACAAAGAGCATTTCTTCTTTTGCTGGCGGCATGTCCAACAAAGAATCGTTAGAAAGAATCAGTGACATTTCTTGATCAGCATGTTCGGTGTTGCCAGCCCTCTCAAGAGCTAATATTCTCAATGCTTCATCTAATATTTCTATATTATCTCTTTCCATGATTTAATAATTTGATTGTCCATTTAGAATTTCAACGAGCTTCTTTTTTGCTCGATGATGCTTTACCTTTAATTGATTATTGTCGATCCCTAAGAGCTTCGCGATTTCGTCATACGAATAATTTTGAGCACGCAATAATAACAGGTCTTTATCTGTCTGTTCCATCGATTCCAATGCATTTTTTAAACTGGTCAGTTGTGGATGTTCTGAACCTTCTTGATTATAATAAGAATGTATCGCATCACGATTCAAGTAATTTGCGAACCCTTCATTGCTCCCACTTTCTGCACTAAAATCTACGTATACAACTTGACCAGTCTCCTTTTGCTTTTTCGACCTATATTCTTGACGCAAAAAATTGATCAGCACCCTGTAAACAAACCGATCAAAATCTACCTGCGTTAAGAGGTCATAATTCCCAATCTTTAATACCAGCGTCTCCAAAGTACGATAGACAACTTCCCAAGCCTCATCTTCCGAAAGATTCCATTTTTGAATGCAATAGGAATAAAACGCTCTGCCGTATCCTTGGTACAACTTTGCTAGCCCCGACGGATGCTGCCCCTTTAATAATTCTATTATTTCTTTATAGCTTTCCATTACCTCTATTATATATAATGCAATCAGGTTACACTAATTTAGCAAAATAATACGGGCAGCATTTACTGTCTTCATAACTAATTGATATTCATATTAAAGATAAAATTTTATAATAATGAGGAATGTAAATATTGGATTTAGCAACAATGAGATACAGTCCCTCACAGCCTCGTTTATTGAGACTACAAACTGTAATTTATTTGTAACAGGCAAGGCAGGCACAGGGAAAACTACGTTTCTCAAATCGGTTAGAGAGCAAACAACTAAACGTCATGTAGTTCTCGCCCCCACGGGCATAGCTGCAATCAATGCGCAAGGTTCAACTATAAACTCCTTTTTTCAGGTTCCTCCAGGTTTTTTCCTGCCGGGAGAAAACAGTGTCAATAAAACTGATTTCTACAACATAGCTGACATTGTCAAGAATCTTAATTATTCAATTGCCAAAAAAATGCTTATCAAAGACTTGGAACTAATCATTATTGATGAGATTTCAATGGTGCGAAGTGATCAGGTTGATTTATTGGATCGGATATTACGCCATGTTAGAGACAACGATCATCCATTTGGCGGTACACAGATGGTATTTATAGGTGACTTGTTTCAACTCCCACCCGTTCTTAGAAATGAAGACATACAACTCTATAGTGAATTCTACACTTCACAGTTCTTTTTCAGTGCAACAGTATTTAATAGCGGCCAGCTAGTTCAAATAGAATTTCAGCAAGTATACCGTCAGTCAGACAATGAGTTCATTCAGATACTTGATCAAATAAGAAATAATGCAATAACCGACGAAGCACTTTCTTTACTTAATACACGCCAACTGAGTATTTCGTCTGATAAACCTGATGACAGCATTACGATTGCATCACACAACGTGACGGCCCAGGCTGTTAATGTTGAAAGGCTTAATGCGCTAGCCGGTCCAGAATATATATTTAATGGAACCGTAACTGGTGACTTCAAAGACAGTATGCTCCCAATTGATCCCATCTTAAAGTTAAAGAAGGGAGCACAGGTAATGTTTATAAAAAATGATGCTGGTGAAACACGTCGTTATTTTAACGGAAAAGTTGGCAAAATAAGCCATATCACCCAGGATGAGATAAAGGTTGTTTTTCCTGATGAAGTTGAATTAACTGTTGAAAAATACACGTGGTATGCATACGACTATAGTACTTCTGAAGACAAAAATACCGTGACACTTATTCCTGTTGGGGCTTTTGTACACTATCCTATAAAATTGGCCTGGGCGATCACAATCCACAAAAGTCAAGGCCTTACTTTTGAACACGCCATCATTGATGCAGCAAGTTCGTTTGAGGCTGGACAGGTTTACGTAGCTCTTAGCCGCGTCAGAAGCTTGAAAGGGTTGTTTTTACAATCGCAAATCACAAGAGAGAGTATTCAGGCAAATAAGAGCGTTTTGTCCTTCTATGCGCCAATGACTAAACATGAACTTGAATGCTTACTATCAGATGGCCAAAGGAGTTTTCTCTTTAATAGGATATTGGAAGGATTTTCATTAAAGCCGGCAATTCACATGCTTCAAGATCTTTTTGCGCGCCCCGAAACTTTTAAGCAAAAAGTCGATGCTAAGTCACTAACATGTTTTGCTAATATATTGGGTGAGTTAGAAGCCTTGCAGCAAGTTGTCATGCGCTTTGAACTTGAAATAAATGATGCTATCCAACATAACCGCGAACTCACTTACTTAAATGACCGTTTTGTCGCTGCTCGCACATATTTTGCCAGTAAGATTGACGAGAAATGTTTATCACCATTCTCCGGGACTGCAGACACGATTTCAAATAAAAAGACAGACCAGTTTACGAAAACCTATTGGGAAAAATTAAATGGTTTATTGCGAGAAAAGGGTGAAGAAATGAACCGTTCAGTTGAAATCATGCGACAGCTAGCTACTGGTGTTCTGGTCATTCAATTGATAAATGCCATAAAAGAGAAGGAGATTAAATCGGACACTTCTTTCGATATAAAACCAAAGTCTAAAAGAGGGGCATCATTAAACAAGAGCATTAAAGATACCCTCGAAATGATACAATCAGGAAAAACAGTCGTCGAAATTGCATCGATTAGAAATCTTGCCATCAGTACTATAGAAACTCACGTGCTCGATGTAGCTCAAAAAGGGCTGATTTCAGTAGACAAAATACTCAATGCAGAGAAACTAGATACAATAAGCGAAGCAATTATGGTTTTTGGTGGCGATGTATATAAGATCCGGGAGCACTTTGGAGATACATTTTCTTTTTTTGAGATAAGACTGGCTATTTGCCATGCAAATACAATGACATGATACCTCTCCTTAACTAGAGACCGAACATACTTTGATCCAATGCGTTATCAAATGCCAAATTATGCCATCTAACGTCACTAAACAGGATTGTGGAATTTCGATAGTACCTTGAGCGGTGTTTGACGCGGCGACAATCAGGCTACTAATTCACAAAAAAGCAAAAAATCCTGGACAGAACGGTTAGATAATTTTACGGTTCTGGCTACTTGATAATCAAGGCTTTGTGAAGTAATTCACGGAGCCTTTTTTCTTTTGGTCGAGATATGGTCGCGTCTTTTCAGGGGCAAGTTTATTTTCTTTTGTAAATAAGTTCTATCCATAGTATCAATACTATTTCTTTTTGAGCTTTTCTTCTAAGGCATTATAAGCGGCTTGATGTTTTTCTGGTGTTTTATCTTTCATTTTTTCAAGATTTTGTAGCTTCCATTTTATCCCGGGAAAGCGTTCAAAATCGTATATCCCCCAATTCGGAGTGACGTTTTTCACGCTCAAAATAAACTCTTTGTCTTGCTCTGTTAAACTGTCATGAAGTATTTGGATCAATTGTTCACGTGTCTGCTCGTATTCGGCATAGTCAAATACTTCATCCGTCATACCAGTAAAGTGATTGTCCATTGTCGTTGTATGGTCTTGGAAATTCGGCTTGATAACCTCGCCAATCGGCCTGTCACTGCACAGTAGGTAATGTATAAAACCCTCTTTGATCTCCTTTGTTATCCCTTCGGTCGCCAAGAGGTTTTTTATATCGAAAAGATCGCGGGGATGTTGGCGATCCAGTGCAGCAACTATTTTGCCGCCATAAAGCTGGCCTTGCGATACCACGGGCATTACAAAGAACGTCTCAAATTCCGCCTGGGCTTTTGCGCATAATGGCATTTGCCGCGGTGCCGCTATAGCTCCGCGATTGGTTAAATTCACTTCCAGTTTCACGTCTGCACCGTTAACAGACACCAACAGTTTTGCGGCATCTTTGCGATGAGTCACCGTTGCGCGGGGAATGGCTCGCTCAATGCTAGCCTTAATTCTTTCTAATGCTTCTGATATCGCGGTTACTGACGTTGGACGATCTTCAATTGGCAAATAAGTAAGATCAATGTCAACCGACAGGCGAGGCATATTGTGTACAAAAAGATTGATCGCCGTACCGCCATGTAGGGCAAAGCATTCTTCTTTTGCCACCTCTGGCAGTACGCTCAATAAAAGGCTAACCTGTTTTTTATATGTTGCTTGCATCTTGCTCTAATTCTTTGGGGACAGTAATTTTGTATTTGTCTATGTATGCTCCGTTTTTAACAATACTGCGCGTTCCGCTTCCTAAGTCTATTTTTTCAAGGTTTAAATAGTTGAACCATTGATGCATCGCTTTCTCTGCCATGTACAAGAATAATCGCTTGACTTTGATGGATTGACAGGCTTCGAGCAGCATTTGAACTCGTTGTGGGGAAAGGTTGTTCAGGCCTTCCATTAATTCGTAGCATTCTATTAAATCTTGTTTTTGAGGGGCTAGGTACAAACATTCCAAGATAGCCCTGGCTGGCCCTGACACCTTTATTGGTAGATTTTTAGACTCCACCGTGGTTAGTCCAAGTTCCGAGGGGAGGAAGGACGTTTGATGGAATTCAATTTTTACTTGCCAGTCTCTTTTCTTAAACCAGGTCGGCAATTTCTCAATATTACTTCCAAAGAGTACGACACGTTGTTGGGAGAACTCTAAATAGTGGGCTTTCCCAAGTAAGGAAAGCGCAGTCCGCGCCCCTGGGTGAATAGATGCACTGCTTTGCACCTGTATGGCGTAAATGGCTCCCTCATAACCCACTTGGTCATTGGTACGAACCACTGCCCCTGTGCCTATAGAACGGAGCCAATTACTTTTCTTGTAACGCTGTTGTAAATCATGGCTATAGCCTTGTTTAACAAGCCAATCAGACTGAAGTACAACGCCAGCGGGTTGTAGAGAGAAAAGCTTGTTTATTTTACTTTCATTTTCAGTACTCATAGTACTAATGTAAGATAAAATATAAAGTTAGTCAAGTATTTTGTTTGTTTTAGCTCAAATATTAGTACTTAAAGTACGTCAAATGGATTTATTTTAAAGAATTGGCTTAGTCGTGTTGTTTTGTCAGGGTTTTAGTGCGTCAAAGGCCAGCAAATCCTGCGTAAACTCATTAGATAATCTTTCAGAGCCCGCTACACTACAGAAAAGGCTTTGAAGAACGTTCGCTTCAAAGCCTTTTCTTTTACTACAATAATAACTCCTATTGTATTTTGACCAGCCTGTATTATTCCAAAAGTTAACTGCTTATTTGGTAGCACAATACCTGTCAACGTTTTCATAGGTTTGCCGCATTTTCAGCACTCATCTTCCATAAGCTCCAAATTCACTTGTTGGTACCCAACTAATGGACCTTAGTCTGAAGCGTGCCATTCGATACTGCTCTTTCTGCATGAGATGAGCTATACTTATTGCCACAATATATGAAAGGGAACTGCCCAAAGATTTTTTCCAAAAGGCACAACTTCTTTTCCTGAATATAATACGACCCCACCTATAAATTCTTTTTCAGTAAATTCTGCCAGCGTTTTGATGCCTTTGAAATCTTGGATATTGATAGATTCTGATTTTTTTATCTCAATGGCGAACACCGAACCGTCCGGCCTTTCCAGCACAAAATCGACTTCCTTACCATCGCTGGTCCTGAAATGCAAAAGCTTGGCTTTGGTTTCACTGAATGTCAGTAATTTGGTAAGTTCTGTGGCAACGTAATTTTCTAAGATATGCCCGAAAAGGTCGGGCTTATTCTTTTCAATATCTTCCAGATTTAAATCTAATACATGGCAGAGTAACAATGTATCGGTTAAATAACCTTTGGGTGATTTAACCAGCCGCTTATTTATGTTGCGATACCATGGTTCAATATCGAAATTCAGAAACATCATTTTGAGGATGTTACGATAAAATTTCGAGGTAACAGGATTAAGGCCAAGATTACGGGCAACATCTGCGTCATTCAGTAGATTACCTGCGCGTGTTGCCAGAACACGCAGAAGGTTTGGTAAGACGGATATTTTTTCAAGATCAGCCAAGAGCCTCACATCGCGCTGAAGGATAGTGGCCAGATATCCATCAAACCAAATTCCTCGCTCGGCGGCATTTTTATCGGCAATTTCCGGGAAGGTCGCAAGCTTTATAGCATCGGTGATGCGCAAGCCACGGTCACTGAGATTAGAAAAATCAAAATTAAAAAGTTTATCCAGACCATTGCCCTTACCTTGGGAAGCTTCGGCTGTGCAGAAAGGGTAAAGGGTAAGGACTGTCATACGCCCCACAAGGGGATCAGATAATTTAGGCAATGCTAGTATATTAGCCGATCCAGTTAGTAAATAACGACCATTTGCGTTTGCTTTATCCTGTAAGCGCAATTGATCAACGACCACCTTTAGGGCACGAAACAATTCAGGGACAAGCTGAACCTCATCTATAATCAAAGTGTCCTGGTAAGAAGATAAGAAATTTTCTGGTTCGGATGAGGCCGCAGCCATCTGAGTAGGCCGGTCAAATGATACATAGGCAGCCGGATAACTCTTACTGCCAATTTGTTCCCGAAGGTTTTGAACAAGGGTACTTTTGCCGGATTGTCTGGCACCATTCAGGAACACGACAGGACTTACATTTAAAGCCTGTAGCAGCCGGGAAGTAATATGGCGGGGTAATGTTTTCATCTCTTGCAAAAATAAAGTTAAACTTTATAATTTCAAAAGTTAGCCTTTAGTTTTGCAAAATATTTTTTTTTAAAATTTATTATTTTAATGATATATATTATTATTCAATTAATTAAACATGTAAATAAAAATTTAAATAACCGATATATGGAAAATCCACAGTCTAATGCCTATCTGGCATAGCCGTGGTCTGCCGAATGCTTACATCTTTATTATGTATTTGGACTTGACCCATTTTGCAGTCTAAAAATCAAATAGACACATTTAGAAGTAATACAGTGGAGAAAAGGATAAAAAATCTTGTTATAAATTATTGTTTAAGCTATTCCTTGCCTAAAGTTGATTTGTCAAATTAGTTAACATAAAAAATAATGATCCGGCTGCCATTCCTGGAAACAAGGACGATCTGCAAGACTATGGCTGGCAGCCGGATGAACATTAAAATCTTAGCGTTGACAATAACCCTCCATCGACCGATAGGACTTGACCATACAAGTACCGGGAATCATCTGAAGCTAAAAAGATAGAGGCCATTGCAATATCATCTGTATGGCCAAACCTTTGGGCGGGAATTTTTTGAAAAGCTTTCACAATGGGTGAATCTTCATTGCTTATGAATGCTTGTATCATGGGGGTTTGGATCAAGCCGGGTGCAATGGCATTGGCCCGTATCCCTTGATGGCCCAATTCTGCGTTAATTTGTTTTGTAAACCCGATGATCGCATGTTTAGACATGGTATATGCAGTACCGCCGCCGCCGCCAATCAGCCCGGCATCAGAGGCCATGTTTACGATTATACCATGTTTTTGCGCAAGCATGCTTTGAAGTACATATTTAGTTACCAGAAAAGTACCTTCAATGTTTACCGATAGGATGCTTCTTAACAGTGACAGGTCTGTTTCTGTAATGGGAATAAGATTGTCAAATACCCCGGCGGTGTTGCATAGAATATTTATTTTCCCATATTCCTTTAAGCTCTGTACATAGAGGTTTTTCACATCCTCTTCTTTGCGGATGTCTGCAGGTATCCCAATCACCTCACCACCGGCGGATTTAATTTCCAGAACTGTTTCCTCCAATGCTTGCGACTGAATATCGGAGGCTATTATGTGTGCGCCTTCCCGTGCAAAAAGTAGTGCCTGCGCTTTTCCAATACCTGATGCTGCCCCTGTAATAAGTGTCACCTGATTTGCTAATTTCATGTTGAGTCAAGATTAATGATGTTGAATATGCAATTGGTTTATCTAGTGGATAGACGGAACCAGTATCAAATCCTTACAGTATTAATCCAGGTTTTGTCGCTTTGAAAAATTTATTTAAATTTTTCACTCATTTCATATGTTATTATATAGTAGACAAATATTATAGCCATTTTTCAGCCCTGCAACAGGGGCGTTCACTGATTTAAGTATATGATGTCTAACTGTTATCCACCTACAGCAATGTCTGCTTTCTTTAACTGTATGTTTTCCCGAAGGTTTCCGGATACGCCTAAACAATATTGACACGAAAACAATGGTTTTGTTTCATTGAGGTAGGCCAATGCTTTTTCTTTAAAATTTGGATCGTTTACGGCTATGCCATCTTCTACGGTGTAATCTATGGAGGATGCAATTCCTTTAAGAGATAGGGTTTCATTCATGTAGGCAGAACGGGTGCATTTGTAGAAATAACCGTGGCGTACAATGAGGCAACGGTGACGCATCCAGCAATCATCGTAAATGTTTTGTATGCGCTGCACGTCGGTTATTTTTTCATTCACGAATATTTCGTTGAATTGTTCTACGTATTTTATGTTCAGCACGACCTCGTATTTTTTTGCTTTCGCTTTCACTTCTTCCAGGAACTGCGGCTTCATCGGTGCGCTGATATAATGCGAAATGGTGAGCTGGTCTACATTTTCCCAGAACAGATCGCTCATGCGATGGAGTAACAATCCATTGGTAATTACACGCACGGCACAGCCGGTTTTTGCCTGTTGAATGGTTTGGAGTATCTTGTCGAGCTCCGGGTGCAGGGTGGGTTCGCCACCGGCAATTTTAAATACGTCTGGCCGTAAATTAGTTTTTATGAAATCACACACCGCTTCTACTTCGGAGATTGACATAAAATGTTTGGCGTTAAATGGCGATATGTTACAACAGTCGCGGCAACGGAGGTTACAATGTTCGGCCACATGTATTTCAAAAGACTCTGTTTTAATGCGCCCTTCTGTGAAATAATATTTGGGCAGGCGGCCCTGTTCTGTTTCCCCTTTCTTTACAAAAACGGCTTCTAGCTCTACCAGCAGCTCTTCCCGGCAAATGTCTGCCTGCTGGAAAGTAAGCTGGCAGCCAGGTGCCATTACTTTGGGCAGGTAGCGTTCCAGGAATGGTCTGTCATTCTCCTGCTTGTAATACACGCGTAGCAGCACGATGTCTTCCAATGCAAAGCCGTAGTGAATGTTATATTTTTTCAGGTTAAACTGGCCGGCCAGGATGCGTAGGTTTAAGATGGAGCGGGCTAGTTGCTCATAAATATCGCCGGCATGTACAGATGTTTCGCCCACAATACTGGCGGTGCCGGAGGATAGCAGCAGGCGCTGGCCCTTGTTGATGAAAATGCTGCCGCGACTAAAGTAAGGAGGCAGTTTACCATAGTATGCCGAATATTGATAGGCCGGCACCTGGTCTTTGTTTTCTATAAAAGCCAGTGGTTGCTGCACCGCCAGGAATTCAATTTTCAGCAGCGGCCCCTGTGTACCTACGGCGCTGGCAGCCGGGGCAGGGTGTTGCGACAAAGCATCTCCATAATATTCCTGGAATGCCTGGTAACGGCCGGCGTTGAACTGTTGGTACACCTGGGTAATGTTAGGCACATAGTTCCAGCAACGCAGCAGGGTATAGTCTGGGTACAATGCGAGCGTAGTTAGCAAGCGCTGGTACACCGTGCGCGTGGTAGCAGCCACCGGCTCCGTGAGCGCTACGGCTATGCTGCCGAAAATCCCATTGGAGGTATGTTGCAGCTGAATGCCATTTTTTATTTCAACAAGTGGCTTATCATCCTGCTCGGCAAACCAGGCATCAATAAGCTGCCCGTTAATCGTCGTTTTCTTCAGCAGGGTATTTCCTGTTTGCAGTTGTTGTTGATACGCGGCATCATGGGTTACGAATCGCATATTTAATTATTTTAAGGTCCAATAAATTTCCGTGTAACCGTTGGGGTTACCCGGTTGTCCTAAGGAGTTTACAATATCTTTTTCTGTGGGCCCAAATAGTACAGGCCACTCGGAGGTATAACAGCGGATGGCGGCAATTTTTTGCCGGAAATACGACTGGTCGAATGTGAATTTGTTGACATGGAAAACGTTTTCGGTTAAAGTCCAACTGCAAGCCCCTGCCATAGCGGGCAGTAAGGCAGCTTGTTGGGCGGCGTGCAGGGCTTCGCTGGTCTGCCGGTCTGCTTCGCCAGACATATAGTTTTTTAAGAATGCCAGCGGTATGTCCTGTAGCCGGGTTGGAGGAAGATCCTTTGCCGGAAGGATGGAAGCCGGCACTGCGCCATGCTGTAGCCAGCGCACCGTGCGCCAGCCAGGTACCAGGGCATAGGGCAGGTCTTCATAATAGTATACAGGAGTGTTCGTTTTCCAGTACTGTTTACTGCACGCATAGACGATCAGGTGGTCTACATGGCCGCCAATAGCCAAAGGGAAATACACCGCATCTGCCACCACCGAATGCACTACCATTTGAAGAATAGGACCTAAGGTGGTTGTCACTTCCAAGGCCGTGGCGGGCAGTTGATCATGCAGCAGGATGGTACTGAAGTTATGGAAAGCCGGATTACGAAAAGGGGCATCCATAAAGTTCAGGTAAATAGCTTTGGCACCCAGTAGAGCAATGGCGGTTTCGTTATCGTGTATGCGCTGCGCATAGTGTTGTGCATGGGATTCGGCTGCCATATTAAATACGGTAGCCACGAATACGGTATGTCCATCCGCCGTCCAAGATGCGATTTGTGCGCCGCAACTCAGTACGGCGTCATCGAGGTGAGGAGATATGACCAGGTAAGTACTCATAGTAACGGATGGAATGGCTGGCGGGTAAGGAAAAGTTTTTCGATCTCCTGCGCAGCGCCTAAGGGGCCTGTCTTTGCGCGGAAGGATGCGCCTATGCTACTGGCATGCGCCCGCACTGGCGAGCCGGCTTGAAGTAACGGCAGCAACTGCTCCCGGTAGCGGGTAGCAGATGGAAGGTGGGGATTTAGTACAATGCCGGCACCAGCGCGTGTTACAAATTGTGCCTGCAAAAACTGGTCGTTGCAAATGGGCAGCAACGCCAGTGGAACACCATTTGCCAATGCTTCCATGGCCGAATTGGCGCCGCCATGGGAAATCACTAAATCTATGTACGGCAGCAATTGCAACTGCGGGGCATAAGATACGGCCATCACATGGCGGGGCAGCGTATCGGCAAAAGGCGTATTGAGCAGTTCATTGATTGCAAAAACCAGTTGTATATCATCGTCATACAGCGCCTGCGCTACGGTAGAGAACAAATGCGGATGATAATAAATTTGGCTGCCCATAGACATGTACACCTTGCGCTTACCAGGTTCCAGGCGATGAAAGGGAAAGTCTGTTTCGTCGCCCCGGGACTGCATCGGGAAGCTGTTGCCAGCATAGTAAGAAAAATCATTGCCGCATATATGGCGGGGCATATAGGTTTCTGTGGCAAATACAATATTCAGCCAGGGTGAGATCGCATCGCTCACTTTGAAGCGTGGCAGCAAGCCCTGTGCTTCAAACAAAGCGTTACGCAGCGGCTCCAATGTATGCAGCGTATCCGTTAATTCACACTGCCAGTCATCGGGTGTGATAGGATTTAAGGAGGATGAAATGCCCACCCATGGTAGATTGTGCGTGTGTGCCACCAGGGCGGCAGCGTACACCATCGGATCGGTGACAATGAGGGAGGGCGCAAAGTTTTTCACTACAGCATCCAGCAGTTGTACTTGTCCCGGCACCGCATCGATAAGTAATGTTTTGATCCATTGGCGCAGCCATTCCTTGTTGGCCAGCTTTTTTACAAAATCGGCGCCTTTGGTGATGAATTGCGGATCGATATTTACAGGAGATGGATCATGGTATACCTGGCCCTGAAGGCCGGCCCGGCGCAGTTGTAGGCTGATATCTACCTGTGCAAAAAAAGCCAGTTCATACCCCATGGCTTGCAGATGCTGGGCAACGCCTATCATTGGGTTGATGTGACCTTTCTCCGGGATGGTGACGAACAGTATTTTTTTAGTTTGCATAATGAAGCCCCCAATAAATTAAACAAATCATATTGAACAACAACATCCGGTCGCTTTCCGGTATCACTTCCTGTTGGCATAAAGCCGCCAGGGCGGGCCGGTGCAGGTAGGTGTCTATAAAGTCGTTGGGCGTTTGCAATAACTTTTGCAAGATAGCCTGGTAGGTTTTGCCGAGGCGCGGGTCGCGTGGCAGGGAGGATTTCTTGCGCAGCGCTAAAGAGGGCGGCATGTGTTGCAGGGCCACCTGCCGCAACATGTATTTTTCCACCCCTTCTTTAAAACCCAGCGCTGGCGGTACTTTCATAACGGTGTTCAGCAGATGGGGATTAGCGAAAGGTACCCTTGCCTCTAATCCGTAGTGCATGGTGTGGATGTCGCCATTGTGCAGCAGCCGGCCCAGCCAGCGCCGGTTTACGAGTAGGCTCATGGCCAGGATGTTTTCTTCCGCACTTTTGCCAAACGTATAGCCTGCCTGGCTTACCAGTTGGCGGTATTCCTGATCCAGCCATGCCAGCGGCTCCAGTTGTCGGAGTAGGTTTGCGGATAACATCGTAGCCCGCCGCTCCGCGCCAAATAGGTCCATCAATCCCCGTGGGCTTTTGTTCACTTTATCGTGCAGTAAAAAATAATAACCGTAATGGGTTTCATCTGCCGCATCGCCCACCAATACAGCCTTTAGCTGCTGTGCCGCCGCCCGCGATAGGTGCTGCTGCGATAGCTCCTGCTCCCATACTGGTATGCGATCATTGATGCTTACCAGCAATTGCAAACTTTCTGCTACGGATGTATGTTGCATGGTCACCTCGTTAAACCTGGACCCCGTTTGTGCCGCGATGGCTTTGGCAAAAGGGAGATCGTCGGAGTTGACAATGGTGCCGGGGTCAAAATGAATATGCTGGTGATGCGGAAAGGCGATGGTAAACGTCTGTAAGGGACTGGCAGTATGTGGTGCTGCCAGGGTGGCCAGCAGCGAAGAGTCTAGCCCACCGCTCAGGAATACGCCTACCGGCACGTCTGCTTGCATGGAAAGCGCTACATTTTGCTGCAAGGCTGCCGCCAGTTCGGCCAGTAAGGTATTTTCGTGTAGGGACGTCTGCTTCCATAGGAATTGGTAATAGGTTTTCAAGCTTAGTCCATCCTTGTTGAAATGTAAGGTGGTGCCGGGTTCCAGATATTGTATGTTTTTGAATACCGACGCTGCACCATTGCCACTGGTGGCGGGGGAGATCACACATTCCACCAGCCGCTGGGGATCAATTTGAGGCTGCCGGTCTAATACCCGCAGCAGTGCCTTTACCTCTGATGCAAAATAAAAAGTACCGTTGTGCTGGTAATACACAAATGGTTTTACCCCCAAGGGATCGCGCGCGGCAAAGGCGGTTTGTTGTTGGGAATCCCAGATGAGGAAAGCAAACATACCATTGAAGCGCTCCAGGCAGGCGGCTCCCCAGGTAATCCATGCTGCCAGCACCACCTCGGTATCGCAGTGGGTGCGGAAGTCATAATGGGGACGCAACATTTCCCGGAGCTGCACATGGTTATATAACTCTCCGTTATACACAATAAGATAACGCCCACTAGTATCTGCAAAGGGCTGTGTGCCACCGGCTGCATCCAGCAGCGAAAGGCGCTGGTGGCAAAGCGCAGCAGGGCCTTTCACCCAGGTTTGCTGGTCGTCTGGCCCCCGGTGGCGTTGGGCCTCATTAAGGGCCTTCATTTTTTGTTGCAGCACCGGTTCCATGTCCTTAGCCAATAAAATGCCTCCAATTCCACACATATTTTTATCGGTTTTCCTTTTCCAGTAATTGTTTTAGCCGGCGTATCAATGGCCCTTCCTGGAGATAATCGTACACCGGCGGCGGCACCAGGTGCGCGTAAGGCTGATCTTGCGCCATGCAGTGGCGGATATGTGTGCCACTCACATCGAGTTGTATGTTTAAATGCTTTATAGGATATCCTGCCGTCTGCGCATAGGTGATGGTACTGGTGTTAATGGTGTACACGGTATTAAAATCGGGCAGCAGGTATTCCAGTTCGTAAAAATTTTCCAGGGAGAAATCGCTGTAAGGCAGCGCTACCAAATGATGGCGGCCAGGCCAGGTATGTTGTAAATAAGGTTTCACCATTTCCAGTCGCTCGCCAGCCGTTGCAAAGTTGCTGGCGGTGTGCGATTGGTTGGCCACGCCAATCACCACAATCACTTCTTCCACTTCCTGCTGCATTTGCGCCAGGTAGGCCGCATGCCCGTTGTGAAATGGCTGAGCGCGGGTGATGAAAATGCCCCGCTGTTTTTTCGGTACAGCCGGCAGCGTCAGCGGTAAGCCGTTACGCGGTATAACGGTAATGGGTACACGAAAAATAACTTCCATGGCGTTTTTTTGTGCCGGCGTATCAATAAACACATGGTGGAAGGCCGGACAAAGTATACGCCAATGCAACCAGTGGTAGTAATCCGGCACCCCTTTTCCGGGAATAGGCAACAGGTAAAAAGGTAGGTGTAGGTGGGTTTGCAGCAATTGTTGCAAGGCAGGCATCAGATCATGGCAAATCATGGGTGAATGACTATCCAGCAAGGTTTCTGGCCTGCTTATCACCAGTACCAGTTCCGTATAATGCGCTTGCAGGGCAATGATTTCCGTTAATTGCGCGTCCGTTACATTGCGCCAGTCCAAAGCAAACAAGGCTCTCATAAACAGGACTTTTTAAAGGTGCTTCACCATTCGTAATAGTGCAGCACTTCGTTAAAGCATGGCATAAAGCCGATATTGTCTTCCAATACCCATACCTGGTCAAATGCGTTGTGCAAATACACCAGGGCCTGATCCATACAAAAGAAGGGTTTCCAAAAAGCATCGTACCGGTCAAAAAATCCATCGTGCAGGTGGGTGCCTGTGTTCCGGTAGGCGGCAATGGCCTTTTGCAGCCGGCTGGCATCGTAGCGAAACAGGCCGTCTTCCGGGCCTTCCTTGCATACACGGAAAGCAGAAAAAATCACGTCTTTCTCGCAGGCGTCCCAACGCACCATTTCAAAATCCAGGAAAGCGGTAAGCTGGTCCTGGTCAAACAATACATTTTCCAGTTGCACGTCACCATGAATCCATTGGTAGTGGCCTTTGTCCCAGGGAAATAGCCTTGCTGCGGCTTCCTGTAATTTATTGGCCGATTCGCAGAAGTGTTCCCACTGTGCAATAACATAACGTCCGGTAGCAGTGCTTTCCAGGGCCGCTGGCGGCGCAGCCGGCATACGGTACCACTGGTACATGCCTTTGCCAGCGTCGTGTATCGATAGTATGCGTGATAGCGCTCGGTGCAGTTCTGCCAGTCCGGAAAACACTTGTTCCAGTTTTGTTTCGCTGCAATGCTGCCACCACCGGCAGGGTATCTGTCCCGGTATTTTGTAGAACAGGTGTAGAAACCGGTGCCCCATTTGCAGGGGCGTGGAAAAACGTTGTACCAGCCTGGGCGCCTTTGTATATCCCCCGTCCTCCAATGATTGCAGCACATGCTCCTCAACGCGTACACTGTCCAGGTGCCGGTTATGGCGGGACAGGCGGGCTACGTATTCACCCGTATCGGTCTCCACCAGGGTGTTCTGATTGGAATAACCACCCAGCGGGGACAAGCGCCGTGGATGAATGCCAAAGTGTTTGATCAAAAACGCCGTATATGCGGGGCCGTTATCCATTATATTTTTTCAGATAGGAAATTATTCTTTCCTGGATGGCTTCAAACTTTTCATCGCGCAGTAGCTCCCCATTCTCGAAAACAGTTTCCAGTTCGTTCGGGTAAGGACTGGCCTCGGTTTCCGGAATGGTTTTATAACCCTGGGGCGTAAGCACCAGTTGCTGACGGCCAGACTTGGAGGTTTTGAAAGACTTCACCATTTCACCCTTCTCATTCATTTCTAACGGGTGTTTCTGCACATTCACCGGCTGCCCGTTGATCTCCGCATAAGAACATTTAATGGCAAACTGCTGGGAGTCGCGGTCCAGACGTTGCAGCAAGGCACCGCCCATGCCCAGCACCAGATTCTCCGCAGAAATACCATGGTCTTGCAGCGCTTTATAAATTGTACGGATACTGTCCAAGTTAATGCCATCGCCCTGAATAACCCTTACCTGGGGTGGCAGTACCTTATAACCTTTTTCATTCACAGTATATCCAAACTTATCCATCAGGATGTCGAAAACATGCAGCAAGGTTTGTACCGGGTCGCCACTATCGGGGCGGATTACCAGGGTGCCATTGCGGGCCAGTATTTCCTCTTTCAATACCCCGCCCCAGTATTCGCTGGTGGCACGGAATATATCGAAGGAGTCGGATACAACCGATACGATGCCGGTGGGACAAGCCTTTAAAATGTGGCGCAGTACTTCCAACTCGCCTTCCTCTCCCAGCAGGGTCATGATGGAGTGTTCTGTGGCCGGCACGGAGGCCGCCACTACGCTGGAAGCATTATAAAATTTTTGTGCATACACGGCAGCGATCACCGTATCACTACCTTTAAAATTAAGTAGGTGCGACATGCCGCCTATGCCCGCACTCTCACCGGAACTGGTGCCCCGGAAGCCAAAATCATTGAGGATAAAAGGCGTACCACCCAACGATGTGGCGCTGGCGGTTGCTGCAAAATATTGCTCCACGATCTGGCGAATGTGATAAGACAACGTAGCCACGGAGCTAGGATACCAGGTCTGCATTAAAATTGTTTCCAGGAAGTTAGTGAGCCAATAACATTGTGGATCTGTATTTTCAATCGTCATCAACACATTCCGCACCGGGAGTATGCTGCCTTCCTTTACAGCTTTGATACGAACCGGCAGCCGCCCCCCGTGCTTTTCAATAATGTAATCAAACTTACTGCGGTCAAAAATGCCTTTGCTGCCAAACACGCCGTCCAGCAAAGTAGCTGCCTGGTCTACCCCTTCTTTGGTGATGACTGCTCCTGTGAAATATTTTTTTAGGATGTATTGCAGCCCAAAGAAAGCAGTTTCGCCAAATAGGCCGCCACGGCTTTCCAGGTAAGAATAAATTTTATTAGTGCCAGGGTAGTACAACTTGTGATGAGAATATTTGTAGGCATCCGCCATCAAAATAATATTATCTGTATACATGGTTTACGCGTTTAAGTGGTGAAGAAGGATTTGCAGGAATGGAATATGTGCGGCGTTGATAATCTCTTTTTCCAGCATCAGGGGCAGGGCGGCAATATCAAACCATTGCAGGGCTTCCAGGTCGTCGTTGGCCTTGGGCGTGCCGCTCAGGAGGGTAGTGGTAAAGAACAGGCTGATGATCTTGTCTGTTTCGCCCCGGTAGCGCCAGTCGTCAATTTTAACAGACCCCAGGTATTGCATGGGAGCAGTTTCCAGTGCGCCGCATTCTTCAGTTAGTTCTCTTTTTGCAGCGGCTTCGTAAGAGGCGTCTGCGGGATCGGAAAAACCGCCGGGAAAGCGCCAGGTGTCTTCGTTAGGCTTCCTGCCTAACAGCACCTGTGTGTGGCCGGCATTGAGCAGCGCAATATCCACCGTGGGATACACCGTGTCGTAGCGGTTATAAATTGCATAATTAACGCCCAGTCGGAAGTCCCGCGTATTCAGGGGCTGATCGCTATGCGTTTCTCGTACCGAGGTAGCGCTAAAATCTCCGAAAGCTGGCAGGGTGGCGGTTTCCCACTTGCCGCTGTAGGCGGAGGCAAAGCTGTCGCGGCTGCCGTACAAAATAAATTTTTCGCCGGGAAATGTATTGGCCAGCAATTCATCCAATTTCTCCGACCACACTTTATCGATGGCATAATCTCGTAAGGGAAGTACCGGAATAGCTGGATAGTCTGCCTTGATCATGGCTTCGCGGGTGTAAAAATCAAAAGGGTTGCGCTTGCTGGACTTTACGGCTGCGGTACCCAATACCAGCACGGTGCGGTGATGCTGGCCGGTAACATGCCGGATAAGATGATGGTGGCCCTCGTGTAAGTAGGGCGTCTGAAACCGTGCGATGATAACTCCTGTACTTTTCATTTTGCGTTTATTCTACGCAAATATAACAGCATATTTTCCGCATTACCAAATAATATGCGTTATTTTTACGCATATTATAAAAATTTGTTGACAATCATATTTCAAATAGAATACCCTCTTTTTGTAATTGGGTATAGCGTTGTTTGTTGAAAGAAAACATTTTTCCGGGCCGGCCCGCTCCATCGTTCCTGGCGTATTCATCCAGTTCATCCAATATTTCCAGCGAAAGCATTTTCTTTTTAAAGTTGCGCCGGTCTATTTCGCGTCCCAGTAATGAAACGTAGAGGCGCTCCAGGTCGGAGAAAGGGAATTTTTTATCCAGCAACTCAAAACCTATGGGTTCGTAGCGCAGCTTGGCCTGTATGCGCTGGATGGCTTTTTCCAGGATATGTTTATGATCAAATGCCAGCGCGGGCAGCTCCGTAATATTAAACCATTGCGCCACCGATGCGTCAGTATCGGCTTTCAATGCCATGAAACGTGCGGTTTTTACCAATGCGAAGTATGCCACTGAAATAATGCGCTGCCGCGGATCACGATCTGGCGCGCCAAAGGTATACAGTTGTTCCAGGTATTTCACCGATATACCCGTTTCCTCCCGTAACTCCCGCTTCACCGCCTCTTCCAGCGATTCATCTTCCAACACAAACCCTCCTGGTATAGCCCACTCGTCTTTGAAAGGAGGATATTTTCTGCGGATCAGTAATACTGATACTCCTTCGGTTTTGGCGTAGCCGAATACCACCGCATCTACGGTAACACTAATGACTGGAGATTTTTTTACCATGATAAATACTAAACGTATGCGCCGTAATAATACAATAAATACGGCATATGCATCCCGCTATATGTGCATCGATATATGTCTATAAATTGAATGTATGACCGTTTTCCGCAGCGCATAACACCACTTTCAAAAACCAGGAAAAGAGAGTATCTTTGTACTGTAATTAAATACCTTACAGAAAGGAGATGCTTCGCCATGAACACACTGCGCGATTTTAATAGCTTTACCAGCAGCCTTCCCGAACAAGGGTCGCTGATGCCCGTGCTTTTTATGGGGCATGGCTCGCCGATGAATGGAATAGAAACCAACGAATTTACCCAAAACTGGAGGCAGCTTGCCCAAACAATCCCTACACCCAGTGCGGTGCTGGTTATATCGGCCCACTGGCTGTCTAAGGGTACCCGCGTTACGGCCATGGATTTTCCTAAAACCATCCACGACTTCGGGGGCTTTCCCCCGGAACTGTTTGCCGTGCAATACCCAGCCCCTGGCAGCCCGCAACTGGCGCAGGAAACGGCCCGTATTATCCAATCTATTCACGTGGAGGAAGATCATGACTGGGGCCTCGATCACGGCGCCTGGTCGGTGGTAAAACAAATGTACCCGGCAGCCAATATTCCTGTGCTGCAACTTAGCATCGATTATACCCAACCGCCACAGTATCATTATGAGCTGGCCCGGGAGCTTACAGCCCTGCGCCGCAAAGGCGTGTTGATCATGGGCAGCGGCAACATGGTACACAACCTGCGCATGGTGGCCTGGGAAATGATGGAAGGCGGCGGGTACGACTGGGCGCTAGAGATGAATGAACGGTTTAAGGATTGCATTCAACGGGGCGATCATGCCTCCCTCATTCATTACGAGCTACTTGGCAGTGATGCCCGCCTGGCCATTCCCACGCCAGAACACTACTTACCCCTGCTCTATACCCTGGGACTTCAGCAACCAGGTGAAGCGGTGAACTTGTTTAATGACAAAGCTATAGGCGGTTCGCTTACTATGACTTCTGTCAAAATTGGCTAATACAAACCTGCCATAAAAAAGAGGCTGCATCCGGCAATCGGGTGCAGCCTTTCGTTAGTAGTGGTTGTATATTTCAGCAGGAATTATTATTTCACCCACTTCACCTTTTCGGTCAATGGTTTAATGCGTCTTCCTATGGGCAACTCCTCCGCAGGATAACCCAGGTACAATAATCCCAGCACCTTATCTGCCGGTCCCAGTTCCAAATATTGATGTAGGGCAGGGGAGTAGGTCATGCCGCCGCTGCTCCAGAAGCTTGCCAGGTCGTAGGCGGTGGCAGCCAGCAGCAGGTTCTGCACCGCACAAGCCACCGCTTCTACTTCTTCCACCTCAGGTATTTTGGGATTGTCGCCGCGGTGCATGCAGGCCACAATTACGTGGGAGGTTTTGTCTCCCATTTGTTGCAGCTTGTCGTAATTGAACTGCGTATATTTTTCCGGAGGCGTATTGTTTTTATACAGCTCCGCATGGGCGGTGCAGAACGCGGCTACTTTTTCGCCGCTGTACACTACGAAGTACCAAGGTTCCGTGTAGCCATGGGTGGGCGCCCAGTCGGCCAGTTCCAGCAGGTGGTGAATTATATTGTCCGGTATCTTTTTTCCACTCATGTGGGTGGGCTTAATGGTGCGCCGTTGTGTGATCAATAACTCCAGGATGGCTGATTTTTCCATGCGTTCAGTTTAAATGCGTTTTAGTTTGCTATTGCAGTCTGGCAGCTAGTGCTGCGGGTACTTTGGCCACTTTGCGAATGCTGTAATCAAAACATAAAATACCTGTTTTGGCAGTGGCAATGGTAATGGTTTGTTGATCCCGCTGGGTGCTAATGCGGTACATCAGGTCAAAGCCTACAGCACTCAAGTCTGCTACTCCCACGGCTATGTTAAACACGTCGCCATAAAAGCCCTCGGCTTGGTACATGATGGCTACATCGGCCATAATAATGCCGGTGCCAAAAACATCCAGTTCCATCCTGGAGCCCAGGTGCTGCAAGAATTGCACTCTCACCTCATGCAGCATAGAGAGGATGGCATCGTTGCCCACATGGCCGCCATAGTTCACATCTGTAATGCGAACCGGAATAGTGGTGCTGAATAAAACTTTATCTGGAAATACTAATTTGATTCGTGCCATTTAATGATGATATAACAGGAAGATGATGGGTGACAGGCCTATGCATTTGCCTGCAACCAGGCAATGAGCTTCTGCACGGCTTTGGCGCGGTGGCTAAATTGATTTTTTTCTGTGGTGGTCATGGTGGCAAAAGAACGGCCTGCACCGGCTGGTGCAAAAATGGGATCATAACCAAAACCTTCACCACCCTGTTTTTCAGTAAGAATAACTCCGGGGCATATCCCTTCAAACTGGTGTTCCTGTCCTTTCCAGATCAGGGAAATTACGGTGCGGAATTGCGCATGCCGGTTGGCCTGGCCCTGCATTTCCTGTAATACTTTTTCAATATTATCCGCCGCCAATTTCTGTTCTCCCGCATACCGGGCAGAGATGACGCCTGGTGCGCCATGCAGTGCTTCCACTTCTAACCCGGTGTCTTCTGAAAAACAATCCTGCCCCGTCATCTCAAAAATAGTTTTTGATTTTTCGGTAGCATTTTCTTCCAGCGTAGCATGCGGCTCAGGAATATCAATATCAATACCGGCTTCTTCTAAGGTTATAATATGAAAAGCCTCGCCTAGCATGGCGCGGATTTCTTTTACTTTATTGTGATTGTTGGTAGCAAATACTAAGGTGTGCATGGAATATAAAACGGTGGTAAAAAATAATGTTCAAAGTACGTTGTAGAAGTTACAATGTATGCATGTTGGGCAGAAAGCAGCGAGGTGGCCCATCAGAAGGTGGCATTATGCTATCATCAGTCTGGCACCCTGGTGCCGGCTATAATCCCAGCAGTTGTTTCAGGCCGGTCCATAAGCGGCCTTTCATGACTTTGTCTTGGGCAATGAACGACAGGTCGTGGCTGTATAAAACGCTGCTGCCGCCCGCCTGGTTCACCTGGTAAAGCGCTATACCCTGGAGAGCCAGCATTTCAGGATCTATCCCAAAGAACACGGCCTGCTGCATAGGCACAGCTTTTTGCAGGGCCTCAAGGGAGATACCCGGATACGCATGCAGGTTAATGAGGGCTACATCCTGCATACCTAACTTGCAGGCATTTAGTATATTTGTAAGAAGATTAAACAGCTCGTCGTTTAAATATACCTCGTTGGGATTATCAATCAGTAGGGCTATGTTTTTTTGATTTTCCCCTAAAAATTTTATCGGGGGTAAGGCCACGGTGGGTGGGGCTGTTGGCATTATTGTAGCCGGCCTTTCACCCGGAATAATGGGCTGGGTAAATATCTTGGCTAGGAAGTAAGGATCTATCTGTATATGCGCTAATGACATGCCGGTAGTGTTTTATAGAAAAAAGCTGTTTATTTGCAAATCCGTTCCCACTAGATTATTATATAAAAAACTGCTTCGCAATTAAAAAATAAATAAATAGTGGCCGGTAATCGAACCGGCTCTTGAAAATTTTCAATTTGCGGTACGACTACAGTGTAAAAATATTGAGATTAAACTGATTAACCATGATGGCAGATGTTATTCCAACGGCAAAGTCCACCGCAGTGCAGGAGGCCAATGAAAAAATTAAGGTTACCCGTACCACGGCCAGCCAGCTTTCTACCGTAGATTTTGACCACCTCGCGTTTGGAAAACAGTACGCCGACCACATGCTGGTGGCGGAATACGATGGGAAGGAATGGAAAGATGCAGCTATCCTGCCTTTCGGTAATTTCTCGGTAAGTCCTTCCAATGCCGCCTGGCATTATGGCCAGGCCATTTTTGAAGGCATCAAAGCCTACAAAGATCCCCAGGGAAATCCCATGATCTTCCGCCCGCAGGACAATTATGCCCGTTTTCTTAGCTCGGCAGAGCGGATGGGTATGCCTGCTATCCCGGAATGGTTGTTCATCGGAGGTATGGCCAAACTGGTAGACCTGGACCGCGACTGGGTGCCTACCGGCGAAGGCTGCTCGCTGTACCTGCGACCCTTCATGATTGCTGCTGACGAATTTATAGGTGTGCGTCCCTCCGAAACCTACAAATTCGCTATCATAAATTCACCTTCTGGCCCTTATTTCAATAAACCCATTCATTTACTGGTGCAAGACAAGTTTGTGCGCGCTTTCCCCGGCGGGGTAGGTTATGCCAAGGCTGCCGGCAACTACGGCGGGGTGATGTACCCCACCATGCAGGCCCGCCAGCAGGGATACGACCAGATTCTTTGGGTAGATGGTTACGAACATAAATATTTGCAGGAATGCGGCACGATGAACGTGTTTGTGATTATTGGCAATACCGCCATCACCCCCGATCTGTCTCAGGGTACCATCCTGGCTGGGGTAACCCGTGCCAGTGTGATGGATGTGCTGACCGACATGGGCCTTGCCCTGGAAGAGCGCCCCATCTCCATCGATGAGATTACCGCTGCCCATAAAGCAGGCACCCTGCGGGAAGTATTTGGTACCGGCACAGCCGCCAGCTTGTCGTACGTAGAGCAGCTAGACTACCAGGATTACAAAATGACCCTGGACACCACCCAATATCAGGTAGGGGCGGAGGTGATCCATCGTCTGGATGCTATCCGTACCGGCCGCGCCGAAGATACCCGGGGCTGGAATTTTAAGATCTAATGTATTATCCAGGATATTAGGCCCGGGCTATGTATTTGCCCGGGCTTTTTCATACCCGGGAGGGAAATTACTGGAAGGCCTTGTTTTCAGCAGCAAGTTAGCACGCCCAGGTACACGTTACCTGAGCGTATGTAGGCTTTGATATGCCTCCTGCCAGGCTCAAGGTAGGGGCAGGGTAGTATTAGGCCGGTTAGCTTCCTGCCCCGGTACGCATATACCCGGGCCAATGTCAGGGTGAATGGGCTGTTATTCATAGCGCTTGGGGCCTTGGCTGCCCGGCTTATGGCGCTTATTCTTTTTAAATCTGTTGCATTCCACCAATTTTCCATACATTTGCCCTCCGGAAAAACAGTAGCCTATTGACTTACGCTGAATTTCTACACTCGCTTGCGGAGCCCGCCCCCGCGGCCTTTCTGCCCCCGCTCCTGCAATCGCTATGGTGGGACCGCAAAGGCAACTGGGCCCAGGCCCACACGCTGGCAGACATACCCGGTGCCCCTGCGGCCTGGGTGCATGCCTACCTGCATCGCAAAGAAGGAGATCCTGGCAACGCAGCCTACTGGTACCGTAAAGCTGGAAAACCAGTATCGGGAGCAAGCTTACAGGCGGAATGGGAGCAAATTACCCTGTCCCTGCTAGACACACCGCCCGATGGATCGTATTAAATTTTGAAATTATCCACAAACTATTTTGTTATTCACAAGGATAGTTATACTTTTGCCCTCCCAAAATCCCTATCCGGGAAATTTGGATGTCATTTTAATCAGACAGAAAAAAAACTAGGTTAAGAATGCCTACTATACAACAATTAGTAAGAAAAGGAAGAGAAATTATCCGGGCTAAATCCAAGTCCAGGGCCTTAGATAGCTGTCCGCAGCGTCGTGGAGTATGTACCCGTGTGTACACCACCACCCCTAAGAAACCAAACTCCGCTTTGCGTAAAGTGGCGAAGGTGCGTTTGACCAATAAAATTGAGGTGATTGCTTATATCCCCGGTGAAGGTCATAACCTCCAGGAACACTCCATCGTGTTGATCCGCGGTGGTCGTGTGAAGGATTTGCCAGGGGTACGTTATCACATCGTACGTGGTTCCCTCGATACTGCCGGCGTGAAAGATCGTAAGCAGAGCCGTTCTAAATACGGAACTAAAAAGGTTAAAGTTAAAAAATAATAAGACTACAAATTTTTCAAATAAATGAGAAAGCAAGCAGCGAAAAAGATGCCTCTGGCTCCGGATCCTCGGTTCAATGACAAACAGGTTACCCGGTTTGTAAATAACGTAATGGAACAGGGCAAAAAGAGCATCGCTTACAAAATATTCTACGATGCTGTGGACAAAGTGAGCACCATCACTGGTGACAACGGTTATGAAGTGTGGAAAAAAGCACTGGTAAACGTTACGCCCGCTGTAGAAGTAAGAAGCCGTCGTATCGGTGGCGCTACCTTCCAGATCCCTGCAGAGGTTCGTCCTGATAGAAAAATTTCCCTGAGCATGAAGTGGTTGATCCGCTTCGCCGGTGAAAGAAACGGTAAGAGCATGGCCGAAAAACTGGCTAGCGAAATCGTAGCCGCCAGCAAAGGTGAAGGCGCCGCTTTCAAGAAGAAAGAAGATACCCACCGTATGGCGGAAGCCAATAAGGCTTTCTCTCACTTCAGAGTATAGTTATAGCCCTCACGGGCCCACTCAATATATTGGGCGAACAGTTCCTTCCGGAGCTGTTCGCCTTTTTTGTGTGCTATACTCAATGAACAGGCATTGGCGGCTTACCCCAATATCATTTTTAAGCAGGCATCATTATCAGGCATAAAAACGGCCTTTCACATAAATCATTTTATTGTCGGAACAACCCGGCCATCGGTAATCATGGCAATAACAGGTTCTTCAATGGTGTATTGTATACTAACTGGGCCAGCTTTTCCACTGCCTCCTGTAGTGGCGGTAATGTGCCGGTTTAAAACCAGTTGTGCGATGGCTGGGAAGTGAAGTCTCAATGCCAGTATGATGGCGCAAATACCTGTACACATAAATAAATTCATAAGCAATAACTGATTAGCAGGTGGGGAAATAATACCATGGAATTTTGATAGTCATTATGTTTTTTTGGGGCAATAGGTAAAAAAATCCAGACAGCCATTCGGTAATGCTTTTCTTGGTGTATAGTGCAGGTGTTGGAGTGCTAGCAGTATCAGTATTCGCAGTATTAGCTTATCAAAAGTGAAAAAATGTTCTTAAAATCAAACAGTTGATTGTAAGTTCTGCCTTGCTATTTGGAAATCTGGTGGTTTTTTATGAGCAATTGGTAATTCTCCCAGGCTAAACAGCCTAATTCCTACCGGGCCGGTCGTTAAAGAAGAAATAACAATAGGCAGACTGGCCATAGTTATTTATTGCCGAAAATAACCTAACTTTGCCCCCCAAAATGCATTATAATACAGTCATTTTAATATTATGGCAGACTTAAAATTTCAAAGAAACATTGGTATTGCTGCGCACATTGATGCCGGTAAGACCACTACCACAGAGCGTATCCTGTATTATACAGGTAAGACCCACAAAATTGGTGAAGTGCACGAAGGTGCTGCAACCATGGACTGGATGGCGCAGGAGCAGGAAAGAGGTATTACCATCACTTCTGCAGCGACTACCTGTTTTTGGAACTTCCCCACTATACAAGGTCAGCCAAACGCTTTTACCAAACAATACAAATTCAACATCATCGATACTCCCGGTCACGTTGACTTTACCGTAGAAGTAGAGCGCTCTTTGCGCGTACTGGACGGTCTGGTAGCGCTGTTCTGCGCCGTATCCGGTGTAGAACCGCAGTCTGAAACCGTATGGCGCCAGGCTAACCGCTACAAAGTACCCCGTATCGGTTTCGTAAATAAAATGGACCGCTCCGGCGCAGATTTCCTGAACGTGGTAAAACAAGTTCGTGAAATGCTGGGCGCTAACCCCGTACCGCTGATGCTGCCTATCGGTGCCGAAGATAACTTCACCGGCGTGGTAGATCTTATCACCATGAAGGGTATCATCTGGGACGAAGCCTCTAAGGGCGCTACTTACCAGGAAGTGGCTATTCCTGCCGATATGCAGGAAGAAGCAGAAGAATGGAGAGCCAAACTGGTAGAATCCGTAGCGGAATATGACGATAAACTGATGGAAAAATTCTTCGATGATCCTAACACGATCTCGGAAGATGAAATCCACGAAGCTATCCGCAAAGCCACTATCGATATGGCCATCATCCCTATGATGTGCGGTTCTTCCTTTAAAAATAAAGGTGTACAGAAAATGCTGGACGGCGTTTGCCGATACCTGCCTTCACCGCTGGACGTAGAAGCAGTAGTTGGTCTGGATCCAGATAATGGTGAAGAACTGACCCGCAAGCCTGACGCTAAAGAACCTTTCGCAGCCCTCGCATTCAAGATCGCTACCGATCCATTCGTAGGCCGCCTGGCTTTCTTCCGTGTTTATTCCGGTCATCTGGACGCTGGTTCTTATGTTCTAAATACCCGTACTGGTAAAAACGAACGTATCAGCCGTATCATGCAGATGCACGCCAATAAGCAAAACCCAATTGATTTCATCGAAGCAGGTGATATCGGTGCTGCCGTTGGTTTTAAAGATATCAAAACCGGAGACACCCTCTGTAATGAGGATCATCCGATCGTGCTGGAATCTATGACCTTCCCCGAACCGGTAATCCACATCGCCATTGAGCCTAAAACACAGGCCGATGTTGATAAGATGGGTATGGCAATTGCCAAACTGGTAGAAGAAGATCCTACCCTGCGCGTAAGAACAGATGAAGAAACCGGCCAAACCGTTTTGAGTGGTATGGGTGAGCTTCACCTGGAAATTATTGTAGACCGTATGCGGCGCGAATTTAAAGTGGAAGTGAACGAAGGTGCACCCCAGGTAGCATTTAAAGAAGCGCTGACACAGAAAGTAGAACACCGCGAAGTATACAAGAAACAAACGGGTGGTCGCGGTAAATTCGCCGACATCCAGGTAGAAATCGGGCCTGCCGATGCAGAATGGTTGAAAGAAAACGAAGGCAAAAACCTGCAGTTCATCAACGATATCTTCGGTGGTTCTATTCCTAAAGAATTCATCCCTTCTATTCAGAAAGGGTTTGAACAATCCATGAGTAGTGGTGTACTCGCCGGTTTCCCGGTAGAGTCGCTGAGAATCCGTTTGTTTGATGGTTCTTTCCACCAGGTAGACTCTGACGCGATGTCGTTTGAACTATGTGCCCGTTCTGCATTCCGCGAAGCGGCTCGTAAAGCAAAACCGGTATTGCTGGAGCCAATCATGAAGGTAGAAGTAAGCACCCCCGACCAGTACATGGGTGACGTAACAGGTGACTTGAACCGTCGTCGTGGTATGCTGGAAGGTATGGAAAGCCGTAACAACGTTCAGGTGATCAAAGCCAAAGTCCCGCTGAAGGAAATGTTTGGTTATGTAACGGAATTGCGTTCTATGTCTTCCGGTCGCGCTACTTCCATCATGGAATTTTCTCACTACTCGCCTGCCTCTAATAGCATCACAGAAGAAGTGGTGGCTAAATCTAAAGGTAAGCAAGCCGCGCACTAAGCAATTTAAAGCTGATTATAACGAAAGGTCCTGCCAATGCGGCGGGATCTTTTTGTTTTGTAGATAAGTTGCATCCATCTATCGTTATTGCATCATTTAGGATGTATTCCATGTACAGGCATAGTGTTGGTATCCTGGCCATGCTGCCCCATAATTCCCCCAATATGCCCGGTAAAAAATTCCTCTTTTTGCCGGCTAACTATTCGTAGCTTATGGTATTAATAATATCATTAGCAATGCTACCAAGTTTATTTAGAAACATCTACTTAAACTCCCTTATTTTTTTTAGTTAAAACAGTCCCAATCACCTTTTTTCTGTCCATTTTTATCCACATTGAGTGGTTTCAATCGGTTGATATTAACATTTTGTTAAAACGGTGCGATACTTGTATGCAAGGAGCTGATAACCAGTTTCTAATAAGTACACCAAAAAAAAGTAACATGAGAAGGATTTTAAATGTGATTTTGTTAATTACCGCTACGCTTGGCGCTGCTACATCGGTACACGCACAAACCCAGAAAGGAAATTTAATGGTCGGTACTGATCTGCTGAACATTATGGGAACTTTCCAGAATGGTAACAACCAATTTAACCTGGGTATTTCGCCGAAGTTGGGTTATTTTCTCCAGGACAATTTTGTGTTGGGCGCAGAAGTGGATTTTTCGGTGAATACGTCCAAAACCTTTAGTACGTTTAACTACAGCGTATCACCTTTTGCCCGTTATTATTTTGACGATAAGAAACTGGAATTTTCCAAAAGGGCCCGTTTTTTCCTGGAAGCCAATGTAGGTTTTGCTGGTACTAACACCAAGGATAAAATTACCGATGCAAGTACCTCCACCAACGGGTTGGCAATAGGCTTTGGCCCAGGCCTGGCATACTTCATTACACCAAACGTTGCTTTGGAAGCCTTGCTGAAATACGATCTTACGGTAGGGTTTGGAAATTCTACCACGACCAACCGTATTGGGCTGAACCTGGGTTTCCAGATTTACCTGCCTACCAAGCACGCTAAGGAAATTGTAAATGAAGAAAAAAAGAATTTCCGTAGAAACGGTTAAGTGGTCACTTATTGACTTAAGGGAATAGGGTAGAGGCTGTGTGCCGGAAACTTTTTTTCCTGTAAAATCAGTACCCAAAACACTTTTATGGACACTTTGATGGCCGCCTCTACAAGCAGGCGGCCATTTTTTGCTATAAGAGAGTGAACGGACTTATTCTAATTCTTTGAAAATGAACAAACTGGTTGTTTGGCAGCTCCTAAACTCCCGTTACATTCGTTCCAGTTCCTTCCGGAATTATGGGGCCGCCGAAAACCATAGAAAAGAGTAGGCATATCCAAAATATGAAAACCTCCTAATTATGAGCTTTCTTTCCCAATTGCTGAGCAGCCTCCTGTCTTTCCTAGAATCACTGCTGGGTGGCCTGTAAACACCACTTGCCTTTTGCGGGCAGAAATGCCCTGAAAAAAGCATGAAACTCACTGTAGCTCCAGGTTTTGACCTGGAGTTTTTTTATGGAAATAACTTTTTATAAATAGTTCTTTTACAGGCAATAATATGCTGTAAATCCGCTGAAATGCCCTACCTTTGCGGACCTGTCAGTAAGATTTTCGTGAAAAAGTTGCGGAAATTCTTGTCGGTGTATAAAAACTTAATTACCTTTGCCCTCCCAAATTGTAAAGGGTTCAAAAAGAAGAAGTTCATTGCATATGTCTCAGAGAATTAGAATCAAGCTGAAGTCCTACGATCATAATCTGGTAGATAAATCTGCCGAAAAGATCGTTAAAACCGTGCGTAACACGGGTGCCGTGGTAACTGGTCCTATCCCGTTGCCTACTGAAAAGAAAATCTTTACAGTATTGCGTTCCCCGCACGTTAACAAGAAAGCGCGCGAGCAGTTCCAGCTATGCACGCATAAGCGTTTGCTGGATATTTATACCTCCTCTTCCAGAACGGTGGATGCGCTATCTAAACTGGATCTTCCTTCCGGTGTAGAAGTAGAGATTAAGGCATAGGACCCGGCTACCGCAGGCAAAAGGCCCGCAGTTGCATGAACATATGACATAAAACAGTAGTCGATGATAGGACCGTCAGTATTGGGTTGTATCATAAAAGTTGGCTATTGTACATCACAATAAACTGACATAGGCCGCGCCTTCCGGGCGGCCGCCCAATAACGTATTTAAACCGCCTATCCTGGGGAGAGCACGATCACCCCCAGGCGCTAGGTAAAATCATATATAATGAAAGGTATTATTGGAAAAAAGATTGGTATGACCAGCATCTTCGATGCAAATGGTAAGCAAACTGCTGTTACCATCATCGAAGCAGGTCCCAACGTAGTAACCCAGGTAAAGACACCTGAAGTGGATGGGTATAATGCCATCCAGGTAGCATTTGGCGAGAAGAAGGAAAAAAACACTACCAAAGCTGAATTAAATCACTTCGCGAAAGCAAGCACCTCCCCCAAACGCCATGTAAGAGAGTTCCGCAACCCGGATGTACAGAAAGCTCTCGGCGAAACCATTACAGTAGACATTTTCACAGAAGGCGAAAAAATCGATGTTGTCGGTACCTCCAAAGGTAAAGGCTTCCAGGGTGTTGTAAAACGTCATGGATTCTCCGGTGTGGGTGAAGCTACCCACGGCCAGCACGATCGTAGCCGCGCTCCAGGTTCCGTAGGTGGATCATCCTATCCTTCCCGCGTATTCAAAGGTATGCGCATGGCGGGCCAAACGGGTAACGAACGTGTGAAAGTGAAAGGGTTGAAAATCGTTAAAGTATTCCCTGAAAAGAATTATATCCTGGTAAGTGGTTCCGTTCCGGGCCACATTGGTTCAACCGTTTTAATCCTGAAATAATATGCAATTAGATATTTTAAATATAGAAGGTAAGAAAACCGGAAGAACGATTGAACTGCCGGAAGAAATTTTTGGCGTAACGCCTAACAACCACGTAATCTACCTGGCTGTGAAGCAATACCTGGCAGCCCAGCGCCAAGGTACGCATAAGGTGAAAACCCGCGCTGAAGTACAGGGTGCTTCCCGTAAACTGCACAAACAAAAGGGTACTGGTGGTTCCCGTAAAGGTAACATCCGTAACCCGCTCTATAAAGGTGGTGGTACCATTTTCGGCCCTAAACCTCATGGTTATGGTTTTAAGCTGAATAGAAAAGTGAAGGATCTGGCAAAGATCTCCGCACTGTCTACCAAAGCTGCTGAAAACAGCATCATTATCGTAGAAGATGTAAACCTGGATGCGCCTAAGACCAAACAGGTAGTTAGTCTGTTGAAAAACCTCAACATCAATGCCTCCGGTAAAAAGACCCTGGTAGTGCTGCCTGAGTACAATGACAACCTGTACCTGTCTTTGCGTAACATTCCGTCTGTAGGCGGCGTAATGCTGAGCGACATCAACACCTACGACATCATTAACAGCAACTACCTGGTATTTACAGAAAGTGCTGCCAAGATCTTCTCAGAAGAACCTGTAGAAGCGTAGTAGTGATGACCGTTAACGGTACAGCAAACAACTAATAAACCTAACAAGCTTCCGGTCGAAAGACCTATGGCGCAAAGGCAATTCAAAAGATGAAACCTTCTGATGTATTAATCAAACCGGTGGTAACTGAAAAGGTGAACAAAGCCACTGAAAAATTCAACCGCTTCTACTTCATTGTTGACAAAAAAGCCAACAAACTGGAGATCAAGAAAGCAGTAGAAGAATTTTATGGCGTTTCCGTAGCAGAAGTAAATACTTCGGTAATGCCCGGTAAAGCAAAGAACCGCTTCACGAAAGCTGGCTTTGTTTCCGGTAAAAAGCCTTCTTATAAGAAAGCTGTAGTAACCCTCGCTAAGGGTGAATCCATAGATCTGTATGCTAACATTTAGTGCCCGTGGCTGTTAGCGTAAGCTGGTAGCTGTGATGGTTGTATATACAGACCGACCTAACACAATTTATTAAACTCAATTAACTTTTTTCTAAGCAATGGCACTGAAAAAGTACAAACCGATGACAGCCGGTACCCGTTGGAAAATTGGCAATGCATTCGCAGAGCTTACCACGGATTCTCCAGAAAAGAGCCTGCTGGCGCCGATTAAAAGGACCGGTGGTAGAAACGTACAAGGTAGAAGATCTATGCGCTACATTGGTGGCGGTCATAAAAAACACTACCGTATTATCGATTTCAAACGCGATAAGAAAGACATTCCGGCAACTGTAAAAAGTATAGAATACGATCCAAACCGTAGCGCATTCATCGCCCTGGTGAATTATGCAGATGGTGAAAAACGTTACATCCTCGCCCCACAGGGTCTTCAGGTAGGTTCTACCGTGATCAGCGGCGAAAATGTAGCACCGGAAGTAGGCAATGCACTATTGATGAAATACATGCCCCTGGGTACTGTAATTCATAACATTGAACTGCAACCTGGCAAGGGTGGGGCTATTGCCCGCTCCGCCGGTACCTACGCCCAATTGTCTAACAAGGAAGAAAAATATGCGGTACTGAAAATGCCTTCCGGCGAGCTGCGCAAAGTGCTGAGCTCCTGCATGGCTACAGTAGGTACGGTATCCAACTCCGACCACGCCCTGCAAAGTATTGGTAAAGCAGGTGCTAACCGTTGGAGAGGTATCCGCCCCCGCACCAGAGGTGTTGCGATGAACCCTGTAGATCACCCGATGGGTGGTGGTGAAGGTAAATCTTCCGGTGGTCATCCGCGTTCCAGAACGGGTAAATACGCCAAGGGTCTGAAAACTCGGAAGCCTAACAAGAGCTCCAATAAACTGATACTCAGCAAAAAAGGCGCTAAGAAGTAATTAACCTACTAACATCAGATTCCAGTTTCCCGTAGCCGGACGAATAAGTGAAGCAGCATTGCAGCAAACGATTACTGGAAACTGGATAAAACATAAACAACTATGGGTCGTTCCATTAAAAAAGGTCCTTACATAGACCAGAAATTAGAGAAGAAAGTAGATAAAATGAACGAGGGTACCAAGCGTACGGTTATAAAGACCTGGAGCCGCCGTTCTACCATCTCCCCGGATTTTGTAGGCCATACCTTCGCGGTACACAATGGCAACAAATTTATTCCGGTGTATGTAACCGAGTTCATGGTAGGCCATAAACTGGGTGAATTTGCTCCTTCCCGTAACTTCAGAGGTCACGCTGCTAAGAAAATGTAGTAGTGCCGGTTTTACAGGAAATCAATTAACAAAACAAGAAACTTAATTAACAATGGAAGCAGTAGCTAAGCTTAATAATAATCCAACCTCTCCCCGTAAAATGCGTCTGCTCGCAGACCTGATCCGTGGAATGGAAGTGGAAAAAGCTTTGAATGTTTTGAAATTCCATCCTAAACACCCCAGCACTCCCCTGGAGAAACTGCTGGTTTCCGCAGTGGCTAACTGGAAGGTTAAAAACGAAGGTACCCGTGTTGAAGATGCGAACCTGGTGGTAAAAACCATCTTTGTAGATGGTGGCCGTATGCTGAAAAGAATGCGTCCTGCCCCACAGGGTAGAGGTTATCGCGTTCGTAAAAGAAGCAATCACGTAACCATTATCGTTGACAGCCGCGCTTAATCAACGCGAGAAAGAAATCAAAATATTACAAACTCATAGACAAATAAACCAGGAACATGGGTCAGAAAACAAATCCTATTGGTAACAGGTTAGGTATCATCAGAGGATGGGACTCTAATTGGTATGGCAGCAAAAAGGATTACGCTACCAAGCTGATCGAAGATAACAAGATCAGAACTTACCTGAATGCCCGTATCAACAAAGGCGGCATTTCCAGAGTAGTGATCGAAAGAACGCTGGGTAAGCTGATTATCACTATCCATACTTCTAAACCTGGTATCATCATAGGTAAAGGTGGTGGAGAGGTAGATCGCATCAAGGAAGAGCTGAAGAAGCTCACCGGTAAAGAAGATGTGCAGATCAACATTCTCGAAATCCGCCGTCCTGAGATCGATGCCAATATCGTGGCCGAAACGATCGCCAAACAGATCGAAAGCCGTATCAATTATAAACGTGCCATAAAAATGGCCATTGCCACTGCCCTGAGAATGGGTGCAGAGGGTATTAAAATTAAGGCTTCGGGCCGTTTGGGTGGTGCAGAAATTGCCCGTTCAGAAGAGATCAAATCCGGTCGTGTGCCTTTGCATACTTTCCGTATGGATATTGACTACGCTTCCCTGTTTGCCATGACCGTTTATGGTAAGATTGGTATCAAAGTATGGATCTGTAAAGGGGAAGTACTGGGCAAACGCGATCTAAACCCGAACGTACTGTCTGGTAAAGACGGTGAAGTTCGTACCGGGGGTGCCCGCGAGGGTAGCCGTCCTGAAAGGGGTGACAACCGTGGTGGTGGCCGTGGCGGCGACCGCAGAGGCGGTGATAACAGAGGTGGTGGCGGTGGACGCAGATAGTCTGCAACCAATACCCTGGAAGCACATTGAGACAAACCAATTGAGATTAACTTTTAATAACATATAACATGTTACAGCCCAAGAGGACGAAACACAGGAAAATGCACAAAGGCCGTATCAGAGGCAATGCCAAAAGAGGCGCTACGCTGGCCTTTGGCACCTTCGGTCTGAAAGCAATGGAACCTAAGTGGATCACCGACCGGCAAATTGAAGCCGCCCGTGTGGCGCTTACCCGTCACATGAAACGTGAAGGGAATGTTTGGATCCGTATTTTCCCTGACAAACCTATCACTGCCAAGCCATTGGAAGTACGTATGGGTAAAGGTAAAGGTGCACCCGATCATTGGGCTTCCGTAGTGAAACCCGGCCGTATTTTGTTCGAAGCAGACGGTGTACCGATGCAGGTAGCAAAAGAAGCCATGGAACTGGCTGCACAGAAATTGCCCATCAAGGTGAAATTTGTGATTCGTCGCGACTACGTTGCTTAATCCGCCAAGGAATAATCAACCCATTCGTTACCCATCCAAACAAACATCCAACAAATTAAAACAACACAAACAATGGCAAAAGCTAAACTGGACGTGAAAAGCCTGAATGATCAGGACCTGAAAGAAAAACTTTCCGACGAGTCACTGCGTTTGAAGAAAATGTCTTTCGGTCATGCTATCACGCCGATCGAAAATCCGATGAGCATCCGCCTGCTGAGAAGGGATATTGCACGCCTGAAAACGGAATTGCACCGCAGACAACTGGGCAACTAATTCCTGCCGATGGCAGCACGACCGGTTTACCGGCCTGTTTTTAACACAATAAATACTCCCCGCAAGGGATTCAGAGGTTAAAATACTTCAACAATGACGACCGAAAGAAAAGTTAGAAAAACCAGAACTGGTGTAGTTTCAAGCAACAAGATGGATAAAACCATCACTGTGAGCGTTGAACGTAAAGTAAAGCACCCGATTTATGGTAAATTCCTGAAAAAAACCACCAAGTTCATGGCACACGATGAAAAGAACGAGTGCAGCATTGGTGATACTGTAAAGATCATGGAAACACGCCCCTTGAGCAAAAACAAGAGCTGGCGCCTGATCGAAGTGATCGAGAAAGTAAAATAAATTATTTCAACTTGTTTCAAGCTGCCAGCTGCCGTAGCTGCAGCCGCTGACTAAACAAACAAACTTCATTACGATGATACAACAAGAATCCAGGCTGAGCGTAGCTGATAATAGCGGTGCCAAAGAAGTATTGTGCATCCGGGTACTGGGAAACTCAGGCCAGGACTACGCCAAGGTAGGCGATAAGATCGTGGTTACCGTAAAAGATGCCATTCCCGGCGGCGGCGCCAAAAAAGGAATGGTTACCAAAGCCGTAATCGTAAGAACCAAGAACAAATTACGTCGTAAAGACGGTTCTTATATCCGTTTCGATGATAACGCCGTTGTGCTGCTGAATAACTCAGACGACCCACGCGGTACCCGTATTTTCGGTCCGGTTGCCCGTGAGCTGAGGGACAAGGGTTATATGAAAATTATCTCCCTGGCCCCGGAAGTACTGTAATAAAGTAGTTAAAAGCAAAGTGGATGGCAGGCGAAAGCCTACAATTCCACTTTGCAATTTGGACTTTAGTTCGTATTTTTGCAGCCCGTTTCCAAAACGAGACAAAACATTTATCAAGCGAAACAACCGTTTCGCTTGGCGTTTATAAACAAAACAAGTAATGAAAACTAGATTCAAGCCTAAGTTCAACATTAAGAAAGGCGACCTCGTGGTAGTGATCGCTGGTGATGATAAGGACAGGACCAAACCCCGCAAGGTACTGGAAGTAGTACCCCAGGAATCGCGCATCCTCGTGGAAGGCGTTAATATCGTTACCAAGCATACCAAGCCTACTGCACAGAATACCAAAGGCGGTATTGTAAAGCAAGAAGGGCTGATCGCTATTTCCAACGTAATGTTGTGGGACGCTAAGGCTGGTGCACCAACTAAGGTTAGCAGAACGCGTGAAAACGGTAAATTAGTTCGTATCGCTAAAAAATCAGGGGAGGTAATTAAATAATGGCAAACACTACATATACTCCAAGACTCGCTACTAAATACAAAGAGGAAGTGGTAGCTACGCTGATGAAGAAATTCAACTACAAAAGCGTTATGCAGGTTCCCCGCCTAGTGAAGATCTGCCTGAACCAAGGTATCAATGGCGCCGTAGGCGACAAGAAACTGGTGGATATCGCGGTAGACGAAATGACCCGTATTTCCGGTCAGAAAGCCATCCCGACCCTGTCTAAGAAAGATATTTCCAACTTTAAGTTGCGTAAACATATGCCTATTGGCACCCGCGTTACCCTACGTAGCGTAAATATGTACGACTTCCTGGACCGTCTGGTATCTGTATCACTGCCCCGCGTACGTGATTTCAAGGGTATCAACGAAAAGGCATTCGACGGCCGTGGCAACTATACCCTGGGTATCACCGAACAAATCATTTTCCCTGAAATAGATATTGATAAGGTGACCAAGATCGGCGGTATGGACATCACTTTTGTAACTACTGCCCAGACTAACGAAGAAGCATATGAACTGTTGAAAGAGCTAGGTATGCCTTTCAAGAACATGCGGAAAGAACCGCAACAAGCATAAATTCGTGATCAGCTTCCACCCCGGTTTCCTGGGTGGAAGTTGGAATTTTATAACTGCCCTTTTTAACTAACACTCATTATGGCAAGAGAATCCGTAAAAGCCAGACAAAGAAAGAGAGAGGCCCTGGTAGCCAAATTTGCTGATAAACGCGCTGCTTTGAAAGCAGAAGGTGATTACGCAAGTCTGGACAAACTGCCCAGAAACGCTTCCCCCGTTCGTCTGAAAAACAGATGCCAGTTATCTGGCCGTCCAAGAGGTTATATGAGACATTTCGGCCTTTGCCGTAATATGTTCCGTGACCTGGCGCTAGATGGTAAGATTCCCGGCGTTCGCAAAGCTAGCTGGTAAGTACTTACCGCCCTGGTGGCGAGGCTTCCGCAGTTTTCACAAGCTCATTTTTTATTGATACCTGTCTATAATTGATTTGGATATCGCATTGTAAACAAACAAATTTTACAAACAATGGTTACTGATCCAATTGCCGATTTCTTAACGAGAATCCGCAACGCTCAGATGGCAACTCACCGTATTGTTGAGATCCCTGCCTCTAAATTAAAAAAACGCATCACCGAAATTCTGTACGACAAAGGTTATATCCTGAAGTACAAATTTGAAGAAGATAACAAGCAAGGCGTTATCAAGATCGCGTTGAAATACGATCCCACCTCCAAAGAGCCTGCCATCAAGGAATTACATCGCATCAGCCGTCCAGGTCTGCGCCAGTATTCTAAACCTGCTGATTTTAAGCGCGTGAAGAATGGGCTGGGTATCGCTATCATCTCTACCTCCAAAGGTGTTATGACTGATAAAGAAGCAAAGCTCCAGAACGTTGGTGGTGAAGTAGTTTGCGCCATCTACTAACACAATCTGCCGGTATGCTGACAATTAAGCGCTCTATACGGCCGCTGAACACGGTAACCGGATACTCAAAATATTAATACTTTAAAAGTATAAAGTTATGTCTCGTATAGGTAAAGCCCCCATCAAGCTCGAAACTGGTGTTACCATCAATGTTTCTGCTGCCAATGAAGTGACTGTGAAAGGTCCTAAAGGTGAGCTGAAAAAGGAAATAGACCGCGATATTAAAGTAGAAGTGGTAGATGGCAACATCCTTATCAGCCGCCCTACTGATCAGATCCGCCACCGTGCCCTGCATGGTTTGTACCGCGCCCTGATCGCCAACATGGTAAAAGGTGTGACCACGGGTTTCTCCAAACAACTGGAACTGGTAGGTGTAGGTTATAAAGCCACCAATGCCGGTCAGTTACTGGACCTGTCCCTGGGTTATTCTCACAATATTGTTTTCGAAGTACCCAAAGAACTGAAAGTAGGTACCGTTACCGAAAAAGGTCAAAATCCCAAGATCAATCTTGAAGGTATTGACAAACAGTTACTGGGTCAGGTAGCCGCTAAACTGCGTAGCCTTCGCAAACCAGAACCGTACAAAGGTAAAGGTGTGCGTTACAGCGACGAAGTGGTTCGTAAGAAAGCCGGTAAATCTGCTGGTAAATAATATTCGTGCGGGGCTATCATTTGCCGGCTGGTCCGGCAAATGCTCCTGCCGCTTTTTACAATTAATTTTAACTTGGTTCCCGGCAGTATCGGGATCTTAAATACCCAATCATGAACACAAAAGTTGTCAACAGACAGAAGATCCGCTATCGCATCCGCAAAAAGGTATCCGGTACACCTACGTCTCCCCGTTTGTCCGTATTCCGCAGCAATAGCGACATCTACGCACAACTGATCGACGATACCAATGGCGCTACCATTGCATCTGCTTCTTCCCGCGATAAAGCCCTCAAAGGCATCACTGGTACCAAATCAGAAAAAGCAAAACAAGTAGGCGCTGCCGTAGCTGCAAAAGCAATTGCACTGGGCGTTAACAAATGCGTATTTGACAGAAACGGTTATCTCTACCATGGCCGCGTACAGCAACTGGCAGAAGGTGCAAGAGAAGGTGGTCTGCAATTCTAATCGCGTTAGAATTACGTGCTGATATTAATCTTAAATCTAAAAATCCCGTCTGGTTCAAGGCCGGGTAATTCTAAAGCATAATTGTAAAATGGTACAGAATTCATTTAATAAAGTTAAAGCCGGCGACCTGGAACTGAAGGAAAAGGTAGTGGCGATCAACAGGGTTACCAAAACCACCAAAGGCGGACGTACGTTCTCTTTTTCCGCTCTGGTAGTAGTTGGTAACGAAAATGGCGTAGTAGGTCATGGCCTCGGTAAAGCCAAAGAAGTACAGGAAGCAATTACCAAGGGTATCGATGATGCTAAGAAGAACCTGATCAAGGTTCCGGTAATGCACGGTACTATTCCCCACGACCAGTTGGCTAAAGAAGGCGCTGCTAAAGTGTTGATAAAACCAGCCGCTCATGGTACCGGTGTAATTGCCGGAGGTTCTATGCGCGCTGTATTGGAAAGCGCCGGTATCACCGACGTACTGGCAAAATCCCTAGGTTCTGCTAATCCGCACAACGTGGTAAAAGCCACCTTCAAAGCTTTGAGCATGTTGCGCGAACCGATCAGCATTGCAAAAACCAGAAGCGTTTCTTTAAAGAAAGTATTTAACGGATAAATTTTAGCCGGTTGTCATGGCCCCGCAGTACCATTGCGTATTTTGCCGGAGCTGTGCGCTGCTGACTAATACCAAAATATTATACAATGGCAAAGATCAAAGTTACCCAGATAAAAAGTGGTATCGACCGTCCGGAAAAGCAAAAGCAGACCCTGAAAGCACTGGGTCTGACCAAACTGAACCGTTCTGTCGAAGTAGAAGCATCCGCCCAGGTTCTGGGTATGGTGCGTGCAGTACACCACCTGGTGAAAGTAGAAGAAGTGAACGGATAAGATAATTTCCGATTCTGCTCAGAAAGTGTACTTTTACATGTAGAATTAGCATTTTTAGATTTAACAAGGCGAGCGGGTAATTTCCGCGCAAGTCAAAAAAATTAATATAAATGAACCTCCATAATTTAAAGCCGGCAGAAGGCGCGGTACATAAATCAAAACGTTTAGGCCGTGGTGAAGCATCCGGTAAAGGTGGTACCTCTACAAAAGGTAATAAAGGTGCCCAGTCTAACACCGGTTATAAAAGTAAAAGAGGCAACGAAGGTGGTCAGATGCCTATCCAACGTCGTCTTCCAAAACGTGGTTTCAAGAGCCTGGAACCAGCACCTTACAAAGTGTTTAACCTTGGCCAGCTCGATCATCTGACCGAAAAATACGGTCTCACCGAATTTACCCTCGAATCACTGTACATGAATGGCCTTATCAGTAAGACCGCTAAAGTGAAGATCCTTGGTGTAGGTGAGCTGAAAGGCAAAGTGACCCTGAAAGTGAACGCGATCAGTGAGAAAGCTAAAGCAGCGGTCGAAGCTTCCGGTGGTTCAGTGGAACTGATCTAAGAGAATTTACGATAAGGAGACGCCTACATCCGTAGTGCGTCTTCTCGCCTTTTAATAGCGCTATTAAACCTTTATCTTCCTGTGAAGAAATTTATTGAAACTATTAAGAACATCTGGAGTATTGAAGATTTGCGTAACCGCATTCTTACCACGTTGCTCCTGACCCTGATCTACCGCGCAGGTTCCTATATTACTTTGCCCGGCATCAACCCCAATTCGCTGAAGGCACTGGGGGAGGCTGGCAGTAAGGGTATCCTGGGACTGTTTAACATGTTTGCAGGTGGTTCTTTTGCCCGCGCTTCCATTTTTGCGCTCGGGATTATGCCCTACATCTCTGCATCGATCGCCATCCAATTGCTGACGATTGCCGTTCCTTATTTCCAGAAACTCCAGAAAGAAGGGGAGAGCGGACGTAAAAAAATTAATCAATATACCCGCGTACTCACGGTTTTTGTAACCGGTTTCCAGGCATTCGCCTACGTAGCTTATATTAAAACACAGTTTGCCGGCGCTATGATAGCCAATTACGGACCGCTGTTGTTTATTATTACCACTACTGTATTGCTCACCGCAGGCACCCTGTTTGTGATGTGGCTCGGCGAGAAAATTACAGACAAAGGCATTGGCAACGGTACTTCCATTATTATCATGGTAGGTATCCTTGCCCGTCTTCCCCAAGCATTATTACAGGAAATCTCCACCCGCGCCAGCGAAGGGCCCGGTGGCTGGCTGAAATTCCTGGTAGAGCTAACCGCATTTGTATTCATCACCATTGGTATGATCCTATTGGTGCAAGGCACCCGCCGCGTACCGGTGAACTATGCTAAACGTATCATCGGCAACAAACAGTTCGGTGGCGTTCGCCAGTTCATTCCGCTGAAAGTAAATGCTGCAGGCGTTATGCCCATTATTTTTGCCCAGGCTATCATGTTCATCCCGGCTACCGTTATTGGTTTCGCGGCCTCAGCAGATGCTGCGTCCGGCTTTATGCGTATTTTCAGTGACCATACCAATCCCTGGTATAACGTGATCTACGCCGTACTGGTGATTGTATTTACCTACTTCTACACCGCCCTGATGTTCAACCCGAACGAAATGGCGAATGAAATGAAGCGTAACAACGGTTTCATCCCAGGCATTAAACCTGGTGAAGCTACTGCCAACTATATTGGTGCCGTAATGGACCGCATTACCTTACCAGGAGCATTCTTCCTCGCATTTATCGGTATCCTGCCCGGCCTTGCCGCTGCTACCTCTATGAACACGGCGTTTGCCACCTTCTTCGGTGGTACTTCCCTGCTGATCATGGTTGGGGTGATCCTGGATACCCTGCAACAGATCGAAAGCCAGTTGCTCATGCGCCATTATGATGGCATGATGAGTACCGGACGTATCCAGGGTAGGACCACCACCACGCCCGCAGCCGGATTCTAATCAGGAGGGTTTGTAAAATACTATAGTAGCCACAAAGGTAGGTTAGGCGCACTCCGTGCTTTTTCATACCTTTGTGGCTCTTTTTTTACAAGCAGGCGATCGCTGCGGGAACTACGCGTAGCGATCATAAGGTTAATTAGTTATGATCCACTATAAGACGAAAGAAGAAATAGAAATAATGCGTAAAAGCGCATTATTGGTGAGCGCTGCCCTTGCAGCGGTGGCCAAAGAATTGAAGCCAGGCATGACGACAGAGCAGGTAGACACCCTCGCGGGCCAGTTTATCCGCGATAATGGTGCAATACCTTCCTTTTTAAATTATAAAGGTTTCCCAAAGAATACCTGCATTTCTGTAAATGAAGCCGTAGTACATGGTATTCCTGGTGCCTACGTAATTAAAGAAGGGGATGTGGTGTCTGTAGACGTAGGAGTATTCCTTAACGGTTACCATGGCGATAGTGCCTATACCTTCGCGGTAGGTCAAACACCGGAGAATATTTTGAAGTTACTGGCTGCTACCAAGGCCTCCTTGTACAAAGGCATTGAAAAGGCAGTGGTGGGCAACCGTATTGGCGATATCGCTTATGCCATTCAGGAATATACAGAGAAGGAGCGGGGTTATGGCGTGGTAAGGGAGCTGGTAGGCCATGGGCTGGGTCAACACCTGCATGAAGATCCTCAAGTGCCTAATTACGGCAAGAGAGGCAGTGGGCCTGTTATGAAAGAAGGCCTCGTGATTGCAATAGAGCCCATGATAAACCTGGGTAAAAAAGATGTGGAATACAATGAAGATGGCTGGACGGTGGTCACCCGCGATGGAAAGGCATCTGCCCACTTCGAGCACAACGTAGCCGTTACCAAGGGTAAGGCCGACATCCTCTCTTCCTTCGCTGAGATAGAGGCGGCAGAACACGCCAATCCAGCACTGAGCGTGCTGAATTAATCTCAATAATGGCCTGTATTATAAGTATAACTAGGGTTGGAAGCCGCAAAAACAGTACGTTTTTAACGGGTTTTCGGCGGAAAGGTACGCTGGGATAGAATTATTTCAGGAAATTTTTCAAAATACAAAGTTATTCGCTATCTTTGCAGTCCTAAAAATTTTTATGGCAAAACAGGCATTGATCAAACAGGATGGAATTATTCTCGAAGCCTTGTCTAACGCAATGTTCCGCGTAAAGCTGGAAAACGGGCATGAAATCCTGGCCACTATTTCTGGGAAAATGAGGATGCACTACATCCGTATTTTGCCAGGAGATAAAGTGGGAGTGGAAATGAGCCCGTACGATTTAAGCCGGGGCCGCATTATTTTCAGGTACAAGTAAGATGGATCTGCCTTCATTAGAGGCTCCAGTATAAAAACAAAGAACATTTTTAAAAACAACCACTCATGAAGGTAAGGGCTGCAATTAAGAAAAGAAGCGCTGATTGCAAAATCGTTCGCAGGAAAGGCGTTCTGTTGGTCATCAACAAGAAAAATCCCCGTTTTAAACAACGTCAGGGATAATCACCAGAAAAGCGGAATTCGGGAGTTGAATAAGTATGTAAATAATAACTTCTGGCTTCCGGAGAGCTTAAATATAATAAATCTAAAATAACAATATGGCACGTATAGCCGGTATAGATCTTCCTAAAAATAAAAGAGGGGAAATTGGCCTCACCTACATCTTTGGTATTGGCAGCACTACTGCAAAGTACATCCTGACCAAAGCTGAAATCGACCTGAATAAAAAGGTAAAAGACTGGAACGATGACGAGCAAACCGCCATTCGTAACATTATTAATGCTGAATTCAAGGTAGAAGGTCAATTGCGTTCTGAGGTTCAAATGAATATCAAGCGTCTGCTTGATATCGCTTGTTACCGTGGGTTGCGTCACAGGAAGGGTCTGCCGGTAAGAGGTCAGCGTACCCGTACCAACAGCCGTACTCGTAAAGGTAAACGTAAGACCGTAGCCGGTAAGAAGAAGGCACCGAAGAAATAGTGATCGCTGATTAATATTTCAGTGGTCTGATATCCCTTATTTCAAATCCGGGATTTCAAGCGTTGAACGAACGGTTTTCGGGATTTGGAATTTCATATTTTGGAATTTAAAAGTATTATGGCAAAAGCAAATAATAGCAAAGCTCCTGCTAAAAAAAGAGTTGTTAAGGTTGACAACTACGGAGATGTACATATCTCAGCTAGCTTCAATAACATTATTGTAAGCATCACCAACAAACAGGGTCAGGTTATTTCCTGGTCTTCTGCCGGTAAGATGGGTTTCAAGGGTTCTAAGAAGAACACGCCTTACGCTGCACAGCTGGCCGCCAGCGACGCTGCTAAGGTGGCTATAGACGCTGGTCTGAAAAGAGCAGATGTGTTTGTAAAAGGCCCTGGTGCCGGTCGGGAAAGCGCCATCCGTGCCATCGCCGGTTCCGGTATCGAAGTAACCTTGATCAAAGACGTTACGCCGCTGCCGCACAATGGTTGCCGCCCTCCCAAGAAACGCCGCGTATAGTTTTCGCATATTATTTGGTTTCCAGTACCCGGTTTAAAAAGAAATTGGGTAATGGAAACTGTAATTTAGTATATTCACAACGGGTGCACGATCAGATTTTTATGATTTTTTGAAGAGCGTGCATCATCACTAAAAAATCTATTAAATTTAAACATGGCAAGGTACACAGGTCCAAAGACCAAGATCTCCAGAATTTTTGGTGAGCCCATTTTAGGTAATGGTAAGTATTTAGGCAAAAACAGCAATCCTCCCGGTCAGCACGGTGCTACCCGCAAACGTAAACAACTGGGTGAGTATGCACTGCAATTGAGAGAAAAACAAAAAGCAAAATATACCTATGGTTTGCTTGAAAAACAATTCCGCAACCTGTTCGACGAAGCAAACCGTCGGAAGGGTGTTACCGGTGAAGTATTGATCAAATTGCTCGAAGCACGTTTGGACAACACGGTGTTCCGTATGGGCATCGCTCCAAGCCGTCCTGCCGCCCGCCAGTTGGTATCCCACAAGCATATCACGGTTAATGGTATCCTGGTAAATACGCCTTCTTTTCAACTAACACCAGGTGATGTTATCTCCCTGAAAGGTAAAACCGCAAACAATACTGCACTGACCAGTGTTATCCGTGGTAAAAACCCTAAATTTAGCTGGTTGGATTGGAATGAGAAAGAACTGAAAGGTATTTTCATCTCTTATCCTGAGCGGGAAAGCGTTCCTGAAAACATTAAGGAACAGCTCATCGTAGAGTTGTACTCTAAATAATTGATGATACTTTATTGGTCATTGGTTACAGGCCTATGGTGCAAATCATGGGCCTGTGACGGGTGACCAATAAGTCATTATAGTAGCAAATCAATAATCACTCAAAAACAATCATATCAATGGCAATTTTAAATTTCCAGAAGCCTGATAAGATCGTATTGCAGAAGTCAACCGACTTTGAAGCTCAATTCGAATTCCGTCCATTAGAACCAGGTTATGCTGTGACAATCGGTAATGCATTGCGCCGCGTATTGCTGTCTTCTCTGGAGGGCTATGCCATTGTGGGAATAAAAATTGAAGGAGCCGATCACGAATTCGCTACACTTAAAGGTGTTACCGAAGACGTAACCGAAATCATTTTGAACCTGAAACAAGTAAGGTTCAAGAAGATCTCTGATGCTGACGTTCAGCAGAATGAGAAGATCCAGCTTTCCATCAAAGGCAAAACCGAGTTCCGTGCTGATATGATCGAAAAAGCAACCAGTACTTTCCAGGTAATGAACCCCGAACTGCTGATCTGCACCCTCGATCCATCTGCCAAACTGGACATCGAACTGACCATCAGCCGTGGCCGTGGTTACGTGCCTGCGGAAGAAAACCGTCCTAAAGACGCTATTTTCGGTTACATCGCTATCGATTCTGTATTTACGCCTATCAAGAATGTTAAGTACAGCATTGAAAATACCCGTGTGGAACAGAAGACTGATTACGAGAAACTGATCATGGATGTTATCACCGATGGCACCATCCACCCGGAAGAAGCCGTTAAACAAGCTTCCCGTATCCTTATTCAACACCTGATGATTATCACCGATGAAAACATCAGCTTCGATACTAAGGATACAGAGAAAGAAGATGTAGTGGACGAACAGACACTGCAACTGCGTAAAATCCTGAAAACACCATTGGAAGATCTCGATCTGAGCGTGCGTGCGTTCAACTGCCTGAAAGCCGCTAAAATTAATTCCCTGAGCGAACTGGTACAGTACGAACAAGAGGAATTAATGAAGTTCCGCAACTTTGGTCAGAAGTCCCTGAGCGAAATTGAACAGGTACTGAACGAAAGAGGCCTGCATTTCGGTATGGATCTTTCCAAACTGAAACTCGAAGAAGAATAGTCACCGATGATCGGAAGTAGTAAGCTACTGCGCACTGCTTCCGATTTTCTTTTATAACAAGTACTCCGTAATTCCTGACACGGTACGGAGGAACCAAATCACAATGTCATGCGTCACGGTAATAAATTAAACCGCCTTAGCAGAACTTCTGCCCATCGTAAAGCCTTATTGAGCAATTTGGCTAGTGAACTGATCAGCCACAAACGTATCACCACAACCCTGGCCAAAGCCAAGTCATTGCGGGTGCATATTGAACCCTTGCTAACCAGAGCCAAAGTAGATTCTACCCACAATCGTAGAATTATCTTTAGCTATCTGCAAGACAAGGAAGCGATCAAGGAACTTTTCGGTGTAATTAGCGAAAAAATTGCTAACCGTCCCGGAGGTTATACCCGCATCATTAAACTGGGCAAACGTATTGGTGATAACGCCGAAGTAGCGCTGATCGAACTGGTAGACTTCAACGAAGTATACGGTAAAGATACTACTGCTGCTGCCGCTCCTGCCAAGAAAACCCGTCGTGCCGGTGGTACCAAAAAGAAAGGTGAAGAAGCCGCTGCTACTACGGAAGCCGCCGCTCCTGCTGCTGAAGAAAAAGCAGGCGAATAAGCTAAAATTTATTCCTTCTTATAAAGGGCAAAGCATTCAGCTTTGCCCTTTTTTTAATAATATCGCATTATAAAATTGTATATATTTAATTAATATTTATACATGAATTATCAAAAATGTGATAGTTGCAAGAATTATAATTTACTGACCTCTGAGTATTTGGTATTTTGTAACCATTGTGGCAAGAAATTAAATAACAATTTTTCAGACTGGCAGGTGCGGCATCCTTACCAGGATTTTTCCCAATTTATCCAGCAGGTAGCCATCTCCTCAGAACAAATTGAAAAAAGTAAATCCCCCTTTCTGCGCTGTAAACAAAAGCTGGAGGACATCTGGATGGGAAACCGCCGGCAATTGGTGATGGTAAGTGTTTTTATATTGCTGCTAGTAGCCATTACCGGTACCATTTTCGGTAAAAGGATGGCGTATAACATTTTTTATCCCAAAGTACCCAAGGCATGGCGTTACACGGCCTGGCAGGAAAATACAATAGGCCGGCAGGCCATTACTATCAGTACCCCGGTAAAGCTCAGCGTACATGATATCCGGCTGCTGCCAGAACTCCGGGAATCTGTAACGTATAGTAAAAATTATAGCAACGAAAATAATAGGGAAGGGATAGACATTGCTTTGCACCTGTATTCCTTTAAAACCAGTGTAATTAATAGCCAGGATGCCATCGTAAATAGCCCAGCAGACCCACTCGGCCTATTGAAACACAGCCCCGGTGTGTCTAATCTTACTGTGCGTATACAGCGGGTAGCCCAGGCAGATATACCAGGTTATCTGGAAGAAGGAACATACCGCTTTAATGGAGCTATTACTTTAGCATACCGTCACTTGGTACTTATTCGGGAGCAAGACATGTGGCAGGTGAACCTGGTATTCAGGGCCGATGATGAACTGGCAAGCGTTGTGGCAGACAGGGTGTTGAGGTCGATAAAAATCAAATGAAATGATGATTTTTGAATTATGAATGGGAGTTGAGTGAGGTTGGTGATAATTGAAGGCTTTTTTGTGGTGGTGAGTGCGACTATTTGTAGGAGTTAATGCAGTTTTTTTGTACCTTTGCCCGGTTTTTTATCCGAACCTTCAGGGAGTTGATTGGGACTACCTGAAGGTTTTTTTAAAAGTAAAAACAGCAGATTTCTAACGATGCCGCACGCAAGAAACATTCAGCCAGCCATACTTCTCCTTGAAGATGGGACTGTTTTTAAAGGGAAAGCTTTTGGTAAAATAGGGACCGCCTCCGGCGAACTTTGTTTCAATACGGGCATGACCGGTTACCAGGAAGTTTTTACTGACCCGTCCTACAAAGGACAGGTGTTGATAATGAATAATTGCTATACGGGCAATTATGGCACAAAAGCAGAAGATGTGGAAAGTGATGATGTAAAGATCAGCGGATTGATATGCAAGAACATTGCCTACAACTTTTCCCGCAAACAGGCCGACCTTTCGCTCGAACAATTCCTTATTAAAAATAATGTGGTCACGATCTACGATGTAGATACCCGTGCGCTGGTAACCCATATACGGAGCAAAGGCGCTATGAATTGCATAATATCTTCAGAGATACTGGATGAAGCAACCCTGAAGGCCGAACTGGCTAAGGTGCCATCTATGGAAGGACTGGCGCTATGTGCGGAGGTATCTACTAAAGAAGCCTACAACGTAGGCGACCCAAATGCACCGATACGCATTGCGGTGATGGACAACGGTGTTAAACGCAATATGCTGAAATGCCTGAGCGAAAAAGGTGCTTACCTGAAAGTGTTCCCCACCGATACTTCTTTTGAAACCTGCGAAGCATTTGAACCACACGCTTATTTTGTATCCAATGGTCCTGGTGATCCGGCCCCGCTGGAATACGCGATTAATACGGTAAAGAAGATTCTGGAGGCAGAACGCCCCATGTTTGGTATTTGCCTGGGACATCAATTACTGGCACTGGCCAATGGCATGAATACTTACAAAATGCACCACGGACACCGTGGCCTGAATCATCCGGTAAAGAATCTGCAAACTGGCTTATGTGAAGTCACTACACAAAACCATGGCTTTGCGGTAGATCCTGCATCCCTAGCTTCCTGTGATCAGGTAGAGGTAACGCACGTGAACCTAAACGATCAGTCAATAGAAGGAATCCGGATTAAAAACAAACCTGCATTCTCTGTGCAATATCATCCAGAAAGCACACCGGGCCCACACGATAGCCGTTATTTGTTTGATGATTTCTTTAAGTTGATCAAAGAGCACCAGCAATAAGCAGCCTATAAACTATTGCATAAAAAAAAGAGGGGTCCTTGATCAATGGCTCCTCTTTTTTTATGCAATAGAAAACTAGTAGTTAAAATGCTTATGAGGTGACCGATGTGCGTACTACGTGTAATAAAGAACGGTCCTGAAGAGTCAGGACCGTTGTTATCTTATTCCACGTTATAAAAACGGTAGACGGTATGCTTAGAGCAGTACTATCGCCGCTTTATGTGCCGCAATATTACTGAAAATGAACGAGTTTTTTTGTTATAAGATTTATTAAGAAGGGGAAAATAACATTGATAATAACCTAAAGAGCTAAGCTGGTGACGGATGGGGTAGTATATTTTACACGAAAACATTTTCGTGATCTTTGTAGAACAGGTGTGGGCGAGGAATATGGGCAAAAAAATACGGCTCCGTGATCGGAGCCGTTTGCCTTTATAAATTCCACGTTATGAAAAACTGATACAAAAATAAGGTATTATGCTAAAACGTTTTAGTTAATCTTTCTCTTTTTTTTAAAGTTTGGTGATTTGTTAACATTTAACGCATCAAACTTATCCCTCCAAAGTTCACACCAAAAACGTTTCTAATAAAATTAAGCAGGTTAAATATTTGCTAACACTTCTTGCATTACCTTTTTACAAACATTAAGAATTTGACTTTCTTAATTGGTTGCTGAATCAAATTTATGTATAAAAATTGAATAATTCTACACTAGAGGTATAAAAAATGATGTTTTTGTCTAAAAAAATAAATATAAAATTAATTATAATGTATTATATCTGTGTTTTACCTGGATATACGTAGAGTGCTTGGGTCAGGCATTGCATGGCAGCTTCAATATCTTCGGCATTTAGCACGTAAGCTAAGCGCACTTCTTGCCGGCCCAGTCCGGGTGTGGCGTAAAAACCGGTAGCTGGAGCCAGCATAACGGTCTGGTTTTCCCAGGAGAAAGATTCTAATAACCACTGGCAAAACTTATCGGCATCGTCTATTGGTAATTTGGCGATTGCATAGAAGGCACCACCTGGGTTGGGGCAGTATACGCCGGGAATTTCATTGAGCAACTTCACTAATATGTCACGCCGGTGCTGGTATTCTGCTTTAATACCGTTAAAATAATCAGAGGGAAGGTCTACAGCGGCTTCGCCAGCAATCTGGGCAAAACTAGGCGGGCTAAGGCGGGCCTGGGCCAGTTTCATTGTAGCGTCCAGTAGGGCCTGATTTTTCGTTACAAAGGCACCAATACGGCCTCCACAAGCGCTGTAACGTTTGGAAATGGTGTCCATTACCACTACGTTATTTTCCATGCCTTTCAGGTTAAGGGCGGAGAAAGGAGCGCCGTTGTAGGAAAACTCGCGGTAAGCTTCATCACTGAAGAGGAATAGTCCATATTTTAAACAAAGCTGGCTGAGAGTTTCCAGTTCTTCCTGGCTGTACACATAACCGGTGGGGTTATTAGGATTACAGATAACGATGGCCTTTGTACGGGGTGTGATCTGTGCTTCAAACTGCGACAGGTCTGGCAAGGCGAAACCATTATTGATTTGGGATGTTACGGCTTTCACTATAATGCCGGCTTCAGTAGCAAAACCATTGTAGTTGGCATAAAAAGGTTCGGGAATAATCACTTCATCACCGGCATCCAGGCAGGCCAGGAAACCAAAGAGGATGGCTTCAGAGCCACCTGTGGTAACAATGATCTGTTGGTGTGTTACTTCCACGCCAAAACGTTGGTAATACGTCACCAGCTTGCGGCGGTAGCTTTCATTACCGGCACTATGGCTGTATTCCAACACTTTAAAATCGGAGTGTCTAACTGCGTCCAGTACCGCTTTCGGTGTTTCAATATCGGGCTGGCCGATGTTGAGATGGTATACTTTTACGCCTTTCTTTTTAGCCGCTTCTGCGAACGGTACTAATTTACGGATCGGTGAAGCGGGCATTTGCTGGCCGCGCTGACTGATGGTTGGTGTCATGAAACGATATAGTTTGGATTGCAAAAGTAAGGTAAACACATCAAAAGGCTGGTAACCGAGGCATTAGATGGCAAAGGCAACGGGCTTTATTCTTGCATGGACATAAAAAAGCCCTGCAGCGGGGTAGCTGCAGGGCGCTATTACCTGAAATAATTATTTAGTTTTTGCGGCGGCAGCAGGAGCAGCGGTCAGCACTTCACCGTTTAGTTTCAGTTCTTTATCCTGATCTACACCTTTAAATTTCACCCAAATAGTTTTGGTTTGATTACCTACACTATTTGCAGAATAATTAGCGGTAACCTTGCCAGTTTTGCCAGGCAGGATCGGCTCTGTAGTCCACTTTGGAGTGGTGCAGCCGCAAGAAGCACGTGCAGCTTCCACCAGCACGGGCTGTTTGGAAATATTGGTAAATTCGAAATCCACTGAAACGGGTTTGTTCAGGGTTGTTTTGCCGAAATTGATACTTTCAGTTTTGAACTTTACCAAGGCATCCGGACCAGCAGGAGCGGCGGTAGTGGGGGCCTGAGCCAAAGCAGCGGTGGCTACAAGTGCAGATGCAAACAGGGATAAGAGTAACTTTTTCATATGCTAATAAGGGTTTTTAGACGATTGGTTAAAAAAAATGTTTATTTGCCTTTGATTTAAACAAAATTACAGCCAATAAATGTGAATGGACTCACAAAATATTAAAATCCTATTAAAAAAAATAAATTTCTTGGAAGGCCTGAATTTCAGTCATTTTCCATCTGCATAAATTAACCTTACTTTTGTAATTTAAGTGAATTTTAAGCGCCAGGCATGAATACTGAAACCACTAAAAATATGGAAAGCCGGTTGTCGTTCGAAGAGTTCAGGAAAGAGGTGTTGCGCGACTACCAAATAATTTGCGAAAGCAGGGAGATCAGTCTGCTGGGCCGCCGTGAAGTGCTTACCGGCAAAGCAAAATTTGGCATTTTTGGGGACGGCAAGGAACTGGCCCAGGTAGCCATGTCCAAGTACTTCATGCCCGGTGATTTTCGTTCTGGGTATTACCGCGACCAGACATTTGCTTTTGCAACCGGCATTGCAACTCCCGAGCAATTTTTCTCCCAATTATATGCTGATCCGGACTTGGCCAATGACCCATTTTCCGCAGGCCGGCAAATGAATAGCCACTTTGCTACCCCCAACCTGGGTGCTGACGGCAAGTGGTTAAATCTTACCGCCCAGAAAAACACTGCCGCCGATCTTTCTCCTACCGCTGCGCAAATGCCGCGGTCGTTGGGACTGGCTTTCGCATCCAAGGTATTCCGCGAGGTAGAGTCCTTACATGGGCTTACTAATTTATCCAATAAAGGCAACGAAATTTGTTTTACTACCATTGGAGATGCCTCTACATCAGAAGGTCATTTTTGGGAAACCATGAATGCTGCAGGTGTGTTGCAGGTGCCACTGGCAGTATTTGTTTGGGACGATGGATATGGCATTTCTGTACCGCGCAAGTATCAAACTACCAAAGGCTCTATCAGCACAGCTTTGGAAGGTTTCCGTAAAACGGAGAATTCTAATGGGTTCGACATTTACAATGTAAAAGGTTGGGATTACGCCGGTATGTGCGAGGTATTTGAAGTGGCTATCCGCAAGATCCGGGATACACATGTGCCAGCATTGTTTCATGTGGAAGAGCTTACACAACCGCAGGGTCATTCTACTAGCGGATCGCACGAGCGTTATAAAAGTAAAGAACGCATAGCCTGGGAAAAAGAATTTGATTGTAACCACAAAATGCGGCAATGGATCTTGGAAAATGCCTTATCAGACGAGCTTACCCTGAAAGATATTGAGGTAAAAGCTAAAACATTTGCCCTGGAAGCCCGTAAATCGGCCTGGGATAAATACGCAGCTCCTATTCAACAACAAGTGCAGGAGGCCTCCGCATTGCTACAGGCCTTGGTGGCAGAAGGTAATGGAGCGGTGGATTTCGTAAAAAACACTTTGGAGGAGTTACTAAATAACCGCGAACCCCTGCGCAGGGATGTATTAAAAGGCATCAGCCAGGTGCTGCTGCGCTTCCGCAAGGCGGAAAGCCCGGCATTGGCGGCTTTGAAAACTTTTTTCGAAGCAACAAAAGCAAAGGAAGATATAAATTACAACAGCCTGTTGCACGCTACTGGCGTCAACTCAGTGCATAATGTTCCCATAGTACCCGCAGCATATGAAGGTGAGCCTGTATTGATTAATGGATACGAGGTGATTAACCAATATTTTGATCAGTTGCTGGGAAATAATCCCTTGGTATTTGCCTTCGGCGAAGATGTGGGCAAAATTGGCGATGTAAACCAGGGTTTTGCCGGGCTACAACAGAAGCATGGCAAACATAGGGTGTTTGATACAGGTATCCGGGAGTTGACCATTATGGGTCAAGGTATTGGTATGGCATTGCGCGGACTTCGACCAATTGCGGAAATTCAATACCTGGATTATTTACTTTATGGTCTGGAGCCACTGAGTGACGATGTGGCCAGCCTGCACTATCGTACGGCGGGCGTTATGCATTGTCCCCTCATTGTGCGTACCCGCGGCCACCGGCTGGAAGGCGTTTGGCATTCCGGGTCTCCAATGGGCATGATTGTGAACTCAATGCGCGGTTTTAATGTATGCGTTCCCCGCAACCTGGTACAGGCTGCAGGTATGTATAGCACACTCTTGGCTGCTAATGAACCAGCTATCGTAATAGAGCCTCTCAATGGCTATCGCCTTAAGGAGCAGCTTCCCAGCAACCTGGATACTTTTACCGTGCCCATGGGGGTGCCGGACGTAATAAAATCCGGGACCGACCTTACAATTGTATCTTATGGTTCTACGCTGCGTATTGCGGAAGAAGCTGCCATCACCCTGGAGGAATTTGGCGTTTCTACGGAGATTATCGATGTGCAGACTTTACTGCCATTTGATATACACCACAGCATTGTGGAGTCATTGAAAAAGACGAATCGCATCCTGTTTCTGGACGAAGATGTGCCTGGCGGGGGCTCGGCTTTTATGTTCCAGCAGGTAATGGAAGTGCAGCAAGGTTATCGCTGGCTGGATGTGGCGCCCCGTACACTGAGCGGGCAGGCGCACCGCCCCGCATATGGGTCTGACGGTGATTATTTTTCCAAACCCAATGTGGAAGATGTGATTCGGGTAGTGATGGAAATGATGGAAGAATAAAGCGGAAAATAAAAAAATACATAGAACGCAGGACTACAAGGTTCTGCGTTTTTTTTTGCCATAAAAGAGTGACCAAATAAGGTCGTAGCAGCAATTTGTAAGAAAAAGCTCCGACCGTAAAAACAGTCAGAGCATTACTGGATGTAAAACCAACTAGTTAAAAAATAAAAACTATCCTTTCAAAAATAAGATTCCGTTTCATGTGACGAACACTTACAAGTGTTATTAACTTCTTATTCACTAAAAAAGACTTGAAAATTCATGTAAATCCTTACTGGTAGCTGGTTTATGAGGATTTTATAATAGGGAAAAATATCTTCGAGCAATAATGAACAAAATGAATGGTATAGGAGAGTGTGACTAAATTGCTTTTGAAGTGTATAGTAGATATGGGTACATTTAATTGAGAGCATGTTACCCCATTTTGTACACATACTATGAAAGGTTTAACCGCAATACCTATTATCTAATCTAAACAGCTCCTAAGTATGAAAGCAGGAATTCTTCTGGTGGAAGATGATCATTTCTTTGCGAAAGTGTTGAAACGCTATTTGGAAAAGGCAGACTACGAAGTTATTTGTTGTGAAAACGGGGAGCGAGGATGGGAAACATTCCAGCAGCGCCCTTTTGACGCCTGCTTGCTGGATGTGATGATGCCGGGCAAAGACGGTTTTGAGCTGGCCCGGGAAATACGCCAAAAAGACGGGCACGTGCCTTTGTTCTTTATTTCCAGCCGGTTTATGGAAGAAGACAAAATGATGGGCTTTAATTCCGGCGCTGATGGCTATTTGGGCAAACCATTTAATTTTGAAGAACTGGCCTTGCGCATCAAAGTATTTTTGAAACGCGCCCGGCTTCAACCAGACCGGAGGCTGCTTTATCATATTGGTACTTTAACCTTCGACTATACCGAATTAAAAATACTGCATCCAGAATCCGGTACCTGTGTGTGCCTTCCTCCCAAAGAAGCGGATTTGCTGAAATATTTATGTGAAAATGCCAATAAAAAGGTCAGACGTGAAACTATCCTCATGCATGTATGGGGCGTCGATGATTTCTTCGTGGGCCGCAGTATGGACGTATATATGACTCGCCTGCGCAAGCATTTCCGTGTAGACCCTTCCGTGAAAATAGAAACCATGCATGGTCTAGGGTTCAAGTTTTCTTTCGATAATAAAACCCGCCCCTCTTACACGACTGCAGCCTTGCATAATTGATTTAAATAGGGATGTTTAAAAAATAAAAAAACGCTTTCCGGCAACGGAAGGCGTTTTAGTATTTTATACCAGGCTGGAGTGGAAGCTGTTACGTTATAATTCACACAGGGATACCAGTGAGACTTTCCACGTACGGCATTGGCTTATTTTAGGTTGTAAAATACCTGCTGTACGTCTTCATCCTGCTCTAGCCGGTCTACCAGTTCCAATACTTCCTTGGCCTGGTCTTCTGGTAATTCTACGGTGTTAAGCGGAATACGTTTCAGTTCGGAGCTAATGAGTGTAAGGCCTTTATCTTCCAATGCTTTAGACATATTACCAAATTCGCTGAAAGCGGCCCGGATAATAATATTGCCTTCGCTGTCTTCCCCAATTTCTTCCAGTCCGTAATCGATTAGTTCAAGTTCCAGTTCTTCCAGATCCTGTCCTTCGTTTTTCACTTTGAATTCTCCTACCCGGTTAAACATAAAAGCTACGGAGCCACTGTTGCCCAGGCTACCGCCCATTTTATTAAAATGCATGCGTACATTGGCAACGGTGCGTGTGGTATTATCGGTTGCGGTTTCTACCAGTATGGCAATGCCGTGGGGGGCATAGCCTTCATATATCACTTCTTCATAATTGGAAATGTCTTTACCCATAGCGCGCTTGATGGCGGCCTCTACACGATCTTTCGGCATATTTACTGCCTTGGCGTTAAGATAGCAACGGCGCAGGGCGGGGTTATTATCAGGTTCGGGACCTGCGGCTTTTACAGCGATTGCGATTTCCTTTCCTATACGGGTAAATTGCTTTGCCATGCGATCCCAGCGGGCAAACATGGTATGCTTTCTTACTTCAAATATCCTTCCCATTGTATGAATTAAATTAAAATGTGCATTGCCGCCGCAAATGCTTGCGGTTTCAGCAACGCAAAAATATATTGTTTCTGGCAAAGCTAAAAACAAAACGCTCCTGTACCAGCGGGACAGGAGCGTTTTTATGGTAAAAGTTAATTTAGAGCTTGCGAGCCTTACTATGTTTTACACTGTAACCAAAGTAAATGAAGAACCCGATAATAAGCCAGCCAATAAGCCTAAGCCAGTTGGGCAGGCCCAAACCTACCACCATGAGCAGACATACAAAGGCGCCCAAAATTGGAACGAGGGGTACCCAGGGTGTTTTAAAAGCGCGGGGAATTTCTGGGTTCCGTTTACGCATTACAATAATGCCGATACAAACCAGGATAAAGGCAAACAGGGTTCCAATGCTGGTCATGTCACCTACGATGGATTCTGGCAGGAAGGCCGCGAATACGGAAACAAAAGCAAAAAACAGCCACTGCGATTTATAGGGCGTGCGGAACTTGGGATGCAGTTTGGCAAACACCGGCGGTACGAGGCCATCTTTGGCCATAGAAAAGAATACACGGGTTTGGCCCAAAAGCATTACCAGAATTACAGAAGAGAAACCAGCCAGGATGGCGATGGTAACGAAGAGCGACAGCCAGTGGTAACCCGGCATATAAGTATCGATCGTATAGGCCACGGAGGCTTCACTACCGGCAGTTACGAAATCTTTGTAAGGCGCTACCCCTGTCATTACGTGGGAAAACAGGATATATAGTACGGTGCAGATAACCAGCGATACCAGGATACCGATGGGCATAGCCTTTTTAGGATTTTTAGTTTCCTGAGCGGCGGTAGATACGGCATCGAACCCGATAAAGGCGAAGAATACTACGCCTGCACCAGATACTACACCACCCCATCCGTGATTCCAGAATTTCCCGTAGTCTAGTAGCTTATCGCCCCCCATGCTAATGGTACCTGCATCGGCAGGGATCAAGTAAGGAGTATGATTTGCCGGGTTGATGAATTTCCAGCCCAGGCAAATGAACAGGATTACAATAGCTACTTTAACAATTACAATAATGGCATTCACCACTGCAGATTGCTGGATACCGCGGATGAGCAGCATAGAAAGCAAAAAGAGGATTAATACCGCCGGTAAGTTAATGATACCGCTTACGCCGTCTGCAGAGGATTGCAGGGGAGAATGGCACCATTGGTATGGAATAGAAAAGTTGAATAGTGAGACACATAACTTATTAAGGTATTCCGACCAGGAAATTGCTACTGTAGCGGCTCCCAGTGCATATTCCAGCACCAGGTCCCAGCCAATGATCCAGGCAACAAGTTCTCCCAGGGTGGCGTAAGAATAAGTGTAGGCACTTCCCGCTATGGGTATCATAGAAGCAAACTCCGCATAGCAAAGACCTGCAAATGCGCAGCCTACGGCGGCAATGATGAAAGAAATAGTTACCGCAGATCCGGCGTGTTGTCCGGCCGCAGTGGCTGTTCTAACAAACAAACCGGCGCCAATGATGGCACCGATGCCTAGTGCTATAAGCGATCCAGCACTCAGCGTACGTTTTAAACCTTTTTCTGAATTGTCAGCTTCAGACAATAAAAGACTCAGTGGCTTTCTTACAAAAAGTTTGCCCATATTGGTTCTTGTGGTTGATTTAGATTAAGCAGATTAGGTTGCTAAGCAATTTAGAGATCGCCAAATATAACATGTTAACGCCAAATTGTTATCCCTTCTTTTATTTTTTCCGCTGTGACCGGCGATTTTAGCGGGATACCTTATTTTTGAACATCTTTTTGCACAAAGTGCCATAGGTTTCTTCTTCTATCGTTATTCCCGATGGGCTGATTTCCGAAAGGGCGGGAGCAAAATATTATATAACAAATTATTTGCATGAAGCGCCCAAACAGGCTTACCTTATTCATCTTTGGAGCAATGTTGCTTGGTATTTTCACCGGCTGGTTGGTGAGTAATGCCTACCGCACCACATCCCCGGCCACAATTAAGATATTTTCAGATAATATCTCGCTGCTCACGGATATGTTTCTGTTACTGATCAAGATGATTATTGCCCCGCTGGTATTTTCTACCCTGGTAGTGGGGGTGGCCAAACTGGGCGACCTGAAGGCGGTGGGTCGCATTGGAGGGAAAACGATGCTGTGGTTTGTCAGTGCAAGTTTAATTTCTTTGTTCCTCGGAATGGTGCTGGTAAACGTGCTAAAACCCGGTTTATCGCTGAGCCTGCCATTGCCGCCTGTCAATGCAGATGCGGGCGTGGCCCACGAATCTATCTCACTAAAAGTGTTTCTTCACCACCTCATTCCGCACAGTATTATAGACGCTATGGCGACGAATGAGATTTTGCAGATCGTGGTATTTGCATTGTTCTTTGGGGTTGGCGCTGCGGCCATTGGCGAAAAAGCCGCGCCCGTGATCCACTTGCTGGACAGCGTGGCCCACATTATGCTAAAGGTAACAGGCTATGTGATGCATTTTGCCCCATTGGCAGTTTTTGGAGCATTGGCTTCGGTGATTGCCACACAGGGATTATCGGTTTTGTATGTGTACCTGAAATTCATAGCCCAGTTTTACCTGGGGCTGGCGTTACTTTGGTTAGTATTGACGGTGGCGGGGGGGCTGGTACTGCGGGGTGCAATTTTTCCACTGCTGAAACGGATGGCAGGACCGGTGATCATGGCTTTCAGTACGGCCAGCAGCGAAGCAGCTTACCCCGGTACCATGGAACAATTGGAAGCATTTGGCTGTGACAAGAAAATTGTAAGTTTTGTACTGCCCCTAGGCTATTCGTTTAACCTGGATGGCTCCATGATGTATATGACCTTTGCCAGTTTGTTTATTGCACAGGCTTACGGCATCCCGCTTACGCTGGACAGGCAGGTGACCATGCTGCTGGTGCTGATGCTTACTAGCAAGGGTATAGCGGGTGTACCGCGTGCATCGCTGGTAGTGATTGCTGGTACACTGCCTATGTTCCATATTCCAGAAGGAGGGCTTATTTTGCTGCTTGCCATTGATCACCTGCTGGATATGGGCCGCTCTGCTACGAATGTGGTGGGCAACGCAATAGCTGCCGCAGTGGTGTCTAAATGGGAAGGATTGTTGAGACCTTTACCGGCTTCAACCTATAATAATGGAATAGAGCAACGTTAAAAATTTTACATTCGTGGCCCGGCGGATCACTATTCCCGGCGCTGGCAAATTCAAACTTTTTTATATTTTAATTCATGCATCAGATAATAGAATTGTTTAAGGAGTTATTGGACCCGAAGTGGATTATAGGACATGGTGGTTTTTATTTGTTGATCCTGATCATCTTCGCAGAAACTGGCCTGTTTGTGGGCTTTTTCCTGCCAGGCGATTCTTTATTATTTATTGCAGGATTTTATGGGAAAGATATTGTAGACAGTTTGCATGGCACTCCATTGTTCGTGGTAATGGTGTTGGTAGCCCTGGGAGGAGTGTTGGGTAATTATGTGGGGTACTGGTTCGGGCGCAAATCGGGTCCGTTATTATTTAGCCGAAAGGATACCTTCTTTTTTAAGAAAAAACACTTGTACCAGGCAAAAGAATTTTTTGAAAAATATGGTGGCGGTGCCATTTTCCTGGCCCGTTTCTTACCCATTGTGCGCACCTTTGCGCCGATTGTGGCAGGTATTGTGCAGATGGATTCCCGGCGTTTTATGATTTATAATTTACTGGGTTCTTTTAGCTGGGTATTTTCAATGATGTCTATTGGTTATTTCCTGGGTAGGGCCTTCCCTGAGTTGGAACACCGGTTAGACATAATTATTGTCATTTTAATTCTGATCACTACGCTGCCGGTAATTCTGAAGCTGATTTTCGGCAAGACTAAGCCTATAAATCCTTCCTGATCTGTTGATGAAAAATATAACATCGCCGTTCTACGCCCAGTAGAACGGCGTTTTTATTGGGGGGCGCAGGAGAAGAGAATGGAGGCTTTAGTTATAACAATTAACAAATAACAATTATCTTTCACCCTTATTCCATGTTCCGTATTTAAATATTCCACTTATGTCGTCTTCACAACGGGCGCAATCTATCTTTAGTTTAGCCGTAATTGTGGCCTCGCTGGGCTATTTTGTTGACATTTACGACCTACTGCTTTTTACCATCGTACGGGTGCCCAGCCTGAAGTCGCTGGGGCTTTCGCCGGATGATATTGACAATCATACGGGGCTGCTGCTTATTAATGTGCAGATGGCTGGACTGCTGCTGGGCGGCATTCTCTGGGGTATTGTGGGCGACAAAAAAGGAAGGTTGAGTGTATTATTTGGTTCTATTTTGTTGTACTCCATCGCCAACATTGCCAATGGTTTTGTATCCGGTACTACGGGCTACCTGGTGTGGCGTTTCGTGGCGGGCCTGGGTTTGGCGGGTGAGTTGGGGGCGGGTATTACGTTGGTATCGGAGATATTGCCAAAGGAAAAACGCGGTTATGGCACTATGATCGTAGCCACAGTGGGCGTGAGTGGCGCGGTAGCGGCCAATTTCATTTATAAATTTGCCGACCATTTTAAACAGGTGGAAGCTTGGCGGGTATGTTATTTTATAGGCGGTGCATTGGGGCTGGGTTTATTAGTACTGCGGGTAAGTGTATTGGAGTCGGGCATGTTTAACGCTATCAAATCCAGTGATGCCAAGCGGGGTAGTTTTTGGGCCTTATTTACCGATAGGAAACGTTTTATAAAATACCTGCAATGCGTGCTGTTAGGAACTCCCACCTGGTTTGTAATAGGTATATTGATGGCCTTTTCCAACCGTTTCGGTGTAGAACTGCAAGTGCAGTCGCCCATTAACCCGGGCGATGCCGTGGCTTTCTGCTACACTGGATTGGTGATCGGCGATTTTAGCAGTGGTTATATCAGTCAGTTATGGAAAAGCCGGCGTAAGGTGATGCTACTGTTTTTAATTTTAAATGCAGCGTGTGTGGGTATATACCTGAACATGGAAGGAGTGACGGCCACGGCATTTTATACCATGTGCCTTGTGTCGGGCATCAGCGTCGGGTTCTGGGCTATTTTTGTGACCATTGCAGCGGAAAGTTTTGGTACCAATGTGCGGGCTACGGTGGCTACTACAGTGCCCAACTTTGCCCGTGGAATGCTGCTGGCCATTACGGCTTTATTTAAAGGGCTACAAGAAAGTTTCAGTTACCTGCAAAGCGGCGCTATCGTAGCCTGTTTGACCATTGGGGTGGCGCTGCTGGCGGCGTATACGATACCGGAAACATTTGGGAAAGACTTAAATTATACGGAAGAAATTTAAGAGAATTTCTTAATGGTCTTAATGGGAATGATCAATAGCTCCCTAGAAGCTTATCCAACAACTTATTTAATTGTAAGGCTTCCTTTTCTGAAAGGGTAGAGGTCATATCCAATTGTAATTCATCGAACTGTTCATCGATGGCGTCCAATAATTTTAGGCCTTTTTGGGTGATCGCTACAGCTACGGCGCGGCGGTCGGATTCGCAACTTTTCCGGTCTACCAATTCCGCTTTGCGCAATCGCTCCACCAGCCGGGAAACGTCGCTCATCTTATCAAGCATTCGGTCTTTTAACAGGTTGATATTGGCAGTGCCTGGGTGTTGCCCCCGCAGGATGCGCAGGATATTGTATTGTTGCATGGTGATGTCGAAACGTTTGAAAAACTGCTGGTGCTTTGATACAATCCAGTTTCCGACGAAAATAAGGCCGACCATACCCTTGTGGTACTCACTCCTGAAATTCCTTTGCGAAATCAATTTTTCAATGTTTGACATATCCTATTTAGATAAACTTGTGTATAGCCCGCAGCGTTTGCAGTAATACGCTACTGAATTAAAAGGCCGTAATAAAATTACATTATTTTAGCTAACATAAGAATGGCGGTGATTTACACCGCCATTCACTCCTAACCTATGATCCTGTGAACTATCTTATGTTTTAATTATTTACCCTGTACAAATTCCAGGGTCAGGGTAATATTTACAATTTTGTCTACTACCATGCCACCTGCTTCTGTAGCCTTGTCCCATTTCAGGTTGTAATCGAAACGGTTGATGGTGGAAGTAGCTTTAAAACCTGCACGCATGTTGCCCCAGGGATCCTTGGCAGTACCGCCATACACTACGTCAAAAGTTACTTTCTTGGTAACGTCACGAATGGTAAGGTCGCCAACCAGGGTGTATTTGTTTCCACTTACTTTCTTGAAAGCAGTGCTTTTGAAGGTCATGTTCGGGTATTTCTCCACGTTGAAAAATTCGTCTGTTTTCAGGTGTTTATCACGGCCTTCATTGTCGGTGTTGATGCTATTCACATCTACAGAGAAATTGATCTGGGCATCGCTGAAGTCGGGTTTATTTGCAGTAAGGCCACCAGTAAATTTGTTGAAACGTCCTTCAACAGAGGAAATTACCAAGTGGGTAACGTCAAATTTTACGGCAGAATGGGCTGGATCCAGTGTCCAGGTATTGGTTTGTGCAAACAGGGCCAGGGGTGCCAAGGCCAGTAAAGAAAATAATAATTTTTTCATGGAGTGTTTTTTTAACGTAGCAAAGATAAATGAAAATATATGTTATAACATCTAATTTTATATGCTCATGACGGTATTTTTACAATTATTGGGCCAGGAGGAAAGGCGCTATGATATAAAACCGGCCATGGAAGTATGGAAGGGTAAGGCTGTTTGAATTAAACGGTTAAAGAAAAATTCGGGAATGATAACGCCCAGTAAAATATCTTTTCGTGGAAATTTAAGCGTTTACGCGTTTCATTTGATCTAATACGTCCATTACTTCTTTTACGTGTAAAGCAGATTCGTTAAGCAGGGTCTTTTCTTCCTGGTTCAGTTGTAATTCTATAATTTTTTCTATGCCATTTTTGCCCAGCACTACGGGTACACCAAGGTAAATGTCTTTAAAACCATATTCTCCGGTAAGCCAGGCACAGCAAGGGAAAATGCGTTTTTCATCCTTAAGAATGGCTTCCACCATTTGGGCGGCTGCGGCACCAGGGGCGTACCAGGCAGAGGTACCCAGCAGGTTTACTATTTCACCACCACCCACTTTAGTGCGTTGGATAATAGCAGTTAATTTGTCCGGAGTTATTAGTTCGGTAACGGGAATGCCGCTCACGGTAGTGTAGCGGGGCAGCGGCACCATAGTGTCGCCATGGCCACCCATCAGGATGGCCTGAATGTCTTTGGGAGAGCATCCGATCTCATCGGCCAGGAAGGCGCGATAACGGGCGGTGTCCAGGATGCCGGCCATGCCGAATACCTTTTTACTGTCTTTTTTGGCAGCGAGGTAAGCGCAATAGGTCATCACGTCGAGGGGGTTGCTCACAACGATGATCACGGCATGGGGTGAATACTGGGCAATGCTTTCGGTAACGGATTTTACAATGTTGGCATTGGTGGAGATAAGGTCGTCCCTGCTCATACCGGGTTTACGGGGCAGGCCGGAGGTGATAACCACTACGTCGCTATCAGCGGTTTTGCTGTAATCATTGGTAATGCCGGTTACTTTGGTGCTGTAATAATCGATGGGGGCTTGTTGCCAGGAGTCGAGCGACTTGCCTTCGGCGGTACCTTCTTTGATATCCAATAAAACCACTTCCTGTAAAAAATCCCGATGAGCAAGGACATTGGCGCATGTGGCACCTACATTGCCCGCTCCTACAACGGTTACTTTCATGTATCCATGATTTTGAGGTGAGATAATTAAAGGTCTTATATCAAAAGTAGGCTAAATAAGGCGAATGAGGTGTCGGGCCTTCGCTCCAATACATGGCTCCGGTAAGCCGGGCATTTCCTGCACCTTCGTGGAATGGGGCGGTGCAGGAACGCAGGGGTATACAGTTTGCTTATTTAAGATAAGCAGTCAGAGAATCCAGTCTTGCAGTGCCTTCCCAGCCTTTCACAAACTGTCCTTTTTTGTTGTAAATATAGAGGCCTGGGAAGTAATGCAGGTCATAGAAATACATGATCTGCCGGGTAGCTTCGCTGGCCATTATAATATTTGGGTAATTTTTTATTTTATAGGTATTATAATAATCCTTCATCAGTTCAGGTTGGAAGGGAGTTATCATAAGTATCTGGATGTTTTTAAACTTATCGATGTTTTTTTCAATTTCTTCGGTCATGTGTTTGCAGTGTTCACATTCCACACTGAAAATAAAAACAAGGGTCTGAACATTTTTTTTCAGATCGTTTTTAGTGATTTTGTGGCCATCCACTAAGGTAAGTGGGAATGCAGGGATCACGGGATATTGTTTGTAAGCAGGCTGGCTTGCTCCCGCTTCCTGTGCCTGAGCGGAAAAGCCGAACATAACGAGGCAAATGCAGAGGACCATCAAATGACGCATCATAACTATCGAAATTATTTTTGTAGATGGATAAAGTTAAGTGCCGGGCCTCATTCCGGGAAATAATTTTAGTTAAAACTAGTTGAGTGGTAAAAATAAAACGGGTGCTAGTGTTGGATTTGTAGTAATTCCCGGATATTTACGGCCAAAAGGCGCAAATTTCCTTCATTTTTGGTCAAAATGACCGTAAAATAGTGTTCGTTCATATTCTAAAATTTTTACTTTTGCAGTCCTAATGCAAATTTCTAACTTTAAACAGTAACCTAATTTATGGCTACAACTGCAGATATCAGGACAGGATTAATTATTAAGTTGGAAAACAGCTTATATTCTGTTGTAGAATTTGGTCAAAACAAAACCGCCCGCGCGGCCGCGAAAGTATGGGCCAAATTAAAAGGGGTTGACAATAGCCGTTCTATTGAACATACTTGGAACTCTGGCGATACCATCTTCCCGGTACGCGTAGAAAGAAAGGCGTTCCAGTTTTTATACAAAGACGATTCCGGTTATAACTTTATGGATAATGAAACTTTCGAACAAATGGCCCTACCCGAAACGATGGTAGATGCGCCACAGTTCCTGAAAGACGGCCAGGAGGTTTCTATGCTAATTAACACGGAAACAGATCAACCCATGAGCGTTGAGCTGCCAGACAAAATTGTTATGCAGATCACCTATTCTGAGCCAGGTCTGAAGGGCGATACTGCCACCCGCACACTCAAAGCCGCTACCGTGGAAACCGGTGCTACTGTAATGGTGCCACTGTTTGTGGAAGAAGGTGAATTGATCCGCGTAAATACTAAAACGGGTGAATACATAGAGCGCGTAAAGGAAAAATAAAATAAGCCGCCATGCTGCATCACCCAGGTCAAAGGTGTTTTAAGCGTCTGTAAGGCGGGGTTACCATATCGTCACAAACACATTTTACTAAAACCAAAAACTCTTTACATGGATTTTAAACAGATCCAGGAACTGATCAAGGTTATTAACAAATCCAACATCAGCGAACTGAGCATTGAGCAGGAAGCATTTAAGATCACTATAAAACAGAAGGACAATGAAATACAGCAGGTGTATGCTGTGCCAGCTCCCGTTCCTGTACCAGTGGCCGCCGCGCAGGTAGCCGCTGCAGCCGCTCCCGCTGCTCCGGCCATTCCAGCCGCAGCCAAAGCGGATAACCTGGTGACTATCAAATCACCCATGATCGGTACTTTTTACCGCAGCGGCGGCCCCGACAAGCCACCGTTCGTGAACGTAGGCGATGAGGTTAATTCCGGCAAAGTGGTTTGTATCATCGAAGCGATGAAACTGTTTAATGAAATTGAAAGTGAAGTAAGTGGAAAGATCGTGAAAGTGCTGGTGGAGGACGCTTCCCCAGTAGAATATGATCAACCGCTGTTTTTAGTAGAACCATAAGATGTTATAGTCGGAAGACGAGAAAATGGAAAGTCGGGTTACACTCACTTTCCATTTTGCTTCTTCCGGCTTTTTTATTTCTTTAACCTAGCGAAAAACGATGTTTAAAAAAATACTGATTGCCAATCGTGGTGAGATTGCCCTGCGCATTATACGTACCTGTAAAGAAATGGGCATTAAAACGGTGGCTGTTTACAGCACGGCCGATAAAGACAGCTTACACGTGAAGTTCGCCGACGAAGCAGTTTGCATTGGCAAACCGGCCAGCAGCGAATCTTACCTGAATATACCTCACCTCATGGCTGCTGCAGAAATTACCAATGCAGATGCCATTCATCCTGGTTATGGTTTCCTGGCCGAAAATGCCCGCTTCGCGGAAATTTGCGGGGAGCATGGTATCAAGTTCATCGGACCCACTCCGGAAATGATCCGCAAAATGGGGGATAAGATGACGGCCAAAGAAACCATGATCTCAGCCGGCGTACCAGTGATACCTGGTTCTGAAGGATTGTTGTCCAGCGTGGAAGAAGCCAAGAACCTGGCCAATGGTATGGGGTATCCCGTGATCATTAAGGCTACCGCCGGTGGCGGTGGTAAAGGTATGCGCGTGGTATGGGCGGAGAGTGAGGTAGAAAATGCTTACACGATGGCTAAGAATGAGGCCCGCGCCTCTTTCTCCAACGACGGCATCTACATGGAAAAATTCGTAGAAGAGCCTCGCCATATAGAAATACAGGTGGCCGGCGACCAATATGGTAAGGTATGCCACCTCAGTGAGCGCGACTGCTCTATTCAGCGCCGACACCAGAAGCTGGTAGAAGAATCGCCCTCACCCTTCATGACGCCCGAGCTGCGCGATAAAATGGGAGAAGCTGCCATTAAAGCCGCTGCCGCCATTAACTACGAAAGTGTAGGCACCATCGAGTTCCTGGTAGACAAACACCGTAACTTCTACTTCATGGAGATGAACACCCGTATCCAGGTAGAACACGGCGTTACGGAAGAAGTGATTAACTTCGACCTGATTAAGGAACAGATAAAAATTGCTGCTGGCATTCCCATCTCCGGCAAAAATTATACACCCGTTATGCACGCCATTGAGTGCCGCATTAACGCGGAAGATCCGTATAACGATTTCCGTCCATCCCCTGGCCGTATCAACGTATTGCACATCCCTGGCGGGCATGGCGTGCGCGTGGATTCACACATTTACGCAGGTTATGTGATTCCGCCATATTACGATTCTATGGTGGCAAAAATCATTACCATGGCCCAAACCCGTGAAGAAGCCATTAATACTATGGAGCGGGCACTGAGTGAATTTGTGATCGAAGGGGTGAAAACCACCATCCCATTCCATCAGCAACTGATGCGTAATGAAGATTTCCGCAATGGTGATTTTACGACCAAGTTTACGGAAACGTTTAAGCTGGTGTAGGAATATGAAATCAATGAAAAGGGCCGCAGCACATGTGTTGCGGCCCTTCTTTTTAGTATGAAAGCAAAAACGGCCTGCAAGGAATTGCAAGCCGTTATAAAAAACGCTATCTAAATTTAAACCAAAATTCGTTATTGCTTATCGTCGTCAATCGGATGGTGATGGCCCATACCACGACGCATTTCCTGTTGGTGTTGCTGCCATTTAGCAAATTGTTCCGGGGTGAGTATGGCCTGTACTTTTGAATCGTACTGGGTTTTCAGTGCCTGGAACTGGGTGCGCCGGGCAGCAGAATCGCCAGTGCCGCGCAGGGATTGGGCATTTTTAAAGAAATCCTGGGTAGCGGCGCTAAGCTGTTTACTTTGATCATCGTTAAGTCCCAGGTCTTGTTTGATCCTTTCATTCATTTTACCAAAATCGGGGCGGGGGCTGTCAAAGCCGGGTGCGCCGGGGCCGCCGGGCCGCATGTGAGAACGCATTTCTTGTTCGTGTTGCTGCCATTTGGCATATTGATCTGCATTAAGAATGCCTTTTACGGTGGATTCATAATTGGTTCTTAACGTCTGAAACTGTGTACGGCGGGTAGCGGAATCGCTGCTGGCACTGTTTTTATGCAGCTCGCCCATGTGTTTAAAAAAATCTTTGTTGGCAGTAGCCAGTTGTTGGCTCTGGGTATCCGTGAGGCCCAGCTCTTCCTTCATTTTTTCCTGCATTTGGCCAAAATCGTGACGGTGATCGCCAGGACCACCAGGGCCACCAGTGCCATCAGGGCCACCAGGACCACCAGGACCACCAGGGTGCATGCCCGGTTTATGCTTGCTCATATCCTGTTGCCATTGGGCATATTGGTCTGCGGAGAGTACCGCTTTAACCTTGTTCTGGTGATCTGCCTCCAGCGCGTCGAATTTCGTTTTACGGTCGGCTTTGCTCAATGAACTGTCCGTCCTTAAGGCATGGGCTGCGGTAAAGAAATCTTTATTGATTGCTTTCAATTGTTCGTGCTGGCTGTTACTCAGGTGCAGATCGGTCATGCGGTGGTCGCCGCGGCCCTGGTGTGTGTGCGTACTGTCTTGTGCGGTAGCCGCGGTAGCCAGTGATACACAAAGGGCGAGGGTGAATAATGTTTTCATGGTCGAATTTTTGTTTTGTGTAAGTAAGACCGGCTTAAGGGGGTCCGGTTTAAGGACGGTAAAATAGCTTAACAATCTTTAACAGTGAATGCTGGCAGGCGGGAGTGGAGGAGCTCCAACAACAAAAAAGCCCCCGATGAAAATCGGGGGCTAAATCATACACCAAAACAATCTTACGGTTTTTTATCGCAAGAAAAGGAGTTCGCGGTATTTCGGTAAAGTCCAGTTGCTGTCGTCCACCAGGAATTCCAGTTTGTCAGCGTGGTAACGGATTACGTCAAAATACGGTTTTATCTTATCGCAGTAATCAATGGCTTTCTGCCGGCTGTCTGTCAGCTTATTCGCAGCTTTGCGGGCTTCGATCAGTTTCTGCACATTATCAGAGATTACATTTACGTGTTCAGCAATTTTGCCTACAATCTGTTTCTGGGCTACGTAGCTTTCTTCACCCAGGCCAATGGATTTCAGGCCACTGATGTTGGTGATAAGCTGGTTCATGTAGCGGATGGCGGAAGGCAAGATCACATTGGTAGCCAGGTCGCCAATTACGCGGGCTTCGATCTGTACCTTTTTCACGTAATCTTCCAGGAGGATTTCATGACGGGCGTGCAGTTCTTTGGCGTTGTAAATACCGGTGCTGATGAACAGTTCAGCATTCTTTTTATTCACAAAAGCGTCCAGCGCGGTGGGCGTGGTTTTGATATTTTCCAGTCCTCTTCTTGCTGCTTCTTTTTCCCATTCTTCGCTATAACCGTCGCCTTCGAAAAGGATCTTTTCAGATTCAACGATGTATTTGCGCAAGGTTTGCATAATGGCGATCTCTTTTTTCTCGCCTTTTTCGATCAGGCTGTCTACTTCTTTTTTGAAGTTAGTCAGGGTTTTGGCCACAATAGCGTTCAGCGTGGTCATAGCGGAGGCGCAGTTGGCGGAAGATCCTACGGCGCGGAACTCAAACTTGTTGCCGGTGAAAGCAAAAGGAGAGGTACGGTTACGGTCGGTATTATCCAGCAGCAGTTCCGGAATGTGACGGTGCAGGTCCAGTTTCAGGATAGCTTCATCTTGTTCGTCGAATTTGTTGCTCACGCGGGTTTTCACTTCCTGCAGTACTTCGGTCAGGTATTTACCGGTGAAGATGGAAATGATAGCTGGAGGTGCTTCATTGGCACCCAAGCGGAAATCGTTGCTTGGAGAGGCAATAGATGCGCGCATCAGATCTGCATGGTCGTGTACTGCTTTGATGGTGTTCACAAAGAAGGTCAGGAACATCAGGTTAGTCTTCGGCGTTTTACCGGGTGCCAGCAAGTTAACGCCGGTATCGGTAGCCATAGACCAGTTATTGTGTTTGCCAGAACCGTTGATGCCGGCAAATGGTTTTTCGTGCAGCAGGCATTTCAGGCGGTGACGTTTGGCCACTTTATTCATGATATCCATCAGCATGGAGTTGTGGTCCACAGCGATGTTCACTTCTTCAAAAATGGGTGCGCATTCAAACTGGGAAGGCGCCACTTCATTGTGACGGGTTCTCAGGGGAATGCCCAGTTTGTAAGATTCTTCTTCGAAATCGCGCATAAAGGCATATGCTCTTTCGGGGATAGAACCGAAGTAGTGGTCTTCCAGTTGCTGGCCTTTGGCGGGCGCATGCCCTACCAGCGTGCGGCCGGTCATTACCAGGTCGGGGCGGGCATTGGCCAGGGTTTCATCTACCAGGAAATATTCCTGTTCCCAACCCAGGGTGGCAGTTACTTTTGTAACGTTTTTATCGAAATAGTTGCACACGTCTACAGCAGCTTTGTCAAGGGCAGACAGGGCTTTCAGCAGGGGTGCTTTGTAGTCCAGTGATTCACCGGTATATGCCACGAAAATGGTGGGAATACAAAGGGTTTTCCCGGCCCCCTGTTCAATGATGAAGGCAGGAGAAGAAGGGTCCCAGGCAGTATAACCGCGTGCTTCAAAAGTAGCGCGGATGCCACCATTGGGGAAAGAAGATGCATCGGGTTCCTGTTGTACCAACGCGTCGCCGTCGAAGGTTTCCAGTGCGGTGCCGTCGCTTTTCAGGGTAAAGAAAGAATCATGCTTTTCCGCGGTGGTGCCGGTAAGGGGCTGAAACCAGTGGGTGTAGTGGGTAACACCTTTCTTCATGGCCCAGGATTTCAAACCGGAAGCAATTTGATCGGCCATTTTACGCTCAATCTTATTGCCCCCTTTAATGGAATTCATCAGGCTTTTATAAGCTTCATCGCTCAGGTATTCGCGCATTACTTTGCCGGAGAAAACATTGCTACCGAAAACTTCTGTGATCTTATTGGTGTGTTCAGCACCACTTATCGTTGGATCTACACCGGCCAGGTGGCCCAATGCAGAAAAGCGTAATGATTGCATAGTGTGATAAATTTTTGGCAAAAGAACAATTCCTACGCTTTATATGCAAGAATTACGTAGTTTATTTCTAAAAAATTACACGGAGCTGCCAAAAGACATCTGTTTTTTAATTTTTGAATAAAAATGTGGCGATGAAACCGCTATTATATATTGAATTTAAAAAAACTGAATATGATTGGGTAAAAGATGCGGATGTTACCTAAAAAATGAATATGAACAAAAAAAACATTGCTAATCAGTGGATTTTATGACGTCGCTCATATTTTTATAATATAGGGGCTTATAAGTTGTCAGGCTCATCATTGATTATTTAGGCGGTCAGATTTGCTGGCATTACCGCTGAATATTTTATAAAAACCGGGTAAAATCAGTACTTATAGCTTCATTTTTTGCCTTTATACAGTGAAATTCTGTAGTCTTACTTAAGTATTGCTATGATACTTCTTATATTATTCTCACCATTGCTTGCAGCACAATTTTTATCTGTTATGCCTGCAAATCATCTTTGTAATGACCGGGGAACCGGGCTGGTGGCGTGGAAACCAAGCCGCCAGCTAAATGACGCTCGCCGGCAATAGTATGATGGCTTGTAAAAAGCCAGGCTTTAACGAGTTGAATTCTTTAAAAAGGCATACTTTTGCGCATCTTTTTAATCACTTGTTCCAATATATTTTATTGCATGCAAATTACCGTTGAAACTGCAGAACAGTTAGGTCTTACCGCAGATGAATTTGAAAGGATTCAATCAATTTTGGGCCGCACCCCCAACTTTACGGAGCTGAGTATGTACTCGGTGATGTGGAGTGAACATTGCAGCTACAAAAACTCCATTGTATGGTTGAAAACTCTACCCCGTGATGGTAACCGCCTGTTGGTGAAGGCCGGGGAAGAAAATGCGGGGCTGGTGGATATTGGTGATGGTTATGCCTGTGTGTTCAAAATTGAATCGCACAACCACCCTTCTGCTATTGAGCCTTTTCAGGGTGCAGCCACTGGTGTAGGAGGCATTCACCGCGATATTTTTACCATGGGCGCACGCCCCATTGCAGCCTTAAACTCTCTGCGCTTTGGTAATATAAAAGATAAGAAAACACAACACCTTTTAAAAGGTATAGTCCATGGTATTGGTCACTATGGCAATTGCTTTGGTGTACCAACGGTAGGTGGCGAAACCTATTTTGAAAATACTTATAGCACCAATCCGCTGGTAAATGCATTCAGTGCAGGTATTGTTAAAGTGGGCGAAACGGTTTCTGCCACCTCTTACGGGGAGGGCAATCCGGTGTTCATTGTTGGTTCTGCCACTGGTAAGGATGGCATAGGAGGCGCTGCATTTGCTTCTGCCAATATCACGGAAGATAGTGCGGAAGACTTGCCAGCGGTGCAGGTGGGCGACCCTTTCCAGGAAAAGAAATTGCTGGAAGCCTGTTTAGAAGTGATCAAAACCGGCGGCATCATTGGCATGCAGGATATGGGCGCAGCTGGTATTACCTGCTCCACTGCCGAAATGAGCGCCAAGGGCGAACATGGCATGCGCATCCAACTGGACAAGGTACCTACCCGCCAGGAAAACATGAAAGCTTGGGAAATGCTGCTCAGCGAAAGCCAGGAGCGTATGCTGATCGTGGTGGAAAAAGGCAAAGAAGCTGCCATTCTCCAGGTTTTTGATAAATGGGACTTGCACTGCATACAAATAGGCGAAGTAACTAAAAGTAAGAATTTGCAATTCTACATGGGCGATGTGCTGGAAGCAGATGTGCCGGCAGAAAGCCTGGTGCTGGGCGGCGGCGCTCCCCAATACCACCGGGCTTACACTGAGCCAGCTTATTTTCAGAAAATCAAACAATTTGATATCCTCGGCATTGCCGATACCCTGTCGCCAAAATTTGTGGCGGAACGCCTGGTGCAGTTGCCTAACATTGCCTCTAAACGCTGGATTTATAATCAGTACGACAGCATGGTAGGTACTGCCAATGCTAGTACCAATGCACCCAGTGATGCGGCCATTGTACTAGTGAAAGGCACCCAGAAAGCGCTGGCTCTCACGGTAGACTGCAACAGCCGTTACGTATATGCCGATCCGCAAATTGGTGCACAAATAGCCGTGGCTGAAGCCGCCCGCAATATTGTATGCAGTGGTGGCGAGCCGGTAGCTATCACCAATTGCCTGAACTTCGGCAATCCATACGATCCAGAATATTACTACCAGTTTGTATACGCTATTAAAGGTATGAGCGATGCCTGCAGAAAGTTTAATACCCCGGTGACCGGTGGTAATGTAAGTTTCTATAACCAGAGTCCCGAAGGTGCCGTGTACCCTACGCCTACCATCGGTATGCTGGGTTTGCTGGACAATATAGACCAGCGTCTCACCCTGGGCTTCCGGGAGGAGGGGCATGTGTTGTACCTGGTAGGTCGCAGCCGAAATGATATCAGTAGCTCTGAATATTTACATAAACTGATTGGCATTGAGTTTAGTCCTACCCCTCATTTTAACCTGGATGAAGAATTTCAGCTTCAGCATGCTATATCCCGGTTAAATAAGGCAGGATTATTACAATCTGCCCACGACGTGAGTGAGGGTGGCCTTTTTGTTACGTTGCTGGAAAGTGCTATGGTAAATAACCTGGGCTTTACAGTGCATACCAACGACAACTTCCGTACAGACGCTTACTTGTTTGGAGAGAGCCAGAGCCGCGTGGTAGTGAGTGTGCGCCCGGAAGACCAGGAAAAATTTGAAGCCTTGCTCCATGGCTTGGTAGACGCTACCGACCATTCAGTGCGATATGAAAAGATAGGCCTGGTTTCTGGAGATAATATCGTGATTGATAACGAAGATTGGGGAGCAGTTGCTACCTGGAAACATGCTTATGACACCGCAATTGAAAATGAGCTGAAATAATAGAAGTGCAGACCATTCGGGTGTGCATAAATAATGTAAGGCCGGCAATACTACTTGCCGGCTTTACGCGTTTTAGGGATATAGCTTATGGGTTTCTCCGACCCTTGTTAATTTAAATGATGGTCTTTATGCCCAATATCGCTGATATACCTACTAAATAACACGGGCGTAGTACGAATCTTATAAATACTAATGAGATCTTAACTATAAGATAGTCTCCGGCGTACATTTTGTTAATAACTGTTAACAAAAACTATCTTTTTTTAAAGAATTATGATTTGCTAAATCCTCATTCACAGCGGGTTTTGAGATGGGGCATTACATAAAAAAAACAAATGTTAAGGTTTGCTAACGCTCATTAACAACTCATTAACAAAATCCCATGTTCGTGTGATGATGATGCTCCTCACTTCCTTTACTTTTGATATATCGAACAAGACAAATAACGTTTATAGGGAATGCATTAAAAGTCCTTTTAAACCTTAAAATATTTAAGCATATTCACTTATTTCCTATTCTATGAAAACCAAGTTCCCTATCCTATCCTACCCATGTCCTAATGAAGACTAGTTGATACTAACACCTAGTGAAAGAAGATTTAACGCGGGTCCCGCCAATTAGGCGGGACTTTTTATTTATGTCTGTGCCTGCTTTGATAAATGGTTCCCTGGTCAAATGTGCGACTGCTTAGCATAATAATTAGTTAGGAATAATTTTTTCGGGATGACATCCAACTGTTGTTGGTGATATGATTCGGATAATTCCCTGTATTTGGCAGTATTAAAAAATCCCGCCGGCCAAAGCCGGCGGGATACGCCTATTGTTATAATTTATTATCCTGATTTACACCATCGGAATTTCCGCAACAGCGTAGGCTTTAGCGTCCAATTTTTCTTTGGTTTCGCTGAAGGCCTGCAGGGTTTGTTCAATGTCTTCGTCAGAGTGGGCAGCGGTAGGAATGAGGCGGTAAATGATCTGGCCTTTTGGTATTACTGGATATACCACGATAGAACAGAAAATATTATAGTTTTCCCGCAAATCCAGGCACATGGCGGTAGCTTCAGGAATATCGCCTTGCAAGTAGATAGGCGTAACCGGGGAGTTGGTATGTCCAATATTAAAACCGCGCTCGCGCAGGCCGGTCTGCAATTTTTCTACGTTATGCCAGAGTTTTTCTTTCAATTCTCTTTTTTCACGCAGCAATTGCAGGCGTTTGAGGTTGCCCAGCACCAGTGGCATGGGAAGCGACTTGGCAAAGATCTGGGAGCGCATATTATAGCGCAGGTAGCGGATGATGCCAACGGGGCCACTGATGAAAGCACCGATGGAAGCCATGGATTTGGCGAAGGTAGAAAAGTACAGGTCTATACCATCCTGGCAGCCTTGTTCTTCACCTACGCCGGCACCGGTTTTGCCCAGTGTGCCGAAGCCATGGGCGTCATCTACCAGGAGGCGGAAATTAAATTTATGTTTAAGGTCTACAATTTCTTTCAATTTTCCCTGGTCCCCGGCCATGCCGAAAACGCCTTCTGTCACTAACAGGATACCGCCACCGGAAGCAGCGATTAGGGCTTCGGCGCGTTTTAATTGTTTTTCGCAGTCTTCTATGTCATTATGCTTGTAAACATATCGCTTGCCCTGGTGAAGCCGCAATCCATCAATGATGGAGGCGTGGCATTCAGCATCGTACACAACTACGTCGTGGCGGCCCACCAGTGCGTCAATGGCGCTCATAATGCCCTGGTAACCGAAGTTCAGGAGTACGGTATCTTCCTTTTTTTCGAATTCCGAGAGTTCTTTTTCGAGCTGGTCGTGCAGATCGGTGCTGCCACTCATCATACGTGCGCCCATGGGAGTAGCCAGGCCGTATTGCTTGGCTGCTGCTGCATCTGCCTGCCGTACCTCCGGGTGATTGGCCAAGCCGAGGTAGTTATTCAAGCTCCAGACAATCTTTTCTTTCCCCCGGAATTTCATGCGTGCTCCAATTTCACCTTCCAGTTTAGGAAACGCAAAGTAACCGTGTGCTCTGTCTGAATGCTGGCCAATGGGCCCCAGGTTTTGCAATAGCTTCTCAAAGATATCCATGATATGTTAAGTTATGATTATAAAAAATCTGCATGCAAAGGTATATAAATATTACTTGTTTAAACTAGCTACATTTGTTACCAAAATTTAGCCCGCATGAAATGTAAATATCTTCTGATCATGGCCCTTTTGGTGATGAGCAGCGCTTTTGCGCAAAACCCGGCGGTTGTAAAAACATCTTCCACGGTGGCGGTGGCCCGGCCTAAGCTGGTGATCGGTATAGTCGTTGACCAAATGCGTTGGGACTATTTATACCGTTTTGCTAATCGATACTCCCAGGGAGGGTTCAGAAGACTCACCGGCCAGGGATTTTCCTGCGAAAATACCCTAATAAATTATACGCCTACGATTACTGCCTGTGGTCATAGTTGTGTGTATACCGGCTCTGTACCTGCCATTCATGGTATTGTAGGAAATACCTGGTACGATACTGCCCTTAACCGAAAGATGTATTGCGCCGAGGATTCTACGGTGAGCGGCGTGGGCAGCAATAACAAGGCAGGCAAAATGAGCCCGCGTAACTTACTGGTAACCACCATTGGTGATGAGCTGCGCCTAGCTAACAAAGAAAGCAAAGTTATAGGTGTAGCCTTGAAAGACCGCGGCGCCATTATGCCTGCTGGCCACATGGCCCAGGCTGCTTATTGGTATGATCCCGGTGCAGGCAAATGGATTAGTTCCACTTATTATATGAATGAACTGCCAGCCTGGGTAAACCAGTTCAATGATCAAAAATACCCGGAGCAATACCTGAAACAGCCCTGGACAACTCTCTATCCGCTGGAAAGCTATACGCTAAGTACGGAAGATGATAAACCCTATGAAGGCCGTTTCCCGAATACGGTAAACTCATCTTTCCCCCACACTTTCAAAACCCCATTGGCCAATATCGCTTCTACGCCTTACGGAAATACCATGACCCTGGAATTTGCCAAGCAAGCCCTTGTAAATTATCAATTGGGTAAAGGCAAAGTTACCGACTTACTAACCGTGAGTTTATCGGCGACCGACTATGTGGGGCATCAGTTTGGGCCCAATTCCATTGAAGCGGAGGATACCTACCTGCGTCTGGACAAAGACCTGGGCGACTTTTTTAATTACCTCGACGCCACTTTGGGAAAGGGTAATTACCTCCTCTTCCTGACGGCAGATCATGGTGTAGCACATGTGCCTGGCTTTTTAGCAGAAAACAACATACCGGCTGGAAGTTGGAGCGACAAAGACCTATCTGTTAAAATTAATAGTCTGGTGCAAGCTGCATTTGGCATCAAGGATGTTGTGGTTAGTACGGATAATTATCAGTTTTGGTTAAACCATGCTGCTATCCAGCAGGCTGGCAAAAATGAAAAGGAAGTGATTGATTTCATTACGGCTTCCCTTAAACGCATGCCACCCATAGCCGATGCGTTGAACCTGCATGAGCTAGGCTCCGAAGCGCTGTTAGAACCCATGCGCACCATGGTGATCAACGGTTATAACAAGAAAAGAGGTGGTGATATTCAGCTAATTCCACAACCAGGATGGGTAAATGGTGGTATAACAGGCACCACCCATGGCATCTGGAACCCTTACGATGCGCACATACCGCTGGTATTTATGGGCTGGGGCATTCATCCTGGACATACGAACCGACTGGTGGGTATGACTGATATTGCCCCTACTATAGCGGCCTTATTACATGTGCAGATGCCAAGCGGCAATATTGGTAAGGTGGTAGAAGAAATTACGAAATAATTTTTACATTGATAACATTTCGTTTAAAATCTGCCGGTCTTTCTTCCTGGAAGGCCGGCATTTTCAGTTTTTGAAGGAAGCGGCTTTGTAGGTTGAGGGCGGCTTGTTAACTTTAATGAAAATGGCCGCATGGAATTTTCCTACATCACCTACACAGTAGGTAATCGCCTCGCTACGATCACGCTAAACAGACCTGAAAAACGTAATGCCCTGAACGGGGCCATGGTGTCCGAACTTCGGCAGGCCTTCACTGCTGCCAAAACAGATGAGACGGTGAAGCTGGTGCTTCTCAAAGCCAATGGCCCAACCTTCTGTGCCGGGGCCGACCTGGATTACCTCACCCAGTTGCAGCAAAATACGTATGAAGAAAACCTACGTGATTCCCGGGAGCTGATGCAATTGTTTCAGGAAATTTATGACCATGATAAAATAGTGATTTGCCAGGTAGAAGGCCATGCGGTAGCGGGTGGCTGTGGGCTGGTAACGGTATGCGACCTGAGTTTTGTGACTAGCAATGCGCTGTTAGGCTATTCCGAAGTGAAGATTGGTTTTATTCCCGCCCTTGTATCAGTATTCCTGGTGCGTAAAATTGGCGAGGGCCGCGCCCGTAAATGGTTGCTCACCGGCAGTTTGTACACGGCTGCACAGGCGTTAGACGACGGCCTGATTACAACGGTAGCAGCTCCTTCCGATCTGGAAGCCCAGGTGCAGTTAACAATCAATGACCTGCTGGAAGGTGCTGCGGCCCATTCCCTTACTTCTACTAAAAAGTTGGTAAATCGTGTATTTGAAATGCCCCTGGCGGATGCGCTGGAATATGCGGCCCAATTTAACGCAGAAACCCGCGAACATCCTGCATGCAGGCAGGGTATACAATCCTTTTTGAACAAGGAGAAAATCCACTGGTAACTTTCGTTGTATTTTTATGCTTTGTCTAATAATAGGTTAAAAAATTTGCTCTTTTTCTTAACTTATTATGAGATGACATAGGGCCGGCAGCCAACTCCATTATGTTAAAATTGTCAAGTAGCAGCCACTGCCATGCTGTGTGATTATTAAAGCCGTATATTTGAGCTAACACGTTTTTGGTCCTTTGGTTTGAATTACCTTGCCCTATCATGATGAGAAAGTATTTTTTCCTGATCCTCGTGAGTTACTTCATCTGTGATGCTACCCAGGCCCAGCGCCTGGTATCCGATGCGATCATTACCTACCATGTGCAAGTGCCGGAAGGGCAAGCCTCTTCCGCTATGTTCAACGGTAGCAGTTTTGTGCAGTCTATACGCGGAAATATGAGCCGTATAGATATGAATTTCAATATTGTGAACTACAGTTATATCATCAATACGAAGGATGAAAGTTATATTACCCTCATTACCCGCAATACGGAAAAATTTCTAATCCATGTAGGCAAGCAGCAGTACGAAAAAGACATTCAGCAATATGAAGCTGTAAAATTTGTAGATAAGCCGGAAACCAAACGTATAGCTGGTTACAATTGCCACCGCGCCACCGCTTCAATGTTGGATGGACAGACTTTTGATGTATACTATACCCCGGATTTGGTGGTAGAAAATAAACTGTATAACCGCCGTTTCATGAATCTGAAAGGCATTCCGCTGGAGTTTGAAATGATCCTGAAAGGTGGTGGGAAAATCAGGGTAGTGGCCACTTCTATAAATCTGGACCCGGTACCTGCCTCTGTGTTTGATGTGCCGAAAGGCGGATATAAAGAGATTACCGAGGCAGAAATGAAACAATTGGGTAATTAAAGATCAAATATCAAATATTAAATATTCCAGGCGGTCACTACAAGCTGTAGCCTTGGCTCAATGCTATCTGTTCCTCTTTTTTACAACCTACAAGAAAATTATTTTTTAGCATCGCAGTTTGTTGAATAGATTTCTGCGATACAAAACTATGGATGAGGATAGGATAGGGGTGACGACAAAACAAATTAAAATTTAAAATATATACAGCTTGCCCGCAAAAAAAAGCCCCGCATGAGCGAGGCCTTTTTTTTAATTTATTTTATAACTACCCCTTTTTAAACGGGAAGGTAATTTGCAAGCGATGATAATTCATGGTAGGCTGCTGTGGCACCTCCAAAGAATAAGGAATGAGGTAGGTGGCATTTCCCTGCTTATAAGTAAAAGTAGGTTTAATATTATTGGGCACCGGGGTGAGATTAAATTCGGGTTTAATTACGCCACTGAAGCGGAAACCTGCGTCCAGTGCAAGATTGGACTTGTAGGCCTCACTTACTGTTACTTTTTTAGCCGCCTTGTCTTTGTCTTTGTTGCTGTCACCCGGAAGATCCATGCCGATGGAAGCGGCTTTAACCTCCGCCAGTCCTATAAATCCTACCAGAAAGCAGGAAAATAAAACAGTCTTTAAGATGTATAATTTGTTTTTCATATTGGGACAAATATGCAATTTTTCAGATGTGTTGCAATTTTATCTATTTCAAAGTTACTAAATTATTATAATAAAACGTTAAAAATTTCACAATACCGGCATCAATTAAATCGATATCGACGGGTGCCGGGAACAGTTGGATGAGAACCGAAAATGATTATATTTACACTGATGAATAAAGATTTGCCACAATTCGAAGAGGATGCTGACGACCTGAAGGATTTGCTGCAGCAGTTCGAAAACCTCAAATCTGGTCAGTCAAATTCCTTCCTGGACGAAGATTCCTTCGAACAGATTATTGATTATTATGATGAGCAGGATCAGCTCAACGTAGCTTTCCTGGCTGCCGAAATGGGGATTTCCCAATATCCCTACTCGGCCTTGTTGCTCATCAAAAAAGCTGGCTTACTCATAGAATCCAAGAAATATAAGGAAGCCATTGCCTTGCTAAATAAGGCTGCCCTGCTGGACAGTACTGACGTTCAACTCTACATTTTCAAGACAGACGCCTATATTGCTATGAACCAGCATGCTAAGGCTGTACGGGTGTTGGAAGACCAGATTGAGGTGTTTGAGGGGGAGGATAAAACCGAGCTGTTGCTGGAGCTGGCAGACGTGTATGATGATTGGGAAGAGTTTGAAATGGTATTTGACGTGCTGCGCCGTGCGCTGCTGCACGATAATAATAATGAAGAATCCTTGCATAAGATCTGCTTCTGGACTGAATTTACCGGCCGTTTTGAAGAAAGCATCCGTTTGCATTCCGATATTATTAATGAGCATCCGTTTAACGAGCTGGCCTGGTTTAATCTGGGTACGGCTTACCAGGGTTTAAAACTCTACGAAAAGGCGATTGATGCCTATCAATATGCCATTGCCATCGATGAGAAGTTCGACTACGCGTATCGTAATATGGGGGATGCCTATATTCGTATGCGCCGCTACGCAGAAGCCATCGATATTCTTTCCAAACACTTGGAGATAGCCAAACCTGAAGATGTGATCTACGAGGCCATTGGCCATTGCTACGACAAGCAGCGTAAATACACCCAAGCCCGTTATTATTACCGCAAGGCTAGTCATCTTAGTCCTACAGATGATAAGCTGTATTACAAGATAGGCCTGGCTTACATGGCAGAAGAAAACTGGGCGAACGCTTTGAAAAGCCTGCAATCGGCCATTAAGTTTAATAAACAAAGCAGCGATTATAATGTAGCCACCGGCGAGTGTTACCTGCAAATGGGCAAATACAAGGATGCTCTCATTTACCTGCTGAGCGCCGTGCGCATACGGCCTAATAATGCCAAAGGATGGCAATGTTTCATGAGAGGTTTGTATGTGGCTGGTTTCTACGAGGAGGCCCTGGGGCAGCTAAATGCCCTGGATCCGAAGATTAGCACCAAGCCGGTGTTCCAGTACTACAAGGCTGCTATCCTGTTTCGTATGGGCCGGCAGAAGGAAGCCCTGTTGCAGTTGGAAACGGCCTTGCAACGCTCTCCCAAGTTGGCTAAGCAATTTGTGGAGCTGGATGCTGAGTTGCTGCAACATACCTCTATCGTAGACATGTTGGGCCGGTACCGCAGTTCGCTACGCAGGAAGAAATGAAAATACCACGTCATTTAAAATAAAAAAAGGCTGCCGCCAGGCGGCCCTTTTTGTCACACGAGGATAAAATCTCTCCCGCCTTTGACCACCCTCCGGCAAAAGATGATTAATTCCATGTTGTATTTATAGCAATCTTATTATTTTTGCGCCGGTTTAAAAGAATCCCAAGAGCGTTCCTTTTCCCGGCTAACCCTTATCAGCGTATTTGTTCAGGGCCAACCAGGAAGGGAAACGTGAGAGCGATTGAAGGGCCATTTAGAAGATAAAAAAAGAGATGCAATGAATTTCAATTTGACACAAATCCCGGACCGGACACAAAAGCCCAGGAATAGCGGCCTAACTATGGTAATGGATAAAGGCCTGAGCATATCAGAAGCCATCAGTTTCCTGTCGGTTTCAGGACCGCATGTAGATATCCTGAAGCTAGGGTTTGGGACCTCTTTCGTTACGCCCAATCTTCGTGAAAAAATTAAAGTTTATCAGGATGCTAATATCCCCTTATATTTTGGAGGCACTCTCTTTGAAGCCTTTCTTATCCGCAACCAGTTCGACGATTATGTGAAAGTGTTGAAAGACTTTGGCGTTTCTTACGTGGAAGTATCTGATGGTTCTATTACCATCCCGCATTCTGAAAAATGCGGCTACATAGAAAAGCTGGTGAAGCTGGGCTTTACGGTGCTGAGTGAAGTAGGTTCCAAAGATGCAGAGCATATTATTCCGCCTTATAAGTGGATTGAACTGATGCGGGCCGAGTTGAATGCCGGTGCCAGCTATGTTATTGCGGAAGCCCGGGAGAGCGGCAATGTGGGCATTTACCGTGGCAGCGGCGAAGTACGCGAAGGGCTGGTGCAGGAAATCCTGACCCAGATACCTGCTGAGAAAATTATCTGGGAAGCACCCCAAAAGGCACAGCAGCTTTATTTCCTGGAGCTGGTGGGCTGTAATGCCAACTTGGGCAACCTGGCTCCTTATGAAGTAATATCCCTGGAAGCCATGCGGATAGGGCTTCGTGGCGATACCTTCCACTTGTTCCTGAATGCTTAAAGCATAACATTCTTTCTTAGCCATTGGGCACACTGGTTTGCGGTGTGCCCAATGATATTTTTGCAGGACGCTAAAAGTTTCATGCCATGCATCTTTATGGACTAATCGGCTTTCCTTTGGGGCATTCTTTTTCCAGCGGCTATTTTTCCGATAAGTTTAAGCGGGAAAATATAGCGGACAGCAAGTATGAAAATTTTCCTTTACCCGATATTACCGGCTTCCCGGAGCTGGTTCGGTCATTGCCCCACCTGCGTGGGTTAAATGTGACCATTCCACACAAAACGGCCATTCTTCCTTACCTCGACGCCCTGGACGATGCCGCCGTTGAAATAGGTGCTGTAAATTGCATTCGCCTGGAAGGTGGTCGCCTCATTGGATATAATACCGACGCCATTGGTTTTCGCCATTCGCTGGAAACCTTGTTGCAACCTCATCACCGGCATGCCCTGGTGCTGGGTACCGGCGGTGCCAGTAAGGCGGTGAAATACACCCTGCGTCAATTGGGCATTACCTATCGCCTGGTAAGCCGCCACCCGCAAGGGCCTGAGGATTTGGCTTATGGACAGATAGACCAGGCTATGCTCGAGCAATATACACTGCTGATCAATACTACGCCGCTGGGCATGTATCCTGCGGTGGATACTGCGCCAGCGCTGCCTTACAAATACCTTACGGCCCGGCATTTTCTTTATGATTTGGTGTACAACCCTGCCAAAACCCTTTTCCTGCACCAGGGCGAAGCACAGGGTGCAGTTATTAAAAATGGCTACGAAATGCTGGTATTGCAGGCGGAAGCGGCTTGGACGATCTGGAATAAACCCTAATTTCGCGGCATGGAACAAAATATCTATGCAGAAGGGCAGGTTATTCTGATCGATAAACCCCTGGAATGGACTTCCTTTGATGTGGTGAATAAACTGAAACATAAAGTAAAAGCCAAAATAGGCCATGCTGGCACCCTGGACCCCCTGGCCACGGGGCTGCTCATTTGCTGCACTGGCAAAATGACGAAGAAGATCAATGAATACCAGGCCCAGGAAAAAGAGTACACGGGAACCTTTACTCTCGGCGCTACAACGCCTACTTTTGATCTGGAATCCGCCCCCGAAAATTTTAAAGATACCAGTCATCTTACAACGGAAGCTATCCTAGAGGCCACAAAGCTCTTTATTGGTGCTATTGCGCAGTTTCCGCCCATTCATTCGGCTATTAAACAAAATGGCAAGCCCATTTATCTCGCTGCCCGCAAGGGGGTAGCTGTAAAGGTGGAACCACGCCAGATTTTGATAAAGGAATTTGAGATCACGCAGATAGATATGCCTGTCGTGCATTTTCGTGTGGTATGTAGCACGGGTACCTATATCCGTTCTTTGGCCAACGATTTTGGTGCGGCGCTGGGTGTAGGGGGATATCTGAGCAAATTAGTGAGGACCCGCATTGGCGAATTTAAAGTGGAAGATGCGTATACACTTGATGCTTTTTTAGCTAAGTTTAATGTATAGTTTGTCAGTTCTTATACGTCTGTTTTCTTAAAACGGATATCCTATCGCCACGTTCCAGATCACGTTATCCCTTCGCCAGCTTGGGTCGGAGAAGTGTTTCCATTCCGAAAAGTACCACCCGTTTGCATTGCCCGTATAGTAAGGCACTTTTAAGGGAATACCCCAGTCTAGCCGTATAAGAAAGAAAGAAAAATCCAAGCGTAGCCCCACGCCGGTGCCCAGGGCAAGGTCGTGGTAAAGCTGAGATATCTCGAACTCAGAGCCAGGGCGGTCAGGATCTTTACGCAGCATCCAGATATTACCTGCATCCAGGAAGGTGGCTCCTTTAAGGTTCACCGTACCATCGAACATGCGGATCAGGTCGAAGCGGTATTCTGCATTGGCTTCCAGCTTCATGTCGCCTGTTTGATCGGGGAAAATGGCGGCGGTAGCCGAAGTGTCGTGGTAAGAGCCAGGGCCCAGGGTGCGCAGCCGCCAGGCCCGGATACTATTGGGCCCACCGGCGGTGAACTGCCGGATGTAAGGTAGTACGGTAGAAGAGCTGTAGGCCACTCCTATGCCAATATAAGCGCGGGTGGCAAAGGCAGCGCGGGGGCGCTTCCAATAATGCCGGTAATCGGCGTCCAGCTTCACGAAATTGGAAATGGTAAGACCGGTGTAGTCTTCCAGATCGTTCTTATGATTATTTACCAGGCCCACCAGGCTGTTGATGCCATTGAGCCACAGGCCTGATTCTTCGAGGTTAATGCGGAAAAAGGAATAATGGTCGCGGTGCAGTGCGTCATTATTAGTATAAATGTAAGAGGCTACTTCACCGCCTATGAAGGCCGGTTCAAAACTGCGTTTCAGGTAAGGGTTTTTATTAACGATGGTATCCTCGAAAGAAGGATTTAGCCTTGTACCTACATAGTTCAGGGAGATGGGGTTTACAATCCAGCGCCGGTAAGGCGATGGTGTCCAGTCGTACCCAAAGGAAGCATTGATGTTGGTGATGTCAAACTTTTGCACGCGCGACAAGTAATCGGCCCCCATGCTTAGTTTTGTTTTCACCGCCGTGAGCTTATCCTGGGAAATATGGAAGGGGGTAATGAATTTCGGGAAAGTGAAATTCACACTGCCGCCAAATTCTTTGGATTGCAGTACCCAGGCCCGGCCGGAGCGGATCAGCTCTATGCCGGTATTCAGGCTCACATCGAGGGAGGTGGCACTGCGGCGCAGGTTCAGGTGGCGCGAGCTGAGGGTGATGCCACTACCCAGTAAATAGTCGGAACTGGTACTTACTTCGAAAGTGGCGCCGAGGCTTTGTTTGCGGCGGGGGGTGAGGTACAGAAGCGCATCTAGCGTGGTATCTCTGTTCTCCCGGTAGTTTACTGTTACAAACTGCCATACGCCCAGGTCATAAAGCTTATTGATCGTGGCATTGTATTGTTTGTTAGAGAATGTATCGCCATGTCTCAGCAGGATAGATCGGTTCAGTACATCGTGGCGCAGGATATCCTGGCGGTAACGCACGCTGGTAAATCCAGTAATGGAATCATGGAAAGTAAACCGGCTGGTGTCGCCACTTACGGGGTAATCGGGGTAAATGATGACCCGGTTGATGGTATATTTTTTATGCATACCGCCCAGGCTATCGTCTGGATTGCGGATCATTACAACAATGTTGAGGGTTGGTTTTTCCAGGCCCTTATTTTCATTGAACACGTTGAGCATGCCCTCAAATGGATTCAGTGAATTGCGGAGGAAACTTTTATTCAGGGTATCCAGTTCAAAATGGATATAGCCGCGATCAAATTTATAATAACCGGCATCCTTAATTAAGCGGGTGAGGCGTTCGCGCTCACTGTTCAGTGTTTCCTGTTTGTAGGGCTTGCCTTTCTGTACGAGGCTTAGCGGCTGTGATTTTTTTACTACCGTCATCAGTGATGAATCGGGAATATCGTAAGACACACTATCGATCACAAAATTTTTGCCGGTATTCACCTTGTAGGTTACACTTACTTTACGGCCTCGTGCAGACTTTTCAAAGCTTACTGTGTCGTAGAAATATCCCTGGTTGTACATGTAGGCGCTCATGCGTTTTATGGATTCCTGCACTTTCGCAGAGTCGAACACGGAGGGTTCTTCCATATTCTTGGGGGAGAGTACCAGGTTCCAGAACAGGTTTTTCTTTTTCTCGTTATATTTTTGGTTATACAGCCATACCTTAATGCGGGTACCGAGGAATTTTTTATTGGCTTGTTGCAGCATCAGCGATTTGCTTTCAAGGGAACTGCGTAACTCCTGCTTGTCGCTCACGAGGATGTCGCCTTTTAACTCTACGCCGCTATGTACGTAGAGTTGCTGGTTTTCTTTGAGGTAACGGGTATTGGAGCAACTGGCCAAAAAACACAGTGTTAACACCAGCAGCGGGGTAAAACGTAAGGTGTTGTTAAATCGATAGATCTGCTGCTTCACTGTTTGAAAAAGGATTATTTTAAAATAGCTGCCGCGATCGAAAATTGCGGCCCTGGCTTGGCGTATTTATAGAATCCCTGTAGTTTTGGGCCTATGTTATCAAAAGCGCAAATTAAGTATATTCAATCATTACAGCAGAAAAAATACCGTTTACTGTCTGGGCACTTTGTTGCTGAGGGCGATAAAATTGTACAAGAAATGCTGGCTGCCGCGCAGCCTATGGAGGCAGTGTATGCTACAGCACCCTGGATGTTGCAGCATCGTCCCTTGCTGGATAAGGTACACCGATTGGAGGTAAACGTGGTAACGGAGGAGGAGCTGGCTAGAATTTCTTCCTTAACCACGCCCAACCAGGCGCTGGCGGTACTGCCCATTCCCGGTCATGCAGAGCCGGCGGCTTTCCGGGAAGGCGTGGCCCTGGCGCTGGAAGACATACAAGACCCGGGTAATATGGGTACCATCATCCGTATTGCCGACTGGTTTGGCATTGCACAGATCGTATGTTCGCCGGGCTGTGTAGATGCCTACAATCCCAAAACAGTACAGGCCACCATGGGCAGTATAGCTCGTGTAAAGATTGTGGAAGCCGGTTTGCCGGAAGTGCTGCAACACGCCGGCGTGGCTTCTTACGCGGCCACCCTGCATGGGAAAAATATAGGGGATTTTGAACCTATCACCGAAGGTATTATCGTAATTGGCAATGAGTCCAGGGGACTACATCCTGCTACCATGGCACTTTGTACGGAGCGGGTCACCATTCCCCGCCTGGGCTTCGCGGAGTCGCTTAACGCGGCGGTGGCTACGGGCATTATCTGTGGAAGATTATTGATAAGATAACGCTTATTTAAAGCGGATGGCCTTCAGCGGCGCAATGCGGCTGATGAGCAAAGAGGGCACGATGAGCGTGCAGGTACATACTATAAAAGTGCCAAGGTTTATGACCAATATTTTACCCCATTGAATAGAGATGGCCGCCACCGGCATATAATAAGCATCTTCCTGCAGTTTAAAAAAGCCGGTCTTTAGTTGCACGAAAGCCAGTCCCAGCCCCAGCACATTGCCCAGTAAAATACCCGCCCCCAGGATGTAAGCACACTGATAAATAAACACCGCCCGGATGCTGCCATTGCGCATGCCCAACGCTTTCAGTACTCCCACCATATTGGTTCTTTCCAAGATGAGGATGAGGATGGCGGTAATCATATTGATCAATGCTACGATGGTCATAATTACCAGCACCAGCGCTTCTGTTTTGTCCTGCAAACCTAGCCAGTCAAAAATATTCGGATAAATTTCCTTGATAGAACGCACGTCCAGCTGCTGTGGTAAAATGTTGTACACCTGGTGGGACAGGGTGTCCAGTTGGCGCACATCTTTCACGAATACCTCGTAGCCGCCCACATCCTGTGGTGCCCAGTCATTGAGCCGGCGTATCAGGCTGATGTCACCAATGATAAAGGTTTTATCGTAGTCTTCAATGCTGGTTTTGTAAATGCCTGTGATCTTTAGCTTGCGCGCCCGGGGGGGCTGCCCGTTGCCCTGGATGAAATATACGATCAGGGGATCGTAAAGTTGTAGCTGGAGAGCCTTAGCAGTATGCTCGGAGATAATGATATCGAGGGAGTAAGTGCTATCGTTAAAATGAAGGGCACCGCCCTGGCGCATGAAACGTTGCAATTGCTGCCAGTCGTAATGCCGGTCTACCCCTTTGAAGATCACGCCTTCAATGCCGTTATTCGCCTTTATCATGGCAGACTTGGTAGCATAGGCCTGTACGTTGCCAATGCCGGGAATGTTGCGCACCGAATCTACCAGCGTTTGGCGGTCGGGGAAGGGTAGTTCATCGGTGAGCGGTCCGGCATTGGGTTGGAACTGGGTGATATGCAGGTGGCCCCAAAAGCTAAAGATTTTACCCTGTATGGTTTGCTGGAAGCCTGCTACCAGTGCGGTGGCCAGGATCATCACGGCCACGCTTACCGCCGTAGCGGCAATGGCTATACGAATGATGAACCGTGAAAAGGAGGACGATTTATTAAAAGCGATCCGCCCGGCAATGAAACTGGAAATCCGCATGAAAAAAGGGTATAATGTACAAGGTACGTTGTAGTATGCTGTTTACAAAAGGCTTACGGATAATAAATTCAAGCCTTTTAAAATAATATTGTGGTGGCATGCATCGTTCATTCACTGTACCTTGTACCTTGTATACCATACATAATACAATTTTTACATGCGCAATCTCCTGCTTATCCTGTTTTGCTTGCCCTGCGCTGCGTCGCTACATGCACAGGCACCCTCGCCGGATCACGTTTATATGAAAAATATCCGAACGGTAAAACTTAACCAGTCTGGTAATTTTCTTTCCTATCCCATCATTACGCTCAATGGTGGTGATCACCTGGATCTCCAGTTCGACGACCTGGATGCCGATGTGAAGAATTATTACTACACGATGGATCTCTGTAATGCCGACTGGACGCCGGCAGACATCAACCGGTTTGATTACCTGCGGGGTTTTGCGGATAACAGGATCACCGATTACCAGTTTTCTACCATGAGCCTCCAGAAATACACTCACTATAAGCTTACCCTGCCTAACCAGGATTGTAATCCGCTGCGTTCCGGCAATTACTTGCTAAAGGTATACCTGGACAGCGATACTTCTCAGCTAGTGCTTACCCGCCGGGTGCTAATCCAGGAGCCGCTGGTAACAGTTAATGGCAATATTAAACAACCCATCAGCCCTAAATTATTTTATACCGCCCAGAAAGTAAATTTTTCCCTGAACGTAAAGGGACTCAATATTAATAATCCTTACGATCAGTTGAAAATCTACATTCTGCAAAACTTCCGCTGGGACAATTACATCACGGGGCTGCAGCCTATGTATCTGAAAGGCGATGTGATTGAATACAATACGGAAAACGACTGCATTTTCCCGGGAGGCAAAGAATGGCGCTGGACGGATTTGCGCAACTTTCATTTGCGTACGGCCCGCGCCAAAAACCAGCCTGATACCACAGATCCCAACCAGGGCAATGTTATCCGTGTGCCGCCCGATTATAACCGGGCGGGCCAGCAGTATGAATATTATAAAGATGTGAATGGCCAGTACCTGCCTTCCATGTTGGATAATTACGATGTTAACATAGAGGGTGATTATGCCAATGTAACCTTCTCATTCCCCACACAGCAACCTTTTGCGGGCTACAATCTCTACCTGTTTGGAGAAATGACTGGCTACGAACTGACCAATGAAAACAAGCTTATTTACAATGGCGCCAAGAACGCCTACGAATGTACGTTTTACCTGAAGCAAGGCATTTATAGTTACATCTATGGCGTAATAGATCAGCAAGACCCTGCGCATAAATTTAATACAGAACTTACCGAAGGCAATTCCTGGGAAGCGGAAAATAATTACACCATTCTGGTTTACTACCGCGCACTGGGCGCCCGTAATGACCAGTTGGTAAACGCCACCACCTGGAGTTCATTGAGCAACCGGTAAACGATCGCGCGCACTGCATAAAAAATCCCCGCAACGGAAGCGCTGCGGGGATTTGTTTTATTGATAAGCATTAGCCCTGGTAACGGGTATCCTGAACAATTTGCCGCAGTTTGGTAATATTGGCTGCGCCGCGTTTAATGATAATACGGGTGCCCCGGTCGAAGGTAAGGTAGCGGTACATCCAGTTGGTAAATACCACCAGCTTATTCCGGAAACCCATTAACGTCATCAGGTGTACTGCCATCCAGGCCATCCAGGCAATAAAACCGGAGAGTTTCATGCCTGAAAATTCCGCCACGGCGCGGTTGCGCCCAATGGTAGCCATACTGCCAAGATCCTTGTATTTAAAGGGTCTTAGTGGTTGCTGCTGGCGTATTGCCAATAAATTGTGAGCCAGGTTTTTTCCCTGCTGTATGGCTACCTGCGCTACCATGGGGTAACCTTTGGCAAAAGCCGGATCATTGGTCAACTGGGCGGCATCGCCAATGGTGTAAATGTTGGCAGTGCCTTGCACCAGGTTATGGTCATCCACGATAATGCGGCCATTAGGAATAATGGCTTCCGGTGGTAATCCCTCGATGGGTACACCTTTCACGCCTGCGCTCCATAGCAGGGATTGGGAAGGAATGGTTTCGCCGTTGCTGAGTTGCAGCACCTTACCATCGTAATCTTTTACTGCTACATTGCACATAACCTTTACGCCGATCTGTTGCAGTCCATCTGCTGTTTTGCGGGAGGAGGCTTCGCTCATCGCGGCCAGCAGCCGAGGGCCTGCTTCTATCAGGTAAATATTCATCAGGTGCAGCGGCAGTTCGGGGTAGTCCTTAGGCAAAATGTGTTGTTTCAGTTCTGCAAAGGCACCCGCCAGTTCTACCCCGGTAGGTCCACCGCCTACCATCACGAAGTTGAGTTTTGGTTTTATTTCTTCCTCGGAAGGCATGAGGAGGGCTTCTTCGAACTGCTTCACCACATAATTGCGGATCTGCACTGCTTCGATCAGCGATTTCATGCCCACGGCATGTTCCTCAATGGCCTTGTTGCCAAAAAAGTTGGTATTGCTGCCTGTAGCCAGCACCAGATAATCATAGCGGATATCGCCAATGCTGGTTTCCAGTACATTGTCTGCCGGCCTCGCCCTTTTCACTTCGGCCATACGGAAGTGAATGTTTTTTTGTTTGCTGAATATGCCGCGCAGTGGAAAGGCAATGCTTTCCGGTTCCAGGCCTGCGGTGGCTACCTGGTAAAGCAGGGGCTGGAACAGATGATAATTATTACGATCCAGTAAAACGATCTGGAAGGGTGCATTTTTCAATTGTTTGGCCAGGCTAATGCCGCCAAAACCACCGCCTACAATCACGATCCGTGTTTGTCCGTTGTCCGGGATATTGGGTTGAATCATAGCAAAGAAATTAAGTCCATATCAAAATTACGGAACTTTCAATAAAAAATGAAAGTTTATTTACATTTATGAAATTAGTTTATTTGGAGGGATACCCACTTACATATGGAAAAAATAGCGAAGAGAGGGTTATAACATGTATTGAAAGGATGGCTCACGCAGCGGCTTGGTCATAAAACAAAAGGCCTAGAAGCTGTACTGAGGCGGGCTTCCAGGCCAATGCGTGTGGGGCACTACTTCGACATTTACCCCTTGGCGTCTGCCAGGAATTTAGCCAGGCCAAGATCGGTAAGCGGGTGTTTGAGCAGCCCCAGGATAGGTTCCAGTGGGCTGGTAACTACGTGGGCTCCCAGTTCCGCGCATTTAATGATATGCAACGGGCTGCGGATGCTGGCTGCCAGGATTTGGGTGTGATAGCCCTGTACATTAAAAATGTGGGAAAGTTGCCCAATCAGTTCAGTGCCATCCCAGCCGGAATCGTCTATGCGGCCAATGAAGGGCGAAACATATGCAGCGCCTGCCTTTGCGGCCAGTATAGCCTGACCCGCAGAGAAAATAAGGGTGCAGTTAGTACGGATACCATTGTCGGTAAACCATTTGATGGCTTTCACTCCATCTTTAATCATGGGAACTTTCACCACGATATTAGGATGCAGGGCGGCCAATTCCTTGCCTTCCTTAATAATTTCATCGAAAGTGGTAGACACTACTTCTGCGCTGATATCACCGTCTACCAATTCACAGATGGTTTTATAATGCTGCAGAATGTTTTCATGGCCTTTAATACCTTCTTTGTGCATTAGCGAGGGGTTGGTCGTTACGCCGTCCAGCACGCCAAATTCATGTGCTTCTTTGATCTGGGCAAGATTTGCCGTATCTATAAAGAATTTCATAATAATGATTTTTAAGAATGAGAAGTATGGGCATGGCTGCAAGTAAAGGGCCACTTTTCTGAGGAGGGGTGGGACAGGGGCAGGGGGGAGTACTTAAAATAAAAAAAGGCAAGTTACTTATATCGCACCGCTACAACCACCTACCCTTGCTACATTCCTGTCCTGGGGGGATTCAGTAGGAGCTGGTCGTATAAGACTTGCCGGCTGCAAAGTTATACGAATTTATTGAACTACAAAATCATTTAGCCTACGATCTTACAGTGGGTAGCTGAAATCTTTTACTGTCGCGCATTACAGTCCGCATCGTTTTTCAGAAATGCAGGTCGTATAATTGTTGCTGGCTTGTTTCAAGTTCTGCGGTTAGTTGATGTACAATGTGGGCTATGCTAGAAATGTCGTGTATCATTTCCACACTTTGGCCGGCGGTCCAAAGTTGCTGATAGGCACCGGGATGTACCGCTTTTTCCAGTTTTTTCATGCCTTTGAGCTGTACCAGCATTTTAAAATATCTCTTGGTTTTAGCGTTGCGAGACAGCAATTTTTCCAACCAGTTTTGCCGATAGCCCATCTGTTTGGCGGCAGGGGTATTGATGATATTGCAGGGTGTGCCTGACAGGCGTTCGGTGGGCACAATGTCATCCATTCCATATTGCACAATGCCTTGCTTATAGGCATCGCTTACGCCGGCTTCTGTACTGGCAATGAAGCGGGTGCCGATGGATACGCCTGCGGCATCCAGTACCAGGGCGCTGGCTATCTGTTGTCCGTTGGCAATGCCGCCCGCCGCGATCACCGGTAAGTGGGGAAATGCCCCCCGCAGGGCTGGTACTAATACCTGCATAGGGTAAGGCCCGGCATGCCCACCAGCACCGGCACACACGGCAATAAAACCGTCGGCACCTTCACTGGCGGCCTTTTGGGCATGCTGGAGATTGGTAACATCGCAGAGTACCTTGGCTCCATAGCTGTGGGCGGCGTCTATCACCTGCCGGGGGTTGCCCAGGGAGGTAATGTAGAAAGGAACTTTGGCAGCCACACATACCTGGAGGTGCTGCTCATATAATGGATTGCTGCGCTGTACGATAAGGTTTACCCCATAATTGCCCCGGCGGCCATCCAGTGCAGCCTTACGGGCGTTGAGCCTTTCCAGTACCGCCGCCAGTTCACCATCTTTCCGGTAGTTGAGGGAAGGGAAGGTGCCGGCTATTTCCTGCTCCATAGCCGCTTGTACCATAGCTTCATTACTTACCAAAAACATGGGGGCCATTAAGATCGGGTAGCGGATGCCGAAAGCGGTGGTGAAAGTATTACTCATAAAACGGGCTTCAATAAACGGGAATAACTTAAATGTAAGGATTAATCCGTGATTGGCCCGGTCATGCACAGGGCCCGGTACTTAAAAGTGGCGTGGAATGAGGCATTTTACCCCAATTGCCGGCTGCGCCTACCTGCGCACTGGGGATTAATTCCGCAAATCCATGTGCCGGGCCACAAACTTGCCCAGGATATCGAATTCCAGGTTTACGGTGTCGCCAGCCTGTAAGTGCTGTATATTGGTATGTTCGTACGTATAGGGAATAATGGCCACGGTAAATTCATCGTCGCGTACATTAAATACGGTGAGGCTGATGCCGTTCAGGCAGATGGACCCTTTTTCCACTACCAAAGCAGCAAACTGTGTTGCAAATCCAATGCGGTATACCCAGCTACCATCTTGTGCCGTAACAGACAGGCAGGTACCCGTGCCATCCACATGCCCCTGTACCAGATGGCCGTCTATGCGGCCATTGAACACCATGGCCCGCTCCAGATTCACGGCGGCGCCGGGTTTAAGTTGGCCCAGGTTAGTTTTTTGCAGCGTTTCATCGATGGCCACCACGTCAAAGGTGGCCGCATCCTGGCGGGTCACGGTAAGGCAAACCCCGTTATGTGATACGCTTTGATCTATCTTGAGTTCGGCTGCCAACGGTGTTTGTATGGTAAATTTAAGGTTGCTGCCCTGGCGTGCTGCTTGCGTTACGGTGCCGGTTGTTTCTATAATTCCTGTAAACATGGCTGTTGGTTTGTGTGTGCAAATTCCTCAATAATATGCCAAATCCCAAATCCGGCTATGCTGGTGAAAATGTGGTGCGATAGCCCTACCTTTGGCGACCCCCTGCGGGTGTGGGGTGCGGGCTGGCAGCGGATCAGCATTGTATAAAGTGTAAGTAGGCCGTGCCGGAAAAATTAAGAAAGGGTTTGTTTTAATTTAAAATAAAACGCTTATCTTTGCTGTCCATAAAAAAATTAAAGGAATTTTATGTTAATAATTGACTCAAAGGATTGCGAAAACATTGACAAAGCGCTTAAGAAATACAAGAAGAAATTCGAAAAAGCGCGCGTATTACTACAACTGAGAACGCGTCAATCGTTTACCAAACCTTCCGTTAAGCGTCGTACCCAGGTATTGAAGGCTGTTTACCGTCAGGCCCTTGCCAGCGGTAAGATCGAGGATTAATCCACTCATTTAAAGGAGTGTAACTTATATTTGATGATTGTAAAGTTTTCAATAACTTTACAATCATCAATTTTTTTGTATTGACTGAACTGCAAGATTTCGTTGCCCGCTTTCAGGCCTACCTGCGTTTTGAAAAGCGCTATTCCACGCATACGGTAACTGCCTACTGTACTGATTTACAACAATTCCAGGATTTTATTGCTATAACATATGGCTTGCTTCCGGTGGCCGATATTGGTCATGTGCATATCCGCACTTGGCTGGCGGGGTTAATGGCCTCCTCCATTTCCGCCAAAAGCATCAACCGAAAGATTTCCACCCTTAAATCGTTCTTTAAATTTATTATCCGCCAGGGTGCACTTAAGCAATCGCCTATGGTGAAGGTGGTGTCGCCCAAAACGGGCCGTAGGCTGCCGGAATTTATTGACGAAAAGGGAATGCAGGCTTTGGAAGAAAATCGTTCGCCCCGTGCTGGTGAAGAAACCCATCTCATTTTTACGGACGACCTCGAGGGGCAAACCCATCGCCTTATTTTTGACCTTCTATACAATACCGGTATACGCTTGTCGGAGCTGATTGGCCTACAGGAGAAAGATGTAGACCTGGGTCATGAAATGATAAAAGTGCTTGGTAAAGGAGGAAAGGAGCGGAGGGTACCTGTGAGTAGCGTATTGTGTACACAGATTAAGGACTATCTCGTTTTGCGGCGTAAAATAATTGCGTCGGAAGCGGCGGTGCTGTTATTGCATCCTAAAAGCGGTAAGCCATTATATCCTAAGTATGTTTATAATATGGTGCGTGGGGTGCTTACCCGCCACAACGTTACCACCATTAGTAGGAAGAGTCCTCACATTCTGCGTCACACCTTTGCCACCCATTTGACCAATAACGGGGCGGATATTAATGCAGTGAAAGAGCTGCTGGGGCATGCCAGCCTGGCCGCTACGCAGGTATATACCCACAATACCATAGAGAAGCTGAAAGCCGTTCATCAGCAAGCCCATCCCAAAGCTTAAAATTAACAAAATAAATTCCGTGTACTGGCTTTAAAAGCCCGTAAAGTTATCTAAATTAGAGAGGGAGTTCTTTACAAAACTAAATAGCCGCCTATGACAGATAGCTGTACTATGTGAATTCGATTGTTAATTTTTAAAACCAAAAGTGCTATGAACGTTCAGATTCAAACATTGCATTTCGATGCAGATTCCAAACTGATTGATCATGTAAGTAGGAAAATCCAGAAATTAGACACATTTTATGACCGGATTGTCAGTGTGGAAGTATACCTAAAGTTGGATAATATAGCGCACCAGATTAAAGACAAGATTGCAGGGATCAAAGTGCATATCCCTCAACATGATTTTTTTATTAAGCACGAGTCTAAATCCTTTGAAGAATCCTTTAACCTCGCCTTCGATGCTCTTGTGAATCAGCTCAAACGTACCAAGGAGCGGAAATTTCAAGTAAAATCTTAAAAATATTTTTGGAATTAAGTTTCTCTTTACTACCTTTGCCATCCCATCAAAAAAGAGGGGGTGTTAAAGGTAGTAAAGTTCTTTGTAGTAGGGCATTCCAGCCAAATTAATGCTTAAAAAACTTTGTTACCGGGAATCGCAAAAAACATTTTGTAGTTAGCACAAAACGATTAATTTTGCGCTCTCGTTGAACGGGTTATGAATTAAAAAATGCCAGCATAGCTCAGTTGGCCAGAGCTACTGATTTGTAATCAGTGGGTCGGGGGTTCGAATCCCTCTGCTGGCTCTTTGAAAATCATTTCCCGGTTGTAGCTTCGCCGGCCAGTTCCATCGGATAGCATTTGGGAAAAGATAAAACGGGCAGGTTCCAGAGCGGCCAAATGGGGCGGACTGTAAATCCGCTGTCTACGACTTCATAGGTTCGAATCCTATCCTGCCCACCACTAGCATATGTTCTGCTTTGATAAAAGGCGGAACATATTTGTTAGAATAATATGCCTACGGGCGCATGCGGGAGTAGCTCAGTTGGTAGAGCGACAGCCTTCCAAGCTGTAGGTCGCGGGTTCGAACCTCGTCTCCCGCTCTTTGAAAAGATAGACCAGCTAAAACAGTTGATGTTTAATAGTTAAAGCAGTCCTCCCTGTATATTATTAGCCTTTAACTAGAAAATAAATAAGCTGTTGTAGCTCAGGGGTAGAGCACTTCCTTGGTAAGGAAGAGGTCGTGAGTTCAATTCTCATCAACAGCTCATCACAATAAGCTTCACCGGCAACGGAACAGGTTATTGAAAGACTAAAAAAACAAGGCGTTGTAGCTCGTTGGAAGAGCAGGCGCTTAGGGCGCCAGGCAGTGAGTTCAATTCTCATCAACGGCTCTAGTTTGTAAATGCCGTTTTTTTAAAACAACTATCAATACAATCTTTACAAACCTTCTAAAAAGAAAATACAATGGCAAAAGAAACCTTCAAGCGGGATAAACCCCACGTAAACATTGGTACCATCGGCCACGTGGATCACGGTAAAACTACCTTGACCGCTGCCATTACCAACATTTTGGCCAATAAAGGCCTGGCAGAGAAGAAAGGATACGATGAGATCGACGCCGCTCCTGAAGAAAAAGAAAGAGGTATTACCATCAATACAGCACACGTAGAATACCAGACTGCAAGCCGTCACTACGCACACGTAGACTGCCCAGGTCACGCTGACTATGTTAAAAACATGATCACCGGTGCCGCCCAGATGGACGGTGCTATTCTGGTAGTTGCTGCTACGGATGGTCCAATGCCCCAGACTCGCGAGCACATCCTGCTGGCCCGTCAGGTAGGTGTACCTCAGATCGTAGTATTTATGAACAAAGTAGACCTGGTAGACGATCCAGAACTGCTGGAACTCGTAGAAATTGAGATCCGCGACCTGTTGTCTTCTAACGGTTTCGATGGTGATAACGTTCCTGTAATCCAGGGCTCTGCTACCGGCGCACTCGCTGGCGATGCAAAATGGGTTGCTGCGATCGATCAGTTGATGGATGCGGTAGATTCTTACATTCCTTTGCCTCCCCGTCCAGTTGATCAGCCATTCCTGATGTCTGTAGAAGACGTATTCTCTATCACCGGTCGTGGTACTGTTGCTACCGGTCGTATTGAACGCGGTCGTATTAAAGTAGGTGAAAACGTTGAAATCGTTGGTTTGCTGCCCGAACCGCTGAAATCCACTTGTACTGGTGTTGAAATGTTTAAGAAACTGCTCGACGAAGGTGAAGCTGGTGACAACGCCGGTCTGTTGCTCCGCGGTATTGAAAAAACCCAGATCCGTCGTGGTATGGTAATCTGCCAGCCAGGTTCCATCACTCCGCACACCGAATTCAAATGCGAAGTATATGTACTGAGCAAAGAAGAAGGTGGCCGTCACACTCCATTCTTCAACAAGTACCGTCCCCAGTTCTATTTCCGTACTACGGACGTAACTGGTGAGGTAGAACTGCCAGCAGGTGTTGAAATGGTAATGCCTGGTGATAACGTTTCTCTGACCGTTAAATTGATCCAGCCTATCGCTATGGACAAAGGTCTGAAATTCGCTATCCGTGAAGGTGGCCGTACCGTAGGTGCCGGTCAGGTGACTGAGATCCTGAAATAAGCCTTTTCAAATCACAACATAAGCCATTGGCAGCGTAAGTTGCCAATGGCTTTATACACGGGCATAGTTCAATGGTAGAATAGAGGTCTCCAAAACCTTTGATGTGGGTTCGAATCCTACTGCCCGTGCATAATTGGTTAAAAAGTTAATGGTGAAGCGTTAATAATTAATCGGAAGATTAATGTTTACGCTTGCCTTTTTTTAGGTAGCATTTGAATTTATTGGTAAAAATCTTAAATCTGCCTAACTTACCATTTTACAATACACCATCACCTTTACTAATAATTTCCTACTCATGAATAAGGTTAGAAACTATTTCCGCGAATCCTACCACGAGCTGGTACATAAAGTATCCTGGCCTACGTGGAGTGAATTGCAGTCTTCTACCGTTGTAGTGCTGTCTGCCACCATCGTTATCACTTTGCTGGTATGGGGTATGGATCAGGTGTCTAGCCTGGTATTGAACCAATATTATTCTTTGTTTGCCAAATAAGCATTGCAACAATGACTGAAGAAATTACAGAAGTAGTTAATAACGCACCCTCCCCTGAAACCAAATGGTATGTACTGCGCGTAGTAAGTGGTAAGGAAAAGAAAGTAAAGGAATACCTGGATATAGAAGTGCGTCGTAGTGATTGGGGAAATGTGATCACACAGATCTTTCTGCCGGTAGAGAAAGTTTACAAAGTGCAGGCCGGTAAAAAGGTAATGCGCGAGAAAAACTTTTATCCGGGTTATGTGATGATTGAAGCGATAGATGGCAAAATGACCGATGAGGTAATACAGGCCATCCGTACGGTATCTGGTGTTATTCATTTTCTGGGTAAGGAAAAGCCTATTGCGCTGCGCAAATCAGAAGTGAATAAGATGCTGGGCAAGGTAGACGAACTTTCCGATCAGGGCATGACTATGAGCGAACCGTTTATTGTTGGTGAAACTATTAAGATCATTGACGGACCTTTCAATGATTTTAACGGGGTGATAGAAGAAGTGATAGAGGACAAGAAGAAGCTGAAAGTAACGGTGAAGATCTTTGGTCGTGCTACGCCGGTAGAGCTGAACTTTATGCAGGTAGAAAAACTAAGCTAAGGATTACTTACATATATTTAGAGGGTCTGTACCGATAGGTGCAGACCTTATTATTTAAAGGAAAAGGCGGCATTCTCCAGGTATAGGAAAGCAGTTTGGTTTGTCTTGAATTTGTAAAATTTCCTCAATAGGGGAGTGTAAGTTAGCAAACTTGGTTTCCCGATTTCGATTTTTTTGTTTAGAGAAATATTATTCTTTACCTTTGCATCCCCTTTAAAAGGTAATTTTCCACCTGACTTTGGGAGTTTGCCACAGACGTGGCGGACGTTTTAACCAAACTATATACTTCATCATGGCAAAAGAAATTGCAACGTACGTAAAATTGCAGGTGAAAGGTGGCCAGGCCAACCCTGCACCTCCAATTGGTCCCGCACTGGGTTCCAAAGGCGTAAATATCATGGAGTTCTGCAAACAATTTAATGCAAGAACCCAGGATAAAATCGGTAAAGTACTGCCCGTGGTACTGACCGTTTACACCGACAAGTCTTTCGACTTCGTTATCAAAACTCCCCCCGCCGCTATTCAGCTATTTGAAGCTGCTAAGTTGCAAGGTGGTTCCAAAGAACCTAACCGTAATAAAGTAGGTAAGGTAACCTGGGCACAGGTAGAGGCTATTGCCAAAGACAAGATGCCCGACCTGAACTGCTTCACCCTGGAAAGCGCCATGAGAATGGTGGCTGGTACTGCCCGTTCTATGGGTGTTACTGTGGACGGTAAAGCTCCTTGGGAAAACTAATTTGCAACCCCTGGCAACAGGTAAACTACTCAAAACGCTAAGAAATGGCAACGAAAAAAAGAAAAGTAGCAGATACCAAGGTTGAGAAGAATAAGATCTACTCCCTGAAAGAAGCTGCAGGACTTGTAAAAGACCTTAATTGCACTAAATTCGACAGTTCTGTCGATCTGCATATCCGCTTAGGCGTAGATCCTAAGAAAGCCGACCAGGCTATCCGTGGCTCTGTTACGCTTCCACACGGAACTGGTAAAACGAAGAAAGTGTTAGTGCTTTGCACTCCTGATAAAGAGGAAGCAGCAAAGAGTGCTGGTGCCGATTTCGTAGGACTGGATGAATTCATTACCAAGATTGAAGGTGGCTGGACCGATGTAGACGTTATCGTGGCTACACCGTCTGTAATGCCTAAAATTGGTAAGTTGGGTAAAATCCTCGGCCCGCGTAACCTGATGCCGAACCCTAAAACAGGTACTGTTACTAATGATGTGGCGGCTGCGGTAAATGAAGTGAAAGGCGGTAAGATTACGTTCAAGGTAGATAAGGCTGGTATCATCCACGCATCTATTGGCCGTATTTCTTTCGCTCCCGAGAAGATTGAAGAAAATTCTCAGGAACTGATCAACGCCATTGTGCGTCTGAAACCCTCCACTGCAAAAGGTACTTACCTGAAAGGCTTGTCCATGGCGAGCACCATGAGTCCGGGTATTGTAATTGACACTAAATCCGTTCAAAACTAATTGACAGTTTAGTGCAGGCATTAAACCGTTTAATTACAAAATCAAAGTCATGAATCAAGAACAAAAAAACGAAGTGATCGAACTGCTGAAAAGCAAGTTCTCTCAATATAGCAACTTCTACATCACCAACACAGAATCCCTGACCGTATCTCAGGTGAATGATCTGCGTCGTGTGTGCTTCGACAAGCAGGTAGAATTGAAAGTGGCCAAGAACACCCTGATCCGTAAGGCCCTGGAGTCTTTGGACAGCGAAAAGTACAGTGGTATCTATGAAGCCCTGCACGGTGTAACTGCCCTGATGTTCTCCGACAGTCCGAAAGAGCCAGCGGTGATCATCTCTTCTTTCCGTAAGGCTTCAGGCCCGAAAGAAACCAAGCCTGTTTTGAAGGCTGCTTTCGTGGGCGAGGAAGTATACTTTGGCGACAACCAACTGGCGGCCCTGGTAGCCATTAAGACTAAGAACGAGCTTATTGGCGACGTACTGGGTCTGTTGCAATCTCCTGCAAAACGCGTAATTGCTGCTTTGCTGGAAAAAGGCAAGAAAGAAGGCGCCGTAGCAGAAGCTCCTGCTGCAGAGTAAGGACTTCGTGGTTCCGGTATATGCCGGGCCTCATTAACAAAGGCTTCCAAGCTTCACTATAATTTTAGTAAACAAATCAAATTCAACAACAACTTTAAATTATCATAACAATGGCAGACGTTAAAGCATTGGCCGAACAATTAGTAGGTCTTACCGTTAAAGAAGTTCAGGAACTCGCAGACGTGCTGAAAAGCGAATACGGCATTGAACCAGCTGCTGCAGCAGTAGTAGTAGCAGGTCCTGGTGCAGAAGCAGCCGTGGAAGAAAAAACTTCTTTCAACGTAATTCTGAAAGCCGCAGGTGCCAGCAAACTGAACGTGGTAAAGGTAGTAAAAGACCTGACCGGTTTGGGTCTGAAAGAAGCCAAGGAATTGGTAGACGGTGCGCCGAAACCTATTAAAGAAGGTGTAAGCAAAGCGGAAGCAGAAGACCTGAAAGCTAAGCTGGCAGACGCTGGTGCTGATGTAGAAATTCAGTAATTCTTTGCATAATTATAATACCTCTTTATAAGGTCAAAAGCGCTTCGGTGCTTTTGGCCTTAACCCAATTGGGAAGGTACCTTTTTCGGAGGCTTCAGGGAAACGTTTCATTGCCCGTGAAACGAGCCACCGGTTAGGGAATTAACTTTTATGATGGTATTTTGGCAAAGAAAGCTTAATTTCCCCTAATTATACTTGTCATATAACAGCTAACTTCGAATATGTCTCTAAAAAAAGCCCAAACAAGCGAAAGAGTAAATTTTGGAAAGATCAAACAAATTACTGAGACACCGGATCTGTTGGCTATCCAAATCCAATCTTTCAAGGATTTCTTCCAATTAGAAACCACTCCTGATAAGCGAAATAACGAAGGCCTTTTTAAAGTATTCAAAGAGAACTTCCCGATTACGGATACCCGCAATATCTTTAACCTGGAGTTCCTGGACTACTTTGTAGATCCTCCGCGTTATACTATTGATGAGTGTATTGAGCGTGGGTTAACGTATTCAGTACCACTGAAAGCGAAACTGCGTCTCAGTTGTAATGATGAAGAGCACGTTGACTTCCAGACCATTGTACAGGATGTATTCCTTGGAAATATTCCTTACATGACCCCCCGTGGTACGTTTGTGATCAATGGTGCTGAGCGTGTCGTGGTATCTCAGTTGCATCGTTCGCCAGGTGTGTTCTTCGGACAGTCGGTTCATCCCAACGGTACGAAGATCTATTCTGCGAGAGTAATCCCCTTTAAGGGCGCATGGATGGAGTTTGCAACCGACATCAACAACGTGATGTATGCTTACATCGACCGTAAGAAAAAATTCCCGGTAACCACCCTGTTGCGTTCCATTGGATACGAAACAGATAAAGACATTCTCCAGCTTTTCGGCATGGCGGATGAGGTGAAAGCCGATCGTAAAAATCTCGAAAAATATACCGGCAAAAAGCTGGCTGCCCGCGTACTCCGCAGCTGGGTAGAAGATTTCGTAGATGAAGACACCGGTGAAGTCGTGTCTATCGAGCGTAATGAAGTAATCCTGGAACGCGATAGCATCCTGGATCAGACTAATATTGACCTCGTGCTGGACATGGATGTTAAGAGTGTGTTTGTGCAGAAAGAAGAAGTGAGCGGTGATTACTCCATCATCTACAACACCTTAAATAAAGATACTTCTAACTCCGAGCTGGAAGCCGTTCAGCACATCTACCGCCAACTGCGCGGTGCCGATGCGCCGGATGACGAAACCGCCCGTGGTATTATCGATAAACTGTTCTTCTCCGATAAGCGTTATGACCTCGGGGATGTAGGCCGTTACAAGATCAATCGCAAGTTGAATCTGCCTACTCCTTTGGACATGAAGGTGCTTACGAAGGACGACATTATTTCCATCATCAAATACCTGGTACAACTGACCAACGGTAAGGCAGAAATCGATGATATCGATCACTTGTCTAACCGCCGGGTACGTACTGTGGGTGAACAACTGTATGCGCAATTTGGTGTAGGGCTGGCCCGTATGGCCCGTACTATCCGTGAAAGAATGAATGTGCGCGACAACGAAGTATTTACGCCTGTAGACCTGATCAATGCGAGAACATTAAGCTCCGTGATCAACTCATTCTTCGGTACTTCGCAGTTGTCTCAGTTTTTGGATCAAACCAACCCGTTGTCTGAGATCACGCACAAGCGTCGTATTTCCGCGCTGGGCCCCGGTGGTCTGAGCCGCGAACGCGCTGGTTTTGAGGTGCGTGACGTACACTATTCTCACTATGGCCGTCTTTGTACGATTGAAACACCGGAAGGTCCGAACATCGGGCTGATCTCTACCTTGTGCGTACACGCCAAGATTAATGAGATGGGCTTCATCGAAACGCCTTATCGCAAAGTGAAGGATGGTAAGGTAGACATGCAGCATGTGAAATTCCTGAGCGCTGAAGAAGAAGACAGCGTGAAGATTGCACAGGCCAATGCAGAACTAGATGATAAAGGTCATTTCATTTCCGATAAAATTAAATCGCGTGAAACCGGCGACTTCCCGATCCTGGATAAAGACGACGTAGAATACATGGATGTGGCGCCTAACCAGATTGTAGGGTTAAGTGCATCCCTGATTCCGTTCCTGGAACATGATGATGCCAACCGTGCGCTGATGGGATCAAACATGCAGCGCCAGGCGGTGCCGCTTATTAACCCGCAGGTGCCTATTGTTGGTACTGGTTTGGAAGGTAAGGCAGCCCGCGACAGCCGTTTGCAGATCACTTCAGAAGGTAAGGGTGTGGTTGAATTTGTAGATGCTAATGAAATTCATGTGCGTTATGAACGCGATGAAATGCAAAAGCTGGTGAGCTTCGAAGATGATCTGATCATTTACAAACTGACCAAATTCGTTAAGACCAATCAGAGTACCTGTATCAACCTGCGCCCTGCTGTTAAGAAAGGCCAGCGTTTGGTAGAAGGTGACTTCCTGACCGAAGGATATGCCACCCGTGGTGGTGAACTGGCCCTGGGTCGTAACATGAAAGTGGCTTTCATGCCATGGAAAGGTTACAACTTTGAGGATGCCATCGTTATCTCCGAAAGGGTAGCCCGTGAAGATCTGTTCACCTCTATCCATATCGATGAGTATGAACTGGAAGTACGCGATACCAAACTGGGTGAAGAAGAACTGACGCCAGATATTCCGAACGTGAGTGAAGAAGCCACCAAAGACCTTGATCAAAACGGTATCATCCGGGTGGGCGCCCACATTAAAGAAGGCGACATCCTGATAGGTAAGATCACCCCCCGTGGTGAGTCTGACCCTTCTCCGGAAGAAAAGCTCCTCCGGGCTATTTTCGGCGACAAGGCTTCTGATGCGAAGGATGCGTCTTTGAAGGCCCCCCCTAGCACAGAAGGTGTGGTGATCGACAAAAAATTGTTCTCCCGCGCCAAAAAAGATAAGAATTCCAAGACCCGTGAAAAAGCGGCGATTGAGAAGCTGGAAAAGATTCACCAGAAGAATGAAGAAGACTTGCTGGAAGTGCTGATGAGTAAGTTGCTGACGCTGCTGAAGGAAAAAACATCCTCTGGTATTACCAACACTTATGGAGAAGTACTGATTTCCAAAGGTTCTAAGTTCTCTCAGAAGAATCTGGGCAATATTGACTTCCAGAACGTAAACCCGCTGAACTGGACCACCGACGAAGTAGTGAACGACCAGATTAATGTTCTGTTGCACAATTATAACATTAAGTACAACGAAGAACTGGGCCGTTACAAACGGGAGAAATTTAATATCTCCATCGGTGATGAACTGCCAGCTGGCGTACTGAAACTGGCTAAGGTATACCTGGCCAGCAAACGTAAGCTGAAAGTGGGTGATAAAATGGCGGGCCGCCATGGTAACAAGGGTATCGTAGCCAAGATTGTGCGGGATGAAGACTTGCCGTTCCTGGAAGATGGTACTCCGGTAGACATCGTACTGAACCCGCTGGGCGTACCTTCCCGTATGAACCTGGGCCAGATTTACGAAACCGTACTTGGCTGGGCTGGTCTGAAACTGGGTGTTAAATTTGCTACCCCTATCTTCGACGGTGCTACTACCGAAGAGATTGCGGATTACGTAGACCAGGCAGGGCTGCCTAAATTTGGCCATACTTACCTCTACGATGGTGAAACCGGCGAACGTTTCCACCAGAAAGCTACCGTGGGTGTTATCTACATGCTTAAATTAAGCCACATGGTAGATGACAAGATGCACGCCCGTTCTATCGGGCCCTACTCCCTCATTACGCAGCAGCCGCTGGGTGGTAAGGCGCAGTTTGGTGGACAGCGTTTTGGTGAAATGGAAGTGTGGGCCCTGGAAGCCTATGGTGCAGCCAATATCCTGCAGGAACTACTGACCATCAAATCTGATGATATCGTTGGCCGTGCCAAAGCATACGAATCTATCGTGAAAGGCGATAACATTCCGAAAGCGGGCGTACCGGAATCCTTCAACGTACTGATCCACGAATTACGTGGATTGGGCCTGGATCTGAAGTTCGATTAATTGCAATAAGCCATCAGCCCAAGCTGCAAGCCGCAAGGAAACGAAAGTTCTTGCTGCTTGTGGCTTGCCGGCTATAGACTCTCCTTGAATTTTCTTTAAATAACTCATACATGGCCATTAAGAAAGAAAATCGTCCCAAATCAAATTTTAGCAGCATTACCATTAGCCTTGCCTCCCCGGATACCATCCTGGAGCGCTCCTATGGTGAGGTGCTGAAGCCTGAAACCATCAACTACCGTACTTACAAGCCGGAGCGTGATGGATTGTTCTGCGAAAGGATATTCGGGCCGGTGAAAGATTACGAATGCTATTGCGGAAAGTACAAACGTATCCGTTATAAAGGCATCGTATGCGACCGTTGTGGTGTGGAAGTGACCGAGAAGAAAGTGCGTCGCGAAAGAATGGGCCATATCCGCCTGGTGGTGCCTGTGGTGCACATCTGGTACTTTAAATCCCTGCCTAATAAAATTGGTTACCTGCTGGGTATGTCTTCCAAGAAATTGGAGACCATCGTTTACTACGAACGTTATGTGGTAATCCAGCCGGGCGCTAAGCAGGAAAAAGGTTTGAACTATGGTGATCTGCTCACTGAAGAAGAATATCTTGATATTTTAGATACGCTGCCAAAAGATAACCAACTGCTGCCGGATGAAGATCCGAACAAGTTCATCGCCAAGATGGGTGCGGAAGCGGTGGAAATGATGCTGGCACGTATTGAACTGGATAGCTTGTCTTACCAATTGCGTAACCAGGCCGCTACCGAAACCAGCCAGCAACGTAAAGCGGAAGCGCTGAAACGGCTGAGCGTGGTAGAAGCATTCCGCGAAGCCAATGGCCGCGTGGACAACCGTCCGGAATGGATGGTGATGCAGTATATCCCGGTGGTACCGCCAGAGTTGCGTCCCCTCGTTCCGCTGGACGGTGGCCGTTTTGCATCGTCCGATCTGAACGATCTGTATCGCCGCGTAATTATCCGTAATAACCGCCTGAAACGCCTGATTGAGATCAAGGCGCCGGAAGTGATCCTGCGTAACGAAAAACGTATGTTGCAGGAAGCCGTGGATTCCCTGTTCGACAACTCCCGCAAATCTAATGCGGTGAAAGCCGAAGGAGGCCGTGCGCTGAAATCACTTTCTGACGTACTGAAAGGTAAACAAGGCCGTTTCCGTCAGAACCTGCTCGGTAAACGTGTAGACTACTCCGGTCGTTCCGTTATCGTGGTAGGCCCTGAGCTGAAACTGCATGAGTGCGGCCTGCCGAAAGATATGGCTGCGGAACTGTTCAAACCGTTCATTATCCGCAAGCTCATTGAAAGAGGTATTGTAAAAACTGTAAAATCGGCCAAGAAGCTGGTAGACCGTAAAGAAGCTGTGGTGTGGGACATCCTGGAAAATGTACTGAAAGGACATCCGGTGATGCTAAACCGTGCGCCTACGCTGCACCGCCTGTCTATCCAGGCTTTCCAGCCTAAACTGGTGGAAGGAAAAGCCATTCAGCTGCATCCGCTGGTATGTTCTGCGTTCAACGCCGACTTTGACGGTGACCAGATGGCGGTACACGTGCCATTGAGCAATGCTGCTGTGCTGGAAGCACAATTGCTGATGCTGTCTTCTCACAACATCCTAAACCCGCAGAATGGTACGCCGATCACCCTGCCTTCACAGGACATGGTACTCGGTCTGTATTACATCACCAAAGGTAAAAAGACCATTGGTAATGAAATTGTACGCGGCGAGGGCAAAGCATTTTATTCTGCAGAAGAAGTAATCATTGCTTATAACGAAGATCGTATAGACCTGCACGCACACATCCGGGTGAAAGCCTCTGTGCGGAAGGATGATGATACCGGTCTCGAAATTAAACTGATTGAAACGACCGTAGGCCGTGTGATCTTTAACCAGCATGTTCCCAAGGAAGCTGGGTATGTAAATGCCTTGCTGACGAAGAAATCACTGCGGGAAATTATTGGTGACATCATCAAATACACCGATATCCCGAAAACAGCGAAGTTCCTGGACGACATTAAACAACTCGGTTTCCGTATGGCATTCCGTGGTGGTCTGTCTTTTAACATCAATGACCTGATCATTCCTGAAGTAAAACAGCAGATGATTGATGGCGCTGCCGGTGAAGTGGATGAAGTGTGGGACAACTATAACATGGGGTTGATCACCAACAACGAACGTTACAACCAGATCATTGACATATGGTCGCGTGTGGATACCAAAGTGACCGAAACCCTCATTCGCGAGTTGGCTACCGATAAACAAGGCTTCAACTCTGTGTACATGATGCTGGATTCCGGTGCGCGTGGTTCCAAACAGCAGATCAAGCAGTTGGCTGGTTTGAGAGGGTTGATGGCCAAGCCGCGTAAGAGTGGCTCTACTGGCTCTGAGATCATTGAAAACCCTATCCTGTCTAACTTTAAGGATGGTCTGAACGTATTGGAATACTTCATCTCTACGCACGGTGCCCGTAAGGGTCTGGCGGATACGGCACTGAAAACGGCGGATGCAGGTTATCTGACCCGTCGTCTGGTGGACGTTGCACAGGATGTGGTAATAACTGAAGAAGACTGTGGTACGCTGCGTGGCATAGCCACCACCGCCCTGAAGGACAACGAAGAAGTGGTAGAACCACTGTACGACCGTATCCTGGGCCGTACTTCCCTGCACGATGTATTTGACCCGATCACAGAAGAACTCCTGGTTTCAGGTGGTCAGCAGATCAACGAAGACATTGCGCATAAAATAGAAAACAGTGCGATCGAATCTGTAGAGATCCGTTCTGTACTGACCTGCGAAAGCCGTCGGGGTGTTTGCGTAAGATGTTATGGTAAAAACCTTGCTACCGGTTACACCGCGCAGCGTGGCGACGCCGTAGGGATCATCGCAGCACAGTCTATCGGTGAACCAGGTACACAGTTGACCCTGCGTACCTTCCACGTAGGTGGTGTGGCTGGTTCTACTTCAGTAGAATCTATAATGCCTGCCAAATTCGATGGTACCGTACAGTTTGATGGTCTGCGTACCACGACTTACGAAAACAATGATGGTGAAAAAGTACAGGTGGTTATAGGCCGTACGGGTGAGCTTCGTATCATGGATGTAAAGAACGACCGTTTGCTGATCACTAACAACATTCCTTATGGATCTACCCTGCTGGTAAAAGACGGGCAGAAAGTAGCCAAAGGTGATCCGATCTGCAACTGGGATCCGTATAACGCCGTTATCGTATCTGAGATCGCGGGTAGTATCCGTTTCGACAGCATCATTGAAGGTATTACTTACCGCGAAGAGGCAGACGAACAGACTGGTCACCGTGAGAAAGTGGTAATTGAAACCAAAGACAAGAATAAAATTCCGTCTGTTTTTGTAGATGGTAATAAAGAGGTTAAATCTTACAACTTACCAGTAGGTTCTCACATCGTAGTACCCGAAGGGGAAGCAGTGAAGGCCGGCCAGGTAATCGTGAAGATTCCACGTGTACTCGGCAAATTGCGCGATATCACGGGTGGTCTGCCGCGCGTAACCGAGCTGTTTGAAGCCCGTAACCCTAGCAACCCTGCTATTGTTTCTGAAATAGATGGTGTGGTAGCATTTGGTAATATCAAACGTGGTAACCGTGAGATCATCATTGAAAGCCGTGAGCAGCAGGTTAAAAAATACCTGGTGCCATTGAGCCGCCACATCCTGGTACAAGATGGTGACTTCGTGAAGGCTGGTACGCCGTTGTCTGACGGTTCTACCACCCCTGCAGATATCCTCTCCATTAAAGGTCCGTTTGCCGTACAGGAATACCTGGTGAACGAAATACAGGAAGTGTATCGCTTACAGGGTGTGAAGATCAATGATAAGCATATTGAAGTGATCGTACGCCAGATGATGCGTAAAGTAAGCATAGAAGATCCTGGAGATACTAAGTTCCTGGAAGGTGATACCGTTGATAAATTTGAATTCCTGGAAGAAAACGATAACATCTTCGATAAGAAGGTGGTAACGGAAGCTGGCGAAAGCGCTATGCTGAAACCCGGTCAGATCGTGACGCTGCGCCAGGTGCGCGAAGAGAACAGCCAATTGCGCCGTGCAGATAAGGCCCTGGTAGAATACCGCGATGCGGAGGCTGCCACATCCAGCCCGCTGCTGCAAGGTATTACCAAAGCCTCTTTGGGTACGCATAGCTGGATTTCCGCTGCATCGTTCCAGGAAACAACCAAGGTATTGTCTTCTGCCGCCATTAACGGTAAGATAGATGATATGCTGGGCCTGAAGGAGAATGTGATCACCGGTCACCTGATCCCGGCCGGTACAGGTCTGCGGGAGTTCGAGAATATGATCGTAGGTTCGAAAGAAGAGTACGACATCCTCGCTTCTTCCAAGGAAGTATTCCAGTTTGACGAAGAGGAATAGTGCTGAAAATAGTTTTAAGCAAAAAGCCCTGCCTGGTAAACCGGCGGGGCTTTTCGCTTTCAGGAGGTACTTCCTGCTGCCTTGCGGGCGATCGTTTACCAATAGCCTTGCCGGAAGTGTTTTTACCACCAGATCGCGGGAAAAATAAGGTGGTGATGCCGGAAGAATAATTGGCGGGTTAATTGACCCGCGTATTTTCCATATTAACGCTTTACATTTGGAACCTGAAACGCATACAGACATGAAGCCGCTCCTGTATATTTTGTTGATCGCCGCCATTGCTGTCGTTTACACGGCCTGCAAGGACGACAAAGACATCATTCCTCAAACCCATGGCCGCGTGATGGTCTTTAATTCCGTGCCAGCCAATGCGGGTTATCCTGCCTTCAACGTGTTTTTAGACAGCACACAAATTGCTAATCACCTGGTGACCGGTGATACTTCGGTATTTTCTGTGTTTCGCGCACAACTCTATACGGTAGGCATCATTAACGCTTCCACGAATGCAACGGTGAGTGCCGGTGAGCTGACTATCCGGAATAACCACAGCTTTTCATTTTATCTTGTGTATGATACTTTGCCGGCAGAAAATCAGCCCAATATCACGGCGTTGGCTACGGACGACGACCTTACGCCGCCCGTGGAGCAGAATAGCAAGGTGCGGGTGATAGACCTGAGCAGTACAATTGACGGGGCAACCACCCTGCGGCAGCCCATGACGGTGATGATGGATGCCGATTCTGTGCTGCTGTACAATGGAATGGTATTTCCCCAGGTGGGTGATTTCCGGACCATACAGCCGGGTACCCATAAATTTTATTTCCGGTTGCTCAGCGATTCTGCTTATATGCGCCGGGATAGCATTACCTTAAAAATGGATTCTACCCATATTTACACGATCTATACATCCGGTAGTTTGCTGCGCGCCGATCAGTTTAAGGTTTTTAGCTACCGGCATTGGAAATAGGAGGTGGTGATGATACGCGTTAAAAGAAAACTAAATTCTTATGATACGGCGCTGGCAGGGGTTATTTTATCATAATAAACACTATTTTAGCCCGTCAAATTAAAACACCTGTATCTGCAGGATGCTATAATCCAACTGTAAACATGTACACTTTGCAAAACTTTGTGAAAAAAGGAATGCTGGCATTATTCGTTGCCGGTAGTATGACTGCTTGTAAAAACCAAGGCACCAACACCACTACTTCTGCAGCGGGTGCCGCTGCTCCTGCTACTGCGACTACCGCTGCCAGTAATTTCAAAATTGCTTACGTGGATCTCGATTCGCTGGAAGCGCATTTCGATTATTTCATTCAGCGAAAAAAAGAACTGGAGAAGAAGCAGGAAGCCATGGACAATGAGCTGAAAGCCAATGCCACCGCCTTGCAGAATGAAGCTGCCCAATACCAACAGAAGGCCAATACCATGACACAGAGCGAAGTGGAATCTATTCAGCGTGCCTTGTACACTAAACAGCAGGAGTTGGAGCAGAAACGGCAGGCCATGTCGCAGCAATATGCTGCCCAAGAATCGCAATTCAATGATGAACTGCAAAAGAAACTGGACATTTTCCTGAAGACTTACAATGCAGATAAGCGCTATTCTTATATCTTTTCTTACCGTGCCGGCGCCAGCAACATTTTGTATCACGATGAGTCTTACGACATCACTGCGGATGTGATTAAGGGTATGAACACCAAATAATCAAGTAGCAAAAGCCCATAAAAATATTTATCTTAAAGTCCCGGTTCTAACACAACCGGGATTTTTTATACCTACCCACTGCTATAAGGCGAACCAAACCATTCACATTAAACCACCTGCATGCGTATCAACCAAAATGAGCAAAATACCTTTAAACCCTCGCTGGGTTTACTCGATGCCACCATGATTGTGGCGGGGTCTATGATTGGATCGGGCATCTTTTTAGTGTCGGGGGAGATTGCCCGCGAAGTAGGATCGGCGGGGTGGCTCACGCTGATGTGGGTATTGGCTGGCGTGGTGACGCTGATCGCGGCGCTGAGCTACGGCGAACTATCGGCCATGTTTCCCAAGGCTGGTGGCCAGTATGTATACCTGCGGGAGGCTTATAATCCTTTCATTGCCTTTTTATTTGGCTGGACCCAGTTTGGCGTTATCCAAACCGGCACCATTGCGGCAGTGGCGGTGGCATTCGCCAAATATACAGCTTACCTGATACCTGCTGTGGGTACGGATAACATTCTTTTTAGTATAGTGGGGGTGAATATTTCAGCGGCGCAGGTGCTGGCCATTGTATCCATAATTGTGCTTACCTACATTAATACCCGGGGGGTGCAGAGCGGCAAGATCATACAAACCGTTTTTACCCTGGCCAAATTGCTTTCCTTATTTGGGCTTATCGTGTTTGGTTTTTTACTGGGCGCTCACAAAAACATTTGGGATGCTAACTGGGCCCATGCGTGGATACCTCAGCACATTGCTACTAAAGACGCCATTCCCAAGCCGCTGGACTCGCCCATTCTCTTATCTGGTATGGCATTGCTGGGGGCTATTGCTATTTCCATGAAAGGCTCTTTATTTTCCAGCGATGCCTGGAACAATGTAACCTTCATTGCCGGAGAGATCAAGGATCCACAGAAAAATATTGGACGGTCTTTGTTTCTCGGCACCTTTATCGTGACGGTCATTTATGTGAGTGCCAACCTGATGTACCTGGCGGTAATTCCCTTTCATGACCTGGCCTTTACGCCAGACGACCGCATTGGGGTGGTAGCGGCTATCAACACCTTTGGCAGTGTGGGGGCTATCATTATTGCGGTGATGATCATGGTATCCACCTTTGGCTGCAACAATGGGCTTATTTTATCGGGCGCCCGCATTTATTATGGGATGGCCCAAGACGGCTTGTTTTTCAAAAAGGCCGGTACTCTAAACAAGAACAGCGTACCTGCGTATGCGTTGTGGATACAATGTTTTTGGGCCAGTTTCCTGTGTCTGACCGGGCGTTACGGCGATCTGCTATCAATGGTGATCTTCGGGGTACTCATATTTTATATCCTGACCATCGCCGGTATTTTTGTGCTGCGCCGCACCCGCCCGGAGTTGCCGCGTCCTTACAAGGCTTTTGGATACCCGGTACTGCCGGCCTTGTACATCGTGGTGGCGGCGGTACTGGCTTTGTTGCTACTGCGGTTCGAATCTAATTATACCGTGCCGGGGCTGGGCATTATATTGCTGGGCATTCCTTTGTATTACCTGGCAAAGCGGAAGGCGTAATAAGTTGTTTATATGCAAGGCCGTCTTATGAAAACAGGCGGCTTTTTGAGATGTCGTTACCCAATATGCCTGGTGGATGGTTCTCTACCAGACTTATCCAATTTAGTGAAAAATGCCAACTGCTGTATTTTTGACAACCAGATCGGCTACATTGCATACATAATCATCAACAAGACATATTTATTGTTTTAACCTGGTAGTCATTAAGTCCCATTTATCTATTGGTTGCAGTGGAAGGTATGAGAGAAACTGGAAAGATAAGCGAACGTTAGCCTTTGGAAAGATCCCCTGGGAAAAACACGTTAAGAAATTTCATTTTAAATTCATTGATTAAATTATTGTTATCGCCATTTTCTAAATACCGTATTTATTTCATCATTACTTATGTCAACTTTTGAAACAAAGGCATTTTGCCCTTGTAAACTTATTGTAGCGGACCTGGCTGGTTTCCTATTAGCCATTAAGCAACACGATTTGCATTCTCGAACATTCACATGACAATCTTTTACAATAAGCGCATTGTTTCTACGATGCGCTTTTTTGTTTATTTAACTACTTTTGCTGCATGTTTACAACCGTTTGTCAGCAGGTATTCAGCAAGAGCATTACCGATTATCATGTAAAGGATGATGTGTATACCCACCTCCAGAATCCTTATGAAAAGGCCAGCATTGAGCATTTACTGTATGCTAAGAACTGGATTGATACGGTGCAGTGGCACCTGGAAGACATTATCCGCGATCCGAATATAGATCCGGTGGAAGCATTAAAAATTAAACGCTGGATAGATCGCTCTAACCAGGAGCGCACGGATATGGTAGAGTATATAGATAGTTATTTCCTGGAACAATATAAGGGTGTTACGCCTGCGGCGAATGCTACGATTAATACCGAAAGTCCTGCCTGGGCAGTAGACCGCCTGTCTATCCTGGCGTTAAAAATTTATCACATGGAGGAGGAAGCGCAGCGTTCCGATGCCACTGCTGCGCACCGTGCCGCCTGCCAGCAAAAGCTGGAGGTGCTGCTTACCCAGCGCGCCGATCTGTGTGGGGCAATAGAGGCGCTACTGGCGGACATTGCAGCCGGCACTAAATACATGAAAGTGTATAAGCAAATGAAGATGTACAACGATCCTTCCCTGAATCCGGTGTTGTATGCAGGCAACAAATAAACCATTTACCTTACTGGCCATTCGCCTCTCTGCCCTGGGAGACGCCGCCATGACCATTCCCGTGATCCGGGAAATGCTGGCGGCCAATCCTCAACTGGAGATCGTGCTGGTTACTAACCAGCGCTGGCTGGCCCTGGGGGAAGGCATATCGCGCCTGCACCTGGTGGGGGCAGACGTTAAAGGGCGGCACAAAGGTGTGCCTGGCTTGTTTCGTTTGTTCCGCGAAATACGCCAGGCATACCGCATTCACGCTGTGGCCGATTTGCATGGGGTGTTGCGGGCGCGTATCCTGCGCACTTTTTTTGCGTTGAGTGGCAAAAAGATCGCGGTGATAGACAAGGGGAGGGCAGGAAAAAAGGCGCTTACGCGACCGGACCATAAAATATTTCAACCGCAAAAAACCACGGTGCAGCGTTATCGCGACGTGTTTGCCCAACTGGGGGTGGGAGGTATAACGGTATCGCCTATACGAAATTCTTCGCTTGCTGCCTCCATGTTGCAGGTAACAGGCAGCAAGGAGCCGGGCCAGCGCTGGGTAGGCATTGCTCCTTTTGCCACATACCGGGAAAAAATGTATCCGCTGGCAAAGATGGAGGCGGTGATGAATGTGTTATCTACCGACGCGAATACCCGGGTATTTCTTTTTGGTGGTGGCCCCGGCGAGATTCAGCAATTGGCGGCCCTGGCGGAAGATAATCCCAACACGGTGTGTGTGGCGGGTAAGTTTAGTTTGTCGGAGGAGCTTGCCATGATGGAGCAATTGGATGTAATGGTGAGTATGGATTCGGCAAATATGCACCTGGCGTCCCTGCGGGGCACGGCGGTGGTGTCTGTATGGGGTGCTACCCACCCGTACGCGGGTTTTATGGGTTATGGGCAGCCAGCGGCCAACGCGGTGCAGATAAGCCTGGCATGCAGGCCCTGCTCTGTATTTGGTAACAAGCCCTGTTACCGGGGAGATCATGCCTGTATGGAGTGGCTGGAGCCGATGCAGGTGGTAGAACGGGTGAGAGCGGTACTGCTCGAATCCTGACTATTTTGCGGAAAAACAGGTAGGAGCTGAAAGTTTTTTTTGTGAAGTGTAGAATTTTTATAATTTTGCCATCCCAATCAATAAGATGTCCCATAGTATAATGGCAGTACGTCAGATTTTGGTTCTGATTGTCTTGGTTCGAATCCAGGTGGGACAACTAAATTAGAAAGTGAACCTTTTTTAATTTTTTCCAACTTATTTTTAATGAGTTGCGATGAATTAAAAAAGGTTCTTTTTTGTTTTGAACTTTTGCTGGTGTTTTTTTTCTAAATGTTTTCATTTTTTTTATGATCGTTGCACTACCGCTATGGCATAAACTTTACTTGTCTGTACCTGGGATGAAGTGAAAAAAAGCCTGCATTTTATCTACATGGCTGGTTGACTTTATTCCTGCACCCTTATAATCTGCCGTCGTTGGTGTTACGATAGGAAAAATAGGCTGCTGTATTTGAAGGTTTATTATAAAGCTCCCATCACTATTTAAATGTAAGACTATTGGGAATTGTTTGATGAGGAGCGCATACGCTCTTATGCCACGGGGAGAAGTTGTTAATTGATGTTACAGGCTTATTCATATGCGCCACTTAATAAATAGCCAGCAAATAGGTCTATAGCCTTACTATCTTAGCCCAAAATGTAATGCTATGCATATACCCCGTTCCTATATTACCTTGTTGGTATTCCTTTTCTTATCGGTAGCCTGCAAAAAAAGCAGTTCTAAAAATAATTCCTGTAGAGTATCTGTAACGTATGATACATTAAAAGATGGTAATAATGTTTATATCACTACCGCTAAATATAGCTATGACAGCGATGGGCGGCTGATTCTTAGGGATGAAGGAACAAGGTATTACATTTATTCCTACAAAGATAGTTTCATTTACGTAACTCCGAATGACGTGCATTTGGATTATGCTTATGATACCACTATTCTTAATAGCAAGAAATGGGTTGTACAAACGAAAGTACTTTTCAAAGACCGCCAGTATTATATCCTGAATAAGTATTACTATAATGCTGCGGGAGAACTACAGTATAAGATCCAAACACTAGGATCTTATGCGGGGCAAATCTTTTCTATAGATACTACAACTTATAAATTCGTTGATGGAGATTGTGTTAGTAGTAAATTCAACTCAGGTTATACCATATATTATACCTATTATACCGATAAATATGCCACGGACGCAGAACCGCTGAGGCACAGTGATATATCCAATTATGGGGCTGTCATTATTCGAAATAAGCATTTGTTTCGTTCCAGAAGTGACGGAAATTTTACTTCTCAATACACTTACACTTTTGATGATAGGGGCCTTATTCAGTCTGATGTTTGTACGTATACGAATAGTGTTGAAAAAACCAGTATGGAATACGATTGTTCCCGACTTAATTAAGTTTATGCATGTGGATCATTCGCGATAAAGCGCCTTCCTACACCTGCATGAACTTTGGAGGTTCATGCAGGTGTGGAGCATATTTTAAAAGGCTGCTGGGTTACTTATTTTCATCATCATAGGATGGAACCAGTCGTGCGGAAAGATCCGGATCACGCATTTGTTTGGCAAATGGGAACATAGGCCGGTCTATATTATGATACCGTAATCGATACAGGTCTTGGTCTACTCCTCCCGGTGTGAGGGCTAGCAGCCAATCTGCCTGCATAGCGTACAGCTCCGGTTCCAGATAGCCAATTTTCACCACTACGATATTGACTTTTCTTGGATTCAATCCCAACTTCGTAAAATCCTGTTCTTTATGGTAGGGTTTACGTTTTTGCGTAACGATAATGTGGAGGCTACCTACCTGGATAGCTACTTCCACCTTGGCATCGATATCACCGTACACAATAGATTCTACTTTACCAACAATGTGGGCGGGTGGCGCAAAACGGGCGTCTACCGTGGCTCCCGCGTAACCATCTACGTGGCCGCCAACGCCGGCAGCAATTGCTTTCTCCACCAATGCGGGGCCTGGGATAGAAGCATATAACAGGGAGGGGCCATTGGGAGATTTAAAGGCAGGGTTGTTGAGCAATTGGGTTAAGGTCCACGTTACATCACCAGCACCGCCTGCGGTGGGGTTATCACCGGAGTCGCTAATGTAGAAAGGTATTTTTTTACTATGCAGTGCTTTTTGCAGGCACTCCTCTAAACTGCCATTGGGCGCTACAAAGTCGAATTGTGAACGGGCTTCCCAAAACTTTTTAGCCAGGCGTTCTGCGGTACTTACCACCTTTACGCTATCATCACCAGTAACCATTACCACGCCATGATTGCGGGGTTCATCGGCCCAGGCGTATCCAATCCAGATGGCGGCATCCACAATGCCTGGTTGAGCAGCTGCGGGCGCTACCTCCTGGTAAAGGCTTTTTCCTGGTTCAATGCGGGTACTTGTTTGTTCTCCCGGTAAGAGAATAGGCACGGGTATCCAGGCTTTATAAGCGGGTTTTCCCTTACCGCTGTGGAGGCGTTCCAGTAAATTCACCACCGCTCTTTTTTTTGTTTCCATGGCATCTTCGTGCGGGGCCTTGCGGTAGCAGGTAATCAGGTCGCTGCATTCAGCCAATCGCCAGGATACGTTACCATGCAAATCCATGGATGTAGAGATCACCGTCTTTTTGCCCACTACTTTGCGAATGCGGGTAATGAAATCGCCTTCCGGATCGTTCAATCCTACCACGCTCATAGCGCCGTGAATGTCATAGAAAAGACCATCGTAGGGCAGGTGTTGTTTCAATGAATCCAGCGTTTTGCGCACCAGCGATTCATAGGCTTCTCTTGTAACGGCCCCACCCGGCAAAGAATGTCCTACGATAGCGGGAAACCACTGCGCTTGTTTACGGATGGAAGAATCTGGTGAGAAGAAAGGATAGGTAGACAGTACAGCCATGCCGTATTTGGCGTGAAATGCTTCTTCATCGGTAAGTGCCGGGGAGAAGGTGCTAGATTCAATGGCCAGGCCTGCAATGGCAATACGGGGAACGTGTGATGCTGTTTGTTGTGCCCATCCGGTACTCGTATGCAGGCAGAGAGCGATAGGTAATAAAGCGTACCATTTCATAAATAAATGTTTTAGGTATGATTTTTATAAGTCCGTTACCTGCCTTTATTTAAGGCCGCCTTTGCCACGGTAAAGGCGTAGTGGGCTGTCTAATTTTACTTCCAGTACGGTCATATATTTATCCTGTACCGTTTCGGGTACCTGAATGTATACCAGGCCAGGAATGGGGCTCCAGGATATTTTTCCTACTATTTTATAATCGCAGGAAGTGTTGCTTCCTACTTCGCGGATGCTTTTTATTTTATTCTTTAATCCTTTGATCATGATTTCGCCGTGCGTTTTAGCAGGGATAAAAAGATACAGGCTCATGGAATCTTTCGACAGGGTGGTAGGCCCGTAAAAATGTCCTGGAGGTAAGCCGCCTACGGTATTGAAAATGGCCTTTTCATATTTTTTATCCCACTGGCCCAGCTCCTGTAAAAGGGTAACTACTGGCGGAGGAATACTGCCGTCTGGTTTTGGTCCCATGTCGAGCAGGAGGTTACCTCCATTGCTGATCACGTCTGCAAAAATGGTGATGATTTCGTAGGGTGTTTTCCAATTCGTGTCCTGGGGTTGATAGCCCCAGTTGTTGTTGATCGTCATGCAAAGCTCCCACCAGTCGAACGCTGGCCGGGTTACGGGGAAGTTCTGTTCCGGTGTTTCATAATCGCCATACCCTTGTAACCGGCCATTGATAATGGTGGTGGGATTATCTTTCAACAGCATTTTGCGGATAGCAGGGGCCTTCCATTCAGCGGCACTATGTTCCCAATCTCCATCGAACCACCAGAGGTCTGGTTTAAAGGTGTGGCTTAGTTCTTCCATTTGTGCACGGTCGAATTGGAGGAAGCGCTCCCAGCGTTTTGGATCTGCGGCAATGTCGTACCGGTTGCTATCTTTTGTAAAGGCTGGATAATCGCGGTGGCTCCAATCGAGCAGGGAAAAGTAAATGCCCCTTTTAATGCCATATTTATCGAGGGCCTTATAAAATGGTAGGAGCAGGTCACGTTTTGCCGGCGTATTTTTCACCACGCTGTAGTGATTTTGCCTTGTGTTCCATAAAGCAACACCATCGTGGTGTTTGGCCGTCATTACTGCATAACGGGCACCGCTTTCTTTAATAAGGGCGGCCCATGCGTCTGGATCGTATGCGGAAGCGGTAAAGCCTTGTAGTTGTTGCATATAGTCTGGGTAAGAAATGGTTTTATTGTGAAAGCTCCAGCTTTCGCCCACTCCTTTTACGGCATATATTCCCCAGTGGATAAAGATGCCTAGTTTGGCGTCGGAGAACCATTGCATTTTGGGGCGAACGGAATCCGGCGTTATATTAGACTGGCCCTTGAGGTAGGGCGTCCATCCTAACAGCAGCAATAAAAAAACATATTTCATATTACGTTAGTTATGTTTAACGAGGGTTAGTTTTCTCCCTTAAGTTTTTCTGTGCCGGTTACCAGCTTAACGGTTAGGTGGGCATGTGCGCCGGTATCCATCGTAGCGTCGAACGAAAGTTCGTGGTCGCCGGTAGTCATTTGTGGGAGCGCTTCACCGAGGTCTATCTCTTTCAGGAATCGGCCTTTTGCATCGTAGAGCCGGGCCATCCTGGCCTTGCCGATCACGAGGCTTTCGCCTGCTGCCAGTGTAACTGGTAATTCTATGTGAAAGGAGTGATCCAATTCCAGCACGGGTTTATTCACTTTGCCTTCTTTTCCGTCACACAGCAGTACCAATTGTGCGTACTGGGCGCTGGCTGGGTTTTTGAATGACCAGGTGGATGTGGTAGGTTCTCCTGGTTGTACGTTTTTTGCTTCATAGTTAAATTCGTATTTACTAAATCGCTGCATAAAAAGCGCGTCGTTTTCCTGGTAAAGATGCACTTCGTTGGCGGGATTTTTCAGCCATGTACGCTGTTCCATGGAAAAGGAATGATGGGTTTGTGCGCTCGTCCATAAATTAATTTGGGCAGTGATTTCGCTGATATGTGGGTTGCTCAATGCCTTTTCGCGCACTACTAATGCGTAGCCGGCATTATAACCAGCAGCCCGGCCCAGCATCCAGTCTATATCATCTGAAGTAGTTTGTTCTGTTATCAGGAACCATCCCAGCATGTTAGGGAGATAATTTCTTTCGTAAAATGCCTGGTTGGTGATCCTTAGATCCGACTGGCTTTCGCGAAAGCTGCCGTACCAAGGCTCTCCCCAATTGAGGTAGTTATTGAAGTGCCAGAAGTAGTGGTTAGCCCGGCTGGAACCGAACACCATGGGATGGTTGGCGCCTTTAAACACACTTTCGGCAAAGGTATTAAATGAAAGATCCCCCATGCCGGTGGCGTAGGTACCTTCGTGGCCGTCGAAATCCATCTGGTCTGCGCCGGTTTCGTTGATAAACCGGATGACATTGCTAGCCAGTTTTTGCTGAAGCTCCCAGTCAGGGAAAAATACTTTATAAGAGTGATCTATTAAGCGGCTTACCTGGTTGCCCTGTGCATGGGCGTTGCGTTGGGTGCCGAAAGCGCCTCTTATACAGCCCAGTAATTGATAGGGCGCTGTTTTACTTACCTCGCGGAAACGTACGATTTCATTGCCGATGCGCACGCTATTCAGTTCACTTCGCATTTCAAAATAGGTAGGACTACTAACCGATATTTTAGTGGCATCTGCACTTATGTTGCCTGTAAGTGTGGCGGAACCTGCCGTCATGAGATGTGGGTCTGGCACTGGGGAAACAAAAGTGTCATTAGTAGTGATAAAGTTAGTAAGGGTGTGAAATCCTAACCTAAGTCCCAGTGCATGTGCTTTGTCTACGCAGGCTTTAAATCCTTTTATGCCATGAGGAAATTCTGTACTATCCAATACGAAATGGCCCCATGTTTTAAAAGGTCCTTCGTGGTATACGCCAGCCAGCCCCATGCTTTTAGCATAGTGGAGGAAGGTATCTATATTATTTTCATTGAACCGGGTGATCATGTAAGGGCGGCCCGATTCGGGTGAAGTCTTGATCCATTTTTTATTCCAGGTGGCGTAGGGCAGGTTTTCCTGGCTGGTAATATTTTCCAGGACGGTTAATACTGCGCCGGGGGTGCAACCAAATAAGGCGATGGCCGACCCTTCGAGTTTACCATCGGGAATAGCTTTTAAGGGCACTTGATGCCAGGTATCCCATACGGTAATGGTGCGGTCTACGGAGCGGTTTACGGTAAATGCTTGCAAGGCTGCGCCAAAGCTGGTGGCGCGTGCGGTGCTGCCGTTGTCAAAGATGGCGCCTTCTTCATTTTGCAATACGCCGCCGGAGGTTTTTTTGTTGAGCGCCTGAATGCCGAGTGCATAATATGCCGTTCTCACCACGCCAATCATGTTGCCAATGGTATCGGCTACCGTTGTGTTGATAGGGCCCCATATCACGGCGTCTATTCCTTTGCTGATGGTTTTTAATTCAAACCGAAGGTAAGTGTTGCGCTTTGTTACATTCACCACGGCGGTTTGCCCGGCTGGATATTGCAGGTAAATATTGTTTTTGTCGAAGCGGGCGCTTACCGGGCTAATGGTTTTTTGCGCCAGCACGATTTGCAACAGGTAGCCTGGTGTATCGGTTACTGCATAGTTTTGATCGCGGGTGGTTGGTTGCAGGGCTGCTATGCGGCCTTGTGTGTCCATGCGAACATCCAAGTTTCCGGCTGAAAAATATTGGGCTGTTGCATGCCATGGTTGGCTTAATGAGATAAGCAAAAGTCCCCGTTTAACGATGGTAGATATATGGAGCTTCATAGTGGTTTATTATAAGAAAGGGGAAGGAATCCTTCCCCATTTTTCATGCATTTACTATTTAATTTTCCCACCACAGATGGCCAAATTCATTGGTTACTCCACCAAATTCGGGGAAGGCTGCCATCCCGTCCAGGCGGGCTTTGATATTATCGTAATTGGTGGTACCTACAGTTGGATACTCAAATTTTACTTTGCGCGGAATGTTTTGTTCTACCCCGTTGATCAGCACTTTGTCAAACTTAATGATGGAAGAAGTTTGATTTGGGAAACCGGTACGTTTCCATTGCGCCCACGATTCGTTCGTGTTTTTAAAATCTTCTACGTAGGCCTGGCAGTAGATCTGTTCCAGTCCTTTACTGGCGTCCCATGCAATGCCGGGTTGTGTGAGGAATGCCTGCAGTTGTACATCTGTAAGTGCTTCGTAGTCGTACACCTTACAGTAATTGCCGATGGCATCCCATTGTTTTACGGAAGCGGTTACGCCGGCGGTATACCACTGGCTGGCGGTTTGGGTGCTGGGTATGTTATCCTGGAGTACAAATTCTGCTGCCATAAAACAAAAATCTGCGTAAGTAAGCAGGGGGGCGAAGTTGCCGCCAGAGCCGGTGCCATCGTAGCCAGTGCCTTTCCATAGCCGTGTTTGCGGGTAGTTCATGGCCCGCATGTTTACCGCGGGAGACCCGGCTAAAGTTCTGGCTAGATAAGGTTCGTCGGTAGATCTTTTATCGTAGCTCACCGTACCACCTTCCCATTGCGTCATGGCGCTGGTAATGTTACCGCCTACTTTTTTGTCAGAAGATTGGGCATTATAGGCGGCTATATTATCCGGTGTCAGGTTGTTGATCTGGAAGAAAATATTCTTGCGTGGATCATTATACTTTTTAAGGTAGTTCATGAAAGGCGCTGCTGCGCAATCCATGTCGTATACAGAATGCCAGTCGCCGGGATTGTAAGTCGTATAGTCGTTAGCGTGCCATAGGATAAAACTGTCGTTAATGCCAGTAGGGATATTGGCTGCATTGGCGGGAGCCAGTACTTCGGTGGCGATAGATTTTGCCAGGTCTGGCAGCCGTTTCCAAAGGCGGATGGCGATGCGCAGGCGCAGGGCATTGGCTGTTTTGATCCATTGTTGGGTATTGCCGCCGAAAGCGCGATCGTACGATCCGATTTTTTTCACATTAGCCGGTGGATTTTGCAGTTTTTGTATACAGGTTACCAGGTCGTCATTCCAGGTTTTGTATAGTTCTTCCTGGGATTCAAAACTGGGATTGAGATATATGGAGCTGTCTTTGCCGTTTCTGATCTGCCAGGCCGTTTTATAGGCGAGTGAGCCTTGTATGTCGGTGGTTTGCATGCCTTTTGTAATGATCAGGATTTTTCCCATTTGAAGCATGTCGGAGTATTGGTCCAGTGTATTTTTTTGCGTGGCCAGGTAACCGGCATTGGTAATGTATGACCCCACGCTGTTATAGTCGTCATATAATGAAGCGCCTATTTGGGAACTAAAGTAAGTGAAGTTCGTGGTAGAATAGCCCCAGATATTGGAGCAATATTGCATCCAGCGCAGCTTGCAGGCGTAGGTGTCGTACCAGGAAGCATTGGAGGTCAGCATTTTTGTTTCTGCGGTGTAGAAAAGTGTTTCAGGTGCTACGGTGGTAATGCTTTGTGGATCTACGTTTATTTCCTGAAAGTCTTTCTTACAACTTCCCAATGCTATTATGCTGGCTGAAAGTGTACAGGCCTGTACCAGTTTTTTAAATGATGAGGTATTCATATAGCAATATCTTTAAAAGGTTACGTTAAGTTTTACGCTGTAGTTCCGTGACAGGGGGGAGCCGCCAGCTTCCATATATTCGGAGCCATAGGTAGTTACCAACCCTTCGGGATTCAGGTTATCAGGAAGGCTGTTGTACAAAAACGCTACGTTCCGCACACTTACGCCGAGGCTTGCATTTTTTACATATTTGGAAATGCCGCTTACTGGTAAGTTCCACATCAGGGAAATTTCGCGTAGTACCAGCCAGGAGCATTTATAGATCGACTCAGACCGGATGCCGGAGGCCCATCCGTAAAGATTACCGTAATAATCGGAGGCGGATACGGGGTCTTTATGACCATTTTCAACTGCCCATTTATAGGTTTTGCCAGAAAGGTCTGTACCGTCTGCGGCTACAGTGCCGGCCTGGAATACGCCATCTGGTATGATGCCGTCATGCACTACGCGGCCATCAGCCAGTGTACGGGCCAGGCCACCGTATTTTTCGGTGCGTCCATGCAGGGTGGATGCGAGGGTACCGTTGTACATGCCATAGTTGTGGGAAAGTGATAGCATATCACCGCCAAATCTAGCATCTAAGAGTACACCCAGGGTAAATTTTTTCCATCGTAAATTAGAAGATAGGCCGCCCAGCAGGTCGGGTTGAATGCTGCCAATCTTTGTGCTGACACCGGCTTGGGTAAATACACCATTGCCTGTAAGCAGGTTGTTACCTTGATCGTCTTTCAGATAAGCCTGCGAGGTATAGATATCGCCATAGGCCCCCTTGGTGGTTGCATAGGCGCCTGTTTCACCGCCGCCGCCATTTAATTTATATACCGATACCCCATTTGCCAATGCAATAATCTTGTTGCGGTTGCGGGTGAGGTTCAAGGTCAGATCCCATCCTACGTTGCGTGTTTTGATGGGCGTGCCGGTGATCAATACTTCTATCCCTGCATTCTGAATATTGCCTGCGTTGATCAGGTTAGACGTTACGCCCGATTCTTCGGGGGTGGAAAGGGCGAGTATCTGGTTTTTAGTGTTGGTTTTATAATAAGCGAAATCGATGCCGATGCGATTGTCCAGGAAGCGGATATCTGCGCCAAGTTCTATTGCGTGTTGTTTTTCCGGCTTCAGGTTTTGCGCGCCTAACTGGGAGTTGGCAAATATGTAATAAGCAAAGCCACTGCCGCCAAACATATTATCTGTAGCCAGGCCACCATAGTTATAAGTGCCGGGTGTTGTGATTACATAGGGATCAACATCCTTTCCTACGATTGCATAGGATGCCCGCAGCTTTGCAAAGGAAATAGCGGTGGGCAGTTTAAACGTTTCGGAAGCGATCCAGGATAAGCTGAAAGAAGGATAAAAATAGGATACATTTCCTTTTCCGTTGGCATACATTAAGCTCGACGACCAGTCGTTACGGCCGGTAATATCCAGGTAAAGCTGGTTTTTCCAATCGGCGTTGATAAAACCGTAGGCAGAGTTGATCGTTTTTTGGTCGGTATTTAATCTTCCGCTGGTGGTGGCGGCGGAGAAAGAATTGGAGAGGTCGAATACGCCTGGTACCAGCAAGCCATTGTTGGTTTGTGATATTTGCAGCGCGCCACTGGTTTTCCATTTTTCCACACCGGCAGATGCGTTGATGCCGAAGTTGCCTACTTTCTTATCTGCACTGAGTACAGCCCTGATCCTAAACTGATCTTTTCTTTTGCTATCCAGGATGTATTGCGCACCGGAGTATTCGGTGGTGCCGGTGGCTAGTTTCTTCGTTTCATTGGTGGTGAATAGTTTATAGATATCGCCGCTGGTGGTAAGTTTCAGCCAATCGGTGATTTTAAAATCCAGGTTTAGATTGGCGCGGAAGTTGTCTTCCTTTTGCGTTTGATCGTTGAGGAGATAGTCGTATAGTGTTTTAGAATAGCTCCATGGATCGTTGGCATTATAGCCATCACCGTTTTGGCTTACATAATTTTTGCGCCAATATTTCAGGTCATATTCCCTTGGAACGGAATACAAAAAATCATAAATGGGGGAAAATCCCTGTCCCTGATAAGTAGGATTGCTAGCTGTAGAGTGTACATAATTAAACCCGCCCGAAGCTGAAATGTAGGAGCTGATTTCGTGCTGCGCATTTAAGGAAAAGCTGTTACGGCCAAAGGTGTTCCTTGGAGTAATACCATCAGTAGACAGGTTAGAATAAGAAAAGCGGAAGGCGCTTTTTTCTGTTCCGTTTGATAAGGCAACGTTTGTATTCTGGAAGCGGCCTGTTTGGTATAAATCTTTCAGGTTGTTTGGATAGGCCTGGTACTTGCCGCTGTACAGCCCTCCGTTTACCGTATAAGGTTGCCCGTCGAAGGGTACGCCATAATCGCGGTCGCTGGAGTTGGTGTTGCGGATATCTTGTTGATTGGCATCCTGAGACCACAGGGTAGTAGTACCCTGGCCAAATTCGTTTTGCATGTGGGGATATCCGTAAACGGTTTCCCATTGTTGGGTTTCGGAGAAGCTAATGCCCAGGCCCTGGTTCTTTTTACCTTTTTTGGTAGTGATCAGGATCACGCCGTTGGATGCCCTGGAGCCGTAGAGGGCTGTAGCTGCTGCACCTTTGAGGATGGATACCGATTCAAAATCGTCGGCATTCAGGTTTTTAAGATCATTCCCGAAGTCTCTTTCAGCGGTGCCGGTTTTGGTAGTTTCGTTATCGATAATTACGCCGTCGATTACGAAGATAGGCTGATTATTCCCGGTGAGTGAAGTGTTGCCACGAATGAGAATGCGTTGGGAAGATTGTGGGCCGGAACTTCCCATGTTTATCTGCACGCCTGCCACTTTGCCTTGCAATGCATTAATAGGGTTTACCACATTAGCGTTGGCAATGTCCTGGCCTTTAAGTTCGGTGATGGAATAACCCAGGGCGCGCTTGTCTCTCGACAAGCCCAGCGCGGTTACCACTACTTCTCCTAGGCCGGAGCTGGTTGATTCTAATAAGACGTGGATGGTATTTTGTTCAGCGATGGTAATCTCTTTGGTTTGGTAGCCGATCATGGAAATTTTCAGGACTTCGCCGTTTGTCGCTTTGATGGAAAACCTGCCATCTGCTCCTGAAAGTGCGGCCCGGCTTGTTCCTTTTACGACAATGGATGCCCCGACGACGGGTCCACTGGTATCCGTAACATTTCCGGTAATGACCTTTTGTGCATAGGCGCTACAACATAGTAGCAATGCAATACAGCATACATACAACTGTTTCATGGTGAGAGCGTAATTGGTTGATAAAATCCGTTTTATACGGTGTTCATATAAGGCAATAAAGCGCCGGACGCATACTTACAGGTATATGCGGAGCAATACAAAATTTATTTATAAAAAAAAATCAGTTCAGGTTGCAGTTTTCCATGACTAAAGCTGCAGCGCCTAAAAGAGCGGCTTCGTGCGCCAGATCCGAAACATGCAAATGTGTATATTCTGCCAAACGTGGAATGCAGAATTCATTAATTGCCTGGTTAACGGGTGCCAGGAGTATTTTCCCTGCCGTGGCCCCGCGGCCACTTAATACTACCCGTTCCGGGTTCATAATGTGAATTAGCGTGGCAATACCTTTGCCAATCATAAAGGTTGATTCGGCTAGTAAAGAAATAGCCAGTGGATCGCCTGTTTTTACCGCAACCAGCACTTGGTCACCAGGCAGTTGGTTTTCTTGCTCAAATAATTCACGCAGGCTTGATTTCTCTCCCCGCAGCATGGCACTTTTTGCCTTCTCTGCCACTACCAACAAGGACGCATCTACTTCCAGGCATCCTCTTTTACCGCAGGAGCAAAGATTGTTTGTGAGTGACAACGGGATGTGACTAAATTCTCCTGCCAGCCCGCTATGTCCACGGAACAACTGCCCGTTCACGATCATGCCTAGTCCTATACCCCAGCCTATATTTACTACCATGACCTCTTTTAATCCCTTTGCGGCTCCGTACTTTAACTCTGCCAGTGCAATGGAAGAAGAGTCGTTGTCTATAAAAACGGTAAGCCTGGTGGCCTGCTGCAGGTATTCTCCAATGCCTCCTTGTATGGGTTTAAAGAAAGTATGATTTATGCCCTCCTCCATATTAATGAAACCAGGCATGCTAATGCCAATGCCCAATAAGTGATTGTTTGGTATGCCCGAATTCGTTATATAATCCTTCACAAAACCAGCAATTTTTTCGTGGGCCTGCTCCATATGCAAATCCAGCATCCAGGTAGCAACTGGCGATACGGCTTTATTAAGCAGGTTGTAGATCACTACCCGCGTTACCAGTTGGTCTATTGCCACGGCAACGATATACCTCGGCTTTTCAGGATTAAGCATAAATGTAAGTGGTCGCCGGCCCCCAGTAGATTGCGCCAGTCCGCATTCTACCACATAATCCTCCTCTAGCAGCTCATTGACCGTATTCGTAACCAAGGGCAAACTCTTTTTCACCAGCGAACTTAGTTCGTTTAGGGATAAGGTGCCTTGGTAATATAGTTGCTTGAGAAGGTCGTTTCTCAGTTGCGTTTTCTTCCTATTTTTATGGGTAGGGCCTGGAAGCATTTTGGATTTATTTATTTATCAGATAAGCAGACAATCCCGAAAACGCTTTTAATAATGGTGCATATTTCGCTTTTATAATGTTGGTTCTTCTTTACTCGCTTCTCGCAACCATCTAAACAAACTTAATTAATGATTTGTGAAACTGCAAGCATCTTTTTATTTTTTTTAAAAAGTTTTTTATTCTTTTTAATAAAAAGATAAATGAGTATCTAATTAGGTTAAAATTCAACTAGCAGGTGTTTGTGGTAGGTTGGTTGGATGCAACGAAACGCATGAAAAGAAATGGGAAAATGCTATGGGAATATCAATGAAAAGCTGCCCCTCTTTATATGATTCCTCCATGTAATCTGTATACCGTCTTTTATATCGTTTGGTTTTATATTGAGAGAAAGTCTTAAGGAATGTACCAAATGCGGGTGAACAGCTTTTTAATTTGTATAATATTCGGAAGCTAATTTTGCATTGATGGAAGGGGATGAATATTTTAGAAAATCTTGCTGCTATTTCCACTATCTATTTTACTTTTTGTAATCACAGATCTGGCGTTCTTTTCTTTGGATGTGAAGGCAATTTCTGCCATGTTTTAAAACCGGGTGCTGAAAGACTATGCCATCGTTACGATGTAAAAGCAGGGCTATGTTAATGCAAAATGATCCCCTTCTTCCCTCCCGGAGCGGCTTTTTTATGCGGGTTATCCTGAAAGTGGTTACCTTAACAATAGAAAGCCGGGATAACAATGCCCGGAACAGGAACCATAAGCATAAAAGATGAATAACAGATCACTTAGCCAGGTAAAATACTCCATACTAGACCTGGCTACCGTTACAGAAGGCCATACGGCAGCAGATAGTTTTCACAGCAGCCTGCTACTGGCAAAACAAGCGGAAACATTAGGATATAGCCGGTATTGGTTTGCAGAGCATCATAATATGGCCAGTGTGGCCAGTAGTGCCACCTCCTTGCTGATAGGCTACATTGCGGGCAATACGCAGACCATCCGGGTTGGTTCTGGTGGCATTATGCTTCCCAACCATGCGCCACTCATCGTGGCAGAGCAATTTGGCACGCTGGCGTCTTTGTATCCTGGGCGTATAGACCTTGGACTGGGCCGGGCACCGGGGTCTGACCAGCTTACTTCCCGCGCCATCCGGGGCCTTAATATGCAGGCCGCTTATCATTTCCCGGATGATGTGCAACAACTGCAAACGTTTTTTTCGGCAAGCAATAGCCATGCTGCCCTGCGGGCCATTCCTGGCGAGGGGCTGGACATTCCCATCTGGATACTAGGCTCTAGCACCGATAGCGCCCGCCTGGCGGCGAAAATGGGCCTGCCATACGCTTTTGCCAGCCACTTTGCGCCCGCTGAATTTATGCGTGCCATAAAAATTTACCGCGACAATTTCCAGCCTTCCGCGCAATTAAAAGTGCCTTATGTGCTGGCTTGCGTAAACGTGGTGATGGCAGATACCGATGCAGAGGCCCTGCGCCTGGCTACTTCCCAGCAACAAATGTTCGCCGGTATTGTTACCGGGCAGCGCCAGCCACTACAGCCACCGGTAAACGATATGAGCAGTATTTGGAACGACATGATAGAAGCCAGCGTGAACCAGATGTTACAATATGCTTTCTTTGGCGGGGTAGATAGTGTGCGGAAAAAACTGGAAGCTTTTCTGGCCGCTAGCGGGGTAGATGAAATTATGGCTACTTCGTACATTTACGACCAGGAGGCCCGGCGCTATTCCTGCCAACTGTTTGCAGGGTTATTCCAATAAATTAATCTGCGCTATATGCAAAGCGGCTGCTATCCTGGAAAATTGGATGGCAGCCGCTTTTTATTATAACAGCCTTTGTAGCCAGGCAGATCACTTGCTATGCAACAATATTTCAATCTGCCCTTTTAATTTAGCCTCCAGTTCAGGGCCTTCAAAACCTATGTTGTTAAATCGGATATAGCCGGCTTGGTCAATTAAATAAGATGCCGGGATGGTATTAAATTTAAACTTGTCGCCTACTTCCGGATCGGTATTAAAATACACGGGAAAGGTATAAGTTTTGTTACCGCTCCAGGCCTGGGCATTGGCCAGGGTATTCCTGGCACCGCTGTTGGCTATCATAAATACAATACGCGGGTTGTGTTTGTAGTGATCGTAAATTTTTTGCAGATAGGGCATTTCTTCCATGCAGGGAATGCACCAGGTGGCCCAGAAATCAATCACAATAATTTTATCTTTCAGCGCTGCCGTATCTACAGGTTTGCCCTGCATATCCACAAAAGTGTTGAGGGGGGGAGCGAGGCGGTTTAACCGTTGTTTCAGTAACTCCTCTATCAAAATGTTATATCGAAATTGCTTTAGGGTAATTAGGTTTACCGTATCCTGCCTTTGTTGATAATACCATTCCGCATTGTCCATCGTGGCTTTATCGGCAAAGCGGCTGATGGATTTCTTTATTTGTTGGTCTGCTTCGGCATAGCGGCCCTGTTTCATTGCAATCAGGCCCTGGATGGATGCCAGGTGCAAGCTTGCTTTTTTGTACACCAGTTCGCGGGTGCTATCAGATGCATAGGGATAGATGTAACCGGTTTCCGGGAAGTAGCGGATAATGCCTACCGGGTAGTGGCGCACACTGTCTAGTGCCCGTTGCGCATAAAAGCGTGCGGTATCCAGCGCCACGTTATTGTCTAGCAATGTTTGCGCAATCTTTTGCCAGGTTGCTGCCGTGTATGGACTTTCTTTTTCCGTTGTCAGAAAACGGGCATGGTATAATGCTTTACTACTGTCTTTCCGCGCGGCATAATATTGAAACAGCTTTTCGTGCATGCCGGTAAAAGAAGCCTCGTTCTCCGGCGTTTCTTTTTTGAGCTCCGTTTCAAAGAGATCAATCTGCCGGGTGGTGTCTTTGCCGCTGGCTATTGCGCTGGTCCTCAATTCGCGACCCATATCGGATTCGGGATAGCGTTCCATCACTACCTTACGGATAGAGTCCAGGCGGCTGTTTTCACCGATGATCAGGTAGCCCATGGTTACCTTGTTGATATTACCATTAAAGGTGGGTGCTTTATAGAATTGGTCTGCAATAACCTGGTGTGCCGAATCGCGGAATTTTTCTTTTTCGGCGGGGGTAGTGGCTTTGTTTATTTTATACATAAGCAGGCGCACCTTCGCCTCGTAATTATCGGGGTGCAGGGCCAGTTCCTGTTCGTATAAAGCGGCCTGTTTATCCGCCAGCAGCGGAGACCTGCCTATCTGTGCGCTCAGGCTGTAAGCCTTATAAAGATACCCGTTCTCCACTGGGATCTTATTTTTGTAAACGGCAATTTCGTAGTGCTGGTCTTTAGCCGGTTTGTCTGTTACGTCGCCGCTTTCCAGGATAAAGGTGGCAAAGGCGGTGTAGTCTGCCAGCTTCAATGAGGCGGTCCATTTACCATTTATGCGCTGCATGGGCATACGCCAGGGCAGGTTGTAAAAATTGGAATAAGTAAATACCATGGTCACCGCGCTGGCCGAAGGGCTTATTGCAGCGCCGGGTGCCGAAGGATCGTAGGTAACGGTTACGGTTTGCCCGCGTTCCGGGTATAAAGGCGTAATAGTGAGGCGCTGCTGTGCAACGGCCGCAAACGCGGCCATTGACAGTAGCAAAGCAAGCATGGTTAATTTTTTCATTTTACGCACGGTTAGTTATACCCTTCGTTCTGGGTGAGATTGATGTTGGTGCTGATAGCATTGGCAGGAATAGGATACAGGGTATCGGTAGCCTGCCAGTTAGCACCTTTAATGGGCCCTAGTACGGCATCGGAGCGACCGGTACGTTTCAGGTCGAACCAGCGATGGCCCCATTCGGCAAACAACTCCACATGCCGTTCTTGTTCTACGGCCAGCAGCAGGGCGTCTTTACTCAGCGTAGCAGGCAGGTCTTGCAGTCCGGCCCTTTCCCGGATGGCATTCAGGTCTGCGCGGCCACCGTCCAGGTCACTTTGTTGTATGCGGGCTTCCGCACGGATGAAGTATTGTTCCGCCAGGCGCATTACCATAGAATACTCTGTGATTTGCCCGGAAGGATCCGTTCTCACTTTGTACTTGTAAGGGAAATAATATGTGGCCCCGGCGGCAGTTTTGCGGAAGCCAGTCCATTGTGCCAGTCGCTGGTCATTAGCTTCGTACTTAGCGATCAGGTGAAGGGTATCTAAACGAATATAAGCAGTAGCCGTGGCCGAAGCAGGGGTGGAAGTAAGGCCTTCCCAGGTATTGCGCCCCCCGGTTATATTAATGGGTTCCAGTTGGAAAATGGCTTCTTCACTGTTGGCCAGGAACACTTTATTCAGGTCTGCCAGCAAGGAGTAGCGGCTGTCATTGATCACCAGCGAGGCGGTAGATGCTGCTAAAGCCCATTGTTTAGTATAGAGATAAACCCTTGCCAGCAGCGCATTGGCAGCGGCTTTGTTGGGACGCAGGCGCTGGCCGGTGGGATAATCATCACCCATCAACTGCACGGCAGATTTCAGGTTGCTAATAATGGTATCATACACCACGGCTGTTTTTTCGCGGGGCTTCACACCATTTTCTTTGTAGTCAGTACCGGTGATCAAAGGCACATCGCCATACAGATTTACCAGGTAGAAATAAAAGAAAGAGCGCATGAAATAAGACTCTCCCAGCAACTGGCTGCGTACGGACGGGGTAAGTGTTTTGGCATCCGAAAGCCCCGCCACGCAGGCGTTCATCTGGTAAATGAAGCTGTACAGGTTGGCAAACATGCTCTGCACATACTGGCTGCTGGGCAGCAACCTGTTTTCGCGGAACACGTCGTAATTGGCAAAACTGGTATAGTAATACATATCGTCTGCCTGCATGGCGGTGAGGTAGTTCATCAATATGTTGGCGAACTGGTAGTTATAAGAATACATAGCGCCATACACACCCGTTACGGCGGAAGTAGCCGCTTTGTCGTCTGTAAATACCAAATCGGATACCAATTCGTTTTTCGGTAAAGGCGTATCTACGTATTTATTGCAGGCAGTGCTGAAGATAAGCGGGAGGGTGAATAAAAATATATGAATGCGTTTCATGTTAAAGCTTTTATTGGTCTACGGTATAAGCGGTCATTACAGCGAAAACTGTAAACCGATCGTATATGTTTTCAAAGGCGGCATTACCGTGCCCTGTGTTTCAGGATCCATGCCGGAGTAGTTGGTGATGGTGAACAGGTTTTGCGCGGTGGCATACACATTCACGTTTGTGATCTTCCAACGCCGGGTATATTTAGACAGGTCGTAGTGCAGGGCCACATTTTTGAGGCGGATGTAAGATGCATCGTCCCAGTTGGCCGAAGACAGGCTATAGGCTTGGAAATTGGCAGTGCCGTCTGTAGTAGTGGCTGCCGGAACACTTGTTGCCTGGCCGGCGTGCTGCCAGCGGTCCAGGGCGCGCAGGTCCTGGTTGGCCAATGCACCAATGGCGGAAACGCCATAACCATAATCAATGCCTGGCCCTTCCTGTTTTACAAATTGCAGCAGGAAATCCAGGGTAAACCCTTTAAAGGAAAAGGAGTTTTGCAAACCGCCATAGAAGTCGGGCGACTGTTTACCCAGGATCACATAATCATCATATTCGGTGGGCGCATCCGGGGCATCGCCATGGGTGGAAAAGTTAGCGCGCCCGGTCTGAGGGTCTAATCCCATAAATTGATAGCCTTTCACAATAGAAAGCGGCTTTCCTACTACATATTGATCTTTATAAGAAGAAGACTCGATATTCGGGAAAGATTTCAGTTTGTTTTTGTTGATGGACACATTGGCGGATGTTCTCCAGGTAAATTCTTTGTGCTGAATGTTGATGGTATTTACCTCAAACTCCCATCCGCTGTTCATTACCTTGGCAGGCAGGTTGGCGGTGATGGATGGGAAACCTACCTGCGGACTCAGTGCATAGTCTACCAGTTGATTATCGGAAATGTTATAATAGAAGTTGGTGTTAAACAGAATGCGGTCTTTCAGGAAACCCAGTTCCAGGCCCACTTCCTTTTTATTGTTTTCTTCCCATTTATAATTTGGATTAGGCAGGCGGGAAGGGGACAGCCCCGATACGCCATCATAAGGATAAGCATTGGAGGTCCAGCTATCCAGGTATTGATAGTCGCCGATGTTGTCGTTGCCGGCTACACCTATGCTGGCGCGCAGTTTACCAAAGCTCAGGAAGCTGCCCTCTTTGATAAATGCTTCCTTGCTGAATATCCAGGCGGCCCCAATGGCGCCGAAGTTGCCGAAACGATTGCCCGGCCCGAAACGGGTGGAGCCATCGCGGCGGAAGGTAGCATTCAGCAAATATTTTTCTTCCCAGTTATAATTGATCCTGCCAAATATAGACGTGTAGCGGTAAAAGTTATACATAGAAGGTTTGGGTGTAATCAGGCTGGCGGCCTGCTGGTCGCCTAACAACGCGTCGCTGGAAAAACCGGTGGCTATAACAGATTGTCCCTGGCGGATGCTTTGCTGCCAGGTGCCGCCCACCATTACCTGCAGATCCCCTTTTGCGATTTTCTTATTATAATCTACCTGTGGCTCTACGATGTAAGATTCTACATCGGAGTTGCCGAAGTAAGACATGCTGCCGGTAGAAGTCATCGGGTTAAAGGTGGCATTCGGGTAAAGCTGCGTTTGTTTCATGTCTGTCCGGTTATATCCCAGGTTAGCCTTGAGGTTCAGGCCGGGCAGCAGGGTATAGCGCAGGGTACTGTTGGCAACCAGGTTATTGGTTCGCACTTCCGATTTGCGCAGTAAATAGGCCTGCGGGTTTTGCAGGTTACTGAACCAATAATAAGCACCCGTGCTATCGTACAGCGGGTAGTTGGGCGACATATTATAGAAGGAAGTAAGATCGGAAGCCAGGGAACGGTCTGTGCTGGCATTATAATTTAGGGAAGCCGTCACATTAAACCGTCCGTTTTCGTTGGTGTGGTTCAGGTTAAAGTGGGCGGAGCCGCGCTGGAAGCCCAGGCTGCCCGGCATAACCGTGGTTTCCTTGTGATAGGTGCCACTCAGCAGGAACTGTGTTTGCTCATTACCGCCAGACACAGATCCCTGTGCTTCGGTGGTATGCGCGGTGCTGCCGATGATAAATTTCTGCCAGTCGGTGGTTTTCTGCTGGTTCCATATCGTAAGGTCGGGTGCCGATTCGGCATCGTAGGTTTTGTTATCGTTGGCGTATGCCTCTTTACGCATCTGCACATATTGCGGCGTGTTTAGCATGTCCACGGTATTGACTACCTGGCTGGCGCCGGTGTATACATTAAAACTGGTGCGGGTATGGCCAGCCTTTCCTTTTTTAGTCGTTACCAGGATCACGCCATTGGCACCACGGGAGCCATAGATGGCCGTGGCGTCTGCATCTTTCAGCACGTCTATGCGTTCTATGTCGGAAGGGTTAATAGAAGCAAGCGGGCTTTGTTTACCGTTAGCCGACGTGAACTGGTTTAGCGGTTCCGAATAGTAAGGCACTCCGTCTATGATGTACAGCGGGTCGTTAGGGTTCAGGATGGAGCTTTGCCTCCGCAGCACTACTTTAAAATTGGAACCGGGCAGGCCGCTGGAAGAAGTAATAAACAGGCCGGAGATACGGCCCTGCATGGCGGCGAGCGGGTCCAGCACCGGCTGGTCGGCAATGTCTGCCGCTTTCAGGCTGGATACGGAGCCGGTATTATTCCGTTTGCTGGTGGTACCGTAGCCAATGATCACCGTTTCATCCAGGCCGCTGGTCTGCGCCTGCAAGGTAATCTGCAAGGGGCCATTGCCTACGCCTACCTCTGTTGTAGCATATCCTACATAAGAGATCACCAGTCTGTCGCCGGGCTTTGCGTTGATGGTAAACTGCCCCTGTGGGTCGGTAATGGCGCCGGTACTAGTACCCTTTATTTTAATGGTTACACCGATCAGGGGCGTGCCGCTGGCATCTTTTACCCAGCCACTTATAGGCCCCTGCACGGCCTCACTGGCTGTTGCGGGCAGTGTGCTGGTGGCGGGCTGGATTTTCTTTTTAATGAAAATAGTTTTGTCCTTGATCACATAATCCAGCGGCAGGTCTTTAAATACTGCGGCCAGGAATAGGGGCAGGGTCGTGCGATCTGCCTTGATGGTCACCGGTTTTACGGTGCGCAGCAGATCGCGGTCGTAAAAGAAAAGATAGCCCGTTTGGCGTTTCACCATGGATAATACTTCTTCTATGGAAGCATTTTTTACCGATACCGATACCGTTTGGGCAAATACACCCGCCGATACTTTGAGTGTGGCAACAATCATGAGAACAAGCGTCAATCTCATAATAAGCGCGATTTTGGTTGAGGAAAGTCCCGGCATGACGGGGCCTTTACCATGATCATTCAATTGCATAGATTTGCATTGTTAAGATGGAGGAATAGGTATTTAAGTATGTGCAACCTTAGTACGTATGCCGTCTTACTATTTAGCCGGGGGTGGGTCCAATCACCTCCGGTTTTTTTTATACGGCATGACATTACTTTCGCTAAAGCGTGTTAGGGATTTACATTCGATGGCAACGGACAAAAAATATTGGTGGCTTGTTATGGTGTTACAATAATTGTGCGGCCTTGCAGGCGAAAATGGATGCCGGTACTTTCCAGTCCTTCCAATACGTCTGCAAGCGGCAGGTTGCGTTCTATTTCGCCCTGAAAACGCCTGGAGGGCATACTGCCTTCATACACCACCGTTACGTCGTACCAACGCGATAGTTGCCGCATAACGGAGGAGATGTCTGCTTCCTGGAAATAAAAAGCTTCTCTTTTCCAGGCTAGTATGGCCGTAGTGTCTGCATGGTCGCTTACCTGTATGGCAGGGCCATTTACCAGGGCTTGCTGGCCGGGGGCCAGTACCCTGGAAGTGTTTCCGGTATGAACGCTGATAGCGCCTTCTATGAGGGTGGTGCGGATAAAAGGCTCATCCGTATAGGCGTTCACGTTAAATCCCGTGCCTAATACGGCTATGCTGGTATTTTGATTGATTTTTACGGTAAAGGGTTTGTTAGCCACAGGCGCTACTTCAAAGTAAGCTTCCCCCCTGATCTCCACGGTGCGCTGCGTGCCGGTAAAGGCGGTAGGGTAGCGGATGGAAGAGGCTGCATTTAGCCACACTTTCGTGCCGTCTGGCAGGGTAAGGCGAAACTGCCCGCCCCGGGGCGTGGTGAGCATATTCATGGCCGTAGTGGCATCGCCTTGGGCCAGGTATTGCAGCTGACCATTTTGTTGCTGCACTGTAGCTCCTTGTTGGGCAATTACCCGGTTACCATTGCTATCCAGCGGTATCACCGATCCATCGGCCAGGGTAAGCAAAGCACGGGAATGGCCCGGCACCACCGGTGAAGCCTGGATGGCCGCCAGGGGGCGGGATGTGGAAGACTGGTGGCGAAAGAATAAGCCGATGCCCACCAGCATTAACAAAATGGCGGCAGCACTCCACCATCCAAAAAGCGGGCGCAGGCGCGCCTGCCGGGAGGGGAAATGTAAAGCACGGAAATTGTTCCAGCCAGCTTCCGTATCAAATTTTTCGAATCGGTGGAGGTGTTCCTGTAGAAAAGCAGGATCCGTCATTTGATCAAATAAGCGCTGGTTTTCTAAAGAAGCACCGATCCACGTATGCAATTCTTCCTGCTCTGCCGCCGTCAGCAAGCCCTGCTGGTGCTGGCGGATCAGGTAAGCTGCCCGTTGTAAGAAAGGGAAAAGTTCTTTATGTTGATCTGCTTCCAATTTTGCGCTTTTGATATAAAAACAACAGCAAATTGGTTTCGATTAAAGAAAATGGTCTAATTCGTTAAAAAAATTCTAATAGCAGAAGTTAATGTGTGTGGCGGAGTAGTACCAGGTACATGCCTAGCAGGGGAAGGATATTTTTTTTGAGCAGGCCACTGCGGATGAGTTTAAGTGCCCGTAGCTTTTGGGCGCGTACGGTATTATAAGAGAGGTGAAGGGTATTGGCAATGTCTTCGTTTTTCCGGCCTTCCAGGTAACTCATTTTAAAGATGCGGCGGCACTGGTTGGGCAGCCGTTCTATTTCCGCATACAGTTGCTGCATGATCTCCGTTTCCGTCAACACAGGGTCAAACCTGTTTATGTCCAGCGATTCCTCCTCGGGGTGCAAATAAGAAAACTCTTTTTCTTTCAGGGAATGCCGTTCCCGGCTTTTAATAAAATTGAGGGAAGCGTTTTTAGTGCTAATGAAAAGGAAGGCTTTAATACTGCTGGCCGATCCGAAACCGTTGCGTTTGTCCCAGAGCTTGGAAAAAGATTCCTGTACCAGGTCTTCCGCTTCCTGATCGTTTGCCACGATGGAATTGGCAAAATAACAAAGCGCCTGGTAGTGTTGACGAAAAATAAACTGAAAAGCAGTGGGGTCGCCGGCCGCAAACCGCTGTAATAAAATCTCTTCTGTATATAAACGTTCTTCCATCCCTTACAACAGCCCACCTGTATATAATGTGTTCACTGCTATAAAAATATTTAAAAACGAGCGATTTAACGCATAAAATAATATAGAAGGGTATTCTCAGTGCCTGGATATTGGATCACTGCATACTTGATTGGTAAGTTCAATGGCCTCCCCAAGATTTGTAGCTTACAGGTAAACGATAATGCTACGGTGACTATAAGCGTATTTTTATATTATATTTTTATTATATGTTTTACAAGGAGTTCATTTTCGCTACCCTTGCTTCAACTATCAGGATGTGCCTGGATGTTATGTTACTGGTTATACGATCATAAAATCACTAAAGAATGGTTACGCAAGCGATTGTGAGATTTTGCGCAAGCGTTTGCATGGATGTTAACTGTGTGTGGGTATTACCTTAGTGCGGAATTTATCAACAGACCATTCAACTTTATAAATCGCATGTTGCCGTCGATACTTCACGCATACGGATTGAACGCAGCGCAATGCAAGATTACTCCCTTTGGCAGCGGGTTAATAAACCGTACTTGGAAAGTGGAGGCGCCTGGGGGCCGCGATTATATACTGCAACAGATTAACCAGGATGTGTTTCAACAACCGGATAATATTGCCGTGAATATTAGCTCCCTGGCAGCGTATCTGCGCCAGCATGCGCCAGGATATTTATTTCCAGAACCTGTAGCCTCTTTAGATGGCGCAGGTATTGTACGCGATATAACCGGATATTTTCGCCTCCTGCCTTTCATTGGGCCTTCTAAGGCGTACGACGTGGTAACCTCACCGGCCATGGCCTATGAGGCTGCGCGGCAGTTTGGTCGTTTTACGCGCCTGCTGGAAGGCTTTCCCTATCAGCAGTTGCGCACCACGCTGGCAGGCTTTCACGACCTGTCCCTGCGTTATACCCAGTTCCAGTCGGTGTTGCGGGAGGGCGATCTTTCCCGCATTGCGGCAGCCCATGATAGCATTGCCTTGGTGCAGCAGTTTCGGGATATCGAGACTACCTACCGGCATATACGGCAGGACCCACAATTTAAATTGCGCGTTACTCACCACGACACTAAAATTAGCAATGTACTGTTTGATGAGGAGGGGCAAGGACTTTGTGTGATAGACCTTGATACGGTGATGCCTGGTTATTTTATCAGCGACCTGGGCGACATGTTGCGCACTTATCTCTCCCCGGTTACAGAAGAAGAAGAGGATTTTAGCAAAATTAATATTCGCGATGCATACTTCTCCGCCATTATAGCGGGCTATCTGAGCGAAATGAAGGATAGCCTCACCGCAGCCGAACTTCAGCACCTGGTGTACGCGGGTAAGTTCATGATCTATATGCAGGCCCTGCGTTTCCTGACCGATCACCTGAACAACGACCGTTACTACGGCGCACGTTACGGAGGACATAACCTTGTAAGGGCTAATAACCAACTGGTGCTCTTGCAGCAACTCACCGCAAAAGAAGATGCCTTTAAAGAAATAATTCAGCAGGCATTAAAAACGCCCCTGAGGAAGTAATGTTTGAATAGAGAACAAGCATGCAAAGTGGTAAAAAGGCCTCGCAAAGTGCGGGGCTTTTTTTATGGTCCTTTCTGTAAGTAACAAAAAAAGCCCTGCATTTTTTTGCAGGGCTTTTAAATAAGATATAAGGACTATTTAAAACTCATTACTTACTCCAAACACCGGCTGACGGGTTTTCCAGGCGCCCTTGGTGAAGTCGGGAACGGCTTGTACCTGACCGCCTTCCAGGATAGATTTTTCGCTGAGTGGGGTAACAGCATACCAGGTAGCCAGGTCATACACATCCAGCGGAAATGCCACGTTGCGTTTAATGCATTCAATGAAAGCATTGTCTACGAAGAAGTCCATGCCGCCATGTCCAGAGCCTTCAGCGTCTTTAGAATAACGTTGCCACAGGGGGTGATCGTACTTGTCCAGGTATGCTTTTGAACCTTCCCATTCATCGTAAGGGCTTACGTCTTCCAGGTAAATGCGGCCCGTGTCGGATGCTCCGGATCCGTATTCCTGCCACAGTCCATTGGTGCCCTGTACGCGGAATCCCAGGTTGTAAGGACGGGGAGAGCAGGTGTCCAGTGAAAGCACAATTGTTTCTCCGTTGGCGCATTGGATTTGCGTGGTAACAATATCGCCCTGGACAAATTTCACCTTCGCGTTGGGATGATCTGCTCCCCCTTTCTTCTCAATATAGCGGTGCAAACCACGGCTCTTAGTGGATACGGAAGACAGGTGGGTGATACGGTTGCCCCGGTTCAGGTCTATCATCGTAGCTACCGGGCCAAGGCCATGGGTAGGATAGTTGTCGCCATTATTGTGCAGGTAATGGGCCGTGCGCCATTTGGATTCGCTGAAGCCCTTCTCGCCAAAATCCACGTTGTTCTTATCCTTGCCATTGCCAAAGAGTACCGTGCGCAGATCGTGTTGGTAGCCGCCTTGTAGGTGCAGTATTTCGCCAAACATGCCTTGCTTTACCATATGATGTACGGCCATGATATCGCGGCGGTAACATACATTTTCCAGCATCATAAGGGGAACCTTCGTTTTCTCGTAAGTGTTCACAACATCCCAGCAGTCCTGGAGCTTTTGTGCGCCGCACACTTCCATGCCTACAATCTTACCGGCGTTCATAGCGTCTATACCTTGTGGCAAGTGCCATTCCCAGGGTGAGGCGATAAACACTGCGTCTATATCGTCGCGTTTTAGTAGGTTTTTATAATCGTGGGGACCGTTGGTATATTCTACTGCCGCTTTTTTGCCAGCTTTGGCAATGCGTTTTTGGGCCATGGCCATCATATCTTTATCGGGGTCCGCCATGGCGATAATGTCTACATCACTGCGTTTCAACATTTCTTCGAGGTGGGTTTGCCCACGCAGGCCCACAGCAATCAGGCCTATGCGCACCTGTGGTTTAATCACGCTGCCAAAAAGCCGCGCCGGTTGGAGGAGCGAGAGGCCAATGCCCGCCATGGTGGTATCTCTCAAAAATTTTCTACGATCGTAGCGATTCATGGTGATAAATTTGTGGTTGTACCTTAAACTTACACCTTCCTTTTTGTAAGCGGAAATGCAAACGTTTGTGCTAATTTGTGTGCATAGTACCGGTTGGTTGTCCGGCATTGTTATGGCGGCGGTAAGTTTGCGGTCATAACCGGCAGGTAGGTAAGGGCCTTGCTGCAAAACATATGCATAAGACTTGGTTGTATTTGTTACATTTATGATAGCTGATCTTTCTGCCTTGCGCCGGAAGGGATATTCCGTTGCGACGGGGGCTTTCTTTTTGATGGTGTAAAAGAAACAAATGAGCGTAAGCGAATTCATGAGGACCCGTAAAAAATAAAAAAAACCGAATAAAGACACATGGCGGCTACGTAAAATGGCTAAAATTTACTGCACGCCGCTACAGCAAATGAGCGGAAGGTAGTACAAAAGCTCACGCGCACAATCACAACGTCATTTCCCTGCTCTATACATGGTCGCAGGTTAATTACTAACGATAACGCATATACGTTTTTAATGTACGGAAGTGCTTATCTATGCTAGCATTTTTTAAGTCCTTTGCAGATTGTTATGAAAGCCTATTATTGATAAGTAGGAAGACACATATTTAATTCATACGATGAAAATAAACATTTTTATAGGGCTGGCAGGCTGTGTGTTAGGGGGCATTCCGGCCCTGGCACAGCAAGTATTTACCGGCATAAGCCTCAAGGCTACTCCCGCCTATCTTCGCTACCATGACCAGCCGGCACGCATGGCTCGCCTGGAGTTTCATGGCGGTAATGCCTATGCTCCGGGTGTGGTATATATTTCGTTCAATGGTTTGGAAGACAGTGTGCAAATTTTGCCCGGCCAGGAAGGTCTTCGCTATTACGAACTACCCCTACCCGGCGCGCCCGTGGAGGTAGAAACGCAGGCCTCCGTAAAATATATGACTAACGGTAACGCATATACTGCTCGTGTGCTAGTACCCCCAGCCCGCCAATGGAGCGTGTACCTCCTGCCGCATGCGCATGTAGATGTGGGCTATACAAATGTGCAGGATAAGGTGCTGGCCATTCACATGAATAACATAGATGAAGCCATTAAGATCGCGGAACGCACGCAAGATTATCCGTTGGAGGCCCGCTTTAAATGGAACACTGAAGCAATCTGGGTAGTAGATAATTATCTGGCAAAGGCCAGCCCTGCAAAAAAAGCGGCGTTCTGGGAAGCCGTGAAAAAAGGATGGATAAACCTGGATGGATCTTATGGCAATGTGAATACCAGCGCTACCAGCCCGGTACAGTTGCTGCACCAGTTTCAAACCAGCTTACAGCTTGCGAAAGAAAATGGGGTGGAGATACACACTATGTTCCAGGGCGACGTGCCGGGCGCTTCCTGGGGACTTAGTGCCCAGTCGGATATTACGGGGATCCATTATTTTTTGAGTGCACCCAATGCGTCGGACCGTATAGGCGAAGCAGACAAGCTGCGCGACAAGCCATTCTACTGGGTATCGCCCTCCGGAAAGCAGCGGATGCTGTTCTGGCAATCATCGCCTTACTCCATTGGTTATATGCTGAAGGGGGATAAAATCCCCAACTTCTTTACAGTAGAAAATCCTACACCGTTTTACACCGGCAAGCCTTCCGAAAATTTTCTGAATCCCTGGTTGTTCGGCTACCTCGAAGATCTCCGGCAAAAAGGATTTCCGTATAATATGACCCTGCTTACCTGGGCCATGAGCGATAATGCGCCCATTGATCCTGAACTACCCGAAGCGGTGAAGGCCTGGAATGAGCGGTATACCTCGCCCCGTTTGGTGATTACGTCGACCCACCAATTCTTTCAGGATGTTGAAGCAGCTTACCACGACAAAATTCCAACCGTGGCCGGCGATTACACGGAGTATTGGACAGATGGTATAAGTTCTGGCGCAAAGGAAACGGCAATCACCCGTAACGCCTCAGATGCCTTGCAGCAGGCCGGCGCTATCTGGGCTCTGCGGGGCCGCAACGATTATCCTGCTTCGGATTTTAATAAGGCCTGGATAGATATGGTGATGTTCAATGAACATACCTGGGGCGCTTACAATAGTGTGTCCGAACCAGCCGATCCTAAAGTAAAAGCGCAGTGGGCTTATAAACAAAACTTTGCCTTGCAGGCCCAGACACGGTCTTCTGCACTATTAACCGCCAGCATAGCGGGAGATAACGCCTTGCCCAATGCGGTGGATGTATACAATACGCTTGCCTATACCCGCACCGCCTTGGTAACCGTGCCTGCCGCCCTTAGTCAAGGGGGCAACCTGGTAACGGATAACCATGGACATAAACTGCCATCACAGCGGCTGAGCAGCGGGGAGCTGGTTTTCCTGGTTACACAGCAGGCCCCTTTTAGTAAGCAGCGCTACCACATCAGCCCCGGCAAAGCCTTCGTTAAAAACAGGGCTACCGTGAACGGATATACGTTGAAAAACGATTTTTATACCGTGCAGGTAGATGCACACACAGGCAATATCAGCAGTCTGCAAAAAGCAGGTAGTGCCGCTAACCTGGCAGATGCAGGTGGCCTGAATCAATACGACTACCTCGTGGGCGATTCCGTGGGCGGTCTGAAAACCGCACACGACGTGCGTATCCGGGTCAAGGAAAACGGTCCGCTGTTGGTTAGCTTGTTGGTGAGCGCCCAAGCCGACGGTACCCACCAACTAACCCGGGAGGTACAACTGGTGGCCGGTGTAGACAGGGTAGCTTTCATTAATACCATCGATAAAAAAGCAACCGGCGATAAGGAAAGCCTGCATTTTGTATTTCCTTTTCATCTGCCTGGCGCACAGGTGCGCTATAACATTCCCTGGAGCAGCATCACCGCGGAGTCGGACCAGTTGCCGTTCTCCAACCGGAATTGGTACACCCTGCAGCGTTGGGTAGATGTGTCGGATAAGGATCATGGCATTACCTGGTCTAGCCCCGATGCCCCCCTGTTTGAAATAGGGCAATACCCCACCGCCGGTTTGCTGGGCGGATTGCATAACTCACCCCTTTGGCGCACATATACTGACCAGCAACCAATCATTGCTTCCTGGGTAATGAACAACTTGTGGCATACGAATTTCCGGTACAGCCAGGAAGGGCCGGTAATTTTTCATTATTATCTGCACGCACACGCTGCTTACAATGCTGCTGAAGTAAATGAAACCGGCCTGGAAAATCACCAGCCTTTGGTTGTTGCCGCCGCTACCGGCGCGGGGGCGGAAAGCTTGTTTTTCCAGTTGCAGTCGGGTAATGCCTACGTAGAAAATATAAACCCTGCCAGCGATGGTAATGGCGTGGTGCTGCAATTGGTGAATGCTGCGGAGTCTCCCACACAGGTAACATTTACCGCCCGGAACAAAGCAGTCTTACACCTATGGGAATGTGACTTGTTGGAATCGAATAAAAAGGAATTGGGTACCCGCTTCCATATACCAGCAAAGGGTGTACTGATGGTGCGGGTGGGTAAACAATAATGAATATGGAAGTAAGCACAAATACCCGGCAAACCATGCGGGCGCTTGTTAAAAAGGTAGTGGCCGGCGCTGTGAGAAATATTTCCCCGGTATGGAGCCGCTCTTTCACTTGTAATTTTCACTCCCCTGAGGCCATGCTACAGTATAAATAGCAGGCCGGTGGTTGGAAAGGCGGCTGCCGGTGAGGGGCTTAAAATTCGCCATCACTGGTCATTTGAGCGTGATTTGACCGGGAAATTAAAAATCTACTTTGGACTTATTGGGAAAAATCTTATTTTTGCCACCCGCAACAACAAAAATACTATTGCCGAATAGTATAACGGTAGTACGACAGACTCTGACTCTGTTTGTCTTGGTTCGAATCCAGGTTCGGCAACAAAAGGCCAAAATCCGCTTCAATAGCAGGTTTTGGCCTTTTTCTATGCGCAGGATGTTCCCACCATTTTCCAGGAACTTACCTCAAAAGTAGAGTTGGTATATTCAGCGAAATAGTACTTACGAAGGTTTCACTGGTACATTTCCCGGGTGGTGTTCTGGTAGGTGAGCGGTGTTTGCTGTTGATGCCGTTTAATAAGCGTTTGAAATAAGAAGCCTCATCATATCCGAGATGGTAAGTAACTTCCTTACTGCTATCCGTCGTGTGGAACAATTGTCTTTTGGCTTCCTGCATATTTAGGGCGTGGATATGCTCAATGGCGTTTTTGCCGCTCTGCTGTTTTTCCACCGCGCCAAGATGCCGGGCCGAAATGTGTCGCATGTAAGCATAGGCAGCCACGTTTTGCAAGGTGGTGTAATGGGCTGCTACCAGCGATTGGAATTTCTTTAACAAGAAAGCAAACCCCAAAACCTGTGTTGGGTTCCTGCACTTCTTATACATACACCTGTGCCGGCACGGTTAAATAAAACATGTCTGGCCGCAGTATGTAAGGTATTGTGTTTATCCAATGACGGCTGCTCCCTGCTTTTTACCACCACGAACATGTAAAAATTTTTCCGGTGATGCGTCAAGAAAAAAGAGGGGTTGTGTTGTTCTGTTCCATGCAGGTCCCTCATCTCGAACAAGCTGTTTCCATTGGCAATGGATGGTAGCAAAGAATAGGCAGGAATGGTGCTATTAGTAAGCAATTCCATAAGGTAAATGTAAAGCATTTTAAAGGAGCACCCTATTTTGCGTTATGATGGCCCGTTACCAGGTGGGGTTGGCTGTTATCATTGATATGCTGCGCTGCATAATGTACAAGTTAACCGTTTTTGCAACATTCACTAGATAGCGAATGCACTGCCACCTTCCATACCAGTCTACCGGCGGCCTCGCGAAGCTCATAATTAGTTAGCGAGTAGTGATGATTAATAGATTCTGTAGCGAATTTGTTTTCAGTTAACAAAAAATAACAATCTTCTATGCCGGAGTGGTGAAAATATTGTTCAACTTGCAGTCATTTAGAATGAAGCTGGGACTGCATTAGAATAAGATTAAATTGTTTTATGGCATCATTAAAACAGCATCAAAACAGACATCATTAAATACGTATCTTTATTCAGGCAAGCATACAGCATTATGCTGCTGTTGTTGATCCTCATCCATGGCTTGCCTGGCAAAAGATAATAGAATATAAAGCAAAACGGGAAGTAATGAAATTACATGCGACCATCGCTTACGCGGTTATTACGCTGGGCAACCTGCTTACAGCCTGCCATCAAAAGCCTGACGATAGCAGGAAAGGCGGCTCAAAAGTATACCAGGTATTAACCGTGCAGCCACAACAGGCTACCATTTTCAGTGAATTTCCGGCGGTTATTGAAGGCCAGCAAGTGATTGAGATCCGTCCCAAAGTAGATGGCTACGTAGAAGCTATTTATGTAAATGAAGGAGCCACCGTGGCTAAAGGGCAATTGCTTTTTAAGATCAGCAACCCACAATACGACCAGGCCGTAATTACCGCCAATGCCGCCATTAAAAGCGCTATTGCCGATGTAAATGCTGCCCGGATGGACGTAGAAAAGGTAAGGCCGCTGGTAGAAAAAGACATCGTAAGCGCTTATGAACTGAAGTCGGCCGAATATACTTTAGAATCTAAAGAGGCCGCGCTGGCGCAGGCCAATGCAACCCTGGCCAATGCAGAGACCAACCTGGGCTATACTTTCCTGCGCGCGCCGCAGGCAGGTGTAATTGGTTCTATCCCTTATAAAATTGGCGCGCTGGTGAGCAGTACTACTACCAATCCACTCACCATGCTGTCTACGATCTCCGATGTGTATGCATACTTTTCCCTCAATGAAAAACAATTACTCAACCTGTCTGAGCGACTGAAGGGCAGTAGCTGGGAAGACAAGTTGAAGCAACTGCCACCAGTAACCCTGGTGCTGGCCAATGGGGTAGAATATCCGCAGAAGGGCAGGGTAGAAACGGCCAGCGGTCTGATTGCTACCGAAACAGGTACAGCCAGTCTTAAAGCACTGTTTCCCAACCCGCAGGGCGTTATCCGCAGCGGTGCCAGCGCTACCATCCGCCTGCCACGTGTGATAGACACGGCCTTACTGGTACCGCAAAGTGCTACTTACGAATTGCAGAACAAACGTTTCGTGTATGTCGTACTCAAAAATGATATAGTTATGAGTACCGCCGTTACCGCAGTGCCCAGTAACAACGGGCAATTCATGATCGTGCAGCAGGGACTGAAAGCCGGCGACCGTGTATTGATAGGTGGTAATAACCTGAAAGATAGTACGAAGATTGTACCCAAACCTGCCAATGCAGACAGCCTTAATCACGTGTTCCAAGCAAGTCAAAGTCAATCCTAACCGGACATCTTATGCTGAAAATATTCATAGAACGACCGGTGCTCAGTACCGTTATTTCCATTCTTATCGTGCTGCTGGGTATACTCGGCGTGGTAAAATTACCCATCTCCCAATACCCTGACATCGCACCACCCACGGTGCAGGTATCTACTACCTACAGTGGTGCCAATGCGGATGTAGTGCTGAAGAGCGTGATTGTTCCGCTGGAACAGCAAATCAATGGGGTGGAAGGAATGACCTATCTTACTTCCACGGCTACGAATGATGGTGTAGGCAACATCCAGGTGTTTTTTAATGTAGGCCGCGATCCGGACCAGGCTGCCGTAGACGTGCAGAACCGCGTATCTGCCGCCACCGCCCTGCTTCCTCAAGAAGTGACCAAAGTAGGGGTTACGGTGCGTAAACGGCAAACCAGTAACCTGCTGATCATGTCTATCTACAGCGATAAGCCGGAATATGATCAGACTTTTTTGCAAAACTATGCGGCCATCAACGTGATCCCGCAGTTGCAGCGCGTAACTGGTGTAGGGGATGCCAGCGTATTTGGCTCCGCCAAGACGTATTCTATGCGCATCTGGCTAAAACCCGATGTGATGTCGGTGTACGGTGTGTCTACAGACGATGTGCAGACCGCGCTTACAGAACAGAACATCGACGCGGCCCCGGGTAAGTTCGGGGAAAATGATAACCAGAGCTTCCAGTACGTAATCCGCTACAGTGGCCGCCTTACCTCGGTAGACCAGTTCGAGAATATCATTATCAAATCTATTGGCAACGGACAGTATCTCCGCCTGAAAAATATTGCCCGCGTAGAATTAGGGTCACAGACCTACAACAGCTTTACGACTACAAATGGAAAACAGTCGGTTGGCATTTCCATTAACCAAACCCCCGGCTCCAACGCACGCGACGTTATCAATAATTGTAAAAAGGTGCTGGAACAGGCTGCCCAAAGTTTTCCGCAAGGTATTCACTATACCTACATGGTAGACATTAACCTGTTCCTCAATGCCAGTATTGAAAAAGTAGTACACACCCTGATAGAATGTTTTGCCCTGGTGTTTCTCGTGATCTTTATTTTCCTGCAAGACTTTCGCTCCACGATTATTCATGGCATTTCAGTACCAGTATCTATTACCGGCACTTTCTTCTTTCTCTATTTGTTTGGTTTCAGCATTAACCTGCTTACCTTATTTGCACTGGTGCTGGCTATCGGTATTGTAGTAGACGACGCTATTGTAGTGGTAGAGGCAGTGCATGCCAAATTGGAAAGCGGATATAAATCTCCGGTGAAGGCCGCTAAGGATGCCATGAGCGAAATATCCGGCGCCATCGTAGCTATCACGCTGGTGATGGTGTCTGTATTTTTGCCAGTAACTTTCGTAACCGGATCGGCAGGCGTGTTTTACCGGCAGTTTGGAATTACGCTGGCCATTGCTATTATTATCTCCGCAGTTAATGCACTTACGTTGTGTCCTGCCCTGGCAGCGCTTTTTCTGAAACCACCTGATCATGGCAAGGAAGGGGAACAGAGAACATTAATGCAACGGTTTGGAGTGGCCTTCAATGCCGGCTATAACGCGATGACCGCTAAATATAGTAAGGCCGTAACCTTCCTCTCGCACCGGCGCTGGCTGGTGTGGGCGGCTGTTATCATCTTTGCTGCCAGCTTCGTAATTCTGCTGCGCAGTACACCCTCCAGTTTTGTGCCTAAAGAAGATATGGGAATTATTTATGCAAATGTATCGCTGCCGCCAGCATCATCCATGGAGCGGGTAACGGCCATCGAAAATCAGGTAGATAGTATTGCCCATACCATTCCGGAGGTACAAAGTACGTTGCGTAACCTGGGTCAGAACTTTATTGCAGGAACAGGGAGTGCCTATGGCCTGATCATCATCCGCCTCAAACCTTGGGACCTGCGCAAAGGTGTGAGTGACGATGATATTATTAAACAACTCACCGCCCGCACGGCCTACCTGCACCCGGCCAGTCTTGTATTTATGCAGCAGCCCACGATTACTGGTTTTGGTACCAGTGGCGGCTTCACGCTACAACTACAGGACAAAGGAGGCCATACCATCGACGAATTTTATAAAGTTGGGCAGGCCTTCCTGGGCGAATTAAATAACCGGCCTGAAATACAATATGCCGCTACTTCCTTCAATCCCAATTTTCCACAATATCAAATGGATGTGAATGTGGCCAAGTGTAAAGATGCGGGTATTATGGTAACGGATGTTATCAGTGCCATGCAGGCATTTTATGGCAGTTCTTACGTATCTAATTTCAATGAATTTGGTCAGCAATACCGGGTGATCATGCAGGCAGATACTAACTACCGGTCTACCACTTTAGGCCTCAACCGTATATCGGTGAAGACTCCTAATGGCATGGCGCCTGTAACGGAGTTCATTACTATGAAGCGCATTTTCGGGCCGGAAAGCGTATCGCGCTTTAATTTGTTTACCGCTATCTCGGTCAATGGTTCGCCCAACCCTGGTTATAGTACCGGCCAGTCGCTCCAGGCCATCCAGCAGGTGGCGGCCCAAACCTTGCCGCAGGGATATGGCTTTGAGTATTCAGGCATATCGCGGGAAGAACAGAATGCGGGTTCGCAAATGGTATATGTATTTATTTTATCACTGCTCTTTGTGTACCTGCTGCTCAGTGCACAGTATGAGAGCTACCTGTTGCCTTTTGCCGTGCTATTGTCTCTGCCGGTAGGGCTTTCCGGCGTGTATGCATTTGCAAAAATCTTCAACCTGGATAATAACATTTACGTACAGATTTCGCTGATAATGCTCATTGGATTGCTGGCTAAGAATGCCATTTTGATCGTAGAGTTTGCAGTAGAGCGCAGGGCTAAGGGCATGGGCCTGTTGGAATCTGCGATAGAGGGTGGCAAGGCGCGTTTGAGGCCTATCCTCATGACCTCTTTTGCCTTTATATTTGGGCTAATGCCGCTTATGTTTGCCAGTGGTGTTGGCGCTAAGGGAAACCGGTCTATTGGCACAGGCGCTATTGGCGGTATGCTGTTTGGCACCTTGCTCGGTGTATTTGTGATACCTACCTTGTTTGTAATTTTCCAGGGATTGCAGGAAAAAGTGCGGGGCAAAAAATTGTTGGTAGATGAGGAAGAGGATCAGGATCACCCAGCCCCGGCACATTCGTAAAAATTTAATGCAGTTGTAATTATGAAATGGGCAATTATTATTGGTTTAATATTACTGGTTGCTTCCTGTAAGGTGGCGAAGCCCTATCATACCCCTCAGGAAGCGGTAGGTGCAAGCCTTTACCGCGACAGCATCCAAACGGCAGATAGCAGCAACCTGGCAGACCTTTCCTGGAAACAGCTTTTTTCCGATACCACTTTGCAGGCATTGATTGCCGATGGTATTGCGCACAATTTGGACTTAGAAGTAGCCATGGCTCGCATTCGCCAGGCAACGGCCAACTTGCGCCAGAGCAGGGCGGCATTTTTCCCTGAACTTTCCGGCGGCCTTACGGCTACTTACCAGCAACAGGCCAACAGGGGCGCGGTTAGTAATGAACTATATGAATTGGCAGGTAGCAGCAGTTGGGAAGCAGATCTCTGGGGGAAATATAGAAGCTCCAAACGTGCGGCCCTGGCGGCTTTGCTGCAAAGCCAGTCCTACAAGCGTGCCGTAATGACCCAGCTTGTTTCCGATATCGCTACTAACTACTATGCCCTCCTGGGCTACGATGCCCAATTACAGGTAACCCTCAAAACCGTGGAAAACCGCAAGCTGGACGCCATTACCATGAAAACGCTCAAAGAAAGTGATGTGGTAACCAGTGCTGCCGTAGTGCAAAGTGAAGCCAATCGTTACGCTGCAGAAGTAACCATTCCAGACCTGCGGCAATCTATCCGGCAAACGGAAAACGCCATTAGCGTGTTGCTGGGTCGTAATCCGGGCGATATTCAGCGGGATAGCCTTAAAGACCAGAAGGTTTATACTGATTTAAAAATAGGGGTACCTATCCAGCTGCTGGCCAACCGGCCAGATGTGCAGGAAGCGGAATACCAATACCGTTATAATTTTGAACTAACCAATGCCGCCCGTGCCTATTTTTATCCTTCCCTTACCATCACCGCCCAGGGCGGTTTATATAGCACCAGCGTGTCTAACTTTTTCAACGCGCCGGCTTTGTTTGGCAGTGTGGTAGGCGGGCTTACACAACCCATCTTTAACCGGGGTTTAAATAAACAACGCCTGCAAGTCGCCCAGGCACAGCAAGACGAAGCGCTGATCACCTTCCGGCAAACGTTGCTTACCGCAGGGCAGGAAGTATCCGATGCATTATTCAATTACCAGGCCGCCGTAGAAAAAATTAGTTTGCGTGAAAGGCAAATTGCTTACCTGCAAAAAGCAGTAGACTATACGAAGGAATTACTGAAATATACTTCTTCCACCAATTATACCGATGTACTCACCTCCGAACAAAGCCTGCTGTCGGCACAATTGGATCATATCAGCGACAAACTGCAACAGTTGCAGGCAGTGGTAAATTTATACCGCAGTTTAGGTGGCGGATGGAAGTAAGGAGATATAATCAAACTTAATTTTTTTTATACACAGGGGGGCTGCCTTTACAGGTAGCCTCCTTTGTTATTATAAGCATACACTTTACTTCACTACAGGAAACGCCGATATCCGCAACCTTGCGCCTCCCATCGGTACCAGCGTGAGTGGGGTGACCGGCTCGCTGCTCTGAACGGGGCTTTGCGGCAATACCGCTACCAATCCATATTGATCAATGCCCCAGGCTGGGATCTGCTTGCCCTTTGCGATCAGCACTATGGGTGCATTGGTGTTCGTGAAAGGATTATTATCCGCCGGCCATGCTTTCTTCATCACCTTAAAGGAGCTGGCCGGATCTTTTTCGTTTAACAATAAACCATAGTTCCATGAAGAACCAGGATGAATCTCGAAAGAAGGCCATTTTTCCGGATCGGCGCTGGGCTGCCATCCGGCATCGCCCTGTGCATTATGGCGGCCGTCTGTTTTGGTGTAGTCTTCTTTAATTTTCAGCGAATAGGTAAGCGGGCCATAATTCACGCTTACGCTGTTTTTATTTTTATCCCAGGTACGCACGCTGATTTCCATCGGGAAGTTGATGAATACCTGATCGCCATTTTTCCAGCGGTTACTCAATTTAATATAACCGTAGGCGTTAGCAGTTATGGATAATGCCTTGCCATTCACCTTTACGGAAGGTGTTTTACACCATTCCGGGATACGCAGATAGAGCGGGAAATCCACACTGGCAGCGGTGTTCAACGTGAGTTGAATACCGCTGTCGAAAGGGTAGTGGGTGTGCTGGGTGATGCTTACTTCCTGGCCATGGCCCACTTTGGCTTTTACCTTATTTTCGAAATAAAGTTGTGCCGCCAGGCCATTGTCTGGTGTGGCCATCCAGCTGTATTCGGAATAGTATACCCAGCCAGCTGCGTGGTTATGCTGGCAGCAGCGGCTGCTGAAGGGGTTCATCATCAGGAAAGGGCCTTCGTTGGCAATGCCGGGCGAGTGGTTTTTTCCATCGTTGATGATCATGTTCGGCGCGGTGAGATAACGCAGGGAACGGTAGTCCGGCGTGAAGGCGGCGGAGAACTGGTTAAAAGCTACATTCTCCGCATTTTCCGCCCACAGCGGATCTCCGGTGATGCTGGTGAGCATATTGTCTGAAGTGATCTGTTCCACCATGCCGCAGGTTTCAATAGCCTGGCGGGGATCGTCGTAACCTTTGCGCGCGTTTTCATCGGCGCCGAACATGCCGCCTGGCACTTGTCCGTAAATGTTACGCACCAGGTAAAAATCGTTATAGGTGGCGTGCAGGTCATTGGTGTCTTTGCTTTGCTGGTAGTACTGTGCGGGCTCGCGAAAGCACTGGGCGATATTCACATTGTGCCAGTTGGGCAGGTTATTGAGCTGGCGCCAGTTGGCCGTATTTTTGTCCAGTTTTGTGGCCAGGTCCAGCAGGAACCTGTCGCCGGTGATGTTGTACAGCCAGTAAACGCTGTACATATTATCGCCTCCACGGCTGTTTTCCCAATAGTCTTCCAGGAATTGATCGTCGGGGATGGAGAGCTGCCATTTAAAGTATCTGGTCATCAACGTGAGCACACGCGGGTCGTGGGTGTAATCGTAGTACGATTGCAGGCACCAGAGCATAGGCATGTTAGTCCATAGATCGCGTTTGCCGGTGCCCCTTTCCACCTTGGGGCCGAAGTCGCCGTTATCGCGTTGGTTATTGAGTACGGCGTTTATCCAGAATTTGGTTTCTTTCAGCATATGCTCATCGTGCAGTATGTAGGCCATATCGCCATAACCTTTCAGCCAGTAGGGAAGCTCTTCCCAACCGTATTTGCCTATACCTTCCTTATTCAGCCAGGCGTTGTCGGTTTTGGAAAGCCATAGGCTGATCTCGCCGAGATGGCCGGCCAGGCCGTCTCTTTCCAGCTCCATAGCTTTGCGCACAAAACCGCCGGGGGTAATACTGGCAATGGGTAGTTTAATGAAGTAAGACGCTGCAAGCGGTGCTTTGTTACTGGTGTAAAAAGCATTGGTCTGAGCATTCGATAACCGGTTTATCACTTCACCTTTTTGCGCAACAGCGATGTGGCATAACGTGAAAGCCAGTATGGAGCATCCCAGCCGGGCAAGTTGCTTTTTCATTGCAGGAAATGATTTAAATGATTGAATGGTGGTTTCCGCATTATAACGTGAATATAGGAGATAGGTGAAATAAATGTACAGCATACATTTTATAACCTAAGAGGGTGCTCTATAATTAATTTAAAATTTTCAGTAACGGCGCTATAATTACTCAAACGTTTGCATTAACCCTAATCACATTAAAAACCTATATTTATGTGATTTGCATTAAAGATTAAACGATTTAGCACAAATATTATCTAATAAAACAATGAATTTGCCGGTTTTATGCCGTAGATTTAAGCAATCGCATCATATTGTTTCTATTTTAATATACCTGTATTGATCCACCAACTTATCCGCTTTTTATGAAGTCTGTTTCTATTTCGGCGCCGGTAACGGCAAGCAGGGGGATGAGCCCCATTGCTATTATCGGGATGTTATTTTTCATTTTTGGTTTTGTAACCTGGATGAATTCGGTGCTGGTACCTTACCTGCAAATTGCCTGTGAGCTGTCTACTTCCATGGCTTTCCTGGTTACCTCTGCTTTTTATATCGCTTACGTAGTGATGGCGGCCCCCTCTACCTGGATACTAAAAGTGTTTGGCTTTAAAAACGGCATGGCCGTGGGGTTGCTCATCATGGCGGTGGGAGGACTGATTTTTATTCCCGCCGCGCTATCCCGCACGTACTTATTATTTTTGATTGGCCTTTTTGTGCAGGCTACCGGTATGACGGTGCTGCAGGCGGCTTCCAATCCTTATATCACCATTTTAGGGCCTACAGAAAGCGCGGCTAAACGGATGAGCATTATGGGCATTTGTAACAAGGTGGCCGGTGTGCTGGCGCCCATTGTACTGGGTGCCGTAGTGCTGGAGAAAGCAGACGACCTGAAGGCCGCACTGGAACATATGACCCCCCTACAAAAAGTAGCAGAACTGGATGCCATGGCCGCTAAGGTAATATTGCCCTATACCGTGATCATTATAGTACTGGTCATCCTGTCTGTCGTTATCTATTTTTCCTCCCTGCCCGAAATAAAATTGGAAGCAACAAAAAGTACCGGTGCCGACGCTGTAGAGATAGAAAAAACCAGTGTGTTCCAATATCCTCACCTGGTGTTGGGCGTACTGGCCCTGTTCTTTTATGTTGGCGTGGAGGTGATTGTAGGCGATTCTATCATTAAGTATGGCAACACCCTTAATATAAAACTGGAAACGGCCAAATATTTCACGGCCTGCGCCCTGGGTGCTATGGTGGTGGGTTATGTAATTGGAGTAGTATGCATCCCTAAATATTTCTCCCAGCAGAAAGCCCTGGTGGTGAGCGCCATACTGGGACTGCTTTTTACCACGGGCGCACTAGTTACCAGTGGATATGTTTCTGTGGCCTTTATTGCTTTGCTGGGCCTGGCCAATTCACTGATGTGGCCTTCCATCTGGCCATTGGCCCTGGCGGATTTGGGTAAGTTTACCAAAACGGCTTCTTCCTTGCTCATTATGGGGATTTCAGGTGGTGCCGTGTTTCCCTGGTTATATGGCCAGCTAGTAGATTATCTTCAGCATCACACGGGTCAGGACATTGGCCACGCCAGCCGCTATGCTTACGCGATTATGTTGCCTTTGTATTTATTCATCTTTTATTTCGCCACCAGTGGTTACAAGGCTGGGAAAAAAATATTGAAAGTTGCGTAAAAACAAACAGGGTGTGCCGGAAAAGGTACACCCTGTTTGTTTTAAAACGTGCCGCCCGCACCGCCCCCGCCGCCACTGCCGCCGCCATAATCAAAGTGGCTGCCCTCGCTATGCGCGGGCGCATGAATGGTTTGGGTAATGATGAGCGCTTCCAATTGTAATTTTCCAAAGCGTGACGCATTTTGTTCCGGTTCATCGGAGAAACCGTGTTTGGGCGTTTTGAGATAACGGATAAGCATATACGTAATACCTACCAGCAACAATCCTCCCAGCAACAAGGCCCACTCAAATGGCAGGAGGTGGTGATAGTACCGGATGGTAAACACTGCCGCTGCCACCAATATCAAACTGGTACGTATTAAAATGGCATCCTTGTTTTTAATACCAAAATAAAGATATACCAAGGGTACTACCGTAGAAAATAACCAGAATAGCCAGCCCAGGGCAATGGGGCTATCCGTATCATCATACTGGCCCTGTATGGCGGCATGGGCAGTACTGACGGTATAATAATTCCCCGCTGCATAAAACGCCAGCAGGCATAATGTGAGCAGTACAGGGGCTATATGCCGGTAATAGTGTAACGCTGGTAAAGTAACTGCACGCTTCACCCCGAAATAAAATAACAACGATGCGGCCATCAGCGCAAACGGCAATATACTGCTGCCTATGTGGGATAAGTGAAGGCATCCAAAGAAAATAATGGCCAGCACAGCCAGCAGGCATACGGCGGCCATCACGCTATCCGCCGTGCGGGCAGTGGCCAGTGCACTGATTATAAACACCATTACGCTTATCTGCAGGGAGGAGGGATTTATAGCCATGACAAGCCCCGATAATAAAAGACCCGCGCCAGACCACAGCAGTGCGTCGTCTACGCCGGAGCGATAGTGTTTGTTCTGCTGCACCATCAGCTCCATAGCCCCGTAGGCACATAGTCCGGATACGATCATCAATCCATTAAATATCTGTTCGCCGCCGTTAGAAAGCATGACGAGCGAAAAGAAACCTAATACAAAAAAAACGATGATAGTGGTAAGGAAAAACAAGCTTATGCGGATAAACAGGTTTGGTGTGTAAAACCCCGTGGGATAAGCCTTTTCAATGGCTGCTTTTTCCTCGCTGCTGATGCATTTCAATTGGAAGGCCGTAGTGGCATCTTGCTGTATGTCCAGGTTGTCCAGTCCGTTTTTACTATAAATGAGCATGCGCTTTCAGTTTTTTGTGCCAGTGAATGAGTAAAAATATCAGTCCGCAGGCAGATGCAATAAAATATAAAATCCCGCCGTACACCCATACCATATCGCCCGACGGTTGCAGTGCAATGATGCTCCGTATCAGGAAGGTGCTGGTGCCCAGGTATCCGTATAGGGCCAGTACCACCAGGAAATAAAACGAATGATCCTTGAACGCCAGCCTGTAAAAATAATAAGCCCCACCCATCATCATCAGCCACCAAATGGGAAAGGAGTCATCCGGTAGCAATAGGCCTGCATACGTGGAGATGAAAAATAAATGTGCGCCGAAATTATGGTAGGTAAATGAAAAATGCGCCTTGCGTTGCAGCACCCGCGAGGCCCAGCCGGCCAGGATAAGTGCCACAGACAGTGCTAGCGCCTTCACGATAAAAAATGAGTCCTGGAAGGCATTGGCCTGCAAGATGGTGAGCGGTGTAAGCGCAATGCCCACCCAGGCTGCCAGGTTGGTAATGGCCATGCTCAGGATGCCCAAGTGATCGAAGTAATAGGCACATGCAAACAAAAGAGCCATCGGTACAAACACCGCTAGTCCGTAATGGGTACCGAATAGCGAATATTGGAACTGCACATAAGCCACGAGGGTAATCAGCAGTAAGCACGCCAGCAAAACGATGTAATCGAATAAAGAATCCGGCGCATCCACTTTGGTCCAGGCAAACGGTCTTTTCTTTTTACTGGCATAATAAAAACAGCCGGCGCAGGCCAGGGCAATCAGCCCAATGATCACATCGTGACCAATAGTATTAATGTTTTTATACACCAGCACACCCAGCCCCCCGCTCACGAGCAAGATGCCGAGATACAACAGGCTGCGAAGTTCCCAGTGTATGGAGAAGTGGCGTGTACTTTCTGTTAGGGTTACTTTTTTAAAAGATTCCTCAGTAATAAGCCCGGCATCATAATGCTGCCGGAAACGGTTTAAGTCCATGGTCAAAAAAATTGTTTGCAATGGGTTAAATGTACAACTTTGGTAGACATGCTACCTGCTGCAAGGATTTACCAAGCACATTACCACCATCATCCTCGCCGGCGGCACAATGGGAGCGGCCTGGTAAGTCACATAGATTTCCTAAAAATCTAAAAAATACTTTGATAATTAAGAATAGTTATTACTTTTGTGCCATCATGAAAGCAAATACGCACATCCATCATCACCATCATATCTTACCAATGGGTAGGCTGGGATGATATTGTGCTCCACAATATATTGACATTCAAGGGCTTACCGACAAGGTAGGCCCTTTTTGTTTTAGCGCCTATTCAACGCCGTTTAAAGAAACATCTTAAACAATTACTAGTTATGTCTGCCAAGCTAAAGATCGCAGTACAGAAGTCGGGCCGCCTGCACGACGATTCCATGAAACTCCTTAAAGAGTGTGGTATAGACGTGAACAATGGCGTGAACCGCCTGAAAACGGAAGCCAGCAATTTCCCTTTAGAACTTTTTTTCCTGCGTGACGATGATATTCCGCAATACGTGGAAGACGGCGTAGCCGACATCGGCATCGTGGGAGAGAATGTAGTCTTTGAAAAGCAAAAACAGGTAAAGGTAGTAGAGAAGCTGGGCTTTGGTAAATGCCGCCTCTCGGTAGCCGTACCTAAATCTATGGAATATAACGGCGTCAATGATTTGCAACAGCTACGCATAGCCACTTCCTATCCCGTGATCGTGGCCAACTACCTGGAACAGCATCACGTAAAAGCAGACATCCACGAGATCAGCGGATCTGTGGAGATTGCACCAGGCATTGGGCTGGCCGATGCTATTTGCGATCTGGTGAGCAGTGGTTCTACCCTGTTTATGAATGGATTGAAAGAGGTGGAGGTAATGCTGCAATCGGAAGCCGTATTGGTGGCAGGCAGCAAGCTTTCAGACGATCAGCAGCAACTGCTGGATAAATTATTATTCCGCATGCGCGCTGTGCGTAAAGCAAAGAACAATAAATACATTTTACTCAATGCTCCTAATTACAACCTAGAAAAAATCATTAGCCTGCTACCCGGCATGAAAAGTCCTACCGTACTGCCTTTGGCGGAAGAAGGCTGGAGCTCTGTACACAGTGTACTCAATGAAAATGAATTCTGGGACATTATTGAAAGTCTCAAAGCAGCCGGCGCACAGGGTATCCTGGTAGTGCCTATTGAAAAAATGATCATTTAAAATCTGTAACATGCAGACCGTTCAATACCCGGATAAAAAAGATTGGGCCGCCCTGCTGCAACGTCCTGCTATGGACACCGCTGCCTTGGAAAGCAAGGTAGCGGCCATTCTACAGGCCGTACAACAAGAAGGCGATGCCGCCGTGAAGTTTTATGCTAAACAATTTGACCAGGTAGAACTGGACAATGTACAGGTAAGCAGTGCCGAATTTGCCGAAGCTTCGGCTATGGTAGATCCAGCGCTGAAGCAAGCTATTTTGCAGGCCAGCCAAAACATAGCACGTTTTCACAAAGCGCAGCAGGAAGTTGCTGCTGTTATAGAAACCATGCCCGGTGTGCAATGCTGGCGAAGATCGGTGGCTATTGATAAAGTAGGGCTTTACATTCCCGGTGGCTCTGCCCCGTTGTTTTCCACCATCCTCATGCTGGGTATTCCCGCCAAGATAGCGGGTTGCCGCGAAATTGTGCTGTGCACGCCTTCCAATGCAAAGGGCCAGTTACCCCCTGTCATTTTATTTACGGCCCAGGCCATTGGCATTGATAAAGTATATAAGATAGGCGGTGTACAAGCCATTGGCGCCATGGCCTACGGCACGGAAACGGTGCCTAAAGTGTATAAGATATTTGGACCCGGCAATCAATATGTAACAGCGGCCAAACAATTGGTGAACAAGGCCGGCACGGCCATCGATATGCCCGCCGGCCCATCGGAAGTAGCCGTGCTGGCCGATGAAACCTGTGTACCCGCTTTTGTGGCCGCCGATCTTTTATCACAGGCAGAACATGGTGCAGATAGCCAGGTATTGCTGGTTACAAACTCGCCCCAGGTTATTCAAGATGTGGAAGCTGCCGTGAAAGCGCAATTGCTGGCCTTACCCCGGCAGCAAACTGCCAGCCTGGCGCTGAACAACAGCAAACTGATACTGGTGCATAACCTGGACGAAGGTATGGAGCTGCTCAATGAATATGCGCCCGAACACCTCATCATAGCCTGCAAAGAGGAGGAAGCGCTGGCCGGAAAGGTGATCAATGCAGGATCTGTGTTCCTTGGTAATTACTCTCCGGAAAGTGCCGGCGATTATGCCTCCGGCACTAATCACACCCTGCCTACCAACGGCCATGCCCGCGCTTACAGCGGCGTTTCGCTCGATAGTTTCCTGAAAAAGATTACCTACCAGCGCCTGAGCAGGGAAGGCTTGCAGCAGATAGGAGCCACCATAGAACAGATGGCTGCGGCGGAAGGGCTGCTGGCACACAAACAAGCTGTGACCATCCGCTTAAATTATTAATTCATTTTTAAACGTATCCCGATGTTCGACCTTAATCTCGTACTCAGAGATAATATAAAACGCCTCACGCCCTACGCTTCCGCCCGCGATGAATTTAAGGGAGAAGCCAGCATCTATCTCGATGCCAATGAAAACAGCTTCGGCTCCCCCTTGCCGGTGGCTTATAACCGCTATCCCGATCCCATGCAGTGGAAACTGAAATACAAGATAGCAGATATTAAAGGCGTACCGCCGCAAAATATTTTTATAGGCAATGGCAGCGATGAGGCCATCGACATTTTGCTACGCGCCTTCTGCAATCCTGGGATAGATAACGTAATTCTTTGTCCACCCACCTATGGCATGTACGAAGTGAGTGCCAATATCAACGACGTGACCATCCGCAAAGTAAGCCTCACGGAAAATTTTCAACTGGACTTGCCCGCTATAGAAAGCGCCATCGACGCCCATACAAAGCTCATTTTTCTATGTTCGCCCAATAACCCTACCGGCAATGCGCTGAACCGGGAAGACATGGAAATGATCCTGAGCAATTTCGACGGTATTGTAGTGGTAGACGAAGCTTACATTAACTTCTCCCGCCAGCATTCCTTTATCCAGGAACTCACAGAGTATCCCAACCTGGTGGTGATGCAGACCCTCTCCAAAGCCTGGGGCCTGGCGGCTTTGCGCGTGGGCATGGCCTTTGCCAGCGAGGATATCATTACCGTGTTCAATAAAGTAAAACCTCCTTACAACATAGGTCAGGCTACGCAGGATCTAGCCTTGCAGGCACTGGAAAATGTGGAACAGGTTAATACGTGGATCAAAGAAACCGTGCATGAACGCTCGCTGCTGGTGAGCCGCCTGTCTGCTTTGCCGCAGGTGCTGCACATTTATCCCAGCGATGCCAATTTTATCCTGGCCAAAACCATCGATGCCAACGGGATTTATGATCACCTGGTAACTGATGGCATCATTGTGCGCAACCGCTCCAAGGTGGAGCTTTGCGCCGGCTGCCTGCGCATAACCGTGGGTACGCCCAACGAAAATACCGCCCTGATCGAAGCGATCGGCGCTTTCCAATCCTCTTCTTCTGTGCTTAAAAATTAGTTGCATGAAACGTGTACTCTTCATCGATCGCGATGGTACCATGATCAAAGAAGTGCCGCCTACCTACCAGATAGATAGCCTGGAAAAGGTGGAATTTTATCCCAAGGTATTTACCTACCTGGGCAAGATTGCCGCAGAGCTAGACTATGAGCTGGTACTGGTCACAAACCAGGATGGCCTGGGTACGCCCAGCTTCCCGGAAGATACCTTCTGGCCGGCCCATAATTTTGTGATGCATGCATTTGCCAATGAAGGGGTGGTGTTTGCAGCTGCATGCATAGACCGCTCTTTGCCGGCAGATCATGCACCCACCCGTAAGCCGGGCACTGGCATGCTTACCAAATATTTTGGGGCAGACTACGACCTGCAAAATTCCTTCGTGATCGGTGACCGCATTACGGATGTAAAACTGGCGAAAAACCTGGGTGCTAAAGCCATCTGGATCAATGAAGGCAATGGCTTGGGACAGGCAGAATTACAGCCCGATGAGCTGGAAGCACTGCGCCACACCATTGCCCTGGAAACTACCGACTGGGCTAAGATCTATGAATTCCTGAAACTGGGCCTGCGCACGGTTACGCATACACGTACTACCAAAGAAACCGATATTACGGTAAGCCTGAACCTGGACGGCAGCGGCAAGGCCAATATTCATACCGGCCTGGGTTTTTTCGACCATATGTTGGAACAGATAGCCCGCCACGGCGGCATAGACCTTACCATAAAGGCCAAAGGCGATTTGCACATCGATGAGCATCACACGATAGAAGATACCGGCATTACGCTAGGGGAAGCCATGGCAAAGGCACTGGGCGACAAGCGCGGCATAGAGCGGTATGGATTCCTGCTGCCCATGGACGATTGCCTGGCACAAGCGGCGATAGACTTTGGCGGCAGGGCCTGGCTGGTGTGGGAGGCCACTTTTAACCGGGAAAAAATAGGGGAGATGCCCACCGAAATGTTTTATCATTTCTTTAAATCCTTCTCCGATGGATCACGTAGTAACCTGAACATCAAGGCCGAAGGGCAGAATGAGCATCATAAGATAGAAGCCATCTTCAAGGCCTTTGCCAAAGCCATAAAAATGGCCGTACGCCGCGATCCTATGCACATGCAATTGCCCAGTACCAAAGGGCTGCTGTAAGGTAAACGCCCGCTGCCAGCAAGGGAAAGCCGCCAGGATAACAGCTGCTACCAGTCGTGTTTAAAAAAATTTGCATTTTCGGGAAAAACGTTCCATATTTGTTCTCGCTATGCAAAATAACATGACAAATAAATATTGGTGGTGGCACGGTATCGATTTAAGATAACTGTGTTCAGTGCTATGTCTATTTCCAAGATATGATAGGAAGGCTCGCTAACACAGCGGGCCTTTTTCTTTTTTGCTCAATATCAACTCTAAGCTTTTATCAACTATGCGGATCATCCAGGTAAAAACAAGGTATAAGCAAATGCTGGCAGATGTGTTTACGCCCGTAGGCATCTACTTGCGGCTACGCGATAAATTTCCAGGCACCATCCTGCTGGAGAGTACCGATTATCGCGCCAGTGAGAACAGTTTCTCCTTCATCGGCGTGAAGCCCATTGCCGGTATTGAAGTTACTTCTACCAACGATTTTGAATTTAAATACCCCAATCAACCGGTAGAAAGAAAACAACTCAAAGACAAACAGTCTGTACTCAATGAACTGGATGCCTTCCTGAAAAGTTTTGTATTCAGCGATAAATCGCCCATACCGGTTACGGAAGGTCTTTTTGGATATAGCGCCTTTGATGCGGTGCAGTTTTTCGAAAAGATTTCCTTTAACCATGGCAAACAAAACGATGCTACCATTCCGTTGATGCGTTACCGTTTCTATCAATACGTGATCGCCATCAATCATTTCAAGGATGAACTGTATATCTGTGAAAACCAGATAGCCGGTGTGGATAGCGAGTTTGAGCAGATAGAAGCATTGATAAAACATAAAGACACGCCCACCTACCATTTTGAAGTAGCTTCCGAAGAGCAAAGCAACATGACCGATGATGCCTTTATAAAAATGGTGGAACAGGGCAAACAACATTGTTTCCGGGGCGATGTGTTCCAGGTGGTGCTATCCAGGGCCTTCCAGCGGTCATTTAAAGGCGACGAATTTAATGTGTACCGCACGCTTCGTTCCATTAACCCCTCGCCCTATCTTTTTTACTTCGACTATGGCGATTACAAATTAATGGGTTCTTCGCCCGAAGCACAGTTGGTCATCAAAGATCATAAAGCCACCATACACCCGATAGCTGGCACTTTCCGCCGCACTGGCGACGATGTGCAGGACAAAATACTGGCAGATAAACTGCTGAAAGACCCGAAAGAAAATGCAGAACATGTAATGCTGGTAGACCTGGCCCGCAACGACCTGAGCCGCAACGCCACCGAAGTGCAGGTAGAGAAAGACCGGCAGGTGCAATACTATTCGCACGTGATACACCTGGTGAGCGAAGTAACCGGCAAAATCCCGGCAGACACCAACCCCTTTTCCTTACTGGCTGCCACTTTCCCGGCAGGTACCTTGAGCGGCGCGCCCAAATACCGCGCTATGCAGATCATAGACCAATACGAACCTACGGCCCGTGGTTTTTATGGAGGGTGTATTGGCTTCGTGGGGTTCAATGGAGAGTTTAACCACGCTATCATGATCCGCTCTATGCTCAGTAAAAGCAATACCCTTTACTACCAGGCTGGTGCCGGTGTGGTGGCCAAGTCGGTTGCCTCCTCCGAGCTGGAAGAAGTAAACAATAAACTGAACGCATTGAAACAAGCCATCCTGCTGGCACAAACGATCTGACATGAACATCCTGGTATTCGATAACTACGACTCTTTTACCTACAACCTGGTACACCTGGTGGAGAAGATCACCCACCAGAAAGTAACTGTGATCCGCAACGATGAAATTCCGTTGGAGCAGGTAAAGGAATACGATAAAATCATCCTTTCGCCCGGCCCCGGCATTCCTGAAGAAGCGGGCTTACTACTGCCATTGATCAAAACCTATGCGCCTACTAAATCTATCTTTGGCGTATGCCTGGGCCTACAGGCCATTGGGCAGGCTTTTGGCGGCAACCTTATTAACCTCACCGATGTATATCATGGCGTAGCCACAGATATTAATGTAACCAACCGCGCCGGCCGCCTGTTCAACGAACTGCCAGACCGCTTTGCCGTAGGACGCTACCACAGTTGGGTAGTGGATGAAAAAAGCCTGCCTACCGAGCTAACCGTTACGGCCAGGGACGATGAGCAATTTGTAATGGCCCTGCAACATACCCGCTACGATGTAAGCGGGGTACAATTCCACCCGGAAAGCGTACTCACGCCCAATGGGGAGCAGATACTGCGCAACTGGCTGAAAGCCTGATGCAGTAGAGGTTTTAAGGAAATGATTTTTATCCCGTCTTAGCATAGTTTAACATGAAAAAGATACTCAACTATTTATTCGAACATAAAACATTTAGCCGCGCACAGGCCAAAGATATTCTCACGCAGATATCCAACGGCGTGTTCAATGAAAGCGAACTGGCAGCTTTTATGACGGTGTTTCTTATGCGCAGTATCACGATCAACGAGTTGCTGGGCTTCCGAGATGCCTTGCTGGAACTGTGCGTGCCAGTGCATTTGAACGGGCATGCGGTGCTGGATATTGTAGGTACTGGAGGCGATGCAAAGAACACCTTTAATATTTCTACCCTGTCTTGTTTTATCGTGGCGGGCGCTGGCGGGCAAGTGGCCAAACATGGTAACTATGGTGTGTCTTCCGTGAGCGGCGCATCTAATTTGATGGAAATGGCCGGCTACAAGTTCAAAAGCGATCCGGAAAAACTAAAAACAGAACTGGAACAAACCGGCGTATGCTTCCTGCATGCACCCTTATTTCACCCCGCCCTGAAAAACGTGGCCAGCGTGCGCCGCCAGTTAGGCGTGCGTACCTTCTTTAACATGCTGGGGCCGTTGGTAAACCCAGCCTTTGCCCAGCATCAACTTATTGGGGTGTACAGCCTGGAAATGGCGCGGGTGTACAACTATCTCTTCCAGCAAACCGATAAAGACTTTGTGATTGTACATAGCCTGGATGGCTACGATGAAATTTCCCTCACCAGCGACACTAAGGTGATAGATCGCCATGGGGAGAAAGACCGTACACCGGAAGAACTGGGCCGGCGCCGCGTATCGCCCGAAGATATTTTTGGGGGCAATACCGTAGCAGATGCCGCAAAAATCTTCATGAAGATTTTGAAGGGCGAAGGTAGCTGGGCGCAGAACGCCGTAGTGCTGGCCAATGCTGCCATGGGATTGCATTGCATGGGCAAGTACCCTACCTACGACGAATGTTTTCAGGCAGCCATTACCTCCCTGGAATCGGGTGCCGCCCTGGGCGTATTTAATAAACTGATTTCTTTGCAATCTTTATAATTGAATTATGAAAGACATCCTGGCGGAAATTGTGGCGTATAAACGTACCGTGGTAGCAACGGCCAAGCAACAGCGCCCGGTGCAAGCACTCGAAAATGAACCCTTGTTTAACCGTGCTGGGTTATCGCTGGTAGACTTTTTAAAACAGCCACAGAAGTCTGGCATCATTGCAGAATATAAACGCCGCTCCCCCTCCAAAGGGGTCATAAACGATCACTCGCCGGTGGAAGAAGTAACCCAGGCCTACGCTAATGCTGGCGCCAGCGGACTTTCTATCCTTACGGATGATCATTTCTTTGGCGGTAGTCCGGAAGACCTCACCCAAGCGCGTGCGCTGGTGGAAGTGCCGATTTTGCGCAAGGATTTTATAGTGGATGAATACCAGGTGCTGGAAGCCAAAGCCATTGGGGCAGATGTAATCCTGCTGATCGCAGAATGTTTAACCAAAGAGGAGGTGCAACGCCTGTCCACTACCGCCCATAACCTGGGCCTGGAAGTATTGCTGGAAATGCATACGGAAGCGCAGCTACAAAAGGTGTCAGACTATGTGAACATGGTAGGTATTAATAACCGCGACCTGGTGACCTTCCGCGTAGATATAGACCGCTCCATTGCCCTGGCAGCACAGCTTCCAGCAGGTAAAGTAAAGGTAGCGGAAAGTGGTATTGATAACATAGACACCATTATCACCCTGCGCAATGCAGGCTTCTCCGGATTCCTGATGGGCGAACATTTCATGAAGCAGAAAGACCCCGGTGCCGCTTTCCTGGATTTTGTAAATGCCCTCGCACAAAAAAAAGCCAGATGAAAATAAAAGTATGTGGCATCACCCGGCTGGAAGATCTGGAAACATTGTCCCGCTTGGGCGTTGAGTATGCCGGCCTCATTTTTTACGAACGTTCGCCCCGCTACATGGGTCACCAACTGGCCGCTGCCGACGTAAAAAAAACAGCGCCCCATCTGGCCAAAGTAGGCGTGTTCGTCAATGAAACGCTGGAGTCGGTGCTGGACCGGGTAACCGGTTATGGCCTGCAACTGGTGCAGCTACATGGCGACGAAACGCCCGAATATTGCGCCACGCTGGCCCAGTATGTGCCGGTGATTAAAGCTTTTCGTATAGCCGATACCGTGTCATGGGATATTATGAAGCCTTACACAAAGGTGGTCGATTACTTTCTGTTCGATACCGCCAGCAAAGCGGGTTATGGCGGCACCGGTCATCAGTTTAACTGGACGGTGCTGGACGACTATCCTTTTGAAGTGCCTTTCTTCCTGAGCGGCGGCATTGGTGCATCAGCGGTAGGCGCATTAAAATCCCTGCGATGGCCCCGGCTTTATGCCGTAGACGTAAACAGTCGCTTTGAAACATCACCCGGCATTAAAGATCTTAACGCGGTACAGGCCTTTATTACGGCCCTTTCCTCCACTCAAAATCACTAGCAGATGAAGATCGCTGAAAATACATTTAACTCTCCCTACCAGGCCGATAAAAATGGCTTCTATGGCAGGTTTGGGGGTGCTTATATTCCTGAAATGCTGTATCCCAACGTGGAAGAGCTGCAACTCAAATACAAGGAGATCCTGGCTGATCCCTCCTTCCAGGAGGAATTCCAGCAACTACTCACCGACTATGTGGGCCGCCCTTCTCCTTTGTACCTGGCCAAAAGGCTGTCCGAAAAATATGGTGGTCATATTTACCTCAAGCGCGAAGACCTGAACCACACGGGTGCACACAAGATAAATAACACCGTTGGCCAGATCTTACTGGCCAAACGCCTGGGCAAAAAACGCATCATCGCCGAAACCGGCGCAGGTCAGCACGGTGTAGCCACGGCTACCGTATGTGCTTTGATGAATATGGAGTGCGTGGTGTATATGGGCAGTGTAGACATTAAAAGACAAGCGCCCAATGTGGCCCGCATGAAAATGCTGGGTGCCACCGTGGTACCCGCCACCAGCGGTAGCGAAACGCTGAAAGACGCCACCAACGAAGCTATCCGCGATTGGATCAATAACCCGGTAAACACGCATTACATCCTCGGCACCGCCGCAGGCCCACATCCTTATCCAGACATGGTGGCCCGCTTCCAGTCGGTGATCAGTGAAGAGATCCGGAAACAGCTCCTGGAAAAAACCGGGAAGGAAATACCCGATTATGTAGTGGCCTGCATTGGCGGCGGTAGTAACGCCGCAGGCGCTTTTTATCACTTCCTCGACGAGCCTTCCGTGCGACTTATCGCAGTGGAAGCTGCCGGCCATGGCAACGACAGCGGCGAATCTGCCGCCTCCACCGTGCTGGGAAAAGTAGGATTGATACATGGTGCCAAAACCTTGCTCATGCAAACCGATGACGGGCAGATCACTGAGCCTTACTCCATTTCGGCAGGCCTGGACTATCCCGGCATTGGTCCCATGCATGCCCACCTGTTTGAGAGTGGCCGCGGCACCTTCCTCAGCGCTACCGACAACGAGGCCCTGGCCGCCGCTTTTGAGCTGACCCGCCTGGAAGGCATTATTCCCGCACTCGAATCATCGCACGCCGTGGCCAAACTGAAAGACCTGGCCCTGCGGCCCGAAGAGGTGGTAGTCGTGTGCCTGAGTGGCCGTGGCGATAAGGATATGGAAGCCTATATCCGGAATCTCGACAAATTTTAGGACCAGGTATTTATTTGACAAACACGTACAACACAATGCTGGCAAAAGATGCCCACCATCATTTAAACACATTGCACCTTGTACATAACATCATATGGCTATGAACAGAATAGACCAGTTATTCGCTCAGAAAAAGCAAAACGTACTGAATGTGTACTGCACGGCAGGGTTTCCCACATTGGAAAGTACCCTGCCCGTGATGCAGGCCTTGCAAAGTGCGGGTGCAGACCTTATTGAGCTGGGCATGCCCTTTTCCGATCCCCTGGCCGATGGTCCAGTGATCCAGGATAGCAGCACCCAGGCATTGAAAAATGGCATGACGCTGGCCCGGCTTTTTGAACAATTAAAGGATTTTCGTAGCAGCATACAGCTTCCTGTGATCCTGATGGGCTACCTGAATCCCATCCTGCAAATGGGGGTGGAAAATTTCTGCCGCCAATGCGCCGCCGTGGGCGTAGATGGCCTTATCCTGCCGGAACTGCCCCTGCCCGAGTATGAAAAGGAATACCAGGCCATTTTTGAAAAATACGGCCTGTACCTGATCTTCCTGGTAACACCCGAAACCAGCGAAGCCCGGCTGCGCCGCCTGGATGCCGCCAGCAAGGGTTTCCTGTATGCTGTGTCTTCTTCCTCCACTACCGGCAAGGATAAAGACATGGGCGACCAAACCGCCTACTTCCGGAAATTACAGGCTTTACACCTGAAAAACCCGGTACTGATCGGCTTTGGCATTAAAGATAAAGGTACTTTTACAACGGCTTGCACCTACAGCAACGGCGCCATTATCGGTACGGCTTTCATTAAAGCCATCGCAAACGCCAACGACGCTTTGCCAGCCACCGTCAAATCTTTCATACAGGGTATCATCGCATAACACATGAAAACAGTAATCATTAAATACAATGCCGGCAACATCCGCTCCGTACAGTTTGCATTGGAAAGACTGGGGGTGAAAGGCATCGTTACAGACAACCCGGAGCAGATCCAGTCTGCCGATAAGGTGATATTTCCCGGCGTAGGAGAGGCCAGTACCGCCATGCAATACCTGCGCGAACGCAAGCTAGACCAGGTAATCACCCACCTCCAACAGCCGGTATTGGGTATTTGCCTGGGCATGCAATTGCTTTGCAAACACTCCGAAGAAAACAATGCCACCTGCCTCGGCATTTTTGATGTGGAAGTGAAAAAATTCCAATCACCAGTACCTAACGGTCTGAAAATACCACAGATCGGCTGGAACAATATCACGGGCCTGTACAGCACCTTGTTTGAGCATGTACCGGAAAACACCTACGTATATTTCGTGCATAGTTATTATGCAGCGTTAAGCCCGCATACGGTGGCTACTACCAACTATGTGATTAATTATAGCGCTGCCCTGCAAAAAGATAATTTTTACGCCGTGCAGTTCCACCCCGAAAAATCGGCGGAACACGGACAGCGCATCATAGAAAATTTTTTGAAACTATAAAAGGCCATGTCTGCAACCATCAGGGAGATAACGGTAACGGATACCCTGCCCTTACGCCGCGACGTTTTATATCCGCATAAAGACCTGCACGAAGTGCTGGTAGAAAATGACGGGAGAGGCCTGCACTATGGCGTGTTTGAAGCCAACCGCCTGGTAGCAGTAGGGTCATTGTTCATCAACGGCGCCTCAGCCCAGTTTCGAAAACTGGCCACCGCGCCAGACAAGCAGGGCAAGGGGTATGGCAAGCTGCTGCTGCGCCACATGGCCCGGGTGGCTCAGGCCCAGGGCGTAACACTGCTCTGGTGCCATGCGCGCAATACCGCACAAAGTTTTTATACGCCCCTGGGTTTTGTACAGGCCGGCGATTATTTTGAAAGAGAACACCTCATTTTTTGCAGAATGGAATTACCGCTGGATACACCATCTTCGCCTTTTGAAATTATTCCTGCTATAGACCTGATCGATGGCAAATGCGTGCGCCTTACACAAGGAGATTATGCACAACAGAAAGTGTATAATGAAAACCCGCTGGAAGTAGCCTTGTATTTTGAAGACCTGGGCATACGCCGCCTTCACCTGGTAGACCTGGATGGCGCCAAAAAAGGACAGGTGGTAAACTGGAAAGTGCTGGAAACCATTGCCGGCAAAACCAGGCTGGTCATAGATTTTGGCGGTGGCGTAAAAACAGACAAAGATATAAACATCATCTTCGAAAGCGGGGCCGCCATGGCCACCGTAGGCAGTGTGGCCGTAAAGGAACCCGCACTGTTTGATGGATGGATAAAACAATATGGCCCACAAAAGATCATGCTGGGCGCAGATGTAAAAGGAGAGCAGATGGCCGTAGCTGGCTGGCTGGAAACTACTGAAGTGACCATCTTCGATTTCCTGACCGCCCGCACCGCCGCAGGGGTGCAGCAGGTATTTTGCACCGACGTGGCCAAAGACGGCTTGCTGCAAGGGCCTTCCATAGACCTGTACAAACGCCTGCTGGAAGCCTTCCCACACCTGTATTTCATTGCCAGCGGCGGTGTGGCAGGTATGAAAGATATCTACGACCTCCAGCAAATAGGTTGTAACGCTGTGATCGTGGGCAAGGCCATTTATGAAGGCCGCATTACCATGGAAGAATTAAAAACATTTGTTCGCCGGAATGAAACCGTACAACGCATATACAAATAAATATTTATGCTGACCAAACGCATTATTCCCTGCCTCGACATTAAAGACGGGCGCACGGTGAAAGGAGTGAACTTTGAAAATATCCGCGACGCTGGCGATCCTATAGAACTGGGAGCGATGTACGCCCGCCAGGGTGCAGATGAACTGGTATTTCTGGATATAACGGCTACGAATGAACGAAGAAAAACATTAGCCGAACTGGTGACCCGCATTGCCCGGGAGGTTAACATCCCTTTCACCGTAGGGGGAGGCATTGCATCGGTAGAAGATGTGCAGGTATTACTGCAATCCGGGGCCGACAAGATTTCGGTGAATACCTCTGCTTTTAAACGCCCGGAACTGCTCAATGAGTTGTCCCGCGAGTTTGGCAGCCAGTGCGTGGTATTGGCCATCGATACCAAGTTCGAGGAGAGCGATTGGTACGTATACCTGAACGGAGGCCGGGTGAAAACAGCAAAACGCACCTTCGACTGGGCCAAGGAAGCGGTAGACCGGGGCGTAGGCGAAATACTGCTCACCTCCATGAACAACGATGGTACCAAACAAGGCTTTGCGCTGGACATCACCGCCCTGCTTTCCCAACACCTGAATGTGCCGGTGATCGCCAGCGGAGGCGCCGGTACCATGGCGCATTTCGAGGAAGTATTTGAAGTAGCCCAGGCAGATGCCGCCCTCGCCGCCAGCATTTTCCACTACAACGAGATTGCCATTCCCGATCTTAAAAACTATTTATACGACAAGGGCGTAAACGTCCGCTTTTAAAATTTCAACAGCGTAACAACATTCCAATCAATGGACATCAATTTTCAAAAATCGCCAGACGGTCTTGTACCGGCCATCATACAGGATGCCAACACCCAAAAAGTGCTGATGCTCGGCTATATGAACCAGGCCGCCCTGGATAAAACACAGGCCGAAAAAAAAGTTACTTTCTATAGTCGCAGCAAACAACGCCTCTGGACCAAAGGGGAAGAAAGCGGCCACTTCCTGCTGCTGGAAGATATAAAAGTAGATTGCGATAATGATACCCTGCTGATCCGCGTACACCCCGTAGGCCCTGTATGCCACACCGGCAGCGGCACCTGCTGGAACGAGGATAATGTGAACGACAACTTCCTGTACCAACTGGAACGCACCATTGCAGACCGCCGCAACCATCCCACGGAGCGTTCTTACACCGCCAGCCTGTTTGCCAAAGGGATTAACAAAATTGCCCAGAAAGTAGGGGAGGAAGCCGTGGAACTGGTCATAGAAGCCAAAGACAATGATGAAACACTCTTCCTCAACGAAGGTGCAGACCTGCTGTTTCATTACCTCATTCTACTGAACGCCAAAGGATACCAATTGTCCGACATCATGAAAGTGCTGGAAGGACGGCAAAAGAAAGCCTAAACTACAGGAGCGGCAAAGTTCGCATGTGCTTTATTTGTTATATTGCCGCCTAAAGGAAATTTTGCGCATGAAAAAAATTGTGTTCCTGGCAGCCGGTTTATGGTGCAGTAGCGCCGCCTTTTGCCAGCAAACTATTAGCGGTAAAATAAAAGGAGGAAATGGTAAAATTATTTACCTCTACGACGATAATGACAATCGTGCAGAAGACAGCCTGCTGCTCAAAGCAGACGAGGCTTTTTCCCTGAAAGTAAAAAGTGCAGGCAAGGCTGTATTTGCCCTTATCCTGCAAGGTAATGATCAGCCCATGCTGTTTACCAGCGGCAAAGAAAATATTCAGGTAACCAGCGATGCCGCTACCTTCCCCGTAGCGCAGTCTTTTAAAGGCGATGAGGATGCAAGGGCCATGCAGGCCTACCAGCAAGCCTTTCAGCCCCTGATTGCCCAAGCCCAGGCACTCAATGCCGAAGCCCATACTATCAATGGCGAAGATGAGGCCGCCAAAAACGCCTTTCGCAAAAAAGCAGTCTCCTTCGGCAACCAGGTTACCAAAACCGGGGTGGCATTTGTGCAGCAACACCCGCATAATATAGCCAGCATATGGCTCATGCTGAACGAACTGCGCAACCGGGTAGACCCACAGCAGATGGAGCAATTATTTACTTCGCTGGATAAGCCCATCCAGTCCTCTAAGTACGGAGAGGCCATTAGCCAATATCTGCAAGCCGCCCGCCTGAACGGCATTAATGTGGAGGCCGAAGACTTCACCCAAAATGATGTAAATGGAAAGCCAGTATCCCTGAAATCTTTCCGTGGCAAATATGTGCTGGTAGACTTCTGGGCCAGTTGGTGCGGCCCCTGCCGCCAGGAAAATCCCAATGTGGTGGCGGCTTATCAAAAATACAAAGACAAAAATTTCACCGTACTCGGCATTTCTTTAGACAAAGATAAAACGCCCTGGACCAAAGCCATCGCCCACGACGGACTGACCTGGACCCAGGTGTCCGACCTGAAAGGCTGGTCTAATGCGGTGGCCGTGCAATACGGTATTCAATCTATCCCCGCCAATATGCTGATTGGGCCCGACGGAAAAATAGTGGCGCGCAACCTGCGGGGAGAAGCGCTGAATGCCAAACTGGAAGAGTTGCTTATCCAATAACCAACCTTTGTAAAAATGTTGGATTACGGCCCTTCCCAGGCAGGGGGCGTTTGCCGCAAGTCAATACCGCCCCCCATATCCTGCCCAAGCCCTCACCGTTTATCATAATCCAATTGCCATTCACACTGTCTTTCGGCACATTTGTAGCCTAGCAAATCTTAATTACCAAATAAATGAACAAATTAACCTTAGCCGCTGTGCTTTTGAGCCCGATCACACTTTTGGCGCAGGCTAAACCAGCCAAACCAACCAACACCGGACAGCCTTTCCTGATCGAAGGCACGGTAACAGATCAAAAAAATCCCCTCAAAGCTTTCTTCATGATGCGCACCGGTGGTCAAAACATCATCGACAGCACTGAAGTACTGCAAGGTCATTTCACTTTTAAAGGCAGCGTTTCAGAACCTACTCAAGCCACCCTCCTTTTTAAACCACAAGCCAATACGCCGCCAGACCCTTTAAATCCATATAAGCGAGACCGACTGGCAATTTTTGTGGATAAAGGTACTACCAAGGTCACCACCAAAGATTCTATCAGCAAGGCCACGGTAACCGGCTCCAAGGCGCAGGTAGACTTCGAGGGGCTGAATAACAGCCTGAAAGATATCATGGCCCAGTCGGAAGTATTGCAGAAGCAGTACCGCGAATTGTATAATAATAAAGATACCGCTGCTATGAAAGCACTGGAACCTAAGTTCGAAGAACTGGAAGCCAGCGAAAAAACTATCTACGCCGATTTCCTAAAGGCTCATCCTGCATCTCCCATTGCCATGTATGTGCTGAATAATTATGCTGGCTACGACATAAATGTGGCCGAAGTAGAACCCGTGTTTGCCAAGATCAGTCCTGCTGTGAAAGCTACTCCCGCCGGAAAGGAATTTGCCCAACGCCTTACCGTAGCCCAAAAAACTGCTGTTGGCCAACAGGCGCTCACCTTCTCCCAGGCAGATACCACCGGCAAGTCGGTGAGCCTGGAAGATTTTAAGGGTAAGTATGTTTTGGTAGACTTCTGGGCTAGCTGGTGCGGCCCCTGCCGTGCGGAGAACCCAAATGTGGTGAAAGCGTATAACACCTATAAGGATAAAGGCTTTACCGTCCTCAGCGTATCACTGGACGATAATAAAGAAAAATGGGAAGAAGCGATTGCAAAAGACGGCTTGCTATGGACACATGTATCTGACCTGAAAGGCTGGAAAAACGCCGTGGCTGAACAATACGGCATCCGCGCCATTCCACAGAATGTGCTGTTGGACCCCCAGGGAAAAATCATCGGCAAAAACCTGCGTGGCGACGCGCTGGACAAAAAACTGGAAGAAGCATTTGCCAGCAAATAATAATTGATCACCACTACATAAATGTTTTAGCATAAGAACGTCCCGCCTCCGGGACGTTTTTTTATGCCCCATTATTGCCATCATTTCTTTAAGCGAAGCCGGCACGGTATACCCAGGAAATACCCTTTTACCGCCCTCGAAAAAAAAATCTACGATAATTTCGTAGTTCTACGAACTTATCGTAATATTGTTGAAGTGAATTAATTACAACATGGAAAAACTTACCCAGCAGGAAGAAGCGGCCATGCAGGCCGTTTGGAAAATAGGCCAGGGCTTCATCAAAGATTTTGTAGAGGCGCATGCAGCGCCCGTGCCACCATACACCACGCTGGCCTCTACCATTAAGAACCTGGAAAAAAAGGGATTTCTCGACAGCCGCAAGGTAGGTAACGTGTACGAATACACGCCGCGCATTACTGAAGCCAATTACAAGCAGAAATTCATGAATGGTTTTGTAAAGGACTACTTTGAAAACTCTTATGCATCGCTGGTTACTTTTTTCGCAAAGGAAAACAAGATCAGTCCGAAAGAGTTGAAGGAAATTCTCCGGCTTATTGAAAAAAAATAAAAACCATGGCCATGGTACCCACATTACTACTTTATCTGTTTAAAGCCAATATTTCACTGGGGCTGTTCTGCTGCCTGTATTACCTGCTGCTGCGCCGCCTCACCTTTGTAATGGGCAACCGCTGGTTCCTGCTTGGTGGCGCCTTGTGTGCGCAGCTGCTGCCACTGGTGCCGGTAGACGAACTGCTGGCACGGCATGCCGAGCTTCATCAGGTCGTTATTTATTATTTGCCCAGCCTGCCGGCCCCAAAGCCTACCACACCGCTGGTCTGGCAGATCGCTGAATTTGTTTTCTGGGCCGGTATAACGGTAATGATAGTACGTTTTTTACTACAGCTTCTTTCGCTGCGCCGCCTGCACCACAGTGCACGGCTCATAGATATCATGGGTTACCAGGTGCATGCGTTGCAAAAACAGGTAAGTCCTTTTTCTTTCTTTCGAAATATATACCTCAATCCAGACCTGCATGCCCCGCAGTTGCTGCCCGGCATCCTGCGCCATGAAGCGGTGCATGTGTGCCAGTTACATACCCTGGATATAATGGTAGGAGCATTGGTGCAAATATTCGCCTGGTTTAATCCTGCTGCCTGGTTCCTGCAACACGCCATCCGTGAAAATCTTGAGTTCATTACCGACCGCACCTTAATACGCGAGGGCATGAACCCGCAACAATATCAATTCAGTCTTTTAGCAGTAAATGGGATCCCACAAGCGACGGCCATCGCTAATAATTTCAATTTCTCATCTTTAAAAAACAGGATCAAAATGATGAACAAACAACGTTCCCCGCAATACCAGGTGCTGCGTTATACCGTTCCGGTGATGGCCGCAGTAATACTGGCCCTGACACTGAATGCCAGCCGCGCATCCACGTTCGTAAAAGAAAAAATAGTACGCTTTGCCGCGCCGGTGCTGCAGCGTGCTGCACCTGCCCTTGCTGCCCCCACACCAGCCACCACCCTGCGGGCTGCAGATACCACTAAGCCCGATAATAAGCATAAATTTACCTTCGTGCGGGATGGAAGTCATCCGAAAGACACGATCACGGTAAAAGGTGCCAGCGTTACTGTGTTTAGTGGCCACACCACCACCTCCACCTCCACACATCAATTAAAACCTGATACCATCTACTTTAAAAGTGCGCCCTCCGCAACAACGGAAACTTTCAATAAAAATGGTCACGATACCGTTAATATTAAATTAATAAATCACTCCATCAGTGGAGAGCCGCTTTACATTATCGATGGCAAAATTGTGTCCGGGCAGGTGTTTAATGCAATAAACCCCAATACGATAGCCTCCATCAACGTACTGAAAAATTCCAGCGCTGTAGCCGCTTACGGCTCGGCTGCTGCCAATGGCGTAGTGGAAGTTACGACCAAGCATTAAAATTACCTGGCTTGAGGTAAGCAGGTCTTTAACACTAGTAGCGTGCCGGCAGCTTGGTGCACCGGCACGCTGCTTTTCACCCGAAGCCCTGCTTGTTAATGTTTTTTTGCGATAATACACCATGTTTTAACACCGCTATTTAAAACCTATACAACAACTCCTCTTGCCGGGATTAACAAAAATATAATACCCTTTTCCGATCAAACTAATGTAAACTGCAGGGTGATGGCAGTCGTATGCTGTTCATATACCCGTTACATGCATCAATTCCCGCAGCACTTTACCCGCCAGGATTTTGGCGATAATTTTAAATGGGGCGTGGCTATTTCCGCATTCCAGAACGAGGGTGCTGCCTTGGTCGACGGCAAGGGCAAATCCATCTGGGACGTATTCAGCACACAAAAAGGCAAAATCAAAGACCGCAGCCATGCGCAGACGGCCACCGATTTCTACAACCGGTATACCACAGACATTTTCCTGGCCCGGCAGCTGGGCTTTTCCATTTTCCGTTTCTCTATTTCCTGGCCCCGGCTTATTCCCGGCGGCACGGGTGCTATTAACAACAGCGGCATAGCCTTTTATCATCGCGTAATAGACACCTGCTTACAGGCGGGCCTAATCCCTTACGTAACCCTTTACCACTGGGACCTTCCCCATGCCCTGGAACAAAAGGGCGGATGGGTACACCGGGGTACGGTGTTCGCCTTTGAAGAATTTGTGCGCGTTTGCGCCCGGGAATATGGGGATAAGGTGAAAAACTGGATCGTACTTAACGAACCCTTTGGTTTTACTTCTTTGGGTTATATGCTAGGGGTACATGCACCGGGCAAGTTTGGCCTGTCTTACTTCTTGCCCGCCGTACACCACGCGGCGCTGGCACAGGCAGCAGGTGGGCAGGTGCTAAGGGAAATGGTGAAGGATGCGGTAATAGGCACTACTTATTCCTGCTCTCATATGGTGCCTTATACCCAAAACGAACAGGATATACAGGCCGCTGCAAGGGCCGATGCACTCTTTAACCGCCTTTTCATAGAGCCTGCGCTGGGCCTGGGCTACCCGGTAGATGCTTTTCCGATGTTACAACGCATAGAACGCCGCTACGCCCTTTGGCGGGATTGGGACAAGCTGGCCTTTAATTTCGATTATATTGGTCTTCAATATTATTTTCCGCTCACCGTACGTTACAATGCCTTTATGCCCAACCTGCAACTGTCGGAGGTGAAAGCTTCCAGCCGCCAGGTGCCGCTTACAGGTCTGGGTTGGGAGATTAGCAGTAAAGGCTTGTATGATATCCTGCACCAATTCTCCGCGTATAAAGGCGTAAAAAAAATTATCATAACAGAAGGTGGAGCGGCTTTTCCAGACAGGATAGCCGGCGGCGACGTATTTGATCAGCAGCGCATTGATTATTTCCAGGAATACCTGGGCGCCGTATTACAGGCCCGGCGGGATGGTATGCCGGTAGAAGGCTTCTTCGTATGGACACTCCTGGATAATTTTGAATGGACAGAAGGCTACCGGGCCCGTTTTGGCCTGGTACACGTAGATTTTGAAACCCAGCAACGTACTGTAAAGGCATCGGGGAAATGGTTCCGGCAATTTTTGCAGGGTGGGGCAATGGCGGGAGATGGCGCAACCGGATTATCGCAATAAGAGATTTATAGGATGGGGGTTACCCACAAAAAAAGCCGCCCTTACAGGCAGCCTTCTCGTTTCTTATATTGATTACATTCACACAATTAATATTCTTTCCGCTTCACGAACCAGATATCGCGGAACGTGAGATGGAACACCGCATTCACATACGTTTCCTGTACTAGCCCGGAAGACATGGTACCCCGGCGGCCTATCTCCAGGCCCAGGGAATAACGCAGCACATAACCCTGCGGGATGGAAATACCCACCGTTACAGCGTTGTCCATGATGGATTTGCCATCGATGTTCAAATAGCTTTTGTTATGGCTGGCGCCCAGTTGCAGCAACTTTCCTTCCAACTGCCCATTATAATAAGCTTTGGAAAGGGAATATTCAATGCCGCCAGCAATACGGTCGCTGTTTTTCAGTTGATAAGTAGTGGGTTTATTCAGCCCGTCCCAGGCTTCGTGGCGGTAGTCGCCTACGATGGTCAGCCTGTTATTGGTCAGGGAGAAACCACCTCCGTAAGCTTCCGGCAAGTTAAAATTAGTATTGGCCAGATCGTCTTCAAAGAGCGACTCATCGGAAGAATTATTGATATTGATCTTAGGCTTCATGTGCAGCGAAGTCTTGAAGCGGTAGGTGGCACCCAGGTCCAGTGCCCATTTACCAGCCAGGGGAGCATGGTATTGTGCGCCCAGTGTGAAGTTGGCATTAAAACCATAAGCGCTGCGCTGCGTGTAGATAGAGCCGTTGGTAATATTATCCTCGAAAGTTTCCTTGGAATTGATAGGACCGAAGAGGAAAGCGGAGGATAGGCCCAGCGACAGGTTTTTGGTAACCCGTACCCCGTTAGAGAAATACACACGGTTTAGCCCGCCGGAACCTTCTACAGAAGCGTTCAGGGGAGTGGAAGTACCTGTAATATATTTAGTTTCCAATAATTTATAATCAATTGAACTATAGGGTTGAAAACCAATGCTGGCACCCCAGCGGCCTGGCATAATATTGAAACCCAAGGCTACCCGGCGGAAAGCGAAATCGCCGCCCGTTTGGTTTATTTCATTGCCTTTATAACCTACCAGTTTAAAATTTAAGGCGCCTTCCAATATAAAGTTCTGCGTGGGTATACCGGAATAAGAGGCGGGGTTCAGCTCGTTGAGAAATCCCACGGACTTGCGGGCCATGCCCGCACTGCCCAAACCAAAGTTACGGCTGTAATCATGTTCGTCCAGGTCGCCAATCGCAAAAGCGGAGTACAGTGAGTTCTGTCCATGTTGTGCAATTGCCTGTTTAGAGAACAGCAATAACACGGAACCTGCGCTGACGCTGATGATCTTTTTAATATTCATATCTCGGATTACTGCCTTTTATTATTGGTATGTCAGGTAATATACCTGTATTGTTAATCTGTTTGTTTCGCTGGTGCTGTGTTTGCCATCGGTAAGCAGGATGCGGTCAGTACGGGAGCGAAAATCGCCTATGTTTGGCATGATCATGATACCATGCACTTCATCCGTACCAATTATGCTGATCTGGCTATTGATGTAACTACTAATATCGTACGTGTACGCGGTTTGTTCGTTCATCAGTTTGTCGATCACCAGGTTGCCATACATAGTACCGCCGGTTGTGGCACTCAGGGTGTCCAATACATTGTTATATTTATCTACCTCACACAGCGCTAACTTGGGAGGTAGGGTTAGGTCGCGGTAGGTAGAATTTTCGGGGCGTAGTATCAATACGGCTTTTAACACTTTGGTGAATTTACCATAATTGAGCAATCCTCCCAGGGTGGGGAAATCCAAGCGGGCCACCAGTCCTGTACTTGCCTGTATGTAAGCAACATGGCCAGTGGAGTCCGTAGTAATACTTTTATAACGTCCGTATCCTGGCGTGGGTATTGCATCGAAAGCGGCGAGGGGGGTACCGGAACGGTTAGATTTGAATGAATTGAATTGCAGGTTATTGTCCGTAATCTGGAAGGTCAAGGCCTGAGGTGTAGAAAGTACATCGGAAAGGTGATAGTGTACACGCAGGTAAACGGAGGTATCTTGACCTTTAAAGCCCATAATCACCTGCTGACCATTGCCGCTTTTAGTTTGAATGGAAATGCCTCCAAAATAATTTAGGAAGTCTGCCTGGCTGGTGAGAGCCACGGTATGGCGGCGCGCTTGATCCAAGAAGTCCCGGCCAATGGCATCCGGTAGCCGTATATGTATAAAGGAGTCGATGTTGGGACGGATGGTACCGGTCCAGCTGCCTATTGGCGTAGGATCGTAAGGCCACGTTTCGTTATTGTAAAGAGACGTTTGCGTGGTTGGCAGTAGGATTTTCTGCTTGAGCTTGTGTACATTAATAGTTTGCAAACTCATACTGTCCCCATAATAGTATTTATTAGGTTTAAGCACAAATTCAGTAGAATCGTATATAACGTTCTGGTCTATCTGGAGTGAGGTAGTAGCCGGAGTCTGCAAATGAAAGTAAGAACCGGCGGTCAGCGTACCAAAAGACGGGTCGGTGTATTCACCGGTCAGAATGGTAGCGGAACCGGAGGTTATGACCGAATCCAATTGAAAAGTTCGCATGGAGGCGGTGAGCGAATCGGCCAGAGTATAATTTGTCTGGTGATCCGGGTCTATCAATCCGTCGTATTGAAAACCGGTTTTATCGCACGAAACCATTGCCATTACTGGCAAAAGACACATAATAAACATGCAGGTGTTGTAAAACCGCCTGCCTTCGAATGAACGGTACTTGACAAAATTCATGGAGCGCAATTTCAATAAGGATATATACCCTTCTGCTTTTTATTATGCGAATTACGGTATTTTATCGATGAATAATAATAGTGTATCTTTTAAAATTTGCATTATGAGAGGGTCAGAGGCGGCAAAAATATTAGTATTGGAAGATAAAAAACGTAATTTCACCGCGGAAATGAAAGCTTACATCTATTTCCGCGTGAAGGCTAATGTAAGCTCCAATAATTTTGAACACCTAAAAAATACAATTAAAATTCAGCTATGCGGTTATTAAAAGGTTCTTGGCTCGTGTTGTTGCTGGCGGCAGTGGCCTGCTCCAGAAGTGATGATAATGATAAATTGGGCAACTGGCACAAAGACGGTACAGTGGGCTCACTTCAAAGTGGCAGGATACAGTCAGTAGGTTTCGTGGTAGGCGATACTGCTTACTATGGCACAGGCTTCGATGGCAATAACGGCACTGTAGGTTTCTGGTCATACGATTCCAAATACCACACCTGGCAACAGATCGCTGATTTTCCGGGAGTACCCCGCTGGGGTGCAGCTGCTTTTGGCGCTGGCGGAAAAGGTTACGTAGGTACTGGTTATGATGGGTATCATTATTATAAAGATTTTTTTCAATATGATCCTGTCCAGGGTTCTTGGAGTGCAATTCCAGACTTACCGGCTACCCAACGCCGCTTTGCAACTGGCTTTGGTATAGGCAATGTGGGTTATCTGACTAGCGGTCAAGACTCTACCCCGGCGGCTACTAAAGATTTTTATTCTCTGGACGCCACTACCAATACCTGGAAAAAAGAAAGAGGCGAATACAACGGCGATCCCCGTTACGGAGCTACCGTGTTCGTGATGAACAACAAAGCCTACTTTGTAACTGGCATTAGCAATAACGGTAATGTAACAGACTTTTATGTAATGAACCCGGATAGCATTGCTGCTGGCGTAAACGGTTGGCATAAGCTGCGCGATATCACTAATTCCAGCACCGATTCTTACGACGATAAATACACTAACATAGTTCGTTCTTTTGGCTCCGCCTTTATCATTGGAAACAAGGGTTACGTTACGGTGGGACAGAATGGCGGTAACACGGTTACCACCTGGGAATACGAGCCAACCAATGACACCTGGACACAGAAAACAGACTTCGAAGGTTCTCCAAGATATGGCGCATTCGGCTTTACGCTGAATGGAAAAGGTTATATAGCTGGAGGTGGTTCATCTACTTCCGCTACATCCCTGTATACCGACATGTACTATTTCTCTCCCAACGAGACCATGGTTGCGAACGACTAAGTTTTCATGACAAGAACTAATTGGATACTCTTAGCTGGCAGCCTGCTTATTCTGATCTTCGTATTGATCCGGAAAAGCAGGCACGCTGCTGAGCGGCAACGTCGACACCGGGTATCAGCTATTGCTTATCAATGGCCTGACAATGCAGCTAACTACGGATACTACATTAAGATAGACAACGACACTGTTGTAAATCAACGTTATATTCCTGCCATTAATGCCAGAATACCATTTTCCAGTCAATCAGACGCTCAAAAGACGGGCGACTGGATTGCCCGCCATCTAGTTCAGACCCCGCACCAATTGCCAGCCATTAGTATTAAAGACCTGGACTCCCTGGGCATACAACATCCCTGAAACTCAATCCCATTGGCCTCCCCAGCCCACATATAGGAATCATTTTAACATATGTTTAAGTTGCTTTTAGGGAACTTTAACAAATCTGTTTCCACGAATGGCGTAAGTTTGGGCGATTACCGCCCATGGTCAACTATAAGCTCATCATCCAAAACCGGATCGTCGTTGTTTTGCTGCAAATAGCGGCCTGGGCTTGTTTTTTCTTTTTTCCTTTTTTCATTTACCGTATTCAGGTGCAGGATTCTTCCTTCTTCTTCAAGGAATTAATTAACGCCCTGTTCCTCATCGGCCTTTTTTACCTCAATATTTACGTATTTATTCCCAGGTTCCTGGCCCGCAAACACCTGCCCCGTTATATCGGGATGGTGCTGCTCATGGTGGGGGTGATCATTGTGCAGCAGGCCGTCGTGGAATATATTTTTTTTAAGAATGTGACCAACAAGCCCCGCTTGCTCGGCATGACGTACGACCATGCTGCGGCAGGTGTAACTTCCGGGTTGCATAGCCCGTTCTTGCTGTATGGCGATGCACAACCGGCCATCCCCCAATCCCTGGTAGGCGACAGTTTTTACGCACCGCCCTCCTTTGTGGAGCGCAGCCTGCGGGAAAGTGTGGCCACCAACGTTAGCAGCGAGCAGCGGCACTTCTTCTCCGGCAATGTTTTCCTGGTGGAAGTGCTCCGCAAATCCGGCCTGTTTGCCCTGCTCATGCTGTTCATGAGCGGCTTTATCAAGATTGCCATAGAGTGGTTCAATACCGAAAAACAAAACGAAGCCCTTAAAGTGGCCCAGCTAAATGCGGAGCTGCGCTTCCTGAAATCACAGATCAACCCGCATTTTTTGTTCAATACCCTGAATACGATTTACTCGCTGGCCCATAAAAAATCGGAGCAAACAGAAGACGCCATCCTGAAGCTCTCCGGTATTATGCGGTACGTGATTTACCTCTCTAACGAAAACCGGGTGCCGCTGATCAATGAAATGCAGTACCTGGACAACTATATCGAAATACAGAAACTGCGCTTGCTGCGCGATATCCGTATAGATTACCAGGTAGAGGGCGACCCGGAAGGATTGCTCATAGAACCAATGATGCTGATACCTTTCGTAGAAAATGCTTTCAAACATGGAATCAGCTATGCCGAGCCTTCTTTTATCGCCATCAACCTCAACATTCTGGGCGATGAAATGCATTTGCAGGTAAGTAATAGTTTATTTAAGCAACGCGTGGCAGAGCGCGGCGGCATTGGCCTGGCCAATGTGGTAAAACGCCTGGAACTCGGCTACACCGGCGCCCATCAATTGTACGTAGGAGAGCAGGAAGATAAATTCATCATAGATCTTAAAATTGTGTTGAAACATGATACGATGTATAGCGGTGGATGATGAGCCACTCGCGTTGGAAATAATCGAGGATTACGCCAAGAAGTCTTCCGCACTTCAGCTGGTGCAAAAATTTACACGGGCAGCAGACGCCCTCAAATTTTTGCAGCAGGAAGAACGGGTAGACCTCATCCTGCTCGATATCAAAATGCCTGATATCGACGGTATTCAATTGGTGAAATCCCTGAAAAACCCGCCACTCATCATTTTCACCAGTGCCTACGAACAGTATGCCCTGGACGGCTACAATCTGGATGTCATCGATTATCTGCTGAAACCGATCTCTTTTGAACGTTTCATGAAATCGGTTACCAAGGTGCAGGAATATTTGTCCAAAGAAAAACAACCTGCGGCAGCGGATAGCGGAAAACTTAACGACTATATTTTTATCAAAACAGAATACAAGATCATTAAAATCAATCTGGAAGATATATTGTTCATCGAAGCGCTTAAAGACTATACGAAAATTTATACTCAAAATCAGCCGGTGCTCACCTTACGCAGCCTCAAGTCATTTGAAACCAAATTGCCACAGGAGAAATTTATTAGGGTACACCGCTCTTACCTTGTATCACTCGATAAAATAAATTCGGTGGAACGCAACACCGTGATGATCGCCAACCAGCCCATTCCCATCAGTGAAGGGTATCGCGATCGTTTTTACGAACTCATAAGCCGCAACAGCTAAGCAAATCAGTCAGGCAATTACTTTATGACGGCAGGTACACCACCCGCCGGCAGGCAACGTATCTTTTTTACGCAACACACACATTTGCTTTGTTATGTTACATTACAACGACGCACGCTACGACTTTTCTCTGGTATCCCGCGCGCTGCGGTATTATTACCCTATAGACATAGCTGCCAGTGAATGGAAACGGTATGAGGAACATATTGCCACCCTGAAATTAAAGGCGGCAGTATCCCGTAAATTCAATAACGGATTTTACAAGGAAACCTGGATGCCCTTTCAGAAGGAAGTATCTGCCAGCCTGGGTTTGCCAGTGGAGGATGTAACCTACCCCGACGATCCTGGCTACGGTGCCGCCATTGTGATGGAGGAGGTAAAGGGGCAGGATTTTGAACGCCGCAAGTTACTGTGTTTTTTTACCAGTTTGCTGGGTCCTTTTTACGTCATTGCCGGCATTGATCAAAGCGCAGTGATGGTAAACGGGGAAGCCTATTTTACCTACAACCTGCTTACCATCTCCCCGGAAAACCAGTATGAAGAACAGGCTAATGCCTTGCTGACCCTGATTAAAAAACGTTTTCCTGATCACCGCTTGCTGCCTTTCCAGATCTGGAGCCAGGTGGTAGAGGGCATATCCCTCACCGGCAACGATGGGCCTTGCAGCGTATTTGAAGCCTTGTTCAACGAGGTATTGCAAATAGAAGTAGGAAGTGATGGCGCCATTAAAAATGTGCCGGTAGTAGGCGATAAAATGTTTGGCGTAGAAGACTGGCAAACCACCCGTAAGGTATACGCAACAAGTATGTAAACGAACGCATATGCTACAGTACAGAAAATAAAGATGGGACTTTTCCCAGGTTGCAACGACCTATCCAGTCTTTTACAATAGTTCTTTCAACTTGGCGATCACTTCGTCTACTTCCTCCTTGGTATTGTATTTAGAGAAAGAGAAGCGTACTGCTACGCGGTTGGGGTCTGGATTTATGGCGCCGATCACGTGCGATCCGATGTCGGCACCGGAGGTACACGCTGAGCCGCCAGACACGCAGATGCCGGCAATGTCCATGTTAAACAGGATCATTTCACTTTTCTCCGTTTTAGGGAAAGAAGCATTGAGTACGGTGTAAAGGCTTCTGCCAAACAGGTCGCCGTTGAAAGTAACGCCGGGTATCTGTTTTTGCAGTTGTTCTGCCATGTACATACGTACGGCGTTAATATGGTTGCTATGTGCCTCATGCTCCTTGGTGGCCAGTTCCAGCGCCTTGGCAAAACCTACGATGCCGTACAGGTTTTCCGTACCGGCGCGCATGTTGCGCTCCTGTGAGCCGCCCTGGATAAAGGGGGTGATCTTCAGGTTTTCGTTGATGTACAAAATGCCCACGCCTTTAGGGCCATGGAATTTATGACCGGCTCCGTTAATAAAATGTACATGGGTATGGCGTAGGTCAAAGGGATAATGTCCCACGGTTTGCACTGTATCTGAATGGAAAATAGCGTCAAATTCTTTGCATAAGTTGCCCACTGCCTGCATATCCAGCAGGTTGCCAATTTCGTTATTGGCGTGCATGAGTGTCACCAGGGTTTTCTCAGGGGCGCTGGCCAGTAGCTGGCGCAGGTCTTCCAGGTCTACATGACCGTTGGGCAGCAGTTTCACATGACTCAGGCGGATGCCTTCTGCTTTGTGGAAGTACTCTACTGTGTGCAGGGTGGCGTGGTGTTCAATGGGGGAGGAAATAATGTGGCGGCAGCCCAGGTCGCGGATGGCGGCCAGGATGGCAGTATTGGTACTTTCGGTGCCACCGGAGGTAAAGAAAATCTCCCCGGGGTTAGCGCCCAATATTTTAGCTACCGATTTACGGGCGTTTTCTATGCCCAGGCGGGACTCGCGGCCATAGGAATAGATGGAGGAAGGATTGCCGAATTTCTCCGTCAGGTAGGGTAACATTTCATCCAGCACCTCCTGGTCTAATGATGTGGTAGCAGCATTGTCGAAATAAATTCTCTTCATGGCGGTCTTTGTTCTAAAAAAAGGGAGCTGTTAGCTGGCCTGGTTGGTAAATATTGTTGTTGTAACAGCAACAAAATTACAAACTTTAACCGGATGCGAACGGCTCCTTCGTACCGCAGGTGTAAAATCTTTACCTACTATCCTTTCGGGAAGCAATTTTTTTACAGCAGTTCCTTGATGTCTTGCATGATCTTGCGGGCAATATTAGCGGCCGTGGTATCATTCTGGCTTTCGGCATAGATGCGGATAATCGGCTCCGTATTAGACGTACGCAGGTGTACCCAGTCGGTGTCAAATTCTATTTTCAGGCCATCCACCGTGTTTTGCGGCTGGTTTTTGTATTTACCTTTAATCTCTTCAAAGATGGCGGCTACGTCTACGCTTTTATCTAGTTCTATTTTATTCTTAGACATAAAGTAGTCGGGATAGGTACGGCGCAGGGTGCTAATACTCTTTTTGGTCTGGGCCAGGTGGCTTAGGAAGAGGGCAATGCCGATGAGGGCGTCGCGGCCATAGTGCAGGTCGGGTACAATAATACCGCCATTGCCTTCGCCGCCAATGACCGCCTGTACTTCCTTCATTTTATTCACCACATTCACTTCTCCTACGGCTGCGGGAAAATATTCGCCACCATGGCGCAGGGTCACGTCTTTCAGGGCGCGGGTAGAGGAGAGGTTGCTCACAGTATTGCCTTTGCGCTTGCCCAGTACATAGTCGGCCACGGCCACCAGGGTATATTCTTCGCCAAACATGCTGCCGTCTTCGCATACAAAGCAAAGGCGGTCTACATCCGGATCTACTGCGATGCCCAGGTCGGCCTGTGTTTTATTCACGGCGTTGGAGAGGGCGGTGAGGTTTTCCGGCAGGGGTTCGGGGTTGTGGCTAAAACGCCCATTCACTTCGCCAAACAGCACTTCCACTTCCACGCCCAGGGCTTGCAGCAGGGCCGGTACGTAAATGGCACCGGTAGAATTCACGGCGTCCAGTATCACTTTAAACTTGCGGGCTTTAATGGCCTCCACATCGGTGAGGGGGTAGGCTAGTACGGCTGCTATATGCTTTTGCAGGTAGGTGTCGTTGCGGGTATAACTGCCCAATTTAGTCACGTCGGCAAAGTTAAAGTCTTCGCTGGCGGCTATTTCCAGCAGGGCGGCGCCGTCTGCGCCGGAAATAAATTCTCCTTCGGCATTCAGCAGCTTCAAGGCGTTCCATTCTTTGGGGTTGTGGCTGGCGGTGAGGATAATGCCGCCGGCAGCCTGTTCTCCTTTCACGGCTATTTCTACCGTGGGCGTGGTGGAGAGGTCCAGGTCTACCACGTCCAGGCCCAAACCATTAAGGGTGGCTACTACGAGGTTTTTCACCATCTCGCCCGATATACGGCCGTCGCGGCCAATCACGATCTTTTTACTGGTGGGCTGCTGGCGCAGCAGCCAGGTGCCATAAGCAGCGGTAAATTTTACTACATCCAGTGGTGATAAGCCTTCGCCCGGTTTGCCGCCGATGGTACCACGGATTCCGGAAATTGATTTGATGAGTGCCAAGTTTTTGAATTTTAAAGGACTGCGAAGATAATAAGTTCTATGGATGCCTGGTATTTATTGTAAGGGCTACAACGTATAGATGCAGGGATAAATTGTTAAGAGGAAGGCAGGGAAAATGCAATGAATAGTACTATATTTTATATATGATTTATTTATATATGTGAATAAGGCAAACGGTTGCGGAAAATGAGCGCCCGGCTTATCCCGGTACAGGTGTTTTTGGGGGTAAGCCCAGGCGCTGGTACGGTTTAAACTGGGCGTTAAGTAGGCGTAAGCTAGGCTCATAGGCGCACAACAGGCTTTGCCCAGCTTTAACCCAGTAGTTGGGTAGGTACACTAGCAGCGATGGGTATGTTTGTATTTAACCCTCCGGTGTCGTTTTTAGGTGGGGGAAGTCTGCAATATCCCTATCTTGCAGGCGTTTTAATAATCTTAAACCATGAAAAAATTATGGGGGACAGTTCCCCGCTATCTGCGGTATGTGTTCACACAAACTGCTTACCTCTTACTTATCTTGCTCTTTTTCCGGGCCATCTTTTACTTTTGCTGCTTCACCACAACCGATCCTAATCCCCGCGACGTTACCAGGGCCTGGTACCTTGGTTTTAAATTTGACCTGCGCCTGGCACTGATACTTATGGTGCCCCTGCTTTTGCTGGCGCTCATAAGCCGGGAAAAGTTTTTTAACCGTCCGCTGATCCGCCGTATTCATTTTATATACCTTTTCATCGTATACCTGGGCTTAGTGCTGCTATACCTGCTAGACCTGGGCGAGTACAGCTACCTGGGGGTGCGCTTGGAGCCTTCTATCCTGCGTTTTGCTGCCAGTGGCGAGCGGGCCGATAATACCCGCATGCTATGGCAAAGCTACCACGTAGTGCGCTGGGCGCTGGGCCTGATTGTATTTTTTGCCATCACCTGGTGGGGCTTCCGCCGTATTTTTTACCACCAGGCCACAGCCCTGGCCGTAAGGGTTAGCAGGGGAAAATATGTGGGCTGGATCATCGGTTCGGTACTGCTCTTTGCCGCCGGCATATACGGCAACTTTGCTTACTTCCCCCTGCGCTGGAGCCAGGCTATGTTTACCCGCGACAACGCCATTACCAGCCTGGCCCTGAATCCTATATTATATTTCACCTCCAACCTGTCGGTAAATGACGATACGTTTGATGTACAAAAAACCCGTAAGTATTATACCACCATGGCGCGTTACCTGGAGGTAGACCAGCCAGATGAGCAGGCGCTGAACTACCTGCGTACCGTGCCGGCCAAGGACAAGCCTAAGCTCAATGTGATCATGGTGATGATGGAAAGCACCGGCGCGGCGCCCACCAGTGTGTTCAACAACCCGCTGCAGGGTACCCCGCATATGAAACAACTGGCGGATAGCGGTATTTGCTTCGAGAATTTTTATGTGCCGGCCATCAGCACTGCCAAAACAGTATATGGCGTTACTACCGGCCTGCCGGATATTACCCGTGAAAAAACCGCCAGCCGCCATCCCCGCATGGTAGATCAGCGGGTGGTGATGGACCAGTTTAAAGGCTATGAAAAATATTACTTGCTGGGCGGCAATACCAACTGGGCCAATATCCGCGCGGTATTTACCAACAATGTAGACAGTATTAAAATATTTGAAGAAGGTTATTACAAATCGCCCAAGGCAGATGTATGGGGCGTTTCGGACTACGACCTCATTACCGAGGCTAATGATATCTTCAAAGCGGCTCATGATAAAAAGCAACCTTTCATTGCTTTCCTGCAACTGGCAGATAATCATCCGCCCTACACCACCACGGCGGGTGCCGGGGATTTTAAAAAACTAACGGCGCAGGAAGTAGATCCGCAAAAGTTAAAAGCCTCCGGTTTCGTATCCCTGGCCCAGTTTAATGCGGTGCGGTATGAAGACTATAACATTGGCCACCTCATGGAACTGGCCAAAAAGAGCGGGTACCTGGATCATACCCTGTTTGTATTTTTTGGAGACCACAACTGTGTGCTGAATCCATATAAATTTATGCCCTTGCCGGAGTACGAAATGGCTACCGGTGGTGTACATGTAACGGCCATGATGTACAGTCCTAAAAACATAGTGCCGCAGCGGGTACACAACCCGGTAAGCCTGCTGGACATGTATCCTACCGTGGCCGGTATGGTGGGCATGCCCTATAAAAACTACACCCTGGGTACCGATATTTTTGACAGTACCCATGTGCATCCGTATAAGTTTATCAGTTATGTGCGCAACCAGGCCGTGTATTACGCGGTGATTGGCCCGCAATACCTGTTTGAGCAACAGGCCAACACGGCACAAACCGCCCTCTACGACCTGAAAGCCAATCCACAGTTGGATATAAAAGCGCAATTGCCGGATACTGCGCGTTACCTGGAGCATTTAACGCATGGCTTTTACGAAAGCACCCGATATTTGATGTTGAATAATAAAAAAGGTTAATAGTGAAAGGTTAATCATACGGCGCTTATCTTCGTAGCGATTCACCACTTACGCTTAACGGTTTTTACACCATGGAAGTACCCAAACAATGGTTCAGGGATTGGTTTAATTCGCCCTATTATTACTTGCTGTATGCAAACCGGGATGAGAAGGAAGCGGCTGCATTTATTGATAAGCTATTGGCTTATCTTCAGCCCAAGCCGGGTTGTTTTATGCTGGATGTGGCCTGCGGAAAGGGCCGTCACGCGCAGCTCCTGGCAAGCCGGGGCTTTGATGTAACGGGTATAGACCTTTCCATTGAAAGCATATTGGCGGCCAAAAAGCAGGAAAATGACCACCTGCATTTTTACCAGCATGATATGCGGCTGCCATTTCGCATTAACTACTTCGACGTAGCCTTTAATTTCTTTACCAGTTTCGGGTATTTCGCCACCGCCCGGGAGAATAACAATGCCCTGCGCACCATTGCCCAGGCACTGAAACCGGGCGGGCGGGTGATGCTGGACTACCTGAACAGCACCTTTGTTCAGGCCCACCTGGTACCCCATGAGGTCACGGAAAAGCAGCACGTGGTATTCGACATTCGCCGGGAAGTAAGGGACCATCAATTCATCAAGGAAATAAGAATACTGGACCGCGATAAGCCGGCCAGGGCTGTTTTTACCGAATGTGTGAATGCCTTTACCCTGGCCAATTTTCAACAGATGTTTGCCCAGCAGGGGCTGAAAATACAGGACGTTTTTGGGGATTATTATTTTAACGCTTATTCCGACCAACAATCGCCCCGGCTCATTTTGCTGGCGGAAAAAATATAAGGGATGCTGGAAGCTATCGTCAATTTCGACCGTAAAATATTTTTTTATATGAATCACCAGTGGCAAAACCCGGTGTTCGACTGGCTGGCACCCTGGCTGCGCGAGCCGTATACCTGGGCGCCGCTCTACCTGTTCCTGGCCCTGTTTACCCTCCTGAACTTTCGCTGGCGGGGATTATGGTGGTGCATGGTGTTTCTCATTGCCTTTGGTATATCCGACCAGACCAGCCTGTATATCAAAGGAGCGGTAGGGCGTTTGCGGCCCTGTCATGACCCGGTGGTGGCTTCTTTTGCCCGGCAAATGGTGCCTTATTGCCCCAGCAGTGGCAGCTTCACGAGCAACCATGCTAGTAATCATTTTGCTTTGGCCATGCTTTGCTTTATTACCCTGCGTCCTTATTTCGGGAAGTATAGCTGGCTCTTTTTAGTGTGGGCAGCGGCCATTTCCTACAGCCAGGTATATGTGGGTGTACACTACCCGCTGGATGTGCTGGGTGGGGCGTTGTTGGGTGCTGGCATTGGCTGGGGCTGCGCCCGTTTCTTTCAAAGACGTATTGGTCTTATTCAGGAACCAGTGATAGCATGAACTGGACTTATCTCATATTCATATTTATAGCTACCCTCACGGGGGGTATCATTGCTTTGCGAGCTGGCAAAGCCGGTCATTTCATGGTGTACCTGCTGGCCTTCACGGGTGCCTTCCTGTTTGGTATTACCATCATGCACCTCTTGCCCGAGGTATTTGCCCAATTGGGTAGCCGGGCCGGCATTTATGTGGTGTTGGGATTCTTCATACAGGTAGCCTTGGCCCAGCTTTCACATGGTATGGAGCATGGGCATACCCATATGGCTACACCGGGAGGGGCCGGTCACCACCACATTGCCATCGCCCCGTTGCTGGTGGGTCTTAGCTTGCATGCCTTTATGGAAGGTCTGCCCCTGGGCTTCCACTACCAGGATGCCGCTGCCATCCCCTCCCTCATGCTGGGTGTGGCCCTTCACAAGCTGCCAGAGTCGCTGGCCCTTATGACGGTGATGGTGCATGGGGGGGTAAGCAAGCCCCGGCTGTGGGCCATACTGGTAGGTTTTGGCCTGGTAACTCCCCTGGCCGCCATCTTAGCCTGGCTGCTGGGGCAAACGTTTAGCGTAGTGGCAGACTACCTCGTATACGTAGTAGCCCTGGTGATCGGTGCCTTCATTCACATTGCCACCACCATCTTCTTTGAAAGTGGTACCCGGTATCATGAAATCAGTGGCCGTAAGGTAATTGCCATCGCGGGCGGCATCCTTTTGGCTTTTGTTACAATGATATTTGAATAATTCTTTATTTTTAGCGCTCTATGGAAGTCGTCATAATCATCATCCTCGTTTTAATCAGTGGCTTGTTCTCCATGGCGGAAATAGCATTGGTCTCCGCCCGTAAGCTTAAATTGGAACATGCCGCGAATAAAGGGGATGAAAAAGCAAAGGCCGCCCTGAAGCTGGCCAACCATCCAGACACCTTTCTTTCTACCGTCCAGATAGGCATTACCCTGGTGGGTATCTTCATAGGCCTTTATGCCGGCGAAACGCTCAAAGCTCCGCTGGCCGCCTGGATAAATCATCACTTTCCGGCTGCGCAACCCTATAGTAATTTCCTGGCCATGACCGTCATCCTGGTGGTGGCTACTTATATATCCCTAGTGCTGGGCGAACTGGTACCCAAGCGCATAGGCCTGGCCCGTTCTGAAAACGTGGCTAAGTCTATGGCCCGGCCCATGACCCTGCTCTCCCGCCTGGCTTTTCCCTTTGTGGCGCTGCTCACCGCCAGTACCAATGGTATCCTGAAACTGTTCAGCTTTAAGACGAACGAAACCCCTGTTACAGAAGAGGAGATCAAGGCCATGATCACCGAAGGCACGCATTCCGGCGCTATCGAAGAAACCGAGCAAGAAATCATTGAGCGCGTGTTTTACCTCGGCGACCGCAACATTACCTCCCTGATGACCCACCGCACCGACGTAACCTGGCTAGACATTAAAGCCCTGGAAGCCGATTATAAAAGCAAGATCAGCGAAAGCCTGCACTCTGTGTACCCGGTATGCGATGGCCAGATCGATAATATTAAAGGAGTGCTTACCATCAAAGACCTTTTTGCGGCCGAGATGGGGGCAAGCCTGCAAACACTGATGAAAAAACCCCTCTTCGTACCTGAAAATAATTCGGCTTACGAGGTGCTGGAAAAATTTAAAGAAACCCAGATACATGCTGCCTTCATTGTGGATGAGTATAGCACCTTCCTGGGCATGATCACCCTCAACGACATTCTGGAAGCCATCGTAGGTGATATGCCCCAAACGGGCCAGGAGGCAGAGTACACCCTGTTTAAACGGGAAGATGGCAGCTACCTGGTAGACGCCCAGATACCTTTCTACGACTTCCTGTCAGAATTTGACCGGGCCGACTGGATGGCCGAGTTTGAACAGGAATTTGATACCCTGGCCGGCTTCATTTTATACCGGCTGGAACATATTCCCCAAACCGGCGAAAAGCTGGAATGGCGGGGCTTCACCTTCGAAATCGTAGATATGGATGCCCACCGGATAGACAAAATCCTGGTTACGGTAGGGCAGGGGGCTGTAGAGGAGGGCTAAAGATACTTTTGTCACGCAATCATATAAATATAATTTGTAACACAATGATCATTTTAGGAAGCAAGCCGCTTACGCTGGAAGAGGTTTACAAAATTTTATACGAAGGAGCCGGGGTGGAGCTGGATGCAGCCGCTTTGCAAAACGTGGAAGACAGTCATCATTTCCTGCGCCAGTTCTCCGGTAAAAAACTCATATACGGCATCAATACCGGCTTTGGGCCCATGGCGCAGTATAAGGTGAACGATGAAGATACCCTTCAGTTACAGTATAACCTCATCCGCAGCCATAGCTCTGGCGCTTCCAAATGCCTGTCGCCCATACATACCAAGAGTCTGATGATAGCCCGCTTAAGTACTCTTATGCAAGGGTATTCCGGCGTGCATCCTTCTATTGTGCTGTTGCTGCGCGACCTGATCAACCAGAACGTGTATCCCTGCATATTTGAGCATGGCGGCGTGGGGGCCTCCGGCGACCTGGTGCAACTGGCCCACCTGGCACTGGTACTCATCGGTGAAGGCGAGGTATTATATAACGACCAGCTACAACCTACTGCCACCGTGTTTGCCCAACTAGACATTACCCCCCTGAAAATACATCTGCGGGAAGGCCTGGCAGTGCTGAACGGTACCTCCGCCATGACCGGCATTGGCCTGGTAAACGTGCTGGAAGCCAAACGCCTCCTGCACTGGGGCACCGTAATGAGCGCCATGATCAATGAAGTGGTGGAAGCCTTCGACGACCATTTATCTGCCGAGCTGAACGCCGTGAAAAAACATGTGGGTCAGAACGAAATAGCCCGCCAGATGCGGGAATTACTGGCCGGTAGCAAAATGATCCGCCACCGCCCTGATCACCTCTATAAAGAACTGGAAGAAGATGTTTTTGAAGATAAAGTACAGGAATACTACTCCCTGCGCTGCGTACCACAGGTGCTGGGCCCAGTGTACGACACGCTGGAGCAGGCCGCCCGCCTGGTGGTGGAAGAACTGAACTCGGTGAGCGACAATCCCGTGGTAGATCATCACCGGGGCAATGTATTTCACGGCGGTAACTTTCACGGCGATTATGTATCGCTGGAAATGGACAAGCTAAAGATTGCTATCACCAAATTATCCATGCTCTCCGAACGCCAGCTAAACTACCTGCTGAATGATAAGCTGAACCAAAAGTTTCCGCCCTTCGTAAACCTGGGTAAGCTGGGCTTTAACTTTGGCATGCAAGGGGTGCAGTTTACCGCAGTGAGTACCGTGGCCGAAAACCAAACCCTTTCCTTCCCCATGTACGTACACAGCATTCCGAACAACAACGACAACCAGGACATTGTAAGCATGGGTACCAACGCAGCCCTCATTGCCAACAAGGTAATGGAAAATGCCTACGAGGTATTGAGCATACAAATGATGACCTTACTGCAAGCCATCGATTACCTGCAATGCCAGGACAAGCTGGCGGCCTTTACCCACGGGGTATATAGCGCCATCCGGAAAATATTCCCGGTGTTTGTAGAAGACGCGCCGCGTTATAAAGATGTGCAGCGGGTTAAAGACTACCTGCGCGGGCAAACGCCAAAGTTTTAATGACCACGATAACACAACACATGAAATATGCATTAGTGACCGGCGGGTCCAGGGGAATAGGCAGGGCCGTGAGTATCCGGCTGGCCACGCTGGGATACCACGTTATCATTACCTACAAGGGCAACCAGGCCGCTGCGGAAGAAACCCTGGCAGCCGTTACGGCAGCCGGCACTGGCGGCGTATTGCTGCCATTCGACGTATCCAGCGAGGCTGCCGTACAGGAAGTGCTGGGTGGCTGGCTGGAGGCCAATAAAGACAAACCTATTGAAGTGCTGGTAAACAATGCCGGCATCCGGGAGGACGCCTTGTTTTTCTGGATGACCAGCCAGCAGTGGCGCAATGTGCTGGGTACTAACCTGGATGGTTTTTTCTACGTGACCAAACTGTTGATCAATGGTATGCTGATGAAACGCTTTGGGCGTATTGTAAACATCGTATCACTCAGTGGCATTAAAGGGCTGCCAGGGCAAACCAATTATTCAGCTGCCAAGGCCGGTGTAATTGGCGCCACCAAAGCGCTGGCCCAGGAAGTTGCCAAACGGGGGGTAACGGTAAATGCCGTGGCCCCGGGCTTCATCACCACCGACATGACGGCGGAACTGAATGAAAAAGAGCTCGCGGCCCAGGTACCCATGAACCGTTTTGGCACCCCGGAAGAAGTGGCTGCCGCCGTAGCCTTTTTTGTATCGAAGGAAGCGGGCTATATCACGGGCGAAGTATTGTCTATTAACGGGGGGCTATACACCTGATCACCGCCGGTGCATCCCCATTATAAATTGTAACTTTAGAGCGCCCCGTTGCACACAGCGGGGGCAGTAGCATATGAACCACAGAGTAGTCATCACCGGCCTGGGCATTTACTCCTGCATAGGAAAAAACCTGGCCACCGTTAGTGAATCGTTATACAAGGGGCGTTCTGGCATTATCCTGGACCCTGCCCGCAAAGCATTTGGATACCGTTCCGGCCTTACTGGTTACGTAGAAAGGCCTGATCTGAAGCCCTTCCTGGACCGGCGGGCGCGGATGATGATGCCCGAGCAGGCAGAATTTGCCTACATGGCCACCCGCGAAGCCCTGGCGGAAGCCCGCATAGACCCAGATTTTATGGAAAAATATCCCGTAGGTATTTTGTACGGCAACGATAGTTCGGCCAAGCCCGTGATCGAAGCCACCGACATTATGCGGGAGAAAAAAGATACGATGATGGTAGGCTCTGGCTCTGTATTTCAGACGATGAACTCTACTGTAACGATGAACCTGGCCACCATATTCCGCCTACGGGGAGTAAACTTCAGTATAAGTGCGGCCTGCGCCAGCGGTTCCCACGCCATTGGCCTGGGGTATATGTTTATCCGCAATGGCATGCAGGACTGCGTGATCTGTGGCGGGGCACAGGAGATTAATCTTTTGTCTATGGGCAATTTCGACGCCATTGCGGCCTTCTCTATCCGGGAAGATGCGCCAGCAAAGGCCTCCCGCCCCTTTGACCGCGACCGCGATGGACTAGTGCCAAGCGGTGGGGCGGCCACGGTAATCCTGGAAAGTCTGGAATCGGCCCAGCGCCGGGGGGCCAACATCCTGGGTGAAATAATAGGGTATGGCTTTAGTTCCAATGGCAGCCATATTTCCAATCCTACGGTAGACGGGCCTATGCGCTCCCTCCAGATTGCCCTGCAAGACGCGGGTATTTCCGGAAAGGAAATCGGCTATATTAACGCCCACGCTACCAGTACCCCCGCCGGCGATGCCAGCGAGGCCCAGGCCCTGCACAGCGTGTTTGGCCAGTGGCGGCCGCCCATTAGCTCTACTAAGTCAATGACCGGGCACGAATGCTGGATGGCCGGTGCCAGCGAGATCGTATATGCTATGCTTATGATGCAGCAGGGTTTTATTGCTCCCAACATTAACTTCGAAAACCCCGATGAAGCCTCCGCGCCCCTGAATTTGGTAACCGATACTATTAATAAAAATTTTAATGTATTTTTGTCTAATTCCTTTGGATTTGGTGGTACCAATTCCTCGCTGATTGTAAAAAAATGGGAGGGCGCTTAGGCTTACAACGCCTGGGAAATATGCCGGGAATGGTGAAATAGCATGGAAGTAGATGACCGGTGAAAGCAGCCTCCAGCTTGCAGCCGCGGCGGGTAACCTGGAACGTTTTACCATAAAAGGGGGATGAAAAACTGCGGAATAGTAAATAAATTTATATTTTGCAGCGTTTAAAGCCGATCCTATTTCCAATCTGCGGGAACTGTATACCCGGCCTACACCTGGAATAATTTCAATTAAAAAAAGGATGTGCCAGCGAAACAGCCCACATCTTATTGGTTTCACTATTCGATACATCACTGATTTTTTAATAGCTTAACCTATATCTGGATCACACTTTATGGAAGTTGCAACTATCATAACACGGACAAACGCTTTTCTGGTAGAGGAATTTGAGGTAGATCCCGGCAAAATTGCTCCGGAGGCAGACCTGAAGGCCACACTGGATTTAGATAGCCTTGATTATATTGATCTGGTGGTAGTGATAGAAAGTAATTTCGGTTTCAAGGTGAAACCGGAGGACTTTCACAACATCGTTACTTTCCAGGATTTTTATGATTACGTGATAACCCGTCTTAAACAAAAAGAACTGGTGTAATGCCCGCATGGGAAGGAAAGTCCAAAGGCACGCCGCTGGGTTACCGTGTTTTCATAAGCCTCTTGCGCATGGGAGGCGTGTATCCTGCGTACTTTTTACTTCGCCTGGTCAGTCTTTATTATTGCCTGTTTTCTTTTAGCACTACTAAATACAGTTACCGGTATTTTCGCCGGCGCATACACTTTGGCCGCTGGCGCAGTGGGTGGGCGGTGTACCATAACTACTACCGCTTTGGGCAAACGATCATCGATAAGGTGGTTGTTATGGCCAATATGCCCAGCCCCTTTACCTTTGAATTTGACGGGGAAATACATCTGCGCAACATCATTGCTGCAAAACAGGGCGGCATATTGCTCAGTGCCCACGCGGGCAACTGGGAAGTGGCGGGCTACCTCTTTGAACGCCTGCAAACCCCTATCCACATTGTGATGTATGATGGGGAGCATGCCCAAATAAAGGCTTATCTGGAATCGGTCACCGGCCAGCGTAAAGTGCATATCATTGTCATTAAAAACGACCTGTCCCACATTTACGCGATCAACGACGCCCTGCATAAAAATGAGCTGGTGTGTATGCATGCCGACCGTTTTATGGAAGGTAATAAAACCGTGCAGGTGCCTTTTCTGGGCCATGTTGCAGCCTTTCCGGCAGGGCCTTTTTTGCTGGCGGCTACCTTTAAAGTGCCGGTGTGTGTAGTATTTGCCTTTAAGGAAAGTGCCACTCATTATCACCTCTCGGCCACGCCGCCCAAATACTACCATGGCCGCCGCCAGGAAGGTAAGAACGAAGCGGTGCATGATTTTGTGCAAGCCCTGGAAGAGAAGGTGAGGCAGTACCCGGAGCAGTGGTATAACTATTACGACTTCTGGCAGGAAGACCCGGCCCCCGCCGGGCAGCACCTGCCCGAAAAAACAGCCGGCACACACTAAGCCGGCTTTCCCTCCGTTTTATGTAACTGACTATACTTATTCATGGACATTCTTCAATATATACCACAGCGCCCGCCCATGGTGATGATAGACACCCTGACCGGTGCCACCGACAAAAGTGCCGACACGGCCCTCACCATCAATGCAGACAATATTTTCGTGCAGGCTGGGAAGTTTTCCCCTTCCGGCCTGTTGGAAAACATGGCCCAAACGGCGGCGGCCCATGCTGGTTTCCTGGCTTTGCAAAAAAATGAGCCGGTGAAGGTGGGCTTTATCGGCGCGGTAAAAGATTTGCAGATAAACCGCTTGCCGCCAGCCGGCGCCAGGGTGCAAACCCGGATAGAAGTGCAGAACACCGTATTTAACGCCACCAGCGTGCTGGCCCGCGTAATGCTACAAGCAGAAGTGCTGGCCAGTTGTGAGCTTAAGATTTTTATAAATCCCTGATGAAAATGGGCAGCCCCCATCGTGGATAAAAAACCGGTATTGGCAGGTTAATAGCCTGCAGGCAGCGGGGTGCTGTGGCCTTCCGTTGCCAAAAACTTTATTTTACCTATTCCGCCTTAAAACCCGGTGCCCTGTTATGAAAAAAATAAAACTGCTGGTGTTTTTCCTGGTGGCCCTTACCGGCCAAGGTGTGGCGCAAACCCTCTCCGAATTTTTGGCCAACAGCCAGCTGCCCCTCACTTTCCTGGGAGTAGACTTTTCGCAAATGCGCTACCTCCACGCCCCCTCCCTGCACCCCGGCCAATTTAAAAGCCAGGTAATTCCCGACATCAATACGGAGGTGGTAAACCATCCCCAGCGATACGACATTGCCGCATCCTTTTACCGCCAAGCGGTGCATAACGATCTCTCCCAGGTAAAGCAGATCAATGCCAGTATAGATACCAGTGTCATAAAATCCAATACTGCCACCGATTTTCAGCGCTTGCAACCAGCTGATATCGCAAGTGTAGCCCGCCATTATAGCGGCGAAGGTATAGGCCTGCTATTCGTAGTGGAAGCTGCAGACTGCAAAAGCTGGAAAGTTGCCGTGTACGTGGTACTCACCGCACTCGGTACCGGAGAGGTATTGCTCAGCAAACGGTATATAAAACGAGGCCGAGCCGGCATACAATGGACGGCCGCCCTGGCGGCTACCCTTAAAGATATTAGCGGCCGCGATTACAAACGGTGGAAGAAAGCCAATAGCTAGCAGGGCCGGGGGCCTTGGAGATCGGGGAGGCGGTAAAGTATCGTCGCTGCCCGCTGGAATATGACCGGCCGGCTAGCCTAAGGGTGCGATTTGCCAATTGAATTTGTATTTTGCACTGCAATCTTACATTTCATCATAACCTCAATCAGTAATATGAAAAAGATTTTATGGGCTGTGTGCACCTTGCTTTTATGCCAACTAGCGGTGCAGGCCCAAACCCTAAAAACATTCTTTGCAGACGATAAAGCCACCCTTACTTACCTGGGTGTGGACTTTACCCAAACGCGCTACCTGGGCGAAACGGCCTTGAACGCGACCGATTTTATAAGTAAAGTAGTACCCAGTTACAATGATGTAGTGGTGAACGAGGTTAAGAAATACGACATCGCCGGTGCCTTCCATCACCCGGTAAAAAACGAACTGACCCAGGTAACCAAGTTTAATGAGGGCATCAGCGAAGACAAGCTGAAAAGCAGTGATGCCGCCGATTTTGAGCGCTTTAAAGATGCGGACATTGCCAAAATAGCCGCCCATTACAAGGGTAGCGGCATAGGCTTGCTCTTCATCGTGGAAGCGTTGGATAAAGGCCAGAAGAAGGGGGCAATTTATGCAGTGCTGATAGACCTGTCTCATAAAAAAGTATTGTTGTCACAGCGGTATGTGCAAACCGGCAAAGGATTTACCATGCGCAATTATTGGTTGCACGTGGTATATGAAACCATCAATGATATAGACAACCACGATTATAAAAAATGGGTGAAGGCTAATAGCTAGCTTTTTTTCATGATGGCCTGTTTCATGGCAATTTTTGCACGAAACAGGCCAGTTTGTTTTTATTTGATACTTATTTTTTTCTATGGAGGCATTGTTGTCGGAAAGAGTGGAAATTTTAGTGCGGTTTAACGAGGCAGATCCTTTAGGTATTGTATGGCATGGCCACTACGTGCGTTATTTTGAAGATGGGCGCGAAGCCTTTGGCAACAAATTTGGCCTGCGTTATCTCGATATTTTTGCCAATGGATATACCGTACCAGTGGTGCATGTAGACTGTAACTATAAACGCAGCCTGCGTTATGGCGACAGTGTGATCGTAGAAACGCGTTATGTGCCTACCCCGGCGGCCAAAATACGTTTTGAGTACACGCTGTACAATGCCACTACCCACGAGATCGTGGCCACCGGCGCTTCCGTGCAGGTGTTCCTCGACAAGTCAACACAAACGTTGCAGCTCATCCTGCCTAAGTTTTTTGAGCAGTGGAAACAACAACATGCTTTGTCTTAACCAGTGAATATGCAACCTGTGTATGTAGCGGCGGATAATATTACTTCTCCACTGGGGGCTACCACGGCGCAAAACTACGCTGCGGTAAGCCAGGGCAGGAGCGGCTTACAGCCTTTGCAACTGCCCTGCATGGAAACGGAACTGCCGGCAGGGATTATCCTGCCGGAACAACTGGCGGCTTATACTGCCGGGCTAACCGTGCAGGGGCTTACCAAATTTGAGCAGTTAGTCATTGCCTCTATTAACGAGGCATTGGGCCAAACCAGCATTCGCCTGTCGCAGCCGCGCACCTTGCTGCTGCTCAGCACCACCAAGGGCAATATAGACTGGCTGGAGCAGCATGCAGGCCAGGTGCCCGATGCGGCTGCGCTGCGGGGCATGCAACTGTATGATACTGCGGCCACCATTGGCGCCTATTTCCAGGCGTCATCTCCCCCCCTGGTGGTGAGCAATGCCTGCATTTCCGGGCTGCTGGCTATTCTTACGGCCAAACGGTTGATGGCCTCTGGCCAATACGACCAGGTGGTGATTGCCGGCGCAGATATACTGACGCAATTTGTGGTGTCCGGATTTTCCTCCTTTCATGCATTGAGCAGCCAGGTATGCCGCCCCTTCGACGTTGCCCGCAATGGGCTGAACCTGGGGGAGGCCGCCGCCACGCTGGTATTGACCAACAATCCGGCCCTGCAATCGCCGGTGAGCAACATCCGCATAGGCGGCGGTGGGGTTAGCAACGACGCCAATCATATTTCTGGTCCTTCCCGCACTGGCGCAGAACTGGCGCTGGCCCTGCAGAAAGCCATAGATAATACGGAACTATCGCCGAAGGAAATAGCCTTTATCTCCGCCCATGGCACGGCTACGCCGTACAACGATGAGATGGAGGCCAAAGCCTTTGGCCTGGCAGGTATTGCCCATGCGCCGGTATTTAGCCTCAAAGGTTACTATGGCCATACCCTGGGTGCAGCGGGCCTGCTGGAAAGTATTGTGAGTATGCATGCCTTGCTGCACAACTGCCTGCTGGCCACCCCGGGATTTGAAACCCTGGGCGTAAGCCAGCCGTTGGATATCAGTAACCAAAGTCGTTACCAACCTGGTATGCAGCATTTTATAAAAACAACTTCCGGCTTTGGCGGCTGTAATGCGGCCATGGTATTTTCCAAATTTTAAATACAGCTCATTACCACGCAACCTATTACGTCTTTCATGAACTTTTTTTCCAAAGAAACAAAAACCGCCTTGCAGGCTAAGGAAGCCGCCCTTCAACTGGCTTTTGCCCCCGTGGCGTTCCAGGCCACGCGCGCACTGCGCAACCTGGGCATTCTAAAGATTATATCCGATGCGGGCCGCGCCGGTATTAGCCTGGAAGACATTGTGGCCCAGCTTACCTTGAGCAAATATGCCGTGCGTGTGCTGCTGGAAGCGGGCCTGGGCATAGAACTGCTGCTGGTCAACGATAAAAAATATACCCTCTCCAAAATGGGTTATTTTATAGAATATGATGAGCTGACCCGCATTAACATGGACTTCACCCAAGACATTTGCTACCGGGGCATGGACCACCTGGAGGAAGCCCTCATAACCGGCAAGCCGGCCGGCCTGCGGGAGCTGGGGCCCTGGGAAACCATTTACCCGGGCCTGTCGCTGCTGCCGCCTGACATTGGCAAAAGCTGGTTCGACTTCGATCACTATTATTCCGATATTGCTTATCCGCAGGTACTGCCCGTGGTATTTGCCAGCAAGCCCCGCCAACTGCTGGAACTGGGTGGCAACACCGGCAAGTGGGCCCTGGCCTGCACGGGTTACGACCCCGATGTGCAAGTTACCATCCTGGACCTGCCCGGCCAGATGGGGATTGCAACACAAAAGATCAAAGCCGCCGGCCTGGAACACCGGGTATCTTTCTTCACCACCGATGTGCTGAATGAAAACCTGCCCTTCCCCGACGGAAAATTTGACGCCATCTGGATGAGCCAGTTCCTGGACTGCTTCTCCGAGGCCCAGATTATTGCGATCCTGCAACGTTGCATGGCTTCACTGGCAGATGGGGGCCGCATTTACATCCTGGAACCGTTTTGGGACCGGCAGGTGTTTAAGTCTGCTGCCTACTGCCTGCAGCAAACGTCGCTGTACTTTACCGCCATGGCCAATGGCAATAGCCAGATGTATCACTCAGATGACTTGATTGCCTGCATTACCGCGGCTGGCCTTACGGTAATTAGCCAGAATGATCAGATGGGTATGAGCTATACCCTGCTGCAATGTGTGATAAAATAAAGAGCAGCCTACCGCTCAAACACATGATCACCCTGCTGTTTTTACCTAAAGTAAATAGTACCCTGGTACATAAAACATTTAATACACTTTGTCACGATGCAAAAAGAAAAGGTAGATGTTCTTGTAATTGGTGCCGGCCCTGCCGGTACAGTATCCGCCTCCATCATTGCCCAGGCGGGCTATACCGTGAAGATAGTGGAGAAGCAGCGCTTCCCCCGCTTTGTGATAGGCGAAAGCCTGCTGCCCCGCTGTATGGAAGCCTTAACGGAGGCTGGGTTTATAGACGCCATCAAGGCCTGTGGTTTCCAGGAGAAGTTTGGTGCTAAATTCGTGAAAGGCGATAAGATCTGTGATTTCACTTTTAAAGAACAATATACCAACGGGTGGACCTGGACCTGGCAGGTGCAGCGGGCTACCTTCGACAAAACCCTGGCAGACACCGTGGAAGCCATGGGCGTGCCGGTAGAATATGAAACAACGGTTACGGCTATACGCTTTAACGGCTCCGATTCTGTGACCACTGTGGAAGATGAAAAAGGCCAGGTAAAAGAAATTGAAGCCCGCTTCATTGTAGACGGCAGCGGGTATGGCCGCGTAATTCCCCGCTTGTTTGACCTTGAAAAAGAATCGGTGTTGCAATCGCGCAAGGCCGTCTTCGCCCACACGGTAGATGCCAAACGTTTCATGGATGGAGAGCCTAACCGCATTACCGCCGTAGTACACAAAAAAGGCGTGTGGGTATGGATCATTCCCTTTAGCAACGGAGTTACCTCCCTGGGTTATGTGGGCGATCCTGAATTTTTTGACCAATACCCCGGCACGCCGGAGGAACAATACCGCGCCCTGCTGGCCGCAGAGCCTTATTTTGCAGAGCGCTTTAAGGACGTAGACCTGGTGTTTGAACCCCGCACGTTACAGTCGTGGTCTGCCACTACCGATAAATTTTACGGGGAAGGATTTGTCCTTACCGGCAATGTAACCGAATTCCTGGACCCTATCTTTTCCTCTGGTGTAACGCTGGCCTGCGTATCTGCGCAAACCGCCGCCAAGCTGGTGATCCGCAAGTTGCAGGGCGAAATTGTTGATTGGGAAAAAGAATACATGGAACCTACCCGTCAGGGAGTAAACGTGTTCCGCTCTTACGTAATGGCCTGGTACGAAGGTACCCTTGATACTATCTTTTTCTGCGATAATCCCGACCAGGGCACCAAAGAAAAGATATGCAGCGTGCTGGCAGGATATGTTTGGGACAACAGCAATCTGTACGTGGAAAAGCACGACACCGAACTAAAACGGCTAGCGCGCAAAATAGCACTCACGGAAAAATTAAATGGGAACTGGCTTGCATAAAGAAGTGGCTTATATTAACGCTACCAGCGCTATCGGTGCGCAGGGCATCTTCCGCAACGGGCAGCCGCTGGCAGTGCCGGGCAGTGCCGATGTGACCGTGTTGCTGCGGGCGGGCTATGAGCAGTTAGGCAGCCCTTATCCCAAGTTCCATAAAATGGATACGCTGAGTAAACTGGGCTGGCTGGCGGCAGAGATTTTACTCACCGGCACGCCCTTGTTAGAACGCTATGCCGCGGGCAGCGTGGGCCTGGCCCTGGCCAACCAAAGCAGCAGCCTGGATACAGACCTGCGTTATTTCGATACGGTAAAAGACATTGCTAGCCCGGCCCTGTTTGTATACACCCTGTCCAACATCGTGATCGGGGAGATCTGCATTCGCCATGGGTTTAAGGGAGAAAACATTTTCTTCGTGCAGCCCCGTTTTGATACCACTGGCATGGCGGATTATGTACAGGAACTATTTGCCGAACAAGCCGTAGACGCCTGTATTTGCGGCTGGGTGGAGGTAATGCACACACATTTTGAAGCGGCCTTATTCCTGGTGGAAAAGGAAGCTGGGAGCAGCGCCCTGCCGCTAAACGCCCACAACCTGGAAAAACTATATCAATCTATAACAAATGGAAATGGAGCAACTGATAGCCGATCTTAAAGCGCAGATCATAGAACAACTGAACTTGCAGGAGGTAAAGCCTGAAGATATCGGCGACGATGCCCCCCTGTTTAAAGAAGGGTTGGGCTTGGATTCTATCGACGCACTGGAGCTGATTGTTTTGCTGCAACAGTACTATGGTATCCGTATCGCCAACCCGGACGATGGGCCGCGCATTTTTACATCTGTGCGCACCATTGCCGAATTTATTACCGAACAAAAGGCAAAATAAGCATGATGGCACCTACATGGATTGCAGGTGGAGGGGTGATATGCGGCATAGGCCAGCATGTGCAGGCCTGTGTGCAAGCCTTTCAGCGCATGCAGCCAGGCATGGCCCCCCTGCAATTCCTTCGTTCGGCCCACACCGCCTTTCCGGTGGTGGAGGTAAAGGCGGCCAATGACCACCTGGCGCAGCTTTCCGGGCTGCCCCTCTCTACCGCCCGCACCGCCATGCTAAGCCTCATTGCGGCGCGGGAAGCCTGGACTTCCAGCGGACTGGATGAAGTGCGCGATTACCGTACCGCCTTTGTATCTGCCAATACCGTGGGCGGTATGGATAAAACAGAAGATTTCTTTCCAGCTTTTTTGCAGGATCAGGGCAAGGGTCGCCTGCACGGCGTATCCCAGCACGAATGCGGCACCATCACCGAAGTGGTGGCAGATGCACTGGGCATATCCCATCACATCACCACCATTAGCACAGCCTGTTCTTCCGGGGCCAACGCGCTGATGTATGGCGCGCGGCTCATTCATAATAATCTGGCAGACGTAGTCATTGCCGGCGGTGCCGATGCGCTTACCCGGTTTACCCTCAATGGGTTTAATACTTTGATGATACTGGATACTGCGCCCAGCCGCCCTTTCGACGATAGCCGCCGTGGCCTGAACCTGGGAGAAGGTGCGGGCTACGTGGTACTGGTGTCTGACGCGGTGGCCAAAGACCGGAAAGGCCTTTGGGCTACGCTAAGCGGCTTTGCCAATGCCAATGATGCCTATCATCAAACGGCCTCTTCGCCAGACGGTACTGGCAACTACCTGGCCATGCAGGGGGCGTTACACATGGCCGGCTTACAACCGGCAGACATCCGCTACATTAACCTGCACGGCACCGGCACCCAAAACAACGATCTGAGCGAAGGCCTGGCCATAGCCCGGCTCTTTGGCAATACACCGCCCCCGGCCAGTTCCACCAAGTCGTTTACCGGGCATACCCTGGGTGCCAGTGGTGGTATAGAAGCCGTATTTGCCGCACTTTCCGTGCGCGACGGCCTGCTGTACCCCAACGCACAGTTTACCACCCAAATGAAGGAACTGCCTTTTTCGCCCATCACTACTTTCAGCGCTGGCAACGACCTGCGGCATGTGATGAGCAATTCATTTGGCTTTGGCGGCAACTGTTCCTGCCTGGTATTTAGTAAGGGAGGTAGTTAACAGATATACGTTTTAAACACAGGCCGGTAAAAATTTACATCATACGGTATACAACCAGGTGATCATATACCCGGCACCGCATAACAAGTACTTTGAACCATCACATGAAAATATACATCAACGGCACTGGTGCCATTTCACCGCAGCAAACTGCGGTGGGGGCGGCTTTCTGGCCAGCCGTGCAGGATTATACCACCAACAGGCTGAAGGTGGTAGACCCTGATTATAAACAGTGGATAGACCTTAAACAGATACGCCGCATGAGCCGCGTCATTAAGATGGGCGTGGGTGCGGCGCAACTTAGTTTGCAGCAGGCCGGCATATCGGTGCCAGATGGTATCATTACCGGCACGGCTTATGGCTGCCTGGATGATACCGGTGTGTTCCTGCAAAAAATGGTGGTGCAGGAAGAACAAATGCTTACGCCTACCGCTTTTATACAAAGCACGCACAATACGGTGGGCGGCCAGATAGCGCTGCTGCTGGGCTGCCATGCCTATAATAACACCTTTGTACACCGGGGTTTTTCTTTTGAAAGCGCCCTGCTGGATGCCATCATGTTCCTGCGCGAAGGGGAGGCCAGGCAGCTATTGGTAGGTGGTTTGGACGAGATCACCCATTTTAGCCATGCCATCCTGCAACGCTTTGGTCTGTACAAAACAAACCCGGGCCATAGCGGGTCGCTGCTGCAATTGCATAACAAAGGTACCATTGCCGGTGAGGGTGCTGCGTTTTTTGTGCTGGGTGCAGCCAGCACGCCGCATACCAAAGCCTGCCTGGCCGGGGTGCAAACTATTTACAAACCTACAGACAACGCGGCCATACAGCAAGCCACCACCTTATTCCTGGCAGCCCATGGCCTGCTGGCAGCCGATATAGACCTGCTTATTACGGGTCGCAATGGTGATGTGGATGACGATCAATGGTATAATACCTGGACCACCGCCCACTTTCCGGGGAAACCCGAAGCGGCGTTTAAACACCTGTGCGGGGAATATCCCACCGCAACAGGCTTTGGTATGTGGCTGGGGGCTAACGTATTAGCCCATCAGCAAGTACCTGCCGAAGCCATGTATAGCGGCACTGTGCCGGCAAAAATTAACAACATTTTGATGTATAATCATCACCTAACCACCCACCATTCCTTAATTTTAATGCAAGTATGCTAACGCAGCGGCGGCTCAATATCATTACCTTCCTGCTCGTGGCAGGCCTGTTGTTGTATAGTTATCTGGGCCAGGTGTACATAGGCTGGTGGTGGTACCTGATTATCCTGCTGGCGTATAGTGGGGGCCTGGTATATGGGGCTATGCGCATAACGGCGGGTTTTTTTCTGCCGGTTACCTGTAATGTTCCAACAAAGGAGAAGGTCATAGCGATTACCTTTGATGATGGTCCCTTACCCCAATACACGCCCGCCGTGCTGGACATACTGGAGGAAGCCCAGGTGCCTGCGGCCTTTTTTTGTATAGGTAAACATGCCGCTGCCAACACTTCCTTACTGCAACGCATACACGCTGCCGGTCATGTGATCGGCAACCATAGTTTTACGCATCATTTCTGGTTCGACCTGTTTGCCGCGCCCAAAATGCTGCTGGATATGCAGGCTGCCGACCAGGCCGTGGAAGCCGCCACCGGCTTGCGGCCCAGGCTGTTTCGCCCACCTTACGGTGTTACGAACCCCAACCTGGCCAAGGCAATTCGCCGTGGGCAATATGTGCCAGTGGGATGGAACATCCGCTCACTGGACACAGTGGCCACCGACAAAAACGCGCTGCTGCAACGCATACTGAACCGGTTGCAACCCGGGTCCATCCTGCTGCTGCACGATACCTGCGCTATTACCGTGGAGCTATTGCCAGAACTCATCACGCAGATACAGGCACGCGGATATACCATTGAACGATTGGATAAATTGATAAATACACCATCTTATGCGTAAATATTGGATGATCATTTTTTGTTGCTTCACCGCCGGAAGCGCCCTGGCGCAGGCGGGCTACAAACCGTTGGGAGAAGCTGCCGCGGTAGCTTTTAGCCAGCAACTCATAGTTACGGCCCGCAACACGGAAAGCATTCAAAGCGATTTTGTGCAGGTGAAAACCTTGAGCATGCTCTCCGACAAGATCGTGTCTAAAGGGAAATTCTGGTTTAAAAAAGAAAACAAAGTGCGCATGGAGTACACCACCCCTTCTTATTATTTATTGGTGATGAACGGCAAGGATATAAAAACTAAAGACAGTCAGCAGGAAAATAAAGTGTCCGGCAAAACGAACAAGCTCTTTGAACAGGTGAACCGCATTACAGTAGATTGTGTGCAGGGCACCGTGTTGAGCAATACCGATTTTTCTAACCGCATGCTGGAAAACGGCAGCATGTACCTGCTGGAGCTTACCCCGGTATCCAAAGGAATGAAAGATTTGTTTGTAAACATTTCCGTCTTCATTGATAAAAAAGAAGGGGGAGTAAACAAGATCGTGATGCAAGAATATTCCGGCGATAATACCGTGATTACTTTTGTTCACAAACAACTGAACGTAAATATTCCGGATGCCCTCTTTGCGATTAAATAATATAGGGCTGGTCACCCTGTTGCTGCTGGGGGCCTGCCGCACTGCCTACAAAAGCCTGCAACCGGCAACTGGTGACGCGGCCTGCATACAGCAATTTGCGCCGCACTTTACCAACAACCTGTACAGCACTCAGGTAAACGTATTATCCCACCACCTCAGTGGCCTGCTCTTCTGCAAGCAAATGCCTGACAGCAGTGTGCGGATGGTGTTTGCCAATGAAATGGGCTTTAAGTTCTTTGATTTTGAATACACGGCACAAGGCACCTTCATTAAACATTACCTGTTCCATAAAATGGACAAACCCGCCGTGGTTAAGACCTTGCAACAGGATTTTGAATTAGTGCTGCTGCGCCCGGATTTGCGCCAGGCACAGGTACTTACAGACGGGAAATACCAATATGTAGCTATACCTTCCGAAAAGGGTCGCCGTTATTTTATTACCGATAAGGATTGCCGGCAACTGGTGCGCATAGAAAAATCGTCGGCCCGCAAAGCGGTGGTCATCGTAAAAATGTGGCATTATCAAAACGGCACGCCAGACAGTATCAGCATACACCACACCCAATTCAAATTCAATATCGCTTTGCAGAAAACGCAGCAAGCAACTGATTGAGTACAAAGCCGATATTGAAATATAAAAAAAAGAAGATCATGTTAGAGAATAGTTTTTATACCATCACGCAAGAAGAAAGGGGCGATAATAGCATTGCGGTAACCGTACGCCTAGATGCGGGCCATTCCATTTTTGCAGGCCATTTCCCCGGGCAGCCGGTGGTGCCGGGCGTATGTATGATGCAGATCGTAAAAGAGCTGCTAGACAAGGGTACTGCGCAGAACACCCTGCTGCGGCATGGCAGCAATATTAAATTCCTTAATTTCATAGACCCGGTAAAACAGCCGGAAGTGAATATCACCGTACAATACGTAGCACAACCCGATGCCAGTTGGAAAGTATCCGCCAACATCCGTTTCGGAGAAATCATATTTTTTAAATTCCAGGGGAATTTTATTTCACAAACCACCTAAGCCTAAGGGCATTCAATATGGCAGCTATTCAGCCAACATATCACGAGCTATTCGAGGCGCATAAATGCTGCGTGATCATCCCTACGTACAACAATGGCGGCACCCTGTTAGCAGTGATCGCCCAGGTACAGACCTATACGAAAAATATTATCGTGGTAAACGATGGCGCTACCGACCAAACCGCTGCCATTCTCCACGACCTTCCCGGTATTCAGCTAGTAAGTTATGCCCCTAACCGGGGCAAGGGCTGGGCCTTGCGGCAGGGCTTTAAAAAAGCCTTACAGCAAGGGTATGATTTTGCCATCACCCTGGATGCAGATGGACAACATTTTGCAGAAGACCTGCCGGTATTCCTGGAGCGCCTGGAGCGGGGGGAGCGCAATAGCCTTATCGTAGGTGCCCGTAACCTGCAACAAGAAAACATGCCGGGCAAGAATACCTTTGCCAATAAATTTTCCAACTTCTGGTTTTATGTAGAAACGTTCCAGAAAATGCCGGATACCCAATCCGGCTACCGCTTGTACCCCCTGCACCGTATGCGCAAGATGCGCTTTGTGTGCCGCAAATATGAGTTCGAAATAGAGGTGTTGGTGCGGTGTGCCTGGAAGGGCATACACATAGATTGGGTACCCGTGAAGGTGTACTACCCGCCGCCGGGAGAACGGGTTTCGCACTTCCGGCCCTTCCGTGATTTTTCGCGCATCAGCGTACTTAATACCGTGCTCGTACTCATTGCCTTTTTATACATTCATCCCCGCAACTTCCTGATTTATTTCAGCAAGAAAGATAATTGGAAAAAAATATGGCAGGATGAAATGTTACGGCCTAATGAGTCTAACATGCGAAAGGCGCTTTCTGCCGGCGTAGGTGTTTGTATTGGTATTCTGCCCATCTGGGGGTTGCAGATGCTGACGGCCATTTTGGTATCCACCCTCTTTAAACTCAATAAGGGCATTACCTTCCTATGCTGCCACATTAGCTTTCCGCCCATGATACCATTCGTTATCTTTGGAAGTTTTTTGATGGGCCGTATCTGGGTAAAAGGAGGTACAGACCTGCTATTCAGTAAAGGGCTTACCTTACAAACCGTCCGGGAAAACCTGTTACAATACATTACCGGCAGCATTACCCTGGCCTTGCTGGCCGGTACACTCACTACGCTGATCATTTACCTGGTGCTGGCGGTTTTTCGCAAACAGGCCGGGGCCAATGCTTAACAGCGCTATTATTCGTATACCGTCGGTTTCAATATGAGTACTATTTTCATTGCCATCTATAATTTTTTTGAGCGGCGCAAAGCCTGGCTGTGGATCACCACCCTGGCCTGTTTTGCCGTGGCGGGTGTGCTGGCCTACCGTATAAAGCTGGAAGAAGATATTTCGCAAATCCTGCCGCATGAACCACGGCTCGACAAGCTGCAACAGGTATTCCAGGATAGTAAATTTGCCGACAAACTCGTGCTCACCCTTTCCGCGAAAGACACGGTAGCAGCCCCGCAGCCAGACAGTCTTACTGCATTTGCCGCCGCATTCACCGATAGTGCGGCCGTACATTTATCGCCCTACATCAAAACCATGCAGGCGCAAATGGGCGATACCATGGTGCTGGATCTCATGGATCTTATTCGCGGTCACCTGCCTGTTTTCCTGGAACCCGGCGACTACACGAAGATCGATTCGATGATAGCGCCCGGAACGGTGAAAAAACAACTGGCCTACGATTACCGCACCCTCATTTCACCGGCGGGCCTGGTGCTGAAAAAAGCCATTGCACAAGATCCTGTGGGCATATCCTGGCTGGGCGTAAAAAAACTGCAACGCCTGCAATATGATGAACAATTTGAGCTATACGACAGCTATGTAATGACCAAAGATCACCGCCACCTGATGATCTTTATCTCGCCTGCATTTTCTCCGAATGAAACTGGCAGGAACGCCCTCTTCCTCCAGGCCTTGGATGCCCTGCTAGCCCGGTTGCAGCAGGAACATCCTGCGGTAGTGGCCTCCTACTTCGGCGCCACGGCAGTGTCTGTGGGCAATGCCCGCCAGCTTCGCCAGGATACGCTGCTCACCCAATGCATTACCCTGCTGCTGCTGGTGATACTCATCGCATTATTTTTCCGGAAAAAACGGGCACCGGTACTCATTATGCTGCCCGTTATTTTTGGATGGCTGTTTTCGCTGGCAGTGGTGTACCTCATCAAAGGGCATATCTCGGTAGTGGCACTGGGCGCAGGTTCCGTAGTGTTGGGGATTGCGGTGAATTATTCCCTCCATGTATTTAATCACTACCGCCACCTGCATAATATCCGCGACGTGATCCGCGACCTGTCGGAACCCATGACCATCGGTAGTTTTACCACCATCGGTGGTTTCCTGTGCCTGCAATTTGTACATTCCTCCCTCCTTAAAGACGTGGGCTTCTTCGCTGCTTTCAGCCTGGTGGGTGCCGCCCTGTTCTCCCTCATCTTTCTGCCACACTGGATTGTGCTGGGTGATAAAGAAAACAGTTTCGTTCCTGCCCATCAGAACACCTGGCTGGATAAGCTGTCTGCCTATCATCCGGAGAAAAATAAATACCTGCTCATTGCTATTTTTGCGCTCACCCTCCTGTTTGTTTTCACCGCCCGCCACGTGACCTTTGAAAGCGATATGATGCGCATGAACTTCATGACGCCCGCCCTGCAAAAAGCGGAAAAACAACTCAACGATATCAACGCCTATACAGCCCAATCGGTGTACGTAGTAACCGAAGGCAACACCCTGGAAGCCGCGCTGGAAAACAGCGAGCAGATGATGCCGGTGGTGCGCCGCTTGCAGCAGGAAGGAGTGGTGAAAAAATATGCCGGCGTAGGTGCCTTGTTGATTTCGGAGAAAGAACAGGCAGCCCGCATACACCGCTGGCATGCTTACTGGACGCCGGATAAGCAGCAGCAACTGCTAGCCACGCTTCGCCAGGAAGGTGCTGCTTATCATTTTAGCCCCGCCGCTTTTGATGCTTTTGAACAACTGCTACACCAATCTTTTGTACCACTGGACCAGGCAGCCATTGATCAATTAAAGGCGGGCAGCCTCCATGATTTTATCATCGAAAAACACGGCGTGGTATCCGTGGTAACGCTGCTGAAAGTGGGTGGTGCGGACAAGCAAAAAGTATATGCCGCGCTGGAACACATGCCCGGCACCACGGTACTGGATAAGCAATACGCTGCCAATCGCCTGGTGGCCGTCATTAACCAGGAATTTAACAGCATTGCCTGGATGACCTCCCTGCTGGTGTTTTTTGCTTTATTGCTGTCTTACGGCCGCATAGAGCTTACCCTGATCACCTTTATTCCCATGCTCATCAGCTGGGTGTGGATACTGGGCATCATGGGGCTGTTTGGTATCCGTTTTAATATCGTCAACATCATTCTCTCCACCTTCATTTTTGGCCTGGGCGACGACTATTCCATTTTTATCATGGATGGGTTGTTGCAGGAATATAAAACAGGGCGGCGGCAACTATCGTCGTTCAAATCTTCTATTTTCCTGTCTGCCATCACCACGGTATTGGGCTTAGGGGTATTGATCTTTGCCCAGCATCCTTCCTTGCGTTCCATTGCCTTGATCTCCATTATCGGTATTGGCAGCGTGGTATTAATATCGCAGGTACTCATTCCTTTCCTCTTCCACTGGCTCATCACCAACCGGGTGCGCCTGGGGCGCATGCCGTGGACACTGTGGGGATGGACGAAATCGGTTTTTGCATTCACGTATTTTGTAGTGGGTTGTTTGCTCATGACGGGCATTGGTTTCGTATTGATCCGGATAAAGATCATTGGGGAGCGGCGGGGCAAAAACGTATATCATTTTTTGCTGTCTACATTTACCCGTTCGCTGCTCTACGTGATGGCCAACGTAAAGAAACGCATCCTCAATCCTGACAACGAAGATTTTTCGCAGCCGGCCGTGGTGATCAGTAACCACCAGTCTTTCCTCGATATCCTGGTAAGCACTATGCTGCACCCGAAAGTAATATTGCTTACCAACCAGTGGGTGTGGCGCTCGCCGGTATTTGGCGCAGTGGTGCGGCTGGCCGACTACTACCCCGTGGCCGATGGTGCGGCACACAGTATTGAACGCCTGCGGCAGAAAGTAAACGAAGGGTATTCTATCGTAGTGTATCCGGAAGGCACCCGTTCGGAAGATCCGGGCATCCGCCGCTTTCATAAGGGGGCGTTTTTCATTGCAGAGCAACTGGGGTTGGATATTTTGCCCATCCTATTGCACGGCACGGCTTATACTATGTCTAAAAACGATTTCTTATTAAAAGATGGACAGGTCACCGTGCAGTATTTGCCACGTATAAAGCAGGAAGACAAGACCTGGGGGGAAGGATATGCGGAGCGCACCAAACGCATTAGCCGGCATTTTAAACAAGCCTATGCGCAACTGCGCATCGCCACAGAAACACCCTCCTATTTCCGCGAGCAACTGATAGCCAATTACCGCTATAAAGGCCCCGTACTGGAATGGTATATGCGGATAAAAACCGCCATGGAAAAGAATTACGCCGTGTTTAACGACCTGGTGCCCCGGCAGGGCGATATCCTGGATATTGGCTGCGGATATGGCTTTATGGATTATATGTTGTATTTTCTATCGAACGAACGGCGTATAACCGGGATTGATTATGACGAAGAGAAAATACAAACCGCGCAAAACGGTTATCTGCGACCGGATAACCTGCAATTTCTGGAAGCCAATGCCAACGACCTGGATTGGCAAAGTTACGACGCCATCATCCTCAGCGATGTAATGCACTACCTTACGCCGGCACAGCAGCGCGCGCTGCTGGAAAAGTGTTTACGGCACCTGCGGCCTGGTGGTCGCATTATTTTGCGCGATGGAGACCAGGACTTGCAGCAGCGGCATGCCCGCACACGGCTTACGGAATTTTTCTCCACCAGAGTGGTGAACTTTAATAAAACGGCACAAGCATTGTCCTTTTTCTCCGGCACACAATTACGTGCCACCGTGGCAGAACTGGGCGCGGAAATAGTGACCATCGATCACGCAAAACATACGTCCAATCTGATTTTTATCATCACCCATAACCCCTGAGTTTGTCATGAATACGCCTACAGTAGCAATCATCGGTAGTGGACTGGGAGGACTGGTATGCGGCGCCCTGCTGGCAAAGCATGGCTATAGGGTAAGCCTGTATGAAAAAAATAAACAGATAGGTGGCTGCCTGCAAACCTTTAGCCGCGATAAGGCCATTCTCGATTCGGGGGTGCACTACATTGGAGGCCTGGATAAAGGGCAGACCCTCCATGAAGTGTTCCGCTACCTGGGTATTATGGATAAGCTGCAACTACAAAAGATGGATGTAGATGGCTTCGATGTCATTAACTTTTGTAACGAAGACAAGGAATACAAACTCGCCCAGGGTTATAACAACTTCAAGGCCTGCCTGCTCAGCGATTTTCCGGGCGAAGCGGTTGCACTGGACGCCTATTGCCAGCGGATAAAGGACATCTGTAGCAAATTTCCCTTGTACAACCTGCGCCTGGGCAGTTACAGCGAAAAAGAATCGGTACTGGCCTATAGCACCACCGAATTCCTGGAAAGCATTACCCACAATGAAAGATTACGGCAGGTGCTGGCAGGCAATAACCTGCTCTACGCTGGTAAGGCCAACAAAACGCCGCTGTATGTACATGCACTCGTGACCAACAGCTTTATTGAAAGCAGCTATAAATGTGTAGACGGCGGCTCGCAGATTGCCCGGTTATTGTACCAGGTGATCCGGGAAAATGGGGGAGCGGTACACCGGAATGCACCCGTAACAAACATTGTATGCGATAACATGGGGGTAGATCATCTTCGCTTGCTTGATGGGAGCAAGGTGCAGGCAGACCTGTTCATATCCAACATGCACCCGTTGCAAACCATACAAATGACTGATAGCCCACTGTTACGCAATGCTTACAAGCTGCGTATCGGGCAATTGGAAAATTCTCCGGGAGCCTTTGTGCTTAACCTTACGCTGAAGCCTCATGCCTTTCCTTATCTCAACTATAACTATTACGCACATACGAAAAATGATGCCTGGGCCGGCATTGCCTACACTAAAGGCGAGTGGCCGCTTACCTGGGCTATGTTTGTGCCGCCCGGCAAAGCGGTGTTGCCTTTTGCAGACAACCTCACCATTATGACCTACATGAATGCGGAAGACCTGGATCCCTGGAAAAACACTTTTAATACCACGGCCCATCCTTCCGTTCGCCACGAAGGCTACCAGGCTTTCAAAGCCCAAAAAACGCAGCAGCTTTTGGAAAAGGTATACCTGCGCTTTCCGGCCCTGAAAAATGCCATTCAGCACTGCTATGCCGCCACCCCGCTCACCTACCGCGATTACATAGGCACATCAGACGGGAGTATGTATGGGGTGGAGAAAGATTATCATGATACCTTAAAAACTTTTATTTCTACCCGTACCCGCTTGTCTAATTTGTATCTTACAGGGCAAAACCTGAACTTGCATGGCATTATGGGGGTAACCATGAGCGCGGTAATGACCTGTGGTGAGATCATAGGCATGGAACCATTGCTGGGAGCCATTAAGCAACATTCGCTATGAAAAAGAAGAGAAGTGTCGGGACAAAAATCTTACGTGTGCTATTAATAATACTGGGCGGTTTTCTAGCCCTTTTGCTGGTACTCATCATTTATGTGGTGTCTGTGGCCCATATGGACCCTCCTAAAATTGCCGACCAATCGTTGCTCAAAGCGCAACGCAAGGCGTTGGATAGTACTGCCTTTACTTTGCAAAACAACTGGTTCCGTAAAAGCAAAACCGGCCTTTACGAAATGTACGTGGAGGGTAAACCTTTTGAACGGGGTGTGGCTTATGGCAAATTGAGTTCCGAACTGGTGAAGCGGCAGGAAGACCATTTTTCCGAGCAGATTAACCGCATGATCCCTTCCCCGTTTTACCTGCGTTTCCTGAAATATTTTGTGGGATGGTTTAACCGCGACCTGGACAAGCACGTGCCGGAAGAATACAAAGAAGAGATCTTCGGTATTTCTTTTGAAGCCTCACCCAACTATGCTTACGTGGGTACCAACTACGAGCGCCTCATGAACTACCACGCCGCACACGACATTGGGCATGCGCTGCAAAGTATGGCCCTGGTGGGTTGTACTTCCTTTGCCACCTGGAACAGCCGCTCTGCTGATAGTAACCTGATCATAGGCCGCAACTTTGATTTTTATGTGGGCGATAAATTTGCAGAAGACAAGATTGTAGCTTTTTACAAACCTACCGCGGGTCATAAATTCATGATCGTTACCTGGGCAGGTTTCGTGGGCTGCGTTTCCGGCATGAATGAAAAAGGACTTACCGTAACTATCAATGCCGCCAAGACCAGCATTCCTTCCGGATCTGCATCGCCGGTATCGCTGGTGGCCAGAGAGATATTGCAGTACGCCGGTAATATCCAGGAAGCCTGGGCCATTGCACAGCGCAGAAAAATGTTTGTGTCGGAATCATTCCTCATTGGCTCTGCGGCAGATAATAAAGCAGTGGTGATAGAAAAAACACCCGAAAGTATAGACCTGTACGAACCGCCTGCCAAGGCCGATTATATAACCTGCACCAATCACTTCCAGGGCGATACGCTGCGCAAGCTGCCGTCTAATATAGAGCAGGAAGCCCGCAGTGCTTCCGTGTACCGCTATAACCGCTTAATGGAATTATTGCAACAGGAAGGGCCTAATACCGTACAAAAAACGGTAGATATTCTGCGCGACCGGTATGGCCTGCATAATGAAGATATTGGCGTTGGCAACGAAAAAGCCATTAACCAGTTTATTGCTCACCATTCTATCGTGTTTGAACCAAAGCAACTGAAAGTATGGGTATCTACCCAGCCCTGGCAACTGGGTCAATATGCCGCTTACGACCTGCACACCATCTTTGATATGCACGGCCTGCAAACGGATCATGAGATATACGACAGCGCTGCCAGCATAGGCCCCGATCCGTTTTTGGAAACAGATACCTTTAAACGTTTTGAGCGTTTCCGCACCATCAAGGCAGCGGTGCAGGCGGGTAAGGATATTGATGTGCAGGAACTCATCAGCACCAATCCTACCTACTATCACACCTACGTGATAGCCGGTGATTACGCCTACAAGCACCAGTCATTTGCCGACGCAAAGAAATATTACGAAACCGCCCTCACCAAAGTGATTGCTACGAAAAACGAAGAAGATCATATTCGCGCACAACTCAAAAAAATAAACAAGCAAACCAAATGATCAAAGGCATTGGCACCGATATCGTAGACGTGGCCCGCATCCAGTTGAAAATACAGCAGGGGCGGGGCTTCCGTGAATGGGTGTTTTCGCCACTGGAAATTGCTTACTGTGAAAAACAGGCCCAGCCAGCCCAGAGTTATGCGGCAAGGTTTGCCGCCAAAGAAGCCCTGCTCAAAGCATTGGGCACAGGCTGGGGGGAGAGTGGATTGCAATTCCATGAAATAGAAGTGCGCAACGACCTCGCTGGCAAACCTTCCCTGCATTTGCTAGGGCATGGCGCCACAGCTTATACCAATTTTATTTTGCATGTAAGCCTTTCCCACACCGCCACCTTGGCCACGGCTACCGTGCTGGTGGAAGAAAACTAAAGTCAGACTATGTACATCCCGGATATAGAATTACAGCCCGCTGCCGCCATCAGGCAGTACCAGGAAAGAGAAGTGCTGCACCAGATAGGATACCTGCAGCAGTTTTCCCCTTTTTACAAGGCGTGGTTTGCGCAGCATGGCATTACGCCAGATAGCATCCGCTCCCTGGAAGACCTCACTAAAATACCGCCGGTCACCAAAGATGAGTTGCAGGAACGTAATTGGGAATTTCTGTGCGTTGACAAAAGTAAGATCGCCGAATATACTACCACCTCCGGTACCCTGGGACACCCGGTGGTAATGGCCCTCACTGACCACGATCTGCAAAGACTGGCCTACAATGAATATATTTCTTTTTGCTGCGCCGATGGTACCGATAAAGACGTGTATCAGCTTATGCTCACCCTGGACCGGCAGTTTATGGCGGGTATGGCCTATTATACCGGCATCCGTAAATTGGGAGCCGGTGTGCTGAGAGTAGGGCCTGGCGTGCCTTCTATGCAATGGGAAAACATCCGGCGCATACAGCCTACCACCATCGTGGCGGTGCCTTCCTTCATCATTAAACTGCTGGCCTATGCACAGGAGCATGGCATAGATATAAATACCAGCTCGGTGAAGAAGGCTATTTGCATTGGCGAAAATATCCGCAACCTGGACTTTTCTTATAACGTGCTGGGTAAAAAAATTACCGACCACTGGAACATTCAGTTATACTCTACCTACGCCTCTACCGAAATGCAAGCAGCCTTTACGGAATGTAAAGCCGGCAATGGCGGACATCATCACCCCGAACTACTGTATGTAGAGTTGCTCGATGAGCATAACCAGCCTGTAGCACCCGGCCAGGATGGGGAAGTAACCATTACCACGCTGGGGGTGGAAGGCATGCCCCTGCTGCGTTACAAAACCGGCGACATTTGCCGGTATGAAGCGGCCCCTTGCAGTTGCGGGCGGCACACGCTGCGCCTTTCGCCGGTGATAGGCCGTAAAAAACAAATGATCAAGTACAAAGGCACCACGCTATACCCGCCTGCATTATTCGATCTGCTATCCGATATGCAAGAAGTAAAAGAATATTTGGTAGAAGTATTTTCTAACGAAATCGGTACAGACGATATTACCCTTCACCTGGCCGCTGTATCGGAAAATGAAGATACCGACCGGCGTATCCGTTCCTATCTGCAAGGCAAGCTGCGTGTGATACCGGACATCCAGTATCATTCCGCAGCAGATATCCTGAAAAAACAATTCCCGGAAGGCGCCCGCAAGCCCATAAAATTTGTAGATAACAGGCAGCGGCTGGCAAATTAATGGTATGCTAACGTTCGGTACCTGCATCCAAATAAGATGCTCTTTTTATGCCGTTTGATTTTAACAAAACCTTTACATCTGGCATCAATAATATAGCTGATTAAATACGATACCAGACGCGCCTGTAGCGGTTTTTGTGGGATCTATTGCTCAAATAAAAGTATTATGATTTACATTTGTATAACCTGCCTGGATAAAGAAAATATTTGATGAATAGGTAGGTCAAAAACTTAATACAATGAAACAGTTTGAAAACAAAGTAGCCTTAGTAACAGGTGGATCTACAGGCATTGGCAGAGCAACTGCTATTGAATTTGCCAAACAGGGTGCAAAAGTAGTAGTAGCAGACATTGTTGATTCTTCAGAAACAATAGCCGCTATCAAAGCAGCCGGTGGAGAAGCCATTTACGTGAAAACAGATGTTTCAAAGAGTGCGGATGTAAAAGCATTGGTGGAAAAAACAGTAGCTACCTATGGATCGCTGGATTATGCGTTTAATAATGCAGGCGTGGAAATGGGTGGCAAACTTACCGCCGATGTAGATGAAGCAGAATTTGATAAGGTGATTAGCATTAACCTTAAAGGCGTATGGCTGGGTTTAAAGTACCAGATTCCCCAAATGCTGAAACAAGGTAAAGGCGTTATCGTTAACACCTCTTCCACGGCAGGTATTACCGGCGTACCTTCCTTATCGGCTTACACCGCTTCAAAGCATGGCATTATTGGCCTTACGCAAGTAGCGGCCATTGATTATGGTAAGTCGGGCATACGGATAAATGCTGTTATTCCTGGCCCTATCAAAACGCCTATGTTGGAAGGCACCATGGGAAATAGCAAATCAGCGAAGGATAAAATTGAAAGCGCACTGGTAATGGGTCGTTTGGGAGAACCACAGGAACTTGCCAATGCAGTGATTTTCCTTTGCTCAGATGGCGCTTCTTATGTAAATGGTACGGCCCTCGCAGTAGACGGCGGTTGGCTGGCTAAATAAGCAATTGTTATAAAAAAAGAGGCTGTTTCTTTACAAAGGAAACAGCCTCTTTTTTTATGGCATACCTGCTATGGGCAAATGCCATCACAGCCAATTGCAGTTTTTTTTAATGATCCTTGCCTCCGGTAGATTCCCGGATCAACAGGGTGGGGGCCATTACTACCTGGTGCCGGATATCGGTGGCCTGCAGGATCTCGTCCATTAATATTTTTACAATCTGGCTGCCCATGTCTTCGATCGGTTGGGCCACGCAACTAATAGAAGGCGTATTGAGCCTGAAAATATCGTGATCATCAAAACTGATCATGCCAATGTCTTTCCCAATTTGCAATCCCATGGAACGAATGGCTTCAATACCGTAAATGCCCAGATAGTTGGTCGCAAAAAACACAGCATCCAGTGTTGGTGCTGTCTGGAAAAACTTTTTCATTTCTGCAATAAATGCATGCCGCTGCTGGTCGAAGGCCAGGCGTTTAATAAACTGTTTTTGCAAGGGTGCCTGTGCTGCTGTAAGCCCGGCTTCAAAACCATTGAAACGGTTGCTCATCTGCACCTGGCTGGAAGTGGTAGTAATGATACCTATGTTTTTGTAACCCTGGTTTACCAAATGGCTGGCCGCATCGTAAGCGCCTTGGAAGTTGTCCAGCACTACATAGTTGGAATCTACCGCGGGAAAATAACGGTCAATGAGAATGAGGGGTTTGCCGGTTTCCTGCAAGGCTTCAATATCTTTCTCCAGCCCCTTAGTGGGCGTAATAATGTAGCCATCTACCTGCCGGTACTTCAGCACCTCCAGCAGGCCCTGAGCTTTGGCCAGGTTATCTTCCGTGCTGCTGTACAGCACCTTGTAGCCCGACTTATCAGCTTCGTCTTCCACTACTTTGGCCAGAAGGCTGAAGAAGGGGTTGGCAATGTCTTCCACGATCAGGCCAATGGTTTTAGTTTTACCGGTGCGTAAGCCACGGGCCAGTTGGTTAGGTCTGTATTTCAACTTCGTGGCAATCCTGTTAATCTTTTTGATCACCGTTTCACTAATACGCTTTTCCTTACCCTTGCCATTAAGTACAAAAGATACAGTAGTAGGCGAAACACCTGCCTGTTTTGCTATATCTTTAATTGAAATTCCCTTCATTCAGTTCAGTTAAATCGATTTAGCCCGATCCGTCCAAGACTAAGATACAAAAATAAATATGCCCTGACTAGTGTACCCCATTGGTTTTTAATTATCTTGTTACTTATTGTGTGAGGCGCAAAGATTTTTTTTAATTATTTTGGCAGGTAGTGCTTTTTTAACCAAATTTTTATAATTTGGCAGAGCATCGGACAAAATTCGTCCGGTAGGCATAGCTGGAGCGTGTTTATTACTACAACATACCCAAATCAACCATCATACTAACATCGCTAACTTTAGCCTAAATCGTAACCTGAATGAAACCCATTCTCATTAAAGTGGGGGCTTTTGCCGACAACCAAATCACGATGGTGGAACGCGCTGATGCGTATTTCAATACCCCGTTCCATTTTCATCCTGAATGTGAACTGGTATACGTGACTGAGAGCCATGGAAAACGCATTGTAGGCGATAGTATTGAGAGCTTCGATGTAGGCGACATGGTGTTTCTGGGCCCTAACATTCCTCACGTGTGGTACAACGAGGAAAATTATTACCAGGGCGACGACGCTTTACGGGCGCGCTCAGTAGTAATTTATTTCCCCCGGGATATTTTCGGGGACAAATTTTACGCATTGCCCGAAACCCGGGCTATGAGCGAATTATTTCACCGTGCGCAGCGTGGCATGAAAATAACCGGGGCCACGCAGGCCCTGCTAAAGCCCGAAATACTGGCCCTGCCGAAAAAAGAAGGGCTAGACCGGATTATCAGCCTGCTGCATATTTTGAAAATACTCTCTGAGACCCGCGATTACTACTTCCTGGCCAGTACCGGTTATTCACACGCTTATAACGCGAAGGACAATCATAAAATAGACGAGGTGTTTAAATTCGTGATGAACAATTTTTCCCGTGAAATCTCCCTTCAGGATGTGGCTAGCATTACCAACCTTTCTCCCCAGTCGTTTTGCCGCTTCTTTAAAAACCGCACTAAAAAGTCATTTGTACAATTTTTGAACGAAGTGCGTATTGGTCATGCCTGCAAACGGCTTACAGAGGAAGACTGGAGTATCGCTGAAATAGCCTACAGTTGCGGGTTTAAGAATCTTTCCAACTTTAACCGCTTCTTTAAAGAGATTGTAGGCAAAACCCCCAAGGAGTACAAACAGGAGCTGCGGCTCAAAGAAGCATAGGCGGAAAAATGGATTTCCGGCATCGTTCCCGGAAAAAAAAGTTAAGAAATTGTAAAATTATTTATACTTTACATCCCCTGATGACCAAAGTCGCCCGTTGTCAGTAGCTGATCGGCGCCGTTTGCCTTTTATGAGTTTCACGTATTTTTGAAAAAGCAACAGAAAGCAAGAATTATTAACCCCTTTCCATTTAAGTATCAAGAAAAAGATAACAAAGTTAGGAATCCGGTATGGCAATGCTTATGTATAAAAGCACTGTAATACCGGGTACCTTTTTTCAACCAATAATGAACACGCTCTTGCATGTATCAACAGTATGATGACCGGCAACTACTGGCATTGCTGCGCAAGCATAATGTACACGCGTTCAACGCCATTTATGACCGTTATAGCCAGCCGCTTTTCCTATACATCTGTAGTAAAACGGATACCGGCGAAGCGGGTAAGGATATATTGCAGGATATCTTCACCTATTTATGGGAAAACCGCGCCACCATTGAAGTTACACAGCAACTCAAGGCTTACCTGTACCAATGTGCACGCCATAAGATTATAGACCTCTATCGCAAAGACGATACCTACCGCCGCTACCTGCAACAACTGATAGAACACTTTGATACGCAACCGCATCTCATCTCCGACCGGCTGGATCATAAAGTAAAGGCCCAACGGGTTCTGGAAGGTATTAACCACCTGCCAGACCGTATGAAAGAAGCGTTTATGCTGAGCCGTTTTGAACATCGCAGTATTGAAGAAATTGCCGCCCGCATGGATCTTTCCCAGCAAACGGTAAAAAACCAGATCAGCAAGGCATTGAAAATTTTGCGGGAGCGATATGCACAAACCGATTTGCTGCTTTGGCTGTTGTTGCTACACTTCCTGCAGCACTAAGCAGTACCAGGCCTTTTTTCGGAGAGCATGGTACTTTGTCCTTTTTTTACCGACACCTAAATACGACAAATAAACCCAGTGGATACGGAACAGATCAAAGCACTACTGGCGCGCTACCAGGATAATGCCTGCACGCCGGCAGAAACGCAGGTGGTGGAGCAATGGTTTGACAGCATTAACAGCCATCGCACCCAGGTAATCCAGGAAGCCCCGCTACAAGCGCAATTAGACGAAGTAAAAATGCAGTTGCAGTATATATTGCCTGCACCCACCCATGGCGTACGGAAGGTGTGGACCATCGCTGTAGCCAGTATGGCTGCCAGCTTGCTGCTGCTCGCATTTTTTTATAAGCAGTCGGCACCCCCATCTCCTGCGGAAGCGGTAGTTGCGGCCGCTCCCATAGTGATACCGGCGCATAGCAACCGCGTGGTGGAAAATGGCTACATGATTATTACTACCGGCAAAGGCAGCACCGAACAGGTGGCATTGGCAGATGGCAGCACGGTAACGGTTAACGCATCCAGCCGCATACGCTATCCATTAAAGTTTCCTGACAACAAACGGGAGGTTTATTTGGAAGAAGGAGAAGCTTATTTTAATGTAGCCAAAGATGCCGCCCGGGCCTTCCGCGTGGTATCCGGATCGCTGGTAACCACCGCCCTGGGTACTTCCTTTAATATCCGCGCTTACCGCCAGGAAAATCATATCACCGTATCGTTGCTAACCGGCAAAGTGAAGATAGATGGTGCTGCCAACCGGCTAAATCAGCCCATCGTATTGCTGCCCAGTGAACGCCTGGACTACGATTGCAGATCTACCGCAGGCCAGAAAAATTTCTTTACCAAACCAGAAGAGATCATCGGTTGGAAACAGGGCTTCCTGGTCTTCAAAGACGCCAGCTTTAAGGAAGTGGCTATAGAAATCGGCAACCGGTATGGCGTAACCATTGTTAATCAAAGCTGCCAGCAGGAATGGGACTATACGGGTTTCTTCAAAGACGAAAGCCTGCAGGAAGTTATAGAAACCATCTGCATTTCAAAAAATATCAATTACAACATTAGCAACGACACGGTATATTTCAAGAACTGATTTTTTTATAAAAAATATGGTACTTCTGTTAGCCTGCTACGCCTTCTATGCAGGCGTAAGACAAAAAACGGCGGTAGGATATAAAAAAAGACATCTTTTTTTTGATCCATTGACACAGTCAACGCTTTCCATCAACTAAAATCAAAATAGCCATTCCCATTCATGAAAATGTAGCATGGTAAAATGTTGTAAAAACATGCTCCCCATATAGATGACCTGTGCTGCCGGTGTAGCGCCTGTACTTTTATTGCCTGTAATAAGCGTTAACTAGTATAGGTGATTCATAAAAAAAACAGGAGGCCCTGTGTTTCGCCTTCCTGGTTATTTGCCTGCGCGCAGCTGTTGCTGCGCAGGATAAGTAGACCCTGTTTTACTTTTTTTGTTCCTGTAATGTTTTGTGCATGCCAGCACCTTACTCCATAATCATGTTCATTTACTAACAAAGCACATCCAGTATGAAAAAAAATCTAAAATCACTACCCGTCTGCATGGCCATGACGCTCCTTATAGGAGTGCTATCGCCGGCTGGACTGCCATTAACTGCCACTGCGGCTGCACAAGCGGATGTGAAAACCATCAGCGTTAGCATCCAGGTAAAAAACAAACCATTACAAGCTGTGATGGAAGACCTGACGAACAAAACCGGGCTAAATTTCCACTACGACAAAACAGGGCTGGACCTCACTAAAAAAGTGACCCTTAACTGTAACAAGATGCCACTGGAAGATGTGCTCAATGCATTGTCTACACAAACCGGCCTTGTATTTACCATTAAGAACAATAAAATCATAGTAGGGCCGCATAACGCAAACCCTATCCACACCGTAGCGCTGATCAATAACCTGGAGCTGGACAAGCTCATAAAAGGTACCGTACGTGATGCAAAAGGCAACACGCTACCCGGCGTTACGGTGATGGTAAAAGGCAGCACCAAAGGCACTCAAACCGCCTCCGACGGGAGTTATACCCTGGACGCCAATGCCGGCGACATACTGGTATTTCGCTCCGTGGGTTTTCAGACCCGGGAAATAACAGTGGCAGCGGGAGAAGTGGTAGACGTGATCCTGTCTGACAACGTGAATGGACTGAACGAACTGGTGGTAACAGCGCTAGGTGTGAAGCGCAGTGCCAAATCGCTGACCTACGCCACACAAAGCATTGGCGGCGAAGAACTCACTACCGCCAAAGATGCTAACCTGATGAACTCCTTGTCTGGCAAGGCTGCCGGCATTACCGTGAGCCGCAGCAGCAGCGGCGTGGGCGGATCCGTAAAGGTGATCCTGCGCGGTAATAAATCGGCACAGGGCAATAACCAGCCGCTGTATGTAATAGATGGTATTCCTATGACCAACTATAGCACGCAGCAGCCTAACAGTAACTGGGGGGGCGATGGCAGTGGTAACGACTACTCACCTGGCCGGGATGGCGGCGATGGTATATCCAACCTGAATCCCGACGATGTGGAAAGCATTTCCGTGCTGAAAGGCGCTTCCGCAGCGGCTTTGTACGGTAGCCAGGCCGCCAATGGCGTGATCCTGATCACCACCAAAAAAGGCAAGGCAGGCATTACCCGCATAGACCTTTCTTCCAGCGCTACGTTTGATAAAGCCGTAACACTGCCCAAGCTGCAAAGCCAATATGGTCGTACCGACTCACTGGCTACAGATAGCTGGGGCGCTAAAATAAATGGCGCCACCAACAACGTAAAAGATTTTTTTAATACAGGCGCCACGCTGGTAAACGGGTTTAACCTGAGCGGTGGCACGGAGAAAAGTCAATCCTATTTTTCTTATGCCAATACCCACGCCAAAGGCATTATGCCCGAAAATAAACTGGACCGCCACAATGTTACCTTTCGACAAACGGCCCGATTTCTGAACGACAAGCTCACGCTGGATGGCAGCGCCAGCCTCATTACCCAGAAGGTAACCAATGGGCCTAGCACCGGCTTATACTTTAATCCGCTCACCGGTTTGTATTTATTTCCCCGCGGTGTTTCTTTGGCACCTTACCGCCAGCACTATGAACTGTTCGACTCTTCCCGCCAGATCTATTGGCAGAATTGGCCGATCAATGAAGATATTCAGCAAAATCCTTACTGGATCATTAACCGCGATAAAAGCCAGGCGCGCAGAACCCGCACCCTTTTCAGCGCTGCCGCCAAATATGAGTTCAGCAAATCGCTGTCGCTCCAATTGCGGGGCAATATGGATCGCACCTCCGATGTGTACGATGGCGAGATCTATGCAGGTACACACCCTGTGCTGGAACCCAGTGGCAACGGACGTTATATTACCAGCAACCTTACCACCACCCAATTGTATGGAGATGCTATCCTGAACTTTAACCACGATTTTAAAGTCATTAAAATTACCGGTCTGGCAGGTACTTCTATCACGGATGCACAAACCGTGGGTATGAAGGCCGACTCTTATGGAGGAGGACTGAACATTGCCAATGTATTTATTTTGCAAAACATGCTGTCGGGCAGCAGCTTCCAGACTGTGCCCAGCGCACACTCTCAGTTGCAGGCTGTATTTGTGAATGCTAATATTTCTTTTAAAGATATTTTCTTTATAGATGGTAGCTTTCGCAACGACTGGTCTTCCAACCTGAGCTTTACAAACAATGGTTCGTACTCCTACCCATCTGTAGGTGGTTCATTATTGCTACATCAGTTTGTCCATTTTCCCAAAGCGATCGACTACGCCAAGATACGTGGCAGCTACGCCGTGGTGGGCAACACAGTACCTTATGGCGTAACGCTGCCCCTGAGTTCACTCAATGCTTCCGGCACCCAGGTGCAGTTAAATAAATACGATCCAGATACCCGGCTGAAACCTGAAAAAAGCCGTTCCCTGGAACTTGGTACAGAGTGGCACTTCTTCGACAATAAACTTACCGCAGACTTCACTTATTATAAGACCAATACCATCAACCAGTATTTTGCCGTACCTGCGGTGGGTTCTGAATATCCATACCGTTACATCAACGCCGGCAATATCCAGAACCAGGGCATAGAAGTATTGGTAGGTTATAACCTGGTGGCCACGAAAAATTTTACTTGGAACACCACCATCAATTACTCGCAGAATAAAAACAAGGTATTGGAACTGGCTCCAGACCAACCCCTATTCCAGTTAACCAATTCTAATACCTATGGTTCCTATCTCACCCTGGGCGGCGCTTATGGCGACACTTACGGGAAAATCCTGCTGAAAGACGATCAAAACCGGGTGATCCTGGACGGCGATGGCAAACCTACGGTGAGCGCAGACCTGCGGCTGGTGGGCAATCCTAACCCCAAGTGGCAGGCCGGATGGAACAATAGCTTCGTGATCCATAAGTTCACCGTAAACTTCCTGGTAGATGGCAAATTTGGCGGACAGGTAATGTCTACCACGCAGGGCGTACTGGACAAATATGGTGTATCGCAGGTTACCGCAGATGCAAGGAATGCAGGTGGAGTAAAAGTGAAAGCGGTAGACCCCACTGGCAAAGACGTAACAACTATCGATGCCAAAACCTGGTATACCACAATAGGCGGACGCGATGGTGTGAGTGGTGAATACATGTACAGCGCCTCTGTAGTGCGCCTGCGCGAAGCAGCCATTGGATATGTGATTCCGGGCAGCGCATTGGGCAATGGGGTTATCAAAAATATCAAGATCTCGCTGATCGGAAAGAACCTGATCTACTTCTATAAAAAAGCGCCTTACGATCCGGAGATCACCATGTCTACCGGCAATGGGCTGTCTGGTGTAGACGCCTTTAGCTTACCGGCCATGCGCAGTTTTGGCGCCAGCTTGAACGTGTCATTTTAAGTAAACTTATCAATCCGCAATTATGAAGATCAATTATATTTTTCGCAAACCTTTTGCCTGGATAGCCGGTGTGGCCGCGGTGCTAAGCCTGCAAGCCTGTACGAAAAACTTTGGGACGTACAACACCACCAATACCAACCTTACCCCTGACCAGCTAAACCCCGACTTCCAATACATCGGGGCAGCCTTCCCGCAAATTCAATCTTCTATTTACTATAATTACAATAATACCACCTGGGAGTACCAATTGCAGCAAAACCTCATTGCCGACGTGTACTCAGGCTACATGATGAGCCCAGACCCCTTTCGCGGCAATATCAGTAACCTGAACTACTCACTGGTAGACGGCTGGAACGGTTATCCCTTTAGCCTGGCCTATGCCAACGTAATGTCGCCGGTGGCTTATGTGGCCCGGCAGGGCGCCCGCACCGACGCCCCCGATTTCTGGGCAGTGGCGCTTATCCTGAAAGTGGAAGCAATGCACCGCGTTACGGATATTTACGGACCTATACCGTACTCTCACTATGGCGAAGACGCAACAAAATCTGTGTACGACGACCAACAGACGGTGTACCATCGCTTCTTCCTGGAGCTGGATACAGCCGTCACAAACCTGAAGGCTTACATCGATAAATATCCCGGTAAGAAACCCTTCGCTAAATTTGATATGGTATATGCCGGCGATTATACTAAATGGCTGAAGTTTGCCAACAGCCTGCGTCTTCGCCTGGCCATGCGTATCGTGAAGGCAGAACCTGCACTCTCTAAAAGCGAAGCCGAAAAGGCCCTGGACCCTGGTGCCGGTGGTCTGATGGAAACGGTGAAAGAAGACGTGGAAGTAAGCGGCTTTGGCATTAAACATCCGTTGTACACGATCACAGCTGCATGGACGGATATCAGTATGAGCGCCAGTATGGAATCTTACCTGGTAGGGTATAAAGATCCCCGCATCAGCGTGTATTTTGACCCGGCTACTGATAATAGTTTTGCCGGACAATTTAAGGGTATTCGTATAGGTAGTAACGTTAGTGCCAAGCCGGGTTATACCGGTTTCTCCACATTGGCTTATTCTGCCACGGCTACTTTTACGGATGCCCAGACACCACTACAGCTCATGACTTCGGCAGAAGTATGGTTCCTGCGTGCAGAAGCTGCCTTGCGCAATTATGCTAACGCAGGTGGTACGCCGGAGGAGCTGTATGAAAAAGGGATTACTACTTCCTTCCTGCAATGGGACGTCGGCGATAAAGCGCCTGCTTATATTTCAGATAACGTGAGCAAACCCATTAAATACGTTGATCCAAAAAACGCAGAAAATAATATAGACGCCATGGGCACCCTTACGATAAAATGGGATGATGCCGCCCCTTTCGAAACAAAACTGGAACGCATCATCACCCAGAAATGGATTGCCATGTTCCCCGAAGGACAAGAAGCCTGGTCTGAATACCGCCGCACCGGCTACCCCAAATTGTTTCCCGTGGTGCATAACCTGAGTGGTGGCACCATCAGCAGCGAAATCCAGATACGCCGCATTAATTTTACCACCGATGAGAAGAACCTCAACGCGGCAGAGGTAGCCAAGGCTGTAACCCTGCTGGGTGGCCCTGACAATGGTGGTACCCGCCTTTGGTGGGATAAGCAATAGGTCTTTCACCTTTCGCTGTTAGCATACTCAAAACAAAATAGTCCTGCCTTCATGGCGGGACTATTTTGTTACAGAGGGTCTGAAATAAAAGTACATCTATGAAAATTTTTACAATAGCTTACCATCCTAATTAAAGTCCTGCCGGGTGCTGGCAGAACTTTTTGAAAAAAGGTATGGTAAGCTGCGTTATGGCTTGCTGGCCTTGTCGAAATAATGCTGAAAAAAGAGGAGTTGAAATGAAATTGAATTATTCCAGTAGTCCCAGTTATGTTCCCCGGGGCGTTCTATATAATCATGGTCAATGCCCAGGGCCAGCAATCGCTCGTGCAGGTTATGGTTTACCGTGTGGAAGAAATCCTTCACCCCACAATCGAAGATAATGGCCAGTTCCCCATTTTTTAATTGGGATACCTGTTCCTGTACCGTATAGGCGTCCCAGTTATGCGTAGCGGTATCCAGCGCCCCCAGGCGTTTAGCAATGTCCCAGTTGGCCGGGAATGGCCGGAAATCTACCCCGCCGCTCATACTCCCTACAGCGCCAAACACGTTGGGGTGGCGGATGGCGTTAAATAAAGCCCCATGCCCGCCCATGCTAAGGCCGGCAATGGCGCGGCCACTCCGGTTGGCCAGGGTGTGATAATGCGCGTCTACATAAGCCGGTAGTTCATCACTGATAAAGGTTTCGTAGCGGAAGCTGCGATCTATGGGGCTATCCCAGTACCAGCTATTATTACCATCAGGACATACAAAAATCCAATGGTGAGCGTCTGCCTGTTGTTTTAGGTAAGCGCCCATGTGTTTGGCATAGTCGCTATGGTTTCCGCTGTAACCATTTAGCAGGTATATCACTTGCAGGTTTTTAAGTTTAGCGGTGCCAGTGGGCGCAATCACTACGCATTTTACAGCCTTCTGCATGGCGGCGCTTGGCACCAGCACGGTATCCAGGCGGGCAGCATGGGCGCCTAGTAGTACAAAGCACAGTAACAGGGTACTTAATATATTTTTCATTGTTCTAATAATTTGCATGGACCTCCAAATTACAACAACCGGGGAATTTTAAAAAAATACAATGGATATCCGTTGTCCCTAAGACACAAAAAAGCGGCTGCCTTCACCGGGAAGACAGCCGCTTGGGATGATATTTACCTTAAGGCTTGCTCAATGCTTGCTGCATAGGATTACCACCGCCGGAGGCGCCTCGCGGCAATTGCTCCTGGCGGAACAGCTCAAAGCGGGACGGTTCTACCGTACGCGGATAGCTGTTGTTGCGCTCGTCGATGTCTGCGGTTTCGCGATAAGGATCCAGCCGGATGGCTACCACGGCCTTGTCTTTGGCGAACACCTTGCTTACCTGGTTTTCGTTTTTACGCCAGATGTAAGCCGAAATACGCTCTACTTCTTTGCTGCCATCGGCATACGTCCATTCAATGATCAGGGGCATTACCATACCGCCTTTGTTGGTGAACGAAAGCTCGTAGAAATTTTTGTTGCTGTCATACAGCCGTTTTTCTTCGGGCGAAAGATTATCATAAAACTGTTTGTAGGCGGCTTTGTCCTGGCTGCTTACTTCAAAGCGGTCGTATTTGCTGTAAAAGTCCTGCAAGGCAGTGTCCTGGTCTACCGTGAAAGGCACGCCTGCGGCGCGGTTGCGGGTATTGGCAATATGCGTTGCATTTTGGTTGTAGGCAGTTTGCTGTAGTTTGTTTTCAATCTCTGGATTGTGGGTGTTCATGCGGTACAGTTTTACACTGTCTAGCGAAATATCCACCGGTTCGGTACTATAAAACCATCCTCTCCAAAACCAATCCAGGTCTACAGCAGAGGCATCCTCCATGGTGCGGAAGAAATCGGAAGGAGTAGGATGCTTAAAGGCCCAGCGTTGTGCATAGGTCTTAAATGCAAAATCAAACAGCTCTCGGCCCATAATGGTTTCACGCAAAATATTGAGGCCTGTGGCGGGCTTGGCGTAAGCATTGGGTCCAAAACCAATGATGTTTTCAGAATTGGTCATGATTGGTTCCAACTGGTCTTTGGGCAGCTTCATGTAGTCCACAATCTTGTGTGCGGGTCCGCGGCTGCTGGGATAGTTCTTATCCCATTCCTGCTCGGCCATGAACTGGCAGAAGGTGTTCAGCCCTTCGTCCATCCACGTCCACTGGCGCTCGTCGGAGTTTACAATCATGGGGAAAAAGTTGTGGCCTACTTCGTGGATGATCACGCCGATCATGCCGTTTTTCACCGCTTCGGAATACGTGCCGTCTTTCTCCGCACGGCCATAGTTAAAGCAGATCATCGGGTATTCCATCCCGTTGGAGGCTTCTACGGAAATAGCCACCGGGTAGGGATAGGCAATGGTATGTTTGCTATAACTTTTAATGGTATGTGCCACCACCTTGGTAGAATAGCGGCTGTATAGCGGGTAGGCTTCCGGTCCGTAGTAAGACATGGCCATTACGTGTTTGCCTTCTACATTGGCCGCCATGGCGTCCCACACAATGCGGCGGGAAGATACCCAGGCAAAGTCGCGCACATTATGCGCCTCAAACACATAAGTTTTGGTGGCGGAAGCCTTGCTTTGCATGGCTTTCTTCACCTCATCCAGCGTTACGATCTCCACGGGGGATTTGCTGCTTTGCGCTTGCTGCCAGCGCTGAAACTGCGCGGGGCTAAGCACCTCCTTATAATTCTGGCACTCGCCGGTACCGCCTACTATGTGATCGGCGGGTACGGTCATGTGTACTTTAAAATTACCAAAAGCCAGGGCAAACTCACCACGGCCGGTAAATTGTTTGTTTTGCCAGCCCTGAAAATCGCTGTACACCGCCATGCGGGGATACCACTGCGTAATGGTATAGAGGTAGTTGCCATCCTCTTTAAAATATTCATAGCCACCGCGGCCCCCTTCTACCATACGGTTGGAAATATTATAAAACCAATTCACCTTGAACACAATTTTGGCACCAGGCGCCAGCGCTTTCGGGAGGTCTACACGCATCATCGTTTGGTTGATGGTGTAAGGCAGTTTGTTGCCCGCCGCATCAGTAATAGACAAGATACTATCGCCCAGTACCGGGCCATCATGGCCTACCAGGCCATTCACGGCACGCAGGCTCATTTTATCGGACATTTTACTGCCGTCGAAACTGTTGTTATCACTGCTGGGCCGGTGTTCATTTTCATCAAGCTGTAGCCACAGATAGGAGAGTGGGTCGGGCGAATTGTTGTAATAAGTGACCGTTTCGGCACCCGTTATTTTCTGGTGAATATCGTCCAGGGTAGCGGAGATGTCGTAGTCGGCGCGTTGCTGCCAGTACTGTGGTCCAGGCGCACCGGAGGCGCTGCGGTAACCATTGGGATCGGGCAGGATGGTGCCTAACTGTTCGAAACGGTTGCCGTGGTTAGCACCAGGATTGTTCATAATATCCTGTGCCTGGGCCCATGTAGCTGCGCTGATCCCCAAAGCAAGGCATAGCGTTCTTTTTGTCATAAGCGTTTGTTGTATTTAGAGGTTGGTATGCTACGATAGCAGCGCATTAAAAGATAATTGATCTAGTGGCCGGTGAGCAGTGTATGGGCGCGGGTGATCATCATTAGCAGGGCTATCCCGAAAATGGCGGACGATAGGAAAAAACTCCAGTCGCGCCGCGATACCTGGAATACACCTGTTACGAGGGTGGAGCATAGCAGCACTCCCCCCACAATTACAAGCTGGCCAACTTCCAATCCCAGGTTAAACGACAGCAAGGGCAGCACAATGTTAGTCTGCGCACCCAGCATGCTTTTAAGGTAGGTGGAAAACCCAAGCCCATGCAGCAGGCCGAAAAAAAGAGCGAAATAATAATTCAACTGCACCCGGCCTTTTAAGGCAGCGGGCTGTATTTTAAGCCGCCCCGTACTATAAGAGAAAACGGCCTTGCCACGTTCTTTGGTAGCGGGCAGCCGGATAATATTGGCAAAAGCAGTAACCACAATAGTAACCGGTATCAGGAACTCAATCAAATTTCGGTTGATGTGTAAATAGTGTAATACACTCAGTGCAAGGGTGATAGAATGCCCAATGGTAAAAGCCGTAACGAGTACCAGTATTTTTTTCCAATCCTGTAACAAGAACAGGGCACATAAAGCCACTACAAAAAGAATATGATCGTAGCCATTCCAATCGAGGATATGCTGCCACCCCATTTCAAAATACAACCCAAAGTCCTGCATTACCCCTATAATTGTCTAGTTTTGTAATGATAAAAAGTTTGCCGTAATAATTCAAATTTTTCAAGTTCAATGGGACTATTATTATGTAAATGGTTCATGCCGGCCTGGTTTTCCCTGTTCCATCCTTTCTTTGTAAGTGTTACGGAAATTAAACACGATGCCGCAAAAAAAGAGCTGCAAGTAAGTTGCCGCATCTTTTACGACGACCTGGAAAACGCGTTAAAGACCCACTATAAAACCCCGGTAGATATCCTGCACCCGGCAAACAGGAAATCGGTAGATGCCCTGGTGGCAGACTACCTGGGCAAGCACCTCCTCATCAGCGTAGATGGTAAAACGGTAGTGGTAAAGTATCTTGGCTACCAGATAGAAGAAGAAGCTGCGTGGTGCTACCTCGTAGCCGAAGCTGTACCGGCTGCCAAACAGGTGCAGGTAAAGGATGATATCCTGTATAACGAACATGCGGAACAGATCAACATGATTCATGTAATAGTAGGCGGTGAGCGCAAGAGTACCAAGCTGGATAACCCCGCAGCGGCGGCCTCATTTAGTTTCTAGCAGCGCTTTCCTTACCTCGTGTATACCAGCCAGGCGCCTTCCCCAGCGACATCTTCAACAGGCGTTTTAAAAAAGATAACAATTATTTTCCGGCTGTTTTTTTACGGGTTATTCCAGCTCTGTATAACCGCTGTTGCCCTGTTGCCGGGCTTCTTCACCGGGTGGTATAATACGTATTATAATTAATACATATATGTTTTAATCCTTAACCAAATCGATTTAGCAATAACTGCAGAATGGGGTTGGGATATTCCAGATAAATTACCTAAGTTAGTACAGCTAAATCGATTTTGTTATTTCCTCGCAATTTTTTTATAAACGGAAACTATGTAAATGAGAACGGCCGCAGTATTTTTACTGCGGCTTTTTTTGTGCTTTATTGCGTACGTCCCGTGCCGTTAGCATTTGACGAAGAGAATTATGTGCTGGAATCGCAACGCGCATTGACCGGCAATATGCAATAGGACGCTAAAAAAATAACAGTAATGTTGAACGATGAGCAAGGCACGGAACGCACAGCGCAGATTACCATCCGGGAACAGGATAAAAAACAGATGACCTGGGAAATGTTATTACAGCAACCCAAGGGGATTTATGACACCATGTACCTACGCCTTTCTAAACTGAAATAACCCCATACTATAACATCCCCTTGATCTCATTGAGTTTCATCAGCGCTTCCACCGGGGTAAGGCGGTTAATGTCTACCGTTTCCAGCTTCTCCCGGATGTCGCGGAAAGTATCGCTGTGGGCATCAAAAATATTTAACTGCAGGCGGGTGCTTTTCTCTGCCACCTTTTTAATGTTTTGCTGCAAGGGCGCTTCTATATGTTTTTCCTCCAGTTGTGCCAGCACCTCGTTGGCCCGCTCCAGTAGCTGGGGCGGCATGCCCGCCATCCGGGCCACGTGAATACCAAAGCTGTGCCGGCTGCCGCCCCGCGCCAGTTTGCGCAGGAAGATCACCTTATTGCCACTTTCCATATTGGTAATATGATAGTTCTTCACCCGATCCAGTTTATTCTCCAGTTCATTCAACTCATGGTAGTGGGTGGCAAACAGTGTTTTGGGATGGTGGGCTGTCATATCATGCAGGTACTCCACGATGCTCCAGGCGATGGAAATGCCATCATAGGTGCTGGTACCACGGCCTATTTCATCCAGTATCACCAGGCTGCGTGGGCTGATATTGTTGATAATGCTGGCCGTTTCGTTCATCTCCACCATGAAGGTAGATTCGCCCCCGCTCAGGTTATCCGATGCACCTACGCGGGTAAATATTTTATCGGTGAGGCCAATGTGGGCCGTAGTGGCCGGCACAAAACTACCCATGTGCGCCATGAGGGTGATAATGGCCGTTTGCCGCAACAAAGCAGATTTACCACTCATGTTGGGTCCCGTGAGAATAATGATCTGCTGCGTGTCTTTGTCCAGCAGTATGTCATTGGCCACATAAGACTCACCTGGCGGCAGGCCCCGTTCAATCACTGGGTGGCGGCCTTCTTTAATGTCCAGCACATAATCGTCGGAGAGGGTAGGGCGGTGGTATTTATACTGTACAGCATTGTGTGCAAAACACAGCAGGCAGTCTAGCCGCGCCAGTAGCTGCGCATTTTGCTGGATGGGCGCAATGTAATCCTGTAAAGTTTGCAACAGGGCGTCGAACAACTGCTGTTCCAGGGTAAGTATTTTTTCTTCAGCGCCTACAATCTTCTCTTCATACTCCTTCAGTTCCGGAGTAATGTAGCGTTCTGCATTGGCCAGGGTTTGCTTGCGGATCCAGGAGGCGGGTACTTTGTTTTTGTGGGTGTTGGTTACTTCCAGGTAGTAGCCAAAAACGTTATTGAACGCAACCTTCAGCGAGGGAATGCCGGTTATTTCTGATTCCTGTTGTTGTATTTGCAGCAGGTAAGATTTTCCACTGTGGGCTATCTTGCGCAGGGCGTCCAGTTCGGCATGTACCCCGGCCCGGATCACGTCGCCCTTGTGGGTTTGCACCGGCGGGTTTTCCTGAAGCTCCTGTATTATTTTTTCCAGCATGGGGGGGCAGCAATCCAGCTTTTCGTATAGTCGTTGCAGGTAAGCGTTTTCCACGCCGCCCATTAATTCCTGTATGGCCTTTACCTGCTCCAGGCCACGGGCCAGTTGCATTACTTCGCGGGGATTTATTTTCTTCAGCGGTATTTTAGACACCAGCCTTTCCAGGTCGCCCAGTTGTTTTAAATGATGGTGCAGGGCTTTGCCCAGGTCTGCTTCTTTAATTAAAAACGCCACCGCATCCAGCCTTTCCTCAATAGCGGCTTGCTGGCGCAGTGGAAAGGCTATCCAGCGTTTCAGCAGGCGGGCGCCCATGGGGGAGGCGGTATTGTCCAGTACTTTTAGCAGGGTTTGTCCGTTTTCCACGCTGCTTTGCAGCAGTTCCAGGTTGCGCACTGTAAAGCGGTCCATCCAGAGAAAATCTTCCTGGTTAATGCGCTGGATGGAAGTAATATGTTGCAGGTGGGGATGTTCTGTATCGCGCAGATAGTGCAGGGCGGCGCCGGCGGCAATAATTCCTTCGTTCAGCCCTTCTATGCCAAAGCCTTTGAGCGAGTGGGTGGCAAAATGTTTGCGGATCACCTCATCGGCATAGGTGTGGGTAAATATCCATTCCTCCAGGGTGTAGGTGTAAAATTTATGGCCGAATACCTGGCGGAAATTTTTCTGCTGTTGTTTGGCAAATACCACCTCCGCCGGGCGGAAACTTTGTAATAGTTTGTCTACATATTCCAGGTTGCCCTGGGCAATAAAAAATTCGCCGGTAGAAATATCCAGGAAGGCCACCCCGGTCATGCCATTGCCAAAATGCACGGCGGCCAGGAAATTATTGGACCCGTTTTCCAGCAGTTTATCATTGACCGCTACCCCAGGCGTTATCATTTCGGTAACGCCGCGTTTTACAATGCCTTTTACCATCTTTGGATCTTCCAGTTGGTCGCACACGGCCACGCGGTAGCCCGCCTTCACCAGCTTATGGAGATAAGTATCGAGGGCATGATAGGGAAAGCCGGCCAGGTCTACATAAGTAGCCGACCCGTTGGCCCGCTTGGTGAGGGTGATGCCCAGCACTTTGGCGGTAATAATGGCGTCTTCATTAAATGTTTCATAGAAATCGCCCACCCTGAAAAGCAGTACGGCGTCGGGGTACCGGGTTTTGATCGCCTTGTGCTGCTGCATAAGCGGGGTTTCTTCGCTTTTGGTTTTTGCCATGGCGCAAATATAGGGCGGGAATTTGTACAAAATGCCAGGCATTGGTGATCGGGTGCCGGCTCCTGCCTGCCGGGGCATTTTCATAGTGTGCAGCACCCCGGGGCCTGGCTGTACGGTATGGGTACATTGTACAATTGCGTACCTTTGCCCTCTTATGCGCAAATTGAGTATGGAAGAACTGGGCCGCAAGTCGGTCAGTGAGTTTAAAACAGCCGATAAAACGCCCCTTGTACTCGTGTTGGATAATATCCGCAGCATGCATAACGTAGGGTCTGTGTTCCGCACGGCAGATGCCTTTTTATTGCAAGGCATAGCCCTGTGTGGCTACACCCCGGTGCCACCCCACCGCGATATCCACAAAACCGCCCTGGGCGCTACGGATACTGTGGCCTGGGAATATTTTCCCACCACCCTGGAGGCCGTACAGCAATTGCAGTCGCAGGGCTACCAGGTACTGGCCGTAGAGCAGGCCGCCGGCAGCATCATGCTGGATGCCTTCCAGCCGGGCGCGCAGCCCCTCGCACTGGTGTTTGGCAACGAAGTAAGTGGGGTAGAAGCCAGCGTGATGGCCGTGGTGAACGGCTGCCTGGAAATACCGCAACTGGGCATGAAACATTCCCTCAACATTTCCGTGAGTACCGGTATTGTGGTATGGGATATTTTCACCAAATGGAAACATTCACTTTAGAAAGACTTGAGATTGCTAAAAGCTTATTTTTTATGATCCGAACCATCAACAAATACCTGTCGCTCGTAAAGTTCAGTCACACCATCTTTGCCATGCCCTTTGCACTGATCGGCTTTTTCCTGGCCACTTTGCAACCGGATGCGCATTTTTCCTGGATGCTGCTGCTGGAAGTGGTGTTGTGCATGGTGTTTGCGCGCAGCGCTGCCATGGCCTTCAATCGCTGGCTGGATGCCGAATTTGATGGCCGCAATCCCCGCACCGCCCGCCGCGAGATACCAGCCGGTGTTATTCCCCCAAAAAATGCACTGCTGTTTGTGATCATCAACAGCGGCCTTTTTATACTCACCACCTGGTTCATTAACCTGCTCTGTTTCCTGTTATCACCGGTGGCATTGCTGGTAGTGTTAGGGTATAGTTATACCAAGCGATTCACCCCGCTTTGCCACCTGGTGCTGGGCCTTGGCCTGTCGCTGGCGCCTATTGGGGCTTATCTGGCCGTGACCGGGCATTTTGCCCTGTTGCCGGTGCTACTGAGCTGCATCGTATTGTTCTGGGTATCGGGGTTCGATATTATTTATGCCCTGCAGGACGAAGATTTTGACCGCGCCCAGCAACTCAACTCTATTCCCGCCTGGCTGGGCAAAGCCGGTGGCCTTCGTTTTTCTGAACTGCTGCACGTGGTGGCTGCCGCCCTGGTAATTAGCCTGGGCCTGATAGCCGGCCTGCACTGGATATTCTGGATAGGCGCCGCCGTGTATATCGGCATGCTCATTTACCAGCATGCCCTCGTAAAACCCAATGACCTGAGCAAAGTAGATCTGGCCTTTATGACGACCAACGGTATTGCCAGCGTGGTATTTGCCGTATTTACCATCGCAGATCTCTTTATTTTCAGATAGCAGTGGCATAACCGCTTACCATCATACTGCCTGCTAAACAGGCCGTGAATACAAATTTAAACTATGCGCATACTCTCCATCGATTACGGGAAAAAACGTACGGGACTTGCCGTCACTGATCCGTTGCAGCTTATTGCCTCAGGACTCACCACCGTGCAGACCCAAGAGCTGATTCCCTACCTGAAAAAATATATGACCCAGGAACCGGTGGAGCTATTCGTAATTGGCGAGCCAAAGAACCTGGACGGCGAAGATACCCACGGCACCGCGCTGGTAACGGAGTGCATCCGCATCCTCCAAAAAAACTTCCCGGATATCCCGGTGAAAAAAATGGATGAACGCTTCACTTCCAAAATGGCTTTTCGCTCGCTGATAGACAGCGGCGTGAAAAAGAAAGACCGGCAGAACAAGGCCCTGGTAGATGAAGTAAGCGCCTGCATTATCTTACAGGAATACCTGCAGTTCCGGTAAGCATCCAGTCTGCGACCAATACCCACCTTCGCGGAAGGCGTGGCTTTTTAGTAACTTTGACAAGAATTTTTAGCACGATGATATACCCAATTGTAGCCTACGGGCACCCGGTACTGAGAAAAGTAGCAGAAGACATTACCCCCGACTATCCGGGCCTTCAGGAACTGATCGATAATATGTGGAAAACCATGTACGCCTCTAACGGGGTGGGCCTGGCTGCTCCGCAGATTAACCGTTCCATCCGCCTGTTCGTGGTAGACAGCCTTCAGATCCTGGAGAACCTGGAAGAAGATGAAAAAAAGGAATACCCCGATGATAAGGGTGTTAAACAAGTTTTTATTAATGCCCGCATTATAAACGCCGCCGGCGATGAATGGTCTTATAACGAAGGTTGCCTGAGCATTCCCCGCATCCGGGAAGATGTATACCGCCCCGAGGAAGTAACCATCCGTTATGTGGATGAAAACTTCCAGCCGCACGAACAAACTTTTAACGGCGTAACTGCCCGCGTTATCTTCCACGAGTATGATCACATTGATGGTAAGCTGTTTATAGATTACCTGAAACCCATCAAGCGCCGCATGATTAAAAGCAAGTTGGATGATATCACCAAAGGCAAGATAAACGTGGATTACAAGATGACGTTTAATAAATAAAATTTTTGTCATGTAAAGGATATATGCTATTTTACGCATGTAATCTAACCTCAGTACCTATCTTGGGCTCCATTCTTACATACACTGAAGCAGAATTGGTCCGTGGTCTTAAAGCCCGGGATGAGAAGGTATTTGGTTACCTGTACGATCATTATTCTCCGGCGCTTTTTGGCGTAGCCCTGAAAGTGCTGAATGATGAAAATTCGGCAGCAGATGTACTACAAGAGGTTTTCCTCAAAATTTGGCGCAGCATCGACCGATATGACGAAGAGAAAGGTCGCTTGTTTACCTGGATGCTGAACATAACCCGGAATACCGCCATCGATTCCCTGCGTTCTAAAGCGCATAAGCTGGAACAAAAAGTGCAGGACATTGGAGATGATATCCATTTTTATACAAACCATTTAGCAGTAACGCAGTCCGTAGACCACATTGGCCTCGTAAAAGTGCTGGAAAAGCTCAACAAAGACCAACGTGTTATCATAGACCTAGCCTATTACAAAGGATGTACCCAGGAGGAAATTGCCAAAGTGCTGGACATCCCATTGGGAACCGTGAAAACAAGGATGCGAAATGCCATCATTCAATTGCGTAATATTTTAAAGAATTCATAGAAAAAACCATTTGATCAGTGGATGTACAGCGCTACATATCATCCGGAATAATTGAGAGTTATGTTGTAGGGTTGCTTTCGAGCCAGGAGGCATCGGAAGTGGAAGCTACCATGGCCCAATTCCCGGAAGTCCGTGCCCAGGTGGAAGCCTGCCGCCTTGATATGGAGTCGTACATCGGCTTGCAGGCCATTACGCCGCCGCCTTCCATTAAAGCCAGCATCCTGGCACGCCTCTCCGCCGAAGAAGAAGAGGCTGCAAACGGTCCATCAACTGATCCTGCTGCTCCCGCTCCAGCGTTCCATATGGCCCATGGATTAATGGGTGGTAATAAGCCTTTACGCCATGTGGTAGACGCCAAATGGCGCCTGGTAGCAGTAATCTTTATAGTGCTGCTGATTGGCAGCCTGGCCTTTAACTATGTATACCTGAATAATTACAGCAACCTAAAAGGTAAATACGATGCCTTGTTACTGGCACAGGCCAGGCTTACTAAAGACAACGAATCTTATCAAACCAAACTACAGCAATATTCCGATGAACTGGCATTAATGCGTGATCCAAATTTCCAACCTATCAGGATGCTAGGCCTCAAAGGCCACGAGGGTAATATAGCCACCATCTACTGGAACGCAAAATCACAGGATGTATACTTGCTGTCGCAAAATCTGCCGCAGCCTGCCGCAGACAAGCAGTACCAACTGTGGGCAATTGTAGCCGGCAAGCCCGTAAGTGCAGGGGTATTCACGGTAAGTAATATGGCCAAAGGCCTGCAAAAAATGAAAAGTATGGTTGGTATGCAAGCCTTTGAGGTAACCCTGGAACAAGCCGGTGGCGCGGCTGCTCCCACCCTCAGCCAGCTGTTCGTGATGGGCAAAGTAGGTAGTTAAAACAATGAATGGTTTCCCACTAAAATATCAACACCCGCACCTAAATGGATGCGGGTGTTTTTTTTAGAAGCCTGCTTTATCTTTTAACGCAATTGTGACAAGGTTTTTATGGTATTTTTTATGGGTGTCAAAATAATGACAATCAATCTGTTAAAGCCAGATGTGGCTTTTGCGCCCACGATGTAATCCTACTTTAACAATTTCACAGAAAACCGTTGCATTTTCCTTGCCGTACATTATGGCAAGTAGCACATGCCGACATACTATGCCAGGTTGCTCTTATAAGCTCAACACATTGTAAAACTGCCACCACGGCTCATTTACCCATTGCCATTAATTAAAATCGACATGCGTAGCACACAAACGTGTTACGGAATAATTTTTAAATTTTATAGCGACGTGGATGTAAAGCATTTTATTTCATCCGGTATTATCGAAATGTATGCAAGCGGCCTGGCATCAAAGGAAGATGTAGAAAAACTGGAGGTCGCCATGCAAAACTATGCGGAAGTACACCTTGCCGTAGTAGCCTGTTTGCAGGACTTTGAAAACTATGTGTTTTTACAGGCCATTCCCCCACCACCCACCCTGCGGGATGCAGTGCTACGGCATAGCTGAACACTGTGGCTGGCTGTGCCGGCATAACACTTTTATGTTACCCATGCCGATGCAGGGTTGCTTTCTGCATAGTTCATTTCCCTTGCTGTATATGGCGATGCCTGCTGCAATTACTTACTGGCCTGCATAGCATTGTAACAGGCCATTAAAGCAGGCTAATCCCTACAGCAGTACCCACACCTTATTCCGGCATACTAGTCTGTGTTATACTTTCATAATTCATAACTACATTTGAGCATGCGAAAACGCTTGCTCTTTATCATGATCCTGGCCCTTGTCTGCTATGGAAAAATGCTGGCCCAGGATACTACTACCAACATCCGTGGCATGACGGTAAACCTCGACGAAGTCGTAGTGGCCGCCCAGCGCGTAGGTTTCGATGTGAACAGTTTTATTAAACGGGTGGAAGATGATACCACTTTTTACCGGGCCTTTAAAAACCTGCACCGCGTGGGCTTTACAGCCAGTAACGACATTCGTGTGTATGATAAAGACCGCAGCGCCATAAAGGCCTCCCTGCTTAGTAAAACCCGGCAGCTCATCAACGGCAACTGCCGCCACATGGAAACACTGAGTGAGAAAACCACCGGCAATTTTTATACGAAAGACCATGGATATAATTACTATACCGCAGCGCTGTATGCCAACCTGTTTTTTACCCAAGGCACCGTGTGTGGCGAAGAGGCTGTAACGGGCAGCAAATCTTCCTTAGACAAACACAAAGGACAGTTAAAACAACTTATTTTTAACCCGGGAAAACCCATCAAAGGTGTGCCTATTGTGGGCGGTAAAGTAGCCATCTTTGATCCGGCAGTACAACGCCTCTACGATTTTTCCATCATCGCAGCTACCTATCACGACAGCATTTCCTGTTATGTTTTTACCGCCCGCGCCAAAAAAGACCTGGGCTTATTTGATCGTGGTGATATTGTGATCGATGAACTGATCACGTATTTTAATAAAGAAAATTTCGAGATCGTGAGCCGCAAATATTCCTTGTCTTACAAAACCGTGTTATTCGATTTTAAAGTGCAAATGAATGTAGAAATGACGAAGGTAAACGACTTGCTGATACCTCTACTCGTAACCTACGATGGTACCTGGGATGTAGCGTTTAAGAAACGGGAAACGGCTTCCTTCATTGCTCGCTTTGGCAATTTTAACCAGTAAGTAATTGCTTCGCTGCATAAAAAAATCCGCTGTGATCACAGCGGATTTTTTTATGCAGCGATAGCTTTAATAAACCACGGTTACGCTGCCTGTTTTCATCACCATTTGCCCGTTCTGCGGGTTGCGATACTGCATCACCCAGGCGTAGGCACCCATAGTGGCCACTTTACCATTCAGCAGCCCATTCCAGGACAAGGTAGGGTCGTTGGCAAAATATACCCGGTTTCCCCAACGATCGTAAATGCTGAGGGTATAATCTGTAATGGGGCAGCGGAACACGGGACGAAACAGATCGTTATGGCCATCGTTGTTGGGCGAAAAAGCGGTAGGCAATACTACCTGGCAATCGCAGTTCTGGTAGTACACGGTTACCGAATCTACAGACTTACCGCAGGTATTAGTAGCCACCACGGCGTAAATGCCGGCCTTGGTAACGTTATAAGTACTGATGCTGCTGCTGTCTTGCCATTTATAATGCGGGCCGGCGCCAATGGGCAGCAGGCGCAGGGTTTCGCCGTTGCACAACATGGTATCCAGCGGAAGCCTTACGCGAAGGGTATCATCAAACGCCACCTGTATGGTATCCCGCAGGGGAGGGCAGCGGGCTATCTTGGCTTCCACAAAATAATATCCTGCCTGGGTTACATAATATACCGCCTGGTCGGAGCCATCCTGCCATAGATAATTGCCTACCCCACGATCTGCAGATAACACCAGTGTTTCGCCCTTGCAGATAGTGGTGTCGCCACCCAGGTTCAGCTTACCGAAGGAATAATAATCCACCTTGGCGCTGTCTATCACACTGCAGGTGCCACCCAGCGGCGCCGGGATGTCTACAAACACGCTATAGTTGCCCCGGGAGGCTACGGTAATGCTGGGGGTAGTAGCGCCTGTATTCCAGCGCCAGCGGCTGGCACTGGGCAGGTTGGCGGTGAAGGTGCGGGTTTCGCCGGGGCAAAGCATAGTGTCCAGGCCCAGAAAACTACTGGCTGGTACCGGCGTGCCGGGGGCAATGGTGATCGTAGCATCGGCAGTATAATCGCCGCAACCCTGCACCGTAGCCTTTACGTAATAATGCCCGGTAGTATTAACATTGATGGAAGGGGTGGTAGCAATAACGGGCGCGCCGGGGGTGTCCTTATACCACTCGTACGTGGCATTGTTCACCGTAGCATCCAGGTACATGCTCTGGCCAGGACAAAGCGTTTCATCGCCACCAATGCCAAAATTTACCGGTATCTCTGAAAAAAAAATGTTCACCGAGTCCGGGTCCAGGCATCCGTTGATCTTTACCCGGTAAGTGCCTTCCTTCACTACATCATAGGTAGGGGTGGTGGTCACCGTATCTTGCCACTGGTAGGTGGCGCCGGGTACATTAGGAGCCACCAGTTGATACGGTTTGCCTTCGCAAAGCGTAAGATCCTGTGGTCCCAGCGATGGGGTATTGACGGGCGTTACGATGGTAATATCCTGGGTGGTCACGGTGGTAGTGGCACCATGAGTAGCAGTGAGCGTTACGGTATAGGTGCCAATGGCACTGTACTGGTGAAAGGCTTTTTTGATGGTACTGGTATTCAGTGCGCCGGAAGCCGGATCGCCAAAATCCCATTCCACGGCGGTGATGGTGGAAGTATCGGTGATGGTAAATTTTACGGAGTCGCCCAGGCAGGTGGTGTTGATCGTAAAAGGATCATCTACCCGGTGATCCACAACATGCAGGGGGGATTTAAGATCCTTTGCGTACAAAGTGGGGAGGCTCACCAGCCATAGCAATAGTAGCAGTAGCGTTCTTATAGGGCGATTTGTCATCAGGCCTTTCAGTAGAAATGGTTATGAACCGTAAGTTAGTCGAAATAAAAATATATAGTAGATTTTTAACAGATTTTATATTCACGTAATGTGATAAAACGCCAGGTTCCGCCACTATATTGTAGCGGCATGCCTACGCACTGATCTTTATGTGGGAGAAAGTAATTTATTATTTTACGGGTCCATTAACATCTAGTTAGCTATTGCGTCATTTTGACCCGGTACTTTTGGGCAGTAGTTCCGTGTGCAAGCATAGAACTACACCAAAGGCAATAGGGCGAAGGGTAGGAGCTAGCCCTGTTGCTTTTTTTTGACGCATATGGACAGTAGTTGTATAATAACGGTGCTTTAAAATAAAACGGGCGCATCCATTTAGATACGCCCGTTTTATTATTGCGCATCCAGTGGCCTGGCCGCAATATACCTTCTCCATCGTTCCACCACCTGGGTGAAATCGTCTGGAATAGGACTTTCAAAATGTACGAACTGCCGGGTGCGGGGGTGTACAAAGCCCAGGGTGCGGGCGTGCAGGGCGTGGCGGGGCATTACCTCAAAGCAGTTCTCCACAAACTGTTTGTACTTCGCGAATACAGTACCTTTCACAATACGGTTGCCCCCATACGTGTCATCATTAAAAAGCGAGTGCCCAATATGCTGCATGTGTACCCGGATCTGGTGGGTACGGCCCGTTTCCAGGCGGCATTCTATCAGCGTCACATAGTTAAAGCGCTCCAGCACTTTATAATGGGTAATGGCTTCCTTGCCATATTCTCCATCGGGGTAAGCATCCATAATTTTGCGGAAGCGCTGGTGACGGCCCACGTGGGCCACGATGGTGCCTTCGTCTTCCTCAAAATCACCCCACACCAGGGCCAGGTAACGGCGTTGCACGGTATGGTCGGCAAATTGTTTGGCCAGGTCGCTCATGGCCTTATCCGACTTGGCCACCACCAGCAGGCCGCTGGTGTTTTTATCAATACGGTGTACCAGCCCGAAACGCGCATTTTCGGGAATGGGGGAGGTTTTATCATCGTTCAGGTAATAGGCCAGCCCATTCACCAGTGTACCGGTGTAATTGCCGCTGCCGGGATGTACCACCATGCCTGGTTTTTTATCTACCAACAGCACATCATCGTCTTCATACACGATGGGCAAGGGAATATTTTCGGGCAATACTTCGTGTCCTTCCGGGTTTTTGTTAGACAGTACCAGAATATGATCCAGCGGGCGGATCTTGTAATTAGACTTTACCGGTTTTTCATTTACCAGCACCATTTCCGCATCAATGGCCTGCTGCACCTTGCTACGGGTGGCATTTTCTATCCGTGCCTGCAAAAACTTGTCGATGCGCAACGGTTCCTGGCCCTTGTCTACCAGGAAGTTCAGTCTTTCATACAACGACTCACCTTCCGACAGGGTGTCGGCATCGTTTTCCAGCTCATCCTCCGGCCCGTAAAGCGCATCTTGCATGTATTAAATTTTTACAAAGGTAGAACTTTAGCCGGAAGCCGTAAATTTGTGCTGGTTCATACACGATATATTTTGAATAAGATAACCGTTACCAATTTAGGAAGCATTGACTATCAGGCCGCCTGGGACTTACAAGAACAACTGCTGCAGCAGGCGGTTACGGCCAAGCGCCAGCGCATGGCCGAAGATGAAGGGGTGCAAGCGCCTGCGCATCACCTGCTGTTTTGCGAGCATCCGCTGGTGTACACCCTGGGCAAAAGCGGACAGGAAAGCAACCTTCTGATCAGCGATACACAGTTGGCCGAGGGCCACATCCAATATGTAAAAACTAACCGGGGGGGCGATATCACCTTCCATGGCCCGGGTCAGTTGGTGGGTTATCCTATTTTGGACCTGGAGCAGTTTTTTACTGACATCGGCAAATACCTGCGCTTTTTGGAAGAGATCACCATCCGCACCCTGGCCGATTACGGCATTACCGGGCTTCGCTCCCCGGGCGAAACCGGCGTATGGCTGGACCCCGGTACCCCGCAGGCCCGCAAGATATGCGCCATGGGTGTTCGCTGCAGTCGCTGGGTAACCATGCACGGGTTTGCACTGAATGTAAATACAGAGATGCGTTATTTTGACAACATAATTCCCTGCGGCATTACGGACAAAAAAGTTACCTCGCTGGAGCAGGAACTGGGCCGCAAAGTACCCATGGATGAAGTACGTGGGAGGATGATAAAGTACTTCGGGGAGGTATTTGATGCAGTGATAGTGGAGTCAGCCCCCAACTCCGTAATAACAACATTCGCGTAAGGCAGTGCTGCATACCTTTGGCAACTATTAAACAGCAGGTCTTTGCCTGCTGCTTACAAAAAATGCGATCTGGGAGGATCGCATTTTTTGTGTTGGCTAGTTTTTATAGTTCAGTGGAATAAATAACGTCCATTTCTCTTTCAGGTTGCCATTTTCAAACAGCTCAAAGGCAAACCAGCCGGCGTGCAGGAAGATCGCTTTTTCCAAAATCAAAAAGGGATCTTTCACCTTTGGAATATCGAACAAGAACGTGCCATTAGGCTCATAAAATTTAATAGAATAAGCCTTGGTGGCAGCATCAGCCAGTTTAATATTCACGTTTCCATCGGCGGTAGTATAAATATAATTCGAAGGTTTCCACACCGGTGGTTTTTCATCCTTGGGTGTTACGTTGGCAAGGGGCGGGCGGCTGGCATTGGTTTGCGGAGCCTTTTGTACACCACCGGCTACTGGCGGGGGGCCTATATCGGGCGAAGTGAGCTTATCCGTAGCTTTAATGGTACTGTCGGCAATGGCCAACACCACATTGGAGAAAAAGTAACGGCCATTTTTCAGCAGGATAAACAGGCGGTAGTAGTTGCTGCCGGGAAGTGGTTTGTTATCCAGATAGGCATTGCGTGTTTCGGCAGGGCTGCTGGCATAACCAATAGTATAAAAATTAAGCACACTATCAAGCGAGCGCTGTATACCGATTTCTCTCACATTGGCAAAACCCGAAAGCCAGTCTAACTGGATCTTCCCCGTTTTAATAAGGGCGGAAAAATTGGGTAGCACCGGCGGCGGTTGGGAGGGGTCTACTGGTGCCGTTTGTTGTGCTTTGCCAGTAAGCAGGATGAATGACATCATGCCGGTTAGTAAGGCTAATCTCGCTAATTGCTTCATACGGTCGCAAAAATACAATTGTAGTTCATTAATTAATAAAACGACCCGTGTAAACTTGATGGGTTACGCAGCAAGCAGCAACAGGCGCGGGTTGTGGCGCACTCATCCGGATAGGGTATGGGTGTTATTGGTAAGTTAGAACGCCGGGAGCCAGGGAAAGATTGCCCTGCAGGCCGCCGGTGTGAACCAGCAGTACGCGGCTGCCTGCGGCAAAATGCCCGCCCAGCGCCAGTTCCTGGAAGGCCATCACCATTTTTCCGGTGTAAATAATATCCAGTGGGATACCGGTCTGGGTGTAAAAATTATTAATGAAAGCTATCAGGGCAGTAGTGGTTTTGGCGTAACCACCGCCATGAAAATCCCTAAAAAGCTGCCACCGGGGCAGGTCTGTATCTTCCCGCAGCAGTGCGGCAATGGCAGCCTGCATCCACCCGGCATTTTTCAATACCGGTATACCGATTACCTCCTGGTGCGTCCCGGCGCTGTTGATAAGGCCCGCCAGGGTGGTGCCGGTGCCGCCTGCACACATGATGTGCGAATAAGATGCATGCGCCGGCACACCGCTCAATATATCCTCACAACCCCTAACGCCCCATGCATTACCACCCCCTTCTGGAATAACAAATGCATTGGGATAGCGGATGGCCCATTGAGCAGTGGTTGCGTGACGATACTCCTCCCGCGAAATGAATACGAGTTCCATGCCATTTGCCTCCACTTGCTGCAGCGTAATACTCAGGTTTGGAGGGCGCTCCCCGCGCACCACGCCTATGCTCCGCATACCCAGCATGTTACAGGCCGCCGCAGTGGCGGCCAGGTGATTGCTCCATGCGCCGCCGAAGGTGAGCAGGGTGTCCCGGCCTTCGGCCAATGCCGCTTCCAGGTTGTATTTGAGCTTGTACCATTTATTGCCCGATACCGTGGAGTGCAATTGATCCAGCCGCAACATGTGGGCGGTAATGCCCACCGGCAGCCAGTCTGGCTGTAAAGATGATACAGGTGGGGATGGGAAAACCGGTAGTATCATATTGAATAAGTGTATGCTGAACGCTTGTAATTCAAGAATTTAGATAGAAAACTTTTTTTCAGTGCCGGTAAAAATAATCTTTTCTTCCCAGCGCCCCGTTGCGGCAGCATAACAAGTAGTTGCAGAAAGGCTGATACCTAAGCGTAGCAAGGGCTTGCGTGCTAAAAGGAATTAGCCGGGCTTTCGGGCATTGTGTTTGATGTAGCAGTGCCGCCTTGGTAGCGGCGTGTTCCGGGGAGTGCCAGACCGCCGTTGCATGGCAACAAAACCAATTTAATCCTTACTTTTAACCCCAGATTTTTTGCCGGGGAATTAGTCCTCATAAACGTTAATAACTCGCAATGCAACAACCTACATTACTGATTTTGGCAGCAGGTATGGCCAGCCGCTACGGTAGCCTCAAACAGATCCAGCAATTTGGGCCTGGCGGAGAAACGATTATCGATTATTCTATTTACGATGCCATCCGCGCCGGATTTGGCAAAATCGTATTTATTATACGCAAAGATTTCGAACAGGATTTTAAAGATATTTTTGAGCCTAAGCTCAAGGGCCGGGTAGAAACGGCCTATGTGTATCAGGAAATGAACGCCTTCCTGGGCGATTATCCCCTGCCGGCAGACCGTACCAAACCATGGGGTACTGCACATGCCATTTTGTGCGCTAAAAACGCCATCAATGAGCCTTTCGCGGTGATTAACGCCGACGATTTCTATGGTCGTGATTCTTTTGAAAAAATGGCCAAATTCCTTTCTACTGATTGTAAAGAGAATGTGTATAGCGTAGTGGGTTATGAGCTGGGCAAAACCATCAGCGAACACGGCTCGGTATCGCGCGGAGTATGTGCAGACGATGGCAAGGGCAACCTGGCCGCCATTAACGAACGGACCAAAGTGTATAAAGATGCAGACCAGATTGTGTATGAAGATGCCGCCGGCAAGCATCCCCTGGACGCTAAAACCCCCGTATCTATGAACTTCTGGGGCTTTGCACCCTCCGTGTTTAGCCTGAGCGAAGGCTTATTTAAAACCTTCCTCACCGAAAAAGGACAGGAACCCAAATCAGAGTTCTTTATCCCGATCGTGGTAGACGATTTCATTCACGGTAAAGGGGTGGTAAACATACTGCCCACTAGCGCCCAGTGGTTTGGCGTTACTTACAAAGAAGACGCCCCCGGCGTGCAGGCCAGCCTAAGTGCTTTGGTAACCGCTGGCGAGTATCCACCGGTGTTGTGGAAATAAAAAACGTGTTTTTATTAAAACTTTTGCATGTTTTAGGGGTGAATTTGAAATAATCGAAAGGAATTTTACTTAATTTGATATTTATCTAAACATTTAAAAGGTTATTGTTTTATAATCTAACGGGCTATACTTTTGTAAAAGTCGTAAAATACGATACCTCCTATGTGGGTAAATAAAGACAATATAAAAATTAATCACATCGTTCCTCAGTTAAACTGGGCCATTAGCCTCGTCGTGATAGTCATTGTCATTATTAGCCACCAGATCGGAGGATAGGTAAACGTGTATAATCATAGAACGATATAGAACGCCTTCCTCCGCCACGAGGAAGGCTTTTTTTATGCCCTGTAATTTCATTTGCAATCAACAACCTGAAAAAAATGTATAGTTATTACGACCAAAACACCGTCTTGTATCTAAATGGCGAGTACCTGAAAGCCGCCGAAGCAAAAACCGACCTGTATGGACAATCATTGCACTATGGTTATGCTGTATTTGAAGGCATCCGTGCTTACAAAACCATAAAAGGAGAAGTGAAGATCTTTAAAGCCCAAGAACACTTCGACCGCTTTAAACGTTCTTGTGAACTGATACATATGCCATACCCGTTCAATAATGACGAACTGATCGCCGCCTGTTACAAGGTGTTGGAGCTAAACAAAATGGAAGAAGCCTACATCCGCCCGCTGGCTTTCTGTCCGCCGAATATGACGCTGAAGGCGGCTTTGGAAACAGAAATTTTGATCTGCGCATGGGATTGGGCCGCTTATTTGGGTGAAAAACAACTGCGGGTAATGACTTCCTCTTACCAACGCCCTAACCCGAAAGCATTTGCAATAGAATCCAAAACTTCTGGCCTATATGTAAATTCTATCCTGGCTTCGCAGGAAGCCAAAGAAAAAGGATACGATGAAGCGCTGCTGCTGGACATCAATGGTTATGTAGCGGAAGGCCCCGGTGCTAATGTCTTCTTCGAAAAAGACGGTAAAATTATTACCCCGCCCACTGGCAACATCCTCCCTGGCATTACCCGCGCCACTGTTATTGAACTTTGCCACGAACTCAATATTCCACTAGAAGAAAAATTATCGACGATCGAAGAATTGCGCGCAGCAGACAGCGCCTTTTTCTGTGGTACCGCTGCCGAACTGATTGGCTGGGAATCGCTGGATGGCCAGCCTTTTACTAAGCCCTGGGCCGATTCTTTAGGTAAATACCTTCAGAAAGCCTACAAAGCCCGTGTGTTGGAAGCGGAGTTCAAGGAAGTATATAAACCAGCCGAAGTCGTGTAAATCTTACCCGTACAGGCTTAATGTCTTTATCTTATTACCATCCGGCCATTTCCATACACCTGCTGCTTTGCCGTGCCGGTTTGTGGAAATGAATCTGGAAAAACTACCCTTTTCCCGCATTCAATACTCCTTACCGGCTTCATTACCGCCCTGGCGGATGAGCATACCCGGAAGGAGAAACAGCAGCAGGGCAACGGGTGGCCGGCAGGAAGGATGGCCCTTTCACAGTGGAAGTAATCTTTTTTAAATATCCCCGCGGGTTGAAACTCGTAAAACGGCTTACCTGAAATGCCCTGCCAATGGGCGTTTTGACGAAAATTGCCGGGTTTTGAACAGCGGGAATGCAGCAATAGTCGATTTGACCTAACCGGCATTGCCGGGTAATTTGGTACCGGAAATAACTAATAAATGGAACTCAATAAGTATAGCAAAACGCTCACACAAGACCCAACACAACCGGCTGCCCAAGCCCAGTTCTACGCGTTAGGACTTACAGAACACGACCTCACAAAAGCCCAGGTAGGCATTGTAAGTATGGGATATGATGGCAATCCCTGCAATATGCACCTGAACGGGCTGGCAGATATTGTGAAACAAGGGGTATGGGCCAACGACCTGGTGGGCTTTCGTTTTTATACTATTGGTGTAAGCGATGGCATGACCAATGGTACCGATGGTATGCGCTATTCGCTGGTGAGCCGCGACCTGATTGCAGATTCCATTGAAACCGTTTGCGGTGGACAGTATTATGATGGCCTTATTACTATTCCCGGCTGCGATAAAAATATGCCTGGTTCGCTGATGGCCATGGGCCGGCTAAACCGTCCTTCCATTATGGTGTACGGTGGTAGCATTGCCCCCGGCAGATACAAAGGACAAGACCTCAACATTATTTCCGCCTTTGAAGCCCTGGGTCAGAAAATGGCGGGGAACCTGGACGATAACGATTTTAAAAACATCGTTCAGCATAGCTGCCCCGGCGCAGGCGCCTGTGGCGGCATGTATACGGCCAATACCATGAGTTCTGCCATAGAAGCAATGGGCATGAGCCTGCCTTATAGCGCTTCTAACCCGGCTATCAGCAAGGATAAAGAAGCAGAATGCCTGGCGGCTGGCAAATACATTCGCCTCTTGTTGGAGCGCGACATTAAGCCCAGGGACATCATGACGCGTAAGGCATTTGAAAACGCCTTCACCATGGTTATTGCACTGGGTGGCAGTACCAACGCAGTATTGCACCTCATTGCCATTGCCAAATCGGTAGACCTGCCATTTACCCTCAAAGATTTTCAGGACATCAGCGATCGTACGCCACTGCTGGCCGATTTGAAGCCCAGCGGCAAATACCTGATGGAAGACCTGCACAAAATAGGCGGAGTACCCCTAGTGATGAAATACCTGCTTAAAAAAGGCTACCTGCATGGGGATTGTATGACCGTAACCGGTAAGACCATCGCAGAAAACCTGGCAGATGTAAAAGACATTGATTTTGACACCCAACATATTATTGCCCCGGTAGAACAGGCATTGAAGATCAACGGGCATATACAAATGCTCTATGGCAACCTGGCTACCAAAGGTTCTGTGGCCAAGATTACCGGCAAGGAAGGCGAAAAATTTACCGGCCCCGCCCGCGTGTTCGACGGAGAGTTTGAACTGATTGCAGGCATACAGTCGGGCAGGGTGCAACATGGCGATGTCGTCGTCATTCGCTACGTGGGCCCAAAAGGCGCCCCCGGCATGCCGGAAATGCTGAAACCTACCTCGGCTATCATCGGGGCAGGGCTGGGCAAAAGCGTAGCGTTGATCACCGACGGCCGTTTCTCTGGTGGTACACATGGCTTCGTAGTAGGCCACATTGTACCGGAAGCCTTTGAAGGTGGCGGGATTGCGCTGGTACAAGATAACGACGTGATAGAACTCGATGCCGTAAATAATACCATCAACGTATTGCTCTCTGATGCAGAACTGGCAGCACGCCGCGCCCAATGGAAAGCGCCCGCGCTGAAAGTTACTAAAGGAGTATTATTTAAATATGCTAAAACTGTAAAAGATGCAACAGAAGGATGTGTTACCGACGAAGCCTAAATCGTCCGCTCCGGCAGTTACCGTTGCTAAAAATATAACCGGTGCAGAAGCCGTGATCCGTTCCCTGGTGGCCGAAGGGGTAGAAACTATTTTCGGTTATCCCGGCGGCGCTATTATGCCCATTTACGATGCCCTCTACGATTTCCAGGACCGGGTGCATCATATCCTGGTACGCCATGAACAGGGCGCCGTACATGCCGCGCAAGGGTATGCCCGCAGCAATGGCAAGGTAGGCGTAGTGTTTGCCACTAGTGGGCCGGGTGCTACTAACCTGGTAACGGGCATAGCCGATGCTTATGTAGATTCTACCCCCCTGGTATGCATTACAGGCCAGGTGGCGGCAGCGCTGCTGGGCACCGATGCCTTCCAGGAAACCGACGTGATTGGTATTACCATGCCTGTCACCAAATGGAACATCCAGGTAACCCGGGCAGAAGATATTGCCGGTGCCCTGGCCAAAGCATTCTACATTGCCCAGAGTGGCCGTCCAGGACCCGTGCTGGTAGACATTACCAAGAATGCCCAATTTGACAAAACCGATTTCGATTATAAACCCTGTCAATACATTCGCAGCTACCAGCCTTTGCCCACGCTCAATCCAGACCAGATTGCCGCGGCGGCCCAGGCCATTAACAAGGCCCAACGCCCCTACATCCTGTGTGGCCATGGCGTGTTGCTGAGCGGTGCGGAAAAAGCGCTGATCGCATTGGCAGAAAAAGCTGGCATCCCCATCGCTTCCACCCTGCTGGGGCTTTCCGCCGTACCGGTAAACCATCCGCTGTACGTAGGTTACCTGGGCATGCATGGTAACTATGCCACTAACATCAACACCAATCAGTGCGACCTGATCATCGCCGTAGGCATGCGTTTCGACGACCGGGTAACCGGAGATGTGGAGCAATACGCCCGCCAGGCCACAGTGATCCACATCGAGATCGATGCCGCCGAGATCAATAAAATTATTCCTGCCGATATACCGGTGCATGCCGATGCTAAAGCTGCTTTAGAAGCGCTGCTGCCGCAAGTGCAGGCCGCCAGCCACGCTGCCTGGGTGGCCACTTTCCGCGAAGGCGATCAATTGGAATACGAGCAAGTGAAAAAGCACGAGCTGTACCCTGCCGGTGGCGAACTGAAAATGGCGGAAGTGATTCGCCGTATCTCAGAGAAAACTCAAGGCAAGGCTATCCTCGTTACTGATGTGGGCCAGCACCAGATGGTAGCTTCCCGTTACTATGCATTTACCGAACCTAATACCAACATTACATCCGGTGGCATGGGTACCATGGGCTTTGCCCTGCCAGCCGCCATGGGCGCTAAAATGGGTGCCCCTCATAAAGAAGTAGTGGCCATTATTGGAGATGGATGTTTCCAAATGACTTTACAGGAACTGGGTACTATAAACCAATCGAAGATCGGCGTGAAGATCGTGATCCTGAATAATAACTTCCTGGGCATGGTGCGCCAGTGGCAGCAACTATTTTTTGATAAGCGCTATTCGTCTACCGAAATGATAAACCCCGACTTTATACAGATTGCAAAAGGGTTTTTCATACCGGGCCAGAAAGTAAGCAGCCGCGATGCCATAGACGACGCTATAGACACCATGCTGGCGCATGAAGGCGCCTACCTGCTGGAAGTGGTGGTGGAAAAAGAAGAGAACGTGTTTCCAATGGTGCCCACCGGTGCCGGCGTTGGCGACATTCGGCTGGATTAATCATTACCTACTTTCACAACCCAGATTTTATGCAAAAAGAATATACAGTAACGGTGTACACAGAAGACCGGATCGGGATCACCAACCGCATCACGGTGATCTTTACCCGCCGGCAAATAAATATCACGAGCCTCACCACCGCAGAAACCGAAATCCCGGGGGTTTATAAGTTCATTATTACCGTACTATCCACCCGGGAAAAGCTGGAAAAGGTGGTAGGCCAGATAGAACGCCTGATAGAAATACACCGCGCCTTTGTACACGAGGAGGAAGATGTGGTATACCAGGAACTGGCGCTGTACAAAATAGCCACCACACGGCTGCATAATAACAACATAGAACAACTGATCCGCGATAACAATGCCCGTATTCTCACCATCACCCCTGATTATGTGGTGATAGAGAAAACCGGCCACCAGCAGGAGCTACTAAGCATGCTGAAGCAACTGGAACCTTACGGGCTGATCGAATATTCTAAGAGCGGGCGAGTAGCCATTGTAAAATGGAGCCGCCGTTTCCACGAGCATTTGAAAGACCTGTCGCTGAAGGAGGCTGAGTTCTAACGTATACGCATACACGAATAATTCCATCATTTCTTCATCCGCTTTAAAAAGCGCTGCCGTCCTAAGGCCGCAGCTGATTTTAAAACCGCTTAAACAAACAAATATTACATGGCAACCATCAATTTTGGAGGCGTACAGGAACAAGTAGTCACCCGGGAAGAATTTCCCATGGAAAAGGCAAGAGAAGTGCTGAAAAACGACACCATTGCAATCATTGGATATGGCGTGCAAGGTCCCGGCCAGGCACTGAACCTGAAAGACAATGGTTTTAACGTGATCATTGGTCAGCGTAAAAATTCTAAAACCTGGGATAAAGCCGTAGCTGATGGCTGGGTGCCTGGCAAAACGCTGTTCGAGATCGAAGAAGCTGCTGAAAAAGGTACTATTCTCCAGTTCCTCCTGTCTGATGCAGGCCAGATTAGCCTGTGGCCTAGTTTGAAAAAACACCTCACGCCGGGTAAAGCGTTATACTTCTCCCATGGCTTTGGTATTACCTATAAAGAACAAACCAACATTATCCCGCCTGCAGATGTAGACGTGATCCTGGTGGCGCCTAAAGGCTCCGGTACTTCTTTGCGCCGCATGTTCCTGGCGGGTCAGGGCCTGAACTCCAGTTATGCTATTTTCCAGGATGCTACCGGTAAGGCAAAAGACCGCGTAGTGGCCCTTGGTATTGGCGTTGGTTCCGGTTACCTGTTTGAAACAGATTTTAAGAAAGAAGTATACTCCGATCTTACCGGCGAACGTGGTACGCTGATGGGCTGCATCCAGGGAATTTTTGCCGCACAGTACGAAGTGCTGCGCAAAAATGGCCACTCTCCTTCAGAAGCCTTCAACGAAACCGTAGAAGAACTGACCCAGTCGCTGATGCCGCTGGTGGCAGAAAACGGGATGGACTGGATGTACGCCAACTGTTCTACCACGGCCCAACGCGGTGCGCTAGACTGGTGGAAGAAATTTAAAGCAGCTACCCAACCCGTGTTTGAAGAACTGTACGCCAGTGTGGCAGCGGGCAAAGAAGCCGCCCGTTCTATCGCTTCCAACAGCACCCCTGATTACCGCGAAAAGCTGGACGCAGAACTCAAAGAACTGCGCGAAAGCGAAATGTGGCAGGCAGGTGCAGCAGTACGTAAACTGCGTCCGGGTAAATAAGCGGAATGGAAGCGTAACAGACCCTTCCTTCCTCCACGGATAAAGATGCCGGAAGTACAAAACTGTAAAGGGCTTTACGCTTTCTTGCAGTATGGGCTTCCGGTTTTCGTTTTTTAGTTCACTGCTCATCATGCCCCATAAGCGGCTGGTGAACCTGGAAAAAATATTTTATGTCGTTAGTAGAGAACCTTGTATCGGTAGCACAAATACAGGAAGCAGCAGCGCTGTTAAAACCCGTGGTAAACCGTACCCCCCTTACTTATAGCGCCACTTTATCGCGCCGTTATCAATGCGATGTGTACCTGAAGCGGGAAGACATGCAGGTTGTACGCAGTTATAAATTACGGGGTGCCTACAATATGATCCGCAACCTGGAACCTTCCCTCATTGCCAAAGGCGTGACAACGGCCAGCGCAGGCAATCATGCACAGGGATTTGCATTCGCCTGCAAGGCATTAAACATGCAAGGCGTTATATTCATGCCCATCATTACCCCCAATCAAAAAGTAAGGCAAGTCACCATGTTCGGGGGCGACAATATCCAGATACGCCTAGTGGGAGACACCTTCGACGATTGTTCGGCAGAAGCCCAGGCTTTTACCAAGGCCAATGGCATGACCTATATTCCGCCATTTGATAACCCAAAGATCATTGCCGGCCAGGGTACCGTGGCCGTGGAAATACTGGAAGATCAACAAAACTTTGACTACCTCTTTGTACCCATTGGCGGTGGCGGACTGGCAGCAGGTACCGGCACTTATTTCAAGGCCTTTAGCCCGCAGACCCAGGTGATAGGCGTGGAGCCGGAAGGTGCGCCCAGCATGACGCGGGCCTTGGCCGAAGGCGGCCCCGTAACGCTTACCGGCATAGACAGCTTCGTGGATGGCGCTGCGGTGAAAAGAGTAGGAGATCTCAATTATGCGATCTGCGAAAAGGTGCTGGATAAAATGGTGATCGTACCGGAAGGCAAAGTATGTTCCACCATTTTGAAATTATATAATGAAGACGCTATCGTGGTAGAACCCGCAGGGGCCCTGTCTATCGCCGCCCTGGACGATATGGCCGATGCCATCAAAGGCAAAAAGGTAGTGTGCGTAGTAAGTGGTAGCAACAACGATATAGACCGTATGCAGGAGATCAAAGAAAGGTCTTTGTTGTACGAAGGGCTGAAGCATTATTTTATTGTACGTTTTGCCCAACGCCCCGGCGCATTGCGGGAATTCCTCAACCATATCCTGGGCCCGGATGATGATATTACCCGTTTTGAGTTCATTAAAAAAACGAACAAAGATACCGGCCCTGCCCTGGTAGGCATTGAGCTGAAACATCGCGACGACTACCAGGCACTCATTGCCAACATGCAACGGTATAAACTCAATTATACAGAACTGAATAAGCACGACGACTTATTTGGCTATTTAGTGTAAGTTATTGCTTAATATAAAAAGCCGCTTTATGCAAGCTGAAGACCTTGTATAAAGCGGTATTTGTTTTTTGGGCATGACTTACTAATTTTCCGTAGTATTATACCAGTGCCACGCATGGGCGTTGCTGCGCTTTGTATTACCCGTAAATTTTTTCCGACCATGAAAATTACCAATGAACAATTGTCTTACGCACTGCTGCGCATTACCATAGGAATGGCCATGTTTGGGCATGGGCTGGTGCGTATACCCAAGCTGTCTGTATTTGCCGGCGGTATGATAAAGGGCTACGATGGCACCCTGCCCCTGGCGCTGGTAACCCCTTTTGCCTATGCGCTTCCTTTCGTTGAATTTGCCATCGGAGCCTTGCTCATCCTGGGCCTGCTCACCCGCTACGCCCTTATTGCCGGTGCGCTACTCATGATCTTGCTGATCTTTGGTTGCGCCATAAAAGAAAACTGGGAAGCCATTGGCACCCAATTATTGTATGGCGGCTTGTACTTTATACTGCTGCGTTTCCTGGCGCAGAATGCCTACGCGGTGGATAACCTGCTAAGGCGATAAGACTAATGGCGGCTACCTGCGCAGTACCGCTGACCGGGCTTTAGGACCCTTGGCCCCTTGGCCCTGCAGTAGGCAGGTGGAAATGAAGGCCGATTAATTTCCTGCCGCGCCCCCAAAATGGTGGCTATGCCTTAATTTACAGCTATGTTAAGCTTTTGGGAACAGGAAAGTTTTTTGCAGTACGACTATATTGTGATTGGCAGCGGCATCGTAGGGTTATCTACCGCATTGGCATTGCGGGCCAGGCAGCCAAACGCCAGGGTGCTGGTGGTGGAGCGTGGTGTGCTGCCGGCGGGGGCCAGTACCCGGAATGCAGGTTTTGCCTGCATCGGTAGCCTTACCGAATTACTGAACGACTTGCAAACCATGCCGGCGGCCGAAGTGGCCGCGCTGGTGGCTTTTCGCCGGGAGGGCCTGCGCTTGCTGCGCGCCCGGCTGGGAGACGACCGCATAGGATATGAGGAGGCGGGCAGCTATGAGCTGATCGCCACCGCCGCTTTGCCTGCACTGAACCGCCTGGAAGAAATTAATACGTTGCTGTACCCGGTGCTGGGAGCAGCCGCATTTACCCTCTACAATCCCGCCATAAAAGACTTTGGTTTCTCCGAAAAAAATGTGGCCGCGCTGGTACGCAACAATTTTGAAGGTGGCCTGCATACCGGCCGCATGATGCGCAGCCTGCTGGACCTGGCGTTGCAACAAGGCATAGCAATACAAACCGGGTGCAATGTTACAGCACTGCACTCCCTGACACAAGGTGTGCGCGTGGAGATACAGGCCAGCGGCCTGCCGCCGGTACCCTTGCAAGCAAAGGCCGTAGCGGTATGCACCAACGCCTTCACCAAAACCCTGTTCCCCGACCTGGATCTGCAACCTGGCCGTGGACAGGTGCTCATTACGGCACCGGTACCCGGCCTGCCCTTTAAAGGCATATTTCACCTGGAGGAAGGATATTTCTATTTCCGGGAAATAGCAGGCCGGATACTGCTGGGCGGCGGCCGAAACCTGGACTTTGCCGGGGAGGCTACCACCGATTTTGCGCTGAATACGGTTATACAGGAGGCGCTGGAAGACAAGTTGCACACGGTAATATTACCCGGGCGTAAGGTAGCCATCGACAGCCGGTGGACGGGTATCATGGCCTTTGGTGCCAGCAAGCAGCCCATCCTGGAAGAGAAAGCGCCCCATATTTTCCTGGGTGTGCGCATGGGGGGCATGGGGGTCGCTATCGGGTCGGCAGTAGGAGAGCGACTGGCAGAGATGATGGTGCCGGAATCGGAGGCTACGGCTTATACTTTTTAGACCCAAAAACATCTCTTGAAAAGCAGGAAATGCTTACTGGTAGCCGGTTATTAAGGATTTAATGCAAACGTTTGCATGAATCCGCAAATAAAATTAGTTTACCATCGCTTTGTAGCTTGTTTTTAATTCCCGATAAAAAATATCAATATGACAATTAATAATTTTTAAGCGTAAACTGTACATTTATCTATTTTTCTTTGCTATCTTGATCCGCGTTAAAAAACAATTATTCGTCCACGAATTATACATTACAACCACGTTTGAAATATTATGCAAAAGAATTTATTGCAACCATTCGACATTATCGTATTTGTTGTCTACTTCGTTATTGTAGCGGGATACGGTATTTACATCTACAACAAAAAGAAAAAAGCCATTTCCGACAGTAAGGATTTTTTCCTGGCAGAAGGCTCGCTCACCTGGTGGGCCATCGGGGCATCGCTTATTGCGTCCAACATTTCTGCGGAGCAAATGATCGGGATGTCTGGATCTGGTTTTAAGATGGGCCTGGCCATTTCCACCTATGAGTGGATGGCTGCTGCCACGCTGATCATCGTGGCCGTATTTTTTCTGCCCATCTACCTGAAGAACAAGATTTACACCATGCCCCAATTTCTCTCCCAGCGATATGGGAACACGGTGGCGGCTATCATGGCGGTGTTTTGGTTGCTGCTCTATGTGGTGGTGAACCTTACTTCCATCCTGTACCTGGGGGCCATTGCCATTCACGCCGTTTCTGGGATAGAGTTTTATACCTGTATGATTGCGCTGGCGGTTTTTGCCGTTATCATTACCCTGGGGGGCATGAAAGTAATTGGCTTCACCGATGTTATTCAAGTGTTTTTCCTCATCCTGGGTGGGCTGGCTACCACCTACCTGGCCCTGGGGCTGGTGGGCGACAAGTTTGCCGTGCATGGGTTGATGAACCAATTTCACCTTCTCACCGAAAAAGCGCCGGATCATTTTCACATGATCCTGGATAAAGACAATCCCAATTACCTGGACCTGCCCGGCCTTTCTGTGCTGGTAGGTGGTATGTGGATTGTGAACCTGAACTACTGGGGTTGTAACCAATACATCACGCAACGCGCCCTGGGCGCCGACCTGAAAACGGCACGCAATGGGTTGCTTTTTGCCGGTTTCCTCAAAATGCTCATGCCTATCATCGTGGTATTACCCGGTATTGCTGCTTATGTGTTGTACCAGCACGGAGAGTTTCAGCAGACCATCGGTGTAGGGGCAGCGCAGAACCCAGACAAGGCTTATCCCGTGTTGCTTAACTTATTAGGGCCAGGCCTGAAAGGTTTGTCTTTCGCAGCCCTCACGGCGGCGGTAGTAGCTTCGCTGGCGGGTAAGGCCAACAGTATTTCTACCATCTTCTCCCTGGATATCTACAAAAAATTATACCCCGCAACAGATGAAAAGAAAATCCTTTCCGTTGGGCGGGTTACCGTGATCGTGGCCATGATACTGGCCGTGGTGATATCTAACTTTCTGGGCATTGATAAAAAAGGCGGCTTTCAATTTATCCAGGAATACACCGGCTTTGTATCGCCAGGTATCTTTGCCATGTTTATCATGGGCTTCTTCTGGAAACGTACCAACGCTGGTGCAGCCATGTTTGCCATGATAGGTGGTTTTGTAATGTCGCTCATCCTAAAAGTGCTGCCTAAGTTTGCAGACCTCTCCGCGCTGTCTGCCAGTGGCTGGTCTAAATTTAATCCAGACCCTTCCAGCCGGCACTTTGAAATACCCTTCATAGACCGGATGGGTATTGTGTTTGTGATATGCATCATTGGTATGATCATTATATCGCTGCTGGATCCGAAGAGTAAGCATAATCCGCGCGGCCTGGAAGTAGACGCCGCTATGTTCAAGCCTTCCACGGGCTTCGTGGTGATTGCGCTACTGGTGGTGGGTATGATTACGGCGTTGTATACCGTATTCTGGTAAATGCGTTTTTAGGGGAAAGCTGTTAACATCCGCTTTTTATTTTTCCTGTTCTTGGAAATAAAAAAAGCGGATGTGTTTTTTAGTACCTGCACAAACGGTTGTGTACGTTGTGGGGCCCGGCGCTATTTGGAATATTTTATTAACTTGGTTGTCCGTAAAACATTTAACGTGGCATTTAGCATTTCTCCAGTATCGCAGGAAGGACTAGACATTATCGTTTTAAAAGACAACAGTACTGGCACGGAAGTGCAGGTAGTGCCGGCACATGGGGCTATGTTGCACGCATTTGTGGTGCAGCATAAAGGCCAGCCACTGAATGTGATAGACAGTTATAAAAATATCGCTGCACTTAAGGCCGATCTTACCAATAGTTTTAAAAATGTAAAACTCAGTCCCTTCGCCTGCCGGATGACGGATCGCCAATACAATTGGAACGGGCAGCATTATGAGATCCTGAAAAGCGATATACACGGCCTGCTGTTTGATGTGAGTTTTGAACTGGTGCAGCAAACTGCCATCGAATCTTATGCCGCCATCACCTTGCAGTACACCTATCGCGCAGATGATGCCGGTTATCCTTTTAATTACGATTGCCTGGTAGAATACCGCCTGTTGCCCGAACATCAACTGGCCGTAACTACCACGCTGGAAAACCATAGTCATGTACCCATTCCTATCATGGACGGCTGGCATCCTTATTTTACCACCGGTGGCAGTATAGATGCACTGGAACTACAATTTGCAGCTACCCACCTGGTAGCGTTCAACGAAAAATTATTACCTACGGGGCAATTGCTGCCTTACGATAAATTTCGCCAGCGCAGCACCCTTACCGGGGTAGAACTTGATAATTCTTTTCTGCGTGATCTTGCCAAACCCGCTCCGGCAGCAGGACTGTATGATCCGGAAAAAGGCCTGGCCATCGAGTTCTACCCGGATGCCAGTTATCCTGTGCTGCAAGTGTACACCCCACCACACCGCCGCAGCATAGCCGTGGAATGCCTCAGTGGCGCCCCGGATGCTTTCAACAACAAAATAGGCCTGGTGCAACTGTCGCCTGGCGAAAGCAAGACTTTTAGAACTACTTATAAGATCAGGCAATAGTAAGGTTTGTATAGAGTACACCTGCAAGGTCACCGTTACGGCAACACCTTGAGTCTTTTTTATAACCCACAGTTTCCTATCACCCCTGCATCGATATTGGCTTACCGCATGCTGGTCGCTTGGTCTGTAGATAATTCTATGTATACCTCATTATGTTGTCATTGACCTACTTAGAATATTCCGGTGCAAAAATTGTGTTAGGTTGTAAGTGTAAAAGACTGAACTTTGAGGTAACCCGGAACTATTGACCTTTATACCACAAATATGCGCGTAAGATTAAAATTTGCCGTACTGATCGGCGTTGCCTGCATGGCCATGGCACAAGCAAAAGCCCAGCAGGTAACCGTTACAGGTACCGTGCTGGATGAAAACAAACTAGTAATGCCGGGAGCCTCTGTCCTTAATAAGAATACGGGCAAACGCAATTACGCCGACGCTGGTGGTTTCTACAAGATAGACGCTCACCAGGGCGACAGCATTATTTTTACTTTCGTTGGTTACATTACCCAGACCATTGCCGTGCCACAGTCCAGTGGCACTTACACCAAAAACATCTTGCTGGACAAGCAGCAGCGTTTTCTGCCAAGCCTGGAAGTAAAGTCGCAATACACACCTTATCAACTGGACTCCATAGACCGTCGCGCCCAGTTTCAGCCCTGGCTCGATGCAAAAGACATTCCCCTGGCGGGCAATGCTACCCCCGAGGGCTTCGGTATATCTGTGAGCCCTATCACCCGTTTTTCCCGCAAGGAAAAAGACAAGCGTAAATTCCAGAAGATCTACGTACAAAATGAAATGGAGAAATACATAGACTCCCGCTATACGCCGCTGCTGGTAAGTCATGTAACCGGCATGAAGGGTGATTCGCTGCTATTGTTTATGCAGAAATTCCGCCCGCAGTACAATGTGTTGCGCCAGCAACCCAGTGAAGAGCTGATTTATTGGATAGCGGATAATTACCACGGCTGGATCAAGAAATAAAGAATATGGGTCCTTCCATAAAAAAAAGGCGCATCAGGTAGATGCGCCTTTTTATAGATACTTCGTAGTAGTTCAATGACTGTTGTACACTTTCACCATGTACACAAAATCCTGTAGTTTGGATATTTGGTCCTGGCGGCTCATTGCTTCCAGGTAATTGTGATTACTCCATTCCTTGCGGTTCAATTTTTCCTTTGGAATTTCTTCCAGCAGGCGTTTCAGGTGAGCAGATTTTACGGCGAAGGCTATACCGTCGGCGGTGGTTTGCTTGCCGCTGATGACGCCAATAACCTCTCCTTTATTATTGATGAGGGGGCCGCCGCTATTGCCAGGGTTCACTGGGATAGATACCTGGTAGGCTACGGTATCGCCATTAAATCCGGTTTGGGCACTGATGTAGCCCTTGCCGTATACAACCTCGTCGCGGGGGAAACCCAGGGTAAACACTTCTTCGCCCAATTGCACTTTTTGTGGTTGGATGGAATAGGGCAGGGGCTGACCTTTAAAAGTAGAGTCACTGATTTTGAGGATGGCCAGGTCGCTGGAAATGTCTTCCATGACGCTGATGGCCTTGAAAAACTCGCCCTTGCTATTCTGCACGTACATAGAATCGGCACCTTTGATCACGTGGTAATTAGTTACCAGGTAACCTTTGGTGGAGATAGCAAAGCCTGTTCCGCCATAAGTACCCGGGTTCAGGGGGGCGTGGTTCTTACTATTAATATCGTTGATAATGGCATTCTGCGAGCGTTGTATATTACTAAGTACGCGGCGTACGTCTTCATATTGTGCATTGGTGCTGCGGCGGGCGTTGTGCTGCGTCCAGGCAATGGTAGACAACGAGGCTACAATGGCAATACAGGCAGCAGCAGCCACCCCGGTAAACACGCGGCGGCGGAAGGAGATCACCTTCCCCGAAACGGGTGCTTCCTCGGGCGATACGGCTTCCCGGAGGCGATCCATATCAATGGCGCTATGAATGCGTTTTAAATTTTCTTGTAATTGTTGGCGGCGGCCAAAATCACTGAACTGCTGGAGGAACAACTGATGGCGGGCCACTTCGGCATCTACCACTGCATCTTTACGGCGCAGGGCGTCAAAAGCGCTACGTTCTTGTTCGCTCATGTCCCCTTCCAGGTAACGTTCAATATCTCTTATGAGATTCAGATCGTCTTTCACGGTACTTCTCCTTATCTTTTATATTGGTCAAAAAACATTTTTTTAAGGCGCATCAGACACTTATACTTCTGATTTTTAGCGTTTTCTGCATTCGTGTAGCCAAATTTATCGGCAATGTCCTGCATAGAGCGTTTACGGAGGTAATAATCTTCGAGGATGGTCCGGCAGGGTTCGCCCATGTTGTTCAGCGACTTTTCCATTACATAAAACTGCTCATCTTTTTTTACTTTCTCCTCCACGGCATCTTCCATGGCGGTTTGCTCTTCCAGCGATACATGCAATTCCAGCGATTGGGGGCCCTGCATTTTTTTGAGCCAGAGATGGCGGCATACCGAATAAAGGAAAGTTTTTAGCTGGCTGTACAGGGTAAAATCCCCCCGTTGCACCTTTTCAAACAATACAATCATGGCGTCCTGAAACACGTCCCGGGCATCGTCTTCGCTGCCACGGTGTTGTAAAATCATCCTAAGAATAACGGGGAAATTTTCCAAATAAATGATTTCCAATGCATTATCCTTGTTACTCACCAATCCTTCCAGTAATAATCTATCCCTTTCTATGTACGGTTGATGCTTCACGTATAGTATCTGCTTATTAATACGGGTTTATGCCTTATTGTAACCCAAAGTAGGGCAAAAATCTTTTTAAAAAAAAATGGGTGATCCCGGGTTACCTTTTCCTATTTCCAGGTATAAAGGATAAATAACTTTAAACTTTAAAACATAGTACGATGAAAAATTTCCTGAAAGTTGGTCTTTTCGCAATCGCCCTGGGCGTATTTGTAACTTCTTGCGGTTCCGGTACTAAATCCGAAAGCACTGATTCTGTAGCTACCTCTACCACTATCGACTCTGCTGCTACCTCTGTTGCTAAGCCAATTGATTCTGTAGCAACTTCCGTTGACTCTGCCGCTAAAGCTGCTGTTGACACGCTGAAGAAATAATTTCGCAAGAAATAAAGGTATTAATACCTGGCCGCTACGTTGCTACGTAGCGGTTTTTTTATAACCATATACCATAATGTTGTTCCTTAATTAGATTTTTGAACAGCTTTCCCAATTTTTATTGAATAATATATAAATTTCTCCCTTTGGTATTGGATATTTAAAAGTGGATTGTATTTTTGTAGTACAATTCAACAATGCACATGTCTTTACATCCGACTTTTAGCTATTTTGGTTTTTACTATTTCTGGTTCCGGAAATAGGAGGTCGTTTGTAAGTATACATATAAAAGAAACTACAAAGGCCTCCTTCAAAGGGGCCTTTTTTTATTTTAAGTCATTATACGTTTTATGTTACAAAAGTCTTTCGGTTATTACTTTGAGTTTTATTACTTCTTCTTTGCAGGGAAGACCGGGACTCTTTTGTAATAACTTGAAGCATAAAAATCTTTCAACGAAAAAAAGGGGTCCCGCACAGCGGCGGCCCCTTTTCGTTTCAGGGACCATTTGGTTGGTAAAGCAACAAATTAAAAACTCCATTCATTAATAACAGTACGATATGCGTATCGCAATTCAAGGATTCGAAGGCTGTTTTCACCAGATCGCAGCACAGGGCTATTACGGAAAGCACACCACCATTGAGGCCTGCGCCTCTTTTGCGGAGCTGGTTAAAAAGGTTAAAACAGAGAAAACAGTCGATGCAGGTATCATGGCCATCGAAAACTCTATTGCCGGGAGCATATTGCCCAATTACACCCTGCTCAAAAATTCAGGGCTGCATGTAACCGGCGAAATCTATCTCCAGATCAAACAAAACCTGATGGTGCTGCCAGGCCAAACGATAAACGACATCCGCGAGGTGCATTCTCATCCCATGGCGTTGCTGCAGTGCATACAGTTCCTGGAAAAATATCCCCACATTAAATTGGTGGAAACGGAAGACACGGCCCTTAGTGCTAAAAACGTACGTACCAAAAAACTGAAAAGCACTGCCGCCATAGCCGGTAAGCTGGCCGCCGAAATTTATGAACTGGACATCATTGCTCCGAACATACAAACCGAAAAAAATAATTATACCCGCTTCCTGGCTATTTCCAAAATACCGGTAGCACCCACCGCAGACGCCAACAAAGCATCTGTATATTTTGAAACAGACCACCGCATTGGCAGTCTGGCCAAAGTACTTACCAGTATTGCAGATGCAGGCATCAACCTCTCTAAACTGCAATCATTTCCCATACCTGCTAAGCAATGGAACTACTATTTCCTCGCAGACATGGAATTCAACGACCTGGCCCATTTCGAAAAAGCCAAGGCCTCCCTTCTCCCCCTAGTCCCCGGCCTAAAAGTGCTAGGCATCTACCAAAAAGGAGAAACGAAATGAATTATGAATTATGAATTATGAATTATGAATGCTTGGTGCGTAGTTCCTACTTGTAATTCGTAAACGAAATGAAATTAGTAATTATGAATTATGAATTATGAATTATGAATGCTTGGTGCGTAGTTCCTACTTGTAATTCGTAAACGAAATGAAATTAGTAATTATGAATTATGAATTATGAATTATGAATGCTTGGTGCGTAGTTCCTACTTGTAATTCGTAAACGAAATGAAATTAGTAAACAGTAATTATGAATTATGAATTATAAATGCTTGGTGCGTAGTTCCTACTTGTAATTCGTAAACGAAATCATAATTCACAATTCACAATTCATAATTCATAATTCATAATTCATAATTCATAATTCACAATTCACAATTCACAATTCATAATTCATAATTCATAATTCACAATTCACAATTCATAATTCATAATTCATAATTCATAATTCATAATTCATAATTCATAATTCATAATTCATAATTCATAATTCACAATTCATAATTAATTAAATGGTCGCGAAAAGATTACAAGGGACGCAAGAGTATTATTTCTCGCGGAAGCTGAGGGAAATAGATCAGTTGAATGCGGAAGGTAAAGACGTGATTAATTTGGGGATTGGAAGTCCTGATTTGCCGCCCCATGCTTCGGTGATAGAGGCCTTGACCATACAGGCTCACCGGCCCGATACCCATGCTTATCAGGGTTATAAGGGTATTCCTGCCCTGCGAAAGGCTATTGCCGACTGGTACCTGCGTTTCTACCATGTAACGCTGCAACCCGATACTGAAGTGCTGCCGCTGATTGGCTCTAAGGAAGGTATTATGCATATTTGCATGACCTACTTACAAGAGGGCGATGAAGCCTTGGTACCCAATCCCGGATATCCCACCTACCGCTCAGCGGTGGAGTTAAGTGGGGCCACTGTGGTGGATTATGACCTAACGGAAGCCAATCACTGGCTGCCCGACCTGGATGCTTTGGGCAAGCGCGATCTGAGCAAGGTGAAGATCATGTGGGTGAACTATCCACATATGCCTACCGGCGCACAGGCCAATAGAGGCTTTTTCGAAAAACTAGTAGCCTTTGCCAGACAACACCAGCTTTTAATCTGCCACGACAATCCATATAGCTTTATCCTCAACGATCGGCCCCAAAGTTTGCTGGCGGTAGAAGGTGCTAAAGATGTGGTGCTGGAACTGAACTCCCTCAGCAAATCGTCTAACATGGCTGGCTGGCGGGTAGGTATGCTGGTAGGAAAGGAACAATATATTAACGAAGTGCTGCGCTTTAAAAGCAATATGGATTCCGGTATGTTCCAGCCCTTGCAAGCTGCTGCTGTAAAGGCATTGGAGCTTGGCAAAGATTGGTACGATGGCCTTAATGTAATTTATGCAGGCCGCCGTAAAAAAGTATTGGAACTGCTGGATGTATTGGGCTGCCAGTACGATCCACAACAAGTAGGTCTGTTCGTGTGGGCAAAAATTCCTGCCGGTTATAAAGACGGGTACGCGCTGAGCGATGAGGTATTGCAGCAGGCATTTGTATTTATTACACCCGGCGGCATCTTCGGAACTAACGGCAACGGCTATGTGCGGGTGAGTTTATGTAAGGACGAAAAAGTTTTTGAAGAGGCGATCCGCCGTATTAAAAAAGCAAAAAAACAATGACCATCACCATCATCGGTACCGGTTTAATTGGCGGCTCGCTGGCCATCAGCCTGCGGGAGCAGCATCTGGCCACTACCATCATCGGGGTAGATAATAACCAGGCCAACCTAGAACGCGCCAAGGCACTCGGTTTAATAGATACTTATCTGCCGCTGGACGAAGCCTTTGCACAAAGTGACCTGGTGATCCTGGCCATACCGGTAGATGCCGTGCTGCACCTGCTGCCAGGCTTACTGGACAAGGCCACCAAACAGGTAATCATGGACGTAGGATCTACCAAAGAAAAAATACTGGACCTGGTGAAAGACCATCCCCACCGTGGCCGGTTTGTAGCCGCCCACCCCATGGCCGGTACCGAATATTCGGGGCCGGATGCCGCAACGTCCCAACTCTTCCTCCACAAAACCATGGTGCTGTGCGATGTGAAGCGCAGCGATGAAGACGCTGTGGAAATGGTGGAAGACCTGGTAGAAAAATTGCAGATGCGCCTTGTGTATATGAATGCAAAAGAGCATGACCTGCATACGGCCTATGTGTCGCACATTTCGCACATCACCTCTTTTGCATTGGCGCTTACCGTGCTGCAAAAGGAAAGGGAGGCAGGCCGTATTTTTGAACTGGCCAGCGGAGGTTTTGCATCTACCGTGCGCCTGGCTAAAAGCTCGCCGGATATGTGGGTGCCTATCTTTAAACACAATCGCAATAATGTGCTGGACGTACTGGATGAGCATATCCATCAATTGCAGTCCATGAAAAGCATGCTTGAAAATGAAGACTACAATTCCTTTTACAAAGCCATTCAGCGGGCCAATAAGATTAAGAAAATACTGAAGTAACAATACACGTATAAACCAATAACGGCGGCCACTTCCGCTGATCATCATAAAATCCGTAACTTTAAAACATTACAAAATATCATGGAACAGATCCTCTCCAAAACAAAGTTCTCCGACCCCGCTTCGGACAAAAAGCCGCTGATTATTTCAGGGCCCTGCAGTGCAGAAACAGAAGAGCAAACGCTGGCTACCTGCCTGGCGCTGGCTAAGACCGGCAAGGTAGACATGCTGCGCGCCGGCATCTGGAAACCCCGTACCCGCCCCGGTTCCTTTGAAGGCATTGGTACCAAGGGCCTGGTATGGTTGCAAAAAGCTAAAGAGCTAACCGGCCTGCCCATCACCGTGGAAGTGGCTACCGGCAAGCAGGTGGAAGACGCCTTACACTTTGGCGTAGACGTACTCTGGATTGGGGCCCGCAGCACGGTGAATCCTTTCTCTGTGCAGGAAATCGCCGACGCGCTGCGTGGTGTAGATACCACTGTGTTGATTAAGAACCCTATCAACCCCGATCTGGAACTGTGGGTGGGTGCTGTAGAACGTGTACAGCGCGCGGGTATCACGAAAGTAGGACTCATTCACCGTGGCTTTTCCAGCTACGGCAATACTGAATACCGCAATGCTCCGATGTGGCATCTGCCCATCGAAATGAAACGCCGCCTGCCAGGCATGCCGATCATCTGCGATCCTAGTCACATTAGCGGACGCCGCGACATTCTCCAGGAAGTATCACAGGAAGCGATAGACCTGGATTACGATGGCCTGATGATAGAAACACATGTAGATCCCGATCACGCCTGGAGCGATGCCAAACAACAGATTACGCCGGAACGCCTGGCCGAACTGCTGGATGGTATACAATGGCGCCGGGAACATAGCGACAAAGCAGCGTTTAATTCTGCTCTAGACAAACTGCGTGGCCAGATTAACCAGATAGATGATGAGATCATACAATTGCTGGGCAACCGTATGCGCGTGGCAGAAAAAATTGGCCAATACAAAAAAGAAAATAACATTACCATCCTGCAAACTAACCGCTGGAACGAAATACTGGAGCGTAGTGTGAGGAAAGGCGAAAAGGTAGGTCTGACCAAGGAATTTATCGTAAAATATTTCGATGCTGTACACCTGGAATCTATCAGCCGCCAGAACCGTGTGATGAACGAACAATAAAAATAATGATGAAGACTGAAACGCACCGGTTCTCGCAACATACTACCTTGTATCACCTGGGGGCAACCCTGGCCAACCTCGGTACTTTTACAGACCCGCAGCGCAGTGTGCTGCTGGTGGATGAGAACGTGAACCGGCACTATGCCGCTGCACTGGAAGGATGGAAAAAAATAATTGTACCGGCAGGAGAGGATCATAAAAACATGGCCGTAGTAGGCCAGCTAATAGACCAGCTGGCCGCGTTGGAAGCCGACCGCAAGACCACACTGGTAGGTGTGGGCGGCGGGATGACCACCGACGTTACTGGTTTTGTAGCGGCCATTTATATGCGGGGTGTACCCTTTGGTTTTGTGCCCACCACCTTGCTGGCGCAGGTAGATGCCAGCCTGGGTGGCAAGAACGGCGTGAGCCAGGGCATGCATAAGAACCTGCTGGGTACTATCCGCCAACCAGCTTTTATTTTGTTCGACTATACACTGCCCAGTACCATGCCGCCGGCGGAATGGCATAACGGATTTGCTGAAATCATTAAATACGCCTGCATTCAGGACGCAGCCTTATTTGAGTATCTGGAAACGCATGTAGACCAGGCTTTGCATGGTGATGTAGCTGTACTGCAATACCTGGTGGAGTGTTCTGTGAATACCAAGACCCGCATTGTACTGGAAGACGAATTTGAAACCGGCATACGGCGCTGGTTGAACTTTGGTCATACCCTGGGACATGCGGTAGAGAAGCTGGAACACATAGGGCATGGAGAAGCAGTGAGCATTGGCATGGTGGCGGCTTCCCGGCTTTCTGAAATCAAGAAGGGATTGCCGCCGGCTCAAACGCAAAGGCTTATCCGCTTACTGCAAGCCTATCAATTGCCTGTGGCATTAACATCCGATAAAAAGGCTGTGTATGATATTTTCCGGCTGGACAAGAAGCGGGAAAAAGACTTCATTCATTTTGTATTACTCGAAAGCATAGGGCAGGCTACTACGGAGCCGATCTTGCTAACGGAGCTGCAACAGCTGCTGGAAATGCTGTAACAAAACTTATTCATCATCTTCATCCTTCGGGGAATTAACAGATATGCAAGTAACGGTATCACCCTCCGTGATCAAAGGCACGGTCACCGCAAATCCCTCCAAAAGCGCTATGCAACGCGCTGTGGCAGCGGCTTTGCTAAGCAAGGGTAAAACAATTATCCGCAATCCCGGCCTGAGCAACGATTGCCTGGCTGCACTGGAAGTAGCGGAAAATCTCGGTGCTATGGTGCGCCGGGAGGCCAGCCACTACGAAGTATCCAGCAAAGGAGTGGAACCTTTTTATGATGAGATCAATTGCGGGGAGTCTGGCCTGGGCATTCGCATGTTTACGCCCATTGCAGCGCTGTCTTCACTCGGCATCAGCATTAATGGTCACGGCAGTTTAACGACCCGCCCTATGGACTTCTTTGAGCAGGTACTGCCATTGCTGGATGTGGAATGCAAAACACAACAGGGCAAACTGCCCTTGTTCATCAAAGGACCCTTGCAACCCAAAAATATTGAGATAGATGGTTCACTTAGTTCCCAGTTTCTCACTGGCCTGCTCATGGCCTATGGTGCCGTGGCAGAAAATGTAACCATTACGGTGAAAGACTTAAAGAGCAAACCCTATATTGATCTCACCTTACAGATCATGGAACTTTTTGGAGTGAAGGTGGAGAACGAAAACTTTGAAAAGTTTCACTTCGGTGCGCGCCAAACGTATAAGCCTACTGATTACAGCGTGGAAGGCGATTGGAGCGGCGCCGCATTCCTGCTGGTGGCCGCCGCTGTGGCGGGCAAAGCGGAAGTCAGCAGCATCAATATCCATTCTGCACAGTCAGACAAGGCCATCCTCCAGGCGTTGGAAAGCGCGGGGGCGCAACTGTTGTCCGGTGTATTCACCATAGACATTACCAAGGCTCCGCTACAGTCATTTACCTTCGATGCCACAGACTGCCCCGACCTTTTTCCTCCGCTGGTAGCGCTGGCGGCTAACTGCCACGGCACTACGAAAATTTACGGCGTGAGCCGGCTAGCCCACAAAGAGAGTGATCGCGGGGTAACGCTGCAAAAGGAGTTTGGCAAAATGGGTATTCGTATAACCCTGAATGGCGATGAAATGCTGGTACATGGTGGCACCGGCCTGAAAGGGGCAGTGGTAGATTCGCACAACGATCACCGCATTGCCATGGCCTGCGCTGTGGCCGCACTCACTGCCGATGCGCCTGTAACGATTGAAAGAGCGGATGCCATTAATAAATCGTATCCGGAGTTTTTTGATCACTTGCAGCAACTGGGCGCACAGGTGAGCGAAGTGGCGGTGCCATAGAATAATTTTTACCTACTACTTAATACAATTGTTATAATGAACGCATTTGGTCGCTTATTCAGGGTACATGTTTTTGGAGAGTCGCATGGCGCCAGTGTGGGCGTGAATATAGACGGGGTGCCGGCTGGCCTGCCACTTACGGTAGAAGATTTCCTGCCTGACCTGGAACGCCGTAAGGGCGGCGCCCGTGGCACTACGCCACGCAAAGAAGAAGATTTACCCCATCTTAAATCCGGCGTGTTTAATGATCACACTACCGGTGCGCCCATCACCATCCTGTTTGAAAATAACAACACCCGCAGTGCCGATTATGAAAAGCTGCGCGCGTTTCCCCGCCCTGGTCATGCAGACTTTGTAGCAACGGAAAAATTTGGTGGCTACGAAGATTATCGCGGGGGCGGCCACTTTAGCGGACGCCTTACCCTGAACCTGGTGGCGGCTGGCGTTATTGCCAAGAAGCTGCTGGGAGATACCATTCATGTTACGGCCCGCATTACGGAAGTAGGCGGCATTGCCGATGCAGCAGCCGGCCTGGAAGCTGCCATTGCAGCCAAAGATTCTGTAGGTGGCATCGTAGAATGTACGGTAGATGGGTTGCCCATTGGCCTGGGAGAACCTTTCTTTGATTCAGTAGAGTCGCTCATCGCCCACGCAGTATTTGCTATACCGGCGGTGAAGGGCATTGAGTTTGGCGCTGGCTTTGCTGCCGCTAAGATGAAAGGCCTGGAACATAATGATGCTATTATTGATGCCTCCGGAAAAACAGCCACCAATAACGCTGGCGGCATAGTGGGCGGCATAACCAATGGCAATCCATTGGTGTTTCGCATTGCTGTGAAACCCACGTCCAGCACCCCCAAGGAGCAAAACACGCTGAACATTAAAAGTGGTGAAGTGGAAACGTTTAGCGTAAAGGGCCGGCACGACCTGTGCATTGCCCTGCGGGTACCGGTAGTACTGGAAGCCGTAACGGCCATGGTACTGGCAGACCTGCTGCTGCAAGTGCAGCGCATACCCAGGATCTGGAAATAGAATGGATGGTAGGATAAAAAATGCCTTTCCAGTGTTAAATTGGAAAGGCATTTTTAGGCGTTGTCGCCAGAAAGTTATTGTTCGATAGATAACAATTCTACTTCAAATATAAGGGTAGAACCAGGGCCAATCTTCGGGCCTGCCTGCCGGTCGCCATAAGCAAGATCTGCAGGGATGAAGAGCTTCCATTTAGAACCTACAGGCATAAGCTGCAAGGCTTCTGTCCACCCTTTGATCACACCACTTACAGGGAAGGAAATAGGCTCACCTCTTTCCACGGAACTGTCGAACACCGTACCATCGAGCAGGGTGCCATGATAATGCGTTTTAACTTTATCGTTAATGGTGGGCTTAGCGCCAGTACCCTCCTTCAGAATCTGATATTCTAAGCCGCTGGGAAGCGTTACCACGCCGGGTTTGGTCTTATTTTCAGCGAGAAATTTTTCACCGGCCTCTTTATTCTTCTTCGCTTTTTCTCCCTTTAGTTGCTGTAAATAATTGCTGATAGACATATCGCTTTGCGTTTTAGTGAGTAATGGTGTTTTACTTTTCAGCGCATCCTGGATAGATTTTATCAGGATGGCGGTATTGATATTGTCGAGACCCTGTGCTTTAAAATTATTCGCAATATCCTGGCCAATAGCGTAGCTCACAGAGTCTAGCGAAGTCTTTAACAAGGGTGAAGTAGCCACTGGTCTTTTTACGGCTTGTTTAGCCTTGGTTTGTGCAAAGCCTTGTGCGGCGATCATTCCCAGTGCGCCCAACAATAAATATTTTTTCATCATAGTGACGTGTAGGTTTATAAATGTCCTGCAAATTAGGTGAAAAAGACAACTATTTAACAATTGGCAATAGCACACTGGAAGAATGCGCCGCATCGTGATAAATGCGGATGCTGGCTTTTTGGAAAACAGCGGGCGAGGCGTGATAGATATCTGTAAAAACCTGTGGGTTGCGATCTACCAGCGGGAACCAGCTGCTTTGTATCTGTATCATGATGCGATGGCCTTTTAAGAAAGTGTGGGCCACATCCGGCAGCGTAAACTTCACGTTGGTAGGCTTGTTGGGTACAAATGGCTCTGGCTTTTCATAGCTGTTGCGAAACTTGCCCCGCATAATATCGCCCCGTACCAGCATTTCATAACCACCCATGGGGTAGGTGCTGGACACCAGGCGGCGGTGTTCGGTGGGCGCATTACTTTCGTAGGCAAAATCATCTGGAAATACATCGATCACCTTCACCACAAAATCGGCATCGGTACTGCTCACGCTGGCTACCAGGTCTGCCACCACTGGGCCTGCCAGGGTTACATTGTCGGTGAGTACGGCTGTTTGGAAAGAGAGTACATCGGGCCGGCGTTCTGCAAAGCGCTGGTCGTCTGTCATGTAGCTAATGGTGCGCGACATATGTACTTCCGGTACATAAGGTACAGGCTTGGCCGGATCGCTGGTGTACTCGCTGAAACTTTCGCCGGTAGCGGGTTTGGAGAAACTTAGCTGGTTGCCTGCCTGCAAATATATGGGCGTTTCCTGCATGGCCGCTGGCGGCCAGGTGGGCAAGTGTTTCCATTGGTTTTCGCCGGTGAAAAATATAGTGGCTTCGGCCAGATCATCGCTGCCTTTATCTTTGAGGTAGTAATTGAAGAATACCGATTCCAGGCTGTCCTGGTAATACCGGGCTGTATTGCTGCCCCAGCGCACGTTGCCAAGGTGGGTGCCATCATGGGATGCCCATTCGCCGTGGTACCAGGGTCCCATCACGATCTTGTTGTTAGCACCCTTGGTATTTTGTTCTATGCTTTTGTACACACCCCATGCGCCAAAGCAATCTTCTGCGTCGAACAGGCCGCCTACTTCCAGCATGGCGGGTTTCACGGTGTTCAGGTAGTTGCGCACGTTGCGGGCTTTCCACCAGGCGTCGTAAGATCCATGATCCATCAGGCTTTTCCAGAAGGCAATGGTATCGCCCATTAGTTGGGTGAGGCCTGGCAGTGAGCCAGCATTCAGGTAAAATTTATAACTGTCTTTTGTGTAATAATCAAACCCTTTAGGCCCTTCGGTGGTAGGATGTGGGCGGGGTGCGCCAAAAGAGGTGTAGAAGTCGAACGCATCCATCTGGAAAAAAGCGCCGTGGTGGTGAAAGTCGTCGCCAATAAACCAGTCTGTTACCGGTGCTTGCGGACTCACCGCCTTTAGGGCGGGGTGATTACTCAAAGCCGCCATGGTACTATAAAATCCGGGATAGGAAATGCCATAAATACCTACGCGGCCATTATTGCCTTCCAGGTTTTTTATCAGCCAGTCTATGGTGTCGTAAGTATCGCTGGCTTCATCCACCTCTTGTTTGGTTTTTTTATTGGGAAGGAAAGGGCGTACGTCTTCATACTGGCCTTCGCTCATCCAGCGGCCCCGTACATCCTGTGTGATGAGAATGTAGCCTTCGCGCAGGAAATTTTTATTAGACATTTTCCATAACTCCTTAAACTTATCTGCTCCATAAGGCGCGCAGGAGTAAGGGGTGCGCGTCATAATGATGGGATGTTTTTCCGTATGGTCGGTGGGCAGGTATACGGAGGTGAAAAGTAGTACGCCATCCCGCATGGGAATCCTGATTTCTTTTTTCACAAAATGGGAGGTTACCCAGGCAGAATCGATTGTTTGTTGTGCATAGACAGCGGAACAGCACGCTGAAAGGGCCAGCAGTAGCCATTTTTTCATAAATAAATGTCGATTTAAAGAGATAGCAGTGATTACAGTTGTTCCCGGTCTTTGCGGGGCAGTTTACTTACCACCAGGTCGTAAGATTGTTTGATCCATTCCTGGAGGATTTTATTCGGCACATCACCGTTTGTTTCAACGGTGATCCAGTATTTTTTGTTCATGTGATAGCCGGGTGTTACGCTGCTATAGCGCTCCTGGCGTTCTATTACTTCTTCCGGGTCGGCCTTCAGGTTTATGGATTCGAAGGTGTCGATATCGGTGAGTACAAACATTTTCCCGGCTACTTTATACACGAGGGTATTTTCGCCGAAAGGAAATTCTTCGGTAACACCTTTCAGGGAGCTGCAATATTGCTGGAATGCTTCGATGTTCATAGCCGGTAATGTACGACAAGGGGCGCGGTTTTGCAAAAGTGGGATGGCCAGTGGAGGCAGGCGGGGATGGGTGGTAGGCATAAAAAAGCCAGGTGGAAACACCCGGCCCTTCTCAGTTAATGTAATCGGTTCGTAGGAGTTATTTTTGCTTAACAATGGTCGTGTAATTAAAATCAATCACGTACTGCTCTTTATGCGGCCCGTTTTGATTATTTACCGATACGGAATACGACTGTTGTAACGGGTAGTGCGAAATACTGTCGTATACGTAGGTGAATGTAGTGTTATCAGTGACCTCGTTTTGCGTGTCGTAAATAGAGGTATAATCCTGTTCGATGTAAGTGGCCGTGGCCGGATTGTTCATCGCATCAAAGGCATAATCTAATTGTGGCTGCCAGTAGTCTACCAGGAAAGGGCAATTGCGGTACAGATTATAAAAAGGGTTGAGGCCCGTGTCGTAGGTCAGTACCGTTTTGTGATGACTGGTTGTATAATTATCTGGTATGCCATAGTAGGTAAAATGTTCAAAAGTAGTGGTATTACCGCCCGTGAGTTGTGCTATACTGTAGGCTACGGTGTTTTCCCCGTTTAGTTGATACATCAGGGTATCTTTATTTCCTACCGATGTGGCCTGCCCATCGGTATTGAGCGTATACTGGGTACTGTCTGTAAAAGCTGCGCCGGGTGTGGAAGTAAATACGGCAAATCCTTCCTTGTTCCAGGAAAGTGAATCGGTTTGGTACTCCTGGCCATCTGCATTGTAATGGTCAATGCGCTGTACCTGGTTGTTATTATTGTATGAAAATTCCAATATTGAATAAATGCCGGTACCATCTATCGTAGGCGACACAATTGTTTTGAGTAGCAGGGTAGTGGTATCGTATACCAGGCTATCGAGGGTAATACCATTGCGGTGAATGCTGGTTAGCAGGAAGGCCGTGTCTTTTGTGCCAGTGGTGGCTTTACCAGTATGGCCATTCTCTTTCTTGCAGGCTATTATTGTCAGTATACCTGACAGGAGCAGCAGGGCGATTTTTTGTAAAGGTATTTTCATAGGAAAGGTTAGGTTAAATGATATGCCGGGTTGTTATGCTTCTACTTCGGTGTCTGTGATGGCTTCTTTTTTTTCTGCTATTTTATTATTGATGGCCAGTATCACGCGCGATTGTTTGGCGTAGGTAATGTTGAGCTTATAACCCCGCTGATAATCACGGAGGGCACCATCCATGTAATAAAATGTTTTCTTTTTATTGTCGGCCAGTTGCAGCATGAAGTTGGTCTGCGTGTTGTTATTTTCATAATAAACGCCCTCAATAGGTGCTTCCATAGTTTCTTTTTCGAGTGTCATTAGATCTTTCTTAATGGCCCAATAGCGAACGTCTGTTACTTTAATCAGGGCAAAAACCAGCGAAATATCAAAAGCAAATACCCATGCCCAAAACCAAATATTGGTATAGGAAAGTGCAGCTGTTTCATCGGAATGTGTAAGGGTGGAAATGATCGGTGGCGCAATGGCAGCTACCGAGAGCAAGGCAATGCCGATGAGCGCGAAGCTGATAATGCGGGACTTATTCCGGCGCAAGGCGGCTTGCAGCAGGAAATTTTCCTCCGTTGTGATAAAAGACATAGTTAAAAGGGTTTTCAGTTATTCGGTTTTCCAGGTTTTCCATGCTAATATATGCAAATTATTTTAATACTATCTATTTTTTATATGTGTTTAAACAGCAATAGGTTATTGGGAAGGTAGTAGTATACTTACTACCCCGCCATGGCGGGGCGGAAGCGTGTTGGGTGTGCAAAAAAAATCCCGCTTTATGAGAAGCGGGATTTGATACAAATATTTAAAAGCACATGGTCTTACGCAGTAGCCTCTTCATAAGCGCTTACCGGTTCGCAGGTGCAGATCAGGTTACGGTCGCCATAAGTATTGTTAATACGGCTTACGGAGGGCCAGAATTTGTTTTCTTTCACATAAGGCAGTGGAAATGCGGCTTGCTGGCGGCTGTAGGGGCGCGTCCATTCGTCGGCGGTAATAACGGGCTGGGTATGTGGCGCGTGCTTCAGCACATTGTCCTGTTTATCGGCCAGGCCATTTTCCACGGCGCGAATCTCTTCGCGGATGCTCAGCAGGGCATCGCAGAAGCGGTCCAGCTCTCCCTTGTCTTCACTTTCGGTAGGTTCAATCATGATGGTACCTGCTACGGGGAAGCTCATGGTAGGAGCGTGGAAGCCATAGTCCATCAACCGTTTGGCGATGTCTTCGGCTTCAATACCCGCAGTGGCTTTGAAGGGGCGCAGGTCTACGATGAACTCGTGTGCACAGGTGCCGTTAGAACCGGTGTAGAGTATTTCGTAATCTTTTTCCAGGCGGGCCTTCATATAATTGGCATTCAGGATGGCGTAGTTGGTGGCTTGTTTTACCCCTTGAGCGCCCAGCAGGCGAATGTAGGCGTAAGAGATCAGCAGAATGCTGGCGGAGCCAAACGGGGCGGCGGATACCGCGTGCTGCTGCTGACCGCCCAGCGAAACGTGGCCTGGCAGGAAAGGCGCCAGGTGGGCACGTGCACAGATGGGACCCATACCAGGGCCGCCACCGCCATGGGGGATGGCGAAGGTTTTGTGGAGGTTCAGGTGGCAAACGTCGGCACCGATGAGTCCCGGGGCGGTAAGGCCTACCTGGGCATTCATATTGGCACCGTCCATATACACCTGTCCACCATGCTGGTGTACGATGTCGCAGATGGTTTTCACACTTTCTTCATACACGCCGTAGGTAGACGGGTAGGTGATCATAATACCGGCCAGGTGATCGGCATGCTGGGCCGCTTTGGCTTTCAGGTCTTCTACGTCTATATATCCATTTTCCAGGGCTTTCACGACTACCACCTTAAAGCCGGCCATTACGGCGGAGGCGGGGTTGGTGCCATGGGCGGAGATGGGGATGAGGATTACATTGCGGTGGTCTTCGCCACGGCTGGCAAAGTAATTACGGATCACCACCAGTCCGGAAAACTCGCCCTGGGCGCCGCTATTGGGCTGTAAAGAGCAGGCGTCGAAGGCGGTGATTTTACAAAGATAGTCGCTCAGTTCGTCTACAATCTGGTAGTAACCTGCTGCCTGTTCTTTGGGGGCAAAGGGGTGAATTTTACTCCAGTGGCTCCAGCTCAGCGGCATCATTTCTGTGGCGGCATTGAGCTTCATGGTGCAGGAACCCAGGGAGATCATGGAGGTATTGAGCGAAAGGTCTTTATTTTCCAGGGCCTTGATGTAACGCATCATCTGCGACTCGCTGTGATGGGAATTAAACACCGGGTGCAGCAGGTAGGTAGAGGTGCGTTGCAGGGCGGTGGGCACCTGGGTTTTTGCCGAGGGCTTGCCGGTAAGGACCGGTGCACCAAATACAGCCAGGATATCGTTAACGTCTTGTTGCGTGGTGGTTTCATCCAGCGAAATGCCGATCTGACCGGTGGGCAGGTAGCGGAAGTTAATGCCCGCTGCGATAGCCTTGGCCTTGATGGCGGCGGCGTCCTGACCCTGGATCACCAGGGTGTCGAACAGGGAGGTAGTAACCAGTTGCAGGCCCTTTGCTTGCAGCTTCTCCGCCAGAGTATTGGCCAGCAGGTGTATGCGGCTGGCAATATTTTTCAGTCCCACAGGGCCGTGGTATACGGCATACATGGCGGCCATATTGGCCAGCAGGGCCTGGGCGGTACAGATATTGGAAGTAGCCTTTTCCCGTTTAATGTGCTGCTCGCGGGTTTGCAGGGCCATGCGCAGGGCGCGGTTATTTTGTGCATCTACACTGATGCCAATAATACGACCGGGGATGGCGCGTTTAAATTCGTCTTTCACGGCAAAGAAAGCCGCGTGCGGACCGCCAAAACCCAGGGGTACGCCCAAACGCTGGGCCACGCCCAAGGCTACATCGGCACCCAGTTCGCCCGGAGGGGTGAGCAGGGCCAGGGCCAGCAGGTCGGTAGCCATGGCTACGAAAGCGCCGGTGCTGTGTACCTGGTCTATGAAAGCGCGGTAATCTTCCACGGCACCTACATTGTTCGGGTATTGCAGCAATGCACCGAAATAACTATCGTCCAGTTGGGCGGTAGCGTAATCGCCGGTTACGATTTCTACATGCAGCGGGTTGGCGCGGGTAATGAGTACATCCAGCGTTTGCGGGAAAATATGTTGGTCTACGAAAAAGCGGGGGCGGGTTACATGATCGTGGTCTTTGTTCAGTTGGTTAAAGAACATGATCATGGCTTCTGCGGCGGCGGTGGCTTCATCCAGCAGGGAGGCGTTGCTGATAGGCAGTGCGGTAAGGTCGCTCACCAGGGTCTGGAAATTAAGCAGGCTTTCCAGGCGGCCTTGGGATATTTCGGCCTGGTAAGGGGTATACTGGGTATACCATCCCGGATTTTCAAAAATATTACGCAGGATTACGCTGGGCGTAATAGTGTCATAATATCCTTGTCCGATATAATTACGTAATACCTGGTTTTTTAGAGAAATGTCCTTCAGCTCGCGCAGGTAGTCGTTTTCGCTGATGGCACCTGGAATATCCAGGGCGTGTTGCATGCGGATGGCTGGTGGTACGGTTTTGTCTACCAGGGCCTCTAACGATGGCACACCGGCAGTTTGCAGCATTTGTTCAGTTTCCCCGGCATTCGGCCCGATATGACGGTGCACGAATTCATTCTGTTGTAATGCGAAGAGATCCATTATGTAAAGCAGGTAAATATGAAAGAATGGGCAAAATTAGCATAGTTTTAAACAACCGCCAAGAAGCGCTCCCCAATGCGGATAATGGATTGATAAATGCCCCTGCTGTTATGCCTACTTTGTCATGAAATTGTAGATTGGAGTAAGAGCGGCTGCCTGGGGTAGCAGCCAGCTTGCGGCATCCTTGCAAGGCCTTAACGGTGCCCTCATCATAAAAGCTGTGAGCCGGACCATTTTTCCCCCTTACCTTTGCCATGTAATGGACAAATCTTTAGAAAACTGGCAGGAGAAGGCTGTGGAGCAGCAGAAGCAGCACAAGCAGTTCCTGGCCAAGCTGCAAAATCGCAAGGGCAAGGGGGTAGAGAAGCACCTGCCAGCCTTACATGAAGAAGCCTTTTCCAAAATAGATTGCCTGGAATGTGCAGGATGCTGTAAAACCATCAGCCCCCGTTTTAAACCACCGGATATTAAGCGTATTTCCAAGTTCTTGGGTATGAAGGAAGGCACCTTTATGGATACCTACCTGCGGCTGGACAGTGATGCGGATTACGTGGTGCAATTTACGCCTTGTCCCTTCCTGGAAGCCGACAATAAATGTGGCATTTATGACGTGCGTCCCGGCGATTGCGGCAATTATCCGTATACCGATAGTTACGATTTTATAAAACGGCCCAATATCACCTACGAAAATTCGGTGATCTGCCCGGCGGTGTATTATGTGCTGGACCGGCTTAAAAAGATTGTGCAATAAAATGCTGGTATGCTTTTATCCTAGGCTTATCCTGGGAGGACTGTGGGTTTTGCTACGCTTTGTCCTAGGCTTATCCTGGGATAAATGTGAGCTTTAACTCCGCTATGGCATGCCTGCAATAAGGCCTTCACCCGCTTTGCACCATTCTAAAAAATGCCCATCCACTTCACGGCGGATGGGCATTTTTCGTTGTATAGTAAAAGATATTACGCTTTCAGGTCCAGTTTGCGCATGGCTGGCGAAATAATATAAGTAGTGACCACCACTCCCAGGGTTACGCAGCCGCCAAACACCACGGAAGGCACCAGGCCCATCAACTTGGCAGCAAAGCCACTTTCAAACGCTCCCAGCTCATTAGACGATCCTACGAACATGGAGCTAACAGAGGCCACCCGGCCCCGCATTTCATCCGGGGTTTTTAATTGCAGGATGGTTTGCCGGGTGATCACGCTCACGCCATCTACCACGCCGCTGAGGAATAGTACGAACACCGACAGGAAAAAGCTAGTGGAAATGCCAAATATAATCATGCAAAGTCCAAAACCAAACACCGCCGCCAGCAGCTTAATGCCGGGCTTCTGCTTCAGGGGGTAGTAGGCCAGTATAAACATGGTGATGGTAGAACCAATGGCCGGAGCGGCCCGCAGCATGCCATACCCCTGGGAACCTACGTGCAGGATGTCTGTAGCAAATGCCGGCAGCATACTTACTGCCCCGCCAAATAGTACGGCAAACATATCCAGGGCCATGGCGCCCAGTACTACTTTGGTATTCCACACGAAATGCATGCCTTCCGCCAGGCTTTTGAACACATCGCCATCTTTAGGGTGGTAATAAATGGGTTTGGGCTTTATTTGCAAAAGGCTGAACAGGGGCAGCAGGAATACCAGCACCACGGCCAGCATGGCCCCATGTACGCCAAACCATTTAATGAAAAAGCCGCCCAGGCCCGGTCCCAGCACGGCACCTATTTGCCAGGCAGAGCTGCTCCAGGTAGAGGCATTGGCATACAGCTCACGCGGCACCAGCAGGGCCATGAGAGTAAAGGTAGACGGACTGAGAAAGGCTCGCACAATGCCGCCAATGAATACTAAAGAATAAATGCCTATGAGGGTGGCGTGCTGCGTAAGGTGCTGGGTAACCGGCTGCCAGGTAAGGCCAAAGAGGGCCATACCTATGGCCAGGTAGGCGATTACACATTTGAGCAGCATACCCCGCTTCTCCATCTTGTCTACAATATGGCCGGCAAAGAGGGCCAGCCCCACAGAAGGAATCACTTCGGCCAAGCCCAAAAGACCCAGGGAAAAGGCGTCGTGCGTAAGCTGGTACACCCGCCATTCCACTACTGCAAACTGCATGTTGAGGGCAAAAACAAGGGCAAAACGGATCACCAGGTAAAACAAAAATTCACGGTAGCGTAATGATGCGTAAGGATCGTTTTTCGACGGTATGTCTGAAGGAGCGTCTGCCAAAGCGTTGGAGATTTTTTACAAAACTAAAGAAAACAGCCTGAAACACCTCGTTGCTTTAGACGGATAAGTCGGAAATAGGCTATAAATTAAGGGGGTATTCCGGGGCCATCCCTGCCTCCATGGGAGGAAAATAGGGGAAAAGCTGGCGCAACAATAGTGATGGGTTTATCCTTGCAATACTGCCTTATATAGCCTTCCTTACCAGCAAAGCGGCTACAGCAGCCGTCCTTGTAATTTTTTGTTAAATAGGCGGCCTCTTTTCAACGTAGGGGTGTCTTTTAGATTATATTTGATGGAACGTTTTTAAGGATTGTTATATGAGATTAAAACTAATGATTCCCGCTGCGCTGCTTTGCATATCTGCAGGCATCCTTGCTTTCAGCAAATACGGGCGTAACGACCCCCCGGGCCGGTATGAAGTAATTATGAATCTGATTGGCCAGGTATTAAAAGAAGGCCATTACCAGCCCCGCCCTATTGACGATGCTTTTTCTAAAGAAGTAGTAGATAAATACCTGAAAACCCTGGACGTAGAAAAGAAATTTTTCCTCCAGAAAGATATTGACGCCTTGGCGCCGCTGTCTACCCACATCGATGATGAACTGCGGGGAGAACCTGTTTTGTTCTTCAACAAGAGCAATGAGATCATTAAACAACGCGTGGCGGAAGTAGCTACCATTTACCCGGAAATACTTGCCAAGCCTTTCGACTTCACTGTACAGGAATCGGTGGTATTGGACGAAGATAAACTGACCTACCCGGCAGACGAAGCTGCCCGCAAAGAAGCATGGCGTAAGATATTAAAGTATCGCACCCTACAAAACCTGGAAGATGCTAAGGACCTGCGTGATAAGGAAAAAAACAAGGCAGGTGCGGTGGTAAAAACCGACGCCCAGTTGGAAGCTGAAGCCCGAGGTAAAGTAAAAAAATTATACGACCGTTATTTCGACCGCCTGAAAAACAAGGAAGACGATAACGCCCGTTTCAGTTATTATGTAAATGCCATCACCAACACGATGGACCCGCATACTGATTACTTCCCGCCAGACGAGAAACGCTATTTTGAAGAGCAGATGGCAGGTAAGTTTTATGGCATTGGTGCCCAGTTGCAAGAGGCAGATGGTCGCATCCACATTGTAAGTATAGTGCCAGGCAGCCCCGCCTCTAAGCAGGGCCAGCTTAAAGCCAATGATGTGATATTGAAAGTAGCCCAGGGCGATAAAGAACCCCTGGACATCACCGGCTATGCCGTGGAAGACGCCGTGAAGGTGATCCGTGGCGAAAAAGGCAGCGTGGTGAAACTTACAGTGAAAAGCGTAGACGGTACGGTAAAAGAAATACCCCTGGTACGCGATGAAATTACGACAGACGAAACTTTTGCCAAATCCGCTATCATTAATGGTTCCCATAAGATTGGATACATCTACCTGCCGGAATTCTATAACGACTTCCAGGACCGCAACGGCCACCGCTGCGCAGAAGATGTAGCCAAGGAAATTCAGAAACTGAAAGCCGAAAAGGTAGACGGTATCATCCTGGACCTGCGCTACAACGGGGGCGGTTCTCTCTCCGATGTGGTGACGATGGGTGGTCTTTTCATTCCGGAAGGTCCCATTGTACAGGTACGCAGCCGCGGCGGCGAAGCCACCACGTTGCGTGATCGCGACAAGACGGTACAATATGATGGTCCCCTGGCCATTATGGTGAATGAATACAGCGCTTCTGCTTCCGAAATTATGGCCGCAGCCATGCAGGATTACAAACGCGCTGTTATCATTGGTAGCAAGTCTACTTTCGGTAAAGGCACTGTGCAGCGCATGTTCCCACTGGATGACTTCTATCCAAACAAGGCAGACATTGGCGGTAGCCTGGGTGCCATTAAACTTACCATCCAGAAATTTTACCGTATCAATGGTGGTTCCACCCAACGCAAAGGCGTAGAGTCTGATGTAGTACTGCCCGATCCATATGCCGATGTTGCAGAACGCAGAGATAGCGATGCCCTGGCTTATGATGAGATACCCAAAGCGGCCTTTACCCCCTGGATATACCCGGTAGATGGTGCTGCGCTACGTAAAAAGAGCGAAGCCCGCATGGCCAATAACCAGCACTTCAAACTATTGCAAGAAAATATTAACACGGTGAAAAACATGGACAAACAGGAAGCTTTTTCCCTGGATGAAAATGTTTTCAAAGCAGAGCAGAAGAAAAATGCCAGCATGCTGAAGAAGTACGACAGCGCTGGTGAAAGCGTGAAGGCCCTGAACATCGTGAACCTGAAAGCAGACCTCGACAAATACGGCAATGATACCATGAAGCTAGCCCGAAACAAGGAGTGGCTGAAAGTACGTACCAAAGATATGTACCTGGATGAAGCTGTAAACGTGATGGACGACCTGATAGGCATTTCCCTCCCTAAGCTGCAGCAAAACAAAACTGCTTCTGTAAAACAAGATTAAGTGTTCAAATGGTTTATAACTACAAAGGAGGCAACCGGTAAGGTTGCTTTTTTTGTGGGGATAGGTATTAAAAAAGCGGCTGCTTAATGCAGCCGCTTTTTATTCCTGGTCATTAATAATTTCTGATAGGTTATGCAATTCATCCGGCTTGTAAATCTCCTTGGTATCGTGAAAACACTTGGCCATTTCTTTCAGTAAAAAGCTAATGATCTGCCGGTTGGTCAGCGGTTTAAAGAAAGCCGGATCTTTATCTGCGTTGATGCGTTTCAGGTAGGTATCTACATCCTGCTGGGTGTAGATTTGGCCCTGGATGGGATCAATGAAAAACAAGATCTTATAGTCTTCCGGATTTACCGGGTAGGCGAAGTCTACGAAGGTATCGAAGTAGGCCAGGATATACTGGCGGGGAATGCTCACCGCGTACACCGGCAGGTCTAGCATGGCGCAGAGGCTTTGGTAGATGATGCCGTTAGAAAGTGGATTGCCCCGCTTCGCGTCTATTACCTGGTTAATGAAGAACTGATTCTTGCGCTGGTAAGATACTTCCTCGCCCTTGAGGCCAAAATAGTTGTACACCATACTATTCAGCACATTTACCTGTTCCAGCGGCGTGAGGTAGTTATTTAGCTCCAGCCAGATATTGCGCTTAATGCGGTCTATTTCCGTCATTACCTTGCGGGATTCCAGGTCGGGAAACTGATAGTTGGCCGCCAGGATAGCGCCCTCCAGCAGATCGGGAATGTCCTGCAATATCCACTCGCGGAAGCTACCTTGCAAGTCTTCATAATGCACCCGGTGGATGAGCATTTCAATGCGCTCCTGCACAGACTCGTCGATAATTGTTTCCCAGAGGTTTTCCAGATTGGGAATAATCTGTTTGCCATACAATAAAATTTTGCTGGCTACGGTATCATACACCTCCTGATCCGGATCATCCAGGAGATGAAAAAGTGCATGTAGTTCTTTCGTCTCGTTCATGGCAGTAGATTGGCAAAGCTTACAATAAGGGGGCTGCAAGCGCCATGCTAATAACACCTTACCCCTTCAGGTAGTTTGCTACTACATGCTGCCATGCAGCTATTCTGCTTTCTTCTTTCTCGGTGGCGCTTTTTTCTTGGGTGGGTTGGCTTTTGCTTCTTCGATGATAGCTTTACATTCTTCTACGGTCAGCGCTTCCGGATGTTCCAGTTTCTCCTTGGGCAGTTTATAGTTCTTCAATCCCACTTTAAGATAAGGGCCATAGGGGCCTTTCAGCACCTGGATCTTTTCTTTTTCAAATACTTTGATAGTACGCTCGTTCTTGGCAGTACGTTTTTCTGCGATGAGCGGGGCTATTTCGTCCAGCTCCACGGTATACGGGTCCATTTCTTTTTTGAGCGAATAGAACTGTTTATCGTGTTGAGCATAGGGGCCAAAGCGGCCAATATTCACCGTTACATCCTGGTCTTCAAATTGTCCCAGGTTGCGTGGCAGCCGGAACAATTCCATGGCTTCGTCCAGCGTAATGGTTTCTATGCTCTGGGTTTGTTTCAGCTTGGCAAAGCGGGGCTTTTCCTCATCTTCCACCTTACCGATCTGGATCATGGGGCCATAACGTCCCATGCGTGCCACGATGGGTTTGCCGGTGGCTTCGTCTACCCCTAGCTGGCGTTCGCCTTTTACGCGTTCTGCATTTTCCAGGGTATTTTCCACATCTTTATGGAAGGGACTGTAAAAATCCTGAAGCATATTGTTCCACACCTTTTTGCCGTTGGCAATCTCATCGAACTCGCCTTCAATGCGGGCGGTGAAATTATAATCCATCACTGAATTAAAATACTGGTTCAGGAAGTCGGTTACGATCATGCCCAGGTCTGTGGGAAACAGTTTAGACTTTTCGGCGCCGGTATTTTCCTGGTCTTCCACCTGTTTTATCTGATCGTTTTTCAGGGTGAGGATGCGGAAAGTTCTTTTAATGCCTTCCTTATCGCGTTTCTCCACATAACCGCGTTTCTGCACAGTAGTGATGGTGGGGGCGTAGGTAGAGGGGCGGCCAATGCCCAATTCTTCCAGTTTCTTTACCAGCGAGGCCTCCGTGTAGCGGGGGGCAGGGCGGCTAAAACGTTCGGTGGCGCGCATTTCGCGCAGGTCCAGTTGCTGTTTAATGGCCAGCAGCGGCAGGCTGCCTTCCTGTTCATCATCTTCGTCAGCTACATCTTCTTCATCGCGGCCTTCCAGGTACAATTTCAGGAAGCCGTCGAACTTCATCACTTCCCCGTTGGCGGTAAGCTCTTCGGGGCTGGTGGAGATGGCTATTTTGGCCGTGGTTTTTTCCAGTTCCGCGTCCGACATCTGGCTAGCCAGGGTGCGTTTCCAGATCAGTTCATATAATTTCCGGGTATCGGCGTCGTCTACACTCTGGTTAGTAGCGTAGGTGGGACGGATGGCTTCATGGGCCTCCTGGGCCGATTCGTTTTTGTTTTTGAACTTACGCTCCTGGTAGTATTTGTCCCCATAATTGTTCACGATGGCGGCTTTCAGATCGGTCATCGCCGTTTCAGAAAGATTCACCGAGTCTGTTCTCATATAGGTGATCTGGCCGCTTTCATACAGTTTTTGGGCCAGGAGCATGGTTTTAGACACGCTATAGCCCAGCTTGCGGCTGGCTTCTTGCTGGAGGGTAGAGGTAGTAAAGGGGGCGGCCGGTGTTTTCCGGGCAGGTTTTACCTGGATGTCGCGCACACTGTAGGAGGCGCCTACGCATTGCTGTAAGAACTTTTCGGCATCTTCCACGGATTTAAAGCGGGAAGGGCCTTCTGCCTTAAAGGTTACACTCTTGCCGTTAATGTCCTTGGCGGTAAAATAGGCCTCTACTTTAAAAGTGCTAACACTTTTAAAATGATTGATCTCGCGTTCGCGTTCTACAATGAGGCGTACTGCCACGGATTGTACGCGGCCGGCAGAGAGGGAGTTGCGCATGCTCATTTTGCGCCATAGCACGGGGCTTAGTTCAAAACCCACAATACGGTCCAGTATGCGGCGGGCCTGCTGGGCGTGTACCAGGTCCATATTTACCAGGCGTGGCTTTAGCACCGCCCGTTCAATGGCTGGTTTGGTAATTTCATGAAATACAATCCGTTTGGTAGAATAGGGGTCCAGGCCGAGTACTTCGCAAAGGTGCCAGGAAATGGCTTCCCCTTCACGGTCCTCATCCGTTGCCAGCCATACCTCTTGGGTATCCTTAGCCAGCTTCTTCAGCTCTTTCACTACCTTTTCTTTATCCTCCGGAACTATATATTTGGGTTTGAAATTATTATTGATATCGATGCCCATCGCATCTTTCTCCAAGTCCCGGATATGCCCGAAGCAGGATCGCACGTCGTAATCACTGCCGAGGATCTTTTCTATGGTCTTGGCCTTGGCGGGAGATTCGACTATAACTAAATTTTTTGCCATGTACTACGGGTGTTATTTGACACTAAATACGCATTTTTTTGAGATAATTCCACTCGGCGCGATTTCTGCAAGTATATAAAAGATGTATGTAACTAAAAAATGAAGGGTGTTTAGGCCGCTACTCACTACTATTACATATGAATAAATAATACCATGCAATGATGCTGACAAACATTTCAAATAAATATAATAAAATAATTTTCAATATAAAGATGCGTATTATGCCTTAAATTCGGCGTGCTATTTTAAAATTACCTGGCTATGCATGTGGAAACCAGCCGCCAGCAGGCACGCCTTAACTTATACATTCCATGGATATCGTTATTATTGGTTCGGGCAATATAGCCTGGTGTTATGGTCAGCAACTGCGGCTCAATGGACATGTGGTGCAACAGGTCATCAGCCGCCAGGCCGCCCATGCGCAGGCGCTGGGGGAAATGCTGAACGCGGCCTATACAACCGACCTGCTCAATATTAATATGGAGGCAGATGTGTACCTGCTGGCCGTGTCGGACGATGCGCTGGGGGAGCTGAACGACGCGTTGCGCCTGGGCCGGCGTATGGTGGCTCATACAGCAGGGGCGGTGTCGCTGGAAGCTATTGCTAAAATATCCACCCATACCGGGGTGGTGTACCCGCTGCAGAGTATCCGCAAGGAAAATAAAAATTACCCGGAAATACCCATCATTATCGAGGCGTCTAACGATGAAACGCTGCGCCGCTTGCAGTCGCTGGCCCAAAGCATATCGCCGAAGGTTTCGGTGGCCAGCTCGGCACAGCGCTTACAATTGCACCTGGCTGCGGTACTGGCCAATAATTTTACTAACCACCTGGTGACGCTGTCTAAAACTTTTTGCCAGGATCATGGGCTGGATTTTGGCCTGCTACAGCCCATTCTCCGTGAAACCTTTGAGCGGCTGGAGAAATTTGGCCCCGAAAATGTGCAAACCGGCCCGGCCCTGCGGGGCGACCAGCACACCATGGCCCTGCATGAAAGCCTGCTGGCAGACCAGCCCACCTTGAAGGCAGTGTACCAGGTACTATCGGCCAGTATTGCGGCGTTTTATCAGTGAGTATGATGGCAGGGGCCGGGCGGAAGCTGTAGTGATTTATCGCTATTCGCTGTTTCGTTGCTACTTACTACATACTACGTAATACATTAAACGATACTTTTGCGGCGGACTAAGAAAGATACCGCCAGGCTTCCGGCCGCAAATAAAAATATGCATGAATTTACTTTCGCTTTTTAAGCCAATTACCACCTTTGTATTGGATGTAGATGGGGTGCTCACGGATGGCACCGTTCACTTATTGGCCACTGGCGAACAAACGCGGGGCATGAACACTAAAGACGGTTATGCCTTGGGGCTTGCCGTGAAACTGGGTTACCGGATTGTCATTATTTCCGGGGGCCGGTCTGAAGGCGTGCTGCTGCGGCTCCGAAGCCTGGGCATTACCGACATTTACCTGGGCTGCACCCAAAAGAAACAGCAACTCCAGGACTATGCCATCGAAAACAACCTGCAATGGTCTGAAATGCTCTACATGGGCGACGACATTCCCGATTACTGGCCCATGCAGCTTACCGGCCTTCCCACCTGCCCGGCAGACGCCGTAGCAGAAGTGAAAAGCATAGCCAAATATGTATCGCCTATCAATGGAGGTCATGGCTGCGTACGCGATGTCATTGAAAAGGTGTTGAAGCTAAACGGGCACTGGATGCAGGAAGACAACATTGCCTCCAAATAGCGTTTACACGGGAGGCGCAAAATTATACACCGCATGAAACTGCTGAATGCTTTCTTCAGGTTGATCCGTTATCCTAACCTGATTTATATAGCCCTTTCCCAATTCCTGCTGCAATACTGTATCGTAGTGCCAGTACTGCACAGCCAGGGTGTTACGCCTTCGCTGTCGTGGGGAGGTTTCTGGCTGCTATGCCTCAGTACTGTGCTGATAGCAGCAGCGGGTTATATCATCAACGATTATTTCGACATTAATATCGACATCATCAACAAGCCCCATAAGATGGTGCTGGACAGGATCATCAGCCGGCGTTGGGCGATGGCCTGGCATACTATTTTAAACATGGCCGGTGTGTCTATCGGATTTGTGGTGGCTACGGGTATAGGGCAAATATACCTGGGGTTTACACAGGTACTTTGCTCGCTGCTGCTGTGGTTTTATTCTACCTCCTTTAAGCGGCAGGTATTGATTGGTAATGTGGTTATCTCCCTGCTTACCGGCCTGGCCGTGCTGGTGATAGGCCTGTATGAAAAGCAGATTTATGAAAGTTTTGCAGCTATGATTTCCCCGCTGGGCCGCAGGCTTATACAGGTGATAGGTAGTTATGCCATCTTCGCCTTCATGATTTCCCTGGTGCGGGAAATTGTGAAAGACCTGGAAGACATGATAGGCGATGCCAAAGACGGCTGCCGCACTATTCCTATTGTATGGGGCGTGAAACCCGCCAAACGCCTGGTTTATGGCCTGCTGCTGAGTATTGTGGCGCTTATTGTGCTGGCCCAGTTGCGCATTGCCACGCTAGGCTGGACCTGGGCCATTGTGTACCTGCTGCTGTTGGTGCAACTGCCCTGCGCCTATGCGTACTACCTGCTGCGCAAGGCTACCCTGCCCGCACATTATCACCGCATTAGCAGCCTGGTGAAGCTGATTATGCTTACGGGTATTTTCTCTATGTTTTTCTTTAAGCTCCTGTTATAATTATTGAACGTCATGTACAACGGTGCGCGTATTATCCTGGCTTCCCAATCGCCCCGGCGCAAGCAATTGCTGGAGCAGGCCCACATACCTTTTGAAGTGCGCGTTGTGGCCACGGCAGAAACTTTTCCGGACGGCATGCCATTGCCAGCGGTGCCGGTGCATATTGCTTTACAGAAGGCAGATGCGGTGCGGGATATTTGTACGCCGGAAGATATTATCCTGGCGGCAGATTCGGTGGTGATTATAGACGATCTTGTAATTGGCAAACCCAAAGACCGGGCAGACGCTATGCAAATTTTATCCCGCCTCAGTGGGCGCGCCCACGAGGTGATTACCGGGGTGGTAATACGCCAGGGTAGCCGGCAGCATACGTTTTCCAACACCACTACCGTGCATTTTAAGCCGCTCGATGCCGATCACCTTGCGTTTTATGTGGATCATTATAAACCGTATGACAAGGCCGGCGCCTATGCCATCCAGGAGTGGATAGGGGCGGTGGGGATAGACCGGATAGCCGGTTGTTTTTATAATGTAATGGGCCTGCCAGTGAGCGAGGTAGTACGCGTGCTGGAACAGTGGTAACACCAGCGGGCCAACTGTATTTTTACTTGTGGTTGTGCGTTAGGTTTTGTAATAAACCCTGCCATTTACGGTAGGCGATGGGGCCGGTAAACTGATCATTGAAGGTTTGCCAGGCGTTTGCCCCTAATGCTGCCACCCCGGCGGCATCGTCCCATAATTCCAATAGTTTTCTTTCCAGGTCATCCGTATTGCCCGCCATAAAAAGCATCCCGGCGGGTTTGCCGCGCAGCAGTATTTCCGGGAAGGCGCCATGGTGGGGAGCTATCACTGGTGTGCCTACAGACATGGCTTCCAGGGCTACATTTGGAAATCCTTCATAACACCTGCTGGGTACCACCAGGAAGCGGGCTTGCCGGTAAAACGCGCGGAGGTTCTCCCCGCGGAGAAAGCCCCGGATTTGAATATTGGGAGGTAGGGCGCCACCCTGTTCGGTATTATACTCACCTGCTACCTGGAAGGGAATAGCGGGATGGCGGCGGGCTATTTCCACCAGCATATCCCAACCTTTTTCGTGGCTGGGCCGGCCTGCAAACCCAACGTACTGGCCTGGCTGCTCCCGGGGCGATTCCATAACGGGCAGGAAATTGGGAATAACAAACAGCTTGTCCGGTGCAAAGCCGGCATCTATCAGCCGGTTGCGCTGAAACCAGGAGAGGCACACGAAGGCATCTACGTTTTTGGCGTAGGCGCCGGCCTGCCGGGCTATGTAATTGCGCAAGGCATATCCCAGCGACTTGGCCATATTATGTTCGCAATTATGCTGTACGCAGCCCCATTCATTACCGCGTTGCAGGCAGGTTTCACAGGGTCTGCCATTGCGCAGAAAAAGTCCGGTGGGGCACATGAGGCGGTAATTGTGTACCGTCATCACCACGGGTATGCCGGCCTTTTTGCATACAAAGAGGGCGGCGGGCGAAATAAAGGGGTAGAGGTTATGTATGTTCACCACATCGGGACGGTAGGTAGTCAAGGCCTGTCGCATACGCCTGGCGGCCCCGATAGCATAAATGCCAGACAAAAACACCTGCACGGTACCCAGCAGCGAATGGCGGGCGCGGGCCGTGCTTTTGCGGTAGTTATATACCTCGTGGCCTTGCGCGGTAAACAGTGCGGTTATTTTATCGATGTATGATTCTTCACCGCTATAGGCTGCGTAATCGTTGTGTACCATTAAAATTTTCATAGGTAGTAGCAATTATACCGGCCTGTAACGGCCGTTCCACTTTCGCAGCAGGAGTTGGTGAAAAAAAGAGGGTTTTCGTGGCACCTGCGTGGCGGCATAGGCCAGGGCGCTAATCGCGCCGGAGGCAAACCGTTGCAACCCCCACTTGGAAATAATGTGGGTAGATGCCTGGCCCATGGCCTGCAAGGTGGCCGTATCGCATGTGGCCAGGTGTTGCAGCAAGCTGCATAGCCGGTTTGCATCGTGGGGTGGGAAGGTGAAGCCATTTTCTCCTTCGGATACCAACGTACTGGCGCAGCCGCAGGCATCACTTACCAGCACGGGCAGGCCTGCGGCCATGGCTTCATTCACCACCAGTCCCCAGGTGTCCCATTGGCTGGGCAATATGAGCGCCCTTGCCTGTCCGTACATAGTTTTCAGGGTGGCCGCATCGGCAAAAGGCAGCAGCGTTACGCAGCTGATATTGAGTTCAGCTATCAAGTGCCGGAGTGCTTGTTCCTCTGGGCCCTGGCCTACGATGAACAATGGTATTGCGGCAGCGGGGGATATGCGTTGGTAGGCGGCATAAGCATGCAGCAGCAGGTGAAAATTCTTTTGTTTAATGAGCCTGCCTACGGCCAGGAAATAATGGCCAGCGGCGGGGGCCGGCTGCTGCCAATACCCGTTGTCTACCACGTCTATCCCAAAAAAAATGGCCTCCTTGCTAAATTGCCAGTGCTGGTAAGTTGGTATCCATGCCGGGGCGGGGCAGAGTATGGCGATTACCTGCCGGTAAAAAACCTGCTTCACATAATTGACCAACCAGTTCCGGGGCGCCTGTTCAAACCGCAGGTCGTCGAACACCACCACGGGTCGGCGGTGGGCGGCTGCCCATTTTACGGCGGCGGCTCCTGCCGGGTAGGCAATAGCGCCGCATAACAAGGCATCTGGTTGATAAATATCGAGTTGGGCTTGTAGACGGGCGGCCGCTGTTGCCGGTGTAATATCCTGCATGCCTAGCGCCGGGAACAGGCATTGCCAGGTAAGGTCGGGGGGCGGGGTATGGCCGGCGGCAAAATCGTAAGGGCCGCCCCGCCCGGCTATTTCTAGGACGATCAGTGTATGGCCCTGGGCCTGCAAAGCGTGGTGCAACGCTGCTAGCCGGGCCGGCCAGTATAGCCGGAAGTCGGTATGGGTAATAACGATGGTCAACGCAAGTATTTAAAAGGTAAAAAAATGAGTAGCAGAAATGCCCAGCGTTTGTAACCACCCTGTTCATACCGGCCCCACCTGCGCCATTCCTGGAAGGCGGCTTTGCGTTGGCCCGCTGCAAGGTAAATGTGGGTGCGCATTTTATACCATTTACCCACATAACTTTTAAGCCCCGGTACCTGCGGGTAAGCTTGGAGCAGGGCATGCAAAGCCTGGCCTACAGTATCTGCCATATCTGGCATCCTGTTACGCTGGTCTTCGTTAAAATCGCGGGGGTCGCGGTCTATGGTGGCCAGCGGATGGTTATCATACGCCAGGTTGCAGTGCAGCGCCAGCCTGGCCCAGGTGAGCAGGTCTTCGCCAGCCCCAATGCCCGGCGGAAAGCCACCGATAGCCTGCAAGGCGCGCCGGCTTACCATGGTGGAGCTGCTGGATAAGGGAGGGGCTGAGGCGGTGGCTACTACGAAGTATTGATCTATCCGGCAGGAGGCATTGGTACGGGGCAGGTGATGTAATACTGCGGGCCTGCTTTTGCCAGGTGCAGTTACCAGCGTGTAGGCGGTGCCGAATACCTGGCAGTCGGGATATTGTATGGTCATGTCGTATAGCCGTTGCAGATAGGAAGCATGCCATTGATCGTCTGCATCCAGGAATGCCACCCAATCGTTATTGCTGGCTGCCATACCGCGATTGCGGGCAGCGCTCACGCCCTGGTTAGGCTGCTGAATTACCCTGACCCGGGTGGCAAACGAACCATGCGTGGCCAGGTAGGCCTGTACTACGGCATGGCTACCATCAGTAGATCCATCGTCAACGATCACTACTTCATATTGGGTGAAGGTTTGCTGTCGCACCGAATCCAGTGTGCGGGAGATCAGGGAGGCCTTGTTGTAAAGCGGTATTAAAACGGTTATCATACAGCGTTCGGTGTGTCTGGAAAGGTTGTCCCGTGCTTAAGCCGGGAATATACAATGGCGATCACGCAAAAATGCAGATTGCCGAAGTAGTTGGAATACTTGAGTGCATTGTCGGAATACATGAAGCCCGCCCAGGCGATGAATAAAGTAAGGCCTGCGTCGTACAGCATGGCGGTGTAAGCATCGGTAAGGCTGGCACGTTTTCGTTTCAGCAATACAAACTGCATGATAAAGCCAAACAGGAGGCAGCCCAGCCCCACCCACCCATAGTTATAGCGTACGGCGATGAAGTCGTTGTGCAATTCTTTGATCTTAAAATTGTGTGCTTGCAGCATGGCCAGGTCTGCGCGGGCGCCGGATCCCATCCAGGGATGATCGGCAAGGCCCTGGGAGGTAAGCTTCCACATGCCCAGCCGGCCGCTGGTGTTAAAATCTTTATCGTCAAGCGAAATAGAACCCAGGTCGCCATGACCGGAGTAGAATGTTTTTTGTTGAAAGCTATCGGAATAAAAAACGGCGATGCCAATGCCTATGGTGAGTACACCCGCCAGTACTTTTACCGCCAGGTTACGGTTGGCCGCATGTAAGGCGGTTACGCTCAGCATCATCAATATACCCATGCGGGTTACGCCCACGATGGGATATAGCGCCATAACACCCGCCAGCAGCAGGGCGGTGCGGTTATTAAACCAAAAGTAATCACTGAGTAGCAGGGTGGTGAATACCACTAGCGTCATGATGGTATTAGCGCCACCTGCCATCACATGTACGCCCGCCAATTGGAGACCAAAGCCTATGCAGATAATGGACATATACACCACGAACCATTTTTTAAGCACTTGCAACGTAGCATCGGCATAAGGCAGGGTAGAGGCGGCCATGCCTACTGCATAAAATACAAGGTATTGCAGGGTGCCTTGCAGGCCATAGAAACTGGGCGCTGATAGCCATTGCCCGATGAGCAGCAGCATCCAGGGCATCCACATCCAGCCCGGCATGCTAATGGCAGAAGGATGGGCCAGGATACGCACCAGCGCTACCAGCAGCATGATCAGCCACGCAAAGCCCGATAAGTTAAGTCCGCCGATTTCCTGGGGTAAAAAAGGCAGGAAACCACCCGCATAAGGCAGGATGGCGGTTACAAATAACCAGCGGTAAAAATTGAGCGTGGCCTTATGCTGCATTTACCAACGTTTTAAAAAGTTGTTCCCACTGTTGCATCACCTGTGCAGGGGCAAAGCGTTGTACCTTTACCCGGGCTTCGGCACCCATTTGCTGGCGGAGGGTAATTGCGGCCATAAGGCGTAGTAAGGCGGCTGCAAAGGCAGGCACATCGCCATTGGGCACCAGCAAACCATCTGCCTCGTGGTGTATAATTTCGCGGGGGCCGCAGGGGCAATCAAAGGCTACGCAGGGTACCCCGCAGGCCATGGCCTCCGTAAGTGCCAGCCCAAAGCCTTCATACCGGGAGGGAAAGGCGTAGATCGCTGCACCCATCATGGCCTGTTGCATATCGTTTACAAAAGGCAGGAAGCTTACCTGCGCAGAAAGTCCGTAATGGGCCACCTTTTCCCGCAACCATGCTTCGTCTTGTCCGCCTCCGCAGAGGTGCAGGCGCCATCCGGGGTATTGACTGGCTACGATGGCAAATGCATCGATCAGCAGGTCGAAACCCTTGGTGGCAATAAAGCGTCCGGCGGCCAAAATAATGTTGGTGTTTAGAGGGGCTGTTTGTGTGGGGGCAAAGGAAAGGGGATTGGGAATTACCACTGCATTGGCTGGCGTATGCCACAGCGCCAGGTCGCCCTGCGTAAGTAGCACCAGCTTGTCGTAATGGCGGGCGCAAAGGGTTTGCCTTACCATGAGCAGCCAGGCATATATGCGTCGCAGGCGGAGCAGCTTCCCGTTGGGCAGGCCATTGACCAGGTGTAATACATGGTGGCGGGTAAAATGAAATTCCAGTATTTTTTTACTGCCATCTTTTATGCGCCACAACTGGTACTGATCGTCATCGCCCATGCTAATGGCGATGGTGGGCCGCAGCGTATGCAAAAGCTGGTGTAATGCCTGGTGTAAGGGCGCTGACAGGTAATGAACGGAAATGGCGTTGTGCAATAAAAAGTAAGGCGTGGCGCACGCCTCATCGTGCACAGCAATGTGTACCGCATAACCCTTTGCAGCGAGATAGTTCGCTTTTACGGTGAGCACCCGCTGCATGCCGCCAGGAGCGGCCAGTGTATGAATGCAGTATAATATTTTCATGATTGTAGTTGTAACCAACGTGTGTAAAATGAACGGTAGGCGGCGGCCGTGTTATGCCAGTTGAACTGCTGCAGGTGTGCTGTAGCCAGACTGGTATTAAAACGTTCCGGATGTTGCAGGATACCCTGCATAAGCGCAGCCACTTCTTCCGGCATATCTGATGCTGCATATAGCGCGGCGGGGCCGCCGGTTTCCGGCAGGGCACCCTGCCGGGTTAATATCACGGGCGTACCGCAAGCCATAGACTCCAGTGGTACAAAGCCAAAGCCTTCGGTGTGCGACAGGAAAACGGTAGCGATGGCACCGCAGTACAAGGCCCGCAGTACATCATCATTTACGGCGGGCAGTATATGCAGATCGCCGCGCAGGATGTCCTGTGCATAGGTGTGTAACAAGGTGGGTGGCACCTGGTCCCACAGTAGTACCAGGCTGGCATATACGCCCTGCTTGCGTAGCAGGCGGTAGGCTTCTATCACGGCAATGGTGTTTTTCCTGCCGGTGCCACAGGAGGTACTCAGGAAGTAGGGCCGTTGTATATGGAATGGTTGCAGTGCGGCGGTAGTTTGTGCCTCCGCCTGCTGGTAAAAAATTTCCCGCGAAATGCCCCAGGGAATAACGCTCACCTTGTCTGCTGGTACTTTGAGGTGGAGGATAATATCTGCCTGCGATGCATAAGAGCAGGTAGCAATGCCTCGGCAAGCACCGGCGGCAGCGCGCAGCCGGCGCTGTGCTGCTTCTGCATCGTCAGTATATTGAGGATGGGTAAAACAAAAAGTATCGTGGATGGTGAGTACCGTTTTATCGGGCGCTTTTACGGTATCGTAATTATGTGGAATATGCAGCAGGTCGTAACCGGTGAGCCGCTCTTTTACGGATAGCTGCGTCACCAGGTTTTTAACCGCAGGTGTACCCGGCAAAGGAATGTGCAACATAGGCAATGCCGCATACGCCGCTGGTTGCGGTAAGCGGCTGCGTATAAATTGCGTGTACAATTGCAGTGCCGGTGGCTGTGCGGCATCTTGTGCCAGCGCTTTTACCAGTTCCAGGGTAGAACGGCCTATGCCTGGCAGGAATGATTGGCCGCGCCGTAAGATACAGGCGCTGAAATCGATGAGCACTTTTTTCATTGATATAATTTAAACCGTGCGTAAAAGGCGGATACTGGTTTCCTGCACATTTCTATGAGTAAAATGGAAAGACCCAGGCATGTAATGAGCACCACAAAGGCATATGCTATGCTGCCGCGTGCCGCCACCAGGCTGGCCAGCGGGCGGGCCATTTCCAGGAGCGGATAATGCACACAACAGATCAGCAGGGAATTAACGCCCAAATAGCGCAGGCCCTTGGCCAGCATGGATGGCAAAGGGCAGTAATAAAAAAACAACATGCAGCAAAAAGAACCGGTGAAGTTGTTGGCCAGGTAGGGCAGCGGGCTGCCCAGGATGGTGTTGGTACGGATGTCTGTTCCCTGCCGGAAGTATTGGCCAGCGCAAAACAAGACCAGCAGGATGGTGGTAATTATCCACCCATACCTGCCGGCACGCTGCAACCATGCCCGGCGTTTTACCTGGTGGCCGGTGTAATAAAACAGCAGCATGGAACAGGCGGTATCCATAAACAGGGGCAGCTTCCAGGCAGCTTTGGCAAACCATAAGCCGCCTGCCGATATCGCCACCACCGCCAGCAGCAGCCACACCTGCTGGCGTATTACCGTGGTCAGGCATTTGTACAATACCCCTACTTCAAACAAGGCGAGCAGGAACCATACCGGCGGGTTATCGTCTGCATTGGCCACGTTGAGCAGGGAAGGGAGCGATACCTGTGCCGCACGGCCCGATACGAGCAGCAGCAAGAGGTAAAACAGCTTACCCGCCATCAGGAAAAACAAGTAGGGCAGTAATAAACGCACTGCCTTTTTTTTAATGAACTCCCTTATGGTAGATTTTTCGGAAAAGAAATATCCAGACAGCACAAAGAAATAAGCCACGGCAAAACTGTTGAACCATGCATCTGCCACGTGTGCATGTAAGCACACAATGAATAAAATGCCGGCCCCACGGGCGATGTCGATGCCTGTTTCGCGTTTCATAAAATGTCTGGTAATTGATTAAAAACATGGTTATAAAGATCCGCTACGTGCTGCCCTATACTGGTCACCTGCCGGGGTGCAAGCAGGCTGGCCTGCGCTACCTGTGCCGGATGCCGGCAAAGCGCCTCCATGGCAGCTTGTAAAGCGGCTGCATCATTGGGCGGCACCAGCCATCCGTTTTGTCCGTGGGTGATCTGCATTTCCGCACCACCGCAGCGGGTAGCGATCACGGGCCGGCCAGCGCTCAATGCCTCGGCGATATTTAATCCAAATACTTCCAGGCAAATGGTAGGATGTACCAGCACGTCTGTACGGGCCAGCAGTGCCTGCACCTGTTTCGGTGAGCATTTTCCCAGCCACTGAATGCGAGCATCGTTGGCATACCTGCGTTTTAATTTTTGATGGTAACGTGCTTCTGTACGATTGGCGCTATCGCCTGCAATAAACAGGCGGCATTGTTCCGGTAACCCGGAAAATGCGCGCAGCAGCACATGCAGCCCTTTTTCATGGCAGATGCGTCCTACATAACAAAAGTGGGGCGTTGTTCTTTGGGAGGGTGGCGAAGCTGCTTGCGTAAGAGGAATACCGTGAGGCAATACCACCATTTTGCTTGCCGGCAAGCCATTGCGTAACATGGCCTCTCCCATGGCGTGGGAGGGGGCAATAACCCGGTGGGCCCACCGGGCAATGACCTGCCATGCTGCCTGGCGTGAAGCTATTACCTGCGCGGTAGTCAACATCGGCGTAATAAAAGGAATAGCCGGCCAGCGCTGTAACAGGCGGCCCGTTTTCAGGTAAAGTGGAATGGGCACGTGTTGTAAAAGTCCCGCTGCAATGTCGCCGCCCGGCACGGCATGCAGCACGCAACGCAGGCAATGGTGGTGGCTAGCCTGGCATGCACATAGCTGGTCCTGGTCATTGAGCAATGCACCTGCCGGACACAGGATGCCACCATGGTGGGCGGTAACGACTACGGGTATACGTAGTTCCCTTGCAATGCTCACCATTGCTGCCTTTTGGGCATGTACGTGCAGCAGGGAGGGGGCTATTTTTGTAATAAGTTCCTGTAATAAAGTGGTGTTATGTGCGGGCGCCTGGTATAATGGAATGCCTTTATATACCAGCGATTCAATTTCCTGCACGCCCTCGCGAAAAGATAACACGGCTATGTGTCGGCCCTGTAAAATCATTTCATCCACCTCATTGCGCACATAGGCCTGGCCGCCACCATAGTTGCTGAAAAAGTCGCCATTTGCGATGATCAATACTTTCATGGCGTAGCATTTTTAGGTTTGTGGATCATGCAAATAAGCCTGCGGCCAAGGGCTTGTGCGCCTTTCAGTGGGGCCAGGAGTGTTGCCAGCACAACGGCATATATTCCGGTGGTACAAGCACCATACAGCAGTAAGGCTGGGAAGCCATTGGCCGGCGGCGGCAGGGGTAGGGCTGCCAGGAGCCGGTCTGCCAAAAACCAGGCCGCCGCAATGGACAGGTGATATTTGGAGATATTTATCCAGAATGAATTTACCGGTAGCATAAAGCCCCGGCGAAATAAGTAAAAAGGTTTCCAGCAATAACTGATGGCAAACAAGCTTAGGGCCGATGCGGCCAATACCCCATTCACCCCAAAGCAGTAACCCAATACCCCCGACAGCAAAAGATGTAACCCTGCCTCCGTAATGGGTGCCCACACATCTGCAAACAGCCCGTAAGCCTGCAAAAAGTTGATCACCGTGCTGCGCGCCTCCATTAAGAAAATATTACAAAGAATGAGGCCCAGCATGCCCATGGGCAGCACATACTGCGTACCAAGCCATAGGGTAATGAAAGGCGACATAATATGGTACTGCACATAAACAAACACGGAGATGGCAAAATAGCGCAGGGCAATTACCTCCCAGAAAATGCGCACCGCTTTGGGTATGTTGTGTTCCGCCACGAGGCTGCCAATGCTGGCCTGCATGCTCGTAAAAAGTTTAAGCACAAGCTGGTTCAAACGCCAGATGATTGCCATGTAATTGCCGTAATAGGCAACGATGGTGAGGGATGAAAATGCGTAAATGAAAAGGTCCTTGGTAGAATATAAACTGAAGTCTGCCAGCCGGTGAATGGCTACCTGTTTTAGTTTGCGGGTGGCGTCTTTGCGCTGGTCGCTGTCCAGCAGGGGCGCGTTGTTGGTGTTAAGCCAGGGATAGGTGCGGCGAATTCGCCAATGCAACAATATACTTTGTACAATGGCTGCCAGCAGCTCAATAAAAATCCAGGCATATAGGCTGTGGGTGAGCCGGAGGATGGCTATTTGCAGCAATACTTTAACGATCAGGGAGGATTGAAACCATGCGGTAATCACATAATTGCGCTGATCTGCATCGAGCAGCACCTGTTGGTAATTGAAGAAATAACCGATCAGAGACCCGGCCAGCAATGAAAAATAGGCGAAAAAGATCACCGGCATAGATAATCCGGTAGCCGGAAAAATAAGTGGCAACGCGCCTGCCAGTACAATGCCCGTCAATGCAATCGCCAGGCCAATGCGGCGATACTGCCGGCCTACCATGGCGATAATCCCATTAATCTGGGAATGATTTTTTTCAAGTAAGGGACGGTAAAGCAACGAAGCAGTTACTGTACCTACGCCCAGTTCTGCCAGATTAAGCAGCGCCAGCAAATTACTGAGGGTGCCGGAAAGCCCAAGAAAGGGACTTCCCAGTGCCGCCAGGAAATATTTACGCGAAAAAAACGCCAATGCCATAGCCGCAGCGTTGAAGCAAAAGCTTACCCTGGCATTTTGTAAGCTCTTTTGTACGCGGGAATGCGTCATTCAAAAATGTTTAAAGCTTGTGGAAGCATTAGGACGGCATCGTGAGGGATACAAGATGTTTTCATGATCATGTGCAAATGATTATTTATAGTCGTAGCCGTAACCATAACCATAAGGCAGGTTACTACGGCTGGCACCATTGAGCAGGATGGCCATGTTTTTTAATTTATTATTTTGGAACAGTTGTTCAATTTCTGGCAGCATCCGGCGGTCGGGAACGCCTTGCCGGATCACGTACAGGGTAAGGTCGCATACCCGGTTGGTAATACCGGCATCGGCAATAATGCCCATGGGTACGGAGTCCAGTACAATGTAGTCGTACGCTGTTTTTAAATTGTTTACCAGCGTTTCAAGGTGGCGGCTCATTAACAGTTCGGCAGGGTTGGGTGGCAAAGGGCCTGCGGCAATTATATCCAGGGAGAGATGCATGCCGGAAGGCTGTACAATGCTGCGCCATTCAGCTACCTGGCCAGACAAATAATTAGAGAGGCCGGGACCCCGCGTTTCCGGACCCTGTTTGCGGATATCTGCATTCATCAGCAATACCCGGTGGCCGGCCATGGCAAAAGACATGGCCAGGTTGGTAGATACAAACGTTTTGCCTTCACCACTTTTGGTGGAGGTGATCATTACCACCCGTGGGCCGGTGTCTTGCGCAAGAAACCCTATATTGGAACGTACAATGCGGAATGCTTCTGATACAGGGTCTTTCCCGGCATCCTGCACTACCAGTGCTGTGGCAGGTGTGGTAGCGCTCTGCGGAATAACGCCGATAAAAGGAATGGTGGTTTGCATTTCAATATCTTTCTTACTTCTCACTTTCATATCGAGGTGGCGCTGCACGTACAGGATTGCCGCCGGCAATACCAGTCCCACCAGGAAGGCCAGTGAAAGCACTGCCGGCTTGTTGGGAAATACTGGCCTACGGCTGCCGGATGCATAATCTACTACGCTGGCATTGGAAGCTGCAGTGGCCAGGTTCAACGCATTTTCCTCTCTTTTTTGTAACAATAACAGGTAGAGCTCTTCTTTTACCTTCTGCTGGCGGAAGATGGTTTGCAAATCTTTTTCCTCTCCGGGAAGCAGTGCCAATTTCTGGTCTATGGCAGACTGTCGATCGTCCAGCCCACTCAATTGCAGGCTGGCAGCACGTTGCAGGTTTTGCAACGATCCAAGGATAGTGGTACGGCTGCCGGCCAGTTTTTTATTTAATTCCTGGATCACGGGACTGCTATTGCTGGCGTTTTCCAGCAGCCGGTTACGTTGCAGCAATGCTTCGTCATAACTGTTAAGCATTGCGTCTATGTTTTCGTCTGCCAGGCCGGTATTGGCCGGTAGCAAACCGTTTTCGTTGCGGGGGTCTTTAACCGAGGTAATTAGCATATCCAGGAGAGCAGATTGGGTATGCAGGTTTAAGCTAGTGGTTTGCACATCATTCATGTTGCCCAGCAAGGCCGTAGCTTCTGCGCCGATATCGGTGAGTTGGTTGTTTTTTTTATAGGTAGCAATCTGTTCGTCTACCTCCCCCAGTTCGCCAGAAAGTTTATCTAACCGTTCTTTAATGAAACGCGCCGTATTTTGGGCGATCTGATTTTTATCCTCAATGGCGTATTCATTGTACACAGTAATCAGCGTGTTCACGATATCTGCCGCTTTGATGTAATTATTGTCCGTAAGCGTCAGGCGAATGGCGCCGGCGCGCTCGTCGTCCAGGGTGGCATCGATGGCATTTTTATAGTGGTCGGAAATACTGCCGGGATCTTGTATGGTAACATGCACCAATTGGCCGGTGCCTCCTGCTGCGGACAATAGAAATAACCTGCCTGCCGGTGTGGCTACTACGGTGCCTCCGGCACCTTCGTATACACCGTTCACTGGTTTTCCTTTAACAATAAACCCTGACAAACGCACTCTTCCGGCGGGAAGTGTCTGTGCGTCAAATTCGGCAGGGGTGGGCGTTTGGGTAATAGGGCGTATACGTACAGGGCTGGTCGTATAAAGGTCTTGATTTCTGAACCTGCCTGTATGAGCATACTGTGTTTGCAAGCCAAGCCGTTGCACAACTTCCTGCATCAACCGACCCGATTTGAGAACATACATGCCTTTTACTGCAGCATTGGAGGTGGCTAGTTCATCCATGCCTGTAAGGGCATCGGCTGCCGAAAATTGGGAAGAGGGGCGGGGAGCATTGTCGATCATAATTAAAGCATGTACGCGATATTCTGCCGGCGTTACCCTGATATAAAGATATCCAAGGGTGGCCATGGTCATAATGGAAATTACAAACCAGTACCAGCGCTCCAGCGCCTGCTCTAAAATTTCCCTTACCAGGAACTGGTTAGGTGTACGTACGGGGGCTATTTTATAGTTTGCCTGCATGGATTTAGATTACGAGTAATAAGGACAGAAGAGAAATAACGACCGAGGCGCCAGACAAGGCCATGGGCCAGGTACGGGTGCGATAATCGCTTTGCATCGCTTTCGCCTTATTGGGGGCCACGTACACGATGTCGTTTTGTTGCAGGTAGAAATAAGGAGAGTTAAACATATTCGCCGATTGCAGGTCGAGGATATTGGCGCTGCGCACTCCATTTATTTCCCGTACCACCATTACGTTGTTGCGCTGTCCGAAGATAGACAGATCGCCGGCCATCGTGAGGGCTTCCAACACGGTAACACGTTCGGAGCTTACCGGGAATACACCTGGTTTGGTTACTTCGCCGATCACCGATATTTTGAAGTTGGCCAGCCGGCAGGTTACCCTGGCATCCCGGATATAGGCGGAATCGATTATGCGCTTTTCCAATAAAGCAGCCAGTTGTTCGCAAGAATAATGCGCAGCGGCCACTTTCCGGAATAAGGGGAAGTCTATATAACCTGCCTGATCCACCACATAGCCACCAGCTGCCGATGCAGGATTAAAAGGCACGGTCAATGCAGAATCCTTACTATCTACATGAATTATGATAAGATCTGCCGGTTGGATATTAACATGAAAGGTGGTATCGATTTTAGTCGTTACCACCGGATCATGTTGCAGGTAAATAATGTTTTGCGGTGTTCGGCAGGCAATGGCAAACACCAGCAGGAAAAAACAAATAAACGTTTTATGCATAGTTTCAACTTTGATCGAGAAGAACGGGGATTTGAATTTTTACTTTCTTACGCAGGCGGTGCGTCACCATCATACGCATGAAGGTGGGTGTAGAAATAAAGTTGCGACGCCACATGCGCCGAGGCTCTCTTAGCAAACGGTACAGCCATTCCAGCCCGGCACTAATTACCCAGGCCGGTGCGTGCGGTATGGTGCCTGCATAAAAGTCGAAGGCTCCGCCAATGGAGCACATTACTCTGGCCTGTAGCCGGTGCCGGCACTTTTCCAGCCATTTTTCCTGCTTAGGGGCGGTCATGCCGATAAACAATACATCTGGCTTCACTATGTTTATCTGCTCAATAATGGTTTCATTGTCTTCATCAGACAATTCTGGCTTGTAGGGTGGCGCATATCCCGACATGCGAATGCCAGGATATTCGCGGGCCAATCTTTCTTTAATTTTTTCCAGCACGGTGGGGGAGGCGCCCATGTAAAAGCAACTACCTCCGGTTTTAGCTAACTCGCTTAATAGTTTTTCATGCAAGTCGTAGCCGGAAAACTTTTGAAACCTTTCACCCCATAAAATGCGGGCAGCCAGCACAATGCCAATGCCATCCGGGATGAGAATGTCGCTGTTTGTCAGCGCGTTTCTGAACTGTTGGTCATGCTCGGCCACCACCATAGAATGCGGATTAATGGTGTTGATCACCATCGGTTTTTCCGGTAAACGCTGCAGGGAATACTGCTTGTTAATCCGGTAGTTTTTAAGTAGGAAGGTTGTCATAGGGTATAAATAATAGGTCTGAGAAAAAAGGATCTTGAAAAAAATGTTGTGTCTAAAAGTTTGCTTCAGCGGGATAATAGGTGATTAAATGGTTAATGTGCGCTCTCTATTTACACATGAATATTTAAATGGTTAAAAATTATTGGCATGCTTAAGGTATGCTTGATCTTACTGCAACGATTATACGTTGTTGTAAGGGGCTAAGGTTGTTGTAATTATCGGGCAGGTGGCCTGGTTGAAAGTTTTGTATTAACCAGGTATCGCTTATCCAATAGTAGCATCAATGGACGTGGGATAAAGCAGGCATAGCAACCGGCTGCTTTTTGCCGGTGTAAGTTTGTTTAAGATGATGTAATGCCCTGATCGCATCGCTTTTAAACCGGGTGTTGTTAGCTTTTAAATAAGCGTGCAGGGCTGCTATCTCCGATAACATACTTTCGGTTTTTGCTACCAGGTCTTGCCCGGTAAGGTTCCGAGTACTAAGTACCCATTTACGGTGGCCGTACACATATTCTGCCATGCCCACTCCTTTGCTGGAATAGGTAAGAAAGAGAGTGGGGGTACCTGCAGAACACCCGGCTACGCAGGCATGCATGCGGGCGGCAATGAGCAGATCGCACTGTGCAATGTATCCTTTAGTGGCTGTGGCGCCCAATCCTGCTGGAAGGATGTCTATTCTGCTGGCATAGGGAGATTGCGCTCTAAAAGATTCCATGAACGACACATCGTCCTGTGCATCGCCCTGCGTAGAGATTACGTGTGGAATGCAGAGCAGGCGTATGTTTTTGTGCTGAGCCAGTAATGTGTTAAATGCGGTAAAGTCGGCAGGAGAGCAGGCGAGGGGAGAAATATTTACCCCGATCAGCTGTTCTCCCGGCTGCCTGGGTATTGCTGCGGTGGGTTGCACCTCCATATAATATGCCGGGTCTGCCACTTGTAAAATATGGTTATTATCCAGCGGCAGGGAGCTTACATAGTCAAAGGCAATGCGTTCCCGCAGGCAAAGCAACTGTGCTGCTTGTAAGTGTTCTGCAATTTTCCTTTCTGTATCTTTTTTACTGAAAGGACCTACGGAAGCGCCCCATAAGCTATACAACAATCCTGCTTCTGCAGCATTGCTGCCCAGCATCATCAGGTCTTGCAGGATGTTATACAGCGAGCCATCCGGGGCTTCACAAAAGTTATCGCCTCCACAGGAAAGAAAAATCTGCTTGTCACGGTATAACAGGCTGTTCATACGTACCGGAACGCCAGCTCCTATGCCTATACGGCGCAGGAAGCCCTTCCATAATCTTTTCGGTGTAAAGCGCAACCCCTCTTGAACAAACTGCACGTTCCCACAATCGCGAAACCTTACAGCATCATCGGCAGGGGTTTTGGTGGCCACAATCAAAGTGCATTCCGGCCATTCATCCTGAAACATGGCAGCAGTGCCGCGAACAATTGCTTCGCAGCCATAGTTGTTTAAAGAGCCTACACCGGCCAACAATACTTTGATAGGACGGTTCATAAAGGATAAATATTAGTCAATTATTTTCATTAGTTGGTCTTCGTTGTGCTTTTTGGATGCTGCTATCTGGAATTGTTCCGGAGCAAATCCGCAACTGATCATAGCAATCAGTATTTCTGTGTCTTTAATCCCGCAAAGCGCGCGCAGCATGACTTGCCGGTGTTAACGGGCAAAGTCGTAATAAAAGGCTTTTGCATGGCGGTACCAGGTCATCCATAGGTGAATATGGCGACGGCACGTTAAAATTTGTTTTTTGATATGGTAGCGCAAAGAAGGCATATCTGTTTAAATAACAGGCATAAATCTTTAAATGGTTTGTATAGGTATAAGTCTAAGAATCCAGTATAATTCATTTAGAGCGCATCAGCCATAAAGATCATTTTGGACTATTTCCGTAAATATACAGCAGTTAAAGATATTAATAAAAACAAATATATAAAAAAAGAAAGGCACCGTATATACGATACCTTTCTTTTTTTATAATTTTTTGTACTCCTTAAGAATTAAACGATAAGGCGCTTTGAAAGAAATAGGGTGTTTATTCAATCACCAGAACATTTACTCCCTTGTCTGTTAACCACTTAGCTGTTTGCAGGTCTTTCAGGTTAATTTTACCAACCACATACCGGAAGGTGGGAGATTCATATTTTTCTGAAATGCTTTCAAACTGTTCCAGGTTTACCTGTGCTGGGCTGCTGTAACGCAGGTACACATTGAGTACTACGTTGTTAGTGAAATGCGGTTGGTTATTTTGCTTAATTTTTTTGTATTCGTACCGGTAGTTATACAGCAGGGCCGAAATATCGCTCAGTACCGCACTTCCCGTGGCGGTGCCGCCAGCCCCTTTACCCACGAAGAACTGTTTGTCGGTGAAGGCACTTTCCAGCAGTATGCCGTTATATTCATTGTAAACGTCGAAAAGCAGGTTATGCTCTTTGATGAGGTGGGGTAGTACGTAGGCGAATACGTGGCCGTTTTCGCGGCGTACTGCGCCTATCAGCTTCACGGTGCATCCCCGCTGGCGAGCAAATTGGATGTCAAAGTCATTGAGGTGATGGATGCCGAAATTAAACACCTCTTCCGGTTTTACAAAGGTGCCAAAGGCATGCAGCAGCAGGATAACAATCTTAAATTTGGAATCGTAGCCTTCAATGTCCAGGGTAGGGTTTGTTTCTGCAAAACCCAGGTCCTGCGCTTCCTGCAGGGCTGTTTCAAAACTACGGTGTTCTTCAAATATCTTGGTAAGGATATAATTCGTAGAGCCGTTGCAGATACCTTCCACCGCATTGAGCAGATCGTTGTCGTAGTATTCTTCCAGGTTGCGGATAATGGGAATACTGGCGCAACTGGAGGCTTCATACAGGAAGGGTACTTTATTTTCCACCTGTAGTTTATAAAGGGCTTCCATGTTCTCGGCAATCATGCGTTTGCTGGCGCTCACCACGGCTTTGCCATTGCGCAGGGCGGTACTTACAATGTCAAATGCAGCATCGGTTTCGTTAATCAGTTCCACTACCACATCAATGGAGGGATCGTTGAGTATTTCATCCTTATCGGTCGTGAAAAAACTGCTGTCTATAGGCCTTGTTTTGTTTGGGTCTTTAATGCAAATTTTTTTAATGCGGGCGTTGATGCCTTTAGTTCTGTTCAGTACTTCGTATAAGCCCTGGCCTACTACGCCAAATCCAAATATGCCTAAATTGATGATTTTCTTTTCCATAATTATTGTAAAACGGTCGTTTGCTTGCCAGCGGGGTGGCTCAGTTTATCCAATGCTTGTTTCAGGTCGTTGATCAGGTCTTCGGCGTCTTCAATGCCGATAGACAGGCGGATGCAAGAGTCCATCAGTCCTGCTTTTTTACGGTGTTCTTCCGGTATGTTGCGATGCGTCATGGTAGCCGGGTGGGCCAGCATGCTTTTTACGCCGCCAAAGCTTTCCGCCAGTTTAAAAAGACGGGTGGCGTTTACAATGCGGATGGCGCTTTTGATATTGTTTTCTTTTAAGGAAAAGCTTACCAGCGCGCCATATTGTTTTTGTTGTTTTTTAGCGATGTGATGATTGCGGTGGGTGGCCAGGCCGGGATAGAACACTTTATCTACCGCAGGTTGTGTGGTAAGCCATTGGGCAATGGCCATGGCGTTGGCACATTGTTTTTCCATGCGCAACTGTAAAGTTTCCATACCCCGGATGGTAAGCCAGGCTTCGAAGGGGCTGAGAATGCTGCCGGAAATGTTCTGGGTAAACCGGAGCTGGTCTGCCAGCGGTTTGGAATTCACTACCACTAGGCCGGCCAGCACGTCGGAATGGCCACCCAGGTACTTGGAGGCGCTGTGAATCACTATATCTGCGCCAGCCAGTATGGGCTTTTGCAGCAAGGGGGTACACAGCGTATTATCCACCACGAGCAGGATGTCTTGCTTGCGGGCTATTTTGCTTACCGATTTAATGTCGGAGATCTGCAAGGTAGGATTGGTGGGCGTTTCAAGCCAGATGATGCGCGTTTTATCGGTTATCTGCTGCTGGATGTTGTTGGTGTCTGTGGTGTCTACAAATTTTACGAGAATACCAAAACGTTCCAGCATGTGGTGAAACATCTGGAATATGCCGCCGTAGGTGTCCTGAACGGCTAGTATCTCGTCGCCGGTTTTGAGTAGTTTCAGTACGGCGTCTATGGCGGCCATGCCGCTGGCAAATCCAAAACCGGCGTGACCTTCCTCCAGCTCGCAGATAAGTTGCTCTAGCACCTTACGGGTAGGATTGTTGGCGCGGGAAAACTCAAACCCCTTATGAATGCCGGGCGATTCCTGCACAAAAGTGGAGGTTTGGTAGATCGGCACCGAAATCGCCCCGGTTAGTTCATCTACCGGTATGCTGTGAATGAGATGAGTGGCTGGTTTCATGCAGGTTATGTTTTTTGATAGCGGTCATTAACATTCTTTCATACGGAAGGCAGGGGCATAAAAAAAGCCCTTCCGGAGGTTGGAAGAGCTACTGAATATCGTAGGGGAGTAAAAATCTCTGCCAACTTATCTCTCCCACGGTTTACACCGGGGCCGGAATTAGCACCTTTTCCCGCTTACACAGGATGGTTGCTAAGGCATCGCAGGGCCAAGTCCCTCCGCCTTTCTGGATAAGTAATGTATAAGAACTGCGGGGCAAAGGTAGGTGGCGGCGGCTATATTTCAAAATTTTTAGAAAAAGGTCATTAACAGAAATTTTACAAATGACCGGAATAAAAGAAGAAACTTTAAGGGTACGTTGATTGTAAACCTAAAATTAGTTTGTTATGCCTGTAGCTGTTAGCCCGGCTCCGCCGCTTTCTGAACACCTGTTGCAATTTATCTGGCAGTTCCGCCTTTTTAATGCAGATGGCCTGTGCACTACTGCCGGAGAGCCTGTGCAGCTTATTTCCACCGGGCACTGGAACCGCCACGCCGGACCCGATTTTTCCGACGCACGCATCCGCATCGGCCATACGCTGTGGGCGGGAAATGTGGAAATTCACCTCAAGGCCTCCGATTGGTATAAACACCGGCATCCTCAAAATCCTCATTATGATCATGTGATCCTGCACGTGGTATTTGATCAAGACTTGCCTACCGACATTCCCTCCCTGCCCTGTATAGTGTTGCAGCCGCGCATATCCAAATTGCTGCTGCGCCGCTACCAGCAGCTGCACGGCAGCATAGACTTTGTGCCCTGTGGCCAGCAGGCGGGCAAAACCAACTCCCTCACCTGGAAAAGCTGGAGCGACCGCCTGCTCCTGGAACGCTGGGAACGCAAAACTACCGACTTGCAGGCCTGGCTCCGCCAAACCCGGCAAGATTGGGAAGAAACCTGCTACCAAGGGCTGGCCCAGGGCTTTGGGCAGCCGGTAAATGCCGGCGCTTTTCTACAACTGGCACAGTCGCTACCACTGCGCATTTTGTTGCGCAACAAGGCTTCGCTGGAAGTAATAGAGGCCCTGCTGTTTGGCCAGGCTGGCCTGCTGGAAGGCACTTTCACCGATCCGTATCCACAAGACTTACAACGCCAATATCGCTACCTGCGCCACAAGTATCAATTGCAACCCCTGCCAGGGCATGCCTGGAAGTGGCTGCGCATGCGGCCCGCCGCTTTCCCTACCTTGCGCATTGCCTTGCTGGCGGCGCTGCTGCACCGGCGCACCCATTTGTTTTCCCATGTCCTGGCAGCAAAAGACCTGCAACAACTGGAGCAGTTACTCACCGTGCAGCCATCGCCCTACTGGCAAACGCACTACCGGTTCGACAAGCCCGTGAGCCGCCCCTTCCTGCCCGGCAAACAAATGGTCCGTAATATTGTGATCAATACCTTGCTACCGCTGCTTTATTGTTATGGGCAGCAGAAAGCCCAGCCCGGACTACAGGAGCGCGCCATGACATGGATAGGCAGCCTGCCACCGGAAAGCAACCGTATTATCAGCGGCTGGCACGCGGCGGGCATACATGCAGACAATGCGGCGGATACGCAGGCGCTGTTGCAATTGAAGCAATATTACTGTGATGAGAAGCGCTGCCTGGAATGCGCCATCGGCGCCCGGATATTAAAAGGAAGCTGTGGGGAGTAAGCCACGGTTTTTATCACCGCGTTTTAAACCACCGGTTATTTCAGGCGTCCATACACAACGATGCCTGCCTGGCATGTAACTTATGCGAAGCAGGCACGTTTATGTATAACACGTATTTACCAGTTAAATACCACCACTTGTTTAATATCCGGGTGTATACTGTTGGCCACAGGGCAGGTATGTGCGGCTCTTTCCAGAATGGTCCTGGCTTTTTGATCCAGGCCATGACCAGCAGGAAAATCAAACGTTACGTGAATCTCCGTAATGCGGCGCGGATCGGTACCCATTATTTTAGTGATCGTCACTTTGGTGTTTTCAATAGGCCACTGGTTGTCGCGGGCTTTAATGCCCATAATGGTAAGCATGCACGATCCCAGTGCACTGGCCACCAGGTCTGTAGGAGAAAAACGCTCGCCTTTGCCGTTATTGTCTACTGGAGCATCGGTTTCGATTACTGTACCGGAGGCCAGGTGAGTGGCGGTGGTGCGCAAGCCGCCTTCGTATATAATTTCGGATAATGGCATCATGTAATTTTGCTGTAAAGTAAGGGTATTTTTAGCGGAAGGTCAAGCCCCCATACAGGGCTGATACAGGGAATCAAAAAATCCTGTACGTTTGTATTATCACACATAACATATCACCAATACCAAGCGTTTATCAATAAATAGCCCACACGTGAAAAAAATCTACTTGCTCTTGCTGTTATCAGGTATCGTGACTGCATCCATGGCGCAAAGCACACACCCGGTTAAGAAAGGGTCTAAAAAAGTACGCGCCATCCGCGAAGGAGAGGAAGGGGTGAACGATTATGAGAAAGAGTTTGGGATTGGCGCCCGCATTAATACGGACGGGTGGTCGGGCGTTTTTGAGCTGGGTAAACGTAAAAACCGGCAAACGGTTAATTTCTACCAAATAGAATTTTCCGAGAAGAAAGACCCCAAGGAAGACCGCAAGCCCGGCGCCCTGGATCTTAATGGCTTTGGCTATTCAGAGCGTTCTTATATTTTGGGGAAGATCAATAATTTTTATCAGCTAAAAGTAGGTATCGGCCAGCGCCAGCTTATTGGCAGCCGCGCCAATAAAAATGGGGTAGAAGTCACTTACTTTTATTATGGCGGCTTATCGCTGGGCATGTTACGGCCTTATTACGTGAAAATGTTGGACAAAAACGGCCAGGACCTCCAGGAAGTAAAATACTCCCCCACCATAGACAGCCTCTGGACAGATCAGAATATGATATTTGGTGCCGGTGGCATTACCAAAGGCTGGAGCGAAATGACTTTTGTACCCGGCGCACACGCCAAGGCCGGCATGCGGTTCGACTGGGCTCATTCTACCCGCCTCGTCAGCGCGCTGGAGATCGGGGTAAATGCTGAATACTACACAAAAGATGTGCAGATTATGGCGGATAGAGATGGTAAGAAGTTCTTTTTCAATGCCTTTTTGGGCATTCAGTTCGGGAAATGGTGGAATAAGAAATAGTATTTAACTTAGCAGTTTAAAGAAGGATTAGCGATGGAAGAGTTATCAGTTTCTGCCTGCGTCCCCGCCACAACAAGGGAGAGCAGGGTGAAAAAGCCCGACTGGCTTAGAGTGAAATTGCCAATTGGTGAAAGTTACCGCCAGGTGCGCAACCTGGTGGATACCCATAAATTACATACCATCTGTGAAAGCGGTAACTGCCCTAATATGGGCGAATGCTGGGGGGCCGGCACCGCTACTTTTATGATTCTGGGCAATATCTGTACCCGTAGCTGTGGCTTTTGCGCTGTGGCCACCGGCCGCCCGGAGCCAGTAGATTGGGATGAGCCACAACGTGTGGCAGAAGCCATTTACCTCATGAAAGTAAAACATGCTGTTGTTACTTCGGTAGACCGCGACGAACTCAAAGACGGCGGCTCTATCATCTGGTCCAATACCATCAAAGCTATTCGCGCGCTAAACCCAGATACTACCCTGGAAACCCTGATCCCCGACTTCCGGGGCCAATGGGAAAACCTGCAACGCATTATCGATGTGGCTCCGGAAGTGGTGTCGCATAACCTGGAAACCGTAGAACGCCTTACCAAGCAAGTGCGTATCCAGGCCAAATACCACCGTAGCCTGGAGGTAATCCGCCGTTTAAAAGAAGGCGGCATGCGTACCAAAAGCGGTATTATGCTGGGCCTGGGCGAAACGAAGGAAGAAGTGATACAAGCCATGCAAGACCTGTACGACAACGGTTGCGATGTAGTAACCCTGGGGCAATATCTACAGCCTACTCCACGTCACCTCCCTGTGGTACGCTTTGTGCATCCCGACGAGTTTGCCGAATACCGGGAAATAGGTTATGCCATGGGCCTGGATTACGTAGAAAGCGGTCCGCTGGTTCGCTCTTCCTACCACGCCGAAAAGCATATTTTTTCTGGCAGAAAATAATAGTTTTAATAAGATAGCTTAAAAGGGCATTTCTGGTAAAGGGAATGCCCTTTTTTATTTATACAATAATTCTGCGATATGAGAAATTAACACCCAATCATGCCGGTACCTGTAGCGCAAAATCCCCATTAATAGCTGTACGCTAGTCGTATGGAGGGGGTATTGGCCCAGGCACTCAATTTGATGCATGGCCCTAATATCCATTTTATCATTATAACAATATATATGTATAAGATAGCAGGGTTTGCCGGCGTGGGAGGTGTGTTACTGGCCATCTTATCGAAGGTTGCCATATTAAGCCATTGGAACCTGGAATCGTTTTTCCGGTTACTGGGATTAACAGGTTATATTTTGATCATCAGCAGTGTAGCTTATTTTACTTTATTACTGATGAATAAGTTGTACAAACGTGAAGCAGTAAGAAGCGATTACTAAAAGATATTGATTGTTGTTAATCTGGGCTAATTGGCCAGTGCGCGAAAGCAAACTGGTTATTTAGCCTTTCCCATTTTCAGGCGTCATTATCCATTACCTGCAAAGCCTGGATAGAGTGTCATACCGCCATCTACAAAGAGGGTGGTGCCAGTAATATAATCGCTATCGTCGCTGGCCAGGAACACGGCGGCTTTGCCAATGTCTTCCGCTTCGCCAATGCGGCCATAGGGAATAAGCTCCAATAGTTTACTGGCCGCTGCTGGTGTATTCCAGGCTTCCTGATTTATGCGGGTACGGATAGCGCCGGGGGCAATACTATTGACGCGGATTTTGTGGGGAGCAAATTCCTGTGCAATGGTTTGCATGAGCAGCTTAATGCCCCCCTTGCTGGCGGCGTAATTGGCATGGCCGGCCCAGGGAATTACTTCATGTACGCTACTCATGCAAATAATCTTGCCTGCTGCGGTAGAACGACTAGGCACCACACCCCGGCGCATAAATTCTTTGATGGCTTCGCGGGTGCAAAGAAATTGGCCGGTAAGATTAATACCGATCACTTTATTCCATTGTTCCAACGTCATGTCGGTAAAGGCGGCATCCTGCTGCAAACCGGCATTACTTACCAGAATATCCACGGTGCCGAAGGCCTGGATGGTTTGGGCAAACATTTGCTGCACCTCCTGCTCCTGGCTTACATCGCATTGAATAATGATGGCCTGGCCGCCCTGGGCGGTAATTTTGGCCAATACCGCGTCGGCTTCAGACCGGCTGGATGCCCGGGAATGATTAATGACTACCGTGGCGCCAGCTTTTGAAAGGGCAAGGGCAACGCCTTCGCCAATGCCACTGCTGCTACCGGTAACAATGGCTACCTGGTTTTGTAAAGAACCGCTCATGTGTAAGGGGGGGATTTGGTGCAAGTTCAAAGGCAATAAAAGTATGCCACAATTATGCACAGCAAAAAGCCAAGCAATTGGCAAATGCTAAAAATGAAAAAGCCGCCCAAGAATGGGCGGCTCTCCTTTTATCCTATACCTATGAAATACAACGTAGTGATGGGTTTTATGAATGATAAGTTTTAGCTCCTTTTAGGAAACCGCCCCTGGAAAGGGGCGGAAACTTTCATCCTTGTTTGTTTAACCCAGCTAAAGATCTGTATAATAAAAAATGCGGTAATTAATTATTTGTTAATGATGAAAAATATTTTCACTTTGTTTAGGAGCCTTCATCAATACCTGGGTATTCTGCGGCATTTACCCCTTTGATCATGGGCTTGGTGAGCCGTTTTATAGTTGCTAATCATTTGTTAGGATTCCTATGTATATAGTTAATCAGCTAATTTATCAGGGCATTTAGCAAAAATGATCTATGCCATATTACTCTACTATAAATGTTTTGTACATATAACAGGGGGTGCCATGGGTGAAAACGCCTTCCAGTACCACGCCATAACGCCCGGCTTCATCCCCGGTATAAAAACTGATCTGGCCATTGCCCTTTTCATCTGTCCGGACATCAGGATTCCAATAGAGGGTAAAGCGCTGATCAGGTATGCTAGGTATGTTCTTTTTGGCATAATCGGGTGCATAGAAAAGTAGGGGCAATTGTGTGCCGTTGTAATCGGCCACCAGGGTGCTGGGTGCTAATTGATAGCCGGCCATGTCGGCGGTATAGGTTTGCAGGCTTACGATGCCATTAAAAACCTTCCCCGGATAAAAGGCCTTACGGGCCATTACGGACACCTTCCGGATTTTAAGCGGGTCTATGGCAAACAGGCGTTTGTTATCGAACACCGGAACGCCATCCAGCAGTATAAGCGGATCTTCTTCAAAGAATTTAGGATTGGCCATCAGGTTATTGAGAGTGTGCAGGTGCAGGGTGTCATTGCTTTTGCGCACCATCACCGTTTTAACAAATTCCCGGAATACTTCCTCCAGGGTATTAAACCGCGTATAATCATCGAGCCATACCGTTTCATCGGGTTTGGTAAAGAAAAAGGTGGTATCCGTAAAGCGATCCGCCGCATATTGCAGGCTGTCGCCATAAAAAGCCTGCTGCACCTGTAAGGCAATGTGGTGGCTCAGCAATTGTGCTGTGAGCAGGGACTCTGTATTCGCCGGGGCCGCAGCACTGTCTTCGTCGTAGAAATCATTTTTGAAATGTGGAGGCGTATAATTGTCGAATGGGCTATTCACCGTGATCTGGCAATCTTTAGCAGACGTTTGCAGGATTACGTTCGCATCGCCGTTGTAGCCGCGCAGCTCAAAGGAAAACTTACCTTTTACACTGGGGTTGCAGTAGAACCGGGGATTATGGCCGGTAACGGTTAGCATAATAGGCACGTCCAGTGGCTGGCCGGTTTTCTTATCTACAATGCTGCCGGTCAGCACCTGGCTGTAGGCTTCAGGCAAGTGCGTCTCGTCTTTGCTAAGTAGCCTGGACGCTGTAGGTAGTGCAAGTGTTCGAATGCCGGGGCTATCTATGGTTTGCAATTCATCCAGCCGGAATACCGATGCGGAAAGATGGGCGGGGGCTGGCCTTTGATCTTGCTGTAAGCTGGTGAAGGAAATTTTTACCGGTTGGCGTTTGCCATAGCGATCGTTGATGGAGGTCGTGTGCAGGTGATAGCTGGAATCTTCCGGCAGCCCCTGCGTTGCTTTGTGCAGGTGGGGAATGGGCCGGAAGGAGTTGATGATGTGAATGTTTTTTTCGAAGGCAAAGCCATACTGCTCCATATTACGAGTATAGGCTCGCAGCCGGTAGATGCCAGTGGAAAGGCTGTCTGGTAGTTGCAGGTAGCCGGCGTTTTGCGAGAGGGAATCCAGCAAAATTTTTACCTGCAACACAGCATTGCTATTTTTCAGGTTGTATAATTCTATATACCCAATAGCACTGTTATAGCCGTCTGTAGCATCGTCGTTGATGGCGTACATTTTCATCCAGACAATTTCGCCGGCCAGATAGCAATTACGGTCTGTGTGCAGGAAGGCCGTTTCACGGTATAATTTTTTTACATCAGGTACCTGTGCCTGGGCCAGTGTGGCAAGCAGTAACAGGTAGCAGAGTATGGAGAAATTCTTTTTTTTCATGGATGCTTTTGCAGATTAGCGTGGCCAATAATCCGGCTTTTTACGGCCCCCTTTGCCCCAAAATATACAGTCAATGCAAGTAGTATCATACACGTACCCCAGCAACTGCGGACCTGATAAGTGCAAGGGAATAGCGTGTGTGCAGCAGGCGCCAAAAGTGCTGGTACAAGGTGGTGCAGCAGGATCTAGCGGACAGGGCGAGCGGTTTTCCAGGTAATACTTCGATTGATCGCTTAAGGTAACGTCTATGCCTTCTATGGAGATAGCGTTCTGCGCGTATCTGTCATAATCGAAGGAATATTTCCAATCATAAAAAGTAGGATCGTTGTACAGAAAAATCCTTTGTTCTGTAATGGAAGAAGCGGTGACGTAGCCAATCACCACTTCCTCTTTCCGGGTGAGGCTATGGATGTTGCCCTTTAACTCACCGGGCAAGGGGCCAAATACATCGCCTGGATTCTGGCTGGTTTTTTTCAGGTTCAGGAAATAATTATAGGCTGCTTTGGGCAGGGCATACTGCCTGATATGTAAACTATATAATACACTCAGTTTTACAGAAGCCGCCGGAATAAAAGCGATCGGGTATTTGTAAATAACATCCTTATCCAACGTTTCTGAGGAAGACACCTCTATGGAAGTGGATGCCTGCGATTGGAAACAACGGTAAAGGCTATCTTGTGCGGCCAGGGTTTTATATTGAAGCATTCTTTTAGACCAGTCGTAGGTAATGGTGCTCTGGTAAGGCGAATGGTATTCCCAGGTCTCATCAAACTCCCAGCGGTAGTAGCGCGTGTTGGCCATGTCATCGTGGGTGGTTACGAAGAGTGCTACCCCACCGTCTTTAGGTGCATAAGTGATGGAGTCAATGAGCGGCGTTATTTTTACCGGGATATCGTCTGATTGATATTGTTCGTTTTTTTGGGTGGTGATGTTTAACCGGCAAGTAGTGCCAGTAAGGTGCAGGGAACTAATTTGATAATAGCCACTGTCTGACTCCGTGAGTGGATATATCGTGCCATCTTGTTCCACCGATACGTTGGCCTGCTGTTCTGCTGCTACCATGGCCGTATCGCCTACATTGGTGGTGCGGGTCAGGCGTATGCGGGTAAGTGCGCCAGGGGTGGCATTGATCACCCCTTCTACCACCAGGTAATTCCGGTTGCTGGCAATTACATTGGGCAAATAAGGGTCTTTACAACTATACCCCAGTAATATGATCATCAAGGCCAGGCCTAATGGGTAACGCATGTACTAGAATTTAAAATTGTAGGTGACAAACGGAATAGCTGTTCCGAAAATGGACAGTTTATACCCGTTTACCTTACCTTCTTCGGAGGTGAAATACACAGAATACGCATTCTTTCGGGCGAACATATTATATACGCCCAGCGTCCAGGAGCTATGCGCCAGCTTTCTGATCTTGTGATTGCCTTCGATATTGATAGAAAAATCTGTTCTGAAATAATCGGGAATGCGGTACTGGTTACGGTCTTCGTAATACACGCGGTAAGAACCGGACATGTAATAACGGGCCACTGGTAAGGTGATGGGCCTGCCGGTAGTGTAAATCGATGTAAGCGACAAACTAAACCGGTGAGAAACGCGGTAGTTAGCGATGAGGTTTACTACATGCGGTTTATCATATTCCGCCGGATAATAAGCGCCCCCATTTACGGGTTCACTCACCAGTGGATCATTCATGCGGAGGAATACGCGGGAGTAGGTATAACTGAACCATCCATTGAGTTTGCCGGCTGTTTTCTTCACCAGGAATTCTACGCCGTAAGCCTTGCTATCTGCATTGGCCACGTCTGTTTCAATATGAGGATTTAACAGCAGGGTGGCATCGTTTTTATAAGACAGGGCATGCTGTATCCATTTGTAATACACCTCTATGGACGTTTCGATCACATTGTCTTTAAAATTATGGTAAATGCCCAGTGATACCTGGTCGGCTACGGTGGGTTTAATATAAGGATCGCTGAGTTTCCAGATATCAGTAGGCGTTACCACTGTGGTGTTGGAAAGCATGTGAATATACTGGCGGGTTCTATTGTAAGCCGCTTTTAAAGAACTATTTTCCGACAGGCTATACCGGGCAGCTATTCTTGGCTCAGGACCGTGATAGGTTTTAAATAGTTTGCCTGCTGCATAGTGGGACGTATCGATGATGGTGGTTACATCCCTTTCGAGGTTAGGTGCATAGCCATATACATCCCGCGGCCCCAAGTAATTAAAGAGGGAGTAGCGAAGGCCCACTTCTACCGTAAGTTTGGGCGACACGGTGTACTGGTCGCTGATATAGAGGGCGCTTTCCACCGCCTGTTCCGGTGATAACGTTATGGGGGTGGTGATGCCGCTATCCAGCGGTAGTTTGCTGCCGGGGTGCAGTTTGTAATACACCATGGAAATGCCCGCTTCTATTTTATGGGCATTGTTGGGGGTGTAGATGAGGTTTGTATTGAAGTGATATTGCGATACGTCGAATTTAAATCTATAGGCATTTATCTTATTGTTTCTGCTGGACATATCGAAGTTGTAGTGGTCTATGCCTACATCCATACTTCCATAAAGATGGGGGTTAAAAATATGCTTCCATTTCACAATGCCATTCATGTTGCCATAACGGTACAGTGTATCCCCGTCCAGCCGGAACCGGTCGCCGCTGATGTAACCAGCCACGAATAGGCTGTTGTGGTCATTGAGATCGCTGGTTATTTTCAGGTTGGCATCATAAAAGCCGGCGCGGCTGTTTTTATATTGGTCCGGCAATAATTGCAGGGTCCAGTCGGAATAGGTGGAGCGGCCCCCTACGAGGAAAGAGGTTTTGCTACCTATGGGCCCTTCCAGGGAAAGGTGTCCGCTGAGTGGGCCAATGCCGCCGGAGCCGGAAAATTTGTTGCGGTTGCCTTCCCGGGTCAGTACTTCCAGCACCGAGGAGAGGCGGCTGCCGTATTTCACGGGAATGCTGCTTTTGTATAATTCGGCATCTTTCACCAGGTCTGCGTTAAACCCGGAGAAGAAACCAAAAAAGTGGCTGGGGTTATAAATGGTAGCTCCATCCAGTAATACCAGGTTTTGGTCTACGTTGCCGCCCCTTACATTGAGTCCGGTGCTGCCTTCTCCGGCAGAAGTTACGCCTGGCAGGGTTTGCAACACGCGGAGTATGTCTGCCTCTCCCATCAACGCGGGTACTTGTTTAAGGGTACGTATTTCTATTTTGGAGGCGCCCATTTCGGGATCGAGAATGTTATGAGATTTGGAAGAGGCGATGGTAACGCCTTTGAGGCTGGTCACATAGTCGTGCAATTGAATGTTCAGTTGGCCTGCTCCCCGGATATCGATCTGGCGGCGGGCATCTGCCAGCCCAATGCAGGTGATCATTAATGTATGCCGGCCTTTGGGCATGGTGATGGTGTAATACCCATAAGCATCGGTCATGGTTTTGGTCTGCATGTCGGCAATAGCAATGGATGCATGGCCAATGCCCTCGCCGGTATTGCGGTGGCGCACATAACCGGTTATTGTGGCATATCCCTGGCTGTTCTGGTAACTGCCTATGGTAAATAATTTATTTTCATCATAGTCCAGGATAACGGATTTTGTGGGTGTTACCGTGGTCGTTATGGGAATACGCTTACCATTTTTTGTTTTCACAGGCGCATTATGCGCCACGTGATGCATGGTGGATAGTTTTTTTAGGAGTGGGGCCGGTAGTCCCAGCTGCGTGCTGAGTTCCTGATCCTTGGTGAGGTATAAATTATCTTTATCATCGCAGGCATAGTAAAATTTAAAATCGGCATAGATTTTATCCAACGCTTCTTTTATTTTCATCGTACCGTTTAAGGTGATTTTAAGGGTATCGAAATATTCGGGAATATAATAGCAGGTGATATGCGCTTGCTGTTGTAGCTGCGCGGCAAATGCCTGGATGGAATCTGCGCTTAGATGGAGGGTAACCTGTTTTTCCAAACCACTATTTCTATTTTGCCCATATACACAAACAGGAAGCAACAGCAAGCACAATAGGCGTAATAGCTTCATTGTACGGAGGGTGCGGGGTTATTATTTTGATAGGAAAGTACAGTAGTCACGCAGTCGGGACGAGGAGGCTGTGGCGTCGCGGTTGTTCTCACTATCGGTATAGGGGTTGTTGCGTTGAAATAGCTTTGTTTGTTTGCGCGGAGCATTCAGCAAATCGCCTAGTCCCTTGAGTCCTTTGAAAGAATGAAACACATGGTCGCCGGCAATTTTGAGGTAGTAATAATCGTGATCGCTCACCAGGTCGTACAGGCCTCCATTTACATATTGTTGCTGCAACATGGATTTTGTATAGTGTGCAAACACCTCAAACTTTTCGTTGCCATAAATGTGTGCATAATAACCTGGGGGCAGGCCAGACCCGTTCGTCATCCGCACAAATTTTTGTCCATATATTTTAAAGCTGTCTACCTGTTCGGGATATAGGGTAATGGGGGTGATGCTATCTGCATACACCGTGATCAGCTCATCCTTGATAATATCGTATTTAAGTAATGCACGGTCATAGTGGCGGCCAAAGTAGGTAACCTCTCCCCAGGTAAAGGCGTTATTCATGTAAAAAGGGTGTTTGGCATCGTACATATGTTCATAGTAGTCCGTGTATTCTACCCCATTGAGAATGGCATTGTCTGGGGGTGGAGGGGAGCTTTGCGCAAGGGCCGATAAATTACAAGCAACAACAATACAGAGGAATAGACTTTTTACCATACGGAAAAATTAAAACAACCAAATAATGAATGACAATCAATCTACGCTGTTCATGGCTGCGTAAAATATAATCTCTTTGAACCGTTGTGCTTGTATTGGTGTATGGGGAAAAAAACATCCTATCGCTTATCAGCGATATAACAACCTTCATCAATAAACGAAGGGCATGCAATGCACTCGAACAATTAGCAGACCTTGTCTGTCGGTAAGCGGTAAGAGGCGCGACTAATATCCTCTGAATAAATTTAAGTACCGAATAATTCTAAGTTGTTAACTGCTCGTTAACATAACCAGATATTTTGATTATCAAAATGAATAGGCATGATGTAAAATTGGTATTTGTATTTACAGTAGAAGAAAAAATGTGTGGCCTATTTTGTGAGTACTAGCGCATAGTTGTAGGAGCGCACAATAAATTTCCGGCATATTTTAATGACTTCCTATCGATGATTGGCTACCTGCGTGGCACGGGATGTGGCAGTTTTTGGGGTGGCGCATAGAGGGCATAAAAAAAGGGTACACTGCTAAACGTGTACCCTTTTCCGTTATGAATGACTTGCAATTAATTACCTTTCTTTTTTAAGAGTCCACCTAAGGTGTTTTTTATTGTTTGCCCTGCCTGTTTACCTGCATCCTGTGCGTTGGTTGGCTTATGCGCTGTAGTGTCTTTACTACCCAATAATTGTTGTTTCAGCGCATCTTTGGCAGTAGTTACGGCCTGATTTTTAACTGCGTTCACAGAATCCTTGATGGTGGCTTTGGCGCTATCTACTTTGCCTTGTACCAGTGCGGTGGCCTGGGAGGTAAGGCTGTTGGCTGATTCCTTCAGGTTTGTCTGGAGGGCAGGTTTGGTCATGCTGCCGCCCATCGCAATATTCAGGTGTACGCTATCGCTGAGTTTTACGGGAATACCTTTGTTATTGGCCTGGGAAACGAGGTTGTTTACCAGTGCATTGCCCTGGCTGCCCAGCATGGTGCGGGGTAAGGCCATTTGTATGGTATAATCTATAGACTGATCCAGGCCATGGGAACCGGCTATTTGCAGGCGTACGCCACTGGTTACAACGTTAAATGGCTTTACCACCACGCGGCCATCCTGGAAGGCAAAATAGGTTTTGATGTCGCGCAGTGATATGTCTTTTAACTGGGTAATATTGAGGGTGGAGGACAGTTGATCCAGCGGTGCAAATTTTTGTAACACTCCTTCTATGAGTAGCAGGCTGCCATTGCCATTGAGACTGTTCATGACAGGCATCATGTCTTTACCCAGCTTGCCGTCTACGCTTAGTTGAGAGGAGATCTTGCCAGTCAGGAACTGGCCGATGGGCATGAGTTTTTGTACGGTATTGAAGGCATCGAAGGTTTGTTTGATATCCACCTTTTCTACATCATAGGTGAAGTGCATATCGGGGCTTATTTTGCTGGCTTTGGTGCTGTAACTGCCACTCATGCCCAGGGTGCCTTGCAGGGCGTTGCTCTTCACATTTTCTAGGGTAATAGTTTGGTCTTTTACCAGTAGTATACCACTCACGTTGGTCATATCGAGCTTGTCGTAATGCACAGTGCCGGCGGCGGCTTGCAGGGTCAGGTCTAGATTGGCGGGTACCGCAAAGGGGATGGCATGGGCGCTATCGGTGGTAGTGGCAGGCTTACTTTCGGTGGTGTTGGCCGTGGCCGTGCTGGCCATGAATTTATCGAGGTTTATTTTGTCGGCATTGATTTTTAATTGACCATTCAATGCCTGGTTTTTGAATACGTAGGCCAGCATATTATTGATCTCGCCGCTGCCGGTAAAGTGGCTCCCAAGGTACTCGGCATCCAGGGTTGGCACGCTTACGTTTTTAGGATTGAAGGTTAGCGCCAGCGCGTTTAGTTTTATGCCGTCTGGAAAATCCTTGCTTTTGTACAGCATATTATGAATAGCCAGGCTGCCGGCAGCATAAAATTCGTCATAGGCCTTTCTTTCAATAGCGGAGAGGTGGCCTTTGGCGCTCATGTCTGCATCCAGCAGGCCATTGAGCTGGGTACCATTGTCTAGTTTTATGAACTGGGAAATCTTGCTCAGGTCTAGTTTTCCTTTGGCCGCCCCTTCTACATACATGTCAGACACGGGTGTGGCTACGTGCAGCCGAAGGTCTAGGGGGGTAGCATCCATTTCCAGGTGGGCTTGGGAGAGGTCTATAACCGTATGATCTGGCACGCCATCGGGGCTGGCTATGCTGAGCGCCAGTTGAATGTTCTGCACCGGTTTGGGCAGGTCGGGATATTGGAAGAATCCATTTTTCACGCCCAGGTTCAGGCCAAAGACGGGCAGTTGTTTGTCGGAATAAGTGCCTTTCACAAACCCGTTGAAGTTGGCGGTGCCACTGGTTTTTATCTTATCGAAATCTTTCGCATAAATAACGGGAATGAGCGACAACAGGTCTTTAAATTGGGTAGAAGCACTTTTAAAGGTAAAGTCCATACCATAGGCACTGTTAGGTAGCATTTTAAAGAGGCCGTTTACGGCTACTTCCAGGTTGTTCAAATGTATTTTGCTGGCAGGGATGGTGTAGGTGCTGGTAAGGTTATCTATCTGTATATCTGCATCCAGCGTGGTCTTCACGGCATCCAGGTAGGGGATCAGGCCATAGTAGAAGGTTACCGCGTTGGCTTGGGTGGTGGTGGTCAATACAAATTTATCCTGCGTAAAATCGCCTTTGCCGCTATGGTTCAGGCCATCAATGATCAGTGACATATGACCCTGGTGATCGTCGTAACTCAGGTAGGCATTGGTAATGCTGTATTGTTGAAGGCGGAGATCAAAGGTGCTTTTGCTGGTATCGGCAGCGGTTTGCGACTGGGCGGTATCGGGTTTGGTGATGTCCCAATTGGCTTTGCCGGTGCTATCGATGATGGTATGAATGCGGGGTGTTTCGAGGCTGATATTGTAGATATCCATTTTGCTGCCGCGTATCACGCTCATCAGGTCCAGTGCTACATCTATCTTTTTTACAGATAGCAGGGTGTCGCCGGCAAAGGGGGCCACGTTTATCACCTGCAAGTCTTCCAATCCCACGGCCAGGCGGGGAAAATGGCGGAACAGGCTAATGTCGATGTCTTTAAAATCCACCTGGGCATTGAGGTGGTCATTTAGTTCAGTTTTAACTTTTGCCAGGATTTTGTCTTTAAACAAGAAAGGGATGGCAATGGCTGCAACAATCAGTACTAGCAGAAACACGAGTACGATCTTGAATATTCTTTTAAACATGTACGAATAGGTTTATCAATCTGAAAGTGAAGATACCATGTATAATGTAAAATATCTTGAATTATTTAATAGATTGTAAATTAATGCCCGTCAGTTACTTGTATCTAATATTTCGTAATTTAGCGGCGAAAAAATGATGTAACGGATGACACCAGCAAGAAGAGAAAGGTTGCTTACGGTATTGCAGCGGCGGCAGGCCGGACTTACGGTGGTGCTGGAGAATGTGGAAGACCCCCACAATATTTCTGCAGTAATGCGCACCTGCGATGCGGTGGGCATACAGGATATTCATGTGTTAAATACCCGCATAGCGCGGCATAAGAACTGGGGCTTTAAAAGCTCGTCTAGTGCTAATAAGTGGCTAACAGTACATAATTACGACCACCTGGAAACCTGTGTGGCAGCCCTGCGCCAGCGTTATGATAAGATACTTACCACGCATCTTTCTTCCGATGCCATCAATATGTACGACATCGATTTTAAAGGCCGTTTGGCCCTGGTTTTTGGTTCGGAGCGCGATGGGGTGAGTGATGAATTACGGGCCCTGGCCGACGGCAATTTCGTGATCCCACAGATGGGTATTATCCGTTCCCTGAATATTTCGGTGGCCTGCGCAGTAACGCTGTACGAAGGGCTGCGCCAACGTACGGAAGCGGGGTTGTACCAGCAGCAAAGTTTACCCCAGGCACAGTTTGATGGACTGCTGGGGGAATGGGGATTCCAGGAGGAAGACCGGTAGGGAAATATTCGTAATAGAAATACCACGCGGCTATCATCGATGCCTGAAGTGGTGAGCAAGGTGCCTTACTGGCAAGGTTGCGGGTTTGTGTTACTGCATTGCTTTCTCAAAATTTCATGTGCTGCTCCTGGGGGCAGCCTTTTTTATGCATTACTACAAAAAGAAAGGGCTACACTTTACGTGCGGCCCTTTCTGTTGTATTGCGAAGCGTAAGTAGCGGTTTTATCAGGCGCTGCAGGTAACGCAGCCTTCTTCCATGGTGCATACTGCGCCCTCTGTGTATTCCACTTCGGGGGCAGTGCCTGCGCCGGAAAGCACGGGCTGCATTTGCTGTCCGCCTTGTTTTTCCACGGTGAACTGTACTGCCTGTGTGGCTGCCTGTGTGCGCAGGTAGTACATACCCGTTTTCAGGCCGCTTTTCCAGGCGTGGAAGTGCATGGAGGTAAGCTTAGCGGTGGTGGGCGTATCTACAAACAAGTTCAGCGACTGGCTCTGGCAGATGTAAGCGCCACGGTCGGCGGCCATGTCGATGAGGGTACGCTGTTTTATTTCCCATACGGTTTTGTACAACTCCTTGATATTAGACGGTATCTCGTTAATGCCCTGGATAGAGCCGTTGGCGGAGATAATCCGGTTCTTCATATCGTTGTCCCACAGTCCCAGCTCTACCAGGTCGTGCAGCAGGTGTTTATTTACCACTACAAATTCTCCACTTAGTACGCGGCGGGTGTAAATATTGGAAGTATACGGTTCAAAACATTCGTTGTTGCCCAGGATCTGCGAGGTAGAGGCGGTGGGCATGGGTGCCAGCAGCAAGGAGTTGCGGATACCTACTTTTTTGATCTCTGCTTTCAGGCCGGCCCAGTCCCAGCGGTTAGAGGGCGTTACGCCCCACATATCAAACTGGAGGATGCCTTTGGAGGCGGGAGAGCCGGGATAACTTTCGTAGTGTCCATCTTTTGCCGCCAGGTCTTTGGAGGCGGAGAGTGCTGCGAAGTAAATGGTTTCGAAGATATCTTTATTAAGCTGCTTGGCTGCTTCCGATTCGAAGGGCAGGCGCAGGGCGATGAAGGCATCTGCCAGGCCCTGTACACCCAGGCCTATGGGGCGGTGGCGCAGGTTACTGTTGCGTGCTTCTTCTACCGGGTAGTAGTTGTTATCGATGATCTTGTTCAGGTTTAAGGTTACCTGGTAAGCAATTTCGTAGAGCTTATCGTGATCAAACTTTCCATCGGTAATGTAGCGGGGCAGGGCCAGGGAGGCCAGGTTGCACACGGCTACCTCGTTGGCGTCAGTGTATTCAATGATCTCGGTGCAAAGGTTGGAACTCTTGATGGTACCCAGGTTTTGCTGGTTAGATTTACTGTTGGCCGCGTCCTTGTACAGCATGTAAGGATTGCCGGTTTCTATCTGTGCATCGAGGATGGCAAACCACAGGTCTTGTGCTTTCACCACTTTGCGGGCGCGGTTTTCCTGTTCGTACTGCGTGTACAATTTTTCAAACGCTTCGCCGTGGCATTCGTGCAGGCCGGGTGCTTCGTGGGGGCAGAAGAGGGCCCATTCCCCGTTTTGTTCTACCCGTTTCATAAACAGGTCGGGTACCCACAGGGCGAAAAACAGGTCGCGGGCGCGCATTTCTTCTTTACCATGGTTTTTACGCAGGTCCAGGAATTCAAAGATATCGGCATGCCAGGGTTCCAGGTAAATGGCGAAGGCGCCTTTGCGCTTACCACCGCCCTGGTCTACATAACGGGCCGTGTCATTAAATACGCGCAGCATGGGAATAATGCCATTAGAGGTACCATTGGTGCCACTGATGTAAGAACCGGTAGCGCGGATGTTGTGAATGCTGAGGCCAATGCCGCCTGCGCTCTGGGATATCTTGGCGGTTTGTTTCAGGGTATCGTAAATGCCTTCAATGCTGTCGTCCTGCATGGTGAGCAAAAAGCAACTGGACATCTGCGGCTTGGGCGTACCACTGTTGAACAGGGTAGGCGTAGCATGTGTGAACCAGCGTTCGCTCATCAGGTTGTAGGTCTTGATCACCGAATCGATATCTTCTTTGTGAATGCCTACAGATACGCGCATAAACATGTGCTGGGGGCGTTCTGCAATCTTGCCGTCCAGCTTCAGCAGGTAGGAGCGTTCCAGGGTTTTAAAACCAAAATAATCGAAGGCAAAATCGCGGTCGTAGATGATGCTGGAATCCAGTACCTCTTTATTTCGCTCAATGATCTCGAACACTTCGTCCGATAATAACGGAGCAGGCCTGTTTATTTTCGGATCTATGTATTCATATAGTTTCCGCATTGTTTTAGAAAACGACTTCTCCGTTTCTTTATGCAGGTTACTCACGGCCAGGCGGCTAGCCAGCAGGGCATAGTCGGGGTGTTTGGTGGTGAGGGAAGCGGCGGTTTCTGCGGCCAGGTTGTCCAGTTCTGCGGTGGTAACACCGTCGTACAGGCCCAGGATCACTTTCTTCGCTACGTCTATCGGGTCCACATATTCTGAATGCAGGCTATAGCAAAGCTTTTCTATGCGTGCGGTAATCTTGTCGAATTTAACCGGCTCTTTACGGCCGTCTCTTTTTATCACAAACATAAATAGGTAATTTATAATTATGAAGGATGAATTATGTATGATGAGTGGGTTAGAAGTCTTCGTCCAGGGAGAAGGTTTGGGCATCTTTTTGGCCGCCCATGACGCCGGATTTTTGATAATCGCCTACGCGTTTTTCAAAGAAATTGGTTTTGCCCTGGAGGGAAATCATTTCCATGAAATCAAAAGGATTGGATACGTTGAAGATTTTAGAGTAGCCTAGTTCTCCCAGCCAGCGGTCTGCCACAAATTCTATGTATTGGCTCATCAGGCGGCTGTTCATGCCTATCAGGTCTACAGGCAGTGCGTTGGTGATAAATTCTTTTTCAATCGTCACGGCATCGCCAATGATGTGGTGTACCTGTTCTTCGGTGAGTTTGGATTGCAGCATGGAGTACAGCAGGCAGGCAAATTCACAGTGCAGGCCTTCATCGCGGCTAATGAGTTCATTGGAAAAAGTAAGGCCGGGCATCAGTCCTCTTTTCTTGAGCCAGAAAATAGAACAGAAGCTGCCGCTGAAGAAAATGCCTTCCACGGCGGCAAAGGCTACCAGGCGCTCTGCAAAGTTGCCATTCTCTATCCAACGCAGGGCCCAGTCGGCTTTCTTGCGTACGGCCGGTACGGTGTCTATGGCGTGAAACAGATGATCTTTTTCTGAAGGGTCTTTCACATACGTGTCTATCAGCAGGGCATATGTTTCGGAGTGAATATTTTCCATCATGATCTGGAAGCCGTAAAAACAACGTGCTTCGGGGATCTGTACTTCGCTCATGAAATTTACCGCCAGGTTTTCATTCACAATGCCATCGCTGGCTGCAAAAAAAGCCAGCACGTGGCTGATAAAATGACGCTCGCCATCGTTCAGTGCATTCCAGTCTTTCATATCGCCGCTGAGGTCTATTTCCTCCGCAGTCCAAAAACTTGCTTCATGTTTTTTATACATATCCCACACCTTGGGATAGTTAATGGGCAGGATCACGAAACGATCCTTGTTTTCTCGTAATAATAGCTCTTGCGTTTGCTGCATATCAGGTAGATGGCTTATCGGTGAATAGCTGTATATGGCTACAGCTAAAAATATGGTAATAGATAGTAATCCTTTTTTTATTGACGATCAATAAGTTATGAGTGGTTAATGGAGACGTAAAGAAACGCTTGTTGATAAAAGAAGCGAAAACCGGAGCCGTCCAATAAAAACGCAGGGATTAATGCAAATGTAAAATTTGAGGAGCATCGATAGCTTTAAAGATATCCACCCGTGTGGATAAAGATGTTGTTTAAAATTGTTTTGCGGCAAAGTATTTGGAATCAGCAAAAAAATGGTTTGTGCTATTGGGTGATGGGCGATTTTTACACAAGCTGCCTCTTGTCATATTTACTCAAAATGTAATTCGTTTACCCGGTTGTTTTACTTTTCCACATGCAATGTGCATAGCGTATTTTAAGGGTTCGCCAGTGGCGGGTAGTACAGTGCGTTGATCACAATCTCTCCCATTAGAAGTACTTTGTTTTTGTACCTTGGTCGCTCAAAATGTAAACATCCTTTGATCTCTTTTAACCAGGTTGAAAAATATTACGGCGATACGCTGGCGCTGAGCATTCCGCAGCTTACGCTGGAAGCGGGCATTTACTGGATACAGGGCGAAAACGGCGCCGGCAAGACTACTTGCCTGAAAATGCTGGCCGGCCTGCTGCCCTTTAAAGGCCAGGTATTGCTGGATGATCATATCGATAGCCGCAAGGCCCCCATTGCCTACCGTAAAAAGGTGAATTATGCGGTGGCAGAACCCCTCTATCCCGAATTTCTTACCGGCCATGAGTTAATACAGTTGTACCTGGATACTAAAGGCCCGGGCCCCTACGCGGTAGAAGAACTGGCACGTACGCTGGGTGCAGGTAGCTACTTGCAAACGCCGGTAGGTACTTACTCCAGCGGTATGCTTAAAAAACTATCGCTGTTGCTGGCCTTCCTGGGCAATCCCTCCCTCATCTTGCTGGATGAACCCCTTATTACGCTGGATGTAGCCACCGTAGCGGCTATGTATGGCCTCATTAGCCGCATGCATGCCACTGGCGTGTCTTTCATGATCACCACCCACCAGGCCCTGTCTGAAGAAGGCCTGCTCCTTACCGGAACACTCCAGGTGGCCCATAAAACGATGGTAAGATTATGAAGGCGCTCCACTCCATGTTTATACACCGGTATTATGTGCGCAACACGGCGTTTTTCCTGGTGGTGTTTTACCTGCTGTTTGGCACGGTGCAGGGTGGTGGGCTGCCCCGGTTTCACTACGGCATTATTAAGGGGTTTCTTACGAGTTACGACTTTCTGCTGATGATGCTGGCCATTTGGGGGGCGTATGCGTTGAAATGTGTATCGTTTGTATTGAAAACAATGGCGCTGCCCCACTATGCGCTGGTGTACGAAACCTGGGGCGTGCTGCCACTGGCCCGCCAGCGCCGCATTGCTGCCTGGATACAGGTATCCATTTACGCGCCCGTGCTGGTGTATAATGGCGTGGCCGCTGTGATTGCCCTGCGCGAAGGCTATATCCTGCCGGTGATCATTACAGGGGTGTTTAATATGGTGGTGTGCCTTGTTGCGGTGTTGTTGTACAGCCGCCGCTTGCTGCACGCCGATCTGGAAGCGGCCACCCCGCGCTGGTTGCGCTGGCTCAACGGCCACTGGCGCAAACCTTCCTGGCTGTATTACCCCTTTGAACTGGTGATCCGCCAGCCCCGCATGGTATGGACCACCAAAGCCGCTTCGTTTGCCATCCTGATGCTTACTTTTCATTTTATGGAAGATGCCCGGTTTGATCCCCGTGCGCTGATGCTGGGGGTGCTGGTGATGGTGCTGCTGCATTCAATTATTATTTTCCGCTACCGTTATTTTGAAGACCTGTACCTCACCTTTATGCGCAACCTGCCTATTCCCATTGCCCGCCGCTATGGACAGCTTTGGCTTACTTACGCGGTGCTGCTGCTGCCGGAGTTTATTTTACTCGGGGTACATACTGCCCGGGTGGGGGCTTTCCTGGATATGTGGATGGTGGTGAGTTACAGTATTGCGCTGTGCATGTTGTTGCATAGCTTGTTGCTGTATCCCCGTTTGGGAGAAGAAGGGTATACGCGCTGGGTGTTTGGGATCTTTTTTATTGTGCTGTTTATGGTATTAGGACATCAGACGCTGTGTTGTTTGGTGTTGCTGCTGGTAGCAACTATCCTGGTGTTTGTGCGGCAGTTTCCGCGGTATGAACCGCTGATGGAGGAGGAGATTAAGGAATGATGGTGCCTACCATACTGGTTTTTGCGGTGTGTTTTTTTTAGGTGAGGCGATTTCTTTAATCCGGCGTGCGCCGGGAGTTGCTCCGCTGCAAAGTCTTTTCAGCGGAGCCGCCTGCCGTTGGCGTATCAGCCCGGCGGGGCGGCTGAAAGGTTTTGGAAGGCCCCTATATGCGGGGTTCCTTGTGCAAAAACTTACGTTGAATAACCTGCTGCACCGGCTGCCTGGAGATCTTGCTCTCCAGCCAGGAAATAATATCCAGGTACAGGAAGGACCGCCGCTCGTAAGGATTCTGGGAAATGAGTACCAGCCGGTCTTTTAGGTCTATAAAGGCTTCTTTTAGCGCCTTAGGATTGGCATAAATATTCTTGCGCAAAAACTTCAGGATTTCTTCCATCACCTGGCCTAAGTCTTTGTGTTTGGAAATAAAGTGATACACGGATTTTATCAGGTATTCCACCAGGCTGTAATTTTCCAACTCGTAATGTGCGATCAGGTGCAGAATGCGCGCAAAACATTGTATATCCGCCCGCAGGTTGCCAATGCGCAGGTTGATGATTTTATTGAGGTACACAATGGCATTGTTATTATCCCCACTGCCAAAATACAAACAGGCTATTTTGTAATAAAACACCAGCACCCGGTGCTGATCCAGTTTTAATTGATGCTCCATGATGCCCTGCTCTAAAGCTGGAATAAGTGCCAGGCCATTGCTAAACGTACCTTCCAGGAAATGATGATTGATCTTGGCGGTGTACAAATACACAAATGCCGTGGTACGGGTATTCTCGTTAAAGCCTTCGTTATTATCGTCGATAAAAGTTTCCAGTTCCTGCAAGGCCTGCACAAATTTGTGCTCGTTCATGTTAAAGAAATGCGCCGTGAGCAGGTTGTGCATAGCCTTGATGTAAAGGCCTACGTCTGTTTGCAGCAGGGAGGGATATTCGTCGAACAGGTTTACCCATTTCTGCGTGTAACGGTAAAACAGCAGGAAGTCTTGCAGGATATAGTAATACCAGGAATAAGCCTGATAGAGATAAATCTTCTCATAAAAATTGAGGGCAGCTGTTTGTAGCCGGGGCACGTGTTGCTCAAAGAAGGCGATCACTTCGGCGGCATCTTCGCTGCTACGGGCGTGGCCCAGTTTAAGGTAAAGGCCATACATGCGCAGGGCCAGGGTAGACAGTTTGCTGATATTGGCCAGCCGATGTTCTACCGAACGACTTTCTTCGCTGAGCTGCTCGGCACGGTTTTCCAGGCTGCGGGTAATGTGGCGGCCTTCGATGAGTTTCTCAAATTCTATGATCTCAAAACACAGCATCACTTCCCCCCTTTCCTGGGCCGCTACCTTGGTTTTGGCCAGCAGTTTCAGGCTTTGGTTGTATAGGCCTTTGTTATATAGCACACGGGCATAGTCCAGTTGTTCCCGCAGCTCTATGAGGGGGTCTTTTTGTTTGTACAGCAGGCGCAAGCTCATGAGCAGGTGCTTGTACAAGTGGGCCTTAACGTTGGAAAGTTGCTGTTTTTTAATGTCGGGTATCTTGCGCAGAATGGCATCTTCGTCATAGTCTTTCAGCTTGTCCAGGGTATTGAACAGTTGAATGAACAACACGTCGTCCTTGGTATTGTTTTTATTAAAAGCGAGCTGGAAATTGCGCTTTTCCGCTTTGGTAAGCGTTTTAATTAATATGAATAGCGCATCGTTTTGACTGTTGGACATCGTTAATTAAGTGTTGCAAATAGTTCATTCGTAGTGAGTTATCAAAAATGCACCCTGGTTAAAAGTCGTAAAAACAGCAAATATAGGGATCAGTCCCATACGGCTGAATACTAGATTTGAGTGTAAAGCATCCTGGATAACAAATTTAGCGATTTTAGCTAAAGACAATTTATAAACGCAATTACCGAAATGGGAAAAACACTGGTCGACAAAATTTGGGACAATCACGTGGTGGTCAGTAAGGCTGGCTTTCCGGACGTGTTGTACATCAATACGCATTTTATTCACGAAGTTACCAGCCCGCAAGCCTTTGACGGCCTGCGCCGCCGGGGCCTGCCGGTGTTCCGCACTGGCAAGACCCACGCCACAGCCGATCATAATGTGCCTACGCTAGATCAGCACCTGCCCATTAAAGAGGCGCTGAGCCGCCACCAGGTGGAAATGCTGTCTACCAACACGGCCGAGTTTGGCGTGGAGCTGTATGGCCTGGGCCATCCTTACCAGGGTATTGTGCATGTAATAGGGCCGGAGCTGGGCATTACCCTACCGGGCATGACCATCGTATGCGGTGATAGCCATACCAGCACCCATGGCGCTTTTGGCGCTATTGCTTTTGGCATCGGCACCTCCGAAGTGGAGGAAGTACTGGCCACCCAGTGCATTTTGCAATACCGCCCCAAACGCATGAAAATTGAGATCAACGGCCAGTTAAAAAAGGGCGTGTTGTCTAAAGATATTATCCTGTACATCATTGCCCAGATCTCTGCCGCCGGCGGCACGGGATATTTTGTGGAGTTTGCTGGCGAGGCCATCCGTAGCCTGAGTATGGAAGCCCGCATGACCATCTGTAACATGAGTATAGAAATGGGCGCCCGTGGCGGCCTCATCGCACCAGACGATACTACGTTCGCTTATATTAAAGGACGGGAGTTTGCACCTAAGGGGGCCAACTGGGACAAGGCCCTGGCGTACTGGAAAACACTGTATTCCGACAGCGATGCCCAGTTTGACAAGGTATTGACTTATGATGCAGCTAATATTGAGCCGATGATCACCTACGGTACTAACCCGGGTATGGGCATTGGCATTACCCAGCATATTCCCGTCGTGGAAGCGCTGGACGAAAAAGAGAAAGTGTCTTTTAAGAAGTCGTTGGAGTATATGGACTTGCAGCCGGGGGCCGGCTTGCTGGGTAAGAAAGTAGATTATGTGTTCATTGGCAGTTGTACCAACAGCCGCATAGAAGACCTCCGCCTGGTAGCGGAGTTTGTGAAAGGCAAGAAAAAAGCGAATGACATTACCGTGTGGATAGTACCCGGCTCTAAACAAGTGGAAGCGCAGGCCAAGGCCGAAGGCTTGCATGAAGTATTTGAAGCCGCTGGTTTTCACCTGCGGGAGCCGGGCTGCTCTGCCTGCCTGGGCATGAATGAGGATAAAATTCCAGCAGGCATGTACTGCATTTCTACGTCCAATCGCAATTTCGAAGGTCGCCAGGGCCCTAACGCCCGTACCTTCCTGGCCAGCCCGCTCACTGCCGCTGTAGCTGCCATTACCGGCCAGGTTACAGATGTAAGGGAGTGGCTGTAAGCGGCACACTCATCTTGCTTCACCGCTACTACTTAATATGTACCGGGTTATCCGGTATCAAAAAAAAACAGCATGTCCTGGGACGCTTCCTTATATAAAGATCAGCACGCATTTGTATTTCAGTATGGCGAAAGCTTGCTGGAATGGTTACAGCCCAAGGCGGGCGAACATATCGTAGACCTGGGTTGCGGCACGGGCGAGCTAACGGCCAAGATAGCCGAAAGCGGGGCCGAAGTAACAGGGCTGGATGCATCGAAAGAGATGATCGCCAGCGCTAAGGAACACTTCCCAGGCCTGCACTTTGAAGTGGCAGATGCTACAAAGTTTTCCTTACCCAGGCCGGTAGATGCCATTTTTTCCAACGCAACCCTGCACTGGGTAAGTAAGAAGAAAAAGGCCGCCGCCCGCATGTTTGCCGCGCTAAAACCCGGCGGACGCCTGGTATTGGAAATGGGGGGCAAGGGCAATATGGCCATCATCCTGGCCGGTCTCAAAAAGTCGCTGCTCAAACGGGGGTATGAGTATGACCAATACTGGTATTTCCCTTCCGTGGCCCAGTATACCAAGGTGCTGGAAAATGCGGGCTTTCGCGTAAATAAGGTGTCTTATTTCGACCGCCCCACGCAGCTCAGCGATCCTAATAATGGGGTGGCTGTGTGGCTGCGCATGTTTGGCACCCAGTTTTTCAAAGGCATCCCGGAGGCAGAAAGGGCCGCTATCCTCCAGGAAGTAAACGACTGGACCGTGCCACAGCTTACCCACAATGGGCTGCTGCTGGCCGATTATAGACGACTACGCATAGAAGCGGTAAAAGAAGCGTAAGCGTATATTCATTCACGTTATAACCATACTCCCGCCGGGAGTAACCCATCATAGCATGAAAAAGGTATTTAAACATCTAGTTTCCACCGTAGTACCGGTAAACATTGAAAACGTAGATACGGACCAGATCATTCCTGCCCGATTCCTGAAAGCTACTACCCGTGAAGGGTTTGGCGAAAACCTGTTCCGCGACTGGCGGTACGATGCCAATAACCAGCCCAAGCCAGACTTTATCCTCAACGATCCCACCTACCAGGGTGAGATACTGGTGGCGGGCAAAAACTTTGGTTGTGGCAGTAGCCGCGAGCATGCCGCCTGGGCCATTGCCGATGCCGGTTTTAAGGTAGTTGTAAGCAGTTTTTTTGCCGATATTTTTAAGGGCAATGCCCTTAATAACTTTTTACTGACCGTGCAGGTGAGCGAGGATTTCCTGGCCAAGATATTTGCCGCCGTAAAGGCCGATCCGGCCGCCAAGATCGAAGTGGACCTGGAAAGCCAGTATATTAAAATTGTGGCCAGCGGTGAGCAGGAAGGTTTCGACATCAACCCCTACAAAAAGGCTTGCCTGATCAATGGGTATGATGATATCGATTACATCCTGAGCCTGAAGGAAGACATAGCGCGGTATGAAAAGAGCCGGGAGTTTAACTTTTAACAATCACCATAACATTTTAACCAGTCAACCAATCTGAATGAGCGTTGAAAAAAAGATCCTGGTAATACCGGGAGATGGAATAGGACAGGAAGTAACCACCTGGGGGCAAAAAGTACTGACGGCCATTGCCCGCAATTACCACCACACCTTCACGTTTGACGAGGCGCTGATGGGCCACGTAGCCATAGAGGCCACTGGCAGTCCGCTGCCCGACGAAACGCTGGAAAAGGCCCGCCAGAGCGACGCCATTCTTTTCGGCGCTATTGGCCATGCCAAATATGATAATGATCCAACGCTGAAAGTACGACCCGAACAGGGCCTGCTGAAAATAAGAAAGGAACTGGGCCTCTACGCTAACCTGCGCCCCATTAAATTGTTTGATGAGCTGCTGGAAGCTTCCAGCATAAAACCGGAGATCCTGCAAGGTGCCGATATCCTTTTCTTCCGGGAGCTAACCGGCGACGTATATTTCGGGGAAAAGAAACGCAGCGAAGACCGCAACACGGCGTCCGACCTGATGATTTATCACCGCTATGAAGTGGCCCGCATTGCCCACAAGGCATTTGCCGCCGCACAGGGCCGCCGTAAAAAATTATGCTCCGTAGATAAGGCCAACGTACTCGAAAGCTCCCGGCTGTGGCGGGAAGTGGTGCTGGAAATTGCCAAAGAATATCCTGATGTGGAAACGGAACATATGTTTATCGATAACGCTGCCATGCAACTGATCAAAGACCCGAAACGTTTTGATGTAGTGCTAACGGCCAATCTTTTCGGGGATATTCTTACCGACGAAGCCTCGCAGATAGCCGGTTCCATGGGTATGCTGGCCTCTGCCTCTGTAGGCGATGCCATTGGGTTTTATGAACCTATCCATGGTTCAGCCCACGACATTGCTGGCAAAGGCATTGCCAACCCGCTGGCTTCTATCCTGTCTGCCGCCCTGATGCTGGACATTTCCTTTGGCCTTAAAGAAGAAAGCAGCCGCGTGATCAAAGCCGTGGAAGCTACGCTGCGCCAGGGTTACAGAACGATGGATATTGCTAATAAACATACGCCCAACGATTTCTTCCTGAGCACCGACCAAATGGGCACCAAGGTATTAGAGAATTTAAGTTAATCATTCCGGCCATTCCGGTCATCTCTAAAAAAACAACGATATGAGCGATAAGAATCGTGTATATATTTTCGATACCACCCTGCGCGATGGGGAGCAGGTGCCTGGTTGCCAGCTTACTACGGTAGAAAAGATCATCATTGCCAAAAAGCTGGAAGCCCTGGGGGTAGATGTTATTGAAGCGGGTTTCCCCATTTCCAGCCCCGGCGATTTCCAAAGCGTGGTGGAGATATCCAAAGCGGTATCGGAGCCTGTTATCTGCGCCCTTACCCGCGCCAATACAAAAGATATAGACGCCGCCGCAGACGCCCTGCAATATGCCAAACGCAAACGCATTCATACCGGCATCGGTGCGTCGGACATGCATATTAAATATAAGTTCAACAGCACCCGCGACGAGATCCTGCAACGGGCTGTAGACGCGGTGAAGTATGCGAAGAAGTATGTGGAAGACATTGAATTTTACGCCGAAGATGCTGGCCGTGCCGATAATGAATACCTGGCCCGCATGATTGAAGCGGTGATAGCCGCTGGTGCTACCGTGGTAAACATCCCGGATACCAATGGTTACTGCCTGCCCGACCAATATGGCGCTAAGATTAAGTATCTGGTAGATCACGTAAAAAATATTGATAAGGCGATAATTTCGGTGCACTGCCATAACGACCTGGGCGTGGCTACGGCCAATACCATTGCCGGTATTATGAACGGCGCCCGCCAGGCAGAATGCACAATCAACGGTATTGGCGAAAGGGCGGGCAATACTTCGCTGGAAGAAGTAGCCATGATCCTTAAAACCCACCATACGCTGGGTTACACTACGGGTATTCACTCCAAAGGTATTTACGAGATCAGCAAACAGGTGGAGAGCATGATGCGTATGCCGGTACAGGCCAATAAGGCTATTGTGGGCCGCAACGCCTTTGCACACAGCTCCGGCATTCACCAGGATGGGGTGCTGAAACACCGCGAAAACTACGAGATACTGAACCCGGAAGACGTAGGGATTAATTCCAACTCCATCATCCTTACGGCCCGCAGTGGCCGCCATGCGCTGAAGCATCACCTGGAGCGCCTGGGGTATAAACTGGATAAGGTAAACCTGGATGAAGTGTACAACCGCTTCCTGGTGGTAGCTGATAAAAAGAAAGAGATTGCCGACAGCGACCTCCAGGAGCTGATGGGCGATGGCGATACAAAGAATTATGATGATAAAGCCATTAAGGTACTGCTGCTGCAAGTAGTGTGCGGCGATCCGCTGCGCCCCATGGCCACCGTAAAGCTGCGGATAAATGGGGAAGAGAAGGAAGCCAGTTCCGCCGGCAATGGCCCGGTGAATGCTACCATCAATGCTATTCACGCCATCATTAAAGACATCATCGAGATCGATGAGTTTAGCATACAGGCCATGCACGGCGGCAGCACCGATGTGAGCAAGGTGAATATGCGGGTGCTGCACAAAGGACAGTCGTTCTACGGCTTCGGTTATAGCACCGACATCGTGAATGCTTCTGTACACGCGTATGTGGATGCACTGAATAAGATTTATTAAGCCGTTTTTATTAGTATAAAAAAGGGGCTGACCATTACTTTTTGGTCAGCCCCTTTTTATTCGGGTACCTGGTGGAGACCTGTTATCAGCTAAGCGTTTCACAAAGTTTTCATTGTACTTTGTGGTCAGCTTCTAAAAAAAATCATTGGTATTTGGTGAGTACTAATTGCAGTAATACATTGGTGCTCGCTACCAGCCAGGGCCTTTTTTATAGTCATCGCTTTTAACGCTATAATACCTAACCCTAAAAAGATCATTAAAGTTAGTTCGGAATATCCTTACAATGGGCCTGCGCTTTACGAACGATCATCCGCTGATTATCCAAATCGAAAGTGTTTTGTTTGCTGATCAAGTTCAGGCACAATACGTCGTCGTAGATCAAAAAATGAATTGGTTGGTTTGACTGAGCAATGTACGGGCTGAGAATAAATGTGCTTATAATGCTGGTTCATTAATAAGATTCAATTATACAAGATCAAAGTATACCACCCGTTGTTGCTATGCAACTCTTTAAACGGTATTTAACCGCTGGCGTTAAAAAATCATTATACTCGGAGAAAAAACAATTGTTGCCGGGCCGGCAGATTTGGTATTTTGCCCTCATAAAAATTCGCGTTATGGAATTGTTTCAGTTAAACGGAAAACACGCTGTGGTAACCGGTGGTGGCAGTGGCATAGGCCAGGCCATTGCCCAGGTATTTGCCGCGCAGGGCGCTACGGTGCATATCATAGAATTGAATGCGGCAGCGGCCATGGCCACGCTGGAAACCATTGAGCAAAAGGGCGGCAAGGCCGATGTTTATGCCTGTAATGTATCCGACCAGGCCGAGGTGATCAAGGCCATGCAGGCCATTGGCAGTATAGATATCCTGGTAAACTGTGCCGGCATTGCCCACGTAGGCAAATTAGAAAATACTTCCGAGTTTGATTTTGACCGGGTGTACAGTGTAAATGTAAAAGGCACTTACAACTGTATGTTGGCGGCCATTCCACAAATAAGAAAGCAGGGTGGCGGGGTTATACTCAACATAGCCAGCATAGCCTCCAGCGTAGGCATTACCGACCGTTTCGCCTATTCCATGAGCAAAGGGGCTGTACTCACCATGACCCTTTCGGTGGCGCGCGATTACCTTTCTGAGCATATCCGCTGCAACTGTGTGTCGCCTGCGCGCGTGCATACGCCTTTTGTAGATGGTTTCATTGCCAAAAATTATCCCGGCCAGGAAACCGAGATGTTTGACAAGCTCAGCCATTCCCAACCCATTGGCCGCATGGCCAAGCCGGAAGAGGTGGCCTGGCTAGCGCTGTATCTCTGTTCGGACCAGGCCAGTTTTATAACCGGGGCCGACTATCCGATAGACGGTGGTTTTATACGCCTGAATAATTAGTGGGGACGCGGATGATAACCCATCAGGTGGCAAATTCGATTTTGTTTGTAATTTGGCCAGGTATTTACAGGAAATATATCCTGTTTTCATCTTCATCTTATAGAGTAAACATGCGAACCAACCTAGGTCTTATCCTCCCCCTTTTGTTTATCCTGGCCGCCTGCGGGCAGCAACCCGCTAAAGTAGCGGCTACTGAAACGAATCCTTATTTTCAGCGGGATTCCAACTTCTTACCGGTAGCTGCCGGTGGCAATGTGCAGATTACGCTGGGGGCTATGGACCAGGACCAGCAGTTGCTGACCATTAAAGCAGATATCAATCATCAGCAGAACGAAAAGGTATTTAACCTGCCGGTAGCCAAGACGATCGATACCGCCGAACTTTACAAATTTGTGTGGGACACGGCCACCAGTTGCTACATCGCGGTGATGAAGAAAAACATGGAACCCCGGTACTACCACGCCAGCATACAGGATGGCTATTTGAAGATACTCCAGGTAGGCACGGCACCCGTTCGCATCAGCGATTATGCAGAGCGCCTGTTTGCCGCAGATTCTATTGGCCGTAAAATGGTGAAAAGCTTTCGCCGCCGCGTAAAAAGCGGTCAGCTCATGGAAGACCTGGTAGTGGAAACAAAGTCCCTGCAGCCCGATTCTATCGTAATGAACGTTACTTATGGCGCCGTGTCTAAGTCGGAAACCATGGCAGTGCCTCACTTCCTTAACGCGGGTGTACTGCCTACCGATCAGCCAGACGAAGTGGATTACGGTGTATTGCAGGATGGCCGGTTTGTGGTGCTGTATAATATAAAACTGAATGCCGGTGAATTGCGGCTTAAACAAATCAACAAGTTTTCCGGCGTGTCGGCCACTTCCAGGACCGAGCCGGTACAATCAAAGTAAATTATGAAACTGATCAGGTTTGGATTACCAGGACAAGAAAAACCGGGTGTTGTAACAACGGCGGGTATGTTGGATGTAAGTGCATTCGGCGAAGATTTTGGCGAGCGTTTTTTTGAAAGCGATGGAGTGGCGCGGCTGGCGCAGTGGCTTACCACGCATGCGGCCACCTGCCCGCCCGTTGCCGAAGGCACCCGCCTGGGCGCACCCTTGCAAAGACCATCCAAAATAGTATGCATAGGCCTGAATTATAGCGACCATGCCGCAGAAACCGGCGCTGCCATCCCGAAGGAGCCCATCGTATTTTTTAAAAGCACCTCCGCCGTGGTAGGTCCTAATGATGACCTGGTTATCCCGAAAAACAGCCAGAAAACAGATTGGGAAGTGGAGCTGGCCGTAGTGATAGGCAAAAAAGCCAGCCACGTAGCCGAAAGGGAGGCCCTGCAATATGTGGCCGGTTATTGCCTGCACAACGACTACAGCGAGCGTGCCTGGCAGATGGAACGCGGCGGCCAGTGGGTAAAGGGCAAAAGCGCCGATACTTACGCCCCCCTGGGCCCCTGGCTGGTAACCCCCGACGAAATTGCCGATGTACATAAGCTGCCTCTTTGGCTCACCGTAAACGGCCAGCGCATGCAAAACGGCAATACCAAACACCTCATCTTTAACATTCCTTTCCTCATAGCCTACCTGAGCGAGTTTATGACCCTGCTGCCCGGCGACGTGATTTCTACCGGCACCCCGGCGGGCGTAGGCCTGGGCATGAACCCCCAGGTATACCTGAAACCCGGCGATGTGATTGCCCTGGGTATAGAGGGCCTGGGCAGCGCCACCCAGCGTGCCGTGGCGTATTAAAAAAGGGCTATAGGAGCTAGTTGTGTTATAGGCATTCATGCCCTGAACAGGGGGGAGCGTACCCCTTATAGGGCATGAACAAGACATCAAAGCTAGTACATTGCATTCTGCATTTTGCGCCGTAACTTCCCGCAAAGATTTTCCTATGAATCGTTGGCTATGCTGCTTTATGATCCTGGTGCTGGCCGGGTGTTCCAAGTCTTCTGGCGAGGAAGATGCGGCGGGTGCAAACACCCTTCAGCTTTCCATCCATCATATCGTGAACGGAAAGCCGCTGGTACTCAACGATAGCATTTACTATAATACCTTCCAGGAGCCATTTACCGTAACGGCTTTCAAATATTACCTGAGCAACTTTTCCCTCACAACCACCGATGGGAAAACGGTTACTTTAAAACAATCCTACTACCTCGTAAACCAGGCCGACAGCACTTCGCGCCAGTTGGTAATGTCCGGTATTCCGGATGGTTCTTACCAAACGCTCTCCTTCCTCATCGGAGTGGATAGTCTTACCAATGTGGCCGGCCCGCAGAGCGGCGCGCTGGATGTGGTGAACGGCATGTACTGGGCCTGGAATAGCGGCTATATCAACGCCAAGTTTGAAGGCAAATCGGATGTGTCTACCTCCACGGCCAATTTGTTGCAGTTTCACATAGGCGGTTTCATAGCGCCCAGCAACACCATCCGCACCGTACAACTCACCCTGGCCCAGCCCCAGTTATGGTCTGGCGGCCAGCATACCATACAGGCCACCGCCGATCTGTATACCTGGTTTGACTTGCCCAACCCTATCAGCTTTGCCAAATTCGCCGGCACTATGGAGCCGAATGCAGATGCCATGAAGGTGGCCGATAATTATCAGCACATGTTCCAGATTACCAGCATTACTACGCCATGATACGCAAAGCCACCGTCGTTTCCTTATGTATGGCTGCCTGCTGGGCCGCGCTGGTGGTGGCTTGCCGGCATAACGATGCCGTTCTCTCTACCACACCACATCCGTATACACTGTCGCTGCCAGATAATTTTCCGCCGGTGCAGTACGATTTTGCCAGCAATCCGCTTACGGAGGAAGGCATTGCACTGGGTCGTGTTATATTTTATGATTCCAAACTTTCGGCAGATAGCCTGGTGTCTTGTGCGTTTTGCCACCAGCAATATGCTGCGTTTGGCCATTACGATCATGCGCTGAGTCATGGCGTGTATGGGCGCATTGGGGTGCGCACAGTGCCCAGTATTTTTAATATGATCTGGAACAAAGCGTATATGTGGGATGGCGGGGTCATTAACCTGGACATGCAGCCCCTGACGCCTCTCACCGATCATAATGAAATGGGGGAAGACCTGCCTACGCTATTGCTGCACATGCAGGCAGATGCTAATTACCGTAAGTTATTCAAGGCCGCTTTCGGCACGGAGGAGGTAACCAGCCAGCGCATGTTCCGCGCCGTTATCCAGTTTGTGGCCACGCTGAATAGTTTTCATAGCAAGTACGACAGTGTAAAGGCCGGCAACGCCTCCTTCACGCCAGACGAAGCCGCCGGCTATGAAGTATTTCAGCAAAACTGCGCCACTTGTCACCAGGAACCGTTGTTTACCGATGGCAGTTTCCGCAACAATGGCCTGCCCGTGCAGCCTGCCCTGAACGATTCGGGCCGCATGCGCATCACCGGCAATGCTTCCGATTACCTGAAGTTTAAAGTGCCTTCCCTGCGCAACATTATCCGCACAGAACCTTACATGCACGATGGTCGCTTTTTCGATATCTTCAATGTATTTGATCACTATGATCATGGCATCGTGCAGTCGGCCACCCTGGACCCCCTGCTTAAAAATGGCATTCCGCTGAACAGTGCGCAGCAGCGCCAGTTGTATCTTTTCTTAAATACCCTGACCGACTATCAACTCCTGAACGACAAAACCCTGGCCGACCCTGCCACGCCGCAATAGAGGAAAAAAGTTAGGAGTGCTTACCATATGGGGTTGCCTTCCAGCAACTGCAGATGTGATCATTCACCATTCCTGTGGCCTGCATGAATGCATAACAAATGGTACTGCCTACAAACTTAAATCCCCGCTTCAGCAGGTCCTTGCTCATTGCGTCGGACACCGCTGTTTTGGCCGGTACATCGCTCATGCTACGGCGGTGATGGATAAGGGGTTGATGATCCACGAAGCGCCAAATGTATTGATCAAAGTTGCCAAACTCCTGTTGTATGGCGAGGAAGGCTTTGGCATTCTGTACCACGGCATTTACCTTCAGCTTATTGCGTACAATGCCCGGATTTTGCAGCAGGGAGGCTATTTTATCCGCATCGTATTGTGCAATTTTATGTGCATCCCAATGGTCAAAAGCCTGGCGGTAATTTTCCCTTTTTACAAGAATAGTATACCAGCTTAGTCCCGCCTGTGCGCCTTCGAGGTTTATCATTTCGAAGAGATGCCGGTCGTCATGGGATGGGGTGCCCCATTCCTGGTCGTGGTAATTCTGGTAAAGCGGGTCCTTATTGGCCCAGGCGCAGCGTAGTAGTTCCATTAGTGAGCGGGTATGTCTTTACAAGTTCCAATTTTTTAGCAGGTCCGCTACCGTTTTTTTATACGTTTCCAGGTCGGCTTTGGTTTGCTGGATGAAGCTGTTGTCTTCCAGTTTGCCAATCACTTCTTCCATTTCTTCAGGGCTGTTATACACCATTTTGCGGAAAGGGTTTGTGTAGTCTTTTTTGCGGCTGAGGTAAATGTTTTCTGTGAGGGTACTCATAGTATGTACAGACTGTTGCAGGCATTGTTGCAGGAAGGCCGGCGTAAAGCCATCGGCGGAAACCCCCTGTACTTGCAGCATACAGGCGATGGCGTGTTTTAGTTTTTCTTTTTCATAGCGGCTGCCTTCCTGTTTATAAACGTCGTGCAGTTGCAGCCAGCTTTCAATTTTTCCGGTGCGGATGCGGTCTTTGAGGTCTTCCACGCTGGCTTCGGGCATCAGTTGCCCACCTATGTTTTGCCAGGAGCCGCGTTGGGCGGTTTGTGCGATGGCGTGCAATTGGGAGAAGGTAGCGCCGTGATTTTTTCCGGTGTAATCTAAAATATTGCGAATGCCATACAGGTTCAGCATTTCCCGCAGTAGCGGGTAGGCACGGTGTACTTTCAGTAATACTGTTTTGCGCTGGCTGTTCTCTACCTTGCCGGCATACACGGTTAGCTTAGCCACTGCCGCTGCATCGTGCAGCAGTAGTTCCTGGCCTTTTTGGAGAAGCAATGCATCGTTAGGAAGCGCCTGCTTTTCCTGCGTGTACCAGGCCGTGCCTACGGCTTGTTCCATTAGCGGCAGGACATGCAATATTTCTTCCATCGCATCGGGTGCCAGGTAGTCGTATTCAATGTACTGGATCTTGTTACTGCGTTTGTCGCGGTCTACATATTTCCAGGCGTTGCGGGCCAGGGCGTACATATTGTACAGGAACCAATAGCCGGGCATGATCTTGAGGGTATTATCATGCTCGTCATTCATCACCAGGCTAAACGGGAAAGGAATATCCAGTTCGTGCATGTAGTTGCCTTTGGCAATGAGGGTGAAGCTAGCGAAGCGGGAATTGTGTTTCAGGCTTACGCAGAGACCGGGCCAGAAGCCACGTCCGGCAATGATCTCACCATCTGCTCCCCGTGAATTATGGTTGCTGCCTATGGTAGCGCCGGCTGCCATATTACTTTGCCCCATCACCAGGGCAGCGCAGAGAAAAGAGTTGTTATGGTGCTGCTCGTGGGCTGGGAAGATGAGGGAATTCAATACTTCGCAGCAGGAAATGGTAGCGTTATTACCCAAATACGAGTTGATGAGGCGCGCGCCATACTTAAGTTGGGAATGTGAGGCCATTACAAAACGTACTGCCTTCACCCCATAAAAAATACGGCAACCATAGCCTATGATGCCATTCACCAGTTCACACCCTTCACCTATCTGGGAGGTTTCGTCTGGCCGGCTATTGATGGTCAGGTTTTTCAATTTGTTAGCACCTTTCAGGTAAGCGTCGGAGCCAATGGTAACGTCTTTAATGATCTTACAATTTTTAATCACCGTACGGTCGCCCACCATGCCGTAGTAACCGCGTCTTTGGTCGAATTGTTTTTCCGTCAGCAGGCGGAATTGCTCCATCAGTTGCTTATCGTTGCGGTGGCGGGTCCAGAGATAGGCGTCTCCGGGCAGCATGCCGTCGAAGGGAAGTATCTTGCGCCCACCGTTTTCGTTGCACAGTTCCATCCACAGGCGGCGTTCTTCCGACTCGCCTTCCTTGATAATACCGTTGCCAAACTTGGCGTAATCGGTGGTCTCCATCTCGTTGATATTAAACAGGATCACCTCATTGCCAATGATATAATGAGAGAGGAAATTTACATTGTGCAGCACCACGTTGTCGCCAAAATCGCAGGAGGTAATGGTGCTGTTGTACAGGCCTACGGCCAGCCGCAGGTTGCGGTATTCCAGGTAATAAGGCTCCAGTTTGCCAATGCGTACCATGCCAAAGAAGTGGCAGTGTTGCACCAGTTGGGGATTAAACTCTTCCGACACCATGATGTTGTTCCAATTATCGGAAGTATTGTCGTTGCGCACCAGTATTTCCAATTCCTGCGCGTTGAGTTGCCGGTACCCTCCTTGCCGGCCCCATTGCTGATCGCGGAGGTAGTATTCGTCTTTGCCTTGGGGAAGGTAGGCGGCATCCACAAAATTATAGCCCAGGTGGGTGAGCGGGCGCTTCTCTATCCGGTTCATGTGCGCGAGGTGTTGTAAGCGTGGTAGTAAAAAAAATCGTCGTTTTGTTTTTGTGCCGTTGTATTTCCGGCGTCAGCACCTGCAAGGCAGGCATTGACGGCAATAGAAACACAATCAACAAAAAACAAAACGACGATCTGCCGAAGGGCCGTTCACCATGGCGAACGGCTGTTTAGTTATTTATTCTACCGTAACGGACTTTGCCAGGTTACGGGGTTTGTCTACATCCAATCCTTTAAGCACCCCAATGTAATAGGCCAGCAGTTGCAGTGGTATCACCGACAGCATAGGGGCCACCAGCTCATCGCAAGCGGGTACTTCTATCACATCGTCTGCCATGCTGCGGATGCTGGTATCGCCTTCGGTTACTACGGCAATGACCTTGCCTTTGCGGGCTTTGATCTCCTGTATATTGGACACTATTTTTTCGTAGTTCGCATCGCGGGTGGCTACAAATACCACGGGCAGGTTTTCATCCACCAGGGCAATAGGGCCATGCTTCATCTCGGCGGCGGGGTACCCCTCTGCGTGGATGTAGGATATTTCTTTCAGCTTCAACGCACCCTCCAGGGCCACGGGGAAGTTATACCCACGACCCAGGAATAGGAAGTCGCGGGCGTCTTTGTATTTGTCTGCCACCTGGCGGATTTGTGCATCCAGCTTCAGCGTGGTGGCTACTTTTTCGGAGATGCTGTCTAGCTCATCCAGCAGGTACTGAAAGCGCTGTTGGGAAATGCTGCCTTTTTCTTCGGCCACTTTTAGGGCAATGAGGCAAAGTACCGCCAGTTGCGCAGTGAAGGCCTTGGTACTGGCCACGCCAATCTCCGGCCCTGCGTGCGTATAAGCACCCGCGTGCGAGAGGCGGGCAATGGAGGAACCCACCACGTTGCATACCCCCAGGATGATGGCGCCTTTTTCTTTAGCGCTTTCCATGGCCACGAGGGTGTCTGCGGTTTCGCCCGATTGGGATACAGCAATGATCACATCGCCTTTGCCTACTACCGGGTTGCGGTAGCGGAACTCCGAAGCATACTCCACTTCCACGGGTATGCGGCACAGCTCTTCAATTATATATTCTGCAATAAGCCCGGCGTGCCAGCTTGTGCCGCAGGCCACAATGATAATGCGGCGCGCTTCTTTGAGCAGGCTGGCATATTCGCGGATGCCGCCCATGGTAAGGGTGCCCTTTTTAGCATCCAGGCGGCCACGCAGGCTGTCGTAGATGGTTTGGGGCTGCTCAAATATTTCCTTCACCATGAAATGATCATAACCGCTTTTTTCAATGGCTGCCAATTCAATGTCTAGTTGCTGTATATAAGGGCTTTGAATTTCGTTGGCAATATTTTTTAGGATCAGTTCATCCTTGCGGATAATGGCAATCTCGTAATCATTTACGTACACCACTTCTTTGGTGTACTCCACGATGGGCGAAGCGTCGGAGGCCAGGAAGTGTTCGCCTTTGCCTACGCCAATAACCAGCGGGGAGCCTTTGCGGGCAGCGATCAGGGTAGTAGGGTCGTCTTCGTCGATGATCAGGATAACGTAGGCACCCACTACGCGTTTCAGCGCTATACGTACCGCTTCTTCCGTAGAATAATGATTGCTGTTTTTAATTTCCCCAATGAAATGAACAAGTACTTCCGTATCGGTATCGCTCTGAAAAGTATGGCCCTGGTTCAGCAACTCCTGTTTCAGTTGCATATAATTTTCGATGATGCCGTTATGCACCATGGCCAGTTTGCCATCCTGCGATTTGTGGGGGTGGGAGTTGCGGTCGCTCGGCTCGCCATGGGTTGCCCAGCGGGTATGGCCAATGGCGATGTGAGCACTGGCGTCTTTACCGGCCACAAAGTCTTCCAGTTCAGACACCTTGCCTTTTTTCTTATATACCTGCAGGCCTTGCTGGCCATACAGCGCTACGCCGGCACTGTCGTAGCCACGATATTCGAGTCGTTTCAGGCCTTTAAGTACGATGGGATAAGCTTCTCGCTCCCCTATGTATGCGACGATTCCACACATAAATGGTGATGGTTTTTTAGTGGTAGAAGCTGCAATATGCTAATTAATTAGGAAAGTTGATCATGAAGATACCATGGCCCGGGCGGGCAGGTATATAAAAATGCACTTTGAAAAACAACGGTAGCAGGATGTGCCGGGTACTGTGTTGGGTCTTTTGTTTTGTTGCCGCTATCCCGCTATGTTGTACTTCTTGCTGCTTAGCTGCTATATCATTTCAGATAGGTGTCAAACAATTTTAAGATGCGTTTATACTCATCCGTCCAGCTGGCAGGGGTGGTGAAGCCGTGGTCTTCGACCGGGTATACTGCCAGCTCCCAGTTTTCTTTGTGCAGTTCTATGAGGCGTTGGCTAAGGCGTACGATGTCTTCAAAATGTACATTGGTATCTACCATGCCATGGCACATGAGCAGGTGTCCCTGTAGCCCCTGGGCAAAGTAAATGGGGGAAGAGCGGCGGTAGGCAATGCTGTCGGTAAAAGGTTCGTTGAGAATGGAGGCTGTGTAGCCGTGGTTATAATGGGCCCAGTCTGTTACCGAGCGCAAAGCCGCTCCTGCGGCTATTTCCCCGGGTTGGGTGAACATGGCCATGAGGGTCATAAAGCCGCCATAACTACCACCGTACATGCCTATACGCTTTTTGTCTATGCCCAGGTTGCTCTCGAGATAATGTGCGGCGTCTATCTCATCGTCGAGGTCTTTGCCCCCCATGTAGCGGTAAATGCCGGTACGCCACTTGCTGCCATATCCCGCACTGCCGCGATAGTCAATATCCATTACCGTATAGCCCTGGTCAGTTAGCAGGTTGTTAAACATGTACTCGCGGAAGTAGGCACTCCACCACTTGTGGGCATTTTGCAGGTAGCCTGCGCCGTGTACAAAAATCACGGCAGCCCCGTTCTTTTTAGCCGGGTCTGGCTGGTACAGGCGGGCATACACAGTAGCGCCATCGCGGGCATGGAAGGTAATGACTGGCACATCGCGCCAGGGGTAGGCCTTAAACGTATCGGAGGCCGCCTGGAAGGTGAGTTGCCGGGGCTTGCTGCCGGGTACGTTTTCCTGTACATAAAGTTCCCAGGGCTTGTTAGTATAACTGTAGCGGTAAGCAATCCATTTTTCATCGGGCGAAAGGCTTACTTCATGTGCGCCCGTCATGGTGGTAATGCGCTGCGGCTCACCCCCGCTCACTGGCATGCGGTACCATTGTTTTTCTCCCGGATGCACCGCATTGGTAAGCAGGTAAAAATATTTTTTGTCGTGCGACAGCCTGGCTTCCTGCACTTCAAAATTGCCTTTGGTAAGGGCCGTTTGCCGGCCGGTAGTGACATCGGTTTTGTACACGTGGGCATAACCGCTGGCTTGCGACATATACCAGCAGGTATTTTCATCCAGCCAGCCCAGGGTGGCATCGCCATACTCCTCGGGATCGTCTATGCCGGGACCGGCCACCCAGGCCTCGTCACGCTGCCGGTCTATGGCTTTGATAACGCCGGTCTGCATATCTACCACACCCAGCCAGCGGTCTTTAAAATCCTGGGAGAAAATATCTACCAGGGCATGGGTGCCGCCCGGCGACCAGTAAGGACCATGTATTACCACGCTGCGGATAGTAGTATCGTGGGTAGCATAGTCTTTTGCATAATCGGGCAGGTCGCGCAGGCCGGGCAGTTGGTCGGTGATCAAGGGTAGCACCGTATCTTGCTGCCGGTCGTATATAAAAGTGGAGTAGGTAGCTAAAGGTTCGCCTACTTTGGTGCGGGAAGGAATGTCTGTGGTAAAACCGGTGGCCGTTACAAAGCGGGTTATCTTGGTAGATTGTGCACCGGTAGCGGGCTTACGTAGCTGGTATACTACAAAACGCCCATCGGGGCTTATGCGGGTATCTGTTACTTCCTTATCGCCGGTATACAGGGTTTTAAGTGTATCGGTTTTAACACTTTGCCTAAATGTTGTGGCGGCCTCGCGCTTTTCCTTATCGTCTTTAATAACATCGAAAAGGGTTTGCTGCTGTGTGTTCAGCCATTGTTCCTGTTGGGTCAGGATTTTAGCTGCAGGCTTTTCCCCTTTTGTAAAATTGGTGAGCTGTGCTGTGCTGCCATCAGCTATGTTCCAGGCGTACAGGTTATCGTTGTCGCTATACACAATGCGCTTATCCTGAAAGCTAAAATGAGGATCGTATTCATCACTGCTGGTGTGGGTGATGCGGGTTTCTTTGCCGGTCTTGTTATCCAGCAGGTAGATGTCGCCCTCCAGGCTATAGGTAATGGCAGTATGGGCTGTATTGTACTGTCCGCGCTGTAATGCCAATAGCCGGGCGCGATCTGTGGGGGCGGTTTTGAAAGGGCTGGCCTGGTTAAAGGGTGTGCCATAGAGCGAATCGTTCAAGGCCTTATCTGGATTCCAGGTGAAATATACCGTTTTATTGTTGGTACCCCAAAACACATGGTCGGGGGAGGTGCCTATCCAGCGGGTATCCTGCATAATCTTTTCCACCGTAAGGGTGGGGGCCTGTTGTGCGCTGGCGGGAAGCGTGGCGCAGCAAATAATGATGCCTGGTAGCCAATTTCTCATTGCAGTATAGTATTTTGGTGCTGGTAAGATACGGCAATGACGTGGCTGTGGGTAGTTGAAATTGGTTGAATGGTTATCTTTATATTTATTTGAATGATGCGATCATGAATATCCTGCACCGTATTACCCTGGGCAGCCTTATTGCAGGCGGGCTCTTTGTGCTGCCAGCCTCCTGCCAGGAGCCGGTAGCAGAGCGACAGCCCATCCCGGTGTCGGAGGATAGTACTTTTCTGACCGGCACCTTTTTCCTGGTGCGACATGGAGAAAGCTTTCCGGGTTACGATACTACACTTACGCCGGATGGGCAATGCCAGGCCGGCGCCCTGGCCCGCTTGCTGCGCGATTCGGCCATCGATAAGATATACTTTACCCACTTTAAACGCGCCATCGACACTGCCGATTCCCTGCGCCTGGCGCTGCGTACCGATACTGTTTTTTATAATGCAGACAGCTCCGGAGAATCGCTGCTATATGAACTCACCCGCCACAACGACTGGGGAAAGCGCATCCTGGTCATTGGTCACCGGCCCGCGCTGCTGCCCATTCTGCGCAGCCTCAAAGCCACGCCTCCTGTAGATTCTGTGCCGGAAAACGCCTACGATGAATTATTCACCGTATACAAAAAAGGCAATACTGTATCCTGTAATGTGAAAATATTTTAAAGCCCCTTTGGAATGGTGCCAGCGTGAAAGATGAAGAAGTAAGCCACGGTAAAATAAATGAGCAGGCCCGTTACGTCTACCAGGGTGGCTACAAACGGGGCTGAAGAAGTGGCGGGGTCAGCGCCCAGTTTTTTTAATAACAAGGGCAACATAGAACCGGAGAGGGTGCCCCAAAGCACTACGCCTATTAGTGAAAGGCCTACGGTGGCGCCAATCAGTGTGGCATGCCCGTGATAGGTATGGAAAAGCTGTTCCCAAATAATGATGCGGATAAAACCAATGCAGCCCAATGCACCGCCCAGCAGCAGGCCGGAGAGGATTTCCCGGCGCATTACCTTCCACCAGTCTGCCAGGTTTATTTCCCCCAGGGCCATCGCTTGTATGATGAGGGTGGAGGCCTGGGAGCCGCTATTGCCCCCGCTGGAAATGATCAGCGGAATAAAAAGTGCCAGCACCACCGCCTTGGCTATCTCGTCCTGAAACACACCCATGGCCGTAGCCGTGAGCATTTCACCCAGAAACAATACGATGAGCCAGCCTACCCGTTTGCGCACCAGTTTAAATAAGGGAATATCCAGGTAAGGCTCGTCCAGGGCTTCGGTACCACCTATGCGCTGTATGTCTTCAGTATGTTCTTCATTGGCAATCCACAACATATCGTCTATGGTTACAATGCCCAGCATCACGCCCCCGTCATCTACCACGGGCAGGGCTACACGGTTTTCCATGCGGAATACCTGGATGGCTTCTTCCTGCTCATCATTGGCATGTAGTGATACAAAGCGATCGTCCATCAACGTATGTACCATAGTCTCCGGTGCTACCAGCAGGAACTCGCGTATGCGGAAATCGTCGAGTAATTTGCCCATACTATCTATCACATAGATCACATCAATGGTCTCTGAGTCTTTGCCATGCTCGCGGATATGATCCAGTACCTGGCGTACGCTCCACTCTTCCCGTACGGAGATGTACTCCGGCGTCATGATACGGCCCACACTATTTTCAGGATATCCCAGCAACGACAGGGTGATCTTACGTTCTTCGGGGTCCAGCAGCTTTAGCAGCTCTGTGAGCGCAGCGCTGGGCAGCTCGCCCAGGAAAGCGGCACGGTCGTCTGCAGGGAGTTCGTTGAGCAGTTCTGCTACCTTACCTGCCGGGAGCGATTGTATAATATCTTCCTGGTCGGGGAAATCCAGGATACGGAAAGCCGCGGCAGCACGGCCTATGGAGAGGTGGCTGATGACAATGGAAGCCTGTTCCGGCTCTTCCCGAACCAGTTCGGCAATGTCGGTAATGAGCTGGTCATCCAGGTACACAGCGAGTTCCTGGAAGTTGCGCTCCTGCACCAGTGTGTCAAATTTTTCCAGTAAGGCCTCGTTTTCCATAGCATTTAACCCGGTGGCGAAAATAAGCATTTATAACTACCAAGGCCGGGCCGGGTATATTTTTTGTATTAACTTTTGAATAAGCATCTGCGTTTCGTTAACTTGCCACCTGTTCGCTTTATTACTACACAGTTTTATTATGATCAAACCGTATTTACACATCATGAAGTCCAAGGGCAGAGGCCGTGGCGTTTTTACCAAAGAGAAAATACCCTCCGGGACCCGGATTGAAACGTCGCCTGTGCTGGTACTGTCTTTCGACGATACGGCCATCGTGGATAAATCAAAACTGCACAACTACATTTTTCTGTGGGGTGCCAGGGAAACCAAGTCTTGTATTGCCTTGGGGTATTGCTCTATCTATAACCACTCTTATGACCCTAATTGTGAATACGAGATGGACTTCACCGAAGAAACCATGAGCATCGTTACGCGCCGGGATATTAAGAAAGGGGAGGAGCTGTACATTAATTACAATGGTGATCCAGAGAACAGCAACCCCGTGTGGTTTGATGTGCGCAAGAAATAAGAAGTTTTCCTTTTTTAAAAGTATGCAACAATCCCGGGGCGTTTTTTGATAACGCCTTCGGGGTTCTTTGTTTTAATGTTTTGCTTTATTTAATGGTGTCAGGAAAGCTTATCATGCGCTTTCCATTCTATTTTGTGGTTGTTCCGCCGCACGCCAGAACAACATTTCCCCCCCCCCCAGAAACTACTATCAAAACATTTTTTTTGGAATTATCCCCCCGTCGCCGTAATATCGTAACAAATATATAAGCGCTTACATAATTTTTAACACCTCGCCATGCGTTTCTATCCCTCCCTTGGTTTCCTGGTTTTTGGCAGCCGCTTGCGACGGCTCAGTGAATACTTTATAGCAGAAGTAAATAAAGTATACGAACAAACTGGTATTCCCTTCGACGCCAGTTGGTTTCCGGTGTTTTACCTGCTTAGCAAATGCCAGCCCCTTTCCCTCACCGAGATCGCGGAAGCATTAGAAGTATCTCATTCTGCCGTGAGCCAGTTAGTGACCAGCTTGCGCAAAAAAGGCTGGGTGAGTACAAAACCCAGCAAAGCAGATGCGCGGAGACAAGAAGTAATGTTTACAAAAAAAGGCCAGGGCCTGCTGGTACAACTGGAGCCGGTATGGCAGGCGGTAACGCAGGCCATGGAAACGCTGGCCGCCGAACATGCAGACAGCCAGCGCATACTGGCGGCCATCGCTGCATTGGAAGCCAGCCTGGATGATAAGCCACTGGCAGCACGTATTGCCGATCAATTAGCGACTGCATCCCCCACTACTTCAACCAACAAAATAATTGCTTAGTTATGCAAACTTTCCAATACGGTCTGCAACCCCTGAGCGTGGGCCTGGCCCTGGACATGGCCGCAGGCCGCGTGCAGGGTGTGCTCGCACCGGAAGCGATGGCACGCATTCGCCAGAGTAAACAATATGTAGACGATATCGTTGCCCAACATACCACGGTATACGGCATTAATACCGGCTTTGGCCCGCTGTGCGATACCAAAATATCCGGGGCAGATACCCGCGCCCTGCAATACAATATCCTTCAAAGCCACAGTGTAGGGGTGGGCGCGCCCATTCCTGGAGAGGTGGCCAAGCTGATGATGATCACAAAAGTGCATGCCCTGGCCCAAGGATATTCCGGTGTAAACCTAGCCACGGTGGAACGTATTCTCTGGCATATCGATAACGATGTAATACCCCTGGTACCGGAAAAAGGTTCTGTAGGCGCTTCTGGCGATCTGGCACCATTATCCCATTTGTTCCTGCCCCTGATCGGACTGGGAGAGGTATGGTACAAAGGCGTGAAAACACCTGCTGCCAGTGTGTTACAGCAGGAAGGACTGGCACCCATTGTACTGGGGCCCAAGGAAGGGCTGGCATTGATCAATGGTACCCAGTTTATTTTATCCTTTGCGGTAAAAGCGGTGCAACGCCTGCACAATGCATTGGAAGCGGCAGACATTATCGGTGCTTTGTCGCTCGAAGGATTGATGGGTACTTCCAAACCCTTTGACCCTAGATTACACGCCATACGGCCTTTCCCGGGCAATCAATATGTAGCGCATCGCCTTAGCGTGCTCACGGCAGGCTCGCAGATTATGTACTCTCATGTAGATTGCGGTCGGGTGCAAGACCCTTATTCGCTGCGCTGCATGCCGCAGGTACATGGTGCCTCACGCACGGCCTGGCTGCATTTGAAAGAGCTAACCACCATAGAGCTGAATGCAGTGACCGACAACCCCATCATTTTCAGCGCCACTGATACCATCAGTGGCGGCAATTTCCACGGACAACCGCTGGCCATTCCCTTGGATTACGCCACCATTGCGGCCGCAGAGCTGGGCAATATTTCAGATAGACGGTGTTATATGATGATTGAAGGCCGCTTTGGATTGCCGAAGTTACTCATTGGCGAGGCCGGGCTGAACTCCGGTTTTATGATTCCACAGTACACCACTGCGGCCCTGGTTACGGAGAACAAAACGCTGTGTTTCCCCGCCAGCGCAGATAGTGTACCCACCTCCCTGGGGCAGGAAGATCATGTGTCCATGGGATCTATCAGTGGGCGTAAGCTAAATCAGGTGATAGATAACCTGGAATATATCCTTGCCATAGAACTGCTGTATGCCGCGCAGGCCGTGGATTTCCGACGGCCACTAGTGTCTGGCCCCGTGCTGGAAGCCGTGCATGCCTATACGCGGCAACAAGTACCTTTTGCAGAGAAGGACCGCATCTTTGCATACGATATTGCCGCCTTGCAAAAAATTATTGCCGATCAATCTTTAGTCCGCATAGCCGATGACGCCGCCCGCATGCATCAACTCACTTTAAACAATGCCTCCCATGAACAGTTTGGAATTTATTAAAACCTATGCAGCACACCCGCATTATAAAGCGCCCCGTGGCACCCAACTGCACGCCGCTTCCTGGCAAACAGAAGCCCCCCTGCGCATGCTGCTTAATAACCTCGATGCAGAGGTGGCCGAGAATCCGGACGAACTGGTGGTGTATGGCGGTATAGGCCAGGCTGCGCGTAGTCAGGAAGCCCTGCAAAAGATCATTGAAATATTGCTCACGCTCGATGAATGGCATTCCCTGCTGGTGCAGTCGGGCAAGGCGGTGGGCGTAGTACGTACCCACCCGCAGGCACCCCGGGTGATGCTGGCCAACAGTAACCTGGTACCCAAGTGGGCCACCTGGGAGCATTTTAATGAGCTGCGCGCCAAAGGATTGATGATGTATGGGCAAATGACGGCGGGCAGTTGGATTTACATCGGCACCCAGGGCATTTTGCAAGGCACTTATGAAACCTTTATGGAGTGTGGCCGCCAGCATTTTAATGGCAGCCTGCAAGGAAAGTTATTGGTTACCGCTGGTATAGGCGGTATGGGCGGCGCACAGCCACTGGCGGCCACCATGGCCGGCGCAGTATTCCTCGGAGCCGATGTAGATGCGGACAGGATGCTGAAGCGCCTGCATACCCGCTACCTCGACCGGATGACGCATAGTTATGCAGAAGCCATTGCCTGGGTGCAGGAAGCACAGGCCAGTGGTAAGGCTTTATCAGTAGGCCTGGTAAGCGACGCGGGTGATATGCTGGCGCGCTTGCTGGAAGATAATATTATACCCGATATACTTACCGACCAAACCTCCGCGCATGATCCGCTGCATGGTTACATCCCTAACGGTCTTAGCCTGGAAGAAGCCGCCGCACTACGCCTGCGCGATGCAGCGGCCTATCGCGCGTTATCTATTAAAAGCATGGCCCGGCATGTGAATTATATGCTGGCCCTGCAACAAAAAGGGGCGGTGACGTTTGATTATGGCAATAACTTGCGCGAGTTTGCCCGCGAAGGCGGCGCAGCTCAGGCGTTTAATTTTCCCGGCTTTACGCCGGCCTACATTCGTTCCCTGTTCTGCGAAGGCAAAGGTCCTTTCCGCTGGGTGGCACTTTCCGGCGATCCGGAAGATATTTATACCACAGACCGTGCATTGATGGAACTATTTCCCGAAAATACCGCGCTGGCCAACTGGCTCACTAAGGCGCGGGAAAAAGTAGCCTTTCAGGGGCTGCCTGCCCGCATTTGCTGGCTGGGTATGGGCGAACGGGAAAAGGCAGGACTGCTATTTAATGAATTGGTACGTAGTGGTAAGGTGAAAGCGCCGATCGTAATAGGCCGCGATCACCTGGACTGCGGGTCGGTGGCGTCGCCCAACCGGGAAACGGAAGCGATGAAAGACGGATCGGACGCGGTGTCCGACTGGACTTTGCTAAACCTGATGGCCAATACCGGTGGTGGCGCCACCTGGGTATCCTTTCACCACGGGGGCGGTGTAGGAATGGGCTACTCCCAGCATGCCGGCATGGTGGTGCTGGCCGATGGTACAGACCGTGCAAAGGAGTGCCTGGAGCGGGTTTTATACAACGATCCTGCCCTCGGCATTTTCCGCCATACCGATGCGGGCTATGAAAAAGCTGCCGAAGTAGGCAAACAATTTGGCCTGAACCTTTAACTGAAAATGTATGTTACTCATTGGCCCATTTGCACAAATATTACCCCTCACGGATATGCCTATACGGGGTCCGCTGCAAAGTAAACACCTGCGCATTATAGAAAATGGCGGTATTCTGGTGGCGGCGGGCAGGGTGGTAGATGTAGGCCCTTTCCAGGAACTGCAGGCCCTGCATCCGGATAGCGAGGTACAGTTTATCGATACCCCCTGCGTGTTGCTGCCAGGGTTTATTGATTGCCACACGCATATTTGTTTTGCCGGCCATCGTAGCCGCGATTATGCCATGCGCATTGAAGGACAGTCTTACCTGGACATAGCAAGGGCAGGCGGCGGCATATGGGACACGGTTACCCAAACCCGCGCCGCAACAGAAACTACACTGGTGCAGGAAGTAGTGGCCCGTGCGCAAAGACATTTGCAGGAAGGCGTAACTACCATAGAAGTAAAGAGTGGTTATGGGCTTCAGGCGGAAGGCGAACTAAAAATGCTGCGGGCCATCCGCACGGCCAATGCACAAACACCGGCCACACTGGTCAGCACCTGCCTGGCCGCCCACTTACTGCCCAAAGATTTTGCCGGTACGCCCAGCGCCTACCTGCAATGGATAAACACCGGTTTGCTGCCGCAAATACAGCAGGAAGGATTAAGTAACCGCGTAGATATTTTCGTGGAAGAAACGGCCTTCTCCGCAGCAGAAGCCTTGCCCTTCTTACAAGCCGCTTCCATCGCGGGTTTTGAGCTTACCCTGCATGCCGACCAGTTTACTGCCGGCAGTGCGCAACTGGCCGTGGCCGTGCATGCCCGCAGCGCCGATCACCTGGAAGCCAGTAACGATGCGGCTATCCAGGCCCTAGGACAATCAGACACCGTGGCGGTGGTATTGCCCGGTGCATCCCTGGGCCTGGGCATGCCCTATGCCCCGGCACGCCGCCTGCTGCAGGCAGGTGCTATCCTGGCCATTGGGAGCGATTGGAACCCCGGCTCTGCCCCTATGGGCGACCTGCTGGTACAAGCAGCTGTGATGAGTGCCGCAGAAAAGTTATCTTCGGCTGAGGTATTTGCAGGGCTTACCATCCGCGCGGCACAAGCCCTTGGATTGGAAAACCATGGCGTACTGCGGTACGGCCACTTCGCCGACTTGCAGGCCTACCCGTGCGCAGATTATCGCGACATCCTATATTACCAGGGCAAAATGAAACCCGTGAAGGTCTGGAAGGAAGGCGTGCAGGTAGTATAAGCGCAGGGCCGGTCTTTTTTCTTTTAATACAATGCCATGAAACATTATCATCCTCCCATTGCCTGGACTGGTCGCACAGACGGCTTCTCTGCACCTTTCCTGCGCTGGCACCAGGTGATACAGCCTATAGACCTGCGGCAGCAGTCTCTCCCCAAACTCGCTGCCGGGCAGCTAGGCATTGCCCTGCTAGGATTTGCCTGCGACGAAGGCGTGCGCCGCAACAAAGGCAGGGTAGGGGCGGCCCAGGGGCCACAGGCCATCCGCACGGCCTGCGCTAATTTTCCCGTACATTTTTCCAACGCGCATTGCCTGCTCGATGTAGGCAACATTACCTGCGAAGACAATGATCTGGAAGGCGCACAGGCTGCCCTGGCCCTCACCGTGGCAGCGTTGCTGCATGCCGGCTTTCAGCCCCTCCTGCTGGGCGGTGGTCATGAAATTACCTACGGCCACGCTGCCGGTATTCACCAGTATTTGGCCAACCGCCAAACGCTGGGCATTATTAATTTTGACGCCCACTTCGATATCCGAAAGCCCGATGACGCAGGCCCCAGCTCTGGTACCGGCTTCTGGCAGCTGGCCACGGAAAGCTACGTGCTACAACGCCCCTTTCATTACCTGGCACTGGGCATACAACCCATGGGCAATACAAAGGCCCTGTTTCATACCGCCGCCGAATACGGGGTACAATATGTACCGGCTGATGCCTTTCATTTTTCAGATACCGAACTAACGCTTAGCACCCTACGTAATTTTATACAGCTTACCGACCGCATTTATTTCACCACCTGCCTGGATGTGTTCTGTGCCGCCCACGCTCCGGGGGTGAGCGCTCCGGCTTATAACGGCATACTGCCCACCGGCCTGGCCCTGCAATGTTACCGTGAAATATTACATAGCGGAAAAGTAATCAGTACCGATATCGCAGAGCTAAACCCCGTGTACGATAGTGATGCACGCACGGCCCGCCTGGCTGCAGCCCTGGTCTTTGAAATAGTGGCTGCGTTATTAAGTGTGGAATACTAACTAGAATTTGCTAATTTGCTGGCTCTAAAATCCCCATAAACATGAACAGATTCACTACACTCACAGCGTTTGTAATGCTTGCCTGCATTACCTGTGCCAGCACGGTCTTTGGGCAAAAGCTGAAAGTAACCGAAGGCGACCTATCTATTCTGAAAGGGCAAAAAGCCATTAACACACAGTTCACCTACGATAATATGAGCGTAGGTAAATTCCCCAAAGAAGAAGATTACGTACAGTCTAAAACAGCCGATTATAACAAAAAGGAAGCAGGCCGTGGAGACACCTGGGCCAAAAGTTGGGTGGGCGATCGCGTAGGCCGCTTTGAACCACAGTTCAATGAGCTGCTCACTAAAGCCAGCGGTCTGCAAAGCGGAACGCAAAAAGACGCCAAGTACACGCTCATCTTTCACACCTCCTCTACGGAACCAGGTTTTAATGTTGGTGTATGGCGTAAGAATGCATCGATCGATGGAGAAGCTACCATCGTAGAAACGGCCAATCCTTCCAAAGTAATAGTTAGAATTACCGTGCAAAATGCGCCAGGCCGCACATTCATGGGCAATGATTACGATACCGGCGTTCGTATTCAGGAAGCATATGCCATCACTGGCCGGGGCATAGGACGTTTAATCGACAAGGCAATTAATTAAAATATACGGCTATCCGTGAGCAGGCTGTTATTCAAAAAGGATAACAGCCTTTTTTTATGTTTTAGAAAACAATGGTCTTGTTGCCATGTACAATCACACGATCATCTATGTGGGCTTTCACTGCACGGGTAAGCACCTGCCGTTCTATGTCTTTACCCAGTAATACCAGGTCTTCTACAGCATGCCGGTGACTTACACGGGCCACATCCTGCTCTATAATGGGGCCTTCATCCAGTTCATTGGTCACGTAGTGCGCGGTGGCGCCAATTAGTTTTACGCCCCGCGTATAGGCGTGCTGGTAAGGCCTTGCACCGGCAAAGGCAGGCAGGAAAGAGTGATGAATATTGATAATGCGGCCTGGCATACTGCTTACGATCAGGGGCGATAATATCTGCATATAACGCGCCAATACAATGAAGTCTATGCCTGCAGCAGTAAGCAGCGTGAGGGCCTGGGCTTCCTGGGCCGTTTTATTTTCTTTGGTAACGGGTAAGTAATGAAAAGGTATTCCAAAACTCTCCGTGATGCCCCGCAGGCTTTCATGATTAGAGATCACCAATGGAATGTCTACCGCCAGCTCCCCGCTACGCCAGCGCCACAATAATTCCTGCAAGCAATGATCGTAGGCCGATACGAAGATACCCAGGCGTTTGCGGTGATCGGGATAGTCTATGTGCCAATCCATTTGCAGCGGGTTGGCCACGGTTTCCCTAAAGGAGGCTTCAAACGCCTCCCTGCTGGTGTCGCTATGCTCCAGTTGAAACACCATGCGCATGAAAAAAAGCCCTTCTTTTGGATCGGTGCTATGCTGGCTGGCGTCGAGAATATTAGCGCCCAGGGCATATAAAAATTGCGATACACGGGCTACAATGCCTGGCCTGTCTGCACAGCAGATCAGCAGGCGACCGGTAAATGTATAAGCGGTTTTCATGGGTGCACTTCCAATAGTTTAGCATACAAAATATAAAAAAGCATTCATTGTTGTAGGGCATTTACCTTTGCACACATGAAAAAGATAGGCCTGCTTTCAGATACGCACAGCTATTTACACCCGCTGGTAAAAAAACATTTTGTTGGTGTAGACGAAATCTGGCATGCAGGCGATCTGGGCAACCTGGCTACCGCCGATGCCCTGGAGGCGATGGGCAAGCCTTTCCGCGCTGTGTTCGGGAATATAGATGGGGCGGATTTACGTAGCCGCTATCCGGAAACGCTGCGCTTTACCCTGGAAGGGGTAGAGGTATTAATGACCCACATCGGAGGGTACCCGGGGAAATATGCACCGGCTATCCGCCCGGTGCTGCAACAGCACCCGCCCAAATTATTTATCTGTGGTCATTCCCACATTCTGAAGGTGATGCCAGACCCCAAATTGGGGTTGTTACACATAAATCCCGGTGCCTGTGGCTTGCAAGGATGGCATAAAGTGAAAACACTACTATGTTTTATATTAGACAACGGCATTATTAAAGATCTGGAGGTGATTGAATTGCCCAAAACATAGACTGGTAGCCCCAATCTGGGGCATGACCCTGCTATTGGAATGCATATTGTATAAAATTCGTAAAGAAGATGCATGTACACCACCAAGCTTTTATGTATGATGGGGATGCTTTGTGCCTGTAGTTCCCTGGCTGTAGCACAGGAAAAATCATCCTGGTTAAGCACTGTAAATGATACCGCGTATGTGGAGGACCTCTCCCGGCAGCTTACCGTTCGCCTGTTTGAATCCCATAAATATGGTTATTTCAGTGTGTTTGACAAAGACAGTCATAAGCGACTTACTTATTTATCGCACACCCCCTACAACTTTGGTATTGGCGCAAACTACCGTTCCATTGGAATAAACCTGGGTTTTAACTTTCCTTTTATCAACAATGGCAGTAAAGAAAAGTATGGTAAGCCCAAATATTTAGACCTTCAAACCCACGTGTATCTACGCAAGTGGTTAGTGGATGCTTACTTGCAATTTTACCGGGGCTATTATCTGACCGATCCGGAAGGTACCCTGAATAATTATAAGGAGGATGGTTTGCACGCCCGGCGTCCTGACCTGAAAAGTACGAGTGGCGGCTTAAACGTAACCTACGTTTTCAACGATGAACGTTTTTCTTACCGGGCCAATACTATTCAGGTAGATTATCAGAAGAAGAGTGCGGGATCCTTCCTGGTAGGCGCTTCGGGAATGTATGTGAATATGCGGGGCGACAGTGCTATTGTACCAGCCAATACGAAGGATGATTTTATGAACGGATTGCAATATGATCGTGCTAACACCTTCCAACTTACGGTGAGTGCCGGTTACGGCTACACGGTGGTAATAGCCAAACATTTCTTTATTACGGGTGTAGTCACGCTGGGTGCCGGTGCTAATACCAACAGCACCCGCATGATGGCAGACAATAACCGGGAACATGGCTATGGCTTTGCCTGGAATAATATGCTAAGACTAGGCGTAGGGTACAACTCTACCCGTTATTTCGCTGGCCTTCATTGGGAGAATTTTGATACGCACAATGGTATATCCTCTACCAACGCCTACGAAGGGTATGGTACGGGCAATCTTCGTGTGAGCCTTGCCAGAAGATTCAACGTAAAGCGTTTAAACGGCCGTTCTCACAAAGAGTAACCCCATATTATTCTATAGATTTAATAGCATCCCACATCTTTTCCGCTACCAGTTGATTGCCGGTGGCGTTCAGGTGTACGCCGTCTACGGTTAGTACGCCTTTTTCCACATCGCTGGTATTGTGGGTGGCTTCGTATTCGGTGAAGATCTTGCGCAGGTCTACTACCGGTATTTGTTGGGCAGCAGCAAGCTGGCGAATGCTTTCGCTATACTTATCCAGGTCGCTGTCCTGTTTGTTTTCGCCGTTTTTCTTTTCCCCAATGGTGGCCGGGGTAACTACAATTACCTTGCTGTGGTGTTCCTGTAATTTTTTAATAATAGCGGTGTAAAACTTTACAAATTTGTCGGGGTCGGTGCCGGTTCCAAACGACGATTTATGCCATACATCGTTTACCCCTACCCATATTACGGTAATGTCGGGATGCTGGGCCAACACATCATCGTCCATGCGCAGGTACAGGTCGTACACTTTATTGCCGCCTATTCCAGCACCTACTACCTCGTAGTTTTTGTTGCCTTGTTTTAACAGGTTACTTTTAATGAGATCCACATAGCCACCGGGCTGCACGCCCATCTGGGTAATAGAATCGCCAAAGAATACAATCTTTTTCACTTTAGCAGTTTTAAATGCAGCCAGGGTGAGCGCTCCTGCCAGTAAGGCAAGTACCGTTAATTTTTTCATGGTAGTCTTATAATTGAGGGTGAGCATAATAACATAACGTGTAATAAGCCGGGTTTCTTTGTTGCAGAAAGATACAACATTGCGGGTTATTTCTATACCTAATGCCTGCAAAAAAGGCCGGCCCTAACGGCCAGCCTTTCCAGTTTATGCAGTGATGTTAAAAACGGTTATTTGTTTTTAGCCGCTTCAGCACGGATTACGTTCAGGGCGCCACCGGCTTTAAACCACTCAATCTGTTGTTGATTGTAAGTATGGTTTACGGTGATGCTGTCTGCGCTGCCATCTTTATGGTGCAGTACCACGGTAAGCGGGGTGCCTGGCGCAAAGGTGGTAAGCCCCAGGATGTCGATAGTATCATCTTCCTGGATCTTGTTGTAATCTTCCTTATCTGCGAAGGTGAGGCCCAGCATTCCTTGTTTTTTCAGGTTGGTTTCGTGAATACGGGCGAAAGATTTCACCAGAATGGCACGAACGCCCAGGTGGCGGGGTTCCATGGCAGCGTGTTCGCGGCTGGAGCCTTCCCCATAGTTTTCGTCGCCTATTACTACAGAGCCTAAGCCAGCAGCTTTGTAAGCACGGGCGGTGGCGGGTACGGAACCATATTCCCCCGTCAGCTCGTTCTTAACAGTGTCGGTTTTATCATTGAATGCATTCACCGCGCCAATCAGCATGTTGTTGGAGATGTTGTCCAGGTGACCACGGTATTTCAACCAGGGGCCGGCCATGGAGATGTGGTCGGTGGTACATTTACCTTTTGCTTTGATGAGCAGTTTCAGGCCTTTCAGGTCAGTACCTTCCCAGGCGGCAAAGGGGGCCAGCAGTTGCAGGCGGTCGGAGGTAGGCGATACAATTACCTCTACGCCGCTACCATCGGCAGCAGGCGGCTGGAAACCCGGATCATCCACGGAGAAGCCTTGCGGAGGCAGTTCATAACCAGTAGGCTCGTCCAGTTTCACGTTTTCGCCGGCCCTGTTTTTCAGGGTGTCGGTGAGGGGGTTAAAGGTCAGGTCGCCGGCAATGGCCAGGGCGGTTACAATCTCCGGAGAAGCTACAAAGGCATGGGTAGAAGCCAGGCCGTCGTTGCGTTTGGCGAAGTTGCGGTTAAAGGAAGTAATGATTGAGTTCTTGCGGTTGGGATCGTCTATATGACGCGCCCATTGCCCGATGCAGGGACCGCAGGCATTGGCCAGTACTACGCCGCCAATCTGGTCAAAGGTATTGAGCAAGCCATCGCGTTCAATGGTGAAGCGCACCAGTTCAGAACCCGGGGTAATGGTAAATTCAGATTTTACGTCCAGGTTCTTCTGAATGGCTTGTTTGGCCAAGGAAGCAGAACGGCTAATGTCTTCATAAGAGGAGTTAGTGCAACTGCCGATAAGAGCTACTTCCAGTTTCTCCGGCCAGTTATTTTCCTTTACGGCCTGTGCAAATTTGGAGATAGGCCAGGCCAGGTCTGGCGTAAAGGGGCCGTTTACATGTGGTTCCAATTCGTCCAGGTTAATTTCGATTACCTGGTCGTAAAATTTGGAAGGATCGCTATAAATGGCTTCATCCGGGCGGAGGTGTTCTTTCACGGCATCGGCCATGGAAGCCAGTTCTTCGCGGCTGGTAGAGCGCAGGTAGGCAGACATTTTATCGTCATAAGCAAATACGGAGCAGGTAGCACCAATTTCAGCACCCATGTTGCAGATGGTGCCTTTACCCGTGGCGCTCAGGCTGTCTGCGCCTTCACCAAAGTATTCCACAATAGCGCCAGTACCGCCTTTTACGGTGAGGATACCTGCTACACGCAGGATCACATCTTTGGGAGATACCCAGCCGCTCAGTTTACCGGTTAGTTTTACGCCAATGAGTTTAGGCATTTTCAGTTCCCAGGGCAGGCCGGCCATAACGTCTACGGCGTCTGCACCACCTACGCCAATGGCCAGCATACCAAGGCCACCCGCATTAGGGGTGTGGGAGTCGGTACCAATCATCATTCCACCGGGAAAGGCATAATTTTCCAGTACTACCTGGTGAATAATGCCGGCGCCGGGTTTCCAGAAGCCGATACCATATTTATTGGAAATAGAAGCAAGGAAATCATACACTTCTTTATTGGTGTCGAGAGCAGTGTTAAGATCGGCTACGGCGCCGGTTTTGGCCTGGATCAGGTGATCACAGTGTACGGTAGAGGGTACAGCTACCTGGTCGCGGCCACAGGTCATAAATTGCAGCAGGGCCATCTGGGCAGTGGCGTCCTGCATGGCTACGCGGTCTGGTGCAAATTCTACATAGGACTTACCTCTCTCATAAGCAGCGGTAGTCGGAGCGTACAGGTGAGCATATAAAATCTTTTCGGCCAATGTAAGCGGGCGACCTAGCATCTTGCGGGTAGCTTCCACTTTACCCGGTAAGGCCGCATACACTTTCTTAATTACGTCTATGTCAAACACCATGATAAAAAATATATTAACGATGAATAAATTGCACCGCGAAATTAACTAAAATTTCGTTGTTGCAAGGTTAAAAGCTGCAATTGATGGGGGCCGCCGGCCACGCCAGCCCTTGTACCTGCCTCAGGGTGAGATGGTTATAAAATAAATTCATAGTAATATTATTTTTAATATATAAATAATATATTTCCTTCCCCGTCCAGGCACAATTTCTGTAAGGCACTTACTTCATTTTATGAAGGGAATTTGATAAATTTGATATATGAACCGCTTAAAAGAATTTGTAGAATGGCAGGCTTTCGGGGTCTGCACTGCTATCGGAGAGCGCTTGGGTATTGCCACTTCCCGCATCCGGCTGTTTTTTATTTACATTACTTTTCTGGCTATGGGTTCGCCGGTTATCGTGTATATGATACTGGCCTTTTGGGTAAACATGAAGGATTATATCCTTCGTGACCGCCGTAATCCATTACGTTCCCTGTAAAAGCTTCTTCCCCTTTCGCCTTTTTACATCAAAATGAAAAAAGCGAATCGTACAGTACCTGTTGTACTGTACGATTCGCTTTTTTTTGTACATAAGTCGTTTTGTGTCCCTGGATCAGTCCAGGTGAAAATTGGTCATGGCGGTATAATGATTCTGCAAGGTATTCACCGTGAGATCGCCTTTCAGCTCACGGATCTCATCGCGGTACTGGAGGGCGGTATGCTTTTCACCATCGCTCACGTAGAAGCGGATGATAAACGGTCCGCGTTCGTATTGCGCACCTTGGGTAATATTATTATTGCGGGTAAATTTTAGCGCAGCCAATTGCTCTTCGCCAAGAGCAATAGGGAAGAGGTCTTCCTGGTTGTACCAGAATTCCTGTTCGTCGGTTACCACACTAATTTGCTTTTCATCGTGGTTAAGACCGGTCACTACGCCTTGTTTGAGGACGCCTTCGTATTGAGCTACTACGGTGTCGCCTACGCGGAGGTCATGTATTTTGATCATGGGGGAAGATTTGATGAAAAGTTAGCAAAGTTTGTGCCGCGACGGTTGGGAGCGGTGAGGGGCAGGAAGGTTATCTACCCGCTTATCGCTTCACAGCCCGGCGCAATGCCACCAGTTCTTCCAGCAAGGGCTCCAGCAGGTCCAGCTGCAACACATTGGCACCATCGGATTTGGCCTGGCTGGGAATGGGATGGGTTTCTATAAACAAACCGTCTGCACCCGTTGCAATGGCGGCTTTGGCTATAGTGCCTATCATCTGTGGATTACCTCCAGTTACACCGCTGCTTTGATTGGGCTGTTGCAACGAATGAGTACAGTCCATTACCACGGGAACGCCATGGGCCTTCATAATCGGAATGTTGCGATAGTCTACCACCAGATCCTGGTAACCAAAGGTGGTGCCCCGTTCTGTGAGCCATATATTGTTATTACCTGCTTGTCTGATTTTTTCTACGGCAAACTTCATGCCTTCACCACTCAGAAATTGTCCCTTCTTCACATTCACCAGTTTCCCTGTTTCGGCGGCGGCCATCAGGATATCGGTCTGGCGGCACAGGAAAGCCGGGATCTGGAGTACATCTACGTAAGCGGCTGCCATGGCGGCTTCCGCAGCAGAGTGAATATCGGTGGTTACGGGGAGGTTAAAGGTTTTGCCAATTTTTTGCAGCAGTTCTAAGCCCTCAACATCGCCAATGCCAGTGAAGGAATGTACGCTGGTACGGTTGGCCTTACGGTAAGAGGCTTTAAAAACATAGGGAATTTCCAGGCGTTTGCAAATGGCGGATACGCGCTCTGCCACCTGCATCAGCAGGGCTTCGTCTTCGATCACACAAGGACCGGCAATCAGGAAAAAGTTGTCTGTATGATAAGGCTGGTCTTTAAAAATTTGCTGAAGTTGTTCCATTACAATGAGCTGCTTTAATTTTTGCAAAATTAGTTGTTTTCAAGGGCATTGCCTAAGATGCAGGCTTTCCGCCAGGAAACGCTCCTTATGAGATTGTCATGAAACTGTAATGTGAGTAGGTTCTTTTTTATACCAAATACCGGCAAATGCCCTGGCAATGGCACTTTCCGATATAACGCCTGCCGGTGCTAACCACCGGTATTGTTACCGCACTGTAAACACCTGTTGGCGGGTTATAAAATCCACCGGCAAGCAGTTAATATTACACAACCAAGTAATTTTGGCCCACAACAAGCAACTATGAAGAAAGATAAGATATTGGTGATCGGTGCCTGCGGACAGATTGGCGTGGAGCTTACCCTGGCCTTGCGTAAGATGTATGGCGATACCAACGTGGTAGCCTCCGATCTGCGGGAGGAACATGAACTGCTGAAAGGCTCCGGCCCCTATGTGTCGCTGGATGTGATGAACAAGGAAATGCTGCATGTGCTGGTAATCCGTCACAACATTACCCAGATATACCTGCTGGCCGCCATTCTCTCCGCCACCGGCGAAAAAAATCCCCTGCTGGCCTGGCATATCAATATGCAAAGCCTGCTGAATGTACTGGACATTGCCAAGGAAGAAGGGCTCGATAAAATATACTGGCCCAGTTCCATCGCCGTATTTGGCCAAACTTCGCCGAAGGTGGATACGCCGCAGCATACGGTGATTGAGCCTACTACAATTTATGGCATCAGCAAATTTGCCGGAGAGCGCTGGTGCGAATATTATAACCATCGCTATGGCATAGATGTACGCAGCCTGCGCTATCCCGGCCTTATCAGTTATAAGTCCGCCCCCGGCGGCGGCACTACAGATTACGCCATCGAAATTTTTCATGATGCACTGGAAAGCAAGGCCTATAACTGCTTCCTCAAAGAAGATACCTACCTACCCATGATGTATATGCCAGACGCCATCCGCGCTACCATAGAACTCATGGAAGCGCCCAAAGATCATATCAAGGTGCGCTCTTCTTACAACCTGGGTGCTATGAGCTTCTCCCCGAAAGAAATCGGTGCTGAAATAGGCAAACATGTTCCCGGCTTTACCATGCGTTACGAACCCGATTACCGTCAGCAAATAGCCGATAGCTGGCCGGGTAGTATAGACGATGAACTGGCCCGCAACGACTGGGGCTGGAAGCATGAATACGACCTGGAAAAGATGACGGTAGATATGATTAAGAATTTGAAGCAATAATAAAGTGCGATGCGTGCACGGATTATAGAATCGTGTCGCGTAAAAGTTAATTATAAGAGCCAACCATTTACATGCAAAACGCTTCGATGTTATTTCGAAGCGTTTTTGTTTTTATGACAGTATCAATCTATGTAATTCCCTTAGCAGGTGGAGGTTTCCATTTATTCCACAAACCCTACGGCTACCGTGGCATTGCTGAATTCATCGATGAGGATGAAGGCGCCATTACCTGGATTTTCCGTGAAGGTGTCCGCAAAAATGGGCTGGGCGGTTTTGAGGGTAATTGTGCCGATGTCGTTAAGCCCCAGTTCTTTTTTATCTGGGATCACCTGGTTGTTAGTAACGTCTATTACGTGTATAATGCCCTGTACCTTTGCTTTGATGCGGTTTACACCGTGCTGCAAAAGATAGGTCTTGCCAGGTACCAGTTTTTGTTGGTCCATCCAGCAAATGCCCGCTGTAATCTCCTTCCGGGATGAGGGAGGCTGGCTGGCAATGGCCAGGAGGTTGCCGCGACTTACATCTATTTCATCTTCCAGTGTTATTATTACACTGTCGCCGGCATGGGCGGCTGGCAGTTGTTGTTCAAATTTTTCGATTGTCTTTACCTTGCTGGTCTTGCCTGAAGGGAGGGCTACCAGTTCGTCGCCCACTTGTATATGTCCACTGGCCACCCGGCCTGCAAAGCCCCGGAAATCGTGGTAGGCCGTGGTGCGCGGCCGGATCACGTACTGCACCGGAAAGCGAGCGGGGTGGCGGGCATCTGCCGGGTCTATATCTATTTTTTCTAAATGCTCCAGTAAAGTATCGCCCTGGTACCAGCTAAATTTTTCGGTGCGGGTTACCAAGTTTTCTCCATACAAAGAGGAGATAGGAATAAAAACGATGTGCTGCTCTTTAAAGGCCGCGCCGGTAATCAGTTGTTTAAACTCGGCAACGATCTCGTTAAAACGCTGTTCGCTATAATCCACAAGGTCCATCTTATTCACGCACACCACCAGGTAGGGGATGCGTAGCATATTGGCAATAAAGAAATGCCGAAAAGTTTGTTCCACAATGCCTCTGCGGGCATCTACTAGAATGAGGGAGGCCTGCGCGGTAGAGGCACCGGTTACCATGTTGCGGGTGTACTCTATATGGCCGGGTGTGTCGGCAATGATGTACTTGCGGGTGGGAGTTGAAAAATAAATATGTGCCACATCGATGGTAATGCCTTGCTCGCGCTCGGCCACCAGCCCATCTGTAAGCAAGGAAAGATCAGTAAAGTCCAGTCCTTTGCGTTTGCTGGCGGCGTGTATGGCTTCCAGCTTATCCTGGGTGATAGATTTTGTATCGTACAGCAGGCGACCTATCAGGGTACTTTTGCCGTCGTCTACACTGCCGGAGGTGGCTATATGAAGTACTTCCATTGTTTGCGAATTAAAGATTAAAAATAACCGGCCTGTTTGCGTTTTTCCATGGCGGCTTCGGAACGTTTATCATCAATGCGGGCACCTCTTTCGGATATCTTGGCTTCCAGTATTTCGGAGATAATGTCTTCCAGTTTATCGGCATCGGAGACTACGGCGGCGGTGCAGGTCATGTCGCCCACGGTGCGGAAGCGCACGCGGCCCAGGAAAGGTTTTTCTGATGCCGTGGTGTTCAGGAATGCTGAGTAAGGCCAGTACATGCCGTCTCGCTCTATGATAGGGCGTTCGTGGGAGAAGTAGATGGAAGGAATGGCCAGGTTTTCCCGGCGGATATAGTTCCATACATCCAGCTCCGTCCAGTTAGAGATGGGGAACACGCGTACGTTTTCACCCAGATTGATCTTACCGTTCAGCATATCAAACAGTTCGGGGCGTTGCATCTTGGCGTTCCATTGTCCAAACTCATCGCGCACGGAAAAGATGCGTTCTTTGGCACGGGCCTTTTCTTCATCTCGGCGGGCACCGCCTATGCAGGCATCGTATTTCAGCGATTCAATTGCATCCAGCAGGGTCACGGTTTGCAGGGCGTTGCGGCTGGCGTATTTGCCGGTTTCTTCCTGCACTTTGCCCTGATCTATGCTATCCTGCACATAGCGCACTTCCAGGTCCAGGTTTAGCGAGCTTACCAATTCGTCGCGGAAGGCGATGGTTTCTGGGAAGTTATGCCCGGTGTCTACATGCAGTAGGGGAAAGGGTATTTTGCCCGGGTAAAAAGCCTTTTGAGCCAGGCGTACTAAGGTGATGGAATCTTTACCACCGGAAAACAGGATGGCCGGGCGCTCAAATTGCGCTGCCGTTTCCCGCAGGATGTATATCGCTTCATCTTCCAGCGCCTGGGGGAATTGCCATTGAATTTTATTACTCATTGATTATTATTTATCACCGCCGCCGCTGAGGAAGCGGGGTTATGCATGGAAAAGATCATTAAAAACAAAGGGGCTGGTGCTGCGCCTGGCCCTTGCGAAGATATTTCGCTTAGGCGTGCAGGCCACATTCTTTTTGGGAAAGCTCCCACCACCAGCGACCTGCGCGGGGATGTTCGCCCGGCTCAATGGCGCGGGTACAGGGCGCGCAGCCTATGCTGATAAAGCCCTTGTCGTGCAGCTTATTGTAAGGTACGCGGTACTGGGCCAGGTAGTCGGTCATCTGGTCAAACGTCCAGTTGATCAATGGATTGTATTTATAAAGCTGGCGATGTTCGTCCCACTCAATGAGGGGCATGTCGTGGCGATTCTCCGATTGTTCTGCCCTTAGCCCGGTAATCCATACCTTTACCCCTTGCAGGGCGCGGTTCAAGGGTACCACTTTGCGGATGTTACAGCATTCCTTGCGGTTTTCTACGGAGTCGTAGAAGCTGTTCACCCCTTTTTCCCGCAGCAGGGTTTCTACTGCGGCCGTTTCCGGAAAGTATATTTCTATGGGCTGCTGGTAGCGGGCGCGGGTAAGGTCTATAAGGTCGTACGTTTCCTGGAACAGCCGGCCGGTATCGAGGGTGAATACGCGCACGGGCAGTTGATGTTTCCAAATAATATCGGCAATCACCTGGTCTTCCTGCCCAAAGGAGGTAGAAAAAGCCACCGCGCCCGGAAATTGGGTGGTGAGCCAGGTGATCGCTGCCGGAATGTCCTTGTTTGCAAGTGTGGTGGTGGTAATTGCAGTCATATAACTTCCTTTTCAGCCGCCATTACCGGCCCATGAGCTGGCAGTGGCATTGATCAATGGTGCAAAAATACATAAAACCTATATAAACTATAGACTAAATATAAGGCGGGGCAGGAAAGTGGGATTAAAATAAGGTAGCGACACAAAAAAGAGGCTGATCATGGTGTATGATACAGCCTCTTTTTTATCTATGCGTTTACCTCAACCCAGCTTGGGTATGGGTACGTTTTTGGTCAATATATCTTTAAGCGATTTATTTTCCAGCAGTTTCAAACTGGCATCCCTTACTTTGCTCATTACTTCGTGCAGGCCGCATACGGCTTCGTCCCGGCAGTTTTCACAGCGTTCATAATAGTTCAGGCTCACGCAGGGCAGCAACGCAATGGGGCCATCCAGCAGGCGGATGATCTTGGCCAGTGCGATTTCTTTGGGAGGCTTCAGCAGGTAGTACCCGCCGCCTTTTCCTTTTTTACTACCCAGCATGCCTGCGTTTTTCAACTCCAGCAGGATGTTTTCCAGGAATTTGATGGAGATATTTTTCTCCTGTGCAATTTCCGAGATCAGCACCGGGCCTTGGTCTGCACGTTCGGCCAGGTGAATAAGGGCATGAAAAGCGTATTGCGTTTTCTTAGATAACATACGGTGATGGTATTTTATGCTGTATCTACTTTTTGTTGTAATGATGAAGGACTACCGTTGATGATACAGTAAGCCTACAGGGCATATAAACAAGTAAACTATTGACAATCAATGCAAGCCTTCAAAAAGCAGATGAACGAAAACACAAAGATACAATTAAAGGTCGAGTACATCTTTCATCGTGAAGATGCCTTTTTTCCCTTGTAGCCATTCTGCTGCTACTACGGCGCCTGCGGCAAAGCCCTGGCGGGAGTGAGCGGTGTGGGTGATGGTGATATCATCTATGTCGGAGGTGTAGGTAACGGTGTGGGTACCGGGCGTAGGATCTTCGCGTTTGCTCACAATTTGCAGCAGGTCTGCCCCGGCCCGTGCTTCGTTGATCCAGGTTTTTTTCCGCGCCAGCTTGGCCAGGATCTGGTCTGCCAGGGAAATGGCGGTGCCGCTGGGTGCGTCTTTTTTCTGGGTGTGGTGAATTTCTTCCAGGTGTACGTCGTACTGGTGTTGGTGGGCCATTAGTTCGGCCAGGCGCTGGTTCAGTTCAAAGAAGATGTTTACCCCGATGCTAAAATTGCTGGCGTATAGGAAGGCCTGGTGTTTTTCGAGGCAAAGGGCTTTCACTTGCGGCAGGTGATCCAGCCAGCCGGTGCTGCCACATACTACGGGTACGTTGGCCTCAAAGCATTGTAGAATATGGGGGAAGGCCGTTTCCGGCGTGGAGAATTCTATCGCTACATCTGCGGTGCTCAAGGATGCTTTTTCCAGTAGTTCAGGGTTTTGGCTGCCAATGCGGTGGCTAATGGAATGTCCTTTGGCCAGGGCGATGGTTTCAATGGCTTTGCCCATTTTACCATACCCGATCAATGCTATCTTCATATTAAGTTTTCAATTTCGCAGGTGAGTAGATGCGGTGTTGATATCAGTATTGTTGATAAGATGCGTAGCTAGGAATAGGTTTGCTACCGCCCAAGGCTATGCGTACGCTGATGCCGGGCGTCCGGTTATTGATCAGCGTAGGCATTACTTTCATGCTCAGGTCGGGCGATATGTCGAATTGCTTGAGGTGGGCGAATACCGTAGCGTCTACGATGTTCAGCCCATATACCACGATAAAGCCCAGCACCGAGTAGTCTACATATTGCCGGTAGTAATCGCGGATATATTTAAGCTGGGAGGCATCCGGGTAAATATCGTAATACTTGTCTTTTACATCGGGATTGCCGGAAAGTCGCAGGCGGTATGCATTGCGAAAGTCCACAAACTCTTTGTAGTTAAATACAAAAACGCCCACGGCAGTACCCAGGGCGGCATATACGATGGGCAGTTTCCAGTATTCGTGGTTATAGGCCTGTCCCAAGCCAGGTAGCACCACGCTGTAAAAAGCGGCTTTACGCGGATCGTGCAGGCGTTTTTTCTCCAGCTTAATAGAATCTTTATGGGCGGCTTTGGCGCTGTCGGACAATATCATTTGCGGGTGGCGGGCGGCGCTGTCGCGCTGCGCTATCTGGGCACCAATGCGCACTTTAGTGGCATTGGTCACTGTATCCTGGGCCTGGGCCAAGGGGCAAGTGGCCGCCAAGAGTACCAGCACAAAAATGCAACGCCACAAGGCAGCGAGGCTCCGGTTATTTCCCACTGTATAAGTCTATTTTCTCCAAAATACTATCCAGTTCTTCATCGGTATAGAATTCGATCTGGATGCTGCCTTTGCCGTTCTTGCCACGATCCAGTTTCACTTTGGTGGCGAAATAGGAGGCCAGGTGATCTTCTATTTTCTGGTAGGCGGGGGCCAGGTTGCTTTTAAGTGGTTTTTTCACATGACCTTTGTCGATATGGTTTACCTTACGCACCAGTTCTTCGGTGGCGCGCACAGAGAGTTCGTGTTTTACAATTTCGTTAAAAATGAACAGTTGTTTTTCCACGTTCTCCACCCCACTGAGGGCGCGGGCGTGACCCATGCTAATACTCCCGTTGCGCACAGCTACCTGGATATCTGGCGGTAGTTTCAGCAAGCGGATGTAGTTGGTTACGGTGCTTCTTTCCTTGCCCATGCGGTCGGCCACTTCTTCCTGGGTCAGTACGCATTCTTCCATGAGGCGTTTGTAACTCAGCCCTATTTCGATGGCATTGAGGTTTTCTCGCTGCAGGTTTTCCAGCAGGGCCAGTTCCAACAGTTCCTGATCGTTTACCTGGCGTATGTAGGCTGGTATATCTTTCAGGCCTGCGATTTTGCTGGCTCTCCAGCGTCTTTCGCCGGCAATCAGTTGAAAACGTTTTCCGTCTATGCGGGCAATGGTGACGGGCTGTATCACGTCGTGCAGGCGGATGGAGGCTGCCAGTTCCTGGAGGGCCTGTTCATCGAAGTCGCGGCGTGGCTGTTTAGGATTTACTTCGATCCGGTCTATCGCTATCCGTTCTATACCGGTAGCGGCTTGCAGGGCCTGATCGCTCAGGGCGCCGGCGGTTTGTTTCAGATCGGTGTCAATATTTTGCAGCAGCGAACGGATACCTTTTCCCAACGCCTCTTTCTTACTCGGATTGCTCATCGTTTGTTGCAAGTATTTTTGAATCGGAATGAATGGTGGTCATGTTATTCTTTTGCAAGATTTCTTTGGCCAGGTTCAGGTAGTTGATGGCACCTGTACTGGAGGCATCGTACATGATCACCGACTTACCGAAGCTGGGTGCTTCGCCCAGTTTGGTATTGCGGTGAATGATGGTATTAAACACACTTTCTTCAAAGTGTTGTTTTACCTCGTCTACCACCTGGTTACTCAGGCGCAGGCGGCCATCGTACATGGTCATGAGAATGCCTTCTATCTCCAGTTCCGTGTTCAGGCGGCTCTGTACGATCTTAATGGTATTGAGCAATTTGCCCAGGCCTTCCAGGGCGAAGAATTCGCACTGTACGGGGATGATCACGGAGTGAGCGGCCACCAGGGCATTCACGGTAATCAGGCCCAGGGAAGGGGAGCAGTCTACAATTATAAAATCGTAGTCGGCCTGTACGCTGTCGATCACCTGTTTCATGACCCGCTCGCGGGAAGGATGGTTAATCAGTTCCAGCTCGGCGCCTACCAGGTCTATATGTGCGGGCAGTACTTTCAGGTAGGGCGTATCAGACTCCAGGATTACATCCCGGGCCTGCCCGTCGTTTACCATACAGTCGTACAGGCTTTGCTGAATATTGCGCAGGTCAAAGCCCAGGCCTGTGGTACTATTGGCCTGTGGGTCTGCATCTACCAGCAACGTTTTATATTCCAGTACGGCCAGGCTGCTGGCCAGGTTAATCGCACTGGTTGTTTTTCCTACGCCTCCCTTCTGGTTAGCGATTGCAATAATTCTTGCCATTGTAAAATTGATGTGTGTTTCTAGGTTATATAGGAATAATAGTCGCTTACACCTCAATACTGCTGCCGATGGCGGGTAGCAGCAAGTTCAGACCGGCTTTGGAGAAAGCGGTTTTGGCCGCTTCCTGGTCGATCTTTATGAAACCGAAAGTATCGTAATGTACGCCGATTATCTGTTGACATTGGATAAATTCGGCTGCTATGGTGGCATCTTCAATACCCATGGTAAAGTTGTCGCCAATGGGCAAGATAGCAAAGTTTAAGCTAGCATAGCGGGGTATCAGTTCCATATCGAAGGTGAGGGCGGTATCGCCGGCATAATAAAAATTACCTTCTTCGGTTATAAATACAAAGCCCAGGGGATTGCCACCATAACTGCCGTCTGGCAGGCTGCTGGAATGGTGGGCTACCACGCATTTCACCGCGCCAAAATCAAAGTTCCACTTACCACCGGTATTCATGGGATGGATTTTTTCCACCCCCTGCTTAGACGCCCACACCACCACTTCAAAAGACCCTACCACGGTAGCGCCGGTGCGCTTAGCCAGGGTGATGAGGTCTGCCACATGGTCGTCATGCCCATGGCTTACAAAAATGTAATCTGCCTCGATAGTGTTTATATCCACCTGTTTGGCCAATTCATTATGCGATATAAATGGGTCAAAAACAATTTTCTTTCCTTTAATCTCTACCGCAAAGGAAGAATGACCGTAATAGGTAAATTTCATATTGAAAATAATTTATATAACATCCACGGTCGGACAAAAATACAGAGAATCAATAAATGTTTGCTTGAGTGGTATTATTATTTATACACAACGCGGGTGTGGATGTGCACATTGTCTTGCATTTTCGCATTAATTGTCATATAAGCGGGCCATTTGGAGGGAAATGAGGGCGCAGCTAGCAGACCCGGGCGGTGGTTTTGCCACGCTTTATTTTATACGCTGGAAACTTTTACCCAGGCTTGGAGTAGGCACTACGTAGGCGCTGGTACATTTTATACCAGGCATTGGGTAGGGCAATTTAGGCGCAACATAGGCATTGGGTAGGCTTTCACCCGGCCAGCGGTCCTATACCGGTGCCTTCCGCGATCACGCCGGCGCAACCTGGTATATGACGCAAAGTGGGCGGCTGCCAGGCTTAACGGTAAAAATATTCAATTAGAGGTTGGACCCGTTTACGGCTTGGCATAGCGTCAAAGTATTACTTTCGCTAATAGAAAATTACAAGATAGTTATGCGTGGAATGTCTCCCTGGATCCTGATCATAATGCTGTTGTTGGATGTATATGTGTTTCAGGCTATCAAAACTTTGTTGCGGAATGCTTCCCCGGGCTTACGCCGGGTGGTCAATACTATGTACTGGTTTTTTTCCCTGGCCGGTCTGCTCACCTGGGGCCTGCGCAATTTCTTGCACCTGCAGGAGTGGCCCACGGCTATACGCATGGTGGTTACCTTTCTCATTTTGGGCTGGGTAATTGCGCAATTAATCGCTGCCATCTTTTTACTGGTAGACGATCTGCGCCGGGGCATTACCTGGATAGTACGGCGTATCCGCAACAGTGGCCGGCAGGCCCCTGTTACAGGTCAGGGTATTTCCCGCAGCAAGTTTCTCGCCAGCGTGGGGGTGCTGCTGGGAGGCGGTTTATTTGGCACGCTGGTGTATGGCATGTCTAACCGTTACGACTACCGTATCCGGACGCTGAAATTGTCTTTCCCCAACCTGCCACCGGCGTTCAAAGGCTTGCGCATCTTGCAGCTATCCGACATTCATTCCGGCAGCTTTACCAATAAAAAGGCGGTGCAGCGTGGGGTAGATATGGTGAAAGACCTGCATGCAGATCTTATCCTGTTTACCGGCGACATTGTAAACGACCGGGCATTGGAGATGGATGATTATATGGACGTGTTTAACCAACTGAAAGCCCCGATGGGCGTATATTCTACCCTGGGCAACCATGACTATGGCGACTACTACGAGTGGCCAGACCGAGATGCCAGCGGCTACAGCCCGCTCCGGGAGCAAAACCTGGCGGACGTAAAGGCGTTGCATGGTAAATTGGGCTGGCGCCTGCTTATGAACGAGCATGTAGTGCTGGAAAGGCAGGGCCAGCAAATAGGCCTGTTGGGTATTGAGAACTGGAGTGCCCTGGGCAATTTTCCGAAATATGGCAAAATGAAAGAGGCATACGCCGGTACCGAACACCTGCCCTTTAAAATCCTGATGTCGCACGACCCTACCCACTGGGATGCGGAAGTGCGCCCCCAGTATGGCGATATAGACCTTACCCTGGCTGGCCATACCCATGGCTTCCAGTTTGGGGTAGAAATACCGGGCCTGCGCTGGAGTCCTGCCCAATATGTATACAAAGAGTGGGCGGGCCTGTATGAAGAAGGCCGGCAAAAGATCTATGTGAACCGGGGCTTCGGCTTCCTGGGCTATCCTGGCAGGGTGGGTATCTTGCCGGAAATTACACTGATAGAGCTGGTGTAACCTGCTACCCGCCGCCATGGCAGCTATTAAAATCAATGTGTTATTGAAGGCGCGCATTAAAATTTGATTATTTACGGCCTAAGTGGTTGGTAGCCGGCGCAACTGCCCGCTGGAATACTTATCTTGCGTTAAGATTTTGCCTATTACTATGCGGTATAGCGGTTTCCTTGTACTATTTATATTCAGTAGTTTCCATGCCTGGGGTCAAACGCTGGCCGAGCTGGAAAGGGAGGTGGATTCTATGATCCGTCGCTCCGAAAAAAGTGATGTGGTGATCGGTCTGGGATATGGCAACAACCTGGCCTACGATAAAAAAATTAACACCTACACCGCCCAGGATCTGATATTGAAGCCCTACCTTTCCCCTTCACTTACTTACTATCACAAAAGCGGCTTGAATGCAGGTGTAAGTACGTATTACCTTTTTAAAGCCAACGATCAGCCCTGGTTTGAGTGGGACCTGAGTGCCGGTTACGACTATACGAAAAGCCGCCGCTTCCTGGCAGGCATCACTTATACCAAATACCTCTTCACGCGTTCGCGGGAGGATATTATGGCCACCCCCATCACCAACGAATTGTTTGCCTACTACGCCTACCGTGGCTGGTGGCTGCAACCGGTACTCAGCGCGGATTTCGGCTGGGGCAAGGAGAAAGACCCCGTATTTCGCAAGTTGTACAGCGTAACGCATGGACAGGATATTAATTTCATTGCATCCTTACGGCACGACTTTATGTTCATCGATGTATTGCGGCATAACGATGCTCTTTTACTAACCCCTTCGGTTAATTTTACGGCGGGTACGGCCAATTATTACAGTGAGCTGGAAAGCTTCCAATACATGATGCAGAGCAACAAAGGCCGTATGGCCCTGCCCCCGCCACCGGGGCCGTATACCCCGCAGAAACAGGCTGATATTAACACGGGTTTTGAGGCCCGAGCGCTGGACGTAAGCTTTCATTTATCTTACCTGGTGGGGCGGGTTACCCTGGCGCCTTCATACACGGTATTTAAGTTGCTCACTGCTTCATCGGGCAGCGGCATTTCCGGCTACTTTACTGCACATATGTCGATATCCTTGTAGGCCGCTTTTTTTTAGCACATAATTTGTTTCCCTTGTACAAACCATAAAAACAATCCAATATGAAAAAACTCGTTTTCGCCATCGTTTTACTGGTGTTTAGTTCTGTGTCTATAGTAAAGGGGCAGACGGGATTTTTCAAGTGGGGCTTTAAAGTGGGTGCTAACCTTGGTAAGCTGGATGGCACTGGTTATAACAATGCATTTAAGTTGGGTTATCACCTGGGTGGTTTTGCACAGGTGAATTTTATAAAAGGATTTGGTGTGCAGGGGGAACTTATTTTTTCCCAAAGCACCACCCGCACAGTAGATAATTTCAGGGAAGTTTATAACGGCGAAAACCTGCAGAGCGATGCAGATGGAAAAAAAATAAATCTCAATTACCTGAGCATTCCCATTATGGTAAACATACCCCTGGGAACGCCGCGGATAAAGCTGCAAGTGGGTCCACAATACAGCATACTGGTGAGTGGCAGAAACGTCATCAAAGCCTCTGGCGATGCATTCAAGACTGGCGATTTCGGCGTAGTGGGCGGCCTTTGGTTTCAATTACCCATTATTAATATCAGCGCCCGGTATGTAGTAGGCCTGTCGGATATGAATAATTTTAGTGAAGCCGCAGACCAGTCTAAATGGCGCAACCAGGCTATCCAGTTAGGCGTGGGTATTACGCTCTAAATAGCTAACTTTTACGGGTCTTTAAAAAAAGCGCAGGACTGCGCTTTTTTTATGCACATATTATGATGAATGGCATGCAGCCACTACCTTGTAGCACCGGTAACCCACCTGTATTAAAACCACGTAGCATGGGCAGGCTGACAAGTTGCCTCTGGCATTATACTTGAACCACTAGCAGGAAACATAGGTAGATGGGCTACCGGGCCTTCATGGTGACAATTTGTCGTAGCCTGCTCTTTAAATACTAGCGATGAATAAAATTTTTTTAGGTAATTCGGAGGAGGAGATGGAATTTATGCCGATCATCCCATTGAACGAGGAGGCAGACGGTATAGAAGATGATAAGATACCCAATGAGCTGGCGCTGCTTCCCTTGCGCAATACGGTATTATTTCCAGGGGTAGTATTGCCCATCACGGTAGGACGTGATAAATCGATCAAGGCCGTAAACGATGCATATAAAAGTGATAAACTGATCGGGGTAATTGCCCAGAAAGATAGTACGGTAGAAGATCCTACTATTAATGACCTCAGCGATGTGGGTACGGTGGCCCGTATAGTGAAGCTCATTAAAATGCCAGATGGTGGTACTACCATCATCATACAAGGACGCAAGCGTTTCCGCATTTCCTCCATTACAGGTGATGATCCTTATTTTAAGGCGAAGTTGAACCTCCTGCATGACGAACTTCCGGAAGATACGGACACTGAATTTGACTTATACATTGCTTCGATCAAGGAGCTGGCTGGTGAGATCATACAGCTTTCTCCCAACCTGCCTTCCGAAGCCAGCATCATTCTCAAGAATATTGAGAACCCCGCCTTTCTCGTGCATTTTGTGTCGAGCAATTTAAATTCCGAATTGCGCGACAAGCAGCAATTGCTGGAGATCAACAACCTGCACACCCGTGCCGAACTGCTCTTGAAATTATTGCAAACAGAATTGCAACTGGCAGAGCTGAAAAATAAGATCACCAACAAAACCAAGGCAGACCTGGACAAGCAGCAGCGGGAGTACTTCTTGCAGCAGCAGCTTAAAAGCATCCGGGAAGAACTGGGAGGAGATAGCAACGACCGCGAGGTAAAGGAGTTGCAACGCAAGGCAGAGTTAAAAAAGTGGCCGGCTGCCGCGATGGAACTGTTTAAGAAAGGGGCGGAGAAACTGGAGCGCATGCATCCCAGTACGCCGGATTATTCTGTGGTGTACAACCACCTGGACCTCATGCTGGACCTTCCTTGGGAAGATTATACCGCCGATAGTTACGATTTAAAGAAAGCCAAAAAAATACTGGACAACGATCACTATGGCATGGACAAGATCAAGGAGCGCATCCTGGAATACCTGGCCGTGCTGAAACTAAAGGGCGATATGAAATCGCCTATCCTGTGTTTCGTAGGTCCTCCGGGTATAGGCAAAACCTCATTGGGCCGGTCTATTGCCAACGCCATTGGCCGCAAGTATGTGCGGCTGAGCCTGGGCGGCCTGCACGACGAGAGCGAGATACGAGGGCATCGCAAAACTTATATCGGCGCCATGCCGGGCCGTGTGCTGCAAAGCATCCGCAAGGTGAAAAGTGCTAACCCGGTGATGATTCTGGACGAGATAGATAAGGTAGGCAATGATGGCCGTGGCGATCCTAGCTCCGCCCTGCTGGAAGTGCTGGACCCTGAGCAAAACAGCAGCTTTTACGATAATTACCTGGAACTGGAATACGACCTGAGTAAAGTACTTTTCATCGCTACGGCCAATAATATCAATGCCATTCACCCCGCCCTGCGCGACCGTCTGGAGATTATAGACCTGAGTGGCTACAGCATAGAGGAGAAAGTGGAAATAGCCAAACGCCACCTGCTGCCCAAGCAGAAGGAAGCCCATGGCCTTAAAGATTTAAAACTGAAATTCAGCAATGCCTTGCTGGATAAAACCATTCAGTACTATACCCGCGAAAGTGGCGTGCGGGAACTGGATCGCGTATTTGCCTCACTGATGCGCAGCCTGGCCAAAGATGTGGCACTGGAAGAAGAAGTGCCGGAGGTGATGACGGAAGCGCACATAGAACGCATTCTGGGCAAGCCCCGTTATTCCAACGAAATATATACCCTGGGCAATCCTGCCGGCGTAGCCGTGGGCCTGGCCTGGACCTATGTGGGGGGCGATATTCTGTTTATAGAAACCAGTTTGAGTGAAGGGAAAGGCGAGCTAAAACTCACCGGCAACCTGGGGAATGTGATGAAGGAATCTGCCGCTACGGCCCTGAGTTATTTACAGGCCCATGCCGAGGAGTATAACATAGATCCCAAGTTGTTTATGCATAAAGCCGTACATGTACACGTGCCGGAAGGTGCTGTGCCGAAAGACGGTCCCAGTGCAGGTATCACCATGTTCACCGCCATTGCTAGCGCCTTTACCGGCAAGCGGGTGAAGCCTTACCTGGCCATGACCGGGGAGATTACCCTGCGCGGGCAGGTGCTGCCGGTAGGGGGCATCAAGGAAAAAATACTGGCTGCCAAAAGGGCCGGCATTAAAGAAGTGATCCTATGCTGGCAAAATGAAAAAGATATTCGCGACATTAACCCTGACTATATCAAAGGGATGAAGTTTCATTATGTTCGCGAGATGAGCGAGGTGGCCAGCTTAGCGCTGCTAAAGAAGAAGTAGCTACATGCAGGTTACTTTGTAACTTGTGCAGCATGCAAAGCATCTTTTACCGAACTGCCATGTATCGTTCTATTGCTGCACTGTTGCTGGTATTTGGGCTATATGCCTCTGCCGGGGGGCAGGTGCTGGGGGGAAGAAATACTTTTGCTTTCCTGGACCTGCCAGCCTCGCCGCAGCTCACTGCCCTGGGCAATGTGAATGTGAGCCAGCAAACTTCCGATATTACCCTTTCCCTGCTGAACCCGGCGCTGCTAAGACCGGACATGCATAGCCAACTGGCGGCCAGTTACGCCGCTTACTTTGGCGATGTGAAATATGGCCATGCCATGAGCGGCTATTATGCTAAAAAACTACAAACTACTTTTTCCGCCAGTTTACAATACCTGAACTATGGCACCCTGCCCCAAACAGATGCTACCGGTACTATACAGGGCAATTTCAACGCCCGCGACCTGCATGCGCAGCTCAGCGCTGCGCGCCAATACCTGGAGCGCTGGCATTACGGTATTTCCCTGCACTTCGTGAGTTCCCGCTACGGGGCCTATGCTGCTTCCGGCCTGCTGGCAGATGTGGGCATTACTTACCAGGATACCATCCATGGCCTGCAAGTTGGCATAGTGGCCCGCAACATGGGCGGGCAGCTACATACCTATGCACCCGGGCAGGAGGAGCCATTGCCATTTGATTTGCAGGTGGGTGTTTCCAAGCAACTTGCCCATGTACCTTTGCAACTATCGGCCACCCTGCACCATGTATACCAGTTTGACGTGCGTTATGACGATCCGGGAGACGCCGTGGCCGATACGGCTAAAAAAGGAAGTCATGTGGCCGATAAGCTATTTCGCCATGCGGTGCTGGCGGTGCAGTGGAAGATAGCGCATTACGTGGAGCTTACCGGTGCTTACAATTACCTGCGCCGCCAGGAGCTGGCGCAAACCGATGCCAAAGGGGCCAGTGGCCTGAGTATGGGAGTGGCGGTAGTGACCCGTAAAATACAACTGCGCTACGCCCGGTCTTATTACCAGCGCAGCGCAGCGTTCAATCATTTAGGTATCAATATTCCCTTACAGGAATGGATGCATTAGTACGTATATACTTGCCCGTTAGTCCTGCAATTGCCGTTTGTACAACTGAATGGTATTCTCCAATCCATAATACAGTGCATCTGCTATCAGTGCGTGGCCAATAGACACTTCTGCCAGGTGTTCAATGTGCAGCTTAAAAAAGCGAAGGTTTTCCAGATTCAGATCGTGGCCGGCATTAATGCCCAGGCCTATGGCGGCGGCTTCTTTGGCCGTATTCTTATAATCGTTGAACAACTGTAGGTTCTGTGGCTGAGTGCGGGCTTTCGTATATTCTTCGGCGTAAGGGCCGGTGTACAGTTCTATGCGGTCTGCCCCCGCTGTTTTAGCGGCTTCCACCAGGCGTACCTCCGGGTTCAGAAATATAGATACGCGGATGCCGGCTTGGTGCAGGGCGCTGATCACCTCGCGTAGCTGCGACTGGTGTTGAATGGTATCCCAGCCGGTGCTGGACGTTATAGCGTCTGGCGGATCGGGTACCAGGGTGCATTGCTGTGGCTTTACTTCCAGCACCATTTTCAGGAAGTCTTTGGAAGGATATCCTTCAATATTAAACTCCGTTTTCACCACTGGTTTCAGGTCGTACACATCGCGGTAGCGGATGTGGCGTTCATCGGGGCGGGGGTGTACCGTAATGCCATCTGCGCCAAAGCGTTCAATGTCCTGGGCCACCTGCAACACATCGGGCAGGTTTCCGCCCCGGGCATTCCGCAGCGTAGCGATTTTATTGATGTTTACACTTAGCTTGGTCATGGTGCAAAAGTAAGGAAATGTATAACGTGTATACCGCGAAGGAGGGATGGGCTGTATAAAAAAAGGAATACCGGCAACAGGCCGGTATTCCTTTTAACAGTATGCGGGTATAAGCTTAATAACGATAGTAGTCTGGTTTAAACGGTCCTTCTTTGGGCAGGCCCAGGTAAGACGATTGGGTATCGGTGAGCACATCCAGTTCTACGCCTATTTTTTTCAGGTGCAATTGTGCTACCTTCTCATCGAGGTGTTTAGGCAGTACATATACTTTGTTTTCGTAACGTTCCGGGTGCTGCCACAGTTCCAGTTGGGCCAGTACCTGGTTAGAGAAAGAGTTACTCATTACGAAAGAGGGATGGCCAGTGGCGCAGCCCAGGTTCACCAGGCGGCCTTCTGCCAGTAGGATAATGTCTTTACCGTCTATGGTATATTTATCCACCTGTGGTTTAATTTCCACTTTGGTATTGCCATAGTTTTGATTGAGCCAGGCTACATCGATTTCAATATCGAAATGGCCAATGTTGGAAACAATACATTTATCCTTCATGGCTTTGAAGTGAGTGCCGGTAATGATATCGCGGCAACCGGTAGTGGTTACGATAATATCGGCTTCCTTCACGGCGTCGGCCATTTTCTTTACTTCATAACCTTCCATGGCGGCTTGCAGGGCGCAGATGGGGTCTATTTCCGTAACGATTACACGGGCACCATTTCCGCGAAGCGATTCAGCGGAGCCTTTGCCCACATCGCCAAAACCAGCTACTACGGCTACTTTGCCGGCTATCATCACATCGGTGGCCCGGCGGATGGCGTCTACACAAGACTCGCGGCAACCGTATTTGTTATCGAATTTAGACTTCGTTACAGAGTCATTGATATTGATAGCAGGAATGGGCAGGGTACCGTTTTTCATGCGTTCGTACAGCCGGTGTACGCCGGTAGTGGTTTCTTCGCTCAGTCCTTTAATGTGTTGGATCAGCTCAGGGTATTTATCGAACACCATGTTGGTAAGGTCGCCACCATCGTCCAATATCATATTCAAGGGGCGGTCTTCGCTACCGAAGAACAGCGTTTGTTCAATACACCAATCGAAATCCTGTTCGTTCAGGCCTTTCCAGGCAAACACCGGGATGCCGGCGGCGGCAATGGCAGCAGCGGCGTGGTCTTGGGTAGAGAAGATATTGCAGGAGCTCCAGCGTACTTCGGCACCCAGGGCTACCAGGGTTTCTATAAGTACCGCCGTTTGGATGGTCATGTGCAGGCAGCCGGCTATGCGGGCGTCTTTTAGGGGCTGGCTTGCGCCATATTCTTCGCGCAGCGCCATCAGGCCTGGCATTTCGGCTTCCGCCAGTTCAATTTCTTTTCGTCCCCATGCAGCGAGGGACATATCCTTAACCTTGTAGGGGAGGCTAAAATCAATGTTTGGTGAAGCAATTGTAGACATGCGTGTTTTAATTTTGGAGCAAATCTACCTTAATTCTTACTGTTTACATAATACCAGGCGCGCTCCCCCTGCCTTCTTTCGTTATTTTTTTGTCATGTCTGCTTGTCAATCTTTTTAATGATAGTCCAGTTTCTCACCTTTTTCTCACCCGTTATCCACAAATGTGCAAAAGCAAGATGACAATGTTTATATATTGATTTACATGTAAATATTATTTTTATTTTATGTGTTATCCACAAAATTTCTGCTAATAATATAAAAATTATAGATTTGTACAATAAAATATATAATATTATCTTTAATCGTTTTGTGCAAGGTACTGCTATGAGGGAAGACACGGAAACGGCCCCCGGCTGCTCCGCCAGGGGTCGTATAGAAAGTTACTCCGCTAAAAGGGGGTTGTTTTTTAGCGCCGCCTACCAACTGCGGGTCATTTTGCCGCCCAAAGCGCGTTAGATAGTAAATACATAAAAATTAATATCCATTAAAGAAGCTGGAATAGTGCAGGTCTATTGGTATGGTGCAGCGGAAAGTGTGTGTGACCGGCGGTTAGCGCATTAAATCATGTTACTCCTTTCCTATCCTATGAAAAGCAAACTTGCTATTGCCAGAAAAGGTGTGCCAACGGTGGGTCTTTACCTGCTTTTCCTGCTCTGCGCCCTGCTGGGTGTTACACAGGTAATGGCGCAGGTGCCCATTCGCATCATCAACCCCTCCGGTGGCGGTGCGGGCGATCCAGGTTTGCGTATAGAAGTATATGCAGATGGATCGTATCATGTATTCCGCGATGGGAAAAGAGAAACCTATGAAGGCAGCGACCAGTTAAGCTGGCAGACGACCGCTTCCAATATTCGGGGGGCACAGCACTACATTGCTATAGTAGATGATAATAATATAGTGCCTGCTCCTGCAGAAAATAATCTGCACCAGCTGCAACCCGCCTTTGTATCGCCCGTATATGGTAGCGGCACCTCCACCGACCCCTGGAAAATTCAACTCATGGGTACCAATACCCAGACCAACTACATGGGTTCCATTACCTACTCTTTTGTGATTATTCTTAACTATATCAAGGACAATAATTATTTCCAAACCGATTACCTGCTTTATTTTTCAGACGGTAACCTGAGTAATGCAGATGTGAGCCTGTACCAAACAGAAAGACTGGTGATGGGCGCAGATCCCACCGATCTCCAGGCACTGACCAACAGTGAATGCGCGATGGGGTATATCTCCGGTGAAGAAAATAGCGTAAATGTACCCATCCCTTCTATCGTAGCCGGCTACCGTACCGGCAGTTGCGGGGGTAGTGTGCCTTATCCCCGCAGCCATGTGTTAAAGTTAAACCAGGCGAGTGTGTCTGGCGGCCCTGCTACTTTTAACTCCTTTTTTATAGGCGATGCCCAAAACCGCATGAACCTTGTTCCGGGTATTGTACAGCAGGTACTGACCGACAATATGCAAACGGCGCCGGCTACCGGCAGTTATACCGGTATCAGTGCCAGCAAAATATTTTCCGTAGGCGAAGGGGAGGTGCAGTGGGAGTGGGGCGAGGAAGATGCAGACAATTACCATCACCTGAGCATGAGTACCCGATTCCTCACCGGCTATGGCACCACTCCTACAGATTTTACTATGAGTAGTGGTAAGGCTCCCTCCACCGATGCCAGTGAACCAGTAAAGGTAGGATTCCTAAATGCTACCGTAAAGATCACGGAAGGCAATGCTCTCACGCAGGTAACCACGCCCATGCTTTACATTACCCGGCCAAAGGGTATTCTGAAAACAGACCTCATGCTGGAACTGGATACCGTGGCCATACCGGTAGCACAGGGAGATGGCTCCATGGGTGCGCCGGCTACGGATTATAAATACCGGAACGGGGTTCTGCTCAAAAAATTTACGGCCAGCATAGGCAGTGCTTCCGTGGGCGATACCATCAAAATACCCCTCGATTCCTTTTTCATTAATGGCAATATGGCGCTAGAATACAACCGTGCCTTCAAGTTTAAAATAAAATCAAACCATGGACTGATCAGTGTAGACCCTGGCAAAGATACCTGCCGCGTGATCATCGTAGACGACGAGCCGCGCGACCTTACCCTCACGCCACTGGCCACCACCCTGCAAGAAGGCGATGTGGCCACCATCCGCGCCAGCCTGCCCACGGGTATTACTACTGCCAATCCGGTGACCGTAAACCTGCACTTGCACGCCCTGGCCAATACTTCGGGCTTCAGCATACCCGCTACGGCCCTTATTCCTAGTGGTGGTGATCATGTAGATTTTACCCTCACTACGCTGACCGATAATATTTTAGAGCGGGATGATACTTTGCACATCAGCGCCGATGGACAGATCTTAGGCCAATCTGGCAGTTCTGTGATGGATGCGGTATTCATCCTGAAAGACAAGACCCGCACCAATCCGGATAACCTGAAGATCACCTTCGACCCTGCCACCGCCACACTGGATAAGGGCCAGGCCAACCAGCACATTACGGCTAGCCTGCCCGCTGGCATCACCACGGCCATTCCCATCGATATCACGCTGAGCAACGATGCCACCTCCAATGCAGATGCCAGCAGCTATACCATGCCGCTGCATATTTTTATAGACAGTAGTAATAACAGTGGCAGCCTTACTTACCAGACCCTTATAGATAATATTGTGTACGGACCGCTGGTAAAACACCTGGTCCTTACCGGCAGCGCTGTAGATACGGTGGGCAATGCATTTACCCTGACCAACGGGATAGACATTGGCATTAATGATAAAAACTGGCCGCTTTCGGGCAACATTATTTTTAACCGCAGCGCCTCCACCATCGACGAAGGCGCCGGCACTTCCACCCTTTCGCTGACCCTGCCCAACAACCTGGTGGCGGGGCGCGACTTTGATTTTACCATCAGTAACACCAGCTCCCTGGCTACCGGACAGCACGTACTGAATGGCATGCCTACAGACGCTGTGCATATTACCGAAGGCAACAAGTCTGTTTCCTTTGCTACCATAAGTACTCCTGTAGATGCGATAGTGGGCAACAATGAGCTGGTAACCTTTACAGCTACGTCTAATACCGTGGCTGCCACCAGCATTGGTAGCGCCACGATGAACATTGTGGATAAAACGGTGGTAGGCCCCGCCGTGCAGATTACCTTTACGCCGGTAGTCAGTACGGTGGCAGAAGGACAGAAAACCGCCATTAAAATACAACTGGAGGGCAGCAAAACCCTGCCCCAGCCCCTTACGTTGGCATTCAGCATTATAGACGGCACCACCACTGCTGGCGATGCCGTTGTATTTACCAACACCTATACTTTACCGGCAAATACCAACTCGGCCACGGTGAATGATATTACACTGGCCAATGCAGACGCCATTATTGAAGGCGACGAAACCTTCCAGATCACTGCCACACCTACTGGTCCGGCTGTGGTGATACTCCCGGCGAGTGTAACCATTACCGATATGACCCGTAAAAACGCCTTGCAAACCGCCCTCACCGTAAGCGGGTCGCCGGCTACCTGGACCAAGGGAGATACCAGGACACTCACCGTAAAGCTGCCTTCGGGTACAACTACGCAGGTACCCATCACCGTAAATTATGTACGCGATGCGGCATCCGTTGTTGGGGCGGCAGGCGTTATTTTGCCGGCCACGCCCATTATTATTGATGCCGGCACTACAGCCACCACCTTCCAGGTGCAGCTACCCACCGACCTGGAAGTGTATGGCCCCCTTACCCGCCACCTTATCCTGGATGGCAGTGCTGCCGATGGTGCATTGCCGGTAGGCGCTTTCACGGCCCCTGTTATCAGTTTTGATGTAAACGATAACAATTGGCCGCTGACCCACCCGCTGGTCATTAGTGCTGGCAGCATTACCGAAGGCGGTGCGGCCTTTACCAATTCCATTACCCTGCCCGATGGCCTGATAGCAGGGCGGGACCTGGATTTTACGGTAAGTAATACCAACAGTCTTACCCTGGGCCAGCATGTAATACCACAACCCGGCGCTATAACAATAACCAGTGGCAATCCCTCGGCCAGTATAGCCGCTGTGAGTACCCCGGTAGATATTTACATAGGCAATGATGAAGACGTAACCTTTGCCGCCGTGTACACGGGTACCGGCAGTGCTGCCGATGCACCTGTAACCTCCGGTGCCGTTCATATTACAGATGCTACCCATGCGGCCTCCCTGGGCATAAGCATTACCCCATCACCCGCCAGCCTGGAAGAAGGGCAGAGCGGGGATGTTACCGTATCGCTGACCGGTGGATTGCAATTACTGCAACCCATTACCATTACCCTCACGCCGCAGCTTAGCGGAACACTCACCGCCAGCGACTTTGTACTGAACACCACCACGCTTACCCTGCCTGCCGGTGCTACCAGTAAAACCTTCACCGGTGTATTCACGGCCCAAACTGACCAGGTGCTGGAAGCCGACGAAGTGCTGCAACTGAAAGCGGTAGTGAGCAGCGGCCCGGCCGTGACCATACCTAATGTAGCCATTACGATTAAAGACAAAACACATAACATACCCGGCGCTACCACCCTCACGGTTACCGCCTCTGCAAGCAGTGTAGTAAAGGGTGGCAGCATTACCCTCACCATTGCCCTGCCCAGCCCTTATACCACCGAAACACCCATTGCCACTGCCTTTACCTGGGACAATACCTCCACCACTGGCAGCAGCGGCTATACGCTGGCCAGCCCCGTGGTATTATCTACCGGCAGCAGCACTACCACAACGCTTTTGATCAATTCAGATAAGGTGGTGTATGGTCCCGACATTCACCAACTGCAACTCCAGGCCAGCGCTAGCGATGCCGCCTCAACTTATACAGTAAATGGCATAGCGGTAGCGGTAACAGACAATAACTGGCCACTGGTACACCCGCTGGTCATCAGCACCGGCAATATTACCGAAGGAGGTACTGCATTCACCAATACCATTACCCTGCCCGATGGGCTGATAGCCGGGCGCAACCTGGATTTCAATGTTACCAATACTAATGGCATTGTGCTGGGCGCCCATGTTATTCCGCAGCCGGGTACCGTAACCATTGCCAGCGGCAGCAGCTTTGCCAACATTGAAAACGTAGCTACCCCGGTGGATCAATTTGTGGGCAATGATGAAGCCGTAACCTTTGCTGCTACCTACACCGGTGCTGGCCAGCCAGCCAACGCGGTGGTGAGCAATGGTATTATACATATTACAGACGCCACCAGCTCCTCCCTGAATCTAGTACTAACGCCGGCGTCTACCACCCTCAACGAAGACAATACGCCCACAGACGTAACGCTATCTATCGCCGGGGGCCTGGTACTACTGCAGCCGCTCACTGTGCAGCTATCGCCGGTACTGAGTGGCACTACCACGGCTGCCGACTTTACCCTGAACACCACTACACTTACCCTGCCAGCCGGCACAGTCAGTGCTACCTTCAGCGGTGTGTTGCAGGCCAACAGCGACCTGGTACTGGAAAATACAGAATCGCTTAAGATAAAGGGTACCGTTACCAGCGGGCCAGCCGCCACGGTGCCGGATATGAACTTTGCCATCAACGACCTTACGCATAACACGGCGGCCAACCTGGTGCTGAATATCAGCCATGCCGCCAGTAGCCTGATAAAAGGAGAAAGCACTGCGCTGGACATTCTCTTGCCGGAAGGGGTAACCACCGAAATACCCATCTCCGTGAACCTGGGATATGACCCTGTTTCCACCGTAGCCAGTAGTGGGTATTCCCTCAGCGCGGCCAGTCCCATTACCTTCTCTTCCGGCAGTGGCACCAGCCTTACCCTTACCGCTAGTACAGACAACATTGTGTATGGTCCCGACCCCCTACAATTAAAACTGGACGCCACCGCCAGCGATGCGGTGAAACCCTTTACCATTAACGGCATCGTGGTATCTATCACCGACAACCACTGGCCGCTGGCACATCCGCTGGTGATCAGCAGTGGCAGCATTACCGAAGGGGGTACTGCCTATACCAATACCATTACCCTGCCCGATGGCTTGCAGGCGGGCCGTGACCTGACCTTTGACATTACCAATACCAACGGGATAACCACCGGCAAACATATTATTCCGCAACCCGGCACTATTACCATTCCTGCCGGCAGCAAAGGGGCCAACATTGCCAACGTAAGCACTCCTATCGATTCGTATGTGGGCAACGATGAAGACGTAACCTTCTCTGCCACCTACACCGGTGCCGGCGCTCCTGCCGATGCCACGGTGAGCAGTGGTACCGTACACATAATTGATGCTACCAGCGCCGCCCTGGGCCTCACCCTTACGCCGGCTACCAGCACGCTGAACGAAGATAACACACCCACTGCCGTAACCCTGGCCATCAGCGGGGGCATTACCCTGCTGCAACCGCTTACCGTGCAACTCACGGCGGTAAACAGTGGTACGGTAACCGCCGCAGATTATACCCTGTTGCAAACCACGCTCACCCTGCCCGCCGGTACTACCACCCAAACCTTCCCCAACGTGCTGCAAGCTAATAGCGACGCCGTACTGGAAGGCACCGAAACATTGAAAATAACCGGTACCATTACCACTGGACAAGAGGCGACGGTGCCGGATATGAACATAGACATTCACGACCTTACCCATAACGACCCGGCCAACCTGGTGCTGACCGTAACGCCTGCCGCCACCACGGTAGCAAAAGGGAGCGGCACTACGCTGACCATTGCCCTGCCCACCGGCATCACCACCGAAATACCCATCAGCATACAATTTGGCTACGACGGTACTTCCACCGTAAGCAGCACGGGGTATACCCTGGGCAGCAATCCGGTGGTATTATCTACCGGCAACAGTACCACCGTACCCCTCCAGTTTCCCAGCGATCACATTCTTTTCTGGCCCCTGGTCAATACCCTGAAACTGAGTACCAGCGCCAGCGACGCCGTGAAGCCGTACACCATCAACCCGGTATCGGTGGATGAAACGGACAACAACTATCCGCTGCAACACCCGCTCACCATTAGCCAGGGCACCATCAATGAAGGCGATGCACCGGCACCGGTAACCATCACCCTGCCCGATGGCTTGCAGGCCGGCCATGATATGAGCTTTACGGTGAGCAATGTAAATAGCCTGACCGTAGGCACACATGGCGTTACCTCGCCCGCTGCGCCGGTGATCATTGTAAGTGGTGCCCAGTCGGCCACCATAGAACCTGTAAGCGTACCGGTAGATAATTACATAGGCAACGATGAAGACGTGACCTTTTCCGCCACCGGCAACTTTACCGTAACCGATGGGGTACTGCATATTGTGGACAAAACCGGCGATCACCTGACGCTGAGCCTTTTTGCCAGCAACAACCTCGACGAAGGCATGAAGAGCCACATCGGGGTGCAGCTGGAAGGCAACTTAATATTGTTACAACCCCTCACTATTCAATTCTCCGCGGTAGACAGCACCACTAAACCCGGCGACTATACGTTGTTGCAAAACACGGTGACCATCCCTGCTGGCGAAGACAGCCACGTATTTGCCGACATGCTGGCGGCCAATACCGACCAGGTACTCGAAGCCACCGAATACCTGAAACTGAGCGGGGTAGTAACTAGTGGACAGTCTATCACCGTACCGGATATACGATTTAAGATCAATGATATTACCCATACCATTGCGGCCAATACCGCCATCACCCTTACCCCCAGTGCGCCCAGTCCCTGGACCAAGGGAGATAGCCGCCAGCTCACCGTGTCGCTGCCGGCAGGTGTAACCACCGAAGTGCCCATCGTGATCAATACCCTGCCTGCTGCCGGTTCCGAACTACAGGCCGATGCGTATGCCCTGCCCTTGCCCATTACCCTGGGCAGCGGTCATGATACCACGGTAAGCTTCGACATCTATACCGACAACAAGGTGTATGGTCCGCAAACCCAGCGCCTGCACCTGGTGGGCAACGCTGCGGACAACGCGTTTAGCAGTTATACCGTAAGCGATGTAAACCTGGATATCATCGATAACAATTACGCCACCCTGGGCAGCCTTATACTGGTGGTAGATGATGCTACCATTACAGAAGGCGGGGCCGCCACCCATGCCAGCCTTTCCCTGCCGGGTAGCCTGGTAGCCGGCCGCGCCCTGGCCTTCTCCATTAACACCCTCAGTAGCCTTACGGTGGGTGGGCATGCTATTAACTGGCCTACAGACAGCATCCGGTTTGCCAGCGGTGATCACAGTATCACCTTTGCCATGCCGCAGGCGGCCTTCGATAAAGTAATGGGCAATGATGAAGACATCACTATCAGCGCCGCTGGTCCGGGCTTCACCGTTACCGACGCTACCCTGCACATTAGCGATGCTACCGCCGGCGATCCGCTGACCAGCGTAGTGACCCTGAGCAGCAGCAGCAACGTGCAGGAGGGACAGGGCATACCGATTACCGCCAGCCTGGCGCCGGGCGTTACCTCGGCGCAGCCGGTAATCATTACCCTGGCGGCCAATGCCGCCTCCGTGGCCGGCAGCGACGATTATACCCTGCCCACCACCCTCACCATCCCCGCCGGTAGCAACAGCGGCAGCATTACCCTGGACGCTGCAACGGACCATATACTGGAGCCGGATGAACTGCTGCGCATAGATGGTAGCACCACCAGCTATCCCGGACTACTTATACACAGTGTAGCCGTAAACATCACCGACGCCACTAGCCTGGACCCTGCCAACCTGGTGTTACAGATCACTATAGACAGCAGTTCCATTTACAAAGGCAATGCTACCACCGTACATGTAGGTTTTGCCAACCCGGACATTACCTCCTCCGTACCGTTGAACATCGCCATTACCGCTGCTGCCGCCTCCACCGCCGCTGCCAGCGATTACGCTGCGCTGCCCGCGCCGCTAACCCTGCCAGCCGGTGAGAACAGCGTTTCCTTTACCCTGCAAACGCTCAACGACAATCTTACCGAAGGCCCGGTTACCCTGCTGCTGGCAGGTAACGCCAACGGGTATACGGTAAATGCCAGTGAGGTACTGAACATCCTGGAAAGCACCCCGATGGCCGTATCGGTACTGCATGGGAAAGATGGGGCAGAACCCGGCACAGACGGCGGCTTTGTATTAAAGCTGCCCGGCACCACCATGGCCCTCAACGATATCACGGTGAACCTGCGCATGGATAACACCGGCGGCACAGACAACTTCATACTGCCTGCTACCCAGTACACCATCCCGCAGGGCTTCAATAGCATTAACATTCCCGTGGTCATTAAAGACGACTACTTAATCCAGGGCGATGGTGCGGTAACCGCCACCTTACAATCGGCCAGCATTACCGTGGCCGGCGTCACCTACCCGGTAGGGATAGACAGTACCCCGGCCATCGTATACATACACGACGACGAAAGCGATACCACCGGTGCTAAGGCCGATGCCCGCAAAATAGTGATCGAAAAAGTGAGTGATGCCCGCAAGCCCGACTCCATTGGCGCTTTCCGCGTGCATTTTGCAGACGAACGTTTAAGTGTGGTGAAAGATGTGCAGGTAACCTACAGCGTTTCCGGCGATGCCATACCGGATGCCGATTACCATGCATTGCCCGGCACGGTAACCATCCCGGCCCTGCAAACAGGGGTGGTAGTGCCGGTGTTGCCTATCCTGAACCAAAATGTATTTAACGATGTAACTGCCACCATAACACTGGAGCAGGTAAGCTCCTCCCTCCCGGCGTTCAACTGGATGCTGAGTGATACTGCCACGGTGGCCAACATCCTTATCCGGGATAACAACGGGGTGCCAGATACCGCCATGCAGATCATTGGCCCCAACCCATGGACAGACGATAGCACCCGTAAGATCCGGGTACACCCGGCGCTGTCGCCCAATGGAGATGGGGTAGGTAATGATGCCATGTACATTGAAAACATTAATAAGTTCCCCGAAAACGAAGTCACGGTATTTAACCGTTGGGGCGCTACCGTATTCCATACACTTAACTATACCAACATAGGCAACAACTTCGCCGGCCGTTATAATACCAATGGCAGTGGGGATGTGCCAGAAGGCACTTATTACTACATCATCTACATTAACGATCAGGGTAAGCGTGAGCGGTACACCGGTTTTGTAGTGATCCGGAGGTAAGGGGGGAAATAATGTGTAGTGGAAGGTGATAGCGATAGGGGAGAAAGTAGAATTATTTTAAATTAAAAGCCGTAAGGCACTGTTCCTGAATATGTCAAGCTTATTCCTATGAAAAAATGCTCAGTGGCCGTTTTTGGTGCATGGCTGGTGGGAGCTGTTTGTTACCTGCCTGCCCGCGCGCAGCAGCAGCAAGATCCGCAATATGCCCAGTACATGTTCAACGGCATTGTAATCAATCCTGCCTATGGCTCCATGGACGAATCTACTAGTCTTACGGTAGTGGCCCGCGACCAGTGGGTGGGTATAGCAGGCGCTCCCAAAACGGCGGCCTTCACCTTTTACACACCGGTGCATGAATCGGGTACCACCATTGGTTTTACCGGCCTAACGGAAAAGGTAATACCCGTTACGCAAACGGCTTTTAACCTCCATGTATCGCAACGGGTGATGCTGAACCAGCATACCTACCTGGCCCTGGGGCTAAAGGTGGGTATGGCCCAGTTTAGCGAAAACGACCAGCAGTTCAATACCACAGACCCGGTGTATGCGAAGAACATTACCTACATGCGCACAGACGTAGGTTTTGGTTTCATGTTATTCACCGAGCGTTTCTATTTGGGCCTTTCCTCCCCATCGTTCCAACAATTTGCCAGCAGCAAGACCGCCGAAAAAACCATCTACCAGCGCCGCTGGTACCTACAGGGTGGTTATCTTTTTGATATGAACGATAACCTGAAGTTTAAACCCAACGTGATGTTGCGCCAGGTATATGGCAACGGGATACAATTTGATCTGAATGCAAATTTCCTGGTTAAGAATGTGGTATGGGTAGGTGCTTCTTACCGTTCTGAAAAAATAGTGAACGGCATTTTGCAGGTACAAGCCACCAAGAACCTGCAAGTAGGATATGCCTACGATTTTCCGATGTCGGATAACCTGCTGGGTATGCAGGGTGGGTCTCATGAATTGATGATGAATTACCGTTTTTCTTTCAGCAAATGGAAGGTGGTAGCCCCGCGTTATTTTTAAAACAAACCCTATTTAAATACACCTGCCTGCCATATGCAATGCCCGTCCCTTATTGGTGCGGGCATTTTTTATGTGCGGCTTTCCTTCACTATTTTTTCACAATAACAAAAAATTAGCAATTGGTTCCGTAAGAATGCATATGGTAAATTGATGGTGAGCATGCCCGCAAAAAAAAATAAAAAAAAACAGCCACTGCACAATCCAAACGTTATTTGATCACGTAAATGATATAGCAACGAAACGGTAAAAGATTGTCATGTGAAATGTTTCGGAATGTAAAAGTAATTGCCCTTCATTGGGCCACCCAAATAATTAATAGAAGTTTCGAGAGATATTCTAAAGATGTTGTGTCTTTTAATGGTTAACTTGGGAAACGAGCCTGGTATTCGCTACCAGGCTTTTATTTTTTTGTAAAGTCTGGCCTGTAGGGCATTGCAGGGCAGGTGTAGGTTGCACAACGCATTCGTCAGGTATCCAACCTTATTCGCATGACGTAATCATTCATGTAATACCCTTCCCCAATATGGGTATCCTTCTCTTTATAAATGATAAATCCCAGCCTTTCATAAAAATGCAGTGCTTTATTATAGCGGTTCACGTCTAGCTCCAGCGTATGCGCACCTTTGCTGGTCACCAGTTGTTTTACCGTATGCATCATGTCCCTGCCTAAGCCCTTGCCTTGCAAGGTGGTGTCCAAATATATTTTGTGCAGCTTATATATACCCGCTTCCTCCTGCGCACTGAAGGCGGCGAAGCCTGCGGGCTGGCCTGCTTCGGTGAAGAGCAGGTAGGTGTAGGTACCATCATTTATTTGGGTGGCCAGGGCATCAGTACTATACATCATCTCCATCATATAGCTAAGTTGTTCCGGCTGCAGGATGGCTGCGTAGGTGGGCGGCCATATCTTTTGGGCCAGCGCCCTGATGGTGGGGATATCCTGCAAGGTGGCGATGGTATAAGTCATTGTGCGGCAGCTTCTTCTTTTAAGATATTTTGGATGCGGGCTTCCAGGTCTTCGGAGGTGGTGAAGCCACGGGCTATGAGGTAATACTGTTTGTCTGTGGCCAGTACTGCCGCCGGAAAACCGGTGATGCCCCAGCTTTGCACCTGGGCAAACTCCTGGTTGGTGGCATAACGGGCATCTTCTCCCTGCATGGCTATTACAAATACATCGGGGTCCAGACCATATTTTATGGCCAGTTCCCGGTAAGTGGCATCGTCGTTCAAGCTTTTGCCGTCGTAGTTAAAGGCCACTTGTATATCGTGTACAAAATCTACGGCGTTTGCGGGTTGTAACTGTTTAAAAACAGTGATGGCAATGCTGGGTTTTTCCGAGTCCAGCAGGTAGGTTTTAGACAGTAGCAGCCCATCCAGGAAGGCTTTACCGAACTGGATGCCGGTCATCTCTTCCACTTGCTGGTGGGCCTTCAGGATGTACTGCTCCATACGCTCAATGGGGTAGCGGTTTTCGCCGGTAATCATGCCGCCGGAAAGTACCTCAAACGTAATGTCCGGGTGTTGCTGTTGTAAGGCCTGCACTACCGGTGTAAAACCGTAACACCAGCCGCAGATTGGATCAGAAATATAAATGAAAGTCATGGCAGTATGTATAAATGATGCGCGTGAATGAGGTAGTTTATCCCTTCAGATAAGCCTCCAGGGCTACTGCGCTGAAGCTGCTGAGGTTATATTGTTTAGTTAGGCCTCCTTTCTGTGCCGCCAGCACGCCGTAACGAATATCTGCAAAACCTTCTATACTGTGGGCATCCGGATCAATAGAGATCAGGCAGCCTTTGTCCAGCGCTTTGGCAATGTAGCGCCAGTCCATGTCCAGCCGGCGGGGATGGGCATTCAACTCTATCACCACGTTATTGGCCCGGCAGGCGTCTATGATTTTATCGTGATCTACCGGGTATCCATTGCGGCTTAGCAGTAGCCGGCCGGTAAGGTGTCCGAGTATAGTAGTGTAAGGATTTTCAATGGCTTTAATAAGGCGGGCCATGGCCTTGTCTTCCGTCATTTTCAGGTTAGCATGCACTGAGGCAATTACCAGGTCAAAGCTGGCCAGCACCTCGTTGGGATAGTCCAGGCTACCATCGCCCAGGATATCCGACTCAATGCTTTTAAAAATACGAAAGGGGGCTAGTCGCTGGTTAAGTTCCTGTATCTGGGCATGCTGTGCCTGTATGCGCTCTATCGACAAGCCATTGGCATATACGGCAGTGCGGGAGTGGTCGCTGATCACCAGGTATTCAAATCCTTGTTGGGCAGCGGCTACTGCCATTTGTTCCAGGTCGTACCGGCCATCGCTCCAGGTGCTATGGGCGTGAATGATTCCTTTAATATCGCCGGGTTGAATGAGTTCCGGCCAGGCCTCCAGTCCTTTGGCTTTCCCTACTTCGCCCAGGCCTTCGCGCAGGGCAGGGTGCAGGTAGGCGATGCCTGCTTTTTCAAAAATAGCTTCCTCCGTATGAAAAGGCCCGGCGGCGTTGCCCCCGGCGGCGTGGAAGTCGTTCAGAAAGGCCGGGCTGGCCGTGGTATGAAAGAGGGTAGTGGTAAAACTATCTTCGGTAGCGCTGTATATTTTTACTTTTACTTTTTCTTCATGATGCAGTATCAGCAAGGCTTCCGTGCGGGTTACCAGGGAAAACGCTTTCATAGACACCAATGTTTCTTCTAATAGGTCTATGGGCAGCGCGATGACCAGTTCTACTTCATCGATAATTGTTTCCTGGCGACGAAAATGACCGGTGAGCGATACTGTGGCGGGGGAAAACAGTTGGCGGAGTTGTTTTTCCAGGTCTAGAGCAAACGTTTCCACCTGTGCATAGAGGAAGCGTTCCCGGTTGGCCATATAAAACCCTATATTTTCGCGTACGCTATCCTGTGTTTTTTCGCCAAAACCTTTCAGGAGGGTAAGGCGGTTTTCATTGCAGGCGTAGAGCAGTTCACCGAGCGATTCTATTTCCAGTTCTTTCCAGATGGTAGCGATTTTTTTAGGGCCCAGGCCTTTAATCTTCATCATTTCCAGGATGCCGGGCGGGGTAATTTCGATATAGTTGTCCAGCAGGGGCAGCCGGCCGCTGAGCAGTAGTTCCTGTATATTTTTGAGCAGCGATTCGCCGATGCCTTTCAACTTTTTCATATCGTCTAGTGGCATGCCGTCCAGTGGGAGGGGCAGCTTTTCGATGGTAAAGGCGGCGCTGCCAAAGGATTTGGCTTTGAAACTATTTTCCCCGTGTATGTCCATGAGTTTAGACAGCAGGGAGAAGTTGTCTGCAATGGTGCGATTGTCCATGGGTGCAAGATAAAAAAGATGTACCATCTACAAGGTGGGCATTGCGAAAAAAGGGAGTGGTGTATTGTGATGGGAGGAGGTAGGGCTATAAAAAAAAGCTTCCCATCTTACGACGGGAAGCTATCATTACAATTTGCAGATTAATCTTACAGAGAAGAAGACTCGCTGGAAGAGTTGCTGGAAGGTTCAACTGAAGGAGTTGCTTTCTTAGCAGCAGCTTTCTTTTTAGGAGCGGCTTTCTTTTTAGGAGCAGCTTTCTTAGCAGCAGCTTTCTTTTTAGGAGCAACTGCTTTCTTAGCAGCGGCTTTCTTTTTAGGAGCGGCTTTCTTAGCAGCAGCTTTCTTTTTAGGAGCAACTGCTTTCTTAGCAGCGGCTTTCTTTTTAGGAGCGGCTTTCTTAGCAGCAGCTTTCTTTTTAGGAGCAACTGCTTTCTTGGCAGCAGCTTTCTTTTTAGGAGCAGCTTTCTTAGCAGCAGCTTTCTTTTTAGGAGCAACTGCTTTCTTAGCAGCGGCTTTCTTTTTAGGAGCTACTGCTTTCTTAGCAGCCGCTTTTTTCTTAGGTGCAGCTTTTTTAGCAGCCGCTTTTTTAATTGTTGCCATTGTTTTTTGAATTTGGGTTAGTAAAAAAATTGGGTATTAAAAAAAACTTTATGGCTAACACTGTTGTTCCTAAGCTTCCGCCTGGGCAGTGGTGTCAAATGATTTCACGGAAACAAAAGTTCTGTTTTCACGACCTTTCTTAAATTCAACAACACCGTCAGTTAACGCGAAGATGGTAAAATCTTTACCAACGCCTACGTTCTGACCTGGGTGATAAACAGTACCACGCTGGCGGATAATAACGTTACCTGCCACGGCGATCTGACCACCAAATACTTTTACTCCCAGCCTTTTGCTTTGGGAATCCCGGCCGTTCTTAACGCTACCTTCACCTTTTTTATGTGCCATCTGGAATAAACTTTTTAGACTTTCTATTAATAAATTTAAGCGATTTCGCTGATCTTAATCTTGGTAAAATGCGTGCGGTGGCCAATTTTTTTACGGAAACCCTTGCGGCGTTTCATTTTAAAGGCAATCACCTTATCTCCCTGCACGTGTGCAAGGATCTCTGCTTTAACCACTGATTTTACATCAGTACCAACGGCCAGCGCGCCGCTGTTATCCGTTAACAACACTTCAGAAAACTCAACTTTATCGCCGATGTTACCTGATAACTGCTGTACGAAGATTTCTTGGTCTTTCTCAACCTTGAACTGCTGACCTGAGATTTTTACAACTGCAAACATAGTAATCCAAAAATAATTTCCTGCAAAGGTATTGATAACTTTTCTAAATAACAAAGTTTTTCGGTACCAAAAATGGTGCCGGGGCGTGGAAGGAGCTGCCCGTGTGTAGTGGTGTAAAGATACATGCTTTTGTATAAAATTAAAGCAGTATACTTATGGTATCCATAATATTGATTACCAATTGATTAAAACGAGCCCTGTGTTAATGCGGGAGAAAATACTGTATCTTGCCCCCGGAGCATCGCAATTTTTTTACATTTGCTTTTGGTGCTGCCGTGCGTCCCTGGCGGATGGTAGCTACTTTAATACCACCTAGACAAATTGAACTAAAAGATACGAAGCACCCGTGGGCTGATGCTACATAGGGTGTATACATTATTCTAAACTAACGGGCATGAAGTTTAAATCACTGCTGGCCAAACCATTTGCTTCCATTGTGGGCGCTAAGCTCCGGAAGGAAATGCACCGGGCAGTAGAAGACCAGGAAGCCATCTGGCAGGAGTTACTGAAAACCGGCAAGAAGACCGACTTTGGGAAAGACCATCACTATGATGATATTCGCAATTATGAAGACTATAAACAGGCAGTACCCATCCGCGATTATGAGTTGTTTAAGCCTTATATAGAAAAAATAAAAGAGGGCAAACATAACGTACTGTGGACGGGCCAGCCTATTTACCTGGCCAAAACATCTGGTACTACCAGTGGGGTAAAATATATACCCATTTCTTCGGCCTCTATATCCAATCATATGGATTCGGCACGCAATGCCTTGCTGAACTATATGTCGGAGACCGGCCGTACCGATTTTGCGGACCGGAAAATGATCTTTCTCTCCGGCTCGCCAGAACTGGAAAGGGTGGGAGGCATTCCTACCGGTCGGCTGAGTGGTATTGTAAACCACCACGTGCCCCGCTACCTGCGCACTAACCAGCTACCCAGTTATGAAACCAACTGCATGGAGGACTGGGAAACAAAACTTAATGCCATCGTGGAAGAAACCATTCACCAGGATATGTCGCTGATCAGCGGCATTCCACCCTGGATGCAAATGTATTTTGACCGCCTGATGGAGAAAAGCGGGGGCAAGTTGATCAAGGATATTTTTAAAAACCTGGAAGTGATTGTATATGGCGGGGTGAACTTTGAACCTTACCGGGCTAAGCTAATGGGTTCTATTGGCAAGCCCATTGCCACGATCGAAACATATCCGGCCTCTGAAGGCTTCTTTGCCTTCCAGGACACCCAGGAACACCGGGGGCTGCTGCTTAATACCAATTCCGGTATTTATTATGAATTTATCCCGGCCAATGAAATTTTTAATGAACATCCTACCCGTATTTCGCTCAAGGATGTACAGGTTGGGGTGAATTATGCGTTAATAATTAATAACAATGCCGGCCTGTGGGGATACAACATTGGGGATACAGTAAAATTTGTGTCGGTGAACCCTTATCGCATTGCAGTAACGGGCCGCATCAAACATTTTATTTCCGCCTTTGGAGAGCATGTAATCGGGGAAGAAGTAGAGCATAGCCTGATGAAAGTGGCGGCGGAAGAGCAGGTGCATATCACCGAATTTACCGTGGCACCCCAGGTGCATACCAATGGGGAGCTGCCTTACCATGAGTGGTTTGTGGAGTTTGAACACGCACCGCAAGACCTGCAGGCCTTTGCCCGCAAGGTAGATGAGCAGATGCGCGCCAGGAACATTTATTACGACGATCTTCTGACTGGTAATATTTTGCAACCCCTGAAAATAAGGCCTGTACGCCGCCAGGGATTCATTGAATACATGAAATCCGTGGGTAAACTAGGCGGGCAAAACAAAGTACCCCGCTTGAGTAACGACCGTCAACTGGCAGATGAACTGCAACGGTTTGTGCTAAATAGTTAAATTTTTAAATGTTGAGGCTAAAACGCAGCCGGTTAATGAGTACATCGTTGTGAACGATCTTCCTCCATTAACTGGTAAGGGTTTACCTTTAACCAATATTTCCGCATGAATAAAAAACGCATTGCTATTTTCGGGTCCACCGGATCCGTAGGCATACAGGCGCTGGAAGTGATAGCAGCGCATCCAGACCGCTTCACTATAGAAGTGCTCACGGCACAGCAGAACGCCGCTTTATTGATAGAGCAGGCCCTTAAATTTAATCCCAATGCAGTGGTGATTGGCAACGAGGCGAAATATGAAGAAGTAAAAAATGCCCTGTTCGATAAAGGCATCAAAGTATTTGCCGGGGCCAAAGCCCTGGTGGAGATAGCCGCCTGGAGTAGCATAGACATTATGCTGGCCGCCATCATGGGATTTGCCGGCCTGGCGCCTACCCTCTCCGCCATTGAGCAGGGTACTACAGTAGCCCTGGCCAATAAAGAGACCCTGGTAGTAGCGGGGGATATTGTGATGGAACTGGCCCGGCGCAGGAATGTGGCCATCTTGCCAGTAGATTCCGAACATTCCGCCATTTTCCAATGCCTGCTCGGCGAGCCACTGCGGCAGGTAGAAAAGGTGATCCTCACCGCATCTGGCGGCCCTTTCCTGGGAAAGAAACCTAACTTCCTGATCAACGTTAAAAAAGACCACGCCCTGCAACATCCTAATTGGAGTATGGGCGCAAAAATAACCATCGATTCTGCCACCCTGATGAACAAGGGCCTGGAAATGATAGAGGCCAAGTGGCTTTTTGCCCTGAAGGACGAACAGATTGAGGTGGTTATCCATCCCCAGTCTATCATTCATTCCATGGTGCAATTTGCCGATGGATCTATCAAGGCGCAAATGGGCCTGCCATCTATGAAATTGCCCATCCAGTACGCGCTGGGATTTCCCGACCGGCTGGAAAATGACTTCCCAAGGTTTAATTTCAAAAATTACCCGGTGCTGAACTTTGAGCAGCCAGACGTAAAGACCTTCCGCAACCTGGCCATTGCTATAGACGCCATGAAGGCCGGGGGCAATGCTGCCTGCATTATGAATGCAGCCAATGAAGAGGTAGTGCTGGCATTCCTGAAGAACCGCATTGGTTTTTTACAAATGACGGAAGTGATAGAAGAAGTAATGGCCAAGGTGGCCTTTATCGAAAAGCCATCGCTCAACGATTACTATGAAAGCGACCAGGCCGCCCGCAGGCACGCCACCAAGCTAATTAGTGCGATCGTAATTTAACAATATATTTGTGGGGAAAATCCCTGATATATGAGGAAAAACGGATATTTTTCCGTTTTAAACGTTTAAAAAAAAGTAGCAACCGCAACGTAAATGACCGCACAAGAAATACTAATCAAGGCTGGGCAGCTCGTTTTATCCCTATCCATCCTGGTGATTTTCCATGAGTTGGGACACTTTATCCCGGCCCGGCTGTTTAAGATCAAAGTAGAAAAATTCTATCTTTTCTTTGACCCCTGGTTTTCTCTTTTCAAGTTTAAAAAAGGTGATACAGAATACGGGATTGGATGGCTGCCCCTGGGTGGTTATGTGAAGATATCAGGCATGATAGATGAGAGCATGGACAAAGAGCAGATGGCCCAACCGCCTCAGCCCTGGGAGTTCCGCTCTAAACCTGCCTGGCAACGCCTGATCGTGATGATAGGCGGGGTATCGGTAAATATCATTCTCGCCTTTTTCATTTACGCCATGCTGCTCTGGCATTTTGGCCAGGACTACTTGCCGTATGATAAGGTGACGTATGGCATTCAGACGGATTCGCTGAGCCGCAGCATAGGCCTGCGCGATGGCGACCAGATCGTGACCATCGATAATAAAGTAGTGGACAAGTTCAATAAAATGAGCAGCTACATTATCCTGCACCAAGCAAAATCTATCCAGGTAAAACGCGATGGCGAAACCCTGAACATACGGGTGCCGGATACTTTCGTCGGGAATGTAATTGCCAATAAAGATCCTTTCCTGGAAGCCCGGGTACCCTTTGTGGTGAAGGCTTTCAGCGATTCAGGGCATGCAAAGCAAGCCGGCGTTAAAGTGGGCGATGAGGTGGTGAGCCTAAACGGCCATCCCATTCATTTCCATACGGAACTGGTAGACAGCCTGCAGGCTTTCAAGGGTAATGTGGCCCAGGTAGGCATGCTTCGGGGTAACGACACCTTGCAATTTTCTGTACCGCTTACCAATGGTAAAATGGGCATTTACGCAGCAGACTATGATGATTCGTTACAGATGCGCCACTTTACCATGGTACATAAGTCTTACGGGTTCTTTGAATCGCTGCCCGCTGGTGTACAACAAGTAGGGGAAAGCTTGCATAATTATGTTCTGCAACTGAAACTCATCTTCGTGGCCAAAGGTGTGAAAACGTCGGAGTCTGTAGGTGGTTTTGTGACCATAGGCAGCCTGTTTCCCGCCATATGGGACTGGCAGAGCTTCTGGATGCTGACGGCTTTCCTGAGTATTATCCTGGCGTTTATGAACATTCTGCCCATTCCCGCACTGGACGGTGGACATGTGTTATTCCTGCTGTATGAGGTGGTAACTGGCCGCAAACCAGGTGAGAAGTTCCTGGAATACGCGCAATACGTAGGGATGGTAATACTGCTAGGCCTGCTGGTGTTTGCCAACGGGAACGACCTGTGGCGGCATGTTTTCAGCAAGTGGTTCCAACATTAAACTTTAGATCTTTATAATACGGGAAACCGGCAGTCCTATCAGGGCTGCCGGTTTTGCTGTAAAGCTGCTGGGATAAAGCATTTCGCAGCGATGAAAATTTTCCGTAATTTTGTTGTCCTGTATGAAAATGGGGCTGCCTGGTTTTGACAGCATAGTTCTTTGATAGTGTAAGCATGTCGTGCGTTGGATAATTAGCACGTAAATCTGAATATTCAAACTTCAAATGGCGAATCTAACTTTGCCATGGCTGCCTAATCAGCGATTAGACACCCATTATAGCCGCCGGAGCACGTGGCCTTATGCGTCTCCCGCCGCCGAATCAAACCCTCAATAGGATAGGTACTCATGGTTTCTGTGAGTGAGTGCTGAAACTCAAACGGATAAGGACCGGGTTGGTTAGTTCTGCCCCTTGCCCGGTTCCGACACCCTAATGCGGAAATAAGCATGTAGAAAGCTATCGGCGGATATGTTTGGACGCGGGTTCGATTCCCGCCAGCTCCACTTGGGGGGACTTCACAGTCCCCCTTTTCATTTACATCTATTAAAAAAATTCCCTTCGATTTGATATTGCGGTAGTTATGCATCAACAACTTTATAACTGAAGGGGTTCGATAAGATCATTTTAATGGTGAGGGGAGTGATCGAACCCTAGATTTAACGGCACTTGTTTTTGCGAGGTCCTAGCATTGTCCTATGCACCGCGCTACTCCATTAGTCATCCTGAATTCATTTTAAGTAGCCACTCTTCTCTTCATGGCTGCTTACACCTACAGACTTGCTTTATTTCTTGTTAATTCATCATATGAGCGACCATATAGATCCTTGGTGATTTAATTCTTAAAGAATTTATCTTCTGCTATTTCAGCTTCGCGCGCATTGCACCATACCCGATTTAAGGCATGTTCCTTTATTCATGTATTTTGTCCTTCCCTTAGTCAATGTTAGAAGAGGTTTACATAGATTTTACGTTTGAGGACATCTATCATATACTTGTTGAAACACTCGATGATGTGGTTGAACTTGTATCGTTTTTAAAGGGTTTACCTCCGGAAAGATTTGGAAATCTTCCCAAGGTGTTGCTGCTTACAAAGGTACTTTGTTATGAAGACTTGGTTAAAAACTACTAAATCTCTAAAATACGGGTTCGAATTTTGCATGAAAATTTATTAAAAATTCATGCAATTAACCAGCTTTTTCGTATATTTGACATATGCCTAAAGTTGACAATTTAAAATTTCATCTTCGCCCAGGCCAGGTTTATCGCCGGGAGAATCTACAGCAGTGGACCACTGCAGTGGATCGGCATCTGGCTGAACTGGTGGAGGAAGGCACCTTGAAAAAGGTGGCTCCGGGCATGTATTACTTTCCCAAGGCAACCGCGTTCGGGGACGCGCCCCCAGCCGATAGCGAGCTGGTGCGTGCTTACTTAAAGGACGATGAATTTCTCCTGACCTCGCCCAACGATTACAACGGCCTGGGTGTGGGTACCACTCAACTCTACAACAAGACAATCGTATACAATCATAAGCGCCATGGCGATGTGAAGCTGGGCAACCGGGTCTTTAGCTTCCAGCGTAAGCCCCGTTTCCCCAAAAAACCTACCGTCGAGTTTTTACTCGTGGATCTGGTGAACAATCTTTCCAGCCTGGCCGAGGACCCAACAGCCGTGCTGGGCAACGTGCGCGTACGTGTGCAACAGCTAGACGCGCGTCAGCTTAAAACGTCCGTTAAACGCTTCGGTAGCGCCAAGACGCAGAAGCTGTTTGCTTCCTTTCTTCAATAGCCCCTGATTGTTTTACATGTATCTACACGATCATCCCCAATTCAAAGACTTGCTACTCATCGTGGCTGACCGGGAAGGCATAGCACCTATGCTGGTTGAAAAGGATTACTGGATCATGCATGTACTATCCTGCTTGGAACAGCACTTTGATTTTGCCCTGAAAGGTGGCACCTCCTTATCTAAAGGCCATCATATCATTGATCGCTTTTCCGAAGACCTGGACCTGCTGATTGAGCCACCGGCGGACCTAGGCTTCGCGGTAAACCAAACCAGCATAAAAGATAATGCAGTGGCCTCCCGCAAAGCATTCTATGACTGGTTGGCGCAGCATATACAGTTTCCAGGTCTTATTCACACAGAGCGCGATTACGCCTTTGACGATACCCGGTATTACCGCAGCGGTGGCATCCGGCTAATATACCCGTCCGTTACAACTGCACTACCAGGTGTTAAAGGAGGCATACTGCTGGAGGCGGGTTTTAGCAAGGTCGCGCCCAATGTGCCCCTATCTATCAGTTCCTGGGCCTATGACTTTGCTGTTAGCAATACCCAAGACGCAATCACTGACAACCGGGCCAGAGCCGTTCGGTGCTACCATCCCGGCTATACACTGGTGGAGAAGATTCAAACCGTTATCCGGCATTATCGCCAGGAAGTGGAAAGCGGTGATAAGCAAAAAAACTTTATGCGCCAGTACTATGATATCTACAGTCTATTAGACAACGCAGAAGTGCTTGCCTTTATAGGCTCGCCTGAATATCAAGCGCACAGAGCCGCCTGGATCACCGGAAAAGATGCATTAATTCCGGTTAACGAGCACCCTGCGCTTTTAATAGAAGACACGCAACTGATGGCCGACTTTACCGCCCGGTATGTGGCCACCGAGGCGTTGTACTACCGTGGGCAACCGGACTTCGCGGTCGTGATTAGGCGGATCAGGGAGAAATTACCATCTCTCTAGTTTATTCTTAAGCTACCTATTGGGAAAGTAATCACTGCCTCGACTTAGCACTTCGTTTTGAGACTATTACCGCTGGATTTTAGGAGCACCATTTCTTATGATGGTTTGTGGCCTACAGCGAATATGCTTTGCCTCACTTACAACATTTTGCAATGGTTTGTAAGCGAATGTAACGAGATAAAAGTCATTTATTTAAGATGAGAATGTTACTCGTTCCGGGAAATTTCATATCTATTTCGTTAATAAGCTTTATAAAAGCACCATGCTGATCAAGTTCGATTCCTGCCAGCTCCACAGAATGTAATGCTTTGGTATCATTTGGTATCAAAGCATTTTTATTTTAGGCATCCGCCAGTATTTTTTAGCTATTAAATAAATGCAGGTAGTCAGAGAAAACAAATACCCTATTTCTGCGATAACCAGTTTGCTCTTTCAAAATTCCAAGTGTTGTGAAATTTTTCAACAGTGTATGGGCTGTAGGTTTGGTTATATCCAGGTGCTGGATGATATCGGAAGCAGTGACAATAGGTTGTTTGTAGAGGTACTGCAATAACGCGCTTGCGTTGGGAATGCGTTTGCCCAGGGAGATAATCGTTTCCTTTTCCAGGCGGTTCTGTAAACTAATTATTCGATGGAGTGTATCAATCGCAGTTTTAGCAGTTTCAATAATGCCTGTCAGGAAAAATTTTAACCATTGCTCCATGTCGTTTTTTTCAGAAACTCTTATAAGGTTATCGTAGTAAATAGACCGGTTTTTTTTAATGAAGTCGGAGAGGTATAAAATGGGTTGGATTAATATCTTGGCGTCCGGATTGTTGGGGTGAGTAGGAAAACAAATTAATTGGAAAGAGCTGGCAGGAGGGCATTATTATACCGGGTTTCAACAAACAATCTCATAGCACTTTTATCCTTATCACCAGGAAAGGAGGTTTACGTTTGTCCTCTCCTTCATTAAAAGACGGTAGCCGGTTCCACTGGCCGAGGGTTACATACACGTAGCCATTACGATAGGCCAGTCCGTCGGGCCATACGAAATTATCTTTATCATATGCCAGCAAGTGGTATTGGCCATCCGGTGTTCTTTGCAGGATAGCTTGTTGTTCAAAGGCTCCGAAATAGATATTGCCTTTTTCGTCTTCGGCTAGTCCATCGCAGGCGGGGTGTTCCCCATCAAACATTACTGAATCGGCCAATTGCTGATCAGTGACAGTAGGATTGCTGAGCAGGGCGGTGGGCAGACTATACAACCGGCGACCGGTGATGGCCGTCCAATATAGTTTTTTACGATCAGCGTTCAGCGCCAGGCCGTCGGCACCTCCGTTTGGAAAAGTTTGGTGTTTGAAATCATACACATGCGGCTTACCTTCCAGGAAACCCATGAAGCCGGGTGCTGGTGAAGTGCTGTAATGGTTGCGCAATACTTCGCGTGTGCTGCCCGATGCCACGTCTATGACGACCAGGGAAAAATTTTCACCAAAGCCGGAATTGGCAATGTACACCGTACCTTGTTCGCCATGAGACAGGTCCACGCGCAGGTCGTTATAATGCGCATCATCTGATAGTACCGGCTTGGGGATGATGAGGGTGTGCAATATTTTTTTTGAATGAATATCTATGGCTACTACTTTGGCGGCACCTTCCGGTATACCTTTTATTCCGTCACGTTTTCCATCGTCCAGCACCCACAACACATCGTGTTGGTCCATGTATATGCCGTGAGGTGATACTAACCATTCGCCGTAGGGTTTCTCCGATGGATAAACATATGTTTTGTTAGGAAAAGGTATGGGTTGGCCATTTACTAATTCTGCCAATGCAAAGGATTTGTGGTTATCTGCATGTCTTGGAAAACCAAGGAATACCCTGTTATCTGAGCTTACGGCTATACCTGATACGTCCGGGTCTGGTGGTGATAAGCGGGCAATGATTTCGTAGTTGTGCTGTGCCAAGCTTATCGTATGGATGAATAAACATACACATAAGAAAGTTAATTTAGTAGCTGGTTTCATTGTACCTATTTTTATGATCTGTGCATGTAAATAGTTGTTAGCCCAGCAATAGAAATGCTGACTATTTTGATGACAGGACAGTTCATTCTTTTTTATTTTGGCAGACAAGGCAATGAAAAAAAGAAGTCAAAAAATCTTATTTAACAATTGTCTGCTTTGTTCCATAGCCACGCCAAATACCAGGTGGGATCCGAACTCCCATACCCACCAAGCGCTGGGCATCTCTTTCACTTTCCCCTGCAAGCCGAGTGCTGGTACTACACTGCCATGGGTGGCAGCCCATACGGCTGCTCCGGCGGTAAGGCCTGCTTCTATTTTTAATTTTTCATGCCGGTTTACCAACCGCACATACGTTAATCCGATCACCGTACCCAAGGCATAATGAATTACCTTCATCGATGTGAGTGCTTGCTGTTTGGATAATTCCTTTCCGGTAGTGGCATGGTAAACTTTTTTGGCCAATATGGATGGGGGCATATTTTCAGGCTGGTGTAATACATCGGCGCCTTTCAAGCTTAGTTGTCCTGCTTTGGGGGGGAAATACTTTTCGCCTACCCGCTGCAATGGAGGTTCTGCTATCGATTTGATCCACGATGCAAATAATCCGGCGGCCACGCCTTTGATGATATCTTTTGTGAGGTTGTTCATGGTGAAAAAGTTGTAAAGTTTTTAGGCAGCGCTGTGTAATTTTTTATAAGCAGGAAGCGATTTTTTACCAGGTATTTTTTAGCGCAGACCGGTTCTTCCTTTTTTTACACAAGAAGGATACCGGCTTTTTTGGGGAGGGGTTGATCGCTGCGTTGCTTGCGCACGGACCTGCAGTGGGGGGCTTCCAGCGGAGCTAGCCGGTCCTCCGTTGTCTACATTCCATCTTCCCCAGCAGGGTAAAATAATCACAGCGCTGCCATATCATGCCTTGCTACGCGGATGGTTAATATACCGTGGCATGATTTTACATGGGGTTTATTGGTATTATTGGGGACATGGGACCGCTGGAGTTTATAGCAACAACTACTTACCCGGTCTTTTACGCTCCAGCTGCTTACATATTGTTTACTTTAGAAAAGATATCTTTCAGGCGTTGTGCAGGGCTTCCCATAAATAGTAGCATGTAAAATTACGATGCTTGTTCCGCGTGCATCTTAATATGTTCCAATACCCGCGTGTGAATGGTATGAACGATATAATCGCTCCATAAAGTCCAATAAAAATCTGGTTTAATTTTATTTATGTACCAGGTGCTGCCTTCAAGTAAGGTATGGCCGTTTGGTAATTGGGTTAACTTAAATTGTCCTCCCTTGGATATCCAATAACCATGAAGATGGTTTGGATGAAGGTTGTTATAAAAACTGATTTCTTTTAAAGGCTCCGGCTGGGAATCCACATCAAATTTTAAAAGCTTGGCATTATCCCACACCGTTATAGGTTCTATAAAACTACCTGTTGAGAAATTGCAATGTCTTATTGCGCCTACACCATGTCCACTTATTTGCGCATTTATTGGGTAAGCAATTCCCGATTTAAAGATAAATTCCGATGGTTCCGCAAGCGGTGGAAATTCAATTACATTCTTCCAAACAGTGGCGGGGCTGGCATTTATTTCTATGGTTGTTGTTACACAGCGTAGTTCCTCTTTCCCTCCATTGGAATTTTCAAACGCCATAAGTGCAGGAACAGAACATATAAACAGGATCATTACGGTGATCGTATTATCCTTCATTTTCCCTTTAATAACAAGGTACCCAATGCGGTAACCGATATATGTAGATAGCAGTCCAAGCGGAGCGGCCATGATCAGGCATATTACTCCTTCCCATGCAAAAATTAGCATCCCCAAACAGAATATGCCTAAGGTGGCATATGCGATATTTCTTAATAGTTTTTTATTAGTCTGATTTTTATAAGCCACCAGTATGGTAGAAGTACAGCCCATTACTAATGGTAGCCATATAAACAGCCCCACCTCATAGTCCTGGAAAACATTTGTTGCAAGAAAAGCTAAAATCCATCCAATCGTACAGGATATCGCAATCGCAATTATTTTTCTGTTTGTCGTAACACTATGCTGTACAGTTTCAAACATTTTAATGATAAGTAAGGGTTTTTTATTAATACGGTGCTTGATTTCGATAGGATCGAGCAATTAGATGCTACAAAATACGCTTTATTCTTAGTACTATATTAAAAATTATTTTAATAAATACACTATTTAATTTATTGATTATCAAATTGTAAAAGCAAATAAATGCCACAATTAAACATGTAAGGCCGGCATCCGGGTTTAAACAGTTCCTGTATTCATCAAGCCAGACCTTTCCACCCAATACTTCGAATTTGATTCATCGCATTCCGTTTTTTTAGAACCTGCATCCTGGCTACTGAAAGGAAGAGTAATTTTACCATTACATAATACTGGTTTAACATAATCTTAAAAATGGATAGCGGGAAGGGTCGCTAACAACTTCTACGCAATCGTTTGATCTCAATTTTTAATGAGTAATAGTAATTTTCTATGCTGGAAATTTATATCTTGGAAATAATATCGTTGTGTTGGCTTTACGAATGATTCTTTAAAAGGCTTAAATGGATCTTTGTACCTGGAATGTAGATCCGGAATGGATGTTCACAAAATGGGTTGGTGTTTTTGAAAAGTATAGATAATGTCATAATAGGGTGATGTAGTGAAGTAAGCTGCATCCTATAAGTGTCGGCCAAAATTTTTTAGTTCCATGTTATAGTTTTCGTAATAACAACATATAGGATACTCAGTTTAAAATGGGTATTTTAAGATAGCGTGCTGAAGATTTAAAATGGAATAAGGGCTACGGCTTTCAGTCAATAGATAAAGATAGGGTTGCCTATGCAAAGATTACATACACTGGTTATGCCTTGCTATCTATACGTACCTGTATTTTGGGTTTTTGAGTCCCGTAATAAAGTTTATCCACTTGTGTAATTCCCCTGCAACCATCATCGTGGTAACAATATGGACAAGATCAGTATAATAATCACATCTTAATAACGAAGGCCCATTAAATTATTTAAATAGAAATCTGCAATGAACAAATTGTTTTCACTGCTATGCGGATGCGTGCTTGCGATGTCCGGATATTCGCAGTCGATGTTGGCAAAGGAGGGTCTTTGTACCACGCCGCCTATGGGATGGAATAGTTGGAATTTTTTTGAAGGTCGCATCAGCGACACCATTTTGCGGCAAATGGGCGATGCTATGGTGGCAAACGGGATGAAGGCTGCTGGTTATGAATATATCATTATAGATGATTTGTGGACGGGAGGCCGGGATGCACAAAATAACCTGGTGCCAGACGCGGTTCGTTTTCCGCATGGGATGAAGGCATTGGCCGATTACCTGCATGCCCGTGGACTGAAACTTGGTATCTATTCCGATGCTGCCATGCTTACCTGTGGAGGCGTTACGGGTAGCTATAATTTTGAAGAACAAGACGCCGCAACTTTTGCATCATGGGGGATTGATTATCTGAAATATGATTATTGCAATGCACCGCAGGATGTAAGCATTGCATTTGCCCGGTATAAAAAAATGGGGGATGCCCTAAAGGCTACCGGTCGTCCTATTGTATATGCTATTTGTGAATGGGGTCAGCTTAAGCCTTGGTTATGGGCGAGGGCAGCTGGTGGTAACTTGTGGCGCACCACCTGGGATTTGCGCGATGTATGGCAGTCGCACAACGATAAACTTACGGGTATTTTGGAGGTGTTCGACCAGGAGGAACATATTGCCCAGTATGCAGGGCCTGGCGGATGGAATGATCCTGACATGTTGATGGTGGGACTCAATGGAAAGGGATCGTCTTCTAGCGCAGGGAATAACGGGGTGGGCTGCACGCCCACAGAATATGCAGCTCATTTTGCCCTGTGGTGCATGCTGGCAGCGCCATTGGTGGTGAATTCCGATCTCCGGCAGCTATCCGCCCAAAGCCTGCAGCTGCTGAATAATAAAGACCTGATCGCAATAGACCAGGATACCCTAGGTAGGCAGGCGGTAACAGTTTTTAAACAAAATGGGATACAGGTTTTAAAAAAGGAACTGGCTGGCGGGAGAATGGCCATATGCGTTTTAAACAGGTCTGATAGTTTGCAAAGCGGACAGTTAAGTCTTGGACGCGATTTGGCTAGCAGTGGGACGTTTGCCCGTTGCCATCTTATTTTCGGGCAGAAGAACATAACGGCTGGCCGCATGCTTGCCTATAAGCTAGCACCGCATGCATGTGAAGTTTATGTGTTTACCCAACCATAACAGTGTGATCATTTTGCTATAAATCGATTGTTTATGAGTGCTGTCAACGGGTATAGAGATCAGGTGACATCCTGGTATAGCGGTTATTATGAAAAGTTTCTGGCCATGGGCATTAAATTTGGGCTGGATGCAGAAACGGTAAAAGATATCGTGAATCAGTTTTTCCTGGACTTACTGGAAAAAGATATCGATACTGCTACCATTGTCTCGCCTGTTAGTTATCTTACCACTGGCTTCAAACGGCGGTTAATAGACCATTACCGTGCCAGTCGCCACACGCGGGAAAGGTTAACTGAACTTCCGGAAGACTACACTACTAATACCGTTAGTCAGCTGGAAGTGCTGCAGCAAAATGAAATGTTTGTAAGCAGCGTACGTAACGCCTACCTGCAGTTGCCGGATCGGTGCCGCAAGGTGATCTATCTCAAATTTTATCAGGGTAAAACTACCGAACAGATTGTGGAGCAAACAGGCCTTTGCAAGAGAACGGTGTATAATAATTTGTTCGAGGGTATTAAATTGTTGCGCATGCAGCTGCAGCACGTGGTTCCTGAATTTCAATTGGCTTACTTGTCGGTTTTATTGCCTTTAATACTGGCTCAATTATAAACCCAGATGAGATACTGGCCTGCAAAGACCAGTTGCCCCCTCACTGAGCTCATGAATACCAGGCAATAAGTGAACACCTCCTACAACAGGCTTATGAAGTGATATTGCAATGGCAGCCGCTTAAAATAGCGGTGGATATGATGTTTTTTGTTAGGAAATTTTTACAGCTCGTCTGCTAATGGAAAGTCAATCTCAATACCCGTGATGTTGTGCAGGTAGTTACTGATCATCTTATCTCCGATAACGATTACGACATCAATCAGGTTAGCCTCCGTATATCCTGCATTAAAAAATGCCTCTTTTATTTCAGCAGTCACTTTGCCGTGATTTTTGACTACAGCGGCTGTTAACTGCGCAAGGGCTGCCAGCTTATTATTAAATGTGGCGTTACCTTTACGAATTTCAATAATTTGATCCTCTGTAAATCCATTCATTTTTGCTAAAACTGTGTGTGCTGATTGGCAATAGCGGCATTCATTAATCTGGCTGGTTACCAGATTTACTACCTCACGTTCTTTTGCACTGAGTGTGCTTTTACGATTCTGTAGCGTTAGGTAATCTTTTAATGCAGTATCGTTTTTACCAAAGTATGCATAAAGGTTCGGAACAAATCCAAGACCTTTTTTAAGGTTGTCGAAGATTACCTGGTTGTCTGCTGATACTTCATGTCTTTGAGGAACTGTGAATTTTGTAGTTGTTTCCATTTTTATTTTCTTAAAGTTATTGTCGTTATTGACAATACAAAGGTGGAAACATTCAACAGGGTTACCAATGAACTGGTTTAAGAAAAAACGTTGAAATATTTTAAGTAAATAGAGTGAACCAGATTAACTTTTTTTGTCTACACGCTTATTTCGAAGCTTAGAAAGATATTCTGTAGTCATTCCCAAAAAGGAGGCTAGCGCGTACTGGGGAATGCGCTGCATCAGTTGAGGGTATCTTTCTTGAAAGTGTTCGAAACGATCTTCTGCGGATTTGGTAAGGCCTGTTGTAATCCTGCGTTGCATGTAAGCGGTAGAGCTTTCGGCGATAATCCGGAAATAAGTTTCGTACTTATGGTTAAGTGATTTTAATTTCTTTTCGTTTTCGAAACTAATTTCTAATAGAGTTGAGGCTTCAAGTGCTATAACAAACATGGTAGCTGGTTGCTGATAGATGTAACTGTTATAATCAGATATCCACCAGTCTTCAATGGCTAACTGAATAGTGTAATCTTGCCCTTCATCACCCACAATGTATGCTCTTAGCGCTCCTTGAACCACATAGTACCTACTTTTTGCTGTGAAATTCGGCTGAATAATGAATTGCCTTTTTTTAACCTTAGTGACCTGGAAATGATTGCAAAATATCTCCAGCTCGTTTTCCGTAAGACTAACACGTTTTAGAACATGTTTTTTTAAACTATCGTAATGTTGCATAATAAACTTGCATTAAAATTCAGATGAAAAGTGGTTATGCAAATTTACACAATATATGACAGCTTAATTGTTTATCACAAAGTTGTAATCCTCGTAGCAATAAATAAATAAGAGCGTAATAAATTTATATTACGCCCTTATTTGCAATACCAATTAAGCTGTATTACATATCCATTAGCCTGCCATGAAAAAAGAATGCATCAACTAATTTTAATTATTTGTTTAAAGTTAAGGCTTTTAAGGCTGCTAATATTTCAGCAGGTTCCACCCTGTGCCTGTAGTCAGCACCTTCTGATTTTGCAAACGCAATTTTTTCATCCTGGCCAATAATATATACTGCCGGTACCGGTAGTTCCACAATATCTCCGTCATTAAAAGAGCTGAAATCAACCCCCAGTTTTAGTGCCTCAGAAGTAGAGGCCTCAGCATTGATGAAGGTTTGTACGTATTGCTTGGCAACGCCGTTGTAGGGGTCGCTCAGCACCTCAAATTCCAGCTTGTTCTTTTCCTTGGTACTTAACGAATGATCCGGTAATTGGGGGGATATGGCAAACAAATTTGCCCCATAGGATTTAATTTGCTTCAGGATACGTTGGTAGGTGCTAAGTGCAAGGTTACAATATGGACACCATACGCCACGATAAAACGTAATAACAACAGGGCCATTCACTAAATAGTCTTTTAAAGAGATACGTTTCCCGGTAGCGTTAGGTAATTCGAACATTGGTGCAGTATCACCTACCTTTAATTTCAGCAGGTCTTTGAGTTCTTTATCCATTCTCATGGCATCATTATCCCACAATTTAAGGGATTCAGCTGGGTAACTATTATTCATTTCGCTGCGAAGGGTTACATACGCTTCTTTGTACGCTGGTATTTTTTCTTGTGACATCTTATTAGTTGAGTGTTTAAAATAAAAGTTGCACGATCTTACTTTAAATGGACCGGCAGCCATAATTATCATAGGCAAAGTTGGCGTGTACAACATCATTTAAAAATGAACTAGATTAGGAAAAAAGGTTAAACTAGTTTAATATTCCAGACCTATAGAACAAGACCGATTGCCAGGTATTTTTTCTTAATTCAAGTGTATATCTTGAGTGGGGGGGCCAAATTCTGATCCATAGGGGCGTAATGGCCCCTTTTTCTTTTTAACCCAATATTTTGCCCAGCCAACATGGTAAAAAATATTTTAAAAAACATTGGTAAAAACAGGGCAAGGCACCGTCTTATAAGAAAGACTATAGGCCAATGGAGCAATTTCAGATTGAAGCGCTTGTGATAGACGATTCCTTTATTCAATATTGTCTGGGTACCGACGACACCGAAGTGGCTTATTGGGAATCGATAATCGAGCTTCATCCCGATGCGCATCCGGTATTTATGGAAGCTCGCCGCTTGGTATGCGCCCTGAATACTGCGTTGCGGGCAGATGACCTTCCTTCCATATCCTATATGCCGGCTGTATGGGAGCGGGTGCCTATGCGCAGGTGGCTTACCTATGTAGCTGTTTTTATGTCCGTTGTTCTCGTTACTGGTTTGTTGTGTCATTACCGGTCCAGCCGCAACGGTAGAAATACCCTTGGCAACTTGGCCCAGGCGACATCTGGTAAAATTGTGATCACTACTGCGAATAAAGAACGTAAAACATTTGTCTTAAAAGATGGTACTCGTATTACCATGAATGTGGGCAGTTCGATCACACTGGATAAAGATTTTGGTGTAGATGGCCGCGATGTGTTCCTGGATGGGGAAGCCATGTTTGATATCGCTAAAAAGCCTGGTCTTCCTTTTACGGTACATACCCCTTTTTATGCGGTAAAAGTATTAGGTACTGTATTTAATGTAAAAGCCTATCGCAACGATTCCAGCAGCGAAACCGACTTGTTACGGGGTAAAGTGGAAATCCTTTTACAAGATCATAAAAAGCTGGAATTAAGTCCTAAGAGTAAGTTGGTTTTTGACATTGTAACCCGGCAATGTAAACGTACGGGTGTAGCGTTAGTAGACTCTGTATTCAGTGTACAATCCATTACCACCACCGGGTCTGATGATAATAATGCCGAAACGGGCTGGACCCATGGCCGCCTTGAAATAAATAATGAAACCTTTGGTCAGTTAAAAGGAAAACTGGAACGATGGTACGACGTGGATATTCATTTTGCCGATCCGCAAGTAATGGATTATGCCTTTACCGCCACTTTTGAGAAGGAACCGCTGGAACGGATGTTACAGGCCCTGCGGGCATCTTATCCATTCACCTATACAATTCATGGAAAAATTGTAACGATCTCAAAATAGAGAAGGAGAAATGGATTGCGCCCATTCCCCCTTCCCGTACAAACGGAACAGGAAATTGCCTGCTCCTATTTGCTTTTACTCAAAACTAAGATATGGAAAAAAAGTCTGCTTTCATGAGCCGTTGCCGTTGGCGGCGGCCAAAACTTCTGCTTTGTATGAAATTGACTAGTCTGTTATTGCTGGCAGCCACGATGCAGGTGTCGGCGAACGCCTACTCACAAAAAATCGACGTTCATTTTAACAACATCCGTCTGGCGGATGCGTTGAAAGAAGTGGAGAAGCGCTCTGGTTGGCGATTTGTGTTTAGTAATCAGGTGCTGCATGAAGACATTCACCTTACGTTTTCGGCGGTGGGAATAACAGTAGACAGTGTGCTGAAAAGGATGCTGGTCAATACTGGATTGAAAGACAGTGTGATGGAAGATCACCTTATAGTTATCAAAAAAGCAGGAACCTATGCTGCCATTATCAAGGTAACGGGTACTATTACTGACCTGGAAGGCCGGCCAGTAGAAGGCGCTACCGTGCGGGTTAAAGGACTTAAAACGGGCGCCACTACTGATAAAAAAGGGGTCTTTACTTTAAATGTGGAAGAAGATGCCATACTGGAGATATCTTCTATCGGTTTTTTGGCGCAAACAGTTCCCGTGCAGGGGCATTCCAATATCAGCATTATATTGGAAAGTGCTTCCAGCAAACTTTCCGATGTGGTGGTAGTTGGCTATGGTACGCAGTCGCGGCAAAAGGTAACGAGCGCCGTTACCATGATCAAAACCGACCAGTTTAAAGATGCGCCCTATACAGACGTGCAATCGGCTATTGCTGGCCGCGCGGCAGGGGTAGTAGTGAATTTTAGTGGGGGAGAACCTGGTAGTGTGCCTAGTATCAATATCCGGGGTGGTGAGCCGCTCATCGGGCAAACAACGCCCTTGTATGTAATAGATGGGATTATCCGCGATCAGACTACTTTCGTAAATCTGAATGTGAATGATATCGAAAGCGTGAGCTTTTTAAAAGACGCTGCTGCCACCGCCGTGTATGGCTCTAAGGCCAGTGCCGGCATTGTATTGGTAAAAACAAAAGGTGGGGCCTTTGGAAAGCTGATCATTACTTATGCTGATAACATTGCCTGGAATACACCCGCTAATTTCCCCAAACTCATTAGCGGTTATGATAAAGCCTTGGTATCAAATGCTATTGGCGAATCTACGGGAAAAGGTAAGTATGCAGCGTATAGCGAAGCACAATTAGACACAATACGCCGTGGACTGAATCCGGAGCTTTATCCGAATACAGATTGGTATAACCTGGCTTTCCGCAAATACGCATTGCAACAGACGCATAGCCTTTCCATCAGCGGAGGCAATGGGCCTACCAAATTTTATGTTGGACTTGGCTACCTTAACCAGGGTAGTAATTATGTCAACAACGCATTTAAAATAGACCGTTTTTCTTACGATACCAAAGTGAGTTCTAACTTTGACAAGATAGGCCTTAACGCTACTTTTTCGCTTAATGGTTATTATGATTATTCTACCCAGCCACCATCAAGTTCTTATTTAATATTCAGCCACGTGGTGGCCAGAAGCCCGTTTGAACATGCGTTTAATAAAGATGGGACGCTGGCAGGGTTAGTCGATCATCCGCTGGCGGAAATTTATTCGCCAGGGTATGCCCGTACGCAAACATCCTTTACCGATGGCAACCTGGCCCTTACCTGGACGGTACCACAAGTAAGGGGCCTGAGTTTCCGGGTTACCGGTGATTACGCCCTTACCTTCAATCCATCCAAAACCTTCTCGGTATTGGCTACTCAATATAATGCAGACGGCACTGTATATGAAACACCGCCGCCATCACTTTCGCAAACCAGCAATGATACCAAAGCTTACAATGCAGAGTTTCAGGCAGACTATTCCACTTCGTTTGGCGATCATACCATCGGGGCTACGTTTGTATCTATTGTAAGGGGAGGATCTAACCAGTGGTTCAGTGCTTTCCGTCAAAATTTTCCGTCTACCGCTATCGATCAATTGTTTGCTGGCGATGCAGCCACACAAACCAATAATGGATCTGCCAGCGAATGGGGCGAGGTAGGTTACGTAGGCAGGCTAAAATATGATTACGCAGCTAAATACATGATAGAACTTAATGGCCGGTATGATGGATCGGATTACTTTCCTTCATCTAAACGCTTTGGATTTTTTCCTTCCATCAGCGCCGGTTGGGTAGCGTCTTCAGAAAAGTTTTACCATAACCTGGGCATTGATAAAGTTTTTTCTAACCTGAAGTTTAAAGGCTCCTTTGGGAAAGTAGGTTCAATAGGCGGTACCAAGTATGCTTATATTCCGCAGTATGCGGTTACCAGCCAGGCCTATGCAGTAAATGGCGACTTGCAAAACGGTTACTATGAAGGTGGGCTCACCATATCCAATCAGAACATAACCTGGTATTCTACCGCTTCCCGCGACTTTGGGTTGGAATTTGAAACATTAAAAAAACACGTTTCCGGCGGATTAGATTACTTCTATACCCGTACTAAAAACATACTGGGTAGCCCGGCCTATAGTTATACAGATCCGTTGGGACAAAGTTTGCCCCAGGTACTCACCCAGGCGGCTACACGTAAAGAAGGCTTAGATGCTTTTGTTAATTATAATTTTAATATTGGCAGCCAGTTCAAAGGGTATATCGGCGTTAATTTAACCTATTATAATTATCTCTGGGAACGTACCAATGAAGACAGTGCGACCCTTACAAATCCCTATACGCGTGATTGGGGTGTGAGCCAGGATTATTATGATGCGATGTATAGCTCTAGGGGATTATACCAGAACTACAACGATATCCTCAATAATCCTTCCCGCTTAACGTCTACCGCCCTGGCGCTTGGGGATGTATGGCTGGAAGATACTAATGGTGATGGTAAAATCGATTCACAGGATTATCGCCGCCTGGGCAAACCTACTGCGGCTCGTTTAACATTTGGGGTTCCTTTTGGCCTGGAATTTAAGGGGATCCGATTAGATGCATTGCTACAAGGCTCCGGCAACCGGGATGTATACCTGGGTCAATACCTCCAAGGTGCGGAAGGTGCAGCGCGTGTAAACTTTGAGTTTCAGAAAGACTTTTGGCTTTCGTCTAATACAGGGTCTTCCTACCCAAGAGCAGGTACCTCCAGTATGAATGCAGGCAATAACTATGTGAGCAGCGATTACTGGCTTAAAAATGCCCGTTTTGTACGACTAAAGAGCCTTACCCTGTCGTACGATGTTAAACGGATTTGGAAAACAGACCTTTTCAGCGAACTATCTATACACGCTGGTGGTACCAACCTGTTGACATTCTCTCCGGTCAAAAAGTATTTTGATCCAGAGCTGGCAAATACCAATAACTTTTTCTACCCCGTGAACCGTACCTATTCTGTCGGCATTAGGGCCAGCTTCTAATATTTCCGGGCGTTTAAAACTCCTAAAAACATGAAATACATAATTTATATCAGCGTTTTTACTTTATTGTTCACCTCCTGTAATAAGGTGATGGATACAAAACCACTAGACTCCTACACTGCAGATGCTGTGTGGAGCAACTTTAGCCTTGCACAAGGTTACATATATAACTGTTATGCCAATGATATTGGTTTTCTTTATTCCTGGGAGCAGGATGCCATTACCAAAAGCGTAAAAACACATCCGTGGGGCGGTAGCTTTGTAGATGAGAAGACGGAGCAGATGGACCGTTACACCGATGAAGGTTGGAATAAATTCAGTAACATTCGCGCTGTGAACCTTGCGCTGCAAAATGTTCCGAATTCATCTTTTACCACTTTGCAAAAAAATACCTTGCTTGGCGAAGCTCATTTTTTAAGAGCAGGTATTTATGCATTCCTTGCCTTTCGCTTTGGCGGTGTGCAAATAGTGAAAAACGTACTCACTGCAGATAGTAATTTTAGTATTCCACGTTCCGGCATAAAAGATACATACGATTTTATCTTAGCAGACCTGGATACTGCAGCTACGCTATTACCCACCACCAACGACCGGGGGCGTGCTACCCAGGGGGCAGCCTATGCCCTAAAAATGAGGGTAGCATTGCAGGCTGGCGCTTACCTGAATAATGATGACTATTACAAAATGGTGAAAGCAGCCGGTGAAGCGTTGTTTGCGCTTAATTTGTATGCCATGGACGACTATAGTAATTTGTTCAATGCCTATAGTACCGCCATTGCATCGCCCGAAAATATCCTGGTATACGAAAGACGGGGAACTAATACCACCTTCGATGCTACGCCTATGCAAATATTGGCCGCTAATACCGATATGTCTACTGCCAAACTTACTACTACCGCTATGCAACTCTTTCCCTTGAAGGAGTCGTCGGAAGGATGGATGAATTATGCTCCCACCCAAGACCTGGTAGATGATTACCTGGTAACAGATGCCGATGGCAAGGAACGTAAGTGGACGCAAACCAGCTACCTCAACACCGCGACCACGGTGTACGATAAAATGTATAACCACCGGGACAAACGCTTTTATGCTACCATAATTTACGATAGTTCCAAGCTGTTTAATAACTGGGCTTACCTGCGTGCCAGCGGAAATTTTTCGTCCAACATTCAGCCGCTTAATGGAGGAAATATTAATGATGGAGCATCGCAAACAGGGTATTTGTTTAATAAGTATATCTACCAGGCAAAGAAAATCTGGTATTCTGATCCTACTGACTTTTGCTATAGTGTGCTGAGGTTGGGGGAAGCTTATCTTAATTATGCGGAGGCTTGTATTAAACTCGGTAATGAGGCACTGGCGGCACAGTACATTACGAAAACCTATCAGCAACATGGTGGTTTTAAAAACGAAATAACGGCCACTGGAGAGGAATTATGGAGCGCTTATCAACGCGAGCGACATATCGATATGATCCTGGAAACCGGCGACCGCTATTGGTCTTTGCTCCGTTGGGGCATGCAACAATCTGGTGGGCTAAAACAAGGTTATGCCAACAGCGGCGCAGCCATTTCGGCCCTCAATGGCAAGCCACATGGTATTGCTATCAGCCTGGATGGAAAATCGTACCAGATCTTTGAGACGGTGGACAATAATGGACAGCCACTCAAATTCTCCCCGCGGCGCTACTTGTTCCCGGTACCGCAGGACAGAATTACCGCGCTTCCATTACTCACTCAAAACGAAGGCTGGTAAATTATTTATCGTAAAAATTAAGTGACCAATGATAAAAAATATAGCTAAACTAGCCGTATTAGTGGTGGCCTGCAGCTGCTGGATGTCGTGTCTCAAAAAAGACTTGCCCACCACCAATAGTTCATCTCTCAATACCCTGTCTGACTTCAACCTGGTGTATAAGTATATAGACACGATTGTTGATAATGCCAATACGCCTAATGAAAATACACGCATACAGGTAACCACGGTGCAGCTCAATAAAACATTATCTATTTCAGGTGATACCTTATATGTTACACCAACATTCCCATCCTCTTTTCCACAAAAAGAAAAATCAAAAGTAACACTGTCTAGCATCTGGGGAGTGGCCTACATTTCCGATGCGGCCGTCATTAAACCGGTTGATAACGCACCCGCTCTAGGATCGCCCGGCGACTTTACAACGCCTGCCAGTTATGATGTGATTGCCGCCAATGGCGATACCAAACGCTGGGTAGTAGTGGTAGCCGCCCTTCCCCTGGTGAACCAATGGGAGGGTACCTACATTGAAAGTGGTACCCTGGAACTTGCTACTGCCGGCCTGCAAACCTGCCCCGCGGGATATGAGCAAAACCTCGCCACCGCAGGAACAAATAAGCTCCTGGCAACGGCTGCATATTGGTATCTCGATAATTCAAACATTACTTACTACATCACTATCAATACCGATAATACAGTCACCATTTCTGCCAATCCAGCCGCGGCTGTGGAAATACAGCAAGATGCTGGAACGTCATCTACTTACAACCCGGACACAAAGCAGTTTGATCTATACTATTATTATTATAGTGGTGGTGATCCTGCAAATTGGCGTAAGTTTCATACTATCCTTACTTATAAATAAATCCTTTGCATTTTCATATTATATCATGTTGCAATTGATAACATAGAATAAAGCCGCTCCAATCGTGGAGCGGCAGTGTTATTTTACAATGTTTGGAAATATTCCCGTTTGTATATCTTATTTTTTATGTAAATAAGCTGATGATGAGCAAGAAGATACTTTTTTTATTAGTAGGATTATTAATGGTAACCACCACCTTTTCTCAAGTGGTTGGGCCACACGATCTGTCTTTTAACCATTTAGCCAGTCGTTGGGATGAAGCCATGCCCCTTGGCAATGGCCTGTTGGGTGTTTTGGTATGGGGGAAGCAAGGCAACCTCAGGATGTCGCTCGATAGGGCCGATCTGTGGGATGAGCGGCAGGCACTTGACCTGGGTAAATTTAACTTTCACACCGTGGAAGAAAAAGTAAAGACAAATCAATACGCCGATGTGCAGCAACTGGGGGATGTGCCGTATGAAACGCTGCCATTTCCCACCAAATTGCCCGCAGCAGCACTGGAAGTAGATGTCAGGTCCTGGGGTAAAGTAGTATCCAATACCCTGGATATAACTACGGCCATCAATACTGTTCGCTTTACAAATGGTGTAGTATTTACTACTTACGTGCATGCTACCCAGCCATTTGGCCGTTTCTTGATAACCCACCTGCCTGATAGTATTGCTGCCGGCGTTGTTCCTGCATTACGCATGCAACCATATGCCAGTAACAGTGATGTACCGGTGGCCGATAATTCGCAAGCGGGACAGGGACTGGCCAGCCTGGGATACCAGCAGGGCCATGTGGTCACTACTGATAGCAGTAGCTTGTATCATCAACCTATTAGCGACGGGCATTTTTATGAGGTATTGGTGAAATGGAAACACCTGGATGCGCATACAGTAGCCGGCTATTGGACGATCTCCAATAATATGGCGGCGGCATCCAACATCCCATTGGCCGATACCGCCAGTGATAGGAATGCGCATGTGGTGTGGTGGAAAAAGTTCTGGGCCCAGTCATCCATATCCTTGCCGGATAGTATGTTGGAAAAGCAATATTACCTGGAGCAGTATAAGCTGGGCTGTGTGGCAAGAGCAGGGGCGCCGGCCATCACTTTGCAGGCCATTTGGACGGCAGACAATGGTAGCCTCCCCCCTTGGAAGGGCGATTTTCATAACGACCTTAATACACAGCTTAGCTACTGGCCAGCCTATACCGGCAATCACTTGCCAGAAGCGGCTACTTTCACCGATTGGTTGTGGAAAATAAAACCTAACAATGAAAAGTATACCCGCCAATACTTTGGCGTAAAAGGCTTCAATGTACCCGGCGTTGTTACGTTGAGTGGAGTGCCAATGGGTGGCTGGATACAATATTCTTTGTCGCCAACGATGGGGGCATGGTGTGCCCAATACTTTTATTGGCAATGGCGCTATTCCATGGACAGCGCATTCCTGCAAAATAAGGCCTACCCTTACATACAGGGGGTTGCCCAATATTTGGAATCTATTACCCGTGTGGAACAGGGGGTAAGAAAACTTCCGCTTAGTTCCAGTCCTGAATACCGGGATAACGACGTAAAAGCCTGGTTCACCGAATGGACCAATTTTGATTTGTCGCTGGCACGTTACCTGTTTACCATAGCCGGATCGGTATGCGAAAGTATGGGTAAAACAACGGAAAGCCAGCATTGGCAAAAAGTATTAGCCTCCTTGCCAGCCTTAGCACAAACGGTCAACGGACTATCCGTTGCGGTGGGTGTAGACCAAACAACTTCGCACCGGCATATGTCGCCCTACATGGCTATTTATCCATTAGGGTTGCTGGATGTAAACAAGGAGGAAGATAAAGTTACGATCAACAAGACCCTGCAACATCTGTCCAACCTTGGCACCCGGGAATGGTGCGGTTATTCCTTTAGCTGGATGGCCTGCTTGTATGCCCGTGCTTATAAAGCCGATAGTGCCGTAAAGCAATTGCAGATTTTTGCCACGCATTTTTGCGCGCCGAATAGTTTTCATCTCAATGGTGATCAACAGGGTGGGGAATACTCAAACTTTACCTACCGGCCTTTTACGCTGGAAGGGAATTTTGCTTTTGCACAGGGAGTGCAGGAACTACTGTTGCAGAGCCGGCAAGGTTACCTGCAAGTATTTCCTGCTATCCCTTCCCATTGGCGGGATGTGTCGTTCACGCACCTGCGTGGTGAAGGTGCCTTCCTGGTAAGTGCTCGTAAAACAGCTGGCGTGGTAAGGTCGGTAGCGGTAATTGCGCAAAAAGGGGGCAAGTTGAGGCTGCAATTGCCTTTTGTGCAATGGCGCGTTAAACAAATAACCGGTAACCGAGTCCAAGATGAAGGCAATGGTATGTATAGCTTGTACCTGCACAAAGGCGAAACCGTGATATTTGAAAACGAGGCGGCTATTAACTAGGAAATATAATGGTCAACTGGTAAAATAACAAAAACGCTTGCTGGGATGGCAGGCGTTTTTTGCTGCGCGATGGTGTGCAGCTTATAGTTATATCTGTATCCAATATAAATTTTTCAACAAAATGTCCTATTTTCTGCTTCTACAGGACTAAAAGGCAAATTTCTTTAAAATTTTTATCTTTGTATACGTGAAAAAGAAGCTTTGCTACATATTATTACTTCTTTTCATTTTTCGTAATACGGCTTTAAATCAACTATTAAAATTACCCGATCTGGTTACACACTACCTGGAGCATCGGCAGTTGAACAATCGTATTGGGGTAATGGAATACCTTTCCATGCACTATTGGGGCAAGGATATTGACGATCACGACGATGATAGGGATCAACAGTTGCCTTTCAAAACGATGGATGCCCATAGTGTTCCACACTCTTTTGTCCCACTTTCCAAGGCTATTGTGTTGCATTATCATGATGCACCATTCATTTCAGTGAACTACCCTGTAACAAAAGACAATTATTTGCCAGATCCGGCTACCAACTCCTTATTCCGTCCTCCCCGGGCATAGTCTCTATTTTTATGGCTACTTATTTTTCAGGTTACGACCAACATGCCGCGCGCCCGTTGGCGATGATTATTTGTTTCTATTAAATAACAAGGAAGAGGTTATGCTAAATAAGATTATTAGCTTTTCTGTAAAGAATAAGCTGATCATAGGGCTATTTGTGCTTGCACTCATTGGCTGGGGAACCTATGAGGTTACAAGATTGCCCATTGATGCAGTACCGGATATTACCGACAACCAGGTGCAGGTTATTACTGTTTCTCCTTCGTTGGGCGCTCCCGATGTGGAGCGACTGATTACCTTTCCCATAGAGCAGGCCTGTAGTAATATTTCCGGCCTTAAACAAATCCGCAGTTTTTCCCGCTTTGGGTTGTCGCTGGTTACCATCGCCTTTGATGATGAAACCGACGTATACTGGGCCCGCCAGCAAATCAGTGAACGGTTACAGCAGGTAAGCCGTGACATTCCCGAAGGTATAGGCATGCCGGAAATGGCACCTGTATCTACCGGCCTTGGAGAGATCTACCAATATGTAGTGCGGCCGCTGAAAGGTTATGAAGGTAAATACAATGAAATGGACCTGCGTACCATCCAGGACTGGATAGTGCGTCGCCAGCTATTGGGTACTCCTGGTGTGGCCGAGGTGTCTAGTTTTGGCGGTAAGCTGAAGCAATATGAAATTGCCGTACGACAGGAACAGCTTAAAGCTTACAACCTCACCATTGGCGATGTATTTACAGCGCTCGAAAAAAACAATGAAAATACCGGCGGGGCTTATATTGATAAAGGTCCTACGGTATTGTATATACGTAGTGAGGGCCTGACCACCTCCCTGGAGGAAATCGAAAAAATAGTTGTCAAAAACCTGGACAACGGTACCCCACTGCTGATGCGGGACGTGGCCACGGTACAGTTTGGATCTGCTATCCGGTACGGTGCCATGACCTATAACGACAAAGGTGAAGTGGCGGGCGCAGTAGTGATGATGCTTAAAGGCGAAAACGCATCGGTGGTGATCAAGCGGGTGAAAACAAGGATTGCGGAAATTCAGCGGATGTTGCCCGAGGGCGTGGTGATTGAACCCTTCCTGGACAGAACAAAAATGGTGAACAATGCCATCAGTACCGTGGAGTCTAACCTGGTAGAAGGCGCACTGATTGTTATTTTCGTACTGGTTTTTTTCTTAGGAAATCTCCGGGCCGGTCTTATTGTATCATCGGTCATTCCTCTATCAATGCTTTTTGCCATCATCTTAATGAATAAATTTGGCGTTGGCGGTAATCTAATGTCTTTGGGTGCTATAGATTTCGGGCTAATTGTAGATGGTTCCGTAATTGTTGTGGAGGCGATCCTGCACCGCTTTTCCCATTCCCGGCATTTCAGGCATATTACACGGTTAGATCAGGATGAAATGGATACGGAGGTCAGTACATCTACCGGAACGATGATTACCTCCGCCGTGTTCAGCCAGATCATCATTCTTATCGTATACCTGCCTATTCTTTCCCTGCAAGGTATAGAGGGCAAGATGTTTAAGCCCATGGCATTCACCATTGCCTTCGCTATCCTGGGAGCCTTCTTATTATCGGTTACTTATGTTCCCATGATGGCCGCACTTTTCCTTAGCAAAAATGTATCGCATAAAATAACGATAACAGACCGGCTGATGATAGGGCTGGAAAGGCGTTACCAGTTTGTTTTAAGCCGGGTGTTAGAGTTTCCCAAAACGATGATTGCGGTAACGGTGGCCCTTTTTGCGGTGGCAGTATTTATGCTGGGTGGCATGGGCGGAGAGTTCATTCCGCAACTCGAAGAAGGCGATTTTGCAGTGGAAACCCGGCTGCTTACGGGAAGTAATCTTAATAATACGATTCATTCTACGCAACAGGCATCCAAAATTTTGCTGGAAAAATTTCCGGAAGTTGAGAAGGTGGTGACTAAAATTGGGAGTGCTGAAATTCCTACAGATCCTATGCCCTTTGAAGCGGGTGATATGATGGTTATTCTCAAAAACAAGCATGAATGGACATCCGCACACACCTTTCCGGAGCTTAGTACCAAAATGACCAAGGCGCTCGAAGAAGTGCCAGGCATTACAGTGGGTTTTCAGTTTCCGGTGCAAATGCGCTTTAATGAACTGATGACCGGCGCGCGCCAGGACGTAGTGTGTAAAATTTTTGGAGAGAACCTCGATACGCTTACCAGCTATGCCGACCGGCTAACCAATATTATTGGAACCGTAAACGGAGCCGTAAATATTTATGAAGAAAAAGTAACGGGTATGCCCCAGGTCGTGATTAAGTATGATAGGGATGGTATGGCCAAATATGGCCTGAACGTAAGCGATATTAACCGGGTGGTGAATACTGCATTTGCAGGCCAGATTGCCGGTCAGGTATACGAGGGGGAAAAACGTTTTGATATGGTGATACGTTTAGCTGGCGATGCCCGCAAAACGGTAGCGGATATCGAAAACCTGCTGGTGCCCACCAAACAAGGCACGCAGATACCGCTTTCGCTCGTGGCCGGTATTAATGAAGTGGAAGGCGTAAACCAGATACAGCGGGAAAATACCAAACGCAGAATTATCGTAGGATTTAATGTGAAAGACCGTGATGTGCAATCTATCGTACAGGAGCTGCAACAGAAAGTGCAGCAGCAACTACATCTGTCACGTGCTTACAACATCGTATATGGGGGGTCTTTCGACAACATGACCGCTGCCAAGGAGCGGCTTAGTATTGTAGTACCCATTGCCCTGGCGATGATCTTCCTGTTACTTTATTTTGCCTTTGGTTCTGTAAAACAGGGATTACTGATTTACTCGGCTATCCCGCTGTCTGCCACGGGTGGTATTTTTGCACTCTGGATCAGGGACATGCCTTTTAGTATTTCTGCAGGTGTAGGCTTTATCGCGCTATTTGGAGTGGCGGTGCTAAATGGCATTTTGCTGGTATCAGAATTTAACCGGTTGAAAAAAGAGGGCTGGTATGACGTAAAGCGCATCGTTATTCATGCTACTAAATCTAAACTCCGGGCTGTACTCATGACCGCATTAGTGCCTTCCCTGGGTTTTATCCCTATGGCCATCAGCACCGGCGCCGGAGGGGAGGTGCAAAAGCCGCTGGCCTCCGTAGTAATCGGGGGACTTATTATTTCAACGATGCTTACCTTATTTGTATTGCCTATGTTATATATTGTGTTTGAAAAAGGATTTGGATATTTTAAACACCGGAAGGCGGTAGTGGCCGCCGTGATCGTGTTATTGTTTGCCGGTAGCAGTGTGCGGGCACAGGAGAAGATCACCCTGGATGCCGCTGTAGACAGTGCTTTAAAAAATAATGTGGCGGTACAGGTATCAAAAACACAGGTTAGCTATTACCAGGCCCTTAAAAAAAGCAATGTTGATATAGCGCAAACTGCCGTGGCTGTTGAATATGGCAAAATAAATAGTGTTGCCAATGATAACCAGTTCTCTATTTCGCAAACCATGCAATTTCCCACCGTATACAAGCACCAGGGCAGCATTAACCACACAAATATGCTGCTCAGCGAGACTAACCTGCAACAAAAGGAGCTGGAAGTAAAAACTTCCGTTAAGCAATTGTTTTATCAACTGCTGGTTTTGCAGGGTAAGCGTCAGTTGCTACAGCAGGCAGACAGTATATATGCCGGCTTCCTGCAAAAGGCCCAGCAACGGCTAAATGCCGGTGATATTGATGTGTTGGAGAAAACTACTGCCGAAAACCAACGCCTGCAAATTACCAATCAACTGCAGATCCTGTTTACCGATTATGAGGTTCTTCTGAATCAGTTGCGGATGTTGCTGAACAGCAATACCCGCTTTGAACCCGTTGCGGATAGCGCCATCTACCAACTTACCCGCTTACCAGACACCAGCTTCCTGAACCAAAGTCCCACCTTAAAATTGCAAAGGCAACAAGTATTACTTTCTCAGCAACAACAGCAACTGGAGAAGAGCAAATTACTGCCTACGCTGAATGCGGGTTATAATAGCGCTACAATCATTGGCTGGCAAACTACCGGGCAAAATGTAGAGCAGTATTTTGGTGGTGGCAAACGATTTAACGCCGTAAATGTGGGCGTTGGTATACCCATCTTTTCTGGCGCTCAGCGTTCCCGGATAAATGCCGCCGGGGTGCTGGTGAGGCAGCGCCAGCAGGAATTGGAGTCTACCCGGCAGCAGTTGAATACCGCACTGGAAAACAGTGTACGTGTATATCTTCGGAATACCGCACTGGTAAAAACGTATCATATAGCGATGCTGCCTAACGCAACTAACATCATCCATACCGCCACCAGTAAGCTCACTGCCGGCGAAATCGGTTACCTGGATTGGGTGTTACTGATTAACCAATCCCTGCAAATACAAAGCGAATACCTGGGCGTGGTGCAACAGCTCAATGAAGCCGCTTTTGAAATCGAACATTTAACTGCCATTAATTAACCGCTAAAAGAAAGAAAATGAAAGCTAATATAGTAATGCCCGCCATATGGATGGCCTGCCTAACGGCTTCCTGTCATCATGCCGGTACATCCAGCGCCACCAGCGCAAATATGGATACAGCCAAGACGGTAGTAATCCCTGATAACGTGGTGCAGTTAACGCCCGCGCAAATAAAGAATGCCGGCATCCTTACCGGGGAGCCGGAACAGAAAGAAATGCATTCCGTTATTAAAGTAAGTGGTGTTTTGGATGTGCCACCTCAAAATGTAGTATCCATCAGTATTCCTTTAGGCGGTTATCTGCGGAAAATGGAATTGATTCCCGGACAAAGGGTGAACAAAGGGACTGTGCTTGCCACGTTGGAAGATCAGCAGTACATTCAGTTACAGCAAGATTATCTCACTGCCAAAAATCGCCTGCAATTCCTGGAAGCAGACTACAACCGGCAAAAGGGATTAAATGAAACAAAGGCTACCAGCGATAAGGTGTTTCAACAGGTACAAAGTGAGTATAATAACCAGAAAGTATTGATCCGTGCGCTGGCTGAAAAATTACGCCTGATCGGCATCTCGCCTGATGGGTTAACAGACAGTAATATTTCCCGCAGTATTAATTTATATGCACCCATCAGCGGATTTGTGACTAAGGTGAACGTAAACGCTGGCAAGTATGCTAGTCCAACGGATGTTCTTTTTGAATTGGTAAACCCTGACAAACTGCATTTGACATTGACCGTATTTGAAAACGATGCTTCCCGTCTTGCGGTAGGTCAAAAGATCGAGTGTTTTTCTAACAGCCATCCCGATAAAAAATATGCCGCTACCATTCACCTGATTACCCCAAACATTGGCAATGATCGTACCACCGAGGTACACTGCCATTTGGCCAGCTATGGGAATGAACTCTTACCCGGTAGTTACATGAATGCAACGATTGAACAAAACAATGCTAAGGTAACCGCCGTACCAGAAGATGCCGTTGTGAAATGGGAAAATAAGTTTTACGTATTTCAGCAAGATGGCGCCGGCACCTTCCAGCTGCTGCCGGTTGAAACAGGTACTAACAATAGTGGATATGTAGAGATTAAATCAGCCTTGCCGGCGGGAAAAATTGTAATTAAAAACGCCTACACTATTTTGATGAAAATGAAAAATGGTGGCGAAGAGAACTAGTAGCAGGGCATAGGTTGCTGGATAGGCCTACCCCTTATTCTTGCTCGAAGTCATAAATATTAAGCCCGATCGCCTCGTTTTTTACTTTAACGATACGGCTATTCAACGGGTAAATATAAAATTCACCGGCGCCGCGGATAGTGGCATCCTGCAAATGACCGGTTATTGCACTGTAATCACTTTTTCCCAGCGTAACATGCAGGTGAAGTAATGGTTTTCCTTCCGCTTCTGAAATATTGCCAGTGATGTTGCTGATCTCCATTTGTTCGCTAAAAGTTTTATCTACGTAATTTTTTGTCTTGGGGTCAAAGAAACGTAAGGTAGCCGAATTGGTAGCACCAATGCCTGTTACCTGGCCGGCCTTTATTTGCTGCGTTACTACAAAATCGGTAAGTGCCGCTACTATGCTTGTTTTGTCGGAAACGCTGACGATGTAAGTACTTTCTACCTTCCGGGCTTTCCAGCCTTTTCCACTTAAGTTTTGTGCTTGCATAGTATCTGTTAGGAGGATGATTAAGATGGATAAAAAGAGAAGTTTTTTCATGACGTATATTTTTAAGGTTATAGCCGGTGATCAACCTATCTCAAGAATAGTTAACTATTTGTAGCAGGCTATGGTACAGCAGGATGTCCTAACTTGCACACAATAAAGATGCCGGCTTTCCGGACAATTTTTAGGCTCTTATTGGCAGGCGCATCCCTAATTTCCTAGGGGCTTGTTCTCTTGTAATGTTGGGGAGGAACTTAACTGTGGATGAAGTATAGATGGCATTCCTGAAAAAAGAAAAGCGTATTGAAGTTATATTTCAATACGCTCTTCCCTTTACTGATAACATGGTGAAATAGATAGTTATACTTTATTCCTTACCATCTCTCCGGTGTACTTTACCGGTTCACAATATTTTGCATTTGATCACCATAACGTTTGCCTTGTATAGCAATGTTGGCGATTGCTTCACCAATACTGGCATGGTCTGTCGCAGATAATTGCACATCTACCGCCTTCAGATTTTCCTCCAGGCGATGCAGTTTAGTAGTACCTGGAATAGGCACGATCCAGGGCTTTTGCGCCAGTATCCAGCTTAAGGCTATTTGCGCCGGTGTAGCGTGATGGTCTTTGGCGATTGTTCCCAATAGCTCCACCAAAGCTAGATTAGCTTTCCGGTTTTCCTCTGTAAAACGTGGCAACGAATTTCTAAAATCATTGGCGGTAAAGGTAGTGGCTTCCGTTATAGCGCCGGTAAGAAAGCCTCTGCCGAGTGGGCTAAATGGTACAAACCCAATCCCTAATTCTTCCAGCACTGGAAATATTTCCTCTTCCGGTTCGCGCCACCAAAGGGAGTATTCGCTTTGCAACGCGGTAACAGGTAGCACTGCATGTGCTTTGCGGATAGCCGTTACGCCAGCTTCCGACATGCCGAAATATTTTACCTTGCCTTCAGCAATCAGGTCTTTCACCGTTCCTGCTACCTCTTCCATGGGTACATTCGGGTCTACGCGGTGCTGGTATAGCAAGTCTATCCGGTCGGTGCGCAGGCGCTTTAAGGCGGCTTCTGTTACCTCCCGGATACGTTCCGGCCTGCTGTCGGGGCCCAAAGCAGGGGTGGAGTTTTTAAATCCAAACTTTGTAGCAATTACCACTTCATTACGGAAAGGCGCCAGTGCCTCTCCTAATAATTCCTCGTTGGTGTGCGGGCCATATGTTTCAGCCGTATCATAAAACGTAACGCCGCGTTCATACGCACCGCGAATAAATTTTATGGCAGCCTGCTTTTCCAGGGCAGGGCCGTATGCAAAACTCAATCCCATACAGCCTAATCCCAAGGCAGATACTTCGAGTCCACTGTTGCCTAATATTCTTTTTTTCATAATTACTGATTGGAATAGTTTTTAAAGGGAAGCCGGAAAGTCTGCTCCAAGGGTCAGGTCTTTCATCGCTTCAAAGTTTTCTTTTAATGAAATGGTTTTCTCCATGGCCATATCAAACGCTAATTTACCCAATAATAAACGGAGATAGGGCGTTGCTTGTGTTACTGCCTGAATGATGGCTTCGCAACCTCTTACCGGATCACCCTGCTGGTGGCCTTCTCGTTCCTCACTATTCTTCATGCGTGCGCCTGTGGTGGCCTGGTAATCTTCTAGCTGCACGGGTGTACGCACCGGCGAGCGGCCAAGCCAGTCCGTACGGAAAGGACCTGGTTCTACCAGTAAAACTTTAATGCCCAGCGGTGCTACTTCCTGCGCCAGCGATTCGGATAATCCTTCTACCGCAAATTTAGTAGCATGATAATATCCCGTAGAGGGAAAGCCAAGCAAGCCGCCCAGTGAAGAGAAATTAACAATATGCCCGTGCCGCTTTTCCCGCATACCTGGCAACACACTTTTGATTACGTTTACTAAACCAAAAAAATTGGTTTCAAACTGTGCCCTGATTTTTTCTTCTTCGCCTTCTTCAATGCTGCTGAAGTAACCGTAGCCGGCATTGTTTACCAAAACATCTATCCTGCCAAAAGTAGCTTGGGCTTTGGCCACGGCTGTGGCAATTTGTGTTGGATCGGTTACGTCCAGCGGTAGTGCCAGTGCTGTATTTTCATAACCTGCTACCAGATCCTGGATCTGGTATGCATGCCTTGCGGTAGCCACTGCGTTCCAGCCCCGTGCTAAAATTTGTTTAGTCAGCTCCCGGCCAAAACCGGTAGAGCAACCGGTGATAAACCATACCGGCTTGTTTGTTGTATCCATCGTAAATGATAATTTAAATAATTAGCCATGTAATTTTATAGCCAGCTATGCCATGCGTGCGGGGAGGGCCTGCGACTGTTAGGATCAATAGTAGCCCTGTTTTAGTACATGGAAATTATAATATTTCTATTGAGCCCATGTAACATTTTCCGCAATACCGAAGCAAGTGTGCGAGCATCCTTCCGGGCATGCCCGCATAAATATAAATCTCAAAAGTATTAATTCCACACGGACAACGGTTTAATAACCACGCACTATTTAATTTATTATAGGATCTGTAGAATAGCTTTTCTGTGTAAATACAAGCAGGGAGTATGATATTGCCCAAAAGTTAGAACCTGTGCGAGTACAAGGTATTCGGCATATAAAAAAATAGCTGCATTGTCTATGCTATCTCCTTGTTATACAGTATCCATGCACCATTGTTTAGGGAATTATTTTTTTTTCTTGTGAAAATAAGTCTACTATTTTGGTAGACTTATAAAAATTGTTACTTTTGAGGGGATATTTACTGCACCATCTTTCACTTGAAGCGCACTAAAGAAGCCAGCAAACCATGATCTGTAGAAATTACATGCAATGTGAGGAATAGGTAATTCCAATAAATCAAATAAAATAGCCGGAACTGCTGTAACAGATTCCGGCCGTAAAACCAATCTAGGGCACTGGATGTAACAGTTGTTTGACGACAACTGCCGGCCCATTAATTGATCGCAATTCAAAGGTAATGAAAATTGTTAGGATTATCTCGTGGATAACGCTCGTTATCCCGTTGCATGCGCTATCGCAGCAGGTACCCAAACCGCAGGTAAATGCGGTAGTAAGCGGTAAAGTTCTGGATGAAAAAACACAACACACCATCTCCGGCGCCACTATCCAGATTAAAGGCGTGACCAACAGTACTACCAGTAATGAAAGTGGATCTTTTAGCCTGTATACCGGGCAAAAGCTTCCTTTTGTTATTGTGGTGAGTTGCGTAGGCTATCAATCCAAAGAACAACAGGTAGCAGACACTTTAATTTCAGTATCTCTATCCGAGTCTGTGCAGCAATTGAGTGACGTGGTGGTAGTGGGTTACGGTACTGGACAGCGCAAAAACCTGATTGGCGCACATGCTACCGTGAAAGCCGATGAGATCAATCACCTGCCGGTAGCCAGTTTTGATGCCCAACTGCAAGGGAAGGCCGCTGGTGTGCAGATCAATTCTAACTCCGGCATGCCTGGCGATGCGGTAAACATTCGCATACGCGGCACTACTTCTATCAATGCGGGCAATGACCCCTTGTATATCGTAGACGGTGTATTTATCAACGACAATTCCCTCTCTACCCTGGATCTGGGCGGCAAAACTACCTCTCCGCTGGCCGACATTAACCCTACCGATATAGAAAATATTGAAGTGCTGAAAGACGCCACTGCTACCGCTATTTACGGTTCACGGGGCGCTAATGGCGTGGTAATTATTACAACCAAACGCGGTAGTTATAATGCCAAGGCGCGTGTAAGCCTCAATGTACTGGCAGGATCGGCCTGGGCGCCTAAAGATCGCTGGTGGAAGCTTACCACCGGTCCGGAGCATGCCACACTGGTAAATGAACAGTGGATTAATTCCGGTATAGATAATCCTGCACTGAACCAGAACTTTGCCAACCGTCCGTTTCGTTCTAAAGCAGAAGGAGGGCGGGGACTACCGGAAGAACAACAAACCTACGATCGCCTTGATGATGTTTTCCGCACCGCCCAGTTGCGGAACTACGACCTGTCTGTAAGCGGTGGCACCAAAACTACCCGTTACTACATCGGCGGTTCTTACTCGAAGCAGGAAGCCGATATCCGACCGGCTGCTTTTGACAGGGCCAGCTTTAAAGTAAACCTGGATCAAAAGATTAGTGATCGTGTAACCGTTGGCGTTAGCAGCCTCATTTCCCGCACTTTCCGCAACCAGGTAAGGGAAGGTACCGGCCCCCAGGGCGGGATCATGCAGGCGGCGCTGCACACACCTACCTACCTGCCTAAAGTGAATGCAGATGGTACCCCTGGCCGCTGGGCAGGTTTCGATAACCTGCAAGTGCTCATCGATAATTACAATGTAGGCACCCGTAGCTTACGTTATATCGGCAACTTTTATTTAGACGCAGAAATACTGAAAGACCTGGTTTTTCATACTAGCTGGGGTATGGACTACAACAACTACAAGGAGTCGCAGATTTGGAACGATAAAACCCTCATCGGTCTTGCACCTACCAACGGGCTGGTCACTTCCTCTATCACCGAAAATGCTACCTGGATAAATGAACAAACGCTGACCTATAAGAAGACATTCAATAGCAAACACAATTTTGGTGCGCTGCTAGGTAATACCGTGCAAAGTAATGTATTGACCGTAAATGGTGAAACCGGCAGCAACTTCCCGAATAACTCCTATACACAGATCTCCGCCGCCGCTACCAGAACGGCCACCCAGTCATGGACAAAATTTAACCTGGCGTCCTTTTTCTCCCGCTTGAATTACAATTACGATAATAAATACTTTATCGAAGTGAGCGCCCGGGCTGATGGTTCTTCTAAATTCGGGAAAAATAACCACTGGGGCTATTTTCCTGCCGCAGGCGTGGCCTGGCGGTTAAAAGAAGAATCTTTCCTCCAGTCATCTAAAGTGATCAGCGATCTGAAACTAAGAGCCAGCTACGGCATTACCGGCAACCAGAACGGTATCGGGAATTTTGCCGCACAAGGGTTGTGGACAGCAGGCGACAGTTATCCCGACAATACCGGCGGGGCAGATAAGCCAGGCACCGGGCCACAGCAGCTTTCCAACACCAACCTCAAATGGGAGAAAACAGCCCAGGCCAATGTGGGCGTAGATGTAGGCTTATTTAATAGCCGCCTCAATATTACCGTGGATGTATATTCCAAACACACCACCGACCTGCTGCTGGCCGTGCAGGTACCTTCCCGCACCGGCTTCGATTCCTATACGACCAACGCAGGAGAGATCAGCAATAAAGGATACGAAGTAGGGATCAATAGTGTGAATATTGATAATGGGCATTTTACCTGGACCACCAACTTTACGATATCTGGAAATAAAAACCTGATCCAAAAATTGGCTACCCCGATCGTGTATGGCGACCGCGATCTGATCCGCCTGGAACAAGGCCATCCTATGTATTCCTTCTGGATGTATAAACAACTGTATGTAGATCCTAAGACCGGCAATTCCGTGTTTGAAGACTATAACCACGATGGCCAGATCACGGCAGCCGACCGGCAAATATTGGGCAATGCGTCGCCGAAATTTTTTGGCGGTATTACCAATACGCTTACCTACAAAGGGTTTGATTTATCAGTATTGTTCACCTACCAGTATGGCAACAAGGTAGTAAGCTTTGACCGTATCCTGGGTGAAGGTGGAGGGGTGAAAGACGACAGCCGCATGATACTCGCTTATAACTTAAAAAGATGGCAGCAGCCGGGCGATATCACCGATGTACCACGTGTTACCAAAGTAGGCAATAACTATTCTATTGAACAGAACAGCCGCTTTATGGAAGACGGTTCTTTTGTACGGATTAAATCACTGAGCATCGGCTACAAATTTGGAGGCCGGTTGTTGAATAAGCTGGGCATAGAACCGCTGCGCATTTATGTGCTGGGCAGCAATCTTTGGCTGCACACCAAATACCAGGGACCCGATCCGGAATCCAGTCATGGTATAGATCCGCAAGGTATAGATGTAGGTACCCCGCCGGCGCCCCGGTCATTGCAGGTAGGTCTCAATGCCACGTTCTAATTACACAAAACAGGTATCACATGAAATCTTACATACAACTTTTCACGGCCATTTATCTGGTACTCGCACTCACTGCCTGCCAGAAGTTTCTGGACGTATCGCCGAAGGATGATGTATCGGACGAACAAACCATCACCGACAAAGCATCTGCTGAAACGGCTATCCGCGGCATGTACCGCTCGCTGGCTGATAATGGATACTACGGTTCTTCCTTTCAATCCAATAGTTATTTACAGGGCGATAACCTCGACTGGACAGATTCCCGGACGGTGAGTTTGCAGTTTCTCCAACACAACGTACGCCCGGATAACGATGAAGTACAAACCGTCTGGACGGCCATTTACGAAACGGTGAACCGTGCCAATTATGCCATCGCTAAAATTCCTGGTGTGCAGGATCCCCTGTTCCCGCAGTCGGAACGCGACCAGTTGTTGGGAGAGGCTTATTTTGTGCGGGCCTTGGCTTACTTTGACCTGGGTCGTACCTGGGGAGGGGTGCAGCTGGTGCTGGAACCTACCGAATCGATCGCGGCATCAAAGGATCTTACCAGAAGTAGTCAGGCAGATACCTATGCCCAGGTATTAAAAGACCTGGAAGCCGCAGAACCCCTGCTGCCTTTAACGACCAACCGGGTGCGGGCTACCCGCAAAACCGTATGGGCGCTCCGCGCCAGGCTGCACCTGTACCGGGGCGAATGGGCGGCGGCCAATGAATATGCCGACAAGCTCACCACGGATATAACCAATTATCCCCTGCAATCACCATATAATTCCTTCTTTGCCAACAACGCAGTGGGTACGCCAGAATCGGTATTGGAAACATCTTATAGCGCTAATAACACCAATGCCCACCGGTCTCAATGGCAGCCGCCAGCCAATGGCGGCACCCGCAGATGGGCTCCCAATGCGGCTTTCCTGGCATTGGTGAATGATCCCGCCATTGGCGGCAATCGCAGCGCTATGGTGGCACAAACGGCACAGGGCCAGTGGTATGGGAACATGTACTACCGCAGCCCGGCCACAGATCCTGCTTATGTGATCCGTATTGCCGAGTTGTTCCTGATCAGCGCGGAGGCACAGGCCCAGCTCAATAACCTGGACAGCGCCCGCATAAACCTCAACGCAGTGCGCAACCGCGCCGGACTAGCCCCCACTACGGCCACTACCCAACAAAATATTTTACTCGCTATCGAAAACGAACGGCGACTGGAATTTGCTTTTGAACCACATCGCTGGTATGACCTGGTGCGCACCGGTCGCGCAGCGGCAGTAACCGGTGTAACGGATGTTAATAAATACGTGCTGCCCATTCCCATACAGGAACTATCCGTGGATAAAAGCCTCGTGCAAAATCCCGGTTATAATTAAGCAGTACCTACATCGTCTTTCATCATAAATCATTGACACAATGTCCAACGTAAACAAAAGCTGGTCAGGGAGTAGTAAAATTCTCTTCAGGTTTTTCTTCTTGTATTTTATAATACAGATCATTCCTGTAGACTGGAAGTTTTACCAGCTTCTATTTTCTATCCATTGGGCGCAGTTGTATTACGGCGATATTTTCCTGCTGGCCCACTATCATCCACAGTTCATCCCGGACGGTGGGTTTTACAACTGGCTGCTCATTGCCGCTATCGCCGTGATTGGCACCATTATCTGGACCCTGCGCGACCGGGATCGGGACAACTACGACACCCTCTATTATTGGTTGCGGGTGTTGGTGCGCTACCGGCTGGCCATTGGCGTTATTGCGTATGGGTTTATCAAAGTATTTCCTTTGCAATCGCCCGCCAATTCTCTCAGTACATTAAATACCCGGTATGGCGATTTCACCGACTGGAAGATATTTTCCATCAGCTTAGGCGCTGCGCCGCTGTATGAAACCTTCCTGGGGGTGGTAGAAATACTCGCTGGCTTGTTATTGTTATGGAGAAAAACGGCTTCCATTGCAAGTTTTATCATCATCTCTTTTGCGGGCAATGTGTTTTTATCCAACCTGGCGTATGAAGGTGGCGAATATGTGTATTGCGCCTACTTGCTATCGCTCGCTTTCTTTGTATTTGCATATGATGCAGGTCGCTTGTACAACCTGGTGCAAGGAAAACCTGCATCGCCGGATACTTTTTCCGTGCAATGGCCCCAGGCATGGCAGCGCAAGGGGAGGCTGGTGTTAAAAATAGCCTTCGTCCTGTTTTTCATCGGGCTGTATGGCACCATTACCTACGAGGGCTATCAGCACAACCCGCACAACGTAGTGGCCACGCCAGGCCTGCCGGGTGCAGCCGGGGTGTACAACGTATCGCTGTTTCGCATTGGCAAAGACACCTTGCCCTATTCGCAGGTAGATTCTACGCGCTGGCAGGATGTGGTGTTTGAAAAATGGGCCACCCTTAGCATAAAGTCTAACAAACCCGTAGTGATAGACACCGAAAACGTAGAACACATTCACCAGGACGATTTTACAAAGACCTACGAATCGTCGGGCACCAATGCAAGGCAATATTATTCCTATGCCATTGATAGCGCCCACCAGGCCCTTGTGTTGAAAAATAAGAATCCGCATTACCCGGAAGATCAGTGGGTACTGCACTACAACCGCCCCACTGCTTCGCGGATGGTGCTGGAAGGGATCAATGAAAACAAAGATTCCATTTACGTAGTGCTAGACAAACTGGATAAAAAATATCTCTTGGTAGAAGGTCGCCGCAAACCGCAAACGCTTTAATCTTTAACACAGTTAATGTAATAAAATGACCAATGTTCTTTCGTCAAATATCGCAGCACAGGGCCTTTCAGGCGGTGTAGCCGCATCGGGCTACCCTTATGTGTGGAGCCAGACAAGGAAGATCGCGTTTCGTATTGCCTTTGTATTTTTCCTGCTCATGTGCTTACCTGGCCCCGGCGCCTGGTATGGCACGGTATTGCGGATCAATTGGACCCACTTGCATTACCGTGATCTCTATGACATTGCCCGTTTTTCACCCATACGGGTTTGGTCTGTTTCAGGGGATAGTGGCCGCTGGGGCTTCTGGTCCTGGGCCAACTGGTGGGGCATATTGGCTGTTTCAATACCAGCCGGACTAATATGGGGCCTGTTTGACCGTAAACGCCAGGAATATAACCTAGCGTATTACTGGTTGCTCGCCATCGTTCGCTACCGGGCGGCTATCGGCATCATCGGCTTTGGCTTTACCAAACTGCTGCCCGTGCAAATGCCGTATCCATCCGTAGGATTGCTGAACACAAACTTTGGCGATTTCACCGGTCACAAAGTATTCTGGCTGTCTATCGGTATAGTACCCTGGTACCAGGTATTTACTGGTATCGTGGAAGTATTATCCGGTTCTTTACTGTTCTTCAGCAAAACGGCGGCCCTGGGCGCTTCCCTGCTCATTGGCGCGCTACTAAGCATTACGGTGGTAAATCTGGCTTATGATGGTGGAGTACATGTGTATGCCTCTTACTTTGTATTACTCGCTGCCTTTGTATTGACTTACTACCTGCCCCGGTTCTATAAGCTCCTCATCCGCCAGCAATACACGGTGCCGGTAGATATTGTGCCGAACTTTGCACATAGCCGCTTTAAATGGGCGCGTATAGCCATTAAAAGCTTGTTGCTGTTTGTATTCCTGGGCGTGCTTTTATATCTCCAGTTCATGAACTTCCTGTATGATCCTTACAAACAGCCCTCTACACCAGGCGTATATGCGCTGCGCGGTTATTACAATGTGACCGACTTTAAACTAAACGGTAATTCCATCCCTTACGATCCTACAGACACTACCCGCTGGCAGGAAGTAACGTTGGAAAAGTGGAGTACCTTAACGTTTAGGCAACTGCGCAAGGTACCCCTGGAGCTGTCTAACGGTGGCGGCGGCCCCATGAAAGACATTAACAAAAGCTTTGAAGTATCCGGCGTGGCCGGTGGCCGGCGCGTGTTTCAATACTTTGCCGATACCGTGGAACACGTATTGTACCTGCAAGACAAAAACATCATCACTGCCCAAAAATATAAAAAGGGTGGAGGCGGTGAAGACGATGATATCCGTAAAGACTTCCTGGTGCGCGACTCCAGCAAGTTCTGGATACCGCCTTATGCATTACGGCATATTGGCGACGAGAATAAGAAAATAGATCCCCTGGCCTCGTCTGCCCGGCGCAACCGGGTTTTTGCCAAAGGCTTGGTAGATGAAGGCCGCAACAAAATGATCCTGCACTATACCGTGGTAGACGGTGGACAAAAAGTGATCCTGAACGGCATCGATGAACACAAAGATTCGATTTATGTGTTGCTGGATAGGGTAAACCGCCAATATGCTTTGTCTGAAAGCAGTGTGCATGCGGGCAAATATGAATGATCACGTTTTACATACCTGCCTTGGCCGTAACAATTGCCTGCTACGGCCAAGGTATATTTTGTGGATACCACTTAATTTATAATAGACAACTGTAATTCAATGACGGAAATAACCAATGCCCCCTTACCCGGAAACACACCCCGGTGGTCGCTGTCGGAAGACTGGACCATCGTAATGCTGGGGTTTATACTTATCCTGCTGGCCATTGCCGGATGTACCATCCAGGCCCCTGTATTTGGCTGGAACAATGTGGCACAATTGCAGGCAGAAGTACTGTATGGCGCTAATCTTTTGAAAATGCTGGTGCAGTTTATACTAGTATACGCAGTGGCCATCGTAGGTACAGCGCTCACCGGGAAATCGGTGGCCGGTATGATGAAAACATTTCCCATCATTTACCTGCTTACCCTGCTGGCCTTTGTAGTAGGAGGCAATGGTGCGGTAAAAACACTGAACATGGAAACCGTTATTTTCTGCCTGGCCATCGGCTTAGTAGTGCGCAATGTTTTTACCCTGCCAGTGTGGTTGCAACAGGCATTGGCCTCGGAATTTTTTGTGAAGATAGGCCTGGTGTTACTGGGTACCAGCGTTATATTTTCCGATGTGCTGAAAGCCGGCATGTTAGGACTGATACAGGCCCTGGTGGTAGTGCTTTCGGTGTGGTATTTTTCGTTTTGGTTGTGCAAGAAATTAAAGGTGGATAAAGAATTATCCCTGATGTTATCCAGCGCCGTATCTATTTGCGGGGTGTCTGCCGCTATTGCTACTTCGGGTGCCATTAAGGGCGACTCCAAAAAGCTGTCGCTGGTCGTATCGCTGGTATTGATCACGGCGGTACCGATGATGGTAATTATGCCCTGGATAGCCCAGCGGCTGGGCTTCTCGCAGGAAGTAACCGGTGCATGGCTGGGTGGTACCATAGACACCACCGGGGCGGTAGTGGCTTCGGGTTCTTTGGTGGGTGAAACGGCCTTGAAGATCAGCACCATCGTAAAGTTTTCTCAAAATGTGCTGCTGGGAGTTGCCGCCTTCGCCATATCGGTATACTGGACTTACACCAAAACCGCCCCGGATGAAACGGTGGTGGAAAAGCCCACCCTGGGCGTGATCTGGGAGCGGTTCCCTAAGTTTGTCATTGGTTTTATCCTGGCCTCTATTATCTTTTCTTTCTTCATAAGTTCCGGCATTAGCGATGTCGTAAAGGGCCCGCTCAAGAACTTGCAGGGCCTGTGGTTTGCCCTGGCTTTCACAAGCATAGGACTGGAAACCAATTTTAAAGACCTGATAGGCATACATAACCGCAAGCCAGTCATCGCATTTTTAGGCGCGCAATTTTTCAATATTATTATAACGTTGGTATTGGCTTTACTCCTGTTTTAATCAGCAGGGGTTCAATACCGCGTGTGACTGCCTGCCCTGCAATTAATTTCCCCACTGTCAACAGCATTACACCTGCTTTCCAAACGCTGCCCGGCACCACCTCTCCCAAGGTGCCGGGATGGTCTTGCATCCGCACTAGTTAGCTTTCCGGTACATAGTTTTATATTATTATTTATTAAATATAAGTGATTTGTGAAAAATTGGTAAATTGGTATAGCACAAGAACTAATGTCCTGAAAACCGTTTAAAAAATCCTACATCCTAATTATTAAAAAACCTTACAAGAAAGCCTTACCAGAAAACCTACACATCATTTGAAACACTATTAAACCTTTCCCCATGGATACGTATTTAGACCACGGAGAGGATTCGCATGTCCGGGAAGCTTTGCGCTTTTCCCCTATTGGAGCATTCCTGTTAAATATAGATGGCAATTGCATCTTCGTTAACAAAGAATGGGAAAAAACAGCTGGCATTACCGCCCAAGCATCTTACGGAACAGGATGGCAGCAGCTCATTATGGAAGAAGATTTACTTGCCATAAACCTTGTTATTAATAACACACTCCGCAATCCAGGGCATACACAAATCTTTCATTTCAGGGTAAAACATCCGCAAAAGGGCATACGTTATTGCAAGGCAAGCACCACCTGCATACAATCTCCCGGTAAAGCCGGTTATGTAATCGGCTATGTGCAAGACACCACCGCAGAAAAGCAGGCAGAAGGGCGGCAAACAGAACTCACCACGCATTTACAAGCGTTGATTACCTCGCTGGAGGATATTGTATTTGAAATTGATGGTAACCAGGTTTTTAAAAATGTATGGGTATACGACGATCGTATGTTGTACATGCCCCGGCAGGCATTTCTGGGTAAAAGAATACAGGATGTAATGGGTCCGCAGGGGACTATGTTCAGTAACATCGTTTCGGAAGTAGTACGTACCGGCGAAGCGCGTGAACTGGTGTATAAACACCTGGACCCTGCTATAAACCAATGGTATAAGGTGCGCATAAAACCTGTTGTAAAAGCGCTGGACCCGGCCAATTATGTAATGGTGCTGAGTATTCAGGACATCACCTCACAGAAACTGGCAGAATTTTCCCTGCAGGATACCAAAAACCGGCTGGAATTAAGCAACCAGTTGCTGGATGTAAGCCAGGAATTGAGCGGTACCGGCGGCTGGGAATTAGACCTGCGTACCGGACAAGTATTCTGGACGCGGCAAACTTATTTAATCTACGACCTCCCCGATACATTTATTCCCACAATGGTCAATTCCCTCCAATTTTATGATGCCGAGAACCAGGCAAAAATAGAGCTTTACGGAGCGGCAGCTGTCAAAGAAAAAATACCCTACGACATAGAACTGCAAATTACCTCCGCCAAAAATGTAAAGAAATGGGTGAGGTCTATCGGCGTACCAGTGGTTAAAGACGGGGAAGTAGTAAGGATCAGCGGCGCATTGATGGACATCACCAAGCGAAAGGAAGACGAGCTGGAACTCATAGCTGCCAAAAATGTGGCCGAAGATGCCGCCCGTACCAAATCGGATTTCCTCTCTATCATGAGCCATGAAATAAGAACCCCCCTCAATGGTATTATCGGCATTGCTAACCTCCTGAAATTAAACTACACCGCAGACCAGGAAGAGTATGTAAGCAACCTGCTGTTTTCTGCCGATCACTTACTACAGCTTATCAACGATATCCTGGATCTCAATAAAATGGAGCGGGATAAATTAGATCTCATCGTGGCCGAAGTAGAGCTGCAAGCGCTGGTAAAGAATATTCAAAACCAGTTTAAATCCCTGGCTGAAGCCAAAGAGCTTGAACTGATTACAGAGATAGATAGCCAAATTCCCGGAAAGATCATCGCAGACCCGATAAGACTGAGCCAGATATTGAACAACCTGGTGAGCAACGCCATAAAATATACCGACAAGGGTAAGGTAACCTTGTCGTTAAAACTGGTATCCCAGGAGAAAGACAAGACCACCGTTCATTTTTCTATCAAGGATACCGGCATCGGCATTCCAAAAGAATTGCATGGTACCATCTTTGAAAGCTTCCGACAGGTGCAACAATCTGCCTATCGCAAACAGCCTGGCACAGGCCTGGGCTTATCTATTACCCAAAAGCTGATATCGCTGCACAACAGCCAGATATTTATTGACAGCACCCCCGGCATTGGCACCGAGTTTTATTTTGACCTGGTGTTTGAGCTGCCTACCAAATTAAACAGGCCGCCCAAGAGTGTACACATCACAGAGCTATCGCCCTACATCAAGAAGTTTACCGGCATGCGCCTGTTGTTCGTAGAAGATAACCCCATCAATGTAATGGTGGCCAAAAAACAACTGGAATATTTTGGCATCTTGCCAGACTGCGCCCAGAGCGGCCAGGAAGCCCTGGAACTGCTGAAGGAAAACAAGTACGACGTAGCGTTCGTAGACCTGCATATGCCGGAAATGGACGGCTTCACGCTGTCCGACATCATCCGTACCCAATACCACGAAATACACATCGTAATTTTTACGGCAGATATTATGCCCGATGTTAGAAGAAAATTTGCCAGGATGGGCATTTTCGATATCCTGAATAAACCATTCTTCCCAAGAGAAATGTTATCCACCCTCCTAAGGATAGCAGAGATCCGCAAAATGGAAATTTAGCTGCCTGCTCTCAGCAGGGTAGTGGATCATGTGAGCCATCATTTTATCCACAACCCATAAAAAGTTTTCCACATATGAAATAATTTTAAAATCCTTGCATACCCGCATCCCGCCTGCAATAGCGCCCTCGCTCCCCTGGTAGGGCCCGGTGTTTTTACTATACTTTCGGGGTTTCCTATTACTTTTTAAAATAATTCCTAGTACCTTTATAATCAGTTCAAATTATAATTTACCCTATTTTGTTCATTATCAATATATTGTAAAAATTTAATACGTTGGCACAGCTATATCCTATGCCGGTCTGCCAAACAAGACCGTGCTATAAGCCAAGGCAATAAACGCACAGCATTTTTTTTTGACGAAGGTTCAGCTTATGCTACACTCCCTGATAACAGCGCCGCATGCGGTAGCAGGGGGGATACATTCCTGTGGGGATGGCTTTTAATATCCAAAATCTTTTGCCTTTACCCTATGAAAAGAAACTTTTCCAGGCGTTTGATTTTCTTATTATCGTTACTACTCATGAGCGCCCTGCGCACATGGGCAGTACCGGCCTACCCTTTACGTTCCTGGATAAAGGCTTATACGCCTGCGCCCATCGCTCCCGGCGCCTTGCCTGTTATGGTGGATGCCCCCACAGTAACCAATGTATGGGCACCTTATCCAGGCCTGCATAACCTTAACTCGGGTACGGATTTGGAGTTTTATGTAGACTTTTCCGAACCAGTGAAGGTGGTGTTGGCCAATGGCCGCCCCTACCTGGAGGTTACCATCGGCTCGCAGGTGGTGCATGCTAATTATGTGAGCGGCTCTAATTCTGATGAACTGGAATTTGTTTACACGGTGCAGTTAGGCGATTCCGATGACGATGGTATAGAAATAGGCTCTACAATGCATGCCAATACAGGTGCCCTGGTAGCTGTGTCGAGTGGGGTAGATGTAGACCCCGTGATGCAGGGCATTGATCCAGATGAAATATATGTATATGTATCAGGCATAGTGCCTACGGTAACGCTTACTCCCAACCTGCCGGCCAAGGTGAGTGGACCTTTTACGGTAACGGCCACCTTCTCCGAATCGGTGTCCGACTTCAGTATCGCCGGTTTTAATATTACCAATGGGGTGGCCAGCAATTTCGTGATGTCGGAACAGAACAAGGTGTTTACGGTGCTGGTAACGCCCAATGCAGATGGGCCGCTGACCATTATTATCCCGGAAGGGGCAGGCAATAATGTGGGGCATAACAACAATTCGCCCTCCAATCAATTAAGTACGATCGTAGACCAGACTGCGCCTGTGGTGAACGATGTGAAAATGCCGGCGGATAATTATTACAATGCCACCAATACCCTGAACTTTACCATAGACTTTAGTGAAAACGTATTTTTCACCGGTGCCCTGCCATCTATTGATGTTCATATAGGCACCCAGACCGTAAAGGCTACGTATGCCAGCGGATCGGGTGGTACGCACATTATCTTTAGTTACGCTATACAACCCGGGCAGGAAGATATGGACGGTATTACCCTGGGAACCGTTATTGACCTGAATGGAGGCACCATACTGGATGATGCGGGGAATGCGGCTAACCTGGAATTACATGAGGTAGGCGATGGTGCCAATGTGCGGGTTAATACTACGCATCCCACGGTAAGCCTGGCCACCAATGCACCAGCGGTCATTAAAGGGCCGTACGACCTTACGGTTGATTTCTCTGAAGCGGTATACGGGTTGATAGAGGCGGATTTTACAGTGACCAATGGTAACGTAACCAACCTGCAAACCACCGATAATATTCACTACACCTTTACCATAACGCCCGCTACCCCCGATTTGCCGGTTACGGTAAGCCTGCCCGCAGACGTGGCCGAAAACATAGGCCACAACGGCAATCTGGCGGCTACCAACACCGTGTCGGTGCAGTTCGATCCTACGGCACCTACGGTAACGGCGGTGACAGGCCCGGCTAATGATACTTACCTGGCCACGGAAACCATGGACTTTACCGTGACCTTTAGCGAAGCGGTGTATGTGACCGGCTCCCCTTACCTGGAAATAAATATAGGCGGCAGCGTGGTACACGCCGCCTTCCTCTCCAGCGCTGCCAATAGCCTGATTTTCCGCTACACAGTAGTGGATGGCGATAATGATGCCGATGGCGTAACACCCGGCAGCCTGGTACTCAATGGCGGCACAATAGCGGATGAGGCGACTAACGATGCCGGACTTACCCTGCAAAACATCGCAGATCTTACCCAGGTGCTGGTCAATACTAAACATCCTACGGTGGTCATTTCCGGTCCCGCACAGGCCAATGCAGACTTCCCGGTGAACATAACATTTAGTGAAGCCATGGGGGCCGTGAGTGCGGCAGATTTAATCGTAGACGGCTTAACAGGGGCCTCCGTACAATCGTTGACAACTACCGATCACATTCATTATACGGCTACCGTTAGTCTGCCAGCCGGCTCCCTGGGCAACCTTACCCTGCAACTGCCGGAAGCAGTGGTGAAAAGTGAGGTGGGCAACTTTAACCAGGCCAGTAATATCCTCACCGTAAACATCGACAATATACCACCGGTAATTACCACCGTAACTGTACCCGCCGATGGTATTTACCAGAAAGGACAAACGCTTACATTTAAAGTAAAATTCAGCGAACCGGTGACCTTAACCGGCCCGCTTTTGCTGCCCATAAACCTGGATGCACACCATGTGCAGGCCAACTACCAAGCCGGCTCCGGCACTAATGTGCTTACATTCTCCTACACCGTGCAGTTGAACGACCTGGATATGAACGGCATTGAACTGGACTCCGCCCTGAATGCCTCCGGTGCTACCCTGCGGGATGCGATGGGCAACGATGCAGACCTTACCCTGAACGACGTAGGAGGCACCAGCAATATATTTGTAAACGCCGTAAGGCCCACCGTAACGATTGCCACACCCGCCGCTGCGGTTACGGGTGCCTTTACCATTACCATCACTTTTAGCGAATATGTGCTGGGGCTCACCACCGCCGGCATATCTGTTACCAATGCCACGGTGAGCAATTTGCAGACATTGGATAACATTACTTACACCGCAAAGATCACCCCCCTGGCAGATGGCGCTATCACGGTGGTGATACCGGCCAATGTGGCCCTGAATATGGGCAACAATGGCAATATCGCCTCCAACACTATCAGCACCCTGGCCGATGTAACGATACCCGTGATCACCGCAGTAGACGTGCCGGCCAATGGTGTGTATAACAGCACTACCGGCCAGCTCACCTTCACCGTCCATTACAGCGAAAATGTAGTAGTAACGGGTACGCCTACACTGGGCATTATGATTGGCAGTCAAACCGTGCATGCCACCTACACCGCTGGTAGTGGCACCAAGCTCCTTACCTTCCAGTATACGGTGCAGGATGGCGACCAGGACATGGATGGCATAACCCTGCTGCCCAGCCTGGACATTACCGGCGCCACCATTGCCGACCCGGCAGGCAACCCGGCATCACTTACGTTGCAAAATGTGGCCAGCACCAGCGGGGTGTTTGTAAATACCCAACACCCTTCGGTGATACTTTCCGGCACGCCGGGCAGTTTAAATGCACCTTTCCAGATAACCGCCACCTTCAGCCAGGCTGTAACAGGACTTACCCTGTCTGACTTCGTTACAGACAATGCTTCGCTAAGCAACCTGCAAACCACCAACAACATAATTTATACCCTCACCGTGACCCCCCTTGCAGATGGTACGGTAAACGTATCCCTGCCGGCTAATGCAGCGGTAAATATTGGCAACAATGGCAACACGGCTTCCAACCTGCTTAGCACCAGTGCCGACGTTACCGCGCCGGTGATCACACAGGTAGCCGTGCCGGCAAATGGTACTTACAATGCCACCGGCACCCTCACCTTCCAGGTGCATTACAGCGAGCCGGTAGTAATAATTGGGGTGCCTGTATTGCCCGTCATCATCGGTACACAAACCGTGCAGGCCAGCTATGTAAGCGGCAGTGGTACGGACATACTTGTTTTTTCCTACGCGGTGCAAGACGGCAACCAGGATATGGACGGCATTGCCCTGGGTAATAGCCTGGTACTGAACACCGCTACCATAAAGGATGTAGCAGGCAATACCGCCAGCCTTACCCTGCAAAACGTGGCCAGTACTACCCACGTGCTGGTAAACACCCAGCATACTACAGTAACTCTTACTACCGCCGCGAGTTTGGTAAATGGCCCCTTTACAGTAACGGTTACTTTTAGTGAAGCGGTGACTGGCCTGGCCCTGTCTGATTTTGTAGTGGGCAATGCTTCCCTGAGCAATCTACAGACCAGCGACAATATAACCTATACCATACTGGTATCGCCCGCCACCACCGGGGCTATAACGCTGTCGCTGCCCGCCGGCATGACCTTGAGTGCGGCCAATAATATCAATGCCGCCTCCAATCAGCTTGGCGTAGACGCCGACATTACGGCGCCGGTCATCACCCAGGTGGAAGTGCCGGCCACCCATACCTACCATGCTACCAACGTACTCACATTTACGGTGCATTACAGCGAAAACGTGGTCATTACCGGCACCCCGCAACTGCCTGTTATCATAGGGGCCCAAACCGTGCAGGCCAACTATATGAGCGGCAGCGGCAGCCAGCTATTGGTATTTACCTACACTATACAAAACGGCGAGAACGATGCAGACGGCATTGCCCTCGGTACCAGCCTGGGATTGAATGGCGGGGCTATCACCGATGAAGCAGGCAATACTGCCGGCCTTACCTTACAAAACGTAGCCAGCAGCGCCGGCGTACTGGTAAACACGCAACATCCTTCCGTGGTGATCGCAGCGCTGCCGGCATCGCCCAGCGGACCATTTACCTGCACCATTACTTTCAGCGAAGCTGTAACCGGCCTCACGCTCATCGATTTTGCCCTGGTGAATGGCAGCATCAGCAACCTGCAAACTTCCGACAATATTACCTATACCGTACAACTGACACCCAATGCCAGCGGCACGGTGAGCATTTCCCTGCCGGCAGATAAGGCAGTAAATGTAGGTGACAATGGCAACACCGCCTCCAATGTGGCCAGCACCACCGCCGATCTTTCTGCCCCCTACATTACATCGGTAGCCGTGCCGGCAAACGGTACGTATAATGGTGGTTCCACCCTGCAATTTACCGTGACCTTCAATAAAAATGTAGTCATTACTGGCGCCCCCACACTCCCGGTAATCATTGGCAGCAAAACAGGCAACGCCGACCTGGTGGGCGGTTCCGGCACCACCACGCTTACCTTCCAGTACCAGGTGCAGGAAGGCGATTACGATATGGATGGTATTGCACTGGGCAGCAGCATTGCCCTGAACACGGGCACCATCGAAGGGCTTACTGGCATAACGGCCCTCGTAACTTTGCAGCACATAGGCAATACCAGCCAGGTTTTCGTGAATGCCATACATCCTTCCGTGACCCTCACTGGCCCCGCCAAGGCCAATGGGCCATTCACCATTACCATTACTTTCAGCGAGGCGGTAACAGGCCTGCTGGCCTCCGAATTTGTGATGACCAGTGCCAGCGCCAGCAACCTGCAAACCACCGACCACATTACCTACACTTTGCAAATACAGCCTTTAGCTTCCGGCGCGGTGACGATTGACCTGCCAGCAGACATGGCACAGAATATCGGCAACAATGGTAATACGGCTTCCAATACCCTCTCCATTAGAACCGGACTTACGCCGCCGGTCATCCATACCCCGCTCACGTTGCAGGTGGAAGAACATAGCCCGGTAGGCACTTTTGTAGGAACACCCAGCGGTATATCCGGTGGCGGCCTCTTGCAACAGTGGACGATTGTAACAGACAATTCCGGCGCATTCGGCATGGATCCTAGTACCGGCAAGATCGTCGTGAAAGACATGGCCCTGCTGGACGCCAAAGTAGCCACCACCGTAACAATTACGGTAACAGTTTCAGACGACTTTAATACCAGCTTGCCGGCTACCATACTAATTAATGTGGTGCCGGTGATCAACAAGGCCCCCGTGCTAGACCCGGTAGCCGAACAGCAAGTTTGTGTATCTACCGGCATGCAGTCGTTGCAACTCAGTGGGGTATCGCCGGTAGAAGCAGGGCAAACGCTCACTTGTACCATCAGCGCCGGTCTGCCTTACTTCAACAGCCTTACCATCAGCAATACAGGCCTCATTAGCTATCAGCTAAAGCCCGGTGTAAGCGGTCATGTAAACCTTACCGTAACGCTGAAAGACAATGGTGGTACGGCCTATGGTGGCACCGACAGCCTGCGTATTACCTTCGGAATGAACATTAACCTGCTTCCGGTAGTTGTCATTACCAGTCCCCGGCCAGACAGTACCATCAGCCTGGGTCAAAGCATTGTACTCACAGCGGATGCGCCCGGGGTAAGCACCTACCGCTGGAGTACCGGTGATGAAGGGGCCACCCTGGAGGCCAGGCCCACGGAAACGACCACCTATGAAGTAACTGCTACTAACGATGTTGGGTGCAGTATTACCTCGGAATATAAGGTGAAGGTGGAAGACCTGACACATATCACAGCAACCAACTTCCTGTCGCCCAATGGCGATGGCCGCAACGATAAATGGATAGTGCGGAACCTGGATTATTACCCGGATAATGAAGTCACCATTTTTGACCGCGCCGGCCGCGTGGTATACTATTCCAAAAACTACAAAAACGATTGGGGCGGCACAGCCAATGGGCAACCACTGGCAGAAGGCACTTATTACTACGTGATCGTGGTGGCAGGCTTACCGCCGGTAAAAGGGTTTATTACCATTGTCCGGGACATTTTAAAATAATACCATGAAGCAACTGAACCGCTACATCCGCCTGTTCTTAGGCTGCACGCTGCTGGCGGGCCTGGGCGGCACTGCGGCTGCACAGTCGTTTAATCAAACCCAGGCCCTGCTGGAGCCTTCGGGTACCCAATATTTTCAGAATCAATTTCTGGCCAATCCTGCTATGGCAGGTATAGATACCGGCCTGCATGTAAACATTGCCTATCGCAAGCAGTGGAACGAGATCAATGGCGCACCAGTTACCAAGTACCTTACAGCAGATTACCAGGTGAGTAACCGGGTAGGCATCGGCTTTCATTTAATGAGTGATGAGGCAGGCTTGATAGACCGCACACGCGGCGCTTTCACCTACGCCTACCGCGTGCCGCTAGGGCAGCAACATGCGCAGCTCAGCCTGGCCCTGTCGCTGGCCCTGGACCTGCAACACCTGGACGTTAACAAGCTAGATGCAGATCCCAACGACCCTTCCATTGGCAAGTACAACCGCCGCGATAATTTTTTTGAAGGCGAGTTTGGCGCGGCTTATACCAACGATCATTTCACCCTGCAAGCCGCTTTGCCCAACGTGCGCAGTCTCTTTACCGGCGATACCAAAACCGTAGACGGCGGCAGTCTTTATTACACCGCCGCCGAATATAAATTTGATGTAAACACCACCATCAGCAGCATCACGCCCAAAGTGGCCTACCGGGGCGTGCGAGGCTATGCCGCCATCTTCGATGTGGGGGTTAATGTGCGCTTCTTTCATGATATAGGTAATATTATGCTGCTGTACCATACCGCTGGTAGTGTTACGGCAGGGGTAGGGTTTAATATCCTGAAAACAGTGACCTTGCAGGCCCTATATACTTCGCAGACGGGGGGGATTAAGACGTATGTAGATGGTACTTTTGAAATAGGACTGGCGCTACATTTGTTTAAATAAAGGAAGTAGCTTTCTAGCTTTCTTCGTGGATTGTTTTTAAATAAATGTATCATTCCACTGAAACCACTTTCAGGTAACTTGCCCACCCATCTGTTTCCGCAATTCCATATTTAACTGGTATTGATCTTCTGCCAGCATAGGCCGTCGCGTTACCTGGGTTATATCTTTACCTTCTTTGGTCCAGAGAAAGGGAAAACAATTAAACACCGTATCGCCATCCAGCGCAGCTACGGCTACTTCCCAACCAGGCCAGCGCAGGTTTTGGTAAAACTTGGCCAGGTTGCCATTAAAACAGAAATTGAGGAAGCCGCTGTAGGTAACATCCATGGCTTCCCACTGCATGGTATCTGGCGCCAGGTAATATAATTTGCCGGCATCGTCGCCCAGTGCGCCGCCATTGATGGCAAATAAGCCGCCCATTACATCATCGGCCACGAGTAAAAAGCCGGGTGCTTCGCCAGGGTGTTCAAAACTTTTGCCCAGGTTCCACACCGGCAGGCTGCGGTGCAGGCGTTCATGACCGGATGCCAGGATGCGCAGCCACCCATGATCTATTAAAATACCGCCCGTGGCGTAAATGATAGCACCCATGGGCGAACGGGTAGACACCTGCGTTTGGTACAAAGCCGTGGCCGCCCTGCCAAGATCGCAGGGAAGCACTTCTACCAGATTGGTGGCGGCAGCAATCCATTTTTCCACCAGGGGCCATCCAGGCTCAGTGGTATTTACAAGAGTTTCTAAGCTTTTCATGGCAAATACATCAGGCCAATAAATTGAAGGATACCAATGCAATGGTAATGCCCAGGCATACCAATGCAATCAGGAAAATATATTCCGCCATCACTTCCATTTTGCGGCTGTTGCTGTGGTGGGTGGCCCGCATAGAAAGAAAGGATAGTATGCAACTGGCAATGAGCAGAATAGCCGCCACGCCGGTAAGGTCGTCGATAATCGTAGCCTGGTTAAATTTGGCCACTTTAATGGAGGTAAGTACAATCAGGCAAAACCCAAGCAGGTTTGCCGAAGTGTTTAAAATATGGGGAGATTTATTATCCGGAGCCATGGTGGCAATATAAGGAAAGCCCTCGTTTAAAGCTTGTTAAAATCGCTTACTCCGCTTTCAGCAAATCCAGGTCTGGCGGGGCGTACTTATATACTTTAAAATAAATGGCGGTTTTGGTCTGGTGTACTCCTTCAATGGCCGCTACTTTATTGATGAAAGTTTGCAGGTGATCGTTATCGCGGCACATTACATCCACCTCCAGGTCGTAGTCGCCGGAAGTGCCTGCCAGAAAACTTACTTCCGGCAGCCGGGCTATTTTTTTAGCAACCGTTTCCTTGAGGGTGGCTGGGCGTACAAATACGGCAATGTGAGCATAACAATGAAAACCCACCTTAGCCGGATCTACCCGGCCAATGATGCTCAAGATCCCTTCTTCCAGCAAACGGTTAAAACGCGTTCGCACCGTACCAACCGATACGTTGAGCTTTTCGGCTATTACCGTGAAAGAGGTTCTGCCATCCTGCTGCAAAAAAGCCAGCATGGCAAAATCCAGTTCGTCCATCGCCATGTCTTTTTTAACAGGCAACTTGTTTTTATCCATGTTAGGTGGTTAATAAATGAGCAGGAATTGGCAATTGGTTGAAAAAAAAGGATGTAAAATGCCTTTTTTTGTATTATTTAGATTAAAAATACATTTTTTGCAGAAAAGTTTTAGTATTTTTAAAATAAATGCAGAAGGTTTTATTATCCCCCATCTTATAAAGGCCGGCTGCCGGCGAAGGTTACAACGCAACAAAATCTACATCGCTAAACCCCTGCGGGTCGCACCAGGTGAAAGCCCCGTACGACCCGCTTTTATTTTTAACCCTTCCTAAGCGGTTGTATTATATTTGTGCCCTACAAATACATCACGGAAACTACGGCCCGCATAAATTACTAACAACATGATCCGGATTTTAAAGATCGCCACCTTTCTATTACTCACCTGTTTGCAATTAACTGCCCAGCAACATTCTTATGAGCTAAACAGTGGCTGGCAATGTAAAGCCCTGGGCAGCGTGAAAGCCGCCGGGGAAGCCATTTCCATCCCCACATACCCTTTGCAGGACTGGCTGCCGGCCACTGTGCCCGGTACGGTACTTACCACCTTGCTGAACAATAAACAAGTGCCCGATCCTTTTTATGGGATGAACAATCAACGGATTCCCGATATTTATTTCACTGGTCGGGATCATTATACTTATTGGTTTGTAAAAGACTTCACCGAAACAGTACCCGCAGCAGATGGCCAGGTATGGCTGCACTTTCGCGGGGTGAACGATGGCTGTGATATTTTCCTGAACGGCCATCGCTTAAACGCAACAACCCACTTTGGTGCCTACCTGCGCCAAACCTATAACATCACCCCCTTCCTGAACCGGCAGGGCAAAAACCGACTGGCCGTTATCGTATATCCGGCACCGGTACCCGGCAATCCAAACGGGGGGCAGGGTGGGGATGGCACCATTGCCCGCAACGTAGGCCCACAGTACACCGCCGGATGGGATTGGATACAGCCCATGCGCGACCGGAACACCGGCATTTGGGATAAGGTAACGATTGAGAAAACAGGGGCCGTGCGGGTGAAAGATCCTCACGTGGTAACCAAGGTACCCGGCCAGCGCTGGCCAGGAAAGTTGCAGGCACCCGCCCTCCTGGAAGTGGCCGCCGACCTGGAAAATGCTAGCGCCAAAAGTTGTAGCGGCACCTTACGCTATACAATAGATGGTATTACCGTATCGAAGGCCGTAACCATCGCCCCACACGCCAGTACCACGGTGCAGCTACCCGTACTCACCCTGCCACATCCCCGCCTGTGGTGGCCCGCCGGTTATGGCGATCAGCCACTGTATCATACCACCGTGGCATTTGTAACAAACGGTAGTTCCAGCGATGAAGCATCCGTGGAAGTAGGCGTGCGTGAAATACAAACTTCCTGGAACACCCATACCGGCAGTCGCGAAGTGGCGGTGAATGGACAAAAGATCTTCATCAAAGGGGGCGACTGGATTACTTCCGACGCCATGTTCCGCTTCAGCAAGGAGCGTTACGATGCCGAGGTGCGTTTTCACCGCGATATGAACCTGAACCTCATCCGCATATGGGGCGGCAGCCTTACCGAAAGACCCGAATTTTTTGAGGCCTGCGATCATTATGGCCTGCTGGTATTCCAGGACTTTTGGATGTCGGGCGACTGCAATGGGCGCTGGGTAGATCCGATGAAAAAAGACGACCAGCTTACCCGCCGCCAGTATCCCGACGATCATGCTTTATTTGTTAACAGTATAGCAGACCAGGTGAAGCTGCTGCGCAACTATGCATCGCTGGCTTTCTGGTGCGGGGGCAACGAGATCACCCCACCGCAGGATATTTTTCATGCTATTAAAGATTCCATCCTGCCCACGCTGGACAATACCCGGTATTTCTTCGATTATTCCAACAGCGACAGTATGTCTTACAATACCCTGGGTGGCAATGGAGACGGGCCTTATACCATACAGCCCCTGGCGCATTTCTGGCATTTCAGGACATTCCCGTTCAACTCCGAAGTAGGATCTGTAGGCGTGGGCGACCTGTTATCCCTGCAACGCTTTTTGCCCGCACAAAACCTGGTGATGCCCGATGATGTTCATCATAAAACAGACTCGGTGTGGGCCTATCACAAATACATTCCTTACGATACTTTTCATGCGGCCTATGGCCCGCAAAAAAACCTGGAGCAGTGGGCCAACACTGCGCAGCTCATTAACTACGATCAGTACCGCGCGCTGATGGAAGGTTTCTCTGCCCACATGTGGGACTGGTATACTGGGGTGATCATCTGGAAAACGCAAAACCCCTGGAGCGCCCTGCGCGGGCAGATGTACGATTATTACCTGGACCCCAATGCCTGCCTGTATGGCCTGCGCAACGGCGGCACCCCGCTGCATGTGATGTACGATCCGGTAGAAGGCATGGTGGAGATCGTGAACAACCATTTTCAGCGTACCCGCGATCTGATGCTGGAAGTAAAGGCCTACGATATGCAGGGGCATGATACCCTGCTCACTCAACTGTTTGTAGAAACACCTGCCACTGGCGTACAAAAATACCTGCCCCTGAAAAGGGTGGTAGACGGCCTGCGTGCTCAAGTAGGCACCTTCCTTTCCCTCCGGTTACTGAACCTTAAAAAAGAAGTGGTAGACGAAAATATATATTGGCTGCCCAATGCCAATGGGCAATACAGCGGGCTGCAACAAATGCCTGCCGCCCAGATACAGCTGCGCGCGCGCAAGGCCGGCGCTGGCACTGTAGCCGTTACCATGAGTAACCCTGCCGGCGCTCCGGTGGCGTTCTTTAACCGCCTGTCTTTAGTAAAGGCAACTGATAAGCAACGGATACTGCCCGTCTTTTACAGCGATAACTACATTACCGTAGCACCCGGCAGTAGTAAAACCATCACCATCAGCGGGGCCGCCGTAGGGGACCACCCCGGTGCCCTGGTGGAAGTGTACGGGCAGAATGTAGCAAGGCAATATGTATCCATCGAGTAAAACAAGGCAGCAATATTTGCTGGCAAACATGCGCCATCACCCTGTAATTATTCCAGGTGGTGGCGTTCCTGCTTTTGCTGACCAGGGTTATTCAGCAGGCATATCATCTTACAAGAAAAGAAGACGCTTTTAAGCCACCAGTCCATCACTTTCAGCGTGCTGCTGCATGCAGTAATGGCCGGCCTTTCCCGGGCTTTCTGCGGTGGAAATGGCCGTTCAAAACCGCCAGGGTACCAGCTATGCCTAATTACCTGTTATCACATATAAAATTTTCGCATTCATATCTATTTAATCCATATAATTATTTATGTCATATGTAATCTAGTTGTAAAATCGCAACGCGATAAATAGAGAAATATTTGATTATTGAGAAGATTTAAGAGAAATTTGTGAAACGCAATTAAAGGAAGCTCTTTTACTACTGCAATCAAGGTGCAATACAGTGACCTGTAATTACGGATGGTTTTTTCCTATAGAAACGGAGATATGAATTAATGGCAAATGTTCAGTTGAAAAGCTGCTCATGGTTATCGTAACATTATGAACTTAGAAAAGTATTTGTCACGCATCCATTACACCGGCGAAATAAAGCCGGACCTCGCAACGCTTCAAGAGTTGCAGCGGTTACATGTGCTTCACGTTCCCTTTGAAGACATTGATATTTATTGCGGCATTCCTATTGTGCTGTCTCCCAAAAAGTTTTTCCAGAAAATAGTGATCGATCAGCGTGGTGGTTATTGCTACGAGGTAAATGAATTGTTTTATCATTTGCTGCGGGCAGTGGGTTTTACCGTGCGCCGTATATCTGGCCGCCTGGTATCGGGGCCTCGGTATGGGCCGGAGTTCGATCACCTGGCTATCTGCGTAACCCTCGATGATCAGCAATGGCTGGTAGACGTAGGTTATGGCGATTTTGCCTTGCAACCCCTGGCCATTACGCCTGGCCTGGTGCAGCACGACGGCCACACGGAATATGTAATTACCGATGGCATTGTGGTAGACGGGCAGTCTTATTACCAGGTATCCAAATGGAGCCATGCCAAGCAGAAATTCTCCCCTGACTTTATATTTTCCCTCATTCCGCGCCCGCTGTTCAACTTTGAACCTATGAACCGCTGGAAGCAAACCGCGCCAGAATCAAAATACCGCCAAACGCTGATTTGCAGCCTGCCGGTAAATGGTGGCCGCGTAAGCCTGGTGGGCAATAAACTGGTGCGTACCCACGGCCAGGTAAAACAGGTGACCATTGTGCCGGAAGGCCTTGGAAGGGATGCTATTTTACGATCTGTATTCAACATTTACCTGCCCTTAGATAAATATACACTTTCCAAAAGCCTGGCACATGCGGATAATACCGCCGTGGTAGCGTAGCTTTGTTACATGAGTTTTATAGAAGTTAAGGGCGTATATAAAAGAACCGGCAGCGATTTTACATTGCTGCCGGTTTCTTTCTCCCTGGAAAAGTTGCAGAAACTGGCCATCGCTGGCGAATCTGGATCAGGCAAAAGCACGCTGGTGAAAATCATTGCGGGGCTGGCCCAGCCAGATGGGGGCGAGGTACTGCTGGAAGGGGTGCGTGTAAAAGGCCCCGAAGAAAAGCTCATGATGGTCACGCCTGGTATTGCCTATCTTTCCCAGCACTTTGAGTTAAAAGAAAATTATTGGGTAGAAGACGTACTCAATTATGATAACCAACTCACCGAAGCCTCCACCCGGGAGTTGTTTGATATTTGTCGCATCAGTCATTTGCTGCGGCGCAAAACCCACCAGGTGTCTGGAGGAGAAAAGCAGCGCATCGCCCTGGCGCGCCTGCTGGTAAATACGCCCCGGCTGCTCATTCTGGACGAACCCTACTCTAACCTGGACCTCATTCACAAAGGCATTTTAAAAGAAGTAGTACGCGATGTAACCGAACAGTTACAAACCACCTGCATGCTGGTGTCGCACGACCCCCTGGATATCTTGCCCTGGGCAGACCAGGTGATCGTGATGAAAGGCGGGGAGGTAATGCAGCAAGGGCCGCCCATCACTATTTACCGGGCACCGGTGAATGCCTACGTGGCCGGCATTTTTGGTAAATACAACCTGCTGTCGCCCGACCTGCTCCGGGCGCTGGGCGTTAAAGCTACCTCCCCAGCATTTGTGCGCCCGGAAAACATACAACTTGCCTCAAAAGGCGTAAAGGGCATCATAAAAACCCGTCAGTTTATGGGCAGTACCTATCTACTGGAGGTGGAGGTAGCTGGCCAGGTAGTATGGGCATGCACTACGGCAGCTTCCCACCTGCCTGGCCAGCCCGTACACCTGAAACTGGTAACGGTGTAAAACTTTCATTTCCCCGTTCTACTCTGCTGCCTGCCCACCTGGAATTATTTTTTGTTTATCTTTGCTTTCTAAAAGATACTAGTATTCTAAAGGATACTGGTGTAGGTATTCATTTAAATCCAACCCACATGAACTTTTCCACATCATCGGAGCATAGTGCGGAAATCTGTAGAGTAAGCCTGGACGCGGTGCGCGACACCTTGTACGTTCTCAATGGTAAGTGGAAACTGCCCATCATTATATCCCTTACCGAACAAGGCCCCCAGCGCTTTGCCGCCTTGCAGCGCATTCTGGGCGACATTACACCCAAAATATTATCTAAAGAACTGAAAGACCTGGAACTGAATGAATTCATTACCCGCGAGGTATTTCCTACCAAACCGGTTACGGTGGTGTATAGCATAACGCCCTACAGTGCTTCGGTGAAGGATATTATATCCGCCATGCGCGAGTGGGGGTTACAACACAAACAGCGCCTGCTGAATAGTTCCCGTAAAAAGGGCGCTGCTGCTGCCGGAATACCTGCCGAGGTAACGGCGTAAGTTATGCCTGTTTATTGCGTGGCGAAGCTATAATCGCCGGAGTTTACGGCATATACGGCAAAGCCATTTTCCTGCCGTAAAAACTGCACATTGGCATTGCCCGTGGCAATGGCCTTATTGTTTTCTGTTACCTGTGTGCCATAGGTGGTTGGTACGTACACCGTGGCGGTAGTATTGGCCGGTACGGTAATGTTCCAGTGCAAGTGCTGGTCTTTTATTTCCCAGGCGCTTTTTACCCATCCATAGCTGCTGTGATAGCGGGCAGTTACATGGGTAAGATCTTTTACCAACAGTGGTTTCAGGATAATTTTTTTATAGCCGGCGGCGCTGGTGTCTGGAGCAATAGCGCCCAGATCCTGGTAGCACCAGATCAGCAGGTCGCCGAGCAACATCACGTGGTTGCCAGAGTTCATGCCTGGATTGGCAGTATCGCCATTCCATAATTCCCAGATAGTTGTAGCACCGTTTTGAGCCATGTAGCCCCAACTGGGATAGGTGGTGTTGGTGGCCAGTTGGTAAGCAATGTCTCCCCGGCCATATTGGGTAAGGGTGCGCATCAGCCATTCTGCGCCTACCAGGCCTGTGCTGATATGGCCTTTATAATCGGTCATCGTTTTGGTGGCCACGTTATTAAACACGCGGGCCTGTACACTGTCGGGCGCCAGGCCGTAGGCCAGGGAGAAAATATTGGCGGTAGGGGTATTATTGGCATAAAAACCTTGTGCCGCGTGGTAAAATTTATGGTGGAAAGCGTCTTTCACCTTTGCTGCCAGTGCGGCATATGCGGCTACATCGGCATCCTGCCCGCTAAGGCGTGCAAAGCGTTGCATGTGCTGTAGCAGGTGATAGTAAAAGCTGGTGCCCAGGAATTCGCCGGGAGTAATGCGGGCAGGGTCTTTGGACAAGATCATTTCCGGCGATTCCGGCGGCACGCACCAGTCGCCATACGTGTCTTTGGTCAGTATATAATCCTTCATATAGTGCTGCTGCATGTAGGTCATCCATTTTTTCATGGCGGGATAATGCTGGCGTATGGGGGCATCGTCGCCATACTGTTCATACAGCATGTTGGCGATTATAATAAAGGCACCTGGCCATGTCATGTTATCGGAATATATTTTCCAGTAGCTGGGGGCCACATCCGGCAGGCTGCCTTCCGGGGTTTGTGTGTCTTCCAGGTCTTGCAGCCATTTGGCATAGAGCAGGTGATTATCAAACAAAAAGCTCTCGCCGCGGGAGCCGGTTACGCGGTCGCCGGTCCAACCCATACGTTCATCCCGCTGGGGGCAGTCGGTGGGCATGCCCCTGTAATTTCCCCGAATGCCCCACCAGGCGTTTTTATACACCTGGTTAAGGGTAGCGTTACCCGTTTCCAGGTAGCCGGTATTGTTCATCTCATCATAGATCACCCTTCCTTCCAAATCGTCCAAGGTGGGTGTTCCGGGGTAGCCGCTTACCTCCACATAGCGGAAGCCGTGATAGGAGAAGCGGGGTTCCCAGATTTCGGTACCACCGCCTTTCAGGGTGTAGGTATCCGTTACCTTGGCAGAGCGGAGATTGTCGGTATACAGCGTGCTATCTTTTTGCAGGCGTTCTGCAAAACGCAGTTGTACCTGGTTGCCCCGGTTGCCTTTTACCCGCAGGTGTATCCAGCCTACCATGTTCTGGCCCATGTCGAAAATAAATACGCCTGGTTTTAGTGCAATGCGGCGCACGGCTTTTACCGTGTCCATGATGGTTATGTTATTATTGAGTTGTGCTACTACTTTATCGCAGGGTTTTTGCACCCCTTGGGCGGGCAGCCAGGCACTGGCATCGTAGCCAGGCTGGTTCCAGCCGGTAAGTTCTTTGGTAGCGTCGTATGTTTCACCATCGTATTCGTTATTCGCCACGATAGGTCCGGCAGCTGTAACTTTCCAGCTTTCATCGCTTACTACCTGGGTGGTGCTGCCATCCTCGTAGGTAATATTGAGTTGGCAAAGCAGTTTTGGAAAGCCGTAGTTAGTAATGTTGTCGCTGCGCATGGTAAAAAAGCGGCCATTACCCAGGATAACGCCGATGGTGTTTTGGCCGGATTGTAATTGCGGAGTAATGTCGAAGGTGTTATAAAAAACGCGTTTATTATACTCGGTAGGGCCGGGGGCCATTACCTGGTGGCCGGTCTTTTGCCCGTTTATATACAGTTCGTACAAACCCAGTCCGCTGATATATGCGGTTGCTTGTTTTACTTTTTTGTTCACTGCAAAATCTTTGCGCAGGTAGCGGGCGGAGAGGCGGGTGGCCGTATCCTTTGGTCGTTCCCAGGCAAAGGTGCTGTCTAGTCCTATCCACATAGCTTTCCAATCGCTGGGTTGCAACAGGCCCATAGTCCAGGAAGCGGGGGAGCTCCAGCCGGAGCTTTTACCATCCTGTGTCCACACCTTTACTTTCCAAAAGCAGTGCATGCCAGTGGTAAGGGGCTTGCCGGCGTAAGGGATATTGAGGGATTGAGCCGTGTTTACTTGTTTGGAGTCCCACAGGTCGGGATGCTCCCTGTTGAGGGCTTGCAGGCTGCTGGCCACCATAATCTGGTAAGCGGTTTGCCTTACACCACGGGCGGAGCTTTGCAACTCCCAACTGAGGCGGGGGGTGGTAATGTCTATGCCTTGTGGCTGGTCTGCGTATTCGCAACGCAGGCGCATGATCGAAGGGGTGCTGCGGTGGGTAAAGGAAAGTAAAAGCGTGCAGGCAATTACAAGCGCGATGGAATTTTTCATCGATTATTTTTTGTGAGAGCAGTTACACTGGCAGGGTTGCCAGGTAGACGGTGGAATAAGCAATTGGTTTGATCCGTTTGATGACGTGGAATGTAAGCAGTGATATGTTTCCAGAAAGAGGTCCATACCCTGACACAAAGTAAACCCTTAATCTGTTGAAACTATCCTGCGCTATCCTGCGGAGGGATAGGATTATTGCATGGTAAAGCGCAGCTATCCGCGCATAAGCTGGCCAGGCAGGCGCGGGGTGTATACAGCAGTGTGGGGAGGGGATAATTAGGGATTATAATGCAGCTTGGTATCATACGTAATGGTGACCAGTCCATTTTCCTGGTATTGCGCAAACGCTGCTTCCAGTTCTTCCATTACGTTAACAAAAGTGGGGTCTGTTTCCAGCGGCATAAAAGACGAAGAAAGCAATTGGCCTTTCAGGGCGGGGAGATCCATGCGCATGGAGTGGGTAAAGGTTTTTTCTGCCAGCCCAAGATCGCCGAAGAAGCCCTTTAACTCTGGGTCGTGGCTTTTGCGGATGCCAGTGTAATTATGACCGTACTTTTGTTTAATATCTTCAAAGGCCTGTTCAAAAGGCGTGTGGGTAGTGCGCAGGTTCCAGATCAGCGCTATGTGGCCGCCAGGTTTTAAAATGCGTAAAAATTCCTGGCGCGCTTTATCGGGTTGCAACCAATGAAAGGCCTGGGCCACCGTTACCAGGTCCACACTGCCATTGGGCAGGGTGGTAGCTTCGCCGCTGCCGTTGATGCTATGAAAATGTTCGAAATGGGAAAGCTGCTGGTTGGCAGACTGCCGCATGTTATCATTGGGTTCTACGGCAAAAACTTCGTAGCCATCCTGCAATAACAGGGCCGTGAGTATGCCGGTACCTGCCCCCACATCTGCAATGGGACTGTGCTGCCGCAGTGCAAAAACCTGTTGCATGAATTGCAGCAGGGCGGCAGGGTAGGTGGGGCGGTATTTCACGTAATTATCTACCCGGTTAGAGAAACGTTCTGTAGGTTTCATAAGGTTAAATGTAAGGTGAAATAGATAGACTGCCTAAGTGCGGACAGATGCTTACCTTTACCGCGATGGCAAAATAAATGGCATGATCGACCCAGCAGATATCCGCATTGGCAATTACGTGTGGTACTACGATTACAACATGATAGAACAGGCGTTCCAGGTGGAAGGCATTTACAACGGATACCTTTACAATACCAGCCTGCCCCAAAGTAAAATTACCTTGCAAAAAGCCAATCCCTGCATCCTGGACCTGGACTTGCTACGCAGCTTTGGATTTCTGGCCGGCGATCCGGCCTACCAGGAAGACCCGGATATGTATTCGCTGAAATACAACCGCATCAGCAGTGTGCATGTAAAATACAGTAACCATATTTTCCAACCCCATACCGATTCTCCGATTGGCCTGGTGCCGTATGGCCTGCCCCTGGTGCACGTGCATCAATTACAAAACTGGTACCACGCACTCACCAGGGACGAGCTGGAAGCGTTGTATTAGTACTGCCACCGGGCGTTTATGTTCGCCTTATTCTTCCCGCAGTCTTTCGTCCGTATACGTAATTTCCGTTCTGCCGTGGGGCCAGGGGCGGCCTTCTTCGTCTACCGTCACAAACACCATTTTATCTACCGTGAGAATGCTTTTGCGCGTAATCTTATTGCGCACTTCACACATCAGCGTGAGCGAGGTGCGGCCAAAGTGAGTGGCTTTGATGCCCAGTTCAATAATATCGCCCTGTAACGCGCTATTAATAAAATTGATCTCCGACATATACTTGGTCACACAGCGGGTGGTGCCTAGTTGAATGATTGAATAAATAGCGGCTTCCTCATCAATCCAGCGCAGCAGGCTGCCGCCGAATAAGGTACAGTGGGCATTCAGGTCTTCCGGTTTTACCCATTTGCGTGTATAAAAGTTCATCTTGCGTTGATATTGTCCGGCGGCAAAGATCGCTAATTGGTCAGACTTTTGTAGTGATTTCCCCAAACCTACGCGTATGAGCCTGGCTAAATATAAGCAGAAGCGCAGTTTTGACCAGACCCCGGAGCCTACTGGAGGTAAGGGCCGTGGTAAGGCCCTGGTTTTTGTAATCCAGCAGCACGCGGCCTCCCACCTGCATTACGATTTTCGCTTGGAAATGGATGGGGTGTTAAAGAGCTGGGCAGTGCCCAAAGGTCCGTCTACAGACCCTGCTGTGAAAAGGCTGGCTATGATGGTAGAAGATCATCCCTACGATTACAAAGACTTTGAAGGCATCATCCCACAGGGTAACTACGGCGCCGGTACGGTTATCGTGTGGGACCAGGGTACCTACGAACCCATTACCCCCACCAAGGGCCGCGCTGCACAGGAAAAGCTGCTCTTGCAGGAATGGAAAGACGGCTCACTGAAAATTATCCTGCATGGCCAGAAACTACAGGGAGAATACGCCCTGGTGCGTACCAAAGGTGGGGAGGAAAATGCCTGGTTGCTGATAAAACACCGCGACGCCTATGCCTCCGTAAAAGACATTACGCAACAAAATAAATCGGTGGTGTCTGGGAATACCCTGGAAAAAATGGCTGCTTCCTCCACGCATACCCTTGGCAAAAAACACCGTGCAGCAGATAATGTAGCCGCTGTAGCCGCCCTGGAAAAAAAGAAAGCCGCCAAGGCAGGCACCCCCGCCACGCCAGCAGAAAAACCGGTGAAAGCCGCTAAGGCAGGCACCCGCAGCAGCCGCTCTGCAGCAGCAAAAAAACCGAAGAATGCCACCCCCCAAAAGCCGGACTGGCAAGGAGCGCCCGTAGCCCCTTTCCCCGAAACCATAGCCCCCATGCTGGCCACCCTCGTTAACGCACCTTTCGATGATCCGGGATGGATCTACGAAGTAAAATGGGATGGCTACCGCGCCCTGGCATTGATCCATCCAAAAAATACAAATCTTATTTCCCGCAATGGCAAAACCTTCAACGAAAAGTTTTACCCCATTTACGATGCCGTAAAGGCTTGGGGTATACATGCCGTGGTGGATGGGGAAATTGCCGTACTCAATGAAGCCGGCGTATCGCAGTTTGGCTCCCTGCAAAACTGGCGTAGCGAGGCCGATGGCGATCTGGTGTACTATGTGTTTGACCTCCTGTGGCTGGATGGGCATGATCTTACCGGGTGGCCGCTGCTGCAACGCCGCGCGTTGCTAAAAGAGTTGATGCCCCCGGAAGGGCCCATTCGCTTCAGTGATAATTTCGACACCACCGCCACCGAACTGCTGGCCGCCGCCGCACAAATGGGCCTGGAAGGCATTGTGGCCAAAAGGGCCAACAGCACTTATCAACCCGGCGCCCGCAGCCGGGATTGGCTAAAGTTAAAAGTGAACCAAAGACAGGAAATGGTGATTGGCGGATTTACCCGCAACGAAGGCACGGTAAAAACATTCAGCGCCCTGCTGGTAGGTGTGTATGAAAACGGGAAGTTGCAATACACTGGCAAAATCGGTACTGGCTTTAGTGATAAAAAACAGCAGGACATGATGGCCTTATTTACCCCCTTGCTCACCAGCAAATCGCCTTTTGCAGAAACGCCTTCGGTAAACAAGCCCTCCCGCTTCCGCCCCCATCCGCCGCATGCGGAAGCTTTCTGGCTGAAGCCAAAACTGGTGTGCGAAGTAAGTTATGCTGAGATGACCAGTGAAGGCGTGATGCGCCACCCCTCTTTTGAAGGCCTGCGCGAAGATAAAAAGGCGAAAGACGTAACCCGGGAACGCGCGGTCAATACCGAAGAGGTAGTGGAAGAAAAAACGCCCCAAGCCCACCCAGCCGCCGCGAAGGCCCCCGCGAGTACCCCCACTAAAAAGGCTGCGCTTAAAAACCCTGCTGGTTTTTTACACCCATCTACTGCTAAGATGCCTAAAACATTATTGAACCCCTCCGAAGAAACACAGGTAAAAAATGTAAATGGCCACCCGCTATCCTTTACCCACCTTGGTAAAGAATACTGGCCCGGTGAAGGCGTTACCAAACGCGATATGCTGAATTATTACTACCAGGTGGCACCCTATATTTTGCCTTACCTGGTAAACCGTCCGCAATCGCTGAACCGTTTTCCCAATGGTATTAATGGCCAGAGCTTTTACCAAAAAGACGTGACCGGCAAGGCACCGGAATGGATTAAACAGTTTCCCTACCACACTAATGAGGGTGCAGATAAAAATTTTATGGTGGTGGAAAACGAGGCCGGCCTGTTGTATATGGCCAACCTGGGCGCTATTGAAATGAACCCGTGGAACAGCACCATTACAACGCCCGAAAACCCCGACTGGTGCATCATAGACCTGGACCCCGATGATAAAAACACCTTTGAACAGGTGATACAAACGGCACTAGTAACCAAGCAACTGCTGGATCAGATGAAGGTGCCAGCTTATATCAAAACCTCCGGATCTACCGGCATGCATATATACATTCCATTGGCGGCAAAATATACCTACGATGAATGCCAGTTGTTTGGCAAGTTCATTGCTCACCAGGTACAGCAGGAGTTGCCAGGGTTTACCAGTATAGAACGCATGACCAACAAGCGGCGAGGCAAGATCTATATCGATTATTTACAGAACCGCGCCAAGGCCACGCTGGCTGCGCCTTATTCCCTGCGGCCCAAACCCGGCGCTACTGTATCCATGCCCCTGCACTGGGAGGAAGTTAAAAAAGGATTGCGCATGAAAGACTTTACCATTCACAACGCCCTGGCCCGCGTGCAGGCAGAAGGCGATTTGTTTAAGCCCGTGCTGGGTAAAGGCGTAAATATTGCAAAAGTGTTAAAAAATCTGGAGGGATAAGATGGCCGGAGAAATGGGCGTATCTTTAAACGCATTTAATACGCAGCATTAATTGTACGTAATAAGGCAAAGATGACCACCAATCTTTAGGCAATGAAAGTTTTTATTACCCGCGTAATTCCGCAGGCCGGTCTCCGTTTACTGGAGGAAGCCGGCCTGACCATTGAGCAATGGACCAAAAAAAGAAACCTGACACCCGCCGAACTCGTTGATCATTGCAGGGATGCCGATGCCCTGCTGAGTGCAGGTTCCAGCAAGATAGACGCCGGCTTCCTGGCCGCAGTGCCACACCTGAAAGTGATTGCCCTGCACGCAGTAGGCTATGACAATGTAGATATAACGGCGGCCACCGCCCACGGCATTCCCATTGGCAACACGCCCGGCGTACTCACCGATGCTACAGCCGATACGGCTTTCCTGCTTATGCTGGCCACTTCACGCAAAGCATTTTACCTGCATAAAAAAATACTCCGGGGCGACTGGAATTTCTTTGAGCCTACGGCCAATCTGGGCCTTTCGCTGGAAGGCAAGACCCTCGGTATTTTTGGGATGGGCAGCATAGGCCAGGCCATGGCCCGGCGCAGCAAGGCGGCGTATAATATGCCCATCCTTTACCATAACCGTAAGCCTTGTACCACCGCCGAAAAAGAACTGGGTGCCCGGTATGTGTCTTTCGAAACCTTGCTACGGGAAAGCGACGTACTTTCTGTACACGCCCCGCTCACCGCAGACACACAGGACAAGTTTAACGCCGCCGCATTTGCGCAAATGAAACCCAACGCCATCTTTGTAAATACGGCCCGGGGTGGGTTGCACAACGAGCCAGACCTGATCTCCGCCCTGCTCAATCACCAGATATGGGGTGCCGGGCTGGATGTAACCAATCCCGAACCCATGCATCCTGATAACGTACTGCTGCAAATGCCCAACGTATGTGTGCTGCCCCACATTGGCTCTGCCACGGTAGAAACCCGCGACGCCATGGCCATACTGGCTGCCCGCAACATCATTGCCGGCCTGAAAGGGGAGCGCCTGCCCGCCGTGGTGAACCCGCAGGTATATGAGGGAAAACCTGCCGGGCGTCCTGCTTTATGACCGGTTGTGCTGGAATTTCGTTACATTCAGGGATGTCAAAAGAAAAAGATGTAGTGGTGAACCTGTCTAAAAAACATCCCCAAACCGGTGAGCCGGCAACGGCAGGACACACGTTTGTAATCGGTTCTTTGGGTAATAAAAAAGACTGGTACGAGATCGATACGGAGGAGCTGAACACGCTCACCGATGCCGATCTGCAACACCGGCTGTTTGAAAAACTGCATGCCCGTAAGCCGCATTAAGTAGGGCAGATTGCCTTAACTTTGCCCCTGGCGACCCGGCGTAGGACCGGGTCGTGTTTTTGTGATGGCCAATAACAATTTCATTCAACTTTCTGCGCTGGCCCATGCGGTGGAAGCGGTGGTACGGAATGCCTTTGGCACTGCTACGTACTGGGTAATTGCCGATGTAACCAGCCATACGTTTAAGGCCGCCACCAACTATCACTATTTTGAACTGGTGGAGAAGGAAGAAGGCGGGCAACACGTAGTGACCAAATTCGCTGCCAGGGCCTGGGGCGCTGGCAGCCGCGCTATTGAAAGCTTTGAACAGGCCACCGGCCAACGCTTCACCAACAATATCCATGTACTGGTGCAAGTGTCGGTAGCCTATCATCCGCAATTTGGTTTGCAATTGCAGTTGCATGCTATCGAAGCTTCCTACACGCTGGGCAGGATAGCCCAGCAGCGGCAGCAAACCCTGGCCAGGCTGGTGGCCGAAAATACAGACATTCACCTGTTGGGCGATGCATATCGCACCCCTAATAAAAGCCGCCCCCTGCCGCCTGTACTACAGCGGCTGGCCGTGATCTCCTCCAAAGCATCTGCCGGACTTAATGACTTTAAACATACCCTGGATGGGAATGCCTGGGGCTACCGGTTTTCCTGCCAGGAATATTTTACCGAAGTGCAGGGCGAGGCCAATGCTATGAGCTTGCGCCAACTGCTCATCGATATTTATCAATCTGGCAAGGCCTACGATGCGGTGGTGATGATACGTGGCGGAGGGGCGCAGACGGATTTCCTGCTGTTCGACAACTATCTCGTGGCCCAGGCCATTGCCCGCTTTCCCATTCCCATCATCACCGGGATAGGCCACCAGCACAACACCAGCATTGCCGATATGATGGCGCATACCCAAACCAAAACACCCACCGAAGCAGCGGCATTTATCATTGCCCATAACCGGGCCTTTGAAGAACAGCTCCTGCATTTTCAGCAAAGTATATTGGTGCGCTCGCAGCAGTTGTTTGTATCGCAACAGCAATCCCTGTCGGCCCTGCGGCATAAGATAGTGCAGGACAGCCGTGCGTTACTGCACGAACAGGGGGCTGCCCTGCAACAACACCGGGAGCTAACGGTTACGTATGTACGGGAATTACTCTTCGGTTACCGGGCCACCCTGCTGTCCATGGCGGGGCGGGTATCCACCCGGCCGGCGCTGATCTTGCAACACCGTGCCAGCGCGCTGAAAAATACCTGCACCCAGGTGAGGGCTTACCAGGCCGCCTACCTTAAAAACCGCCAGGGAGAATTGGCACATTATAAGGCAGTCATTCACCTGCTCTCGCCAGCAGCTACTTTGCGCAGGGGCTTTGCACTGGTGAAAAAAGATGCGCAGGTGCTAAGCAATGCCGGTTCCCTGCAGGCCGGCGATCACATTTCAATTATCCTTGCCGACGCGGCTCTCCAAGCCACGATCACCCAAAAAGACTACTACGATGGAACAACCTTTAAGTTATGAAGCCGCCTATGCCGAGCTGCAACAAATAGCCACCGCCATTGAAGACGAAACCGTGTCGGTAGATGTACTAGCGGAAAAAGTAAAACGCGCCTCGGAACTCATTGCCTTTTGCCAGGGCAAGCTGCGGGCCACCGAAACGGAGGTGAATAAAATCATTTCCCAGATGGAACGGGGTAGCAACGGCTAAGTGTTTCTTCACATTAAAAAAAAGCGTGTCGCCATACTGTAAGGTGCAACACGCTTTTTTTATGGAGCGTAGTAAATGGGGGCTGCGTTTATGGCTTCCAGGTATTATCTGCCGGCGTAGCATCCAGGTAAATGCCATTTTCCAAGGTTACTTCCTTTACCTGGCCTGTGGGCAGGGTAATGGTGGCTTGCTGCTGGTTGGCCTTCCACACCGCCGGCGTTTGGTGGTAGGTTTTCGTACTGCCGGTAGCGTTAGTCAGGATCACATCAAACGGGATGGCAAAACCACCTGTGTTATGCACCACTACCACCGTTTGTTTGGCCGAAGTGTGTACACTGGCTACGGCCAGATCTATATAGTTATAACTGAAAAACCAGTTATTCCAGAACCAACTCAGGTCTTGTCCGGTGGCGTTGTTCAGGCTATAGAAAAAATCCCAGGGAATGGGATGTTTTCCATGCCAGCGATCCATATACGCGTGTAACCCTTTGCGGAAAAGGGCATCGCCCAGCAGGTCTTTCAGCGAGAGGTAGGCCATAGAGGGTTTGCCATAGGCATTGCTGCCATAGCCCATGCCGCTCACCTGGTTAGACATGGAGATGATAGGCATATCTTCTTCCGTGGAGTTGTCGGAGATGTAACGTTTTACGCGGAAGGTCTTATAAAAATCATCCGCCTTTTGTTGTCCAAATTCTGCTATGCCGATCAGGTATTCCAGCGTAGTAGCCCAGCCTTCGTCCATGTAGGCGTAGCGGGTTTCATTAATTCCCATATAAAAGGGGAAATAGGTATGCGCCATTTCATGGTCTTGCAGCAATTGGGCAAAGCGCAGATCATTCACCGTCCCATCATTCACCATCATCGGGTATTCCATATCGGCAAAGCCCTGGAAGGCGGTCATTTTCGGGAAGGGATACGCCACGCCTGGCCAGTGGTGCGAAAACCAGGTGAGGGCAAACTGCCCAAAAGCCACCGAGTGGTGGAAGTCTTCCGCCGTAGATCTATAGGCCGCCTGCATGCTGGCACGGCGCATAGTAGCGCTGTCTACCACCGCGCTGGCCCCATCCCAGATGTAGGTATTGCTGATGCCCACCGCCAGGTCAGACACGTTATGGGCCGTCCATATCCAGGTGTTCTGGTCGTTTTGCGCCGTAACGGCTTTGTCGTTCACCATTTGCTGGGTGGCAATATGTAAGACGCTATCTGTCGTAAACGACTGGCGCAGGCGCTCTGCCACGGCAGGTTGAAGCACGGCAGCGGCATTTTCCAGCGTGCCGGTACTCCATACCACATAGTTGCGGGGTACGGTTACGGATAAACGGTAATTATTAAAGTCGTTATAAAATTCGGTACGATCGGTATGTTCTATCATATCCCACCCGTTGTAGTCGTCGTATACAGCCACCCGGGGATAAAAGTAGGCCAGGTACTGCGTAGTGGTATCTATCATTCCTTCCCGGCCACTTTGCAAGGGCAGTTCGTAATGCCAGGTTACATACAGTTGCACCGAATCGCCGGGTAGCAGGGGCGTGGCACCTAGCCGTACCGGCGCTACCGTACCCACATCGTTGTTAAACGCCTGGGCCTTGCCATTAAGTGTAAAAGTATCTACCGTAAAGCCGGCAGAAAGCGTTTGCTTGCCCGCATAATTAGAGCGGGAAGCCTGCGGCTTGTGGATATTATCGATGAGGCGTATCACCAGCGTTTTAAGGGTATCCCTGCTTTGATTATGGTACACGATCGTTTCCGTACCCTTGATCACCTGGGAAGGTGGGGCAGCCGTAATGTGTATATCATACGTGGCGGTATTCTGCCAATACCACTTGCCCGGTTTACCATCCGGGGAGCGGGTGCCTTTAGCATAAGCTTGCTTAATATTGCGTGGCATGTAAACGCCCTGTGCATAGGCATTCCCAAGGGAAAACAGCAAAGCGGCGCCACAACAAATTTTCCTGATCATAGCGATAACGAGTAAGTGAGTTCACAAACTAATGAATTTTGCACCACTGGCATACAGTGATCTGGAAGGATGGTGCATTTCAAAGATAAAGGGGTTGCTATTTTGTGGAGACAGGAATAGCAGCGTATAGCAAAAACTGTATATTGCGGCATACTATTCCGCCTTAACCAAAAGACATGAACGGCGCGGTGCGCCACCTTTAAAATTATCCCGATGAACGCATACCCGGAGCTTCCCTTGCTCAATTACGAACCCACCACTGTACCCATGGATGATGTCATTGCCTACCTGGATGGGCAGGATATACCCCGCGAAATAAAACGTGCAGTATACATCATTTTTCGGCAGGAGAGCAGCGATGGTAGCCATGGCATTAACCATAACTATGCAGGCGCCATGGCCGATGGCACAAGATGGTCTTCCCTGTTCGACGATATACTGGCGGGCGTGGTGGAGAAAAAGGATGCCAAAACTGGTAAGCTGCGTTTATACCTGGCGTTTTATAACTGGGAAAGCTGCCTCGATTTCCTGGTGAGCCGTATTTCTTCCCGGGGTATTTTTATTGGGGGATATGCCCGCCTGGTAGCCAAGATGGAGGTAGATACCCCCGACCACTTGGCCACTGCTTATTTCCGCGACTGGGTAGCGGGTGATGCCGATTATAAATTAACAGCCGGAGAAAAAGCCGGATTTTTAGCCATGTATAAAGATGCGGTAGCGCATTTTTCTTGATATGTGCAGTGGTGTTGGTATACTTTGGCCCCTTTGCAGGGGGCTGACCTTCGCGTGTATCATCTATCATCTTTTGTGGCAATCCGGCTTGCGCCGGGAGGGGCATTCCGCTGCCGCGGGGGCCTTCTTTTTTGCTGGTGCAAAAAAGAAGCAAATGAGCGTAAGCGAATTCATAAGGCCCCGTAAAAAAATAAAAATGACCCGAATAAAAAGCACCTGGCGGCTGCGGAAAATGGCTGAAATTTACTGCGCTCCGCTACGGCAAACGAAGCTTACTATTAAGCGGTGGGATTTCTATTGGGCGATTGTGCGCGTAGGCTTTTGTACTACCCTCGGCCCGTTTGCCGTTTTACGCTCCACTGCGTAAATTTCTTGACGCCATTTTCCTAAGGCCGCAAATGCTTTGCATAATAGCTGCTTTCATCTTGCTACTGAAAGTTTTCGCATACCATCCGCTTATTTCCTGCAAGGCTCTCAAATCCGCTATGATGGCTCAGCTGCATTAGGTCCCCCTTTGAAGGGGCTGGGGGATGAGCTTCGCGTGTATCATCTATCATCTTTTGTGGCAATCCGGCTTGCGCCGGGAGTTGTATTCCGCTGCCGCGGGGGCTTTCTTTTTGCTGGTGCAAAAAGAAACAAATGAGCGTAAGCGAATTCATAAGGCCCCGTAAAAAAATAAAAATGACCCGAATAAAAAGCACCTGGCGGCTGCGGAAAATGGCTGAAATTTACTGCGCTTCGCTACGGCAAACGAAGCTTACTATTTAGCGTTGGATTCTATTGGGCGATTGTGCGCGTAGGCTTTTGTACTACCCTCGGCCCGTTTGCCGTTTTACGCTCCACTGCGTAAATTTCTTGCCGCCATTTTCCTAAGGCCACAAATGTTTTGCATAATAGCTGCTTCTATCTTGCTAACTGAAAGTCTTCACCTACCTCCGCTTTTTTCCTACAAGGCCCCCAAACCCACCATGATGGCTCCGCTGCATTTGGTCCCCCTTTGAAGGGTGCAGGGGGATGAGCTTCGCGTGTATCATCTATCATCTTTTGTGGCAATCCGGCATGTGCCGGGAGTTGCATTCCGCTGCCGCGGGGGCTTTCTTTTTGCTGGTGCAAAAAGAAACAAAAAGCACCTGGCGGCTGCGGAAAATGGCTGAAATTTACTGCGCTTCGCTACGGCAAACGAAGCTTACTATTAAGCGGTGGGATTTCTATTGGGCGATTGTGCGCGTAGGCTTTTGTACTATCCTCGGCCCGTTTGCCGTTTTACGCTCCACTGCGTAAATTTCTTGACGCCATTTTCCTAAGGCCGCAAATGCTTTTCATAATAGCTGCTTTTATCTTGGTAAGTGAATAGTCTTCGCGCACTTTCCGCTTTCATCTTTTTAACAGGAAAGTCTTCGCTCTCCGTCATGCGCCGGGAGCTGTATTTCCGATGCTACGAAAACTCATATTTTACTGTTGCAAAGCGTTATAAATAAATGCAGAAACATTCATAGGATATGTAAAAGATAAAATAACCAGCAAAAAAAGCATCGGAAAATAGACAAAGTATTTATAACACTACAGGTTGTCTGCTTTAATGTTGCATTAGCATGTAATAAATGAGAAAAGATGATAGCGGATGATATGCGCGGATAATACACGCGAAAATTATCCCCCCACCCCCTTCAAAAGGGGACCTAATGCAGCGGAGCCATCATGGTGGATTTGAGAGCCTTGCAGGAAATAAGCGGATGGTATGCGAAAACTTTCAGTAGCAAGATGAAAACAGCTAGCATGCAAAGCATTTGCGGCCTTAGGAAAATGGCGGCAAGAAATTTACGCAGTGGAGCGTAAAGCGGCAAACGGGCAGAGGATAGTACAAAAGCCCAAGCGCACATTCGCCCAATAGAAATCCAACGCTAAATAGTAAGCTTCGTTTGCCGTAGCGGAGCGCAGTAAATTTCAGCCATTTTCCGCAGCCGCCAGGTGCTTTTTTGCTTCTTTTTTGCACCAGCAAAAAAGAAGGCCCCCGCGGCAGCGGAATGCAACTCCCGGCGCAAGCCGGATTGCCACAAAAGATGATAGCGGAGGATATGCGCGAAGCTCATCCCCCACCCCCTTCAAAAGGGGACCTAATGCAGCGGAGCCATCATGGTGGATTTGAGAGCCTTGCAGGAAATAAGCGGATGGTATGCGAAAACTTTCAGTAGCAAGATGAAAACAGCTAGCTTGCAAAGCATTTGCGGCCTTAGGAAAATGGCGGCAAGAAATTTACGCAGTGGAGCGTAAAGCGGCAAACGGGCAGAGGATAGTACAAAAGCCCAAGCGCACATTCGCCCAATAGAAATCCAACGCTAAATAGTAAGCTTCGTTTGCCGTAGCGGAGCGCAGTAAATTTCAGCCATTTTCCGCAGCCGCCAGGTGCTTTTTTATTCGGGTCATTTTTATTTTTTTACGGGGCCTTATGAATTCGCTTACGCTCATTTGCTTCTTTTTTGCACCAGCAAAAAAGAAGGCCCCCGCGGCAGTGGAATGCCCCTCCCGGCGCACGCCGGAATTACCACAAAAGATGATAGATGATACACGCGAAGCTCATCCCCCAGCCCCCTTCAAAGGGGGACCTAATGCAGCGGTGTCATTGTAGGGTAGAGGTGGATGGCATACAACAATTTTGCAGCTAGAAAAGCCGCGCCCCCCTACCACAAAAAAAGCATTTACACCCAGGGAAGTGTAAATGCTTTGTTGATATAACGAATACCTTCGCTTTAATGATGTTCTTCCTGCATCGGTTCATCGGGTACATACTGAGGTGCTGCATGTCCATTATGACAAGTAACACAGCTTACCGCTAAGATGGCATGTCCCAAAGAATCTTGCGCATGCGAAAAATATTTTTTATTAATAGTACCCGTCATACGCATCATATCCCGGGCAATATCCTTGTGACGATTTTCGTCGCTGGCAAAATCCAGGCGCCTGGGATCGTCTTTCTGTGGTGCGTGGCAGAAGCCGCATTTTACCCCCAGGGCCAGTTTAAAGCTGTGCATCACGCTATCCACCTGCTCGTGGGTGCTGTTCTTAGGCATCACCTTCAGGTTCTTTGGTTTTTCATCGTCCTGGGGCAGGGAGAGGGAACAGAGTAGCACGGTACCCAGCATTGCCACAATGGCGGCCAGTCCTTTTTTAGTTGTCATATACGGGATGATTTAAATGATGGAAACCACTATAAAGTTAAATAGCAAAGAGGTCCCATACCGGGTGAGGGACAGGCAAACGCCAGCCCATGCAGGGTTTTGTAAAATTGCCGCCGCGCGGTCGGTAATAGCTTCCTTACTGTAATTGCTGGTGCTGGCATCAAATATGATACCATTCCGGCATACAAAGTACACAATCACCTTTAAATTTTAAATATGAGCAACGCAACTTATGAAAAAACTTTTGCCATAGGCGGCGACCTGAAGGTAAACCGACTGGGATATGGCGCCATGCGTATTACCGGCAAAGGTATCTGGGGGCCGCCAAAGGACCATGACGAATCTATTCGTGTACTGCGCCGTGCCGTGGAACTGGGGGTAGATTTTATCGATACTGCTGATAGTTACGGCCCTAATGTGTCGGAAGAACTGATAGCTGAAGCACTGCATCCTTACAAAGCGGGCTTGGTGATAGCTACCAAGGGAGGCCTTACCCGCACTGGCCCGGACGTATGGCCGGTGAATGGGCATCCGGATCATTTGAAAACTGCGCTGGAAGGTAGTCTTAAACGCCTGAAGCTAGATCAGATACCCCTCTACCAGTTGCACCGCATTGATCCCAATGTACCCTTTGAACAAACCATGGGATTCCTGCAAAAAGCACAGGAAGAGGGATTGATCAAACACATTGGCTTGTCGGAAGTATCGGTAGAAGAAATTAAAAAAGCAGAAACCTTCGTGAAGATCGTTTCTGTACAGAACAAGTACAGCGTTGATAACCGTACCTGGGAGCCGGTATTGAAATATTGTGAAGCAACCGGCAAGGCATTCATTCCCTGGTTTCCTCTCAATGCCGGCAACGTGGAGGGCCTGGCCAAAATACAGCAGGTGGCAGACCGACTGAAGGTTACCGCCCACCAGGTAGCGCTTTCCTGGCTGCTGCATCATTCACCCAACATCCTGCTGATACCGGGTACTTCCAGTGTAAAACACCTAGAAGAAAACCTCGCCACCGCCCAGGTGATTCTGGACGCCGAAGCGTTGAAAACGCTGGATGCCATTAGTCAGTAAGTACATTTCAAGTAAGCACTATTATAAAAGCCATTTGCAGCAATCCCGCCGCAAATGGCTTTTGTGTGTAAACCAGCGGCTACATTACACTGTTTGCGCATCATACACCACCACCTTTTCCCAAAGATGGCTATAGTTTTTTATAAATGCCAGGTGCAGGGGGTGGGTTTGGTAAGTAGCCTGTCCGGGCAGGTCTTTAAAAAACATAATCTCCGATACGCCCCAGGTATTGTCTACCACATCGCGTTTTTCGGTGGGGGCCAGTATGCCTACGTGCAGGGTTTGCACCGTGGGGATGTGGGCCAGTGTTTTTACCCCTTCCACCAGCTTGTCGCGGTCTGCTGTGGAGTGTGGGTTTTTAAGCCAGAAAATGGCATGATGTATAATGGGTGCATGCTGGGCTGCCGGCATGGAGGCTACTGCAATGGCAGAACCGGCCACCAGCGCGGCGGCATTGCCGATAAATTTTCTTCTGTTAGATGTGTTCATAGCGGGTGTGTTGGATACTTTAATATACGAAAAGCCATGGTAATGTGCTAACATTATTATATGCCCACATGCACCGGGGCTTACATTTTTTAACAAATCTATACGGTTACCTTTTCATCATGCTGCGTATAAAGGGTTATAAAAACATTTTTATGCGTTATGTAAAACCATACTACGCAGCTTTCCTGCTGCTGGCGATAGTGTCGTGCGGTAAACGTACGGATTATAAACATGCATCCGTGCAGATGGAAGCCGCTACGGCGGCGGATGATGCCAATGCCGATTCGGTAATGCCCTTGCAAAGTGCTGATCGGAAAATGGTTCGTACTGCTACCATTCGTGCCCGCGTTAACAACCTGCAGTCGGTGACATCTCAACTGGAAAATCTCGCCGGATCTGTAGGCGGCATTGTAGCAGAAAGCAACCTGCAAAATGAAGTGGTACAAGAAAATGAATATGCCTATGGACCAGATTCTATCCGTAAGGTGCAGGTATACGTACCTACTGCCCACCTGGAACTGCGTGTGCCGGTACTATACCTCGATTCGGTGCTGCGCCGTGTGGGGGAACTGTCTGTATTTACCAATAGCCGGGTGCTGAAACAGGAGGATCTTACCTTCCAGTACTTATCGAACAACCTGAAGATAAAGGCGGCCAACCAACAGCTTGCCCAGCCGGTAGTAGGCGCCCAACACCAGCACGGCATAGATGCCGCGCAATATACCAGTAAAAAGCAGGAAGACAAGATAGACCGTACGGTACAAAACCAAGTGTTTAACGACCAGGTGGCTTACGCTACTTTACAGGTTACCCTATTCCAAGGCCAGCTCGCCGATGTGCAGGTAGTGGTGAATCCGGAAGTGGTGACCCGTGCCGGTTTTGTGGCAGAGATGGGGATAGCGTTGCGCAATAGTGCGGCATTGTTGCGGGAGATAATATTATTTTTGATCAGTTATTGGCCCTTTGTGTTCATCGGCATCTTAGCCTGGAATATATTCCGCAGGCGGCGGCGTGTAGGCAAGACCATCGTTAAAGCATAAAAACGGAGAACGGTCGTTTTGCTGCGCCATGCAGGGATAGCTGCGAAAAGCGAGGGGTCTTGAAACATACGGGGCAAGCAAATTCAATACTTCGAGTTGTGCAGCGGAGCCTGGCTGGCACAACAAAACGACGATCCATCCATTGTTTGTTGATCCATTTTTGTACTTAGAAATTTACAGCGCCATTGAATGCCTGCGTTTGCGCAGGCATTTTTATAGCACAATAATTATTCCACGTTGTTCCGCCGGGCCTGCCCTTCCCCCCTACAGCAGCCCATTTACCTGCCTGGCAGATCTTTTGCCAAGGGCCTGCCGTAGAAAGGTTACACGTATTTTAAATTTTTATATATGATAATCAATTGCTTATGCCGGGTTGTTTCTGGCAAGGTAAAAGCATATTTAAAAATGAATAAATATTTTACCCGTATTTATCCCCACCCGATTTCTGTTTCACTTTTTTCTTTCTCTTTGCAGCATTGCTCAACAGATCAACTTTATTGAAGCGCACTCTGTCTGTTCACCAGCGGCGGGGGAGTAAGTCCTGGTATAACTGCCGGCTTAGGCGCCTGTAACCATTATTATGAAGCAAGCAGATCTCGCTTTTTTATTTGATACCCATCCCGCTGTACGCATGCTCCGCCAACGGAGCGGGCAATGGGTACTGCCATTCCTGTACCGGGTGTTCAAAGAAGACAATCGCTTCCTCATTAGCGAGCAGTTACTTATTCAACTCCTCGCGGAGCAACTGATTGTGCAGGAAGATGGGATAGAAGATTTTGAAGAAGCCCGCATTGCCTTCGGCGAAAATGAAGAAACCCGCAGCCGCAAGTATGTAATAAGCTGGGTACAGCAACGCATACTCCAGGACTTGCAGGATGCCGACGGGCAGGTACAGTACCAGCTTTCTGCCCATACCGAAAAGGCTTTCCAGTGGATGCAAACCCTCCAGGGCCGCCACCATGTAGGCACCGAGAGCCGCTTTAAATTGCTCTTCAATTCTTTGCGGGATGTGGTGGAAAAAACGGAAGACGACCGCAGCAAGCGCCTGGCAATACTGAAAGACAAACGCGCCGAAATAGATAAAGAAATTAAAGCCATAGAACTGGGCCTGGCACCAGACAACTATACCAACGCCCAGGTGCAGGAACGCCTGGAACTCTTTACCCGCCTGTGTTACGACCTGGTGAGCGACTTCCGGGAAGTGGAGGATAATTTTAAACACATTCACCGTGCTATCGTGGAGCAGCACACCCGCGCTACACAGCACAAGGGCGCTATTGTGGGTTTTGCTTTCGAGGCGTATGATGCGCTGCGTAATAGTAGCCAGGGCAAAAGCTTTTACGCTTTCTGGGATTTCCTTATTTCCCGCGAAGGCCAGCAAGACTGGAAAGCGCTGACCGATCAACTGCTGGAACTGGTGAAGGCCCGGCAAATTCCTACCGATGAAACATTCCTGCAAAATGTAAAATCCATGTTGTTAGAACAAGGCAAGGCCGTATACGATGCTAACGATAAGATGGCCGAAAAACTAAGCCGCATCATCACCGAAAAAGAAATAGCCCGCCATAAAAGATTGCGCCAGCAAATCAGCAACATCAAAGAAATGATATTCTCCCTCATGGATGAAGCAGTGCCCTGCGGCCTGGAAGTGGCAGACAGTGTGCCTGTGAAAATGATCATGGACCGCCGCCTGCAACTGGAAGGAAAGAAACAGGAACTGCCCATAAAACAACCCGTAGCCGCCACCGAAAAAATAGAAGACGTAACCCGCTTTAGCCGCATGGTAAGCACCACGCATATAGACCGCAAACAGTTATGGAAGAAAGTAGAAGACGTGCTGGCCGTGAAGACCACCGCCACCCTACGCGAGGTGCTGGAGATGATACCCCTGCAAAACGGCCTGGCCGAGATAGTCAGCTATTACAGCTTCCTACGCGACAAGGGGGGCCAGGTGCAGGTGCTGCCCAATATCACGGAGCTGGTGCCGCTGAACGAAACCTCCACTAAATTCATTGAAGTGCCTTATCTCTTATTTAGTAAATAGCCATTATGAACGATTCGCATACCCTATTGCCCTTCGTACCGGTGTTCATCAAATTGCTGAAAGGCCCGGTGGAATATGTAGATAAAAGTATTTGGGAAAAACTCCTGCAATACAAATCCGAACTCGTAGCCTTCCTGCTGCCACTAGGCTTGCTACTGGTGCTGGATGAGCAGGATGGCTATGCCTTCCTGAAACATACCACCACAGACGAGGAAGAAAATGCCGTGAGCTGGATACCCCGCCGGGCGCTCACCTACGAGGAAAGTATTATGCTGGTACTGCTGCGCGAAATGATGGCCGAGTTTGAAGTAGGCGCCGCCACCACGCGGGAACTGATCCGCAAACGCCGCGAGATCAAGGAATACGCCGAATTGTTTTTTAAGGAAAATGCCAGCAGGGTAAAGTTTCTTAAAGAAATAGACCGCCTCATAGACCGTACTACCGAAAACGGTTTCCTGGAACAGATAGCCACCCATGAAATTCCCGACGAACAATCGTTCCGCATCAAAAAAATTATAAAGGCCCGCGTAGGCAGTGAAGAACTGGACGCCTTCCTGGAAGCCCTGCAAGGTTTTAAACGCATGGGCACCGCCGCCCCGCCGCTTATCCGCCTACCGGCGGAAGATAGCTTGCACAGCGAGCCCGCCGCAGAATAAGGGCAACAGACCTATCCAACTTTGTAAAAACACACGATGCAACTAAACGTATTCAGTACCGATCAGCATAAAAACGGCTTCCGCCTGCAATACCTGGAAATATACAACTGGGGTACCTTCGACGATGTGGTACACAGCATAAAGCCCATGGGCGAAACCAGCTTGCTTACCGGCGCCAATGGCAGCGGCAAAACCACGTTTGTGGATGCCCTGCTTACCCTGATCGTGCCGGAAAAAAAGTTTCGCTTTTATAACCAAAGCTCTGGCAGCGAGAAGAAAGGCGACCGTACCGAAGAAACTTACGTGATGGGCGGCTATGGCACCATGAACCATGAAAGCAGTGGCACTGTTAAAACCCTCTATCTCCGCGAGTCGCGGGAGGAGGCCTATAGCATTCTGCTGGCCCATTTTGCCAATGAGGCCGAACAGCAGGTCACACTTTTCCAGGTAAGGTATTTCGTGAATGGCGATATGAAGAAGGTCTTTGGCATTGCCCATAAGCCCCTGCATATTGAGGAAGATTTTAAACCGTTTGACCTGAACGGCCAATGGAAAAAAGCGCTGGACCAGCGTTTTAATAAAGGCGTTGGCCGTAAGCAAATAGCCTGGTTTGACGCGGCCAGCAAGTACGCCCAGCAACTGGTGCATGTATTGGGCATGCAGAGCGTACAGGCGTTGCAGTTATTTAACCAAACCGTGGGCATTAAAGTGCTGGGCAACCTGGATGAGTTTATCCGCCTGCACATGCTGGAGCCACGTAATATGGAAGAGGAGTTTCAGGAACTGAAAAAACACCTGGCCACTTTACTAGCCGCTCAGCGCAATATTGAAAAGGTGGAAGCGCAAATAAAACTGCTGCAACCCATCCGCCAGCACCTGGAGCTGTACGACCTGGCCCACCAGGGCCTGCAAGGCACACAGGCCGTATTGGAAACGGTAGCCCTGTGGAACACTTTTACGAAGCATGCACTGCTACAGGTGGGCCTGGAAGAAAACCAATCCCTGGTAAAACAGGTGCAGCAACAAATACAGGACGCAAAAACCCAACTGGAAAAACTACAGGAAACAGAACGCCTGGCCCGCAACCATATAGACCAGCACCAGGCCGGCCAGCGCTTGCAGCAACTAGAAAAAGATATACAGGAACAGGAAGTAAAACTAGCCGATGCCGAGCGCAATGTCGCTATCTTTCTACAGTGGTGCCAGGCCTTGCAACTGGAAGAAGGTAGGCCCGCAGACGATGCTGCCTTTCAGCGCATTTTAAAAGCTACCCGCCGCAAAAAGCTGGAACTGGAAGACAAGCAGCGACAGCAGGAAGAAGACCAGTATGCCGCCCAAAACAGCCGGGAAAAAGCGGGCGCGGAAAAGAAACAGTTGGAACAGGAACTGCAAAACCTGCTGCAAAGTAAAAACAACATACCCGCCCACCTCATGGCCGCCCGCCAGCAACTGTGCGATGCCTTGGAGATAGACAGCAACGACCTGCCCTTTGCCGGAGAACTGATGCAGGTGAATGCTGCGGAAATGGACTGGCAGCCCGCGTTGGAAAAATTACTGCATTCGTTTTCCCTGCGCCTGCTGGTGGCCGATAAGCACTATAAGAAGGTAAATAAGTATGTGAACAATAACAACCTGCGCGCCCGCCTGGTGTATGAGCATATTGTGGAGGTGCCGCTCTCGCAGTATCCCGAAGCCGGTACGGTGTCGGAGAAGCTAGACTTTCATCCCGAACATAAACTGGGCAATTGGGTGGCGCAGCAAATCATCCGCCAGTTCAATTATGTGTGCCTGGACAGTGAGCGCGGCATGGAGCGATACGAGCGCGCCATTACCTTGCAAGGCCTCATAAAAAATGGCCGCCGCCACGAAAAAGACGACCGCGCCGAAAAGTCGGACCCCAGCCGTTTTGTAATGGGATGGAACAATGAAAAGAAAAGAGACTTCCTCATAAGCCGCCGCAACACCTTGTCGGCGCAGCTGTCTAAGGCGGAGGAAGCACTGGAAAAATGCCGGCAGCGGGCCACCAAATTACAACAGCAGTTTGTAGCCGTGATGCGGATAGCAGAAACGCCGGGCTTCTCCAGCCTGGACATCACCGGCATACAGCGCGGCATTCACAAACTTACCGAACAGGCACAGGGCCTGCGCAGCGCCAATAAAGAACTAGATCTGCTGAAAGCGCAGTTGCAGGAAATACAGGCAGAAAAAGACCAGGTAGCCAGCCAGCAGGAACAACTCATCCGCCGTGAAGCCCTGGAGCAAAATACCGCCGCTTCCCTGCGCCAGCAACTGGTGTTACTGCAACCCCTCATGGAGCATGTTACGGCAGCAGACAAAGACGCCCTGTTGTCTTTCCAACAGCAACACGCCACCCGCCTGGGTTTCGTAACCCTGGAAGATATAGATCCGGTGTACCAGCAGTTTAAACAGCAACAGGAAAACGCCCTGTCCGAACAACGCGATGCCTTGCACAAAGAAGAACGCTTGCTGGACCGCTGCATACAAAGCATTAAAAATCCTTCGCTGGCACTCAAAGAAAAGTTTTCGCCAGAGTGGGAGGGAGAGGTACAACACCTGCCGCAAGACGCCCGCTATGCCAATGAGTATGTAGACTGGCTGGATAAGCTGGAACAGGAAAATTTACCAAAATACAAACGGGCATTCGAGCAATTTATAAACGATACCATCACCTACAAAATCGGCGGTCTGCAGGAAGAAATGGAGAAGTGGGAAAGGGATATTACGAACAGTATTGCCAAGCTCAATGACTCGCTGCGGGGTATTCACTTTAACCGCCTGCCGGATACCTTCATCCAGTTAGGCAAGCGCGCAGTACCCGCTGGCACCGACATCAGGGCCTTCCGCGCCAAACTGCTGGATGCCTTGCCGCAGTCGTCCAACTGGCAGCAAAGCAGTTTTGAAGAAAAGGCCCGGCATTTTTCACAACACGTGCTACCCCTTATTGAAGAACTGGATAAGAGTGAAGTGTACCGCAACCGGGTGATGGATGTACGCAACTGGTTCGAGTTTTGGGCCGATGAAATTTATACCGATACCAAAGAACTCAAGAAAACCTACCGGCAGATGGGGCAATTGTCTGGTGGAGAAAAGGCACAACTTACCTACACTATTCTATGCAGCGCTATTGCCTACCAGTTTGGCATTACCCGAGAAGGTAAAAACAGCAAGAGCCTGCGCTTTATTGCGGTAGATGAAAGTTTTAGTAACCAGGACGAAGAAAAAGCCACCTACCTCATGGAGCTGTGCAAGCAGCTGCACTTGCAGCTGCTGGTGGTAACACCCAGCGATAAAATACAGATTGTACAAAACTACATCGCCCATGTACACCTGGTGCAGCGCGTACAAAACCGGCACAGCGTGTTGTACAACATGACCATCAAAGAATTGCAGGAAAGCATTGCAGCCTCAAATTAAACAACGACCTTGTAGTAAATATTTATCATGGAATCATTAACCGGAAAACATGCCCTCGTAACCGGCGCGGGTAAAGGTATAGGCCGCGCCATAGCCCTAGCACTGGCCCAGGAAGGCGTACGGGTAAGCCTGCTGGCCCGCACCGAAAACGATCTGCAACAAGTAGCCGCCGAGATCAAGGCACTCGGTGGTAGCAGCTTCACCGTAATGGCCAACGTGGCGGACATAACGTCTGTAAATGCCGCAGTAACCAGCGTATTGACCCAGGGGCCTATCGATATTTTGATTAACAATGCCGGCATTGCTGCCTTTGGCAGTTTCCTGGCCCTGGAACCGGCACAGTGGGAAGATATCGTGAAAGTGAACCTGTTTGGCGTGTACTACGTAACACGCGCCGTGCTGCCCGCTATGATAGCCCGCAGTACCGGCGATATTATAAACATCTCTTCCACCGCCGGCCAGCGCGGTGCGGCGGTAACCAGCGCCTACAGCGCCTCTAAGGCAGGCCTCATTGCTCTGTCGGAGTCGCTCATGCAGGAAGTGCGCAAGCACAATATCCGCGTTACTTCGCTTACCCCCAGTACCGTGGCTACCGACCTGGCGGTAAACCTCCAACTTACCGATGGCAACCCCGATAAGGTGATGCAGCCGTCGGATTTGGCAGAACTGGTGGTGATGCAATTGAAGTTAAACCGCAGGGTGTTTGTAAAAGAAGCAGGCCTTTGGTCTACCAATCCTTAAATGCAGGTGCGCCGCAGGCGGCGCAAATGTATAGAATTTAAAAAGCCCTGGAATCAAATGTTCCAAGGCTTTTTTAATGCGGTAAACAATTGCGTTCGTATTATGCGCCTGCCGTCATTTGAGAAGGATCTGCCTGCGACAAATAATCTTCCAGCACCTGGTCGTCATTAAATACCGGCACCAGCACGTCCAGGATGCGCAGTTGTGTATCCTTGGAATCGGCATAGGCGTAAAAACCGCCTTCCAGTGTATCGTATTCCACGTGGGTTAGCAGGTCGGGGGCTAATTTTTCCAGGATCTGTTTAATAATCCCTTCCCATGCAAAACCATTGCCTTCATAATTATACTTACTGAAAATGTTGAAATACCGGGAATTTAGTTCCGGGCTTTCAACAGCTGCGACGATACCAAAAGTGCCTTTGTAATCACTGATCGTGAACGGAAAATAATTTGCCATTGCGTTGTAATGTTTGTCTATCTAAGGTTGCACATAACCGCTCCTCCTGCCGGGTGAAAAAATGCGGTATATGATAAAATAAAGCGTATGTAAATAATGCAAAAAACGAACGCACACTCATTGCTGCGTGGGCATTCGTTTCGCGGCTAAAATAAACTAATTGTGGGAAGTAAAACAAAGAACGGGCCGCAAAAAAAATCTTTTTCTGAATACCTTGCTTGCAAGGCTTTTGCATATAATGAATGCTATTATGCGTGCTCAGAACATGGATAGTTGATCCGGATTGCCGGGTCTTCTTTTTTTGTCAGGCGCTTCGCCGAAATTAGAAATGGTAATACCCAGCAGCCTTATAGGCTTGCCATCCGGCAGGGTAGCCGCTAATAATTTTTTAGCGGTATCCAGGATAGTGTTAACATCGTCCATGGGTTGAGGAAAAGAATAGTTGCGGGTGATCTGCTGAAAATCAAAATACTTAATCTTCAGCGTAAGGGTGCGCCCTTTCAGTTGGTGGCGGCGCAGCCTTTCCTGTACCAGTGTGGCAATGCGGGCCAGCTCAGCATACATATCTTCCGGCGCTTCCAGGTCTGCCGCAAAAGTATCTTCTGCCCCTACTGATTTTGTTTCGCGGTGCGGCTCCACGGGCCGGTTATCTATGCCTCTTACTATCTGGTAATAAAAATGACCCACCTTGCCAAAATGATGCACCAACGTAGCCTCCGTCAATTTTTTTAAATCGGCCCCGGAGTGAAGTTGCATTTGTTTCATTTTTTCTGCGGTAACCTTACCCACGCCGTGAAATTTTTCTACGGGCAGGTTTTCCATAAAACCGGTAATGGCCGATGGCCCGATGAAGGTAAGTCCATCCGGTTTTTCGAGATCACTGGCTATCTTGGCTACAAATTTATTGACAGACACCCCTGCCGATGCCGTGAGTTGCAGTTCGTCGTGAATGGCTTGTTTTATAAGTCGCGCTATTTCCAGTGCAGAGCCAATGTGCAATTTATCTGCGGTTACGTCCAGGTAAGCTTCATCCAGCGATAGGGGTTCTATCAGGTCCGTATAACGGCTAAAAATTTCGCGGATGCGGGCAGACACTTCTTTATAAGCAGCAAAGCGGGGCCTTACAAAAATAGCCGTGGGGCATAGCAGCAGGGCACGTTTGGAAGGCATGGCCGAACGCACGCCAAACTTGCGGGCCTCATAACTGGCCGTAGCCACCACGCCGCCCCGCCCTTCCGGCAATCCGCCCACCACCAGCGGCTTTCCCCGGTATTCGGGAAAGTCGCGCTGCTCCACCGAAGCATAAAACGCATCCATATCGATATGGATGATCTTCCGCTGTTGTTGCTGCTGTTCCGTATCCATAAAATACCCGTCCTTGCCTTGCAAATATAGGGGGTATTAGGCCTTATTTTTTTTATACCTTGCATTATAACCCGCATACCTATACCCACTTTAGATGTATACCATGAAATCCTATCAGAACGGGCCCTATGACCCGCGTCCTTTCCGGCTGCACCTGGTCAGCGTGGGGCTGTCGGTCATGATTTTCAGTTGTTTTTGTGTAATGCTGTTTCACCTGCTACATTACCACCGCCTGCAAGGCCTGGGTAGCCACCTGTGGCTTGCCGCCTGCGGGCTGCCGCTACTGGCCTGGTGGGCCTGGCAGGCAGCGGGTAAGCGCCACCAAGGGATGTTGTATAAAGGCATGCAGCTTAGTAGCGAAGGCTTTACCCTGCTGGGCATAAGGGAAGTATACGTGCCCTTTAGCGACATCCGCTCCCTGCGGCTTACAGTGCATGGCCTGCGGGTGCTGCGCCATAAGGGGCGGCCGGATATACTTATTCCCCGCAGTATGGAATCTTTCGGGCACATGGCCGTAGCGCTGGCCACCTGGCAGGCCCGGCATGCGGAAGGCGGCCATAAAGCCACCCGCGGCAAGGGCAGCCCATCTCTTACCATGAGCCGGCCCGCCCGCTGGAAGGTAGTAACGCTGGGCCTGGCTTCCCTGGCAGGCCTGGGCGTGGTGGCCTGGTATATACACCTGCCATTGCTGGTGTTGCTATTGCTGGTATTGCTGCTCTGTGCGCAGGTGATGCAGCGTTCCCAATGGGGGCCTCTGTGCCGCCCCCTTATCCTGGCGCTGCTGCTGGCCTGGGTGCTGCTAGCGGTGATGGAGTGTGAACACCTGCTGCCGTTTTAAAAAAGGAAAATGTATATTGTTTTCATTTCTATCTCCTATACATGCAACAATTAAAATTATCCCCCGAAGGGGTGCGTACGTAGAGCTTTCGCTCCCATAAAATATCCATCATAATGATGGTGATGATTGTGCTGGTATATTGGCTGGTAGAGTATTACATTTGGAAAGACCGGGTCTGCAACGACCCTTATGCCTGTCTTATTCTATTTATCATAGGGCTGCCTAACCGGGTGATCAATACCCACCGAAGCAAATTTTTAAAACCCCGCAAAAAATATTTCCTGTATCTTTTCTGGGGCATAGTGCTGCTCAATGTATATTTGAAACTCACCGGTATGCAGCTAATCAGCAACTTGCTTTCATTGCTTAACCACCGCTAACCGATAACCCACGCATGCAAATTGTACAGGTTTATAAAATTCCCCCCGAAGGCCCGCGCTGCTACATGCGCAACACCTGGTGGCGGGTAATGCTGGCTATACGTTATTTTTGTTTTCAGCATGGCCGCAACTTATATGCCTTCGCACAAACCTGCGGCGTACCGATGGCGATTCTCGCTTTTTTAATGGTCTAAGTATTTTACAGCAATCATTTACTCGCCAAAGGATACCAACTGCAACTGGGCGAAGACTTTGTGGCCAGGCAGGAGTCAGGCAGCAGCGAAATGCGCATTCCCTTCAGCGCACAGACCAAGATAAAGCGGCAGCGGAAATGCCTGCAGGTAGTTGGTAAGGGTATGTTTGCCTCCTTCATCATTTCCCAGGAACTAGCGCATTTTAAAGAAGTGGAAAACCGCCTACGTGCCGCGGTGCCCACAAATAGCCGCAAAAAATCCGCATTTCTCCCTATTTTTGGCGATCCGCTCCTTGGCTGGCAGCGCTTACTGCGCCAACCCTGAAAAACGGTACGTTATAACATGTCCGCTACCTTACTGCTCCTGCTGGTATCCGCCTATTTCTGCATTTTGCTGGGCGTAGCCTGGTACACCAGCCGCAATGCCAACAACGATTCTTTTTTTATCGGCAACCGCAATAGTAACTGGATGCTGGTGGCCTTTGGCATGATCGGTACCTCGCTGAGCGGGGTTACGTTTGTAAGTGTGCCGGGCAAGGTGGGCATTTCCAACTTCAATTACCTACAGGTAGTTATCGGTTACTTCTTCGGCTACTTCATCGTGGCATATGTGCTGCTACCCATTTACTACCGTATGCAGCTTACCTCCATTTACCGCTACCTGGAGCATCGCTTTGGAAGCTGGGCATATAAAACCGGCGCATTCTTTTTCATCATTTCCCGCACCGTAGGCGCTACGGCCCGCCTATACCTGGTGATCAACGTGCTGCAAGTATTTATCCTGGACCGGCTGGGCATACCCTTTGCCATCACCACCTTTGTACTGCTGCTTATGATCTTGCTCTACACCTTTGAAGGTGGGGTAAAAACCATTGTATTTACGGATACCCTGCAAACTACTTTTATGCTGCTTGGCCTGCTGGTATGTATTTACTACATCATGGCCCACCTGCATATAGGCGTAGGCGATACCTGGACGGCCCTGCAGGCTAAAGGATACACCCGCGTGTTCGACACCCAGGTGAGTGCGGGCGGCTTCTGGCTGAAACAAATACTGGGCGGGGCTTTTATTACCGTGGCCATGACGGGGTTAGACCAGGAAATGATGCAGAAAAATATTAGTGTGCGCAGCCTTAAAGATTCCCAGAAAAATATGATCACCTTCAGCATGGTGATGGTGATTGTAAATGTATTGTTCCTGTTTCTCGGAGGATTGCTCTACCTGTTTCAGGATGCCACCCCGGCCATCGTAGCCAAGGGCGACGATTTGTTTCCCACGGTGGCCCTGCTTTCCGGCCTTCCTGGTGTAGTGTCTTTCGTGTTTATCATCGGGCTGATCTCTGCCCTGTTTCCCAGCGCAGACGGAGCACTCACTGCACTTACGGCTTCGTTCTGCATAGACATCCTGGGATTAAAAAGAAGGGAAGACCTGAGCGAAAAAAGCCGCACCCGCACCCGCCATACCGTACACCTCAGCATGGCCCTTATCTTTTTTCTCTGCGTGCTGCTGTTTAAAGCACTGAACAAAAAATCTATTATCGATACCATTCTTTCGCTAGCAGGCTATACCTATGGGCCATTGCTGGGACTTTTCGTATTTGGCATTTTCAGCAAACGCAGCATCCGGGAAAGCCCGGCGGTACTGGTGATCTGCCTGGTAGCTCCGGTACTCACTTATATCTTGTCCCTGTATTCCAAGGCATGGTTTAATGGCTACCAGATAGGGGTGGAGCTGCTGCTCATCAATGCAGGACTTACTTACCTGGGCCTGCTGCTGATCTCAAAGAAAGGAGTTGCATCCCAAGGCCGCTAAGGTAATTAGCGATAATATGGCAGCGGCCTTGCAAGGGCAGGCAACTCCTGATGCCGCACAACACCAGGCCCCCAGTTATATTGATAGGGAAAGTAAAAGTTCCATCGCTTGAAAAAGTATTGCACCCCAAAAGTTCGCATAAGTTTTTTCTCCAGTAAAATAAGAATACGACTGAGAAGGTCGGGCGAGCCAGATAGCGGCTTCGCCGGCATATGAAGCGCAATATCCGCCAACAGGAAAACTACAACATCCAGCATTATCAGGCCCTCCAGCCATAAGGCCTACCAGCTATTTTAACCATAAAGGGGCATATATAAAACAAGCGGGTGTCTCATTAATTAATAAGACACCCGCTTGTTTTTTTTTGAAGCAACCCCTTTTGGGGCAGTTACTATACAGATTTGCATGTTATCAGGCTCGCGGCAGATAGCGGGAATGCTTAAGGTAGAACGGGTTGGGGCTGTACATAAACAGGCAACTACCGTTGCTGATGGTATTAATAATATCATTGCTCACTTCCGCTGGTATTGCAGGGCAGCCTTCACTGCGGCCTATACGTCCGCTATTGCGCGCCATATCATCATTCACATAATCGGCGCTGTGCATCACAATACCGCGGCGCAGGGCGTTGTCGTTAATACCATGTTCTTCCCCCACCAGGCGCATAGACAGGCCATGCTTACCGGGATAGGTGTCGCCAGTGATGTAAAAACCAAGGCTGCTTTTAAAGCTATTGGGCTTGTTGGAAAAAGACGTCGCATTATTCACTCCGGAGTTTTTCCCATGCGATACCAGGGTGTTAAACAACAATCTTTTATGGTCAAGGTCTATGACAAACAGCCGCTTCTCGGTAGAAGGCAGGCTAAAATCCACGATGGAAATAATGCTGTCATTGTGCAATTTACCTTCAGCGATCAACTGCCGCAGTCCTTCCACTGCTGCGAAAAACGCACCTTCAGAAAGCCCCATAGCATTCAGTTGCAAGCTATCATACACGGCGGCCATATTGGCTGCCCGCGCGGGTTTAGCGGCCGCTGTTTTTACAATAGCAGACGCTTGACTCCGGGCATTCTTTGGCTTGCCGGATGATAAAGCCACCAATGAACTCGTAAGGAGTAGTACGGGAAACAAGCCTTGTTTCAAGTTTTTATTCATTGCAGTTCATTTTTGAGATATAGCCAGGACAATGAAGGGTTAAGCGCTACTAAAACTAAATTGGCCAGGACAATATCACTCGTTACATAGGATCACACCGGGAGGGTGTGATAAGATAGTACTGCAAATATACGACATTCTGCTTTTTGCTGAAAACCCAGCACGTTGGAAATCATTGTTTTAACAAATCGATTACAAGTGGGGAGGTGGGCCATAAATAAAATGGTATTGCATAAGTTATTGATTTGCAATTTATTGTAAAAAATACCTGCTGTTTTCAAGGGAAGCAGTGGGGAGCGGGGCTGTGGCGAAAAAAGAACATAAAAAAACCGCCAGCCTGCCGTTTCCGGCCACACTGGCGGTATTTATGGAACATTAGTTAAGAAGTTAGAACCGGAGGGAAATACTACCTACCACCTGGCGCAGCATCTGCGGGTTGATGGTGGAGTAGCCGGTATAATATTTCTTATCGGTCAGATTATTCATCTTTAATGCCAGGCGGTATTTAGCCCGATCGTAGGAGATGCTGGCATTCATCACCGTGTAACTGGGCAGGATAAAAACGCCCTGGTTAGTAGAATTAATGATTTTATTGTCGCTGGCATAGTTGCCTCCGAAACCAAAGCCCAGGCCTTTCACTGCCCCGGCGGGAATGCGGTAGCTGATCCAGAGGTTGGCCAGGTTTGCCGGGCCGGCAGTACTAGGGCGGCGGCCCTCAGTAATGGCAGTAGACCGTTCGTATTTGCTATCGTTGTAAGCATAACCGGCTATTATATTCAGTCCGGAAATCGGATTGGCAGCAATCTCGCCCTCAATACCCTTGCTCTTCTGGGTACCGTTCTGGATAGAGAAGTTCGGATGGTCAGGATCTGAGCGAACAATATCTTTTACTGCAATATCGTAGTAGCTCACGGTCAGGTTCAGCTTACCATCCAGGAGGGCAGTTTTTACACCGCCTTCCCACTGGTTAGCCTGTTCTGGTTTAAACGTATTGCCGGCAGAGTCTGTGCCTTGTACGTTAGTAAAGCCATTCTGGTAATTACCAAACAGGCTTACTTTATCCTTCACTACCTGATACACCAGCCCGAATTTGGGCGACAGGGTTTTCTGATCGTATTGGGTGCCTGGGTTTATCTTGCCCGTTTGGGTGTTGTAAGAACCTTTGTTATCGAAATAGTCGAAACGCAGGGCCAGCAGCGCCGTGAGGCGATCGGTGATGTTCAGCACATCGCTGGCATAAGCGCTGTAGGTGTTGGTTTTATAAATGATAGTGTAAGCGTAAGGGGCAGTAGGCAGTGAATTATACGCCTCACTCACCTTGTCGTGGTTAAAGTTGCCATAATTAGGACTATTGCCATTTAGCGGCACTACATCGAAGAAGTCGGTCGTAGGTGTACCATTCCAGTTGCCCTGGAATTCGCGGTAGTAAATGTTGGAGTTATAGTGATAAAAATCCAGGCCAACTACCAGGCGGTTGCGCAGGCTGCCTATCTTAAAATCGCCATTAATATTCTCCTGGATATCCAGGCTGTTATCATAACCTTCCGGTTTCCAGGTCATGCGGGCCACACTATCGTTGCCTGGTAGCAGGTAAAAGTAGCTCATCGCGCCTTCAGAACTGTTACGGCTGGTGGTTACCAGGGTACGGGAAGTCCAGTTGTCAGATAGTTTATACCGCATTTCACCAAAGAAATTATAGTTGTTGTTGGTGATCACCTGGTCGTTACTGTTATAGGAACGGTAGTAGTCGATATTCAGCTTATCGGCACTGCTCACGCCAAAGGCCTGTACAGTAGACCAATACGGGAAGAAAAACATAGGGAAGCCTGTACTCTTGCCATTATAGATTTCGGCGTCGAACTGGAAGCTGAGGCGGTCGTTCACATTATAGGTAAGGCTGGGGGCAATGGCCAGGTTTTTAGAAAAGCCATTGTCTTGCCAAGAGTTCTGGGTAGTATAAGCCGTATTGAGGCGGAAAAGCACCTGGTGGGCACTGTCCAAAGGAGTATTCAGGTCTGCAGACAAGCGGTTCAGGCCATAACTGCCCGTGGTATAAGCCACTTCGCCACCACGGCTATCGTAAGGTTTTTTGGTAACGCGGTTAATAAGACCACCGTAGGAGGTAAGGCTGCTGCCAAAGAGGGTGGCGGATGGGCCTTTAAGCACTTCTATGCTTTCGGTATTCACATTATCGATCTTGGCTTCTGCGGTACCGGGCATCCCGTTACGGAAATTGCTGGAAGTAATGAAGCCGCGCAGGGTATAAAAACTGCCACCGCTGCCGGGGCGGCCTACGGCGTCCCACATTTTCGTAAGGCCAGTGGCATTTTGCAGGGCATCGTCCTGAGTAATGGCTATCTGGTCATTGAGCAATTCTTTGGGAATTACCGCGTACGATTGCGGGTTTTCAAGGCGGTTCAGCGGCATTTTGCCCACGTCGTTGCTGGATGAGCGGGTGTAGCGGTTAGATTTATTACCGGCAATGGTTACTTCTTTCAATTGCTGGTTAGATACTTCCAGTAAAATGTCTACTACAACGTTTTTGCCAGCTTGTACAGTAACAGCTTTTTCTACAGGGGCATAGCCCATCAGCGAAATCACCAGGGAATAATTACCGGCAGCAATGTGGCGAAGGGTATAATGGCCGTTATCGTCTGTTTGAGCGTTTTTATTAGTGCCTTTCAGCAGGATGTTTACAGCAGGAGCAGCTGCGCCATCAGCAGTACGAACAGTGCCATGAATGTTGCCTAATTGCTCTTCACCAGGTTCGGGTTCGGTAGCGGCCCATAAGGGCTGAACAGCACAACAAAATGCTCCTAAAAGTAATAGTATTTTCCAAACGGAGTGCGTCCTTTTCTTCATATAGGTTGTGTTTTTTTACGATCGCAAAGGTCACCCAGGAGCAGGCAGGTGGGTTATCACAACGGGAAAAATATTTATGTAATGCGGAAATAAATGGGAGTATGCCAATGATTAGGTTAAAGCGCTTAGCACCTATAGTACGCCCACCCAACGCCTGGGTTCAGGCATACCAAAGCCTACCTTAAGCCTATAGAGAGCCTAGGATACGTATACCTAACGTCTGTCCGGCGCTTGGAATAAAACTTACCAACCACCCCATAGCCTTTTTATCCACGCCCTTGTTTAATCCCCATTTTGTTGTTTAAATTTGAGGGCGCTGGGATCGTTCCCGGAAAATTTATGTATTAAAAAATAGTAGTTAATACATTTATATTTTACATAATATATTAACCATGACCTATACCGCGTGCAGCCGGACCGTTTATCCATCTGCGAGGCGGTATCAAGGGCCTTCATTGGCCCAAAGGGCCTGTACATTTAAAAAACAATGTGAAGCGTTATGAAAACATGTATGCAGCGATGGATCGCCGGATGTTTCCTCCTTACCATGGCCATCCCCGCGCTCGCGCAGGAAACCGTAAACACTGTGGGCAATGTGGAAAAAGTTTCCGTAAACGGACAAACCATTCACCTGAAGATCAGTAATGCCGCGGTAGAAATTACCGTATGCTCCCCCACCATGGTGCGGGTACGCATGGACCGCCAGCCGCTCAAGGCTGCATTTTCCTATGCCGTTATTGCCCAGCCACAAACCACGGCGATAAAAACCAGCGACTCGCCCACCACATTTACCCTGCTCACCGACTCGCTCCAAGTAGTGGTGCAGAAAAAACCATATGCCATCCGCTTCCTCAATATACAGGGGCAGGAAATAAATGCCGACGAAAAAGGCCTCACCACCAGTTGGGTAGGAGAGAACGTCACCACTTATAAGCACCTGCAAGAAGGCGAACGCTTTGTAGGCCTGGGAGAAAAAACCGGTCCGCTGGATCGGTTTGGCAATGCGTATACGAACTGGAACAGCGACGTATTTGGCTATGCGGTGAATGCAGACCCTATTTATTCCACCATTCCCTTCTACATCGGCATTCACCACCATCTGAACTACGGCATTCTGCTGGACAATACCTACCAGAGTGATTTTAGTTTTGGGGCCAGCACCGACCGTTATGCCGCCTTTGGTGCCCGCGCCGGGGAAATGCAGTATTACTTCATTTACCACCAGCAACTGGCCGATATTATTTCGGAATACACTGCCCTCACCGGCCGTATGCCCTTGCCTCCCTTGTGGAGCCTGGGCTACCAGCAGAACCGCTACAGCTATTACCCCGATACAGAAGTAAGGCGCATTGCCCAAACCCTGCGCGAAAAGAAAATACCAGCAGATGGGATAACGCTGGATATTCATTACATGGATAATTACAAACTATTTACCTGGAATAAAGACCGCTTCCCCGATCCGAAAAAGATGATCAGCGACCTGAAAGCCGACGGTTTCCGTACCACCCTGATCGTAGATCCAGGTATTAAAGTAGAAGACGGGTATGCCGCCCATGAAGAAGGTCTGATGGCCAATGTATTCATCAAATACAGTGATGGGCAGTTATACAGTGGCCAGGTATGGCCCGGCTGGTGCAACTTTACCGACTTCACCGATCCCCGGGGCCGGGCGTGGTGGAAACAGCAGTTGCACCACTATACCGATATTGGCGTGGCTGGCATCTGGAATGATATGAATGAAATTGCCACCTGGGGACAAAAGATGCCTAATAATGTTTTGTTTAATTACGATGGCCATCCCACTACCCACTTGCAGGCGCACAATGTTTATGCGCTAAACATGGCCCGCAGCAGCTACGAAGGTGCCAAGGAAGCTACCCATGAAAGGCCCTTCATCCTGACCCGCGCCGGGTATGCAGGCCTGCAACGCTATACCGCCATCTGGACGGGCGATAACCGCTCCGAAGACGATCACATGCTGGCGGGCGTACGCCTGCTCAATAGCCTGGGGCTAAGCGGCGTGGCCTTTACGGGCATGGACATTGGTGGCTTTACAGGTAATGCCTCCGTGGGTCTGTATACCCGCTGGATACAGCTAGGCGCATTCATTCCTTACTACCGCAGTCATACCGCCGTAAACACCCGTTCTTCCGAACCCTGGACCTATGGGGAAGAAACCATGGAGATAGCCCGCAACTACATTAACCTGCGGTATAAGCTCATGCCTTACCTGTATTCCACCTTTTACACCGCCGCGCAAACCGGCCTGCCTGTGCAGCGCAGCCTGGCCATCGATTATACATATGATGACAAAGTGTATGATCCTCAATACCAGCAACAATTTTTCTTTGGCCCTGCGTTGATGGTGATACCCGTTACCAGCCAGCAAACGGTGGTAAAGACCTACTTCCCCGAAGGCGACTGGTACGACCTGTATAACGATACCCTCCTTACCGGTGCACAGGAAAAGCTTTTGGAAACTACCCTGCATAAGCTGCCCGTATATGTGAGAGAAAGCAGCATTATCCCCATGCAATCCTTGGTGCAAAGTACCAGCGAAAAACCAGACGATACCCTGCGCCTCCATATTTACAAAGGACACACCGCCAATCATTTTACCTATTATGAAGACGATGGCATTAGTTACGCATATGAACAAGGCACCTATTACCGGCGCGACATCGCCTACACGCCCGCTACCCACACCATTACGCTGGGGGCCAAAACAGGTAAGGCCGCTTCCAAATTTGGCCACGTAGCCCTCATCCTCCACGGCTTTGAAAACCTGCAGCCTACGGTAAACGGGAAAGCCTACACGCCGGCAAATGCCCGCCTGCCTTTCCTGTCGCCTATTTCCCGCTTTGATCCACAAGGTGGCTTTACCCCGGTAGACAGTTGTAAGGTACAGGTAATACAGCTCCTGAACAGCGATGATAAGGTGGAAGTAAATTTATAAGGAAATACATAGGGTGCAGGAGGTAGTACCTATACGCCTGCATCCTTACTATCATACAGCCGCGAAGTTATAAACAAGCGGTAACCCAAAAGACGGCAAAATTTTACCCGTTAATCCCCTTGCCAAACGGAGAAGCATCTTTAAAAATTTATTATATTGTGGAAGGCCAACTACGCGCTAAAAAATAAATGTTGCCTTATCTAATACCTTTAGTGTGCATTGTTTAAACAGGATAGATCTGTAATATCCATTCATAATTTTTTTTCATTCCAATGGGACAAGATGAGCGTTGATACCAGCGTAGGAGAGAAAGTGGCATTTACCCGGCTATACGCACAGCATTTCCAGGCCTTCACTTTATTGGCGTTGCAATATGTGAAAGATGTAGTGGTGGCCGAAGATATTGTGCAGGATGCATTTTTAAAATTTTGGGAGATGCCTTTCAAGATAGATAACCCGCATGCGCTCAAATCTTACTTTGGCCGGATCATCATTAACAACGCTTTAAATTACCTGAAGCGTGCTAAAAACTTGCAGCGCCACCACGACGAAATCAGTAAGAAGAGGGCCGGGCAGGATGTGTTAGCACAAATACATGAAAGCGAATTAAAAGTACTGGTGTACAAAGAAATAGAACACTTACCCGGGCAGTGCAAAAAGGTTTTTAAAATGAACCGTTTCGAAGGTATGAAATACCGGGAGATCGCAGCAGTGCTGCAAATCAGCGAAAGAACAGTAGAGAACCATATTGCCTATGCGCTGAAAGTATTGCGAAAAAAACTGCTCACGGAGGATAATGAGTTCAAAGCAAATCTTCAGCAGTATAAGGTTATTTTGTTGTTGTTATCCTGACAAATCTGTAGGGAGGTGTAAAAATAAATAAGGCGTATAACATAAGGCGCTGCTTACAGCTGCTGTTGTACAAACCATTCGATATACTGTGGCAGTGCAGTACCCGCATAGTAGGGTAAATTCATTAACAAATAGGGCTTTTTATGGGGCGTCAGGGCTTTCTCTACCTGGAAAGTGCCGGCATACATCCGGATGGCGTAGGGATGGTCTGCGGCTTCAATGAACTGGTGTAGTGATTTTAAAGTACCGGTGCTGCCTGATTTTATTTCTATGGGAATAATCCATTGTTTGTAGGCATACAGCAAATCTACTTCTGCATTAGACTGCGCTTTTTCTCTTACCCAAAAATAGGGGGTATGTGCGGAAATACTTTGAAGGGATATCAGTTCCTGCGTTATCAGGTGGGGTATTACCGCCCCTTTGTAGGCGCTGTTCAGATCATCCATGGCTAGCATTGCTGCCTGTATGCCCAAGGAATAATTGACCAGTCCAGTATCCAGGAACTGTAGCCTGGGTGCTTTCTTTAAATCAGCTTTCAATGGGGGCTGCAGGTCGGTGGTGGGATAAATTAAGCGCACAATTTTTGCATCGTCCAGCGTTCGGAATGCTTCGCCTACCTCTCTGGAACGGTAGTTGGAATTGCCAAAACCTTGGAACCGGATGCGGGCATCCAGGTATAATGGCGCGGTATCCATTACATGTTTGATAATTTTTCTTTCCGTGTCGTTAGAAGTATATTTTTCTACATCGTTTTTATAAGTACCCCATATACTTTCATAGATGATGGGCAAATCGGAAAGGCTATGTTGCTGCATATCTGTTTTAACTACTTCAGGCATGCCGCCAATAATGGCATACCGGTGAAAGGCATCCATTAAAGTAGGATGCGCAAACGCCTTTACCGGGATTTGTGTTAACTGCTTTAATAAAGATTTTTTTCCAGTGGCCTCCAGGTATTCCTGAAAATTTAAGGGGTGTAGATATAAGTATTCCACCCTGCCTACTGGGAAGCTATGCACCTGCTGCATGGCAAACTCTAACAGCGACCCCGCACTGATCACATGAAGCTGGGGTAATTCTTCATAAAAATAGCGCAATAACTGGATGGCTTTAGGACTCTCCTGTATTTCATCGATAAATAAAAGGGTGTGGGCTGCGTTGGAGGAAGGAATGTTATAGGCTAAAAATAGAGCTTCAAAAATAGTGTGCACATCATCAAAATCATCGAAATAACGGCGGTCGGCAGGTTTCTCCAAATTGAGTACAATGGCGTGTGCATAGGTTTTGGCAAAGTCACGTATCAAGGTGGTTTTGCCTACCTGGCGCGCACCCCTTATAATCAGTGGTTTTCGTTCAATGCTTGATTTCCATCTATGTAATTGATTTTCAATATTTCTTTTGAATGACATGATAACAAAATTCTATTATATGTAACAGAATAAGGGCAAAAGTATGCATTTTTTGTAACAGAATAAGCCCAGTTTCTTCATTTTTTTGTAACAGAATAAGCCCAGTTTAAGCTATTTTTTGTAATAGAATAAGGGTAGTTTAGTAGTAAGTAAACAAAAGAATGACTTAAATGAGAGGCATATTGAGGAGGTTCACCATGCCAGAAAAACATTTTTAAGGTGTGTAAGCCCCTTGCAAAGCATCATAAGGGAGCATCTTTTAACATAAGGAATATAAAGAGCAGGATAGGGGTGGTATGCAGAAAAATGGTGTTTAAAATTTTTTTTAATAAATTTTTTGATGGGCTAGGGGAAAATCAATAGGCCATTTGTCTAATAAGCAAATGACCTCTGAATGGCGCAAAAAGAATCCCCGCTTATCTTAATAATAAGGCATTTTAACGCCCCGGATGATGCAGTATTGGCTGCCGACATACAGCACTGGCGTGCGCAGCAGCCTGACCATGAGCGATATTATCAGGAAGTGCATCAGTTATGGATGGCCGCAGCTGATGCGGGTGCACTGGCGCAGGTAGATGTACATGCATCGGTCGCAAGACTTGCTGCGAAAATAGGGCTGGACGAAGGGGAGTTATTTACAGTGGAGCGCCTGCGCCCCCGCAATCACCTGCTGCAATGGGCCGTGGGCCTGGCTGCGGCGGTAGTGGTGTCTGTGCTGGTGTACCGGCAGTATAGGCCGGCTGCTATCCATTCCATTACCCGAGTTACCCATGCCTTTAAAGACTCTGTATTACTCAGCGATGGATCTATGGTGTACCTGGATACAAATACCGCTGTAACCTACCCGGAGCAGTTTGCGGCGGGAAACAGGACCATTTCTTTTGCCAGCGGCAATGCTTTTTTTAAGATTGCACCTGATGATGCACGGCCCTTTACCATCGACATGGGTCATACTGCTGTGCGGGTGTTGGGTACCTCTTTTAATATTCGCAAAGCGCCGGAACAAATTCATGTTGACGTAAAATCAGGACGCATCATGTTCCTGGCCAACGACCAGCCCAAAGCCATCCTGAACGCCGGTGCCGCTGCCAGTTACAACCTGCAAAATGATAGCATCACCACTTTTCTGCACCAGCAGCAAAATAGCGATGCGTGGTTAACCGGGGAGCTGCGCTTCTCCGATGCCCCGCTTTCAGAAGTGTTCCGCACCCTGGAAACGTATTACCATGTTACCATAGATCTGGATACCAATTTGTCTACCCTTGGTAAATTAAATGCCAATTTTAATAACAATAAGCTGGAAGAAGTTATAACACTACTGGAGCAAACCTACCCGATCAGGATCGTTCAAAAAGGAGATAGGCTCATCATCAAAAGCAAGCACGCACTTTAACTGCCATTACTTTATCAACCAAAATGTATGAACCAACATCCACTTCACTTGCGAACCTTTCGGTTCTGCAAAATCTTTCTCGTGGGCGTACTACTTGCTGCGCATGCAAGAGCCGGCCTTATTGTACAAAATGTAGCGGATAAATCGGAAAAGCTGGAACCCTACCTCAAAAAGCTGGAAGCTATGTATCACGTGGCTTTCATTTACGATGGTTCGGAGATCAACAAAAACCTGATGGTGTCTGTAGGCAGTAAGTCGGACAAGATAGACGATGTGCTGAAAGACCTGCCGGCAAAGGCAGGCATTAATTACACCATTGTAGGCCATAACATTATCCTGAAGAAAATAGCTACCTCCACTACCGCCGATGAATACGTGGTGGTAAAAGGCCGCGTTACAACCACTGAAAAAGAAGGAACAGTGGCGCTTCCCGGTGTAAACGTGGTGATCAAGGGCAGCAAAACGGGCGTAGCTACCAATGCCAATGGGGAGTACAGCATCCGGGTAAAACAGGATGCCATACTGGTATTTTCCATGGTAGGGTATAAAACCGTGGAGCGAGCAGTGAACCCCGCTAATACAACGATCAATATAACACTGGAACCAGAAAGCACCGCGCTGAGTGAAGTAAACGTAATTGCCACCGGCTATCAGAACCTGGACAGAAAGTTATTTACCGGTGCCGCCACCACCTTAAAAGGATCAGAGGTGAAGCGGGATGGGATAGCGGATGTAAGCCGTATGCTGGAAGGCAGGGTAGCGGGTGTGTCAGTGCAGAACGTTTCCGGCACCTTTGGTGCAGCTCCTAAGATAAGGGTGAGGGGTGCCACCTCCATCAATGGGGATAACAAACCGCTGTGGGTAGTAGATGGCGTGGTGCTGGAAGATGTGGTAAACATCTCCAATGAGCAGCTCTCCACAGGCGATCCCAATACCCTGATCGGCTCTTCTGTGGCAGGACTGAACCCAGACGATATTGAAAACTTCGTGATCCTGAAAGACGCCGCCGCCACCGCGCAGTATGGCGCCAGGGCCATGAATGGCGTGATCGTGGTGACCACCAAGAAAGGAAAGAATACCTCCGGTTCCCCGGTAATTTCTTATACGGGCAATTTTACGTCCTACCTGAAACCATCGTACGATAACTACGATATTCTGAACGCTGCGGACCAGATGAATGTGTACCTGGAAATGCAGAACAAAGGATGGCTCAATCATTCTTCTACGGCCAATAATTCCAGTGGTGGCGTGTTCACCAAGATGTATAACCAGATGTATGACTACGATACCGCTACCGGTACCTATGCACTGAACAATACCATTCCCAGTGAAAAGGCCTACCTGCAACGGTATGCCAATGCCAATACCGACTGGTTTGATGTGCTGTTTAAAAACTCGCTGATGATGGAGCATTCGCTCAGCGTATCTTCTGGTTCGGAGAAGTCGCAGTTTTATGCCTCTACGAGCTTTTTACATGACAATGGGTGGACCATTGGCGATAATGTAAAAAGGTTTACCGGCAACCTGCGGGGTACTTTTAAGATTAATGAACGCCTGTCTTTTGAATTACTCACCCAAGGCTCCGTGCGCGACCAGATGGCCCCCGGTACCCTGGGCCGCATCAGCAACCCGGTATTTGGCCAGTACGATCGCGATTTTGATATTAACCCGTTCAGTTATGCACTCAATACCAGCCGTGTACTCACGCCTTATGACGAAAAGGGTGGGTTGGAATATTTTACCCGCGATTATGCACCGTTTAATATTATCCATGAATTGCAGAACAATACCCTGGGCCTTACTCAAATTGATTTCAAAGGCCAGGGCGGTGTAAAGTTCAAGATCACTAAAGACCTGCAATATTCTTTCGATGGGGCCTACCGTTATGCCAAAACAAACCAGGAGCATAAGGTTACGGAAAACTCTAACCAGGCAGAGGCCTACCGGGCCGGCGTGGCGGAGCAAAATACTTCCATCATGGACAATAACCGCTTCCTGTACCACAACCCGGACGATCCTAATGCACTACCGGTTACGGTGTTGCCTTATGGGGGTTTTTATAACACCATAGATGATAATATTACCAACTACTATTTCCGCAATGCACTGGAGTGGAATAAAACCTTCCACCAGGATCACTTGGTGAATGTGTACGGCGCGCAGGAGTTGCGCTACATTAACCGCCAGCACCGTACGTTCGATGGATATGGATACCAGTTCGACCAGGGCGGGGTGCCCTTTATAGACCCCAATATTGTGAAGCAGAATGTAGAGTCGAACTTCAACTACTACAGCATGAACTACAGCTACGAGCGGTACCTGAACTACCAGCTTCGTGCAGCCTATTCGTACAAAGGGCGGTATAGCCTGAACGCCACCGGTCGTTACGATGGGTCTAATTTGCTGGGTGAGTCGCGTACCGCCAGGTGGCTGCCTACCTGGAATATCTCGGGCGCCTGGAACCTCGATGCAGAAAGGTTTATGCAAACAAATACCGCACTGCTGAAAGTACTGAACCGCGCCACCCTGCGTGCCACCTATGGCCTTACCGCCAGCATGGGGCCCGCCACCAACTCTAGTTTGTACCTGCAAGCACAGAATACCAACCGGCCTTATGCTACAGAAAAAGAAACCATCCTGTACATAGCCGGCCTGGAAAACTCGGAGCTCACTTTTGAAAAACAGAAAGAGCTGGATCTGGGTACAGACCTGGGTTTCCTGAACGACCGCATTACCCTTACGGTAGATGTGTACGACCGGCGGGGCTACGACCTCATAGGCCTGATCCGCACTTCCGGCATAGGCGGTGAAGAAACCAAAGTAGCCAACTACGCCGACATGCGCTCTAAAGGCGTGGAAGTAACCCTGGGCGCGGCTATCCTGAAAAATAAAAACTGGAACTGGAATACCCAGGTAACGTTTGCCCGCAATACCAATAAGATCACCAACCTGAAAAACCAGCCCAACATCTTTGACCTGGTAAAGCCCGATGGTGGCGCACAGGAAGGTTATGCACAGCGGGGACTGTTTTCTATTCCCTTCCTGGGGTTGGATCATGAAACGGGCATTCCTTATTTCACCAATGAAAATGGGGAAAAGGGCACCGCCGTATACCTGCAAAGTGATGAAACCAAATACCTGCACTACGAAGGCCCGGTAGATCCTACCATTACCGGCGGTTACTATAACTCCGTGAAGTATAAAAGTTTTTCGCTTTCTGCCCTGGTTACCTTTAGCGCAGGCAATAAAGTAAGATTGCAGCCCATTTTTAAATCGGACTACACGGATCTCGATGCGATGTCGTCTGTATTCCTCAACCGCTGGGTAGCGCCTGGCGATGAATTAAAAACCAACGTGCCTTCCATCATTAGCCCCCGCGAAAAGGGTCAGCTGGATGGATATCCCTACAACAACTATAATTATTCGACAGAAAGAGTGGCAGACGGCGGCTTTGTACGGTTAAAACAGGTATCGCTGGGTTATTTCATGTCGCCGGCTTTTTTGCGGCATATCGGGTTTAAAAATGCGTCGTTAACCCTGGTGGCCAACAACGTATGGTTGATTTATTCAGACAAAAAACTGAATGGCCAGGACCCGGAGTTTTTTGGCGCGGGCGGTGTGGCCTTACCCATACCCCGCCAGTTCACTTTATCGCTTAAAGTAGGATTCTAATACTGCACTACATGAAAAACAAAAAACACATTCTCATCATACCGGCGGTCGTCTTGCTATTCTCTACCTCCTGCAAGAAATATTTAGACCAGGCGCCCGACCAGCGTACACAATTAAACACCGTGCAAAAAGTGTCCGAGATACTTGGCACTGCTTATACCCAGGCAGATTATGCCACCTTTGCCGAAGCGGCTTCCGACAATGCGGAAGATAAAGGCGTGAACGTAGGCTCGCTGGATCCGCTGAACCAGGACGCCTACTTGTGGCAGGATGTACAAAGCCGTGATGGCGGTTCGCCTACGGCATTCTGGAATGCCAGTTATGCCGCCATTGCCGCCGCCAATGCTGCCCTGGACGCTATTGCGGTGGTGAAAGACCCTGCACCATACCAGCCGTACAAAGGGGAAGCCTTGTTGGCCAGGGCTTACGCGCATTTTATGTTGGTAATCCTGTATGCCAAGCCCTTTGAGCCAGGCGGTACCAATGATTCGCCCGGTATTCCTTACGTACTCACCTCGGAAAAAGTGGTGTTTCAAAAATACAGCCGTGGCACGGTGGGCGATACCTATGCACAGATTGAAAAAGATTTGCAGGAAGGATTGCCCCTTATTAAGAACAGCGCTTACCAAGTACCTAAATATCATTTTAACCAGGCCGCTGCTTATGCTTTTGCTGCACGTTTTTACCTCTTCAAAAAAGAATACGATAAGGTGATACAATATGCCAGTGCGGCCTTCCCCGGCAATAGTTTTGCCGCCAACATCCGCCCCTGGAATACACGTTACTATAACTCGTCGGCCAATGAAATGCAGATCATGTTTACCCAGGCCGCCGAAAATTCCAACCTGCTGCTCACGGAAGCGCCTTCCGCGTGGGCGCGTAGTTATGCGTTTTACCGCTACGGCATGGGCCTTAAGTTGAACGTAGCGTTGCAACAACCCAATGTAACCGGCACTAATTTCAGTGGAAGGAAATTATACAGCTACGGAGCGCCTAATTATACTTATCTGAAGTTTAATGAGTTGTTCATCCGCTCCAGTCCTAACGCTAATATCGGTATTCCCTACACCATCATGCCCCAGTTTACCACAGACGAGCTGCTGATGAACCGGGCAGAGGCCTATGCCAATACCGGCCAGTATGATGAAGCGCTGGCAGACATTAACACCTTTGCCAGCACCCGCATCTACAACTATAACCCATCTACACGGGCAGTAACCCTGGCAAAAGTGGCCAGCTTTTATGGCACCGACGATCCCCGGGAAGGGCTGATAAACACCGTACTCGATTTTAAGAAAGCAGAATTTATACAAGAAGGATTGCGCTGGCTGGACATCATCCGCCTAAAGCTACCGGTTACCCATAATATCAAGGCGGTGAATAACGTGGATTCCTACGTAACCCTGGAGCCGGACGATCCGCGCCGCCTCTTCCAGTTGCCACCGGAAGTGTCGCTGTCGGATGTACCCTTAAACCCGAGATAACTATACCAAACCGTAAATACATGAAAAAGATATATGTTATAAACCTGCTCGTATTGTTGCTGGTACTGGGCGCTTGTAAAAAAGACGAACAGTTGAATGCCAACCTGGACGCCATAGACCGTAACCAGTCTGCCAAAACAGAACTGGATGACTGGCTGGACGCCAATTACGTGGTACCGTACAACATTGAAGTAAAATACCGCTGGGATGCGTTTGAACTAAGCCTGTCTAAAGACATGACCCCACCCCTGGAAAGCCAGGTGATCCCGGCTATGCAAACGGTGAAAGATGTATGGATAAAACCGTACGAAGTGGTGGGTGGGGCCAACTTCATGAAGCTGAATGCACCCAAGCAGTTTGTGCTGGTGGGCAGCCCGGAGTTTAATGGTGATGGCACCATTACCCTGGGTACGGCAGAAGGTGGCCGCAAGATCGTGCTGTATGTGATCAACGATTTTGATAAGACCAACACGCAGAAGGTGAAACAGATGATACAGGTGATCCAGCATGAATTTACCCACATACTGAACCAGAAAGTGGCTTTTGATCCGGCCTTTAAGCTGGTGACTAAGGCAGACTATACGGCCAACTGGAACATTCCTTCCCTGGCGGAAGCGCGTTCGCTGGGTTTCATTACCCAGTATTCCCGCAGTAATCCTATCGAAGACTTCGCAGAAATGGTGGCCAATATGCTGATGATGGGAAGTTATGAGTACAACAATATTGTGAACGCCCTGCCCGCCGATCCGCAGACCAAGCTGCGGAAGAAAGAACAATTGGTGGTGGAGTATTTTAAAAACGCCTGGAACATCGATTTCTACCAGTTGCAGGTCAGTGTGAGCGCCGCCATTCAGGCCACCGCGCCGGTAATCCTTACCCATTCTATTGGCCCCAACAATGTGTACACCACCTTCGCGGCCAGCCCCACTACAGACGCGCCACAATCTGCCGATTACCTGGCCAAATGGACTACCGCCAAAACAGCGCTGTCCGACATGGGTTTCGTGCTGACGAAATACGACATGACGTTTAAAGCCAATAATAGGATGACGCTGCGCTATTACTTCACCAATGGCGCCGGCACTACTACGTATTACGGCGATACAGATTACCTGTTAAACTTTACAGACCAGGACGCAGGCCTGTTGACCCTGGATCCCATAAGCCCGCAACCATCGGGTACCACTTACAGTAACATGAACTTTATTAAGAATGCCATGACGGCTTCAGATGCTTATATCCAGGGTACTGCTTTCCACCTGGACTGGGGGCCTGGCCTACCCGATGGCGCTAAGGGCGCTAAAGGAGCAACGGGCGCCTTCTATAAAGTGGGGGATAACAGTTCCTACTTACTTGGTACACTAAACTAATCGCATACTACCATGAAAAGATATTTAGTTTTTATAGCGCTTATACTGGCCTTGCTGGCCAGTTGCAGAAAAGAAGGCGTAGACCCAGCGTCCGGACAAAGACCGGAAGAACGCACGGAAGCCAAACTGCATGCATACCAGTCTGCCCTTACCGGCAGTAATAATGGATGGATAGCTTACCTGTACCCGCAGGGCGGCGGCGGATTTTCCTTCTTTCTGAAATTCACCGACAGCAACCGTGTTTCCATGATGGCAGATATTTCAGAAACATCTACCCTGGAACCCTTTGAAAGCAGCTACCGCTTAAAATCAGTGCTGGCACCTTCCCTGTTGTTTGATACCTACAATTACCTCCACCTCCTGGCTGATCCTTCGCCCGGCGTGTTAGGAGGGGTAGCTGGCTGGGGACTGTATTCCGATTTTGAATTTTCGTTCGATAGCCTGTTTAACGACTCTATTACACTGCGCGGCAACCTGCTGGACAGCAAGATGATATTAGTAAAAGCTACTGCCGCGCAGGAAGCAAGTTATGAGGCCGGTGGTCTTAATACCCTGGTGCATGAACTGCTGGACTATACCGCCAGTAACCTGAATCTGTATGTATTGCTGGGCGATGACACCAAGATACAAACCACCATCAATCCCAATACTAAAGTAATTACACTAAACTGGTTGAAGGATAATGTTATTTCCTCCAGTGCATCGGCCTTTGCCTTTACGCTTACCGGCATCGTATTGCAACAGCCGGTGGAGTACAATGGTAAAAAGATCTATGAACTTACCTGGGACAACGATAACCAGGTATTGTATGCCATGGTAGATGGCCAGAAAGTAGTGGTACAGGCATCGCCTACGCCCATACTGCCCTTGCACCTGCTCATCGGGGTGAGTTATACTGACATTATCGTGCCGAATGCTACTGACTACCCTGGCTGGTCAGAAGACTTCAAAACCCGGCGCGCCACTGCTGCCGCCAGCATGCAAGCGGGTCCCTATGGGCTGCGGATGGACAGGATGCAGTTTTTATTTAGTGTGCCCGCTAATCAAATGTTATTGGAGCTGGATATTTACCAGGGTAGTAATAAGTTCCTGGCTGACTTCCTGTATAACTATACCAAGACGGATGAGGGGGTATATAAATTCAGTGGGGTTACGCCCACGGGCAATGCTGGCCTGATCGTGAACGATATGGCCCCGCTCACCACGCAAAGGTTAAATGCCGATCATTTTATACTGGATTATTACATAGATCAGGCTTCCGGCAGTATCCTGGGGCAATTCAAGAGTGTGGAACATGAAGACTTTACTTTTACCGGTACGTTAAACTAATACTTCCTTTTTATGACCACGGCCACGCAGCACGAGTGGTCGTGGTTCATAATTTCAGGCCTGGCCCTTTTTCCATGTTGTTAACCCTTTTTCTAATAGCATGCAGCTGTATTGCAGCAAGCTCAATACTTATTCACCACCAGTTGTGAATCGAGGATAATCTTGTAATACGCGGAGGATTTGTCTTCCTTGGAATCCAGTAATTCCAACAATGTTTCTGTGGCCTTCTGGCCCTGGAGGTAGGGGAACTGCTCTACCGATGCCAGGGGAGGGAATGCGGTGTAATTACTCAGGGGCAGGTTGGCATAACTTACAAAGGCAATGTCTTTATTGATCTTCAGTTTTTTTTCGCGGGCATACTGTACGGCGTCCAGCGCTACGTAATCATTGAATGCCACGATAGCAGTCACCTTTCTTTTTAAGGAAAGGAGCTGGGCCATGGCGGCGTGGGTGCCGGCGCGGGTAAGGTTGGAAGAAACGAGCAGGTTAGGGTCGTACTTCAGGCGTTTTTTGTGCAGGGCGTTCATATATCCTTTCACGCGCTCCTGGCTGGCGAATAGCTTATCAGGCCCGTTTATCATACCAATAATGCGGTGGCCCTTTGCCAGCAGGAAGTCTACCGCCTGTATGGTGCCAGACTCCATATTGCAGGCCACGTAATGAATATTGGGCAGCTTGGGAATGCGGTCGAAGAACACCACTGGAATGTTATATTTCTTCAGCATTTCAAAGTGGGCATAATTTACCGTGTTCTTGGCTAGCGATACAATCAGCCCGTCTACCCGGTGGTTTTTCATCGTTTCCACAATGGTTTTTTCCCTATCCTCATCATCGTGCGACTGTCCGAGTAGCACGGTGTATTTGTTCTTGTGGGCTGTATCCTCAATGCCGCTGATGGCGGTAGAGAAAAATGCTTCCGACAGTTCCGGCAGGATCACGCCGATGGTAAAGGTTTTATTTTGCTGGAAAAAAATGGCGGTCTGATTAGGTTCGTAGCCAAGTTCCTTGGCCAGTTGCTGCACCATGGTTTTGGTTTTCAGGCCAATGCTATAGTGATCGTGTAGTGCACGCGACACCGTGGAGGGCGACACATGAAGGCGCTTGGCAATTTCTTTTATCGTAGGTAGTTTGGCCATTACAGGTGTTTGTTAAAAATACCCACATTTTTTAAAAAAGCAACTTTTTACACGCTGGGGGTTATGGTCCAATGGCAGGTTGTTGATGTTTGCTGCCTGTTGCTGTAGGGTAGGCTTACTATAAAATGCAGGCGGAAGTACTTATTTTTAGCCCATGAAAAATTGGTATAAGCTTTTATGCGGCCTGCTGCTGGCAATTCAGGTAGTAAGCGCGCAAACAAAGAACGGTAAGACCTTCACCATTATTCCCCTGGGGGTAAAGGGAGGGCTGGATGAAAGCAATCTTTCCGCTTACCTGTTGAAGCCCACAGGCGGTACCCAATACATTTGCCTGGATGGCGGCACTGTGCGCGCCGGCCTTCAGCAAGCCATTACTCACCATGTTTTCCCGGGCCGGGCCAGCGATGTGCTGAAAAGCCAGGTAAGGGCCTATTTCATTTCCCACCCCCACCTGGACCACGTGGAAGGTATGTTGCAAAACGCGCCAGACGATAGCGCCAAGGCCCTCTATGGACTGCCTTTCTGCCTGAACATTATACAGGATAAATACTTTAACTGGAAGAGCTGGGGCAACTTCGCCGATGCCGGCGATCCTCCCGCCCTGGGCAAGTTCCGGTACATGCCCATGGACAGCGGCGTAGCCACCCCCATTGCCGACCTGGACCTGGAAGTGAGCGCCTACCCGCTCCGTCATTCCGCCCCCGGGCAGAGTACAGCTTTCCTGGTAAAACATCAGTCGTCCTACCTGCTTTACCTGGGCGATACTGGCCCCGACGCATTGGAAGGGGGCAACAACCTGCGCCAGCTTTGGGAAGCCGTAAGTCCCATCTTAAAAGCTCGCCAACTCAAAGGTATAATGATAGAAACTTCCTTTCCCAATGAACAGTCGGACCATGCGCTGTATGGTCATCTTACACCCCATTGGCTCATGACCGAGCTGGCGGTGCTGGACAGCCTGGCCGGCCCCGGCTCCCTAAAAGGCTTGCCGGTGCTGATCACACATATAAAACCGGTGGGGAATAATGAAGCCAGGATAAAAGTGCAGTTGGCAAAAGGAAATGCCCTGGGCGTAAAGTTGCTGTTCCCCCAGCAGGCGCAGGTAATTACTTTATAGCAGGGCCATGGCTATTTTAATAAAGATAGCACCTAGGAATAGCCAGCCATCAGCTACCCATCCAGGACAGCGGTTTATGATTTCCGGAACTGGGAGAAAACCCTTAATTTTAAAGATTAAGCTAAACCGATGATCATGGAAACAACAACTAAGATCACGACCCTCTTCCTGGATATTGGGGGCGTGTTGGGTACTAATGGATGGGATAGAAACGCCAGAAAAGAAGCTGCCGAAAAATACGGCCTGAACCTGGCCGATATGAACGACCGCCATCACCTCACTTTCGATACGTATGAATCTGGTAAACTTACGTTAGACGAATACCTGCACCGCCTCGTATTCTTTGAACCACGCAGTTTTACCCGGGAAGATTTTAAGGAATTTATGCTGGAAAAATCACTGCCTTTCCCGGATATGATTAAAATGATCTGTGAACTTAAGGAAAAGTATAAACTGAAAGTGGCCGTCGTAAACAACGAAGGCCGGGAACTGAACGAATACCGTATCCGGAAATTTGGCCTGAGCAAATTTGTGGACTTCTTTGTATCGTCTGCTTTTGCACATTTCCGCAAGCCTGATGCAGACATTTACAAACTGGCCTTGGACATTGCACAGGTGCCGGCAGAAAATATACTTTACCTAGAAGACCGGCAACTTTTCATCCAGGTGGCAGCAGGGCTGAATATTAAAGGCATTCTGCATCGCAACTATGAAGAAACCAAAGCGAAGCTGGCTGAATATGGGCTGGTACAGGATTAAGTCTTTATCAGATATACTGCTTGTACAGCAAAGCCATCTCCACAATGGAGATGGCTTTTGTTTTAAACGCCTTCTTTTTTTATCCCATTTTCCCCCTGTTTTGCCCCATTTTCCGCAAGCACTCCCAAACGCTGGCGTATCATTGTAAAAACAAACGCCACTCATGAAATCCTTTCAGAAACTGGAATTTGGCACCGCCACCGCAATATTCTTGTTTTCCCTGCTTACCTGTTTATCCAACTCGGTGTTCAATAATGTATTTGAAGAGCAACATACCCTGGGTTACAAATTTGAATTGTACCACCAGGTGTTCGACTATTACATTCACTATCTCATACCAGTGGTGTTGCATATTTTAGTGACCTACGGGGCTTTCTTACTCCTGAACTTCTTCATTGTGCCGAAGTATTTTGAACGGCGTAAATGGGTACTGGGACTACTTTGCCTGGCACCGTTGGCGGTTTTTGTGTTTTTCATGCTCATGATAGCCGATTCTTATTATTACGGTTACCTGTTTGGCGTGTATAAAACCGTAAAAGGGGCGCACATGTATTTTGCGAAGATGGCGTTTAACAATACCCTGCTGTATGCGGTGCTTTATGCCATCTATTACAGCATACGGGAGCTGTACCTCTCTTACGTGTACCCGCAGTTATCGACCAACATGATTTTCCGCCAGATAATTTCTGAAGGCATTCCCATGGCCATTATATGGGTGGTGCTGCTGGTATTTGCCCTTAGCCGGGGCTCGCATTTGGCGGGGTATATTGTATGTTACGGGCCTTACCTGGCCGGCTGTTATTTTCTATGGATGCATAAGGGCTTTCCTGAATACCAGGGCAAAAAAGACCGCGGCACCTTTGTGTTAACTACCTTGTTATATTCCCTGCCGGCGGCCATTCTTACCATGGTGATCATCGCCTCATTGGGTCATATGCAACATAGCTGGGGAGGGGTGTTAGTAGCGCTGGGTTTTGTAACATTGTTGTTGCAGTTTGTAGTATTGCTGCCGCTTTCCTGGCGCCTGTACCAGCTCCGCAAGCAGCGCAAAGATCTTGTGGGCGACCTGGAAGTGGCGCTGGGCAAGTCTGCCGCCAACCTGGATTTCCTACGCTCCCAGATTAATCCTCACTTTTTGTTCAATGCCCTCAATACTTTGTATGGCACCGCCCTGCAGGAAAATGCCACGCATACCAGTGAAGGCATACAACGCCTGGGTGATATGATGCGGTTTATGCTGCACGAAAATTCCCAGGAAAAAATAGCCCTCACCAAAGAAGTAGCCTACCTGCATAATTATATCTCCCTGCAACGCCTACGTACCCAATCATCGCCCGATATACAGGTGGATGTAAATATGAACGAGCTGCATTGCAATATGGATATTGCCCCCATGCTGCTCATTCCTTTCGTGGAGAATGCTTTCAAACACGGCATCAGCCTGCGTTCCAGGTCGCGTATATCGGTGAGTTTGTATTGTGATAATGGCAAGGTGTTTTTTGATGTGTTCAACAGCATTCACAGCCGGCCGGAAAACGATACGGAAAAGGAAGGGTTTGGCATTGGGCTCAACAATGTTAAACACCGGCTGGCTTTATTATATCCCGGGCATCATGAGTTAAGCATCCGGCAAACGGCCACGGAGTTTTTTGTACACCTGACCATAACCGTGAACCCTGAAAAATTGTAAATTAGAACTATGCAATTAACTGCCATTGCCATTGATGATGAACCGGTAGCGCTGGCGGTGATCCGCGCTCACGCCGCCAAAGTGCCTTTCCTGGACATACGCGGTTATTATACCAACGCATTTGAAGCTATGGAACACCTGCAACGGGAAAAGATCGACTTGCTTTTTCTCGATATTAAAATGCCCGATATTTCGGGACTGGATTTTTTAATCAGCCTGCCGGAGCCGCCCATGGTGGTTTTCACCACGGCCTATTCCGAGCATGCAGTGCAAAGTTTTGAGCTGGATGCAGTAGATTACCTGCTGAAACCCTTTTCCTTTGCCCGTTTCCTCAAAGCCTGCAATAAGACCGAAAACCTGGCCCAGTTAAAGCAACGCAGCCCTGCACCCAACGCCGATATCTCCTATATTTTTGTGAAAAGCGGGTACGAACAATACAAGATCCTGCTGGATGAAATCCTTTACCTGGAAAGCGCTGGCAATTATGTAACCTTTGTATTGAAAGACAAAAAACTACTGTCCCGCGTTACCATGCAGGAAGCGCTCACACTGCTGCCTGCGGCGCAGTTTACCCGCATTCACCGCTCCTTTATCGTAGCTAATAACAAGGTGGATAAAATAGACCGCAACGCCGTGTACATTGGCGCGGAAATGATTGGTATTGGCAGCGCTTATGCTGATGCCATTGCTAAGATTTTGTAACCACACTATTTCCCATAAAAAATCCAACGAATGACAGGACGTTCGTTGGATTTTTTTATGATGTAATACAAGGGTTACTACAAATGCGGATGGTTGTCTTCCATCAATTGTTCTTTGATGGCGCGCCAGATATCGTATTGAAGCGCCAGCGCAGCTTCCGACTGGATACGGTTATCGTACCCCACTTCGCCGTGGCCGTAGGTAAGTTTCACCGCATGGGGTATCAGGGCACGGATGGCATCTGTGTCGTTACCTGGGGTAACCACGTAATCCGTGATGCCGTCATGATGGTGTACGCGCACGTGGAAGTGGTAGTTTTGATCATCTACCGCCACGATAATTGTATTTTCTTTTTGAGGTTGCTCCATGATGTATAGATTATAACTTACAATACATTGGCCGTTTTTACATCACCCTTGCATTGGGGTGGGTGTGATTGTATTGAGGATCTGGTCTTCCAACTTAACCGTGATGGGATGTTTCATATACTGCGCATTTAGCAACCTGCGCCCCAAAATGTGTACCACATACCGGTATTGGGTTAGGTGCCTGTGGAGGTAAGTAATTGCTTTGCTGCCCGGATACCGCTGGAAAAAGCGGCTTCCACTGTACCCATAGCGGGCCCTTCATACAGGGCCTCGCCGGCAAAATACAAAGTCTGCTGTACAGGTTCCATCAAAATGGGGAGGGCAGTATGGGTATGAATAGTAGCATACGCATACGATCCCTGGGTGTATGGCATAGCCGTCCAGTTCATGACCTGGGCATCTTCCAGCCAATCATACAGCGTATCCAGGGGAAGGGTAAAAATATTGGATAGCGATTGCATGGCCAGTTGCAGTAAATGTTCGCCCTGCGCGTCGCGGTAAGCTTTGGCGGGCAGGCCACCCAGCCAGCCGGTGAGTACCGGCCATTCTTCCGGGTATTGCGTCCACCAGGTGGGAAAGGCTTCGTCAGACAGGATAAAGCCCATAGAACGGTAGGGGGTGTTTTGCCAGAATGCTTCCTTGAATTGCAGTACTATTTTTACAATGGCGCCCATGCCCATTTGTTGGGCGGCGGCAGTTTTTTCTGGCAGGGCAGGGGAGAAGTGGAATGTCTCATCCGGGTTGTTTTGCTGTAGCATGGCTAAGGGCAATGTTACCACGGCCTTTGGAGCCGTATAAGACTGATCGTTATGGCAGAGGGCCTGCGCCTGTCCGGCCTTCCACTGTAATGTTTGTACCGGGCAGTTTAGCAGGATTTCGCTACCGGCTGCTTTTATTTTTTCGGCGAGATAGTCCAGCAGCGGGCCGTAGCCGGTGGTTATGCGATATTGATGTTCGCTTTCCTTCATCCATTCATCGCGCAAGGCAAAGGTGCTGGCGGTAGAGGGATCGGCAGTATCGTATCCGCTGGCGTAGCGGTACACAGAAAAGCGCAGTTGGGCGTATGCATCGCCGGGAAAATAGGTTTGCAGGAATGCATCAAGCGTCATATCCCCGGTGAGTGCCTGCATCTTTTCTTCGAGCAGGTCCCACTCTACGATAAAATCACCGCCGGCGGTAAGCTGGCCGTTTTTTACGGTGAATAATTTACCACCAGACTGGGTGTACCGCAGACCAGCTTCCTGCAACAGGCCTAGGGTAATGGGTAGGTCGCCGTGTATAAATTCTGCGCCCAGTTCCATATGCCCATTATCTGTTTTTACCGTGTGGATACGGCCACCTATGCGGGGGCGCGCTTCCAGTACGGTTACTTTTTTCCCTGCTTTTACCAGTTCGTAAGCGGTGGCCAATCCTGTGGCACCAGCTCCGATAATCAACACATCCGTTTGCATAAAAATGCTTTTTACAATGTTAAAGATACGGCAATGCTTTCAAGGCATTTACGCGTTCTCACAAATGCCTTTCATTTATTCCTGCATATATCTTATATCAAAAAGGCCTGCATTTTGCAGCACAGCATAAAAAGTAGGTTATGGATACATTCACCTTAGATTTCGACCTGGAAGGAAAAGGATACCTGGTGGTGGTTACGCCGCAAGCCCTGCCGGATGGCATGATCTATAATGCACAGTTGGAAGAAGATAAGGTGATCCGCTTCCTGGGTGGTAGGGATGGTACGTTGCTGCCGGTTACTACGGGCGTACCTCCTAAAATAGTGAATGCCATTGCCACCCGCATATTAGAGCGGGTACATATGGATGATCGCAACAAAACGGACCCGTACGCGTTGCTGTAAAAAACAACTGCACGCAAGCAGGCCGTTTCTGACACAGAAACGGCCTGCTGTTTTTGGGATACATTATTTTTATTCTTTAGGAGCGTTCTTATCGCGGTTTTCTTTGAATTCTGATCCGGTTTTCCATTTGGGCCAGGAGTTATCATTGGCCAGGCGGAAACCAATATCGAATAGTAGGCGGGTGTCTTCCACCATGCCATCGAAATTCCAGGTCTTCACATCCAGTTCATCAAAAGGAGAATGATAGCGGGTAGCGTCAAATTCTTCCTTCATTCTCACGCCGTAACCAGCGCCATGCTCTAGGGAAGTAGGGCCGCCTTCGAAGTACAGGGCGGGAATACCAGCCTTAGCAAAATTGAAGTGATCGGAACGGAAAAAAGAGCCGGTAAATGGCTTGGGGTCTGGCACTACGGTGCGGCCTTGTTTGGTAGCGGCGGCCTGGGCATAATCATCCATGTCGCTCTGGCCATAGCCGATCATCACCACGTCTTTGGTGCGGCCATAATTATTCATTTCATCCACGTTCAGGTCTGCCACGGTTTTATTGACGGGGAATAGGGGATGGGTGGCATAATATTCAGAGCCTAACAGGCCTTGTTCTTCGCCGGTTACACAGAGGATCACTACAGAGCGGGCGGGTTTATGTTGCGCGGTCGTAAAGGCTTTGGCCAGTAATACCATGGCTGCCACGCCGCTGCCGTTATCTAGCGCACCGTTGTAAATGGAATCTTTTACACCGGGTTTCAGCGGACTTTCTCTTGGCTCCCCAATGCCGAAATGATCCCAGTGTGCGGAGTAGATCACGGCTTCATCGGGTTTAGTTTCACCGGGCAGCACGGCCACTACGTTATGCGAGATCGATTTTTTCAATGTGTTGTGTAATACGAAGCTGGTGGTGAGGTGCAGGTCTACGGGCTTAAAGCCGGGGTGGTGGGCTTTTTCCATCAGGCTGTCGCCTGCATGGGCCAGGGCGAAGATCTTTTTGGCGGCGTCTATAGTTACCCAACCTTCCAGGGCAGCGCGCGAAGCATAGTTGTCATCGGCCTGCAGCTCCAGGCGGGCACCGCTCCAGCCACCGCGCACCACTTGCCAGGGATAGCTGGCGGGCGCAGTTTCATGTACAATGATAATGCCGGTAGCGCCCTGTCGGGCAGCTTCTTCATATTTGTAGGTCCAGCGTCCATAATAGGTCATGGTGTGGCCTTTGAACAAGGTGCTGTCGGTAAATCCGGGATCGTTAACCAGTACCATCACTGTTTTTCCTTTTACATCCAGTCCTTCATAATCGTTCCAATGGTATTCCGGTGCTACGATGCCGAAGCCGGCAAAAACGATCTCAGAATTTTTGGCACTAACGGTATCCACTATACGCCGTGTAGAGGCTACAAAGTCTTTCAGGTATTCCAGCGACAGGGAACCTTTGGCACCTTTGATCACCAGGGGACCTTCGGGGGTGGTATTTATTTCTACCATAGGAACTTCCTGAAAGTAGCTGTTGCCGTTGCCTGGTTTCAGGCCCAGTGCTTTGAATTGCGATTCGAGATAATGAATGGTGAGGTCTTCACCGGGGGTAAAGGGCTTGCGGCCTTGGAAAGAGTCGGAGGCGATCACATTCAGTTGTTGAATGAAACCATCCGTATTAATCTCTTTGATGGCTGCACTATCTGGCACTGTGGCATCGTTGCTGCTGCCGCCGGTCTGGTGGCAACTGCATACGGCCAGCGCGCCACCAAATAGTAACGTGTTGAGGATTGCTTTCACGCGGGTATGTTTTTGTTGTGGTTTTAAATATACGGAAAATACATCCTACTTCATGCTATTCCTGATTAGTTTCCCCAGCGTACGGAAGGCATCATCTATCTGCTTGCTCCAGGGGGTGCCGTAGCTGATGCGCAGGCAATTATGGTAGCGGTCTTGCAGTGTAAAGATGCGGCCTGGCGCAAAGCTTATTTTTTTGCGCATGGCCTGCTGGAATAAATCATAGGTATTGATGCGCTTATCCAGCTCCACCCACACCACAAAACCGCCCTGGGGCCGCGTTACGCAGGTATCTTCCGGGAAGTAGTCTGCAATGGCCTGCAGGTAGCGCAGGCATTGGGTATGCAGCTTTTTGCGCATGGTACGCAGGTGGTGTTCATACCGCCCGTTTTCCAGGAAATGACCGATAGCAGCGTGGGTGAGGGAGGTGCAGGCAATGGATTGGATTTGCTTTAAGCGTAACACCTTTTCCTTGTACTTGCCGGGTATACACCATCCGGCGCGATAGCCGGGGGCCAGCGATTTGGAGATGGAATTGCAGAGCAGCACATTGCCCGTTTTATCGAAGGTCTTGCACAACTGTGGCCTTTCTTTTCCAAAATACATATCCCCATAGATGTCGTCTTCGATGAGGGGTACCTCGTATTTTTCGAGGATGTCTACCAATTGTTTTTTGTGGCGGTCGGGCATGCAGGAGCCGAGGGGGTTGTTGAAATTAGTGACGAACATGCAGGCCTTAATACGGAAGCGGGGAATGGCTTTTTCCAGGTAGTCCAGGTCTATTCCGGTGACCGGGTTTGTAGGTATTTCCAATACTTTGAGTCCCATAAGTTGGGCCAGTTGCAGTGCGCCACAATAGGAGGGGCTTTCCAGTGCAATAGTATCGCCGGGCTGGGTAGTGGCGCCCAGGCAGAGTTTCAGCGCCTCCATACAACCGTTGGTCGTTACTACATCGTCTTCACTGATAGCGCCGCCCCAGTGCATGCTCATGCGCGCTATCTGGCGGCGCAGCAGTTCGTTACCCTGAACGCTTTCATACTGTATGCCATGACCGGGCATGGTGCGCATGGCGTGGGTCAGGGATTTATTCAGGCGGGCGCCGGGCAGAAGCTCCTCCGCCGGTACGGCGATGGAAAAGCGCAGGATGTCGCTGGCCTTTACATCGCCAAAGACTTCATACATCATATCCCCCACGCTTACATCCGAAGCTTTTTTTACCGGCACGCAAGCCTTGGGTATCTGGGGTAGGCGGCGACTATTGAACTGCACGTAATAACCCGACTTGGGCCGGGGAGCGATCAGTCCTTTGGATTCCAGGTAGTAATACGCCTGGAAGGCGGTACTCATACTAATACCCTGCTCTTTGCTGAGGATGCGCACGGAGGGCAGCTTGTCGCCTATTTTGAGGACCTCTTTTTCTATCAACTGCTCTATTTTATCAGCAACCTGTAAATACAAATGTTCGGCGGTCTTTATCATAACACATGATTCTGATCTGGTATAAATCTAATAAAATTGAATCTGTTTTTAGTATAAAAAGTAAGCAAAAGGTGGATCAGGATAAGTATCCCTGCGAAATTGCAGCCTGCGCATCTGCTGCATAAAATGGTATACTGGGGGAGATGATGGACTCCTTCCTTATAATGCAGCGCACTGAACGCATATCTAAATTTATTGTTATAACGCACATCTGATCTGGTTGAAATTAAAATATCTGTATCTGTTTTTACTCCATGAATTGTATCACATTTGTGAAGTGATAAAAATGTACGGGGTATTTTATACGGTGTGTTTGCACGCGGTAGAAAATATAAAATAAGGATACATGCGCCTTGTGTTGCGAACAGTAGGTGCCACCTGTAGCCGGAAGATGTATGGCTCCCGGATAATCTTTTCATATCAACTGTTATTTCCATTGTATGCAACAGACATCCAAAACTCCCGCCTACCTTGCTTTAGGGCTGGTCAGTATTTTATGGGGAACTACTTTTTTAGCAGCGCATATCTGGGTAAGGCACCTGCATGGCATCATGCTGTCGGGCGTACGGATGGCGATTGCAGGGGCGTTGCTCACTGGTTACTTCCTGTTGCGCGGGGAAAAGCTGCCGAACAAAGGATTGTTGGGTCGTATCTTTATCATTGGATTGCTAATGTTGTTTGGTAGTAACGGGATGCTTACCTGGAGCCTGGCTTACATTCCCAGTGGGCTGGGGGCCATCATGGCTGCTACGGTGCCGATGTGGGTGACCCTATTCAGTTTGCTGCTGGTGAAGCGTGTGCGCCTGGCCCCCATGCTGATCATTGGCCTGGTGGCAGGGTTGATGGGCGTGGTAGGGATATTCTTCAACTACCTGCCACAGTTATTGAACCCGGATTTCCGCTTCGGAATCTTCCTGTCGTTTATCTCCTGTTTATGCTGGGCGCTTGGTTCTGTGCTTACTGCCAAATGGGCCTTGCCCATAAATTACCTCTACGGCGCAGGCCTGCAAATGCTACTTGGTGGTGTGGTGATGGTAATTACCTGCGTGTGTACCGGCATATACCGGCCTCACAACGGGCTCACCATCGATCTGTGGGAAAGCTTACTATACCTTATTTTTATTGGGTCGGTATTGACTTATTCTGCCTATGTGTTTGCGCTGAATAACTTGCCGCCTTCCCTGGCTGCTGTATATGCTTACATTAATCCTATTGTGGCGGTGCTGCTGGGATGGGTCATTTTGGATGAAACATTCACCTGGCTGATGGGCGTGTGTGGGCTGGTAACGATAGGCGGGGTGTACCTGGTGAACCGCTCTTTCAGCAAAGCTAAAAGTTACGAACGCGCTTAAAATGGGATTATCAGCATATACTTGAATGGACTACTAAAGTCGTTCTGCACACTGGTAAATTTGTAGTATACTGGCTACCGATCACCTGGATCACCTGCATCATAACCTGGAGCAGGTATGGATAAACCGTTACGATTTAGATTAAGATAGACCAGCTGCCCAGGCTGTATTTACAGTAACGGGCAGCTGGTTTTTGTAAAAACAAACTACATGAACATTGTTACCGCAGAACTGGCACACCTTGATGTTGTAGCCGGTTTGTTCGATGCCTACCGTGCCTGGTACCACCAGATACCCGACCTCGAAGGGGCCACCGCCTTTGTAAGGGAGCGGCTGCAAGCGAAAGACAGCGTGATATTGCTGGCGGAAGATAATGGGCATTTCATTGGCTTTACCCAACTGTATCCCATTTTTTCCTCTATCCGCATGCGCAAGGCCTGGCTGCTCAATGATCTTTTCCTGCTGGAACCGCATCGTGGTAAGGGTGGCGGCAGCCTGCTGCTGGCCGCGGCCCACGCCATGGCCCGTGCCTCGGGTGCCGGCTGGGTGATGTTGCAGACAGATATGGTGAACACTGGTGCCCAGGCCCTTTATGAGCGCACCGGCTACCGGCGCGATGGGCATTGTTACTATTACTATTTAAACCTTTAAGTAAGTGCAGCCGGGAACTACTGCTCTCTTTTCCGCCATTTGAAATACGCACACCTATGTTTCCCGGCACTTGCTTATTTTTGACGCCATGGAAAATCATGAGAATCCTTGGACATTGCTTTCCGAAAAAATAGCGTACGACAATAACTGGATACGGGTTACCGAACACCAGGTGCTGAACCCTGCAGGCAATCCCGGCATTTATGGGGTGGTTCATTTTAAAAATGTGGCTATCGGCATTGTGGCCCTCGATGCGGCTGATCATATTTTTTTGGTAGGGCAATACCGCTTCCCACTGCGCCAATATAGTTGGGAAATCCCCGAAGGCGGCGGCCCGGTGGGCACCGACCCGCTGGCATCTGCAAAGCGGGAACTGCTGGAAGAAACCGGCCTGGTAGCCGCTTCCTGGACCCATCTGCTGCACATGCATTTGTCGAATTCCGTAAGTGACGAAGACTGTTACATTTTCCTGGCCCAAGATCTGAGCCAGCACGAAGCGTCGCCGGAAGAAACAGAGCAACTGCACGTGCAAAAACTGCCTTTTGACGTGGTGTATGATAAGGTAGTGAAGGAAGAAATTACCGATGCGATAACGGTGGCGGCGGTGCTGAAGATGAAATTATGGCTGCTGGATAGAAAGTAGGGGAAGGCTTACCGGTTGTATACCGGAACGGCAATGCTATACTCACACACCTGGCATGCAAAAAACGCCTGGCACGCCTTTTTTTCCGTTCTTTGCAGCAATGAACGATCGTAAATACAATTCCGGCGCGCGAAGAGAAGGCGGCGACCGCAGACCAGATGGTGAAGGATTTCGCAAACCGGCGGGCGGACCCCGCAAAACCGGCGGTTCCCGGTACAGTACGCCCAAACCCAAACAATCTGCCCTTATCATTGGCCGTCAGCCATTGATAGAAGCCTTGCAGGCTGGCAAGCCGCTAGAGCGCATATTTATGTTGCGCGGCGCTTCCGGTGATATTATCCCACAGATCCGCGCGCTGGCCGAAGCCCAGCAGATACCCATCAACCAGGTGCCGGCAGAAAAGCTCAATAGTTTTACGGCCGCTAATCACCAGGGCGTTATTGCCCTCACCACCGAGATCAATTACCTGGACCTTCAGGATGTGATTTCCCAGGTGGTAGACGGTGGGCAGGTGCCCTTATTCCTCCTGCTTGATGGCATTACAGATGTACGCAACATTGGCGCCATTGCCCGCAGCGCGGTGTGCTGCGGTGCCCAGGCCATTATTATTCCCGACAAAGGCATAGCCGCCCTCAACGAAGAAGCCATGAAATCTTCTGCCGGCGCACTGGAAAAAATTTCCATCTGCCGCGTTAACAGCCTGCTGAAAGCCATCGATACCCTGCACCTCAACGGCATTACCGTAATGGGCAGCGAAATGGAGGCCACCGAACCACTGTATAACCTGGATTGGACTATCCCTACGGCCATTATCATGGGTTCGGAAGACAAAGGCATTTACCCGGCCCTGCGCAAAGCCACCGACAAATTATTCTGCATTCCCATGAGCCGGCAGTTCGAATCGTTGAATGTTTCGGTGGCCGCCGGCATTATTTTATATGAAGCATTGAAACAACGGATGGCCATTGCGCCCTAACTTCAATTTCTTCCCATGAAACTTATCGAATGTCCCCGCGACGCTATGCAAGGCTGGCACCGGCACATTGCCACGGTAGAAAAAATTGCCTACCTAGACGCACTGTTGCAGGTAGGTTTTGATACCCTCGACTTCGGCAGTTTCGTATCGCCCAAAGCCATCCCGCAGATGGCCGATACGCAGGCGGTACTGGCCGGCCTTACACAGTTGCCTGGCCGCAGTAAACTGCTGGCCATCGTGGCCAATTTGCGGGGCGCCGAAGAAGCCGTGATGCATGATGCTATCCGTTACCTGGGTTTCCCTTTTTCTATCTCCGAAACTTTTCAACTGCGCAATGCCAATAAAACCATCGCCGCATCGATGGAAGAAGTGCAGACCATCCAGGAGTTGTGCATAAAAAATAACAAGCAACTGGTCATTTATATTTCTATGGGTTTTGGTAATCCATATGGTGATCCTTACAATACTGATATCGTGCTGCAATGGGTGAGCGAGCTGGCCGCGCTGGAAATTCCCATTATTTCCCTGGCCGATACTGTAGGCCTGGCAGACCCGCCCACGATTAGCTACCTGTACAAAGCCCTGGTGCCGGCCTATCCTGCCGTAGAATTTGGCGCGCACTTTCATGCCGCACCCCACCAGTGGGAAGAAAAGGTGCGCGCCGCCTGGGACCAGGGTTGCCGCCGCTTCGATAGCGCCATCAAAGGCATAGGTGGATGCCCGATGGCTAAGGATGAACTGGTCGGTAATATTGCTACCGAAAACCTGCTCGATTTCCTGGCCAGGCAACGAGCCAAACCCGCACTGGATAAAGTGGCGTGGGAAAAGGCCTACCGCCTGGCGGAAAAGATATTTGTTCCATAAGCCACTGCACGGCATGCACCCTTCCTTGCTACTACTTACTACACACGCATCATGAACTTCCGTCTTACCTTTCCGGTTGCGCCGCTTTCGCCCTCCCTCCGCTACAGCGACAGATTTTTGCTGCTTGGCTCCTGCTTTGCAGAAGAAATAGGCGATTTACTGCAGCAGCACAAGTTCCAGGTCCTTCAAAATCCTCACGGCATTTTATACAATCCGCTCAGCATTACCCAGGCACTGCAAAGTTACCTGGATGGTAAAGTTTATACGGCAGATGATCTTTTTCAGCAAGATGATCTCTGGCATAGCTGGGCCCACCATAGCCGTTTTTCGGCTGCCACACCCGAAGCTGCCCTGGATAAGATCAACGTTGCCCAGCAGGCTGCCATTCATCGCATAGAGAATGCCGACTGGCTAATCATTACCTTGGGTACGGCTTTCGGCTACCAGCTCAGGGAAAGCGGGCGGCTAGTGGCCAATTGCCACAAAGCGCCGGCCCATACCTTCAATAAAAAACTGCTCAGCGTTGAAGAGATCATCACCTCCCTGGATAACGTTATGCACCGGTTATTTTTCCGTAACCGCCAGGTGCGTATACTCTTTACCGTAAGCCCGGTGCGGCATGTGCGCGATGGGGTGGTGGAAAATAATTTGAGCAAAGCCATTTTATTGCAGGCCGTGCATCACATGGTCCATAAGTTTGAGCGCCTGCATTATTTCCCGGCCTACGAACTAGTGATAGATGACCTGCGTGACTACCGGTTTTATAAGGAAGACCTGGTGCATCCCAACGAGATGGCTGTGCAATATGTGTGGGAGCAATTTTGTAAATATGCACTGGCGCCGGCGGAACTGGCATTGTTGCACGCGGTACAGGAACTGCGCCAGGCTGCTGCACACCGGCCCTTTAATCCGGCAACACCGCAGCACCAGCAGTTCCTGGCCCGGTATGCTCAAAAAACCGGGGCGTTACAGGCGGCACATCCCTTCCTTGATTTATCATCAGAGGCTGCATATTTCAATACAAAGGAACATCGTAAATAATTACCTTTAGGGTAGATGGATTTTGTTTTTCTGGCGCGCATATACCGTTATTGTTGTGGGTTGTTCCTGGTACTTGCCGGGACATGTTTTGTTGCATCGGCCCAAACGAATGACCAGCGGCCCCGCATAGGCTTGGCTCTGAGTGGGGGTGGGGCGAAGGGATTGGCCCACATCGGCATCCTGGAAGCCATTGACAGCGCCGGCCTGAAAATAGATTACGTGGCAGGCACCAGCATGGGTAGTATTGTGGGCGCACTCTATGCCGTGGGTTACTCTGCAGATACCATCGAAGCCATCGCCCGCCGCATTAACTGGCCGCGCCTCTTTTCCAACCGCCCCCTGCTCAGTGAAATCAGTTACGAAGAAAAAAGTGAATTTGGCAAATATGCCCTGGAAGTGCCTTTTCAGGGCAACAAACCCAAACTGGAATCGGGCGTGATTGTGGGAGAGGAGCTGTGGCTGCAACTGGCACAGTTATTCTGGCCGGTGCAAAACCTGCGCGATTTTTCTAAATTCAATATTCCTTTTAAATGTATCGCCACCGACATCGCCACAGGTGATAGGGTAACCCTGGACTCCGGCGATATTGTGATGTCGGTAAGGGCCAGCATCGCCATTCCATCTGTGTTCAGCGCCGTAGAGATAGGCGATCAAAAGCTGGTGGATGGCGGTGTAGTACGCAACTTCCCCGTACTCACCCTGAAAGACATGGGGGCCAACATCACCATTGGTAGCAACGTAGGCCAGGGACTGCGCAAAGCTGCTGAGTTGAAAACCCCGCTGGATATGATTTACCAGCTGGGCTTTTACAAAGACGCGATGGACTTTAAAGAGGAACGAAAGGTAACCGATGTTTTTATCCAGCATGAATTACGTGAATATTCTGCGGCTAGTTTCAGCAGCGTGGATTCTATTATCGATAAAGGCAAGCGGTTGGGCCGCCAGTTTTATCCGGTTTTTAAACACCTGGCAGATTCCCTGCGGGCCTTGTATCCCGATGCGGCACCCGTAGTATGCCGTATGCCGGAGATCAACCGGGTGCAGCTTACCGCCCTGCGTGTGAACGGGCTGGTACACTCCGATTCCAGTTTCTTTGTGGGCAAAACCGGCCTGAAGATAGGGCAGTGGTACAATGACGACCAGATTCATAAAGCCGTGCAGAACGTATATGGAACACGGTTCTATAAGGAAGTTACCTACCGCCTGGAGCCTCAGGGAGGAAACCGAGTACTGATGGACATCCATGTGGAAGAAACACCGCTGACTTATGTGAAGGCGGCCCTCAATTATAATACCTACACAGGCGTTAGCGCCATTCTAAACATTACCCGCCGTAACTTTCTGGTTAAAAACTCCAATGCCTTCCTTACCGCAGGCTTGAGTGAAAACCCACGCCTGAAGGGTGAATTTCTTAAATACCTGGGCCGGCAACGCAACATTGGTTTCCGCTTGTACACCAATTTTGAAAACAACGACCTACCCATTTATGAAAACTTCCGCCAGCTTCAGGAGTACAATAGCAAATACCTGGATGCTGGTGGTAGCCTGCAATACGCTTTGAACAATAAAATGATATTCGGCATTGCCACGCAGTGGGAACATATCTGGCTAAAACCCAAAATATCGTCCTATGTGGAAGTAAGCGGGCATACACGGCAACTGAACTCTTATTTTTATTATGGACTCAATACACTGAATCGCACCGTATTCCCGACAAAAGGCGTCTCCATACAACTGGAGGCGGGGGAGGTGTATAGTCATCATCCCAACTTCAATTTTTACCAGGCTTCCAATCCCGGTGACACGACCAGGCTGAATTTCGATAACTACAGGCGGTTGTTACTGAAAGTAAATTATTATGTGCGGGCCAGCCACAAAAGTGCATTTGATTTTTCTACCAATGCTGCGGTGAACCTGGGCTACCGCCCCAATATTGTGAATAACTATATCGTAGGTGGCCTTACAGACCAGGTGCGTTACCAGATACCTTTTGCCGGCTTGTACGAAGGAGAGGTACTGACGGGTAGTATCAGCACATTGGGCATAAAATACCAGTATGAGTGTTTGAATAACCTCTTCATTATTCCCCGGGCCAACGTAGCTATTTATAACTATGCAGACAAAGCCCGGGTGAAATATAACTATCTCAGCGGGTACGCCCTGGGAGCGGGTTACAGCTCTGCATTGGGTCCCATTGAAGCATCGTTGATCTACTCTGATCAATCAGAAACTGTGGGCTTTTATGTAAACGTAGGGTTTAATTTTTAGTGCATTGTTTTAATGCATTCTATCTCCCCGCACTTCCAGGTTGTCCATGATAGCGGCTTCCATTTTCAACCATTCCTGCCAGCGAGTGCGCACTTTTTCTTCCGGTAAATATGCATGTGCCAGGTCAATGAACAGGCGGTAATGACCTGCTTCGGAGATCATAAACTTACGGTAAAATTCGCGCAGGTATGCATCATCCAGCCCTTCACTCAGCAGGCGGAAACGTTCGCAGCTACGGGCTTCTATGAGTGCAAAAATGAGCAGGCGATCCAGCAGCACGTCATCGGGATGGCCGCCTTTTACCTGGTGTTCCTGAAGCGCATTTACGTACATGTCTTTGCGCTGGCGGCCCAGCATAAAACCCCGTTTCTGCATTTCGGCATATACCTGGCGGAAATGCCCCCATTCTTCTGTAACGATGGGCGACAGTTCTTGCACCAACCTTTCTTTTTCGGGATATCGCTGGATCAGGGAAATGCAGGAGGTAGCGGCCTTCTGTTCGCAGAAAGCGTGATCGGTCAGCACTTCCGACAGAGAAATGGAAGCCAGGTTCACCCAACGCGGATCGCTGGGCAGTTTTAAACCGAGAATGGAAACTTTACTCATGATGATAAATTAAACAAGATACCCGGCAGGGTGTATCCCGTGCTCCTGTTGTGGTGCTGAACGCCGGCGAAGGTTTTTTTACCACCCCTTCGCGGTAGAACAGCCATCACCTGTGCAGGGTTGCGCAAAGATAATTAGCTTTGGCGCATGCAAAGTGAAGAATTCCTGCATGCTCAACTCGACGCGCGGCGGGCGCAGCATGCTTTCCGGACCTTGAGCCTGCCGGTGGGCCAGGTAGATTTTTGTTCCAATGATTACCTGGGGCTGGCGGCCAGTGCGGCCATGCAGGCGAAGGTGCAGTCCATATTAGCCGCCGGCGATCAGCGTCCGGGCAGTACCGGGTCGCGCCTGCTGGCGGGAAACTATGCGGCCATAATGGCCGCAGAAACGCAACTGGCGGCCTTTCATCAGGCGAGTGCCGGTCTTCTTTTTAATGCGGGTTACGATGCCAATGTGGGCCTGTTTTCCTGCGTACCCCAGAAGGGCGATACCATCGTGTACGATGCGCTGATACATGCCAGCATCCGGGATGGCATCCGTTTATCGCGGGCGCAGGCATTCTCTTTTGTACACAACGACCTGGAAGACCTCCGGAAAAAAGTAGGCCACGGCAGCGGGCGTGTATTCGTGGCCGTAGAGTCGGTGTATTCCATGGATGGCGATCAGGCCCCCCTGGCCGCCATGGCGGCGCTATGTCGTGAAACGGGCGCTTACCTTATCGTAGACGAAGCCCATGCTACCGGTGTAATTGGCGCGCAGGGAGAAGGGCTGGTGCAGCACCTTGGGCTGGTGCCTTATTGTTTTGCAAGGGTACACACCTTCGGCAAGGCGGTGGGCTGCCATGGGGCTATTGTGCTGGGATCTGCCCTGCTGCGCGATTACCTGATCAATTTTTCCCGGTCCTTCATTTATACCACCGCATTGCCACCGGCTTCCATTGCCGCCATCGTGGCGGCTTACAGCCTGTTTCCGGGCATGGATGCGGAGCGGCTGCATTTGCAGCAACTCATTGTACAATTGCGGGAGGCATTGCCCGCTGGGCGGTTACTGCCCAGCCAAACCCCCATTCAACCCATTCTGGCACCGGGCAATGTGGCTGTTCGCAGGCTGGCGGAGCAATTGCAGGCCGGCGGACTGGATGTGCGGGCCATCCTGCATCCCACGGTACCCAAAGGACAGGAGCGGCTGCGGGTAGTGCTGCATAGTTTTAATACCCGTGCAGAAGTGGCGCGCCTCATAGAAATAGTACGGGCCGGTGCATAAGCTATACAATTTTCGTACTTTACCATTATGAGAATCCTTCCCTTTTTCAGCAGTGCCATTGTTACGCTGGTCCTCATTTTTGTACTGGGCCATAAATGGGGCAGCGTACCGCCTTTTGGTAAACTCCTCAGCCCCCAGCAAGGCTTCTGGCAAAACGCAACGCCCATCAGCAAAAATTATAACGAAGACCTGCGGCTGCCCGCCCTTACCGGGAAGGTAAACGTGTGGCTGGATGAGCGCATGGTACCCCATATCTTTGCTACCAACCTGCCCGATGCCTATTACGTGGAGGGCTACCTGCACGCGCGCGACCGCCTCTGGCAAATGGAACTGCAAACCCGCGCCGCCGCTGGCCGCCTGTCGGAAATATTGGGCCGTGTTACCCTGCACTTCGACCGGATGCAGCGCCGCAAAGGCATGGTGTATGGCGCAGAAAACTCGCTGCGCGTGATGGAGCAGGACACCATTACCAAACAGGCGGTAGATGCTTATACCGCCGGCGTGAATGCTTACATCCACCAACTGGATGCCGCCCACCTGCCGGTGGAATATAAATTGCTGGATTATCAACCCGAAGACTGGACCCCGCTGAAATGCGCGCTGCTGCTTAAATACATGGCAGACGACCTGGCGGGTTACGACAACGATATGGATTTTACCAATGCCTGCCACCTCTTTGGCGTGGCCGATGCCAGCAAGATGTATCCCAGCCGCAACGATTCCCTTGATCCTATCATTCCTATTGGTACCGCATATCCGGCTCCCTCCGTAAAGGCCATAGCCCCGCCGGATAGCGTGATCTCCGGCGTACAGCAATTGTTACACTTTAAACAGGATAAGCCCGACCTGGACAACGGCTCTAATAATTGGGCCGTGAGCGGACGCAAAACCCGCTCCGGCGCGCCTATTCTGTGCAGCGATCCTCATCTGGGCCTGCACCTGCCATCGCTATGGTATGAAGTGCAGATAAAAGTAAACGACATGAACGTGTACGGCGCCTCCCTGCCCGGCGCACCCGGCGTGGTGATCGGGTTTAATGACCACATTGCCTGGGGCGTTACCAATGCGGAAGAAGATGTTAAAGATTATTACCTCGTGCAGCTCAACGATCATGGCCGTCAATATTTGTTCAACGGCAGCTTTCAGCCCACCACGCCCCGCATAGAAGATATCGTGATACGCGGCGCCGCCACCCTGCACGATACGGTGGCATACACCCACTGGGGGCCGGTGATATACGATACCGCTTTTCCCCAAAAAAATGGCGATAAACGCGCCATCGCTATGCGTTGGAAAGCCCATGACCCATCGGATGAGTTGATGACCTTCCTGAAGCTGAACCACGCCAAGAATTATGAAGCGTATGTGGATGCGTTGAAAACCTACGCCTGCCCTGCACAGAACTTCGCCTTTGCCAGCAAGGACGGCGACATTGCCATCTGGCACAACGGGCAGTATCCCCTGCGCTGGAAGGGCCAGGGCCAATACCTGCTGCCTGGCACAGACACTACGTTCGACTGGCAGGGTTTTATTCCCCAGGAAGAAAACCCCCACATTAAAAATCCCGAACGCGGATTTATTGCATCTGCCAATCAAAATCCTACAGATACTACCTATCCTTACCCCGTCATTGGATCGTACGATGTGTTCCGGGGCAAGCGGATCAATGAACAACTGGCGGCCATGGATCAAATTACCAGCGATGATATGAAGGCTTTGCAAACGGATTATACCAATCTTTTTGCACGTGCCGCTATTCCCTTGCTGGAACGGCATTTTAAGCCAGCTTTGCTCACGAAAACGCAGGTACAATACTACGATCTGGTTGCACACTGGAACCTGGTGGCCGATGCCCAAAGTAAAGCAGCTACCGTATTTAACCTATGGTGGGCTAACCTGGAAGCCGGCCTTTGGGACGATGACCTGGACCGCGGTGATAATCTTGTGCTGGAACGTCCTGCCTCGGTTACGACCTTGCAATGGCTGCTACGCGACTCCTCTATGCACTTTATCGATGATGTGCATACGCCCCAACAAGAAGATCTTTCCCAACTGGTACAACAAGCTTTTGTAAAGGCAGTCAGCACCGCCGATTCGCTGGATAGAACCGGTCACCTGGCACTGGGCCTTGCCCGGGGTACGGATATTCAGCACCTGGCCCGCCTGCCGGCATTCAGCCGCATGCACCTGCGCACCGGCGGCGGACCGCACATTGTAAACGCTACCAAGCAAGGCCATGGTCCATCCTGGCGCATGGTAGTAGAACTAACAGCACAAACCGAAGCCTACGGTATTTACCCTGGCGGACAAAGCGGTAATCCCGGTTCGCCTTACTATGATAATATGGTGAGTGATTGGGTACAGGGCCGGTATTATCCATTGCACGTTTTCGACGGAGCACACAGCGACGATCCTAATATCCGCTACCACCTTACGTTTGCGCCAGGAAGATGAAAATAGTTATCGAAATATTTGGAAGGAAATGATTAATTCCTATCTTTGCACTCCCAATCACAAACGGGGTATGAATCGGTAGCTCAGTTGGTAGAGCAATACACTTTTAATGTATGGGTCTTGGGTTCGAGTCCCAACCGGTTCACAAAGGGGCACAACTTTTAATATGAAAAGTTGTGCCCCTTTTTCATTTGCAATAAATTGAAAATCAGTTATTTAGTCACATAAATTATACTCACAAAATTTTGGAAATTGTGGTTGACAAACTCAGGAATAATCTGTAAGAAATTCGCTGCATAAAAAACAAACCACTGAAATATAGCCCGTTACTTAGTTTTGTCGGGTTTCATCAAACTAAATATTTCATGAACATTGCAAAATAGCATTTGGTACTCGAACCCTTGCAGTGTCCATGCTTTGTTAGACTTTAAACTCACTGAAAATATCTACTGCAAAAGATTTTAACAACGTCAACACTTGTTCTGCTGTATCACGATTGATGACTACATTCCTATTACGTTCAAACATTATAATTTTCAAAATTTTGTCCTCACTGTTATCAATCCGATACGTATTTTTTGGAAAATTGGGTGTACGGCTTTGTTGTTCATCGGTTATTATTGGGGCGTCTTGATTGCAAATAATCAACATCGCCACATTGAATAGAGAATGAAATCTATCTTTATCAAGTACAATCCTGCCAGTAGTAATAGCCTTAATTATTTTTCTCTTTTCGACTATATCCGCATTCTCATATGTCACCCGCAGATTTGAAAGCTTGCCAGTTGCCTCTTTAAGCAGCCGCTCCGATTGGCAGATCATCAAAGCCGCCGTATGAAGATTCGGGCCCAAACTGTTTATTCTTCTCTCGCAGTCTTGTTTAATAGCTAAATAGTCATCGCCATCAATTTCTCCCAACAACAACAGTTCTCTTGCCTTGATCGCCCGCTCGAATAATCGCTCAATGTTTTTCGTTATTTGAGCCTGCATGGCATTTCCATTGTTAAATAAATCCTTAAATTGCATTTTCAAAGTTTGTGTAAACAGCCCCTCATAAAATTCATCTACAACCAACTTCTCCAATTCTTTTATAAACCTTTCATTGATGACATCCGCCCTACACCTGAAGCCGCAAGTGGCTGTGCAGTGGTAATAGTAATATTTACGACTTCTCCCCTCTGACGCACTACCGGTAAGCCTCTTTTGGTATATTGAGCAAAAAACATATCCTCTCAATGGAAATTGGGTGTGATGAATGATTTTAGGTTGTGGGGCACCTTTTCTGCTTTTTAAAATCTGTTGGACTCCGTAAAATAAATCTTCCGCAATTATCTTTTCATGAATCCCGCAAACCAAATGGGAATTACTACCATTATTGGAGGAAATAAGCAGCTTCCCACAATAAACCGGGTTATGGATAAGATGCCAGAAATTATTTAAACTGCACCGCAGCCCCTGGTCAGCGGCTTTTTTATGAGCTAGCCTGATGCTGTCGGTTCCATATGTCAGGTTTTCGAATACGCTACGGATAATATTTGCTTCATGCTCATAGGGAACTATTATCTTCTTACCTTCCGAGGTTATGGTATTCCTGTACCCAATCGGCGCCTTCCCCGTCCACCGGCCTTCTCGTCGTGCTGTATTCATCCCTTGTTTTACGTTCAGGGCTCTCCGGTCATTTTCAACTTCGGAGGTAGCAAGATAAATGGCCAGCATCAGCTTATTCTCAGGAATAGATAAATCAAGGGGCTGATCTATTGCCTGGACCTCAATGTTCATTTTCTTGAGTAATGAGATCATGTAATATGCATCAGCTGCATTTCTGCTAAAACGATCCCAGCGAGTGAAAAGGATAAGATTCGGACGGATGTTCTTTTTTTCATTAAATGACCGCAGCAGGGCCTTCCATTCAGGTCGGTCAAAACTTTTTGCAGAATGATCTTCGCGAATGATATCGAGTATTTCAATGTCATTTGCACAGCAAAATTTGAGCAAATGCTCCTCTTGATTTCGTTGTGAGTATCCCTTAAGTGCTTGCTCATCTGTACTCACACGGATGTAAATGGTGGCATTTTTCATGTTTTTATATAAAAAACAGATTAGTTAACCCAACTGTTGAAAATGGGAAATGTTACAAGACAGTACGACATTTCTCCACCCAAAGCACACCGTGAAAATCAGACAAATACAATCCTAGAGATTGCCACAATCTTCATCTGTACTAATGAGGATGTAAATATTAATAGTTTCATAATTATTTAGTGAAAAGGTTAGCGGCGCTGGCCTATTAGTTATCGGTATATTTTTTTTGATTATCCACTATTTTTCTTAACTTGTTCCAATAATATCCCTGTTGCCGAACCCTAAAATTTTTGTTGCCCTAATTGATGCCAATGAAGTCGTAATCGGGATCAATAATTATTCAGCGAGTGAGAAAATAATCGTAATATTAGTTAGCAATTTCTGTCGTCATGAACACTAATGAACAAGCAAATCCAATACTTAATTTCCGAACTATTCAGGAAAATAAAATTCGAAATCTAGATGCCATTTCAACAAATAGTTCTTCACGGAGTGACAAAAATACACAATGCCAATATCAAACTTTGATTACAAAATCATGTGAAGCGGTCGATTCATCAGAACATTCATAAACATGGAAATTAAGAACCCTATTCTCGAATTTAGAGAGTTAAATGATTTCTGTGGATATGATTTCCCCAACGAAAATGATTCATCAACGCTATTTGTTCAAGGCAATTTTACAAATACAAAAGTTGATGCTTTCTTTGTTGCTCAAACCTTGATAACTAGGTCAAGAGAGGCCGTTGATACATCAGAACACTCATAGTTGTGAAAATAGCAAATCCGATTCTGCTTTTTAGGGAAGAAAATCAATCTAAAACTCACCTAAACACCCCTCTAACATTTGAGAAATGTGGCGGAGATAAATTAGTATATGTGCCAATACCTAATACCTCTACTTATCAGACCATGATAGCCAAAACGAGAGAGGCAGCAGATGCATCTGAGCATAGTGACTGCTAATGAATTCCCGGACTTGATCATTTCACATATGCCCAATACACTTATTATCTCTAATCGCGACGATGTTAGTATCGAATACCTAATTTCAAAAATGGATAACCGCGGAATATCCCATTTAAGAATTAACTCAGAAGATATAGGCTCTTTTGAGTTCAGCAGCTGGTATACGTGTCACTATTATAGGAGTGTTAATATATGCAGTTAAGATCACCAAAGAAGGGACTGAAGTTGCTTGGAGATTATTTATATATTTTAGTGTTAACAGCAATCCTAAAGAAAATACAATGAACGAAAATTTACCCCAAAATCAGCAGGCCCAGAATGGCTTAATACAACTAAACGAATTTGAAACCAACTTAAAACAGGTTCTAATTTTTCACTCCTTGCCCACTGATGGCGTTTTTGCAGGCATTCCTGAGAGGGTTAATGTTTTTAAGAACTTAAATACTGTTCTAGGTCAACTCACTCTAGAAAAAAAGCAGCAGTCTCTTTACTTGTCGAAATTCATTGCAAGTACCGCATCCGGACTTTTTGATGCATCGCTAAATTATCTTTGGGATGAAACGATTTTGCAAATAAGGAAACGTGTTTCTCAGTATGATATTGAATTTTTTTATGATAATGCAGTTACAGGTGATAGAAGAAAACGTCTAAAAGATGAGAGTGACTTAGATAAAGTAGATGACTACGACCTGATAAAAGGTGCCAAAGAGATTGGGCTAATTTCCGACTTAGGATTTAAACATTTGGAATATATTAATTATATGAGAAATTGGGCAAGTGCGGCTCATCCCAATAATAGTGAGATAACAGGGTTACAATTAGTTTCTTGGCTTGAAACCTGTATAAAGGAAGTCATTACCTTACCAATTTCAAATGTTACGATAAGAATAAAGCAACTTCTTCAGGGCGTCAAGAATACTGCAATTTCAGCAAAGAATGCTCAAGAAATTGCTGTGTTTTCTACAAGTTTGATACAAGAGCAAATTAATAATCTTGTATCGGGTTTCTTTGGGATATATGTAAGGCCTGAAACCACGAGCCAAACCCATCAAAATATAAATCTTTTGCTTCCAGAGATATGGGGACGTGTTGACGAAGATGTAAAACAATCGTTCGGTTTAAAATACGCTCATTTTACGGCTAATAATAGTCAAGATGAGAAAAAATTATCAAGACAATTTCTGCAAATTGTTAGTGCTGAAAGCTATATCCCTGATGACTTAAGAGCTATAGAAATCGATAACACAATTGATAATCTACTATCTGCGCATAGAGGGTTCAATAACTTCTACAATGAACCTGCATTTGCTAAGCAGCTTTTACGAATCATAGGAAAGCCTTTAAAAATTCCAAAGTCTGTGGAAAAGAAGTTCGTAATCGCAATTGTTGAAGCTTTTCTAACTAATGGTAATGGTGTTGCTGTTTCTGCCAATGAGATATACACTGAAATACTTTCGAATCTTAATTCCCATCAAGCAAACATAGCTGGTCTTTCATTTACTGATTCGAAAATTAGCAGCAGGCTTCAATTTTCTCTTTCACAACAAAAATTTAAAGAGTTATTAGAAATTGTAATACCAAGTATAACATCACCGCCTGTTAATGATCTGATTAAATATATAACAGATGAGTATAAAGGAAATGTGTCGCAATTGATGAATGATAAAGCCGTAAAAACATCTGTTGAAAATTTAAAGATCTTGTTGAGTGTATAATCCGGAGTAAAGTGAACCACTAATTCCGGAGTAAAGTGAACCAGTTATTCCGGGGCAAAGTGAACCACTCTGATGGCAGTGTTTATTCAATTGGCAGATTAGATTCCGGAGTAAACTGAACCACCCTTATCGGTTATGCACCTGTCATTCCGGCACAAAGTGAACCATTTATAAAGCGCTTACAAGTAGCATATTTAATCAGCAAGCCATTGCTTTGCGGTAAAAATTACCGGATCGTGATGGCTAACAAGGTTATAGAGATGCACATTGTACGCAGTATTATACAACAATCAGCACGTAATTATTCAGAGCGGCAGATTTCCCGCCAGTTAAATATTTCCCGTAATACAGTACGGCATTACATTCAACGATTTAAAGCCACTACCTACACCTGGGAGCAGCTATTGGAGCTGGAGGACGCAGCCCTTTGTGAGCTGACCTATGCCCCGGAGCAGCCACCAGTCAAAGATGAGCGGAAACAGTTTTTTGAGGAGCGCGTCAGTTATTTTCTGGCTGAACTTAAACGTACAGGCGTTACCCGTCACCTGTTATGGCAAGAGTACCGTCAGCAGTACCCTGGTGGCTATGGCTACTCACAATTTTGTGACCTGCTAACCCGCCACAGTAGTATCACAGATATCTCCATGCATTTTGAGCACCCACCGGGTCAGATGATGATGATTGATTTTGCCGGTGATAAACTGTGTTACACAGACCGCGGGACAGGGGAGGTGATCTATTGCCCGGTACTGGTTTGTGTATTGCCTTACAGCGGTTATAGCTATATAGCTGCCCTGCCGGATGCCAGCCTTCCTCACCTGGTAAAAGCGTTGAACAATTGCCTGCAATATTTTGGAGGCGTGCCAGCCAGTCTGAAGACAGACAACATGAAGCAGATGGTGAGTAAAAGCTGCCGTTATGAGCCGGTATTTACCGACATGATACAACAATGTGTATATTCTGATGATGTTGACCCACCTGCGAAGCAGGCAATAAGAGTAAGAGCTTGATGTGGATTAAAAATACAAAGTGTTATTGATTAGCATTCTCTTTTTTTCTTCTCAGCGATTCTCCCTTTAGTTCAACCCGATGAGAGTTAGCTGTCATTCTGTCAAGGATGGCATCGGCAAGCGTGGGGTCGTTTATGTATTCGTGCCATTTTGCAACCGGTAGTTGTGAGGTAATTATGATACTTTTTTTGCCATACCGGTCCTCCAGTAACTGTAATAATGTAAGTCGCATATCCTGGGTCATCGGCGCTAATCCAAAGTCATCGAGGATGACCAAGGCTTGTCGTTCCAGGTGATTTAATAATTTAATGTAGTAACCATCCAGCCTGGATAAGGTAATTTTCTCTGCAAGCCGGTTCATATTTAGATAAATAGTTTTGTAACCATGTAGGCATGCCTGGTGTCCAAGAGCGCAGGCAAGGTGGCTTTTTCCGCAACCAGTGGCACCAGTAATCAAAATATTTTCTCCCTGCAGCATATAGCGCCCTTCTGCCAGTATGGACAATTGCTGTCTGGTAATATTCCTGGCCGGACTGCATTCCACCTGTTCTATGGTAACAGGTAAACGAAGCTTCGCGAGTTTAAGGCAAAGTGTTGTTTTTTCATTGGCCCGGTTTAGTTCTTCTGACTGAAGCAGGTGGGCTATTAGTTCATGACCGTCCATTTGCTTGTCCATAGATAATTCAAGCTGGGAGCGATAGGCTTGGTACATACCCTGTAATCGGAGTTGTTGCATTTGCTGAAGCGTTTGCGTAGTGTTCATTGTTTTTTAGTTTATATGATTATTGATAATGCTCTTTCCCCCTGATGTTCTCGTGAGTTGGTGTTGGTGGCGTACCCACCTGCGGTAGCTGCTTATCAAGGCCGCGTTCCAGTACGTTCTTGATCATTGTATAATTAACGCGGGTACCTTGTAGTATACGGCGGCAGGCCGCCTCCAATCGCCCGGTCCCGTATTTTTTGGCGAGCATCAACATGCCGAAACAAGCTTTATAATTCTGTTCGATGTAAATACTATTTTCTAACATGAGTACCGCTGCCTGATGGGTAGAAGCCCCAATACGGTTCGCCTTGGATAGCAGGTCATCACGATTCCAGCCTTTAATCTGTTGCATATGCTGGTGATGAGGAGGCATATGTTCGGCAAGTGTCGTGTAGGCCTTCTTGTGGCTATTGCGTATATGTAGTGCGATGCGTTGATAGTCCAGGTATATTTCTACTGTCCGGTGATCATACAATACTTTTACCTTTTTTCCTACATGCACATACGGCACACTGAAGTAATGGTGATCTTCCGAGAGTTGTATATGATAATTGCGTTGAACAGTAAGGGTGGCCACTTTTTTAGCGCTAAAGGGCTCAGTAGGTAATGCCTTAAGGGCACTACGTTCCTGCTGCTCAAAATAGTACCAGCGGCTACAAGGAGTATGCTTGTAAGGCTTGTTATTGAGCAGTAGTAGCTGTTCTTGCATCGCAGCATTAAGTGTTTGCAGGCTGGTAAACTCCCGGTTTCTTAAAGGGGCATATACGTGTGTATAAACAATATTAACAGCACGTTCTACCATTACTTTATCCCGGGGACTGTAAGGGCGGGTTGCGCTGAAGGTGGTGTTGTAATGCTCGCTGAGCTGGTGGCATATATCTGTAAATACGGGTTCATACCGGCTAGGCTGGGTTACTGCAGTTTTTAGATTGTCACATAGAATAGTAGCCGGTACACCGCTATAGAACCTCAGCATAGCATTGATACAGGTGGTAAAATCTGCGGTTTGCTGGGTGTGTACTGCCAGACAGAAAATAAGACCGCTAAAAGGGAGGATGGCAACAAAGGTCTGGCATTGAATAACCTCGCCGGTAGAGGGATCTATGTAAGAGAGCTTTTTGCCTGCAAAGTCAATCATAATCATATCTGCTACATGGTATTCCAGGTGCATGGACAGGTCCCTGTTTTTCAAATATAGATTAAGGTGGTGGCAATAATGGCTGTATACATAACCATCTGGATGCTGTCCGATGTACTCTTGCCAAATTAATTGGCGGGTTACACCGGTCTTATTGAGTTCACCCTGAGCATATTGAAAATGGATAATCAGTTGCTGTAATCGGTCCGTATCATGGTTGAGGCTATCATTGCCATAGGCTCTATCAGCCAGCGTTTTGTTATCCCATGCTTCAACAGGGGCATCTTTTGCAAGTAGACCAATGTATTTACGAACGCTGTTACGGCTGATACCAGTCCGGCGAGCGATCTCCCGTATACCAATACCATCCTGCTGAAGTTGAAGGATCTGTTTTAACTGTTCCATTGCTATGGGCTTTTGTGCCATGCTCCTGTTTTTTGGAGCAAATGACCGTAAAAAGCGCTTACTCATTATCTTCTACTTGCAGGTGGGTCAACATGCCAGAATGACAATGGTACTTCGTGACCAAAAGTGCAACCTGGGTGGGTCAACATGCCAGAATCGATGAATAAAAATTCTGGAAGACCTTCAAAATTGCTGGGTCAACATCCCAGAATGGTGGGTGAGCATAAAACAGAATGATGGGTCAACATAAAACAGAATCTACAGCAAAAGAGTTTGAACAACTGGCTATGAGTAAGGAATTTGTAAGCCATAATAGCTCTGCCGTTGAATTGAAAGGTATATTATATTGCCTGCTTGATTATTGGAGCATTGACCGGAAATTATTCGCGGGGCGATAAAAATGCTGTTGCGACCCCTCATTAGAGGGGTCGGTAATTTGCTTGCCCTTTATCTATTGTACCTGTCCAATTGCAACATCGCTGGTAGAACGGCTTCTCCTGTATTCTTTTCCACTTAGAGTTGTTATATTCTACTGCCGCAAAAGACGTCTTTTTATCATCAGGATTTATTTTTATTTCTACCATCTCAATATTCGTTCTGTTTGCAATTGGCTACAAACTGAGCAGGTGTTAGCTCGTTTAATGAGCTATGTGGTCTAAAGGTATTATACTCTTGTACCCAGTTGCTAATTTTCTCATAGGCATCATCCAAGGATAAGAACCAGTTTACGTTTAAGCACTCATCCCTGAATGAACCGTTGAAGGATTCTATGAATGGGTTGTCTGTAGGTTTACCTGGTCTAGAATAGTCCAGCACAACCTTGTTTTCATATGCCCATCGATCAAAATCCTTCGAGATAAATTCACTTCCATTATCGACTTGTATCCGTTTTGGGACGGTGCCATTCTCCCGCTTAAGAGTTTCCAGAGCCTCCACTACATCTATCCCCTTGATGGATTTCCCGACCCGGATCGCATGGCAGTAGCGACTAAAATTATCGACTATAGTTAACGACCTGAATTTACGTCCGTCGAAGAGAGCATCGGCTACGAAATCCATGCTCCAACATTGGTGTAAATTAGTGATATTGGGTCTTTCCAGACGGTGTGCCGCTGATTTATTCCTTCGTGGTCTTTTGCTGCGTAGGTTAAGCCCTTCTTCTTTGTAGATCCTATGAATCCTTTTATGATTGTCCTTAAACCCCTCTCTGCGTAACAGTATGTAAATCCGCCACATCCCATATCTGACCCTCGCCTCTGCAATCTCGCGCATTCGTTGGCGAAGGTGCCGATCTTCTCGGCGGCGCGAACGGTAATGCCAATTGGACCAGGGCATGCAAACTACGCGGCAGGCTCTTCGAAGGGATACCTGGTAGTCGGCAGTTAAATGGGTTACCAACTGCCGTAGTTGACGGGTTTTCAAAGATTTTTTTTAGCACATCCTGCAACATCTGTTTGTCCAGGCTTAAATCTGCGACAATCTGCTTCAGCTTCGCATTTTCGTCCTGAAGTTGCTTCAGTTGCCTTAGCTCACTCATTCCAAGTCCTCCATACTTTTTCTTCCAGTTGTAAAAAGTAGCTTCGCTGACACCCATTTGCCGGCATACTTCTTGGATCTTTACACCACTGTCCGCCTGCTTAAGCGCAAACACAATCTGGCTTTCGGTAAATTTTGTTTTTTTCATGAGCAATCTTTCATGTTTAAATTATGAATTATTGCCCGATTTCTCTACTTTTCAATTGCCCGATTTATTGGGGGGAGGTCAGTCAAAATGATTATACTTCACATAAGCTGTAATTCGCTTTTTTTCAAGCCACCCGTAGTTTTGCTCGCTTCCATAACCTGCATCAGCAGTGATATTAACAGGTTTCTTCTCATACAGTTTGATAAACGTATTCAGATGTTGCTCCAGGGTGTTGGTGTCGGTGGTATTCTGATGAAGACTGTAATTGACAATGTATTGATTATTGGTACTTATCTGTAAGTTATAGGCTGGCTTTAATTGCCCGTTTTTCATATGATCTTCCTTCATTCGCATGAAGGTGGCATCTTCGTCTGTCTTGCTATAGCTGCTTAAGTATAGAAGTAGGATTATTAGCATTAGCACATAATCTCCGCAAAAAGGCTGCTTAAAATGATAGGCAAAGTACTCCGTTTTTAAAGTTTATCTCAGAATGATAAAAATAAGCCCTTAATACAAGAGGCCGCCTCAAATATTTATGAGACGGCCTCTAGCATATCGTTAAGTGGTATTAACGCCTGCTTACGACGCTTTTGCTTTTTCTGCTTTGCGCTTTGCCTTTTCGGCGGGTATCTGGAACGGTGAATGCACCGCCTTTACTTTTGGATGTTTGAAGTATTTAATAATGGCGCCCATCCAGGCGCAGTAGTCTACCGCAATTTTCAGTACAGGGTAGGCGAGGATCACCTCTATCTGCCGGCTTTTAAATTCATGGGCTTCATGTGGTGCGGAGGAAATCAGGTAGCCGCACCATGCGACCTGTGAAATATATATTGCCAGGATACTGATTAAGAAGTAAACCGGGCTGAGAAACAACGTTGTAAGCAGCATCACGGGGAGCAATACAATAAATGCAATGGTGAGGAGGTCCATAAAGGTAACCAATCCGATTTTCTTTCCGCGGGCAATGAGGCGGAGGTAGTAATTACGTTCTTTTGCAAGCGTTTCCAGGTAACCAAGGTTCCAGCGTATTCTTTGTTTTATGAGCGCTTTCATAGAAAGAGGAGGTCGTGTGAGGGCGAGAATATTATTGAGATAGATGGTTTTGTATCCCAGTTTTAAGCCGAGCACAGTGGCTTCCCGGTCTTCTCCGTTTCTTAAACCACTGTGATGATGGTAGATGTCTACCAGTACCTGGCGCTTGAAACAGGAGCCGGCGCCGGGCATTACGCGGATACTTTTTTCTGCTGCATGAAATTTATACAGGCTGCGGGCAATGGTATATTCCAGTTGCTGATAGCGGAAAATATGCCCGGTGCCTTCAAAGGGCAGCATCCGGAAGTAGCCTCCCATGAGCCGCACATCGCTGGATAGCTCAGAGATACTGTTGAGCATATGCTGTAAGCCAATGGTATCTGTGTCGAAATCAGAAAGGATTACATACTCATGTGAAATAGACAGCGCCGTAAGAAAAAGCGCGCCTACCTTACTGGCATTGGGCCGTATGGATGCCAGGTAAAAGGCGCCCGGATTTTTTAGCAGGTATTGGTTAATGATTTCAAGGCTGTTATCCGTAGAGCCGTCATCGATAATGATCAGGTCGATTTCCTGCTCATGGCTTTTGGAGATCGTTTTAAAATAACAGAGCCTTGACTCAAAATTGTGATTTTTGCTCTCATTGAATTGCGGGACCAGCATAGCAATTTTCTTTTCCTTACCTGGTGCATTTCCCACCCATTCTATTTGTACGGCATTTTTTTTCAAATGGTTTATCATGAGATGTTATTTATCGTGTGTTTGCGTATGGCTGTTTGAAATAATTTCTGGTATTGTGTTTTTTAATCGGAATACTTTTAATTTGTAGAAAATCCCGGATCACGTTAATCCATTTACAACTTTACCCTTATGCAGCACAACCCAACAATCCGATGCTACTTTATTGCCCATGCCGATGACTGGCAACTGTTTATGGCGCCCGAAGTAAGTAACGACATGATGGATAAATCATGTAAAGTAGTGATCGTACATACCACCGCAGGCGACGCGGGCAAAGAAGAGCAGTATTGGAAAGCGCGTGAACAGGCAGCTATCGACTCGATGATTTTTTGTATGTCGGCCGACGAAAGTTATGCCTACAAGGAAGCGTATGTACAAATTAACGATAAGCAGTTGTTTACCGTCACGGCTAATAATTGCACCTGCTATTTTCTGCGTTTACCGGATGGCGCTTACGATGGTTCCGGGTTTACCGCCTATGGGCAGCAAAGCCTGGAAAGGTTTGCCAGCGGGGACATACAGCGATTGGAAAGTGTTGACGGTACAGCGGCATACAACAACTGGCAGGAGCTGGCACAAACGCTGGATGCTATTATCCGCAAAGAAGCGGATGGATTATCCCTGGAGGATGTGCTGCTGTGTTTCCCGGAAGAAGATGTAGTAATGAACCCGCGCGACCATAACGATCATTATAATACAGCTAAACTGGTGCGCAGTACGGCTGCTTACCAACCATGCCGCAAGCGTGCGTATGTGGATTACGACATATTGTACACAGGCGGTATATTGAATGAGGAAGAGTTGTTTTGGAAAATCGGGATGTTTACCACCTATCATCAGTCGTTGTATAAGCTGTATGGTCATTCCACCATTGCAGAGGATACTTCTTTTATCCCGTGGTGTTTCAAACGCTCTGTGTATCGCTCGTTGTAGCTGGCTATGGGGCTGTATTTCCCGCTGCAGACCATAGCTACCGCTTATGCCGCTCACACCTGGCCGCTTTACAATGCACATTGTATACCGTGCAAAATAGAATAAACTGTTGAACAAGTCTTTAGTATAAATACCTAATATAATAGCGGGTTTTACGAAAAGACAGTTAGTTGCCCCATCCACTTGTAACGTAGTAAAAACCGCATCTTAAATTCGTGATTCTACTAGCGCAGGTTATTGTTGAATAATGTAATTTGCGATGATAGTGGAAACCCTTTTTTCAACCTATCTCCACCTGATCCTTTCCCGGAAACACTAAATGGTGTTGACCGTAGCGGTAGCTGTTTAATTATTTAACCAATGCGAAGCGCTGTAACTGGTCTTTGCAGATAACCCTTTTGATATGCAAACTTTCAGAGAAGGTTGGTATTTGTTGTATACCCGTCCCCGGCATGAGAAAAAAGTTAATACCCGGCTTTTAAACATGCAGATCGATTCCTTTCTGCCCATGATGAAATCCATCAGGAAATGGGGTGATAGGAAAAAAAGCATTGACGAACCGCTATTCCCCTCGTATATATTTATTTTTCTCAGGCATGTAAGGGATTACTTTTCTGTTATTGATATGGAAGGTTCACTTTATTTTGTGCGTAATGGTAAGTCGCTCGCCGAAGTACATGAAGATATAATCAAAGATATAAAAATGGCCCTGGCATATAATGTGGGGCTGGAAGTATCCATGCAGCGTTTTCCACCCGGGCAAAAGCTGTGCATAGGCAGCGGGCCGCTTACAGGGATGTCTTGTGAAGTAGTGCAGTATGCCAATACCCGTAAAATACTGGTACGTGTGCATATTCTTCAGGGAAACGTATTGCTTTCCATTCCTTCGCAGGATTTAATGCTTCCCGTATGCCAGTAGCTAAAATATTTGCCAGCAGCGCAACGCAGCGGCGGGAGTGGATGTTGTACCACGTACGGTCCGATAAAGCGCCGTTTAACCTTGAATTGTCGCTGCGGCTGGATGCATTCGACCTGGAACTGAACCAGCAGATCATGTTGCGGATGCTGGAACAATATGAAATTTTTCGTACCACGCTGCAGGTAATCGACGGCACCTTATACCAGGTAATTCATACGCCCGATACTTTTGTTATTGATTTTGATAAGAGAGATTTAACCCACCTGGAGCCTGCTGCCGCAGAAGCCGCCGCCAGGGAGATGCTGAAAGCTTCCCTGCTAACGCCTTTTGATATAGAACAAGGGCCCTTGTTTCGTATTTTGGTGATGGAATATACCCCGCATGACCTGTCGGTACACTTTATTTTCCATCACCTGGTAACGGATCAGTATTCCACCAGGCTTTTTGTTGACGGCATGAAAGAGATGGCTGCATTGTTCCTTTCCGGCGGGCAGCATGTATTTGATCCTGCCGTGCAATACAGTGCATACGTGCGTTTTGAACAGGAGTTGCTGAACACCTCCAGGGGTGATAAATACCGTAACTACTGGGAGTCTGTATTAAAAAATGGGATGCCCATGTTGCGGTTGATTAAAGAGCCGGCCCGGCAGGCTTTTGAGCAGCGGCACCTGCAAAAGGTGGCGGAGGTAAAAGACCGGTTGTACAAATTGCCTTTTGTTGATGAACGTTTTGTGGCCCCGGTTATCCGCCGGTATGAGATGAGTGAGGGCGGAGAAATTCATTATGCTTACCCAACAGACACTTTTACCCGGATAGAGCGGTATCGCCGGCAATGCGAAACCGGCTTACTAACGTTGATGGTGGCAGGTATCATGCTGTCGCTTCATCAACACAGCGGGCAGGAAACTTTTGTTTTTGAGATTATGGCATCCAAAAGACCGGATCAGCATTTTATGCAAACAATCGGATGGCTGGCTACAGGCGGCCCCTGCTTTTTCAATATCGCCGGAAAAGAAGATGCAGGCGATTTGCTGGAGTACGTGGATGAACAGCTTTACCAGTTATCAAAACATGTTTTCTATCCCTATGAATCTGTACTTTATAATGCCACACCGCCAATAGGCAGCCGGATCCCGGTATTTATTTCATTAACGCATTTTGAACAGCAAAGCGGCCGCACAGAAGAAGGCATCACATTCCGCAAACCTGCTGGTGCAGGCAACTACCAGGATCTGGCGCTCTTCTTTAATTTTTACCAGGATGCAGGCGAAGTGCAGCTTTATTATAATAATGAGTTATTCGACCTCGATAGCATGGAAGCACTGCTTCACGCACATGCCGGGTTTATAGCACAACTGCTCGGCGCGGTTGTATAAACTTTCATTATCTCAAGCCATTTATACATGTTATTTTTCCCGAAGCATCTCCTGCATTTTGCAGGCTTGTTCCTTATGCTGTACACCAGTGTTGCTTTTTCGCAGGATAAGCAGCAGCTGGTAGACCGGGAGGTGAAATCGCTCATGAAGGAAGGCAATATTCCGGGTATCAGCCTGGTGATGGTAAATGGCGGGCAACCCGTGGTGCGGAGCTATGGATATGCGGATGCGGAAAAAAAGATGCCGGTTACCCCGAATACCTTATTCCAGCTGGGCTCCTGTTCCAAAGCCTTTACTGCTTTGGCTATACAACAACTCATTGCTGCAGGAAAAATACATCCCGATTCGCTGGTAACCACTTACCTGCCATGGTGTAGCAGTACCTATAAAAACGTGCCTGCGGCTATTACAATAGCGCAGTTGTTACATCATACTAGCGGCATACCATGGCAAACAATTGCGGATATTCCGGCAGGCAATGCAGATACAATGCTGGAAGCCACTGTGCGAAAAGTGGCCGGTGTAAAGCTTCATCATAAACCCGGCACTGAATATGAATATGCCACAATTAATTATGATATCCTGGCGTTGATCCTGCAAAAAGTAACCGGGCAGCTGTTTGAAACATATGTAGCCGAAAAGCTGTTAGCGCCGCTGGAAATGCATAGTTCTTCCGTAGGCATACCTGTTGACAGCAACAGGATGGCGGCAGGATATAAAGTCGGTTTTTTCCGGGCACGTGCCTGTGATGCGCCGGTATTCCGCGGTAATAACGCCGCGGGCTATGTGATCGCTGATGCCAACGATATGGCAAAATGGCTGCTCTTTCAGATGGGGCGCCGGCCCAACGCCTTATACCCGCTGGCCCTGCAAACCCAGCAGCGCGACGAAACCGTTGCCTTACACGGAATGGCCGCCTATGGCATGGGTTGGGAAGTATCTTTTCATGGAGACGGCGCCATTTTTCATGCGGGCCTGAACCCCAATTTCTCCGCTTACATCGTTTTCCGGCCACAAACCAACAAGGGCGTGGTGTTGCTGGCAAACTCCAACAGCTACCTGACCGGTTTCATTGCCGAACGCGTAATGAAAATACTGGCTGCCGAAAAGCTGGAAGATAAATACAAACCTACCGACAGGGGCGATAAAAGCTTTTCGCTGATAGCGCTCTTACTCGCACTTTATATCCTGGGCAATATCGTTTTGCTGGTACTTGTGATTGTACGGGCGTCTCAGGGTAAAAGAAAATTAACAGGACCGGTTTTACCCAAACTCTGGAAGTTCCTGCAGCTCTTGTTACTATTAGTACCTTTTATGCTGGGTATTTACCTGTTGCCGCGCGCCATTGCAGGGTTTAACTGGACTTCCATCCTGGTATGGATGCCGGAGAGCTTTGCCGCAATGATTGTAATGGTGTTAATTGCTACAGGCATTACCTGCATATCTTACCTGGCTGGCCTGTTACTGCCTGAGCCTGACCAGCTGCTGAGAATGCTGCCACGTATTGTACTGGTAAGTATGCTTTCCGGTATCGCCAACATGGTAGTCATTATCCTGGTTACTTCTGCCTTAAACGTGGAAGATGATATCAGTTACCTGCTCTTTTATTATGCGCTTACGATGGCGGTATACCTTGCCGGGCGATGGTTTGTGCAGGTACGCCTGGTAAAGCTTACCCGTGGAATGGTTTATGATTTACGGATTAAGCTGATCGAAAAAATATTTGCCACTTCTTACCAGTTTTTTGAGAGGATAGAACGCGGGCGGATTTATACCGCTTTACAGGATGATGTGGATGTAATCGGCAATGCTACCAGTATGTTGATTATGTTACTTACCAACGCCATCACAGCCTTTGGCGCCTTCCTTTACCTGGCGGCATTATCACTGCCGGCAGCGGCGCTTACTTTTTCACTGATCATTATTGTGGCCGGTATTTACTATGTGGTAGGTAAGCGTACCGATATCTATTACAGCCGCGCCCGGGATACGGTTACTGTATTTATGGGGCATCTGAACGGCCTGATAGATGGATTCAAGGAACTCAGTATGCATAACAACAAGCGTCTTTCCTTTAAACGCGATATTACCGGTACCGCTGCTGCTTACCGTGATCATATTGTGATAGCAGATACCCGCTTTGTAAATGCTTTTCTGATCGGAGAGTCGATGCTGATACTACTGTTAGGCATCACCGCTTTTGGTATACCCAGGATGTTTCCTGATGTTGCCGGTGCTGTTGTTACCGGTTTTGTCATCGTACTACTATACCTGATCGGTCCGATCAACGGCATACTCAGCGCGGCGCCCGGCATATTACAATTACGGGTGGCCTGGAAACGGGTAAAGCAGTTTATGCAGGATGTTCCCGGAGAGATGGATATCTATAAACAAACCCTTCCTGTAGATCCGGTGGTACAATCCATACGGGCTGCCGGGGTTAGTTTTCACTACCAGCAAGGGGAGGATGGCAGCTTTGCCGTGGGGCCGATAGACCTGGAGATCAGCAGCGGTGAAGTGGTATTTATTATTGGCGGAAACGGCAGTGGTAAAACAACCTTGTCGCGCCTGCTGACGGGGCTGTATAAACCTCATCAGGGACATATACTGATTAACGGGAAAAAAGTTGACAGCTCCCGGCTGGGTGAATATTTTTCGACGGTTTTTAGTCCTGCCCATCTATTTGAAAAAATCTATGACACCGACCTGGAACATCGCGCAGCCGAAATAAGCGACTATCTGCAGTTATTAAACCTGTACGATAAGGTAAGTATCAGTAACAATCAATACAGCACCATTGCCTTGTCTGGCGGGCAGCGTAAGCGGCTGGCCTTGCTGCAATGCTACCTCGAAGATCATCCGGTATACCTGTTTGATGAGTGGGCGGCCGACCAGGATCCATCCTACCGCGAATTTTTTTACCTGCACCTGTTACCAAAAATGAAAGATGCTGGGAAAATAGTGATTGCCATTACACATGACGACCAATATTTTCATGTAGCCGATAAGGTATATAAGATGAACCAGGGAAAGTTGGAAACAATGGAAACTGCCCGGCAGATTTACCCCGATAAATAGCACAATTATGATACACCGCAACAATACTATCATTGGCATTGTGGGCGGTATGGGACCGCAGGCGGGGGCAGCGCTTTTTAATGAATTGATTTGCGGAACCACTGCCGGTACAGACCAGGAGCATCTTTCCGTGGCGCTTTTATCTTTTCCCGGACTCATTGCCGACAGAACGGCTTTCCTGGAGGGCCACACCGATATTAACCCGGCTTTTGCCATTGCCGGCCTCATTGGGCGGCTGGAGGCAACCGGCGCTTCCATTATAGGTATTGCCTGTAATACTTCCCATGCCCCTGCTATTTATGATGAAGTAAAGCAACAACTGAACAATACCAACAGCCAGGTAAAACTGCTGCATATGCCGCAGGAAACCTGTCATTTTATAAAGCGCCAGTATACGCACGTACAGCGTGTTGGGGTGCTGGGAACAGATGGTACCTACCGGTCGGGCATATACAGAACCATCCTGGAACGTATGGGATACGAGATAGTGTGGCCGGATTTTACCTTTCAGCATGAGGTAATACACCGGATGGTGTATGATGAGAATTTTGGTATAAAAGCCAGCCCACGCAGTGTTACAGCAGAGGTACAGCAGCTGATGGAAAAAGCGCTTGGCTATTTTAGCAGCCGCGGTACCGATTTGATCATCCTGGGGTGTACAGAATTTTCAACAGTGCTCACAACAGGAATGAGCCACAGTATGCAACTGGTGGATTCCACACATGTACTGGCAATGGCCCTCATCAGGGAAGCCACAGGCGAAAAAATTTCACAAACCTTTTCATCATCCCGGGTGGCCGGGAGTTAGCATGGTACTATGAATTACGCAACCCTTATTGATGCAATACAATACTGCAGTGAAAAAGATACCGCTGGTGTAACGTTCATCCCCGATGGCAAAGGGGAAGTGTATGTTTCCTACCGCAGGCTATACGAAGATGCATGGCAGCAGCTGGGATATTTGCAGGAAAAAGGTTTGAAACCACGCCAGGAGCTGATATTCCAGGTGGATGACGCACAAACGTTTGTTACTTTATTCTGGGCCTGCCTACTGGGCGGAATTATTCCGGTGCCTTTATCACCGGGCATTAAAGATCATCAGCGCAGAAAATTGTTTTCGGTATGGAATCGCCTGCATGATCCTTTTCTGGCTATTGATCCTATGTTGATGAAGAAAGTGAAGGCATTTGCCGTTGAAGCAAATCAGCAGGCCATTGTTTCACAAATGGAACAGCGTATGGTGGCGCCGTCGTTGTTGCAGGCATCGGGAAAAAAGGGTGTTATCCGGGAGGCGAAGCCGGATGATATTGCCTTTGTACAGTTCTCTTCCGGGTCTACAGGCAACTCAAAAGGCATTTCGTTAACGCACCGTAACCTGCTGCTAAACCTGGATGCCATCAGTACGGCAGCTGCTTATACCACAGCTGATTCGCTGCTCAGCTGGATGCCGCTGACCCACGATATGGGGCTGATCGGTTTTCACCTGAACCCTGTATTTTGCAACATCCCGCATTACCTGATCCCGGTAAATCTTTTTATCCGCCGCCCTGCGCTATGGCTGGAAAAGGCAGCGAAGCACCGGGTAAGCGTGCTCTGCTCGCCAAACTTCGGCTACAACTATGTACTGAAACACTGGAACAGTGAGGCGGCGCGGGAGCTGGATCTCTCGCAGGTACGTATTATCTATAATGGCGCTGAACCTATTTCTATTTCCCTGTGCGAAGCGTTTAACAGCGCCATGGCGCCTTATGGCCTGCGCGCGGATGCGATGCTGCCCGTATATGGGCTGGCAGAGGCCAGCCTGGCGGTATCTGTTTCGGACCTGAAGGAAAAAGCAATGTCGTTGTCGTTGCTGCGTAAGCATATGCGTATAGGCGGGCAGGTGATACCCGCCAATGCCGGCGAGGAAGGCACCGTAAAGGTGGTGAATGTAGGCAGGCCGGTGAAACATTGTGCTGTAAGGATTGTAGACACTAACGAGGAGCCCTTGCCCGATAACTGTATCGGGTTATTACAAATCAAAGGCGGCAATGTTACCGCCGGATATTACAATGATGAGGTAGCCACCACGCAGGCTAAAAGCGGCGATAACTGGCTGCATACAGGAGATCTTGCCTTTATGGCAGCAGGTAATCTTTACATTACAGGCCGCAGAAAAGATATCCTTTTTTACAACGGACAAAATTACTATCCACATGATCTGGAAGAGGTGGCAGAAAAGGTGGAAGGGGTGGCGCTTAATAAAATAGCCGTTGCAGGTATGCACGATCCTGCATCCGGTAAGGAAGAAGTAATTGTATTTGTATTGTACCGTGGAGCTATAGCGGATTTTATGCCTATACGAAGCGGCGTTATTGCCGCTATTAACCGGGAAGTGGGCTTCGCACCTGATCATGTGCTGCCGGTTCCGGAAATTCCGAAAACAACCAGTGGTAAAATAGAGCGGTTTCGTTTGCTGGAGCAATACCGGGAAGGCGCATTCCGCGGGGAGATGGAGCAGATCCGCGACCAACAGGCATTACAAAACAAACAAACAACTGATATGTTGCCTGAAGAAGCCACGATGGTGGCTATCTGGCAGGAAGTACTGGGTGTACCGGTATCGGTGGAGGATCGCTTTTTTGAAATCGGCGGCGACTCGCTGAAAGTGGCTACACTGATGATGCTGATTCAACAAACATTTGGTAAAGAGCTGCCGCTAAACAGCTTATACCAGTATCAAACAGTCAGGGAACTTGTACCCGCCCTCACTGCGCATGCGTTTGATGGTTTGCAATCTGCTGCGCTGCCCACCGGCGCGCAGGCAGTATCGCCGGCCCAAAGCAGGATATTTTTTGCGTGCGAATTAGATCCGTTGTCAACCGCTTATAATATACCGGTGGCATTTAAGCTGCAGGGAAAAATAAGCAGGGAACGGCTGGAAGCTGCGGTGAACAAGCTGATACAACGGCATGATGCATTACGCATGTGTTTTATGAATACAGACAACGGCCCTGTATATACCATTTTGCCGGAGTGGAAGTTGAGTGTGGATGAAATGACGGTGATGAACGAAAGCCTGGATACGTGTTTGCAGGCATGGATCCGGCCCTTTGATCTTACTGCGTCGTGGCTGTTGCGCATTGCGCTGGCGCACCTGCATGAAGAAACTTTTTTATGGGTTGATATCAGCCATATTATTGCAGATGGTATTTCCATCAGCAATTTTATCAGTGAACTCACGGTATTGTACGACGGCGGAATATTACCTGCGTTGCCATTTACCTACCACGATGTTTTGCAATCGGCGCCAGCCCGGCAGGAACACGGGGATTACTGGCAGGAGCAGTTGGCTGAAACGCCGCCTGTGCTTGAACTGCCAACCGATTTTAAACGGCCGGTGATATGGAACAGCAGCGGAGAAAAATTGTTTTTTGCTTTCACCAAAGCAGAATCGGCGGCATTAAGCCATTTAGCTGCCAGTGAGCATTGCACCCTGCACGTAATGCTGCTCACTGCCTACCGTTTGTTGCTAGCCGCTTATAGCGGCCAGGAAAATATAACCACCGGGATACCGGTGGGAGGGCGTACCCAAAGCGGTACTGCGGGTATAATGGGCATGCTGGTAAACAATCTTGTTATCTCCGGAGAGCTGCCGGCAACACTTTCTTTCAGTGAATTATTGCAACAGGAACAGCAGCATATTACCGCCGCACTCCGTCACCAGGATTATCCCTTCAGCAGCCTGGCAGCGTCTTTAGCACAGGCTGCCGACCCCGGAAGGCATCCCCTGTTTGATACCATGTTTATTTACCAGGACATGCAGGCCGACAATTTTGTAACGGGAGATTTTAAACTGGTGAGGCAATTATTTGATCCGGGAATTGCCAAGTACGATCTTTCCCTGGAAATATTTTATAGCAACAGTGGTATCCAATATGCTTTTGAATATGCTACTTCCCTGTTTGAGCAAAGTACCATTCAACGGATGGCGGCTCATTTTCAACAGCTGCTGAAAAATATATTACAGGATATAAATGCGCCGTTGCAAACAGTATCCTTGTTGTTGCCAGCCGAAAGCGATCATTTTATAAACGGATTCAATGCTACTCAGGATACCGATCCGGAGGATGCCGGTATCCTGCAACGTTTTACCCGGCAGGCAGCCCTGCATCCGCATCATACCGCTGTAATGCAGGGCAGCACGCGGCTTTCTTATCAAACACTGGATGATCTTGCCGGCCGCATGGCAGGCAGGTTACTGCCATTGACTGATGGCCGCAATGAGGTGGTGGCCATCCTACTGGAACGTTCTCCCTTACTGATTACAGGCCTGCTGGGCATCATGAAGGCCGGTGCAGCTTTTCTGCTGATTGATGTAACCCTGCCGGCAGAACGTATCGCCTACATGCTCCGCAACAGCCAGGCAAAGGTTGTGATCACCAGTAAGGATATGCTCGAACATTTTTCACAGGTAAGTTGTGATTATACCTGCATCCTGGCAGATGAGCCATTGCCGTTATACGAGCCGGCAGCCATTACCGCAAGTGCGGACGATATTGCCTATATGCTGTATACATCAGGGTCTACGGGGTATCCCAAAGGGGTGATCATCCGGAATGATGCGCTGAGTAATTATATCCGGTGGGCATCAGACTATTATGTAAAGGATGCACGCTGTGATTTTCCACTCTTCACGGCGGTATCTTTTGATCTTACGCTCACCTCTGTTTTTACCCCGCTGATATCAGGCAATACCATAGTAATTTATGAAGAAAGGGATAATGAGCTGCTGATAGAAACCGTATTACGCGATAATAAGGTAGATATCATAAAACTCACCCCTTCGCATCTGCTGTTATTGAAAGAATTACCGGCAGTAGTATTTACAGCGAGCAGGGTAAGGCAGTTTATTGTTGGCGGCGAATTATTTGAAAGCAGGCTGGCAATGGAGATCTGCAAAAAATTCCCGCACCCTGTAGCATTACATAATGAGTATGGCCCTACAGAGGCCACTGTTGGATGTATGATTCACACCTTCCATCCGTTAACAGATACCGGCCACCGGGTGCTGATAGGTGCGCCGATCTATAATACACAGATTTATTTATTGGATAAATACCTCCGCCCCGTGGCTACTGGTGTTACCGGCGAAATATATATTGCCGGCAAAGGCGTGGCAGCAGGTTACCAGGGGCTGGACACGCTTACCGCACAACGGTTTGTACCCAATCCATTTGCCGCAAACAGTGTCATGTACCGCACCGGCGATCTGGCCAAACGCTGTGCCAATGGTTTAATTGACTGTATTGGCAGAACAGACAGCCAGGTAAAAATAAATGGTGTCCGGATTGAACTGCAGGAAATAGAAATGCAATTGGTGCAATATCCCGGTATCCGGGAAGTAGTGGTACTGGCGCCCGGGAAAATATTACATGCGTTTTATACGGGAGATGAAATACCGGATGCCGGGAAACTAAGGGATTTCCTGGTATCGCGGCTGCCTTACTATATGATTCCCGTGAAATTTACACACTGTAAAGCGTTTCCGGCGAATAGAAATGGTAAGCTCGACCAGGAAGCCCTTCTGAAATATGAAACAACGGCGCCACTTACAGAAGAGGTGCTACCCGTCGGCGAAGTAGAAACAATCCTGCTGGAAGTATGGCAGCATTTTTTTAACCAGCCGGCGCTTTTGGTAACCGACAACTTTTTTGCCATTGGCGGAGATTCCATTAAAGCGGTACAGCTGGCAGCCCGGCTTCTTGCCCGGCAACTTCGCGTACAGGCCAGAATAATTCTCACCCTGCAATCTATCCGCGAAATAAGCAGGTTTGTTGAAACGTGCGATACCAGCAAAGCCTATACGCAGGGCATACTTACGGGAACAGTTCCGCTGCCGCCAGCCGCCTCCTGGTTAATAAAGCAACAACTGGCGGTTCCTGGCATGTATACACAATCGGTAGCGCTCGATTTTAATGAACCGCCAGACCCGCATTTACTGGGCCTTGCGCTGGATATACTCATTGCGCATCACGACGGATTACGCATGAATTGCACGGCAGATATGCAGGCGCTGTTTTACAACAACCGGCATCTGGATACCAGGCAACAGGTAGTGGTGCTCGAAGCGCCGGGATTAGATATCGGAGAGGTAGGCCTGGTGCAAAAAGATCCGGTGCTGGCGCCACTTTATACATTTGATATTCATCACGATCTGCTGATCAGAATCTTTGGTTTGCATACCCCTCACGGAACAAAATTTTATATCACTGCGCATCACCTGGTAATGGATGGCGTTTCCTGGCGCATTTTCCTGGAAGATCTGCACCTGGTTTGTGCGCAGCTGGCCGCGGGCAACCAACCGCTGCTGCCGCCGAAAACCGCCTCTGTAACTGATTGGACGTTGGTGCTTGCCACGTGGAAGGAACAAGCAGCGGCAGAAGCCCCGTTTTGGCAGCAACAGGAAGCGGGTGAGGAGTTGTTGCCAGTAGATATGGTAACTAACGATCATTGTGCAGGGAATCTTGCATACGAAACCGGTGAACTTAACGAAACAGATACCCGGTTTCTGCTGGCAGACGCGCATAAAATTTATGCCACGGATACACTGATGCTCCTGAATGCAGCCATGGCCATTGCCCTGCATCAATGGACCGGCGCCAATGAATTTACAGTAGAACAGGAAAGCCACGGCCGCTTGCTAAACAACCTGGATACCGTTCGTACCATCGGCTGGTTTACCGCTATGTATCCGCTGCGGTTATCTTATCATCACAATTCAGATACGCTCATCAAGCATACAAAAGAGCTGATGAGAGCCATTCCAAAAGGCGGTATCGGCCATGGCCTGTTGAGCACAGCTGCCGGTATTCCGCTGGTACGGCTAAATTACCTGGGTGATCTCAGCAATGGATTCAGCTATCCTATGTTCAACGCTTCGCCGGTACATGGTGTGGTAATGACCGCGCGCGAAAATCGTATTACTGCGGTATTGGAATGTAATAGCATGGTCATCGCTGACCGGCTGCATATAAATATCTCTTATAACCAGAAATCTTTTAAAGCAGCCAGTATAGCGCGTTTTACCAGGTCGTTTATCAATGCGCTTTCAGAAATTTTGCGCCATATCCGTCAGGAAACGGAGATACATTTTACCTCATCTGATTTTGATGGTCTGCAAATTTCGCAGAAAGAACTGGATGCCTTGTTTGATTAAAGATACAGGCAGCCTCACCTAGAAAAGCATCAACATGAAACTGGAAAAATCCAATGTGCAGGACATCCTGGAACTGAGCTTTGCGCAGCAAGGCATGTTATTTCATTACCTGGAAGATAGTCGCACGAACCTTTATAACATGCAGGCGGTATTTGATATCAGCGGCGCCATTGACGTAGCCCTGCTGGAGCAGGCATTCCGTAAAGTGCAGGCTGACAATGAAATACTGAGGACTGTTTTTGAATGGAAAAAGGTAAAACGTCCTTTGCAGATTGTATTGAAATCCGGCGACCTTGTTTTTGAACATCATTTTATTGAAGATCAAAAAAACATCGATCAGCTTATAGCCACTGATCGTAACAGGCGTTTTGATCTGCAGCTTACCCCGTTCCGCATTCATGTAATTACTATTTCACCGGTGCAGGCCATATTGATCGTAACGCATCACCATATTTTATTTGATGGGTGGAGTACAGGCATCCTGCTGAAAGAAGTATTTACCACTTACAGGCAGTTGCAGGCCGGTGCGGCAGTACCACCGGCCCGTAAACAGGCATACCGTGAGGCAATGAAGCATATAACGGTACATAGTGGCGCGTCTCCCACTATAAAATACTGGAAAGAAAACTTACGGGAATACGAAATAAATAAGATACCATTTCAGCAGCCACCACACGCAGCGGCAGCAGGGAAGGTGCTGACGTGGAGACACAAAGCGGATGCAAACAAATTGAAAGAATTCGCCGCAGCGCACCGGGTTACGAGGTCGGCGGTGATTTGTACGGCGTATGGTATGTTACTGCAGCAATACCTGAACACCGCTGATGTAGTATTCGCAATGCCGGTATCTGTTCGGGATACCATGGTGGAGGGAGTGGAAAATGTGATGGGCGTATTCATCAATACTCTTCCATTCCGGTTTAATTATGGTGGCGGGGAAACATTGCTTCATATTGTACAGGGCGTACATACACGTTTAATAGAACAGGGTTCGCATAGCCTTATTGCATACAATGAAATAAAAACGCTGACGGGCATTAAGCCCCGCGAGCATCTTTTTGATTCTATCCTTACCCTGGAAAATTACCCGCTGGATATGGCGTCGATCAACTGTAATGACGGGTTCCGGCTGGAGTTGAGATCTACCTATGGCGATACAGGTATTCCGCTGGTGCTGATTGTTTTCTTTGATACAGACCTTGATATCATCGTGAACTACCAGGCTGCTGTGGTAGGAGAAACATTTGTACAGCAGTTAACCACACGCCTTGTAAATATTATCGATGCCATCACCACCAATCCTTATCAGCCATTAAGTGAGCTGCCTGCACTATTGCCGGAAGAACAGGCGCGTTTACTGCATAATTTCAATAACACCGCTGTTACCTTTAGCGCGGAAACGGTGCTGGAGTTGTTTAACAGGCAAGTGCAGCAACAACCGGACACGGTGGCGGTATCCTGCGGAGCCATGGCGCTGAGCTATAAAGAACTCGATCAGCGTTCCAATGAACTGGCCAACTGCCTGATAGCGAAGTATGGCCTGAAACCGGGTGATTTCGCCGGTATTTTGCTGGAAAGAAGTGAATGGTTGGTTATTTCCATACTGGCGGTACTGAAAACCGGCGCTGCCTATGTACCTATAGATCCCAATTATCCTGAAGAAAGAAAAAAATACATCATCAACGATGCCAATATAAAGGTGCTGCTGATGGAAATGTGGCAGTACATGGAATGGCCGGATACGGGTGCGCCGGTACTAACGCTCGACGTGGAATTTAGCGCAGATCCCTATCCGGATGACGCGCCTCCGGTGGCTGTTACACCACAGGAACTGGCGTACGTTATTTATACCTCCGGATCTACGGGTTATCCTAAGGGGGTGATGATTAAGCATGCATCGTTGCATAATTATGTAAGTTGGGCTGCCCGGTCTTATACCAATGATGCCATTCGCAATTTTGCGCTGTTTACCTCACCGGCTTTTGATTTAACGGTAACGGCTATATTTACGCCACTCTGCACCGGCGGGTGTTTATTTATATTCAATGAACGGGACCCGGCCATGCTGCTGCAGCGGGTGTTTACGCATGAGCAGGTACAGGTGCTGAAGCTTACCCCGTCTCACCTGAAAATACTCCTGGAAGCCGCATTCCCATGGCCGCAAGGGCTGGAAGGAAAAAGGATCCTGGTACTCGGTGGCGAACAGCTGGACACAGCGCTGGCAAAAGACTTTTGCCGGCTTTACGCGGAACGCATAGAAATTTTCAATGAGTATGGTCCTACTGAAGCTACGGTGGGATGTATGATCCAGTTATTTGATCCGCAATCCACTACGCTTTCTGTGCCTATTGGCAGGCCGGCGGCTAATACCAGCATTTACCTGCTCGACCGGCTGCTGCGTCCTGCATTGCCGGGTACGGAGGGAGAGCTATACATTGGAGGTGATTGCCTGGCTGCAGGTTACCTGAATAAGGAAGCGCTCACCGCAAAGCGGTTTATAGCTGATCCTTTTGCCGGGTCCGGTGCGCGCATGTATAAAACAGGAGATCTGGCGCGCTGGCTGCCGGATGGAACGCTGGAATATGTGGGCAGGGAAGATGATCAGCTAAAAATTAATGGGTATCGTATAGAACCCGGCGAAATAGAAAGCCTGCTGAAAAGCCATCCGGATGTACAACAGGCAGTGGTAACGCTGGTAAATAAAGCATTTCCCGGAAAAGGCATGGCAGCTTATTACCAGCCGGTAATTGCCAGGGGGCATTCCGGGTTAAATGATGTACTCAGGCAATACCTGCAGGATAGATTACCGGATTATATGGTGCCGGGCATATGGATTGCTGTTGAGCATTTTCCGCTTACCACAAATGGCAAGTTAAATTATGCCGCATTGCCTTCTCCGGATGGCACGCATGCGCTTAACAAAGCTGCGGTAGGATATGTAGCGCCGGAAACTGAAACAGAATGTGTTTTAGCCAGCATCTGGGAAGAAATATTACAGGTGGGCAATATTGGTGTACTCGACGATTTTTTTGCGCTGGGCGGCGAATCACTGTCGGCCACCAGGGTGGCCAATCGTATCCGGCAGCAATTGTATGCGGAAGTATCCATTAATGCCTTGTTTGATCATACGGTATTGCGCGAACTGGGCCGGTATGTGGATCGTATGGGTGCAGCGCAATTGCCGCCGTTACACCCTGCCACTTTGCTCCCGGAGCGGATCCCCTTATCGTTCGGGCAACAACGCCTTTGGTTTCTTGACCAGTTTGAAGGCGCTGCACAATATCATATTACGCTGGCGCTCCAGGTGGATGGCGAGGTGGGCACATCCCAACTCACGGATGCATTCCGCCTGTTAACAAACCGGCATCAGCCTTTACGTACAGTTTTTCCAACCAGGGCAGGCGAGCCTTACCAACTGGTGCTGCCGGAAAACAGCTGGCAGCTGACCGGCGAAAAAAATATGACGGATGATGCGGAGGAGGTGATCCGGGCTTTCATACATGCCAATGCGGCACAGCCATTTAACCTGGCGGCAGACCATCCGTTACGGGTGTGGTACCTACTGCGGAACGGGCAGTTGGAATATATAGTGATAACGGTTCATCACATTGCTTTTGATGGCTGGTCCAATACATTATTTATGAATGAGCTGATGGCGATATATAACGGCGCCATCGATTCACTGCCGCCACTGGCGCTACAGTATACAGACTATAGCAGCTGGCAGCATACCGTTTTTTCAGGACAGCTGATGGAAGCCGGTATTCAGTACTGGGAAACACAGCTGCGGGAGGTAGCTGCTTTAGAACTGCCGGCCGACATGCCGCGTCCTTTACAATCTTCTTACAACGGCGCTGATCATTCATTTTTTATTGATCACACCACTTTGCAACGTATTCAGGAACAGGCCGCCGAAGAAGATCTGACCTTGTTTACCTGGTTGTTTACCCTGTTCCAGGTATTGCTCTATCGCTATAGCGGGCAAACTGATGTATGTACAGGCATACCTGTGGCCAATCGTGAACAGGCCGCCATAGAAGGGCTGATCGGGTATTTCAGCAATACGCTCGCGGTTCGCACACAAATCCAGCCGGATCAATCATTCCGTGTATTACTTCAACAGGTAAAAGCATTGCTCATTACTGCCTATAAATATGCGTTTGTTCCTTTAGAAAAGGTGATAGACCGCGTGGGCGGCGCGAGAGATCCGGGCCGCTCGCCGTTATTTCAGTACATGTTTATATTACAGGATAAACAGGCGTATTATAACCTGCAATTGGGTGATGCCAATGCAGTGCCGGTGGAGTTTGCGCAAACAAAAGCCAAGTTCGATCTCACACTGGAAGTAACGCCGGCAGAAAGAGGACTTACCGTTGTGATCAATTATAACACCGACCTGTTTCTGCCAGCTACCATCCGGCAATTGGGAACGCATTACGAAATGTTGATGGCTGCTGCCTTATCATCGCCAGATATAGCAGTGAGCAGGTTAAATATGCTGACGGCGGTAGAACATTTATTACTGCAAAGCTATAATCATACAAATGTGGCGATACCTGCAGAAAGCACGCTGCTGGATGATTTCAACAACCAGGTTGCCCGTGATCCCAAAGCGGTGGCATTGATTTTTGAGGAGGCCGTACTAAGTTATGAGGAATTGGATAAGGCATCCAATCAGCTGGCCCATTTACTGCTTGCGCAGGGAGTTGGCGCCGGCACACCGGTGGTCATTTGCCTGGATCGTTCATTTGAAATGATGATAGGATTATTAGGAATTCTGAAAGCAGGAGGGGCATATGTTCCCATAGATCCGGCGTATCCGCAGGCCAGGATTCATTTTATTATTAATGATACCGGGGCAGGTGTGGTACTCACCCAGTTGAAATATGCAGCGGCTATAACTACGGATGTAACCGTTTTTTCTTTGGATGAACAGCCTTATGCGACGTACAGCGCAATATCTCCGGGAAGGCTGTACAGTGCTACGCAGGCGGCTTATATTATTTATACCTCCGGTACTACCGGCCAGCCCAAAGGCGTTGTAAACCTGCATAACGGCGTTTACAGCCATTTGCTTTGGATGCGCGGCTACCTGCAACTTAATGAACAAGCTGTTTTCCTGCAGAAAACCACTTTTTGTTTTGATGTATCGGTTTGGGAATTATTCCTGCCGCTGATGATTGGCGCCACGTTGGTATTGCCCCTTGCGGATGGACAGAAAGACCCGTTATACCTGCAACAGCTGATGGCCCGTTATGGCGTTACGCTGGTACATTTTGTTCCATCCATGTTATCGGTGTTTTTGCAGGAAGCAGACCCGGTGTTGTGCAAAGACTTACGGATGGTGGTTTGCAGCGGGGAAGAATTAAAACCGGCGTTGGCGGCATCCTGCCTGGCGTTATTACCGGATATTTCGTTGTATAACTTATACGGGCCAACGGAAGCTGCGATTGACGTAACCGCCATCAAAGTGGAACACCCGCACCAATACAATACCGGCGTGCCTATTGGCCGGCCTGTTAATAATGTACAGCTCTATATTGTAAATGAGGCAGGAAGCCTGCAACCGCCGGGTATCAGCGGCGAATTGCTGATAGGCGGCATCCAGGTGGCAAAGGGTTATCTGAACCGCCCCGGTCAAACGGCAAAAGCATTTATCAGTAACCCGGTTCATGCCGATGATCCCTTCCGGGTGTACCGGACCGGCGACCAGGCCATGTGGCTGCCCGATGGCAATATCGCCTACCTGGGCCGCGGCGATCACCAGGTGAAGATCCGCGGTTACCGCATAGAAACCGCTGAACTGGAGAAGGTGATAGAAGCACAGCCGCATGTGCTACAGGCCCAGGTGGTGGTAAAAGAGCAGGCTACCGGCAATAAGTGGCTGGCAGCTTACATAACAACAACCGGCGGCTTTGAAAAAACGGCTTTACAGCAGGCGCTTAAATTATTGCTGCCCGAATACATGCAGCCATCTCGTATTATCGTGATAGATAATTTTCCATTGTCTGCAAACGGAAAAATAAACCGTAATGCCTTACCGGAACCAGACCAGCCGGTAGATGCCGCACGTGTTACCGTGGCCCCTGCCACGGAAGTGGAAATAAAACTGGCGGCTATCTGGGCGTCATTATTGCCGGTTTCTCCGATAGGTATCCGGGATAATTTCTTTGAACTGGGAGGACATTCCTTGTTAGCCACACAATTGCTCTACAATGTACACCAGCAGTTTGCTGTGAGGATACCGCTGCAAACTTTTTTTAAACTGGGTACCATTGATAATATGGCCCGCTACCTCGAAGTAATTGGCAGCAGCCATGAAAATATACGCGATATCAACGTAATGGAGCTATAACCCAAACGCATGAACAATAATTCCGCATCACCGGTAGATTTTAATACAGAAGACGTTGTAACGTTGTTGAGTAACGCGTCCAGGAAAGGTATTTCCATTTCGCTGGACGGGCAAAAACTATTGCTCTCCAACAATGGCAGTGGGCTCGAAAACCAGGCGTTGATGGAAATGATTATTGTCCGTAAGGAAGAAATAAGATCGTTTTTGCGGCATGCCCTGGCGGGTAATGGCGATGCCGGCGCCCCGCCATCTATTAAATCATCAGCCGTATCCGCTTATCCCGCCCCGCTTTCCTTTGCACAGGAAAACCTGTGGTTTATCAATAACCTGGAAGGATCGTTGCATTACCATCTGCCTTTGGCATATACCATAAAGGGAGACATAGATCCGCAACTGCTGGAAACGGCGCTCATGGAAATTATCCGCCGCCATGAATCGCTGCGTACTGTTTTTAAAGCAGAGAAAGGTATTCCATATCAGGAGCCTGTTACTGCAGATGCATGGAAACTGGTTAAACAGTACGAGGGAAATAGCGATGTAATCAGGAATTTTATCCATCAGCCTTTTTCACTGTGTGATGATTATATGCTGCGGGCGCTGCTCTGCCGGCAAAAGGAACAGGAGCATGTGCTGGTAGTAGTGATCCATCACATTGCGGCCGACGGCTGGTCTGTTCCGCTGTTGATGCAGGAGCTGACTGCCTTGTATTCCGCATTGCAGGCGCAGCAAACGCCGCAGCTGATACCGCTGCCGGTACAGTATGCAGACTATGCGCGCTGGGAACATGACGCGGCACAAAATCATTTATTTGACAAGCAGCTTGCCTATTGGGAGCAACAGCTGAAAGGGAGCGAAGATATTTACCTGCCTGCTGATTTTAAAAGGCCCCTGACGCCCGGTTCCCAGGGTGGTACACTGCATTGGGAACTGCCGGCAGCTCTGTCGGCCGCCGTGAAGTTGTATGCCGCGCAACAAAATGTTACACCCTACATGTTGCTGATAACGGTATTCAATGTATTGCTGCATCGCTATGCCGGGCAGCGGGATATTGCTATCGGTACACCGGTAGCTAACCGGCAGCATCCTGAAACGCTGGCGCTGATTGGTTATTTTGTAAACACGGTGGTGATACGTAGCCAGTTGGATCCGTTTATGTCTTTTTCTGCGCTGCTAAAGGAGTTGAAGCAAACCACATTAACAGCTTTTGAGCACCAGGAAGTGCCTTTTTCAAAAGTGGTAAAGCAGTTGAAAAGGGAACGGACCGCCAACCTGCATCCGTTGTTCCAGGTGATGTTTGCTTATCAGCCCGCTCAGATGCAGGACCTGCGCCTGGGGGCGGCTACATTGGCGCCTTATGCTGTTGCGTATGAGATTGCTAAATTTGATCTTACGCTTACCGCTGTGGATCATCCGGCCGGCATCACGCTGCTTTTCGAATATAGCGCCAACCTGTTTGTACAGGCTACTATACAGCGGATGGCAGCGCATTTTGAAGCATTGTTATCTGCCGCATTATCATCTCCGGAAATAACAATAAGCCGTTTGAACATGCTAACGGAGGACGAACATATATTGCTGCAGAGCTACAACGATACGGCCGTTGCCACACCGCCTGATCGTACCCTGGTGGATGATTTTAACGCACAAGTGGCCAGTTGTCCGGATGCACCGGCACTGGTGTTTGAAGATGCGGTATGCAGTTACCGCGAACTGGATTCAGCCTCCAACCAGCTGGCGCATCTGTTAATGGCGCATGGCATTGGAGCCGGAACCCCTGTTGTGATCTGCCTTGATCGTTCCTTTGAGATGATGACCGGGCTATTGGGAATCCTGAAAGCAGGTGGGGCCTATGTGCCTGTAGATCCGCAGTATCCGCAGGCCCGCATCCATTTTATTATTAATGATACAAATGCGCGCGTAGTACTTACGCAGCAGAAATACGCCGGCGCGCTGCCTGGTGATATCACTGTATTTTCTTTGGACGAACAGCCTTATGCAGCATATCCTACAGCCGCTCCCGCGAGGCGGTATAATGCAGCGCAACCGGCTTATATCATTTATACATCTGGTACCACCGGCCAGCCCAAAGGCGTGATGAACCTGCATCGTGGCATCTATAACCGCCTGTTGTGGATGCAGGCTTACCTGCAGCTGGATGAGCAGGCAGTTTATTTACAGAAGACCACCTTCTGTTTTGATGTATCTATATGGGAACTCTTTATGCCGCTGATGACCGGCGCCAGGCTGGTATTGCCACGCCCGGGCGGGCAACAGGACCCGTTGTACCTGCAGGAATTAATAGCGCATCATGGTGTAACACTGGTACATTTTGTACCATCGATGTTATCGGTTTTTTTGCAGGAAGCCACTGCGTTATTATGCAACAGCCTGCAGGCGGTGATTTGCAGCGGTGAGGAATTAACGCCGGCAGTAGCTGCCGCCTGCAGGGAAGTACTGCCAGCAGTGCCGCTCTATAATTTTTACGGTCCAACGGAAGCTGCCATAGAGGTAACGGCCATGAAAGTAGAGGATCCTTACAAATATGCATCCGGCATTCCCATCGGGCGGCCGGTTAGTAATGTGCAACTCTATATTGTAAACGAAGGCGGAAGCCTGCAACCACCCGGTATCAGCGGGGAATTGCTGATTGGCGGTATCCAGGTAGCGGAAGGTTACCTGGATCGCCCGGCGCAAACAGCCGCCGCTTTTACCATTAACCCGGTAAATGGAAATGATCTTTACCAGGTGTACCATACAGGCGATAAAGCCATGTGGCTCCCCGATGGCAACATTGCGTACCTGGGCCGTGGTGATCAGCAGGTGAAGATCCGTGGGTACCGGATAGAAACAGCGGAAATAGAAAAGGTGATGGAAATGCAGCCACTGGTACGGCAGGCGCAGGTGCTGGTAAAAGAACAATCTTCCGGCAGCAAATGGCTGGTGGCTTATGTAACCACCCATCCAGGGTTCAGCAGCCACGATTTGCAACAGGCGCTGAAGTTATTGCTGCCGGAATATATGCAGCCATCGCGTATCATTGAACTCGATAGTTTTCCATTGTCAGCAAGCGGAAAAATAAACCGTTCTGCTTTGCCGGAGCCGGATCAGCAGGCGGGTGTAGCGCATGCTTTTATTGCGCCTTTCACGGAGATTCAGCTAAAACTCGCAGCCATATGGGAGGCATTGTTACAGGTATCTCCGGTAGGTATTCATGACAATTTCTTTGAACTGGGCGGCGATTCTATTATCGCTATTCAACTGGTAAGCCGCGCAAAAGACGCAGGATTGCACCTGGTTGTAAGAGACATTTTTGAATACCAGACAATCAGTAAGCAGGAGCATCATATGCGGCAACAGCATGAGCTGCTGAATGAGCAGGGACGGCTGACCGGCCCTGCAGCGCTGCTGCCCATACAAATACAGTTTTTTAATAAACAGCTGGCACAACCTGATTTCTATAATCAGTCGTTGACACTGAATGTACAGAAAACCATCCGGGAAGACAGGTTAAAAGTTGCCTGGGCGCAGTTGCTGGAGCAGCACGACGCACTACGTTTCTGTTATAAGGAAGAAGAGGGAACAATACGGCAGTTGTACGGAAACCAGGCGCCTGTTTTTGAAACAGTGGTGGCGCCGGTATCTGGCAACCTTCACGAATATTGTATGACGCTCTTCGCACAGCAACAAGCAGCACTTTCGCTCAGCGAGGGAAAGCTGGCCCGGTGCCTGTTTGTGAAAACGCCGGCAGATACGGCGGAGAATTATTTATTTATTGTTATCCATCACCTGGCCATCGATGGTGTTTCGTGGCGGATGCTCATCGATGAGTTGCGCAATTTTATCACGCAGCCGGCTACCCGCAGTACGCTGCGTTTACCGGATAAAGGCACCTCTTTCCGGCAATGGAGTGAGCTCCTGAAGAAATGGGCCAACAGCCCCGTGTTCCTGCAGGAGCATGCCTACTGGAAAAATATTTCAGAACAGTATGTGCCGTTACCGCTAGAAATAAGCGGCGGGGAAAAGGCCACTTTTGAAACCGTAACCTATGCCACGCGTACGCTGGATGTATCCACCACCTCGTTACTGCAAAAAGAAGCTAACCGGGTATTAGGAACAGATGTACAGGACCTGCTGTTGAGCGCTGGCACTTACGCCATCTGTAACTGGACAGGCAGCCCCAATTGCACCGTCGCTCTGGAAGGCCATGGCCGCGGGTTGCAGCCAGATAATGCAGACCTGAGCAGAACAGCCGGTTGGTTTACCAGTCTTTACCCGGTATTGCTTTCACTGCCACCGGGCGAAACACTTCTTACGCAGGTAGCTGCCATTAAGGAGCAGTTGCGGGCCACTCCGCATAAAGGGCTGGGGTATGGCATGCTGCGGTACCTGGGGCCTGAACACCTGCGCAGAACGCTGGATGCTGATATCTGCGATATTATCTTTAACTATCTCGGTAACCTCGATAATCTTTTTGCCGCCTCTGGTGGAATCGCCTATAACAGCAGTTTTCAGCCGGCGAATATAGCCGCCGGCAATATCCTGGACAGCAAACTGGAATTCAGCTGTTATATCAGCAACCGGCAGCTGCATACGGATATCCGCTACAGTACCGCGGCTTATACAAAAGCAACCATCGAACATATAGCCGATGTTTTCCAGGAAAGGTTAAAGGAAATTATCCGTAGCTGTGCGGTAAAACAGGCGCGTATAAAAACGCCGGCAGACTATGGTTTAAGCCATATTGCAGGCTGGCAGCCATTGCAACAGTTTATTGCGCAGCGTCCGGGACTGCAGGATATTTACCCGCTTAGCCCTTTACAGGAAGGGATTATATTTCACAGTATTTACCAGCATACACCCGGCGCTTATATTGTTCAGTTTAGTTGTGATTTTACAAATGGCATTGACATTGAAAAATTGCAGACTGCCTGGGCAGTTATCATACAAAAACATACGGTGCTCAGAACAGGTTTTGTAACAGATACCTTCGACCGCCCCGTTCAATATGTAATGGAAAATGTATCCCTGCCGGTTACCGTACTCGACTATCGCTACATGCAGGAATCCTTGATGGCAGCGGCATTGGACGTATTTCTAACGAATGACAGGCAAATGCCTTTTAACCTGGATGAGCCGCCGTTATTCCGCATTACGCTCATGTATATGCCGGGCGGAGGCGTGAAAATGGTGTGGACAAATCATCATCTTATTTTAGATGGATGGTCGTTGATGGTATTACTGCAGGAGTTGCTGGCATTGTATCATGCAACCACCGGTTCTGTTGTTACCCCACAGGATGAATACCGCGAACTGATTACCAGCCTGCAGCACATGCCGGATGTGCAGGTAATGATGCAGTGGTCGGAATGGCTGTGTGGTTTGCAGCAGCCAACATTGCTGCCCTTCATTACTTCATCGGCAGCAAGTAATACCGTATTCGGTAATACCACTGCGCATTTTCATATTACGCCTGAGCGTGGGGCAGTTTTGCAGGTATATGCCCGCAAACACCATCTCACCGTTAATACCCTGATGCAGGGCGCCTGGGCATATTTATTATCGCGTTACAACGGGCAAAAGAATGTGGTGTTCGGCACTACGGTATCAGGGCGTTCTGTGCGTGTGGCAAACGCGGAAAGCAGGGTAGGGCTCTATGTAAATACAATCCCTGTGTATGCAGCAGTTAATGAAAAAATACCGGTGGCCGACTGGTTGCGGCAATTGCAGGAACATCATGTACGCTGCCGGGAAGCGGGTCATGTTTCCCTTGCCACGCTGCAAACCCTTACCCGCATAGGGCCTGTGATGTTTGATACATTGCTGGTATTTGAAAACTACCCGGCAGGCGCTATGCAGGAGCTGCAGCAATCCCTGTTGGTGAGCAATATGGCTACGGCGGAACAAACAAATTATTCTCTTACGGTTTCCGTAAAAGTTTCGCGTGATCAGCTGGATCTCAGTTTTGCGTATAACGATGAATTGTTGCCCACAGCTACGGTAAACCTGGTGGCAGCGCAGCTGATGGAATTGCTGGAGGCAATGGCCGGTGAAGCCATTACGGAGGTATCCGGACTGGCCGTTATTACAGCTGGTATTACGCATTGGCAGCAATTGCGCGAAGGCAATAAGAAATTCCGGTTTATTACGGCTACTGGTCCGGGTAACAGCTGTGTACAGCAATGGCCTTTGCCTGCATCCTTACAGGCGGGTTTAGCGCTCAAAGCAGCGGAATGGCAGGTGATGCCGCACGACCTGTTTCTGGCTGCCTGTTTTGCCGCAGTAAAACTGTTTAGTTATGACAACGATATTACGATTGCGCTCGCTGCTGAAAAATATCTGCCGGTTCGCATGGCCTTGCCGCCTTTTACCGGTTGGAATACATGGGTAAAGCAGGTGCAGGCTGCCCGGCGTACCGCATTGGAAAATGCGGCATGGTGGGAGGCTACAGCTGCACCATCCATAACGGACCTTTGGTTTGATGATGAAGATAACACGCCAAACGGGGCGCTGTTTTATTTACATGCGAAAGCAGATCAGGTAACGCTGAGCTACAACGATACCTTCATTGATACGCAGCTGGCAGCCGATTTCGGCGCCTACCTGCTACAGATGTTGCAGGCCATGGCTGGTACGGCAACCGATACTACTTCATTATTGCCGGCCGCCACCAGCCAGCTGTTGCTGCATGATTTTAATAACACGGGTATATCTTATAAAACAACCACCATACTGGCGTTATTTGCGGAGCAGGTGCGTGCAGTGCCTGGCGCTGCTGCCGTTAAGTATGAATCCCAGGTGCTCAGTTATGCAGCACTGGATGCGCGCAGCAACCAGTTTGCGCATTACCTGGGCCGTTATGTAAAGCCTGGCGTCATTGTACCGGTATGCCTGGAGCGTTCCGCGGAAATGCTGGTAGTGTTATTGGGCATCCTGAAGGCTGGATGCGCTTATGCGCCAATTGATCCGGGCTATCCGGCAGAAAGATCGCAGCGTATCCTGGATGAACTGCAGGCACGTGTATTCATCACCGATAAGCCTTCTGCATTGCACACAGCCGATGATTGCCGTTTGATTACACTTACCGAAGTGTGGCCGGCTATCGGGATAGAAAGTACTGAACCTTTAATGGTGGAACTGAATGCGGAAATGCCTGCATATGTACTGTATACTTCCGGTACTACCGGCTCGCCCAAAGGGGTAGTAGTTACCCACCGTGGACTTCATAATCTCATTGCATCCACTATTTCGCTGTTGGATGCATCCCGGGAGATAAGGATGCTGAGCGTAACTACTTACTGCTTCGATATTTCTGCATTTGAATATTTTATGCCACTATGTGCGGGTGCACAGGTAGATATCGCCTCTGCCGCTGTAGCAGCCGATCCGCGGCTGCTGGCCGAAAGGCTTACGGCTACCGGTTCTACGCATTTGCTCACTACGCCGTCGCGCTGGCAATTGTTGCTGGCAACAGGATGGGATAATCCGGGAGGCACGCTGATTCTCACTGCGGGCGAACCGCTCACGGCGCAGCTGCATGCGCAACTGGCTGCCATCAGCAACGGAAAGCCGGTGTGGAACCTCTACGGACCTACGGAAACTACCATCTTTTCATCGGCAGTAGCTTTGCAGGCGCACCAGGAAGTAACCATCGGCAGGCCCGTTGCCAACACCCGTTTTTATATCCTGGATGAAAATCTGCACCTGATGCCGGTAGGTGCATCCGGAGAGGTATATATTTCCGGAGATGGCGTTGCGCACGGGTATTATAACCAGCCTGCGCTTACCGCCGAAAAGTTTTTGAACAATCCTTATGCTGTTCCGGGACACGAGCGCATGTATAAAACCGGTGATGCCGGCCGCTGGTTGCCCAACGGCGCTATATTACTGAGCGGGCGAACCGACAACCAGGTAAAGTTACGTGGCTACAGGATAGAACTGGGAGATGTGGAAGCGGCCTTGCTGGAATATCCCGGTATACACGCTGCCACGGTGGTGTATTGCGGTCAGGCGCCGCACGATTTCCTGGCTGCTTATTACCTGTCGGAAAAAGCGTTGCCACCGGTTTTATTACGGGAACATATGGGCCGTTTGTTGCCTTCTTATATGGTGCCAGCCGCCTACCAGCAAATGGATCGCTTTCCTTTAAATACTTCCGGTAAAGTAAACCGTAAGGCTTTACCGCCTATTCATGCAGATAATAACGGAGATATTGCCACGGGTAATAACAACGATGTTTCAACTGCTGATATAGTAGTGGCAGATCATGCAGAGATGCGCATGATTAAAGTGTGGTCATCCGTATTAAAACGCCGGCAGGTAACTCCGGAAAGCAACTTTTTCAGCCTCGGCGGCGATTCTATTAAAGCGATACAGCTGTCGAATAAAGTGGCGGCCGAATTTGATCTTGTAACACAGGTAGCAGCTATTTTTAAACACAAAACATTGGCTGCCTACACCCGGTCGGTATTGGCGGGTACGCATACCATCCATCATAACAAGGAAGTAGCAGCACAGCTGGAAACCATTGCAGCGGCCTTCCTGCTTCGCCACCCGGAGCTGGCCTCCCTGGTGAGCGACGTTTATCCGGCGGCAGATATCCAGAAAGGAATGATATTCCATGCCTGGCAATCGCCGGGTGCTTATCATAACCAAACCGTACACACGGTACACTATGAAGAAGCCAGGATCTCATTTTTTGATAAGGCAGTCGCAATGCTGGTAACAAGGCATGAAATCTTACGTACCGCATTTGTACAGGATGAAGAGGGGCTGCTGCAGGTGGTGTATAAAACGGCTGATCCGGTTATTGCGCATTATGATCTCTGCGATAAAAACGAGGCTGCACAACAGGCCTATATCCACCGCTATTTAACGGAAGATAAACTGCTGCCGTTCCCGCATGCCACACCGGGGCTTTTCCGGTTCGCTGTTTTTAAACGGGGGGTGGCACGTTATTGTATCTGTTTTAGTTGTCACCATGCGATTATAGACGGATGGAGCGATGCTTCGCTGAATACGGCGCTTCACCAGGTGCTCGAAAGGCTCTATAAAGGAGAAGATTATCATCTTCCATCTCTAAAAAATAATTATAAAATATTTGTTACTGCCCGGATGGCAGATGCCGCAAATGAAGCCCTTGTTGCCTATTGGGTGCGGCAGTTGAAGGGATATAAACGTTATCGCTTTGGCGGGCCCAAAGAACTTACCAGCACGGTTAATATAGAGGAACAACAGCTGACGGGCGAACTGTTAAGCGCGTTGGAAACACAGGCATCCGGGTGGCAGATGGGATTGAGAGATCTTTTCCTGGCGGCTTACCTGGTAACATTGAAGCTGTTTAGTTTTGAAAGCGATCTTACCGTTGGTTTGGTGGTCAACAACCGCCCGCCGGTGGAAGACGGCGATAAAATGCTGGGCTGCTTTCTGAATACGGTGCCGGTAAGATCGGTGATCCCACCGGATCAGAACTGGGAACAGTACTGCCGCCTGGTGCACACACAACTCAATGAACAGCGTCCATACGAAGGGGTTTCCTTTATGCGTATAGTAGAAGCCGTGGGCGCATCCGGGCAGGATGGTAACCCCATTACGGATCTGCTTTTTAATTACATTGATTTCCATGTGTATGATAAATTAACGGATGCAGGCATGCCTGGCGATGCGGAACTGCAAGGGCAGATCCGGATTAATGCGAAGTGTAGTATGCATGTAAACCGTACCGGTGGCAAATTGCAGTTTTCCCTGGTGTACGATACCGGTTTTATATCAGCCACCACGGCCGCTAATGTGGCCGCGCATTACCTGCGGGCATTAGAACATATTGCCTGGTTACCCGGCTTACCTGCCAATGCAGCTACCTTGCTGGCGCCGGCAACCAAACAAACCCTGCTTCATCACTTTAATGATACAGCGGCTGTATTTTCAGGCCATACTATTTTATCGCTGATAGCAGCGCAGGTACTTGCAACACCGGAAGCCACCGCTATAACTTATACATCCGAATCTGTCAGTTACGCCATGCTCGATGCACACAGCAATCAGCTGGCCCATTATCTGCGCCGTTATGCCGGCGCCGGTACCATCGTACCAGTATGCCTGGAACGTTCCCGTAGTATGCTGATCGTGTTACTGGGCATCCTGAAAGCAGGATGTGCCTATGCACCCATTGATCCGGATCATCCGGCGGAAAGATCGCAACGGATACTGGATGATTTACAACCCCGTGTACTCATTACAGATAAACCGGTAAACCTACATCCGCCGGAAAGTTGCCATGTAATAATCCTGGAATCTGCATGGGCGGCTATTCAGGAAGAAAGCCACGCTCCGTTGCCTGAAGTACCAACTGCAGATATGCTGGCTTATGTGCTGTATACCTCCGGCACCACCGGCCACCCGAAAGGCGTAATGATAACGCATAGGGCGCTGCATAACCTTATTGCTGCCACCATCGCATTGCTGCATACAAACCAAACGGTAAAGGTATTAAGCGTAACAACCTATTGTTTTGATATTTCCGTTTTTGAATATTTTATGCCACTATTTGCAGGCGGGCAGGTAGATATTGCATCTGCCGCTGTAGCAGCCGATCCGCGGCTGCTTGCTGAAAGGATGGCAGCCACCGGCCCTACGCACCTGCTCACCACCCCTTCACGCTGGCAGATGTTGTTGGATACCGGCTGGCGCAACCCTGCCGGCACACTCCTGCTTACGGCAGGTGAACCGCTGAGCGTGTTGCTGCATGCCCGCCTGGCCGCACTCAGCAATGGCCGCCCCGTCTGGAATCTTTACGGCCCTACAGAAACCACCATCTTCTCGTCTGCTGTGGCATTAATGCAGCACGACGTAATCACTATAGGTAAACCCATAGCCAACACCCGCTTTTATATACTGGACGAAAATCAAAGCCTGCTGCCACCGGGAGCAGCGGGAGATTTGTATATCTCCGGGGCGGGTGTTGCACAAGGCTATTACCACCTGCCGGCACTTACTGCCGAAAAATTTGTTCCAAATCCATTTGCCGCACCCGGATATGAAACAATGTATAAAACCGGCGATACCGGCTACTGGACGCCTTCCGGCAACATTGCCCTGAATGGCCGTTCCGACCACCAGGTGAAACTGCGCGGTTACCGTATTGAACCCGGCGAAATAGAAACACAATTGTTATCATTCCCCCTGATAAAAGAAGCAGTAGTGGTAGTGGCGGAAGTAATGAACGAACAATGCCTGGTGGCCTACTTTGTAGCTACGGCGCCTGTGGCCAACGATGTCATTCGCCAACACCTCGCCACCTTACTGCCGGATTACATGATTCCGGAAATATTTAACCAGATCAGTCACCTGCCACTTACCCCCAATGGAAAAACCGACCGGAAAGCCCTGCCGGAACCGGTGCGCTATATTTCAGCTGCGCAGGAAACGGCCTTTTTGAACAGTACAGAAGAGAAGCTGGCAGCGATATGGTCGGCTATATTGAAACTGGGCGACAGGTTGCCCGCCCCGCGCGATAGCTTTTTCCAGCTGGGAGGTAATTCAATCAAAGCATTTTACCTGGTGAATAAAATAAATGAAGTATTTGGAAAGAAGACAGATATCCGCACGGTTTTCACAACTCCTACCTTATCTGCTATGGCTGCCGCGATGGATGCACAGCCGGTAACAAGGGAAACAGACATACCACGGCTGCCTTTCCAGCTTCAATACCCCGTATCGTATGCACAGGAACGTATATTCTTTGATTATACCCGTCATGCCCACAGCCTGCTGTATAATATTTCCGGCGCTTACCGCGCTGATACCACCGATATGGCTAACCTCGAAAGCGTGCTCCGGGCGCTGGCAGCGCATCATCCGGCCCTGCGCACCGTTTTCACGCTTACGCCTGCCGGCGTTATGCAGGAAATCCTGGAAGATACCTCCATCACTATAGAAAAATTAACTGCTGCCGATGAAGAAGAAGCCGCCATCGTATTTTCACAGTTTGTCCGCTCCTTCAACATTACCATAGCCCCTCCGGTAAGATTTGGCTGGCTACAGCTCCAATCGGGTGGCGCATACCTGCTGATAGATCTTCACCACATTATCTGCGACGGCATTTCATTTAATGTGCTCATCAATGATTTTAACCGGATAGCTTCGGGGGAAACACCTGCACCATCGCCTGTAAGGTATGTTGATTACGCCGGCTGGCAACGGAGCGAACAGGTATCCCTCCGGCAACAACGGGCTTTCTGGAAACAAACAATGGGGAAATACTTTACGCCGCCCGAACTCCCGGTAAATGCGGTTGCGGAAGATGCCGATATTACTGTTGCCGGTGTATTACCGCTGCTGCTGGAAGATGATGTATATCACCAGGTGAAAGCATTTGGCGCCCGTTATGGACTGTCAGACTTTATGACGTTACTGGCAGCCTATTACATCCTGCTGCATAAAATTTCTGGCAGTGATACCATCATCATTGCCACAGATGCCATCGGCAGAACAGATCACGCACTGCATAACGTGGTAGGCACCTTTGTAAATATTCTTCCGTTACGCCAGGATATAAACCCGGATGAGGATATCGCGGTATTTTTATCAAACGTAAAAGAACAGGTACTTGCTGCATTCGATAACCAGGAAGTACAGTTCGACGAAATTGTAGCGGATGTTCGCCAACAATTTGGCATTACGCATAGCGCGTTCACACCGGTGCATTTTTCTTTTGTTAACTACTACGACCGTAGCAGCGCGCTTACCATCAACAACCGGATGCTGCAACCCGGCACACTTCAGCGGGCGCGTACCACCCAATACGGATTTAAGCTGCAGGTACTGGAACAGGCAAACGGTTTCGTTATCGAATTTATTTACAGCAAAGCCATGTATGACGAAGGCGTAATTGCTGCGTTCCTGCAGTATTACCAAAGCATCCTGGATGCTTTATTGAACAATGTTTCAGACATCGCAGCTATCCGGATTTAAATCCTTTCATCTCCCGAAAAAACATATATCCATGCAGAAGAAATATTTAAAACCCAACGTAGTATTTGAACCGCTGTTCGACAGATGGTATGCGTGGCCACACCTGATTTCACCGGCCACCAGCGCCATGAATGTAACAGGCAGGCACCTGAAGATTATGGATTCTTATATTCAGTCGCCCAAAATGCACGAAGCAGCCGTGAAAAACCCTAAGATGCTGGGCGGTCCTTTTATGGATTTTGCGGAAGACAGAACGGCAGATATTACTGCACTTAAAACGCGAACAACCGAAACCCGGGAAAACGCCATAAAATTTTCCGCTGCAGTGGCCGAACTGGACGATATGTTACGGCAAAATGCAAAAGGTTATTCGTTGGAATCACTTTATGAAAAAGTGCCGGATATACTCAAAGGATATGTGGAACTGATCTACGATCTCAACGATAACCCGTCGTTCCGCTTTTTTGAATCGTTGCTTTACGAAAGCCCCTTTTATAATAAATCATCGCAAAGCCTGGCGCTGTGGCTTACGAACAACGATGAGCGCCCGTTTTGCCTAAGTACGCCCCGGCTCAACGAACCAGGCGTATTGCATTTGCCCGTAGCCTTTGATCATCCGGGTATCGATCAGCTTAGCCGCATGAAAAGAGAGGGCGGGTCGGTGGAGGAAATAGCGGCCGTACTAGGCGTTGCCGATGCAGACCGGCCTTTGTTCGACAGCTTTTTTACATCCGAACCTTACCCTGCCTACCGCAAATATGAAGGAGATAAAGCCAGGATGCGGTATTTCGGACATGCCTGTATCCTCGTGGAAACGGGAGAGGTGAGTATTCTTACCGATCCTGTAATCAGCTATTACGGCTATGAATCCAGCGTATCGCATTTTTCTGACGTAGATATTCCGGAGGTGATCGATTATGTATTGATTACGCACAATCACCAGGATCATATTTTGTTTGAAACGCTGTTGCCACTTCGTCACCGGATCAGGAATATTATTGTGCCGGCTACTTCCGGCGGGGCGTTACAAGACCCTAACCTGAAAATGATGTTTGAATACCTGGGTTTTGAAAATGTGTATGAAATCGAAGAAATGGAACAAATAAAGTTCCGGAATGTAACCATTACCGGGCTGCCATTTACCGGTGAACACAGCGATCTGGATATCCGGTGTAAGATTTGTTTTCATGTAGCCGTCAATAATTTTAAGTTCCTTTTTGTGGCCGATTCCAGGGTAATGGAAGCCAGGATATATGAGCATGTACATGCCATCCTGGGCGATGTGGATGTTGTTTTTCTCGGGATGGAATGCGACGGGGCGCCACTGTCGTGGTTGTACGGGCCGCTGCTTACGCGGAAAATATCCCGTGAGTCTGATCAGTCCAGGCGGCTGTCAGGAAGCGACTTTCAGAAAGGCATGCACCTCGTGGATATCTTCCGTCCGAAAGAGGCATACGTATATGCCATGGGGCAGGAGCCCTGGCTGGAATTTATCAGCAGCCTGAAATACACCGCTACGTCTCACCCTATTGTACAATCAGATATGCTGGTAAATGAATGTACACGCCGCAATATAGTTGCAGAGCGTCTTTTCGGAGAAAAAGAACTCTTTTACCATTACACAACACAAAACGCCTGATCGTTTATAACAGTCATTCATCAGTAAAAAACTACCTATGTGTGGAATATGCGGATTTGTTAACTATGGCGCTTTCGACAGGGACCATGACCATCGCGTTATCGGCAGCATGCACCAGCGGCTTATACACCGGGGCCCGGATGCACAGGATACCCTGCAATTCGGTAATGTGGCACTGGGATTTACACGTCTCAGTATCATCGGCCTGCAGGATGGTATGCAGCCACTCACCAATGAAGATGGCTCGCTGGTACTGATATGCAATGGGGAGATCTTTAATTATATAGAGCTGAAAGAAAGCCTGCTCCTGAAAGGGCATACTTTCAAAACAGCCACCGATGTGGAAGTACTCCTGCATTTGTATGAAGAACACGGGCCTGCTTTCCTGAATCAACTGAACGGGCAGTTTGCGTTTGCGCTGTACGACAAACGGCAGCAACGCTTGTTTTGCGCCAGGGATCAGCTGGGCATTATACCGTTCTATTATACTTTCGCAAAGGATACTTTTATTTTTGCGTCGGAAATAAAGGCTATCCTGGAGCATCCTCATGTGAGCGCTGCAACAGACCTCACCGGGCTGGACCAGGTATTAACATTTGCCGGGCTTATCAGCCCCCGCACTATGTTCCGCGATATCCGCAGTCTTGAAAATGGTCATTACCTCCTCGTTAATGAGCGGGGTGAAATAAAAGATGTGGAATACTGGGATCTTATATACCCGGAAGAAAGCATGATTCCTGATGCCGATGAAGCATACTACACCTCAAAGCTTGGGGAACTGTTTAACGAATCGGTTCGTTTGCGCTTGCGTGCAGATGTGCCTTCGGGGCTGTATGTGAGTGGCGGGCTCGACTCGTCTATCATAGCCATGAAGGTAAAACAGCTGATGCCTGATGCCGGGCGGCTGGGATTTTCTATCGACTTTACAGATTCGATCCATTCCGAATCGGTATATCAGCAACTGATTGCCAAAGCATCTGGCGTAACGCTGCACCAGAAATTGTTTCCCTATCATGAAATCACCGACCGCCTGAAAACATCAGTGTATTATAGTGAATGCCCGATTAAGGAGACATATAACACCGCGTCTATGGCGCTGTCGGAAACAGTGCGCCGTCTTCAGCAAAAGGTAATATTATCCGGCGAAGGCGCAGATGAGTTTTTTGCCGGCTATGTAGGATACCGGTTCGATAAAATGAAAATGCTGAGTGGTACCACCACGCCTGCATCGGCGGCAGAAATGGAGCTGCGAAACCGCCTGTGGGGCAATCCTGATTTCTTTTATGAAAGAAATTACCTGGAGTATGAAGGCATAAAAAGATCGCTTTATTCCGCAGCGGTGAATGACACTTTTGATACCGTGAATTGCCTCAATTACCCGCTTATTAACCAGGATAGGGTTAAGGGACGGGATATACTGAATACCCGTGCGTATATCGACTATAAAATAAGACTGGTAGACCATCTGGTATCCGATCATGGCGACAGGATGGCCATGGCCAATTCGGTGGAAGTACGCTATCCCTTCCTCGATAAAAACCTGGTGGAGTTTTCTGCCGCTATCCCTTCTGAATTAAAGTTGAATGGGTTTACAGAAAAATATATCCTGCGTAAAATGGGTGAGCCTGTATTGCCGCAGCAGATTATGGAACGGGAAAAATTTCACTTCATTGCACCGGGCAGCCCGTACCTGTTACAGCAAAATAATGAATACATCAATGAACTGCTGTCTTTTGACCGGATTAAAAGACAAGGGTATTTTAACCCGGCTACCATTGATGAACTGGCCGCCCGTTACCGCCAGGAAGGGTTTACGATTAATGCGCCCTACGAAACTGACCTGCTGATTACCGTTATCACATTTGGTATGTTGCTCGATACTTTTTTCGAATAATACCATATCTCTCCATCTGCAAAAACAATAATCCATGATATTTCAGCATCTGCTTAACGAAAGTTTGGTAAAGGGCGGGGAACATACTGCTATTGAAAACGGCGCCGACAGCATTACCTACGCCAGCCTGCAGCAACGGGCGCAGGCCGTAAGTGCAGCACTGATCAGCAATGGTGTTGGCCCCGGCTCGTATGTGGGGCTTTTTCTCCGGGAGTCCGTTGATATCATTATTGCGATGATAGGCGTAGCCAATGCCGGTGCTGTTTTTGTGCCGCTGGATGCTTCCCTGCCTGTGCAGCGGCTCAGATCCATGACGGCCAACCTGCCGATGGCCTGCATCCTAACTGCTGAAAATGATATGCCGTTGCCCGGAGATATACCGCAATTACGGCTCAAAGCCTTGCTGGAAGAATATAAGGACGTAATGCCGGTTTACCCGGAATATCACCGGGACGATGCCTTATACATTTATTTTACTTCAGGGTCTACCGGTATACCAAAAGGTATTACAGGGAAAAATGAAAGCCTCGCGCATTTTATTCGGTGGGAAATACAGGAGTTGCAGCTAAACGCATCCTGTAGAGTGAGCCAGTTGATCAGCCCTTACTTCGATGCATTTCTGCGCGATGTTTTTGTGCCGTTGTTTGCAGGTGGCGTACTCTGTATACCACCGCCCGACCCGGGTTTCTTCAGCCGGGAAATAATGGCGCCATGGTTAAAGGCTGCCCGCATTACACTGGTACATTGTGTGCCATCCGTTTTCAAAATCATAAAAGCGGGGGCGGCAACGCCGGCTTATTATCCTGATCTCAGGTATGTACTGCTTTCCGGCGAACGGATTGTGCCTGCTGAACTGAAGCCCTGGTATGCCTTGCAAAAGGATCAGGTGCAGCTGGTTAACCTGTATGGTTGTACGGAAACAACCTTAATCAGATCATATTACTATATTCAACCGGAAGATGTAAACCGTCCGCGTATACCCGTAGGCGTACCCATTGCCGATACTGCATTTTTGATCACTGATGATGATGGTAAACCTGTTAAACCCTTTGTTACGGGCGACCTGTACATTGTTTCCGGGTACATGAGCAAAGGATACTTCAATGACCCTGCGAAAAATGAGGAGAAATTTATAACGCTGGAGAGCGGAGAACAGGCTTTCCGTACCGGCGACAAAGCAAGGCAGTTGCCGGATGGTAACTATGAGTTATTAGGCCGGGACGATCGTCAGGTGAAAATTAATGGGATCCGCATAGAACCGGAAGAAATTGAAAATGTATTGCTGAGCGCCCCATCTGTGCAACAGGTACTGGTGCTGCCTGTTGATGGAAAACTGGTGGCTTTTCTTACCAATACCTATGGGTCTGCTGCTGCATCCAAACTGGAAGTGCAGCTCAAATCCCTACTGGATCTGTCGTTGCCGGAGTATATGAAACCTACGGAGATAGTTTTTCTCGACGTTTTTCCTGTTTTGCCAAACAGGAAAACGGACCAGCAGGAAATGATCAGGCAGTATCAGAACAGGCAGCATAAACAAATCATTGCACCAAAAAACGGTATGGAAGCAGCGCTGTTAACAGTGTGGCAGGAGTTGCTGGGTAAAACAGACATTTCTACCGATGATGATTTTAATAAAACGGGCGGCAGCTCCCTTACCCTGATGCGCCTCATTGCGCGAATTTACGCGCAGTTCAATGTGCGTTTCCCGCTGAATGATCTTTTCCAGGCGCTTACGATTGGTAAGCAGGCCGCTTATATTGAAAAGGCGGTGATGACGCAACAGATGAAAATCGGCAAGGCGCCTGTTGCAGATAAGTATCCCTTATCCGCAGCGCAGCTCCGCATGTATATCCAGTATGAACTGGAACCAGAAAGTACGGTATATAATATTCCTGTTTTTTATGAGATAAATGGTGTAGTGGATGCCGGAGAAATAGAACAACATATTAAAACACTGATTGAAAAGCATGAGATATTACGCACTTCGTTTGTAACCACCGATGGCAAGCCATGGCAGGTGATCCGCAATGAAGTGGATTTTTCACTGGCACACATCCGGGTAAATGAGGAGGAAACCTGGAGGGATAGCGTTATCCGCCCGTTTGATCTGGCTGCCGGCGAGATATGCAGGGCTGCCATGATCACAAAGCCCAGCGGAAAGCAATTCCTGTTGTTTGATGTGCACCATATTGCCTGTGATGGCTTGTCGCAATACCTGCTGTTCAAAGATTTTTTACTGCTCATGGATGGCAGGGTGCTAACGCCGCTTCAGCTGCAGTACAAAGATTATGCAGTTTGGGAAGAAGGCTTCCGCCATACGGCTATCTACGAGCAACAGGGCAGCTACTGGCAGGATGTATTTGCCAGACAGCCGCCATCCCTGGCGCTGCCGGTGAAGGTGGAAAAAGACCTCGATCAGGCAGTAATGTCCGGTGGCTCCCTGTTTTTTACCGTAAAGGATGCTTTTCCTGCTGAAGTGATACAGGAGTTGAAATTTGCCGGCTACAGCGAGTTTACAGTATTGTATACCTGCTTTGTGTCTTTCCTTTCCCAGCTCACCGGTCAGGACGACCTGGTGACCGGCCTGGTAACCGCCGGCAGGGAGCAGGTGGAGCTGGATAATATGGTTGGCATGTTCTCAAAAACATTGCCGGTGCGCTGCCAGGTGAATGGTTATCATACCTTCCGCCAGCAGCTGGAAGCCATCAATAAAACACTGGTACTTGCCTTCAGTAATCAGCTTTATGATTTATCGGATTTGCAGCAATACCGGTATGCTGCACAGCAGCATGCTACCAACAGGCTGTTTGATGTAATGTTTGTTTATCAGAATTACTACGAACCGTCAATCGCCAGCCAGCCGGCCATCTTTTCCTATTCCCCGCATGAAAGCGGTACCGCCAAATATCCGCTTTCCTTTATTGCCAGCGGAAGTGAAGGAAATTATGTTTTTCGGGTGGAGTATGCCGGCAATTATTTTTCCCGGGAAGATGCTGCTTCCTTATTTCATTCATTTGAAAAAGTAGCCGCTGCGCTGATGAAGAGCACGCACCAAAACATCATTGAGCTGCTGGATAGCACCAACGCCAGCAAAGAGAAAATGGACGACCTCTTATTTACGTTTTAACTATCAACTATGAATGCTAACTCGAGGTTAAATACTTCCGCCATGAATAAGAACAGGAACCTGGCAGCAAGGTATTATTGGCAAAGTCGTTTCCAGGATTTTAATATCGTTAAATGTTTTGAAGACCCCGCTGTTAATACTGCAGGTGGAGCCAGGGAAATGGTGATCCTGCCCGTTGACCCTGCTGTTATTACGCAGCTGTACCAGGTAGCAGGCAGCGAAGTATCCCGTGGCGCCTTGTTGCTGGCGGTGGTTAGCTTGCTTGCGTATAAATGCAGCCATGAAGAAAATGTGTGCATATTTACGCCGGCTGCTACCGGCGGCAAACTGATTCCTTTCCGTGCGGCACATCCCGGCAACCATAGTTTTCATGCGTATTTAAAATTAATAGCCGGTGATTATGTAAACGACAACCGGTATAGTGATTATTTATCTGACACGTTTCTTCCAGGCGCCATTCAGGATGCTGTGGGCCTTACCTGGCACAATTGGCCGGATCATGAGCCAAAACCTGGATTACTGTTCCAATTCAGCCTGGCATCTTCTGCGCTGCATATTTATGCCGGTGAAGCTTATAGTGCAGCCTATGCAAGGCAGACAGGTACTTACTGTCTGCACCTGCTGCAGGCGGCTTTGGCAGATCCTGAAGGGCAGGTATCGGCGCTGCCGTTACAGGCGCCATCCGTACTTTCTGAGGCAGCGGCGCAGTTTAACAGTACAGCAACAGCATTGCCCGCAGCACAAACTATACTGGATGTATTCCGTGCTAAAGTAGCGGAACACCCCGGGGCTATTGCGTTTGAATATGCTGGCAGCAGCTATGACTACCATGCGCTTGATGCATGGTCGGATAAGGTGGCCGCGTTCCTCATCAGCCGCTATCACATCAAAAAAGGCGAACTGGTATGCATCCTGCTCGGGCGGGAAGAATGGCTGCTTCCGGTAATATTAGGTGTAATGAAAACGGGTGCAGTATATGTACCTGTGGATCCAGTGTATGCGGAAGGGCGTATTGATGAGATCCTGCAAACACCTGGAACAGCGCTTGTTATTACCCGGAATGCTTTTCGCCGGAACTGGCAAAACCTTGCCGTGATGAACCTTGATGAAGAGCATAAAGCGGTATTCACATCTCCCGAAATTATTTTACCACACAACAGCGGAGAAACGCTGGCCTATATACTTTTTACATCCGGATCTACTGGTGTGCCAAAAGGCGTAATGATTCCACATCGTTCTTTACTGAATTATATTCATTGGGCAGCTGCATATTATGTACAAGGCCATGCTGCGGTATCGCCTTTATTTACCTCTATATCATTTGACCTTACCGTAACCGCCCTTTTTATGCCGCTGTATACCGGCGGAACTGTGCTGGTGGCGCCTGAACAAGCCGAAGAAAATATAGTGGCAGCATGGCTGGCAAACGACCGGGTAACGGTGATAAAAGTAACGCCTTCCCAGTTGAAAACAGTATTGTACGCACCTGCTATAAGTATCAATAGCAACAAACCGCCAAAGAAAATTATTGTAGGAGGAGAGGCTTTTCCGGCGGCGCTCGCATTTGCAGTGTATGAAAAGCTGCAGGGGCATGTGGAAATTTATAACGAGTACGGCCCTACGGAGGCCACTGTTGGCTGCATGATTCACCGGTATACACCCGCAGAGGAAGGTATGACGGTGCCTGTAGGGACGCCGGTTTTTAACACCGGTATTTATTTGCTGGATGAACACCTGTGCCATGTGCCGGATGGCATTCCCGGCCATTTATATATTGCCGGTACCGGGTTGGCGGCAGGTTATATACACCAGCCGGCATTGACGGCAGAAAAATTTATTGACAATCCGTTTGCAGCGGGTAGCAAAATGTATAAAACCGGGGATATTGCGGTACGTGATATCGCAGGCAGACTGTATTACAAAGGCCGTGCGGATGACCAGGTAAAGATTCGTGGCTTTCGTATAGAGCCTGGTGAAATTGAACAAAGAATAACCCAATACGAGGGTGTAAATGCCGCCGTGGTGGTGCTCCGCAAACGTGTCGATGATGCATACCTGAGTGCATTTTATGAGGCAGGCCGGGAGGTAACGCCGGAAAAGCTCCGGGCATATCTCGCTGGTGTATTGCCGGCGTATATGCTGCCCGCTTTTTTTACACAGCTGCCACGTTTACCCCTTACCGTTAACGGAAAGGTAAACCGCAATGCATTACCAGAAGAGGTATTGCTGGAAACACAGATCACTGCACCGGCAACGGATACGGAGCATGCCCTGCGTAACCTTTGGGCCGCCGTGTTGCAGCTGGGTGAAATGCAGATCAGTACCAGCCGCAGCTTTTTTGAGTTAGGCGGGCATTCGTTGAAAGCAATGGAGCTTACCAGCGCTATCCGTTCTTCTATGCAAAAGCAACTGCCTTTGCGGTTTGTTTTCAGTCATACCACTATCAGCGCGCAGGCTGCCTTACTGGATACGCTTCCGGTTAGCCACGCCGGCAGTATGATAGCGCCGGCGCCGTTGCAAAAATATTACCCGCTTTCCTCAGCACAGCGACGATTATATTTCCTGCAACAATATGCCTCCGCAGGTACTGCTTATAATATGCCCCGGTTTTTGCAGGTTAAGGGCAACTTACAACCGGCAAAACTGGAAGAGGCTTTCCGGCAGCTGCTGCAACGGCATGAAATATTACGCACCCGTTTTGTGCTGCAAAACGGAGAGCCCGTACAGGAAATATTAGAAACCATCCCCTTCAGTATTACGCATTACACGGAAGATGATGACGCGGCAATGAAAGATTTTGTGCGCCCGTTCGACCTGGCAACAGGCGGATTGGTAAAGGTAGGGCTGCTCAGGCAGAGCGAATCCGCGTATCTCCTGATGCTGGATATCCATCACATTGTTACAGATGGCATTTCGCAAACGTTGCTAACAAACGAGCTGATGTCGCTGTACAATGGCGCAGGTTTACCTGCGGTATCATTGCATTATAAAGATTATGTTCAATGGATGCAGTGCGGGGAACAGCAAGCCCTTATGGAGTCGCATGCTTACTTCTGGGCGGATCAGTTCAGGGAGTTGCCGCCGGCCACCGATTTGCCTGCCGACTACGAAAGGCCCGCGGTAAAGGATTATCGCGGCGCGAGCTTCTCCTTTCATTTTACCGTTGATGAAACAGCCAGGTTGCAACAATTTGCCAGGCAGGAAAATGTAACCATGTTTATGTTGTTGCTGGCGGTGTATAACGTATTGCTGGCGCACCTGAGCGCCAATGAAGATATTGTTACCGGCACCGGCGTAGCTGGCCGCGAACATCCGGATACCCGCAAAATGATGGGGATGTTTGTGAATACGCTGGCCCTGCGTAATTACCCGGAGGGCACCAAAACATTCAAAGCATTTCTGGCAGAGGTACGCAAAAACACCCTTTCGTGTTTTGAGCATCAGGCTTATCCTTTTGAAGCGCTTACTGCTAAACTGCAACCGGAAAGAAATGAATCGCGCCATCCTTTGTTTGATGTAATGTTTGCCTATAATAATTTTGAGACGGGTGAACTGGCCTTCGGCGACCTGGCAGTGGAAGTATGCCCGGTGCCGGTTACAAATGCCAAGTTCGACTTGATGCTCACGGTGTCTGAGCTGGATCAGCAGCTTTCGCTTGATTTCAATTACGCGTTAAGTCTTTTCAGTGCTGCTACTGTGTCGCGGTTCGCCGATTACTTCAGGCACATAGCGTTGAAGGTAACAGACAACCCGTTGGTGTTGCTGCAGGATGGGTTTGAGCTGCCTGCCGGTGAACAGCAGGCTTTGCTCGCCAAAGGCGACAACACCGCCGGATTTAAAATGGATCAAACCATCAATGCACTGTTTGATACACAGGTGAAACGCAGCCCGGAGGCTATCGCGTTAAAATTCAGGGACCAGGTACTTACCTATGCCGCGCTCAATGATCAGGCAAACCGCCTGGCGGCTTACCTGGTAAATGCAGGTGTTACCACCGGCATACTGGTGCCGCTTTGTGTTCGGCGATCTATAGACCAGATGGTGGCCATACTCGCCATTCTGAAGGCAGGAGGCGCTTATGCACCCATAGACAGCGACTATCCAGAACCACGGGTAAAGTATCTGCTGGATGACCTGCAGGCGCCTTTTGTACTTGCGGATGATTTATTTACCGTGGCGGTGGATGTGCCGGTACTTCATTTACCAACCGTGCTCGCCGGCCTCGATAAAAATGCACCTTGCCCGGCGCCGGTAGCAGTAAGTCCGGAAGACCTGGCCTATATAAATTACACCTCAGGCAGCACCGGCAACCCCAAAGGGGTGCTGATCCGCCATGGGTCGGTGATCCGGCTGCTGGATCTTAATGATATGGTGTTGGATAACAGCACCGTTACCCTGCAGCTGTCGTCCATCTCTTTTGATGCCGCCACTTTTGAAATCTGGGCATCACTCCTCAGCGGGGGAACGGTAGTGGTATATCCGGATACTTATATAGAAGCAGATGTGTTAAACAACGTGATTGCTACCCACCAGGTGAATACCTTGTGGCTTACCATCGGTTTGCTGGAGCAATGGAGTGAACATGATATCGACCACCTGAAAATCCGCTATGTGCTCACGGGCGGAGACATCGTTCATCCGGAAGTGATAGCCAGGGTACACCGCAAGCTGCCAGAGGTAACGCTTTACAGCTGTTACGGGCAAACAGAGAATACCACTTTCACGAGCTTATACAAAACGAATCGCAACAGTACACTACCACGAATCCCCATTGGCAGCCCCATAGCAGGTACCAGTGTATATGTGCTGAACAAAGCGCTTGCGCTGACGCCTCCGGGAACGGTAGGCGAATTGTTTACGGGCGGCGCAGGGCTGGCTACAGGTTATCTGCATAATGAAGCGCTTACAGGCGAGAAGTTTATTGATCATCCTTTTTGTAAAAACGAAAAGTTATACCGCACCGGCGACCTGGCAAAGTGGATGCCTGACGGGAACCTGGTATTTGCGGGTCGCGCAGACAGCCAGGTGAAGATCCGCGGATTTCGCGTAGAGCCCGGAGAAATAGAAAGTGTGCTGATTCGCCATCAGGCTATACAGGAAGTAGCGGTAAGCATTCGGGAGGTTGACAGGGAAAAATGCCTGGTAGCGTATTATGTGGCAGCGGAGCCGGTTTCGGCAGACCAGTTACGGGCTTACCTGTCGGCCTTATTGCCCGCTTACATGATTCCCGGTTACTTTATGGCCCTGCCGAAATTTCCGCTGTCATCCAGCGGGAAAATAGACAGGAAGGCGCTGCCGGCTATGTTGGCAGCGCCGGAAACAGGGGTGTTGCCAACAACAGCTACCGAAAAAGCGCTGGCAACTATCTGGAGTCAGTTGCTGAAATTACCCGCAGAAAAGTTACCGGCAGATAAAAGCTTTTTTGAGCTGGGAGGTCACTCGCTAACCGCCATGGAACTCATTAACCGTATTGCCCGCGAAATGCAGCAGCGGATTTCACTGCGTACACTTTTTGCGCATAATAAAATCCGTGACCTGGCGGCCTGGGTAGACGCACAGCAGGTTGAAAAGATATATAGTAAAATACCACGCGCACCGCAACAGGAATGCTACGAACTTACCGCAGCGCAACAGCGGCTCTACTTTCTGCAGGCATACGAACCGCAATCGGTTAGCTATAATATGCCGCAGTATATCCGCCTGAAAGGCAGGCCGGATCTATTACGCCTGGAAAAAGCATTTCAGGATTTACAGCAACTGCACCATAATTTACGTACCCGTTTTGTATTCAATAACGGCCGGCCCATGCAGGAAGTAATGGATACTGCCGGTATCTCCATCATACACTACCACCCGGTGGCGGGAAATATTGAACCGCAGCTGCGAAAATTTGTACAACCCTTCCAACTCGAACAGGGGCCGCCGATCCGGTTAGGCTGGATAACCATATCAGCAGATGAACAGGTGCTGTTGTTAGATATGCATCACATCATCACCGATGGAATAACGCAGCAGATCCTGGTACGCGACCTGGTAACATTATACAACGGCCAAACACCAAACGAACCGGCCTTGCAGTATGAAGATTATGCCGCATGGGTGAATAGCGGGTATTACCAGGAGCTCATTCGGCAACAGGGGGTTTTCTGGCAGCAGCTATACTATGATATTCCGCAAACGTTGCAGCTGCCGCAGGATTATGATCGTCCGCTTGTGAAGGATAATACCGGCGCCAATTTCAGCCTGCAGCTTTCTTTACAGGAAACAGCCGCCCTGCAACAACTGGCGGCAAAGGAAGACGTGACGATTTTTATGTTGCTGATGGCTGTTTATAATGTACTGTTACATCGTTTAAGCGGTCAGGAAGATATTGTAGTGGGTACACCTGTGAGCGGGCGGCAGCATCCCGACCTGGGAAACATTGCCGGCTTGTTTGTGAATACGCTCGCGATGCGCAACCGGCCATCCGGCGCCAAAACTTTCAGTTTCTTCCTGCAGGAAGTACGCAGCCATACGCTGGCCTGCCTGGAACACCAGGATTATCCTTTTACAGCATTGATTACGGCGCTTCAGCTTCCCCGCACTACGGCGCATCATCCGTTGTTTGAAGTGTTTTTTGCCTTTGAAAATTTTCAGGATGAACCGCTTGAAATGGAAGGAGTGGAGGCAAGCAGTTTCAGCGCCAGTAATGACGTGGCCAAATTTGACCTGGTACTCACCGCCAGGGAAGCAGCAAAAAGATTACACTGCGATTTTACCTATGCCGTTGCACTCTTTAATGAAGCAACTGTGGCAAGGTTTGCCGGGTATTTTCATGAGATCCTCAAAACAATAACAGATAACCCGGGTATAGCACTGGCAGATATCCGGTTGATACCGGAAGCACAGTTGACCAGCCTGATCGGGGAAGGCTATGAGCAGGCTAACTATCCGCAGTCAGATACAATCATCCGCCTTTTTGAACAACAGTTACACCATAGCCCCAACGCGGTGGCCGCAGTGTTTAACGGAACACCGCTGACTTATTACCAACTGTCGGTAAAAGTAAATGCACTTACAGCAGCCATGCGCGGCAAAGGCGTAGGCCACGGAGATAAAGTAGTGGTGCTGATCGATCATTCTTTTGAATTGCTGGTTTCCATCCTGGCTACCATGAAATGCGGCGCTGCCTTTGTGCCGGTGGATACCGGGTGGCCGCTTTTACGGCAGCAGGAATGTGTGGCACGTATTCGTCCTGCACTCGTACTGTGTAATGCAGACCACGATGCAGCCCAATGGGAACAAGGGTTCCGGGTAAGTCTTTCTCACCTGCATGATCCTGGTGTTGTAGCTGCCACACCGGTATCGGGAGATGACCTGGTATATATCATATTTACTTCTGGTTCTACCGGTACGCCAAAAGGAGTAGCCGTTTGCTATGCCGGTTTAATGAACCGCCTGCATTGGATGAATGACTGCTTCGGTGCGGCTGCGGCGGGATCGGTATTACATACCACGCGTTATGTATACGACAGTGCGGTGTGGGAACTATGCTGGCCGCTGATGAATGGTGGAAAAACCATCATCACGGAACCGGCTGTACTCACGGATACACTGCGGATGTTACAGCTGATTGATGCCTATAAGGTAACGATCGCCGACTTTGTACCTTCTGTATTTAATACGCTGCTGGAACAGATTGAAGATGGCGGCCGCCACAGGCTGCCGGCATCCTTACAATATGTGATCCTGGGAGGAGAAGAAATGTCGGGGCAGAAAGCACACCGCTTTTATCAGTATTATCCCGACGTGCGTATTATTAACCTGTATGGCCCTACCGAGGCTACTATCGGTTGCGTATACCATGAGGTACAGTTAAATGAAACCGGCCGTATTCCCATTGGTAAGGCCATCGCTAATGTATCCTTACGGATCATGGATAAATATGGCAACGATGTGCCACCGGGAGTAAGCGGGGAACTGTGGATAGCAGGTGTATGCCTGGCCAGGGAATATTACGGCGAGCCTTCCCTCACGGCAGAACGCTTCGTTACAGAACCACGTACAGGCGTACGTTACTATAAAACCGGCGACCAGGTGCGTTGCTTACCTAATGGTAATATTGATTTCATGGGAAGGATAGACGACCAGGTAAAACTGCGTGGCTACCGGATAGAACTGGGTGAAATTATGAACCGCCTTTCAGCATATCCTGCTGTCAGAGAATCGGTGGTAGTGATAAAAGAACAGGGGCGGGCGAAATATATTGTGGCTTACTATGTAGCCGCAGCGCCTGTTGCACCGGCATTGCTGGGCAACTTTTTGGCAGGTCAGTTACCGGCTTATATGATCCCATCCTATTTCTGTCATCTGAAAGAATTGCCGATGATACCGGGAGGGAAGGTAAACAGGGCCTTATTACCGGAGCCGGAATGGCAACAAACAGAAGGCTATGTAGTGCCTGCCGGGTATACGGAGGAACTGCTGGCGGGTATCTGGTCTTCGCTGCTGGAAATATCAGTAACGGCGGTCAGCGCACAGGCTAACTTTTTTGAAATGGGGGGTAACTCCCTGATGCTGGTTTCACTGGTATCTAAAGTAACCCAAACATTACAGGTGCCATTACATATTGCAGATGTGTTCAGGTACCCTACCATTGCCTCACTGGCGGCATTCCTGAATGGAGCGGCAGTACCTGCCAACGAAAAAGAACCGGCAGTAACGGCAGATTCCCTCAGCAGCACCCTGAAATTATTTGACCTTTCTGAGTAATACTACCTCATCACCCATAAAAAAATGTTATGAAAGAAACTGGCCTTACAGGACTGGAAGTTGCTGTGATTGGGTATGCGGCAAGGATAAACGATTGTCTTTCTGCGGAAGCTTACTGGGAAAAGCTCGTAAAGAGCGAAGAAACCTTTCAGCATTACAGTACAGCTGAACTGACCGCATTGGGCGTACGCCCTGAAATATACGAACATCCGGAATACGTACCGGTTGCGGGCCGCCTCAGCGAACGGGAAGCTTTTGATGCACAGTTTTTTGGATATACGCCTGCAGAAGTGAATATGATGGACCCGCAGATCCGTATTTTCCATGAAATGGTTTACAATGCCCTGGAAATGGCGGGTTATGCTCCTGGTAAAACTGCGCAGCAGATAGGATTATATGCCTCCGCCGGCGACAGCGCTATCTGGCAGGCATTGGTGTCGCTCGCGGGTGGTACCGGGGGGATGGAAAGCGGTTTTTTATCCAATAAAGATTACCTGTGTTCCTTAATCAACTATAAACTAAACCTCCGTGGCCCTGCGCTTTTTATGCAAACGGCCTGCTCTTCTTCATTGGTAGCGGTGCACCAGGCGGTACGCGCTTTGCTTACAGGCGACTGCGGAATAGCTGTGGCTGGAGGCGTGGCAGTATCCCTGCTGGATACCGGCGGCTATATGTACGAAGAAAATTCGATCTACTCCCGGGATGGCCATTGCCGTGCTTTTGATGAAGCCGGTAATGGTACGCTGAAAGGCGAAGGCGGCGGCGCTGTGGTGTTGAAAAAATACCAGGATGCGCTGCGCGACCGTGATACGATCTATGCGGTGATCAAAGGATCTGCTGTTAATAACGATGGCAGTGAAAAAGTTGGCTTTACGGCGCCCGGTGTAAGAGGGCAGCAGGAAGTGGTGAAAAAGTCGTTGCGTATTGCCGGGGTGGAAGCCCGCGATATCAGTTATGTGGAAATGCATGGCACAGGTACGCGGCTGGGCGACCCGGTAGAATTTCAGGCATTGTCGGATGCTTTTGGCAGGCAGCCGCAGAAAATACCTGTGGGTTCTGTAAAAACAAATATCGGCCACCTGGATGCTGCTGCGGGTATTGCATCACTGATCAAAGTGATATTGATGTTGCAGCATCGCGTTATTCCTGCCAGCCTGCATTTTTCCCGCCCCAATCCGAATATTGCATTTGAAGAAAGCCCGTTTTATGTAAATACTGTTTGCAGCCCCTGGAAGCCTGTTAACGGCAAATTACGTGCAGGCATCAGCTCACTGGGCATTGGCGGCACCAATTGCCACCTGGTGGTGGAAGAGCCGGAAAAACAACCGCCTGCTGAGGTGGCGCCGGGGGAGCATTATGTGCACCTATCTGCACGCTCGCCGGAAATACTGCGCAGCATGACCAGCAACCTGGTGAAATACCTGGCCGAGCATCCTGCTGCCAGGCTGGTGGACCTTGCATATACCACGCATTGCGGCCGTGCTGATTTCAACTGCCGGATGGCCGTTGGCGCGGATTCCATTGCTTCGCTGGCCGGTAAATTATCAGCATTGAAATGGCCGGCAGCATACAGTCATCCGGCACGTAAAATTGTATTTGCTTTTACCGGTCAGGGTTCTCAGTATATGGAGATGGCGAAAGATCTTTACAGGGAGCTGCCTTCATTCAAACATAGCATGGATGAATGCTTTGTCCTGATCGCTGATTATTATGGATTATCTGTAAAAGAGATATTATTTCCTGCAACAGGGGAAGTTGATGATCGTATTCATGATACCTTATACGCACAGCTCACCATCTTTGCTATCAGCTATGCAATGGCCAGGCTGCTGATTGAAATGGGCGTGCAGCCTGCCGCCGTTATCGGCCATAGTATCGGTGAATATGTAGCCGCCGTGATAGCAGGTATGTGGGATTTGCAAACGGCCATCCGTGTGGTGGGAATGCGGGGTACCTTAATGCAGCAAACAGCGCCGGGTAAAATGTTCGCAGTATTTGAATCATTGGAAAACCTGGAAAGCTGGTTGCCGGAAGGCATAAGTGTAGCCGCGGTAAATGGCCCGCAGCTGGTAGTACTGGCGGGTGGGTTGCCCGCCATGGAAGCACTGGCTGCCACACTGGAAGATAAACAGATCAGTTACAAACCACTGCAAACAGCCTACGCATTTCATTCCGTATTAATGGATCCGGTACTGGAGGAATACCATACTTTTCTGCAGGATTTTCCTTGTAAGAAAAATCAGTTGCCACTGATCTCCAATGTATCGGGTAAATGGCTGGAAGAGGCGCCGGATGCCCGGTATTGGGCCACCCACCTGCGACAGACAGTGAATTTTGCAGCTGGCATACAAGTGCTGCTGGATAATGGGTATGATACTTTTGTGGAAATAGGACCCGGTCAGCAGCTGACTAAAATAATACGCGGACTGCTTGCAGATAAGCAAGTATTGCTTTGCAATACCCTCCGCAATGCCAGCGAGCCGGTAAACGACCGGAGCTACCTTTCAAAACATTTGTCGGCCTTATGGCAGGCAGGCCTGCACATTAAATGGGAATTGCTGTATGAGGCAACTACTGCCCGCAGAATTGCCTTGCCGGTTTATCCGTTTGAAAAAACATTGTTCCCCTTATCCACAGCGCTGCAACAGGTAATAGCCCGAATTTCCGGGCAGGCATTGCCCATACCGGATACGGATACACGTAAAGCGGAAAGCAACTGGTTGTACCAGGAAGTATGGAGAGCAGAAAAGCTGCCCCCCGCACTTTATCCGCCTGCCGGCAGCACGGTATTGGTATTCTGCGATCGCACCGGGCATGCAGCGCATATAGCAGGGCAGCTTACTGCGGCAAACATCAATACCATCCTGGTAGATCAGGGCACATCGTTTCATCAGTACCACGATGGCTACTATTTGCTGGACCCATCAGATATGAATGGCTATCAACAGCTGATGGCAGCTGTTACAGCCGGTGGACATCGCATTGGCGCCATCCTGCATGCTTACCAGCTGGATGATGCCGGACAGGTGGTAGACGCGGCATTGCATGCCGGCTACCTGAGCCTGGCCTATCTCGTGAAAGCGCTGGTAGCTGCCGGTATAGAAGAACCAATTGAATTGTCTGTTCTTAGTACTGCAACCATTCAGACTACGGAAACCGAAAAGTTAGACCCGCTGAAAGCCATGGCCCTTGGCGCATTAAAGATCATCGCCACAGAGCATAGCAATTTGCGTTGCCGCTTCCTGGATGTAAAACCGGAAGAACTGTTCAATAACGCCACCGCAATTTTGCAGGCACTGTTTGCAGCATCTACCCCTATCCTGGCAGCTTTCCGTGGAACGGAATGGCTGTTACCCGAAATGAACGCCATCCATTCGCCCGCTGATACGGTGGTATTACAAAGCGATGGCTGTTACCTGGTTACAGGCGCTTTTGGAGGTATGGGCTTCGCCGCCGCCAGCGACCTGGCCAAACGGCATCCCGTAAAACTGGCGCTTCTGGGCAGGAGTACATTTCCGCAGGAACAGTATTGGGAGCAATGGTTAGCATCTCATGCGCCGGATGATATTACCAGCCAGCAGATACTTCGGTTACGCGAAATGAAAGCAGCAGGCACAGAAGTATTGTTGCTGCAGGCAGATGTAGCTTCGTTCGACGATATGCGGGATGCCATAGCAAGAACTACTGCAGCTTTTGGCCGCATCAACGGCATCATCTTCGCCGCCGGTGTAATTGACTATGATGGCGTAATCCGCCGGAGAGAAAAAGAACAGCTGATCCGTAATATACGCTGTAAAGTACATGCTATCCTGCTGCTTCAGCAGTTAATAGATTTCAGTCAGCTTGATTTCGTAACCCTCTTCTCTTCTAATGGCAACCTGTACTACGAAGAAAAATTCGGCCAGGTCGCCTATAATGTGGCTAACGAATTTCTGAATGCTTATGCGCTGAGTAATGCCGCAACAGCTAATATTACCACTATCAACTGGTGCGACTGGAAACAGACGGGGATGAGTGTAAAGGCTTTGCAGAGGCGTGATACCAGCATGACTTCCGGGGAAGTAGCTCACTACCTCAGCAACGGGCTCAGTACCGAAGAAGGTGTTGAGGTATTGTGGCAGGCAATAGCCGCACCCGGCGCCAGTATAACGGTAAGCAAAGCAATGATCAAAGGCAGGCACCTGCCGGTGGAAAACAGGCCCGTACCACTGGCCACAGTACTGTTTAACCGTCCTGAAATGGCCACTGCCTACCGCGCACCTGCCAGCGCTATAGAAAAGGAACTGGCGAAAATATGCTGCCAGCTTTTTGGTATGGCGAAAGTGGGGATAGATGATGATTTTCTCGAAATTGGCGGCGACTCGCTGAAAGCGATCCATTACATCAACAGCGTGCGGAAAACGCTGGGCATAAAACTGTCGCTGGAAGATTTCTTTGCACATGCTACTATTGCCCGCCTGGCAACATTGGTTGAATCCAGAACAACACCGGCAATAGCAGGCAGCGTGGCACTACAACCCCTTATTCCTTTGCAGGATTTTGCCTTGCTGCCATCGCAAAACCGGTTGTTTATTCAACAGGGATTATTTCCGGATCAAACTTTTTATAACCAGGTATTCCTTTTTAAAACAGACGCTATTCCTGTGGAAAAGCTTACGGTTGCGCTCCGCGAATTGCTCAAAAGTCATGAAGTATTAAGGTCTTCCTTTTCACAAACCAACGGGAAGCTGGTGCAGCGGTTTCATACCAATGTTTCGCCGGATCTTACCTTTTATACATTGCAGGATAACTTCCCGCTGCCAGCAGCGCTGGCGGCCTTTGAGCGGCCTTTTAATCTTGAAAAACCTCCACTGTTCAGGGTAGCAGTTATCAAAGGCGGCAACACCGTGCCGCACGATTACCTGGCCATCGATCTGCATCATATCATTTCAGACGGTACCTCCAACCAGCGCTTCCTGGCGGATCTGTCTACTTTGCTGAATGATGGTAAACTACCAACGCCAACAACAGGTTTCCGGGATTACCTGGATTGGTTTTACAGCCCTGCAACACAAGCGGAGCTGGAAACGGAAGCCGGATACTGGCAGCAGCGGTTCCAGGATTATTCAATTCCTGCCGGTATGCCTACCGACTTCAAAAGAGGCCCGCAGCAAAGCCGGGAAGGCGCTAAGTTCCGATTTGCCATTTCGGCGCCACTTACCAGGCAGCTGCATGAAGTGGCCCGGCAACAGGGTGTTACGCTGTTCACTTTACAATTAGCGGCGCTGTATGTACTGATCCATAAACTCACGGGAGATACAGATTTTGTTATTGGCGGCACTCACCTTGGCCGCGACATAGGCGGATTTGAATCCGTGATGGGGATGTTTATTGAAACCCTGGCCTTCCGTAACCAGGTACATGGAAAAGATACCTTCAGCAGTTTGCTGGAACTGGTAAAAAGCAATACCTACCGCGATTTTGATAACCGGCGCTATCCGTTTGAACTGCTCGTTGAATGGTTACGTTTACCTAAAAACATGAGCCGTAACCCGCTTTTTGATATCGCTTTTTCTTCGGATGACCTGGATTCAACGGCAACAGGTAATGCGCCTGACAATAAATATAATATTGAATTTTCAACGCACCAGCAACTGCAGGTAAGCTTCGACCTGTTATTTACTTACAGCCAGGCCAATGATGCCCTGCAATACTGTATCACTTATAACAAAGGTTTATATAAAGAGGCTACGATCCGGGCCTGCAGCGACTTTTACACGCAGATACTCGAACAGCTCGCAGCAGCTCCCGGTATGTTGATAGAACATATCACCCTGCGTAACAACACCAGCATCCCGCTGCCGGTTCCTGCCAAAGGGCGCCAGGGGCATATCCTGGCGCAGATCACGCAGCTGGCTGCGCAGCAGGGCAGCGAAATGGCGATAACCGATGAAGGTAACATCACCAGCTACCAGGAACTGATTACCTCCGCCGACAGGATGGCCCGCTACCTGCTGGAGCACTGTAACATACAACCAGGCAATCGTGTGGGCATATTGCTGGAACGCTCTGCACATACCATCATAGCCATGCTGGCCGTTATGCGGGTTAATGCCGTATTTGTACCGATAGATATTTCGCTGCCGGAGCAGCGCATTTATTATATGCTGGAAACAGCCCAATGTAAAGCGCTGGTAACCGTTGCTGATAACATGTTTGAATACACGGGCCTGGATATCCCCGTTTTTGCCATCGATATTCAGCTGGAAACATTATCGGCACCTATGGATCAGCCGTTTGCCGGAAATGCAGGCGATCCTGCCTATATCCTCTTTACATCCGGTTCCACCGGTTATCCCAAAGGTGTGCTGATCAACCACGGCAGTTTATATAACTATATCAATTGGGCAAACCATTATTATTTCGGTGATGCGCCGGCATTAAAGATGCCTTTTTTCAGTGCCGTTTCTTTTGATTTTACCTTAACCAGTATATTTTCTCCGCTAACGAGAGGTGCGCATGTAGCAATTTACAGAGACAGCACAAACATCTATGACACGCTGAATGCCATCTTTACTGCAGGCACAGGTGCGGTAAAGGTAACGCCGGCACATATAGATCTGCTGGCATCTATGGATATTTCAGCAACAGGTATATCAGTTGCCATTGTTGGGGGAGAAGCGTTTTTGCCGCACCAGGTGGCACACCTGAAACGGTTGAACCCACATATGCAGCTATATAATGAGTATGGCCCAACGGAAGCTACAGTAGGCTGTGTGGCCGGACCGGTGGAAAATAACCAACCGGTTACCATCGGCACACCCATCGATGGCACACAGATATTTGTGGTGAATGAAGCGCTGGAATTATTACCGCCATTAGCGCCGGGCGAACTAATGATTTGTGGCGATGGCCTGGCTTCCGGCTACCTCGATGCTGCGCAAACGGCAGAGAAGTTTATACAGCTGCAAACGCCGGATGGCCCGGTACGTGCCTACCATTCAGGCGATAAAGGATATTACAACAGCGATGGCGTACTGGTTTTCCTGGGACGCCTGCATGCAGGCGGGCAGGTGAAAATCCGTGGTTACCGGATTGAATTGAAAGAGATTGAAGCGGTGCTGTTACGTTATGCAGGCATCCAGCGGGCGCTCGTGGTAGTGCGCAAGGTAAAAGAGGAGGAGCTGATTGTTGCCTATTATCTTTCCCAAACGCCACTGGAGGATAAAGCGATTAAAACTTACCTGCGGCAGCATTTACCAGAACAAATGATGCCGGCTGTGATCATGTGGCTGGATGTATTGCCGCTGAATCATAACGGGAAAGTGGATCTGCAGGCATTGCCCAAACCGCTGGAAGCGGCGGCGCCGGTGGAAAACATACCACACGGCAGCCTGGAATGGCGCCTCACACAAATCTGGGCGCGTGTGCTGCATACTGCTGCATCAGAATTTGGTATACACGACAGCTTCTTTAACGTAGGCGGAAATTCGCTGCGTGTACTGCAGCTGGCACAGTATATCGAACAGGAATTTAACGTACCGGTAGCCGTGGCTGCCATATTCGATATGGATACCATCCACACCTTTATACAGGGTTATTTAGAACAGCAACTGCGGGAAATGCCTGTTGTTACTGCATCTTAATTTGATTTATCTCTCTTCCTTTTTCCTATTCATCAATTAATCAACGCACATGAATATTATAGGTGTTTCCGCATTTTTTCATGATGCAGCCTGCTGTCTGCTGCAGAACGGTATCTTAAAATATGCTGCTGAAGAGGAGCGTTTTACCCGCAGAAAAGCTGATGCCTCTGCGCCTATCCACGCAATGAAATATTGTCTGCGGGAAGCTGGGTTATCCATTACGGATATTGATTGCCTGGCTTATTATGAGGACCCCTCCAAGAAGCTGGCGAGGCAGATCTGGAGCGGTATCCTGGGCCACCCGGGAGAGCTGCTGGGAAGTGTATCTCCCGGCCACGTGGAAACGCAGATACGTGAAGTATTAGGCTACCAGGGGCAAATAAAATATGTGGATCATCACCTCTCACATTCTGCCAGTTCATTTTACTTTTCCGGCTTCCGGGAATCGGCCGTATTTACAGTAGATGGCGTTGGGGAATGGGCTACCACCACCTATGGGGTGGGTAATGCAAAGGGAGTGAAAATATTTGAAGAAGTGGATTTCCCGGATTCATTGGGCTTGTTATACAGCACTATTACCAGTTACCTGGGCTTTGGTGTTAACGACGGTGAATATAAGGTAATGGGACTGGCGCCTTATGGCGCGCCCGGCTATGTAAAGCAAATGAGGCGCCTGGTGCAGATGGAAGCCGGTGGCAAATACAAACTCGATATGCGTTACTTCGATTTTCTGGCTGGCATATGCATGTATTCTCCTGAACTGGCAGAACTGTTTGGCCGCCCGCCCCGTATGGAAGATGCGGAAATGGAACAGTTTCACATGGATATTGCTAAAAGCCTGCAGGTAGTGCTGGAAGAGATTCTGCTGGAAAAGGCCCGCTATCTTCACGATTGTACGGGAATGGAAAACCTGTGTATGGCCGGTGGTGTAGCCTTAAATTGTGTTGCCAATGGTAAAGTGCTGAAACATGGCCCTTTCAAACAGTTGTTTGTACAGCCGGCAGCTAATGATGCAGGTGGTTGTATGGGGGCGGCAGCTTATGCTTATGTTGATCTCACCGGCGAGTCTATGCCGGTGGAGAAAATGAAGCACGTATATCTCGGGCCTGCCTACACCAACAATGATATCAAAAAATTTCTCGCACCTACAAATATTATTTATACAGATTGTACCGGCGACCCCGACAGGCTATGCACGCTTACCGCCGAAAAAATTAAGGAAGGCAAAGTAATTGGCTGGTTCCAGGGCCGCATGGAGTTTGGCCCAAGATCATTAGGCGCACGTTCCATCCTGGCCGATCCGCGTCATCCGTCTATGCGGGAACGTATCAATGCGATGGTTAAAAAAAGAGAAGGATTCAGACCCTTTGCGCCGGCAGTAATCGAACATCGCGCAGCTGAATACTTCGACCTCGATCATCCTTCCCCTTTTATGCTGGAAACCTGTCAGATGATTGCGGATGTATCCCTGCCAGCTATTACACATGTAGATGGATCTGCCAGGGTACAAACCGTAAATCCGCATACCAATCCAAGGTTTTACGCACTCCTCGAGGCATTCGACCGTATTACCGGCTGCCCGATTTTATTAAATACCTCTTTTAATATAAAAGGCGAACCGATTGTCTGCAATATTGAAGATGCGATGAAATGTTTTATCACGACAGATATCGATTGCCTCGTGATCGGCGATTTTATCATCAGCAGGGAAGAAAACAGCCTGGAACTACTGCAGTTCCTACTTATGCACGAAAGATCCATCTACAGCACGCTTAACCATAACGTTTACACATTCGTTTAATTCCCATCATCATGCAACAGGACTTCAGACCATCGGCAGCACTCAAACCGCTGGCCAGCGAACTGGCGGCTCTCATGAGCAAAGGAGATATCAACAATGAAAGGATGAAGGAACTGATAGCTGTATTTTCAGAAACGCCTCCCGTGCCTGCCAGAACACCGTTAAAACCTGCTTCCGAGCCGGCTGCCACCGGTAACCATATTGGTATCTGGCAGGAAAAACCAGCAGCAGACGGTATCCATTATTACCGCGATATCGCCCTGCAGGTGGATTGGTCACAATGGGCATATGTACATCATATAAAGCCTAAAAGTGAAAAGCGCCGGATCCTGTTATTAGGAGAATCCGTTGCGCGGGGATATCTCTATGATCCCTATTATAATGTGGCAATTGAGCTGGAAGCCATCCTGAACGAATCTGCGGAGCTGCACAACAATGTAGAGGTAATAGACCTGGCGCGCATCAGTCAAACGCTGGGCGGCCTCACAGCGCTGGTGAACAGCTGTGGCAAACTGGAACCGGACCTCGTTATCATTTTTGCGGGCAACAACTGGATGCAGCAGTTACAGGAATTATTGCTGAGTATGCCGTTGGCGTCGCGTACCGAAATACTCCACACGCTGAAAAGTAAAGGTCTTGGCGGTATCCGTGAGCTGGTGGAAAACGGATCTTTGTCAAAATCAGATAAATTATTTGAAAGCATCCGGGAATCCTTCATCGCCCACCAGGTACCGGTGCTGTTGATTGTACCTGAATTTAACCTGCAGGATTGGCGGAGTAATGATATTGAAAACAGCCTGGCGCAGGTATCCGGCGAAGCAGGCATAGCGTGGTTGAAAGCGCGCGGGGATGCCGCACAGGCCCGCACCCGGCAGGACCATGAAGCGTGGCTGGCAGCCGTCAGCGAAATGCTCCGCCTTGATCCGCTGAATGCACTCGGGCATGAATGGCTGGGCGATTATTATGTTGCTACCAGTAATTGGAATGCTGCCAGGGAAGCCTTCGAAACAGCAAGGGACCTGGTTATATACCGGGGTTCTAATTTTACCCCGCGCTGTAATGGCTTTATGCGCGAAAAAATGCTCTACGCCGCTGCCAAAAACGGTATGCAGGTAGTTGACCTGCCTGCACTGTTTAAAAGCACGCTTACAGCAGGTATTCCCAACAGAAGCCTTTTCCTGGATTATTGCCACCTTTCAGTAGAAGGAATAAAAACGGCCATGCGCTTCACGGCGCAAAAAGTGCTTTCACTGCTCGCCGGTGTAAACAAACCGTTGGAGGCTATTCCGGCTTCCGCTGTAACGCCGGCATCGCAGGTACAGGCCATTGCACACTTTGGCGCTGCCATTCACAATGCACATTTCGGGCAGTCGAAAGAGTTAGTGCAGTATCACTGTAAAAAATCTATCGGGCATTCCGGTTCCGTGGTGGAAGTAATCAAAAATTTCATTGACTTTTCCGCAAGGGAAACCGCTACCATCTTTTGTAGTGCTTTTGAAGACGTGATTGTGGAAGGAGGGATGCGGCAATACGAAGGAGGCCTGAAACTGGCCCATGAACGCCAGCGTAAATTGCTGGATATACCGCTTGCCGGGATCCTGGCTACAGAGTTAACGGCCGCCCAGCCCAATGCCCTGGAGCAGCTGGCCGATCTCTGGGTGAGTGAACATGGCGTAGGCGCTGCACCGGTGGAGCTCACCTCATTTACCTATAGCACCAACAATTATAATGAATTTACCATGAGCCCGCGGCGAAACTATTACCAGTCGCGCACCCTTGCAAGCACTTTTCATTTTATCGCAAAAAATGAACATGAACCCCATCGCTGTACCCTTACTTTTCGTACCCCTCATGCGTGCGGACGCGAGGTGGAAATATACCTTAACGACGATACCACGCCAGTTTACGCCACCGTGGCAAACAGCGCATGGAAGCACGTGGTGTTTAACCTGCCCGGCAACGCAGTAGGCAGGGCCGCAAACGTAATAAAAGTACGCTGGCCCGTGCCATTTCCGGAACTGGATGCTGCCGCTGCCGGCTCATTAGAAGCAGCGCTCAGCCTTATTTATCCTGTATTTGGTGAAGTGTTTTCCTTCACCGTGCAAACGATCCAATAGATTTTTAGCGACTTAAAAAACAGATCATGATGCCCGATCATACCACCACTACCAACGTGAAGGATATTGCTGTTATTGGTATGGATTGTCGTTTCCCTGGCGCCGGCAACATCCTGCAGTTCTGGAATAATATCCGGGAGGGGAGGGAATCCATCAACTTTTATTCCCGGCAGGAAATTATTGATTCAGGAGTAGACCCGCACCTGGCAGACAATCCGGCGTATGTATATTCCGATGGCGGCCAGGTAAAGGGGAAATATAATTTTGATGCATCTTTCTTTCATTATACGGTGGATGAAGCCATGCTCATGGACCCCCAGACACGGCTGATGCACGAGTGTATCTATAATGCACTGCTGGATGCCGGCTGTCCGCCGGGAGTAACCCAGGCGCCCATCGGATTGTTTGCCGGCGCCTCTGGTAACCCGCTGTGGCAGATCCTCTGCAACTTATCAGATATCCCTGCCCGCATTGGCAGTTGGGGCGCTAATCATTTTATGAGTAAAGATTTCGGGCCTTCGCTAACGGCTCATAAGTTGGGGCTCAACGGCCCCGTGATGAGTATGGATACCGCCTGCTCCACTTCACTGGTAGCCCTGCATATGGCATTAAATTCCCTCTACCTGGGCCAATGCCAGGTAGCAGTAGCCGGTGGTGTGTCGCTGAGTGTTGGCCGTCGTAAAGGATACCTGTACCAGGAGGGCTACATCAATTCGCCCGATGGCCACTGCCGGGCATTTGACCAGCAGGCAAAAGGCATCGTGAGCGGCGAAGGCGCCGGTATGGTGGTATTGAAGCCGCTGGACCTTGCTATAAAAGACGGTGACTATATTTACGCCGTCATAAAAGGCAGCGCCATTAATAACGATGGCAACCGCAAACCGGGTTTTACGGCGCCAAGCCTGCAGGGGCAGGTGGCAGTGGTGCAGGAAGCATTGGCTACAGCAGGTATTTCCCCGGAAGAAGTAGGCTTCCTGGAAACACACGGAACCGGTACCAGCCTCGGTGATCACATAGAAATAGAAGCGCTTAAAAAAGCGTTTAATACAGATAAAAGAAACTACTGTTTCCTGGGCGCTACCAAAACCAACTTCGGTCACCTCGATGTGGCAGCAGGTATTGCAGGATTTATGAAAGCAGTATTGGTGGTCAATCACCGTATTATTCCGCCGGTAGTAAACTTTGATACACCCAACCCGCTGCTCAGGCTCGACACATCGCCATTTGTCATCAGCAAGGAATCCATTGCCTGGCCTGCAAAAATGCCGGTATTTGCCGGGGTCAGCTCTTTTGGCATTGGCGGTACCAACGCGCATGTGGTGCTTAAAGGCTATCAGCCGGAGAAGCATGTTGAAGCGCCGGCGGAAGAACACCTGCTGGTATTATCGGCCAGGCATGCACCTGTACTGGAAGCAATGCAGGAATCATTAAAAACATTTCTACAGCATCATCCGGATACTGACCTGCCCGCCCTGGCACATACACTCCAGGCAGGCCGGGAAACAATGGCCGTCAAATGCGCCGGCATATTTCATACACGTGCGGAAATGCTGGCATTATTGGAAAATAACCAGTTAAAACAGGCAGTTACCGAAACAAAGGAACGTAAAGTAATATTCGCCTTTCCGGGCCAGGGCATGCAGTATGCAGGCATGGGTGCAGAACTCTATAAAAGAGAAGGCGTGTTCCGCGAAGTAATGCAACAATGTTTTAAACTGCTGGAAACACTGACGGGCAAAGACTTTGAAAAAATATTATACCCTGATGAAGAAAGCGATAGTAGCTTAATTAACCAAACGGTGAACAGCCAGCCGCTGTTGTTTATTTTTGAATATGCGCTTGCGCAGCAGGTTATCGCCTGGGGATGGCAGCCGCACAGTATGATAGGACACAGTATCGGGGAATATGTGGCGGCCTGTATGGCGGGTGTAATGACTTTACCACAAGCCCTGCGCCTCGTGGTGAAACGCGGGGAACTGATGCAGGCCATGGAACCCGGCGATATGCTGGCCATACGCGCAGGCTGGAAAGAAGTGCTGAAGCATTTGCCGTCTTCGTTATCATTTGCTTCGGTAAACAGCCCCGGCCACTGCGTGATTTCGGGCGCCGCCGCTGTAATAAAAGATACTGCGGGAAAACTGGCTGGCCACAATTTCGCCTCGCAACTGCTCAATACTTCGCATGCTTTTCATTCGCCCATGATGAAAGGCGCTGCCGAGGCATTTGCTGCAGCTTTTGCTGATGAACAGTTTGGTACGCCTCAGGTACCTTTTATTTCAAATGTAACCGGCAGTTTTATCACCGGTCAGGATGGCTGCAATATACAATACTGGGCCGGCCACCTGCGCAATACCGTGCAGCTGGATAAAGGCTTATCGCAACTGCTGAAAAACCAGGATGCACTGATCCTTGAACTTGGCCCCGGTAACTCTTTAAGCAGTTTTATCAGGGAAAATGAAAATTATACACCAGCACATATCCTGGTGAGCCTCATTAAACCAGTCAATAATAAAACGGTCGGCGACTGGCACTACATGCTGCAAGGCATCCGGCAAATGTGGCTGCAAGGTATCCCGGTACACTGGAATCAATTATACCCGGCACCACGCAAAAAAATACCGCTGCCGGGATATCCGTTTGTAGCCCAGGAATTTAAAATTGATCCGGTGCTGTTGGATGAGTTCCTGGAAAACAGGGCACCCATTGGAAGAACGAAACCTGCCAGCTGGTGGTACCTGCCAACCTGGCGCAGAAGCCTGTTGCCTGTATTAACCGGCCCGCCAAACGGAAAATGGCTGGTGATAGGCGATAACAGGCAACTGGTAACGGAATTGGTTACACGCCTGCAGCAGCCGGGCGTTGCGGTATACCATCTTTTACTGGATAAGGTGGAAACATATGCAGCAAATAGCCATCAATTTATCATCAACAAAGATAATCCCGAACATTATGCCGCAGTACTAAAGCATTTTAATACAGATACCACCGCGCTTACACTGGTGGATACCACTGGCTGGGATGCGCCGGATGCCGGCCACTGGCAGTTGTTCAAACAATGGATGTTCCTTGCAAAAGCATTGTCTGTACTTACCAGCCCTGAAAAAATATGTCTCTGCAGTATTACCACAGGTAATTACAATGTAACCGGCAATGAACAGGTAACACGGGCAGTAGCAGCGCTGCCGGGAATATTACCCGTAATGGCGCAGGAATATTTTCAGTTGAAGGCCGTTAATATTGATCTCCCCGTAAATGCCACTTTACAAAATTATTATGATGCCATTTACCACGAATGTATTGCCAGCGATCCGGACCACCTTGTATGCCTGCGGTCAGGAAATATACGCTGGCTGCCTGTTTATGAGAACATCACTACTACACAACCTGCCACTACACGGGCAGTAAAGGAAGGCGGAAATTATTTGATTACCGGAGGTCTTGGACAGATAGGATTTTTATTGGCGCAGCACATCCATGAAAAGAAAGGACGCGTTGTTGTTATTGGCAGAACGCCTTTGGCCAACGCCGGCAAGCGTTGGGAACAGCTGCAGCAAACAGTGCCAGGCATACAATACCTCCATGCAGATGTAACAGACCTGCATGCCTTCCGGAAAGTAGTAGCAGATTTTATTACGGCTCAGGGCCCGGTAGCCGGCGTATTTCATTTGGCAGCCCAGCGTCCGGATATAAGCAAACACCTCATCACGCACCTTACACCCGATGCAGGTGAAGCCCTCATGAGAGCAAAGATTTGCGGGGCGGAAAATATTTACCAGATTTTTGAAGATAAACAGCCGGACTTTGTAGTGTTGTTCTCTTCTGTTGCAGGTTTGTTGGGAGGAGTGGGATATTTCGCATATGCAGCCGCTAATGCGTATCTCGACAGGCTCGCCGAACTTTATGACAACCCGCAGGGAACCCGTTGGACGGCGTTGGACTGGGACGCGTGGCAAACCGGTGAGCAGGACAAATTACCCGCTAATAGCATTGGCACCGGTGATGCCGCAGCGGTGTTTGATGCCATGATGGCCGTTCCGCCATACCCCCGTTTAATTATATCTGTAAATAATTTAAATGCACGTATTGATAAATGGGTGAAAAAACAAACGCCGGCTGAAAAGGAATTGCCGCTGGCATTACCCAAGCTGGAAAGAACGCAACAGGCAGCGGTGGTACTCCCTTCTGCCGGTCCGGAAGCCATACTGTTGGAGTTATGGCAGGAGCTGTTTGGGTATGATGTAATCAGCGTGGAAGATAATTTCTTTGAGCTGGGCGGCGACTCGCTGAAAGCGCTTAACCTGGTAAACCTGATCCGGAAAAAATTTGCGGTGGATATTTCGCTGTCAGATTTTTTCAAACATGCCACCATCAGCGGTATTGCCTCCCTGCTGTTTGCCGGTGAAAGCGAGGTGGCGCCGCTGCTGCCAGCCACCGGCAGCGAACAGCATCTGCTGTCGTCTGCACAGAAAAGATTATTTATCCTGCATGAAATGGAGCCGGAATCCCTGGCCTATAATATGCCGAAAGCCATACGCATAAAAGGGAAAGCCGACTACGATGCACTGGAAAAGGCATTTATAAAGCTAATACACCGGCATGAAATATTACGCACGTCCATCCAGATAAAAAATGAGGAGCCGGTACAGGTTATCAGCGCAAATGTTCACTTTTCCATCATCCGCTATCAGGCAACAGAAAGTGAAATACCAGTTATTATCCGGCAGTTCATTGCGCCGTTTAACCTGCGAAATCCGCCCCTGCTGAGGGTTGGCATGATATCCCTGGTCCCGGAAGAAAGCATCCTGCTGATAGATATGCACCATATTGTAACAGACGGGGTGTCGCAAGGTTTGCTGATCAGGGATTTTATGGCCTTGTACCGTGGCGAATCGTTGCCCCCCTTATCATTGCACTATAAAGATTATGCCCTGTGGCAGCAAAGTACAGGTCATCAGCAGAAAATTGCGCAACAGAAGGCGTTTTGGATGGAGCTGTATCGCGATGTACCCGAAAGCCTGCAACTGCCCTGCGATTTTAAGAGGCCAGCCCGAAAATCATACAGCGGCAGCAATGTTTATTTTGAACTACCGGCAGCCGGTACTTTAGCGCTTAAAAAGATTGCCGACACCTCCGGACTCACTTTATTTACACTGCTCCTCGCTGCCTATAATGTGTTACTTGGCAAATTAGGTAATACGGAAGATGTGGTGGTTGGTACGCCTATGCTGGGCCGTCAGCACCCGGACACTGCAGATATGACCGGCATGTTCGTTAATACCCTGGCGGTGCGCAACCGCCCCGCTGGCAGCCTGCATTTCCGGGAGTTCCTGGAAACAGTAAAACATGGCGTACTCGCGGCTTTCGATAACCAGGAATTTCAGTACGAAGACCTCGTGGACGCCTTGAAGCTGGAACGTAATACCGGCCACAATGCACTCTTTGATGTGGTATTTGTGTACGATAGTTTTGAACCGGTATCACTCTCCATTCCGGGGTTGGAGCTGTCGTCGATAGCAACTACCCAGGAAACCGCCAAATTCGATCTTATCCTTTCTGTGGCGGAAACACCGGCGGGATTGATGATGGGTTTTGAATATGCCACCGACCTGTTCAAAGAAAGTACGGTGATACAATTCGGCCACTGGTTTAAAAATATACTCACAGCCATTATTCAACAACCGGATGTTCGCATCGATGAACTGCAGTGGTTGTCGGACGGAGAGATAACCGCATTGGTGCATGCCTCCGATTATACCGGCGTGGCTTATCCGGCAACCGCCACATTGCATGCATTGTTTGCTGCCGCCGCCGCGCGCTATCCGGACCGCACAGCCCTCGTGCTGAATGAGGAAACCCTGAGCTATCAGGCGCTGGAAACGCAGAGTAACATCCTGGCAAACAGGTTAAAGCTGGCAGGAGTGGGGCGCAATGATGTAGTGGGCCTGCTTACCGGCCGTTCCACTGCCATGATTACCGGTATGCTGGGTATTCTCAAAGCAGGTGCATGTTATTTGCCAATAGATACTGAATACCCGGAAGATCGGATACGTTTTATGCTGGAAGACAGCGGCGCCGTGTTGTTGTTAACCGAAGAAGAAGGCCACAACGCCTATCACAGGAATTGTATGTTTATTGGCAGCACCGAAGCTCACAGCAATGCCGTTGCTCCGGTCAACCATAATGAACCCGGCGATCTCGCTTATATTATTTATACCTCCGGCACAACCGGCCGCCCAAAAGGGGTGATGATCACGCATGAAAATGTGGTGCGGTTGTTTTTTAATGATCAACCGTTGTTCGGTTTTACTGCGGAAGATGTATGGACCATGTTCCACAACCAGTATTTCGATTTCAGTGTATGGGAAATGTATGGCGCTTTGCTTTTTGGCGGAAAACTGGTGATAGTGCCAAAAGCAACCGCCCGTGATCCGCAGGCATTCCTCGACCTGCTCCGGTCAGAACGTGTTACCATATTGAATCAAACGCCAGCGGCCTTTTATAATTTAGCGGATGCAGCGCTTTTACAAGCGCCTTCACCACTGCATTTGCGGTATATTATCTTTGGCGGGGAAGCCTTACAGCCTGCACGGTTGCAAGGTTGGTATGAGCGTTATCCGCGGGTTCGCCTTATCAATATGTTCGGCATCACAGAAACCACGGTACATGTAACTTATAAGGAAATCGGCATCCATGAAATCAATACGAATATCAGCAATATCGGGCGGCCAATTCCAACGCTGTCTGTGGTGCTGCTGGACGCATCCGGTCATGTGGTGCCCAATGGCGTTGTTGGTGAATTGTATGTAGGTGGCGCCGGTGTGGCGCGTGGGTATCTCAACCGGGATGAACTCACTACCGCCCGCTTTGTGCAGCATCCTTATATACCTGCACAACGATTATACCGTAGCGGCGATCTTGCCCGTCGTTTGGAAAATGGGGAGCTGGAATATATCGGCCGAATGGACCACCAGGTAAAGATCCGCGGCTTCCGTATCGAACTGGGTGAAATCGCCTCCTGCCTGCTGCTGCATCCACAGGTAAAAGATGCAGTGGTAATAGCGAGGAAAGAAGAGCAGCATACGTTTCTATGCGCTTACATCGTTTTCCATCCGGGCTTTGCGGATAAAGATGCCGTTCGTGCTTCGCTGGCGGAACGCCTGCCAGACTATATGCTGCCCGCTTATATCATTTCAATGGAGGCCATCCCGCAAACGGTTAACGGCAAAACAGATAAATCCCGGCTGCCTGCACCGGAGGCAACTGAGGAGGCTCCTGAAGCTTCCGATGTTGACGCTGGTGGCGACGCTATGTACGACTTGTGGAAAACCGTACTGAAATGCGGTAACGTTACTGCCGCCAGTAATTTCTTCGCTCTTGGCGGCGACTCCATGATAGCCATCCGTTTGATCAACCAGGTAAACAAAACCTTTGGTATTAAAGCCCGCGTCACCGATTTATTCCTGCACCAGGCTGCCGGTGCATTTGCAAAACATGTCATCAGCCTGCAACCGCGGAGTGAAACTACAGCCGCCATGGAAGCCATCGAAAAACGGATTGCTGCCGGCGCTGCGGCTTTACTGGTAAGGTATCCGGAACTTGATCCGGCAACAATAGAGATGGCATATCCGGCGAGTGATATACAAAAAGGAATGATCTATCATGCCATGAAAGATGCAGGCATGTATCACGACCAGATGGTGCATTACCTGCAATATCCTGACGAATGGATTGCTTTGTTCCCGCAGGCCGTGGAACTGCTCGCGGAGAAGCACGCTATTTTGCGCACTGCCTTTTTACAGGAAGAAGATAACCTGTGGCAGGTGGTTTATAAAAAAATCAGCCGGAGCTACGACTACCAGGATCTCAGCAGCCTCGCACCAACGGCCCAACAGGCGGTCATCCGCAACAGTTTACAGGACGACCGGCAACAACCATTCCGCCTCGAACAGCCGGGATTATTCAGGTATAAAATATTCAAACTGGATGCAGAACAATACTGTATCTGCTTTATTTGTCACCATGCCATTATTGATGGCTGGAGCGATGCATCGCTTAATACCGAATTGCATAACACACTGGCTGCATTGGCCACGGATGCTGATTTTAAGCCGCAGCCTTTGCAAAGCACTTATCTTGATTTTGTGAAAGCCAGGCTTGTAGACGCCGAAAATCCGCTGCTGCGCCAATACTGGAAAGATACCCTTACCGGTTACAAGCGCTTCACATTTGATGAAACCACCACTCCGGGCATTTTCCGGAGGGATACTTTTGAATTAACAAAACCGCAACTGCAAGCGTTAAAACAACAGGCAGGCCGGCTGCAGGTAAGTTTGCGCAGCCTTTTCTTCGGCGCATTCCTGGCCGCACTGAAGTGTTTTAGCTATGATGATGATCTTACGGTGGGCATCGTTGTAAACAACCGGCTCGAAACAGAAGATGGCGATAAAGTACTCGGTTGCTTTCTCAATACCATTCCATTCCGTGTTACGGTTCCGTTTCAGCAAAGCTGGTTTACTTTCATCACGGCTATCCATGAAAAACTAAGCAGGCAGCGGGGCTATGAAGGCGTACCTTTTATGGACATTGTACAATCGCTTAATGCCGGCAGGGGAGCGGGCAATCCTATCACAGATGTATTATTCAATTTCACAGATTTTCATATTTATGACAGCCTTACCCCATTACCGCCGCTACAGCCAGCTTCCGCGCCTGAAGGTGGTGATGTAAGCCATCAGCTGCGTAACAACTCGCTGTTTAACCTGGATGTAAACGTTACCGGCCATAGCTGTGCGCTGGCGCTGAGCTATGTAACCGGTTTTGCCGCAACCGAAGTGGCTAAAGCCTTCCTGGCTGCCCTTCAGCGTGCATTAATAGAGATCGGCGAACAAACAGACAGTGTATTCGGTACGGGTATTTTAACAGGTTCCGCTACGCAGCCGTTGTTACCGGAATCATTGAATGCTACTGATAAAGCATATGATGCTGATACCATCCCCGGCCTTTTTGCGGCGCAGGCTGCGCGTACACCGCATGCAAATGCGGTGGTTTTTGAAGAACAGCTGCTGGATTATGCCACGCTCCACAAGCATTCTTCCATACTTGCGGCTTACCTCACGGAAATTGTGCCCACCGGCACTGTTATACCAATATACCTGGAGCGCTCTGTTAACCTCCTGGTGGTATTACTGGGGGTACTGAAGGCAGGATGTGCTTATGTGCCGCTGGATCCCAAACATCCAAAAAACAGGACCCGCCTCATATTGGATGACCTGCAGGCCCCGCTGCTGCTGGTAGGGAATGATACTGCCGCTCATGAAGTGGTAATGGAAACGGGTATACGTATCATCAACGTGGATCAGTTACCGGAACATATATCCGGCGCCACCAGCTCGCTGCCGGTATGCACACCGGCAACTACTGCCTACGTGATGTATACCTCCGGCACTACAGGCCGGCCTAAAGGCGTGGAAATTACGCATGGCTCGCTGCATAATTTTATCCGGGCCATGCAGGAGTTGTTAGGAGCCGATGAAGAGATGGTGATGCTGAGTGTTACTACTTACAGTTTTGATATCTCCGGCCTCGAATACTATCTGCCGCTTTGCTTTGGCGGTTGCGTGGATATTGCTTCTGCAGCGGCATTAACAGATCCGGCCCTCCTGATCGCACGTATCCGCGATATCCGGCCTACCCATCTGCAATCAACGCCTTCGCGCTGGCAGCAATTGCTGGATGCCGGATGGACCAACGAAACATCCCTCCATATCCTTACAGGTGGCGAAGCTATCACGGAAACGCTGAAAGACCGCCTGCTGGGCATCAGTCAGTATCCGGTTTGGAACCTTTACGGACCTACCGAAACAACCATCTGGTCTTCCGCCTGCAAATTAAAGGCAGGCCAGCCGGTAACCGTAGGCAGGCCCATTGCGAACACCCGGTTTTTTGTGCTGGATAAAAATAAGCAGCCATTGCCATCATTGGTGAATGGCGATTTGTATATCTCCGGAGCCGGCCTTGCTGCCGGGTATTACCAAAAACCGGATCTTACTGCAGAATGCTTTATTGAAAATCCGTTTAAGCAACCGGGGCATCTGTTACTTTATAAAACCGGCGATCGCGCACGTTGGCTTTTATCGGGAGATGTAGCACTGAGCGGGCGTACCGATAACCAGGTAAAAATCAGGGGCTACCGCGTGGAGTTGGGAGAAATAGAAGGCGTATTGGCTGCATGCCCTGCCATCCGGGAGGCTGCGGTTACTTACCGGCAAGACCTGCCGCAACCGGTTTTAGCCGCTTATTATGTGGCAGACAAAGGGGTCGACCGGCCATCTATCCGGCAATACATGGCCGCCAGGCTGCCCGATTACATGGTGCCTTCCTGCTTTGTAGAAATGGAAAAGCTGCCGGTAAATGCCTCCGGGAAAATTGACCGTGCCGCGCTTCCAGAACCGATATCGCCGGAGATAGCCCCTGTTGCCGCCCCCACAACGGAAACCGAACGCGCCATTGCCGCTATCTGGGCAGCCGTGTTAGAGGTGCCCGCTGAAAAGCTGGGAATCAACGACAGCTTCTACGACCTGGGCGGCCACTCGCTCAACGCGCCTGTTCTCGTCCGCCGAATCCAGCGGCAGCTGAACATCCGCATTGCCATCATCGATTTCCTCGCTATGCCCACTGTACGCGAACTGGCCGCGCATATCGACGGGCAACTATTATCCGGACAAGCCGTACGTTAACACCTCTTCATTTAAAATCATCGTCTATGAATTCAGTATATCTCCGCCTGCTCCTGGCATGCCTGCTGTTATTTGGGAACATCCCGGAATCGGCCGGGCAATCTCCGCAATACTTCCTCTCTGATAACAGGAAGGTAGATATTAAAGATCTCGACTTACAAATGAAGCGGATCCTTGATAACAGCGGTATCCCGGCACTGTCGCTGGCAGTTATCGAAAACAACAGGGTCGTATATACGAATACCTGGGGATATAAAGATGCAGCACATCAACATGCTGCCGGTAAAAATACCATGTTCGAGGCATGTTCCCTGTCGAAAATGTTTCTCCTGGATGTAGTTTACCAGCTGGCAGACGAAGGCGTGTTAGACCTGGATAAACCATTGTACCAGTATCAGCCAGAGCCGCGCCTGGAACATGATCCGCGTTATAAGAAGATTACGGCGCGTATGATCCTGAGTCATACTTCCGGCATGGAAAACTGGCAGGGTATGAATGATGAATATGTACTTGAGATTGTAAAAGATCCGGGCGCAGCATTTACCTATTCCGGGGAAGGCTATCATTACCTCGCCAGGGTAATTGCCTCCATACTCAAAATGCCTTATAAAGAATATGTTCAGCTAAGGGTACTCCATCCGCTGCAGCTGCAGCATACAAAGCTCTACTATACGCCTGCCGACAGTACCGGCGATTTTGCCCTCGGGCATAATGAGTTTGCTGCAACCCTCGACAAATGGGCTACTTCCGAGCCATGGCCTGCCTCTTCTGTAAATATTTCGGCAGGCGATTACGCTGCTTTTATCATCCGGTTGTTCGACGGGAAACATCTTAGCGCTAATAGTTTGCATCAAATGCTAGATACCGCTATACTGCTGAACCAGCAAGCCTCCGGGCGATATTATATCGGCAATGGTTTTTTTGAAATAATTACGGCGCAGGATACTATTGTTAACTTCAGCGGCAATAACACCGGTTTTAAAGCAGATATGCTTTATTCCCCCCGGCAGAAAAGGGGATATGTTTTTTTTGCCAACAACGACCTTGGCATCCTGCCCGATGAAACAATTAATAAGCTCACCACCCGCCTGGATGCGGCTGTATACTTCAGTGGCAGCTATTTTGCCCGTACCGCGTGTATGTCGGAAATAGTAAATACACTGCGTAAAAATGGCCGCCAAACTATGTTGCAAACTGCCCAAAGTATGCTGGCATCAAAAGAAAAGGCACAGTTCCTCGAAAGTATGTTGCCCGATATTTATCATTACGATCCGCGGGCCGGAGAAGCACTGGCCGATCTTCTATTTAAAAATAACCCGGCGTATGCAAATGGTTACGCCATACTGGGCGCCGCCTGCATCGATTTGCACCAGGATTGCGCCAAAGCAGGAGCCTATCTTTCAAAAGCAAAAGCATTAAACCAGACCGCTATTAATGTTGACGACTATCTGAAAAAATGTAAAGAATATTTGTTAAACAAGAATCTATAAAAACAAAACCGCAATGAGAAGCTTACTGGATCCACTTATGGTTACCCTCAGTGATTTGTCGCCCGCCGAATTTGTTGACTACCTGCAGCAGAGTTCAAATAGTATAGATGCTGCGTTATGCAAGTACGGTGCTATTAAATTCAGTGGTGTACGTATCGATTCCACCTATGATTTCCGGCAAATCGTAAATGCTACCGCCGTTGAATTTCTGAATTATATCGATGGTAACTCGCCCCGTATTAAACTGATAGATAACATATATACCTCTACCGAATACGACAAAACAAAACGCATTACCATGCATAATGAACTGTCGTATACGTCCCGGTGGCCCGGCAGATTGTATTTCAGCTGCCTGCAGCCCAGCGAATCCGGCGGCGAAACGCTGCTGGCCAACAGCCGCCAGATCCTGGAGGTAATGAACCCGTCTATTACTGCCGAAATTCGCCGGAAAGGCATCAAATACATCCGCAACCTTCATGGCGGCCAGGGCATGGGCCCTACCTGGCAGAAAACCTTTGAAACGGAAAATCAGCAGGAAGTAACCGACTATTGTACTTCACACGGGATCAAATATGCATGGACGGATTTCGGGCAGCTGCGCCTCGAACAGGATAGCCCCGGTATTTTGCGCCACCGCGTTACGAATGAAGAACTGTGGTTTAACCAGCTGGATCAGTTTCATCCTTCGCACCTGGGAGAAGAATTATATGGCGTAATGACGGCCATCTATGAAACCCCCGAAAACTTCCCGACATATGTGGAATTTGGAGATGGTACGCCAATACCCCCCGATATGGTGGAAGAGGTAATTGCTACCATCGACGAGGTTACGATTGCGCCGGTATGGCAAAAACATCAGTTTTTAGTACTGGATAACGAGTTGGTATGTCATGGCCGTAATTCATATACGGGCGACAGAAGCGTTATTGTGGCGATGTCTAAATAAAAAACAAATGGCTATCAAACTTTTTTGCCTGCCGTATGCCGGTGGCTCGGCGGCTGTATTTAATAAATGCCGGGAATTTACCGGCAGTAATATTTCGCTCCATCCCGTGGAAATGAGCGGGCGCGGCACTTTAATGGCGCAACCGCCGTATGCTACTGTTGAAGCAGCTGTAGCCGATGTATTAATGCGCATCAGGGAAGAACTGCACAACGGCCCTTACGCCTTACTGGGCTACAGTATGGGCGCAGTGCTTGCTTACGAACTGGCGCTGAAAATAAAAGAACAACATCTCCCGGCACCGGTACATTTGTTTTTCCTGGGAAAAGGCGCGCCTGACGTGCAGCTTCCGGTAGAAAGAACTTACCATTGGCTGGATGACCACAGCTTCAAAAAAATGCTGCTGGAAATGGGAGGCACCCCACCGGAGTTTTTTCAATATCCTGAATTACAGGAGTTTTTCATCCCGTTGCTGCGGAATGATTTTCGCCTGGCCGAAACGGATTTCAGCCTGCGGAAGGTAACCACACATGCCTGCGATATCAGTGTGTTGCTGGGGAAAGATGAAAAAGTATCGGTTGAAAGTGCCGATGCGTGGAAGTACCATACCACCGGAGCCTGCCATGTCAGCTACTTTGAAGGAGGGCATTTCTTCCTGAATAATAACGTTGAAAAAGTGATGACACTGATCAACCGGACTTTAACCTAACCCACGTTGGTTGCAGATGCCACGCTATTATTTATTCCTGCCGTTTTGCTATTTTATGTACTTCATACAATGGCACGGCAGGTTTTTTATATGCATAAATCGCTATAAATAACTATATTAATGGGTGTTAGCCGATAATTTTTAAAAAACATCTCTTTTTCTGTAACCTTTTTTTAATTCCTGAGTTTTCAATGTATGTTAAGCGAAACTAGCCACGGTAATTTGGATGCGCTGACAGATAATGCGATAATGATCAAGATAAAGGAGGGGAATCTGGACGGCATGCGACTGCTTTTTGTAAGATATAACCGGCCATTGTATGGTTTCCTGTTTCGTATGACCAATGATCGCGAAACCAGTGAAGATATTGTACAGGAAGTGTTTTATCGCATGTTAAAATCCCGCCACACCTTTATGGGTACAGGGGAGTTCAGAACATGGATGTATCATTTGTCGCGTAACGTGCTGAAAGATGTGATCAGGAAGCATAAAAAAGCCGGCCATCACTTTGAAATGACTGCATTTGAAGAGCGGATCGATAGCGGGGCGGCTGCCGATGAAAAGCTGTTGAAACAGCAGGAGGCGGCTATGGTGCAGGAGGCCCTTGGGAGGCTGTCGCCGGAGTTCCGGGAAGTTTTGATCCTCAGCCGCTACCAGGATCTGCGCTACAGCGAAATTGCCGCCATCCTCGACATCACGCAAGGCGCTGTGAAAGTAAGGGTACACCGGGCTATAGAGCAATTAAAGCAGATTTTTTTAAAAACAGCATATTAAAACACAATACTGATGAGTTGCAAGGAAAGTGAAAACCTGGTGCATTGGTTAAATAACGAGCTGAAACCCGATGCCCGCATGGCATTGGAAAAGCACCTGGCTGGCTGTGCTTCCTGCCGCCAGGAACTGGCAGTAACACAGCAGCTTTGGCTGGAACTCGCTGCAGCGCCGGTGCCGGAGCCATCAGATGGAATAGAGAAAAGATTTAACGCCATGATGGATGGCTTAACGGTAGAACAGGAAAAACGTCCGTTCCGGGAATCCATTGCTCATGCGTTGGCCGGGATATTCAACAACATTTCCCGTTGGCAGCTTGGGCTTCATGTTGTTTTTCTGTTGCTGGGAGCAGTATTGGCATGGCTGGTATTTGACCGTAATGAACATAAAAGCAGTCAGCAGGATCAAATTGCCTTCCTCTCTTCGGAAGTAAATGAATCGCGCCAGATAGCCGTGTTATCACTCCTGCAGAATGCATCTGCCACCAGGAGGATCCAGGGCGTGGGATATGCCGATAAAATGGAAAACATCAACGGGGAATTAATCGATGCCCTGGTAAATACACTCAATAACGATCCCAGCGTAAGCGTAAGACTGATGACATTGGAAACACTTGCCCGGTTTACGGCAGATGCAAAAGTAAGGACTGCATTGGTGGAGAGCATTAATTACCAGCAATCTCCCTTGTTGCTCGCTGCTATTGCAGACGTAATGGTACGCCTCAAGGAAAAGACTTCGCGCGACGAATTGAAAAAGATGCTGGAAAAGAAAGATCTTGATACCGTTGTAAGGCAGAAACTTCAACAGAGTATTTTTAAGCTCACCTAGTGAATATTGATCATGAAACCCGGAGAAATGAAATACAGATATATTACAACTGCCATTTTTTACGTGGTGATGGTGACCGGCCTGTTGCAGGTATCATCCGTGTTTGCACAGCGCCAGGTAATTGCCCTGCAGCCCGGAAAACCCTGGCGCCTGGAAGTTGGCTTGTATGAAGGCGATATCAGCATTCAGGGATATGCCGGAAATGAAATTGTAATAGACGCTGTATTCCCGCCAAAAAATTCCGGTGAACGCATCGAAGTACAAAAAGGCGACGATGGATTGATAAAAATAAGCACGCCGTTGTTGAGTCCGCGTTGTGTGCTGAAACTCAAAATACCGGAAAAAAATGTTGCGGTAAAATTAGGCACCGTGCTGAATGGAAATATCGAATTAAGCGGTGTACAGGGAAACGTGGAGGTGGATAATGTAAGCGGTAACCTACTACTAACAGGCATATCCGGAACGGTTTTAGCCAATACGGTAAATGGAAACGTAACGGTAAAAATGACTAGTGTAAAACCTGGTACCCCGCTTACATTTTCTTCTGTATCGGGCGCCATCGACGTATCCCTGCCGGCTAATATCAATGCAGACGTACGGCTTAAATCAGATATTGGTACACTGACCAGCGACTTTGATGTGGAAGATAAAAGTAAACAGAAGCTCATCTTTCAAAACCAGCGCAGTACAGCGATGGGAGGGAAGGGATGGCTGGGAGTAAAAATTAATGCCGGCGGTACAGATGTACTGATTACAAATGTAAGCGGCAATATTACACTCCGGAAAAACCATTAGCATAAAAGCAGACGTGTTGTTAGCCGTTTTCATTGTATGTTATTATCCTTCAAAACTATTCTCATGAATTGCAAACGTATCATTTGCCTCCTGCACTGTTGTTTCCTGTTAAGCATTCCGGCCATTGCGCAACAAGTTGGTACGGTGAGCGGGACTGTGTTGGCAGCAGATCATTCACCGGTGATTGGCGCCAGGGTGGAACTTTTTAAACAGGACAGTGTTGTAGGCGTGATCGCTGCGGGCGAAGACGGCGGCTTTAGCTTTACGAAATTGTCTTTTGGCGCGTATAAACTGCGTGTTGGCGCCATGGGCATGGCTGGTTACCAAAGCGAAACGCTGTTGGTGTCGGCAGATTATCCGGAAGTTAAAGTACCTGCCATTGTTTTAAAAAATGATGCGAAGGAATTAAAAGCGGTAAACATCACCGGGAAAAAAGATTATGTTGAAAATAAAATTGACAGAACCATTGTAAATGTAAACAGCCTGGCATCTAATACCGGCGCTAATGCACTCGAAGTATTGCAGAAATCGCCCGGCGTAAGCGTGGATGGTAATGATAATATTCTTTTTAAGGGAAAAGGCGGTGTATTGGTATTGATCGATGATAAGCCTACGTATTTATCGGCAACAGACCTGGCCGCATACCTGCGCAGCTTGCCGGCAAGCGCACTCGAACGTATTGAATTAATGGATAACCCGCCGGCACAGTATGATGCCGCCGGCGCTGCCGGCGTGATTAATATCCGTACAAAGAAAACAAGGAATGCAGGCTTGAACGGTAATGCGGCCGTAAGTATCGGGCAATCGTTTTATCCGCAGGCTAATGAAAGTGTGAATTTAAATTACCGCGTTAATAAAATAAATTTATTTACCAGCCTTTCATACGGCTATAATCAGGCATATCGCAAACTGGAACTTACCCGTGATTATTTCGACAAACAAGGAGTGCCTTTATCTTATATCAATCAAACTTTGTATTTCAGACCCAAAAACAATAATGGGAATGTAAAAGCAGGACTGGATTATTATTTATCGCCACAATCCACGCTGGGCGTCGTTTATACAGGTACCTATTCTTCTTCAAAAGATCATAGCCCGGTTTACAGCAACTTATTTAATGGCGCGAGGGAGCTCGATTCTGTTATTGTTGCAGATAATGTAAACAATAGAAAATTCAGTAACAACGGGTTTAATCTCAATTATAGTCATCGTTTCGACTCCACAGGCAAACAACTCAATGTAGACCTGGATTATGTACGCTATTCGGCTGATGCTGATCAGTCGTTCAACAATGACTTTTACTCGGCTGATAAAACGTATAACAGGAGTGAAAAAACAATTGCCAATCTCCCGGCGGCTATTAATATTTATACAGTAAAAGCTGATTATACCCACCCATTCCGGAACAATGCCAAACTGGACGCAGGTATTAAATCCAGCTATGTGAGTACCGATAATGCTGCTAACTACTTTAATATAGTGAACAACACGCCTGTTGTAAATTATGATATAACCAACCGCTTTTTGTACAAGGAAAATATCAATGCCGGCTATCTGAATTTTAATAAAAGTTTCCGGCGTATTGAATTACAGTTAGGATTACGGGCTGAGAATGCCAATATTGAAGGTAACCAGCAGGGGAATAAAGAGCGCCCTGATTCTACTTTTAATATTCATTATACGAGTTTGTTTCCATCTGCATACGTGTCTTACAAGCTGGATACGGTAGGTAAGAATACGCTTATCCTGTCTTACGGCAGAAGAATCGGAAGACCATATTACCAGGATCTGAATCCTTTTGTACTGTTGTCTGACAAGTATACTTATTCATCCGGCAATCCTTTTCTCCGGCCGCAGTTTGTAAATAATTTCAAGCTGGCCTTTAATCATGGCAGTACTTATTCCTTTGCGGTGATTTATACACACCTGAAAGATTATCAGAGTGAGGTGGTGCAGCAGAATGGTAACATTTTTATCAATAGCCGCGATAATATCGGAACAGTGGATTACCTGGGATTTGCTACCAGCCTTTCTCTGAAGCCAGCCAACTGGTGGTCTGTATACATTTATGCAGATGTATTCAACAATAGCTTCAAAGGTATGCTGTATACCGAAAAACTGGATATTTCGGCGGTGGCAGCCTCCGTGGATTTTTCCAACCAGTTTGTTTTAGGTAAGGGATGGAGTGCTGATTTTGGCGGTTACTATTCCACAAAGCGAACTAACTCGCAGTTTACCGTAGACCCGCTGGTACAGCTGAATGCGGGTGTTCAGAAAAAAATATGGAAAGACAAAGGCGTGTTGAAGTTAAGCGCGCGGGATCTCTTTCATTTGTATGAAAACAACGGCGCTATTGGCCATATGCCAAATGCGAGAGGAACTTTTCACAATATCTACAACTCTGAAGTGGTTACCCTTGGCCTGAGCTATAATTTCGGTAAATCATCGGATGGTGGTTCGAAAAGGAAATCCGGAAGTTCTGAAGCAGAACAGGAACGTATCAGGAACTGAATATAAGTTCATATGAATTGGCTGGTATTGCCCCTATATCAGCGAAAATGTCATTAAACGATGCCTGCGATCTGCAGGCATCGCTACCTTCTTCCCCTAAATGCACCTTTTCCCCGCTACTAAATAAAATTTTTCTAGTATTGTACACCCCAGGATATCCGGTGATATTAATGATTTTGATCATTTTTTTGCTGGATAACAGTGTTTTTTATATATAAAATAGATATTTTATTAGTAAAAACTGCAATTATGGTTTCGTAATTTTACGATTGCTGTTTTGAATTTTTCCTTTATTTTTAGCAGGAACTTAAGCCCCATTTATGTTATCCTGGTTCATTGCTCAAAATAATCGCGAAGGTGAAGCATGTCGTTTACGTGCAGGTCCGTAAACGGTGCGAATCGTTTGTTATTGTTTGTAGTTGTTTTTTGTACTTATAGCTGGCAACTGAAAACCTTAAAAATTGCCATCTGTCTTTTATGAAGCATTGAATTAGGATAGCCATTTTAGAGAGCTTACAACATAAAAGCATTGCATTGTTAGTGTTAGCTGATACAATGATAGTAAGGTGGCTTGCCAACTAGCAGCGCCATGGTCCCACGTTTTACATATTGGTAATTAACCCGTAAATAATTTAACATGGAGCTGATTAACCTGGGTATGGTAAATGAACATACTGTCTTTAGAGAGTTGCTTAAAGCTTATTTTAGTACAAGAAATATAGACATGGTATTGCATGTAGGCAGTGTAACAGAGTTAATGGGTGGTTTAAAAAGAACGCGTGTAGACCTCCTGCTGATGGATACGTTGCTGATTAAAGCCAATGGCAATGACATAATCCGTATGCTTCGTGACCAGTATCCGGGTATGAAAATCCTCGTTATATCATCAGGCAACGATATGGATATTATGGTGGAACTGCTTGACTTAGGTATCCATGGATGTATTTCAAAAGATGAGGAACCCGAAGAGTTGCTACGGGCGATAGTTTCTGCCGCCAACAATAGAATTTACAGAAACAGCCTGTTTACAGAAGCCCTCTACTTCAACAAAGAGCATAATCTTAATACGGAAATCGACGAAACTATTTACCTGCTCGACAGGAGGGATAAGGTGGTATTACAGTATTTATGGGAAGAGAAGAGCAATAAGGAGATTGCGCAATCCTTTTCTTTAAGTGTGAGATCTATAGAAAAAATACGGCAGGATATGAAAGAGAAGCTGGGTGTAAAATCGACCATAGGGTTGCTTAAATACGGCATTGATAAGGGTATTATCCAGCCGGGGCTGATAAAGAGTTTTATGCATCCACAAACCTCCAACGATAAATCACTGCACAGGTATTCCGGAAGAGGCGTTAATAAAAGCTGGTAAATAAATGCCATTGAAAATTTATTACGTGTATTACGCCCGGCAGTTGCCCTTATCAATTTTTACCTCACTCATTGAGGCTTTACCCCGCCCCATGCAACAGAAGGCACATTCCTTCCGGCGATGGCAGGACGCGCATGCCTTTGTTTTAGGAAAACATCTTTTGCTGTATGCGCTGAAGAAAAATGAGTGTATGACCGGACTGGCTGATATTGAGTATAATAGTTTTGGGCGTCCGTTTATTCCGGGATGTGTTGATTTTAATATCTCACATGCAGGCCACCTGGTTATTTGTGGAATCAGTGATAGCGGGCCGGTTGGGGTAGATATAGAATATCATCAGCCAGTGGAGCTGACAGATTTTGCCAACTGCTTTTCCCATGCGGAATGGAATAGTATTCAGCATAGCAATGGTTCCATTAGCCGTTTTTATGAGTACTGGACGGCTAAGGAGGCCATTCTTAAAGCGAATGGCTGCGGTTTAACAGACAACCTGACAGACCTTGAGGTGAATAACCGTACGGAAGTTTTATTCGAAGGAGTTGTTTGGTATTTACATAAAGTAGCAATTTTTGCAGATTATAGTTGCAGCGTTGCCTGCCTGCATCCCCACATAGCAATAGAAGTATTTCCGGTGGAAGTGTTGCGCCATTTTTTAAGCGTTTGAGCCTCTTTTTGGCGGCCACGCTGCTGTTTAACCAATGATTAATCCTTGCCCCTGCGGTGAAATTCATCCAGCTTAGTTATTAATAATTTTGATTTCTCCGGATGAAATTTCCTGGCGAAAATAGCATCCGAATCCAATATTTTATCGAAGTCCTGTTCCGTCAAAATGGCGGGCTGTTCCCTTGTAATATCCCAGTCGATATACCGGAGATGTTTTCCGTAATCAGTAACGGGTGCAGTACCACTATCCTATATGGTTGTTTCCTGGTGTTGCCGGATCTGTTCTCCAAACGGGGAGTTCATCACTGCTGTTTGAATAATCAGCTCATCGGGGGAGTGGGTATAGGTGTAAAACCGCTGCAGTTCTTTGTTGGCGGCAATATGTCGGTAAACATATTTTATACAATCCTGTATTGCGTTTGACCAATGTTAAGTGATGTCAGGATAAGTGAAGTTGAAACAATTTTGGTTAACTTAAGACCGCTACAAAGAAAGCCCGTATTGCAATTTATACCACCGTTTGCTGCCCGTTAATAGTAACCAGCGGTATAATGCCTATCTACAAGAAATAGCTACCGTATGCGGTATTCAAAAGCATTTAACCACGCATACCGCGCGGCATACTTTTGCAACCACGGTGACACTTGAAAATGATGTGCCGATAGAAACGGTAAGCCAGATGTTGGGGCATAAATGTATCCGCACTACGCAGATATATGCCAAGATCATGCAACAGAAGGTTAGCAATAATATGAAGGCTTTACGCGAACGCCTGGCAGATAGTAAGCCGTGTTATGGTTGTTTTAAGTAAACTTAGATAAGACTGGTAAATAGATCGGAAATCCCAAGGGGATCACCATAAGGGACAAATCTTTTTTAGAAAGGTTTGTCCCTTTTTCTTTTTGGCTCAAACGCTGCTCCAGCGCATATAGATTATTTCTCTTCAATTTTCCCTAATGAAGATACAGATATAGATGTTTTACCTCAAACTCAACAACTTGAAGATAAAGAGCAGGAATTGTAAGTGCTATGCTCGTTTAACCTGGTAAGAGGCATTACTTTTAGCCACCTTCTATAAGGTGTCAATTGTGAATAAAAATATTGATTGATGTGCATGTTTGAACACTTATAAGCGCAGAAATTCCTGCCCCAAAAATGTATTGGGAATAGGTCTTACAGCACTGAATTCCATGTAGCCAATGGTTAGTGTACTATATAAAATACATATAGGCATGAAATAATTTATATCAATGACGCGTCATTGATGATTAATCATTATCTTTGCAAGACTTATTGTTTATAAAATATTTTCAATATGGAAAAAAGATTTGAAGCCAAAAGAATATTCGTCACTGGTGGTGGTTCTGGGATCGGTCAAGCTACTGTAACAAGACTATTGTATGAAGGAGGGTGGGTAATCGCAGCTGACATTTCACAAAAAGGACTTCAAGAGACGATAAAAATAGCAACGGAATTGGGTGTTGCCCAACATTTGAGAACTTTGGAAATTGACTTATCCAACGAGCTGGAAATTGAACAAAAACTTGGAAGTGAAATTGAAAGCATAGGAGGATTGGATGTGGTTGTCAATGCGGCAGGTATCCTCCGTGCAGCCCATTTTCATGAAACTACTTTGGAACTTTGGAATACGTTGATCAAAACAAACCTGACAAGTACGTTCTTGGTTACCCAAAAAGCGCTACCGGCATTACTACAATCGGGAAAAGGAGTGATCATAAATTTCAGTTCCACGGCCGCCAACTTTGCACATCCTTATTTTGCCGCATATGCAGCCACAAAAGGCGGAATTCAGGCGTTAACCCATGCTATTGCTGCCGAATATGCATCAAAAGGCTTAAGAGCAGTCAGTATTGTTCCGGGCGGGATACAGACCGGTATGACAAATGAAGGCTCACTTAAATTTCCAGATGGTATAGATACTTCGTTATTTTCAAAACAGGTGGCTGCACTGCCCGGAGGTTTAGGTTCTCCGCACGCTGTAGCCGCCGCCATTGCTATGCTGGCATCAGAAGATGGTAGGTTCATCACTGGCACGGAACTGAGGATTGATGGTGGCGCCCATATGTAATTTTTATCAGGTAATTATTGTATCAGTAGTATTATGAGTAAAAAACAGAGAGAGAGCCTTTCACTCAAACATCGATTTGGAGTTGAAATTTCGGAAGCATATAACACATTAAACGACAAGGCGCTAGAGTTCTTTGCAGAATTTGACATAACGCCCCAACAATATAATGTTATTGCGATCCTGCATTCCGCAGGGGCTCTATCAACCTCGGATATCCTTGAATGGATGCTGGAAAAAAACGCTGGAGTGTCCCGGTTAGTGGATAGATTGGTGAAGAAAGATATGGTCAGCAAAGAACCGAACAAAACCGATAGAAGATTGATTAAAGTCAACCTGACAGACCGTGGTAAAAAGTTATATGAGGAGATAGGAAAACAGATTCACAGATTAGAGGATCATGTTATAAACCTGACAGAAGAAGAATTGCAACAATTGGTTTCATTACTGATTAAGTTCAATTCAGATTGAGGCCAAAGTCTGTAAAAGGATTGTCAACAAGCTTGCACAACAATCCAATAAAAATAGTTAAAAATGACAAAATTACAGGTACCGAAAGCCACAAAATACGGTTTATTACTGATTTCGCTAATCCAGTCTCATACTAGCAAAGGAAGTGAAATCACTATCAATAATACGAAAGAATATAAGGTTGAACAACTAAAAAATGCAAACAACATGAATTATAGAGGAGTAGTATACGATGTCGGACTACAGTTTAGTCCTGGACCATTTTCCGTTGATCCTTTCAGCCCGGAACAGGTGAAACATGATATGAAGGTGATATCGAAAGAATTACATGCCAACTCGGTACGTATCGAAGGAGAAGAAATCCAACGTCTTGTAGTGGCTACAGAAGCAGCGCATGAAGCAGGGTTAAAGGTTCTTTTTAACCCATGGAAAATGAATGCAGATGCTGAGGAAACGATTAAGTACATGGCACAGGCCGCAGTTGCGGCTGAAAAGCTAAGAAAGAAAGGAGTCGATCTTGTTTTCGTCGCCGGGTGTGAATATACTATTTTTAGTCAGGGCGCGTTCCCGGGCGAGACCTTTAACGATCGTGTCATGTTTATGGTAACCAACGGTGGCGTTCCGGGGCATGGTCCTGAAAAGACACGGGCAATGGATGACGCGAACAAAAAACTCAATGAAATATTGGCTAAGATCTGCAAAGGCGTTAGGGCTAATTTCAACGGAAAAATTACCTATTCGTCAGGAACATGGGAAGAAGTAAACTGGGATCTTTTCGATATCGTAGGTATAGACTACTATCGCAGAGGTGAAACCGAGGAAGAGTATTTGAGAAAATTAGAACAATATAGATCAGATAAACCTTTATTGGTAATGGAAGTAGGAAGTTGCGCCTACGAAGGAGCAGCAGTAAAAGGAGATGGTGGGTTTGCCGTTTTTCAGGGAGTAAACCCGGATGGAACTATCATCTATCAGGATGGGATAATTCCTGTCCGCAGCGAAAAGGAGCAGGCAGACTATGTAGAGACGCAGGTTAATATACTAAGTAAAAGTGGTATCGAAGGCGTATTCGTTTATGTTTTTGCTTTCCCGATTATGCCATTCAGTGAGGAAAAGGGTAAAGATATGGACATGACCTCTTATGCACTGGTCAAAACATATCCGAAACACGATCCCCGCTTCCAAAAATTGCCCAATTGGGAATACAAAGAAGCATTTCACAGACTGGCCGATTTATATGGCAAAATGGCCGAAGCGCAAAATTAATTATAGGCAAAAGAACCAATAAAATCTAAAACTTCACAATAGAAAAGAAGTAAACTACGGCAGTTCCCAAAAGACAGTCCGGAAATGCTTTCACTAAAGTTGCAGACGGGGATTACCTTATGGCGGAAAGAATTACTCTCTTCATTTACCTGCTAACATTCCGGCAAAGATTTTTGGTCACTGGTAGTCTATAATTCAATTACAGCATCAGGCCTTGATAAAGGGGCAACCTTTCCCATCGCTGAATGAAATGGATAAACCTGTACAAAGTGCCGATGGGGCTATCTGATAATATAATACTATTTTAACATAAGGTCGGATTGTCATACCATCTCCGCCAATTTTCGTAGATCAAATAAAAAAAGGTTCGAGTTTTGTACCATAGGGATCACAAACGAGGATACTGTTTAAGTGTCCTCGTTTCTATTTCAAGACTATAGGTTAATCCCCTTCAACCTGCTAAATATAGATCGAACCATAGTACCTCAAAAAATTTCCAGGAATTCCCATTTTAGCCCTTTTCTGATATGGAGTTCGATAATATCAGAAGGTTGATCTACAGTACACGAACGCTATAAGCCCAGGATGATAAAGTACTATAGACGCTTTTTTTATGAATCATTTCTTATTAGCACATTAAACAACGCTTTATTAATATAATAGTTATCCCGCCCAATTTTTTGCTTCATTAGAAGATTCAATTTTATTAATTCTTCCAGATATTTTACAGCAGTCCCTCTACTAACTTGTAAATCATTCATGATGTATACAATTTTCGTATAGGGATGTGAGAAAAGATTATTTAATAAATCCTGGCTATATATTTTAGGATGGTTGGAGCGGATACTTTCTTTGTATTGTTGCATCGCTTCCCGAATTGCAATAGTGGTTTCAATATTTTCTTGAGCTGTTACAGCAACGGCTTCTAGCATAAACAACAGCCACGGTTCCCAATCTTCGGTGTTTCGTACTTGTTGCAGCAGCCGATAATAGTTCGCTTTGTGCCTTATAATGTAACGACTGAGATAGAGTACCGGAATTTTAAGCAGGTTTGTTTTAATTAGGTAAAGAATATTGATAATTCTTCCCGTTCGCCCATTTCCATCATAAAACGGATGGATGCTTTCAAATTGGTGATGAATGAGTGCCATTTTAATAAGGGGATCAACCGGACATAACTCATTATCATTGATGAACTGTTCAAGATTGGTCATTAATTGAATAATGTGCTCATAATCTTGTGGTGGCGTATATATAACTTCTCCGGTTCGTTCATTTAGTAATTTAGTGCCAGGTTGTCTACGAAAGCCCGCCCGGTTATGCTCAATGAAAGCTTGAATTTCCAATATATGATTATTGGTAAGGAGTCCGGTTTTCTTAACCAGTTCAAATCATTTTTGTAAGGCTCTGGCATACGAATGGACTTCCTTAGCGGCGGCAGTTGCAAAGTTGCCTGATGCCCAGTCACTCTGATATATCTCGTCAAATGTGGAAATAATGTTCTCTATAGCTGAGCTTTCCCGGGCTTCTTGCAATACTAATGTGTCTATCAGGATTCTTTCATTTGGTATGCTTGCAGACACGCCCTTAAGTTCTGCCAGATAGCGATGTGCGACAGCCACCTTCTTCAAAATAGCCTTGGTTTCAATATCCATTCCTGGTGGCAATAGGGGAATCGTGTACATTTATTGAGCTATTTTTGATTACATATTACAAACATAACCAAAAAAATGACATTTTTTGATTGCATTTTGCCGACATGAGCCTAAACATGCTTATGTACACATTAATTAAATTATAGCATTTAAATTAAAGTAGTCACATCAAAGCTGTCTGTATAGGATATAGCAGCAGAATAATTTATTAGAACATATTAAGCAAAAGCTTCAAATTATCCACAAAAGTGTTCGAGAATTTTACCATCAAATATGTACCGTCTCCTATCGCATAGCCATATGATGTTTAACGTGCCAACGCTTTTGCCCTTCCAATTCATTATATTTACTATACAAGCGAAAAAACTCATTTATTTTTAATTGCTTAATACCATGGCAGAACAACTTAACAATACAGTAGCCATCATTACAGGTGCTTCCAGTGGAATTGGTCAGGCAGTGGCTATTCGTTTGGCAGCAGCAGGTGCCCAGGTAGTATTGGTGGCACGGCGTAAAGACCTGCTGGAGAAGCTTGAACAACAGATTAAAGCAGCGGGAGGTATTGCGTATGCTATCGATGCGGACATTACATCATCGGAAGCGGCAGACAAAGTGATCGCGCATACAATAGAAAAATTTGGCCGGCTGGATACATTGGTCAATTCCGCAGGTGTAATGCTGAATGGCCCATCTATTACCGCTCCCTTATCAGAATGGGATCAAATGGTAAATATTAATTTGCGCGGGTTAATGTACATCACCAAGGCTGCGCTGCCATACCTGCTTGCTGCTGTATCAACCAGTGCACGTAAAGTGGCCGATGTTGTAAATATTTCCTCGGTGGCTGGGCGTGTAGCAACAGCAACCGTTGCCATATACAATGCGACTAAATTTGCGGTAACAGCTGCCACGGAGGCCTGGAGACAAGAATTTACGAAGCAATCATTGCGTTTTTCTGTGGTAGAACCCGGCGCTACCGCCACCGCATTATTTGAGCAAAAAGAAGGGCAATGGGAAGGTTTTAAAGCCAGGTTCGGTGACTTAGAACAATTGCATGCGGAAGATATAGCCGAAGCGGTTGCCTATATCGTAACGAATCCAAGACGTATTGCGATCAATGAAATAGTGATCCGTCCAACAGATCAGGCGTAGTATATTTCACGATAACAGCAAAGTGCTGCATAAAAAAAGCACTGCAGCATTCACATACTGCAGTGCATAGCGCAAATAGTTTAAAAATATTCTCAAGTATACCAACTAAGAACAAGCCTGCATTAATGCACGCCAGTACGGGTATCCCACCATACCTGCTTGCCCCAGAAATAATCATTATTATCCAGCCCCGTTAGGTGCTCGCTTATATTTTCTCCATTTAACGTTAGTTCCGAGTTAGGATATGGATACCTGAATGGGGGTCTGTTATGACTGCCATGGTAGTCATAGGGCACAGCACTCATAACCGGAACATCTGTTCTCCTAGTTTCACTCCAGGCTTCTGCGCTTTCTTTAAAAATGGCCAGCCATTTTTGCAGGTATACCTTTGTTAAATCTGCGGATGTACCGGACCAGGCCACGGAAGGCTTAGCAAGGTAGGCACTGTAATCGGTGATGCCATTTTCCTTCATGGAAGCTATAATACCTTTCTGATATTCACTTTCAGCATTTCCACTAGTAATAAGGCCCTTTAATAAGGCCTCCGCCTTTATAAAGCAAATCTCTGAATAGCGCATAAAAGGTGAGAAGCCTGCGGCAGTATAACCGAATTTAACGCCTATTTTAGACACCGTACTTACTGAAAAACTGCTGGACGGCTCGCCTGACTTTAAGCCTGCGTAGTCATTTAACCCTGGGTTAGCGGGGTCTGATAAGGTTGTCCGCTGTGCATACACCGGTAGCCTGGGGTCATTGTAAGCTTTAAGCGTATCTATCACTGTGGAGCACATGGCATAGTAATTGGCGCTGCTCGTTAAATAAGTATACCAGGGATCATTATAAGGCGAGGCTCCTACCCATTTCAGGGATACATTTTCATCTTCATTCAAGGTGGGATAATCGGCGCTGTTATCCAGTACGCTTTTCAATACACTGGCGGCTTTGTCGGGTGCTACACCGGATATTCTTATGGCTAGCCTTAAGCGTAACGAATTGCAGAAGCGTTGCCATGCTTTTACATCTCCGCCCAGTAATATATCGCCGCCTCCCAGGCCGTCAATGGCGTTTTGAGTGAACAGGTTAGCGGCTGTTTCCAGCTCCGTAAACATGGCATTATACACTTCCTCCTGTGTATTATATGCCGGACGGGTTACCCCTTCTTCTCCCTTAAAAGCCTCCGTATACGGTACATCTCCCCACATATCCGTTAAATATTGAGCTGCATATACTTTGAGCGTAAGCGCCACTGCCTGCATATTCAAACTACCATCCGCAGCAGACTGGTCGACAATCTTTTGTAGATCGTTCATGGCATAATATAAGCTGCTCCAATGGCCAGCAACAATTTCATCCCTGTATTCGTAACTGGCAGCAATGGCAATACCGGGGGCCGTGTGTCCTGCGTAAAAACCTTCATAAAAAATCCCAAGCCTTTCCCCAAAAAGGGTGGCTGCAATGGAATAGGTAGAATTGGCCAATACATTGGTAGAAGGTGCTGTAGTGGGTTTGTTGGGGTCTGTATTCATCTCATCGAAATTCTTTGTACAGGCCGCCGCCATCAGGCAAATGCTGGTTATTATAAAATATTTTATGGTTGTTTGCTTCATGTTTTAATTAATTTTTGTTGACCAGGAATGTATTAGAAACCTAACTGTACTTTCAAACCTATGCTACGTGTGGAAGGCAGGTTATACATTTCCACCCCAAGGCCACCGTTGCCAATGCCTAAGCTGGTTTCAGGATCTATATGTACAATATTGGAAGGGTCTGTATATAACAAGGCCAGGTTACGGGCTACAATGGACACGGCTGCGCTGTTCAAGAATTTGTTACGCTTTACCGGGATTTTATATCCAAGTGCTAATTCTCTTAGTTTAATATAGGTGCCTTTTATTAAAGAATTTTCATGAAGGTTCCATACATAACCGCTTCTAAAATAATCTTCCGCACTTACCCTAATATCATTGGCCGAGCCATCTTCTTTTACTGCATCTACGATTAAGCCCTTTTCCCGGATACCATTTTCCACGGTATTGATGGCGGTTCCGTTGGCTTGGTTATGCCAAAGGGTGTAGGAGAAAATATCGCCGCCCCACCGCATATCAACCAAAAAACTCAGGTTGAAATTCTTATAAGAAAAAGAGTTATTAATGCCACCTGTCCATTTAGGTAAAGCATTGCCTATAGGTTGATTGGATACTACTTCTGGTAGGCCGGATGCATCTACTACTATTTTTCCTTGGTCATTTCTCTTATAGGCACCGCCCAATATTTCAGCATATGGCTTTCCGGGAACAGCTTGAATAACCACATTGGCAGATCCCAGGTCATAAGATTCAATACCAGGATATAGTTCCACTACCTTATTCTTATTACGTGCCCAGTTAAGCATTACATTCCAGTTAAAACCACCTGGATTGTCAAAAATCTGTGCGCCCAGCTGTACTTCTATCCCTGCATTCTGAATTTTACCTGCATTAATCAAGGCGGAACCAAAACCGGTTGTGTTGGAAATGCCTACAGACAAAATTTGGTTTTTAGTGGCTGTTTTGTAGTAGGTCATATCAAGCGATATTCTGTTGCGGAAGAAGCGTAAGTCCACACCAGCCTCCGTAGAAGTAGTAATTTCTGGTTTTAAGTTTACCGGGGGTACCTTCCTGCTGTAGCTATACATGGTTACCCCATTCCAGGTAGTGGAAGAAGGGGAGTAGGTGGCTTTCGTCTGGTAAGGGTCTGTGTCGTTGCCCACCTGTGCCCATCCCAGTCTTAGCTTTCCATAGCTGAGTACATCAGACCGGATACCAAAAGCGTCGGTAAATACAAATCCTGCATTTACGGAAGGGTAAAAGTAAGATCTATTGCCTGCGGGTAGTGTAGAACTCCAGTCATTGCGCCCCGTTAAATTTAAGAACAGGTAGTTGTTATAGGCAACGTTGGCCGATGCATATACACTTTGGTTTTCTTTTTCAGACGTGTACATGGAAGAAGAAATATTTCCTTTCACATTGGCTATCGTGTACAGGTCTGGCACCGTAAGCTGTGAAGCACTTAACCACATAGACTCGTATTTATTTTTTCTCACGTTGCTTCCTATCACTCCGTCTATTCTTATGGATGAAGACACTTTCTTTTGCAGCAGTAACATCAGGTCCGCATTTGTTTCGCTGGTGGATAGTGCGGTTTGCTCAAACCGGCCGCCACTGGTGCTTCTTTTTGAGCGGGAATTCACGACGTTTTTCCGCCACTCAGTATAATAATCAGTACCTACAACGCCTTTTACAGATATCCAATCGGCCAATTTGTATATAGCATTCACATTTCCATATATACGGTGCCGGTCCATGGCGTTGGTATTTTTGTACATGGCTAGGTAAGGGTTATCTACTCCTTGCTGCCAGTTGTACGGATTACCCAATTCATCATCTTTATTCCAGTTTTGTTTTAACAGTTTCATGTCTATCTGTCTGCCAAACCAACCTCCTACCGACATGAATGGATTTTCAGAAGAGCCATAAGATCCTCTGGCTATATTATCACTACTCCTTATCAAGTAATTTACATTGGTTTCAATGGTTAGCCGGCTGGTGGGGGTGAGGGATCCGGAAAAATTAATTGTTTTTTGATCCAGGTCGTTATTAGGCAGTACCCCTTCTGCATGCATATTGGATAAGGATAGCCGGCCACGGGCGTTATCCGTACCTGCGGTTACCGCTACATTGGTATTACTGGTGATGCCGGTTTCAAAAAAGCTTTTTGTATTGTTTGGGTGTGATATCCAGGGCTGGTTTTTGCCGAAAAACTGATCTATTAACAGTCCCTTATTCATCCGTGGTCCCCAGCTTTCATCTATCATGTCATTAACGCCATTGCCCTTCCCGTCTACATAATTATAAGCATATGTTTTGGCATAATCCTGATAGGAGAGTTCCGGATGCGTTTGCTGCCATATGTATTCATCGCCATATAGTCCTTGCCCATACATGTTTTGATATTTAGGTAGTATATACACATCATCTCCCGTAAGAGAGGAACTTATATCTATACCCAACCGTTTGTTACTTCCTTTTTTCGTGGTAATGAGTATAACACCATTTGCTGCTCTCGATCCGTATAAGGCGGCGGCATTGGCGCCTTTCAGCACAGACATGCTTTCTACGTTTTCAGGATCAATATCTCCTGCGCCGGTGCCATAATCTACACCCTGTCCGGATGTTACGGCAGTGGCATCATTTAAGATGGGCACCCCATCCACCACAAACAGGGGTTGGTTATTTCCGAAAGAGCTGTTGCCACGGATCACAATTCTTGCGGATGCTCCCAGGGCGCCACTGGCGCTTGTAACCTGTACACCTGCAACTTTTCCCGATAGCTGATTAATAATACTTTGGTCTTTGGTTTTAGTAATATCTGCTCCAGAAATTTCCTGTACCGCGTAGCCGATGGCTTTTTTCTCCCGCTTTATACTCAGTGCGGTTACCACTACATCATTTAAGCTTACGTCTGTCAGTTCCAGTGAAATAGAAAGCACCTGGCCTACAGATTTTACGGTATCAAAGACGGTGCTTCTTCCCTGGTATCTGAAAGCCAGTACCTGCCCTACAGTGGCATTTATCTGGAAAGCGCCTTCTTCATTTGTTTGAACTACTTCCTTGGTATTTTTTACCAAAATAGATACGCCAGCCAACGGCCTTTGATCTTCGCCCGCAAATACCTTTCCGGTGATTTTTTGTGCGGTGGCGAAGCTTATACCTGTAAAACATGAAAAAAGCAGTAAATACAGAAACTTTATTCTGCTCATAAATTGGTAAATTTTTGAATGAGAAATTTTGTTATTGTGCGATGATGTTGGTTGTTTTTCCGGCCAGGTTGAAAATTTTAATCCGTTATGTACATAAGAGAATCCATGATGAATAACTGAATATTCAAATTAGTATTGATCTATGCTTGTGCAGTAGCTTATAATAATTGTTGGTTGATAGTTTGTTCCCCCTGTAGCTGCTTAATTATTCTTTTTGGTTGAAATAATAGATCCCGATAGATATACGGGTTTAATTCAATAAAAACTTTTATTTATAATCGCTTTTCACTGCATTAACGCGTATCACGCTATGTTTTTAGAGAAGGTGTCTGCATATTCCTTTGGATTGCAGCCCTTCAGCTTTTTGAATATCCTGTTAAAATGTGTGATATTGTTAAATCCACATGTATAGGCTATGCTACCAATGCTTTCATAAGAACCTCCTGTGAGTCGCTTACAGGCTTCATGAATCCTTACTTCATGAAGGAAGGAAATAAAAGTATGTCCAGTATGCTTTTTAAAATATCTGCAAAAGGCTTGTGGCGTCATATGCGCAATGCCTGTTATGTCATCCAGCTTGATATCTGTAGCAAAATGTTGCAGGATGTAATTATAAATTTTGCCAATCTTTACGCCCTCAGCTTCCCGCACGGTGAGCATTTCTGCGGAGTGCGTGCTGAAAGGGTGTAAATTTTTGAGCGATGCCAAATAAAACATTAATCCAAAGAAGGTAAATAATCGCTCAAAATTCTGACTGTTTATAACTTGTGTAATATGTTTTGCTAAAGTGCGCTGGCATACTATTGGCACTTTAAATCCTTCTTTGAATTTCTGTAACAATACTTTTACCGGTTCCATCTCCGGTAGTTCCAGCACAGCGGCTAATTTCCCTTTCGGATTAAAAAAGATAGTGGTGGCACGAATTTTTTTAGTGCTTTCCGGTACATAATAAGAAGGGTCATGCCGCAATACATGCGGAATGTTTGCGCCCAGGAAAAAGATATCGTCTGCTGTAAAAGGCTCCATCGTATTCCCTACTACCAGTGTTCCTTCCCCTTCCTGTATCCAGGTTAATTGTATTTCATCATGCCGGTGTAAATGCGTATAAAAAAAAGGTTGATGCTCTTTTTTTACGATTACAGATTGTTGAAAGGAGTGCGATATGGTAAATGGTAATACTTTCATGTGCGCAGTTGAAATTATTAAATAACGCGCGCATTCTTTTTAAAAGGTTAAAATATGTAAATGATACATCAATTAGTGGTTACGGTTTGCCTTTACTAGGCTATTTGAAGCTTATTCAGGTAAGAATCTACATATTCTTTTGGTGACATGTTTTTAATGCTTTTAAAAACCCGGTTGAAGTTAGTAATGCTGTTAAATCCTGTATTATAAGCCACCGCCGCAATGCTGTTGTGCTCATTGCCTACCAGTTTTTTACAAGCCTCGTTAATGCGTACCATGTTTATAAAGGAAACAAGGGTGTGCTGGGTATGCTTTTTAAAATAGCGGCAAAAAGCAGGCGGCGTCATATACACCAGTTTGGATACTTCTTCCAGGGTTATGGTTTGCTGGTAATGCTGCATTACATAATTATAGATAGTAGCAATGCGAATGCCTTCATAATCATTATAGGTAGCCTTTGGTTGGGATGACAGGGGCTTTAGTTGCTGTAGGGAAGCTATTTGTTTCAGCAGGTCAATAAAATGATAGAACTGTTCCAGCTCGCTCGTGTTCCTTACCAGCAGCATTTTAGCAGATATTTCCTTTACAGCCTCATCCGGTATGCGAAATCCGGTATCATGCTGTTGCAAAAATGTTTTTAAATGCCTCACTTCCGGAATAGAAAAGAAAGATCCTAACTGTGTATGTTGGTTAAAAAAAATGTCGATAGAATGTGTTTTCCTTTTGCCGGAGGTTTTACTATCTGCATCATTTTTAAATACATGCGATTGGTTCGTGCTGATCCAATAGATTTCATTGTCATGAAATGGGTGCATCGCATCATCGGCAATCAGTGTACCCTCTCCCCGGATTATCCAGGTTAGTTGTATTTCATGGTGCCGGTGCAGGTAGGGATAAAACTGGGATAGCGTTTCTTCTTTGGTAATGATGCTTTGATTATCCGTAACCGGCAAGGTGAATTGAAGAATTTTCATGACAATAGATTGATGGTTGACAGGCTTTTCCAATGTACAAAAATTATCCGTTTTTATAAAATACCCTGGCAAGTGGGTTAAAAAAAGTAAATAGTTAATCAAAATAGGTTAAGTAAACAGCCTGGGTGTAAACCTGGTTAATATGCGGTTATTCTTCATCAATTATCACAAATCTTGCTGCGGGCTGCCCCGATATTTTTGCTTTAAATAAGATTTATTGATATGATGGAATGGAAAGGTATATTTCCTGCATGTACAACTAAGTTTGACAAGGATGATAATTTGGACCTCCCCGCCATGGAACGTAGTCTAAAAACCCAGGTGAAGGCAGGGGTGGATGGCATTGTACTGGCAGGCACACTGGGAGAAAGCAGTGTGCTTACGTTGGCAGAACGGGAGGTACTCGTCAAATTTTCAATTGAAAAAATGGCTGGTGCAGTGCCGGTAGTAGTCAATATTGCGGAAGGTGCTACGGCAGCAGCAGTAAAGCAGGCCAAACTGCTAAAAGAATGGGGGGCAGATGGCCTCATGCTATTGCCACCCATGCGTTATAAAAGTGATAACCGGGAAACGGTTGAATATTTTAAGGCGGTAGCCCAGGCTACAGACCTCCCCATTATGCTGTATAACAACCCGATCGACTATAAAACAGAGATAACGTTTGATATGTTTGACGAGCTGGCCGAGCTGCCTACCATCCAGGCCGTAAAAGAGTCTACCAGGGATGTGGCGAATGTATCACGGATGATAAACCGGTATGGCAAGCGCTTTAAGGTGTTGTGTGGTGTAGATACGCTGGCCCTGGATGAATTATTACTGGGTGCCGATGGTTGGGTGGCCGGTTTGGTGTGTGCCTTTCCTGCAGAAACCGTGGCCGTTTACAGGTTGGCTAAAGCGGGTAAGATACAGGAAGCCATACAGCTTTTCAGGTGGTTTATGCCTTTACTGGAACTGGACATACACGTTAAGTTAATTCAATACATTAAACTGGCAGAAGCAGAAACCGGCCTGGGAACCGAAATAGTAAGACCACCCAGATTAACGCTGGTGGGTACAGAAAGGGAAAATACCCTGAAAATTATCCGGGACGCGATTGCTAACAGGCCCTCTTTATCAGACTACCTCTCCTTATAGTGATGCATATGCCAAGTGAAATAGAAGATGATATAAAGTTGCATATAGACACGGTCATGCAAAATGCGCAGCGTGCTTTTGCACTATACCGCCAGCTACCTGGCCGGCAGCGCTGTGCTTTCTTATATCGCATAGCGGAAGAGCTGGAATTACAGCGGGACAGGCTGGTGGAGCAGGCGCACCGGGAAACCTTTCTTTCCCCAACCAGGCTGCAATCGGAAATAGGCCGTACTACCCGCCAATTAAAAATGTTTGGCGACCTGATAGCGGAAGGAAGCTGGGTAGAAGCTGCTATTGATACAGCAGAGAACCAGGCTGCCCCTGCATCTGTAGACATCAGGAAAATGCAGGTACCCCTCGGTCCTGTTATTGTATTTGGTGCCTCCAACTTTCCTTTTGCTTTTTCTACGGCAGGTGGAGATACCGCCAGTGCCCTCGCCGCAGGCGCCACCGTAGTTATAAAGGGGCATCCCGCCCATCCGGAAACCTCCCGGCTGGTGTTTGAAGCGATTAAAACGGCCCTGGAGGCTACTAATATGCCGGCACATACGGTGCAGCACGTAGCTACCGGCGGAAATCATGGGGGCAAACTTTTGGTGGTGCACCCATACACCAAGGCTGTAGCCTTTACGGGCTCTCAACAGGTAGGTTTAACCCTGTTAGCCTATGCCAGGGAACGTATAGACCCTATACCAATTTTTGCAGAAATGGGCAGCGTAAATCCAGTCGTATTTTATCCGGATGCGCTTACCCGGCATGCAAGACAACTGGCCACGCAATACGCGCAGTCTATCACTATGGGCGTGGGCCAGTTTTGTACAAACCCCGGCCTACTCATGGGGATACAGGGCCAGGCATTACAAAACTTCCTCCTGGTATTAGGCATGGAAATGGGCCGCACTGCCCCTCAAAAAATGTTACATACCGGCATAGCCCATCACTATGCTACACGGGTAAAAGAGATAGTAGCACGCCCTGAAATAACGGTATTAACACCCACCCCACCACTACCGGCTGCCGAAGGGGAAGGGGTGCCTGTTTTGGCCAGCATCGAGGCAGCAGATTTTTTACAGCATACCCTGTTTACCCATGAAATATTTGGCCCCTTTTCTTTAGTGGTGATTTGCCAATCAGCCGCACAGCTTCAACAGGTGCTACAGCATGCAGGCGGGCAGTTGACAACCACGATGGTGGCTACGGATAGTGATATCACCTTTTTTGCAGAAACAATCGCATTCCAGCAAACGGTGAGCGGAAGGGTTATTCTGAACCAGGCACCCACCGGCGTGGAAGTTTGCGCCAGTATGGTGCATGGAGGGCCCTATCCCGCTACCACCGATGCCCGATTTACCTCCGTAGGCACCAGCGCTATCAAAAGATGGGTACGGCCCGTATGTTATCAAAATTTTAAAGACAGTATGCTGCCGGATGCACTGAAAAATAGCAATCCATTAGGTATTTTACGGCTGGTTAATAACCAGTATACAAGAGAAGGGGGGCTGCCGGTACAGGCAGTACCACCTGCATCCCTCCATACAGACGCACATTAAACGCTCCGATATGCAACAGCTGTTTGAAAAAGAAGTTTACGTTGAAAGAAGGCATATTTTAAAAAAAGCGATAGGTAAGGGCATTATTCTTTTAACCGGCAACGCAGACAGTCCTATGAATTATACAGATAATTACTATCCCTTCCGCCAGGATAGTAGTTTTCTGTACTATTTCGGACTGGATATACCCGGGCTGGTGGGCATTATAGATGTTGAAAAGGATGTGGAGGCAATATATGGCAAGGAAGCAGACCTGGAAGATGTTATCTGGACGGGGCCCATGCCTACTTTACAGGAGCTGGCCGCACAGGTGGGCATAAGTATGGTTAGCCCGTTAAAGGAAGTAGCCGCATTCTTGCAATCTGCTATCCATCATAAAACGGCTATTCATACCTTACCTTTTTACCGGGCAGACAATAAATTACGGGTGAGTAGCTGGCTGCAAATGCCCATTGATTTGGTGGAGCGCTATATTTCCGTACCGCTCATAAAGGCCGTAGTGGCCCAGCGGGAGGTGAAGCAAGCAGTTGAAATTGCAGAAATTGATAAAGCCGCCTCCATCAGTGCCGAAATGCATGTAGCGGCTATGCAGTTTGCCCGGCCCGGCATGTATGAGTATGAGATAGCGGCTAAAATGGAATATGTAGCCCTGGCGGCAGCCGGCCGTTTATCCTATCCCACCATTCTCACCATCAACGGGCAAACCTTGCATAATCACTATCACGGCCATAAAATACAAAAAGGCCATATGGTGCTGGCAGATGCCGGCGCAGAAAATGTCATGCATTATGCAGGCGATCTTACCCGCACCTTTCCAGTTGATACCGTTTTTACCGCTAGCCAACGAGATGTGTACAACGTGGTATTAACTTCTTTTGAAGCAGCAGTAGCCGCATTAAAACCGGGTGTTGCATTTAAAGATATTCACCGGCTGGCCTGTGTAAAGTTATTGGAAGGTTTAAAAAACCTGGGGATTATTAGGGGAGACGTGGAAGCAGCCGTGGAAAAAAGCGTGCATACCTTATTCTTTCAATGCGGCCTGGGACATATGATGGGATTAGATGTACATGATATGGAAAATCTGGGAGAAGCATATGTAGGATATACGGATGCCATACTGCAAAGAAATGAGTTTGGATGGAAATCCCTACGATTGGGCAAGCCACTAAGTGCCGGTTTTGTACTCACGGTGGAACCGGGTATTTATTTTATTCCACAGCTCATAGATAGTTGGAAAGCGCAAAATAAGTTGGGTGATTTTATCAATTATGAACAATTGGAAAACTATCGCTTTTCCGGTGGCATACGCATAGAGGACAATTTTTTAATAACACCTACGGGTGCCCGCCTGCTGGGGCAACCCCTGGCCAAAACCGTGCAGGAGATAGAAGAGATGAGGTATGCTGCCCGGTACCAGGCATAGGCTGCCGTATAAGCAACCCTTCACCAATAGCTATACCATAGGGATAGCGTTTACTTTTTCACTTAATAGTTTATGGTAAAGAACATGAACAGCACTACACTAAATAATCTACTCAGCAATAAAATTAGGCTTGCTGCGATTGCCTTGCTGGCCCTGTTTATCAGTAATACCACTTTGGCACAGCAAAAAGATATAGCTGAAAAAATAGCAGATAAAACATTTAATCCTTCAACATTGCTCTGGTATAATAAACCTGCTGCTAAATGGGAAGATGCCCTGCCGGTAGGCAATGGCCGGCTGGGTGCCATGGTATTTGGTACTACGGGTGAGGAAACCATACAGTTTAATGAAGATACCTACTGGTCTGGCGGCCCTTACTCCACTGTGGTGAAAGGGGGCTACCGCGCTTTGCCGGAAGTGCAAAAGCTGGTCAGGGAGGGTGAATACCTGAAAGCGCACAATCTCTTTGGCCGGGCATTGATGGGCTATCCGGTGGAACAACAAAAATATCAATCCCTGGCGGAGCTGCATATCTTCTTTCCTAATAAAGAGAGTACGGACTATAAACGCTGGCTGGACCTGGAAACTGGTATCACTGCGGTATCCTATAAAACAGGTAATGTTTTGCTGAAAGAAGAAGTATTTGCATCCGCTCCGCACCAGGTAGTGGCTATCCGCTTTACGGCAGATAAAAAAGGTAGTATCTCTTTCAAAGCCCAGCTCCGGGGTGTCAGAAACCAGGCCCACTCTAATTACGCTACCGATTATTTCCGGATGGACGGCAGTGGCACAGATGGCCTGGTGGTAACCGGAAAATCAGCAGACTATCTGGGTGTAGAAGGAAAGTTGCGGTACGAAGCCCGTATTAAAGCGGTGGCAGAAGGGGGAACAGTAACAGTAGACAATGGTGAATTAACGGTAAAAGAGGCAGATGCCGTTACCCTCTATTTTTTGGCAGCCACCAATTTTGTGAATTATAAAGATGTGAGTGCCGATCAGCACCAGCGTACGGAAGATTACTTATCCGGCATTACCGGCAAAACCTATGAAACGCTAAAGCAGGCCCACCTCAGCGATTATGAAAGTTTGTTCAACCGGGTAAAGATGGAGCTACCCGTTTCGCCATTATCCTATTTACCCACAGACCTGCGTAAAAGCCGCAACCTGGAAGAGCCAGATGCTTCACTGGCTGCATTGGCTTACCAGTTTGGACGTTATCTACTCATTGCCTCCTCCCGCCCAGGTACAGAACCGGCTAACCTGCAAGGTATTTGGAACAATGGCCAAAACCCAATGTGGGACGCTAAATACACGACCAACATTAATACCCAGATGAATTACTGGATAGTAGAATCGGCCAATTTATCTGAGTGTGCAGCTCCTTTGATCCGTATGGTGAAAGAATTAACAGACCAGGGAGCCCAAGTAGCCAAAGAACATTATGGATGCAGGGGCTGGGTGTTTCACCAAAATACTGATCTATGGCGGGTGGCCGCACCTATGGACGGCCCTACCTGGGGCACCTTTACCGTAGGTGGCGCCTGGTTGTGTACGCATTTGTGGGAGCATTACCTTTATACGCAGGATACCGCCTACCTGAAAGATATTTATCCTGTTATCAAAGGGGCGGTTCAGTTTTTTGCTGATTTTTTAACGCCGGATGCCAGCGGAAAATGGCTGGTCACCAATCCTTCCACCTCCCCGGAGAACTTTCCTGCGCGGCCCGGCAATGGGCGCTACTTTGATGAAGTTACCGGCTCCTATTTGCCGGGAACATCTATTTGCGCGGGCTCCGCTATCGATATGGAAATTCTGAGTGATCTTTTTAAATATTATATCGCTGCCGCAGGGGTGTTACATACGGATGGGGATTTTGCCGGCCAGGTAGCCCAACTGCGTGGGCGGCTGCTGCCGCCACAGGTTTCGCAGGATGGTACTTTGCAGGAATGGGCGCAAGACTGGCCACAAAGTGAACATCCACACCGGCATATTTCTCATTTATATGGATTATACCCTGGCGATGTTTTTTCATTGCAGCGCACCCCGCAGTGGATAGCGGCCTGCCGCAAAAGTTTAATACAGCGGGGCGATGGATCTGCAGAATGGGCAAGACCTTGGAAAGCGGCCATGTGGTCGCGGCTGATGGAGGGTGATCATGCTTACCGGATTATCAAAGGCTATTTTAAAGAAGAATCTAACCCACAGTTTTTTGGCAATGCAGGTTTTCCTATACAGGTAGACGGGCCTTTGGGTATTGCCGCAGCCATTAGCGAAATGCTGGTACAATCACAGGATAGTGTAATCTCCCTGTTGCCCGCTTTGCCGCAAGAATGGAGCAGCGGCAGCATACAAGGCTTTAAAGCAAGAGGGGGCTTTAACCTTTCTTTTAGCTGGACAGAAAATAAACTGCAAAAGCTGGATATAAGATCTGTGGCAGGCAAGCCCTGTGTGTTAAAAATGCAGCCAGGTAATCGCTATGCGGTATACAACGCCGCCGGAAAACAAATACATACCAAGGAAACCGCCAGCCACACCCTGCAATTTGAAACGATACCAGGAGAAAACTACCGCATTAAAATAATGTAATCAGTCAAACTGGTTAAAATAACTTTTGAAAGAAATGATGAAATGTAAAACCTACTGCCTGGGTGCAGCCATTACCCTGCTGCCGCTGCTGCTTGCCACTGCGGTAAAGGCCCAAGTTCCGGAAGCTCCGCCACAAAAGGAGGTGGGTGAGCACATCCGCCACAACGACTTAACACTGGAAGATATTTATAACAGCGGCATCTACAACCAGAAAGGGTTTGGCCCGGTGCGCTGGCTAAATACGAATGATGGATATTCTGCACTGGAAAAATCGGCGGCGGGCAATGAGATTGTAAAATACGAAGCGGCCACCGGACAGCGCATTGTATTGGTAGCTGCCCAGCAGCTTACCCCAGCGGGATGGCAGCATCCGCTGGAAGTGGCCAGCTATGCCTGGTCTGCCGATAATCGTAAAATGCTCTTATTTACGAACACTTTCCGGGTGTGGCGGTATAATACCCGTGGCGATTACTGGGTGCTAAATCTTGCCACCGGTCAATTGCAGCAACTGGGGAAAAACCTGGACGCAGGCTCCTTAATGTTTGCAAAATTTTCTCCGGATGGGGGCCGCGTAGCATACGTAAGCCATCAAAATATATTCGTGGAGGATATTGCCACGCAACACATTACCCAGCTCACCACCGATGGGGGAAATAATATCATTAATGGCACGTTTGACTGGGTGTATGAAGAAGAGCTGGATTGCAGGGATGGCTTCCGGTGGAGCCCAGACGGGCAGTTCATTGCCTACTGGCAAACAGATACAGAAGGTACGGGTGTGTTTTACATGATTAACAATATAGATTCTATTTATTCCCAACCTATACCCTTACCCTACCCTAAAGTAGGTACCCGTTTGTCTGCCGTGAAGATAGGGGTCATCCCTGCGGCCGGTGGTGCTACAAAATGGTTGGATATTCCCGGTGCCCCCAGGGATCATTACCTCGCAAGAATGGATTTTATACCCGCTTCTTCTACCTTAATGATCCAGCAATTAAACCGTAAGCAGAATGCGAATAAAGTATGGATGGCCGATATGCTTACGATGAAGCTCACCAATATCCTTACAGATACAGATAGCGCTTTTCTCGATCTGCATGATGATATACAGTGGCTGGATCATAACCGTTATTTTACTTGGTCCAGCGAGCAGGATGGATGGCAACATCTTTACAAAGTGTCGCGGGATGGGAAGCAAAAGGCGCTGATTACGAAAGGGAATTTTGATGTAGTGCAGGTAAATTGTATTGATGAAAAGGGCGGTTATGTGTATTATATAGCCTCCCCATTTAATTATACACAGCGGTTTCTGTACAGGAGCCGGTTGGATGGCAAAGGTAGCGCAGAACGCATTACACCCTCCAGCCTCCGGGGGCAAAGTAGTTACCAAATGTCTGGCAATGCCCGTTGGGCTATTCATACTTATCAGGATGCCAATACGCCGCCCCGCATTAGCCTGGTACACCTGCCAGACCACCAGGAATGGAAGGTGCTGGAAGATAATCATACGCTGAAAGAACGGTATGCAGGTTTAGGCCTTAGCCCCAAAAAGTTTTTCCAGGTAAACATTGGAGAAGTGGTGCTGGATGCATGGATGATCACCCCAAAAAACTTTGATTCAACAAAAAAATATCCGCTCCTCTTTTATGTATATGGAGAGCCTGCCGCTTCCACCGTACAGGATAACTGGGGTGGGGGCGATCTGTGGCATCAATACCTGGCGCAGCAAGGATATGTGGTGATGAGTATTGATAGCAGGGGTACCAAAACTCCCCGGGGCAGGGCCTGGCGCAAATCTGTATATGGACAGATAGGGTTATTGTCGGCAGATGATCAGGCTATGGCTGCCGCTAAAATTAGGGATAGTTTGTCTTATATAGATCCCCATAAAATAGGTATCTGGGGTTGGAGCGGTGGTGGTCAAATGACCTTACATTGTATGTTTCGCCATAGCGATATTTATACAACCGGCATTGCCGTATCTTTTGTAAGTGATCAGCGCCTGTACGATGCTACTTACCAGGAGCGGTATATGGGCCTGTTAAGTGAAAATAAAGAAGGGTATATAAAAGGTTCTCCCATTACGTACGCCAATGGGTTGCAAGGCAATCTGATGATTATTCATGGCACCGGCGATGATAACGTACATTACCAGAGCTTTGAGCTATTGGTAAACCGGTTGATCAAGTACAATAAATTATTTGCTATGATGTCGTATCCCATGCGCTCACATGGAATTTATGAAAGGGAGAATACTTCCCTCCATTTGCGGGAAACCATGGAGAAATTCTGGAAGCAAAACTTGCAGGAAAAAAAGGATTAATTTTTTTTAAATTTAGTGTGTATGGCAAATTATCCCAGTATATTCAATGATGTAATCGGCCCGGTTATGCGGGGCCCCTCCAGCTCCCATTGCGCTGCCGCTTTACGAATTGGCCGTATTTGCCGTGATCTCATGCAGGGGAATATCCAGCAGGTACACATCGTATTTGACCCGGATGGTTCACTGGCCACCACCCATAAAACACAGGGATCGGATATGGGGTTGTTTGGTGGTTTATTGGGCTGGGAGGCGGATGATGAGCGCTTGCCTGCATCCGAAGAATACCTTTCCCAGGCAGGTATAATCACTGATATTGACATTCGCGCTACTGGCGCCACACATCCAAATACTTATACCCTCTGTTTAAGCAATGCCGTAGAAAGTAAAACCCTTACCGGGATTTCCACCGGTGGAGGGATGATCACCATTATTGAGATAGATGGGGCGCAGGTGAACATGGAAGGCGATTTTTTTGTCACGCTTGTTTATTGCCATGCAAAGGAGGATTTGTCCAGTGTGCAGCAACAGGCCTTCGCAATTATGCCTGCCGCAGAGGAGATAATTGCGCATCCCGGGAGCGTGCCTTTTCTTGAAATAAGCAGCCAGGCATTGCCGGATGCAGCTACTATTGCTGCTTTGCAAGAAATGCCCGCAGTGGCGTATATCCGTCAGCTGCTGCCGGTATTGCCCGTATTGTCCAGGAAAAATGTAACGGTGCCGTTTATCAGTGCAGCAGCCATGCAGGCATACAATGCTGATAAAAATAAGGCGCTATGGGAGCTGGCCGTGGAGTATGAATGTGAGCGGGGCCTGCTCTCTAAAGCCGAAGTACTGGGTAAAATGCAACGTATCGTGCGCATTATGCAAAATGCTATTTACCTGGGATTAAAGGGTACTAAATATAAAGACCGTTTATTGGGCAGCCAGTCGGTGAACTTTAAAAAGCAATTTGATTCCAATAAGCTAATAGAAGGGCAGGTAAACAATCGTGTCATTATGTACGTCTCTGCCATGATGGAAGTAAAAAGTTCTATGGGCGTTATTGTGGCTGCACCTACGGCCGGCTCCTGCGGGGCGCTGCCAGGTGCATTGATAGGGATGGCAGATGCTTTGGAACTGCCGGAAGAGGTGCTGGTGCAGGCTATGCTGGCAGCGGGTATTATTGGCGTTTTCATTTCTGCCCATGCCACCTTTGCGGCGGAAGTGGGCGGCTGCCAGGCCGAGTGCGGCTCCGGCGCCAGTATGGCCGCTGCTGCGCTGGTATATATGGCCGGCGGTTCCTTTGCACAATCTTTATCTGCCGCCTCCCTGGCACTCCAAAACTCGTTGGGAATGATCTGTGATCCCATCGCTAACCGGGTTGAGGCCCCCTGCCTCGGCAAAAATGTGCTGGCGGCTACTAATGCGCTTTCCTGCGCTAATATGGCGTTGGCCGATTATAATCACCTGATTCCCCTGGATGAGGTGATAGACGCCATGGACAAAGTAGGGCATAGCATGCCGCATGCCCTGCGTTGTACCAACCTGGGAGGGCTGTCTGTTACCCCTACCGCCCAAAAGCTGGATGAGGCGCTGAATAATGCTAATAACCAGTATGTTTTTAAGAGCTGTTAGGGTGGAGGGGGATGGGCAGCTACAGCTCAGATTATCACATGCAGTCCTATTTATTTTACCCCCCTCAATGCTGCCAACATACTTTCACCCACCCCTTTTGCAGATGATGGATTTTGCCCGGTTATTACGTTTTGGTCAACGGTAACATGTGGCTGAAATTTCGGGGATTGCTCAAATTTTGCTCCCCGTTCCTTTAACTTATCTTCCAGCAGAAACGGAACAACGGTATCCAGTGCAACTGCTTTTTCTTCTTGATTGGTAAAAGCACTTATTTTCTTACCGTCCACTAAATATTTACCGTTGCTTAGCTTTACGTTAACTAGTCCGGCAGGGCCATGGCATACGGCAGCTACCATGCCGCCATTTTCATAAATCCTGGCTGCTATATTTGCCAGCGCGGTATTGTCCGCAAAATCCCACATGGCACCGTGGCCTCCGGCAAAGAAAATAGCGGAATAGTCATTGGGATCAATTTCACTGGGTTTTAGGGAGTGGTTGATTTTATTTTTGTATACTTTATTTTCCCAGAAGGCTTTATTAACAGGATCTTTCAAGTCAAATGCGTCCACAGGTGGGGTGCCTCCCTGGGGGCTTACAAAATCTATCTCATAGCCTGCGTGGTACAGTACTTCCCACGGATGCGATACTTCCCCCAAAAAATAACCGGTTGGTTTTCCTGTACTGCCTTTTTTGTCGTGGCTTGTCACCACAAATAGAATTTTCTTATGCATGTTGCCTGTATTTTTATTTTGTGCCTGTAGGTCATTTGAAACTGTAAAAACACTTACTACCGCTAAAGCAGCGGCCATTATGATCCTTTTCATTTTTTATGGCTGTTTAGTTGTTAGGCAAAGGTCGGCAAAATAGGATGGGTTACACAGGAAGCAGGTCACTTTTTTATGGTGATGTATAGCACACTTATACAGCGGAGGACAACCGGCTCAAGGTTTCTCTGGATACGCCCAGGTAGGCCGCAATGAAAGTTTTGGGAACACGTTGGAGCAGGGTGGGGTATTGCAGTAAAAAATCGTTGTCTACGTAATTGCCTTCCTGCACAAGAAACTGATGTTTCCTGAATTTTTTATGGGTGAAATGAGATAACACCACCTCAAATTCTTTGTCCGTCAAGGGCACTATTTTTTCAATATATTCTCTTAGCGCTTTACTCATTCCATTTTATTCGTAATATGGTTGTTGGTATCCATCAAAAATTAGTGAAAATGAGGTTGCTTTCCGGCAGGCCTTGCTACCGTGCTTTACGGGGCTGCTACAGGGGTAAGATATAGCCCCTGTAGCCGGCGTAAAAAGCAAAGGTAATAGAGGCATGGGTGGATGAATGGATCGTTTATTTGATGGCAATAGCTGGCAATTGGTAATTGCCAACCGCATTCAGCAATTCCTCTCTTTTTCCTTTCAGGTTGGTAAGATAGGGCATCACCTCATTGGCGTAGGCCCTTTCTGCGCAGGCGAAAAGGAGTACGCCCGTATTTCCGGCGTTATCCTTATAGGGAACGTAGCGGTATACGTTGCGCTCCAGGATCAGTATCGAGTTGCCATCCGCAGCATTTTCACTCACCAGGAAGTCGAGTAGTATGGCCTGGTCTTTTTGGTAAACCTGGTAGTTCACCACAGGATTAGTCGTTTTTAGTGTTTTCAGTTCTTCTATTTTGGCGGCGGCCAATTGGCTGGGAGTGGCGCTGCCGGTGAGTACATCCACCATCACCATTTTATGGAACTTATCGAGGGGGTCGCCAGCCGGTATATACTCCTGTTTGTAGTAGTTGTCAGACGGATGGGAAGACCATGCCAGCAGGTAAGTGTTATTCAACAGTGTTACGGGGCCTGGGAGGTGCAGGTATTCGGTTACCTGGTTGGAAGACTGTGCCATGGAATGCATACTAACAATCATTATAGCAAGGAGGGTGAGGAATATTGTATTGAGCTTTTTCATACCGCAAGCAAACGATCGGTTAAAAATATTTTTTAAGTTGTCTGGCAGCCAGGTCATCACTGGGCCTACGTTTTCGAGGGCTGGTGTTATGGTTTAGCGGGTGCAATTGCAGGAGCAGAGGTTTTAATTTCATCGTCTGAAGCCCCAAAATAAGCTTGCTGTTCGTCCAATGTTACTTCCGCAGTAAACCGGCGGGTGGGCGCTATGCGCTTGAATGCGCGTTCCTTACCTTCTATCTCGGTATGTAAAGTATCAGGTATGTTTTCACTATCTTTTAATTCCTGTAAATCTTGTTCGTAGTGCGGGGGGAGTGGTTGGTGCTTCCCTACAAAATCTTCCCGGCCGGAGGTGTCAGATAAATAGAGGCCATCCTGCTTAATAACGGCCTTCATCTCAAAGTTGGGCATGGTGGAAACGGGATTGTACATGATGGACACGTACTCATCGTTTGCATGCATGTCAAAGGAATATACTTCGTGTTGGGTTTCCGTTACAGGCAGGCTTAGATACACTGCTTTTGCGCTATCATTGGACATATCTATAAAGTTAGTCCTGGAAAAGCTGCTTTCGTCTGGGTGGTGAATATATTTTAAACTTTTCGCATCGAATGTAGTGCCGAATGCTAACGCCGTTTCCGTATTTTGGTCAAAATATTGAAAATTAAAGTGCCGTTTTTTCCCCGAACCGGGAGATGTAAAAACAACAAAAGGATCCTGTTGTGTTCTTTGCTCCGTTAATACGATGTGGGATGCGTCCAACGCTTTCCAGGAGCCTATTATTAAACGGTCTTCTGATCCGTACATTTGTTCGATATAGAACGTGTGGTTGGGCAAAATATATAAGTGAAATACTAGTTCCGGCCGGGTGCCGTCATAAAATCCCGGAATTGAATCGCCCTGTGCCTGTGCTGAAATTGTTGAAATCGCCATTGTAAAAAATAATATTAATTGTTTCATATATGCTGTTCAAAATACCATTGCAGTCAAAAGTAAGCATTGCTAATGATTTTTGTAGCAGGTAGCCCTGGTTATTATACCATGGAGTGGGGTGGGGGATGCATATCAGGAGTATATACAGAATATGCACGAGCGCATGCGGGCCACTAAAACCAGCCAGTTAGGTGGTCTTCTGACCGATAGATGGAAACCCAAAGTCTAATATTTTTAGATGGCATAGCTGTGTTTCGCGTAGGATATGCTGGGGTATCTTCCGGCATTCGCGTAATATACCGCGACACATATAGATGGCTTTGAACCGATGCGCTATGGCTGAAAATTAAGAAATTATCCCTGACAATATATTCAATAAACAATTTGTCAAATCAGAAAAATCGAAAAATTTAAATTTTGAAAATTAGAAATATATTGTATATTTTACAAACAATATAACTTTAGATATTACCCAAAAAATAAAGTAATCCCGCCATTTTTCTGTTTAAAAACGATTATAACATTTAATTAATAATTTAATTCTGGTTGCCCTGTTTAAAAGATAGTTGAAAACTTGTTGAAATCAAGTTTTTGGTGAAAGTTATGCCATACACGTATTACTAAAGTTTCAATGCAATTAGTTTAAATGCTTAGCCCAGACTATGATACTTAGTGTTTCTAACTCTTTGTATATTTTAATTAGTTAATGTTTTATGAAAATTATTTCAGCGATACGCAACCTGGTTTCGCCATATAATATTTCCAATTCCCTCCATTAAATCTAATGCAATTATGATTTATACAACTAAAAGTAGCATTGTAATTTGGACTATACTTGTTTTTTTCTTAGTGGCTTGTTCACAAAAGAAAACATACGTTACTATTCAAGGAAAACTAATTGGATTCCATAAAGGCGATAGCGTTAATTACTGTAAACCAATTGATGGATATAACAATTCCCACATTTTTGAAACTACTTATATTACAAATGATAGCGGAGAATTTAAAATAGTTTTTCCTTCAGATTCTGCCGGATTTACTAAAATACAGACAAAAAGAGGGAAAATTTTTATTCTAGCCCAAAATGGTGACAGTATTCATTTTGAGGAGCAAACAATACCCTATGCAGATAGTTTTGCTACGCAGCCAGTAACTTTTACCGGGAGTAACGCTGCCATGCATACTCTTTATAATAGAATGAACGCAAATTATTTTTACAAGTTTAATTACGTAATGGATTTATTAAATAAAAAATATCCGGTTGGATCTAATTTGTATGATACGCTGTTATCCGGGATAAATAAATACGTACTACCATTTGATTCGTTATATAAACAGAAAAAAATATCTAAATATTTTCTGGAAATTATGAAAAGTGATTTTAGAAATGTAATGTTTTGGCACGCGTTTCATAATATGGGTGCATTGGAGAAAAATAATCTATGGATCATTCCTGAACCTGAAAAGGATTTAACAAGGGACATACTTCAGCATTCGATTAATGTAGACCCTTTTTTGCTGCATACTAATTGGGGAACCAATTTAATAGCAGATTTTGTTGGGGAATATAACGAACTATTCAGAAATCAAGATTATCCTGTATATGATACTTTTTTTTATAAAAATGGATTTGAATATAAAGCCAGCGCACATTTAATACCCGGATATAATAAGTTTTTTTGGGCTGATATGATTATTTTTAAAACGCTTCAAAATCAGGAATATGGTTTTTCATTTGACACCATCTTTTCACACTTAAAAAATACGTTTTCTGATTTTACGTATATAAAAATTATTGAGCATCTCCATAAAGTAAGTAGATCAAATTTAAATAGCACCCTCACAAAAATAAATAATAACATACATACTATTGATTCTACAGGATCCATCAATAGCCTTAACGAGGCTATAAAAACACACTTTAAAGACACGGCAGTGTATATTGATTTATGGGCAACCTGGTGCATGCCCTGCAAAGAGGAGTTTAGATATAAAAATCAGCTGAATAATCTTCTAAAGGAAAAGAATATAAAGTTAATGTATATAAGCCTGGATGATACTTCCAAAAAAAGTACTTGGGAACAAAATATCCGATATTTTGATCTTGAAGGATACCATATCCTGGCAGGGAAAAATATTTCAAACGATATTTCTAAAAAAGTATATGGGCATGAAATTGTACAATCTATACCAAGATATTTACTAGTGAATAAACAAGGGAAATTTGTAAGTATGAATATGCCACGACCAAGCGACCTGGTTACCCTTAAAAATGAATTAGACAGTTTACTTAGCAAAAATTAGACTTATATACTAAAGCGATGTTGTTTTTTTGGGCAAGTTAATATAATCGATGGTGGCCCCAATAAATTAAATATTGCAGCTTAACCGACTGTCATTTTTATAGTTGAAATTCCAATATGCGACTTCCTAATTAATTAAATGGGGGGGGGCTTATGCTCCTCTATAAATTTGATAATACTATGATTTCAACAATTAAGTTTAGAATTATAATATGGGCTTTTATCGGTTTATGTTTAGTTGCTTGTTCTCACAAAAAAAAATACGTGATTATTCAAGGAAAACTAATCGGATACCATAAGGGCGATAGCGTTATTTACTTTAAACCAATTGATGGATTTAACAACTCGCAAATTTTTGAAACTACCAATATTATAAATGACAGCGGAGAATTTAAAATAGTTTTTCCTTCAGATTCTATCGGATTTACAAAAATACAGACTAAGAAAGGGAATATTTTCATTTTAGCCCAGAATGGGGATAGCGTTTATTCTGAACAGCAAACAATCCCCTATGCAGATAGTTTTGCTATGCAGCCAGTAATTTTTACCGGGAGTAACTCGGCCATGCATAATCTTTATAATAAGATGAACTCGAATTACTTTTACAAGTTTAATTATGCAATGGATTTATTAGTAAAAAAATATCCAGCAGGATCTAATTTGTATGATACGCTTTTATCCGGAATAAACAAGTACCTACTACCCTTTGATTCAATATATAAGCAAAAAAAAATTTCCAAATATTGCCTGGAAATTATGAAAAGTGATTTTAGAAATGCAATGTTTTGGCATGTGTATCATAATATGGGTGCTTTAGAGAAAAATAATCTATGGATAGTTCCTGAACCGGAAAAGGATTTAAAAAGGGACATACTTCAGCATTCTATTAATGTAGACCCTTTTCTGCTGCATACCAATTTTGGAACTGGTTTATTAGCAGATTTTGTTGGTGAATATAACGAACTATTCAGAAATCAAGATTATCCTGTATATGATACTTTTTTTTATAAAAATGGACTCGAATATAAAGCCAGCGCACATTTAATACCCGGATATAATAAGTTTTTTTGGGCTGATATGATTATTTTTAAAACGCTTCAAAATCAGGAATATGGTTTCTCATTTGACACCATCTTTTCACACCTGAAAAATACTTTTCCTGGGTTTACTTATATAAAAATTATAGAACACCTCAAAAAAGTAAATGAATCAAATTTAAATAAAAGCAGCGCTAAAATAAATAGTAACATACATCTTATTGATTCTACAAGAGCCATCAATAGTCTCGATAAGGCTATAAAAACACACTTTAAAGACACGGCAGTGTATATTGATTTATGGGCAACCTGGTGCATGCCATGCAAAGAGGAGTTTAGATATAAAAATCAGCTGAATAATCTTCTAAAAGAAAAGAATATAAAGTTAATGTATATAAGCCTGGATGATACTTCCAAAAAAAATACTTGGGAGCAAAATATCCAATATTTTGATCTTGAAGGATACCATATCCTGGCAGGGAAAAATATTTCAAACGACATTGCTAAAAGAGTATATGGACATGAAATTGTACAATCTATACCAAGATATTTACTAGTGAATAAACAAGGGAAATTTGTAAGTATGAATATGTCACGACCAAGCGACCTGGTTACCCTTAAAAATGAATTAGACAGTTTACTTAGCAAGAATTAGACTTAATTAAATGGGGGGCTTATGCTCCTCCATAAATTTGATAATACTATGATTTCAACAAATAAGTTTAGAATTATTATATGGGCTTTTATATCTTTCATTGTATTCTTTAAAGGAATTCCTCAGAAAGCAGGATTACAACTATCTTGATAGCCACCTGTAATTTGCAATATACATACAAAACAGTTGGTTATTCATATCAGTGATCAGGAAGTAAGGTAGGTAAGGCACCTGTGGCCGGAAGGTTTTGGAAGTCAACCGGCCTGAAATTTTTGTTTGTGATCCTTCAAGACCCCAGATGCTGGAAAAGCCTCATCGCACCATCACTCAAGCTGCAGGCATCGCGTCCGGAGTTATATCCCCTTTGAGTGGACTTCTCGACAAACTCTTTATAACTCATATGTTGGATTGAGATATTGACCTGCTGAAATTATTGATATTGCTAAGTTGTTTTATGTAGCTAGTACATGCGCAATTAAATCCCTCACTTTTTGAAGGGCTTGACCAAAGGGTTGAACTATGCCGTCTTTTGCATAAGACATCCCCTGAACAAAAACAGTATATTCTTCCTTGTATTGGCCTTTTTCTTTTTCAATGATTCCTATAACGGTTTCAAACTTTTCCTTTAATGAGAGGCCCTCAATTTTTTTGCACCGACCATCATCTGTTTTAATAATTGTAATGGCTAACTGAGCGAAAATCGCATGGGCTATGGCGATATCACTTAGTATGCTTAGGTCATGAATATGCCTGACAATGGTTGGATCATCTTTTTCCTTGTCGCCTCTTACCCGGTCAGATATCCGCCAGACGAAGGCACTTAATTTATCGGCGGCATTTTCCACCGGGTCTATACATTCAATGGCCGGTACTTCTAGCGCCTTCCCGGCTAATTTATTTATAAATGAGGATATGGGTAGCCGAATGGACGGCAGGGCGAGATCGGTAATGGTGAACTCCACCAGTATATGAGGCCGTAAAGATTGGCTTTGGCTAAAAAAAGTGGGATATTCAAGTTCAATGGCAAAGAAACGATTGGCATTTCTGGCCGTCACTCCTTGAAGAGCTATTACAAAATCAGTTTCCAAAACTGCTACAATACTTTTTTTAAAATCCGACAGCCTTTTCTTTTGTTGGCTGCCATTTAACAGGTCCAGATCAGGGCAAATTACCCTGAAATCTACATCTTCAGAAAACCGTTGTATCAGGCCGTGTGCTTTTGAAAGTGCGGTGCCTCCGGTGAATACCATTGTAAAGCCTGCAAGAGTGGCGGCTGCGATCATTTTGATCACTTGGGTAACGTACCAGTCCTTTTCTATAAATGCCTCGGTTATGCCTAATTCAAGGGCAACTTCTTCAATAAGGGACTTGTCTGGTATTGAGTTCATAATTGATGGTAGCTTCTTTAAAGCTAATTTTGCGGTTAAATCTTTTTTGAATACCTATTAACCTGCCAGTGGGTACCTGTGTGGAGCGTCCCTGTTGATAGTCGATTTCTGCCCGGGTGGGGGTGATGCTAACACCCAATCTTTTTAGCGCTTCTTTGGCAAGGGTCGGTAGGGGGGCGGCAGGAACGGTGCTGCCGTTCAGTGTGGAAATCCTGGTTTTGGCATAAAGGCCATAGCCGATTTTTATAAGTTTTCCGTCACGGACCAATGCTTGTAAGATCCGTCCTACCTGGTCATAACCTCCCAGGTCCGTGAAATCTTCACGGATCAGCACCTTGGCTCTTTTCCGGGCTATTCGCTCGGTCACACGGGTTGTTAAGGTCTTACTATTTTTCATGACCAATAATCATTAGTAGATTTCCTGCAAACATACGACATTTTTACGTGCAAACATACGACATCGGTGGCCTTCAATAACCCTATTTAGTCTCAGCGAAATGGTGGAGAAAATAGGATTTCGAACCAGGTTGTTCAAAATTGCAATTCTATAATGGGGTGTCGTCTTTCAGTCTGGCTGTATACCGATAGCTTGTTCGGGACTTGTTACATCACTCGTTCCATACCGCCATTCCTGCCTTCCATTAATAAAAAGTCCCCATCCTCCTTTATCAAACAGGAAGTAAATATTTCAGATAATAATTGTATATTTTAATTTCTTTAAATCTTTTTATTCAAAAAAGTTGGGAAAATAAGATGCGCAAATTATGCTTATTCATTGTACTACTAACCCATTTTACCGCCATTGCCCAAGTTGAATTAAGAATAGATCCGGCAGCAGCGATAGGGTGTTCTATTTCACAACTCTTCGAAAAGGTGGATTATATCCCGCTCGAAACTTCGAGAGAAAGCATCTTTGGAAAGATCGACCAGCTTTATGTTACGGATCTGTACTATATAATTCTGGATAATGATACGAATTCCTTTCTTTTGTTCCTGAAGAATGGAAAGTTTTACTCCCGGATGAGTTGCGGCCCCAAAAACCAAAATGATGGTGCCAGGTTTTTTGTAGTGGATAATACAAAAAAACAGATTAGCGTAGGCTATTATTTCAATAAGATTAAAATATTCGATTTTGAAGGACACCTTATTGAAACGCAGATCCCGCGTACCGAATTTCAATATATTTATCCATTAGGCCAGGAGCAGGTTATTTACTATGCTGTAAATTACGACTATAAAAAATCAAAGCAGGACACCCTGGATCACGAACTGAAGTTTATGCATGCAGGTAACACATACCAACAATTCTTTCCTTTCATCAATTATAATCATGTAATTGGAAATGACGATTTGATTTTCACGCATAACAGTTACTTTTTCGATACTGGTATAGATGGCAAAGTTACGTTTGTCCGCCACTACGACTTTCATGTGTATACGGCCGACAGCATGAAGGTTCAGCCTGTCTATAATTTTATATTCCCGCTCAGTCGCTCCTTGCCAATTGATTTTTCCAGTAATCCGGCTTATTATAAAAAACGGTTCAGCTACATAAATAATGACCACCAAGTCATCTTTGGGCTTTCCTTTTTTTATCAGCTCCACCAACTACTCTTTTTTAAACTGGATGATCTTAGCAACAAAAACACTTCTTATGTATATGATTTGTCCAGTAGTACCCTTATTGGAACAGCGCATATAGAGAGCGACAGTACCAATAGCTTTTTGCCTGTTTTCGGTGTGGATACTGAGCCCACTTTTAACTTTAATGCATACAGTTTCTTAACAACGGACGGATCTGCACTTTACGCTTACGTATCATCCCAGGAAATGTTTAGTGGAAAGACCCTGGCCGCCGAAAAAAATGTTCCCTTCAATAATGTAATGAAAGATTATTTTAATAGAAATACGATTAAAAGCAACCCGGTTATCGTTCGTTTGCAACCCAGATCTCAATTTCAGGTTTTGTGAAGAAAATTCTTCTATTGGTAGCACTATTAATAAGTATCTCACCTGTGCTGGCTCAAAGTACCGACTCCACACGCACAGGTGAAGTAAAGGGTACTGTACGGGATTCACTGCGTAATTATTCGTTGCAATTGGCAACTATAGCAGTTTATACTGTAAATGACACTGCCTTACTTAGCTATCAGCTTACCAATGGATTCGGTGCATTTTATTTTGAGCAGCTCCCGTTAAACGTACCGCTAAAAGTGATCGTCACCTATGTGGGATACCAGCAGTTCATTAAATATTTCAAAATTCCCACCGAAAACCATCGCGTAGATCTTCAGCTACTCTACCTGAAAAATACGCCTGTAAATCTTAAGGATGTCGTCGTTACCGCAGTCCCCCCTGTTCAAATGAATGGAGATACCCTGGAATTCAATGCGGATGCCTTTAAGTTAGATCCCAATGCGGTAGCGGAAGACTTGTTGCGAAAGCTGCCAGGTATTACCATATGGGGCGATGGCGTTATTACCATAGGCGGAAAAAAAGTGAATAATGTATTGGTTAATGGAAAGCCGTTCCTCGGTGGCGATACCAAGGTGGCCACCCAAAATATTCCTAAAAACGTTATTGACAAGATCCAGGTTTATCAGCAACGCACGGATATAGGAAGTCCGATGGACTCCATTACCCAGCTTAATATTAAGCTAAAAAAGGGCAAAGATTTTGGTTATTTAGGTACGCTTTCCGCGGGTTATGGTACCGGTGGGCATTACGATGCAGCAGCTAATTTTAACTGGTTTAATAGTCGTACCCAGTTTGGTATTATGGGGGTCAGTAATAATGTCAATAAGATAGCCCCCAGTAGCAATACCCTTTTGCGCAATAGTACCTACAAAGGCGTAAGCGATGGAGGGCTGGAATACCAGTCTGACCTTAGTTTGGAAGGCATCACCACCTCTCATGCAGGTGGGCTTTTCTTTCAGCATGATTTCATTCCCGACCCTGGGGCTTCCAAAAACAATCGTATAACAGCAGATTTTACCAGTATCTATAAAAAAAACAATACCAGTCGAAGTACGGAAACGCTTGTCACCCTCGGAAGAGATAGTATTCAGCGGCAGCAATTGCGTAGTAACCAATTCCTGCATAGTAATACCCAGCAATTTAATGGGAAATATGAAAAAAAAGACTACCAGACTTCGTATTTTATAAATCCTGCCATCAGTGCACAGCAGGATCATCGCCAGTATAGGGAGGAAAGTGATGTTTACGGATTCAATAAAGAGTTACAGAGCAGTAATAACATAACAACGGATAACAACCAAAAGGCCAGGAGCGCTACTATAGCGGCAGGGTTTACTAAAAGTCCATTAAAATACGGCCTATTACCTGGAGATATCCGCGTCAATAATACTTTCAGTATCAATGATAGTGTGGAGGAAAATGCCAACAAAACTATTTTTACGTCTTATGCAGATAGTGCTTTGAATGCCCATTATGACAGGAACTATCATGAAAAACGGAATTCGCTACACAATGATCTGTTTGTAAGCTGGGGCGATTTTTCCAAATGGCTCTTCGACGCTCACGGATTCATGAATAAATTCTCCGTAAAACTACAGAACCGGCTTATATTGAACACAGAGGATGTGAATAATATGGTAACAGATTCGGGCGGTCATTTCATAAATCAATACCTCACTGTAAAAAGTAATGCGGCTATCATCAATGAAATGCCCGGCATCAATCTTGGAAAATCATTTGACTGGATATTAAGCGATCGTTACTCCAAAAACCTTTCATTTGGGTTTTTAGCGCAGGCACAGTTCTATACCCTTAAAAATAGCTCCAATCATGCATTCCAGGAGCTGGATCGGCAATATAAAAAGCTGATCCCAACCATAGGTATAAATTACACAAATGCCCAATGGGGTAAATACCTGGATCAGATAAGCCTGAACATGAATTTCACCAGTGATTATCCTGGCATCAACCAATTAGTGCCCTTAACGGATAGCAGTAACCAGTATATCCTGAGAGTAGGTAATACAAAGCTGCAGCCCACGGATAAAAAGGAATTGGCATTCAACTGGAATCATTCAAGCTTTAACAGGAGAAACGTCTTAAATTATAGCTTCAGTACCAAAGCCGGGATCATTAAAAATAGTTTTGCAGATAGCAGTTTTACTGATCAACTGGGCAGAAGCACGTATTATACGGTGAATGCGGATGGTTATAAATACTTAAACCTGGAAGGGGCTATCAGTAAAGCATTTGACATTAATAAAAATGAAATAACACTGTCGTTCGATCCCAAACTGAATTTATCGCATACGCCTTCCTATATCAATGGTAGAAAAAACTGGTCGGATAACCTGAACGCTACCTCCAGTCTACATGCAACCTATACGCATAATGAGCTGCAGATAGTAATAGCAGAGGAATTTTCCTATTACCAGTCTTCTCAAAGTTGGTCAGCCAACAATCTATTCCGGAATTATCTGAATGTAGTTAAACTCGGCGCTACTTTAAATTTGTTCGAAAGTCTCAATATTTCTTCCAATATAGACTACAATTATACCACCGCTACCAGCAGTAATGCCACCCATTTTTTCGTTTGGAATGCCACGGCTGCGTATCGTTTTTTGAAACAGAAAAACGTGGAAGTAAAATTAACTGCCATGGATATGCTTCATCAGAATATGGGGATCATCAACTATGGCAGTAGCAACTTGCTTACCCACGGAAGTGAAAGTGCATTGAAACAGTATTTTTTGTTTACACTGTCCTATTATCCGAGAAAATTTGGAAAGTAAAAGATTTACACAGCTTTTTCGCAGCCCTGAAATAAATAATCAAACCGGGCTCGGCATTATATAAAATATTGGCCATTACAGTGGGGAAAAAATAGATCGATTTATTTAGACAGGACTAGGTCAACTTTAATTAGGCGTGTTTCTTAGTAGGGGGGACTTGGGAAGCATCACGAGACTTTGGGGGCTTTACGGTAGTATCGTCTTTGAGTAAATTCCATAAACCACTTTCTACCAATACCTTTTTGGCAGCAGCTGGTGAAGCCTTCACTTGGGCTTTCTTTTTAAGGAGCTCCTTTTTTACGATATCGTATGCTGCGGTAGTCATTTATTAAATTTAAAAATAATTTTTCAATTGAATCAGAAAAGTTCCAATGGAAACTTTTAACTCATTATAAGTGTCCTGTATTACAGCAGCCCAATGGATACGGCTGGATGCAGCGCTTAGGTACCCACCACCCATGCGCTGACACACCTGCCACCCGGAACCAACTGACGCCGCAGATCAGCCAGTAATAACTGAGGCCTATAAAAAAGACCACCGCTGAAAAGCAGTGGTCGATGGATAAATGAAAAAAATTTTATTCCGCATTGACGGTTCAGCCTTCACGGGTCTAGACCTGCAAATGCTTATGTAAGATACCAAAACTCACTGCAATATCCCTTCAGCGGTTCGAATGTAACCAGGACTAAAGAGTTGCTGAACTGCTTGTTTATAGACAGTCATTGAATAAGGTAGCCAGAGAAATCTACGTGAATGGGGTAAAGAAGGGCGCAGCACTCTATCTTGCTGCCTGGTAGCCCCTAGGAAAGGCATGAGCAGTCAAGAAGGGCCTACGCCTAGTTATGAGAGGCTATTATGCATTTACAACTATTTCCAAAAAGAAGTGCTGCAGCATGTACCAGAAGCCTGGATAAATGTGGAAGCTACTAAGATAGGTTACGAGATCAGCTTCCATAAATATTTTTATCGTCACCAGCCTTTACGTAACCTGGAAGAGATTACAGCAGATAAGCTGGCATTGGAAAAGAAAGTGACGAGCTGATACAGGAAATTCTTAATTTCTCCCATTAACCGCTATGGAACTACAAAATCATTTTTTTAATACCATTGTCCAGGTGATCAGCAACCCCAGGCAAATAGCCTACCGGAATGTTAGAAACTTTGTAGCCATACTAAATCAGCATTTACTCCAATAACTTTTTCTATTGGGAGAACTAACCTGTCAATGTTAAATTTAATTAAAACTAGCCCGGAAGTCCAACGGGCTTTGGCTTGTTTTCATCTTAAAGAATTTGCTGAACGATTGCGGATGTTCGAAGCCCAGTTCGTAAGCAATTTCGCTGACGGAAAAATCTGTAGTTGACAGTTTTTCTTTTGCTTTTTCAATTAGTTTTTCGTGGATAAGTTGTTGGGTATTTTGTCCTGTAAGCATCCTAAGTAAACTGCTTAAATAACTGGAAGAAACGTTTAATTTTCCTGCTACGTATTGAACTGTAGGTAAACCCTTTGAAATCAAATCATCATCATTAAAATGATGGTTTAGCAATTCTTCTAAACGTTCTAAAATTTGATGATTGGCTTTTTCTCGTGTGATAAATTGACGATTGTAAAACCTTTGGGAATAACTCAACAAATTTTCAAGATGTGAAATGATGATATTTTTGGTAAATTTATCAATATTTGAATGATATTCTTCTTGAATGTTTGCAATAATTCCGCTAATTATTCCTTCTTCTTTTTCTGAAAGCCACAATGCTTCATTTACTGAATAACCAAAATATTCGTATTGTCTGATAGTTTTTGCAAGCGTTGTGTTCCATAAAAAATCAGGGTGAATAAGTAACATCCACCCTGACGGCTTATACGCTTCATCTATTTCAACCTTGAATGTTTGATTTGGTGCTATGAAATACATTATACCTTCATCAAAATCGTATTGCTGCTGTCCGTAAATCATTTTACTGACACCTCGTTTTATTGACACCGAATAGAAATCAAATATTGTTGCACTTTCATTTGGTAAATGTTTAACTTGCGAATAATCTACTACACTAATTAAGGGATGTTTCGGTTTTGACAAACATCGCAATTTGTGAAATTCCGTTATCGTTTTTATCCTAATTGGTTTCGTATTTTGATTATTCATTTTTATTTATTTTAAATTATCGTTTTTCCCACCACCCTCGTGTATCAACGTCTACTTTGGCTGCAAGTACTTCAATATCACTTATCTCTTGTGAAGTTAAAATAATTTTGGAAGCATTTACAGCTTCTTCCACTTGTTTTACTTGGGTTACGCCTATTATTGGCAATGTGTTTTTTGCAATAGCCCACGCAATAGCGATCTGTGCGACAGTAGCATTTTTACCATCGCCCATTTTTTTAAGTGCTTCAATCAAGACTTCTAACTGTGAAAACATTGGGTTGTAGGATTTACCTCTTCCGCTACTTTCGGGAAGTGGATTTAGGGCATTGTATTTACCCGATAATGCACCTTGTTCTAATACCATATAAGAAAAGAAAATGATGTTATTTTCTTTGCAGAAATCAATAATGCCTGCTTCTTCAGAATAACGATAAAGCAAACTATAATGGTTTTGAACTGCTGAGATCTTAAATCCGTATTTTGCTAAAATTGCATTTGCCTCTTTTATTTGTTTCAAATTATGGTTAGAAACGCCTACGTTTTTTACCTTACCACTTTTGAGAAGTGGAATTAGTCCCGATACCCATTGTGGTGCGTCAGTCGGGTTGTGTATCCAATAAAAATCAATGTAATCTGTTTGTAAATTTGCAAGGCTTTGGTTGAGTATTTCTTCCATAGGATTTGCTGTTTTGGGAGCAAGTTGTGGTGTGAATTTGGTTGATAAAATCAAATCTTCACGAGCATACTGTTTTACCAATACGCCCAAAATTTTTTCAGATGAACCCATTCCATAAACCAAAGCGGTATCAAAAAGATTAAGCCCTGATTGAATTGCTAAATCAAAGACGGGTTTTAAATTTTCTGCGGTAAGATCATTACCAAAAACTTGGTCTCCGCCTCCAGCGCCTGCTCCCCAAGACCAAGTGCCTAATGCTATTAAAGGTGTTTTTTTCATTTCTATGTTCATTTACTTTTTTGTAAATGCAAAAATGCAACATAGCCCCAAATAATGCGTAACCAAAACGACTGTTGTTGTAGTCAAAATGAACAATCATCTTTTTATTCTGCCCAATCATGCTGAAAACATAAAATTGGTTTTATTTTTTTGTTAAGCAGAAGAATTATTTTTTAATCAATAGACAATAAAAACTATGATTACAAAAGTTCAAAAAAGAATTCATGATTATTTGAAAGCGTGGAATCAAAACAATCAGTACAATTTTAAAACAGCATTCGAAAAAGTTTTGTTGGAAAGTCTGAAATACACCGATCCATCATATGGGTTACAGGTTTGGACGCATTGGTATATATGGCGCTTGGATCTTGGGAGAAATTTCCGGGACGAAAGTTTGAAAGACGGGTAAAGGTTATATCGTAAGTTGGATTGATCGCCCCCTTACACCGCCTTATTCGTTTCATGCCTGCACTTTGTGCAGGCTTTTTTTTATCCGGGTGGTTGATGGAAGGGAGGCAGTGTACGCCAGGTTGTTTGCCCTGCCATGGAAGGAGGAGGAGAGCGTTTATTTTATATGAATAGCACCATCCTTTTGATAAAAAGTTAACCCGCTGGTGAGGTTAATATTATCTAAAAAGGTATCTACTGGTTCATCGCGGTGGATGGTGCCGGTGAGGCGGATGCCGCTCAGGGCTGCCTTATCCAGCACCACCTCCACGCCGTACCAGCGGGCCAGTGCCTGGCAGAGATCCGGTAAGGGGGTGTTATGAAAATAATAAGTGCCATCCTTCCAGCTTAGTATCCTGGTATCAAAAGGAGCCACTTGCAGCTTGTCGCTTTGTTCGCTATAAGCAGCGGCATAACCGGGGCGTAGTACCGCCGCATCGCCGCCCGCATTTACCTGAACAGCCCCCTTCACCAGGGCAATGTTGGCCTGGTGGGGGGTATAGGTGTTAATATTAAAGGATGTTCCTAAAACACGTACCGTTCCCTGGGGGAAATGCACCAGGAAGGGTAGGTGGGCATTGGGCGCTACTTCCACAAAAGCTTCCCCATCAATCGTAATATCCCGGCTGTTTCCTGTAAACGCAGTGGGAAAGGTAACCGTGGTGGCCGAATTCACAAACACCTTGCTGCCATCGGGCAGGTGCAGGTTGTAGAACTTGCCGGCGGGTACCGTGAGGGTGGCAGATTCCGCATGATCTGTAGGGGCGGTGATGGCTACTGTTTTTTGTTGGGCGCTTACCTGGGCCTGGCCTACCACTTGCTGGCGATCCTGGGAAAGATCGATGGTGGCAGTGCCCACCTGTAGCTGCACGTGGTGCATCTTATTAGGGGATGTAACGAGCGATACCGCGGTATTCCTTTTCGGAAACATAAAGAACCAGGATGCCAGGCAGATGATGACCAGCGCGGCGGCGATGGTATAGAACCGCTTGAGGAAGATCACCCGCTTTTGCCGTTGGGCAAAAGCATACATGGTGGCCGTGGGCAGCCGGTCTGGTAGCTCCGCCACCAGGCGTTGCAGCTCCGGCTGGCGGAATTCTTCCTGGAGCTGTGCGAATAACGCCTTCACGGAAGGGTCTTTATCGAGCTGCTCCTGTAGCCAGGCCTCCTCCTCCTCCGTGGTGTCGTGGTGAAGGTGCCGGATAATGAGGGGTGTTATGTCTGCTTGTCGTTCCTGGGTTCTCATAAATGAATTACTATTATTAATACGATCATTACCGTAAAAGGTCATTCCCCTTTCCCACAATGGTGAGGATAATGGCTTTCGCCGCCTGCCGGGCCTTGCTCACACGGTTCTTGGCGGAGCCGTATTCTATGCCCAACGCCTGGGCCACTTCCCGGTTGGATTTATCTTCCAGGTAGGATAAGGTAAATGCTTTCCGGTCTACGGGAGACAGCTGCGCCACCGCTGTGGCAATGATATGGCCCATTTCCTTGTCTTCTACCGGTATGGTTGCTTGTGCATATTGCTTGTGGTAGGCATAGTGCTTACTGCCGGCGGTAAGGCGCTCCGTTTTCCGGAACTCGTCGAAACACCGGTGTTTGGTCATAACAGACAGGAGAGGGCCCAGATGCTCCGTATCCGGGCGCAGGCTGGCCCGGTCGTTCCATAATTTCATGAAAACCTCCTGGGTGATGTCCTCCGCCATCTCATGATTTTTTAACAGGTGCATGGCGTACGCAAATACATGGGTACGGTGCTGCTCATATATATGGGCAAATGCGGTGGCATTTCCTGCTTTTAGTTGCTGTATGCTATCTTGTTCATTCATGTTCAACACGCATGCTTAGACAAATATAATAGGAAGTTGGGATGGAAATGTTAACTTTTTGTGAAGCGGTGGAGGGGGATGTTGTTGATAAATATATTAAAAAAGGGGGTTTAATTTGAAAATGTCTAAATCGGAGGGGAAATAGCTTTTTTTTTGTTTTTGGATGTTACTATTTTTTGGTTGGGGCGTATAGTATAGTAGTAGTCATGGAATGCTATTGCCGTAGCCGATCTGTTATTTTACTTGTTTGAAATATATTCGTATCACGTCAGTCCTTCGTTGCCATTTAGAGACACAACATTTATGAAGGGGTACTGAATTATTAAATGCAAAGATTGTCATGTTTGGGAAAAGTGTTATCGTTCGCGGTGCTATGCCTGTAGCATGTAGCGTTGTCTTTCTGCAAGGGGCCAGTTCTCTCATTCATGGTTCAGCAAATAAGTCAATTCGTAAGCCGCTGTCTTTGGAGGATAGCTGCGTAGACAATGTGCTTGCGGTATGCGTCTCCGGTCGTTTGGTGGCTGGATTTTTCAAACAAGGTATTTATTAGTAATTGGGTGGCTGGGGTGGAGATCCCGGAACCGCCTTCATGCGGATAAACCTCCCAGTTTTTTCGCTTGCGGATTAAGTGTTTTTTTCAGATGGGTGATTTCCTGAAAGGGATAATAGGGTGGCACATAGGTAGTAATGGATCGCTACCGGCAATGTTGCCTATTTTCTAGTGCTATTATTTTTAAATGAAAGCCTTACACAAGCATTTACTAATCAGTTGTGTAAGTGGTTGTCTTATTCATCTCACGTTCCATTTATTGCTATTGCTATTTTAATGTGCATACACTGCTCTCCAGGCGGCTATCGCTATTCCTTTGCCTATGAAAAATTTTGAGGAAGGTAGGGCCAGGAGCCAGACGGCTTCCTGGCTAGTGCAAGTCATCTTTTTTCATTCATTTAAATTACAAAAGTGGGTCTATGAAGAAATTTTACCGACTGTACCGGCGCGCTGCCATGTTATTTATTACTGTAGTAACCCTATCAACCTGGTTGTCTGCTGATGGGCAAACAGCCGCTGGGGGAAAGTTGGTGAATTTGCAATATAAAAATTTGTCGAAGAAAGCTTTGATGGATGTGATTGCAAAACAAACGGGGTACGAATTTCAGTATAATAATGAGATTGTTGATGACAAAGCGCTGGCTTCGGTGAGTTATAAAGGGCCTATTACGGAACAGGTGTTGCATCGGTTATTGGGGGAGGAGTATGATTATAAAATTAGTGGAAATAAGATTTTTATTGTGGCTAGGAAGCAGGGGGGGGATGGTAAACGGGAAGGCTCAAATACTAGTTCCACCATACAGGAGGGAAACACTTCAGCAACAGTAAGCGCTACCGGTATTGTAACGGACGATAAAGGAACTCCTTTGCCTGGCGCTACTGTTATCCTTCAAGGAACGAAAAGAGGTACTTCAACAGATGAAAGTGGTGCCTTCCTTCTCAAAAATGTCCCGGTAAATAGCAATATTGAAGTCAGTTTTACTGGCTTTACAAAGCGTATTTTTAAGGTTTTTTTATCAAATACCAACCTTACCATCCCCTTATCTCCCGCAATTGGTGAACTTAATGGCATAGAGATTTCCACCGGTTACCAGAAAATAGCAAAAGAACGTGCTACTGGATCTTTTGATTTTATCGACAATAAATTGTTAAACCGGTCGGTAAGTTCCGATGTATTGAGTCGCCTCAATGGCGTCGCAAGCGGGGTATACTTCAATACCAACCCCGTTGGTAACGACCCTGCCATAAGTATACGAGGTCGCTCCACCATATTCGCAAACACCACACCTTTGATCGTCCTGGATAATTTTCCTTATGACGGTGATGTAAATAATATTAATCCGAACGATATTGAATCTATTTCCATCCTAAAGGACGCTGCCGCCGCCTCTATATGGGGCGTGCGTGCTGGTAATGGCGTTATCGTTATTACAACAAAAAAAGGGAATAATAATCAGGCACCGAGAGTAACCTTTAATTCTAATATCACGCTTTCTCCAAAGCCAAACCTTTGGAGTATACCGCAGCTGTCATCTGCGCAATACATTGATGTAGAAAAATTCCTTTATTCAAACGGCTACTATAGCGGAAATTTACAATTCAATCCCACGGCTATCGAATCGCCAGTAGTGGACATTTTGGAAAAAAGAGAGCAGGGTCTTATATCAGCGAAAGATTCTGCGGACATTCTCGGACAACTAGCTAAAACAGACATCCGTAACGAGCTTTCAAAATACTTTTACACTACCGCAGTGCATCAACAATACAACATCAATATAAATGGAGGTGCTGAAAATTCTCAATATTATTACTCAGTGGGGTATGATAAAGACATTGCTTCAATAGTGCCTAATAAAAACAACCGTATAACCCTAAATGCCCGCAACGGATTCGACTTCTTTAATAAAAAGCTCAACATAGCAAGCGACATTTTTTATAATAAAACCCAATCTTACCAGAATGGCGGCGGTTACTCTCCAGCCTACCCATATGAATCATTGAAAGACGCATCAGGTAATAACATACCTGTTTATGTAGACTATCGGAAATCATTCATAGACACGGCAGGGCAAGGATACCTGCTAAACTGGAATTACGTGCCACTCGATGAACTGCATAACCGTAACAATGCAACGAAATCATCGGAATACAAAATTAATTTAACAGCAACTTATAAGATCACACGAGATTTAAATGCATCCGTTAATTATCAATACACAAGTGGTACATCTGAAAATGTTGTGAACCTTGACACATCTACCTATACAGCCCGTAACCTGATAAATTCATTCTCTCAGGTTGATTATGCTTCCGGTACTGTTGTTAGGCCTGTACCCCTAGGGAATATTGTTAGTTACATTTTAAATAGCTACGCCGTTAATTATACTCGCGGACAGTTAAATTATAACAAATTAAAAGGTAAAAACTTTATCAGTGCCATTGCTGGTATTGAAGTTCGTAACTTTCATTCCCAGGGAAATACCTATACATTGTACGGCTATAACCCAGAAACAGCATCCACTGTCAATGTTGACTATGCGACACAATTCCCTACGTTTGTTTCAGGTAGTACGGTTAACATTCCTGGCGGACCTACCTCAAGTTATACCATCGACAATGTCGTCTCCTATTATGGTAATGCGTCTTACTCGTACAACAATAAATATACTCTTTTTGCAAGTGCGAGAAAAGATGAATCCAATCTCTTCGGTGTAAAAGCAAACCAAAAGGGTGTACCACTTTGGTCAGTCGGCTTTTCATGGGAGCTATCAAAGGAAAATATCTTTAAAGACATTCATAACTTTCCCAGAGTAAAAATAAAGTTGACGGATGGTTATAACGGAAACATTTTTAAATCGCTGAGTGCCTTAACGACCGCTAGAGTATATGATGCAAATACTTTAAATATCTTTCGAACTCCTTATGAAGAGATACAAAATCCACCCAACCCGTCCCTAAAATGGGAAAAAGTGAATATTAAAAATATTGGACTTCAACTCACCACAACAAACAATCGCCTGTCAGCAGGTATTGAAATGTTTAGCAAAAAAGGAACGGATCTTATCGGCCAGAGCCCGGTGGCACCGCAAACAGGATTCGTTCAATATACGGGAAATTATTCGAGCGTGTTAACAAAAGGAATTGATCTGAACATTACAGCTGTTATAACAACTGGAAAATTAAGTTGGAGTTCAACCTTACTTTTGAGTTATCTCAAAGACAAAATCCTAATCAACCACGCAAACCAAGGCGCAAATCAGTATTACGTCACTCAGAATTATGAAAACCCAATTCAGGGTAAACCTTACTCTGCTATACTTAGTTACCGGTCTGGGATGCTTGACAATGCTGGTAATCCACAAGGATACCTATCGGGTAAGTTGACGGAAGACTACGCTGCGATACTCAATTCTACAGATATTAATGAACTCATTTATAATGGCTCAGCAACGCCTACAACCTACGGATCGCTAATCAATACATTGACTTATCATGCCCTTGAGTTGTCGTTCAACCTTGCGTACCAGGGGGGGTATTTTTTCCGGCGTGGTTCTTACACGCTTGGCAGCTCATCACTTCAAGCAGATTTTGATAAGGCGTGGCGCAAACCAAGTGATGAAGAACGTACGATTGTACCATCTCTCTTGTATCCGATAGATGGTAATAGAAATGTTTTTTTTAGAGGTTCAGATAAATTAGTTGAGCGGGGAGATAATATCCGTCTTAAAGATGTTCAAGCTAGTTATACAGTCCCTTTAAAAAGAGGGCTTCCAACTCTCCAGGCTTACATTTATATTAACAATATCAACTTTTTGTTATATACGGCAAATAAGCAACACATAGACCCAGATTTTTCATCAGGCGGCTATTCGCTGAAAACCCCAATAGCATATTCTCTTGGCCTGAAATGTATTTTCTAATTATTCAATAAGTGTCATATGAATAAAATAGGTTACATATTTATTTGTGGTGCAATCCTGGCAACTTTTTGCAACTGCAACAAAGATAAGTTTCTTGACAAAAAACCAAGTAGCAGCCTAGTAATACCAAGCACTTTGCAAGATTTTCAAGCACTGCTGGATAATACGACATTTTTAAATCAAACACCCGCACTACCAACTTTATCAGGTGACGAATATTTTATTCCAACTTTAAATGAATATAATTCATTGTCCACTGTGACGGAAAAAAACAGCTTTATTTGGGCAACGGATATTTTTGGAGGTGAAATTAACAGACTTGACTGGAACACGCCGTATCAATCGATTTTTTACGCCAACGAGGTTATTTACGGAATTAACCAATTGGAGCAATCATCCCAACAATCACAAGAAGGTAAACAAATAAGAGCTCAAGCATATTTTGTGCGTGCCTGGAACTATTATGCTCTTGTTCAAACATTCGCCAAATCATATACTTCTGAAAACTATCAATCTCCAGGGCTCCCCTTAAAATTAACACCAAACATCGACGAAATACAAGCGCGATCATCACTTAAGGAAACTTACGACCAAATATTCGCGGATATAAATTATTCATGTCAATTATTCAATAACACCTTTCCAGTATTAAACAGGAATAGAGGTAGTAAAATAGCTGCTTACGCACTTTTGTCAAGAATTTATTTAAACATTCATGATTATGAAAAAGCAAATTCCTTCGCGGATAGTACCCTAAATCTATACAATAAACTGATAGATTACAATACGATAAGCACATCATCCACTTCTCCGTTTCCAATGCTAAACGATGAAGTTATACTAAGAACGACACAGGTTTTCGATTATAGCAAAACCTATGTTGGGAATTCGGCTACTGCAAAAATTGACACTAACATTATTCGATCCTACAGTGACGATGACCTACGTAAAAAAATATTTTTTAGAACAACTAAAATTGAAAATGAGACCTATTATACGGTAAAAAGAGGCTACAATGGTACTACAACTGGTTATCCCTTTTCAGGCCTTGCTGTTGATGAAATTTATCTTATTAAAGCCGAATGCCTTGCCAGGTCAGGAGAATTGGAAGTTGCTTCGAAAATTATAAATGATCTTTTAATAACTAGGTACAAATCTGGAACATATACAAATATTCAGTACACCGATAAGACACAATTATTGTCGATTATCTATTCCGAAAGGAAAAAGGAATTAGTATGGAGATCAACTCGGTGGGCAGACATAAAACGACTAAATGAAGAGGGTGAAAATATAACGCTAAGCAGGAATATTGAAGGTAAAACGTATATACTAAAACCAAATTCTTCAAAATATGTTATGCCAATACCGCAAGATGAAATTGACTTAAGTAATAAGGTGACGCAGAATGAAAGATTCGACTAAAATTAAAATATAAACCATGTTTAGAAAAGAAAATGTAGTCCTGCTAATAATATTCAATTTAGCACTATTTAGTAATACATTAGCAAATGCAAACAATAGCCGCTTAACCATTCATGGCAGTTTAAGCCCCAATGCGCCGGACATAGGGACATTAACCATTGAATTTTATAACCATTATTTCTTTGATTTAACAGGGAAAAATTGCATTTTAAAAAAAATTATTGTGAATGGTAGAAGATTCGACTACTCAAGTCCAAAATTTAATAACACGGCATTTATAAAAATTAAAATAGATTATAGTAAATACAGTAATTACTATCAATTGTCAAAAGAGATATTTGTTGCATCCCCCGGAGACAACATCGATTTAAAAATTGATTCTACGGATTTTATATTCACAGGCAAAGATTCCGAAAGGTATTTTTTTTCAAATAAAATCGCCAAAATACAGCCTATACTTAGTCAACCATTTGACGGTATGAGCGAGGAAATGATGGATTATGTGTATAATGCCTATAATACAGCCTTTCTAAAAAGAATGGAAATACTTCATCAATTAAGCAATCGATTACCCGCTCGAGTAACAAAACAAATTGAATTTGACCTCAAATGCAAAGAAAATTACGAATATAATAGATGTATTAATAAAATGCTACTAACACTCAATAATGATACAATAGAGAAAGTTATAAAACCATCGTTTTTTAAATACAGCTCTCATTTCCTTGAAGGCTTGAATGATAGCACCTTGATAACAAATTCACCATATTATTATGACTTTGTATTTAAAATGCTTAGAAATATAAATATGATGTTTCACCCCACCCAACCTGGTGATATATATAGAACTAATTTTTCATATATATTCTCATCCATTTTATCTGATTATGACGGGCAAACCAAATATGCTTTGTTGGTTTGCGCATTGACTGATTTCATCGTTAAAGACAGTACCGATCAATATTTTGATGCTGCGCTAAAGGAAATACCTTCAAATAATTATTGTTACAATATTCTTCATAACATAAAAACAAAATTTGGAAGAGGGGCAACTGTTCCAAATTATGCACTAAAAGACACAAGTAATCAGACATTTTACATAGAGAAACTTAAAGGGAAGGTAATAATATTAGATTTTTGGTTTACTGGATGCACTGGTTGTAAACAACTAGCAAATGCTATGAAAAGAGTTCATGAGGTGTTTGACTCGTCCAAGGATGTGATCTTTGTGAGTATCTCAGTAGATAAAGACATAAATGAATGGAGAAAAAGTGTACTAAGCGGAGTATATGCAAGCAAAAGTATTGACCTTTATACCAATGGTATGGCGGAAGAGCATCCATTAATTAAGTATTATAATTTTAGGGGGTTTCCACAACTTATGTTAATTGGAAAAGATGGAAGAATATTTTATTCAGAACCGCCAATACCGTCGAGACCTCAAACAACAAATCGTTTTATTGAAATTGTTCGCTCAGCCATATAGAAAAACGGCGCCATATGATATGAGGCGCCGTTATCTTTTTAAGCTAACGATTATAAGTCGTATGCTTTGTTAGAAATGTGATGTGTAGCACCTGCTGTCACCAGCTGGGTAGTAGTGGGGTTCGTAGGAAGGACCGCAGTCGAAACGACCGTATAAATGCAGTACGTATCGTTATCCAGAGTACATTGCCCTGGATCATATAGAGTAGTGAGGACCCGCCACACTTTTCCTGAACCGGGATCGTCTTGGACGTAGTACTTAATTGCACGTTTTGCACCGCCATAGGCTGAACCTACTGCCATTACTGCAGCGAGGGCAAATAGAGAGATTTTAACCTTGTTCATGTTTTTTTGTTTTTAGAGTGAAAAATTGAAATTTAACTATAGATTACCTTGCGCAAGCTAATTTGAAGACTGTGTGGGTGAAATACATCTTTCGTTAGGAGCAATAAGTTTGCAGGCTATCGGACGCCCATTACATTATTATTCGGAGTATATATAATCTTTTTTCTGACCTTGAAAAACACCTATGCTATCATAATAGTGAAACAGCGAATCTGGCATTTGTTTTTCAATAAAATTTACTGTTGTTATATAAGTGCAATATGTACCAGGGGCTATTATGCAGTTTCCAGGATCATATATATCTATTTCCTTATATCCGCCATCATAAGCTACCCATATATGATCTCTTTGCTGTGCTCTATAATTTCCACGAGCGGATATTACCCCTAATATTGCAGTTATCAAAAAAACAGAAATCCTTTTCATACCTTTTGCTTTAGCTGTTAGAGAATACATTTACTAAACTTTGTACCGGTAATGTGTTACGAAAAGCTAATCGTTTCTTTGAAAGTTTTATTTTTATTTTCCCTACCCAACTTTATTACGGAAATGATAGCTGCTATAAGAAAAACACTGTTAAGCAATAGATGTTCCTTCCAGGTTAGATATCGAAATACACCACCACAAGAGCAAGGTTGCTTTGCGTAATAATTAACAGTCACTAAGGCTGTATAACCTGTGAAGAGAATCATCATCGTCGCAAATGCTATTACCCCCCATAACTTTGTGCGTGGAAACATGATTAGAACTGCTATAATTAGTTCCAGTGGGGGTATCGAATAAATTATGGTATCCTTTAACCATCCTGCAAGGGGTTGCGCATGGATGGATCTTTTAAAAGCATCGAACTCGAATAATTTTGATGATGCTGTATACACAAAAAGTAACACAAATAGTAGTAGGAACACATCAATGAAAAAGTCGTACCATTTAATTGGTGTGATACTGTTCAAAAAATCACGGAAAGGCATATTGAATTTATTTAAAGGTCAACAATTCATTTCTATATGCTATAACAACTTGTTCCATTTCTTGCAACTGTGGTCTATACCGTGGCCGCTCATAAATGGCGACAACTATGGTACTTACAATATCCGCTGGCAGTTCCATAGCTTGCAACTTTTCATCCACAGTTTTCTTTTCATCTGAAAAGAAAATATGAGGGTGTACAAAAGCGACTACAAATTCTAAGAGTGCAGCCATTGAGTATGCATCTTCCGTACCATTGGGAATCTCCATGCGCAGTTGCTCTGGTGCCGCGTAGCCAAAAGTTCCGAGGGGAAATGCTGGACTTGGTTTCCTCGTTTTCATGGACCAACATAACTCCATATCAAGAATGAAAACATTGTTACCATGGACGTGAAAATTGTTATCCTGGAGATCCCTATGTATATACCCGGCCTCATGAATAGAAATGGCAATACGTAAGCATTTTAAATAGAGGTCAAGTAACTGGATCTTTTTTATAGCTGGCAAGTTCTGCCAGGGCTCTCCCGAGCGAATTTCATTGATGACCTCAGGAAGGTATTTGCCATTCAGGTATTCTAACACTAAGAAAGCATTACCGTCCTGTTCAAAAATATCCAAATACTTAGCTGTAGGTACTTTGCTAGAAAGGTCTTGTATAACCTCTGCCTGCCATCTCAACCGGTCTCTTATATCCCTGAACTGTTGGTCCTCTATAACACCATGGCGTCCCTGCTTAATAACAACTGGATCGAAGGCCCATTTCTTAAGGCTCAACGCCAAGACGATATCCCCCTTTGGTCCTGGGCGGAGTAATTTGACCGGAATATAATACCTGCCCCATATACGCCTTTGTTTTGGCCGTTGCCTACCTGCAACGTCAATTGGAAATCGCTTCCATTTAGGCAAGCTGTAAGCCGCAGATATGCCTCCATTTTTTCTTTTTATAGTCAGGTAGTTGGTATATAAGTTAGATCCGATCCGCAAAGAGCCTGGAACGGCCGGTCCGACCCTGAAGTTCAAATTGTTTAGAAAAACGGTCACTTGTTTGAGCTCTTCAATATTTTTGCAAAAAACAGTTAAGAACTTTCCTACCTCAGAAAAACCAAGATTTCCACTATGCAGCTTGTAACACAGTAAATCGTTTTTTATTAAGCGAAAGACGAGGTTGTTTTCTTTTGCAAACGATAGGAATGCATCTAAAAATGGCTTTGTAAATTTTGGATGAAGTGAATAGTATAGTACCCATTGGGAAACCAAGTTTGGTTCACCGTACATTAGCCAGTCACCCTCTTCCTTTACATCAATTCCTGCCTGTTCAATATACATGAAATAGCTATCAAACGTCGGCAAATAACTGAGTTCCATTTTCGGGTTTTTAATAAATATATTTTTAGAAAATAATAGCCAGAGTAGATTACCATTGTATTACACGCGTTAATAATAATTTACTGGATTCGCATTTACTTTATGTTTTAGGGTGGTGGGTTTAACTTCTTAAATCTGCTGCGTTTATTCCATTTAAGCGATGGTTAATCTGTATATCCTGTCATTGTTAAACTAAAATTACCAATAGCGTATTGAAATATAACAGCAGTGTAATTGTCTATACTAGCCCTTTCAAATAGTAAATCGCTGTAATTAAAAATGTGCTCATAATTTATAAAAACAAATAATTATTTCTGGTACTTCAGCTCGGAGGAGGACGTGTATAATAAAAAGGCTAACTAAGCGCTGGTTATTTTTTTCTTTTATTTAAGCAATATTGTTTAAAATTTATCTGGCAGTTATTTTGATCCTAATCCATGACCAATGGTTCCAATAACCACTAATTGCACACTTTTAGCTGGGATCGAATCAAATATTGATGATACTGTGTAAGTGCAAAATGTGAGACTTGAAAAAAGCATATTATTGTTTTAATAACATGTTTTCAAAGGTGACTAAAATATTTGAAGGCCCAGCTATTCGTTGGTAATATTTATGCAACGTGCGCTTTGAATTAGCGTATGCTGCACCCAATTAATATATGAATGCAAGTGCCAAAGCGTTTATTTTTCTTATCTACATATTACAAACGTTTATTATATAATGAAGAAAATAATCTCTTCTTAAGCTACTCCACATACCTTAGCCCCAAATTATGCCCTGTTCCACCAACTGCAATCAACTGTGCCCTTGATGCTAGATTGGGTATAGTAACCGTAGTAGAAACAGTATATACACAATAAGTCGTACTGCTCGATATACAATTAGACGGATCATACGTAGTTGTAAGCAATTGCCAGTTATTACTTATGCCGGGGGTATCTTGTTTATAATATTTCACCGCCCTTTTAGCATTAGCGAAAGCAGCACTTAATGCACAAATAGATGCGAGCGCGAGGAATGGAAGTTTTTTATTCATAGGGGTAATATTTTATTTTAAGTTTTGCACTATAGAAATATACGTATCCTGGGTAGAAAGATCAAAACGGCAGTAATTACCTCCAGACTCGGCAATCTATAAATGACTACCTGATTCAACCAGGTTGTTAACGGTTTCATATCTAGAGAGCGCTGTTGCCAAGGTTAATGACTTATTATTCATCGATGAAAAAATATTTTTTAAAAAAATCATGATTATTAACGTTGAAGAGACAAATCCTCTTGTATCGAACTTTCTTCCGTGATTGACTGTGAAGACTCACAAACAAAGTATTTTGCTAGCAATGTTCTTGAAAAGAGGGATTAATATTAAATAAAAACCAACGTTAAATACTGCTCTAGGAACCTAAATTATGATGTTTGGGTTAAAACGTTCGGGTTACATCTTTATATTATATACTGGGTCAAATCCTATGCATTTCCTTCCGTCGTTGTTAAACCAAAATTAAAACGACCCCCTGAAATATTATCGCAGGTATGCATTCCATTTTAGCGGTTAGCAAAAAAAATACCTGTAAAAACAGGTAGGATAGTTAATTAATTCATCGTCACAACACAGCTTTATTTTAATTTAAAACATTCAGATATATAAATTGGTAAGTTCAAATCCAAAAAATCACGTATTTTTATTTTTATACCGTATGTCTTGAATGTTATCTTTTGAAAGAAATTCAGAGTCTCTCGCGTCAATAATTTTGCCGCCACTATTTGTTCTTTTCGTGCTGTTGATAAGCAAACATGCTTTACGCGCACGAGAAATGGCTACGTAATGCAAATTAATGTCCTGCGTCCAGTTAGTGTAAATAGGATTATTCCAGTCCTTGTCCGGCCCGGGGCCTTTTTGCGGTAAAACATACTCATACAAGTCGAGATGGAATACAAAGTCAAATTCTAGCCCTTTTGACTTGTGTATGGTCATTACTGTTATTTCTTCGCTTGTCGCTGGCCTGAATGTCGAGAGCAGAGCATCGTCTGAAATAACCTGATCTAATAAACTGATAGATTCCTCATTCTCCGCATTTGGTGCGATGATCTTTGCGATAGCAATGAAGCAATCAATAACTGCCTGCTTGTCGAGCGCGGCCTTCGCAAATTCTCCAATGGCAGCCCGTTTTAGTTCAAGCAGCCTTTTAATATCGTTTCTGACAATTTTTTCAGCGGGTTTAAATTCTTCAATCACTTCGATGAATCGGACATTTGCATCAAAAGCAAAATACAACAGCCTCGCGAACAAAGAAGACCAGACATTAAGACTGAGATCCAAGTCCGTCGTAACAAAAACTTTATGGGGTGTCTGTAGATTTTTGTCTATCAGGTCGAGGGTTCTTGTCCCCCGAACTAGAACAGCAATGTCCTTATTCTTTGAGATTTCGAATTTGCTTTTAATAGATGTGACAACACCATCAATATACTTCGTAATTTCAACTTCAGCCCCTTCGACTCTTTTAAAATAAACTTGGTTCGTATCGCTGGGCAGCAATTCCGTACTCGGGTCAAGCAAATAATTTGTGTAATTGATAATAGAAGGGTGGCAGCGGTGATTCTTATCTAATTTGAATACGCGAAAGTCAGGGTTCGAGGATAAGTTATCTAAAAAAACAGAACTCTTTCCTGAGAAAGCGTAGATAGATTGATTAAGATCGCCTACGGCAACGCCGACAATTCCCAAGGCATTTATCGCAAGAAAAATATCATGCTGGTTAGCACCCGAATCTTGATATTCATCAATGAAAATATACTTGTACTTTGCGAGAAAATATTTTTTGCAAGCAATAGACTTATTAAAAACGTAGTTAGCAAGTAAGCCTATCGACTCGATTAATATAATGCCGTTCCTGAAATAATAAACAAGCATGTCAAGTTGCTCGGCGCTAAGGTGGTCTAACTTCAAATTGCGCTGTAGCCACTCCAAAGTTTTTTGCTCGTCTTTAGGAAGGCGATCAGACTTGATTATCTGTATTTCCCTATTCGGAAGGCCAAAAATATGTTTGCCAAATGGTATTATGATTTCACCAATAAAAAATCTGTCAATCGTGCCGAAAAACGAGCTTTTGGGATTTATACCTTTTGTTAAGCACCGCGACTGTAGTTCATTTGATGCCTTATTCGTGTATGAAATAGCAATCACACCCTGATATTCTTCAAGGGTATCGAATATCAGTTTAATTTTTTCTGATATAACAAAGGTCTTGCCGCTGCCGGGCGCGGCAATAATCACAGAGTTTCCACCGTGACCTATTATATCAGACTGTTGCTCTGTTGGCTTCATGATATCCTTTGACGATTTCCTCGCATCTCTTCAGGGGAACGGCGACTTGCTCATTTTCTAATTGCTTCAGGCTGTCCTTATGCTGTTTAAGAAACTCATACATGAACACAGCCTTTTTCTTTTTCATTCTACCAACAACGTCTACAACCTTCTCGTCTTCATCGGTATTATTGCAATGAAACTCATCTAAAGCTGTTTTAATTGGGCTATTATATAGATCATCTTCAAGGTCGATATTAGAAAGGTACAAATTATGTTTAATTAACTCGGGTACTAAAACATTTACTGCATCTTTTGCAGATTGTGGGGCTGGAAGGCTGAAGCCAGACAGATTTGCTTCATGAGTTGCAAGAAGGTCATCGAGAACATTATCAGCCATTCCATTTGCACGATAGAAACTTATTAATCTTTGCACACCAGCATATCGATATTTCTCTTTTTGGGGAATTTTAAAGGTGTCATGGTCTGTTCTGGCTACCCATTTAATTTCTAACGATTTTAAAATCTTAATAAACGTCTTAAATCCAACTCCATCCACCATTAAAATACTGATATTAAGCCGATCTGTATCGATGTTAAGCTGGCGTGAGAGCGTTTTATAAAACAATTCCTCAGATGGGCCTTCGACGAGCAAAACCGCATCGGCAAAAAATGCTTCAGCAGGAATGATACTCATACGATAGCCAAAATCATTAAAAGCTTTTTCTATAATCTCAGAGCAGCCGTTCGAGGCTGCATAAGTCCCTGCTCCTCTATCAACAAGTCTGACTATTGAATTGGGCGAGTATTCACTGGCAATTTGTGGCGAGTGGGAAGTGATGATAACTTGCGAGTGAATTGAAGAAGAAAGATACTCTGATAACTTGCGTTGCTGATGGGGATGGAGGTGAGCTTCTGGCTCCTCAATGCAAATCAGGGAAACTTCTTGAATATTTGCTTCCGAAATTTCATTCCGTGCTGCCCAAAGTGATAAATAGACTTGATTTAGTCTACCATCGCCCCCAATTAAAAGGCTCTTGCCGTCTTTTTTTGAAGAAATAGAAACATCGTCAATAAAATTATCAATATCTGAAGTCCCAGCATTAAAAACGATATCTTGCCGGCTATGATGTAGAGACAGTTTTTTAAGTTCAGCGTTAATGATATCTGTCGCATTAGCAACGAATGTTAGCTGTGGTATTTTTGAATCAATCGTAGTAAGGCTTGTTGATATTTCTCCGATAAGCTGGTCGTCAGCCGCTACTTGTTCTCCTGTTCTATTCTCTTTTGCTAAGTATAATAGATTATGCTTTTCCTTGTTGATGTAGGTGTGGAAGTCTCGTCTACAGCTAATATATCGTAGGTTAAGCACTTTACGGTAATAGCGTTCCTGTATTTCTTCAAGTCCATCATCGGATGGGCCTGCAAAGAGTTTATAGGACTTTGATTTGGTCACGGGATCACAGATACCCTCATACATCAGTATAAGTTTAGCATCATCACTGATTACCCCCTTCAGCTTTGAAACAACGCATTCGTCAGTAACATTTTCAAAACGTAGTTTTATCTTGAAATTGTGTGTTTCTTCATAAGCGTAAAAGTCGCTATCTCTGGGTTCAATATCATATTCGGACAATCCTTTGTCTAAGAGTAGTCTAAGCGCCCATATAAGATTGGTTTTGCCGACATCATTGGCACCAATAATTAGAGACTTATCTTTCAGATTAACGAATGCACTTTTAAAGTTTCTAAACCCGTTGAGTTCAACTGTAGACAATATCATAAGGAAAAACTTTCATGTAGGGATGTAGTAATGGCCTTTATAAGGTATTTTGCCCTTAAGTTAAGGTATTTATTATTTACTAACTATACTTAATAGGAATGATGTAGAACAAAACATCGCAATCTACATTCTTAGGCTTGAAAAATAATTTTGCTATATATTCGTTCCATTCCAAATAAATCATAATTTCATTTTTTTTAAATGTCTTTTCACTTCTCTTTCCACCTGCTCAAAATCTGGTAATAAAAGCCTTCAACTGCATTGGGTTTGAAGGCTTTTTTAGTTTTTACACCCATACTTTTTAAATTCCACCACCGGCTTACTCCGCCAAATCCGCCCCAGGTGCATTTTTTTCACCGATACAATACCTGTATCCCGTCCTTGTGCGCTTTCATACAGGTGGCTGGTGCCGATCACCTCTCCATTGGCAGCCTTTAGCACAAAATAATCTTTCCCGTTAGTGGAAGTCTTGCGTTCATAACGTTCGTCCAGCGGAGCGTTTTTACGTACAGACTCAATCCCATTTTTACAGCTGCTTTTTGCAATATACCCTTCACTGGTAAGTATCACCTGTCCGTTGTCTGCCTTTAAATTAAATTGGAACTCGCCATTGCTGCGCGTAGAAATTTCAAACTATGCCATAATTAATCCCACCAGCCCATCTACGCCCATCCTGCACCACCATCCCCCTCAAAAAGCCTCCCGTATCAATACCCTACACGGAGTAATCTACATCAACATCTCCATCACATCCTCCTCCGCAAACCCAGGAAACCCACAAAACTCCGACACAGAAATATAATCCTGCTTTTCCTTCCCATACGCGGCCTTAATCTGGGCCATGATGCGTTATGCGGTGCGCAGGGTCCGTCCGGTAATCAGCACTACATCTTTCGGGTAAATCACCAATCTGCGGGGTGGTTGTTTCGATAACTGTTTTATCATAACAATATGGCAAATAAAGGACAAGTGAATGGGTATGCAAAACAGGTAGGAATAGCTTTGCGATATCGGTACAGAAAATACATATTTCTTTTCACTTCAAAAACATCATCACATGGGAAAACAAGCAGTAGAAGGCACCATAGGAAACATGGCCTTTTACAAATCGAAAAATGGCTACATGGCCCGCATGAAGACCGGCGTAAGTGATCATCGCATTCTCAACGATCCGGTGAATGCCCGCACCCGGGAGAACATGGCAGAATTTAGCCGGGCCGGCAAGGCCGGTAAGCAATTGCGGATAGCCTTGGCCGGTAGTATACAGCAGGTAAAAGACAGTGGCATGACCGCCCGCCTGACCCGCGAAATGATGAAGGTGCTCAAGGCCGACGTAACCAGCACCCGTGGCCAGCGCAATGTAATCGATGGCGAGGCGGAGTTGCTACAAGGCTTTGAGTTCAATGCCGCCAGCCCCTTGGCCACCACCTTGTTTGCGCCAGCCACTGCGCCGGTGCAGTGGCCAGGTAATGGCGGATGAGCCGTTACGATCTATTCCGCAGCCGCAACATGTGTACCCACATAACGAGCAACCTTAATTCCGGCGAAATACAGGAGATCTACGGCCACCGCATGCGGGAAATGTTTAACCTCCTTGCGTTCTCACCGGAAACGGCAGGCAAACGCTAAAGGCCAACAACCAGGCGTTTCCCGCATCATCCGGGAAACGCCTTTCTTACGCCGCTTTAGCTACTTCCCGCACTTCCCCAAACCGCTGTTCCTGTATGCGGTCGTACTCCTTCACATAATCGGGGTTTTCCGTTTTCATCAGTTTATCCCACCAGCGGAAATACAAGCTGTAATTGCCTTTAAACTTACTGTGGTGCAAATTGTGGTACACCGAAGTATTGATCACCTCGAAGAGATAAGACTGGCGCAGTCCCTTCGGCATTATCTCATAGCCAAGATGGCCATACACATTAATGATCAAGCTCACCACGGTAAATATAATCAACATGTCCGCCTGCATGGGCAGCGTAAAGGCCAGGATGGGTAATATAGCGCCTTCCGTTACCGCCTCCACAATGTGAAAAGAGTAGGAGGTCCAGGGAGAGGGGTTCACCGACTGGTGGTGTACCAGGTGGGTATACTTGAAGATACTTTTATGGTGCAGCAGCCGGTGCATCCAGTAGAAATAAGTGTCGTGTATCACCAGGCTCAGTACCAGGCTGGCCGGCAGCCACCACAGGGGGTAGGCCTGCACATCGGTATAGAGCAGGGTATGCGATTTAAGGGGGGTAAAGAGCAGGATGCCTACCATGATGGAAAATACCAGGCTGGAAGAACTAGAGTGCAGGATTTCCCGGAAGAAGTCTTTTTTAACGGCCTTCCTTTTTTGGATTTTGTACTTGCTCGTGGAGGTTTCCAGCAGCAGGTAGAACAATAAAAAGGGGATACCCGCCAGCACGAGGTAGCGTACCAGGGTGATGCTGAATATAACGGCGATGGTCTTAGACAGTTGTTCCATACAAATTATTTTACGAAACAAAAGTAGGACGGTAAAATGGCGGGGCGGTTAACAAAAGATAATTAACGGGTATGCTTGGTAATAATTCTTTTCCGGATACGGCTCAGCGATACCGGGGTAATGCCCAGCAGGGTGGCCAGGTGTTTATCGGGCACCCGTTGCAGCAGGTCGGGCTTATCTGCTATCAGTTGCAGGTATCTTTCTTCTGGCGTTTGCAGCACAAAAGATTCGATGCGTTCCAGCGACTGGGCCAGCATGTCCAGCACAAATTGATAGCGGGCCTGCTCAAAGGCCGGGTTATTGGCCAGCAGTTGTTGTATAAGGTTATAGTCGATTTCCAGGATGGAGGTTTTTTCCAGGGCATGATAGGTAAACCGCGATGGCTGCTGCAACAAAATACTATCGTACGATGCAATGATCTGCTGTTCCCAGCGCAGTAGTACCGTGGTTTCAATGCCCTTCTCATTCACATGATAACAACGGATCATGCCCTCGTTAATGTAGGCCAGCCGGGGGCTGTTTTCCCCTTCGCGGATAAAGATTTCGCCGGGTTCCAATACCCGTTGCCGGGTGGCGCTGATGAGGCCAGGCAGCGCGGCGGGGTCCAGTCCTTTGAACAGGTTTATATAGAAAGCGGTTTTCGCTGCATCCAGCATGTTGTGATTTTCTTTTTAATTTTTTCCGGCAGGGGGCGCATGGACCGAACGTGTCAGCTTTGCGGCGAATGGGCTGCCCTGCCTGCCTGCAAAAATCGAAGTTCTGCCGGATAATTGCATTTTTATAGCTTGATTTTTTAATTATTTTTACATTTCAATCAAAATCGGGCTGCTAACTTGTCGCAGAAATCTTCTTTTACTGAGCACCAGCTTTTGCAGGGAATATCTTCGGGCGATACGTTGCACTATGCTTATATCTTCCAGGAGTATTATAGCGCGCTATGCCACTACGCCGAAACCATCATCGGCGAGCCGGGGCATGCGGAGGATATGGTGCAGGACGTTTTTGAAAAATTATGGCAGCGGCCATATGCCTTCGAAGACCTCCGGCATGTAAAGGATTTCCTGTACAAAGCCACCCGTAATGCGGCCCTTAACTTCCTGAAAGGGGCCCAGCATAGCCTGGAGCGGCAGGCAAAATTTCTCCAGGAGCAGGAGAAGGCGGTGTCTGCAGAAGCGCTGGACGTTATCCGCATGGAAGTGTTCCGCAGCATTTACCGCGAGATCAGCAACCTGCCCGAGCAATGTGGGAAGATTGTCCGCATGAGTTACATGGACGGGCTAAAAAACGAACAGATTGCCGAAATGCTTTCTATATCCCTGCAAACCGTTAAAAACCAGAAAACCAGGGGCATGAAGCTCCTGAGAGCCCGCCTGTCTACCGTCGTTTTTTCCTTATTCTTATTATTTTCCCAGCAGCCATAATTTTTTTCCGCTTCGTTTAGTACGATCGGGTAGTCGTGTTGTATTAATATAAATACACGATACATGGCGTCTCCATCGAACGATCCATTTAGCATTGCAGCACTTATTTCCCGGTCGCAACAGGGCCTGCTTACGGCCCAGGAGCAGGAAACGCTGGATGCATGGATAGCGGCCAGCGAGGAAAACCGCCAGGCATGGCTGGAAATGAACAACCCGGACCTACAGCAGGCGCACGTGCGCGCCATGGCCCGGTTTGATGAAACGGCGGCGCTGCAACGTTTTTTGTCCAACAAACCGGCTGCCACCCGTGTATTCCGGATGCGCCAGCACGCCTGGAAATGGGCAGCCGCCGTGCTGGTACTGGCCGTGGGGGTAGCTGCTTATATATTCCTTCCCCGTCATGGGTTACCCGGCCGCTATGGCCAAACCTACGCCCAGCACGACATTCCGCCGGGTAAAAACGGTGCCATCCTTACCCTGGCAGATGGCTCTCAGCTCGTGTTGGATAGTTTGCAGGAAGGAAAAATTGCCACCCAGCACGGCACACAAATTTCCCTGAACAATCATCAACTTACTTATGATGCTTCCGCTGCAACAGACGGAGCGGCCTATAATACCATTACCACGCCCAAGGGTCGCCAATATCACCTGCTGCTGCCCGATGGTACGGAAGTGTGGTTAAATGCGGCATCTTCTATCCAATATCCGGTGGCCTTCAAAGGACCGGAACGCCGGGTGAAGATCAGCGGGGAGCTTTATTTTGAAGTGGCCAACAAAAGCTGGCAGCCCTTTGTGGTAACATCCGATCAAATGAAACTGGAAGTATTGGGTACTTCCTTTAATGTAAATACCTACAACGACGAAAAAACCATTCGCACTACCTTGCTCACTGGTGCCGTAAAAGTAACACCACAACCGGGCCATACGCCTGCCATAAAGCCACAGGTACTGGTGCCTGGACAAACGGCTGTTTTAAGCAAACCTGCTGCCACGGAAGCAGCTACCCTTACCATCACAGACACACCGGATCCGGGTAAAATCATTGCCTGGAAAAACGGGCTATTTAATTTCGATGGCATGGATCTATACAGTGTCATGCGCCAACTGGAAAGATGGTATAATATAGAAGTACAGTATGTTGGAAAACCAGAGGATGTAATTTTTAAAGGAAAAATGCACCGCAATACAAATTTGTCGGATGTACTACAAGTGTTGGAAACGATGGATGTAAATTTTGAGTTAAAGGGGAATATTTTGTATGTAAAATAGTGGAGGTAACAAACGTTGCTTTAAAAAAAACCGGAAGTGCTTGCGACACTCCCGGCGAGGTTCAAGTAATGTAATAATCACAATCAGGTTAAGGACTGCTTATTTGTTCACTTAAACATACCGTCCCTTTTTACGGAGGCGGCTATCTGCAAATCTATGCAAATTATCTTTTATTGCATACGGGTTCCCTTTGGATGGAAACGTAGCTCAACCAAATCGCTGTTAGTCATGAAGCTAACAATCCTTCTCCTTACCGCCGCCTTGTTGCAAGTATCCGCCAGGGGCCTTTCGCAGAACATCAGTTTTAACGGTAAAAACGTAGCACTGGAAAAAGTGTTTGCCGCCGTAGAGTCGCAAACCGATTATGTGTTCCTGTACAAAGCTACCGCATTAACCGTAGCACAACCCGTTACTATCAACGCCCAGGGATTAGGCCTGGAAGCCTTTCTCAGCAAGGTATTCGAGCACCAGTCGCTTACCTACCGTATCATCGACAAAAACATTCTTATTTCCCGGAAAGAACCTGCGCCGCCAGTAGGTATCTCTTCCGTTGATTCGCTGCCGGCCAAACAGGAGCTGATCAATGTGTTTGTGTTTGCCGCCGGTTATGCCCCCTTGGGCAGCGCTACCATTAGCAACCTTACCGACAAAAAAAACTACCTCACCGCCGGTACCGGATCGGCCCAGGTGCCCATCCGGCTGGGCGACCAGTTGCGCATTAGCTTCATTGGTTATGTAGATCATTTTTTTACCATCAACGAAGCCATTCTTACCAGCAGGGCCTATAACATCGAGATGACCCTTTCTGAAAACAAACTCGATGAAGTACAGGTTACGGTATTAGGCACCACCAATAAAAGAACCGGTACCGCCAATATCGCCACGGTGAAAGCCAGGGATATTGAAAGGCAACCCGTCGTGAATGTACTGGATGCCATAGCAGGCCGTGTACCTGGCCTCCATATCAGCCAAACGGCTAATACGGCAGCCGCCCGGAAAGTAGAACTGCGGGGCCGCAACGTGCTGAACGAAGGCATGTATACCGATCCGCTGTATGTGGTGGATGGACTGCCCATTGCTACCTTATCCGTAAATCCTTTTGGAAGCAGTACACCTGTACAGGGCGGCTATTCCACTTCCGAAAGCCCGCTGTACATGATCAATCCCCTGGACATAGAAAGCGTAGACGTGCTGAAAGATGCGGATGCTACGGCGTTGTATGGCTCCCGGGGTGCCAATGGGGTGATCATCATCACCACCAAAAAAGGCAAACCAGGCCCTACCCGGTTTAATGCCAGCTACTCCAAAGTGTTCTCCGGCGTGCAGCGTTACATGCATTTAATGAACACCGATCAATACCTGGCCGTAAGAAAAGAAGCCATGATGAATGACGCCGCTACTCCTACCCGGGATAATGCGCCCGACCTCACCGTATGGGACCAGCATGCCTATACCGACTGGCAACGCCTCTTCTTCAAAAACGAGCAGTCGGATGATGTGCAGATGACGGCAGAAGGCGGGTTGCTGCTCAATACCTTCCGCGTAAGTGTGGGCTATACGTCCACTACAGAAATGTACAACCAGGGCAAGGGCAACGACCGTTTAACGGTAGGCATCTCCTTTAACCACCGCAGCCCCAATGGTAAGGTAACGCTGGACCTTTCTACCAACAATACCTATAGCAACAATGAATCGGCTGCTACGTTAGACTTTTTTAGCCTGCCCCCCAATGCACCTTCCATGTATGATGCCAACGGGGAATATAATTTTGAGCCCTACAGAACTACGTATGGAAGCAGTTATCCCTTCAGCAATATAAAACAATGGGGCGAAAATCAAACCCTTAAAAGTCAGACCAACGTAGGCTTTACCTACGAAATTATTAAAGACCTGACTGTAGGCGTACACCTTAGCGGCGAGTTTTTTACCAATAAATCCGGCAACTATTACCCCAAAGAAGGAAAAGATCCGATTACAAATCCCATCAGTATGGCGATCTATGGATCGGGTACCGGCAAGAGCGTGCTGGTAAGGCCTAACATTAATTATATTAAGCTATTTGGGGGGGCTAAGATCTCTGCATCCCTGGCAGCCGATTATAGTTATGCCGACCAAAGTGCGGAAACGTTATTTGGGATGAATTACTCCAACGATAATCTCATTAAGAGCTATGCCAACGCACAGTTGGTGCAGGCCATGAATAGCTATACCCAGTTGAAAATGGCCTCCATGCTGGCTACCATATCTTTCGATTGGCAGAGTAAATACATCGTTAATTTAAATGGCCGCCGCGATGGCTCGTCCCGCTTTGGCGACGGTACCCGTTTTGGCAACTTCGGATCGGCCGGTGCTTCCTGGGTGATATCAAATGAAAAATGGTTTAAGCAAGCGAACATGAACTGGCTAAGCTTTGCCCAGTTAAGATCTACCTATGGTGTAATGGGTAATGCCAATGTAGGCGATTACCAATACCTGAGCCGCTGGTCCAATATTCCGGCGGGAGCCCTGGATAAACTGCCCGACTACGACGATCAGTCCATTTATACCCTGGTACAGCCCGTGAACCAGAAATATAGTTGGTCCAGCGCCAGTAAGTTTGAAGTAGGTGCCCGTATAGGATTTTTTAACAGCCAGTTGAACGTAGAAGCCAACTACTACATCAACCGCGATGGCAACCAATTAACCAACATTACCACCCCGGCATTCACCGGCTTTACCTCCGTAACGGGCAACTGGCCTGCTGTAATCCGTAACGCAGGGGTAGAACTGATGTTGGATGCCACCATCCTGAACACCAATACCTGGGGCATCACCGCCCGTTTCCAGGTAAGTAAGAACCAGAACACGCTGGTGGCTTTCCCGGGACTGGAAGACTCCCCTTATAAAGATATGTACCGGATAGGCACCTCCGTAACGGCCAAGGCTTACTCCCACTATATCGGCATTAACCCACTGAATGGTACGCCCATGTTTGAGGATCATAACGGCGATGGCCTGCAACCGGCGGGGATGACTGGCACCAACTTCCCAGACACCAAGTTGGATGATCATTACAAGATCATTGACCTCAACCCTAAATATTTTGGGGGTGGGGGTTTCAGGGTAGATTTTATGCGGGTATTGTCGCTGGATGCGCAATTCAGCTTCGAAAATTCACTGGTTGCTGATCAGTTGAACAACCTTGGGTATGGCGTCATGAATAACATGGTGCTGTACAATGATATTGACAAAAGGCACTGGAAGCAGCCGGGCGATAAAGCCATTTATGCAAAGTATTCCACCCTGAGCAACGGGGGGCTTTTCGGATCGGATGCGTATTACGCCAAAGGTGCCTTTATAAGCCTGGACAACCTGAGCCTGGCCTACATACTGCCTGCTAACTGGGTAAAGAAAATAGGCATGAAGCAGGGAACATTTTCTGTAAACTCTTCCAAGATTTTTAAAGTGTCGCAATACAGAATATCGGATGTGGAACTGGGTACTACCCCACAGATCAGAAGAATTGCTGCCAACCTGAGATTTAGCTTATAAAAACAATTGTATGAAAAATATTACTTCCCATATAACGGCCGCCGGTGTTTTATGTGTAAGCCTGTTAGTAACAGCTTGCAACAAAATGCTGGATATAAAAGATCCGATCAATTCTATCACTACCGGCCAGGTTTTCGGGAGCGACGATCAGGCATCCACGGCGCTCAATGGTTTATATTCTTACCTGATCAATGGGGGAGAAAATGAACTGAATTCATTCGCCACGCTGGGCAACGATTTATACAGCGCCGGCGGCATTACGCTGGCAGCCGGTCATTCGGCAGATGAACTCTATAACCCCTCGCTCAGTGGGCAGGACGTGTACTATGTAGAAATGACCAACCGGATTACCCTGCAAAACCTGGGCTATTCCAGCAAAATGTGGAAGTCGGCCTATAAGGGCGTCTATAATGCCAATGCGTTAATAGATGGTGTAAAAACGGCTACCTCCGCCGCTTTTACCCAGGCCTACCGCAAGCAAGTGCTGGGCGAAGCCCTGGCCGTAAGGGCGATGAGTTATTTTTACCTGGTAAACCTCTTCGAGAAAATACCCCTCGCTTTATCCATCGATTATAATGAAACGCAAACACTGCCTTCTTCCCCTGCTTCCACCATATACCAGCAAATCATCAGCGACCTGGAAGAAGCATCGGGCTATCTTGCCGAAGCCTATGATGGTAAAAATGTAGAGCGCATCCGCATTAATAAGTGGTTCGTAGAAGGTATGCTGGCAAGGGTATACCTGTATACCAAAGATTATGAGAAAGCCTGGCAGCATGCCAATAATGTAATAAGCCGCAATGATTTGTTTCAACTGGAACCGCTGAGCAGCGTGTTCACCAACGCCAGCCGGGAAGTTATTTTCCAATTGAAGCAAAGTAACATCAGCGGCGCCCGGGGCAATGCCACGCCGGAAGAGTATTCCATGACAGGCCGCTATATTACGCCGGTGCTACTGAACGCTTTTGAAGCAGGCGATAACCGGAAAACGGCCTGGATGCAGGCCGTCGTGAGTGGCCCTTATACACCGGCAGGTTATTTTCCGGCCAAGTATAAGATCAACTCAACCAACTTTTCCTATGGTGGCAACCGGTCTGAATATTATGTAGTGATGCGCCTTGCAGAAATGTACCTGATCCGGGCAGAAGCCAACATGCTGCGCAGCGCGGCCAATAAAAATGCGGTGATCGACGATCTCAATACCATCCGTACCCGCGCAGGACTGGGCAACCTCGCTTATACACTGACCGACCAGCAGGTAACGGATACCATCGCGCATGAAAGGCAGGTAGAGTTGTTTGCAGAATGGGGACACCGCTGGCTGGACCTGAAAAGGACGAACAAAGCTACGGAGGTACTGTCGTCCATTTCTTACAAACAGCCCTGGAGCCAGCACGAGTTGCTCTATCCCATTCCGCCAGATGAGATCTTGTATGACAACAAACTCGCTCAGAATACCGGCTACTAAAAGGAGATCACACTTAAACCAAACACCATGTTTCAATTCAGCTATAAAAAATATTTCAAAGCAGGTGTAGTAGCCATCAGTATGCTGCTGCTCGGTACTTCCTGTAAAAAGGATATGCCGGATGAGGTATACCCTGCTTCTGTAACAATTGTGAATGGCATAAACGATAATACCACTTTATTGTCGGCTTATTTTGGCGACACGCAACCCAAAATCTATGGGTTGCTGTCTTATATTTATCCTGGTAATACTATAAACTATGCGACCAATAAACAAGTATTGCCGGTTACGCTGTATAAAAATTACGATACGGTGTCACCTATTAAACCCTTTTTAAAAACCAGCCTGCCACTGGAATTGGGCAGCATCTACACCCATTTTGTGTACGGGAGTGCTTCGGCGGTGAAACAAATGACCATCAAAGAACAAATTCCCCTTCGTGACAAAAATGATAGTGTGGCCTATCTACGCATTATCAATCTATTTGATAACAGGGCCATCGACGTATTGCAACTGGAACCGGTGCCTGGCACCATGGTGTCTAACCTTGCCTACGAGCAACTCACCGATTTTATCAAAGTACCGGATAACTCGGCTGTATATAATTTCCGTTTTGAAGTAAGGGATCATGCTACCGGGGAAATCTTAGCCACTTTTACGGATATTAATATTTATACCGGCACTACTACCCTGAATACCCAATGGCTATTTAAGGCACGTACTTTATTGGTAAGCGGTACCTATACGGCAGCAGGCAATTTCACGGCCAGGGCAAAAAGCTTTGGACATTTTTAACCCAAGTTTTAATCATAAGTAACAGCATATGCAACCTATATTAAAGGTGGACAACCTATCGCATAAGTATGCCAGTAACTGGGCCATACGCGAAATAAATTTTGAGATCAACGATACCGGCGTAGTCGGATTGCTGGGCTCTAATGGGGCGGGTAAGTCTACCACCATGAATATCATTTGTGGCACCTTGCTGCAAACGGAAGGCAATGTGTCTATCAATGGCCTGAACATGAAAGACGATCCGATTGCCTATAAAAAACAGATAGGATTTTTGCCACAGCAGGCACCCCTGTACCTGGACTTTACCGTGCAAGAATACCTGGAATATGCGGCGCAGCTCAGGCTGATGGAGAAGCGCCATATTAAAAGCGCCGTAGACGAAGTATTGGAGAAAACGTCCATCACCCAAATGCGGTCCCGCCTCATCAAAAACCTGTCTGGCGGTTATCGCCAGCGGGTAGGCATTGCCCAGTCTATCATTAACCAACCCAAAGTGGTGATACTCGATGAGCCCACCAATGGGCTGGATCCTAACCAGATCATTGAGGCCCGCAAACTCATCAAAGAAATAGCACAAGACCGGGCGGTATTGCTATCCTCCCATGTACTGTCAGAAATTAACCTGCTGGCCAAAGAGATTATCATGATCGAGGCCGGGCAGGTAGTATTTGCAGACACCCTCGATGCGTTCAATAACATCCTGCAACCCAATTCCATGGTGATCAGAATGCTCCATATGCCTGCGGTAGATGAATTGCTGGCCATAGAAGATGTGCAGAAAGTAGAGCTGCTGCCAGATAACAAATGCCGCATCTACTTCCAGCCCAACGACGACCTGGCAGAAAGAATAGTGAAGATGAGCAGCGATAAAAACTGGCGGCTCACGGATATTCACACAGAGTCTTCCGGCATGGACGATGTATTCAAACAATTATCATCAAATGTTGCTTCAACCTTACAAAAATGAAAGTAGTTTTTAATATAGCGCGGGCGGAATTGCGGTATTTCTTCTTTTCACCCATCGCATGGTTTGTATTGATATTATTCCTGATGTCCAGTGCGGGCATCATTATGGGAAACCTGTCCGATATGGCGTTGCAGCAAGACACCATGATAGAATTGCAGGGCAAACTTTTTCAAGGTTTCCTCAATGCCCCCCTCACCCGGATGGTGATTGGCAAGGGGCTGGACACGGTGTTGATGATCTTCTTTTTGTTCATCCCCCTGTTGACCATGGGCGTGATTAACCGGGAGTATTCCGCCGGTACGATTAAGCTGTTGCATTCCTCCCCGGTGAGAACCCGGCAAATCATCCTGGGTAAGTTTTTAGGCGTATACACGTTTGTATGCCTGATGATCCTGGTGTTTCTGGGTGTGCTGGCCGTATTAACCGTTTCTATCCAGCAGGTAGAGGTGCTGCATATCCTGTCTATGGTGCTGGGCTTCTTTTTACTGGCGGCCATGTATGTAGCCATTGGTATGTTTATATCCAGTTTAACATCTTACCCCATTGTGGCGGGTATTGGCACCTTTGTAGTACTGATTTTGTTCACCTCCTTAAAACTATTGTTTCAGGGAACAGATTATGTGCGGGATGTTACCTATTTTCTTTCCAGCTCCGGAAGGGTAGAGACCCTGCTCGCGGGCCTGATCACCACCAGGGACCTGATTTACTTTTTCAGCATTATCGCCCTTTTCATCATATTCACCATTATCAAAACAAAATCCGTAACCGAGTCCAAATCATGGCGGGTATCGGGACTCAGGTACCTGTTGGCATTTTCCATCACGGTAGTAATACTGGTCGTTACCTCCCTGCAGGGAATGATAGGCTACTGGGATGTAACGAGAAGCAAAACAAACACCCTGCATGAAAACACCCAGGCTGTCATAAAACAGCTAGATGGATCGCCGCTGAAGGTAACCCTGTACACCAACCTGTTAGGCTATAACTTGCTCAGTGGCTTGCCCAACGCACGCAATAGCTACCTGTGGGATTTCTGGGCCAGGTACCGCCGCTTTTATCATAACATTGAGTTTAACTACGTGTACTATTACGATGTTAATGATGGCGATAGTTCCATATACCGGGTATATCCGGGCAAATCCCTGGATGAAATAGCAGAGAAATATGCGGAAATGAACCGCACCGACCTGGCCCTCTTTAAAAAACCAGCGGAAATACGTAGCCTCATAGACCTGGAATCAGAACCGAAAGGCTTATTGATGCAGGTGGAGTATAAAGGAAAAAAAACCTTCCTGAGAACGTATATGGATCCGGAGATCTTCCCCAGTGAAAGACATGTATCCGGCAGCCTGCTGCGCTTACTGAATGATACCACACCCACGTTTAAATTCCTGACCGGCCATTATGAACGCTCCCCCCTGAAGTTTGGCGAACGGGAATATGGTGGGCATACCATCAATAAAGGTTCCAGGAATGCGTTAATTAATATGGGATTGAATTTCGATACCATATCCTCTCTGGGTGCAACTACCTTCCGGCCCGGTGATGTACTGGTGGTGTCTGATCCGAAAACCACCTTGGATAAATCCATTATTTATAGTGTAAAACAATATATCGACAAAGGCGGCAATGCCATGTTCTACGCCGAACCAGGCAAGCAGTTTATCATGAACCCTATTTTAAACCATGTGGGGGTAAATGCAGACGAAGGCACCATTGTGAAGGTAAATTCCCAGGATATGCCGCACAAGTTTGTTGGGTTAATTTCTAAAACGGGCACTGACATGGCGGATGAACAACCCTTCTTCTTCTTCCGCAATGGTATTATCAAAGCCTGCAAGGTGGCGATCACGGGTGCCAGTGTATTGAGCTATACCGATACCACCGGTTTTAAAGTAGAGCAGATTACCACCCTGCCTAACAATGTAAACACCTGGGTAGAAAGAGGGGTGCTGGTGGTAGATTCTGCCGCTCCTACCTTTAACCCGGCAGAAGGCGACTACCGCAAGGAAGCGCCCTACCCGGTAGGGTTACAGCTTACCCGCCACATCGGCCATAAATTGCAGAAAGTCATCATTTCCAGCGATGCAGACATGATGTCTGCCGCTAAAAGCGATGGGGGAGATTATGGCAATGCCTTCTATAGCTATACGGTAGATAATAAGTTCCCCGTGTATCATAACTTTAAAGTACCCACCGACATATGGCTGACCATCAAAAAGGGCCCGGCCCAAACGTTGAAGATGGTGCTGCAATATGTGTTACCCGCCCTTATCCTGCTGGCCGGTATTGTGATCCTGATCAGAAGAAAACGCAAATAGCGGGTAGTTCAATTGTTTTATAAAAAGTATTATTATGTATTTGCAGACAGATTCGCAGACGATGGACGACCTCCGGTTGTTTTCGAAGGCAGACACACAGGGTATTTATGATATGTATAATCATTCCCATACCCGTGGCGGGCAAACCATTATGGAAGCCATGTTCCGCAAACCGTTGAACAACCGGGAAGCCATCATCCAGCGCATCAACACTATTACTGCTTTTGTGAACATGAAAGCCACCTTTCCCTTCAATAGTGCCACGCTGGACCAGGCAGAGAAATACATTTCGTTTGACGACCATCCCGATGGCGGTACCAAAGTATCGCTCAGCGAAAAGGAAATACAAAACGGTATTATGGCCGTCATCGATCTTTTTCATGCGCTCAGAAAATACCTGGAATCGGCTGCAATAGCCCAGGTAAAAGAGCTGGAGGAAGAGCGGCAGGCGGCCATCGGGTTGTTAAAAGATCCGGTATTTGCACCGGTGTTCAATGAAAAACCGAATGCCAAAATATCATTTGCCGCCGTAACGGCTTTTGATGTGCTGATCCGCAGTAAGGAGAAAAGGAAAGTGCTGCAACTGCTGCATTTTATTTATCATATCGATGTGTATGTTTCTGTGGCGCAGGTTACCGCAAAACATCACCTGGTGTTCCCGGTGGTACACCCAAAGGGAACCAGCATTTTAAAAGTGGACGGTGTATACCATCCACTTTTAAAAAATGCGGTGGCCAACAGCCTCTATATGGACCCTTCCTGCAACCTGGTATTCCTTACGGGGGCCAACATGGCCGGGAAGTCTACCTTCCTGCGCTCGTTCAGCACCGCCGTGTACATTGCCCACATGGGCTTTCCGGTGGCCGCCGCCGCGATGGAGTTTTCGGTAATGGATGGGGTGTATACCACCATCAACCTGCCGGATAACCTGGGCATAGGGGCCAGCCACTTCTACGCAGAGGTGCTGCGGGTAAAGAAAATAGGACAGGAACTCAGTGAAGGCAAATCATTGTTTGTCCTGTTCGACGAACTATTCCGCGGTACCAATGTAAAGGATGCACTGGAAGGCACCCTGGCGGTGTGTAATGCATTTACCACCCGCAAAGACAGTAAGTTTATCATCTCCTCCCATATTATCGAGGCGGCAGACGACTTGCGCAAAAAGGAAAGTACCGCCTATTATTTTCTGCCCACCATTATGAACGGGGCGGTACCTGCCTACACGTATACCCTGCAGGAAGGCGTGACCAATGATAAGCATGGCATGATCATTATCAACAACGAAGGTATCATGGACATTCTGAAACAGGGCAACAAAGGTGGAAAAAGGTTAAATAAGCAATTATGAGTTTTAAAATAGATCGCCAATCGGTAGGAGAGCTAAACCTGATGGGGAAATTCCGCCAGGGTTCTGTGTATTTTCTATTCAATAAGGTGAGAACACGGATCGGCGAGAAACTGATGGACGATATGTTTTCCCACCCGCTCAACGATGCCGCTGCGATTAACCGGCGGGTAGCCATATTTAAGTTTTTTGAAGATAAAGGCATGGCCTTTCCTTTTGAGACAGACCAGGTGGCCCTCATGCGGGAATATATAGACATCACGTCCAGCCGTTCGCAATGGGCGGTGGCGGCGGAGCTACAGGTGCAAAAGCTGCTGGCAATACTCACCAAAGACGGCCGTTTTAAAAACACCTTGCTGCAATTGCAGGCCACGATTGGCACGCTGAAGAAGTGTTTTGGACTGCTGGAATGGCTAAAACGGGAGAACAGTCCTTTGCAGGACCAGGTAGAAGCCTTGCTGGCCATCCTGCAACAAAAAGACATGCGCAAAATACTGGAAAGCGATATCTACAAGCCCATGTCTACCCGTACCGTAGCGGACTACGACTACCTGCTGCGCAACCGACACAACGATGCGATGAAGGCGGTGCTGCAATTCATTGCGGAAACAGACGTATACATGGCCGTGAGCCAGGTGTCGCGGGAGAAGCATTTTTGTTATGCCAGGGCGGTGGATAAAGCCGAGAATGTGTTTCATGCCAAAGGTCTGCGGCATCCCTGTATTAATAAAGCTGTGGGCAACGATCTGCACATGCAGGAGGGCAGTAATGTACTCTTCCTCACCGGGGCCAATATGGCGGGTAAGTCTACCTGGATGAAGTCCATCGGTATCGCTATGTACATGGCGCATATTGGTTTCCCGGTGGCCGCTACGGAAATGGTATGCTCCGTACGCGAAGGCATCTTCTCCAGCATTAACGTGGCAGACAATATCGCCATGGGCTACAGTCATTTTTATGCAGAAGTAGTAAGGGTGAAAGACGCTGCCCTGGCGGCAGCTACCGGCGAACACCTGCTGCTGATGTTTGATGAGTTGTTTAAAGGCACCAATGTGAAAGACGCCTTTGATGGTACCCTGGCGGTAACGCAGGGATTTTCCGAATACAACAACTGCCTGTTTATCGTATCCACCCACATCATTGAAGTGGGAGCAGCGCTGAAAGACCTGCCCAATGTGCAGTTCCGCTTTATGCCTACTATACTGGATGGTAACATACCCCGGTATACCTACACGTTGCAGGAAGGTATTACGGAAGACCGGCAGGGCATGATGATCATCGAAAACGAGGGCATCATTGCACTGATTAATAAAATGTAACGGGGTGTACACATATCCCTGATCCGCTCCCGGCTATAAGCCTTGCAGCTTACTGTTTTAAAATCACCCATAACATGAAGCATCTATTTGCGGCAGGGATAGGTATGTCCCTGCTCTACACCACTGCTGTGGCCCAGGTACAACCTTTTTCCCGCTTTACCCGGCAGGATTTGAAAGATGATTTTACCTACGCCGTGGCCCTGCTGAAGCAGCAGCATCCTAACCCTTATAAGTTTACGGATACGGTTACGTTCAATCATCAATTCGATTCCCTGATGAACCGGCTGGATAAAGATCCTTCGTTGCTCAGCGCTTTACGGTATTCGCCCATACAGTTGTTCCATGATGTGCATTTGAAACTGGATTATGATGAGGAAGCAGTGGTAGACGTATTGTATGGCATGCATCATTTTCCGCTGGCCACCACCACGTTTAAAGACCGGATTATTGTAAATACCAAAGGAGAAACCATCCCTTTTGGTGCAGAAATACTGCGTATTAATAAAATGCCGGCGGCTAAGCTACTCAGCGAAATAGGCTATGCCACTTACAGCGATGGTTTCATCCAAACAGGGAACGACCGTACTGCCACGGGCCTTAGTTTATTCATCAGCCTCATTTTTCCGGAGGCCACCAGCTATGAAGTAACCTACAAAGAAGTAGGTGCTAAAAACCCCACGACGGTTACACTGAAAGCGGTAGATGCTAAAACCGGTTTCCATAACCGGAGCCTGGGCCAACTACCCTACAATACTTTCCTGAAGCGTGCCTATGTAACGAAGGAGTACCAGGAAAAGGAGTCTGCCGCCATCCTGACCGTGCTGACATTTATGTTGCAGGAGAATGCTATGTACAAGGAGTTGAGCGATTTTTTTGCGGAAGTAAAGAAGCGCCATATCAACAACGTTATCATCGACATCCGCGCTAACGGCGGTGGCAACCCGAATATGGCTGCCCTGCTGTATTCCTTTATCGCCTTGCAACCGTTCGATAATGTGTTTAATTACCGCACCAAGAACATACAGCTGCATGATCCGGAAAACCTGTTAAATGGATATGGCACCAAGATGGCAGCAGATGAAATAAAGCAGACCGACAACTTCCTGCAACAACGGTTTGATTACGACAGCGCCAAGGGATTCTTCTATGGCAATGCCCGCCTGGCAGAAGGTTCCATTGCCAACTACCCGCCCGATAAAAATAATTTTACCGGCAAAGTGTATGTACTGATCAGTGGGGGTACGGTAAGTGCGGCCACCTACTTTGCGGCCTTGGTAAAGAATAACAAACGGGGGGTGCTGATCGGCACCGAAACCGGTAGCGGAGAAGCGTCCACTACAGCGGCCTGGTTCAATACCTACCTGCTGCCTAAAACAAAAAGTAAGTTGACCGTTCCGATGAGCGAAGTATATTTCATGAATGCCCGCCAGGATAATGGCCGGGGATGTATACCCGATCAGGAACTCTCCTTTGAAGCATTTCAGCAATATATACACGATGGCAAAGACCCCGACATCCAATATACCTTGGATATGATCCGGGCTGGCAAATAATAATATCCGGAAGCCTTACAGGAAAGGGCGTGCCCGTAAGCGCCGCCCTTTTGTATTTACCGGCCTTTAAATAATGCGATCAGCTTTTTGCCGGCGGTCATTAACCCCACCATGAGCAGTCCTACGAGGAGGCCATATATCACTTGCTTGATCATGGAGGCTACCCCGGGCAGTAAATGATGGAAGTAAGGAATATTATGCTCAAATATGCCGCCCGCTACCACTACCAGCGCGATGGTGCCTACTACAGACAGTATGCGGATAATAACGGGCAGGGCCTTCACCAACCCGTTGCCAAAGACTGCCCAAAAGCCCTTGTTCTTGGTGCGGGATATCATTTTATATCCCACATCATCCATGCGCACGATGATGGCCACAATGCCATACACCCCCACGGTGGCCATGGCGCTCACCACTGTAACGGTTACTACCTGTATAAGCAATGCCTGGTTTAATACAGCCCCCAATGCAATGATCACGATCTCTATGGAAAGGATAAAATCGGTGGTAATGGCTGCTTTAATTCTCGCCTTTTCGGTAGGTGGATTTTCGGGCGCTGCGGCTGTAACGGGTGCCGGCGTTTGTTTGCCCCGGTGAAAAAGAAATTCCACGATCTTTTCTACTCCCTCATACGACAGGTAAATACCCCCCAATACCAGGGCCACCTTGATGGCCACCGGGAAAAATACATTCAACAATAAAGCAATGGGAATGATGATCAGTTTATTGAGCAAAGACCCTTTCGTAATAGCCCAAAGCACGGGCAGCTCCCGCGAAGAAACGAAGCCCGTTGCTTTTTCTGCATTCACCGCCAGGTCGTCGCCCAGTATGCCAGCTGTTTTCTGCGCAGCCACTTTAGTCGTAACAGCAATGTCGTCCATTAACGAAGCTATATCGTCCAGGATAGCAAAGAAACCCGATGCCATAGGGTATAAAATTTAAATATTTTCTGAAAACAGTACTACGCGTACGATAGGTTACCGCTATATTAATGAAAATTTAAGTAGGCGCTGGATAATCTTTTGCCTGCCCGGAATGGATTTCAAGAAGTTAGGTAAGGCCGGTAATAGCCGCCCGCCGCACCTGACTGCCACAGTAGGGCAAGGGCCACGCTAAAAAAAACCATTATATATTATTATCTTCCGCCTTACCGGAAACCAAATGAACTTGACAAGAAATGCCATGGCCGCTTGCGCTACCATGACATTCTACCGCGCTGCTATAAAAAACAAGTGCGCGGAAAGACGTCATCATCCACCATGCACACCCATCATTAAAGTTATCAATGCCTTTCCATGAAAAGATATTACCCGTTATGCACGGCGGCACTCCTGGTGCTGCTGGCATCCGCCAGCGCGCAGGTGGTGAAGCCTCCTTTTGTTCCATCACAGCAGGAGCTGGACCGTCCGTTTGGAAAAGAGGACGAAGTGCAGTTTCGCACACCGCCCCTAGTAGATCACCCGGAAACCTGGTTTCATTTCATTGGCGGGAATGTTTCTAAAGCAGGCATCACCAAAGATCTGGAGGCCATCGCCCAGGCGGGCTTCTCGGGCGTACAGCTTTTTCATGGCCAGTTTGGAGGCCCCTGGCCTGGGGTAGCTGCACAAATTACCAGCCTGAGTGCAAACTGGGACGATGCGGTAAAACATACCGCCCAGGAGTGCCGGCGCTTAGGATTAAATTTTTCGATGAATAACTGCCCCGGATGGGCCACTTCCGGTGGGCCATGGATCACCCCTGCCAATGCCATGCGCACCATCGTGTGGAGCCGCACGGATGTTACTGGCGGCCAGACCATCCGCCAAAACCTGCCTATGCCGCAACCCAGTACCGCCGCCTGGCGTGATTATAAACCGGTGGCGGTGCTGGCATTTCCCACGCCCCTGGGCGATTCCGGCAAGCCGTTGGTGCCGCAGGTGGTAAAGAGTAATGTAGCCGCCGATTGGAAATTGTATGTAGCCGGGAAGGCCCAACAAGCTATTCACCTGCCGCCCGCAGATACGATGAAGCCGTATTGGGTGGAAGTGAATTTTGATACCGCCACCATCGTACGCAGTGTGGAGTTTTCGAGTATACAGGCCTTTAACCATGCGCAGGCGTACGATCCTGGTGTAAGGGTGGTGATACAGGCCGTATTAGCGCAGGGGCAAATAAGAGATATCCTGCAGGTGAATATGCCGCAGGCAAACTGGCAGGATGATCAGCCCATTACCTTGGCTTGTGATGAAGTGCCCGGGGTAAAGACTTACCGCATTATAATTTACAACAAACATGATATGGCGCTAGGTTCGCTCCGCCTTTTTTCCGCTGCGCGGAAGGATAGCTGGGAGTCGGAAGCGGGATGGACGTTAAGAAGCCTGGAAAGGGCCGGGCAACATCCCAAGCAATCGCCCCAGGCATTTATTAATGCCCATGATATCCTGGATATTTCGGGCAGCATGGACTCCACCGGCCACCTGCAATGGACAGCACCCAAAGGCGCATGGACCATCCTGCGGATAGGGCATGTAAATGCGGGCCGCCAAAATGGACCAGCGCCCAAAGAAGGCACCGGCTGGGAGGCCAATAAACTGGCTGCCTCCGGGGCAGAGGCGCATTTTGCCGGGTACATAGGCCGCTTATCCGGTCAGCAGGGACCCCTGGCCGGTGGGCTGCTCAATGGCATGCTCATAGATAGCTGGGAGTGCCATACCCAAACCTGGACACCGGATATGGAGGCCAATTTTCAACGCGTTTCCCATTATCCCCTGCGCCAGTGGCTGCCCGCATTGTTTGGCTACGTGATCAAAGACCCGGAAACAACGGGACGCTTTTTGATAGACTGGCGCAACACGGTCAATGAGCTCTTCACCCATAACTATTATGGCCGCATGGCCACATTGGCCAGGAAAAACGGCCTATACGTAAGCTATGAAACATCGGCAGGGGATATTATACCCGGCGATATCCTGGAGTACTATAAATATGCAGATGTGCCGATGGCCGAGTTTTGGCAGCCTATGAGTGATGCCTTTGTAGGCTCGCTGAACTTTAAACCCATTAAACCAACGGTGTCTGCAGCCCGGATGTACGGCAAGCCAAGGGTGGCCGCAGAGTCGTTTACCAATATGACACTCAGTTGGGACGAACACTTTGATATGCTCCGGGAAGTGGCCAACTGCAATACGGCAGAAGGGGTGACCCACTATGTTTTTCATACATATACCCACAACCCGCAAACGCCGTTTATAGCCCCGGGATCGTCGTTCGGTGCCGGTATTGGTACCCCTTTCCTGAGAGGGCAAACCTGGTGGCCATACATGCCTTATTTTACCAATTACCTGGCACGTTGTACGTATATGCTGGAAAGGGGAAAACCGGTGTCGGATGTGTTATGGTACCTGGGGGATGAAGTGAATCATAAGCCCAACCAACTGGCGCCCTTCCCCGAAGGATTTAAGTATGATTACTGTAACCCGGATGTGCTGATCAACCGGCTTATGGTAAAAAACGGCTTGCTGGTAACTCCCGAAGGCATTGAATACCGCGTGTTGTGGCTACCCGATGCACCGCGTATGCTGCCCCAAACGTTAGCCAAAATAAACACCCTGGTGAAAGCAGGGGCCACCATCGTGGGCGAAGCGCCGGTGGGCCTTGCTACGCTAGCTGGTGGGGATGCCGCGCAATTACGTTTTAATGCCGCCGTGAAAAGCATTTGGGGAACCGGCCAAACCGGCATCCGGAAAAATGGGAAAGGGTATGTTGTTTCCGGCATTACCCTGCAACAGGCATTAGCAGCGTTGCATATACCTCCCGATGTTACCGGGGGCGATGCATTATGGGTGCACCGGAAGACAGCGGGGGCAGACTGGTACTTTATCAGTGCACCCAAAGGGAAAGGATTTGGGGGGCAACTTAGCTTCCGGACCGCCGGTGCCCCTGCCTATTGGGATCCCATAACCGGCACCACCCGGAACATTCCCAGTTATCAAAAAGATGGCCGTACCGTTATTGACCTGGATCTTGCCCAATCAAATGCATGCTTTATTGTATTCTCCAAAAAGGCTCCTACGCAGGTGGTGAACAGCAGGGACCTGGCATCCATCCCCATTGCCGGCCCCTGGACCTTGCACTTTCCGGCAGGGTGGGGAGCGCCGGATACGGTAAGGCTCACCGAACTGAAAGCATGGAATGCACTGGACCTATCGCCGGCAGGAAAAGCCTTCTCCGGCACCGCTACTTACACCACCACTTTTACAATAGATAGTGTACTACCCAACCGGCAATATATACTGAACCTGGGCCGTGTAGACATGGTAGCTACCGTTGCGATAAACGGTACGCCGGTGGGCAATGTGCTGGCGCCACCCTATCAGCTATCAGTAAATACCTTCCTGCATCAAGGGCAAAATACCTTAACGGTGGCCGTAACCAGTACCTGGTTTAACCGGCTGGTGTATGATGCCGGTATACCGGAAGACCAGCGCAAGACATGGACCATCGACGGCCCAGACCCCAGCGCCACCTTGCAGGCCACGGGTTTAATAGGACCGGTAACCATGCAGGTGAAAGAACCGGCGCATCTTTAAGGGGAAAGGCCCTCAGCAATTGCACCCATCGGCAGGAAGGTGGTAAAAAGTTGTTCCATCTTGGAGGCTGGCAGCGGCTGCTTAGCGGAGGTGTTGTTGAAAATACAGAAAGTGATATTCGATAGCGGTATGCCAGTAAGCGGTATTATGATCACCCGGTTGGGTGATGCAGGTAGCCGGTAATTGCAGTTGTGTAGCCAGTGCCTGTAGGGCTTGTGTGTCGGGTAATAAAATATCTGCGCTGCCACAATCTATCAGGAAAGGACGGTGTAGCGGGTGCTGTTGCAAGAGGGTCGTGATGCGGTATTCCTGCCAGTTGGTATGGCCAGGCTGGCCCAGCGCAAGGGTCATATCGTTTGTAAGCCGGTTAGACTGCCAGAAGTGCTGGCTAACCTGCTGATAGAAGGAAAACGCCGGTTGTAGTGCGCCGCTGGTAGATGCTGCGGTGTTAAAATAATCAGGATGTAATATAAAATAGCGCAAAGCCCCATAGCCCCCCATACTTAAGCCGCTGATAAAAATGTTGTTGGTATCGATGGTATAAGCCGCGTGTACGGCAGGTACAAGGTCTTTAAAGAAAAAATCTTCATACGCAGCACCGTTTCTGGCGGCTGCATTTACATAATACGTAACACCACCTTCCGGGCAAACAATAATGGCGTTATAGCGGTTGCTGAGTGCCTGCAGGTCGGTGGTGCGGCTCCATTGGAGGTAATTTTCACTATAGCCATGCAGGAGGTACACCAGCGGATAATGCTGGGCAGGCGTATAGTGCTGCGGTGTAAAAATAAGTACGCTGTCTGGCTGTGCCAGGTACTTAGTGGGTAATATCCAGGTGGTTTGTGCAGTGGCGGTGGTGTGCATGTAGATACAAAGCAGGAGAATGGTAATCTGTTTCAATTGAATTATTTTTACAACACAAATTTGCCCTGGAATATATTGCCGGGCAATAGCGAACAAAATTGTGAGCCAATAAAGAAAAGCTATGCGAAAAGAACAATCTTCGAACGCGATCAATGAGCAGTTTTTATTCCAGGTATGTGCTCTAAATTCCGCTATCAGTGTCATTAGTGGGAGGTGGAAATCGCAGTTGGTGTATTCCATTTACCAGGGCAACAACCGGTTTCATTTGCTGAGCAAGGCCCTTCCCAATATAGCAGAACAGGTTTTAGCCCGCCAACTGAAGGAGTTGGAAGCGCAGCAAATACTTTTGAAGAAGATTATACCGGGTACTACGCCGGCTGGAATAGTGTACGAACTTACTCTTAAAGGCAGGGAGCTGGTGCCGCTGTTGCAGGGGTTGTGTAACTGGAGCAATAAATTTGCAGCAGGCGCACCGGTTCCGGTTCCGGCATACCAGGCAGGCGCGGGAGGGTGATGGCTGCCTGCGCTGTTTGTAAGAAAGGGATATATATTGGGTAGGCTCCAGTTTTTCCCTTATTGAAACGACTTACGGAATGCCAGTGGGGTAAGGCTGGTCTTGGTCTTAAATAATTTACTGAAGGAAGCCAGATGCTCAAAGCCTAGTGCATAAGCAATATCACCCACCGGCAGTTGCGTGGTGGATAGTTTTTCCTTCGCCAGGGCTATCAGTTTATCATGCAGTAGTTGCTGGGTATTTTGGCCGGTTTGCGCCTTAAGCAGGCCACTTAAATAGTTGGGCGATACATGCAGCGACTTTGCGATAAACGATACCGTAGGCAGGCCTTGGGTGGCCAGTGCGCCACTTTGGAAATAATGATCTAACACTTCTTCCAGCCTGCTGAGCAGGGCGTGGCTGCTTACTTTGCGGGTTACAAACTGGCGTTGGTAAAAACGGTCTGCATAAGTAAATAGCAGTTCCAGCTGTGCAATGATCACCGGCTGGCTAAACCCATCGATATTGCCATGATATTCCTGGGATATATTTTTAGCGATACCGGTAAGGATGGTTTCTTCCTTGTCGGAAAGATGCAGCGCCTCATTGGCCGCATATCCAAAGTAATCGTACTGTTTAATCGTTTTGGCCAGGGATGTATTCCATAAAAAGTCCGGATGAAAAAAGATCATCCACCCGGACGGGTTATGTGGGAGGCTGTTGTCGATGCTGACGGTGAGTACCTGCCCCGGCGACATGAAATGTAATATGCCTTCCTCAAAATCATGCGGCTGCTGGCCATACTGCATTTTGAGGTGAAAATTCTTTTTCAGCGCAATGGAATAAAAGTCGAACACCCTGGAAAAAGTTCCTTCTTCCAGGGGTCGTTTCAATGTTTCCAGATCGATCACCGTAATCAGCGGATGCTCCGGTTTGGGTAAGTCTGCCAGGCGGTGAAATTCACTGATGCTTTTTATCCGGGTAGGTGGCAGTTGCATAAATACAAAGTAAAAACTATTTAAAATAAATACCGCTGTTCAGGTCTTCCAGCAGGCCGGGGTGGGTAGGCTTCCAGGAAAGGCGTTGCTGCGTAAGCTGGCTGGATGCCGGACAATCCAGCGATGCCATCATGGCAAACCAACCAAAGTGGTCCGCTGCTGCTGCTGGCGCGATAGATACGACCGGGAGGTTTAGCTGCCGCCCAATGATCTCGGCGATGGTTTTAAGGGTGATAGCTTCATCACCCACGGCATGGTATTTTGCTTTGGCCGTGCCCTGCTCCAGCGCCAACCGGAACAAGCGGGCTGCATCCAGCCGGTGTACAGCATTCCAGCGGTTTTCACCATCGCCTATATAAGCTGCCTTCCCTTTTTCCCGGGCAATGTTGATCAAAGTAGGTATAAACCCATGATGATCGCCTTCTCCATGTACCGATGGCGATAAGCGGATAGCCGCCGCCCGCACGCCTTGTGCTGCTACACGGTCGGCCGTACCTTCTGAAACACGGGGAAATTTATGGACATCTATTTCGCTGGGTATATCTTCTGTGGCCAATGCGCCCGGCCTTACCAGCGCGGTGCCGGAACTCACAATAAGGGGCTTGTTAGAGCCCGCCAGTACGGCGCCGATGGTTTCAATCGCTTTTTTATCTATTTCGCACACTTCTTTAAAGCGGGAAAAGTCATGTATAAAGCCGGCATGTATAACCCCATCTGCCGCCGCAGCACCACTGCGCAGGCTGTCCAGGTCTTCCAGATCACCGGGCTGCACATCAGCACCGGCTGCTTTCAGTTTCTCGGACGATGTGGCGGAACGCGACAATCCCACTACCTGGTGGCCTGCCTGTAATAAATCCTGTACGATGGCCGTACCAATAAAACCGGTAGCACCTGTTACAAATACTTTCATAACTACACTGTTTTTTTTATTATCACAAAGGTGGTCTGCAACGGCAACAAAAATTTAGCCGGATCTACGTTTCTTTTTGCCAAAATGCAGGAAGCAGCCGCTTAATCCCTACCAGCGGATCAATAACCGTGCTGCACCGTATGCGGGGTGCTTTCACTAAACTTTATCGTAAACGCCGTGCGGCCGGGGGCGGTTGTTTTAAGGGAGAAGGGGAAGCCGTGGTTCAGTAGAATTTCTTTGATAAGTGTAAGGCCAATGCCCTGCCCGTCTGGCTTGGTGCTGAAGAAAGGGGTAAACAACTGGGATGCCTGTTCTGGTGTGATGCCCTTGCCGGTATCCGTAATCACCAGGGTGCGCTGGCTACGGAGCAGGTGGATGGTGATAACGCCGCTTTGTGCGATGGATTCAATGGCGTTTTTTACAATATTAATCAGCACCTGTTCCATTTGCTGTGCATCGGCCAGGATAAAAAACGGGTCTTCCATATCCGTTTGTTGAAAAACTATGGCCTTTTCGCCCGCCTTTAACAACATAAGTTTTGTGACGGCGCTAAGTACTTCCCGCAGATCGATGGTTTTCTTTGCTGGTGGCGGTAGCCTTACCAGGTCTGCAAAGTTGCGGGTAAACAGGTTCAGGTTATTATTGCGTGCTATGGCTACTTCCAGCGCATGGTGCAGCGCCTGGTGGGCGGGCTGCTCCCACAGCGATGGTACCGATAGCGCAGATTGAAGGATGGAGTTTACCGGCCCTATGCTATTATTAACCTCGTGTGCCATCATGCGGATTACTTTGCCGTAGGTCTTTTTTTCGGTAGCCAGCATTTCAGCAGTTAGTTCTTCTATCATGATAAAATGCCGGGGAAATCCCTGGTCTATGAAATGCGACTTTTGCAGTTTATAAGTAGCCATTCCATGCAAGGTAATCGTGGCAGCTTCGCCGGAAGCAAGCTGTTGTACCCGTTCCAGCAAAGGGTGGGTGAATGTGCTGATGGGGGTACGCAGCAGTTGTTGCTCCGGTACTCCCAGCAGGAGCAGAGCTTTGGGATTTACCAGTTGTATCTGATCATCAAAATCTAAAATGATAATGCCGGTGGGAGAGGTGTGAATGAGCTTTTCCAGGAAAAGATGTTGTTGCTTATGTTTGGTGCGTTCTGTGCGCAGGGCGTCCATCATTTGGTTGTATACCGCAATGAGCTGGTCCATTTCATAATTACCCATCGGTAAAAACTTCACGGTAAAATCACGATCCTTCATGGCATCAATACCCTGCATGAGTAATTTCAGTGGCTGTATCAGTTGCCGGAATAGCTGCCAGGAAAGCACCGCCGTGAGGAGTATTACTGCTTCTGCGGCGATGAAGAGGAGTTTGTTTTGCCGGAAAATAAAATAAGATAATACCAGGGCGGTAATATGCAGCAGGCTGATAAACAGCAGGTATTTAGTCCTGAGTTTCATCATACGGTATGTGGTATTTTTCCAGCCGCCGGTACAGCGAGCTGCGGGTGATGCCCAGCGCCGCTGCGGCTTTGGCTATTTTATGGTGATGAAACGCCAGTGCCTTGCGAATCATCATCGCCTCCAGTTCGTCCAGGGTAATGGTACCCACTTCGGGCAGTTGCAGTTGCCCCTTTTTTACCGCAGAGAGGGCCAGTTGCGCACTAAAATCGCTGGTGTCGAGCAGGTCTTTGCGACTCATCAACACCGATCGTTCTATGAGGTTTTTTAACTGGCGGATATTGCCCGGCAGGGGTAGTTGTGCCATCCATTTTAAGGCGGCGGGCGTAACGCCCAGTTGCGGGCGGTGGTAGATGGTTTGCAGGTTTTGTATAAAGAAGTTTACCAGCAGCGGTATATCGCCCGGCCTTTCCCGCAGGGCGGGCAAATGAATGGTGATCAGGTTGATGCGGTAAAACAAATCTTCGCGGAAGTTGCCTTGTTGTACCATGTCTTCCAGCTTGCGGTTGGTAGCGCATACCACGCGAATGTCTGCCGTGCGGGTGCGGCTGCTACCCAGCACTTCATAAGTTCTGTCCTGCAATACCCGCAGCAGTTTTACCTGGCTGCTGGTATCCAGTTCGCCTATTTCATCGAGGAAGATGGTGCCTTTGTTGGCCATTTCAAAGCGGCCCATTCTATCGGTACGGGCGTCGGTAAATGCGCCACGCACGTGGCCAAACATCTCACTTTCAAACAGGGAGGTGGAGATGCCGCCCAGGTTTACTTTCACAAAAGGTTTATGCTGGCGCAGGCTGTTTTGGTGAATGGCTTCTGCAATCAATTCCTTGCCGGTGCCACTCTCGCCGGTTATCAGCACCGGCGCATCTGTAGGTGCAATACGGCCTATGGTCTCCAGGATGTCCAGCAGGCGCGGATCCTGGCCTATGATGTGGCTTAGCTGGTATTGCTGGTCCAGTTGCTGCCGGGTGGAATGGCGGGGCTGGTTTTCCTGCAAATGCAAGAGGGTTTTAACAGATTGCAGCAAGTGATCATTGATCCAGGGCTTATTGATAAAATCACTGGCGCCCAGTTTCATGCCTTCCACCGCCAGCGCTATCGTACCCCAGCCGGTAATGAGGATGACCGGCACTGCACTGTTCACCTGTTTTATATCGCGCAGCAGTTGCATGCCTTCCCGGCCCGAGGTAGCGATGGTAAAATTAAGATCCAAGATGACCAGCGATATGGGTTGTGCTGCCAGTATATACAGGGCCTCCGCCGGCGTGGCCGCCGCGGTGGCTGGCAACTTTTCGTTTTGTAAAAGGAGCAACAGCGAGGTTCTTACTGCAATATCGTCGTCAATAATCAGGATCATAATCAGGAGAATGCTAGCAAGTTAATCATTTTAAAAAGATAGATCCGCCTTCCCGTTGGTGTTGCGGATGCTGCCACTGCCGCTTGCTTAATCTTCATGCAGGGCTACGGCCGGGTAAATAGCGGCGGCCTGTTTGCCCGGATAAAGCGAGCATACCAGTACCAGCACATAAATAAACACGATGGCAAACAATAATCCCCATAAATAAGTGGTGGCGGCCAAGTCGAACACGTGCAGCAGTGGAAACTGGATGGCAAAGAAAACGCCGACCAGCAATGCCAGGGTAGCCAGCAGCAGCGATTCGGCGACCAACTGCCAGGCGATCGATGACCCGGTGGCACCCACGGCGCGGCGTAATCCTATTTCTCCCCGCCGCTTGTTGATGTTGTACCACAGCACCCCAAACAATCCAAGCGCCACATTGATGATGAGGAAGCCGCATACCACGGCCAATATGATCATGGGCAGCAGCGCAAAATTATTGGCGCTGTTTCTTTTTTCGTCCAGGTGCTCAATTTGTATGTTGGCATTCTTCATGGTATTGGCCATGAGTTTGTACAACCTGCCTTCCAGGGCGGCATCTGCGCCTGGCGCTACCCGGACCAGCGCCCTGCTGAGCGAACGTATGGAACCCGTATCGGGCGCACTGAACATGGCTTTGCCTGTGAGGGAATAATCGTTGTTAAATTTGGGGTCCTGCACCACGCCAATGATCTGCTGCTGGTTGTCGTCGCCCACGAGCTGCCCGATGGCCGGCCCGTTTCCAAATAACTCTTCTCTTAATGTCTGGTCTATCACCAAAGGTGTTTTGCGGGCTGCGGCATCGGCAGGCGAAAACCATTGCCCTTCCAGCAGTTGCAGTTGCAGGGTGGGCAGGTAACTGTTTTCCACAATGTAGCTGTTCACGCTACGGAGCTGCCGTTTTTGATATTGCAGACCGTTCATTTGCATGTTGTTGGAATAAGGCGTATTACTACTTACAAAAGCCACGCTTACTACCTGTGGCATAGCCTGAATGGCGTTGCGCAGCGATTCATAGAACTGGTGCAGGGAGTCGCTATCGTGGATGTTGAAATTATTGGTATAAGTGGCCACCCATACCTGCTGGTAGTCAAAGCCCCTGGGTGTTTTATAGTTACGGTAGTAAAATACCAGCAGGGTAAATACGGCAAACAGTACGATGAACGAAATCAATACTTCTGTGAGCAACAGGAAGTTTTGTTTCTTTTTATTCCAGATCAGTATAAATAAATGCTTGAACATAACAGCTGGTTATAAGATGAATAATTTTATCAGGCCTTCAGGGCCGTCACCACATGCATGCGCGACATGCGCCAGGCCGGGTATACGCCAGACAGCAGGCCAAATACCAGGCAGATAAGAAGGCCAATGCCCAATACCGTGAAATTGAGGACCAGGTGGAGGTTGGCAACCAGGTGGGCATGATTGAAGCTGTAGAGGATAATGGCAGATAACACCACCCCTATCACACCGCCCAGCAGGGTGAGTAGCAGGTTCTCGATAATAAACTGCTGCACCAGAGTGGAAGAGGAGGCGCCAAAGGCCTTGCGCACGCCTATTTCGGAAGACCGTTCCAGGATGCGGGTTACATTAATATTCACCAGGTTTAAGGTGGGCAGCAACATCACCAGCAAGGTGAAAATGCTGATAGCCAGTAAAACTCTATTCATGCCCGAACGCTTTTCATCGCCGGTGGCTACATAGGCTTGCATATAAGGAAGGGCATGACTATATAGATGGTCGTATTCTTTGGAAGGCAGGGGCAGCCGGGCAATGATGGCTTCGTATTCCTGCTGTATCTTGGGTACGGCTGCTTTACTATTGGCCAGTAATATGCCGGTATAGTTACCCAGGTAGCCCTTGCCGGTATAGTCTGTTTTGGAAACGGTATAAGGCAGGTAAATATCGCTGTATAATAGGTAATTGGTAATGGGTATGCTTTTCACCACGCCAGATATACGGTACTTAACATTATCGGCCTCTATGTATTGCCCTGTTACCAGTGGGGTATTGCCAAAGTAGGCTTTCTTCATGTATTCCGATATCACCGTTACCCGCTCGCCTGCGGCCACCTGTTGGGCGGTGTAGGGCTTTCCTTCCAGGAAGTCGTAATCGAGTACCTGCCAGTAATCGGCATTGGTGTATTTATAGTTCACCTCAATTTTACGGTTATTGAGGTAGGTATTGGTGCCTTTGTAAGGCGTGGCGATGGCTATTTGTACCGGGGTTGCCATACTGCGTACATAATGATCCAACATATAAAAAGAAACATTGCTGGAGTTCATAGACTGGGGCCCAGTGAGCTCCATGTTGCGGATGTATAACAGGCGGTCGCGCTTTTTATCGGGGTACTTGTTGCCCACCAGGCTGGTGATAAATGCGGTAAGTACCAGCATAATGGTAAGCGTAAAGCTGATGCCGAAAAGACTGATAAAGGTGAAAAACTTTCTGCGCCGCAGTACGGCAATGGCTATTTTAAAGTAATTGAGCAGCATGCGTTGTAGATTAAAGCGTGATGATTTATTGCACCTGTGTTCCGTCAAATAGTCTTACCAGGCGATGTGTTTTGCGGGCCATGATTTCATCGTGGGTTACCATGATGATGGTGGTGCCTTCTGTTTTGTTCAGGGTAAGCAGTATGTCCATGATCTCGTGGCCCATGGCGCTATCCAGGTTGCCGGTAGGTTCATCGGCCAGTATAATTTCCGGCTGGCCTACAATGGCGCGGGCTATGGCTACGCGTTGTTTTTGTCCGCCCGATAATTGGGTGGGAAAATGCCGGATACGGTTACTCAATCCTACTTTCTCTAACGCAGCGGTAGCCAGCAGCCGGCGTTCCTTCGCGGCGCTATGGCGGTACAATAGCGGCAGTTCTACATTGTCCAACACCTTCAGGTCGTTGATGAGGTGATAGCTCTGAAAAATGAAACCGATCTTTTTATTCCGGAAATGTGCCAGTTGTTTATCGTTCAGGTGTTGGGTGGGCTGGTCGGCTATCTGTACCTGGCCACGGGTGGGGGTGTCCAGCAGGCCCATAATATTGAGCAGCGTACTTTTGCCACAGCCGGAAGGGCCCATGATGGATAGGAATTCGCCTTTGGCAATATCGAGGCTAATGCTGTTCAGCGCCAGCGTTTCTATGGTATCTGTCCGGTATACTTTTTCTATGTTGGTCAGCGAGATCATGGTGAGCAGTTAAGGTGAAGTAATATATTAATTTAAGACGGTCGTTTGCCGGTAAGTAATCTTTTCATTTTTCTCAAAATCGTAGAGCGACAGGTAACGAAGCTGGTAGTAAGCCCCCCAGAAGTCGCGCAGGGCGGCAATGTAATCCCGCTTGGCCTGGTCTTTTTCCTGGAAGGCAATGCTTAGATCGGTAATGCTCAGATTGCCCAGCACATAGCGGTCTTTGGCGATCTGGTATTTTTCGGACGCAATGCTATCTGCCCCGGCGGTGAGTACCAACTGGTCTTTCATCATGTCGAACAGGGTAACCTGTGTTACAATTTGCTGGGTAAAGGTTTGCTTGGCCTGCTCTACCGCATAGGCGGTAAATTCAAGGTTGGCCTCCGCCGTTTTAGTTCTTGATTTGGAACGTCCCCAATCCAGTATGGGAATGGAAAACGTGAGCTGCACCTCCTGCTGATCCTGTGGATGCTGGTACACCGTGGGGATGGTAGCCGCACTTTTGGAATAACCCAGTTGGGCCGTGAGCGCAGCATTCAGCCCATTGTCGCCACGGGCTTTGGCAATATCTCTCCGGGCCTCTGCCATGCGGCGCACAAAGGCTATGGCATCGCTACGGTTAGCATAGGCTTCGGAGAGTACTTTGTCCGGCGGCGCTTGCATTTGCACAATGTTGGTAGGCAGCAGCAAGCTTATTTTTTCCTGTCCCTGCAAGCCGGTATAGGAGCTAAGGTTTAGCGTAGCAATTTCCATATCGCGGCGGGCAATGCCTACTGCTTTTTTTGATTTCAACAGTTCCAGTTGCAATTGCAGTATTTCGTTTTTGGATATTTTGCCCAGGCTAAATTTCTCATGGGCGATGTCCAGTATTTTGAGGGTATTGGTAAGATTGGTCTCCGCAATTTGCAGATTCACCTGGGCCAGTAACAGGTCGAAGAAATAACCATTGGCGGTGATGGCAATCTGCTCCATCGATTCTATAAATTCCTGTTTGCTCTCGCGGTATTTTAAGGGTTCTATTTTTTTATCCCACTTCAGGGCATTGAACTGCCACAGCGGTTGGCTGTACCCAATGCCCAAAGGGGTACTGTTATACAGCGTTGTTTTCCGGTCAAAGTCGTCATAACGCTGTAGCTGGGTGGTGCCAAACACGGTGGCACCGGTAGCGGATATGGTCTGACTGAATGACAAGTCCAGTGTAGAGTTATTATTGTGTACAGACTGGAATAAAATAGTACCATCGGGCTGCTGCACCTGCGTAAAGGTTTTGTTATAACCCGGCAGGGTACCGTTCAGCGCTAATTGCGGCTGGTAGTTCGACAGGTAGGTACGGTATTGCCAATACTTCGTTTTTTGCGTAGTAACCGCCTGCCGGGCCGCGATAGATTTATCCTTCGCCATGCTCACTACCTGCTGTAAGGTAAGCGTGAGCGTATCGGTGGATTGCGCCCGGAGGAACTGGCTTATCAGCAAACAACCGCAAAAATATATGGTACGTATAAGCATAAATAGTGTGGCGGCGTTTATGGCGTCAGCGTAAGGGTTTGTGCATTTTTATAATTGCTCATGTCATTGGTGATCACTACGTCGCCGGGTTTTACATGGTCTTTGAGTTCCACGTAATCGAAATTACTCATGCCAATATGCACGGCTACCCGTTCGGCTTTTTGGTGGCGGATAATGAAAATGTCCTGCGTGGCGGCTCCCCGGAAAGCAGGGCCGTTGGCTACGCGCAGCACATTGTTTTGCGCAGCGGTGACCAGGTATACATCTACTTTCAGGTTAGGATGCAGCAGCGGGTGATTGCGTTCATTGAGTTGCACATCAAAAGTGATGATGCCATTCTGCACCGCGGGTTGTATGTTGATCACAGTGCCCCGTATCTGCAACTCGTTCATGCGCACAATGGCCGCCATGCCCTTGTGCAGCTGGTCCAGATAGTTGTCAGAAATACTGCCCTGCACTTTAAAGCTGTTGAGGTCTGCAATGCGTGCCAGCGCATCGCCCTCATGGATCACCGCACCGATGTTGCGGTTTATCCAGGTAATAACGCCATCTCGACTGGCTACAACATTGGCCTGTTGCAGTTTCCGTTGCAGTTCCTGTAATTCATTATCCTGGATGGCGGCGGCTATTTCCGCTTCCCGCATCTCCACCTGCATGGTTTGCTGCTTGCTTTTGATTTCATTTTCCAGTTGCAGTTTTTCCAGGCGGGCCACTTTCAGGTTTAGCTCCGCTTTCTCAATATCCTCCCGGGTACCCCCGCCGGCCTTGTACAGGCGGCGGGCGTTTTCTACATCTGCCTCCAGGCTGTTGATCTGTAGTTGCTTGATGTCGTTGTTGGACTTGATATCATAAAAACTCTTGTCCAACTGAAGCCGTAGTTTTTTAATGTCGTTGCGTTTAGACTCCAACTGGAACTTTAGTTTTTCGTAACTGGTTTGCGTAGCAGATTTATCCAGGGTCAACAGCGATTCACCGGCTTTTACGGTACTGCCTGCGTTCAGCGCTACCTGCTGCACCGAAGCATTGATAGGACTTGTAATAACTTCTTCAAATTCCGGCAGCACCTCGCCGGTAGCGGTGAGGGTATTTTCTATATTGCCTTTTTCTACCACCGCCGTGGTGATCACAGACCGGCTAATGGAGGACGACACCGCATACCGCAGCAGCCATACGCCTGCCCCCAGTAGCAACAGTACCGCGCCGCCGGTGATCAGCCATTTGTAGGTGGTGCGTTTTCTTACGCTTGCCGCAATAACCGTGTCCATAAGGGTGTTTAGGACGGTGAGTTTACAAGCCGGGTGCCAAAGGCAAATTGTTGATAATAAGATGTTTGCGTGGATTTGTAGTGCGAAATTTGTCCGGTTCCGGACAAAGTGTTTGGTATTGGGAATGTAGTGGTTTTCCGGCTTGGGCCGGGAGTTGCATCCGCGGATTTCTTTTTTTGCATTCGATACGATCCCTTCTATGCTTCGAGGTTATCAAACCCGCTATGGTGGCTCAGAGTCATCATGGCTTTTTCTGGGGTCTCGAAGGGATAGGGGCGAATGATGTACGAGGTCATCCCCCTGTCCCCATTAAAGGGGGACTAAATGCATGGTAGCCACCATGGTGAATTTTATGGATTCCAAGGTATAGTACTGACTGGTGTGCAAATCCTGCATTTGCTTACGCTCATTTGCTAATTCATTGGATTTGGCTTGGATGAATATGCCTTATTAAATGAGGCATTGCAATTGTGCAAAGACAAATAGTTACTGTGAAGGATTTTTACGGAGAGTTAAATCACACTGTGCAGTAGTAATTATCCAATGTTTATTTTCTACGCTTACACATTACAGCGGAAGGCTGTGCAATAATTGTTTACAACATAAGATGCTGCAAAAGGGGCATAGAGGTTTGATTATGGTAATTTATACCGATCCAACAGAAGTGTTCACACGCTGTGGATGGGATCATCTGTTTGGCAAAACTAAGACGCCTTTACGTTGGCTAAGAATTTAAGTAACTGTTCGCTCACCTGTGCTGCCGCTTCATGTTGTACCCAGTGACCCACATTTTCTATTTCCAGGCTGCCCAAAAGATGGGGAAGGCCTGCTTTCATTTTCTCAACGGGTGGATAAAGCACCCCTAATCCATCTGCCTTTCCCTAAAGCTCCACTATTTCATCTGCCAATAAATAACAATAGCGTGATGGCTTACCGGAAGATTGCCCTGGAAAAGGAGGTGTTGTGAATGAATGGGAAACCATCAGCGTTACGGTATGACTCCAGCGCCAACCTCATTATTGGGGGCGTCCTTATTAAAATATCCTATCGTTTGGAATAATGAAAGCTATTGGTATCGGCTTTTACGGCGGCTAATTGTTTGTTGAAAACCGTAATGGCTTTCGAAAACAACGCTTCCGAAATATTATCTTTCCGTACGCCCACCAAATACAATTTATAATTTTTACTGAAGTGCGCTCTTGCAAGCATCATGCTCAAGTTGGGGCTGGCAGCTTCCATGCTTTGCAATAAAGATTTATTTTTATAAACAGGTATGCCGGTAGAAAATTCAAACGGTTTGGAGCCGGAACCGTGGATAGTATCTATCACTGCACGATCTTTTGATACATCAATATCGGGATCGATTGATAAAAGATACAGCCAGGTATCTGTTGAGTCGCCATAATTGAATACACTCTTCTGAAGCCATGCTACATCATTCGCTTTGCGTTCGATCGCAATTTTATACGCGAAACTATCGGGGTGTGCAATAAATTTTTTGATGGAATCAAACATTAATGAATGTTGTAGTACAGGTACATTATCCAAAATAGCTGCATCCCCAGTATTTATATCGGGCATCAAATGCACCGAAACAACAGAATCATTGGTATAAAGATATACCGGACCCAACACGTTCGTCATGCTATCGATCATTTTTCTAGCATCCTGTATGCTTTGATCATACTGCTGTTCGCTGTTCTGGAGTATATTTCTTACTTCATCATCTTTATGCTTTTTTATATAATCTGTTCCGCAGTTTTTTAAAGCCAACAACAATACTATAATGGAGCCGGCTGGGATGGCCACCCATTGGGGTTTTAGATTTCGCTTCTGCGCTCCTGCTAATGATTGATGCAATGTTGGACTAATAGGTTGACCAATTGGAGCGGTATTTATGTTTTTTATGGGCGATGACTTCGTGTCTGCTGCTGCTTGATTGAAAAGTACATCTTGTCGTGTACTCGTTTTATTAATTAATGCATTGGTAAAAGCAACTAATGTCTGCGCATCTTGCTTACTGGTAGTAATATTGTTTTGAAAAGAGGCTGCCCAGGTAATCTTTTGGCCATTCCGGAGTTTTAGTTGTAACGCAGGTGTACTATAAAGCCAGGGTGATTTTGCAGATACAATATCGGCGTAATATATTTTACCAAATCTTGCAGAATTTATGTGGTCGTCTTCCAGCGTAATAGTATCGGCATCTTTTATTTTCTTGAAAAATAAAAAAAAAGCCAGGGCCATTGGAGTTAGTATAATCAACAGAAACCAGCCAATAGGTGCATTATTACTAAGGAAAGCGATAAATGGAATTCCTATAAGCCCCAAGAACAAATACCAAATAGCTTTTACCTGTTGAAATTTGAAAGAAAAGGTTTCCATATAAGATATATTGTTGTCTGGGTAAAATAAGTAGCTAAACAAAAAGGGGGCGATTAACCCCAATAGTTTGATTTTTATGTGGTAACAAGCAAATGATACACTCAGGCAAAGATAAAAAATTTCCGGACAGCCGCTTTTATCACCAATATGGCAGGTGATCCCATAGATATTTGCCAAAGGAGTAGTATGTAGTTTTGTGAAATAAGAATAGGAGGAGATAAGGGCTAGCATATGCCAGGGCAATAGAATTAAGAATTGTTATCTAGTTTTTTTGGGTTTCCCTTAACAAATTATATTTTATTTTAGATGGGTAGTATTATTTAACCCCGTGCTAAATTACCCAACATGAATACACGCATCCAATAGACCTGCTGGTAAACGCCTGCCTTGCGAACAAATGATGCATGGTTTAGGTGGGTGCCAATGGCTGTAGCTATCATATTCATTCTCCTATTGCTTTAATTACTGCACGCATGAGATACCTGTTATTACTTACTGTTTTGCCTATGCTGCACTGGCCTGTAGCCCAAGCACAATCGCTCCGGGCGCAATACGCCATTGTATCCACCATAGATGTAGGCCCCGCAGGCGGAGACTCCCCCATGCAATCTATTTCCTTCACGGGTTATTTGTACAAAAAAGGCAGCCGCTATATTTATTTTGAAAAACCGGAGTATTTGAAAGATCGTCCTGATGGACAGTTTGTCGCGAATACTACTGCGAACACCGGGTATTCTTTTAACCTAAATACAGATACTATTCAAAGCATCTATTATAGTGACTTTGATAGCCTTATTTACCGGTACCGGATAGATCAATTGTCTACCCTGCCCAACCGGGTGCAAAATTTTAATCCCAATTATTATCACTGGGATTTTTTAACAGATACCAAAGAGATCAATGGCTTGCACTGTCAAAAAGCTACCTTAACATTACGCGGCAACCTGCAATGGGTGTTGTGGTTTTGTCCTGATATTCCTATGCAAGCGGGTATAGGAAATATCAAGGGGGTACCTGGCCTGATCGTGGAAGCAGAACGGATGTCCGACCATAAGCACTACACGCTGGATAGCTACGATGCAAATGCCGTGGTGCCAGACAGTATATTCTGGCCGAAAGAATTTAACGAACCCTTTAGCAAACCACCCGCATTACGGAGTGGTAAGGAAAACGATCGCATCAGTAAAAAACAAGAACTATTAAAACAATAGCCAATACGCTTTTTCTGGCCCTGCTGTTGATGTTGTACCGGAAAGGGTATGCCCAGGGGCTACCTGTTATCGTGACAGCCCTGGCGTGGGAGTGTTCGACTGTTATGCGAAGGTGTATGGATATAATGGTCCTTTATGAAAAAACATTACCCGGTTCTTTTGGATTTTCCTTAACAAATTATATTTTATTTTAGATGGGCAGTATTATTAAACCCCGTGCTTAAATTACCCAACATGCAAAAACGTATGCAATACACGTGCTCGTAAAAGCTGGTCTTGCCAATAAATGATGCATAGACCAGGCGAACGCCAATGGCCGTTACCAAATATTTATCCTCCCATTGCTTTAATAACCGCACATATGAGATACCTGCTATTACTCACTGTTTTGTTTGTCTTGCATGCTCCTACAGCTAATGCGCAATCACTACAAGCGGAATATACCGTTACTTTCACGATAAAAATGGACCTCGATGGAGGAGACGTTCACCGGGAATCCATTACTCTTAAAGGTTTTTTATACAGAAAAGGGAACCGCTATATTTATTTTGAAAGGCCTGCATACCTGAATAAATATCCTGATGGTGCTATAAGCGTTAGTCCCAATCCATATCATACTTACTCTTTTTCTTTAAATACAGACACTATTCAAAGCATTAATTATTACGACTTTGATAGCCTTGTTTACCGGCGTAGGGTAGACCAGTTGTCTACTCTGCCCAACCGGATACAAAATTTTGATCCCAATTATTATCAGTGGGTTTTTCTAACGGATACCAAGGAGATCAATGGCTTGCACTGTCAAAAGGCTACCTTAACCTTACATGGAATACCTCAATGGGAGCTTTGGTTTTGTCCAGATATTCCCATGCAGGCGGGTGTCGAGAATATCATGGGTGTACCCGGCCTGGTCGTGGATGCAGAAAGTATACCCGATCACCGGCATTACACGCTGGATAGCTACGATACGAATGGAGTTGTGCAGGACAGCCTATTCTGGCCACAAGAATTTAACCAGCCATTTGACAAACGGTCTGATTTATATAGAGGTACTGTAAATGATCGCCCCAGCCGCCCCAGCAAAAAACAAGAACTATTAAAACAATAGCCAATACGCTTTTTCTGGCCCTGCTGTTGATGCTGTACCGGAAAGGGTATGCCCAGGGGCTACCCGTTATCGTGAAGGGGGAGATACTCGACAGCGCCGGCGTAGGGGTGTCCGACTGTTATGTGAAGGTGTATGGAACCTCTTCCCGCATGATATACGGTTATTTTAATACCGGCGATAAAAATACGTTTGAACAGTCGCTCACCTTGCCATCGCCCGATACCCTTAATTTTCAGATCACCCACCTGGGTTATGCCCCCCTAGTGGTGAGGGCCTTTGTGAGTGCGCAGTTAAAAATCGTTACGGTTAGTGCGGTCATGAAGTATCAACCCCGTGGTTTACATCCCGTGGAGGTGAAGGCGCCACCGGTGTGGAAAAGAGGCGATACTACCTTTTTTAAGGCAGATTATTTTAAGGATGGAGATGAGCGCAAGTTAAAAGACCTGATCACCAAAGTGCCCGGATTTGAAATAATGGACGATGGTAGATTGCTGTATAATCACCGGGAGATAAAAAAGATCCGCATGGATGGAGAAGAGCTTTTCGGCGATAAAATAAAATTGTTACTGAACAGCTTCCCGGTTCATGTGATCAATACTTTACAAGCCATCGAAAACCAAAATGATCAGCCGCTATTGGCGGGTATGGGCGGGGGCAGAAATACCGTGTTAAACCTGGGCCTTAAAAAAGATAAATTACACACCGTGTTTGGCGATGCGGAGGCAGGCGTGGGTACTGCGCACCGCTACAGCGTAAGTCCTGTTTTGTTTTCCCTGCTCCAGAAAGCAAAGGTGGGTTACATTGGTAATTTTAATAGCATTGGCGAAGGGATAGGTTGGGAGGAGGAACGTGAATTTAAACAGGCAGATGAAACCATCGCCCAAAACCTGATGATCAGTAATCACCCTTTACAAACCATTCCCGGATTTGAGAACCGGTGGTACATTCAAAATCGCCAATGGGATAACCGCCTACAGGTGAACCTGCCGGTTAATAAAAAACTACGGAGTGAAACGGAATTAAATTTTCTCAAAGATAACCAGCAACAACGCAGTTATAATAATGCGAAGATTTTAACGGGTAGTACCTATTTCAGCCGCCTGGATAGCAACCGCATCACTTACCGCCCATCGCTGTTGGCGGTGCGGCAAACCTTTATCTATCACCCGGACAGTTCCCGCGAACTTAACGTGAGCGGCCACCTGTTTATCGATCGTACCGGCGGAGGCCAGTTCAGTAGCTATACAGATACAACGCGCAGTTTTGTGCGCAATCAACTGGACAACAATTGGACGAGCGGGTCGGCAAGCCTGCTTTATACGCACCGGATTTCCAAGACCAAGGCCGCTATTTTGCAGGTGAATTATAATAAAGAAAAACTAGGCCAATATGGCCAGGGATGGTCGCCAAACTGGAACCAGGTTTTTGGCGTGGAAAACGGGCACTTCGATTTGCTCAGCCAGCAGGGTAGCCCCACCTATCAAACCATAACGGCCAACTGGAAATATTACAATCATAATAAGGGATGGCCTTTTGATATGTCGATTAACTATGTGAGGACTTCCCTTCACCTGGCCAACCAGTTGAAACTCACCGATACCGCAAACGCCACCAACACGCTTATGCCACCAGGGTTTAGTAATGCCGGTGATTATACGATTAATAATCTCCATGTAGTGCTGGAAAAAAATATATCATTATGGGGAAAAAAAGCCACCAGGTTTAAAACTGATTATGGCTTTTCCCATGCCACCACCCGGGAACCTGACTTGAGTGATCGGTTTACGGTACCAGAATACTATTTTGATGTAAGTCAGCCATTTAGCTTTGGGGATGGATATAATGGTGAGATCAATGGAACCCTGTATCAAAGGCAATTAGCGCCCTATCAATTGCAAAGGGCCATCTATCCAAGCTCCCTCACTTCATTTAGGCAGTGGAGTGGTGTAAACCGCCCACAACGTTCGTTTACAATGAATTCAAATTTTTTTAAACAGTGGCATAAAAGCGAGGTGTCCAGTACGTTGTATCTGTATTATATGCATAATTTCACCAGTATAGCCAGCTTCCAAACGTTGAAAGATTTTGTAGCCATCCAGCAAGACAGCCTCATGAACCGGGGATCCGATCAATTGGGCATTTCCACTTCCCATATCATCCCATCGTTATTCCTGCATGCGGTGATAAATATTACCGGGCAGTACAACAAGGGTGCTAATCTGATTATCGGCGACGATCATCAGATTTATAAAAACAAGCTTTCCAGCTACGGTGTAACGCTTTCCCTGAAAAGGAACTGGCATAAGGTGTACTTTATTAAACTATCCAGCCAGGGCTTGTATGGCCGGAATAAAATAGAAGGCCTGGCATCTGCCAATATTGCCCCGGATATTTGTAATATAAAATCCACCCTGGAGCAGCGCCTGCAAGTGAACAAGCAATTGAGTTTTACCTACACTACCAGTTATTACAACAACAACCTGTTTACCCCGCAGGCCAAATCTTTTTTGTTTATGGACGCCATGGTGAACTATAAATTTAATAAAGCCCCGGTGTCTGTAGCAATTAAGGCAGATAACCTTGCCAATGTAAAATACTTTTCCAGTTTCAACAATTACGCGACCTTGCAAAACTTCTATAGCGTTCCCCTGGTGCGCCGGAATGTTTTTGTGAGCGTGCGGATGGAGTTCTAAGCAAGTGGGTGCAACTGCTGGGTAACATTATATTTCTACCAGCATCTTCCCTTCATTTTGCCCGGAAAATAAACCGATAAATGCCGTGGGCAGTTGCTCAAAACCTTTGATAATAGTTTCCCGGTAATGAATTTTATCTTCGTTTATCCATTGCCGTAATTGTTCCCGGCCTTCCTTAAAGCGGTCTTTATAATCGCCGATCAAAAAGCCCTGTAGCAGTAATTTTTTAGCCATGATAATTGGCAGCAACCGGGGGCCCATGGCCACTTCCTGGTCATTGTAATTGGCGATGGAACCCGATACCACCACGCGCCCGTAATTATTCATGTGGGCAAATACCGCATCCGATATAAAGCCGCCCACATTATCAAAATAGAGGTCTATGCCTTCGGGGCATAACTGGCCTAAGGCGGCTGCTATGTTGGGCGTTGTTTTATAATTAATCGCCGCATCCATACCTAGGCTGGTGATGAAGGCTGCTTTTTCATCACTGCCTACAATGCCTATCACCTTGCTGCCGTATATTTTCCCGATCTGGCCGGCAATGCTGCCCACTGCGCCCGCAGCGCCCGATACCACCATCGTTTGCCCCGGCTTCGGGAAGCCGATAGTTTGCAGGAAGAAATAAGCAGACAGGCCGGTAGAACCCAGTACACTCAGGTAGGTACTCAGGGGCAGGTTTTGTGGATCTAATATTTCCAGGCCGTTGGCACTACACACCTGCCGGTCGCGCCATTCCATATAGCCCATCACGATATCGCCCGGTTTAAAATCTTTATGTGCAGTGGCCGTTACCGCAGCAAGGCCCCGGGAGATCATCACATCGCCAGGATGAATGTTAGGTGGATGGCCACCGGCCATCGCCGCGCGCAGATAAGGATCTACGGAAATATACAAGGCCTGTAGCGCCAATTGCCCTTCGGTTAACGGTGGCAGGGTTGTTTCCGCTATGCTAAAATCATTGGCTTGGGGGAGGCCCTGGGGCTTAGCTGCCAGCCGGATTAATTTACTTTTCATTTTATGTATGGTTTAGTTGAATGCCAGGTGTTTACATTTCTAGCTGGAAAAATTGGCAGCGGATGATAAGTGCGCCTGATATGCGCGAAGGTCATCCCTTCAAAGGGGGGCCAATGCAGCGCAGCCACCATGGATAGTTTGATCGTATCGAACGGATGGAAGCGGATGGTGTGCGAAAACGTTATAGTGAAGAAGATGGAAGCAGATAGTATGCAAAGCATTTAGCGGCCTTATGAAAATGGCGTCAAGAAATTTACGCAGTGGAGCGTAAAGCGGCAAACGGGCCGAGGGTAGTACAGCAGCCCAAGCGCACAATCGCCCAATAAAAATCCCGCCGCTCAATAGTAAGCTTCGTTTGCCGTAGCGAAGCGCAGTAAATTTTAACCATTTTCCGCAGCCGCCAGGTGCTTTTTGTTTCTTTTTGCACCAGCAAAAAGAAAGCCCCCGCGGCAGCGGAATGCCACTCCCGGCGCAAGCCGGATGACCCACAAAATTTGCGTGTAGAAAATGCGGCAAAATAACATCAAAACACCCAGATAAAAACCCCCACAAGATAATCTTCATAACCCCTATTTTACTTACCTGAAAGCTCAAGGATGTATTTGACCAATAAATTATTGAAATACACATGCCTTGATGTTGTAGCATTAATGGCTGCCTTTAAGATACTGGTGGTATAATGCTTATGCAGGATGGCTACGCAGGCCTGTATATTTTCGAACTCATCTTCATAATCCACGTCCATTAGATCCGATCTGATCAACAATTGGCGAAGAAACGCTTGCTTGTCTGCCAGGATCATTTTTTCGGCATATTGGGCAATGAGCTGGTAGGAGCAATAACTATCCAGGTAATCGATCATTTTTTTATGCTTTTGCTCTTCCTCCATGAGGCGGAAAGCAAAGGCCACTGCATGTTGATTATAGGTAGCTTTTCTGGCCCGCGCTAATATTTTACTCCGCCAGTTTTTTCGCTGCTCCTCGTCTGGTAATTGTGCGTTTATGAACAGATAGTCTTCAAAATTATACGTGAGCGGGAATAGCGTCATTAACACCGTTGCCAGTTTCGGGTCGTTCTTCTCTTGGCGGTAAATGTCGCGCAGTAGTTCCAGGTAAGGTATGCTATATTCCTCCTTGACATTTACTTTTATTTGCTGTTCGCAATATTGCTCCGCCAGCGGTAGTTGGCCTAGGTCGATTAATCCGGTAATAAGCTGCAGGTTGTATTTATTGTTATAATAAATAGGCTTAAAACGGGAATAACAGGTGTTGAATAAACCCGTGTTCATGGTCATATTCAACAGCATCTCGGTGTAGGCTTCCCCGTTGTAATATTTATGGAGGTTCATGTTCGTGTACTGTTTTAACAGGGCTTTTACATGCCATTGCTTCCTGGCGGCACTGGCCTGCAGGAGCAGTTTTTCGTGAAAGAACAAATAGCTTTTCCGTAAGCCGTACTGCTGATAGATCGTGTGGTTGGTAAAATAGCTGGTGGCGGTGTGCCAGGCTTCATCGTCCTGTAGGGCATCTAATGCGGTAATGAGGTCGGCAAATTGTTTTTCGAGATACTTATCAAACCGGTTACTGGTAGTAATGATCTCTCCTTGTGTGTCCTCCACGGCGGCTATGATGGCATTGAAAAGCAGGAACAAGGTTTCATCCGTCAGGTGTGCGCGATATTGGGCTACAAAGGATGCGTGGATATCGATCCATAGTTCCACGATCTTTTTTACTTCGCTGGTGTCGGCCTTTTTGCGGTTTTTTAAAACGGCTTTTACCGCGGCTTGGGTAAGTTGCTTTATATCGGCAGGCGTATGTTCTTTTTGCTGTTGGGTAAACTGGTGTACGAAGGCCAGTTCAAGGTCTTTATTTTTTCCCAGCAATGTTTTTATCCAGGCGCGCAGTTCATCTACCCCTACCTGATCCACTAAAGATTCCAGTTGAAGTGTTTTCTTTTTTTGGGAGGATGATGGCAGGCTGCTTCCTTTTTTCAGGTGGAGTAACAGGGCAACCTTGTGATGGCAAACAGGCTGTTTGCGCTTACAGTCGCAACTGTGGGCGGTTACTATATTTTTATCACCCAGGGTAATGGACACGTCAAAACTTTCGGCTTGCTCATCCACATAAGCCTGGAAATGTCCTTTCTCCAGCTCATCGCATTCTCTTACGGTGCATTTCCCTGCCTTCGTTATAATTGCTTTGGGAAGCACTGTCTTTACATTATTGAGTGAAAGTTCCATATGCCTATCGCTGTTAAAAATTGATTTACAAGATAGGCACAACGGTATGATTTGCCTAATTTGTTACCCCCCCCCCCGCATGACGCGGGTTGTATCGCCGTGGAAGAACAAGGCCTGCAACAACTGAGTGCTTATGCCCATGAATTAATAAAAAAAACTAAAGTAATGCAGGCACCTTGCAAACGACGGATGTTCTTAAATGTTATCCACCTGATTTAGTTCGTCGAAGCGTGTTTGTTTGCTCCCTGCCCCTTCCAAGGGGGAACTTATGCATCGGAGCCACCATGGTGGATTTGAAAGCCTAGAAGATAGCTGCTGATGGTATGCGAAGACTTTGCAGTTTAGCAAGATGGAAGCAGATGGTATGAGAAGACTTTGCGGCCTTAGGAAAATGGCGTTTAAAAATTTACGCAGTAGAGCGTTAAGCGGCAAACGGGCCGAGGGTGGTACAAGAGCCCATGCGCACCATCGCAAAATAGAAATCCCACCGCTAAATAGTAAGCTCGTTTGCCGTAGCGGAACGCAGTAAATTTTAGCCATTTTCCGCAGCCGCCAGGTGCTTTTTGTTTCTTTTTGCACCAGCAAAAAGAAAGCCCCCGCGGCAGCGGAACATCTCCCGGCGCACGCCGGATTCCCACAAAAAATATGCGCGGAGAAGAATTGCAGATCAACGGTGCTGAGCCTGGACTATGCACAACTTGGCTTAGGCAATGCCCGACCCTTGCCACAGTATTATATTCCCTTTAAACCCGTTCAACTGTCTTTTAGTATCCGGCCTTATAATCCGGTATGGGAAGACCCGGCCATCATCGAGAGAGAGGCGGTGGAATAGGGGGTATTGTGCATGCACAACCGGTGAACGGACAGGGTAGCCAGTTGTGCAGGAAAATGGATGTGTGTAAAGATTACCCCCCCTTCCCCATGGCCGGGGATGACCCGCGCAACAATTTAAAAAGCATGAGCAGCCTGTAAATACAAAACAGCCCTCCGGTGTAGCACGGGTGGGCTGTTTTTTTAGGAGTAAATTATGGAATACTTACTGGCTTTGTATCTTATAGCTGGCATCCGGTAAGTAACTTTATGCAACAGGCTTGTACCGGAGGCTGTATTTGTTTTCCCTAAAAACAAAAGAATGAAGTGTAAACATCTCTTATTGCTGGCAACTTTTCTAGGGTTATTGCTGCCAGCCTGCCAGACTAAAAAGGCCATTCCTGTCCGGCAAATACAACTAAGCCCCACTGTGGCTGGGATAGTGCAAGCTATGGTAGCCTACGCAAAAGTGGATGATATTGCCATAGGAGAAGATGGTTATACGTCACCCCAATGGTATCGTTTTGAAGCCCTTTGTAAAGCGGCCACCCGGCAGGAACTGCATGATCTGGTAAATGATGATCATCCGGTGCTGAGTTGTTATGCCTTCCGCGCTTTAGCCAATCGCCTCGACAGCGCTGTGTTTCCAATACTGTTGGCGCATCTGCATGATACCGCAAAGGTTTCTACCCAATCGGGCTGCATTGTTATGGAAGATTTCGTGGGGGATTTTTTTATAAGGACCGTTACACAAAAGCATCTAGTCTCACCTTCCTACATGCTGAATGAGGTGCAACATCACGTACTGGATAGCATACTGCTGTATGACAAACAAATGGTTTTGAATGCAAAAGATGGATTGCTCTCGAGCATGAAACCCAATCCCACCTACTACGCCCGGATAAAAGAAATAGCCGTAAAACAACACAATGAGGTGGCGCTGTTGGCGCTTTAACGTTATAGAAATCCGGCAGACCTGGATATTATCAATGCGGCCCTGGACAATACCGGTGAGTTATATTATCCCTTATATGCCGTGCGGGAATTTCCATCGGAGCAGTTTTATCCAAAACTGTTGCAGTTATTTGAAAGGGAGTGGGCTAAAGAGTCGTACGACTATCCACTATGGCGCATATTGTACCAGGCGCTCGCGCAATATCCTCATCCGCAAACCAAGGTTTTGTTTGAAAGAACCTTGCTTGCATCGGATACTTTCCGGCGGGAAATGCTGGGGGCAGCCTTATACATGGCTTTAAAGAAATATCCCAATGCTGGGTTCCAGGAGATTAAAAATAAAATAAGGTTACCCGACTATCTGCGGCAGGAGGCTGACTATCAGTTGAAAATTGAACAATAACCTTGCTGCTGCCCCACCTATTTCTTTTTCCTTCGTTCTATCATATCCCGGATACGGGCCGCGCTTTCATAGTCCTCTTTTTTGAGGAGATCTTCCAGCAGGTCTTCCAGGGCTTCGCTGCTGTAGTGAGCCAGCGATCCTTTTAATAAACTCAGCCTTTTCTCGCTTTCTGCCACCGAGGCTTCCTGTAATACAAAGTCGTACATGCTTACCGGGCTATCGAACCGTATGCCTATGGCAATGGCATCGGAGGCCCTGGCGTCTATTTTTATTTCCGTACCATCGCTGCGCAGCAACACCAGCCAGGCATGAAATACATTATCTGCCAGGTCATAGATCACCACTTCCTGCACGGTAGCATCCAGGCTGGCAATGGTGTTTTTAAAGAGGTCGTAAGTCAGTGGGCGTTGTATCTTCATCCGTTCAAAATATACTGCGATGGATTGCGCCTCAAACGTACCGATGATAATGGGTACCCGCACCTTAGACAACGGTTCTTCCAGTATCAATGCATAATTGCCGGGCGATGATTCGCTGGCACAGAGGGCTACAATGTTTAGTTCTTTCTTGTCCATCCGGTAATTATTTTTTAAGTGAGGATGAAACGGCACAGCGCATTCAAATCGTTGAAGGGTGCAATCACCAGGTCTTCCTCCTTTAGCTTATACAAGCCATTGCTTTCAATGACGATGGTATAATTATTCTGTACCGATACTGCTTGTCCGTTATCTTCCACTATTGTTATTTGGTAGAAGGCCAGTGCGTCCAGCAAATCTGTCTTGGCTTCCTGATTCATGCAGCAAGGTTGTGATAGATTACATAAAAGCCATACACCAGGCACAGGCCCGAAGATAACAATACCATGCTATTTCTGAGTAAGGGAATATTGATCACCTTTTTGGAAAAAGGAATACTAAACAAAGCCGCCGCCAGCAACATACCCGCCACGGAGCCCATGCCGAAAAGGAATAAATAAAAAATACCGGATTGCGGGGTGGAAAACTGCGTCATGGCCAGCACTACCAGCGCACCACTCCCGGCCAGGCCATGCACCAGGCCTATGCCGTAAGAGGCTTTATGCAAGTTTTTCTGTGTTGCCTCCAGCGGCATATGTACATGCACAAGATGATTGGCGCCGGAATGCTCGTGTTCATGGCGATGCACCGATATTTCGCCCTTGCGGAAAAGTTTTGACAGCCGGTAGATGGCTACACTTACCAGCATAAGGCCTACCGCCGCTTCAAAGTAAGAAAAGGTGGGTGCTGCAATATTTATTTTAAATACGAGCATTAGTAGCCCAATCATCAATATAGTAGAGGTATGTCCCAGCCCCCACAACATCCCGTCTTTCAATGCCGGCATCACACGGCTCCGCTGCGATACGATGGTAGATACCGCCAGTAGGTGGTCGGCTTCAAATGCATGGGTAAGGCCGGCATACATGATAACAAGTAAGGGTACGGTATGCATACGTTCACATTTATAGTTCGTAAAATAGTATCCGGTGATTGCCGGTATCTGCCACAATTAATTGCGTGTCCAGGCAGGTAACGGAAAATGGCCAGTACATTTCATTGACCAGGGGTGTTTTCAAACTCAGGCTGCTTTCACCATTGGTAGAAAAATTAAGCTGTCCCACCAGTTTCTCCGCCGGCGCATTATTTGCCTCCGGCAAGACCGGCCAGTATAATACCCGGCTATTGCCCGTATCTGCCACCCAAATGCCTTGCTGATAAAAACAACAGTCATAGCACCAGTTCAATGTATGGGCAGCCGGTAATAGCTGGTATTGATTTTGGCCGTTGTGTTCAAAATCTTCCTGGCCAATAATTATATCCGCCGGTTGGGTAAAGGCGGTTGTTTTGTCTTTCCATATCAACACCCGGTAGTACTGGGTGTCAGTAATGGCCAGGGCATTGCCCGCACTCAGTTTTACGGAATAAGGCCATATCGCATTCCGGCTATCAGATTCCCGCTCGTTCATGTTTAACTGACCAATCACCTGGTCGGCGGCCGCAAAATGAGTCGTTGGGATGTTGGCGTAGTACAATACCCGCCGGTTGCCAGTATCGGCAATCCATAACGATTGCCCATCACTTACCACGCCGTAACACCAATATAAACTTTGCGCGGTGGGCGGTGTGGAGAGGCCTGTTATGTTAGGCAGATTGCTTTCCATATCTGGTTGCCCTACCACTACATCGGCAGGCTGTCCATTCTCGGTGGGAAGCTGCAACCATATTAATACGCGGTGGTTCCAGGCATCGGCCACGATGAGACGCTGCCCATCCGTCCACACCCCCGAAGGATACTGTAAAGAACGGGCAGTTACCTGTTTTCCCGTATTACGACTGGTCCCCAAAAAATCATCTTGCCCCAATACCACCTCCGGCTCTTTCTCCTCCCGGTAAGAAAAGTTCTTCCAAATAAACACCCGGTTCTGCCCCGTATCACTTACCACCAGCACACCTCCCGCCGCCGCCACGCCCCGTGGCGCCAATAAAAGTTTCATTTAATTATGAATTATGAATTATGAATTATGAATTGCCTATTGTTTGTTGTTTGTTTTGAGTTGTGATTGTTATTACGCGTTATCATTCTGAATTATAGTTACTAATTATAAATAGGAGAATGGTTATAAATTATAGTCAATTGTCATAGTAAAAATTATAATCCGAATAAAGAAAATGAGCTATCATAAACGAGTCATGAAAAAACCACGCGCCACTATGTCCACAAAAAAATTCATAATTCATAATTCATAATTCATAATTCATAATTCATAATTCATAATTCATAATTCATAATTCATAATTCATAATTCATAATTCATAATT
>NZ_FMAR01000016.1 GCF_900094705.1 Chitinophaga costaii | reverse complement strand
GTTACTAACGAACGGCTCACCGAAGCTGGGTATGTATCCCTGACCGACTGTTACCTGAAAGCTCGGAACTAAATTAAGGAACCGCCGTATACCGATCGGTACGTACGGTGGTGTGAGAGGACAGGTAGGGAATTAATCCCTACCTTCCTACTCGATCGGACCTTGCCCAGTATGTTCACTCTAAGGGCTGATATATCCGCTTTCCTGTAAGAAGCGTCTCCGGGTAGGCCCTCCCCAAATCCGCGCTGGTGCTGTTTCCTGTTAAAGTTTCCTAAAACAATCGGGGATGGTCTTGTAAAACGTGGTAAAAAAATTATTTTTATGTTTCCTGCGGGCAGTGCGTTATCCCGCCACTGCCGTAAGAGTATAATATTGGATATGCTAAGATTTCAACATAGTGAATATTTATGGGGCTTGGTACTGTTACTGCTTATGCAGTTGGTATTTTTAGGCGTATCTGTCTGGAAGCGCCGCTCCATCAAGAAAATGGGCGACCCCGCCCTGGTGGAGGAAATGTTTTCCGGTTATTCCCGCCGGCTTTTTACCCTTAAGTTTTTACTACTGTTCATCGCATTTTTCTTTGGCGTAGTGGGGCTGGCCAACCTGCAAAAAGGCAGCCGTATGGAAAAGATTACCCGCAAGGGGGTAGACGTGGTCATTGCCCTGGACGTAAGTCGCTCTATGCTGGCTACCGACGTAAAGCCCGACCGGCTTACCCGCGCCAAACAGGTGGTGAGTAAGCTTATGGACAAAATGGAAAACGACCGTGTAGGACTGGTGGTATTTGCGGGCAATGCTTACCTGCAAATGCCCCTCACCGTAGACTATTCTGCGGCTAAGATGTACCTCGGTACCGTAACCCCAGAAATGATACCTACACAGGGCACTGCCATTGCACAGGCCATAAACATTGGTAACGAAGCCTACAACAAAAAAGAACGCAAGCATAAAGCCATGATCATTATTTCCGATGGGGAAGATCATGACGAAAACGCCATCAAAGAAGCCCGTACAGCATTTGATCAAGGCGTGGCCATCAGCACCATTGGCATAGGCTCGCCCACCGGTTCAACCCTGCCCGATCCCGAAAACGGCGATGTAAAGAAAGACCGGGAAGGCAATGTGGTGATCTCCAAATTGAACGAGGAGGAGTTAAAATCCATTGCCGCCGCCGGCAAAGGCATTTACCAGCATTTGGACAATAACAACGACGAGGTGGTAAATACTTTGGCCGCCAAGATAGACAGCATGGAGCAAAAGGAGTTTGGCGAAAATATTTTTACAGACTACAATTCCTATTTTCAATATTTCCTGGTAGTGTGCGTGCTGCTCATCGTCATAGAATTTTTTGTACCGGAAACCCGTGGCCCTAAAAGGACGCAGCCGGAAGAAACCCTAAAACCCATAGCATGACCCGAGTTCTAACAAAATATACATTCCTGTTAAACGCCGCCCTGCTGGTACTGCACATCACTGTGCAGGCACAGACGGGCAATAAATATATCCGCAAAGGCAACGACCTGTATCAAAAACAACAGTTTGCCGACGCAGAAGCCAATTATAAAAAAGCATTGGAAGTAAACGGGAAGTCTGTGGAAGGTAATTACAACCTGGGCAACAGTATGTACTCGCAAAAGCGCTACGACGCCGCCCGCAAGGAATACGACAGCAGCCTGAAACTGGCCGCCACACCCGAGGTGAAAGCAGATGCTAATTATAACATCGGTAATACCTACATGGAAGACAAGAAGTGGGAGGAGAGTATTAAGTCGTATAAAAATTCACTGAAGCTAAATCCCAAGGACGAGGAAGCCCGCTATAACCTGGCCTATGCCCAGGCCATGCTAAAGAAGCAAAACGAAAGCAACAAAGACAATAAAGATAACAAGGATAATAAAGACAAAAAAGATCCCAAAAAGGATCAAAAGAAAGACAAGGATAAGGACCAGCAAAATAAAGACCAGCAGCAAAAAGACCAGGACAAGGATAAGCAGGATAAAGACAAACAAGACGAAAAGCAGCAACCACAGCCCGGCAAGATGGATAAGCAACAGGCAGAACGTATGTTGGAAGCCTTGAGCCAGCAGGAAAAAAACCTGCAGGATAAAATGAAAAAAGTGAAAGGACAACCCGTACAGGTAGAGAAAGATTGGTAGGGAGAAGTAAAACGGGTACCATGTCTGGTACGTCAAAAGATAAAGTAATAAAAAAGCTCCGGTGGCCTGGCCCCGGAGCTTTTTTATTACTGCTGGAGCAACGGTATGCAGGAAACTTATATTCCCTGTTTTAATAATTTCCTTGCATAGCCAGTGTTATGCCGGCACATGCTGTTTGGCAAAACGGATGAAATGTTGGGCTAGTTTATCTTGTTGGCCTTGCAAGTAAATAAAATGGAACTTGCGTACCAGGTTGAAATTCTTTACGGTGAGCAGCTTAAAATCGCCTCCGTCCAGTTCTCGTTTGATGGCTTGCAGGGGCAGGAAGGCCACACAATTGGAGTGGGCCAAATAAGACTTGATGCTCTCTGTGCTACCCATGTACATGGCGATGTTAAGATCGGATGGTTTTAATTTTAGCTGGGTCAGCGCATCCATAATCACTTCCAGCGTGCCGCTGCCGTGTTCGCGCATGAGCAGGGGAATTTGTTTCAGGTCGGCGGCGGTAATTTTGTCGTGCTGGCCGTAAGTATGTTGGGCATTGCCTACCATCACGATCTCGTCTTTGGCCAGCTCCACGTATTTCAGTAACGGATTTTTGGACTTGCCTTCTATAATGCCGAGCTGAATGTTTTTTTCCAGCAGGGCCTGTTCTATTTGTTCGGTATTGCCATTGATCAGGGAAATATTCACCTCCGGGAAGCGCTGGTGAAACTTAGCCAGCAGCGGGGGGATAAAGTATTGTGCAATGGTGGTGCTTGCACCGATGGATAGCAGGCCGCCCTGTGCATTTTTTAGCTGGTTAATATCGTATTCTAAATTACGGTAGGTGGTGAAAATGGTTTCTGCATGGCGTAGCATCAACTGGCCTGCTACGGTAAGTTTAATGCGGTTGCCGATGCGCTCAAAAACCTTTACGCCCAACTGCTGCTCCAGCTCATGTATGTGTTTGGTGACGGCGGGCTGCGAGATAAACAGCTCTTCGGCGGCCTTTGTAAAACTGAGGCGTTTGGCCACGGTATAAAAAACCCTGAGTCTGAAATCGAACATGCCACTAAAGTAATAAAAATAAAACAGGAGCCGTATAGGCTCCTGCAAAGGAAAATATTGACTGCGGAAAGAAGATCGCTTAGCTTTTCTTCTTAGCGTCCTTGTTGGCTTTGTAGCGCATATCGGCAGTACCGTCTTTCTTGGTAGGGCCAGCAGGCGTGGCGGTTGTGCCGCCTTTGTTTTCCTTGAAACGTTTGTCGGGCGTACCGTCTTTTTTCGTGTGTACGGCAGTAGAATCGGACTTGGTTTTAGCAGTTTTCTTTTGCGCATGAACGCTGGACACGGAAAGGGAAACGACCATAACAAGGGTCATTAACGCGGCGAGGATTTTTTTCATGTTGAAAGTATTTTTAGAAATGTACGGATAAATAGAAGTCTTTGTTTAGGCCTGGCCCATCTTTAAGCAATATTTAAGGTGGGTTAATTGGCTTTTTCCACCCACATGCCATGGTCTTTTATCAGCGTTATGAGTTCATCTACAGCCACATCGCTGTTCAAACCGCGTTTTACGATCTCTTTGCCCCGGTATAGGGTGATTTTGCCTACGCCGCTACCCACATATCCGAAATCGGCATCGGCCATTTCGCCGGGACCGTTCACAATGCAGCCCATTATGGCGATTTTCACGCCTTTTAGATGGTGGGTTACTGCTCGGATGCGGGCCGTGGTTTCCTGGAGGTCAAAAAGGGTGCGTCCACAGGAAGGGCAGGAGATATATTCTGTTTTGGAAATGCGGGTACGGGTAGCCTGCAGGATGCCGAAGGCCACATTATTTACCAACGAGGGGCTGCTCACGGCAGTGCCGCGCAGCCACAGGCCGTCGCCAAAGCCGTCTAGCAGCAGGGCGCCGGTTTCTACGGCGAAATGAATCAACTGTTCATCGGAAGTATCGTCGCTGGCGTGGCATTCCAGGATGGCCGGTATGGAAAGTTGATTTTCCTGCAGCCCAATGAGGAAGCGGCGTACTGCCGACATGGCGTGGGCATTGGCAGACCACAGGCTTAGTACCACGGTATCGTCTGCTGCCAGGGCGTGCAGGGCGGCGTCTTCCAGCAGATCATCCACCTTTACCGATACAAAATTAATCCTGGCGGATTTTTTTGCGGCAGTCAGGTATCCCTTCACATCAAACAAGGGCAGGTAGGTATCGGAGTCGCTTACCGTAAGCCAGGCATTGGCGGGTAGTATCACCTTCAGCGTGCCAGGCAGGCCAAAAGAAAGAGGCTGCGTGGTATAGAGGTAATCGGCGGCGGCATCGGCAATGTTCCACTTATCGGTATGGGCGTCGTAGTGATAGCCGATAGCCTGGAGGTGGTTGGGAGCCAGCGTGGCGGCGTCGCTAAAGTGGGCTACTACCACGGGTACTTGTTTGTCTCCTATATTATTCACCGTTCTGGAAGCGCGGCGTTTATATTCGAAAGGGGAGTAGGGTAAGTGTTCTACCGGGTCGATGGGGGATTGCAGGAGGAGGCGGTCGTTATAACGTTTCACCAGGTCGCGGCACACGGGCAGCTCAAACTCGGGGTCTTCCGTGAGGGACACGCGGATGGTGTCGCCCAGGCCATCTTCGAGCAGGGTACCAATGCCTGCGGCAGATTTAATGCGCCCGTCTTCGCCGTCGCCCGCCTCGGTAACCCCCAGGTGTAGGGGGTAGCAATGACCTAGTTCCTGCTGCATAGTGTGTACCAGCAGACGGTAGGCTTGCACCATTACCTGGGGGTTGCTGGATTTCATACTCAACACAATGTTGCGGTAGTCCAGGTCTTCGGCAATGCGCAGGAATTCCATGGCGCTTTCTACCATGCCCATGGGGCTATCACCGTAGCGGCTCATAATGCGGTCGCTCAGGGAGCCATGGTTCGTACCAATGCGCATAGCAGTGCCGTATTCCTTGCAAATATTCACCAGGGGGGTAAAGCGTTCGCGAATGCGGTCTATCTCCTCCTGGTAGGCGGCGTCGGTATATTCTATCAGTTCAAATTTCTTTTTGTCAATGTAATTGCCGGGGTTGATCCTTACCTTTTCAACGATGCGGGCTGCGATCTCAGCAGCATTGGGGGTAAAATGAATGTCGGCCACCAGCGGGGTATTGTAGCCCTGGGTGCGAAGGCCGTTACGGATGTGGAGCAGGTTTTCGGCTTCTTTCTTACTGGGGGCGGTAATGCGCACCAGCTCGGCACCCGCATTTATACAACGGATGGCCTGGGCAATGGTACCTGCCGTATCCATGGTGTCTGTGGTGGTCATGGTTTGTACGCGGATGGGGTGGCCGTTGCCAATAAGCAGGTCGCCCACCTTTACTTCCAGGGTGTGCAAACGTCGATAAGCGGTGAGAGAATTACAATAAAGCTGCATAAAAATTAATCCGGTCTGTGGGGATCAAAGGTAAGAAATGCGGAGATTGGGTGATTGTTAATTGTAGCTGGCGGCCAATAAGAGCCCATAATTCTTTTTAAGGCCCCTTTAATTTAATTGTCATACTAGCATCAACTATTTGATTTACGAGCAGGTATCGGTATAAGCGGCACTAAACCTTCGGGAAGATGTGCTAATTTTGCAAGCGGCAGCCATCAAATACTTATGTTACGTAAAAGTGAAGACATACCTTTTCAGCATTTTCCCTTTACCGGACAAATCAGTTTGTTCAAGCTGGATGGTTTTAAGACCGACATTACCCGCAAGCCTCACCGCCATGCCTTTTATCACCTGCTCTGGTTTACCCAGGCCAGGGGTAAGCATATGGTAGACTTTAAGGAATATGATCAGCAAGACAACACCCTTTTTGTATTACATCCCGGCCAGGTACACCATGTTATGGAAGACCATGGCATGGGGGGCAACAAGGGTTGGGCTATTTCTTTTACGGAGAAATTTTACTTTGCCCGTGCGGAAGACGACCAGTCGCATTTCCAGGGGCTTAACATTCTGCATGACTTTCATCACACTGCCCCCATCCGCCTGAGCGATCATGCCACCAATTCATTTCATGGGCTGGTGCAACTGATGGAGCAGGAGCTGCAATGTTGCCAGTGTAAACGTAATGTAGTAAAACAATACCTCACAGCCTTTCTCACCATTGCCGAGCGGGAGCGCAAGAAACAAATGATGATTGAGGCCGAATGTGCCGAAATGGCCATGAACGATCACCGGACCATATTGCTGCGCCAACTGCTGGAAAAACATTTCCGCCAAGAACACCAGGCCGGATTTTATGCTAGCGAATTTGCCCTTACGCCCAAGCGCCTCAATGAAATAAGCCGGGTAAATACTGGCAAAACGGTGACCGAACTATTGCATGAGCGCCTGATGCTGGAAGCCAAGAGAAACCTGGCCTTCAGCAATGTAAGTGTAAAAGAGATTTGTTATGACCTGGGTTTTGAAGACCCGGCATACTTCAGCCGTTTTTTCAAGCACCATACCGGTGTTACACCGCAGGATTTTAGGGAAAAAATGTTCAAATAGTACAAGCCTTTCCGTTGATGTTCAAATTGTGCAAGACGAGAGGTTCTTTGTCCTAACCAGAAAGAATTAGGCTGGTCTAACTTTGCAATCGATTTTTCACATACCCGAAAGCACACACAGATAGGGATTATTTTAAAACGTATGGACTTCAGGAAACCTATTGGCCTATTGTCGGTTTTTATGGGTGGGCTTATCACCACTGCCAGTGCGCAAGACAGCACTTTAACCTTGCAACAGGCTTTGGAAACCGGCATCCACAACTACCAATCAATTAAAGCCAAAGAAAATTACCAGAAAGCGGCAGCAGCGAATGTAACGGCTATCCGGCGGGAGTATCTCCCTGATCTTAGTTTCCAGGCACAAAATGCTTTTGGTACCGTAAACGGACAGAACGGTCCGTTCGAAGCATATAAGGGCATAACGGTGTCCAGCTCTGGGCCGGCCCTGGCCAGCCAGAACTGGAATGCAGCCTTTGGCGGCATCTATGCGATGAACATCTCCTGGGACTTTATCCAGTTTGGCCGGCAAAAGGCCAAGGTAAATGCCGCCAAATCAGAGGAAGCCATTTATAAGGCCGACCTGGCGCAGGAACAATTTCAGCAGCAGGTGCGCATTGCCGGCGCTTATTTGAACCTCCTGGCATCCCAGCGCTTGCGCAAGTCTATGGAAAGCAATCTCCAGCGCGCACAAGACCTCAAACGCATGATCACTGCAAGGGCCCTCAGCGGCCTGAATCCAGGGGTGGATAGTTCCATAGCCAATTCGGAGGTATCAAAAGCGGAGATTAGTCTGGTAGATGCCATTAATTATGAAGACCAGCAGCAAAACTACCTGGCCCAAATGATGGATGTACCCGCCCGCAACTTTCAACTTGATTCCTTCTTTGTTTCAAAAATACCGGCGGATGTAATGCAGCAACACGCTACAGACCTGAGGCAGCAACCCATTCTCCGTTACTACGATAGTCGTATTCAATACAGCGAAGCAGCCACAGACTACATCCGTAAAAGCATGTTGCCCAAGATTACTGCTATGGGTATTATGCAGACCCGTGGATCTGGCTTTGATTACGACTATAGCGCCTTGCAACCCGGTCATTATAGTTCCGGTTACTGGGATGGTATTCATCCCACCCGCTCTAACTACCTGCTGGGCATTAACGCTTCGTGGACCATTACCGACTGGACACGCACCCATGCACAGGCGCAGCGACAGCACTATACTACGGAAGCATATCGCAATGAATACGCCCTTCAATATAGCGCACTGCAACATCAAATGGATCTGGCCCAACAACAATTACAGAACTCCATGCGGAAGTATGAGCAGGTGCCTTTTGGCCTCAAAGCCAGCAGCGACGCTTATTTGCAGAAAAGCACCCTGTACCAGAACGGCCTTTCCAATATTGCCGATCTTGCGCAGGCCCTGTATAACCTGAACCGCGCCGAAACAGACCGGGATATTGCTTACAACGGCATTTGGCAGGCCTTGCTGTATGAAGCCGCTACGGAAGGCGATATCCAGGGTTTCCTGGGTCGGGTGGCCAGCGTAAGTGCTGCACACTAGTCTTATACTGCATAAACGGAAATACCTGCTACTGCAAAACGCCTACAACGACCTTATCGCCAGTACCGGATTTTAATCATTTGAACCAAGCAGCGAAGTATGAATCTTATTAAATTGGCCCTCCGTAAACCAATCGCCATCATGGTGGCCGTAATTGGTTTACTGTTCTTCGGCCTTTCCGCTTTGCGGGATATTAAAATCGACATTTTCCCCGACCTGAACCTCCCGGCTATTTACGTATCACAGCCTTATGGTGGTATGTCGCCCCAGCAGATGGAAGGGTTTATTGCTACCAACTACCAGAACCTTTTCCTCTATGTAACAGGGGTAAAAGATATTGAGGCCAAGAACATTCAGGGCGTTACCCTGATCAAGATCTCTTTTTATGAGGGCACCAATATGGCGCAGGCTGCGGCAGAAGTAACGGCCATGGCCAACCGTGCGTTTTCGGCCATGCCCAATGGTACCCAGCCGCCTTTTATCATCCGCTTCGATGCCTCAACCCTGCCTATTGGGCAAGTAGCGCTTAGCAGCCCTACCCGTAGTAATAATGAATTGCAGGATCTTGCCATGACAGTGGTACGTCCTTCTTTTAGCCGGGTGGCAGGGCTTACTTCGCCCGCGTCTTTTGGTGGTAACTCCCGTACCGTTGTTATCCATGTAGATCCTGCACTAATGCGTAGCCACCACCTTACCCCCGACCAGGTGGTAGCTGCGGTGAAAGATGCTAATCAGATATCGCCCGCCGGTAACGTACGCATTGGAGACCTTACCTACCTAACCCCTTCCAATACTGTAATCCGTACGGTGAAGGAATTTGAAAACATTCCCCTGGTCGTTGGTGAAGGCCCCACCGTATTTGTACGAGATGTGGCTACTGTAGAAGATGGCGCCGATATTACCTCCAGTTACGCCGTAATCAATGGGAAACGTTCTGTATACCTGCCCGTTATTAAAACAGCAGATGCCTCTACCTGGACGGTGGTGAGCAATCTGAAAAAGGCTTTGCCCGATATTCAAAAACTGCTGCCGGAGGATGTAAAGGCATCGTTTGTGTTTGACCAGAGCGTGTATGTAATTAACTCCGTAAAAAGCCTCGTGAGTGAAGGGGTAATTGGTGCCGTACTAACGGCCATCATGGTACTCATATTCCTGGGGGACCGGCGCAGTGCCTACATCGTTATTATCACCATACCTGTAGCCATTACCATTGGGGTGCTTTGCTTAAAACTGGCGGGGCAAACCATTAACATCATGACGCTGAGCGGCCTTTCACTGGCCATCGGTATTCTGGTGGATGAATCTACGGTGACGATAGAAAATATTCACCAGCACCTGGAAATGGGTAAAACCAAGGCGCAGGCCATTTGGCATGCGTGTCAGGAAATTGCCTTCCCCAAGTTGCTCATTCTCTTATGTATCCTGGCGGTATTTGCCCCATCCTTTATTATGGTGGGTGTACCCCGGGCCATGTTCCTGCCCTTGTCGCTGGCTATTGGCTTCTCCATGATCGCCTCTTATTTGTTATCGCAAACATTGGTACCTATTCTGGCAAACTGGATGTTGAAGGCCGATAAATTTCAGGCCCATAGCAAGCACCATGAGCATGTACATAGCAGCGTGGCCCATAAAAATGATAATTATATTACTGCCGAACTGCGCGACGAAAAAGTACATGAGAAAGAGATTGCGGGTTTCGACAAATTTAAACTCCGCTTCCTGGGCTGGCTCAATGCACTGATGGGCCGCCGCAAAATGGTGATCACCTTGTACTTTATCCTGGTGGGTGGTTTGGTTGTTGGTTTCGTATCCATCATTGGCCGCGACATTTTGCCCAAACTGAATAATGGCCAGTTCCAATTACGCCTCAAAGAACCTACCGGTACCCGCATTGAGCGTACCGAAGTAATGTTGCTAAAAGCCACCGACATCCTCAATAAGCTGGTAGGGCCTGAGAATATCGACATTACCTCTTCCTTTATTGGTACCCACCCATCGTCTTATTCTACGAACCCCATTTACCTCTTTATGGCTACGCCAAACGAAGCCGTAATGCAGGTAAATATGAAGGAGGATTATAAGGTGAATATGGACGAATTTAAGGAAAGGCTTCGCAATGCCATTCATGAACAAATGCCGGAAGTGAAAACCAGCTTTGAACCTATAGATCTTACAGACAAGGTAATGAGCCAAGGCGCCAGCACACCGATAGAAATAGCGGTGATGGGTAAAAACTTTAAAGAAAGCCGGCCTTTTGCAGAGAAGATAATGCGGGAAATGAAGAAGATCCCTTATTTGCGGGATGTGGCCATTAGCCAGCCACTGGACTACCCGGCTATCCGTATTAATATAGACCGTGAACGGGCCGGCCAGTTAGGACTTACCCTAGGAGAAGTATCGCGTTCACTCACCGCGGCAACTTCGTCCAGCCGCTTTACCGAAAAGAATGTATGGCTCGATGAAAAGAATGCCACCTCTTATTTTGTACAGGTATCTGTTCCGGAAAATCAACTGTCAAGTATAGAAGATATGAAAGCTATTCCGTTGAGCAAGGATCACGACCGTCCCACGCTGGGCGATGTGGCAACCCTGCAGCCAGATACGGTGGTTGGCCAATATGATCGTATTGGTGCCGTGCGTATAATTTCTATCGGCGCCAATATTTATAAGAAAGATCTTGGACATGCCAGTGCCGATGTAGAAGCTGCCATTAAACGGGTGGGCGATCCTCCGCGCGGTGTTTCCGTGAACCGGCGTGGCCTTATGACACTGCTCAACGAAACCTTGGACAGTTTGCAAACCGGCCTACTCGTGGCGATCATCGTGATCCTGCTGCTGCTGGCGGCCAACTTCCAATCGTTCCGGGTGGCTTTCGTTATTATCTCTACCATCCCGGCCGTACTGGCGGGGGCGCTGGGCATGCTATTACTAACAGGATCTACGCTAAACCTACAATCTTATATGGGTATCATTATGTCTGTGGGCGTTTCGGTATCTAACTCGGTACTACTGATTACCGGTACTGAAAAGCTGCGCCTGCAAAATCAGGATTCCCTGAAATCGGCGCTGGAAGGTACTTCCATCCGTTTACGCCCCATCCTCATGACCAGTATCGCCATGGTGGCAGGTATGATCCCCATGGCCTCGGGCCTGGGGGAAGCCGGCGACCAAACGGCGCCGCTGGGTCGCGCAGTAATTGGCGGACTTATAGCCAGTACTTTTGCCTCACTCTTCATACTGCCGCTCATCTTTGCATGGGCCCAGCAGAAAGCCTCCGTTAAATCTGTTTCCTTGGATCCGGAAGATACCGAAAGCCAATACTTTGTACCGGGCGCTGAAAAGCTGGCCGACTAAACCAAACCTGATTACACACATTAAGTTATTTGGAAGATATGCATATGCAACACATTAAATCCCTGAGATACACCCTGGTGGCCGCCCTGGCTATGCCCGCAGGCCTCTTGCTGCCCTCCTGCCACACTACGAAGGCTGAGGATGAAAAGAAAACGGACAATACGGTACAGGTAAAAGAAATGTCACTGGAAAAGACCCAACTCGACAACGTGCTGGAACTGCCTGGTGAGATAAAACCTTACCAGTTTGCCGACCTGTATGCCAAGTTCACCAGTTATGTAAAGACAGTGAATGTGGATATGGGTTCCCAAGTAACTACCGGCCAGGTGCTGGCTACGCTGGAAGCGCCGGAAATGAATACCCAACTGCTGGAAGCCCAGTCCCGCCTCCACAATAAGGAGGCCGTGTACCAGGCCAGCCACTCTACCTACGAGCGTATGCTCAAAACCAGCAAGGTGCCCGGTACGGTATCGCCCAATGATCTGGAGATAGCCTTCTCCAAGATGAGTGCAGACAGCGCTGAGCTGCTAAGCGCCCGCTCCTCCCTGCGGGAAGTGCAGGAGTTGCTGAGCTACCTCACCATCCGTGCGCCTTTTAGCGGCATTATCACCCTGCGCAACGTGCATCCAGGCACCTATGTAGGCCCGGCAGGCAAAGGTTCCGACAAGCCTTTGCTGCGCCTGGAAGAACAGCAAAAACTGCGTCTATCTATAGCGGTACCGGAAAGCTATACCGGCAGCCTGCAGGAAGCCAGCCTGGTTCACTTCACCGTGCGTTCATTGCCCGGCGATACTTTTACTGCGAAAGTAAACCGAGTAGCCGGTAGCCTGGATACTAAGCTGCGTGCGGAAATGCTGGAAATGGATATCAATAACAGCAACAAGAAATTATTGCCCGGCATGTATGCCGAAGTACATATAGACTTGCCCGGCAACCATGAAACTTTTGTAGTGCCTAAAAGTGCAGTAATCACCAACTCCGAGCAGGTGTTCGTAATCAAGGTAGTAAACAATAAAGCTGTGTGGGTAAATGTGCGTAAAGGCAATGAATCTAACGGGAAAGTGGAGGTATTCGGCAACCTCAACAATGGCGATGTCATCGTGATCAATGGCAGTGATGAGCTTAAAGAAGGTACGTCCGTGCAGGCAGTTAAAGAGTAATGAAGCTTATGTGTGTGTTTTAACGAAGGGGTGCCTGCGCTGATTTATTGCTATCATCACCACAATCAAAGAAACATTAGCCCGCAGGCGCTTCTTTTATTAGACCAACCTAATTGTATAGAGCAGATTTCCAGATCGTGGGGCGCGAAAGCAGCCTGTGATCTGGATTTTTTTTAGGAAACTAGGGGAGGAATTATAACATGGCAGTAATGTCACTATACCCTAAAAGACAATTTCCAGCCCAGGAACCTGGCGCTGGAAATTTCTTTTTGGAGAAATACTGTGTATAGAAGTGTGTTTATAGAACCATCAACTTAAGCTTTTAGCACGCCCAATGCTTTACCCACTTTGGTAAAGGCAGCAATAGCCCTGTCCAGGTGTTCCTGCTCATGCCCTGCGCTCAATTGTACGCGGATGCGGGCCTGCCCTTTCGGAACCACGGGAAAGAAGAACCCAATTACATAAATGCCCTCCTGTAGCAACTGGTCGGCAAACTGCTGGCTGAGCGGGGCATCGTAGAGCATAACAGGTACAATGGGGTGATTGCCTGGTTTGATATCGAATCCTGCGGCAGTCATCTTCTCCCGGAAATAGGTAGTGTTGTATTCCAGCTTATCGCGTAGCGAGGTGGTGCTGCTCAGCATGTCCAGTACGGCAATAGAAGCACCTACTATGCTGGGGGCCACAGAGTTGGAGAATAAATAGGGGCGGCTGCGCTGGCGTAGTAAATCTATTACTTCTTTGCGACCGGAGGTAAAGCCGCCGGAAGCACCGCCCAGGGCTTTGCCCAATGTGCCAGTAATGATATCGATACGGCCCATTACCCCGCGATATTCATGGGTGCCACGGCCTGTTTTGCCCAGGAAGCCGGAAGAGTGGCTTTCGTCACTCATCACAATGGCGTCGTATTGATCGGCCAGATCGCAGATCTTGTCTAGCTGGGCAATGGTCCCGTCCATGCTAAAACTGCCATCTGTTACAATAATACGGCTGCGGCAGCCGGCTGCTGCTTTAAGCTGGGCTTCCAGGTCATCCATATTATTGTGTTCATAACGGAAGCGCTGGGCCTTGCAAAGCCTTACCCCATCTATGATGGAGGCATGGTTAAGTGCGTCTGAAATAATAGCGTCCTGCTCGCCAAACAGGGGTTCAAATACGCCACCATTGGCATCAAAGGCCGCTGCATACAGGATGGTATCTTCTGTACCCAGGAAAGTAGCGATCTTTTGTTCCAGTTCCCGGTGAATATCCTGGGTGCCGCAGATGAAGCGCACGCTACTCATACCATAGCCATGGGTGTCGATGGCTTCTTTGGCTGCCTTAATTACGGCAGGGTGGGAGCTAAGGCCGAGGTAATTATTGGCACAGAAGTTCAGTACGGTATTGCCGTTCACAGTGATGGTTGCACCTTGATCGGAAGTGATGATTCTTTCTCGCTTGAAGAGACCTGCAGTTTCTATATCGGCAAGGTCTTGGCGGAGGCGTTGGATGAATTTATCGTTCATGTAGCATACTTTTTTGTTCCCGAAAGGGCAAAGTTAGTGCAATAAAAGTAGGGCATAAGGTCACATCGGGTGAAATGACCCTTGTTTTTAGGGGAATTTTGACCCGGGTGTAACATTACGGGTCTATACTTCGTCACACTTTTATCATGCAGGGAAAATTTTACAGTGTGTAAGCATAAGCATGCAGCAAGGATGCAGGAACTTCCAAAAAAGTATGGAAACGGTGATAGAAAGGGGGAAAGTCGCACCTGCGTCTCGTTTATTAAACATTTGTCGGAACTTAGCACTGAAAAAACCCCGCGTTACCGGATGACGGAAAAGGAGTACAATAAATGCGTGGATCTGTATGCCGATAACCTCTTCCGGTTTATTGTCAAAAATCTGGGCCATACCGAAGACGCCCGGGATGTGGTACAGAACGCATTCGAGATATTATGGAAGCACTGCCAGGAAGTGTCCTTTGAAAAGGGGAAGTCTTACCTGTTCACCGTTGGCTATCATAATATGATCGATCATGTACGTAAAGTTAAAAGAATCACTTTGGTCGATAATTTCAAGGAAGATTCCAGCATAGCCGATACCAATGTGCATAATGCCCGCGAAGTGATGGAAAAAGCCTTGGCCCGTCTCAGCGAAGTGCAACGCTCCCTCATCCTCCTTAAAGATTATGAAGGATACAGCTACGAAGAAATTGGAATGATCATGGAGCTAAATCCATCCCAGGTAAAGGTTTACCTGCACCGGGCCCGCCTACATCTGAAAGACTATTTTGTTAAAATTCAGAACGTTATTTAAACTATCATCATATACTAGATCTTGCCAGCAGGTATTAACATATCAAATTACGAAGCATTCTTTCTGCGCTTCATCGACGGCGACCTCGACGCCGCCGAACAGGCTATGTTGCGGCATTTCCTGGAGCAGCACCCCCATCTGCAGCAAGAGCTGCAGGTATGGGAAAGTACCGTAATGACCCCCGATCTTCAAGTAACCTTCCCGCATAAGGACCTGCTATATCGCGGCAGGCCAGCTTTACATGCGGAAAATCAGGAAAGTTACCTGATGAGTTATATGGATAATGAGCTTTCTGCCGCCGACCGAGAAGTGGTGGATGCCTATATAGCCGCTACCCCGGCCGCCCGCGCAGCGCTGGACTTACTGCAAATGACCCGCCTGCAACCGGATATGGACCAAGTATTTCTACCTAAGTCTGAATTATACCGTCATCGCCGCCGCATACTACCGGTATACTGGTGGAGCGTCGGGGCTGCCGCTGTGGTGGCAGGATTACTGGTATTTGTATGGCCTTCGGTCAATAATGGCCATGGAAATGCTTCTCTGCCCATAGCCACCGCACAGGTGCCAGCTGCTGCCAAACCCACCGTGCCTTCCTCACAGGCAGTACCCCCAAAGCCTAAGGCTAATATACTTTCCGGAACAGTCACCACCGCTGGCAGTAGCCAGGTAACAGACGCCGGCACCCATTCCTTGGCTAGCCGCAACGATGCATCCAGCACTAGTAAGGTGGCAACAAGTTCCAGGATCGCTCCTGTTACCACTGCTGCTAACGCTAGCATGGCTGCGGCACCCATTACTAATCATAATAATGAAATAGCGGAAGCCACTAGCCCAGCAACTGCCAGTTCAAGTACGACCAATATCACTCCCTCCACTACTTCAAAAAATGTAAGTGCCGGAACCGAGCCTGCCGTCAATACACCTGCCGTATTAGCCGCTTCCGGCCAGGACTTGCCTGCAGATAAGACACCGGAAATGCTGGCAATTGCCAGCGCAAAAGACCATATCCAGGCTCCTTCCGCTATCCACGGCGAATTGATCGCCTCGGTAGTGGGGACAGGGGATAATAAATTGCTGGATAAAGTAACCAACGTGGCACGATTTTTTGCGAAGAAAAAAGCTAACAATAAATGAGTAAAGTTGTTATTATAAGTAAGCGACTGTTCCCTTACCCTTGTATAAAATGGATAGTTTTAGTCGTACTACTATATGTTGCCGCCACTGTCAAGGCACAGGTAACAACGGATACCATCCAGATAAAGGGACTCGTGATTCTTAAATCCAAAAATAATAATGGGAGAACCAGTTATAAGTTTTATAATGACACATCTTATATCAACAACAAGCTTAAAAAGAATTTGCATACCCGCTGGCTGGTAGTGGATTTGGGGTTTAATAACTATACAGACCGCAGCAACTACGGCGGGGCCAGCTACCTGGCTTATTACCCTGCTACTCCCTACTATTCAGCCAACAAACTGTATGATTATTCCGCACAGGGGCTCAATAATTTTGCCCCCCGTTATGGAAGTTCGCCGCTTACTGCATCAGAATTTAAATTGATTACCGGAAAATCTATAAATGTAAATATCTGGTTATTCATGCAACGGCTCAACCTTGTAAAACACAAGTTGAATCTACAGTATGCCCTGGGTATAGAGATGAACAATTATCGCTTTGCACGGGATATCACGTTTAAACCGGGATACCCCACCACTGTATTTCGCGATAGCGTATCCTTCAGCAAGAATAAAATGTTTGCGGAATACCTGTCTATCCCGCTCATGCTGAACTATACGGCCAATCCGTACAAGCCAAACCGTTCTTTTAAAATAAGCGGTGGCATCATGGGTGGTTACCTGGTAAAAGCCAGAACCAAACAAATTAGCCCGGAAAGAGGGAAAGTTAAGGTAGACGACGATTTTAATCTTAATAAATGGAGACTGTCTGTTACCAGTGAATTGGGCTATGGCCCGCTGAAGCTGTATGGCAACTTTGCATTAACGGCCCTACATGACTACGGTTTATTACAATATCCGTTTTCTGTAGGAATCCGCTTCAATGGGTTTTAGGCCGATGTATAGACCTCCAGGGTATAAAATATCTGCACGTATGAGATCCTTGTTATCATTGTTCCTTTGCGCTGGCCTTATTGTCTGGGCCCATGCCCAAAAGCATATTTACTTTGGCCTCCGGGCTAACCAGCCGGAAGCTTTTATAGCCAGCATGCCCCCTGCTGAGCAGGAATATGTAGTGAACCAGGAGGTAATTACCATAAAGGCCAATAATTATTTGTTTCGCCTACCAACGTTGCACCACAGTCACCTGCGGGTAGCCAGCCAGGATTCTTTGCATAGCCGTCTGCTGTTTAATGGCTTTCGTACGCTATGGCTGCCAGCATTGCAATAAAAAACTGCGCTGCTTTGTAGTAGTAAAACAGCTTCTTCCGCTATAGGTGATTATGCTTATTGCCCGAAATCCACTACTTTTATTCTTCATGAAGGCAAAGCAGCAATACAGCAGATTATTAGCAATCATCCTTATCCTTCTCCCGTGGATCACGGGCATTGCCTGCAACCATCCGCAACGGCCTGCCAATCTTAATACCCACCTTACTTATACACAATACCAGGGCGCTCCGGGCCAACGCAAAAGCATTACCCTGCCCGACAGTTCCGAAGTGATCCTTAACGGAGCTACCACGCTTTATATTCCTAGTAACTTTACGGTTCACCACCGGGAGGTAGTGCTGGATGGTGACGCCTTTTTCGTGATCCATACCTACCCCGATACCCCCTTTCGCGTAGTGACCGACGTACTCACCACCACGGTACGCAACGCCGTTTTCAAAGTAAAAGTGGAACAAAAAGGTGCCAGTGTACAGTTGCTCAGCGGGGAAGCCAAAGTACAAAAGGCTTATGTTTCACACATGGATAATCAGCCCGAGTGGGTGCATGGCGGAGAAATGGTGATGGGCAATTCCAGTATAGACCTTATAGAGCCTGAAACCTGCGATACCACAGCCCTGCTGATGTGGCGCAGCGGCAAACTTACTTTCGAAAAAGAAGCCTTGCCGGCAGCTCTCCGCGTGCTGGCAGACTGGTATAATACCGATATTAACTGGGAAGGAAATATTCCACTTTCCAAAACTATAACCGGTACCTGGGATAATGAGTCCCTGCCGCAAATCCTGGACAAGCTTGGTCCAGAGCAAGGGTTTACCTACCAAATAAAAAAGAATACCGTAAACATCTTGATGAAATAAGTTCCCCCCAAAGCATAATTGTGCCCAGCCGCTTATTCTTTTCCAAAGCAACTCAGCTTGTTTTAACATTTTGTTGGATAGGCATCATTTATATTTGGCTGCTAATTCCAAAAATAACCAACCAAATTGTCATGAATTTACTGAAAGCGTGGTTAGCCTGCTCACTGGCAGCCTCTGTACAATTCTCCTCTGCGCAGGTAAAGCCCGCCTCGCACGAATGGAAGGAAGCCGCTTCCGGTGGCTATACTTATCGTTATGTTACCAACGATCCTCAACAGGCCCGGTTTTATACGTTGAAAAATGGCCTTACCGTTATCCTTTCTGTTAATAAAAAGGAACCGCGTATCCAAACCCTTATCGGCGTGCGCGCGGGTAGCAATAACGATCCAAAAGATCACACCGGCCTGGCCCATTACCTGGAACACCTGCTCTTTAAAGGTACCGACCAGTATGGATCGCTGGACTGGGCCAAGGAAAAGTTGTACATAGATCAGGTAGACAACCTGTATGATAAATATAACGTCACTACCGATTTGCTGGCTCGTAAAGCCGTGTATCACGAGATAGATAGCGTGTCTGGCATTGCAGCAAAATATGCCATTGCCAATGAATACGATAAAATGATGTCTAACATGGGCGCACAAGGTACCAACGCCCACACCTCGGTAGAAGAAACCGTATACGAAGAAGACATTCCCTCTAACGCCATCGACAAATACCTGGCTGTGCAGGCAGAGCGCTTCCGCAACCCGGTATTCCGCCTCTTCCATACCGAGCTGGAAGCCGTGTATGAAGAAAAAAACCGTGGCCTGGATAACGACCAGAACAAACTGCATGAAGCCCTGATGGGCGGCCTGTTCCCCACCCACAACTATGGGCAGCAAACTACCATCGGTACCGTGGAACACCTTAAGAATCCCAATATTAAGGCTATCCGCCAGTTTTATAATACTTACTATGTGCCAAACAATATGGCCATCGTAATGGCGGGCGATTTTAATCCTGACTATGTTATTAAAACCATTGATCAGGATTTTTCCTACCAGCAGTCCAAACCTTTCCCGGAATATACAGCGCCGGCAGAAGCCCCCATTACGGCCCCCATTGTAAAGGAAGTGGTAGGACCCGATGCAGAAAGTGTGACCATAGGTTTCCGCCTGGGCGGCATCCGCGAACACAAAGACAATGTTCTAGCCACCGTTATGAGTCAGATCCTGGCCAACGGGAAGGCCGGCCTGATAGACTTGAACTTGAACCGCCAGCAGAAAGTGCTGAGCGCCAACGCTGGTTCAGGCACCTTTAAAGATTATGGCGTGATGGTACTGAGCGGTAAAGCCAAAAACGGCCAGTCGCTGGAAGAAGTGAAAGACCTGCTCCTGGGCCAACTGGACCTGCTGAAAAACGGCCAGTTTGATGAAACCCTGCTGAAAGCAATCGTCAATAACTTTAAATTATCTGAAATACAGGGCCTGCAAAGCAACGGCAACCGCGCGTACGACCTGATGGATGATTTTATTAAATCCAAAGGAGATCTGTATGCAGATGATGTAGCCTTCGTAGACGATATGTCCAAAGTAACCAAACAGGCTGTGGTAGACTATGCCAACAAATATTTTGGCAATAACTATGTACTGGTGTACAAACGTAAAGGAGAAGACAAAAACATCGTAAAAGTGGAAAAACCCACCATCACGCCAGTATCGGTGAACCGCGACGATCACTCGCCCTTCCTCGATAAAATTGCTGCCATTCCGGCTACCCCGGTACAGCCGCTGTGGCTGAACTTTGACAAGGATATCCAGAAAAGTAAAGTAGGTCCTGCCCAGGTACTATATGTGCAAAACAAAGACAATGGCCTGTTTCGGCTATATTACCGTTTCAACATGGGTACCTGGAGCGATCGTAAACTTTCCCTGGCAGCATCCTACCTGCAGTATCTCGGCACAGACAAATATTCTTCAGAGGAAATCAGCAAACAGTTTTATAACATTGCCTGCTCTTTTAATATAACGGCTGGTACAGAAAATGTAACGATTGGCATTACCGGCCTGCAGGAAAATTTCGACAAGGCAGTGTCCTTGTTTGATGAGCTGATGACCAACTGTAAGGTGAATGAACAAGCCCTGGCGGCCCTAAAAGGCCGAATAGCCAAGTCCCGCGCAGACGCCAAACTCAATAAAAAAGCCATTACCAGCGCCCTGTTACAATATGGGATATATGGAGCAAAGAATCCGTTTAACTACCAGTTGAGCACAGCAGATATCAATAACACCACCGCGCATGAACTCGTGGATATATTGCACAAACTGCCCACCTACCAGCACATGGTGATCTACTATGGGCCACGGAAACTGGATGCCGTGACGGCAGATGTGGCCAGGCTGCATAAAATGCCTGCCACCTTCACGCCTGTTTTACCTGCGGTAAAATTTGACAAGACCTCTCAGACCCAACAACAGGTATTGTTTGCTAATTACGACATGGTGCAGGCTGAGGTAAACTGGATACGCAATACCACCACTTACAATCCGGATGAAACGGCCAAGCTGCTTTTGTTCAACAATTACTTTGGCGCCGGTATGGAGTCTATTGTTTTTCAGACCATCCGGGAATCTAAGGCCCTGGCCTATTCTACCTACGCGCAGTACGCATCGCCCGATAAAAAGGATGACCGTTATACAGAAGTGGCTTATGTAGGTAGCCAGGCCGATAAAATGGATGATGCTATTCATGGGATGAATGAACTGCTGGATTCTATGCCCCTGGTTACTAAAAACCTGGAAATGTCTAAAAACGCCATCCGGCAGGATATCGAAACAGAACGCATCACCGAAGATGGCATTATTTTCAGCTACCTGAGTGCGGAAAAACTAGGGCTGCATACTGATCTGCGCAAAAAAGTGTATGGCCAGATAGCCAGTATTACCATGCAGGATTTGCAACAACTGCACGACACACAACTGGCCCACCAGCCATATACCTACTGCATCCTGGCGAGCGATAAAAAAGTGAGCATGGACGCACTGAAAAAATATGGAGCGGTGAAGGTGCTAACGCTGGAAGAACTGTTTGGTTACTAGACCATTTGTTTAAATATTTTACTGTGTAAAGCCAGGCGGAACATGATTCGTCCTGGCTTTACACTTTTTTATAACACAATATGCATCCCTCATTAACGTTTAAGAAAGGAATAATCCTATAAACCGATTACTACTATGATGCGCCATTGCGGTTGGTTAGCAACCATCTTCCTGTTGCCATTATTGAGCTTCAACATTTATACTTCAGCCAATAATATCCCATCGGGCCACCTTACTGCCCCTTCCTGGGCCAATCCCTGCCTGCTCACTAACACTGCCACCAGCGGATTAAATTATCTGGTGATGAACGCACCGGAAAATATCGAGGCAACCATTGGAGGAGACCTGTACCGGGTACGCTTGTTGCCAGGTAGTATGGATGCCGACAAGGTATTCCTGCTGATCGACAAAACGGACTACCGGCTGTACGTGTACGAGGATGTAACGCTGCGTAAGATCTATAAAGTAACCTTTGGCAATAGCGACCTTACCGATAAGCAAATGCAAGGCGACCGCCGTACACCGGAAGGCGTGTTTCATATCAGCAACAAAAGGATGGATGCACGCTGGAGCCGCTTCATGTTGCTGGATTATCCCAACGAAACTTCCTGGACACGCTTCCACGATCGCCAGTCCCGGGGCGTGATCCCGGCTAACGCGACCATTGGCGATGGGGTAGGTATTCATGGGGTAGAAGAAGCTGCTGGCATCAACGACCAGTATGTGGAGCAGCGAATTAACTGGACGCTGGGCTGCATTAGCCTGAAATCGGCAGATATTGCAGAATTATACAACGTTTTAAAAGTTGGCACGCCGGTGGTGATCCGGCGGTAGTGAATGCCGCAGCATCTTCGCAGCGTGCATTTTAATAATTCGGCTATCGCCGCAAAAAGGCCTGCATCGTTTCCTCCCATTTTTCCGGCTCATGTAGGCAAAACGATTGGTGACCCGATTCGGCAAACACAGTCAGTTGTTTGTTTTTCGCGCGCAGGTGTTCATAAATTTCCTGCGTTTCTGTTTCCATCACCCGCGTGTCAAGTTTGCCCCAGCAGAGCAGGGTGGGGCAGGTAATGTCTTCCGCATAGCGGTAAGGTTCATATCCAAATCCCCAAAAACCTTGTTCTATGCCGCCCCAGAAAGTAAGCAACTGTGCGAAGGGCGTGCCCGGCAAATGCACGGAGCGCATACGGCTTTTCACGGCATCTACCAGGGAGGCAAAAGGAGCTTCCAGCATTATCTTTTCGGGATGCAGGTGGTATGCAGGCACCGCTTTCAGGATGGTGGCCGCGCCCATGCTCATGCCCCATAACAGTATATGTTTTTCCCCCTTACTTTCTACAAAACGCCAGGCAGAAAGCAGGTCTTCCGTTTCCTTATATCCGATAGAACAGGTAAGGCCGCTGCTATTGCCGTGCGCGCGGAAATCAATGAGCAGGGTGTTGTAGCCCTGCTGATGAAAAAAATAAGCCTCCGGCAGTTTATCGCTTTTGCTGCTGCCATAACCATGTAGGACAATGATGGTGCCATGGGCCTTGGCGATCGTATCTGCCGGTATGTACCAGCCTTCCAGCCTTACACCGTCGCGGGTATGGAGTATAATATTTTCGTGGGCCAGGGAGGGTGTATCTTCCTCCATCGACTTAGAAATTTTTATGCCGGTGAAGATCATATTTATCTTTTCACCAGTACTCATTTGTTCCGGCTTTTTATTGCGGTGGTGGGGATCTTCGTAGAAGTGCGTGAACTTCCAGGCGTGCATAGCGCCAATAGCATTTAATAAGAAGAAAAGAAAAAGCAGTACAGAACCGCTGCGCCGAAGGAATTTCATATTTTAAATATAATGCCGGGCCTTCATTTTCGCAACAAGTGGCATGAAAAAAGGGTGTGTCCGCTATAAACACACCCTTCCATTATTAGTGAAGTCCTTTAGAGTTTGCCCTTCTTGATCTCTTCTACTACGGCGGGTTCCAGCAGGGTGCTGGTATCGCCCAGGTTATCAAATTCGCCTTCGGCAATCTTGCGCAGAATACGCCGCATGATCTTGCCGGAGCGGGTTTTAGGAAGGCCGCTTACGAACTGAATTTTATCGGGTTTGGCAATGGGGCCTATAATGCGGGACACCGTTTGCAAAATATCTTTTTTGGTAAGTTCTGCATCGTGGGTAAAACGTTCAGCAATCACAAAGGCATAAATGCCTTGTCCCTTAATCTCGTGTGGATATCCTACCACCGCACTTTCCACTACGCCGGCATGCATGTTGATCGCGTTCTCTACCTCGGCAGTGCCAATACGGTGGCCGCTTACATTCAGCACATCGTCTACCCGCCCGGTAATGCGGTAATAGCCGTCTTCGTCACGCATACAGCCATCGCCGGTAAAGTAAAGGCCTTCGTAAGTAGAGAAATATGTCTTGCGGAAGCGCTCGTGATCGCCAAAGGTGGTGCGAAGCATGCCGGGCCAAGGGAACTTAATACAAAGGTTGCCACTTACATTATTTCCTGTTACCTCCTTTCCATTTTCATCTACTAAGATAGGCTGTACGCCAGGCAGGGGCAGGGTGGCATAGCCGGGTTTTTCTGGTGTAATGCCGGCAATGGGGGTGATCATAATGCCACCTGTTTCGGTTTGCCACCAGGTATCCACAATGGGGCAACGTCCTTTACCAATATTATCCTTGAACCAGTGCCATGCTTCTTCATTAATTGGTTCGCCCACGCTCCCCAGCTTGCGCAGGGAGCTCAGGTCTTTATGATTTACCGGGCCTAGTCCATAGCCCATAAGGCTGCGAATAGCGGTGGGCGCAGTATAGAGAATGTTTACGCGGTATTTGTCTACAATATCCCAGAGGCGGCCTGCATCGGGGTAGGTGGGTACCCCTTCAAACATGAGCGTAGTAGCACCAGCACTTAGCGGACCATAAGCGATGTAACTGTGTCCCGTGATCCAGCCGATATCTGCTGTACAGAAATAAACTTCGCCAGGCTGGTATTGGAAGGTATTGACAAAAGTATAATTGGCATATACCATATAGCCGCCACAGGTATGCACTACTCCTTTGGGCTTGCCGGTAGAGCCGGATGTATATAAGATAAAGAGCATATCTTCTGCATCCATCTCCTCTGCCGGGCAGGCAGGATTACCCATCGTTTCCACCTGTTTAATCTCATCTTCCCACCATACATCGCGGCCCTTGAGCATGCTAACAGGTGTGCGGGTGCGGGTACATACGATCACGCGTTTCACCGTGGGGCATCCTATCAGTGCATCGTCTATCACAGATTTCAGGGGAATGTCTTTGCCGCCACGGAAGGCACCGTCGCAGGTAATCACCAGAGAACACTGGGCGTCCTGGATACGGTCTGCAATACTTTGCGCGCTGAAGCCGCCAAAAACCACCGAGTGAATGGCGCCAATGCGGGCACAGGCCAGCGTGGCAATGGCCAGTTCCGGGATCATGCCCATATAAATACAAACCCGGTCACCTTTTTTTACGCCATTGTTCTTGAGCACATTTGCAAACTGGCAGACCTTATTATAAAGATCACGGTAAGTAATAATGCGGTGATGCTCATCTGGTTCATTGGGTTCCCAGATGATGGCAGGTTGGTTCCCTAAAGTTCCCAGGTGGCGGTCCAGGCAATTCTCCGTAATATTGAGCTTGCCGCCTGCAAACCACTTAATGTTGGGCGATTTAAAATCCCATTCCAGTACTTTATCCCATTTTTTGCGCCAGTAAAAATGTTCTGCGATATTAGCCCAGAAGCCTTCCGGGTCAATGACGCTTTGGTGGTAAGCCTGTTGATACTCCTCGAAACTTTTTAGTTGATACGGATACACAGCGAGTGGAATTTTTTGCGTTAGAAATAGCGGTATACACGCAATAAAAGTAAGCAAAATCACTTACGAAGGGTAATGTTGCGGGTATTAAATCTACGCTGGCGAGGAGGGCAGGCGGCTGGCATTATGTATATCCGTAGTAATGCTACTTAAGGATAATACTTCTTAAAATAGTTTTGGGTGTCCATTGTTACTTGTATCATTATAGATACAATTTTCTCTTTTTCTGCATTACTGAATTTGTCGCTCTCCCGCATTTTACGATAGAAGGTTGGGGTACTCCACTTGCATTCCTCGCAAACTTTTTGTCTGAAAATAGTAGCCAGCGCCACAAGTTTCTGATGAATGTCCTGCAATTGATTAATTTCCTTTTCTAGCATTTAAGGGACCTTGTTTATAAATGAATGAATGATATAGGATACAAGGCGTTAAGTTGTCAGCAAATATATTTATAATTTTACAAGATTAATATCAAAATAGTGATATTTTTTATCAACTATTTTTAACAAGTTTTTAAAGCTGTTTTTACTTCTTTTTTAACAAGTTTTAAGTCCTTTAGCGCTAAAACTTCTTCATTTAAAAATGCTCCGACTCCTGGCGTATAAGCCTTGCCGGCAGGATGTTTCATAGATTTATTCAGTCGCTCAAGCACCCTGCTTTTGCAAATGATAGCAATAGAATATCATAACAACCAAGAATAGCAATTATCCGTTAATTATTTTACACTCATTTTGATTAGAAAATAACCTTTTCAATTTTGAAATAGTTTAAAGCGAAGAGCAGTATCTAATTTAATATTATTTATGTAACATTGTAAATACAATTGTCATATATTAACTTAAATTATTGATACATGCCCCACTCGTTGCCGGACATGGGAAAACAACTCAAATATATTCTGAACGACAAGCGCATAAAGATTGTAGACTTTGCAGCAATGGCGGGCTTTACTAACCAGATAGCGCATTATTATCTGCGGAAAAAAGAGATCAAACGGGCCACGCTGGAACGATTTTGCCAGTTGATAGGAATTACGGTGCAAGACTTCATGGAGTGGAGTGGCGTACAATATCAGGAGGGGACGCTGCATTACGGCCGTCGATTCCGTACGCTTATCGTAGAAAAGGGCATCAATAAAACCCGGCTGGCCACACTGTTGAAGATGACGCGGAAAGAAGCAGCCGCGCTGGATCAAAAACCTGTTTTTTCAGAAACGGAGCTGGATGCGGTGTTAAAGGGCCTCAATATTTCAAGGGAATATTTCCTGAACCCCATGCTGGTGGAGGATGCTCCACCGCCCCGGGAACATCAGATGAGGGAAAGATATTACCGCTTGCTGGAGGAGCATAACTGGCTATTAAAGGAGGTAGCAGATTATAAAGAGCAAGTACGCCTATTGCAACAGGAAGTAGCCAGGCTCACCGGAAAAACCGTAGATAGCGGCCCACATGGCGCTCCTTGACCGGGGTGGATGGAAAAGACACCTGGTAGGGTTATAGCACTAAGTTGCAATATTTAAGGGCACCGTTCAGGAATGTTGCAAAATATCGCAAACTACCGAAGGGTTGTATGCAATATTGCAGAATGTTGCAATAATAGTAAAGTTATTTTTATACGGGATACCCCCGGCCAGGCCATGTAATGGATGGGAATAGATGCAGTGATTTATGTAGTAATCTTTAAGTAATAAGGCAAAAGCAGGAAGATGTTATAGGAGAAGCCTTTTCCTGGTAGGCCCAATACTTAAAATCTTATAGGCCATTTTCATTGTAAATGCTTGATAGCCAGCATCTACTGCACAAAAAAACGGCGCATCCTTTAAGGAAGCGCCGTTTTTAAACAACAGTTAAATTTTGTTCTCGCAACTATAGCTGATCGGAGTTGCGTTCATGCCGGTAAGAATGCCAGCATCTTCTCCATTTATAATTCCACGTTATGAAAAAGCAACGGTGCAATGAATTGCGATGTTGTTATTTTATATTGCAAATATATGCAAGTTTTTGCATTCTCCAACTTTTTCTTGCAATTTTTTGCAATATATTTGTGACAAATACCGCAAAATGCTGAAAGAAGAACGGTTAGACTATATTTTAAAGAAATTGCAGACCGACCACAAGGTTCTGCATGCCGAACTAAGCAACGATTTGCATGTTTCTGAAGATACGGTGCGCCGTGACCTGGAAGTATTGGAAAAAAGTGGCCTTCTTATTAAAGTAAGGGGTGGCGCTATTCCCCATTCCCCCAATCCTTATTCTTTTAAAGACCGTATCGGGCATCATGAGGAAGATAAACGGACCATGGCACAGAAGGCCTTATCTTTCCTGCACAACGGGCAAACGGTGATCCTGGATGGAGGAACGTCTACGCTTATGCTGGTGAAGATGTTTCCACCCAACTTACACCTGCGGGTCATTACCAATAATATTCCCATTGCTTTGCAACTGGTAGATCATCCGGCTGTGGAGGTGATCCTCACCGGAGGCCGTGTGATCAAAAATTCCCAGGTAACAGGTGGTTTGGACACCATTCGCCAGTTCCAGCGCATGCGCGCAGAAATTTGTTTCCTGGGTATCTGCAGTCTGCATCCGCAGGCGGGAGTAACGGGTACCGATATGGAAGAAGCAGAGGTGAAAGCCAGTATGGTCAATGCCTCCAATAAAGTGATCGCCCTTTCTACCGCCGATAAAATGGGTACGGCAGAAACATTTAAGGTGTGCGACATCAGTGCACTGAATATGATTATTACCGACGAACCGGACATACCGCTCACCCGTCCATATAAGGACCTGGGCATAGAAGTTATATAAGCACATTACGATTCCATGATCTGCAAGTGGGCGTAATGAAAAAGTCGAAAAATTTTGATCGGAAGTAGTTCATGGACTCCCGCCCGGGCAGCTCGGATAGCAGTGAGCGCATTGTTCTTTTTACAAGGGCTTTGTTTTGCCAGTTGGACCTCTCGCATACCCGCCCTGCAACAATCATTAGGGCTTAACGATGCAGGCCTTGGCAGTGTGTTATTCGCTTTGCCTATCGGGCTAATGGTATCTATTCCCATTGCCGGGTGGTTGGTAGCCCAATATGGAAGCAAGGTGTGTGTAATCAGCGGTGCGGCGGCTTATGCCTGCATTCTCACCTTGCTGGGTCTTACGCAAACGCCCTGGCAGCTAGTGCTGGGATTAATCTTTTTTGGCTTTGCCAGTAATATCACCAACATTGCCATGAACACGCAGGCGGTGGCCGTGGAAGCCCGGTATGGGCGGCCGGTGATGGCCTCTTTTCATGGTTACTGGAGCCTGGCAGGTTTTGCCGGTGCAGCCATTGGATGGGGCATGACTAACCTGCAATGGGCACCCTACCGGCATTTTGCCTGTATAACGGTCATGGATATACTGACTTTACTATTGGTGAGCCGTTATGTACTTCAGCAGGATATTAATACCGACCGTTCCCGCCCTCGTTTTGCGTGGCCGGGTCAAGTATTACTCATGCTGGGACTAGTGGCTTTCTGCGCTGCCATTTGTGAAGGTACGATGGATGATTGGAGTGGTGTATACTTTAAGAAAGTAGTGATAGTACCGCCATCGCTGGTAGGTGTGGGATACGTGGCCTTTAAAGGCACCAGCGCAGGTGCCCGGCTGATTGCCGACGTTTTTACCGCAAAATTTGGCCGAAAACATATTTTACAAGCCTGCGGCGTGCTAACTGCCGGCGGTTTTATGCTGGCCATCTGCCTGCCTTACCTGGTTACGGCTACCATCGGTTTTTTGCTGGTAGGGGCAGGTGTATCCATCATTGTGCCACTGGTAAATAGTGCCGCAGGACGCGCTACCCACCTTTCCACCGGCCTGGCTTTGGCTACGGTATCTACCATTGGCAACGCCGGTTTTTTGATAGGCCCCCCACTCATAGGATTTGTGGCGCAGTGGCATGGTTTGCAAGTTTCGTTTTTTATTATAGCCCTGCTGGGGGGCTGTATTACCGTACTAGCCTCCAGGGTGAAAACATAAAGATTTTTTAGGTTTCAGTAAATGATATAGCCGGCAATTTCTATTGCCGGCTTTTTTAATGGAAGTAGATAATGGGGAATCATTGGGGGCTATCATCCTTCCTGCCTGTTCCCCAGAATAACCCAGGCAGTAGCATGGCTATCAACTTTCAATTGTATAAATAAAAATTTTATATGATTGGGCAGGCAAAATTCATGCGGCTATCCGGTTTATATCCCGTAGTTTTGCACGATTTTTTTGTTTCCCTTCCGGGCGCAGAAGATCGCAGGTTTTCATTTTCAATACTAATATTAAAAATGCCTAAAGACTCATCTATCAAATCTGTGCTAATCATTGGTTCTGGACCTATTATCATTGGCCAGGCTTGTGAATTTGACTATTCCGGATCCCAGGCGGCCCGCTCCCTGCGCGAAGAAGGGATTAAAGTGATCCTGATCAATTCTAACCCCGCCACGATCATGACCGACCCCATGATGGCAGACAGGGTATACCTGTTGCCCCTCACGGTGGAAAGCATCGAACAGATACTGGAAGAAAACCAGATAGATGCAGTACTGCCTACTATGGGCGGACAAACTGCCCTGAACCTCTGTAAAGAAGCGGATGAACTGGGCGTATGGGGAAAATATAATGTACAACTGATCGGTGTAGATATAAAAGCCATTAATAAAGCGGAAGACCGAGAACTGTTTCGTCAGTGGATGATCCAGATGGGTATCCCGGTAGCGCAGGCGCAAACGGCCAATTCCTTCCTCGAAGGCAAGGAATTTGCCCAGACCATTGGCTTCCCGCTGGTGATTCGCCCGTCCTTTACCCTGGGGGGTACAGGCGGTGGTTTTGTACATGGCAAAGAAGACCTGGACGAAGCCCTGAACCGTGGCCTGCAAGCCTCGCCCATCCACGAAGTGCTGGTAGAAAAGGCCGTGCTGGGATGGAAAGAATTTGAACTGGAACTGCTGCGCGATAAAAATGATAATGTGGTGATCATCTGTACCGTGGAGAACTTTGATCCCATGGGTGTACACACCGGCGATTCCATCACCGTGGCCCCTGCCATGACCCTGAGCGACACTGCCTTTCAACATATGCGCAACCAGGCCATCCGCATGATGCGAGACCTGGGCAATTTTGCCGGTGGTTGTAACGTGCAGTTTGCCCTGAACCCAGATACCGAGGAACTGATCGCTATCGAGATCAATCCTCGCGTGAGCCGGTCTTCTGCCCTGGCCTCCAAAGCCACGGGTTATCCCATTGCCAAGATCGCGGCCAAACTGGCCATTGGCTACACACTGGATGAACTGAAAAACCAGATCACCCAAACTACCTCCGCTTATTTTGAACCTGCGCTGGATTACGTAATCGTAAAAATGCCCCGCTGGAACTTCGATAAATTTAAAGGTGCCGACCAGACCCTGGGCCTGCAAATGAAGTCTGTGGGCGAAGTAATGGCCATAGGCCGCACCTTCCCCGAAGCCTTGCAGAAAGCCTGCCAGAGCCTCGAAAACGACGCCGTAGGACTTGGTTATTACGGTAAATCGCTCATGAGCACCGAACAACTGTTTGAGCGCCTGAAAACCCCCACCTGGGACCGTGTATTCCGCATAAAAGATGCGCTGATGCAGGGCATGTCTGTAAAACATATTTACGAACAAACCTTCATAGACCGCTGGTTTCTCCACCAGATCAACGACATCGTGCTGTTGGAAAAACAATTGCAGGAATACGACCTGGTTTCCGTACCGGACGAACTGCTGAAAGAAGCCAAACACATGGGCTTCTCCGATGTTCAGCTATCCCTTATTTTCGGCAATTGCGAAGAAGACGAGGTATACGCTAAACGCAGCGCCCTCGGCATTTCCCGCACGTATAAAATGGTAGACACTTGTAGCGCTGAGTTCCAGGCAAAAACGCCTTACTTCTATTCTACCTTCGATACCCAGAACGAAAGCATCCGCTCCGACCGCAAAAAGATTATCGTACTGGGTTCTGGCCCCAACAGGATTGGACAGGGCATTGAATTCGACTACTGCTGCACCCATGGCTTGCAGGCCATCCAGGAAGCAGGGTTCGAGGCCATTATGATGAACTGTAACCCCGAGACGGTTTCTACCGATTTTGATATGGCAGATAAGCTATATTTCGAGCCGGTTTTCTGGGAAAATCTTTGGGAGATCATTGAACTGGAAAAGCCGGAAGGCGTGATCGTTCAGTTAGGTGGACAAACTGCCCTGAAGCTGGCCAAACGCCTGGAAGAAAAAGGCGTAAAGATAATCGGTACTTCTTTCGATAGTATGGATATTGCCGAAGACCGGGGCCGCTTTTCCGATCTGCTGAAAGCACTGGAAATTCCTTACCCGAACTACGGTACCGCCTACACGACAGACGAAGCCATTGAAGTGGCCAAAGAAGTGGGCTACCCCGTGCTGGTGCGCCCCTCTTATGTATTGGGTGGCCAGCGCATGCGCATCGTCATTAATGAAGAGGAACTGGAAAACTCCGTTCTAAGCCTGCTTAAACACCTGCCTGGCAACAAAATCCTGATAGACCACTTCCTGGACCGCTGCCAGGAGGCCGAGATTGACGCCATTTTCGATGGAGAAAACTTTCACGTGATGGGCGTTATGGAGCATATAGAACCGGCGGGTATCCACAGCGGCGACAGTAATGCCGTGTTGCCGGCCTTTAACCTAAGTCCCATGGAAGTAACCACCATGGAAGTTTATGCAGAGAAGATTGCACGTGCGTTAAATATCAAAGGCCTGATCAACATCCAGTTTGCCATTAAGAGTGGCAAGGTGTCTGTGATAGAAGCCAACCCGCGCGCATCGCGCACCACGCCTTTCATTGCGAAGGCTTACCAGGTGCCTTACCTGAATATAGCTACCAAGGTGATGATGGGTACGCATACCCTGAAAGATTTTAAAATAGAAAAGAAGCTGAAGGGGTTTGCCATTAAGGAACCGGTATTTTCCTTTAATAAGTTCCCGGGTGTAAATAAAGAACTGGGGCCTGAAATGAAATCTACCGGAGAGGCCATCCGCTTCATTAAAGACCTGCGAGATCCTTACTTCCGCCAATTGTATAAAGAGAAGAGTATGTATCTCAGCAAATAAATAATCTACGCGGTGCCGGAAACGGCGCCGCTTTTTTTTACGCAAAAAATTTACTTGCGTTAACGAAATAATAACCATTGGTAACCACCCTCCCTTTACATTAGCCCCACACCAAATTTTGTTAATCTCTTGCAGTTGTTTGTCGCTACATTTTTTAAAAAGGCACCCTTTGTGCGCTTGCTGCTGCCCTGGATACTAGGGTTAATATGGCAGTGGTATTGGCCGGAAACGCCTGTGTTCAGTGGGGTTGCTGTGGTGGTTATTTGCGCTGCATTATTTGCTTTCACATACCTGCCTATAGCCCGGCAATATTTTTTATCGCCCGTTCAGGGCCTGCTGCTGTTTGCCCTGGTGATGCAATGTGCTTCCTGGGTGGCCTGGCAAAAAGATGTACGCCATGATGACCGCTGGTATGGCCGCCAGCTTTCAGACACCTGTCAGTTCGTATGCACCATCGATGCGCCGCTTCAGCAAAAACCTTACGGCTATAAAACCACCGCTTGTGTACTGGGTATGGTACACAATGGCGCCCTGCGGCCTGCCATGGGTGAGTTATTAATTTACTTAAAACCCAATATCAACCTGCATTCCGGCGATCGCATCCTCAGTGAAGCACTAATGCAGCCCATTCGCAACAGTGGCAATCCAGGGGCCTTTGATTATGAAAGCTACCTGGCCGGGCAAAATATTTTTCACCAGGTATGGCTTACCCCTGCCCGCACGCAGGTGCTGCCGGGAGGACATTTGCCCTGGTACCAGGAAATATTGGACCGCTGCCGGCAATATTGCGTACACACCTTCCAGGCTTACATCCCTTCACCCCGTGAGGCTGGACTGGCAGAGGCTTTACTCATTGGCTATAAGGACGACCTGGATAAATTATTAGTGCAGGATTACACACAGGCTGGCGTGGTGCATATCATTGCTATTTCCGGCATGCACTTGCTGCTGCTATATGAGGCATTGTTGTGGTTATGGCAGGCATTGCCCCAAAGACGGTTGTCGAAACCAATAAAAGCCGTTACCATCCTGCTGGTGTTATGGGGGTTTGCCTTGCTGGCCGGGGGCAGCGCTTCCGTGTTGCGGGCCACGGTAATGTATACCTTCATTACCCTGGAGCGGCTGTCTATACATCGCTATACGAACCGGTATAATCTACTCGCCGCGTCGGCGTTCGTGTTATTATGTTATCAGCCAAGGTTCTTGCTGGACGTGGGTTTCCAGTTGTCTTACGGCGCAGTGTTAAGCCTTATGTTGTTTCAGCGGCCTATGGCTGGCCTATGGCGGGTGAAGGGGCGTGCTGCTCGTTTTTGCTGGAATATGATTACCACCACCCTGGCTGCCCAAATTCTTACCGTGCCGGTAAGCCTGTATTACTTTCATCAGTTCCCCAACCTGTTTTTAATTGCAAACCTGCTGGCCGTTACCTTGTCGGAACTAGCAATGTATGGGTGCATAGCTTTACTGGCCCTGGGCTGGATAATGCCGCTGGCGCGGGTAGTAGGCCAATGCCTGTATGGCTTGTTATTTACTATGAATACCTGGGTGAATTTTATCAGCCGCCAGCCGTATGCAGTTACAAATGGATTGTACATCAGCGGGTGGGAGATGGGGTTACTTTATATGGCCTTGCTGGCGCTGGCAGCCTGGTTGTTGCTGGCCTACCGCCAAGCATTCCGCTGGAGCCTGTGTTTTGTGGGAGCGGCGGCACTGCTACATTTATATAATGTGTTGCATGCCCGTAGCCAGCGCACCCTGCTGGTGTACAATATAAACCACCATACAGCGATAGATGTAGTACAAGGCGTGCAAGTAACCTTTGCCGGCGATCCTGAGGTGTTAAACAATACGGCTTTGCTGCAACAACACCTGCTGCCCGCCCGGTTGCCCCGGTATATTGCGCGGCAGTACATACTGCCCGGCGCGCAATGCCTGGCTTTTGCAAGCCACCGCCTGGTGATAGTGCAGGACAAGCTACCCACTGCATCGCCCATAAAAAAGTTTAAGACGGATTACATTTTGCTTTCACATAATCCAGATGTGGATATCAGCCAGTTGTTGCAAAGCTTCGATACGCAGCTATTTATTTTCGACGCTTCTTGTTCGTCCGGTAAAATCAAACAATGGAAAAATGATTGTGAGGCGCTAACTTTGCGCTGCTTCTCGGTTCCCGAGCAAGGGGCCTTCGTTGTAAATTTCTAATCTTTTCCATACATGCAAAAGCAAATTAAATCAGCATTGATCTCTGTTTTCTATAAAGATAACCTGGAGGCCATTGTGAAAAAATTAGGGGAGCAGGGCGTTACGATCTACTCTACCGGCGGTACTCAGCAATTTATTGAAAACCTGGGCGTACCCTGTGTATCGGTGGAAAGCCTCACCGACTATCCATCTATCCTGGGTGGCCGGGTAAAAACCCTGCACCCAAAAGTGTTTGGCGGCATACTGGCCCGCCGCGATAACCCGCAAGACCTGGAGCAGTTAAAACAATATGCTATCCCGGAAATAGACCTGGTGATCGTAGATCTCTATCCATTTGAAGAAACCGTGAAAAGCACCACGGAAGAGCAGACCATTATCGAAAAGATAGACATTGGCGGCGTATCCCTGATCCGTGCGGCTGGTAAAAATTATAAAGATGTAGTGATCGTGGCTTCCAAAGATCAATACGCCGACCTGGAAAAAGTACTCACCGAACAAGCCGGTGCCACCAGTCTCCAGGACCGGCGCGTTTTTGCGGCGAAAGCTTTTGAAGTATGCGCCCATTACGATACTGCCATAGCAGGTTATTTCCTGAAAGATGAGCCGGCCCCAGCCTACTTCCAGGTGTCTACCCCACAGGGCCAGGTAATGCGTTACGGAGAAAATCCCCACCAGCAAGCCGTTTTTTATGGCAAACTGGATGAAATATTTACGAAACTGCACGGAAAGGAACTTTCCTATAACAACCTGGTAGACGTAGACGCTGCTTGTCAGCTTATCGCAGAATTTACCGAAACCACCTTCGTGGTGATTAAACATACCAACGTATGCGGCATTGCCTCCCGCCCCACTTTGCTGGATGCTTGGGAAAATGCCCTGGCTGGCGACAAGGAAAGCGCCTTTGGCGGCGTACTGATATGTAATGCCCAGGTAGATAAAGCCACCGCCTCCGCAGTAAGCGAAATATTCTTTGAAATACTCATTGCCCCCGGTTTTGATGCCGATGCACTGGAGGTACTGCAAGCAAAGAAGAACCGCATTCTGCTGCAACAAAAACAGCCTGCCAAATCGGCCAAAATGTTTAAGAACGTGCTGAACGGCGTACTGGAACAGGACAGCGACAAAGGTAATTTTGACAAGTGGGAAGAAGTAGGGGCAGCCCCCGCTACTGCGGAGCAGCATGCCGACCTTACATTTGCCAACCTGGTGTGCAAGCACTTAAAATCTAATGCCATTGCACTGGTGAAAAATAAGCAACTTATTGGCAAAGGCTGTGGCCAAACCTCCCGCATTGATGCCCTGCGCCATGCCATTGAAAAGGCCGGCCAGTTCAGTTTTGATCTGAAAGGCGCGGTTATGGCTTCCGATGCCTTCTTCCCCTTTAATGATTGCGTGAGCATTGCCCACGATGCCGGCATTACCGCCGTGATCCAGCCCGGCGGCTCTATCCGCGATGCAGATTCTATTACCTTCTGCAAGGAACACGGTATGGCCATGGTGCTTACCGGCATGCGCCACTTCCGTCATTAATATATTAAAATAATTAAGATAGCAGGCCGCTCCATCAGGGCGGCCTGTTCTTTCAAGACCTCTGCCACAGTTGTTACTCCCTCAACAAGACCTACTTCTGCGAAGACCCGGCAAGCCGGAAGAGCTGCCAGCCATTCCATAAAAACGCCCATCCACCATCAAAATTTTCTCTATATTTCGGCCAGGCACCCATGAAATTCATTCAGCAACATACTTTCACCACGGCAGACGATGCCATGCTTATCCAGGAGTATAAAACAACCGGGAAGCTGGAATACCTGTCTGCCCTGTACCAGCGCTACATGACGCTGGTGTATGGGGTATGCCTGAAGTACCTGGACGAAGCCTCCTCCCAGGATGCTGTTATGCAGATTTTCGAAGAGCTGATCGGTAAGGTGAAGCAACACGAAATACAGCATTTTAAAAGCTGGCTGCACGTGCTGAGCCGCAACCACTGCCTCATGAAGTTGCGGGCCATGAAAAACCGCCAGGGCCTGGAAGTACCCATGATAGAAGGGAGTTTTATGGAAATGGGGGAAGCGGCACATCATGACAGCGAATACCAGTTGGAAGACCACTTGCAGTCTATGGAAAAATGCCTGGAACGCCTGCCCGCCGAACAAAAGAAAAGCGTACAGCTTTTTTACCTCCAGGAAAAAAGCTACCGCGAAGTGGTAGAGCTTACGGGATATGAAATGAATAAAGTAAAAAGTTATATACAAAACGGAAAGCGAAACCTCAAAATCTGTATGGATCAGCATGGATAACGAACGTTCAAATATAAACCCACTGGTAACTGCGGACCTGATCCGTCGCTACTTCGCCGGTGAGCTGGACGATGCGGCTATGCATGCCCTGGAAAAACAGGCCTTGTCCGACCCCTTCCTGGCAGAGGCCCTGGAAGGGTATGAGGAGTACCCTGAAGGCCAGACCTCCCAGATGGCCCACCTGGAAAGCCTCCTGGCACAAAGGGTGGACAGGGAGGAGGATATCGTTTCACCCGTAGCAATGCCTGCTGCCACGCCAGGGTCTGCCTCCCCCGTGGTAAAGATCCGGCCTTTTAATTACCGATGGGCGGTGGCTGCTGCAGTATTGTTGTTGCTGGCCGCTGGTGGCTACGAATGGCTGTATAATGGTCCTGCACCCAAAACACCCATTGCCCAACAAATAACGACACCGCCCCAGCAGCCTATTACTACCAGCCCCTTGGCCCTGGATAGCAACACCCGTGTGCCCCAGCCATTGGCAGATGCCCAGCCCGCGCCCGCAGTAGCCATGCCTGCCCCTCAGCCCGCACCGGTACTGCAAGCCCCGGTGATAAAAGCCCGCGCCAATAAAACAAACAAACCTGACCAGGAAGTGATACCGCCTGCCCCCGCCGCTACGGTGGTGGCCACACTAGACAACGCCACCCCCGGCCTGGCCATCACGAAAACCCCGCCCGCAGCACTGCAAAAAGTTAGGACATTAGGTAGATACCAGGCGGCAGATACGATTACGGTAACCGGCTATGCCACCAAGCGGAAAAATTTGAATGCCCGGCCCGTTTTGCCAGATGCAGGAAGTATTTTGTCGCTCAATGAAGACATTTCATCCGGTATGCCCACCATCCAGGGTATAGTAGCGGATGAAAATGGTCAGCCACTGCCGGGGGTGGTGGTGCGCTTTAACGGGTCGCCCAATGCAGTGCAGACCAACCTCTCCGGATTTTTTAGCCTGCCTGCCGGCCCTGGCGACAGCGCCCGGAAAATAGAATTGCAATTTATTGGGTACGATAAAATAGACACCACGTTGCTCGCATCTAACCAGGTAAACAAGCTTCAGCTTAAAGCCAGCAATAAAGCCTTGTCGGAAACCATTGTTGTGGGTTACGGAAAAGACGCTAAGTCTCCCGCCGGCTATCAGGCCCCCGCCCCCGCACCAGGGTACGACAGCCTGCACCGCTACCTGGACGATCACCTTCAGCAAGTAGGCAGCCCTAATGGAAGGCTGCGCATTATCTTTACGGTAACGCCTACCGGCAAACTGGAGAACTTTAAAGTACTGAGTGGGGTCAGCGATTTTGTTGATCAGCAGGTAATAGAGTTACTGAAAGAAGGTCCGGCCTGGAAGCCAGCATCAGACTACCGCCCGGCAAAGGTTAAACTGGCCGTGAAAATGCCTGGCCCTAAGAAATAATTGCCCTTACCGGTTACTGTTCTTAATAGCCTGGATAAGCTTCCGGTTGCGTCGGTTTTCCCGGGCCTCACTGAGCGATACTACCGCCCAGATAGCGGCCGGTATCCACCCGATGATGGTGATTTGCAGGAGCAGGCATAAAATGCCGGTTAAAATGCGACCTCTTAAAATGAAGGATAACCAGGGCAACAAAATAGCTAACAGTGTCATATGGTGAAACGTTGTGTTGTAATAAATATACTAAAAAGCTATTGATCCAAAAAGCCCACGGGCCTGCCGGTTTAAAATCGGCAGGCTCGTGTTGCAATGGGATAATCCTAGCTGGAAGTAAGTTACAGCCACCAGCAAGGCCGTATATGCTGTTTATTTTCTTCTTTCCTTCCAGAGTTGATTAAACGATTTGTCTGCAAAGATAGGCAGGGCGCGTTCCGCCCCCCAGGCCCCTGCAAAGAGGCGCTTGATCACGAAGTTCTTCATTTTACCACCCGACACATTCATGAGGCTGCGGTGCAGGCTGGCCTGCTTCCAACCATACCAGGCGAGTTTTTCCCCGCCACTGGTGAAATGTTCCTCCACCGCCTTGTGCCGGTTGTGCAGCAATAGCTCATGCAGGTTAATGCGCACAGGGCATACCTCCGTACAGTTGCCGCAAAGAGACGATGCATAACTCAGGTGCATATAGTTATCCAGCCCCTTCAGGTAGGGCGTAATCACCGATCCAATGGGGCCGCTATAAGTGGTTGCATAACTATGTCCGCCAATATTTTTATACACAGGGCAGGCATTCAGGCAGGAGCCGCAGCGGATGCAGTATAATGCCTCGCGGGCTTCCACATCCTGCAAAATATTGGTACGCCCGTTGTCCAGGATTATCACATACATTTCATCAGGACCATCGGTTTCGCCTTCCTGGCGGGGGCCGGTAATAATAGTATTGTAGGAAGTGATTTGCTGCCCAGTGCCGAAAGTGGCTAGCAGTGGCCAGAAAAGGGCCAGGTCGTTCATCGAGGGTAGCACTTTTTCAAGGCCCACCAGCGCAATATGCGTTTTGGGAAAGGAAGTGGTTAGGCGGGCATTGCCTTCATTTTCGGTGATGGCAATGCCACCAATGTCTGCAATGATAAAATTGGCCCCGGTAATGCCTATCTCCGCCTGGGTATATTTGGCGCGCAGGGTGTCCCGGGCCACCAGAGTAAGCTGTTCTGGCGTAAGGGTAGGGTCGGTACCGAGTTTTTCGGCAAATAATTTTGCAACGTCTTCCTTGCTTTTGTGCATGGCCGGCGTTACAATGTGGTAGGGCGGTTCTTCATCCAGTTGTTGGATATACTCGCCCAGATCTGTTTCTACCGATTCAATATTATGTTTGGCCAGAAAATCATTGAGGTGAATTTCTTCTGTGGCCATCGATTTGCTCTTGACAACGGTCTTGCAGTTTTTGGCCTTGCAAATAGCATGGATCTCGGCCAGGGCCTGTTCGGCAGTTTCCGCCCAGATCACTTTCCCGCCGCGTTTAATGAAGTTAGATTCAAAATCTTCCAGGTATTTGTCGAGTTGCTCAATGGCGCGCCACTTGGTATTCTTGGCCCGCTCGCGCGCGGTCATGATATCAGAAAACTGTTTTTTGCCGCCTACTACGGCAGCGTTGTATTTCCCGATGTTATAATTAATGGTTTGCCGGTGCTGCAAATCGGCCGCCTTTTCTTCACTCGCCTTCAGGAAAGTGGAAGCAGATGGGTGCATATGCGGGTCAGTTAGTTAGTAGTAAATGAAGTGAAGATAAACGTTGAAAGGCAGTAGGCCGTCATGGGCCATGCCGTATGATTATCCTGCTGCAAGTTTAAACAAAAATCCGGCCACGGGCGCGGTATTTCTTGTCAAAAACTGATACGATATTATAAATGGACAAAATTACTGATCCTGGCGGGGGAACGACTTTTGGGCTATTTTATCCAATACATCATAAAACGGCTGGCCGTAGTGGCGCACAATGGCGTCGCGCAGGAAGCGGTACACCGGTACTTTCAGGGCCTTGCCATTCTTACAGGCGGCCTTGCATACGTCCCAGCGGTCGTAGTTTACGGCTTCCCAGTTGTCGTATTTTTTGATGCGGATAGGGTAGAGGTGGCAGGAGATGGGTTTCTTAAAATGCACCTTACCATCGTTATAAGCCTTTTCGATGCCGCAGCCGGTAATGCCGTATTCATTTACCGTGGCATAAGCGCAGATACCGCCATTCACGATGGGCGTTACATACCCATACTCATCGTCTATGGTATGATAGCCCGTTTTCTCTATCTCGGCGATACCTTCGGGGCGGAGATAGGATTTAATGGCAGGATAAATCTTTTTAAGTGTTTTAGTTTCGGCATTGTTCAACGGCGCGCCGCAGTCGCCGGCCACGCAGCAGGCTCCTTTGCAGGCGCTCAGATTGCAAACGAACTGCTCCTCTACTATTTCGTCACTAATGTATTTGTCGTCTATTATGATCATAGCAAAAGCCGGGCATGAAGGCTGTCACAAAGTTACAGGAAATGCGGGTGTTTGCAATACAGCCCCCTCGCTATCTCCATTTCAGGGTTTGCACCAGGTGCCACATATCTTCCTGGAGAAACTGGTGTACGGGTGCCAGGGAATCTGCATTGGGCGTAGCATCGAAATACAGTGCACCGCGCAGGAAATGTTTCACACTGTCGGTGGCATAAAATTGCTTAGCGGAAGCAGCATCGCCAGACACATTATAGAAAAGGCCATACACATCATTGGGCGTATGAATGGGTTTTTCATCGATGGCAGATGCCTTGTAGGTATGTTTATAAGTAAGCTTAAACGCGTCGTTCACCAACTTCTCATAGCTGTTATCGCCGGCGCCGATTACCTTATAGCTCATATACACCTTCCCATTGAGTGTAGGAAATTCCAGATTTATCCACCAGGGGTTTTCAGCCTTTTCGCCAAAGAAAAGAGAGTCTTTTACCACGTTGGCATATACCGGATACTCGAAAGTATAAGGATAACCCGGCTGATCGAACACGCGGTACTTTCTTTCCGGGAATTTCATTTTAAAATACCCCCTTGGCTTAGGCGTGAATACCGGGTCGCAACCAGCAAGGAGTACCAGCAGCAGGGCGCTGCTGGCCAATAAACGCAGTAATGTATTCACGATAATTTATTCAGATTTGGTAATGCCATGCTTCAAGCTCACCTGCACTTTCTGAACGCGCATTTTGGCCACTTCCAGTACGGTAAAGTCGTAATCGCCATAGGTAATGACGCTATTTTCTTCGGGAAATTTTCCCGCCAGTTCCAGGATCAGGCCACCGATAGAATCGCTTTCGCCCTTCACGGCCTCGAAAGTGTCCGGACGAATGTTCATGATCCGGCAGGCATCATTCAGCATGATCTTGCCCTCAAATACATAGGTATCGTTATCCACCTTGTTGTAGTGGAACTCATCTTCGTCAAATTCATCCTTGATATCCCCTATCACTTCTTCCATGATATCCTCCAGGGTTACAATCCCGGAGGTACCGCCAAATTCATCTACCACCACGGCAAAATGTATGCGGCGGCTCTGGAATTCGCCGAGCAGGTCTTCAATTAATTTGTGGCCGTGTACAAAAAAAGGTTGGCGCATCACCTCGTGCCAGTCGAAAGTATCTGGCTTATCCAGGTAAGGCAGCAGGTCTTTGGTATGGATAACGCCCACAATGTTATCGAGGTTGCCCTTATATACCGGCAGGCGGCTAAATTGCAAATCTGCTACACGCTTAATCAGTTCAGACAGGGAGGAGTCGTACTCTACCCCGTTCACATCCAGGCGGGCGCGCATAATTTGTTTTACGGTAATGTTGCCAAACTTAAGGATGCCTTTCAGGATATTTTTCTCTTCCTGGCTGGTGGTGGCGTCTACACTGGCCTCAATGGCATCGTCTATCTCCTGGTAGTTTACAGCGCCAAGGTTGCGGTGAAAAAGCTTGTCTTCGATATTACCACTCAGGCCTACGAAGAAATCGCTCACCGGCTCCAGCGTGGCGTGTATAATATTAATGAACCAGGCAAAATAAGTAGCAAAGCGAATGTTATTCTGGGCGGCCCAAGTGCGGGGCAATACCTGTCCGAAAAACAGCAGTACGGCGCAGATGATTATAATCCGCACGGGCACGGAAATCATTTCCAGGAAAGTCTCGGTAGTAGAAGACTTAATGAGTAGCTGGAAAAGATAATTGGTAATAAAAATGAAGGCAATGCTGAGCAGGATGCTGGAAATTTGCAGGCTGGCTAAAAGGGATTTGGGCTTTTCCAGCAGTTTGATGATCAGTTTACCAGAAACGTTTTGCCGGGTTTTAAGTACGTTCAGGTCTTTATAATTTAGTGATAAAAAAGCCACTTCCGATCCGGATACAATGAATGCCAGCAAGAGTACCAGGAAAATAACGAGCAGGTAAACCACTACGTTGGGCGTAATGGGTGGCGCCTGTAATAAAAAATGTCCGGTGGATAAAATGCTTGCCGATTGGATTTCCAAAGTAATGTGCTTTAATAGAACCACTCAAAAATAAGGGAAAGTAATTCAGCCGCGTGATTGAATCGCTTTCCCATATGAAGTAAAGATAGGTATATAAGTTGGCCAAACAGAGGGGCGCACCTATATTATGATATGTAAAGTTAAGAAAATGAGTAATTAAAATGGTAAGTCGCCTGCAGGTTCGTTCATGGAGGGGGGCAGTTCCATGTTGGGGAACGTTTCGCCGTTATTACTGGTGCCGGATCCGCCCTGGTGGCTGCTGATGCCATGTTCGGAACTGTTCAGGTCCAGCCGTTTGTCCAGCATTACAAGGTTATCACCCACCACTTCGGTGGCAAACTTCTTGTTCCCTTCCTTGTCTTCCCAGCTACGGGTACGCAGGCGTCCTTCAATGTATACGAGGCTGCCTTTGTGCAGGTATTTTTGGGCCAATTCGGCCAGCCCGCGCCATAGTACTACTGTATGCCATTCAGTTTGGGAGATTAGCTTGCCTGCCCTGTCTTTAAATGTTTCGGTGGTAGCCAGGGAAAACTTAGCTACTGCGATGTTACCTTCTAAAAATTGCACATCCGGGTCCCGTCCTAAATTGCCTATCAACATTACTTTATTGACGCCTCTCATGATTGTAGGTTTTTGCTATTGATAATGAATTCTTCGTTCATAAAACCACCTTTCTAAAGTTAATGTTTTTTTTGATCCAGCGTTTTTTTTTCACGTTCCTGCGGCTGCAAATGCAAAGTTCAGGCCGATTTTAAACAAAAAACGACACGTATTGAATGCCATTATCTTTAGCCATTTTCGCACCATCACTTTTACGGTAACCGGGAAGTGTTCCTCTTTCTGATATAGCCGGTAGTGCAGGCGGAAATGAGCACGTGGAATAAGTTCCAATTTCGCATTTTTGTTTAAGAAACAAGCAGATTTAAGAGAATGCCGCGATATTGTTTGTTTGATGGTACCTGAATTGGTGCAAAACGGACCTTTTACCCCTGTGTGCCTGCATCCTCCCTTCACTAAGAAGGCATACAACATCCAGTCATAACCTGGGTAAACGTGATGGAATGCGTAGGTAAAGCAACTCAAAGCCTCATCTATCCCTGGGTAAAAGCGTTGGAACATGTAGGTAAGGCCAACTCCACGTTTAATATAAGTCAGGATAAAAGTGTGCCAACTCCCTAAAAAAGCGTAAGCCCCAGTGCACTTTTTTCAAGATAACTCGTGATTGTTTTTGGAAAGGCATAATCGTTCAGCATCGATTGCGGCACCAGTTGGTAGCCTTCCAGCGCCGGTGCCCTGCCTTTGCCCCGCAAGGTCAGGAACTGGGCAATGATGGTTTGGTGGGTGAGCTGTTGCTTATACGGGGCCGACAGGCCTTCCACCTTAAAGCTTACCCCGGGTAGTGCTGCCCTATATCCTTCGGAAGCCAGCAGCTCCGCCTGTGTAACCGGGCAAGGTTGCTCCAGCAAGATAAATTCATGAAGATTTTGCCAGATATCTTTTTCTTTTCGCTTGCGAATATATACCTGTTTGTTGTATATTAATATAATATAATAAAAGAACCGTTGCCGGATCATAATTTTTTTGGTTTTCAATGGCAGTTGCTCCACGCGGCCGGTTTGATAGGCCAGGCATTGTGTGCTGAGAGGACAGGAGGAGCAGGCAGGCTGTTGCGGCTTACACACTACCGCGCCAAAGTCCATAATGGCCTGATTGTAAGCGGCGCTCTGTGTTTTGTCCAATAGTTCTCCAGCCAGCAGGGTAAATTCCTTTTTACCTTCCGTAGTATCGGTAGGCGTTTGTATGCCGAAATAGCGGGCCAGCACACGGTACACATTACCATCTACCACGGCGTGTGGCAAGCCATAAGCAAAGCTGGCAATAGCAGCAGCGGTGTAGGCGCCTACCCCTTTAAGGGCCAGTATACTTTCATAGGTATGGGGAAATTGACCCTGGTAATCCTTTGATATGGTTCTGGCGGCTGCCAACATATTACGGCAGCGGTTATAATAACCCAGGCCTTGCCAGTGGCGGAACACCTCATCATCGCTGGCGCGGGCCAAGTGGTTCACCGTGGGATAAGCCTTTATAAAGCGCTCGTAATAGGGCCATCCCTGTTCTACGCGGGTTTGTTGAAGGATGATTTCGGACAGCCAGATGCGGTAAGGGTCTTTCTCCCCCTTCCAGGGCATATTTCTGGTATTAATTTCACTGTTCCAAATCAGCAGATTTTCGGTAAAAAAAGCTTTTCCAGCCCGTTTCATAAGTGGTTATGTATGTTGAAATTCAATACTGTAGTGCATTTCCTGCGATTTTATTTTATTCCCGCATGGCAAAGGAACGTTAATTATCAATGATTCAGTTATGAGGAAAAAAGATAAAATATATTTGGGTGAAAGTTAGCAATTAGAATTTTTTTAAATAACTTTACGAACAAAGTAATCCTCCGCTTCAATATGAGAAAAGCTGACTTAATTAACAACATTGCTGAGAAAACAGGCATACCTAAAGTTGATGTGTTGGTAACACTTGAAGCTATGTTCAAGGAAGTGAAAGAGGCTTTGGCTAATGGCGAACACATTTACATTCGCGGTTTTGGTAGTTTTATTACCAAGAAGCGTGCGGCTAAGATAGGCCGTAACATTAAGAAAAATGTGGCTGTTGAGATCCCGGAGCACTTCATCCCCGCGTTCAAGCCTTCAAAAGAATTCGTAGCCGAAGTAAAGAAGCTTAAAAGTTAGTAATTTTGCAGCCTAATAATTTAGGTGTGCGAAAATCTCAAGTTCTCCTTACCGGTGTCGGCATTGTTGCCGTTGTGTTGTTGTTTGCATTTGGACGTACTGTGCCCAAGCCAGACAAGCGTACTGCTACTACTGCTGCCGCAGCCCCTATGATGGGTGGCGGGCAGCCCGGTGTTGCTATTGATTTCAAAGATTTGCTGGCGCAGGCCAAGCAAAACGTACCGGCCTCCAGCCTGATTAAGATTACATCACTGGAAAACAAAGTGGTGCGGGGCGATGTAAAAGCCCAGCAGGCAAATGTATTCCACGAACTTGCGTCGGCCTGGGATAGCCTACACCAGCCGCCGCTGGCCGCCTATTACCTCGGCGAAGCGGCCAAATTGGAAAATTCCGAAAAAAGCCTCACCTTTGCAGCCAATTTATTTTTGACAGACCTACAGCAAGTCGATAACCAGGACCTTGCCAAATGGGAAGCGCAGCAGGCTATTGCCCTCTACGATAAATCCATTGAATTGAATCCTGATAACGACTCGCTCCGGATTTCCCAAGCGCTTGCTTATATGCAAAGTGGGGAACCAATGGTAGGGGTAGGTAAGCTGCGTGCCGTAGTGGAGAAAAACCCGGAAAATCTGGACGCACAGGTTACCCTGGCCAACCTGGCCATCACCTCCGGTCAGTATGACAAGGCGATAGACCGGCTGGAAGGCGTTCTCAAAAATCACCCGGACAATGTAAAGGCCTTATTCGTACTGGCAGAAGCATACAAGGGGATGGGCAACAAAGAAAAAGCAGTGCAGTTATTTGAGCGCTGCAAACAAAATGTAAAAGATCCGGCATTGATCAAAGAAATCGATGATTATATAGCCGATACCAAATAAGTTTATTTCTCACATTTTAAAAAATCAAGTATGCCTTGCGGTAAGAAAAGAAAAAGACATAAAATAGCTACGCATAAACGTAAAAAGAGGTTGAGAAAGAACCGGCATAAGAAAGGTAAAAAATAATTTCTCCCATTTCCCCGCCTTTAAACAGGTATACACAAGCGCAGACCGGATAAAATTTTCATACATCCTGCATGATTTTGGCGATTATATCATTAAATTGCCGGAGTCATGCAGGTTTTTTTACCGGACCGTCGACCATTTTCCGGAAAATACCTGTGATCGCTAAACCCTTGGAGCGCAAATCCTTCATCGCTAACTATAATGAAGAAATGCTAACTTACAACTGTTAGCTGCTATCTGGCGATGCCATAGCCTGTAGGTTTATTACGCAGGATGCCATGCCCCCCTTCAATGGTGCAGCTTAAAAGGCTAAAATTTACGACACTTGAATAAGGAACTAATTATAAATGCAGCACCTACCGGTGTAGAGATTGCATTGCTGGAAGATAAGCGGCTAGTAGAGCTGCATCACGAAAGCGGCAATCCAAATTTTTCGGTAGGCGACCTGTACCTGGGGAAAGTAAAGAAACTTATCCCGGGGCTAAACGCTGCTTTCGTAGATGTAGGATTCGAGAAAGATGCCTTCCTGCACTATACAGACCTTAGCCCCTATATCCGTTCCATCCTCAAATTTACCCAATTGGCTATGCACGACAAAAGCCCGGAGGGATTTGATTTTGGAAAGTTTAAGAATGAACCCGAGATTGTTAAGACCGGGAAAGTAACCGAAGTGCTGGGAGGCAAACCCAACATCCTCGTACAGATTCTCAAAGAGCCAATCTCCTCCAAAGGTCCCCGGTTGAGTTGCGAAATATCTTTGCCTGGCCGTTTTATCGTGTTAACACCCTTCAACGACATTGTAGCCGTTTCTAAAAAGATTCATTCTTCAGAAGAACGTAAAAGACTGCAAAAAATAGTAGAGGCCATTAAATCACCCAACTTTGGCGTGATTGTACGCACTGCCGCAGAAGGCAAGAAAACCGCAGAACTCCATGAGGACCTTACCGCGCTGGTAGAAACCTGGAATATTATACAGGCCAACCTGAAAGGAGCTGTGGCCCCACAGAAAGTATTGAGCGAACAGGCCAAGACCACCAGCATGCTGCGCGACCTGCTCAATGAAAGCTTTAACCGGATTGTGATCAATGATAAAAATATGTACAGCGATACCCGCGCGTACATCCAGAAGATTGCCCCGGAAAAACAAGATATTGTTACATATTATCATAACGGAGCGCCCATCTTTGACCATTACGGCATTACCCGGCAGGTAAAATCTGCCTTTGGTAAAACCGTGAACCTGGATAGCGGTGTATACCTTATTATCGAAGCCACAGAAGCCCTGCACGTGATAGACGTGAACAGTGGCTACAAAAGCTCCAGCAACAACCAGGAGCAGAACGCCCTGGCCAGCAACTTGGAAGCGGCCGCCGAAATTGCCCGCCAGCTACGCCTGCGCGACCTGGGTGGTATCATCATCATCGACTTTATCGATATGAAGTTGCCGGAAAATAAAAAGACCGTGTTCGAAACCATGGAAAAACACATGGCCCAGGACCGCGCTAAACATACTATTCTCCCCATCTCCAAATTTGGCCTCATGCAGATCACGCGCCAGCGCGTGAAACCGGAAATGACCATCTCCGTTGCAGAAGATTGTCCAACCTGCAAAGGCACCGGCAAAATCGGGGCTTCTATGCTCATCCTGGAAGACATCGAAAAAAACTTACTCTACCTCATCAACCACCAGCACAAAGGCCTGAGCATTCGCGTACACCCCATATTGTACGCCTATCTCACCAAGGGCTTCCTGGGAAGCCGGCAGTGGAAATGGTACTTTAAGTTTAAACGTTGGGTAAAATTGAAGCCGGATAATAACTACCACCTCACGGAATACCGTTTCTTCGATGCAAATGATGAAGAGATTAAATTCTAGCCTTGTACCATTTTTACCATAACATTTTTGAGGGCTGGCCGCAAAGGGTCAGCCTTTTTTAATTGGCAGTGTTTTTGGGCAAATGGAAATACTATACTCAAAACCTTATCTAATGACAATGCGGCATGTTCCCCTGGTCTCAATTTGCCTTTTAATCTGCACCCTATTGGCCTGTCAGCAAAATGGCGGTAAAAAAAATAACAGCAAAGCGTCTTTGGAGCGCAATAAAAAGGTGCTTACCAAACAGGATCTGCTGCCGCAGGTGCTGGACAGTAATGCTCTTGGCCATTTCCTGGACTCGAGCACGTTGTACAAACCTTACGCAGACAACGTGCGCGACTTCTACGCTAAGCGGGAATATCACTATGCCTGGGTAGACCACGACAGCCTTACCGAACAGGCAGGCAATTTCATGAACATGGTTCGCACAGACCCCGCACTGGGCAACGATACCAGTGGCCTTCAAAGTAAATCGCTGGACGCGCTGTATAATGATGTAGGCGTAGATAGTGGTAAAGTACATCCCGGCGACCCTCGCATTGCTCAACTGGAAATGATGCTCACTGCCCATTTCTTTTTATATGCCGATAAAATATGGGGCGGCAGAACCAGCGATTCTACTAAAGGTTTGGACTGGTACATTCCCCGTAAAAAGCTGGACATGGCCAGCCTCCTGCAAAGCGTAATTTCTCAAAAATCAGGTTCCTTCACCAGCGACGAACCGGTGAACCGGCAATACAAACTACTGCGCGATGAGCTGAAGAAACTGGCGGATGTGGATAAAGCCGGGCAATGGGATACCATTGCTGTTAGCAAAAACATCCTCAAACCCGGTCAGCAATCGCCCGTGGTAACTTCCGTGAAAATTAAACTACATGCCTTGGGCGACCTGCCTGATGCAGATACCTCCGCTTCCTTTACCCCCGCCCTGGATAGTGCACTGCGTAACTTTGAAGATCGCATGGGCCTGAAGGTAGATGGGCAAATTACCCCCGCCGTGGTAAAAGCGCTGAACGTACCCCTGAAAAACCGCATGGAACAAATCCTGGTAAACATGGAACGTCTGCGCTGGGTACCCGCAGATCCCAGCGGCGACTACCTCCTGGTAAATATTCCGGCATATAAATTATATGTGTACGAAGATGGTAAGCTGGCCTGGAACTGTAATGTAGTAGTGGGCAAACCAGGCGGCAGTACGGTGATCTTCACCAAAAAAATGCAATACGTAGTATTCAGTCCTTACTGGAACGTGGCCCCCGGCATACTGGCTCATGAAGTACTTCCAGCGGTGAAACGCAACCCCGGTTACCTGGCACGCGAAAACATGGAAGTGGTAACCGGCACTGGCAAACCTGTAAGCGGTGTGAATTTTAATAAATACAGCGGCAGTAATTTTCCCTACATCATCCGCCAGAAACCGGGTGGTAAAAATTCGCTGGGTAAAGTGAAATTCCTGTTCCCCAACGAATACAATATTTACCTACACGACACGCCCAGCAAAGGCCTGTTCAATGCCACTGACCGCTCTTTCAGCCATGGCTGCATACGTGTTCAGGAGCCGGAAAAACTGGCCAATTGGGTGCTGCGTAAAGACAGCTTATGGAATGCCGATAAGATACATACTGCCATGAACGCCGGTAAAGAAAAATATGTTCAGCTAAAAGGGGATGAGCAGGTGCCTGTGTACATCAGCTACTTTACGGCTTTTGTAGATTCGCAGGGCCGCCTGAATATGCGCAGCGATGTATATGGCCACGATGCAGAACTGGCCAAACTGCTCTTTGCCAAATAGGGAGGACCTTTGTAAAAAACAATCGTCGCTTTATAGCCGCCAAGGCTGCAAAGCGACGATTTATTTTGAGAGCTTTTTATTAAGCACCCGCTATCACGGAAATTTCTACGTTCACGCCTTTGGGCAGACCGGATACTTCTACAGTTTCCCGCGCAGGAAAATTATCGCTGAAGTATTGACCATATACTTCATTCACCGCAGCAAAGTTGCTCATTTTGGTGAGGAAGATGGTGGTTTTAATCACATCGTTGAACGTAAGGTTGGCAGCGGTGAGTACGGCTTTCAGGTTTTCCATTACCTGGGTAGTTTCTGTGGCGATATCACCGGTTACCAGGTTGCCGGTGGCAGGGTCTATAGGAACCTGGCCGGACACGAATACGAAACCGCCGGCTTTTACAGCCTGGCTATATGGCCCGATAGGCGCGGGCGCATTGCTGGATTGAATGATCTGTTTTTCCATGCGATAAAATTAAGGCAAAATGCCGCAAGCTGCAATGTGTGTTTGTGTAGTTTTCCCCGGCCAACAAAGAATGCTTTTCCCTAATTTCGTTCTTTAAATGCGACAGGCCATGAACATCCTTGTGACAGGTGATGCCGCCCGCTGGCAGGCATTGCAACAAAGAAATTTTTCCGGTTGCAATACATTGTACCAGGCAGCCATTGATCATATAGACCTAACAGCCTACACGATGGTCATCGACCTTTCGCTGGACGATACGCCGGGCAATGCCAGCCACTATGCCCAATATCCGGAAACAATGGTTTTGGGTAACGTGGTGAAGACTTCGCTCCAGGCAATTACCAAACATTATAATGCTGGCAACATCATTGGCTGCAACTGGCTGCCTGGCTTTGGGCATATGCTGGTGCTGGAGGTATCTTGCAGCCATGCGGCGCTGTGGGAAAAGTGGAGGGCCATGGCGGGTATGCTGCAATGGGCGTATGAAAGGGTGGAAGACCTGCCAGGTATGGTAACGCCCCGTGTGGTGAGCATGATTATTAATGAAGCTTACTTTACCGTGGAGGAAGGTACGGCTAGTCGGGAAGACATAGACATGGCCATGAAGCTAGGTACTAATTACCCGTTTGGCCCTTTTGAGTGGAGCACAAAAATAGGACTGGACCAGGTATATGGCATATTGCAGGCCGTGCAAGCTGCTACAGGGCTGGCCCGTTACGCTATCTGCCCCCTGCTGGCAGCAGAAGCATTCACCATAAAATCATAAACATTGGCAACCATCTTACACATAGATACCGCCACCACCGTGGGTTCGGTATGCCTTTCAAAAGACGGGCAGGTTTTACAATTGCTAGAAAACCCCGAGCAGCGGGAGCAAGCGGCCTCCATTACTTTATTTGTGCAACAAGTTTTGAAGGGCCAGGGCATGCAGGGGCAGGAGCTAGACGCCATCGCAGTGAGCGCAGGGCCGGGTTCTTATACAGGGCTACGCATTGGGTTGGCCACGGCCAAAGGACTTTGTTATACCTGGCAGAAGCCGCTCATTGGCGTCAGCACCTTACAGCTCATGGCACAGGGTGCCCTTTTACAGCAGCAAGACGCCGAAGCATTGTACTGCCCTATGATAGATGCACGCCGGATGGAGGTATTTACCGCAATATATAATGCCCGGCTGGAAACCATTGTACCAGGGGAGGCCCTCATCCTCTCGCCAGACAATTTCCAGGAATGGCTGGCTACCCATCGTATTTACTTTTTTGGTGATGGGAGTACAAAATGGGAAGCACTCATGGAAAAATCGCCCCAGGCAGCTTTCCTGCCTTACCAGATCAGCGCCGCCCACATGGTGCCACTTGCAGAGCAAATATATGCTGGAGGCCGCTTTGAGGATGTGGCCTACTTTTCGCCTCATTATTTAAAGGCGTTTTATCACCCGTTGAAATAAAAAAGAACAAAGCTTCAAGTTTGGTCACGGAATTGTCAAATAAGTGTTTTTTCGCAAGTGACGACCTTTATATATGAAAAAATAAGGTATAGAAATTTTTTTTATTGTGATAGATATTATAGTTTTGTATCAATCGATAATCCGCAGCTATTTTCTAGTATGTTGCGATTTACTGTCCGTTGATCCCTTTATTCATCATTTTTAAAAACTGTTTAAGCGATGGAAAAAACATTATTGACAACCTCTTCTAATACGCTTATTATTTCTAGGGGTAACAGCGAAAAAGATCAGATCAAATTGGATTACATTGCAGTTAAGAAAGCTGCGATGGTATTACGTGCGATCAATCACAAGTTACGTCAGCAAATGATTCGCCTACTGGAGGATCATAAGAAAATGACGGTAACAGAGATCTACGTTAAATTGCGCCTGGAGCAGTCAGTGGCTTCCCAGCACCTGGCTATTCTTAGAAGGGCCGGTATTGTGATTACTGAAAGAGATGGTAAATTTATTCACTATACGATTAACAAAGGCCGTATAGCCGAAGTTGCCAAATTTGTAGAAGAACTGGTAGGTTAATAAGCAGTTTGTTCTATAAAAATTTTATGTACTGCCTTCCCGGACTGGGAAGGCAGTTTCATTTTGGGGTGCGATGGGGCGTTGGCAGCCTTATAAATTCAGTTATAATTGAAAGGTGCTATTGGAAACTGCCACAGGGGGAATAGATTTTATCCATGGGTGTGGCTCCGATTTATTCGTATTTTTGTAAAAATTATGAGCCAATGTTCGTAAAGCAATTGTACACTAACTGCTTATCTGAAGCTGCCTATTTTATAGAATCGGGGGGAGAAGCAGTGGTGATAGATCCGTTAAGAGATATTGATGAGTATATAGCCCTTGCCAAAGAGCGCAATGCTACGATTAAATATATTTTTGAAACCCATTTCCACGCCGACTTTGTATCGGGCCACGTGGAGCTGGCGGAAGCTACGAAAGCGCCCATTGTGTATGGCCCCCTGGCGGAGACGAGCTTCCCTTCCTACATTGCCAAAGACCATGAGATATTTCACATAGGCGAGGTGACCATCGAGGCCTTGCATACGCCCGGCCATACCCTGGAAAGCACCTGCTACCTGCTTCGCGATGAAAACAAGGAGCCGCATAGTATTTATACCGGCGACACTCTTTTTGTAGGCGATGTAGGCCGCCCAGACCTGTTCAGTGGCGACTTGAGCAAAGAAGAACTAGCTGCTATGCTGTTCGAATCTTTGAACAGCAAAATTAAAACACTGCCAGATCATGTAACGGTGTACCCGGCACACGGTCCAGGTTCTTCCTGTGGCAAAAATCTGGGTCCCAGTACTTACAGCACGATCGGCGATGAAAAGAAAACAAACTACGCCCTGCTGGCTACAGAGAAAGCGGCCTTCATTAACGAAGTAACGGATGGCCTATCTACTCCACCCGCCTATTTCCCCATTAATGCAAAACTGAATCAGGAAGGTGCCAGCGCTTTGAAGACCGTAAAGGAAAAAGCGCTGAAACCCTTGTCCATAGCGGAATTTAAAGAACGTGTGGCCAATGGCGCATTAATATTGGACACCCGCCATGCCGATACTTTTGCCGAAGGTTATGTACCTGGCAGCATCAGCATAGGCCTGGAAGGACGATTCGCGGAATGGGTGGGTAACCTATTGCCATTTAACAAAGAAATAGTACTGGTAACGGAACCCGGGAAGGAAGAAGAAACCTTGGTGCGCATGGCCCGTGTGGGTTTTGAAAAGGTAACTGGTTACCTGAACGGTAGTTATGCCGCCTGGCAGGCTGCCGGAGAACCGATAGACATGATCATTACGGTAGAACCGGATGAATTGGCGATGGATTTGCCCCACGACGAGCACCTGATAATTGTGGATGTGCGCAAGCCTACGGAATATGCCGATGGTCACATCAAAGACGCACTGAACCTTACCCTGAGTGACATGGTAGATCCCGGTTCCATGGCGGATCTGGACGAGCATTTTAATTTGTATGTGCATTGCCAGGGTGGCTACCGCAGCATTATTGCCTGCTCTATGCTGAAACGGGAAGGCATTCACAACCTGCGTAACGTAGCCGGTGGCTTTAAAGCGATGAAGGAAGAGAAGGGGTTAGAAGTAGTGAAAGAAAAGAATGTACTGAACTAAGTTTTATAGGTTTAAATGTTGCAAAGGCGCACCCATCAGGGGGTGCCTTTTTGCATTGGTAGCTGTACTAAGGGCTTTTGCCGTGAACAAACCTTCCCATTCATTTGTAATCACCCTGGAACATATTTGTTCGCAACGTATCATCACCAAAACAATGTACGATGAGAGAAAAGACCTTTTTAATGACTGGCTTCCTGGCTTTGTTCCTGGTGGCCTGCGGACCTTCGGACGAAAATATCCAGGAGGAGGTAAATACAAAACTTACCAGTACTAGTCCTGGCGTGATCGGAAAGGTAACCAATGGAGTGGTAACCCTCAGCGGAGAGGTGGTGGACCAAAGCGCTAAAACCGATGCTGCCACTGCCGTACAGGACATCAAAGGGGTGAAAAAGATAGATAACCAGGTTACCATTGCCCTGTCACCGGCCCCTCCGGTAGCGATAGATTCCGTAAAGATTTCACCCGATGATGCCCTGCGCAAAAGTGTAGATTCCAGCTTTGCAGCCAATGGTATTACCGGTATCACCACTTCCATCAGCAATGGAGTGTTAACACTAACCGGCCAAACAGCTAAAACATCCCTGCGTAAAATTATGCAGATTGTACACGCCTCACATCCTAAAAAAGTAAATAACCAGCTAACCCTGAAATAATCTCATTATGGCAGTGCAGGAAAAATACCAATCGCTGATAGACCTTGCACAAAAAAAGGGTGTAACCGGCTTAAAGGTGCATGAACAGGAAGGGGTGTTGTATGTAAGCGGCACCGCCCCCAACACCGAAGTAAAAGAGGCTGTGTGGCAGATCTACGAATCTATAGATCCCGAAATGAAGACAGGCGACCTGGTGTTAGACATTGCCCAGGCCGGAAGCATTACCGAACAACAAACGTATTTGGTAAAACCTGGAGATAGTTTGGGTACAATTGCCAAGTTATATCCCGGCCTTACCTGGAATGCTATCTTTGAGGCAAACAAAGACACAATTAGAGACCCCAATCTTATTCACCCCGGACAAAAACTGAAGATCCCATAAGGATTGACAAGGTCATTGATCTGGTAAATTAATATATCCTGAAACTTACTCCTATGGCGGTTTTGGATATGGGAAAAACAAAAGGGCGTTATCTCTTCAATGACAATGCCCTTTTGTTTTTATAAGAAAACATTTTGTTTAAGCTGGTTTGCTGGCCTCATTCATTTCCCCTTTCCATTTATGCTTCCAGCGGCGGTGGCTCCATACCCATACCTCCGGTTGTTCACGAATATTTGCTTCCAAAAATTGCACGAATTGTTCGGTAAGTTGTCCTTCCGGTGTATTTTTTGGGTTTTCGGATGCCAGTACCAGGCGGGCTTTGTAATACCCTCTTTTTACTTTCCGGATATCAGCAAACACCACTGGTATATTGTACCGGCGGGCCGACATTTCTGGGCCTTTGTAAAAGGCGGTCATTTTATTAAGGAAGGGATACCAGTAAGTGCGGCGGGGATTTCCGGGATTTTGGTCGGCCACGAGTGCAACCAGGTATTGCTTTTGGTGCCAGGGGGCCATGGCATTGCTCATATCGTTGGCGGGTAGCAGTACGGTACCGGCGCGCTCCCGGAAGTAACGGAACAGGCGGTCGGCGGTTTTATTGGTCAGGGGCATGTACACTACCAGGAAGGGGAAGGCCACGCCCTGCATGCAAAACACATTGGCCCACTCCCAATTAAAATTATGGCCCAGGTGTAGCTGGCAGCTTTTGCCTTTGGCATAAAGGTCGTGCAGCACGGTGAGGTCGCAATCGAAGCGGCGTTGCAGGTTTTTCTTGCTGATGGTGAGTAGTTTGATGGTTTCCACCATCATGTCGGTAAGGTTGCGGTAATACTTTGCCGCCAGTGTTTTTATTTCGGCATCTGTTTTCTCCGGGAAGGCCTGCTTCAGATTAGCCAGGATCACGGCCTTGCGGTATCCGAATACATGGTATACCAGCAGGTAGCAAAAATCGCTGATTCCATATAAAATAAAGAACGGAAGGGCAGCCAGCAGGTAACATATGCCAAGGAGAATATAATACATTCAGTGATGTTAAATGCTGTAAGTACAAGGCGTGTTGCATTCCAAACGCAGGATACCTTGTAATGTTTATAATTTTTATAGTATAATATTCTGCAACAAATTGGATTTCGAAGGGTAATCTGTATTGAAGTGCAGGCCCCGGCTTTCTTTGCGGAAGTTGGCGGCTTTTACGATTAGGTACCCCACGGTAATCATATTACGCAGTTCGCAAAGCTGGGGCGATACTACGGTACGTTCGTACAGGTCTTCTGTTTCTTCATGCAGCATGTCTAGCCGTCGCAGGGCGCGTTGCAGGCGCTCGTTGTTGCGGACTATGCCTACATAATCACTCATCACCGACTTCAGTTCCTTAAGGCTTTGGGTGATGAGGATCATTTCCTTGGGTTCCATGGTGCCACGGGCATCCCAGTCGGGTATATCTTCATTAAATTTGGTACTATCTATCATGGCCACCGCTTGCAGGTAACAGCGGTGGGCAAACACCATGGCTTCTAACAGGGAGTTGCTGGCCAGGCGGTTGGCTCCATGCAGGCCGGTACTGGCACATTCGCCGCAGGCATATAAATGGTTGATAGACGTTTTGCCTACCTCATTGGTTTTAATGCCGCCGCAGCTATAGTGTGCTGCGGGAGCAATGGGTATCATGTCTTTGGTGATATCTATCCCGATAGACTTACACTTTTCGTATATATTGGGAAAGTGGTGGATGAATTTTTCCAGGTCCATGTGGCGGCAGTCCAGGAACACATGTTCGGTGCCGGTGCGTTTCATCTCACTATCTATGGCGCGGGCCACGATGTCGCGGGGGGCCAGTGACAGTCGGGGATCATAGCGATTCATAAAGTCTTCACCAGCATGATTGCGCAGAATGCCGCCGTCGCCACGAACCGCTTCGGTAATGAGGAAGGCATTGCTGACGCCCGGTTCGTATAAAGCGGTGGGGTGGAACTGGATAAATTCCATGTTCTCTATGCGCCCTTTTGCGCGGTATACCATGGCTACGCCGTCGCCGGTGGCAATGCCGGGATTGGTGGTAGTGCGGTACACCTGTCCATTGCCGCCCGTAGCCAGCAGGGTAATACGGGAAAGTATCTTTTCAATACGGTTATTACGTTGGTTCAGCACGTACACACCGTAACATTCTACGTCGAGGGTGCTTTTGGTAACGAGGTAGCCTAGGTGGTGCTGTGTAATGAGATCCACCACGAAGCAATGGGTAACCAGGCTGATATTTTTTCGTTGATGGATTTCCGTTAGCAGGGCGCGTTCTATTTCCTGGCCAGTTACGTCTTTATGGTGAATAACGCGGAATACTGAGTGGCCGCCTTCGCGGCCCACAGAATATTCGCCATTTTCCTCCTTATCAAAATTGGTTCCCCAGGCAATGATCTCGTTTACGCGCTGCGGTCCTTCCCTTACCACGATCTCCACTACTTTGGGATTACAAAGCCCATCCCCTGCAATGAGGGTGTCTTCAATATGCTTTTCGAAACTGTCGTGTTCCAGGTCTTTCACCACCGCCACGCCACCCTGGGCATACTTGGTGTTGGTTTCATCCTCGCGGGTTTTGGTAATGATCATTACCTTTTTATCGGGACATTGCTCCGCCACTTTGAGGGCATAGGTAAGACCTGCAATCCCGGACCCAATCACTAAAAAATCAACTTGCTCCATATTTTTGCATGTTTCGCATTCCGGTAAAACCGGTGCGTGTATCAAAATTAAGGGATAACGCGGGAATTTAGATACCTGGCGGTACTATAAACCAATAAGGCCAGGAAAGCATTCTGTAGAAAGAGCAGGAGGCTGCCAGACAGTGCTATATTCAATTCCAGCGTAGGAAAGGTTATTTTATAACGCAGCAACACAAAGCCAAAAGCCGCCACCATGGATAGTCTTCCTGCTGTTCGCCCTGGTCCTGCAAAGCCATGCACTACTGCTTCAAACAACACGTATAAGGTGATGGCATATAGAATATAGAGCAGGCTAAGCCAGGTAAGAGAGAAAGTAATGGGTGTTATAAAATTGAGTACCACCAGCGTGGTAATAGGTACAAACCCAAACACGGCCACCCAGTTGCAAGGGCAGCGCTGGCCCAGCGAGAAGCGCATTTTCACGAACAGGTAAATTAAAAATGCTGGTACGGAAAACAGGGTAAAAAGATAAGCCCCCATAAAGAAAAAGAACTCCAGGGAACTACTGCGACCGTCAAAGTCTACGGAGCGTAGTGCGACGATATCTTGCGAAAAATTGGCCAGTAAAGCAAACAACATTGGGTAACGGAAGCGGGAGGGCAGGGCAGCGCTGTTCGTCCACCAGAACACCATCAGCAGGGGCATACCTGCTAACAGGGCATAATGACGGCCACCAAACGGCGGCAGCAACACACTGATGAAGATGAGCAGGAAAAGGCCTGCCAGCCATAAAGGGCGCATAGCACCAGGTACGCGGTTAATCTCGGGCATAGTTAAAATTAAGACATAAGTAGTTAATTCAGCTATTTTACAGCAGGATATGAAATAATGAATCATCAAAATTATATGGCGCAGCAGGTGGTGAGCAGTATTACGGCCTTGCAAATAATGCCTACTGCCACCAATATATGTAGTTGTGCCAGGATATGGGTAAGCCCCGGCTAACGTGCAGGCATATACCAGGATGAGCAACAAGCCGGGCTAGGTAAAGGCAATATTATTTTCAGCATTGGTAGAAATGCATAAAGGCTGGAATTAACTATTCAGCAGCACTAAAAAAGTAGAGCCCTTACCGGGATCGCTGCTCACTTTCAATTGTCCGTTGTGAAGTTGGATGATCTGCTGGGAAAGGCTTAATCCTATACCAGAGCCGGTACGTTTGGTCGTGAAGAATGGAATAAAGATCTTATCGAGTGCATCCTCATCAATGCCGGGTCCATTGTCTGCCACGGAAATAACCACCAGCTGTCCGCCCTGGAGGTTGGTGATAATACTGATAGAGGGGTTTTCGGTATGCTCCAATGCGTCCATGGCGTTTTTTACGAGGTTGATGAGTACCATTTGCATTTGCGAAATATCGGCATGCACTTCCACGTCTGTCTGGATAGATAAGGTTACGCCAATGCCAGCCTTTTTCAAGGCGGGTAGTAGTAACTGGTACACATCGTTCACTAGTGTTTTTACGGAGATCAATGTGAACTGCGGCGCTGGCAGGGTAGTATAATCTCGGTAGGCATTTACAAAATTCATAATACCCTTGCTGCGGTTTTCGATGGTAGACAAGGCTTCCTGCAGGTCTGCCACGGCCTCTTGTGCGGGTATTATGGGCGCAATGTCCATATCTACTATCTCTTGCATGGTGTCTATGAGTGAAACGATAGGGGTAATGGAATTCATGATCTCATGACGGAGAATGCGGGCCAGGTTCTGCCAAGACTCCAGTTCTTTTTGCTGTAATTCTGCATGGATGTTTTGAATGGAAAGCAGTTTAATAGCCCGCCCTTGTAAGCTGATCGCTGTGGCATGAATGGAAAGCTGCTGGCCATTCTGTGTTTGATACAATATTTTTTTGCCAGAGGCCAGTCCTAATAACAACTCGCTGAGGTTTTCATGGCTATTCTTTAGCTCCGTAATGTAACGCAGGCGGTAAATACCCAGGAAGCGAAAGGCGGCCGGGTTAATCAGCTCTATCTTGCCGGAGGCATCAAAACTCAGTACGCCGATGCTAATGTGCTGGATAATGGTATCAATGTATTTCAGGTTGGCCTCTTTTTCTGCGCGGGTTTGACGAAAGGCTTCCATTACTTCATTGAACTGTTGGTTAAGTGCTGCGAAACTGGTGCCCAGCTTATTATCGGCACTGAAACGGATAGAAAAATCGCCATAGCGGATTGATTCTAGGAACAGGGTGAGCTTGCGGTTTATCCGGGAAATATAATACACGAGGTAATATAGTTCCACCCCCAGCAATACGGCGCAAATGAGGCCCAGCACGGGCGTTACCTGCATCCATAAGCAAGCACCGAGTACGATGGTGGCCGTGATCAGGGCCACCCGCAAGAGTATATGTAGTGTAAAACGGTTCAAGCGCTAAAGATTATATTTTTCCAGCCGGCGATAAAGTGCGGCCCTGCTTAGGCCCAGTTCCCGTGCGGCTTCTGTAATATTGCCATTGCATTTTTTCAAGGCTTGCACAATCATGTTGCGTTCCATTTCTTCCAGGTTGTAGCCTGTATTGTCGGACAATTCTGGTTCGGCATTTTTAATAAATACATCCTTGGGTTGCAGGGTTTTGCCCTGGCACAAGATTACGGCGCGCTCTATGGCATGCTGTAGCTCACGGATATTGCCGGGCCAATCGTATTGCTGTAGCTGATTGGCCAGAGAATCGCTGATGCCGGTTACCGGGCGTTGATAACGCAGCCGGTATTGCTCCAGGAAATGCAGGGCCAGTGGCAGAATGTCTTCTGTACGTTCGCGCAGCGGCGGAAGCTGAATGGCAATGGTATTAATTCGGTACAGTAGGTCCTGTCGAAACTGCTGCTGGGCGGCCATTTGCTGGATATTACGGTTGGTAGCGCAGATAAGTCGCACATCCAGTGGAATCAGTTTATTGGAGCCAACGCGGGTAACAGAACGGTTTTGCAGCACGGTGAGCAATTTAGCTTGCAGGGGTAACGTGATGTTGCCCAACTCATCGAGGAAAATTGTGCCACCATTGGCTTCTTCAAAACGGCCTTTGCGGTCGTCGCGGGCATCTGTGAAGGCGCCTTTTACGTGTCCAAACAATTCGCTTTCAAAAAGCGATTCGCTGATGGCACCCAGGTCTACGCCTACAAAGGGTTTGTCCTTGCGTAAAGAAAGCGTATGGATATGGCGGGCCAACACGTCTTTGCCGGTGCCATTTTCTCCCAGGATCAAAATATTTGCATCGGTATTAGCCACGCGCGATACGGTTTCAAACACAGCTTGCATAGCGGGGCTTTGACCTATGAGGTGTTGGCTATTGTTGCTATTGGCTTTTTCTTTTTGGGTGGCCCGGCGTTTTTGCAAGGCGGCATGCACGGTGTCCAGCAGTTTCTGGTTTTCCCAGGGCTTCAGCACAAAATCTGCAGCGCCTGCTTTGATAGCGCGTACTGCCATCTCTACATCGCCATAGGCTGTAAACAGGATTACGGCAGATTGGGGTTTGGTATCCAGGATGCGGTCTAGCCATTCAAAACCCTCCTTACCACTGCTTAGGTCGCGGGTAAAGTTCATATCCAGCAGGATCACATCATAATCGAAATTGGAAACCAGGTAGGGGATCTTCTGGGGATTCTTTTCAAAATCTACCTGCTCAAAATGTCTTTTCAGCAGCAGGCGTGCGGCGCGCAGCACATCCAGGTCGTCATCAATAATTAAGATTTTGGCCGGGTCTAGTGTAATCATATGTTTAATTGTGAAAAAGGGTGGAGCAAACGGTGTTCCTGTTCTGCAGATTAGGCACTAATATCGTCTCAAAACCGGACGTACCAATATAATAAAAGATTTGACGCTGTAACCACGTATCGGTACTGGCAGGATTAAATCGTCCGGAAATGAACAAGATATGTTCAACAGCGTACGCTTGTAATTAGTAAAATCCTTGTAAAGTGCCTATTGTCAAGCATTTCGGCGTTTGGCACATGTATTGGCTCACCCTGTTCAGCCAATAATCTTTAAGACACCGCTATGGATAAGAAAATTGAAAAAAAGTACTGGAATAGAAAGCGAATATTTTACATCGCCGGTGGTACCCTGGTAGCGTTGCTGCTCGGCTATAACCTCATCTTTGCCGACCACCGTTCCAAACTTAACGTAGAAAAAGACAAAGTAACTATTTCAAAAGTGAGCCAGGGCCCTTTTGATGATTATATTGCGGTTACCGCCGTAGTGCTACCGCTCAATACCATTCGCCTGGATGCCATACAGGGCGGGTATGTAACCAGGAAATTCCTGGAGGGCGGCAGTATGGTAAAAAAGGGCGATTCTATCCTGCGCCTGGAAAACCAACATGTAATGATGGATTATGTGAACCACGAAACGGAAATTTACCGGCTTATCAATGAACTGGAAAACTCGAAACTGAGCCTCAAACAAAATCACTACGAATCGGAAAAAACATTGGCAGACCTAGACCGCCAGATCTCGCAGGCCAAAGATCTTTATGAAAGGAACAAGCAACTGGTAGACGAACGCATTGTATCGCGACAGGAATTTAATAAGAATAAATACGAATTGGAAGGATTAACCCACCAGCGTGATATCCAGGCCCAGTACCAACAATTCCAAGAAGAAAACGCCCGTGTTCAGGTGGCCCAGCTAAGCGGCACCGTAGCACGCAGTCAGCGCAACTTGGCCCTTATGAAAGAAAACCTTAGCAACCTGGTAGTACGCGCACCGGTGGATGGGCAACTATCCAGCATAGATGTAGAAGTAGGCTCCAATATTGTAGAAGGGCAGAACCTTGGCCAGATCGATGACATCACAGGATTTAAAATGCGCGCCACTGTAGACGAGCATTATCTCACCCGCGTATTTGCCGGGCTGAAAGCTACGTTTGAATTTAACGGTGGTAATTACGAACTTACTGTTACCAAGGTGTACCCCGAAATAAAGGATGGTAGCTTTGCGGTAGACCTGAACTTTGGAAAACAGGCCCCGGATGGCATTCGCCGCGGCCAGTCTTCGCCTATCCGGTTGGAACTAGGCAAGTCTGCCTCCGCTACCCTGCTACCCAGTGGGGGCTTCTTCTCCGACACAGGCGGCAACTGGGTATACGTGGTAGACAACAGCGGGCGCCGTGCCGTGAAGCGCAACATTACCCTGGGTCGCAAGAACCCGATGTACTATGAAGTACTAGAAGGCCTGCATCCAGGTGAACAGGTGATCACCTCCTCCTACGAAACATTTGGCAACAAAGAAGTACTTGAATTCTAATTATACATCGACTAAAATAACTATCAATGATACGTACCGTGAACTTACAAAAATTGTTTGCTACCGAAGAAGTAGAAACTACTGCCCTCAATGGCATTAACCTCGAAATAAAAGACGGAGAATTTGTTGCGATCATGGGTCCTTCCGGCTGTGGCAAATCGACTTTACTTAACATCATTGGTCTGTTAGACAGTCCCACTGGCGGTGAGTATCATTTCTGGGACAAAGAAGTGGGTCACATGAGTGAAAGGCAACGCGCCCAGCTTCGCAAAGGCGCCATTGGCTTTGTGTTCCAGAGTTTTAATCTGATAGACGAGCTTACCGTTTACGAAAATGTAGAACTGCCTTTACTCTACCTGAAAGTACCCGTGTCTGAGCGCAAAGAAAAGGTAGAGAAAGTGCTGGAGCGCATGAACATTATGCACCGTCGTAATCACTTCCCGCAGCAGTTGTCTGGCGGGCAGCAACAGCGCGTGGCCATTGCCCGCGCCGTGGTGGCAGCTCCAAAACTTATCCTGGCGGATGAACCAACGGGCAACCTGGACTCCACCAATGGGGAAGAGGTCATGAAGTTGCTGCAAGAATTAAACGATGCCGGCACCACCCTGATCATGGTTACCCATTCGCCTTACGACGCTGGTTTTGCCCACCGCATCATCAACCTCTTTGACGGGCGTGTGGTAACGGAAAATATCAAAGAACAATTTCACGTGTAATCGTTTGCGTTATACATTTAACACGGTCATTACCTGGCCGAAAACCTTTTCAACAATCAGACACCGCCATATATGTTTAGAACCTACCTGAAAATAGCCTGGAGAAATCTTTGGAAATCGAAAGTAATAACTGGCGTGAATCTGCTGGGTATGACGGTCGCTTTTGCGGCAGCACTACTGTTGGGCATGACGGTGTTTTTTGAAAATTCTTACGATGCCTTTCACAAAAATAAGTCGGCCATTTTCCAGGTGTACCGCAGTGAAAACACCCGGCAAAAAGTGAACGAAAAGGCCAACCTGCCTGCCGCCTTGCAACCCACCATGCTGGCGGAAATGAACAACATAAAGGCTTCCACTCGCTTCATTTCCACGGGAGGACTGGTTCGTTATGGTGATCAGCAACTCAGCGAAAACATAGACCTGGTGGATGGAGATTACTTTCGCATGTTTACCTTCCCGGTGGTAGAGGGTGCGCATGAACCATTGCAAGAGCTGAACAATATGGTCCTTTCTCAAAAGATCGCCAAGGCTTTGTTTGGCCGGGAATCGCCGGTGGGCAAAACGGTGCAGGTAAATATGGGAAATGGTTTTGAAGGCTATGTAGTGACTGCGGTGGTGGCCGATCCCCCGGCCAATTCTTCCTTCGACAATGCCCTCTACCTGCGTTTTGAAAAATTTGTGGACTATCCTGTTGTAAAAAACCTGTGGGGTGCAAGCGTAGCCAGCCAGTTCGTCCAATTGAAAGACCCTTCTAAAACAGCCGCTTTCCTGGCTGGCACGCAGTCTATCGTACAGAAATACCTGAAAGATTTTTTGGTGCAGGATAAAAAAGATGGTGTAAAACCCAGTGCCGACGGTACTTATCGCCGTTATGGCCTTATTCCCTTGCCGGAAATGCATTTCAACGCCATCAGCAGCATGGGTGCAGGTGTGGGACACCGGTATATTTTGCTGTTGATGCTTATTACTGGCTTTATCTTATTCATCGCCGCCACCAACTTTGTAAACATCACGCTGGCGCGCGCCTTTGGACGTGGCCGGGAGATCGGGATGCGGAAGGTGATGGGGGCGCTGCGGCAGCAACTTGTTTTGCAATTATGGAGTGAAGCGTTTATTCAGTGCAGCATTGCCCTATTGCTGGGCCTTGCTGTGGCAGCTTTGCTGCTGCCTGCCTTTAACGCTACCTTCCGGGCCAATATTCATTTTTCGCTGTTGTATACACCCCGTTTACTGAGCAGCGTACTGGCCTGCTTTGGCATTGTTACCCTGCTGGCGGGCGGTTATCCTGCCTGGCGTATGGCGCGGCAAAATACGCTGCTGGTACTGAAAGGCAAGGTAGCGGCGGGCAAAAACAATGGCCTGCGTAATATCTTGATCGTGGCGCAGTTTGTCATTGCGGCAGCCCTCATCTGCTGCACGCTCATTGCATGGCAGCAGGTAAGCTACCTGCGTAACCAGCCCTTGGGTTATAATAAATCGGAAGTAATCAGCATCCCGCTGGAAACCGGCTCTGATCCTGAAAAATTGATCCGGCTACTGCGCGACCGTTTAAGCAGCCAAAGCCAGGTGCGCAGTATCAGCGGCGCCGATGTGAACCTGGGTCGTGGGCTAGATGGGGGCAACAGCACTTCCATCATGGGCTTCACCTATAATGATCACAGCGTACAAACCCACTGGATGAACGTAGGGTACGATTATCTTTCCACGCTGGACCTGCAGTTGCTGGCAGGCCGCGACTTCTCGCGCAATCATCCTACCGATGTGCAGGAAGGCCTGGTGATTAACGAGGCAATGGCCAGAGAGCTGGGTGGGGTGCAAACAGCTATTGGCGTGCGGCTGCCGCTGGGTGTGAACGACAGCCTGATGACGGTGATTGGCGTAGTGAAAGATTTTAATTATCAATCCCTGAAAAACAATATAGATCCGCTGAGCATAACCATTCGCGCCCCTTCTTACCTGAACTATATTTTCGTGAAGGTAGCTCCCGGTCATTTACCTGCCTCTATGGATCTGGTAAAGAAAGCCTGGATAGCACTGGAGCCGGGCAAACCTTTCCAGGGATCTTTCCTGGATGAAAATACCGAAAGGCAATACCGGCAGGAGGGAAGGCTTACCAGCATCTTCATCAGCAGCGCTGTGCTGGCCATCGTAATTGCTTGCATGGGATTGTTTGCCATTGCGGTAATGGCCATGTCGCTGCGTACCCGTGAAGTGGGCATCCGCAAAGTACTGGGGGCTAGTGTAAATAGCATTGTGGCCCTGCTTTCCGGCGATTTCCTGAAGTTGGTGGCACTGGCTATTGTCCTGGCCATACCCGTATCGTGGTGGGCGATGAACCAGTGGCTGGCGGATTACGCCTATCGCATTCAAATTCATATAGGCGTCTTTGTAGTGGCGGCTTTCCTAGGCTTGGGCATTGCTTTCCTTACCATTAGTTTTAATGCCGTCCGTACGGCACTGGCCAACCCGGTGAATAGCCTGCGCAGTGAATAGCGCAGCTACCTTCCATCATTGTACTACTGTTTAAAATTAGCTTACCGCATTATGATACAATTAAAACACATTAGCAAGAGTTACCCGGCAGGCTTTGGGAAAGTGAATATTCTGCATGATATAGACCTGGTGATCCATGATGGGGAATTTGTGTCTATCATGGGGCCTTCCGGCAGCGGAAAGTCTACCCTGCTGCATATCATAGGCCTATTGGAAGAGCCTACAGATGGGCAATACATTTTTGATGGGGAGCTGGTGAGCAAACTGAATGAAAAGAAAAGAACGCAATTGCATCGTGGTCAAATTGGCTTCGTATTCCAGGCTTATCACCTCATCGATGAACTTACGGTGTATGAAAATATAGAAACCCCGCTGCTCTATAAAAAAATGGGTGCCAGCGAGCGTAAAAGCAAGGTGGCCGATATCCTGGACCGCTTTAATATCGTGGCTAAGAAAGACCTCTTTCCTGCCCAGCTTTCCGGCGGGCAGCAACAATTGGTGGGCATTGCCCGCGCCGTAGTGGCGCAGCCGCAAGTGCTCCTGGCAGACGAACCTACCGGCAACCTGCACTCCGAGCAGGCCCGCCAGATTATGGAACTTTTCCGCACCCTGAACGAACAGGATAAGATCACCATTATTCAAGTAACCCACTCCGAAGAAAATGCCAGTTATGGCCAGCGCGTGATCCGGCTACAGGATGGAAAAGTATTGGCTTAATGCCAATTGGACCTGCCCAGTAAATTTATCTTGTCCGGCACGCTGGTCAGCCTATTCCTATATTTCTAAATAGTACCCTAAATATTATATCATGTTTTGCATTAACTTAGTGCGGCACCGCATCATGCCTGCTCGTATACTGCCCCTGGTGTGGAAAATTCAACTGGCGCTGCCACAACTATATTCAGATTTACCCATGAAGTTATTCACCCCGGCAAGTATTGGCTTGCTCATCCTTTTACAAGTAGCTAGCGTGCAGCCTGCGGCCGCCCAAATTGCCGATTCTACCCGTACCTGGACATTGCAGGAAAGTGTGGACTATGCCATGCAGCATAATATTACCATTAAGCAGCAGGATGTTACGAAACGGTTTGCAGAGCTTACTTATCAGCAAAGCAAGTTGGCGCAGGTACCTACCGTGGTTGGTAATGTAAGCGAGAACTATAACCTGGGCCGTACGGTTGACCTTACCTCTTATGAGTATGTAAACAAGGGATATTTTGCTACCAGTGCCAATTTTCAATCGAGTGCCACCTTATTCAACTGGTTCTCGGCGCGCAACCGCATTGCCGGCAACCGCTTTGAAGCACAGGCGAACAACTTCCTGCTGGAAAAGGCTCGCAACGACATTGCCCTCAATATTGCCCAGGCATTTTTGCAAATCCTGCTGAACAATGAACAGGTGCATATCAGTGAAAACCAGTTAAAGCTTACCAACTCCCAGTTAGAAAATACCCGCAAGCAGGTAATAGCCGGTGCGGTACCAGAAAGTAATCAAGCCGATCTCGAAGCCCAGCAGGCCCGCGATAGCAGTACGCTGGTGAGCGCGCAAACCACGGCTATTGTTTCTGTACTACAGATGAAAGCCTTGCTGAACCTGGGTTTTGATCAGCCTTATGTGCCGCAGATACCGGGCAATATCGCCGATATTCCTATGCCCCACCTTACCGAACTGTCGCCCGAAATGGTATTCAGCGCAGCACAATCTACCTACCCGCTTATCCGGGCAGACCAATTACGTATAAAAGAGTACGATAAACTGGTAAAATCGGCGAGGGGATCGCTGTTCCCCACCATTGGCCTGTCAGGCTATTGGGGGTCTAATTATTCTGCGCAGGCTATGGGTAAATTTGGGCGTCAGTTCAGCGATAACTTTCAGCAGACCTATGCGGCAGGCTTGAACATCCCTATCCTCAATGGCTGGCAGTTGCGCACTAATTACAACAAATCAAAACTAAATCTTGAGCAGCAAAAGCTCACGACAGACGCAGACAACCAGCAATTAAGAGAAGATATTTATACGGCCTATGCCAACGCCGTAGGCTCTTTACAGAAATACAACGCCGCTTCCCGTACCGTGGAAGCATCGCAGCGCGCTTTTGACTTTGCCGGAAAACGTTACGAACTGGGGCTGATGAATACGATCGATTTCATCACCACCCAGAGTAACCTGTTCCGGGCACAAATCGATAAAGTGTCTGCTTTGTACGACTACATCTTTAAAATGAAGCTGCTGGAGTTTTACCGGGATCAACATATTTCCCTGTAAATACCTCCCGCGGTTTCTATCAACACACACCACCGCAATATGAAAAAAAGGACGCTCTATTGGATTGGAGGGATACTGGTAGTGATTGTGCTTATTATCGTGGGTTATAAAGCCACCCACAAAGATGAGGGCATTAAGGTCGCTACCGACAAAGCAGCCACCCGCGATATTATTGAAGTAGTATCTGCAAGCGGTAAAATCTATCCTGAAACGGAGGTGAAAGTAAGCTCCGACGTATCGGGTGAAATTACCGACCTGCTAGTAATGGAGGGCGATTCCGTTAAAAAGGGTCAAACCCTGGCCCGTATTTATGCCGACATTTACGGCTCCCAATTAGACCGTGCCACGGCTGCCTATAGTCAGTCGCAGGCCCTGCTGGCCAATTCCCATGCAGCCCTCAGCTCCTATGAGGCCAAACTGGCCCAGGCCAAGGCCGCTTACGACCGTAATAAAGCACTCAATGAACAAAAAGTAGTGAGCCGCTCGGAGTTCGAAACTGCCCAGGCAAATTACCTTTCTGCTCAGGCAGATTATAATGCAGCCTTGCAATCTATTAACAGTAACAAATTTGCCGTAGCCAGCGCCCAGGCTAACGTTACGGAAGCCAATAAAACATTGGGCCGCACCACCATAGACGCTCCCATGTCTGGGGTGATTTCCCTGCTATCTGTTAAGAAGGGTGAACGCGTGGTAGGTACCGCCCAGATGACGGGTACTGAAATGTTGCGCATTGCCGACCTGAGCGTAATTGAAACGCAGGTAGACGTGGGAGAGAACGACGTACCCAAAGTGCATTATGGCGATACCGCTATTGTAGAAGTAGACGCCTACAGCGACCGTAAGTTCAAAGGCATTGTAACACAAATTGCCGCCTCCAACAAAGGCGCCGCGCTCACTAATACCACCACCAGCAGTAGTTCCTCCGCCGAGCAGGTGACGAATTATGTAGTACACATCCGCCTGTTACGCAATAGCTACGCAGACCTGATAGACCCTTCCCATCCCAAAAACTTTCCTTTTCGCCCAGGCATGAGCGCCAGCGTAAACATTCAGACCCGTACCCATAAAAACGTGCTGGCCGTACCCGTGAACGCAGTGACCACCCGTGAAATAAAAGATACTACCAAAATAAAAGGCAAGGAGGGCCGGGCCGAAACCGGTGAAACAGGGCATACAGACGACAATAAAGAAGTGGTATTCATAGTGCAGAAAGATGGTACGGTAAAACAGGTAGCAGTAACAACTGATGTACAGGACGACGATTATATAGAGATCAAAACCGGCCTGAAAGCAGGGGATGAAGTGGTGAGCGCACCCTATCCGGCCATTTCCCGGCAGTTGGAAAACGGGAAAAAAGTGAAAGTAGTACCGGCCAAAGATCTTTTTGATGTTAAAAAATAAGGATGCTTCATCCTAAATAGATGTCCCTGGTTGCCACATGCGCATCCCGGGACATCTGTTTTTAAGAAGGTACGCGCTAAGTAATACATTCCTTTTAGTTACTTTGCGCAAAAATACCCAAGAACGTGAGTAAGGCAAATCCGATCGCCATCGTAGGCAGCGGCAGTTGGGCCACCGCTTTGGCCAAAATCCTGACCGACAACGGCCAGTGTGTATACTGGTGGATACGCAATGAAGATACCATCCGCCATATGCAACTACGCCATCACAATAAACATTACCTCACCTCCGTATATTTTAATACTGCCCTGTTGCAACTGAGCGACAACCTGCAAACGGTAATTGCGGCTTGTGACACGGTTATTCTCGCCGTTCCATCGGCCTTTCTTACATCGGTGCTGGACGCACTCCCGGCAGATGCTTTGCGGAATAAAAATGTGATCTCCGCCATCAAAGGCATGATCCCCGATGAAAACCGCCTCATTAATGAATACCTGCTCAATAAATTCAGCCTGCCGCTGGAGCAGTATTTTACCATCACGGGTCCGTGTCATGCAGAGGAAGTGGCGGCGGAAAAGCTTTCCTATCTTACTTTTTCGGGACTGCAACCGGCGTCGGCGTCGGCCATGGCAGCATTATTTACCAATGCTAATTTACAGACCGTGGTGAATACCGATGTTATCGGGGTGCAGTATGCGGCGCTACTCAAAAATATTTATGCGCTCGGTGCCGGTATCGCCCATGGGCTGGATTATGGAGATAACTTTCTGAGCGTACTCATTACAAATTCTTTCCGTGAGATGCAGGGTTTCCTGGAAAAGTATGGGCATTATGCAGGCACAGAACACCATCTGGCACCGGAGCATGACTACAATGCCAGCGCCTACCTTGGTGATCTGCTGGTTACCTGTTACAGCCTGCATAGCCGCAACCGCACCTTTGGTAATATGATTGGTAAAGGTTATAGTGTGAAATCGGCCCAGTTGGAAATGAACATGGTAGCGGAAGGTTATTATGCGAGTAAATGTATTTATGAGATAAACAAAGAAGTAGGCGCTTACATGCCGTTGGCCCAAGCGGTATATGCTATCCTCTGGGAAGATCAAAATGCTGCGGAAGCATTTTTGTCGCTGGAGAAAGGCTTTATCTAAATCCTACAGAAATACCCTTTGTGCAATACTTCCTGCTGCAATGAGGTGGCATTTTGCGTATACAGCACTATTTACCTTAAATTAAGTAGCTGTCAGTAATGGAAAAATCCGCAAAGAAAGCAACATTTATATGCCGGTATGCAGCACTCAGGTGGCAGGCGTGATGAAATATAATTTAAGCACCTGGATAATCTTCTCTTCCAGGGCGGGTTCTGGCGGTGGGTGATTGCCAGCTATTAGGCTGACACCCCCAGGTGCCTGTAAATCATAATACAGTTCCACATCATCGATCAAAACAGCTACCTGGGTTTTCCAGGGAATTTTGCGGACCATTACAATACGGGTTACCCCGTTGAGGGTAAAGGTAAAAGACATACTTCTCATGGTGGCTAGGATTTGGACCATACATAGCAAACTCGTATAATAGGCTATCAAAGAAGAGAGGGGAACAATAGTTGTTCAACTTAAATTACTATTGTGAATTATCATTTCAAAAAAGTATGTTATTCCCTAATAAATGAAGATCATCCGAAAAAAAATGCGATTTGCTTTATTTTATAATTCAAATATCAAATGTTTTGCTGACACAAGTGTAAACGCTTTGTTAATTAGAACTCCATATTTTAACCAGCCAGAGCGGCGGAGTTGGTGTGTGATAATATATTAATCACATTAATAGGTATGTACCGGTTGGATAAGATATTTAAATATAAAATCCATTATATACTAAAAGGAGAAAGGAAGACACGCTCAGGCGGTCTTCCTTTAACAAACAAAGGTTTCGATAACATCGAAATAATGATTTCCGTTTAGCGTCTATCTACTAGTATAGACTATTACGTTTTACTGTCCGTGTTTTAATTCTGAGATCTTATTAAAAGCAATTACTATACCATCGTAACAAAAACCTTCGCTGCATAAATTTTCGGGTAGATAGTGGAAGGAAAAACAACAAAAGTTGTGGAATTTTTTCTACATTTACTTAAACGTTCTTTCAAGCTCCGACCCTAACCGCTGGCTGGATTGATATTTGAAGTTACCTCCCCAAAACTGCCAGCTCCTAACTATTTCGAGAAACGAAGAGAAACAATGGCCAGGGTGTGTGACCGAAAATTATGTATTATGAACAAAACCTTGCTTTTTATCACTTCTTACCCAACACGCCAGTGCGGGATTGCCACATTTGCCCAGGATTTGGTGAATGCAATGCATAAAACCTTTGCCGGACAATTAAAGATAGAAATTTGTGCCCTGTTGGAACCAGGTGTACCAGTGGTGTATGAATCTCCGGTACGCTACACACTAAATGCACACAATGCAGAAAGTTGTGTTGAAATGGCCCATACAATTAATGCAAATCCTGACATAGACATTGTTTGTATAGAACACGAATTTGGATTATATGGTGGCGATTATGGCCATCACCTGCTAGGCCTTTTGTCCTTGTTGGATAAACCCTTTATCGTACGCTTCCATACAGTGCTCCCCAACCCGGATCAGAAATGCCTGAAAACAGTGAGTCTTATCGGTGCCCTAGCATCGAAAGTGACGGTTATGACCCAAACTTCGGCCGATATACTTATTGGAACCTACCATCTCCCTGCAGAAAAGATAGTACACATTCCGCATGGAACTCACGCCCATATTATTTCAGACAGAGAGACGGTGAAGAAACGTTTAGGTCTCCAAGGGAAAAAAGTGCTTTCCACCTTTGGCCTGCTGAGTGAAAATAAGGGGCTGGAAACGGGCATACGTGCTATGAAAAAAATTGCGGCTCAATTTCCTGATGCAGTATATCTTATTCTTGGTAAAACGCATCCTACTATCCTTGCCCGTGAGGGGGAGCGCTATCGCGAACGACTGCAAGACTTAATCAAGGAAAGTGGTCTGGAAAACCAGGTGCGTTTTGTGAACAGTTACTTAACACTGGAAAACCTGCTGGACTACCTGGCTATCACCGACATTTATTTATTTACATCGATTGATCCAGACCAGGCAGTAAGTGGCACCTTTGTTTACGCCATGAGCGCCGGCTGCCCGGTAATTGCTACCTCCTTTGTACAGGCCAGGGAAATGCTGGACGAAAGCTGCGGATTTCTTATTGACTTTAATAATCATGAGCAACTGGCTACCGCTGCTATTAAGCTGCTGGGCGATGATGCCCTACGCGCTTCCATGCGTAAGCAAGCCATTGAAAAAACTAGACCATCCATCTGGGAAAATGTAGCTTTGGCGCACATGGCCATGTACCAGGACATACAACGGGAAAAGCAGGTAATGATGCCTAATCTACCTCCTGTATACTTGGACCATGCAGACCGCCTTACCGACGAATTTGGGATGATACAGTTTGCCAAATTCGATGTGCCCGATCCTTCTTCTGGCTATACGCTGGATGATAACGCCCGTGCACTTATCACCATGTGCATGTATTCTAAATATTTTGAAACTAACCGTTATGTTCTAAATTTGGCGCATAAATACCTGAATTTCATTGGTTTTTGTCAACAGCCAGATTTCCGCTTCCTGAATTATGTGGATGTAAACCACCAGTTTACTGGTGATAATGAGGGATGTAACCTGGAGGATAGTAATGGGCGGGCCGTATGGGCTCTAGGTTACTTGATGTCGCAATACCAGCACTTACCTACTTCTCTTGTAAAACAGGCTTATTTATATATACGTAATTGCTTTACCTGGATAGAAAGCCTCAATAGTCCTAGAGCTATTGCTTTTGCAATCAAAGGTTTGCATTATTATCTTCAGTATGAGCGCTCCCGTACGGTAGTCGGCTTGTTGAGCAAGCTTGCCACCCGACTGCAAAAATTCTATACCAATGCGCATGATGATCAATGGAAGTGGTACGAACCTTGTCTTACCTACGGAAATGCTGTACTGCCGGAAGCGATGATGATGGCGTGGATGATTACAGGTAAAGCTGCTTATAAACACATTGCAGAACAAAGTTTTGAATTCCTATGCAGTAAAACGTTCCGGGAACGTTATATGAAAGTTATTAACAACCGCAATTGGTTTCATCAGCATGGGGTAGACCATAGTTCAGAAGGAGGAGAACAACCAATCGAGATTGCATACACCATGTTCACCTTACAAACTTTCTATGATGCCACGGCAAATGCCGCTTATCTGGAAAAGATGCGTATCGCTTTTAGCTGGTACCTTGGTAACAATCATCTGAGGCAAGTTATATACAATCCATTGACTTACGGATGTTATGATGGGTTGGAAACAAGTAGTGTGAACCAAAATCAGGGTGCTGAGTCTACCGTATGCTATTTAATGGCCCGTTTATTAATGGAACAATGGAATAAGCAAATATATGTTGCATCAAAAAATACCGAGGCAAGACCACCACTATATCTCAGCCTTAACTAATCATAGCGAAAAGAGTGAGTCTATCTTGATCATCGATGATGAACAAGATATTTGTCGGCTTTTGCAATTGAGCTTAGTAAGACATGGTTACCAGGTGAGATATGTAAACAGTTTGTCGGAAGGATTGAAATGCTTGAAAGATCAAAAGCCAGATATATTATTCCTGGATATTAACTTACCGGATGGTTCAGGATTAGATGCACTTCCCGGTATTAAAAAACAATGTCCCAACCTACCGGTCATTACCATTAGCGCATATGATACCGGTCCAGAAAGGCAACAGGCACTAGCCACAGGTGCTTCTTATTTCCTTGCTAAACCATTCAGTGTAAAGAACCTGGATGAATTGATCAACAACATTAAAAGTTAATTAACTCCAAAGTATATATTCGTTCATTTAATGGCCATCGCCAATTATGTAAATTATGAAGAACATTCTTATCATTGATGATGAAATAAACATCTGCACTTTACTCAGCAAATTTTTAAGCAAGCATGGGTTTAGGGTGGATACTACTATGTCTGGTGCTACTGCACTGAAAATGATGAAAGAAAAAACGTATGATCTGGCACTGTGCGACTACCGGCTAAAGGACACCGATGGCGCGCAATTATTGCAGGATATCCGCGTATTGAGTCCGCAAACAATTGTGATTATTATTACAGGATATACGGATGTACGCGTGGCGGTGGAAATGGTGAAAAACGGCGCTTACGATTACATTTCTAAACCTTTATATCCGGATGAGATACTCAATCTTATTCATAAAGCATTTGTTCATCAGGAATCAGTGAAAGAGCAGTATGGTAACAACCTTCCCCCGCTACCAGGTAGTGTACCATTGAAAACAAATGCTCCAGCGGCAGCAGCTGCATCCGTTACTGGGCATTCCGGGACTGATGTCAAGGAGCCGGCTTCAGAAGCGCTGGACCACCGTCGTGATGAAAAGTATGTTTATGGAGACAGTAGTTCTGCCAAAGAATTGTATCGCCAAATAAATCTAGTGGCACCAACTGATTACAGTGTTATTATCTTTGGTGAGACAGGTACTGGTAAGGAATCTGTGGCGCAACTTATTCATCAGCATAGCAAACGCAGGGGGCAGCCTTTTGTGGCGCTGGATTGCGGGAGCCTATCCAAAGAGCTGGCTGCCAGCGAGCTTTTTGGCCATGAGAAAGGATCTTTCACGGGTGCTATTAACACCAAGATAGGTGCGTTTGAACAAGCTCAGGGCGGCACTTTATTCTTGGATGAAATTGCAAATCTTTCCTATGAAATACAGGTGGCACTATTGCGCGTTGTACAGGAAAAACAAATTCGTCGTGTAGGCAGTATGAAAGAAATTCCTATTGATGTGCGCATCATCGTAGCGTCGAACGAAAAACTGTCAGAATCTGTACAGAAAGGACGTTTCAGGGAAGATTTGTTTCACCGGTTCAATGAGTTTACGATTTACATTCCGCCATTGCGCGAACGTTATGAGGATATACAATTGTTTGTAACCGCATTTGTGCGCCAGGTGGAAAAAGAATTGCAAAAACAAACAGGCCATATTTCACCAGAAGTATGGGAATGTTTTAAGAAATACAATTGGCCTGGCAATATCCGTGAATTAAAGAACGTGATTCGTCGCGCCTGCCTGCTCACTCCACAGGGCGAAGAAATTACCATGAGTACCCTGCCTTTGGAAATGAAAGAGTCTTTCACCCAACATTTTGTAGAAGACCAGGTAGAAGAATTGGTGCAGATGGCTAAGGATAACGACTTAAAAACGGTAGCACTTCAGGCAGAGTATAATAAGATTATTAATGTACTTAAAGAAGTGAAATACAACAAAACCAAGGCGGCCCAACTGCTCAATATTGACCGTAAAACGTTGTATAACAAACTCCGTTTGCTTAACATCAACTACTAAGCATTTACTTGTATACTGATACATCCCCTGTTGCTACTGTTGGTAACAGGGGATGTATTGTAAGTAGGCTATTGGTCATGAACCGGGAAAGAAATCTGGAATGTAGTACCCTTACCTTCTTCGCTTTCTACATGAACAGCGCCTTTGTGATTGATAATGATATTCTGGGTGCTGGTAAGCCCCAGGCCGGTGCCTTTAGGTTTATTTGTAAAGAAAGGATCAAAAAGACGGGCCTTGTTAGCTTCCGGAATGCCGGCGCCGTTGTCGGTGATGGTAATGTATACTTTATCACCGTGAAGTTCTGTGGCCACGGAAAGAATGCCTTTCCCTGGTGTCATGGCCTCAATGGCATTAATCACAATATTTAGTAATGCAATGAGAATTTTTTCTTCATCAACCATTACGAGGGCATCGCTTAGCATGAAGTTCTGGTGAACCATAATTTCATTTAGCTGCAAACGGTCGGCCGCCTGTTGCAGGGTTTTTTTCACCAGGTCATTGACAATATAATATTGCATATTCATTTCGCTCATACGCGTGCTGTGCAGCAGTTCCGTAATAAGCTGGTTAATGCGGGTACAATTGCGCTCAATAATATCCACATACAGCAGATTTTCATCGTAGGTGGGCAATTCTCCCTGTTTAAACTGGCTGACGGCCAGTAGTATATTAGTAAGGGGATTGCGAACCTCATGTGCTATGACGCGGGCAATGCGGCCAGTAATGGCAAATTTCTCCTGTTGAGAGCGTTCTAGTTCTTTTTGCTTTTTATCGGTGATGTCTTGTGCTACACAGAGAAATGTTTGCTCCTGCTCATCCAGCATAACACCATTAGCCAGCACAATAAGTTTTTTTCCAAGCCGGGTACTAAAGTTATATTCTACCTGCCCAGTTATACTTTCATCGCCAATGTGGGCCATGAAAAAATTGCTCTGGTCGGAGTGGAGAAATAAGGATTGCAGATTCATTTGCAATAAATCTTCTTTGCTGTATTCCAGCACACGCAGGGCGGCGGGGTTGGCATCGATGATTTGCTTGTTACGGTCTGCCAGCAGGATAAGGTCGTGCGCCTTTTCAAAAACCCCGTAGTATTTTTTCTCGCTGCTTTCCAGGGTGCGCAGGTGATTAAATTCGTCCAGTGCATAACGCACAGAGCGTTCCAGCATGGCCGGACTAATCTCTCCTTTTACCAGATAATCGCTGGCACCCGCCTCCATTGCTTCTTTATCGATGTTGTAATCGCCTTTGCCGGTTAGCATAATTACCGGGGCTTTATAATGAAGCTGCTGGAAATGATGCAGGATATCGATCCCGGTGTATGGTCCCAGGCGATAATCGATCAGATAAATATCGTGTCGTTTTTGTTCAATCTCTTCCAGGCCTTTGGCATAAGTGGAGGCCCATTCAATATTGTATTGTGCGGGTGAGATGTCCTGAAGTAGTTCACTCACGAGGAAAAAATCGTCCTCGTCGTCATCTACCATTAAGATATGGATCGGTTTGTCTGTCATATGGAATTATTCGGTAATTGAGCAATTGCAATAAGGATGCTAATCTTTTATGGCAGGTATTATTTAAGCATATACAGATTGTTTCAATGGCAATAATATTTCAAAACGTGCGCCTTCTCCCAGTGTACCAAAGGCCTGGATAGCTCCTTGATGGCCTTCTACGATCTTCTTGCAAATAGCAAGCCCAATGCCGGTGCCGGCATATTCGCTCACGCCGTGTAGGCGCTGGAAAAGCAAGAAAATGCGTTCTGCATATTCCTGTTCAAACCCGATCCCGTTGTCTTCCACGCTGATGCTGTAGTAATCTTCCTGCGGACTGAGGTTTTTCATTAAGTTTTGCAAATCCCTACCCCGCACTATTTTGCAAGTGATGTTTACTGCCAGCGGGCGGTTGGGGGCGGCAAATTTAATGGCGTTGCTCAGCAAATTAAAGAAGAGCTGGTGCAAGGCCGTGGCTTGGCCAGAAAGCGTAGGGAGGTGGTCACAGTGAATGCTTACATTTTTTTCCTGAATGGCCAGTTCCAGGTCGCTCTTCACTTCTTGTAATATTTGGTTGAAATCTACTTGCGAAAAATTCGCTGGCGACAAGCGTCCTGCCCGCGAAAATGCGAGGAGATCATTAATTAAAATCCGCATACGGCTCACGGCGCTGTGCATGCGGCCTAATAGTTCCAGCCCGTCTGTAGGTAACAGAGGGCCATATTTCCCCTGCAGCCGGTCGCTGAAGGTAGCTATTTTGCGTAAGGGCTCTTGCAAGTCGTGAGAGGCTACATAGGCAAATTGTTCTAACTCCTGGTTAGAGGTAGCAAGTAGCGTGATATGTTGCTGGAGTTCGTGCTGGTATTGTTTAAGACGGTCGTCGATATGAAGTTGTAGCCGGTATTCTTTATTCAGCAACACGAAGGCATACACGCAGATAATGATGGCCAGCAGAGAGGTCACAAAAATCACAGGTAGCCACAGGGAAGAGAAAAAATTAAACAGTGCCGATTTTTCAGCTAGCTGCTGATTTTCGCGATACTCCATATCGCGGATCTTACTCTCAATGCGCCCGCTGTCTTTATTAATTAGATAATTCACCTGGCTTTTCCCTTTGAGGGTGTCTGTCCGGGTATTTAGTAAGAGTTGTGTGTATTTGGTGTATAACAAATCTTTTAACGTGTCCAAGTGGTGCTGCTGCGCGGTATCTTTCGCCGTTAAATGGTGCAATTGCCTATATTGATTTTCAATCCCGGTGATACGTTCCTGCAAGCTCGGATGCAGGAAATTAGAATCGCGCGTAATGCTAAAGCACGCTATAGCAGCTTGCGCCTCCTTCAATTCGGCATGAATAACTTCTAAGCGCTTGGAGATTTCTATAGAGCGATTGAGCCGGATTGCGTTGTTGGTCAAGTTAATGGCAATTAAATAAGAAGAAATAGCCGCTCCAACCATGATGGTGAAAGCAATATAAAACCCCAGTTTAATTTTTTTATGGACAGCAGAATGCATTCCTTTATTCTTTTTGAACAGCGCATTACCAAATTACCAATTTAAAGGCAGAAATGAATTCTGATAGATGAATTTGCTGCGAATACTTTCATTTTTGGCTACCAATGGCTTTTTCCGTGGATATCTTTCTACAATTTTAGCCTTGTTAGTGGCCTTCTACTGATGCGTGCTACGTGGAATGAACTTTGTCTTTTAAGTTGTAAAGGACAACTTACTATAGCAATAGTTCCACCGTTTACCATGATGCGCTCTTTTATATTGCTCACGTTTTAAATTTATTTTTATGGAATCGATCCTACAACCCGGTCATGATCCGGAACAACCAATGACGCCACAACCGCAGCAGCCCGATATTCAACCACCTATCCAGCCACCAGCTCCGCAGCCATTGCCTATGCAGCCCGGCTTGCCGAATGAAGTGCCTGATCACGATATTAAACGTACACCCAGTAGCCCGAATGACGAAGATAATGCGCTGGCAGATGAAAAGTTGGGACCAACCCAAGATTACAATCCACAAGGGAGGTTACTTAAAGACCGTTTCCCTTTCCCTAACATTCGGTATTAAGCACCTTTTAAAGTAAAATTTTTTAATGGAGGCGAAGTCACTAACGGATAATCATGATCCTGTGGCCCTGGCACATACGGCAAAATTGCGTTATGTTCGGGGCAACCAACCAGGTTTCACACGCGTGATGCGCGCCTCCGGAATTCGCTATCTGGACACACACGGAGCTGTAATTAAAGATGAAAACACCTTGCACCGCATTGGTGGGCTGGTACTGCCGCCAGCCTGGAAGCAGGTGTGGATATGCCCGTATGCTAATGGTCATTTGCAGGCTACCGGCATAGACGCTGCAGGCCGTAAGCAATACCGCTATCATATGCGTTGGGCCGAGGTGCGCAGTGAAACCAAGTATCACCGGCTCCTGCATTTTGGTGAAATACTACCGCAGCTTCGCAAACAGTTGAAACATGCGTTGCATCATCACCAATTGGATAAAGAAAAGGTAATTGCTATTGCGATCAGTGTAATGGAGGAAACATTGATTCGTGTTGGTAATAACGCGTATGAAAAATTATATGGATCGCATGGACTCACTACCCTGCACAATAATCACGTAACTTTCCAGGGCAGTATAGCATTTTTTAATTTTAAAGGTAAAAAAGGGGTGCAGCATAAAATTGCGTTAAAACATTCCTCCCTTACAAGGCTACTGCGAAGAGTGAAGGATATTCCCGGGCAGGACTTGTTCCAATATTATTGCGAAAATGGAGAACATCGCTGCCTGGATAGCGGTGATATAAATGAATTTCTACGTACTCATACCGGGGAGGATTTCAGCGCCAAAGACTTCCGTACCTGGGCCGGCACATTACATGCTCTCAATTTGCTGGCAGACCTGGAACCATTTCATACTGCCAGTGAATGCAAACGCAATGTGTTATTTATCATAGATGGGGTGGCTGCTAAGCTGGGCAATACCCGTGCAGTAAGCAAAAAATATTACATCCATCCCCAACTGATTAGCAGTTATGAAGAGGGATTGCTAAATCCTTACCTGGAATTTCTAAGATTACAGCGTAATAGATCTGATAAGGGAGCTTTTCATAATGATGAGAAAGTATTACTTCAATTTTTGAAAGACCTGGTAAGAAATAAAAAAAACAGGCGAAAACTTATTTCGAACTAAGCTCAATATGGCACAAAACGGATGATATATCCGCTATTAGGCGATGGAAGATTGCAATCCTTTTAACCAAATAACAGCTGATCTTCCCGGTCTTCCACAGGTATTTTTTGCATAAACTCATCAAACCCAGCCTCATCATGGGTACTGTAGGTCCCATATGCGTCTAATAAATAGCTTTTATCGCCATCCTTGTCTTCCAGTAGGTACAAAATAGAAGAATCAGACGGATCGGACTCGCCTTCAAAACGGTATGTTTTAATGATGGTTAATTCGTCCGGGTTGTATATTTTCTGGGTATCTGCAGATTGCATCCTGCCATGGTCACTCATTTTCAATTCATGGTCGAAGCCATTTTTACGCATCTTTTCCATTACGGCAGAAAGTGTGGTCATTATACCTGGTTTGTATGCTTCCATAAAGTATGATTTTAAAAGAATGAACCCAACAATTATGCCACCCCATGGCATGCTGTTTGGAATAAAAATTCACCTAAACGTTTTAACTATGAGAGCAATATGGTCTGGCACCATCGGCTTCGGGCTGGTGAACATTCCCATCAAATTGTACAGTGCCGTTTCCGAAAGTCGACTGGACCTTGACATGCTAGATAAGCGGGATCATGCGCATATAAAATTTCACCGTGTTAATGAAAATACAGGAAAGGAAGTACCCTGGGAAAACATTGTGAAAGGGTATCTCTATAATGATGAATATGTAATCCTGGAAGATGAAGATTTTGAGCAGGCTGCTCCTAAGAAAAGTAAAATGATTGAAATAGAATCTTTCGCAGATCAAGGTGATATCGATGATATTTATTATGATACGCCTTATTTTATAGAGCCGGAAAAATCGGGGGCCAAAGCCTACGAATTATTGTTGCAGACGCTGGAGAAAACTGGGAAGGTGGGCCTTGCCCGGTTTGTATTACGCAGTACTGAACACCTGGCCGTACTAAGGCCCCGCGAAAATCATTTGTTGTTGCAGCAACTACGCTTTGATGAAGACGTGCGCAAACCAGATGAATTAAGCCTCCCCGACGGCGCTACTAAAATTGGGAAAAAAGAATTGGATATGGCCATTGCATTAGTTAAACAATACAGCGCTCCCTTTGATATAGCCCAATACAAAAATGAATACCGCGCGGAACTGTTGAAAATAGTGAAAGCCAAGGCCAGCGGTAAGAAGCCGGTGGTGAAAAAACTAAAGATCGTTCACACCAGCAGCAACGATTTGCTGAGCCAGTTGAAGGCCAGCATTGGCAGCGCCCGCAACACATCTAGGGGCGCAACTACTACCCGCAAGCGCGCTTCCTAGTTGTGGAATAGTGTTTGCGTCCTTTCTTTAAAGCAGATGCTATGAGAAAATATGTTCCGGGAAAAATGGCCTCTTCCATGATATTACTAGTGCTGGCTGGTGGTGCGGTGGCATGGATGATATGGTCATTGCGTAAAAAGAATTCTACACAATACGATGCAGATCTGGCGGAAGAACATTTAAAACATACCGGCCAGGATAGCGGATGGAGCCGTTGGGGACAACATCAATATACCAGTCCGGCTGGCGGACTAGGCGCTGCCTCTCATTAAAATTATTAAATAGGTTTGGGAAATAATGTTAGTACACTGCGGTGTTACAATAGCCATCCCATGATCAGGCATGCCAGTACAATTACAGGACCCGGTATTTTGGTGAAGCTAAGTAACAGCAATACACAGGCTGGTATGATAAGATTGTACCATAGCATGGGTTTGGCAATGGCTAGCAGCAGAATTAAGGTGGCTGCCCACATCACGCCTACCACTACCGCATTGATCCCCTCCAAGGCGCGGTAGATGATCACATGTTTCTTTAAATTCTGCCAGATAGGGAAAAAGAAAAGTACCAGCAGCAAGCTGGGTAAAAAGATAGCTATAGGTGCCAACATGCAACCCAGCAGCTGGAAGCCCGGCCCCATGCTGCGCATCACCATGCCGCCCACATAAGCGGAAATTGAAAAAGTGGGACCTGGCAATGCCCGCATGATGCCTGCGCCCGTAAGCAATTCCTCAGCATTGAGGAACTGTGTTTTGCCCCGGGATACATATTGTTCCAACATCATGGCAATTAATACGTCGCCGCCTCCAAATACCAGGCTGCCAAAGCGGTAAAAGTTTTCAAATAGATTAAAAGGCCTACGGGTAAGCCATTCATGCGTGCGCGCATATTCAGACATCACCCCCGCCAAGACAAATAGTAGTACAAACAACCAGATGTTAGTCCATTGTATTTTCTTTGGCCTTTCGTCGAAGTCAGGGATACGCTTATTACTGAAATTGGAGATCAGCCCACCCAGCAGGATCAGACAAGGGAAAGTCCAGGGCGAGCGCAGGAAAAACATGATCAGCATACTTATGGCCATGATCATCAAAGTGGCTAGGCTGCCAATGCTGATGCGGTAAGCCCGTACGCTGCCATAAGCCAGGAAGCCCACCGCCATAGGCTGTACGTACTTAAAAATATCGATGGAAAGCGCCCGCTTGTCGAAATATTGCAGCAGAAAACTTAAAGCCCCCATCATCACACAGGCAGGCGTAATCCAGATCAGCAAGGTAATAACAGCCAGTGGAACCCCTCCACGCTTATAACCAATGAGGGTGAGCGTCTGGCTGGAGGAAGCACCCGGCAGTAACTGGCAAAAAGCATTGTATTCCATCAACTCTTCGGGGGTAACATCCTTACGTTGCTGTACAAATGTTTTCATCATCATCGCTAAGTGACCTTGTGGGCCACCATAAGCGGTGATGCTGTGGAAAAAAACGGCTTTTAAAAAGGACGTATGACGATGGAACACTTAGGTTAGTTATGCCGGCTGCCAATAATTTGGTTTGCCATGTAAAAATAGGGCATAATCCTTGCAACTAATTGATAAGTTTTTCCCTTCGTTAAATATCCGCCTGTATTTAAGATAAATCCAAACCGGCTCTGATGAAATGCATACTCCTGGCTTTGATATTATGCTTACCTATTATTACAAATGCACAGCATGGGGGTTATAATAGCGATACTGGCTGGTCTCGTTTTTCCATGCAGGACACAGTGCCACAGCCTGGAGCGAACGACACCTGCCTGGTTTTTGTTAGCAACCGTCATTTCCTGCGCGACAGCCTGCGCTTTCTGGATGAATATGTGGATACCTCTCATTTAAATTATTTTTTCCTCCGCAAACAGGGGCCCCAATGGCAGGTATTTCAAACCACTTCTCTCAGCGATGCCATGGAACTATTGCCCATCCGGCGCGACATCGTTGTGTATGCCGAAGGGATGGGGAAAATTTTTACGAACAACGTGGAGCGTGCCTACCTGATGACTACACAATATGGGGTAAATGTGGTAATGTTTGATTATTCATCGATCAACACCACTTTTAAGCCGGCTAAAAATTTTAAGTTTGCCAGGACCAATGCCCGCATTTCGGCAGGCCAATATTTTACACTGATGAAAGATTTCCAGGCTGCCCGCGAAGCAAATGCTCCCTGGATTTCGGGAGAAAGGTTAACCTTGTTTTTTCACAGTATGGGCAACATCATCCTGCGACAAATGATGCTGACACAACATTATACGGCGTTAAACAGTTATCCATTTGTAGATAATGTAGTCATCAACGCGGCCTGTGTGCCACAACGCGATCATATCGCCTGGGTGAAAGATATCCGTTTTGCCGGTAACATCTACATTCATTACAACAAAAATGATATTCAGTTAAAGGGCGCTCACCTGCTTACCTTCCAGGACCAGTTGGGCGAAAAAATACACCAACGCGCACCCAATGCGCACTACATTAATTTCCACGATTACGTTGGTTGGAAACATAGTTATTTTCTAAATTTCCCTTTTAGTAAATTCCAACTTAGCGACGACATGAAAATGTATTTTAGCGCGTTGCTCCGTGGCAATGCAGTATCCATGCTGCCAGGCAAAAACACCGCCCCGTTGCTCACCAGTAAAGCCAGCACGGGAAGAGATTGATTAAATTCCACTTAATACATATCAAAAAAAATCCGCTGACAACAGCGGATTTTTTTATGGGCATACTGAAAACATTTTATTTTTTGAGGCCAATTTCCCGCAGTCTTTCGTCCAGGTATTCGCCGGCAGTAATGGGGGCATAAGCCAGCGGATGGTCTGCATCTACACAGCTTTCCAGGCAATCCAGCTTCACAGTAGACTTAGGGTGCAGGAAGAAAGGAATAGAGTAGCGAGAGGTATTCCATTTTTCCCGAGGAGGATTCACCACGCGATGGGTGGTACTCTTCATGCGGTTATTGGTAAGGCGTTGTAGCATGTCGCCTACATTCACCACGATCTGCTCCGGCAGCGAGGTTACGGGTACCCAATGGTTATTTTTATCCAGTATTTGTAATCCATCTGCGGAAGCGCCTACCAACAGCGTGATAAGGTTAATATCTTCATGCTGTTCTGCGCGAATGGCAGATGCTGGCTCCTGGGTGATGGGTGGGTAGTGAATGGCACGCAGGATAGAATTGCCGTTATGTACCTTATCATCGAAATAAAATTCATCGAGCCCCAGGTAAATGGCAATCGCTTGTAGCAGCGCTTTACCAGACGTTTCAAAACCCCGGAAGGCCTGGAAAAAAGTAGGGCTGAACGATGGAACTTCTGCTACCTGCACATTATTCGGGTACTCTTTTGCCACAGGATCGTTGTCTTCTACGGTTTGTCCAAACTGGAAAAATTCCTTCAGGTCTGGCGCATCAAAGCCTTTTGCATGTTCCTTCCCAAAGGAGGTGTAGCCGCGTTGTCCGGCCAGTGCAGGTATTTCATACCGGCGCTTGGTTTCGTAGGGAAGCGCAAAAAAGTCCTGTACATACTTGTAAAGATCTGCGATGAGCTGATCAGCGATGCCATGATTCTTTACGGCTACAAAACCTACTGTTTCATAAGCCTCTCCAAGCTGTGCCACGAAGGCGGCCTTGCGTTGCGCATTGCCGGAAGTAAAGTCCGACAGATCTATCGATGGGATGGAATGTTGATGTGCCATATTGCATGAAAAGTTACCGGGCTAAGATAGCGAAAAGTTAATACTACGCATGCGCAACCTACTGAAAATACCCAGCCTCCCAAGTGGAGATATCCATAAAAGCATACCGGTTTACCCGGTTAATAGACAGCTCATCCAGCAAGTCCACGGCATTTTTATAATTAGATTGTGTGGTGGGTTTAATGAGTACCATCAATTCTCCTGGCTTACCGGCAGCAGCCAGCAGTGCCTGTTTGCGGCGAATGACTGATCCTATGCCACTGGCCTCTGCGTAAGTGGTGGTGTGAATGTCCTGCGGGTGTGGGGCAGTTTCTTCGCCATTGCTTTCATAAAAAGCGATACGACTGTCTGGCCCCAGCAAAACAGTAAGGGCCTTGCTGGCGCTCAGGGGCATTTGCTGGCCATCGTTTGCCGGCATAATCAGGTTCGTCACACGGGCTTTGGCCAGGGAAGTAGTAAGCATGAAAAAAGTAATAAGCAGAAATCCCAGGTCTACCATGGGAGTCATATCTACCCGGGTAGATAGTTTTTTGCTGCGCTGCCCGCCGCCCCGCGCATGGGTTTGGGTATTAGTATTCATTTCAGCCATGACCATAACGTTTTAAAAGTATACGAAATATATTTGGATGAAAAGCGCTTTCTGATCATAAGACGCGAAGAGGTCATTTTTCCATAGACGGAGAGAAGAATAACAAAAAAGCCGTTTCCGGTTTTAGCAGAAGCGGCTTTTTTATAATCTTATTTAGATCAAAAACTAAAACTCGGCACTCTTTGGCGTTCTTGGGAAAGGAATTACATCGCGGATGTTGGTCATGCCGGTTACAAAGAGCATGAGGCGCTCAAAACCAAGTCCAAAGCCAGCATGTGGACAGGCACCAAAACGGCGGGTATCCAGGTACCACGACATTTCTTCTACCGGCAGGTGCATTTCTTCCATGCGTTTTACCAGCTTTTCATAGTTTTCTTCCCGTTGGGAACCGCCCACCATTTCACCGATGCCGGGAAACAAAATATCCATAGCTCTCACTGTTTTACCATCCTCATTCTGCTTCATATAAAAGGCTTTGATAGCTGCGGGGTAATCTGTTAAGATCACTGGTTTTTTAAAGTGTTTTTCTACGAGATAACGTTCATGCTCACTCTGAAGATCAGCGCCCCATTCTTCAATGATATAGCTAAACTTTTTATTCTTATTGGGTTTGCTGTTTTTCAGGATCTCAATCGCCTCTGTGTAGGTGAGTTTTTGAAACTCATTGTTCAGTACAAATTCCAACTTTTCGATCAGGCCCATATCGCTACGTTCTGCCTGTGGTTTCTGTTTTTCTTCCTCCTCCTGTCGGGTAGCCAGAAAATCCAGGTCTTCCCGGTTGTTTTCCAGCACATAGCCAATCACAGATTTCACGAAAGCCTCTGCCAGCGCCATGTTGTCTTCCAGGTCGTAGAAAGCCATTTCTGGCTCAATCATCCAGAACTCTGCAAGGTGGCGGGTGGTATTAGAATTTTCGGCCCGGAAAGTAGGGCCAAAGGTGTAGATGTCTCCGAAAGCCATGGCTGCCAGTTCACCCTCCAACTGACCGGAAACGGTAAGATTGGTGGCGCGGCCAAAAAAATCTTCCGAGTAGTCGATGTTGCCATCTACATCCAGGGGCGGGTTCATCGGGTCAAGGGTAGACACGCGGAACATCTCGCCGGCCCCTTCTGCATCGGAGGCAGTGATGATAGGAGTATGCAGGTATACAAAGTTACGTTCGTTAAAAAATTTATGCACGGCAAACGCCAGGCTATGACGTACGCGGAATATTGCGCCGAAAGTATTAGTACGGAAACGCAGGTGGGCAATTTCCCGCAGGTATTCCAGGCTGGGCCTGTTTTTTAATTGTAGTGGGTACTTTTCCGGGTCGCAGTCGCCCAGTATTTCTAGGGTAGCTACCTTTAGCTCCACGCGCTGACCTTTGCCCAGGGAAGGGATGATCTCTCCGCTTAGGCTGATGGCGGCACCGGTGGTGATGCGCTTCAGCAATGACGCATCCAAACTGTCCAGCGCAAGTACTGCCTGCAGATTATTATTTGTAGAGCCGTCGTTCACTGCAATAAACTGGTTGTTACGGAAGCTCCGCACCCAACCTTTTACTATTACCGCGTAATGAGTCCTGTCATCGGCCAGGATCTGTTTTACTTTCACTCTTTGGCTCATAAAATAAATGTTTGATTTTAATTGATGGATTGCAAAAATAATTGTTCTCCAGCAATAGTGTAACGGAATCCACTATCTGTTAAAAAATAGATAAAGTTAGTGTAAGCACATGTATGGCAGGGTAAGGCCCGTATTTTTGATCAGATATTTATTTTAGATTTGTGCTATTAATACCACGAATTCAGTGAACGTTCGAAGGATATTTACTACAAATTTATATTATTATAATATATAAATTGCTTGCCAGCGAACCCATACGGTAATTGTTATCGGTTTTTTTTTGGTGAATTATAAAAGTTGTCTTAATGTTGCAAATACAACCTGTCTGATAAGTCACCTTTTCGTTCCATCTTCATCAGCAGTTCCTGCTTCACTCCCTACCAAAAAGTCGTAACCAAAGCATTTATTGGACACAGAATATTTTGATACCGGAGAGCATGGTATGCAATAGTACCCGCCTTAATGATACTTCAAAAATTTAGACAACACAGATGATGTATGACATCTTACAATTGAACGATATGATCGTTCCGGAGTTGCTTGATATTGCCGAAAAGCTAGAAATTACCAGCCCGAAAAAAGTAGAAAAACAAGACCTTATTTATAAAATTCTCGATAAACAAGCAGTTATGGCCTCAGAAACAAATGCCAATAATGGGGAAGAAAAGAAAGCGCGTAAGCGGAAAGTTGTAAAGAAAGAAGATGAACTACCCCTGAGCGTGCATGAAGAATATTCCCAAGCTGAAGAAAAGCCTAAGCGTGGCCGCAAGCCTGCCCCTAAAAAGGAAGAAGAAGCGCCTGCTCCCCCCAAGCCCAAATCCAAACTTCTCGAATTAGATCTTGATATTCCTTCTCTTACTTTCGATGATGATGATGATATTATCCTACCTGCATTTACAGAGGATGAACAAGCAGCCAAAGCCGCTATAGTAGAGCGTGAGCAAGAACCACAGAGTGAACCGGTCGTGGAAGATGAAGACGAGATAGAGGAAGAAGAAGAGGATGATGACGATTTCGTAATGCCCGATGAAGTGGCCATTGTGCCGCAGAAATTGCAACGTTTCGCGCCCAAGAAGGAATTGCCTTTCAATGTGGAATTCGACGGTGTTATTATTAGCGAAGGTGTACTGGAAATGATGCCCGATGGTTACGGTTTCCTCCGCTCTTCAGATTATAACTACCTGAGTTCCCCGGACGATATTTATGTATCGCCTTCTCAAATAAAATTATTTGGCCTTAAAACAGGCGATTCTGTAAAAGGATCTGTTCGTCCGCCCAAAGAAGGTGAAAAATATTTTGCCTTACTGAAGGTTGAAACCATTAACAATAAACAGCCCGAAGAAGTACGCGATCGCGTACCATTCGACTACTTAACGCCGCTATTCCCCTTTGAAAAAATGCGCCTGACCACCACCGCCAACAATTATTCCATGCGGGTGATGGATCTCTTTACGCCTATTGGCAAAGGCCAGCGCGGACTGATTGTGGCACAACCCAAAGTAGGTAAGACCATGCTATTAAAGGAAGTGGCCAATGCCATTGCCAGCAATCACCCTGAAGTATACCTTATGGTGGTGCTTATTGACGAGCGCCCGGAAGAGGTGACCGATATGGAACGCAGTGTGAGAGCAGAAGTAATTGCCTCCACTTTCGACGAACCAGCCGAAAAGCATGTGAAGGTGTCTGCCATCGCTTTGCAGAAAGCCAAACGCCTGGTAGAGTGCGGACACGACGTAGTGATCCTGCTCGATTCTATTACCCGCCTGGCACGCGCACACAATACTGTTGCCCCTGCATCCGGTAAGGTATTGAGCGGTGGTGTGGAAGCTAATGCTATGCAGAAACCCAAACAATTCTTCGGCGCTGCCCGTAAAATTGAAAATGGAGGTTCTCTTACTATCCTGGCTACCGCCCTGATTGATACAGGCTCTAAAATGGATGAAGTAATCTTTGAAGAATTTAAAGGTACTGGTAATATGGAACTGGCCCTGGATCGCAAACTGGCTAACCGCCGGGTGTTCCCAGCCATCGACGTAACCGCATCCTCTACCCGTCGGGATGACCTGTTGTTAGATAAGGACGTACTACAACGCATGTACATCCTCCGCAAACATCTGGCGGATATGAATACCGAAGAGTCGATGAACTTCCTGTTGCAACACATGAGAGGCACCCGCAATAATGAAGAATTCCTGATCTCCATGAATGGATAATTTTCATGTATTATATTGAAAAGCCCGCTGGTCAATGATCAGCGGGCTTTTTTATGCAAGTAGCTGGCAATAAAGATAAACCCATGGGAAGCCGGCAACGGAGATTATTAAAAAATTATTACTTCCATTTGCTCATGAATTCTTTCCTTCGCCTGTCTGTCATGTCCAGCCGGATATTATTAGGCAGCACCACCTGTGTCTTATCTGCACTAAGTTGCAGCACAGCTTTGAGGTTTACTGTTTGGGTATTGTTGATCTGAAAAAAAGGCATATTGCCCAGTAAGTCAAGGTAATAACGGAAGGGCCGCTCCACCGTAACCGGTGCGCCTTTGCGCAAATGGAAAATGCACTGCTCCTGGCCCGCTTCGAGGTATAATATTTCGTCCATTGTTGTCATTATTTCACTGGTTGCGCTGGGTAGTACCAGTTGCCAATGTTCCTGCCTGCCCTGGAGAAAATTCTCCATCAGTACCTTGTACCGTTGTTTGCTTACCTGGCCGCTGATGCGCTGCTGTACCGTGTTTACGGCCTGTAGCAAGCTTTCTTTATCAATAGGTTTTAGGATAAGCTCTACTTCACTAAAACGGATGGTATGCACAAATTTTTTTTCAAAGGCCGTTACAAAAATGGCTTCAAAATTTATATCATCCAGGCCTTGTAGTACTTCAAACCCGGTGCCATCGGGCATTTCAAGATCCAGGAAAACGAGGTCGGGCTGGTATTCCTTTATTTTTACTATGCCTTCGGCACAGTCATTGGCCAACGCCAGTACCTCCACATTAGGGCAATATCTTTCCAGCATCAGGGCAATGATGTCCCTGCTGTTTCGTTCGTCGTCAATGATAATGGCCTTGATCATAAAAATCTATAGTTGTGGTATCAGCACGCGCACCATGGTACCACTGTGCTGCTGATCTTGTGTGGCTTTGTCAATGATTTCTATCTGAATGCCAGTGTTAAACATTTTATTGAGCAACTCGGCCCGGTTAAAACTTATCTCCATACCAGACGATTGATGGCTTTTGGGTAAGGTGCGTAATGCCTTGGTTTTTTCAATACCTATACCATTGTCTTCAATAGTACATTCCAGCACATCAGCAGCCGTTTGCCGGAAGCTGATCATCAGATGCCCTATTGGCTGAAAACTGTTGTTCATGCCGTGCTTCACAGCATTTTCAACGTAAGGCTGAAGTAGCATGGAAGGAACTTCTAATTCTGCAATTGCCAGGTCTGGATCTACCTGAATTTCAAATTCCATTTTATGCTCAAAACGCATTTTTTCCAAGCCAAGGTATGTATTGAGGTACGTAATCTCGTCCGTGAGTGCAATAAAATTACGGCGGGAAAAGTCTAAAGTCTTTCGTATAAGATAAGAAAAATCTGACAAATATTTTTGGGCCAGCTCAAAATCACGCTGCATTACAAACAGTTGTATAGAATTAAGGCAATTAAAAATAAAGTGAGGATTAATTTGAGCCCGTATGGCCTTCAGCTCTATTTCCGCCAGTTTTTTACCATATTCAAAATCGCTCTGGATTTTACGTTGTTCTTCCAGTTCTTGTTTTTTACGGAGTATTTCAGTGGTCTGTTCTTTCACCAATTCCTCCAGTTGCTCATTGAGTTTGCGTTGCAGTTCCTTGTTTTTATTCAGCTGTTTAATGAGCATTTCTTGGGTTTTGGTACGCTCCTGGTGTACTAGCTTGTTGCGGTAGCTTAGTCCCGCCAGGAAGAACATAGCTTGCAACAGCATGCCTACCACAATGATATAGGAAGGAGTTGTTAGCTGGGCAGTGCCGCTATAGAAGCCATTTTCTCCCAGGTGCGTGGTAAAGGCGTATAGGGAGGAAGCATTCAGCGAAACGGCGCCAAACACGAAAAAGCGTATGAGAGGATGATGTTTGGAGCGGCGGGTTAATATGATGAATACACTGATAGAAGGAAGCAGGCTGGCCAGAAACACATAACCATATAACCGGTAGGAAATATGATAAAAGCCCTGGGCAATGAAGCCCACGCATACCAGCGTTATGCAGACAATCAGAAAACTTACCACCTTAAAAACCCGTTCCAGAAATGGAAAACGCTCGCGCAGGTTTAGGAAGGCATTCCCAAAAAGTAGGTACATGAAATAAAAGCAGAACAGTAGCGCCGGTACATCCCAATAATATTTCAGGGAGGGCCAGGGATAAAACCAGGACAGTTGGTAGGGTTTGTTATCCAGCCGCAGGGCAAAATAAAAAATAAGCCCCAGGATATATGCTGCAAAGTATAAGTAGGAACGGTCTGGAAGCTGAATGTAGTTGATGATGGCGGTGATGAGAAATATCAATAACATGCCCAGTAGCACCAGGATAAACACAGCTTGGTGCTGGTAAAACACCTGTTTGTTTTGCTCAAAATGCGCCAGCGTAAGGTCATTGAAGGCTACGGGCATAAGAGCATGTTCTGCCAGATTGCGGTTAAGAATGCGCAGGTAAAAGGTGCGGGTGGCTCCGCCTGGTACTTCGGCCAGAAAGCCGTAATGATGCCAGCGGTCTTTACTATTGTCCACCATAAAACCCGTTGTCATCAAATGTTGTGGAGGATTAATTCCATCCTGGGCATACCATTCCATCTGATCATGCCAACCAGCAAATACCGTAACATGACCGGTTACGGATGCAGTATTGCGTATACGCAAATACATCCATACATTATGCGTATGGTTGTTGTACAAAGTATCCGGATGGAAAATGCGGGGATTCTTTATAAAAAGTTCAAGGGGCAGTTTGGATGAGACCAGCGTATAGCCGGCGTCATCGAAGCTAAAAATATAAGGACGGAGGTCCAGTTGTGCAGGGGGGGCAGACAGGTCTAGCGCAAGTGTATCACTTGCCGCCATGGGGGAGGCCTGAAGCTGGCCAGCCACTAGAAGATAAGTAAGGAGCGCGATGATTCGATTCACTGTTTTTAAGGTGGTCTTGCGTTAAATCAAATCATCTATAGCACGGGCCAATGTAAAGTCTTTTTCCGAGACAATATTGCCTGCATCGTGTGTCTGAAGGTAGATGTCTACTTTATTATAAACATTTGTCCAGTAAGGATGGTGTTCCTGCCGTTCGGCCAGCAGGGCCACGCGCGTCATAAAAGCAAATGCCTGGCTGAAATCCTTAAAAACAAATGCACGGTGTAACTGGTTATCTTTTTCCTGCCACATACAAAAATTAATTGATCAATGAAATGTAAGGCGGGTCTTTTCAGGGAGGATAAATTGGAAAAACGTTTGCGGAAATTTAAAAAATGAGGTTCATCTTGTTTTTTATATCCTTGATATCCAATAAAGATACTAATTGTACCAGCTCCAGCTGCCTCAATTGCTCAAATAATTTTTTCATCTCTTCAGCCTGGTAATAATCCCCTTTCACCAACCAGAGGTAGTCGATGTTGCGGAGTTCCGGCAGCAAAAACTCTGCCTGGCAATGATTATTGTACAGGTAGTGGGTTACCGATTTTGTTTGTTCCGGGTAATCGAACACGGTAAAGAAAAAGGAACGGTTGTTCTTGGCCAGCCTAATTTCCAGCGCATTGTTCACCCGGAACTGGCAGCCCAGAAAACGGTTAATCTGCCAGCAAAGCTGATAATCCCGGGCCTGCGACATAATGCCGGCCAGGAAAGTTCCTTCGAAAAAATCTTCTACCAGTTGCTCCTGGTCGAGTTTTAGTTTGAGTACAGACACGGGGGAAAGTTAAAAGTTTGCTGCGAATGTGGCTCACTTTATTTTAAATGTTTGATCACGGGCATCGCTTTATTTTTAGCGGGCGGCGGTGCCCAGCGTATTTTTGCAAAGTGCTGCACCTTGTTATTTTTTACTGTTACCCCTTCTTGGGCTAGCAATTCTTCCATGAGGGTAGGAGTAGGAAATGCCTGTTTACCACTCAGTACACCGCTACTGTTTACCACACGGTGTGCGGGAACCGGAGGTTTGGCGGTGCCCGCCGCGTGCATGGCCCAGCCTACCATACGGGCTGTAATGCGGGCCTGCGCACCGTTGGCAATGTCGCCATAACTGGTAACCCGCCCTTTCGGCACCTGGCGCACCAGCCGGAATACCTCCGTAAAAAAAGATTCCTTACTTGTCGTTGCACCGGTCTTCGTTGCCCCGTTGCCGGGGTGAGAAGGCGGACGATTAGCCGAGCTGGTCTTCATCACAGCCATAGCGGACATTTTATGCTTCACCATTTTCATTGCGGCCTTTTTGTTGGGTAAGGAGCTGCCTGCGCTTTGGTTCGGGAACTTTTTCATATGCGAACGGACAATGTTTACAACCATTGCCGCAGCAGACACCCCTTTTCAGGTGGTGCGCTGCGGTAAAAACCATGTATCCCTGTTCATTAAAATAATAATCTACGCCCTCAATCAGCTTCGGGTGCATCATCAGATGGCAATTTTATACTGCGCCAGTCTAGCGGGGTGGCCGGCAGGCGAAACTGCAGGTAGCGGATGGTTCGCCCGTCCGCCAGGTGCATTTTTTCGTAAAAGGTCTGTATGCTTAACAGCGCAGGAACTTCCGGCAGGGCATACACGTCTGGTATATCCTGAAGCAGTTCGCAGCCCACCGCAGCAATCACTTCCTGCGTAAATTGGTACAGTTCCGGTGAGTCTGTCTTTAAGTTGATGACTGCGCCCTTTGCCAGCAAGGGTTGGTACAGTTGCAAAAACCTGGGATGGGTGAGGCGCTTCTTGGATTTGGATTTCCGCAAAAAAGGATCCGGGAAGGTGATCCAGATGGAGGATATCTCTCCCGGTACAAAATAATCAGGCAATTTATCGATCTGGGTACGCAGGAAAGCGGCATTTATCAAAGGCTCTTCCAGAGCAGTTTTGGCTCCCCGCCAAATGCGGTTGCCTTTCAGGTCTACGCCCAGAAAATTTTGTTCCGGATACAGGCGGGCCAGGCCAAGGGTGTAATCGCCCTTGCCACAAGCGAGTTCCAGGGTAAGCGGGTGTGTATTCTTATAAAAATTTTTCCAGTTGCCTTGCATGCCTTCTGGGTAGATAAGCACATTCGGAAATGTTTCAATTTCCGCAAAGCGTTCTAATTTGTGTTGTCCCATGTGGTGCAAAAATAATAAATGTAGGGAGTACCCGGTGCAGGGATACAAGGAGGAGAACGGGAATTAGCCCGTATTTGTACATAATAGATAGTACCTTACAGCACGTAAAACATTAAAGCCTGCAACCGCATACCGGTTGCAGGCTTTAAGAAGCTGTAGGAGAAGGATTCGAACCTCCACGAGGCAGTTAGCCAGAGTACAAATAAGATTAGTGGTCAACCCATTATGCTCCGTTTATCCTGTTATCCTCACCCTCGAGACAAGAGGGCATGTCTGCCAATTTCATCACCCCACAGAGTGAAAACCACTGTTTTTTACTTTGTAAAAGCCGTTTTGAACAATGATTATGATGCAAATCTAAAGGAAGGGTACATTCCTTGCAAATTATTTAAGAAAAATTTTTGAAATTTCGATTTTTTTTAAATATTTGCATATCGGTTTAAAACAATCAAAAACGAATTGTAAAAATGGTCAACAATTTGAATATTGACAAACTTGATTTGCAAATCATCAGTGAGATGATGCAGAATGCAGAGATTTCCTACGCCGACCTGGGGAAAAAGCTTTTTGTGTCAGGAGGCACCATTCACGTTAGAATGAAGAAGCTGCAGGAATTGGGTATTGTTAAAGGTACAAAATTGCATGTAGATTTGAAAATGATCGGGTATGATGTGATTGCCTTTATCGGTATCTACCTGGAAAAAAGTTCTATGTACGATGCTGTGGCCCGCGATCTGCGTAAAATTCCTGAGATGGTGCGCCTGAATTACACCACCGGTAGTTACAGCATGTTCGCCGAGATTATTTGTAAAGACATCACCCAGTTGCGCCGCATCCTGCATGATGAACTTCAAAAGATCAAAGGCATTGAAAGAACGGAAACCCTTATTTCCCTGGAAGAAAGTTTTTCCCGGACGATTAACGTAGTGGAGTAACCGCCCCTGCGTTTCCGGAGAAATTGCCGCCTGTATGTTGCCAGCACTTTCCACGTTCAGTTAAAAATTTTGCCGCGCAAAAACCGGTTTTCATTTCCCCGTTTATGTAGCACCCTGGCCTGTTGTAGCTTGTATACCAGGTGTAGGAGGGAAATCTTCAACTGCCAGCAATGAGTACCTGCATAACTGTCCGGCCATACCGGACCCGCAAAGTTGTGTCCTGAGCCTTACTGGTTCCAGGAAGGATTTGCAACTGCAGGTACATATACAGGTCTGTTGGGCGCTCATTTTCTACGGGTTGAAAAAAAAATTATCTGTAATCTTGCGGCATGGTTACAACTGAAATTGCTGAAAAAATCCGGCAACTGGAAGAAAAGTATGCCGCAATGGGGCAAAGCCTCTCTGCTTATCTTGATGGGCTCTTGTATGCAGACTACCTTACCTATTGGGACTACATTCAACTTGATGTATTATTAAACTTGCAGCATCCGAGGACGCCTATACCGGATGAGAACATCTTTATTATTTACCACCAGATTACGGAGTTGTATTTTAAACTCACCCTCCAGGCCATTGGCCAGATCTGTGAAGGGGAGCCAGATGTGCAGGTATTTACTGTACAGTTGAAGCGAATTAACAATTACTTCAAAAGTCTGATCTCCTCTTTCGAGATCATGGTGGAAGGGATGGACAAAGAACAATTCCTGAAATTCCGCATGGCCCTGTTGCCGGCCAGCGGTTTCCAGAGCGGGCAGTTCCGCATGATTGAGATCTGCTCCACCAATTTGCGCAACCTGGTGTACGTAACGCAGCGCGAAGAATTGCGCAGCCACACAGACCTGCAGCATATTCTCAATCATATTTACTGGCGCAGCGGCGCTACGGAACTTGCCTCCGGCAAGCGTACCCTTACCCTCAAACAGTTTGAGGTAAAGTACATGCAGCAATTCCTGGAATTGGCTATTAAACATGAACATACCAACCTGCACACCCGCTACCGGCAGTTGCCCCCGGCAGAACAGGAGGCCCTTACTCCTTTGCTGAAAGCGTACGATTTTAATATTAACGTCCGCTGGCCACTCATGCACTATAAATCCGCCGTGCGTTATTTGCATAAAAAACCGGAAGACATTGCGGCTACCGGTGGAACCAACTGGCAGCAGTTCCTGCCTCCCAAGCACAAGCGCATTACCTTCTTCCCCGAATTGTGGACAGAGGAAGAATTAATCCGCTGGGGTACTGCCCAAGATATGTAAGCGGGAGCATTTTTTGTGATACAATGATTTTTCAACCAACACTTAAAAAACTATTCCCGGCGAGTAGTCACCTACCAGCAAGAATTTTTAAAACAGCCATTTCCTACCGCTGCGAAGACATTTGAGTAGTGGAAGGGAATGGCTAGGGGTATGCTATAAACTCGGCGTACGTCCTCCATCTACCGGTACGTTGATACCTGTAATATACGCGGCGGCGGGTGTAGCAAGAAATGCCACCGCGGCGGCTATTTCATGGGCTTCACCAAAACGGCCTGCAGGAATTTCCGCCAGCCACTCCCGTTCAATCACTGATTTATCTACTCCCCTTTGCTGGGATGTGGTGTTGAATATGCTTTCCAACCGCGCCGTTTTGGTGGAACCCGGTAATATGTTATTAACGGTAATGCCAAAAGGCGCCAGCTCCCCAGCCAGGGTTTTGGCCCAATTGGCCACCGCTGCGCGGATGGTATTAGACACGCCCAGGTTTTTTAATGGGGTCTTTACAGAAGTGGAAATGATCTGTATAATACGTCCATACCCTGCTGATTTCATGCCCGGTACCAGGGCTTGCGCCAGTAGTTGGCTGGATAATACGTGCTGGGCAAAACCCTGGGTAAACGCTTCCGGCTGCGCATCCAGGATAGGCCCGCCTTTGGGGCCGCCACTATTATTTACCAGGATATGGATGGGTAAAGCACTTTGCAAGGTTATAACCAATGTTTTAACCTCATCCTCCAGGCCCAGGTCTGCTGCCATGTAAATATGCTGTTGGCCTTCTGTTGTGGCCAGGGTATGCAAGGCCTGCTTTAACTGCTGCGCATTACGGGATACCAGTATGCAGCTGGCGCCCAACAGTGCTAACTCTTGCGCAGCAGCCAGCCCTATCCCCTGCGATGCCCCGCAAACCAAGGCAGTCTTGCCTTTCAGAGAAATATTCATAATGATTGTATAAGGTAATTTAACCTGTTATGTTTTCTATAAACTAGACTTTATATAAACTACAATATATATAAACCAAAGCATTGTGCCAGTTTATAATAGGGGAAATGATTGCGTGTAATAGCGCTGTGGTGCTACTGCTGGGCGGTTTTTGTAAACTTTAACAATTAGATTGTATGCCTTATAACGAAAAAACTTTACGTTTGCCGACAGCGCATTTGTAAAAAAATAATGCCTTCTTCCTGCGTTTGGCCAGCCTATCTGGAGTAAAGCGCAGTGTGGGCAGCAATTCTGGATATTTTACCTTAATTTTGTTGCCTACTGCACTGAGCTTACACGCTGCCGCTTATGGTTTCCCCTGTATAGCTTCATCAACAAAAATTTTCTTTCAACTACCAATATGGAATTTAATAATATCGAAGGTACGTATAATACGGACCGCAACCACCTGATAATGAAGGAGTATGGGCGAAATGTCCAGAAAATGGTGGAGTTTTTACTCACCATTGAAGACCCGGAAGACCGCCAGCGTAACGCTATGATCGTTATTGAGCTGATGGGTACCCTAAACCCCCACTTACGCAATGTCGAAGATTTTCGTCATAAACTTTGGGACCACCTGTTCCTGATCTCCGATTTCAAATTAAAGGTTGAGTCGCCTTATCCGATCCCCACCCGGGAAAAATTGCGCGCCCGTCCCGAACCCATGCCTTACCCGAAACAATATCCAAAGTTTCGACACCTGGGCAAAAACATAGAGCAGATCATTGAACGCGCCGTAAAGGAAGAAAACCCTGAAAAGAAAGAGGGTTTTGTGCAATGCATTGGCAACTACATGAAATTGGCTTATACTAACTGGCATAAAGAAAGCATCCACGATGACGCCATCAAAGGCGAGTTGCTGGCCCTTACCCGTGGAGAATTGGAATACCAGCCCGGTTATGTACCCCCCGCAGCACCCGCCAGCAACCCAGGCCCGGGCAACAATGCCAACTTCGGCAACAGTGAGGCGGGCTTCCTCCGTGCTAACGGAAATGGTGGCCCCAGCAAGCGCAATAAGAATTTCCAACCGAAATTCAAGAATAACGGCAACGGTAAAAGCAACAACAAACAAAACAAATACAAAAACAGGAACAAGTGAGTAGCAGCGCTTTCGAAGTTAGAGGCGGAAACCGCTTAAAGGGAGAAATTATACCCCAGGGCGCCAAAAACGAAGCATTACAGATCATCAGCGCCGTACTCCTTACGTCGGAAAAAGTGACGATCAAAAATATTCCCGATATCGTAGATGTAAACCTCCTGATCGAACTATTAGGCGATATGGGAGTAACCACGGAACGCGTGTCGCGCGATACCTGCATTTTCCAGGCCGATAAAGTAGACATGGAATACCTGCAAAGCCCGGAGTTCCGTAAAAAATCCGGTAAGCTGCGTGGCTCTGTGATGATAGCAGGCCCACTACTGGCCCGTTTCGGACAGGCTTATGTGCCTAAGCCGGGGGGCGATAAAATAGGCCGTCGCCGGCTGGATACCCACATCATTGGCTTTGAAAAGTTGGGTGCCAAATTTGTTTACGATAACGACGATAATTATTTTCACCTGCAAACAGACGGTCTTCAGGGCACCTACATGCTGCTGGACGAGCCTTCCGTAACCGGCACTGCCAACATTTTGATGGCCGCGGTGCTGGCCAAGGGGCAGACTATTATTTATAATGCGGCCTGCGAACCTTACCTGCAACAGCTTTCTAAAATGCTGATCAGTATGGGGGCCAGGATCAGCGGCGTAGGCTCTAACCTGCTTACTATTGATGGAGTGAATACCTTAAAGGGTTGTGAACATCGTATGCTGCCAGACATGATCGAAATTGGCTCTTTCATCGGCCTGGCTGCCATGACCCAAAGCGAGATCACCATTAAGAACGTAGGGTTGCAACATTTGGGCATTATCCCCGAAAAGTTCCGCCAGTTGGGCATACAGATGGAATTCAGGGGAGATGATATCTTCATTCCTTTCCAGGAAAAATACGAGATACAGACTTTCCTGGATGGTTCTATTCTTAACATTTCGGATCATCCCTGGCCAGGTTTTACACCAGACCTGCTGAGTATTGTGCTGGTCACTGCCACGCAGGCGCAGGGTAGCGTAATGATCCATCAAAAGATGTTTGAAAGCCGCCTGTTTTTCGTAGATAAGCTGATAGATATGGGAGCTCAGATTGTTTTGTGCGATCCGCATCGCGCTGTGGTGATAGGGCTTGCACGCCAGCACAAATTGAGAGGTATTACCATGTCTTCGCCGGACATCCGTGCCGGCGTTTCTTTGCTCATTGCCGCACTCAGTGCAGAAGGCAAAAGTACCATCCAGAATATTGATCAGATAGACCGTGGATACCAATACATAGACCAGCGCCTCATTGCATTGGGGGCTGATATTAAACGCATATAATTTTGCCTGGAAAATATCCGGAGTCGCGGCCTGCCTAAAGCGGGCCGCTATTTTTTTAAAACGTGATGAAAAAGCGGCGCCTGCTATCTCCAGCAATGTTGGTTTTGTGTAACTTGCGGCATGGATTCAAAAAACAAGATCATTATTATCACGGCTCCATCCGGCGCAGGCAAGACTACTATTGTGAAAAAGCTGCTGGCAGCCATGCCCCAACTGGCATTTTCCGTATCTGCCGCTACCCGCCCTGCACGTGAAAATGAAGTTCATGGCCGGGATTATTATTTTATGAGCACGGAAGAATTCCAGCACCGCATTGATCTCAACGAATTTGCAGAATATGAAATGGTGTACGCCGGCAAATATTACGGCACCTTGAAAAGCGAGCTACAACGCATTTGGAATGAACACCGCATTCCCATGGTAGACATCGATGTAAAAGGCGCATTGTCTATAAAAGATAAATACCATACCCAGGCCCTCACCATTTTTATACAACCGCCATCCATCGAAGCCCTGGCCGCTCGCCTAGGCAGCCGTGGCACGGAAGACCAGGCCTCCCTGGAAGAAAGATTGGGGAAGGCCCGCTATGAATTGTCCTTCTCCCACGAATTTGATAATATTGTCGTGAATGATGAATTGGAACATGCTTACCAGGAAGTAAAGGCCCTGATCGAAAAATTTTTGGTCTAAAATTGTCTTTTAATAGCAGCGTTCGCTGGAATGCTGCTTAAATGCCATTATCTTTAATTACCGACATCACCCATAGCCCCGCCTGGCATGCTTTTAGTCTGTTGGAAATTGATTGCTGCCCAATTTAGTATTCACTATCTTTATAATATATGGATACATATACACTCGTAATTCTTATTGCATTATTATTGGCCGCCGGATTTTTCTCAGGTATTGAAACGGCATTCGCCAATATCAATAAGTTAAGCCTGGAGTTAAAGAAAAAACAGGGTAGGGCCACCGGAAAGATCCTCGCTGGTTTTAACGAACATCCTTCCCGCTTCCTGGCTACCAGCCTGCTGGGCTTCACTATTATCGTAGTGATTTACAGTATTTTGGTAGCAGACAGCCTACTCCCATATCTGAAAAATGTAACTGCTTCCTATAATGATGTGCGGTACGATCCGATATTTCTTTGCCTTGGAATTATTTTGTCGGCAGCCCTGATGTGCCTGGTGGGGTTTTTCCTGCCCCGTGTCATCTTCCGTTCTTGGCCAGACGGATTGCTGGGTTTCTTTGCCCTTCCTATTTCAGTAATTTCCAAACCCTTATTTGTAATAGGCAATATGATGGTATCTATTTCCGAATGGATACTGAAATATTTATTCAATGTGCGTATACTGGAAAACAGGGATACTTTTCCGCGGGTGGATGTAGAGCATTTCCTGCGTCAGTCTCAGCAGCATGTGGTAGAGAACAAAGACCTGAACACTGAATTATTTGAAAATGCCCTATCCCTGGCCCATGTAAAAATCCGGGGCTGCCTTATTCCCCGCCGGGAAATTGAGGCATTAGAGGTAAACAGTCCTTTGGCCGATGCCCGTAAGATGTTTATGGAGACGAATTTGTCCAAACTAATTATTTACGAGGGGGATATAGACAATATCCTGGGATATGTGCATCAGCTAGACCTCTTTAAAGATCCGCAGGGTATTCAGTCTATGCTGCACCCCATACTAGCCGTGCCTGAAACGATGAGCGCCATTGATTTGCTCAGCAAGTTTAATAAGGAGCGCAAAAGTATTGCCTGGGTAGTAGATGAATTTGGCGGCACAGCGGGTATTGTAACGATAGAGGATGTACTGGAAGAAATCTTTGGCGAGATCAAAGATGAGCATGATGTGGAAGAATTTGTGGAAAAACAGATCGCCGAAAAGGAATATATTTTTTCCGGTCGCCTGGAGTTAGACCACCTGAACGAAAAATATGGTTTCGATTTTCCAGAGGATGAGAGCGAAACCTTATCCGGTTACATCATTAATCATTATGAAACCATTCCCCGGTTGAAGGAGCGTATTATCATTGACGATTATGAGTTTGATGTACTGAACGTTACGGAAACCCGTATAGAGATGGTCAAAATGAAACTACTTTCTTAGCAACCGTTAATGAGAAGTTAAGCATGCTTGTCTTTACTGATTATTCCAACTAATTAATTATCTTAGTTAGCGCAAACGATCCCAGAAAGGTCTTTTGGGTCGAAGAAACCTCATTTTCTAGCTAAAACGTTTTGGCGAAAATTTGTAGGAAAGTCACAGAGATCACTTACATTTGTTCAAGTTTGTAACACAATGATTTGATTTTTGTTAAAAAGCTGTAAAAAAAATTGTTGCAACATTGATAATAACAGATTTCTTTATATTTTTGCATAACGATTAAAGCATCTGGAAAACGTAATATTATCTAAAGCTTGCCAAATCGAAGGATAATTTACATACCAGAAGCCAAAGACATTCTCGAATTCAACTTTTTTGGGGTTAACAAACAATGGATGAAAGGCCGGCTCTTGATTCTTCTCGGGCTGGCTCTTTTTTTTTATAAACCCTCCCAATTGCTCCCAGATTTTGTTCCCTGTATTGTATTTCAGCACATCATACTCCTTCTTCTTAACACTTTACTGCTTAAACAGCTAGTTTTATTACTTAATTTTTGATGCACGTTACCATTTGCTGATAATTAGTCGGGATAGGGTATGAATTTGCTGGGTAATAATTATCCTTCAAATTGCTTAGTTGAGTATGCGTTATAGGTTAATATAGCCTAGCAGGTGCCGCTTATTTAATAAAAAGCTTTTTAGGAAGATGAATAAGTGGTGTATGCATAAACGTTTTTCCTTAAAATATTAAGCCTTCAACTCTACAATTCATCGTTTATATTTGTGACGCGGGATGCGTAGGTGAATAGCATCGCGGTATCAAAATATGTTGAAGAAATTTTTTGCAAGCTCCAGCAAAGGGGAAATGTCGTTTTTCGATCATTTGGAAGACCTGCGTTGGCATATCGTTCGCTCCATTTTAGCCATCGTTGTCGTTAGTATATTTGGTTTCGTTTATACGAAGGAAATCCTCGATAATGTTATTTTCGGGCCTACCAATGCATATTTCCCTACCTACACGGCGCTTTGCAAGCTGGGGCATGCGCTGCACATGGGCGATAAACTTTGCATTACACCGGAAAAAATACAGTTTCAGAACTTCCAGATGGCGGGGCAGGTAATGTTGCAATTTAAACTGGCCTTTACGATGGGCATAGTATGTGCCTTCCCATACATTTTCTGGGAATTCTGGAGTTTCGTAAAGCCCGCTCTCAAAGAGCGGGAATTGAAAGGAGCAAAGGGGGTGATCTTTTGGGTGTCTTTACAATTTTTCCTGGGAATTTCGTTTGCCTACTTCATGGTGATGCCGTTCACGATCAACTTCCTGGCCAGCTATACCGTAACAGACAAGGCCATTAACCAGTTTTTTATCGACGATTATTTTGACCTGATCTCCCAGATTGTAGTGGGCATGGGACTTTTATTTGAACTCCCGGTGTTGGTATATTTTCTGACCAAAGTGGGCATTCTTACACCTACCTTTTTAAAGTCATACCGTAAGCAGGCCATCGTGGTGCTGCTGGTACTGGCGGCAGTGATTACACCTCCAGATGTGATAGACCAGATGATTGTATTTACTCCTTTATATCTTTTATACGAAATTAGTATTGTTATCTCCAAACGGGCCTACCGGACAAGAATGGAAGGCAAGGACGAAACCGCCGTTCAGGAATGGTCATAACGCAAGGTAAGTAGCTATCTGCCTTTAGCCATTCGCTCTTAGCACAAAATCTTGCGTCTTTTAAGGCGGCATGTTTACTGCTGAGGGCGGATAGCCAAAGGCTTTTTTATGGGCTTTTAGCGCCTCATGGGTTGTGGACACGCCACCGCTGGATGTATTTACGCTAAAAGCTTTTTTTATGCAACCATTTAGTTTTGATTTTTCACAGCCGGTGGCCATCGGGGCCGATCATGCCGGTGTAGCCTGCAAAGAGCAGCTTGTTTCCTTCCTGGAAGGTAAGGGACTTAAAGTTAAAGACCTCGGTACCTATGGGAGCAATGCGGTAGACTATCCAGACTATGCCCACCCGGTAGCCAAGCTGGTAGACCGGGGCCAGGCGTCACTGGGCATTTTAATTTGCGGCACGGGTAATGGTGTGGCTATGACGGCAAACAAATACCAGGGCGTGCGTGCCGCCGTGTGCTGGGGGGAAGAGTTATCCCGGCTGGCCAGGGCGCATAACAATGCCAATGTATTGTGCATTCCGGGCCGCTTTGTAGCCCCGGAGCAGGCGGTGGCTATCACTGATATTTTCCTGGAAACATCATTTGCAGGAGGACGGCATGAAGAACGGGTTCGCAAGGTATTGCATTTATAAAGCGTATTGGCCGCTGGCCCTGTCTGTCTGTAATTGTCTTCCGGAAATTCCTATCTTGTTGAAGTAGCCTGTGCCTGCAACTGGCCTGGCTATCCTTTTAACCAAAGTATTGCTATGAAATTTAAGACATTGTTCTCTGCCTGCTTGCTATTGGCCACGGCGGTTCACGCCCAAATGCCAGTCCGGCAACTATCGGCGGCCACTCCCTTTGCCAATACGATTACTCCTGCCTTTTTAGAAAGTCATCTCCGTATTATTGCCAGTGAAGCGATGGAAGGCCGTGAAACTGGCACCCCTGGCCAGGAAAAGGCTGCTGCTTATATTGAAGAACAGTTTAAAAGTTTTGGCTTGCTGCCCGGTGCCAATGGGCAGTGGCGCCAGTATTACACGATGTATGCCGATTCCTTGGGTGGTCATACCGTCCTGCAGGTACAGGGCAAAAGTGTAGAATATGGTGCTGGTTTTTTCGGCAATATAAGCCGCAACCATGGCGACACGCTTACAGATCTGCCAGTAGTCTTTGCCGGCCAGGGCATTGTAACTGATACACGCGATGATTATAAGGACCAGGATGTAACGGGCAAGATCGTGCTGCTACTCTCTGAAGACTTTTCTTTTGATAGCAGCGGTGGAAAAACCAGCCATGGTCATTTTAGCGAGATGGACAAGGTGAACAGTGCCACCAAAAAAGGGGCAGTAGCTGTATTGCTGGTGGTAGATTCTACCCGTATACCTAAAGCCCCCTCCCGTACCGGACGCCTGGGCATGCGCCGCAATGGCAGCATAAGCGGAGCCAACCTATACCTGATAGATGTTGCTACGGCCACTTTAATAGCAGGCATGCCTCCAGCCGCACTGGCAAAGGTTTCACCGAAGGTATTACCCAATAAAACCTCCATTGTATTTGAAAAAATAAGCCGTGAAGTAAAGCCTAGCAATGTGTTGGCTTTCCTGGAAGGAAGTGATAAAAAAGGTGAAGTGCTTTTCATCACCGGGCATTACGATCACTTGGGGAAAAAAGGAGATAAAATATTTATTGGTGCGGATGATGATGCTTCCGGTACTTCCTCTGTGCTGGCATTGGCGCATGCGTTTGCAGCAGCAAAAAAAGCCGGCAAAGGCCCCCGCCGAAGTATCGTATTTATGACTGTTTCTGGTGAAGAAGAAGGCTTATTGGGGTCTGGCTACTACACAGAGCATCCGCTATACCCATTGGATAGTACGGTGGTGGATCTGAACACGGATATGATAGGCCGGATAGACCCTGCCCATCAGAATGATACGAACTATGTGTATATCATCGGCGATAATAAACTGAGTACTGCCCTGCGTCCCATTAGTGAGGCCGCCAATAAGCAATTTACCCGGATGGCCCTGGACTATACTTACAATGATCCAAAGGATGTAAACCGTTTTTATTATCGTTCCGACCATTACATGTTTGCACAACATAAGATTCCTATTATCTTCTATTTCAATGGTGTTCATGAAGACTACCATCGTGCTACCGATACGGTAGACAAGATTCATTTCAACCTCATGGCACGTCGCTCCCAATTGGTATTTTACACCGCCTGGGATATCGCCAACCGTGAAGAGAAGTTGCCGGTAGACAGTCATGAACAATAGCGATAGATTAAAAAGCGGGCTATCCAGGTAGATAATCCGCTTATTTATTGTTATAGCAAATATTTATGTTATTCTTTAATATGTTTGAATTCCAACCTTTTTTTTGAATTAAATCCATTGAAACTATTGATGGTGGCCTGTTTTGGGGAAGTGAAGGTTATACAATATATTTTTTTAAAAATATAAAAACGTTGGTACATTTGTAATGATCCTTCTTTTAGGATAGCTTATTGATGCACTTTGTTCTTCTATTTGCTACGCTCCAGCCGCCTGGATATATGACTTTATTTAAAGGAAACTATAAAAATTAAGCAAGCGTTAAACCCATCACTGCAAGGAGTTCATAATTGCCAACTTTATGAATCATATTTAGAAAGAATTTAGAAAGAAATTTTTTCAGTTTTCAAAAAATAAATTTTATTTAAACAAACCTAGTATATGTTATTAAGTCGTATAAAGGTTTAAGGTTACAGTCGTAATTATTTTCTTAGTGCTATGGCTATCGCAGGTATTGGAAGTATATAGCGATTGTAAAGGTTACAACAACGGTACTAAACCAGGTGTAGGTCTGGATGTGAATGATCACTGAGAATGTTTTGTTGAAATCCTACATTCCTTTACGTGTCACTTACTCTACTGATCAAGCTTAAACATTCCATATAAGGGGCATTTTAGCTCCGTACTTATTATGCTGCCGCCGCTGAGCATGAATATGCGGAAGCAAGCTTTGTTTATTACACCTCCTGATGCTTGTTATGATAAAAGTACATGGCCCGCCCGCTCACTACCATACTCCTGTCCTTTCCCATCACAAGGAGCAGTACTGTTATATGTGTGATAATTTAAGTATTGACCTACTTAAACATTGTTTTGATTAAATAAGCGTTCAACAACATATAGAACCCAAAACCAGTATCAGCGCAACAACGTCCTTATATTAATTCATGATCCATTTAAACAACCCGATGCACATGAACACTACAACAAAGCAACAAACGACCCCTTCAGACATGGTTGCCCTGGAGCAAAATATGAAAATCGAGGCTGCTGGCCTGAACAAGATCCTGGCGGATGAATTTGTATTGCATGCAATGCTGCTGCAATATCATTGGAATGTTACCGGTATAAACTTTATCGAGCTTCACCGTTTTTACGCGGAGCAATACCAGCAGGTGGAGCGTATGATGAAATCGCTTGCTGAGCGGGTGAGAGCCTTAGGGCATTTGGCCGAAGGACGGCTTTCCGAATGCCTGAAGCACACCCATCTGAACGAGGAAGCATTTCCTGTCCAGCATCTGCAGCAACTGAATAACCTGATCAAAAGCCATGAGACCGTTATTCAGCACCTGCAACGTATGAAACGCTCGCTAGATAGAACGTATCGCATGTACGGAACGGGTGATTTCCTGGAAGATCTAGTGGCTGAACACGAGAGTATGATTTTACTAATTCGTTGTTATTTGTAAACTGAAGACATTGTTTACCTAATCTGCTATAATTGTTTTTTGTTTTCCCACCGCTATAGCCGTTTAAGCAGGAAAAATGAAGGATGAAAGCCTTCCCTAGGTAAATGGATGTATTTTTAAGAGCACACCATCCTGGGAGTGGGTGGTTTTGTGCCATGTCCATGCAAAAGGTGCGCATGTTTTTTCGTACTTTTGTTACCTTCCATTTTTCATACAAACAACTAGGCTTTCCTGCGGATGAATGACAATTATTTAAGCGAACTGAACGAGCCGCAACGCGCTGCGGTGATGCATATTAACGGCCCCCTCATGATCGTGGCGGGTGCCGGTTCCGGCAAAACTAAAGTGCTGACCACCCGCATTGCTCACCTGCTGCGCAATGGGGTAGATGCATTTAATATACTTTCCCTCACTTTTACCAATAAGGCAGCCAAGGAAATGAAGGAACGTGTGGAGCGTATCCTGGGCAGTTCCGAAGCCCGTAACCTTTACATTGGTACATTTCATTCTGTTTTTGCCCGCCTGCTGCGCGCAGAAGCAACTAAACTTGGCTATCCCAGCGATTTTACCATTTATGATAGCGACGACGCCAAAAGCGTAATTAAAACTATCCTCCATGAGTTGAACCTGGATGACAAGCATTATAAGCCAAACTTAGTGTATGGCCGTATTTCCGCCGCCAAGAATAACCTAATGAGCCCCGAGGAATACAAGCATGATCATGCCATACAGCAGGAAGACATGCGGGCCAACCGACCTATGATAGGCCATATCTATGAGGCCTACGCCAAACGTTGCTTTAAGAACGGGGCCATGGACTTTGACGACCTGCTGTACAAAATGTACTTGCTGCTAAAACACTTTCCGGAAGTGCTGCACAAGTACCAGCACAAGTTTAAGTACATCATGATCGATGAGTACCAGGATACCAACCCGGCCCAGTATGAGATCATTAAACTACTGGGGGCCGCCCATGAAAATATCTGTGTGGTAGGTGATGATGCCCAAAGTATTTATTCCTTCCGGGGTGCCACTATTCAGAACATTCTCCAGTTTGAAAAAGATTATGAAGATACCAAGGTGGTAAAACTTGAACAGAATTACCGCAGTACCAAGTCTATCCTGAACGTAGCCAATGAAGTGATTGGCAATAACAAGGGCCAGATTGAAAAGGCCCTGTGGACAGACAATATAGAAGGGGAGAAGATAAAACTGGTGCGCACTATGACGGACAATGAGGAAGGTAAATTTGTAGCCGATACTATTGCCGAACAAAAGCTGCGTAACCATTACAACAACCGTGATTTCTGCATCCTGTACCGCACCAATGCACAAAGCCGTTCCTTCGAGGAAAGCTTGCGCCGCATGAATATTGCTTATCGGATTTTTGGGGGTATTTCTTTCTATCAACGCAAAGAGATCAAGGACTTCCTGTCTTATCTGAGGGTTGTGAGCAATACCCGCGATGAGGAAAATATTAAACGTATCATTAACTATCCCATCCGTGGTATTGGTAAAACCACTATTGAGAAAACAATGGTGCTGGCCAATGACCAGGATATTCCTTTCTGGGAAGTACTGGTACGCGCCCGTGAATTTGGATTCAAAGGCGGCACGCTGGAAGCCATAGATGGTTTCGTTACCATGATCCAGAGTTTCCAGGCCATGGTCCAGCAGCAGCACAATGCATACGACATTGCCATTGCAGTGGGTAAATCTACTGGCATAGTAAAAGAATTGTTTAATGACAAGACCACTGAAGGGCTGGCCCGTTACGAAAACATTCAGGAGTTGCTGAACTCCATCAAGGAATTTACCGAAACCCCTACGGAAGACGGGGAGCTGCTGGAGAAAAGCCTGGGTACTTACCTGCAACAGATATCCCTGCTCACCGATGCCGACAATGGCAGCGATGAGAATAGCGATGTGGTAAAGCTTATGACTATCCACGCTGCCAAGGGGCTGGAGTTTCCGGTGGTATTTAATGTGGGCTTGGAAGAAAGCTTGTTTCCGAGTTCCATGTCTATTAACACCCGGGAGGAGCTGGAAGAGGAAAGACGCTTGTTCTATGTAGCTGTGACCCGCGCCAAAACCCGCCTGTTTATCAGTTACGCCAATAGCCGCTACCGCTTTGGCAACCTGGTGCAGAATGAACCCAGCCGTTTCCTGGACGAAATGCCGGAAAAATATATAGATCGTAGTTATGCCGGCGGCGGGGTGCGCAACGCCTTTGGCGGCAGCAATAGCGGCTGGGGCAACAGTAATAATATGTTTGACCGTAAGAAAACGGTGGTAACCCAACCGCCTACAGCTACCGGTGTGCGTTCCACGCCCAAGCCCATGCCGGTGGTCAGCACGCATGTGCCATCCCCCAACTTCACACCGGATGACCCGGCCACCATGGAGGCCGGCATGGAAGTAGAACACCAGAAATTTGGCTTTGGCACCATTACCGCTATGGAAGGCGCCTCTCACAACCGGATTGCTACCGTGGTATTTCCGAAAGCCGGAGGGGAGAAAAAAATCATGCTCAACTACGCCAAGCTGATGATCACTAAACGATAACCTTCTTAATAAATAGGAATGGCCGGAAAAGCCTGCTAATAGCAGCGTTCCGGCCATTCCTGTATTTTAAATGTTATGGATACAGCCATATTGCAATTAAGGAATTACTGTGCTTACCAGGAGCGCTGCCACAGCGAGGTAAGGCAAAAATGCCTGGAGCTGGGCCTGCGCGGCGATGCAATAGACCAGGCCATCGTGGAACTGATCAGTGAAGATTTTCTGAACGAGGAGCGGTTTGCCATTGCCTTTGCAGGTGGCAAATTCCGCATGCAGCAGTGGGGCCGGAAAAAGATTGCCGCAGCATTGCAGCAGCTTCAGGTGGCGGCGTATTGTATCAAAAAGGGGTTACTGGAAATTGAGGATGCCGACTACCAGGCTACCCTGCATAAGCTGGCCCGTAAAAAATTTGAAAGCCTGCAACGGGAGCCGTTACTCAGGCGTAAGCAAAAAACCTGGGCCTACCTGGCGCAGAAAGGATATGAGCCAGGGCTGGTAGCTGCTGTGGTGGAACAACTCACCAAGGAGGATGATTAACTCTTGCGCTTCCAAGCCTGCCGGAGGGTAGGCTGTTGAATAATACCATTTCCCAGCGCCCCTTTTTTAAAAAAAAGCTATCCCACATTTCGTAAATTTGTTAAATATTACCAGTAACCATCATGGCCGATCTTACCGTAACACTTATCCAGGCAAATTTAAATTGGGAGAATATTGACGCTAACCTGCGTTTGTTCGATGAAAAGATTAATGCCATCCAAGGGCGCACTGAAGTGGTGATCCTTCCGGAAATGTTTAGCACTGGTTTCAGTATGCGCCCAGAAGTACTTGCCCAAACGATGGAAGGCAGCGCAGTGATATGGATGGAACAAAAGGCCCGGGAAAAAAATGTGATCCTCACTGGCAGTCTTATTATCAAAGATGGAGACCACTACGTGAACCGCCTCCTTTGGATGCAGCCCAATGGCGTGTATGGCATTTACGATAAGCGCCACTTGTTTGGCTATGCCGGCGAAGACAATCACTATCATGCCGGTGATAAACGCCTCATTGCACAGGTGAAGGGCTGGAAGATAAATCTCAACGTATGTTACGACCTGCGTTTCCCCGTATGGTCGCGCAATGCCATTCAGCAGGATGGAGTGGCTTATGATGTACTCATCAATGTGGCCAACTGGCCGGAGCGCCGCAATACTGCCTGGAAAGCTTTGTTGCAGGCAAGAGCTATTGAAAACCAGGCCTACGTGATAGGCCTGAACCGGGTGGGCAACGATGGCAATAATATTTACCACAGTGGCGACAGCAGCATTATTGACCCATTGGGCGAAATCCTGTATCAGAAAGCCCATGATGAAGATGTATTTACTTACACCCTGCACCGTGAAAAGCTGGAAGAGATCCGCAAAAACATTCCCTTCCTGAAAGACGCCGACAAATTCCAGGTACTTTAATGGGTACGGATAAAAAAACGTTCCTTGCCCTGGTAAGGAACGTTTTTGTTTTTGCACCAAAACAAGGCTTATGAATTTACATTCCCTTCACCATATTGCCATCATTGCCGGCGACTACGCGCGCAGTAAGGCATTTTATACCGATGTGCTGGGCCTTACCGTGGTGCGCGAAGTGTACCGGGAGGAACGCCAGTCTTATAAACTGGATCTGGCCCTTCAGGGGCAGTATATTATTGAACTATTTTCCTTCCCTGATCCTCCGCCAAGGCCCAGCCGGCCTGAGGCTCAGGGACTGCGCCACCTGGCGTTTGCCGTAATTGATATAGCGCAATCGGTGAATGCCCTGCAAGCCAAAGGGGTATTTACAGAACCTATCCGGGTAGATCCTTACACCGGGCAGCGCTTTACTTTTTTCCAGGACCCAGACGGGTTGCCACTGGAGCTGTATGAAATTGCCAAGCCACGATCAGACGAAAAAGCCTAAAAGAATATTCCATGCTTACAGCCTATCATAACGCCCGCATTTTCACGGGTGAAGTTTTCGTGCAAGATCATGCCGTATTAGTAGCAGACAAGCGCGTAGTAGCAGTGCTGCAGGTGAGCGCCATACCCGCTGGTGCGGAACAAATAGACCTGCAAGGAGCGCTGCTGGCCCCGGCCTTCATAGACTTGCAGATTTACGGGGGCAATGGCCGCCTGCTTATGCAGCAGCCGGATGTGGCCACTATCAAAGCTACCTACGCTTATTGCCTGGCTGGCGGCGCTTCCCACTTTATGATAACCCTGCCCACTACCTCTTTTGAGATCATGGAGCAAGGTATGCAAGCCATAAGCGACTACTGGACACAGGGTGGGCAGGGTTGTTTGGGCCTGCACCTGGAAGGGCCTTTTATGAACCCGGTAAAGAAAGGGGCGCACCTTGAAAAATACATTAAACAACCCACTGCGGCGGATATTGACTGGATACTGGAAAAGGGCAAATCAACCGTAAAATATATGACCCTGGCCCCGGAGCGTTGCGATCCTGCGCTGGTAGCGCGTTTACAGGCAGCAGGCATTGTAATATCGGCGGGGCATAGCAATGCTACCTACGCGGAAGCCATCCTTTCCTTTCAGCGGGGCATTCCTGCCGCCACACATTTGTTCAATGCCATGTCGGCCTTGCAGGGCCGTGAGCCAGGTATGGTGGGCGCTATTTACGACCATCCGCGGGTGGCGGTGAGCGTGGTAGCAGATGGGGTGCATGTAGACTTTAACTCCATCCGTATCAGCAAACAGATACTGGGCGACCGCCTTTTCCTGATTACCGACGCGGTAACCGAAAATGCTGCCGGTGATTATATATACGTATTCCGGGAGGATCGCTACGTAACCGGCCAGGGGGTGCTGGCAGGATCTTGCCTTACCCAATTGCAGGGCGTAAAAAACTGCGTAGAGAAAGTAGGTCTATCCCTGGCCGAAAGTCTGCGCATGGCCTCGCTGTACCCTGCGCGGGTGGCAGGTTTGCATAGCATGGGCCGTATAGCCCCCGGATATAACGCTCACTTCGTGGTGCTGGATGCAGCGTTGCAATTGAAGGAAGTGATTGTATAGGCTATATTTGTACTTATGAAGGCACTTCGACGATTTTTCAAGAAAGACCAATATAAAAATCTGTTCCTGCTCCTATGGCTGCTGCTGGGACTCTTGCAGGCCTGCTATACGGAGTTGATGGACGATGAGGCCTATTACTGGGTATACTCGCGTCACCTGGACTGGGGCTACTTTGATCACCCGCCCATGATTGCCCTGCTTATAAAAATGGGTTATGCCCTGTTTCATAACGAACTGGGGGTGCGTTTGTTAGTGGTGCTACTTAATGTTGCTACCCTGTGGCTGCTGCAACGCATGCTTCCTCAGAAAGACAATCGCTTATACTACTGGCTGCTGGGAGCTATGGGTGCTATGCAAGTGGGTGGTATGATAGCCGTACCAGATTTGCCACTGATCTTTTTTGCCACTTACTTTTTCTTGGTATACCGCAACTTCCTGCAAAAACAAAACTGGAAAAATACGTTGCTGCTGGGGCTAAGCATGGCATTAATGTTTTATAGTAAATACCATGGCATCCTGCTGGTGTTTTTTATCGTGCTTTCTAATTTGAACCTGCTGCGCGTGTTCCGCTTTTATGTGGCGGTGGCCATTACCACGGTGCTGTTTTTCCCTCACCTGTACTGGCAGTACTCACATCATTTTCCTTCTCTGCAATACCACCTCGTGGAGCGCAATGCGGTAGTGTATCAAAGCGCTTTCACCACGGATTATCTGATTGGCCAGGTGTTACTTTTTGGGCCGGTAGCAGGCTGGCTCCTCCTGTATTATGGTATTGCCTGCCCGTTGAAAACGGCCTTTGAGCGAGGGTTGAAATACTGCCTGATAGGCGTTCTCCTGTTTTTCCTACTCAGCACTTTGAAAGGAAGGGTAGAGGGCAACTGGACGGTGATGCTGTTTACCCCGGTAATGTACCTTGCCCATCAATATATACTTCGGCGGCGGGTTTCGCGCAAGCCTTTGTACATACTGGTGCCTATTACCCTGCTGATTGTAATTGCGGCACGCATTTACCTGGTATATGATTTTATACCAGGTATCCGTATACGTCCGGAGGTGCATAATAACAAAAACTGGACGGCCCGTTTACAGCAGCAGGCGGCCGGTAGGCCGGTAGTGTTTATCAATAGTTATCAGTTACCTTCCAAGTACATGTTCTACACCGGCGAAACGGCCTACTGCGTGAACGACCGCGCCAGCCGTCGCAACCAATATAATTTCTGGGATACGGAAACCCAGCTCTGGGGCAAGCCCGCCTTGGTTGTTTTTCACCAGGAAGACTACCTGCCGGTAACAGATAGCCTGATCCTGCCTTACATCCGTTTGCATGAATATGCATCGCCGCGCTACTATAGTTACCAGCTCATTCAGTTTGAGACCAATACCGCTACCCGCGCTGTGAAAACAAATGCAGACCTGCATTTTCGCCTGGCAGTAAAGAATAATTATGCATCGAGTATAGCCTATGATACGGCGAATATTCCCTTGATAGGATATAGCTTTTTGCACCTGGAAGATGAGTTGCCCCCGGTAAAAACGGCGCTTACACTACCCGCAGTGCTGGGGCAGGATAGCGTAGACATTGCGGTAAAAGCACCCGCTACTCCAGGTCTGTACAAACTAAAATTCAGCGTATTCGACAGTCCATTGCCGCCTACGCACAATAGCCAGAACATTACCTTAAACGTGCAATAATTGGAAACAGGCCGCGCTTCTAAAAAAGAACGGCCCGTTTGCTTTAAGGCGTCCGCCTACATATCCATACTGCCAGTGTGTTTGCTGCCAATTATACGTCATGAGCCAATTAATTGTATTATTCGGCTCAACACCGCGAAACTACCAGGCAAAATTATGCAGCACCGACAGGTGTAAAATGTGGTTCATACTTTTATCGCCACTGGCAGCCTGAACAAATTGATTCATGTAACCCGCTTCCAGCCGCAGGGAAGCAGTAGGCTGGTACCCAGGAGCCACCAGGAAACGGTTCTGATCAAATACTTTAGGGTTAATGGTATTGCCCCAGAGATTGAGGAAGATCTCATTTTGCAGGGCCAGGTAATAACTGCCTTTCCGGGGCTTGGGACCCAGGGGCAGATAAGTACGGTTAAAGTAGCGGAAGCGGTTGCCGTATTTCCAGGTAGTGATATCGCCGTGCGCATTCTTCTGACCTACCCAGCGCTGTTCCAGTCGCACGCGGTGATGCATATCAAAATGTTTTTCCTGGTCGCGATATATGAATTGTTCAAAGAGGCGGTGTTCCGGAAACCAGCGTCCAGTGGCGTCGTTGTAAGTTGGCGCATAGGCATACCCCAGCGTGTAATTAATTTTTTTGTTTTGCACGTACTGAATGCCGGGCCTCACCAGCAACTGGCCTTTATCACTGAACCCATTTCGGATACGGGCCTGGGCATCGAAATGAATGGCCCAGTGCGGGGCCAGTTTCATATTGCCAAAGTAAGTATACCACTGCTGGTAATTATGTTTAACATCCTGCGCCTGCACCATTGCAACGCCGCAAAAAATTAGGGATAAAAAGATTCGCTTCAAATACATATAAGTTGCTATAAAAAAAGGTGGTCATAAAAAACGCAACACCTTAACCGGCGGTATTATTCGCCAGCTAAGGTGTTGCGCAGTAATAGTTCTTAGTTATTTGTTATTGTTCAAAAGCATTCCAGCCCTGGGCCACCAGCTTATACTTGTTGCCGCCTTTGGTAAGGATATGGGCACCTTCGCTATTTTCCGTCATGTAGCCGATGGGACTTATGTTTTCATTGAGGGTGATCTTATCGTAATCATCCTGTTTTAAGGTGAAGAGCAGCTCATAATCCTCGCCGCCACTCAGGGCTGCGGCGGTAGGATCTAGGCCAAAATTCATAGCTACTTCCTTGGTTTCCTGGTGTATGGGAATTTTTTCTTCGTACAATACTACGCCCAGGTTGCTCTGTTTGCAGATATGAAGGATTTCCGAACTCAGGCCATCACTTACGTCCATCATAGATGTGGGGGTAATGCCCTGATCGGCCAGGAATTCAATGATATCCTTGCGGGCTTCCGGTTTTAGCTGGCGGCCCAGGATATAGGTGCGGTTTTCCAGATCGGGCTGTACGCCTGGGCTTTCCAGGTATATTTTCTTTTCCCTTTCCAACATGGTAAGTCCCAGGAAGGCTGCGCCCAAGTCACCCGTTACGCAGAGGATGTCGCCTTTCTGTGCAGTAGAGCGTTTTACAAATTGGCCGGGGGCTACTTCGCCGATGGCGGTAACGCTGATCAGCAGGCCTTTCAGGGAGGCGGATGTATCGCCACCCACCAGGTCTACCCCATATGTTTCGCAGGCGGCATATACGCCTTCATAAAATTCATTGAGCGCCTCTACCGGGAACCGATTGCTGAAAGCCAGGCTCATAGTGATTTGCGTGGGAATGGCATTCATGGCGTAAATGTCTGACAAGTTTACCACCACCGATTTATAGCCCAAATGTTTCAGCGGCACGTAGGCCAGGTCAAAGTGAATGCCTTCAACCAGCAAGTCGGTGGAAATAACGGTTTGCTTGCCGAAATGGTCTATCACGGCGCCATCATCTCCCACACCTACGATGGTGCTGGCTTGCTGAATCTCAATATTGCGGGTCAGATAATCGATCAGCCCAAACTCTCCGAGAGTGGTAACTTCTGTTCTTTCTTCCATAATTTTTATTGCTGTACCAGGTGCTATGTAGGGGTGCCCTGCCCGGTGTACGTGGTACCATGCACCAGGCATGAAGGTGGCGTGTTTGCATGGGCCCGTAGGCCCTTGCTTTATGCTATATTATTCCTCACCGTTAATCATTTTTAATAATGCCTGGTGGATCTTACCATTGGTGGCCAGGATTTTGGGTTGGTAGGGCGAATAAGGATGACCCTCAAAATCGGTGACTTGTCCGCCTGCTTCCTGCACCATAAGGTAACCGGCAGCGGAATCCCAGGCATTGAGACTATGTTCATAAAACCCGTCGAAGCGACCACAAGCCACCCAGCAAAGATCTATAGCGGCAGAGCCCAGGCGGCGTACGGGTACGCCAGCTTTAATGAAACGGCCAAAAACAACCATCGGGTCGTTAGGCATATCTTCCCAATGATAAGGGAAACCCGTTACCAGGAAGGAGCGGTTCAGATCGTCCTTCACAGATACATGGATGGGTTTATCATTGAGGGTAGCGCCCTGTCCCTTTTCGGCGAAGAAAAATTCTTTCATCACCGGATTGTACACCACACCCAGCTCCATCACCCCATTTACTTCTACCCCTATGCTCACGGCGCAAATGGGTACACCATTGGCGAAATTCACGGTACCATCTATCGGGTCTATAATCCAGCGGGTGGTAGAGGCAGTGTCTAATACACCGGCTTCTTCGCTGAGAATGTAATGGTCGGGAAACGTTTCCCGGATCACGGCAATAATAGCGGTTTCCGAAGCCTTATCGGCTGCCGTTACGAGGTCGTTTACAGAGCTTTTGCTGGAAATCTCGAATGAGCCGTCGAAATAATCCAGTATTACTTGCCCGCCGGCATGGGCGGCTTTCAATAGCGTTGCTTTTAACATGTCGCAAAGATCGATGGTAAATTTTAAATGCCCAATCCTTAATTCTCCCGGGCTGGTCATATTAACATTACTTTAAACTAGTATACATAACACCTTTTTTATATTTTTAATACGCGCTGGCTGTGCTTGCAGGTATATGCCAGATACTACGTACTTTTGTAACAAAACTCAGCGAAATTTTTAATGGCCATCATCGGTAATCTTATATCAAGGTCCCTGCGTATCAGGAAAAAGTTCTCTTTAAAGTTAGGTACGCCACGCCAATACCAACTGCAGGTACTGCACCGGTTATTGTTCAAAGCCCAGGATACACAATTTGGCCAACATTATGATTTTGAAGAGATATTGTCTAGCCCGCAATTTATCTCCCTCTATAAAGAACGTGTTCCCGTACATAATTACAATAAAATGCACGAGGAGTGGTGGCATAAATGCCTGGACGGGCAGCCAAATGTTACCTGGCCCGGCAAGGTAAAATATTTTGCCCTCAGCTCCGGTACATCAGAATCTGCCAGCAAACATATCCCGGTAACCCGCGACATGCTCAAGACAGTGAGGAAGGTGGGCGTGAAGCAATTGTACTCCATGGCCAACTTTAACATCCCGCCCCGTTCTTTTGAGAAGGGTATTCTCATGCTGGGAGGCAGCACCTCGCTATATGACCAAGGAGATTATTACGAAGGGGATATGAGTGGCATACAGGCCAAAAATATTCCCCGTTGGTTCCGCCGTTTTTACAAACCCGGTGGCAAAATTGCCAAGAAGACCAATTGGGAGCAGCGTATTAAGCTCATTGTACGCAAGGCACCCCAATGGGATGTAGGTACCGTATGCGGTGTACCGGCCTGGGTACAGATTGTGCTGGAAGAGATTGTAAAATATCACGGCGTAAAAAATATTCATGAAATATGGCCCAACCTGGCCGTATACATTCATGGCGGTGTATCCTTTGAGCCTTACCGCGAGAGCTTTCAGCGTGTGCTGGGCAAGCCCATCACTTTCATCGAAACCTACATGGCCTCCGAAGGCAGCTTTGGCTTCCAAGCCCGACCAGGTGTGAAAGGGATAAAACTGGTACTCAATGCCGGTATTTTCTTTGAATTCATCCCATTCAATGAAGAGAACTTCGATAGTGAGGGCGAGATCAAGGAAAATCCTAAAGCATACATGATTCATGAGGTGGTGGAAGATGTGGAATATGCCGTGATGCTGAGTACCTGTGCCGGCGCCTGGCGCTATATCATTGGCGATGTGGTAAAATTCACCTCCGTGAAAGAACACGAAATCACCATCGTGGGCCGCACCAAACAGTTCCTAAGCCTGTGTGGAGAACACATGAGCGTAGACAACATGAACAAGGCCATCGATACCGTGCAGAAAAAACTGGGCATTACGGTGAAAGAATTTACCGTGGCTGGGTTTCCCTACCAGAACCTTTTTGCGCACCGTTGGTACATTGGCACGGACGATGTGGACGCCGATCCTGCTAAGATACGTGCCATCATAGACCAAACCCTCAGCGAAGTGAACGATGACTATGCCGTGGAGCGCACGTCTGCGTTAAAAGAAGTATTTGTGGAAGTATTGCCCAACGAGGTTTTCATTGATTATTTGCGTAACAAGGGCAAGGAGGGCGCCATGAATAAATTTCCCCGTGTACTCAAGGGCGACAAGCTCAAGGATTGGGAAGCCTTTACTACCGGCAAAACGGTGAAGCCATAGCGATCTCATTTTTCACTTTATAAAAAAAGGGTAACTTTAGCCGGGTTACCCTTTTTCTATAGGACCAACCATCCTTTTAATTTTGGAATAATACATGATAGCAGCGATTTTAGCAGGTTTGGCACTAGGGTTGTCATTGGCCGTTTCTGTGGGTCCGGTCATTTTCGCCATCATCAAACATAGCATCAACAATGGTTTCAAGGCGGGCATCTGTTTCGTGCTGGGGGTATCTTTCTCTGATATTCTTTACGTGGTAATTGGTAACCTGGCTTCTTCTTTCATAGGCAACATCGAGGAGTATTCTAATTATATTGGCATAGGCGGCGGCGGCTTATTGATTGCCATGGGTACCTATGGCCTGCTATTTAAAAAGGTAAAGATCAGTACCGGCGATGAAAAACCAGAAACCTTTAAAACCCACCACTATGCTGGCATTTGGCTTACCGGTTTCCTGATGAATGCGTTCAATCCCGGGGTTATTATTTTCTGGCTTACGGTATGCGTGGGTGCGGGTGCTACTCCGGTTTTTCACCGGGTAATCATGTTTGGCGTATGCCTGGCTTTTGTACTGGCCACCGATATCGGAAAGGTGGTGGTAGCTGATAAAATAAGGCATAAACTTACCCTCAAAACCGTGATCCTGCTCAATAAGATCGCGGGGGGCAGTATGATTATTTTCGGGATAGTGCTATTGTACAAAGTTGTATTTGATATGCCAATGGGTCATTGATCCGGCTTGTGGCCAATGCAAACGCGGGTTTCCGTGCCAATAAAAAGGGAACGTTCTGACGAAGGTTCCCTTTTTTATAAGTGAATGTGGGTATTATTTGATTTCCCAGGTTTCATTGCCGGCCAGTAGTTTGTCAAGATCGCCAGGGCCTCTGCGGGCAATGGCGTCGTCCAGTTGCAGTTGCAGGCTTTCTTCGTAAGTGTTGCGATGCGCTGTGTAAAATACGCCGAAGGGGCGGGGGAAGTGCCCGATCACACGGGGATCGTCAAACATCCGCACCAGTACCTGGGCTTTATAAAAATCGTTTTCATCGTGTATCCACAAGTCATCAGCACTGTACTGCCCGTCTTCCAGGCTTACCACTTCGGGACGCAGGCCGTTGAAGCGGATGCCTTTATTTTTGGTGGCACCGAAGATCATGGGTTTGCCATGCTCTACGAACAAGGTTTCTTCTGCCTTACTACCTTTTTCGGTGAATACCTCGAAGGCGCCGTCGTTAAAGATGTTGCAGTTCTGATAAATTTCCAGCAGCGATGCGCCTTTATGGGCGTTGCTACGTTTCAGCATTTCCTGCAGGTGTTTGGGATCTCGGTCCATGCTGCGGGCTATGAAACTGGCATCTGCACCCAGGGCCAGGGCCAGGGGATTAAATGGGTGATCTATGCTACCCATGGGGGTAGACTTAGTAATTTTATGCTCTTCGGAAGTAGGAGAATACTGGCCTTTGGTAAGCCCGTAAATCTGGTTATTGAACAGCATAATGTTCACATCAAAATTACGGCGCAGCAGGTGTATGGTATGGTTGCCGCCAATGGAGAGGCCGTCTCCATCACCAGTCACAATCCACACGCTCAGTTCGGGGCGGGTGGCTTTAAGACCAGAGGCAATAGCGGTGGCCCGCCCATGGATAGAGTGCATACCATAAGTATTCATGTAATACGGGAAGCGCGAGGAGCAGCCTATGCCGGATACGATCACGATATTTTCCCGGGGAATACCCAGTCCTGGCATAATCGTTTGCACTTGCTTAAGTATAGAATAATCTCCGCAGCCCGGGCACCAGCGCACTTCCTGGTCTGTTGCAAAATCCTTGGATGTTAATGCCTGCGGAGCGATAGTAGCTGTTGACATTTATAAAACGATTGGTAATCTGTTTAAAATAATTCGATTGGTTTTAATTATTGTGCCTGCAATATCTCCCAGTATTCGGCTGCCCGGCGGGTATGCGGTATTACGATGGTGCCGCCTACGATGTTTGCCACTGCGAAGATCTCGTACATTTCTTCGGTATTAATGCCCTGTTCGTAGCATTTGCCGAGGTGATATTTTATACAATCGTCGCAGCGCAGTACCATGCTGGATACCAGGCCTAACATTTCTTTTACTTTGGTGCTTAGCGCGCCTTCTGCATAGGTGTTGGTATCCAGGTTAAAAAGGCGGTTTATCACCTTATTCTGCTTACCAAGTATCACCTCATTCATTTTGCCACGGTAGTCGTTAAATTCCTTGATCTGATCGGACATGTGATTAATATTTTCCCCCCCGGGGTACCGGATAGGGATGCAAAATTAGGCTATTCGCCGCAAAAAGCACCATACACAAATATAGGTTAAACCTACTGGCTTTGTAGGGTAGTACCTATAACTATTGGTTATCCGGGATAACAGACGTTATGGTTACACTGGCCTGGAAAGGGTGGCAGCACGGCCTCCTGGCCAGGGGGCTAATGTAGCTTTTTAGCCTGTTTTGTAAACTGATAAATGGCAGGTTTGGAATTATGACACATCAAAGACAGACCCGGTAAGCATTTTAGGCGAGAAGGTCTGCCGGGCAATTATTGATTTTTAGCTGCTTTGTCAAGGAAATTTTGCAGGCCTTGCACCATCTTATCAACGAGCAGTTGCCGGTAGCTAGGGTCCAGCACCAGCGTTTCATCATCGGGATTGCTGATAAAAAGGGTCTCGATCAGCAGGCTGGGAAACTCCGTGGGTTGCACCAGCACAAAGTTGAAATGGCCGTTATTCTTAAAATCGCGCAGGCCGGTTTGGAGTAACTGCTCGTGCACCGCCGAGCCCAGGGGTTCACTCATGGGCTGTTTATAATAGGTGGCGCTACCTTTTACGTCCACGGGGTTGGCAGAAGAATTCAGGTGAATGCTTACCAACAGGTCTGGGTTGCGGTTGCGGAAGTTAGAAAAGCGGTCTTCATTGTTTACCGACTCGTCGCGGGTGCGGGTCATCAACAGGGTGGCTCCCCGCTTTGCCAGCGTATCGCGCAGGGCCAGCGCCAGTTGCAGGGTCAGATTTTTTTCATTCATGCCGGTTGGGCCCATGGAACCAGGATTACTGCCCCCATGTCCGGCATCTATGCCAATGGTCAGGTGGGCAAAATCCAGATGGGGTGGTGGCCGTTTTACCAGCACAATAAGGCGGGTGCCTTCGTAATAAATTTTATATCCCCAGGGTTGGGCATGCTGCAAGGGAAGCGTAATACGCACTACATCAGGCTGCGCCTGCTGCAAGAAGGGATGTGTTATTTCCCTGGTGGAGGTGCTATCCCGGTAGGTGGTGCCTGGGGCCAGGTTGGCCCCAAATACATCTATGGAAATGCGCCCTGGCGCTACCTGCTGGGTGCTGGCATAGGGCAGCTTTTCGCTGAGCTGGATGGCGGCGTAGTCGTACAGCACATCAGACCAGGTGATGAGTGATCCTACCTGGCTGGGGAGCACCGGTGCGGCTGAGCTGGCGGTGTCTGCCAGTGGTTCGGGAATGTAGGCGTATCGCTGTGGTGAGAGTTTTACTTTGTAATAATCATTTACCCTGCCCACGATGCGCAGCAGCACGTCCTGGTCTAGGTATTCCAGTTTCTCGGGTCCTAGCCGGTCGCCCACGGGCGATGTGGTAAGGTAGCACCGGTTGTCGATCGTGCGGCCGTAGAGGAATTTACCGGGTAGGAAGCGATAGCGATAGGCGCTTTCCTTTACCACTGTACTGCCTTGCGGATCGCGGAGTACTACTTTCAGTTTGTTATTCAGTAAAGAATCTGTGGCCTGAATTATATAAGCACCTTCGTAATAACCGGGTATTCCGCCGCTACGGCTGGCCGGTAGTTCTTGAAGGGGCTGCTCATTAATCCAGGTGGCTTGGCAGCCGGGGTAACCTTTCATGCGGATGCGCAGGGTGTCGCCTTCGCTTAGCCACAGGTTGCCGGAAGGCATAATATTAATAGTTTCCACGCGCAGGCTGCTGGTGGCCACGGGGGCAGGGGTGGGTGTAAAGTAGTATAAAATGGATTTGAGTATGCTGTGGCCCTCGGGATCTTCGCTGCGCAGGGTCACCGTATTTTCTCCCTGCTGTAAGTTTACAACCGTAGCAAAAGACCCTGTGGGGTACACGTGCAGGCTATCATTATTCAGCCATAGGCGGCAGTCGCGGCATACGTGCCCGGAAAGAAATTGTCTAGGGTTGCTTACATTATAACGCTCGCGGTTGCCTTGCACCAGGAAGATGCCGGCCTGGGAAAATGCGGGTGCAGTGGAAAGTCCTAGTATAACGGTGATAGCTATACGCTGTATTAATCGCTTCATGGGTTCCTGTCTGCCGTGAAGATAGGATATTTTCTTACCCGTATTACGGCACAAAAAAATGCCGGAAGCCATATAGCTCCCGGCACTTTTATGTATGGCATGCAAGTGGCCATCGTTTCGACACCATTATTATTTACTTCTGAAAATCAGGCACTTATGAATTATTCATAGGTTCTTTTTGTTTCCCGTACCTTCCCGTACCTATCAAGTACCCTCCTAGCACCCTCCTAGCACCCTCCTAGCACCCTCCCAGTACCCTCTAGGGGTAAATTTTGGTAATTTGAGAGATCATCCTGTGCCATTGATATTAATTGCACAAGTAAAGTTCAAAGACAATAATCGATACAAAATTATTGATGGCATGCTGGGAAATCTGATAAAATTATACAGTAGTGAACAGTCAGTAAATTTCCTAAGGCATGATAGGTAAGATATTAAGTTGCCAGGAAGATTGACCCGCGAACCTTTAATTGGAAAATGGACGACACGATCAAAGAGTTTTTAGGTCTATTCAACTATCCGTTTTTGAATAAAGAAAGCTTCGGAAGTTGTTATCCTCCAACCACCCTTTGTAACCATCAAGGTGTGGTCCCCCAGCAAAGGAAAAGAATATTTGCTCGATGGCCATTATTGCCTATTAGGTACAGATAATTCAGTGTCTAAAATACCTCTTGAAACATTTAAGAAAATCAACCCTTTCTCCTTAAATATCATTGTCGACGATGTAACAGCTATCAAAGAAATGATTGAAAAAAGAGATAAAAAACAATATGATTGGAATTTGTTAAGTAAATTCCAATCTCAAAAATTAGCTTACCCTAATAAGAAATCAATTATTCTTAAAATCCCAATAAATATCTGGAGGACAGAAAATATTCTGCAATTATAACCACGTTAAAATATAGTCATTAATGAGAGTTTTGTTAGACACCAATATTATAATTCATAGAGAAGCTGGACGCGGTAATAATCCTGACATAGGAATACTATTTAACTGGCTTGATAAAATTAGGGCAACGAAATGTATTCACCCTATTACTGTTGAAGAATTAAACAAACATGGCAATCCTGATATCGTCAAAACGATGGGTATTAAAGTTGCCAATTATGATACCTTAAAGACGCAAGCACCTTTCAGCGGTGAGGTAAAGCAGGTTAGTGATAAGGTTGATAAAGGCGATAATGATATCAACGATTCAAGGATACTAGCAGAAGTTTATGCTGGCCGTGTTGACTTATTGATTTCAGAAGACAGAAAGATACATTACAAGGCTGAGTTATTAAACATATCAGAGAAGGTATTTAAAATAGATACCTTCTTAGAGAAAATAACTGCCGAACATCCCGAATTAGTCGATTACAAAGTTTTATCTGTAAAAAAGCAATTTTTTGGTGAGGTAGATTTGGCGAATAATTTTTTTGACAGCTTCAGAGAAGACTACCAAGGATTTGATAAATGGTTTAACAAAAAAGCAGATGAAATTTCCTATGTATGTTATCAAAATGATGTCTTATCTGCCTTTCTTTTTGTTAAGGTAGAAGACGTTGACGAAAATTACGGAGATATAATACCTGTTTTTACCAAAAAACGAAGATTGAAAATCGGCACATTAAAGGTCACAACTAATGGTTATAAAATTGGTGAAAGGTTTTTGAAAATAATCTTCGATAATGCGCACGTTCAAAAAGTAAATGAAATCTATGTGTGTCCCTCCGGGAAGTTAAAAAGGCGGTATTGGTTTGAAGGTTAACTTTGTCGAATGCCTGAATTTTTCTACATATTTTCCTGATTCAATTTCC
>NZ_FMAR01000043.1 GCF_900094705.1 Chitinophaga costaii | reverse complement strand
GTATTGTTTGATGACCAGTTCAATATGGTGAGCAGTAATAGTGGAAACCGGCAGGTACAGGCATCGCCGGGGGCGCTGCAAACGCTGGCCGTTAGCGCCATGACGATTAAATCCACCGGGTTTATTTATATTTACGTGAGTAATGAGAGTGGGCAGGATGTGTATTTTGATAATCTGGTAGTGAACCATACCAATGGGCCGTTGTTGGAGGAGACGCATTATTATCCGTTTGGGTTGACGATGGCGGGGATATCATCTAAGGCTTTGAACAATGCACAAGAAAATATATACAAATACAACGGAAAAGAATTACAGAGCAAAGAATTTACAGACGGCTCCGGCTTAGAACTTTATGATTTTGGATCAAGACAGCATGACCCACAAATTGGACGGTGGACTACTATTGACCCATTAGCTCACAAGCGATATTGGGCAACGCCATACAACTATGTTCAAAATAACCCTATAATTAGGATAGACCCCAACGGTTTGACAGATTATACATTGAATAAAAAGACAGGAGAGATAAAACAGGTAGGAGAAAAGAACGATGACCCTGATAGAATACTTAAATCAAAAGTAAATAAAAACGGAGAAGCTGTAGTTAAGTATAAACGGAATGGCGAAGCTAAGGTGGCAGTGGATGGAATAGAAAAAGGGATTTTAAAAAACGGGATGAATTTTCAAAAAGATGATAATGTTATTGCCGTCGGTGGAAAAGATCAACCGTCCGTTGATGGGGTTAAATCTTTTACATTACAGCTTTCAGAGTATATTGGAAAAGAAATTAAAGGATTTTCGTATTCAACTGATGGTTCCAAAAATGTTACTGATATGGAACTAGGAAAATATATAAATAATGAATTTGATAAATCATATGGTTCACCTCATGAATTAATAAAAAAATACGGAGTTGATTATTCTAATAATAATGTTTTACAAGAATTTCATACTCATCCTAAAGGCGAATTAGGAGCAACTCAATCTGCACCAGAACTTTCAGCCGATGTTAGAGGTCTTCAAAATGATAAGCCATTAATACCCGACGCAAGTTTTATTATACTGTATAGAATTGCAGGTCAGGCAAAACCAGGAGAATACGATTATACTCATGAATATAGACCATAAAAAGATTGAAAGTAGGATGAAGAAATTAATTATCACTTTTATTGTAATCGTTGTTTCATCATGTAGTCTTTATTCTCAGAATAAAACAATCAAAGGACGAGTGATTTCTGATGATTTTGAAACTGTGGCATTAGCATCAATTATGATTAATGACACAGTTGAAGTTGGCAAAACAGATTTAAAAGGTTTTTTCCAAGTAGATATTCCTGCTTCAATGAAAAAAATAATATTTAGGTCTGTTGCAATTGAGCCTGCAACTATTGAGCTTGTAGATAAATGTGATGAAGTAGAGGTTGTAATGATGTTAAGCGGCACTTATGATTTTATGACTCTTAAGAAGGTTGATAGACATAGAAAGAAAAAATTTAAGAGGTTGCCAGAATTACATAAAGAAGCATTTGCGAAAGGTATATTTAAAACAGATAAGGCTTGTTATACACAACAGTTTACACCTCATTATAAGAAAAAATAAAAGTGATATTAAAATACAAAATCCCTCACGGGGCTTTTGTATTTTAAGAAGCGTAAGCTTTTTTATTATTAAAACCCATTAGCAGTGTATCGAGAGTAATAAAGATGTGTACCAGTTGATTATCAGAAAGCTTTTGTATACCCTGTAAACGTTGTAAAATCTTCGGGTTTTTAAAAAGCTGGTTATTTTCATTCTACCCAATAAATAACCTACGGTTGTATCAAGTAAAGCAGCCAGTTTTTTTGCCACCATCAATAGATGGCAGCATCTCAGAACAGCGAGTTCCTGAAAGAAAATTACCATAACCATCAAAAGTATCTTATTAGTCAATTTGTTTCCCGAGAAGGTGATCTTGTTCGGCAGCCATGCCACGGGCTGTTGGGTGGAACACCGGTATACAGAGGGCGGGATAACCGATGCCAGTAACAGCGCCTATGCTACCCCGGTGACTACCAGCAGCACGATGACCAACGGCCTGGTAACGGGTACAAAGGTGCGCGTACTCGG
>NZ_FMAR01000019.1 GCF_900094705.1 Chitinophaga costaii | reverse complement strand
GGACACCCTTGCTCTTGGCTAATGGTTGGCGATTACATACCCCCATAACGGACTTACACCGTCTAGTTTATCGCCATGCGTGGCGCACCAAAAAAAGCGGGTACCCTTAGCCTCCGCTCCTATCTGATGTTTTATTCCTTTATTGCACGACTACCAGGTAGTAATTGCGTTTGCCTTTCTGCACCAGGATGTATTTTTCATTGAGCAGGTGCTGTTCGTTAACCGTAGCATCAATACCTTCTACCTTTTGTTTATTAATACTTACCCCACCGTTTTGCACCATTTTACGCGCTTCACTTTTGCTTGGAAAAATACCATTGTCGGCGGTGAAACTTACAATGTCTTTGGCCTCGGCCAGTGCAGCACGGGTAATTTTTACCTGGTCTACTCCATCCAGCACTTCCAGCAACTGGCGCTCATCCAGGCTACGCAGCATGTCGGCCGTATTATTGCCAAACAGCATTTCACTGGCCTTTACGGCAAATTCGTAATCGCTTTCACTGTGTACAAAAATGGTGAGCAGCCGGGCCAGCTCTTTCTGTAACAGGCGCAGGTGAGGCTCCCCGGCATGTTTGTCAATTAACGCATTGATGGTGGGCTGATCCAGGAAGGTGAATATTTTGATGAACCGGGCTGCATCCTCATCGGCGCAGTTAAGCCAGTACTGGTAAAACTTGTAGGGAGAGGTTTTGTTACGGTCCAACCATACGTTGCCACCTTCAGACTTCCCGAACTTGCTGCCGTCTGATTTGGTGAGCAGCTTGCAAGTAAAAGCAAAGGCTTCGCCACCTGCCTTGCGCCGAATGAGTTCTGTACCCGTTACGATATTTCCCCACTGGTCGGAGCCGCCCATTTGCAGTTTCACCTTTTTATCGGTGAAAAGGTGGAAGAAATCATATCCCTGAATAAGCTGGTAAGTAAATTCGGTGAACGACATGCCATTATCCCCTTCCAGGCGCTTACGCACGGAGTCTTTGGACATCATGTAATTTACCGTGATATGTTTGCCCACTTCACGGATAAAATCCAGGAAGGTGAAGCTTTTAAACCAGTCGAAATTATTCACAATCTCGGCAGCGTTGGGCAGGGAAGGGTTAAAATCCAGGAAGCGTTCCAGTTGGGCGCGGATGCCTGCCTGGTTGTGTTGCAGCGTGATTTCATCCAGCATTTTGCGTTCTTCCGCCTTGAAAGAAGGATCACCTACCATGCCGGTAGCGCCTCCTACCAGGGCAATGGGTTTGTGCCCAGCCTTTTGCAAATGTACCAGCAGGATAATAGGCACCAGGCTGCCAATATGCAGCGAGTCTGCTGTAGGGTCGAAACCAATATAGCCAATGGTCATTTCCTGCTGCAACTGTTCTTCAGTGCCGGGCATAATATCTTGCAGCATGCCCCGCCAGCGCAGTTCTTCGATCAGGTTCATCTTCTTTTTAAAATTTGTGCAAACCTACATAATAATGGGGGTATTTTCCGGGGCAGGGTATAATTCTGCCTTTTTGTGGTATAAATAAATCCGGCGGCGGCAATCCCGTTTTTTTGTAGTAAATTAATAGAACGAACCCGCCTTCATTGGTGTAAAGTTTGATTAATATTCCACGTTCCCGCCCCCTTCCACGATCGGGCAGGTTTTTGTTCCATTTCCGTAAAATGATCATTTTATGCAACACTCCCAATCCCCCGGCATACTGGCCATCGACTTCGGCAGCGCATTTTGCCGTGCCGCTCTCCTACAAAAGAACGCCCCACCCATATGTGTCCCCACTGCCATGCCATCCGTTATTTTTATTCCTCAAAAAGGCCCTGCCGTGGCTGGCGTGGCCGCCCAGTCGCAAGCCTCACAAGCGCCTACCCGCACCATCACCAACGTAAAACGCTTGCTGGGTACAGAACTGAAGACGCTGGGTACGGAGGCCAACTGGTACTGCTGCCCGCTGAAAGCCGATGCTGGCGGATATGCTAACATCCTGGCCGATGATAAATTATACCACCCGGCCGCCATCATTTCCCTGCTTTTCATGCACCTGCGCGAAGAAATGGAGGCTACCGTGGGCCAGCCCATTAAAGAAGCGGTGATCGCCGTACCCGCCCTATTCGACGAAACCCAACGCCAGGCTATCCGCCAGGCTGGCCGGCTGGCCGGGCTGGAGGTAGTAAGGCTTGTAAATGGCGCGGCTGTGGCCGCACTGCCCCAGGCCCGGGCCTTGCCTGCTGGCACGGCCAAACAGGTAGTAGTGTACGACCTGGGTGCAGGCACTTTTGAAATGGCGGTACTGCGCCTGGAACACGGTCAGGTAAAAGTACTGGGCACCACGGGCAGCCTGCACCTGGGCAGCTTGCAGATAGATGAGCAAATTGTGTTGCACTGGGCCCGCCAAAACGAAATTGAAAAACAATCGCTGTGGAGTAATAAACCGGTATTGCATGGGCTGCTTACCCAGGCGCGTTTGGCCAAAGAACATCTCTCTAAAAATGACACTTACACCGGGCGTTTCGAGAATCTGGCGCTAAGCCTGTCCCGCGAGGAACTGAATGTCATAGCCCAACCTATTATTGCCGAAACCTTGTCTTATTGCGAAGATGCATTGCAAGATGCTGGAATACAGATCAGCGCATTGGATGAAGTGTGGCTTACCGGCGGCGCCACGCAATTGCCGCTGGTGCAGGAGCAGGTAAGCAATTATTTTAATCACCTGGTTAAAGATGAACTGCATCCTGAAAATGCCACTGTATTGGGCGCCGCCCTGCTGGGCAGCCTGCTGGCCGAAGATGCCCATCACCTAGCAGTGCTAGATGTAACGCCCCTTTCCCTGGGCATTGAAACTATGGGTGGTGTAATGGATGTGCTGATATCCCGCAATGCCCGCCTGCCAGTAAGCGTAGGCCATCAGTATACCACACAAAAAGACGGTCAGCGCAATATGAAAATAGCCGTGTACCAGGGCGAACGCGATATGGTTCGAGATAACCGCCGCCTGGGTAGTTTTACGCTGCATGGCATTCCCTGTATGCCGGCCGGCATCCCGGAAGTGATCGTGTCTTTTAGCCTGGACCAAGACGGGTTGCTCAACGTGAAAGCGGTAGAGCAAGCCACCGGCGTGGAACAGCAAGTGGAAATGCACCCTGGCTATGGACTGTCGCCCGAAGAGATCAAAGACATGGTGGAAAGCTCGCGCCTGCATGCCCGCGAAGATGATGTGGCCCGCATGCTGGTAGTAGCCCAGTCTGAAGCCCAGCAACTGATGGATGCCGTGCAGGACTTCACCGACAAACACAGCGACCAGCTAACCGCTTCAGAACATAACATCCTGCAAGCCGCAACCACAGCGCTGCAACAAGTGATGGAAACAGACAATACCAGTGAAATTAATACCCGCATTCATGCCTTATCGAGAGTGTTTAAACCCTTCTCCCGGCAGGTATTGTTAAACTAAGCCTCCAATTTTTAGGTAATAATAAAGCTGCACTTTTCCGGTGCAGCTTTATTATTACCAGGAACTTTTTTACTTGATCCCGTACTTGTATTTGTAACGTTCGTACAATTGTTTCTGCTTATTATCCAGACTGATCTCGCGGCCCTGGATAAATGCTTGGGTAATGTTATTGGTACGCATGTCCAAAATATCGCCAGTGCTTACAACGATATTAGCATCTTTGCCTACCTCCAGCGACCCGGTAACTTTATCTATCCCTAATATTTTCGCGGCGTTCAGGGTAATAGCGCGCAGGGCTTCCTCTTTCCCCAGGCCATAGGCGGCAGCGGTGCCGGCATTAAACATCAGGTTGCGCTGCTGCCAGAAGCCTTCGTTGCCTATACAGAACAACACGCCCGCTTTCTGCAATTGGGCCGGCGTTTTATAAGGCTGATCCACATCATCGTCTTGCGACAAGGGCAGGCTATGCGGCTGGTTCACGATCACCGCTATATTTTTTTGATGCAGGATGTCTGCAATCTGCCAGGCATCCGTACCGCCCACGATCACTACATCAAAGCCAAATTCGTCAGCAAACTGAGTGGCGATCAGCATTTCCTTCACCAGCTCACAGTGAATGAACAATTTTTCATCCTTGGAAAACAGGCGGCGGGTAGACTCAAATTTCAGGTTGGTAGCGGTATGTTTAGGCTCGGCCAGGTAGGCTTTGGCTTCCCGGAAGAACACTTTTAGTTTTTCAATACGGTCTAGCGATGACTTAATAACATCGTTCCCCAGACCGGCCCCCGGGCCAAACGGGTTGCTGCGCACCAGGAGGCGGGGCAGGTACACATGCAAGCCATTATCTGTTTTGTAAGCAGCATCTTCCCAGTTCCATCCGTCTAGCTGCACCACCGAAGAGGAGCCGCTAAGCAAACCGCCTTCAGGAACAATGTTGGCCAGCAGGATACCATTTACGCGCAGGGTGTTAATCACCTTGGAATCGGTATTGTAAGACACAATAGCACGCACGCTGGGGTTCAGTTCACCTACCTCCGTAGCGTCGTCGGTGGCGCGTACGGCTTCCACTTCCACGAGGCCCAGGTTAGTGTTTGGCGCAATAATGCCGGGATACACGTGCTGGCCTTGCAGGTCGTACACTTTTATAGCTGCCGGGATGGGTGCGTTGGCACCCACTGCAATAATTTTGCCCTGGGAAAAACCGATGACGCCGTTTTCTATCACGGTGCCATTGCCCAGGTGGAGGGTAGCATTTTTAAGAAAGATAACCGAGGTCTGTGCCGGTGCCGGATACACCGTTTCCTGCGCCAACACCATGTTGTAGCCAGCCAGCAGGAAACTTATTGCAAGGAATATTTTTTTCATATAGTGATGCAGGATTCGATGATTAAATTATTGGCCGGCTTCCGCCACGGCGTCGCCATCCAGTAAATCGTTTTGGTGGCCGCCTTGCAGGTCTTCGCAGTGATAATGATCATCGCGGGTAGGCACGGCTTTCTGGGTACCCCCGCCTTTTTTCTTTTCGGCCAGCATTTTTTGTACAAGGCGATTTTTTTCAGCAGTAATACGCTGGTGCATTTGAGTATCCAGGTCGCGGTCGAAGTATACGATACCGTCTACAATCGTTTTTTCCGCCTTGGCATAAATACTCAGCGGATTATCACTCCATAGCACCACATCGGCGTCTTTGCCGGTTTTAATGCTGCCTACGCGGTCGGCTATATGCAACAGTTTAGCGGGGTTGATGGTTACCATTTTCCAGGCATCAGCTTCCGTGTTACCTCCATATTTTACGGTCTTGGCGGCTTCCTGGTTTAGCCGGCGGGCCATCTCCGCATCGTCGGAGTTGATAGCCACAGTAAGGCCTTCCTGTTGCATAAGCATGGCGTTATAAGGAATGGCATCCAGCACTTCCATCTTGTAGGCCCACCAGTCGGCAAAGGTACCCGCACCGGCGCCATGGGCCTTCATTTTGTCGGCCACCTTATAGCCTTCCAGAATGTGGGTGAAAGTATTAATGGTAAAGCCGAAATGATCGGCGGTATGCATCAGCATGTTGATCTCACTTTGCACATAAGAGTGGCAGGTGATAAAACGTTTATGGTGCAATATCTCCACCAAGGCGTCCAGTTCCAGGTCACGGCGTTTGCCCGGGCCTTCCTGGTCGTAATCATGTGCGCGGGTGAAAGCGTCGTACAGCACCTGTTCTACCCCCATGCGGGTTTGCGGAAAGCGTTCGCGCTGGCGATCCCCCCAATTGGATTGCTTTACGTTTTCTCCCAGGGCAAATTTGATAAAGGGATCCCAATTAGTGAATTTCATTTCCTCCGCATTGGCACCCCATCGCAATTTTACGAGCTGCGACTGGCCACCGATAGTGTTGGCAGAACCATGCAATAAGTGCGAAGTAGTAACCCCGCCGCTCAGTTGGCGATAGATATTAATATCTTCGGGGTTAATCACATCAGCAATGCGTACTTCCGACGTTACGGATTGCGATCCTTCATTCACCCCGCTTGATATAGCAATGTGGGAGTGTTCGTCTATAATACCAGCGGTAAGGTATTTGCCGGTGCCGTCTATAACGCGGGCATTGGCTGCGGCCAGGTTTTTTCCGATCTGCGCAATCTTGCCACCGCGCAGCAGCACGTCGGTATTAGGAAGAACGCTTTCGCTTTCACTTGTCCACACCGTAGCATTTTTGATGAGGATATCCTGTTGTTTGGGCTTTGTTTCAAAACCATCGCCAAGGAAGGGATAGTAAATTTTCCCAAGATCGGCGGGTACTTTCTTTTTAGAGGAATCTGCTGTTGGCGTATAGCCGTTAGCGTAAGTTGAGGTCCATTTCACCGGATTACCACTAGTATCCAACCCCGTACCATTCCAGGAGCCGGCTCCTGCCAGGCCGGAAAGGCGCAGGGTACGGCTGCCGTTTTTGGTGAGGGGGAATGCGATTTTTACAAACTGGTCTTCAATATTAAAGGTGCCGGCAATGCTGTCTTGCTGTAATACAACCAGCGCAGGTGTGTTGGCGCTGCCTTTGAGCAGCAGGGTATATTGACTGTTGCCCTGAGGGCCATTTACGCTCAGGGTATAAGTGCCGCGTATATCCTGCCAGCCTTCGTTTTTAAGCACATATCGGATACCCTGTACCCAGTTCTGGTATAACACGGTATTTTCGTTAAACAGCGGGCCGGAGGTCACCAGGAAGTTGGCCAGCTTGCCGGGTTCCAGAGTACCTACCTGGTCGCTTATCTTCAGCAGGGAAGCGGGTACACGGGTAAGTGCCTCCAGCGCTTTTTCCGGAGTAAGGCCATAGTCGATGGCCTTGCGCACATTGGCCAAAAAGGATTTTACATCTTTAAGGTCGGCAGCAGTGAGGCAGAAAGGAATGCCGGCTTTTTCAAATGCGCCTGGTTCTGTGGGTGCCAGTTCCCAGTGTTTCATATCGCTGAGGGCCAGGAAACGGGCGTCGTTGGGATCTTCAACATCATAAGCAGCAGGAAAATTTACTGGCAGGATAAAGGTGCCTTTAGTGGCGGCCATTTCCGGTAGGCGCTGGTATTCATTACCTCCGGCTTTAAAAATATATTGCACGCCAAATTCGTCGCCTATCTTATCGGCCCGCAGCACATTCCATTTATCGGCGGCTTCAAATATCTGCGGCAAGGACTGGTTCTCGTTCCAAGCCTGTAAGCTCAGGTTCTGGCCTTCGCGGGCGGGCTGCGACTTATACCATTGGGCATCCAGGTAGGTTTGTCGCAGCAGGGCAATACAGCCCATCAGCGAACCGGGATAGTCCTGGGTGGAGCTGCCCTTGTTGAAGGTATAATGAGCAGAGGCCCTGGCTTTGAGCAGTACTTTATTTTCCCGCTCAGCAGCCAAGGTTACTACAGCACCGCTACCCCGGGCAATGCCGTCTTGCGCATGGGTAAGTACTGTACCGAAACCCGCTTCCCGCAAGGTAGCGGCCTTCCCGAAGTCGGCGGCAAAAAGCGCACTGGCATTCACCTCGGCGCGAATGGCCTGGTTCCAGTTGTAAGCTCCTTTGGTGGAAGAAATGAATTGGGGCCCCGCACCATAATTGCGGCCCGCACGGGGCGCTACCGTAACGCCATAGTCGCTATAGAGATCTATAAAAGAAGGGTAAATATATTTGCCTTTACAGTCTATCACCACAGCATCCAAAGGTACGGCAGCACCGGGAGCGGCGGTCACAATCCTGCCTTCCCGGATCACAAGGGTAGCGTTTGCCAGGGTGGTCTGAGGATCTTTTACCAGGGTGGCGTGGGTAAAGGCATAACAATTGATGCGCGGATCGGCCACACCATTTACCGGGAACGTTTGCTGGGCCTGCATAACAGATGGCCACAACAAACCGGCCAGCACACAAAAGCCTCCCGGCCATAGTAGAGCAGGCATCCGCCGGCGCGATATACGACCGGCCGGATTAAAGAGCGATAACCCATTCTTCATGAGGATGAGATTTTTTTAAGTAAAGCAGAATTTAGATTAAAGTTGATGCCTTAAATTTAGGGTATCGCAGTGCCAGCCGCTAACATTTACCGGTTTTTTTTATGAATGGTCAAATACTGCGATAAAAGTCTAGGTTATGAAAACAGCGATCCTACTCCCCCTCTTCCTGGTTATTATTGCCCTTTCCCCTGCTCGGGCACAACAAGATACTTCCCATAGTAAACGCTGGACAGTAGCCGGCCGTGCCGACAAAATGAGCGATAAGCTGAAAAGGGAATTAAAACTTACCTCTGCCCAAAACGCCCAGATTCTCGCCATTAATACAGACATTATCCACCGCACGGATAGTATAAAACATAATTCCGCTTTGCCGCAAAAAGAAAAAATGCAACAGTTGCAGGGATTGAGCACGGAACGTAACCAGCGGTTTAAATCGGTACTCACCGCCCAGCAGTATAAGAAATTCAACGACTGGAACATGCAGAAGAAAGAACACCTGGAGGCAAAAATGGACCGCAAAGCGGCAGGAAAATCAAAGATCAATTCTGCCAACACCAATGAATGATAAAAGGCTGGGAAACCCCTATTTTGAAAAACTGCCGGCATGACCGTATGCTTTATTTGTATCGATGGCTTTAACCCGGCTAATAACAGGTCCCGTAACTTAACCGCATGATGCGAGCCATCACCTGCCACAAACCTGGCTGCCCAAAAGATGTTGTAGGATACACTCACTTGGCTATTAAAATTTTTATTTAATAGCCTGATAGCTTCTACCGGATAACCGCCCCAGCCGCTTGCTTCTGTGGCTATTACCGGCATTGCCTTCAACTGCTCCAGCTTCATCTTCCAATTATTTCTGTACTGCCAACAGTAAAAATTCTATTTTTGACCGCTCAAAAAAATGCGAATACAGATATGAAGATGCTCCGTATGGAACAAACATGGCGCTGGTTTGGACCGGCAGACCCGGTTAGTCTTGCAGATATTAGGCAGGCCGGTGCCACGGGCATTGTGACCGCCTTACATCACATTCCAAACGGTGCCGTTTGGCCGGTAGCGGAAATTGAAAAGCGCAAACAGGAAATAGAAAACGCCGGCCTTACCTGGTCGGTTGTGGAAAGCTTGCCCGTACACGAAGCCATCAAAACCCAAAGCGGACGCTTCCGGGAATATATTTCCAATTACCAGCAAAGCCTGCGTAACCTGGCCTCCTGCGGCATCAAAACTGTGACCTATAATTTTATGCCCGTGCTGGACTGGACCCGTACCGACCTGGCCCATACCCTGGCAGACGGCAGCAAGGTGCTACAATTCAATAAAACGGCCTTCACCGCTTTCGATCTCTTTATCCTGAGCCGGGAAAATGCTTTCCAGGACTATGCGCCCGATGAGATAGACCGTGCCAAGGAATATTTCGATAGTATGACGCCCATAGAGCGCATCCAGATTCAGCAGAATATCATGGCCGGCCTGCCAGGCGCCGAGGAAAGCTGGACAGTGGAGCAACTCCGCCAGCAACTGGCCACCTACAAAGATATTGACGCTACCCAACTGAAACTGCACCTCTATTTTTTCCTGCAACAAGTAGCGCCCGTGGCCGACGAAGCAGGCATAAGGTTGGCTATTCACCCAGATGATCCCCCCTTCCCCATCCTGGGCCTACCCCGTATTGTAAGCACTGAACAGGACGTACGCGAATTGCTTACCGGTGCACCCTACGCCTCCAACGGGTTGTGCTTCTGCACCGGTTCTTTTGGCGTGAACCCGGAAAACGACCTGCCCGGTATGATTGCCCGCCTGGGGCATCGCATTTATTTTTTGCACTTGCGCAGTACCAAACGCGACGAATGGGGCAATTTCTACGAAGCCCCTCACCTGGAAGGTGATGTAGATATGCCCTCCGTAGTACGCAATATCCTGGCCCTGATGATGAAACGCAACGAAAGTATCCCCATGCGCCCTGATCATGGCGCACAGCTGCTGGACGACCTGCACAAAAAAGTGAATCCCGGCTATAGCGCCATTGGCCGCCTGAAAGGCCTGGCAGAATTAAGGGGGCTGGAACTGGGGCTAAAGGAAGGCATAAAATGGGAGGTGAAGTAAATAGCATCCGGCACCAAGAAACAGGAAGGTTATAGTTACAAAGGAGGTTATGGATGAGTGCATGGGCAATTGCTTATCGCTATCAATGGCATAACCTCCGCAGTACCTGGAGGCCATTGCCCGATAGTCTTTAAAAAAAATATCCCCGATGCGAAAGCACCGGGGATCAAAACACACTACGAAAACAAATAAATCCTATCACTTAACTTCTTTCATCCAAGCCTGGCATTTATCCTGTTCCGCCAGGTGCGGCTTACTAAATTCAATCAAAAATATCAATTTCACGGCCTGGGGCCAGGCCCCCCCACAATCTGCTTCCTTATGCTATTGGTTCTTTGGCTATTACGATTTTATTCAGCAGACTATCCAAAACATTTCATGCCATCCATCTTCACTTTTTCCCTGCGACTGCTTTCACAACGCCCGGTGATGATGTGTTTTTGATAAAACAAAGGTAAACTAAGTTTACCAAAAAAGTCACATTAGTTGACCTTTTTTGGTAAATTTAACTTTCAACAAAAGAAACAGCCTCCCTTCGGAAGAATAGTTATTTTAGCGCCTGTTTCTTTAAAAAAGGTAAAAGGAATATTAAAAATTGATAAGTATTTTATGGAGCATGCATTAGACCATCGGTTGATGGAAGTTTGCCTGTTGCGCCCCCGGAGCCTGGCCCGGCTGAACAATTTATTAAAGAAAGATATGGATGCGCGCCTGGGGGAAGCGCTGGTGCAGCGAGGCTATACCGATTTTAAACTGGGCGACATGTCGCTGGTGGCCAATATAGATGTGCAGGGTACCATTAATAACGAGCTGGCGCGCAAGGCCCGCATTACCAAACAGGCTATGAGTAAGGTGGTTAAAAACCTGGAAGCAGCCGGTTACATCTATACCCGCAAACACACTACCGACGCCCGCGCCAGCGTGGTTTTCCTCACCGATAAGGGAAAACAACTGATCATAGATACCAGTGCCTGCCTGGCAGAGATTAAAAAATACTACATATCCTTGATCGGCGAAAAGGAAATGGAGAAGCTAATCGCTTTGCTATTCCAGCTCAACAATTCATTGCACACCTTCTGATACCACACACAAGTATTTGCACCATCCAGCCATGGGCCTGCACCACACCCGCTGCTCCCTTTCTGCTCTCTTAATATTTAGTTTTACGCGTGCGCGAAGTCGTAATTTAGTGTCCTGCAAATACCCTTGGCGGTATTTTTGCAGCAACAATCCCTACAACCTATCATAACACAACACCTGTATGCTACAACAAGCTGACTATTTAGAAATAGACCGATACCTGGATGGCGTGATGACAGATGATGAGCTGATGGCCTTCGAGATTAAGGTGAAAGAGAATGAAACCTGGCGGCGGGCCTTGGAAAAGCAACAAGCCAAACAATTATTACACCGCCACGCATTTGAGAAACGCATGGCCAACCGGAACAAAGAGCCAGAGCGTCGTAGCGACCGCCTCATGCCGCAGCTTATGATCAGCATTGCCATTGGAGCTTGCATACTTGCCAGTTTATTATTTTTAAGCCCCTGGAAAAAAAATATTTATCTCCAATTTTCCTCTGTGGAAATGGCACTCCCCGACACGGCTTCGATTTTACAACAGCAGGCTGCCAAAGCATTTAACCGGCGGCATTTTAAGGAAGCACTGCAATTACTGGATAAGCAACTGGCCCAATTTCCTTCCGACACCTTGAGTTTATTATATAAGGGCGTAAGCCTGATGGAACTGGACAGTCTGGCATCAGCCAGAAAATTACTCCAGTCTGTTTATGCCGAAGAACAAGCCACCCTCCGCTATGAGGCAGCTTTTTACATGGCCCTGACCTACGAAAGGCAACACAACAGCCCCCAGGCTATTAGCTGGCTGGTGAAGGTTCCTCAAACTGCACCCAATTATGGAAAGGCCCAGCAAATGTTGCATGAATTGCGGTAGCAAAAACGGGCGCTGGGAAGTATCCCAGATACGCAGTTAGTATAGGCGGTTGCGCTTTAATCAGTTCAGGTAGGTCTGGTTAGCACCAAAGCGGATAATGCTTTCTGCTTCCCGCTGTATAAGGGCATAAGCGGATGCCTTCTCTCTTTTAATTTTCAGGAGTTGCTGCAATACCAGAAAATAAATCTCCCCTCCACTGCAGCCATTTACCTGCGCGTTTACAATCTCTCTTTTTACTTCACGCCACTCGCTGGCCTCTAATTTTTGGTAGATCACATACAGATCTTCAATCCAACGTTTCATAGGTACTTTTTTATCTTCAACCTCACTTGGTCTATTGCAATATAAGTAATATATTATTTATTTCCTAATATATAACAATTGTTTAACGCTTCTCATCACTGCTATAAAGAAGCCCGTTTTCAGCGGAGTCAGGGGCTTTATTGAGCTGTACAGGGGAATGTGAGTAGCCAAGTAGCCGTCTTCCTGGCTGCGCACAAAAAAGGCTGCCTTCGTTTTAAACTAGGGCAGCCTTTCCAATAAAAGCGGGGAAATTATTTCTCTAACAAAGTGAAATCAGCACTTAGCACATCGCGGCTGTTGCCTCCCACAAATACGGTGAAATCGCCAGGCTCACTGGTCCAATGCATGTCTTTGTCGTAAAACTTCAGGTCTTCTGGGGTGATGGTGAAGTGCAGGGTTTGGGATTCTCCTTTATGCAGCAGCAACTTGCGGAAGCCTTTCAATTCCTTTACCGGACGCGTTACGCTGCCTACCAGGTCACGGAGGTAAAGCTGCACCACTTCTTCGCCATCGAAGTTGCCACTGTTGGTAACGGTTACAGATACGTTCAAAGACTTACCCGGCACCAGTTGGGCGGCGTCTACCTTTAAATTACTGTAATCAAATTTTGTATAACTCAACCCATATCCAAACGGATACAGCGGATCATTAGCCACGTCCAGGTATTTAGAGGAATATTTATTGGCATCGTTAAAGGGGCGGCCTGTGTTTTTGTGGTTGTAATACACTGGTATCTGGCCTACTACACGGGGAAAACTCATGGTAAGTTTTCCGGAAGGATTGTAAGCGCCGAAAAGCACATCTGCAATGGCGTGGCCAGCTTCGGTACCTAGGAACCAGGTTTCCAGGATGGCCGGCACGTGGGCATCTTCCCAGGTGAGGGTAAGCGGATGTCCATTGCTGAGCAATAGTACCAGGGGTTTACCGGTTTTTAGCAGGGCTTCCAACAAGGGGCGCTGGTTATCGGGAATATCCAGGTTGGAGCGGCTGGCGGCTTCCCCGCTCATGCCGCAGGTTTCGCCCAGGGCCAGCACCACTACATCAGCTTTTTGGGCCGTGGCAACTGCTTCGGCGATCAGCGCGTTGGGCGTTCTATCGTCCAGCACAATGTTGCCGCCGGTGGCATTTAGTTTTTTGATCAAAACAGTATCACTCAGCACGTTGGCACCTTTGGCATAAAGTACTGTAGCATTACCTGCCTGCGCTTTAATGCCATCCAGGATACTCACTGCTTTGTGCCAGTCTCCGGCGGCGCTCCAACTGCCTATCATATCCCGCTGGTCATCTGCCAGGGGGCCTACTACGGCGATGGTGCCGCTCTTTTTAAGGGGCAATATTTGCTGCTCATTTTTCAGCAGCACGATGGCATGTTTGGCAATGTTGCGGGCCGCTTCCAGGTTGGCCGTACTCATGATCTCTTTTTGAGCGCGGAGGCTGTCGCTAAACTTATACGGGTCGCTGAACAGGCCTAGCTTATACTTGGCTTCCAGCACGCGGGTTACGGCGGTATTAATTTGGGCGAGGGAGATTTTTTTATCATCCAGCAATTTTTTGCCTTCGCTGATGTATACGCTGCCCTGCATGTCCATATCCACTCCGGCATTGAGGGCCAGGCCGCCTACATCGTAATTGTTTTTACCAACACCGTGGTTAAGCATTTCATTAATAGCTGTATAGTCTGTCACCACAAAACCTTTAAAGCCCCATTCATTGCGCAGCAGGTCTGTCATCAGCCATTTATTGGCGGTAGCGGGAATGCCATCCACTTCATTAAAAGAGGTCATTACCGAGGCTACGCCGGCATCTACCGCTGCTTTATAAGGCGGCAGGTAATATTGGTACATCATACGGCGGCTCATGTCTACGGTGTTATAATCGCGGCCCGCTTCTACAGCTCCATACAAAGCAAAGTGTTTTACACAGGCCAGCACCGCATCGTTGGCCCCCAGGGTGGTACCCTGGTAGCCTTTTACCTTGGCCTTGGCCACTTGTACTCCGTACCAGGTATCTTCGCCTACCCCCTCTGAAACGCGGCCCCAACGAGGATCGCGGGCTATGTCTACCATGGGGGAATAGGTCCAATGCAGGCCGTCTGCCGCGGCTTCTGTGGCGGCAATGTGGGCACTTTTTTCCAGCAGCGCCATATCCCAGCTACAGGCTTCACCCAGTGGAATGGGGAAAATGGTTTTGTGGCCATGAATTACATCAAAACCAAAGAGCAACGGAATTTTCAAGCGGGTTTGCATGGCCAGTTCCTGCAACTGGCGGGTATATTGCGGCGTATAGGCGTTGAAGATATTACCACAGCGGCCGGCTAAAATATCCTGCTTGTAACTGGCGCGTATGCTGGGTCCTGTAACATCCATATCGCTGGTCAGGAGATTTAACTGGCCAAGTTTCTCTTCCAGCGTCATTTTGGCAAGCAGATTACTAACGAAGGTGTTCATACCGGCATAATCCGGAGTGCCGCGCATGCGGGCATTGGTATTGATTATTTTTGTTTTAGGTAACTGCGCCATGGCAGGCATGGACCAGCACAGGCTTATAGCTATTAAGCCTGCGTACAACGTGGGAGAAAGTTTCATCATTATAAAGTGGTTTTTATGGCAGCGGCATTGCCTGCCTGGTAAATTGCCTAGGCAGTTATAAAAGTAATTCAAAGCCTGCATAGAATGTGCAGAGGATATTTGGTCGCAGGCAACACCCGTAATTCCTGGGGCCGCAGAAATTTATCCCTGCTAGCAGCTCATTAACATAGCGTTAACGATCACCTATATGGATCGAATTATCTTTAGCGAAGAAAATAAGTTTTTCATTATTCATACTCATTTTTGTCCCCAAAGAAACAGCATTATGCTACTAATCCCTGTCGCCCCGGCGGCGGGGATTTTTCTTTTGTAAGGGAAAGGTAATTATTTGCATATTCCCGGTGATCTGATAATGATTGCATGACGAAGACAATGTTTAAATAATTTATTTTCAAGTAATTAAAACTTTTATTTCCCATTTTAGCTTTTAATGCCAAACGCGGCCATAACGGTATCTCCTGCGGCATTCCTGCGTTTTACTTTTATATCTTGCATACGCAGGGGATAAATTGCCCACCCTTACGAAATATAAGACTGCCGGGCTACATCATTCAGTCAATGTAAACCCGGTTAGCCATTCAGAAACAATTTGCACGACACAGCCTATCCATTTACCCATTGCCGTTGTTACATTTTGACAGTTTAGCGTATTCAAGGATTGACCGCCTTCAAGCAATTGTTTTTTCAAGATTGGCCAAACACCCATTTATTGAGTAAGAAATATCCCCCATTGGACAATGGCTCCGTCTGATAGGCAGGCGCCGGTTAACATTAAAAGACACCCGCATGCAGTGTAGATACTTTGCACTCTTACTCCTTGTGCCAGAACCATTCCTTATAATGCCCAATGGCAATGGCCGCAGGCCCACGGCATTCAATTCCCTGTACGTATTCCTGGCCAGGAAACGAGCAATTTATATCCATTATCCGGCCATCGTTATAAAAAACTTTATTGTTAACCACAAAGCTTAAGTATATGCCCAAGCGTTATTTCGACCGTTTACAGACCATCGACCACCTGATCCGCATAAAAGGCACTGGCACACCTGCTGCCCTGGCCAAGCGGATGCGTATTTCTGAAAGAACCTTGTTTGAATTCTTGAAAATGATGCGTGAATTGGGTGCCCCCATTGAATACGACCGGTATAAAGAGAGTTACTATTATGCTGAAAAAGGCGGCTTCAATGTACACTTCTCCCAGTCCGTACTCAATGAAGTAGATCTATAGCCACCACCAGGCAGTACGCAGCTATCCCGTTGCGTACTGCTCTCCCGTTTTCGTTTATCGCCTATTACCCTTCCCCCTTTTGCCGCTACCTGAATGTGACCATAAACCAGCAAATGATGGTATTTTACAGCTTTTTATTATTGTTAGGACTCCTATGTTTAATGAAGATCTCTTCGCATAAATGGATTAACAGGAATTTACAATTAAAACGATCTGCTCTTAACAGCTACCAAAGTCCGCCCCAATGGCAGGCCACCTAAAAAGCCCGGGCATTTTAACCCAGGCCGGCCTGCTATTTTCGGTTCGATTATTCTTCCTCCAAATGCGCAATGATATCATTGGATACCCGGTTGGCATCTTCATCATAGGTATGACCGCCGGGCAGCACGATGTATTTGTAATTTTTAATTGTCAGGGTTTTAAGGTCAAAATCTTTTTCCTTGTCGCCGAAAATAAGCAACAGCGGTTTGTCACTGATCTTATTTATTGCTGCAGGAACGTCCAGGCTTCGTTTCACGGGCTTGCCAATCATATCCGCCATATGCACCTGCAAGTCGGTGCTGGCGGAGGGCGATAGTAATACCAATTGTTTCACATTGGCCTGCAGGGATGCGGGCAAATGGCTGTAGATAAAAGGCATTACATCGGCCCCAAAAGAATACCCCACTAAGATCACGGGTTGTTTGCCCCAGGCCTGCTGGTAGTGGGTAATTAAAGCTGCCACCGCTGCGGAAGCTTCTTCATTCGTTTTTTTGTTCCAGAAATATTTCAGTGAATTAAGGCCAATACACGGGTAGTTACGTTTTGCAAAGCTGGCCAGCAGGTTACTGCTGAACTTCTTCATTCCCCCATCGCCGGTAAGGTAGAAAACGATGGGATGGCCTTCTTCCTTAGCGGCAGGTAACACCTGAGTGGGCAGGTCGTCTATATTTTGCTGCGCCATGACCGGTCCTGCAGTCAATAGTAAACAACCCATCACCAGTGTTACGGTTAAACCTTTTTTCAAGTATCTCATCTGTGCGCATTATAAAAATCATCTTAACACAAATTTCAATCCATATTACTAAGGTTGCATCACCTTACTAAGTGCCACTGGCAACTGAAGCAGGTCGAAATCGTGTTCGTACACGAGGTATTTATTTAGCCAACGGGTAGCGTATTTCTCTTTAAACTCTCTCAGGCCTTGATAGTGGCGAAAGAGCCGCACTTTTTCGTAGGCAAATTTCACCACTTTTTCCGCCGTATTTTGCGGTTCTTCTATCCCCGACATAGGCACCATACCAAGGTTCAGGTATTGCAGGCCAGCAGCCTGGGCGTCCTGGATTAGCGCAATGAGCAGTGCATCCATCACCCCGCCGGGGGCGTTGTTTGTCTTCCGGATCAGGTCATAGGTACATTCGCCGGGGGCATAATCGGGGATGATGTTGAGGAAGGCTACTACCTGTCCTTCATTGTCTGTTACCGTTATGATGTCTTGTTTGCGTAACACCGCTGCATCAAACAGGCCCTGGGAAAAAGTAAGTTCTTTTACATCGTATTCGGCCAGCCATTCGTCGCTCACCTGGCGCAAGGCCTGGAGCAGCCCGGATTTCTGCGGGGCACGGTGAATAGCAGTGGTGTATCCTTTTGTGGCCAGGCTATTGAGCGCATTTCGCAATGATTTCTTTTCCTTGCCACTCAGTGTAAAATTTCGGATGTCCATGATAGCCTCCTGGCCAATGAGCAGTTTCTTCTTTTTGAGCTGGTTGAAATAGTAAGTACTGTCTTCATCCACCCGGTAAAAGGCCGGGCGCAGGCCCATCTTGCGGCATTGGGCGTCGAACTCACGGAGCAGGTCTAGTTTATTGGCTTCTTTACACACCGGTTCTTCCAGCACAATGGCAAATCCATTGGCAATGCGGTAAGCAATAAAACCTTCCAGGGTATCACTCACGAAGAGCAGTTTGTCTTCTCCGATTTTAAAATAATCCATCACCGAATCGCCATACTGGCTCAGGTAGAAGGCGGCTTTTTCCTGCGACATGTTCGTTCGCTCCGCCACTTTAAAATAAGGGCGGATGATGGTATAAAACAGGAATGCCCAGGCGGTTACTCCGAGTACTTTAATGGCGGTAAGAAATTCCACTGCAAATCGGGTGTAGGGGCGCAGGCCTTCATTTTCTAGTAGGAAAAAGCAATGGAAGGCATAAAGCAACGATTGTTGCCAGGTAAAGTCTATGCGGAAATGGCGGTAGTTCAGGAAATAAAAGCCAATAGAGCCAAACACGGCCACCACTACGAAAGTACCCAGCGCCGTGACCACACCAATATTCACCAGTTGCCGGCTACTTTTTACACGGTAGTACCGGCCGGTGGCTAGCAGGGTAAGCGCGGTGAACAAGGCCAAGGACGCTTCTTCATAATCCAGCGCTTTGCTCATATGCCCAATGGCTGACAGAATAGACACGGCCAGCGCCACGATCCACGCGCTGCGCAACCCCCGGACCAGGAAAGTGGCCGTGACCAGCAACACCAATCCCATGAAAATTACGAGCAGGTTAGATGCGTGGATACTATCGACAGGAATGTAGGCACGTAGCACGTGCATACGATTGGCCAGGGGTGGAGTGAGTACGGAAAAAATATTGACCATGCCCAGCAAAAAAATGAGTACCGGTGGCACCAGTCGTAAAATAAGGTTGCGCCCTTTGAGCGCAAAAGCCACCAGCCCGCCTACCAGGGGCAGCCAAAACTCGAACAAGCGATACAAAAGGGTTATTTCCAACGCCTGCAAATTGGTATAATTGTAATTGCTAAGCAGAAAGACCAGCGATAGTTCAATGGCGCCCAGCCCGCGCAGGAATGGCGATACAATCAGGAAAATAGTGGCCACGATGTAGCCTACACAAGCCGCCTCCACGGATGGCACTACACCCGAAGCCAGCATAGCCAAGTACAAATGGCCGATGCCGGCCAGTTCTATCAGTACCGACACGATCACCGTTTTCGTAAAGGCGCCGCGTTGCAGATCGAAGGAGGAGATTTCGTTGATATATTGAGCAAAGGCAGGGACCTGCTTTTCCAACCACCGATACAAACCACTTTTGGTGCGGATAGCCCATACCAGCGCCACCACGGCAATTAGGATAAGGCAGATACTCACCAGGCCCACCATGGATTCCATATGTTGGGCAGGATGCCGTAAAACGGCAAAAAGCACCACAGGTATGCCCGCCATGAACACGGACAAAATGCCTACGAACCCATAAATGCCGGATGCCTGGTGAATTTCCTGTTTATGCAAATCGTTTTTACGCAAGCTCTGGGGCAGGTAGGCTAATGAGCTTACGCCACCAGCGGGCAGGAATACGGAGATCAAGTTACGTTTCAGGAAAAGCTCCAAGCTGCGCCAGGCGTCCAGTTTTGCGTTTACGGCGCGAAAACTGTACACATACATGAGGGACTGCAACAAGATATAAAAACAGGTAAGGCCCACACCGGCCAGTACCCAGCCCTGTTGGGCGCTGGAAATAGCGGGAATAAGCGATTGCAGCTCCTGGCGTTCCTGACGAAAAAAATAGATGGCCAGCAGGATAAATAATACCGCCAGCAGCTCTTTCCAATGCAGCTTCTTAAATAACGGGGATTTAAAAATATTCCAGTTCAACGGCATACAGGTACCTTTTCTTAAACTTACAGCAGATGGATGTAGTATAGCAAAACCGCGTATCACCCCTGTAAACCGGCAAAGCTAAGGCATTTGCTCCTATTCGCTGGCGGTTTAAATGTAATTATAACGCAGGCGGCATGCCCTTTTTCTATTGAATTTTATAAACAGCTGGCTTGCTGCAAAAAAAGGCTTTGGATATTTGCCACCAAACCGTATTTTGTGCATAGCGTACCCGGAATTATATACGCAACTGTAGCAAATCCCACCAGCAACGGCAAAGATGACTCACAAAAGACTTTGATATAAAAACGGCATACCTTGAAAATATACCCTAGATCATCTGTCCCCCCTCCACTACTCCCAGTTCACGCTTGCCTTGCCCGGCAAGAAGATGCATAGCGATGCATAAAGACCTGCCATCCATGCCCTGGATGCCCTCATTCATTATCCTTTCATGATGCGTTACCCAACACCTGTGTAACCTAAAAACATTTACATCCATGGAACAATACAACCTTCCCAATGGCGCACAACCAAGCTTGCAACTTGACGACCTCAATGAACCGGAAAATGCCACCAAAGGCCAGCGCTTTTTAAATTTGCTGATCGATTATTTACTGATGTACTTACTGATTTTTGTAGGCGGCGGCTTGTATGGCGCGTTAAACAGTGCCGCTATTCGCCAGGCGGTACAAAGCGGACAACCCGTTATTAGCACAGGCATGTCTTACCTGTCAGGAGCGCTGCTGGTTTTGGTATACTATACCTTAATTGAAGGGCTGACAAAGGGCCGGAGTCTGGGCAAACTAGTATCCCGCACCCAGGTGCTGAATGCTGCCACCGAAAAGCCAATTGGCTTCGACAAGGCTTTGGTGCGAAGCATTATCCGACTGGTTCCATTTGAAGTTTTCTCCGGGTTTGGCAATCAGCCCTGGCACGACAGTTGGTCCGGCACGGTGGTGGTGAAGAAAAAATAAAATATAATACATTCACCCACAATTCTTAGCAAGCCCCGGCCATGATGCGCCGGGGCTTTTGTAATGGAAATGGCCAGCGGCCGGGCCTTTTTGCCCATATTTTGCTTACATTTATTGACCACCACTGCCGGGTGGATTTATGCTTATGGCCATAAACCAGCACCTTACCGAACTACATCTTGAAGATATAGAAAAGCGTTCATGGGCGATCGCTTCGCCATGGGCGCGTGCCGTGAGTTTCCTGGTAGACGGATTCTTGTTTTATGTGAGCCTTTTCTTATTAAATTTCATGTGCCTGTACCTGCCAATGTTTGTATTTGGCTACACCCCTCCCCAGGCGGTACACCGGCCTTTGGCGGAGGGGTTGCCCAGCATTTTTACGCTGCTCTATGGAGTAGGTTGTATAGTGGCGTATCTGCTATATTATACCCTACAGGAAACCTGGCTAAGCGGCCAAACGCTGGGCAAGCGGCTTACCGGTACCGAGGCAGTGATGGTCGGAGGTGGACGTATTAATTTTTCGCGGGCGCTGGCTCGCAGCATATGCCGCCTCATACCCGGCGATTTTATATTTGGCCTCACCATTCGTGGGCCGCTCCACGACCGGTTATCCAACACTACCGTGATAAGGTTATGAGATATGGGGATATTTAATTATTTTCCAGGCTTGTATTAAAACCCTTTAAACACAAAACAACTATGAACGACTATTATTCCGAATCTTCTAGTGCTAGTCTTGCCGTCTTTGGCCTAGGCTTCTTCCTGTTCTGGTTTGCGGTGATGCTGCTGCTGACTATCTCCAACTGGAGAATTTTCACCAAGGCCGGCCAACCCGGATGGGCAGTGCTGATCCCAATTTACAGCACCCTGGTTCTCTTAAAAATCATTGGCAAACCAGCTATCTGGCTTTTATATTTGTTTATTCCATTTTACAATATTTACATTGCCATCGTGATGATCAATTTGTTGAGCAAAAGTTTTGGTAAGGATTCCGGATTTACGGTAGGGCTTATTTTTCTGCCCATCATTTTTTACCCCATCCTCGCATTCTCCAGCAACATTCGTTACATCGGCCCTGGCGGCCAGCCGCTGGAGAACCTGGACACTACCATTGGCAGCATTGGCCTTAGTTGATTTTCCGTTTTAGAGATTAAACGAAAAGCCCTGTCAGCAAAACCTGACAGGGCTTTTTCATATGGTGCGGATAAGGGGTTAGGCCCTTGTTACCAGGTAATTATAATCGTTTAGCAAGGTTTCCAGGAATTGCATATCGCTCATGTTTGTTTCTATTTTCAATACCGTTTTTACACGTTCGGCCACCCGGGCAGCCAGTACTAAATCGTGCTGCTTAGCAGCCCTGTCCAGCAGTTCTTTCACTTTGTTCAGGTCTTTGTCGGACAGTTTAAGAATCTGGTAAAATTGCGGTTGATAATCCATCTGCGACATATCGCGGAAAATGGTATCCTGAATGGAGTGTTTGGCCTTGGTATTTACGACGATGGTGCCGGCCACCAGGTCGCCCAGGCGCTGGCTGTAAGGGGAGCGGGCAATGGCTATCAGCGGCACTACGGCCCAGAATACCGCCGGTGTTTCAATGATGCGTAAAAGGCTGCGCAGCATGATCTGACCTACAGAGGGCTGATTGCCCAGGAGGCTTACCACTTTAATACCCATGGCTAGCTTACCTGGCGACTGCCCAGCCATGAGCCATTCGGTCAGGAAGAAATAAAGCGTCATGGGCAGGCCTACTACGAGTAAAATCAGCACTATTTGGGTCACTTCGTTGCGGATAAAAACTATGATGAGCCAGTAGGTAAGCAGGATGTAGGCCACCCGCACTACGTTATCAATCAGGTAGGCAAACAATCTTTTCCCGCTGTCGGCTGCTTCAAATTCAAGATCTATGTTAAAGGCAGTGGGTATTTTAATATAAGCCATGAACGAATTTACAAAAATGATTATATCTTGTGAGTGCTTAAAAAATCTTATTCTTTAGCCCGCATTTCTACAGCGTCCCCGTAAATTTAAGGCATGAGAGAGTCACTTTTCATAAAACGTAACCTGGAGCGCTGGCAAAAAATTCAGCAGGAGCCTGCCAAAGATCCTGACGAGATGGCCGCCGAGTTTACCACCCTGCTGGACGACCTCGCCTATGCGAAAACTTTTTACAGCTACAGCAAGGTAACCCGCTACATCAATGGGATGGCTGCGGGCATTTACCAGCGCATCTATAAAAACCGCAAGGAAGACCAGGGCCGCATCCGCAGCTTTTTCGCCCTGGAGCTGCCCCTCCTTTTCCGCCGTAACCAGGGCATTTTTTTGTTCACCACCCTGTTTTTTATTTTTTTCTGCGTAATAGCTGCTTTTTCTGCCGCGCATGACGACACCTTTGTGCGGGGCGTGCTGAGCGATAGTTACATCAATATGACGGAGCAGAATATTGCCAAGGGCGATCCCTTTGGGGTGTACAACGATGGCAACGAACTGCTCATGTTCCTGGAGATTGCCAAAAACAATATTAGCATTGCCTTGAGCTGTTTTGTAACGGGCATTGCATTATGCCTGGGCCCTGCTTACCTGCTGGTGGTGAATGGGATGATGCTGGGTGCCTTCCAATATTATTTTTTTTCCAAAGGGCTGGGTGCCGCCTCTGTGCTGGTGATCTGGATACATGGTACGCTAGAGATATCGGCTATTATTTTGTCTGGCACCGCTGGTTTTGTGATGGGCAGCAAAATATTATTTCCCGGTACCCGCAAACGGGTGGATGCCCTGAAACAAGGGGCCAAAGACGGGTTGAAAATTATGGTGATGGTGATCCCGATGCTACTCTGCGCCGGATTCCTGGAAGGTTTTGTAACCCGGCATACGCACATGCCGCTGGCAGCCAGCATTTCCATCCTGGCCCTGTCTTTGTCTTTTGTGGTGGGTTATTTCGTGTTTTATCCTATTTACCTGCACCGCAGGGGATATGTGCTGGAGCCAGACGGCGCCATTATCCGGCCCGCAAAAAAGAATGTGTAGCATGCGTTTTCCTTGTCAACATTATGTTTTCCTTACCCTGTTAGCTTGCTTATTGCTGACGGGTATAGCAGTCCATGCCCAACAAATCGTTGCTCCTGCGCAAAATACTGACGCACGCCAGACCCTGATAGGCCATGCCATCGAGGATACGATGTCTCAAAGAACCAATGTAAGGAACGGGTTGCTTAAAACTGCGCTCCACCCGGAGGCACCCGAAGACACACAGCCTACGGTAGAAGATACAGTGCCCATTACTGAAGACACAATAGCCTCCGATGCAGCCACCACCATTCCTTCGGCAGACGATCCTTACGCCACACGGGAAGAGCAGATCCGCAGTACCCAACGGGAGCTGTACGACAGTGTAATGCCGGAAGATGATGCCCGCGAAGGAATAGATTATGCTACCATCTGGTCGCGGCAGTTGCCCGCCAATGCTGCCCAATCGCTGCGTAGCAAAAAAGAATTCAATTACGAAACCACACCTAAGCCACCGCCCAGGTTTTTGGTCGTGCTGCTGGGCATACTGAGCCGTATTTTTACGCCCGTATTAATTGTACTACTGGCGGCCACGCTTATTTTTGCCATCCTCTATATTTTGCGCAATAATGATATCAAGTTATTTGCCCGCAAGCAAAAGCCCATGGCGTTGCCAGATGTGGAAGAAAAAATGGTGGAAGACATACAAAACGCCAATTTTCAACTCCTGCTGGAACAGGCTATTCATGCGGCCAATTGGACCGCCGGTGTACGGTATCTTTACCTTTACACTTTGCAACAACTGCAACGGAAAGGGCTTATTCATTTGGGACCTAACAAGACTAATCGCGATTACCTGCGTGACCTGACAAATACACGCTGGCACAACAACTTCTCGGTATTGACGCTGGATTACGAATATGTGTGTTACGGCAATTTCCCCCTGAGCCAACAGGACTTTGAGCTGATCCGTCAGCAATTCAACACTTTTAAAAACGAGCTTGGACCATCGTGAAACTAAAATTCATCATCATACCCGTGGCTATCCTGCTGGTGTTATTCATCATCCTGCTGATCTTAAGCAAGGTGGGGGAATCGCCAACAACGCCGCTGGACATGCAACAACCCGGAAACGTTACCTTCCAGTACAAAGACAAAAATCCGTATGGCGGCTATGTGGTGTACCAGTGGCTGGGTAAGTTGTGGAAAGATCAAACGCCTTCGGTGATTACCCGCCCCTTTGCATCGGCTTACAACAAAAACGCTTCTATGAAAAGTGGAGGCAATGTGTACGTGATACTGGCCAAACAAAGTTTTACCGACGCGGCAGATGTGCGGTCTATGGAGTCGTTTGTTATGGATGGCAATACGCTGGTATTGGGCGTCTGCGCTCCCGATACCTTGCTGCAACAAACATTTGGATTTACCATCAGTGACAGCCTTCCAGGTCTATACAACACGGCAGGCTTGAGCCGGGCAGAACATTTTGTAAGCCCCCGCATAGACACGCCAAGCTTTTTCTACAAGGGCATTATGTCCGAAAATTATTTCACCTCCGTAGACACTGCGGTGACCACTATCCTGGGAGAAAATAATATAAACCAGCCTAACTTTATCCTTGTGAATAAAGGCCAGGGCCACCTGCTGGTGTTGCTAGATCCGGTAATCCTTACCAATTACCCGCTGTTACATAAAGACAACAGCAAAATGTTGGAAGCCGTCATGAACTATGCGCCAGAGTATGAAACGAACAATACACTGTACTGGGACGAATTTTATAAATTACAAACCAAGCCCCGGGAGGGAGATTTCTCCGAATGGCAGGTACTGATGCGCTACCCGGCTATGCGCTGGGCATTCTGGCTCACGATACTCACGGCGCTCTTTTATGTGCTGTTTGAAAGCAAACGCCGGCAACGCATTATTCCCGACATTCCACCGCTTACCAACACCTCCGTGGAGTTTGTGACCACCCTGGGCAAATTATATTACGAACATCACGACAACAGCAACCTGGCTCACAAAATGGTGCAACACCTGTTGGAGTATATCCGTACCCGTTATAACCTGAACACCCAGCACCTTAACGAAGAATTTGCAGAAACGCTGGCCCGCAAATCGGGCTATCCCAGCGAACAAACCCGGCAGCTTATCCAGTACATACACCAGGTACGCCTGGAACCGCAGCTTAGCGACTTGCAGTTGCATAATTTTTATACCGCTACTCATCAATTTTATCAAAATAGTTAGTCAATGGAAGAAATGGAATTGCAAAGTTTTCAGACCCGCACCGATTTCTCTGCCCTGCATGAGATCATCAACGCCATCCGTGCGGAGATCGGAAAAGTGATCGTAGGCCAGCACGGCATGGTGGACCTGCTGATCACCGGCCTGCTTTCTGAAGGACATATACTCATAGAAGGTGTGCCGGGGGTGGCCAAGACCCTGGCCTCCAAACTGCTGGCCCAATGCGTGGACGCGCAATTTGCCCGCATACAATTTACCCCAGACCTCATGCCTGCCGATGTATTGGGTACTGCTGTATTTAACCCCAACAGCCGGGAGTTCGAATATAAGAAAGGTCCTGTGTTTGCCAACATTGTGCTGACGGATGAGATAAACCGTGCCCCGGCCAAGACCCAGGCCGCACTCTTTGAAGTGATGGAAGAACAGCAGATCACTAACGATGGCATTACTTATAAACTGGACGGACCTTTTATGGTGATTGCCACGCAGAACCCCATTGAACAGGAGGGCACCTACCGCTTGCCGGAGGCCCAGCTAGACCGTTTCCTGTTTAAGATCATCGTACACTACCCTACTGCGGCGGAAGAGGTTACCATGCTGCAATTGGCCCACCAGCAGCACCGCAAAGGCGGCAGCGCGCTGAGCGCGGCCAAGATAGTGAGTGGGGCGCAGATTAAAGCTTTCCAGGAGCAAATCCGTAGCGTGGTGGTAGAAGATAAGCTACTACATTATATTTCCGATATAATACAAGCCACCCGGCTCAATGCTTCGTTGTTCATGGGAGCATCGCCCCGGGCATCGCTGGCGGTGATGAACTGTGCCAAAACCGTGGCTGCTATGGCCAACCGCGATTTTGTAACACCAGACGACATCCGCTATATTGCCCCCCACATCCTGCGCCATCGCATTATACTCACCCCCGAGCGCGAGATGGAAGGCATTTCTACCGATGAAGTGATACAGGATATTTTGAAAAATGTAGAGGTACCCAGATAGGCCACCTTTATGCAATGCAGCATACCCATATGCTTAAACGATTCTATAAGGCACTCTTTTTTACCACCCGCTTTTACCTGGCGGCTGGCGTTATCGTGCTGCTGTTTGTCCTCGCCTTCTTTGTGCCACCCCTGCTGGCCGTGGCGGAGTTCTGCACCCTGGCCCTCACCCTGCTGGTGATCACAGACTTGCTGCTGCTATTTGCTATCAAGGCCCCGGTTACAGCTTTGCGTAAAATGAGTGCCCGCTTCAGTAACGGGGATGATAACAGTGTAATGCTCACCGTTAGCAATCCGCTGCGCTATCCCCTATGGATAAGCGTGCTAGAGGAACTACCCTTCCAGTTTCAGCGCCGTGATTTTGTGATGACGGCCCGGCTGCCCCCTCAACAAAGCCATATTTTTTCCTACACCCTGCGTCCGGTGGAGCGGGGAGAATACCGCTTTGGCAACAGCAACCTGCTGGTCACCACCTTCTTTGGCCTGGTGCAACGATTGTTTGCGGGCAAAACCGAACAACCGGTAAAAGTATATCCCTCCTATCTACAGCTTCGCCAGTATGAGCTGATGGCATTTCAAAATAAAATGCAGGATCTGGGCGTACACAGACGCCGCATGATAGGCCATAGCATGGAGTTCGATCATATTAAAGAATACACCCAGGGCGACGATGTACGCACCCTGAACTGGAAAGCCACCGCCCGCCGTGGTGTACTGATGGTCAATAATTATGTGGAAGAAAAATCGCAGCAGGTTATCTGCGTGATCGATAAAAGCCGCAACATGAAAATGCCCTTCGACGGCATGACGCTGCTGGACTACGCAGTGAACGCTACCCTGGTATTCAGCAACGTTGCCTTACAGAAAGGCGATAAAACCGGCCTGGTAACCTTTGTAGAACAACACATAGAATTTTTGCCCCCGGCCAATAAAAAAATACAATTGAATAAGATCCTGGAAATGCTGTATGCTCAGGAAACCCAATGGCAGGAAAGCGATTTTGAGCGGCTAAGCGTTCATTTGCGTACCTCGCTTTCCCAACGCTCCCTGCTGGTATTGTTTACGAACTTTGAATCCTTATCCAGCATGCAGCGCCAGCTACCCTACCTGCGCAAGTTGGCCAAGTATCACCTGGTGATGGTAATTTTCTTTGAAAACACCGGCTTGCGTGCGCTCACCACCGGCAGTGCCGTGACCACGGAAGATATTTATATACAGACCATCGCTCAGAAGTTCATCGACGAGAAGCGGCTCATTGCCAAGGAGCTATTACGTTACGGCATTGTGTCGGTGCTATCCACACCGGAACAACTGACTATTGACGTAGTGAATAAATACCTGGAACTGAAAGCCAGTATGCAGTTATGATGGCTGCTGATGTGTATGCGTTATAAAAAAAAGAACAGCAACTCATCGATCACTTGCTGTTGCCCCTCAGCCGAGCGTTCGCTTTTAGACAACCATTTTTTTATACGCGCAAAAATCACGAAACTCGTGGTAAATTTATTTATCTGCATCATTGGCGAGCCATTCACCGGCAATCGTACCCTGATGATGGTATAAGCTGACACACAACAACTTACCCTCTCCATGCTCCGCGTAGAAGGGGTATCAGTAGGCAACTGTACTTAAAACATATTTAAGGATATTTTATTAGGGATGTAATCGCAGTTACGGATATCCATCCGGTTACTGCTTACTTTTTTAAAATCTAAAAAGGAGCAACGGGTTCACACCCATTGCTCCTTTTTCATTGGCATTTGCCCCTTAAAAGCGCATTGTAGCGTATAATCGGGCGTTGTACTTTCTTACTCTTATGGCTGCGTTTATTGTACTTACCCAGCGGCATAACCTTACGCCGAGTACTTTGCGAAAAAGCATAGCCTAAAAAGGGGCAACGTAGCAAATAAAAGGCATACCCCACTTATTTTATGGTAGTGGCGCACCTTCCACGCTAGGGGTGGCAGGAGAAGGCAATATTTTCACAGGTGCATTTTCCAGCTCTGTACGGCCATTGCTGCTGAAAGCTTTAAACTGCAAGCGTGGATTGGCGGGCAAGGGGCTGGTGTATAGGCTACTTTTGGCGGTGGGCGTACTGCCATCGGTGGTGTAGCGGATCTGCAGGCCGGGAAACTGTACATTGGCGCTGGTAAGGCCTTGCACTGTACTTACCCCCACCGGAGGAATGCGGTAATTGTATCCTTTGTTATACACATCCAGCCGTGGCAGCTCCCGCTTGCCCAGCACGTTGGCGAATACAGACCAGGCCTCACTGTATAATTGCGCGCGGCGGGTACTGTCTGCTTCCTGCGCCCAGGCCGGATCTGGCGCCCAGGCACGTTCCGCCAGTGCAAGCAACTTGGGTAGCAACATATATTCCAGGCGTTTGTCGCTGGTAATGTTTTCACTCCAAAGCAGGCCTTCAAGCCCCTCAATATTGGAAGCGCCGTAGGCAGTAAGGCCATCTTTGCCCAGGAAGGTTTCAGCACCCACCGGGTTATTTTGGGCATCCACCGTAGCGTTTTTGTAATAGTTAAATGGAATAAAGTAAAAAGGTTTGTCCACATCCACATAACCACCCCAGTAATAGCCTGGTTCCGCAAAAGTTTTAGTGTAGGCCATATCGAAATAAAAGTTGCTCACTCCGCCCAGCACTATCTTATACCCGGCATTGGCCAGGCGATAGGCCAGGTCTTCTGCCCCACCGCCAATCACGTTGTTCCACACCACCAGGTGCATGCGGCTGTTCACAAAATCGGGATTGGGAATGTTGAGATCTTCCCCATTCATCCTGGTTGTTTTGCGCATGCCCACTTCTTCCCAACCATATAGTTGCAATCCGCGCTGCTGGAGTATTTTATTCACCCGGCCATAAAAATAATACCAAAGGTCCTGCGTACTTTTCAGGGAATCCTGCTGCATCAGCGCCAGGCAGGCAGGCGATTTTTGCCACACCCCTGCAGGTACTTCATCACCGCCCATGTGAATAGAAGATAGTTCAGCGCCGGCTTCGTTGTACATGGCTTTTATTTCGTCCACTACTTTTTCCAAGAAGGTGTAAGTAGAGGGCAGGGCTACGTTTATTACATTATCGTTCCAAAATTGCACGGAGTGATATATGGACTGGTCGTCCGGATCGGCGAGCAGGTATTTGTGCGCCCCGGCTATATCGTCGGCGGCCAGTAATTTCCGGTAACGCTGGGTCATGGAATACACGGCTGCACGGGCATGGCCGGGGGCTTCTATTTCCGGTATCACGCGAATGTGGCGGGCTTTGGCGTATTGCAGTATGGCTATAAAATCGGCCCGGGAAAAATAACCGCTGCCGGCTGCCTGCGTAGTATCTGGTCCGGAGCCGTAAGAAGGCAAGAGCATGGGCGCATCTGTAGGATCGGGGGCGTACCCCCGTTTGCCACCAATGGCGGTGAGTTCAGGCAGGCCGGGAATTTCCAGCCGCCAGCCTTCATCGTCGGAAAGATGAAAATGAAAGACGTTGAGTTTGTATAACGCCATCACGTCAAGTACCCTTTCCACTTCCTCCTTCTGGTGAAAGTTGCGGGCCACGTCCAGCATAAAACCCCGGTAGGCGAAACGAGGGGTATCGCTCACAGTTACGCCGGCTATTGGAATGCTTTTTTGAACAGCCTTCCAGTATGCAGCTGGGATAAGGTTTTTCAATGATTGAATGCCGTAAAAAACACCTGCCTCATCGCCCGCGCCGATGCTAATGCCGCCAGGCGTAACATTTAGCGTGTAGGCTTCATGCGGTGCATTTATTTTGTGCAACGCAATCACATGGCTGCCGCTGCCGCCCACAGCAGGCGCTTTCCCCAGGAGTGTTCCCAGTTCTGCAGCTAACGTACTGGCTTGGGCTGCAAAATCGGCATCGGCCTGTATGCTGGTATTTTTATCAAGCAGGAAAGGGTTATTATTTTCGATGTAATGAGTGGGTGTAGGAAAAATCTTCGGCAACTTTTCCGCCGCGAGGTCTTGTATGCCGGCATTTTGCGCATATATATCCGCAGCGGTTAGTACGCCTGTTTTATCCTGTGGACCACTGAGCAATTGCTTGGGCAATACAGAGGGCCGTATACTGAAATCACGGATCGCATATCCTTTGTCCGGCTGCTGATCCCACACGATGAAAAAACCGGAAGGGGCATCGGTGAAATTGATCGTCCACGCACCGGCCAGAAATTCCATACGCACCGAGTCGCCCGGCAACACCTGCTGGAAACCCGCTTCGGGAGCCAATTTGTAAACATCTCCATTTACATGCGAGGCCACCAGGTGAGCAGGTAAACTACCGGGCGTTATAGGGCGGTCGAAGTTAAAATAGAGCTGCCATCCACTGGCAGGCAATGGCTTTTTCGACTTATTAATAAGTGTAATAGCCGACAGTACTTCGTCTTTTCCTTCGTGGTGATTTTCCACCACTTCCCAATGTAGTTGCAGCCGGGCGGCATCAAGGGGCTGGGACGATTGTGCAAATCCCTGGCTGGTTATGCCCAGCAGGGCTGTTAGTAAAAATTTGTGGCGAAACATCAAGTGAAATTAAGGTGTGGGCTGAAGATAGAAACTTTGAGGGGTTATTTAATGCCCCGGAGAGTGTATTTTTATTTGTTTCCTGGCGGATGAAATTAAAAACACCACTTCCCGGGGAGAGAGGAAGAGTAGTTAGTGGGTTTGCCCTAATAGTTTTTTGGCGTGTACGGCGCTGGCCAGCCAGAGAAATTCTTTGAGGAAATCGGTGGCTTTGGTTTCAAAAGTGGTATCAGTAAATTCTGCATTATGATTCACTTTATCCTGCACCACGGGCACCAGCAACATTTGCGGCAAGGCTATGCCCCCTATGGCCAACACCAATTGTTGCATAGACAATGCCCCTCGCAGGCCGCCCAGGGCGCCAGTACTCACGCTTACACAACCAATTACTTTACGTGCAAATTCTTTCTTTCCCAAAGAATCTACCATGTTTTTCAGCGCGGGCGTGTAAGTACCATTATACTCCGGCGATACAAAAATAATAGCGTCTGCACTTTGCAACAAGTCGGACACTTTTTGCAGGTCGGCGCTGGGAATACTTTGTTTATCCAGCCTTTCCTCAAAAACAGGAATATGGTAAGCGGCAAGGTCTATCATTACCGGCACCTGGCCGGTGAGGTGTTGCAGCTTGGCTGCCAGCACGAGAGATACGTTATGGGAAAGTCTGCCGGTGCGCGTACTGCCGGAGACGATAGCTATGATCATGATCGCGGGCTTGTTTAAATATAGCAAAACGAACCGCAGTGTATGCACAACGGCCCGTGGATGATATGAAAAAACAATATTACGGATTATTTCCCCTGCTCAAAACACTTTTATCACCCTCCCTCCGCCCGCGCCCAGTACGCTTTTCGGGCACGCGGCCAATTTACCGTGCTTGGCCATGGAAAAGAAACACAACTGTATAGGCTTTAAGAAATACCGCCAGCAGGCCAATGCCACCGCCTGACACGGCACGGCGTTTGCCGCTATTTCCAGGTAAATACAATTAAACATATGGATCCATTTCTCCTAAAATTTGAATACGAAGGCACCCCACATATTATTACCGTAACGCCACAGGTGTCAGGTTATACCACGTCTTTTGTGCTTACAGTATCCGGCGTAGAAGTGCGCTACGAGGCAGATGAAGAAGGTTATTTACGCGCCATCGCCAAAGACCCTTCTCAAAAAAATTTGCCGGAAGGCCTGCTCCATGAAGTGGGCATACAACTGATACAGCATTTAAATACCTCCAATCCTGCATAACTTAGCACTGCTATTTATGCCCTATGAAATAAAAAATCCATGCACCGTAGTACATGGATTTTAATAGTTTACGCTTTTCTTTTGTAAAAGTATTTGCCTGGACTAAGCAGAATTGCGCCCCGCGTTAATGATTCCGAAGGAACAACGTACTACCAGTTTTTCAAACACTTCTTTTGCGGCATGGTGGTTATCGCCGCTTTCATCAAACTCACGGATGCGGTTGAGTGCATATTGCTGAATGGTATTGAGCGGCAGCACCACGCGTTCGCGCATCTGTATCGACAATTGGTCTACCGGGTTGCCAGACATGAGGTCTGCACCGCCAGAAAGTTTCAGCAGGTATTTTTTAGTAAGCTCAAATTCATCGTGCATTACATTCCATACATCACCAAAGTCGGGATGTTCCGACAGGTAGGCTGTAAGAGGGAAGTAACTTTTTTTCATGGCCATCTCGCTATTATCCAGCAGGGTTTTGAAAAACATAGAATGTTCATAAAGATTTTCAATCTCTTTCCAGTGGCCGGTTTCCTCCATCTTCCGCAGGGCGGAGCCTACGCCGAAGTAGCCAGGTACGTTTTGCTTCAATTGGCTCCAGGCACCCACATAAGGCACGGCGCGCAGGTCGTCCAGGTTTAGCTTAGCGGTATTACTACGTTTAGATGGGCGGCTGCCAATGTTGGCCTCTGCATAATACCGCAGCGGGCTTACACGTTGCAAGTAGTTGAGGAACTGCGGATGGGCTTTCAACACACTGAATGCTTTATAGCTTTCATCGGCCAGGGTTTGCAGCAAACTTTCCTCCTGCGATTTCAACGTCACTTCACGGGAAGAAAATAGTTCATTGGCAATGCCGGCATGCAGTAATTGCTCCATGTTAAACTGCGCCGTATCGATGGTACCAAAGTTGGAGCTTACGGTTTGCCCCTGTATGGTGAGCTGTATTTCTTTATTGGCAATGTTGCGGCCCATGCTCGCATAGAACTGGTGCGTTTTGCCACCACCACGGCCAGGAGGGCCTCCACGGCCATCGAAGAAGACCACGTTCACACCGTGATGGCGGGAAATGCTGGTAAGTTGTTCCTTGGCTTTGTAAATGCTCCAGTTGGCCATCAAATACCCTCCATCCTTGGTACCATCGGAAAACCCCAGCATGATCGTCTGGGTATTGCCCCGTTGCGCCAAATGACGGCGGTAAATTTCATTTTCGTACAATGCCTCCATAACACCACCGGCATTGCCCAGATCATCTATGGTTTCGAACAGGGGTATAATGTCTACCGTAAGAGCCTCGTTTTTCCAGCCGCTCAGGCGCAGCAGGCCATACACTTCCATTACACTAAGTACGCTGGTGCTATGGCTGATAATATAACGGTGGCAGCCTGCCTCGCCGTTGTTATGCTGGATAGTTTTAATAGCCTGCATAGACAGCAGCGTATCGCGGTACAGTTCATTTTCCAGTTGCTGCGGGTCCACGGTTTTTGTGGCTTTTAGCAGGGCATTTATTTTTTCGTCGGTCGAAAGGTCTTTGTAATTTTTAGGGAGTACGTCGGTTTTAGCGGCAATGGCTTCTACTGTTTTGGTATGCACGGTACTGTCCTGGCGTATGTCCAGGGAGGCAAAATACAGCCCAAACAACTCTACCTTGCTAATCAGTGAATCTACCAGGTCTACAAACAAGCCATTGTGCTGGCTGATGATGATCTCCCGCACCTGGTGCAAGGTACCCAGTATTTCCTGCTTGGATAAGTGAGTACGCTGGCCGGGTATAAAAAGGTTATTGAATAGTTTTACTTCCAACGCCGAGAGCAGGTTCTCAACGCCCTTAAAAGTAAGCCGTCGTTTAAGGCGGCGCACATCCAGGTAATAAGATTTAATAATACCGCCACGCAGCGCATCTGCCACTTGCAGGGTGGTCTCGGCTTTTACAAACGGGTTACCATCCCGGTCGCCGCCCGGCCAAAAGCCCATGCGGATCAAAGGATTCAGGGCGTTGATAACGCCCGGAAACTGCGATTTCAGGTGGTTAATAATGCGGGCTGCAGACTGATAAAATACATTTTCCAGGAACCACAGCAGGCTCATGGCCTCGTCGTAAGGAGTGGGCTTTTCTTTTTTAAGAAATGGCGTTTTCCCCAGTTGTTGCAGATAGGTGTTAACCAGCGCGGTGTTGTCTTGCTGCAATGCTTTGGACAGGTCGTTAATAATGCCCAATACCTCGCCGGGATAAAACTGGGTGGGATGCGCGGTAAGCACCAGGCGTACAGAGAAGTCGCTGAGTTTGCGGGCCAACGCATCCTCGGTATGCGTTTGCAGTATTTCGGACTGCAGGTGCTTCAACGTTCCGGCGCCATTAATGTCATGAATATCTTTAAAGGCAGCGTCTTCCAGCGCGTCGAACAGTACTACCTGGCGTTCGGTGTATTGTACAAAACGGAACAGCAGGTCTAGTTGTTCCTGTTCTGTAGCGTAAGCGGTATATTGCTTCAGGAAAGTGTCGATAATCGTCATCGGGCTTTCTTTGCGGCCAAATCCTTCTTCGCAGTGTAATAAGAAAAGCGACAACAGTACCCCGGTCTTCTCAATTTTATGAAAAGGCAATGCGGTGAACAAGCTATTGTATAACTGAAACTTTACCCCGACCAGGTTCCTAAACTGCTGCAATGTATTGTTAACGGGCACCTCCATAATTGTTGTATTTAACTTCCGGACTAAAACATCCTCCAAAGCGGCAGAAAATTACAGCGTTCCTATTGAATATAGTAACGTTAATAAGTAAAATTAGAAAATATCAAATTATGAAAAAAGCCAATAGCGGCGCGGGAGGGGCATTAGCGCTTCTGTAACAGGGGCAAAATTACTGAATGTCTTTGTCTTCCTGCAATGATTCAGTATCCCAACCCACATCTTCCCGCAGCATGTTGCGTTTGTCGGACTCCATCATCTGTTGCAGGTCGGCAATGCGCTGGCGCATTTGGTGTTCAAACAGGTTAGAATCGTCATGGATGGAGCTAAGCTCTTTCAACAGGCGATCGTCGTGGCGCAGGAAAAGTCGGGCAGCACGCTGGGTGTGGTAAGCGCGGTAGCCCAGGGCCACCAGTACATCGGCCCCCATGCGCAGCGAGGTATCGGAGGTTTCCCGGTAAATGTGCAGTACACCGGCATCCATGAGTTCATAAGAATCCAGGTTGCCCACTGCGCGCACGTACATGCGCAAGTGAGGGAAATGTTTTTTCACTACTTTCACGGCATCCATGTTTTTCTCCGCGGTATCCAGGGCCAGGATAATGATTTTAGCAGTGTCTGCGCCGGCGGCCAGCAGCATGTCGTGACGGGTACCATCGCCATAATACACTTTCATGCCCAGCTTGCGCAGGGTATCTACCCGGTCGCTATCCATGTCCAGGATGGTGGCGTTAATGCCATTGGCCCGGATAAAACGCCCGGCCATGTTACCAAAACGGCCAAAGCCGCAGATGATCACATCGGAGCGCTCGCTGATCACGTCTGCCTCGCGCACTACGTCTTCCGGGCCATCATTGATCAAAGGCCCCAGCCACTTCTCGTAGATCATCAGCACCAGTGGCGTCAGCACCATGCTCACGGCTACAACCACGGTAATCAGGTTGGTCACGGCGGGCTCCAGTGCATAAGTGGTGCGGATAAAGGAAATGAGTACAAAGGAAAATTCACCCACCTGGCAAAGCGCGAGGGAGAACAATAAATTTTGCCGGAAACTCAACGTAAAAAATTTGCCTAAGGCCAGTAGTACTAACGTTTTCACCAGCATTACCCCCAGCACCAGCCCCAGGATCAGCAGTGGCTTTTCCAGGATCAGTTTAAAATCGATGGTGGCACCCACGGCCATGAAAAAAAGACCCAGGAGCAAGCCTTTAAAGGGCTCAATGTCTGCCTGTAGTTCGTGACGGTACTCACTATTGGCCAGCACCACTCCGCCGAGAAAGGCCCCCAGCGCGGGGCTGAGGCCCACCATGGTCATTAGCACCGTTACAGAGATCACGAGCAGCAACGCCGTGGCGGTAAATAGTTCGCGGATGCCGGTACGGGCCACAATATTAAGCAGGGGCCGCACAAACAAATACCCGCAAATAATAATCCCTGCAACGCCTCCCAGCGCAATGAGCGACTGCTGCCAGCCTGCCATCCTGGAAAGCCAGGCCGTTGCTTCCTCCGAATGTCCGCCAGGCGCGGCACGAGGGGCCAGCAAGGGGAAAATGGCCATCATCGGGATCACCGCAATATCCTGGAAAAGCAGCACAGCAAATGCGTTCTCACCCGCCGTGGTATCAAGCAGGCCTTTTTCTTTCAATGATTGCAGCACAATGGCGGTGGAAGACAAACAAAGCGTCATGCCCACCATGGCGGCAATGCGGGGGTCCAGTCCTAGCAAAAAAGCCAGGACACTGAGTACTACCGCCGTGATGACCACTTGCAGGCTACCCAGCCCCAGCACCGATGCTTTCATTTTCCACAGCAGCTTAGGCTCCAGTTCCAACCCCACCAGGAAAAGCATCATCACCACCCCAAACTCGGCAAATTCCATGATGGCATGCCTTTCCGTACCAATTACGCCCAACACTGCTGGCCCAATGATAATGCCGGCCAGCAGGTAGCCCAGCACAGAACCCATACCAATGCGCTTTGCCAGCGGCACGCATACAACGGCTGCTGCAAGAAAGACCATGGCCTGGAAAAAAATAGTGTGTTGGTGCATATGGAGGTAATTGGGAGTTGGGTAAAATAGTTTTATAACAAATCGTTTAAGTATTGCGCTTGCTGCCAGACTGCCGGCGTGAACTTGCTTTGCTGCAATAATAATAACGCGCGTTTAAATTTTTCGCCCCACGCCAGTAGTTCCGGCTCCGCTATATGATGTACGCCATGCACCACAAAGGGTGGCAGGTACTGCATGCGGCATATTTTGGCAGTTTGTTCTATAGGGTAAAGAAATTCCCGCAAGGGGTGGTTATGGGCCTCTCCTACCGCATAACTTTGCTGCTGGGTACCGGCGGAAAGTGCCTGCAAAAACAGCTTTCCATCCAGCGCATGCCCTTCATGGCCATAGGCCCAGCCATGGACAAGTACCAGGTCTATCCACTGTTTCAGCAGGGCGGGCATGCTATACCAATAAAGTGGGTGTTGCAAAATGATGATGTCATGTACCTGCAATAGTTGCTGTTCTTTCTGCACATCTACGTCAAAGTCGGGATAACGCTCATATAGGTCCCGAAAAGTAACACCCTGCACTTGCTGCGCAGCAGTGGCGAGTACTTTTTGTGCGCGCGACCGCTCATATACCGGGTGCGCAAATAAGATCAGTATTTTTTTCATGTGATTGACCGCTAAGAAAGCAAAAAATACACCATGGAGGTAGTGTCATTCCGGAATGCATAAAAGTTCCATGGGGTTACACCATCTTAATATTTTCCGGAAACATCGTACAGTATCTTTTTCTCACCATCGTCCAGCACACGGGAAGAATCCTGGGGGATAAAGTGCCGCTTAAAGGCCAGCACCGCGGCGGTGCTATCTTTTACATCGTAACCGATGAGGTGAAGGGCTTGCAGGGAATTAAAATTTTCCGGCACCGTTACGCGGCTGGTATCACCATACCATTGACCAAAACCGTTGGCTGCCAGTCGATCCCAAGGAAAATAGGCACTAGGATCTACCTTCCGGCCCGGGGCGATGTCGCCATGGCCAATAAAATTACTGACCGGAATATTATACCGGTGCTTCAAGGTGTCCAGGAGCACCAGCAGTCCATGAAGCTGGGGGGCGGTAAAGGGTTCCTCTCCGGAATTATCCAGTTCAATACCGATGGAACTGGAGTTTATATCGCTCACGTTGCCCCACTTGCCCACGCCGGCATGCCAGGCGCGCAGGTAGTCATTGAGCATATGGTGAATACTACCGTCCTTACAAATCACGTAATGGGCACTTACCTGCGAGGCCACGGTGGTAAAGGTTTGCAGGGTTTTATCGCACGCGTGCTGGGCAGTATGGTGAATGACGACGAAGTTGGGCTTGCGCAGGTTAAAGTTTACCGTGCCGGCCCACCAGGCTCCTACCGGTACTGAGTCTGCCGGGATGGGCGCCGGCTGGGCGCGCAGGGTCTGTGCAAAGGCTTTCACCTGGCGTTTGTATTCTTTGTTGCTCGTAGCATATGGATTGCGGGCGCAGGCTGCCAGCAGGGCAAGGCAAAAAAGCAAAGACAGGTGTTTCATGTAGACATGTTTAAGGTAAACGTACAGCGGCATATCATTTATAATAGCCCGGAACGATGATGGCGCTGCCGTAAAAATAAACAGAAAAGCTGTTAGGAAAGGCCGGACTTTGCAATGGATGCAAGTAACCTGCCATTCCTAACAGCTTCCCCTATTTTCAGCGGGTAGCCGGAGCATTACTCCATAGCTGCCGCAGCGGCTTCGTCCACAAACCAGTGTAGCGACCCGTTGCTGGGCCGGATCTGCTGGGAAGGATACAGATCTGGATTATATTCTCCTTCTATCACATTTTTTAATGTCAATGCTTTTGCATTGCCGGTGGCCATGAATATAATGCAGGCGGCTTTATTTACCACCGGGGCAGTAAGGGTAATGCGGAACATGTCCTGCGCAGGCAGCCAAAAGGCAGTCACCCATTTTTGGTCCTCGTGAACCACTTTGGTGCCGGGAAAGAGGGACAGGGTATGCCCGTCATCCCCCATACCCAGCAGCACCAGGTCGAAGGTGTTAGTTTGGCCACGGAAATAATGTTCCAGGAACTTTTCGTATTCAGCAGCGCTGGCCACGGCGTCTCCTTCAGTTTTCATTACGTGGATCTGTTCCGGTTTTACGGGTACATGATTCAGCAAAGTATTGTAAGCCATGAGGGCGTTATTACGGCTGTCTTCAAACGGTACGGCGCGTTCATCGCCCCAGAAAAAGTCCAGCTTTTCCCAGGGGATCATGGTATTGTAAGGCGGCTTGGCCAATAGCTGGTAAAGGGCCTTAGGCGTACTCCCACCGGATAGCACGAAAGAAAAGCGAGGTTTATCCTGCAATACTTCCAGGATGTAATTACTGATCCAGGCCGCCAGGTTTTCGCTGAGCTGTACCGGGTCTTTCGCAATGTGTAGTTCCATTTTGAAAAAATTTCCTGATTTCAATTTCAAATACATTTCCAAAAAATCTTCCCACTGATATGCACGTTCCTAAAAACCAATTTCCAACTTCAAATCTATTCATCTGAAGTTGGAAATTGGTATTGAATGTTATGTTCAGTTGGAACCAGATCTTTGAAAACTAAGCTTTCGCCGGCGATAAATTTGTCCAGGCATGGCCATCGTTGGTAATCAACTTATCGGCAGCCTCGGGGCCCCAGCTATCCGGAGTATAGTTCGGGAAGTCGGGCTCTGTATTTTCCCAATGCTCCTGGATGGGCATCACTACTTTCCAGGCGGCTTCTACCTGGTCGGCGCGCATAAACAGGGTGGCATCGCCTTCCATTACGTCCAGCAGCAGCGTTTCGTAGGCCTCAGGGGCATCGTCGCGGCCATAAGCTTCGTCGTAATTAAAGATCATATTCACCGGGTCCAGCGTCATCGTCTGACCAGGGCGTTTGCTCTGGAAGCGGATACGGATATCCATTTCCGGCTGAATGCTGATAGTCAGTTGGTTAGGACGCCAGGTCTTGGTGCTTTCCGGCGGAAATGCAAAGTGCGGCGCTTCCCGGAAAGTGAGGGTGATATTGGTAGACTTTTGTTTCAGGAATTTACCCGTGCGCACGTAGAATGGAATACCCTGCCAGCGCCAATTGTCGATAAAGAATTTCACAGCGGCGTAGGTCATGGTCTTGGATTTTTCGGCCACGCCTTTTTCTTCGCGGTAGCCTACTACTTCCTTGCCTTTTACCACACCAGGCCCATATTGACCGCGTACCGCCACTTTATCTACATCTTCGGTTTTAATAGGGCGGATGGCATTCAGCACATCCACTTTCTTATTTCTTACCTCGTTTGCATCGAAAGATACGGGAGCTTCCATGGCTACCATGCAAAGCAATTGCAGAATATGGTTCTGCACCATATCGCGCAGCGCACCACTCTGGTCGTAGTAACCGGCGCGGCCTTCCAGGCCTACGGTTTCTGCCGCAGTGATCTGTACGCTTTCAATATAGTTGCGGTTCCACACGGGCTCAAACATGGCGTTCGCAAAACGCAGCGCCAGGATGTTCTGCACAGTTTCTTTACCCAGGTAGTGATCGATGCGGTAAATCTGTTCTTCGGTGAACATGCTTGCCAGCAAGGCGTTCAGTTCATGCGCGCTTTTAAAGTCATGGCCGAATGGCTTTTCTACCACGATACGGGTATTGGCCTTCTCCTTGGTGAGCGTAAGCTTACCCAATTTGGTGGCTATGTCTGGCACCAATTGTGGTGCTACGGCCAGGTAGAAAATTACGTTGGGTTCCTCCCCCCACTCCCCGCCCTTGGCTTTTACCAGGTCGGTGATTTTCTGGAAATCTGCCTCATTTTCGGCGTCCAGGTGGAGGTATTGCACGTGTTGGGCAAACTCGCCGAATTTTGCAGCATCTACATCTTTGCGGCGGGAAAATTTAGTAACACCATCCAACAGGCGGGTATGAAAATTATCATCCGTGTAAGGAGTACGGCCCAGGCCTGCAATATGAAATTTTTCCGGCATCCATTGGTCCAGGAAAAGATTGTATAAAGCAGGAGTCAGTTTCCGGAGGTTCAGGTCTCCGCTACCACCAAATATAAAAAGCACGGTGGAGGCAGGACGTTTGTGTTGTTCCATATTTTGGTTTTGATATGATACTTTCAGCACGTGTAGCAGGAAAGGCTTCTTCGCTCATGCCTGCCACCACGCACCTGTTTCTTATTGCCATTCTGTGTGGAAAGTTCCTTCAATATCAGTACGCTGGTAGGTATGTGCGCCAAAGTAATCGCGCTGTGCTTGTACCAGGTTGGTGGGCAGTCTTTCTGTGCGGTAAGCATCGAAGTAAGACAGGGCTGCGGAAATTGCTGCCACTGGTATACCTGCCTTGGCTGCTTCACCCACGATGATACGTGTTTTGGGCAGTTTGGATTTGATTAGGCCTGCAATGGTTTCATCCAGCAACAGGTTACTTAAAGCAGGATTTTTGAGGAAAACTTCGTAGAAGGTTTCCAGCAAACCAGAACGGATAATACAACCACCTCGCCAGATACGCACCACGTTTTGCAGGGGTATCTCCATTTTCAGTGCGGAAGATGCAGATTGTAACATGGCCAGGCCTTGGATATAGCTGATAAGGGTGGCGAAATACAATGCGTCGTGTACCTGGCCGATCAGCTCTTCCTGGCTGATGTTGATCTTATCCACACCGGGGAAAATTTTCGCAATCTTTACACGGTCTTCCTTAAAAGAAGAAATATTACGCAAAGCCACCGCCGTATCAATTACGGTAATGGGTACCGGCAGGTCCATGGCATCCTGGGAGGTCCACTTGCCAGTGCCTTTAGAGCCGGCTTTGTCGGAGATGAGGTCTACCAGGATTTTATCGGTCTTATCATCCTTTTTCGCAAAAATGTCACGGGTAATTTCTATCAGGAAAGATTGCATGTCGCCTTCGTTCCATTTGGAGAATACGTCATGAAGCTGGGCATTAGATAGGCCTGCGTGTTGTAGCAGGGAATAGGCTTCGCTGATAAGCTGCATGATACCATATTCTATACCATTATGCACCATTTTTACATAGTGACCGGCTGCATCGTGGCCCATATAATCGACGCAAGGGCTACCGTTTACTTTCGCAGAAACGGCTTCCAGCATAGGTTTCACATTGTTATAGGCTTCCACGTCGCCACCCGGCATAATACTAGGGCCAAAACGGGCACCCTTTTCACCACCGGAAACCCCCATGCCCATAAAGTGAAATCCCTTAGACTTCACATAATTTACCCGGCGCAGGGTGTCGATATAGTGGGAGTTACCACCATCAATGATCACATCTCCTTGGTCCAGCAAAGGCACCAGGGATTCGATCACATCGTCTACCGGCTGGCCGGCAGGCACTAACATCATAATGCGGCGCGGACGGCTGAGGCCCTGCACCAATTCTTCCAGCGAGCTTGTTCCTTTAACCGTAGTACCAGCCGTGGCGGACGTTTCGAGTGCCTGGGTTTTGGTAGCGTCGCGGTCAAAGCCCAGCACGGGAAATCCATGATCGGCCATGTTCAGCAACAAGTTCCGTCCCATCACTCCCAGCCCGATCATTCCAAAATCAAATAGTCTGTTTGCCATAAAATTGATCGCTTAAAGAAGTTATAAAAATAAATATTAAACGGTATCCGTATGGAAGTAATGTTAAAATAGCTGTCCTATTACAAAAAATAGTAAAGATGGTACAAGTCATTTAACAAGCAGGCAATCCGTCGCAATGGTTATGCCATTTAACGCCAAATGCCTATATATGGTTTAAATATACTTTTTTGCCGGCCGTTTTCCCGGCATACAAAGGTAGTAGCCAGAGAGGAATTATACTATGTTTTTCCTTTATATGGCCATCTGCAAGCCCCATATACCTCCAAATGCAAGCGGGCAGGCCCTTTTGACCCGCCCGTACACCTGTTATTCTGCTATTTTCTTGATCCCGGTTTGGGTAAATTCAATTTTTTTCTGCTTGTATAAGGAGCCCGTGGTCATCTTAAAGGTCTTTTTACTCATGCCAAAAAACTGGCGGATGGACTCAGGATCGCTTTTGTCATTGTAGGGCAGGTAGCCATCGTGGTCGTCCAGCAGCTCCAGGATACGGCTGCCTTCGTCTTCCACCTTGCCATAGCCGGCTTTGCCAATAGCAATGTCTATCTTATTACCTTCTTTAATGGCCTTTACGTACCCCTTCAGGCGTTCGCCAATCTCCAGTTCCCGGAATACATCGCTGTAATGCAGTAAACCATTGTACTGCTCATTGATCACCACGGCATAGCCAAGCTCCGTACGGCGGTAGATCAGCAGGTCTACTTCCTCTTTTTCCTCAAGGGTGAGGTTCTCATTGCTGAGCGATGGAAACAGCTTTTCCGTGGCCGCCACGCGGCCGGTTTGCTCATCAATATAAATGCGTACCAGGTATTCCCCTCCGGTAATCATCTTGCTGTTTTGCTGAGACAGGGGTACAAAAATATCCTTCATCAGGCCCCAATCCAGGAAAGCACCTTGTTTGGTAACCGATACTGCTTTGAGTTTTACAATATCGCCCACTACGCCCAATGGTTGCTGCGTGGTAGCGATGATACGGTTTTCGGAGTCGTGGTAAATGAATACTTCCACGGGATCACCTACCTTAAGGCCAGCAGGTACAAAGCGCTTGGGTAATAGTATTTCGGATTCGCCGAAGCCATCGAGGTATACGCCAAAGTCGGCAGTTTTCTTTACGCTGAGGCGGTTATATCGGCCTACCTGTATCATGTGTTTTAGTTTGCTTAAACCGCAAAGGTACGGGAAATACGCTCTCCGGGCTAGCGGCGCATGTACACCGAAGGCGTTTCTTCAACGCCATCGCCATCGTTAACCCAACTAACTTAAGAATGGGCTTATTTTAGTTAAAATTGTATGCAAAACTTTTGCTAAATCGATTTAAATTTACGTTTCCGGAGATCAATGGCGTGAATCCCGCCACCAGCCGCAATAACAAAACCAACTAAATATCTAAAACTACATGCGAAAAACTGCTTTCCTGTTGTACTGTTGCCTCCCGCTGGCCGCCCTTGCCCAGCAAAGCGAAGCGTCATTGGTACCTTATGTGAAGCCTATTATCGGCACACAAAAAATGGGGCATACCTTTCCCGGCGCCACCGTTCCCTTTGGCAGCGTACAACTTAGCCCAGACACCGACACCATCCCTTACGAAATGAATGGGCATTACAACGGAGATGTATATAAGTATTGCGCCGGCTACCAGTATGATGATAAAACTATTGTAGGTTTCAGTCATACCCATTTTAGTGGCACCGGCCACAGCGATCTGGGCGATTTCCTCATTATGCCCACCACCGGCCCATTGCAGATGAATCCCGGCACGGCAGATAACCCCGCCAGTGGATTCCGCTCGGCCTACTCCCACACCACAGAAGTAGCCGAAGCCGATTATTATAAAGTGAAACTGGACGACAACGACATTACCGCCGAACTTACCGCCACTACCCGCGTAGGCTTTCACCAATACACTTTCCCGAAAGCTAACGATGCCCACATTATCCTGGACCTGATGAGTGGCATCTATAACTATCCGGACAAAAACGTGTGGACCGTGGTACGCGTGGTAAACGACACCCTGGTAACCGGCTACCGCCAGACCAACGGATGGGGACGCAACCGTACGGTATATTTCGCCATGACCTTCTCCCGGCCGTTTAAAACATACGGCTGTAAGAATTTCTCTAAACGCGAAGTGTACCACGGCTTCTGGGGCAAGTTTGACCAAAATAATAATTTCCCCGACATGGCAGGCACCCAACTGCGCACTCACTTCGATTTTGCCACGCAAGCCGGTGATAAGATCAAAATTAAGTTTGCCATCTCCCCCGTGAGCCAGGACGGCGCCCTCCTGAACCTTCGCACGGAAACCCCAGGCTGGGATTTTGACCAGGTGAAAGCCAACGGCCAGGCCCAGTGGGAAAAGGAACTGCGCAAAATCACCATTACCAGTAAGAGCCGTGAAGAAAAGGAAAACTTCTACACCGCCATGTACCACGCTTTCATTAATCCTACCGTATACATGGATGTAGATGGACAGTACAAAGGCCTGGACCAGCAAGTTCACCAGGCACAAGGCTTTACCAACTATACAACGTTCTCTCTCTGGGATACCCACCGCGCCCTGCATCCCTTCTTTAATCTCATTCAGCCCAAACGGAATGCAGACATGGTACAAAGCATGCTGGCCCATTACGACCAGAGTGTGCTGCATATGCTACCGGTGTGGGCGCACTACGCCAATGACAACTGGTGCATGAGCGGCTACCACAGCGTATCCGTAATAGCCGATGCCGTTATAAAAGGCAATGCCCCTTTCGACGCCAACCGCGCCCTGGAGGCATGCATCGCAACCAGCACCCACCGCAGTTATGATGGTATAGGCGATTACATGGATCATGGTTACATCGCGGCAGATCACAACGGTGTGTCGGTATCTACCACGCTGGAATATGCTTACGACGATTGGTGTATTGCACAAATGGCCAAAAAACTAGGTCGCAACGATGTCTACGAAACATACATTAAACGTTCCCAGAATTATAAAAATGTCTACGATGCCAGCATTGGCTATATGCGCCCCCGCCTGGCAGATGGCACTTTCCGCCAGGACTTCGACCTACTGAAAACAGATGGTCAGGGCTTCATTGAAGGCAATACCTGGAACTTCAGCCTCTATGTTCCGCACGATCCGGCTACCCTCATCGCCATGATGGGCGGACCCAAAAAATTTGTACCGCACCTGGATTCCCTGTTCACCATGCACCTGCCGGATAAATTCTTTGAAGAAACGGAAGACATCACCCGCGACGGGATTATCGGCAATTATGTACATGGTAACGAGCCTTCACATCACGTAGCTTATCTCTATAACTGGGCAGGCTATCCCTGGAAAACACAGGAACGTATCCGCATGATCCTTAAAAAAATGTATGCTCCCCGCCCCGATGGCCTGGGCGGTAACGACGATTGCGGACAAATGAGCGCCTGGTATATATTCAGCTCCCTGGGCTTTTATCCCGTAGCTCCCGGCAATGATCAATACTCCCTGGGCAGCCCCGCAGTAGATGGAGCCACACTGCAACTGGAAAATGGCAAGACCTTCACCGTGGAAGTAAAAAATCCCGGCGATAAAAATGTATATGTACAAAAGGTATGGTTGAATGGCAAACCGCTGGATCGCCTCTATATTACACATGAAGAAATTATGCAGGGCGGCAGCATCACCTTCTTTATGAGCAGCAAACATTAATGTACACACATAAAGGTGGCAGCAAACCTGCCGCCCTTTTCTTTCACTGTCAACTATATACATCACATGAACCATCGCTTTAAAAAAGTTGCACAGGCCGGCGTCATCACCGCCCTATGCCTGGCGCCAGTACTCCTGAAAGCCCAGGACGAACGCACCGCTTCCGACACATTTTACCAGCGGGACACCACGGTAAAAAACGGCTTTACCCTGATCTTCATCAACAAAGCAGAAAGCTTTGACCTGCATGAAAAACAACGCCTGATAGACGCTTTCTTTACCGTGTACCCGAAAGAAGTAGCACACTACAATAAGGAAAGCCTTAAAAAAGTATTTTTTATAATAGACCCCGCCTACAAAGGGGTAGCTGCCACCGGCGGCGGCGTGGCCCGCTATAACCCCGAGTGGCTTACCAAAAACCCGGAAGATATTGATGTAGTGACACACGAAGTAATGCACATTGTACAGGCCTATCCTAACGGCAGTGGCCCGGGATGGCTCACAGAAGGCATTGCCGACTATGTACGCGCAGAATATGGCGTTAACAACACCGCTGCAAAGTGGTCGTTGCCTGATTACAAAGACACCCAGTCTTACAAGAACAGCTACCGTATTACCGCCCGCTTCCTGCAATGGCTGGTGAAAAACAAAAACCCGGAAATGGTGGATAAGCTGGACGCCGCCATGCGTAACAAAACTTACACCAACGACATCTGGAAACAACTGGCGAAAGCCGACCTGGATACGCTGTGGAAGGAATACGGGGAGCATCCTGCGATTTAAGAAATCCATACTAAGCATTAGAGAGCAAAAAGGCCATCGACATGAATCGATGGCCTTTTTGTTTTATAAAGTGCTTAATGATCAGAGCGAACCGCGCTGAATGAATTTACCCGCCAGGCGTACCTGCGTTTTACGAATACGGATATCTGTTTTGCCCAATTGTTTCATCAGTAGTTGAATGGCTGTTTTCGCGATCTCCTCCACCGGCTGCTCCATCACCGTGATACCAGGTTGGTAAAGCCGGAAAATATCATGATCGTCGAAACACATCATAGCAATGTCTTTAGGCAATTGCCAATTGAGCTGGCGCAGGCTTTCCAGCCCCAAAAGGCCCAGGTAGTTAGTAGAGAAATACACGGCATCCAGCCGGGGGGAGATGTTTTGAAGAAACTCCGCAATTAAGCGGATGGCATCGGCCCGGGGATGGTTATAAGGTATTTTGAGGATGCGTTTTTTTTGCACTGGCATGTTATTGGCCTCCAGGGTATCGCGGTAGGCATTCATGCGCTCGTCCAGCTGGATGAGGTCTACATCTGCCGTCACGTACCCAATGCGTTGGTAGCCTTTTTTAATAAACTGCTGTACCCCCGTTTTTACACCGGCGTAATTATCCACCAGCACAAAAGGAGCCTTAATGCTGGGGAAGAATCCATCCATCAGCACCACGGGACGTTTTTTATCGAGCAGTTCCTGTATGTCTTTTTCCATGCCGGGCGCCGGCGTGATCAGGTAGCCATCCACATGCCAGTGCGATAGCATATGAATCATGGCCCGGCCCTTGGCGGCGTCATTTTCCGTACTGGTATACACCACACGATAGCCGTAGCGGCTGGCCTCTTCCTCTATAACCCTTGCCAGGGCGGCAAAGAAGCTGCCGGATATACTTTCCACCACCAAACCCAGTATGCGCGATTGCCCGGTACGGAGGCTCACCGCCACCTGGTGGGGTGTGTATCCAGCTTTTCGTGCTACTTCTTTTACTTTAATGGCCACTTCTTCCCGGATACGCATTTCCTGGGCTTTCCCATTTAATATAAAAGACACAGTGGAAGGCGCAACACCCGCCAAGCGGGCCACGTCTTTGAGTGATACGCGGCCACCATTTTCTGCGCGCCCGGTGGATGAATTAGGCGAACTTTTCTTACTCATTCAATTACTTGCTTGTTAGGTCGGGTCATAGGGGTAGGACCCGCCAATTGGTTTTGTTAGTGTAAGGCGTAGTGCCTTCGCTCCCGCAAGTCGGAAATTTAAATAAACTTTCTTGTTTCATGGTAAGAAATTCCAGTAATGGACTATTTTCCGACGCTCAATCCCTTGTTTTAAACGGCCAACCGGAAGAAATTTCACCAATATATCCCTGACTCACTTGTTTAATGGGGATGGTTTAGCCGGAAAATTGGTAAACTTGTAGCCAGTATTAAAAACGAAGCTCTTCCAACGCATATGCAAGTCATCGCACCTTTTTACCATCGCCTCCTGGCCGCTGCACTATTGGCCACTCCGCTCTCCACCTTTGCACAGAAAGCAGATGCGCCCAATACCTGGGCTGCCAGCCCTGTGAAGGCAGACGGGCGCCTCGATGAGTGGAAAAACCCACTGCCACACTATAATAGCGACACCCGCCTGTTTTACGATATCAGCAACGACGGCACCAATCTTTACATTGCTATCTCTTCCCGTGACGAGATTACCCAGTACCGCATTATCAATGCCGGCCTGCACGTAACCATTAATACTGCTGGCAAGTCGAAGAACGGCCCAGGCGTTACCTTCCCGGTGATAGATCAGGACGCGCTCTACGATTACCGCCACACCCCGGCCCTCAATTATACCCCCAGCCCGCAGGAAAAGGCCGCCCAGCAAAAACTGCTCTTCCTGCACACCAGCGATATTTCAGTAAATGGTCTCAAAAATGTGAAAGATGGCAACATTCCCATGCAAAACGAATTTGGCATTCAGGCCGCCATTAGTAACGATAATACTGGCATGCTGTCCATGGAGATAATTATCCCCCTCTCCCGGCTGGAATTCCCGGAAGAAAATGAAGACAAAGTGGTGGCTTTTAATTTTCGCCTTAATAAGATCGATAAAAAAGAAGCCGAGAAACTAAAGGCTGAGTCCGACAAAGCCGCACAGGCCGGCGGCAGCAGCAGTGGAACACCTGGACCCGGTTCGGGATACTTTAATTATGTGCTGGGCTTTGAAAGCGCTTTCTGGACACGCCAATCCCTCGCAAAAAAAATATAACCTTGCTTTCCTCCGGACCGGAAGAACATTTTATCAGGGATAAACGTTTATCAATATTGCCTAGGCAATGTTATGTATTCCATTCCAGCAAAGGCGTCCATTATTTTTTTTGGAGCACTTTTTACTTATGCCGGATTGATAAGTCTAATCCAGCAAATTGATCCATCCGCTTAATTCGTTTTTTCTATGAATATGTTCTACCGTTCCGCAGCAGCCCCGCTGTGCCTGGGCGTTGTACTCCTGGCCATGGCTGGCATCTCCGCATGCAGCAAAAAAGATCATAAATCCAGCGGAGGCACCACCTCCGATACCACTGCCACTGGCACCGAACTGAGTGCAGCGGATGAGGATTCCCTGAAATATTTGATGTACCGCAATATGCAAGTGGATATCAATGATATTGGCGATAATCAGGACCTGCCAGCCTATTACTGGTACAAATCAGTACCCACCCTGGATCCGCACAGTAGCATCTATCCCAACGCAGATACACTGCTGAATGTAATGCGGCAATATGCCATAAACGCTACTACCGGCAACCCCTACGATAAATACAGTTTCCTGGACCGCGACAGCTCTATCAGTACGGAATTGGAAGACGGGAAGGTGGAAGCCACTAAAGCCGTGGAGGGCGACTTTGGCATACAGGTAGTCTTTGCAGCAGATAATAACAACGATGTACATACCCTGGTGGAATATGCCGATAAAAATTCGCCCGCTGGCAAGGCAGGACTTACGCGTGGCACTGAACTGATATCGGTGAACGGGATTACGGACTTTAGCTCCGTTACTAACCGAGAATCCGTATGGAACGCCTTCTACAGCGGCAATGCCACTGTATCCCTGATAACCCAGCAGTTTGGTAGCAGCGTACAATCCAGCATTACGCTGAGCGCTGCAGCCTATAACATCAATCCCATATTGTTTGATACTATTTATAATACAACCCAAGGCAATGTGGGGTATTTTGTATTCTACACCTTTACTAATACTTACAATAGCGCCGGAAGCCCCACGCTCACCAAACAGTTGCTGGATGCAGAAATCGGCAAGTTAAAGTCGGCCAATATCAACAACCTGATTGTAGACCTGCGCAATAACGGTGGCGGGGCTGTAGCCACGGCCGAATACCTGGACAGCGCCCTGGCCCCCTCCTCCGCGGCTGGCAAAACCATGTACTGGACCACTTACAATGATAAGCTCAATGCTGCCATTGGCGTGAGCGGCAACGGGGATGAAACCAAGTTCCCCTCTTCTACCGGCGGCCTTAGTCTGGATCATATATTCTTTATAGTAAACGACGGCACAGCATCCGCGGCAGAACTGACGATGAACAATCTGAAGCCTTACATGGATGTTAAGTTGGTAGGCGATACAACGTACGGCAAACCCGTAGGTTTTATAGGGGCCAGCCTGCGCGCGCACCGCAATGGTAAAGAAATATACCTGGCAGACCTATACGCGATTAATTTCGAGACCAAAAACTCCCTGTTGCAGGGCGGATATTTCACCGGCATTGTCCCCGACCAACTGGCACAGGATTATGTGGATGTACCTTTTGGCAATGCCGACTATGATGAAAACCTGTTAGACATCTTTAATTATATCAACACCGGCCGTTTTACCACCAATGGGCGCCAGGTGACACCACTACAGCAGTCCGGACGTGTAAAGCAGTCTAGCCTTAATACCCATATCAAATCACTGCGGTTCAATGGGATGATAAATTTCAGGGCAAAGCAGCTTAAATAATTACAATAAACTATGCCAGCCCTACCAACAAAAAGTGGCGGATAAGTCCGCCACTTTTTTTATGCTTTTCCCTCAAGGTATGCTTGCGGTACGTTTTATTCCAAACGATACCCAGGCTTTTAAACAGGGTATTTTATGGGATGTAACTAGGGTATTAATCCAATATAACTGGCACTTCCGTTTCAATAGAACCCTGTCCTTTTTTATCCCAAACCCGGAACTTCCAGATAGTTTTGATGCCTTTCAGGTGCGGATTCATATTCACGGTAATGCGGAGGCCCTCTTTTACCTGGGTATCTGTAAACCCTCCTGTTTGGCTGGCAAAGGCGTCGCCGGTGTTAAATAATGCTTTGCCGGTACTGTCGTACACCGCCAGGCTACCGCCGGGGAATACTTTGCCACTGTCTGCCACAAATCCTTTTAGGCCCTGGAAGTTTATACCTACGTGACCTTTGGCTGGCACGTGCCCTTGCTGCACACGTCCCGAATCGCTGATCATGAATATCCTTATCGCAGTAATGCCTTGCGGCGTGGTATGCAAGCCAGTGGTGTCGGGAAAACGGAGATCCATGGGCAACGTGGCATCTAACGTGCCTTTGCCCTGCTTATCCCAGATATGTACTGAGAGAGTATAACTACGGCCCGGCACTACTTCTGGCGGCCCGCTCTGGTAGGCGGCTCGCAGCCCACGGGCCTGTTCCGGAGACACGCCACTTTTAGACACATCGGCCAGCATGTCGGTAAAGCTGGATACTACAACGCCCTTGTCGTCTTTCACGTCCAGTTGCATGCCAGGATACACCAGGCCATCTTTCTCCGTGAAACCGCTTAGATTTTCCAACAGCAGGGTTATCCTTTCGCCATAACGTATATCCTTGTCCGTTAAGGGAAGACCATTCCGTTCTAGCAGGAAATTTTGGCAAGACAGGCCATGGCTCATAAGGGTTAATCCGGTCTTTTCGTCTTTGCGCGCCCCTGCACTAAAATGACAGGCGCTGAGCAGGCATAGTAAGCCTGCCAGAAGTACACGTTGTTGCATAATTTCAATATAATATACCAGGTATCAGGTACCGGGTACCTGCGTTTTGTCCAGGCGGCAAGGTACATAAAGCAGTGGGGTTTCAGATGCTTATAGTAGGCTATTTTTACATACATAGTATGGTTAGCCGGTTCCTAATACACAGTTACAGTGCGCTGCTAGCATATCATCTTTGGGCATAATAATTAAATCCCATTAAAATGCTATTAAAAGCTGTTGATTATGAGATAATTTGTTGCCCTATATCTGGAAAAACTGCATACATTTACCACCGCCCAACCTTCGCTCGTATTTGGCGGCAAAATTTTATGCATTTTTGTAGCTATTTAGAAATTTCAAACACAACATGTCCTCAACCTTCGCACTAATCACTGGCGCCAGTAAAGGCCTCGGACAAGCCATGGCGGTGGAGCTGGCAAAAAAGCAGTATAATCTGCTGCTGGTGGCCCGTTCAGAAGCCACGCTGCGCGAGTTGTCGGCCACACTTACTACAACATACGGGGTGCAGGTAGCTTATCTAGCAATAGATCTTTCCTTGCCGGAAGCACCTGCGCAGGTAGAGCGCTGGGTGAAGGAACATGCCTTTCCCATTTCCATCCTGATTAATAATGCGGGGTATGCCGTATGGGGTACTTTTGCGCAAAAGCCACTGGAAGATCAATTGAATATGTTGCAACTGAACATGCAAACGGTGGTGGCCCTTACTTATCGCCTGTTGCCTATTCTTGGACAACAAGCGAAGTCATACATCCTCAATGTAGCCAGCACGGCCGCTTACCAGGCAGTACCTACCCTCAGCGGGTATGCAGCCTCCAAGGCTTTCATACTTTCTTTTACCCGGGGCCTTCGGCTGGAACTGAAATCCAAAAACATTTCAGTAACCTGCCTAAGTCCCGGCCCAATTAATACTAATTTCCTGGATCGGGCCGGCATGGATGCCATCCGGGCCACTGCCGAAAAATTTGGCACACCGCCCGAACCCGTGGCTAAGGCTGGCCTGAAAGCCATGTTTAGCGGAAAGCCAGAGGTAATCCCGGGTACAGTGAACAGTTTAAGCGCTGGCGCTACCCGCTTTTTACCGAAAGCATTGATAGAAAAAGTGGCGGGTAGCCTATATAATAAATTTTATTAACGCAATAATAACAAGCCTATAGCCAGCCTGCTTCTTACGGCAAAAAGATGAGCTAAGTTTTTTTGGAAATCCCGGGAAAAACGGCTATTTTTACTCTACTAAATAAGTAGACTACTAGCCATGATTTTTAAACCTTTCTCCACTAGACTTCCCTCCTTTCATGTCCGTGTTTCCGGCTGCAAATTTCCCCGTTGTTGTTGTCTTTAATGATTTTTTAATAGTTTTTCTGCGCTTCAGGATTAATTATTTATTATCTTTTCGGTGTTATTTATAACATTATCGCTGTGCCTATTACGCGATTCGCACCGGGTATTTTTAAACGCTTTAAACCTACAGATCATGGACGCTGCTTATCCCAGGTTCACATTGTCAGACGTCTTGACGAACGAACAACGCGCATTTTTCGACGAGCATGGTTTTATACATTTCAGTAATTTCATTTCTCCCGAGGTAGTGCAAAAAGTGATTGACGCTTCCCGGGAAGTGGAACAGGATTGGTTAGCCAAAGGCTTGGAAAAGATTAATGGCGTACCTATCAAGTATGGCAAAGACCTAGATGGCTCCCCCATTGTACAACGCTTTGCATTTACCAATAAATTTCATCCTTTTCTTGCAGATCTTCTGAAAGATAATCGCCTGCAGGCATTGCTGGCCCTGGTAGGCCAAGGTGGGCGGATTGGTACGGATGAAAAAGACGGCATGGTGTTTAACCACTATGTGAACGGACCGTTGAGTAAATTCACCAAAATGGGCTGGCATACCGACGGCCTCCGCGACATTTTTATGGGCGGCCGCCTCAATCCAATGTTAAATGTGGGCATACACCTCAATAATCTGAAACTAGAAAACGGCGGCCTGCGCATTATACCGGGTACGCATAAGCAAAGTCTCTATCAGTTCCTATTCCGTAAAAAATATTTTATCTCCCACGATGAAGATCCGAACGAACTGGCAGTACGCCCCTCAGCCGGCGATCTCACGGTGCACGACGGGCGCCTATGGCACCGGGTTGCACAGTCTTCCGTGATTGGAGAAGAAAGCCGCCGCCGGGTAATTTATGTGCCGATCATTGCAGGCAAGTACCAGCCTAAACATGAAAATAGCCCTACCCAGTTTTACCAGCGGTTTGCAGGTATTGTAAAATAAATTTTGCGCAACCAGGCATCTATTGCCTTGTATCTTTTTTATACGGATGCATTTCTTTAAAGGGAATGCATCCTTTTTTTTATTGCGCCCTTTACCTAATAAAAAAGCGGCTGCACGCACCATGCAACCGCTTCATAAAAAATATATACCCGAAGGCTTATAACGATTTTAAAAACAGCAATACTGCCTGCCGGTCGCCGCTGCTGAGGTGGGCGAAGGCTTGTTTGGCCTTTTCCCCTTCCCCTCCATGCCAGAGAATCGCTTCTTCCAGGGTGCGTGCGCGGCCATCGTGCAGGTAGTAAGGAATGCCGTTCGTTTTTTCGAAAAGCCCCACACCCCAAAGGGCAGGGGTTTTCCATTCGCTGCCGGTGGCTACATAATCAGGGCGCCCGTCTGCCAGCCCATCACCCAAATCATGGAGCAGCAGGTCTGTGTAAGGATGTATGCGCTGGTTGCTCACCACGGGCAAGGTTTCGCTTACACCGGTATATAAAGTTTGTTTGTGACAACTTCCGCAACCAATTTGAGCAAAGAGGGCTTCCCCATTTTTCACATTGGCTTCTGTTACATCGCGGCGGGCTGGTACGCATAGGGTGCGCAGGTAGTACACGACGGAGTTCAGGATGCTATCTGGTAATTCGGGATCGTCTGCCAGCCCATCAAACTGGGTCTGTCCATAACTGCTTTCCTGCGGAAATACGGTACTAGTTACCCCCATGTCTTGCTGGTATGCCGAAGCCGTTTGCGTGAGCAGGGTGGCAGTGTTGGCCTTCATACCAAAGCGACCCAGCATCATTTTTTGCGCTGCCGGATCCCACACATAATTCGGACGGCCACTTATGCCGTCCCCGTCTTTATCGTTCTCATCTGCAAAAGACAAGATGGTGCTTTCCGGAATATTCTCCAGCAGGCCCAGGCCAAAGAATGGAGGTGCCATACGGGCAGATGTCTGCACATTACCCGGCAGGGGTATGTAAGGGTTGCTGAAAGAGTAGGTAGGTTTGTGCAGGGTGGCAACATTACCGTCAGGGTAGACGAATTGGATGTCGGCATAACTGAGGTTCACCTTAGCCTCCGGTTGCTTACTAAAATTGGCCAGGTCCTGCAATTGCAAGCCAAAGCCAGGCACGGGCACGGGGCCACCGTGTTCGTCCGTACCCGGCAAACTTAGCCGGGTAAGCATGGAAGAGGTAACGGTTCCGAAAGTGGGACTGCCCTTGCCATCATTATGGTGACAGCTTTTGCAGCTTACGTTATTGAAGATAGGACCCAGCCCTGCGTGTACGGCAGCTGGCGGGGCCACGAAGGTGGCCGAGGAAGACGCGTCACCCAGGTCATGGATATGCTGATCCCAAACATTGAGCCCTACCACACAATCGCCAAAAGCCTGGCTACTGGCATTTAAGGTAGTGGCTGCCCCCCCGCTCAGGCGGGAATCGTACTGGTCTTCACTAAATTCTCCCGCTTTCCGGCACATCACCAGTATGGCGGGTAGCACGGCCATCAACGATGCCAGGTATATTTTCCTTATCCTCATAACTCACTTTCGGCAATTGGTACCGGTGCGGCGCAGGGCCGCACCGGTGGTATGCCTAGTCTTTAATGTTCTCTTGAATAAATTGCACCACATCCTGCTGCATCACATCGCGTGCTTCCAGGATAGCGGCCATAGACTGCGCACATACGGGCTTTTCGCTCAGGATAGCCTTTTCATAAGGCAGGGTAAAGGAGCTGAAGCTGTTCAGGGCAGCATTGAATTTATCCTGCACTTTCTGATCGAGCGCCAAATTCTTGTTACTTACCAGTGCATGAAGACTGGTAGCTGAACTGCCCTGGAAATTACCCATGTATACGTCTAAAGCGCCTTTTACATTGTTCTTGAAATCTGCCAGGGAGTTACCGCTGAAGGGAGATTCCACGGTGAGGGGGGTACCGGCTAAGTAGGGATCTTTCATTTTACCATCGCCCACTTCGTTGCAGATCTCGCCAATTACGTTGGCCAGGTCCTGGAAAAATTGCAGTTTGGTAGGAAAAGGCTGGTTCCCTTGACCAGCGTCCAGTACTTTCTGCGCATAATTGCCACTGGAAGGTATCCAGGAGTCGTAGATGTTGGAGCAGGTATTTACTACGTCCTGGGTGAGGCTGGTGAGATAGGTCATTTCACGGGCAGAAATATCTGCGGCCTTCTTGCTGCCATCCACGCCCCAGAGGATGTATTCAGCGGGGTGGAAACCGTGCAGGGCGTCGTCTTCCAGGCTACTCACGGTGTTCAGATCCAGCGGAGTATTGCTCTTGATCAGGGCATTCAGGCTGCTGGTATCCACCGGCCAGGTATCCATATGGGGATCGTAGTTCAGATCTTCTACAGGACCGAGCAGGTATCCTTCACATTGTTCCCATACGGTACGCAGGTCGCGCCAGGATTGCTGTGCGGCAGCCAGGTTGGCATCGGTAGGGGTTTTGGAAAGTACCACCACGGCGCTATCAAATAAGATGGCTTTGGCTTTCAGGGCTGCATAGCCCGGAATAGCTGTCTTGTTTACAAAATCAGTGATCACGGTATTCTTGATCGTATTAAAGTCTCCTGACTGGCTACCGCCGTTGTTAGAATCCTTTTTGCAGGCAGCGAGAGTTACCACGCCGGCCGCCATAGCGAGTATAGCTATTTTTTTCATGCTTTTTGGTTTATATAGATTATAAGATGGTCTTGCACTACTTCGGTATGCAAGCGGGTAAGTGGCCTTTCGGCTGGACCTTTTTTCACCTGACCTTCCTGGTCAAACAAGCTGCCATGCAGGCTACAGTAAAAACCGGAGCCAGTGCGTACCAACTGGTTGTTCTGATGGGTACACTGCATGAGCAAGGCTTCGTACTGGTTATCTTTTTTGCGAACGGCGATTTCGTATTCAAAATGCTTGGGGCTTACCACCTGTAAATCGTTCGTTGCAAAAAGTGTAAGCGGCACGGACACCTGATTGTTGTTCATGTCTGCCGAGAAAGCCTTGGAAGGCGTTCCGCAGGAAGAGAGCAGCAGATCCCCAAAAGTGAGGGTCACAGCTCCCAGCAGGCATGCCCTGCAACCAGTTTTTAAAAAGTCTCTTCTTTCCAGCTTTTGCATAGCGTTCTATTTTTGTGCTTCCTTTTGTAACCAGGGAATGTCACGCATTCCGGACCATTTTAAGTAATTGCTTCCTGTGTAATATTGCTTGTATAATAAGTGACTAAAATGAATATCCAATGCCTACATTCAGGAAAGAATCGTTCTGTCTGTAGGGAATGCGGGCCGGGCTGGGATTGATCACCAACTGCGGGTTTTCCTCGCCGGTGTGCAGTAGGCGCACATCTGCTTTGATGGCTACGTTGGGAATGGGCAGGTAAGTAACGCCGGCAATGATGTGCTGCTGTTTTAGCTTACCATCATAGATCCCGTTGTCGGGTATCTTGGCGTTCATGTCCAGCAATTCGTAGCGGGCAAATACGTTAAACTGCTGCCCCTGAAGTTTTGGATTGTGTACTTTTTCAAAGAGGTTATAAGCCAGCTCGCCATAAGCGCCGTACATAAATTGGGCAATGTTATTTGCGTAAGCGCGGTTCATTTTATCAGCGCCGTCATAACTGATGAAGGTACCCAGCGCTTTAGCGGAGAAGCCATTGTGACTGTATTGCACATCGCCTTCACCGAGATATACGCTTTCAGCAAATGGACCGCTTTCCAGCATCAGGCTGTCCGACTTCCGTTTGCTCTGACCATTTGCCCCGCCGGCATAACCGGAGAGCTGAAATTTGAAGTCCTGGAGAAAATATTGCACAGAAGCCGTTATCGCAATATTGTTGGCAAAAGCGCCCTGGCCCTCTGCACGGCCTTCTATAAGGCCGGTGCCATGGGCAAAGGCGGAACCGTCCAAACCATTTACCAATGCTACGGTGTAGTTTATAGGTACTACGCGGGAATGGCCATAAAAGCCGATACCCAGTTCCCGCCAGGTAGCTGGAATAATAAGTTGCTCTACCATGGGACGTTCTACCCCATTGAAGTTTACCGGCAGGTGATTTTCGTTGAGGATACCGATGCGCGGCACAAACAAACCAGCGACCAGGTATTGGTGAGAATTTAAATTAAATTTCAGGTAGGCCTGCTCCATAGAAACTTCACCCTGAAAGCCCGCCTTCTGATCGGTACCGGGGCCTACTTTAGCATTTTCCAATTCCAGTTCTGTGAACAGGGATATTTTACTGTTGAATTGATGTCCCACAAAAAGCACCGCTCTTTCCAGCGTAGCCCGGGATAATTGTTCATTAAAATCGCGCTGAAAAAATGCTGATCCATAACCAGAAACAACAGTCTTAGAAGAAGAGGTGCCCATATTCAGGGAATCTTCGTTAGTCATCAGCAGCTTCTGGGCAGGAGTAACTGTGGGTTTAAGAGCTTGAGCCGTAAGTAATTGCGCCATTACCGTGCATCCAATTGAGAGTAGCACTAATTTTTTCATGGCGCAAAGGTGTGTCGAATTGGGGGTATTTTACTTACGCGAAACGGAATTTTTTTTAACAAAACCGATATTTTTATTGTCCATTCATTTCCGGGATTACCAGCAGTTAGTGGGCGCATCCGGGCATAAAGCGCTGCAAATAAAGAGGGTAATAGCAGTAGCCTTAATATTTCCTTATCCTTCTTTAAGCCTGGAGCAAATTAGACTTTTCTATTTTAAGCTGTTTTTAAGCAATTATTAAGCAAATTTTAACCTCTCGTTTTCTACTAAAATTTACCGGTGTGATTCATAAAAACGGTCAGGCAATACCGCTGCCAGATCCTGCATAGCTGCCGGCGTGAGAGCGGGTGCGCTCGCGGCGCCCAAAGCCTCCTCCAGTTGCTGAGTGGTTCTGATACCTACTACCAGGCTGGTAATGGCAGGGTGCTGCAGTACGTAGCGCATGGCGGTTTGCCCCATACTACGCTGCTGCCCTGACGCAGCCTTCACAGCGGCCTGCACGGTTTGCACAGCTTCCGGCGAATAGTCCAGGTACTCAGTGGCGGGCTTGCCTGCCAGCAGGCCTTTGGCTACGCTACCCCGGGCCAGCACGCCAATATTATTTGCTTCCAGTAGCGAAAGGGTACTTTCTTCGGGGCGGCGGTCCAGCAGGCTGTATTGCATCATTACGCTCACCAGGTGGGCGCGTTCCACCCAGGTACGGATCACATCGGGGCGGATGGAAGAAATGCCATAGTAGCGGATCTTGCCTTCCTGCTGCAACTGCTCAAAGGCAGCGATGGTCTCGTCGGTAGGATCATCCAGCGTACCGCCGTGAAGCTGGTATAAGTCGATGTAATCCGTTTGCAAACGGCGCAGGCTGTGGTGTACAGACTCCAGGATATAGTCTTTGCGCGGGTTCCAGTCCCACCCACTACCATCGGGGCGAAGCTGGTTGCCTACTTTGGTGGCCAGCACTACTTGATCCCGACGGTCTTTGAAGGCCTTGCCAAACAGGGTTTCATTGGCTCCCTGATCATACAGGTCTGCGGTGTCAAAAAAGTTAATGCCGCTATCCAGTGCCTGGTGCAACAGCGCGATATCGGATGCCTCCGCACCCTTGAGTGACATACCGCCAAAAGCAATTTCACTGACATGCAAAGCTGATTTTCCTAATGGGTGATACAACATATGCTTTCATTTTTATTCCTGGCTGAAGGTAGTATACTTCCTGCCAGCAAAAAGGGTAAAATCCGCTTTGCATTGTCGGCATTCCCTTGTAATTTGTTGGCATGCAAAAAATATTTTTCACCAGCCTGCTACTGCTGGCAGGCCTTACCGGACAAACCATGACCGCGGTAGCGCAAAAAAATTCCACGCCACAAATTAATCACATTGCCCTGTATGTATTCGACCTGGATAAGAGTACGGCCTTCTACACAAAGATTTTGCAACTGGATACCATCCCAGAGCCTTTTCACGACGGGCGGCATACCTGGCTGCGCATAGGTGCCCACAGCCAGTTACATATCATTCAGGGAGCGGCGGGCATTACGCAGCACGACAAAAATAGTCACCTGTGTTTTAGTGTACCAGACTTACAGGTATTCATGCATCATTTGGAGGAAAATCATATTGCCTATGGCAACTGGGCGCAGAACGCGCACACGCCTACCTTACGGCCGGATGGGGTAAAACAAATTTATTTTACAGATCCGGATGGGTATTGGCTGGAAGTCAATGACGATACATTCTAACAAAAAAGCCGGCCACGATAGCCGGCTTTTTTGCGTTATTCAAAAGTGAGGTCGATGATATTGTCGTACCCCGCATTGCCAAAGCCATCGAGGTATAGCAGGATGCCTTTATCTACCAGCGTATATTTTACGGGGAGTTCTGTGCCATAGGTGACGGCCTTCCTTAACTTGCCGGGCAGCCCGGGCAGGAACAATGGGTTTACACCCGGGTTTTGCAAGATATGCACATACTGGTGGCCGGCGCGGGCAGTGGTAACGCCCCAGGATTGTGGGGGCAGGAAGCCCTGACGGGTACCGTAAATGCTACTGCCGTAGCGGGCAAGCCATTTGCCGGCGGCAGTCAGTGTATCGGCAAATTCGGGCTGTATCACACCATTGGCCATGGGGCCTACGTTTAGCAACAGGTTAGCATTGCGACCGGCGGCATTTACCAGCAATTGGATAACCTGCCGTACGCTTTTATAATGATTATCAGTGATGGTGAAGCCCCAGCTATTATTCATTGTTTCACAGGTTTCCAGCGGCAGCGCGGCAGATATGGAAGCATCACCACTGAAGCCGGATTTATTTTCTCCCGGCAGATCGCGTTCAAACATCTGAAAATCTTCCCCGGCGCGGGCAGCGTGGTGATGGTTGTTGCCTATGAGAGCATTGGGTTTTAGTTTGTGAATGAGGGCATAGATCTCGTCGAAATGCCAGTTTACGTCCGGGCGATCCCATTCTCCATCGAACCAAATGCCGGCTATGTCGGGATAGTTGGTAAGTAGTTCGGTGAGCTGTGCCTTCATAAAAGCAATGTAATGATCCCAATCGCCCTTGGAGGGTTTGCCATTTACGATGGGCGAACCATAGGCGTAGTCTTCGCGTCCCCAATCCAGCAGAGAATAATAAAAAAACAATTTTATGCCTTCCTGTTTGCAAACCTTAGCCAGTTCGGCCAGCGGGTCGGTATGATAAGGAGTGGCCATGATGTTATAGGCCGATGCTTTACTATTGAATATACTGAAGCCATCGTGGTGGCGGGCAGTAATGGTAATGTATTTCATACCCGCGTCTTTGGCCATCTTTACCCAGGCTTTCGCATCGAAATGGTGTGGATAGAACGCATCTGGCAGGCGACTGTAACTGCTGTAAGGGATTTTTTTAAAATACATTACCCATTCGCCATCGCCTAATAGGCTGTATACGCCCCAGTGGATAAACAGGCCAAAACGCATGTCGCTGAAATTATCGCGGGCAGCTTGGCTGGCAGGTTCTGTCACCGCCTGCTGCGCGTGCAGCGGCCGTACTGGCAATAGGGCCAGCAAGAGCAATACTGGCCAAGAAAAATGATTGTTTTTCATAAAATTTTGGATGATAAATTAATCGCCTATAGGTATCCGGCGGCACAGCTCCAAGATAGCCCTTAGACGGCAAAGTGCATAATTTTCCTAAATCATTTTATGTTTTTATACTATGTAAAAGTACCGGTCATGAACGACTTTGGCCGGCGGGATGGCAACTTATCTATAAATGAGAAAATGGGGCGAAGGGAAAAATGGCTGGCAATAAAATTATAACCTGCCCCCTTTATTCTTTGTATTAATTGAACTCAAAGGGAAATTTGGCCAGATACCGGCCATCGTAATCATAAGTGAAACGGCCGGATACCCCTTCTTTGCGGTAAGGCAGGCTAAGCTGTGCTTTCACGATTGTAAAAGCAACCCGCTGCCATGTGGTCTTCCGACCACTATTATTTTGGCTTCCGCAAAGGTAAGCGCCGCTGGCAGCATGAAAGCCGCCATTGCCGTGCGCTGCGAGTAAGTAACATACCGGGCTGCGGAATAATCACCTTATTTTAAAAAAAATGAATGAATAACAAAGTTTCGGGGCAATGCTACGCCGGGCCGCTCATGTAGCCGTCACCTTTTTAAGGGCAAAATCATTCTCCGTCATACAGGGTTAATATTGTAAGTAGTACAACGCCATTGCTGCAGGAATGAGCGGTTGTCGGAAGGGAAAGGTTTTGTGTGAACCTGTTTTTAGATGGTGGTTGAATAACGCATTATACGATGCTTAAAATTTTTATGAATGGGCAGTTCTTATAGTTAATGGTAATCGCTGTCAGGACTATCAACTACATTTCCGATCTGTTCCAAAAAATAGATAGATGCTACCCTTCAAGTTGACAGTTTTTTCACTACTTACCATGTTAAATTATCCTATTGAATCGATTTTACAAACAATATCAAGCGTAAATAATGCGCCATTAAATCTTATTAGCAGGGTGGTGTATCCTGCGAATGCCCTGCCATACTACTTCTCCGCTGATCAAGGCGATGACGGAAAATAATAGTGGTTGGTTGTTTTGCCCGGCCATCAACGCGCCACTAAATGCCACGCCAAAAACTATCAGCGGCAGTAAGGTCATGATACAAAGCCCCGGTATGCCCAGCGGAATCCGGAATGGACGTTCCCATTGTGGCGCTTTGATGCGCAAAATAATCAGGGCTATAAATTCCAGGAACAACGCAGTGCCATACAGTGTAATATCTATGATCAGCAGGTCCTCAAACGTCCAGATGACCAACAAGCTTACCACCACGGCGCAGCAAAGAATGGATATCCAGGGGGTTTCATATCTGCGGTGTTCCCGGCTCAGTACAGGTGGTAATAACCTATCGTCTGCCATCGCTTTGGGCATGCGGGATACAGAGAGCATCACTGCCGAAAACAAACCCAGCGCACTGGCCATCCCTCCCAAGGAAAGCAAAGCCCCCAGCCACCAACCGCCTATCACAGTACCCAGCACCGGAAAACCCACCTCCTGCAATGTTACTACATCCACTCCTGCATGTAAAGCTACCAGCACAGTAACGAAATAAAGCACAAAAATGAGCAGGAAAGCCGCGCCCAGCGACCACAAATAACTCCGCACCGGATGGTCTACTTCTTCTGCATAAGTAGTGGCATTGTCCCACCCCAGAAAATTCCACATCACTGTATACAATCCCATGCCGATGGCAGACAAGCTCATCCCCCCCGCAGGACGGGGCAATTGCCACAAATGCCCTACAGGACTATGCCACAACGCCATACCGGCCAGTATAGCGAAAGGCAGTACAACCACAACACCTAGCACAACGGCCGCTTTGCCCACGGGAACTATGCCCCGGATATTAAGCCAGGCACCTCCCCATATAATAGCCCAGCAAATGGGCAGCTTATAAGCAGCGATGGCGGGAAAAAAGAAAGATGCATATTCTACAAACAGTACCGGGTAAATAGCCAGGTCTACAAAAGTATACAGCCAGGTCCACCAGCCTTCGTAAAAAGCCCAGCGCAGGCCCAGACCTTGCTTCACCCATTGATAGTATCCACCGTTCAATGGCATCATGCTGTTCAATTCCATCACGGTGAATATTGTAGGCAAATCCCAGAGCAGGGGTACCACGAGCAGCAGCAGGATGGCATTGTTTCCCCCGTACAGCAAAAGTGGCTCCAGGCCGTAGGGGCCACCTGAAACGGTCAGGAAAATAACGGCTGCCAGTTGCGCGGGGCGCAGCATCTTGCTTTTACTATGTTTCAATTGCACATATTCAGATAAAATAATAATGGCCACAAAGTAACGAAGCGTTTGTAGTAGTCCAATGCCTGGATTTTTTCTGCTGCCGGTGCCTCGCCGGCAATAATACCGGGAATACCACTCCGGCCCCCTCCTGCCCGGAAGCGGAGATATGGCCGCCGTGGTTTTCCATGATCTTTTTGCACTGCACCAGGCCAATGCCGGTGCCAGTAAAGGAATCGCGGCTATTAAGGCGCTGGAAAATTACAAGGATATGTTTTGCATAAAGGAGCTCAAAGCCTATGCCGTTACCGGGTATAGACGATCAACATTCCTGTTTACAGCCTGGGCAATAGGAATACAACTCCCTGCGTTTTAGGTAAAGTGGCCGGTCAACAATGCGGAAATATGCCTATTTTAGCCGGGTCCAATGATCTCCCGGCCTTTGTTAAGATTAGAACAGAACCATCATACATGAAAAGGATTTTCTTATTGATTGCCATTTTTCTCCCCCTGCTGGCAGGTGCACAGGTGAAGCTTGCCGAACCGGTAGCCAATGCCTTCTCTACCAAAATAGGCGAACACTACCAGCTTCCAAACGATACCGTGAGCGATTACATCGCTACCGCCATGACCCGTGCCGGCACCGGTGGCCTGGACATCGATACCACGATGATGAACCTGAAAAAAGACCCGGCTGCCCTGGACAATGCGCTTAAATATTTATACCAATACAGCAGCGTAAACCGGCAGCAACTCATTGCCAATCTTCGCAACCTGGGCTTCTCTACCAACGATGCCTTTGCGCTGGCAACCTACACCGAAAAGAAATTTAAAAACGATAGTAAAAATATTCTTGAAGACAAACGCCCTTACGAACGCTCCGGCAACCGTCCCGCCGACGTAGCCGCGCAAGCCGCCCGCGATGCCGCCGCAGTGAAGGCCGCCGAGGAAGCCCGCGCCAAAGCCGCCCTGGCCGCCGCACAACCCATTATCACGAAGGACAGCGCCGGCAATACTATTACCGTAGCCCCCCCTCCTCCGCCACCACCCGCACCGGTGTACAATATGGACGCACGCAACCTCTTTAAATTACATGACCCTAAATCACTGTACGATTTGTATGGAAAGGAAAATATCGTGATCCGCAATACCACTGATGTAGCCGGCAACGACATTGGCCAGGCCTATTTCCTGTTTCCCGATACCAATAATGAACTGGAATTTATTATGCATGCCGATAGTACCAACGTGATTACCTTCTCCCAGGAAAATTCCGGCTGGAAATTTCCCTTCGGCATTAAAGTAGGCGACCCGCTGGAAAAAGTGGTAAAATTAAACGGCCGTAATTTCCGCATCTTCGGCTTTGAATGGGAAGATGGCGGCACAGTGGAAAGCTGGGAAGGCGGCACCCTGGAAGGCAAAGGCGTGGAAGTACTCTTTAAAGTAGTAAACTCCGGCGACCCCAAACTTTACGATGCTGTAACCGGCAATAAAAAAGTAAGTGCAGATAATGCAGCCCTGAAAAAAATGGGCGTGGTGGTGGAAAGGGTTTCTTTCCAGAGCATTCCATAAAAGAAAAGTTGCACCACCCATGCATGAAAAATCTATAGCTTCAATAAGACGAAGCATAGCCCCTCGCCTGCAAAGATGCGTACGTTCTATTACCGGATTATACGTCCCCGTGTAAACTATATTTTAGCCAATACCAACCCGTACTAACTAAATAAATATTCAGCGGAAATGCAGGCCATTGCTTAATTTAAGGATACATTTATCTTAAAAGTTAAGCGATGAAATATAACCTGCTTGGCAACACCGGCCTTAAAGTATCGGAACTATGCCTGGGTACCATGACCTTTGGTGGCAAGGGTTTTTGGTCTGCTATTGGCACCCTGGACCAACAACCCGTAGATGATCTGGTAAAACGTTCTATCGACGCCGGCATTAATTTTATTGACACGGCCAATGTATATTCCGAAGGATTGTCGGAAGAACTCACTGGCAAAGCCATCCGCAACCTGGGCCTGCACCGCGACGAACTGGTACTTGCCACCAAAGTGCGCGGCAAAATAGGCGATGGACCCAACGATGTAGGCCTTACCCGCAAACACATCCTTCAGCAAGTGGAGAGCAGCCTGCGCCGCCTGCAAACAGACTACATCGATCTTTACCAGATACATGGCTACGATCCGCTGACACCATTGAGTGAAACGCTGGAAGCCTTAGACAACCTGGTGCGCAGCGGTAAGGTGCGTTATATTGGCGCCAGCAATCTCGCCGCCTGGCAGCTTATGAAAGCGGTAGACTATTCTCAGTACCATCACCTGTCCCGCTTTGAATCACTGCAAGCTTATTACACCATCGCAGGCCGCGACCTGGAACGTGAAGTGATCCCTTTATTAAACGATCAGAAAATAGGCCTCATGGTTTGGAGTCCGCTGGCAGGTGGTTTCCTGAGCGGTAAATTTACCCGCAATGGACAGCAGGCAGCAGGCGCCCGCCGCGTAGAATTTGATTTTCCGCCGGTGAATAAAGATCGCGCTTTTGATGTGGTAGACGTGCTGGCCGAAATTGCCCCCGCTAAAGGCGCCTCCGTGGCCCAACTGGCCCTGGCCTGGCTACTACAACAGCAAGCAGTAAGTACCGTGATCATCGGGGCTAAAAAACCGGAACAACTGGAAGACAACCTGAAAGCAGTAAACGTAACCTTTACCCAAGAGGAACTGAACCGCCTTCACGAGGTAAGCAAGCTCCCCGCCGAATATCCCGGCTGGATGCTGGAACGCATGGGCGCTGATCGTACATCCGAGTAATTTTGCAAAATACCCCCCCCCAAAAAAAAAGCCACCCTCAACAGTGGCTTTTTTTAACGGATACTAACTCCCCATCACTTTTTTTTCTATCTTTTATGCCTGTTTAAAACAAGCAGAAATTATTACCACCACGTTTTTAGCAATTATTCATTCCACGTACACCCGTCAATCATACATCATGAAACCATGGTACTCCCTGCTGCTACTGGTTATATTGCCCTGTTTTAGTTTTGCGCAGCAAAGCAACGTATACTTTAAGACCACCCGTGCACAACACAGCGTTGGTGTAATGATAGCTGGTAAATTATTTTGCAATTTCATTTACCCTGATACCCTGGAGAAACCCGTGCTGTATCCGGTTTTTTCACCCGACGGGCACCGCATTACCCGTGCAAATCCGCCAGCAGCAGGCGAAGCCACGGATCACCCACATCATGTAGGCCTTTGGCTGAATTATGAAAGCGTAAACGGCCTGGACTTCTGGAATAATTCTTCTGCCATTCCTGCCAGCAAGAAAGCCCATTACGGCTGGATACGCGGCACAATGGTAACCGGCACACATGATAGCACGCTCACCTATACAGCCAACTGGGAAAACCAGTCACATCACGTATTACTAAAAGAAGACACCCGCTTTGTTTTTAGTGGGGGTAGAAATATACGTATCATCGATCGTATCACCACGCTCACGGCACAGCGCGACTCCGTTTACTTTAAAGATGTAAAAGACGGTCTGCTGGGCCTGCGCGTGGTAAGCGCGCTGGAACTGGCAGATACTGCACAATCATTCACCGATGCACAAGGGAATGTTACCGCTGTTGCCACATCCGGCCACGAGGCCACTGGTCATTACCTGACCAGCACCGGCAAAACCGATAAAGATGCATGGGGCACACGCGGAGAATGGTGCATGCTGTATGGAACAGTGCAAAAAGAAAAAGTAGCCATCGTTATTTTTGACCACCCGGAAAATACCGGCTTCCCCACCTACTGGCATGTCCGCAACTATGGCCTGTTTGCAGCCAATCCACTCGGACAAAATGTTTTTAGCAACGGTTTGGAATCCTTGAACCTCTGCCTGCCTCCCGGAACTTCAACCACTTTCCGCTATCGTATCATATTGTACAGTGGCTCTACACCCAGTGCAACATTACTAAACGAACAAGCCAAACAATTTTCCTCCATAAAAATTCACTCGTAATGGAAAACTCAAGACGTGATTTCTTAAAAACATCTTCCCTCGCAGCGGCCAGCGTATACCTGGGCGCCATGGGCTTTGCCGCCAAAAGTTATGGCCGCATCCTGGGTGCCAACGATCGTGTGAGAATGGGCGTGGTAGGCTTCTCCGACCGCTTCCGCAATTCGCACCTGCCCAGCTTTATGCAGCATTATAAAGAATTGAATTTCGAGATCGTGGCCGTGTCCGACATCTGGAAACTGCGCCGCGAAGAAGGACAGGCTTACCTAAAATCTAAATTTGATCACGATGTCTCCGCCTGCCGCAATAACGATGAGCTGTATGCTATCAAAAATATTGATGGCGTATTTCTTAGCACCGCCGATTTTCAACACGCCCTGCTCTGCGCCGAAGCCGTAAAAGCCGGCTGCGATGTGTATTGTGAAAAACCATTTGCAGAAACGATGGACGATGCCATCTTTGCGTTGAAGACGGTAAAGGACTCGGATCGTATAGTGCAGATAGGCTCCCAGCGCCGATCCGGGAGTAATTACAAGGCAGCCGAACAATTTATAAAGTCCGGCCAGTTTGGCCCTATTACCATGGTGGAACTTACCTGGAACGTAAATCAACCCGGCCGCTGGCGCCGCCCCGCACTGGTGGCAAAATGTAAAGCGGAAGATCTGGACTGGAAACGCTTCTTGCTGAATCGCCCTCATGAAGATTTTGATCCGCGCAAATACCTGGAATATCGCCTGTTCTGGCCCTATTCCTCCGGACAGCCCGGCCAATGGATGTCTCACCAGATCGATACCGTACATTGGTTTACCGGCCTGCAGCATCCTCGCAGCGTGGTGGCCAATGGCGGCATTTACACCTGGAAAGATGGCCGCCGCAATTGGGACACCACTACGGCAGTATTTGATTACGGTCCGGCAGACGATCTCTCCACCGGCTTCCAGGTGGTGTTTATGTCGCGCATGAGCAATGGCGACGAAAATCCTAAAGAAATTTATTACAGCAATGGCGGCACACTCAATCTTAATACCAACAAGATCACACCCGAAGGTGGCCTCACAGAAAGAGCAGCCAAGGAAATGGGCCTACAGGCGAATTTGCTACCGGTAAAAGACCTCAGCGAACTGGCCATGAAAGTGGAATCCGGCGCTAACACCGGCGGCGACCCGCTCACCTCAGCCCACGTACGCAACTTCATGGAATGCATGCGCAGCCGCCAACAACCCAATGCGCCGGTGGAAGCAGGCTACTATCACTCCATTGCCAACATCATGACAAATGCCGCCATACACACCGGTGCCAAAGCCACTTTTGATACCACCACGCAGCAGGTGATGGCCAATGGCAAAGTATTTAAATACTAACCCGTCTAAATTGGCCGGCAGCATTGCGTTGCAGCCGGCCATGTATTTAGAATGTGAACTTTAATGATGAAAAGCCAATGGCACTTAATTTCGCAGTGGTATCCTGCTGTGCATGTGCCGAAGCGAATACGATAAGAACAACTATTAGCGTAGATATAATTTTAATCCATGTGGGCTTTTAGCAAATTAAATAGTCCCTGCGCTGTGCATAGCGGGAAATGCAGCGGTTAATCCCACGTTTAACTACGCGTTAATTAAGCCATTCAGAATTGTTACCTGGAGGTTGTAATGGGATATCCTACAAATTCATGGGTATTCACCTTAAGATGATCTATAACGGTAATCGTTTTAGTTTCTCCATTTTATTAGAGATATATCATTCATAGCTGAAGGAATAGAATAAGTCATAAAAACCGCATGAGCAGCGCCCTCGTTACTTTCCGATACAAAACTTAGAAAATATAAAATCCAACCGGTCTTCATTCGTCACCTCGCCTGTAATTTCTCCCAGTGCGTGCAAGCAAAGCCGGATATCCAACGCCAGCAAATCACCCGGTAGTCGATGATCCATTCCATTTTTCACATCGCGGAGCGATTTAAGTACCTCCTGCAGTGCGGCGTAATGACGCGCATTAGTTACAATAGTATCGCCTGTGGTTACATCACCGCTCATCACCTTATGCAACAGGGCGTCCTTCACTTCTTGGATATGCGAATGATGTTTGGCAGAGATGTATAAAATGTCCGGGATGGTTACAAACTTTTCCTTATAAAAAGCAGCTCCCTTCACATCCGCTTTATTACCTATCAATAAATAATTCACGCCGGAAGAGGCAAAGAAATGTGCCTGGTCCAACACCTCCTCCACACTCAACTCATTCACATCAAAAAGGTAAACAACGATGCCCGCCTCTTTAATCTTCTCCATCGTTTTCTGTACCCCAATATTTTCGATCGTATCATTGCTTTCCCGGATACCTGCCGTATCAATCAGGCGAAACAAGATACCGCCAATATTAAGCACCTCTTCAATTGTATCGCGGGTAGTGCCGGCAATCTCACTTACGATAGCGCGGTTTTCATTGAGCAGCGTATTGAGCAGGGTAGATTTCCCGGCATTGGGTTTGCCTACGATAGCCGTACTCACACCATTTTTAATAACGTTTCCCATGCGAAAAGAATCAATCAGTTGTTGCACCTGCCCCATAGCAGAGGATACAAGTGCATAAAGACGGGTACGATCTGCAAAAGCTACGTCCTCTTCACTGAAATCCAGCTCCAGTTCTATCAGCGAAGAAAACGTAATTAATTGTTCGCGCAGGTCCTGCAGTGCGCTGGAAAAACCGCCCCGCATTTGTTGTATAGCCGTTTGATGAGAGGCCGCAGAATTACTGGCAATAAGGTCTGCAACAGATTCTGCTTGCGTAAGGTCTAGCTTACCGTTGAGAAAAGCACGTTGGGTAAATTCACCTGGCTTAGCCATACGCGCCCCACTTTGGATACATGCATCGATAATTTGCTGTTGTATATAAGGCGAGCCATGGCAAGAAATCTCCACTACTTCTTCCCCTGTATAAGAAGTAGGTGCCTTAAACAAACTCACTACCACTTCGTCCAGCACCCGGCCTCCAAACAAAAGACTACCAAAATGCAAGGTATGACTAGCCTGTACTGCTAGATCTCGGGAAGGGAATAGCCCATTGGTAATGCGTATAGCGGCTGTACCGCTCAGGCGTATCACCGCAATGGCGCCAATGCCGGGCGCAGTGGCCAGTGCCACAATCGTATCATCAAATCCAGCCAGTTTACCTAACATCTTATTTTTGTTTTGCCTTTGCAAAAATAACGAATCCTCCACGGTTCCCGGCCATGGAGGATTACATAACGAAACACACAATATTAATGCTCAGATAATGAAAAGCGTATAGGTAAACTGAAAAATACTGCCACATTTCTTCCGTTCTGGCGTCCAGGTTTCCAGGTAGGCATTTTTTTGATGACGCGCATGGCTTCTTCCTCCAGGCCACCACCCTTCTGGGTACTCAACACTTTTACTTGCTGGATAGTACCATCCGGGGCTACGACAAATTGTACGACCACCGTGCCTTGAATATTATTTTCCTGCGCTAAAGAAGGGTAACGAACATTGTTATTCAGATATTTAATCATGGCAGTTTCACCACCGGGGAATGAAGGCATCACTTCTACCGTGGTAAAAGGACGATCCGTGGTGCCCTCGTTACTGCCAATTTCTATGTGCACCCCCCCATTTCCTCCTCCTCCCATGTCTGGTACATCGATATCACCTGCATTGGGATTGCCTGCCGCGTTTACCACGCCAATAGCATGATTGGTCATCTCTTCTTGTGTAGGGGGAGGGGTAATTTCTTTTGCGTCATCCGGCACCACTGCCAGCGTAGCATTGTGGATCATAGGCTTAGCTGCAGGTGGTGTGGTTACGGCGGCTAATGGCGGTGGTTGTATCCTTTTTTCTTCCAATTTTTCCAGATCAACTGGTCGCAGGATGGCCGGATCTTTCAAGGGTAGCCGCATGGTTGTATGCTGGTCATGAGCTAACATACTGTTGATCGTTAAAGCAGCCGCTAGTGCCAACAACGTCAAGGCAGTAATAGCAATGGCATTGCGCATGCGCTTTTCATACTGGCGGCGTAAACTATAAGCGCCATAGTCCTTGTTACGATCATTGAACAGTACGTCGAGGAAGTCATTTTGGGTAATTGTTATAGCGTCCATAGATGTAAGTTTTTATACTAATAGGATGCCTTCTCCAAAACTTTCCATACATTTTTAATAGGTATTTTATAACGTATACGCCTATACGTAAATAGCATTCACATGTATCCAAATGCGCTTTAGCAAAGCGTTTAAATACATGTAAATGCTGATAAGATTTGCATTTTTGAGATGTTATTAAGATGCAATTACAGCTGATTTACATACATTTTCAACAAAAATTAAACGTTAAGCAAAAAAAAAGCATCCCGGGAATTCCGGAATGCTTCTCTATAAAAATGTTTGTATTGACTACTCTTGCAATGTAAAGCGGATAGGCAGGTTGAACTGCACAGATACCTGGCGTCCGTTTTGCTTACCTGCTTTCCATTTTGGCATCGTTTTCACCACGCGGATCGCTTCTTCTTCCAGACCGCCGCCTTTAGTGGCACCTACGGTTTTAACATCCTTGATGTTCCCTTCAGAGTCTACGATAAACTGTACAAATACAGTTCCCTGGATACCATTTTCCTGCGCAACATGCGGGTAATGGATATTTTTAGACAGGTATTTGTTCAGTGCGTCTTCACCGCCCGGGAAGGAAGGAGGTTGTTCTACGAAGGTGAAGATCTCTTCTTTAGCGGGAGGTGGAGCTTCGACTACACCTGTACCTTTACTGTCTTCCAGCAATCCCGGATCTATCCCATTAGGATCACCTTCCACGGTTTTGGTACTTACCGCTTTATCTTTGATATCTTCCTGTTTCGGAGGTTCTTCATCGGGCTTTACCTCATTATCCTTCTTAATTACCGGAGGGGTAAATTGTACAGAAGGTTTCACGGGTGGTGGTGGTGCCGGTGGAGGAGGCGGTGGCGGTGGCTTATTCGGCTCATCCGGTATTTTCAAATCCTCCATCTTGATCGTTTCTACAACTGGCTTTTTTACATGAGTCAATTCTGATGCAGTTAACACACTATACAGAATATAAGCTCCTGCCAGGAATACAAACAGACCAAGGGTACCCAAGATCGCGTTACGCACGCGCTTGTCGTATTTTCTCCTTAATTCATACGCCCCATATTCTTTATTCCTGCCTTCAAACAGGATATCAAGAAAATCGGACTGTAAGGCTTTGGCTGAATCCATTGTTCAATTTTTTCTTTATGGATGCAAAAATTACATTCCTTTAATTACTTAACACCGTTTGCAGCTTCGGTCTGCCTAATCCATTGTTTATCCTGGTCGGTAATGTCAACGGTAGCATAACGAGAGATACGATTGATAGCCATTTCATCGAGGATGCCTACAAAGTCTTTGTAATTAGACCCGTCATCCGCTTTAATGATTACCACTACATCTTCAGGTTCACCTTTTGCATTACGCATTTGGGCAACTTGATCCTTCTTCTTGATGATTTCATCACGAATACCGCCTTTTGCAGCGAAGCTGGTTGCTTTAAAGAAGTCCGGATTTGCAGATGCATTTGGATCCTGGGCTAGTCCTTCGTAGTAATAAACTTTGTCGGCTTTACCCAATAATATGGTCAATGCAGTGCTCTCTTTAACTTTATTTTGTTCTTCTTCGTTCTTCGTGTCTTTTGGCATGATCAAGTCCATTGTTTTGGGTTTGGACAAGGTCGTAGTTAACATGAAGAAAGTAATGAGCAGGAATCCTAGATCCACCATTGGTGTCATATCCACACGAGTAGATTGTTTTTTGGATTTCGTTCCACCGTGTTTTTTCCCGCCGCCACTACTGGTATCCATTTCTGCCATGGTACGCTATTTTAGTGTTTGGAGATCAGCTAATTAATTTGCTTGTTTACTTTCCTGCTGGGCCAATGCTGCAGCTGTTCCGGGAGGAATAGCTTCCAAATTAGTTACCAGATTCAGTTTCTGTATATGCTTCTTTTTAAAAATATCCAGGATCTCTTTGATCTTTGGATAAGGCGTTGCATTATCCGCTTTTATACAGTAAGAGAGTTTATTGAATCCGGAAGAACCTGCCTGCGCAGTTGTACCGTACTCAATCCACTGATCTAATTCCCCATTTAAAGAATCAGTAGGTATCCCCTTTTCCAATCCGGATGCTTTACGCTGTTCGGGAGACATAGAGAGGTAGCTTTTAAGACTTTTGAAGTCTGTTCCTATACTACCACCTACCGCGAAATTATTCATCTCTGCATTATTCAAACCAAGCTTATACTGGGTATTGAGGTCTTCGATCAACTTTCTTCTTTTTGGCTGTCCATCCATGCTAAAGAATACACGACCGTCTTTATCTACCGTGAACAGCATCACATCAGAATCCGGTAAAACTTGTGTATTAATAGAAGACGGGGTTACCACCGCCACCGGTTCATCCGGCTTGAATTTCGTTGCCAACATAAAGAAAGTTAAAAGCAGAAAAGCTACGTCACACATCGCTGTCATGTCGATGGCCGTACTTTTTCTTGGCATTTTTACTTTTGGCATCTTTACGTGTTTTAGTATTTACTATTAGATTCAGAACTATTGTGTTTCCACACGCCTCACAAAAAATTATTTGTGATTAGCGGCAAAGCTCTGTGTCAAAGTAAATCCAGACTCATCAATAGCATAAGTGATGCTGTCGATATTGGTAGTAAAGTAGTTATAAGCAATGATGGAAATGGCGGAGGTGCTAATACCCAGGGCCGTATTGATCAGGGCTTCGGAAATACCAAGCGCCAACTGAGTGGAGTCTGCTGCACCACCGGAAGACATAGCGGTAAAGGCTTTGATCATACCCAATACCGTACCGAGCAGACCGAGCAGCGTTGCTACGGAAGCAATGGTAGAAAGGAACACCAGATTTTTTTCCATCATAGGAAGTTCCAGCGCAGTGGTTTCTTCAATTTCATTTTTAATGTGCAGCAGTTTCTGTTCTGTGTCTAGCTCAGTATTGCCGATCATTTCTTTGTATTTCTTCAGGCCTGCTTTCAGCACGTTACCTACAGAACCTTTTTGTTTGTCGCATTCAGCCAATGCTGCATCAACATTTTTGTTAGCCAGGTGGTACTGAACTTTTCTTACCAATTCAGCGCCGCTGAATTTGCCCTTAGCTTTGCTCAGGTACAAAGCGCGTTCGATTACAAATGTCAAACACGTCAGCATTACTGACAGCAGGATAGGTACTATAATACCGCCATGATAAACAGTGCCAAACCATTTTCCAATGCCCGCTTCAACTGGTTTGCCTTCTACATTGCCACCCTGGAAATTGGAAGGATTACCCAGTACAAAAAAGTAAAGGCAGAATCCGATTACCAGACAGATGGGCACAGCCAACGAAGAAAAAAGATTGGATGATTTCGCTGGTTGATGAGAAGCCGTTTTTGCACTAGCTGCAGTCACAGTTGTTTTAGTCTCAGCCATTTTGAGTTGAATTTTTAGTTGTTAAAGATTAAACTGTTGTTGTTAGTAATTATTTAGATTTTAGATATTTCAATAACGGTGATTCGCAAAGTTATACGCTTGGTTTAAAAAAACAAGTTTACCAACGAAAAACCCAAAAAATTTAATGCTATGTGGAAAGTCGCAACTGTAGCGCCTTTTATAGTATTTTTTGCATTCAGTCGAACGGACACTTTAATTATTGAAAAAAGCCGGTCATATCACTAAGCACAAGCTAGGTTTTACGATACTGATTTCTCTATAAGCGATTGATAATTTTCAAAGTTGGACGCACAATGTAAGAAAATTTCAAACAGTTCCAAGAGATTTTTTTACCAAATTAATATGGTTAAAATTTCCTGACATTCAATACTAAATACAAACTTTAAACCATAGATACAATGTTCAGATTTAGCTAATACAGCGATATCAAAGTCTTACAAAAACATATTTTTCAACATATATTAATGTGGTCATTTAGGTAAAAAAGCAATGCTCCCCCCGAAAGTTGTATATCAATCATATCCACTTGGCTTTTTTAACATTTTATTCGAATATATATGCCATGTATAAAAATTACTTTGCATACATGCACGCAATGATCCAAAAGTTAAGCGATATTCCGGGCATTTGCAACAACGTTAGCAAGAAAATTACAGAATAAAAAGTAAAATACTAACAATCATTTCTTTAAATAAAATAATGAACACTGTCAGGCATGGCGGCCACTACCGCCCTCCTCCATATCTGGAAATATCCTATCTTGCTACATGACCAGCAATTACCTGTTGCATACTTGAGAATGCCGGATATATAATTAGCAGGTAATAATTTAGGAACCCTATTTATAAAGTAAATGCTAGTAATATAGCTACTAAATATTTTATAGCTGAAATTGATTAATATGCTTCCCTAAATCACCAAAACATACTACTTGTGAAACAACGCAACCGTACTACTATTTACGATATTGCGCGTGCCCTAAATCTATCCCCTTCCACTATATCCAGGGCATTGCAACACCACCCACTTATTAACGCACTTACACGTGAACGTGTACAGCAATTAGCAGAGGAAATGGGTTATGTGCCGAATTGGATCGCCTCCAGCCTACGCAAACGCCGCTCTAATATTATTGGGCTGATTGTGCCCCGCACCTCCGTATATTTTCAATCTACCGCCATCAGCGGCGTTCAGCATATTGCACATAGGCATGGCTATAGTATCGTAATTGGTCAGTCAGAAGAAAATATGGAAATGGAGCGGGAATTGGCCAAAACCTTTTTCTCCCTACGTGTAGATGGCCTACTTGCTGTATCTTCTATGTTTACACCTAACGCCGACTATCTTTCTCCCTATGTAAAAAACAATATTCCCGTGGTACTTTACGACCGTATTCCAAACGGTTTTACCGGCCACTCCATTACCGGCGACGATTTCCATGGCGGATTTCTAGCTACGGAACATCTCATTCATCATGATTGTAAAAATATCATGCACATTACCGGCGAACTAACCTGTAACCTTTACCAGCAACGGCTTGATGGCTATAAGGCTGCCCTGCGAAAATACCAAATCCCTTTCAATCAAAATAATGTACACGTCTGTAATCTAACGCTGGAAACTGCCACCGAAATTGCGGAGGAAATTTTTTCTACCCAGGTTCCGGATGGAATATTTACCGCCAATGATACTGCTGCTATTGCTTTTATTCAGACCGCACATAAACTAGGCATTTCTATTCCACAGCAAGTGAAAGTAGTAGGTTATTCCAATGATCTTTCTTCCCGCATCGTTTCTCCATCACTCACTACGATTGAGCAATCTGGTTATAAGATGGGCGAAAAAGCAGCCGAGACATTAATACGGTTGCTGAATAATGAGTTAGAAACAGAGTCACCGGTAAATTATATTTTTGATGTAGAGTTGATTGCGCGTAACTCTACTGCCTACGTAAAATTGAATACGTTGAAGGAGGGGTAGTGGGCAGTGTAACATAGATCAATTAATAACCTCTCAATGGCTTAAAATAGAAAAGGCTGCATCGCAATGATGCAGCCTTTTCAAATAAATATGGCAGCTACCTACTCTCCCGCATGATTGCGCAGTACCATCGGCCATGAGGGGCTTAACTTCTCTGTTCGGAATGGGAAGAG
>NZ_FMAR01000047.1 GCF_900094705.1 Chitinophaga costaii | reverse complement strand
ATTCAAATTCTTTTTGCTTGATAAGTGACCAAACATCTATTTGTTGCATAATCTATTGTAATTTCCCTGTTGCAGTATTATATGGAAGATACTAGTGTCTAGTCAACCTAAAATTGTCGGATAAAGTCTTTTTAATTTGATTCGTGCATCCTTGGTTGTAAACCGCCAATTAATGACGGACTTTTTACCATTGCGAGAGGATTGCCAGACTCGTACTTCCTCTTTGATGGTCTCCATATTGTCGATCCTGCGGTTGAGGCATTGCTTTGTCAGGACGTTCAATTCGATCTCTGCCATGTTCAGCCAGCTCCCGTGTTTGGGTGTATATACAAAATCGAACCGATCCCATATCCTCTTTGCCTCTGCTGGCGGGAAGGCTTCATACAGGGCACCCGGTTTATGCGTAGACAGGTTGTCCATGACCAGGGTTATTTTGGCTGCTTTCGGATACAGGTCATCGGCTATCTCCCGGATCAACTCCGCCCAATCCAGCTTCGTCTTCCTATCCGTTATCTTGACATGCCGCTTCCCTACCAAAGGCTCGTTCACCATGAATATATTACATACCCCGCAGCGTTCATATTCAAAATCACTTCGAGCCGACTGACCACTTCGCATTTTAACCGGCATTCTTGTTTCCCGAATAAGCTGCTTGGGTGATTCGTCCATGCACACCACCGGATACTTTCTGGCATATGGACGCTTATATACATCCAACACCTCTTCCATCGCAGCTACAAATTGACCGTTGGCAGTGGGTGGGATTACCCAACCCTTTACTTGCCAGGGTTTCAATTCGTTTTTTTTAGGACCTTTCTCACTGTCTCATGGCAGATACTGTCCACATAATTCAACTCCACCAACTTATCGGCCAGGAGTCTAAGTGTCCATTTCCCATAGCCCTTCGGTGGTTTACTGCAACTCAGGGCTATTAACCGGGCTTCCAGTTCTCCATCGGCCTTTCGTTCCCGGGTCCGGCTGGCAGGCCTTCGTTTAACACAGGCTTCGAAGCCTTCTTCGACAAACCGCTTTTTGACCCGGTCGATCATGCGCATGCTAACCTTTAATACCCGACAGATCTCTTTACCCGTAATCTTATCGCCATACTTCCCCTCGTCACAATTAAGAAGCATATAGGCATTGCGGTATACCTGGGAGCTATGCTTTCCTTTACTTATAATCCCTTCCAGTTCCTCCCGTTCCTCCTGGGTAAGGGTCACTTTATATTTACCATAACGTTTTTGGAAGAAAAAGTTACGGATTTTATACGACAATAAAAAATAGACTAGACACTAGGTATTTGGTGGCAATTTACCACTTTTGACTTCACTATTAAACTTATAAACACCACCTAAACTTCCTGGCTTAAAATCTCCGAAATTATTAGAAGGAGTCCATTACTGGAGGCACAACTGGGAAAAAATAACGACCTATTTTCAGTATTCGGCAGCTATCCGCAAGTTGATCTACACCACCAATACTATTGAAGGCTTCCATCGCCAGGTTCGCAAAGTAACTAAAACAAAGGGGGCCTTTACCTCGGATATGGCCCTGCTGAAGCTGATCTATTTGGCAACTCAGCACATTCAAAAAAAGTGGACGCAACCCTTACAGAACTGTATTTTGACCGTATCTCAATTATCAATTAGATTTGGCGAGCGGCTACGATTGCGATTGGGGTAAAGTCTCGTTAGAAAGTGACATTTTTTGCAGCGGCAGAATAT
>NZ_FMAR01000049.1 GCF_900094705.1 Chitinophaga costaii | reverse complement strand
TAGTACTGTAGATGGTGCGGGTAGATGGAATGAAAGTTTATCGTCTTACCGTGGGAGATCTCACCGACGTGCGGAAACGGTGTATGAAGCACGGTTGAAACAGATTTACGGTGAGAAGTCAGCCGAGGCTATAGTACAGAGGGATCGACACCTTCTGGAAGGGCTGAACCTTAAGAAGTAAGTAGTCAATGAATGTTACCACATGAAAGGTAGAAAGCAGAAAATATCGAGAGATAGCTGCCGGCAAAAGAATAGGGCGGAACCCGAATACTATGACGGAGTGCAGACTTCCATGTGGATAACTGAAAACAACCTTACCAGTATCGAGCAAACGGGGTATGGCCTGCTTGAACAAATCGTATCCCCTGCAAACTTGAATGCGGCCTACAAACGGGTAAAGCAAAACAAGGGGGCGGGCGGCATCGACGAGATGGAAGTCGAATCTGTGAAGGATTATCTCGTTCAAAACAAGGAGGCGTTGATAGCGGCCATACTGGACGGAAGCTACCGTCCAAATCCAGTACGTCGGGTAGAGATACCCAAAGAAAACGGGAAGACACGTCCGCTGGGCATCCCGACCGTAGTAGACCGTGTTATTCAGCAAGCGATCACACAGGTACTAAGTCCGATTTACGAGCGGCAATTTTCAGCAAACAGCTATGGGTTCAGACCAAAGCGGAGTGCACATCAGGCACTACAGCAATGCCAGCGGTATATTACCGAGGGCTATACGTATGCAGTAGACATGGATCTGGAGAAGTTCTTTGATACAGTCAACCAAAGTAAACTGGTCGAAGTACTATCCGGAACAATCAAGGATGGTCGGGTGATCTCGCTGATCCACCGATACCTTGGCGCAGGTGTAGTAGTAGCGAATAAGTTTGAACAAACAGCTGTGGGTGTACCGCAGGGCGGACCCTTGAGCCCGCTGTTAAGCAATATCATGCTTAATGAGTTGGACAAGGAACTCGAGAACCGTGGCCACCGCTTCGCGCGCTACGCAGATGACTTGCTCATTCTATGCAAAAGCCAACGAAGTGCAGCGCGCACAATGAAAAGCCTGGCGACTTACATCGAGCAGAAGTTGTTCCTGAAAGTAAATCGGGAAAAGAGTACGGTGGCGTATGTGAAGGATGTGAAGTTCCTTGGATACTCCTTTTACAAACTAAAGGGAGAAGGCCGTCTTCGTGTACACGCAAAGAGTGTGACGCGGATGCGCCTTCGGATCCGGGAACTCACTTCAAGAAGCAACGGGTGGGGGAATGCCAAAAGGAAGGAAATGCTCAAACAGTACATTACTGGCTGGACGCAGTACTTCAAATTAGCGGATATGAAGAAGCTGTTGATTGCAACGGATAAATGGTATCGCAGGCGACTGCGGATGGTGTTCTGGAAACAATGGAAACGAATACGCACCAGACACGAAAACCTTGTGAAACTCGGCATAGACATGGCTAAAGCCTGGGAATATGCTAACACGAGAAAAGGCTACTGGCGTATTGCCAATAGCTGGATACTATCTACTTCCGTTACTAACGAACGGCTCACCGAAGCTGGGTATGTATCCCTGACCGACTGTTACCTGAAAGCTCGGAACTAAATTAAGGAACCGCCGTATACCGA
>NZ_FMAR01000050.1 GCF_900094705.1 Chitinophaga costaii | reverse complement strand
TGAAATGGTCCAATAAATCCGGACAGTAAAGTTGCTTAAATTTGCAAAGCAATGACTGGAAGAAACACAAAAAAGACCCGTAGGAAATACGACGCAGGTTTCAAGGAAGAAGTCCTGAAAATGGTGGCTTCTGGTCGTCCTGTAGCGGAAATAGCCCAAGCGCTGGGCGTAGGAGATAACCTGATTTATCGTTGGAAAAATGCAGCCAAATCCGAAAAGGCGAAATCTAGTAATCTTCATAACGGCTCTACTCATCCGCCGGATACGTTTCTTGAAATTGAACGCTTGAAATCTGAATTGCGTCGGACAGAGCAGGAGCGGGATATTTTAAAAAAAGCCTTGGGAATCTTGGGCCGTGGGATATAAAAGCCATATATGCATCGATCGACAAGTTGCATGGCCAATACCCTGTTCAACAGCTATGTCAGGTGCTGGGCACAAGCCGAAGCTGCTATTACGATTGGAAGAATGCAAAGACACACCAGATCAGTCCCAAACAACAATCCATGGAACAGCATATAATAACCGTTTTTAAGGCCAATAAGCGGCGTTACGGCACCCGAAGGATCGTAGAAGAGCTAAATCACCAGGCCTTAAAGATCAGCCGATATAGGGTCAGGAAGACGCTTTCCAAAAACGGGCTAAAGGCTATTCAGCCAAGGTCGTTTGTACCCAGGACGACGGACAGCCGTCATACCTACCGGATAAGCCCCAATGTGTATAAGGAACGCGGTTTCCCCTCCCGGATCAATGAGACATGGGTGGGTGACATCACCTATATCCCCATGACAGGAGGGCCATTCCGCTATCTGTCGGTATGGATGGATTTGTATTCCCGCAAAATTGTGGGATGGGACTTGCAGGATCATATGAAAGAATCGCTGGTCGTAGCTTCTCTCAAAAAGGCTTTAGCAGCCCGTGGCTCCGCCGAAAACCTGATCATTCACTCTGATCGGGGTGGCCAATATGCCGGCACTCAATTCCGCCGGATCATTGACAAGCATAAATTAACACAGAGTATGAGTGATGCAGATAACCCCTACGACAATGCGCACATGGAGTCCTATTTTAGCCGGTTTAAGGCTGAACTGATGGAAGGCGGAGCATTTGATTCGGCAGAAGATTCCCAGACGGAAATATTCGAGTTTATCGAGATGTACTATAACCCTAAAAGAATACATTCATCTATTGGTTATTTATCGCCCAATGAATTTGAAAACCGATTAAAACAGCATAATACATGAGAAAAAACAGTGTGGGCTATCGCCCACCAACATAATGATCCGAGGGCTTCACGCCCCCAGCCCCCCGTGGGATTTAAGAGGCATCAACCCTCTGAATGATCAGAAAGCCCATGCAGTGATCAATCACCCATGAGCTTTCTGCTACTTATTCGGAGTAGACAACCGGACTATTCGTCGGGTGATCTTATTCCTCGGCGGATGCTTCCCAGCAGTGCCGCTTCCGCTTCAGATCAAATTAAATTTAAAGCCCTTTCTTACATTTGGAAAATATATCTTTAACCTAAGAGACTTCACTGTCCGGCAAAATCGACCCACCTCA
>NZ_FMAR01000052.1 GCF_900094705.1 Chitinophaga costaii | reverse complement strand
TGTATTGACCCCCTAAATGGCTGGACTAAATTATTAAATCAATTTAGTCACTTAAATTTAGGGTACTATGGCAAAACAACGCAGAAGCTTTTCAGTAGAACAGAATCTTCAAATCATCCAGGAATCTGATCAGCACGGGGTTGTTCAGACACTTCGTAAGCACAATCTTTCTTACTCCGTTTATCTGAGGTGGAAACACCAGTTTGATCAGGGTGGTTCATCTTCTTTGAAGCCGCAGTACCACAAGGTAGACCCCGAACTGAGGGCATTGCAGGAAGAGAATGCCCGGCTTAAAAAGATCATTGGGAACCAGGCGCTGGAGCTGGAGTTCAAGACGGAACTATTAAAAAAAAACGAGGCCTACGAGCGGAGGCTCAAGGGCTCGTGAAAACATTTTCATTGCGGAGCATCCCTGTTAGAAGGCTATTGAAGTGGGCCGGATTGGCAGCAAGCAGCTTTTATTACAAGCGCTCTGAGCGTCCCCAAGGGGTAAGGCCAACTACTCATAGCGTCAATGAGCACGGACAAATGGTAGAGAACAAGATAGTCGTCCAACAAATCGAAAAGGTGCTGTCTCAGGAGTTTTGCTGCTACGGATATAAAAATATGACTGCCGAACTCCGGGAGATGGGTTGGGTGATTAACCATAAAAAGGTTTACCGGCTAATGAAAGAGTCTAAATTGCTATATGGATCCCGGATCAGGCCGATACCGTTTAAGCGGGATTTTATTCGCTTCAGAAGCCTACAGCCAGAAAGGCCCTTACAATATCTGTCGATGGATATCAAATACGTTTACATTCACGGCACGGGTAGAAATGTGCTCTTGTTAACGGTTATAGACATCTACAGCCGCAAGGTACTGATATACCTGTTACGGAGCCATATCAAAAAAGGAGATGTGCTGTTGATGCTATCGCTGATGCTGCTGGAATACAAGGCCGAGGGAATGTCAATCAGAAATGACAACGGTTCTCAGTTCATTGCGCAGGCCGTCAGGGAATACCTGAAAGAGAAAGGTATCTACCAGGAGTTCTCTCATGTGGCTACGCCTGAAGACAACGTTTATATCGAAGCGTTCCATTCCAATCTGCAACGAGAAGTAATGGATCGTTATGAATTTGATTCCATCTACCACGCCCAAATGGTGCTTGATCGCTACTACGAATGGTACAATGAAAAAAGGCGGCATGGCGCATTGAAAAGGCAAACTCCGAATTACGTGTTCAAAAATTTTAATCCGGTCCCTTTTGAAAATGAAAAACTACTAAGCTACCTTTAGAAAACCGTCCAGTTTATAAGGGGTCGATACA
>NZ_FMAR01000054.1 GCF_900094705.1 Chitinophaga costaii | reverse complement strand
TTGTCACAAATATTAGATGTAATACCAAATTCACTAATATATTCTGCTAACCGGAAGCATAAATCAAACCGCTATTATAAGCGGCTCCCTTTAAGGGTTCACCTGGTAACATTGTTGTATGGTGTATTTAGCTATTGCAATGGGCTGCGGGAGCTTTGCGAGGGGATGCTGGCCTGCGAAGGCAAGTTGTCTCACCTGGGGCTGGATAAAGCGCCAGCCCGCAGTACGATATCGGATGCGAATAACAAGCGCAGCTACCGGGTTTTTGAAACAATCTATTACGGATTACTGAAGCAGTATCATTCATTTATCTCGGACAGCCGGTTAAAGGGGTTGAGCATTCGCAATCTAAAGATAATAGACAGTACAACCATTTCACTGTTCAGTGACCTGTTGCAGGGTGTCGGGCGTAACCGGTTGGATGGCTCCAGGAAAAAGGGAGGTATCAAAGTACATGCGATGATGGATGCCTTCAGCGGGGTAACCGAATTTGCACGTATCACCGCCGCTAAAGAGCATGACCGGCAATTTCTGTACAAGTTGAATTTACAGCCCGGCAGTTGGTTAGTATTTGACAAGGCCTATAATACCTATCATCACTTTGCGAAATGGACCCATGAAAAGATCTGGTTTGTAAGTCGCATGAAGGAGAACGCTGTTTTTCACGTGACTAAAGTGCTGGTAGATAAAACACGTAGGAAAAAGGCGGTAGGGGTCATCAAAGAACAATACATAACCGTAGGGGTTAAAACAAATGGGGCGGTGACGGCCCGATTAAAACTTCGACGGATCACATATAAAACCAAAGAGGGTAAAATATATGTGTACATCACTAATGATTTTACGTTGCCGGCTGCAAAGATCGCCACCATCTACAAAAACCGCTGGATGATCGAACTGTTGTTTAAACAGATAAAGCAGAACTTCCCTTTGAGATATTTCTGGGGAGCCAGCGACAACGCCATCAAGATGCAGGTGTATTGTGTGCTGATCGCTCAGTTACTGATGGTAGTGATCCGCAAAAAGGCCGCGACCAAGAAATCGTTCGCTAATATGATTACGGTGATCCGGCTGCATTTAATGAGCTATGTGGAACTGCTGGAATTTATAAAAGATACCTATAAGGCCTGGCGAAAGACACACAATGCATCATTTGCTTTTTCAACTTAATGG
>NZ_FMAR01000055.1 GCF_900094705.1 Chitinophaga costaii | reverse complement strand
CTAGTATCTTCCATATAATACTGCAACAGGGAAATTACAATAGATTATGCAACAAATAGATGTTTGGTCACTTATCAAGCAAAAAGAATTTGAATCTGCTTGTATGTATGCAGATTTGCAATTTGAAAAAACAGGAAATATATCTTTGCTACGAAATAAAATTTTGGCCCTTTTAAATTTAAATAGGTTTGAAGAATGCATTGATCTATCTAACAAAATTATTTCACTTACAAAAGGAGATGCAGATTCGGATTTTATTTTGCAGGGAATAGCTTTTTGGTCTTTGGGATATAAAGTCAATGCAATTCAATGTTGGGAAAATGGAGAAAGTAGTATTTATAGTGATGCGACGGGCGGAATCAATATAAAATTGATACGTTATTTTGCCGCGTGTAAATTAGGTGACAAGCCAATGAAAGAGAAAATATTTAAAAGTGTAAAAAAGCTTCTTAAATCGAAACGATCCACTAATTGGCCTATTCCAGTAGGTAGCTTTTTAATGGATTTAATAGATGAGCAGTCTTTATTGTCATCTATCTCTTCAGTTGGATATTTAAGAGAACGTGAGTTATGTGATTATTATTTCGTCTTAGCTACAAAAAAATTGGCAATGGGTGACTTTATAAACTATCATAAAGACCTGAAAAAGTGTTTGGAGTTGAACGTGGTTGTATATCTGGAACCAACTTATTATTTGGCTAAATCGGAACTACAGTATGTGGAATAGCTAAATCATAGCAATAATTCCTGGATCTTTTCCGGGGAAAATGTAATAGTTGGTTAAATGTATTCCTCCGCCAGCGCACAGGTCCAAATGAATTGAAAAGTCATCTATTTTTGCAGATAGTAAAATAAATTATAGATGCAATCACAATCTACGCTTCGCCGCCCCCGTATCCCTCCTTTGGAATACACATCATCATATTAAGGATTCTCCATCGGAGGGATACGACAGGCGGTAAAAGCCTACGAAGAACAAATCAAGTACGACGGGAACGGTAATATTGTTTTCTTTAACCGCAACGGCTCCCATGCCACTACGACCAACGTGGTGGAGAGCCAGGCGGATATGGACCGGTTGAGTTATATTTATCCGAAGGATAATAACGGGCAACTAACGGCTAACCGTTTGCGGCA